>NZ_CP120853.1:132500-5452500 GCF_042465725.1 Microcoleus anatoxicus | reverse complement strand
ATCAAATAGATGAGGTATGATGTAGCTGACAAGAACTAAGTGAACAATATAGAAGCCAAAAAAGTCATGCAGCTTTAATTAAATGTCGGGCTTGCAGCAGCCGATCGAGTGAAAGCAGCCGATCGAGTGAAAGCAGCCGATCGAGTGAAAGCAGCCGATCGAGTGAAAGCAGCCGATCGAGTGAAAGCAGCCGATCGAGTGAAAGCAGCCGATCGAGTGAAAGCAGTCGATCGCCCACAGCAGTCGATCGTGTCACAGCAGTCGATCGCCCACAGCAGTCGATCGTGTCACAGCAGTCGATCGCCCACAGCAGTCGATCGTGTCACAGCAGTCGATCGTGTCACAGCAGTCGATCGCGAAAAGCTATTCCCTGATTGTAGAAAGTATCATACATTACAAAAAATCAAATCTTACTCGGTTGACTTTCGGCAAAAAATAATTAATGTTTATCATAGTGAGCCGCTCTCACAAAGACAAATAGCCAAGCGTTTTTGCGTGGCTATTTGTCTTTGTGCAAAAATTGCTCAAACAATATCGCCAAACCCAAAGTATTTCCCCTCAAACCCATCGATGTGGGGGTCAACTTAAACTTTTGCCTGAACAATTGGTTGTTTGAGCAGAATTATCTGAAAATATCTGCTGGCAATCTCTAATTTCTCTTCTATGGCTGCAATGTCTGATGTCAGCCATTTTGGGTTCCTACCTGGACGCGGGGCATCCCACAGCCCTTCTAATCCTTTTTCTTTCCATCTATGTAAGGTTGACCGTACTGTGTTTGGGGAACATTTCAAATAGTGGCTAATTTTTTCAACTCGCCAGCGTTGCGCTGACAATCGGACAGTTTCGGCTCTATCTTTGGTTCTAGCAGCAATATTTTTGACTTTTCTTAATTCCCAAAGTGTCTGCTCTTCTTCACAATTGAGAAAAACTCTGGTGGGGTGGTGATGACATCGCTTGATACTGATAGAGTTTAAGCATTATAACTAAATTTGCGGCACAATTTTCGAGCATCTATTTCTTAGCGTTTGCTTTTAGCCTTATAGAACCCATTTGACATCTTTTAGCGATCGTTCACAGCAGTCGATCGCGAAAAGCAGTCGATCGCGAAAAGCAGTCGATTGGGTTCTATATAGATCGCATTCGGCGAGCATAGCTGGTAGTCAACAAGACTCTTAAACTGTCGAAATAGAGTTGTGGGCGAAAGCGAGATCTGATTCTGGTCAGGCATCGCGAGGTAATAAATCTTGTTGATTGTCGTGAGCCAACACCCCGCGACTGATGTAAATCCGTCCGGCGCACTTTGACGCGATCGCTCCAAAAGTCTTTCCCTTAATCTTTATTTACACAGCACTTTTTATTTATGTCCGACTACTTAATAGACATGAGACAGACAATCAAATGGAGCTAAGCAGTTTAAAATAGCTATGACAAAAGTTCTCTAATATAAGTTAGCGCGATCGCAACCAAAATAAAGGCACTCATCATGATCCAAACCATCCTAACAGAATTAGTAACATTTGATGAATTCATTGACTGGTATCCTGAGAATTCAGAACATCGCTACGAACTACACAATGGCGAAATTATTGAAATGCCAAAAGCAACCGGCAAACATTCTAAAGTGACAGGTTTTGCCAGAGGCTGGTTATTTCAAGAAATAGAACGCTTAAGGCTGCCGTACTTTATCCCCAAAGAATGCGTCATTAAACCGATGCGCGAGGAATCCATGGGTATTCAGGAATATTGGATTATAGACTATCTAGGATTGGGTGGGAGACGGTTTATTGGTAATCCAAAACAAGCTACTTTTTCAGTTTACCAACTCGTTGAGGGGGAGTACCAAGCCAAACTGTTCAGAAATTGCGATCGCATTGAGTCCCCAATTTTCCCAGAATTAAACCTGACACCAAAACAGGTGTTCGCCAAAGGTCAATGAGGAGTCTGCTTCCTCTGGTGTGAGAGTAGGGGTATTTTTTAAAGATATGATTAAAGTGCGATCGCCCGCATCTAAGATATCTTGGAGAGAGTAGATTTCCCAAACCTCTCAAGTCCCACACTAAATCTTGATTCCCCAATCTCAAACCAAATGAAGCTAGGACAATGGATGGGCTTATTAGCCCTGATCGCATCTTGTTACATACTTTGGCAAATCAGACAAGCCTTACTGCTGCTATTTGCCGCAGTAGTCTTAGCCACAGCCTTAAATAGGCTAGCACGGTACTTACAGAAATTCCGGCTCAAAAGATCGATCGCAGTCTTACTTTCAATTAGCTTCCTAGTCCTGATATTCGTAGGCTTATTCCTAATTATTGTACCACCCTTTACTCAACAGTTTCAACAACTGACCCAAAGAGTCCCTCAAGGAATAGCCAAATTAAATGAGTGGATCGATCAGATTGAAACTCGCTTTTCTGGACAATTTGGTCAGCGGCTGCCAAATCTTGATGTTAACGACATCATGCAACAACTGCAACCTTTATTCAAGCAACTCGTGGGCGGTGCAGGAGCTTTTGTCGGGAACACATTAGGAGTTATTCTCAGCTTTTTGCTAGTCCTAGTTTTGACATTGATGACATTAGCAGAACCTCAGTCTTATCGCCAAGCATTTATCCAACTATTTCCTTCTTTTTATCGGCGCAGAGTCGATGGCATCTTAGATGAATGCGAAATAGCTCTCGGTCGATGGGCGATCGGTGCTTTAATTAGCATGAGCGTCATCACTCTTCTGAGCCTAATTGGTTTATCAGTATTGCAAGTTCCCTTAGCCCTAGCTCACGCTGTAGTAGCCGGTTTACTGAACTTAATACCAAATATCGGGCCTGGTTTGAGCGTGATTCCTCCAATGACGATCGCACTTTTAGACTCTCCCTTAAAATCAGGTTTAGTCCTACTCCTGTACTTTCTAATTCAACAATTTGAAAGTAACCTCCTCACCCCTTACGTTATGGCACAGCAAGTATCGCTGCTGCCCGCTGTCACCTTAATAGCTCAAGTATTCTTCGCTACCTTCTTTGGATTTTTAGGACTATTGCTTGCCCTTCCCCTCACCGTTGTCGCTCAAGTTTGGATTAGAGAAGTCTTAATTAAAGATATTCTCAACCAGTGGCATACAAGTCCCAAAAAGCTAGCAGCAATTGATTCTGCTATTGAGGAGGAATACCAAGCAATAGGAATAATACATAGTCAACCAGAAAGTCTGCCAGAACAAAAAACAGACATCCCAAACAATACAGATGATTCAGGGGTTTAAACCGCTGTCGAGAGTCAAACGAATTCTGCCGAGGCAGACTAATAAATAAAAGGAGTATTTAAGCCGGATTGGGTATTATTCCGCGCAGGCAGATTGTATTTGTGCAGCCGCGACTTCACTCGCCGAGGCAAAAAAAAATAGCATTTTAAACCTCATCTCGTCCAGCACTAAAAATCTGTTTAACAGTCAAATTAATTTGGGGAAATGTCGGCGATAAAATCCGATCGTCTCCCCGAAACAGACTGGACTGATATTCGCCATCAACCAAATGGTGAACCAAAAAAGTAGGTTGTTTCGGATTGCCAATATAGCGTGTGCCACCTAGTCCCAAATAATCAGCAATCCAGTATTCAGCAATGCCCAAAGCCTCATAATCAACCAATTTATAGCCGTAATCATCGCGCCAATTGGTACTGACAACTTCGACAATTAGCCGCACAGAACTACCCATTGTAATAATAGATTGCTTTTTCCATCTCGGTTCGCTGTCCGTCCCTTGCCTGTCCAAAACGATCGCATCCGGTTCGTAACCAGATAGCTCATTATCAGCTTTAACCACGCATTCTTTGGGAACGAAGTAGGGAAGTCCCTGTCGTTTGATCTCAAAGTTGAGCTCAGCGATCAGGAAGCCAGATACTTCTGAATGCTCTCCAGTGGCTTTAGGCATCTCAACAATTGCTCCATTGTGCAGTTCGTAACGGTTTTCCGAATTTTCTGGATACCAGTCAATAAATTCATCGAAAGTGAGTGGTTTTAATATCGCTTGAGTCATGGCGATCGCCCTTTATTTGATTTATGATAATATTCTGATATTCATTATAATATTGCTTTTATTTTAAACAACCAGCCCGATCGCCAATCCATCAATCTATCCATCTAAAATCTCAAATCTCAAATAATATTATGGGAACGATCGACGAAATCAACGATAAAATCACTCAAGGCAAAGCCACAGTCTGGACAATCGAAGAACTCAAAAACCGAGTCCAAGAAACCAGCATTACCCAAGCGGCGAAAGAAGTCGATGTCATCACCACAGGCACCTTCGAGCCAATGGAATCATCAGGGGCAATTATCAACCTCGGCCACACAGATCCCCCCATAAAAATCCGCCAGTGCTGGCTAGACGGCGTTCTAGCCTACTCCGGCTTTGGTGCAGTAGACCTGTACCTAGGAGCCACCCAAGTAGCCGAAGACGGCGAAGAATCCCGCGAAAGAGGCGGCGGACACGTCATCGAAGACCTGATTGCCGGGAAACCCGTACAATTGCGCGCCCTGGGACAAGTAACAGACTGCTACCCCCGCAGTTCCTTTGAAACCACAATTACCCGCGATACCATCAACCAGTTTTATTTATTCAATCCCCGGAACGTATATCAAAACTTTATTGTGGGTGTCAATGGGGGCGATCGACCACTATTCACCTACCTAGGGCCCCTACAAGCAAACCTAGGCAACGCCGTCTATTCCAGCCTAGGAGCCATGTCTCCCCTGCTGAACGACCCCGACCTCGAAACCATCGGCATTGGCACGCGCATCTTCCTAGGAGGCGCTCAGGGCTATATCACCTGGGAAGGCACCCAGCACTTCCCGCTGCAAAAACGCCAGCCCAACCGCACCCCCATCGGACCGGCGGCAACCCTAGCACTCATCGGCGATGCAAAACAAATGAACTCCAAATGGGTACGCGGGTGCTACTTCAAAAACTACGGCCCATCAATCATGCTGGGAATCGGCATCCCATTTCCTGTCCTAAACGAAACCGTCGTTGCCCACTGTGCAGTATCAGACAAAAAAATAGTAGCGCCGGTGGTAGATTTCTCAATCCCCCGGCGCGTGCGTCCCACTTTTGGTTTAGTTAGCTATGCCCAATTAAAAACAGGTCGTATTCTGATAGAGGGCAAACCAGTGCGGGCAGCCCCCCTAGCAAGTATGTTTCTGTCCCGACAAGTAGCTTTGGAATTGAAGCAGCAAATTGAAACTGGTCAGTTTACTCTCACGGCGCCAGTTGCTCCTCTACCAGCAGACAGAGTATTTCTGCCACAGGATGTGTGGGGGGCGCAAGTCAGGCTAGAATGACACTCGCCGAACTTTAGTCACGGGGATTCTAACTTCAATGAACCACGAGAGGATATTCAAAGATGAGCGACGAGAACCAGTCTAAGTTCACTGATGAGGAGGTTGCTACTGCTGAGCAACAGATTTTTGAACACACAAAGAGAATTGAGTTCTATCTGACGGAATATTCCATTGAGCTTCTGGCCCAAAAGATGCAGAATGGAGATTTCGAGATTCCCGCCTACCAGCGCGAGTTCACATGGGAACCAGAGCGCAAATCCCGGTTCATTGAGTCGGTATTGATGGGGCTTCCAATCCCCTTCCTCTTCTTTTGGGAAAGCCCGTCAACAGGTAAGCTTGAAATTGTGGATGGTTCACAGCGCCTTAGAACGATTCAGGAGTTCGTTCTTGGGGACTTTCCCCTAGGTGACTTGGAAGAACTATCGCTACTGACCGGATTTCGATTCAAAGATCTACCCGAATCTCGGCAACGAAAAATCAAGAACCGTTCCATTAGGGGGATCGTACTTAATGAACACGCCGATGAGCAAGCACGATTCGATCTTTTCGATCGAATTAACACAGGAAGCAAGGTCGCCAACAAGGCTGAGGTGCGTCGAGGTGCGTTAGGAGGTGCTTTCCTCGACCTTGTGATTTCACTCGCCCAAGAGCCGAGCTTTGAAGAACTTGCACCGCTATCGGACAAGCTGTTATTGGAGCGCGAGAGAGAAGAGCTCGTTACACGATTTTTTGCATACGGCGATGGGTTTGAGGGATACAAAGACAGAGTGTCGGCATTTCTTTTCACCTACACGAAGAAGATGAACGATCGCTTTAAAGATAACCCAGCGGACATTGAGTCCTACCGACGGCGCTTTATGGAAATGATAGACTTTGTGTCGCGCAACTTCCCGTTAGGCTTTCGCAAAGCACCTCAAGGTAAGGCGACACCCCGATCGCGTTTTGAAGCTATAGCCATTGGAAGCTATCTGGCACTTCAGCAACGGCCTGAAATAGCCAACCAATCGATCGAAGTTGAAGAATGGTTGAATAGCAAAGAGTTTACAAAAGTGACCGGAGCAGACGGTGCGAACGCCATAGGCAGACTCAAGGCTCGTATACATTTCGTTCGCGATCGTTTACTTGGAGATTGAGGATGGAGGATTTGAGCCAAGCTTTTGAAGAGCGTTTACAGGAAATTGAAACTTACCTTGACCTGCTTGAGTCCATACAGGAACAAGTGCAGGGAGGAACTCCACAAATCGGGGAAGCTACGATCACTCCGCAACAGCAGAAAATTTTATATTCCAGTGTTTATTTACAGCTATATAATCTAGTCGAGTCAACAATTACTCGCTGCGTAGATGCCGTATCTCAGGCAGTGGTTAATAACAGCTCGCTGCCCAATGAGTTGTCCATTGAGTTGCGCCGCGAGTGGGTGCGATGCACCGCACGCACTCATACCGATATCAATTACGAGAATCGCTTGGAATCTGCATTGAACCTCTGCGATCACCTAGTGCAAGCACTCCCTATATCAACCTTTGAACTTGAAAAAGGTGGAGGTGGAAATTGGGATGATGAAGAAATTTACAAACTTAGTAAACGTCTAGGATTATCCTTAAATATAAGTCGTCAGGCTAATCGTGCTGTTAAACAACCATTGCGGGATCAGCAAGGCGCACTTTCCCTGATCAAAAGTTTTCGGAACAAACTAGCACACGGTAATCTATCATTTGCAGAGAGTGGCAATAATATTACTGTTAGCGATCTCCGTGACCTCACTGAACGAACAGCTCTTTATCTGAGGGAGGTTGTAAATTGCTTTAAGTCATCCATAGATGCACATGAGTTCCTAATGCCGGAGAGGCGACCTCAATGAGCACAGGCATGAATCAAGATGAGACTATTGTCGGCACTCACATAGGCAAAAAGCCTCACATCGATCGCAGAAGTACAGCCATTAGCTGCATCGATCTGTTTTGCGGTTTGGGCGGTCTTACCCATGGACTGATCCGAGGAGGTATTAAGGTTGTTGCGGGCATCGACATCGATCCACAATGCCGATTCCCTTACGAGAGCAACAATAATGCTATTTTCATCGAGCAGGATGTCAGTTTTCTGTCAGCTTCCCAACTTACAAATATTTTTGGTGATGCGAAATTACGCTTGCTGGCTGGCTGTGCTCCCTGCCAACCATTCTCGACTTACAGCCGTAAGGGACGCCAGGAACGCCTGGACAGTAAGTGGGTTCTGGTATCCGACTTCGGCCGGCTGGTACGAGAGACTCAACCCGAATTCGTGACGATGGAGAATGTACCACAGCTTTTAGAGCATGAAGTTTTCAAGGATTTTTTGAAGGAACTCGAAGGCTATTCGATAGATTGGAGCATTGTAGATTGCGCTCAATATGGAGTTCCACAAACTCGTAAACGGCTGGTGCTACTAGCGTCTCGATTCGGATCTGTAGAATTAGTACCTCCAATTTTTTCCAGACAATCCTGCACAACTGTGCGTGAGGCCATTTCCCATCTACCCGCCCTAGCAGCCGGATGCTCCGATCCAAATGACGCACTTCATGCAGCGTCCTCGCTCAGTGACCTGAACCTCCGCAGAATCAGAGCCTCAAAACCCGGAGGCACATGGCATGACTGGGATACTTCACTGCTGGCAGAATGTCATCGTAAGAAATCTGGACAAACTTATCCTAGCGTTTATGGTCGTATGAAGTGGGACGCCCCGGCTCCAACGATCACCACCCAATGCTTTGGCTACGGTAATGGTCGGTTCGGACATCCGGAACAGGATCGTGCAATTTCTCTCAGAGAGGCAGCCATCCTTCAGACTTTTCCAGAAAACTATAGCTTCCTGGCTCCTGGCGAGCGAGTCTGTTTCAGCAAACTGGGACGCTTAATAGGAAACGCTGTTCCTGTTGAAATTGGTCAGTTAGTGGCGCAAAGCCTACTCCATCATCTAGATAAATTTGATAAGTGCCTCAAGTAAAAATGTAAGATTAAAAGTTTTTTTGACCTTTAATTTTACATTTTTACTTACCCTATTTGTTATTCCTCAACAGGCTTAGGTTTCTTCATTGGTTTAGGAAGGGGTTCCTTACGAGGAGGGGGCGCGGAGGCTGAGGGCTTGATGTTTGGACGCCCTACAGGAGTGCCATCACCAGTGGGTCTAGGAGTATATGGACGTTTATTTCCGCCTCCTCGGAAGCCGGCGGGTTTTTCGCCAGGGGGGAATTTCCGCTTTTTGATCGGTAGTGCCCCAATATTATTAGCCTGCTGAATTATGAGATTGTCAGCCTGTAACTTGACATGGAAATCCCAAAAAAACCCGATCGCCTTTGTGGCTAAATCCCCCTGAAGTTTCAACTTAAAAAACTTCATCTTGTCCTCATTCTTGCGGGGAGCTTGCTTAATTTTGACGATGACATACTTTTCTCGATCGTGAGATTGATAGATAACCTCACCTCTAATCGAAAAATAGCCATCTTCAACATTAGGTTCAGACTCTGGGAGAGAGGGGATGGAGGATATTAAACTGCTCTCAATTTCGCCGGAAACAGGACTTTCCTCATCTGACGAAGTTTCCGAAGGTTTTTTGAGTGTTTCAGGTTCCCAGACTCCCATAATCTGGGCGTGTAAGTTACCATCTTCTTGCCTGGTGCGGGGATAGACCACCCACAGGTGTTCTTGTTCCAAATCCAAGTGATTTTTGACTAAACTCATGACTCTACCCAGCAAAACCGCGTCTATGGCAGTTCCGTCAGCAGCGATGAGCATACCCCGCGTGAAATGTTCTTCAGATTGGGTGTAGCGGCCCCGGACCAAACCAACAGCTCGGTACTGTCTGGGTTCGCTGGGGGGAGGAATCGGATGTTGGCGCATCACTGCGGGTATGTCATCGGTGGCTGAACTGTCCTGCTCAGCAGAGTCTGGTGTGACGGTGGGCGATACAGAGACTGCTGGAGTATCGCTGGTAGATGGAGAAGGGGGTGCTGGCTCTGAGAGTGCGGGAGCATCCCTAGGTGGATCTTTTGGCTTTGCTTCCTCCTTGGGGGGAGAAGTGTAGCGTGGTCGTTGCAGAGTGTCCTTGGATGCTGGGGCATCAGTTGCCGTTGGCAGTTGATTTTGGTCAACCGGTGCTGCCAACAGCTCTGGCTGCGGACTTTCCTCTGGTGTCTCAGGAACGGAAACTGTATCTTTGGGCGGATTGACGGCCAGTTCGCGAGGCTGAGCCTTGCGAGTTGAAGTAGATTTGGGCGATTTAGAAGAGCGGTTTGGAGAGGGGTTCATAAAAACTCCTTGCAGCGGAGACACATCCCTTGAGGGAAATTAAGGAATAAACTGAAGAAACTGCTTTCAAAACTACTAGCACCTTACAGGCGAGCACGGGGCTTTCATGTCAGGTTGTGACCCGTCAACTCCAACTTGCAAGGGGTAGTAGAGTGTCGAGGGGTCTGTTGGCTGCTAAAATCCTTGTTGGCAAAGACTTTGGGAGTTGCTGACCGATCGTCAGTTCGATCGCCCTGTGGTTGGAGTTGCTGGCTAATAGCATTTAGGATATTCAGCTTGCCTATTTTACTTAATCCAATTACCGAACGGGCTGATCCGCCATATTTTTGGTAATTTTTAGCTAGACCAGACTAAATTGGACCGACGGCGCAATCCTTGGGGCTGCGGGTCTCAGTGTCCAAAATTGTTTAGCTAGCATGAAGTTGTGGGTCTGTTACCATATTAGCTGCAAGCAAAAGATTGCTTTGTCACAGTTGGGCCCTAAAATTAAAAACCTGATGGACTTGGCTTAGGCACCAGGTGATGCCTTCAATCTCCGAAAATAGTAAATTTTAAGCTGAACAAGTTGAATTATGGATAAAACAAACAAGGGCCGTGGGTTGATTACTGTGGTGGTGGTGCTGTCCCTCATCGCTTTTTTGGGATTTTCTCTGGTCCCACTTTTGGACAGCATTCTCAAGGGAAGCCAAGCCCAAACTAGGTCAACTCCAACGCCTACTCAGACGGCTGCAAGTGGGGAAAAGCAATCAGAGTTGCTGCAAGCTCAGGCGAGGGGTTACGAATTGGTTTTGCAGCGCGAGGCCGACAATGTAACTGCTTTGCGAGGCCTATTACAGGTGCGGCTGGAATTGATCGGACAAGGGGTGGGGGACATTAAAGATGTGGTGCCTCCTTTGGAAAAGTTGGCTAAGTTGAATCCTGAAACTACTGAATACGGGATTTTACTAGCTCAGGCTAAGGAACGCACGGGCGATCGCGAAGGTGCGGCTCAGGCATACCGGGCTATTTTGGCGGCTAAGCCGGGGGAAATTAAAGCTTTGCAGGGGTTGGTGAATTTGTTGTTAGTGCAGCAGCGGCCAGAAGCTGCGATCGGATTGCTGCAAGATACGCTCAAAGCTGCTCCCGCTGCAAATCAGGCAAAACCGGGAAGTATCGATACAACTTCGGTGCAGTTGATTTTGGGACAAGTTTATGCTGTCGGGAAGCGATTTGACGAGGCGATCGCGATTTATGACGAATCTGCCAAAGCTAATCCCAAGGATTTTCGCCCGACTCTAGGAAAGGCGATCGTATTTAAAGAACAGGGCAAAAAAGATGAAGCAAAAACCCTATTTGCTAAGGCTACAGAGTTAGCTCCTCCTAACTATAAAGACCAAATCAATCAGTTAGCTAGCGATACTCCCAAGCCTTCAGCACCCGCTGCTGCAAGTCCCAAACCTGGGACTTCATCAACTCCTGAATCGACCGCTTCACCGAGTCCTGAAGGTTCACTACCTAAGCCTTAAGGATAGTTTTGAGTTTTGAGTGCGTGAGTTTTGAGTTCAAGAGTTTAAAATTCATGCACTTACTTCCTTCTTCTTACTTCTTCCTTCGTGTCCTTCGCGTCTTCGCGGTTAAATAATTCTTCTAGTCCCAACGCACTAAAACTAGAACACTCTCTCCATCTAAAATCTCCCATCTGATTACCAATTAGACACAACCTCGGAGGGAATTATGACCCAAAGCGTTGACCGCATTGTTCTACCTCCTGCTTTTCCAGACCACACTCAATTACCAGAGTCGGATGGTACTTTTGTGAAAAATTTTCAGGAGCATCCACAAAGTTTAATTTTAACTGATTCGATCGGACCAATTTTGCAGGAACGGCATCCCGATGGCCAATATGCGATCGGTCAAGACTGCGGCATTTACTGGCGAGAAACCGAGCCGCCAGAAAAAGGTGCAGAAGCTCCTGATTGGTTTTATGTCCCGAATGTCCCGCCCAATTTAGACGGTCAAATTCGCCGTTCCTACGTGCTGTGGCGGGAACACATAGCACCGTTAATTGCGTTGGAATTTGCTAGCGGGAACGGGGATGAAGAGCGCGATCGTACTCCTTTATCGCGCACTGATGAAGGGCTAATAACGAAACCTGGCAAGTTTTGGGTGTACGAGCGGGTAATGCGAATTCCCTATTATGGCATCTATGAAATTAACAGCGGCAGATTAGAAGTTTATCGATTGATTGATGGGTATTATCAACGGTTAGAACTAAATCAACGCGGTCATTTTCCGATCGCACCTTTAGGCGTAGAATTGGGACTTTGGCAAGGCAGTTATCAAAATCAAACCATGCTTTGGCTCCGCTGGTGGGACGAGGAAGGTAATTTGCTGTTGATTGGCGATGAAAGGGCAGAATTGGAGAAATTGCGAGGGGAACAACAGCGCGAAAGAGCCGAACAAGAAAGGTTGCGAGCCGACAGTGCAGAGCAGGCACAACAAGCTGAATTTCAGGCAAGAAGGGATGCAATTCCCCGATTGTTGGGAATGGGTTTGAGTGCCGAACAAGTGGCGGAGGCGTTAAGTTTATCTGTGGAGGAAGTTACGGAGAATGCTGGAGAGTGAGACAGGGGGAGAGAATTGGGAAAAGGGCGATCGGTATTAATAGACTTCATCATGAGAACCCATTTTGAGCAATAAAATAGCTTCCTCCTCATCTTTTGGATCGGTCACAAACTCAAATAAAATCCGATAATCATAATCTATGGAACAGGACCAGATACCCGATAAATCTCCTGTCAATTTGTGAGTTCGCAAGCTGGGGTTAAAGCAGTCTTCAGACAAAAGTTCTAGCGTAGCTTCAATTAAAGGGCGAATCTGAGGATTTTTACGAACTAACTTTTTGAAAGTACGAATAGATTTGGGAGTCCAACCAATTTTCATCAATCATCCAACTCCGCCATAAAATCGGCTACCGAACCAAATTTAACATTGCCCTCCGCATATTCTTGACGAACTTCTGCCACTTCCTTAAGTAATTCATTTCGTCGCTGTTGTCGCAGACGATTCTGAAGAATATCTAGAAGCATGGCTTGATCTTCTAATGATAAAACTTCTACAGCTTCAAGAGCTTGCTGGAATTGAGATGTCTGTGTCATTTTACTCATATTTTTTTTCTACTTATAATCACGATATTTTTTATTTACAGTCCTGGAAGCATGAGGGGTAAAAAACCCGGTTTCTGTGTCCATATCTCTCGGAAATAGCGACGATTTTTCAAAAAATATCAATTCCTATCTTCATCGTCCTGTATTCATTTCTCTCTGTGTTCTCTGTGTTATCTGTGGTTAAATCATTCCGATATAACCGGAATTGATATAAAGCGGGTTTTTTGCGTCCAGCACTGATTTATTTTAGCAATACTTATCCTATTTTTGCCGTTTAATTAGTAAGGTGCGCAGTGCGCACCCTACACCTATAAATTAATACTTCCGCTCCTGCGGCTCAAACATCGTAATCGCCACCGGCATATAAGCCAAATCGATGCCAGCCGGCGAATAATAGGCCAACGTATGCTTCAAGAAATTGCCGTCATCCCGCTGCGGAAAATCTTCCCGCGAATGAGCGCCCCGACTTTCCTGCCGCTTCAGAGCAGAAGTTAAAATCATTCTCCCCACAATAATCAAACTTCGCAACTCCAAAGCTTCCACAATTTCCGTATTCCACAACTTGCCTTTATCGTCCAAGTAAACTTCCTGATATTGTCGCTCCAATTCCTCCAATTTTGTCAAACCTTCTTGCATCAATTCGGCGCTACGAAATACGCCGCAATACTCAGTCATCGTATCTTGATACTGTTGCCGAATTTGATTGATGCGGTATTTGCCAGGACGCTCTACAAGTGCCTGAATTTGATCGCTGGCTTCCTTGATATAATGCTGTTCATCCACTGCTGGAAGCTTGCGATTTTGTACGAATTGTGCTATTTTTGCACCTGTAACTTTGCCATAAACAACGCATTCCAACAGCGAATTGCTGCCCAAACGATTTGCGCCGTGAACTGACACGCAAGCTGCTTCTCCGGCTGCAAAGAAACCGTCTACCAAACCATCAGCACTGCTGCGAACTTGCCCGCTAACATTCGTAGGAATTCCCCCCATTGAATAGTGAACGGTAGGACGCACTGGCATCGGCTGATTTACGGCATCAATCCCTAACAAACGGTGGGCTTCTTCCCAAGCAAAAGGAATTTTGCTCATGATTTTTTCGCGTCCCATGTGCCGCAAATCCATGTAAATAAATGGGCCGCCGGCACTACCGTCAACGTTGATTCCTCGGCCTGCACGAATTTCTAGGGAGATGGCTCTAGATGTAATATCTCTGGGTGCTAATTCCATCCGTGATGGGGCATAATTGGCCATGAATCGATCGCCCTCTGAATTAATCAAATAAGCCCCTTCGCCCCGCACAGCCTCCGAAATCAACACTCCCACGGGATACAAACCAGTCGGGTGAAACTGCACGAATTCCATATCTTCCAACGGCAATCCTGCCATAGCAGTCATCGCCAAACCGTCTCCAGTCGAGGCGTAATCGTTCGAGGTCGTGTTGTAAACCCGACCGTAACCCCCTGTAGCGAACATCACTGCCTTAGCGCGCACAACCTCGATTTGACCGTCTAGCAGGCGGTACATAACTACGCCCTTGGCTTGGCCTTCTTCCAAAATCAGGCGGGTGACGTACCATTCTTGATAGATGTGAACTCCGTAACGGCGCAGATTGTTGACTAATTCGTGGAGGATGGCGTGACCGGTTTTGTCGGCGGCGTAGCAGGTGCGGCGGTGGGAATGTCCGCCGAAAGCGCGCTGGGCAATTCTGCCGTCTGGAAGGCGAGAGAATAAAACTCCCATGTGTTCTAAATCGATGACTACGCCTGGTGCTTCGCGGGTGAGGATTTCTACGGCATCTTGGTCGGCTAAATAGTCTGAACCTTTTACTGTGTCGAAGGCGTGGGCTTTCCAACTGTCTTCGGGATCGACATTTTGGAGGCTGGAGGCCATACCGCCTTGGGCTGCGACGGAGTGCGATCGAATCGGGTGAGTTTTGGCAACTACAGCTACCTTTAAACTGGGGTCAGTGCGGGCTATTTCCACCGCGGCGCGGCAACCTGCTAAACCGCCGCCCACAATGATTACGTCGTGTTCTAGCATTTTTTGAGTAGTGTTGAGTGTTCTGCTGTATATGTAATTCTGATGCACAAAAAAAATCCTCACGCAAAGGTAAGGAAGTTTTTAACTTTTGATTTTTAACTTTATTGAAAATTAAAAATCTGTACGCTGGATTAGCCCACTGCTGGGGTAGGTTTTTGACCTGGTAAATTGGCGCTAGCGGATGGTTTAGATTCGGTAGCGGGTTCTACGGCTGTGACTTCGATGTGATTTAGCAAAGTAGTCACAAACGCAAACAGTAGGAAGGGTAGAGACAGGACTAAGATCAATCCGACTGTGGCTAAGGCGTAGATTTGACGGGCGCTACTCCACAAGGCGAGGGCGGAGGCTAGACTCAGAAAGATCACAATCAGCCAAATAATGATTTGACCGTAAATGTCGCCGAAGGTCAGCGTGCATCTGAGGCGATAGTTATGCAAGTTATTCATTTTGGGCCTGGCGAGGTTGCTATTAGGACTTGCGCGAAAATACTTGAAATTTCTTAGTCTAGTTAGCGTGAACTACCCGCCGTCAAGGGTCGTACCGGTATGACGGAGGCTTCTCCCTTCAACGACCACAGCCACCACAGTAGTAGATTTGCGTCCATACTGTTTTGGTCTTACATAGCCTTCAGGAGCAATAACGCTGGTTCCCAACGTCAATAAGCGCAAGCCTTCATTTTTGATATTTATCGCGGCATTAATGTCTCTATCGTGCCGATTGCCACAGTGTGGACAGTCAAATTCTCGTACAGATAAATCCATTTTTGGCAGTGGCTTCAAAGTATTTGAGCAAAGATGAGTTGATGCAAAAAATCTACCTATTTCTAGATAAACTTTCCCCACCATTTCTGCTTTATATTTAAGCATAGTACAAAATATTACCCAACCAGCATCAGATATTGATTTGGCTAGGCAATGATTTTTCACCATGTTTCTGACTGCCAGATTTTCTACTACTACGACTTGGTTTTTGTCTACTATCTTGCGCGATAGCTTGTGCAGAAAATCCTCGCGGACTCTTTTGGTTTTTGAGTGAACTTTAGCTACGGCAAGCTTGGCTTTTCGACGATTATTTGTGGTTTTATCTTTTTTGCGAGCCAGCTTTTTTTGCTTACGAGCTAAATTTTTTTCATGTTTCTTTGTAGCTTTTGGATGTTGATATTTAGAACCTTCTGATGTAACTGCAAAATCGGTTAGACCTAAATCTATGCCAATCACATTACCCTCAGAGCTAGATTCTGGGCATTCAATGCCATCATCCACAAGCATGGAAGCAAAGTATCTCCCATCAGGATTTTTGGATACAGTCACAGTTTTGACTTTACCTTCAATATCCCGATGAACTTTAGCATTGACAGTACCCAACGAACCCGGAAATTTAATCTCACAATTACTCAATACTTTGACATTTTGAGGGTATTGAATAGATTGCTTCCCTTGGCGTTTCTTGAATGTTGGATACATGGCGCGACCATCAAAGAAGTTGCCAAAGGCTACACCTAGATTCAAGACCGATTGCTGAAGACACTGAGAGTAACACTCAGATAGCCATTCATTGTCAGTTTTCCACAAGGGTATTGACTTTTTTATGGTCATGGCGGTAACGCCTTTGCCAGTCTCTTGATAGGTTGCGGTTATTATAGCCAAAGACTGATTCCAGACCCAACGCACACAACCGAAAGCCTTAGCAAGGTATGCTTGCTGGACAATAGTAGGGTAGATTCGGACTTTGACAGCTTTCAGCACAATGCACAATACTTAGATTGCTTTTTTGATTAGTCTAAGTTTATCATAACAAAAAATATTAGAAAAGCCAACAATTTGCGATGCCCCCTCACGCTCGCCGAAGGGATGATCTCCTCATCCATCCGCCATCGCCTGCTAGCTTTCGCTTTTACGTCTTGTGGCGGATGGAATCGTCGATTCACGTACCTTTGATCCCACACTAATCGAAGCGATATAGTGTGGGGATTCCCGTCTGCTAAGCTAACTTGGTTTGACTGCGGTTCCAAAGATTTTTAGAGAGGTCGCAACAAGACTTTATAAATTTAGGGAAAAATCTACTTTCGGACCGATCGCCAATTTCGTAAAGAAATGTTAAGTTACATGGAGATGTAATTAACTTTTAGAGGGTCGCACCTGTCTTTTTGCCTATGTCGCCCGATCGCACATTACTGATTTCACGCTCTTTCTTAGCAGGTTTGGGCACTCAGATGTTTTTGCACCAAGAGGATCGAATTCCCCAAGAAGGCCCGGTGTTGGTGGTTAGCAATCACCGCAGTTTCTTAGATCCTGTGCTGCTGACGGCGGCTTTAGGTCGATCGATCCGTTTTGCTTGTCATCATTACATGGGACAAGTTCCGGTGGTTCGGGAATTGGTAACATCTTTCGGTGCTTTTCCCTTGGAAGCACCGCAACACCGACAGCAACATTTTTTCGATCAGGCGACAGCCTTACTGCAAAATAGGGAGATGGTGGGGGTGTTTCCAGAGGGTGCCGAACCGATGGTGAATTTTACTCAACCGCATACTGTGGGAAAGTTTCAGCGAGGATTTGCTCATTTAGCCCTGCGAGCTCCGGTGCGGGATTTGGTGGTTTTGCCCGTGGCGATTAGTTCTTTTGAAGAAGAGTCGGTGCGATCGGGTATACCGCTGAGGTTGTTGAGTTGGTTCGATCCTTCAGAACCGCTGTTCGATCGAGCTGGATGGCATCCTGTGATACTTTACAGACGAGTTAATATTTTAGTCGGCCGTCCGTACTGGATTACGGTCGATCGACAACAGCAATATCGAGGGAAACAAGCCAAAGCAGTTGTTGCGGAACTTACAGAACATTGTCACGGAGAAATTGCACAATTACTCCAAGCAAGTTGACTGTTGTCAGATTTTAGATCAAATCAGCGAGCATCAAAATTCTTGCTCTCTCTTTTTTTGCTCTGGGTTTTATCCGTTATATAAAGGTTAAATCCTTCGACTCCAACCGGAATGATTTAACCTAAAATCTCATCTTCCTTTTTCCTGCTTCCTTCGTCTATAAAATCTAAAATCAATTGACTTTAATCATGTCAAATTCTACTAACAAGCTTCGTTTCCTAACGCCAAAATCTCCTAATTCCGATCTGCCTTTATTTGTATTTCTTCCTGGTATGGATGGTAGCGGTTTGCTGCTGCGTCGGCAAATCCCTAAATTAACCAATGATTTTGACATTCGTTGCTTAGCTATACCAGCCAATGACATGGCTAGTTGGGATGTACTTGTCAGCGAAACAATCGCCTTAGTTGAAGCAGAAAAGGCAGCCGGAAATCAGAGGCCGGTTTATTTGTGTGGGGAATCATTTGGGGGGTGTTTAGCGATGAAAGTAGTTTTAGAGGCTCCTAAATTGTGCGAGCGACTAATTTTAGTCAATCCAGCTTCTTCGTTCCGACAGCAACCTTGGGTACAGTGGGGTTCTTACCTGACTCAATGGCTACCAGCAAGCCTTTATCCGCTGTCGGTAGTAGGTTTATTGCCAGTTTTAGCATCCTTGGGAAAGATTGGGCCACAGGAGCGACGAGCTTTGTTAGAAGCGATGCAAGCGGTACCTCAAAGCACTTCTGTGTGGAGATTAGCTTTAGTGCGATCGTTCGATGTTGACGAAAATCAGTTGAGGGCGATCGAACAGCCGACGCTAGTAATTGCTAGTGGTAGCGATCGACTTCTGCCTTCGGTAGCAGAAGCGAAGCTTTTAGTGAAGGTAATTCCCAATGCTGAAATGGTGATGCTGGCTAAAAGCGGTCATGCTTGTTTGTTAGAAACTGATATTGACCTTCATGAAATTATGCAAACTCAGAATTTCTTAAATAGGTCATTAGTTATCAGTCATTAATGATTGATTATCATCAACAACAATCAACAAAAATTAAACAAAAAATCATTGCTAGGGTCTCATCATGCTAAATCTCAAGCTTCCCGAACAAAGACGAAAACTTTACATTGAAATTGCACTGCGTAGATGTCGTCCCGGTAGTGGCAGCAGTCAAGATTTTCTGAATAAAAGAACTTGGAATCATCCCGTGACAAACATTAAAATGATCGTTCAAAAAACCCTTTTTGTCGCAGGAGCAAGGTATTATAGTATTTGCGATCGGGTTTGACCCGATCGCAAATACTATGATACATTTAAGTAGATGAGTGGGAATATACATAAGTATGTCATTGTTCGTTAAACGTCGCAATTCGCTTACGGTTCTAGCAGCTTTAGATTCGGTTACACAGCAAGGTTTATTTGCGCCTAGCTACTTATCCTCTGACAATAAATCTACCCTGCTTTACTACTCGTGAAACATACTTAGTCTGGTCAGATTCTGACTTTTTCAAGCCTATGCCTTTAGATGTGCGCTTCCTGACGTAATTCTTTATGGTCACTCTTTCACATATACACGAATGGATTTACTCTCATCAGGTAAATCTCTGAAAGCACCAACTATCAATATAGGCATCCTATTTGAGGATTTGGATATACATTGTTCCGTGGGGGTAGCTTTTAGTAAGTCTGGTTTGTTCATTCCTGATATAATCATCATCCAACCACTTAATTTATCAGTTGTCTGGAAGCAAATCGTGTTCCCTCCCATATGGCTTGGTATAAATTTAAGATCTCTATCATTAGGAACGAGAATCTTATCTGCTTTGATGACCATCTCTGCTAAGGCTGTACCAACGACACCAAAAGAAATTCCAACAGTAGTGATTAAAACCACTCCTAGTGTTCAACAACTTCCCTAACGGTGGCAAAGTTATCAAGGAAATATTGCAGTCCTCATCTGAAAGCGATCGCCCATAAGAGTAACTAGCAACTTGGATTAATAGTTAAGGTGCGTTATGTTCCTACAAGACAATCGCTACGAGAAGGGGGTTTGAGCTATGAGATATTCAGAACGACTTCGTAAACATCGCCCTCTTTAGGATTGGCAACGAGGTAAGTCAAACCATTACCAGTCAGCGCTGGGTTGATGATAAATTCACCTAGATTATCGTCTTATTCCTCTTTGATATTACCTAGTTGACGTGAAGATGTCATCAAAATAGTTTGCAGAGTCTTCAATATTTGTTTTTTGGAATCTCTCAATGAAATCCCTTACCTGTTTTTTAAAACTGGGAAAGTTTTTCCAGTTTTCGACCATAAATCCTGCTGTCATTATCTCAAGCTCAAACTTAAACTTGAACTTTGTAGCCGATGCACAAGAACTAGTCACTACATAATTTTCTCGCGTAAATCGAGTGAAATAGCTTTTAAACTTTGGCACATATATCCACCGTTTATCTGGTGCTTGGAACATCTCATGTATGATGGAGACGGAAGCGTAATGATAACCATCTCCCTCTTGCCCTGCTTCTAAGCGTATGCTGTCGCCTTGGCTGTGCAAAAACTTAGTAAAGCCTGCTAACGCAGGGCCCTGACTTACGGTTGCCGCCAGCAAAAGATTGATGAACTCAGTCGCGATCTTTGTGCCTACGATTTCTTTGGTATACGTTTGCGTTTCTATAGATAGCGGCCCGCAAAATGCTTTTGCCATTTGATTCATTGGCTCTTGCCAAATTTTTGGGTCGTGTTTCTTTTTATCGTCAGTTCCCGCTCTCTTCAAGACGCTACCAGTGACTACATTAGTTAAGCCCTCCATGACTGGTGCAATTTCATTATATAAGTCATTCAGTTCTTTTGGAGGCTCGTTGCTTGTTGCCACAATATAACTTATTAATCCACTTGAGTCTTGTATAGTAGGATCGAAGTCTTCTGTTTCATCAAGGCCAAGGCTAAGAAAGTACGAAGATGCTTCTTCAATCAAATGTAAGGTCATAAATTTTTCTCCAGTTGCTCGTGAACTTTGAAACAAATTGCTAGGATGTAAGTAATGTACAGCCTGTAAGTAGTCTTCTCGGACTACTCTATTTATTAGACGTTTCCCAACCCCAATTTGGGAATTTTTCGAGTTACGAGGAAATTTTCTCCCCCAAAAATCCACCCTCAACCCTTATAACCCTTCCCCTTCTTACTTTTCAGCCTCCGCAAACTCTTC
Organism: Microcoleus anatoxicus; assembly: GCF_042465725.1. Taxonomy (GTDB): domain Bacteria; phylum Cyanobacteriota; class Cyanobacteriia; order Cyanobacteriales; family Microcoleaceae; genus Microcoleus; species Microcoleus anatoxicus. Next base: position 5,431,644 of record NZ_CP120853.1, on the reverse strand, counting down.
TCAACCTCCCCACGCGCTGGATACAACAACTGCTGACTCAAAGCACTTTCATAAGCCTGTATCGCCCCCAACCGATCCTTCAACCCCACCAAGGATCTCCCTAACCAGTAATCAGCCATAGCCCCGTTAAACGCTCTCAATTCCTGACATCCCTCACCGGCAACTTTCCACCAGCGCTGACTAGCCCCAACATCCCCCAGCACCTGGTAACTCTCCGCCAGCCACAGCGCCGTCGGCACGAATTGCAGAGAAATTCCCGCTGGTAACAACTTCCATCCTTTCTCCAACGCCTCCACCGCTTGTTGATGTTTAAGCGCCAAAGCCAACACCCGCCCATGACGAAACCAAGCATCAACTAACTGCGGCTGAAGTTTTGTGCCCTGCTCAGAAACACTACATCCTCGTTCAATCTCTTTGAAATGTTCCACCAACACCCGCCCCGCAGTCGCCCACACACTCCAACGTTCAGGAAATCGTTTCAGCATCTCCTCGACTACATTCCCCGGAGATCCCCCTAAATCCCCCTTAAAAAGGGGGACTTTGATGGAATTCTCCCCCCTCGTTCTCTTAGCCCCCCCTTGGCAAGGGGGGGTTGGGGGGGTAGAGACTTTCCCAACAGCCAAGGGTAAAATTTCACACAATGCCCGATAAATTTCACAATTATCGGGATACAGTTGATAAGCATTCGCCATCATCTGTGCTGCCTTTTGATATTCTCCCGTGTCGTATAAGCACCGACCATAGTAATACCAACCATAAGGATAATTGGGGTGTTGGGTGGTAAACTCTGCTAACACCTCCACACCTTGCCGCCAATCGCCTCGGAAAATGTGATAATAGCCCAGAGAATTGTGAGCCTCAGCCCCATGAGGAGTTTGTCGCAGTAAAGAGGTAATCATCTTTTTCGTCAGTTTCCCCTCTTCACCAGAAACTAATCTCATCTGAAGACGTTGCTCAATTTGTCGTTGCAGTACCCTAAAATCATTCGGAAATAGAGCTATAAGCTTACTCAACTGCTCTGTTGCGGCGCTCATATCCCCCACCGCCAGATTCGCATCATGGCTGTAAATCAACGTCACAACATCATCTGGGTTGATTGCCAAAATTTGCTCCACTGCACTGAGCACGCCAAGAGGATTTTCTATCTGCTGATGCACCTGTGCCAAAGCCAGCCGATGAACGACTTTTTCAGGTTCTAAATGAGTTGCTAAATTAAAGGCAACTATTGCCTTCTCACTCTCACCCCGACAAACTGCAATCAATCCATTGATATGATGCTGAGTCCCTTCATTTTCGGAACACGACAAGGCTTTTTCGTAGACTTCTATAGCCTCTTTTTCTCGTTTCATTAGCTGCAATAGTTTCCCTAGTTGCAGCCGCACACCCATTAATTGCGCTTGTCGCTCAATCACTTGATGATATTCTGCAACTGCTTCTTGCCAGTTTCCCATCTGGTAAAGCAAATTAGCTAGTTCTAATCTTTTTTTCCATCCTTGGGGATATTTCTGAACATACTTACTTAAAGTGTTCAATTTCTGCTCTTGTCTAGTTGGCTTTTCTTCTAAGAAAAAGTGAACATTCATCTCTAGCCCAGAGGAGGGGCAGAACTGCACCAATGATGTGGCAAAGTGTCCAGACATAATTTAGACTGGCTATATATAAGGGGAAATAGAATAACTTACGTCGATCAGATTATGTCTTAGTTACTCAAACTAAACAAGGTATAAAAGATTAATTATTATCAAGGAAAATCAATGCGATCGCGTCAATCAATGGCTCTCTAGTAAACGAAAAGCGATATCTACGACGGGCGTTGCCTACGCACTGCGAAAAAAAGCGATCGCGCCCTTCGTCGAGTGGGCAAGATCGCTTTTTCTTCAAGTTTTTGAACACTGAAATGGAGCAGCACTAAGTTGGTAATGTCCCCAAAGTCAAAGAGATTTCACTCTCACGCATTATGGATTATTTTACCTTTACATTTTTCTGGCTTCATCAAATATATTGTTTAGCTCATCGGAGTCCTTACGGTTTGCAGATTCCCCTGTATCGTCTGCCCAAATTGTTAGCATTCTAAAACATAGCTTAACTGATAACACTTTTTGAGTGTTGCAGTAATCAAATAATCTTGTCTTCCTGTCTGCTGGATTCTTCCATATCTCGTCAAATGATTTGAACGTGGCATATCCCCCAGGTACTTTACTCAGCATATCCCTGAACTGACCAGCAATTAAATAAGTATCTGGTGTTAAATTTAACTGCCTAGATGGAATACTTTCCACAGGAAGTTTTACCGTGTCTGACTGAAACTTTTCAGAGGTAATCGAGTTGGTAGCAGCAAAGCTGCTTATGGATGTAGATGACCACAGGAGAGTTGCCACGAGTGCGATCTGGATTTTGCGGGATGTACTCATTTTTTTGTTAAGAAAGATGTAACTAATAGATGGACTCTAAGCAGTTTTCTCTGTCCGCTTATTTATTAGACGTTTTTCTACCCCAATTTGGGAATTTTTCGAGTTACGGGCAAATTTTCTCCCCAAAAATCCCCCCTCAACCCCTAGAACCCTTGCTCCTCTTACCGTTGAGCCGCTACAATATCGTCTCAACTTCCCCAAAGGCGGGATAAACCCCCTCTAACTCCCCCTTAGTAAGGGGGAGGACAAGAGTTTTCTCTCTTACTAAGGGGGAGGACAAGAGTTTTCTCTTTTAGTAAGGGGGGAGGACAAGAGTTTTCGGCTATATATGGGGTCGTTGCGTAAGTGCCGACCTATTCTCTCTTGCTCCCCCCTTAATAAGGGGGGCTGGGGGGGGTTCCAATGCTCCCCCCTTAATAAGGGGGGCTGGGGGGGGTTCCAATGCTCCCCCCTTAATAAGGGGGGCTGGGGGGGGTTCCAATGCTCCCCCCTTAATAAGGGGGGCTGGGGGGGGTTCCAATGCTCCCCCCTTAATAAGGGGGGCTGGGGGGGTTGCAATTTGTATGACTCCAGCCACTTTCATCTCCAGGCCAGAGGATTGACGGAACTGTACAAGTGATGTGATAAGCTTTCGAGACATAGTACGGTGACTTGATAGCTAATTTCTTCATCCTGGCTTTTTGGGGGAATTAGTGATTCCCAATTCCATTGGGGTTGAGACTTTTCTGGCAAAGGAATTACCAATTTTAAGGCCGGCGAGGAACAATTTAAAGAAGTCTCATCTTCCCCATCCAGATATTTGGTTAAATGCCTTTGCAGAATACGTCCGGCTTTTCTCACGCATTTGCGGACGTTTTCTTCAGAGCATAGAAACAGCTTGGCAATATCTTGATAAGATTTATTTTGGTAGTGGTATAAGACAAAAGTCTCGCGGAGTCTAGGAGGCAAGGAGTCAATTTTGTGGTAGATATATGCCTGCAATTCTAGGTTCATAATATTAGGTTCAGTAAATCCTAAGTTAGAATAAAGTGCTGGGTAATCTTCAAGTTTAATCTCGTCTATGTTTTTAATAATTAGTGCATCTCGTTTCCGTTTTCGATGCAAATCTATGCAGAAGTTATAGATAATTTTAGTTAACCAAGCTTTAGGATATTTAATTTTACTTCCATAATTTTGCCATTCTGTCCAGGCTTTAAGCATTGCCTGACTCAATACTTCTTCGGCATCGATTGGGTTTGAGTTCATCCACTTGAAACAGCAATGGGAAAGATAATCTTGATTCGCCTGCCATTCTTGCCAAAAAATTGTATTTTTATCTTCAGTTTCATCCAACAGGATTGATGCAGCCACTGATTGAGAAGATGACCTGATTTTTTGAGTTCTCTGGCTATTGCTTTGCATTTACATTTACAGCAGATTCCACATTTATGAAGTATACCCGCCTATCGTGAGCTTCCCCGTAGGGATATTCCAAGAGTCCAAGGAGTGTCAACTTAAGGTCAAACCCAGCCAGAGACTGCTGTTTGACTATTAAATCTAGATCCCCCCTAGGGCGTGTTTTCTCTCCCCGGAGATCCCCCCCAACCCCCCTTAAAAAGGGGGGAGAAAGAAGCTCTTTCGTCCCCCTTCTCTCCCCCCTTGGGGGGGGCGGGGGGGGGTTGGGGGATTTAGGGGGATCTAGACTCAGGTAAAAACGAGATTTATCAAGGCTTTCAAGCTTAAGTTGACACTCCTTGGGCATTGCCGTGTCCCTACAATTCACAAACCTGGAATACGCTGTATTTCAGCTTACACGGCTCCTCCTTTTCTTATCTCGAACTCAGGTTAATTAAGATTGAGCCATTTTTGAGCATTAAGCCGCTGAACTACACCAAAAACCATTAAGTCTAGGGTAATCTTGCGCTCGTCTATCAAAAAAGGTTCAAGAGTGCTAGTTTTTGTGTTATTTTCAGCGCAAGAAAAAGCTCTTTGACTTTGAATATTTTCTTTAGGAAAATACAAGTTAAATTGGCGCTGACCTGATTGAAATTTGCCCACTACTTGCCAACAATCGCCGACGGAACTCATGCCCGCAACGGGGATTTTTTGCTTAGCAAAACTGACGTCTAAATCCTGAACGCCCTGCTTAGTTAAAGCAGTTTGCAAAGCAGGCAAATAGTCTTGTTGAATAAATTCTGCAAACGGCTTGTCTTCAACAGCAGGAGCTTTTTCCTTTTTAGCTTTAGCTGGGGGCTTATCGCCGTCAGCTTTAGCCGCAGGCTTTTTAGCAGCCGGCTGAGGCTTGTCAGTGCTGGGAGTGTTTTCAGCAGAAAGACTAGGAATTTCGGCTTCGCCTGCTGCTGGATTTGTCGGTTCTTCTGCCATTGGTGCTTCCTGTAAAAAAGTGATGAGTAGAGGAGTCAGGAGTCAGTAGTCAGTAGTTATTTGTTGGTTGTTAGTTTTAGTTGTTGTTTCTAATAACCAATAACTAATAACCAATAACTAATGACCGATGACTACTGACTAATGACTGAGGACTATGATTATTCTAAATCTCAGCGACAGCTCGTTCAATCAAACGGCGGGCCAAAGTTTGAAGGCCTGTGTGTTCGTAGTAGTTGGTAGTCATGTCAAGGAATGCCCCCACATAGTCCGCCTTATCAGCAGAAATCTCCACAAAACTCTGCAAGTTGCCCATAACGTTTTGGGGAGTCAAACCTCGATCGCTCACAAAAGATCTCATCCAGCCAGCAACCGAGTCAAAGCTGTCGCCGATAAAGCCCAATTGGCCCGCAGGATGGTGGCCAGGAATCATGCTGCTGATCGCATTAAACGACGAATTCTCTTGCAAATCGCTAGGAGAAAGCCTACCAATCCAACCCTGAGTTGCCATGATAAAATCTGGGCCCAGGGGAATCAAGCCATCAAAACAAACCAAAGCAGCCATCCGCATCAGGGATTCGCCGCCATAGTCGCCCAAAGCGCCCGCAAAATCGCCGATGCTGTCGCCGGGAAGGCCGTTGATTTCGCAAAAAGCCACCAACTCAACGACTAACTTCAAAGAAAGGTCGATGGTTTGAGCCTTTTCCGGCTTGGGAGTAAGATTGCCCAGCATGGACAAAAACGGCACCTTTTGAGAGACTTTGTTCGCCATTGCTGCTGCACCCAGGGCCTGGTCGGTACTGTCGATGGTTTGGTAGAGCCACAGAGCGCGCTGATAACCTTGAGATTTATCGTTGTAGAGATAGATAGCCCGATCGCCAATTTGCTGAATCAGTTCTTCATCTGTTTCGCCTGTTACCGTGCGAATTGTATTTTCAAAACCAATTAAATTGTTCCACTCACCGGGTACAACAAAGTCAAGGGCTCTGAGAGCTTTGACAGTCATGTTGTCTTTAGGAAGTTGATCTACTAATTCAAAGATGGAATTGCTCACAAAAAACTCCTTCTAGTTGATTAACAGGACTCAAAAGTATTTCTTTTGGCAGATTGCACCAGTCTCAAAGTTCTGGTAATGATTTGATGCCAATAGAGTCAGACTCAAGTTAAGAGTGGACGATGACCATAGGTATGGTTATTTGACGTTAGCAAGGCCACTAAGGTTAAATTTTGTCAACCAATCTTCGCGATCGCTAGCAGTAAAAGAAGGATCGCGGGATTGAACTTTCACCTGGTAGCGATTTGCCACGAGGACCGCAGTGATATTAGCACCTTGGGCAACAGCGGGATAGCCGCCAATTTGCTGGGTACTGCTTTGGAATTTAGAGCCAGCCGAGGGGTTGCCGGCGATGTCGTTGATGGACAACATCGCGACATTTTTACCACCTTTGTTGAGCTTAGCTTCGGCAAAACCTGATTTTTCTTGAGCGAAGACGCGATCGAATCCGCCATCGGACGAGGGGAAATATTTATTTAATTTGCCACCTGCTACTGCCTTCTTGGGCAAGTTTTGATTGTCAGCAGTGGATTTATCAGCAGTTGTCTGCTTAGTTTTAGCGGAAGGTTTTTGGGTACTTTCCTGCTGAGCTTTGTCCCAGCGGGAGGGTTCCGGGGCTTTACCGCAGGAGGTGACGAGCAAAAGTACCGATATCAGAAATGGAGCTAAGATTCGGCGTGCGGAGGATAATTTCATCGCTGTCTCCTGTAAGAGAGTTTCCAATCACAATTGTGACTCAAAATTCACCAATCTGTCTTCCTCCAGGGGAGGATTTTTAGCTTGAACAAAAAAACCTCCGCTTGCGGGCGCAGGTTTTTTTGCAATTACCAGTTCAGAAGGCAAAAAACAGCAAGATTGCTTGGCTAATAAATTCTGAGCATTCTGGTAAATAAGCCCTGTATTTTGGCTGTCAGCAACATCAAAACAGTTTTTTCTGATGCTCTCTGAAATCCGAGGGCTGGTAAATTTTAGATTTGAGATAATGGCATGGGATTTGAGATTTGAAAATTGCCCATGAGGCCCACAGATGAATCCGGGGGCTGGTTCTTGTTTTAATCCCTAATCCCAAATCCCAAATTTGAATGTGGCAGGATCAGTAGGATTTAGGCGTCACTTTCAATGTGAATAAACAACAAACCCATGACCACAACTGGCATCAGCCAGGTAACGAGCGGAATCAAGATCCAAGGCAAAAAAGAAGCGGCGTATGAACCTGTCATATCAAATTCTCCCAGCTAAAGTTATTGTGTTCCAACAGAGGTATTTCCGAGTAGGGTCTAATTTAATTGACCAAACCGCGGAACATGGCATCGACGCCCTTAAAGTTTTCGAGTAAGAAATAGGCAGCAAAGACACCGCTCATGCCACCAACAAAGAAACCAGCGGTAAGTTGGCTCCAGCCTTCGCCGGTTTTGAGGGCTTCGGGAGTCATGGGATTGGCGCTGGGGTAGGTAGTATTTTCTTTGAAAGATACCAAACCGTAGGCAGACATACCTGCTGTGCCGAGTAGAACTAAGGCGAGGGCTGTAATTAGTCCACCAAGATTAGCTGCTTCTGGATAGTCCCGCAGTGGTCCGAAGACGATTTCTGGGCCGACGAGGAAATAACCGTGGGCCAAGCCGATTTCTAGACCTCGAACTAGGGGGGAGAGTCCTTTACGGTAGGCTGGCAAATTGCCAATGAATGCTTTGGTAAAATCCGAAGCACTAATGGGAGTTGCTAGATGACCCGTGAAGGGGTCGCCGTTAAAGGGTTGAATCATTTCTGCATTTCTGGGGTCGGCCATATTTAGTTTCTCCTCGGTGTGAAAGAAAGTTGAGGCGTTCAAGTCATATTTTACGCAGGGACGTGTAGCCTATTTGCAAAATTGGCTTCGAGCTTTAGAAAAGTTCACCATTCTTTAGTTTTGAGAAGAATTTTTCTTTTGTCCTCTATACCAGAAAGCGAGTCGATCGGGCGATAATCCCAGAAAATAACCAATAATTACTATTTGATTGATGGCGGTGGTTTTGAGTACCCCAAGCTGCTGCCAGCGGCGGGCAGAGGTGAGGACTGCCATGGGTACTATTTTGATGTGACCTTGTTTTTGCAATCGGCGCACAAATTCAAAGTCTTCCATCACTGGCAAGTTAGGAAAGCCACCGATTTGGTTAAAGGTATCTGTTTTGAGGAAAATGGCTTGATCTCCGTAGGGCATTTTTAGCAAGTGCGATCGGCACTTTACCCCTGTTTCTACTAGCCGCAGGCTGAGCAAAGGGGCATCTATCTTGAGTTCAAAGGCTCCCGCCACTATGGAGGGATTCGTGAGTGCTTGACGGACGCTAGCATCATAGCCCTGGGGTAAATGAGTGTCTGCGTGGAGGAACAAGAGGATGTCTCCGGTGGAGGCAGCAGCACCTGCATTCATTTGGGTAGCGCGGCCTGGGCTGGTGAAGATCGTTCGATCGGCTTCATATTTTGCTATTTCAGCAGTGCCATCGTGACTGCCGCCGTCAGCGACGATTATTTCGACATTTTGGGCATTGCGGGCGGTGGAGATGACTTTGGCGATCGTCGGAGCTTCGTTTAAGACGGGAATGATAATAGAAATTTTGAGATTTGCAGTTTCAGGCATACAAAATAAATAAGGGTGCATCTCAATGAGTGCAAATATATTCCTAGGGGCTATAGCATGACCGCTGTAAATCTCTGGTTATCCCTAATAAATTGTCTGCGGTCATGCTTCGCCTATGCAAAATCGGGATGCTCCCATAAATAACGCCGTTAGAGTGGGGTTTTGTACAAAGCTTAAGATATTATTTGCCAATTTATTCCACTGCTGCAATTACCTATCAACTATCCTACCTACTTACCGATGACATCATCTACCTGAGAAAGGCTATATCTGGTATTACTTGCTTTTTCTCGCGCCTGAGAGAATTCTCTCAAGCGCTGTCTAACCACTACTGAGAGTCAGTATTTGGTTAGACAAATACAATTACTATATTATGACATTGTGGTTACATAAGCAAGTAATTTTTATAAATTAATGATGATATTTGCTAATGATTTAATAAATTTGTTTTAGTTTTGATTATTTTAAGATATTGATATTTAAACCGATCAGATCCTCTGGTCGATCGATATCTACCAAAGTAGGAAGAATACCAATATTTAGACCTAATTTTTTGGCGATCGCCAGCGTGTCAGCAAATACTTCATTGCTTCCCCATTGAATGCCATCGAACAATTCAGGTATCACGCAACGCAGCCCGATTAGATAATAACCTCCATCTTTTGCTGGACCCAAAACTAAATCTTTGTCACTGAGATCGTCAAAAGCTTTTGCCAGCATCTGTTGTTTTAATTTGGGGCAATCAGTGCCGATAATTGCTACTTTTTCAATACCCAAATTAAAAGATTTTTGAAAGGCTGCGAGCATTCTTGCGCCCAAATCTCCCTCGGACTGTTGATGATAAATAATCTCAGTTCCCAACCAGTCTTCCATGAGTTGCTGGCTGCTGCCTGTGTAGTGAATTTCTACGGATAATTGGCGGGAGTTTTGAAGAGAGAGGGCGCGGGCGATCGTCCGTTGAGTCATCAGGCGGTGAAGGTTGGCTGCTCCTTCTTTTCCCAGTACGGGAATTAATCGAGTTTTGGCTTTTCCTGGTGCTGGATAGCGAGTGAAAATAATTAGTTGTTCTGAAATCATTTATCGTCCCTGATGTTTAAAGGAATGACTTAATTGCATCGCTGCGCCCAACTTAACCTAGAAGAGATTGATTATTAACCCTGAAGCGTCAACCGTGAGCATTCAACTCATTTCTAGCATTCGCTGAATCGGCTTTAAAGCTGCTAGTTGCAGTTCTTGAGGCATGGTAATTTCTGGGGTTTGATTTTTCATGGCTAGATACAATTTTTCCAAGGTATTTAATCTCATATGTGGACATTCATTGCAAGCACAACTATTGTTGTTGGGAGGCGCGGGAATAAAGTGTTTGTGAGGTGTTTGCTTTTGCATTTGGTGAATGATTCCGGGCTCAGTCGCTACAATGAAAGCACGGCTGGAACTAGCTTGAGAATATTTCAGCAAAGCAGTGGTGGAGCCGATATAGTTGGCATGGCGAAGTACGGGAGGTTCGCATTCCGGGTGGGCAATGATTTCGGCTTCTGGATTTTCGATTTTGAGTTGAACTATCTTTTTTTCTGAGAAGTTTTCATGGACGATGCAAGCTCCTTGCCAAAGTTCCATTTTTCTACCGCTTTGCTCCATGACGTACCGGCCGAGATTGCGATCTGGTCCAAAAATTATCGGCTGGTTTTTGGGGATTTGGTTGACAATTTTTACGGCGTTGGAACTGGTGCAAATAATATCGCTCATTGCCTTAATTGCGGCCGTACAATTAATGTAGGAAATTACCAAATGTCCTGGTCGATCGGCTTTGAAAGCTGCAAAGGCTTCGGGAGGACAACTATCGGCTAGGGAACACCCAGCATTCAAGTCGGGCAACAAGACTAATTTGTGGGGATTGAGGATTTTGGCGGTTTCTGCCATAAAATGGACACCGGCAAACACGATGACATCGGCATTGGTGTTGGCTGCTTTCCGGGCTAGTTCCAGGGAATCACCAATGAAATCGGCGATGTCTTGAATGTCTGAGTCTTGGTAATAATGGGCGAGAATGACGGCGTTCAACTCTTGTTTGAGGGCTTTAATGGCTGCAAACAAGTCATCGGGCAGTCTGCTTTGGGTCAGGTTAGGAGAACGTGCGGTGGTAAACACAGTTAAAATATTCCGCGAAAGGTTGTGAAGAAAGCTAAAGTGTACTTTGAATTATAGTTGAAGTCACCAAAAAAGACGGGGAGTTCCGTTGAACCCATCTCAAATCTAAAATTGGTTGGGGGGATGTGTAAAAATAGCTCGCTGTTTCCTATGCTGATAAGAGGGGGGAAGCGATCGCAAAGGGCTAATCAAATGAATCATACTAAATCTATCAAAATTGCAGTGGTGGGGGATGTTCACGATCAGTGGGAAGCGGAAGACGGCGAGGCCCTAAAGCATCTGGGTGTTGATTTGGTGCTGTTTGTGGGGGATTTTGGGAATGAGTCCGTGGATGTGGTGCGGGCGATTGCCCAATTGGATATTCCGAAAGCGGCTGTGTTTGGGAATCACGATGCTTGGTACACGGCGACGGATTGGGGGCGCAGTAAGTGTCCCTACGATCGCCAACAAGAAAATCGCGTCAAACAGCAAATAGACTTAATGGGAGAAGCTCACGTCGGTTACGGGAAACGAGATTTTCCCGAATTGGGCGTAACAGTCGTAGGAAGTCGCCCGTTTACCTGGGGCGGATCGGATTGGAAGTACGGGGATTTTTACTCGGAGTGGTTTGGGGTAGAGAGTTTTGAGGAGTCGGCGCAACGCATTGCACTTGCGGCTGCGGACGCGGATTGCGAAAATGTGATTTTTTTGGGTCACACAGGCCCGATTGGCCTAGGAGAGGCTCCTGAAGACCTCTGCGGGCGAGATTGGAAGCCACTGGGAGGGGATTGGGGCGATCCCGATTTTGCAGTGGCGATCGAGAAAACTCGTAATTCTGGCAAGCGGATACCTCTGGTAACTTTTGGGCATATGCACCATCAACTCCGCCACATCAAACACGAGTTTCGGAAGTCGGTGGTGAGTGCCGAGGGTACGGTGTATTTGAATGCGGCTAGGGTACCGCGAATTGTGGACAGAGATTGCTCGAAACTACGTAATTTCTCGATCGTGGAACTGGATACAGGAGTAGTGTCGGAAGTATCTTTAGTTTGGGTGGGTAAAGATTTGGCTGTGGAAACAGAACAAATTCTGTATCGGCGGACTGAATCTGCAACTACTTGTGGTTAGCGACAACTACTGGTATGATGGATTGTATCCACCTGGAGAGGTGGCAGAGTGGTCGAATGCGCCTGACTTGAAATCAGGTGAACTGAAAGGTTCCGTGGGTTCAAATCCCACCCTCTCCGTTTAAAAATTCTCTCGCCTGTTAAGGGTTTCAGGTTAATTACATAACAAGAAAAACCGTTTTCCGCTCAACTTTCGCGCCAATGGTTTTCTAATATGTCCAGAACCACTTCCATATCTGCCAAGTTTGCGCCGGACTTTTTGCGTTTGGTCTTCAACCCACATTCCGCACCCCCAACTGGCACATACACGAATTGAGGCGGTAAAAGTGAATCATCCGAGACAAGAGCGAGTAAAAATACTCAATTATTTTGATGGCGCTCGGTAAAAGACCAAGTTTATGACGTATCCGTAACCCGATCGCAGCCACGAAAATGCCTTAATTGCGATCGCTCTTCCGTAACCAATCATCACCAAAAATAGTGTAAACTGGCGATCGAGATGAACGCTCAAACCAGGATAAAGCCGCCCATGCAGAAAGCATCCCAGATGAAAGTAGAAAACCTAGATCATCAATAAAACCGTAAAAAATCAGTTGGGTAAAGGAACCAATCGACCTACTTTACGCTGGATGTTCCAAAGTTTTCAATCGATTCATGCCGTTTGTATTCAAGGAATTCAACAAGTTTCCAATTTGACATCCGAACGGTTAGCCATCTTAAATTTGTTTCCAGTCACCTGTCGGTCTTATTATTTATTGTTGTGAAATGAAGTCGATTATTAATTTATAAAACGGATTTACATTTAAGTAATTGTAGGTGCAGCAGTGATGTATAATTGTCATAATGCTGGCGATATATGCTGGAAATTAATAGTTAGTAATGATCTGATTTTTGACGTTTTATAGGTGAAGAAGATTTAATTCATGCCCTCACGTCAATTTTGAGGAATTCCTAACGCTCGTGATGCGATCGTTGCACAGATTTTTGGGTGTTTTTACTCACGCTTGGTCTCGGATGATTCACTTTTACCCCCTCAATCCGCGTATGTGCCAGTTGGGGGTGCGGAATGTGGGTTGCAAGTGCCGGGTTAACCGCGCATATCAAATCTTCCTTAGTTACTCACGATGCTCACTCAGTGCCGGAATAGTAATCCCATCTTTTGTCTTAAACGGTTCGTTGACGTTCTGAATTGCGAATACTTCATGTACTCGGAAACCATACACCACCTGCATTGAGAATACCCACAGCCATCGTTTGCGTGATTCTAAGTTGTATCGTTTATCATCGGAGATAGCTAAAACTTCTTCGTGAAATTTAACAAATTCATCCACTGATATAGACTGAAGGTCTTCTCTGAGATGACGTTCTTTTCTAGAATCACATCATCATACCAAGCCAAGAACTGAGACTCGGTTTTTAGTGATTCTAAAGCGCTAGCGACTAGGTGGGCCCTCCTCAAAGCATCAGTAATCCCCTGCATTGTCAGGTAACACCCACAGGCTTTATTGACTCGCTTGACGCCTAACTTGAATTGAAGTGTTATGTAACCACCGCTAGCTTTCCTGTCTCTTTTTAGCCCTACGCCCTTGGGGCATTCTTTTTGTGCTTGTTTGAAGTAGTCCAGAATCCGCTCGTAACCAACAAGGTAGTCTCCAGTGGTACTTGTCGTGACTGGATTAGACTTTTCGCTCATCTTTCGCTCCCTACTATAAGAATGCCGAGTTTGCTTGCTGTAGACAGCGTACAGCAAGTCGCTCGGTATTCGCTCAAATCCAAAACAGGACTTTCAGAGTAGGCACAAGAAATGGCTAGAACAACGTAAAAGCGTCGATTGAGAACTCAGCGCTAATTCAAATCCCACCCTCTCCGTATCCCTTACACAACAACAATTTTAAGGGTTCCTAGCTTAATTTAACTTGTCTTTGGGGTCGATCGCCCTCTATCTCCTATCTTGGCTGTTGCGACGCCCGCCAGCCGAGGATAGCAGCTACGATTAGGCTGGGCGAAAGAATGGCGATGAGGGCGTTGAAGTCCGTGGAGGCTATGGATAAACTAGGCCCTGCGTACTTAATGGCTAGGGAAAGAGCGGCGGAGAGACTGAAGACTTTGAGGATGGGGCTGATGTTTGTATTCATAGACGTGGTGATTAATTCTATAATTAGACATTGAGAGTATCAGAAAATTCGGTAAATATGGACGCGATTTCATCTGTATGAATAGTTGCAAATATTTTCACCGTTGTTTCAGGGAATCGCTAGTATTTTCCGAAAGTACGCGCGTGGGTAGTTATCCCGTAGGGAATCGCTCTTTTTCCCGAAACAAAAATGGCGATCGCGCTTACTTTCCACAAACGCGATCGCGCGTCAATACATTAATACATTTTACTTCGTCCCACTATACTCCGAAGCAACAATCATCGATCCAATACCCGAATCGCTGAAAATTTCTTGCAGCAAAGCGTGTTCTAGACGGCCATCAATAATATGAGCAGCCTTCACACCCTGAGCTAAACTCCGCACACAACAAGTAACCTTGGGAATCATCCCCCCAGAAACAACCCCAGACTCAATTAACTGTCGAGCCTCTTGAATATCTAACTTCACAATCAGACTTTCTGGTTTGTGATAATCCTCCAAAATGCCAGCAGTATCTGTCATCAAAATCAACTTTTCAGCACCCAAACCAGCCGCAATTTCTCCAGCTACGGTATCGGCATTAATATTATAAGATTGACCATTTTCATCCGCAGCCACACTCGACACCACCGGAATATATCCGCTGTTCACCAAAGACTCCAAAATCTGGATTTTGACGCCACTGACTTCACCCACAAAGCCAATCCCCTCCCGGCCATCAGGACGAGCTTGAATCAAATTACCATCCTTGCCGCACAAACCCACCGCCTTACCGCCAGCTTGGTTAATTAGCGAAACAATTTCCTTATTTACCTTTCCCACCAAAACCATCTCGACAACTTCCATAGTCGCCGCATCTGTCACCCTCAAACCATTCTTAAATTGGGGCTCAATTCCTAATTTTTCCAGCCAAGTATTAATTTCTGGGCCGCCACCGTGAACCACAACCGGACGCATCCCCACACAGGATAGCAATACAATATCGCGAACTACTTGATCTTTGAGATTGCTATCTTTCATGGCAGCGCCGCCATATTTTACCACAATCGTGCGCCCTGCAAAATGTTGAATGTAGGGGAGTGCTTCCGAAAGCACTTCTACTCGATTAGTTTCTGAATTTCTCACAAAATCGCTTTGTTTGAGCATGGGATAATTACAAATGACAAAAAACTTAAGTCTAAAGTTTAATGGTTAAAGCGGATATCAACAACCACAAAAAGCGCTTTTTGTATGGAACTTATTAAATTTATGGAATTTATGGATGAACAGACCGATCGCCCATCAGCCACAGCAGCGAACTCAGCCTGATTAGCCATGCTATCACAGCAATTATGTATCTAAAAATTAATAGGTTTTTTTAATGATGTAACTAAAATTTTTGTATTATAACTTATGACTTTCTTGGTAAAGTAAAGAAATGTATGGCTACTCTTGATTTACTTAAGGTTTTATGTTAATTGCACCCGCTGCGGAATCGGAAAACGCTCACTACAAGGTACATTCAGAGGCTGAATCGTCAGCCCAAATGACGGTATTTTGCGATTTAGACGGACCGATCGTCGATGTATCCGATCGCTACTACACCACATATAAACAGGGATTAGCAGACACTCAGGAGGTGTATCTGAGCCGAGGAATCAACCTCAGTCTGGAAATACTCAGCAAGCAGCAGTTTTGGCAAATGAAGCAAAATCGGGTGCCGGATACTGAAATTGCCAAAAGTTCGGGTTTGGGTGGAGAAGAAATTCCAGTTTTTCTCGCTTGCGTGAGTCGGATTGTCAATCAGCCGGACTTGTTGCACTTAGATCGTATCCAGCCAGGAGTGCAATGGGCGATCGCCCTGCTTCATTCTCGTGGTGTCAGACTGGTGTTGGTGACTTTGCGGCCAAAAAATCAAGCCGTTCAAATTTTACAGAACTACGGTTTAGCCAGACTGTTTACCAGTATTTGCGGAACTCAGATGGCCGATGCAGCTTACCACAATTATACCGCCTTAAAAACCGAATTATTGGCTGAAGTTGCCGAAGAATATCAGTCATCTCTAGGTAGTGCTTGGATGATCGGAGATACCGAAGCAGATATCCTCGCAGGACAAGCATTAGGAATACCGACAATTGCCGTTACCTGTGGCATTCGCAGTCGTCATCAACTACAACAATACCAGCCCAGTTTTATCCTCAGCGACTTGATTATTGCCGTTCATCACTTATTAGGTTTCAAAAGGTTTCTTTAATCAAAACTTATACTAAACCCCGATTTATTAAATAAATCGGGGTTTTGGAGATTTTATTTTTTTTTAGGTGTTTCTCACTTAAGATTTTTCTAAATTCCTGGTCATTTCCCACAAACGATTGAGGGGAAAATAAAGCACGGGAGCCCAGAGACTGCTGAGAATAGCAGAACACAAAGCAATTCGTTGATGATCCATCCAAATGTCCATTAAAGCCCGATCGCCCATGGCAAAAAATTGAATCCCCATCACCGTTTCCGCCAACAATGCCATCCCAAACACAATTAAGGCGATCGGAATCGGATCTCTCTCCACAATATCCGCCGGAATCGACCAAGTTTTCAGCAAAACTACCGTGAGTACCGCTACAATCACCAAACTGACAGCATGACTAGGATAAGGAGCAGTCATCCCATCTTGCAACAATCCCAAAACCAGGCCCATACACGCAGATCCCCAAATGGTGCGTTTCCGCTTAATACTCCAAGCTACCACCCACATTAACAGCCAATTTGGACTAATGCCCAACAGTTCCATTCCCGGCATACGGGTGGGCAAAATTAGCAAACACAGAAGCACAGAAGTAAAAGTGACGGTGAAGTGAAGAAATTGACGCGATCGCGAAGACATCCGACGTAAAGACTTCATTTTTTCTCAACTCCCCCTTGCGGTGTAGATGTTGGAGATTCCAAAGCTTTTTGATCGGGTTTCTCTGTTTCCTTAGAATGAGGATAAACCACCGCCCACTCCAGAGAATTTATCGGTGCAGAAAACTCAATCATAGCTTCAGGAGCCGGAGTTTTATTCATATCCACCGACACCACTTTTCCCACCGGCAAACTAGCAGGAAACAACTGACTAAAAGCAGAAGTTGAAACCACATCCCCAGGTTTAACATTAGGAACATTATCAAAAAATTCCATCACAGCTTTATTTTTTCCCTTACCCCGCAGAAAACCCATATGTCGAGTCCGAGTAACTGCCACACCTAGTTGACTCGTAGGGTCACTGATTAAAAGTACCAAGCTAGTATTAGGAGTAACGCTCACAACCCGACCGACCAAGCCACCTGGACCCATCACAGTAAAATCAGTTTTAATACCATCATTACTGCCCCTACCCAAAGTGACCTGTTGCCACCAATGGTCGGCACTACGACCAATGATAGGAGCTACAACCCCTTTCTTTTTCTGACCAGAAACATAGTTTAAAAGCTCCTTTAGTTTCTGATTTTGAGTTTCTAATTCTAATACCTGTGTTTGCAATTCCTGAGTGCGCGCCAAGATTAGCTGCTCTTGCCCAGAGCCGTTGGCATGAAAGGGGCGAGTCACAAAATTGTAGACTTCAAACATTGCCGTACCTTGTGTTTGCCGAACTCCCCAAGCAGCAGTTACAGCTAAACCTAAAAGTGCAATTGGCAATCGCAGATCCCACCACCTGCGGAGTGTGTTTTTTAGCATAATTTCAAACTTTAAAATTGTTTTGTCAGGATTTTAGAGTTTAGATGGCAGCCAAATTCCTAAATCCAAAATCCCAAATTTGTTAACTACAATTACCGCGACTGCCCGCTAAAAACCCGTTCCAACATTTTGTTTTCCAATACCCGACCAGTTCCCAAAACCACGCAGCACAGAGGGTCTGCTGCAACGTGAGTCACAATTCCTGTTTCGTGACTGATCAGAGTATCTAAACCTTTCATCAGAGCCCCACCGCCGGCCAGCATAATTCCCCTGTCAATAATATCTGCCGCTAATTCCGGGGGCGTCCGCTCCAAAGTACGCTTCACAGCTTCCACAATTACTGAAAGCGGTTCCGACATACTTTCGCGAATTTCAGGACCTTTAATCGTCACAGTTCGTGGCAAACCAGACAGCAAGTGCAAACCCCGCACTTCCATCACCACTTCGTTATCCTCGGCCGTTGGATATGCTGAACCCACCTGAATTTTAATTTCTTCAGCAGTACGTTCGCCGATGACCAAATTGTGAACTTTTTTGACGTATTGGATAATCGCCTCGTTGAGTTCATCACCGGCAACCCGGACCGACTCGCTGATGACGGTACCTTGCAAACTCAAAACTGCAACTTCCGTCGTACCCCCGCCGATGTCTATAATCATATTGCCCGTCGCCTCGCTTACAGGCAATCCGGCTCCGATCGCTGCTGCAATGGGCTCGTCAATTAAGCGGACCTCGCTAGCACCAGCTTGAGTTGCCGCTTCAATCACCGCCCGCCTCTCGACACCAGTGACACCGCTGGGGATGCCAATAATGATCCGAGGCTGAGATAAAGTTTTACCACGAACCCGACCAATAAAAGTCTTGAGCATGAGTTCCGCCGTATCGAAGTCAGCAATCACTCCATCGCGGAGTGGCCGGACAGCGATCACATTCCCAGGCGTGCGCCCAAGCATTTTTTTCGCCTCTTCGCCCACAGCCAACGGTATTTTCAGGTCTTGATCGATCGCAACTACAGAAGGTTCTTGGAGAACTATACCTTTGCCAGATACATAAACGAGCGTGTTAGCAGTACCGAGGTCGATACCCATATCGTTTCTAGATAAGGAAAATCGATTGAGAAGACCCACTGATTTGTACCCCCCCAAACTAAAATACTATTGTGTGCAATAATGTTGTTACAAAAGTGTAACCGAGGTGGATTCTATTACGTTTTTCATCCACAGTCTAGTCAAAGCTGTACATTGGTTGCACTTAGACTCCCTAGTTCCACTATACGGTTGAGTGAGCGTAGTCGAAGGACATCAACCACTCTGTTACCGCTACCGTCACCATCAATGTGTTCTGGTAAGTGGGTGTAAAATCAGGATGAAGCTGGTATCAGTGCTGTTCCCATTGCAATGCCCTGGGCTGTTTGGATGTAAGTACAGAGATAACGAGTAACAGATATAAGATTTTGACTAAAGTACAGTATGGATAGACCTCATTCCTGAAAAATTTTATGAGCATTAATGTTGTAACTTTGGTCGGCCGCGTCGGTGGCGACCCGGACGTGAAATATTTTGAATCGGGTACAGTTAAGTGCAGTTTAACTCTGGCAGTGAGGCGGCGATCGCGCAACCCAGACGAACAAACAGACTGGTTCAATCTGGAAATCTGGGGCAAAACAGCCCAGATTGCTGCTGATTATGTTCGCAAAGGCTCTTTAATTGGAGTTACAGGCTCTTTAAAGTTCGATCGCTGGCAGGATCGTAATAGCGGAGCAAATCGCTCCAAACCAGTAATTAGGGTAGACCAGTTAGACCTGCTCGGTTCCAAACGGGACAACGAGTCCAGTATGTCGCAAAACAACAGCGAGTTCTAGTATTTGGCGGATGTGGGTAGTAAAATTTGGGGATTGGGTGGAATCAGGTGACTTCAGAAAAGCTAGAAATTGTTCAGAATGAATACCAAACTGGCAAAGTCGCCTTTGAGAGTGGTCGATATGCTCAAGCTGTCAAAAGTTTAGAAACAGCCAGAGGTTTAGTCGATCGGGGTTCCCGTCTAGGTGGCGAAGTGCAAATGTGGCTAGTGACAGCCTACGAAGCCTCTGGTAACACAGAAGAGGCGATCGGCCTTTGCCGCCAACTCACCCGCCATCCGCGCCCAGAAACCCGCCAGCAAGCCAAACGGCTGCTATTTATTCTCGAAGCACCAAAACTCACCATCCCTCCCGAATGGATGGTAAAAATTCCCGATCTCGCCGCACTAGAAGAAAATCAATCTTCAAATTTTCAAGTAGGGCCTGGGGTATCCTTCGTCAAGCCTGCGACTCCCAAACGAAATGTCATAGAAGAACCTGTAGATTTAAGTCAGGTGAATACGCAGGATAATCGATTTATTTGGGTGGCATTAATCGCCATATTTTTAATTTTAGGCGGCTTGCTTATTAGTTATTAAGCAGTTGACTTATTGTGGCACAGGCATCTTGCCTGTTCAAAACAGGCTTTTATGGAGATGACTAATTATTGTGGAACAGGCATCTTGCCTGTTCAAAACAGGCTTTCATGGAGACAACCCAATGGCTTTTAGCAATTACAAAAGTATCAGCGCTGTTGCCAAGGAATTCCAGATTAATTACCTGCGAGATAACTTCATTGTCGAAACAGAATTTGCAGTCAGCGACATTTTTCGGAATGAGTTAGAACTGATTTTCAATGAAGGAGTATTTGACAACTCAGAAATCGCCATTTGTGAAAATATCATTTATCCTGTATTAAAAGAAGTTTGGAAAAATTATCGCAGTAATTTTCTCCTCTGGAGTCACCAAACCTTAATCTACAATGAAAATTTGTCAGGGATTCCAGATTATATATTGGCGAAGCGCTCCACCCTTGGTACTGTAGTTTTTGATAAGCCATATTTCATCTTAGTTGAAGCTAAGAAAGAGAGCGCCTTTGATGAAGGATGGGGGCAGTGTTTGGCAGCAACGATCGCCGTACAGCGACTGAACAATGAACCAGAACAAACTATCTTTGGGATTGTTTCTAATGGGGCAATGTGGCAGTTTGGCAAGCTCAAGTTAGAAATGTTTACTCAAAATAAAGTTTTCTATACAATTCAGGATTTAGAGCGATTGTTTGGAGCAGTTAACTATGTGTTTAAACAGTGTGAATTACAATTATAGACGATAGTGCGAGATATGAGTTATAATGGGTGTTAAAAAGCTCCATATTTGACGATCGACAACAGTTGCTAGATTTGGCAAAAGCCAGTGGCGGTCATGTGCGACAATTGATGCAGATAACTCGATCGGCTTGTCGCACGGCCATTACTCGCAAACACAGTAAAGTTTTGGCTGAAGATGTCACTTACGCTTTAAATCAACAGCAATTTGATTTTGAAAGGTCTACTCCTACACCAGAATATTATACAATACTAGCGCGAGTTTGCATCGACAAAGATATTGCTAAAGAAGAAATCGGACAAAATTTATTATTCAATCTTTCCGTTTTGGAATACAACGGAAGTAGTCGGTGGAATTATGTCAACCCACTCGTAAAACAAAGCTATGCTTTCCAACAAGCCCTTAGATCAATTCAAGGAAATCCCTGAAATATACCGACAAAGGATTGTTGAACTCAATCAAGAGTCTTTCGATCAATTGCTGACGTTTGTCGATATTGTTCCCGACGATTCCTTTGATTTGGGATTTATCCAAAGTAATTTTGCTAGGGATAGAGATGCGATTATTCAGGCTTTAATTAACCATCCCGATTGTCAAGAGATGCAGTTTGAGATTTGGGATTTTCCCGATCCTGATATGCGCTTTTTGCTGGATGAAATTCTGAAGGTTTTCCCAACAGTCAAGGTTCAACCAGACAAAAAGTTGATTCTGATTGTGCGGGGAGTGGAAAATGCGATCGGGATGACGGGGGAATATCCGCCGATGTTGGTGGATTTCAATTGGGTGCGAGATGCTTATCCGGTTATGGTGCCGCATCTAATGCTGTTTTGTTTGCCGGATTATGCGATTACGCGAGTTGCTAATTATGCGCCGGATTTTTGGGCCTGGAATTCGGGAACTTTTGTGTTCAAAACTCATGTAAATACTAGAGATGATGCGATGTCTCAAACTCTGGATGCTAGCAAAGAGATTAGCAATTGCGAGGTTCCAGAAAAGCAGGAACGAATTGATTTATTAAAACGGTTATTGATGGAATATACTCCCTCAAGTGGGCGCGAGGAAACTGACGAGGATTTGAAAACTCGCATCAGAGTTTTGAATAATTTGGCGATTGCTTATCGCAGTCGGAGTGAATACTCGACAGCAAAATACTATCTAGAACAAGCGTTAGATTTGGCGAAGGATGATGATGAAGATTTCATATCTTTAAAGGCAACCACTTTGCATGAATTAGGATGGATTGAGGATGATTGGGGAAACAAAAAAGAGGCGATCGCATTTTATCAACAATCTCTCCAACTTAAGGAAAAAATTGGCGATGTTCAAGGGAAAGCAGCTACTTTGCACTGTCTAGCAGGAATCTATGCCAATCAAGGAGAAGTAGAACAGGCGATCGCATTTTATCAAGAATCTCTCGAACTTGAGGAAAAAATTGGCGCTGTTCAAGGGAAAGCAGCTACTTTGCACTGTCTAGCAGGAATCTATGCCAATCAAGGAGAAGTAGAACAGGCGATCGCATTTTATCAACAATCTCTCGAACTTAAGGAAAAAATTGGCAATGTTCAAGGGAAAGCAGCTACTTTGCACTGTCTAGCAGGAATCTATGCGAATCAAGGGGATGTAGAAAAGGCGATCGCATTTTATCAACAATCTCTCCAACTTAAGGAAAAAATTGGCGATGTTCAAGGGAAAGCAGCTACTTTTGCAATGCTGGGACAGTTGTTAGCAGATGAGAAGGGAGATTTTGAGTTGGCTTTGAATTATTTACAGCAATCTTTGGAGATTTTACAGCATTTGCGATCGCCCGACGCGGAGACAGTGAAACGCATTATTTCTAGAGTCCAGCAGATGGCTGGGGATTGATGGATGCACTTTGACTAAAGAAACCGGGTTTTTCGCAGTTTTTGGGCGGTGTATCGATGTTATTGGAAAAAACCCGGTTTCTGACCACGCCCAAAATCTAATAAACCGGGTTCTCAGCAGTTTTTTGGTGTGTATTGATGTTGTCTGAAGGTCAGTCAGACCTGCAATGTTACAATTAAAAAAACGTTAGGCTAAAAAATAGGAGGTTGGCTCGCCCATGATTGAGTTGCAATCAGATTTAGAGTATGTGATGACCGATCGCTTAAAAGTCTCTCTAGATGCGATCGCCCAATTTTGCCAGCGCTGGAACATTGTCGAATTTGCCTTGTTTGGCTCAGTGCTCCGGGATGATTTTCGTTCTGATAGTGATGTGGATGTACTGGTGACATATGAGCCATCACATCGCCTCACGTTTTCTCATTTATTGAGTATGGAGGAGGAGATCGAGGATTTATTTCACCGTTCTGTGGATTTGGTAGAAAAAAAATTGTTAAAAAATCCCTATCTACGATCGAACATTTTGAAAACCTATCGAGTGATTTATGCAAACGGGCGATCGAGATAGTGCTTCACTTTGGGATATGGCGCAAGCAATCCGTCGGATTCAAGAGTTTACGGCGGATGCTTCATGCGACACTTATCTTGAAAATGTTTTTATGCAAAGTGCCGTAGAGCGACAGTTGGGGATTTTGGGGGAGGCCGCTCGGAGAGTTTCTATGGAGTTTCAGCAGTTCCATCCCGAAATTGATTGGCGAAATGCGATTAACTTACGAAATATTTTGGTTCATCGTTATGACCAAGTAAGCTCGGAAGTTATTTGGAATATTGTTACGAGTGTTTTGCCTAGTTTACTGGTACAAGTAGAGGCATTATTGCCACCGTTACCTGATGATAGTTGATCGATCGCACAAACACAGAATGCGCGATCGTCTTCTACAGTTGACCATTTAAATCGAAGCGAACGGCTACGCTCAGGGCACCGCAGTTGACAGAGGTCGTGCGAGGTTTTATATAAAATCCTCTCTTCATCGGAATTATTAAACTCTCTCTTCTCTTCCTTCGCGTCCTTTGCGCCTTCGCGGTTAAATCATTCCGATACAACCGGAATTGATATTACCCGGTTTCTGGCCACGGACTTCGACTCAAGAAACCGGGTTTTTCGCAGTTTTTGGGTGGGGTATCGCTATTCTCAGAAAAAACCCGGTTTCTGGCCACACCCAAAATCGCTAAAATAGAACAAAGACCAACCTCAAAGGCGATTATCGTGAGCGATTCCACCATAGAACAAATATTGAAACTGGCATCTGGGCGCGCCGATAGCGCTGAAGTATACTACCTATCCAGCCAAGACACCCCGATCGAATTTGAAAACAATCGCCTCAAATCCCTCCAAACCAAAGCCCTCCGAGGTGTCGCACTCCGACTGATTCACAACGGCAAAATCGGCTTTGCTAGTTCCACCGATTTAACGCGGATAGACGATTTAGTCGATGCAGCCATTCAAACTGCCGAAATCGGCGATGCAGCCGAATTTGAACTAGCCTCCAACTACCACCTAACCACCCCGGAAACCACCTACATTCCGCCCACAACCGCCGAATTAGTCGAAAACGGCAAAAACCTCATCGAGCAAGTTCACGCCTACAATCCCGATATCATCGTCGATGTTGGCTTCCACGTCCGCAGCGGCCGCGTCAAAATTGCCACCACCCAAGATGTCTATGCCGAAAGATGCAGCCAAATAGTCAGTGGCACTATTGCCGGCAACTTGGTGCAAGGAGAAGATTTTATGCAAGCATACAGTTACGATGTAGCGTGCGATCGCCCCCTCGACACCAACAACATCCTGCAAACACTCCTGGAAAAATACCGCCTCGCCGAAAATGCAGCCAGCATCACCAGCGGTTCCTACCCCGTATTATTCACCCCCAACGCCGCCGCTAGCACCCTCGGTGGCCTATTTGACACCATCCTGTCGGGCCAAGCCGTCGTTCAAAAAGCCTCTCCCCTAGCCGACAAAATCGGCGAAACCTTATTTGACGAACGCTTCACCTTTTTAGAAGACCCAACTTTAGGCCCTTCGGCTTGTCCCTTTGACGACGAAGGAACTCCCACAACTCGTAAAGTTTTAATTGACAAAGGTACCGTCACCGGATTTTATTGGGATCGCAGATGGGCCGCTCGTGGAGGTGTAGAATCTACAGGCAACGGTTTTCGTGGGGGACTGTCTCGCCCCGGTCCAGATTTGACCAACTTTTGCATTCTCCCCGGAAATACTCCTACTCAAGAATTGATTGCTAGCATGGACGAAGGCTTGATAGTAGAGCAAGTTCTAGGTGCCGGTCAGTCCAATCAATTAGCCGGCGAATTTTCAGTCAATTTGGCTTTAGGTTATAAAGTAGAAAAAGGCAAAATAGTAGGCCGCGTCAAGAATACAATGGTAGCGGGCAGCATTTTTGAAGCCTTTAAAAATTTGGTAGATTTGAGTAGCGAATCCGAATGGGTAGGTGGCGGGGCTTATTTACCCAGTATGCTGTTTCAACAGTTGGGCGTAGCCTCTAGACAATAAACAGTTAACAGTTCAAAGTTACTCGTTACCAGGCTCTTTACTCGTTACCAGGCTCTGCCTGGTAATGAAGATCCAGAGGCTCTGCCTCGAATTTGCATCAAAGCTTGCGAGGCAGAGCAAGAGTGACATGGGTTCCCAGGCAGAGCCGGGGAACCAGTTAACATGGGTTCCCAGGCAGAGCCTGGAAGTTAAACAGGGAAAAAACAACAATGAAAGAGCAAATGGTCAAGGATGAAACAGGGAAAAGGAAACAACACTTCTTGTTTCTTTTACCTTTTGTATTGTGCCTTTTAACTTTGGTAACAGGCTGCGTTCAGTACGATGTCGGAGTTAACTTTGAAAGCCAAACTCGCGGCGAAATTGTGCAGCACATTAAGCTGGGGGAACGGCTGACGAGCTTCAGCAGCGAGATTGTTGGAGATTGGTTGAATAGTGTAGAACGTAGAGTGCGCTCTTTGGATGGGAAAACTAAACGGCTTTCAGAGCGAGAGGTTTTAGTTAGAATTCCTTTTAATAATGGTGCAGAGTTAGAGGAAAAATTTAACCAATTTTACAATCCCGTACCCCCCAAAAAATCTAGGGTTGCCACTCCCTTAGAAACGGATTTGCCGAAGTTTGAATCTCACCTAAAGGTCAAGCAAAATAATTTGTTGCTGGTGCTGCGAAATCGGTTAAGTTTGGAGTTGGATTTGCGATCGATTTCTCTGCTGTCGGCTAACGGTAATCTGATTGTCAGTCCTGGGGGAATTTTAGAGCTAGACTTTAGCTTGAACACGCCTTGGGGAGCCGAAAGTATTCAAACTAGGCCCGGTGCGATCGCACCGGAAATCTCTGACCAGGGAAAACAGTTGGTTTGGAAGCTGAAACCGGGGGAAATTAATTATTTAGAGGCTGTATTTTGGGTTCCCAGTCCGGTAGGCATTGGTGCAGTGATTATTGCTTTATTCGTTCTTGCTGGTATTGGTTTGAAATATCAACTCTTGCCAGCCATGGGCATCGGTCACAAAACTCAGAAAATCCCCCAAACCTAAAGCAGTTGCTCAGTCACAGCTAAAAAACAGAAGCTCTAGCACCAGGACTCCTGGAAAAAGTCGGAAATCTAATAGTTTATCGAGACACAAAAAATTGTACAGTTTGAGAATTAGGAACAGAGAAAATGCGGGTACTAAACTTCTTCTTCATCTTTCTGATTTGTTTGGCTTTAGTCTTGTTCAGCATAGAGAATACAGAGCCGACAACTATTCAAATTATCAAAGGCTTCCAAGTTAAAGCTCCTTTGTCAGTAGAATTAATTATGGCAACTGGATTGGGGGCAATTTTAGCGTGGCTGTTTAGTTTGTGGTCCAGAATGCAGCGAATGCTCGCCTCTCGTGATGAGAGTCGTCAAGTTCGCGAAAAAGAGCAGCAAATTCAAGCTTTAGAACAGGATATCGAACGGTATAAAGCAGAAGTTGAAGCGAAACAACTTTTGTTAGAAAGTACAGAACCGTCCACCGTGGAAGATATCAAGAATGCGGTGGCGATCGCTAATTAAATCAAATATAGCAATCCTAAATCATTTGTGAATTTCTTACTCCCGGACCTTAGTAAGGTCCGGGTTGGGGTGGGGTAAAAATATTTACGACTCCTGCAAGGATTGCTATATAGGCTCGATCAACTAAAATCTAATATCAACTCGAATGACCATTGCCAAAGCCCAAGATGGTTTACAGACGATTTCCGAGGGGATCGCAATTTTAATTGACTTAGCAGAACGGGGAGAAATCAATCCTTGGGACGTTAAGGTGATTGAAGTGTTCGATCGATGTTTGAACAAGCTAAACGAGGCCCGTGATGCCGATAGTAGTGGGGATTTCTCTGATTTGTCCCACTCCGGTCAGGCATTTTTGTACGCTTCGATGCTGGTTTTGCTCAAAGCAGAAAGTATTGTCCTCTCGGAACCCCCCGTGAATGACTCCGCCGATGAGATTCCACTAGAAGAGGCAGAACACTCAGGAGGGCGACATTTGCCCCAGCATTTGGAGCGGCAACTGCGGCGTCGTGGTGTGGCTAAACTACCCCAAAAACGCCCGGTGACGCTTCCAGAACTGATTGAGCAGTTGCAGCTAATGAAAGCGGCAATGGAGGAGACAGTTGTTCCCCGGCGACGCACTAGCTCAAAAATGCGGTCTCAAGCGGCGCGGGCTATATTTGAGCTAGCTCACCAAGAAAATCTGGTGGAAACTGCTAGTGAACTGGAGCGGTTTTTGGGAGAACGCAATTTGGAAATTGATGAGGGTTGGCTGGACTTGGAACAACTGCTGGAACTCTGGCCTCATCACGATTTTCACTCGCCTGTTGAGTCGAACATTCCAGTCTCTATGGAGGAAACTGAGGCAACAAATTCGCCCAATCATGACCGCGTTGGTATTTTTTGGGCGCTGTTGCTATTGTCGGCTCAGTCTAAAGTAGAGTTGGTTCAAGAAGAGTTTTATCGAGACCTCAAAATCCGAGTTCTCCAAACTTAAACGGAAATGAGACTGACCGCTCCGAAACTAATAACTATGTTACTCCGTCGGTTAAGATTCCAGGCAGAAGCTCCCTAGCTGGAATTGTCTGGCTCAGTTTGGGAGGAAGACACTCACTCCAGTGCTAACTGATTCGTGATTCCTGATTGCTTAAATTCAGCGAAATCCCGAATCAGTGATTGATAGCCTGGTACTGTGTGGCAAATAAACAGGTAAGGATTTTAGTGCGATCGACAAATATAGATCGTAACCGCTAGCATCTAAGTGTTGAGTTGATATCAATTAACAAAGGGTTGAGGAAGTTAATAATGAAAGCGATGATTCTGGCGGCCGGTAAAGGTACTCGTGTCCGTCCCATTACTCAGACAATACCGAAACCAATGATTCCCATCCTACAAAAGCCTGTGATGGAATTTTTGGTTGAATTGCTTCGTCAGCATGGATTTGATGAGATTATGGTCAATGTTTCCCACCTAGCTGACGTGATTGAAAATTACTTCCGCGATGGTCAAAAATTTGGGGTGCAAATTGGCTATTCTTTTGAGGGACGGATTGAAGAGGGAAAAATGATCGGAGAAGCCGTCGGTTCGGCTGGCGGTATGAAGCGGATTCAGGACTTCTCACCATTTTTTGATGATACTTTTGTCGTGCTGTGCGGAGACGCTTTGATTGACCTGGATTTGACGGCTGCTGTCAAGTGGCACCGCGAAAAAGGGGCGATCGCTACTATTGTGATGAAATCGGTTCCCCGCAAAGAAGTTTCGAGTTACGGAGTTGTGGTAACAGACGATTCTGGTAAAGTTAAAGCATTCCAAGAAAAACCCTCTGTTGAGGAAGCTCTGAGTACCGATATCAACACTGGTATTTACATTTTTGAACCTGAAATATTCAATTATATTCCCTCTGATACAGAGTATGATATCGGTTCGGAATTATTCCCCAAGCTAGTAGCAGCAGGCGCGCCTTTTTATGGGATTAGCATGGATTTTGAGTGGGTGGATATCGGCAAAGTTCCTGACTATTGGCGGGCGATTCAAAGTGTACTATTGGGAGAAGTTAAAAATGTTTCGATTCCGGGAATTGAAGTTCGTCCCGGCGTTTATGCTGGTTTAAATGTAGCTGTGAATTGGGACAAGGTTGATATTACCGGACCTGTTTATATTGGCGGGATGACGATTATTGAAGATGGAGCCAAAATTGTTGGCCCGACGATGATCGGCCCCAATTGTTGGCTTTGCAGTGGGGCGACAGTGGAAAATAGCGTGATTTTTGAGTATTCCCGTTTGGGGCCAGAAGTGCGCTTAGTTGACAAACTGGTGTTCGGGCGCTACTGCGTTGATAAAACGGGGGCTGCGATCGATTTGCAAGCGGCGGCTCTCGATTGGCTGATTACTGATGCTCGTCAAGTTTTGCCAACTAAACAAAGAGAAGAACGGCAGGCGATCGCAGACATTCTCAGCACTACTGACTAATTGGTTATTGGTTATTGGTTAATTGTTATTGGTTGTTATTGGTTAGTTGTTATTGGTTCTTGGTTATTAGTTGTTGGTTGTGGGTTATTAGTTGTGAGAAATAACAAATAACAAATAACAACTAACAACTAACAACTAACAACTAACAACTAACAACTAACAACTAACAACTAACAACTAACAACTAACAACTAACAACTAACCAATAACTAACTAAGATTGAAGATAAGTATACTGGCTAAGACTCCTCTCATAATTTTGCAGCAAAAGTTGTGACTCCGAAAGAGTTATTTTATTTTGCTGCAATGCTTCCTCTGTCTGACGGCGGATGCTTTCAACCAAACTTTCTGCATCGTACTGTACATAGCTGAGAACTTCTTTCATCGTGTCCCCTTTCACAACGTGTTCGATATGATAGCCAGAAGGCGTTAGCTGAATGTGAACTGCATTTGCATCGCCGAATAAGTTGTGCAGGTTGCCCATAATTTCTTGATAAGCACCTCCCAAAAATAGCGCCAAATAGTAAGGTTGTCCGGGTTTCATAGGGTGGAGTTCCAAAACTGATTTGACATCTCGCAAATCGATAAATTGGTCGATTTTACCATCACTATCGCAGGTGAGATCCGCCAAAGTTCCTCGCTGAGTGGGTTCTTCATCAAGTCGATGGATTGGCATAATAGGGAACAATTGGTTAATTGCCCAACTGTCTGGTACGGACTGAAAAACAGATAAGTTGATGTAATAAATTGAGGCCATCACCTTTTCTAGGTCTTCCAAATCGTCGGATACATATTTTTTTTCCCGCGCGATCGCCTGGATTTTTTCGCAGCAAGCCCAATACAATTGCTCAGTTTTAGCCCGTTCCGCAATTCCCAAATACCCTAAGTTAAATAAACTGATTGCTTCTTGCTTAAACTGGATAGCATCGTGATAGACTTCTTGGTAATTTTCAGGACTAATAGATTGATAAATTTCGTACAAATTGCGCGGAATTTGGTGGGCGTTTTGGTCTACAGGTTCCGGCACTTCCCTCAGAACTTCGCTCGTACCAAGTACATCAAAAATTAACACAGATTGGTGAGATGCGATCGCCCGTCCGCTTTCGCTAATGATAATTGGTACTGCTACTTTTCGCTCGTCACAGGCATCTTTGACTCCCGCTACTACGTCGTTGGCGTAGTTTTGCATATTGTAATTTTTAGAGGCATGAAAATTAGTTTTAGAACCATCATAGTCAACGCCCAGTCCACCACCTACGTCCAAGTAGTTCATATTAGCTCCCAACTTAGCTAATTCTACATAAATGTGGCTGGCTTCTCGGATGGCATCTTTGATGACGCTAATCGATGAAATTTGAGAGCCGATATGGAAGTGCAACAGTTGCAAACAGTCTAGCATTCCTGCTTTTTTCAGCTCCTCGACAGCGCGGACAATTTCAGGAATAGTCAAGCCAAATTTTGCTCGATCGCCTGTGGAACCTCCCCAGCGGCCAACACCAGTGGTACTGAGTTTGGCTCGCACTCCCAAAATTGGTTTAATTCCTAATGCTTTGCCCGCGGCGATCGCCAGTTGCACTTCCTCTATTTGCTCAAGCACAACTACTGAAGTTTGCCCTAACCGCTGGGCTAAAATTGCCGTTTCTATATATTCGCGGTCTTTGTAACCATTGCAAATTAATAAAGCGCCTGGGTTTTTTAAGGTGGCTAAAGCTATCATTAATTCTGGTTTAGATCCAGCTTCCAAGCCGAAGTGGTGCGGTTGACCGAAACGCACCAAATCTTCAACTAATTGTCGGTGCTGGTTGCATTTCACCGGAAAGACACCGCGATAGACATTTTTGTAATTGTAGCGGGCGATCGCTCTGGCAAAACAAGAATTTAACCGCTCAATCCGGTCTTCCAAAATATCAGAAAATCGAATCAGTAGTGGCAGTGCCAAGTTTCGCTGTTTGAGAGATTCTACCAGTTCGCACAAGTCCAGGGAGCCGCCACGATCGCCTTTGGGAGATACTGTAACGTGACCGGCTGCATTGATCGAGAAATAGGGTTCCCCCCAACCTTGAATTCGGTATAGTTTCTCGCTATCTTCGATTGTCCAAGATTTCTGTGGAATTGGAGCAGTCGTTGACAAAGTAGTGTCTGGTGTCACCAAATTTGGGATACTTGGTGGCTGAGTCGATAGTGGCTCGATCGGGGAGGAAGCAGCAGTGGCAGGGGAACTCATCTTCTCGGAAACCTTAAAATGACTGGTCGAGTAGTTAGTTTATCGCAGATATCGGGTTTCCTGATGTACTGGAAAATTCACTTTGTGACTGTGCCGCGATCGACCTCAAGGTTAGATCGATGAAAATTGCGATCGAGGTATTTTCAACTAACAGATTTTAGCCAAAAATCATTTCAGGTGGCGCCATATCAGCCCCCATAATCATGCCCCCATGACTGGGAGACTTTTTCACACCAGGTTTAGGTGCGGAGGTGTCGCGCGCCGTCGCTGGTGCAACGGATGCAGGTGGTGTCGCCAAATTGGCCGGTACTGGCTGCCCCCCTGGCACAACGGGTTGTTGCGATAGCCAAGCCACACCCCCCACAGCCCCAGCCATTAAAGCCGTATACCCGATATACAAATGGGCTGAATTCATTTGAAAGCCATCGTCTGAGTCCGATTCGGAAACCGACAAATAGGAGTTGAGATTGCCACTGGCATCGAGTTGGGGCAAAGCATCTGCCATTGCAGTACCGTTGAGTCCCACGGCATCGCCGATCCGACGGATGAAACCTCTAACGTAGATGTCTTGGGGGAGTTTCTCAATTTCCCCATTTTCGATCGCTTCGATGTGGTGCAGCGGCACCAGGGTTTGACTGTGGATGTGTTGGATAGATAAGGCTCTAAGTTCCCTTCCCAGGCGCAATTCTCTCCCCAACTCACACAAACAATCTTTCCGTTGTTGAATAGCCAAAGCTAGTGCTTCTTCCTTAGTGAGTTTCTTGTGTTTCTGAAGAAAAGAAAATCCTGGGAAGGAGTTTCCTTTAACTACCACAGCACCGGGTGTAGCTGACTCAACTTGGCCTTCGTCTGGGGGAAATTGTTGGTTTGGTTCGAGAGTTTCGGTATCTCGAAGATCGGCATTTTCAGTGTCCGACTCTGTTTTGGGTAGCAATTCCACAGTAGTGCTACGACGATAAAAGATGGGAACAGATACTTGTGACGGTTCTAATTCTCTGACTGCCGTAAATTCTGTAGCTTTGCTCAGCAGCGGACTTGTCAGGGAAGAACTTCCCATAGTAGAACTTGCCAGGGCGAAACTCTCCGGGGCTAGTTGTAGTTCCGTTTTTTGTGATTTGGGGAACCGCTGAAATGCTAGTTTGACCGCTTCTCGGCTAACCGCTCTAATTAAAATTTCCGCTGCCGATGCCGCTTCGCCCAACATAGTTTGCAAGCTAGCTAGAGCGTGGCTGTAGGTGTCGCTACAAAGTAGTTCAGCTTCTATTTGACCAAGGACAGAGCGAAAACTTTCTTGAGAAACTTCAATAGTTGTGTGATCTGTTACCCCAAAATAAGCATCGGGTTTCAGTGCCATGATATTTATGTTGTTTTACTACAAGGTATCTGAGTAACTTATTCGACAAGTTGGTACTGATTCCGGATGCCATTAGGGGGAGAGTCGAGTAGGGCTAAGCTCCCTTGATTTGCTATTGATGAAGTGGTCGCTGGGGATTTGTAACTGGTGATTCATGCTTGGGATCTTGCCTCACCAATCACTAATCACCAATCACTAATCACCCTTCGACTTCGCGGTTCAGTCAGCGTAGTCGAAGGGCAGGGCGACACCAATCACTAATAACTAATAACTACTGCTTGTTGATGCGATCGAGCAACCACAGAGCTCCGACAATCCCGACAAAGTGGGCTAAAGTAGCGTGAATGTTTGCCAGCACTACAAATATATCGAGGGGCTGAATGAACCGACTGAAATCGACGGCTGCACCGAATAAAACTTGGGGCTGAGATATAGATTTGACAAACAAGGTACCACCGATCGCTTCTGCTCCCAGCAGCGTCAGCAGCATCCCCGACAAATTACTCATCAGTGTTAATCGTACTTCTTGAATTGTGTCTGCCTTTTTGGGGCGGACACCGGTGGCGGGCGATCGCAGTTCTTTAGACAAGCGAGTAAACCGAAAAGCCCGATAGGCGCTGTAGCCGAGGGCTAACAGCCCGCACACAGCCAACAATACACCTCCCCCTGTTCCAGCACTGGTCTGGCTCGTAGCGGAGGAACCACTGGACAGGGCAGACGGGACTGCCAGCAGCAAAATTAGCCCCGCCACCACGCCGAGCACTGCTTGGACCCAGAAGCAAGTCCAGCCCGCAGTCCGCAGGGCAAAGGCAACTCGCTGTGCCGCTAGGGGAAGATTATCTGTATCTAACTGATTTGTCATATATGCAGCAGTGTAACTGGTTAGGTTTAGCTAGGAGTTTTTGGTAGCAGGGACTGGAGACCAAAAGAGTTTAAGGTATCAGACCGTGGGAGCAATTCTTTAATTCTTCAATCTCAAATTTTAAATCTCAAATTGATTTATGGCGGGTTAACCGCTTCTAAAAATCTAGGTATTTTGTCAACTTTCACAAACCCTCTTTACAATGGGAGAAGAAACGTTTAAGAATTGTAACTAACATTGGATTTCACATTTAGATACTAGGCACTGAGGCAATTAAAGCAATGACACCAATACAACCCACCATAACTCCCAAGCTGTCACAGCCAAAATTTGGCTTCAACAACTACGCTGAAAGGCTCAATGGTAGAGCTGCGATGATCGGCTTTATTCTAACTTTGGCGATCGAGTATGCCACAGGGCAGGGCTTACTGTCCTGGTTAGGCCTCAACTAATTTTAGCGTGCTGTCAGCCTCACATCGGCTCGAACGCCAGGGAATAGTCGGTGTGAGTTCTCTGTTGAGTGTCACCAGTTCTCGAATTGATTAGAATATCCACAAGAAACAATATCAGAGACTTTTCTGTCTTGGGATACTTGTTATCAAAACGGTAGAGCTGGATTATGATGTGTCGATCGGGCAAAAAATTGATTTGACAAGGTTGGCAATTTGACCGGGCTCCCGTACAATGCCCCACAGGCGAGAATGTTAATCTAGGTTAAGCTAGTATTTGAGCTAGAAATCCCGAATGTTCCGCCAGCTCTCAGCTTTAGAGATTGTAGATAAATATAGAAAAGAGTAAACAGCAATGAATGCTTCATGGACGCGACTTTTAAGGTCTGCTTACCGTAGAGATCCTATTACCAGCTTTGTTGTGACAGTGGGCGTTGTCGATGCAGCGATCGGCAGTATTGGTGCTAGTGGTTCTTTATTGGCTTTTGGGCTAGGTACCGCTGGGGTGGCGATCGCCCTGAGATTCTGGCAGAGTTACCGCTCAGGAGCCGAACAGCCTGCACCTGCTCCCGAATACTATCTCCCCCCTCAGTCTTCTCGACCTCAGTTACCCACACTCAACAACCTATCTAAAAAAAATCCTCCCTATGAAGGGTACTGAGTAATGGTAATGGGCTGACGCACATATCACAAAAGGGAAGGAAATGTGAGTTTCCTTCCCTTTGTTTTTGTTGTTTTGTGTGTAGTTTTGTCGATCGCCGGATTGAGGGTTTTGGGCTTTTAATTTTTTCCGCAAAGCTTGCTGTTGTTTTTTTAACTGTCGAGATCGGGCTGAGCCACCTTTACCTTTGGAGTTTCTGCCTTCACTGCGGGGAGACTCCCAACTCTTCAGTCTCATGTTGTTATTTTTGTATACTATTTTTATAGTACACTCTGGCAATTTCACTGTCAAGTAGTTTCAGTATCTGGGAAACCAAAACTAAAAAGCGTAGTGGCACGGATTTATCCATTAGTATCAACTTAACGTCAAACCCTGTCACAGACTGCTGTTTGACTATTAAGGCCAGATCCCCCCTAGCCCCCCTTAAGAAGGGGGGGACAGGAGTCTTCTCTTTCGTCCCCCTTCCCCCATCCCCCCTTGGGGGGGGCAGGGGGGGGTGGGGATTTAGAGGGGGATCTAGACTTGGCTATGAACGAGAGATACCAAGGGTTTCAGGCGATTGTTGACACCAATGGGATTTATCCTGCCACTACGCAACAGTTTAGAATCCCCGTGTCTTTAGACCGGGGAGATGTCAAACCCCAACCAAAACCCCTGACTGCTGCTGACTTTCACTCACCAATTCCTCTAAATCAGCGCAGTAAATTTCACAACTATTATTGGGACTTTCAGTCAGCTTAATCTTGTGCAACTCTGCTCCCAATTCACGAACGGGCGATCGTAATAATTGGCAAATACGAACCGCAATATTTTCCGCAGTCGGTACAACATTTTCAAAATAAGCAATATCCTTATTTAAAAAAGTATGATCGAAAGGTTCAACAACATAATCATCAATAGCCTTTTGCAAAGCTCCCAAATCCGCAATCATACCAGTCCGCCCATCAATTTCCCCTTTCACCGTCACATCTAAATGATAGTTGTGACCGTGACCATGAGGACGAGCGCACTTGCCGTAAATTTCCGAATTTTCTTCCCAGCTCAAATCTGGACGGGCTAACCGGTGGGCGGCGCTAAAATGAGTAGACACAGTTAGATAAGCTTCCATTCCGTTTCCTAAATATTCGGCCCAAAGTTCTGGGTGTTCAAACAATTGAATTTTGCTCACAGGTAAATGAGGAGCTAGCCTCCGCCAGATTTCCCGTGCGATGTTTTCGGTAGTTGGCAAAGTCTGCTGAAATTCCGGCCACGCTTCGTTAAGGTAGGAAAAATCGAGATGGTTGGTAACTTCCCGCTTAATGACGTGCTTGACATCAGACAGGTTCAACACCATGCCGTACTCATCAAGTTCTCCTATCATAGAAACATACAGGACGTAATTGTGTCCGTGTCCCGGTGCGCGGGCTGTTGGGCCAAACCGCTCAAAATTTTCGGCTTCGCTCAACTCCGGTAGCCAGTAACGATGACTCGCCGAAAACTGTGCCCGACGATTGATGATGCACTGCATAAAAGTCAAGTAGGGTAAGCTTGTAAAGTTCTGTAAAGGACTTACTTCTTAAGGATAAACTAATTTTTGCTGGAATTTTTCGATACTTTGAGGGTGCTGTACATGAATTGCGACCAATTTTCCAGATATGGGCAAGGGGCGGGCTCTCCCGCCGAGCCCACAATCAAATTTACTCTTTGGGGAACAGGCATCTTGCCTGTTCTTGAGCATAGTGCAAGATTTTACATTAATTCTATAAACAGATATCAGATATCAAGTACCCCTAGCAAACATCTTCTCCCCATCAGTTGCTAGCCCATCGGTTAGGAATCTTTGGCATAAAAAGTGCGATCGACTTTTTTGCAACACAGGACACTCTCAAGTAGAAGTTTTTCGGATAAACTCTGCAATAATTAGCCGTTTGCAGTTCCATGACAACCAAAATTAATCACCGGTTCCCAACCATCTATTACCCCTTACCCAATATTAATGAATTGGATTACTGTAAAAGCCAAACATTTTTTTGAACAACTATCTGGTGCGATGATGACCCCACTATTTTATGTGGGCGATGCTCATCTTTCCATTGCTGCCATCCTCAAACTAATTTTACTAGCTATAGTTTCCTTTTTTGTAGCTCGCATCATTAGTGAAGGAATCAAGCGTAGCGTCCTAGTTAGGATGGGATTAGATCGAGGTAGTCAAGAAGCAATTTCTACCATAATTGGCTATATTTTGGCAACTTTCGGTTGCATCATCGTCCTGCAAGGCGCAGGCATCAATCTCACTTCTTTAACTGTCCTAGCCGGGGTTGTGGGTATTGGTTTTGGCTTTGGCTTGCAAAATCTAGCCACTAACTTTATCAGCGGTCTCACTTTACTATTTGAACACCAAATTAGAGTGGGAGATTTTATTGAAATAGACAATTTATTAGGAACAGTCGAAAATATTTCGATTCGTTCCACGATTATTAAAACCATAGACGGTCTTTTTGTTATTATCCCCAATATTAAATTTGTTGAAACTAACATTATTAACTGGAGTTATAGAGACCCTAGATGTCGCCTACATATCCCCGTTGGCGTTGCTTACGGCACCGATCCAGTTTTAGTTACGGAAGCACTCTTAGTCGCTGCGAGGAAGGAACCAAATGTTTTGTCACATCCTTCTCCGAAAGTTTGGTTTCGCGGATTTGGAGATAATGCTTTAAACTTTGACCTTTTGGTTTGGACTGACCAGCCCCAGGAAAGTGATGCCATCAAAAGTGCCGTCAATTTTTTAATTGACTACGAATTTCGCAACCGCAACATCGAAATTCCTTTTCCTCAACAGGATTTATGGCTGCGAAATCCGCAAGAATTAACTAAAATACTTGAAAATCACAACAATGATATTTCCAATGGCAACGTTTTTCCGCACCATGTCCCAAACTCAGCAGAATCCAATGGTCATGTTACTCCTCCCAAACAATCTGTACCGAAGTCTCTAAATAATTGGAATTTGCGCGATTTGTTGCGACGAGTAACTTATTTTGAACAATGTACAGATTTAGAACTACGACAATTAATTGAATATGGCTACCGACAACTGTTTCCAGCAGAACAGGTTGTATGCAAAGAAAACGATCCAGGCGATTCTTTCTATATTATTCTTTCGGGTTCTGTAGAAGTTCTTTCTCAAAAAACTGGTAAGTATATTGCTACCCTTCACGAGGGGGAGTTTTTTGGGGAAATATCTTTGCTGTTGGGAACTCCGAGAACCGCGACTGTTAAAACTAGCGCGGATTCAATTTTGTTTGTAGTGGAACGCCATGATTTGAAAAAATTATTAGTAGAACAGCCAAATTTAGCCGATCAAATTGCTCTCAAATTGTCGGAACGTCAACAAGCTTTAAGAGATTTGGGATTGTTGGATGATGATTCTTTGGAACAAACTCCTTTTCTTAAAGTTAGGAAACGAATTCAAGTTCTTTTTGGAATTTGAAAGCAGGAAAACGATTTTATGGGCATTTGTGGGACTCGGAGGGCCGACACTCTTGGCACAGCCCCTACCAAGAATGAAACCGCCGTGCCCCAAGGGGGTAAGAAGAAAGCAGGAAGCAGCTAGAGGGATGGAAAATTTAATTTTTAAGCTTTTATTTTTAATTCAGCTTGTGCTTCCCGTCGCAGTCTCGTGGCAATTCTAAACAGTTCTTGACCTGTATGCAAGTGCCGATCGTCGTAGTTTAAGGTAAATAAATGTAATTCTTCTATGCCATCTCCGACTTGATTGATGCAGTAGTAAAGATGAGCGGCTACTCCGGCCACGTTAGATGGATTAGGCATGGAACGAAAAAACTTTTGAGCTTGTTTGAGAAACTCGCGACTGGCTTCGAGATAGGTTTGAAAATTTTCTATCAATTCGTCATCAAAAGGGTCTGCTGATAATTGGTCAATTTCTTTTTTGAGTGGTTTCAATATGTTGTTGAGAAATCTATTCACGGGTTTGTATACTTTAATCAGCCACTGTTCCATGTGTTCGTCGGCATCCCGTGCAGTGGCTGTTTGCTGGCGGCTGATGTTTTCGTTGGAAACGGGTTGTGCTTGCTGTACGGTGCGATCGCAAATTTGGCGATCGTAGGATTGTCTTTGCTGGGCATCTCCTAGTATTTCGTAGGCTGCATTCAGCCGGACAATTTGTTCGTGACCGGCGGTTTGGCTGTTACTATCTGGATGAAATAATTTGACTAAACGGCGGTAGGCTTGTTTAATCTCGGCTTGTGTTGCGGTTGGGGTGACGTTTAGGGTTTGGTAGTGATTGCTAGGCTCAGACACGCTTTTATTTCCTTGAAATTTGATAAATTACGCAAAAATCATTGACAATAGTTTCATGTTTTGCTATACTTTTAAGTATTTACTTGAAACACAATAAATTTAAGTGTCAGTAAAAAACCTAAGTTTTCCAATTATTATAAATCTGTTTGAAAAAAACAGCGGTTGTTGAGAAATTTGTAGTGCAAAGCGGCGACTTCTTCAAGAAGTCGCCGCTTTCGGTTTTGGGTTTTTCAGGCAAAATCAATGGAATCTGTTTAGCTAAAACTCTTACTTGTGGCCAGATTTGGGAATCTCCACCACGGGTGCATCCACTCCCAGGAGCAAATCGTTAGGATTAATAATCTCCACCACAGGCTCGTTTAATGCCACCACCAAACCGTCATACTCAGGATTAACGGGGGATTGAGCAAACTGGGGACTGAAGGATTGGCGGCCACTACTGACACCAGACACTACCGCGACAAACAAAGCTGCGATCGCGCATCCACCCCAGACTATCATCCGTTTCGGCTTGCGTTCAACTCGCTGCAACACCTTGGCGGCCAACTCCTGTGCCGATTGTTCCGAAGCCGGTATCGGAAGAGCCTGAAAACTATGCTGCATAGTTAGCAGTCGCGAGTACAAAGCTTTAGTAGCGGGGTCATTTGCTAGCCATTCCTCAACTTGTCGCCGTTCGGTAGCAGTAACTTCGCCATCGAGGTAGGCGCTGAGCATTTCAAAGCGATCGCAAGTCATAGTAGTTACATTCCCCTGAGCATGATTTTTTTGAGCTTGATGCCTAGCGAGTGAATCCCCGCCACCTTGGTGATGCTGATTGTGTTCCGATTCAAAGTTAGATTTCATAATTTCTACTGCTTCCTCACATTTGGGAAAGTATCGCTTCTCCCTTAACATTATTTACAGCTTATTTATATTGACATATAGAAGTTTTGATGTTATAGCCAACTGGATCAAATCTTCTGTTGTGACCTGTCAAATCACTAGACTAATTACCGTCTAGATATTTTTGCAATTGCAACTGCAATCTTTGGCGAGCTCTGGCAATTCTCGACTTGACAGTGCCGAGAGAAACTCCTGTCATTTCAGCTATTTCTTCATAGGCTAAACCTTGGATTTCTCGCAACACAATGGTCGTGCGGAATACTTCTGGTAAATCTGCGATCGCCGAGCGCAATTGGTCGTAAAATTCTCTGGTCGTCAAATCTTCCTCCGGTCCCGGACAATCTGCCGGAATCTCCCAATCCACTTCCCCATCTTCGAGAGTACGGGGTACGTCCAGGGAGAGGGGAGTTCGGATGCGCTTGCGCTTCCGCAGCTCATCATAAAATAAATTTGTGGCAATGCGACTCAGCCAGCCCCTAAATTTGACCGGCTCTTGTAAGCGATTGATATTTCGATAAACTCGAATCCAGACTTCCTGAGCCAAATCAGCGCGGTCTTGCCAGTCAGGGGCCAAGTGATAGAGAACGCGATCGACATGGGATTGATATCGCTTCAACAGTTCTGAAAAAGCAGCGCTTTCAGGTAGATTTCCTTCCTGACACCGCAACACTAAGTCATAGTTAGAGAGTTTTTCCGCTGGCAATTGCACTCTTTGAACGGTCGCCACAACCGCAGACCAGGACACTGAAATAAAGTCACTCATGGGTGGAATCGGGTCATCGAACATTCCATGATTTTTGACGTTGCGCTATCTTCGGAAGTTCCCAAACAGGTCAATAGACAGGAGAGAGTGGGCAGGGCTAGGGGGGGTGACTTCTTGCTTCTAACCAGCAACTTCGCACGCACCAATATTAACCCAACTACTAGAACCATCAGCCCAATGTTCCTTTTTCCAAATGGGAACATTATGTTTGAGCGTGTCTATCCCGTACTGACAAGCTGCAAAGGCCTCCCGTCGGTGGGGACAGCCCACGGCTACCAACACGCTGATTTCCCCCACCTCCAAGCGTCCGACGCGGTGATGAATGACTACTCGATTGACATCAGCCCACTGGCGACGAATTTCCGTGGCGATTTGCTGGAATACTCTCACCGCCATTGGTTCGTAAGCTTGGTACTCTAGGGCAATTACAGGTTTACCCTCAGTTTGGTTGCGGACAGTACCGCTCATCAATACCACCGCTCCGTTAGCTTCGTCATCTGCCAAAGTGTAGATTTCTTCTACAGATAAAGGGGCAAAAGTAATGGCAAAACTGTCTTGCCGATTGCGTTGAGGAACTGTGTTGATGGAAAGAGCAGCGCCAGAATTCATGGTGTGGAAATAGTGCTGGAGAACTTAATTTATCTTGACATAATGCCAGTGGCGATCGCTCGATGTTTACCGGATCTAATTTATTATCGATCGCACTGTAACCAAT
The DNA here is from genome assembly GCF_042465725.1 of Microcoleus anatoxicus. GTDB lineage: Bacteria > Cyanobacteriota > Cyanobacteriia > Cyanobacteriales > Microcoleaceae > Microcoleus > Microcoleus anatoxicus. The sequence continues at coordinate 5,390,343 of NZ_CP120853.1, read as the reverse complement.
CAATCAGCAAATTGTAGGCGATCGACAGTATGATTTATCTATCCGAGAATCAATCTCCCACCCCAAGCCATCTGTTGATTCCCATCGCAATGATACAAATACCTAAAATCTGAGCGTCCGAGCATTCCCCCCTCACCCAAAATTTTCAGCAGCCGATGTAAACTTTATTGATTTTTTGGCCATCCAAGCTGCTGACATGGCATCATATACCTGTGCAGGATTCAGGCAAATAGTCTAATATTCGGTAACAGCAAGACCCTAACAGTTCTTTGTGCCTTCTGTGACACATAAGTTAATAATTAGAGCTTGTAATCGATTTTTTGATCTGAGTCTCCAGCGACAACAGTTAACAACAATCATGAGGAAACTATGGAAGCACTAGCATTGAACCACTCTTTTGTTGCTTATGAATCTCCAGAGTCTGAACTCCAACTCAAGTCCTTAGACGAACTGGGTTTAAAAATTCCTAATTCTGCATGGGTAGGCGTTGTAGGTATGGCCGTAGCTTTATCTGTTGTGAGTATTCCTGGGGAAGCCCAGGCAAGTTGTGGGTATCGCAAATGCGGTGGTCATCACAAGTATCACAGCTCTACCCAAGTTGTTACCAACGGCGGCCGACTGAATATCCGCCACCGACCCACTAAATGTTCTCATGTCATTGGCAAGTTATATGATGGAGATTATGTGGCATTGAGTGGTCGTTACAAACATGGTTGGGCCCAACTCGCAAACGGTGGCTGGGTATCTGCTGCCTGGATTCAATAAATCTTAACTAGAAAAGTTTATTTTTCTAGAAAGAGTGTTAATCGTTACCAAGTCGAGCCTGGTAACGATTATTTTCAATAGCAACCGCAAGTTTAAACTTTACCGCCACCGATCAGGTAAAGTAAGGCCATCCGCACCGCCACCCCGCTGGTAACTTGCTGAGAAATGAGACTAAATTGGGGATCGTCCATCAAATCAGAACTAATTTCCACGCCACGGTTCACCGGGCCAGGGTGTAAAACCTTGACATCGGGTTTGCAGAGTTGGAGTCGATCGCGCGTAATCCCATACAGAGAATGATACTCTCGTAAACTCGGTAGCAAATTCTGGCTCATCCGTTCCTTTTGCAGGCGCAAAGTCATCACAAAATCAGCATCGGCCAAAGCAGGTTCGAGATGCCAGTGCAAATATAACTTGCCTTCCCTACCTTGGCCGCACTCACCAAACAAAAGTGGCAGCAAAGTAGGCGGTCCGGCGAGGTGAACTTGAGCCCCGGAAGCCGTTAAACTCCAGATATTAGACCGGGCTACCCGCGAATGCAAAATATCCCCAACCACAGCAATTTTTTTGCCTGCTAAAAGTTTCAGTCTCGGACGTTCGGGATCTAAAACAGAACAGATAGTAAAGAGGTCTAACAAACCTTGGGAGGGGTGTTCGTGCTGACCATCTCCAGCATTGAGAACACTGACTCTCGAACCCAATCGATCCATTTCCGAGGCAATGGTGCTAGGCACTCCCGCCTGTCCGTGGCGGACTACCATCACATCCGTCCCCATCGCCAGATAAGTCTTCGCCGTATCGAGAATCGTCTCTCCCTTGGTCAGAGAAGAACTACCGGGGGTAAAATTGAGGGTATCGGCAGAAAGTCGCTTTGCAGCCAACTCAAAACTATTGCGAGTCCGGGTAGAAGGCTCAAAAAACAAGTTCGCCACGACTTGACCCTGCAAAGCTGGCACTTTCTTGGTGCGGCGGCCTAGTACCTCCCGAAAACTCGCCGCCGTTTGCAGCACTGTATCGTATTCGTCGGAAGTAAAATCAGCCAGAGTGAGAATGTGGCGCCGAGTCCAAGTCATAGAGTTAAGTCGAGAGTAGCAAGTTTCAAGTGAACAAACCTGACCGTCAACTGAGTACAGTTAGACCGCAGGCTTCTTTTTCCTTTTTTGCAAAGGCTGTTTTGAGTGACGGAGTTCCCCCGCCACTTTCTTAAAAGACTCCTGAATGCGGATTTGTGTACAGCCGCCCAGAATGTTCGATCGAGATTTAGTGATAATCTTGACATCCACCCCGGCGTAAACGCACGGGGATTCCTAAGACTCACGATACTTTGCCTTGAATCCTTTGGGATTGGCAATCTTTTCGCCAGTGCTTAGAGTGAGCAAGCTTGTAACTCCCAGGTCGATGCCGACTTGATTATCTGTTTTGGGTAGTGTTTCAATTTCAACATCTACCAGCAGAGAAACCGACCACCTACCTGATGGTGCAAGCTTCACGCTTAAGGTTGATGGTATGGCACCATCAGGTAGTGTCCGGCTCCAGCGAATTGGTAACGCTTGTGTGCTTTTTGCTAGGTAGACTTGTCCATCTCTGAACTTAAATGCGCGGGTAAATTCTGCACTACCACCATTGCGTTTCTTTTTGAAGTTAGGATATTTTGCCCGCCCATCAAAAAAGTTGGTATAAGCCGTTTGTAAATGTCTCAAGCATTGCTGTAATGGCACACAGCTAACTTTGTTCAGAAAATCTAGTTCTTCGGTTTTCTTCCATTCAGTTAACATTGAAGAAGTCTCAGCATAGCCTACCCGTTTCTGTTCTGCGTACCAAGCTTCCGTTCTTGTGGCTAAAGCACGGTTGTAGACCAAACGAACACAACCCAAAGTACGTCGCAACAAAATTTCTTGTTCCGGCGTTGGGTAGAATCGATAGCTGAAGGCTTTTAGTGTCATGCTGACCTTAAGTACGCTTCACATACTAGCACGTCTTGTGTGAAATGGTAGATATTAACAAAAATTCATGTAAAGCCGTCCTTTTAGGACGGGGTTTCAGACCCATTTTTTTGATGAACAGTATCCAACAAATTTTGACAACCTTTGCCGCCAGTACAGTTATAATGGGTTTGTATAGCTGTAGTATGCTGCCCCCTAACCACATCCAATCTCACAAATTACACGCTAACAGTGTACCTATGGCAATCTCGCTCAAAGTCGAGTCAGCAGCAGCCAGCCAAACACCTTCGCTTCTGTCTGCGACTCCAGGGATGCAGCTATCAGACACTGCAAAGATAGTCACAGTTACAGTCTACGAACCAGACTCTGAGTGCAAAACACTGATGCCCCAGCCAATTTCACTCCCTGCTGAAAACTCGCTGTTGGCAGCAGTCTCTAAGATTCTGGAAAGACAATATGGCGGTGACTTGAACTTTGCTTATCGGGTAAGTGTCGATCGAAGCAGTGGCAAGGCTATAATAGATTTGAGAGTCTCCCCCGACTCCAAACGTACTCTGACTTCCATGTCAACCTGCGAACAACTAGCTATCTTCGGCAGTTTGCGCCAAACTCTAATCGCTAACCCAATGTGGAACGTGAAACAAGTGCAGTTCACATCGCGGGGAGAAGACATTTCGCTGTAGCATCTAGCTCTAGTTGCGGGAATTTGCCAAATCTTGTCAAAAACACGACTGCGGCAGTCATCGCACCTATAAAAAGCTAGAAATAGTCAAGGCCACCCATAACCAGTCGCTAATCAACAGCAGATAGCGGTGGCTCTTAAAAGATGATTAATTCTTTAGAGTCAGTCTTGACTATTAAGTCTTGCTTATAGCCCCTTGTCAAAACCAACGATGTTAAGATATAAGTTGAAGATGTAGCTTCCCGAAAAAAATCTACACGTATCTTGGTGAAACTGTTCTTGGCGAAACTGCGACAAATAGTGAGAGCCGGGAAGTTGTAATTACAAACAAGATTTAAACAATTCAAGAGGTATTATGAACCAGCAGGTTATACAGCCGATGGTTAAGTTCCAGCGTCAGGTGCAATCTCTCGTCACGTCTGACATCATCAAGCCGACAGACAGCATTTGGAAGATTGCTCTGCTATACGGCGACGAATGGCCCTACTGGAAGCAGCAACTCACAGAGTTTGACTTTTCCATGCAAGACCCCGTGAGCGAGTTGTTAGCTGTAGAAGCTTGGGACGAAGAATAAGAGCAACGACAAGAAAGACTAGGGTGTTTAGAAATAGGGGGTTTCCAAACATCCTCAGAGCTGATACTAAATAAAGGTTTTTTTGAGCGACTTTTGCTGACTTAAAGAAATCATGAACAAAAAATACAGGTTCTAATATCAAATCCGTTAGCATCGGAATAGTAAATTCGAGCTCACTGTTCACTGTTCACTGTTCACTGTCAACCGTCAACCGTCAACTGTCAACCGTCAACTGTCAACATCACCTGACGGTGTAACCGGAAATGATATAACTTCTGCCTGCCTTCAAAGGCAAGCTGCTAAAGCTTGAGCTAATTGTTTAGCAGTTTGAAACCTGTCCCCTGGTTTAGCTGCGGTGGTTTTTAAGATAATTTCTCGCAATTTTGGGGTAATAGTGGGAATATTTTCGAGCTTAAAACCATAACCTCCAGCTATCTTGCCGTAATACTTTTGCGGGCCGTTGGCGGTGAGCAAAAAAATCAAAGTAGGGCCAATAGCATATAAATCCGACTGAGGAAGAGGCTGTCCCCGGTCTTGTTCAGGCGCTGTGTAACCTTCAACGCCGATGCGAGTACCCGGAGGAGTGCCAATTTCTTTAACAGCGCCAAAATCGAGCACTGAAATGCCATTGTCTCGATGTCGGACTAGCAAATTAGCAGGTTTAATATCCCGGTGGACGATGGGAGGTTTTTGAGAGTGAATGTATTCCAAAACTTCACAGCTTTGAATCATCCACTCTATAGCCTGCTGCGGAGTAACAGGGCCGCGGTTATAGATGCGTTTTTCTAAATCCTCGCCGTGGAGCATTTCCATCACCAAGTATTTTTTGCCCCCTTCGACAAAAAAGTCAAAAAACTGAGGAATTCCGGGATGATGGAGAGATTTGAGGGTCTTAGCTTCCCGTTCAAAAAGTTCTTGAGCTTTGGCGATTTGAGCCATGTCAGCATTCATTTCCTTGAGAACTACCAAAGAAGCTGCGGGGGAACTTCCTGGTTGTTGAGCTTTTGCTTTGTCTCGATCCCAAGCTAAGGTGGTTGTTCCCATACCGCCTTGACCCAAAGTTCGTAGCACTTGGTAGTTTCGCACCGTGCGCTCGACTTTAATCGGTTCGCCACAGTGGATGCAGAATAAATTACCAGGGGGGTTTCCCGCGTGGGTGCATAGGGGAGAGGGACGAGCAATGGGAGGCATGGTTTCGATTTTGCCACCACAAGCAATGGTGGTGACTTGGAAATGTAGCAGTGGGCCACCTCGCGCCAATTGGATTAAAGCACCGTCGGATATCCATCCCTGAGATAAGAGCATACCGTTAACAAAAGTCCCATTAGTCCCAGAATTGACTAAATACCACTGACTAGACGCACCACTTTTAATTCTTTGCAATTCCAGGTGCTGCCGGGAGACTAGAGCATTGGGGATCACAACGTGATTTTCAGGAGAACGGCCGATGCGAACAATGGATTCGCTTTCAAAACTCCACTGTTGCAGAGGGGTATTTTGTTCTGGATCTAAAAGGGTCAGCAGCATTTTCAATTGATGTGGTTGAGATCCGTTGTTTGGCAGTGGCGGGCAAAAGATAATTTACAGGTTGAGAGTATAGGGAATTAAGTAAGGAAATTTTAAGGATTAATAACTAAAAATTAAACATAATTAAATTTGGTAAGATTCAAGGGGGAATTTTTGGTTTTGAATCAGAAACAACTAACAACAGATGCGCTGATTTTCCTAGGAGTTGTAGCCAGAAGTTTGATTAAATCTTCATAATAGCGTAATTTTTATTAAAGATTTGATAAACATGATTATTGGAGATGTTTCTGGTGGGTATTCATGTGTAAAATTACGGAGCGCTAAGTCCACGGGGTTAAAGGTAACAAATGCCGATCGGGGATTGTCGATCGCTTATAAGAAGTGGGCAATTGGGGTATTTGGTATTTTTAATTGACCTACTTTAGCAGAGGAAGTTCAAAAACAAAACTCCTCGATCCAATACTTGACAATACAAAATTAGGTGAACAATGACTAATATTTTACGTAAATTTACTGTAGCTGTGACAGGTACTGTTCTGGGATTTGCCTTGACTGGGGTCAACTCAGCACAGGCGGCCTCACTTAATTTTAGTTTAAGTTTTTTTGATTCGAGTAACTCTCTAGTAGGTGAAGGCTCCTTCAGCTATGATGGCTCGACTCCTTATCAAGACACTATTTTATCTAGCTTCTCAATGCCGCCCCTAGAAATAAAAGCGAGCAATCAATGGTTCGCGCTCACAAGCTTTTCGGCAACGGTATGGGGGCAATCCTGGAATTTGTCTAAAGCGAGTTCAGGAGACAGGGGTCAACTACTTTCTCCTTTGCTGTGGGCGCCCTTCGATCCGGTGAAAACACGGTTTGTGTTTGATGCTAAGGTCATAGGCAGTGGAGTTATAGCTCAATTAGCAAGTCAATGGGCTTTTGGTAATTATCGCATTCTGCCAGCTTTGGGAATATTTGGCGAAGGTTTCGGTGCTGGCGGAGGGAGGATTAGTTGGATGCAATCGGGTGGGGGACAATCCAATGGAAAATCCGTCAACACTGGATATTTGATAGTAGAGGAAATCCAGCCCTGCCATGAAAATTCAGAGGCTGTTCCCGAACCTGCGACTGTTGCAGGTTTAGGTCTGGCGGCCGCTGGCTTGGGAGCGGCCAAGAAAAAGTTGGCAGCCTCCAAAGTCTAAAATCGGGATGGCCCGACTAGGGCGCGAATCACAATGGCTGTGATATTGTCATGACCATTGTGTTTGTTGCCTAGTTCTATTAATTTAGCTACTCCTTGGTCTAAATTAGCTTGTGAGTCCAAGAGTGGTTCGAGACAGGTCTGCCAATGGGTTTCCAACACATTATTGTCTGTCAGACCGTCAGAAGCCAAAATCAATAAAGTATCTTCTGACAATTCTAAAAACTGGACATCAGGCTTGAGAAAATTACTGTCTCGTGGACCGATCGCTTGAGTTAGTTGATAGGCATCGGGGCGAGAATAGGCTGTTTCGGGGTCAACCCCGCGCTTAATCTCGCGCTGGCCTACTTCATGGTCTGAGGTAAGTTTTTCTAGGGTTTGTCCTTTTCGGAGTTGGTAGAGGCGGCTGTCGCCTACATGGGCAAAGGCCACTTGGGTGTCTTGAACTAAGACTGTGACTAGAGTTGTACCCATGCGACCACTGCCGGAACGGCTTTCCTTTTGGTTGATTTCAAAGATGGCTTTGTTGGCTAATAAAATGCCCTTGCGGATAGTTTCTGCGGAAGGGAGTTGATTTTCCCAACTGGTTTGAAAGAATTCTCTGAGGGTTTCGGCGGCTAGTTGACTGGCGACTTCGCCGCTGTCGTGTCCGCCCATGCCGTCACAGAGAATGTACAGTCCTTTGCTTTGGAAGGTTCTACCGAAGGATGTTTCGAGCTTGTTGATTTGAGTCCAGATGCTGAAGAAGTCTTCGTTGTGGGCGCGCTGGAGTCCGACATCGGTGATACCTGCGTCTTCCAAGCTGTAAATCTGCACTGGCATCGGCTGGGTTAAGACTTCCCCTGGGTCGGGACTGGGTTCGTCGGGTTTGCCAAATTGGAAGCGTGTCGGAGTGGAAGTTTTTGCTGGTGCGGGTTGGAGTTCTAGGGGGACGGTCTCTAGGCGCGATCGCAATTCGTCTATGGTATGAATTTCGCCCCTGTACATTTCTTGCAGGAGTTCGAGCAAGGCGCCAAACTGGGTGCGATCGGACTGGTTAAATATGGTCTGCCACAATTGCCCCAAATCTAGCAGTTGCAGGTTGGAGTCGGGGGGTTCGGGATAGAGACGTTGCACCCGCAAAGAGGCTAATGCAAAGGAAGAGTCGGGGTTGACTCGCAAATTTGTCAGTTCCAACAAACTTTGGCGACAGCGCCAGGGTTCTAGGGCTGCCCACAGTTCTGTCATTTCGTGGAGCCAGTACAGAATTTGTTGGGTGGAGGTTTCGGGTTGACTCCAGCGTTCTATCAGGGGTGGCCACTGGGAGCAGTCTTCTAACAGCAGCACTGCTTGTTGGTTTTCTAGCCAGCTATCGTGAATGACTGGCAGGTTTTGGGAGAATTGCCATCGGAGAGCTAGATAAGGTTCGGCTATGCCTTGGCACAGGTTTTCTAGGGCGGAGTCGGTGAAGTTGGCTCTGGCTTCTAGGGCTCCTCTGTAGGGGGATGCTCGTTTGGCGACGGTGGCAGAATTGGCTGCTAGGAGGGCTTTGAGGGGTGACATTTGCAGTGGCTGACAGTCTAAAACTGTTACGGCTACTGTGTCTGAGGGTTTTATTGGTGGTAGGGTTTCTAAGAGTTGGTAGCGCTGCTGGTTGTCGAGATAGGCTCCGGCTGGCTGGGAAGGGATTAAGTTTTGGGGGTTGGAAGTGGGGACTTCGGATGCTTGGGGGGGGATGTTGGCGATGGTTGGGCGATCGGGATTTTCTGTGGATTCCTGGTGGGCTTCAGGGTCTGTGGTGGTGTCCAAATTGCTTTGGGATGGGGTTATTTGGCTGTCTAGTGGTGCATTAGTGCTTTTTTGGTCTGTTTGAAAGGATTCGGGGACGATCGCACTCACGCCGACTACAGCATCGATTGGTGATTCAACTGCTGCTGGGACTAATGCTGGGTCTTGGGCTGGGGTGATGATTTCTGTTGGAGTTGCGTCTGTTGGGGGTTCAACGGAGTTGGCGATGGGGGTGCTTTGGGGCACAGTGTCTGGTTGTGGTGGCTGTTCCTCTGTCTCGACTGCTGGCAAATTCGATCGACCGCAAATAATTGCTTGCCACACTTGACCTGTTGCGGTGCCACAATTCTGACATTCTTTGGCGCTCACAGCGACTTGGACGCCGCATTGGGGACAAGATTTGTAAGTTAGGGAATTTCCGCATTGTTGACAAAACTTGTTTTGATTGGGATTTTCAAACTGGCAGCGGGGACAGAGGAGCATAGGGGTTAAAAATTTGAAGATGTGCGATCGAATTTGAGAGGGAGGGAGTTTTGGGTTCTTCTGAGTTTTGGGCAAGAGTTGCAACGGATAACTCCCATTGTCCTATGACCTATTTTATCGGCATGAATTGAGAACGAAGATATTTCTGGGAATCGAGATGTCAGAGATGCTGTTCCTGAGAATTTGGTTTTTGGTTGAGTTAGAAAGGAATTGCTGGGGAATCTTCTTGGAAAAAAGTCTCTCTGGCGATGGATTGAATGGTGGACAGGGGTACTTGACAGAAATATTGGCGCCGGAATTGTTCTTCGGAGACTGCTGCTAGGAATTTTGCTGTCCAGTGGGCTAGTTGTCGAGAATTAGAAGTGGAAAATTGGGTGGATTGGCTAGCTAATAAGGATTTGGAGATGTTATTTCCTCTGTTTTCCGTTTCTGCTTGTCTGGTGATGTAAAAGGCTCGATCGCGATAATTGACTTTGAAACCAAGATGGGTTAAGGTTTTGAACCCCAATTGCAGGGATGTGTCGCTGATTCCGAGTTTGTGGCCTAGTTGCTGTCTGGTGACTGGTTTTTGGGTGCGGCTGAGATATTTGGCGATACCGATTAGTTGTTGCCAGATTTGCTCAGGGGGGACTGCTGGGGGTAAGCTGTAGGCGATCGCCAGTTTTTGTTGCTTGTGCTGTGCTTTTCTCAACCAAATCCGCATTTCATCCCAACTTGTGGGGCATTTTTGGAGGATGAGGCAGTTTGGTCGATCGAATATTTCGGAGGAATCAACTCGATTTGCTGCTGATATGGGAGAGGCTAATTTTTTGCTGGCTGCTAATAATTCTGCCTCTAGATTTCCACTCCGCCAGTCTAATATCCAATCTATTTGATGGGTCGGCTGGATGGGGTTTGATTCCTGGCGAGAACGCAATGCTATCAGTCGCACTTCATATTGTTCTTCATAAGTATTGAAGTCTAGTTCCACTATAGCATCGCATCGGCCTTCAGGAATTTCGTCTCGGTAGTGTCCCCACCAAATACCGGGGAATCCTGTATTGACAGATTCATCCCAAATTTTAAATCTGGTTTTGATATATTTAATTTCTTGTCCTTTCCAATCTTTGATATTTTTATTCCAAACATTGTCAAACCAGCAGTTAAGAATCAGCAATTTGGGTGCGGGATTGCCCATACCACAGGGTTCTAGTAATTTTAATTCTTGAAACAGGTTTTTTCCTAACTCAGCAACAGTAATTGTGAGGTCTGCTTGGACTGGAGATGCTGTCAAACTTTCTATGCTGTATTTTTGCCGTAGTTGCTGGTTTACAGCATCGGTAAATAGGGGGATATTTTCCACGGGCAGACTCAATCCAGCGGCGAAGGGATGACCGCCAAATCTATCTAATAAATGTGCTTGGTCTTTGACTAATTGGTAAAGGTCGATTTGATTGGTGGAACGGGCAGAACCTCTGGCGATTTGGGATTGGGGGACTGTGGGTATTTGTGAGTCTAAAGATTGGATTGATTCTGTTTCTGGCAGAGTTTCGTTGATTTCTGCTGTGGTTTCAGTGCTGAATAAAATTACGGGGCGGCCGTATTCTTGGGCGATTTGTCCGGCTACCAATCCTAATACTCCTAGGGCCCATTGGGGGTCAGAGAGGACGATGACGCTGGTGGTGGACAGGTCGAGTTTGGCTAATTTTTGGGCTGCATCTTTGGCTACAGATGTTTGTAAAGATTTGCGCCTGGAGTTGGCTATTTCGGTTAAGAGTGCTAGTTCTTCGCAGCGTTTTTTGTCGCGGCTGGTGAGGAGTTCTACGCAGAAACTGGCATCGCCTTGGATGCGGCTGACGGCGTTGATGCGGGGGCCTAGTCCGAAGGAAATGTCTGTGGGGCGATCGCCATTTTTGTTGCACAATTGTAGTAATTTTGCAACCCCTGGCCGAGTGGGATTTTTGAGTTGTTTTTGTAGTTGTTGTATGCCCAGTTGAGCTAGGTAGCGACTGTCTCCTGTGAGTTGGACTAAATCGGCGATTAATCCGATGGCTACTAATTCTAATAAGTCAGTTAAAGCAAGCTGGGGAATATCGGGCAATGTTTGATATAGTGCTTCGATTAATTTGTAGGCGACGGCGACACCGGATAGGTGAAAAAGTTGATGATTTGAGGGGAGGTATCGGGGATTGATAATGGCTACTGCGTCAGGGCGATCGTCGGGGAGGGTGTGATGATCTGTAATAATTATATCTATGCCTAAACTTGTGGCATATTTGATTTCCGCGATATTTGTACTACCGGTATCGCAGGTAATAATTAGGCTAATTCCCGATGTTTTTAAGGCTTCTATGCCGGGAATATTGAGACCGTGAGATTCTGTTAAACGATTTGGAATATAATAAATTAATTTGTCATTTTGGGAAAATATTTTGCCAAGTCCATCCCAGAGTACAGAGGTTGAGGTGATACCATCGGCATCGAAGTCTCCCCAAATTGCTACTTTTTCAGTGTTGTTTTTTGCTTGATGGATTCTGTCTATTGCCCAGTTCATTTCTTGCCCAAATTCCCAGGGACTTGCTGGCTGGTAAAGTTGGGGATTTAAGAATCCGGGTATTTGTTCTGGCTTTTTAATTCCTCGATACCAGAGGAGTGCTGCGGCATAGTTTCCGGGGAGTTCCGGTGCGTGTTTGTTGACAGCTTGGATTAGCCAAGCTGGGACTTGAGTTGAGGGCTGAGTTTGCCAGTTTTGATGGGGTTCTGTCATAGGATAATTTTAACAGAATTGATGGCCAATCAAAGTATCAATATCAGAAACCCGGTTGTTTAAAATAACCGGGTTTCGAGAGAAAGTCATAATAACTTTCTCGTTCAACTCTCAAAATATAAGAATTAAGCTCCTCTTTTGAGAGCCATTTCTACCTGCTGAAATTCTGCTTCAAGACGCTTTTTCAACTTTTCAGGAACGGGACGATTTGGATAGGAACTGTAATGTCCGGCCAAAGAGTTTAAAGCTGTTCGCATTGTTGTGAAAGATGAAAGCTTGGTAAGAGCGGGATCGCGACGGTAAGCAGCAGCAAAGTCATTGATTTTTGTGCGAGAATCTGCTTGAGCTGCTGCTTTTTCCGGCGTACCCTCTGGTAAAGTCAGCGATGTTCTCAAGCTGGTTACTAAGTCTAATGTGTCTTGGCGGTAGTCTCCGCTGAGAGTGGCTGGAACATTGGTACAGCCACTGATGCCTATGACAACAACTAATACTAGGGCTAACAGACGGGAAATGTAATGCTTCATAAGGGTTGAAAGAAATGGCAGCCAAATTTGCGATCGAATATTAACCTTTATCCTATCTCGAATCAGGATACCCATGTCAATTTACCCAAAAATATGTCCATACCATGAAATATATATTTTGTCAATCTCAAACTCAAAATTCCCTATCTAAAATTGATTGATTTGTCCTGCAACAACGGTCAGAATTTGAGTTTGTTGCAGCCATTGAGAGTCAAAAGCGCCTAAATGGGTAGTAGTAATTAGAGTTTGAAATCGTTCTTGAATGGTTTCTAAAAGTTGATTTTGGCGGTTGAGATCGAGTTCTGCAAGTACGTCGTCTAGCAACAGCAAAGGTGGTTCGCCAACGACTTCTTCAATAAGCTGCAATTCGGCTAATTTTAAGGCTAATACCAGAGTTCGTTGCTGACCTTGAGAGCCGTATTGACGAGCAGGTGTATTGTTAATGGTAAATGTAATATCATCACGGTGGGGACCGACTAAAGTAGTACCTTGAAATTTTTCGGCGATCGCCCTTTGTTGAATTTTATCTAAAAATGCTTGCCGCACTCCTTCAAGATTGTCTTTAGCGATGAATTCTTGCCCTACTTCAATATTAGCAGCGTACTTCACATCCAAAAGTTCTGTAGAACCGCTAATGGAAGAGTGCCAATTGCGAGCTAAGGGTATCAATCGATCTAAAATGCGATCGCGCCTACGGATCACACGAGCACCCGCCGTTGCTAATTGTGCATCCCACAATGCTAATTCTGTATTGGGAATGGGGGATTGGGCAACCCCCCCCTCACCCAGAAGGGGGGAAAAAATTGGGAATTGTTCTCTATTTTGTGCTTCGGGAGTTTCGTTTCCCATAAATTGCATTTTGTCAATAGTTTCGGAAACATCGGTTTTTCTAATTTCCTTGGAGCTTTTTAATAGAGCGTTGCGTTGGCGCAAAATTTGGTTATATTGCTGCAAAATATGAGCGTAAATTGGTTCTAATTGGATTACGAGGCGATCGATCCAATGTCGCCTTATTTCCGGGGCACCGCGCACTAAGTCCAAATCTAAACAAGAAAATTGCACGACATTTAAGACGCTCAAAAAATCCAAATGACGGCGCAGAGGTTCACTGTTGATTTTGCATACACGGCGCGCCTGAGAGCGCATAGTTAATGCTAATTCTATCGAGCCGGTTTGACGCTCCAGGGTGGCATCTATTTGCCCCATGGGTTTGGAGTCGAGGATTAAATCGCGATCGCGCGTCGCCCTATGACTTTTTAATGTCGAAAGCAATTCTACTGCTTCTAATAAATTCGATTTTCCCTGAGCGTTATTGCCGACTAAAATAGTTTTTGGAGCATCAAATACTACTTTTTGGTCTAGGTAATTGCGAAATTGTCTAAGGTGGATATTTTTGAGATACATGATAATATCAATTCCGGTTGTATCGGAATGATTTAACCGCGAAGGCGCGAAGGACGCGAAGGAAGAGAGGAGAGGGATTAATCTACTTTTGATTATTTGCTGGGTTTGTAGAAGCGGATAAATAGTTTTTCCATTTCAATCCAGACAAACATTAGGGCGCTGAAACCGAAGCAAACCATTAATTCAAATAAGCTCAAATAGTGAGTTCCAAAAAATGCTCTGAGTGGGGGAACGTAAATTAGTAGCAATTGCATAAAAGTTGTAACTATCACCGCACCCCACACAAAGATATTGGTGAAGGGATTTAATTCAATAGTTAGCTGAGTTTGGGAACGACAGGCGATCGCGTGACCCATTTGTGCTAGACAGAGAGTGGTGAATACCATCGTTTTCCAAGCTTCTCGATCGCCCTGATAGTTGGCCGCATGAGTGTATCCGTAAGCCCAGGACATCATGGTTATGGTCAAAATTGCAAAAATAATGCCGATCCGAATCATGTAAGAACCCAAACCCCGCGCAAAAATACTTTCTCGCGGACTAAAGGGAGGCTTCTTCATCACATTCGGTTCGGCTGGTTCTACCGCTAAAGCTAACGCTGGAACTCCGTCAGTAACTAAGTTCATCCACAAAATTTGTAGGGGGGTCAGCGGTACTCCTCCTAAACCCATTAAAGGGGCGGCGGCGATGGTCAAAACTTCGCCAATATTACTGCCCAAAATGTACTTAATAAAACGGCGAATATTAGTATAAACTACTCTTCCTTCTTCAGCGGCCGCGACTATAGTGGCAAAGTTGTCATCTAGCAGCACCATATCGCTAGCTTCTTTGCTGACGTCGGTGCCGGTAATGCCCATGGCGATGCCGATATCGGCTTGTTTTAAAGCAGGTGCATCGTTAACGCCGTCACCTGTCATGGCGACAAATTTGCCCCAACTTTGCAAGGCTTGGACTATTCGTAATTTGTGCTCCGGGGAGACGCGGGCGTAAACGCTAACTTGCTCTACTTGCTGTTTGAGTTGTTCAGGGCTGAGTTTTTCTAATTCTTGACCGGTGAGGACTCGATCGCCTACACTGGCAATTCCCAAATCCTGGGCGATCGCCTTAGCAGTCAGTTGGTGATCCCCGGTAATCATCACCACGCGAATCCCTGCATCCCGACATTTCACCACAGCTTCTCGTACTTCCGGGCGCGGTGCATCTAGCATACTCACCAACCCCAACCAAATCATGTCTTGTTCGCTGGTTTCTTCGGAACCTGATGGTGGTAAGTTTTCCCATAGTTTGTAAGCAAAGCCGAGGACTCGCAAACCGCTACTTGCCATATCATTGTTTTCGGCAAGAATGCGATCGCGCATGGACTGTGTTATGGGTTGAATTCGATCGCCCACAATCATTCCCTGACAGCGCTCCAAAGTCAACTCTGGAGAACCTTTGGTCAACATTAAATAATTGGGTTCTTCTCCTTCGGGTTTGGGAAATCCGCA
Organism: Microcoleus anatoxicus; assembly: GCF_042465725.1. Lineage (GTDB taxonomy): Bacteria > Cyanobacteriota > Cyanobacteriia > Cyanobacteriales > Microcoleaceae > Microcoleus > Microcoleus anatoxicus. The sequence goes on along the minus strand of NZ_CP120853.1, from coordinate 5,375,261 downwards.
ATTGTGCGATCGCCCTGGTAGTTGGCAAATTACGCTCATCCGCTTGCGTTCGGAAGAAAACGGAAATTCTGCCGTCCGTGGCAGTAATTGAGACTGCATATCCTTATATATGCCTGCTTTGGCCGCAAAAGATAGCAGGGCTCCCTCGGTGGGATCTCCCAAAATTGTCCATTCTTGCTGTTGGTGCTGCAAAAATGCGTCGTTGCAAACTGCACAGGCTATTAATAAGGCTTCGAGTTCTGGATATGCTTCTAAGTTATCAATTTGGGCCGATTTTTGGCGATCGGTAAAAATGCCGATCGGGTTATAACCCGATCCGTCGATGCCGACATCAGAATTGCCTGTGTGTACTCGCTGAACTACCATTTTATTTTGGGTCAGGGTACCGGTTTTGTCGGAACAGATAGTAGTCACTGAACCCAAGGTTTCTACGGCTGGTAGTTTGCGAATCAGGGCCTGCCGCTTCACCATCCGCTTGGTTCCCAGGGCTAAAGTGACTGTGACAACTGCTGCGAGTCCTTCGGGGACAACGGCTACAGCCATACTCAGAGATACTTCTAAGAGTTCTTCAAATTTCCTGGTATCGAACCCAAGGCTGCCATTTTGGAAGGTAATCATGCCGCCGATGACGACGATCAGGACTAGGATCATCGCACCGGAGACTAGAACATTCGCCAACTGGCTCATCCGCTGTTGCAGGGGAGTTGGTTCGGTTTCTACGGAGGCAAGCATGGTGGCGATTTTGCCTAGTTCAGTTTGCATTCCGGTGTTGGTGACGATCGCCTTGGCGCGTCCTTGTACAACTTCGGTGCCCTGAAAAATCAAGTTCAGGCGATCGCCCAAGGAAGCATTTTCTGCAAGTTCCAGATCCGCTTCTTTGGTGACTGCTAAGGCTTCTCCTGTTAATGCAGATTCTCTGACTTGCAGGTTGGATGCTTCGATCAATCGGGCGTCTGCGGCTATTTTCACTCCGGCTTCCAGGAGCATGATGTCTCCAGGTACGACTTCTTTAGCTGCTATTTCTGAAGTTTTGCCGTCTCGCACCACTCTGACTAGGGGGGATGAAAGGTTTTTGAGGGCTGCGAGGGCTTTTTCGGCTCTGCTTTCTTGAAGATAGCCGAGAATGCCGTTGAGGATGACGATCGCAAAAATGGCGATCGCATCTTTGGGAAAATTGTTGGATTTGATATCTAAAAAACCGGAAATTATGGCTACCGCCATCAGCATCAACAACATGATGTTGGTGAATTGATCGACAAAAATCGACCAAGGGCTGCGGCCTGCTGTTTCTTCTAGTTCGTTGTGGCCGTATTGCTGTAGTCGTTCTGATACCTGTTGAGCCCTTAAGCCAGTGTCTTTGTTGCTACTGAGCTGTTTCAGGGTTGTGTCGATTGCTACGGTGTGCCAAGAAGACGGAGGATTTGAAGACATAAATTACCATCGAGCATGGGGCATAAAGGTGGCTGTGACCCTACAGCTACAGCCAGTGGATGCGGCGATCGGGCATGGGGAAGAGTTAAGAGGAAGGAGAAAGCTAGAAACCTCTCTCTGGCTCTGTCTGTATAGCTGGTAAAAGTCCTACCGCTGATAGCACTAATCCACCTTACCAAACTTACCAAAAATCAGGAATTTCCGTCGGCAAACAAACTCTATTCCAAGATGGGGGATAGGGAGAGGAGAAGAGTGTCCTAGTAAGGTTTAATCATTCCGATACAACCGGAATTGAGATCGTCCGTTAGGGGTTGATGAACAGTTGGGACTTGAAACCATCGCCATCTGAGGAACACATCCCGGAATCTGAGCTACAACCGGATCGGGTACAAGGCGATCGAGCGATCTTCATTGGAGGGATTTCCTTCCAGCAGATCGCTTCGCTACCGCTAACTGGCGATCGGGTTGAATGTGTCGCTGTTTTTTTGCTTCCCCAACCTTCTTTTCGCAAAAGTTTAATTATCTTAACTTTTTTTAACAATAGGCTCAAACCTCAGACATCAGGAAGGTGGGCTCCTCCGAAGACCGTGGGGATTTGGCAAAACCTACCAGCAAATTCTGCCCATCGGAGGCGATCGCAAGGCTCTAACCATTACCACATTAGCCTCCCAGTCTCACCCTCTGTTAACAGATAAATTCCTGTAATAATTTGTAATAAACAAACACTCGTCAGCATTGTATAAAGAGTAGGAGAGGGTTGAAGGGGCAGGCTAAAGTTAACAAAAACACTGTTTAACAAGGTTTGTCGCATCTCATAAAAGATGTAAAATATTCTAAGGTTTCTTAAACGTCCGTTGCAATGTAACAATGGTACAGGTAGCGGAAAGGGAGAGATCGAGCCGCTCAGCTAATTAGCTGGTGTCAACCCTCAACCCTTACAGGCGATCGGCCTGAACAAATTTAACTTAACGGTTTTATACCGCAACCAAACTCAATTAACTCAAGTAGGAGAGTTGTTTCATGTTAGACGCATTTACAAAAGTAGTTTCCCAAGCTGACGCTCGTGGCGAATTCTTGGCAGCAGGTCAACTAGATGCCCTAAGCAGCATGGTTGCAGAGAGCAACAAGCGCATTGATGCAGTTAACCGCATCACCAGCAACGCTTCCACCATCGTTGCCAATGCAGCTCGCTCTTTGTTTGCTGAGCAACCTCAATTGATCGCCCCAGGCGGCAACGCTTACACCAGCCGTCGCATGGCAGCTTGCTTGCGCGACATGGAAATCATCTTGCGCTATGTCACCTATGCAACTTTCGCAGGTGATGCCAGCGTTCTTGATGACCGTTGCTTGAACGGCTTGCGGGAAACCTACCTGGCATTGGGCACTCCTGGTGCTTCAGTAGCAGCAGGCGTCCAAAAAATGAAGGAAGCCGCGATCGCGATTGCTAACGACCCCAACGGTGTTACTCGTGGCGATTGCAACTCGCTGATGTCGGAAATCGGTGGCTACTTCGACCGTGCAGCTAGTGCAGTCGGCTAAAAATAGCTCAGCGACGATTAATTGAGTGTAAAAAAAGCGAACCATCGCATTTTTACAAATATTCTGTACCAAAACAACACAACATTAATTAAGGAGAAAACAGGACAATGAAAACCCCGTTGACCGAAGCAGTAACAGCAGCCGATTCTCAAGGCCGTTTCCTCAGCAGCACCGAACTTCAAGTCGCCTTCGGCCGCTTCCGCCAAGCTGCTGCTGGCCTAGAAGCAGCAAAAGCTCTGACAGCTAACTCTCAGCGCTTGATCGACGGTGCAGCCCAAGCAGTGTACAACAAATTCCCGTACACCCAACAAATGCAAGGCCCTAACTATGCTTCTACCGCAACAGGTAAAGCAAAGTGCGCTCGCGACATCGGCTACTACCTGCGTATGGTCACCTACTGCTTGGTTGCAGGCGGCACAGGCCCAATGGATGAGTACCTGATTGCAGGTATCGACGAAATCAACCGGACTTTTGAATTGTCCCCTAGCTGGTACGTTGAAGCTCTCAAGTACATCAAAGCCAACCACGGTTTGAGTGGCGATGCTGCTACTGAAGCTACCTCCTACCTAGACTACGCAATCAACGCCCTGAGCTAGATTTGCGTGATGCCCGGAAATGTAAGCTGCTGTTAGCTAGAGTGTTAGCGGTTGTTTACAATTCCGGGCATCTCCATTGGAGGGCAAGTTTTCCAAACAATTTTAAAAAGTTTTCAGTTTTTAAAGCAAAAAGGGAGAACTAAAAATGTCTCGATTGAGTGCTGCATAACGCTGTTTCGGGTGGTTCTCGCGCTCAAATCTTGGGTAGTCGGAAAAAGTCGCATTAAAGTAAGTTGAATGGATGATTATAGAAACCAGACAATTAAAGATGGTTTGGTGCATTTTATAAAATCAACTTACTAAAAAATAACAGTTTTTGCCTAAGTAGCAAAACACTCAAGTACCACAAAGCTTTCAATTCACACTCATACATTTAGGAGAAATTCTGGTGGCTATTACAACAGCAGCGTCCAGACTGGGGACATCAGCATTGAGCGATGCGCCGAAGGTAGAATTGCGTCCGAATTACACAAAAGATGACGTAGAAATGGTAATTCGCGCTACTTACCGCCAGTTGTTAGGCAACGATTATTTGATGAAATCCGAGCGCTTGAAAAGTGCTGAATCTTTGCTGCAAGACGGCAGTTTAACAGTACGAGAATTTGTGCGCACAGTAGCTAAGTCAGAACTGTACAAAACCAAGTTTTTCTACAGCAGCTTCCAAACTCGGACGATCGAACTAAACTACAAACACCTGCTCGGTCGCGCTATTTATGACGAATCTGAAGTAGTTTATCACTTAGATTTGTACGAAAACAAAGGATACGATGCTGATATTGATTCCTACATCGATTCCGTAGAATATCAAGAAAGCTTTGGCGAAAGTATCGTCCCTTACTACCGTGGTTTTGATAATCAGCGGGGACAAAAAACCGTTGGTTTTACCAGGATGTTCCGCTTGTATCGGGGCTACGCAAATAGCGATACAGCTCAACTAGAAGGCAATAACTCTCGCCTAGCCGTGGAAGTTGGTAGCAACACTGCTACCGCAGTAGTTGGCCCCTCCGGTGGCAGCGAAGGTTGGGCTTATCGCCCTTCGGCACAAAACGTAACTCCCAGCAGCGGTTTCGGCGGCGCGGCAGCTTACGGCAAAGAAGGACGACTTTTCCGGGTGGAAGTTTCCGGCATTCGCACGGGCGGATATCCTAACGTGCGTCGCAGCAGCAAAGCGTTTATCGTACCTGTTGATGATTTGTCCTCGCAAATGCAGAAATTTCAGCGTTTGGGCGGGAAAATCGCCAGCATTACTCCAATTTAGTCATTAGTCATTAGTTATTGGTTATTGTTAAGTTACCATAACCAATAACAATGCCCGATCGCACAATCAGCGCCACAATCACCAACTTTCGTCCGCGCCACGCGAGACTAAGAATGCAACTAACCCGCGCAGGCGGGTTTTGTCTGTGTAGAAGCGAATTCTATTCGCCCAATATTTGCCTAAAATTATGAATAAAATTAATCAAAAATTATGGATTATTATGAATCAGACTCACCGCCAGCGGATGTAGCTAGCGGCGAGTCTTTAACGTTAGAACAGGCGATCGCCAATCTCCGCTCCCAAGATTACAGCCTCCGCTATTACGCCGCATGGTGGGTGGGCAGATTTCGAGTTAAAGAACCCACAGTGATTGCAGCTCTAATTGCTGCTTTGCAAGAAGAATCGGAACAAACAAAAATAGGCGATTATTCTCTATTGCGAAATGCAGCGCGAGCTCTGGGAAAATTGGGTGACAAACAAGCATTGCCGGCACTAATTCAGTGCTTGGAATGTGAGGATTATTACGTGCGGGAAGCGGCGGCTCAAGCTCTAGAAATGCTGGGCGATCGGGATGCGATTGGGGCACTGATGAAACTATTAGATGGGGGAGTGCCAGCCGCCGTGCGCGTGCCAGGAAAATCCCACTTAGTGCAACCTTATGACTCAGTAATTGAAGCTCTGGGAACCCTGCAAGCTGAGGAAGCGCTACCAGCAATTCAACCTTTTTTAGAACATTCTGTCGAGCGGGTGCAGTACGCGGCAGCGCGGGCGATGTATCAGTTAACTGGGGAATCAGTTTACGGAGAACGGTTGGTGACTGCTTTGAATGGGGATAATTTGCAGTTGAGACGATCGGCTTTAATGGACTTAGGGGCGATCGGCTATTTGCCCGGAGCTCAAGCTATCTCTGAAACTTTAGCCGAAAATAGCATGAAATTGATTGCCCTAAAAGGAGTTTTGGAGCATCATCTCCAACAACAAGCATCACTATCTTTGTCAGATGAAGCTATCCATGTGATGAATTTAATGGATAGTTTACTGTGAAAAAATTCGTTCACAACTGAAATAGGATTGCTTTAGTGATTTTCAATTATCTATCGTATATTCAGGATACAGCACTGCTATAGCAATCCTAAATGATTAATGAAGATTTGTAGGGGTAGTGCCCCCGTGCCTACCCCAGCAGCTAAGGGCAACCACGGGGGGATTGCCCCTACAAGAAACTATACAAATGATTTAGGATTGCTATATGTCCCTACGGCATACCTGTACTTGATGGAGTTGAGAACTATTTTATCGGTTTGATCCGGGTGAATCTATGACCGATTATTTGATGAATAAGAAACGATGGTTTAGGTACTAATTTTTATAAAATTCAGTGAAAACACTGAGGCTGGTGGCCGTTGTTGGTGAAAGCGAGCGTGTTAAAATAATATTATCATCTGGATTAGTTCTCAGTTTAAAAAGTTTGGGTTTTGACTGCGGGCGATCGCGGAATGCTGGGAGATGGTTGTGTAGCGGCTAGAAGTATAAATCGGGGGATTCATTATGAGCAACGATCCTTTTGAAGTCCATGTGCAACATTTTGCAGCGCTGAAGTCTAAGTATCAAGCAACAAAATATGAAGATTCATCTCCCTCAAGTCTTCTGTATCTCATTCTGCGAAAAGCTGATTTAGAAATTGAAATTAGTAAATTTGAGTTGAAGTGGTTACAAGAGCATGAGCTTTTGGAAACAATAAAAGCTATCGAGCAAGAGCCACTACATAAGGCTGAAGAACGAAGCAAACTAGATGCTAAATTTTCTAAACTCAAGTCTAAGTTCAAAGTAACCAGACCTCGCGATTTATCGCTATCTAATCCTTTGTATCCTATCCTTTGGAAACTTGACTCAGAAAATCAGCTAACTGACTTAGAAGTTAAATATCTTAAAGAACAGGGGCTTACTGAAACAGTTGCTATAGTTGAAGAGATGGCGCGATTTGCTGCACTAAAGGCTAAGTACCAAGCAACTGAATACCCAGATTGTTCGCTTGATAGCCCCTTGTATCAAATTCTCAAGAAACTCGATACACAACAAATATTAAGTGATGTAGAGGCTAACTGGCTGTTCAACAACCACCTGATTGATACTCTAGAAATTTTTTGGCAACAAAAAGCTGGACGGGAAGCTGAATTTGCCCAACTCAAGGATAAGTACAAAGCTAGTGAATACCCAGAAACATCTGTCTGTAGTCCGCTCTATCAAATCCTGCAAAACCTGGATGCAGATATGCAGTTGAGCGAGTCAGAACTTAACTGGCTGGAAGAGCATCAACTTAGCGAAACGCTTAGCATTGTTTTGGAGATTGAACAGACACGCCACTTTGCCGAACTGAAAGTTAAGTATAAAGCTAATGAATTTGAGGATTCATCACGATCGAGCCATCTTTATAAAGTTCTCAAAAAAATTGATTTAGAAAGTCAGCTAGGTGAGCAGGATGTTAACTTTCTGAAAAAGCGTAAACTGACTGAGACAATTACTATTGCTATTAACAAATATGTTGCTAGTCTGAAGTCTAAGATTCAATCGGGAGAGCAGTTGAGTGAGGCTGATATTGATTGGGCGAAACAGAATGGACGTGAGGATGTAATTGCTTTTGCTATTGACAAATATGCTGCTACTCTGAAATCCAAAATCCAATCGGGAGATCTGTTGAGTGAGGCTGATATTGATTGGCTGAAACAGAATGGACGTGAGGATGTAATTACTTTCGCCCAAGAAAAGGAATTTGCTGCTCTTAAGGTCAAGTATCGGATTATAGGTAGTGATTTCCCCTTCGACCCGTTTTACGCAATCATGGTAAAATTGGAGAGAGAAGAGCGTCTAGATCCTGTGTTAGTTGTTCAGTTAATACAACAAAAACTTTTAGCTAGTCATGGAAGGATTGCTATGGCCTACCACAGGCTTGAAGCGCTTTTCTACGATCAGGAATATGAGCGCACTGGAAACAAATGGAACTTGCCCAACGCCAGCAGTCATTGGCGTAAGGCAGATGAACCAAACAGTGCATTGAAGGTGACAGAAAATTTGGACTTCGACCAAATCAAAGAAAATAAGCTCAAGTCAGCTTTGCTAACAACTAGGGGCGGTGCTTTTCGAGATATTGGTAAATTAGATGATGCTGAAAAGTGCGCGCTCAAAGCTATTGAGTATCAGCCTCAGAGTCATCATCCTTACACTTTGATGGGAGCTATTTGTTATGAGCGGGGTCAATATTCACAGGGCGATGATTGGTTTAACAAGGCAATTAAACGCGGTGCTGAATCAGAAGATATAGATTCCGAACTCAAGCGGGTCGTCAAAAATGCTAAGGATGAGAAGCGTCGGGAAGTTGTGGAATATCTGCTGACAAAAAATCCGCAGCGCTATGCTTGGGCTAAGGCTTATAGGAAGCGTCAAGGCGGTGAGGATGCACGGCGCAAGATATCCTAGCGCAGGTATGGAGTGGAGTTTTTGAGGGATTCGACTCTTTAACCAAGACTGCAAAAGGTTCGATCGCGCGATCGACCCAACCTACAATTACAATGGTCACGGTACAGTTTATAAGTAAATGGCATTAGAACTAATTCAAGCTGTCGAACAAGCAGATTCTGCCGAAGGCTTGTTAAACGCAGTCAAAGCACTGGCCGCCGCTGGCTCAAAAGAAGCAATTCCCACCCTAATTACAGTGCTCGGCTACAACAACCCAGGGGCAGCAGTTGCCGCCGTGGACGGGCTGATTCAAGTCGGAGAACCTGCCGTACTTCCCCTCCTAGAACAGTTGGACGGCTACAATTACGGAGCCAGGGCTTGGGCCGTGAGAGCCTTGGCGGGCATTGGAGACCCCAGAGGTTTAAATATTTTGCTCGATGCAGCGGCGAATGACTTTGCTTTGAGCGTGCGGCGGGCGGCGGCTAGGGGTTTGGGAACCATTTGTTGGGAACTGATGCCCGCAGCACAAATTCCCGAATCTCAAAAAAACGCATCTCAAACGCTGCTGCAAGCGTCCCAAGACCCCGAATGGGTGGTGCGCTACGCAGCAGTAGGTGGTTTGCAAGCTTTGGCTAGTGCTGCTGTTCAAACGGATTGGCTGTCGCAAGTTTTGAGTAGACTTGAGGAAATTGCCTCTGGTGATGAAACTTCTTCAGTTAGGGCACGGGCCATGCTTGCTCAACAACAATTGTTACCGGGCTAGGGTTTGGGCGATGGTCTCTTCCAAATCCCGTTGAGGGAGAGTGGTTAATATAAAGACTTCTTGTACAGTTTTGCCCTGTCTGGCGATAATTTTAAATCCCCCGCGAATGGGTACTGACACTCTTAGTGTCATGTGGGGGATGTGACCTTTAACTTTGTTAATGACGCCTGGAGTAATGGTTTGAATGCCAATTTTTTGAGTCAATCGCTCTAAAATTGGTATCAATCCGTCAAGATGGGTAGAGTGATTCCAAACTAAGCGGCCTTTAGATTGTGGGTTCATAGCTTTTTTACCAATTCAACATACCCAGTCTAAGCCACCCCCGACGGTGAGCAATTGTCAATTCCCTGAACTTACCCATCAATTAAGACGTGATTAATTGCTCAAACCATTGTTTTGACTGCTTTTGCCTTCCTGTTGCCATTTTTGAGCTTGTCATAAAAATAAATAGAATGCTGGCAAGGCTCAATTGTAGCTCAGAAAAAGCAGTCATCAACCTATTCACAGTCAATTGTCAACAATCATTTATGAGTGCTAGGGCGATCGATATTACTTAAATTGGAAACAATTTTACAAAATGTCAAGTTCACAAAATTAGGCGATCGACTCTGATAAAATTTAGTCTAGACAAATTTTTTGAGGACAGACCTATGTCAGAATTTTTAGACTTTCTCAGACATCAGTTTGCCTACGTTGCGGTTGGGGAATTTAAACCAGGCAAATTTAAAGCAGCAGAAGAACTTTTTGAAAAAGCGGTTGCAACTTACGTCACAGGTTTCAAGGGCGCATACTTGCTGCAATTACCTAATACAGACAAAGGTATTGCGATCGTTTTTTGGGAAAGCGTAGATGAAATGGCTGCTAACCATAGCGAAGCTTATCAGGAAATCTTAAATAAAATGACGCCTTTGTTTGTCAAAATACCAGACAGTGATGTTTATGAAATTGTTAGTGAAATTAAGCCCAAAAGTGAATAGACTTGGCTGTTGGGTATGTTGAATTGCTACTGGACTGAGGATATGGTAATGGGTAATATCGAATTGTAGGGGAGCATCCCGATTTTGCATAGGCGAAGCATGACCGCAGTAAATCTCTGGTTATAACTAATAAATTGTCTGCGGTCATGCTTCGCCCCTACGAATATATTTACAAAACTGAGATGCACCCAATTGATGGCGACTTTTTAGGCTATAGAAATTTTGGGAGACAGGTAAACGTCTTGAATGGCGTTAAATAATTTGACCCCTTCTTCAAAAGGTCTCTGAAAGGTTTTACGTCCAGAAATTAAACCGCAACCCCCAGCGCGTTTGTTAATTACTGCCGTGCGAATGGCTTCTGCAAAATCGGTTTTTCCTGAAGCACCACCGGAATTAATTAAGCCCATCCTTCCTGCATAACAGTTGAGGACTTGATAGCGAGTGAGATCGATCGGGTGATCCGTCGTCAAATCAGAATAAACCCGCTTGTCGGTTTTGCCGTAACTGTTACCGCTAGCTTTAGCAACAGCTTCGTAACCGTGGTTGCACTCTGGTAATTTCTGCTTAATAATGTCAGCTTGAATTGTCACACCTAAGTGATTTGCTTGGCCTGTCAAATCCGCTGCAAGGTGATAATCTTTGTCTTGTTTAAAGATGTCGTTGCGGAGATAACACCACAGAATTGTCGCCATTCCGTATTCGTGAGCATGAGCAAAAGCTTGACTGACTTCTTGGATTTGTCTGGTCGATTCGGGCGACCCAAAATAGATTGTGGCTCCCACTGCAACGGCTCCCAAATTCCAAGCTTGTTCGACGCTCGCAAACATTATTTGGTCGTATTGATTGGGATAAGTTAGCAATTCGTTGTGATTTAGCTTGACAATGAAAGGGATTTTGTGGGCGTATTTACGAGATACACTTCCCAAAACTCCTAGGGTAGTGGCGACAGCATTGCATCCGGCAGAAATTGCTAATTTAATGATATTTTCGCTGTCAAAATAGATGGGATTTGGTGCGAAAGAAGCGCCGGCTGAGTGTTCGATTCCTTGGTCTACGGGCAGGATAGATAAATAGCCGGTATTTGCTAAGCGTCCGCTAGAATATAGTTGCTGAAGAGAGCGGAGGACTTGAGGCGATCGATCTGTTTGAGCGAAAATGCGATCGACCCAATCCGGGCCGGGTAGGTGCAATAAATCTTTAGAAACTTTCGCTTGATAGTCCAGCAAGTCTTCTGCTTCATCGCCGAGCCAAGACTCGATGGAATTGGAAACTGATAGTGTAGCTGTCATACAGATTTCCCCTTCAATTTCAATGGTAGGCTGATGATTGTAGTCATTAGCCTTGCTGGTATTGTAGCAAAAAAATCCTAGTTGCCATCCGGGGGAATATCAGGAAAGTTTTTAATCAGATTAGAGACAAGAACAACTTTGACGCGCTACTCTAGAATAAGCTGGCAGCTCAACAGCAGCTCAAGTACCAGCGATCGATTCACAACTTCGCCATCAAAATGTCACACATATACTTTGATTCTGACAACGGTCACAAATCCTTTGAGATGCCCGGTGCTCGGCCGCATTATAATCCCGATCGCCCCGGTCAAGTAGAGCATATTTTCCTCGACTTAGTGCTGGATATTCCCAAACAAAGCTTTCACGGTACTTGCAGCATCCGCATCAATCCAGTCCGCAGCGGTATTGACAAATTAACCTTAGATGCGGTTCACCTAAAAATTAAATCAGTAAAAGTCGGTAACATCGAGCAAAGTTTTGAGAGTGATGGCGAATTTCTAGAAATTCAACTACAAGAACCAACAGCAGCCTACAAACCAATTACTATTGCGATCGACTATGCAGTCGAAAAACCCCAGCGAGGTCTTTATTTCGTCGGTCCAGACAAACACTACCCCGATAAACCAACTCAAGTTTGGACGCAAGGCGAAGATGAAGACTCCCGCTTTTGGTTTCCCTGTTTCGACTATCCCGGACAACTGGCAACTTCCGAAATTAAAGTACAAGTTCCCAAACAACTTTTTGCTATTTCTAACGGGGAATTAATCAACACAGAAACCAAGGGAGATGATAAAATTTATCACTGGTTGCAAAAACAGGTTCATCCCAGCTATTTGATGACTTTGGCTGTGGGAGATTTTGCGGAAATTAAAGATGAGTGGAACGGCAAACCTGTTAATTATTACGTGGAAAGAAGTCGCGAAGCTGACGCCAAACTCACCATGGGCAAAACGCCTCAAATGATTGAATTTTTCTCTCAGACATTTGGCTACCCTTACCCGTTTCCGAAATACGCTCAAGTCTGCGTGGATGATTTCATCTTCGGGGGGATGGAAAATACTTCGACAACTTTGCTAACAGATAGGTGCTTGTTAGACGAACGCGCTACTCTGGATAATCGAGGTTCGGAAAGCTTGGTTGCTCATGAATTAGCTCACCAATGGTTTGGCGATTTGGTAGTCATCAAACACTGGTCTCATGCTTGGATCAAAGAAGGCATGGCTTCTTATTGCGAGGTGCTGTGGACTGATAAAGAATACGGGAAAGAAGACGCGGCTTATTATATGTTAAATGAGGCGCGCAATTATTTGGCTGAAGACAGTTCTCGCTACCGCCGCCCGATGGTAACTCATGTTTACCGGGAGGCGATCGAATTGTACGATCGCCATTTATACGAAAAAGGCGCTTGCGTATATCACATGATCCGCGCCGAGTTGGGCGATGAGTTGTTTTACAAAGCAATTCAGACTTTTGTCCAGGACAATGCTCACAAAACTGTAGAAACGATTGATTTGCTGAGGGCGATCGAAAAAGCGACTGGTCGCAATTTAATGTTTTTGTTTGACCAGTACGTTTATCGTGGCGGTCATCCAGATTACAAAGTTGCTTATTCCTGGGATGGAGATAACAAATTAGCGAAAGTTACTGTCACCCAAACTCAGATCAAAGAACCAAAAAATGGCAATGGTAACAGTAAGGATGTATTCGATCTCAAAATTCCGATCGGCTTCGGTTACAAGCCGGAAGAATCAGACAGCGATGAGAGTTCTGCATCCTCTGCGCCGAAGCTGAAGATTTTCACGGTGCGTGTCTACGAACGGGAGCAAAGTTTCTATTTTCCCTTAGAAGAGAAGCCAGCATTTATCAGTTTTGATGTGGGAAATAAATACTTAAAAACAGTTAGTTTAGAGTTTCCGGTTGCCGAACTCAAAGCTCAGTTACAACTAGATCCAGACCCTGTTTCCCGGATTTATGCCGCCCAAGCTTTGGCGAAAAAGGGAGGATTGGAGGTCGTGAACTTGCTATCAGAAGCTTTGAAGAAGGAGCCATTTTGGGCGGTGCGTGCGGAAGTTGCTGGCTATTTAGTAGAAATTAAACTAGACCAAGTTTTTGAAGGTTTGGTAACTGGTTTGAAGGATAAAGATGCTCGTGTTCGCCGTGCTGTGGTGGGGGCGCTGGGTAAAATCAAAACTCACGACAGCTATAAAGCTTTGAGATCTATTGTTGAAAAAGGGGATGCTAGCTATTATGTAGAAGCGGCGGCTGCGAGTGCGATCGGGGGAATTGCAGGGGCTAACCTCGATGAAAAACCGACTGACGAACAGGTACTGAAAGAGTTAAAATTGGTGCTGAAAGAGCGTCAAGGGTGGAATGAGGTGGTGCGATCGGGGGCGATATCCGGTTTAGCCCAAATGAAAACCTCTGAAGACGCGCTGAATCTGATTTTGAAATACACAGCCATTGGTACTCCCCAAGCTTTGCGCTTGGGTGCAATTCGTGCTTTGGGTACAATTTCAACAGGTCAAACTAATATCAATTTAGAACGGATTTTGCAGCGGCTTGCAGAATTGTCTAGAGAGACCTTTTTCTTGACTCAAGTATCTGTAGTTGCAGCATTAGGACAAATGGAAACTCGCAAAGCAATGCGGATTTTGCGTGGTTTGGCTGACCAAACTCCCGATGGCCGTGTCCGTCGGATGGCGGATGAGGCTGTGCAAAGAGTGCAGAAAAGCGCGGGTTCTGATGCAGCAGTGAAGCAGTTGCGTGAGGAATTAGACCAGGTGAAAAAGGATAATCAAGATTTGAAGAGTCGTTTGGAAAGTTTGGAGGCTAAAGCGAAAAAAGATTAGGTTAAGTAGATAAACGTAAAAAACCCGGTTTCTTGAATAAATTTGAATTCATGGGAGAGATTGACGCAGAAACCGGGTTTTTAACCTCACGCATAAATTATGTAAAATCAGGGTGCAATTTTTGTTTTTAGTTTTCAACTGTCAATTAAGTTGAACCAGTTTTTGCATGAAAATATGTTTCATAAATAATGAGTACCAGAACAATTGTATTGGTGGAACAATCGGGGGTAATTCCCTACCGCATTATGGACGGTAAAATTGAAGTAATGTTGATTACTTCTTCGGGAGGTAAGCGTTGGGTAATTCCGAAAGGTTTGATTGAACCTGACATGACTCCGGAAGATTCGGCGGCAAAGGAAGCTTGGGAGGAAGCTGGTGTATTGGGTCGAGTGTTTCCAGATTTGATGGGGACTTACGAATACTATAAGTCTGGTTGTACTTGGCAAGTAGATGTATTTTTACTGCAAGTAGAAACTGTGGTGGAAAATTGGCCTGAAGCTTATAAAAGAAAGCGGCAGTGGGTAAGTATTCCTAAAGCAATTAAGCGGGTTGATGAACCGGAATTGAAACTGATTCTTGGGGATTTGTCGCCTAGATTTTGGTAAAAATGAGTCCGGCGGTTGAAACCGCGTCTTGTCAAACAAAGTCCGCCTGCGCGGACTAAGATAAGAAGCTCAAAAGTCTACACAAACAAAGTCCGGCGGTTGAAACCGCGTCTTGTCAAACAAAGTCCGCCTGCGCGGACTAAGATAAGAAGTAAATTAAGGCTCAAAAAGTCTACACAAACAAAGTCCGGCGGTTGAAACCGCGTCTTGTCAAACAAAGTCCGCCTGCGCGGACTAAGATAAGAAGTAAATTAAGCGTTAGCTGACAGGAAAGGAAGGCTTTCTGCTAAGTTATCTTTAACTTCAATTCCCTGTTTCATCGCCCAAAATTGGCTCAAAAAGTGGATTTGGCGCAAACCCACTATTAAATTTAAACCTGGTATGAAAATCCACCAAACTGTTAGTGGTTCTTTGATTCCTTCTTGGCGATACAGTTCGTTGACTGTGTTGTAAAGTTTGAATTGTACGATGTAAATCCAAGCAATGCCTAGGAAGGAAAACCAACCAAACCATCCGGGAACGTCGGGATCGTAGATTCGCAAAGCTTGGGGAATGGCTACTCCTAACACAAAGGGTAGCAAGCAGAGGGTTCCTGACCACCCGATGCCGTTATAGCGGCGCAACTCTTCTTGAATAATCCATTTATACCATCCGTAGTACAGCAGCAAGGTGGCTGCGGATAGCAAAATTACTTTCCACAAGGAGCGGGGTTTACCTAAAGGTTTTTCGGACATATTGAAATGTAAGAGATGGATGGCAATCTTGATTATATTAAGATTTGTTAATTATTGCCAAATCATTTCTCGAATTGTGCGTGCTGTGGCGGGGGCGAGTAATACGCCGTTGCGATAGTGGCCGCTGGCGATGAGGATGTTGCTGTTACTGGAAAGTCGATCGATAATTGGTGCGGGTCGCATTTCGGGGCGCGGGCGCAATCCTGACCATTGCTTGATAATCTTGGCTGTTGCTAAGGCTGGACAAAGGGCGATCGCCTTTTCCATGACTTGCTGCAACATATCAGCATTGGCCTGAATTTCCTCGCTATTTATCGGAAACTCCACCGTCGCCCCTACCCAATATTCCTGATTTTCCAAAGGCACAATATGGAAGTCATTGCAAGTAATTACTGGGGCAAAATCAGGATGTTCTAGAGGTTTGGGCGATCGCAAATGTAGGGCTTGTCCCAACACCGGGCGAATGTCAACCAATTGATTTAATGATGCGGTTAAAGCAGAAGAGCCTAAACCAGCAGCTACAATTAGCCAATCGAATTCTAAATTTCCTACATTTGTTTGAATCTGACATTTTGCACCATTTTCAATCACAGGCATCTTGCCTGTTCCACAAGGTATTACATTGGTTGTGGGGTGGGCATCTTTCCCGCCCATGAGGCCTTGAACTTCTAGCCCAAACTCAAAATTAACTCCTTTGAGCTTAGCAGCGTCAACTAAAGCTAAAGTCAGGGCTGTGGGATCGACTTGTCGATCGCGAGGTGAATAAATAGCACCAATAATATGATGATTGAGGTTAAGATGAGGATTGCGATCGCGCACTTGCTCCACATCCCAAATTTCCAATTCCCAACCTTGAGACTGGCGAGTGGCTTGCAACTTTTCCCACTTACTGAAATCCTCTCCCTCGGAACAAAGCATCAAAATTCCCTGTTTGTTAAAAGGAATTTTCCGCCCCGTCATTGCTTCTAATTCAGGAATCAGAGTTTCGTAATGCTGAAGGCTAGTTTCTCTTAACTGCCAATTTCTGCCCTTGGTTTTGTGGCTAATTATTCCCATCAATACACCGAGGGCTGCACCGGTGGATGCTTGTGCTGGTGGCTGTTTGTCGAATACAGTGATTTTCAGTTCGGGATAGTGGCTCAGTTCAAAGGCGATCGATGCTCCGACAATACCACATCCAATAATTGCAATACGAACCATTTGATTTGAGATTTATGAGGTATGTTCAATATCCCGTAGGGACACGGCATTTACTTGTTACCAGGCTCTGCCTGGTAACACAGATCCGGAGGCTCTGCCTCCAATTTGACTACTCTCAGAGCGAGGCAGAGCCTCTGGACATGGGTTCCCAGGCTAGAGCCTGGGAACCAGTACAATGGGCATTTACTTGTTACCAGGCTCTGCCTGGTAACACAGCTCCGGAGGCTCTGCCTCTAATTTGACTATTCTCAGAGCGAGGCAGAGCCTCTGGACATGGGTTCCCAGGCTAGAGCCTGGGAACCAGTACAATGGGCATTTACTTGTTACCAGGCTCTGCCTGGTAACACAGCTCCGGAGGCTCTGCCTCCAATTTGACTACTCTCAGAGCGAGGCAGAGCCTCTGGACATGGGTTCCCAGGCTCTAGCCTGGGAACCAGTACAACCAGTACAATTACTTGTTACCAGGCTCTGCCTGGTAACACAGCTCCGGAGGCTCTGCCTCCAATTTGACTACTCTCAGAGCGAGGCAGAGCCTCTGGACATGGGTTCCCAGGCTAGAGCCTGGGAACCAGTACAATGGGCATTTACTTGTTACCAGGCTCTGCCTGGTAACACAGCTCCGGAGGCTCTGCCTCTAATTTGACTATTCTCAGAGCGAGGCAGAGCCTCTGGACATGGGTTCCCAGGCTCTAGCCTGGGAACCAGTAAGCAGTAGCTCGACAGTGATTAAGCTTTAGGAATTAGCTGCAAGAAAGCATCAAAATCCTTGACTGCTTTTTGATAGCTGCTGGTAACTTTTGCATAGTCAAGATCCTTAGCAGCAATATCAATATTCACCAAATCTGCAAACAAACTCTTGGTTAAATCAACGGCTTGTTGTTGATCTTTAGGTAACAAACTTACAGATACGGTTTTCATTGCGCCCCGCAAGTCGCCCAGAGGACCATGAATGTAAGTTCTGGTATCAACCCAGTTGCGTTTTTGAATTAGAGTTCCCAGGTTATCCATGCGCGATCGCAATTCTGTCAGAGTAGGAACATAACGCTGAATTTGCTGAACCTGTGCTGCTGTGTAAGTTGTTGGAACTTTTGCTTCCACACTGCTGCAACTTACGAGAAATGCCATCAGAAATGACATCATTAAGGCAAGAATTGAACGGAGACGAATCATGTCGATTTTAGATTTTAGATGTTAGATTTTAGATTGCTCGTTGCGATCGAACACAGACCCTACGGAAAGCTCGTTCCCCGGCTCTGCCGGGGAACGCATATCCAGAGGCTCTGCCTCGCTCACCCAGCACCGAAAGTGAGGTACAAAAAATTAGTTTACCTCTTTTCGGCGCAGAAAACCAATTAGAGCATCACCAACTTTTTCTGACCAATGTTCTTGAGGATAATGCCCTGCTTGTTCCACCTTGACCAACTCTGCATTTGGCAAGGAACTAACTAACTTTTGAACTGGTTCCACACTCAGCCAAGGGTCGGTTAATCCCCATACAAATAAGGTTGGTCTAGTCCATGCTGAAAAGCCCGATTCAATTTCTGCCATTGACTGTGGCAATTGAATGTTGCGGACTGTGTTCATGAGCGATCGCCCCGCATCGGAACTCTTCAAAAATGGACGGCGATAAACATCTAAATCCTTGTCTGATATAATTTGGCGACAGCCACCTTCTAAGGTTCTGTCCACCAAAAGTGGGTCTTGGGTCATCATATCACCAATAAAAGGCAGTCCTAATTGCTGCATTTTCCAAGGTAATTTTATATCTGCTGAAACTGGTGTATTAATGACTGCTAAACGTTCAATTTTATCCGGGTTGCGCAGAGCATATTGAATGCCTGCGGAAGCTAAAAATCCTTGGACTATTAGGTAAAATTTGTCTATTTCTAAAGCTTGAATAAAATCAGCCAATGCTTCAACAAAAGCATCGGGAGTGTAGGCAAAGTCGCGTTTGTCCGGTTTGGTCGATCGCCCATAACCGATCCAATCTGGTGCGATCGCCCGAAACCCGTTTGTCGCTAAATCGGGCATGATTGCAGTCCAAGTAAAACTCTGAGATGGCAAACCGTGCAGTAACAGCACAGGAGGTTTATCAGTTTTGTTAAGCGGATTTGTTTCTCGATAAAACCATTCCAGGGACTCGGACTGGATTGTCTTTTCGTCAATTGACATTATTTTAAGAATGGGGAATGGGGAATTGGGAATGGGGAATTGGGAATGGGGAATTGGGAATTGGGAATCATATCAATTCCGGTTGTATCGGAATGATTTAACCGCGAAGGCGCGAAGAACGCGAAGGAAGAGAAGAGAGAGTTTAATACAGGACGATGAAGAGAGGATTTGATATCATTCCGGTGCAACCGGAATTGATATCAGAAACGGCTAAAGCATCTTGGCAGTTGCTATCTATCAAACAAGAGGGCGGGGAATACCCGCCCTAATTACCTAGTAGTAGAATGTCTAGGACACTTTACTGGCGATCGAGTTAAAGCCACTCTTAGAAATTCATTTCAGCAGCTTGAACTTTTTCGACTTGTTTCTTCTTGAGAACCAGCATGATTTGAGCCAACATTGTCAAGGCCAAGAAAGCCATCAACCCTTTAACGCGATCGGCACTTTGCAGCACAATCTCAACATCTTTTTGACCAAACCCACCTACATTAGGATTGTTTGTCAAAGCTTCACCTGCTGTCACAGTTTGTCCTTCAGAAACAAGCAGTTCAGGGCCCGGAGGAATTGTCTCAACAACTGCTTCACCTTCTGTCGGTAGAATTGTTACTTCATAACCGCCATCTTCCGGTGTGGAAATTTTAGAAATTGTACCAGCTACCGAAGCATTATAAACAGTATTATTGCTTTTTGCACCAGTAGGATAAACCTGACCGCGACCGCGGTTGCCGCCGACATAAATTAGGTATTTACCAAAGTGAACGGACTTGTCAGTTGCTGGATTTGGCGACAAAACTGGGAATACCAATTCTTTGTACTGATCTCCTGGCAGTGGACCCACTAAAATAATATTTTCTTGGGTTTCGCTGTAAGGTTGGAAGTAAAGATCGCCGACTTTTTCCTTCATTTCTTCAGGAATTCTGTCTTCGGGAGCAATTTTGAAACCTTCGGGTAACATCACAACAGCGCCCACATTCAAGCCGCCTTTGCTACCATCGCCAACTACTTGTTGAACGTTGGTATCGTAGGGAACTTTGACAATAGCTTCAAACACTGTGTCCGGCAAAACAGATTGGGGTACTTCTACTTCGGTGGGTTTGGCGCCGAGGTGACAGTTAGCGCAAACTATTTTGCCCGTTGCTTCGCGGGGAGTAGCGGGTGCTGTTTGCTGAGCCCAGAAAGGATAGGCTAGTGCTGCTTGGGGAAGTGCGATGTCGCTGCTGAGGAAAAATGCGGCGGCGGCGATCGCAACTATGGCAGTTTTGGCGATCGTCCGAGCACTGCGACGAACAATCGCAGATAAATTAATTTGTGGCATCAGAGTATTCAATCTCAAAGGTCTAACAATTTAGTCATTGGTCATTAGTCATTTGTCATTGGTTATTAGTTCTTGGTCCTTAGTCCTTGGTCCTTGGTCATTAGTTGTTAGTTATGCGCATCGAAATATTTCCCAACTCCGACTTTTTTACCTACTAACTAATGACTGCTGACTGCTGACTAATGACTAATAACTATGACCACCAAGGGGCTTCCCCGGTGCGGAAGTCAGTTTCTGTCCAAGGAGTAAAAGCCAGCTTGTCATCTGCGACAGTGGCGTGGGCCAGGGCCAGAGACAAAGGTGCTGGACCCCGTACCACTTTGCCCTCACTGTTGTATTGAGAACCGTGGCAAGGACAGATAAACTTGTTTTCGCTAGCATTCCAAGGTACGACGCACCCCAAGTGAGTGCAGACTGCATTGATGCCGTATTCGGCCACAGATAAGTCTTTTTCCACCACAATATAAGTGGGGTCTCCTTTGAGACCTTGAGCTAGGCTACGATCGCCCGCGGGATGGGAAGCCAAATATTCACTGACTACGATGTCGTTACCCAGTGCATCTTTAGCTGTTACCCCGCCACCTGCGGCTCCACTCGAAGGAGGAATAAAATAGTTGACAACAGGATAGAGTGCGCCCAGTGCCACACCTGTGACAGTACCGAACGTCAGCAAATTCATAAATTGGCGACGCCCCATATCGGGGACATCTGGATTTCCAGCAGAAGTTTGAGCCATGACCTGCCTTTGCGTTTTTAAGTTACGTTTGTTTGCGAGCTGTAGCTGTGAATCTGTTATGTGCAGACAACGGCAATCATTGCGGTCTGCTTTCACTTTCATCTCGGCTGTGAAAATTCCTTTTAAGAATGCAGCTTCCAGCCTTTATTAGAGTATTATTACATTTTTTGAACTTTGTCTTTTATTGTTTAAGAAATTCACTCAGGAGAAACCATGACGGGCAAGGATTTACACCAGCTATTAATACAAAAATGGGGAAAGTCTTACGATATCAGATTGCGGCGGACGCGGGGCAAGATTTTTGTTCAAGTTATGTGGAGGTATCTGGAACAGGTTTCTTTCCCGATGACGGAGGCTGATTATTTTGAGCATTTAGACGCAGTGGCAAATTACCTCAACGGCTGGGGAAGCAGCGCACAGGTGAGAGAGTATATTGAGACTACTCGCGATCGCCCCCGTTTGGGCAAAGCTGTCAGCATCACCCTAGATTTGGGGGAAAGAGCCTCGGAGTGGCTGCTGGACGAGTTTTGAATCAGTTATTAGTCAGTAGTCAGCAGTCATTAGTAAGTACCGATCTACACAGCCGACAGCAGTTACACAATTGTACGGGCGATCGGATACCTGTGGGCCAAACGGGGCGATCGCTCCCGATCTAGCAGTCCCGACAGCACCCTTTACCAAAATCTCAGACATAAAATCAGCATCAATTTCACATACAATGAGTTTCAGATATCCCGTGAAATTTAGGAGAATGTTGTAATGGGTGTTGCAGTTGGAATGGTTGAAGTCTTAGGACTTCCTGCTGCGGTAGAAGTTGCGGACTCAATGGTGAAAGCAGCCCGCGTTACTTTAGTTCGCTATGAGAAAATCACCCGTGCTTACTGGACAATTATAGTTCGAGGAGATATATCGGAAGTACAAGCCGCCGTTGCTGCGGGGATTGAATCAGTTAAAAAGGTCGATGGTGGAAAGTTGCTATCGTATCATATTATTGCTCGTCCCCACGAAAATCTGGATTACATTTTGCCCATCGGTTACACCCCAGAGGTTGAACAGTTCCGAATGTAGTTAAGGTTTTAGCAAAACTTTGATGTGGAATTTTAACATTTATCACTTTAGAGACGCGGGCGATCGCGTCTCTATATTTTTATGGCTAATTCATATTAAATCCGGTAGCATCGGATCGGCCCAGATCCCCCCTAGCCCCCCTTCTTAAGGGGGGGACAAGAGTCACATCAAAGTCCCCCTTCTTAAGGGGGATTTAGGGGGATCTGGACTCGAATAAAAGCGATATTCCTCATGGGTTTTAGGCGATTGTTGTCACCTATTGATCGATGCAGACCATACAATCAACCAGTAATGAAATCACGGGCAGGAATGATAGAAGCACTCGAAACTCCCTTCAGAATCCCTATAGCGGTAGGGCTTCCAACCTGACGAATCTCCGTATCTAAACCATTATTAATCGACCCAAAAGTGATGTCTGCAAACGGAGCGCGAGAACGTACCAACAGTTTATCTTCACCTGGTTTGAAGTCAGCAATCGTATCTGTCCCCAAACCCTTCCAAAGCCTAAACTTGTCAGCCCCCTCATCACCAACCAGGTAGTCCTTGCCACCCAAGCCAAACAATAAGTCGTCGCCCGCCCCGCCAATCAGCGTTTGGCTGCCGTCTCCGCCAAGGAGAGTATCGTTAAAGCTAGAACCATAAGCTACTTCGATGCCGGAGAGCGAGTCTACGCCACCGAACCCGTCGGAAGCCCGACCTAAACCAGACCCGTCACCGACTGCCCCCAACTGGAGATAGACGCCAGTTCCTGCATCGCCGTACCATGCTGTGTCGATGCCATCCCCGCCATAGAGCAAGTCATTGCCAGCCCCGCCCCAGAGCAAGTCATTGCCAGCCCCGCCCCAGAGAGTGTCATTGCCACCGAAGCCCAAGAGAATGTCATTGCCATCCCCGCCATAGAGCAAGTCATTGCCAGCCTCGCCAGCAAGCCAGTCATTGCCAACCCCGCCCCAGAGAGTGTCATTACCATCCGCGCCAAAGAGCTCGTCATCGCCATACCCGCCATCAAGTGAGTCATCGCCATACCCGCCATTAAGTGAGTCATTGCCATCTTGACCATAGAGCAGATTATTGCCGCCCACGCCATCGATGGTGTCATTGCCAGCCAGCCCATAGATGGTGTCATTGCCAGCCAGGCCATAGATGAAGTCATTGCCCGTAGTGCCAGTTATTGGTGCCATATATTTAATTTCCTATTGAGATTAAGAAACTGAAACTGTCAAAAAGGTAAAAATCTAAAGTGTGGATTTTTCAAATGAACTTACTAAAAAATCCAGCCAAAACACCAACAAGTCTCCTATCTTAGGCAGCCAGGAAACTCAAAAGATATAGCTAGACTTCAGTGAGCCAGGTTGACTCTCTTGCTGAAGTTTTACGTTCTTGTTCAGTAATTTCACTGTGTCGGTATGTTATCTCTAAATCGAATACTAAGGATCGGCTCGTGTCAAATCTTCATGTAAATCTTAAAAACTAAATCATTAAAATAACTTATGATTGCCAGCCCGCCTAAAAAATAGTGTGAATTAAGACTCAAAACCTTGACCCCAGACACCTAACACTAAACTTTGCTAATGTGAATTTTATATTTTATTTAAAATACCTATCAAAGCGACACTAAATCAGCAAAGATTATCAAATAAAACAATTAACTTACTCAAATAGCTGAGAAGCTTAGCTTTACACAATGTTTATAAGCTTACTTAAGTAAATAGGGAATTCGCCCTCAAAATAGCTGAAGCAATGTTTTTAAGATAAGTTGACAACAATCCCAATCTCGGCTAAAAATAGCAGACAATTTTAAAATTCAGATGTTCAGTAACTTTTACATTGTCTGCTATTCTTAATTCTCATCGTCCTAAAAGCTTCACCAAACCAACGCCGCCAAAATACAAAGCCAGCACCGCACCCCCTAAAAGACTTTGAGTCAAAGGGTCAGTCGAAGGCGTTAACACAGCTCCCAAAACCGCCGCTCCCAAGATTACATACCGCCAACCAGACAACATTTGCTTGGAAGAAACTATGCCCAAAACGCCTATCAATACTAGGACGATCGGGATTTGAAACGCTAAGCCGGTGCTGAACATTAATAGTAAAACAAATTCAAAGTATTTCTCGATCGACCACAACTGCTCTACAACATCCGCCCCGTAGGTGACAAAGAAGTTGAGCGCCGCCGGAATCAGAGCAATGTAAGCAAATACTAAGCCGCCTAAAAATAAGAAACTAGAACCGAAGAAAACCGGGCCGAGCAACCCGCGTTCTTTGCGAGTTAAGCCAGGGAGAACAAATAATGCTATTTGGTAAAAAATAAACGGACTTGCAATTAGCAAACCGCTGTATCCCGCTACTTTAATCGAGACAAAGAAATACTCTCCGGGAGCTAGCTGCAAAAATTTGACTGCTCCTGCGGGTACTTCTAACAGTTTGACGATCGGTCTCACATATAAAAAGCAACCGATTATACCGATGACTACTGCAATTAGTGCATAGAAAATGCGCTGTCGCAATTCTTCTAAATGGTCGAACAAAGACATCTCAACTTCGTCGGGAAGTTCGTCGAGATATTCGTTTTCTAGGTTGCGGGAACCCCTAAAACTGTCTGCGATTAGTGCAATGTTATTTTCCGGGATAACTGCTTCGTCTTCTAAGTTAATGAGATCCACTAAATCATCAGCGATGGATGCAATGCTATTTTTAGCTCTAACTTTTTTATCTTCTAATTTACTGACAGCCTCTAAATCATCGGCGATTGGTGCAATGCTATTTTCCTCGCTAACTTCTTCGTCTTCTAATTTACTGACATCCACTAAATCATCGGCGATGGGTGCAATGCTATTTTCCGGGCTAACTTTTTCACCTTCTAAGTTGCTGACATCCACTAAATCATCGGCGATTTGTGCAATGCTATTTTCCGGGCTAACTTCTTCACCTTCTAAGTTGCTCGCAACCATAGAATCATCGGCGACTGATGCAATATTTTCCGGGCTAACTCCTGCACCTTCTAAGTTGCTGAGATCCGCAGAATCATCGGCGACTGATGCAATATTTTCCGGGCTAACTCCTGCACCTTCTAAGTTGTTGACAGCCATCAAATCATCGGCGACTGGTGCAATGCTATTTTCCGCGCTAACTTGTTCGAGGTTGTTGTCAAAATTTTGTTCGGATGTCTCCAAGTCTGAGGGGGCTGTCATAGGGAATGGCGAATTGGTAATGGGGAATCGGGAATCGGGAATCGGGAATCGACCCTAAAAGTATTGGTCTTGATTATTATAACCAACAACAAACAACTAACAACTAATGACTACTGACTAAGGACTACTGACTTCTTCTTTATTCAATGACGATCGCAATTTTGCCTACAGCGCGCCCCGTTTCGCTGTAAGCGTGGGCTGCTGCTACTTCTTCGAGGCTGTAAGTGCGATCGACAATCGGCTCAACTTCACCAGACTCGATTAGTTCCCGCAAACTGCCTAAATCGCTGTTGTTAGCATTAGCCACAATTAACTTAGCTTTTTTGCCAGACATAAACAAGCTTAAAAACATCGGCGCGAGGTTCTCGAAACTAGGCAAAGTCGAAATATAAACTCCCTCCGTTTGCAACACATTTTCGCATTCATCAAATTTTATTTGACCTACAGCATCCAAGATTATATCATACTTTTGTGTTTGTTGAGTAAAGTCCACTTCACCATAATCTAGAACAATATCGGCTCCCAAATTCTGCACAAAATTTAGATTCTTGGCACTGCAAACTCCTGTAACTTCCGCCTTCATCGCCTTTGCTATTTGGACTGCAAAAATGCCAACTCCGCCGGAAGCACCATTAATCAATACCTTTTTTCCCGCTTGAATTTCACCCAAATCCCGGAGTGCTTGCAAAGCAGTTAAACCTGCAATTGGTACTGCTGCTGCTTCCGCATGAGTAACGTTTTGAGGTTTAATTGCCGCAGTAGATTCTGGTACAGCGCAGTATTGGGCACAAGCGCCACCACTCAGGGGATTTAAGAAAGTATAAATCTCATCTCCCGGTTGAAATCTGGTGACATCTTGACCAACTTCCACTACAACTCCAGATATATCTGAACCGACAATGCGAGGAAAGTTAAATCCTGACAATAGTTGCAGGTGTCCTTGCCGGATTTTCCAGTCTACGGGGTTGACGCTGCTAGCGCGAACTTGCACTAGCAGTTCATCTGGTTTGATGGTTGGCTGTTCCACTTCTCGGTATTGCAATACCTCAATGTCGCCGTAGCGATCGAAGACAACTGCTTGCATGGCTATTTTTTAGATTTATTTCAAATATAAGGCTCTCTGCTGTAGAATTATTATATAGCTATTCTCTTTCGTTTGTGAAGAAGATTTATTTTTTTTAACCGCAGAGGGCGCAGAGAGCGCAGAGATAGAGATTATGTGTTTTGAGATTATTACTATAAAGTACCTCTAAAGACTCACTGTTCAACCTTGGATATTTGCCCTTATTTATCACTTTAGCCAGAGGTTGAGCAAAATCTCAATGATTTATCTTTAAAATAACCAGATAGTCTGAGGTAAACTGATTATGACAACAAATAACGGAACCCAAACAAAACGAGTTGCCATACTCATTGAAAATGGAGTTGAGGACTCCGAGTTTTTAGTTCCTTATAATGCTTTAAAACAAGCAAATTTTGATGTGGTTGTCCTCGGTTCTCGCACTAATGAAAAGTATGCAGGGAAACAGGGCAAATTATCCATGCAAGCTGACGGAACTACTACTGAAGCAGCAGCGACAGAATTTGATGCAGTGGTAATTCCTGGCGGTATGGCTCCCGATACCATGCGGACTAATCCCAATACCGTGGGATTTGTCAAAGAAGCTTTTGAAGCAGGAAAAATTGTGGCTGCTGTTTGTCACGGACCACAACTTTTGATTGAAGCTGATTTGCTAAAAGGCAAAAACGCCACGGGTTTTTTGGCAATTAAAACTGACATGATTAATGCCGGCGCTAACTACATTAATGAAGCTTTAGTCATTGACGGCAATTTAATTACTTCCCGGCAACCAGGAGATTTAGCAATATTTACCACTGCAATTTTATCTCGACTTGGTTACGGTGGTAAAGAAGTCGGTTTGCCAGAAGAAAATGACACTAATGCAGAATGGTGGAAATTAGCTAATGCCTGGGGTGGTTCCACCCAAGGTGATATTGTTAAAGGTTTGAATACCGCCCTGGCTGGGGAACGCTATGCTTGTGAAGCTTTTGAACATTATGCGGAAAAAACGCAAGATAGCGAATTGCGATCGCTCCTGACAGAAATGATTCAAAATAAACAACACCACATCCTCGCCCTAGAAAGTCGTCTTCACGATTTCGGCGAAAAACCTGCGATTCCCGCCCAAATTGCTGATAAATACGCTAAGTTAAAAGCCTCTGTGCAAGGAACAGATGAACTGTTCTTGTTACGCAGCACTCTGGGGGATTTACAAACAGGTGTTGTCGATATCAACCACCTACGGGCTAAGTTCACAGATCCGGTATCAACTGCCATTTTTACAGAGATACAATCAGATTTGTCTAAATGCGAGCAAGCCGTTGCTAAAGTCTACCGCGCCCACGCTCTTTCCCAGGAAATTAAAGCTCCCAAACCTTCTACTAGCCCCGCTGTGAAAATGTAATCAGCACGCGGTTAAATAAGTTTGCAGTTGCACGGAATCAGAAATGAGTCAACGTGCAACTGCAAACTTGTGCTGTAAAAAATTAAATTTACTGATTTCAGGTAAAATAAAACCTAAGACTGAAAAGCAGGTACTCAAATAACCACAAGGTGGAGGGTTTTATTCAATGGGCTCTATATTCGTTTCGGCTGGACACGGCGGCTTTGAAGGAAATCAGCGCGATCCCGGCGCCATGGCTTTTGGCACCACCGAAGCCCAGGAACTTATGCTAATTCGGGATTTATTAGTACCTGAATTACGGCGACGAGGCATAGAAACTTTCTCCGTCCCAGATACTCTGAGTTTAGTACAAACTATCGCTTGGATCAACGACCGCTGTCGCGCCGGAGATGTCGCTCTAGAAATGCACGCCGATGCTTTTTCTAATCCGCAAGTTCGCGGTGCCAGTGTGTTTTATATTGGTAGCAACCCTAAGCGCAAAGCTGATGCTGATTTAATCTTAAATGGCTATTTGCGACGTCTCCCAGGTATGGTCAGTCGTGGTTCAAAAGCAGATACTGAGGCTGGTGTTGGTAGTCTGGGATTTTGTCGGCGAGTGGCCATCCCTTCTTTGCTGATAGAGATCGGTTTTTTGACTAATATCGATGACTTGCGAACTTTTCAAAATCGCCGCCCGGATATTGCTCTGGGATTGGCTGATGGACTCGAAGCTTGGTTGAAAAATACGGGTTTGAAACCCTTACCGACACCCACACCTGCGCCGACACCGACACCAAAACCCACACCTGCACCTGCACCTACACCCGCCACCATAACCACACCAACACCTCCACCCACACCTACACCTCCACCCACACCCACACCTCCACCCACACCCATAAGTTATCCACCAATTAATATCAACATTAACGGTGAACCCCACGAAGAGAAAGGTATTTTGGTGAATGGAAATGCTTTTGTTCCGTCAGAAGTTCTGGATATTTTTGATATCGAACCCGCTGCGCTTGACAGGCGGATTACGTACAATGGAATTGTATTTGTGCGAGCGATCGATTTGCGCGATCGCGATATTGCCGTAGCCTGGGATCAGTCCACAACCTCCGTATCCTTGCGATCGCGCCGCGATATCCTTTCAGGAGTGGGAAAAATCATGAATCGCGGTCAAACTACTGCCCAACAAATGACAGTATTCCTGACCAAAAACAACAGCAAAGCCCTGGCACAATTTCCCAATTTACCTCAAATTTACATCCAAGAAGCAGCAGCAGAAAGCGTCAACCATGACCTAGCATTTTGCCAAATGTGTGTAGAAACAAATTTTCTCAACTTTGGCGGTTCTGTGAAACCGGAACAATTTAACTTTGCTGACATGGGAGTCATCAACGCTACCAGTTCCGGCCTCTCCTTTCCCGATGCCCGGACAGGAGTCAGAGCTCACATTCAGCATCTC
Source organism: Microcoleus anatoxicus (assembly GCF_042465725.1). Lineage (GTDB taxonomy): Bacteria > Cyanobacteriota > Cyanobacteriia > Cyanobacteriales > Microcoleaceae > Microcoleus > Microcoleus anatoxicus. The sequence continues at coordinate 5,346,170 of NZ_CP120853.1, read as the reverse complement.
AAAGCTTACGGTAGCACCGAACCAATCAACCAACCTTTAGTTAAAGAAAACGTGCGTTTTAAATTTGTCAAGCGGGGTGTCGCCCCCACGGTGAATGAATTGGTAGGACGCTGGAATGCCGACCCCCAATACGCCCAAAAAATCATGAATACAATCCGGTTGTTGTATGAAAATGCTGGTTTGTTATAACTGAGATCTTGCATTAATATCAAGAACAGACCCTCCCGCCTGTTCTTGATATGAGTGAGTTTTCTTTCTCGTTTCTCGTTACCAGGCTCTGCCTGGTAACGCAGATCCAGAGGCTTCGCCTCAACTAAAAAAATTCAGATGTTAATTTTAAATCCCTCAATATAATTATGGTTTCCAACAGTATCAGCTTCTCGGACATTCAAAATCATTGGGCGAGACAATTTATTGAAGGCTTAATGGAACGAGCAATTGTCAGCGGTTTGCCCGATCGCACTTTCAGTCCTAACACTAACTTAACCCGCGCCCAATTTGCCACCATAGTCAGCAAAGCATTTCCCACACCAGACAAACAAACATACCTGCCCTTTGCCGACGTTCCCACTACCTACTGGGCAGCACCAGCCATTCAAACAGCATTTAAAAGAGGCTTTATATCTGGCTATCCCAACAATTTATTTAAGCCAGAAAATAAAATTACCAGAGTCGAGGCTTTCTTGGCTTTAGTCAGCGGTATTTTCGATGCCAATACTGCCCCACCGACCAATCTTGTCCTATCCAACATCTATCAAGATAGCACAGAAATTCCCAACTACGCCAAAAGTGCGATCGCCCTAGCAACTCAATCAGAAATAGTCGTCAATTATCCAAACTTAAAATTATTAAATCCCGCTGGAAACGCCACACGAGCCGATGTTTGCGCCTGGGTTTATCAAGCATTAGTTTATTTAAAAAGAGCGCCAAAAATTCCCTCACAATACATCGTAACTATCGGCAAAACTCCCCCACCACCACTACCAACAGTGCAAGTCAGTCATCAGCGAGAATTTCGCGCAGCCTGGGTAACAACTGTCTGGAATATTGACTGGCCATCCAGCGCCAAACTCTCAACCGAACAGCAAAAAAACGAACTGCTGAAAATCCTTGACAGATTAGCAGAAATGAATTTTAATGCTGTCATCCTTCAAATTCGACCAGCGGGAGATGCCCTTTACCCATCAGAATTAGAACCTTGGAGTGCTTGGCTGACAGGAACCCAAGGAAAGCCCCCCCAACCCTATTATGACCCTTTAGAATTTGCCATTACTGAAAGCCACAAACGCAACATAGAAGTTCATGCTTGGTTAAATCCCTACCGCGCCAAAGTTTCTAGTAAAACCCCCGCCACTGTCAGCCCTCACATCTCGGTAACTAATCCCGAATGCGTGTATGCTTGGGGCGATCAAATGTGGATGGACCCCGGAATTCCGACAGTTCAAGACCGGACTTACAAGGTAATTCTAGACGTAGTGAAGCGCTACGATCTAGATGGCATTCACTTTGACGATTACTTCTATCCTTATCCGATAGCGGGCAAAGAATTTCCTGACAGCAAGACTTATAATAATTATCGATCGCAAGGAGGGAAACTGAGTCTGGGAGACTGGCGTAGAGAAAATGTCAATAGCTTAATTAAAAGAGTAGCAGAAGGCATTAAATCCACCAAATCTCATGTTAAATTTGGCATCAGTCCCTTCGGCATTTATCGCCCAGGACAACCACCGGGAAGTCGCGGTTTAGATACTTACGAAGAACTTTATGCTGACTCGAAAAAATGGTTAGAATTAGGTTTGGTAGATTACCTAACTCCGCAACTTTACTGGCGCATAGACGAAACTGCTCAAAGTTATCCAATGCTGTTAAATTGGTGGGTAGCAAACAACCCCAAACAAAAACATATTTACGCTGGAAACAACTTAGGCTTACTTGACGGTAATAAGTGGACGGTTGCCGAAATCAACAAACAAATTCAGATCGCGCGCAACCTAGATGAAAAGTTAGCGTTGGGCAATATATTTTTCAGCATGAAATCATTTACTGACAATCGCCAGCAAATTTATGATAATTTCAAAGCGACTACCTATGCCAACTTGGCACTGGTTCCTACGATGCCTTGGCTAAAGGGAACTCCGCCACCTACTCCGACTGGAATTGAAGTCAAAAAAGTGGCAAATAGCTCTGTTTTGAGTTGGAACAATTCAGCCAAAAATAATATCTGCTCTTGGACAATTTATCAGAAAAATGGTAATAGTTGGAAATTGATGAGAATTCTGAATGCAGAGACAGCAGAAATAGCAATCCAACCGGGAACCTATGCTTTGTGCGCCGTAAGTAGAATGGCGGTGGAAAGTGCGGGAGTTGTGGTAGTTATTAGTCAATAGTTATTGGTAATTGGTAATTGGTAATTGGTAATTGGTAATTGGTAATTGGTAACAACAGACAACAGTCAACAGTCAACCCTGAACCCTGAACCCTCAGCAATTATCTTCCTCTAGACAGGAGACATCTTGAAAATAGATGCGCTATCCTAGGGTGAATATTTTAATGACAAACAAATCCTATGGTTCCCTTGCGCGATGAAAATCCCACACGCATCACTCCCTATGTCACCTATGGACTGATTGCTGCCAATGTGTTAGTATTTTTGTACGAATTAACTTTGGGCGATCGCCAATTAACGCAATTCTTCTACTCCTGGGCCGTAGTACCTTGTCAGCTAACTAATATCTGTCGAGTTTCTCTACCCGCTTCGCCCTTTCCCGAATGGATAACGCTAATTTCTTCCCAATTCCTACACGCAGGCTTTCTCCACGTCGCCGGAAATATGTTATTTCTCTGGATTTTTGGCAACAATGTAGAAGACCGTTTAGGACACATAAAGTTTATAATATTTTACCTTACTTGTGGCGTTTTAGCATCCCTAACTCAGTGGTTTTTTGCCTCAGCATCGGCTATTCCTTCTCTGGGTGCTAGCGGTGCGATCGCAGGTGTCATGGGAGCTTATATTCTACGATATCCCCAAGCCAAAGTTCTAACATTACTCCCCTTGGGAATCTTTATTACTACTGTCAGAATACCTGCTTTCTTTTTTCTAGGATTTTGGTTTGTACAGCAGGCATTTAACGGCCTTGCTTCTTTGAATGCGCCCGCTAATGTGGGTATGGAATCTGGGGGAGTTGCCTACTGGGCCCATGCTGGTGGGTTTGTTTTTGGTGCTATTCTTGGCCCTTTGTTGGGGCTGTTTTCTGAAGATAATGAGATTTGGTGATTAGTTAGTAGTTATATCAATTCCGGTTGTATCGGAATGATTTAACCGCGAAGGCGCGAAGTACGCGAAGCAAGAGAAGAGAGAGTTTAATACAGGACGATGAAGAGAGGATTTGATATTATTGGTTATTTGTGATTTGCAGGGTCAAGCAAATCACAAATAACCCGTAACCACTAACTAATGACTCTGTTTCTAGATGAAAGTAAAGTCAAATCCTGACAAAGCAGAAACGCCGGTTACACCGTTTAATTTCGCCAAAATCCGAGAATCACTGCCAGTGACATTATTGCCATTGCCATCATAAATGATGTAAGTGTTGCCGCCAGTGTCATAGGCAAATAAGAATGCTGTTCCTCCTAAAATATTAGATGAAACTGTTGTTTGCACGGGGAGTAAAACTTGGTTGGTGCTGCTGACATTCCCGAATCCGGGGGCAAAATTAAACTGATCGGCGATCGGCACTCCTAGACCAGTAAAATCTGTAATTAAATCATATCCACCTGCGGCGATCGCAGCATTGATTGCAGCCGAAGAAGCAGCATCAAACACCGGCCCTCCTGAATCAGGACTGGTATACCGGAATTGATTGCTACCACCCCCACCAGTCATAGTATCGACCCCTGGGCCACCTATGAGTACGTCGTTATCCACACCGCCGTTAATCGTATCGTTGCCACCTCTACCGTCGATCGTATCGCTGCCGGCCAAACCGTTAAAATTATCAGCCAAAGAGCCGCCAATTAGATTGTTTGGCCCGCTATCTCCGGGCAAGATTTGAACGGTGACAACACCGGTGCCTGGAGTTGTGCCGAATCCATCGCTGATGTTGTAGCTAAAAGTAGTGCTACCGGGTACATTACCGGGGATGAATTGCACCTGAGAGACTAGATTTACGGCTATCCCCAGTTTCGGTGTGCCGACGTTGATGATGTTGAGTTTCCCATTTTGCGGGCTGACATCGTTGGCTAGCACGTCGATGAATGTCGGTAGCAAATTGTTGGTATTTGTGAATACGATGCCGTCATCAACTGCGATCGGACTTAGGTTAGTTGGAGTAGTTACCGATGTATTGAAAGAATTGATGTTAATTGCGACTCCTGCTGCTGCTGTGCCACCCTGTTCGTCTGTGACGCTGTAGCTGAAAGATCCCGCTTGTCCGATGACATCTGTTGCGGGTGTGAAATTCAGTCCGACTAATTCTTGAACGGTCAATTTTTGGTTGACGGCGATCGGGATTGTACCAGTAACCACTAAACCGAATTTAGGATTTGGCAGTTGGGTGACAGTGGCTGACACGGACTGGCCCTCCGGGTCACTAGGGGCGGAAATGCTTAGAGACAGAGGCAAATTCTGGAAACCTGTTATCGTTTTGCCACTTTCGACGATGGGCGGCTGGTTAGGAGTTGGTGATGGAAAAGCCGGTGGAGTTGGACTCGGCAAAGTGGGAGTTGGGACGATGGAAGAACTCGGACTTGGACTCGGACTCGGACTCGGACTCGGACTTGGAACCAGTGTTGGTAATGTTCCTGGTGTCGGACTCGCGGTTGTCCCTGCTGATGTTGTGGGTGTAGGAGTTGTGGTTGCTGGTGTAGGAGTTGTGGTTGCTGGTGTAGGAGTTGTGGTTGCTGGTGTGGGAGTTGTGGTTGCTGGTGTGGGAGTTGTGGTTGCTGGTGTGGGACTTGTGGTTGCTGGTGTGGGAGTTGTGGTTGCTGGTGTGGGAGTTGTAGAAGTCGTTGTGCCAGTTGTAGAAGTCGTTGTCCCAGTTGTGGAAGTCGTTGTCCCAGTTGTGGAAGTCGTTGTCCCAGTTGTGGAAGTCGTTGTCCCAGTTGTGGAAGTCGTTGTCCCAGTGGTGGAAGTTCTTGTGCCAGTTGTGGAAGTCGTTGTGCCAGTTGTGGAAGTCGTTGTCCCCTGAATGATGAAGGGATTGTCGTCTACACGGGGTATTTGAGCTGTCGTGAACTTAGATTCATCTAGCGCGTTAGCCCTAACATCAATTAAGACCGCCAAAAATTCACCAGTGCGCTTGTCTTGAATAATTGTGTTGCTAGAATTCGATCCTTGACCCTGAAAGATATTTAAGTCTGTAAAGCTCAAACCTCCAGCTAGACCGATCGAATCTCCAGCCTTAAAATCTGTAATTAAATCAGCATCGCCAATTTGAGGTCCACCAGTAGTCAGAAAACCGCTACCCCCAGCGGATGTGCCCACCCTACCGAGAATAAAGATATCCGCACCATCGCCTCCTGTCAGAGTATCAGTACCGCGATCGCCCGCCATAACATCATCTCCTGCGCCACCAGACACAGAATCATTGCCATCGCCCCCGAAGAGTCGGTCATCTCCATCGCCGCCATCAGCAGTATCATTGCCTACCCCGCCACTGATGATGTCTCCACCCTCTTCACCGAACAGCAAATCACTGCCAGCACCGCCCTGCAAACAATCATTGCCAGTATCGCCAAAAACACTGTCATTGCCCTTATCGCCAAAAATTAAGTCGCCCTCGCCACCTCCGCGCAGAGAATCATTCCCCTTACCGCCATAGAGTGTGTCATCACCTTCACCACCCAAGACAGTATCGTTGCCTTGGTCCCCAAAAACTCGATCGTTACCCCGATCGCCAATTACCAGGTCATCGTCTTTACCACCCCGTGCGGTATCATTACCAGGGCCGCCATCAACTATATCCTTGCCAGCTCCACCGTTGAGATAATCATTACCATCCTCCCCTCTGAGTAAATCATCCCCATCGCGACCGAGAATTGTGTCATCCCCTTCACGGCTGGAAATGGTGTCATTGAACAAGCTACCGATGAAATAGTCAGCGATGCTCCTTCCTACCACTATGCCATCGACAAATATCGGTGTGGGGGGGGTCGGAGGGGCGATCGGAGTTGGTCGTGATACAGGCGTTATCGAAATCGTCGTTGTACCAGTAGATGAAGTCGTTGTACCAGTAGATGAAGTCGTTGTACCAGTAGATGAAGTTGTTGTACCAGTAGATGAAGTTGTTGTACCAGTAGATGAAGTTGTTGTACCGGTAGATGAAGTCGTTGTACCGGTAGATGAAGTCGTTGTACCAGTAGATGAAGTCGTTGTACCAGTAGATGAAGTCGTTGTACCAGTAGATGAAGTCGTACCGATTAATGAAGGATCTGTACCGGTTTCGAGAAAAAAGAATGATACTGCACTTGGCATAATTCGGCCTCCTTGTGGTTCTATTCAAACATTAAACAATAGATTCTCAACAAGTCTTTTATGGGTGGGTTCTCCGACCCACCCCACAATCAAATTCACTCCTTGTGGAACAGGCCGGAAAGCCTGTTCTTAAGAATGAGCCAATATTTCAGGTTAAATGAACTTAAACTGCGACGCAGTAATCACCGTGCTCAGAGAACCTGGGACTGTAGGAATAGAATTCAACACAGCCAAATCAAAAGCTGGGAGACTGTCATCAGCAGCATTCGGATCGAAGCCGAGAACATACTTGTTGAAAGTATTATTCAGATACACAAAGAAAGCTCCTGTTTTGCCCGAACCATTCTGATTTTTCAATACTGCATTCACTGCTTGAGCATTGTCGAATTTATTTTCAAACAAAATGACTGATTGCTTGCTGATATTGTCTCCGCCACTGCCAATATTTCTGACGATAAAACTGGTGAAATCGTTAGCAGTGCCAGAGTTAGTAAATCCACCAAAGTTTGCGGATCTGAACAAGAAGTTATCGTTGCCATTACCGTTGTTAAAATCAGCAATAATGTCCACGCCTTCACTAGGATTTTCGTAGTAGAAGAAATCATTGCCAGCATCCCCGGTGAGTAAGTCAGAACCAGCACCGCCGCCGATAATATCATTGCCCGCACCGCCAGAAAGCGAGTCATTGTCATCAGCACCCAACAGCAAGTCGTTGCCGAAGCCGCCACTAAGACTATCGCTGCCAATGCCACCATCGATGGTGTCGTCTCCGGCATCTCCCAACAGCGAGTCGCTACCAACTTCGCCCAAGAGATAGTCATTGCCCGCACCTCCGAGTTCAGTATCGTTGCCCTCTCCACCCAAAATGGTGTCGTCGCTGTCGCCACCGGAGATGGAGTCGTTATTGATACCGCCATCGAGGAAGTCTCTGCCGATACCGCCGTCGAGGATGTCATCACCAACACCGCCTTCGATGGAGTCGTCGCCAACCCCGCCAAATAAGGTGTCGTTACCAACGCCGCCAAGTATCGAGTCGTCGCCAACTTCGCCAAGTACGGAGTCATTGCCTGTGCCACCGTCAATGGTATCGCTACCGTCACCGCCACTGAGGATGTCGTTGTCATTACCCCCAAACATCAGGTCATTACCCACCCCGCCTATGAGGGAGTCGATGCCGTCTTCGCCGTCGATGGTGTCATTGCCTTCGCCTCCGTCGATGGTGTCGTTGCCTGTAAAACCTAGCAGAGAGTCATTCCCTGCTTGACCGAGTTCTAGGTCGTTGCCGGCTCTACCGTCGATGATGTCGTTGCCATCACCACCACTGATGGTATCCTCTCCCGGACCCCCGATGATAAAGTCGCTCAGGTTGCTGCCTGTAAAGCTGCTGGCTGGGAGGTTGCTGCGATCGACGATACTATCTACAACGGTAATACTGAAGGATGCCGGTCCGATCGTCCCAGAACCGTCTGACGCTGTAAACGTAAAGCTGTCGTTGCCCCCAGTCGGTAACAGGTTGTATTTGATGATGTTGTTATTGATATCATCTTGGGTGAATTTACTGCCGACATTCAACAAAGCAGTACCCCTTTGGATAAAGCCTTTGTTGGCGTTAGGGGCTTGAGTAATCGTGTAAACAATTTCCGACGCCGTGTTGTCGCTGTCTGTAACTAACAAATCGGCCGCCGTAATTGTCCCAATCGGAGCGCTTTTAGCAACAACTACACCATCATTAATTGCTAGCTTCGGCGGGCTACTGACGTTGATTGTCGCTACCGCCTGACTTGTACCTCCTCTGCCATCTGAGATGGAGTAACTAAAGCTGTCGGCACCAGAAAAGCCAGCATTCGGGGTGTATTTGAAACTGCCACCGCCCACAGGAGTCAAACTCCCCTTGCTGGTGGCGGTAAAAGTGGTAACAGTCAGAATGTTATTGTCTGGGTCAGTGTCGTTTAACAGGACGTTGAGACTCAGTGTTTGTCCCGCCACGGTGGTGAAGTTGTCGTTAACTGCCTTTGGAGCCTGATTGAGCAAGGGAGTTGGAGTCGGTGTTGGAGTCGGTGTCGGATTGGGTGTTGGGGTTGGATTTGGTGTTGGTGTCGGATTGGGTGTTGGAGTTGGAGTCGGTGTTGGAGTCGGTGTTGGAGTTGGAGTCGGTGTTGGAGTCGGAGTTGGAGTTGGTGTCGGATTGGGTGTTGGAGTCGGAGTGGGGGCTGGAGTCGGTGTGGGGAGAGGGGTAGCGCTGCCGGGAACTGTCTGGCCAATCACAAAACTGCTGCGGCCGAGGGTTCTGCTGTCCACTCCAGGCAATACTGCTAAAAAGTCGCCACTGACACCGTTGCGAATAATCGTACTGCCTGCTTTGGTGTCGCTGCTTTGGAAGATGATCAAATCTTCAAACTTGAGGTCTCCACCTAAGCCAATTAGATCTTCGCCAATGCGAAAATCTGTAAAAATATCGGCATCACCAATGTCAGGGCCGCCGCTGGTGATAAATACCGGGTCTGTGGTGCCACCAATGCCGGGAGAGCTAACACGGGCCATGACGAAGACATCTTTGCCTTCGCCTCCTGAAACTAAGTCTTTGCCTGTTTCTCCCCACAGAACGTCGTTGCCAGCACCACCATCGATGATGTCCTCGCCAGCACCGCCGAAAACGATGTCGTCTCCATCATTGGCAAAAATTGTGTCCGCGCCGACGTTGCCGTAGAGCCAGTCGCCTCCTTCGTTGCCAAATTCCAGGTCGTCGCCGTCGCCACCGAACAGGGAGTCGTTACCTTGGTCGCCCCAAAGAACGTCATCACCTCGATCGCCAAACATACTATCATCACCCAAGCCACCGCGCAGGCTGTCACCGCCTTTGCCACCGAAAGCTGTGTCTCTGCCTTCCCCTCCCACTACGGTGTCGTTGCCGTCATTACCATAAAGCAGGTCGGGGTTATTTCCCCCGTCTAGGGAGTCGCTACCTTTCCCTCCGTAGAGCGTATCTAGTCCTGAACCGCCGTCGAGAGCGTCGTTACCTGGTCCACCGAATAGTACATCATCATCTTCGTTGCCAAATACCAGGTCGTCGCCCTCCCCACCTTGGAGGTTATCGTTGCCTTGCAGCCCAGAAATCACGTCGGGGCCGATACTGCCTATCAAGGAGTCATTTTTGTCTGTACCGCGGATAATCCCGCCGATGATTGCGGGTGTCGTGCTGCCACCTGTGCCCAAGGTGTCGTCTATCCCCCCAAATGTATCGTCGGCGGGAGTTGGCGTTGGGGCCGGAGTGGGCGTTGGGGGGGGAGTTGGCGTTGGGGTTGGCGTTGGGTCTGGAGTTGGCGTTGGCGTTGGGTCTGGAGTTGGAGTTGGCGTTGGCACCGGAATAAATGGTACTGCTGATGGCATAATTTTGGCTCCTTTACACAATGATTATGATTGACTTTCAAACTGATTGATATCAGTTAGTTGCCAAAATTTTGGCCTTACATTGATTAATAATCTCATTCTGTTCTAACATACTAAATTAATTGGGCAATGGGTAATGGGCAATGGGTAATGGGTAATCGGTAATCGGTAATCGGTAATCGGTAATGGGCGGATTAAACGGCAGGGATTGGGTATTGATGTATAGCCTTTCTCAGAAAGATGAGGTACTCATGGGCATAGGGCATAGGGCATAGGGCATAGGGCATAGGGCATAGGGCATAGGGCATACCTCACTTTTTTGAGAACCGCTATACTTGCTATTGGTTAGGGGAAGTAAAAACTAACAAATAACAAGTAACAACTAAGTAAGTCCACGTAATTAAATGCAAGATCCAAATCGCTTAAAAGCTTACTGGCTTGCGATTATTCACATCGATCTTCTTCCTTCTACTTAACTAATTTATTCTTCCTTCTTGTTTCTGGTTTCTACCTTCTACCCATCGCAGGTCTTTGATAAGAAACAGAGTTGTGAATTAGAGGCAGAAGTGGCCCGGTTTGTTCTTGTCCGTTGACGGCGAGTTCGCTGTGGCATAGGTAAAGTTGGGAACAGCGACTTAACAAATCTACCAGAATTCGCCGCAGTCGCTGTTGTCCTTCTGTTTCTTCGTCTTCACTTTCCCACGATCGCCCCTGTTGCGATCGCCAAAACAAAGGAGCACCATACAGCGTAGCCGCACCCCCACTCAGCCACAGCGGCGAACCCGCATCTAGCCAAAAATGCCATTGGTGGGCGCGACGACTGCTGCGGTACTGAAAGATATTGGCGATGGTGACGGTTTGACCATCGGGCCCATCTGGCCTGACTGGAAAGGGGTTGGCGGTGACGGTTCCTTGGCGCAATAAATGAATAAAACGGGCGATCGTCTCGGAGTCGCCACCAGACTTTGGTTCTATTTGCTGCATTCGTCCGTCTATTTCCCAATAGTGAGTGGCAGTTTCCATTAATTCTCGCAGGGCTGCTAGTCGATCGTAGGCTAGGTATCGATCGAAGATCAGAAATTTTTGGATAGCGCGATCGAGCAGGGAAATAGGACTCGGCAACAGTCGCTCCTGTTGTTGCCTCCGCTGTTGTTCGATCCACTCCACAATGTCTTCGTAAGCCGCCGCCGCTCGGTATCCGAGTCTGTCCCATCGAGGAAAGGCTGTCAACGGTAACAATGGGGGTCGATCGAGATTGGGACAAAAACAGTGATCGGCAATTAAACCAGCTCTCACGGGGTCGATCGATTTTAGATGTGGGATTTTAGATGTGGGATTGTTAGCCTCTGCTTCCGGTTCCTCTTCCCATGGGCGGTTTCTCTGCCTGCTTAACACTACCAGCATTTCCGCTACTGCGTCTCGATCGACTAAACGGCCTAGTCCCGGATAAACTAACGCTAGCAATGTCAGCAAAGCTCGAATCGCTGGGGTACTTGACAGGGGACGCTGATCGTTGAGGGATTCCGTGGCGATGTTGTCGCGGGCTAAAATTTCTGTGAGGGTGTAACGGGCGATCGCATCTATACCAGGAGCAATTACGGCTATCTCCCCCGGTGCCACAGCCTTTGACTTAACCGCCTCAGCAATGATTTCAGCGGTTTCTCGCAGCAGTTGGGCCCGTGAGGTAGTTTGGATCGATCGCACCTCCACAGGAAAACTCAAACCAAAAGGATAAAAAGCATCAAAATTAACAGCTAAATTCACCGCTAACTCACCAATATCTTTAGCTAAACCTGCTTTTCGATCCAAGTATTCCACTGTGGCACAGCGTGTTTCCAGTTGAGCCATATATTCAGTATCAGCCCCCAAGCCCAAGCGCACTCCTCCATCTGGATTGTAGGTGAAGGCCCCCGTCGCCCCTGAAGACAGCAAAAACTCCAACAAATCGCGACTGATAGCTGGATAATCATCCACATCGTCAGCGATGACTGCTTGATATCGCGAGGCTAAACGCTCTTGGTAAGTGGGATTCTGCAACAGATAGCGCCAGTAGAGTTCCCCAATCATCCCGTAAGTCAGCAGCCCCCTTGTCAAACACCATTCCCGCCATCTTCCCAGCAACTCTCCCATGGTAGTCCAAAGACGAGTCTGGCCACTTTGCTGAGCAAATCCCTGTTCCAGAATAGTGGGAATTGTCTCCATCGGTGTCCCGCTAACCGCAGCCAGTTGTAACAAATCTAGAGTTCGACGCACCATGCGATTTGGACTTACCCCTGTTTGTTGCAAAATCCCTTCGTCTAGCTCGTGACGCCATAGTCTAGTTGCAAGTTCCAGTTCAGTTTCAGGTTGCAGCCGCAGGGGAAATTGAGTCCTCAATTCCAGGGAATCCATTAGCAACGGCCAAAAAAGCATTACCTCCTGCTCGAAAAAGCCAAAGGGTGTGGTTGAGTTAAAGGTATATTTTCCTTGGGTGGCGACGGCGATGCGATCGGCCAATTCCAGGCGATTTTCTCCATTAGCTGCTAAAACTAAAATTGCTCGGCCAGTCTGTCCCAGCCGGCGATGGCCAGAACCCAAGCGACTTGAAACTGTTGCTGACAGAGGCTTAACAGTTTTGCTCCACAGGCAGAACTGTTCAATTAGGCGACTGGTTTTGCCACTGCGAGCGGCTCCGACAATCCAAATTGAATCCGAAGACACGATTTCTAATCTAAGTAAGTTTGCTACTATACCATGAATACTTTAACTACTAATCCCACGGTAGACTAACCAGCTTTAGCTATGAATACTTCTCCCTGGAACAGATTTGTAAAATATCTCTACAGTGCTCGCCAATGGTATCGAGAAACGCCGGAAAGAGCTCTAGAACAAGCCTACGAAGCTGCTTTGGCAATTAAGGCGATCGAAGACGAGCATTTTGGTGGTCAACCCATTGGCGATCGCGCGGGCGATTACGGAGACAGCACTTTATCTTACTTTAAATCCGATCTACAAAAATACCTCAAAGCCATTCAAACTAGAATGGTTGAGTTTAATGCCAGCCGTGCTTTTTTGGAACTACCAGAGCGGGTGGCTGCTCAACCGAAGAGTGGAGTTTTGGTCGATCGTTACCACCGTGGATTCGGCATAGATACCAAAGATCGAGCCTCCCTTGTATTTGAAAAGTTAGAGTTTATTGATAGAGTCATCGCCCGCTACATTAATCGTAAACCCACGGCTATTGTACCAATTTCTAATAGTCCCAATCTTCCCATTAGTTCTAAAACTGGCAGTCCTCAACCTTACCAAAATAATGGTTCCCCTAACTCCATCCCCAGTGACGCTGAGGGAGTTGATACTTATACTGAGGAAGTGAGTTTATTGCCCCGATCGCTTTTGGGGACGTTGAATCGCATTACTAAAGAGTTAGATCCGGCCGCCGAAAAAGAAGTAGTTAAAAACTTTCGCAATTCAAAAGTAAAAACAGTCATTTCTTTAAGGTTTATTTTACTTTTGATATTAGTGCCGCTGTTGACTCATCAAATCGCCAAAAATTTTATAGTTGGACCGATAGTCGATCGCATAAGAACGAATAACAATGCTCCTGTTTTCATCAATGTTGATTTGGAAGAGGAAGCCTTTAAAGAATTGGAAAAGTTTGAGCAACACCTGAAATTTCAAACATTAATTGGTAGGGCTCCAGCGATTTCTCCAGAAGAAACCGAAAAGAGAATTGAAGAAAAAGCTCTGGAAATAGCTGAAGAATTCGGGAGTGAAAGCTCTGGGGCTATCAAAAATGTATTTGCGGATTTGATTTCCGGTCTGGCTTTTGTGATGATTCTCCTCACCAACAAGAAAGAAATTGAAATTGTCAAGTCTTTTATGGACGATGTGGTTTATGGTCTCAGTGACAGTGCAAAGGCTTTTGTGATTATTTTGTTTACCGATGTGTTTGTCGGATTCCACTCACCCCACGGTTGGGAAGTAATTCTCGAAGGTGTATCAAGACATTTCGGACTACCAGAAAATCGGCAGTTCATATTTCTGTTCATTGCCACTTTTCCTGTGATTTTGGATACCGTCTTTAAGTATTGGATATTCCGCTACTTAAATCGGAGTTCCCCTTCTGCTGTAGCTACTTACAAGAATATGAACGAATAGGGAATGGGGAATGGGGCATTGGGCATTGGTTAGTTGTTATTAGTTATTAGTTATTGGTTATTAGTTATTAGAACCAACAACTAACTATAGCCATCCTCGCATCATTTGTGAATTTCTTACTCCCTCCCCTTAATAACTGGAGTTTAGACTAAACAGCTATTAAATCACGATCGTCACCGCACTCACCAACGGCAACGGTCGCTGGCGACAAGTTATGAGGCTCAACCATAAGATAGAAGTCCAGTAAGCCATCTACAAGAATTTATGTAAAGCACAGGATGCTACCTTTGAATTAATGGATGCAGTCTTGCTGACGAGAACAGCTCAAAGTTGAGCCGATTTATCGTTGTCTTGTGTCTTTCGCCGTCAATGGTCGAGTGTCTACGAGGCAGTGCAAGATACGCGACCCGATCGAGAGCAATTAATGAAACTTTACATCGCACAAATCCCGCAGTCAGAACAGATTGTCTTAGCAGGCGACCATACAAGTTGGTCCAGACCTCATGCAAAAACCCTTAAAGAACGCACTTACGAACATTCGCCGTCACAATTAGGAGGTCGTCCGGTAACAGTAGGATATGGCTACAGCACATTGGCATGGATACCCGCAGAACAAGGCAGTTGGGCCCTGCCATTTTTGCACGAACGAATTACCAGTTGGGACTCTCCGAGCTCGTTGGCGGCTCTATTTAACAAGATTTGCGATCGCTCACTGGTATCGTTTTGCTAAAAATCGTCTTCATTGGACTGTTCCTCAATTAAGTACGCCTGCCCAATGCGATCGATGGAGATCGCCAATCCCGACAAGTTGGAGTCGCATTAGCCCCTTACCAACTGGCATGAATTTCGATCCCGCCAGCCGCACTTTCAGAGTTGACGATAGCTTGGCGCGCGATCGCAACTACTGGATTCGAGTAACAGCCAAAGATGCTGCCGGTGCATCGGATATAGCATTTTTTGATTTTTACAATCGAGGTCTGGGTTCTGTTATTGACGGCTATATCGCTGGGGCTACTGTTTTCTTGGACGCTAACAAAAATGGCGTACTAGATGCCAGCGAACCATCCGCAACAACTGGTCCAAAAGGTGAATACGGACTCGATATTCCCTTGGAGACGTTTGACAAAAATCAACATGAATGATACTCATTTTATTTAAAGTTTTGGTAAAGATATGACAGCGCTCAAATCGGAATTTATTTGTATATTTTATAGCTTTTTAAGTATAAATCTTAACAAAGATATTTCAGTAATCGTATTATTTACTCTACAATATATAAACCCGTGTTCTAAATAATCGCCGACAGTTCGTTGACTATCTTGACTCGTCCCTTGAGCACAGAACGCAACAAACGGTTCATGGAGTTTCTGTCTTCGTCTTCGAGAGATTCGTCCAAAACCGCGGCCATCAAGCCATAGCGATCGGCTATGGTCAAAGTGCCAGTATCGCTCACAGAAGCAAGTATTTCTGAAATAGCGCCGGGAATCAGTTGAATGAAAAACATGAGATGTTGATTGAACTCTACATATATATCATCTCTGGTTCTCCCAAAATCCCTGGTGATGCCGGCATCGTATATCTGGTGATATTTTGATACAAAGTACGTGACATTAGGCACTCTAATTGTGTGATGCTGAGAACTCACAGACTACGATCCATGTCACAAAAATATTTTTAGCGACCCAAATCTAAATATTTATTAATTTTTTTAACTCACTAGGCATTTTTACTCGTTTATGCAAAAAACGCATGGGTGATACGCTAAAAATTCATAAAACTAGATGTTTTGTAAAAATTGCTACGAATATTTACGGTTAAGGGATTTACATTAGTTCACAACCAAGGCGCACAGAAAGGTGGCGATCGACCGAAGCATCCTTAGCAACTATTACCAAAGTAGTTTCGTGGCTGTCTCAGCAGCACCTAGTAAAAATCTAATCTATAGATAGCCAACGATGCTTACAAGAAATGCGATCGAGTAACTAGATATACAGTTTTAAATCAGTAAACTCACTAAGGTTAGCGAAAAATCACACTTTATGCCCCAAGTCAATAGCTCCCCCAACAAACCAGCCGCGAGGGTAAACCCATGACCCAAACCGTAGAACCCAAAGCCAGCTTAAACAAATTTGAAAAACTCAAAGCCGAAAAAGACGGCTTAGCGCTCAAAGCGGAACTGGAAGACTTCGCTAAAATCGGCTGGGAAGCAATGGACGCAACAGACCGCGAGCATCGCCTGAAATGGCTAGGTATCTTCTTTCGGCCGGTCACGCCCGGAAAATTCATGATGCGACTGCGCTTACCCAATGGCATCATCACCAGCAGTCAAACCAGAACCATGGCAGAAATTGTACAACGCTACGGAGATGACGGCAGCGCTGACATTACTACCAGACAAAACCTGCAACTACGTGGCATTCTGATCGAAGACTTGCCAGATATCTTCCACCGCCTCAAAGAAGTTGGCCTGACCAGCGTCCAGTCTGGTATGGATAATGTGCGAAATATTACAGGCTCGCCAGTAGCGGGCTTAGACGCAGACGAACTAATAGACACGCGGGAATTGGCTTATCAAGTTCAAGACATGATTACCAATTGTGGCGAAGGTAATCCCGAGTTTTCCAATTTACCGAGAAAATTTAATATTGCGATCGCAGGCTGTCGTGACAACTCAGTCCATGCCGAAATTAACGACATCGCCTTTGTCCCCGCTTATCAAGACGGCAACATCGGTTTCAATGTTTTAGTCGGGGGTTTCTTCTCCGCCAAACGCTGCGAAGCCGCCATTCCCCTCAACGCCTGGGCAAGTCCTAGCGACGTTGTAGATTTGTGCAAAGCTATATTAACTGTGTACCGCGATCGCGGGCCCAGAGCCAATCGCCAAAAGTCCCGCCTCATGTGGCTGATTGACGAGTTGGGCATCGAACAATTCCGAGCCCAAGTAGAACAGGAATTAGGCCGTACTTTGCGGACTGCTGCGGCCAAAGATGAAATCATCTGGGACAAACGCGATCACATCGGCATTTACGACCAAAAACAATCAGGTTTAAAGTATGTAGGTTTGCACGTTCCCGTCGGCCGACTTGCAGCAGCGGATTTATTCGACTTGGCGAGAATTGCCGACGTTTACGGCAGTGGGGAACTCAGACTCACCGTCGAAGAAAACGTGATTATTCCCAACGTTCCTGAATCACGGATTGAATCCTTGGTTAAAGAACCGCTGCTAGAGCGTTTTTCCATCGACCCCGCACCCCTAACACGAGCCTTGGTTTCCTGCACCGGTGCCAAGTTTTGTAACTTCGCCCTCATCGAAACCAAAAGCCGTGCGGTGGCGATGATTAAGGAACTGGAAGCCGAACTCTCAGTACCCAAACCAGTGAGAATTCACTGGACTGGTTGTCCCAATTCCTGCGGTCAACCCCAAGTAGCAGATATCGGTCTCATGGGGACAAAGGTTCGCAAGAATGGCAAAACCCTCGAAGGTGTTGACATTTATATGGGAGGTACTGTCGGCAAAGATGCTCATTTGGGTAGCTGTGTCCAAAAAAGTATTCCCTGCGAAGACCTCAAACCTGTGCTGATGCAAATTTTAGTGGATAAGTTCGGGGCGGTTCCCAAGACATCTGAGGAGGTAGCTTCTCTCAACCGACAATTGCTATTGACGGTTGACGAGGGCGAAACCACCGTTCCGGGAGCGAAACCTCAGACATCTACTGTCATTTTCGCTCGATCGGGCAAAGAAGTTGCTTGCAGCGAAGACGAGTTCATCCTCGATGTTGCCGAACGTGCCGGAGTCGAACTCGATAGCAGTTGCCGCTCAGGAAGTTGTGGCACTTGTAAGCAAAAACTCCTCAAAGGCGATATCGCCTACGATGGCGAACTTGACGCGCTCAGTGACATAGAACCAGGGTTCATTTTAACCTGTAGCGCGCGGGCGATCGGCAAAGTGACCATCGATGCCTGATCTCACAATGTGATATCCGAGACTACCAAATAGTATGATGTCACTGCAAAGGAAATGATTTGATTGTGTGCGAACAAAGTCAAGCAATCTCAAACCTAGATTTTTGCTTTCCCAGGCACCAAGTTCGCACAAAATCTCACACCTTTATCTCACATAATCTCAAAGTACACCAAAAATTCAAGACACATGAGCAACCTTTCTAGAAGAAAATTCATCATCACCGCCGGAGCAACAGCAGCCGGCACTCTCCTAGCCCACGGTTGCAGTTCCGGTTCCAGCACCAGCAATAGCACTGGCAGTCCCAGCCCCAGCGCTTCCTCTGGCACTCCCAGCCCAGCAGTCAGCATCAACCCCGCCGACGCCCCAGAAGTTACCGCAGCCAAGCTCGGATTCATTGCTCTAACTGATTCAGCGCCCTTAATTATTGCCCAAGAAAAAGGCTTATTTGCCAAGTACGGCATGAAAGACGTGCAAGTTACCAAACAAGCATCTTGGCCTGTTACACGCGACAACTTAGAACTCGGTTCCGACAAAGGTGGTATTGACGGGGCCCACATTTTATCCCCCATGCCTTACCAGATGACATTGGGCACTATTACCAAAGGTAATCAGCCAGTGCCGATGAACATTGTGGCGCGGTTAAATACTAATGGTCAGGCAATTTCCGTCAGTAAAAAATACCTAGATTTAAAAGTAGGTACTGACAGTAAAGCCCTCAAAACGGCTCTCGCTAATCAAAAAGTTGCGATCACCTTTCCTGGAGGTACCCACGACTTGTGGATGCGTTATTGGTTAGCAGCCGGTGGTATCAATCCAGATACAGAGGTTTCCGTGATTCCTGTTCCGCCACCGCAAATGGTAGCTAACATGAAATCCGGCAGTATGGAAGCCTTTTGTGTAGGCGAACCTTGGAATGCTCAGTTAGTTACTCAAAAGGTCGGATACACTGCCTTAGTAACAGGAGAAATTTGGAAAGATCACCCAGAAAAAGCCTTAGCTTTAAGAGCAGATTGGGTGACAAAAAATCCCAAAGCTGCTAAAGCAATTACCATGGCTGTCTTGGAAGCTCAACAGTGGTGCGACAAGCCTGAAAATAAAGACGAAATGTGTACAATCATTTCCCAAGATAAGTGGTTGAAAGTGCCAGTTGCAGACATTATCGGTCGCGCCAAAGGTCAAATTGATTACGGTACTGGTAAAGTTGAACCAGCCAGCACCTTAGCGATGAAATTCTGGGCGGACAATGCTTCCTATCCCTACAAGAGTCACGATGCTTGGTTCATTACCGAAAATATTCGCTGGGGTTATATGCCGGCGACTACCGACATCAAAGCAACGGTTGATAAAGTTAACCGGGAGGATATTTGGAAAGCAGCGGCGACAGCAATTGGTGTTCCCGCAGCTCAAATTCCGGCTACCACTTCTCGCGGTGTGGAAACCTTCTTTGATGGTGTGAAATTTGACCCAGATAAGCCAGAAGAATATTTGAAGGCTCTGGTAATCAAGAAGGCATAATTAGTGAACAGTTGACAGTTGACAGTTGACAGTTGACAGTTGACAGTTGACCATTTTTTAAATTGAGTGGAGTTGGGCGGAGCGAAACGCAGGGTTCCTAACTCAACCCACCCAATCCTCACAGGGATTCTGTTCAAAGTATCTACAAATAATCAATTATTCACTAAACAGCACTCAAAAATATGGCAACAAATCTCTCTGTTTCTAAAAGCAAAAATCCTGTAGATTTCATTCTGAATCAAGTTCAGAAAAATCGCAAAAAAATTATCCGTCCCCTAGTGGCGATCGCAGTTCTGCTGATAGTTTGGCAAATCCTCTGCCACGATGCCTCATCGTCGTTACCAGGCCCGATCAAAGCCGTCCAAGAAAGCTGGAATTTGATTATCAATCCTTTCTTCGACAACGGTGGCACCGACAAAGGCTTATTTTGGCAACTTGCAGCCAGCTTGCAACGGGTGGCGATCGGCTTTACTTTAGCAGCAGTTCTCGGCATTGGTTTAGGAATCCTCATCGGCACAAACTCCCTAATGTTCGATGCCTTAGACCCGCTGTTTCAAGTATTCAGAACAATCCCGCCCCTGGCTTGGTTGCCGATCGCCCTGGCAGTATTTCAACAGTTCAATCCCTTTGAAGCACTGGGAATGAAAGCTAACGAAGTTTCAGCGCTTTTCGTGATTTTAATTACAGCAATTTGGCCGATTTTAATTAACACTACAGTAGGCGTTCAACAAATCCCCCAAGACTACAGAAACGTCGCCCGCGTCTTGCGCCTGCCCAATCAAAAATACTTCTGGAAAATCTTGCTTCCGTCTTCAGTTCCTTACATCTTCACTGGCTTGAGAATCGGTATTGGTTTGTCTTGGCTGGCGATTGTAGCTGCGGAAATGTTAGTCGGCGGCGTTGGCATCGGGTTCTTCATCTGGGATGCTTACAACAGTTCTAGACTCAGCGCGGTGATTCTGGCTGTGCTTTATGTGGGAATTGTCGGTTTGATTCTAGACAGAATTGTCGGTTTCATCGCCTCCAAAGTTGTTCCTGAAGAACAGAAATAGAATTTGGAAATGGGGAATGGGGAATGGGGAATAGGGAATAGGGAATGGGGAATGGGGAATGGGGAATGGTTGCAAATTAAAAACTGCCAAAAATTAGTTGTAAATTAATTCCCAATGCCCAATTACCAACTAGCTATTACCAATTAGCTATTACCAATTAGCTATTACCAATTACCAATTCCCAAATAACAATTAATAATTAGCATCTGCTCTGTAAAAATTACCCTAAAAAAATCATGTCAGTATTTGTTGAAGTAGACCACGTAGACCGCGTATTTAACTTACCCAATGGTGAGCAATATATCGCGCTCAAAAACATTGAACTAAAAATTAAAAAAGGAGAATTTATCTCCTTGATCGGACACTCCGGTTGTGGTAAATCGACACTGTTAAATATCATCGCTGGACTGGATCAAGCAAGTCAGGGCGGGATTACTCTAGAAGGGCGCGAAGTCCGCGAGCCTGGCCCCGATCGCATGGTAGTGTTTCAAAATTACTCCCTGCTACCTTGGCTGACAGTCCGCGAAAATATTGCTCTAGCGGTGGATGAAATCTATAGAGATATATCTAAAGAAGACCGAGATTTAATTATCGAACACCACATCGCCTTAGTCGGACTGCGACACGCCGCCCACAAACGTCCAAGTGAAATTTCTGGGGGGATGAAACAACGAGTGGCGATCGGCCGCGCCCTCGCGATCCGCCCCAAATTGCTGTTGCTAGACGAACCCTTCGGCGCATTGGATGCTTTAACTCGTGGCGGTTTGCAAGACCAGTTGATGAAAATTTGCGAAGAAAGCAAAGTAACTGGGGTTATGGTAACGCACGACGTTGACGAGGCCTTGCTGCTGAGCGATCGCATCGTGATGCTAACCAACGGGCCCGAAGCGCAAATCGGGCAAATCCTCGAAGTCAACATTCCCCGCCCCCGCAAGCGCATGGAAGTAGTCAACCACCCCAGTTACTACGCCCTGCGTGGCGAAATGGTTTACTTCCTCAACCAACAAAAACGAGTCAAACAGCGTCGCGCAGCCCAACAAAAATCAGCACAACAAGCCCCAGCGGTAGTTGTATCCCGCAACGGCTTGGAAAAAGTCAACCTCGATATCGGCTTTATTCCCCTCACCGACTGCGCCCCCTTAATAGTAGCCAAAGAAAAAGGATTCTTCAAAGCCCACGGTTTGGAAGAAGTCACCCTCGTGCGGGAACCTAGCTGGAAAGAAATCGCTAAAGGAGTCGCCCAAGGACGGCTGGATGCAGCGCAAATGGTGGCAGGAATGCCTATCTCCATGCTGCTAGGCTTAGAGGGCGAAGTGCCAGTCCCCGTCTGTAGCGCCTTAACCTTGTCCCGCAACGGCAATGCCATAGTCCTAGGCAAACACCTTTACAATCAAGGCATTCGGACCTTGGAAGATTTGAAAGTCGCGATCGACAGTACCCCCGACAAAGCTCACACCTTGGGCATGGTATACTCGGCCTCGATGCACAATCTGCTGTTCCGTTACTGGCTGGCCGCTGGGGGCATTGACCCCGACCTTGATGTCGGCTTAACCGTGATTCCGCCCCCACAGATGGTAGCCAATTTAAAAGCAGGTAACATCGACGGTTATTGTTCAGGAGACCCATGGAATTCCCGTGCAGTCAACGACGGTATCGGTTTTGTCGTGGCCCGTTCCTTGGACATTATGCCAGGACACATCGAAAAAGTCCTGGGTGTTCGCGAAGATTGGGCTCAAAAATATCCGAAAACTCACGTCGCCCTAGTCAAAGCCCTTTTGGAAGCCTGCGACTACTGCGACGATCGCCGCAACCGCCAAGAAATTTTAGAATTGATTTGCCGAGAAGAATATATCGGTGCTGACCCCAAAGATGTGCGTCCGGGCTTCCTAGACCCTTACAATAACGGTACGACGACCAAACCGGAAATGGTTTACAACTTCAATCAGTTCTACGTTGACAAAACCAATTTTCCCGATCGCCTGGAAATGCTCTGGGTGACGGCGCAAATGGCCAGGTGGGGCATGATTCCATTCCCGAAAAACTGGGTGGAAGTAGTCGATCGAGTTTTGCGCCCGGATGTGTTTGGTCAAGCAGTCAGAGAATTAGGTTTGCCAGATGTCGGTCGCGATCGTCGTAGCATTGAACTATTTGATGGTAGTGTCTTTAATCTAGATGACCCGATCGAGTATCTAGAAAACGTCAAAATCAAGCGTAACGTCCGCATTGAAGAAATCTTAATTGAACCCGTAGGCAGTCAGTGTTCAATCAAACTGCCTGCCGCATAATCAGGAAGTCAGTAGTCAGTAGTCAGTAGTCAGTAGTCAGTAGTCAGTAGTCAGTAGTCAGTAGTCAGTAGTCATTAGTCAGTAGTCATTAGTCAGTAGTCATTAGTCAGTAGTCAGTAGTCATTAGTCAGTAGTCAGTAGTCAGTAGTCAGTAGTCAGTAGTCAGTAGTCAGTAGTCAGTAGTCAGTAGTCATTTGTTGCCGATGCTATAAAGGCCCGATGCCCATTCCAATTCTTCAACTTAAAACTCTTGCACTATTTTCATCCCATTTCCTATGCCTAATCCAGAAAACCCTAACCCCCATTCTGAAAATATGCAAACTCTCCCAAATCAAAAAACAACTAAAGCTAGCAACGACAAAACCTCGACACCATTTTTGTCGATTAAAGACGTATCAAAAGTCTACCAAACTCCCAAAGGCCCTGCCGTAATTCTCGACGGTGTAAACCTCCAGATTAATGAAGGTGAATTTATTTGCTTGATCGGTCACTCCGGCTGTGGCAAATCTACTTTACTCAACATGATCGCCGGATTCAACGGGCCGACAGAAGGAGAGATTACACTCGAAGGTGCGCGGATTACTGAACCTGGACCCGATCGCATGGTAGTGTTTCAAAACTACTCGCTGCTACCTTGGCTGACTGCTACTGAAAACATCCACCTCGGCGTTGAAACTGTTTACGCCGAAAAGTCCCCAGAGGAACACAACACGATCGTTCAGCAACACCTAGAATTGGTGGGACTTACCGAAGCTAGCAACAAAAGACCAGGCCAGTTGTCTGGGGGGATGAAACAAAGAGTTGCGATCGCCCGCGCCCTAGCAACTCGCCCCAAACTGTTGATTTTAGACGAACCCTTCGGAGCTCTAGACCCGATTACGCGGGAAGAGTTGCAAGAAGAATTGCTCAAAATTTGGCGGGAGTACAAAATTACCGTCATCATGATTACCCACGATATCGATGAAGCTTTGTTTTTATCCGATCGCATCGTGATGATGACCAACGGCCCAGCCGCTAAAATCGGCGAAGATATGCACATTCCCTTCAGTCGTCCCCGCAACCGCACGCGGATCATGGAAGATCCGAAATACTACGAACTGCGGAACTTTGCTTTAGAGTTCTTGTTCTCCCGCTACGCCCACACAGAAGGCGAAGAAGAAACCGAAACCGCCCTCCCACCCTTGCCAGAATCAGCCTTCAGACCCGCCGCTGTTCCGCAGGAAAAGTCGAGAACCAAGTTGGCGCCAGCAGAATTTGTACCTCACGCTTCCGAACCCTCAGAAGCATCACGAATCAAAGGCGCTGTGCTAGGAGTGTCTTGGTTATTCGCGATGAGTATTTTAGCTGCGGTCAATATGTCTCATGTTGCTAGTCAGCAAAAGGAAAAATTAGCAGAAACTGCACCGACTGCGCCGGCGGCTGCGGTAATTAGTTCTCCTCCCACTCCGGCTGCGCCGAGTCCTGCTGCGACTACTGCACCGATTGCTGCTGCGACTACTACACCGATTGCTGCTGCGACTACTGCACCGAGTGCTGCTGCGACTACTGCACCGAGTCCTGCTGCGACTACTACACCGAGTGCTGCTGCGACTACTGCGCCGAGTGCTGCTGCGACTACTACACCGAGTGCTGCCGCGACCAAGAGCCCTAGCTCACAGATTGCGGACAAAGCGCAACTCGATGCGATCGGACAGCAGTTATATGCACAAATTGACCAAAATTGGAGCACAACTCCCACCTTTACTGAAAGTTTGACTTATCGAGTCAAAGTGAAGCAAAACGGGGAAATAGTGCAGTTCGAGCCTACCAATAAAGCAGCTAAAGATTTCGTCCAAGAAACACCTCTGCCCGTTTTGCAAATTCCGGGCGGTGCCCCAGCAGGTGCTGAAAAAACTGCTGAATTTCAAGTAACTTTTAGCCCCAGCAATGGTGGCAAATTAGAAGTTAAAACTGGCAAATAGCTAATTGGTACGATCGACCGGGTTTTTAGCAAAAAGTCGGTCGATCCTAGTCGATTTATGGTAGTGGCTGATTGCTAGTAATATCGAATGATAGGGTGCGTCAAGTAAGTTTTTTGAATATTTTTTATGGGTATGAAACTGATGCACCTTACCAAGGGTGACAATTGCGTCCAGGAATAACCAAGTATTCCTGCTAAAAAAAGGTAATATTTGATACGCAATTTGCAGTAATCCTTGCTTGCTACTATAATTAGCTGTTATCAATTACCTATTAGCTTAAAAAACAAGCATCTATAAATTAGCAGATGGAAACTATCAAAACTCTTTGCCCTTACTGCGGTGTAGGTTGTGGTCTAGAAGTTATTCCGGACAAAAACCAAGGTTGGAAAGTCCGGGGCGATCGCAACCACCCATCCAGTCAGGGGATGGTTTGTGTCAAGGGAGCAACGGTAGCAGAGTCAATTCGCACCGAGCGACTACTTTATCCGATGATGCGGGATACTCTCGATGGACCGTTCCGCCGCGCTAGCTGGGACGAAGCACTAGATGCCATTGCCGATCGGATGCAAGCAATTCGCTGCACTACCGGTCCCGATGGTATCTGCGTTTATGGTTCCGGTCAATTCATCACAGAAGATTATTATGTCGCCCAGAAATTGGTTAAAGGTTGTCTGGGAACTAATAATTTTGATGCCAATTCTCGTCTGTGTATGTCTTCAGCAGTTTCGGGATACGTGCAAAGTTTTGGTGCTGACGGACCGCCTTGCTGTTACGACGATTTAGAATTAACAGATTGCGCTTTTATTATTGGTAGCAATACCGCAGAATGCCATCCAATAGTTTTCAATCGTTTAGCAAAATACCATAAAAAAAATCCCCATGTCAAGATGATTGTGGTAGATCCGAGGCGGACTCCGACGGCGGAAGCAGCGGATTTGCACTTGGCAATCAAACCAGGTACTGATATAGACTTGCTCAATGGAATTGCATACTTACTTTTGCAAAGCGAAAGCATAGACCCAAAATTTATTCAAGAATCCACAGTTCATTTTGAGGAGTTTGTGCAAGTTGTCAACAGCTATACCCCGGAATTCGTAGCCTCGCGCTGTGGCATTTCTGTGGGAGAGTTGGAAACTGCGGCTAAGTATTGGCAACAGTCCCAGCGGGTGTTGTCTCTGTGGTCCATGGGCATTAACCAGTCCTCTGAAGGTACGGCAAAGGTGCGATCGCTAATTAATTTGCACTTGATGACCGGTCAAATCGGCAAACCGGGATGCGGCCCGTTTTCCCTCACAGGTCAGCCAAACGCCATGGGAGGGCGGGAAGCAGGGGGACTTTCTAACTTATTACCGGGATATCGAACTGTCAAAAATGCCCAACACAGAACCCAAGTAGAACAATTTTGGGGTCTGAAACCCGGAAGTATTTCGCCCACTCCAGGCCGCACTGCTTGGGATATGATTTTGGGTTTGGAAACCGGCGAAGTAGAGATGTTGTGGATTGCAGCTACCAATCCGGTAGTGAGTATGCCGGATTTGGAACGCACAAAAGCGGCTTTGTGGCGATCGCCCTTTACAGTTTATCAAGAAGCTTACTATCCCACGGAAACCTCCGCCTACGCTCACATCCTCTTGCCGGCAACTCAGTGGAGTGAAAAAACCGGAGTGATGACGAATTCAGAACGTCGCGTTAGTCTTTGTATCGGTTTCGACACTCCTTTAGGGGAAGCCCGCGACGACTGGAGTATTTTCGCTGAAGTGGGACGCAGGTTGGGTTTTGCCGAACAATTTGCTTTCAATAACAGTGGTGATGTTTACCAAGAGTTCGTACAGTTGACGCGGGGCCAGCCTTGCGACGTCACAGGCCTCAGTCACGAATACTTGCGCCAAGAAGGCCCTCAGCAGTGGCCTTGTCGGGAAAATGAACCCAAGCATTCAGCTAAAGAAGCTAAGCGGCTTTACACTGATGCACGTTTCCCAACTCCCGACGAGCGGGCGAGATTTTCAGCTTATCATTCCCGTGGACTGGCTGAACCTCCAGACCCCAATTATCCTTTTGTCTTGACAACGGGCAGAGTTTATGGACACTGGCACACGATGACTCGCACTGGTAGAACCGAGAAAATTAATCAATTGCACCCGGAACCGTTTTTGGAAATTCATCCCCGCGATGCTGCTAATTTGAAGATTAAGGAAGGGGATTTGTTGGAAGTTCGATCGCGCCGTGGTAAAGGAGTGTTTCCCGCAAAAGTTACTAAGGCGATCGCCCCTGGTACTCTATTTGTACCAATGCACTGGGGTTCTCTGTGGGCCGAAGGCGCCGAAGCCAACGCCATGACTCATGCTGAAAGTTGTCCTGATTCTAAACAACCAGAGTTAAAAGCTTGTGCAGTCCAGTTGGTGAAGGTTGGGGCGGAAATTGAAGCGGAATTAAGCGAGTTTAATTGGGCCGAATCTCCCATCCCAGTCAGTTCTTGAGTAGGGAGTTAATTTTTTCAGCTCAATTTTTTAGACCTTACAGGTGGGTTTTTCTCTGGAAAAACAGGGTTTTTTAACCCAAATACTCCCCTCAAATCTTTAAGTCCGATCGAAGCAACCAGGTTTTCGATCGGCCTGACTCTAATTTATAGCAACAAAAATTTGCTGTTTAAACCCACAACTTTGAGTCAGAAACCCTATTTATTCATAGCTTTTGCCTCAGTTCTGTTTGCTTTTTTATTGGTTGTGTTTGATTGATTTTTCCTGGTTTTTGGTTTTGGCTTTCGATCGACTATCACCAAATAATTGCAGTATGGAGCGATAGGTGCTATGCTCTATTCATAAGGCTTATTTTCGGCAGTATAGTTCGTTCGATCGGCGTTCCTCCGGATTTAATTCTCTACACCCTCTAATTCTGGAGAATGTTTAATGTCAATTTATGTCGGCAATTTATCCTACGAAGTTACGCAGGATCACCTCAACCAAACTTTTGGAGAATATGGCACTGTTAAGCGCGTTCAGCTACCTGCCGATCGGGAAACAGGTCGGATGCGTGGCTTTGCTTTCGTAGAAATGTCCACAGAAGCCGAAGAAGCAGCAGCTATTGAAGCACTTGACGGTGCTGAATGGATGGGTCGTGACCTTAAAGTCAACAAGGCAAAACCCCGCGAAGAACGTGGTGGTTCTAATGCCGGTGGTAACTGGGGCGGCGGCAACAATCGCTCTTCTCGTCGCTACTAAAGCATCCAAGCTAAATTTTTAGCTTCCTTGCTTGTCCCTAGGCTGGCCGCTAGTTAAGAGTCAATAATCCTTCTCTATTGACGAGAAAGAATTCTCTGTGCGATCGTACCCAGTCTTCAAATCCTCAAAATATTGTCGTTTAGCAATAGTTTGAGGATTTTTTATGGCAAAAAATAATTAAACAGTCCCAGACACAGGGGATTGCCAAGAACAGCAGACAATGACATTATTAATAATAAATCATCATTAAGTCAAGGGTATGCTGAAAAAAATACTGAGGCAACTTTCTAAATTCGGCAGCGATGAACAATTTCTGCACTTTACTGAAAATGTAGAAGTAGTCGTATCGAAAGTTTTATCTCTGGCGATGATTATGGTAATTATCATCAGCGTTTGCGATCTAATTATTTATTTAACAAAAGAATTAATTAATGACCCCCAGACTTTGTTAAAAGACACGCTATTTGTAATCTTTGGGTTATTTTTAAATGTTTTAATCGCCCTAGAAATCTTGGAAAATATTACAGCTTACCTGAAAAAGCACGTCATTCAGGTAGAATTAGTCATTGTCACTTCTTTAATCGCCGTCTCTCGTAAAATAATTATTCTCGACTTAGAAAAAAAAACTGCCGCCGACTTAATCGGTTTAGCTACAGCAATTTTCGCTCTTTCCATTAGTTATTTGATAGTGCGACGCACGAATAAAGAAAATAATTAACATTGGGGGAATTATGTTTAGAGAATTTTAAACCTGATTCCTGATTCCTGATTCCTTAAATTTCATCCAACAAACCCAAAGGAGGAACAATTTCAATTCGACCTTTTTCTAAATCAACAATTGGAACTATCTCTTTCACAAAAGGAATCAAAACCTTTTTTGTTTGCAGTGGTTTAACACGAGGAGTTTTACGTTTTTTCCGACGACTATCTTTGTGTTCTACCTGTACAGACACAATTTCTGGTACTTCCGGTTCTGCCGCCTTTATCGCATCAGTTTGATTTAATTCAACTTCCAAAAGGTCATTTCCTGCGGGGATAATATCACTAACTTTCCCCAACATTTCTCCCGTTAATTGATTGAAAACCTCCATCCCAAACAAATCTTGCACATAAAATTCATCTGGTTCTAGGTAAGGTCTCGATCCTTTTTGCACAAAAAGCTTGCAGCCCCGCAGCGCCTCAGCAGCATCCCGGTCTTCCACCCCAGCCACCTCTACAGCATACAATCCTTTGCCCGGAATGTAGCGACCTCCCAAAAATTCGATCGCTTCTGGTTCTGTTTTATTAGGAAACAACAGCCACCGCTTTCCCGGTTCGATAAACCTTTCCGGGAAATCAGAATCGGGATATACTCGCACTTCCCCGTATAAACCTTGAGCTGCTACAATTGTACCGATTTCTATCCACTCAGACATAAATTATATGTTATATGTTATGTGTTATTTGTTATTTGTTATTGTTGGTTAGCCAACGGACAACTGCCAACTGCCAACTTTAAACCAATCCAGTTCTAAGCGCCACAACTGCTGCTTGCACCCGGTCGTCTACAGCCAACTTATTCATAATACCACGAACATGAGTTTTAATAGTATTTGGACTCAAATAAAGCGCCGCAGCAATTTCAGGATTAGTATTACCTTCCACCATCAACCTTAACACCTCCAACTCCCGCTGCGATAATTGACCAAAATTAGTGGTAGACACAGGCACTGGAGGTTTAAGATGTTCAATCACAGTGCGAGCGATTTGAGGATCGAGGTATGTAGCCCCCTCTGCCGCGGCCGCGATTGCTGCTAACAACCTATCCACAGAAGCACCTTTAATACAATAAGCATCAGCACCGCTAGAAAGAGATGCAATAATTTCAGTTTCTGCCATATGGGAAGTCAACATCACTACTCGAACATCGGGTAATTGCGCTTTAATTTGTTGCGTCGCCGCTATCCCATCCAGCCGTGGCAAACCGATATGCATGACAATAATATCAGGTTTTAGTTTCAGTGCTGCTGCTACTCCTAAATAGCCGTCTTCTGCTTGTCCTACTATTTCTATATCTGGGGCATCTGCTAAAACTTGCTCTAGCCCCAGTTGCATCATCGGATCGTCTTCAACAATTAAAATTCTCATAGTTAAATAACTAATGACTAACTTTTAAAACATCAACAAATTCTCCTGCTAAAAGCCAGGTTTCCGTTGGTGGCAAAACTGCCAAACCAGTCGTATTTGCCAAGTTAATTAAATTCGCTGAATTTTGGCTGCCACTGGCTGGTTCAAATTCCCATGCTCCCGCCACTAAATACAATTTACCCCAAACATAGGTTTCCCGCTGACCTTGCGATCGCAATTCCACATGACATCGAGCCCGCACCAACTCCGGCCCCCAAGCATCGGCGCCAATTCCAGAAATTTTTCTCAACGCAGGTACCACAAACCGCCAACAACATACTAACGCTGAAACCGGATTTCCCGGCAAACCAAAATAAAGACAATCAGAACTCATCATCGGCGAATCCGATTTGTTTTCATCTCGTTTAAACTTAGCAACAGTTAAAGGTTTACCAGGTTTAATCGCTACAGCACGAATGTAAATTTCTCCTCCCAAATCCGCCAATATTTTCTCAACATAATCATATTCTCCCACCGAAACTCCACCAGTAGAAAGCACTACATCGGCTGTAAAAATAGCTTTACTGATTGCCTTTGCTAGTTCCTGCTGATTATCGGCAACTATCCCCAATCTTATCACTTCACATCCCATTTGCGTCAACAAAACGGTTAAAGCATACTGGTTTGAGTCTACCAGTTTTCCTGGTGACAAAGG
Organism: Microcoleus anatoxicus; assembly: GCF_042465725.1. Lineage (GTDB taxonomy): Bacteria > Cyanobacteriota > Cyanobacteriia > Cyanobacteriales > Microcoleaceae > Microcoleus > Microcoleus anatoxicus. Next base: position 5,315,355 of record NZ_CP120853.1, on the reverse strand, counting down.
TTGGTCTGGTGATACCAATTCGTCCCCAGTAGAAAAAACAGCCACCCGCACTCGCCGATACATCGGCACTTGAATACACTGTGCAGTTGCTAACACTGCCATTTCCGAAGCATTGATAACAGTACCTGGATTTAATAAAGGAGTTCCTGCTTGATAAAAAGCGCCTTTGTGGCGGACAAAAGCGTGAGGTTTACCAGGAGCAACCAGGATCGAAACACGATCGCCCTCACGCCTAGTTTCCTCCTGCATTACCACCGTATCAGCACCTGCGGGCATCATCCCACCCGTAAAAATCCGCGCCGCTTGTCCAGGTTGTACAGTATTTTGAGGCTGATATCCCGCCGGAATCTCTTCAACTATCTCAAGGGCGACAGGTATGTCGCTGTTGCAATTTTCCACATCAGCAAACCGCACCGCATAGCCATCCATTGCCGAATTATCCCAATAGGGAAAATCCAGGGAACTTGTGACATTGGCGGCCAAAACTCGCCCCGATGCAGCCAGCAAATCTACAGTTTCTACATCCTGCTGACTGTCAAGGGGTTGTGCTAAATTTAGTACGATCGCTTCTGCTTCTTTCACTGACAGCATCACTGTCTCCTGGTTGTAATAACACTCTGATTAGTGTAGCAAAAAAACCGACCTAGTGGATCGATCTAATTTTTTTGTGCTGCGACGGTCAAATCGCATTTTTGTGTAAATCGCTTATGACTATTTCTCGCTCTGTTATTCAACTAAATTGTTTCTCCTTATTGCTGGTATTAGGGCTGATAATTATGACTCAATCTTCTGGGTTAAAAGTCAGCGATTTATTCTTTCACCCTTATTTCTCACCCAATCCCAATGTCGCCTTATTAACTCGGACATTCCAGATTTTATGTGCAGTACCAGTCATTGTTTGTACTTTCACCTATGGATTAGCCAAAAGTTGCCACCCCCAAAAATTGGGAAATCGATTTATTTTATTTTCTGCCTTGTTAACTGGTGGATTTCTGCTCAATGAAATTTACAGAATCCATATATATATGATAGGGGTAGGGATTCCTAAGCTGGGAGTTTGTCTTCTGTATGCTGTTGTTTTGTCTTCCTATGGATGGTTTTTTCACCGAGAACTTAAGTTGACTCCCTATCACATATTGTTAGCTGGTTTGGGATTGTTGTTTTTGGCGATCGGGATTGATACTCTCAAATTAAAAAGCCAGATACTTTCCAGTTTACTAGAAGGAGTGCCTAAATTGTTTAGTGAAATCAACATTGCTTTTTATTATTGGTATGTCTGTAAGTGTTTTGTAGAAAAAGCTTTTCATAAAATTGATAATACACAATTATAAATTATGTCAAAAAAAGTAGCAGTAATTGGCTGTATAATCGGTACAGCGATCGGCGATGCGATCGGACTTCCGGTGGAAGGATTGTCAAAACGCAGGCAAAGTCTCATGTATCCAGAAATCAGCGGACACCATTTATTTATGGGTCGCGGCATGGTTTCCGACGACACCGAACATACTTGTATGGTAGCCCAAGCTTTAATTGTTTCGGGTGGGGATTTGCAGGTATTTTCTCAACAGCTTAGACTCAGATTGCGCTTCTGGTTGTTAGGGTTGCCAGCAGGGATTGGCTTCGCCACATTAAGAGCTATTTTAAAATTGTGGCTGGGATTTTCTGCGAATTCTAGCGGTGTTTTTTCGGCGGGTAACGGGCCCGCGATGAGAAGTGCAATTATCGGCGTTTGCTGGGGCGGGGCAGGCACGGGGGCACTGCCCCTACAAAAACTGCGAGAATTAGTGAGAATTTCTACGAGAATTACTCACACAGATCCCAAAGCAGAATACGGAGCATTGGCAGTAGCGATCGCCGCTTACCTTGCCAGCCAAAACACAGACATTTTACCCCAAGACTATTATCGCATACTAACAGAATTACTGCCAACCGAATCAGCCGATTTCTTAGCACTCATCAACCAAGCTGCCGCAAGTGCAGAACAACAGGAAACCACAGCAGATTTCGCCGCTAGACTTGGCTTTGCTCGGGGCATTAGCGGTTACATTTACAGTACAGTGCCGATCGCAATTCAAACTTGGCTCAGACACCAAAACAACTATCGAGATGGCATATTAGAAATCATTCGTTGCGGCGGCGATACCGACACCAGCGCCGCAATTTTAGGCGGCATTATCGGTGCGAGAGTTGGCAAAAGCGGTATTCCTTCAAAGTGGGTGAATAATTTGTTAGAATGGCCGAGAACAGTTCAGTGGATGGAAGCACTGGGAGAGAGATTAGCGCAAGTATGCGAAACGGGTAAAAGTCAGCGCCCCCTACCGCTGCTAACCAGCGCTATTTTTCCCCGAAACTTGTGTTTTTTGATGATAATATTAGTTCACGGATTTCGCAGGCTGCTGCCACCATATTAATCAACACAGAAAACCATGCTAGCAGTTACCATCAACTTTAATGCGATCGCCCAAATCACTGACGACCAATTTTATCAACTGTGTCGTGAAAACCCAGATGTCAAATTTGAACGCAACGCCAAAGGAGAAATAATCGTCATGTCACCTACAGGAGGAGAAACCGGAAGTTACAATTCTGAAATTAATGCTGATTTTGTGATTTGGAACCGACAAACCAAACTGGGAATTTGTTTCGATTCTTCAACTTGCTTCAAATTACCAAGCGGTGCAAATCGTTCTCCCGATGTTTCTTGGATTAAACAAGAAAGATGGGACGCACTAACTGCCGAAGAAAAACAAAAATTTCCTCCGATAGCCCCAGATTTTGTCTTGGAATTAATGTCACCGACAGACAGTCTCAAAGAAACCCAAGACAAAATGCAAGAATACATGAATAATAGAGTAAAATTAGGCTGGTTAATTAACCGCAAAACCCGCATAGTCGAAATCTACCGTCAAGGACAAGCAGTAGAAATACTGGAATCTCTCGCAGAACTATCAGGAGAGGATGTTCTGCCCGGTTTCGTGCTAAACTTGCAGCTAGTGTGGCAATAACCATAAATCTGGCATCTATAATAGACCTCTCCCATAATTAATTGTTGTGGAACAGGCATCCTGCCTGTTATTGACTATCTTTTTGGGATATATCTAGTGAGTCGTGAAACTCTATTCTCTTTCCGTTCTTCGCGTTCTTCGCGTCTTCGCGGTTCGTTTAAAACTTTTTTTTCACAACTCCTGCAAGACTGGCTGTATCAGCATTTATTTGCATTCATCTGCGTTAAAAAAATCCAATGGAAACTAAAGACACAAATTCCCTAACAGCGGAACAATACAAGCAGAAAATGCGCCGCCGCCAAGAAGTCCAATCTGAGCGCATCGCTAACTCATCAAAAGAAAAAGGTTTAATTATAGTCAATACTGGTAACGGGAAAGGGAAAACTACCGCTGCTTTGGGTATGGTAGTGCGATCGCTCGGTCACGGATATCGCGTCGCCATAGTACAATTTATCAAGGGAGCCTGGGAACCAGCAGAAAAAGCCGTGTTTGAAATGTGGGAAAATCAGCTAGAATTTCATGCCATGGGAGAAGGCTTTACCTGGGATACACAAGACAGGGACAGAGATATCGAAACAGCTCAAAAAGCCTGGGATAAAGCTCTAACTTTTATCTGCAATCCTGAATTCAGATTAGTCCTCCTAGATGAAGTTAACATAGCATTAAAACTGGGTTATTTGCAAATAGAACAAGTATTAGCAGGATTAGAACAAAAACCCGAAAATACTCATGTTATTTTGACAGGTAGAGGCGCGCCTTCTGCCCTCATTGAACGTGCGGACTTAGTGACAGAAATGAGTTTAGTTAAGCATCCATTTCGAGAACAAGGAATTAAAGCTCAGGCTGGTATAGAGTATTAATCACTGTGGGATAAATTCTGCTATCTCCACTCGATTTATAACCCAGCAGATAACATAATAGTAAAAGTTGACCCCTTACCCAGCTCGCTCTCCACTGTAATTTCTCCCCCTAGCATCTGAGCATATTTCTGGCCTATTGCTAAACCCAAACCAGTACCTCCGTACTTGCGGGTAGTCGAAGCATCAGCTTGAGTAAAAGGTTGAAATAACTTCTTTACCTGTTGGGCATTCATCCCAATTCCAGTATCGATACACTTAAAAATTAAACTGTCATAATCCCAAGGATTTTCTGCGTTTTTAATTCTTTCCACCCTGAGTGTCACTGTTCCATTCTGCGTAAACTTAGCTGCATTACTAAGTAAATTTAGTAAAATTTGAATAAGTTTAGTTCGGTCAGAGTTAATGGCACCTATATTGACTTCAAATTCTATGTTTAAGCGATTTTTGTTCTTCAATAATAAAGGCTCCACAGTTGTTTTTACTTGTTGAAGAGCAGCGGACAAGTCAAAAGTTTCTAAAACAAGTTCCATGCGTCCTGCTTCAATTTTTGATAAATCTAGAATATCATTGATTAATCCTAATAAATGATTTCCTGCACTGTGAATTTTTTCCAAATCTATCACAAAATCATCTTCACCCAATTCCAAGGCGTCTTCTTGTAGAATCTCGCTGTAGCCAATAATTGCATTTAGAGGAGTTCGCAGTTCGTGGCTCATGTTAGCCAAAAACTGACTTTTAGCCAAATTAGCTGCTTCTGCGGCTTCCTTCGCCTCATAAAGTTCTGTCTCAGCTTGCAAGCGCTGCGTAACATCCTGAGCTAATACTAACTTAGCTTTCCTGTTGTCAAATACTAACTCATAAGAATTAATTTGTACATCAATAATATCACCATTTTTCTTTTGGTGTTGGCAGAGAGAGATAGAAGTTATTTCGTCATCTACTAAAGGTAGATTTTCGATAAATTTAAGTGGATTTTCAGGAGGGAGAATTTCCACAACAGTCATGGTGAGAAACTCCTCGCGAGTGTAACCGTAGTGTTCAATAGCCGCCTGATTGACAGCTATAAATTCAAGAGTTTTTAAATCGTAAACCCACATCGGATGGGGATTTTTTTTAAATAAAAGTCGGTAGCGTTCTTCCGATGCTCGCAGTTCGGCTTCAGCCTGTTTGCGTTCGGTAATGTCGCGGACAACGGTGCAAATAATCTCCCGGCCACCGTAGGAAATCACACTCCCGCTTACTTCTACATCCACGCAGGAACCGTCTCGGCGACGGTAGAGAACTTCGCCAATTCGGAATTGTTTGTCCGCTAGTAGGAACTCAATATTGGTGTCAATCAGCTCTTTCGAGTAGGCCACTATATCGTAAATAGTCAGTTGCGAAATCACATCGGGGCTGTAATCTAGCAATTTTCTAAATGCTGTATTCGCTTCCAAAAGGCGTTGGGTTTTAGCATCCCACAGGAAAATACAGTCTGTAGCCTGCTCGACTACGGCTCGATACCGTGCTTTTTCCTCTACTTGCTCGTTTTCAGCGGTGGCGATCGCGCTTAGCATTCCATTGATATTATAAGCAAGGTCGGACAACTCATCTTCACCAACCACCGGTAGTCGCAGCGACAAATCTTGGCTAGCACTGACGCGATTCACTCCTTTCCCCAAATCGCTCAGCCGAGAAAGCACCAGATACTCCAACAGCAGGAGAGTGCAGCCGATAAAACCGATTCCCGCCAACCCTACAGACACCAGAAGATATAGCAGACTTTTTTGACCTTGGCGATAGGTTTCTCTGGGGATGTCCACCCGTAATATCAGCGCGGGTTGGTTGTAAATATCATGGACTAAAGCGTAACCTGCGATCGAATCTTCGCTCACAGCACGCACAAAAATCGATTTTTTTCCCGAAAATTTTGCCCGCGCTTTTTGGAAGTCAGCAGGCAAGTCCGGCTCATTAATACTGTGTACAATCAACGGTAGGCGAGTTATTTTAGAAAGCTTCGCAATGCCAACAGCGTCCAAATTTCGCCCAAACACCAGAGTTCCTCGAATCGGTCCTGTGCTTTTAGTAGTGACAATGGGTCGAGAACTAATCAGCACTGGCCCAGAAGGCATCAACATGATACCAGCCAGGCTGCTGTCAGCGTTGGGGTGCTGCAATAATGGGTCTTTTAGAGAAATGTGCTGTTTTAATGTCTCTGGAACAGGTCTTAGTTGCAGCTTTTTGGTGTCTAAACCAGTACCGTAGACAATCTTGCCAGAAGTATTGACAAATATGGCAATATTAACTCTCAAATTAGCCAGCCCTTCTGGTACTAGATTTGAGGCAATGAATTCTTTGTTACGATTTTGCATGAAAGCATAGGTATCATCCCACGCTGACCAGTCTGCAAAGCGGGAGTTGAAGTCATCTGCGGTTTGACTGAAGACATTGAGCACTCCTTGGACAACCTGAGTGGCTTCCTGTTCCTCGGCTTTGACTAAGCTACCCAACAGGATGCGGGAGGATGTGGCGTACAGAACACCAGTCAATCCAGCAATGGTAATCCCAACTATCGAGAGTGTCTTCCGACGCAGTTTCATGTTGCCGAGTATAGTTTGTCGGTCTGAAAGTTTCAACTTAGGAGCAACTTTAGCGCAGTTAGTTGAACTATGACTGCTGATTTGCCCAAGTTTGACTTGTTAAGCAGTATACAGTTTAAATATTCTGACTTCAGGTATTCAGATCACAGCTATGTTGTCGGTAAAGAAAGCCGTTTTTAGGAAAAATCAGGGATTTGACCAGAAAGCATCCAGGAATTAATATCAAATCCCGTAGCATGGGAATTATTCATCTCTCTGATCTCCCTCTGTGTTCTCTGCGTTCTCTGTGGTCAAATCATTCCCATGCAACCGGAAACGATATAATGGGGTTTTTCAGCATTTTTGAGAGAGGCAACTTTCCGCTGACTCAGATGGTAATGCCGGGGCTACTTTCCCCACACTTCGTCCTGGTGAGCTCTCTTGCAAATGCCCAAGATTCGCCGATCGTTGTCACTGACGGTGGAAATGTGGTGATACTGTTGCAGGTTTACCGAGTAGGGAGAGCGACTGCCGTCGTAGGTGTCTACTACTGTTAAATTTAACTGAGTTACCTCTATACTGCCGTAAAAACAGTAAAAAGCAGAGCGAGGTAGGTAAAAAGCGCCGACTACCTTGCCCTGACGTAGTTCAAATACAAAATACTCTTGTTTAATTTGTTCTGGTTCAGCAGACTGACCGTAGAGGTAAATAGTCTGTGTTCCGTCCATCCTACTAGCTGCATCGGGCGTTGAATTTGGGACAGTTCGATCGCCCACAACGGGTTTTAACTCCCTCTCCTGTGCCCCATCTGGAGTTGACTGGCCTACCAGGAGTTGCGCCGCGGGGAATGGGTGGCTGAAGTTACTGGGGGAAAAGCCCAGGGCGATCGCCCATAGTTGTAGACTGACACTGTAGCAGAATGCCGAAGGCAAAAGTCGATTTGAAACTGCAATAAAATTAATGATTTCAGGAATTAAAAATGTCTTAATTACCGACAAGGTGGCTATAAGTATCACATTTAAAATAAGTGCAAGATTTGGGTTGACAAATTTGGCGATATACCATTGAAATAACAATATCCCAACCCCAGCACCCATAGGTAAAAAGAGTTTAGATTTTGGGGATAATCTAAACTCTTTTAGGTGCTAGCTAGCTAGGTATTCTCGGACTTGAGCTTGGCGGCGTCGGAGGTGGGCGAGGGCTTGATGTTCTAGTTGCCTCACCCGTTCCCGGCTGAGATTGAGCCGTTCTCCAACTTTTGCTAGAGACATTTCAATGCCGTCTTCTAAACCGAAACGCAGAATTATCACATCTCGTTGCTGAGGCGTAAGTTCTGATATCAAAGTATCGAGGTCTTGCCGCAACAATTCTGAAGTAATGTAATTTTCTGGAGATGCGGTTTCGTCTTCTAGAAGTTCTTGGAGTTCGGTATCTTGGTTGTCTCCTACCCGCAAGTCCAAGGAAACTGGATGCCTAGACATTAGTAGGTATTCCCGAATTTGGGATGGTTGCAGTTCCAACAAGTCGGCAATTTCTGTTGGTGTGGGAGACCGGCCCAATTGTTGAGTGAGTTCCCGCTGCACTTTTTTGATTTTGTTGAGTTTTTCAGTGATGTGAATGGGTAAGCGAATGGTGCGGGCGTGTTGGGCGATCGCGCGGGTAATTGCTTGCCGAATCCACCAGTAGGCGTAGGTAGAAAATTTGTATCCCCGCATCGGGTCAAATTTTTCGACTCCTCGTTCTAAACCGAGGGTGCCTTCTTGAATTAAATCCAAGAATTCCATGTTGCGTTTCTGGTATTTTTTGGCGATCGCGACTACTAGGCGCAGATTCGCTTCAATCATCTTTTGTTTGGCGCGTCGTCCTAAATGCAAGATCCGGCTTAGTTCAGCTTCGGTCAACTCCATTTCGGCGGCCCACTCTTGGGGGGTCAGATCGCGCTGCCATTCTTTAGCAAGTGCTTGTTTTGCTTCGATTAATTTCATCATTTGCTGCACTTGCTTCCCTAAAATAATTTCTTCTTCTCGGGTAAGTAGTGGCACGCGACCGATCTCGTGCAGATAGGTACGAACCGTATCCGTTGAGGAGTATGGCCGAGTGCCCATGCGATCGGCTTTCACTGTTTTGGTTTTAGGGGTTGTAGTGGACATGGGTGAGTATTGCACTCCTTGTAACAACAGATAAAAAGTTGGTGATACCCTGTCCCACTTTTGCAAGTGGGATACAGACTGCTACAGGGGGAGATGTTTCCCCTCCTGTTCATCGGTAACGATCGGTAGAAGCTTTTTGTTTGGGATTACTTTTAAGCTTGATTTTCCAGCAATCCTCGTTGATTTTCGGTAACTCGCTAGCTTTAACGGCTAGTTCAAGGCGAAGTGAATTTCAGTTTACTTTGCTCAATATTATTCCAAATTTTGAGGTTAGTAAAGGGCGAAAACCTCTGTCTTAAGGTGAACATTCTACATTTTTCCTTAAGGTTTTAAATTCCCTGCTACTTTTGACCGTAATTCCACTTCACAATACTCATGCAAACAGACTCATGCAAATCGAGAGGTTTTTTGCTCTCTGTTCTATCATCGCTTGAAATTTTCGTACTGCCTAGATGGGGGGATGCGAGATAACCGAACCCGATCGCGTAGTAGTATGGTCGAAGATCGATGTGAAGAAGGAAAAAGGAAGCGGGAGAAGGGGTGAGGGGGAGAAAGAGGGTGGGGGGGAGACCAATACCCCAGTAGGGCTGGTTAAACCAATCTCAAAGCTAGTTTTTGGGTTGTTTAATTTTGATTATGGCGATCGGCTTAACAATACTTAACTCGATCGAAACATTTATGGATGAGGGGTGAGAGGGTGAGGGGTAAAAGCTCCTTACCCCTCGATTTGGAATCATTTTATTTTACTTTTTCGGGGTGAGACTTGGCTTTAGTCATGTTCAACTGTTTTCTCCAGGTCTATTGGTCAACCTTGCTGTCAATTCATCAACTGATAACTGAGACAATTGTTCCAATATCAATGTCAATTCTGCCACTGGTAATGCTAGCAACTTTGCTATCGTATCTGATTGGAGATCGCCTAATTCACCGCAGCTCGTTTTCAAGACATTTTCAGCCAACAAAATTATTGCTTGTTGCCTTCCTGCTTCATCCACTACCAGCATTGATATTGAAAGTAACATGACCGTAAATTCGGATGCAGGCACTGTGGATGCAGGAGTTAGAAAAGCTGTTATCTGGGGGTCTAATTCCCCAAATCGTACTCGCAGAAAGTTCTCTAAAATTAAGCGCTGCTGTTCTTGTCTTCCTCGTTCCAATCCTTGTTGAATGCCTTCTTCTCTACCTTCTTCTCTACCTTCTTCTCTACCTTCTTCTCTAGCTGACTGTTGTGCTGCTTGTAACTGTTCTTGAAAAAGAGGTGCGTGAGGCGTAGCCATCGCGTAGCGAATCGCCATAATTAACTCCCGGTTTTCTGTCTCTGTTTCTGGTTCTGAATCTACTACTAAGTTAGATTGAAGTCTATACAATAATTCTAACGCACCAATTCGCAGAGGGTTGTCTACCGCTAAATTTCTTAATTCGGCGATCGCGCGGCGCTGCACTCCTCCCCTGCCCAACATCCTCAACCATATAGTTTCCGGTATTTCTGGCAATTGATGGATGACGACGATCGCCGATCGCAAAGATTCCGGCAAAAAATAAATTCCCCTCATCCAATCTCGATCAGGTGTCGCCCCAAACCCATTCAACAAAGCATCTGAAGCCGTAGGGGTGAGAATCCAGAGTTTTGGTAATGCAGCTTCGTCACAGCGAATATTTTCTCTTCTGGCTTGCCGTTCCAATTCACCGCGTACATCTAACAATTTGCCCAAACAACTGCAAACTTCGCTGACACTAACTGGATTGCGAAACGGTTCCAATATCGCTGTCCCGCTGGCAATTCTTCCCAATACTCCCAAAGTTTCAGTATATTGCGGTTCTGGAGAAGTTTCGGTAAAGTAAACGTCTATTTCGCGCACTTCTGAAGCTACATCGCGCCCGACATTAACTGTTCCGATGGGAGACAGTAATTCTTCTAATAATTCTTTAGCAAAGCGATCGTGAATAAATCGGGTCATTGGTTTTTCTTGATTTATTTCCGTAACTTTTGAATTGACGCATCGATGGACATGAACTGTGCCAATGCTAGACAGCAACGTGGTTAGATATTCTTTGGCGAAGCGATCGTAAATTGATTGTGTCATGGGATTTTAGATTTTAGATGACTGGGATATATCAATTATATCGATCGCCCATCCCAACTAAAACCCCAGATCCATTTTAGCGGCTTCAGCCTCTGCAAATACCTCTGCATCAGGCATTTCTTGCCAATCAATATCACCAATTTCCCGATAAAATTGTTCGTCATAAGCACGAGTTTGTACAACCACCGGCATCGGTACCGCGTGCCCCAAAACTAATGCTTGTTGTTTGGAATCTAGTTTAGCTAAAACCGATCGCAAACTTTGGCCACCTGAAACACCAGTAAAAATAGCATCAATGTCCTTATCATCGTTTAGCAAGGCTGTGATGCGAGTGCCCACTTGCGACATCACTTCCCCGTCGATACCAGAGGGGCGCTGGTCTACAATTAACAGAGTTACGAAGTATTTTCGCATTTCACGGGCGATCGTGCCGAAAATAGTCGATCGCACGATCGCCCGTACCCGATAAACCTGCCTCATTGCTGCCGCTCCCAACTCGCTCGTTTTCCCTACCCAGCAAGCTTACAGCGCTGCGGGGCACGGCTTCCTAGCAACTGTCCGTTACCTTAGCTTGCATTAACTACTGCATTCAGTAATGCAGCAATGATTGCAGTAATTACTCTAGTAAGTAAGTGATTGCGTTAATTGCGATTGGATAACAATTTGTTATAATTAAGTTTCTCAAACGCGCTGTTAGTAAACTAATTGACTAGATAATTTATGAACGCTGAAGAATTGCTCGAACGGTATACCAGTGGAGAAAGACACTTTGCTGGGGTTGACTTGAGCGGTGTCGATTTGAACAAGGCAAATCTCCTTGATATCAATCTCGCCAATGCTAATTTGATTAATGCTAACTTTAGTTATGCTGACTTGATTAATGCTAACTTGAGTGGTGCTAACTTGAGCAATGCTAACTTGAATTGTATTGACTTGAGCGACGCTAACTTGAGCAATGCTAACTTGAGCGAGGCTCACTTGGATGGTGCACAGTTGATTAATGCTAATTTTAGTGGTGCTAACTTGAGAGAAGCTTGGTTGGAAGGGGCTGACTTGAGTGGAGCCAATCTAAGTAATGCCTGCTTGGAAAATGCAACTTTGCACTATGCTGACGCGACTGATGCCAACCTCAGTGGAGCTAATTTGAAAAATGGTTTTTTATCTAGGCTCAACTGTGAAAATACTAACCTCACTGGAGCCGACCTCAGCGATGCAGACCTCGGTGAAGCTGGTTTTGACAAAGCAACTCTAATTGGCGCGAATCTAAGTAATACCAAACTACATCAAACAGGGTTTGAAAATTCCGATCTTACTGGAGCTAACTTTAGTGGTGCAATTATGGATGAAACATCGTTTGATGGTTCAAATCTCAGTCACGCTAATCTGATGGGAGTTCAGCCAGAACCTAGTCTGATGGCAAAGAAGGTTAGGCTCATGGGAAAAGGGTTTGAAGAAGCTATCTTATGTAAGACTATCATGCCTGATGGTAGCATCCGCAATGATAATTGTATGCCTGAACAATCCAATGAGCTAATATAAAAGTTTTCAGTTCCAGACAATACAAAGTGGGGATAAAAAATCAGGCTTCTTGGAGAAGCCTGGTTTTTTAGTAGATTACACTCATCGGAAAACCTCTATCAATTATTCACTCTCAAGTTCCTCAGATTCCTCTTCTGGATCTGTAGGGTCTTCTGGAGGTGGCGGTGGATTTGATTTCCAAGGAAGGCTATCCCAAGTATCTCCAATAGATTTTTGCTTTGGAAAAATGTACTTGATATCTTTGATATCTTTTTTGATTTCTTGAGGAAGAAGAGGGAATAGATCGTAGCCGATCTCGTTTTCTATTTCTTCCAAAGACCAGACAGGACGTTGAGTGCGATCGTCCGTCCTTTGAGTTAATGGTTTTTCTGTGAATAAAAATGCTGTAGCATTATGTTATTATTAGACCTATTGCAAAATAATTTTCTGATATAATAGAAGGTTTTGCTTTACTTGATTAGACATCTCCCAAAAGCCTGTGAATAACAGGCAGGATGCCTGTTCCACAATTATGGAGATGTCTAATTCAAAACTTCCAATTATAACATATATCTTTTTTGCAAGAGGTCTATTGTAAATAAACTCTAGGATACAAAGTTATGGAGAGAATAGATGAAGCAGAACTACTAAGACGATATGCTGCTGGGGAGAGGGACTTCAACGGGCTTGATTTGAGCCGCAGCCGAGCTAGATTAAGTGGGGTTAATCTCAGCGGAGTTAATCTTAGTGAAGCAAATCTGGGTAGCGCCGTTCTGGACGAAGCTGATTTAAGTGAAGCCTCTCTGAGAAATGCTTGGTTGAACGGGGCTATCCTTGAGAGGGTCAATCTGAGTGGAGCTAACTTGGAAAGCGCCAACTTGGAAGCGGTTTACATCAGAGATGCCAACTTGAGTAGGGCGAACCTGAGAAATGTTTGGTTTGCCTATGCCTTTGCACAGCGCAGTAACTTTACAGGAGTTAACCTCAGTGGGGCTATACTTCACGAAACCAGCTTGGATAATGCTCTTTTGATTGGCGCTGACCTTCAAGGTGCCGAGTTGGATCAAGCTGGACTCAGTGATGCCAATCTCAGTGGGGCTAATCTCAGTGGGACTATTCTTAAAGAAGCCGACTTTGATAATGCCAACCTTACCAATGCCAATTTGAGGGCTGCCAATATCGAAGATTGCTTCCTTGCGAAAGCTATTTTCTGTAATACCATTATGCCAGATGGAAGTATTGCGAACAATATTTCTGGGTATGAATGAGGAATAGACCCGATTCAGCTATCATCCTGCCTGCGAATAGATGCTCCTTGTCAAGTTTCTTGGTTCAACTTATGGCAATGGGTTGGGTCTAAAGTTATCCCAATCATCACTATCTAGTTTAGCTCCTAAAGGAAATATAAGTCTGTTATTTTGGAGAGCTTGCTTAATATTAAATGGCAGATTGTCAAATAAATCATAACCAAGTTCATCCTCAATTTCTTTGAGAGACCACACAATTCTATCTTCTTTGTTTGATTCCGTCCAATTCTGTCTCCATCGATCTTCTTTTTCTGTAGGTAAGTCATTGGCTACGTAAAAACCAACAGCATAGATTTTTGTTGTGGTATCAGTTACAACTGCATTGGGGCGATCCAGTACCAACATAACTTTCCACAAGTTTTCAGGGATTTTTATGGCTTGATTTTTCTCAGGTTTTTTGGGAGAAAGAACCTCATCTTGCCCATCCTTCTGTTTAATTTTATGGCTGCCTGTAATGACATAAACTTCTCTGCCAGCTTTTACAAAGTCTTGGGCATAGTTCTCAATTTCCTCCCATATTGGTTTATTGTTTTTTTTGTGCTGTGGAACGATGTTCGACATCATGTTAACAGCTTTATTGTCCTTGAGAGTAATAGTGCGAGATGCTATCGGTGTTTGATGACCTGCAACATAAGGATCTCTACCGCTATAATCAGTGTTTGTCACTTGGTAAAAATCTGGTGGAAGGCTGCGATCATTAGTGAAACCGCGCTTACTAGGATTTTCCTCTCCGGCCAAATATATCGATGATTTATTGATCTGGAAACTCGCCCAGTTAGGTATGTTTCCAGTACCGTTGTAAGACAGAGTATACTGCGGTTTTTCAAGCAGCAAATTGTCTTTATAGAGATTCCCATCATAATCAGCACCGCTATACCTTGCTGGACTGCTGCCATTCTTGGGTGTCGGTTCCCCAAATTTGAGAGAACTACTCTTGAAGAAGACATCATCTAAGTAAACCGCGTCGCTACCTTCCAATTCAAATTTGAGCGTCGCTGTTTTACCTCGGAACTTATCTAATTCTTTTTGTTGGGTTGACCCTTCATAGAAAGTGTCAAATACATTAAAAGTCTCAAAGCCTCTAGTCGCATAACCAAGTTTTCGGGCAGCATCTTTTTCAAGATCGTTGTTGTAGAAAGAGTCTGATGTTCCTGTTGTGAAATTAGCTTCATTGAGAAGAATAGTTTCGGTTATTTCTTCACCAGAAGCCGTATCTGTGAGAGTAACTTTCAGCTTATTACCTCGGTCTGCTGCTTCTTTGGGAACGTGAATGTTGAAGCGCAATTTACCCCACTCCGGTACAACAAAGCGGTTGTGCGTAATGCTCTCACCACCCTTTAATTCCAGAGCATAGTTAGAGAAATTTGGGTCGCTATTGATGCCCATTCGATCTAAGAAAGAAGTTCCCGGTACTTGCTTTCCATTGGGATAAGTGTAGGGAATATTCAACGAATCTATGGCTTTCCAATTTACTAAGTGCTTCGTGGGGTCTACAAGCGTTGATGTACCACCATGAAAAGACCACCCCGGAATTTCCGTAGAAATAGCATTCCGACCAAAATTTTCCGGCTCACTCTTATTCGGAATGTACTGGTCAAAATTGCCATTAAACAGAGTAGGAACCGCATAATCCCCCCGCATCCCAGCAGAAAGAGTATTATCAAAACTCACCGGAACGCGCCCAGTAGGGCTATACTGACGTTGCTCTTTACCTCCACCCAAAACAGAATAAAACCAACCCTCACCAACCCCTTCACCATTGCCATTATCATACCAAGGTTTAGCTGCCGGGAAATTCGGATCGAACATTTCGGGTAAACCCATTTTACCCAACATATCGTTAACTGCTTGAGGCTTCTCAGAAGCCTCCACATGAGGATACTGAAGTAAAACTTCCTCCAAGTCTAAATCAACCGTCCCAGCATACCATCCAAATGCTCGCTTGTGCGTCCCTGCAATACTATCATCCTTAGTAAACCCAATCCGACTATTTATCCGACCTGGTTCCCCCTCACGAGTACCGAGTAAAATCTCTCGGTCTGCCTTCCCTAAAGTAACACCATTAGCTTTAGGAAAATTCAGTCCAGCAGGTTTGGGATTCTTATCCAACTCCTCTTGTGGAAGTTGACCCAAAGAACGACCATTAGGAGTAGCAGTCAAACCATTAGGATTAGCCACAGTCTGATAATAGTTATCAGCAAACGTCACATTATTCCAAACCTGAACCTTGGGTTCGTAGAAATCGCTGAAATTTGCGCTGACAAAATCAGGTAATTTTAAATTCAAACTAGGTTGGTAGAAATCGTGCGGGTCGATTGTTGTCATCTGGAGGTCTCGGTTAGCCATAGATGTTCCACCAGCTTGGGGGAAGAAAGTTCCTAAACGCTGTACGATTTCGCTATTGACAACGGTACCCCGACTGAAGCCCATGAAATGCAGTGGCGAGTTGAACAAATTCCCCTGCTGGCGAATCAGCTTCCCTTGGCTGTCGTACAACCGTTTAAGTTCATTGCCTTGATACTCTCCAACCTTACCCCCCAACGCCAAATCTAACTGCACCATAGAAGCAAACAAAGCATCAGCCGCACCCTCAGAAAAGCCAACGTCAGGAATAACTGATTCTCTGTCCAACGACCATTCTGGCAGCAACACTAACGATTTATTCTGGTTAACATACTTAGCCTGAATATTGCTAGTTAAAGTCCGAAAATAGTTAGTATCTGTTGGTTGCAGTCCACCCGTTAAAGTTGTTAAAACTCCTCCATTTTTATCAATAGGAATCCAAGACCCGGTGGGTTTTTCGTAGCGTAAAATTAACCCATCATTACCAGTTTTTGCAATACTATCAGCTACCTCGTAGAAGGAGTCAGGAATTCCCCCTTGGCCGGGCAAAAGTGTAAAACCATGAGTTAACACACTCACGCTGCTGAAAGGACTGTTGCTATCAGGAGGTATGGTTTGAAACTGCCCCAAATCTTTGGTCACAGCCCCGCTATTACTCACAGCTTCAACAGCAAAATTGTAGTTCTGCCCCGCAGTAAGACTCCTCGGTAGCGTGAAGTTAGTGCTAGTATTTGCGGGGTCATTTAAAGGTTGGTCAAGAGGCGTAATCCCGTCGTGTCCGTACCACTTGCCAGTATCTTTTTTCCAAGTCGCAGTCAGAATTCGGTTGGGATTGAAATCGTCATAACCGTTCCAAGGCTTGGAAAGAAGTTGACGCTTTTGTGTTTCCGAGAATCCGGGAAGGAGTGCCGAATCTGATAAATTGACAACCTTATCCCAAGGCAATAAGCCCTTCCCTTGGTCGAACGTACTGACAAAAAGATTAACCTCTTTCACATCCTCCCAACCAGGAGAAAACTGCCATTGAAAAGTCGGAGTTAGGTCATTGGTAGTTGCACCAGGCCCCTTCAAATTCAGCCAATCAGTCGGTGCAGAACTCAAATCCCGTAAATTGCCTCCAGTACCGACTGGTGCGCGTGTTGTCCCCGGCAGCACCCCATAAGTAAACTGATTAGCAGGTCGGTTCTCCTTAGTAATCCCATAATCAGCAGCAATACTAACCGCCGGATTTATATCATCAATAGGAACCCTTGTGAAATCAGCCGCAGTCACAGACCTCGCCGTAGTAGCATTGAAGAAAGGAGACTTAACACCCCTGTCAAGACTATCAATTTTGAATTGACCGGGATTGTCCAGAGTTTTAATCATTTCCTCAACATCGAAAGCATAAACGCTCCCGCTACCACTCAGAGAAGGATAAGAGCCATAAAGGTATTTGTTGTCATTAGAAAGCACTAAATCGTTAGTAAGAGTCTCTGGAATCGGTCTGGTAGCACCGATTAATTGAGGATTTGGCCCCAAGGGGTCTTTAATAATCCCAATATTTCCCCCAGAACGTACATCTGCAGAAGGGCCAAGACTTCCAGAATTGCGACCAGCCACAAACCCATACCGCCCATCCCGCGTTACAGTGACAGATACCCCCTCATTCACATCAAAATAATCAGTAGGAAAACCCAAACTTAAAGGGGCATAACTCACAGAAGCAGTAAAGTTAAGAGGATCGTCCGAAGTAATTTCCAACACCCCAAAACCAGGCGCGTCATTATTCTGGTCAGGATTACTTCGATTCAATCCGTTCGTGAACACCATTTTCGTCGGCTCATTCGTAGCTGCTATTCCCTCGGTCTCCGAAATAGTAGGAATAACTCCGATTTGTTGATGCCACTTACGAGGATTGGAATTCTCATCCTTCGGTCGATCCTTCGAGTCAATATTGATTGCATAAATCCGACGATTAGGCACTTGCTCATTATTATCAGAACCCGTGCCGAACAGCCGCCGGCCGTCACTACTAATTGCCAACTGACTCAATCCTAATGGTGAAGTGACGTTAATAGTCTCAACTACTTTGTGATAAGTTGCCGAGTTAGGGTTGATGTCAAGGACGTAAATTTTCGCTTGATTCAAGTCGCCAATGTAAGCATAATCGTCTCTAGGACTGATGACTATTGACTTGGGTCTAGCGCCCGCCGGCAGGACAATGGGATTGACGCCTGAAGTATTTGGCACAGTATCTACCTGTCGCAGTACCATTGGATCGACCAATGCCACTTGACCTGAATTCCTCAAGGTTGCGTAAACGCGATTTCCGTCGCTAGTCACGGCTGTTGATTCTGCCCAATCTGTGACACCGCTAGTCCCCACAGGAATTTGAGCCAACAGCAAGTCCTTGCTGTTTGTAGTATTAACCACTGATTCGGGGTTTTTACCGTTGAGAACCGCTACTCGGTCAGAACCGCCCAACGCTGCAAAAACGTACTCTGCCCCCTGTGGCAGCCGAATTGGATTGCTGTTGTACTGGATTTCTTTGTATACTGGTGCTGTGCCGTTTTGCTCGACGATCTGGTTCTGCTTCCTCTCCAGCACGACGCCTGAAGCGCCCAGCACTACTGTATCAGGCACTTTAACTGCTACTTCATACTGATTGCCCCCAAGAGAGCGGCTGCGTGTCGGTACTACAGTCCCCTCATACACAGAGTTGCCTACATAGAATTTAACTGTCACATCCTCAAATTTACTGCCTTTAGAGTCGCTGGCGTTGTTGACTAAAATGTTGCCCCCGGTCAGAAATAAGAGGGGCTCATTGTTCTCAAATTGCTGGTTGTTCTCATCCTTGAATTTCAATTCAGCTTTTTGGAGGACAGGAGGTGTTGTGGGGTCAGAAGAAGTCGGGGCCGGCATATTCAAAGCTGCCTTAAATGTGGCAGTACCGTCGTCGTTTCGCTGGACACCTACCTCTGTTACTATGGGAAGTCCCACCTTGGGGATTGCTACTACCTGTACTGAAGATATGTCGCGAGTTACGGTAAAGGCCGGGGTGGTAACGAATTTGTCCGGGTCGATTAACTGACCGATGTTTCCCTGGGGGTCAATGATGCCAAAAAATGCTAAGGGGAAGTTGTAGTTGAGGGTAAGTTGACCTTTGACTAAGGTAGCGCTGCCCGTCGGACTGGCGTAAACTACTGCGTATTCGCCCGGTCTGACCACACCTGGATAGGGAGGAGACTGGGTGCGAATGTTGCCGTCATCTCCGACTATGCCTGATTCTTCTTGCAGCCAAATCGGATTCCAAGTGCCGGTTGCGTCAGGAATTGCTCCTTTTCGCAGGAAGTATGCCACAGTTCCTGGTGCTAATCCGGCGGGTGCTGGTACTGCTAACTGGGCGGGTATATTCAGGGAGTTATCGCTAAAGTTTAAGTTGAAGGCTCCTGCAAATTCAAATCCCGGTGGTAGTGGTAGGGACAAGTTTTGTTGGTTGACTGGGGCAATGCTGACGGTTGCATTCTGTTTAAGGGCGCCCGGAGGTATCATGACTGCTAGGGTTCCGTCGCTTGAGTTGATGATGCCACCGTCGGTTCCCAAGGCAGTTGTGCCGATTTTCGGTGCTTCGACTCGAACTGGAATGATGGCGGATGCGGTGCCGTGAATGGCCGTAACGGTGCCATCGCCGATGCCGACTGCTGTAATGGTGCCGTCGGGACTGACGTTTAAGATGTTGCTGTTGTTGCTAAAGTAGCGTGTACCTGTGCTGGCTGCGGTTAAGTTGGCTTCGGTGAAGTTGGAGTTTAAGCCGAGGGACAGTTTCCGGGTTCCACCTGGTATCAGAGAGACGGCATCTGGGTATGGGTCTAGTCCGTACATTTCGGCTAGTATCTGATGCAATTGAGCATCTGTTGTGGGTGCTGGCATCGTCCCAATTCGGATTGGGGTGACTGCTTGCAAGTTGTTTCGACTTGCACTCAAAATTGAAGTGCCGTTGACCAAACCTGTCACTTTACCAGTTGGATCAATTGGTGCTACTTCTGGATTTATTGAAGTGTAAGTTAGATAAGAATCTGGCAGCACTACACCTTTTTGGTCGGCAAAATCTCCGAGCACAATCAATTCCGTATTTTCTCCTGCATTGAGGATCGGATTGCGCTTCACAAAATCTAGATTTAGCAGAGGAACATCGCTGACATTGACTGTCACCCGCGCGGGCGTTGAACTCCCAAAAGCATCGCTGGCAAGGAAATCAAAGCTGGCAATTCCAGAGAAACCGGTTGCTGGTTTAAAGGATGCTTTGTTAGTTAAGGGATTGAAAATTACAGTGCCGTTTACTGGACCCTGGACGCTAATTGTCAGAGGGTCGCCCTCTGCATCTGTGGCAAGATTTTCTAATGAAATAGTTGTCTCTAATTCTGTATAAGTCCGAGCGCTTGTCGGTGAAACAACGGGCGGATTGTTGTCAGAATTCGGGGGATTGGCTTCGGCGAGCAATTGCTGTCCTAAAGCTGTATTGCGCCATTCTCTGTCAGGGTTGATGACTGTATCTAGCAGCGGTGCGTTTCCTGTCGCGCCGCTAATTTTAAAGATTAGGTCATTGTAATCTCTGTCCGAGTTAGAAGGCGACATATCTTCCAGGGCAAAGGTGTTGCCGCTGCCGGTAATGTCGGCTATTTGTAGCAGATGAGCGGTATCGTTGGGATTGGCTGTGGCGATACTGAATAAGGGGCGGTTTTCGGGGAACAAATTTCCCGAATATGAGGATTGGAAGGATGATTGTATTGTAGCGTTGGGGACTAACATGACGGCAAAGGTGTCGCCTGGTAGCATGGAGAAAGTTTTGATACCCTGATATTCGCCGCTGCCCCAATCCCCGTCGAAGGGCATCGCACCGGTGAATTTTGCTCCTTCTTTTGAGTCGCTGATGACAATATGTCCGTCGGTGGAATTGCTTAAAACTCTACGGGATGCTTCGGCGATGAATTCTGGAGTACCGGGTGTGAATGCGGACATTCCGCGTTGGCTGAAAATGCCGATTTCGCCTTGAAAGTAGCCGCCATCAAATACATAGTCAAATTTGACTTTTCCTTGGTTATCTACAAGGAAAGTGCCGGGGATTGGTAAATTTGCGGTTGTTGTTATTGTACTATAATTGAAACATAAACTATCGCAATAATTAAAATAGGAATATTATGCTGATTACACCAGATAAACTACTAGAACGTTATCAAGCTGGAGAGCGCAATTTTGCCGGATTGAGGATTGAGGCTAATACAGACCATCCTGATGTCTTATACGGTGCCGACCTAAGTAATATTATCTTAAGTGGAATTTACTGGCCAGGAGCTAGGCTTAGAGACGTTAACTTAAAAGAAGCTAAATTAATAGGAGCTTATATGCCCGATGCTGATTTCACATTAGCAGACCTAACATGGGCCGATCTAACGGCAGCTACATTGAGGCGGGCTTGTTTTGAATGTACTAATTTGACAGGAGCTCGCTTGGAAGGGGCTAACTTAATCCAAGCTAACTTGGACGGAGCTGATACTATTGATGCTAATTTTGAATATAGTTTTTTGTTTGACTTAGATTTAAGGCAAGTTAGACCTGCGGGCTCTCCCATTGATGATGTAGAAATCTATTACAGATTTGCGTTAGTGTGGAATACAATTATGCCTGATGGAAGATTTGTTGCTGAGCCTGAATACGGTACGAGATACACATCAAGGAATTATACTGAGTTTATACTTAAGTATAAACTCAGTTGAATCTTTATTATTAGATATTCAGTCGTGATACTTGGCATTACCAATAAACGTTCCATTAGGTAAATAGGTTTCCCAGAGCCAAGCCTTAGTGCAGAGTATCTGACGATGGCATTCTTCATCTAGCTTGACTTTGGAAAGATTTACTTTACAAAGAATACTTTCACTTAAATCAGCACCTGTTAAGTCGGTTTCAATCAATTGAGCCTCTGTTAAGTTAGCTCCAATCAATTTAGCACCTCTGAGGTTAGTTTTAAGTAGACGAGCCTCAGTAAGGTTGGCTCCTGTCAGGTCTGCACCTGACAGGTCAGCGCCACTTAATGAAGTACGCCATAACTGAGTTCCAACCAACTGAGCTCCTTGCAAGTTCATTAGGCTTAGGTTGGCATTAGAAAGGTCTACTCCACTTAAGATAATATCGCTTAAAAAAATAATATCGTGTAACTCAACTATGCTGCTACCATCAGGACTCTTGTATAACTTTATACCAGCAAAGTTACGTTCCCCAGCATTATAACGCTCGCTTAAGTCGGCTATTGTCACCCGAAGCATAATTTTGTCTCCCTGAATTTATTACTTAAAAGACTGTAGGTAAAGTAATATTGTTTTCAATTTCTTCTTGAACTTCGGTGGGAATGTTCGAGAAAAAGTTATAGCCAGTGTACTCCTCAATTTCATTGACTGAGAAAATGTGCTTGCGCCAGTCTAGTTTTGATGGTTCTTGGTTAGTATTTGGCAAAAGTACGCCAAAAGTTTTTGCCTTAATTGTGATATCTGTAGGACTTTTGCCTGGTTTTTCTGGAATTAAAACAACTTTCCACAGCATTTCAGGAACATCAATATTAAATTGAGTAGCTCGAGACCTAATTAGTTCCTCTTTGTTTTCGGGTTTTAGTGAGGGAATCAGATCGCTTGAGCCATATCTGCCAGTAATAACGTAAACCTCATTGCTGGGGTTATTACTTTTTCTGACAAAGGTGTTTATGTCACCTTCGATCGCCCGCGCTTAAAATAAACTTCATTACCATTATTTATGTCATAAGGACCGAAAGTAGCATCAACTGGCCGAACATTGTCAGGATTTTGGGGAAAATTACTATCGAAACCTCAATCCAAATACGATCTGCAATTTACCTGTATCAACTATTTACAGCGTTTTTCCAAAAATTATAAGTCGTTAAACCAATAATTTCCTTGTTTTCATTATAGATCTCATCCAAACAATTGAAAAGAGCTAAAGCATAATTTTTCAATCCCAAAATTGTCAAACTTTTCAGTATCCTAGTCAGGCGCAGGTAATTGTGATTCAATCTTTCAATCCACTTTCGGCTTCTGGACAAATATTCCTCAGATTTGGCAATGACAATTTCCGCGTTTTCTTCTGTGCGGCATTCCAACCCGTAAAAAGCCAGCATGACTTTGAGAGATTTAATTAAGCGATTTCTCAATTCATCGCTTGTTCTAAAAACTTGAATTACCCGCTCGTTCAAAGTAGGAGCGCTCGTATTGAAGTAACTTTTTTCTGTTAGCGGAAACAGCCATTGAATGTAGTCGTGTATCGCTTCTAACTTCTGGTAATCCCACGACCAAATATCCTCGATCGCCCGACCTTGCGAATTGGGCTGCTGACCGAGATAAAAATCTAAAATTGGATTTGATTCGCTTAAATAACTCATTAATTCCTTAGAAATGATTTACTGACATTTGAAGATATCGATCGATTGTCTTAAGGTGGCGACATTGGTCAAAAGATACCAACCTTTATCCTCCTGTTTTCCTCTATAGCGATCCTAAATCATTTGCATAATTCTTGTAGGGGCAATCCCCCCGTGGTTGCCCAATCCCTCGGAGGGCGGGCACAGGGGCACCGCCCCTACATATCTGCATGAATGATTTAGGATTGCTATATATTTTCCTCGCCAATAACAAGAGTCAAAATCCGCCATCGGTGGGGCTTTTGACTCTTGTTGTCACTCCGTCAGCCAAAAAGGTTTTTCGGCTGGTTCATAAACAATTGTATTGTCCTGATCGGGTAAAGGTTTTGTGTGTTCTTCTCCGACGAAAATAATTAGTGGTATTCCTTCAGGAAAGGCGCGACAAGTTGGCATCTCGTTTATATACACGTCATGAAACAAGTGACGGCAGTCAAGGCATCCTTTATATTCAGCCATTTGATTACTCCTTAACAACAATACGATCTATAAATTAATCTAAACTTTTACAGATCGTATCATTATTTTACGTTTTTAGCGTCTGGATATGCCCAGCCAATTTTATTTTTACTCTTCCATTTTGTCTGTTGTACTTTTTTTAATTGCCTCATAAACAATTGTATTTCCCTGCTTGGGTAGAATTTCAGTATGTTGAATTTCCCCTGATAGTATTATCATAGGTATTCCTTCAGGAAAGGCACTGCAATCTAGCTCACCTAAATAATGCCGACAACCACGACACCCTTTATATTCGCTCATTTGATTTTTATTCATTGGAGTATTAAGCAGCAACAACTACTACCTGTTTTGGGTCAAAAACTACTATGAGTTTTCTCGAAGGAACTAGAGGATTTCCTATTTGAATAGCATCGTAACCTTGAGATTGTAAATATTCTGCATATTGATTAATCAAATCTTGGTCTGACAACTCTAAATTATTAGTTAAACGGTAGCCTTCTAAGCTGGATCTGTATGCAGAATCCTGTGAATATATTTTTGGATTTTTTACATTTAACATTATATCTAATACGGCCCCATCGCTGTAGATTTCGGCTACGCTTGTAGCAGTTGATAAATAAAGTCCCGGTCCATACACTGAGTATTTTGTGTTAAAGTAAGCAGGATTTACACCAATATTCGCAATACTACTAGCACCCTCTGGGCTAGTTCCATGATACAACACGCGTCCGCTGTAGTAGCTATTTTTTGTATATTCTTCAGCCTCAGCGAGAGTCATAGAAGATTCCCACTTCTTGCCAAAAGAAATATCGTCAAGGTAAACAGTGCCGTCATTGATTTCAAACTTGAGTAAAGCTGCCTTACCGCGCAGTTCTTGCGGGACATTTAGGTAGAAAGTTTCCAAGCCTTCAGTACCATAACCGATCTTGCGAATATTGCTGTCGAGCTCTGTAGGAGAGCTATTTATTCCAGATACTGGCTCTAAATCGATAGTTCCTATTGACGTAAACTGTTCGTAACCAGCTACGTTTGCTTGCATAGAAACCGTAATTTTTCTTCCCGCACCGAGTTGGTCTTCAGGTACGTGCAGGTCGAACTTCAAACTATCGTGTAAACTGTTTTGATCGGGGACAAGAAAGAGATTATGAATTATTTCTTTAGGTCCATCGGTTCCTCCCATCTTCAAGGTATAGTTTTTTCCCGCCAAACCCGGGTTTAATTTTCTTTGCTCTTCAGTTAAAAAGGTATCAATCTCATCCCGTTCATGCAGGTGTCTTTGCGACACATTAGGATTGTCGGATACACTTAAAGAGTTGTAAAAAGACCAGCCTGGAACGCTCTGATATGTAAAACGTTCGCTGGCGTCAAAATTACCATTGAAAAGGGTGGGAACTGCATAGTCACCTCGCATCTTGTTACCTATAATTTCGTCTGTGTAGGTATTGTCCTCAGTTACGGGGACACGGTTACTTACGTTAGCATCATAGGGGCGTAATTGAGAGCCACCACCCAGTACCGAGTAAAACCAGCCAGTACCGATACCTTCCCAAGGAGCTCGTTGTTCACCGTGAGTAAAATTAGCATTCGCATGATCGGGTGTGTACCACGTAGGTGTAGTTGGATTGCCTGAACTATCTAGTTCCAGATCTCCAAGCCGACGGTAAATCCTCTCTCCATTCCTTGAGGGGAGTTGACTTCCGCTAAGGTTAGCTGTTCCTGCATACCAAGTTAGAGCTTGGTGAGGCCTTCCATCCGTGCTATTTTCAGTAAATCCAATCCGGCTCAAGCCATCAGAACCACCAAGGTGTACGTTCCAATCCGCCTCCGCAATTCGCCGACCAGCAGGGGTATTGATTTCCTGTGTATCCAGAGCGGAGATGTCTTGATAATAGTTATCGGCATAGGTAACATTTTCCCAGATTCGCACTTCTGGATCGCGGAAGCTTTTTAAGGAGGCTACAAACTCATTTGGGTCGAAAGCATAAGGATCGATCGTTGTCATCTGGAGGTCGCGGTTTACAAGGCTAGTACCACCAGCGAAGGGAAAATAACTCCCCAAACGCTGGACAATTTCATTGTCGATCGCTGCACCCTGACCAAACCCCATAAAGTGCATAGGTGAATTGAAAAGGGTGTTTGCCAAATTTTGATTTAAAGCTACCAGTGAAGCAAAAAAGGCATCTGCGGCTGCCTCAGTAAAGCCAGAGTTAAATGTGTTTGCTTCTGGGAGTTCTTCCCACCCAGGGATTAGTATCAGTGGTGCGCCCAATTTGTGAGTTGGAGGGGAGAAGGTTGTGGAGCCATCAAAATTCAGCCACCCCCATTTGTTAGTAGCCCGATCGTAACGCATGACCAAACCATTTTCTTTAGTCAGGTGAGAAGCCATCTGCTCGAATTGGCGATCTATCAAATTAGCTTGAGGTTCTATGCCTCGCGTTAACACCGTAACGCTACTGAAAGTATTGCCACCATCCATCGGAGCCGGCAGTAAAGTCTTAAACTTGTCGGTAACAACTTTTCTTTCCGTTTTGTTGGTCACAGCTTCCACAGCCCAATGATATTCCTGACCCGCCGTCAACATTCGGTCATTAGAAAGAGTAAACTCCTCAGAAGAACCAGCCTTACTAACTCCATTTGAAGTCCATGTACCATTCTTCCATTGAGCAGTTAGAACTCGATTCGGATTGTAATCTTTGTCGCCAGCCGAATTTAACCCATCCCACCTATCATCGGGCAACAAGCCCTTCCCTTGCGGAAAAACGCTCACATAAAGATTGACCTCCTTGACATCAGTATCGGGATTAAAACCAGGAAGACCGCATTCTTCACCGTCACCCTTGAAATCCCACCTAAAAGTAGGAGTTAGAGGATTGGTGCCACTCTCGCTAGTACCAATGGGCCCCTCTAATTCCAGCCAATTTTTAACATTCGCTATTGCCAAACCTTTAGGATTTCCGCCGATACCAATGGGAGCGCGTTTCGTGCCATCCGGGATACCAAAACCAAAGTTATTAATCCAATTTCCCCCTGTAATTTTGTAGTCGGCGGCAATACTTATCAGAGGGTTGATATCGTCAATAGGCACGCGGGCCAGGTCAGCAACAGTCGCATTTCGCTGATTGCTTGCCTGGAAACCCCAAGTATCCACACCCCTGTCGCGGGCGTCAAGCTTGTAATTGCCTGGATTCTCTATAGCCTTAATCATTTCCTCAACATCGAAAACGTAGGAACTTCCTCCCAAACCTAGGGTGGGATAGGAAGCAATCAAATATTTGCCGTCACTCGAAAGCGCTAGGTTGTTAGTTAAGCTGTCGGGAATCGGTCGAGTCGCAGCCACCAATTGAGGATTGGGCCCCAGTGGGTTTGCGATAATGCCTATATTTCCACCCTCGCGCGTATTTATCTTTGCCCTAGAGTTGCGGCCGGCAACAAACGCATATTTCCCGTCTTGCGTTACTGTTACAGCCACTGCCTCGTTGACATCGAAATAGTCATTGGCCACGCCCAGCGACAAAGGAGCGTAGTTGACTTTAGCACTGAAGTTGAGGGGGTCATCAGACGTAATGGAGAGCACTCCAAAGCCCTTGCCGTCATCTTGAAGCTTTACCTGTTCCCCATTACTTATGGCAAGGACACTAGCAAGCCCGTTGGTAAACACCATTTTTGTAGGGTCGGAAGTAGCAGCTATGCCCTCTGTCTCCGATGCGGTGGGAATTACTCCAATCTGCTGGTGCCACTTCCGCTCGTTAGAATTCTCAGTGTTCGGTTTGTCGGCGGGGTCAATGTTGACAGCGTAAAGGTTGCGGTTGGGTGTTTGTTCGCTATTGTCGGAGTATTCAGAAGGTTTTGTAATCTTGTCTGACTCACGATCTGCTATTATTAATATGTAAATATCTTCAAAAAAGGTTATGAATAACGAACAATACCTCGAATGGGAAGAAGAAGTCGATGAATATATTATGCTTCCTTGTCTCAACGAGTATTGGCCAGAAATGCAAGGTTGGGAGGTAGTCGATTTGTACAAAGATGGATGGAGAGACTATTCCGGCATGAATTTAGAAGGAATTGTCGCGGAACGTGAATACCTAATTGATATCGATTTAAGTGGCTCTGATTTGCACTCAAGTATTTTGCAGGGGTGCGAACTGAGCGGTGTTAATTTGAGTAACGCTAATCTGGAAAATGCTAATTTGAGCAGCACTTGTTTAGTGGGGACTAATCTAAGTAACGCTAATCTGGCTAATGCTAATTTATGGTATGCCGATCTGAGCGGTGCTAACTTAGAGAATGCTAATTTAAACAATGTTAACCTGGTTAAGACGAACCTAACTGGCACAAATTTTTTCGCGGCTCAATGGCAGAATATAAATACAGAATCTGCGTTATTTTGTCATACTATTATGCCAGATGGTAGCCATAAAAGCGATCCAGTTAGAGTCATTAAAACTCAAGAATTACTCCGGCGCTACGCTGCTGGAGAAAGAAGGTTTGAGGGCATAGTCTTGTATCGGGCTGACCTTAGAGGCGTCGATTTACATAACATCATTATGCCGAATGCTCATTTTGCTGATGCTAACTTAAGCGGTGCCAATTTGCAAGAGTCCTGCTTGACTAGAGTTAATTTTAGGGGGGCAAATTTGAGCGGTGCTAATCTGTACATTGCTAACTTGACCGACGCAGATTTAAGCTACACCAACTTAAAGGGTGCTAATTTATTGACATTGGATATGAATGGTGTCAATTTCACAGAGGCTAATCTACTTAGTGCTAAAATCTTTTTCTCTCAAGCGGGCTGGTTTCGCAATACAATTTTACCAAACGGAGAATGTATTGTTGGTCCTAATATATATCCTTCAAATCAGAGATAAGTTTTTTGTCTGATTTGAAGGATGGCTGAGGAAATTTAGATGATTGGATATAACTGATCTTTGAGGTAAGTCCGAATGTCATCAGGAAGACTAGACAAAAAGTTTATCTTTCTACCTCCTCTGCCATCAATCAGCTTTTCAAGCTGCTTAGGAATGAAAAATAAATAAGGTGACTAATTGAGAAATAGTTTAGCTCGTATCAAGGCTTCTGGGGTTTAATTGTGCAAGTTATTTATTTTTTATTCCTAAGTCTCCAAGTATCAGGATTTCTCCAAGCCGTTGTATTAGTTATGCGATCGGGATAGAGCCTTAAAAAAGTGCTATTGTTGATGGTGTAAATAGATATAGGAGTTGAGTTATGGAAAAAGAAAGAATAACTGTAGAAGAATTACTCAGACGATATGCGGCTGGAGATCGAGATTTTAGAAACATCATTTTGGAGTACGCTGACTTGAGCGGGGTTGAACTGCAAAATATTGACATCACTGGTGCTCAATTTAACTACGTTAATTTGAGCCGACTCAATTTGCATAGGTGCGAGTTAGGAGCGGCTAAATTTTGGTACTGTAACTTCAGGGAAGCTAAAATAACCTCAAGTCATTTGCAATACAGTAGGTTTTTTGACTGTGACTTGAGAGGATTTAACAGCAGTAGATGCGACATAAGCTCGGTTAATTTTACTAGAGTCAATTTACAAGGTGCTAAGCTCTATGGCTTTGGAGAAGAGCCTTGTAAATTCTGGGACGTAATACGACCTGACGGAGTTTTTAGCCCTGGTTTTTCCTTTTATCCATAGCTTTACTCTGACGAAACTCATAGAAATAGGGTATGATTTACTTTTGGGCTAAACGGAACTTCCCCTCGCAGGAGGAAGTTCCAGCTAAAAGAAGCAAAATGTCAAGAGGGAGAAGAATAACTCCCTTGAGTCTTCAAAGCATTCTGAATATTTTATGGCAGATTTGACAGGAAATCAAAGTTAAAGTCATAGCTGCGAACTTTGTTGCGTTCGTTAAGAAGACTTGTGAGTTCTGGAAGAGTAACTAGCCAAGTATCTGGGTTCCTCCAGGCTGTCGCATTGGTTATGTTACCTCGCATGCTATTCAAAAACGGAGCAAACACCTCATTATTAAGCGGATTTGCAACCCCCTCTGAGGATACGTTATTCCAATCTGGTTCTGCTACGTTAGGCGTCATGTATGCGAAAGCTTCTATGTTTGACGAAGTAACTTCGGCTCCTGGTTGTTCCACAGCCATGATTGTTTTCCACGTCCATCTAGGGATGTGAATTTGTCGGTTTGACAAATTGCTAGGGCTTGTATTTCCCTGATTGATATACTCTCCATTTAGAATGTCATCAAGCAACTCTGGAACATTCGTTTTCTTTTGAGGATTTGGATCGTTACTAATAGCTCCAGCGAAAATGTAAAGCTCTTGCCCCTGATTAACCCTAGGGAGTACCACTTTATTTTCTATATTGAACCAAGCTGAAGCATCTGCTGCATTGTTGCTTCCTTGAACAAAAAATCGATTATTATCCATTGACTGGGCAATCAGATTACTTGTTAAGTAGGTTGCTAACTGGTCTTTGGGATGTCTCAATCTATCTCTGTCCGGAGACAAATGACCCCGATTCATTCCTAACCCCGTAAAGATATTTCCATCATAAGTCAACAAGCCACTAGATAGTAGATCGGGATCGGCTATAAATTCAGGTCTTTTTATTAGTCCATCTTCTGGATCTCCCGGTTGTGTTGGTGGTTCTGTAACCCATGTTTTGTCTACTTTCCAACCAACCCAGTTGGCAATTTTGGTATCAGCATTGTAAGACACTGCGTACTGTGGCTTTTCAAGCAGCAAGTTGTTTTGATATGTACTGTTGCTAGGATTCCATCTAGCTTCAGTGGGATTGCCAAATTTGAGATGGTCGCTCTTGAAGAAAACATTATCTATGTAAACGGAACCGCCACCGTCTAAAGAAAAAGTTATTTTCGCTGGCTTACCTCGAAACTCTGCGATTTCTGAATCAGTGAGGTTTAACTTAAGTTGGAATGTTTCAAATCCTTTTCTCCCAAAGCCAATCTTGTTTTCAATATCCGAGTATATGTCCTTAATAGCCTGAATTTGATTGTAGTTACTTGGATCGATTGAAAAGTTTGCATCTTCTGCAAGATTGACGGTTACATCTTTACTTTGACCGTCGATCGTTTCAAGCTTTACATTCAGTTGTCCGCTTTGAACAGGAGCAAAAACATCAAACCGCAAATGCCCCAATCGGGTACAACAAACGAGTCATGGGTGGCTTGGGTTGGGTTCCCAGCTCCCAGGAGTAGAGCATAGTTGGGAATGCCATTTGAGGGCGGAGTAGCTCCAGGAATACCTGCTACATCAATTAGGGCGCTTTGCTTGAGTTTGTTATCAGTTCTATTGCTGTACCAGCCCGGAATATTTTGAATGCTATTCGGGTAAAAAATTGCATCAAAATTGCCATTAAACAGCGTAGGAACTGCAAAATCACCCCGCATTGCAGGTATTGGGGTATTATCTTCGTAAACCGAAACCCGATTATTCTTCAAATACTCCTCAAAGTCACCCAACTCACTTTTACTATTCTTCCCACCATCAAAATAAGGTCTTACCTCAGAACCTCCCCCTAAAACAGAGTTGAACCAACCCGTACCAATTCCTTCCCAAGGAGCTTTAGTATCGCCCTGAGTAAAACTAGCATTAGTGTGGTCAGGAGTGTACCAAGTCTTAGTAACATCAGCAATATTATTTTCAGCCAAATCACCTAAGCGACGGTAAATTGTTTCGCCATTCTCCGATGGAAACTGACTTTCATTGAGATTAGCAGTCCCCGCATACCAAGCCAAAGCAGCCCGATGGGAAGCACCTTCCCCGTCATCCGGCATAAATCCAGCCCGCTCTCCTAAAGAAACATTCCAATCGGCATTCCAGTTCGTTCCCGAAAGTTCTCGCCCGTTAATTGTATTCCCACTACCATTTGTTTGGTAGTAATTGTCAGCATAAGTGACATTATTCCAAACCTTAATTTCCGGATCTTGAATGTTAAGGAAATGCCCAGAAAAAGAATTATCATCGTAATCGTAAGGGTCAATAGTCGTCATCTGAAGGTCGCGATTTGCCCGACTTGTACCTCCAGCATCAGGTAAAAACGTACCCAAACGCTGGACAATTTCACTATTAACAACAGCCCCCTGCCCGAAACCGATAAAGTGCAGTGGCGAGTTGAAAACAGCTCCTTGAGTGCGGATTAATTTACCGGTGCTATCATAAAGCTGACCTGGGCTACCGACACCACCACCCTTATTTAAATCCAATTGCACCATTGAAGCAAATAAAGTATCAGCCGCCGCCTCAGCAAAACCAGAATTATAAAGTTGCTTCGGCTCAATCCCATCCATCCCATTCATCTCATCCATCCAATTAGCTAACAGCACTAAGGGTTTGCCATAGACAGGAGGCTGAAGGCTAGTATTAGATATCCAACTATTTCCGCGAGGAATAACTGACTGCCACTTACCAGTTGCCGACTGATATTTCATAACCGTACCACCAGTATCAAAAATGTGTTTAGCAACTCCATTAATTTGCCCATCAATCAACTGGCTATTTTCGGATTTTCCTGGTTCTAAGCCTCGCGTTAACACCGTAACGCTGCTGAAAGTATTGCCACCAGAAATCGGAGTCGGCAGTAAAGTTTTAAAATGAGCAGTCAGAAACCGATTCCGATTGTAATCTTGTCTGGCTCACGATCTGCTATTATTAATATGTAAATATCTTAAAAAAAGATTATGAATAACGAAGAATATCTCGAATGGGAAGAAGAAGCCGAAGAAGTTATTCCGCTTCTATCTCTCAACAACCATCACCCAGAGATGGCTGGTGGGGAGGTGGTCGATTTATATAAAGATGGATGGAGAGACTATTCCTCGATCAATTTAGAAGGAACTCTCATCGAGCATGAATACCTAATTGAGATCGACCTAAGTGGCTCTGATTTGCACTCAAGTATTTTGCAGGGTTGCGACCTGAGCGGTGCTAATTTGAGTAACGCGAATCTGGAAAATGCTCACTTGAGTAGCGTTTGTTTAGTAGGGGCAAATCTTAGCAATGCAAATCTGGCTAATGTTAATTTATGGAATGCTGACCTGAGCGATGCTAATTTGAAAAATGCTAACTTAAACAATGCAAACCTGTCTAATACCAACTTAATTGGCACAAATTTTAGCGCTGCTAAATGGGAGAATATTAACACTGACGCTGCGTTATTTTGTCATACTATTATGCCAGATGGTAGGGTAAAAAACGACCCGTTTCGAGTCATGAAACCCCAAGCCTTGCTCCGGCGCTATGCTGCCGGACAAAGAAGGTTTGATGGAATAATTTTGTATCGGGCTGACCTCAGAGGAGTCGATTTACGTAACATAATTATGCGGAATGCCCACTTGGCTAATGCTAACTTAAGCGGTGCCAATTTGCAAGAGTCCTGCTTGACGAGAGTTAATTTTAGGGGGGCAAATTTGAGCGGTGCTAATCTGTGCATTGCTAACTTGAGAGGAGCAGATTTAAGCTACACCAATTTGAGAGATGCCAACTTATATGCAGAAATGTATGGTGTAGATTTTACAGAAGCTAACCTGAGTGGGGCTGAACTTCTGTTCACGGAATCTGCATTCTTTCGTAACACTACCTTACCCAACGGAGAAGTTATTATTGGTCCTAGTGAATATGCTTCTAATTGGAAAAGGTAGGGTTCTATTTGCCATAAATTTGATTTCTATAAATCATGAAAGTGGCAAGTTTATATTTCGCTTGAGAACATCTCGAATATCTCCAGGAATATTTGAAAACAGGTTAACATTTTTACCTTTAAGTAAGTTTTCAAGTTCTTCGATACTAACTAACCAAGTGTTCGGAGATCGCCATTCAGTCACATTTTTGATTGGAGATAAAACTCGATTTAATTGCAGCTGCTCTCCAATTTCATAAAATGGGTGGACTATTCCTTGCTCCCCAGCATTAGCCCAGTCTAGGGCTGATGGTTCGGCTCTGTTAGGTGTAAGAAACGTGTAAATTTTGGTGTCGTGATTAACATCTGGTATCCCTTGACTAGGATGCTCTAGAACCAGATTTGTTTTCCATGTCCAGGTAGGAATATTAATTCCTTGTTGCTGAAAAGCCTCAGAATTGGTAAACCCTTGATACTTAGAATCGTTGGGGAGAGCATTACTCTTTTTCTGTGGTTCCCAATTTGTGCCATAGCTACCCGCAACAACGTAAACTTGCTTACTATTTTCAGCCAGACCGGTTACTAACTGTTCTATATTGTACCACGCAGAGGCTTCTGCGGGATTATTAGGACTGCTAAAAAACAGATTATTGTCAGCGTTTTGCGGGATTAAGTTGGTTCCTAAAAAAGTGGCTAGGTTGTCTTTGGGATGTCTTGTCCGATCTCCTGAAGGAATTATATGTCCTTTGTTAAAGCCAAGACTGACCCCTTTATTATTTTCATAACTGCTACCACTAATTTGAGGCCAGCCATTAGGTAATGTAGGATCGGCGATGAACTCATCAGCTTGGCGTTTTCCACCAATCCATGATTTATTTACCTGCCAACTTACCCAGTTGGGGGTTTTAGTCGTGCGATTGTAAGATACTGCGTACTGAGGCTTCTCCAGTAGCAAGTTTTCGCGATAGAGGTTATTTTTTGGTTCTTCAGGACTGTACCTGGCTTCAGAAGGATTACCAAATTTTAGGTGATTGCTCTTAAAGAAAACATCATCTAAATAAACCCGAGTATTCCCCTCAACTTCAAATCTTAGCTTGGCTACCTGACCTCGAAATCGATCTAGCTGATTACTATCTACATGGAAAGTTTCAAACCCACCTCTGCCAAAACCAATTTTGTCAATATCGCTTGCGTATGTCTCTAGTGAATTACCTGGATTTATTGCTAAATCGATTTCTTTGAGAAGATGACTGCCAGTACCAAGAATTGGTTGCCCTTGTGAATTAGTTTCCGGTTGAGTTTCCAACCAGACCTTAAGCTTTCCTTTCCGAAACGGTGCGTGGAGGTTAAATCGCAAATCTCCCCATTCTGGCATCACAAAATAGTTGTGTACGATTTGCCTTGTCCCACCATCTCCCATTCTCAGGGCAAAATTAGGTCGATCTACATCGTAGCTTATGGCATCTAAGTAACCGCTACTTATTAAGTCTTTTAAGTTTTCTAAGCCTGGTATTGTCCTATTCTTTGCAACTTCTTCTCCGATAGTGTACCAATCGACTAAGTGGGATTGTAAAACATCCTCAGATGAACCATTAAATAAAGACCAACCTGGGATAGTATGATCCGACTTTCTAAAAGCAATCGCATCAAAATTCCCGTTAAACAAAGTCGGAACCGCATAATCACCCCGCATCCGAGTTCCGAAGGACTTAGTGATATCTGTGTAGGTATTATCTTCGGAAACAGCAGCCCGATTATTCTTCAGGTAATTCTCAAAATTACTCAGCTCATTTTTCCCTTTCTTGCCCCCAAAATCGTAAGGACGCAGTTGAGAGCCTCCCCCTAAAACAGAATGAAACCAACCCGTACCGATTCCTTCCCAAGGTGCATTAGTATCACCATTACCGCCAGTAAAATTAGCATTGGTATGGTCGGGGGTATACCAAGTCTTAGTCACATCGGTGATATTATTTGCTGACAAATCTCCCAAGCGGCGGTAAATTCGATCGCCATTTTCTGATGGCAACCGACTTTCATTGAGATTAGCCGTTCCCGCATACCAAGCCCCTGCCGTCCGATGGGAAGCACCGGCCCCGTTATCCGTAAAACCAGCCAGATTGTTAAGCGAAACATTCCAATCTGACTTCCAATTCGTTCCAGAAAGTACCCGCCCGTTAAGAGTATTCCCGATACCATTAGTTTGGTAGTAATTGTCAGCATAGGTGACATTATTCCATACTCTGATTTCCGGGTCGAGAATGTTACGGTAAGTTCCTTCTAAAGAAATAGACTTGTAATTGTAAGGGTCAACAGTCGTCACCTGCAAATCGCGATTTGCAGGACTCGTACCGCCAGCATTAGGAAAAAACGTACCCAAACGCTGAACGATTTCGCTGTTAACTACAGCCCCCTGCCCGAAACCAACAAAATGTAACGGCGAGTTGAAAACACTGCCGCTCGTGCGGATTAATTTACCCATACTGTCATAGAGGCGATTTTGGCTGCCTACAGAACCGCCTTTTTCCAAATCGAGTTGTACCATTGAAGCAAATAAACTATCTGCGGCTGCTTCAGCAAAGCCTGAATTATAAAGCCTTTCCTGTTCGATTCCTTCCATCCAATCAGCCAGCAGCACTAATGGCTTGCCAGTTTCTGGAGAACGAGAATTGCTATTAAATATCCAGTCGTTTCCTTGGGGACTAACTGATTGCCACTTGCCCGTAGCCGGGTTGTATTTTTTAACGGCACCGCCCGCATCGTAAATGTGTTTTGCTACTCCATTCAGTTGGCTGTCAATTAGTTGGCTGTGTTCGGGATTTGCTTTATTTTCTGGTTCTAAGCCTCGCGTTAAAACAGTAACGCTGCTGAAAGTATTACCACCAGAAATCGGAGTCGGCAGTAAAGTCTTAAACTTATTGGTAACAACTTTTCTTTTCCCTCCATTCGTCGTAGCTTCCACAGCCCAATGATATTCCTGACCAGCTGTCAACATTCGATCGCTAGAAAGAGTAAACTCCTCTGAAGAACCAGCCTTAGTTTTCCCATCCCAAGTCCACGTACCCTTTTCCCATTGAGCAGTCAGGATACGATTCGGATTGTAATCTTTGTCGTCCTGCGAATTTAACCCATCCCACCGATCGCCGGGCAACAAGCCCTTCCCTTGCGGAAAAACGCTTACATAAAGATTGACCTTCTCGACATCAGTATCGGGCTTAAAACCAGGAAGACCGCAGGGTTCATTCTCACCCTTCAAATCCCACCTAAAAGTAGGAGTTAAAGGATTGCTATCATTCTTGCTATCCCCGATCGGTCCTTTTAATTCCAACCAGTTTTTAGCAGAAGCGATCGCCAAACCTTTAGGATTTCCGCCGATACCAATGGGAGCGCGTTTCGTGCCATCCGGGATACCAAAACCAAAGTTATTAATCCAATTTCCTTCGATAATTTCGTAGTCGGCCGCAATACTGACTCTAGGGTTGATATCGTCAATAGGCACGCGGGCGAGGTCGGCAGTTGTCGCATTTCGCTGATTGCTTGCCTGGAAACCCCAAGTATCCACACCCCTGTCCCGTGCGTCAAGCTTGTAATTGCCCGGATTCTCTATAGCCTTAATCATTTCCTCCACATCGAAAACGTAGGAACTTCCTCCCAAACCGAGGGTGGGATAGGAAGCAATCAAATATTTGCCGTCACTCGAAAGCGCTAGGTTGTTAGTTAAGCTGTCGGGAATCGGTCGAGTCGCAGCCACCAATTGAGGATTGGGCCCCAGCGGGTTTGCGATAATGCCTATATTTCCACCCTCGCGCGTATTTATCTTTGCCCTAGAGTTGCGACCGGCAACAAAGGCATATTTCCCGTCTTGCGTTACTGTTACAGCCACTGCCTCGTTGACATCAAAATAGTCAGTGGCCACGCCCAGCGCCAAAGGAGCGTAGTTGACTTTAGCACTAAAATTGAGGGGGTCATCAGACTCAATTTCGAGTACCCCGAAGCCTTTGCCGTCATCTTGAAGCTTGATCTCCTCCCCATTACTTATGGCGCGGATACTAGCAAATCCGTTGGTGAACACCATTTTTTTCGGATCGGAAGTAGCAGCTATGCCCTCTGTCTCTGATGTGGTGGGAATTACTTTAATCTGCTGGTGCCACAGGCGAGTGTTAGGGCTTCCAGTCTTAGGTTGGTCGGCGGGGTCAATGTTGACAGCGTAAATGCGGCGGTTAGGTGTTTGTTCGTTATTGTCGGAACCCGTGGCGAACAGTCGCCGCCCGTCGCTGCTGATAGCTAACTGACTCAATCCCAGCGGCGATGTGACGTTAATTGTTTGGACAACGGTATGATAAGTTGCCGAATTCGGGTTAATGTCGAGAACGTAGATGTTGGGGCGATTTTGGTCGGCAATGTAAGCATAATTGTCTTTGGGGTCAATAACAATAGCTTGCGGTCTGGCTCCATTCGGCAAGCTAATCGCATCGACAGTCTCCGTTTCAGGAGTAGTGTCTATCTCTCGCAGGGCTATCAAATCCACCACAGACACGCGGCCGGTGTCGCGCAGAGTCACGTAGGCGCGGGTAGCATTGTTAGTAGGCGCGATCGACTCCGGTCGGTCTGATGGGATATTAGGATTACCCACAGGAATGTTAATAGCAACCGCCAATTTATCGCTGGTCTGGGTTTCAACAGTTGATAAAGGGTCTTTGAGATTAATAACGTTGATTTTGTCGCCCGTGCGTTCGGTAACCAGCGCCAATTCAACGCAGGTAGGAGCGAGGCGGATATTTTCTTCACTTTCTAGTTCGACAATTTCGTAATCTCCAACGCCCAGTCCGAAGCGCTTTTTCTGCTTTCTCGACACTACAATG
The DNA here is from genome assembly GCF_042465725.1 of Microcoleus anatoxicus. Taxonomy (GTDB): domain Bacteria; phylum Cyanobacteriota; class Cyanobacteriia; order Cyanobacteriales; family Microcoleaceae; genus Microcoleus; species Microcoleus anatoxicus. Next base: position 5,277,129 of record NZ_CP120853.1, on the reverse strand, counting down.
CTGGATTCGCCGACGGGTACGGTAATCGGAATTTTGACAGCAATTTTGTAGCGATTTTCTCCTAAATCGGTGTTTTTATCCGGTATCAAAATGCCGGGATAAGTTTTGTCGCCGACGCGGAAGCTGACAGTTAAATCCTCAAATTCACCGCCCAAATCATTGGAGTTATTCAGGAAATTGCTGCCTGTCAGGACGACGGTTGGGTCGCCATTTTCCAACTTAAATTCAGCGGATTGAAGCACTGGAGGTGCGAAGGGGTCTGCGGGGAATAATGTGGGTATATTTAGAGTCGCTGTGACGCTGGGAATCCCTTCTGGGTCGAGTTCGACGCCTGCATCCGTGACTACAGGTAAACCGACTTGTGGAATGGCGATGACTTTCAATCCAGATTGCAGGTATTTAGCTAAGTAAGCAAGGAGTAAGATTGTACCGGCGAATTGAGCTGTGGTGATGGCGGCGATACCGATTAAACCCGCATTGGCTGCTAAAAAGCCGCCTTGGAGACCGAAGTTAGTCGAAAGGTTAATTGCTGCTGTACCGCCACTAGCAGCCAGCGAACCGGTGGCGGCTTGCGAAATGCCGAGATTGACCAACTGTTGAACTGTCGGAGCGCCTACTAACCCCAGGGGCAATGCAAACATCGCATATTCGCCGCTTTCCAAAATGCCGCTAAAGGGCGGAGAGTTAGTTCGGATGGTGCCGTTGGCATCGACTACGCCGGATTCTTGAATCAGCCAAGTTGGGTTTTGAATATTGTTAGCATCGGGGAGCGAACCTTTTCGCATGAATAAAATTTCGGTACCGGGAGATAAGCCGGCGGGGGCTGGAATTGCTAATTGAGCGGGCAATTTCAGAGATTCATCACCCAAGTCTAAATTGAAGCCTCCGGCAAACTGCAAACCGTCGGGAAGTTGTAGCGATAGAGCATTGCTGGTTAGAGATGTCAAGCTAATAGCTGTATTTTCGGCAAGAGCACTCCTCGGCACCATCACAATTGAACCGTCACTGCCAGAAACTGCACCGCCATTTACTCCTAAAATTGTTCCGGCGGCGGCAGGAAGGGAGACTCGTACTGGCACGACTTGTTCGGCTGCTCCGTGAATGACGGTGACGTTAGTAACTCCTTCTTCTATTGCAGTAATAATGCCGTCTGAATTCACTTGCAATAAGTTGGAGTTTCCGGGGAAATAGCGAGTTCCTACTGAGCCGAATTTCAAATCGGGGGATTTGATGATATTTTCAATTCCTACTAAAAGCGAGCGTCCCATTCCGGCTGTCATGGTGACTGCTTTGGGATAGACATTCAAACCGTTAATCTCGGCTAGTGCTCCATTGAATTCTGCATCGTTGGTGGGGGCTGGCAATTTTCCAACTCGCACCGCTGTTACTGCTTGCAAGTTATTTCGAGATGCACTCAAAATTGAAGTGCCGTTGGTTAAACCTGTCACTTTCCCGGCTGCGTCTATTGGTGCTACTTCTGGATTTATTGAAGTGTAAGTTAGATAAGAATCTGGGAGCACTACACCTTTTTGGTCGGCAAAATCTCCGAGCACAACTAATTCCGTATTTTCTCCTGCATTGAGTCGGGGATTTCGCTTCACAAAATCTAGATTTAGCAGAGGAACATCGCTGACATTGACTGTCACCCGCGCGGGCGTTGAACTCCCAAAAGCATCGCTGGCAAGGAAATCAAAGCTGGCAATTCCAGAGAAACCGGTTGCTGGTTTAAAGGATGCTTTGTTAGTTAAGGGATTGAAAATTACAGTGCCGTTTACTGGACCCTGGACGCTAATTGTCAGAGGGTCGCCCTCTGCATCTGTGGCAAGATTTTCTAATGAAATAGTTGTCTCTAATTCTGTATAAGTCCGAGCGCTTGTCGGTGAAACAACGGGCGGATTGTTGTCAGAATTCGGGGGATTGGCTTCGGCGAGCAATTGCTGTCCTAAAGCTGTATTGCGCCATTCTCTGTCAGGGTTGATGACTGTATCTAGCAGCGGTGCGTTTCCTGTCGCGCCGCTAATTTTAAAGATTAGGTCATTGTAATCTCTGTCCGAGTTAGAAGGCGACATATCTTCCAGGGCAAAGGTGTTGCCGCTGCCGGTAATGTCGGCTATTTGTAGCAGATGAGCGGTATCGTTGGGATTGGCTGTGGCGATACTGAATAAGGGGCGGTTTTCGGGGAACAAATTTCCCGAATATGAGGATTGGAAGGATGATTGTATTGTAGCGTTGGGGACTAACATGACGGCAAAGGTGTCGCCTGGTAGCATGGAGAAAGTTTTGATACCCTGATATTCGCCGCTGCCCCAATCCCCGTCGAATGGCATCGCACCGGTGAATTTTGCTCCTTCTTGCGAGTCGCTGATTACAACGTATCCGTCGGTGGAATTGCTTAAAACTCTACGGGATGCTTCGGCGATGAATTCTGGAGTTCCGGGTGTGAATGCGGACATTCCGGCTAGGCTGAAAATGCCGAGTTCGCCTTGAAAGGAGCCGCCGTCAAATACATAGTCAAATTTGACTTTTCCTTGGTTATCTACAAGGAAAGTCCCACTGGGTGAGTTGGCTGTTGTTGTTATTGATTGAAAAGTTGGGGAATTGGTACTGCTTTGGAAGTTGCCAGTACGCTGTTCAGTTTTTACGCTATAATTTGAGTTGGAAATTAGCGGTTCTGGTTCGAGAGAATTAACAGCAACTGGCAGGGTTTTCTCGGTTTCTAATTCGGCTGCTGTGAAGGAAACAACGATGTCCCGTTCGATTGTATCAGCAGTGAATTCTGCTGGTTTTAGCAAATCGGTTTTTGTTGGCAATTGTTCGGTTTCAAGTTCTCCTGTTATTTCAGCGACCGGGATGTCCATAACCACCGTGCCAGAATTGATTTCTGCGGTAATAATCGACTCGTTTTTTGTGGGCAATTCTTCGGCTGTGGTAGAAACATTGGAGTGGGTTTCTTTTGGTGATTGTTCGCCCACATTAGAGCTGAGTAAGTCTGTTTTTGCAGGAGAATTTTCTGCAAGTGGAGCGATAATTGACTCTGTTTCTGCGGGAGGTTTAGAAATGCTTGCAGTTACAGTTGTGTCGGTTTTGATTAATTCAGCATCTGCTGATAGACTGACAATAGATTCTGTTTTAACTGGCTGTTTAATTTCCGAAAGTGAGTCAGTATTGTTCGGAGTTTTTTCTGGGGTTTTAACTGCTGCTGTTGCTGTCGTTACCGCTACATTTTCACTGGCTGCTGTTTTTGGTGTTGCAGCAGGTTCGGTTTTTAATGGGTCAAGTTTTCCTGTATCATTCTGTTTGTCAGTTAAAGATTGAGTAGCGGTTTGTACTGGATTTTTTAAATCTGTTGATTTGACTTCTTCTCTGATATTAACGTCAGGTGAAACTGGGTTAGATGTGGCCCGAATTAATGGGGCTGTTGCGGGCTGTGTTGTTGGTTGTTGAGAATTTGAAGTGGGTTTTTCGGTCGCTATTGCATCGACTGTTGGCGATTGTTTTTCGGAATCTATCTTGTCATCAGTTTTGGTAACTGGCGACTGTTTGTCTGTAGAGGTTTTATCAGTCGAGGGTATGTTTGGGCTAGCTGCAACTGTTTGGGTTGAATTTGTTACTGCAATTTTATCGGATTCTTCTGATGAATTTGTACTGCGCTCTGGTATTATGGTTGATACAGTTGCGGGTGCTGTTTTGTTCGGTTCTAATTTATCAGTCGGTGATACAGTTACAGGTACTGTTTTATTTGGTTCTAATTTATCAGTCGTTGATGCAGTTGCGGGTGCTGTTTTGTTTGGTTCTAATTTATCAGTCGGTGATACAGTTGCGGGTGCTGTTTTGTTTGGTTCTAATTTATCAGTCGGTGATACAGTTGCGGGTGCTGTTTTGTTCGGTTCTAGTTTATCAGTCGGTGATACAGTTACAGGTACTGTTTTATTTGGTTCTAGTTTATCAGTCGGTGATACAGTTGCGGGTACTGTTTTGTTCGGTTCTAGTTTATCAGTCGGTGATACAGTTGCGGGTACTGTTTTGTTCGGTTCTAGTTTATCAGTCGGTAATACAGTTGCAGGTGCTGTTTTGTTCGGTTCTAAATCACTTTTAAGTATAGCCTCTGACGGTAAGGATGTTTTTTGATCTTCGGGTTTTGAACTTGTTTCAGCGGTTGCGGGTAATGGTGTTTTGGGAGCAGCTTTTTCGCTCGTTGTGGATGTAGTTACAACGGGTGAGATTATTCGATTCGGGTTGGTCAGGGGGTCTCCTAAATCCGAGTCGAGTTTACCAATTAGGGGGTCAATTTCAGAAGTTGTTGCATCCCTGGAGTAGCTGTTAGTTTTGGGATCGCTGGTTTGAGCAGAAGGTATGCTGTTAAAAGCGGAGGCTTTATTAATAATCAAAGCATCAGCCTTTGCTAGACTAAATTCGTCTTTGGGCTGCGAAGCGGTTTCTATTAAGTTAAGTTGTTCGGAGTTTTCAGGTTCGCCCGGAGTTTGATATAAGAAAGGTTTTGAGGTTTTAATTCCCGGCAGGAGCGCGGGCTTTGTCGGGGCTAGTCCGGGAATTAAGGATTCCAGTTCTTCTATTAAAGGTTCTCCAATCGGGTCTTTCCAAGGCACTCTTGGCACTCCTGATTTGAGGGTTAATTTATTTTTAATTCATTATCTAGCGGTTAATAATTTTTATTATAGGTTGAATTCGATTTTAAACAAATTAGTGAAAGTACAGAATTTTTGAGTTTTTTAGACTGTTGCTAGTCAGTTAAATCTATGTATATTTACTGAGAGTTATTTAACTTATGCTAAATCTTTATGAAAATAACTGTTTTCACGTAGGAAAATACTTCAATCATGTTGGAAAATACTTAAATTAACTCATCCACCGCCACGTCGCTTCCCGATCGCCCGTTTCCTCTAGCTCTGGAATTCCTTCGATGTCGAAATGAGTTAGCTGTTACGCATTTAAACCACTAACGAAGTCAGCTCGATCGCTTATTATACAAGGGAAACGCTGGGGGCTGACGCACCCTACAATTTTAAAGGTGCGATCGCCAATTCAAACTAAAACCCCAGATCCATCTTAGCAGCTTCAGCCTCTGCAAATACATCTGCGTCGGGCATTTCTTGCCAATCAATATCACCAATTTCCCTATAAAATTGTTCATCATAAGGGCGAGTTTGCACAACCACCGGCATCGGTACCGCGTGCCCCAAAACTAATGCTTGCTGTTTGGAATCTAGTTTAGCCAAAACCGATCGCAAACTTTGGCCACCCGAAACACCAGTAAAGATAGCATCAATGTCTTTGTCGTCGTTGAGTAAAGCCGTGATGCGAGTGCCCACTTGCGACATGACTTCGCCATCGATACCGGAGGGGCGCTGGTCTACAATTAGTAGAGTTACGAAGTATTTTCGCATTTCACGGGCGATCGTACCGAAAATGGTCGATCGCACGATCGCCGGATCGAGAAAACGGTGAGCTTCCTCAATGGTAATCACTAAAGGCTGCGGGCGATCGCAGGGATTCTTACTCTGCAAAAACTTCTCAGCTTTCCGCACATAAGCTTGGTGAATGCGGCGAGTTATCACATTTGCTGCTAACATATAAGATAGCAAATCCGAGTGGGAACCAAACTCAATTACCACATTTTTGCCACTATCCAAACACTGCAAAACCTCACTCACATAATTTTTAGGACAGCGTTTGCGAATATATTTTAAATCATTTAATCTCTCTAACTTCCGCTGCAAAGCCATGATCGAAGACTTATTTCCCCGCTTCTCATCACAAAATATTGAAATATCTTCATTGCTCATTTCCAGCAACTTATTAATCCAACCAGTGCCCAATTCGTTTCGCAAAATAATCGCATTTTCGATACTAGCTTCGGACAGATTCAACTCCCGCTGTACCAAAGAGATATCTTCCACTTCAATTTGATCGAAACTCAAATATAATTCTTGAGCATCGCGGACACCCCGGCGTTTTGTCGATTCTGGATCGAGGGTATAAATCTGAATTTGACTCGGAAATAACTGTCGCAAACCTTTGACAGTGCTAAATTGTTTCCCTTCCGAAACTGCTTCCCAGCCGTACTCGGAGTGCATATCAAAAATTAGATTAACCGCAGCTTGTTTGCGAATAATCCCGGATAATAGCAAGCGGGTGAGGAAAGATTTGCCCGTTCCAGATTTACCAAAAACTCCGTTGCTGCGTTCGACAAATCTATCTAAATCTAAGCATACAGGAACGTCCATGTCAATGGGTTTGCCGATCGCAAAATTGCGGCGATAGGGGTCATCTTCCCAGCCAAAAACTGCCCGAAAATCGGTTTCTTTGGCATCAAACACCTGGGAAAAGTGGCTGGGAATAGTTTTAACTGGCAATAGTTCCATGTCAGCGCTGCTTTGTGGCTGCAAAGATCCTAAGCTTTGGAGACCGGATTTTTTACCGTTAGTTGTGCTGGAGTTCGGATTGAAAATTGCCTGCTGTTTTTCTCGTTCAGCAGTCAGCATCAACATCGGCGCTAGTTGAATTGTACCGTAGGTGCTGCTACCGGCGAGGACTGCAATCAGAAAATCGTCGTTGGGGTTGGGAGGATTGGATAAAATGCGATCGCTGGATGTTCCCAGAGACACGTCGGTAAGCATACAGAAAAAGTGCGATCGGACCCCGCGCACTACTAAAAATTTCCCCACTCTCATATCTTCTACCGAAACGTCGGCGTGCAGTCGCACTTCTAATCCCTTGCTGAGGGAACCTTGAATAACAGATCCTAAAGGTTTGTCAGTAGTCATTAGTCATTAGTCATTAGTTATTGGTCATTAGTCATTAGTTATTGGTCATTAGTCATTAGTTGATTTTATTTATCCGCACTCTTTATCTTACAGTTATTAGTTGTTAGTTGCTAACAATCACTAATGACTGCTGACTAATGACTAATTACTCTTCTGATTCCCATGGCAGTTCAAAGAAACTCGGACTCAGATGGATATCAGTCAAATCCGTTTCGCTCAAATGAGCATCAGTTAAAAATACTACCTTAAAATTTGCCCCTTTCAGGTTTGCCCCTTTTAGATTAGCACCTTTGAGATTAACTCGAAATAAATGAGCATCGCTCAAATCTACCTCAGTTAAATCGGCTCCTTCTAAATTTACCCTCACTAAATCTGCTTTTCTGAGGTCGGCTTCGTTCAACTTAGCGCCACTGAGATCGGCTTTTGTCAAGTCTACACCTCTCAAGTCGGCTCCGCTTAAATTAGCGAACAACAAAATCGCGCCGGTTAAATCTGTCTCCCTCAAATCGGCATCGCTCAAATTAGCACCGCTGAGGTCAGCCCTAGTTAAGTCTACACCTCGGAGGTCTGCTGACCTCAAGTTTACTTCGTGCAAAATTGCGCCGCTTAAATCTGCTCCTCTCAAATCGGTTCCCTCCAAGTTTGCACCTTTGAGGTAAGCTTTTTTCAGGCTAGCTCTGCTGAGGTCTACATTTTTGAGGTTGACTGAACTTAAGTTAGTTCCGCTCAAATTAGCTCCGCTTAAATCCAATCCGTTCAAGTCTGCTCCCGTCAAATTTAAACCTTGTAGCGATACATTGGGAGCAATTAAATAAGCGCCGGCAATCCTGGGGTCAATACCTTCTGAAAACAATGTTTTGTTGCTATAAACAGCTTTTTCCAAAATCGCGCCATTCAAATTAGCTTCCCTCAAGTCTGCTCCGCTGAGGTTGGCTCCTGTTAAGTTGGCTCGCTCCAGTTTGGCTCCAAATAATATAGCTTGGCACAGGTTTGTCCGGCGCAAATCCGAGCCTTTTAAATCAACTCCAGTTAAATCTACCATAGACAGATTTAAGCCTGGGAGTGAAGCATTGGGAGCTAGTAAAAATGCTCCCATTGCACTGGGGTCAATATCGTAGGGAAATACTGTCCGATTGTTGTAGACAGCTTTGTCTAAAATTGTGTCGATCAACTGGGCACCGCGCAAATCTGCCCCACTGAGGTTGGCTCTGGTGAAGTTTGCTTCTTGGAGATTCGCTCCAACTAAATTGGCTTTAATTAAACTTGCTTGTTGGAGGTTGGCTCCCAACAGTTCAGCTCCTACGAGAGTAGCTTCTCTAAGCACCGCACCAGTCAAGTCGGCTTTGGTGAGGTTGGCTAAATTAAGAAATGATTCTGCTAAATCTGCCCCCCTGAGATTGGCAAGGGTGAGGTCGGCTTCGATCAGGTCTGCATACCTCAGAATAGCATCGCTGAGGTTGGTTTCTCTGAGGTCAGTTCCTCTGAGGTTTGCTCCTTTGAGTTCTGCACCGCTGAGGTTGATGCCTTTGAGGGCCTGTCCTCTGAGGTCGAGCCGATTGAGAAAGTCACCAACGTTCATTTCCATTAGCGATAAGTAGTCTGGTCTGCTGTTTTTTGATACCAGGAATATGCTGGCATCAACTAGCATTATTCTGGAACTTACACTTATTTTTGCTGGATTTTTGCCTAGATTCTCCCCTGGGCGGGAGGGGAGTTTCATTCTACATTCTCGGTTTAGGGAACAGGGGCAAAACTGTAAATTTTTTGAGGTTTGAGCCGATCGCAAATTCCGACTAATTCTGACCAAGGGAATGTCTCGCGATCGAGCTGGACTTGCAGGATTTTGAGCGGATCGGAACCGGAGGAAACCATGAATTCTAATGTTTGCAAGTCTTCCCAGGTGCTGATTTCGCTGAGAATTTGGGCGATCGCCTTGACATAAGGGTGACTTGGTTCTTTGTACCAATCGGTGGCGGCGAGTCCAGCTTGGTCGAAGCCGAGGTGAAAGATTAAGGAACTTTCTCCGAATAGGGCGATCGCCACGGGGCGCGCTTCTTCTTGCAGCAATAAATCCCGATTTGCCGCCAAATGCCGCAGTTTTGCCAGGTGTTCGTACTTCCTAGCAATTCGAGATTGCAGTCCCGGAATTAAAACTTCTTCTCCTTCCTCCTTCTTCCCTCGAGGTGCCGCTAGCGTAGTCGAAGAGCCTTCTGCCTTCTTCCCTCTGCCTTCTTCCTTGGTTTCGTCCCACTGAATTGCCACTGTGACTAGATAAGTTTGCAATAGCATATGACCTAGTTTTTCAGCTTTTGTTGCCAGATAGATAGAGTTATAATCTGTGGCTTCAATTAATAGGGGGAGGCGATCGACTACTTCTATACCATAACCTTTCAAACCTGCTATTTTGCGAGGATTATTAGTAATTAACCGGATTTTTTGGACTCCCAAATCATTGAGCATTTGTGCTCCCACACCGTAGTTCCGCAAGTCGGCGGGAAAACCCAAGCGCTCGTTGGCTTCTACGGTATCAAACCCGATATCTTGTAGCGAGTAAGCTTTGAGTTTATTCACCAGTCCAATGCCCCTACCTTCTTGGCGCAAGTAAACTATGATGCCAGAACCTGCATTTTCAATCATTTTCAGTGCCGCTTGCAGTTGCATTCGGCAGTCACAGCGCAGGGAACCCAAAGCATCGCCGGTCAGACATTCGGAATGCACCCGCACCATCACGGGTTTGTCTTTAAATTCTGCTGGATCGCCCTTGACAACGGCAACGTGTTCGGAGTTGTCTTGAGTGTCGCGGTAGGCGTAAATCATAAACTCGCCGAATTGAGTTGGCAATTTGGCGACGGTTTCGCGGCGGACAAATCGATCGTGCTTCAGTCGGTAACTAATTAAATCAGCAATGCTGATGATTTTCAGGTTATGGGTTTTGGAATACTCGATTAATTCTGGCAACCTCGCCATGGAACCGTCGGGGTTTTGAATTTCGCAGATGACACCGCTGGGATAGAGGCCTGCGAGTCTGGCGAGGTCAACGGAGGCTTCAGTGTGGCCAGCGCGTTTGAGGACGCCACCATCGATCGCCCGCAGGGGGAAAATATGACCGGGACGACGCAAATCTTGAGGTTTGGTGTCGGGGTGGATGGCTACTTGGATGGTGCGAGCTCTGTCTTCGGCGGAGATGCCGGTACTAACGCCATGGACTGCATCGATGCTGACGGTAAATGCGGTTTGGTTGTTGTCGGTATTTTTGGTGACCATCAGGGGCAGTTCCAGGCGATCGAGTCGATCGCCCGTCAAGGCTAGACAAATCAAACCCCGTGCGTTCACTGCCATGAAATTGATATTATCTGGCGTGGCGAATTGGGCCGCACAAATGACGTCGCCTTCGTTTTCGCGGTTTTCGTCATCGACTACTACCAGGGCGCGACCTGCTTTGAGGTCTGCGAGAGCGCTGTCGATGGAGTCAAATTGAAAGGATTGAGTTGAGGTGTGGTTATTGGGCACTGAGAAGTTCAAACTATAAACAGTAATGTTATGGAATCAGAGTGTATTTTTGATTGTAACCTTTTGTTTCCGACAGGGGGATTGGGCGATCGAGATGAGTTTCCCCATCTTTTTGAACTTGCCTACTATACTAATTGCATTTTGTCAACAAAATATCTCCCATTTCAAGACATTGATGGATGTTGTCGATCGCACCCATAGACGTGACAATACTCCGACAGCTTGCGCTGCGTCGCGGACTAAGAATCAAGTCTCCAGTAGATATAAAGCAGTCCTAGAATGACGGGGTTTTAAACCCTATTTCCTGATAGTTAGCAATTTTGTTGAATCGATCAACCTGAAACTATTGACTCGCAAAGGATGGAAATTGATGGGAGTAGAAGGACTTGAACCTTCGACCTTGAGATTAAGAGTCACCTGCTCTAACCAACTGAGCTATACTCCCGCATCTTTGTTAAGATAACATAGCTAGTTTATTTTGGCAATACTTTTTCAAATTTAGTGCGATCGCCCCGCAGAGAATTGCCCTATCTAGCTGTGGTGGAGAGTCTGATAGGGTGATGGGCATTAGGTTTGGGGAAGTGCGATCGGGCAAACACCTCATGTTGTGAAACTCTCTTCTCTTTCCAATCTTCGCGTTCTTTGCGTCTTCGCGGTTCGTTTAAAACTATTTTTAATGACTGATATAGTTTTTATGTTGAATAACTAGCAAATCTAAACTTATTATAAACCAACCAATCCACCAGGGAGGTACTGCCCCTCCTATCCCCGCGTTATCAGCACGGAATCTCGCTTTTCGACTTCTGGTGGTTGGAAGGAAGATGAAGGAATCGAACCCTTACAGTCACCTGTACCCTGGTTTTCTTGCGCCTGTTGCCGGCCATTCAGCGGCATCTTCCGAGGGGTGTCTGACGGGACTTGAACCCGCTAATAACTAGCTTCACGGGCTAGAGTCTGGACCGCTTCGACTTCAGACACCGCAGTGGAATCAAGGAGAATTGAACTCCTAACCTCTTGCGTGCAAAGCAAGCGCTCTACCAATTGAGCTATGACCCCTTTTTTGGTGGATACTGGTCAGAGTCGAACTGACATTTTCCTAGTTGCGAACTAGGAGCTTTTCCCATTAAGCTACAGACCCAAATTTGGTGGATTGCGATCGGATTTGAACCGATATCTTTCTAACAGCCAGTTAGATGCTTTACCAATTAAGCTACGAACCCATTCAGCAGGAGCGGTAGGACTCGAACCCACAACTTTATACACCACATCCCCAAGCTCCCAAAACTAGAGCGTCGCAGCCATTATAAATAGCTAAGCTCAACAATTTTGCACCGCGTTCATACAGAACTTCGCGTATTTTTTCAGCATCCTGGGATTGTTGTCTCCAAACTTCACCAGCATTAGGAGCCGGACTTGTGATGAAATCAACAAGATAAGGTGTTTCTAATAGCATTCCATCATCTTTTCGGAAAACTGGACAATCAGGTGAGTAGATCATCCGATCTGAATACAGGAACGAATGATGAGAGCGATGAAATTCGTAGTGTTCGCGACATTTCAAGATGCTTTTGTAAAGAGCAGAACTGCGTGCTAAACTCTCTTCTTGAGCTTGTGCGCCTTTGAGAAATCCACCACCAGGATTTTTGGCAGAAGCAAAATTAAGGACTCCAATTTTTTGAAATTTTTGTCCTCTTGCCATACGTTCTGCTCCCATCAAAGTCGTCTCATTCCTCACTTCAAATTCAATGTTTGAGAATTGGGGAGTACCATAAAGAACGCTTTGTTTGATTCGAGAAAGAGCATCTGGTTCATAGTATTTTGTCTGTTCAAGACAGGATTCTATTTTTTGAACAAGTTCAATGCGTTGACCTTCAGGAGAGCAGTAGTAGCCGGCTTCAATAATTTTTAGTGTGTCTTGAGCGATCGCAATCCGTCTCATGATTTTTTCTATGATTGTTTAGCAAAACATTAACAAAAATAAGATATCTGGCTTAGTTACAAGCAGATGGCGAGATTTGAACTCGCAAGAAAGCTTTACAAGAGCCTCATGTTGCCAGTTACATCACACCTGCAATTTTGGTGGCGGGGATAGGAGTTGAACCTACTAGAAAGAGGCTTATGAGACCTCCAAGCCTACCCAGGCTACTTCACCCGCGATGTCACCAAATACTCCTGACTGGCATCGAACCAGCACTAACTAGATCCTAAGTCTAGCGCCTCTACCAATTGGGCTACAGGAGCAAAATCCATCGCACTTTTGGGTTTTGATACCCAATACCCTAGTTGGATTTGCACCAACAAAACTCTTGCACTCAACAAGAGATGTCTACTAATTGCATCACAGGGGTAAAGTCGGGATGGTTGGATTTGAACCAACGACTCCATGCTCCCAAAGCATGGCTTCTGGCCGCTGAATTACATCCCGTTGATGCTCCTGGCTGGATTTGAACCAGCATCATCCGATTTTTAAGACCGGCGCCTCTTTCCAGTTGGGCTACAAGAGCAATTTTTGGTACTCCTGGTGAGATTTGAACTCACACAACACAATTTTTGAAATTGTGGCCTCTGCCAATTGGGCTACAGGAGTATAATTGAGCTGCTTTGGTAATAGCAGAACTCGGAAGGCAGGGCTTGAACCTGCATTTGTCCGCTTTCAAAGAGCGGTGCCATACCGATTAGGCGACTTCCGAATAATTGGATGCCAGGGTAGGCTTTGAACCTACATAAATTCCTGTTTCAGAGACAGGTGACTTTACCAATTTGTCTACCCGGCAATTTAGAAAATGGCTGCCTCAGTAGGACTCGAACCTACAACCTAGCGGTTAACAGCCGCTTGCTCTACCATTGAGCTATGAGGCAACGCAATCCCCCAAGTCAGTATCGAACTGACGACTTCTTGTTCTTCAAACAAGCACTCTACCAACTGAGTTATCGGGGGAAACGGAGAAGGTGGGATTTGAACCCACGACGGGTGTTAAACCGCTCTTTCTTAGCAGGAAAGCGCCATAAGCCGCTCGGCCACTTCTCCATAGCGAGAACGGAGGGATTTGAACCCTCAAATCTTCAGTCGCGCTAACTGAGTTGTTGTCCTGTCACAACACATTCTCAAGATTGCAACTATATATTAAATACACAAGAGTCACCCACGGGGGTCAAAAACCCGGTTTCTATCTCAATATCTCTGGTAGAGATGCAAGATTTTTCTCAGAAACCGGGTTTTTTGTGTACGTCATAATACAGTTACAAATGGGTCGGGCTGGAATCGAACCAGCAACGCTTTAAGCTACTATTTTACAGACAGCTACCCACACCAATAGGAGGGCCGACCCAAGATAGAAAGTTTGGTAGGTCGCCGAGGAATTGAACCTCGATCCATCCGCTTAAAAGGCGGCTGCAAAACCATTCTGCCAACGACCCACACAAAGTGCTGACGGGATTTTAACCCGCAATCACTTGGGTGAAAACCAAGCGGCTTATACAATTTGCCTACAGCACTATTGATTGGCACAGGGACTGAGATTTGAACTCAGAAAATCAGTTTTGGAGACTGAGATGTTGCCAGTTACATCATCCCTGCATTTGGTGGCAGCGGCGGGATTTGAACCCGCATTAACCAAGGTATGAACTTGGGGCTTTACCGTTAAGCTACGCTGCAATTTTATCTGATTTGAAATTTCAGATTTGAGGTTGTTCCTATTAATAAATAGGAACAAAGGTTAGAGTGAGATTTGAACTCACGAAAATCGCTTTTGCAGAGCGATGCCTTATACCACTCGGCCATCTAACCTGGGAGTCCCGACGAGGTTTGAACTCGCAATCTTCACGCCAGAGAGGGTGACGGCTTCCACCAATTTGCCTACGGGACTATCGACGGGGCTGACGGGTTTCGATCCCGCTACCTTCGCTGTGACAGAGCGACGCTCTCCCAATTGAGCTACAACCCCACAGATTTTTGTTGGGAATTTCTGTTTGGACGGGGTGGCGGTTGATTCCGCGTACTACAACTCAAGGGAGTTATTGTTGCCGGAGTCTACACCGCCAAGGTCCAAAAGTCTGTGACATGATTAATTATCTATTTGGTTGTCAAGGTTCATATTGCTCTTGAGATAAAGCTTTGAGGCTCTTTCCCCTTCGCCATACATTTATACTACATTAGGTATTACAAGACTGTCAAGGGGGTAATACAATTTTTTTTTCGATCTGCTGCTTGGCGGGAAAGCAGAGGGGCTATTTTGGGGCTAAACCTCTGATAAATCAAGAGATTTGGGAGCTAAAGTGGTAGTGTCACGGGAGGTAAATTCAATGCTGAAGCTGTACTACACTCCAATTTCTGTGAATTTTGGCCGTCGCGCGAGGTGGCCCTTCTGGAAAAGCAGACACAGGATATAGCTGTTAGCACTGGGACTTGTTACAGAAGTCAGGGTTCTGAGATCTATATAGATCGGCTTTAGATTTTTTCGCCACAATTCCCTTTATCATATTGGGCATTGTGGAGTGAAAGGAATCTGAAGTGAGGGGAAATTATTTGTTTCAAATACTACTAAAAAAATGGCGTTTTGTGGCGATCGTACTGACAGGAGCCGTCATTAGCTTGGTCATGGGTTCGCTACTGCCGGGGTTTCAGCCGACTGAGCATCCTGGAACTGCTGTGGCTCAGGTACAAAACTCTAACCAATCTTTAACCCTAAATCCCTTATTTCATGAGGTAGGAGACAATCAAACAGGGTTTAATCTCGATCGCCAGATTCAACAACTTCTCACTGTATTAGAATCGAAAGAAAAACTGCTGACCTTTGTCCCGCCAGAAAAATTTCAAGGAACGACTATTTTTGAAGGACAAGTAAACAAGTCAGATAAAGTTATTGCCCTAACCGTTGATGACGGGCCTTGGCCGGAAACAACGGCACAAATGCTAGATATTTTTCAGCAAAATGATGTGAAAGCCACATTTTTTTGGATAGGTAAATCTCTGGAAAGTTCACCGGAAATTGCTCGGAGAGTTGTGGCCGAAGGTCATGCGATCGGCAATCATACATGGCATCATCCCTACGATCCAATGGATGCGGCGACTGCTGCTGACGAAATCGATCGCACCGCCAAACTGATTTACGAAACAACGGGAGTTAAGACAACTTACTTTCGCCCACCTGGGGGAGTTTTGAATAACGGCTTGGCCAAGTATGCCAAAGAGCACAATTATTCTGTGGTAATGTGGTCTGTAACTTCCGCAGATACCGATCCGCGGGCTCAACCAGAAGCTTTTGTGGAGAATGTGCTCAAGGGTGCGAAACCGGGTGCGATTGTGTTGATGCACGACGGCGGGGGCGATCGCTCTCGTACTATTAAAGCCTTACCTGATATGATTGCTGGTTTGAAAAAGCAGGGATATCGGTTTGTGACGATTCCTGAGTTGCTGGAAATGCCAGAGCAACAAGCGTAGCTCAAACCATGAGAATTCTCCCATAATTGTGGAACAGGCATCCTGCCTGTTCTTCACAGACTGGTTGGAGGGGGATTTTTTAACCGCAGAGGGCGCAGAGCACGCAGAGAGGTTTCTGAGATTTTTTGTTGGTCGATAGGTGCTTGTTTCTGGTTGGAGGGGGATTTTTTAACCGCAGAGGGCGCAGAGCACGCAGAGAGATTTCTGAGATTTTTTGTTGGTTGATAGGTGCTTGTTTCTGGTTGGAGGGGGATTTTTTAACCGCAGAGGGCGCAGAGGACGCAGAGAGATTTCTGAGACTATTTTGCGATCGAGAGGAGGTGTTTATGAATGGAATTTGCACGCTAGCTAATGATACAGTTTACGACCAACTTGTTGCTTTGCTCAACAGTATTGAAGTTATTTTAGGTTCAAGTATTCCCGTTTGTATTTATCCTTTCGATGACAAAATCCAGCAAATTAAAGGGGAAATTGTTAACCGTCCCAATGTTTTTATTTATGAAGATAGCGCTTCTATTGAGCGATGGGACAAATTTATGGAAGCTGCTGCGCCAGAGCGTTTGAACCGCAAAAAGTTTCGGCTTTACGGTGCACATCGACGCTTTTGTGCTTTCGATGGTCCTTTTGAAAAGTTTATTTATATGGATGCTGATACTTTGCTGATGAATTCCCTTGATGCAGTTTTTCGGCAGTTAGATAAATCGGATTTTGTAGTTTATGATTTTCAATTTAGCGACCCTACTAAAGTCTACAACATTAACTCACCCAAACTGGTTAAAGTATTTGAGCAAAAGCGGATAGAATCGGAAATATTTTGTTCTGGATTTTATGGCAGTAAGCAAGGATTTTTTGAGCAAAATACTAGAGCATGGCTGGTATCTCAACTGCAATCTGGGGAGGGGGAAATTCTCTATGAAGGTGCGGGAGAACAGCCTTTGCTCAATTATATGGTGATGAAAACTGGCATGAGTAGTTATAATTTTGCTTATAGTTTACCGGAGGAGCGGAAAACTGGGTGTTGTGTCAGTTCTCAACATTTTGAAGAGCAAGATAAAATTTTGTATGATAAGGGAAACCGACTGACTTACATTCATTATATTGGTGTGCCGCCGGATTTAATTCGGAGAGTTTGTGCGGGGGAAAATATTGATTTTCCCTATCGCGATTTGTTTCTGCATTATCGCTATCTCCGGGAACCGTCCCAGGGTCCTGTTTTTAGGGAAGCACCCAAGTCTTATACTGAGGTTTCTAGGTCGAATTTGTTAACAAGGGTATGGAGAAGGTTGAGGATAAATACATGAATCGCGGTATTTATATTGTGGCGAACGACCGGGTGATGGAAAGTGCGATCGCACTTATGAACAGCATAGGTTTGTACAATCGTCAAGTACCAGTTTTTTTGATTCCCTTCGATGAGAATTATCAGCAAGTCGCCGCCACACTCAGCCATCTCCATGGGGTGCAATTGTTCCCAAATCTGGAGTTTGTCGAACAGTTTACCAGAGAAATTGGGCAAATATTCGATCGCAACTTTTTAGCCCTCCCTAACAAAATGCGAAAACTCGTCGCCTGGTTTGGCCCTCTCGACGAATTTCTGTACATCGATACCGATATCATCGTCTTTGAAGACATCGCAGCCAACCTCAACAAACTATCGGAAGTAGACTTTTTTTGCTGCGACTACCACCACCTCAGCGAAAAACTACGGAATGTATTTTCACCCATTGTCAAAGCACAAAATATTTTCACAGATTCCGAACTTCAAGATGTCTTCAACAGCGGCTTTTGGGCTTCGCGGAAAGGAACTATTTCAGAATCGCAAATGTACGAAATATTGCGCGAATGTTCGCAGCATCGAGAATATTTCGACTTCACTCAAAATGTCACTGACCAACCTATACTAAATTACCTGATTCTTAAACTAATTCCCAAACGCTGTAACCTGGTGAAATCGACCGAATCAGAACCGGGAAGCTGGGCTGGTTCCAAGCATTTTCAGGAAATAGATTATGTGCTTTATGACAAAGGTAAAAGGTTAAAATATATTCATTGGGCCGGAATACCGATTAAATCTGGTAGTCCTTACTGGAAACTGTGGAAACATTATCGTTATCTGAATGAGGAAAAACCAAATTTAGTGCAAAGAATATTTCGATATTTGCATGGATAATATTGTTTGTAGCATGGGAGGGGGCGGGTTTACGAGATAGTTAATTTTCCCCATAACTGGTTCCCAGGCTCTGCCTGGGAACCGATATCCAGAGGCTCTGCCTCGCTTATTGCGGAGTGAAATTGGAGGTAGATCCTCCGGATCAGCGTTACCAGCCCATCAACAGAACCTGATATAATGTATTTTCAAATTATGACCAATGGTATTTATATACTAGCAAATGATGTGGTTTTCGACCACTTAGTCGCCTTATTAAACAGTCTGGAAGTGAACGGGGCAAAAGATATTCCTGTTTGCATCATTCCCTATGATGAGAGACTGCAAAAAGTGCGCGTAGAAATTGCAACTCGTCCTCATGTCACCTTGTTTGACAATACCGATTCAATCATGTTTTGGGAAAAATTTGCCACTCAAGTTTGGCAAACTCATGGGAAAGCTCAAAAAGTTTGGAAATCTAAAGGTTGGAAACCAGTTCAATGTTTGGAAATGCACCGAAAGTTATGTTGTTTTGACGGCGATTTTGATAAATTCATCTATTTTGACGCAGACACTCTGTTAATGGGAAATCTGGATTACATATATCAAAAACTTGATGACTTTGATTGGGTAGCTAACGATTTTCAATACAAATCAGACCTCAATTATATCTTTGATTTATCGTCTCCCAAATTGCCACAAATTTTAAATATTGACCAACTGCAATCTCATACTTTTTGTGCGGGTTGGTTTGCTTCAAAATCAGGTATTTTAAATCGTAATAATTGCTCTCAATATTTAGAATATTTAACATCAGGAGAAGCAGAAATTATGTCTTTGCGGGGGGCTGACCAATCTTTACTTAACTATTTAGTCGCCCGCAGCCAAATCTCTTTTTACAACTTTGCCTATGCTCAACCAGAACAGGTGACGGGGAATCATTGGTCTTCCCAATTTGATGTGAAAGATAATGTTCTATACGATAAAGGACGGCGGCTGACTTATTTGCACTACATGAGTATTTCGGCGGCCAAAATTAATCGATTATGTGCTGGCGAAGATGTGGAGATTCCCTACCGAGATATATTTCTGCACTACCGTTATTTGAAGTCGCCGGAAACCCAGCCAAAACTCACCCCTCCAAATTTGCTAGTTCGCTTCCACAGAAATCTCAAAAGTTGGGGAAATCAAAAAGTTAATAATGTTCAATTTAAGTTGCGGAATTTCTGGGATAAATAGTATAATATCAAATCCTCTCATCATCGTAATTATTAATCTCTCTCTTCTCTTCCTTCGCGTCATGAGCGCCTTCGCGGTTAAATCATATCAAATCCAGTTGTATCGGAATGATATAGAGGACACAGCAATGCCGTGTCCCTACTTGATAAACCGGTCAAAAACCCGGTTTCTGCATCAATATCTCTCGGATATAGCGACGATTTTTCCAAGAAACCGGGTTTTTTGGGTAAGTGTTATAGGATTTAACCGTACAAAGACTGAATCCACTCCCATTCGCGCCTTAAACCTGCTTCTAAACTAACTTTTGGCTGATAACCCAATATTTTCTTAGCTTTAGATACATCAGCGCTAGTGTGTCGCGCGTCACCCCGCGCCGTTTCGGTAAATTCGATCCGAATTGGTCGATCGACAATCTGCTCTATTGTATCAATAACTTCTTTCAAAACTACGCGACTTCCCCCACCAATATTAAAAACTTCCCCTGCTGCTTCTGCAACCTCAGCCGCCGCTAAATTAGCAGCAACGCAATCGCTGATAAAAGTAAAATCCCGCGTTTGTAATCCATCGCCAAAAATAGAAATCGGCTGGTCTAACAAAATCGACTTAAAAAACTTGTGAAAAGCCATATCAGGGCGCTGTCGAGGCCCATAAACTGTAAAATAACGCAGCGAAGTTGTGGGAACACCAAAATTCTGATAATAAAGCCCGCACAAACGTTCACCAGCTAACTTGGTAATTCCGTAGGGAGAAACGGGCTGGGGACAAGCATTTTCACTCGTGGGGAAAGATTCAGCATTTCCGTAAATTGAGGAAGAAGAAGCGTAGACAAACTTTTGCAGTCTTGGTGCATTTTTAGCAGCTTCTAATAATACTTGGGTGCTGTTAATATTGCGTTCGGTATAGCTGCGAAAACCCTCGCCCCAGCTAGCACGAACTCCCGCCTGGGCGGCCTGATGAAAAATCACCTTAGCATCGGACAAAAGCGATGACCAATTTAGAGACAAAATATCTCCTTCCACTAATTCAAAACCAGGATAGTTTTCAAATCGTGCAATATTCTTACGTTTTAGCGAAGGATCGTAATAATCGTTGAACTCATCAACACCTATTACTGTCTCTCCTCTATTTAAAAGAGTTTCTACTAAGTTAGAACCAATAAATCCCGCGGCACCAGTAACAATAAAAATACTCATTCTATTTTAGATTTTAAAGCTTTTACAAAAATTATTGAATAAATTGCGAGTCTCTTCTGCCTCTAACTCTGCGTTCTCTGCGTCCTCTGCGGTTCAAAAATCATCTAAATTAATTAGGCTCAAAGATTAGAGAACAATTAACCCCCTTTTTTATCTAAAAAAAGGGGGGTAATTGTTAACTATCATCCTTCATAGGAATCTAAGTCAAGGGCTTGGGAGCCTCCCCGTTCTAACTCCAACAATAGCTTACCTAGCTGTCTCCAAATTAGCCAGCCGGTGAGTACGGTTAGTGGGAAAGATAAAGCGTAAGCGAACAATTTGGGAAGTCCAAAAATCTCTACACCAGAAGCTAAAAATACGCAAATTCCTCCGGCCATTCCCAGGAAAGGTATGAATAATTGCAATCCTTGCAGGTTTGCTAAAGTGCGAGTAGCACGATTTTTTGACCACAACTTTACGGCTTCTTTGAGGGTTCCTTCAAAGGCTAAGCCAGAGGCTATTCCTGCTAGGAGTCCAGCAGTCATAAAAAAATAGGGAGGTTCGGGGAAATAATACACGAATAATTCTTTTGGGGTAATGGGAATTGGGAATTGGGAATTGGGAATTGTTGACTGTTGACTGTTAACTGTTGACTGTTAATTGTTAACTGTTGACGGCGTTGAGTGACAACTGCTTTCCTGTCAACTGACAACTGACAACTGACAACTGACAACTGACAACTGACAACTGACTAAAATCGAGTGAGGGCGGCGGCTCCTTCTGTGGAAAGTTCTGCTAATGCGCCCAGAGCAACGTTGAATAGGCGGCTTGGTTGCAGGTCTTCCTTGACTAGGTTCCACAGGCTGCCAACTTCTGCTGTGTGGATGCGATCGTCCTCAATCAAAGCTAGCATTAGCTGGCGTCGCAAAAACGAGCCTTCCTCGGATAGCAAGAATTGTAAACCTAGTTGTGCTGTCGGCAGTAGATCGAAACTCCGATCGGACCTAGCGATCGCGATCATCTCCTCTAATCTATTCCACTGGAATTTGCCATCCTTGAATAATACCTCAATCAAGCGCCGCCGCAGTGCCGGAGATTCCCCGTTCAACAAACGTCGCGCCACGTAAGGATAGGCAACCTCAACTATCTTGAAATCTGGATTTAGCGTCAAGGCCAAACCTTCTTCCGTTACCAGAGAGCGAATAATTAAGGCAAACTTGGCCGGCACTCGGAAAGGATAATCGTACATCAATTCCGAAAACTGGTCTGTAATCGTTTTGAAGTTAAAATCTCCTACCTTTTCGCCGATGATATCACCCAGTACAGATTCTAGGGCCGGGACGATCGGCATAATATTTGTATCTGGAGTCAAAAAGCCGAGTTTTACAAAATCTTTGGCTAACTCTAAATAATCTTTGTTGATTAAATGAACGACGGAATCAACCAAAGTTTCTTTAGTTGTTTCTTCCATCTGATCCATCATCCCAAAATCGATATATGCCATGCGGCCGTCCGCTAGAGCAAATAGATTTCCTGGATGGGGGTCTGCGTGAAAAAATCCGTGTTCTAGCAACTGTCGTAAACCGCTGCGGACTCCGACTTCAATTAAGCTATTGGTATCCAAACCTGCGGCTTTAACGCTTGCCATATCGGTCAGCTTGATGCCGTCAATCCACTCAAGAGTGAGAACGGATTTTGAAGTATAGCGCCAGTAGATGCTCGGTACTTTTACTGTCGGGTCATCGGCAAAATTTGTCGCAAATTTCTCGGCGTTGCGGCCTTCATTGATGTAGTCGATTTCCTCGAACAATTTAATGCCGAATTCATCGACAATTAAACTGAGGTCGTGACCGAGATTTAGTGGCAATAATGGGCCTAATAATCCGGCGGCCTGGCGCATTAAGTAGAGGTCAAGACTCAAGATGGGGAGCAAGTTTGGTCGCTGAACTTTGACGGCGACTGCTTCTCCGGTGATGAGACGAGCCCGATAGACTTGGCCGAGACTGGCTGCTGCGACTGGTTCTGGGGAGATTTGGCTGTAAGTGTCGCTAATTTTGCGATCGAGTTCTGCTTCAATAATCTCAAAAGCCAGGGCAGAGTCAAAGGGTGGCAACTGATCCTGGAGTTTGATCAGTTCTTGGAGAAAGTCTTTGCGGATCAAGTCTGGTCTGGTCGAGAGCGCTTGACCGACTTTAATGAAAGTGGGGCCCAAGCGAGTCAGTATTTGTCGCAGGTGTGCCGCTCGTTCCGGCTGGTGTGCGGCGACTTCGTGCTGCCAACTGTCCCACAGCATCCCGATGACGAAGCCTGCAAAGGACCAAATAACGGTGATGGCTCGCCAAATTGCTTTCCAAGGACGGTTGCGGTAATACTGAGCGATCGCTTGTGGATCGTAGCGTCTAGCTTGAGTAGATTGATACTGACGCACTCGTTTATTTTCCTCTTAGTTTCCGAAATTGACAATTAATAGGGAATGGGGGCATTGGGTGTCGGGCATTGGGCATGGGTAGTTAAAACTGTCTTCCCTGTTCCTTTTTCCTTCTTCCTTCTTCCTTCTTCCTTCTTCTAAATTTGTTTCTTTTCATTAACTATAGTACATAAAAGTACAAGTGCTTATTCAAAAAACGCCGCTGATTGAGCTAAGCAATCTTTGAGTCCATAAATCGCGCGCTCTTGTTGATCCCTCGACAGTTCTGGGAACATGGGCAAAGACAAGACTTCGCGACAAACTTGCTCCGCGACGGGCAACTGACCAGGCTGATAACCTAAAGATTTGTACACAGGTTGCAGGTGCAAAGGTAACGGATAGTAAACCATGGAACCGATGCCGTTTTCCTGTAACTGAGTCCGCATCCAGTCGCGAAATTTTCCAGAGGGAGAAATAGGAGGATGGTGCGGGTTTTCTGGACTGGTGAGCCGGATAGTGTATTGATTCCAAACTCCTTTTGCTTTGGGCAATTCTTGTGGTACGACGACTCCGGGGATGTGGCAGAGAATTTCGCTGTAGAATTCGGCTTTTTCGCGCCGCTGAGCATTCCATGTGTCGAGATATCGCAATTTAATGCTGAGAATCACTGCTTGTATGGCATCTAAACGGCTGTTGTAGCCGATTTCTTCGTAAAAGTATCTGGAGGACTGGCCGTGTTCTTTGAGCATCCGCATGGATGCTGCTAGGGCCCGATCGTTTGTGGTGACAGCTCCGCCGTCGCCGCAAGCTCCTAAGTTTTTGGTCGGATAAAAACTGAAGCAGCCTACATGGCCGATGCTGCCGACTTTTTGAGATTGCCATTGGGCACCGACAGATTGGGCGCAATCTTCAATGACTGCTAGATTGTGTCTGTTGGCAATTTCCATGAGCTGTGTCATGTCTGTGGGTTGCCCGAAGATATGCACGGGCATAATTGCCTTGGTTTTTTCGGTGATGGCTGCTTCTAGGCGATCGACATCCATGTTAAATGTCCCAGAGTCAATATCGACAAACACTGGAGTTGCACCGACGGCGCTAATTGTCTCAGCGGAGGCAAAAAAGGTAAAAGGAGTGGTGATGACTTCATCGCCAGGGCCAATTTTGAGCGCCCGCAAAGCTAAAATCAGGGCATCGGTGCCGGAGTTACAGCCCACGCAGTCGGAAACTCCGGTGTAGTTGGCGAACTCTTGTTCAAAATTCTTGACAGCCGGGCCGCCGATGTAGCCACCAGAGGCAAGCACTTTTTGCACCGCAGCAGCTATTTCGTCGCCAATCAGGGCGTATTGGCTGGTTAAGTTGAGGGGGGGGACATTATTCACTCTTCACACCATAAATTTCAACCATTATCAAACCAAATTCTTGCAGCAAAACTGTTTCCCAGACACCTTTATTGCAATATCTTATATTTTGACGCGCCAACAATCACTTTATCGAAACGGAGTTCCTGTGTTAATTTTGCTAGATTTTACGGATTTGGGTTGGGCTTTGGGGATGGTGGCGATCGCGATCGGGCTTTCGGCTTGGCAGGAATTGGGAATGTCCGGGTCGATCGCGATCGCCGCGGGGCGCACCCTGATCCAGTTAATCTTAGTCGGCTACGTGCTGGCAGTCGTATTTGACCCCAATGCTAAAAATCCTTGGCTGGTTTTAGCAGTCTTAGCAATCATGGTGACAACAGCTAGCGTAGTCGCCACCAACCGCATCAGCAAAAAAATCAAAAACTTACTACCTTTAGTTTCGGGTTCAATTTTGACCGGCACCGCCTTGACTTTGGCCTATACAAATTTGCTAATTCTACAACCTGAGCCTTGGTACGAACCACAATACCTGATTCCTTTAGCGGGGATGATATTAGGAAATGCCATGAATTCCGGGGCGATCGCCGGTGAAAGACTCGTGAGTACAATTAATGGTAGTCAGTTAGAAATAGAAACCCATCTGAGTTTAGGAGCCACCCCCCAGCAAGCAGTAAAGCAGTATCGCAAAGATGCTATTAAAGCTGGATTAATCCCCACTTTAAATACAATGACGGTTGTGGGAATTGTGACTTTGCCCGGTATGATGACAGGTCAAATGCTCAGTGGTGTTGCCCCTCTGGATGCAGCATCTTACCAGATTTTGATTATGTTTGTGTTAGCGCTGGCAACTTTAATCGCAACCTTGCTATTGACTGAGGGATTGTATCGCAGATTTTTTAATCAAGATGCACAATTGATTAAATGGTAATTGGCCATAGGGAATTGGGCATAGGGCATGGGGCATTGGGAATTGGTAATTGGGCATTGGGCATGGGGAATTGGGAATGAGGAGACGGCAGTGCCGTTTCCCTACTATGATTAATTGTAGGGACACGGCATTGCCCATTGGTGTCAACTTAAGCTCAAACCCAGTCAAAGATGGCTGTTTGACCATTAAACTTAGATCCCCCCTAACCCCCCTTAAGAAGGGGGGGACAAGAAGTTACTCAAAGTCCCCCTTCTTAAGGGGGATTTAGGGGGATCTAGACTTGGCATAAAAACGAGATTTCTCAAGGGTTTCAGCCTTAAGTTGACACCAATGGGCATTGCCGTCTCCTGGCTGTGAGTAATATCAATTCCGATGCTACCAGATTTGATATGAGTTATCTTGTGGGGTGGGCTTCTAGCCCGCCCTAATCACCACTAAGGAGAATAACCATGATTCAAATAGCAACTAAAACACTAAGTTTTGAAGAATTTGCGGAATGGAAGCCAGAAAACGGACGCTATGAACTGCACAATGGAGAGATTGTTGAAATGTCACAGCCATTAGGAGACCATGAAGAAGTTATCGGTTTTTGCGCCAGAAAATTGACGGTGGAATTCGATCGGCTAAACCTTCCCTACTTCATCCCCGGACAAGCATTAGTTAAGCCCCCAGAAAACGAATCAGCTTATTCGCCCGATATTCTGATCTTAAATCGTCCGAATTTAGCATCAGAACCTCTGTGGAAAAAATTCTCCACTGTGACTCAAGGGGCATCAATTCCGCTGGTTGTTGAAGTCGTGAGCACGAATTGGCAAGATGACTACATCAAAAAAGTAGGTGAATACGAACTAATCGGGATTCTTGAATACTGGATTGTGGATTATCTCGGTTTGGGCGGCCGCAGGTTTATCGGGAATCCTAAGCAACCGACTATTTCGATTTATCGGTTGGTTGATGGCGAGTATGAAATTAGTCAATTTCGGGGAGATGATCGGATTGAGTCGCCAACTTTCCCAGAGTTGGATTTGACGGCGCAACAGATTTTTCAGGCTGGATTGATTGCGGATGAGATTCCTGGGGATACTGATTAGTTTTGAATGAACAGGGCTTATTCAAAAAGTGGTTTTATGCGCTACTTATAGCTGTAAGGTGTTTAGGTTCCACTTTTATTCAGCAGATTCAATGATTGGAATTAATCGTTCTTCGATTTCATCAATATAGGCTGTTAACCCTGTCTGAACACCTTTTTTTCGCAGAATTTCCAGCTCCGTGTCTTCCCAGCACTGTTGTTCCCGTTCCATCTTGCCACCTGTAAGCTTTTCCACAACTATTTTAGGGTTTCTAATGCGATCGGGTTCTGTCAATGAGTTAGAGCGTAGTCTGTGAGATTCTTCGCAAGGATTAAACGTCAATTCTGTCGTTATCTCTTTAAGGATTTGTGCTTCCTCTTGATTAGATGGCACAAACCCATTCAAAACCCAGGCTTCCCGCATTCTGTCGGGTGTACCAATAATAATTGCTAATTTAGGTTGTAGATGAATGTTATCTAAACGTACTTCCTCGATATGTTCTTTTCGCTGAGGTTGATTATCCAAATCACGCATCAAAATAACGGCTTTAATATCTCTCTTTTGTTTGTATTGTAGAAAGCTGATTAACTTGATAATTTTATTAGCTGATTGACCATCACTTTTAAATTTTCCATTCGATCTGATGGTGGGGAACTTAAATTTATCTGAAAGACGTTTAGTTATATCATCAATATTTTTCCAACAAGAATTCTCTGTACCAGCTTCTAAACCACTCCATAGAAAATGATATTGCAGCAGATCGGGCTCTAACCAATCAATTTTATCTACTAAAACGCGATCGGCTAATTTAGTAGCGGTTCGTGCGTCTGCACTACTTTCGACAATCACCACAAACTCAATCATTGATTTCTCCTGCAACCACCCAATCTTCTCCCTCCGCATCCCAGAATTCTCCAGTGGTTAAAGTTTGTTTTGCCCATTCTACATCAGGATGTTCATCCAATCGTTTGGAATGAGTAACACCTGAGTTGTTGTTGCTTAATACATGAACTTGAGATGGAGTAAGTTCATCCACAATGTAAGGAGAATGGGTGGAAAAAATAATTTGCAGGTTGTTGTTTTGTTGAATGATTTCTTTGAAAACAGCGATCAATTCTCGTTGCGCTTTGGGATGAAGTCCCTGTTCGACATCATCTAGTAATACTAAATTAGGTTGATTCGGATTCATCAAAACAGTCAGTAATCCGAGGGCGAGCATTGTTCCTTCGCTAATCGCATGGGCTGGAATACGCTTACCAGTATTCATGTCTAGAACAACTTCTTGCCCTGTCATTTCCTGACTTTCTTCGTAGGATATAGATTTGCCATCGACTTCGATTAAGCGTTGGCGATTTACCATAACCTTGGCTCGTTTTACGCCGACTTCGCGTACACCTGGTACAATCCGTTTCAACATTTCTTGTAAAGATTGAAACTTATCTGGAGCTTCGTCACGAAGATAGTCTAAGGTAGGTGCTAACCCTGAACCATCGAACTCAACTCGCGGAATGATTGCATCGCTATAAGCTGCTTTAGCAAGATTACTGGCTACGAGCTTAAGATGAACTGCGTTTCTCAAAGATTGCTGAATTGGCTCTGGAGCATACATGAAGGAACTTGTCTCTCCTTCCATACTGTTCGGCTTTTTATCTGCCTCCCATGATAGTCTAGGAGACCAATAATCATTAACTGTTTGTCTCCAGTCATAAGAAGCTTTCCAATCATTTCTATCTGGGTTTCCCCAAAAACCACTTGCAGTAACAGACATATTATCTTGCCCAATTCTTGCAATAAATTGAGGCGATCTTTCATACTGAAAAATGTTGGCAAATGATGAATTAGCAAGCCGACTGAGATAATGTAATGCTTGTAATACTGATGTTTTACCAGAACTATTTTGTCCTACGAGTGCGTGGAGGCGTGAATCATCAAAATTTAGTTCTGTATCTTTATGACTTTTGAAGTTATGAAGTTTGACCTTTTCTAGCATTTAATTTATAACATCTTTTTATAGCGTTCTTTACAGGATTTGCGATCGCATATTTTGACTTTGCGTGGCGGTTGGTGGATTAGTCGCGGTTAAATATTTACTTCATCGCCGCCGCCAACCCACGCTAAAATCTGTTCCAATCCCAACTAATTCCCGTGAGTGCCAATGCGCTTGCCTTCGGCATTGTACACTTGCATGGGAATATTGGCGTTATCGCCGATCGCCTCCAAAGCGAGTTGCAGAGTTTGAACGTGCTTTTCTACAGCTTGACGAGTCTTGGTAGCATTGTTATAGTCGGCTTGAATGAAAATTTGTTGCAGTTTCTGCACGTAATCGGGCGTCATCTGCACCGCAATCAAATCTTTGCTAACAGTATAGTCGCAAATCTTGGGATTTCCCTTGCAAGTTTTATCTAAATCAGTGCGGGCTTTTTGTAAAGTCCTTTCTTCCTGCAACTTAACTTCTGCTTCGTGCAAATAAGTTCTATAGGAAGGCATCAGTGGTTGGGTTTTCAAGTAATAAGAAGTTGTGGGAGGAACTTTGGCGGCGTAACTCAAGGCTCGTCGCCAGTGTTCTGATGCTTGAAACCAAGCATTTCGCTCCTCAAAAATTCTCGCTTGAGCAGCTATTGTTACTGCTTGAGTATAGGCCTCTTCTGCCATTGCTTCGACTTGTTTTCGCTCGCTAGCTTCTGATAGTTTGGTTTCGTATTGAGGAATCAGGGATTTCGCTTGTTCGTAAGATTCCGTATTGGTGGAAATGTCTGATAGCTTGTCGAGGGATTTTTGCCAATTTGCTTGCACTTTCTCCCAACTTTCTGCTTGCTGAGCTACTATGGCGCGGGCTTCTGCTATTTGGGCTGTCTTTTTGGCATCTAGCAGTTGGTTTTCGGCTTTTTTTTCTGTGGTTAACTGTCTATTTCCCTTTGCTAGTTTTTGGCGATATTCCTTTAATTTTTGTTGAGCAAAGGGATAAGCTGTGCTGTTTTGGGGAATTTCTTTGAGTTTGGCGATCGCACTTTGCCACAGAGACTGGGATTCTTGCCAATTCTGTGCGCTATGGGGCGGATTTTCGGTGATTTCTGCGGCGGATACTGCCAGTCTTGTGGCATCTACTGCCAAGTTTAAATTCTGACTTTGCCTGCGGTATCTGTCAAGTTCATCTTCAGCTTTGCCGTGATGAATTGACCAAAATGGAATAGGTTCTAAAAGGGCGATCGCCTGTTTTAACTGTTCTTGCGCTGCTTCGGGAGTATTGTCAACTTTTGAAGTTTTGAGCGTCCTCGCTGAATTATCGCTTAACTGTTGAGCATCAGCCAATGGGGTACACTCGCCGATAACGCAAGGGCGACTCAGCAGGTAATAAACGCCTCCCAAAACTACGATCGCCACACTAGAAATAGCTACTACAGCTAAGCTCACAAACGGTGAATGCTTGGGTTTTTTGGTGACGGTGACTGGTTCTAGATCCAGCGGATCGAATGGATTTAGCTCGCCATCTGTCGGTATTGCTGAGACTTTAAAGGCGATCGGTTCCTCATGGCTGGGAGTCTCCCACACATCGGGAAAAGTTTCCTCTAACCATGGGTTTCCATCCTCTGTTTCCGAGGGCGACTCACCAGCTACATCCGGTACCTGAGTTGTCTCCGTTGTCTGCTGCGTCTCCGGTACTTTAAGTACGATCGCACTTTCCGTTGAGTCTGCGGGTATTGCTGCTGCTTTTTGCCGTATTTCGACTGTTTTTGTCCTTGACAAAACAGGGTGATTCATGGTAAAAGAATGAAACGCATAGGGCTGTTTTTGCCCGGTAATTTTCAGGCAAAGTCCAATCTGTTGAATAGATTGAGGTTGCAATTCCAGAATGGCTGCTTCTAGCACCGCAAAAGTTTGTTTAGCTTTGAGAACCAAACTACGCGGATGTTCTCCTACTACGGTTAAAGATGCTTCTTGAAAATCGCAGCTTAGATAGAGTGGTAAATTTTTAAATCCGGCTGCTTGTAAATGTTTATGTAAATCTACTTCAAGAATTTCCGATCTGCTTTGTCGCGCTGCTACTTTCATATTAATTGTTCCTTAATATCTCACCACACTAACAATTTTCGATTTGATATTTGAAATTTTCGATAGCTGGGTTGTCAGTGTTAAATAGAACTTACGCAGTATAACCTGTTCTGCCATAATTTGAGATGTTTGGCAACCTTTGTGAATGACAGCATTATGTTGAAATTTGTAAGTCCTATTAATTGGGCTGCAACGCACTTTTATGGAAAGTGTAAAATCTCAAATCTCAAACTTTAAATCGTAAAGATTCTCCATAACTTTCGCTGTAATAAACTCGATCCAAATTAAAACGTCCGCCGTATTTTTTGAAAGGTTCTTGTGCATAGCCAAGGGGAAGCAAACAACAAACATCTACTGCTTCGGGAATGTTAAAGGCTTCTTTCACCTTGGCGGCTACAAAACCTTCCATGGGACAACTGTCCACCCCAAAACTTTTGGCTGCAATCATTAAATGAGCTACAGCTAACATTGTTTGGCGATTTGTCCAAGCTTCTAAGGAGTCAAAACTAGGATGAGACTCGAACAATTGCGGGATTGCGCCTCGTATATAATCGGCTAAAGTATCATTTACCCCACCCACGGCTTTACCCAATTCAATGACGGCTTCAATGTTTTCGGGTTGAGAAGCGCGCCGATCGCCACAGCAAATTAATACGATTGGGGCTTCTACAACTTGGCGCTGATCGAAAGCACAGGCTTTTAATTTTTCCTTACTTGTTTGGTCTTGGAGTATGATGAACCGCCAAGGCTGTAAGTTGTAACCCGAAGGCGATCGCACTCCCAAGCGCAAAATCTCTTTGAGAATTTCTGGTGGAATTAGATCGGGTCTGAAACTACGGGCAGCCCGACGGCTTTCGATGGCTGTTTTGACATTAATTGAAGGCTGCATTTCAATATTCATGGGTGATGGGTTATGGGTTATTCGTTATTAGAACAACAAATAACAACTTTAACTGCTTTTCGTGTCAACTGACTTATCCTAACCCCAACTCGCGCTTGAGCAAATTAATCGACTTAGAACCGATGTAATTTTCGCAGCATACCAGTT
Organism: Microcoleus anatoxicus; assembly: GCF_042465725.1. Taxonomy (GTDB): domain Bacteria; phylum Cyanobacteriota; class Cyanobacteriia; order Cyanobacteriales; family Microcoleaceae; genus Microcoleus; species Microcoleus anatoxicus. The sequence goes on along the minus strand of NZ_CP120853.1, from coordinate 5,245,976 downwards.
GGGGCGGACGAATAATATCTTCTCTGGCCGCGTTAATCGCAGCTTTTACTGTAGCAAAACTTGGTTGGTCGCAAAAGATTGTTCTGGCCGATCGCACGATGGAGTTAATTTTGTACGTGTCTGACAGCAGCGCCGTCATCACCAGCAAATCCTCTCCCCGGAAACTGTGAATGATTACTTCAGTCGATCGCAGCATACCAGGGCTGAGACTGACCAAACCCAAATAACTGTCTTTCGGTAAACCCCCCACTAACTTAATCTCCTGAACATAATCGTAAATGTCTACGGGAATAACTCGCACAGAACGAGGTGCCGCGATCGACTCAGCTTCTCCGATAAAATAGCGGCTAGTGATCACAGTACCCGAAGAGATTTGATCCAAAAAAGTAGCCAAATCTTCCATCGCCACCAACTGTATGGGGATACGCAGAGCTTGTTCGAGTTCTTTCGCCATCAACTCTCCGACGCCGATGTCTTCTGCGGGGGCTGTGACGAGCACCCGCGCGCTGCACCGGAGCCGCCAGTCAATTTCGGCCAAAAATAATTCCCTGGCTTGGTTGAGGGTACAGCCCTGTCCCAGCAGTTGATCCAGGCTTTCTTGCACTATCTTGTTTGCCAGAGGATATTCATCCAGGATGGGAGATTTGAGTTTACTGCCGCCTTCGTGGCCTTGAGCCCGCACGTAAATCCCCGATCCGGCTTGAGCTTCCACGAGTCCGGTATTTTCTAGCTGTCGGTAAACTTTGCTGATGGTGTTGCGGTGCAAACCCGTCTGCATGGCTAGTTGTCTGGTACTGGGTAAGCGGTGTCCAGGCGGAAATTGTCGCGAGGCGATCGCAAACCTGATTTGATTGAACAGTTGCGTGGAGGCTGGAATGTCACTATCTGTTTGAATATGAAATTGAACCATCTTAAAGGCTCCAAGGACTTCAACTTAATATTTATATAGGTGAGTACCGGGCCCATTAGGGATCGGATATCTCTCTCTATAGCATAATCTTATTTGGATCATCACTTGAGGTTTTCCTCCCCTTCAGGAGATAAGTCCGCATTTCCCCCTTGCCTTTAATCTCGATCGAGCCCCGTTCTTCAAATTCATATTTTTCCTGGAGTAATTCGTAACTATAGATGCTAACTTGAATCCGACCTGGTAGGCCGTGAGATTCCATACGGCTGGCTGTATTTACAGCATTTCCCCACAAATCGTAAATAAATTTTTTAGTACCAATGACTCCCGCTACCACCGGGCCGCTATTAATCCCGATGCGGAGGTCAAATTTCGATTCTAGCTTCACATTTAATTCTTTAATTGCTGCTAGCATATCCATGGCCATTTCGGCGATCGCCTCTGCGTGATCTGTCCGTTGAATGGGAATACCAGCCGCTACCATATAAGCATCCCCGATCGTCTTAATCTTTTCTAAACCGTGCTTTTCTGTTAATTTGTCGAAAGTTGAGAAAATTTCATTGAGCAAATACACCAATTTAGTCGCCGACATCGTGGTAGAAATTTGAGTAAAATTCACCAAATCAGCAAACAGGACAGTGGTGTGTTCAAACTTGTCAGCAATCACCCCCGGTTGGGACTTCAATCTGTCGGCGATCGCCTCTGGTAAAATATTTAGCAATAAACCATTAGTTTTTTTCTGTTCTTTCCTGAGAGCCGATTCAATCCGCTTACGTTTGGTGATGTCATGAAAAAATACAGAAATGCCGTCATGGGAAGGAAAAACCCTAACTTCCAACCAAACTTTTAAATGACGATAATATTTTTCAAAACTCATTCCCACTTGTTTAGATACAGCTTCCTGAAACTCTTTGTAAAATACTGAGCTAAACAAATCTGGAAACTCTTGCCAGATATTTTTACCAAAAATCTCTTCCGGTTTGCGGTGCAAAAACTTCGCAGCTTTGTAATTCACATAGGTAAATCGCCAATGGGGATCTAAAGCAAAAAAAGCATCGCTCATTCCTTCTAAAAAACTCACAATTTGCTCATCAGAAGCCCGCAGTTTTGCTTCTACTTGTTTTTGCCTTTTGATGGAACGGTTTAACTTAACTAAATTAATCCGCAACTCCATTTGACTGATTACTTGTCTTCCTAAAATCCGCAGTGCTTCCAACTGTTCCGGGCTGAGATGCCGAGGGACTGTATCGATCGCACACAAAGTCCCAATCGGAAAACCATCAGCAGTTACTAAAGGAGTACCAGCATAAAATCGAATATTTGGATTAGAAGTGACTAAAGGATTCCCAGCAAAGCGAGGGTCATTTATGGCATCTGGTACAACTAGCAATTCATTGGGCTTTAAAATAGCATGAGCGCAAAACGCCAACTCTCTAGGAGTTTCTGTTGCTTCTAAACCAACTCTAGATTTAAACCATTGTCGATTAGAATCAACTAAACTAACTAAAGCAATGGGAGTACCGCAAATGTGGGATGCCAAAGCTGTTAAATCATCAAAAGCTCCTTCTGCATCTGTATCGAGAATATTATAACTGTGAAGTGCTTTTAGCCTTTCTTCTTCATTGCTAGGGAAGATTGCAGCTTGCATGGGTGGCGGTGCGGATACAGATTTCCGAAAAATGCTCGCAACTGTCGCTGCTGCGATTTTTTGGACTTGTGCTACCAGCCTTTCCACTAGCATTAAAAAATCTACCTTCCAAGCTTTGTTCATATTTATCTTGTTTCACACCCAATTTAACTGCACAAGTAAAACTCTATTTTGAGATATACTTACGCATTTACCGTGACTAAATTTTCAATTTCTGAAGCCTGAGTAGGCAATTTTGCAGTCAAAACTTCTCTTCCCCTGTCTGTTACGAGTATATCATCTTCAATCCTAATTCCCCGAACATCTGCAAATTTTTCTAACTCGTCCCACTTTACAGAATCTTTATATTTTGTCCGAGTTTCGGGGTTGTATAAAATAGCCGGAACCTGATAAAACCCAGGTTCGATGGATACCAGCATTCCCTCCTGTAAAACTCGATTTAACCGCAGGAATCCCCAACCAAAACGACTGCTTCTAACTCTCCCTGTTTCATAGCCAGCAAAATCGCCTAAATCTTCCATATCGTGAACATCTAAACCAATTAAATGTCCGATGCCATGCACAAAAAATAGCGCATGAGCATCCCTAGCCACCAAATCTTCAACATCACCTTGCAAAATACCCAAATCAACCAATCCAGCCGCCATAGTCTGAGCAGCTAACAGATGAATATCTTGGTATTCAACACCAGGACTAATCTTCTCAATACAAGCATCGTGGGCTGCCAAAACCACATCATAAATGGCGCGCTGAGTCGGAGAAAACTTTCCAGAAACAGGCCAAGTACGAGTCACATCGGCGGCCCATCCCAGTGCTGTTTCTGCACCCACATCTGCTAATAGTAAATCTCCTGTTTGTAGCGAATTGTGATAATGTTCACTGTGTAAAACTTCTCCGTGTACGGTGACAATACTTGGATAAGCAGTGGTCATATTTTGTGATATAATCGCACTTTCCATTGCAGCACGAACACCAGCTTCGATTTGAGCTGTGGGAGTGGCGGCTATTCCGGCTTTGTGAGCTGCCACGGTGACAGCAGCCGCTGCTCGTAATTCTGCCAAACTTGCAGCATCTTGGGTGAGACGAAGTGATATAATTGCCTTGGTTAGTTCTAGGTCAATGCCTGCGGGTGATTGAGATGGTGTCAAAGGGCGATCGAGAATTTGTGACTGTTGCGACTGAATCAAGCTATCCTGAACAGTGATAGTTGCTGCATTCGCAGATCGCGATTTCAACTGGGCCATGGGAAAATCAGCCTCAGCCCCCATTAGTGCCGCAATTTCCGCTCTTTTCGGCATTTCTCCATGCCACAGGGTGCTGCTAGGAAGTGCGTCATCCATGAACAGTTCTAACTTGCCAGATTCTAAACGAATCGCCGCATTTTCTAAGGGTAAACCCGCAAAATAGAGAAAGTGACTGCTGGCACGAAAGGGGAACTTCAGAGCCGGATAATTACGAGAAATACTGCGACCAGACCAGAGAATTGTGGGAAAATCAATTAAACTCGCCAGTTTTTCTCTTCGCTGACGCAAAGCAATGGTCAACAATTCGTAATCAGGGAAAATATTCATGGCGATCGGCTCTATTGACTGTTTTATATTTATACTTTAAAATATAACTAAAATCCTTAAAAAAACCATGAAAAATCATCATAAAACCAATTATAGTTCTAGGGAAGCGCCGGATTGGCCGATCGCAAATTTGCCCGGATTAAGCAATGAAGACCAGTCTCAACTAGCAGGATGCGGAATTAGCACCACCGCCCAACTAATTGGGCAGACTAAAACACCAACGGCGAAGGTATCGTTAGCGCATCAGTTGCAGGTTGATATTCGATACATTAACAAATGGGTAGCGATGGCAAATTTGGCTCGAATTCCCAGTGTAGGGTGTGAGTATTGCGGGCTGTTACTCCACGCAGGCGTCGCTTCTCCCGCTCAACTAGCTCAAATGCCCGTGGGGAGATTGCACCAACAAATATTGAGGCTGCACGTAGCCACAATGCAGCGGAACGATTTGACTCCTTCAGTCGATCGCGTGCAAAAATGGATTCAAGATGCTAAATTAGTCATTAGTCAGTAGTCATTGGTCATTAGTTATTAGTTATTAGTTATTAGTTATTAGTTATTTGCAGTTCCCTGAGCGAAGTCGAAGGGTCAAGGGCTTATTCGTTATTCCAATGCCCAATGCCCAATGCCCAATGCCCAATGCCCTATTCCCAATGCCCAATGCCCTATTCCCAATGCCCAATGCCCAATGCCCAATGCCCTATTCCCAATGCCCTATTCCCAATGCCCAATGCCCTATTCCCAATGCCCAATGCCCAATGCCCAATGCCCAATGCCCAATTCCCAATTCCCAAATATGATGTCAATTCAAGTTTACGGAATCCCCAACTGTGGAACCTGCAAAAAAGCTTTCAACTGGTTGGAAGATAATGCAGTTACCTATGAGTTCATTAACACCAAAGAAAATCCACCCACTCGCGCAATGATTGAAAAATGGGTAAATTCCTTGGGGTTTCAACCCATGCGAAACACTTCCGGTCAATCTTACCGTGCTTTGGGCGAAGTTCGGAACAATTGGACAAACAAAGAGTGGATTGAGGCGTTTGCTAAGGATGCGATGCTGCTAAAACGTCCTCTTTTTGTTAAAGACGGAACAGCGGTTTTAGTAGGTTTCAAAGAAGACGCAATTCGAGAAAAATTGGGGCTTTCAACAACCTGAGTTTAGCCAGTTGTTCGCCGCAAAAACTTAACTCCGCCCACATCATCACTGAAACCCCACCGTTCATAAAAGGGTATCATCTTCGGCAAACAGTAAAGTCCTAATCTTTCAACAGCTTGCAATTTAGGATGATTTACCACTGCATCCATCAACTTCACACCCAGTCCCATCTTTCGGTGCGTCGGGTGGACTATGACATCAAAAACCGTTCCTATGTAGACAAAATCGGTGATGACGCGAGTAAAAGCAATTAGCCGATCGCCCTCATCGACCAAACCAATGATAACATCAGTGGTGGCGAGCATTTTCACCACATCCTCGCGGGTGCGTTTGTCACACCAGAATTCGTTTTTGTATAATTCCATCAAATCGGAAACCTGGCTTTCTGTCAGAGTTTCAACCATCCGATAATTATCCATTTTGTCGGTCATACTCTATTTTACCGTAATCTAGTTTATGCTTGTACTTCTGTTTCCTGGGTTTCAAATACCACTTTTGCATAAATCTCGCTCATCGACATTTGCACTTCCACCGAAGCAAAAGAAACTGTTGCTGATTCTCCCTCATATTCCCGAAACAACCAATCATTCGATTCAGTTTTAATATATTGTGTCACTAAAAACTCAGATTGATTGACTAATACATATTCTCGGAATTCAGGAATCGATCGATAAAACCGAAACTTGTCCTCTTTATCGAAATCCTTGGTAGACTTAGAAAGCACTTCCACAATCAGCACCGGATTGAGTATTTCATCCTTGCGTCCATCATTAAAAATAGGATCTCCTGCAATTACCATAACATCCGGGTAAGTTCCGCGTCGATACCGAGGAATCCACAACCGCAAATCATTGTGAAAAAGCTCATAGGAATTCTCCTCAAGCAAATTTCCCAAAACTCTACTCAAATTGCGGATAATTCGGCTGTGATTAATAGTACCACCAGTCATTTGTACAATTTCTCCATCGCGGTATTCATTTCTGAACTCAGCAGTTTCCTCCAACTCCCGGTACTCATCTAAAGTATAAAACTTTTGCTTACTTTGTACTAACATTTTTACCTCTGTACAAACTCTTATCTGCGTTAATCTGCCTACATCTGCGGTTAAAAAAGATAATTTAATCACTCTCCTGCGTTTCAAATACAACCAACTCATAAATATCGCTCATCGACATTTGCACTTCGACCGAAGCGAAGTAAACTATTGCCGATTCTCCCTCATATTCCCGAAACAACCAATCATTAGATTCAGTTTTAATATATTGTGTCACTAAAAACTCAGATTGATTGACTAATACATACTCGCGAAATTCAGGAATCGATCGATAAAACCGAAACTTGTCCTCTTTATCGAAATCCTTGGTAGACTTAGAAAGCACTTCCACAATCAGCACTGGATTGAGTATTTCATCTTTCCGTCCCTCTGTACAAACTAATTCTCCTTCAACTACCATCACATCTGGATAAGTTCCGCGTTGATACCGAGGAATCCACAACCGCAAATCACTAAATGGTCTGGCACTTTTACCTCGCAAAGCATATTTCAAGAAGGCATGGATATTACCTATAATTTGACTATAATCGATCGTACCACCAGCCATTTGTACAATTTCTCCATCGCGATATTCATTTCTAAACTCAGCAGTTTCCTCTAACTCCCGGTACTCATCTAAAGTATAAATTTTTTGCTTACTTTGTACTAACATTTTCACCTCTACACTAAGTTGCATCTGTGTTAATCTGCGTACCATTAGCGCAAACTTCACGCACACTTGCTTCCCGATCTGCTGGACAAGCAGGTAACAGAGCAATCGCTCTATTGCCTGCTATTGAGTTCTGAGAGGGATTCTTAAAAGCTTTACGCTAACTACTGGTTACTATTGCTACTGTATCTCATAAACTTGCAATCTGCTGTAAAAGCGATCGATCTCCTGTAACCGATTGCTGGGGAGGGCGCGTGTCAGGGTTTACACTGGAAATTGGAACAGGTGTTGGAGATTTTTCACTTCGGCTAAAAGAGGAGTTGCAAGGAGACTATATTCGGTGGGTGAAGTGGCAGTCTGAACTAGGGCAACCAGGGTATCATCAAACTTTTAAACTTGATGGAGAACATCGTAAAAATTGATGCCTACGTCATTGCAGTTATTCATATTAAGTTAATATATGTTAAAATGGTTAGCGAATAGTTTTAAAATGCAGCTAAATGAGAGCCAACCATGACTGTAGCACCAATCCAAACGAAGCAACTGCTTACTTTTGAACAATTTATCAAGCAACTTCCCGATGAAGGCCGTTATGAACTGGTAAATGGAGAAATTGTGAGAATCTTACCAATAAGACTACATGAGGATGTTGCCGATTTTCTCATTAAACAATTTGATAGAGAAGTCGATCGCGTCCCTCTAAATTACAGGGTATCTGGCAGATTTATGCTGAGAACGTTAACCCAGAATGGTAAAGAACAAGGCCGCCACCCCGATGTCACTGTAATAGATAAAACTATTTGGGAATCCAAACCCTTCGACTATTCAGCCCTAACTGAACCTCCACAATTAGTGGTAGAAGTTGTCTCGACAAATTGGGAAGATGATTATATCGACAAGCTGGATGAATATCAGCGTCTGGGAATTACTGAATATTGGATTGTGGATTATTTAGCGTTGGGTAGCAGAAACTATTTGGGCAACCCGAAAGAGCCGACTGTTTTTGTTTACCTGCTCGATGAAAATGGGGTTTATCAAATGAGTGCTTACCGAGGGAGCGATCGCATTATATCCCGAACTTTCCCCGAATTAGCATTGACAGCAGAGCAAGTATTGGATCTATGATATCAAATCCAGCTTAAATATTGCTTTATCTCTTAGTCTGCGAAGGCAGACTTGGTTTGACTTTCGGCCGGTTGAAACCGCCGATCGCACCCACAAAAAAAACGCCCAACTTCAAAAAGTCAGGCGCTTTCCCATCTCTCAAAACCAGGTAAACTTAATTCCGGCGAGACAACAAGTTAGATTCGATTTTTGCAGCAGCTACCACAGGCTGTACCTGACTCAATGCCGACTGCAACATGGGAGTGTTAGCAACAGCATCATTAGCCATATTAAACAAAGGATTCGACAAAATACCAGCCAAAGTTGTCGCCACCAAAGTCAGTACAACACTGACTTGCAAAGGGCGCATTCCTTGAACATTCCAGCGAATTTCAGGATAATTTTTGACAACATCGGACATCTCTTGAGGTTCCTTGACTACCATCATCTTGACGACGCGGATGTAGTAGTAAATCGAAATTACGCTGGTAATTAATCCCAGAATAACTAAGCCGTAAAGTCCAGCTTGCCAGCCGGCCCAGAATAGATAAATCTTGCCGAAAAATCCAGCCAAGGGTGGAATTCCGCCGAGGGAAAGCAAACAAATACTCAAGGCCAAAGTTAACAGTGGGTCTTTTTGATACAAACCGGAGTAGTCGCTAATTTGGTCGGTGCCAGTCCGCAATGAGAACAGGATGATGCAGGCGAAAGCACCTAAGTTCATAAACAGGTAAACCAACAGATAAAATATCATGCTGGAATAACCGGCTTCGGTTCCTGCAACTAAACCAATCATGACAAAACCGGCTTGGGCGATCGACGAATAAGCCAAAAGCCGCTTCATGCTAGTCTGAGCAAGAGCTACTACATTTCCCAACACCATGCTGAGAATTGCTAGGGCTGTGAATACGAAGTGCCACTGTTCGATAAGTACGGGGAAAACCGTAGTTAACAAGCGGATGGCTAGAGCGAAACCGGCTGCTTTGGAACCGACTGAAAGGAATGCCACAACGGGTGTTGGCGAACCTTCATAAACGTCTGGTGTCCATTGGTGGAAGGGAACCGCAGAGATTTTGAAGGCAATTCCGGCGATCGCAAATACCAACGCAATCACTAAACCTAGAGATTGACCTTCATTCACAGTAGGAAGATGAGAGGCGATCGCACTTAAGGTAGTTTCGCCGCCAGACAACCCGTACAACAGCGACAGCCCGTAGAGAAACACCGCCGAAGAAGACGCACCAATTAACAAATATTTCAAAGCAGCTTCATTGGAACGCGGGTCACGTTTTGTGTAACCTGTCAGTAAATAAGACGAGATACTGAGAGTTTCCAATGAAATAAAAATCATCACCAATTCATCAGCACCAGAAAGGAACATTCCCCCCAAAGTAGCGGTGAGCAAAATGCCGATAAATTCCGCTAAAGCAGTCCCAGTTTGCAATACATAGCGGACGGATATCAAAATAGTGACAGCCGCAGTCAAAGCAATAATTCCGCGAAATACTAAACTCAAGGCATCGCTGTTAAAACCGCCTAGAAACGAGATAGTATTAGTGTTGTCCGCTTGCAAACACAAGGCACCGACGGCCGCCAGCAAACCGGCAACAGCAACGTAGGGAGTCCAACCAGAGGAACTGCGGCCTACGATTAAATCGCCGACGAGGACAACCAAGAGGGTGACAATGATGATTCCCTCTGGCAATATAGTTCCAGCATTTAGCTGGGCGGCAAGAGTAGCAAAATCCATATTTTCAGACAAGTTGGGTAATACAGGCTAGGGAAGCCTGTAATTGGGCAGTGAAATGTTAGAAATTCTTTACCAAACACCGATTGTAGCTGATTAGAGCCTCGCGCTCCCAGTTTGGGGCGTGTTTGTTGCGATATCTTGCAGATGGGCGATCGATGTGGGCGCTGTCAACGGCTTCCCCGGCTGTGCCTGGGAACCCATGCGCGTAGGCTCGGCCTGGTCGATCGCACGCGCAAACAAGAGCCTCTGCGTCCACAAACAGGCAAAGCGCGATCGGGCTGAGATTTTCCTCAAGATTGACATCAATGTATTCAAGTAATTTGAGAAATCTAGATCGATAGGCATCAAAAGCTTTTACATTCACAAAGTATCCTCCTTGGCTATCTCAAGGCCATCTCTTAAGGCGGACTAAAACCTGACAGAAGTTGCTGTATGCTACTATCGCTACAAGAATTGTTTAGGATTCCACGGAAATTGAGAACGATACCTAATAATTACATTATCGATCAGAGTAGAGTCCGTATTTTCTTCATATACATGGTAGCCAATATACCCTCGCTGATAGCAGTGGATATTTTTTGCTAACAAAGGTTCTGTGGGATCGCCTCTAACTGCCTCTGGAAAAATGCGATCGACCCATTCATTAGCAATGTCTAAACTCAATTGCTGATTAATTCCTTTTTCATAAATGACGGCTGCATAGGGAGACTCAAGTTCCTTTTCCTGGTTAAACAGCAAGAACAAGTCGATATTTGACAATTCACTAACTAACTCAACATATCCCTCTTCTGCACCCCGTAGATGCAGGTAGTGGTAATAATATGCAAGATGCCAGGATGCAAGTCGAATCATTTCAGGGTCATCATAGTTCCCCAACTCAATTAATAGCGGTTCAAGGGCTGGAACTTTGCTGGATTCATCTGTCGCAGCAGCAAGAGCAAGCCCTACACGCCCCATATCAATCAGGCGGCGAACCGCACCAGCATCCCGACTAAACCGTTCGTGAGCATCAAACGCTAAGTTGCAAGGGAAGTAGCAGATATAAGGTTCTGGTTCAGGCGAATTCTCTAAAATATCCAACAACCATTCTTTGGCATCAGAACCTTTTTTCGGGATAACGTCCCAGAACGCACCTGCTACCCCCGGGCGATCGAGTTCCTTGTTGTAAATTAACTGCATCATCTCGTCAAGTGGTGGTATTCCAATAATCGCTTGTTGGTTGCGCTCATAATTTTCATCAATATACCATTCCCAATATTCATGTTTTTTGACACTCTTACCATAAAAAACACCAATCTGATAAGCAGCGCAAGCTCTAATTAGCAGGTCAGCATCATCTAGCATTTCTAACAAATTTTCCCCTACTTCTTGCCAAGTCGAATCATAAGCACCCAAGAAAAGTTGTGCTGCTAATATCGCCTTTTTTGTAGGAATCTCTCGCTCTTCTGAAGCAGCCAATTGGTCTAACCATTCGAGAAATAAGCGGTTATAAGGTGGTTCTTTTGCCAAGAACTTGAAGCCATAACAAAATTTCTCAAAGATGTTGGGCTTGTTTGGAGTTTGGTTTGCGATCGCGTCACAGATAGATTTCATGCGCCTGTCGATCGGTCTTGGTTGGTAATCTTCACAATTAGAGCGTTGCGACTGTTCTATTTCTAGAGCATCGATTAGGTTGTCAATTGCCCTGTGCCAAATCTGCCATTCTTTATGTTCAAGCAAATTAATAAATGTTTCAAAAATTATATCCCACTCATTTGAACTGTAGGGAAAATTGAGTGAAATGTCTAACAGTTTAATGGGATCTCTGTAACTTTGGGGTGAGAAAGCTTCGGGGGTGAATATTTTTTCTCGAATCGATTTAATACTTGGCTGAGAACCTTCTTCTTGAATCATAGCACTCAAAAGTATTTTTCAGATACTAGCTAGGGCTAAGCTAACACAACCTGATGCTGTTGTTACTGCTGTCGATCGCTCACAAAGCGCGACAAGATACAAATGTTGGGTTTGTGTAGTCAAATATTATCGCTTAGTGCGTCGCTCGATCGATTATCGCTGTTTGTTTGAGGATAGTAGATGGCGACACAACCCTACGAATACTCCCAAATACGAGTATGATAAATACGATCGCCCTGGGGATGATTAAGCAGAGGTCGGATCGGGTATTTCAATGGGGAAGTTTGCCTTCTCATAGGCTTCGACTAAGGTACTGAGGATATCTAATCGATCGCATTCCTGGGTATTGGGCGCTGCATCAAACAGTGATTCAATTACTCGCAGGGCTTCCTGATAATCTGTTTCTGTTTTAATTGGGTGTAATTCCATACATCAACCTCTGTTTATATAATTCCACAATATCTGATGTTAGCCGGTGAGGGCGATCGACTATTTGACCAATTCTCGATCGCATTTCAAGTCTTTTTTGCGGGGAAACCATCAAATCTTGCCCAATCTCACTCTAAAATCTACAAGAGAGGAACTATCAACCCGCATTCAGCAGTCTCAGCATCCAGTGCATCTCGTAGAGACGCGATAGTTAGGAGACGGCTGGCCTTAGTCCCTACCCGAAATAATATTGTAGGGACTAAGGCCAGCAGTCTCCCTACCCAAAATAATATTGTAGGGACTAAGGCCAGCAGTCTCCTAATTTCTTGTCATCTTTAAGCCGATCGGCAATAACTTACAAATTAAGGTAGTTTGAAAATAAGCCCTCAATTTTTCCAAAAGCCTTGACATCTGACCTACACTCTGTAAATTAAACACTCACTTCTGCGCCGCCATCCATATATAAAAGATGCCATGTCAACCTTAGTCATCGTCGAATCTCCCACAAAAGCCCGTACCATTCGCAACTTCCTGCCCTCCACCTACCGTGTAGAGGCATCAATGGGCCATGTGCGCGACCTCCCATCCTCCGCCGAAGAAATACCAGAAGCCGTTAAAGGAGAAAAATGGGCGCAACTCGGCGTAAACGTGGAGGCAGACTTTGAACCCCTCTACGTCATCCCCAAAGATAAAAAGAAAATTGTCAAAGAACTCAAAGACGCCCTCAAAGACGCCACAGAACTGATTCTAGCCACTGACGAAGACCGAGAAGGCGAAAGCATTTCCTGGCATTTGCTGCAAATCCTCAAACCCAAAGTTCCCATCAAACGGATGGTGTTCCACGAAATCACCCGTGAAGCCATCCGCGACGCTTTGACTCACTGTCGCGACATCGACAATCGAGTCGTACAGGCCCAAGAAACTCGGCGGATTCTAGACAGACTCGTCGGTTACACCCTTTCTCCGCTATTGTGGAAAAAAATCGCTTGGGGCTTGTCCGCCGGCAGAGTGCAGTCAGTCGCCGTGCGCCTTTTAGTGCGCCGGGAACGGGAACGCCGCGCCTTCCGCCAAGGTAGCTACTGGGATTTGAAAGCGACTTTGACCCCCCCCAACCCCCCCCTTGGTAAGGGGGGGGCTTCGGACAATACCCCCCTTGGTAAGGGGGGGGCTTCGGACAATACCCCCCTTGGTAAGGGGGGACAGGGGGGTGCATTTGAGGCCAAACTGGTAACAGTAGGCAATGTGAAAGTTGCCAACGGTAGCGATTTTGATGAGAATACTGGCGGAATTATCGCAGGCCGCCGCGTACTTTTGCTGAACGAAGAACAGGCGCGGGCTTTACTCTCACGCATTCAAAACAAACCTTGGACTGTCACGAACCTAGAAGAACGGCCAGTCACCCGCAAACCTTCGCCGCCGTTTACAACCTCGACTTTGCAGCAGGAAGCTAACCGTAAGCTGAGGCTGGGAGCGCGGGAAACCATGCGAATTGCCCAAAGTCTCTACGAACGCGGTTTTATCACCTATATGCGGACGGATTCGGTGCATTTATCCGAACAGGCGATCGCCGCAGCCCGCAGTTGCGTCCAAGAACTATACGGTAGCGAATACCTCAGCCCCAAACCGCGCAAATATACGACCAAAAGCAAAGGAGCCCAGGAAGCCCACGAAGCTATTCGTCCTGCTGGTAGCACTTTTCGGACTCCACAGCAAACCGGGTTAGATGGCGTTGACTTCCGCCTCTACGATTTAATTTGGAAACGGACTGTGGCTTCTCAAATGGCTGATGCGCGCCAAACTCACGTCACGCTACTGACTCTGGTGGAAGATGCGGGTTTCCGTTCCAGCGGGAAACGCATCGATTTTCCCGGCTTTTTGCGCGCCTACGTGGAAGGTTCCGATGACCCGGATGCGGCTTTGGAAGACCAAGAGGTGATTTTGCCGGCGCTGAAGGTGGGCGATAAACCTAATTGCAAAGATTTAGAAGCCGTTGGCCACGAAACTCAGCCGCCCGCCCGTTTCACCGAAGCTTCACTCGTTAAAATGTTGGAAAGCGAAGGCGTGGGTCGTCCGAGTACCTATGCGAGTATTATCGGCACTATAGTCGATCGCGGTTACGCCAAATTAATTACCAACGCCTTAATTCCCACATTCACCGCTTTCGCCGTCACAACTTTATTGGAAACACATTTTCCCGATTTAGTAGACACCGGTTTTACTTCCCGAATGGAACAAACCCTGGATGAAATTGCCACTGGCGAAGCTAAATGGCTGCCGTATTTGGACAAGTTTTATCGAGGGGAAACTGGACTTCAAACTCAAGTCAAAGAACAGGAAAGTCAAATCGATGCCAAAGTTGCCCGAACTGTGGTATTGGAGAATATTTCGGCTAAAGTGTGCATCGGTAAATACGGCGCTTACCTGGAAGCTGACAGGGAAGAAGGGCCGGTGAAAGCATCGATTCCTCAAGATTTGACTCCGGCGGATTTAGACCCGGAACAAGTCGAGTTTCTGTTAAAGCAAAAAACTGAAGGGCCGGAAAAATTAGGTCTGCACCCGGAAACTGGGGAACCGATTTTTGTGCTGATTGGTAGTTATGGGCCCTACGTTCAGTTAGGGGAAGTGTCGGAAACTAACAAGAAACCGAAGCGGACTTCTTTGCCGAAGGGGACGGACAAAGATACGATGACCTTAGAGATGGCTGTGAGCTTGCTGACTCTGCCGCGCTTCTTGGGAACTCACCCGGATACGGGGGCGAAGGTGCAGGCTGCTTTGGGGATGTATGGGCCTTATGTGGTGCATGACCAGGGTAAGGTTGGTAAGGATTATCGATCGATCAAACCACCTGATGATGTTTTGACTATAACGCTCGATCGGGCTTTAGAGTTATTATCGCAGCCGAAAGCCGTGCGCGGTAGCAAATCAACGACACCTTTGAAGGAATTGGGCGCGCATCCAGAATCGGGAGAAATGATCAATGTTTACGATGGCCGTTACGGGCCCTACGTCAAACACGGGGATATCAATGCTTCCTTGTCTAAGGATGAATCTGTGGAGAATTTCACCTTACAAAAAGCACTGGATTTGTTAGCAGCGAAGGAAGCAGCGGGCGGCGGCAAATCTAGCAGCAAGTCGAAGAAGTCAACGAAGACAACTGCGGCGAAGTCGGAAACTGCGGCGAAGAAAACCACTACTGCAAAGAAAACCACTGCGGCGAAGAAAACAACTACTGCGGCGAAGTCGGAAACGGCAGCTAAGAAAACCACTGCTGCTAAGAAGACGACGACGACTGCGACAAAGACTAAGAAAGAAACTAAGTAAAATTAGTTTAGTTTTTTGTCTGAGATTGGAACCCCGGTTTTTTAGTAGAAAAACCGGGTTTTTATCGGGTTATTTCGTTTGTCCGCGAGTCTGCCAGGGAATGAATTCCCTGTCTCATAGCGAAAGTCGGTTGAAACCGACTCAAGAATAATGTAGCTATTATAGTATACTCAGATCAAATTATTCCTAAATTATCCTCCTCATGAATGCCCCAGCCACTACCCTTCAAGCTGCATTACAAAGTCTTCCTCAAGGCGCTTTGGAAGCTATTGTTAGTTCTAATTTTTCACCTCAGTTTTTGCAAGCATTGGGTTTTCAATCTAATGAGGTTATTCCCCAGTATGATACTGATGGTGGTGGAATAGTCGATCGAGCAGCTAGAAAAATTATTGGAGATGATATTTTCTTACACACAAAATCTAATCCCCATCTCCTGGTAGAGCTAAAAGGAAAAAATATCAATCTTACTGAAGGTACAGCAGATTACTTAAAAACCGTCGCTCAACTTAAGCGACACTTACTTGGCTCTAAATGCAGATCGGCAAAATGGGGAATTATTACTAACTCATCCCATATTCAACTGTTTAGAAAGCATGGAAAAGTAATATTCCCAGCCACTCAATGCTTGGCTATAGACTTGAATAATGTCGAGCGAGTTGTTGCCGATATAAAAAAGAAGATTGAATCACAAAGTAGAGCGTTGACAGTAACAATCTATAATAATAAAGGAGGTGTTGGCAAAACAACTACAACAGTTAACCTCGCAGGTATTTTAACTTACTTGGGCAAGAAAGTTTTAGTAATAGATTTTGATTTCAATCAACAAGACTTAACAAGTGCTTTGGGTATTCCTGTCAGTGATGGGGTTCTGATCGAGGCTCTTACAAATAAAAACGTAGGTCTAAAATCTGCTGTACATGAATATAAATTTTCTAATAAAAAAATAGAACTCAGTTTTGATATTATTCCTGCTGAAAATGAACTGGCTAGCGACTCCGATCGACAACTTCGCACGTTAATGCGACTGTATGGACTGTACAATCAGCTCGAATTTGCAAGGCAGGAATACGATTATATATTGATAGATTCATCCCCAAATTGGCGTTTCAATAGTCAACTTGCGGTGTATGCGGCTGATGTTATCCTCATTCCTACAAAGCACAACAACCTTTTCTCGCTAGAGAATGCGGCAATGGCAATTCAGAAATTTATTCCTGAGATACAAGCCGAGAAAGAAGATGGAAGTCCCATTGCCTTACCTATCTTTTTTAATGGAGAAAAGATTACAGAGCCACAGCGAGAAGCTGCTCAAAAAGCAATCAAAAATATTTTGAACAATGCTAAAAAAGACAGATTCGATCTACTGCCTTACTTTTATCCTAAGTACACCAGTGCGAAAAAAGACTTATACATTCCTGAAGTGCCAAGTTATGCTAACATAGCTAGTTCTGTATTTTTACGCACTCCTGCTGTTTATCGCGATC
This sequence comes from Microcoleus anatoxicus, assembly GCF_042465725.1. Taxonomy (GTDB): domain Bacteria; phylum Cyanobacteriota; class Cyanobacteriia; order Cyanobacteriales; family Microcoleaceae; genus Microcoleus; species Microcoleus anatoxicus. Next base: position 5,229,010 of record NZ_CP120853.1, on the reverse strand, counting down.
GTTCTGCCCATGAATACTACAAAAAATTAGCAAAGGAGTATTTTTTACAATGAAAAGCTCTAACAGTATTGGGACTTTGATGCACCTCCCCATAAATGAAATAGACCCCGGAGATTATACTAATATCCCTGAGTTTTTGCTCAAAGCTACTGCAAATATACTTAAACAAAATGGTGGACGAAACTGGATTCCTGTCATTGTCAAAGACATTGGTAAAGATAGCTATCAAGTTATTGGCAATTCCTTTGTTTATGCTGTAGCGGAAGAAGCAGGGCTAGAAAGAGTCTGGTGCATTATTGCTGACGACAATGATGATACTACTAAACTTGCTAAAATCCTTGCAGGTGAGGAAAAGCCTAAAATTAATCTTTCCACAGCATCCAGAGATGAAATCATGGCAGCATTGCAATATTTGAAAGAACAGCCAAACAGCGAAATAAAATCAGTTATACTGGCTGTAGCTACAAATAAAATTTATGAGGCTCCTCGTAAGTATTGGAAAAATTTTGAACCACTCATAAAATTGAAATGCGGTATTACCGGCAAACAACTTGACGCAATTAAGAGTGTATTTGATCTGACTCCTCAATCAATGCCAGATACAATAAACGACGTGACTCTTCTCAGAACAATGACTGTGGTTCAATTAAAAGAAATAGCCAAGAAAAGGGGAATTGCTGGCATCAGTAAGATGAAGAAAGATGCTCTCATTGAGGAGCTAAGCTAATGGACAACGAAAAAACTGCATTAATCCAGAACTAGAAAGGTTACTATACCGTTGTGGCGGGATTTGGATTAAGGGCGATCGCATATTTTGGCGAACCATTATGCAGTAGTATTAATTTGTCTCTCTTTCTTTGCACATCTTTCATGCGGCGGGATTCAATATTCTACAAACTGTTCGGACAAGCGCCAACTTTGCTGTTCGATCTACTGACGACAACTCCAGCAAATGCTGCCAATTATCGCTTTGACTCGGTTGCAGTCAAAGAACCTAAATTTGAAATTGACGGCGTATTTTTGCCCCCAGAATCTGAGGAACCGGGCATTGTCTATTTTTGTGAAGTTCAGTTTCAGAAAGACGAACAGCTTTACGAACGGTTGTTTGGCGAATCGTTTTTATACTTTTACCGCAATCGCAGTCGTTACAGCGATTGGCAAGCTGTGGTAATTTATCCATCTCGCAGTGTCGAACAAAGCGATGTTTATCCTTATCGAGCTCTGCTCAACAGCAATCAGGTGCATCGGATATGCTTAGATGAGTTGGGGGATATTCGCGCTTTGCCTTTAGGGATTGCGCTGATGGTGTTGACGACTGTCGGGGAGACTCAAGCACCAGCAGAAGCAAGATATTTGCTGAGCCGAGTGCAGCAAGAAGTTCCACCAGCAGCAGGTCGTGACATAATAGATCTATTAGCAACTATTATGTCGTACAAATTTACATCGTTGAGTCGAGCCGAGGTGGAATCAATGTTGGGAATTACATTACAGGAAACGAGATTCTATCAAGAAGCTAAGGCGGAAGGACGGCAGGCAGAAGCCTGTGCCCTGATTGTCCGACAATTAACCCGTCGGTTACGGCAAGAAATTTCTGAGGAAATGCGATCGCGCCTTGCCAATCTGCCCTTGCTAGTGCTCGAAGATTTGAGTGAGGCGCTGTTGGATTTTGCTACTATGGCTGATTTGGAGGCTTGGCTGGAGGCGCAGCAGTCGGAAAGATAAGAATTTAGCGAGTTATGAGGGCTTCAATAGCTGATGCACTTTACTCGCTAAATTTCGTCAGCCTCGTCTTGTTGTCGAATTGCTGACTCAATTTCGTCAGAATAAGCTTCAGTATAAGCCCAAACATTTACCAAATCAGCAGCACTGAGATGGGGATAGCAATCTAGGATAAAAGCATCGGTAGCGCCATCATTTCGATAGCTGGCGAGTAACCAAACGGGAATACGAGTTTTGTCTATACAAGCATCACCGCCCATCACGCTGGGGGTTTTTGTAATCGGGCGGCCGCTGTTTTTAAAACTCTGGGTTAAGATGTTGATTGCCTCAGCTTTGTCGATCGGCGTTAAGGCCAAAAGTTGTGCTTCTAATTCTGGGATTGTCATAGAATCTATGTGATTTATGAATTAGGTATCTATTTGCTATTATAGTGCGATCGCCCGCACCAGTTTTTTATCCTGGTACGCTGACTCCGCCTAAAATGAAGACCTTAGACCTCCTGCAAAAATCCTTTTAATTAAATTTCAGGACGAACAAAATGCCCATCCCACAAGAAAAAAAGATTTGTGTGGGATGGGCATTTTGCCCGTCTTAGCTATTTTTGCGAGAGGTCTGTGATTTGATTGATGACAGACAAGGTTGCCAGATATTATATTAACCGATCGCTCTTTTTACTCAAAAAGCGCGATCGGCAAAACGATATTAGATCAGGATTGGGGTGAAATCAGTCGAGGCGATCGCACTTGGAATCACGCCTTTGAGAGTTGCTAACAGTTGATCGCTATTTGCAAGGCGGATTAATGTATCGCTGCCACTAGCAGTAATACTTAATTGGTTAAAGCCCAAACCGCCAGACAATCCAATTACATCTTGACCTTTTCTGAAGTCAAGAATTATATCGCTTGACTGATTTCCTACTAACACAAAAGTGTCATTACCACTGCCACCCGTTAGCGTATCATCGCCAGCACCGCCGTACAGCAAATCATTGCCAGCGCCACCGGTGAGGATGTCATTGCCCTTGCCCCCGTACAGCGTATCGTTGCCAGCGCATCCGTCAAGAACATCGTTGTCGCTGTCGCCGGATAACCAGTCGTTGCCATCACCGCCACAGAGAGTGTCCTTACCTTGACCGCCAAAGAGAGTATCGCGATCGCCTTCACCTAATAGTAGATCGTTGTCTTTGCCACCAAAGATAGAATCGCTGCCGCTGCCGCCCAAAATCGTGTCGTTACCTGAGTCGCCACTTAGCCAATCGTTGTCAGCGTCGCCCAGAATGACATCGTTATCTTTGCCACCGTATGCTGTGTCGTCCCCCGGACCACCAGTTATGCGATCGCTGCCACCCAAGCCAACAAGCCTGTCATTGCCCGCCAAACCGCTGATCGCATCTTTGCTTGCGCTGCCTGCGATCGAGTCGTTACCAGCAGTCCCGGTGCGAGTAACATCAGTCACTAACAAGGTGATGTTACTCAAATCCAAGCTATCGCAGAGGCAAGTATCTATATCGGGAGTGGGTGTTGGTGTTGGTACAGTCGTCGGTGTTGGTGTGGGTGCAGGTGTTGGTGTTGTTGGTACAGTCGTCGGTGTTGGTGTAGGCGTTGGTGTAGGTGTTGGTACAGTCGTCGGTGTTGGTGTAGGCGTTGGTGTAGGTGTTGGTACAGTCGTCGGTGTTGGTGTTGGTGTTGGTGTAGGTGTGGGTACAGTCGTCGGTGTTGGTGTTGGTGTTGGTGTAGGTGTTGGTGCAGGTGTTGGTATTGGCGTTGGTGCGGGTGTTGGTATTGGCGTTGGTGCGGGTGTTGGTGTTGACAACGCCGTAACATTCCGAGGATTGAAGCCTGTTGGATCTATGAGTAGCGCTTTAGGGAAACTCGTCGCTACGTTTTGCCACGGCGTCAACTTGAAATTCGTGCTGAAATTCTCGTTTTGACTATCAAAAACCTGCGGATCGTTGAATCCATCTTGAGTCACCAACAAACCGGAGGGGAAGTTAGGGCCTAAAGGCACATTAACGACATCAGCGCCGTCAGATTGCTGGTTGCTGTCGATCGCACCATTAGTACCGATCGCAAATTCACCAATAAATCCATTACTGCCACCGCGATCGTACACTGCAAACGTGTTGCTTCCCTGGCTGGAGGCGAGAAGATAACCCTTACCGTTCTCTCCGTAATAGATGGTCAGTCCTTCCACATCATCTACCAGTACAGTACCGCCTTGCGCCCGCGTGCGATCGATTAATGTGCCGGTAGAATTGCCAGTCGGTTCGGCCGAGTATTTCCAGATGCCAACATCTTCCTGTCCAACATACAAGAATCCTAATTGTTGGTCGGCAACCATACCTTCGAGTTGAGGCGATCGTCCAGCCGGTACTGCCGGTGGATTAGCTACCGTAAAATTCCGTACTAGCTTAGCACCTACTTGACCGGAAGCAGTTGCAGACAGTTCAAACTGTGCGACATCCCCAGTATTGCGGCGGTTGACAAAAACGTAAGATTTGCCAGTCGTCAGAGAACGGTACGAAGTTAAACCGTAGGCATTACTTTCGTCAGCAGAAGCTGCGGCGCTAAACGTCGGCGTGCGGAAAAGAGTACCAATGCTAGGATCGGTGATATCTTTGAGAGTCTGAGCTGGAGTAGCCGCATTGGGATCGATCTGGAAAATAGCTAATTTGTCATTGCGCCGATCGCTAGCGATCGCCAAATCCACCGTGCGATCGCCCAGCTTGAAACCATACACCAGATCGACATTGTTATAGCGAATGCGATCGGTAGCTGAAACCCCAGGATTAATCGACTGCAACAGATTTCCCTGCAAATCGTACACCCGCAACCCAGCATTTTTCGCCGTCGCCACCACTAAACTCTTAGCAGCATCTGTAGGGTGAACGTAAATCGCCGGATCGTCCGCATCTGCCCGCAGTTGTGCCGACACATTCGGATCGTCCAGCAGTGAAGGCGTTGTTTCCACCGTTGGTTTTGCCACCCCTACCGGAGTAGCTAAAATTAACTGACCGCCTTCTGCGTGGTTCCCCCGCAAAATTGTAGTGCTAGTTCCCGAATTTTTGATCGTGTGGGCCTGAACGTCAAACAGATAAGAACTTTGGCTGGAATTCGACCCAAAAGCAACAATCCCAGAAGATTCCCATTCACCGGGCGTGGTGAAGTTATTAAAGTTAGCGCCTCCAGCATTTTCGTTAATCTCAAACAGCGGTGACACCGTTCGAGCACCTAAAGCCCGACCATTATTGGCAGCAATATTGTACGACCAGATCCGGCCGTCGCGTTTTTCTGCCTTCATCACCTCACCGCCAAATGCCGTCTCGTCTTCCTGAAGCAAGACATTGCCTTGGGCGTCTACAGTCAGGTTGTCGTAGCTGACACCCTTACCAGGCCCTCCTTCCAGCAACAATTCAAAATTGCTAATTTGACCCGTCGGATTAGTAGCATTTAAGCTGAAGCGATAGAGTTTGCCGTAAGGATTTTCAGCCTGACTAGCGGTAGTCGTTGTAGTGCTTACTCCGGGCAAATTATTCGTCCCAGTAGTAACAAAGTAGAATGTACCGGGGTTTTTGGGGTCTTCAGCAATGTCTTCCAATCGGCGGAAGTTAGTTGAACGTCCAGAGGCATTCACCCAATTACTCAAGGCTGTACCATCAGAAACCACGCTAGAGTCTACCTCAGTCCAAGTTCCAGTCATCGCGCCAGTTTTGGAAACTTGTCCTTCGTTGTCAATGGTTCCCACACGCAGGACATACAATTTCCCGTTGTTAAACCCGTTGGGGTCAGCAGCGGTTTGATCTCCAACGAACATATAAAGTTCGCCGTCGCCGGTGTCTTCAGTAGAGATCAGAACTGTTTTTTTGCTTGCGTTACCGGCGCGGTACTGGGAAGCAGAAACGACATTTTCTTTAGAATAGCGTCCCAAGCCATTAAGGGCGATCGCAGTTCCATCCGGCTTGACTGCAAAACCACGGCTAGCCGAATCAGTTTCTTCTGGCGCAAACCAAATCGGTGTAGAGTTGCCACTGCTGTCAACAAACCCAGAATCAGCCAAGTATCCCGAACAGAAGCGGCCAAAATTCAAAGTTTCCGGGCCCGTGCTACTTTGGAAGCTGTAGTTTCCGCTTGTTAAATCCAGGGCAAATGTTTTTGCACCGTCTTGAACTCGTTCAATTAAATTCCGACCGCCGATCGCCTTCCAATTTGAGTCAAACTCAAATAAGGAGACTCTGGCACCTTTGATTTTGGAACCTGTTGCTGTGCTAGAAATGTCTGTGCTTGTTGTATTACCTAATTCGTGGTTGACCCAGACATAGAAGTTACCGTTGGGACGTTGTTGAATACCTAAACCATCGGGAATGCCTGTGAAAGCATAGCGATTGGTTGTGTTGGCGGTGTAGCTGCCAAAATTTCCAGTCAATTGGGGAATTTCGTCGCCTACTGTCAAGAGAGGGGTCAGTTTGTAACCTGCACTCAGATTGCTGTCACTGATATTGTTGACGTAAGTAGGGGCGGCGGTATTGCCGTTAATATTAGTCATAGGTTTGCCGATTAGTTCTTAAGAAATTACCTGGAAATTTGGCTCTGAATCTGCGTAGCTGCCAGGATTTGACGCCCGTCGCATCCAAAAAGCGGGCATATCAATAATCAATATCCACAAGAAGCTTCCCATACTTTCATTAAAAATAAGTACATATTTAGGTTAAGTTATAGTTATAGAAAAGCTCACATCACAGCAGGTTTTAACTTCACTTGACCGGAATTCGTTAAATGTTTAATCGAGAGTTTAAATATAAATTAAATTCTTGAATCGTATCTATCTCTGACTAATAATTGTCTCCCCTCAGCCTCAACCCCATCAACCTTTCAACTTGTATCCCGCTGACAAAACTCATCCAGCAACTTAAAAAAATATTCAAATCCCTCCCTTTCATCCACTGAGTAAAGCATGATAATTTTTGCCCAATAATTCACCGGCTGTACATTAAACCGTTTCTGCAACCAGGGGAGAAACTCCCCGTAAAAAATATTTTCCTATTCGCTTGGCTCAATGCCTAATTCTCGTCTCGCTGTTTTATAACCAGTTATTGCTTTTATAGCCTCTAAATTGCGCGAGATTCAGGCATAATTTAACCTTAATTTAAACTTTTATTTAGACAAAAACAAGCTACAATTCAATTGTTTATGTGAAAGACAGGGAGTTTAAATACCAAACGTCACAAATAACAAATTAATCCCGATCGCACTTCGCGACAAACTTCGCGACAAACTTCGCAACAAACTTTAACCAAACAACCACAACTCAGGAGTCAATAGCCGATGATGCTAGAAACGACCGAAATCCCGCAATTAAAACCGCTTTCCGACTCAGAACTAGGCAAAATCAACGCTTACTGGCGGGCCGCAAACTACCTTTCCGTCGGACAAATCTACCTTCTAGACAACCCGCTACTCAAAGAACCCCTCAAACTCGAACACGTCAAACCCAGACTCCTCGGACATTGGGGCACCACTCCAGGCCTCAACTTCATCTACGTTCACCTCAACCGACTCATCAAAGCCCAAGACTTAAACGCTATCTACATCGCAGGCCCAGGACATGGCGGGCCGGGCTTGGTGGCTAACACCTATCTCGAAGGAACTTACACCGAATATTACTCGAACATTTCCCAAGATTCCGAGGGAATTCAACGACTGTTCAAACAGTTTTCGTTTCCCGGCGGTATCCCCAGCCACGTCGCGCCGGAAACTCCGGGTTCGATTCATGAAGGCGGGGAACTTGGCTACGCCCTGGTCCACGCTTACGGGGCGGCCTTCGATAATCCCGATTTAATCGTGGCTGCGGTTGTCGGGGATGGGGAAGCAGAAAGTGGCCCGCTGGCTGCTAGCTGGCATTCTAACAAGTTTCTCAACCCGGTTCGGGATGGGGCCGTGTTGCCGATTTTGCACCTGAATGGCTACAAAATTGCCAATCCTACCGTGTTGGCCCGCATTCCGCGCGAGGAATTGGAGAGTTTGATGGTCGGTTACGGCTACAAACCTTATTGGGTCGAGGGTTCAGACCCGGAAACGATGCACCAGTTGATGGCTGCAACGATGGATACGGTCATTGGCGAAATTAAGGCGATTCAGCAGGAAGCGCGGACTAATGGCTATTCCGATCGCCCTCAGTGGCCGATGATTGTACTTAAAACTCCCAAGGGTTGGACCGGGCCGAAGCAGGTTGATGGGAAGCAAACCGAGGGTTCGTGGCGATCGCACCAAGTTCCATTAGCTGAAATGGCTTCTAAGCCCGGTCACGTCCAACTCCTGGAAGATTGGATGAAAAGCTACAAGCCGGAAGAACTCTTTGACGAACACGGTAAGTTAATTCCCGAATTGGCGGAATTAGCACCAAAGGGCGATCGACGGATGGGGGCAAATCCGCACGCTAACGGCGGTCTGCTGCTGCGAGACTTGAAAATGCCAAAATTTGCAGACTACGCCGTAGACGTGCAAAAACCAGGCACTGTGATGGCAGAAGCAACCCGCGTGACTGGTCGCTTTCTGCGTGATGTGATGAAACTCAATCAGGATAACCAGAATTTCCGCATTGTCGGGCCCGACGAAACTGCTTCAAACCGCCTCGATCCGGTGTTTGAGGTGACTGGGCGGGAGTGGATGGGTAGTATTTTGCCGGAGGATGACGAGCACCTTTCTCCCGACGGCCGCGTCATGGAAATCCTCAGCGAACATCTGTGTCAGGGTTGGCTGGAAGGCTATTTGCTAACAGGAAGGCACGGATTTTTCTCCTGCTACGAGGCGTTTATCCACATCATTGACTCGATGTTCAACCAACACGCTAAATGGTTGAAAACTACTCGCGAGATTCCTTGGCGGAGACCGATCGCATCTCTCAACTACCTCTTAACTTCTCACGTTTGGCGGCAAGATCACAACGGGTTTTCTCACCAAGATCCGGGCTTTATCGACCACGTAATCAACAAGAAATCTGAGGTGGTGCGGATCTATTTACCGCCCGATGCGAACACTTTGCTGTCAGTAACTGACCACTGTCTCCGCAGCCGGCACTACGTGAACGTGATTATTGCTGGGAAGCAGCCGGCTTTGCAATATTTGGATATGGATGCTGCGATTAAACACTGCACGGCTGGTATCGGGATTTGGGAGTGGGCTAGCAATGACAAAGGCGGCGAACCGGATGTGGTAATGGCTTGTGCGGGTGATGTTCCGACGCTGGAAACTTTGGCGGCTGTTGACATTCTGCGTCGAGATTATCCTGAGTTAAAAGTGCGGGTGGTGAATGTGGTGGATTTGATGACGCTTCAGCCTTCGAGTGAACATCCTCACGGTTTGTCTGACAAGGATTTTGATGCTTTGTTCACGACAGATAAGCCGGTGATTTTTGCTTTTCACGGCTATCCTTGGCTGATTCACCGATTGACTTATCGCCGGACAAATCACTCGAATATTCATGTTCGTGGTTATAAGGAGGAGGGAACAACTACGACGCCCTTTGATATGGTGGTGATGAACGATCTCGATCGCTTCCATTTAGTTGGTGATGCGATCGATCGCGTTCCGAAACTAAGTTATGCTGCGGCTTACGGGAAACAGGCGCTGCGGGATAAGCTGATCGAGCACAGGTTGTATATCACCGAACATGGCGACGATCTGCCGGAAATCCGCGATTGGAAGTGGCCTCACGGGGGTGTCGTTTCGTCTGAAACGCCCAAGGAAACTAAAGATCCGACGGCGACAGGAGATCAAGGTGTGCGATCGGGTGCGCCTGGGTAGGGCAGGGCAGTTTCGTTCTCTGTAGGGGCAATCCCCCCGTGGTTGCCCCAATGCTGAAACGCGCATTCGATCGTCGGTGGGGGGTAGGCACGGGGGCACTACCCCTACAAAAAGGCGATAAATAAAGCTTCATCAAGCAATCTCAATTTCGAGGTATGCGCCCGGAACAATAGTGTCGATCGCATTCCGAATATCGTCTTGATGCTTTTGAATGCGCGGCCAAGAAGTGGACAGCAAAACCACAATAGCAATTTGTCGGCTTGTCAGGTTTTGTTGATAACGCAAGTTGCGATCGGTCGTTACCAGCAGATTATACCCATCGCGTTCGGCTGTGTCGAGCAGATCGCCATTTGCTAATGTTGACCATCCACGTTCATAAGCAGTATCTACTTTATGATGCAGCAACGAGCGGCGCAGCGGTACTGGCGTACCTTGATCGAACAATATCTTCATGCCACCATCTGTGTTATTGAGGCTAACGCGCGATCGAGTAATACCTCAACTTGGGCGCGAGTTACTCCCGGAAACCATTCGAGAAACTGGTCAATAGAGGCTCCATCTTTAAGATTCTCGAAAAAGGCGGCAACAGGTACGCGCGTTCCCCGAAATACCCATGCACCACTCACTTTGGTTGGATGACGTTCAATGACTTCAAATAGGTCTGTAGTCTGCATGACATTCGTCGCTTGTTGCGGATGAAGTAAAACAACTAAGATATAATTAATCTTAGCATAAATCAACCGTGATTTAAGATTTGTACATTCAAAAGGGGCGGTAATGCTTAAAGAAATAGAAATTCAAAATTTTAGGTGTTTTGAGCAAATCCAAATTTCTGGGTTTGAAAGAGTCAATTTAATCGGCGGTAAAAACAATGCTGGCAAGACAGCCTTGCTAGAAGCAATTTTTCTCTATGTTGCTCCAAAACCTAGCAGCATACTATTTCTAAGAGAGCTTAGAAAGGAATCATCATTAGTAATGAAAGCTATGCCTGACAAAGCCTGGGACAACTTATTTCATGTACGGGGAAAAGAAAAATCTATACTAATTATTGGAACAGATGACAACAATGATACCGATCAATTTACCATCCAACCATGTATAGATCCGACAACTATTTATCGGAAAGATATTGATCCGAAAACTATTGATCCGACAAGTATTCATTTAAGTAGATCGCGCACAAACAAATCAAATAAATTTTCACTCTCGGTAAGTAATACTGGTTCTAACGACTCTTTAATTGCTAGTTCCAAAGGTTTAATAAATGGTAGTAATACCATAATTACTGATGCCATTCCTACTCCTGGTGAACTACCGATTATTCCCTCTTTTACCAGAATTTCAGGAATAGAACTCACAGAAGCCTACGATCGCGCTCGTTTGAATGAAAAAGATAGCGAAGTTTTGAAAGCTTTTCAAGTTATCGATCCGGCGATCGAATCAGTAGAGAGTTTTTATATTGGCGAACCAACACTATACTTGAGAAGAAAAGGAGAAAAACGTTTACCTCTCTCATTGTTTGGAGATGCTATGAACCGAGTTGCAGAAATTATTCTTAAACTGATAAACAGCGAAGATAAAATACTGCTAATTGATGAAATAGAGAATGGCATACACTATAAAAGTCAGCCGGAGTTTTGGAGAGTGTTATTTCGGTTAGCGGTTGAACTGGATACGCAGATTTTTGCTACAACGCACAGTTTAGAGATGCTTCAAGCATTTGCTAAGGTGGGTTTAGAACAAAATCAGGAATGCAGCAGCGCATATTTTGAACTAGCAAAGAAACTCAAAACAAATCAAATAATCGGAAGTCGGCTCGATTTGGAAACTTTGAATTACGCACTAGAGCATCAAGAAGGAGTGAGAGGTGAGTAATATTGTCATAGTAGAAAGTAAAAATGATAGGATTTTCATGCAGGCAATGGTTGAGAAACTAAACTGCGATATCCAGGTAGAAAAACCTATTTATATAGATGATTATCAAAGTTTGGAAGGCTTGAGCGAAACAGAGTTAATCAAAGCTTTAAAAAATTTAATAAGAAAGATTGACCGAAAAGATATCGAAAAGATTGGAATTATTATCGACATTGATAATTGTTCAGAGCAAGAACGGCTGCAATTCGTAGATAAATGTATAAAACAAGTGTTTGAAGCTGAAAGCTTGTCAAGCACTAAGCAATTTATCGATATTTGTACAACAGATCATGGAACAAATGCAAAATTGGCTTGCTATTTTACAAATGTTGGAGGTAAAGGCGAACTGGAAACGCTTTTAAAGGCAATCAAGGATAAAGATTCGACCTATGCTGATTGTTTGGATAGCTGGAAAACTTGCATAGAAAGTCAGGGAAAGAAAATCAATCAGAAAGAGTTTGATAAATTCTGGATTAGCAACTATATTAGATTTGATACTTGCTCAAAGCAAGAACAGAAACAAGCTGGAAGTAAATGCAGTATGTCTAAATTTGATTATGTTATGGAACACAAAAAAGATATTTGGGATTGGGATAATCCTGCTCTTGATGATTTGAAAGAGTTTTTTAGACTCTTTTGCTAAGATGATAAAATAAAAGAGTCGGTGGTTGAAATAATCGGCGGTTGAAACCGCTACTACACAAGCGAAGTCCGCCTTCGCGGACTGAAGAATGAACCGGATTTGATATCACAATTAAGTAATTTATGAGCCTAAAAATCTACTTTCTGCGCCACGGTGAAACAGTTTACAGCAAAACAGGCGGTTTCTGCGGCGACCTCGACCCAGATTTAACAGCCGAAGGTTCTCAAATGGCAGAACAATTTTCTGCAACTTATGCGAAATTGCCTTGGAATGCTGTTTATGTCAGTCCCATGAAACGCACGATCGCAACTGCAAAACCTTTGTGTGATACTCTGGGAATTGAAATGCAGCTTCGCGACGGCTTGAGGGAAATTAAGTACGGCAAGTGGGAGGGTCAAACAGTTGAATTTGTCCGGGAAAAATATGCCCAAGAGTACATTAATTGGTTGACGGAACCGGCTTGGAATGCGCCGAATGATGGCGAAACTTCTGTGCAAATTGCTAGCAGATCGTCCTTAATTATCGCAGAAATTCAGGAAAAATACAAAGATGGTAATGTTTTGGTAGTTTCGCACAAGGCGACTATTCGGATTATTCTGTGCAGTTTGTTGGGGATTGATTTAGGAAGTTACCGCAATCGCATTGCTGCTCTAGCAGCTTCTGTTAGTATTGTCAAGTTTGATGTGCGCGGGCCGATGCTGGAGGTTTTGGGCGATCGCTCGTACATGGATGAAACTCTGCGCAACTTACCCGGTACTTGAAATTGTCGGTAAGCTGCGCCACAATCATCCTAGATTCTAAATAGCGCCTATGTAAGACAATCCTAAAATAGTACCCGCTCCCAAAATATGACCAAATGCAGTAGTTCCCAAAACAGCACCCAAACTCAAACCACCAAACATACTCGATGAGGGCATTGCTGGGCCTGTGCTCGGATGTTGGATCGTTGATTTGCCGATCGCGATCGCTAGAATATTACAAGCAATCATGATCAAAGCAATAGTAGGACTCCATTCTACGGTTCTGGGGGCAACAGCAAGTAAAATTGGTGTAAACATCGATTTGACTCCTTAAATTTTAGTAAATGAAAATCTAATCAGAAGATATATCAAACTACCGCAACTGTTAGCTACTGATTGCATTAACAGTTAACATTTCGACATTTTTCTTCATAAATTTTGTATGGTTATCTACTCGTTATACTTGTTCCCAGGCTCTGCCTGGTAACACATATCTGGAGGCTCTGCCTCCCATTTCCTCCACCAGCGAGGCTACTGAGCATTGATGAAGCGAGGCAGAGCCTCTAGGCATAGGTTCCTAGGCTCTGCCTGGGAACCAGTTAAACCGGACAAAATAAAGTATGAAAATATTAGTTTTAAACGCAGGTTCTAGCAGTCAAAAAAGCTGTCTTTATGAGTTAAAAGATGTGCAATCCGATCGCCCTTTGCAACCTCTGTGGGAAGCAAAAATAGATTGGACTCACCAGCAGAATGTATCAGAATTGAAAGTCCAAACAGCAGCAGGTAGTCAGCTAGAAGAGGAGTTAGCCTCAGAATCTCGCCAAGCTGCTATTTATCGAATGCTGGAGACTCTGTGGAAGGGAAAAACTCAAACCATTAACAATCTAAACGAGATTGATATTGTCGGACACCGCGTCGTACACGGCGGGCAAGAGTATCAGCAAAGTACCTTAATTTCACCGGATGTTAAAGAGGCGATCGCCCGTTTAGCAGTTTTCGCCCCCGTACACAATCCCGTCAATCTTGAAGGCATTGAAGCGATGGAAAAAATCCTCCCAAATGTGCGGCAAATAGCAGTTTTTGATACAGCTTTTCACGCAGGATTAGCACCCGCCACCTTTGTGTATCCAGGCCCCTACGAATGGCTGGAAAATGGCATTCGCCGCTACGGTTTTCACGGGATTAGCCATCAATATTGCGCGCGTCGGGCTGCCGAAATTCTGGGGCGTGATTTGGCAGATTTGCGGCTGATTAGCTGTCATTTGGGCAACGGATGTTCTCTGGCTGCTATTGGCGGTGGCGTGAGTGTGGATACGACGATGGGATTTACGCCCTTGGAAGGTTTGATGATGGGAAGTCGATCGGGTTCCATCGATCCTGGTATTATAATTCATCTGTTAAAGCGATCGGATTTAACTGCCGAAAAACTTGACAATATGCTCAATCGCAATTCTGGTTTGAAAGGGATTTCTGGGGTGTCTGCTGATATGCGACAGATTGTGGAAGCGATTTCCCAAGGTAATGAGAGAGCTCAACTAGCATTGGATATTTACATCCACCGTTTGCGTGCCGGAATTGGGGCGATGTTGGCGAGTTTGGGAGGTTTGGATGCTTTGATTTTTACGGCGGGTGTGGGCGAAAATTCCCCTATTGTGCGGGCTGCTGCTTGCGAACCTTTTGGATTTATGGGTTTAAAATTGGATGGGGATCGCAATCTACAGTCGCCCATTGATGCAGATATTGCGACGGCGGATTCTGCGGTGAAAGTTTTGGTAATTCACACCCAGGAAGATTGGGAAATTGCGCGGGAATGCTCGAAATTTTGATGATTTCAGCTTCGCCCAGATTATGCCACAAAGGTGCGATAGGCGGCTAATAGTGACGGCGGAAGCGGGGGTCTAGTTTGTCGGTTTTCTGTTGGTTGCAGGTGCGGCAGAGGGTTTGCAGGTTGCTGATGTCGTTGCTGCCGCCGCGGGCTAGGGGGATGATATGATCGATCGAGAGTTGGGTTTCTTGTTTGGTTTGGCCGCAACTTTGGCACTGGTATTTATTGCGGGTGAATACATATTTTCTGACTTCTGGGGGAATGGGGATTCTGGGGGTTTTAGTCATGAGTTGTTGGGTTGATTTTCATGGTTTAGTAGTTGGCGGCGCAAATCATCGAGGGGTGATTCTGGCGGGCTGATTTCTAATTGATTGTTTTCTGGTGTTTCTTCAACTTCTGGTTCGTCTGGGCAAAATTCTACAATGACTCTGATTTTAACTTTACCTTTTTGCCAGCCTTTAGCCCCTATTTTTAAGGCTTCACAGTCTATCCCGTCACCAAACCATTTTTGTTCCTGGTTACATCTAAGCTGCGGATTATATTTCAGGGTATTTATTTGTAATCCTCGAGTTTTAAATAACTCCGTAAGTGCACATTCTAGGTTATCATTAGTTGCTGATTCCATTACTTGCCTAAGCTTACCTACTTTGAGCATCGTAGAACCAAAGGAACAAACATCATCATTTCCGTAATTTTCTAGAAAAATATGTTTTTGCATATTGATTGTTGATTTTTTCAAAAGACTCTATCTATGATTATAGAGTATTGTCGCATTTCTGGGAACAATCGGGCGAATAGAATTCGCGTCTACACAAACAATGTCCGCCTGCGCGGACTAAGAATGTTTTGTTTCAACCCGCGCAGGCGGGTTTTGTCTGTGTAGACGCGATTTCCAATCGCCGGAATTTGCAATCTAAATAATCCCGGCGAATAGAATTCGCGTCTACACAAACAATGTCCGCCTGCGCGGACTAAGAATGTTTTGTTTCAACCCGCGAAGGCGGGTTTTGTCTGTGTAGACGCGATTTCCAATCGCCGGAATTTGCAATCTAAATAATCCCGGCGAATAGAATTCGCGTCTACACAAACAATGTCCGCCTGCGCGGACTAAGAATGTTTTGTTTCAACCCGCGAAGGCGGGTTTTGTCTGTGTAGACGCGATTTCCAATCGCCGGAATTTGCAATCTAAATAATCCCGGCGAATAGAATTCGCGTCTACACAAACAATGTCCGCCTCCGCGGACTAATAATGTTTTTAACCCGCGCAGGCGGGTTTTGTCTGTGTAGACGCGATTTCCAATCGCCGGAATTTCCAATCGCCGGAATTTCAATCGCCAAAATTGCAATCATTCACCATCCCCAGAAACACCATCATTTTGCCCAATTACTGGCAACAAATGCTCGTGCAATTTAATCGCCTGCAAACAGCTATTAATCCCAGAAACCGCCCGATCGTACTTTTCGATCTTTTCATCATTCTCCCCTTGCAGCCGCTGGTTCCGCGCAATCTTCTCCTCCGCCTCCTGCGCCAGAGTTTGCTCAACATAATCGCGGGCTTGACTGTACTTCTGCAAAATATCATCCGCTTGCTTTTCGGCCATCGGTAACAAATGATCTTTCAGGGTTTTATTAACGGTTTGGCGGAAGGTTTGGCGGATGGTTTGCGATACTTTTGGCTCGAAATCTAGGCGCAACAATTGCCGAATTGCTGGTTGGGCATCTACCATGTTTTCGCAGTCATAACCTTGAGATGTTTGCTGCAATGTTTGCCGGAATTGATAAATTGAAAACGTGTCTTCATCGTAAAAACGGGGACTTTCTCGCACGTAGCGATCGCACTCAACACCCGCCGCATTTACCAAAGCATCAGAAACCCGCTGTGACAACTCATCTAACTGCTGTTCAATTCCCCCGTCATTCCCCAACAATCGATAAAGTAATCGATAATATTCAGACTTGCGCACGCTGTCTTTCAAATACTGGAAAAAATTGACAACCAATGACGCAGTAGACTCTACTAAAATATCTTCTAACTGATTGGCTAAATAGTAAAGCGCCTCAACTAAAACAGCAATTAAAGGTGCTGTCGCATTGCGGGGATGAGCGAGCACAGTACGCCCGTAAGCTGCCTCAACGGAAAAACTATCTAATAATTCATCTAAGCGCCGAATCATGCGAGATTGCAGTTGCCGAAAATCGTTATCAAAAATATCGCATTTATTCATAATCATTTCATTGATTTCTGTGGCGATATGTTCCCTAAAATCCTGCCCTACTTGCTGCAATTCTTGATTTAACCGTAAAAGTTCCTGTGCTTTCATCGCCTCAATTTCGCGGGGCTGACTGTCCAAATTCCGCTGGATTGTTTGGTAGTGTTTCCGCAGTTGAATGCACAAATCTTCTAAATCGTCGGCGAGATTTTTGAACAGTTGCGGGCGCTTTTCTTCCGTGAGGTAACGGGTAATTCCCCTGCGAAAATCTTCGATGCCGCTATCTTGAATTAATTGCTCGATTAATGGTCTTCCTTGTTCTGCAAGAATCCGCACGTAGTTTTCATTAGGTGTTTCGTAGCTGTTAACTGAAATCCGAAATTGGCTGGGAGATAACTTGCCAGAATTGGCACAGTAGCGGTTAAATTCGCTGATAAATTGTGGAGTTTCTTCGCTATTCTCGCTACCATTACCCGTATTGTAGGGGCGGGTTTTACCGATCGACTCTGAATCTAAGTTACTATCTACATAAACCCGCCCTCTTTCGGCAAATATTGTATTTAAGCCAAAGCGATCGCGACTTGTGGTATTTTTAATCAAACTCCCGTAAAATCCCAACAATCCGCTAGTTTTGTAAACTCTGGTAGTATCGCGAAAGTCGGAATTAATCAGATTTTCTAAGCGCTGTCGCAGTTGGGTGTTGTACCAAGTTTCGTCGATGCGGTTGAAAATGTAAAAAAGGCGATCGCGAATTCCCGGATTTCCCTTGGTTTTTTCCATCAATTCGGTTTCTTCCGTCGTCATTTCCCCTGACGAAGCTGCTTTTAAAACGCAAACAACTGCCGAAGTATCCGGGCTTTCAATTTTATTATAAGTCAATTCTGCATCCCGTTGTACAGGCGCATCAATTCCCGGCGTATCGATAATTATATTGCCATCTTGCAGCAGGGGATGATAACAATAATATTCGACGCGCTTGAGCACCGCACTGTTGCTACCGCGGCGAGCATAGCTAGCAGCTTCCTTGAGATTGGAAAAGTTAAACTGTTCCATCGAGTAGGTGGCGTTTTCGAGGGTGTGAATGCGATCGCGATTGGCTTCAAAACCTTCTAACAGCAGCATCAACGCCTTAGCTTGTTTGGCTAATTCCGATTTATTTTCGCCGCCTTCCTTTTCAATAATTATTCTACAACCCTGAGACAAAAGTGGCACTACATCTGTTTGATTAATATTAAGTTCAGTAGTTAAGCCTAATTTTTCACAAAGAGCATAGGCTTGCTCTCGAATTTCCACTTCGCTCAAAAATGTGAGGACAACTCGCTCTTTGTCTGGCTCAGCAAAGGCGATATAACATTCAGTACCTGTGGCGTGTCCTTCAGCGCTGTAGAGCAATTCTCGCTCTAATAAAGCATTGATTAACATGGATTTTCCGGCACTGAAAGCACCCGCAAACACAATTTCAAATTCAGGAGCAATTGCTTTTTTCAAAGAAGCTTGCACTGCTGTAATATCTTGTTGTCGCAAAGAGGATTCTTGACGCAGCAGTTGCAATAAACACTCTACGTGTTCTTGTAGATTTTTGCATTGAGGCGAATTTTGAGTCATTGTGGCAGAAGGCTCCTGATTATCTCATAATTATCTTAGTGTTAATTATCAGCTAGTTCAGAGTTCATCACAACAGTAATTTCACTTATATTATCCAGGGTTGCTGAAAGTATCGCCTATTAACGAGTTTAACTTCCAGACTCTTCCTGGGAACTAATATCACTCTTGCTCGCCATCGCAAGCTATCAGAAAAACAGGAGGCTTATCCTCCTAATTTTCCTTACTAGGTTCTACCTAGTAAGGAGTGCCATTTAACTCTATTATACAGATAAATCTTGGCGTGGTTTAAAAGACTCAACCTCTCGCAATTTCTGGTACAATTCTCGTTCTTCATCGCTAATTTCCTTGGGAATTAATACCAAGATTTCTACCAATTGATCGCCCCGATCGCCATTTCCCGTCGGATAGCCCTTTCCCGCCAGCCGCAAGCGCTTGGACGAAGGAACTCCAGGGGGTAATTTCATTTTCACCCTACCATCTAGCGTGGGTACTTCCACCTCTCCACCCAGCACGGCTTCGCTAGGAGTCAGTGGCAATTCGCAGCAAATATCCGACATTTCTAAGCGAAAAAATGGATGGGGAGAAATCGTAATTTTCAAATACAAATCGCCGCCGCCAATGCCTTGATTTCGCAATCGAATTCGCTGGCCAGATACCATAGCAGCAGGCAGATTTACTTCGATTGTCCGCCCGTCTTCCAAAGGAATTCGCTCTAGGCCTCCAGCATAGGCTTTTTCCAAACTCAAAGTCAGCGTAGCCTCAATATCTCTTCTAATTTCTCGCTCTACTGTTTCTCTAACTTCCCTTCTAATTTCCCGCTCCTCCATATCTCTTCTAGGCTCCCTAGAATTAGCCACATAACTCGTTTTCTTAGAAGCCGTACTCCACGGTTCCGGGGAACTAACTCGCTGTGCATCATTGGCTGTGCCCATCCTCACTTCCCGGCGTCTTCCGAGCACTTGGTCGAAAAATTTATTAAAATCTGAGTAGTCGCTAAAATCGACATTATCGGCAGTTTTTCTGCTGCTAGCTTTACTGTTTCCCCAAGTTGAAAAATTGGGAATTCGCACGCCTTGTTTGCTTTGAAAGCCTTTTTGCTTCCAAAATTTACTAAACTGGTCGTATTGAGCGCGCTTATCGATATCTGAAAGAATATCATAGGCTTCATTAATATCCTTAAACCTATCTTCAGCAGATTTGTCCCCTGGATTGACGTCAGGGTGTAACTGTCTCGCCAGCCGTCGATAGGCTTTTTTGATTTCATCGGCGGAAGCATCTCTGGGTACTCCCAGAATTTGATAGTAATTGCGAAAGTTCTGCATAGTTTGAGAAGGAAGAAGGAAGAAGGAAGAAGTCACCCCCCCCTGCCCCCCCCAAGGGGGGAGGGAAGAAGGAAGAAGGAAGAAGGAAGAAGGAGTTTTAGTCTTGTAGTTTGTTAATTGTACTGACAATTAATCGTGTTAGTTCATCTACTTCTTTAATAACGGGTGAAATTTTATCTGGTGCTGCTAACCCGACTCTTTCAGAAATGACTAGATGAGTATCCAGTTCTCTGAGCGAACCGAGAGCTATTCGCAAATATCGAATATACTCTTGTCTGGTAACACATCCATATCCCTCAGCAATGTTAGCTGGTACTGATACAGATGCACGACGGATTTGACTGGTAATACCATAAAGTTCAGATGAATGAAATGATTTCGTTAATTCGTAGCAAAGTTGACAAAGATAAATACCCCGCTGCCAGATGTATTGTTCTCTATGGGTCATACAACATGATTTTCTCCTTGCTTACTATAGTAATCTCTATCTATTTCAAAGAAGTCTAGTGTAGTGGAGGAGGGAGGAGAGAGGAGAGAAAAAAGAAGTCTAGAAGAAGTTAGAAAAAAGCCATCACATATTGTTTGCGGAAAATCTGCTTCTTCCTTCTTCCTTCTTCCTTCAATTACAGCCAATCGTCGTCATCATCCCAATCGTCACTTTGATTTTGATAAGGGCGAGTTGGGCGATTAGCATTACTTCTACGATCGCCCATTCGATCGCGGTCAGAGGGTCGGTCGTAGGGTTGGTCGTAGGGTCGGTCGTAGGGTCGGTCGTAGGGGCGATCGGGAATTGGATCGACAGTCGATCGCCGATAGGGCTTAGCATTCTGATAATAGCTGTTGTCATCGCTGCGTCGCTTGCTACCATCGCCGGTAAAAGTACGCTTCACCGACTCAAAGAAATCATCATCGTCATCATCATCAGCAAAAGCTGAAACTTCCCGGCTCAAATCGTAAAGAGCATCCTGCAAATCGGAACCAACTTGGTCAACTCCTCGCTCATCCTTGCGTTCCAAACTGTCTCGTAATTCGCGAATTAAAGTTTCTATGCGTTGGCGGCTTCTTTGAGCAAACTGCATTCCGCGATCGAGCGCAACTTCCCGCAACTGCCGCTCGGCCTGATAAGCTAAAGCCTCAGCGCGATTGCGTTTTTCCACCCTTTCCCGCTGCAACTTATCAGCTTGAGCAAACTGTTCAGCATCGCGAATCATCTGATTCACTTCCTGCTGAGAAAGCGTCGAAGCACCTTGCACAGTAATACTTTGTTCCCGGCCAGTAGTTTTGTCCAAAGCTGTCACCAACAGCATCCCGTTAGCATCAATATCAAAAGCTACTTGTATCTGCGGAATCCCTCGCGGTGCCGGTGGAACTCCTGTTAGTTTAAACCGTCCCAAAGACTTATTATCCCGGCCTAATTCCCGTTCGCCTTGGATGATGTGAATTTCCACCACAGTTTGGTTGTTTTCAGCAGTCGAAAAAATGTCCGATCGCCTCACAGGAATAGTAGTATTGCGAGGAATCAATTTTTTCATCACCCCGCCGATGGTTTCCAAGCCCAGGGACAGGGGAGTGACATCCAACAGCAGCACATCCCGGACATCGCCGCCCAAAATTCCTGCCTGAATTGCCGCACCCACGGCCACAACTTCATCGGGATTGACATTTTGATTTGGTTCTTTATCAATCAAACTGCGAACAACTTGCTGAACCAAAGGAATGCGAGTCGAACCACCAACTAACACAACTTCATCAATGCGAGAAGGACTCAAATTGGCATCAGCCAAAGCTTGTTTTACCGGACGGCGCAGTCGCTGCACCAAATCGCCGCATAGCCCTTCAAATTGACCGCGAGTCAGTCGTGTTTCCAGATGCAAAGGGCCATCTTCATTCGCATCAATAAAAGGCAAATTAATCTCCGTCACGCCAACTCCCGACAGCTCAATCTTAGCCTTTTCCGATGCTTCGATTAAGCGCTGCAAAGCTTGGCGATTTTTCCGCAAATCAATTCCTTCTTTTTCTAAGAATTGTTCGGCCAACCAATCGACAATTTTGGAGTCAAAATCATTGCCTCCCAATTGAGTATCGCCGCTAGTGGCTTTAACTTCAAATACTCCATCTCCGACATCTAAAATCGACACATCAAAAGTGCCACCTCCCAAATCAAACACTAAAATAGTTTGACTTTCTCGCCTTTCCAAACCGTAAGCCAAAGAAGCCGCTGTGGGCTCATTTAAAATCCGTTTGACATCAAGTCCGGCAATTCGTCCCGCATCTCGTGTCGCCTGTCGCTGGGAGTCGTTGAAATAAGCAGGAACAGTAATTACAGCCCCCGTCACCTCTTGTCCGAGGTAGCGGCTGGCTTCATCGGCCAACTTCCGCAATACCATGGCCGAAATTTCCTCTGGGGCGAAATCTTTTTTCATCCGGGGACACTTGACTTTGATGTTCCCGTTGTCGTCGCGGCGAGTTGTGTAAGGGACGCGCTTTGCTTCTGGAGTCAGTTCGGTGTATTTGCGTCCGATGTACCGTTTGACTGCGTAAAAGGTGTTTTGGGGATTCAAAACTGTTTGGCGTCTGGCCATCTGTCCGACAAGCCGTTCTCCTTCCTTGGTGAAAGCAACTACCGAGGGAGTTGTCCGCATCCCTTCTGCATTGGCAATCACAACCGGTTTGCCGCCTTCCATGACGGCTACTACTGAGTTTGTTGTTCCGAGGTCAATGCCAACTACTTTACCCATGCGTCTGTTGTCTCCTGTGGCGTGGTGTCTAGCCTTTTCAATATAAGCGTAAGTATGATTGCACTAATTGTACCGCGTCGAGAAGCGGGGGCTGCGGGGGGATTGCCTCACTTCGGGCTAGCGGCTGGGGTTGGTTTGGTGCGATCGCCCTTTGTTCGATCGGCTTTGGCGCAGCAACCGAGGAGTAAATTGATTAGAACTCATATCTTGCACCATTCTCAAGAACAGGCAGGATGCCTGTTCCACAAGAACATTGAATTTTTGTGGAACAGGCATCTTGCCTGTTCATAAAGGGCTAATTGAGAATGGTGCAAGATATAAGTTAGAATGGAGATAAAAAGTTATCCTATCATCAACATAGAGGTAGCCAGAATGACCGGATTAGAGGTATTGCAGTCTGTTGAGTTTCTCAATCTAAAAGGCAAACAAGTTGCTGTCTTAGATGTCTAAACTTGGCAAGCACTAATCGAATGGTTAGAGACTTTAGAAGATTGGCCAATTGGCAAAAAAGCATTACAAACTTAAGGAGGCAAGAGTTATGCAAAGTATTAAAGTGCGATCGCGCGTTGGTTCCGACGGGATGTTGCATTTGCAAATCCCCGGTGGTATCAAAGATACAGATTTGGAAGTTATTGTAGTTTTCCAGCCCGTAGCACCAGCAACTGAGGCTAAAACGCCGGAAGATTTAGGCTGGCCACCAGGTTTTTTTGAGAGAACTTTCGGGTGCTTTCAGGATGAGCCTTTAGTGCGGGGAGAACAAGGGGAATTTGAGGAACGGGAGGAATTGCTGTGATTTATTTACTTGATACCAATACCTGTATCGGTTACTTGAACGGCCGATCGATTGGAGTTTTACGAAGGTTGCAGGCTCTACCTTCACAGGATGTCGCAGTATGTTCTGTTGTTAAAGCTGAACTCTTCTATGGATCCATGAGAAGCAACAATCCCGCTCGCTCGCTTGCCCAACAGCAAGATTTTTTGAATCGCTTTATATCTCTTCCTTTTGATGACCAGTCTGCCTTAATTTACGGTCAAATTCGCGCCGGGCTAGCTGCATCTGGCACACCAATTGGCCCTAATGACCTTTTGATTTCCTCTATAGCTCTTGCCAACAACCTAATTCTTGTAACTCACAATACCCGCGAGTTCAGCCGCGTTGAGGGTTTGCGTCTGGAGGATTGGGAGATAGAGGCATGAGTTAGATATATTGAGTTCGCATATAATCGAAATGAAAAGCTCTCTCCCAACAACTCCTGCAATCAAAATAAGATTATGAAATTCACTCTAGATGTAGAAAACAATCCCACAGGTTGGCCAGACCACACTCAACTACCCGAATCTGATGGTACCTTTGTGAAAAACTTTCAAGAACATCCCCAAAGCATCTTACTAACTGATTCAATTACTCCGATTTTAGAAAGAATTCATGCTGATGGTAACTATTGCATCGGTCAAGATAGTGGCATTTATTGGCGATTAACTGAGCCACTTGAACGCGGTGCAGAAGCGCCTGACTGGTTCTACGTGCCCAATGTCCCGCCCACACTAGACGGTCAATTGCGCCGTTCTTATGTGATGTGGCAAGAGTTTGTATCACCGTTGATTGTGCTAGAGTTTGTATCGGGGAATGGGACGGAAGAACGGGACGGAACGCCTTTATTGCGATCGGGTCAGCAGGAAACTAAGCCGGGGAAATTCTGGATTTATGAAAATGTCATCCGTCCGGCTTTTTATGGTATTTATGAAGTCAGGAAGGCTAGTGTTGAAGTTTATCACTTTATAGAAGATAGGTATCAATTAGTTGCCACAAACGATCGCGATCGTTATCCGATTCCGCAGTTGGGAGTGGAATTAGGAATTTGGCAAGGTACTTATCAAAATGCTGAGTTACCTTGGCTGCGCTGGTGGGACAGTCAAGGGAATCTGTTGTTAACGGGTTCTGAAAGAGCCCAACAAGAACAGCAAAGAGCCGATCGCGAACAGCAAAGAGCCGATCGCGCCGAAGACGAATTAGAGCAATTACGCGCTCAATTGCGATCGGCTGGAATCGAACCCCAATTGTAAGCCAGCATAAATAACAAAATACCCCCATCCCCGACTTCTTCAAGAAGTAGGGGAGACAACTTTTTTAAACCTGAAAAGTGATTGTTAAATTATTTTTAGCTTATCCCCTACACGCTAAATTATATCTCGTTCATCGTCAAGACGCAAACAGTCCAATTGTAGGTTTTTTTGGCAGCAATAATCTGACTTTTTGCCGATACAGTCCGCTATCTAAATGATTCGTTAATTTGGGTCGACGATCGCACTTTTTGACCTGCTTAGTCTAAACTCTAATAACATTGGATAGCTTGCCAAAGCATCACTAAAGATCCATTCGATCGCCTGTTGATTTTTCAAGCAATTGTAGAAAGCGCTGTGCTGTTGAGTGGCGATTCAAAACTAGCCAACTATCCGGTAAAAATAGAGTGGTAACATCTACCATCGATAATACCGATAAGGATTATCCCCATTCTCAAAATCCGTCCTATAATCAGAATGATAAAACTGATTACTCGAACCATTAAACACCACCCCATCCGCCTTAAAACTCGCCCCCAAATTCGCCAAAATCTGAGCATTCGCGCGAGTTTGTCGCCAGCGAGTAAAACGCAAATAAGTCTTAGTATCAGCATTCAAACTATCCGGGTCAATCTGAGAAAAAATCGCCACCCCCTTACCTACAGCAACCCGACTTAACAAACCGTCAGCACCAATTTCTCCCCCAGACTTAATCAACCAAGTATCATAAAAAGAGCGCGATCGCAAATCCGAACCACTAACACCCCTCACCTCATCCCAACTCGGAACCGCCAGCGAACCACCAAAATTCAGAACTGACTGCAAACCCACACCCAAACCAGCAACAGGCACTTGTCGCGGCAAGAAAAACACCTTCCCACCAGCATTCAAATAACCCCGCAAATCAGCATCTTTCACATTAGCCTCAGCCCCGATAATAGCCAAACCAACATCTGGAGAAAGCCCATTAGCCCGCTGATAAATTACCCCCAAATCATCCAACTTCTTCCCATCTCCATCTCCCCCAATTAAAACCACCTTATCCGGCTTCCCAGAAACCATAGCATTCATCCCATAACTCACAAGTTTTTGGACTAATTGCGTCGCCCCAGCATCCGCAGCAAAATGGTCTTCCAAATCCAACTCATTTAAAATCAATCGCCCTTTTCCATAATCCAATTCCATCAACGGCGAATAAGCTAAATCAAACTCCGACTCCAAAATAGGCCGCCAAGAAGTGCGGTGTGGCTTCTCAATAGAAGCGCTGCTGACACCCCCATGATTTCCCCAATGCCAGCCGTACCAATGTGAATTTTTTGGACTCAATTTTCCGACCGTATGAACAGTATCTGGATAAGCTTCAATCAAAGTGCTTTGTCCTATCCAATCCCGCAAATCAGCCTCGTCCAAACCGCTAACTGCCTGGTGGTTGCTATTAATTGGATAAACTCGACGGCTGATGTGTTGTGCAATCCGCAAACCCATATTTCGCAGCCATTCCCTGCTTTGGGAAAACACAATTACCTTACCACCATTCCGCACAAAAGTTTCTAAATTTCCTGGCAAATTTTGCCCGCTAGAAAATGCTTCCCTACCAATAATTAGTAGGGGCAATCCCCCCGTGGTTGCCCCTCCCGTGGTTGCCCCTCCCGTGGTTGCCCCGACATTACCATCCCAAGGCACAAGTTCATAACCTAATTGTTTTAACATCGCCGATGTTTTGCCCACAGGATCGAAGATAGTCAGCTTATCCTTGATTTTGCTTGGATTGTCAAATACCCGGAACGAAAAATTATCAACGTGGGGGCGATCGCCCACCCTCGCACTCAGGCGAATTTCGCCATCAACCTTGCCCGAAACCTTCTGAGGTAAAATCACATCAATGGGGAAAAACAGTGTACCTGCGGTGTCAATAGTTCCCTGTTTATCGCCCTTTTTCACCTCTTTCCCATCCACCAAAACTTGCCAATTAAAAATAAAATTTTGTTGACTCCTAGTATCGTTAATTAATACTATTTGCTTAGCCAGTTTTCCCCCCGCAAAAAAACTGTGGTCTTTGGTGACAAAAGCGGGACTAGCACCAGCAATCCAAGCCAAAGTGGGACTATTATTCTTCATAATTGCCTCGCCACCAGGATAAATATTGTAAGATTCTGGCTGCAAATAATACAGCAGACTCTTCGACATCTGCTTCAAATAGACCCCCCGCTGTCCCGGTTGAAATTCTCCAACATCTACCTTAGTTTTACCAACATCCGAAACTTGCCAACCATGGCCATCACTCCAAGGAATCATCCCCCCAGACATCCCAAAAGTCCGCCAACTGCGCCAAGTATTTGTACTGAATAACTGCTGCAACTTTTGAAAAGCCGGTGCAAAATCTAACTCTGGATTCAGATACCAGTTTTGATACTCCTGGGCCTTAATAAATTTTTCCCGAATTTTATTTTTATAACTCTGACTTTCTAACTCATAAGCCTGTTTACCAAAATAAATCGCTGCAAACTCTGTCATCCAAGGTTCGCTGACAATAACGCGATCGAAACCATCGCGATTTCGCATCATGGTTGCTTGTAGTGGAGTCCCAAATTCCACCACCATGTAGGGCATTTCTCCTGTTTGGCTCCACTCAGAAATCCACTCTTCTCTTTCTTGCAAGGGAATCATATTTAAATAAGAATTAAGCGCATAAACATCGCCAAAATTAGCGCCTTGATGTAACATTACAGGTCTAGTTGGATCGACTTTTTTGAGAGCAGAATACAAATCTTTTGCCAAAGGTGTGTTTTCCCGCAAACGTTTATCATCAACTGTTCCCAGAGTTCCTGTTACTTCTTTATTGCCGATCCGACGAGGATTTTGATCGTCATTATTGCCAAAAAAATTAGGACTGGTTGCCCACATTAAGACTGAGGGGTGATTGCGATATCGTCTCATTTCTGTGGCCATTCGTCCTTGCCAACGTTCTCTTGTTTGGTGGTTTTTCCACTGGCCGTTCCAACCTATGGAAGTAATATCTAAAGCGGGAGCCATAATGGGAAAACCTTTGATGTCTGCTATTTCCGAAAACAGTTCTCGGAAATGCCACCGTCCCCGTTCGTCATGATCCCAAGGCCACATTTCTATGATATTAAAACCGGCTTTAAGGTAGCCCTCAATTAATTTTTGGGCTCCGACGACACTACCACCTTCCCATGTATCGGAATGTAAGGTTGGTCGCAGCCGTAATTCTGTTCCATTTAAGAAAAATTTACGCCCTTCTATCCAAAATTCTCGGAAGCCAAAAGGTTGGTTGTACTGCGTATTAATGCCATTTCCTGTTACTTCTAATTGCAGGTTATAAAGATTTGGTTGACCAAGGTCCCAAATCCGAGGGTTTTTCCAGTTCCACTGGATGTTTACGGTTTGAGTTGGTTTAGCTTTAACTTGGGCTGTTCCGGTAAATTTTTGTTCGACTTGGCCCTTTTCATCGAACATTTTAGCTACTAACTGAATTTGACCGTTTTGTTTAACATCTTTGAGTTCTATATCTAATTTAATTTGCTGGTTGCGGGTGGAAGTTTGAACAAATACATCGCTAATTAAGGGACCTGGGGGTCTGCTAAAAATTCTGACTTCACCGATGATTCCTCGCGATAACAGATTTGATTCTTTGGTGTAGATTTCACTCGGTCCCATAATCACTACTTTCTCTTTTTCTTCGGAGATAGCAGCGACTAAAATCGATATCGTATTTTGACCTGGTTTGGCTACTTTAGTAATTTCAATAGTGCCGTAGGGCCAATCAATTTGACCGCAGTTAATCCCGTTGATAAAGATGACTGCATCGGTGCTGACTCTGGCTAAATCGATGAAAATTCTGCGGTTTGTCCAGTCACTGGGAATGTCTATTGTCCGCTGATACCAGGCTTTTGATAGTTGTTTGTTTTTGAAGTTTTCCCACTCTTTACCAGTACCACGAGAGATGATTCCTGGTATGACTTCGCTGTTTTCTTCCATCCAGTCCCCTGGTACTTGAATGGAACCCCAGCTTGGGGATGAGGGGGGATTTTGGGAATTGCCAAGGGCGGGGACAAATTGCCAGGTGCCGTTGAGATAAATCCGATCGCCTGTATTGTCGATCGCACTGGGGTTGGCGATGGTAAAATTGGGAAAGCCGATCGAGATCCCTGAGTTACTCGCAGAATTTGGATTTTGAAGTGTATAACCCATGAATCCGAACAAGATTGCTGCTGCCAAAAATAACCCGATCGTTTTTGCCAGCTTATTATTCACGCTCAGTTAGTCCCCAAAAATCAGCTTATTTGTCTGTTCATCATAACAAAGAGAGGCGCCGATGGGTAGATGGGCAGATGGGCAGATGGGGAGAGACCCCGACGGGGATGTAGCAACAAACAACCGACTTCTTCAAATCTGTCTCAGGGATGATGGCAAGTCGCCCAAAATTATGATTTGCTAGATAAAAAAAACAATTATTAATATCTTTTTAAGTAGTCAATAATTTAGCGCCCTCGCTATAGGTCAACCAAAATGAGTCCGCTTCAGGTACTACCTCTACCCATTAAACGTTACAAAATTGCTGGATTTGCCACCAGCACGGCATTACTGCTGACTATTTTGTTACTGTTTGCATTTAAGGCAACTTCTGCGATCTTATTTTTGGTCACTGCAATGGTCGCGGCTTGGTATGCTGGTCTCAAGTCCACAGAAAAAGAACTACAAACAGAACGAGATGTTATTGCGAAAGTCATTAGCATAGCCACCTGTTTGATTGTAGTTCTTGACAAGGAAGGACGGATCGTCAGTTTTAACGAATTTTGCGAAAAAACCACAGGCTACTCCTTTGCTGAGGTCAAAAATAAATTTGTTTGGGATTTGTTCTTGGTCTCCGAAGAATTAGAGCCTGTTAAAAATATTTTTAATCAACTAAAACCCGAAAATTTTATTAGTAAATATACTAACTATTGGCTCACAAAAACTGGTGAGAAGCGCTTAATTAATTGGTCAAATACAGTCATTCTTGATGGCAAGGGTTTGGTAGAATATGTCATCGCAACTGGTGTCGATGTTACTGACTGTCGCATCGCAGAAATAGCCTTAGCTTTATCCTACAGTGAGCTAGAAACTAGAGTCAAACAGCGAACGGCAGAATTGACAGTAGCGAAGGAAGCGCTGCAAGCTCAAGAAGAACGATTTCGCTCTTTAAGTTCCTGTTCGCCGATGGGGATTTTTATGGCGGATATTCAGGGTCGCACTACCTATGTAAACCCCCGATGTCAGGCTATTTATGAGATGAGTTTTGAAGAAATTTTAGGCGATAGCTGGCAAAATTACATTCACCCAGAAGACAGAGATGTAGTGTTGAGTAAGTGGCAGAATTATACCCGCGAAGGTGGAGAATATGCGATGGAATATCGCCTGCAAATATCCGAGGAAATTTGCCGTTGGGTTAATGTTAGTTGCTCCCCCATGTTTTCTGACTCTGGGGAATTGATGGGACACGTTGGGACTGTTCGAGATGTCACAGAACGTCAACAAACACAAGCAGCTTTATCCAGCAGCGAACAGCAACTGAGAACACTGTTAGAAAATACGCCAGATATCATTATCCGTACTGACAAACAACTGCGTTATGTCTATGTCAATCAAGCAGTAGCCAACAGCCAAGGACAACCGGTTTCATTTTTTATTGGTAAAACCAGTGCCGAAATCGGAATAGATCCAGAACTGTGCCAACTCTGGGAAACAACTCTTCACAAGGTTTTTGCATCTGGTAAAGAAGAAATCATTGAATTTCAAGCACCTTCAGCCAAGGGCATCAGAACTTATCAATCTCGTGTAGTTCCTGAATTTGATAAAGCAGGTGTAATTCAATATGCCTTAATTGTAGCGCGAGATATCACCGAATTGAAAGTGGCAGAAGTTCAAAAAGCGCAACTGACAATTGAACAAGGTGCTAGGGAAAAAGCGGAAATAGAACAACAACGATCGCGCTTTTTAGCAGAAGTCAGCAAAATGCTCGCAGCTAGCTTTGATGGCGAAACTGTGTTGCAAAATATCGCCGAATTAGCCGTGGAAATGGTAGCACAGGGTTGCTGGATTCATCTGAGGGAAACCGATGACCAAGTTCGTCTAGTCGCTGTGGCTCACGCAGAAGCCTCCCGGCTGGATGGGATGAATTTGTTGACGGTGGGAAATATTGATAATCAGGCTTTACATGGTTATCCCTTAGTAATTCGCACGGGAACATCTGAATTAATTAGTGAAGTAAATCCAGAAATCTTAGCAACAGTATCTAGAAATGAAGCAGAACTAGAACTATTACGATCGCTCAATATCGGCTCCCAAGCTTGCGTACCGATGACGGCGCGGGGACGAGTCCTCGGTGCTATTACTTGCTTTACCTCAGAGTGCGATCGCCACTACAATTCGGCAGATTTAGCCATGCTAGAAGACCTAGCTTACCACGTCGCCCTAGGTCTTGATAATGCCAGACTTTATACAGAAGCCCAGCAAGCACTGGCTCAAACATCCGAATCCTTTGCCTTAATTGACTCGCTATTGGAAGCATCTCCTTTGGGGATTTGTTTTTTGGATCGCGAAATGCGCTACATCCGCATCAATCAAGTCTTAGCAGAACTCAACGGTTTGTCAGCCGAACAACATTTGGGTCAAGACTTCCGCCAACTGTTGCCAGAATCCGCAGCCCAATATGCCTGGATAATTCAGCAGGTTATAGATACTGGTGAGCCAATTTTGAACGTCGAAATTAGCGGTGAATCTAAGGGAGAAATGGGTGTTTTTGGCCATTGGGTAGGTAATTACTATCCAGTGAAAAATGAAAATGGAGAAACCATAGGAGCTGGCCTAATTCTGACAGATATTACGGTAGCTAAACAGACAGAAATAGCTTTGCGAGAAAGCGAAATACGGTTCCGCAGTGTCGTAGAATCAAACATGATCGGTATCGGTTTTTGGGATAGAGAAGGCGCAATTACTGAAGCTAATGATGCCTTGCTAAATATGCTGGGATATAGCAGGGAAGACTTGGTTTTGGGAAACCTGTATTGGTCGCAAATTACGCCACCGGAACAGGCCGATCTCGATCGCATAGCCTTGGAGCAAATCTCAGCCTTCGGGAGTTGCACGCCTTTTGAAAAATTCTACATCCGCAAAGATGGCACGCGCTTGCCAGTTTTGATCGGCGCGGCACATTTCCAAGGATACCAAGACAAGGGTTCGTTCTTTGTTCTCGACATTAGCGATCGCAAACAAGCAGAAGCAGCGCGATCGGCAATCAATCAAACTTTAGAAGCCTTGGTTCAAGCCTGTCCTCTGGCAATTACCGTTTTCAACTCCGAAGATGGTGTGGTAACACTGTGGAATCCAGCGGCAGAAAGAATTTTTGGTTGGAAGGAATCAGAGGCACTTGGTCACTTTTTGCCCAATGTTCCTGCCAATAAACGGGACGAATTTACCGCTAAGTTGAAAGGTATTCGGGAAGGAAATGCGATCGCCGGAGTGGAAACTAAGCGCCAAAGGAAAGACGGTACACCGATCGATATTGGCTTGTGGGCAACTCCCATACATGATGGCAAGGGCAATATTAATTGTATGTCGATCGTCGCTGATATCAGCGATCGCAAACAAGCCGAGGCAGAACGCACCGAATTACTGCAACGCGAACGGGCCGCCAGGGCCGAAGCCGAAGCCATCAACCGCCTCAAAGACGAGTTTTTAGCGACTCTTTCCCACGAACTGAGGACTCCTTTAAATGCGATTTTGGGCTGGGCTCAGGTGCTTCGCAGTCGCCCCTATAATGCAGCCACCTTAAGCCGTGCCCTGGAAGCGATCGAGCGTCAGGGAAGGGTACAGACCCATTTGGTGGAAGATTTGCTCGACGTTTCCCGGATCATTCAAGGTAAGTTGTCTCTGAAAACTGGCTGGTTGGATATAGTCAAGACGATCGACGTGGCGATCGATTTAGTCAGTTTCGAGGCCCAGGCCAAGTCTGTCACCCTCAACTCACAACTTGACCCCGCACTGGGATTGATCTGGGGAGATCCTCAAAGGTTGCAGCAAATAATATCGAATTTGCTGAGCAATGCCGTGAAGTTTACACCGTCGGGGGGCACAGTGGTATTGCGTTTGTCCAGGGAGTTGGGAGGTTGGATTCCGAATTTGACAGAGTACGGCGAAGTTACAGCACTTTCGCCGCTACCCATGACTAATTACCTGCAAATTCAAGTCAGCGACACCGGAAAGGGCATTTCTGCTGAGTTTCTGCCCCATGTGTTCGATCGCTTCCGCCAAGCTGACGGCTCAATTACTAGGGCTAATAATGGTTTGGGACTGGGATTGGCCATTGTCCGCCACTTGGTGGAACTCCACGGCGGGAGTGTCACAGCAGAAAGTCCCGGTCTAGATCTAGGTGCTACATTTACGGTGAAACTGCCACTCAAACAGCCGAAAAGTCAGAAGTCACAGTTGAGAGGGGACAGGAATTCCCCGTTTTTGCCTCCTGGAATTCTGGCTGGTTTGAAGGTTTTGGTGGTTGATGATGAACCTGACAATCGCGAACTTTTGACTGTGATGCTTTCGGAATGGGACTCCGTGGCGATCGCTGCTGATTCCGCGGCGGAGGCGATCGAGATTTTAGGCAAGTTCCAGCCCGATATTTTGGTGAGTGACATCGGTATGCCGATCGAGGATGGTTACTCTCTGATCCGCAAAATTCGATCGTCCCCATCTGCTCTCACCAAGCGCTTGCCAGCTATCGCCCTGACAGCCTATGCTAGGGAAGAAGACCGCGCCAAGGCGATCGCCGCGGGCTATGACGAGCACTTAACCAAGCCCATCGAACCAGCTCAATTCGTGGCAGTTTTAGCCCAATTAGCAGGTTTGAATCAAAACGATTTTCAGTAACTTAGTTGTTACATCGTCGCTTTTACTGATCTTAGTGAACGCAAACAAATTGAAAAAATCTTGAGTGACTAAAATCGGACTCTAGAAGCCGAAGTCATTGAACGTAGCACAGCATTAGCTCGTACTCACGAACAATTACAAACTGAAATGAGAGACCGTCAATTGCTAGAAGGTAAACTGGATATTTCGACTGAGCAAATTAATACAATCTTCGACTCCATTGCCGATATTGTACTGATTCTGGATGAACAAAAAAATTTACAAATTATACCGACGAAGGCGACTAGCTTGTACGCCTGCGATCTGAATGAGTTTTATTTAATAGTGCTCAATTTTTTTCAAGAAGAAAACGAAGAGGTTTGGTTTGCTAAAGTTCAAGAGGCGTTGGCAACCCAAAAAACTGTTAATTTTGATTATAGTCTACGTATTAATCAGCAAGAATTTTGGTTTTCAGCTAGTATTTCGCCACTCCCAAATCGTTCAGTGGTGTGGGTGGCTCGTGACATTAGCGATCGCAAACTGGTCGAAGCTAACCTGCTGGAAGCTCAAAAGATTGCCCATATTGGCACTTGGGAATACGATTTCCCCACAAAAACAACCATTTGGAGTGAAGAACTTTATCGCATTCACAAAATTGACCCCAGTCAACCCCCACTAGAATCTGATGAATTAGTCAAATTTATTCATCCTCAAGATCGCCATCGCTATCTCAAACTGGTTAACAAAAAAGCTCTCACTGGACTAGCCTTTGAAACAGATTTGCGACTGCTTCAAAAAGATGGGTCAATCTCTTATATTGAAATCAGAGGCGAACCTGTTTTTGATGAAAAAGGGCAGTTGCTCCGTTTGTTTGGTACTGTCTTGGATATTAGCGATCGCAAACAGGCAGAAGAAGCCTTACAAGATAGCATAGAACGGGAACAAGCCCTGGCTCGCTCCATCGAACGAATGCGCCATTCCTTAGATATTGACACCATCTTTAATACCACCACCTCTGAACTGCGAGAAATCCTCAAATGCGATCGTGTTGCTATCTATCGCTTTAATCCTGATTGGAGTGGGGAATTTGTTGCCGAGTCTGTGGGGAAGGATTGGATACCTCTGCTTGAGCGATCGGAAACTGCTAATTTTTCGGGAAATATCATCACCGACCCTAGTTGTCAAGCAAACAGCCTCCAACCCTATGGCGAAAAAGTCCTCGATACCTACATACAAGAAAATAAAGACAGTTTGTACAGTCAAAGCCTTCTTTACCGCACAACAGAAGATATTTATCAAGCTGGGTTTACTCCTTGTTACCTCGAACTTTTAGAGCGGTTTCAAGCCAGAGCCTATTTAATTGTTCCCATCTTTTGTGGCAGTCAAATTTGGGGTTTACTCGCCAGTTATCAAAATTCCATGCCCCGCACTTGGCGCAAAGCAGAAATCCATATTGCGCTGCAAATTAGCACTCAACTTGGAGTGGCTCTGCAACAAGCTCAATTACTCGAAGCTACTCAAAAACAGGCAATACAACTCCAAGAAGCCGCCGTCGCAGCAGAAGCCGCTAACCGGGCAAAAAGCACTTTTTTGGCAAATATGAGTCATGAATTGCGTACACCGCTCAACGCCATTCTTGGCTTCTCCCAATTGATGCAACACTCTACCAATCTCAATCTCCAAGATCAAGAAAATCTCCGCATCATCAACCGCAGCGGAGAACACCTCCTGACTCTGATTAATCAAGTATTAGATTTAGCAAAAATAGAAGTAGGGCGCATTACCCTGAATCCCATAGAGTTTGAATTAAAGAGCTTGTTGAACGAAGTTGAAGAGATGTTCCAACTCCAGGCTCAGGAAAAACAATTGCAGTTAATCTTTCACTGTTCTAGTAATGTCCCCCCATACCTACGAGCTGATGAAGTCAAGTTGCGCCAAGTTTTAATTAATCTGCTTTCTAACGCCATGAAGTTTACGAAAGAAGGAGGAATTTCCCTCAGAATAAGTTCAGTTTTCAGCAATGAAAATCAGCAATTCCTTCCCCCATTCCCTCGAAGGGAGGGGCGAGGTGGGGGTGCGGA
Source organism: Microcoleus anatoxicus (assembly GCF_042465725.1). GTDB lineage: Bacteria > Cyanobacteriota > Cyanobacteriia > Cyanobacteriales > Microcoleaceae > Microcoleus > Microcoleus anatoxicus. The sequence goes on along the minus strand of NZ_CP120853.1, from coordinate 5,193,449 downwards.
GTTGCCCAATCACCAATTACATTTTGAAATAGAAGACACTGGCTGTGGTATGGCTCCTGATGAGCTAGACAAACTGTTTCAAGCCTTTGTACAAACCCAAACAGGGGCATCTTACCAGCAGGGAACGGGTTTAGGATTGGCGATTAGCCAACAGTTTGTCAAACTCATGGGGGGTCAAATTGTAGTGCGCAGTCAAGTCGGATGCGGTACTACTTTCACCTTCGATATCCCAGTAACCGTCGTTGATGCTAGTACCGTTAAACCCAAACAGCTATCTCGTCAAGTCATTGGTCTGGAACCCAACCAGCCCACTTATCGTATTCTGATTGTGGACGATCGAGCCGATTTGCGCCAACTCCTAGTCAAAATGCTCAACCGTTTTGAGTTTGAACTTCAAGAAGCTAGTAATGGCATAGAAGCCATTGAAGTATGGTCGAGTTTTGAACCCCACTTAATCTTCATGGATATGCGGATGCCCATCATGGATGGGTATGAGGCGACAAAACGTATTAAAGCTAACGTTAAAGGTCAAGCTACCGCCATTGTGGCGGTGAGTGCTAGCACTGCGGAGAAGGGGCGAACCATTGTTATCTCTGATGATTATGATGACTTCATCCGGAAACCGTTTCGAGAAGCAGAAATCTTTGATGCCCTTCACAAACATCTAGGAGTGCGTTACATTTACGATGAACCTCAAAATGCACAGGAGTCAAATCAAACCGAAGCCTTGACTCCAGAAGCTCTGGCCGGTTTGCCGACGCATTGGCTGATATCCTTAGAACAAGCTACAATTGAGTGCGATCTAGAGTTAATTCTCACTCAAATTGAGCAAATTCGCGATCGTCATGAATCTTTAGCCAACGCTCTTACAGCTTTAGCTAACGAATTTCTGTTCAATCAAATACTAGATCTGATCAAGCCAGACATATAATTAGGCATGAATCATCAGACACCTCATTCTTTTAAAGGAAATATTTTAATTGTTGATGATATTTCCACGAATTTGCAACTTTTAGCTCAAATACTATCTGAGCAAGGATACAAAACACGCACTGCCCCTAATGGTCAACTAGCCCTACGTTCCATCGATTTAATTCCTCCAGATTTGATTTTGCTGGACATCATGATGCCCGCCATGGACGGCTATCAAGTTTGCCAAGCCTTGAAAGCTTCGCCAAAAACCAAAGACATTCCCGTTATCTTTATTAGTGCTTTAAATGAAGTTTTTGATAAAGTCAAAGCTTTTGAAGTCGGCGGAGTCGATTATATTACCAAACCCTTTCACGATCAAGAGGTTCTGGTCCGTGTCTCCAATCAACTCATTCAACGTCGGTTATTTCAGAAAATTCAACAACAAAATCAAAGCCTGGAATCCGAAATCCTGGAGAGAAAACTTGCCCAAGAAGAAACCCAGTTTTTGCTTCAGACTACCTTTTCCATGGCAGAAACCAAGGATTTTGAAGAGTCAATATCCGTGATGCTGCGGTTGTGTTGCGACTTCATTAATTGGGATTTAGCAGAAGCTTGGATACCCAGTCCTGATGGAAGTTATTTAAATTGCAGCCCAAACTCTTATGCCAAAAAACCCGATTTATTCGATTATATCAACCAAAGTTTGTTAATAAAATTTGCTCCCAACGTAGGACTACCAGGGAGAATTTGGTCTTCCAAGAAACCCGAGTGGCTAGAAGATATTTCTCTAGCGCCAGATGAAATTTTTCTCCGCAATCAAATGGCGGAAAAAGCTGGTTTAAAAGCCTGTTTTGGTGTACCAATTTTAGTTGAAAATAGGGTAATTGCGATTTTAAGCTTTTTCAATACAACCGCCATTTTGTGTCAAATCCGCATCATGGAATTGATGAAAGCTCTCGCAACTCAACTAGGTTCAATACTTCAGCGAAAGCTAGCAGAAGAAAGATTGAAACAGCAATTTCAAAAAGAGCAATTACTGAATCACTTAACTCAATCTATCCGCAGTTCTCTGAATTTAAATACTATTTTTGCTACCGCAGTCCGCGAGATTGCCCTTAGCCTAGGCGTAGACCGTGTTGCTATTATCAAATATTTCCCAGAAAGAAAGCTATGGATCAATATATCAGAGTATTATGATTCTAGTCAGTTAGAGACAAGTTTAGGGATAGAAACTTCAGAAGAAAATAATGAAATTTCCGATCGACTTAAGCAATCAGAAATTGTAAAAATTAATGACGTTAATACTTGTTCTGACGAAATTAAACAACGCTTAACTCAACTATCTCTTGGTGCATGGTTATTCGTACCGCTGAAGGTTGACTCACAAGTTTGGGGTAGTATCTGTGTGGTGAAAGAAAATCGATCGTACTACTGGCAAGCTTTTGAAGTAGAATTACTGTGTGCAGTGGCTGACTCGGTAGCAATTGCGATTAAGCAAGCCCAAATTTATGAAGAAATTCAATCCTACGCACAGCAACTTGAAGACACCTTAACGGAACTCAAAAATACTCAATCTCAGTTGGTACAAAAGGCAAAAATGGCTTCTTTAGGTCAGCTAGTGGCTGGGGTTGCTCACGAAATTAATAATCCCGTTAACTTCATCTACGGCAATATTACTGTAGCGATGGACTATGCGCGAGATTTGCTTGATATCGTTAGATTGTACCGCCAAAATTACCCCCAACCAGTGGCAGATATTGTGAAAATTTTGGAAAATATCGATCCCGATTTCATCGCCGATGATTATCCAAAATTGTTGAAGTCGATGAAAGAGGGTGCATCTCGAATTAGTAAGATTGTGTTGTCTTTACGAAACTTCTCCCGCCTAGATGAAAAAGAGTATAAGTTAGTGGATATTCATGAAGGTATTGATAATACTTTATTGATTTTGCAACACCTAATCAATGGTTCAAATAATGGCAAGGAAATTGAGATAATTAAAGACTACAGTCCCTTGCCAAAGTTTACTTGTTATGCGTCGCAGTTAAATCAGGTATTTATGAACCTGATAGCTAATGCTATTGATGCTGTGGAAACTCAATCCTCACGGCGCAGAATTACCATCAGTACAAAAATGGATAGTTGGCAATCTAATTCACCCATTTCTAATGGCATTGTGATTAGCATTGCTGATAATGGTCATGGGATGAATGAAGAAGTGCGTTCTAAAATATTTGACCCGTTTTTTACTACAAAACCCGTGGGAAGTGGTATAGGTTTAGGGTTATCTATTTGTCACAATATTATAGTGGAAAAACATCGAGGTCAAATTAGTTGTATTTCTGCGCCTGGTGAGGGGACAGAGTTTATTGTGCAGATTCCGATCGATGTCAGTACCTCTCGTTCAAATTGTGTTTCTGCGATGACCAAGGTATAGTGGGAAGAAATTAACAAATAATTAGAAAGGCCAGTGATGCAAGTTGTAATTGTGGGAGCGGGACCAACTGGTGCGACACTTGCTTTGCTGCTGGTGAAACGAGGGATTAGTGTTACCTTGGTTGAGGCTGCAAAAGATTGCTACCGAGTGTTTCGTGGTGAAGGATTGATGCCGAGTGGATTGGATGCGATCGCCCAAATGGGCTTATCCTCCATGCTCCCAAGTGTACCACACCGAAAAATAGATGGTTGGGAGTTTATTGTAGGCGATCGACTATTATTTCGAGTTGATGAGCCCATGGGTTCAAATCAACCTTGTACCCTAGTTTCTCAGCCGCCTTTGCTGGAAGCACTAATTGCCGCAGCTCAATTACATCCAGAGTTTGAATTGATCCAAGGTGTTCCCGTAAAAGATTTAATTTACAGCAACGATCGCATTTCTGGCGTCAAATTAGCAGATGGGCGAGAGATTTATGCGGCACTTGTCATTGGTACTGATGGTAGAAACTCCGTGGTACGACAACGGGCTGGATTGGAGTTGGTGAAACAGCAGAAGAGTATCGATGTGCTGTGGTTTAAACTGGCTGCTCATCCTCGGTTTGTGGCGGATAATGTCTTTTATTCTATCCTTAATGATGGTAGTGCATTCAGTGTTTTTCACGGCGCAGAAGATGGCAAACTGCATCTGGCTTGGGTGTTATCAGCCGAGGACAAAACCGATCGCAAACACACAGATTGGGCGGAAACTTTCGCATCGCGATCGCCTTTATGGATGGCCGAGCATTTCCGTAACCATAAAGATACCATAGAATCTCCCCAGCGACTATCTGTAGTAGTTGGTTGTTGTCCGCGCTGGTATCAGCCAGGAATCCTACTTTTGGGGGATGCCGCCCACCCCATGTCTCCGGTGCGCGCCCAAGGAATTAATATGGGTTTTCGTGATGTAATTGTGGCGGCAAATCACCTTGTACCTTTATTGAAAGCAGGGGCTAATGATGAGGATATTGATTTAGCATTATCGCAGATTCAGGCCCAACGGGAACCAGAAATTAGGCGCGCCCAACAACTGCAAGCACAAGAAGCATGGAAAGGCGAACAATTGCGAAATAATGGATTTGTGCGTTTATTGATGATGCAATTGGCTCCGTTTTTGGGTGACATAATTAAACAATTTTGGGTGAAAGGACAGTATGAGTTGCGCCAAGGAGTAACAGAGGTAAAATTGGTTGTTTAAAAACAGGAAGATTAAAATTGAGGAGAAAATTTTATGCGATCGACAATTATTCAAGGACCGATCGGCCCGATTCACGTTCAAGAAGCCAGCCCCCCTATCACCAGTGGGGAGTCGGAAGCGCTACCGGTGGTGTTTGTGCACGGTATGGTGGAAACCGCGAAGATCTGGGATACGCAGCAGGCGCGTGTAGCCCATAGCCGACGGGCGATCGCCCTGGATGTGCGGGGACATGGTGATTCCTGTGCGCCGGAGGATGGCAACTACGCCCCTGTCTCTTGTGCGGCGGATGTTTTGGCTGCGATCGATCGACTGGGACTAGATCGAGTGGCGATCGTCGGGCACAGTTTCGGTGCTTGTATTGCCCTTGCTACTGCTGCCACCACACCACAACGCATCGCCCAGTTGATTCTAGTAGACCCGCCAGGAGACTTTACCAAGGTCTCCGTAGAGGTGTACGAGGCACAGCTCGTTCCGTTCCAGAGAGCGTTGGAGACGGAGGATTGGCGGGCTGCGGTGGAAGTGGGTTTTAATGACGCACTCACAGGAAGTGCGGCGGGTACGCGCGATCGGATTTTGGCTAATTTGGGGGCGACTCCGCGCGATCGGTTGTTTGGAATGTATCGTGGTATGTTTGCCTTTGAGGCAGTCAATGCGCTCGATCGCTACCTAGCAGCCCCAGGAACACGAGCCCACGCAATTATTGCTCCCTCAAATGCTTTTCCGTTCAGCCTCCACATCCTGCGTCCCACACTCAAGACTACTACGATCCCGGATACTGGACACTGGCTGATGCTGGATGCGCCGGAGGAGTTTGCTAGAGAGCTCGCTTTGTGTTTGGAAGGCATTTAATATAGGTTTCGACAAAATCTGTTAGTCTTACCACAATTCATCGAGAGTTAAGTTGTGGGGGTTTTTGAGGATGAAGGCGTTGTTGTCTTTGATTAAGTCACCGCTACAGAGAATCGGTAAAGGTGAGCGTTAGTAACTATAAGTTCATTCACAAGCATAATTTGCTACTTCGTCCCTGTACGAATCATCTTGAAACCATACACATAAATATCAGGAAACCCGTAACGGTTTTCTTTATGGCGCCATTTAGCCAGACCAATTTCCGTTAAAAAACTGGCAAATTCATGAAAATCAGGATATCTTTCCTGTGCGCTTTTCTCCCATGCGTGCTCAAGTTGTTCTCTGCTAGGTAAAGCGGGAACACCTTCTAAAGCTTCAAAAAATTGACATAAGTCAGGATATTCTTGTTTAATTGCATCACAACGTTCCTCTGATGCCTTTTCTAAACCAATTTCCAGAGATGTTCCCCGAAGTAAACGATCACTTGGAGCCTTAACTGATGTTTGTCCCTTGTAAGTTAGCTCATGCTCTTTTGCACCTTGAAGCAAGGCACTTAAGCTGCGGGGAAAGGCAGTACCATTTAAGTCTGATAAACGTTCGTAAACCCATCTATAAACATATTTAGCTTTTTTTCCTGTTCTTCGACGTATTCCCCACAATAAGTCTAGGGCGCGGTTTAAGGTTTCTTCATTAGCATTATCAATATTTTCAACAGGTGAAGAACGATCTACTAAATCTTTAAAATCTGGTGCTTGCGTGGCTTGGCGAAGGGCTAACCGCAAGAAATCTACCCTTGTCCACTTCAAAAATAGATCGCGTCCATTGAAGTGACTTTTATTGTCAAAGTTCAAACGATTCCAAATGTCTTCTCGCAGAAATATTTTAAAGCGAATAGATGTTAAGTGACGGGCATCACAAGCTTGAATAAGTTGAAATAAACCACTTAAAGCTTGCTGTCTAACTCCATCTCTTTCGGGGAAGTCTTCATCTAAATCGTCGTATAAAAGCCAAAGTGTTTTATTTTTATCCCGTTGCTGTTCGTTCAGAATATCTAAGACATCCGGCAAAACAAGTATCAACTGTGAATCAGTTGATAATTCAATTAAGGCTTTAGTATGTTCAGCCTTCCAGTTTCCTTCCGGCAGTCCCTTCAAGATGTTGCGTAGACTTTCAAATTTAGGTTTTTGACTCCCTTTATCTGGCAGTTTTAAATAATTTTCTTGAAAAACTCGAAATATCAGGTATGTTCGCCAAAATGCCTCCCAAGTTCCCTCATTATCCTTTAAATTTCGCTGGATAATTTGAAATTCGCTGCGTGTTGGGCGACTGGTCTGGGATGCACCATGACCGGAGAGGAAGATTACAGAATCTAATCGGCCACGAGCTAGCTGTCGAGCCTTATCCTCATGTTCTAATAAAAGTAAATAAAGTGCCGTTTTCCCAGTTCCTTTTCTACCTCGAATGAGGCAAGTTGTTTCGTCTAAAAATTTGTCAAAATTAGGAGTTTTCTGAAATAAACCCAGAAGATTTGAGCTGGGATCGGCAGCATTTAAGGCGGGAAATTGAAGGCTTTCAATAATTTTCCAGCGTTGTTCTGTATCTGTTGCTGCTAGAATTTCCTGTGAGCGAATTTGAATAGTTTCTTCATCTATTAAGTTAGCAATTCGATTGTAGTAATCCAACAAACCTGTTACAGGATGACGATCGGCTAGAGCAATTGATGGCAGGTAAGGAACAATTAATGGTTCGGCTATTTCAGATTGAGACTCATCTGAGTCATCACCATTTTCATTCAGTTCATCTTGATCTATTTCGCCCTCAATGACTTTGCGTAAAAGCTGCCAAACCTCTGTAACTTTAGCTGTTCCACTATTGCTGATATCAGGAACAGGTGAAAACACAAAGTTGATTGATAGCTTGCCAAAAGAATTGAGTGATTTTAGGAGAAGATCAATGCCTTGCCGATTTTGCTCGTTCGGAAACAAAAAAATAATAGCCTCATCAGCAGCTTGAAGTAGAGATAAAGCACCCCATTCATTAATTCCGGTACGCGAATCTACTAAAATAACGTCGGGTTTTAACTGCTCTTGAATTTCTCGACTAAAAATAGACCAGAGAGTTTCACCATTATCAAGAATAGTAGTTGCTCGAAGATCATCAACTTTAGAAATGTAATCAAGACTTAAAGAACCCGCAGGAACAATGAAGAGTCTTCCTGTAGCATCCGGTATTGTAACTTCGCCAAATATCTTGGTGATTAAAACATTTGGTTCTAACCCTTCCGGTATATAGGATCGTTCATAAAAATAATCTACAATACCAAATTCAGGTAGTGGTTTTAAGCTAAAAGCTGTACTTAAACCTGGTGCTTCTAAATCTAAGTCAACAGCCACAACTTTTCGACCGCGCATAGCCAAAATCCAAGCCACATGGGTTAAGGCAGTTGTTCTACCGACTCCTCCCTTAAATGAGTAGAATGTTATTGTTCGAGGACTGCGGGGTTCAGGTTGAGGGGATTGAGATTGATTTTGAGGATTTGCCGCCCACAAAGCTAAATCTTGCCAAGTTTGTACTGAACTTCCATTTGTAAGCTGGGGGGCTGACAAATCCAAATATCTGGCTTCTTCTACTGTATATAAAGAAATAAAACCTGGGGATATTTTAAATTTATGAAGGATGGGATACACTTCATCTTTTCGCTGTGGTAAAGATAATTCTTTAAAGCGATCAGTTATAATTGTTAAATTCAGAAGTCCAGAAGTTGAAATATTTATGTCGATCCATTCCTGCTGAGTCTGTACATAAATGTCCGTAAGATCCCGTTTAAGCGATACTTGCCAAGTTTCCTGCATATCTGCGTCCTCAAAGTTTAGTAGCTTGCGTCTGTAACCAACCTATGAGACTATTATATGCTGATAGCCACTGCTTATAGTTTGGCTCATCAGATTGACTACTAGAGTAGCGCATATCTATAAAATGTTGATTGTTAGGATTTTCAACTGTGTTAAGCCATTTCATTACTTGTGGAAACTTTTGCACTCTATCATGAAGCTTATTATGCCGCTTCAAAGCATCTTGAAAACTATGTCCCGGATTAGTAATTGTGTGTTGAGGATTGTTAGAATCAGTTTTCCATTCTCGCTTTGCACTTTTGGGCAGGGAAGCTAAAATCATCGCTTTTAGTAAACATTCTATGGTAATGCCTCCGAAGTGCATGGCGGCTACTTTTCGGTCGGAGTGACAAAGTTTTTCAGTATCCATATGACGTTGTAAAAAAGCAGCTTGGTAATCTTCCATGTTTGCGAGAGGTTTGGTGAACTTGGTAGCTGTAACAAATAAATATCGCCTTTATTAGATGATTACCTAAATATTGACCCAGGGAAATAAAAATTTAAGTTTGCTCCTTATTTGGGTCAATTGTATCATTTTTGGGCTGAGAATTTGAGCGAATAAAAAAATATTTTTTAAATAAAGGTTAGATGGATATGGCAAAATATCGTTGATATGGGTTGATGTTTTCATTGTTTGGTCAGTACGGACTTGCAGTATTTACAGTCAGGGGATTAGATAATACAGTATAACTAATTTCTGGATTAGTCTGATACTGTCCTCCGCAATGTCTGCGATCGCCCCAAAAACCTCCCAACCAGCTTTCGGGAGGACGATAGCAAGAGTACCAAAACGGCGTGCAGCAGACCTCTCCTTCGCCGTCAAATGCAGCCTCTTCTCGTCCAAACCATCCTCCTCCAATGCCTCCGCCTCCGCCCTCACATACCTTTCAGGAGTTAAAACATAACACTTACCGTTTTGCTTTTTTGTTGCCTTTTGACTCCGCACCAGTGTTACAACTCTTCTGGAAAGTACATTTGCAGCCAATCTGCCCCGCCCTAACCCAACCGGCCTAACTTCTCCAGAACTTAGGTAAAAAGCACCTAAAGATATGATGCGAAACTCGGCCCAAACCCTGATTATATCAATCGATCGCCCCTACAAAACACCATAAATCAAGATTTATTGCCAAACATTAAATTTTTACGGCGGAAACTTGCTATTTAATGAATTACACTTTACGATCCAGCCATGTAAATAAAAACTCAATCAACAACCCTGCAAACACTAACCTGAAATGGGTCGCAAGTGCCAGAAAGCAGGAACAGTACATTTTTTAACTAACTCAACAACAAAGCATTTGCGGAAAAACTCAGGGATTGACGATCGGCATCTCGGAACGAATGCTTTGCCCACACTACTACAGATGTATCAAAATTTGTTTACCAAAAATTAGCCCCGACAGATACCTGACGCTCAAACGGGCGCTGTCAAAAGTTTCTGCAATTAATTTTGCGGTTTTTGTTGTCTTTAAACTACTTGAGGATTCGATCGAATGGTTTCCATTTCTCAGACTAAATCCGATCGGCTCAGTTTCTCCGACACACGGGAAACAACGGCCGGAACCCAAAACATGGTGGCTACAGCCACAGGAGTATGCGTGACGGTTCACGGTCACTTCTACCAGCCACCACGGGAAAACCCTTACCTAGATGCGATCGAACGCCAAGCCAGCGCCCATCCCTTCCATGACTGGAACGAACGCATAGACAAGGAATGCTATCGCCCCAACGCCTTTGCGCGCATCCTCAACGATCGCGGCGAAGTCGCGGGGATCGTCAATAACTACGAATATCTTAGCTTCAACATCGGGCCGACCCTGATGAGTTGGCTGGAACGCTACGACGAGGAAGTATATCAACGGATTCTGGAAGCCGATCGCAAAAGCTGTCAAAGACTCAATGGTCATGGTAACGCGATCGCCCAAGTATACAATCACATCATCATGCCGCTGGCCAACGAGCGAGACAAACAAACCCAAATTCGCTGGGGGATCGCAGATTTCCGTTCCCGGTTCGATCGCGCCCCCGAAGGAATGTGGCTGGCCGAAACTGCGGTAGACTACGCCACCCTCGAAGTTTTGGTAGCTGAGGGCATTCGCTTCATCGTCCTCGCCCCCTCCCAAGCCGAACGCTGCCGCCAACTTCCAGGCCATGACAATAGCGATCCCGAATGGCGCGAAGTCGGGGGAGGTCAAATCGATCCGACTCGCCCCTACCGCTGCTACTTGAAACCAGAACTGCGGCTGGCAGTTTCCCACCAACTCTCCCCCCTTAGCAGTCACAATTTGAGTCGCGCCAACGGGCACAATTCCGAACCGACAACTAATACTCCCTACATCGATATCTTTTTCTACGATGGCCCAATCTCGCGCGATATGGGCTTTAATGATGTTCTCAGCAGCAGCAACCACCTGGCTGGGCGCTTGGGTCAAGCCGTGCGGGGGGACCACCGAAAATCTCAATTAATCTCCGTCGCCACCGACGGCGAAACCTTCGGACACCACAAAAATAGCACCGAAAAATGCCTAGCCTACGCTTTCACAGAAGAGTTTCCCCGCCGCGGCTGGACGGTGACGAATTTTGCTCACTATTTAAGCCAAAATCCTAGCGATTGGGAAGTGGAACTCAAACCAGTGACAGCTTGGAGTTGTTCTCATGGGGTCGATCGCTGGCAAGATGATTGTGGCTGCGGTGGTGGTGGCGGATGGCACCTCAAATGGCGCCGACCTTTGCGAGATACTCTAAATTGGCTGCGCGATCGACTCATACCAATTTATGAGGAAGCGGGGCGCAAGTTGTTTAGCGATCCCTGGGCGGCGCGAGATGAATATATTGATGTTATAGGCGATCGATCCACCGCCAACATTGACCAATTCTTCTCCAAACATCAAGTTCGCCCCCTAGAGGCCGCCGAACAAGTAGACGCCCTGCGACTGCTGGAAATGCAGCGCCACGCCCTGTTAATGTTCACTAGCTGCGGCTGGTTTTTTGAAGAAATATCCCGCCCCGAAGGCGTGCAGATTTTGCGCTACGCAGCCCGTGCGCTGGAATTAGCTGGGGAAGTGACTGGTGTCCAGCTAGAAAAGGATTTTGTCGATCGACTTAACCTAGTACCAAGTAATGTGGAATGCTTCAGAACAGGTGCAGAAGTCTATCGCCAACTTGTCACCACCGCCCAAGTCAGTCTCAAACAAGTTGCAGCCCACTACGCCATCAGTTCCCTGTTTGCCAAATATCCCCGCGAACAACGAGTTTACTGCTATCTGGCCCAGCAGCTAGATTTCCAAATTCAGCGCATGGGCTCCATGACTCTGGCCGTAGGTCAACTGGAATTAACCTCAGAAATTACACGGGAAACCGAAGTGTTTGTATTTGCGGCGTTCTACCTTGGCGGCTGGGACTTCCACTGCTGCATTCAGCCTTTCGGTAGTCGCCGGTCTTACACCATGCTCAAAGAACGGCTGTTTGCGGTTTTGCAAGAAGCTTCCGCAGCCCACGCCATTCTCGAAATGGTTCGCCTGTTCGGGGATCAATCCTTTAGCCTGCGGAGTTTGTTCGCTGAGGAACGTCATCGGATTGTCCGGCTGCTGAGTCAGGAAAATTTGACCAGATTAGATCAGCTTTACACTCAGGTTTACCGGGAAAATTACGGGGTGATGATGGCCTTCCACCGCGACGAGTTGATCGTCCCTATGGAGTTGCAGGTGGCCGCGGAAGTGGCCTTGGGACACCGCTGTTTGACGGCGGCCAAGGCCCTGGAACAGGAAACGGCTGACGGGGATTCCCTGCTGGCGGAAATCGAAGCAATTTCGACAGAAGCTAGCCATCTCCGCTGTCGGCTGAAGGTTCCTGAAGTCAGGCACATTTTGGAAAAGTTGATTTATCGGTTTCTGAAGGCGCTGCTACAAGAGGGTTCTGATGTCACACTGCTGTCTCCTGTTGAGTTGGAAGTTGATATTCGCAGCATTGAGCGTTTGATTGCTGTGGGTAATCGGCTGGGGCTGGATTTGTGTTTGGATCGATCGCAAGAATTGTATGTTGATTCGATGCACAGTCAAATTGTGCCTCTGTGTTTGGGCTGGCTGCAACGACAAGCAGCTCCCACGACTGAAAGTGCGATCGACCTTACCAAATTGGATATCGTTGACTCAGAGAGTGGCTGGGAGTTGCCTGTGATTCGACAGTTGCTGGAGTTGGGTCAAACCCTCGCGGTTGATGTTGAGTGTTGGTTGGATCAATTAGGGCGATCGTTTTCCGATTAACCCCACATCCTGTAGGGGCGGGTTTCACCAACAATATATAAGAAGAATCAACCATCTCAATAAACCCGCCCGCCCCCAACGGTAAATTCAAATGTACCGGTTCACCGAAATAATTGCCTAAAACCCACAATCTCGTAAACCCGCCCCCACCCAACTTTAAATTTTAGTTCAGCTTCTGTGAGAAGATGAATAAACAGTTCGCAAAGCATACAAGTTTTAAGTAAGCTTTGCAAAGTTGTGAAGCAAGAACACTAAATTTTATAACCTATGAAAGTTGGCGATCGCGTTTGCATTAAAAACTCTGTTGTTGTCTACCACCATCCTCAAAATCGCAATCAACCATTTGATGTCAAGGATATGGAAGGAGAAGTAGTAGCCATCGTTAAAGAATGGCACGGTAGACCTGTCAGTGCCAATTGGCCGATTTTAGTACAGTTTGACAAAAAATTTAAAACTCATCTCAGAGAAGACGAGGTTGAATTGATATCTGCCGAAGTCTAGAAATTAGGACACGGCAGTGCCGTTTCCCTACAATTGATTGGGTAGGGACACGGCAATGCCCATTGGTGTCAACTTAAGGCTGAAATTCTTGATAAATGTCGCTTTCACCCCAGTCTAGATCCCCCTAAATCCCCCTTAAGAAGGGGGACTTTGATCGGACTCTTATCCCCCCCTTCTTAAGGGGGGCTAGGGCGTGTTTTCAAACTACTCCTTAAGATTTAGATCCCCCTAAATCCCCCTTAAAAAGGGGGACTTAAAGACTCTTTCCCCCCCCTTTTTAAGGGGGGCTGGGGGGGATCTTTGGGTTTGAAAACACGCCCTAGGGGGGATCTAGATTTAATAGTCAAACAGCAGTCTCTGACTGGGTTTGACCTTAAGTTGACACCTATGGGCAATGCCGTTTCCCTACAATTAATTGGGTAGGGACACGGCATTGCCGTCTCCTCCTGAAGTCTAGAAATTAGGACACGGCAGTGCCGTTTCCCTAGAATTGATTGGGTAGGGAAACGGCATTGCCGTCTCCTCCATCCTGACGTTGCAAGCGGAATTGATATGAATTCTTACTTTTTATGCCTAGCCCGACAAAACCAACCAAAAATATTAAAATCTCCCTGCATTTTCTGCAATTCCTGTTGATGCTGTTTCGCTGTAGCATAGTACCATTGACAGTGTTGTTCTAGTTCTTGACGGTACTTAACTTCGGAATAAAAATCGCGAACAATTTGGTTTTGCTGTAAACTTTCGGCCGCGGGAGTGGATTCTGGGACAATACCTTGCAACTCGTGAGGCAACATAATTGTTTGGGGCGATTATGCCAAAGATTGGCTGTAATTACTCTAAACTAACACACTTTCTTCCTTCGTGTCCTTAGCGCCTTCGCGGTTCAATTAATCTTAAATCCAAAATCCCAAATCTAAAATTCCCCTAAAGCCATCCCAGCAGACGATAGACAATTAAGCCGATATATTCTTTCAAAGCTGTGGTTGACTGGTGTAACTGATAGGAATCCGGTAGACAATTTAGTATCACTGCTTGCCAATTGCTTTGAGAAGCTGCCATATCCTGTTGGGTGATCTGAAAATCTGTGGGCGCGGCAATTACTTTTATTCCCTGACGCTGGAAAATTAAGAGCGATCGAGTCATGTGCATCGCCGATGTTACTAACAAAACCGGGCCTTTGATATTTTTAGCATCCAGGATTTTTCGCACATTTACTGCATTTTGATAGGTATTTTGTGAATCGGGTTCCTGGAGAATTGCTGATGCAGGTACGCCGTTGGTTTGGGCGATTTCTGCCATATCTGCCGATTCGGGAGCTCCGCCACCTTTCCACTCTACTCTACCGCCACTGAGAATTAACAGAGGGGCTTTTCCTTGACGATAAAGTCGGGAAGCGTAAATAATGCGATCGCCAGCTTCGCCCAATTCCACCCAAGGCCGTGGCGGTAAAGCAGCTTTGACACCACCACCCAAGACAATGATAGCATCAGCTTGGGGCAATTCTGTTGTTGGTAAATTTTGCCATTCGAGGGATTTAACTAGAGACTTGGAAACCCAACCGCTACTTCCCAAGAGTAAAATAATTACAGCCACAGCCATTGGCAAAGCCGACCATTTCCGACGCTGCAAAACCATGATTAAAGCCGCCAGCATTAACAAGCAACTCAACCCCAAAGGATAGATAAACAGTGGTAGTAGCTTTGACAGAAATACAAACATTCGACTTCTCCAATCATGCTTGTGGAACAGGCCATCCACCCTGTTCAAGACCACCTTTTTGAGGGATGTCTATCAGTGTCACCACAATTATTAAGGTGTTCTACTATCGACAAACCATGAATAATTCGTTCATCCTCAAATTAGTAGAACACCCTAAAAATCGATAGTTCTGTGCCATTTAGCATCAGTCCTAGACTTGTACTAAAAATCAAAATTTATCCTCTGGTGCTGACAACCAGCCCAGTAATGTAGAAGCTTGACGGCTAGACCCTTTACCGTATTTGCCACCGGTTTCTACTACTTCTTTATTCAGGATAGCATCAGAGGGTTTGTCCTTGGGACGTTTATTGGGGTTGAGTACCAGTTCATTATGCCACCAAGCTACCAACAAACCCACTGCTCCACCTCCCACCAGACCGAAGATAATACTTATGGGCAAAGTAGAGCCTATTAAGCGAAAGCACACAGTAAATAACACAAACCAAATCAATGCGGGGTTAAACCCCTTGGAATCTCTAGTAAATTTTGGCATCGGCTTGCAAGTCCTTTTTCTAATATAACGGAAAGATATTCACCAGATTAGCATCAAATTAAAATCAATGGGTTCTCTTAGACTTCCGCAGAAACGCCATATTTGAACAGACATTCTGCTGGTTCCACAATAATTATTGGCAATGTCTATTATAGCTTAATGTCTGACATTGTATCTATAATTTTTACATAACTTTGCTCAAATTCTGTGAATGGTTCAAAGGCTGTTTGCTGGGAATTCAATAGTTCTACTGTCGCATCAGTAATATCGCCCTTGCGCCGTTGCAGACGTTCTCGCAATACTTCTATTGGCGCAGTGCAGTAAAGGATTTCCAGTGGCAAATTGTGAGATTGAGCCCGATCGCTCGCATCTGTTCTCCAGGAAGCGCGATCGAACTTGGCATCCAAAATCACTTTCCAACCTCTGTCTGCCAACATTACCCCCAACTCTAACAATCTACCATAGGTCTTGGCAGTCATTTCATCCGAGTACAAATCTTGCCCGCCCCGCTCATGTAAAGGAATTCCACCTAAATGTTTGCGAACAGCATCGGAACGAAGGTGAATTGCACCGGTGTGACGAGCCAAATATCGACCCACTGTACTCTTACCAGCACCGGACAAACCTGACATTAAAGTTAACTTTCCTTGACGCGGTTTTGTATATTCCCAAGCCAGTTTATAATAATGAGCTGCTGTCTGTGAAATCTGCGTTTTGTCAGCAGTTGAAATACTAGCATCATCCAACATCAAGGAAGTTACTTTTGCTCTCACATAAGCTTGACGACTTAAGTATAGTGGCAGCACTTGCACTCCTTCCCAATCCCCTGTTTCTTCAATATAAGTATTGAGAAAAGCATTGCCTAATTCTCGGCGATCCCCCGATTCCAAATCCATCACGGTGAAGGCAATATCGTACATCACATCTACAAACCGAAAAGGCTCGTTAAATTCAATGCAATCAAATAGCAATATTTTATTTTGCCAGAATGCGATGTTTCGCAAGTGCAAATCTCCGTGGCATTCGCGAATTTGATGATTGGCTATTCGGCGGTTAAATAACTCTTGATTTTCGGCAAAAAATGAGTCTGTATAATTTTTGGTTTCCTGATATTGTGCTTGAGTCTGCGGCCCACCGATATATTTTTGCGAAATCAGGTAATTATTATCTATTGCCTTGCGAATTTGGTTGAGTTCGCCAAATTTGCTGATATACTTATTGGTAAGTGTAGTGCCGTGAAATTTGGCAACTTCCCGCCCTAAGTCTGCCATCAATTCCTCCGTCAACTCTCCCCGTTCCAACAAACTCAGGAACAGCGAAGTTTGGGGAAATTCCCGCATTTTCAAGACGTATTCCACAGGAATTTCAGCCGAATTTGTCGCTCCTGCATCCTTGGCAAATTGAAAGCGATCGCCTATTTGAACAATGGGCAAAACTTCCAGGTAAATTTCCGCTGCTGTTCGCTGATTCATTTGCAATTCTTGATGGCAAAAATGCTTTCTTTTCTCTAAGGTTGAATAATCCAAAAAGCCAAAATAGACTGCTTTTTTGATTTTGTAAACATATTCTCCGGTCAGGAACACAAAGGAAATGTGAGTCTGAATTAACTGCACCGGTTCTGTGACTCTGTGGGGATAAAATCCTGGCTGCAACATTTGCTGAATCAAAGGGGGGAAAGTCATATTGATTTGGGATTTTAGAGGGGAATCTGAGAAAGATTTTTGGTTTTTGATTCAAGTTAAAGAAAATCTATGTTGACTTGAAGCCGATTTATTATAAAGTTGATAATTAGTGTCAACCAAAATTTAGCGATGACTGAAAACAATCAAGATTTGGGTTCCGTGGATGTGTTCGGCGTGGGCAATGCCCTCGTAGACATCTTAGCATTAGTGGAAGATGATTTTGTCCTCAAACACGGACTGAATCGTGGGGGGATGACGCTGATGGATTCGGAAATCCAGGGGGGGATTTTGCACGATTTGGAGCATACTTCGCTGCAAATGCGATCGGGGGGTTCTGCCGCGAATACGATGATTGGTGTGGCTCAGAGCGGTGGTAAAGGCTATTATTCAGGGAAGGTTGCTAAGGATACTAATGGCGAATTTTATCGGCAAGATTTGCTGGAGGCGGGGATTGATTTTAACGTCCATCCTGCTGAGTCTAACGGACCTACTGGTACTTGTGTGGTGCTGACTACTCCTGATGCGGAACGCACTTTGTGTACTAATTTGGGGGTTTCTACTACTCTGGCGGCGACGGATATTGATGTCGATCGCCTATCTCATTGCAAGTATAGTTATGTTGAGGGCTATCTGTGGGATGCTCCCGATCCGCGAAAGGCTAGTATTGAAACGATGGAACAGTCTAAGCGCCTGGGCGTGAAGGTGGCTTTTACTTTTTCTGATGGCTTTTTGGTCGATCGATTTGCGGATGATTTTCACAAGGTGGTTTCGGAATATTGCGATGTCATCTTTTGCAATGCTGATGAAGTTCGCAGCTTTTTTAAGGAGGAATCTTTGGAGGAGTGTGCTCGGAAAATGAGCGAAATTTCGGACTTGGCTTTTATTACTAATGGGGATAAGGGCTGCGTTGTTGTGGAAAATAAACAGATTGTTGATGTGGCTGGATTTCCGGTAAAGGCGATCGATACTGTGGGTGCTGGCGATGCTTTTGCTGGCGGTGTTTTGTTTGGGATTACTAATGGTTTGAACTCTGTACAAGCCGCTCGTTGGGGCAATTTTTTAGCTTCTCTGGTGGTGCAGGTTTATGGGCCTCGTCTTGAGGGTTCTCAGGCTCATCTTTTGAGTCAGGTGATTTCTAATTAGGAATTGAAAAGGGCGATCGCACTTTTTGTCATCAAGGGCGATCGCCCTTTTTGAAATCGATCTATGGCACTGGCTTTTTGGCCCGTGCCACAATGGATGCAGATGAGAGAAGGGTGTGTTAAAATCAATCAAAGCTTAACTAATTATACCTCCTATGGTAACAACCACATTGACTCCTCCTCAACAAAGTAGCGAGGAAAAACTAATTACTTTGACAGGCATTAAATGGTCAACATTTAAAGCGATCATGTCCGATGTCGGCGATGGTAGAGCGTGGAGAATTGCTTATGCTGAAGGAGTTTTAGAAATCAGAATGCCATTACCTAAACATGAAAGACATAAAGTCATGCTAGAATTATTTATTGGAGCCTTAGCAGATGAGTTAGAAATAGAAGCTATGAGCCTGGGTGCGTTGACTTTAGAACGGGAAGATTTAACTCGTGCTATTGAACCGGATACTTGTTTTTACATTCAAAATGAATCTTTAGTTAGAGATAAAGATGAAATTAATTTACCCGCAGATCCGCCGCCGGATTTAGTGGTAGAATCAGACTACACCAGTTCTTCTTTGAATAAGTTCTCAATTTATGCCGCTCTGGGGGTTCCTGAAATCTGGAGATATCGCAATCAATCTCTTGTAGTGTATCAATTGGTTGAGGGAAGTTATCAGGAGAGGGAGAATAGTTTGGCTTTTGGGTTTTTGCCGATCGCAGAAATTCCGGGTTTGATAGAGCAAAGTAAAACCATCGGGCAAAGGGCGGCGGTACGTTTGTTTCGGGAAAAAGTTAGGGAATTTTTGGCGGAGTGAGGGAGCTTTGTATGGAAGAAGTTAAGATGGAATATAACTTGCCATGAATAAACAACCGCGCATCCCCGATCCAGAAACATCTAAACGGTTCAAGAAGTCAATTTAGAATTAGGAGAGATTAATGCGATGCTGGCAGAACAGCTTCGCCTGCAAAGATTGAATCGAGTCAGGCGATCGCTCGATAGCTCAACAGTAGAAGTATAAATTTGTTAGCAAAACCTGCCAAAATTTTAAGGAATGCGATCGCTTTTTTAACCAGAAATAGAGGTGGGTGATGAAGGGCGATCGCACTTTTTGCGATCAAGGGCGATCGCACTTTTTTGAACAGCAGATAAACGGAATGGATGCGGATAGATAAAAGCGCGATTTATCTGTATTATGACTTACTCATAGGGCAAGCGAAACCGGGTTTTTGCGAAAATACTTCGCCGAAGCCAACAGATTCAGTAAAAACCCGGTTTCTTTAGTCGTAGTGCGTATCGATCGCCCTATTATGAACTAGAGAGCGTGAAGCGAAGCTATCCCGAAGGGAATCGCCTGCGTTCTGCCAGTCGCTCATCGCTGTTAAGCTGTAGCAAATTGACAGTTGTGCGCCCTTCTGGAGTTAAGCCAATAATCCTGTCATCATCCAAGGTAAAGTGTTCGGGCCAGTTCTGCGTCCGGCGGTTAAACAGGAAACTAAAAGCGCTAGTCTGGGGATCGAAAGAACCGAGGTCTGTCCCTTTATATCGGTTGCGCCGCCAGCAAGCCAAGGCGAGATTATCTCCATCAGTTGTACCTCCGTGCTTTAGAGCAATTATGTGGTCAACTTCGTGAGGGAAGAAACTCAAAGAAATTCCCAGCAGACAATACTCGCAGCAGTAGGAAGCGCGTTCTTCAATATATCGGCGAAGGGTAGCAGAAATATAAGTCACAAATCAAGATTGGCGGGTGAGATCAGGTAGGTTGCCCATTTTGAGCATAATTACTAGATGTTCAATCCGCTCGTATTCATCTAGTTCTGCTTGTTCTGCGTTCGTGAGTTCACCAGCTTTGCTGCGTGTTACCAATATCCGCAGGCGTTCTTGCATTTCAGGAGTGGGACGGAAGGCTGCGATTTCTTCTGCTGTGGGCGCGCTAGCAAGAAAGTTTAAAATATAGCGGTAGGTGCGAGATGGCAATACTGGCTGTTCGACGCACAGGCGCAGGAGTTCTGGCAGTTCGCCCAAGAGTGCGAGTTGCTCACAGAGCTCGTCGGGAACTTCAATGGTGATGGTTGTCACTGTTATAAACCCTCAAAGTACAGAAGCTATTACTTATTTTAAGGCTTTAAGAGGAAGAGCGATCGTACTTTTTGTCGTAAAGGGCGATATTTTCGATCGCAGATGCACTCTGATGGATGTGGAAGGAGGTAAGGGCGATCGCACTTTTTGGAATTATTGGTGTAAGGGCGATCGCTCTTTTTTAACCAGAAATAGGAGTGGGTTGAGTGCGTGGCTTGAGTGATTTTGAGATGATCTCCCTTTTACTTTCAGCCTGCTTCTTCTGCCAATCTGCAAACATGGCATCCAAGTCGTAGTTGAAGGACTTGGCGTGTTCTTCACGAATTAGGTGGATTTTTTCCACGATCTCATCTTGCCACATGAATTAACCTCCTATTAGTTCGTAAGGCGTACACAATATCGGTAATTGGTATCCCAAATTAAGACTAATTTCTGCTTTATGGTGGAAAGTAGCGATAAATATCTTTCCGGTGGAGAACCCTCACAAAAGTAACAGTTTCGCCATCAAAATAAAAACCGATTCGATAGTCACCCACTCGCAACCGATAGGCATTGTCATCACCTTTTAATTTTTTTAAGTTAATAATTGTCTGTAAATCGGTAACGTTGGGAATTTCCTCAAAAACGATCGCTTTGACTTGCTCGAAGACAGGCGCACTTTTAAGAGCTTTTAAATCCTTTAAAAAACTCGGCAGATATTCAACTTTCATTCTTTTTCCAGTTCTGCTAGTGCTTCCTGCAAACTTAACGACTTTTCATCTTTTACTTCGCGCATAGCTTGGAGAAGTCCCCTATCTTCGATCGCCTCTAGGAGATATTGATAGTCGGTATAGTTGAGAATGACTTGACTGATGTTGCCTTCGGTATCGAATATTAATTCTTTGGCAAGTGGATAGTCTTCTATTTTCATAGCTTTTGTCAGTAAAGCTCGATCGGTTGATTTTTTGTCAATTATAACACATTATATTTTGTTTGTTGATGCGGATTTTAAGGGCGATCGCACTTTTTGTGGTAAGGGCGATCGCGCTTTTTGTCGTAAAGGGCGATCTTTTCGATCGCAGATGCACTCTGATGGATGTGGAGGAGGTAAGGGCGATCGCTCCCAAAGTGTGATAGACTGGAAAAAATATCTAGGGTAAAAAGATGGCATCACAAACAGCCGTTACTTTAGAAGAAGTTCTCAAATTGGTAAAGCAGCTAAATTTGGTGGACAAAGTGCGTTCGATCGAGCGCGTAGCTCCCAAAATCGAGCGGGAATTGGCACAAAAGCCTGTACGCCGCAAGTCTTTACGGGGTTTGTGGCGGGGAGTTGATATTAGTGATTCCGACATTGCGGAAGTTCGCCGTCAAATGTGGGGAGACTTCCCCAGTCAGGATATTTAATGTCTGATGCTGTACATCATAAAAAATCATGACAACCACAGTAAGCGTAGAACACATTGAAATGACACCGGGAATCCGAGGCGGGAAACCCCGGATTGCTGGGACGAGAATCGCCGTACAAGATGTGATGGTGATGCACCTAAAAATGGGTTATGCTCTTTTAGAAATTGCTACTAAATATGATTTGCTTGTAGCAGCAGTTTATGACGCTATGGCTTATTATTACGACCACCGCCAAGAAATTGACCGACAAATGGCAGAAGATGATGCTTTTGTAGATGAATTTATGCGTCAAAAACCAGGGAGGTTGCAAGCAAAAATCAAGGAACTAAAACGTGAGTCGGAAAATTAGATTTCATTTAGATGAGCATATCGATCGAGACATTGCTAGGGCTTTACGTCTTTATGGTATTGATGTGACGACAACGGTAGAAGCAGGATTAAGAACTAAGACGGACGAGCAGCAGTGGTTATTTGTTCGACAACAGCAGCGAGTGCTTGTCACTCAGGATCGAGACTTTCTAGTTATGGCTGGTATGAGTAACGATTATCCTGGTATAATTTATTTTAAACAAGGCAGTCGTTCGATCGGACAAGTAATAGAAATGTTGATTTTAATCTATGAAATCTACACGCCTGAAGAGATGGTTGGAATGGTAGAGTATTTGTGAGGGCGAAGGGCGATCGAACTTTTTGGAATTATTGGTGTAAGGGCGATCGCACTTATCTCGTCGCGGGCTTGTATCCCTGTAGGATGAGTCATAATAGACAAAGCTGCAACTCTTGTAGCCCGATTAACCAGCAACTATTGGAGTGTTTGATTTATGCTAATTGAGAAGATCGTTCAAGAACTACAAGACATTCCCGAAGATAAACTCGCAGCAATCTATGACTTGATTCACTACTTTCGCCTCGGATTAGGACGAGAACAGCCACAGCCCCGCACCCCTAGTTTACTGACGGGAAAACTCGGTGATGCTTTTTTTGAACCGCTACCATTCGAGGAACTGGAACAATGGGAATAAGCTACCTCAGATCGCGCTTACTTGACAAAAAAAATTAGCTTAGCTAAGATAAAGTTTAGTTGAAATTATCTATAGCATATGCACATAATCAGCTACCGACGGATGCGTGAATATAGCGAAAGTCATGCTGATTGTCGGGAAGCCCTGGATAACTGGTTTAAAATTTCTAGCAAAGCTAAATGGTCAAATTTAGTTGAAGTGCAATCTGTTTTCCCTAAAGCTGAAGCCGTGGGAGGTTTTACGGTTTTCAATATCAAAGGTAACAACTACCGATTGATAGTTAGTATCGATTATGAAAGCCAGTTAATTTATATCAAATACATTTTTACTCATGCTGAATATGATAAGGAAAAATGGAAAAATGACCCTTATTTTTAATCCAGATAAATACAAAGAGTTATTGTCTCAGTATCAGCCTAAAATAATTAGAAATGAAGCTGAGAATGAAAAAGCTTTGGTAATGGTGGAAGAGTTGATGCACCGTCGCGATCGCACTCCTGAAGAAGATGAGTTATATGAATTGTTGATTGCATTGATTGAAAAATTTGAGCAAGAATACTACGCACCGGGAGCAACGGCTACCCCTCATTCACTGTTGTTGTTTTTGATGGAACAGCGATCGCTAAAACCTGCGGATTTAGTGGGAATTATTGGCTCTGAAGAAGGAGTATATCAACTGGTTAACGGTGAGGGATATTTCAGCAAAGAGCAGGCGTTGATTCTGGGTAGTTTGTTTCATGTAGAGCCGAGTTTATTTACTAATTAGCTGATGGATGTAGTGGGGATTAAGGGCGATCGCACTTTTTGTCGTAAGGGCGATCGCATTTTTTTGAACCACAGACGAGCGCTGGTTTTTGTCAATTTTGCAAAATGTATTGACTGATAATATTTTTGAGTTCTTGAGGAGCTTCTTTGGCAATCGCCGCTCCTAAATCTGGACGCACAACCCACCACCAAACCAGTTGTTCTAAACGATCGGGAGGATTTTCATTGGGACACCATTCGATCGTACTTTCATTGACACCAATAATGTTAGCACAAAGGTCATTAGCAATGCTAACGCGATCGTCTAGTTTTTCAAACTGTACGATGTCTTGCCAGCTAATTTCATTGGGAATAGAATTGAGGATTGATTGGATATCTAGAGTCAGCATTAAACTGTTCCTCCGAAAGCTATAATAACTCTAATGCCAAAGTCTTGTTGTTCTGCAAAAGATTGAGTGCTCAGCCATCCTCTCACGGTTAGAGCGATCGTACCAAATATGTAGGGGCAATCCTCCCTCGTTTCCACAGCCAGGGCGGGCACGGGGGCACCGCCCCTACGCATCGGATGGGGCGGGCACGGGGGCACCGCCCCTACGCATCGGATGGGGCGGGCACGGGGGCACCGCCCCTACAATCGGATGGGGCGGGCACGGGGGCACCGCCCCTACGCATCGGATGGGGCGGGCACGGGGGCACCGCCCCTACGTTGGGTTGGGCGGGCACGGGGGCACCGCCCCTACGTTGGGTTGGGCGGGCACGGGGGCACCGCCCCTACGTTGGGTTGGGCGGGCACGGGGGCACCGCCCCTACGTTGGGTTGGGCGGGCACGGGGGCACCGCCCCTACGTTGGGTTGGGCGGGCACGGGGGCACCGCCCCTACGTTGGGTTGGGCGAGCACGGGGGCACCGCCCCTACGCATCGGATGGGGCGGGCACGGGGGCACCGCCCCTACGTTGGGTTGGGCGGGCACGGGGGCACCGCCCCTACGTTGGGTTGGGCGGGCACGGGGGCACCGCCCCTACGTTGGGTTGGGCGGGCACGGGGGCACCGCCCCTACGTTGGATTGGGCGGGCACGGGGGCACCGCCCCTACGTTGGGTTGGGCGGGCACGGGGGCACCGCCCCTACGTTGGATTGGGCGGGCACGGGGGCACCGCCCCTACGTTGGGTTGGGCGGGCACGGGGGCACCGCCCCTACGTTGGATTGGGCGGGCACGGGGGCACCGCCCCTACGTTGGGTTGGGCGAGCACGGGGGCACCGCCCCTACGCATCGGATGGGGCGGGCACGGGGGCACCGCCCCTACGCATCGGATGGGGCGGGCACGGGGGCACCGCCCCTACGCATCGGATGGGGCGGGCACGGGGGCACCGCCCCTACGCATCGGATGGGGCGGGCACGGGGGCACCGCCCCTACGGTACAATCGAATAGACATCACAATCGAATTATCATGAAGTACGATGCTGCTAAACATCATCGGCGTTCTATTCGCCTCAAGGGATATGATTATTCTCAAGCGGGAGCTTATTTTGTCACTATCTGTATTAAAGATGGTTTACATACATTAGGAGAAATCCGCAATAACCAAATATATTTGAGCGAACCAGGGCTGATGGTGCAAACTATTTGGGATGAATTGCCGTTGAATTATCCAGGTGTAGAAGTCGATGCTTTTGTGGTAATGCCAGATCATTTTCACGGAATTATTGTTTTGATGCCAGACAATATTTCTGGCGCTATTCCTAAGAAACCCATGACATTACCAGATGTGGTTCAGCGCTTCAAATCACTGACAACTGCTAAATACCGACATGGTGTTGCCAACTTAGGTTGGACACCATTTCCCAAAAAATTTTGGCAGCGTAACTATCACGAACATATTATCCGGGATGAGGAATCTTGCGAAAAAATTCGTGAATATATCCTCAACAATCCAATCGCTTGGGAAGACGAACCTTTGCATTTAGAAAAATACCATCCCCAACCCGATATGTAGGGGCGGTGCCCCCGTGCCCGCCCGCCCCCGTGCCCGCCCGCCCCCGTGCCCGCCCGCCCCCGTGCCCAACCCGATATGTAGGGGCGGTGCCCCCGTGCCCGCCCTGGCCTAGGGCAACCACGGGGGGATTGCCCCTACATCCGCTCTTGTTGTGGCAAACATGGGCAACCACGGGGGGATTGCCCCTACATCCGCTCTTGTTGTGGCAAACATGGGCAACCACGGGGGGATTGCCCCTACATCCGCTCTTGTTGTGGCAAACATGGGCAACCACGGGGGGATTGCCCCTACATCCGCTCTTGTTGTGGCAAACATGGGCAACCACGGGGGGATTGCCCCTACAAATACTAAGGCTTTAGTGGGTTACTGACATCCCCGAATATTCCTTCTAATTCCTGACCATTCATTAGCTAAACTAGATTGAGAACTAGAAATTTTCCGACCCAACATTTGAGGATTTCTTTCATAGAAAATCAGGTCGGCTTTATAGTCACATATTTTTACTTTGTCGTTGGTGTTTGAAGGTGTACCGTAGTTAGATATTTCAGCTAGTTGTTGAATAGACTTCAAACCGCGATAGGTGCGACCATTAATTACCCATGTAGGATAGCCCTGAATTCCAGCTTTCTCGCACTGCGGATTCAATGCACCATTTCCACCGTTGGGGTAGCATTCAATATGTGGAACTTGGCTGAAAGCATCTCCAAAAACTTGGATTTGTCTTTGACACATAGGACACCAAAAAGCGCCGTACATTTTAGCACCTGTTTGTTTGAGATGATAGGCTAGGGATGCAGCGGTCTGTGCAGCGGCTGGTTTGACTAGGCTGGTACATTCTATGCCAATTGCACCGATTAAGGCTAGTGCTCCTAATATTTTGAATTTTAGTTTAATCATGATTCAAGGTCTATGAGAGGGTTGGGATTTAAGGAAGGTGGTTGTGGGGATGTGTGGGTGTTGGGGATTGTTTTAGAGGGCGATCGCTCTTTTTGTCGTAAAGGGCGATCGCCTGTGGAACTAAACCGATTATAATTGCTAAAATAAAGCTAAACAGCACTTTATCTATAATCAGATTATGACTGTTATTGAACAGATTTATGCGATCGTCAAAAATCTTCCCCAAAATCAAGCTAGCGAAATTCTCACTTTCGCTGAGTTTATTCGTGCCAAGTACCTGAATGCGAACGAATCCACCGATACAGTAGATTCTTTAACTCCTTGGCAGGAACTGGTTTATTCCCTCGCTGGAACTTGGGCAGAAGACTTTCCTACTCTGGAAGAGATTCGTGCTGAGTCGGGGAAAGACATCTTGCGGGAGAGCTTCTAGATGTATATTTTGGATACAAACACATTAATCTACTACTTTAAAGGACAAGGACAAGTTGCCCAAAATTTTGCCAATGTATCTCCTCAAGAAATTGGAATTTCCACGATCGTCCTGTTTGAATTGCAAGTGGGTATTGCTAAATCTACTTCGCCTGCAAAGCGTACCGAACAACTTCATCAACTGTTGAGCCGAGTTAATCTTATTCCTTTCGATCGCGATTCTGCTGTTGCTGCTGCCACAATCCGCGCCCAATTGGAGCAACAAGGTACTCCGATCGGTCCGATGGATGTTTTGATTGCAGGGACAGCCTTAGCTTTGCAGGCAACTCTTGTTACTCACAATGTCAAGGAGTTTTCGAGAGTTTTTGGACTTGCGATCGCCGACTGGTATTGAATGTGTGGCATCAAGTGCGGCTTGTCTTTGGTCAATGGTTTGAGACAGTAAATTTAGCATAACAGAAGGGCGATCGCGCTTTTGGTCGTAAGGGCGATCGCACTTCTTAATAGTGCTGTAACGGAACTATGGGGTAACTTGCCTACAGCGTCATCCTATCTGAGTAATTGGGTCGTTCAGGGGTATAGTAAATAAGGCATTTTTCACAATGTCTGGCTGCGTGTTGATGACGACACCAAAGATGTTTGTATAGACACCAAAAATTTCATTCGTTTCTGTGTATTGGATAATAGTGTCTGCAATGCCATCTTGATTCACCTCAGTAGGGGTGAAAGTGAGAATATCTATCGGTACGCCTCCATTGATGCCAATTAGATCGCCTTCACTCGCATTGAAGTCAAGTAACCAATCAGCAGTAGCAGGATTGGTTTCCTCTATACCTGTATCTGTTCTCAAGATAAAAACATCTGTCCCGCTGCCACCAGTTAGCCGATCAGTTCCCTTTTCACCGATTAAAATATCGTCTCCGTCATTGCCAAAAATTTCATCATTGCCTTGTCCACCCCGCACTAAATCATTACCAGGGCCTCCTGAGATGAAATCATCACCTTCATTGCCGTTGAGAATGTCGTTGCCATCGTCACCTAAAATGCGATCGCTTCCTTTTCCGCCTCGCAGGTAATCATTGCCAACAGCACCCTCGATAGTATCAGCACCTCTGGCTGCGAATACTACATCAGTTACAGGCGATCCTAAGATTTTCTCATTGTTATCAGAACCTCGCACACCTCCCGGATTTTCAGCCATTATTGCTTGAGTAATCTGAAATGTAGTTCCCGTATCTGTTGGGGGATTGACTTGGCTGGCACTTCTTATTGTTCTTGAATCTTTTGGCAAGAGGTAAACTAGACCTCTCAAAAAAGCATTTTTTGTATCAGCAATTGTGTTGTTATAAACATTCCAAGTCTCTCCAAACTTATTTCCAAGTTCCTTTGCTCCCTCTCGTATACCAGTAAAATCTCCTATACGAGTAAAAATAGTCACCGGGACAATTTTACCGAGTAAAGTAGCGGTAGCAGTGGTATCTTCTGGTGAGTCAAATTGACCTACAGTGCTTTTACCACCATCTGAAGTAAAACCAAACAGATCGAGGGTATATTCAACACCAGCAACTTTAATCCTATCTTTGGATAAACCCGCACCTGAAAAAAGAAGCCTGTCACCATCCAGAACTGCATCGCCTGTCGAGTTTACTGTAACTTGGTTTTTGACTACAAACTTAAAGGTTTGCGTGTTGCTTTCTGGTTGGGTAACTGACAGAGTAATATTAAGAGGAATATCTCCTTTCGGTTCAGAACCTGCATCATTTTCTCCATTTTGGTACGTTAATTTACCAATGGTAAAGTTACTGTCTGTTCCTGTACTAAAATTAGTACCGTCAAACTGTACAAAGCTTGCAAATTCAGGTGTTCCTAAACTGAACTTATTCCCACCATCTCCAAATTTACCATTCGTAAAACCAGTTAAATCTTGCCTATTGGTAACTACATCTATTCTACCAGTTTCCTGAGAATATAACCTCTGTAAATCAAGCTTGGTTCCATCCTGCTGAGGAAAATTCTTTCTTTTTATTAATTCTGTGTATAGTTCATTCGCGTAGCCATGATTTTCATCGGCTCTAAATTTACCGGGCTGGAATAGAGAATTCCAGTTGACAAAGATATCAAAGTCTCCTATTGCATCATCATGTCCTAAAGTCTTGCTTGTATGAAGAACTACTACTCTCTTAGCATCATCTGGATCTAAGCGATCGCTGGGTGGTACTGGCTCCAGAACAGGGAGCCGTGTAAAAGCACCTCGCGATATCACTGGTGTAAACTTCCCTGTGTCTCTAGTTTCAAAATTAGGCCCTGCTGGGTCTAAACCAGTGATGCGATTTAGTTCCTTGGCTGTGAGTTCTTTATATTTAGCGCCGGCAAAACCTGATACATGAGCGCCTAAACTGTGACCCATAAGCTCTATTTTGTTTGAGTCAAGATTCCGTACTTTCAGATACTGAGCAAGTTGATCTCCCACTTCTCTTGTGTTAATGGCTGCTTGATTATAAGTATTAGGTAAAGGAATCGTAGGTCGGTTTGGAAGTAGTGGAATGCCTGCTTGTGGTATAGCACCATCCTCCCAGTCTACTAGAATAATATTAGCATTAGGATCTTTTTCTCGAAGAGCCTTAGCCCTTTCTGACATCCAGTCTTGAGGTTCAAATTGATTATTCAGATTACCACCTGTGTCAATATTACCACCCTGGTTCAGATATCCATGAATGATTACATAGGTATTTTCATCAGGATTTGTTCCATATGGCTCCTCGATATCAAGGAGCCCAACTGGATTAGCAAACCTTAATGCGGAACTATCTGCTCCCAGCGTGCTAGGAGTAGATTCAATTATTCTCTCCTTACCCCATACATTGAAATTCACATTAACCATAATCCCATCTCCTCAAAAATATAGTTGCGTCAAAACCAGCAAAGCCCGCCTAGCAAGCTTTCCTAAATACTTATCAGGACGTTCATCTGCTTTTTATGCCGATCGCCCTGTTTTTGTAACAAAACTTTACATTAGTCCCAACAGCAGATAAGCTGTATGCCCGATCGCCCGCCAGATTTACCGTCAAACGTAGCTGACAACCAGACACATCACTTCACAATACTCCAGAATCCTGAACCTGCATAGGGCAAAACGGCTCACCATTTGGCTCAGCAAAAAAGGCTCATTTAGCTCATTTGGCTCATTTGGCTCACTTCTCGGCTCACCAAATCGTGTAACATTCTTTACTAAGGCAGAGTTTCCGTAGAGGACTACTAATGGCAGGATTGCTCAGAGCATCTGAAGAAGGGCTAAAAATCATTGACATGGTAAGACGCAATCTCGGATGGAATAAAAGTGAGGATACCTGGTGCAAAGTCGCTCTAACTTCAAAAGCCACTTTAAGGAGATTTTGGGCGCAAAACCGAATTCGACGCGAAACATTTATCGATATTTGCAAAGCTGTAGGAATCAATAACTGGGAAGATATTATTGAGCGCAATGATATCAAGCAAACAGAATTACTTTTAGCTGCCGCGATCGCAGATATCCCCCTAGACAACCAAACCGATCGCACTTTCCCCCTCCCAGAAAACTTACCCCCCGTCAGGAATTGGGTACAGCGCACAAAAGAAATCGACACCTTAAAAACCCTAATCACTCCTCCCCCCCTTACCAACGAATCGCCCACTCTTGCTCCCCCCCTTACCAAGGGGGGGCTGGGGGGGGTTCCCATCGCCATCTCAATTGTCGGATTACCCGGAATCGGAAAAACCACCCTCATCAGCCAACTAATTCGCCAACTCCACACCGAAAATACCCCCTTCACCAGCGCCGCTTGGCAATCATTGCAATCCGCAACAGGCAAAGCACCCCCCTGCGATCGCACAATTGACTCCCTGCTATTCACCCTCTCCAACGGCGACATTACCACAGCCGTCAACCCTCAAAATGACTACTTCAAAAAAACCGAAAATCTGATAAAAATCCTCAGAGAAAAACCTTGCTTAATTGTATTCGATCGCGCCGACACACTTTTGAAAGCAGGAGAAGCCAAAGCCGCCGGTTATTTCGCCGAAGATTGTGCAGAATATGCTTGGTTATTCAAACAACTATTAGAAACAGAACATCAAAGCAAAATTATATTTACCAGTCGCGAAAGCTTAGCCGAATTGCCGCCAACTGTCACCCGCGAAATCCAGCTCAACGGATTGGATCGAGATGCGGCAATTTCCCTATTGCAATCTTTTGATCTGACTGCAAATGCAGAGGAATTAGCGGAAATGGGCGATCGCTATTCAGGACATCCCAAAGCATTACAACTCGTAGCAGCCTTGATTCGAGATGATACCGAGTTTCAAGGAAATGTCGGGAATTTTTTACACCAGAGAGACTGGTTGCTGATTCGAGATATTGAGAGATTAATTGATGAAATGATAGCGCGTCTGGGCGACGGCGAACAAACTTGTCTCAGCCGAATTTCTGTCTATCAAACCTCAGAATATCCCCTATCTTTTGCCGGAATTAGCGCGCAAATGCCAGAAGTTAGCAAATATGAACTCAAAGAAAACATTATTCAGGCACTCAAGCGCCGGCAATTGCTATATTACGATCGCCACCTCAAATCCTATCAGTTGCATCCCCTAGTTCGAGAAAAGGGTGAGTATCTGCTAAGTCAAAATCCTGACAATCTGCGTACCGCCCACAGCCAAGCCTATAATTATTATATCAGTATTCCCCTCAAACCAAAATCGGAATGGCAAGATATCGAGGACATTAAGCCATTAGTCAGAGCGCACTATCACGCGCGTCAGGCGGGAAATTTAGATGCAGCAAATGCAATTATTTCTGAAGTTTGTGAGCATTTGCGGCAGTGGAATTGTGCAGAGTTGGTATGTGGAAATTTAGAGTTGCAATTGTTAACGGAAGCACGGAAATAATATCAACTCCGGTTGTATAGGAATGATTTAACCGCGAAGGCGCGAAGGACGCGAAGGAAGAGAAGGAAGAGAAGAGAGGATTTTATATAATTGGGAATTGGGAATAGGGCATTGGTGACAAATTAAGACTGAAACCCACAATAAATGTCGCTTTTATGCGAAGTCTAGATCCCCCTAAATCCCCCTTAAGAAGGGGGACGAAAGAGAAATACTCTTGTCCCCCCCTTATTAAGGTAAGAAGAGGGGGACGAAAGAGAAATACTCTTGTCCCCCCCTTCTTAAGGGGGGTTAGGGGGGATCTAAACTTCGATACAAACAAAAAAGACTGTCGGCTTGACATTATAATGTTAAAATGATCGAGAGCGATCGCACTCCAACGCTAAAATAAATACCAAGCCTCTTAACCCCTACCCAAGAGTCATGACAGCAGTTCAAGAACTACCCCCTTCCCAAGACATCCCACAAAATGTTATCTTTCCCCCAGGTGACTTATATAGTGACGAACCTCCTGTGGAAACCGAACTTCATCTCCGACAAATAATCCTATTGCTGCAATGCTTAGAATGGCTGTGGCAAGATAGAAATGACTTCTATGCTGTTGGCAATCTTACCATCTACTACAGTCCCCGCCAGCTTAAATCTGAATTGTGTCGAGGACCAGACTTTTTTGTAGTTTTGGGAACAGAACGAAAAGCTCGTAAAAGTTGGGCTGTTTGGGAAGAAGATGGCAAATATCCTAATGTAATTGTCGAAATTCTGTCGCCAACAACAGCGGCAATTGATAAAGGTTTCAAGAAACTACTTTATCAAAATACGTTTCGCACCCATGATTATTTCTGGTTCAATCCGTATACTTTAGAATTGGCTGGGTTTCATTTAGTCGATGGTGAATACCAACCGCTGGAACCAAAGTCCCAAGGACATTTATTCAGTCAACAACTAGATTTATATCTGGGAATACATGACCAAAAATTGCGTTTGTTCACAACAGCAGGAGAACTGATTCCCAGCCCGGAAGAGGTGGCTCAAACAGAGACTCAACGTGCCGAACAACAGACACAACGTGCCGATCGCCTAGCGGCAAAACTGCGAGAATTAAATATTGACCCTGATACAATTTAGCAATTTTTCTTGATAGAGTAGCGAGGTTGATATGAGTCAAATAAATCCCGATCGCATTACTGGAACAATTGCGATCGAAGTCTTGCCCCAATCAAACGGGCCCCATAGCCCGTTTATCTAGTCCGCGCAGGCGGACATTGTTTGTGTAGACGCGGTTTCAACCGCCGGGTTTTCTTGGTTTCAACAACATATTTTCAACCATCGACTTTATCAACTTCAACTACTCGAATAAATCCCTCTTTCTTCCAGTTGCTGCATAAAAAACTCTTCCAAACTAGGCTTAGCCAAATTCATGCCAATCAACTGCCCTCCCGTAGCACTCAGACTAGACATAAACTGCTTCGTATCGCCCTGCAAATGACCGTACCACACATCATTATCAACTTCCAGATCCGGTATCCATTTTTTCAGAATATTCAAATGGCCTCCCCTACCTTCAACCCGGTAAGTTTTAGTATTACCCAATAGTTCATCGATCGCCCCAATACAGATTAACTCACCTCTGGCCAAAATTCCCACGCGATCGCAAATCTTCTCCACATCTGAAAGTATATGAGAATTAAAGAAAATCGTTTTTCCTTGACTTTTGAGCGATAAAATGATCTCCCGCATCTGATAGCGTCCCATCGGATCTAAACCCGACATCGGCTCATCTAAAAATACCACCTCTGGATTATTAATCAAAGCTTGAGCCATGCCAATTCGTTGCAGCATACCCTTAGAATACTGCCGCAATTGCTTTTTGATTGCCGCCGATTGAGCTAGCCCAACTAAGTCTAGCAAATGCGGAATTCGCTGTCGCTGAATCGACGGCGGAATTTGAAACAAACCCGCTGCAAATTGCATAAATTCCCAGCCCGTGAGATAATCATAAAAATAGGGATTTTCTGGCAAATAGCCAACTCGTTGCTTCACAGCGCGATCGCCCAAAGGCCTCCCCAACAACAGCCCCCTACCAGAAGTAGGCCGCACTATACCCAGCAAAGTTTTCAGCAGGGTAGTTTTCCCCGCCCCATTTTGTCCTAACAGCCCGAAAGTTTCGCCCTCAGAGATAGTCAGAGTACAATTTTTCAGCGATTCAATTTTTTGGTTCATCCAGAAGCCGGTACGGTAGAACTTCCCCAGATTAAATGTTTCCACCACAGGGGCTGCGACGGGCATCTCGATGGGATTTGGCGCATCTATAAGAGGTTCCATTTTCGTCATATAAATAAGTAGCACCTGATTATATTATATTGCATAATTCCTGTAATAATTCCTCTTTTTAATGTTAAGCTAATAGTAGCTTTACGTAATTATTACTGAATATGGAACGTTCAAAAATTATTGCTATTATCACCGGAGTGTTTTCTATAGTATTAGCACTGGGCTATTTGCTGCTCGTCACTCTCCTGGACTTCCGAGGCGAAATGGTTCCCGCACCCCAAAGTCAGTTGCCAGTATCAGTGGAAATTCAGCAATTAGCGACTGCTAACCCTACTTGGCTAGGGTAGTCATTGGTTATGGGTTATTTTTTATTGGTTATTTGTTATTGGTTATTTGTTATTGGTTATTTGTTATTTGTGAAGACGGAGCCATTAGGAAAGCGCATCAAGAGCATTGGCAGTTGTTATAATTGGCAATGGGAATTGGAACCACTGACTAGAAACAACAAAATCAATAACCACTAATAACAAATAACCAATAACCCTTCGACTACGCTCAGGGCACCGCAAATAACTAACAACTAATATAAATGAATTGCTTTAATCATGTGATAAGCAATCAAAAGTTGAGTCAAAGCTAACGGGTAACTTTGCAAAACTTCGCCAGTTGTACCCACAAGTTTACCAATTTCAGAATTGCCTTCGGTCGAGCAAAAGCCTCGTAAATGTGGCATTTCATTACACAAAATCTTTTCCAGTTCGTGTACCTGTTCGCTAGTAGCGTGGGAGTCTATTTCCAAGACATCAACGGGTTTGCCCATATCCCGATCGAGCTCTAAGCGAATGGCGGGTTTAAAATTATCACTACCTTGGCTTAAAATCTCAGTGAAATCTGGGTGAGGAATGGTCGGTCTCAGCACTAAACGGACGCTCAAATTTACTTCATTGTCCTCTTCTGGTAAGTAAAAAGTAACGACAACATCAGCAAACTTGCGTTGGGGACGAATAAAGTCTTCGGAATCATTTTCCCGCTTTTTCATTTCCGCGAGTACCTGTTCTTCAGTATAGCCACGCTTCATAATATCGCGCTTAACTTTCCACTGAGTTCGCAGTTCTTCTGGGGGAGCAAGATACACTTTTACATCATAGGAATCGCGGATTGCACGAGTTGAATAACCCAGCAAACCTTCCACTATCACAAATTTGCTGGGCTTGATGTATTCCGGGGGGTCAAATGTACCTGTGCTGTGATTATAAATGGGTTTGAGAATAGCTTGACCGGTACGTAACAGACTTAGGTGCTGTTGCATGATGTCGAGGTAATTGCAGTCAGGATGCAATGCTGTGAGCCCTATTTGTGCCCGCTGCGTCCTGTCGTAGCGGTGATAGTCATCCGTACAAATAATGGTGACATTTTCTGGTCCCAATACTTGTGCAATTCCCTTGGTCAGGGTGGTTTTGCCTGCTGCGCTGTCTCCGACAATACCCAGAATGATTGGTCGATCGCTCATGTTTTTCCCCCGCCAAACAATACTAATTTTTGTTGTAAACTTTAAATCTTATCAAAATTGTGTTCGATGCGATCGCCTAAGAAAGGAAGAAGCAAGAAGCAAGAAGCAAGAAGCAAGAAGCAAGAAGCAAGAAGCAAGAAGCAAGAAGCAAGAAGCAAGAAGCAAGAAGCAAGAAGCAAGAAGCAAGAAGCAAGAAGCAAGAAGCAAGAAGCAAGAAGCAAGAAGTCACCCCCCCAGCCCCCCCAAGGGGGGAAATTTAGGAAGAAGGAAGAAGACCCTTCGACTTCGCTCAGGGAAAAAACTTCCTGTGCCCCATGCCCCATGCCCTTCCCCCATCCCCCCAAGGGGGGGGTGGGGGGGTCAGGGGGGGTTCCCCATGCCCCATTAGTGTCAACTTAAGCCTGAGACCCTTGAGAAATCTGGGTTTTACGCCAAGTCTAGATCCCCCTAAATCCCCACCCCCCCTTGGGGGGAAGGGGGACGAAAGAGAAGACTCCTGTCCCCCCCTTCTTAAGGGGGGCTAGGGGGGATCTGGCCTTAATAGTCAAACAGCAGTCTCTGACTGGGTTTAACGTTAAGTTGACACCAATGCCCATGCCCCATACCCAACTACCAATGCCCAATTACCACTCATCCTTTTGTTTGTTACTGTAAGTTTCCCAATCTTCATATTCCTGCGAATGATGCAAGGGTTCCGGTTCTATTTTTGATTCTAATTCTGGTACTATTTCTAATTCTGATTCCTCAGACTTTTGATAAATATTCAAAGGTTCGACGACGCGGGCGATCGCATCTTTAACAAAAGCCTTCACAAACTCATCTTTCCGATTTAATTGAAACTGCCTTTGCACTACTTCCGCAATCCCACCGTCACCCCAATCTTGGTCATGTCGAAAATATTCAATAAAACTTTTACCCGCAATTCTAGTTAAATAAGCCGCACTAACTGCTTGAATAGCCTTGCCAAGTACAAACCCAGCTACACTTAACTGAAGTGCCCTTGACACTATTTGAATTACACCTTCAACTATCCCCAAACTAGCTAAGGTTTTTGCCAGAGAAAATGCCAATTCTTTAGCACGCTCGATATTTAATTCACAACCATAAATCTTGCTAATTTCTACTACCATTTGAGCGTTAACTGCTGCTGTTGCTAGTAAATCTACCACTGGCAAAGGCGTTACTGCAATGACTCCGGCCCCAATCCACTGAAATCGCTCCACTACCTTATCAGCTTGCCTGCGCCTTTGAGCATCAATTAACTTGCGAGCTTGGTCTCCCAAGTGCTGAGATTGCAACAAAATATTATCAGCAATTAAATCTTCTCCTTCCGCTCGCAAAATCGCAGCAACGCGCCGAATTAATGGCATAATATCCGGGTCGGGCTGAAAAATTGTGCCGTTTTCCAGCCTGACTGGTTGAGGATTAGCGCTAATTTCTACCACATCCATTGCCGCTACCAAACCCTTAACTCGTTCCCGGAGTCGAGAGAGAATTTCATCTCTGTCGCTGTCGAGATAAAGGTCTATTTTATTAAAAACTACGATCGACCTTTTGCCAATTTCCGCCAAATTACGCAGCGGTTCATATTCAGATTTTCGCAAATCGCCATCCAATACAAATAAGATCAAATCAGCCCTCGCCGCCAACTGTCTTGCTAACTCCTCCCTGTAGGTGCCCGCTACTCCCGCTTCTAAGATGCCTGGGGTATCAGTAATTGCTAATTCTCGATCGATCCCTTTCAATTTGAGAGTGTAAGTT
The DNA here is from genome assembly GCF_042465725.1 of Microcoleus anatoxicus. Lineage (GTDB taxonomy): Bacteria > Cyanobacteriota > Cyanobacteriia > Cyanobacteriales > Microcoleaceae > Microcoleus > Microcoleus anatoxicus. The sequence continues at coordinate 5,156,265 of NZ_CP120853.1, read as the reverse complement.
GCTTCAACTTCCGTAGTTCCCATCGGCGCGCCTACCTGTCCCGCCATCCTTCCCACCAGGGCATTCACGGCAGAAGTTTTGCCCGCAGAACCAGTACCGAACACGACTATCCGAATGCTACCACGAGCCATACTAGCTTCTATTTCTCGCGCTTTTAACAGCAAAGCTTGCCGTGCTACTTCATCTTGAATGCGATCGACTTGTTGCCGAATCGCTTTCAAATTTTCTGTAGCAGCTTCACTTTTTATCACCGGAACCTTGGGCTTAATCACCCGTTTTCCCTTAGTTTTTTGAGGAATTTTTAGCAGATTCAAGTAATAAACAATCGCAAATATTAGCGTACCCAAAAGTACCACGATCGCCAAAATCAGCAAATTAGCCAGCAGGGGAGACGCAGACCACGCAACTTGAGTATAAAGTCCAGTTAAGGAACTGACCAGCCCAATAACCAGCCCCAGGGTGAGGCAGATAGTCGCGATTAATGTTAACAGACGTGGCAAAGACATGAGGGAGAGCGACCAATAAAAAGCTTGATGCTTTGATTTTTACATTTTATTTTCTATAGTTGAGTAATCATAGTAAGGAGCCAAAATTATGGGACTATTTGACCAAATTTTAAGTGCGATCGACAATCCCAACCAACAAGCAAGTCCCAATCAGTTGGGCGGTATTCTGAATGCAGTAGAACAGTTGAGCGGCAACCAGGGCGTCGATGCGGGCACAACTCAGTTAGCGATGTCGGTTTTAGGCGGCTACGTGCGATCGGCTTTACAAGACGTGCGATCGCAATCTGGAGATGCACAAGCACAGCAAGTTGTCAACCAATTTAGCGGCACAAATCCCAATCCGCAAGCAGTACAGAGTTTATTCGGAAACAACCAGTTAACCCAAATAGTTCAGGATATCGCTCAAAGAACCGGCTTGAATAACGCCACAGTCCAAGCGATGATACCGGTTTTAGTACCCCTAGTGCTCAACTTGCTGCAAACCGGCAGCAACACCCAGAATCCTGCCCCTGGGGGAAATTCAGTTTTGAATGCGTTTTTAGATGCAGATGGAGACGGCGATGTAGATATTACAGACACAATTTCCATGGCTAGTCGCTTCTTAACTCAGCGCAGTTAATTTGCCAATAGGGAATGGGGCATAGGTGTCAACTTAAGCCTGAAAGCCTTGAGAAATCTGGTTTTTACCTGAGTCTAGATCCCCCTAAATCCCCACCCCCCCCTAGCCCCCCCACCCCCCCCTGCCCCCCCCAAGGGGGGATGGGGGAAGGGGGACTTTGATCGGACTCCTGTCCCCCCCTTCTTAAGGGGGGTTAGGGGGGATCTGGCCTTAATCGTCAAACAGTAGTCTGTGACAGGGTTTGGCCTTAAGTTGACACCAATGGGAATGCGGGAATGGGAAATTGGGAATTCGGCATTGTGAATTGGGCATTGTGAAGTCGAAGGACTTTCTTCCCTATTCCCTATTCCCTATTCCCTATTCCCTATTCCCTATTCCCTATTCCCTATTCCCTATTCCCTATTCCCTATTCCCTATTCCCTATTCCCTATTCCCTATTCCCTATTCCCTATTCCTTATTTAACCCAAACCTAAATCAGTAACAGCACCAATACTGCTAGAAGAAACCAACTTAGCGTATTTAGCCAAAACTCCCCTGGTATAACGCGGCCCAGGAGCTTGCCAAGCAGTCCGTCGTTGCTCCAATTCGGCCTCAGAAACATTGAGTTGCAACAAGCGATTTTGAGCATCAATAGTAATCGAATCGCCTTCTTTTACCAGAGCAATTGTGCCACCAACTTGTGCTTCCGGTGCAACGTGACCGACAACCATGCCGTAAGTCCCGCCAGAAAAACGGCCGTCCGTAATTAACCCTACGGAATCACCCAAACCAGCGCCAATAATTGCAGAAGTTGGTGCTAGCATTTCCCGCATTCCAGGCCCGCCTTTTGGCCCTTCGTAGCGGATGACAATCACATCTCCCGCTTGAATCTTGCCTGCCAAAATAGCATCCAGACAATTTTCTTCAGATTCAAATACTCGCGCCGGGCCGGTAATTGTCGGTTTCTTGACTCCGGTAATTTTAGCAACGGCTCCCTCTGTTGCCAAATTTCCTTTGAGAATTGCCAGGTGTCCTTGAGCGTAAAGTGGATTGTTCCAAGGACGAATCACATCTTGGTCGGTGCGAGGTTCCGCAGGAATATTTGCTAATACTTCGGCAACTGTTTTTCCTGTGATTGTGAGCGCATCTGGGTGGAGTAAACCTTTTTCTAGCAGCATTTTCATTACTTGGGGAATGCCGCCGGCTTTGTGCAAATCTGTCGCTACATATTTACCGCTGGGTTTGAGGTCGCACAGCACTGGTACTTTGGCTCGAATTGTTTCAAAATCGTCCAGGGATAGTTCCACACCGATCGCATTGGAAATAGCTAATAAATGGAGCACAGCATTGGTTGAACCGCCTACTGCCATGATGACCGCGATCGCATTTTCAAAGGCTTTACGAGTCAAAATTTGGCTAGGTAGCAACTGTTTGCGTACCGCCTCCACTAAAACTTTGGCAGATTCTGCCGCGCTGTCAGCCTTTTCAGCATCCTCAGCAGCCATTGTCGAAGAATAAGGCAAACTCATCCCCATCGCCTCAAAGGCGCTCGACATGGTATTTGCTGTGAACATTCCACCACAAGAACCAGCACCCGGACAAGCTTTTTGTTCTACTGCGGTGAGTTCTGTTTGGTCAATCTTGCCGGCGCTGAATTGACCGACAGCTTCAAAAGCGCTGACCACAGTTAAATCCCGTCCGTTGTAATGTCCTGGTTTAATGGTGCCACCGTAGACAAAAATAGCAGGAATATTCATGCGGGCGATCGCAATCATCGCCCCCGGCATATTCTTATCGCAACCCCCCACAGCCAGCACACCGTCCATACTTTGACCATTGCAAGCAGTTTCGATAGAATCAGCAATCACATCTCTCGACACCAGAGAATATTTCATCCCTTCAGTTCCCATCGAGATACCGTCGCTGACAGTAATCGTACCAAACATCTGTGGCATCGCGCCCGCTTCCTTTGTCGCCGCAATCGCCCGCATAGCCAGTTCGTTCAATCCCATATTGCAGGGTGTAATCGTACTGTACCCGTTAGCAATTCCCACAATCGGTTTAGTGAAATCGCCATCACCAAAACCAACAGCCCGCAGCATCGCCCGGTTGGGCGCACGCTGTACGCCTCCAGTTACAGCTTGGCTTCTCAAATTTTCAGGCATTGTGACATACTCCTACATTCATTAATTGGGACAATCTCCCACATTCCGAAACAATCCCAAGATAGCACACTCAATAGAATGCCCAATTCATCATCCCTCTTGCTGATTTAGAGTCAATCTTTCTACTACCTTGTGCCACCATTTGAAATGTTTCAAACTCTCAAATACCTTTCAAAAGCATTCGAGCCAGATGCGAAAATGATACCAAGATGCGTCGTTAATAGACTTAGCCAGACAGTGATTCTGAGCCATATTTTTACTTCTCAAATCGACCTCAGCTATCTTGTCGTTTGATGCTCGCTACCCACCTTGCAAGTTTGATTGCATGGTGCAAGACGATTACCTACTTATTTTGAGGTGGCACTTACCTAAAAGCTGATTTGGTAAAAGTTTAAATCCCGTTTACAAACTTAATAAAGTTTTATAATACTCAACAGAGCGACAATTTATCTGAAATTGTGGATATCCTTTTTTATTGGGAATCCCTTTCTTACAGTTACAGAAAGCGTAAAGCGTTCTGGCCAACGGTCGGCTCTCAAGCTGTGCAGGATATCTGCCAACGAATTGAGACAGCCTACAAACTGTTTTTTAAGCATCACAAGAAAGGAGTTAGACCGCCCGGATTCAAGAAAGTTCGCAGATACAAATCCTTCACTCTTAAGCAAGCTGGCTACAAATTCTTAGGCGGCAATCGAATTAAGATTGGGCATCGCGTTTATCAGTATTGGAATTCCAGAGAGAAGGAATGCAACGACTTTGGGGACGTAAAATCTCAGACCTTGCATTCGGCGAATTTCTCCAAATTATAGAATGGGTTGCCAAAAAAAAATAAGCAGGTGATCTTCATTGATCAGTGGTATCCATCCTCTAAGACTTGCAATCATTGTGGACAGGTCTTAAAAAAGTTGGATTTGAATACGAGAGAATGGCGATGTCCGTCCTGTCATAGCGTGAACGACAGAGACGAGAATGCAGCTAAGAATAACTTGCTTGTTTTCCTTGGTGGGGCATCAACCGTTAAGTTAGGCTATGTTAGACAGGCTATGCCTGCAATCGCTGTCTGAGCTTAGAATCCCCCGTGCTTCAGCCGGGGGAGTATGTCAACGATACTGATACTACAGTGTACAGGGTGAATACCCTGGTTATCTGGGATGATGTGTATGGTATGACCCATCACTCTCCAACGTTTGAAACAAAAAATTGCGAGGCGAATCACATGGAGGCCGATCTAATTCTGAGGCAATATGCGGCCGGAGAAAGAATTTTTCGAGAGATTAACCTCGCGGGGGCTGACCTCAAAGGGGTAGACCTCAGCGAGGCTAACTTTACCAGAGCCAATTTCCAGCAGGCGAATCTCAAAGGTGCTAACCTCACCGGAGCCAATCTGCGTGAGGTGAAACTGGCTGGGGTGGACTTGACGGAAGCTAACCTATGCGAAGCAAATCTGATTGGAACTGATTTGAGTCGCGCTAATCTGAGTGGTGCCAACCTTACTGGAGCGAACCTGCGTGGCTCAATGGCTAGGGAAGTCAACATGAGCAAGGCTAACTTGACGGAAGCTAATTTGACCGAAGCCAACTTTACTGAAGCGAATTTGTTTGCAGCCAACTTAACGGACGCTAGCATGATCCGCACTAATTTGATGAAAGCCAATTTGAGTTGGTCAACTCTCAAAGCGGTAAACCTGACAAATGCTATCCTCAGCGAGTCGGTTTTGGAAAGAGCTAATCTGACAAAGGCAATTCTCAGCGGGGCAATTCTCACCGGAGCCAACCTGACTGGTGCAGACTTGCGCGAAGTAAAAATGATTGGTGCTAATCTCAGCGAAGCTAATCTTAATAATGCTAATTTGAGAGTCGCTAATATCAGTTGGTCTAGCCTCCGGGGAGCTAATTTGAGCGGTGCTAATTTGTACCGCGCACAACTTTGTTGGTCTAATTTAAGCGGAGCGGTACTGGTAGAAACTGTTTTGATTGATGCTAACCTCAATCGAGCTAACTTCCGGGATGCAGATTTAAGACGGGCGATTATGCCTGACGGCACAACTAATGATGCTTAAAAAGTTGTAAGTTGACTGTTAAACATTAACCGTTGACAAATGTTATTGGTTATTAGTTATTGGTGATTAGCATCCCCAAGCGAATCAAAAATAACAAATAACTACTAACTACTAACTACTAACTACTAACTAATGACTGTCAGCGAATTATTGATTCTGGGTGCGGCGGGACTTTTGGCAGGAATTCTAGCAGGATTTTTGGGCATCGGCGGTGGCACGATGCTCGTACCTTTGTTGGTTGCTCTCAACTACGCACCGGTGGAAGCTGTGGCTACGAGCGGTTTTTCCATCGTAATTACAGCTATTTCTGGCAGTTTCCAGAATTGGCGCATGGGTTACTTCAGTTTGAGTCAGGTAGCAGGAATTGGTTTTCCCGCGGTAATAACAGCACAAATCGGTGTTTATTTGGCGGGAATATTTCCCCCTTACTTGTTGTTAATTGCTTTTGGGATGTTGCTATTACTGAATATTTATTTAATTCAAGTTCGCAAATATCTGAAAGAGTCCCAAAAGTCGGCAGAGGGACAACAGGGTATGGGAGGACAAACGGGACAAGGGGAAAATTCCCCATTGCCGATTTCTGATTCCCGCATCCCGAATCATCCCCATCTTTTGTTTAATCGAACTTTGGCCAAAGTTACCACTGGTGGCTTGGCTGGTTTATTAGCAGGGTTGTTCGGTGTAGGCGGGGGTGTGATTATGGTGCCACTGCAAATTTTGCTGTTAGGAGAAAGTATTAAAACAGCTATTCAAACGAGTTTGGGCGTAATTGTCATCACTGCAATTTCAGCGACTTTGGGACACGCTGCGCGTGGGAATGTTTTGTGGAATGTGGGTTTGATTCTGGGCGCTGGTGGATTGTTGGGGGCCCAGGTTAGCACTCGGTTTTTGCCCAAATTGTCCGATCGTCTAGTTAGTTTAGCCTTTCGATCGCTCTTGGCACTTTTATCGGTTTATGTTTTTTGGCAAGCTTGGCAAAAATTTACTCACACTTAACTTTTCATATCAATTCCGGTTGTATCGGAATGATTTAACCGCGAAGGCGCTAAGGACGCGAAGGAAGAGAAGAGAGAGTTTAATACAGGACGATGAAGAGAGGATTTGGTATCACTACTTTACCGATAGCTGCTTCACGGCGCGAGTCAGGCGCTGCAAATAAGGCTTGACAATTTGTTGATTTTGTCGCTGCAATTGGGAAACTTGCTCTTGCAATTGCTGAATCTCGGTTTGCAGTGTCGCTACATCTATGGTGGGTCGATCGAGCAAAACTTGCAATTGCCCCAGGGAACTTTGGATTTGATTCAAGTCTACCTCCTCCGATCGCTGCTGCAACTGTGCTGTCATATTTTTAACTTGCGTTAACTTTTCGTCCATCAACAAAAACCGGACATTCACATTTTCCCAATCTAATTCTGTCAGGGCTCTATTTTCCAAACCGACGAGTTTTTGCTGCAACTCTCCGAGGATAGTGTCAATTTCCTCAGAGTCAGCCGGATGCGCCTGCATTTGCTGTTGCAGGGAAGTCAGGATGGCCTGTATATCAGGGATGGCGTGGGATTCTAAACTGCGAAGTTGCTGCTGCAAGTCAGAGACGGTGGTATATAGTTCCTTCGAGTCTCCCGGAAGTGTCTGAACTTGCTGTTGGAGGGACTTTACTGTCAATTCTACGCCTGCGATCGCAGAATTTGCCTTTAGCTGCATTTTTTGCTCGAAGCGTTGGCGATTGAGGAAATTCAGCGACAGTGCAGCGGTTAAAGGAGCCGCAGCGTAGATAATTTGCCCCGACAATCCTGCGATAATCGTGCCAATAGCTGAACCGGCTATGGATGCGTATTCTGCCACTTCTACCCAGTCTCGCTGGTTTGACGAGCTTCTGAGGGCTGGGAATGATACGTCGTTCATTTTCTGCATAGTTGCGGATTAACCTTTTAGTCGTGTGGTAGATTGCGATCGGGATTAGGTTAAACTCAAGAGCTTGTACCAAAAATCCTACATCCAAATCCTACATCCAAAATCAGAAATCAGTCTGTCAGTCACCAGTCAGGAGGTATAAAAAAATGGGTCTCAAAATTATTGAAAGCTATGACGGCAGTTTTGTCCTCGAACCGAGTGCTAAAGCTGTACTGTTGAGTTTATTAACCGCTGAAAGTTTCCAGACACAAGTAGCACAACAATTGCACTGCTCGCGCATTGAGTTTACCAACTTACTTTTTCAGCCAGTCCCTTACAGCACCGAGACTCCCAAGGGCATGCCTGCGGAGTTTGAAAAGTATCACAATCACAGCGATTTTGCGATCGTGAATGTGCCACCTAATTTCATGTTCCAAGCCAAAGTCTTTAAGCCCAGTCGCCTCTGTGCCATTTATCGAGTATTTAATACTTAGCTAAAAACAGTTTACCAATTAGCTAAAACCTGGTTAATCTCTGATTTAACTATCAAATATTACATCTAAAATCTCAAATAGAATGACAGAAGACATTCCCACATTAGCTAGCTTAGAATTCTTTCCCTACATCGATGCTGAGGGAAAATTACCAGAATTTGTACATGGAAAAATAGGCGTTTGCGCGATTTTCGACAGCGATAAAGTCCTCCAATTTGTGGGATATTCTCGCGATATTTACCTCAGCCTGAAACAATATCTAGTGCGCCAACACCAAAACTGCTACTGGCTGAAAGTCCAAATAATCGATCGACCAAACCGCACTATTCTAGAAAATATCCGACAAAGTTGGATTGCCGAAAACGGTTCGGAGCCTGCGGGTAATGGTGTCGATGCTGGGAAGTGGAACGATCCCATCGATACCAAAACTGTAATGACAGTCGAAGAAATAGCAAATTATGAAGCTATTATTATCGATGAACTTGCCAAAGATAAATTGTTGAAAAATGTAGCGCGGCGAGTAGAAAATGAAATTTTATCTCAACTCAAAGCCCGTGGTGTCACGGAAGAAATTCGATTTAATCCTAAGCTGAAAACTAGCGGATTGCTAGATTTGAAGTAAAGCAGAACCCCCCCTTTCAATGAACCCTTAAATATCCGACTGCTTCTGTGCAGTCGGGTATTTGGTTTTAGGATAATTTTTGAGATAGTTATGGGCACCAGACTGGTCTGAAAGCGCGTTGTTACCAAGTTTTTGGGATGCAATCAGTAAATCCACTTAATTAGCGGTTCCTGCCCTTCTTTCCGGTTCCCCTGAGCGTAGTCAAAGGGTCAAAGGGTCTTCTTCCTTCTCCCATACAAAAAACATTGATTCTCAAGTTGGGCTGATCGGGGCCAAAATATTATGAATGTAAGTCGTATTGCTATTGTTGCATCTGCCTTCTTCCTTGAACATCTACTTGACATTCAAAATACCCAATGGATATGAAACCAACTCTTTTGAACAACCGCTATCGCATTATTGCCAAACTCGGCACTGGGGGTTTTGGGGAAACTTTTCTAGCCCAAGATACTCAAATGCCTTCAGCTCGCTGCTGTGTGCTCAAGCAGTTAAAGCCTACTGCTAAAAATCCTCAAATTTTACATTTAGTTCAACAGCGGTTTAAACGGGAAGCTGCCATTTTGGAACTACTCAACGAACGGAAATATCGAATTCCCCAACTTTACGCTTATTTTGAAGAGTCTGGGCAATTTTATTTAGTTCAAGAATGGATTGACGGGGAAAATCTGGCGCGTAAGATACAAGAACAAGGACTGTGCAGCGAGGGAACTGTAAAATCCATATTAATCAGTGTATTGGAAATTCTTGATTATATTCACGCTCATGGCATTATTCACAGGGATATTAAGCCTGACAATATTTTGTTGAGAAAGCGAGATGGACAGCCAGTGCTGATTGATTTTGGAGCGGTGAAAGAAACGATGGCTACAGCGGAGAACTCTGCGGAAAGTTACCGTTCTATTTTGATAGGTACTCCTGGATTTATGGCATCGGAACAGGCAAACGGACGACCAATTTATGCTAGTGATTTATTTAGTTTGGGATTGACAGCGATTTATTTACTAACTGGCAAAATTCCTCAAGAATTAGAAGTAGATGCGGAAACAGGAGAGTTTGTTTGGCGGCATTTGGCTGGCAATATTAGTTATAGTTTGGCAGCAATTTTGGATAAGGCCATTCGGTTTCACCCGCGCGATCGCTATGCAACTGCTAGGGAAATGTTAGCAGAAATACAAGGGGCGCTCTGTGCTATTCCTGACACAGATTTTTCCCTACCATTGCCCACAGTTGCGGAATTCAGATTCCATAGTCAGCAAGATTTTTGGGCGGATTTAATTGATTTCAAAAAAATTACTTTAGTGGGTGGATTACTGGGAGCTTTAGCAAGTTTTGCTTTTGTTTTTAAAAGTCCCGAAACCAATCTCAATTCTTCCATGGAAAAACTGATTCCTCTGGCCAAACAGGAACAGCTAATTCCCAATAAGTAAGAGAGGTAGAGCCTTGAGATTACAACACTTGACTTACGCCCTGGTTATCCATTAATTAGCAAGTGGACACTCCGGGCGATCGCAATTCACCACCAAATTCCCTGTCCCAACCCGTTTTTTCCATAAATCCACAAGCTATGATTTGGTGTTGGGAACCTTTCAGAAATCTCAATGCTGAACACAAAAACAATTCTTTCGAGTCTACTGCTATTTATCCCGATTTCCATTGCCGGACACTTCCTGGAATGGGAATCCTCCACAATCTTCATCACATCGGCCCTAGCCATCATCCCCCTGGCTGCGTGGATGGGTACTGCCACCGAAGAAATCGCCGTCGTCCTGGGCCCAAATTTGGGTGGTTTGCTTAACGCTACCTTTGGAAATGCCACGGAACTGATTATCGGTATCGTCGCCCTGAATGCCGGACTCATCGATGTCGTGAAAGCTAGTATTACCGGTTCGATTATTGGGAACCTGTTGCTAGTCATGGGGCTTGCCATGTTGCTGGGTGGCTTGCGCTACAAAGAACAAGAATTTCAGCCGATAGTCGCCAGATTGAACGCTTCGGCGATGAATTTAGCCGTAATTGCAATTTTGGTGCCGACAGCAGTGGATGTCACCTCTAGAGGTATCGATCCTGAGACGATGCAAAAACTTTCCAGCGCCGTGGCTGTAGTCCTGATCGTAGTCTACGTGCTGACTCTGCTGTTTTCGATGAAAACTCATAGCTACCTCTACGATGCTGGGGTAGCGGAGATCGAAATATTGGAAGAACTAGCCGAAAGCAACTTAGCAGGAGACAATCCCGAACACAAAGTCAATCTACCACTGTGGATTGGGGTGCTGTTGGTGTGTACCCTGATGGTAGCTGCGGAGTCCGAACTGCTAGTCGGTACTCTAGAAGAAGCAACGGCCCGTTTGGGACTGAGTGCATTGTTTACTGGGGTGATTTTAGTTCCGATTATTGGTAACGCGGCTGAACACGCTACAGCAGTCACGGTGGCGATGAAAAATAAAATGGATTTGTCAGTTTCTGTGGCAGTTGGTTCCAGTTTGCAAATTGCTCTGTTTGTTGCGCCGGTGTTGGTTTTGGCCGGTTTTATCCTGGGAAAACCGATGGACTTGGACTTCAATCCGTTTGAGCTTGTAGCGGTGATGGTAGCGGTGCTGATTGCTAATTCGATCAGTTCTGACGGTAAGTCTAACTGGCTCGAAGGTACTTTGCTGCTGGCAGCTTATGCAGTTTTAGCCCTAGCGTTCTATTTTCACCCGGTAATTGACGGACTTGCCTAGATGCAAAAGGAGGGGGGAAGGGGCAGGGCTGTTTTATTCTCAGCAAGCATGGGGGGGTAGGCAAAGAAAGGCGCTACCCCTAAACAATCATCGTTTTCTTGAGAATGAAACCGCCGAGTCCCTCTCCCCCTCTCCCTCTCTCCCCCTCTCCCTCTGTGCCCCTCTTCTCTCTCTTCCAGCTTCGTTTTTCCGTCTTCCTTTGCAAGTGGTCGTTGCGATCGTACAATGGAAGAGTAAGTGCGATCCGTTCACAGGTCTCAACTGACCATGACAGCGTTAATTACCAGCAAATAGAAGCGTGCCTAATTAATAAGCCTAGTCTTCAATTTTTGCCGGTGTCTTCAACAAAAACAAACACAAAGCGCTGTCGTTGTGCGATCGCAATTTTAGATACCATGCTCAAAGATATTTCTGAAGAGTGTGTCATATTTGGATTCTCTCCAGATGTCAGAGAAAATCTGAATTGAAAGTATCAAGATGTTAAAGTAAACATTGATAAAGCAACCTCAACTAGGGTTATGTGGCTTCTGTGAGTTATTGCCTCAATCCCAAATGCCCGAATCCCTCCGATCCTGCCAATGCTGGTAAGTCCGCGTGTCTTCACTGCGGTTCAGAACTTTTGTTGCAAGGTAGATATCGCTTGGTCGCCCCTCTCGGAGGCGGGGGTTTTGGTAAAACTTTTGAAGTGGACGACAACGGCACCCGAAAAGTGCTCAAAGTCCTCCTCAAAGAACATCCCAAAGCTGTAGAACTTTTTAAGCAAGAAGCCGACGTATTGGTCAGGCTGAGACATCCGGGCATTCCGAAAGTAGACCGCGACGGTTATTTTATATTTTCCCCGGCTAACACCACGGAGTCTTTTCACTGTCTGATCATGGAGAAAATTGCCGGTGCTAATTTGCAGGACTGGCTGAAACATCGGGGTCGCCCGATTACTCAAGAACTGGCTGTTAATTGGTTGAAACAACTGTCGGAAATTTTAGATTTGGTTCACCGACTGAATTATTTTCACAGGGACATCAAGCCGCACAATATTATGTGCAAGCCAAACGGTCAGTTGGTGCTGATTGACTTCGGGACTGCTAGGGAAGTGTCGGCGACTTATTTCGCCAAAGTGGGTCAGGGCGGAAATGTGACGGGTATTGTTTCTCCTGGTTACACACCGCCGGAACAAACCAATGGTAAGGCCGTTCCGCAGTCAGATTTTTTTGCTCTGGGACGCACTTTTGTTTATTTACTGACGGGGAAACCACCGACGGCTTTTCCTGAGAATCCACGCACGGGTAAATTGATGTGGCGCAAAGGGGCTCCTCAAGTTTCCGATGCTGTGGCGAATGTGATTGACTATTTGATGGCGCCTTTTCCGGGAAATCGACCTCAAAGTCCACAGGTTGTTTTACAGTGCTTGGAAGAAATTAATCTGGATGAGGGGGAGCCTGAGTTGCCAACTCAGTTACCGACGACTGGTCAAACTAAAATTCGGGCGAATCCTGGCGTGTCTGGGATGACTAAGCAGAGTTCGGGAAAAAAGCTCAGACCGCTGAACTCTGGCTTGAACAAGTCTGGTCTAGACCGGTTTAAGTGGAAAAACAAGTTGCTGGCTGGCGCTGCTGTTTTACTGGTGGCTGTGGGCGGGTCTCAAATTTACGGTTCCCTGCGTTATAAGGTGTTTCCGGCAAATCCCATGTGGCTGCTTTCTAGTTTGCCTAGCAGTCAGTTTTTGGAAAATAGTTTGGATAATGTCGGGAGTGTAAATAACATCGCCCTTTCTGCGGATGGTAAAACTTTGGTCAGTGCCAGTTTTGGCACGATTAGAATTTGGAATCTGACGACGGGAGAGGTGGTGCGGACGCTCAATCAAGTGCATTCTAAAAAATCGGTGAATGCTGTGGCAGTGAGTCCCAATGGTCAAATTTTAGCTAGTGGTGGCGACGATAATAATGTGATTTTGTGGGATTTAAAAAACGGTCGGCGGATGCTGACAATTCCCGCTCACAGCCGCGGGGTGAATGCGATCGCTTTCAGCCGAGACGGTCAGACTATGGCTAGTGCTAGTGATGATAAAACTGTTCGGTTGTGGAATGTCAGAACGGGAAGTAAGTTGTTGACTTTGATTGGTCACGGGGGAGGAGTAAATGCGATCGCCTTTAGCCCAGACGGTCAAACTTTGGCTAGCGGTAGCGAAGACAAGACTGTACGTTTGTGGAGTGTCAAAAGCGGAGATGTCAGAAGAATTCTCGCCGGTCATGGGCGGGCTGTGAATGCGGTGGCTTTTAGCCCCAATGGGCAAGTTGTGGCTAGTGGTAGCAGTGACAATACTATCCGTTTGTGGAACGCACAAAATGGGAAACGGACTCGCACGCTGGAAGGGCATGGAAGTTGGGTCAGGGCGATCGCTTTTAGCCCGGATAACCGCTCTTTAATCAGTGGTGGTGCGGATATTATAGTTTGGGATGTCAAGACCGGACAAGAAAGAAGCACTCTTTCTGGTCACAGTCAGTTTGTGAATTCTATTGCGATTAGTAAAAATAGCAAAATCTTAGTCAGTGCTAGTCCCGATCGCACGATTAAGATTTGGCGAATTCCTTAGAACGAGATTACGAAACAATTCCCCGCCCGTTTTTGGCAAATTCATCCACAGTTTGCTGTGACAATTCATGAATGGCGATCGCTTGCAATACATCCAAAGGCAATGTCAAATGATGGGCACCAGCTAATAAAGTCTGCACCGCTTCTTCCGGCGATTTAATGCTAGCTGCTAAAATTTCAGTATTAGTTTTTTTCAAGACATTTGCCATGTCCCGCACTAAAGCAAAACCGTCTCCCAAAAGTCTGGTGGCGCGATTCACATAGGCGATCGCATATTTTGCCCCAGCTTCTGCTGACACAACCGCTTGGGAGGGGCTGTAAATAGCTGTAACCGCGCAAGGAATTTCCGGTGATAGGTGTGCTACTGCTTGGAAACCGGGGATTGTGGCGGGAATTTTTAAGACTGTTTGCTGTCCAATTAATTCAAAAGCTGCTTTTCCTTCTGCTACCATCCCATCAAAATCAGATGCTGTTAGCTGATAATACAATTCCCCTGGAATGATTTGTGCCAGTTCTTGTAGCGTCACTGCGGGAGAGAAATTGCTTTTTGCCAAAAGTGTAGGATTGGTAGTAATTCCCCCTACCCATCCCCACTGACTGGCTAACTGGGCTTCTGTTATAATCGCGGTATCGACATAAATTGCCATTGGTTCTACACCTTAAATTTACTAATTTAGAGAGACGGAGTTTGAGTTCGATCGTAAGTTGCCTAAAATTATCTGGGAATTGTATTCCTAGGGTTTTAGCATACCAGCTTTTCGAGCATATTACCATTAGGTAATCATCACACTTTAGTAATTTTAGTCACATATAGCAATCCTTGCAGGAGTCGTAATTTTTTTACCCCACCCCAACCCTCCCCGAAGCCGCGGGGAGGGAGTAAGAAATTCACAAATGATTTAGGATTGGTATAGCTAAATAAAATAATGGAAATTGGGAAATTGTGATTTTTTTGAAATTAAATGATATGGCAAAATGCCGGATACACATAGTTGGCATTTGTAGTAGGGCTTAGGTATCGAATAAGTCAAGGAAGTGAGTCAAAATGAGCCACAAACAGAATCAGCCTCCATTGGGACTAGGAACATCAGATGCGGACTGGGAACAATCAATAGTAACTGCGGAAGAATTGCCTGTCAATGTGAACTCTAAAACTGCGTCCCAAGTATTTGGGAGTCATGGTGAAGACCGTTTAAAGGCTCTAGCCCGTTTGATGATGGTCAGTTTCACTTGGTCGATGGCAGAACTGTCTCAACGCAAGTAAAATCAACATGGGTTGAGTAACTTATTCACGATGGTCTAAATGCTTGAAAAACTGCCAAATTTTGAATTATTGGAATCACTTTTGTGGGAACCAAATCAGGGCTATTTTTTACTAAATAGACATCTTGAAAGATTAGAGCGATCGGCTGAATATTTTAATTTTAATCTATCATTAACACAAGTCTACAATTCCTTACAATCATTAACTCTCACCTTGGGAAATATCGAAAAAAAAGTAAGATTAACAGTATCTAGGGATGGTAAACTAACATTACAAGCTCAGACCCTAGAGCGTGGTATCTTAAAAATTGGTGCATCTGTGGGAATTGCCAGGAAACCGATGGATTCTCAAATCCCATTTTTGTACCATAAGACAACTTACCGCTTACCTTATACAATAGCTTTGGAGTCACAACCCGAATATCAGGATGTGTTGCTATGGAATGAAAAAGGAGAGATGACTGAATCAACGATCGCCAATATTGCGATCGAAACTCCCACAGGGTTAATCACACCTCCTGTGGAGTGTGGTTTATTACCAGGGACTTTTAGGGCTCAACTAATTGCAGAAGGAAAAATCCGAGAAGAGTCGATCGCATTAGAAGATTTGCGCCATAGCGAGACTTTATTTCTGATGAACTCTGTTCGAGGCTGGATTAGGCTCAAAAAAGAGCAAAATCAAGATGTTTGGAAAGTCAATCGATTTGAAATTTAGCGGATTTGAGATAATATCGAGAATTGGTAATAGGTAATTGGTAATAGGTAATTGGTAATAGGTAATGCCCTAGGCCCCATACTTCGACTACGCTGGATCCCAAGTGCCGCATTACCCTTCCCCCATCCCCCCTCCCCTATGCTGACAGGTGTAGGTTTTTTACAAGGAGGTAGTATCAGGAAGCCCCAGCCAAAAAAGGACTTCACCGTCGTGAGTTGGATGTTCGTAGTTGTTTTGCTCCTTTACTGTCGATCGAGGATTGTATGCTGATTGGCTTGATCAATTGATTAAAAGTGTGGGATGGCATCCTTTCCTACGTATCAACCATCAGGGAACTTATCGTCTGCCATCTCAACTTTTTGGGTTGAAGATAATCTCCCATTATAATTGGAGTGGATTAATACACAAAAGACTTATATTAAATCGAGCTTGAATATATCGATCGCTCCTACTCTTACTTTGCGATCTATTATTCAGCAAACCCTACCCATATCATATAGGATTTTTCACCCAAATGCTTCGCCCCTACGGGTGATGGAATGAATCAGGATTGTATAATGGCAAATCCTGTAATTGCCAATTACCAATCAATTCAATTTGTCGCCCACTATCGCAATAATTTAAACAAATTTGCAAATAATTATCTGGTTTGTAGGGCAATTTTTCCGCCCATTCAATCGCTACAATTCCCAAATCCATTTCTAATCCGTCCCAATAACTTTCTAAATGCAAAGCCTCCACTTCCTCTGTTTCTAAGCGATACAAGTCTAAATGATAAAGAGGAATTCTCCCTGTTAAATACTCGTTAATGAGGGTAAAAGTAGGACTTTCAATGGAGTCTTGAATTTCTAAACCTTCAGCTATTCCTTGAACTAAAGTAGTTTTTCCAGCGCCCAAATCTCCTTCTAATAAGATGACAGTGCCGGCGGGGAGCGATCGCCCTAATGTTACACCCAACTTGCGCGTAGCTTCAGCATCGGGAAGAGAAAGTAGGATTTTAGTCATTAATTTAAATATTTTGGGCGCGACTGTACCAACGCAGCAACATCCCAGCTAATCTCTGAGAATTGTGACGAATTAAACCGGTATTTTCATCTTCATCCATCACATTCGCAATCACAATTCGCCGCCCCAATTGCGTTACCGCTTCTCGATCGAGTACCACAGGATAGGAATTCTCCTGAGAATAACGGATCAAAGCCTTTGCAGAAGGGACTTTTCCTTGAACTACTACAGCATCAAATAGTGGCCGGCCGCAAGCACGGTCGATCGCCCGAATATGATCCGCTACCGTATATCCATCAGTTTCCCCCGGCTGAGTCATAATATTGCAGACATAAATGCGCGGAACTTGACTATTGGCGATCGCCTCAGCAATTTCCGGCACCAACAAATTCGGAATTACACTGGTATACAGACTCCCTGGCCCAATAATCATAAAATCAGCTTCCTGAAGCCCTTCCACAGCCCTCGGCAAAGCCGGAGGATTAGCAGGAGTGCAGCCTATTTTGAGGATTTGCCCGTTAGCTTTGGTAATGCTGGACTCCCCCTCGATTCTCCGGCCGTCTGCCAGTTCTGCCCACAAAGAAACATCGCTCAGAGTAGCCGGCAGCACTTCCCCCCTCACGGCTAAAACTTTAGAACTAGCGGCGATCGCCTGTTCCAAGTCTCCAGCAATATCACTCATCGCCGTCAAAAACAAATTCCCAAAACTGTGACCAACCAAACCGTCACCGGCCCGAAAACGATATTGAAACAACTCAGTCAATAACTTTTCCTCATCAGCCAAAGCAGCCAAACAATTGCGAATATCACCCGGTGGTAGCACCCCAATTTCTCGCCGCAGCCGCCCCGAAGACCCACCGTCATCGGCAACGGTGACAATAGCAGTGATTTTGGCACTATAGTCCTTCAATCCTCTCAGCAAATTGGACAGACCCGTACCGCCACCGAGGGCGACTATTTTCGGTCCGCGGTGCAACCTGCGGTGATTGAGGAGTCGATCGACCAATTCCTCGTTTCCTTCGGGCATGAGCACTTGAGTAATTGAGTTCAAACTGCGGGTTTGTCCCCACAGAATCAACAAAATCCCGGTGGCGATGACTAGGGGACCCGATATGTAATTGGGAACGACTTCCGCAATCCACGCCAAAAAATTTCTCAACAATTGCAACAAAAAGAAAATGGGAGTCATCCCAGTCCAGATTGCTAAACCCAAACTGGCAAGTACCACACCGCTAGCACTGATCAGCAGCCAGCGTTTCACCAACAGTCCGGGGGATAACCACTTAAACCACTGGTGAACTCGCCCGTTTCGCAAAGAGGAAGGGTAAGGATTTCTGGATTTGGTGACAACCTGTCTCGTTTTAGCCCAAACACGCAGGGCTTTGGGAAATGAACTAATTGACATGGTTAATTAGTCTTAAGGGTATTGGAACAGCTAAACCTGACAAATTTAGAATACAAGAGAGTTTTGATTCTGACAGTCAATTTAAGTTATTAATCATTAGTCAAGACTGAGAGAGTCAATAGCTAGACTGATGACTGGGGAATGATAACATCTTAATCGCATCTTATGGCTGAGCCGTTAATCGAACTCAAGGGGATAAGTAAGTCCTTCAATCAAACTCCAATCCTTGATGGAGTCGATCTGAAGATTTATCGGGGAGAGGCCCTGGCAATTATTGGCCCTTCCGGGACTGGAAAATCTACGATTTTGCGGATAATTGCGGGTTTGCTGGTTCCAGATGCCGGTGAGGTTTTTGTTCAGGGACAGCGCAGGATAGGATGGGTGGACGACGTGACCGATCCGATCGGGATTGGGATGGTGTTTCAGCAAGCGGCTTTGTTTGATTCGCTGACGGTGGAAGAGAATGTTGGTTTTTTACTTTACCAGCATTCTAAGCTGTCGCGTCGCCGGATTCGGGAATTGGTGGAGGAAAAATTGGAGATGGTGGGTTTGCCCAAAATTGGCGATCGCTATCCAGCCCAGTTGTCTGGGGGAATGCGAAAGCGGGTCAGTTTTGCCCGTGCCATTATGGCTAATCCTGATAATGCTAGGGATAATCCAGAGGTTTTGTTGTACGACGAACCGACGGCGGGGTTAGATCCCATTGCTTCGACGGTAATTGAAGATTTAATCCGCGATTTGCAGAGGGCTCAGGGTGTTTGCAGCACTTATGCGATCGTCACTCACCAAGACAGTACCATCCGTCGCACAGCCGATCGCATCGTGTTTCTGTATCGAGGTAAGGTGCAGTGGGAGGGCCAAGTCAGCGACATTGCGACGACAGATAATTTATTAATTCAACAATTTTTTAGTGGCAGCGTTACTGGGCCGATTCAAGTCATTGGATAGTCAATTGTCATTAGTCATTAGTCATTAGTCATTAGTCAATTGTCAGCAGTCATTAGTCATTAGTCAGCAGTCATTAGTCAGCAGTTATTAGTCAGCAGTTATTAGTCATTAGTCAATTGTCATTAGTCAGCAGTCATTAGTCAGCAGTCATTAGTTATTAGGAGCGAGGGTAATATGGCAACAAAAAGTTTTCAGGAATTGCGAGTTTATAAATTATCAGAACGACTAGCTGATGAAATTTGGACAACTGTTAACACTTGGGAGCCATTTGCCAAAAATACGATCGGCCAACAAATTGTCCGTTCAGCCGATAGCGTCGGTGCTAACATAGCAGAAGGAGTCGGACGAGGCAGCTATCAAGACAATAGACGTTTTGTCAAGATAGCTAGAGGTTCTTTATATGAAACTCAACACTGGTTGAGACGAGCTTACACTCGAAACCTTTTAACTGTTGAACAAGTCAATATATTCACAGTAATTATTAATGACTTAGCCCCTCAATTAAACTCATACCTACAATCTATCGGGTCATCCCCAAAAAATCATGACTAATGACTAATGACCAATGACTAATGACCAATGACTAATGACTAATGACTAATGACTAATGACCAATGACCAATGTCTAAGGAGGCCCTATGCGATCGCGAACTGTTAGAGAAGGTTCTGTCGGGTTTTTAATTTTAGTAGGAATCGGCTTATTTGGAGGCTTAGTCCTCTGGCTGCGAGGAGTACAGCTAGGGAACCGCAGCTATAAATTTGTCGTTGAATTTGCCAGTGCCCAAGGGATGCAAATCGGCACACCAGTCAGGTATCGCGGGGTTAGTGTCGGTAAAATTAGTACCCTCAAAGCTGGCCCCAATGGAGTAGACGTCAGCGTGGAAATTTCCCCTGGTAATTTAGTCATTCCCCGCGATGTGGCGATCGAAGCGAATAAATCTGGTTTAATTGGAGAAGCATCGATCGACATTACACCCAATTCAATTTTACCCGAATCTTTCATTAGCGCCAATCCTTTGAGTACCGAATGTCCGGATGCAATTATCTGCAAAAACTCGCGTTTAAAAGGTCAAGCTGGAGTCAGCCTCGATGAACTAATTCGCTCCACCGTTCGCCTAGCCAATTTATACACAGACCCCGCCCTATTTAATAATATCAAAGCCCTCACTGAAAATACATCTAATACAGCCAAAGGTGCTGCCAAATTAACTCAAGAATTATCAAGTTTGACCATCTCTGCTAAAGGAGAAATTAAAAATTTAAGTCAGTCTGTCAAAGGAGATGTTAACAACTTAACTCAATCAGTCAAAGGAGAATTGGGAACTTTTAATCAGTCAATAAAAGGAGAAGTTGGCAGCTTAAATCAGTCAATAAAAGGAGAAGCGAGCAGTTTAAATCAATCACTGAAAGGAGAATTATCAGGAGTGGCCGCCGATGTGTCTAAAGTAGCACAGACGGCGGACACTTCGACCAAAGCAGTATCTGCCGCTGCGATAAATTCAGCTAACTCAGTGACTAAAGCTGCTAATCAAATTACTTTAACAGCTAACGAACTGAATTCCCTAGTAGTAACCAACCGATCCAGTTTAGTCTCAACTCTGAATAATCTCAATCAAGCCAGTCAAGAATTGCGTGTAACAGTCAACAGTTTGACTCCGACTATTAATCGAATTAACCAAGGACAATTACTGAACAATTTGGAAGTTTTATCAGCAAATGCGGCCCAAGCTGCTGCTAACTTGCGAGATTTATCCGGCAATGTGAATAATCCAGCAACATTCCTGTTATTACAACAAACTTTAGATTCGGCACGCGCTACACTTCAGAATGTGCATAAAATCACTGCCGATGTAGATGAGATTACAGGCGATCCAGCTTTTCGTAATAACATTCGTAAGTTGTTGAACGGATTAGGAGGTTTGTTCAGTTCCACGGAACAATTGCAACAGCAAGTGAAAGTAGCTCAAACATTGGCTCCACTTTCTAGTCAATTGAATACCAATTTTAATCCTAGTGCAACGGTGGTAGTTCCATCTGCTAAACCGAGCGTTCTGATTTTACAAAATAAACCAAAATCCCCGGTTGTACCATCGGAAACTGCCAAAAAAATAGAATCTGTTGGCTCTGAGAATAATCCTTGAATTATTGTATCATTGAAAATAGAAAATAAACATTTTTTCAAGCAAACTAAACCTATGACACAAACATTATCAAAGCCGATCGCAATCAAGACCAAATATGCTGTAACTTGGGAAAAGTTACCAGATGACTTTAAATTACCCGACGATCCAGTGGAAAACATCGACCAACCACTTTTAGCCGCCGCCCTCAGAGAAGCCTTGGAACTAGCAGGATTTATCATAGCAGAAATGCTGATAGCTTCTAACTTTGGACTCTGTGCCAAAGTCAATGACAAAACAGTAGTAAAAGCACCGGATTGGGTATATATTCCCTCTGTATTGCCCGCAGCCGCAGGAGAAATTCGCCGCAGTTATACTCCGAATGCCGAGGGGGAATTCCCGGCGGTAGTTATGGAATTTTCATCGGATACTAACGAGGTTGAATATTCCATGAAGCCGACATATCCTTATGGGAAGTGGCGGTTTTACGAGCAAATTTTGCAAGTACCAGTTTATGTAATTTTTGAGCCTAAATCGGGAGTATTGGAAGTGTACCGACTCTCGCTCTCTGGAGAGTACGAGCAGCAAGAACCCGATGCTAATCAGAGATTCTGGATAGAATCAATGGGATTATTTCTGGGGGTTTGGGAAGGCGAAAAATCCCAGAGAAGCGGTTATTGGCTGCGCTGGTGGGATGAGAATGGCAATTTGTTGCTGTGGGGTGCGGAACGGGTGGAACAGGAACGTTTGCGGGGCGATCGACTTGCAGCATACTTGAGAAGTCAGGGCATCGATCCCGATGGAATTTGAAGCAGTGCCTTCGCTAGTTAGACATTGCTTTGTTAGTGAGATATGTAACTTACTTTGACCAAGATGATGCAGTGTATCAATTGGTTGACGGGGAGTATGAGTTGATGCAGTTCCGGGGAGACGATATAATTGAATCGGCTGCTTTTCCAGAGTTTAACTTGACTGCTCAACAAGTGTTTGAAGCAGGAATTGTGAATGAATAAGGAGCGAATTCGCCATGACTACAATAATATTAGAAGAAAAATTAGATCTACCCTTGCTATTTCCAGGATTAACCTGGGAACAATTCAAGATTTTAGAGTCGATGCTGGATATTCCAGGTGTTCGATTGTCATTTTTAGATGGAGTGCTGGAGATACAGAAAATGCCTGGAAGAAAACACGAAACAGCTAAGGGGCGAATTGGTGCGCTGCTAGAACTTTACATGATGGTGGCAGGAATTGATTTCACCCCTACGGAGTCTTTGACTTTAGAAAATGAATCGAGAATGGTGAAGCGGGAAGCAGATAAATCTTACGAATTGGGTGCTGATAGGGAACGTCCAGATTTAGCGATCGAAGTTGTCGTCACTAGCGGTGGTATTGATAAACTGGAGGCTTACAAACGCCTGAAAATCAGTGAAGTTTGGTTTTGGGAAAAAAGCCAATTGTCTCTGTATGCTCTCAGAGAGGAAGGATACGAAAAGATTGCTAGTTCGGAATTGCTACCAGAACTTGATATGGCTTTGTTTGTGAGGTGTATGAATATTGCGAATCATGTTGAGGCCATCAAAGAATTCAAAAGTGCGATCGATATCTAATACTAATTCTCAAAACTCATCCAACAGTAGCTGTAGGGTGCGTCGCCATCGAAAATCCCAAAAACAATAAACAATCTCACAGCGACGCACCTTACAAAATAACCAAAAAAGTTTATAATAGACCTATAACTAATAGGAAGCGCGACCATGACAACAGTCGTTCCCACCCTCAAAAAATCTGAACTCGTATACCCTAGCGCTGATGGAGAACCAGTGGCCGAAACTTATGACCATGTTTATGCAATCTTAACCACTTTAGCAGTTTTAAAACAATACCTCGCAGACCGTCGAGCTACTGTTTTAGCAAACCAATTTTTATACTACGCTCAAGGCTTCCCAAAAGTCCGCGTAGCACCTGATGTGATGGTGATTTTTGATGTAGAACCAGGTGGCAGAGATAATTACAAAATCTGGGAAGAAGGACAAGTGCCGAAGGTGATTTTTGAAATGACATCACCAGGCACAAAGTCGGAAGATACAATCATTAAAAAAGACTTGTATGAAAGGATAGAAGTTCAAGAATACTGGTTATTTGACCCTAGAGGTGAATGGATTTCTGAAAAATTGCGTGGGTATCGACTGGGGGTAGAGGGGTATCAACTGATTACTGATAGTCGCAGTGAAGTATTGCAATTGCGGTTAGAAATAGAAGGAAAACTAATTGCATTTTATCGGGAGGATAATGGAGAAAAATTATTGATTCTTGATGAATTGGTTTCAGCTTTAAAAGTAGAACGTCAACGGGCAGAAGTAGAACGTCAACGGGCAGAAGCAGAACAGCAACGGGCAGAATCGGAAAGTCAGCGTGCTGCTGAACTCGAATCTTTGCTAGCGCGTTATCGAGAGCAGTTTGGAAAATTGCCATAGGAGAAGTCCATAGATTGCAGGTTTATGGGTACTATCAATATCCCCGTAGGGACACGGGATTACCCATTGGTGTCAACTTAAGCCTGAAATCCATGATAAATATCGCTTTTAGGCAAAGTCTAGATCCCCCTCGCATCCCCCTTAAGAAGGGGGACTTTGAAAAGATTCTTGTCCCCCCCTTAAGAAGGGGGGCTAGGGGGGATCGAAATCTAAGAGTCAAACAGAAGTCTCTGACTACATTTGACGTTAAGTTGACACTAATGGGCTTTACCGTGTCTCTACAGAAGCTGGTACCTACATACCTGAAAAGTGCTGTATTAACCTACTTGGTTGCAGCAAAAAAGTTTATAATACATTATTGATAACTCACAGGAAACACGACCATGACAGCAGTCGTTACCACCCTCAAAACTTCTGAAATCGTATACCCTAGCGCTGATGGAGAACCAGTGGCAGAAACTTACGATCATGTTTATGCAATCTTCACCACTTTAATAGTATTAAAACAATACCTTGCAGGTCGTCGAGCTACTGTGTTAGCAAACCAATTTTTATACTACGCTCAAGGTTTCCCAAAATTGCGTGTAGCACCTGATGTGATGGTGATTTTTGATGTAGAACCTGGTGGCCGAGATAATTATAAAATCTGGGAAGAAGGGCAAGTGCCGAAAGTGATTTTTGAAATGACATCACCGGGTACAAAGTCGGAAGATCAAGATCAAAAAAAAGACTTGTACGAAAAGTTAGAAGTTCAGGAATACTGGTTATTTGATCCGAAAGGTGAATGGATTCCTGAAAAATTGCAGGGGTATCGGCTGCGTGGAGATAGTTACGAATTAATTACAGACAGTCGCAGCGAAGTGTTGCAACTACGTTTAGTGGTAGACAAAAAACTGATTGGGTTTTATCGGGAAGATAAGGTCGAGAAATTATTGAATGTCGATGAAATAGCCTCTGCTCTAAAAGTATTAATTCAGAAGCGTTTAGAAGCAGAAGCACAATTGGATAAAAAACGTCAACGTGCAGATACGGAAAGTCAACGTGTTGCTGAACTCGAATCTTTGCTAGCGCGTTATCGATCGCACTTTGGAGAATTACCACAGGATAATGGCTAAAGAGGTAGAGGTGCGATCGCACTTCACCGAGTTGATCGCACTTCTAATTCTCAGCTAAATATACTTGACAAATCTAAATTTTTGTGTTAACCGAATCTCAAATTTTAAAACTGATCGTTTTGCGATCGAACTTGGGCATTCTAGATACAGGTACTTTGTGAGTGCCTGGAAACCCTCTAGACCAAGGATTGACGATGGAAAGTACGCAGAAAAAGTCTAGTGATAGTCGGGTTAATAAGGGCGATTCCCTACGGGATAGCTACGCTTCACGAACAAAGCAGATTTTTGCGTTAGTGTCAATGGTTTCGTTTGGTGGTTCGGCAATTTTTGGTATTGTAAGTCTGTTCAGCAGCGGTTTAAGCAGTCAGCACCAGCAAAAATCGGCTCCGGTAGCAGTTTCCCAAGAGTCTTTGCTGGCAGCTAAGGAACGGGGATATGTAACCGTTTTGCGGCGGGAACCGGAGAATCAGACGGCTCTGGAGGGGTTGGCGGATGTGCGGTTGGAGATGGATGATAAGGTGGGGGCGATCGAGCCTTTGGAGAAGTTGGTGAAGCTGAATCCTGACAGAGCTGATTATAAGGTATTGTTGGGGCAGGTGAAGGGGAAGAAGTAATGGAAAGGGCGATCGGTAACTCATTGTTATTTCAGTAGATTGGTAACTTTTAAATTAAATGGTTATTCATAATTCAAATGGCTGACTTAGTTTCATAAAAGGATTGAATATGGGCATAATACGCATGGGACCGCCGACAGAAATTATATACAAACTGAAAGAAGTTTACGGTCTAAATAATTTTATTGAAACCGGAACTTATCAAGGCTATACAGCATACTGGGCAAGTCAAGTATTTAAACAAGTTTTTACAATTGAGTATTCTCCAGACATTTATCAAAAAGTTACCGAAAAATACGGTCATATCAAAAACATAGACTTTCTGTACGGCGATAGCAGAAACCTGCTTCAAAATACAGTATCACAGCTTGAAAGCCCTAGTTTATTCTGGTTTGACGCTCATTGGAGCGGAGGACTAACTTACGGGGAAAGCGATGAGTGTCCCTTGCTCGCAGAAATCGAAATCATCAACCGCTCCGACTGCGAACACTTTATTTTTATTGATGATGCCCGATTGTTTTTATCTCCTCCACCGCCGCCTCATTTACCTCAACAATGGCCAGATATTAGCGCTATCTTAAATTTGTTGAATTCAGCAAAAAACAGCAGGCATATTGTAATTATTGATGATGTAATTATTGCTGTTCCGATCCGGGCAAAAGAACTGATCATTCAGTATTGCCAAGATTCGATCGCAAGTTTAGGCAATACAGACAGTGGCAAACAGGAAGAAAATCATCAAACCGCTGGCGTGTCTGTTAACAATTTTAATAACGGAGATTCGATCAATAACTATGAATTGAAAATTATCGAAAATTTTATTGCTTCCGGTAATGTGGTTTTCGATATTGGCGCAAACATAGGTAGCTGGACAAATCAAGTATTAAACAGATACCCCGATGTTCAAATCCATTTATTTGAGCCAGCACCGCCAATATATCAAACACTTCTACAAAACCTGGCTGAACCGATTAAAAGCGGTCAACTGGTGTTAAACAACTTGGCTATAGCACACCAACAGGAAATCAGGGAATTTTATTATTACGAAAAATCTTCAGGGTGGAGTACATTTCACCGCCGATTTGAAATCGAAAAA
Organism: Microcoleus anatoxicus; assembly: GCF_042465725.1. Lineage (GTDB taxonomy): Bacteria > Cyanobacteriota > Cyanobacteriia > Cyanobacteriales > Microcoleaceae > Microcoleus > Microcoleus anatoxicus. The sequence continues at coordinate 5,129,864 of NZ_CP120853.1, read as the reverse complement.
CAGTATAACATTCAGTCGCCTCATCCATTTCAGGTTTTAACAGCCACCCTTGATGATTATGTCCAAACAAGGGGGATAAAGCGAATTAATTTCTTAAGAATTGATACAGAAGGGGGCGAACTAGAAGTTCTTCACGGAGCAACTAACCTCTTGCAGAAAGGCAAAGTAGATTATATTCAGTTTGAGTATGGCGGAACATTTGTCGATGCTAAAATCACATTAAAACAAGTATTCGAACATTTACAAAAATTTCGTTACACAATCTTTAAAATACTGCCCAATGCTTTACAACCCTTACCCGAGTTTTCACCAGAATATGAGAATTACGAGTATAGCAACTTTTTAGCGGTAAACGAGAGGTTCACAGCTTTGATGTTTAGTGAAGCACCAAAACTGCTCGATTTGCAGCAGCTTTGCGTAAAAGATTCTGTTGTACCGCGTGGCGTTATTCACATTGGGGCACACGAAGGCAAGGAAATTGCCACATACCGAGCAATGGGGGTGCAAAGGGTACTATTTGTTGAAGCCAATCCTGCTGTATTTGAACGTTTACAAACGAATATGGCTGGTTTTCCTGACGTGCTAGCGGTGAATTGTGCAATTAGCAATATCAATGGCACAAGCACATTGTATGTAACTTCTATGGATCAAAGCAGTTCTATCTTACCATTGAAGGAGCATCAAAAGATTTATCCACAAATAAAGGAAGTTGAGCGTGTAGTTGTGGAGTCGAGAACTCTGGATATGCTTTTAGAAGAACTTCAAGTTAATCCAGCCGATTTTAATATCTTAAACATTGATATTCAAGGTGCAGAGCTGTTAGCTTTGCAAGGAGCAACCAATGTTCTCAAACACATTGAGGCAATTAATACAGAAGTTAATTATAACGAACTGTATGAAGGATGTGTTTTAATTGACGAAATCGATGAGTTTTTGGAGCTGTGGGGTTTCGATCGCGTAGCAACTACAACGCCGTTCCATCCATCTTGGGGTGATGCGTTTTATGTGAAAAAGCCCGCAGTCACAATGTCAACGCTTGGTAGAAACGGGCGGTTTGCCAATCAAATATTTCAGTATGCTTTCTTGAAAATATATGCAAAAGAACATAACTTGAAGGTAGAGACGCCAGCTTGGATTGGTCAGGCTCTCTTTGGCTGCAAAGAGAACCAAATTTCTCAGCAGTTACCTGTAGTAAGCGAAGAAACTAATAACCTTTTAGAAGCTCGCATACCTAAGACCAAAGAAATATTCAAAAATGTGGATTTTTGGGGTTACTTTCAGTACAATACAAAGTATTATGCGCCACACAAGGAGTATTTTAAAGCTCTGTTCAAGCCTGTGCCGGCAATAGAAAATAAAATGAAGGAGGCATTGGATTGTTTGCGATCGCGCGGCAAAACAATCGTCGGTTTACATTTGCGGCGCGGAGACTACGGCTACGAAGATTTTTTTATAGCACCGAGCGAATGGTACAGAGAATGGCTAAAAGGTTTATGGGAAACCCTGGATGAACCAATACTATTTATTGCCAGCGATGAACCGGAAAAAATTTTAAGTGATTTTGAGGAGTATAATCCCGTCACAGCAAAAGATTTAGGTTTGGAGTTACCGGAAGCCGAGTTTTACCCGGATTTTTACATATTGAGCCAATGTGACCTGGTAGCAATTTCAAATAGCTCATTCTCCTTTGCAGCTTGTATGTTAAACGAAACAGGCAAATTTTTCTTTCGGCCGCTGTTGTCTGCGGAAAAATTAATTCCATTTGACCCCTGGAATAGTGAACCAATTTTGCGAAATTATATGCCTATTCATTTTTTCACAATAGTCCTAAATGGTGAACCTTTCATCCGCTACCATATAGAAGTTTTGCAGCAACTACCTTTTAAATGGCATTGGCATATTATTGAGGGAGTAGCGGATCAAAAACACGATACTGCTTGGATGCTTAGTTTGGGAGGAAAAATTACTGATGAACTTCATTGCCGGGGTCGGAGCAAGGATGGTACATCAGACTATATAGATGAAATAGCACGACTATATCCAAAAAATATTACTGTTTATCGCAAGCCAGAAGGTATTTTTTGGGATGGAAAGCGTGAAATGGTAAATGCACCGCTGGAAAATATTAAAGAGGAATGCTTGCTGTGGCAGGTGGATGCAGATGAACTGTGGACAGCCGAACAAATTTGTACTGCGCGGCAGATGTTTATCAATCATCCAGAAAAAACAGCAGCTTTCTACTGGTGCTGGTATTTTGTTGGAGAAAATCTGGTTATTAGTACGCGGAATTGTTACGCTCAGAATCCTGCACAGGAATGGTTGCGAACTTGGAGGTTTAAACCGGGATGTGTTTGGATAGCTCACGAACCTCCAAGATTAGCTGAACCTTTATCCGATCGCGCATGGAGAGATGTTGCAGAAGTCAACCCTTTTTTACATGAAGATACAGAAAGAAAGGGGTTAGTTTTCCAGCATTTTGCTTACGCGACGCTAGAACAGCTAGGATTTAAAGAACAATATTATGGTTATAAAAATGCAGTTGCAGAATGGAGTAAGCTGCAAGTAGAAACTAAGTTTCCTGTGCGTTTGGGTGATTATTTGTCATGGGTGCAAGATGGAACAATGATTGATAGGGCTGAGTCTTTTGGTGTAGCACCAATAGCACGACGAGACCAAGATAATAATGTATGGATGTTCGTTCAGCCAGAGGAGTTGTTAAGACAAAAAGTGCTGCCAAAAGTGACCCCAAGGATTATTGTTGATGGTGTATTTTTTCAGCTTTACAATACGGGAATTGCTCGCGTGTGGCGATCGCTCTTAGAAGAGTGGGTGACGCAGGATTTTGCCAAACATATTATTGTCCTCGATCGTGCGGGAACAGCACCAAAAATTCCTGGGATTACGTATTGCCCGGTTCCTGCTTACGACTATGAGAAGACTGATAGCGATCGCGAAATGCTCCAGCAAGTCTGCGACGAACTCAAAGCTGACTTATTTGTCTCAACCTACTACACAACACCACTATCCACAGCTTCCGTCTTTATGGCCTATGACATGACCCCTGAAGTCTTTGAGACAAATCTTGATGAACCCATGTGGCGCGAGAAACATTACGGCATCCGCCACGCATCTGCATACATTACGATTTCGCACAATACAGCATCAGACTTATTAAAGTTTTTTCCTGATATTGCCCCAGAGTTAGTAACAGTCGCTCATTGCGGAGTTTCCCAAAAATTATCGCCAGCTAGCCAAGAGGAAATTGAGCATTTTAAGATTAAATATAATCTCTCAAAGCCTTACTTTATAATGGTGGGTGCGGCGGGCGGTCATAAAAATGCACCATTATTCTTGCAAGCTTTCGCGCAACTGCCCAATCAACCAGAATTTGATATTGTCTGCACATTTCACAGCGCTTTAACAAAGGATGAATTTGAACCTTACACTTCAGGGAGTACAGTGCATAAGCTTCCTCTCAGCGATGAAGAGTTAAAAGCAGCTTTTTCCGGTGCTGTTGCGCTGGTTTATCCGTCCCAGTATGAAGGCTTTGGCTTGCCGATTTTAGAGGCAATGGCCTGTGGGTGTCCAGTTATTACTTGTCCCAATGCTTCTATACCTGAAGTGGCGGGAGAGGCAGCTTTATATGTTAAGGATGATGATGTTGAAGCAATGGCGATCGCACTTGTTGACATTCAAAAGCCGGAAGTACGCGAAGCTTTGATAGCGGCCGGAGTTGAGCAAGCCAAAAAATTTTCCTGGTCAAAAATGGCAAAGACGGTTAGCTCAGTTTTGATCAAAGTGTTTCAGGAAAAACAAAGTATACAAAAAATACAAGAAACATTCCCAAAAAACATACTGAAACGAGACTATGTTTCCCAAATATTTTCCATTATCCAGCCTGATGAATACTTAGATAATATGATTGTAGTATATCCAAATGTAAACAAAGGTAATCCACAGGATTTGCACAAAGGTGATATGTTGCGTGTAGATATCGGATGTGGCGATCGCAAACCTGATAATTTTGTGGGAGTAGATGTATGTCCTGGTTTAGGAGTAGACATTGTTGCAGATCTTAATCAGCGGTTTCCCTTTCCAGATAACAGTGTCGATGAACTTAGAGCCTACGACACTATAGAACACTTGGTAGATAGAATTCATACAATGAATGAAATCTGGAGAATTTGTAAAGATGGTGCAAAGGTTGACATTCTCGTACCTTCTACTGACGGTCGAGGAGCTTTTCAAGACCCTACTCATGTCAGCTTTTGGAATATTAATTCTTTTCTGTACTATTGTATAGATTTTCCTAATTATATAGATCTTTGTAGAAAATATGGATTTAAAGGTGCATTTAAAGCTGTCAGATTAGAACATGAAGAATCGCCGCAAAACGTTATTCATGTTAAAGCTGAATTAATTGTAGTCAAGAATCAAAATCAGGTCGAACTTAGCCGGGTAGTGGAAGAAAAACCAGCATATATCGATCCATTTTTATTGACAGTTGATCATTATTTAGAGGAGCATAGAACCAAATTAAATGAACCAGATGTAATCCAAAATATAGGTCACTATCGAAAACAGATTGCTGAACGATGGATAAAATTAGCCTCAGATAAACTTGAAGAAAGTTATCTAGGATATTTAGGTAAAACACATCGCTCGCTTATTGAATGCATTGTAAAGAATCAAACATTTACACAGGAAGAAGAAACTTTTATTGAGTCTATATCAGCACAGATTCGGAAAGGACAGCATGAGCCAAAAGCGATCAATTACCTGTTAGCAGCGATGCTGTATCGTAGCGCTGATAATTTGCCATTATCACACAACCTTACTCCTATCCCCAATTGGTTTATAAACGACTATTTAAAATTTATACTGAATTATTTTCCCTACTTTCAAGAACTGGGAGAAGCAGATAGCTACTATCACTATATGCAAGAATGGGTGGATTATATACATTTATCTATTTTTGCCAATCAAGATTCCTTGTTTTGGAACAATGTAGCTATGAGTTTTTTACAATTAGCTAATTTCATTCCTGTTTATTTTAGTGAATCAAACTTGAAAAATATTTATGTAAAGCGAGCAGAGATATTAGAGTATGTACTGAAAATAAACGGGCATGAGATTGATTATATGTTTTTCGATTCATCTGAAAAGTACAGAAAAAAACGAATAGGTATCCTTGCGTCACATTTTACGCCAGCAGCCGAAACATTTGCATCTCTACCAGTTTATGAGTATCTCAGTAGAGATTTTGAAGTTATCTTATATTCTCTTAGTAACACGGGACATCGACTAGAGCAATATTGTCAAAGCTGCGCTAATTCCTTTAAGCTCCTACCGAATGATTTAACGGATCAGGTGAATTTTATTCGCAGTGACGACCTGGATATTTTATTTTTTGCGACAAATATTACTGCCAAAACCAACCAAATTTGCTTACTTTCAATGCACCGACTAGCCAGAGTTCAAGTTACCAGCGTTTCCTCAGTTGTCACAACAGGTATACGTCATATGGATTACTATATATCTGGTAAGTTGACTGATTGGTTTGACGATGCAGAACAACACTATCAGGAGAAGTTGTTAAAACTTGAGGGCTCTGCTCACTGCTTTAGTTATGGGTCTGAACAAAATACTGCTACTATAAAAGTAAGTCGGGAAATCCTTGGGATAGCTGAATCAGCAGTAGTTTTTATCTGCGGTGCTAACCTGTTTAAAATTACTCCTGAGTTGAGTAATACTTGGGCAAAAATAATAGCTGGTGTCCCCAATTCAGTTTTAGTTCTCTACCCCTTTGGCCCAAATTGGTCAAGCTCTTATCCGAAGGAAGTATTTAAAACAAATCTCAATAAAACTTTTTCTCAGCAGGGTGTAGAGCTAGATAGGTTACTGATTTTAGACCCAGATCCTATACCAAATCGAGATGATATTAAGGAATACTTAAAGCTAGCGGAGATATATCTGGATTCATATCCATTTTCAGGAACAACATCTGTGATTGACCCATTGGAAGTTGGTTTACCTGTAGTAGCTATACAGGGAACTTGCTTCCGTTCTTCGATGGGAGCAGCACTTATACAAGAACTTGAAATGCCTGATTTAGTTGTCAGCAGTGAAGATTCCTATATCCAGATGGCGATCGCACTGGGTACAAACCGAGAATTACGCCAGGAAAAAAGTGAGTACATCCAGCAAAAAATGCTGAGCAAACCACGATTTATGGACAGTCGTGCTTACTCTGCTCAAATGGGAGTCTTATTCCACGAACTAATCCGAAAATATCATATAGATGCTCTAGGCAACTACCTGCAATTAAAAGATATAAACCTGATTATTTTTCCAGATTGGAGTCAATCGGAAGAATTAATATCTCAGGATTTAGCGAGTGTTATCGGGGCGATCGTCACTCATCCAGACAAAAGCAAGATGACTCTTTTACTAGACAGCAGTAACATTTCTGAAGAAGATGCTAATCTCGCTATATCAAGCGTGGCAATGAATCTTTTGATGGAACAAGATTTAGACGTTTCCGACGGGCCTGAAATTTCACTCGTTGGAGAGTTGAGCGATATTCAGTGGGAAGTTCTCATCTCTTGTGTGCATGGGAGAATTATATTGCAAAATGAGAATAGAGATGCGATCGCTAGAGTACAAGCCCAACACATTCCCACTCGTCAACTAGACAGCTTAACGATCGGCAACTCCAGTAATGAAATCAGTTCTCCTTCTTAAATGTATCCTGTTGTGGGCTATTTCCAAAAAGTCTTACCCCTACTTGCTCATATAATTCTCTAGAAAGTGGGTGCAAAAGATTGTAATCTAAAACATTTTTCACGACTAGCAGCAATAAGCCAGAATCTACCTCCGACGATTGATCCGACTTCAGAAGCTTGATTACGCCCAAATAATCGAGATCGACTTCTGTATAGCTCCCAATCAGAATAGAGAGGTTAATCAAATGCAACAGGTTATTAATATCTGTGGGACTTATCTCCCGTAGATGCTGGCGGATGATCCAAGTCATTAAATAGTCACCGAATTTTTCCCGTCGCTCCGCTTCTGTTTGCAGGACTTGGATTAAATCTTTTGTCCAGAGTTCGACTTGTTCGCTATCTCCTCCCGTCAGGCCCATCAGCCATGTCGCCTGAGCTTCTATCTCTTGTCCATCTAATAGCAACGCCAGCCCCAAATACCAATAATTAAACCTATTATTTGGTTCAGCTTCAATAGCCTGTTCGTAGATATTGGCAGCTCCAATATAATCTCTTTCAATTAAGTTTTGACAGGGTTGCTGCTGGATAGTTTCTGCTTGAGTGAATCCAGTTTTTTGTAAAAGTTCAAATGGCATCAAATTTTCGACCAGTGTCATTAATCCTTCTCGATACGCTTTCAAATGCGCCCTCAGTATTTCTTCCTGCTCCTTTCCCACCACATAACGGGATTCTGTTGTAAACTGACCTGATTCTTTGACAAAAACCATATCAACTTGATGTAAAGCTAAGTCTGAAAGTCGATACGAAATATCAACAATATCGTAGGTTACAAAACCTTGCTCTTTCATAAAGTTTATAACAGCGCACATCTTATCAAATCTAGCTGATACATATAAAGCAACTTCTACAATTACAAACTCTGTATTTTGAAGAATTTGACTTGCACCTGCTAGGACATCTAGTTCTCTACCATCTACATCAACTTTGATTAAATATGGCCCTTCTAACTGGCGAGTTCTACAAACTTCATCCAGAGTAACAGCCGGGATTGTCCTTAGCTCAAAATTTTCTGAGCTAGCCTCACCTTCCTCTGAGATAGAAGAGTGGATCAAGTTGCTCAAATTCACTTGAAGAGGCACAAGCCCTGCTGCTTTGGAAGCAGCAGCAATTATATAGTCTGCTTTTTCAAGATGTTGACATATTTTTTTAAGATATGGTTCGTTCTCTGCTATGGGTTCTATTAGGAGATATCTTGATTTTGGAAAAGCTTCGTAAATTTCAAATGTACCTAATCCAGCACCTACGTCAATAACCGTTTGCGGTTCAAAACCCAAGTGCTTTGCATTCAAGAATGACCTCAGCATTGAACTTCTAGCCATTTCGTTATTCGTCATAGTAATTTTTTCCTCTGCTATGCCTAATGGATCGTTCAATTACCAGCGTCAATGTAATTTTGCCACATCTGCTCGTATGCTTTTTCCATCTCTCGCGTAAATTTATTGCCATTCCACAGCGGAGCAGTTTGCCGTGACTGGCGCAGTTTCCACGATATTTGCTGGCGCAGAGCCGCGTCTTTCCCTAAACGAATTCCCCATTCTACATACTCTTCATCAGTCCAAGCAATCCCTTCCGAAATACCAGCATTCATCATCATCCCGTAACTGTTGCGACTGGAAAACTGTTGCCCTACTCGTGTCACCAAAGGAATGCACATCCAGAGAGTTTCCATTGTAGTTGTAGCTCCGTTGTAAGGGTAAGTATCGAGTACCACATCAGCAATACCTAAATTAGCCCGGTGAACTGCCTCTGAAGGAGCGTGAGGCAAAAATCGCAAGCGATCCGCACTCACCCCCTCTGATTCCGCAGTCTGAATAAAAAAGTTTTTTAGCGAGTCTTGCTCAGCAAACCATTTAGTTACAAAGTAGCTATTCGGGACTGCTTTAATAATTTGCATTTGCAGCCTAGCTGTGTTGGGATTGTACTTGTATCCCATTTGACTACAGTAATAGATGACGGCATCGCTAGGAATACTTAGCAAATCGCGTCGAACCGTCGGCACGGCTACTTCAAAACCATCTACTGCTACATAAGTTTCAGGCAATCGCCATATTTTTTCCGCGTAGTAATCCTGTGCAGATTCCGGTAAAACGTAATTATCTGCAATAAAGTAATCAACATTTGGTACGCCCGAAGCCTCCCACCCCAGCCAACTGACTTGTACAGGGGCTGGCTTAATTGCCATTACTTCACAGCTACAATTCATCGTAATGCTATCGAGATCGATCAATATATCAATTTCGTCTTCGTAAATTTTTTCAGCAGCTTCAATACCCAAAACACCGAGTTTATAAGCTTTGTCTGATTTGCTCATATACCATTGCTGAACGGGATCATTTGTCAGTTTTGATCCAATTAGATAAGTGCATATTTCAAAACGATCTCGGTCGTGATGCTCAAACAACCAGCGTGCTAGCCATCCTACAGAATGGCTTCGTAAGCAATAAGATAAATAACCAATTTTATAACGTTTTTTTTGATTGCCTCCCTGAAGCAGGGGCAACGACCGATGGCGACACTTCTCTACTATTGGCTTGGCATAATTTTCAACATTCACTTGAAAAAGATTACCAATTTGGATGCGAATTTTCCCAGCTTCTTGAGGCTGATCTTCAAAGTAAGGAAAGAAAAATAACGAACTCATCAAGCGAAGCGCAGAAGTAGAATCCAGATTGGTCGGATATTCCTCAATAATCGCCCCCATCATTAATTTTTGTGCCTCAAACGCTGACCAAGCATCTTCCCAATGACCACCAGCCAGCATCAGCCCGCGCAGCAGCAAGTGATTGGCAAAAATTTTATCTACCAACCGTTCCATCATTGAGTAGCAAATCTTAGCAGTTTCTATCCCCTTAGAAAAATTGCCTATATCTTGGTAAAAACCGGCCAAGGCTCGCAAAACTTCTTGGTGTTTAGGTTCTAACTGCAAGGCTAGTTCCACATAACGGGTCGCTAAGTGAAATTGCTTTCCTGAATATGCGATGTCATAAGCAAAGTAAAGTAAATTTTCAATAACAGGTAGAGGTTCTTTAACATGGTTCAAACAAGCTTCTGTAAATTCAAACGATGAAGGGTGGAATGGAGCAACATCTAAAACGCTCTTCCAGACTTGCAGCAAAAGGTCATAGTCTAATGCTATTGAAGGCTCAGACTTCAGAAGCTCGACGATCGCACTCAAAGCATCTGATTCTTCACCTCTGTAAGTTCTCCGTAGGATGGAAAGTCCCACCGAATGCAACAGGTTATTAATATCCCCAGGATTGATTTCTCGGATGTGCTGCCGAATCGCCCAAGCTACTTCGTAATTTACCAAATCTAACCGTTGTCGTTCAGCCTCCGTTTCCAGCACTTCTAACAGTTCAGCTGTCCAGAGTTCAATTTCTTCAGATTCACCCTCAGTCATTGCCAGCAACCAAGTTGTTTGAGCCTCTGCTTCTTGTTCTTGCAACAGCAAAATCAATCCCAAGTGCCAGTAATAAGACTTAACACTTGGTTGCTCTGCAATTGCCTGTTCGTAGAGGATTGCTGCCTGAGCATAATTTTCTTTAAGCAGAAGTTGGGATGCTTTCTGCTGCCAATCGGACGCAGGTGCTAATAAATTGTCAGAAATCATAAAGTCATCCGATAAAAGTAGTTTCCTATCTACACTAAAGCGGGCAGCATACGTAACGCTAACCCGCTCTTTAGTTTCTTTTTCACAAGCATAGCTTGTGTAGTAAGCCGTTACTTAGTAACGAGCGTCATACCGTTACAAACAGTACCGCTACCCGCAAGGGTAATAGCAGTAGGATTTCCAGAACTTGTCGTTTCACAAAGGATTGTCTGTGTGCCTGAAGCCCCTGAAGCATCGGGTGCAGTAAGTGCTACGGCTCCTCCATACCCTTTCAGCGCACCGGCATTAACGGGACTCGCTGCTGAAGTTGCTCCACCGTTGGCGCTTGTACCACCATCGGTAATGGTGTATGTATAATTAGTAGTCGAAGTTTTGAGACCAAGACCCAAAAGAGCGACATCTGAGGTAAACTTTGTGTTTTCTCCGTAATAAGCTTGCATTCCCTTGTTAACTGAAGAGATGTATTGCTTAGCTTCTGTCTGTTTGGCTTTGTTTGCTTGGCTGAGGAAGGAAGGCAAAGCGATCGCCGACAAAATACCGATAATGATAATAACAACCAGCAGTTCAATCAGGGTGAAACCTTGATCCTGTCTTCTTTTGTTGATGTGTTGCAGGAACTTGGCTTTAAATTCAGTCTTCATAAGTCTTTTCTCCTTGAGGGGTGGGATGCTCGATTTCTAACTCGTATATGTAACTTACCCAGTTATCGACACTTTAATATCACCCCACACTATTTTTTTTTTCAACTCCTGGTTCTAATGCTCCAAAAGCACATACAGAAAGACTTCCAGCCCAATCAACAGTTCCTTGACTTGCTCAAAGGCTGTTTGTTCGCTAACAGGCTCTAGGTTAGCAGCCATCTGGGAGCGGATTTGGAGCCACTGTTCCACCAGGGACACCACAGACTGCGGCCCCTCCCACAGCGGTAGCAAACAAGCCGCCATTGTACAGTCGATCGCGATCGGCGCTAGAGTTGGCACAATAATATAACGGCTAATCTCAAACGGTGTCTGGCTGTCAATGCAATTAGTCAAATCTTCCCTAATCTGCGAAGTCCTCAGTTGAGGGTGCAGGTTTACCCGTGCTTCCCGCCATTGAGCTTCCGTCCATTCCGCCACGGGCACAAAATCCTGAGCCCGATCGGGATTGCCGCACCAGAAATCAAACAAACGGTGCAGGGGATGTAACAAGTCAAACAAATGCAGTCGCTCTTCCAGAGAAGCTTCTGGCAGACTCATCGCCAAAAACGGAGGCAAATCATCTGGATTTTTGAACAAATCCATCAATTCCCACCGGCGCCAAGCCACCATGCTGATAAACTCTAAATCCGCACCTCTCAACATGGCAAAGACTTCAGGAATGCTACAACCTTTATCACCCACTAATAAATAGTTAACCATAATCCATCCCTCATCTTTTCCGTAATCGGCATTCCACCCAGCCGCCTTGATCCATATTTCATCTCTCAATGCTTCCATAGTTTCCCTAACTATTTCTATCTCCAATTCTCCTGGACTGCCATTCATTAATCCCATTGCTTTGAAAGCAGATTGAGCACGAAATACTCCGGCTCTACCATTGGCACTGTGTAGGTTTGTGCGAATAATTCCATCGGTAGCTAGAACAGATTTCATCGCTTGCAATCCAGCAATAGCATCGGGCAATAGATACAGCACTTCGTCAGCATTAATATAGTCGAACTGTAACCCTAAACTCGGTAATTCTTCGATTTTGATAGCATAAAATTCGGCATTTTCAAATCCGTGATATTGCAAGCGGTGGCTGGCTAATTTAACTGATTCTTCTGATAAATCAATTCCCACAATTTTAGCTCCCGGATTAGCTGTAGCCAAAACTAAGGATTTGTATCCGCTACCGCATCCCGCATCCAGAATCAGTTTTCCTTCGGTATTGACAACTTTCCGATTTCTGAAGTAGTAAGCAGTTACAAGATTATGAAGGTAGAGCAATTCATAGTCAGACTCAGGAGATTTTTCGAGAGGAATTCTGGGAAAAGGGGCATAGTCAAATTGCTGGCGAATTTTCTCCATTAAGTCTAAATTTTGGTGATCCATTTTCAATTATGTTTAACGCTGGCAAATTACCCTAGTATCTCATAAAATAGGCGATCGCTCGATCGCCCAAGAGTTAGTAGCAGCAGGAATGCCTCCTAAGTTAATTGTTTTGGGGCTTCAACCGCCTGAAGTAAGAGCTCATACAGCTTATGGCGTACCAAATTCAATACACTCTCAAGAATTATTGCAAGTGGGTTGAATTTGCAGGAAAAGGCGATCGCCCTTTTGGTTATTTCGGGGAAAAGGGCGATCGCAATGCAGGGAAAAAGAAACAATTGCGCTACACTCAAGACATTATGAGAGTGCTTTGAGGTATTGCGTTACAGGCTTCAAATCTATATCATCGTTGTCAGTCAGTATTTTAAAACTTTCCATAATTTATTTGTTATACTTTAGGCATAATGCTAGTTTGTAAATCAGATGAACACGATCGCGATCGCCCTTTCAGATGAACGCCTACTAAAATTACAACAAGTCGCTAATGACTTAAATGTCTCGATAGAAGAGTTAGTTTTAATAGGCATAGAAAAGTTACTCGCACAGGAAGAAGTTTCTTCACAAAATGCCACTCAAAATATCCTCAAAAGAAATGCTGAAATTTCCCCTGAGATAGTTAACAAATTTTATACACTAGCCTCTGATTGGGAGGAAGAGGTTGCAGGATTGTCTTCAACTACCCAAATATCTCAGCATCCGGCATATCAGGAAATTATTAATATGGGAGTTCAAATCGTGCCACTGTTGCTATCAGAACTGCAAAAAAATCCCCTTTACTGGTTATCGGCATTGAGTGCAATTACGGGTGAAAATCCCATCAAACCAGAACAAAGGGGAAGGATAAAACAGATGGCTTCAGCTTGGATTGAATGGGGTAGAAATCAAGGATACGCGATTGAAGAGAATGTATAGAAGACCAGAATTTGAATTTAAGTGTCCGAATTTGTCTCGCACAGATTATCAAGTTACTAGCCCCAAATCTCAAGAATATAACTGCTTTGCATGGGCTACTGGGGAAGACGATCGTTGGTGGCAACCGATACCTGGAGAGCAATTTTATTGGCCTGACGGTGTGCCGCAAGAGGAGACTATAGAGGCGTATATTCAGGCTTATCAAACGCTGGGATATGAAACTTGTAATGGCGATATGTTAGAATTTGGATATCAAAAAATAGCGATATATGTTGATTCCAGCGGTATTCCAACTCATGCCACCAGACAATTAGGTAATGGTAAGTGGACGAGTAAGCTTGGCTGGTTGGAAGATATTGAACATGAACTCGATGGATTGGTTGGCGACAGGTACGGAGTTGTCGGTCAAATTCTCAAACGTGCGGTAAATTAGGAAAGTGCGATCGCACTTTTTGTTGTTTGAGGAAAAGGGCGATCGTACTTTGGGAAAAAGAAACAACTGCGCTACACCCAAAGCATTATGAGACTGCTTTGAGGTATTGCGTTACAGGCTTCAAATCGATGTGAAGGCATTTTTCACCTGTCACTCAAGAGTCTGTACATCAGGATATGCCAGAATTTTTGCATCCGCAGTTAGTAACGGACACCCGCAAATCCTCGCAGTTGCCACAATGATTTGATCTGCTGGATCGCGATGAAAACCTGTGAGTTTAGTTGACTCGATAATGATGGGAATAGTGAGTTCGAGTAGCTGTACTCCGGGATAAGCCAAAGCTTGTTTTAACCACTCATCAACTGTAACGGACAAAGTAAGTCTTCCCATTTCTACTAATTTAGAAACCTCCCAACAAGAAATGATGCTGACTCCTAAACCTTGAGATTGATATTGTTGTATCCAGTCCCGATGTTTCTGAGTCAGTCGTGTGTTATCGTCAACCCACCAAACCCATATATGAGTATCTAGTACAATCATTGTAACACTTCCCAATCTTCCAACGAAACCGCAGGTTCAAACGGCTCATTATAGCCAATCACTGTGCCGCACAAAGGATATAGAAAAGTATTTTTCATGGTTTCATTTACCAAATTTAGATAGCTAATAAATTCTCGATATCCATCCAATTCTGTTTGTTCTTGGGAAGTTAGATTTGATGCTTGTTGTTGAGCAGTTAAAGTTTGAATTCGTTCCTGGGTTTGAATGGAAGCGCTGAATATTAAGAGTCCGTTGACTAATTCAATGTGGACAGAACCTTCGCTGGGTAAGCTGTTGGGTAAGTGAGGCAGTTTGAGGGGTGAATTAGCAATCATGGCATTAATTGACTGTATTTAATGTTGATTTTTTAATTATACCGTGTGTTGAATTTGACCGTTGTTGCCATGCTGAAATTATAGCGCGATCGCACTTTCGGACAATAAGCGCGATCGCCCTTTGGGATTCGACACGGGAAAGGCGATCGCCTTTTTGGTTATTTGGGGGAAAAGGGCGATCGCTATCAATTTTTACTCTCGAATGCGAATTCTGTAAACTTCTACCAGTAGTAATTTACCTCGATAATGCTCCTCACTATCGTGCAATGATAAGTATTCTGTTAGCCTTGCCATCAACTGAGGAATAATTTCCGGGTGATTTCTCAGTTGAATAGAAATGATTCCTTGATATGAACTTGGCGGATAAGTCACAATATCTGCAAAGTCTCCATTCAGAGAAACAAGTATGGCATTTAATTCCTGAGCTTTGGCAATGACAATAATATCGGGAGATTCAATTGGGATGTAATCTCCCAATACAAAAACTTCATGCTCGGTATCATGAAGGATTTGAATAATAGACTTAGGAACGCATTGATCGATGAACAATCTTAAACTCATTAGGCAACTGTTTCAAAATCCGACAAATCGCGAGCATAATCAAGACAAGCAGCTATCTGTTCTTTGGTGATATCTGGAAACTCGTCGATGATTTGTTCGACAGTGTTATTTGATGCTAAATATCCTAAAATCAGACCAACGGGAATTCTAGTTCCTTTGATTCTTGGTTTACCTCGCAGTACATCGGGGGTACTAACGATATGTTCTCTCCAGTTTACAGGCATAACTTGTCCTTTCTGAATCTGATAAGTTATATTTTAACTTAGGGAATGGCGATCGCACTTTCGGACAATAAGCGCGATCGTACAGCGACAAAGCATATACCTTACAATAAAAATTGAAACTAATTAGGGGGTGAGCAGGAGTTATAATGAAACTACCCAATGGCGATCGGGCTGAAGTTTCTCTGCAAAAGCTAGTCGGCTACTGCTTAAATCCAGAGCAATAAGAGCGGAAAACACAAAGCCAGAGTCTTTGCTTCGGTTTTGGGAATCACGGCTAATAATGCAGAAGTTTTGCAAGAGCTTATTCAAAAAGCAGCCATTGAAGGTGAAGTTGTCCAAGAAAATACTACTGATTTTGGGCAACAGTTTAAAGTAGATTGGACTGTACCCGATACAGCGGGGATTGAGCTTCGGACAATCTGGGAAATTACTCGGACTAATTCTAACCCTCGTTTGATTTCAGCTTTTTTAAACCATGATAAAAAACTTTAGACTTTTGGATTCTGTGGCGATTCTCAATCCGGTTTCAAATACGCGATTAACTCTAGTAGAACCGGAATACGAATCTGTTTCTAGTTTGCCAGTAGGACTTGTGGGAACTATTGTCGAAGTGTATGATACGGGAAAGGAATGTCAGTATTTAGTGGAGTTTTCTGATAGTCAAGGGATTGAATATGCTATGGCTATTTTGAAAGCAGATGAAATTTTAGTTCTGCAATATGAACTCGCAGTTGCTTAGTAATGTGAGGGGAGTAAAAGTTCGATAAGCGCGATCGCACTTTGGGAAAATAAGGGCGATCGCCCTTTGAGATTCGACATGGGAAAGCCGATCGCCCTTTCGGACAATAAGGGCGATCGCACAATTGATGGAATTTCAGTGCTACACTAAAATTACAGCATTGTTCGGTGGCAATTGTGTTATACCCTACTTGCACGAGGAAAATACATGGTAACTACGCTCGAAATTGACAAAACTCTTCTTCAAGAAGCCCTTGATTTGAGTAACCATCCAACACCTACTACATTAATCGAAGCAGCTTTACGCGAGTACATCCAACGTCGCAAACAATTAAAAATATTGGAATTGTTTGGTACTATTGAATACGATGAAGATTATAACTACAAGCAACAGCGACAAACTTTATGAATGTTCTTGTTGATAGTTCGGTTTGGTCGCTGGCATTGCGGCGCAACACAACAAATGATGCGATCGCGATCGTTAAAGTCCTACGCGATTTGATTGGAGATGGACGAGTTGTTTTACTGGGGGCTATTCGTCAGGAGGTGCTTTCTGGGGTGCGCTACAAGGAACAGTTTGCTCGATTGCAAGAGTATCTTCGTGCTTTTCCTGATTTAGAGCTAACAACAGAAGATTATGAGTTAGCCGCAGAGTTTTTCAATACCTGTCGCAGTAATGGGGTTCAGGGTTCAAATACTGATTTTCTGCTATGTGCTGTTGCTCATCATCGTGGCTATAGTATTTTCACTACTGATAAAGATTTTGAGAATTTCCGATCGCACATTCCTGTCATATTACTATAAGTTTGTAACGGGTAAAAGCTTGATATGAGCCGATCGCACTTTCGGACAATAAGCGCGATCGCACTTTGGGATTCAGCATGGGAAAGGCGATCGCACTTTCGGACAATAAGGGCGATCGCACTTTGGGATTCGGGATGAGAAAGGCGAGATCCCTTTTGGTTATTTGGGGGTAAAGAGCGATCGCACTTTCGGACAATAAGCGCGATCGCACTGTGAAATTTGTGATAAAATATGGCAATTATATTACAGTTAAATACCCGTTTTAATTAAATCGAACTTAGAACAACCGCTGCTGGTAACCTCACCAATAATTCTCTTCTCTGAAGTAAAGACATTACCTTGCAAATTGATAGTCAAGTAACCAGAAGGTCTATTAATCCAAGTTGTTGCTTTTAATTCTAGTAGTCCTGGTATTTCTGGAGAGTTAAAACTTGTATATGTACCTAACATTCTAAAAGAACCAGAAGAAATGGAAGGATTTCGCGGATGAGCAAAAAAAGTAAAAACTGCATCAATTTCTGCTGTACTATTTGCTGCGATCACTAATTTAACTCGTGTTAAACCTTGGCTACATGAGTATGTGCCTTCCCAAGTACCATTCAAAAATTGCAATTGAGAAGAAATAGATTGAGACTGTGGTGACTGTGCCAGTTGATTGGGGTTAGCTTTTGCTATCTCAATTGTGTTCATTGACAAACAAGCAGCTATCAGAACGAGAGTCAGTCTATTCATTAAACATTATCCTTATATTCGATTTTGTCCTTCGGTTGGGCTAATTGTTAACCTGTACTTCTCAAAGTTTTGAATGAGGAAATATTGAAGCAGATCGCCCTTTTGGTTATTTGGGAAAAAGGGCGATCGCTCTTTGGAAAGGAACAATTATAATTTACTTGCTCAAGCTATGCCGATAAAGTCAGATTATAATTAGTACTACTGCTTTCAGAAACTGACTTAACGAGTACAAAGTAATTCCCAATTCCTAAGTTACGAGTGATTGATTCGGAAGAAGTACCACTCAGAGAACTACTAGCAATACCACTGGATTCATTGGAATCAATCACACCATTATCGTTAGAGTCTTGATGTACAGTGACATCTGCATCCGCACTCAAGCCATTCAAGCTTAGTGTAAACGTTCTGGGGCTGTTGAGACTAAAGCGATAGTAATCTACTCGATCGTTCCTACCTACAAATTCATTAAAAGTACGAGTTCCACCCAGAACCCCAATATTTGCAGCCTCGCTCGTCTCGTTGACAAGTCGAAGCGTATAATTAGTATTACTACCTTGGGAAGCTGGTTGAACCAAAACAAAGTAATTGCCAATTCCTAAGTTACGAGTGATTGATTCGGAAGAAGTACCACTCAGAGAACTATTAGTAATACCACTGGATTCATTGGAATCAATCACACCATTATTGTTGGAGTCTTGATATACAGTTACATCTGCATCTGCACCTAAACCGTCTAAGTATAAGCTGAAATTGATAGGACTTGCTACACCAAAACGGTAATAATCTTTCGTATCGGTGTTACCCACAAATTCATTGAAAGTAACAGTACCATTCAGAACACCAATGTTTAAAGCGTCACCGGGAGAATTTCCAGGATCTCTTGTATTTGTCGGTGGTGGTGGTGTTGGCGATGACGTATCTGAAATAAAATCAATACTTGAAAGTTCGGAAGGTGAAACACCATTTAGTATTGCTAAACGCTCACCAGTGCTAGCAATACTGATGACAGTCTGATTAGCACCACTTCCTTGAATTTGGAGGTTATTAAATGTTAGACCTCTTGGCAGTTGTATTGAATCATCAGCGTCATTGTAATCAGTGAGAATGTCTGGGCCTTCCCCGTTTTCCACGAGAACAAATACGTCAAATCCTGTCCCACCTGTTAGGGTATCAACACCCCGATCGCCAGATAGAGTATCATTTCCATCATCGCCAAAAAGCTGATCGTTGCCTCTTCCGCCAAACAAAATGTCATTTCCATCTTCCCCTCTGATCGTATCTCGATCCAAATCACCCCGAAGGAAATCGTTACCTATTCCTCCGAGAATGAAGTCATCGTCTTTGCCGCCGGAGATGGTATCTTCACCTTGATTGCCGTTAAGCTGATCGAGACCAATGTTGCCAAATAAGAGATCATTACCGCCAAATCCATTAATCGTATCATTACCGCCAAATCCAAAGATATTATCTGAGTTCTCAGTACCAAACAAAGATTGGGGAAAGTCATCGCCAATAATTTCTGCCATTTTCACTCCTTACTTTACATGAGTCTGCCAGAGGTTTGTTTTGAGGCTAGTCCACAGACCGATCGCCCTAATCCACCCTGAGCCCCGATGCACCGCAAAAGTAGCGGTAATTCTAGGGTTCTATTTATCTATCAGGTTCAGTCCCCAAGTTTTATGCAAAATACTGGTCTTTTGTTACAAAACTTTACATAATCCTTCCCAACCCTGACAGATAGTAGCTTTGAGCTGAATTAGAGCGATCGCCCTAATCCACCCTGAGCCCCGATGAACCGCAACAGTAGCGGTGCTTCTAAGGCTCTATTTATCTATCAGGCTCAGTCCCCAAGTTTTATGCAAAATATTGGTTTTTTGTTACAAAACTTTATCAAGCGCCGTCAGACGTTGGTAGATATTAGCTTTGAGGTTAGTTGCAACGATCGCGCCATCACTGAATCTGAGTATCTCTACTCGGCGTCACATCTCGTCAACAAGCTCAACTCAAGGTAATATGTGTAACATTACACTAAGCAAATAAAAAAGTAAACTAACAAACGCTATCAGTTTTGGTTATGCTATCGTTAGTCAAATCTCACGACACCCACAATGGCATCAAAAGAAGACTTATTTACCGAAGCCGCCAAAAACTGGGACTTAGAAAGGCTGTACCAAGCTTTTGCAGAAGCTAAACGGCAAATCTCACCCCGATCGCGCCGGGGACTCACAGAAACCGAAAAACTCTACCTCCGAGGATTGCTTTCCGGTTGCAGTCCCGCCGAAATCGCCCGCCAACTCCTTCAGACTTCCAAAAGTGCAGAGGTCTATTTATGTAAAACTTTATACCAATATGTCAAAAAACTCGCTGATGTACCTAACGAACCTGTAGGAAATTGGCGCAATATTTGCGATCGGCTACAGGAAGCCGGATATCAAAGTCAGTCTTCTCCTGAATTTAAAATAAATAATTCTGTACCTACAGAAGCATTAGTAAAAATAGTTAATATAGGTTTTAAAGAAAGTACAGTATCAATTGATATTAACATTCGACTAGAATTCCCCTCAACTTCAGAGACTCCCAAAACCGAAGACTTGGATCGAAAAGACTAGATGCACGATGCACTGATACTAACAGATTTGATAGGATACGGTTGGGAGCATCCCGATTTTGCATAGGCGAACCATTACCGCAGACAATTTATTAGTCATAACCAGAGATTTACAGCGGTCATGCTTCGCCCTTACCCCAAAGTTATGCCTTAACCACCTTGGCGGTTGCTATATGTTAAAGCCCCGACTTTTTTAAGAAGTCAGGGCTCTAGGTATTATGTTTTTGAGGTTTGCTTAACTATTTATACCAATTTTAAAAAAGAATGCAACAGTAGTCTTGTCCCTCCCCTTTATAAGGGGGGGTTAGGGGGGGTCAAAGATTGTTGCACGATTTTAGAGAAAGGGTATTAGTAAAGTACCCACAGACAACATCCCATACTACCTCATACTACATACCTGTTGATATAAAATTCAAAGTACACACCTAAAAAAAACTGTTTGAAACTAACTTTTATTCTGCACTATCCTGGGGTATGATTAGTCTGGGACACACGTATTGCCCACCATCGGTATCTCTACAAGGCCGCCTCGAATAATTCGACGTAAACAACTCAACTTCGTGATTAACCGTGGACTTAACAGTCACAGGACTTGGCAGTGCTTGAGAAGCTGGACTCAGATCGACTAGAGTTATAATTGCCAGTATTGTTGATGAAATCAAAACATTAGGTTTCATTTCTTTGTTTTTTCCTCTTTTAAGCTTTGACGTGCCATTCCTATCCATATATCCTCATCCAATTCTTGAGAATCCGCATACTTAAGACAAATTTTCCACAAAGGTTGAGCTTCTTTCGTCTTTTTCATCCCTTCTAGAACTTGTGCTTTTAAACAGTAAGTATCCGCTCTTTCGCTATCTATCTTGCTCGCTGAGTCCAGATGTTGCACCGCTTCTGGATATCGAGCCTGTTTCAAGCGAGCCCAACCCAAGTTTTTGAGCAAAGAATATTTGACTTGATCGTCCTTAGCTAATTTTAAACCTTGCAAAAGCAAATGAACAGCAGCAGGATAGTTTTTATCGTGAAGAATATATAACCGTGCTAGGTTACTGTAGGCAGCAGGTAAACCCAATTTAGCAGCTTCGCGATATTTTCCTCGCGCACATCCCAAATCCTGTACCTCTTCGCAAAGCCATCCTAAATTATAAAGAGCAGTTCTGTTTTTGGAATCTAGAGACAGGGCTAATTGATAGGATTCTTGAGTATCAGCCAATCGGTCTGCCTTATAGTTTTCAAATCCTCTATTATTAAACAGGGATGCGAGTTCCGGCAACCCTATTTGCCAGCCACCAAACCCTACTGTCAGCATTAAGAGCAAAGCAGCCCACTTAGAGTTATGATGCTTTTTAGGCGGCTGTTTTATAGCATTAGAAATGTTAGCTAATGGTTTTGTGTTTAGCATATTTTAACTCGGAACTAGAGAGATATTTAATTTGCCATATGGCGTAATGTTGACACTACGTATATGTATGCGACCATAGATTAATCCTTCATCGATTCCGAGGGACTATCAGGAGAGTTGCAGAAAATCAATCACTAGACTTGGCTATGAACGAGAGATACCAAGGCTTTTAGACTTAAGTTGACACCTAGGCTTTCTTCCTTATTCCTCAATTTCCCCCATTCCCCCCTTGGGGCTGGGCTGTTTCATTCTTTGTAGGGGCCGTGCCCAGGGCTGTTTCATTCTCTTGTAGGGGCAATCCCACGCCCGGTTGCCCCAATCTCTGAAATGACGGAAAATGGTCGGTGGAGGGGGTAGGCACGCACCATCCACGATTTTGTAGTTGTTTGGTGAGATTGGGGCGGGCACGGGGGCACCGCCCCTACAAAATGATGAAACAGCCCAGCCTTGGGGGGGTGACTTCTTCCTTCTTCCTTCTTCCTTCGGTTATAATTAAAACTGCTTCATCGCGCGTTCCATATCCCGCTTGTCGTCGCGTTTCTTCATATCTTCCCGCTTGTCAAACAGTTTTTTGCCTTTCCCCAAACCGATATCCAGTTTTACCCATCCGCCTTTCAAATACATTTTCAACGGCACTAAAGTCAAACCTTTTTCTTCCACCTTACCAATTAATTTACGAATTTCCTGCTTGTGCATCAGCAGTTTGCGGGTGCGACGGGGTTCGTGATTAAAATAGTTGCTAGCACTTCTCCAAGGGGAAATATGAACGTTAATCAGCCACAGTTCACCATTGCGGACTAAAGCATATCCGTCCCGCAAATTAGCTTTACCTTCCCGAATTGATTTGACTTCGGTTCCCTTCAACTCGATTCCCACTTGATATGTATCTATAATTTCATAGAGATGCCGCGCTTGTCGGTTATCACTAAGAATTTTGTATCCTGGACTTTTTTCGCTCATTGTTATCTTCCCTTTATCTCCCTTAAAATTATTATAACTCTAGCTTCTCTGTAGAGAAAACAGAAGCTTGACAAAACTTAAATTACAAGTCTAGGCATTACCAATTTTGCTGAGCTAAGATGTCACCAACGTGAATGTCAAGCGGTATCATGCAGCGCACCAAGATTCCTGATTCTGGTATCCCAGATTCTGTCAGTCCCCATCCTGCGGTTAATTTGGTTTTGCTAGCTCCTTCTGTGCTCGCACTCACTTGGTTTTTAGCCAACATCTCGGCTGTTAAGTGGCTGTTATCCTCGTTGGTCGAGATACCAACTCTCTACAAGATACTAATTGGTTTATTGATTGTAGCATTAGTGGTGCGATCGACTGGAACTTCGGGACGATCGCGCCCATCGATGCCAAAATTTGTTTTGAGGCGCTATCCCCTGCTGCTGATGTTGGGGGCCGGCATTTGCTCGATCGCACTTCAGTCCATAATTGAGATCCAACATATCACCGTACTGCTGTTTATCCTAGGAACCTACGGATTATACGGGTTGTTTTCCGAACCCCATTTTTGGCAAAAAAACTTGCCCGTTGCAGGCTTATTAGCTTGTATTTTACCATTCAATAGTCAGTTAAATAGCGGTTTGGGTTTACCAGCGCGAGTGCTCACGGCTCAGGTAGTAGAACAATTGCTTTCTGCTTTGCAAATCGGAGCTATTTCTTCCTACGATATCATCGTTTTAGAAAATGGCATCGCCCACGTTGACGTACCTTGTAGCGGCATTAAAACCTTATTTGTTGGGACACTTTTTTTATTGGCTGCGACCTGGATCGAAAGTCGCAAATTAGGCTTAAAATGGCTGGCATTATGCGCCACTAACTTCTTAATGTTAGTTTCTGCTAATGTCGCACGAGTTGCAGTGCTAGTCCTAGTTACCATAGTTTTTCAACAGCAAATGTATGCGGAAATTCTGCACGTACCCCTGGGAATTGTGGGATTAGTCTCTGCTTGTTTTTTGACTTGGCTGATGTTGCAAAAAATCCCTAAATTTCCAGAATTACAACCAAGTAACCTTGCCACAAAAGACAACTCAGAAATATTCATAAATCAGCCTTTGGCTAAACTCGGAGTAATTGGAATAGTCGGGGTTTTGGCGATTATCGCTCAATCATATCATGTGGAAAGTGCAAAAGTGGCGATCGCCCCCTTGCACCTTCCACCACAAATTCTATCCAAGTCGATCGCCCTCAACCCTAGGGAACAAGAATTCTTTGGTAATTATCCCGGAACACAGACAGAAAAAATCAGATTTGTCTCAGGAAATTTGCATGGTTCCCTGCTCACAGTTGCTAGCACATCTTGGCAGACATATCACGCACCGGAGTTATGTTTTTTCGCTAGTGGCATTCCAGTCGATCGCATCGAAAAAAAACAGCTAACATCAGATGTGATAGCCCGCTGGCTGTCTCTCAAAAACAACCAACTCTCCGCCGCATACTGGCTCCAATCCACCCAAGGAACAACAGATAACTTCTTGTCACGCATCAGCAGCGATATTCGTCACAAAAATCAAACTTGGGTGTTAGTCTCCATGCTCTTTGACAGTTATGTAAAACCCGAAGATTCGGAAATCAAAAACTTCATTACCGATGTCCATGATGCCGTCAATATTAGCTTAAAAGGATAAAAAAAATGAAGAAACTCAAACTCGCACTTAATATAATATTTCAGTCAATATTTTGGCTGTGGAACCTGACATTTTTGTCAATTGTCTATCTAGGTATTTTACCCTATCTGGCTATACCCTTATTTCAAGCCACCATAGACGGAATTATCCCCCTGGAATTTTCCTTAACCCTCACCACCCTAATTGCAGTACCTACAATCTCAACCATCATCGGAGCCAGGTATTTAATAAAGCAACCATTACAGTTAATGCGACTGTTTTACGGAGTGGAAGCACCGTTATTTTTGCTTTGCTTAATTCGGTTGTTTCTACTGCGAGAACTTACTCCCGCCAGCTCTCAAATTATCGCTACTATAGCCTTGTGTATCGGAGCATTTTTAGTAAAAATTCTTTACGGATACCTGGGAAAAACCGAAAATAGTAGCTCGGAATTATCGGGGTTTCCAAATCAACCAAAACCGTTTATATTAACTAGATTAATAGGAAAAGAAAATAGTGCCAGGATTCAATTACTATTTCATAGTTTAATGCTCTTGGTTGGTACTTGGGCTGCTACATTGCTGATGTTTTACGCTTTACCTGTCGCCATTGTGACCATAGTAGGATTTTTTAGTTTTGCTTGGGTGCAACCACTTATAGAATCTTTTAAATACATTTCATTCTATACAATTTGGTGGCTACCATTATCCTTAATTATGTTTGGCTTTACCTCCAGCTTATTCGTGGTAATGCCTTCACTTTATGGCTTTCTATATCTTCAGTCAGGTTACAAAATATTTCGGAGCTTTGCTTCTCAATATGGTAAAAATCAGGCAATTTTCGGAAGTTTAGCAGTAATAGCAACTTGGGTAGCTATTTTTGCAACTTTGCAGCAACAGCCACAAATTCAAGCACTGAAAATGCTAGGGACTCCACCGATTAATGAGAGCAGCAGGCAAACTATATTAGCTAAATCTGATAGGATTCGAGCGGGCTTAGTCAACGCTTATTTATCACCTTACCGCTATCTCAGCACAGTGGAACAAAATAACCACATTTATGAGATGTACAAAAACACTTTAAATTTGAATAAAGGTGCGGCTCAGGCTGTCCAGAACAGCTATAATTTTCTAATGTCTCCCTTTTTGTATCAAGGCTCTGAGGCAGATGTGAAGAAAGCCGAAAAACTCTACGGTGAATTCTTTGATACCGAATTGCAAAAAGGTGATGCCGAAGCAGTCAAACACGCCGTACAATCCACCTCAAATCGGGAAGAAGCTAAAGCAGGTTTGCTGAATGTCAATCAAGAAAAAGTATGGTTGCAATCCCAAGAAGTAACAGTGAAAGAACATGGTGATTGGGCTGATATTCAACTCTACGAAGTTTACAAAAATCAAACACCCAACTTGCAAGAAGTATTTTACTACTTTTCGCTGCCAGAAAGCGCCGCAGTAACAGGAATTTGGCTTGGTGATACTGGGGATTTGAAAAAACGTTTTCCATTTACTGTATCGCCACGAGGTGCCGCTCAACAAGTCTACAATCAGCAGGTGAGAGAAAGTGTAGATCCCGCTTTGCTAGAACAAATTGGTCCGAAACAATATCGCTTGCGGGCTTTTCCCATCCCTGCTAAACGAGAATTTAGACAAACTGACGGGCCCACGGAAATGCACCTGTGGCTAACTTACAAAGTCATGCGACAAGCACAAGGTTGGGCTATGCCGAATTTAGCTGAAAAACGCAACATTTTTTGGGACAAAAATACTCGTCGTACTATGGCGGGGAAACAGGTAAACTACAATGCAAAAGAGGCAAAAGAAATTTGGCTTCCAGCATTTTTGCCCGCAGTTGCACCGCCACAAATTATACCACATCTAGCGAATCTTCCTGGAGAAAATACTATTTTCGCTCAGCCACTGATTGATGTAAATTACTTTTTGCCACAGGTAAAAAAATTAGCCTTGGTGCTGGATACTTCTCGCAGCATGGCGACGGAAACTAAAGAGCTCAAGGATAATTTTGAATGGTTGAAAAAGCATATTTTAACCACAAATAATGTGGATTTATATGTGTCGAGTGCGCCCGGTATGTCCCCGAAGTTGGTAGAAAATTTACGCAGTTTTAATGTTGAAAAATTAACGTTTTATGGTTCGATTCAATTGAAGGATATATTGCAACAGTTTGCTCAGTTGCGTGGCGATCGCACTTATGATAGTGTATTCTTGGTGAGCGATCGGCATAGTTACGAATTATCAGACGATCGCAAAAACACCGTTTCCATGGCTGCACCGTTGTGGACAGTGCATTTGGGAGGTTTACCACCGGGTTATGACGACGCTACGTTAAAGGTGATTCAAGATAGCGGTGGCGGAGTTGCTACGGATATTAAAGAAGCAATGCAGCGAGTGGCGACGACAGCAGCATCTGGCAATTCCGTCATTAGTGTTGTTGATGGCTATGCTTGGAGTTATACCAAAAAGCCGAAATCGGACAAGACTCTGCAATCTGCGGCTGCTACAGAATTAAAAGATGACAAAAATGAAGGTTTTAAACCTATAGCAGCGCGACAGTTGATTATGGCACTTAGCAAGGAGAAAAGTTCCAATCAATTAACTCAATTGGATGCGATGCACTCAATCGCAAAATCCTTTAATGTGGTGACACCCTATTCTTCGATGATTGTGTTAGTTAATGATGCCCAAAGACAGCAGCTAAAACAAGCCGAAGCGAAAAAAGATCGATTTGAACGCGAGGTAGAATCCGGTAAAGAGGAGTTGAGTAAACCCAGCAATCCTTTAAATGTTTCCGGGGTTCCTGAACCAGAAGAATGGCTGCTTTTGGGGCTTAGTGCGATCGGGCTTTTGGCAATTTTATACCGTCAGCGGCGATCGAAAATAGTATAAACTACGCACGATCCCAGAAACCGGGTTTTTCACCTAATTTAGAGTGTGTAACCAACTATTTCGTAAAAAACCCGGTTTCTTTGTCGGAGTGCGTAAATCCTGTAATTACTGAAACTATTGCTATTGTGGCATTTTCTTACTTCCCTCTTCTATAGTGAGTCTAAATAAGTCCTAAAACTCTCTTCTCTTTCCGTTCTTCGCGTTCTTCGCGCCTTCGCGGTTCGTTATATAACTAATCTATTTCCACAAAAACGCGATCGCCCTCAATCTTAATCGGATACGATTCGAGAGAATCCGCAGGTGCATTCAAACATTTACCGCTATCCAACTTGTACTGATATTTATGAAACGGACAAGTAATGATACCGCCGCTTACCTTACCCATATCGATGGGATATTCCAAATGAGTGCAAGCATTGCGGTAACAAGTGACATTCACACCTTGACGGTTTAAAATTAGTGAAGTCTCCTCAACTTTTACTCGCAAAATATCTCTTTCAGGAATCTGATTTAGCGCTGTTATTTCTACCCACATATGATTTTTTGGTTTAAATAAATTATGACAGACTGATTGGCGATCCTGAAGTGCTATTATACTGATAATTTGTCACTCTAAATTCAAATTTATGGCAAAATTACCAGACCAAACCATCAGCACTATTTTCAGATTACAACAGCGGTTAGTCGCACTTCTCGACACAGCAACAGCAGCAGAATATTCCCTCTTACAGCAATTTGGCGAAACCCAGGAAACAATGCCTGAGTTAGAAGCGATTGATAATGTCAAGGAACGCCTGAGAATTCCCTACAACCGTTTGCACAGAATCTTGCAACAGGTGGCAGAATCTCAGCCAGCAGCAACAGCCGATGTGCTAGACTTTTTGTATAGGACGATAGACCAGGGAGAGGCGATCGCCGATGCCTCAGAAGCCAGTATTCAAGAAATTCAAAGGAGTTGGAACCTGCCATGACTCAACAGCCCAGAATACCCGATTTAGAAACTAGACAGCAAAATGTTGCTAGGATGCGAGAATCTTGTCGCCTGCTTGATGCTTGGACGCTAAAATTAGATGAAGTCCTCGCAATGTTAGAAGCTGATAATCGCCGTCAGCGACAGGAACGTTTAGATGGCAAATATCGCCGAGTGCAAGAAAAAGTAGCCGATTCATAAATTATGTTGGCTATCCTTAGATTTAACGGACAAGTAATGATACCGCCGCTTACCTTACCCATATCAATCGGATATTCCAAATGAGTGCAAGCATTGCGGTAACAAGCTATAATTCGCGATCGCCCGCGTAATCGATCGCCAACTCCTCTTAAAATCTGACTTGACCGCAAAAGCTGTTGGTCGGTAATTCACGCCAGCAAACAATCTTATATCATGCCTAGTAGCATGAACGTTACCTATAGGCAACATTTACCAAACGATCGCCCTGTTAAAAAGCTCGGGCTGGTGGGACAATGTTGATATCCCGTCAAATTATTCCCACCATGAATAACTGGCCGAAATTCCTGCCCAATCCTACATCATGGGCAAGAGGTTTTGCCTTAAGCATTAGCTTTTGGCTGATTGTTTCCGTGTTCCTGCCCAATGCTTACTACTATTCTTACGGATTTAGCAGGACTTACTGGCGCACGATCTTCGGCAGATCTGATGTTGATATCATTGTATTTGCTTGGTTGTCCCAAATCTGGTTATTTGCTTTCTATCACTGGGCGCTAACTAAGTTTGCCGAATGGGTGGAAATCCGCCGGCACGGGCAGCCAGTGGCAATATCGGCGTGGCAGCACGGTCGAGAAGGAATTATCGCATTTCTCACTTTGCCAGCAGCGATCGCGATCGGAATTCCGGCGATGGCAATTTTTCTGCTGCCGGTTAGAACCTCTGGGGGCGGGCTGATAGCCGTAATTCTAGGAACTGCGATCGCCTCTGCTTACTTGTATTATTTCCGCTTTGGAAAGCTGCTGAAAACTATTATTAAACCTCTCTGGTTTTTTTATGCAAACCAGCTCAAAATAGTTGAACTTTTGTTAGTTCCAATCCTTACCGGTACTCCGTTTTTCCTGCTAACTATTGCCACAGCCCAAATCGTGCCCAGGCAGTTACTACCGCTGACAACTTTTTTATTAGTTGTTTGCGTATTTCTGAGCTCCATAGTCGGATATGCAGCCTTGCAATATTGGTCAGCACATCTCGTTAATTGGGTCGCGACGTGGTGGCCCGCCGAATCTCCTGGTTACAGCAACCTCGAAACTCGAAAAAGCTGGAAACATAACAAGACAGCAACCAGCAAATCTTTTATCCACCACAGCACCAGTTGGCACTTAGCAGCTAATGACGCTACCAACTTGATTTATCTAAATGCGATGTCGCTGATTGTTGCTTCGCTCGGTTATTTGTTGTTTGGAGACTCCCAAGAGTGGTCAAAAACGCAAGAAGAGATTCTGGGATTTGTGGTGGTGGCAGCTTGGATGGCGCTGTGGCATTTCTGGGGATGGCCGCGCGAAGTAGAAATTGCCAACCGTGAGGGCGAGGCTAAAAAAAGTCGGGGTTCAGCTAAGAAAAAGCGATCGCCCTCCAAATCACCTCCTGCCGATCCCATAGAACAAAATCTTAACCAGCTTAAGGCAGAAGCTGGATTGAATCGGATGAAGTCAGTAAGGCAAACGGCGCGGCCAACTCCTGAAGTTGCCGAATGGTACGTATTTCGATCTGGTAAAGCCGAGGGCCCGTATACTAAATTGCAACTATGGGAAGTTGAGGAAATCACAGCCCGAACTAAAGTGCGGCGCGGGGACGCTCAGTGGCAGCGCGCCGGTGAAATTCCAGAACTAGCACCATATCTCAGTCAAAAATAAGAGACTTCGATCGCCCTTGAATGCAGGACAATGGGTGCGAGACTGTCCACACCTGAGCACTTAACCATTTTCCTCGCCATTTCCCAGGTACAACCTGACGAATTCATTAGCCGCTTCCCGATTGAATGTCTGCAACGCTTGCTTAATCGCAAATACCGCCTCGGCAGACGGGTCTCGCTCTTCACTCACCCAACGGCTAACGTTTGAGCGATCGATCTCCATCTTTGCTGCCAATTGATATTGACTGATATCGTATGCCTCTAATATTTTTTTGAGGGCTTTACCTGCTCTTCCCATGCTCCCGATTGTGTCAGAGAGTCACGATTCTGTAAACGTTGCTGATTGTCATCTAATGCGTTACACTCAAAATAGTTGACAATTAGCAACTAATAGATCGAGGAAATTTACCGCAATGACTCAAACACAGCTTTTTGTGTCCACAGATATCAACGAAATCACGACATCGCCGATTTTGCAGCCAAATCCTGTGCCTGCTGAACCAAACCGGGAACCTGTGCTGATCCTGGTGATTGGCTCCCAGAAGGGAATCGATAGAATTGTTAGCGCGCTCTACTTGCGTCGCTTTGCAGCAGTTCAAGAATGGTCGCAGATTGTACCTGCCCCAACTTTCGGCAAGCTCATGCGGAGTTTGATTCGCTATGTTTCTCTAGATTAGATTGGGCAAAAATGCTCTTTTACATCAGACGCAGTGCTCTGCAAGACTCAATGGGGCGATCGCATTTTGAATTAAGTGCGATCGTTTCTTCTTTTCCAAGTTGATTGACACTTAGCTAAATTGACTAACCTGAGTTATAGCCTAGGGATGAATCTGACTCAAAATCACCCTCAACCGATCGTAATCATCCTTCAACAACACACTCAAACTCCTCCCCGCTTCCACCAACCAAGATCGATCGCGCTTTCGCAACTGATAAACCTCCCGAATCGCCGCAGCCGTCAGCGCCTCCACCGGCGCATTAGCCACCCCCAGCAAAGTCCTCAAAAAATCCAACTGAGCACTAAAATCAATCACCTCATCGGGTTCGCAGCGATAAACCGCTTGGTGAATTTGCGGCGGCCGTGGCGGAATATACTGATAAATAGTTCCCCGTTGCGGTGCATAACCATTCAAGCTTTCACCAGCCGTTTCAAAACCCACAATTGCCGATCGAAACTCGGTCTTTAACATCGCAAAAATCTGCGGTTGTTCCTCCCGCAACTCTTGCAGCGACATCCCCAAAGCCCGTGCTCTGTGCACCGTGTCGATCGGGCTAGTTGTGGCATGATAAACTACTGCGATCGCGAGATTTCCCGACTGTTCATCGGTCGCTTTCACCCAACTCCCGAAAGGTGGCATCGGTGGAAAACTCAAGTCTTCTGGATCTAAACATTGGGCTAGAAATTCTGTAGTTGCAGTTTCAATAATTTCGCCAATATGGTCATTGAGGCGCTCTTTCTCTGGAAATTGGGGGAGGTTTATACGCATATTGGGAATTAGGAATTGGGAATTGGGAATTGGGAATTGGGAATTGGGAATTGGGAATTGGGAATTGGGAATTGGGAATTGGGAATTGGGAATTGGGAATTGGGAATTGGGAATTGGGAATTGGGAATTGGGAATTGGTTGGTCGTTAGCTATTAGAAGTAAGTTTGATATAATACTCATAAATAATAGCTAATGACAACCAAATACCGACTAATGACTAATGACTACTGACTAATGACTACTGACTAATGACTACTGACTAATGACTAATGACTACTGACTACTGACTACTGACTATTTGGTTCGGCCTGCGGTAGCATCCACAAGTTCTAATTGCGACAGCCGAAATGAGATTAACTTGTCCCAATTGCCTCCTTCAAAAAGTACCGCGACTTTCCCGTCGGTGACTCGCTGGACAAGTCCTTGAAAGCCGTAGTAAATCTCGGTGGTATCTTTAACTCGAACCGCTGAACCTGGAAAAATCATATTTTTTTCAATGTTAAGTTTGCTGTTTATAGCTTACCGTTTTTTGGCGATCGAGTTTGGAGACGGCAGTGCCCATTGGTGTCAACTTAAGCTGTCAGCTCGCCAAGCCCGTCTGTGGGCCCGCGAGTCCGCCAGGGAATGAATTCCCTGTCTAATAGCGAAAATCCTCTTAAGAGGACTAATGAGTTCTTCAGTCCTCTTGAGAGGACTTTCGCTTTGAGACAGGGGTTTCAACCCCTGTCGGACTGTGGAATGAACGTTAAGTTGACACCAATAGGTATTGCCGTCTCCTGATTTAAGCTAAGGCTGCTACGGAAACTTTACCCGCAATCCTACCCGCGATCGCCCGCAACTCCCTCGCCGAAGCAGAACCCGGTTGTCCCACCACAATCGGTACACCGGAATCGCCACCTTCCCGCAACGGAATTTCCAGCGGAATCCGCCCTAACAGCGGCACTCCCAACTCCGCAGCCGTCCTTTCCCCGCCACCAGAACCGAAAATATCGTATTGCTTATCCGGCATATCCGGTGGCACAAAATAGCTCATATTTTCCACAATTCCCAACACCGACACTCCTAACTGCTGGAACATTTTCAACCCTTTGCGAGAATCCAACAGCGAGACAGTCTGCGGCGTAGTCACAATCACCACACCAGCCATCGGCACCGCTTGCGCCATAGTCAACTGCGCGTCTCCAGTACCCGGAGGCATATCTACAATCAGATAGTCCAAATCGCCCCAATTAACCTGGTAGAGAAACTGCCGGATGATCCCGTTCAACATCGGCCCTCGCCAAATTACAGGCTGGTCTTTCTCAATTAAAAACGCCATCGACACCAATTTGACACCGTAATTGAAAGCTGGTTCTAGACTTTCTCCGCTTTTTCCGTCCTTAACCATCACTTTAGCGTCCGCTAGCCCCAACATCGTCGGGTCATTGGGCCCATAGATATCGGCATCCAGCAAACCTACCTTAGCGCCGGTTTGAGCCAGGGCTACTGCCACGTTTACCGCTACTGTACTTTTGCCGACTCCGCCTTTGCCACTGGAAATTGCGATAATGTTTTTAACGCCTTCTATGCCTTGGCGATCGCCTACTCCCTTCTGCTGCGGTGTTTCTGCTGTCACCTCCACAGCCACTGTTTCGACACCGGGCAATTGTTTGACCGCTCTTTTGCAATCATCGACAATAAATTCTCGCAGCGGACAAGCTGGCGTTGTCAGCACCAAGGTGAAGCTGACGACTCCGCCGTCGATTTTGATGTTGCGGATCATGTTCAATTCCACCAAACTCTTTTGTAGTTCGGGGTCTTGGACTGGTCGCAGGATTTCTAGGACTGAACTAACATCGAGTGTATTGGGCATTATGTTCTCCACCATAGCTCTGCAATTGGGTCTGTAATTTGCGATCGATCTTTCAGTATATTTTTATTGCCATTTTTTAATCTAACTTCATAGAGATCTTTTACCGACCAACGGTGGCATAATTACAGTGCCGACTGGATTTGGGACTCACGGTCAATCTGAAACTCACATCCGATCGGCAAGAATTTCTACGACTCAAAGCAATTTGGTCACAATCGCCGAATTGAGCCGTGGTCGCGATTCTTCAATTCTTAAATTCTTAAATTCTTCAATCTAAAATCGGATGACAGTTTCTACAACTCTTAAAACAGCGACTTCCCCGTTTTTGCCACCCACTGACTCCAGAGCTAGAGTCAGTGAATTTATGAAGACCATACAAGATGAAATTTGTCAAGGTCTAGAACAACTCGACGGCAGTGGGAAATTTAAACAAGATGCTTGGGAGCGCTCCGAAGGCGGCGGTGGACGTTCTCGTGTCATGCGCGAAGGGGATGTGTTTGAACAAGGGGGAGTGAATTTTTCCCAAGTGTGGGGCGAAAGTTTGCCTGCTTTGATTTTGGCCAAGCACCCAGAGGCGGCAGGTCACGATTTCTATGCCACGGGTACTTCGATCGTGCTGCACCCCCGTAATCCCTATTTGCCTACGGTTCACCTAAATTATCGCTATTTTGAAGCCGGCCCGATTTGGTGGTTTGGCGGTGGTATCGATTTAACTCCTTATTACCCCTTTGCTGAGGATGCTACTCATTTTCACAACACTCTGAAAGCCGCTTGTGACAAACACCATCCCGCCTATTATCCGGCCTTTAAGCTCTGGTGTGATGAATATTTCTATCTCCCCCACCGCCAAGAAACTCGCGGTGTCGGTGGCATCTTTTTTGACTACCAAAATGGTAAAGGCCCCCTTTACCGCGACCAGAATGTCAAAGGGAAGGCCGCTGCGTATAGCAACGAAATCGGCAAGCCGGAAGATCGGAGTTGGGAGTCGGTGTTTGCCTTTGTCCAGGACTGCGGTAGGGCATTTTTGCCGGCCTATGTCCCAATTATTGAAAAACGCCGATCGACACCCTACGGCGATCGCGAACGCAATTTCCAACTTTACCGTCGCGGTCGCTATGTTGAATTTAACTTAGTTTACGATCGCGGTACGACCTTTGGTTTGCAGACAAATGGACGCACCGAATCGATTCTGATGTCTCTGCCGCCTCTGGTACGCTGGGAATACTGTTTTGA
The DNA here is from genome assembly GCF_042465725.1 of Microcoleus anatoxicus. Taxonomy (GTDB): domain Bacteria; phylum Cyanobacteriota; class Cyanobacteriia; order Cyanobacteriales; family Microcoleaceae; genus Microcoleus; species Microcoleus anatoxicus. The sequence continues at coordinate 5,095,163 of NZ_CP120853.1, read as the reverse complement.
GCCAGAACCCAACTCTCCAGAAGCCGAACTGTACTCGAAATTCTTAAAACCACAAGATTGGGCAAATTAGATGCCTCTGTAGTAACCGACCTGAGTTAAACTACTGGGAAAGTAACCACCGCGATAGATAATAATTTTGAGGGAAGGGTCAGTGATTCATATTGATCAAAAAACCCACACGCTTCAAGACGGTACAACAGTTATCGTCTTAGCACCGACAGGACGGCTGGACATCACAACAGCTTGGCAATTCCGCCTCAAGTTGCAAGAGTGTATTTCCAAACTCAGCCGCCATGTTGTAGTGAATCTTGGTCAGGTTAACTTTATTGATAGTTCTGGCCTGACCTCACTTGTAGCTGGTATGAGGGATGCGGATAAAGTCAAGGGGAGTTTTCGGATTTGCAATGTTCATCCAGAAGCCAAACTGGTGTTTGAAGTCACCATGATGGATTCTGTGTTTGAAATTTTTGAGACTGAAGAAGAAGCTTTGGAGGGGGTGCCTCGCGCTAGTTGAGGACATCTTGCATCGGTTGCGGTGTAAGCAAATCTGAAGATTGAGAGTCCCCGACTCCCAGGAACACAGCAGGGGAAGAAGAGGCTGAAGGTAAATTTTTGCCTTCTCTGTTAGATAACTAAATCTTTTTTCCTTCTTCCAGAATTTCCCCCATTCCCCCCTAGCCCCCCACCCCCACTGCCCCCCCCAAGGGGGGAAGGGGGATGAAAGATCCATGAACGGTTCCCCTTCGATCTGGGGGCTAGGGGGATCTAGGCTTAATAGTCAAACCGCAGTCTCTGACTCGGTTTAACGTTAAGTTGACACCAATGGGGGGCGACTTCTTCCTTGTTCGTTCAGACCAATATCTCTGAAGCGAAATCCTGACGCTTGACAAATCTAAAAGGGCCCATTAGAGCTCCCCAAATAGCCTTACCTGTTTTGGGGTCTATTCCCTTGTCATAGCTGAGAAATTCGGCAGCGGTGGCTTCAAATCCCAAGTCTACTTGGTAATTTTGCCCTCCGTAGGCAAAGCAGCATGGAGTACCCACGGGCAAAGATGCCCGAAACCGATAACGGTTGGGGCCTAAATTTTGCACCGCAACTGAAAGGGTACAGCCTGGAAGGAGTTGGATTTCCTCCCGATTTACTTTTCCTAGTAAGTCTGGGTTGCGACCAGCTCCTTTGATGGCTTCAATATCCTTGAACATATAATACTGGGCTTCTAGCAGTCCTGGCGCTGTCTGTGATTGCCTCAGTTGCACGATGCGGGGACGGTATGGTTTGTCTAATTCCAGAATGTTGGCTTGTTCTGCAAACAGGGCAATGCTGGGTTCTGAAAATAGAGCAACGGGTACTGGTCTTTGCCAAAAACGAAGATGCACGTACCATACCGGCTCGGCAAGTGCTTGTTCCCGATTGTCAAAATCGCCAGCCATGTATTTGGCTAAAGCGATTAATTCTGGAGAGAGTGTCATGGATTCTAGATTTGAGATTGGGGATTGAGGATTTGGTCGCGCAGGTGAATCTCGCGGCTGGGGATCGCATTGCTTGATGGCGATCGCCATCGTAATATTAGACCTTTTAGCTTGACATTAAGACTTGATTGTGCAATCCCAAAGCAAATTTGAACTAATCAGAATATTAAGTTTATTAACGATTCCAGCTAAGATATAATTGTACAAAAGCCCCTAAGAAAATTAGGAAAATATGTAAGTCAGCGCCTGTAGTTGATTTATCCGGTCAGGTTTTGACTTCGGTACTGGCGATACCGACGTAAAAAAAAATGGCACTTTTTGTCAGCCCGATCGCACGCAGTTCAAATTTTCCAACTTTACTCATGTCGCTCGGCACGTCCGCTACGGCAAAATTATTAGATATAAGACTCAGGTGAACAAGAACCGTACTGTTTCAGATACTAAGCGAAGTTTCTATACGATTCACACTCGGCCGATCAATTCTATTTACCGTCGAGTGGTAGAAGAGTTGATGGTAGAAATGCACTTGCTTTCGGCAAATGCCGATTTTCACTACGACTCAATCTATGCTTTGGGTGTGGTGACAGCATTTAATCGATTCATGTTGGGATACGTCCCAGAACAAGACAAGGATTCAATTTTTAACGGTTTGTGCAAAGCTGTAGAGGACGACCCCGATCGCTATAAGCAGGATGCTGACAGACTCGAAAGCTTGGCCCAAAGACTTTCGGGTAGTGAGTTGCTTTCATGGTTCGATCGCTCGACCAGTTTTGATGATACAGGAGATTTGCAAGGATCTTTAGAGGCGATCGCCAATAACCCTCAATTTAAGTACAGTCGCTTATTCGCGATCGGCTTATTCTCCATGTTAGAAAAAGCTGACCCCAACTTGGTCAAAGACCAAGCAACGCTCAACGATACACTCAAAAAAGTCTGTGTAGCGTTGCATTTACCCGAAGAGAAAGTTAGCAAAGATTTGGACTTATACCGCAGCAACTTGGAAAAAATGGCTCAAGCACGAATCGTGCTCGAAGATGTGATTCAAGCAGAACGGAAAAAACGGGAAAAACGCGATCTAGCCAATCAAACCAGTCCTAACCCATCCCTAGACTCAACTGAAAGCACAAATTAACGATTTTTGCAGAAATAGCCTTTTTGAGACAGACAGGCTAGAATTTAGATATCCGACTTTTTCAAGAGGTCGGATATTTTGATATTAGAACTAATTTAGCTAAGGTTGTTGCTCAAAATTAGTAGCATTCGCCTGCAACAAATTGCTTAAGCTGGAGATAACTTCATTTCCAGAAGACTGCTTAGCCAAAGCTGTCGGGTTGACAGGTTCTGGTCTGTCCAAGTTGCGGGCGATCGCTGCGTTGACTTCTTTAGAAATTAATTCATGAAGTTGCTCTTTAGCCCTAGCCCTTTGAAAGTGAGCTCCTTCTTCAGTCGTAGCATAAAGAGGCGGCAATCTATTTAAAGCATAGGCCGCAATATCTCCCACATCAAGAGTCTGGTCGCTACTGGCCTCAATTTCAGCAACCCTGGCGATCGCATCACTAAGCACCAACTCTTCCATCACATTGATGAACTGTTTGCGAGGAAGAACCACAACTTCCCCAGTCAATAAAGCTCCCATCAAACGATCGAGAGCCATATACTCCTCGATCGACAATTCGGAAGCCGTATTGCAAATTCGTCCTACTTCAGCTTCCATAGACGGCGTTAAATAGCCATCCTGCAAAGCCTGTTCAACAATTTTTTCAATACTCATATATGCTTCCCGCTCAACGGCATCATCAATAAAGTTTTGTGAAGACGCGATTACTGGCGTCTTGAGATTGGAATTTGGAGGCTGTCCTTGAGAATTTGTATAAAAATTCTAACTTAACACTTATAACTTAACTTACAAGTGCGATCGGCACGCCCCAGCCACAAACTTACCCCATAATGACTGGTAAATTCATCAAAGTCTGGAAAAATTATTACTCAATTCCCTGAAGTCGCCAAGGTACCGGATCGATCGACTGCCCGTTTACATACAGTCCCCAGTGCAGGTGAGGGCCTGTCGAAGCCCCCGTGGAACCCAGCGCCCCAATAACTTGACCAGGCTTGACGAAATCGCCTTCCTGGACATCAATGCGACTCAGGTGCATCAAAATACTAGCTAACCCTTGACCGTGGTCAATACCAACTACATTACCGTGGATTTTAAACCCTTGAGATTCGCGTCCCACCAGAGACACCCGACCGGCGGCCGGTGCGACCACAGGAGAACCATAGGCACCAGCATAATCAACACCACGATGGTAGTAATCCTGGGCAAACACCCCATTATAGTATCGGCGCACCCCGTAAACAGTAGTAATTTCGCCAGCATTGGGGCGCAACAGAGGGCCATTCCAAAACTTTTCGGGTGTCACCAGTGCTTTAAACGCATCTACGCGATCGAATTCGGCATCAGTACCTTCGCTGTCTTTCCCTGGTGGTAGCGTGATAGATTGAGTCGGAAAATTGCGATCGCGCACTTGCACGCTCAAGTTTTGCACCTTTCCGTCACCAGTGACTTTGATTTGGCGAGCACCGGCTTTCTCCAGGGGTGTAGTAGGTAGCAGAGCCCGAAAGCGGTTGTTACCCATCGGAAAAGCTGGGTAGTTTTTCTGTTGTAGAGAAACCGTTGGAGTTTCCCCAGGGCTACCATCTACCTGAATCAAGACTGACAAAGTATCTCCTAGTTCGGGATTTGGCGGACTCACCTGAACCTGCAAAGCTTGCACCGGCGATACCAGACACAGAACACTAGCAACAATTCCCCCACTCACAACCGCCATCTTCCTGTTTGTTTTCACCAGCCTACAGCCCAAAATAGCACCCGCAACTATTTCCCCACTAGACCCGGAGTTGGCTTGATTCGCAGTCGTTGTCATGACTGATATCCTTAAATGTTGGTCTAGATAATATTACACAAAGTAGCTAAAATCTAGGGCGCGATCGCCACAAAAAGTACGTCAAGCAAAGCTATCCCTAGGGAATCGCCCTTTCCGGCCAAGTAGAAAATAATTTCTCAAAACAGAGAAAATTCCCCAGCATTCATGTGTATGGGCGAGATTTATACAAACTCAGCCAACGAAAATATCGGATATCTTAGTAAAAACGACCCATTTGTCGGTGGGCTGATGACACTTCTGTAGGACGAGTAGAATCAGGTTATATTTATAGAGAAAATAGCCAAGAAATCGGTTGTGCCGATACCTATTTAGAAGGTGCGGCACTTATGTTGTTTGCCGTTCACGGCGGGACTTATTAAGGAAAAAAACAAGTTTAAGAAATACTTGACCAGTGGCAATGACCACCTAGGGTTAAAACCCCTCATAGTCAAAGCCCTGCCTAGGAGGAATAAAAACCTTTTTATCCCAAATTTGTAGTCGGTTTTAACTCATATCTTGTACCATTCTAAAAAGCCTATAGGGACAGGTTTACCCAAAGCTTTAAAGGGTGCAGACAGGTTAAATAAACCTGCCCGACCCACAAAAAAGCCCTTGAACTGGTTCCCAGTCAGAGCCTGGAAACCCAGATCTAGAGGATCTGCCTCCCCTTGTCAGGGCTTCACAGAAAGGGCTATTGCTTAACTTTCCCCCACAGCTTAATTGACTAAGACTTACACATTCACATACCCAAAGGAACACAAAAATGACAAAAGCACTACGAGGAAACGAAGGATGGGGAGTCAAAGCGGGTAAGCTTATAAAAGCGGCATTCCTGCCTACAGTTTATAATGCCGATCGCATTGGCGAAACTCAAGCCAGAAACACAGACTTAACACTACATACCAACAAGGAAATCGAAGCAACTAGGCAAGAAATCCGCAATAAAGAACTCGTACTACAGGGATTTAAACGACAAGCAAACCTCGAATTTCAACCCGAAGAAGGCAATTTAAACCGCTCCTTACAGTTAGAATTAGCAAGAATAAACCGCGAATTCCAATCCCAAGAAGGACTGCTAAACCGCCAACTAAAAGAACAAATTGCCCAGCTCAACCGCGAATTCCAAACGAAGGAAAATCAACTCAGCAGCGCACACCAAATACAATTAGAAATCTTGAGATCGCACCTGCAACAATGGTGCATAGAACAGCAAAAAAAACTGCAATTACAACTAAAAAGCCTTGAGGCTCAACTGGCCCGCGAACTCCGAATTTATGACAGAAAAACTGCCATTGAAACTATTCAAGAACAGAAAAGACAAGGCAACTCTCCCATTTGGTTGATTGCCGAAGATATTGTTAAATCTAATCCGGCTCAAAATCCTATTCCCCTGCGAGTTTTCCTATCGCCACCTACTTTGCAATTTGACCGTTCTGGGGATGGAAATGATGCAGCCAAAGACTTTCCAGAGATGGAAAAAACTCTAGGAATTTACCTGCAACAATTCTTTGAAAAATATTTAACCCAAGGACGACCTGTAGAATTCTTATCAGGTGCTTGGACAAGTAAGCTTTTTCACAGTCAAGCAGCAACACAATCAATGTTTCGCAGCTTAAGAACTGAGCCGACATTAATTTTAGAATCCGCTGCCGAAGGCGATATTTTCAACCTCAACTTTGGTTATTGGGGTTTGAATTGGGCAACTTATCGCTACAAATCACCGATTCCCATGCTACCTTGGCGCGAGGTGCTTTTTGATTTTGCTAAAGAGCGGGCATTGCAGTGGCAAGCTCAGCGACAATCCCACATCGATCAGGGTAATAGCGGTGAAGAATTTGATGAGCTTTTCGGTACTGAAACTGTTAACAGTTTCTTGCACAACCTCAAAATCATTGAGAGAGAAAAAAAGTGCGAAGCGATGGGAATTGACCCCAGCGACTGCCCGCGTCCCTACAGCATTCACAAAAAAGATTATGAAAGATTTCAGCAATTTATCGGTGTTTGTCACTGTGTGATTGCCGGATTGCTAGCCGATGAATACTTTTTGATTCACGTCTCCTCAGACGTGCGAATGCGGCCTCTATTGCCTCAGTTACTCCCAGATTTACTGCGAGATATGCCCTCGGAGGAACAGGCACAATTGGTAGAAATAGCGATTAATTTCTACGAAATGTTGTATAATATTATTGCTGAGTCAGAATCGGCATGGATTCCTGAACTGAAGTTAGATTTAGCTGAAGGTTTGCTAGATTTGCCCGATAAGCGTTGGGCCACAGCGCAAATTTTTGAGTCCGTGAAAGCTTGGCTGAAATTGCGCGACTTGTCGGTACCGTCAGGAAACAAAGAAATTTTGGATGCCCTCGATGCGGCTTTGACAATCGATGATTTGAAATATGTTGGAAAACTGAATAGCTGTTTTGCTGCTGTTGGCCAAAGTCACCAACTGAGTGTGATTGAATCTTGTTACAAGCGAGCTATTGGGCGCTGCCAAGAGGAAAAATATGCAGCAGCGATTGTTGATTTCAATCAAGTCCTTCAACTCAATGCTAATTTTGCTAATGCTAATTTCAATCGGGGGTTTGCCTATGCTAAGTTGGAGCAGTATCGAGCTGCTATTGAAGATTACACTCAAGTTTTGCGGCTAGAACCAAATCATGCTGATGCTTGGAACAATCGAGCCAATGCTTGTTACAAATTGGGAGCCTACGAATCGGCAATATCTGATTACACTCAAGCATTAAATCTTAATCCGAATTTGCCGGGAGTCCTACACAATCGCGATGTTGCACAAGGTGTTTGGGATGAGAAAAAACGCCAACAGCGATTAGAAGAAGAGGAACAGCAACGTCATGCTGAACAAGAAAGTCAGCGCCGATTAGAAGAAGAGAAACGCCAACGTGTGGCTGAAGAGGAAGCTAAGGTTGAAGAATTCCATTTCGAGATTATTACAGTTAACAATCAAGGGCAAGAAGTTAGTCGCCAACCAGGAAAGGCAAGTCAAAAAGTCGAAAGATTGGGCAATTGGGTAAATTTGGAAATGGTTTATATTCCCGGTGATACATTCCAGATGGGTTCATCTGAATCTAGTTCGGAACAACCGATACACCAAGTAACAGTCCAACCTTTTTATCTGGGCAAATATCCCATTACTCAAGAACAGTGGGAAGTGGTGATGGGAAATAACCCTTCTGAGTTTAAAAGCCCGAAACGTCCTGTAGAACAAGTAAGCTGGGATGATGCTGTGAAATTCTGCCAGAAACTTTCTCAAAAAACAGGCAAGACTTATCGCTTACCTACGGAAGCGGAATGGGAATATGCTTGTCGCGCCGGAACCTCAACACTTTTCCATTTTGGCGAAACAATTACGCCGGATTTAGTTAATTATGACGGCAATTATCCCTACGGTTCTGCACAATCGGGACTTTACCGCCAACAAACAACGGATGTGGGGAGTTTTCCGCCCAATGCGTTTGGACTTTATGATATGCACGGCAATGTTTGGGAATGGTGTAGCGATCGCTGGCATGATAACTACAACGGTGCACCGACTGACGGAAGTTCTTGGGAAACTGGTACAGACGATCGCCGAGTGCTGCGTGGTGGTTCCTGGCTCAACGTTGCAGTCCTTTGCCACAGTGCCCTCCGTAGCAGGGTTTCGGCTGGCCTCCGTAGCTCGTTCTTCGATTTTCGCGTAGCTCTGGTTTCCGAGTAGCTTCCGGCAGGGCTGTTTCATTCTCAAACAAATCATCGTTTTGTAGGGGTAGTGGATGGTGCGTGCCTACCCTCCTCATCCACGATTTTGTAGGTGTTTCAGGCATCAGGGCAACCACGGGGGGATTGCCCCTACAAGAGAATGAAACAGCCCTGTAGCTTCCGGTTTCTGGTTCTCTGCCGTAAATAGTGGTAATTTCGCCGGAGTTGGGGCGCAATAATGGGCCGTTCCAAAACTTTTGGGGTGTCACCAGTGCTTTAAATGCGTCTACGCGATCGAACTCCGCATCAGTCCCTCACTGTCTTTCCCAGGCGGTAGCGTGATGGACTGAGTGGGAAAATCTCGATCGCGCACTTGCACGCTCAACTTCTGCACACGTCTCCCAGTTCGGGATTTGCCGGCGTCACCTGCACTTGCAAAGCTTGCACCGGGGACACCAGACACAGAACACTAGCAACAATTCCCCCACTCAAACTAACCCTCTTCACCTTTGTTCTCAACATATATCCCAAAATAACACCTACAACTTTTTGTGCGATCGACTCAGAGTTACCTTGATCCACATTCGTTTTCATCATCAAAAAAAATTCAGTAATATTTCTCTAGCTAATATTGCACAAAGCCTATTCATTGCTCGAAATCTAAATTTACCAAGAAATTCACTTTTTGTGGAACAGGCCGGAAAGCCTGTTGCTAATGCATACTTACAAAATAATTTGGCAGAATAGAGAAAATCACCCAGCATTCCCCAAACCCATGAATCACACATCTGACAGCAACTCCCCGTTAGACGACTTCATGCAATCCCTAGGCCTCGACCCCCATCAACCAAACAATCTGGATCATTCCCACAACAACTTACACCTCAACGACCAAAACCTCAACCATCCAGCAACATCAAACATCGCCCACAGCGATTGGACTGATTCATCCCATAATTTCCACCAACAACATCCCCAAAGCGACTGGACTCACAGCAACGATATTCACCACACAGACAATCAGTGGCAAAATCCAGAACACGGATTCGCAACCGGAATATCAGCAACTCCCAGCGATTGGACAGATAATTCCCACAATTTCCACCAGCAAAATCACCAAAGCGACTGGACTCACAGCCACGACATTCACCACCAAAATACTCACGAACACCATGCCGAAACCGGATTTACAACATCCACAAATCATCACGACAACCACACAAATGTAGCGCCCCACATCGTCAATTCCTCCTATTCTAATTCAGGAGACGGCCCATTCATTCACATAGACCGCAGCGGCGACGTGCACCTACACAAACTCGATGGAACCACACAAGTAGTAGGTCATGTGGATGGGCGAGATTTTTACAACTCAGCCAACGACCATATCGGATATCTTAGTAAAAACGGACACATTTGTCGGTGGGCTGACGACACTTCCGTAGGACGAGTAGAATCAGGTCATATCTATCGAGAAAACGGCAAAGAAGTCGGTCGGGCCGATACCGATTTAGAAGGTGCAGCCCATATGTTATTTGCCGTTCGCGGCGGGACTTATTAGTACCAAATCTCCAGAAACCGGGTTTTTTCGCAAAATCTACGGCTCAAACCCCAAATCTCAAAAAAACCCGGTTTCTTCACCCCCACCCTAATCTCCAGAAACCGGGTTTTTCGCAAAATCTACGGCTCAAACCCCAAATCTCAAAAAAACCCGGTTTCTTCAACCCCACCCGAATCTCAGGGCTGTTTCATTCTCAAACAAATCATCGTTTTGTAGGGGTAGTGGATGGTGCGTGCCTACCCTCCTCATCCACGATTTTGTAGTGTTTCAGGCATCAGGGCAACCACGGGGGGATTGCCCCTACAAGAGAATGAAACAGCCCTGACCCTAATCTCCAGAAACCGGGTTTTTCGCAAAATCTACGGCTCAAACCCCAAATCTCGAAAAAACCCGGTTTCTTTCACCCCATTCACCTACCCAAAGGAACAAACAAATGACCAAAGCACTACCAGGAAAAAAAGGATGGCTAGCCAAAGCTGGCGATTTGTTCAAAGCCGCATTCATGCCTACAGTATATAACGCAGACCGCATTTCCGAAACCCAAACCGGAAACACAGGCATAACAATCCAAGCCAACAAAGAAATCGAAGCAAGTCGCCAAGAACTCCGCCAAAAAGAACTCGTACTACAAGAATTTCAACGACAAGCCAACCTCACTTTTCAAGCCGAAGAAGGCAATCTCAACCGCTCCTTACAATCAGAACTAGCAAGACTCAACCGCGAATCCCAAACCCAAGAAGGACTCCTAAACCGTCAAATGCAAGAACAACTTGCAAAAATCAACCGCGACTTTCAAGCCAGCGAAGGCAAACTCAATCGCGAACACCAAATCCAACTAGAAATATTTAGAGGCGAACTCCAAAAATGGTGCATCGAACAGCAAAAAGAACTGCAACTACACCTCAAAAACCTCGACGCTCAACTCGCCCGCGAACTCCGAATTTATGACCGACAAACTAGCATCGAAGTCATTCAAGAACAGAAAAGACAAAACAACTCTCCCATTTGGCTAGTCGCCCAAGATATTGTCAACTCAAATCCCACTCAAAATCCCATTCCCCTGCGAGTTTTCCTCTCACCTCCCAGCCTGCAATTTGACCGTTCCGGCGATAGTAATGATACCGCCAAAGGCTTTCCAGATATGGAAAAATTTCTGGGAATTTACCTGCAACTATTCTTTGAAAAATATTCCGCCCAAGGAAGGCCAATCGAGTTTTTGTCTGGTGCTTGGACGAGCAAATTTTTTCACAGCCAAGCAGCCACAAAAACCATGTTTCACGGCTTAAAAACCGAGCCAACATTGATTTTAGAATCCACAGCCGAAGGCCATATTTTTAACCTCAACTTTGGCTATTGGGGTTTGAATTGGGCAACTTATCGCTACAAATCCCCGATTCCGATGCTACCTTGGCGCGAGGTACTTTTTGACTTTGCTAAAGAGCGGGCATTGCAGTGGCAAGCTCAGCGACAAGCCGACATTAATGAGGGTAATAGCGGTGAAGAATTTGATGAATTTTATGGTCCTGAAGCTGTTAATAGTTTTTTGCACAACCTCAAAATTATTGAGAGAGAAAAGCAGTGCGAAGCAAGGGGAATAGAACCCACAGAAATCCCACGTCCCTACAGCATTCACCAAAAAGATTATGAAAGATTTCAGCAATTTATCGGTGTTTGTCACTGTTTGATTGCCGGATTGCTGGCCGATGAATACTTTTTGATTCACGTCTCGTCAGACGTGCGGCAGCGGCCTCTATTGCCTCAGTTACTGCCTGATTTGCTGCGAGATATGCCCAAGGAGGAACAGGAACAATTAGTAGAAATAGTGATTAATTTCTACGAAATGTTGTATGATATTATTGGCGAATCTGAATCGGCATGGATTCCTGAACTGAAGTTAGATTTAGCTGAAGGTTTGCTGGATTTGCCGGATAAGCGTTGGGCGGCGACACAAATTTTTGAGTCGGTGAAAGCTTGGCTGCAATTGCGCGGTTTGTCGGTACCGGAAGGAAACAAGGAAATTTTGGATGCCCTCGATGCGGCTTTGACAATTGATGATTTGAAATATGCTGGAAAACTGAATAGCTGTTTGGCTGCTGTGGGTAAAACTCGCCAATTTAGCGTGATTGAATCTTGTTACAAACGAGCGATTGGGCGCTGCAAACAGGAAAACTATGCAGCGGCAATTGTGGATTTCAATCAAGTGCTGCAACTGAATCCTAATTTTGCTAAGGCTAATTTCAATCGGGGATTGGCCTATGCTAAGTTGGAGCAGTATCGGGCGGCGATTGAAGATTACACTCAATATTTGCGGCTGGACCCCAACAATGCTGATACTTGGAACAATCGAGGTAATGCTTATTACAAGTTGAGAGAATACGAGCAGGCAATTTCTGATTACAATCAAGCCTTAAATCTCAATCCAAATTTGTCGAGTGTAGCGCACAATCGCGATGTGGCTCAAGGTGTTTGGGATGAGAAAAAATGGTTGCGGCAACAAGAAGAAGAGAAACAGCAGCTTCAGGCTGAACAAGAACGTCAGCGGAAATTAGCAGAAGAAGAGCAACGTCGCGCTGAAGAAGAATCTAAGGGGAAAGAATTTCAGTTCGAGATTGTTACTGTTAACAATCGAGGACAAGAAGTTAGTCGCAAACCGGGGAAATCTTATCAGAAAGTTGCAGATTTGGGCAACGGGGTAAATTTGGAAATGGTTTATATCCCTGGTGGTACGTTTCAGATGGGTTCATCTGAAAGTAGTTATGAACAACCAGTGCATCCAGTAACTGTGCAACCCTTTTATCTGGGAAAATATCCGATTACTCAAGCACAATACCAAGCGGTGATGGGAAACAACCCTTCTAATTTCAAAGGTGCGAAACGTCCTGTGGAACAAGTAAGCTGGGATGAGGCTGTGGAATTTTGCCGGAAACTTACTCAAAAAACAGGCAAGAGTTATCGTTTACCTGCGGAAGCCGAATGGGAATATGCTTGTCGCGCCGGAACTACAACGCCTTTCTATTTTGGTGACACGATTACGCCGGATTTAGTTAATTATGACGGCGATTATCCCTACGGTGCTGCGCCGGAGGGACTTGATCGCGGACAAACAACGGATGTCGGGAGTTTTCCGCCTAATTCCTTTGGTTTATACGATATGCACGGGAATGTTTGGGAATGGTGCAGCGATAAATGGTACCATAATTATAGTGACGCACCGACTGACGGAAGTTCTTGGGAAACTGGAACGGATAATAACCGAGTGCAGCGTGGTGGTTCCTGGAACAACCATGCGGTCCATTGCTGCTGTGCCTATCGTAACTTCAACTCGGCGGACTACGGGTGGAGGTACTGGGGTTTTCGCGTTGCGGTAGCGTCGGTTTCTTCCTTGTCCTAGTTTTCCCCGCGAGGACTCTTCTCTACTCTCTAGCCCTTTTGCTCTTTTCCCTCTTTCCTCTTTACCCTCTTGGGCGCGTCAGCGCGCTTTAAAAATTTTTTTGGGAAAATGGGGGTTAATATTACGTTCAGGGGCTGTAGGGGCGGGTTTTACCAACCATCTATTGGGGGAAACCAACAACATCATAAACCCGCCCTGGCCGGAGCGCAAATCTGCATTTTTTGGGTCGCAAATCAAGTTAATCGGGGTTATTGGTTGGGTGGGGGCGGGTTTATACAGATTGTTGGTTCGTCTCAAATATTATTTGTAAAACCCGCCCCTACCGAAGAATCAAGGGTACTCAACACGATATTAATCAAAAACCCGGTTTCTGGGCCTTGCGTAAACTTTTTTTACATTTGAGTTAAGTGGCGATTTATTTGAGAGTATTAAAAGGTATCCATTTTTCTTGTGCAAGCGAGAGGGTGGAGAAGGGACAGGCACTTCCGAGTGCAGCGTGGCGGCTCCTGGAACAACAATGCGGTCAATTGCCGTAGTGCCAATCGTAACAGGAATTCGGCGGGCAATCGTAACTCGAACATCGGTTTTCGCGTAGCTCTGGCTTCTGCGTAGTCTCCGGTTTTTGGTTCTGTGCTGTAGTCTCCCGCGAGCACTCTTCGCTATCAGAACTAGCAGATGGGAATTTGTTAGGCGTGTATGAAGAGTCCAGACCTGTTCCCGTGATGAAAGCAATTTTATCCAAATATAAAACCGAATCGGGGAGCTTGGTAGGAATTCCGAACAGTTTCCCGATTTACAAGTTTTTTGATTTACAATTATTAAAATACCCGGCGGTTGAAACCGCGGCTACACAGACAAAACCCGCCTGCGCGGGTTAGGATTTTCATGAATGAATTGCCGATTCCCGATTTACAATTATTAAAATACCCGGCGGTTGAAACCGCGGCTACACAGACAAAACCCGCCTGCGCGGGTTAGGATTTTCATGAATGAATTGCCGATTCCCGATTTACAATTATTAAAATACCCGGCGGTTGAAACCGCGGCTACACAGACAAAACCCGCCTGCGCGGGTTAGGATTTTCATGAATCAATTGCCGATTCCCGATTTACAATTATTAAAATACCCGGCGGTTGAAACCGCGGCTACACAGACAAAACCCGCCTGCGCGGGTTAAGATTTTCATGAATCAATTGCCGATTCCCGATTTACAATTATTAAAATACCCGGCGGTTGAAACCGCGGCTACACAGACAAAACCCGCCTGCGCGGGTTAGGATTTTCATGAATCAATTGCCGATTCCCGATTTACAATTATTAAAATACCCGGCGGTTGAAACCGCGGCTACACAGACAAAACCCGCCTGCGCGGGTTAGGATTTTCATGAATGAATTGCCGATTCCCGATTTACAATTATTAAAATACCCGGCGGTTGAAACCGCGGCTACACAGACAAAACCCGCCTGCGCGGGTTAGGATTTTCATGAATCAATTGCCGATTCCCGATTTACAATTATTAAAATACCCGGCGGTTGAAACCGCGGCTACACAGACAAAACCCGCCTGCGCGGGTTAAGATTTTCATGAATGAATTGCCGATTCCCGATTTACAATTATTAAAATACCCGGCGGTTGAAACCGCGGCTACACAGACAAAACCCGCCTGCGCGGGTTAAGATTTTCATGAATCAATTGCCGATTATTCAAAAAACCTATGACTTGATTAAATGGTATGTTCCCATTTTAAACAGACTGCCAAGAGATTACAAGTTTACCCTAGGCAATAGAATTATTGAGGGAATGTACGATTTTCTAGAAGGCTTAATTATCGCCCGTTATGCCTCGGACAAACTATCCCTGTTGACAACCTTAAATGCTAAACTAGATATCTTGCGCCATCAAACTAGATTGCTAGTAGATTTTGATGTCATGTCAACAGAACGTTACGAATATGTCGGAAAATTATTCAATGAAATCGGCGCGGAACTTGGCGGCTGGATTAAACAGCAGCGACAAAAGAAATAACATTAAAAATAATGGTACAAATTTTAGATCCCCCTAAATCCCCCTTAAAAAGGGGGACTTTGAGAAGAACCCCTAAATCCCTCTTAAAAAAATGCCACAAATCTTAGATCCCCCTAAATCCCCCTTAAAAAGGGGGACTTTGAGAAGAACCCCTAAATCCCTCTTAAAAAAATGCCACAAATCTTAGATCCCCCTAAATCCCCCTTAAAAAGGGGGACTTTGAGAAGAACCCCTAAATCCCTCTTAAAAAAATGCCACAAATCTTAGATCCCCCTAAATCCCCCTTAAAAAGGGGGACTTTGAGAAGAACCCCTAAATCCCTCTTAAAAAAATGCCACAAATCTTAGATCCCCCTAAATCCCCCTTAAAAAGGGGGACTTTGAGAAGAACCCCTAAATCCCTCTTAAAAAAATGCCACAAATCTTAGATCCCCCTAAATCCCCCTTAAAAAGGGGGACTTTGAGAAGAACCCCTAAATCCCTCTTAAAAAAATGCCACAAATCTTAGATCCCCCTAAATCCCCCTTAAAAAGGGGGACTTTGAGAAGAACCCCTAAATCCCTCTTAAAAAAATGCCACAAATCTTAGATCCCCCTAAATCCCCCTTAAAAAGGGGGACTTTGAGAAGAACCCCTAAATCCCTCTTAAAAAAATGCCACAAATCTTAGATCCCCCTAAATCCCCCTTAAAAAGGGGGACTTTGAGAAGAACCCCTAAATCCCTCTTAAAAAAATGCCACAAATCTTAGATCCCCCTAAATCCCCCTTAAAAAGGGGGACTTTGAGAAGAACCCCTAAATCCCTCTTAAAAAAATGCCACAAATCTTAGATCCCCCTAAATCCCCCTTAAAAAGGGGGACTTTGAGAAGAACCCCTAAATCTCGTTTTTAAGGGGGACTTTGAGAAGATTCTTGTCCCCCCCTTATTAAGGGGGGCTAGGGGGGATCTAGCATTTGCAGCAAACATTAAAGCAATTGATATAAAGCCATGAAACGTTACGGTAATCTTTGGCAGGAAATTGTAGATTTTGGCAACTTGCTGTCCGCGGCCAAGCTAGCACAGAAAGGTAAAAGATTTCGCTACAATGTCCTTGCTTTCAATTATAACCTAGAACGAGAACTGTTTAAACTGAAAGAAGAATTAGAATCAAAAACTTATCGACCAGGCCCTTATAAAACATTTGAAATTGTCGAACCAAAGCGGCGGATGATATCGGCCGCACCTTATGGAGATAGAGTGGTTCACCATGCTTTGTGCAATATAGTAGTTCCCATTTTTGAACGCAGTTTCATTCACGATTCCTACGCCAACCGCATCGGTTTTGGAACTCACCGCGCTTTAAGGAGATTCACGAATTTTGCCCGTTCTAGTCGCTACATTCTCCAGTGTGATATCAAAAAATATTTCCCTAGTATTGACCATGAAATTTTAAAGTTATTGGTGCGACATAAAATTAAATGTCCTGATACATTGTGGTTGATTGACACAATTATCGATAATAGCAACCCGCAGCAATCTGTGGTAGAATATTTCCCCGGAGATGATTTACTATCGCCCCTATCGAGACGTAGGGGTTTACCAATCGGCAATTTATCGAGTCAGTTTTTTGCTAATGTTTATCTAAATGGCTTTGACCATTTTGTTCTCGAACAGCTAAAAATTTCTAAATATGTCCGTTATGTGGATGATTTTGCCTTGTTTAGTGATGACCGTTTGCTACTGCAAGATGCTAGATTGGCAGTAGAGGAATATTTGGTTAAGTTACGGGTGAAAATTCATCCGATTAAAAGTCAGTTATTTGAGACAAAGCAGGGAGCAACTTTTGTGGGGTTTCGGGTGTTTCCCGACACTATCCGTGTGAGACAAGAAAGTTTGCGTAGGGGCCGTCGTCGGTTGAGGCGCTTGCAAAGAGAGTACGCGAATGGTGAAATAGAGTTAGTACAATTTGCTCGATCGCTTCAAAGTTGGGTGGCGCATTTGCAACATGGCGACACTTGGAATTTGAGACAAACAATGTCGATTTGTGGGATCAAAAATCAGGTTTGAAGCAAATATTTGGAAAAAAATCCGATTTCTGAATTTTCGCACGAGGACTAATTCCCAATTCCCAATTACCAATTACCAATTACCAATTACCAATTACCAATTACCAATTCCCAATTCCCAATTACCAATTACCAATTCCCAAACTATAATATAATTTTACACTTTTTTCATATAAGTTGTGCAAGAAGACTTCCGACTGATCGTTGACTTAGTTCTAGTTCTCGCTGCTGCCGCAGCAGGAGGACTGTTCGCATCGCTTTTGCGACAGCCGGTAATTCTCGGCTATCTCCTGGGAGGGATAGTGGTTGGGCCGGCAGGTTTAGGGCTGATTAAAGAATTAATTCAGGTAGAGACTCTGGCTGAATTCGGTGTTGCTTTTTTGTTATTTGCGCTGGGAGTTGAATTTTCCTTTGCTGAACTCCAGAAAGTTAAAGCAATTAGTCTTGGCGGTGGGACTTTACAAATTGTCCTAACCATCGCCATTACTACTTTCACTTCCTTGGCTGTAGGCTGGGTAGAATCACCAGCCCAAGGTGTGTTTCTGGGAGCAATTCTGTCCCTCTCCTCGACAGCAGTGGTACTGAAGTGCTTGATGGAACGGAATGAAGCGGGTACTTACCACGGTCAAGTAATGCTGGGAATATTGGTAGTTCAAGATTTAGCCTTGGGACTAATGCTAGCAGTTTTGCCGGCGCTCAACCAGCCTATAGAAACTATTGGGATCACTGTGGGCCTGGCTTTGCTGCGAATTAGTTTATTTGCTGCAGGCGCTGTGGTTGCGGGCATTTGGGTGATTCCTCGCTTGCTGCGCTACCTGGCTAAAACAGAGAGTCGAGAACTGTTTTTGTTGGGAGTTGTGGTTTTGGCTTTGGGGATTGCGCTGCTGACTGAATATTTGGGTTTTTCCATTGAAATGGGAGCTTTTGTGGCGGGTTTAATGATTTCTGAGGTGGAATATGCTGACCAAACTCTAACTTATGTCGAGCCTTTGCGAGATATTTTTGCATCCCTATTTTTTGTGACCATCGGAATGTTAATTGACCCGTTGTTTCTCTGGAGCCATCTAGAGTTAATTCTGGGACTGGTATTTTTAGTCTTTGTCGGGAAATTCTCGATCGTAACGCCGATCGTCCGACTGTTTGGCTATCCACTAAAAACAGCATTAATCGCTGGTTTGGGTTTGGCTCAAATTGGAGAATTTTCCTTTGTGCTTGCTAGTTCTGGTCAAGCATTGGGACTGGTTTCACGAAATGTTTACCTATTAATTTTGGGAACCACAGCAGTTACCTTGGTGCTGACACCGTTCGTATTGAGAAGCGTGCCACAGTTGTTGAAGTGGGCGGAAAAATTTGGGCCTTTGCAGCGCTATTTTGATGCCACATCTCAACCTGTGGAAATAGCTGAGATTTTGCCGGAACAAAATCATATTGTGATTTGTGGGTACGGGGGAGTTGGTAGAAATTTAGTCAAAATGCTGCAAAGTCGCAACTGTTCGGTGGTGGTAATTGATGAGTCGGAAAGCAGAATTCAAGAGTGTAGACTCCAGGGAATTCCTTATATTTATGGTAATGCTGCTAGCTTGCACGTATTGAAAGCTGCGGGGGTGGAACGGGCAAAAGCAATGGCGGTGACGCTTCCCGATCCGATGAGCACTCGTTTGTGTCTGAAACGTGCTTTGGAATTAGTGCCTGATTTAGATATTGTGGTGCGAGCAAACAAAGATAAAGATATCGAATTGCTTTATCAACTTGGGGCTTGGGAAGTTGTGCAGCCGGAGTTTGAGGCTAGTTTGGAGCTTTCTTCGCATTTGTTGGCTGGTATTGGTTTGTCAGGTATTGCTATTGGCCGGGAAGTCCAGCAAATTCGCAGCAGTCGCTATCTGGAATTCCGACCTTCACGGGGAAATGCTGCTATTTCGCGGGATTTGCAAGTGGCGGTTCGGGATATGAACAGTGGTTGGTACAACCTCCCGGAAGGTTCTCCTATCGCTAGCATGACTCTGGAGGAAACTAATTTGCGGCAGTTGACAGGGGTCAGTGTGATGGCGATCGTCCGTCAAGATGGGGAAGAAATTGACTATCCTAATGGTAAGACTGCTTTGGAGTCTGGCGATCGCCTTTTGGTAGTTGGCGAACCGGAAGAACTTGTGAGTTTTGAGTTGCTGGCGAAGGGGGAAGCTGCTGTGCCGCAGGGCGATAGTTCTTGTCAGTGGCTGAGATTGCCAGCAAACAGTCCTTGGGTGGGGAAAAAACTCTCTGAGGTGGAGTTGCTGACTCAGTACGGGCTGGAGGTACGGGCCATCCGACGGGAAGGGAAATTTAGTCGGTGGCCGGATGGAAGTACGGATTTGCAAGTGGGCGATCGTTTGTTGTTGTGCGGAGGCTTCTATGAAATCGGCTTGATGCAGCGAAGTGCTGCACCTGTGGTGCAGCCACCTGTGGTCAAACTGCCTTTTGTCACCGCCCAAGTTAGCGAAAAGCTGTTTAGTGATTAGGGAATTGGGAATTGGGAATTGGGAATTGGGAATTGGGAATTGGGAATTGGGAATGGGGAATTGGGAATTGGGAATTGGGAATTGGGAATTGGGATAATTCTCCCCCTCTTCCCCTCTCCCCCTCCCCCCATCTCCCACTCCCCCCATCTCCCACTCCCCCCATCTCTCCTCCTCCTCTCACCCGCTGGACTTGATATAAGCAATGGCTTGTCGGGAAACTAGAATTTGTTTTTCTGAGTCATCAAGGACGCAAATACAGTTATTGTCTTGCCAAAATATTTTACCCACTAGCAGGTCGTTGGTCACGAGTTTTAGTTCTATCTGTTGTTTGTCTTTGATGTAGTTTTGTATTAGGCGAACGCTGGGCAATCCGGTCTCAAATTCAGACATACTAGGAAATGGGTTATTTGGTCATTAGTCATTAGTTATTAGTCAAAGGACAAATGACTAATTACTTTAGAAGTCTATCAAGTAATCAGTTTTAACCAAAAGGGGTTTTATGCCGATCGAGTTTGCGAAGTATCATGGACTGGGTAATGATTTTATTCTGATTGACAACCGCCAGTCCTCAGAACCTGTGGTGACACCAGAACAAGCTGTGGTATTGTGCGATCGACATTTCGGGATCGGTGCAGATGGTGTGATCTTTGCTCTCCCTGGGCAAAATGGCACTGACTATACGATGCGGATTTTTAACTCCGATGGTTCGGAACCTGAAATGTGTGGTAATGGGATTCGCTGTTTGGCTAAGTTTATCGCCGATTTGGAAGGAGTGGAAATTTACCCCCCCCAACCCCCCCTTACTAAGGGGGGGAGTGAATCTCAATCTGGTCTTAGTCAGGGGGGGAGTGAATCTCAATCTGGTCTTAGTCAGGGGGGGAGTGAATCTCAATCTGGTCTTAGTCAGGGGGGGAGTGAATCTCAATCTGGTCTTAGTCAGGGGGGGAGTGAATCTAAGACGCAGTACCGGATTCATACGGGTGCTGGTGTGATTAGCCCGGAATTGCGATCGGACGGTCAGGTTAAGGTGGATATGGGAGTTCCTCGGCTGCTGGCTGCGGAAATTCCGACAAGTTTGGCGGCACCGGATGCCAAAGTGATAGATGTGCCGATCGCAGTTGCTGCTCAATCTTGGTCTGTTACTTGTGTCAGTATGGGTAATCCTCATTGCATTACTTTTGTGGATGATGTTTCGGCTGTTAGTTTGGAAACTGTTGGCCCTCAATTTGAACACCACCCAGCATTCCCACAACGTACAAATACGGAATTTATTCAAGTGATACATTCAGATTATGTAAAAATGCGGGTGTGGGAAAGGGGCGCAGGTGTTACTCTAGCTTGTGGAACTGGTGCTTGTGCTGCTGTGGTGGCTGGGGTATTGACTGGTAAGTGCGATCGGACTACTTCTGTTGAACTCCCAGGTGGCGTTTTGCAAATTGAATGGTCAGAAGTCTCTGGGCGGATTTACATGACTGGGCCGGCACAGCGAGTATTTACTGGCTTGAGTAGTCTATAGTCTGTTAACAGTTATAGCAACCGCCAAGGTGGTTAAGGCATTTATGTCATAGTTCCCTGAGCGTAGTCGAAGGGCTCAGGATAAACGCAGTCGTTGGGTTCAATAACCAAAGCGCCTTGGCGACTGCTATAACAGACAACAGACTATAGACTACGCTCAGGGTACTGCAAAAGTCAACAGTTAACTGTTCAATAATCTCAATTGTAAAATTAATTAGGTGAGCGTGCATGGCTGGAGGTATTTATCTGATTCAGGATGACGACAGGCTGCTGGAAATGATGGAACAGCCCTATGATTCAGAAGATCAGTTACAAGACTTGCTTGTAACTTATCCTAATCTGATTGCTGGAGACCAAATAGATCGGGCTACAGCGCGGAAGTGGTTGTTGATTTCGCGGGAAGTTTTAGTGCCTAGTGATGAGGAAACAGCCGTGCAGTGGTCTCTGGATCATTTATTTATCGACCAAAATGCAGTGCCTACTTTGGTGGATGTCAGGCGCACTCCTAATGCTGCTCTCCGACAACAAGTTTTGGGTCAGTCGATCGACTATGCTGCTAATGCCGTAGTTTATTGGCCCATAGATTCAATCATTGCTTTTTTTGAAGCTAATTGTCGCGATCGGGGTCGCGATCCAGAACAGATTTTTGAGGAATTTCTCGGTGCGGATGCCAATGAAGATCTGTTTTGGCAGAAGGTGAAAACTAATTTACAAGCTGGTAAAATCCGTTTGGTTTTTGTAGCTGAGGAGATTTCTGCTGAAATGCGCCGGGTGGTGGAATTTCTCAACGAACAAATGGACCCGGTTGAAGTTTTTGCCCTGGAAATTAAGCAATATGTAAGTGAAGATGGTCTCAGAACTTTGGTTCCGAGAATTATCGGTCAGACAGCAGAAGCACAGCAGAAAAAATCGAGTGCAACGCGGGAAAGAAGACGCTGGGATGAATCGTCATTTTTTGCAGAACTGAAAGCGAGACGGGGCGCAGAAGAGGCGCAAATGGCAAAAGAGATTTATGTTTGGGTGAAAAATCAAGCACCGGAAATGGATATTCAGTGGGGCACGGGGGACACCTATGGAGGCTTTGCGGCTCACTTACATCTAAAGGGAAAAAAACCCTATCAGTTGTTTACGGTTAATATTGCTGGAAAAATGGAGATTTTGGCTCACAATTACGGTTCGCAGTGGCCGTTTAATCTGGAGGAAAACTGGCTGGAACTGAGGAACAAGTTTAGTTCGATTGGACTGTCGCTACCGACAGAACCTGGGGAGGTGCGATCGCCTAGTCTGGCTTTGTTTACTTTACAAGATGAATCAGACCTCAAGCAAGTTATCGAAATTTTTGATTGGGTGGTTGCAGAAATTAAAAGAGCGTAGTTATTGGGAATTGGGATAGGGCGAAGCGAATCTCCGCCCAATTCCAAATAACCAATAACTAATATCGAATGTTTGCTTCTTTCATGCGACGCAGGGCTTCTCCCAGCCGATCGCAATCTGCAATCAAACTAATTCTCACATATCCTTCGCCACCAGGTCCAAAAGCATGGCCAGGAGTCACTACAACACCAGTTTGCTGCAAAACATTCAGCGCAAAATCAGTCGAACTCATGCCGCGAGTACAAGGAACCCAAAGATACATAGCAGCCAGAGGTTTAGGAATATTCCACCCTAATTCAGCTAATCCTGCAACCATAAAATCCCGGCGAGTGCTGTAACGATTCTGCACTTCTTGCAAGTAACTATCCGGCAATTGCAGTGCGGTTTCTGCCGCTGTTTGCAAGGCGGAAAATATACCGTAATCTAGGTTAGTTTTTAAGGTCCGTAAACCTTGGATAATCTTGCTATTTCCTACCACAAAACCGACTCGCCAACCAGCCATATTGTAGGTTTTTGACATCGTGTGAAATTCGACACCGATTTCTTTGCCGCCGGGAATTTCTAATAAACTTGTCGGTTGATAGCCGTCAAAGGCTAATTCGGCATAACATAAGTCATGAACTAACAATATTTGATGTTTGTGCGCGAAGGCCACAACGTCTTTGAAAAATTCGCGGGGTGCAGTTGCTCCAGTCGGATTACTGGGATAATTGAAATAGAGTATTTTGGCTTGTTGGGCTACGCTATCGGGAATGTCGGCTAAGTCAATTACCCAGTTGTTTTCTGGTTTGAGGATGATGTTGTGAACTTTTGCGCCGGCGATAATCGGGCCGCGAAATAATACGGGATAAGCAGGACTTGGTACTAATATTACATCCCCTGGATTGATGTAAGTCATCGCAAAGTGCGCTAAACCTTCTTTGGAACCCAATAAAGGTAATGCTTCGCTTTCTGGATCTAGTTCAACGTTGTAGCGGCGGCTGTACCA
The DNA here is from genome assembly GCF_042465725.1 of Microcoleus anatoxicus. Lineage (GTDB taxonomy): Bacteria > Cyanobacteriota > Cyanobacteriia > Cyanobacteriales > Microcoleaceae > Microcoleus > Microcoleus anatoxicus. The sequence goes on along the minus strand of NZ_CP120853.1, from coordinate 5,071,682 downwards.
TTTGGTAATGGTACGGCGAAAACTTGTTGTTCCTTCAAAGGGTGGATAGCCATGATTTGCTGGATTTTGGATGGCTGCGACGGCGGCATCTACTACTGGCTGGGGAGTCGCACCGTCTGGGTTTCCCATTCCCAAGTCTATTAAGTCTAGTCCTTGTTCGCGGGCACGGGCTTTGAGTTCGTCGAGACGGGCAAATACATAGGGTGGCAGTGTTTGCAATCTGTCAGCAGGGCTAATCCAATCCAAGGTCATTAGTTTGTTATCAGTTGTTAGTGTTAGTTGTTTTTGGTCAAAACTGTACTATTTAAAAGTTTAGTCGATCGAGGACTATAATCCTGACTACTAACCCTTGTCATTTTTCTGGGTTGGTAGTCAGGACTTTAGTCCTCAAAGGTTTACTCGATCGAGGACTAAAGTCTTGACTTTTGAAGGCTGTTAATTCTTGACTTTTAATTCTCCCACAGGTGCGGTGGTAGAAACCATCGCTGCCATTAATTGTTCGGGAACTACTTTGAACGGTAGTCTGTGGATGTCGGAGTTGGGATTGCAAGCTATTTCGGCGGAGCGCTGCAATTCTGTTAGGCTAATGTCTCCAAGTCCTAGACTGTCTAAAGTTTGGGGTAATCCAATCTCGCCGTAGAATTTTAACAGTTGCTGTCTGGCTGTGGCCGCCAGTTGATTGTTTTGCAGCATTTCTTCTAGTCGCAGTTGGACTAAAATGCCGTAGGCAACTTTTTCGCCGTGCAATGTTCCGTGACTTGCTAATAGATGAGTTAGGCCGTTGTGGACGGCGTGGGCGGCGACGGTGCGACATTGAGCACCCCCTATGCCGCCAATTACTCCTGCTAATAATACAACGGCATCTGTCACTTCTTGCCAGGTTTCGCTACCGGGTTCTTGGAGGGCGATCGCCGATTTTTGAAATAGGATATCTCGCAATATTCTAGCTTGTTGAACTGCCGAAACGATCATGGTTTGTTCGGAGTGTCCGCTGCTGACTGAGGCTTCGTACCATTTGGCGATCGCATCTCCAATTCCTGCTACTAATGTCCGCTGGGGGGCGGTTTGAATCAAGTCGTAGTCTAGTATCAGTAAATCTGGACATCTGGCTAATGTAACATCGTATTGGAAGGCACCTTGTTCTGAATAGATGTTAGAAAGGGCTGTCCAAGCGGCGCAGGTGGCTGCGGAGGTGGGAATTGTGGCGATCGGGATTTGGCACTGATAGGCTAGGAGTTTGGCTGCATCTAAGGCCTTGCCGCCACCAACCCCGATGATGAAATCGGCTTCATGGGTGGCGGCTGCTTCACGGAGGTTTGCCAAACTCATTTCGCTGCAATCTGTACCGTAGGCTATTTCAGCAAACTGTAGGGGCGGTGGATGGTGCGTGCCCGCCCGTGCCCCCGTGCCCGCCCGTGCCCCCGTGTCCGCCTCAGCGCCTTGGAGGATTGGTTGCAGGAAAGGTTTGGCGATGGCTAGGGAGTTGCTACCGCCGACGATGAGGGGGCGTTTTCCGAGACGGGCGATCGCCTCTCGCGATCGGGCTAGGGCATTTTGACCCCGCAATACACAAGCGGGGGCAATTGTCAAGGATAATAGTGATGTGTCGGTTTTGGTTGAGGTAGAGGTTTGAGTCATTGAGCTGGGAGCGTAGTGACGAGTTGTGGAATTAGTGGACTTATAGGATAACTCTAACAAGGCTTTGGCAACGGTCGTGGTTTTCTCAAGTTTTTGTTAAGTATTGTGCGGGGTTGGAAGATGGGAAAGGGGATTTGAGGAGAGCCAAACATTTCAGAACTAATCACAACCGCAGGACGTGTTTTCTGAATTTCTTGTCAGGAGGGTTGGATCGAGTTGTACCAGCCAAATCTCTCCTCGTTTTGGGTTAGCAGTCATACTCAGCCTCCCAGTCTTCGCCATCGAGTACGGAAAACTCGGTTAATTCAAGATCGGTCAAAAAATCTTCGGCTGTAGCAGGTATAAATGGTGCTAGTATTTTATGGCGTTCTGCTATTGGCAGGCTAGCAATTTCTCTAAGTGATAGCTTGAGAGTAGGTGCGGTTGCTGACGAACTGTTAGACTCAGAACTTTCGCTGGGTAACTGCTTTTTCTGTGACGCTTTTTGCACGAGGAATTGTGCAAAGTCGAGCACTTCTTGTTGTTTTTCCGTTGGCAACTGTCGCAGATTCTCTAACACTGCTTGCTCAAAATTAATTGTTTCTGCCATTTGAATTACCTTCCTTAAGTGTTTCTAGGTTTATTTCTCACGCAGTCAAGTTTTGTAGAACCATACTTGCAAATCGCGCCATAATTTTCATCTTTCCCTGTTACTTCACCCATCACACCGCCAAATCTTAATCCTCCCATCAAAACTGCCACTAACCAGAGTGTTTCCATCCGGGCTAAAACTGACCGAATTAACCTTGGCTGAATGCCCTGTGAGAGTGCGAATTTCCTCTCCGGTTTTCAGATTCCAAAGCTTGATAGTGTTGTCTCCACTACCACTAGCAAGAATTTGTCCATCCGGGCTGATGGCGACAGAATTAACATAGTCTGAATGCCTAGGGAGAGTGCGAATTTCCTGGCCAGTTTTCAGATTCCAAAGCTTGAGAGTATGGTCATAACTGCCACTAGCAATAGTTTGTCCATCCGGGCTGATTGTAACAGAAGAAACCGAGGATGAATGCCCTCTAAGACTGCAAATTGTGTGCCCATTTTTTAGATTCCACAGTTGAATAGTTTTGTCTCCACTACCACTAGCAATAGTTTGTCCATCCGGGCTGATGGCGACAGAATTAACCGAGGATGAATGCCTAGGGAGAGTGCGAATTTCCTGCCCGTTTTTCAGATTCCACAGTTTGATAGTATGGTCTTGACTGCCACTAGCAAGAGTTTCTCCGTCTGGACTAAAAGCAAGAGACCTAATTAAAGATGAGTGACCCTGTATGGTTCTAAATTCTTGTCCAGTTTCCAGATTCCATAGCTTAATTTGTCTGTCATAACTTCCACTAGCTAAAATTTTTCCATTCGGGTTAATAGCAACGCAATAAACCGCAACTGAATGCCCTGAGAAATTACGAATCAGCTCTCCTGTATGGAGATTCCAAAGTTGGCTGAAATTGGCACTGCTGTAGGTACTAGCAAAAGTCTTGCCATCGGGACTAATAACTACGCAATCAACAGATGACATACCTACGCCATTAAGAGTTTTTACACATTTGAAGGAGTAAGCTTTTCTAATGATTTTTTCTTGTATTTGTTGTTTAAGTTGTGCTTCAGCTTTGGCTGCTTCTTCTATTTGTTGTTTGCGTTGTGCTTCAGCTTTGGCAGATGCTTGAGATAGACGTTCCGCTTCTACTTGCTCAATCAGCTTTTTCAACTCCTCTTCATACTGTTCTCCCTGTCGCCGCTGAATATCCTGAAGAATATCAAAATAAGGTTTCACCCATTCTTCTGCCAACCCATCTTCAGCCAATTCATCCTTTAAATTAAACAACAGAGGTTCATAGCAGGGGTCAATATTCAGATAATACAAATCTGCTAAAAATCCCGCCAGCAACTTGTGAATCGCCACAATCAACTGCCGAATCATACGGAGGGCTTTTTTCTCACTTATCCCAGATGCTAAAAGTGCATCTTTTGCCTCTTCCCAGTCAAAAACTTTGGTAGAAAACAGGGACACTTCCTGATTATTGAGGAATCCCCAAAAGCCGACGCGAAAAGTTACCGCATAATCGCTGATATCGCTATATAAAATTGTAGTCGGAACCGGAGATAAAATTCGCTGCAAGCGTTCCACATCAATATCACCAATCGACTCAGTGAAATAGTCGCTATAAAACTTAACCGGGCGTAAGACATCCTGTTGAGGATAATGCTGTCTGAGAAAATCTCCCACACTTCTCATCTCAATTGGCAAATCTTCACAGAAAGTTTCCGGGCATCGCTTGCTAATTTTGGGCGGTGATAGTAAGATTAAGAGGCGATGTTGCTGCTGAAGTAAAATTTGCTTAGTTTCCTCTCGATTCAACTTAGAAAACCAAGTATCTTTATCCCAAATTGTTTGAATTTCAGTCAGCTTTACCTGAATATCCTTTGCTTGCAATTCCCGCATCAAATCCCGCTGCAAGGCTGACAGCTTCAGTCTATCTTGCTGTTGCTGTTCCTGCAACTCAATGCGACGTGCCGTTTGTGCTATTGTCAGCTTTAACAATTCGTTATCTCTGGCATCTTTCGCTTTCGCGTATTCCAGCATTTCTTGGGAATAACGCTGTTTTGCTTGCTCTATCTCAGTCGAATCAGATGAATTATTGGGAGAGGGAATCAGGATATTTCGGTACTTTTGAGAGTTATTGCCGAAGGCTTCTCCTAGTTTGTAGCCGATGTTTCTAGCGATGGGTGAGAGCACTTCCAATATGTAGGGCGCGATGGCGAGGATTGCTTTTGCGAACATAAATGTGGGTGAGGATGCGGTTATTAATAGTGTAGCAGGATGTTGGAAAGTATAATTCGGATGGCTGCCAGATATTCTGCACTGGTTGCTTTTTAGATTGAATTTCAGCATTGATAGCCTAGACGCAGAAACCGGGTTTTTTACGGACATACTGTATTTGAAGCTTGAATACTGGTGAAAAACCCGGTTTCTTGGGTATTTATGCGTCCAGGACTAATTAAACTACCTCTAATACCAATTTTTTATGATGCTGCATAGAATCTGATCCCCCCTAGCCCCCCTTAATAAGGGGGGGACAAGATTCTTCTCTTTCGTCCCCCTTCTTAAGGGGGATGCGAGGGGGATCGAGATCTGTGCAACTTCACATTAAATTGGTATAAACGTGCGATAATCTAAAATCTAAAAGCTAAAATCTAAAATCGAATGACTGAACAGCCAACTGCAACCTACCGCACCGAAAGCGACTCGATGGGAGACAAACAAATCCCATCAAATGTCTATTATGGCATCCAAACTCTGCGGGCTATCGAAAATTTTCCGATTAGCGGGATTCAGCCTTTATCGACTTATGTTGATGCTTGTGTTTTAATTAAGAAAGCTACGGCGATCGCCAATGGTGAACTAGGCTGCATTCCGCAAGATATCAGTCAAGCCATTGTCCAAGCAGCCGACGAAATCCTAGCCGGTAAATTGCGCGATCAATTTGTAGTTGATGTCTATCAAGCTGGGGCAGGAACTTCTCACCACATGAATGTTAATGAAGTTCTTTCTAATCGCGCTTTGGAAATTATGGGTGATGAAAAAGGCAACTACAAGCGCGTTAGTCCGAACGATCATGTAAACTATGGACAATCGACCAATGATGTGATTCCGACGGCGATTCGGATTGGCGGATTGTTGGCGCTGGAAAAAACTTTGTTGCCGGCTTTGTCGAAGGCCATAGCCGCCCTAGAAAGCAAAGCCACAGAATTTCAAGATATTGTAAAATCCGGCCGCACTCATATGCAAGATGCAGTGCCTGTGCGACTCGGTGAAACCTTCGGCGCTTGGGCTCAAATTCTCAGAGAACATACCTTGAGAATTCAAACTGCATCGGGGGATTTGACATCCTTGGGATTGGGTGGCAGTGCGGTGGGTACTGGCTTAAATACTCATCCTGAATATTGTCAAAAAGTTGCTGAAATTCTCTCGACATTAATTGATAAACCTCTGAAACCAGCGACACATTTAATGGCGGCTATGCAGAGTATGTCGCCGTTTGTAAATGTGTCTGGTTCACTGCGAAATCTGGCTCAAGATTGCGTTAAAATGTCCCATGACTTGCGTTTGATGGACTCAGGACCGAAAACGGGTTTGAAAGAAATTCAACTGCCTCCGGTGCAACCTGGTTCGTCAATTATGCCGGGAAAATACAATCCTGTGATGGCGGAAATGACTTCGATGGTTTGTTTTCAAGTCATGGGTTATGATAGTGCGATCGCCCTTTGTGCCCAAGCAGGACAATTGGAGTTGAACGTGATGATGCCCCTGATCGCCTACAATCTGATTCATAGCATCGAAATTTTGGGCAATACGATTAGTGCTCTGAGTACCAAATGTCTGGCAAAAATTGAAGCTAAGGGCGATCGATGTCTCGCTTATGCTGAAGGTAGTCTCGCCCTCGTTACCGCCCTCAACACCCACATCGGTTATCTCAACGCCGCCGCTGTCGCCAAAGAATCCCTAGAAACTGGCAAATCTTTGCGGCAAATTGTGCTAGAACGCGGTTTAATGAGTGCAGAAGACTTGGCAAAAGTTCTAGACTTAGAGAAAATGAGTGCGATGCCCACATATTCTGCTAAGTAAGTTCAACTTAAAACACCGAATCCTCAGATCCCCAACTTTTTTAATAAGTCGGGGATCTAACAGCAGAAATTCCACCTTACGTTATTCTTTGATAGTGTCAAGTTTCGGAGCAACATTTATTATGCGCGCAGGTTCTTTTAGTAAGTTAGTCCCTGATAGAGAGAATACAACCCAAGTTACCTTTCATTATGTGGAAGGTCAGGCAGAAACGTTTACAATTCCTATGCCTGCACGGGATTTTCAAGAGGAAGTAGTGAATTTATTAAACCAACCTTGGTTGACTTTTCATTTAAATGACCAAACGGTTTTTATCTGTACATCCAGAGTGGTGAAAGTGGAAATAAAACCTGCAATTCCTGAACTTCTAGGTCAAGGCATATTCCCTAATTCCCAGCGAGTTACTACCATGCAGCGTGGATCTGCTGGCAGATTGCCAATGGATACATAATTTAAATAGCCAACAACAAACAACTAATAACATTATGCCTGCCGTTAGTTTAATTAGAGCTAATTCCTACGATCGCCAAATCTTGCAAAAATCCTTAGAAAGCTTGATAGCACCCTTGGGAGGAATGTCAGCTTTTGTCAAAAAGGGCGATCGTGTTCTCCTCAAACCCAATCTCCTCACAGGTTCTCGCCCCACCAAAGAATGCGTCACCCGTCCAGAATTGGTTTATTGTGTGGCAAAAATGGTAATAGAAGCGGGTGGAAAACCGTTTTTAGGTGACAGCCCAGCCTTTGGGAGTGCGATGGGTGTTGCCAAAGCCAACGGCTATTTGCCATTGCTAGAAGAACTGAATTTGCCAGTAGTAGAATTTCATGGAAAACGTTACGAAACTGTCAACGATGACTTCAATCATCTCCGGCTGTGCAAGGAAGCCATGGAAGCAGATGTGGTAATTAATTTGCCCAAATTGAAATCTCACGTCCAATTAACCGTCACCATGGGTGTGAAAAACTTGTTCGGCTGTGTTCCTGGTAAAATGAAGGCTTGGTGGCACATGGAAGCTGGTAAAGATAGTGCTAGATTTGGTGAAATGCTGGTAGAAACTGCACGCACGATTAACCCAAATTTGACTATTCTCGATGGGATTATTGGTCACGAAGGTAACGGGCCCAGTGGCGGCGAACCTAAGTTTTTGGGAATTTTGGGCGCATCAAGTGATGTGTTTGCTTTGGATAGAACAATTGTTGAAATTATTAATGCTAATCCCGCTAGTGTTCCGACTGTGGTGGCGGCGATGAAGTTGGGGCTTTGCTCGAATTTAGAGGCTATTGATTTTCCGCTGTTGCAGCCGGAAAGTCTCAAGGTGTGGGATTGGAAGTTGCCGGAAAATATGATGCCGATCGACTTTGGTATGCCTCGTGTGGTCAAGTCGGCGTTCAAACACCTTTATATCAGGTTTATTAAAGAAAGGTTCAGCATCCGGGCTTCCGATTAGCTCTCGGAAAAGGAATCGGTAAAATTTTCTGTTGTTATGCCTTGTGCTTCGCCCTGTTAATTGTGAAGAAATATGACGCATATGTTAGAAAATAAAATATATTTTATGTTAAGCTTTAATAAGCCAGTTCTAAATCCTATGGTTTAAACTATTTGTATCACTGTATCGAGACTTCGTGAATGAGTCGTGGTGTTTTGCCACCTGGCAGCAATGGGAGATAATATCTAGGTATAAATACTTCTAATTGCGGTCAATTGGAACTAGAGTTAGTGGGAAGTTGCACTAATCTTTATAATTTAGCGCTCAATTATAAAGACTCAGTAAAGATAAAAAAAGTATATTGACAATTATACTTATCTTGCATGATAATCCCCACATATCAACTAAATCCGGCTTGAATAACCCCTTTATTTATTAGTCAATAGAATCCGAGCGAAAGCTGGTATGTTAGCGGTTTTAACCGCCTAGCCTTCGAGGGTTCATCGAACCCAATTCCATCGGAAACATGGCTGTTATTAAATGTAAAAGATTTAATCCAGTTGCTTTATCCATCTGTCGGTATTACAAAGCTCTGAAACAGTTTCAGAAACCCTTCTCGTATCAGGGATGGAAACCTAAATTCGGTTGATATCTTTTATGGGTATGGATGTTTTTTTCAATTCCACCAAGGATTGATTACTAGATCGACAATAAAAAATCACAACTAAGGAATATCTAGCATATGCCTACTAACAACAACCTGACAATCCTACAACCTCTACAAGCAAAACTATTGCCAGATGGTAAGGTTTTACTCACCCGTAAACTAATAGAAGCGATCGTTGAATTAAGTAATTATTGGGATGGTTCCATTACTGTGATGATGGAAGAATCCCAATTCGAGAACGGCAATATCGATCAAAAAGTGTTCAAGATTAATGAACTACCTTTTAATTTAGAGGTGATTTCTTTCGATGGAATTACGCCAGCTTTACTGAAAAAACACCACAGTTCTGTAGTATTAGCAGTGCCGGGATACCGACAGAACCATATTGCTCAAGTCTGTAAGTTAGCGGGAGTGCCGTGTATTTATGTTTCTGAATACACTTTGAAAACTCGCAACCAAATTGCGAGTGTAACTACAAGTAATCCGATGATGCGCTTGCGGAAAATGCTGTGGGAATACAATCAGGAAAAAAAGCAGTGCAAGGCGATCGTCATGGCAGATGGCTTGCAATGCAACGGCACTCCTACCTACGAAGCATACAAGCATATCAATCGCAATCCACTGTTTTTCTTTGACACGCGGATTAGCGAGGATATGTTAGCCACAGAGGCGGAAATTGAAAAACGCACTGCAAACAGCTTGCAAGATAGGCCTCTACGTTTGTTGTTTTCAGGTCGCCTGGTTAAAATGAAAGGAGCCGATCATTTACTTTTGGTTGCTCAAGAACTGAAGCAAATGAAAGTTAACTTTGAACTGTTCATCAGCGGTTCTGGCGATTTAGAAAAGACGATGCAAAAGACCATCGCAGCTAATCAACTTCAGAACTTGGTGAAAATGCTCGGCGTACCAGACTTTAAAACAGAGTTTTTCCCCTTTGTGAAGCAGAATATTGATTTGTTTGTTTGCTGTCACCGTCAGGGCGATCCTTCCTGTACTTACATAGAAACTATGTCTTGTGGAGTGCCGATTGTGGGCTATGCTAACGAAGCATTCGAGGGAATTTCTGCCATGTCCGAAACCGGATGGGTTGTACCAATGAATCAACCTAAAATGATGGCGCAGAAAATTGCACAACTGAGCCAGCAGCGGGAAGCAATTAAGTCTATGTCGTTCAAGTCTCTTCATTTTGCTCAAAAGCATACTTTTGAGAAGACTTTTAAAGCTCGCGTAGAACATATGCAGCAGGTGATTGCCCAATCAAAGCAGCCTGAAGAAGCTACCGAAAGTCGATTATCTGAAGAGGCAAATCCGATTTTTGCGTAATAAATATTCAATTCAGCGATTTACCCTGATTACCCCCTTTATTCTGTGGCGATTGAAACCGCTATTACTACCATTAAGTCGGCTTTGGCAGACTTAAGATCTAAAGGGGGTATTTGAGGTGACTACTGTTTGCACTTCCATGGGATTTGATTTTGGTTACATCAAATCCTCTCTTCATCATCCTGTATTAAACTCTCTCTTCTCTTCCTTCGCGTCCTTTGCGCCTTCGTGGTTAAATCATTCCGATACAACCGGAATTGATCGATTTATCTTTAATAAGCACCCTGACAAATTTACAGTCAAAAGTCAAACAAATTAGTTATTATCTCGACTTTTTACTTTTTACTTCGGAAAACCCACAATTTCCAACCACCTGTGAACATTTAACCGTACAATACTTCTGTTAGAGGTGGCGTAGCATCTTTAGGATCGAACTGTTTTAATTTCAAGGCTTGTAGTAAAAACAGCCAGATATAAAGTGGATTCAACAAAACATACCGCTGCCAAAGACGCCCTGGTTCCATGACAAGTCGAAACAGCCATTCTAAACCTAACTTACCTAAAAACTCAGGAGATTTAGCCAAATTTCCTGAATGAAAATCGTAAGCAGCACCTACAGCAATCAGAGGCATTGATAATTCATCGCGATATTCGTAGGCCCAAACTTCTTGTCTGGGACACCCCAAACCTACAAAAGTAATTGCTGCACCGCTAGCGCGAATTTCCTGAGCGATGCGATGTTTTTCTTCCGTAGTAGTCTGCCTGAATTTAGAAGGCTGCATTCCCGCAATAATTAACTTGGGAAAACGCTGGCAAAGATTTTGAGATAAAGCCTCAAGCACACAAGGTTTAGAGCCGTATAAATAGATAGACAACCCTTCTGCGGCGGCACTTTCGCAGATTTCTAACATCGCATTCGGCCCGCAAACGCGATCGGGCAATTCTGTATTATAGAGCAAATTTAATGCCCATCTGACTGGTTGTCCATCTGGCAATACTAAGTCGATGTGATTGAGGCGATAGCGGTGAGTGCTGTCAAGGACTCCTGTCATTACGCCGTGCACCGCTAAAGCCGAAACCGACATTGGTTGGCCGGCGCGGGCTGCGCCAATAATTTTGCTAACTGCGGCTTTATAATCAACCGCATTTACTAAGATTCCCAGAACATTCTTTTTACCCTTGTCAATCATTTGGCACCTCTTTAAGCCAACGGTCGTGGTTACATTCATAAATTTCCTGAAGAATTTGTTTGACGTTATATTTCATTTTCCAATCTGGGTAGTGACTCTCGAATTTTCCATTGTCACTAATCCACCATATATGATCGCCTATGCGATTACTTTCAGCATAGGTCCAATTGAATTTGCGATCGGCAATTGTCTCGCACATTTCGATAGCTTCTAGCATAGAACAATTGCTGTACCTGCCACCTCCTGTGTTGTAAACCTGTGCGCTTCTGGGAGCTTTGAAAAATTCATAAAATGCTGAAATTAAATCTGCGCTATGAATGTTGTCGCGGACTTGCTTACCTTTGTATCCGAAAACGGTGTAGGGAGTTCCTGTCACCGCGCATTTCATTAAGTAGGCCAGGAAGCCGTGCAATTGAGCTCCTGAATGATTCGGGCCTGTCAGACAGCCTCCCCGAAAACAAGCCGTGTTCATATTAAAATAGCGGCCGTATTCTTGAACTAAAATGTCGGCAGCTACTTTGGATGCACCAAACAAACTGTGCAAACATTGGTCGATGGACATATCTTCCCGAATTCCCCCTTCGTAAGTATGACCCGGTGCAATTTCCCACCTGTGTTCTAATTCTACTAAAGGCAATTTGTTTGGTGTATCGCCGTATACTTTGTTGGTAGAAGTGAAAATGAAAACGGCTTTGGGACAGTACAAACGAGTTGCTTCTAAAAGATTTATCGTGCCGTTGGCATTGACTGTAAAATCTATTTTAGGAGCACGGGCTGCCCAATCGTGGCTCGGCTGGGCTGCGGTGTGAATTACTAATTCGATCGACTCGCCGTACCGCTGAAAGATATTGGTAATTGCTTCATAGTCGCGAATGTCAATATCTAAGTGGTAATACTTAGTCCCCAAGGATTGTTCTAGCTGTTGGCGGTTCCAATTTGTAGAACCATCTGCACCAAAAAAGAACTGGCGCATATTATTGTCAATGCCGACTATATCCAAGCCTTGTTTAGCAAAGAATTTACAGGCTTCAGAACCAATTAAACCCGCAGAACCCGTAATAATTGCAACGCTCAATTTTTATCCTCCTCACAAATATTGTTTGATATTTTGGCGATCGAATACATCAGAAGTTATCCTGATTTTCGATCGAGTAGATCTTGGCACAATTGGGCAAAAAATTTACCTTTAACATCCCAATCATATACTTCTTTGACGCGCTTTCTACCTGCTTCACCCAAACGCGATCGCCCTAAAGGATCTTTGCCTAAACACACTATAGCTTCTGCTAAACCTTCCACAGCGCGATCGGGGTCTGTAGCCGGAACTTTAATGCCCGTTTCAGCAGTGACCTGAGTAGCAGGACCACCCAAATCCAAACAAATCACCGGACGACCTATCCCCATCATTTCCGTGCAGACAAAACCCCCAGAATCGTGCAAACTAGGGTGAAGGAGAACGTGAGATTCCCCCATTTTAGAAAGAGTTTCACCACGAGGTAGAGAACCCCAAAAATGAACCTGGTTTTTGATTCCCAATTCTGTTGCCAAGGTTTCCAAACGCTGCCTTTCTGGACCATCTCCCACAATCCAGTATTCCGATTGTTCCAGCTTTGCCTCCGCAAATGCACGGAGTCCCAAGTGCACTCCTTTCCAGTGTAAGAGACGACCGACACTGATGAATCTAATGGGTTGTTCCGGGGGAGTTGGGAATTGTGCTAGTGCTTGAATTTCCGGCTGCGACAAACCGACTTGCGAGAAAATTTTCACATTTTTTGCTTTCAGAAATCGGAGTCTTGCAGCCGTTTCTTCGGTAGTTGCTAACGCGACAACACTGCGACGCGCCGTCAGCCCTACAAACGGATCGCGTTCCCCCAATCTTTGAGCCCATTCCCGGAGAGTTTCGTAAATTTTGCCCCGGCGGCTAAAATCTTGCCAAAAAGGCTTTGGTGCTGCTTCTGCACCCCCCACAGGCCCCCAAATGAAAGGGTGCGGTAGTAATGCCAGGAAGCTGGGAGACCAATGTTTCACATAAGTTACGTGCTGTACTATGTCAAAACCGATCGCGCGATCGAGTTTCCGAGCGATAAAATAAGCCCAGATTTGCCACAAATAGTAATGAAGTTGCAGCAATCCTTGTTTCCCCTTCCAATCTTCGCTCCACCCAAAGGGGTCGAAATAAATAAAATGTAAATTGGGGACTGGATTGCGTTCTAATTCTGCCTCTATGTACGATCGACAAAAGGTGCGAGTAAATACCCAAGTCTCGTGATATTTAGCAACTTGGAGCACAGTATTCCATCCGACTCCCTCTTCAGAGCCGAGATTTGGTTCGCAAGCAAAAGCAGATAATAGAACTTTCATTGGGAATTGGGAATTGGGAATTGGGAATTGGGCATTGGGCATTGGGCATTGGGCATTGGAGGCAGAGCTTAGAAGGTTATTGGTAACAACTGTCAACTGTCAACCCTTCGACCCTTCGACCCTTCGACTCCGCTCAGGGCGACGCTCCGCTCAGGGCGACGCTCCGCGGTTCAGTCAGCGGAGTCGAAGGGCAGGGCGGCGCTGTCAACTGTCAACTGACTTCATTAAAAAAGATATAACTTCGACATAACCTTTAGCCGCAGTTTCAGGATTTTTTTGAGCAATTAGCTGTCGGGAGCGCTCCCCCATCGACTCAATCAAATCAGGATTATCTAGAAAAACTTGCATTTTTTCTGCTAAATCCTGAGCCTGACTAGGGTCGAAAACATAACCGTTTTCCCCTGACACAATCAATTCGCAGGAAGCAGCACCATTTGAACACAATACTGGTTTCCCAAACACCATAGCTTCTGGTACAACCATTCCCCAGACATCCTCAAAAGTAGGAAATACAAAAACATCAGCTTGGTCAAAGTAAGTTCCCAAACTTCCGTAATCTACCCATCCCACCCACTTTACTTGTTCGTAAAAATCTTGTTCTCTAATAAAACTTTCCAATTCCTCCTGCTGGTCTCCCTTGCCAACAATCAGTAAAGTATAATCAGAATATCCTTGTTTTTTGAGCAGAGCACAAGCTTCTAACAGCGTCTTAATTCCTTTTCTGGCGGTAATCCGCCCCACATATAAAAAAATCGGCTGCTTGAGGTCTAATTTTTTGACCTTAGTTGTGGACAAAGGTTTCAGCAGCGTTTCGGCATCTGGAACTAAATAAGTTCTGGTGAAAACTTCCGCTTCTGGTACATTCAGCGCTTCTACCAAATATCTTTTTCCTGCTTCGCTGTTAGAAACAAAAGCATCAGCAAACTTCGCTAATATGCGTCTGACAGATGTCCGAAAACTCGAATCTCGAAAATCTGTGTTCGGGGAACTACCATCATAAATAATGGCAATTCGCCACCGACAAACAGGTTTGAGAAGCACCACCAACACAGTCCACAAAGAAAAAGCTTGAGGAAAAACTACATGAGGTCTAAATTTGAGCAAATGACCGATGATACTGGGTGATACGGCGATGAAACCGCGATCGTACCCTGTTTCAATCTTTTCCGTTTCGACAAACTTAGTCTCGCCTACCAATACAATCGAAGATGCTCCTGGTAGCGTCGGATCGAATCCAGACCAAACACGACCAGTATAAAAAACTGTATTCTTAAATACTTTGGTAAATTCTCTCAATACTGGCTGCCAGTAAGCTCCCAATTCGACTTCCGGGACTAGCCAAGCGACGCGGATTTCATCCATGCGATTCACCTTTTAGTTGTAGGAGTAGAGCTGATTAGCCACGATAGCCTAAAGGCCCTCGGCGGACTGAGGTGAGAATCAACCTCAAATAAGGTAGCAGCCAATATATCGGCCACAATATATTTGTGTGCCGCTCTACGAGCACTTTCGACTCTTTGGGACTAAAACCTTTGGGTTGCATTACCTGTTTCCAGCGATCGAGCAAACTCATGTTCGGGTCTTCCCAGCAGTTACCCTCAGACGGGTTAGCCGAGCAGGTTCCGACGTATCCGGGAACTACCCAAACTGTACAATTTTGTTGCACCGATCGCAAACCGTAGTCAATATCTCCCATGCTGTGAATAAAAGCTGGGTCTAAGTTACCCACTAATTCAACTACCTCTCGCGGTATCAAAACGCAGTTGCCGTTCATTGTACTGCACTGTTGAGCTTCGGCGATCGGTTCCAGCAGACGAAAATGCAGAGGGTGCCACCAGCTAGTCCGCAACCAGCCCCCGTAAGTCAGCGCCCCAGTTGTCGCATCGCGAGTAGAACCCACTGCAATCGCTCGCCTGTGGCCTTGCTCGGCCAAGTTTCTGGAGGTTGCCAGCATAGTGTTCACAGCCGACGGTTCCAGTACAGTGTCATCGTTGAGCCAGAGGTAGTAGTCATAACCATGCTTCATCGCTTCCGCCAATCCTTGTCGCATTCCCCCATTCCAAAACAAATTCCCATCTCCGCCCAGCAATTTCACCTGGGGATAAGTCTCCTGCACCGCTTCGGGAGTACCATCAGTGCTGGCATCGTCCACTAAGTAGACCACCAGCAATACATCTGCTGGTAGTATCTGATTGAATAATGCCGCGAGACTAGCTAAGGTCTTTTGCTTGCGATTGTGGCAAGTTATGATTGTCGCTATAGTGCTGTGTGGTTTCATCAATCTATAATAGTTTCATTCAATATTATTGTAGTCTGGAAAAAATTATGAGGCAATTCCTCAAAAAAATAGCGTACCAAATGCTTAAGCCTCTGGGATTTGATGTCCCGCGAAAAGGCATGAGAACATCTATGTACGGTATGCTCGATCGGTTGATCGAGTTGGGTTTTCAACCAGAAACAGTTATAGATGTCGGCGTTGCCTACGGGACTTTTGAATTGTACGAAAAGTTTCCCACAACCAACTTCTTACTGGTAGAGCCTTTGATCGAATACGAGAAAAATTTAAAAGCAATTTGTCAAAAATACCATGCTCAGTATATCATGGCCGGAGCGGGCGCTCAAGCGGGAAATATTACGATTAATGTTCACCCTCAACTCTACGGATCTTCTACTCTTAACGAGTCAGAAGGCAGTCTGGCCGACGGTGTACCTAGAGAAATTCCTCTAGTTGTTCTCGATGATGTGTGCCGGGAAAAAAACTTAAAAGCCCCTTATTTATTGAAAATTGATGTCCAAGGTGCCGAGTTGAATGTTTTAGATGGCTGTCGTCAGATGCTTGAGGATACAGAAGTAATCATACTGGAAGTATCCCTGTTTCAATTCTTTGTTGGTGGCCCGCAATTATACGATGTTGTGAGTTATATGAAAGAGCGCGGATTCGTCACCTACGATATTTTTGGAGGTTACATCCGCCCTCTCGATGGAGCGTTGGCTCAGGTAGATATGGTGTTTGTTAAAGAAAACGGACTATTTAGAAAGTCTCATTTTTTTGCGACACCACAGCAGCGGAAACAGTTAGTTTAATTGGCTGCACTGTTGGCGGCGCTGGCGAGTTCAGAAAACAGCGACAAGTAGCGGCGAGCTTGTATGTCTGAGGTGAATTCTTGTTCGACTTTCTGGCGCGCCCTGGTGCAGAGTTTTTGGTGTCGATCGGGATTTTCTAGTACCCATGCAATACCTGTAGCTAAATCTTCTGTTTCATAAGGTTTAGCTAAGTAGCCATTGGAGCCATGCTCGATCAAATCTGGCATTCCCCCAATCTTGAATCCGACACTGGGGATGCCACAGGCGGCCGCTTCCATCACCGTATTCGGCAAATTATCGTAAACAGAAGGAGCCACAAAAACATCCGCTGCTGCATAAACTATTGCTAGGGAAACGTCATCAGCGAATTTTCCTAAGTAATGCGTGTTAAAACCAAGTTCAATCGGATTGGCTGCTCCCGAAGAGCCAAAAACTAGCAACTGTATGCGATCGTTCCAGCCAGATTTACTGAGACTTTGCAAAGCCGGTACCAGCAAGTTAAATCCTTTCCACCGATCGCCCGTACCGCTAGCACCGCCAAAGAGTACAATTTGTTTATCTTGAGGTAAATTCAGGATTTCTCTAGCCCATTGCCGGTTGATGGGTTTGTACTTTTGAGTATTAATCCCATTCGGAATTACCTCAACTCGCTCGTCTTTAAACAGAGCACTAGAACTAGCACATTTCGCCAGCCAAGCACTAGGGCTAACCAAAGTTAAGTTAAGATTTTTCCAAGCTTTCGCTTTCCTGTGCCACACCCAACGCGACAAATCCCCATCCTTGCTGCTGTGGAGTTGGTGACAGCTACCGCAAGATTCAGTATAGCGATCGCACTCTTCGCTATAGTGACATCCACCCGTGAAAGGCCACATATCATGGAGAGTCCAGACTAGGGGCTTATTAAACTTCGGAATGGTTTCTACTTGCATATACCCGCCACAAACCCAGTGCAAATTAATAATATCTGGTTGGATTTTGGCAACCTTCGCAGCCAGGGAGTCCGGCAACCATTGAGGAGAAAATATGGCGGGATTTCTCTGAGGATAAAGCCGTAATGGAGCATTTGATATAGTCGAAATAATCTTATCAAACTTGTTGGCTACCCCATCCTGTGACACAATGACATTTGCATCCCCACTTATCTTATTTTTCACCAGCATTTGGGAAGACACCCCAATCCCCTGCAAACCTGCGTGCAGTCTATAAGCTGCGCGGGCTGCACCACCGACCGTATCAGAACTATTAAGAACTACAACCTTCATCTACCTTGCCTGTCCTCTAGATTTAGAACGTCTAATGCGATCGGATTTGTGTCAACACTTTATGGACTTTTTTTTGTATCTTCTTTAGCAGCGGCGGATCGTAATCATACAAAGTATTTTGAGTAAAATTATCTGCTTGGGCGTCCCGAATTGCAAAGGGTGGGTGTTTCAACGGAAATGTTAGGGCTTCCGCTGCCATATTATTATATGGACTGGTGACATCCCCCGTGTGAGTTCCCCCCGTACCGTGTCCGATGTTAGAAGCTAAATTGACATTAGCTAGAATATTCATACCATTTTGAATAAAGCTAGCAAAAGCCCACTGGAAATCCCAAGTATCTATCTTTTTTTCATAACAAAGCTCAAAAGTATTTGTCCAAACTTTTACTGCTTGCGGATCTCCCAGTACATCCGCCAAAAAATTACCATCGCGAATTTCCGGCCACAACTTCATATCTAAATCGTAGTGCTGCCAAGCTCGTCTCCAAGTCGCCCAACTCCAGCAGTGATTGTAGCGAGAAAAGTAGTAGCTGTAATCAGTTCTTTTTCGCCCAAACTGAACATTTTGACCGGAGATTGACATGATTCGGCGATCGTCTCGGTAGCGATCGAGCAATTCTTCAGCGAAACGGAAAAATGTCGGATGAGGTAAACAGTCATCCTCAATAATAATCGCCTCTTCCACCATCTCAAACACCCAATTGATACCGCTGGAAACCCGTAGCCGACACCCCAGATTTACGTCAGCATAATTTTTCAATACTTCGCAGTCCCAATCTACTCGCTCAATAATGGCACGAACGCGATCGCAATCTCGGTCTTCCCCCAGTCTATCTGCGCGGGGTCCGTCCGCAACTACTAACAGTTTCGGTGGCTTGACTTTGCGAATTTCTGCAAACACCCTTTCGGTTTCTTCCGGGCGTTTAAAAATAATAAATGCGACGGGAGTTTTCAATTGCCAATCCAACATTTAAATTCTCTACTATAATTTTAATTCACAACATCAGCAGTCATGTAGGATTTAAACTCAGAAAAATTCAGAACCATCACAGTCGCTATGAATGCCAGTGTATCATTTTTCGTCTGATACGGCAAAAATCTATAGCGACCAGAAGCCATTCTTGGGTTGCTTTCTTGGTAGATAATATCTTGAGCCAAGTTACCCCAGCGCTCATCTATTAAATCAATAGTCATGCCCGCATGGCCAGAAGGCAGTAGCATATTAGAGCCGTGCAGACCAATTACTAAACGGCTTTCTGCATACAAGTGGCATATTTCCTGTTCAATTTTTTGATTAAAACTATCCACCCTATAATCTTTAATCCATTCTGGGAAATTAGTTGTTGTCCCCAGACCAGCCACTGCAAATTTAGCCGCTGGTATCTGCAACCTGATTTTCTTAAATACTTCCTGAATCATCAAATTTTGGAGCCATAGCGCAATTTTTTGACCCTTCAGCTTTCGCAAAACTCGGAACAAAAAACGATTAACTAACAAACGATCTTCGCGCCAGATAAACGTAATTTTGATTTCTTCTCCCTCAAAATTGTGTTTGGGCACCCTCGTAAACCTGGTGATGTCAAACCGACTCGGATGAGAATAGGCTTCGCTGACATAAATCTCCTCAAAACGTTTAGTTTCTTCCTGCACAAACTCCGCAAAGCTGGGATAATAATCGAGACCATTTTTTAAAGAGATAGGTACTGTCCAGACTTCCGCCACTCCTTCGGGAACCATCCACCTTAAAAACTTAGGGACGATCGTAATTAGCCCAAATTCCGGCTGGGAATCCAAGTGTCTTTCTGCATTGAGTAACTTTAACAGGGAGTGACCGTAAAGATAGTCAATACAGTTTAAGATGATTACCCGATCGCACTTCTTAAAAATTTCTTTGGTGATTTCAAGTTTCTCATGTCTCGGATTTTGGAGTGAATGGAGTAAGGGTTTTCCTAACCATTCTCCCATCCTATTATCCCCAGACAAAATCTCTCCTTTTGCTAAATCAACTTGAATGGATGTGTGAGACCCATGACCAACTCTCAAAACATCAATTATTTCAGTCTCAGAGTCCTTTAACTTAGATTTCAGACAAATTTGAATCCCCTGCCATAGGACCTCGATGGGTGTGAGAGCAGCACCTGTTCTGGGACAATTGGATTGCTGCTGAATGTCGGGTTTGATTTTAATCATTTTATTAATCCAATTATCCTAAAACCCGCTTTGTACAAATTAAGCGATTTCCAAATTAATTTACCAAAAGGCCGCAATTCCTTAATCATGAAATTGACTAAAATAATCACATAGAAATAAGTAATCAGAGTAGCTACCGTTGCACCCAACGCTCCATAATTAGGAATCAGAAACCAGTTTAACCCCACATTAAAAATGGAGCCGATGACTGTCAAGTACAGACTGTATCGCAACTGCCCCTCTATCGTAAAATAGGTGTTGCGCGCCACCCCAAAGTTACTCCCAAATTGCGCCCAAACATAGATGGCCAGTACCGCTGCTGAACTACTATACTTGTCACCGTAAAGCACCTTGACTATCCAAGGAGAAAGCAATGAAATTGGGAGTGCCACTCCCAACCATAGTATCATCATACTATCACAGTAAATTTGAAATTTATTCATGTATTCTTCATAATTTTTATCTCTTAAATTAGCTAATTTGGGAAAAATAGATGAAGATATAATCATCGGCAAAAAATCGCAAATTTCGGAAATCTTAACCGCCGCAGCATAATATCCCAGTTCAGCATTTTTATTCATCCCACCCAGCATGAGCTGATCGGTTTTTGAGTACAAAAAAACTGCAAAGGCAGACAACATAATCGGCCAACTTTCCCGCAGTAGTTCCTTGCCCCTAGACCAACTGAATTGCCAATCCTGAATTTTATTTCCCGTAAGCTTATAACAATATAAATAGGCCATGCCGACGATCGCCACCTCTATCAAGCGAATGGCTGCGAAGGCAAGTAGTGGTGCCCCCAGCAGTACCAATCCAATTCTGACTCCGGCAACTAACAAACAGACTGAATTCTTGGCCACCACTGTATATTTTGACTGGACTTGGGACTCAAACCAAAAATTTATCGTCTCAAAAGCTTGAAATACCGTCCCGGCTGCGATCAAGCCCACTAACCAGCGAGTCAGAGTGTCATTCGGCTTGAATAGGGAAATCATCACCACAGTTAACAACAGAGTGATGCAGCCACCAGTAAATTGCATCGCGAAGGCTGTCCCCAGGGTTTCGTTTTTGCATTCAGGATTGCGAGCGATATCGCGGATGACGATACCACCCAATCCCATGGTTGCTACCGAACTAAAGACGGAAACAAAGGCGATCGAGTAGTTGAGCAATCCAAATTGCACTGGCCCCAGATAGCGTGCCACCCAAAGCCCTACGATCAAACCCAAAGCCATCTGCAAAATTTGGTCAGTGAACAGCCACGCCAGATTCACGAGTACCTGACGAAGACCAGGCCCGATTTTTTGACTGGCCACTGCGAGTTTATCTAACATTAGAAAGTTTTGAGTCCTTAAATAGATAAATCTGTTGGTTGAGACTTCGATATTCAATTTAAAATCACCCTCTTCTAGGGAGTTTATCATAACCTTTCGCACTCATCAACCATTTATTGAAAAACTTTTAGCTGTTCTCCTATAGTTTTTTCAATACTCACATACAGGCAATAGTATCATTTACCAAACCCAGAGTAGTAATAATACCATAGAGCGTACCTCTACTCCTCGGTCAAATTTTAAACTTAATCTAGATTGAGTTTGAATCCCGATGGAGACCCAACTCCCGTTAGTCCCTAAGCTGGGGCATAGATGAAGATTTGGCACTATCTATACTGAGCCTAACAGTCAGTATCACGTAGCCCAGCCAGACATCCCCAATCTCACCTATAGAACCTTCCGTTATATTATTTAAAATAATAAACACTAAGTAAATAATTGGGATTCCCGATTGAGATAGCGGGCGGCGACTCAGTTCTCTGACAGCAAAAATTAAATTAGTTAACAGAGAAACTAAAATTAGAATCATGCCTGGATAACCAAAAGAAAGCAAAATTGATATGGCACCATTGTGAGCCGTTTTGGGCTGAAACCCATTGGTCGTATATATAAAATAAGCTGGGGTTTGCTCTCCGACTTCATCTTGTTGAAAAAATCCATCAAATCCATAGCCAAACCAAGGACGCTGATTGGCTGCATCGATTAATTTTGGCCAGAATTCCGTGCGTCCAGTCAAGGTCAAATCCTTTCCCAAGCCTCCCACAACAATGGACTCTAAGTTATCGATAATATAAACGCTGGCAATGATTCCCAGCACCGTAAATCCGACAATAGAAGTAAAGGCCCATTGAAATTTTAATTTACTCAAAAAACTTAGTGATGATACTACAACTATGAGCATCAAACTATTAACTAAAGAACCGCCAGAGCTAGTAGCTCTCACCAAATAAAAGGAAAAAAACATTAATCCCAGAGCTATCCAGCGTTCTTTCTGAGTTTTAGCACCTTGGGAATAGTGAAGATACCAAAGTGCTGTACATATAACCATGATGCTACCGAAAGCATTTTTGTGACCCGTAATTCCGGCAAATTCCCGTCCCACATTCGGGCGTCGCAAAAAACTAACTATAGCGAGGGAGGTATAGCCCGCTCGCAGTAACCCCGATAGCTCATGCCACTCATATCGTGAACCTATATAAAAACTAACAATTGTAAAACCTGTAAATGCCATTCCTGCTTTTAGTGTAATATCAGGAACTAGCGACCAAAGTGTCGATGTAATTGGCAACAAAAAGTACACAAAACCCGCAGGGTTTCTCAATATTAATGATGACAAACCTTCCACAAATTGCTTGTTTAAAAATTTGACTAATCTGCTACATAAAAGAAATGCAATCCATGGATAAAAAAGAAAAGGAATTTGATAAATAATTCCTTTTTCTGCTTCAGCAATATTTACAAAATGCAGGTAATTAAAAGGAGGTAAATTGACGTGAGGAGATACGAATATGTACAAAATAGTAAACCATCTTTCTAAAGTAAGACCAATTTTTTTTTGACTAGCTATCTGAAAGATGAAGAGAGTAAGAATAAATACGCTCAATCCTAATATAATTAGCAACAAATTATTGCTGAGAATTAGTTCCTTAATTATTTTGGCCATAAATATATTTGTTTGAGTTCTAAGAGGTTCAAATTTGAGATTTGAGATTGGGAATTAAAGAAGTGTTAATTAACTGGCGAGGGAATGTCGCTTGAGTGAGAAGTGCTATAGATTGTAGATTGCTTGAGCCCTATCAAAAATCCTCTCGCCTCTGACTCTCTCCACCTCTAACACCACCATAGACAATATAGATGCACAACCGCCCGTCTGCCATAAACAAGGCATTTCCATGATGAGCGATTAAACTGGTGAAAGATGCTAGTAATCAAATAGGTAGCCTGTGGTTAACAATGATTTTCCTAAACAAATAACCCTGTCCGTATTGAGTTTAACCTTGTGGACGATCGCCTGCACGAGTATGATTTCCCTAGGACTCCCAGAGAGTGCTACGGCGCAAGTCCGATTACGTCCCGGTGCAGCCACCACATCCCCTACAGGGTTGAGGAGATCCCCGGAAAGCTATAAACTAGGTGGAGGCGATCGCATCCAAGTAGAAATACTGGAAGTACCCGAACTCACCCGCGGCTACGAAGTTCTCTCAGACGGTTCTGTCAACCTACCCCTAATCGGTTTAATATCAATCCGTGGTCAGACCTTAGTAGAAGCCACCACTATTATCCGCAACGCCTACCGTCGCGTCCTCAAAGACCCGATAGTCACAGTCAGCCTCGTCGCCGCCCGCCCCCTCAACGTCGGCGTCATCGGAGAAGTCACCAGGCCCGGAAACTTCACCATCAGCCTCGCTTCAGGGCCTGGTGTAACACCCTCAGTCCAATACCCAACCGTTACTCAAGCCATCAAACTCGCTGAAGGTGTCACTGGTGTCGCCGACATCCGTAACATCCGTGTCCGCCGGCCCCAACCCGACGGTCCAGACCAAGTGCTCAACGTCAATCTGTGGAAATTCTTGCAGGAAGGAGACATCTCTCAAGACATCATTTTGCAAGACAGAGACACCATTGTGATTCCCACCGTCACCAACTTCAACCAAGCAGAAGCACGCCAATTCGCGACCGCCAACTTTTCCCCACCCCCAGAAAAACCCAGATCCATCTCCATAGTCGGCCAAGTCACCAGCCCTGGAGCTTACGTCGTCATTGGTGGGAACACCACCAACGGCCTGAGCCGGGAAGGATTCCCCACCGTCATCAGGGCTATTCAGCTAGCCGGTGGCATCACTTCAGAGGCAGATATCCGTCAAATTCAAGTCCGTCGCATCACCAGAAAAGGCGAACAAATTATCCCAGTTAACCTGTGGCAATTCCTAGAGTCCGGCGACGGGTCCCAAGATACCATCCTCCAGCAAGGAGATACGATCGTCGTTCCTAAAGCAACTATCGTCAACCCCGCCGAAGCCGGTCTCTTGGCTAACGTTAACTTTGCTCCCCCCGCCATCAATGTTTTTGTGGTAGGAGAAGTCAGAACTCCTCTGGAACCCATCAAGTTGCCGGCCAATGCTACCTTGAATCAGGCTTTGCTCTCTAGAGGATTTTTTGGCTACGAAAACAGCAGAGCTACTAGAGAAACTGTTGACCTAATTCGTCTCAATACTGACGGTACCGCCACTAAACGCACGATCGAAGTCGATTTAACTCAAGGAATTAATGAGGAAAAAAATCCTCAACTCCGCAACAACGATACGATCGTAGTCTCGCGCAGCGGTCTCATCAAATTCGTAGACCGTATGAATACAGTCCTTGGGCCCTTAGGCCCTGCTACCGGAGTGTTAAATTTTCTCAACCTGATCCGCTCTATATTCCGATGAGCAGGTATTGGGCAAAATTCCAGAAACTCCTAATTTCGCGATCGGGCCCGATCGCTCGGTTAGAATAAACTAAGAAATATAATTTTCCCGGAGTTGTGGCACTGTAGTATCTGGAATATCAACCTCTAAAATATCGGTAGCATCTTAAATATCAACCTCTATAATACACAGACTGAATATGGATACCAGAAAAGATTACCAACCGTTCCTACCAAAATCTAATGGTCAATTGTCTCCCTTGTCTGCTCATAACTACAGAGATAAGTTTGAAGAAATAGAAGAAGAAAAACTAGACTTATCTTGGCTATTTGGGGTGGTACGTCGCCGCCTCCTAGTAATGGTAGTAACCAGCATTGCTTTGAGTTCCCTGGTGGGAGTGGCGATCCTCAAAAACTCTAAAAACATTACCATCGACTATGAAGGCTCGTTTTCCTTGTTGGTAGAACCAGCTACCGCTGAAGGTTTACTATCCAAACAATTAGATAATACCGTAGCTGCTGACTTAGCTAAAATCAATATAGAAGGGATTAGTTTAGTAGATTATGAAACGCAAATTAGGATTTTACGCAGTCCCAGAATGATGCGACCAGTGCTACAAAAAATGCGGATATTGTATCCTAATATTACCTACAATGACCTCATGTCAAAAATATCAATAAACCGGATTAGCTATGAAAAAGATGGCAAACAGCAAGGGACAAAAATTTTAGAAATTAAGTACAAAGATTCAAATCCCAAAAGAATTTATGCTGTATTGGATCAAGTTTCTAAAGCTTATTTAGAGTACAGTTTGCAACAGCGACTAACAGGTATTAATCAAGGAATTAAGTTTATAGATATGGAGATGCCGAAGCTCCGAGAAAGAGTCGAAGTTTTGCAACTACAAGTTCAAAAACTGCGTCAGCAGAGCAACTTGTTTGACCCCCAGCTAGAAGGAAAATCTCTGTCAGAACAAGTTCAGAGCATTCGGGGACAGCAAGCCACACTCCAAGTACAGTTAAAAGGGATGCGAACTGTCTACCAAAATTATCAAAAACTACTGGAACAGAATAACCCCGTTGGCATATTAATCACCCAAGGACAAGCTTACGCAGGATTATTAGGTGAAATCCAAAAAGTTGACTCAGAAACTTCCCTAAAATTAGCTCAGTACAGAGAGGACAGCTTGCCGATTTTAGCACTCAAAAAAACGAGGCAAGAACTAATATTAACAGCAAGTCAACAAGCTAAAGAAGTGGTGATGAAAAATTTGAACAGCCAAATCCAAGAAATTGAATCACGAATTTTGGCAATGAATCAGTTACAAAAACAAATGAATCAAAAAAATAGAGAATTTTCCTTGACAACTAGAGAATACGACAACTTACAGCAAGAACTGCTAGTGGTGACTAAAAGTTTGTCCGACTTTTTGGCAAAACGAGAAGCTTTGCGGATAGATGCGGCTCAGCAGCAAATACCTTGGGTACTAATTAACCCTCCAGAAATCCCCTTAGATAAATTCGGAAAATATATAACTTCAACGGTCAAACAAACTCGCAAACAGTTAGTCCTAGCAGTGGTTTTAAGTAGTTTGCTGGGGATAGCGATTGGGTTACTGGTGGAGGTACTCAATAATGTGTTCCATACTCCTGAATCCTTGAGAATGGCAACAAAGTTTCCCATAATTGGAGTAATCCCATTGACGAAAAGAATCAAGCGTCGCTCTCCAGTTAGAACCAGGAAGCTGACTTCGGTCAAAGCAAAAAATGCTCAGCCAGTCGATGCTAAACCTCCTACTCGGAGCCTGGAAGGTACGGGTATTTTTAGCGATTCCGACTATAAATTCTTAGAAGCATTTCGATCGCTCTACACCAACATTAACTTGCTAAGTGCCGACAGGCCAATTCGATCGCTCCTAGTCAGTTCCGCCTTAGACGCAGACGGAAAATCGACAGTAGCCCTGCACCTAGCGGCCACCGCCGCCGCCGTCGGGCAGAGAGTATTATTAGTAGATGCAGATTTGCGTTCGCCGCAACTGCACATTAAGTTAGGGCTACCAAACCTGCGGGGGCTGAGCGAAGTCATCTCTACAGACCTCAGTCTTAACGAAGTCATTCAGCGCTCCCCCTCCGAGGAAAACCTGTTCGTACTCACCGCAGGTCAAATTCCTCCCGATCCGATTAAGTTTCTCTCCTCCAAAAAAATGCAGTATCTGATGGAGCAATTTGAAGCATTTTTTGACTTAGTGATTTACGACTCGCCTCCTCTAGTCGGCTTGGCAGACGCCCACTTGATCGCGGCTCACACTGAAGGTACGGTATTGGTGGTGAAAATTGCCAAAACCGACCGAGCCCAAGTTACCAAAGTCTTGGAAGAATTAAAAATTTCAGGAGCTTCCGTCTTGGGAATGGTTGCTAACGGCTTAAAAAGTTCAGGTCAAAATTACCGCCAGCGCCCAGCAGTTATAGATGCCATCTACGAGCAAAAACTACCCGTTTTAGAGCAAAAAAATAATAATTGACCATTTGTGCTCTCATCCGAGTGCTGCCTTTAGTCTGGGGTCATGGACTATTGCCACGAAACCGAAAACCAAACTAAATCAGCAATTTTTGACAAAAGTACCATTTAAGAAAGAAAATGATAGACTAACGAACATAGGATGGTATGTCAAGCGAGATTCCGCGAATGTTTAATTTAGCGCTAATCCTGAAAAACATGATTGGGAAATGAGCAAAAGTGGGTAAACTAAATCCTAAAGAGCAAAATTTCAATCAAGCTAACATACCTTTTATTGTGAACGTTTCAACCCAGAAACTTGGTAAGGACTATTTTATGAGTACAGTTATGGTTGTTGATGATAGCGTAACTCTGCGGGAGATGATCGCTGACTTGCTCAAAGGTAGAGGACTGAACGTCACGGTAGCTAGTGATGGCGTAGAAGCTCTAGAGCAAATTAAGACAAATCGCCCAGATTTGGTCGTTTTGGATATCGTGATGCCCCGGATGAATGGCTATGAAGTTTGTCGCCGACTCAAAAGTGACCCAAAAACTCAGAGTTTGCCAGTGGTAATGTGTTCGAGCAAAAGTGAGGAGTTCGATCGCTACTGGGGTATGAAACAAGGCGCCGACGCTTACATTGCTAAGCCCTTTCACCCCCAGGAATTGGTAGGCACCATCAAGCAACTGTTGCGGGCTTAGGCTTAAGGTGATAACCACAGGCAAAATCGTGTTCGGTATTTCCCATTTTTTTTCCGATTGTGGGACTTATACCCAATTATCCCCTGTCTTCAGGTCCATATTCACCTTAGTGTGGTGCTATGAAATTACCTTCAGAATTTTTGAGTCTGAACTCTACCCTGATGGCTTAGATGAGGATTGAGGCAACAACATCCTAAACTACTCGATTGACGATCGTCCAAACATCGCCGTCCGATCGCACGTAAGGAACAGAAATACTTTTAAAACCTGTAATAAAAGGCTTGTAATATACCTGCCAATAAGTAGGGCTGATTTTGTCGGCGATCGCCTTAAGCCCTTTCACCTCCTGCGCCAATTCCGCAGCCAATTCATTAATCCGTTCAGCATGAATGCGAGCGAGATTTCTGCCCTCTTGCACTTGTTGTTCCATGGGACTTAATTTGCGCACTTGAACCGAGTGGTTTTCCATTTGACTCAATTGAGCAGACAAAGCTGCGATCGCATCATCTATCCCCTTGACTTCTGCCGACACTTGTGCTGTTTCCCTTGCGTGACGGCGGTAAGCATCGGCGATGGCTTGAGGGGAATCACATACTGGGGCGATCGCGGCAATACTAATCTGCTGGCGCTCCCGTCGTAGCGTTTGAATTTGAGAGCAAATTGCCTCTATTTCTGCCTGAAGTTTGTCCACCTAACTACCATATTTTTTGAGTATTTTAACATTTTAACCTAAGCCATAGCAAGACTGAATATCAGGTACCAGATTTCTCGAAGAAGTCCGATACCTAGACATTATATTGTTTTACGGTGCCGCTCAAAAAGACGAGGGAGAGTGGAACTAAAAACCAAAAATTACCCAACAGCAACAATACTTCTGTGCAAAATACGCTCGATCGCATCCTCCACCACCTTATCCGGTGTCGAAGCACCAGAAGTCACACCCACCACAATCTTACCCTCCGGCAACCAGCCTTCAGCGATCGCTAAATCATCCCCCAAAGGCTTGTGTTCGATCCGATTGCCTGGTAGGATGCGTTCTGCAGAATCAATGTGATAAGACGGAATAGCGCGATCGACCGCAATTTCCTGCAAGTGAGTAGTATTAGAAGAATTAAAACCCCCAATGACCACCATCAAATCCAACTTTTCCTCAACCAAACTCAACATAGCATCTTGGCGTTCTTGAGTAGCATCACAAATAGTATTAAAACTCAAAAAATGGTCGTTCAACTTATCCGGTCCAAACTTACGCATCATAGTCTTTTCAAACAACTTACCAATCTGCTCCGTCTCTGTTTTGAGCATAGTAGTTTGGTTAGCAATACCAACCCGTGCTAAATCCACATCCGGGTCAAAACCAGCCGAATAAGCCTTGCTAAACTTCGCCAAAAACTCATGGCGATCGCCACCATCGATGATATAATCGCTGACATATTCAGCTTGTTCCAAATTCAGAACAATCAAATATTTATCAGCAAAAGAACTCGTCGCCACAGTTTCTTCATGCTTGTACTGACCGTGAATAATCGAAGTATAATCCTTCTTTTTGTGCTTTTCAACAGTATTCCAAACCTTAGAAACCCAAGGACAAGTTGTATCAACAATCTTGCAGCCCTTATCATTAAGCAACTGCATTTCTTGAACGCTAGCCCCAAAAGCAGGTAAAATTACCACATCACCACTATCCACCACCGAAAAATCCTTTTCACCTGAATTAACAGCAATAAAACCAACTGCCATATCCCGCAAATGTTGATTCACAGAAGGATTATGAATAATCTCATTAGTAATCCAAATCCGTTCTGTAGGGAAATGTTGACGAGTTTCGTAAGCAATAGCTACAGCGCGTTCCACACCCCAGCAAAAACCAAAAGCCTCGGCCAACCGAATAGTGACATCCCCGCGTTCCAGCCTGTAATTATTGTCCCGAATTTCCTGAATCAGACTGCTTTGATAAGCCGTTTGCATCACCTGCGTAACCTCAGCTTCATGACCAAAGCCCTTACGGTGGTAATTTTCCGACTGTTGTAGCGATCGCTTAAAAGCTTTAGTATCCATGGCGTGTCTATTTCAAATTAAGGTTAATTACCTTTAATTTTAGAACGGGTGGGGTGCGATCGGGACGATCGGCCGATCGAAGGGAAGAGGGGATATGATATTTGTACGATCGACGGATTGAAAGGAAAGAAGGAATGAACCACGAAGACACGAAGGACGCGAAGGAAGAAGAAAGAAGAATTAGACAACTGGGCGAACAGGTAGAACAGTTAGCCTATAGAGCGATTGGAGCGGCGATTGAGGTGCATCGGCTGACGGGGCCAGGATTTTTAGAGTCAGTGTACCAGGAATCCTTAGAAATTGAATTTCGGATACGGGGGATACCTTGTCAACCTAAAAAGCCAGTAGCAATAACCTACAAAGGTTATCCAGTAGGCAAAGGTCAATTAGACTTTCTGGTTGGGGATATCCTAATTGTCGAACTAAAAGCTGTCGAAAAGCTAACTCCCATCCATGAAGCCCAAGTTATCTCCTATCTTAAAATGACCAAAAACAGCCTAGGCCTTCTGATCAACTTCAACGTTCCGATCCTCAAAGAAGGCATCAAACGCATAATTCTCACATCTTAACCCTTCCTCCTCTTCCTTCTTCGCGCTCTTGGCGTCTTCGCGGTTCATTAAAAAAAACTTAAAAAAAAGCGCCAAAAGAGGGAAGAACGACTCAACCGCGAAGACGCGAAGGACACGAAGGAAGAAGAAAGAGACACTTGGGCGAACAAGTAGAACAGCAACGCATCAATCTCTCCTTTCAACCTTCTTCCTCCTCTTCCTTCTTCGCGCTCTTCGCGTCTTCGCGGTTCATTAAAAAAAACTTAAAAAAAAGCGCCAAAAGAGGGAAGAACGACTCAACCGCGAAGACGCGAAGGACACGAAGGAAGAAGAAAGAGACACTTGGGCGAACAAGTAGAACAGCAACGCATCAATCTCTCCTTTCAACCTTCTTCCTCCTCTTCCTTCTTCGCGCTCTTCGCGTCTTCGCGGTTCGTTAAAAAAAACTTAAAAAAAAGCGCCAAAAGAGGGAAGAACGACTCAACCGCGAAGACGCGAAGGACACGAAGGAAGAAGAAAGAAACACTTGGGCGAACAAGTAGAACAGCAACGCATCAATCTCTCCTTTCAACCTTCTTCCTCCTCTTCCTTCTTCGCGCTCTTCGCGTCTTCGCGGTTCGTTAAAAAAAACTTAAAAAAAAGCGCCAAAAGAGGGAAGAACGACTCAACCGCGAAGACGCGAAGGACACGAAGGAAGAAGAAAGAAACACTTGGGCGAACAAGTAGAACAGCAACGCATCAATCTCTCCTTTCAACCTTCTTCCTCCTCTTCCTTCTTCGCGCTCTTCGCGTCTTCGCGGTTCGTTAAAAAAAACTTAAAAAAAAGCGCCAAAAGAGGGAAGAACGACTCAACCGCGAAGACGCGAAGGACACGAAGGAAGAAGAAAGAAACACTTGGGCGAACAAGTAGAACAGCAACGCATCAATCTCTCCTTTCAACCTTCTTCCTCCTCTTCCTTCTTCGCGCTCTTCGCGTCTTCGCGGTTCGTTAAAAAAAACTTAAAAAAAAGCGCCAAAAGAGGGAAGAACGACTCAACCGCGAAGACGCGAAGGACACGAAGGAAGAAGAAAGAAACACTTGGGCGAACAAGTAGAACAGCAACGCATCAATCTCTCCTTTCAACCTTCTTCCTCCTCTTCCTTCTTCGCGCTCTTGGCGTCTTCGCGGTTCGTTAAAAAAAACTTAAAAAAAAGCCTAGAGACGCAGATACCTGCGTCTCTAGGCTAAAGTCGATCGAACTGAGCTAAAAAATCAGCTTCCCACCTTCTTGGGCGCAAAAGGAGAACCTGACTCAAAGGCACTAAAACCACCAGCAAAATCCTCGCCGTAGGCTTCTTCACCGTGTTGACCAATATCCAAACCTTGGTCTTCAGCAGAGGAAGGCACTCGCAATTCCATAAACTGTCCCAGAAGTTTCAGGATCAAAAAAGTACCAACCGCAGCAAAAACATAAGTAGCTATAACACTGAGGAATTGAATTCCCAGTAGCCCAGGATTGCCGAACAGCAGCCCATCATTTCCGGCTGAGTTAACGGCTTTAGTCGCAAACACGCCTGTCAGCAGCGCGCCCACAGTCCCGCCAAGACCGTGTACTGGGTAGGTATCCAAAGTATCATCAAATCCCAGTTTCACCCGCAAGCTAACGGCAAAGAAGCAACACACCGCAGTGATAGAACCGATCATGAGCGCCCCAATGGGAAGGACGAAACCAGCAGCAGGAGTGATGCCCACCAATCCCGCCAGGAAACCGCTAGCAATGCCCACGGCTGTAGGTTTGCCTCGGAGTACCCATTCCAAAATTGTCCAAGTTAAGCCGCCTGCTGCTGTAGAAATCATCGTGGTGACAAAAGCTACAGTTGCCAAGGAGCCAGAACCCAGAGCACTACCGCCGTTGAAGCCAAACCATCCGAACCACAGCATTCCAATTCCTAGCAACACGTAGGGGACGTTGTGAGGGGTATGGGGTTTGTTCAAATGGTCTTTGCGAGGTCCAATTACCCAAGCTGCGACTACGGCAGACACGCCGGAACTGATGTGTACTACGGTGCCACCGGCAAAGTCGAGGGAGCCGATCGCCCCCAGCCAGCCTCTACCCCAAACCCAGTGGGCTAAGGGAGAGTAGATGAAGGTGGACCACAGTAGTACGAACCAGAAATAGGTTTTAAAGGTGACTCGTTCGACGATCGCCCCAGAAATCAATGCTGGAGTGATGATGGCGAACATCATCTGATAAACCATGAATACTTGGTGAGGAATTGTCGGTGCGTAGCCGACGGGATCGATTTTGTCGGCTGTGACACCGTTCAAAAACATCCAGTCTAAGCCCCCGATGAAGCTTTCGAGTCCTGTGCCAAATTCCGGGGCTTTGATGGATACATCAAAGGCTAAGCTGTAACCCCACAGCGTCCAGGTGACGCCGATCATTCCCATCATCACCAAACTCATCATCATGGTGTTGAGGACGTTGCGCGATCGCACCAGTCCTCCATAGAAAAATGCTAGTCCAGGTGTCATGAACAGCACCATTGCTGAGGAAACTAGCATCCAAGCTGTATCGCCAGTGTCGATCGGGTTTGGTTCAGCAACAGCAGCAGCAGGGGCAGTGTCTTGAGCTAAGGCATTATTCATCAGTGGCCCGCTCAACAGCCACATGGCAATTAGTCCGATCTTTAAACTTTTTTTGAACACGTTAGTGTTACCTCTAATACTCAGTAATTTGCAGAGTTGACCGAGCCGATTTTAGATGTGAGGATGTTAGATGCAATAGTTATTTGGTTTTAAGATCCTGTATGAGTGGAACAAATCTTAAATAGATAATTCCCGCTCCTCAATTTTCCAACTGCTGATAGGCAGACTCATCTAAAATCGTCAATCTTTCGCCCCAAATTTAGTGACTTTTGGATTGCACCATTTGTGACCTTGGTTTTTCTGTATCTAGATATACTAAATTTTCTGGTCTTATATTTTTTTAATCATCCACTGGTACTTGACATCACCCCTGACTAGGGAGTAATAACGGCCGAGATGGGAAATGGGGGATAATTGGGAAAATATTAGTCTTGAGTAATCACCCATAACCCATCACTAATAACTCATAACTAATTTTTTAACTGGATCTGACCAAAAAGTTGCAATGCCGATCGCCACACTAAATAACCTCGATCGTTGAGGTGCAGCCCATCTGTGCTGAGTTCGGTTAATAGGTTGCCGTCGGCATCTGTAAACATGGGGTGCAAATCCAAATACAAGACATTTTCCGAAATTGCAATTTCTTTCAATCGCCGATTGATTTCCCGAATCCGACTATTAGAAATAGCTAACAGTCGATCGCGATTTTCCCAAGTAGCTTGTTCCCCGCTATGGGGCAAAATCGATTGCACCACCACTTGTGCCTTGGGATGAGCCCACCGCAAATCCCGAATAATCTGTCGTTGGTTGTCCAAAATCCCTTCATCCCTCGCCCCCCGCAGCAAATCGTTAATCCCGATCATCACAAACACGGTATCCGGCTGAGTGCGATCGAATAACTGTAACCGCTTGAGCAAACCCACTGAAGTTTCTCCCGAAATTCCCTGATTCAGCCAAGTTCGATCGATGGGCAACAGTTTCGTCGGAAACCACATACTCAAAGAATCCCCAGCCAAAACACTCAGCCTGGAGGGTGGATTTACTGCCACCGCCTCAGCTTCCCTCCCTAATTGTGTTACCCACTGCTGGTAAGTCCACTTATGTCGCTGTCCCACCATCGGCCCATCGGAGACAGATTTGAGGAGATTTTGCTGGCGCATTTGTTCATCAACCCTAGCAGCACTAACGGCTGCACTGGCTGGGGAGCTTTCTGACAAGTTTTGTCCCCCCAGCACAAGCTGAGCTACAGTGACTATCAGTATCCCGTTTGTCAACAGAGATAGCCAAGCCCAAAAGGGAACTCTTTGAGATCGTTCCCTTGCGAATATGAGCCGTTGACTCTTCCGTCCGCTAAATCCTCCAAACTTCTCCATAAACTCAGGCGATTTGCAGGCACCACAACAAATAATTGGCACGCATTACTGCATCAAATTTTACCGCTCCAGTTTCGCCTTAATTCTGTGGAGAATCAAGCACTGTAATGTGTTTGGCAAGGGCGGCGATGCAGAAATTGGCTTTTGCCGACCACTCTACCACAAAAAATCTACCAGCCAAAGTTTCTGAGTTCGTCCAGGAGGTCAAATCCCACGACATCCTAAATGCAAAGGCAATGACCAATTGTGTTAGAGTTTCATCTCCTTGCTAGTGTTGCTGCCAAAGTCAGCTTCCTTCACAAATCCGCTGTAGGCTTCCATCCCGTGTTCTCCGATATCCAAACCTTCAGCCTCCTCTACGGCAGTGACTCGGATGCCTAGCAATATCTTGAGTGCATACCAAAAAATTGTACTCAGCAGCACAGTCATCCCCCCTACAGAAATAATCCCGATCAACTGTGGTATTAGTTGATCGAAACCACCCCCTACGAGCAATCCTGCTTTCGGCCCTGCGGTATAAATGCCAGTTGTCGGACCATCGGCAAACAAGCCCACTGCCAGAGTTCCCCAAATGCCACAGACTAGGTGAACCGAGGTTGCCCCTACAGGGTCGTCAATTTTCAAGTTGTCAAAGAAAGTGACGGCGAAAACTACCAGGATGCCCGCCACAATGCCGATTATGGCAGAGTTGGGCACGTTGACCCAAGCGCAGCTAGCTGTTACCCCGACTAAGCCGGCGAGGATGCCGTTGATAATCATCGAAAGGTCGGGTTTGCCCAGGTACAGCCAAGCGGTGATGGTAGCCGCAACTCCCCCGAAGGATGCTGCGGTGTTGGTGGTGATGGCAATATGGGCGATCGCATTTGGATCGACTGCCATTGTCGAACCGGGATTGAACCCGAACCAACCCAACCACAGAATCAAACAGCCCAAGGTAGCAATGCTCATATTGTGTCCCGGCATCGCCACCGTATCACCGTTGCGGTACCTGCCATTCCGCGGCCCTAAAAATGCTGCTCCCATCAAAGCGGCCCAACCGCCTACAGAGTGAATCGCTGTCGAACCTGAAAAATCGTAGAAACCGGCTTTTGCCAGCCAACCGCCGCCCCAAATCCAGTGTCCGGTAATTGGGTAAGCAATCCCTACTAACAGCAAGGAAAAAATTAGGAATTCAAGGAATTTAATTCGCTCTGCAACGGCTCCAGAAACGATGGTCGCCGCAGTTCCCGCAAAAACTAATTGGAAAAAGAATTTAGCATTTAGAGGTACTCCAGTCCAATTTAGAGAGCTGAAAATACCTTTGTAAGCCTCTCCCGTGGCGGGACTGTTATCAGTGACATTCCACAGGAAAAATCCGCCACTTGTGCCTATAAAACCATTGCCATCACTGAACATTAAAGCAAAGCCAATCGCCCAATAGGCAATAGTAGAAAGGGCAAAAACAATTAAGTTTTTCGAGAGCACGTTGACTGCATTTTTTTGGCGACAGAATCCGGTTTCTAACATTCCAAAACCAGCATTCATAAAGAACACCATCATCCCAGCTACCATCACCCACATGGTATCCATACCCACTTTCAGGCTGGCTAGTTGTTCTTCCGTGGTGGGAGTAGGGGCGGTTTGAGCGATCGCAGCGTACCCCGATACCAAGACTATAATTGCAGCTAGGGGTATGCAGGCTTGCAACGTTGGACTCAATCGCTTGATAGCTATTTGCAACTGACGGTACATTTTTGCAGTACCCGCAAAATTCAGCGAGCGCCACTTTAATGCTCCTCGCCTTGCTTTTTTCCAGTTTTTATTTTTTGCCATTAGTTTAGACCTCTCCTCAACTACTCTGTGAGCATTCTAGAATCCAAGCAATTTTACTACACCATATTCTGTATCATTTGCTTCGATCTAAATACAATCGATAACCTATATCATTTAGCTGAGCTTGTTTGTCCATCACCGATTGAGATAAGCTTCGACGATATTGTTGGATTTGTGCTATCAATTCAGGCTGACTACACGCTAAAATCTGAACTGCTAACAAGCCAGCATTTTTAGAATTGCCGATCGCTACTGTGGCTACAGGTATCCCTGCTGGCATTTGGACGATCGAGTACAAAGAATCTAATCCTTGCAGGTGACGGCTCGGCACTGGCACACCAATCACGGGCAAAGGTGTTAAAGATGCTACCATACCAGGTAGGTGGGCTGCTCCCCCCGCACCTGCAATAATCACTTTCAATCCCCGTTGGTGCGCGTTTTGGGCATATTCTACCATGCGTTCAGGAGTACGGTGGGCTGACACGATCGCCACGGAGCAAGGGATGTTGAATTCTTCGCAAACTGCGATCGCATCTTTCATAGTGGGCAAATCAGAATCGCTACCCATGATAATTCCAACTGTCGGTTGATTCATCTAGTTTTGAGATTTGAGCTTTCCGATCAATGCTAATCTAAAATCTAAAATCTAAAATCTAAAATCGGATGACTGAAGCGACAAACTCAACTTTTTTCCCTACAAATATTCTCAATGCGAGGCTGCCCGGTTGTAAGGAATTGCAGATGCTGGCTGTGGATGAAACTGGCATCATTCAAGAAGTTTGCCCGATGGACAAAGTGTTTAAACGGGTTTCTCCCCCGAATTTACAGGCCATCGATGTAGCAGGTGATTGGGTTTCTCTCGGCGGAGTTGACTTGCAGATTAACGGTGCCCTCGGTTTGGCTTTCCCGGATCTAGAAACCAAGCATAGGGAATTTTTGCCCGAAATTTGTCAATTTTTATGGAATCAGGGAGTCGATGCTTTTTTGCCGACTTTGGTGACAACTTCACTAGATAAATTTAGACGATCGCTCTCAACTATTGCTAATTTTATACGCACTCAAAAAAATAATACTTTCCCAACCAATCAAGTCAAAACAGCCTCAATCATCGGCGTTCACCTCGAAGGGCCTTTTCTTAATCCCCACAAACGAGGTGCTCACCCCTCAGAATTTCTGTTGCCACTAACCATAGAAAATGTCAAGTTAGTTTTAGGAGATTGTGCTGATATTGTCAAAATAATTACTTTAGCACCGGAGTTAGATAGCACTGGGGAAGTAATTTCTTATTTACAAAGTTTGGGAATTACAGTTAGTCTCGGACACTCTCAAGCGACAGCAGAACAAGCCCAACAAGCATTTGTACGGGGTTCTTCCATGGTAACTCACGCCTTTAATGCGATGCCGAGTTTGCACCATCGAGAACCGGGTTTGTTGGGGGCAGCCATTGTTACTCCGGGTGTTAAGTGCGGTTTAATTGCTGACGGCAAGCACGTTTCTCCGACAATGATTGATTTTTTACTGCGCGCTGGTAGATACGAAACAGGTGTTTTTTTAGTTAGCGATGCTTTAGCTCCTTTGGGTTTGCCAGATGGTGTTTATCCTTGGGATTCTCGTCAAATAGAGGTGAGAAAAGGTACTGCTTGGGTAAGATTAGATTATCACTCACCACTGGAATCGGCTACTTTGGCGGGTACAACACTACCACTTTTGGGCGGAGTTCAAAATTTGGTGAAGTGGGGAATTTGTGATGTGGCAAGTGCCATCGCCCTGGCAACGGAATCTCCTAGAAATGCGATCGGACTTTCAGGAATCATCGGCTTACCCGCCACTCAATTGTTACGCTGGCATTTGGATGAACCGACAAAGGAATTAACTTGGCATCGCTTGTTTTAAAGGAAGATGGAAGATGGAACAAGGAAAATAGTCCTTCTACTACCCACGCGCCTACAGTCTCGTAGCCGGAGGGCAGGAACCGCATTTACTGAAGAAGTAACAAAGGAATAAAAAAATTCAACTTGGAAAATTTACCAATGCCCAATCTTTTTCGGGCAAATTCCAAATTACGACCCGGAAGCATTATAATACCTAACTGTTGGCAATAACTCAGCAGCAGGCAGACTAATGAATTTGGCAAACGACAAGGATATTGTCAAACAGTATTTTAACTCCACGGGATTCGATCGCTGGCAGCGAATTTACGGCGATGGCAAAGTCAATAAAGTGCAGCTAGATATTCGCACGGGGCATCAGCAAACGGTAGATACAGTCCTCCAATGGCTGCAAGCTGACGGCAATTTGCGCGGGCTGTCAGTCTGCGATGCCGGCTGTGGCGTTGGCTCTCTGAGCATTCCTCTGGCTGAGGCTGGGGCAATTGTTTCTGCTAGCGATATCTCTGAAAAAATGGTAGCAGAAGCTTACGATCGAGCTACAGCCGCTCCGGGTAAGCTCTACAACGTCTCCTTCACAGCCCAAGATTTAGAAGCATTGAGTGGCAAATTTCACACGGTGATTTGTCTCGACGTGCTAATCCACTATCCTCAAGATAAGGCTGCGTCGATGATTGCTCACCTCAGTTCGATCGCCCAATCCCGACTAATTCTGAGTTTTGCCCCCAAAACTTTAGCACTCACCCTGCTCAAAAAAATTGGTGAATTTTTCCCCGGTCCTAGCAAAACAACTCGCGCTTATCAGCACCGAGAAGCTGATATCATCAAAATCCTCGAAAACAATGGTTTTGTGGTTAACAGAACAGCCATGACTAGCACGAGCTTTTATTATTCTAGATTGCTGGAAGCTGTACGGAAATAGGGTAAAAATATCAGCAAATTCTCAGGCAAATTTAGATAATACCAAATCCGGTTCAGTCATCCGCTCGATCGTGTTGGAAAAGTGCGTCGCTGTTCTAATCTTTGTATTCTTGGCGAGAATTGTTTCTGGCGACGCACCCAACAAGGGCTAAATCTAGGGAGTCAAAATTGTTGTTGCTTCTATAGATTACATAACCAACGACAAATATTAGACCATTTATCGCTTCAATCTTATCCTTTGGCATCAAATGAGTAAGAGATTTCTCAGACAATCCTGCCGCAGTCAACAATCCCATTTCAATACCTTTAACGTTTAACAAATCCGTAGGAATCTCGGCTTGACGCGCAGCTTCTTGAAGTGCCCTTGCTTCGGCGACTTAAGGTGTAGCACGTCGATTTTTTTCAAGTGCAAGTGCAACAAAACCCGCACGAGTGGCTTCATGAGTTGTGACAAGATTATCACTGGAATCAAGATGGTTACGATAAGCGCACATAGGTTTCGAGTTATGGCTTCTTCCATATATAAACGCACTTCCTCAAAGGAGCGCGTCCATAATTTCCCATCTGTTGACTACTATTTCCCTTATCACCTGGTAAGACGAGAATATTTTCAGTAATAAACCCTGCTCCGTTAATTTGATTCTGGTCGATCGCACTTACGATCGCATTAACCCACAGATTGATATTCTGCGGTTCCCCTTGCAATGGTAATAGGACGCGATCGCAGTAATATTGTTCTCATTTGAGTGGTAGACGGATTGTAAATGTACTGCCTTTTCCTAACTCACTCTGGACTTGAATGCTGCCTTGATGAGCCACTGCGATCGCACTTGCAATCGATAGCCCTAATCCGGCACCTCCTGTGGCTCTAGATCGATCGCTCTGCACTCGGTAGAAACGATCAAAAATTCGCGTTTGTTCGGCTGGGGCGATACCAACACCTGTATCTTGAACTTGAATTATGGCTTCCTTATCGGTGCCATCGAGGATGGCAAGGATTATCCCTCCTGCGGGAGTGTAGTTAATCGCATTGGTAATTAAATTCGTCACCATCCGGTAAAGTTGGGCTTCATCCCCAAGAATTACAACTGCTTGCGAAGCACGAATTTCTAACTTCAAGTCCACCTCAGCTATCATTGCCAAACCTGCAAGTTCTTCAACCAAATCGCAGATCATATCGTTCAAACAGCAAGACTGCAATTGAGTCTGAATCTGTTGTTGCTCAATTCGACAAATAAACAGTAAATCTTTGACTAACCTGGAGAGGCGGATGTTTTGTCGTTCGATAATATCCAGGTTTTGATTAACCTCTGGTAAGTCTTCAGCCAGACGAGTATCTTCAACAGTAGTCTGAATGACAGCCAGAGGCGTTCGCAATTCATGAGCAGCATCGGAGGTGAATTGTTGCATCTGGCGATAGGATTGATAAATTGGTCGCATCGCTAGTCCTGCTAACCACCAACTAGCTCCTCCCACTAACAACATGGCAAAGGGTAAGCCTAAAAACAGAAACAATCGCAAAGTGTTCAGATAAGCATCCCATTCTTTGAGCGATCGCCCAATTTGCAAATAACCCCAAAACAAACCGTCCTTTGTTCGCAGCAATACAGAAATTTGATAGAAGCGATCGCCCTTAGAACAATTCAGAACCTGCCAAAACTCCTTTGGCGCAAAACGTTTTAATACATTCGGCTGCTCTCCACTCGTCGCTAAAACACGTCCAGAACCGTCTAAAAAGCGGAGATAATAGCCTTCCTGCTGAAACACTCTAGCAGTATGTCGCGCGCCGTCATTGCTTGAAGAATGACAGTTTTCATTCCACAGACACAAACCAGGCAAAATAGTTTTGACGCTAGGTGCTAGCTGTCCCGGTTGTTGTAATTGTGGTTCGATAGTGTCATGCAGCGTTCCGGCTAAGGACTGTAGTTTTTGCTGGAGGATGTATCGCTGCGTGTGAAAAACAACCTGATATACTGCAAAACCGGATATACCTAACAACAGACCCATGACGATCGCATACCAGCCTGCGAGTTGCCAGCGCGTGCGGTTAAATAGCTTGTTCGAGTGCATATTATATCAATTGCGGGTAACATACCCCCTTTATGATTGAACCGCGAAGACGCGAAGAACGCGAAGAAAGAAGAAAGAAAAGTCAGAAGATAAAGGGGGTTGTCAACCCGGAAACTATATTAATTGTTCAAGCGATAACCGAATCCATGAACCGTTTCAATTATGCCCTCACAGCCATAATCTGCCAGCTTGCGGCGCAACAGACGAATTCTAGCAGCAACTACATTGCTCATCGGGTCAGCATCCACATCCCACAAACGAGTCAAAAGTCGATCGCGCGTTAGGATTTGATTCGGGTGCTGCATGAAATATTCCAGTAAGCGAAACTCATTAGCCGTCAGAGGAATCACTGTTAGCTGTCCTCCATCATCTGTAGTAGAGATGATTGATTTAGTATAATCAAGCAGCAATCCCCCCACCTCAAGTTGGGCAGGATTGAAATAGGGCGACTTTTCAGGAGACAAACTCCGTCCCCGTCGCTGAAGTGCCCGCAACCGGGCTAACAACTCAGCTTTAACGAACGGTTTCATCAGATAGTCATCAGCCCCAGCATCCAGCCCAGCCACCATATCCTCCGTGCGATCTTTTGCTGTCAGCATCAAAACGGGTAGAGGATTATTCTGCCGGCGCAAACGTTGGCACAATTCCAGCCCAGAGGTTCCCGGTAACAACCAGTCAAAAATGGCGATCGTATACTCTGTCCATCGATCTTCCAGATAATTCCAAGCAGTCGTACCATCCTGCACCCAATCTACCAGATACTTTTCGCGGCTCAAGGTGCGTTGCACGATCGCACCTAAATCGGGTTCGTCTTCCGCCAGCAGAATTCTCATTTTATAGCTATCTCGTCCGATACTTTTTTACTAACAAACAGATAATACTAATTCTCAAAATTTATCCCACAGTATAGCAATCCTAAATCATTTGCATAATTATTGTAGGGGCGGCCCCCCGTGGCTGCCCCAATCTTTGAAACACCAACAAAATCGTGGACGGGGAGG
Source organism: Microcoleus anatoxicus (assembly GCF_042465725.1). Taxonomy (GTDB): domain Bacteria; phylum Cyanobacteriota; class Cyanobacteriia; order Cyanobacteriales; family Microcoleaceae; genus Microcoleus; species Microcoleus anatoxicus. Next base: position 5,029,649 of record NZ_CP120853.1, on the reverse strand, counting down.
GCGGGCACGGGGGCACCGCCCCTACAAAACGATGATTTACCTGAGAATGAAACCGCCCTGCTCTTAATAAGGGGGGGACAAGAGTCTTCTCAAAGTCCCCCTTCCCCCCTTGGGGGGGGCTAGGGGGGGGTGGGGATGCGAGGGGGATCGGAATATGTGCAACGAACCATTAAATTGGTATTAACTGTTAACTGTTATTAGCCTACTTCTTTGGTTGGTGTCTGCTCAATGCCGTAGTTTCTCAACTCGGTTGTTTCCATCATCCGTTTAGGCATCAGAAACTTGCCAAATCGAGCATACAATGCAGGTAGAACCAGTAGAGTGAGAGCGGTTGAAGTAAAGAGTCCGCCGAGGACAACGATCGCCAATGGTTGCAACAATTCTTTACCGGCACCACCGCTTAACACCAAAGGAATCATCCCCAATGCCGAGGTAAGTGCAGTCATCAAAATCGCCAGCAACCGTTCCATTGAACCTTCCACAATTACTTCCGAAAGTGGCATTCCTTCTGCAAGTTTGGTGTTGTAGTTGTCTACGAGTAACAATCCATTGCGCGTCGCCACACCAAACAGCGTGACAAAGCCGACCATTGACGGAACAGAAAGAACGCCGCCCGTTAACAGCACTGAGATTACACCCCCAACCAGTGCTAATGGTAAATTGACCATCACCATCAGCATCGCAGGAACGGATTTTACGGTGAAGTACATCAATACTCCGATCGCCAGCACTGCTAATATTCCGAAAATTAGGAAGTTTTGAGCAGCCCGTTGTTCCGACTCATACTGTCCGCCGTACTGAATATAGTAGCCCTGGGGCAGTTGCACCGATCGCTTAACCTTGGCGCGAATGTCATCGACAACCGAAGCAACATCGCGTCCCTGTACGTTGGCTGATACCACAATTAAACGTGAGACATTTTCCCGGTTAATCGTGTTCGGGCCATTGCCAAAGTCAACCTTTGCCACTTCCGAAAGCGGGATGATTTGACCTGTTGGGGTATTAACTTGGAGGTTGCGAATCGTGTTGAGATTGCGGCGGGCAGATTCATTGACCCAAACCAGTACATCCACTAACTGTTGACCATCGGCTACTTGACCAACCACGCGACCATTTAGGGCTGTTTCGGTGAAATCTGATAATTGGGCGATCGTCAATCCGTAGCGGGCGGCTGCATCTCGGTTAAATTGAATTTGCACCTGACGGATGGGGATTTGGGGCTCAAGCTGAAGGTCTACCAATCCCTTCACGCCTTTCATTGTCGTTTCGATTTGTTCTCCAATGCGGCGCAGTTCTTGTAAGTCGTTACCAAATACTTTAATGGCGATCGCACTTCTGACACCCGATAGAACTTCATCCATCCTGTGACTGATAAATCCACCGACATTGCCGGCAACTCCCGGAAACTGACCCAATACTTCGCGCAAAGCTTGAATCGTCGCAGGACGGTTTTTCATCGCCTCTTCACTCAGTTCCACGTCTAAGTGTGCCAAGTTCACGGATGCCGCATCTGGGTCGCCCGGAGCACGCCCCGATCGCAGTTGTACTGATTCAAATCGGGGGTCATCCTTAAGGGCTGTTTGAATCGCTAACCCGACGCGATTGGTTGATTCCAATGAGGAACCAGGATACAGGGCGATCGCATTCATGAGCGATCGTTCCTGGAACGTTGGTAGAAAATCCCGTCCTAATGTCGGCACAATCAGCATCGCCGCCACCATTGACGCTGTAGCCAATCCCAAAATTAAGGTAGAGCGACGCATCGCCCACTTTAGCAACGGATGGTAAAGTCGTTTGGACAACAGTGCTAGGAAGGGTTCTGTCGTCTGCATCTGTTTGTGGGGAAGCAGAATCGCACACAAAGCAGGCGAAACAACCAGGGATTCCAGGCTGGAGATGACTACCACTACCAAGTAAGCGATGCCCATTGGGGTAAAGATCCGCCCTTCCACACCAGAAAGCGTGAAAATCGGTGAAAAGACAATAATCCCAATTAAGGTGGCTCCAATCAGCGACTCGCGCACTTCCCCAGAACCCTCAAAAATCACATCCATTGCTGGTTTGGGATTGGGCGAGAGGCGATTTTCCCGTAAGCGGCGGTAGGTATTTTCGCAGTAGACGATCGCATCATCGACTGCTGTCCCGATCGCCACTACCAATCCGCCGAGGGTCATAGTGTTGAGTTCCAGCCCGATCCAGGAACATATCAACAGCGAGAACAGCAGCGTCAGAAAGAAATCGAACAAACAGACGGAGAGAGTGCGCCAGTTCATCAGGAACGGAATCAGGATGGCTGCGACAATAATGCTGCCTTCGATCAATGCCGATCGCACATTACCAACTGAAGCGTCAATGTAGGCATCTTGCCGGAAAGTGACATTCGCCTTCACATCCTTGGGTAAACCCGGTTTAATTTCCTCCATCGCCTCGATGATGGCTTGGGTGACGGTGGGACTATCCACCAACGGTTGTTTGTTCACCATCACCACCACAGCGCGTTTTGTGTTCCAACTGGCATCGCCTCGCGCCAGTGCAGCTCCAATCTTCACCTCTGCCACATCCCGCAGTAAAATGGTTTTCCCTTCCTGCACCTTGACCACTGCTTTCTGCAAATCTGCGATCGTCTCGATTTGTCCCTGTCCCCGAATCACCAATTCGCGATCGGGGTCAATCAACAATCCACCGGCGGTTTTGGCATTTGCCTCGTTTGCCGCCTTGACGACTTCCTGAAGGGAAACCTTCAACGCTTGGAGTTTTTCAGGATTCGCAATCACCTGAAACTGCTGCAAATCTCCGCCGTAAACCAGCACTTGCGATACGCCTGGAACTGCCAACAAGCGATTGTTGATTTTGCCATCGACCAAACGTCGCACTTCCATGATGGATGTAGTGTCTGACGTGAAGGCATATTGAATCACTGTCCCGATGGGGGGAGCTAAGGGCGATATCTGCGGTGTACCTATGCCTTCTGGAAGTCTATCTTGCGCGTCCTGCAAGCGCTCTGCCACGAGTTGACGGGCTTGATAGGGGTCGGTTCCCCACTTAAACACCACCCGCAATACCGAAATTCCTACGGCGGAGGAGGTACGGACGACTTCAACTCCTGGTGTGCCGTTGACCGCACTTTCTAGCGGTAATGTTACCAAGGATTCGACTGCTTCGGGTGCCAGACCGGGGGCTTCGGTTTGTACTTCTACTTGAGGGGGCGCAAAGTTGGGCAATACGTCGAGGGGCATTCGACTTACAGTATGCAGGCTCCAGATGGTTAGGGCGATCGATCCGAACACCACTAACCATCGTTGAGCAATAGACCATTTGGGGATGACGTTTAACATAAAAATGCAATTGGGATAGCGTCAGGCAAGCTTTAGAAGTTGGTATGAAGGTCTATTCAGTCCAGGGCTGTTTCATTCTCTTGTAGGGGCAGCCCCCCGTGGCTGCCCGAATCTCTGAAACACCTACAAAATCGTGGACGGGGAGAGGGTAGGCACGGGGGCACTACCCCTACAAGAGAATGATTTGTCTGAGAATGAAACAGCCCTACTATTCAATCGCGATCGATTAATCGAGAATTCTAGTTTTTGAAACATAGGACTTAGGCATAAATATCCAAGAAACCGGGTCAATCAAGCCTTAAATGCAGTATTTCGGTAAAAGACCCGGTTTCTACGCAAGTCCCAGAATATTTACTTTGCCTGACCTTTTAAGGCAAAGACGGCGAATCCACCCACCAGTAGAACTCCTGCGCCTGCTACCCAAATCAAAGGTGACGCTCCTTGAGCCGGCTGCGCTTCTGCTTGCGATGTCGCTGGTGATGCTTCCGATGTAGTGGGTGATGCTTGCGATGTAGCGGGCGATGCTGGCGCTTCTGCTTGCGGTTTACCTCGCAATGCCTCGGAGTACAAGAGTGTTGCGCCCTGCGTTACAATCTGATTTCCCGAAGCTAGATTGCCTTCTTTAATTTCCACCACATCTCCAGAGTCGCTACCAATCTGAACTGAGATCGGTTTGTAGGTTGTTCCTTCCTGGATGTAGACGAGCTTTTGCCCATTGGCATCAACCAAGCTGGTGCTCTTAACTTTGAGAATACCTCCATCGGTTGTAGGGGCGATCGCCTCTGTCTTAATTCCCAATGCTGTTGCTTTACTGGCTTCAACTTCGATCGGCTGCATAATCTTCGCCGCATCGCCACCTGCAAACTCGCTGTTATGCCCAACGTGTGCTAGCACCGGAGCTGAAGCCGTGCACAACATTAATCCCAACAGAAAACTAGACCCGTAGCGGGCGATCGATAATGAATTTAACTGCAATGACTTGGATAGCATAAAAATTTCCTCCTGACATTTAGCGATCGGGTGTGATGAAAACATCCACTCCTCCCAAGAGCAATCTATTCCTCACCCCGCAAGTTTTGAACCTTCTCCAGCTAGAATGTCAGGCCCAAATAAAAATTTGATGAAAATTTGAGGCGAAGTCCATTAGTAACAAGTTAGAAGGGAGTAGATTTTGTCAATACCTCTTGGGATAGAAATATTAGGTAATAATAATGATAATCAAATAGGGGTAAGGGTGAGAGAGTCCTCCTGCGGTGGACTCTCTCACCCAAGCACGATTATCATTATTAATAAGTTGTGGACTCGATTGGCGTTGCACCACGATCGATAACAGTGACGGGCGATCGATAACAGTGACAGGCGATCGATAACAGTGACGGGCGATCGATAACAGTGACAGGCGATCGATAACAGTGACGGGCGATCGATAACAGTGACGGGCGATCGATAACAGTGACGGGCGATCGATAACAGTGACAGGCGATCGATAACAGTGACAGGCGATCGATAACAGTGACGGGCGATCGATAACAGTGACAGGCGATCGATAACAGTGACAGGCGATCGATAACAGTTGCGGGCATTGGTATTATCGAAGGATATAATTGACAAATAATTGAGCGATTGTGTAGGTCAGTAAATATGGCTAAAAGTCAGAAAACCAACCGTGACCACGCCAAAAAAACTACAAAACCGATGGTGGAAGACGAGGAGATTGCCTCACAACTATCGGCATTACTAACACCGGCCATTACCTCACAAGAAAATTACTACCGTCAACTAGGTTTACGAGGGAGAATTCTTAACCTACCGTTGATGGTAGCAGCAGTATTAACCCTACTGTGGCGAGAGGTGGCTGGAGTAACAGAACTTACAAGAATGCTGGCAAGGGAAGGTTTTTTGTGGTGCGGACCTACGACAGTCAGTCAACAAGCAATGTCTCAAAGATTCTTAAGTTTTCCCGCCACATTATTTGAGGGAGTATTCAAAAATTTATTACCGAATTTAAGAACTGCTTGGCACCAGAGAAACCAACGACCTTTACCAGAAAGCATTCAATTTACCTTGACCAAATTTTCGAGAATTTGGATAGTAGATAGTTCAACTCTCGAATCATTATTTTGTAAGCTCAAAAGCCTCGAACATATACCCAAAGGGCAGTTGGCAGGAAAAATGGCAACGGTCATAGATTTAATGACCAGACTCCCGGTTGATATTTGGTTTCAGGAAAACCCGAGAGCTTCTGATGTTAAGCTTGAAGAAAATATCCTGCAATTAGTGCCAAGTAAAACCTTACTCTTACTGGATAGAGGATTTTACCATTTTAGCTTTTGGCTCAAATTAATTGAAGCAGATATCCACTTAATTACTCGTTTAAAAAAAGGAGCAGCCATTCAAGTAAAGCAAGTATTTACCAAAAGTTACGACCTGAGAGATAGTCTGGTACGTTTGGGTTCGGGAACAGCAAAAACTCCATTTATTACCTTACGTCTGATTGAAGTTCGTTCGGGTAAAGCTTGGCATTCTTATTTGACAAGCGTACTAGATCCTCAAGTTTTACCACCCTACGTAGTGGCAGATTTATATCGCAGGCGCTGGAGGATTGAAGATGCTTTTAATACCGTAAAAAGGCTTTTGGGATTAAGTTATTTGTGGACAGGTTCTCTCAACGGCATCCAGCTTCAAATTTGGGGGACTTGGATATTTTATGCAATCTTGGTCGATTTAGGTGATGCCGTTGCTGACCGACTATCTTTACCAATAGATTCGATTTCATTAGAGATGATTTACAGGGGTCTTTACCATTTTTATGTGGCTCATCAAAAAGGTAAGGCAACTGACTTGATCGAGTATTTCGCCGCGCCAGAAAATCGAGATTTAGGTATTGTTAAATCTCAACGAAAACCCAACGTTAAGTTAATTGTGGCACCTTTCCCCGATCGACAGCGAGGGTCTGACTGCTTTTTCTTTGAAGCATCTTCTCAAATCCCCTTGACAACAGCCATCCAAGCTTAACTTGTTACCAATGGGCGAAGTCTAAAATTAGAGACCTCTATACCACGGCTCACTAACATGAGGTGCCAAGAGGGCATAGGAAGCGCCCACACCTCACTTCTTTGAGAAACGCTCTATTCCCAAAAGATTACAGCCACATTATTCCGAAATAAATCTAACAGCAACCGCCGCCGTTATAATGCCAAGTCGAATCAGTAACTAACACCTTATCCGGCATTAATTCCTCCAACTTCCTAGCAGTTTTATCACAAACCGCCACTGGAACTCCCCGCTGCAAAATGTGACCAGCCCCGTCATCAAACAGCTCTTCCATCCCTGCATAAATCGCCGTCTTGCCAGTAAAAATGCAAGCTCCGTCATCCGGTACAGGCACTTTGAAAGACACCGAATCCAGGCTTTCTAACAGCAAATCCGCATCCAATTTGTAATTGTGTTTGTCCAGCAATCGATAAGGCCTTCTAGCCCGCACTTCCACTTGCCCGAAACCCACGTCTACCAGGTGTTGAACGTATTCTGCGTAGGTTAGAGCACCGGACAAACACAACGCCCGCAAGCGATCGTCTTGCTTCAAATGTTGGGGAATTGTCCGAGTTGCGATCGGATCGCTCATCAACAACCTGCCGCCCGGTTTTAACACCCGATAAGTCTCTTTTAATGCTTTAGCTAAATCCGCCGGTTCAAAGATATTAAACAAACAATTTTGGGCGACAACATCTACAGAAGCATCGGGCATGGGTAAGGCAAAAGCATCTCCGGCTCTAATTTCCACAAAATTAGCATCAAACCAATCATTTTCTTGGGCGGCAATTTGCAGGTTACGTGTCGCGGCATCTCGCATTGCTGCAACTGGATCGACGGCAATTACTGCTCCTTTTTTGCGGGAGAAATAGGCAAATTGCAGTGCTTCCAAACCGCCACCAACGCCTACATACAGCACTACTGGATTGCCTACAAGTTCGGCGGCGTGAACGGTTGTGCCGCAGCCGTAATTCATCTCTTGCATTTGTTCGGGAATGTTTAATCCCGGCAGTTGCAGGGGGCTGCTTTGGACGCAGCAAAGTCCGATTTGGGGGGTTTCGGCTACTTCGCTATAGAATTTTGCTGCTGTTTCGAGGTAGGTCATTGGTGATTGTCCTGATTTTTGAATGGAGTTGAATAGGGAAAGATTTTGTTTGGTTTCAACTGATATTTGTGGTTTTGGCTACAAGTTGAGAGATGGTGTTTTCGGTTCTGTCAGTTGATTCAGAAAGCTACGGAATTTATTCATAAGTTCGCTGATTTTTTGTTTTACTGTTTGTAAAATTGGGGTAGATTTTGGTTCGGTGAGTGGAGTTGGCTCAGCTATTTTGGGTGTGTCTATTTCTGGTGTTGGTGTTGGTTTTGGTTCGGTGAGTGGAATTTGCTCAGTTATTGTGGGTGTGTCTATTTCTGGTGTTGCTGTTGGTTTTGGTTCGCTGAGTGGAATTTGCTCAGCTATTTTGGGTGTGTCTATTTCTGTTGTTGCTGTTGGTTTTGGTTCGCTGAGTGGAATTTGCTCAGCTATTTTGGGTGTGTCTATTTCTGTTGTTGCTGTTGGTTCTGGTTCGGTGAGTGGAATTTGCTCAGTTATTGTGGGTGTGTCTATTTCTGGTGTTGCTGTTGGTTCTGGTTCGGTGAGTGGAATTTGCTCAGTTATTGTGGGTGTGTCTATTTCTGGTGTTGCTGTTGGTTCTGGTTCGGTGAGTGGAATTTGCTCAGTTATTGTGGGTGTGTCTATTTCTGGTGTTGCTGTTGGTTCTGGTTCGCTGAGTGGAATTTGCTCAGCTATTTTGGGTGTGTCTATTTCTGTTGTTGCTGTTGGTTCTGGTTCGCTGAGTGGAATTGGTGCGACTTCAGGAGCCTGTTTTGGCTCTTGACTGGGTTTAGCAAGTGGAGTTTCTGGAACCACCGCAGGAGATGGTTTGACATTTGGTGTTTCTAGTGCTGGTGTGGGTTTGGGTTCGGGTTTTGGTGTTTCGGGTTTGTAGGTGCGATCGACTATACCGCCAGATGCTGCTGCTGTTAGTTCGCCTCGCACTATTTTAGAAAGGGTATCTTGGCCTTGGGGTTGGTAATTTATCAGTCTGACTGTATTATTAAAGGCATTTTTGATGGGATTTCCCAGTTCGTCGATAAATTCTAGCTGTACCCAGTTTTTCCCTGGTTTGAATCCTTTCAGATATATAGGTTGCCATTGGTCGATCGTAAAACTTTCTCCGTTGACTGTGGCTCGAATTTTCCAATCGAGTATTTCATCTTGGGAGTTTTCTTGAGCGGTTAGATGCAGGGGAGCGTTTTTCAAGTAAAAGTCCAGCATGATGGGTTCGGCCCCGTAGGTGTCTTGGGGCTGGTTGTAGGTGAGCTGGGGTAAATTGCGATCGGGATTATTATCCTCAGTTTTGGTGAAAACGTGAAAGGTTGTTTGGGCGTAAGCACCCTCGTTTTTAAAGCTTTCTTCCCAAGGGCGAGATGCAAAAACTCGCAGGGTGTGGGTTCCGGGTTCTAAGTCAGATAACTCTAAAGGCTGGTTTGTGTCATAAACTGCCTGATAGGGTTGATTGTCTAACAACACCTGAAGATGGGGACCCAAGCCTAGGTTCGCATCTTTGAAAATCGGCAAGTCTTTGACTTGGAGTCGTACAGATATATAGGTGTCCTCAAGCACTTGGTCTGGCTTGGGATTCAAAATACTAACTTGAGGTTGGTAGCTTTCTAACGCCTGACGCAGTTTTTGAATGCCTACCGGGGGGGAAACCTCTGAGATTTTTGTGACCGGGGTGGGGACGGAATTGCTCTTGTTGCTGGATGTTGGCAAGTCGGGATGATTGTTGCCGCAACTTGTGATACCTAAAATTAATACTGCTGCTGCGAGCAATACCAGCAGCCTGCCCGCAGTCTTCCTCAGCCAATTGATTCCCATCACGCAACCATACTCCTAGAAGCCTTCTCATAGGGAACTATAGCCCAAAACTGAGTTGAGTAATTGGGATTTTGGCGATCGAGAATTTGGGAGAGACTCCGGGATCAAGTGAGGTGGTTGTCCAGGACTAATCCGATAGTTGGTGCCGATTGGGAATCAAGCTAATAACTCCGGCGGCTTTTTGCAAAACAAGTCTATATAGATCGACATTCTTCCATACCGTTATCTTTGAGTTTTGTAAATTTAATGCCAACACCCCTTGACTTTTGTGATGTACTGTGGAGATTCAATTGATTATTACATCAAAAAATGTGACTTTTTTAAGTATTGTTAACAAGCGATTAATACTTCTCTGACAAGCTTATAATTCATAAAACCGCCGCAAGATGAGCAAGAGGAGCAGCACAAAATAAAGGCTGCGATTCGGCGAATCAAATAGCGAAAGTAGTTAACAGTACCCAGGGACACTGGGAAACTGGCTTCGGTCAAGAAGCGCAACGCTTGGGGAGATACAGCAAGTGTGTCTGATTCTGCAAAGAGTTAAATGCAAGCTGTATCGGTGAACCGAGAATCCCCGTACCAAAAAGCCGGGGAGTGTCAAAAACAATATCAGTTCTCGTTCCTTGTCTTATCGAGAGGAGAGTCTTCATGACCATTAGTCCTCCAGAGCGAGAGGTAAAAGTTAGAGTAGTAGTCGATAAAGATCCCGTTCCAACTTCCTTCGAGAAGTGGTCTAAACCGGGACATTTCGATCGCACTCTAGCTAAGGGACCAAAAACAACCACTTGGATTTGGAACCTCCACGCTAACGCTCACGACTTCGACAGTCATACCAGTGATTTAGAAGACGTTTCGCGCAAAATCTTTAGCGCTCACTTCGGCCATTTGGCAGTAATTTTCGTTTGGTTAAGCGGCGCATATTTCCACGGCGCTAAATTTTCCAACTACGAAGCTTGGCTAACAGACCCGACAGGTATCAAACCTAGTGCTCAAGTGGTCTGGCCTATTTTTGGTCAAGAAATTTTAAATGCAGATGTAGGTGGCGGTTTCCACGGGATTCAGATCACTTCGGGTCTGTTCCAACTGTGGCGCGCCAACGGCATCACTAACTCATACCAGCTATATTGCACTGCGATCGGCGCATTGGTAATGGCAGCTTTGATGCTGTTTGCCGGTTGGTTCCACTATCACGTCCGCGCTCCGAAACTGGAATGGTTCCAGAACGTGGAATCGATGATGAACCACCACTTGGCAGGTTTGCTAGGCTGCGGCTGCTTGGGCTTCGCAGGACAACAAATTCACGTTGCTCTGCCGATCAATGCTTGCATGGACGCGATCGATGCAGGCTCACCGTTGACAGTAGGTGGCAAACTGATTAAAACAGTTGCCGATATCCCGCTGCCACATGAGTGGCTTTTTAACCCGGGCTTGATGGCTGACATCTACCCCAGCTTCGCTCAAGGTTTAACGCCCTTCTTCACCCTCAACTGGGGCGCATACACTGACTTCCTGACCTTTAAAGGCGGTCTGAATCCCACCACAGGCGGTTTGTGGCTGAGCGATACAGCGCACCATCACTTAGCGTTGGCAGTGCTGTTCATCGTCGCCGGACACTTCTACCGTACTAACTGGGGCATCGGCCACAGCTTTAAAGAAGTTTTGGAAGCTCACAAAGGTCCCTTCACTGGCGAAGGCCACAAAGGGATGTACGAAATCTTCACACAGTCTTGGCACGCCCAACTGTCGTGGAACTTGGCCTGGATGGGCTCGATCAGCATCATCGTGGCTCAACATATGTACGCGATGCCTCCCTATCCGTACATCGCGACCGACTACCCGACTCAGCTATCCCTGTTCACCCACCACATGTGGATTGGCGGATTCCTGATTGTGGGAGCAGCGGCTCACGCAGCAATCTTCATGGTTAGGGATTACGATCCGGCGCAGCACGTGAATAACTTGCTCGATCGGGTACTCCGCCACAGAGATGCAATTATCTCTCACTTGAACTGGGTTTGTATATTCTTAGGCTTCCACAGCTTTGGTTTATACGTTCACAACGACACGATGCGCGCTTTCGGTCGTCCTCAAGATTTGTTCTCGGATACGGGGATTCAATTGCGCCCAGTATTTGCCCAGTGGATACAAAATATTCACGCTGCGGCTCCGGGTAACACAGCTCCTAATGCTATGGAAATCGTCAGTCACGCTTTTGGCGGCGGTGCTGTAGCAGTAGGCGGCAAAGTAGCGATGATGCCGATCGAGTTGGGTACGGCGGATTTCATGATCCACCACATCCACGCTTTCACAATTCACGTTACAGTTCTGATTCTTTTGAAGGGCGTGTTGTTCGCACGCAGTTCTCGCTTGGTGCCTGACAAAGGCAACTTGGGCTTCCGGTTCCCTTGCGACGGCCCTGGCCGTGGCGGCACCTGCCAAGTTTCAGGTTGGGATCACGTCTTCTTGGGCTTGTTCTGGATGTATAACTGCATCTCCATCGTGATTTTCCACTTTAGCTGGAAAATGCAGTCGGATGTGTGGGGAACCGTCGATTCAGATGGCACAATTTCTCACATCACCGGTGGTAATTTCGCACAAAGTGCGATCACGATCAATGGTTGGTTGCGTGACTTCCTGTGGGCTCAAGCTTCTCAGGTGATTCAGTCCTACGGTTCGGCACTGTCGGCCTACGGTCTGATGTTCCTAGCTGGACACTTTGTCTTCGCCTTTAGCTTGATGTTCCTGTTCAGCGGTCGTGGTTACTGGCAAGAATTGATTGAGTCCATTGTTTGGGCTCATAATAAACTCAAGGTAGCTCCTTCGATTCAACCTCGCGCTCTGAGCATTACTCAGGGTCGGGCTGTGGGTGTAGCTCACTACCTCCTAGGAGGAATTGTCACGACGTGGGCATTCTTCTTAGCGCGAATCATCTCGGTAGGTTAAACTACCTCCAGGTTTTGGATTCTGGATTTGGGATCGCTCTCAAACCCGGAACCCAAACCTCCGAACCGAACCCCTTCAACGTTCAGGATTCAGGATTTATCAAGGCTTATGGCAACCAAATTTCCAAAATTTAGCCAAGACCTTGCCCAAGACCCGACTACACGGCGGATCTGGTACGGGATTGCCACAGCACACGACTTTGAAAGCCACGATGGCATGACCGAAGAAAATCTTTACCAAAAGATTTTTGCTTCTCACTTCGGCCACCTAGCAATCATTTTCTTGTGGACTTCCGGCAGCCTCTTCCATGTAGCATGGCAAGGTAACTTTGAACAGTGGATTAAAGACCCTCTAAACGTCCGCCCGATCGCTCACGCGATTTGGGACCCGCAATTCGGCGCTCCAGCAGTTGAGGCTTTCACTCAAGCTGGCGCTTCCAATCCGGTGGACATCTCCTACTCTGGTGTTTACCATTGGTGGTTTACTCAAGGGATTCGGACGAATGCTGACTTGTATCAAGGAGCTATCTTCTTGCTACTTCTGGCTTCTGTCTTCCTGTTTGCTGGTTGGTTGCACCTCCAGCCTAAGTACCGCCCCAGCTTGTCTTGGTTCAAGAATGCTGAATCTCGCCTCAACCACCACTTGGCTGGTTTGTTCGGTGTCAGCTCTTTGGCTTGGACTGGTCACATGGTTCACGTTGCTATCCCCGAATCTCGCGGACAGCACGTAGGTTGGGACAACTTCTTGTCTACCCCTCCTCACCCGGCTGGTTTGGCTCCTTTCTTCACAGGTAACTGGGGCGTATACGCCGAAAACCCAGATGCTGCAAGCCACGTATTCGGTACTTCCGAAGGCGCAGGAACTGCAATTCTGACTTTCTTGGGCGGCTTCCACCCCCAAACAGAATCCCTCTGGTTGACTGACATTGCTCATCACCATTTGGCGATCGCTGTCTTGTTTATTGTTGCTGGCCATATGTACCGGACTAACTTCGGTATCGGTCACAACATCAAAGAAATGTGTGACGCTAAAGACTTCTTTGGCAAAAAAGTTGAAGGCCCTTTCAATATGCCTCACCAAGGCATTTATGAGACCTACAACAACTCGCTGCACTTCCAATTGGGCTGGCACTTGGCAGCTTTGGGTGTAATCACATCCTTGGTTGCACAGCATATGTACTCTATGCCTCCTTACGCTTTCATGGCGCAGGATCATACGACAATGGCTGCGTTGTACACGCACCACCAGTACATTGCTGGATTCATCATGGTCGGTGCTTTCGCCCACGGAGCTATCTTCTTGGTGCGGGACTACGATCCTGAAGCTAACAAAGGTAACGTGCTCGATCGCGTCCTTCAGCACAAAGAAGCGATTATCTCTCACCTGAGCTGGGTATCGCTGTTCTTGGGCTTCCACACTCTCGGCTTGTACGTTCACAACGACGTCGTTGTCGCTTTCGGAACTCCTGAAAAGCAAATCTTGATTGAACCAGTGTTCGCACAGTTCATCCAAGCTGCTCACGGGAAGGCTCTGTACGGCATGGACGTGCTACTTTCCAACCCTGACAGCATTGCTGCTACCGCTTGGCCAAACTACGGTAACGTATGGCTCCCAGGCTGGTTGGAAGGAATCAACAGCAGTACAAATTCTCTGTTCTTAGCGATCGGACCTGGCGATTTCTTGGTTCACCACGCGATCGCCCTTGGCTTGCACACCACCACCTTGATCTTGGTCAAGGGCGCTCTGGATGCACGCGGTTCTAAGCTGATGCCGGACAAAAAAGACTTCGGTTATGCTTTCCCTTGCGACGGCCCCGGCCGTGGCGGTACCTGCGATGTCTCTGCTTGGGACGCGATGTACCTGTCTGTCTTCTGGATGTTGAACACCCTAGCTTGGGTAACGTTCTACTGGCACTGGAAGCACCTAGGCATCTGGCAAGGTAACGTGGCTCAGTTCAATGAGTCTTCTACCTACCTGATGGGCTGGTTCCGCGATTACCTCTGGCTGTATTCTTCTCAGTTGATCAACGGTTACAACCCGTATGGTACGAACAACTTGTCTATCTGGGCCTGGATATTCTTATTCGGACACCTGGTTTGGGCAACTGGTTTCATGTTCCTGATCTCTTGGAGAGGTTACTGGCAAGAGTTGATCGAGACTTTGGTTTGGGCTCACGAGCGCACTCCTTTGGCGAACTTGGTTCGCTGGAAGGACAAGCCAGTTGCTCTTTCTATCGTCCAAGGTCGTTTGGTTGGCTTAGTTCACTTTACGGTGGGTAATGTCTTCACTTACGCGGCCTTTGTAATTGCCTCGACGGCCGGGAAATTCGGGTAATTCTGAACTCTGGTTTCTAGGTAATTAAATGAAATCCCCTGCCTTCTGGCGGGGGATTTTTTGGTATATTTGTGTCAACTACCACGCAACAGTGGTATAAGGAAGATATCGCATGATATATTCATGTTAATATCACCGTGTCTCAATTATTCAACCGCATCCCTGGACGAACCTATCTATTACTAGCAATCCTCATTTTTGCTGCCTCTAACTCTGTCATTCGCAAACTGACCGATTTAGGAGGGCAGAACCCGATAGACGGCAGAAATTTGATTTCAGTTTGTAATGTTTTATTTGTAGGGAATCTCTGCGCGTTAGCAGTTTTATTCCTGGTTTATCGCCAGCAATGTACGGTACAAAATTTTCGCTCGATTCCCGGTAAAACATGGTGGGCGTTGATCGGAATTTCTTTGCTGTCTGGGGCATTGGCTCCAGCCTTAACTTTTATTGCGTTGGATTTAACCGCTGTCAATAATGTGGTACTTATCGGACGCATCGAGCCGCCTCTCATTTTAGCGCTGTCCATTTTAATTTTGGGCGATCGCGTCAATCTTTGGGTAATTGCGGGGGCGATCATTTCGTTTGTGGGTGTTGCACTGACTATTGTATTGCAAGCACCGACCACCAATATGATGGGCATGGGCGGATTGACGATCGGCAGAGGCGAATTCATGGCAGCAGGAGGGGCGATCGCCTTAGCCATTTCGACGATTATTAGTAAAGTCACGCTCAAACAAATTCCGTTAGGATTGTTCTCGATTATCAGAACAACACTGGGAACAGTTGTTTTCTTTATTGTCGTTTTAATCTTATATACTCCCACCCACTTTATCGATGTTTTTTCGCCCTTCCTCTGGCAGTGGATGCTCGTCTATGGTGCGATTATTGTTGTTGGCGGACAACTGTGCTGGTTTACCGGACTAAAAACGACGGGCGCTGCAGATGTATCCCTCGCCAGTTCGTTTAGTCCGATCGCGGGGATTTTAGCCGCCTATTTGATTTTATCCGAAACACCAACCACGGCTCAATACATCGGCGGCAGCATCATTTTAATCGGGATCGTTCTCAATCAAATTGGCGTTTTTCGCAACCAAACCCAATCCGCGCCTCAACCTCCTGTAAGTCCGGCAAAAGAGATGGATATGGAAGTGGGATTCAAAGGGATTTAATGGTTAATACCCAGCCTTCGTTAAGGGGCGATCGAGTCAAAGCTTAAAAGGGATTGGAACATACTATGAACGAGCAAAAACAAATTCCCGATCCAGAGAAAGTTAAGCAAACTGTCGCGATGCTTCGGGACAGCAATCGAATGCTGGAAGCTTGGACTCAAACACTAGATGAACTAATTGCGATGGTTGAAGCTGATATTCGTAACAGTCCGATTAATGTTCATCGGCGGGAGAATGCGAAGCGGTTGGCTGAGTCTGTCAAGCGGGAATAAAAGTGCGATCGCATTCCCTATCTTTAACATGAGCCTGTAGGTAGTTCACATAGTGATATGCACCCAGAGACAGAGCAACTCATCAACAAGTTGAAACACTATGCCAAACGTTTGAACCCATTTTGGTGGGATACACAGCGTAGAGGAAGCCTGAATGCCTGGAATCTGTTAGTCTCAGAAGGCTTTGTTCAGCTTGCAGATATAGATCGAGCCATTACAGCATGGAAACTCATAGAGCGACGCGGATTGCCTATTGACCCCAAGGAATATCCGGGTTATGAATACGCATCACCTCGACGAAAACGTAAAGATAAATCCTGGAATCCATATTTACAGTCACAGCATTTCCAGTATTACAATGCTTTAGCATACTTCTTAAAAAAGAGTTTGCAGAACCTTAAAGTTTACAGTTTGAGTAGTATTGAAGCTAGCCTCAACTATCGTCGGGGGGCGGGCCAATTTAAGATTTATATAATTGTGGGTCAAACTCCTGATTCGGACTGGATTTGTCTTGCTCCTACCGTTCCAGACCAAGTTTGGAATCGATACGGTAACTCGTATCATCCAGCATTTGCGTCACTAACTTCCTGTGACTCACCCAACTTGGTAACGCGAGATTTACACGATCGAATTCGTAAAATTATTGCAAAATTTCAACCTATTAAAGTGACTGGTTACTACAACGAATACAGCCACCATCATCAGATTTTTTGCACAGCAGCTTCTGAGGAAGCTACAGCAATTGAAAAAGCTCTGAAGGTAGGCAAGTTTTTGGATGATGACATTTACTATTTCAACATAAATTATCATGACTTTTCTGAGGAGGAACCTGCTAATGAGTTAGTGCATGAATACCTGCAATACCAAAAACAATATATGTTGTGCTTTTGGGATGTTGGATGCGGATACAAGTTTGGCTGTACCGAACGCGGTGATTGGATTGGCTTGAAATACTTGAGCTTAATGGACTACAATCCTTGACAGCGGCACAACTATTCTGTGGGAGCGGACTGAATCGCATTCCCCTCACTTCACCAAAAGCCCGATCGCCCTCACCCCCTCAAATCTCACCATTAACCTGCATTTGATGCACCTTATCAGCCAATTCTTGCAAGCGCTTTTCGTCCAACTCGTCGATCGCCAGCATTCCGACATAGATGATTTCCTTCAGCGTTAGTCTGGTTGCTAGCGCCTTTTTCTGCACTATATCCTTGATAATTGGGCTGACTCCGATCGCGGTACTGGCTCTAGTCACAAAACTAACGGGAGATTAACAACTTTGACTAAATCTTAGCACCTTTAAGCTAAGGTTTTAGCTGCGGTGCCAAATGTTTAAGCGCGTCTTGACAAGACGAAGCACAGCGTTTATATTGGAGATGTGGCAAAGAGCGATCGACCTCAACCCCTCAAATCTCACCATTCATCTGCATTTGATGCACCTTGTCAGCCAACTCTTGGCGGCTTTCCTTGTCGAGTGCATCAATTGCCAGCATTCCCAAATACACGACTTCCTTCTGGGTTAGTCTGGTCGCTAGGGCTTGTTTTTGAATGACTTCCTTAATCACGGAACTGACCGCGATCGCCGTATTAGTTTTAGCCACGAAGAATAATCAACTATTAATAACTTTCCTTGATGTTAGCATCCTAGGTCACATTAAGCACGATAATGTTTGACTAACTACAGTTCATCATGGTATAATTTTAAAAATCACAAAAAAGCCATCGCCCCCGTCTATAAAACTTAAGGGCGATGCCTTCAAAACTTAAATAGACAGTTACTAGCTGTCTGACTTACCATCTTAAATAGACAGTTACTAGCTGTCTGACTTACCATGATAGCATCATTCCAGCTAAAATCAAGCACCCTCGCCAGCTCAAAAATTCTCCACAAGTCCCCAGTCCTTCATCCGCTGGCAAGATTTGTCACAGAAGAAACAGTTGCACTCCTGTTCAATATCTCAACAGACCAAATTTACCGGATCGAATGCTGTCGCCACATGGTTTACGTGCACGCCAAAGGAATCAGTCGGTTTGTCAGCTATGCCGATTTTCCCCCAATTTTAGGAGTAGAATCACCAAAGCTTCAAGATTTTGGCAGATGGTACAAACGCTGGAAAGGCAAAAAAGCACCTGATTTTTGGACACAGTTTTATACCCATCAATTCAAAAACGCTACTACTGCTGATAAACAGCTTGCATGGGGCCTCTTGGTAGCTGTAGTCAAATCCCTGTTCTCAGAAACAGCTTTGCAACAACTGCGAGATGCTTATGTATACGAAAAATATTGGCGGGAAAATTTTTGAATATGCGAGCGTCACTTGATCGCAATCCGAAAGGTCGATCGACCTATTCCTCAATAATCTCCACCAAGTCCTCAATCATCACATCAAACGCCCGCGCTAACTTATACAGGGCCGTAAAGTCAACCATTGAAATTTCGGAACGACGAGCATAGCTGGTTATGGTGCTGTAGATCACGCCCGATCGCTCAGCCACCTCCTTAAATGTCCAGCCCCTCTCAGCCGCTAGCTCTCGCACTTTAACTCTGACTAAACCCATGCTTGACAAATAATGCAGTTGCGTTTTAAGATAATTGTATCTGAAAAAGCGATCGCCTCACGTCTGGACAACTAAGGGCGATCGGCTATTCTTCCAAAACCTCAACCAAATCCTCAATCATCACATCAAAAGTTCGAGCTAATTTCAGCAGTAAGGTAAAGTCAACGGTTGTCAGCCCAGGACAACGAGCATAATGCTTGACAGTGTTGTACACAACCCCAGAACGTTCTGAAACTTCCTTGAATGTCCAGCCTTTCTCGGCGGCTAGTTCTCTGACTTTAATTCTAACTAAACCCATGCTTGACAATGGGTGTTATAACACCTTACAATAATTTTATCTGAAAAAGCAGATCGCCCTCCGGCATGGAAAACTAAAGGGCGATCGTTTTCAAAACTTCAATAGACAGTTACTAGCTGTCTGACCTACCATCAATAGATTTATCTACAATCAGAATAGGCACTTACTATGATATCAGATACTTCGAGAAAATCATCGGCGATCGCAGAATCCAAAATAATTCACAAATCGCCCATCCTGCATCCCCTGGCGAGATTTGTCACAGAAGAAACAGTCGCACTGCTGTTCAATATCTCAGTAGACGACATTTACCGGATAGAATGCTGTCGCTACATGGTTTACGTGCACGCCAAACACATCAGCCGGTTTGTCAGCTACGCCGATTTTCCGCCAATTGTGGGAGTAAATGAGCCCGCGCTTCAAGATTTTGGCAGATGGTACAAACGCTGGAAAAGCAAGCTAGCACCGCTATTTTGGACTAAATTCTACACGCACAAGTTCAAAGAGGCTGTTTCTGTTGACAGCTTGTTGGAGTGGGGACTGTTGGTAGCTAAACTTAAATCGGCGATTTCTGGGGCGGCGCTACAACAGCTACGGGATGTTTATGCCGCAGAAAAAGATTTGATGGAGAAATTTTAAAGGGCGATCGCTAACCAATCGCTTCAATCCAATTGTGCACCGCATCGAACAAATCATCTGCATCCGCCGCAAAACCTGTTAACGGCAATTCCAGCGGTGTATCGGTAATCCAGGCGATATGAATACCCATGTGACTGTCGGCGAGTTTGCGGGTGAAAGACGAAAGCGCATCTTCGCAGGGACAGGAGTGCAAAATTAAGGCGATGTGCTGTTTTTGGAGGCGGTTTTTGAGTTGGGGAATTAATCGCTTGAATTCGGGGGCGTTGCGAATGGCGGGGATGTCTGTATCTGCGGGGAAGATTGTTTGATATAGTTGGGTACAGAGCTCTTGGGCGATCGCACTTGTATCGGTTTCGCCTTCTAAGGCGCGTATGTTGAGGGGAACGGGGCAGGTTTTATCGGTGGGTTGGAGTTGTTTGAGGAGTGTGGGGATATCTGTATTTTGTCGGTGGGTGTCGGGTATTGGGGAATTGGTGGGTTGGGTGTGCCATGCTTGATAAAATTCTGGGTAAGTCATATTTTGGGCACCGTCCCAGATGACTTGATAGCAGTTGTTATAGCGATTAAAACTCTTTTTCAGGTCTTGGGAAGTTAGGCAATTTTTCAATCCTGAGACTGCGGTGGCGAAGTGTTTACCTTTCATGATTTCCCGTAAGCTAAATCCTGCTAGCCACCTGGTATTTTCATCACCTGGATTGCGGATTAACTCGACTAAGGCTTGGACTGAAACTGGGTTATCTTGGCTTATTTTACCTAAACTATGTGCCGCTTGCCACCGAGTTAATCCATCCTGAGAAGTACGGATTAACTCGACTAAAATGCGGATTGCTTCTGGGCTATCTTTCCCTATTTCGCCTAAACTCTCTGCTGCTTGTCTCCGGGTAGATTCATCCTGAGAAGTACGTATTAACTCAACTATAATGCGGATTGCTTCCGGGCTATCTCTGCCTATTGCTCCTAAGATTTCTGCCACTTGCACCCGAGTATCTTCATGACCTAAATTGCGGATTAATTTGACTGCGGTGATCGCCAGTGGGATATTTTCGTCTATTTTCCATGAGCCATATGTAGGTGTCATCCCGGTATATTCATCACCAAAATTGCGAATTAACTCAACTAAAGCGGCGATCACAACAGGATTATCTTTGTCTATTTCCCCTAAGCTAAATGCCACTAGCGTCCGAGTATCTTCATTCTGTGAAGTACCGATTAACTTGACTAAAGCGGAGATAGCCCTTTCCCGATCGGTCTCTTTCAGTATCTCCCTTGATCCTTTTGCAAGTGGAGCTGGAAATGTTTGCCACTCGTGTTTTTCCTCATTAAAATAACCAAAGCCCCACTTAATAACCTGCGACACAATCTCATCAGCAAAACTACAATCCTTAAACTCAGCAATCCCCGCAGCCGCTAGAAAATATGCCCGATATCCATAAAAATCATCACACCCATCCTCAAACTCAACCAAAGCCTGAATAAACCCTTCCTTCTCCTCCTTCCCTACCTCCTCACGCCCCAACCACAGCAAAATAACCTCCTTCCACTGCTTCTCAAAAATCCGGTACACCCCAGTAGGGGCGGTGGATGGTGCGTGCCCGCCCTCTGGGGGAATGTGATTCAAGAAAAAGTGCCAATCCTCAACCGCCAACGCCGCAAAATATTCCTGAAAAGTCGGATGGTAAAAAGCATAAATCCCCTCCAGCGTCTCCGCATCCCTCGCCACTAAATTCAGCCAACCCAAACGACAAGTTAACTCAAACTGCGATGCACCCATCACCCGATATCCCACACTTTCTCGCAACTGAAACCGCGACGTTTCATTTAACATCCCTGAAAGTGCCAATTTCCCCAAAGCCGCATTCAAATCCTGCTGCTGAATCCAATTCAAGTGCGGTTTTTTCCACTGATACAAAGTAGTCACAAACCGCTGATAAAGTTTAGCCTTAGTATCTGGTAAATCACCATCCAAGGATTGCCAAGTGCCGCACAATAGCGAACATCTCAGGGGGTTTTTTACTAAGTCTCGAATTCGCTCTTTTCCTGATGCTGCTAATGCTTCCCGTAGCTGTTGAGAAAGCACCCCCCCAGCCCCCCTTGCTAAGGGGGGAGCAAGAGTTTCTCCGGCTTCTGGTAATTGTTGAGAAAGAACCCCCCCAGCCCCCCTTGCTAAGGGGGGAGCAAGAGTTTCATCTTCTCTTATCTGCTCCCCATCTTCTCTTGTCCCCCCCCTTACCAAGGGGGGGTTAGGGGGGGTTCCAAACCGATCGATAGTTTCCCCTTCTTCTCTTGTCCCCCCCCTTACCAAGGGGGGGCTAGGGGGGGTTCCAAACTGCGGGTTAGCGAGGGTTCCAAACCATTTATCAATAAACATTTCCACTTGTTCGGGATAGGAAAATTCCAGAGTGCGATAAGTATCAAAACTATCCAACGCAGTGCCGATCGCATCCCAGACATTCTGCCGACAACTTAGCACAATTCGCGCCCTTTGAATACAGCCACCCGTCCTAATTTGCCGCTCAATTTCCGCCAAAGGATTCCCATCACCCGCAGCCATCTCATCCGCCCCATCCAACACCAACCAAATGCGATCGGCATTAAACAAAGCTAAAAAATCATCCTTAATATCCGCCGTCGCCTCAGCCTTCCCAACCCTCTTAATTGCCGCCAACAGCCAATTGTCAAATAAATAGGTTTCTAAATCCTTCCCCTGCAAATCCGCCAAGGATACCCAAATTACCATAGCCTCGGAAATGCCCGTCGCTACCCAATTCGCAATCTGCCGCAACAGCGTTGTTTTTCCCGCCCCCGGTTCCCCGATAATTCCTAACCGCTTCCCATTGCTTTTCGGGCTGCTTCCTTGCTGGATTACTTGTTCTAGAAACTCGCTATTTTGAAAGGTTTGAGTAACTTCTTTTTCTCGATACAAATCCGAACCTTCTTCAGCCCCCAAATTCTCGCGCTTCTCAGTCACTTTGTGCCGTTCCACCAATCCCAGCGGCACATAAACATCATCAATTTGATGGTTGCCAAAAGTCAATTGATTGCTACTAAGTCGCTGCTGTTCTTTCTCGTCTAAAATCTGCTGGCAAATATCCCGCCAGTCAATCGGTTGATAAACAATGCGGCTCTTTTCCACAATCTCCTGAAGCCAAGCGTGCATCTCTTGAGTTGTGCTATCAATCCGCGTTAAACTCTGCCCCGTAAAAATCTGAAAAACTTTGTCGTTTTCCTTGACTTCCTGAGCAAAGTATGCTGATAATAAATCAAATAATTCTTGCTCTAACTTTGTCTTGTAAGGTGCGACATCGCAATTTTCTAGGGCAACTTCTAGCAGTTTTTGCTTGAGTTTTTCAACCTGATTCTGCTTTAACTCATCTGTCGCAGTCAGCAGCAATTCTATCTCATCTAAACCTGCAATAGGAATCCCAGACGGGACTGTTTCTTTGTTAACTTGTTCTAATTCTAATTTGAGTTTTTCCAGCTTTCGTTTCAACCAATCGAAATCCCTGCGCCTGTCTTGCAGCGAATAGGCAAAACTCTCTCGGTTCGCTGTATTTTTGGGGTCGATTTCCTGTTTGCATTCTGAGGCGATTTGTTGTTGAGCTTTCAGGAAAGATGTTTTTAGCGCTTTTTCTAAATCGTGATTGACAATTTTTCCGTTTCGTGATATGTTTTTTATCCCTGTCAAACAGAGGTGCTTTGCTGCATCATTGACTTGAGTGCCGAGAATGCCTTGCCAAGCGACTGTGAAAAGTAAGCCCAAGGTAATCGGATCTGACATTCGAGGGTTCTCCTGATGCGCTGCAAGGGGGTTATTTTTATGATAGGCGATCGCACTCTGGTTGCAGCCAGCGGTTTTCATCTGAAATGAATCATAGTTTAAAATACTTCATCTTCGATGCCGAGCCACCATTCCCCCAGATTCATTAAGTCTTGGTGAATGTCGGTAAGTTCTGTAACATATTCTTCGGCAGAAATTTCCGATCGCCTTTCTTGCAGTTTTTTGAGGCGCAGTTGCACTAACAGCCAAGGTTTGGAACTCCCATCGGTGGCTTCGATATATTTTGCTACATCTTGGCTATTCATGATTCTTTTTTAGATTGGATTTTTTTTACCGCAGAGAGCGCAGAGAGCGCAGAGGAAGAGAAGAGAGAGATGTATAATAATTTTGATGCCAACTGATTTAATATTATACCAATTCAAAAGCTCTCATGTTCCCCAGTCGGTTTCAACCTACTTGAGCTTTGAGCCAGGGGTTTAAACCCCTGGCGGACTCGTGGACTCGCACCTAAACAGTCTTTACCTGTAATCGGAAGTCTGAATGCTATTCAATTTCGCTGCATATTTCATGCCGTATTCTGGGCGGCAGAAGCGATCGATCTGTGACTCGAAAAATGCTCGATTTGCTTTCAAATGCTTCGGATTTGGGTCGTCCAAAGGATATAACAGCGCAGTCCGCAATGCTTGAAATACTGCGGAAGTTACACAGTACATCGATCGCTGAAAAGTCACCCCAATTTGATTGAGGATATCATCTTCGCCACGACAGCGCCCTTTGTAGAAATCCAGCAAGTAAGGCGGCAAGAAATGCAACATATCTTGGGCTAGCAATGTCGGTGGAATTCCTGCCGTACCTACGGGGAATTTGTCTGCATACAACACTCCGTAGTGGAAGTCTTTTTGATCGTCGGGAACTTCCTTGGCTTGCGCGTTGTAAGATTTGGTTCCTCGGAACGGCGAAGTGCGGTAAAATACAGCTTCTACGTAAGGTAATGCTGCTTCGTAAAGCCATGTGAAACCCTTAGATTTGGGGATAATTTCGTAGGTTTCGCCGTCGATTTGGACGTGGTGGTAAATGGGCCTTCCGGCGATCGCAAATATCCCATTTACTAGGAAATCCATCGCTTCGGGAACTGTGGTAACTTTCCCTTCATCGTAAAGATCCGAAACTTCAAAAAACACCGGCGCCATTACTTCCCAGAATAAACCGAGATTGCTGTAATAAGACATTTGGCGGCATTGTTCTAAAAACATTTCTGGAAATGCTGCATGAAGTCCCAGCATGAACGGGTCTTTTTTGAAGTAAGCTTTAATGGCGCGATCGGCATTAGCTTTATATTCGTCACTATCCAAATAAGGATCGAATTGATTGGTTGGGACGTACAAGCCCCGGTGCCACAGCATAGATCTCATGCACTCTTCGGCAAATTCCATGTTAATGCGATCGTGCCACAAATGGTGAAACAGTCGCGGTAGTTTACCAGTTTCTCCCTTTTCCATGAACTCCAAAAGTTCAGGGTGAACGCTTCCTGTCCCCCGCCAGATTCGCAAATCTGCACCGTCACCTGCATAGTGATTTTGCAAGTCTAAATACTCCTGTGGTAAGAAGTATTTAAAGAAAGGAAGCGGGTGTAAAAATACCCGTTCAGCGATGTAAAGCAAATCCCGCCAATAGAAGTCCATCGGGACTGCATAAGCTTTCCAAATAGCGATGATTTGCATCAGATTTTCCGGCGTATCTGGAATCATCGCGCCACCAGCTTCTAGCCGATGAATTACATCGGCAAATTCGTGCTTGGAAGGAGGTAGTTTAGTTGCCGGTTTATTAGGAGTTTGTACCATTGTTTCTTCCTTAGTTTGAGTGAATTCTTAAATCTTTCTACTCGTTCCCAGGCTCTGCCTGGTAACGCAGAACCGGAGGCTCTGCCTCCAATTTTCCTACTCAAAAGCGAGGCAGATCCTCTGGATATCGGTTCCCAGGCAGAGCCTAGGAACCAGTTAATTTCTTAGTCCGCGGAGGCGGACTTCGTTTGTGTAGACGCGATTTCAATCGCCGACTTTTCTTAGTCCGCGGAGGCGGACTTCGTTTGTGTAGACGCGATTTCAATCGCCGACTTTTCTTAGTCCGCGGAGGCGGACTTCGTTTGTGTAGACGCGATTTCAATCGCCGACTTTTCTTAGTCCGCGGAGGCGGACTTCGTTTGTGTAGACGCGATTTCAATCGCCGACTTTTCTTAGTCCGCGGAGGCGGACTTCGTTTGTGTAGACGCGATTTCAATCGCCGACTTTTCTTAGTCCGCGGAGGCGGACTTCGTTTGTGTAGACGCGATTTCAATCGCCGACTTTTCTAGGGAATAACTAATAGCTACTTGAGCATTTTTGTCAGCCGGAAGAGTAGCAACGATCGCATTTGTAGTCGATTCGCTCCACTTGAGCAACCAACCGGGCTGAATTCCCAAAACAAAAATGATACCCGCCAAAACCAGCGCTGGCATATTTTCGCCAAAGGTAACAGCAGGATAGTAAGCCGTAGCGTTATCCAATTTCCCAAAACAGGTGCGATTGAGTAGAATGACAAAGTAAACGGCTGTTAAACCCGAAGCTAAAATGCAGATTAAAGTGGGAATTGGAAAGATGGAAAAACTGCCCTGAAATACTAAAAATTCGGCAATAAAACCGACCAAACCAGGAATACCAGCACTTGCCATCCCACCCAAAACTAACAGCGAACTTGCCGTCGGTAAACCCCGCATCGGATTCATCAAGCCGTTGAGCACGTCCAAATCCCGCGTGCCGACTTTGGTTTCGATGATACCTACTAAATAAAATAGCAAAGCTAAAATCAAACCGTGGCTTACCATTTGCCCGACAGCGCCGATTAAGGCTAGCTTCGTGCCCGCTGCACAGGCTACCAGGATGTATCCCATATGTCCGATCGAACTATAGGCTACCATGCGCTTGATGTCTCTTTGGGCGATCGCACTCAAAGCGCCATACATCACGCTCACCGTGCCGATAATCGCTAAACCAGGAGCAATAATTGTCCAAGTTTCAGGAAACATCTGCAAGCAGAACCTAACTAAACCGTAAGTTCCCAACTTCGCCAAAATACCGCCCAACAGAATTGCTGTGGCTGGGGAAGCTTCCACGTAAGCATCCGGTAGCCAAGTGTGTAGTGGCACCAAGGGAATTTTAATTCCAAACCCAATCAGCAGAATTGTTAACAGTATCAACTGCACTTTCAAGGGAAATTCTTGAGTATTAATGGCGCTGTAATCGAAGTTTAAAGAACCGCTCAACCAAGCAATACCCAAAAATGCTCCCAGCACCAAAAGTCCCGAAACGGCGGTGTATATTAGAAACTTCATTGCAGCATATTCTCGCTGCTTGCCACCCCAAATCGCAATCAACAGATAAAAAGGAATTAATTCTATTTCGTAAAACAGTACAAACAGTAGCAAATTTTGAGACATCAAAGCTCCAGCAATACCAGCATTTATTAGCAAAATTAAAGCGTAGTAAAGCTGGGGGCGTTCCATATTTTCCCCAGTCCCAAAAATGACTAATGCCGTCAGTAATGCGCTTAAAACTAGCAGTGGCAAAGACAAGCCATCAATGCCCAAGTTGTAGCTTAAACCTAATTGCGGAATCCAAGGCAAATATTCTTGAAATTGCAGTCCCGAATTGGCTTGATCGAATTGAGTCAGCAGCCAGAGATTCAAAAGGAACACAACAGCAGCAAAAGCCGAGGCTATTGAGCGCAGACGCATTCTATTGATATTTCCGGGCAAGAACCCGACTACCGCAGCGCCCAACGCGGGCAACCAGAGCAAGGCACTAAGCATAATTAAAGTGTGAAGAGTGAAGAGTGAAGAGTAAAGAATCTATTTTGCACGCTTTTGTGTTTGATAATTTGAGATTTTTGATGTTAACTATTCCCCCTATTATCAAGCCAAAATTGCATCACGAATCAACAAGAATATTGACTGCACCCGTGTCTAAATCGTAGTATCCACCAACAACTTTCAGTTTTTTCTCCTCAATTAACTTAGAGATAACTGGAGATGCTTTCAACCTTTTAGCTTGCAGCAAAACATTGGCTTTTGAGGCATTTTCTAGACGATCGCCCCCTTGGTCTTTCGAGCTTTCTACAGCCGGCTTAATGGCGTCGAGCAAACTGCCAATTTGACCGGGAACTTGAGCGCCTTTGATAGTTGCATCTACCGCACCGCACCTTTTATGTCCGATTACCACCAGCACTTTTGCTCCCAATACCAAGGTGCCAAATTCCAGGCTGCCAATTTCTTCTGGAGTAGCCACATTTCCGGCCACGCGACAGACAAATAAATCTCCCAATCCCCGATCGAAGATCATCTCGGAAGGAAAGCGGGAATCTGCACAGCCGAGAATCGCAGCAAAGGGTTTTTGAGATTTGGCAACTTCGGCGAGGCGAACTAAATCTTGGTTGGGATTTTGGCGTTTTCTGTCAACAAACCGCTTGTTTCCGTCCATTAACTGTTTCAGAGCTGCATCGGGAGTCATGTCATTTTGGGCAATTGCTGGTTCCGGTGCAGCTAAATCAGCGCCTGCTCGTGCTGCGAGTATCCCTGTACCGATCGCACCTGCGACAAATTTGAGGGAATTGCGCCGGGAAAGATTGACTTGTCTGTTATTTGAGTTCATTGATTCTGCCTTGTTGGTTCGAGTTGGAAATCTTGGTTAAAGACTTCATCTTTTTAAGATTTTAGATTAAAAGTGTCACCTAAAATCTTAAATCTTAGATCTATTTACCCGCCGACAATCAGCGACAGGCGAGCTAGCAGCGGCCAGCTTACTATCAGTCCCAATAGTGCAACTCCGCACAGAATTGTTAAGGCATAAAACTGAGTTTGACCGTTAACGTTGTACTTGAGACTTTGCCCACCGAAAACCGTTGCAAAACCGATGAGATTTACGAATCCGTCAACAATATTGCGATCGATCCAAGAGATAATTTGAGCCACTAAACCAACGGCAAATATCACTGTCACGCGGTAAAGTTTTGCCGTGTAAAAGTCGTAGGCAAAAAAGTCTTGCAGGGCTTCAGAACCAATTCGCACTGGTTTTTCCCATTTCTCATTCAGGTAAACAAATGCTCCCGTACCAATGCCGATCGCCGTGGACAAAACTAGCAGTCCAGTTGTGGTATAATTCAAACTTGCCACAGGTAATAACTGCCACGCAGCCAGCAAGTGCGGAACGTGCAAAGTAAAGCCCATTAAAATCATCATCGGCAAGATGAAAGGCCAGTGAACTTCCGGCGAACGTTCAGTCATTTGCTTTGGTTTGCCACCAAAAACTAAACCGAAGACGCGCACCAAGCCAAAAGCAGTGACACCGTTGACAAACAAAACTATTCCTAACAGCAAAGGGTGAGTTTCCCAAAGCCCAGATGCTAATTCTGATAAAGTCCAGAAACAGCCGAAGGGTGGCAGTCCCACCAATCCAGCGCTACCGACAATAAACGATATTGCCGATATCGGACGTTTTCTCCACAAACCGCCGAGAGAACGGACATCCTGAGTGATGCTGTTCCAAACTACCGAACCGATGCTCATTACCAGCAAGCCCATTGCCAAAGAGTAAGCAAATACTAATGTCAGGGCTGTGTCGGTTTGTCCCGTGCCGACGGCGATAAATACTAAGCCCATGTATGAGCTAACTATATAGGAAAGCGTGCGCTTGATGTCAATTTGGGCGATCGCAATCAAGGAAGCACCCACCGCCGTCGCCACACCAACAACAATAGTTGTTGTCACCCCAATCGACGACAAAGCAATCACCGGCTGCAACTTAATCAAAATCCAAGCACCGGTTTCCACAACTACAGTGTTCCGCAAAATTGTGGCCGGCAGAGGCCCTTCCATCGCTTCATCCAGCCACAAGTGCAAGGGAAACTGCGCGCATTTCCCCATGGGGCCGGCAATCAAAGCCAAGGCCAACAGGGCGGCTACAGTAGGGTCGAGGTTCGCTGTTTGAGCCCACACGGCCAACTCATCAAAATTCCAAGTTCCAGCCAGTGGCAAAATTGCGACTACTCCCATCAGCAGGAATAAGTCTCCTACCCGCTTGGTTAAGAAAGCGTCGCGAGCTCCCGTCACCACCAAAGACTGATTGAACCACAGCCCGACTAGCAGGTAGGTGCCCAAAGTGAGAACTTCCAAAATCATGTAACTGAAAAACAGGGAATTGCAGAGCACTAAGCCACACATCCCCGCTTCAAACAGCCCCATCAGGGAAAAGAACCTAGCCCAGCCCCAGTCCATTTCCATGTAACCAAAGGCATAAATCTGGGCCAGCAAGTTCAGTCCCGTAACCAAAACTGTCGCCCCGACGGTGACACTAGAGATTTCGACGGGAATGGTTAAGTCTAAACCTGCAACATTCAGCCAGGGAATGAACTGTTGTTGTGCTGGTTGGTTCCAGATAGCTGTGAGGGCGATGACGCCGTGTACGAAAGCAAGGAATGTGAATATGGCATTAAGATAACCGGATGGTCTTGGCCCCGTGCGACGGGTGACAGCCGGAAACCACAGCATCGACAAAACTCCGCCGATGAGTGGATAGCAAGGTATAAACCAAACGGTCTGGAGTAGGATTTGAGCCATTGGCATTACCTGTAAAGGTTACAAAAATTTAATAATCTGAGAATAATTCCGATCGCCCTGACTACAGTATGGGAAAGCCAGAATTCAGAAGTAGATGCATTTTTTGCGTCAGTCTTCCAGTTACTGGTTGTCTTGAGACTAGGCGCTTCAGAATAGACTTATTAATTTTATATTAAGTATTGCGTTAAATTTTCATATTTCTGATTCACCATATTTATCTGTACCTATAAACTCTACTTATAATATCGTTTACGGTTGTATCGGAATGATTTAACCGCAGAGAGCGCAGAGGGCACAGAGGAGGAGAAGAGAGAGATGAATACAGGACGATACCAACGGATTTGATATCAGATGGCCAGCGGACTCGAAGTATCAGTTTTTTTACTTATTGATAAACAAGGTTGTATACAAAGCGAGAACGGTCGATCGCACTTTCGATGGAATCCATGATTGATTGCTCTAAAATATTAAAACGGCTCAATTTCCCAAGCTGATTCGGGGAGTTTCGCTCTTAGCTGTCCGATCGCCCTTGACCTAACATTCACTAGACCGATCGGTGTACTCAACAAATCTACCAGATTCTTCCTGTCGATCGCGCGCTTCACCGCAGCAACCGGCAATTCCTTCAACAGCCACCTCGCCAGCCGATACAAATATTCCTGTGTTGTCAATTCTCGCATCAAATCGACACCGTGGAGTTCGTGCAAGTATTTATTAGATTCACCGTACCGATACCATTGACTTTGCAACTGTTTTAATGTACTGCGGTGTCGGTGTCGCACAATGGCACTTTCGGCAAAATGCAATTGATAAGATGTTTCCCGCAAAATCCGCCAGCACAAATCCGCATCGCCACCACTCGTAAGGTAGGGGCGAAATAAACCAACTTGTGCTAAAACTTTTTTGCGTACAGCTAAATTGGCAGTTTGGCCGTAAGCACAAAAAGGGTGAGCGAGTGTATGTTTTTGAGATAGAGTATTTTGGCGATCGGCGTGTTGTTCTAAAATAGTTTTACCGGGCAATGCGAGTATTTCCCCGGCGGAAAGCGCTATTTCTGGATTCACAAAAGGCTGAACTAAATTTTCCAACCACTCAGATTCCGGGCGACAGTCTGCATCAGTAAAGGCAATGATTTCACCTTTCGAGTTGTGAATTCCTTGGTTGCGGGCGGCGTAGGAACTTTGAATCTGGTTTTCAGTGAGGTGGCGAATAGTTATTCTATCCAAATCCCCTCCCCCTCTTGGTAAAGAGGGGTTAGAAACTCCTATCTTACCTCCCCCCCTTACCAAGGGGGGGACTGAGGGGGGGTTAGAGACTGCTGTTTGGATAATTGTTGAAGTGCGATCGCAACTGTTGTTGTCTACTAAGAGATATTCTACTTTGTCTGGTGGATAAATTTGCGATCGCAAGCACTCAATTAAATCCGGCAAATCCCTCTCACCGTTGTAAATTGGCACTACCACCGAAACTTCCGGTAAAAACATTTTAATCATTCAAAACAACTCTTCCTTCGCGCTCTTCGCGTCTTCGCGGTTCGTTCAAATAATTAAAAAGCGTTATTAAGTTCCATTAGACATCTCCCAAAAAGCTTGTCAAGAACAGGCAGGATGCCTGTTCCACAAGAATAGTATAAAATATCTCTTACATCCCCTGCACAATCCCTTACCCAATCCGCTGTTAACTGTTGCCCGTCAATATCAAAATCATTAACACCAGCAAGGCGTTAGTCAAATAAAAGATACCAACCACCTGAGTCTCCAACCAGCCAGACAACTCTAAATGATGGTGCAGAGGAGCCATTTTTAACAGACGCTTGCCGATGCCATCGGGCCCTTTGGTAGCCTTGTAATAACTGACTTGAGCTATGACTGACAGCGTTTCTACCAAGAAAATGATGCTGATGATTAATAATACCCAAAGGCTATTAGTTAATAAAGCTACCGCAGCCAAAGCACCTCCCAAGGCCAAGGCACCCGTATCGCCCATAAACACGCGGGCTGGATTGCGGTTGTGAGTCAAGAAACCCAAACAACTGCCGCTCATACAGACACAAAATATCATTAATTCGGGTGAAGTTGAAGCTACAGATGCACCTAATCCCAAAAGTGCGATCGCCCCCAAACCACCCATTAACCCGTCAACGCCATCCGTAAGATTAGTAGCATTGCTTTCAGCAACCAGCACAAAACCAGCTAGCGGCCAAAACAGCAAACCTAAGGGCAATACTATCCCAAATGGCAAAGGAATATTTGTAGAAATAGTGGGTTGATGAAACATTAGCCACAGACAAAATAGAGCAGCAAAACCTATTTGCAAAGCCAACTTCATCCGAGGAGAAATACCTTTATTCGACTTGCGGCGCAGAATTTGCCAGTCATCTAACCAGCCGATAAAACCGTAAGCTAAAGTTAGAGCCGAAACTGCCACCACATCAGAGTTAAACCTAGACCAAAGTAAGGCTACAGCGACTCCTACAGGCACAAAAAATATGCCTCCCATGGTGGGGGTTCCTGCTTTTTTCAAGTGTGCTTGAGGGCCGTCCTCGCGGATTATTTGTCCGGCTTTGAGTTTTTGAAGTAAAGGTACAACTACAGAACCCAAACCCGCTGCGCACAAAGCACAAACAACTAGCGGCATAAATAGGGATGTAGGTGAATTTAAAAATCTACCCGCGGCCAAATCTAAACCGATAGATGCAATGCCGAGCCCCAAACTCAGCAGCAGGAATAAATTCCTGCCTGTAAGTTTTAAAGGCATACTCAAAGAAACTTTCTCATCCAAAAAGTTATCCATAAAACTCCTCACCACACACCATTTGATAACAAGAAAATTGACATTTTGGTAATTTGGGTATGGCATTGACTATCGGGGAAGTTATGAGTTTTTTTCTTCCCTGTTACTAGCTAAGTCCTGCACCCTATTAGTCGGTATTAGACCTCTCCCGTAATTATTGTGGAACCAGCCCTCCAGCTTGTTCTTGACTTTATTTTTAGGAGATGTCTATTAGTCGTTAGTCATCGCCAGCAGCCACATCGTCATCAACTTCGTCGTCTAAGTCATCATAGGGGTTGTCGTCAACTGCCATCAATTCCGAGATTTCTTCTTCGTGTAGATAGTCCGGTTCTTGAACATCCCTTGCTAACAGGCGATTGGTAGATTCCAGCCAATCTAACAGAGAAGATTGCTGCTTTAATGGAATTACATCAGCAGGAAGATGGCGGGGTATTTGACGCAGAGATGGGTTGTACATAATTCTCGGTTTTTAAACACAAATACTCGATCGAATTGAGGTAATTTGCTTGCCTGACCACTACTTTGATGTAGCCTTGGAAATCGGGTATTTAGCAGAGCTAAAGCATTATACCACAGGCTCCTTTTGGTTCCGGATCGAGGTACGATGGCCTATGGTTAAGGCGATCGTACCCAGGCTTGCGCGCTAGATTAGCACAAAATCCGCTCCGAGTCATCATCTTTTTGCAGTAATATTTTAGTTGGAAAATGGACATAACAGCAGCAGTTTTATACACCAAGGATGGCTACGACACAGGTGGCAAAAGGCTTCTAGGGCGTCATTCCGCCGGAGAAGGATTTCTCAAAAGCTTAGTCCAACACGGCACTGCGGACTCTCTCTACTGTTGCGCCGACAGCGAAGCAACATTTCAAGAGTTTTGTACCCGCATTCAGCCCTGGCTGTCCCAACCTCGGAAAGTCCGGTGGATTCAGAAAGAGCGACCCGATTTGCTATCTGCGCCTGGTACAATTTACCGACCCGATCCAGCTCTTTCAGACATGGTTTGGGGACGTCGATTTGTCAATCAGCGGGCCTACAGCGTTTGCGGCGTTACCCACACGATCGCAACTAAGTATGTCATGGATGCGATCGGCCATTTAGTCACCGCACCAGTACAACCTTGGGATGCCCTCATCTGCACCTCTGCCGCCGTCAAACACACCGTCGAACAAGTAATGACTAGCTGGGGCGAGTACCTAGCACAGCGTACAGGCGGTAAACCCGAAATTTTGGTCAAATTGCCAGTTATTCCCCTAGGAGTCGATTGCAGCGCCTTTGCACAAGGCGTGGATGCACTCAATAGTCGCCACCAACAGCGGCAAGAACTCGGAATTTCTGCCGACGATATAGTCGTATTATTTGTCGGGAGATTAACCTTTTCCGCAAAAGCTCATCCGGTACCAATGTACATGGCCTTGGAAGGCGCAGCGCAACAAACCAAGACTAAAATTCACTTAATCCAAGCCGGTTGGATCGAAGATCCGAGAGAAGAACCCGACTTTAAAAACAGCGCCCAAGTATTTTGTCCCTCAGTAAATACTATTTTATTAGACGGAAGAAAGCCAGAAATTAGAGTCAATATTTGGTCGGCTGCCGATATTTTTATTTCACTTTCCGACAACATTCAAGAAACCTTTGGGCTGACCCCCATTGAAGCGATGGCGAATGGATTGCCTTGTATAGTCTCCGATTGGAACGGATACAAAGAATCAGTCCGCCATGAAATAGATGGTTTCAGAATTCCCACACTGATACCACCACCGGAATCTTGTTTAGACTTAGCCATAAATTATCTAGATGATAGTTTAAATTGGCCCACTTACATGGGTCATACTTCCCTAGCCACAGCAGTTGACATCGATGCTTGCACTCGCGCTTTGTGCCAATTAATTGCAGACAGTGAATTGAGAAAGCGGATGGGGGACAATGCCCGACAAAGAGCCAGGGAAGTTTATGATTGGAAAGTGGTAATTGCGGCTTACGAACAGTTGTGGCGAGAATTGGCAGAAATTCGCCTTCAGGCACCGGAATCTGCCCCTGTAAAACCAGGAATGCCACCTTATCCCCTGGGTGACGATCCATTTCGGGTGTTAAGCCATTATTCGACTCGAACTTTAAGCAATGAGATGATGCTGAGTCTGGGTAAAATAGCCACACCGGAACTTTTGAGGGAGTTACAAACCATTTGGTTTACCAGTTTTGGTCAAGACCGGAGAATTTCTGTTAGCATTCAGATGGAGATATTGGAGACAATTAAGCAAGAAGGTGCTGTCAGCGTCGGGGAAGTTATCAGACGCTATGCCAAAAACGAGCAAGAATTAGCCTCTCTGTATCGAACTCTACTTTATTTAGTGAAGTTTGATATCTTAGTTGTTGGTTATTAGTTATTGGTTATTTGCCTTACCCTGAGCGGAGTCGAAGGGTCGAAAGGGTTATCGGTTATTGGTTATTTGTAGCAGTCAACAGTCAACAGTCAACCGTCAACAGCCAACCGTCAACCGTCAACCCAACAAAACTATGATTGGAAAATCTGGACTATTAGAAATAATTGCGGGTAAAAATCGTG
This sequence comes from Microcoleus anatoxicus, assembly GCF_042465725.1. Classification (GTDB taxonomy): domain Bacteria; phylum Cyanobacteriota; class Cyanobacteriia; order Cyanobacteriales; family Microcoleaceae; genus Microcoleus; species Microcoleus anatoxicus. The sequence continues at coordinate 4,994,366 of NZ_CP120853.1, read as the reverse complement.
GTTTGCTGGCGACGGCTAGCGATAAACAAGCGATTTTAAGTGCGATCGCCCAATTGGAAGATTTCAACCCCACACCGCGCCCTGTGGAAGCCACAGAGCTTTTAAATGGCGATTGGCGGTTATTGTACACCACCAGCCGCGCACTGCTGAATCTAGACGGTTTTCCCTTGTTAAAACTAGGTCAAATTTATCAATGTATCCGAGTTGAAGAATCTAAAATTTATAACATTGCCGAACTTTACGGATTGCCTTATTTGGAGGGAATAGTTAGCGTAGCGGCAAAATTTGAAGCAACTTCAGAACGTCGAGTGCAAGTAAAATTTGAGCGGTCAATTTTAGGTTTACGCAGCTTGATTGGCTATGAATCTCCTGTCAAATTTATCAATGATATTGAGTCGGGTAAAAAGTTCACTGCTGTCGATTTCGGGCTGGATGCACGGGAACAGCAGGGATGGCTGGATATTACTTATTTGGATAGCGATTTGCGGATTGGGCGCGGGAATGAAGGAAGTGTTTTTGTGTTGACAAAAGAGTGATTTATTATTGGCTGTAGGGGCGGGTTTCACCAACCATCTCGGCCTCAAACCAATTATCTCGTAAACCCGCCCCCGCCCAAGGAAGAATCAGAATGTACATTTTTCGCTTTTAATCAAAGAAAAGGTTGATGCAGGTTATCTATTGTGGGGGGCGGGTTTATATGAATTGTTTGTGGGAATTCAAGATTTTTGGTAAAACCCGCTCCTACAAATATTGTTGTAAGATTTTTTTTTACCGCAGAGGGCGCAGAGGGCGCAGAGGGGAGAGATTAAGAGAGAATATTTAAAGGTATTTTTGTAAAATATTGGTAGTGGCTTCTCCGGTTTTGTTCCAGCTAAATTGCTCTGCTCTAGCTAAACTAGCAGTCTTTAGGTGCGATCGCAATTTTGAATCTGTGGCTAGGGCTTTCATCGCTGCGGCGATTTCTCCAACGTTGTAAGGATTTACTAATAATGCCGCATCTGAGCTCACTTCTGGCATTGATGACAGGTTGGAGGTAATTACAGGAGTGCCGCAAGCCATTGCTTCTAAAATTGGTAAGCCGAATCCTTCCCAAAGTGTGGGGAAAACTAGGGCGATGGCTTGATTCATTAGTATGGGTAATCGATCGTAGGGAACGTAACCCAAAAATTTGATGGCAGATTCTAGTCCTAATTCTGCAACTTGTGCTATCAATTGTGGTGTGTACGCATTGCTTGGCCCCGATAGCCAAAGTTCGTAATTTTCGCGATCGCCCAAACTCGCAAAGGCCGCAATTAACCTTTCCAGGTTTTTATAAGGATCGTGTCTCCCTGTATAAAGAAAATAATTTTTGACTGGTAAGTCTAAATATCTAAAATTAAGGCGATCGCAAGCTAGGGGAATTGCCGTCATTTTTTGAGTCGGAATTTGATAAAATTGAGCCACATCCTCCACCGTAGCTTGAGAATCGCAAATAATGTGTTCTGCTTGTCGCAAAACCTGGGGTATATAGTAGCGGAAATAAGCTGTCAAACGCGAAAATTTTTGGGGAAATCGCAAAGGGATTAAATCGTGTACTGTGACTATGTAGCGGCAGCCTGAATACAACGGTGCTTCGGGAATTGGAGAAAATATCAGGCTTGAGTGCAATTTTTGGTAAATTTTAGGTAAGTTAAATTGAGTCCACAATATTCTGTTAATCTGTCCTTTGCTGCCGCTATCCGGGGTGAGATTTCCGGGAATTTGATAGCAAGTATAATCCTCAATCTGTTGGGAACTAAGTAAGGTTGGTTCTAGCTTTTCAAGTTGGGGAAACAGATTTGCTGCATAGATGCCAATTCCCGTTGGTTGGGGAGTTAAAAATGACAAGTTAATTAACAGTGAATTGGACATGATTTTAGGTAAGACAATTTATCTATATTGTAGGGGCGGGTTTCACCAACCATAATTGCCGAAAACCCATAATCTCCTAAACCCGCCTAAGAATCAAAATGTAGATTTTTATGGTTGGAAAGAAGTCAGATTTGGTGTAAGTTATTGGCGGTGTGGGGGCTGGTTTATATCACTTGTTTGTCATCATTAAATATTGTTGGTAAAACCCGCCTCGGAGCAATTTATCGATCGCGATCGACATCGAGCATTTGAGCAACATACCCTGGATTGGGCAGAGGAATTGTAGCATATTCTTGGCGAATTATCTCAAAAAATTGCTTGACTTTTGCCTCGAAATATGCACTGCTAAAACCTTCGCCACGTTGTTCAGCAAACCCTTGAAATTCTACTAACAAATCAGGATTAGCAATCAGTTGATGGGAATGGTGACACAGTTCCTCCACAGTGTTGAATAAAAAACCCGATCGCCCATGTTCCACAATTTCCGGTTGTCCACCACCGTTGAAAACAATCGGAACACAACGGTTTTGCATTGCTTCCACCGTCGCCATCCCGAAATGTTCAAATCTTTGGGGATTGACTTCTCCCAAACCGCAGCCGTGCCAAAATATACTGGCTTTAGCATAAAGCGATTTTACTTCATCCAAGTCAGCATTGACCTTAAGTTCGATCGCCCTGGAATCTTGCTTCAATAAATTTTGAACAGTCTTTAAATAAGGATTGCGGGGAACACTACTTCCCACCAAAACTAGTCGCCATCCTTGCAGTTTTTCTGGATAATTCTCGCGCAAACTGCGAAAAGCTTTAATTAATTCAATTTGCTTTTTGGTTCCCCCAGCTTCCCACTGTCCCACAGCTAAAATAATGTTTTCTTTCTGGACTTGAGAAGTTGTCATTTCTACAGGCGGATAAAGTAAAAAAGTTGGTTTTAGATCCCAGCGTTTCTCCAACCACTTAACAGTAAATTGACTGTTAGCAATCATGAACGTGTAGTCATCAACCGCAAAATGACGGTTGCGAAAAGTATTGGGAAAGTGGCAGAAAAATACCGAAATTGGGGACAATGGTTTGACTTTTTCCAGTTGATTAGCGTTCACAAAAATATCATAATTTTTGCTTTCTTTGGCAATTTCATCAAAGGGATTTTCCAAGTCATCGGTAATCATGCTGGAATCAATACACTGCATTCCGCGCTTTTCGTAAAACTGCAACGGAATAACTTTTATTTGACATTGGGAAAGGTTGAGTCCGTACCAGGATTCTAAATCCGAAATCACCACTGGTTTGTTAGTAATAAAAGTGATACTAAATTGATTTTGCAGCAGGGAAGCTATTGTCGCTACATATTTTTGTCCCCCACCAATAAAATGCAGTCCGTGATCGTAAATCCCGATCGACATTTGGCGATCGCCTCGAACCACCTGTAACCGAGACAAAATGCGATCGACTTTTAGCCGACTATAAATCACCGCCAACTTTTCCGACAATTGCGACAGCACAGTTTCTACTATTTCCGGCTTCTGATACTCTAGCAATTTTTTAATTGCTACAAATATGCTCTCGAACAACAAATCATACTGTTTATTCGTAAAAAAATCCGAAGTATGAATCGCAGAAACTAATTGCAAAGGTTCGTGTTTTGCCAAATACAAAAAACGATTGCGATTACAAAAATACTCCGTGAGTTTGCTTCCCCGACTTGAACCTCGGTATTCGTGATGTGCGATCGCATCGGGAGTATAAAGCATTTCCCAACCCCGCTTTTGACAGCGTTTCGCAAACTCAACATCCTCAAAATACATCACAAAATCTTCGTCTATCAGTCCCACATCTTCCAGACATTTCCTACGAAACAGCACCGTAGCCCAACACAAACCTTCTACGTTGCGTTCTGTATCATATTGTCCTGCATCTTTCTCCCCAAAGCCCACATCTCGCCAATAAAAATTAGGTAATTGCTGAATTCCCACACTATTAATTCGCCCATCTTTGAACAGCAATTTCCCACTAGCAGCACCAACCTTGGGGTTTGTTTCTAGTTTTTTAACTAAAATTTCTAACCACGAACTTTCCAGGGTAGCATCGTTATTTAGAAATGCGATGTACTGTCCTTGAGCTTGGCTGATACCCAAGTTAAGAGCTTTAGCAAAGTTGTTGGCAGAATTTACCACAATACGAACTTTGGGAAAGCATTTTCGCAAAGATTCAACTGAGTCGTCTTGAGAACAGTTATCTATTAAAATTAAATCGAGTTTTTCTTCTGGATACGCAAGTTTTTGTAGCGATTTTAAGCAATCTTTAGTTTGGCGAAAACCGTTATAATTAACTATAATTAGCGAGCATATTGGTAGTGTCGTCATCAAATTTTAGATTTTGGATTTTAGATTTTAGAACTTAGATTACTCTCGCGACTAAATTTGGAGACTTAGGAAACGAAAATTGTTTGGGGTCATTTTTGATATTTTATCGCGGTAGATCGAGCAATCTCTCCTGGATTTCTTCTAACATAGCAGAATGCTGCTCCTGTATAGCTTTTATTTGCTCTATTTCAGATTGCAGTGCTGCGATCCCTGCTTGTTGCATCTCAAGTTTAGCTCTAACTTCAGGAGACTCGTTGCTAAATTCAGATTGAATTTTTTTCTCTAGGCTTTGCTGATTCTCCTGCAATTTTTGCAATTGATTGCTCAATGTTTGAACGACGCGGGTATTGGCAAAATTGTAAATTACTTGTCTTTCTAGTACAGGTCTGAGCAATTTTCTGACTATTTTTCTAACGGCGATTACTGCGGAACCAAGCCTCCTTTGGTAAGAGGTAATTGGGATATTGTAAATATCAAAACCAGTTTTTAACAGAGCGATATCTTCATCTTCTTCCTCAAGGGCGATCGCACTTTTTTCTCTCACAGACAATGGCGAATCAACAATACCAATTCGTGGTTCCAAAGTTTGTCGTAATTTATCAATTATTTGTTGAGTTGGTATTTCTTCAGACTGCAAACTTTTCTCTCCTTTAGATAACTTAGTATCGATGCTTGGGGAACACCCATCTTAACCTGTTCCAGGGCGGGCAGAATGCCCACCCCACAAAAACATTTATTTCTTGTCATACCAAATCCTGGTTAAAAACCCCCTTTATTTCTTAGTCCGCGTCGGCGGACTTCGTTTTTGTAGTAGCGGTTTCAACCGCCGAATCATAGAGGGGGTAACAAGGCAGGATTTGGTATCAAACAGCATGATTGCTTCCGATATTGGCAATATCCAAACTTACACCAACTCGATTTGACTGTCATCCCCAATCATAAACCTCAGCGCTTTCGGACGGATAGGAGCATTAGTTAATTGAGCTCGCTGGCCGATTACGCTGTCCACAATTCGTTGCTCAATCCCTGATATTTTAGCACCTTCCAAGATGACACTGTGTTCGATATCCGCATCAAGCATCGTGACTCGATCGGCAATACTACTGTAAGGTCCGATAAAGCAATTTTCAATGTGGCAATTTTCCCCAATTACCACAGGTCCGCGTACCGTACAGTTAATTATTTCACTGCTTTTGCCAATTTGTACTCGCCCGGTAATTTGACTTTTTGCATCTACTTTTAATTCTGTCGAAGCTACAATACAGCTATCTAGGATAATTTGGTTAGCACTTAGCAAATCGTCTTTTTTCCCCGTATCCAACCACCAACCTTCTAGATTGGAAGCTTCTACTTTTTTTTGCTGATTAATAAGCTGTTGAATTGCATCAGTAATTTCTAGTTCGCCACGGGCAGATGGTTGAATTTGGGCGATCGCCTCGTGAATCGTGGGAGCAAAAAAGTAAACCCCAACTAATGCTAAATTAGAAGGAGGGACTTTCGGCTTTTCTACTAGCTGCAATACTCGTCCTTTTTCATCCACTGTGGCTACACCAAAAGCAGTAGGATTCGCCACCTGCCGCAGCATAATCAAAGCATCTAATTTGTTGTTGTTAAAAGTCTCTAAAAACGGATTTAGTTGACTTTCAATTAAGTTGTCTCCTAAGTACATGATAAACGGAGAATCTCCCAAAAATGGTTGGGCGATTTTAACCGCATGAGCTAATCCCGCTGGTTTTTCCTGCAAAATATAGGTAATTTTCGCACCAAAGCGATCGCCATTTCCGGTTTTCGCTTTCACTTCTTCACCAGTTTCGGGACTAACAATAATCCCAATATCGGTAATCCCTGCCGCCACAATTAGCTCAATTCCGTACCACAGTATGGGCTTATTTGCCACAGGAACCAACTGCTTTGCACCCGTATAGGTGAGGGGACGCAAGCGTGTTCCTTTGCCGCCAGAGAGGATTAATGCTTTCATTTGGTTAACTCTGAGTTATCCTTGCTTGGTTTGCGGTGCTGACTGGATTTGTCTGCACTTGTTCGCTTTCGTTCATCTTAAAGCACCATTACTCCCGTGGCAAGAGTCTGGGTCTATTCTGATACCATTCATTGAGGGCGATCGACCCTTTAGCAAAATCACAGCCACCGTCAATACCTTGAGGAACTTCTTCCTTCCCTTAATAACGGCCGTATCGGGCGACAAATTGTTTGTCCCCCTGTTGTTCAGCCATGGACCAAGCCCACATCTGATCTCCCAAGGAAAAATGCCACCACTCGTGAGGATGCTGTCGAAAACCAGCAGCAATCATCGCATTTTTTAATATTTGTCTCCGACAATGAAATGCTTGTTCGGCTGGCTCATTACTGCTAGCAAAATAATCAGGATAAGAACGTTCTGATATTTCATCGATGGGAGAACCCATGTCAATTGGCAGGTTTTGGCGATCGACTAAAGTCACATCTAAGGCTGCACCCGTACTATGGGGTGGCGGTGTAGCGCGATCGAGACTCGGTACCGCCCAAAATTGATACACTTGCTCTAGAATTACTTGTCTTTTGTCTTCGGAAACTGGCAATTCATAGCCTTGAGCTTTGGCAATTTCAGCAAAAGTAAAATCCACCATAAACTGCTGCACTTCCACTGGTCTATAAGCATCAAATATCAGAATTCGCCAATCAGGATAATCTTGCTGCAACCGTTTTTGAGCCACCATCAAACAATCTATAACTCCTTGGCGTAGATAGTAAGGAGAATCAACTTTGCTTTCCTGATAAGGAGCCCCTAATTTTTGATAGGGATGTGGCTGTTCCAAAGCAAATATGTCAGCCGGAATTGCCACTAAAGCTTCTCCGCATTCATCGATCGCTATTTGCTGATATGGTTTCATAAACTGAGGTATACCCTAAATTTGACATTTAATCTTTTCTACTCAATATCACAACTCCCGAATCATTGGTGAGTCAAACCAGCATCCAACTCACTCTTTTTTAGGAGCTAATTTAGGCAGACTGGTAGGGACTGGGGTAAAATTCAAATATTGATTTTTATCTGCCAGTACAGGTGCTTTTGAAGCTTGATATTTTTTGGATTTACCAATATGATTGGCAACGGTTCCTAAACAAGGAATACCAAAGTTTTCTAATTGAGCGAAAACTTTCTTCACTACAGAATTCTTAACCTTGAGAATTGATACCACCATCAGTATGCCATCAGTCCGTGCCGCCAAAAAATTAGCATCTTTACTCTCAACCAGCGGGGGCGTATCGTAGATCACCAAGTCAAATATCCCATTAAATTCTGCCATTAAATACTGCATCTGAGACGAAGCCAGCAGTCTGGAAGTGCCCGGTTGAGGAATCCCCGCAGTTAGTACAAACAAATTATCCGCTACAGGCGATCGTTGAATCGCTTCCTTAAATTCAATTTTATTTTGCAACAAATCGCTCAATCCCTTTGCATTGGGCAAACTTAACAGCAAATCAAGACTGGGATCGTGCAAATTTGCATCTACTAACAGCACTCGCTGACCTGCTAGCGCGGCCACATGAGCTAAATTGAAAGCGATGATAGATTTGCCTTCCCCCGCTGTAGCCGAACCGATGACCAAAGAGGCGATCGCCCGATGGGAAGACAGAAAGCGAATGTTAGTATAAAGAGAGTCAAAAGCTTCTATAAATTCCGCAGCATTTTTTTTATACTTATTCTCCTTGTTTTCCAGAACCTCATAGGCATTTGCAATAGACGGATAGAAATTTTTAGCAGTTTTGTTGACAGGAATTACACCCAACAAAGGGGAATCGACTGCATCTTTAACATCGTCAGCACCGTAAAATGTATTCTGTATTTTTTCGATGATTATCGCCAGCACCAGACCCAAAACTAGCCCCCCAAGCACCCCCATCATTAATTTATTGGTATTTTTAGATGCCACAGGAATCATCTTCCCATCAGGATCTCGCGGTATTTGAGGCTCAGAAATTATTTCCCAAGGTACTTGACTTTGAGCCGCTTGCACCCGTAGCGTTTCCCGTTGAGTCAAAAGTTGATCCCGCGTGCGCGCAGCTATATCTAGTTGCTGTTGCAGTTCGTTGTAGCGTCTGGCTACGGTAGGAAATTCTTTTGCTTGTCGATCCAAATTGTTTCTTGTCTGCGTAATCGCTTGATTGCGAGCCTCTAAAACTTGAACTTGGTTAGCAGTATCAACCAATTGCTTAATCAAGCCAATACGAATGGAATTCTGGAAATTTTGAACTTTAGAATTAGCCTGAGTTCCTACTAAATTTTGACCCAAAATTCTGTCAGTTTGCTTATTTAGTAATGCTATTAAATTTGCCCGCTTCCGCTCTAAAGCTTCCACTATCGGATTCGCCGACTTAAACCGAGCTGTTTCTACCGCAATCTGACCTTCTACTTCCTTAACCTTTGTCAGCAGCTCTTTGTATTGAGGTTCTTCGCTTAAAGCTGACGCTGCAATAGCTTCATTTGGTGTAAAATCCAATTGTTTTTGCAAGTTTGCATACAGAATCTTCTGCTCTTCTAGCAGCCTTTGGGTTTCTAGTTGTAAGGTTTCTATATTCCGAACTTGCTGGATCAATTGCGCTCCTTGTTCTTTCGGATCGGCGATCCTTTGCTGCTGTTGGATAATCTGCAACTCCGACTTTAAATCGTTGACGCGCTTGTTAAGTCCTGGAAGCTGGTCTTCAATAAATTTAACACCTTCACCAATGCGACTTTTGCGTTCGTCAAGACTGTACTTTAAATATTTCTTTTTAGTTGCTTGTAAAACCACTTCCACTAACTTAGGATCTTGACCCAAGAATCTCACTTCCAAAATTTTAGTTTTATTGAGTTCAGTATCTCCAAGGCGCAATACTAGCAATCCTTGTTTGAGAAGCTCTTCAGTAAATTTGGGATCGTGCTTTTTGACTTGTTTGGTAATCTCTGAGAGCATTTGAGGACTCTTGAGAATTTCCAGTTGAGTTGCGTAATCAAGACTAAAAAAATCTCGACTCGGCACTCCGCCTTCGCGATTCGCCAAGGCAGAGGGATCGGCAATCCTAGCTTCGGTTGTTACCGGTTCCACTAACATCCGAAAATCACCTTGATAGGTTTTCTTGCTACCTTTTATCTGGTAGACTATGCCACCACTTGCTAGGGCTACAATCCCAATAATTATCAAGGCTTTCCGTTGAAAAGTCCTCAAGATCGGGGCTATATTCAAAGATTTTTGAGGCTTTTCGCCTGACTCTTCTCCTTCCTCAGCGGAGAATTGCTGCACCGGTCTGGTTTGGGTGCTAATTTCTGCGATATTAGGGTCTTGTTCTGTTTCCATGTTGACCTCTTTATATTTGGCTACTAAAAATAATCGCTTATGCGCATCTTCCGATTGACAGTTTCACCCTTTGCTTAACGATATCACATGAAATTCTTGGTTTGCCAATACAACTTAGCTTACTTCTAATCATTATCAATGTTGACACATTGTACTGTTACTCATAGACAATAGGTAGAATTTATTTTTTGTTTTAATATAAAATATATTACCCTCTCCCAAAACTCCCAAATTCTTTGGTCAACAGCTTGATGAGTGTGGTAACTCAACTGTAAATCACTCAATAATCCAGGGTGACATCATTGGTAATAGGTAATTGGTAATAGGTAATTAGTAATGCCCTATACTTCGACAACGCTAGAGCCCAAGTGCCCCATTACCCATTACCGATTACCGATTACCTAGTACCCACCTAACTGAGAAAGGCTATATATTTTGAAGTCTAACCCCCTGGAAGGTAAAATATTCCAGTGTTTTTCATTTTTAAGTTGACAGTGGAAATTTAATTCCCCTACCAGGAAAACTCGACTTCAATATCCTAAGATTGGCGGTAAGCAACTACAGCATAAAAAGGATCGCCACTTCCTATTCCCAGCATTTTCATGAAACTCGGTAAATTGGACTGCTTACAAATTATTTCCGGTTTGCTAAATCCGGGTATATTCGCTCCTTTGACAGCATCAAAGTAACTCTTTACCAATTCTACCCGATCGCCCTCGGAACCTTCTCGCCAAGCAGCAATTGCTTTTTGATAAAACATCCGGTTAGAAAAACTGATAATTGCTACACCACCCGGTTTCAAAATGCGGTGAATCTCCGCAAAAATCAGATCGGGGTGTTGCAAATACTGTACCGAAACGCAGTTGACAACAGCATCAAACTCGCCATCCGCTAGCGACAATTGGGGATTTGCATTCAAATTCTGGACAAAATAATGGTTCAGCCTCGAATTTTTTGCCAACTCTTCTTGATTCATGCCATGCCCCTCAACATGGGCAAACTCGATTTCATCTGGCAAATGAGAAACCCAACTACTCATCATATCGAAGATTCGAGTATGCGGCTTCAACCGCTCCCGATACAACTCCGTTAATTGCTGAATAAATCCCTCGTCAACATGAGTCACAAACCGGGGATAAGCATAGAATAAGTTGTCGTCGGTGTCGTCTAACTTGGTTCGTCGATCGTCTGGAAGTAACATAGATTCAGATATCAGGAAGAATGAAGAATGCAGAATGCCTTGGGGTAAAAGCGATCGAGAATCACTTAAATGTCGCAAAGGTTGCTACATCCACAAACAAACTCGTTTTTCATCATTTCAACCAAGCCCGATGAGCCATCAAAGCCGAAAAAGGCTGCACGCCCCGCAACTGATTAGACAGCGGCAAATGACCCCTAGGCGCGCTCAAATCCCAAATAAACTCTTGGGGATACCTAGTCCAATTATTCCCCTTCTTCCAGCCAATTAGGGGCCACAACTTATCCCAATTTTTACCCGAACTTAGCCAAATTTCCCGTTGCACCGAAAAGCCGAATTTGCCTTCAGAATGAACCTTCCACAGTGTATTGATTGTTTGTAAATCTGCCACGGGCAAACTTTCCACCTGGGTAAAATACAGCCACTTTCTTGCCGAAGCTGTTTCCCCCGCCAATTCACAAAGTTTATCTAAAGTCAAGCGATCGGCTTCTTGAAATTCCTGTAGCGCCAATAATTGTTGCAGTGGAGTGTAATCAATATTCGAGTCCGATCGCAGTGGCACAACCCCTGTGGGAAAATGCGCTTGCAAAAACTCCGTCGCTCTCGGAGAATTAGCACTATACAAAATTTGGTAAGCCTTACCCATTACTGCCGTCGGTTCATCCGACTTGCGTTCTAATAAAAATTCCATCAATACATCCCAACTGGAATCTGCCATCTGTTGCAGAAATTGCAGTTGAGTTTTTTCCGAACCCGACCTCAACAGAGAGCGGAGTTCGGCTGATACAGCCGCCGAGTCTAATGGAGAAGTAGAAATCGAGTCAGTCATGAGAAACAATCAGCTATCAGCTATCAGCTATTAGCTGAAGCCCTGGTTTTCCCCCATTGTACAATGGTACTGACTCCGATTCACTTCTATCTGTTGGGATGTCCCCGCCCCAAAGGGGCAGGAACATCCGAGTTCCCCCACAGTCATCAGGAATGGGAACAAACAAAAATAAATTAAGGATCGACATCTGACGATCGACGATCCGATTTAAAACTGTTTTCTGGAGCCTAATCGTCCACTACCGAAGCCCACGCAGAGAACGAAGGCGGAAAATAGTTGATATCATATCCCGCAAGTTCCCACTCTTTCACCCACAGAGGCACCACCCCTGGGCAGGGAGTAGCCGAAAATTGACGTTCCTTAACCTCGATCGAATGAAATAACTGTTTTAAAGTATCTCCCCGATCCAAAGCCTCGCTGAGGATGTCATCCAAATCAGGATCGACTCGCTTAACCCGGTTGTTGTCCTCTTCAGTCCACAGCAGTTTCAAAGACTTCAAATCCCTAGGACTGAGGATGCTCTTGTAATACACGCGCTTCAGGGCTGCTACAGGCTCCAAACTGCGTTCGATCCGGCGAATTTGCTCAACTCGCAGGTAATGCCATTGGGCCAAAAGCTTCCGTTCCGATGGCGGGAGTACCCCCTTACCGCTAGCGTGCTGATAGTCATACTTCACCAAACTGCAAGCCATATTCGCCAGCAAGTGAATCAGCTCTTTTTCTTTGGGTGTAGCTTGACGCCGTTCCTGGGTTCTGGTCAATACCCGCTGTCTGCGAGTAGTCACGAGTGTGTTTTCCATTGGGTTTTTATGAAATTAAATAGGATCGAAGCCAAAACTGATTGGCCTGAAAATCAGAAGCTAGCTCAGTTGAGAGATGGGGAAAATCTATCCCAAGACTGGCCTCATCTTTTGATTTTCCCACTCACACCTGCAATTTAGGTAGACTGATAGCAGGATGAAGTCTCAACCGCCTCCAACAGGTAGTACACAACAGGCATAACCTCATCCCTTACAAGTTCCTATCCTTTTCCTGTTTTTACCTCTTCTTGCTCCCCATCCTCATTCGTTCCAGTGTAATGGAAGTCGGGATAAGTCTCCAAAGCCCCACAACTGGGAACAAATTTTCCAGCAGCAAGACCAGCCACACTGGGGCTACCTAGATCGAGTACGCCTAAAACTAAGATGCTGTATTTCATTTTCGATGACCCTGATTTGCGTAGATTGACACTTTTTGGCAACTCCAACCAGCCACAAGTGGGTTGATGCAATAGCCCACTTGCCTTTGGAGAAATCTGCCTGTCATAATCAATTCAGACAGGCACACCCTGAGCGATCGGTCGCGCCGGAAGTGACGTGTTAGTAGTATCCACGATCATCCACCAACCCGAATATTTTGGGTAGTGGAGCTTATGCCATCAGGGCCACGATCTATCAGGGAGTTATGCCATCAGGGTGCTAATCCATCGGGTAGTTAATCCATCAGGGCGCATCTTTTACCTGGATGAAATTTCATGCGATCTAAGTCAACTTAAAAAAACGCAGATTAACGATATCTCCCACTCAAGCAGTCCTCAGCAACAAGCTGGGGTTTTTTATTGCCAGCTATGACAGAGCCAGTATTTTCCGTAGAAAGGTACTGGGCCTGAAGGCCAAGGTAGCTGAAAGCAGAAACTTAAAGGTTATAAGTTTCCCCGATCGCATTATACCACCGACTGAATTTTAAAGTATTATTGTAAAACAATGTAAACACACAGTCTAAATACAAAGCTATGTGGGGATTCTCGATCGCGTCCCAGTAAAAATCAACATACTTATAATGTCAACCAGTATAAATAACCACAACGGGTCGGACGACGATCGCTCCATGGGAAGATTTCCTATTGCAAAGATACAGTAAAGATTGAAAATAACCACGATAATTAGTAGATAATGGAGTAATAGAAACCCCAAGTTTCAACGAAATCAACAGGCAAATAACTGGAATTTGTAACCCTTCAATCGGACAAAATAGAGGTGAACCGTCTTGATCGATCAGCAGGTGACAACCGAAATAAACACAACTTATCAATATCAAGTAGGAGGATATCTCCCCGTCAGCGCCCCCACCTATGTCAAGCGGCCCGCAGACGAAGAACTCTACAAACAACTCCTAGACAGGAACTTCTGCTATGTCCTCAGTCCGCCACAAACCGGAAAGTCCAGCCTACTGCTGCAAACCGGGAAAAAACTGCAAGCAGAAGGTACATTGATTGCAGCAGTTAACTTGAAAACCATCAGCAATCCCAATATCACCCCGCAAAAGTGGTATGGGGGAATTATGTATCGCCTAGCCAGCAGTTTTAACCTCACAAATAGGTTTGATGCTCTCAAATGGTGGAACGACCGCGAACTACTCTCACCGGTACAGCGATTAGAGATATTTATCGAAAAAGTTCTGTTAAAATCACTTAAAAATCAACAAAACATCGTAATTCTCCTCGATGACATAGATAGTATTAACAATTTAAATTTCAGTGTTAAAGATTTTTTTGCTTTAATTCTAAATTGTTACAGTAAGCGTACCCATCAACAAGAATACGAGCGTATTACTTTTGCCATGATGGGAATAACCCTACCCTCACAACTAATCGAAGACACCAAGTGCAACCCGTTTAACATAGCACGATCAATTCATTTAGACCGATTGGAATTACAGGAAACTTTCCCCCTCGCCAAAGGACTAGCGGTCAAAGCATTTAGACCTCAAAAAGTGCTCCAAGCCATATTATATTGGACTGGTGGTCAACCGTTTTTGACTCAAAAGCTTTGCTGGTTGGTAGTTGAGTATGGCTCTTTTATTGGCAGAAATTGCGAAATAAAAGAAATTGAAAAATTAGCAAAAATTAGAATTATAAAAAACTGGGAAGATTGGGACAAGCCAGAACATTTAACTGCAATTCGCCGAGGCATTTTCCATAACTCCTGCGACAGCAGTAGATTGTTAGGGTTGTACCAGCAAATTTTGCAAACCCCCGCTTCTGAAAAATCAGGGGAAACCGAGGGAGTAGCTGCGGATTCATCTCCCGAACAAATCGAATTACAAAAATTAGGGTTGGTTGTCAAAGATTCTCGGAATAAACTAGCAGTAGCCAACCGGATTTATGAATCAGTATTCAATGTTTTTTGGGTAGAAAAAGAGTTAGGGAATCTGGCTCCCTACAAAGCATCACTCACAGCATGGCTGGCTTCCGAACGTCAAGATAAGTCCCAACTATTGACGGGGAAAAGTTTGCAAGCAGCCTTAGAGTGGGCCGCCAATAAAAAACTAAGTCCAGAACACTATAGCTTCTTACATCCCGATCGAGATTTACCGGAAAAACCAGCAGTGGTTTTGGCACCAATTTCCGAAACGATTACAGAAAGTAGTATTGTCAACCCAGCACCCCTAGAGACTGTTCCAGCTACCCGCGACGAGCAGAAACTGTACAACCACATACTATCCTGCGTCCAAACAGAATCGCCGCTACAGGTGATAGAGCGTTTCCGACAGCTATTTATAGATGGTATGGGCTATCCCGATCCAGACATAGAAGCAACTTTGTATAGTATAGTCTCTCTAAAGCGATCGGAACAGGAGTTTAAATACATCCTCCACCGCTGCTGTTACATCCCCATCAACCGATGGCAATTGAATTCCCAATACAAATTGGCGATCGCAAATTTGGTAGGTCTATTTAAGCAAACTTCACCCAGATTTGGGATGGATTTTTACATAGTCAAGTGCTTGCAGCGTCAAATAAATTTATTTACTAAAAGTGAAGAATTTGTCAATTTAGAACGCTTGGTAAAAGCTGTAGAACTAGGCTCGCAACTTCAGCAAAAACAGACTCACACTACCTTGGGAGAAATAATTTTTCGATATCCTTATTTATACGGTTATTCTCTGTTGAGCAAGGAAAGCATTGCAGAAGAACAGCAAACAATCCAACGACTGCAATCTCAAAGACAACAGCAATTTGAAACCGACTTATCTCTTTATTTAAACTATTTAGTTGCGCCGGGACAGACCGAAATTGGGATTGTAAACCCCGCAACCAATCCCACGCTTTTGAACGATGCAGAATTACATTTAGCAGTCCGGGAATTTGCAGGAAAGGTGAGTGGCGATCGCACTTACAAAGAGTCGGCTCAGTTATTCTTAAGACAGGCCAGAAATACTCGCTCCTATCAATCATTTAAAGTGGATTTGTATGAATATTTAATCTCAGCGGTGGAACCTGAATACGGCCGGCGTCAATTCAGCGGTCGTTTGTACAAATACATCAAAAACACCCTCCGTGAAAATGATTCTGTGAAATTAAATAATTTGTTATTAGTTCAGACTTGTCATGAATTATTCAATTTTTTAGTAGTGGAAAACGAACACCATCCTAGCCACTACATTTTTTATGACTTAGTTTACAATCTAGGTCCCAGCAGAACCATGGGTTTACTGCTGAAATTGGTACTACTTTCTGGTAAAGTTAAGCCTGATTTGGAAAAGCGATTTTCTATTTTATTCAATCACTATGAAAGGAAAGGCGCTGATGAAATCCTGTGGTTTATCAAATCTTTGGAAAACTTAAATGTCGCTTTTGTGGTGAATTTTGGGAAACCAGATTTGTCTGTCGTTAAACGGAATTTGATTTTGAATTGAAATAACGGTATATAGCCTGTCGAGTTCTCATAGGAGGTACGATGGAGAATTGGTAAACCGATTACCGATTACCGATTACCGATTACCGATTACCGATTACCGATTACCGATTACCCACCTAACTGAGAAAGGGTATATTATTTTTTTATGATTAGCTATCTCAAAGGCACTGTCGCCGACATCACCAAAGGCAGTAATCGCCTCATCCTGACTCTCGAAGTCAATCAAATTGGCTATGAAATCCAAATTTTGCCCCGCGTGACTGGTCAATTACCTCCCTCCGGGGAAATTGCCCAAATCTTTACTCATCAACAAGTTAAAGAAGACCAAATCGTGTTATACGGTTTTGGTAGTGCCACCGAACGAGATTTATTTCGACTGTTAACCAGTGTGAGTGGGGTGGGTGCTCAACTGGCGATCGCACTTTTAGATACCCTAGGATTGCCAGATTTAGTCCAAGCCATCGTCGGCGGCAATACCCGCATCCTCGCCAAAACCCCAGGCGTCGGCACCAAAACCGCAGAACGTTTAGCCCTGGAACTTAAAAGTAAACTTTCACAATGGCGACAACAGGAAGGTTTGACCACCTCCGTCGCCGCCGGAGTACCTGCGGCTATTCAAGAAGAAGTGGAAATGGTGTTGCTGGCGATGGGTTACACCGCGGCCGAAGTCTTGCAAGCGCTGCAAACCCTGAGTCAGGATAGTAATTTAGCAAAAAAAAGTAATGCCGATGATTGGATCAAAGAGGCCATTACTTATTTGAGCCGATAAATCTCAAGAAACCGGGTTTTTCATCAGTATTTAAGACTGGACGTGCAGTATTTTCGGAAAAAACCCGGTTTCTGCCTCGATGACTAATCTCGCAAGTGCGATCGCAAATTTGCTCGTTTGTGGTTCCCCTGTGATATAATCAGGGATTGTGAGATAGTACAAAAAAACCTAAAATCAATTCATGGCTCTTACACAACAACGCAAGCAAGAAATCATGGGCGACTACCAAACCCATGAAACCGATACCGGATCGCCAGATGTTCAAGTCGCAATGCTGACCGATCGCATCAGCAAACTCAGCGCCCACCTCAAAATCAACCAAAAAGACTTCGCTTCTCGCCGCGGTTTGATGATGATGATCGGCCGTCGCAAGCGCCTGCTGGCTTACCTGCAAAAGGAAAATGTCGATCGCTACAAAGCATTGATTGCCCGTCTAGGCATCCGCGGCTAAACACCAAAGCCCAAATTTGCGACAATATTCATTAGTCATCTCGATAAAAGTCAGTCAAGGGCAGGCCCCATGCCTACCCCACAAGAGTTTTGGGAGATGTCTACTGAATAAATGTCCGAAATTTAAAGTTGGAAACATTAGGAACCGCCAAGACGATTAGGAGCAATTAATAGGTTCTGAATCGCTGAAAATATTACTATAACGGCATTTCCCTTCTTACTTCTTCCTTCTTCCTTCTTCCTTCTTCCTTCTTCCTTCTGCTATAAAATATGTCCTCCGAACCACCCCGCCAGCGCCTCCCCTTTGAACCGGCAAAAAATCGTAAAAAAACCCCTAAAAAACCCGCCCAAGCGCAACAAACAAACGCAGCATTAGAACTAAATCCTGCCGATAAGCAGCCCAAAGCCAGCCAAACGAAAAAACAGGACCCATCTATCCCAGAAGTGGTCAGCAAGCGCATGATATCCCGCATAGCGGTATTTTGTGGTGTACCGACACTCTTGGGAATTTCGACATTTTTTGTGAGCTATTTGATAGTCAGCAAAGGCTTGTTTGATTTACCAAACACAGCCGTATTGTTAGTAAGTATGGGTTGTTTTGGTTTGGGTGTACTAGGATTGAGTTACGGAGTCCTGTCGGCTTCCTGGGATGAAGAAATTTCAGGAAGCGTTATGGGTTGGGAAGAATTTAATACCAATTTTGGACGGATGCGAGAAGGATGGCGATCGGCTAAATCAAAAAATTAGTTATTAGTCATTAGTCATTAGTCAGTAGTCATTAGTCATTGGTCATTAGTTATTAGTCATTAGTCAGTAGTCAGTAGTCA
Organism: Microcoleus anatoxicus; assembly: GCF_042465725.1. Lineage (GTDB taxonomy): Bacteria > Cyanobacteriota > Cyanobacteriia > Cyanobacteriales > Microcoleaceae > Microcoleus > Microcoleus anatoxicus. Next base: position 4,976,031 of record NZ_CP120853.1, on the reverse strand, counting down.
TTAGTCAGTAGTCAGTAGTCAGTAGTCATTAGTCATTAGTCAGTAGTCAGTAGTCATTAGTCAGTAGTCAGTAGTCAGTAGTCATTAGTCATTAGTCAGTAGTCAGTAGTCATTAGTCAGTAGTCAGTAGTCATTAGTTAACAGTTAACAGTTAACAGCCAACAGTTAACAGTTAACAGTTAACAGTTAACAGTCAACCAGTTAACAGCCAACAGTCAATCCGTGTCATAATCCGTGTTTAGCCCAAGAGAGAAGGCCAAAGAAATATGATTATTGTAATGAAAGCCGGTACTCCAGAAGCCGAGATCGATCGCCTAGACGAAGAACTCCGCACCAACTGGGGTTTGTCCCCAGAAAAAATAGTGGGACGCTACAAAGTTGTCATCGGTTTGGTAGGTGACACCGCTGAGCTCGAACCGATGCAGCTTCGGGAAATGAGCACCTCGATTGAGGAAGTATTGCGAGTGGAAAAACCCTACAAGCGGGCTTGCTTGGAATATCGCCAAGGAGAACCAAGCGCCGTTGAAGTGGCTACTCCCCTGGGAACTGTGACGATCGGCTTGAATCACCCGATCGCGATCGTAGCAGGCCCTTGTTCCGTCGAAAACGAAGAAATGATTGTCGAAACGGCAATGCGCGTTAAAGCTGCTGGTGCTCATTTTCTGCGTGGTGGAGCTTACAAACCGAGAACTTCTCCCTACGCTTTCCAAGGACACGGCGAGAGTGCTTTGGGGCTGTTAGCCGCGGCGCGGGAAGCTAGCGGTTTGGGAATTATTACCGAAGTTATGGATGCGGCGGACTTAAGTGCGATCGTGGAAGTAGCCGATGTAGTTCAAGTCGGGGCCAGAAATATGCAAAATTTCTCCCTATTGAAAAAAGTCGGAGCACAAGACAAACCAGTTTTGTTGAAGCGTGGTATTTCTGCAACTATTGAAGAATGGTTGATGGCTGCTGAGTATATCATGGCAGCGGGCAATCCCAACGTGATTTTGTGCGAGCGCGGCATTCGCGGCTATGACCGGCAATATACGCGAAATACGCTAGATTTGTCTGCGGTTCCTGTGTTGCGAACTCTGACTCACTTACCAATTATGGTTGACCCCAGTCACGGCACCGGTTGGGCCCAGTTTGTTCCTTCCATGGCCTTTGCTTCCATCGCCTCTGGTACTGATTCCCTGATGATTGAAGTGCACCCGAATCCCAAAAAAGCTTTGTCTGACGGGCCACAATCTTTGACACCGGATCAGTTCGACAAGTTGATGGAAGAATTGGCGGTAATTGGGAAAGTCATGAAACGTTGGCCGCAAGTACCTGCTTTAGTGTAGGTTATTGAGTTAATAAGGGCGATCGCTATTAGAGCCCGGACTTCCTCAAGAAGTTCGGGCTTTAGCTATGTTGGATTCATCCCATCCATCAGCGGTTAAAGTTCCAAAGTAATTAACTGAGCAATTTCATCCGTCTGAAAACCCAAAGCCATCGGCTTTTGCACTCCCTCAATCACCTGCACATCATAGAGTTCCGTGACAATCCCTTCAAACCGCAACCAATGAACGATCGCCCCTGTATTCAAATCTATCACCATCATCCCACACCGAGCCTCAGCATCCTTTGCTACCAACAACTCATCCAATTCTAAACCGCTAAAAGTATTGTCACCGCCCCTCGGTTTCGACAAGCCAACAATCGCCCAATTTTGCCAAAAAGCCAGCCCTCGTAAATAGCCGGGACAAAACGCGATCGCCTGAAATTTCCCTGTCTCTAAATCCACATAACCCAATTCCCCTCTACCAGAATTCAACAACCACAATTTATCCTGATACCAGCGAGGAGAATGCGGCATTGACAATCCCGTAACAATAATATCATTAGATGCGACATCAATCACGATACCGCCGTTTTTTCGGCGATCGCGCCAACCATCCACCACATCCGACTGACTCGACGCCGTGACATATTTCGCCTCCCCATCCACCATCGCCAAACCGTTCAGGTGACAGCGGTCTTCATTGATATACTGTGAAATAAACGGCGGTTTCCATAAAGGTTTGCAACTGTGGCGATCGCTCAAAGTAGCGATACAATTAAACAACGTACTAATAAAGATGATTTGATTATTTTTATCGACAGCGATATCGTGAATGTCGATATCTCCTGTGGTGTGGGCGATGCGAGGGACGTAAAGGCGATCGTAACCTTGATGTTGTCCACCCTCCGCCAGCACATTATCTAATTGCCAAAGTTGATATTTTGAACTTAAATAAAGGCGTTCCGGCGTGGAAAAAAGTCCCATTGCGCGATCGAATATTCGCCAAAAAGCCGAGATTCTGTTGGTTTCTGGCGCAGCACCGATTAACATTAACCTGCTAGTTTGATAGGTAGTACAAGCAAGGCTGATTTGTTGAGAGGTTAACCAAGAGGGAAAATCGCGATCGCCAAAAATCTCGTGTTCGTGTACAGTATTGAAATTTGTGTCGTTATTCATAGAATCTGAAGACATATACTTAATCTATCCAAAATTTAACGCTATAACTGGCAATCTGGGCATCACCTCAGTTATGCTCAATCAGGGCAATTAGTTTCTAACCAACTGGATAAATCAGCGACATTCGATATATCGAAAATAGCCTCACCTAACGCCGATAATTGTTCTGATGATAGCATTGACAAACGGTCTTCTATCTCTTGATTTAGTTCGCCTAACCGCCGTTGTAATTGGCGTTTAATCAGATTTATTTGACCTCTTTGTTCACCAATTTGTTCGCCAATTTGTATGCCTTCAATTCGCCCTTCAGTTCGTCCTTCAGTTCGTCCTTGGGCCTTACCCAACTCGATCGCACCTATTCGTTCTCGTTCAAACTGTTCCCGATTTTCCAAATCATCTATTTCCTCTAAACTGAGATTTACGCGATCGGCGATCGTAAAAGCCTTCTCAATTTCCGGTACAATTGACATAGATGCTGGGATCACTTCTAAATCCGGTGCTTTGCGTAAAAAATAAAGCCATTTATCCGTAACATTCGTCAATTCTTCTAGAGTTTTATTAAATTTTGGCAACTCCACAAACACTAATTTTAACGGACTATGCTGATAATTCAGTAGTAACTCATCTTCCTTAAGTGTAAATTGTGAAATCACTTTACTATGTTCCTGAAACATGATAAAATCTGTCACAGCTACACCTATGGCGGCTCTCAATTCTGGATAAACCTCCCCTAATTTCAATTGATTTACATACATTTTTGCCGTGTTGTAAAGAATCCTTTTCCCAAAAGCAGGTACATTAAGTGCCTGCATTTCAATTAACACATTTTCCCCATTATTCAGTTGAGCTTTCACATCAAAGTAAGTCGTCTTTAAACCTGAAATTCTACCCGGTGCGTAGGAATCGATAATTTCCAAAGAAGTGATGAAAGTCTCACCTTGATAGACAATTGCATTCAGGAAACTAATTAAAATATCTTGGCTTTGATCCGAACCAAAGATTTTTTTAAAGGCGTAGTCAGTTTTGGGGTTTATGAATTTCATGGTGTTACCGGGAAATTATTATTATTAATTTTAATAGATGTCAAGTCGCGGCGGGAGACGCTGCTGCCGAATTTCTCCAAAACTTCACGCCTATGCAGGCACTTAGCCAGGATAGCAGTTTGTCGAAGAAAGGTAATGCTGAGGATTGGATTCGAGAGGCGATCGCGTATTTGAGCCGATAAATGGGATGGTAGGGGAAAGCATTAGGGTAAATTTGTTAGTTTTAGCTATTGACTAATTGCAAATTGTATGTTGCAAAGTCAATTGTTAGCAAGTGTAAAGTTTCTGTAAAGGCGGCGACATCCCTAATATTTCCAAGCCACTGACGCTACTAATGGCGCTGAATTGTGGAAAAGCGATGGCACCGCAGCGGGTACGGTTCTCTTTATAGTTATCAATAATGTTGATGTTACCGCACCAACTGTTGCCTTAACATCAACTTCAGCAACAACAGTAACTGGTTTATTTAGCGTCCTTTACGGAGATTTGGGAAATGATAGTTTGATTGGCGGTAGCGGTAACGATATCTTTGTCTTAAAATCAGGTCAAGGATTTGACACTATCGGTGATTTTACCGTGGGTCAAGATTTGATAGGATTATCTGGTGGTTTGAGTTTTAGCCAATTGGCAATCAGTCAAAATACTCAGGGAACTCTCATCAAAAATGTCTTGACAGGACAGGAGTTAGGTGTGATGGTTGGAGTGAGTGCTAATGGGATAACATCTGCTAATTTCCGGTTGATTTAAGGAAATAATGAAAAGTGCGATCGCCCCCTTGGTAAAATAAGGGCGATCGCACTTCTACTAATTTTGATGCTACCAATTTTGAAAAATCCAGCAAAAATTGAATGATTATTCATACTTGCGGCCGCGCCACTGAGTAGGCTGATTCAAGGCAGAAATCAGAATCCGCAAAAATGCTAACGGATCGGCTAAAGGTGACAGCCAAAACAGCCATTTACCCGATGCTTGAGTTGTATCGTATGAAGGAGCGATCGCCAAACACAAAGCCGATCGCACCGCCACCAAAAATACATTCAATCCCAACAGCCAACCGTAGGGAAACACCGCCACAGGCGATCGCCAACCAAACAGCAAATAGCACAACAAAATCAATATCGGCAAACCTTGAACTGCAAACAACAGCCACAAATCGCCCCAAATTTGAGCCCTAGAAGCAGCATCCTTCAAATCGAGCGATCGCCCCCACTCATTCCAAGTCTCCATCGCCCCCTCATACATCCGCACCTGCAACACCTTAGCCCCGTCCAAAAAGCCCACCTTAAAGCCCTTAGCAGCCGCATAGCGAGCCAGAGTCACATCATCGCAAAAGGAACCCCTAGCAGACTCGTAGCCGTCCAATGCCACCAAAACCTCGCGCCGACACAAAAAACATTGACCGTTGGCCATCACCAATTCCGGTACATCTCCACCAGTCCCGGTCGGTCCGAACCGATAAACCAATGTCATCAACAGCGCAGGTTGCAGCCACAATTCCCCTGGATACTTGAGAATAAACTGCGGCGATAATGAAATTAAATCATAATTTTTGGCGATCGCCGTTTTGAGCAAACTTGCAATCAAACCCGGATGCGGCACAGTATCAGCATCTATCCCCAAAATCCACTCACACTTGTGGGAACTTGCCAAAAAACCAGTGTGTAAAGCCCAAGGACGCCCCACCCAACCAGCCGGTAGTGGGTCATCATTAATGACGCGAAACCGGGGGTCTTTTGCTGCTGCGGTTTTAACTAAATCTGCGGTGCCGTCAACGGAATAGCTATCAACCACAATAACTTCTCGGAGTTCGTAACTTTGGTTGGTTAATCCATCTAAACAAGGCGAAATGCGATCGGCTTCATTCAAAGTCGGGACAACTACTGTACAAGCACCAAGCAAATCCAGTGTCGGCGATGCCGGTTCTAGGGGCGGGATGCGCGAGGGGCCTTTGATTAAGCGTGACATCAGAATTGCCACGGCGGGTAATTGCAGCAGCAGGAGTGTGAAAGACAAGAGATTGGGCATAGGGCATAGGGCATTGGGCATCGGGCATCGGGCATATATAGCAGTCTATACGGTCACTGAGCGTAGTCGAAGTGTCGAGGGCATCGAAACCGTCAAATGACCCTTCGACTCCGCTCAGGGGACTGCAACTGTCAACTGTCAACAAAATTGATATTACTTGCGTACAGCACCAACTGGCTGAGGTGGAATTTCCGTTTTGAGAGCGGATTTATCCAAAGACGCTGCAATCGTGTCTGTGGCATTGCCGATCGCGGGTTTCGCCATCGAACTTAAGACGATCGCCGGCACTACACCCAGAAACACAGCTAGCATGGTTGGGAACCAGAACCGAGAATCCAAAGAAGTTACAGTAATAATTGCTCCGAAAGCAAAATTTACCACATACACAATTAAGGGCAAACCCATTTCTGAGCGCTCCAAATGAATCGGAGTTTTTCTCCAGAAAAAAGCAGCTACAGACATAAACAGCGCTCCCGTACCCATCCATCCCGCCAAATTGCGGTAAGGCATCCCGAAGAAAGCTCCAAGTTCCTCAAACTCCCAAAAAGGCACAGAAGTCTGACTCATCGCCGGATCTAGTACAAAATCCCATGCTGTTAGTAGCACAGCACCAAGGGCGATCGCCCCAAGCTGACGCACCCAGTTGAGTTCCCCTTTACCAGAGCTCAATCCAGCGCGAGCAATCACATAACAAACCATTCCCAGATAAAACCACGACAGCGGGATTGTAAACGGCACCAACCCTGCAATTTTGTAGCCCAAACCGCTCAAATAGTGGTAGTGGCCGAAGGGAAAACCTGTACTCGTACCCAATAACTCACTACCCAAAGATAAAAATACCGAAGGCAGTAAAAAAGTGAGAGTAGCACCTAAGCCCAAGGTCCGATAGGCATAGAGAGCAACCGCTGCTGCACCAAAAATGATATAAACTACTCCACCTCCAGCCATCCCCCACTGGAACAAAGTTTGCCCAGCCGGAGGCAAACTCATCACCAATTCGGGCCTGGGTAAAATCAGTAGTAACCCTGCCAATCCAAAAGCCATCGATAAAACATGGGCAATCAGGCAGATGCGCTCAGCAATTAAAAGTTGCTTCATAGAAATCCTCGGAAAAATATCAAATGCGTCAAGCACTTTTAACAGTTTACAAACTTTAACAAAAAACTAAGCGTATTTGAGTTAGTTGGCAGTTGGCAGTTGACAGTTGACGGTTGACGGCGGTGCCCTGAGCGGAGTCGAAGGGTTGACGGTTGTCAGTTGACCCTTCGACTACGCTCAGGGTGCAGCAGTTGATGCCCGATGCCCGATGCCCCATGCCCGATGCCCAATTCCCAATTCCCGATGCCCATCTTAGATTATTGCCAATTCCCCACAAGTACAAAAGGTGCCCAGAAATAGGGATTTTTATACCGTGGGTTGTTGAGCAGGCTTAATTGAGCATTGCGGAGAGCTTCCACTTTGCTAATTTTAGGCAAAGCCAGTTGCCGATAGAACTCAGCCATAAATATAGCAGTAGATTCGTCGTTGACTTGCCAAAGAGTCGCCACAGTGCTGCGGGCACCCGATCGAATTGCAGCCCCAGCCAAACCTAAAGTCGCGCGACTATCCCCCGAAGCAGTTTCGCAAGCACTCAACACCAAAAGTTCGATCGCCTGTTGTTTTTGGGCACTGCGCGATCGCAACAGTCGATCGAACTCCTTGACATTCACTTTCTGGTCCCAAGTCACAATAAAAGTATCCGCTGCATTGGAACTAAACTGTCCATGAGTTGCCAAATGCACGATCGGGTAGGACACCTCTTTAATTCGAGCTTGCAACTTACCGCTCACAAACTCTTGATTCAGTAGTCGAGTTGCTGGCATCTGAGCTGCAATTAGCTGAATTTCCTCACTCACCCCCGGCAAAGCCGAGAAGCCTTGACGAGCTTCTGAGAGGGCAGCCGTCAGCACTTTTAACTTGACGGTGCTCAGAGGTTTGGGAGCAAGCAATTGCAGTCCCGGCGCCAGAGCAATGCTGTATTTTTCCAGCAGAAAGCTTTCGCCGTCATGGAGAATCGCCATCGGCAAATTTCGCAAATAGCCATCCAGTACAAATACTAAAGTTTTAATCCCGCTAGCAGTCAAATCCGCCTCCGCAGGGCGGATTAACCAGTCATAAACTTGTTGAACAGGCCGCAACCTATCTCGCGGAAAAGCAGCAGGTCTGATGACATTTTTAGCTTCTCTGAAAGCAGTTTCCAAATCTGCCTGAGATTTTTTAGTGCTGTAGCGACGCAGGGGTTTACCAGGAATAGACAAAATCACCTCCAAACGATCGCTCAAAATAATCGGATAAATCACCGCCGCCCTAGGATCGATTTCCTCGATCGACTTTGGTTTAGCATCAGCACAAGCATCGCGGAAAAAGTTATCCAATTCTGCCAACTGCAAAGATTCAACCGTTTGGCGAGCCAGCTTTAACTTATCTTGACTGGGAGATTCCTCTTGCAACAAAAGTTCGACTAATTGGCGATAAACCGGTTCGGCACTTTCGCGAAACGAAAATTGCACTTCTGGATTAACCGTCACCAAATCTCCCCGCAGAGAAGACAGTACATTCACAGCTTGAGTATATTGGGCGATCGCCCCTTCCAGATTGCCCTGGGCTTTGCGAATCCGTCCGAGTTGCCACAATAATTGATAAGCAATATCAGGAGACTGAAACGCCGGCACTAAACTCAAAGCTTGAATTGTCATAGTTTCAGCTAGAGAATACTGGTGCTGGAGTTCGTACACCTTCCCACGAGTTCCCAGAATATAAGCTTGTATCCGCTTATCGCCCAAACGGTTTGCCGGTTCCAAAGCGGCTTTGAGCATTTTGTCAATATCGCTCAAACCCGGAGTCGCGATCGGAAACCGATCCAATTTGAGCAAACTTTCTGCCAGATTAATTCGAGCATAAAGTCCGGCGCGATTCCACGACAATCCATCGACTTGAGGTTGGATCGATCGCCACAAAATCCCTGCTTCCGACCAATTTTCGCGCTCTACCAACAGACTCAACTGGTTCAACTTTGCCTGCATCCCTAGGGGCGATGCCCCCGCACTTCTATTTGCCGATCGAGCATAATACGAAAGAGCCGATCGCTCGCTATTAGCCCGCTCTTGAGGGCTTAAACCAGGTATATTACTTTTAGCCCGTTCCGTATTACCAAGATTAAGAGCGATTTGAGCCTCCTCTTGTCTGAGTCCCAACTTTTCTGCCCCTTCAAGTCCTACTAAAAGAATCTCCTGCGATCGATCTAGTTTTCCCAAAACCCGCAGCACCCTACCTAAAGCATTAATTCCCCGAATATTTTCCGCCGAAATCCGCTGATTTTTCAAACTTGCCAAACTGGCACTTGAAACCTCACAAGTTGTGTGTTCCAACTTAAAAGAATCCAACAAAACTTTGCAAGCTCTCGGATAAAGTCCCAGAGTTTCCCAAGCCCTACTTTGATTAATATGAATTTGAAACAACTGGTCTTTAGCCTGAATTTCATCAAAAATTTTAGCAGATTCAGTCCAAATATCGATCGCCTCCTGAGTCCGTCCCCGTTCCAGTTGCAATTGTCCTTGAATATTCAGACTTTGACCCAAAATCCCCTGCTGTTCCATGGTTTTCGGCAACTGACGCACCAGTGACAAACTCGCATTAATAGCAACTTCAGCCTGCTCCCAGTCATTAAGTTGTCCAAAAGTTGCAGCCAAATTGCTCAAAGCCGTAGCTCGATCCAGATTTTGTCCTTTCGCCTCAAACACCACCACAGCTTGCTGTAACAGTGGCACAACCTGGGAAAACCTTTCCGAATCATAAAAACTGCGAGCTTGTTGAACAAGCTGCATCGCATCTTTCGGCTGAACTTGAGCAACAGCAGGAGGAATGGCAATTGCCAGCAAACAAGAAATTAAAAATAACAAAATTGCTTGACGGAGCGATCGAGTAAATGTCATAGGTAATTGTTAATTGTTAATTGGTAATTTGCGTAAATTAACGTCAATCTGCCGTAGAAGAAAACATACTTTCAACGTGGTATACAAACAGGATTCTGCCGAAGAATCCGTGAAGTGGTATTTGCAGAATTGTACCCAACAAGCATCACATCCCCTTGAGAATTCATCACCCAACCTTGCGCCGGAACAATTTCATTCCCCCCTTTGTTCCCTTCTTCATTCCCCCCTTGAGGGGGGTAGGGGGAGCTGATTCTCCCTTCTTCATTCCCCCCTTGGGGGGGGTAGGGGGGGGTAATTCTCCCTTCTTCATTCCCCCCTTGGGGGGGGTAGGGGGGGGTAATTCTGGCGTCAGGATTCCCCCCTTGGGGGGGGTAGGGGGGGGTAATTCTCCCTTCTTCATTCCCCCCTTGGGGGGGGTAGGGGGGGGTTCTTTTTCCTTGAGGGGAGTTGGGGGGAGTTCTACTTCCTTGAGTAAAATCCACCCATGCAAACGGCACAGATTCGCTGCTGAGAGTATCATTAGGACTAGGTGGCACACCCCCTTTACCAGTCACAATAAACTCGTTCTGGGCCCCTTGGAGACAGGGATTAGTAGCAATTAACTGCGACGGATTGGTAATATTTTGCGGCAATTCCACCAACCCTTGAGCAGGATTCACCCCAGAAGAACTAAATGTGACAGTCCCTTGCAAAGCCGGACCTCCAGTTTGGGAAATAGCCGCAATGTCGCTAGTAGAAATCAAGGAAGTAGGGCTTACCTGTAACTGTGCAAATTGAGCATCTGTCAACCCCAAACTGCCTCTAACCTCTTCCCGGCCCACAGCCCTAAATCCCAAGACAGTGGGTACGTTGACATTCACACGGCCACCTTGAGCTGTGCGAGCATTAGCCGTGATATCGCTATTTTCCCCTGGGAGAGCCACTAGAATGTCGCCTCGGAGGTTAATGTTACCGCCCTCGGAAGTACCCGCATCGGTAGTAATTCGGCTACCACGTCGCAACCGGATGCTTTGTGCTTGTAGGTTAATATTCGCTCCCGTACCAGAGACAGTAGTACCATCAATACGGCCTTTGTTATCAAGAGAAATTGAATCTGCTACCACATTGATATTACCAGCCCGTCCAGTTCCCCTAGCCAAAACCGTCACCGTCGCTCCATCCCGCACGCTCAATTGGCGGGTATTGAGATTCACCGAACCCGCATTTGCTGTCGCCTCGGCATTATTACCAAACACTTTACCCACTGAAGCATCTATTTCACTAATGAATAGACCGTTATTGCCACTACCAACTACTTCGATGCGATCGGCATTAATCGTAATATCACCCACATTTCCCACACCCAAAGAACTCGTAGAAATTATCCCCCCATCCCGCACCGTCAACCTCGGCGTATCAACCCGGATATTCCCGCCCCGACTCGAACTCAAAGTTGCGGAAGTGAAGGCACTAGCATTTTGATTCCCGCTAGTCAAAAGCTGAGAAATCCCTGAAATTTCCACTGATTCACTCGCCCTAACTCTTAAATTTCCAGCGGGACCGCCATTTCTGGAAAACAGAAACCTGCCCACTAATACACCCGTTCCCAAGGTGAAAGCAGAGCCATCTGAAAGACTCAATCGCTTGGTGTCAACATTAATATCTCCTGCATTTCCATTAGCACCGATACTCAAAGTGCTGATTCCCGTTGATACAGCAGTTCTGGGTCCAGTGTTGGACAATTCTACAGATTCCCTAGCTTTCACATTAATATTTCCCGATCGCCCATCACTATAACTCGTGCTACCCAGCAGAGAACCATCACGCATAATTAACCTTTCAACATCAAGATTAATACTTCCTCCTGCACCGGTACTATCTTTAGCTGTGGCGTTGTTAACTCCAGAACCTACCATCTCAAAAGTATTGGCACGGATATTGAGATTGCCGCCACTTCCAGCACCAAGGGTGATGCCACTACCGGTGAGGCCATTACGCATTAGCAGCCTACCAGTATCAATGGTAATAATGCCCCCAGCTCCACTACCCGAAGTACCATTAAACAAAGCAAATTGTGGGTCAAAGGGGTCTACAGTTCCTGATATTAAATACTTAATTACAACCTGTTGATAACCCTCTACTCCCAGTCCGCTCATCTCTACTGAATCCCTAGCAAAGAAGTTGATATTTCCCCCCGCACCATTTCCTAGGGTGAGGGTAGAAATTTGCGTCCCATCCTTGATTTGCAAATTTTGGGAATTAATATCGATGCCTCTACTATCAATATTGCCCAGTGTCAGCCCATAAATTCGAGAATTAGCGATGGTGATATTGCCACCTCTGATATCAATTTTACCGCCTCCCAGTCCGCTAGTATTAATCAGGCTACCTGCGGATATGTTGATGTTACCAAAATTTTGAATATTGTCATAATTAAAACTTAGACCCAAGGGAGTTGAACCAAAATTAACTAAACCGGAATTGGCAACACTACCGAGGACTATTTGTCCGTTGTTAGCTGTTAAGATACCACTATTAACGTGGATATCGCCACCAATTAAGGCTAAGGTTTGACCGGGGTCTACGGCTAAACCGACTTGATTGGTAATCGGAATTGGGAGCGACGAAGCTGGTAGCTGGTTTACTACTCCAGTCGCTGTTGATTGGTTGACAATTGTACCGGGGTTATCTCGAAATCTCAAGCCGACGGGAATATTTACCGTTAATAGTGGCGATATTTGTGGTTTCGTACTGCTGAATTCAAAACCGTTATTAAATACTATACTTTCAGCAGTTGAACCGATAAATGAACCCCGTAAATCTAACCGAGCGTTAGGACCGAAGACAATTCCTTTTGGGTTAATTAAAAATAAGTTGGCGTTTCCCTGGACTCCTAAGGTGCCTAAAATATTGGAGGAATTGTTGCCGGTGACGCGGGTGAAAATATTAGTAATGCCTTTGGGGTTGGTAAAATAAGCTCCCCTGCCTTCACGGATGTTGAATTCTCGGAAACTGTGAAAGAGATTTGAGCCTCGTGTTGCGCCGCCTTCAATGCGATCGCTGGGTAAGTTATCGATCGTATCGGAAACTGCGCGCGAACTTTCAGAACCTAAACTGTTGTCTGGGATGATTTGAGCGAAGGTTTTTGAGGGAAATAGCAGTAAGCAAATAAAAACTAGGGCGGAAGATAGGCGAAACATAGCTGAAATCCTTTTAGATTATAATATAAATACTATAGTTTCTAATTTTATCAGAAAAATCAAACAAGAATTGAACATCAATATCGAACTAGCTTCCCCACAGGATTTATATCAATTCCGGTTGTATCGTCAGGTGATTTAACCGCGAAGGCGCTAAGGACGCGAAGAAAGAGAAGAGAGAGTTTAATAATTCCAATGAAGAGAGGATTTGATATTATTACCTTCACTTCCGGGCTGGCGTGACAGGATCGTCTTCATTTCCCCTCTCTTAATCCTGATGTGCCCAGAAGCAAAGTTGAGAAATTTATCGAAGGTTTTGAATGTAACTCAGAGGAGCAACAGTCATGAGCTTGAATGAGTTACCCGGAGCGGAGCTAATTCTACCTGGACTCCACGATCTTCATCATGGTAAGATGAATACAGTTGGGTCATTGTTAATCGCCACAACAGTAAAGTAAACTGAGAGCAGCCCCTTTCCCCCAGTTGACCTATGCCACGCTGGTTCAATACCGCTGGCCCCTGCCGCGATGACATCCACTATCTGCTTCCAGCCACCCGTCGCCTTCCTAACATAGAACGACTCATTGCTCAGGAGAACTACTTCGTCATTCACGCACCGAGACAAATTGGCAAAACCACCGCTATGCTGGCACTAGCCAAACAACTCACCGAAAGCGGACAATACACCGCCGTGATGCTGTCGGTGGAAGTGGGTGCACCGTTCAGTCAGGACATCGCGGGTGCTGAAGAGGCCATTCTCGGTGCTTGGCGAGATAACATCTCTTTTCGCCTTCCGCCCGAATTGCAACCGCCTGAGTGGACAGCCCTGCAATCGGGACAGAAAATTCGGGCGGCTTTGCAAGCTTGGGCACAAGTTTCATCTCGTCCTTTGGTCATTTTGATCGACGAAATTGACGCATTGCAAGATCAAGCTTTGATTTCCATCCTGCGTCAACTGCGCGATGGTTATCCCAATCGCCCGAAAGCGTTTCCGCAATCGGTGGGTTTAATTGGTTTGCGCGATGTTCGCGATTACAAAGTGGCCGCAGGTGGTAGCGATCGCCTCAATACATCCAGTCCGTTTAATATTAAAGTGCGATCGATTACTCTCAGAAATTTTAATGCAAAAGAAGTCGCCGAACTCTACGCGCAACATACCCAGGATACCGGACAAGTTTTTACACCTTCAGCCATAGCGTTGGCTTTTGAATTAACACAAGGACAACCTTGGTTAGTGAATGCTTTAGCTAAAGAAATCGTCGAAGAATTAGTGATAGATGAATCTATAGAAATTACACCAGAACATATTTTAGAAGCCAAAGAAATTTTAATTAAACGGCAGGATACACATTTGGATAGTTTAGCTGAACGACTCAGAGAAAACCGAGTCAAAGCGATTATCGAGCCGATATTAGCGGGACGAGAATTGCCAGAATCTTCTAATGACGATCGTCAATATCTGGTAGATTTGGGCTTGCTCAAACGCGATCCGGCTGGGGGTTTAGTCATCGCCAATCCGATTTATCGAGAAGTGTTGCCGCGAGTTTTAGCGCAAGGCCCGCAAGATAGTTTACCGATTATCAGTCCGAGTTGGTTGAACGATCGCGGCGAACTGATGACCGAGGCACTCCTGCAAGCATTTCTCGCATTTTGGCTGCAACATGGCGAACCGTTACTCAAAAGTGCGTCTTACCCCGAAATTGCCCCGCATTTGGTGTTGATGGCGTTTCTGCATCGGGTGATTAATGGCGGGGGAACCTTGGAGAGAGAATATGCGATCGGGCGAGACAGGATGGATTTATGTTTCCGTTATGGTGATGTGACCCTAGGAATTGAACTGAAGGTTTGGCGGACTCGGAAAGTAGATCCGTTGAGTAAAGGGTTGGAACAGTTAGATGGGTATTTGGCTCGATTGGGACAAGATGAAGGGTGGTTGGTGATATTCGATCGTCGCGAGAATGCACCGGAGTTGGAAGAACGGTTGAATACTGAAATTCATACAACGAATATGGGGCGAATAATTACAGTGATTCGAGCGTGAAGAAGTTTTGATGAATGGGCGCGACCGCAGAGGAAACTGTTTATCGTTATCCATCTCTGAATCTAGCTGACGTTTATGCCACGATCGCCTTCTATCTCAAGCACGAATCGGAAGTAGAAGCGTACTTGCAACAGCGACGGCAGCAATCGCAAGAGATTCGTGCTATGAATCAAGCAAAATTCGACCTACAAGGCTTGCGCGATCGCCTGCTTGCCCGCAGAACAGTGCAAGAACCATGTTAAAATTTATTGCTGATGAAAACTTCGATAATACGATCGTTCTTGATGTATAGGGCAAAGTTAACGCCATACCACGCTATACTTTGCTGGTTAAAGTAAAAAATGTAAGATTTGCCGTGACCGATGAGAGCCTTTACCTCAAAAAATTTTTAGATCCTATAAAGGTATGCAGACGATATAAGCCCAAATTCGGTCTAGGTAATAGAGAAGAAGGGATAGATATGGGGCGGTTCTTGTCAATCTATGGAGCAGACCCATTCTATTCATGGATTGGTCTTGACTCAGATTTGATGTATGCAGCTCACAAGGCTGCTGGGGGGATGACTTCGGTTTACCGACAGATTGGAAAAGGCTGTGAAAATCTATTCAGGCAGATAATAATCGACCAGACACAGTACAAAGATCCAAAGTACGCTCTGTGGTCTTACACTACAAAGACTAAAAACGACAAGAATAAAACTTTGTCATTGGATGCACGGCTGGAACTGAGCGAAATTCGGAATATTGAAGTCAAAGCAAGAGTTATTCAGTGGATAGCAGACTATAGTATTTTTCTCAGTGTACCTGCACCCTTGAACGGAGCAGTGTTTGAAGTTCGACAAGGATATAAAAGTAAAGATAGCAAGAGACAGAATGCTGACATAGACAATATTGCCGTTGCTTGGGCAAACGGCTACCTTCCAGTTTTTGCAATTTTTTCTTCTCAGATTGATACAGATTTGGTGTTGCGCTACCGAAATAGTCGTGGAGGAATAATCATTGGCACGACATCAGGGAATAATCAAACTTCGCTATTTGCTTTTTCCAAAGAAGTTTTGGGATATGACTTATCAGATTTTTTCCATAGGAATTCTGAGGTAATCAAAAGCGAAGTTTACAGCACTTTAGAAATTCTACTGAGGGCAGAATAATGAGATCTACTGTCCAACAACGATCTGACTATACTTTTAAAGCTAATCGTAGTCTTGGAAGACATGGATGGCTTCGTCTTACACCAGCATATGGCGTGAAGCTGGTTGAAAAACTTTTGTCTTCGTCTAATACGGAAGCGATTATTCTCGATCCTTTTTCTGGTACAGCTACAACAGGGCTTGTTGCTGCTGAACTAGGGTACAAAGCTTATTCATTTGACATCAACCCATTTCTGATTTGGCTTGGAAATGCTAAATACCGAAATTATGCTGAAGACTGCCTACTGGATATTCGTGAAAAAGTATGGCAGGCTTTGAAGGAGTATAAGAGTCAATTAGAGCAAGATAACTGGATACCACAAATATTCAACATTGAGCGGTGGTGGTCTGGCTATACGCTCAATGTTCTTGCCGCCCTGCGAACCGCCTTAGTGGAGCAATTTGGAGAACCTGAAGAGAACGATGAATATAGTGTCGTTTGGATCGCCTTCTGTCGTTTGATAATCGAAATTTCATCGGCAGCTTTTAATCATATTTCTATGTCATTTAGTGAAACAATAATTCACCATGAGATTGAGTATATTGAAAAACTTTTTTTGGACATACTTGATTTTGTACTTAGATCTGCCGAGAAGAATATTATGGGTAATGCTAGAGTCCTGAAGGTAGATTCTCGGAATATAATCAGTGTCGGCAATATCAAGATAAATAAGGTTATAACTTCGCCGCCTTATCCAAATCGAGTTAGTTATATTCGTGAACTTCGTCCTTATATGTATTGGACAAAATTTATAAATGAAGCCAAAGAAGCAGGTGAACTAGATTGGTTAGCTGTTGGTGGAACTTGGGGAATTGCAACAAGTCGGCTCAATTCTTGGACGATACAAGAAGAAGATTTACCAGAAAGTATCTTCTCAACTGTAAAAAATATAAGGATGTCTGACGGAAAAAATTCAAATATTTTATCGATTTACGTCTTGAAATACTTTCATGATATGCACTTGCATTTGAGTTCAATCAGATCCATTTTAGAAGATGGAGCTGAACTCCATTATATTGTTGGTAATTCAACTTTTTTTGGTAATATGGTGGATACGGCAGCCTTATTTTCTGATTCCATGAGAATTCTTGGCTACTCCAAAATTCATTCTGAAATTGTCAGAAAACGGAACTGTAACAAGGCTTTGTATGAATACCGTGTTTCTGCAATCTGGTCCGCAGGCTAACCATTGCGTTGGAGCAGACGGTATCAAAGTTACCTGTGGGAAGCAACGATTTTTTGCGGCGGCTCAACGCAACCCACAATTTAGAAAGCAAAGTAATTAATCCGAAAGTAGATGCCTTTTTCCTGGAAAGTTCGTGAAGCGTAGCTATCCCGTAGGGAATCGCCCGTTAGCGAAGCCCTCGAAGAGGATCGCGCATTAATCAACGGAATACCATAATCTAGACGCGCATTAAACCGATCGCCCATTTGCCACAACAACCCCACACCAGCACCCAGAAGCTTGTCAGAGTCAGGATTAGCTTTTTCGCCAGAATGGTTCCAGCCTACTCCCAAATCGATAAATGGAGCCACCTGCAACAATCCTTTGACTTGTGGCACGCGCCACACCGGGATTCGTACCTCCGCACTGGCGATCGCACCGCTATCAGTCAACAGCAAATCTTGGCGATATCCTCGTACACTCTGCACGCCACCGATCCCGATTTGTTCGAGAGAAAGCAAAGAGCGATCGGCTAATTGAATGTCAGAACGTACAATCAGCAAGGTTTCTGGTGCTAGCAGCCGCACGTATTGGGCTTGTCCGCGCCACGCCAGAAAGCGACTGTCTGGCCCGCTATCATTGACAGTAGCGCCCAACAAATTAGTACCGATCGAGAATTGCGATCGCGCTGCAAACACTTGATTGGAACTACGTTGCACGTATTCTTGAAAAAAGCGGACAGCAGAAACACGGGTTTGGCCGCGATCGTTTGCACCCTGCGACAGCGGAAATCTTTCACCCTGCAAGAATGTATTGCTTTCTTGCCGCGATAATGTTACTCCCACAACCAAGTTGCGATCGGGCTTTTCGACAATCGGTTGGCGGTAAGTTAACTCGTAAGTGCGCGACTTTCCCTCAATCCCAGCAGTATCAAAGGGTTCCTCAATAATATTAGTGCTCGCAGCACCCACCGCCAACCGAATTGTGCCGTTGCGGGGATTGACTGGAACTGTATAACTGCCGTTGATTTCATTGCTACCGTCGGTGTTAGCGTAGGATACCTCCAAGCCGTCGCCCAAACCGAGCAAATTTGCTTGATTGATTCGCACTCCGCGCCGAAAACTGCCGACGCTTGGCGATCGATTGTTGTCTGCAAAGACTTCCCCACTAAAGCTGTCTGCTTCTTTGACTCGGACTTCTAAGCGACTTTTTTCCGGGCGGCTTCCGGCTTGCAATTCGGCGGAAATATTGGCAATTAAGGGGTCTAGTTGCAGCATTTGCAAGGCGGACAGCAGTCGATCGCGATTGAGTGGCCTCTCCGTAGCGATGGCTAGGCGCGATCGCACGTAACTTGACTTTAGCCGACGGTTGCCAGTAATTGCAATTTCTTCGACTCCGCCTTCGACAATCTGAATTTTAACCACTGCGCCATATCTGGGAAAGGTTTGGTTGGCGGGGATTACCGCACCGGAATTGAGATATCCGGCTGCTAAGTATTTTTGAGTTACTGCTGCTTCCACTGCGATCAGTTCGGCGAAGGTGATTTCCCTACCCACGAAGGGTTTAGTGAGTTCTGCCAGTTCGCGATCGCTAAAGGCTGTGTTTCCCTCAAATTCAAAGCGATCGACTCTAATTGTACCCGGTATATCTGGTCTCACTTCGCCCTCAACGGGTGTTGGGCTAGTAGGTTGGAGGGGAGATGGCGGTGGGGGTTGTGGTGGTTGAGGAGTTGGTAATTCGGGTTCTCTGGGTTGAATTGGGTTGGGGAGTTGGCTCAGTTGGGAAGGGCGATCGATTTCTGTGGGTAAGTTTTGGGGGTTGGGGATTTCTAAATTATCAATATTTGAGAGGGAATTTTCAACTTTACTCGCAGTTGCTTTGGCTGGCATTCCTAACAATAAAAATGCAGGAATGACTATAAATATAAGTAGTTTGTTGGAGCGGTAAGTCATATTATTTATATAATTGAATAATGAAATTAAACCGCGAAGGCGCGAAGAGCGCGAAGAAAGAAAGGAAGAAGATAGACTTTTTCTTTCCCCCATTGGGGCAGCAGGCGGGGTTCTTCCTTCGCGTCCTTAGCGTCTTCGCGGTTCATTTAATCTTACTTCATTTGACTACTGGGTCAATCCAACTAATTTAGCGCTCAAATCCCACATCCGATCGCCTTTTTCGTCATCCCTAGCCTGGGGAGAAACCTTCTGGACAAAAGATGCGCCATCTTTTTTCTGACGGTTCCCCCAACTCCAATACGCGCCGGATTGCTTATATTCCGGATCGGCAACTACCATTGCTAGTCTTTCCCCTGCTAACTCCTGGGAAACATAACCTCCGGTGATGTTTTTTTGGAACAAGGGGAAAAGTTTCTGAAACAAGGGGTAGTGATTGCGGAACAGGGGCGTATCAGCTACACATCCCGGATACAGCGACGTGAAGGTAATCCCAGTGGATTCGTGAAAGCGCCGGTGCAATTCCCGCATTGTCAGCACGTTGCAAACTTTGCTGTCTTTGTAAGCTTTGACTGGCTCAAATTTTTTGCCATCAACCATCGAAACTGGGTCTTTAAAACCGGCTTCAAAGCCCTCAAATTTGCCCAAATCCGGGCGCGGCGGAATCTTTCCACCCAACTCGTCTGGATTATGCGTCACGGTTCCTAAAATCACCATCCTCGCATCCGTATAGTAGGAAGGCTTCATATTCTCCATCATCAGGTTGCACAGGAGAAAATGACCGAGGTGATTGGTAGTCATCGTCAACTCAAATCCCTCTGGGCTACGCAGGGGTTCTTTAATTAAAGGCATATAGATGGCGGCGTTACACACCAAAGCGTCCAAAGACCGCCCACTGGCCTTAAATTCCCTCGCAAACCGTCGCACGCTATCTAAATCGCCTAAGTCGATTTGCATGATGGAGTAGCTACCCTGGGGTATTCCTAACTCTTGGGCTGCATCTCCGGCTTTTCGCACATCCCGACAGGCCATGACTACGTGCCATCCCTTTGCTGCAAGGGCTTTTGCGCCGTACAAACCGACACCGGAGGACGCACCGGTGATGATAACTGTTGACTTGTGATTTTGTGCCATTTTCTTAACAATGCTGCGATCGCGATTGATGATTTTTAGGCACTCAAAAATGAGAGCTTACAGCTCTCATTTTTTTAGTACCCTATGGTTTTAGGATATGGGGAAACGTTCTAGATCTCAACTGGCACTCATCCATCTGGTTCTGGGATTAGGAAGCCGCTTGAGATGCCTCATAGGTAGGAAAGTCCACATAACCTTCTGGACCAAAAGAATACCAGGTAGGCATTTCAGCAGGGGGATTGAGCGGCCAGCCATGAGTGAAACGCTCTACCAAGTCGGGATTGCTGATGAAATCTCGACCAAAGGCGATTAAGTCCGCCACTCCGCTACTAATGGCGGTTTCTGCCAGTTCTTGGGTATATCCGCAGTTACCAATCAGAGTACCTGCAAAGACCTCACGAAACTCTGCTAGTGTCATCGGCGTTCCCAATTCATGAAAGCCAAAAGCTAAGCCATCCATCAGGTGAAGATAAGCTAAGTTGTAGGTATTTAACTGCCCTGCAATGTACAGAAAACTTTGACGATAATCTGGAGAACCCATGTCATTGAAAACACCGTTGGGAGAAAGTCGCACTCCCACTCTATTTGCTGGAAATACTGTGATAATTGCCTCCACAATTTCCTTGAGAAAACGGTAGCGGTTTTCCACTCCACCGCCATAGGAATCATTTCGGTGATTGGTTTTGGTTTGCAGAAATGTGTCAATTAGATAGCCGTTAGCAGCGTGAATTTCTACACCGTCAAAACCTGCATCTTTTGCTCGTTCTGCTGCTTTGCGATAGTCTTCTACAACGATCGCAATTTCATCGGTTTCTAGAGCACGAGGAGTTTCGTAGGGTTGTTTTCCTACAGGGGTATGAAGCCCTTCTCCATTGATTTTGATCGCAGACGCTGCAACGGGCAATTGACCGTTTTCATGAAAACTGCTGTGGGAAGCTCGCCCGCAGTGCCAAAGCTGCATAAAAATCGGTGTTTCGTGAGTTTGCACCGCAGTTACAATCTGTTTCCAGGCTTCAAGCTGCTCGTCGGAATATATTCCGGGCGTATTTTCCCAGCCAATACCTTGAGTCGAAATCACTGTGGCTTCGGTAATGATTAAACCCGCCGCAGCCCGCTGAGCGTAATACTTTGCCATTAAGGCGTTGGGCATCCGCGCTTCACCGGCTCTGCCACGAGTCAAGGGTGCAAGAACTACTCGGTTTTTTAGGAGTAAATCTCCAAGTTTGAAGGAACTTAGCAGGGCTGGCGATGTGGTTTGGATGTTCATGGTTTTGCTAATTTGTCAACTGAAGAATTCTGGAAATTCGCGTTTGCTTCTTACCATAGCTTGAATCGAACCATTACAATGATAATGACATCACAAAATCGCAAACAATTCAGAGATTGCGTAATTTTGAGCCAAATCAAAATGGCATTTCTGCCTTTAGGTATAGCCTGTTTCCCAACTGCGGATGCTCAAAAGAAATTTCCCTAGCGTGTAAGTGTAATCGCATTCCATCGGCTTTGCATCCGTAAAGTCGATCGCCCAAAATCGGTATTCCCAATCCTCTCACATCCGCTGCATGAACTCTCAATTGATGAGTCCGTCCCGTGAGCGGCACAAATTCGATGCGCGAGCAATTTCCTTCTCTTCCAATCACCTGAAACTCTGTCACACTGGGTTTTCCACGTTCCCAATTAACTTCCTGAATCGGTCGATTGTCAGGATTCCCCCACAGTGGCAGGGCGATCGACCCAAATTTTATATCTATCCCGCCGGAAAGTATCGATTCATAAACTTTTTTAACTTGTTTTTTTTCAAATTGTAAACTAAGTTTTCTGTAAGTCTCTTGGTCCCGTGCTAATATCAAAATTCCCGATGTATCGAAATCTAAACGATGCACGGTATTCAAATTAAATCCATCGACTAGCAAGTTGCGGAAACGACTTAATACACTATCTTGATTTTCTAGGTAACGACCAGGAACTGATAGTAAATTGGCAGGTTTATTGATAATTATTAACCATTTATCCTCATAAATAATTGGTAGCATTTTTCTCGGTTCAGGAACAGGCAAGATGCCTATTCCACCATCAAAATTATTGTTTTTGGGGTGGGCTATAAGCCCTCCTTTCATCTCTTTCCCAGGGTGTTCTGATTCGTGAGAACTTAAGACAGAAAATAAATGTTGGTTTTTGTCGAGTCTAGATCCCCCTAAATCCCCCTTAATAAGGGGGACTTTGAGATTATTTGTTGTCCCCCCGTCAATCATGGGAACTTTGAGATTATTTGTTGTCCCCCCGTTATTAAGGGGGACTTTGAGATTATTTGTTGTCCCCCCGTTATTAAGGGGGACTTTGAGATTATTTGTTGTCCCCTCGTTATTAAGGGGAACTTTGAGATTATTTGTTGTCCCCCCGTCATTAAGGAGAACTTTGAGATTATTTGTTGTCCCCCCGTCATTAAGGAGAACTTTGAGATTATTTGTTGTCCCCCCGTCATTAAGGAGAACTTTGAGATTATTTGTTGTCCCCCCGTCATTAAGGAGAACTTTGAGATTATTTGTTGTCCCCCCGTCATTAAGGAGAACTTTGAGATTATTTGTTGTCCCCCCGTCATTAAGGAGAACTTTGAGATTATTTGTTGTCCCCCCGTCATTAAGGAGAACTTTGAGATTATTTGTTGTCCCCCCGTCATTAAGGAGAACTTTGAGAT
Source organism: Microcoleus anatoxicus (assembly GCF_042465725.1). Taxonomy (GTDB): domain Bacteria; phylum Cyanobacteriota; class Cyanobacteriia; order Cyanobacteriales; family Microcoleaceae; genus Microcoleus; species Microcoleus anatoxicus. Next base: position 4,953,157 of record NZ_CP120853.1, on the reverse strand, counting down.
TATTTGTTGTCCCCCCGTCAATCATGGGGACTTTCAGAGTATTTCTTGTCCCCCCCTTCTTAAGGGGGGTTAGGGGGGATCTAGACTTCAATACAAACAAGCGAAACAGTCGGTTTGATGTTAAGTTGTCAGGGTGCATCTGTGTTTGGCAAATATATTCGTAGGGGCGAAGCATGACCGCTGTAAATCTCTGGCGCGAGCTAATAAATTGTCTGCGGTCATGCTTCGCCCTTACATAATCGGGATGCTCGCAGTTGTCACTGTCACCAACAGCATCTACCTCGCAGTTATTAACATTCTTAAAAACACTCCGATTTTGAGCTAATCCTGATAGCAAAAACCCCATCAATGGCTGACACCGATCGCCACAAGCACCATAAAACTCTCCCTGAACTTTGTCCCCCAAGGATGGCCCCCACCAAAACTCAGCCATTGCCAAGGGTTTCAGATTGTGTAAAGCCGCGTAGTGGAGCAATTTTGGCGCACAACAATCGCCGGTTCCAGTGGGGATCGAACCGCTGGGCATCAATTGCTGGAGCGATCGCGAATTTCCCAAAAAATTTACCAAAGTATAAGCCTCGTGCATCTGCATTTGCAGTTCGCGAGACAGTTTTTTACGCTGCTGTTTCAGTTCAGTTATCCGCCCATCGGCAGCTTCAATTAATTGTTTTAATGGCTGCAATTTATCATCCCGCTCCCGCTTAAGTTGCCTGCGTTCAATTCCTTCTAATCGACTTGCTTGATTAAGTTCTTCGAGAGCTATTTTTAGTGTTTCTCCTACCAAAGTTCTGCACAGTAAATCCCGTGTTAGAACTCGTTCCTGCTTGCAAATTTTGTGCCGATCGCCCAAAGCCTCTAATTCCAATTCCCACTCCCGCAATCGTCTGTCATATTCCTGCCGCTGCGGAAGCTGTTGTAGCCGCATCAGTTCCTGTTTCATCGACTCCAATTCAGTCAAGGTTCGGGCCTCTGTCAATGCCACTCGATCGCGTCCGGGAATGGGTGTTACCCAGCCGGGAACGTGGCTAGAACCATTCAAAAGCCCGGAAAATGCTTTGAGTACCCTTTTTTCCCCTCCGAGGGTTTCAACTAGCAAGACTCCATACATTTTGCCCTCGCGGGAATGACACTCGTCCTCCCCAAGGTGCTGCATCAAACCACGGGCGATCGCCTCACACTGAACTGTACGATGCAATCTCAGCAACTCACCGCTTTGAACGCAAAGACCTTGATAGCAATAATTGGAGCTAAAGGCGATCGAGTCCCAATTAGCATCGGTAAAATCTAAAACTGCGTGCACAAAAACCATACAAAATTTGATTGAAAATATGTTAAATTTATCTGACTATAGCAGCGAGTTAAGCACAGCATAAGTTAATATTAAGACCGCCCTGCTGGTTGTTCAACAAAATTTTTATGTACAAAGCCTATGTCAGACTTATCAACTTCTCCCCCTCCAACCTCTAATGACAAATTTTTAACCCCCCAAGGAACCTTACTGCCACCAATTTTCAGGATTTTTGCAGCATTTCCTGATTACGATCGGGGAAATAGATTGTACGCATCGGGAAGATATGAAGCAGCCGTGGATTGTTACGGAAAAGCATTGCAAATTAAGCCAGACTGGGTTAGGGCATGGCTGAATTTGGGTAAGGCTTACAAGCAATTGGAGCAATATCTCCAAACCGTAGCCTGTTGCGATCGAGCTATAGCTCTCAAACCAGAAGAATATTGGGCATGGATGCTACGCGGTACGGCACTGTTAAGCTTACAAAATTACTCCGAGGCGATCGCGGGTTTTGACAAAGCAATTGAAATTAATTCGGAAAAACACGAAGCTTGGTATCAGCGCGGCCGAGCTCTGGAAGAATTGCAACAGTGGGAAGTCGCAGCAAGTAGTTACAAAAGAGCCACACAAATTCATCCCAATTTGCCCGCCATGTGGTTTCGTCAAGGTAATGTACTGTTGCAAGCCCAACGGAACTCGGAGGCAGTGGCTGCTTACGAGCGCGCCCTCAAGCTCGTACCAACTCATTGGGAAGCTTGGTTGAACCGAGGCTTGGCTCTGATGAAAACGGAGCGTTATCCTGAAGCTGTCACTTCTTACGATCGCGCCCTAGAATTACAACCAGCAAATTGTCTGGCTTGGTTCAATCGAGGCATAGCATCGGCAAAACTTCACCGATACTCAGAAGCAGTTAGAGCTTACGATCGGGTAATTCAACTACAACCTAACGATTACGAAGCTTGGTTTTATAAGGGTATGGCCCTTAAACACCAGCAGCATGATGCCGCTATTGCTTGTTTCGATCGGGCTATTCAAATTAATCAGTTTTATCCAGAAGTCTGGATCGGCCGCGGTCAAACTCTGTCAGAATCAGCAGACTATGAAGGGGCGATCGCAGCTTTTGACAAAGCAATTCAAATCAATCCCAATTTCCCCGAAGCTTGGCTAGGTAGAGGCATCGCTTTAGCCGGATTGGAACGATATAAAGATGCAATCATCGCTTACAGTAATGCCCTGCAAATTCAAAGCAATTTTCTAGAAGCTTGGAACCTGCGAGGGGCAGCTCTCGAACAATTACAACAATACGAAGAGGCGATCGCCTGTTACGATAAAGTAATTTCTATGAGTTCCGAAGCACAAATTTCCTCAAAAGTTGGTTTACAACAAGGGGCAGCCCTAGAAAAATTAGAGCGCTATCAAGAAGCCATCGCCGCCTACAACCAAGTCATTCAAATCATGCCCGACAATTTTGAAGCTTGGTTAAAACGTGGCAAGGCTCTCGAAAATTTGCAGCAGTACGAACCAGCCCTGGTAGCCTACGATCGAGCAATTACCATCTGGCCTGACAACTATCAAGCCTGGATGCACCGCTCCATTGTAGTAGCAAAAATGGCACGCTATGCTGAAGCACTTATAGCTGCTGACAAGGTAATTCAACTCAAGCCAGATAACTGGGAAGCTTGGTCTCATCGAGGCGATGTATTGCAAAAATTGCACCGTAATCAAGATGCCATTAGTTCCTATGGAGTAGCCCTAGAAATTAAACCAGATTATTACGAAGCTCTCATGAGTCGAGAAGAATTGAGACTCAAGGACACAATGCCAGGAAAATGGTAATTAATCAGCCGACAATGACAAAAATATTAGATGAAATCCTTTCCCAAGAAATTGCCAGTATCATCAAAAGCCCACCTGAAAAATGCTTTGACAATGCTTATCGAGCAGCTTTAGTCATCGAAGGTGCAATCTATGTTCAAGGCTTTTTGGTGATACCTGCCATCTCCGAGCAACCTCTGGAATATGGCTGGCTGGAATTGGGCGATCGCATTATTGACCCAACCTTCCCGCACCTGGGCTTTACCGCTGAAAACCTTTACTATTTTCCCGCCCAAAGTCTCAGTATCAAAAAATTGACCGCAATTTTAGAAGAGTCAAAGGAAGATTACCCTCTCGACGATCCACTGCCAGTTTATGGAGATCTACCCTATGAATATTACGGGGATTTGATGTTAGGCGGTACCGACTATCAAACCGCTTATATGTTGGCTTTAGATAAATGCCGGGAGTTACAGAGTTTTCAAATTACCAATTAGCAATTAGCAATTACCAATTCTCGCTCTTACCTCATCTTTCACTCCAAAGGCTATATATACCTGTTGACAGGACTTGATAATTGCGATCGGACCATCAAGAAGTTAACTTTTGTAAAAACCTGACAGCATTTCCATGGGAGATGATGGGATAGATATATAATGGATACAAAAGATGAAAGAGCGACATCTTGAAAACAAGTCCTAAATAGGAGATTAAAGCTATGTATGCAGAATGGTACGGCTTTACAGAAGGGAGTTGGACAAAAGAAGTCAATGTCAGGGATTTTATTCAAAAGAATTACACACCCTATGAAGGGAATGCCGAGTTTCTAGTAGGAGCAACGACAAGGACTCAGAAGCTTTGGCAAGAAGTTTTGGAACTGATGAAACTAGAACTTCAAAAGGGTGTATTGGATGTTGATACCAAAGTACCATCATCTATTATAGCCCATGACGCTGGATACATTCATCGGGAACTCGAACAAATTGTTGGTTTGCAGACAGATCAACCTCTGAAACGCGCTATCATGCCCTACGGTGGGATTCGCGTGGTCAAAGCTGGTTTGGAAGCCTATGGCTATCAGCTCGATCCGCAAACTGAAGAGGTTTTTACTAAATATCGCAAAACCCATAATGACGGCGTGTTCGATGTCTATACCCGTGAAATGCGGATGGCGAGGCGTTCTGGGATTATCACAGGTTTACCCGATGCTTACGGGCGCGGGCGGATTATTGGGGATTATCGGCGCGTGGCTTTGTATGGAGTCGATCGCCTAATTGATGACAAAAAAGCTCAGCAAGAATCCCTCGAACTCGACATGATGGACGAGGAAACAATTCGCCTGCGGGAAGAGTTATCAGAACAGGTGCGGGCTTTGTTTGAACTCAAGGAAATGGGGGCGAAGTACGGCTTTGATATTGGTCGTCCGGCGGGTAACTCCCAAGAGGCTGTGCAATGGCTCTATTTTGGCTATCTAGGCGCTGTCAAAGAGCAGAATGGGGCGGCGATGTCCCTGGGTCGAGTATCCACGTTTTTAGACGTATATTTCGATCGGGATTTACGCAGTGGAGCGAGATCGGAAGTTGACTTGCAAGAACTGATCGATCATTTTGTAATGAAGCTGCGGATGGTGCGCTTTTTGCGGACTCCTGACTATAATGCGCTGTTTTCCGGCGATCCCACTTGGGTAACAGAAGCGATCGGCGGCATGAGTGCAGACGGTAGAACTATGGTAACAAAAAGCAGTTACCGATTCTTGCACACACTCTCAAATCTCGGCCCAGCACCAGAACCAAACCTGACTGTATTATGGTCAGAACATTTACCAGAAAACTTCAAAGAATTCTGTGCTAAAATTTCCAGCGACACCAGTTCAATTCAGTACGAAAACGATGATTTGATGCGCCCCACCTATGGCGATGATTATGCGATCGCCTGTTGCGTATCAGTGATGCGAATCGGTAAACAGATGCAGTTTTTTGGCGCAAGGGTGAACCTGGCAAAAACTTTGCTCTATGCTATAAATGGCGGTAAAGATGAAAAATCTGGCGACCAAATAGCACCTCTATTCGCACCAATCACTGCCGAATATTTGGATTACCTAGAGGTAAATGAACGGTTGCAGCAAATGATGGCGTGGCTAGCAAAAGCCTACATCAATACGCTGAACGTCATTCACTATATGCACGACAAATATTGCTACGAAAGGCTGGAAATGGCGCTGCACGATCGCGATGTTTACCGTACAATGGCTTGCGGCATAGCGGGCTTGTCGGTGGTGGCTGACTCCCTCTCCGCGATTAAATACGCCAAAGTTAAAGTAGAAAGGAACGAGCAAGGTTTGGCGGTGGATTATCTAATTGAAGGCGATTATCCGCAGTATGGGAATAATGACGATCGCGTTGATAGTATGGCGATCGACATAGTGCAACGATTCATGAACGAAATTCGCAAGCACAAAACCTATCGTAGCGCAGTACCTACTCAGTCAGTCCTGACGATTACTTCCAATGTAGTCTACGGCAAAAAAACAGGCAGCACTCCCGATGGACGCAAGGCGGGAGAACCCTTTGCACCCGGTGCCAATCCCATGCACGGACGAGATTCTTGCGGCGCGATCGCCTCGCTATCTTCTGTGGCAAAATTGCCCTATAGTGACTGTCAAGATGGTATCTCGAATACCTTCTCAATTCTGCCCGCGGCCTTGGGAAGACTCGAAAGCGATCGCACTAATAATCTAGTTGGTTTACTCGATGGCTATTTCCATGATGGCGGTCATCATATTAATGTTAACGCCCTCGATCGCACCACCTTACTAGATGCAATGGAACATCCCGAAAACTATCCTCAATTGACGATTCGCGTATCTGGCTATGCGGTTAATTTCATCAAGCTGACTCGCGAACAACAATTAGATGTGATTAAACGGACTTTCCACGAACGTGTCTAGATAGCAATCCTAAACGAGTGGTAAATGCTTTGGCTTCGACTTCGGCTTCGACTACGCTCAGCCTACGCGGTTCCTGAGCGTAGTCGAAGGGTCGAAGGGTCGAAGTGTCGAAACCCAAACCAAGCAAAAAAACTATTGGGGAGCATTGCTTTCAAACCTTAGTAACTAAAAATTTCATGTCAGGAATTGGACGCATTCATTCAATCGAAACCTTTGGTACTGTTGACGGGCCAGGAATTAGGTTTATTGTCTTCACTCAGGGCTGTCCTCTGCGCTGTCTCTATTGTCACAATCCTGATTGTCGCAACGCTCATGATGGTAAAGAAGTTACAGTTGATTATCTGATTAATGAAATCAAAAAATGTAAATCTTACCTTCGGAAAGGCGGCGTGACTGTCAGCGGTGGCGAACCCTTGATGCAGCCTGAATTTACGAGAGAGATATTCGATCGCTGTCATCAACTAGGCTTGCATACGGCCCTTGATACATCTGGCTATTGTGGTTTAGAAATTGCCAAACCAGTTCTAGAAATGACCGATCTAGTTCTACTAGACATCAAATCTTACATTCCTGAACTCTATTACAAAGTTACCAATGTTTCCATCGAGCCAACTTTAGCAATGGCAAAATATCTCAGCGAGATTGACAAACCCACTTGGATTCGATTTGTGTTGGTTCCACACCTCACCGATAATATTGAAAACGTGGAGAAGTTAGCAGATTTTATCGCGACTCTCAAAAATGTGGAAAGATTGGAAGTTCTACCTTTTCATAAAATGGGGGAATATAAATGGGAACAATTAGGGCTTGGTTATGAGCTGAAAGATACACCACCCGCTTCGGCTGAACAGGTTCAGCAAACGGTTGATATTTTTCGCGATCGCGGGATAGAGGCGATCGGGGCGATCGCACTTTAGTTAAAGTTGGCTCGATCCCCCCTAGCCCCCCTTAAGAAGGGGGGGACAGGAATCTTCTCAAAGTCCCCCTTAAGAAACGGGGGGACAGGAATCTTCTCAAAGTCCCGCTTAAGAAACGGGGGGACAGGAATCTTCTCAAAGTCCCCCTTAAGAAACGGGGGGACAGGAATCTTCTCAAAGTCCCCCTTAAGAAACGGGGGGACAGGAATCTTCTCAAAGTCCCCCTTAAGAAACGGGGGGACAGGAATCTTCTCAAAGTCCCCCTTCTTAAGGGGGATTTAGGGGGATCTACAATCTCAGAATTTCACGACAATTTCACAACAATAAAGCCGAGGAGAATTGACAATGAAAGTCACCAACATTGATGAATTGAAACTGTTAATTGAAAACGTAAAAGCAGCACAAGCAGAATTTGCTACTTTTACTCAAGAGCAAGTCGATCGCATTTTTAAACAAGCAGCTTTGGCTGCTAATGCTGCGCGGATTCCCTTAGCCAAAGCAGCGGTAAAAGAATCAGGAATGGGCGTAATCGAAGATAAAGCCATCAAAAATCATTTTGCCTCAGAAATGATTTACAACAAATACAAAAATGATAAAACCTGTGGTGTAATTGAATCAGACAAACATTTTGGCTACGAACGCATTGCCGAACCCGTGGGACTCCTAGCTGGAATTGTGCCTGTCACCAATCCCACTTCAACCACTATTTTTAAGTCTTTGATTGCGCTTAAAACTAGAAATGGGATCATTTTTTCGCCCCATCCCCATGCTAAAGAATGCACGATCGCAGCGGCAAAAATTGTGCTGGATGCGGCAGTAGCGGCGGGTGCTCCACGAGATATCATTGGCTGGATTGATGAGCCAACAGTGCCACTTTCCCAAGCTTTGATGCAAAACCCCGATATCAAGCTGATTTTGGCAACAGGCGGGCCTGGGATGGTGAAAGCAGCCTATTCTTCGGGACATCCTTCGATCGGCGTAGGCGCTGGAAATACTCCGGCAATTATTGATGAAACAGCCCATATTCAAATGGCGGTGAGTTCGATAATTTTGAGTAAAACCTTTGATAATGGCACGATTTGTGCTTCGGAACAATCGGTGGTTGTGGTAGATGCAGTTTATGAATCTGTCAGACAGGAATTTATCAAGCGCGGTGCTTATTTCCTGAATTCTGAAGAACGGGATCGAGTTCGTCAGGTGATTTTAACCGATGGACATTTGAATCCGAAAATCGTTGGACAAACGGTGAGCAAAATTGCGGAAGTTGCGGGGTTGGAAATACCAGGGAATACTAGAGTTTTGATTGGGGAAGTAGAGGCGATCGACAAAGATGAACCTTTTGCTTATGAGAAGCTGTCACCGATTCTGGCGATGTATCGCGCCACTGATTTTCATGATGCTGTCGAAAAAGCAGAAGCCTTAATTTTATTCGGGGGACACGGACATACTTCGGCGCTGTATACAGCCCCTAGCAATCAGGAACATATTCGTTATTTTGAAACCAAGGTGGAAACTTCGCGGGTGCTGATTAATACTCCATCTTCCCAAGGGGCGATCGGGGATCTTTACAATTTCCGTCTCGATCCTTCTTTGACTCTGGGCTGCGGTAGCTGGGGCGGTAATTCCGTTTCGGCGAATGTGACACCTCATCATCTGCTGAATATCAAAACTGTCGCCTCCCGTCGGGAGAATATGCTATGGTTCCGCATTCCCCCGAAGATTTATTTCAAATTTGGCTGTTTACCAGTAGCGCTGCGGGATTTGGCGGGGAAAAAACGGGCTTTAATTGTTACCGATCGCCCTTTATTTGAACTCGGATTAACCAAAGAAGTTACTGATAGTTTGGAAGAAATCGGCATCGCTCACTATACTTTTTATGATGTGGAACCCGATCCTTCCTTAGCCACCGTGCGTAAAGGTTTAGCAATTTGCAATAGCTTTCATCCCGATGTGATTATTGCCTTTGGTGGCGGTTCTCCGATGGATGCCGCGAAGGTGATGTGGTTAATGTACGAACATCCCGATATTGAGTTTGAAGGATTGGCGATGCGATTTATGGATATTCGCAAGCGCGTTTATGAACTTCCACCCTTGGGAGAAAAGGCAATGATGGTATCAATTCCTACCACATCGGGGACAGGTTCGGAAGTTACTCCTTTTGCGGTGGTGACAGATGAAAAATCTGGTATCAAATATCCCCTTGCAGATTATGCTTTGACTCCAAATATTGCGATCGTCGATCCAGAATTGACGATGAATATGCCCAAACGACTGACAGCCTATGGTGGGATAGATGCGTTAACTCATGCGATCGAAGCTTACGTTTCCGTACTGGCTTCTGAATATACCAACGGATTAGCTTTAGAAGCAATTCGTCTGTTGTTCAAATATCTGCCCAGTGCTTACAAAAATGGTGCTAAAGACCCCAAAGCACGGGAAAAAGTCCATTATGCTGCTACGATCGCAGGTATGGCCTTTGCGAATGCTTTCCTCGGAGTTTGTCATTCCATCGCCCACCAGTTAGGCGGAACTTGTCACATTCCGCATGGTTTAGCAAATGCGCTGATGATTTCCCATGTGATTCGTTACAATGCGACGGATGTACCATTTAAGCAAGCGACTTTCTCGCAGAACAAGTATCCTAATAGCACTTGGCGCTATGCTCAGATTGCCAACTATCTCAACTTAGGTGGCGAGACTGACGAGGAAAAAGTTGAAAAGTTGATCGAAGCAGTGGAAGAGTTAAAACGTCAAGTGGAAATTCCAGCCACAATTCAAGAGGTACTCTTAGAACAAGGTGTCGCCGATGACTTTTTCTTGGCTCATGTAGAAGAAATGGCCGATCGGGCTTTTGACGATCAGTGTACTGGTGCCAATCCCCGCTATCCTTTGATTGCAGATTTGAAGCAGTTACTGATCCAAGCTTATTTAGGTGAAGGCATGACACATTAAAACCCAAAAAAACCGGGTTTTCCGATGGGCAATTTACTAAGCGTAAATATTACCCAAAAACCCGGTTTATGACAAACAGCCTAAGATCCGAGGTGATATCAAATCCGGTAGGTAGCATTCTCCTGTATTCCATTAGTGTCAACTTAAGCCTGAAACCCTTGGTATCTCTTGCTTTTACCTAAGTCTAGATCCCCCTAAATCCCCACCCCCCCCTAGCCCCCCCCAAGGGGGGAAGGGGGACTTTGAGAAGACTCTTGTCCCCCCCTTCTTAAGGGGGGCTCGTTCGGATCTAGATTTAATAGTCAAACAGCAGTCTCTGACTGGGTTTGACGTTAAGTTGACACCAATGCCTGTATTCATCTCTCAATTCTCTCCCTCTGTGTCCTCTGCGCTCTCTGCGGTTAAATCATGACATCGATATTCTACTTAATAGTGCATATAGCAGTCCTAAATGAGTCGTAAAGTTTTTTACCCCACCCCAACCCTCCCCTTATGAAGGGGAGGGAGTAAGAAATTCACAAATGATTTAGGATTGCTATAATCCGATCGCAAATATTTCAATAAGCCGACAGTATCACTGCGATTATCGCGAACAAAACACCAATAATTTGTGGTAATGTAATAGCCTCTTTCAGGAATAAAGCCGATAATAGTATGGTAATCAGGGGGTAAATAGAGGTAACACTGACTACGTTAGCAACTTTACCTTTACCAACAGCTATAAAAAAGACTAATGATGCCACAGTTCCGCAAACCCCAACTAACACAGCAAACAAAATTCCCCTCACATCTCCCTGAAAACTCAAACTATTATTTTGAATAAGAATAAATAAAGTCATTAAGATAGCACCAATTGCTTCATAAAAAAAAGCAGTTTGGTAGTCAACATATTTAGTCGCTAAATTACCGAAAAAACCCCAAAAACCATATAATAGATAACAGATTAACGAGTAAATCAACCAATCTGGTACTGTAATCATCTTTGTTATAGTTTATTGAGATCTTTTTAAAATCCTATGGCTGCTGATATTCGACGCTTCATTCCATTTTTAGACCCCACGGTATCTGAATGGGCTGCTGAGGCCCGCTGGCTGAGATGGCTGACTTTTTTGTGGCTGTTTACTGGGCTGACAGCTTTGTTCTCGGCTTCCTACCCGATCGCCAATTCAGAATTTGGAGATGGTCTTTATTATATGAAACGACAGCTAATCGCAGTGGCGATCGGGCTGGCAGGTTTTAACTTGATGATCTACTCCCCCCTGCGCTACCTAATCAAAACAGCTCAGTGGGGCATTCTCATGTTGCTGGGGTTGCTGTGGCTGACTTTAGCTCCCGGAGTGGGAACCACCATCAACGGGGCGACTCGCTGGATATCTCTGGGCCCTGTTCCGATTATTCAACCTTCGGAGTTGATTAAGCCCTTTTTCGTTCTCCAAAGTGCTCGCATTTTCGGCAACTGGCCTAGATTGACGAATAAAGTTCGCTTTACTTGGTTGGGAATTTTCGGGGCGATGCTGTTGGGAATTTTGTTGCAGCCGAATTTGAGTACCACGGCTTTGTGCGGGATGACTTTGTGGTTGGTGGCTTTGGCTGCTAATTTGCCTGCTTTACAGTTGGGCGCAACGGCTATGGGGGGAATGCTGTTGGCGGTTTTAAGTATTAGTTTTCGGGAATATCAGCGCCGCCGGATTATGTCTTTTCTGAATCCTTGGGCCGATCCTATGCAAGATGGCTATCAGTTGGTTCAAAGTCTGCTGGCGGTGGGTTCCGGTGGTATTTGGGGTGTGGGTTTGGGGATGTCGCAGCAAAAGTTATTTTATTTACCGATTCAGTACAGCGATTTTATTTTTGCTGTGTTTGCTGAGGAGTTTGGTTTGGTGGGAGGTTTCTCGCTGTTGTTGATGTTGGCGGTGTACGCTACTGTGGCTTTGAGGGTGGCGATGAAGGCCCGGAATGTTGAGTCTCAGTTGGTGGCGATCGGGGCGATGGTGGTGATGGTGGGACAGTCGCTGCTAAATATTGGGGTGGCGACGGGGGTTTTGCCGACTACGGGTTTGCCGCTACCGTTTTTTAGTTATGGGGGTTCTTCGATGGTGGCAAGTTTTTTGCTGTCGGGGCTGCTGATTCGGGTGGCGAGGGAAAGTTCGGAGGCTGAGGTGGTTTCTTTGGAGGGACGCGGGAAACCGCCTGGAAAGCCTAAGTTGCGATCGAACTAAAGTCTTCATATCTGACGCACGACGCCGCCAATAACTAATAACCAATAACTAATGACTAATGACCGCTTGAGGTTTGTAACCAAACAAATCGGATGCGGACGCAAAAACATCTTTTTTGAGAATCAAATGACGGTCTTTGTCTCTAATGATTAACTCTTGCTGCTGCAATTTTCCCAGCATTCGCGTTACCGTCACGCGGGTAGTGCAAATCGCATTAGCAATATCTTGATGTGTTAAGCGGATATTTAAGCGAGTCCCTTCAACTACTGTCTGACCGAATTCTTGTTTCAACAATAATAGTAGCTGATACAAACGGTCTTCAACTCGGCGCTGTCCGGCGATTGCCAAAATAGCTTCCATTTGTCGGAGTCGCCTGCCCATTTGAGGCAGCAAATCCTGAGCTAATTGAGGAGAAGCTTCGATTTCTACCATAGAATACCAGATCAAGTAGACATCTGATGTTGCAGTAGCCTGGTAAGTCTGCAAGCTGGTCAACCATAAACCGAAGCACATTGAAGGCCCCGCCCAACCTAAAAGTCCTTCTTCCCCACTTGGATAAAGGGTACTCAATTGCACTAGACCTTGACAAACTTGCCACAGGCCTTGGGACATCAGAGGAATTGTTTCGCCCTTGCCATAAAAATGCAAGTTCCGCTCGATCCCTGTGCTATGCTGGATTTCTGCTAAAGGTGGCTTAGAAGTTAGTGGCATATCTCTTTTTTCCAGCTAAAAAACAGTGGTTTGAGACCTATGGCTCTGACTCTAACGGATGAAGGTAAAGGCTTGGTAATCGTCTGGTTAGCGGAAAGATAAGCTTTGGTTAATTGTTTTAACTACCAGCCGGGAAGTCTAAGGGTATATTCAGAGGGGACGTATCAGAGCGCTGCGCGAAGTACCCCGATTGAATTACCGAGCGTGATGAAAGGCTCGTCGGATGTCGCGGACGGAAGCCGACAATTAGATTGAGTTACCATAAATCAATCTTCGGGAGCATCCTGATTCTCAATATACTTCCTAAGTACAGAAAATGCAACTCACGTATAAGTACCGCCTCAAACCCACAAAAGCCCAATTAACAACGATTGCAGCTCATTTAGAACTTTGTCGCCGACAATACAACTACCGAATCGGCGAAAGGTTTAGATGGTGGGAAGCCACGAGAACACCGATTAACGCCTGTCCCTTAACTGCTTCCATAGTTCCTGTTGAGGAAATTTATCAAAATATTCCCTTAACTAGAGTGCAAACTAGGGACGGCAGGAAAAAAGATGACTCAGGTAATCCTTTAACTAAAAAAGGTGATATTTTCTCGAACATTGAAGGTGGTTACGTGCAGTGGCAAACCATCCAGTTAGCTGACCTGAAAAACACTAAAAAGCTGTTTCCCGACTACAAAGCTTTAAATTCTCAGGTTTTACAGGATGTAGTCAACCGAGTGGAAACTTCCTTTTCAAATTTCACAACACCCGATCAAAACGGTAATCGTAGGGGAAAACCCAAGTTCAAGGGATTTCACTACTACAAATCTTTCACCTATCCTCAGTTAGACAATTTAGATATTGTCAAGGATGAGCAGAATAGAATTTGTATCAACCTTGCTAAGATAGGGCAAGTGCCGATGGTATTCCATCGTCCAATACCAGCAGGATTCAAGGTCAAGACGGGGACTGTTATTCGGGAAGCGGACGGGTGGTATATTTCCCTGACGCTAGAAGATAAGACGGTTCCCGTGACGGTTGTAGAAATTCAACCGACTGATGAAAACACTCTTGGTATTGACTTAGGGATTACTAATTACGTCTATCTTTCCAATGGCGTTCGAGTCGATAACCCTAGATTCTTGAGGAAATCTGCCGAGAAATTAGCAAGGCTTCAAGCAAAGTTAGCGAACAGAGTTAAAGGTTCTAAACCTTGGCAGATGATCGAGAGTAAGATTTCTAGGCTCCATCAGTTCGTAGCTAGAGCTAGATTGGATTTTCAATTTAAAACGGCACAGGAGTTATACAGCAAGTGTGATGTTTTAGTTGTTGAAGATTTGAGCCTAAAGAATCTGACCAGACGCGCCAAGCCTAAAACTGATATTGACAGTGGCAATAACTTGGTTTATTTGCCAAACGGTCAATCGGCTAAAAGTAGCCTGAATAAATCAATGCTTGATGCTGCTCACGGTCAATTTGCCAATGTTCTCAGGTATGTTGCTTGGAAGTTGGGTAAGAGTGTTTTATTTGTTGCTCCGAAGGGAACCTCTCAGTATTGCTGGAATTGCCTCAATAAAGTACCGAAAGAGTTGTCGGAAAGATGGCATTCCTGTCAGTGCGGAGCATCTTTGGATCGAGATGAAAATTCAGCGAAACTTATTAGAAAAATTGGTCTGAGTTACGAAAGTGGCGGGGGAACTCCGTCACTCAAAAAAGCCTTTGCAAAAAAGGAAAAAGAAGCCTGCGGTCTAACTGTACTCAGTTGACGGTCAGGTTTGTTCACAAAAATTAAATAGCGCGATCGGGACAAGTCTGCTACCAAAACTAAATGGCCTGCTACGCCAACCTAAAGGAAGTCCTAAAATGATTGAAGCAGCGATCAAAAGGCAAAAGTAAGGTTTTTCATGGCAGATCAATTAATTCGCGCTACAGCAGCAGACGGCGGAATTCGTGCTGTAGCCGTTATCACTACCCGCCTGACTGAAGAAGCCAGACAGCGGCACAAACTCTCCTACGTGGCGACGGCAGCCCTTGGCCGCACGATGTCTGCGGGACTGTTACTGGTTTCTAGCATGAAGCGACCTGAATCTAGGGTTAATATTCGGATCAAAGGAGATGGACCTCTGGGCGGATTGCTGATCGATGCTGGACTCGATGGTACGGTTCGGGGTTATGTGGAAAATCCAGAGGTGGAACTTCCGCCCAATGCTAAAGGCAAACTTGATGTGGGTGGGGCCATAGGTAATGGCTATTTGTACGTGGTGCGGGATGTTGGATTTGGCTACCCTTACTCTAGTACGGTGGAGTTGGTTTCCGGCGAAATTGGTGACGACCTGACTCACTACTTGGCAACTTCTGAGCAGACTCCTTCGGCTTTGGTGTTGGGGGTGTTTGTTGGAGCAGACGGGGTGCAAGCGTCTGGGGGTGTGTTGCTACAAGTTCTGCCGAAGGCGGCGAGGGATGAAGCACTGGTTACGATTCTGGAGTCGCGAGTTGCAGAGCTTTCTGGCTTTACGCCACTATTGCGATCGGGTAAAACTTTGCACGAGATTCTCGAACAGCTACTGGGAGATATGGGGCTGGAAATTTTCCCGGAAACTCAAATGGTCAGCTTTCAATGTAGCTGTTCGTTCGATCGAGTTTTGGGAGCCTTAAAAATGCTGGGCGAGGCGGAACTTCAAGACATGATTGAAAAAGATGACGGGGCGGAGGCTACTTGCCATTTCTGTAATGAGGTGTACAAGGCTAGCAGCGATCAATTGGCTGAATTGATTGGGGATTTGCGATCGCAGTCCGGCTCTTAGGGCAATAATGTGTAATTGGCAATGGGCAGGAATGGGGCTTTGGCTCTTGACTAATTGCCCATTGCCAATTTATCGATCGCCGGATGCTTCCACAATATTGACTGTGGGTAGTCTTCTGCCTAGTATAAATCAGTCGGCTAGATTAGCTTCTATGAGTCAAGATCCCAAAACACCAGGCCATTGGTCTGCATCAAAATCCTTGGAACCAACACCAGATACTTCATCATTAGTGCCTGTTCCCGCACGGAAAAACCGCGCTGAGAGACTAAAAGAACTCCGCGATATGTTGACTTCGGGCCAAATGCCAGGAGAGCATCCGGCATTACCGCCGAGTTCGTCGGGGGAACATTCCCAGCCACCGGAAGAAAAAAATCCTTGGTGGCTGCGGTGGTCGAAGAAGTGGCAATTTTGGCTGGCGGTGAGTTTGATGCTGTCGGTGGGTCTGGGGTTTGTGGCAATTGCATCTTTGTTCAACCTGACTTCTCAGTCGAATTGCTCGAAGATTTTTTGGCCGACGGCTTCGGCTAACGATCGCTTTTTTTGTGCTCAAGAAGCTGCTAGCAAACGGACGGCGGATGATTTGCTCAGGGCGATCGAATTAGTGAATGCTTTGCCACAGGATCACCCGATGCGGCCGAGAATTAACGGTCAAATCGATCGGTGGGCGGAGGATATTCTCAGGCTGGGAAATGTGAGTTTTCAAGAAGGACAACTGGCGGAGGCGATCGCGATCGCCCGTAAAGTCCCTCAAAATGTTTCTGCTTATCCCATGGTGGAAAAGCAGATTGAAAAGTGGCAGTCTAGTTGGAACGATGCAGAAAAAATTTACCGCACGGCAGAAAACCACTTGCGTAAGGAAGAGTGGGTTCTGGCTTTCCGTGAAGCAACTTTGTTGTTGGATACGGGCAATACTTTCTGGGAGTCCACTAAATATGAGGAAATAACTCAGGCAATTCAGGCGACTAAAGCTGAGGGCAATAAGTTAATTAAAGCCCGAAATAAAGCGGAGGATGGAGGAGTTGATAACCTGGTGACGGCGATTAAGCTGGCTCAGGGAATTGACCAAAAGAGTTATTTGTATCAAGCTGCAAATAAGCTAATCGGGGAGTTGAGTCAGAAAATTTTTGCTCTGGCTCAAAAGCGTTTGGAATCAGGTGATTGGCAGCAGGCGATCGCGATCGCCAATAAGATTCCTGACGGTGGCAGTTTACAGGAACAAGTCAAAGATTTTAATGAGTTGGCTAATGCTACTGGTCAAGCTTTGACAGGTAATGTTGACGGTTTGTCGAAGGCTGTGGCGATGGCTAAAAATTTGAATTCGAGCCGTCCTTTATACAAAAAAGCTCAAGATTTAGTCACCCGTTGGCAACAGGAAATAGCTGATGTGAAAACTTTGGATTTGGCCTCTCGGCTGGCGGCACCGGGAGGGGTGAAGGATTTGAAGGCTGCGATCGCCCAATTGCAAACAGTTCCCGAAGCCAATCCTCGTTCTGGGGAAGCCCGCGCCCTAATTAGTCGCTTCAGCCGTCAAATCGAGCAGATCGAAGACAGTCCGTTTCTGCAAAAGGCTAACGAATTGGCGAATACAGGCGATCCAAATGCTCTGGAATCTGCCGTTGCTCAAGCTAGGATGATCGGTCAAGGTAGAGCTCTGTATGGGGAAGCTCAGACTAAAATTCAAGCTTGGATTGACAGGAGACAGCGACTGGTTGACCAGCCGTTTTTGGACAGAGCTCAGCAGCTAGCGGCCAAGGGCTATTTGACGGAGGCTATTGAGATGGCGAGGCGGATTCGACCGGGAAGGGTGCTGTACGAGCAAGCTCGATCGAACATTCGGACTTGGGATGTTCAGGCTCAAAGCCAGCAAGGGTTGGAGAGTGCTCGTCAGGCGGCTCAAGCTGGGACTCCTGATGCTTTGGAAACGGCGATTTCCTTGGCTCGTCAGGTGCCGGAGGGGAGTTCTCTGCGATCGCAAGCGACTCAGGCGATTGATGAGTGGAGTCAGCGGATTTTGGCGATGGGGATGGAACAGTCTTCGTCGGATTTAGCAGGGGCGATCGCTATTTTGAAGAAAATTCCTGCGGGTACTCGGTCTTTTGATGAGGCGCGATCGCAAATCCAAGTTTGGCAGGACTCGCTGAATCCTCCGGTTGCTGAATCTAGGCCTCCTGTTCCCCCGGAAACTGAGCCGTCTAGACCTCCAAATCGGTTTTAAGGTGGCATCGTCAGGTGATTTAACCACAGAGGGCGCAGAGAACACAGAGGGAGAGAAGAGAGATGAATACAGGATGATGCTACCGGATTTGATCTTAAACATCCGCTGGATTCAGCTCTATCATTGCCCAAGTGGTATAAGTGCCGATCGGACTCCACAGTATATAAGGCAGTAGTAACAGGGCCGCTGGTTCAGAAACTTGCAACACGCTTAAAGCCAGCATGACGCTTAAAATAGCGCCTGTCCCGCCAATAATGGTGCCGACTTTCAGGCTGCGAAGTTTGCACATCACCGACGTGTAAGACATAGTAACTATTTCTAAAAGCAGGTACAAAGCCATTCGCCACCAAGTCTCCTGAGTCCATGGTGATTTTTCCCAAACAATCACTGCTGACCAAGCTCCACAAATAAAAATTACCGTCCAAATTAACGGAATTGCTTTTTCAAATACTAACCATCTGGGACGTTGCAGTCGATTGAACCACTTAATATCGCTGGGCGCGATTAAGTTAGAAGCTAATCCTACTAGCAAAACAACAATTCCAATTACCATCCATGATTTAATCATTTTTCTATATTCAGTGAGTTGGACTGGTGCGATCGACTTATTATTATCTCTGATTTCGGCAGAGAACAAATCCCTCTGTAGTTATAAATTGATTTTTTATTGTAAAAAATGCCCCGCATTGAGGAAGTTTTTCCTAGCTAAAATAATTAAGTTTATTCCTACTTTTTTCTGCCATCTTCCTGCTTCCGTGTTCCTTCTTCCTGCTGGTAAAACTCCCCGACTTCTCTCAAAAGTCGGGGTTTTTGGTGTTTTTTTTTTAGGTTTTTCCCTTAGCCGAGTCGGTGGTGATGTTCTAATTCTAAACTAGGGTCGTCACTTTTTTTTGGGACTAACAGCGTATTACCACTGCTAGGTTGTAGCACTGCTTTTATTACTTGCAGAAAACGGTTCGGATTGGGGTTTTGACCGTTGAGCACACGGCGGTCTTTCACTTTTTTAGAAAGGTGTCGCATCACAGATAAATCTAGTTCGTCAATGAAATGATCTGCTATACGTTCTCCCATTAAATCAACAGCTTCAGAATACTGTTCGGTCAACATTTCTATAGCATCATAAGCTTCATTCGCTACTTGACTATCCACTGTTTGGTTCTGGTCCCCAGGGCTTTGAGAATAATCGCGACGGCGGTCTAAAAGACTTTGATAGTCAGCAATACTCATTCCCAAATTGTAAATGTGATGGTGGGCATGATCGATCAAGTCTACTTCGCTGGGATAGAAGAAACCGCGAGTGCTATTGATACCGTGCAGTTTTGCCCAACGTCGTAAAATTGCCTCGTCTTGCAGTTGATATCGCTCTAACATTTGAGCTGTTTTTAGCTCTACTTCTGGTGTAACTTTGAAATCGCTCATCCGTAAATCCTCGGTTGTGAGTACATAAATAAAATTGAAAGTTATGGTCAGTGATTTTTGTGCTGTCAGAAAATTACCATCGATCCTGTGACGGCATTAAGCCAGGTTTCGGGTCATTTGCTAGCCGTCGATCGAGCTCTAGTTGTGCAAACTGCTACGGCGATCGGGTGAGGATCGGGAAAGAGCCTTGTCTCGATCGCGATCTCCACCAACTGCACAGGGTTAATTATATAGCTGATGGCAGTTTGTCAATGACTATTTAAAATAGTAAATTTTACTTATTTCAGTTGAATTTAGAGTGATTTTCAGCTAAAATAGTCGAAACAAGTGTGCAATTAATAATTTTAGTAGTTGCGATCGAGATTTTTGCTATGCCTGTATACGATTATTTCTGTTCCAGCAACAACCAGCAGCTAGAAGTTTGGCACAGTATGAGCCTGGAAGTTTCGACTTGGGGCCAACTGTGTGAGTTGGCTAAGTGTGAACTTGGAGACACGCCCGCAGATGCGACGGTGCGCCGATTGCTGAGCGCCCCCAGGTTGATGAAGCCCACTTCCGACACGGAATATAAAAATCAGGGCTTCAGCAAGTACGTCAAGCGGGATGAAGGCGTTTATGAAAATGTGACGGCATCAGATGGTGAAAGCCGGATTGTGAATCGAGAAGGCAAACCTCTTAAAGAATGATCCGCTAGACTCATTAAATCCTTAGTGAGGGCTTTATTCCCATTGATAACTTTAGGTTCTTGATGACTAAAGTCCTCATTACTCACCAATTTAATGGGAGTTGATTAACCAGACTTAATATTATGTGCCAAACCAATCTTTCATTTTCTGTTTAGCTTGTTGTTTGGTGTCAGCATTAATATATACGGAAACAGTAGCGATGGCTGCTAATAATACTCCCAAATCATCGGTAAATCCGATGCCAACTAATACATCGGGAATGGCATCGACCGGAGATATAAAATAAGTCAAAGCTCCAATTACCACGCCTTTTGCCCAACCAGGAACCTTGGGATTCTGAGCAGTGTAGTATAGTATCAAAGCTTTTTCAACTACTTCTTTGCCGGCGGTTAAAGCAAATTGTTTCAGTTGAGCCCAAAAGGTTTCATCGGAGTAATTAGTTTTGGCATTACTCATGTTTGTGGCAGTTAATTTGGGATCGATTAAATCTAGAGGAATGCCAGCAGTTTTGAGTCGGGAAACACCAGACTTGAAAGATGCTGATGCTTGAGTTGGATGCGGTGCCACTTCCCTAATTTTTTTGAAATCTGCGATGGACTCTTGCATAGCTTGAATTTGCTCGTCCGAAATTCTTAACTGTGTTTGGGCAAATGCGATCGCTTCACTTTCTTTCGGATGAATGCTATTATTTGCCCAAGCAATGCTGACGGCAAAATACATGATTCCCAAACGGAGTGTATCAGCAGAGGTGGCGAGAGTTCCCAAACAGTCTTTGAGGGCGGGGGGACTAGCTATGTAGGAGTGAATTTGAGTCTTGGCTGATTCAGAAAATTGGTCTAAATTTATGGTTTTAAACAGCAGATTTAGTTCGTCAATATCCACGGAACCATCCGCGGCTGCGATGGCAAATAAAGCTCCATAAAAGGCTAAAAGTTCACTTTCTGAGGATGTGGCAAAAATATTTGTTTCAGACATGATGCTAATCCAGTCGATCGCGACGATTGACATTTTACCACAAAAATGACAGCAAAATATCGTCGAAACCGGTAATAATTTGAGAGAGGATGAAACCAAGGAGAATTTTTGATGAAAGTTGCGATCGTCGGTTGTGGGTATGTGGGTACAACCGTAGCTAAAAATTTACGCACAAAATCTGATTATACCGTGACTGTGACTACCACCACCAGGGAACGAGTGGCCCAGTTGGAGGCAATTGTCCACCGAGTGGCTGTGCTTAAAGGAAATGACAAAGAGGCGATCGCTGCTTTATTGCAAGACCAAGATGCTGTTATGCTATGTGTAGGCGCTCCCAATCCTGATGCTTATCAGGAAAGTTACTTAGATACAGCAACTACTTTGGTATCAGTTTTAAAGGAGAACCCCACAGTCAAGCAGGTGATTTATACAGGGACTTATTCAGTGTATGGCGATCGCCAAGGTGCAGTAGTCAATGAAGAGTCACCAGTCGCACCCGCTAATCCCAACGGTGAAATTCTCGCAGAAACAGAACGAGTTTTATTAACAGCATCAAGTCCAAATCTCAAAGTTTGCATTCTCCGATTGGGTGGAATTTATGGACCTGGACGAGAATTGGTGAAAATCTTTGGACGTTGGGCCGGCACTACTCGTCCTGGTCGAGGAGAAGATGCTACTAATTGGGTACATCTTGATGATATTGTTGGGGGATTAATTTTTGCTTGGGAACAGGGATTGCAGGGAGTTTATAATTTAGTGGGAGATGTGCCGCTATCGAGTAGTCAATTGCTCGATCGCATTTTTGAAGCTAATAATTTGCCTCAAGTTACTTGGGATGGAAGCCCCAGCGTCCGTCCTTATAATGCTAGGGTGTCCAATCTCAAGATTAAGGAAGCGGGTTATGAATTTATTCATCCTGAAATTCGGGAGTTTTAGTTGAAAATTTCCCTTTGGGATAGCTTTAATTCACGCTTTTGAAACTACAATTTTCTGGCATCCCCGATGCCAGTGCCACAGTGAAAGCCAATTAAAAAGGGCGATCGACCGTTAATAGTCGATACACCCAGATGCAATTTATCTACTAATAAGACTTACAAACGCTGAAACAAATCCATCCGATAGCGTTTGTGATGACGCGCTAAATCGAGCATCAAAAAGTTTTTACGTGGATCGCCTAGGTGTTTCAAAGATGATGCAGAATTTTCGACAAAAGTATCGTGAACTATGTCACCATTCAAGATGAAGCTTTCTACTGGATACCTAAAGTGAACCATCAAAAGATAACCGCCGGGAAGTAATTGATTAAGGATTTTTTTCTTGGTTTTCTGGATGTCTTCTTTCGTCAAATAATAGCCCACTTCTGAGAATAAAATTAAATCAAATTGCTCAGTAGGAAACTGTTGGGGTATTTGCATCTGCTCGAACCGCACCTGGGGCAGGTTTATACAGCGTTTCCGCGCTTCCTCTAATCCTACTTCTGAATAATCTACTGACAGTAGTCTGTCACATTTTGGAGCTAGTTTTTCTGTAAGTACACCGATGGCACATCCGATTTCAAAAGCATTTTTGAATCTGCCTTTGGGCAAGGATCTGATTGTTGTTCTGAATTTACTGGTTTCGTAAAAGCTAGAGGTGTATCCCCAAGGATCTGTACTTTGGCGATAGGTTTCATCAAAAAAGCTGGATGGCACTGAGTCTGACTCTGAAGGTTTCATCACTAACCTCTCTCTGTTAAATATTATTTAAATATAATACCAGAAAGTACCCAATATCCTGCATAGAATTTTTAAATTATATCAAAGCCTGTAATCAGCTCTCTATTTTCTCCCTCTGTGTCAAGAGTGTTCTCTGCGGTTAAATAATTCCTAGTGCAATCCTTGCAGGAGTCGTAAATTTTTTACCCCACCCCAACCCTCCCCTTAGCAAGGGGAGGGAGTAAGAAGTTCACAAATGATTTAGGATTGCTATAGCTCATGAAAAAAGGGCGATCGACCCTTAATAGAGTCGATACACCCTGATGCAATCTATCTGCTGATGAGACTTACAAACGCTGAAACAAATCCATCCGATAGCGTTTGTGATGACGCGCTAAATCAAGCATCAAAAACTTTTTGCGTGGATCGCCTAGGTGTTTCAAAGAAGATGCAGAATTTTGGACAAAAGTATCGTGAATCGTCTCCCCATCCAGGATAAAATAATCCCCCGCTGTACCTCGATAATGAACCATCAACAGATATCCGCCCGGAAGTAAGTGGTCAATAATTTTTTGTTTAGTTTCCAGCAAATCTTCCATCGTCAAAAAAAAGCCAACTTCTGAGAATAAAATTAAATCGAAATTCTCAGTGGGGAACTGCTTGGGTATCTGCATCTGCTCGAACCGCACCTGGGGGAGATGGCTACAGCGTTTCCGTGCTTCCACTAATCCTAATTCTGAATAATCTACTGACAGTAGTCTGTCACACTTTGGAGCTAGTTTTTCTGTAAGCACACCGATAGCACACGCAATTTCAAAAGCATTTTTGAACTGGACTTTAGGCAAAGCTCTGATTGTGGCTCGGAATTTACTGATTTCATTAAAATTAGTCGTGTACCCCCATGGATCGGGATTTTCACGGAAGGTTTCATCGAAGATGCTGGGTGGTGTTGATTGCTGTTGTGAAGGTTCCATCACTAACCTCTCTGTGTCAAATATTATTTAAATATAATACCAGAAAGTACCAAATATCCTGCATGGGATTTTTGAATTATATCAAAACCTGTATTCAAATCTGTATTTTCTCCCTCTGTGTCAAGAGTGTTCTCTGCGGTTAAATAATTCCTAGTGCATGAAAAAAGGGCGATCGACCCTTAATAGTCGATGCACCCTGATTCAATGTAGGTGGGGGAAATACCCAAACTACCAACTTATCCCATAATCCCGGCGAAAAAGTCGATCGTCTCTTTCAATGCTTTCACAAACACATCAATCTCCTCGCGAGTATTGTAAAAATATAAACTTGCCCGCGCCGTCGATGAAAGGTTCAAATAGCGGTGCAAAGCTTGCGTGCAGTGATGCCCCGATCGAATTGCGATTCCCTCCTCATCCAACATGGTAGCCAAGTCTTGAGGGTGAATTTCTCCCGCTGTAAATGCCGCTAACGCCGCCCTACCTTCACCGTTGCTGTCTGGTTGCGGCCCGTAGATTTTAATCTGTGGAATTTGCCGCAATTGTTGGAATAGATAAGCCGTTAATTCTGCTTCGCAAGCATGAATCTTATCCATGCCGATGTTACTAAGATAATCGATCGCGGCACCAAGGGCGATCGCCTCTCCGATGGCTGGCGTCCCCGCTTCAAACTTGTGCGGCAAATCGGCATAGGTGGAATATTCGAGAAACACCTCAGCAATCATTTCACCACCGCCGAAAAACGGAGGCATTTCTCTCAGCAAGTCCAACTTGCCATATAAAAAACCGATGCCAGTGGGAGCGCACATTTTGTGTCCGGAAGCAACCAGCCAATCGCAATCCATTGCCTGCACATCTATTACCATATGTGGCACGCTTTGGCAAGCATCAATTAAAACTTTTGCGCCATAAGTGTGGGCAATTTCACAGATTTGTTTAACTGGATTGATGCAGCCCAAAGTATTAGAAACATGAACTATGGAGACTAACTTAGTTCGAGAGGAAATCAGCGTTTTAAACTGTTCTAAATCAAACTCCTGAGTCTCAGTTAGTTCCACAAACTTGAGTACCGCGCCAGTTTTTTGAGCTATCATTTGCCAAGGAACGAGATTGCTATGGTGTTCCATTACTGACAGGATGATTTCATCTCCTGCTTGCAGATTGTTCAAACCCCAAGAGTAAGCAACTAAATTAATCGCTTCGGTAGCATTGCGAGTGTAGACAATTTCTTGGCGGGAAGCTGCATTGATAAAAGCAGCCACTTTATCTCTAGCGCCTTCGTAAGCATCTGTGGCTTTTCCACTGAGAGTGTGGGCACCCCGGTGAACATTGGAATTGTATTTTTCGTAGTAATCGCGCCAAGCGTTGAGGACAGCTAAAGGTTTTTGAGATGTAGCTGCATTGTCGAGATACACTAGGGGTTTACCGTTGACTTTTTCCTTCAGAATTGGGAAGTCACCGCGAACTTTTGAGGCTAAGGTTTTTTCTTGAATAAGTGTCATATTTTTCAGAAGTGATTTGTCGTTGGGTGGGGGCGGGTTGATGAGATTGTTGGTTTTAGGCAATGATTATTCGAGAAACCCGCCCCTTGTATTTTAAAATAGTTGGTTAGTCGATCGCCATATTTTTCAGCGGATTCTAAACAAATTCTCCTTTAGCAACCATTACAACTTTACCACCTACCAACACTTCTATTTTTTCTTCATTTTTCGCTGATTGCAACAACAGTAGCGAAGGTCGATCGATCTCATAACCTTGCTCGACTCTCACATTAATCTTTTCTGCCCTATAATAAGCATATTCGACCAAATATCCAGCCAAACAGCCATTTGCACTCCCGGTGGCCGGATCTTCGGGAATTCCTAAAGAATGGGCAAAAACTCGGACGCTCAAGTCATTAATATCATTGTAAGTTTCGGGACAAAATATCAAAATCTCTTTGGCTTCTGTAGTCTGAATCAGCTCAAAATATTGCTCTAAGTTGACTTTAGCTTTCTTGAGCGAGGTCAGTTTTTTGAGAGGTACTATTATGAATGGTACTCCCGTGGAAACTTCTTGAATTGGGAATCCATCGTCTATTTCATCTCGTCCTAAATTCAGCACCATTGCGAGTGTTTCGGCTGATAACACTTGACCAAAAGTAGGGGAGTTTTGTCGCATCCATAAAATATCTGCGGCTGCATTTTGATAGCTGAAAGTAACTGGAATTTGACCAACGGCTAGATTTAAAATAACTTGTTCTACAGGTTTGTTGATAATCTGTTGCTGCAAAACGAATGCTGTTCCTAATGTGGGATGACCGGCAAAGGGCAATTCTTTTTTTGGGGTGAATATCCGCACATCGTAGCCGCCGTTTTGTGGTTGGGGCGATCGCACAAACGTAGTTTCTGAATAATTGATTTCCCTGGCTATCATCAGCATTTCGCTCTCAGATAACTCTGCCACTCCCGCACCGCAAAAGACAGCTAGCTGGTTGCCAGCATATTTTGACTCTGCAAACACGTCAACTATATAAAAATTCATAATTAGGTTTCTGGTAAAAGTCGATCGCCCACCGATCATACTAATTGGATTGACAAGTTGACCAAAAATCCGCGATCGGAGGGTCTTTAATCTATACTCAATAAAAAAAATAGCATCTCACTCAATTATCTCACCATCGTTTGCATCCCTCAAGCTATCAAGGCAAAATAGATGTGAACTGTTTAACCTCAAATCATGACCAGAACCTTAATTCCTGTGATTCTCGCCGGCGGTAAAGGCGAACGTTTTTGGCCGCTAAGTCGCAAGCAGCGCCCCAAGCAGTTTTTGAGTCTCGATGGTAGCGGTAAGAGTTTGCTGCAAGCTACTGCTGAAAGACTATTAACATTAGGTAACGGCTGGGAAGATTTGTGGGTAGTAACATCAGAAATGTTGGCCGAGGGTGTGCGCGAACAGTTACCGCTGCTACCTCCTGAGAATTTGCTGGCGGAACCGGAGGGGAGGGATACTGCGCCTGCGGTGGCTTGGACGGCTATAGAAACGGCTAAGCGTTACGGTGAGGATGCGGTTGTCGGGTTTTTCCCGGCGGATCACTGGATTGGGGAACCGGAGGAGTTTGAGAAGACTTTGGCGGCGGCGGCGGATTTGGCGAAAAATCAGGATGCGATCGCCACTTTGGGAGTCAAACCGAGCTATGCTTCCACTGGTTATGGCTACATCGAACAAGGGGAGGAAATCGGCAGTTTTGGCGGTTTTCCTGCGTACCGCGTCGCCCGGTTTACCGAAAAGCCCGATCGCGCCACCGCTGAGGAATTTGTAGCCAGCGGCAAATTTAGTTGGAATGGCGGAATTTTTGTGTTTCGAGTTGGCACTGTCTTGACAGAATTGCGCAATTATGTACCGGAAATGATGGCTGCTTTGGAGGCAAAAGGGGCCGAGGCTTACTCGGAATTGCCGAAAATTAGCATTGATTATGCGCTGATGGAAAAGACGCAAAAAGCCTGTGTTTTGCCTGTAGGATTTAGTTGGGACGATTTGGGAGATTGGAATGCGATCGCCCGTTTGCTGCAAGGAGACAAGCCGAATGTCGAATTAGCAAAACACGTCGGCATTGATACCAAAGGAGGCATTTTCTATGCAGCGGATGAGAATGAAGTCATTGTCACCATTGGTTTAGAAGATGTGGTAGTTGTCAGAGATGGCAATGTGACTTTGATTGTGAAAAAAGAGAGAACCCAGGAGATTAAACAGGTAATTAAGGTATTGGGAGAAGATGAGAAATTGCAATATTTATTGTAAGTAACTGAGGACACGGCATTGCCGTGTCTCTATCCCAAAACGATCGCGAATTATATAGTTTCCGGTTGCATCGGAAGGAAATCCCCCCCACGGAGGCAAGGAGGGAGGGGAGAAATTAGCCACTAAAATCAAAAATGGGGTGAGTCACCCGAAGTTGGGATGAAACACCCCTACAGTCACCAGAATTGATGTTAAACCTTAGCCTCAACCCAAACAGTCAGCCCTTCAACCCTCAAACCTTTGCCGCGACTGCCGCAATATTGGCCGTTAGAAGTTGTGGGAGTATCGCCGATATTCTGAATGTGAGCAGTGTAAAGTACGTTGTATTTATCAGCCTGGGCTCCTGTTAGCCGCACCGCAAATCCTTCAATCCGCTTAGCTTTTCCCCGGAATCCTGCTAACTCTCCTTCTTCGATCCAAGCGGTATCGCCAACACCTTCGACATGGGCCATGTACTGCAATTTGAGACCGGCGACGGGAGGGTCTATTTTAATCTGAAACCCTTCGACGCGACGCTTTTGAGCGCGAGTGCCGGCATATTCTCGATCGCTAAAAGTGCGATCGCCAATTCCTTGAATATGTGTTAACACTTTTAAGCTGACTGGTTGGGCTGGTTGAGCCTTGGCTGATGGCACAACCCAAACTGTGATACCTTCTACTCTCAATGCTTTCCCGCGAGTGCCACAATATTCACCGTTGGAGGCTACTTTTGTGTCGCCGATATTCTGAATGTGAGCATTGTAAAATATGTCGTATTTACTAGCTTGGTCCCCGCTCAATCGCAGAGCAAATCCTTCAATTCGTTTCCCCTTACCCCGGAAACCTGCTAATTCCTGTTCGCTCACCCAAGGAGTGTCGCCGACACCTTCAACGTGAGCCATATACTCGACTTTTAAGTCGGGAATTGCTGGCTCTAAATTCACTTGAAATCCTTCGACGCGCCGCCCTTGAGCTTTGGTTCCTGCGTATTGTTGAGAATCAAAAGTGCGATCGCCAATTCCCTGAATGTGCACCAAAACTTTTAATCCCACAGCCCCCTCTACGGGCGCTGGTGAAGCCCCTGTCGGTGCCCCAAAGACAATGTTCCCGGAGCTTTTTGTCTGGATAGATTTAGGCATTTCCATGCTGGGAACAATAATCACTTCGTGCATGGGGGCTGAGGGTGCCGGTGATTCCAAAATTTTGATCTCTGGCACCACTGCAACTTGTTTCGGGGGCGCGACCTTTCCCGACGGGATGACGATGACTTCTGGTAATGGTTCAGCAACTGCTGCTGGTACGGGTTTAACTGTGGCTGGTGCGGCTATTTTAGGGGCGATTTGTGTCTCGTTAACGGTCAATTTCCCTCTGGAAATGGCAACAGCTATTTGTTTACCAAAGGCGGCGCTGACGATTTCTTCCAGGATGACCCACTGTTCGTCATTTAGTTTATCTTGTTGTTCGACGAGGGCGAGCACTGCCGCCACTGGGTGTTTGCCGCTGACTAAGGATTCTGCATCGGAGTGCAGTTGGGTTGGGGTTGATTCGGCAATGGCGCGCTGAAGCTCGCGGGCTTTACTATGTACTGATTGTAGTGGCCCAAAGTCGCTTTGTTCCCGGTGGGCGATCGCTAATACTCGATCGATCGCTGTTAGGGCTTGGGAGCGAATTTCTGCTTTCCCTTCAGAGGCGGAGATTGTCTGGACTAAGTTTTGAATTTCTTGGAGGGAGGTAATTTCTCCGGGTACTAGAGCACTGTTGCTGAGTTCAAGAGCTTGTTTTTGGACGACGAAAAAATTGCGACTGTAACTTACTATTTCTTGCAGCAAGTTTTCTGACGGAGGAAGACCGGATTGTTGGAGTTGTTTGGCGGAGTGTGCGAGTCGATCGGCCAAACTAGGATAGGTTTCCGATAGTCCGGCAATTTGTTGTAGCAAATCTTTATGAGTTGGTTCCATAGTCTGTCGTAAATATTTAACTTGCTGATTATAGACGTTGAGTGTCCTTGAGAGTGCCACAGATAGAATGCCCAAGCACTTCTGGCTTCGGCGGAACCCAGATTTTTCTTGCCATTCCTCCTGGCTATTGTGATCGAAGTCACATCTAGCTCCACTGCTAGTCACAGTTTACAACTGTTGCAGTCACTGCATGAAAGCCACAATGTCACACAAACTAGACCTTACCCGTCACCGTCAAATCCATGGCTATTGTCGATACTGAAGCTACCCCAATGTTGAAAGCAATAAGTTTTATGGTAATGATTCGCGACCTTGCCCAACAAGCTATGACCATCGGTTATCTGACTATTGAAGCAGAAAATCTTTTGCGCCGGATGCTAACCACCACCACCTATGAATTAGAAGACTTAAATGCTTTTATGACTTTGCAGCTAGCAACTATGTCGGGAATGGTGAAACAAGAGTCTCGTGAATTGAGAGAATGTCAATACTTTTCTGAAGTCGTCTCTAAGACTTCCAATTAGGAATTAATCGACTGTTTGTACATTGAGAATTAGTAAGGAATCTAGAAATCATGGTGATTCGTGACGTTGTAAAAAAAGCTATTGCGGCTGGATATCTGACCTTGGAAGCCGAAAATGAAATAGCGCACGTTTTCTCGTCAGCGAAATGCGACTTGGAAGATTTGAATGCTTTTATGAGTTTGCAGTTGGCGGCGATGGCTGGCCGTGTGAAGCAACAATCTATGGAATCGATTGACTTGGAAGACAATTCTGAGCTGGGTAAAAAAATTTGGTAATAGGTACACAATATAAGTTCGGTTACGTTGTCGGGGAAAGCGAGCTCGATACAATGTCGCCCGCTTTCACACAATTTGGGTGTCAACTGAAACAGTTGACTTGATGCAATCGAAAAGTTAACTGCTTATCTG
This sequence comes from Microcoleus anatoxicus, assembly GCF_042465725.1. Classification (GTDB taxonomy): domain Bacteria; phylum Cyanobacteriota; class Cyanobacteriia; order Cyanobacteriales; family Microcoleaceae; genus Microcoleus; species Microcoleus anatoxicus. The sequence goes on along the minus strand of NZ_CP120853.1, from coordinate 4,922,912 downwards.
TATTCAGTCGATCGAGATTGACTGAGGCCCATTACTTGACGGATTGGTGGTTTCGCTGGCGGGTGGTGTGTAGGAAGTTGAACCCGCTTGCTCATCGATCCAGCTTTTCACTGGGTCTTCCTGAAGATTAAGTCGTAGCAGGCCCGACACAAATCCGCCCGTAAATGCGATCGGCTGTTGGAACAATTCTTTGACTACCGGGATGAGTTCGTCGAGGAACATTCAAGATTCTCCTTGTGCTACTGGGGTGATACTGTTAATTAATCTTAACTGTTTTTGATAAAAGTTAAATAATGTAGTAAGTTCTAGCCTATTCGGGTTATACCTTCTGCTCTCTCAATTTCCTAGAAAAATTTTATGTGCCGTTTGCTTGGCTATCTCGGCGGGCCGATTTTACTCGATTCTCTTCTGTACAAGCCGGAACATTCCTTAATTGTGCAGAGTTACCAACCCCGCGAAATGACTTCAGGTCTACTCAATGCTGACGGTTTTGGCATTGGTTGGTATCACTCCCACCTAGATACGGACCCGTTTGTCTATAAAAATATACAACCAATTTGGAGCGACATCAACCTTCCGAGTATCAGTAGATACGTGGAATCAGGATGTGCTCTAGCCTATGTTCGCAGTGCAACGGTGGGACAAGCTGTGGATTTGAGCAACTGTCAGCCTTTTGGGTACAACCGTCTCATGTTTGTTCACAACGGCTTTGTGAAGAATTTTCGGCAAAGTCTTTACAGACCAATTCGCGATCGCCTCAACGATGCTACCTATCAATTAATTAATGGTACTACAGATTCCGAGCATATTTTTGGTCTGTTTGTCAATGAATTGACAGCGCCAAATATGACTCTAGAAGTCGCTTTGCGAAATGCACTAACAACTTTGGCAGAACTGGCAAACTTCAATGGAGTTGAATTTTCAGCTAATATAATTGTCAGCGATGGAAACCAGTTAGTTGCCTCTCGCTTTGCTTCCAAAAAGGCTCCTCCTTCCCTCTATTGGCTGCGGGACGACCCGAATTTTCCAGAAGCGGTGATTATTGCTTCCGAACCTTTATTTGTCGGCAATTGGCATGAGTGTCCACCACAAAGTATTATCAGTACGGGAAAAGACGGTGATCTCAAAATCAATTCTATCTTGTAGAGAGGCTATTTATCGAGATTTGCAACAGTCTCGTCGCGGCACTTTCGAGCTATTTTCAGGGATGGATTACGATACTTTCTGTAGGCAAATTCATCCAGATTTTAGTCCGGTTGGCTGGCATTTAGGTCACATTGCTTATACGGAGGATTTGTGGCTATTGCAGAAATGTGGTAAAATCAAACCAGTATTTCCTAAGTATCACAAGCTGTTTGCTGCTGATATTTTACCGAAGCAAGAACGGGTTTATTTGCCAACAATTCCCGAAGTTGAATTATATCTGGATGAGGTCAGAAAAAAGGTTCTGGATTATTTGGAAATAGCGCCGATCGCACAGCAAGAGCGTCTGTGGCAATTTATTATTCAACATGAAAGTCAGCACTGCGAAACCGTGGCTTTTTTGTTGCAAATGCAGCAGGAGAGGGGACCTGGGGAGAGTGGGCGACCAATTCCCGATGAATTGCCAATGCCCAATTCAGCGATTGAAATTCCGGCCGGGGAATTTTACATGGGAAGCGATCGCGTTGAAGCTTTGGATAATGAGCGATCGCGCCACCTATGCTATTTGGACAAATACTCGATCGACCGCTATCCAGTTACTTGCGATCAATACCGCCATTTCATGGCATCTGACGGCTATCAAAACCCTCAGTGGTGGTCCGCAGAAGGTTGGAAATGGCTGCAATCTAATTTAGTCGATCGCCCGCTTTACTGGTCAGACAATCCCGCTAGGAACAATCACCCAGTTTGCGGTGTCAGTTGGTACGAAGCAGAAGCATACTGCAATTTCATCGGCAAGCGACTACCCACAGAATCCGAATGGGAAAAAGCAGCCAGTTGGGATTCAGCAAATCAAACTCAGCGCACCTATCCTTGGGGAGAAGAATTACCAAATTCATCCCTATGCAACCACGGCAATAAGATTGGGAACACAGCCCCAGTTGATAAATTTCCCCAGGGAGCCAGTAGCTTTGGCTGCTGCGATATGTTAGGCAATGTTTGGGAGTGGACAGCTTCCACTTTTGATGCTTATCCAGGATTTGAAAGTTATCCTTATACTGGCTATTCTCAAGCATATTTCGATGGAGAACACCGAGTTTTAAAAGGTGGCAGTTGGGCGACTCATGCTCCATCACTGCGATCGAGTTTTCGCAATTGGTATTATCCGGGCGTGCGACAAATCATCGCTGGCTTTCGGTGCGCTCAATGATTTTGGCTAATTGGTAAGTAATTGGGCACAAATGAATGTAACCTAACAAAGAGCAGAAACCCGGTTTCTTTGAGAAACCGGGTTTCTAGATGAGTGAATACGTGCTTTACCCATTCGTGCATCTTAAATTTACGCTATGACAACATCCTCAAGACTGTCTGAAACTACAAATTCAGCCTCAACGAAGGACAATCGCTTACACCTAGAGCGACTGGTGAGTACGAAGACACCGACAGCCACAGAAATCAATGCAGGCTGCGATGTAGTTAGCGGGTTGACTCAAACCCCAAAATCCTTGCCTCCTAAGTATTTCTACGACGATCGTGGCTCGAACCTATTTGAGTTGATTTGTCAACTGCCAGAATATTACGTGACACGTACTGAGGCAGCGATTTTGGAAGAATGTGCGGGGGCGATCGCCAACTTAACAGGCCCCTGTGAAATTGTCGAACTAGGTAGCGGTAGTTCCACCAAAACACGGATTCTCCTCGATGCTTACAGTCAACGGGAATATCCCCTGCATTATTTACCCATAGACATCAGTCCCACCATCCTAGAAAGCAGCGCCTTTCAACTGTTAGCAGAGTATCCATCACTCCAGATTCACGGACTTGTCAGCACCTACGAGTTAGCTTTGGCAAAAATTGCCCCATCGCCATTGCCAACCCGAATGATTTGTTTTTTAGGCAGCACCCTTGGCAATCTTAGCCCTGAAGAATGCGATGTATTCTTCTCACAAATTGTCGGCGCATTGCAGCCAGGAGAGTATTTTTTGTTAGGCATTGACTTAGACAAATCTAAGGAGATTTTAGAGCCAGCCTACGATGACAATCAAGGGGTGACGGCGGCATTTAATGTGAATATGCTGAGGCATTTGAATCGGAAATATGAGGGAAATTTTGATTTGACGCAGTTCGAGCATTGGGCATTTTACAATCAAGCAGAATGTCAAATAGAAATGCACTTAAAAAGCAAAAAAGCACAAACAGTCAACTTGCGCGCTCTCAATTTAACGGTTGAATTTGCAGCAGGAGAAACTATCAGAAGTGAAATTTCCCGCAAGTTCAAACTCCCTAATATGCAGGAACAACTTGCCAGTCGCGGTTTAGTGCCTGTGCAAGTTTGGACCGATCCAAATCAGTGGTTTGGTTTGATACTTTGTCAGAGGTCAGTTTAAGATTAAATTAACCGCGAAGGCGCGTCTGACATTAAATCAGAGAAAAAAAGGAATGCAGCTCTTCCTTCGCGCTCTTCGCGTCTTCGCGGTTCATTCAAATCATTAAAAATCGCTATAACCAGTAACAAAGAACAAATTAACAAATTGGTTTCTGTCCTGGTTTGACAGCATGAATGTACTCGCTTCCCGATGTTGGCCATCCCCGCTTGTAATAAGCTTCCTCCGGCTTCCCCCAGCCCAATTGCAACAATATTTCTAAAAAATCTAATTTTTCCCACTTCCAAAGATTAACCCATTCTGTGCGCTGGACGATCGCCTCTACATCCCTAGGCTCGATCGATCGAAAATCCTTGCCACTATTAATACTTAAATATAAATCCATCCCCACAGTTACTTGCCGCCAGAATGCCAACATTGTAATCTTGGCTTGTTTGAGCGTCATCAAATCCACAGGTAAAGCAATTAATTCATCGTCCACTGCTGGATAATTAAGAGTTTTCCCTTTAACCGTCATTTCGCGCCAAACAATCCCAGAAACTTGATGTTCCCGTTGATATTCGTGTATGGCGGCCTTAAAATTTTGATAAGCAGTGAACTTTTGGACGCCCTCAGATTTCAGAAAGCGATCGATCACGGGGTTTCCTGTAGAATGAGTTTCAGTCAAATTCAGACGTCGCCCGTGTAAGCAAGCTTGGCGTTCTGCTTCGAGGATGTTAATGAGTTCTGCCTGGGTGTAGATCTTGGACATCTATGTGGACAATTTTGAAAGTTTGTCGATCTCTGGGATAATTCCGGTGGCCTAGACCAAACAGCCTGTTTAAAACAAGCTGTTTGGAAGATGTCTAAAGGCTCTCAACCACCAAAACTCAAATTTTGAGTTCCAGTTGCAGTTTCAAAGCTTAGTAGCGTCGTGAGGAGCGATTGTTGTCGCCCCAGCCACCGCTACCTGATGAGCGTTTGTTATCTTCGCGAGGCTTGGCTTTGTTGACTTTCAAGCTACGGCCCATCCATTCAGCACCGTCTAAAGCTGCGATCGCTGCTTCTTCATTTAATTCTTGAACAACTACTATAACATGAAGACAGCAGAATCAGCCATTATCAACTGGAGATTTTAGATTTAATATAAAATTAAATGCCGGAAATGGCGACCCAAAAATAATTCTCAAAAGATTTTTTAGTGAGATCTACGCGCATTTTTTTACCCCAAGTATAGACATCAAAGCTGACCCGCTCTCGATCGGCGTTACCCAAATTGTCATCAGGAATTGCCATATTTCCTAACAAGGCAACCCAATGAGTGGGATAAGGTATCAGAGGCGGTTTATTTCCCAACATTCCTTCAGCAGTAATTAAAGCAAAAGCAAAGCCCCCTGATTTAATCGCTGCATCGGCGGCCCGCAGCGCTGGAATATCGCCACTAAAATAAGCGTAATGAGATTTTACATCGCGACTGCCCAAAATTTCTCGCGCCCATCCGGCCATTTCCCAAGATTTAGTCATCCCACTAATATTACGAATAATTTCTGGAGCATTTGGTTCGACTGGAAATATCAAATTGGCGGATTCCCGCAGTGTTGATAATAGCATCCAATCAACTTGAGGCATCCGCAAGTTTCCTTTGCTTTGTCGCAGGGGGATGGAGGGATAAATCGAACGCATAGATTTAGTTTGCAAACTGCCTATTTCAAAAAGATGGCGGCAAATTTCAATGTAGCGAAGAGGGTTTTGGTTAAGCAGCGTAAATGCTACGGCTGCTGGTCCACAAAAAGGTTGTCCGCTTTGATTGATTTGGAAAGGGTTTTGGATGCGATCGCGCATTTCTGCGATGATTTGGGTTTTATTCAAACCTGCCCAAACGCCGGGAATCTGGGATCGTTCAAATTCCGAAATTGCTGCATCTACTTTCTGTGATTCCATTAGATTTAATTGGGTCAATTTTATTTATTAGCTCGCTCAGATAAGTATAAGGAAGAAGTCACGCCCCCTGCGCCCTGGGCGGTTTCATTTTTGGTAGGGGCCGTGCCAAGAGTGCCGGCCACGGCGGTTTCATTCTCCAAAAAACGAGGGCTTTGTAAGGGTAGTGCCAAGAATGCCTACCTCCCCACCGACCATTTTCCGTCATTTCAGGCATTGGGGTAGCCACGGGGGGCTGCCCCTACAAGAGAATGAAACCGCCCAGGGCGCAGGGGGGGGTTCCCCATTACACGCTCACCTCACCTAACTGAGAAATGCTATATACACAATAGCGATCGCGCCCCTGTTTTTTTGCTTGATATAGTGCTTTGTCTGCATGAGCAACCAAGGTATCTGGCTCCAATTCTAAGCTAGGAATGAGTGAGGCAATTCCCAAACTAACTGTGAGGATATTCTTTACATGAGACTGCTCATGGGGAATCGCCAAACTATGAATTACTTGCTGAATATTTTGTGCTATCTTAATCCCTCCCTCCAAATCCGTATTGGGGAGGAGAAAAGCAAATTCTTCGCCACCGTAACGCGCTGCTAAATCCGCGGGACGATGGACTACGGTTGGTAATATTTTCCCTATTCTAATTAAGCAATCATCCCCCGCCAAATGACCATAATAGTCGTTGTAGCTTTTGAAAGTATCAATATCCAATAAAATCAGCGACAGTGGCTGCTTTTCTTGTGCTAATCGTTCCCATTCGCTTTGGAGGCGATTGTTGAAACAGCCACGGTTAGCCACCTGAGTCAAAGCATCTAAATTCGCCAATATCTCTAGTTTTTGATTGGTTTCTTTGAAAGCTATTTCCATTTGTTTACGTGTAGTGATATCGCGGATGGTAATAGCAAAACCATCACCTAATTTTACGGCTACCCAGTGAAACCAAGAAGACTCTTCCCATTCATAGTAAAAATCGTGCTCTAAAGGTTCCCCGGTTTCCACAATTTCAACGAAACGCTGGAATAGTTCTGGATCAACATTGCTCAAAAACTTTTTCAGTACCAATTTGCCAATCATCTCTTCACGAGTGCGTTTGAAAACTCTAGCAATCACGGGGTTGACAACTAAACAACGAAAATCCTCAATCTCCCCAGTTACCGGGTTGCGGACAGCTTGCATTGCCGCAATACCATCCAGGGAACTATTTAAAACACTAGCCAGTAAAGCCCTCGATTGATACAGTACCTCTTCCGCTTCCCTGCGGATAGTAATTTCTTTCTCCAGCAGCCGTTGCTGACGTTGAATGATTAACTGATTTTCCAGACGCGCTACGACTTCTTCGATGTGAAAGGGTTTGGTAATGTAATCTATGCCCCCTGACTCAAAGGCTTTTACCTTGTCAAAAACATCATCTAAAGCACTAATAAAAATAACGGGAATGTGGCGTATACTCTCATCTGCTTTCAGAATTTTACAGACTTCATAACCATCCATTTGTGGCATCTTCACATCTAAAAAAATGACATCTGGCTGCTTAACTTTTATGGTTCTAAGTGCCATTATTCCACTGGTAGCGCTGCGAACAGTGTAGCCAAGTTTGAGGAGTACATCGCTTAAACATTGCAGATTGCCGCGGTGGTCATCTACTAGGAGAATGTTGCCTTTTTCTAGGTTTTGATAATTTAAATTCATGAGCTAGCGAGGTTATTTTATTAAGGGTTTTATTGAGACAAAAATTTTTATTTATGTTTGGATAAAGGAATCTCAATTACAAATTCTGCTCCTTTTCCTATTGTCGAGTGACAATATAAATCCCCACCGTGTTTATCAACCACAATCTGATGACAGATAAACAGTCCCAGTCCCGTACCTTCACCTACCTCTTTGGTAGTAAAGAAAGGGTCAAACAACTGAGATTGTAATTCTTTAGCAATTCCCAAGCCATTATCTGATATTTTAATTGATATTCCATAATTATTATGAACTTGAGTTTGAATTCTTATTTTTGGTATATCGCCTGTGAAATGAGCGTACACGGAATCTATAGCATTATTTATTATATTCATAAATACCTGATTAAGTTGACCGGAATAACACTCAATCATCGGCAGTTCACCATAATCTTTTATCACGGCAATTTCGGGATTTTTTAGCGTCGCTTTTAGGCGATTTTGGAGAAGCATCAGCGTATTGTCGATACCTTGATGAATATCCACTCGTTTGAATTCAGCCTCATCATGACGGGAGAAATTCCGCAGGGACAGAACTATTTCCTGAATGCGTTCGGTTCCTATCTGCATAGAATTAAGCAGTTTGAGCAAGTCTTCTTGCAAAAAATCTAGGTTAATAGCCTTGATTTCTGCTTTAATTTCAGGTGGGGGATCGGGAAAATGTTGTTGATACAGTTTTACCAAATTCAGTAAATCTTGGAAATATTCAGTAGCAGGGCTGAGATTGCCGTGAATAAAATTAACTGGATTGTTAATTTCATGTGCCACACCTGCAACCAGATTCCCAATAGAAGACATTTTTTCAGTATGGATGAGTTGGGCTTGGGTGCGTTTGAGTTCCCTGAGAGTAATTTTTAAGCTTTCAGCTTGTTCTTGTAATTGAAATTCCGCTTGTTTCCGTGCAGTGATATCGCGGATGGTAATAGCAAAACCATCACCCAGTTTTACTGCTACAAAATGAAACCAAGAAGACGCTGATTCATAGTAAAAATCTTGTGCTAAACTGTCTCCCTTCTCAACAATATTAACGAAGCCATTAAAGAGTTCGGGAGCGATACGATGCAAAATTTTTTTGACTACTAATTTACCAATTATCTGTTCGCGAGTGCGTTTGAAAACTCTAGCAATCACGGGGTTGACAACTAAACAACGAAAATCTTCAATCTCCCCAGTTACCGGGTTGCGGACAGCTTGCATTGCCGCAATACCATCAAGGGAACTATTTAAAACACTAGCAAGTAAAGCCCTCGATTGATACAGTACCTCTTCCGCTTCCCTGCGGATAGTAATTTCTTTTTCCAGCAGCCGTTGCTGACGTTGAATAATTAACTGATTTTCCAGACGCGCTACGACTTCTTCGATTTGAAAGGGTTTGGTAATGTAATCTATGCCCCCTGACTCAAAGGCTTTTACCTTGTCAAAAACATCATCTAAAGCACTAATAAAAATAACGGGAATGTGGCGTATATTCTCATCGGATTTGATGGCTTTACATACTTCATAACCATCCATTTGTGGCATTTTAATATCTAACAGAATGACATCTGGCCACTTGACTTTTATGGTTTTCAGTGCCATCACTCCACTGGTGACGCTGCGAACAGTGTAGCCAAGTTTGAAGAGCACATCGCTTAGTAATTGTAAATTTTCGATGAGATCGTCTACAATCAGAATATTACCTTTATTGTCGCTTTCAGAATTAAGATTCATCGCTTATAAGGGGTTCGGCTAGGTCGAGAATTTGTTCAAATTGAAATTGACTCACCAGTTTTGTCAATGATTGTATCAAACAAGTTTCTGTCTGGGGAATTTCTGCTAGCAGTTTTAAGGCGAGCTTGGTATTTGCTTCAAGAGCAGCTTCGTATAGTTGGGTAATCCATTCTTGAGGCATACAGGTGAGGTGTTGTGAAGTCAAGACGCTCTCTGCTGGCTCATTTAAGTTTGGTGAAGTTGTTTCCGCTAAGATATATTTTACACCAAGATGTTTAGCTAGTGCGTCGAAAATTGTATGTTCGGCAAATGGTTTGCGGAGGAAGTCATCGCACCCCGCGGAAAGCACGATCGCCTTTTCTTCTTCTAACACACTCGCCGTTAAAGCAATCACCGCCGTAGCATTACCTTTGGTGGTAGATTTAATATATTTTGTAGCTTCATAACCATCCATAACAGGCATTCTCATATCCATCCAAATTAGGTGAGGTTCCCATTCATCCCAAATTGCGATCGCCTCTTGTCCATTACTAGCTTCTTTCATTTCAAATCCTAAAGGAGTGAGTAACTTAATGAGTAATTGTCGATTAATTATTTTGTCATCTACTGTGAGAATTTTATAGGTAGGTTGACCGGGAGCAATTCCCAGCACTCTGGAATGTTCTTCTGAACTATTGGCATTTGTTTCTTGACCGATTTTTACCTGAATATAAAATTGGAAAGTTGTGCCTTTTCCCAAATCGCTTTCTACTGAAATATCCCCTCCCATCAGTTGCACAAATTTGCGACTGATAGCTAAACCTAAACCAGTTCCTTCTTGCATCTCTTTCCCGGCTTGGGCTTGGGAAAAAGCATCAAAAATATGTGGTAGTTCTGCGGAGGCAATCCCTACCCCAGTATCGCGCACCCGAAAATGAAGATTAAAAACATCTGGTGTTTCTAGCTCTTCATGAAAAACATCGAGAGTAATTTGACCCTCTGAGGTAAATTTAATGGCATTGCTGAGTAAATTAATTAACACTTGACGTAATTTGACTTCATCCGTACAAATATAGTGAGGGACATTTTCAGTCCGCTGGAATATCAACTTTAAGCCCGCATTACTAGCCCGGAGATACAGCATATCTTCTAAATCATTCAGTAAGCGGTAGAGGTCAAATTCACTGGGATTGAGGGTGGTTTTGTCGGCTTCGATTTTGGATAAATCGAGGATATGATTAATTAGCGTCAACAGGTAATCGCCACTGCGATATATGATGCCAGCATTTTCGTGTTGTTCTGATGGCAAGTTTGTAGAGCGTATCATCAATTGAGAAAAACCGAGAATCGCATTGAGAGGCGATCGCAATTCATGGCTCATGTTGGCAATAAAGGTACTCTTAGCTTGGTTAGCTACTTCGGCTTTTTCTTTAGCAATTGCCAATTCTTCGGTTCTTTGTTGCACTTTTTCTTCTAAATTTTCAAACAATTCTTTTAATTGATGAGCCATGGTATTAAATGAAATTGCCAGTTCTCCTAATTCATAAGTTTGGTCAATTTCTACACTTTGGTATAGTTTCCCATTGGCTATATTTTTCGCTGCTTTATTAAGTTTGAAGATGGGTTTTGCTACCCAATTGCTAGTCATAATTCCAATAGTTCCCACTAAAAAAAAGGCGGCAACGCATAATAAAATTGTCTGGCGAGTATTAGCATGAATACGATCGAGAAAGTCTGATTCAGGTACAACAGTAACAATCAACCAATCTATACCTAACTCATCTTTATAGGGCGAAATTTGTAAAAATTGTAGAGCGTGATTATACTGAAATTCAAGTTGATAGCTGCGGTCAATTTTAGCAAAATCAACAAAATATTTTTTGAGATACTTTGCTGTAGCTTGAATGATCGGAACGCTACTTCGATCTATAGAAGGTCGTGTGTTTTTTTTGAAAGTTTTACTATTATTAAGACTAATTTCCGGTTGAGAACTCGCTACTAACAACCCTTGGCGATCGACAATAAATGTTTGTCCATTTTTGCCAATCTTATGTTTACCCAGAAAATCTTGAACTTTATCTAATTCATAAGTAGCAGTAATCACACCTAAAAGCTTACTATTTTCGTCGTAAATTGGCTGACAAAGATCCAGAAAAAAAATATGGTAGTCAATTCCTGAATAAATTGGCTGCCAATTTAGTTTACCTGCTTTGACTGCTCCCATGTACCAAGGACGCTGCCTGGGATCGTAATATCTGGTAAATTTGTTCATTACTTTGGTAGGCTGACCTTGGGGACTAATGGCATATTCCAAGGTAAAATAATTAGTAGAAGCATTGGAAACCACAAATCTTAGTTCTTTATTTTCAGGCTTTCTCCAAACCTCTAAATATTGATTCTTGTCTTGAGAAGATAAACCAATCCTACTAACTCCATCGAAATTTTTGATCTGTTGCCATAAATAATGATATTTTTTAGTCTCTTGATTTTGTAAATCGAGATTTAATTCCCCCCGTTCAATAGCATCAACGTTAAGTTTATGAATCATCACGAGAGCCGATAACTGGTTGTTAATATATGTTTGGATTTCTAAGGTAATTTTTTCCCGCAATTGAGTAGCAATTTCGTTAACGGCTTGTTTGCCATTTTCATAGGAGAGAAACCCGACTAATCCAACTATCAGAAAAATTTCCATCAAAAAAGGGACAGTAAAAATAATTCTTAAAGGTATTTTTTTCAAAAATTTAGAGAATTTTTTATTCATACGATCGTATTTCATAACCAGACTACCTTACTACCTAAATATAATCATTATACGGAATATTGAAATGGTAAAAGTTCGCTGATTACATATATAGTCCTGGACGAAAACAACCAGGTTTTCCCCAAAAATCTTCGTTTTTTTTGATAAAATTTAGGTGGCATTCTCCTGGGATTGACAAATTTGGGGCTAGTAGGTTAACCTGGTTGACAATAGAAAAAATCCAACTAAAAAATAGCCCCGCTCGAACCCTCATCACAGAAGCAGGACATGGCAAAAATCTCAACCAATCCAACATCCCTATGCGATCGCGCCCATGATATTTGGAAAGAACAGCGCCATCCCCTCGATGGTATCTTTCATCCCCGCTCCGTGGCTGTGATTGGTGCCAGCGAAAGAGAAGGAAGCGTGGGGCGGACTATACTCTGGAACTTGATTCGCAGTCCCTTTGGGGGCACGGTTTTTCCAGTCAATCCCCAACGTCCCAGCGTATTGGGCATCAAATCCTATCCTGACATTGCTAGTGTACCTGAAATTGTGGATTTAGCAGTAATTGCTACACCTGCTGCGACGGTTCCCCAGGTAATTCGAGAATGTGTAGCAGTGGGAGTCAAAGGTGCAATTATTGTTTCTGCTGGTTTCAGAGAAATTGGGGAGGCGGGTGCGGCTTTAGAGCAACAAGTGCTCGCAGAAGCGCGACGGGGGGGAATGCGAATTATTGGGCCCAATTGTCTCGGCTTAATGAATCCGATCGCCGGACTCAATGCGACTTTTGCAAGTACGATCGCCCGTGCTGGTAATGTCGCCTTCATCAGTCAAAGTGGAGCGCTGTGCACTTCAATTTTAGACTGGAGTTTGGGGGAAAATGTGGGATTCAGCGCCTTTGTTTCCATCGGTTCAATGCTGGATGTCAGTTGGGGAGATTTGATTGAATATCTGGGTGACGATCCCCATACCCATAGCATCGTTTTGTATATGGAATCCATCGGCGATGCTCGCGCTTTTCTATCAGCAGCCCGCGAAGTTGCGATGGATAAACCGATTATTGTACTCAAAGTCGGACAAACTGAGGCGGCGGCTAAAGCTGCTGCTTCCCATACAGGAGCTTTGACTGGTAGTGATGCTGTTTTGAATGCCGCTTTCCGTCGCTGTGGTGTATTGCGCGTCCATACGATTTCTGACTTGTTTGATATGGCGGAAATTCTGGCAAAACAACCTCGCCCCAAGGGTAATCGGCTCTCGATTGTGACTAATGCTGGGGGCCCAGGGGCGATCGCCACTGATGCGTTAATTAGTGGTGGCGGTGCATTATCGGAACTAGCACCAGAGACTTTGGAGCAATTAAATCAATTTTTACCGCCTCAATGGAGCCATCATAATCCGATCGATATTTTAGGTGATGCTAGCAGCGATCGCTACGCCCAAACCTTAGAAGTTGTTGCGAGCGATCCTAATAGCGATGGCTTATTAGTCATCTTAACTCCCCAAGCGATGACTAATCCCACTCTAACCGCAGAAAAACTCAAGGCTTATAGCAAATTAGGGAAGCCGATTTTATCGAGTTGGATGGGCGGTGCAGAAATTGCAGCGGGAACGCAAATTCTCAATCAAGCAAATATTCCCACCTTTCCCTATCCCGATACTGCTGTCAGATTGTTTAACTATATGTGGCAGTATACCTATAATTTGCGGGGCATTTATGAGACTCCTTCTTTACCTGCGGATTCCGAGATTCATGCACCCGATCGCATTTTGGCAGCACAAATTTTAACTAAGGTAAGTAAGAGCGATCGCACTCTATTAACAGAATACGAATCAAAGCAATTACTCGCCGCCTATGGTATTCCCACAATTGCTACATCCATTGCTACCAGCGGTACGGAAGCTGTGGAAATTGCCGATCGCTTTGGCTATCCTGTAGTTCTGAAACTGCATTCAGAAACGATTACTCACAAAACTGATGTGGGCGGCGTGCACTTAAATCTCGCTGATGCGGCGGCTGTCAGTCGAGCATTTGCGGAAATCGAATCAAAAGTAAGTGCGATCGACCCTGAAGCATTTTTGGGCGTAACTGTACAGCCCATGGTCAAAATGGAGGGCTACGAACTAATTTTGGGTAGCAGTCTCGATCCGCAGTTTGGCGCGGTAATATTATTTGGTATGGGCGGTCAATTGGTGGAAATTTTTGAAGATAGGGCGCTAGCGTTACCTCCTTTAAATACCACCTTGGCGCGGCGAATGATGGAACAAACCCGCATTTATAAAGCCTTGCAAGGCGTGCGTGGCAGACAGGCGATCGATTTGGCAAAACTAGAACAGTTACTGGTGAGTTTTAGTCAGTTAATAGTGGAACAGCCACAGATTCGGGAAATTGATATCAATCCTCTGTTGGTTTCTCCCGACGGTATGGTTGCTCTAGATGCGCGGGTTTTGCTCCACACAACGGCCGATTTCGCCCAGAAGCCACTACCTGCAATTCGTCCCTATCCGACGAAATACGTGCAGGAATGGGAGTCACCCAAGGGCGATCGTTTAACGATTAGACCAATTCGCCCGGAAGACGAGCCACTGATGGTCAAGTTCCATCAAAATCTTTCGGAAGAGAGCGTCTATTTGCGTTATGCTCATACTGTGAAGCTCAAGCAGCGGATTGCTCACGAAAGATTGACTCGAATTTGTTTTATTGATTACGATCGCGAAATGCTCTTAGTTGCCGATCGCCAAGTTCCGCAAACCTTAGAACATGAGATTTTGGCAGTAGGAAGGCTGAGTAAATTGCACGGGACAAATGAAGCTGAATTTGCTTTGATTGTGGGGGATGGCTATCAGCATCAAGGTTTGGGGACCGAACTTTTAAGGCGACTTCTAGAAGTTGGGAAGGACGAACAACTTTCGGCGATCGTGGGTTATATTCTGACCAGTAATTACCAGATGCAGAGCCTTTGTCGGAAGTTAGGATTTGAATTTCAGGCCGATCGAGAAACAGGAATGTTGAAGGCTATTTTTGTGTAAGTTCTATAGGTAGAATTAGTTGGATTTTCCTGCGAACTCGTTTGCTCTAGCTTCTACCTTCTGGCTGCAAAATCACCAAAAAAAAAGAGGTCGCGATCGCAACCTCTTAACCCTACACTAATCCAGCGCTGGATCTTAAAGTAGACCAGTATTAGCACCAACTTTCCCAGTAGCCAGTTGCACTTTAATAATTTTGCCGCCCATTTTCATAATTCTTTGTTGTTCCCGAAACCAGTTATCGTAAGGAACAAGTTTAGTAAAATAGGTATTTTGCAATTCGCGCTGAGTGCGGATGCGTGTTTGGCTGGGGACGCAAGCAGTCACTTTAAACATTCTCATGGGAAACTACCTCCTGAAGTAGGTTTACTGATTTTTAGATGGATTTTTAAAACATTGAAGACAGGGAGTTAAGAATCAAAACTAGCTCATTAAAACTCGTCCAGTATTCTCGACAAGCCTTTGACGGTCTAGCAATCACTCGTAACTTCCCTGACTTCTTCCAAAAGAAAAGGCTAAAAGTTTAAAAGTCTAAAAGTCTAAAGTTTAAAAGTCCAAAAGTCTAAAAGTTTAAAAGTCCAAAAGTCTAAAGTTCCTAAAGGTAAGAAATAAATATTTTTATTTCCTTCTACCTTCTTCCTTCTTCCTTCTTCCTTTTTCCTTCTACCTTCTTCCTTCTTCCTTTTTCCTTCTACCTTCGTCCTTCTACCTTCGTCCTTCGTCTTAGCTCAAGCCAGAGCAGATGTAGTCGAAATAGACGCCCATTTCTTTACCAGCGTCTGAACCGACCAAACCGGCGGTGACTTCTTTCATAGCTTGGATGGCTTGTACGGTAGAACCGATGGGCACGCCCAAGGAGTTATAGGTTTCTTTCAAACCGTTGAGCACGCGCTCATCCAGGATGGAAGGGTCGCCAGCCAACATGGCGTAGGTGGCGTAGCGGAGGTAGTAGTCCAAGTCGCGAATGCAAGCTGCATAACGGCGAGTGGTGTACATATTGCCACCGGGACGAGTTACGTCAGAGTACAACAGAGACTTAGCAACTGCTTCTTTGACGATTGTGGCTGCATTGGCGCTGATGGCTGTAGCGGCGCGGACGCGCAGTTCACCAGAAGCGAAGTAGTTCTTGAGCTTGTCTAAAGCGCTGATGTCCAGGTACCGACCTTGAACGTCAGAGGAATTGATAACGGCGGTAATTGCGTCTTGCATGATGGTCTTGTTTCCTAGAAAGTGGCTGAGTTCAGTCCAATTTTGTAGCTCGGATTTGAGATTTGGGATTTCAGATTTATACAGTGGTTATTTCTCTGCTAAAGCTTGTGGCTCGTTGCTGGTAACTCACAATCTAAAACCTAAAATCTTTACTGCATCGCACCGATAACGTAGTCGAAGTAAGAGGAAGCTTCGGAAGCATCTTCTCCAGAAAGCAGCGAGCTCGCTGCATTTTTCATGGCGCGAACGCCTTCGGCGACGGCTTCAATGGGGGTTCCCAAGGATTTGTACATTTCGCGGACGCCAACAATACCGATTTCTTCGATCGGAGTAATGTCGCCAGCTACGATTCCGTAGGTGATCAAACGCAGGTAGTAGTCCAAGTCGCGCAAGCAAGTTGCGGTCATTTCTTCGCCGTAAGCGTTACCACCAGGGGAAACTACATCAGGGCGTTTTTGGAAAAGTTGGTCGCCTGCTTGCTTGACGATACGTTCGCGGGATTCGCTCAAAATTTGGGCGATGCGGACGCGGCGTTCACCAGAGGTGACGAAGCTTTTGATCCGGTCTAATTCGCCTGGGCTCAGGTAACGAGCTTCAGCGTCTGCGTTGACGATTGATTTGGTGACGATACTCATCTTGTGTGTACCCGCTGGATATTTTGCAATTACGAACTGCTCCACGCTCAGCATGGCGATGGTGGGCGCTTGCATCCCGTACCTCTGGCTTGCGGCAGGAGCTTTGACGCTTTCGGGAATTTACCTTGCTTCCAACTTTTGAAGTTGTTGGCTGGTTGCTACCTTGGGCGTTTGACGGCGCTTGTTCTGACGCCGGTGCGCTGTTGTTGGCTGCACTTTGCCTGTCGCTTACGATACCACACATAACTGCTGCTGTCTCTAATTTTGCGATCGAGATGGCAATGATTAGGTGGCGATCGAGTGACTGTCCGATAATTGGTCAGGAATTTGATTCTGTGACGCAACTACCTCACGCAAGTATTTTGAGGCATTATGTTCACATTCTGAGTGTTACTGTAATAGTTTGTAACATTCGTTTTCATTTTGGGGTCTAGAGCACTGATTTTGGCATCCCCAAATTATGTCGCTCAAAACGCTATAATCTTCTGATACCAAGCATTACGACTTATAAATGCTCGGTGTTTTGGCTGGGGCATGGTGGTTCGGCATCCCCATTTTAAATTCCTAGGCATAAAAAAACCGAGGTGAGGGCTCGCTCCGGTGCGATCGGAAATTCCGACTTTCGAGCTTGTAGTCAAATTTTGCTGTAATTTTCAACCAGGTGCGCTTTGAAAAGAAATCTATCAGCCATTACAAAAGCTTTGCAGTTTGGTGTCAGCGGTGCCGTCGGCGGTTTCGTGGGTAATTTAATCACCGAACCTTTTATGAATTTCGATCGCCTGTCGGGTTCGGTATCTTTTTTTGAGAGTGTACTTTCCACCGCCCGGTGGTTTGGATTGGTAGGCGGTGGCATTGCTACAGCGATTATGTTTGGCTATTATTACTACATCAAAGGCAAGCCTCAATTTAAAGCAGCTTTCAAGAACGGGGGATTGTTTGGTTTAATCGCAGGGGCAATTTCTGGGGCGATCGCAGAAGCTATTTACAGCGGCATTGGCCCGAATGAATTATTGCGAGTAATTTGCTGGGGAATAGCTGGCAGTTTGTTAGGGCTGGCACTTTCCAAACGGATTCCCAATTTAGGAATGCTGCGCGGCGCGGGCGGAGGCGGTGTTGGGGGCGTGTTGGGGGGATGTTTGTTTATTTTGTTCGCTTATTCTTTATCGGGTACTGTGGGCCGTTTAGCTGGCTGTGGGGCGATCGGCTTTTGGATTGGCATTATGCTAGTTGTGGCTGAAACTTTGTTTAACAAAGCTTGGCTAGTAATTAGTTACGATAACGGAGTCAATCGCACTCTGACTATTGGTGCTGAACCGGTGACTTTTGGTAGCGATGATAATTTGTCTATTATCTGTATTCCCAATATTTCGCCCTTGGCTATGCGCTTTCAATTGGAGGCTGGGCAAATTGTCTGCGAAAATTTTGATAATGGGGCGGTGACTTATTTGCGATCGGGCGATCAAAAGAAATTAGGAAATTGTACAATTACAGTCGGAAACTCTGATTTGCCTGCTCAAAGTCCCGTGAAGGTTCCGCCTACATTTATATCAGCTAATCCTGCTGAAAAGTCTTTTACGAATGGCCAATTTTCCCTGAAATTAGGAAGTAAAGTTATTGCTTTGAGTGCAGGGACTCAATTGTCTAGTTCTGACATATCGACTTTAAAAGCTAGTGCATCTAATGGTGTGGTAGCGGTTGTCAATTCTCGTTCCACAGATCCATTTTCATTGGGATTGACCAATTTGTCCGATCGCGCTTGGTGGGTCACAGACAGTCAAGGCGACATGAAACTGGTAGAACCAGAAGGTACGCTGACTCTGATTGTCGGGACTAAAATTGAGTTCGGTGAACTTGACGGTGAGATTGTGGCATAGTTATATTAAATCCTAGATCGCTCGGCGATTGAGATCACTCGGCGGTTGAAACCGCGTCTACACAAGCAAAGTCCGCCTCCGCGGACTAAGAGATAATTTATCCTACGATCGCATAGATGATTTGGCTAATGAACTTGAAAAAAATATTCGCTGGTTTCCTATTAATCCTGACCTTGGCCTTGGGAGTGATTACAATGAGTCCCCAAATTGCTTTGGCAGATGCAACTGCAAATTCTGCAACGGCGGCAGAAGTTTTCAGCGCCAACTGTGCAGGTTGTCACATCAACGGCGGCAACATTATCAGGCGTGGCAAAAACTTGAAACAAAAAGCATTAAAAAAATATAAGATGGACTCGATCGCAAATATTGCCAATTTAGTCACCAACGGTAAAAATATCATGCCCTCTTACAAAGATCGTTTGTCTGAACAACAAATTATTGATGTTTCAGCCTATGTGTTGTCGCAAGCTGAAAGTGATTGGAAATAGAACCTCGGTAGATTATTTATAGCTTAGGCAATCTTGCCACAGACATCAGATATTTCTCGATCGCAGGTTGAAGCGCGAACAGAGTTTCACTTTCGGCTTGGACTATTTCAATTAGCGATCGCCTTAAAAGCGATTCCAGCGCCTTCAGCAATTCTGAATCCCGATCTTGCTGAATATTTGAGTACAAATTTTCACACCCAACAGGCTTGACTTCTTTCGCCATACTGTGTAATAGCTGAATTTCTAATGCTGATAAGCGATTAAACTGCCGAGATAACGTATCGCTATAATCTCCCAGAAACAGCCCATTTCTTAAAAAGTTAGCAATGCTTCCGCCAAACATATCATTAATAGTTGTTGTTACTATTTTTAACGCTAAAGGATTGCCGCTGTAAGCCTCTATCAATTCTGAGTATTGACCTTCTTCAGACAAACCCTTGTTTTTAAGGATTTCCACAGCCGCTTCTCCCAAACTACCTAATTTTAATGACCGTACAGATTGATTTTGACCTTCTAACGCCGCAATTTCTTTAGGTTTTTCGCAGCTAGTCAACACTAAGCAACTTTGATGCTGCAATTCTCCTACTTGTTTCAGAAATTCCCCATACACTTGATATCCTTCTCGATAATTTCCTGTTAACTGCCCCGTGCAGAAAACAGCTTCCCACCCATCTAAAATTATCAAACATCGACGCTTTTGTAAACAGTGAATCAGGCGCTGGATAGCCTCAGCGATGATTGTCGGTTCTATTGCATTTGTGGAAGCGATTAGGTTCTCCAGGGAAAACTCAAGCGGCGCTTGAAAAAAGGTTTTTTTATAGTGACTAACTAACCGCAATTTCTTTAAATCGCTTAGCGGTCGATCGGATAAACATTCGATTAAATTTACCAGAGTATCTGCCAATAGAGGTGCATGACTGAAGTCGATCCAAATCAAGCACTCAAACTGGTCTTTAATCATATTTCTTAGCTTAGATGCTAAAGCAGTTTTGCCAATGCCACCCATACCCAATATAGCAACTAAGCGAGAGTTTTCCTGTAAAATCCATTGTTCTAAGTTAGCAAGTTCTGTTGTACGCCCGTAGAAAATAGACGTATCCACCGCCAGCCCCCATTCAGTTCGATTTTCGATGGGAGATTGGGGAGTTTGAGTATAATTTCTAAATGTAGAATGCAATGTTTCTGTGCTACTCTTTTGTTTATAACCATATATTTCTAGTATGCTTGGGATTTCTTTCCAGTCTTTGGGTTGTTGCAGCGTCAAAACTTCTATGTAGCGATACAGCCCTCTTGATAAATCTACTCTAATACCCGTGCATTTACGATGGAGTGCGACGGCAATTTCCACCGGACCATAATTGCAAAGCAAACCTCGCAGGTACGTTTTTTCTAAAGGAGTGAGTCGCTGCTTTCTACTGCAAGTGTAATCTTGCTTGGCCGCTGTCAAGTCTGCATATAACTGTTGGAGATTCCAGCAAGCCTCAGCTTCTATAAACTTTTGTGCTGGTATTTGTAAAGGTTTATTTTGGTATGTCATGTATATATAGGATTGCTATATGGGCCAGCTTGAAGTATTTTCTTAAAAAACCCGGTTTCCGATCCCCCATGCGTAAGTCTTATATTAAAAAGATAATTTTCAACCTAGTGTACTCACAAAAATACCTAATAAAAATACTAATAGCTGTTAGGTGGCTTATGGTTCTTGAGTATTTTATAATAAATGTAGCAGGCAGTATTTTATAACACCTGCTATCAGAAAAGTTAAGAGGACAGCTTAAATGGCATCAATTCAACTGAGAAATCAGCTAACTGCAACTGACAAGGTTATCCCAACTCCTAATCTGTTAGATGGTTCTGCAACAACTCGCGCTAAAGATTACATCTTAGAGGTAGAGTTAGTTAATCAGCCAATATCAATTGATCTTTTTAAAGATCCGGGTACTGGCTATGACCCTTACGTGCAAGTCTTTCAGATACCCAAAGGCAGCAAGGGTACGAATGTCGCTGATACGGGTATTCTTATTGCTCAGGATAATAATAACGGCGGTGTCTCCGGAGGAAACTCAAAAATAACTCCTGATACCATTGTTCCAATACAACCACCACCAACGGGTCTAGGGGGTACTACCAGAGTTCCAATAACACCCACGTTCCCCACTGGTCTTACTTCCCTTACAAGTCTGCCTGGTGTGGACTATGTAGTCCGCGTGACTAGCTTTGATACGTTACCATCAAATTCTCAGCCTTTCACATTACAGGTTTCAACTCCCAGTGGCAATGTCGCCTTGAAAGACATCGTAACAGGTGCGACTTTAGATGCAGGAGGCAACATCGGCGGTAGCGGAGACCCTCTAACAGGCAATCTTCCCGTCCGACGTTTCTTTGACAAGGTGGCAGGAGGGCATTTTTATACCACAGACCCGACAGAGAAAAATGACCGACTAAACAACCCTACTCGTTACCAGAGTGAAGGCGATGAATTTATCGCTCCAGCCGCCGGTGACGCCAAGGTTCAACGCTTCTTCAATACAGCATCAGGAACCTTTTTCTATACGAATAAACCTACTGAAATACAGTTTATTCGCGACAACCTACCCCAGTTCCGTGCTGACGGAGAGGCTTTCAATTCATATAACAAGGCTGTTTCGGGTGCGATACCCATCTATCGTTTTACCAACCTGGCGAGGGAACGGGAAAATTCGCAAAATATTACACACTTTTTCACCGCAAACCCAGACGAGCGGCGGCTGGTACAGGGCAGGTCAGATTTCCGGGATGAGGGGGTTGCTTTTTATGCTCTTCCCCGCGCCTAAGCAGGCAGTTGGATTGATCTAGGTTTAAAATGAGTAGTAGGGTGCGTCGCACGCACCCTACTTTTTTATCTATTAAATTTATGGGTAACAAGCGATATTTTGGTCATCCTATGAACAATCTCAGTACAAAACCTTCCCTCTTCAAGGCTTTAATTGTAATTAGCTTGTGTTTGTATCTAATCCTAGCTGTCAACCCGCCCGCTTTGGCTTCGATTCACAAATATCCAGAAACCGGGGACAGAGTAATGTTCAGATCCGTACAAAGCTTGCGGGATAATCAGGACAAAGCATGGCAAGTTGTTTTGTATAAGCGAGTGCGATCGGGCATAGTTGACTCTCTTAACCTGAGATTGGTGGGATTTCCTGGCACCCAATTGGATCACCCAGTGGCGCTGAAGGTGGTGGCGGGGAATCTGGAACTGGCGCTGGCTAACGATATTTGGAGAAAATCGGATTTGCCGGTTAACGTGGGAGAGTACGATTTTAAATTAATGGTGGCCCAATTGAAGAGCGATCGACCTTTAGGCTTAAATTTGCCAGTCCAAGGTAAAAAAGACCTACAAATCTTGGTTCCAACTTTTGCAGTAAGGGAATGGAGGCGGTTGTTAGATCGAAACTAAATTGTGCCTACGGATTGCAGTTGAATGTGATAAAGGCTACATTGCTTGGGAGCAAAAGTCGGTATATTTGATATGCCTCAAGGTAGATATTGGCTATTTTTAACCATAATTGTGAAACAAACTCAAAGTGAGATTAGTCTGGTTAAAAAAATCGACTGTTTTAGAGTGTGCATATTATTGGAAGGAACATTTACTATGACATTAATCACTACCATTGTCCGAAAAGCTTTAGCGACAGGTTGTCTCACGGTTGATGCGGAAGAACAGTTGCGGCAACAGTTGCAGATGACAAAGTACGGTTTGGAAGATTTTGAGGCTTTTATTACTTTGCAAACAGAGGTAATGGAAGGTAGAGTAAAACACCAAGCTTGGGAATTATTGCGATCGAATAATTGTTCTGTTGCTGCTTGAAATTAAGTGCGATTCCCTACCCTTCGGGAACCCCTACGGGGAACGGGATAGCTCCGCTTCACGGGCTTTGGGATAGAATTAAGTGCGATCGATACAAATCATCAATAGGACTTACCCATGGGTGGTCAGAAACCGGGTTCAGTAGTTAAGAGTTGCCATATGCGATTTGCCATTTTTACCCGCCACCTTTGATCGGAGAGAATTTTAGAAAACCTACATTCGGCTTTCCCAACATTCCCTAAATAAATAACATAGGTTGTAGGTTGGGTTCTACTCGTTCTACTCGTTCTACTCGTTCTACTCGTTCTACTCGTTCTACTCGTTCTACTCGTTCTACTCGTTCCCAGGCTCTGCCTGGGAACGCAGATCCAGAGGCTCTGCCTCCAATTTTCTGTTAGCAAGCAGCAAGCGAGGCGGAGCCTCTAGACATTGATTCCCAGGCAGAGCCTGGGAACCAGTTAGATTTTCTGTTAGCAAGCAGCAAGCAGCAAGCGAGGCGGAGCCTCTAGACATTGATTCCCAGGCAGAGCCTGGGAACCAGTTAGATTTTCTGTTAGCAAGCAGCAAGCAGCAAGCGAGGCGGAGCCTCTAGACGTTGATTCCCAGGCAGAGCCTGGGAACCAGTTAGCAAATACTTAGTCCGCGCACCATCCGGACTTCGTTTTTGTAGACGCGGTTTCAACCGCCGACTCACTTGACAAAAATACCCAAATCGTCTATAATCGTAGACTGTCTGTCTAAATCCGGCTCGGATCAGGTTAAGACATTCCAAAAGCTGAAGGAAAACTGTCATCCGTCAAAAGTGCTCAGTCAAAAGTTCACAACAACGAACCCTTCGACTACGCTCAGGGCACCGCAACGGACAACTGACAACTCAGCTACCTGTACGGCAATCTCAACCACCATCCCATGACTTACGCAATTATTGAAACCGGCGGCAAACAATTTCGGGTAGAACCAGGCCGCTTCTACGACATCGAACTGCTTCACGTCGAAGCTGAATCCAAAGTCACGATCGACAAAGTATTTCTGATCCAGCACGAAAACGATGTTCACATCGGTCAACCTCTAGTGGAAAATGCCACAGTAGAAGGAACTGTTCTGCGGCATTTCCGGGGCCGAAAAGTCCTCGTCTACAAGATGAAGCCGAAGAAGAAAACTCGGAAGAAAAAAGGGCACCGTCAAGAAACAACTCGCTTTATGATTGACTCTATCAGCGTCAATGGTGTTGTTTTGGCCGCGAGAGATTTAACTCAAGCAGTTGTTGAAGCTCCCCAAACCGGCGAAATTGAATCAGAATAAACAATAGTAAATAAAGTTGAGGACATTATGGCCCATAAGAAAGGTACAGGCAGTACACGTAACGGACGCGACTCTAATTCTCAGCGTCTTGGTGTCAAAAAGTACGGCGGTCAAGTTGTCAAAGCTGGCAACATTTTGATTCGTCAACGCGGCACGAAAGTTCACCCTGGTAATAATGTTGGTATCGGCAGAGATGATACTCTGTTTGCCATGATTGATGGTGTGGTGACTTTTGAAAGAAAGGGCAAAACTCGCAAGAAAGTTAGCATTTATCCTGTGGTTGTAGCAGCGCCTGTGGCTGAAGCTGTAGCAGTTTAATTGTGATATTTTGCGACGTTTTTTAAGTCTTTTTTGTGGGTCTATAATTCTAGATCCCCCCTAACCCCCCTTAATAAGGGGGGGACAAGAAAATTCATTTACTCGTTCCTAGGCTCTGCCTGGGAACGCATTTCTTTCTTGCTCTGCCTCTTGATTTTCTATCTCAATATACCCATATCCCCGACTTCTTTAAGAAGTCGGGGATGTCATGTTTTTCAGCCAAGTTTTGTGAGAAATAACCAATGATAAATAGCCTTGAACTCAAGAACTTTGGGCCCATCCATCAGTTCAAGTGCGAGCAATTAGGTAATATTAATTTGATTATCGGTGGCAATGGAACCGGTAAAACCATTCTGCTCAAAGCTCTTTATAGTGCTATGCGAACCTTAGAAGAGTATAAACGGGGCAACGAACCACGCAGTGCTTCCGAAATTCTCGCAGATAAACTTTATTGGACTTTTGAGATAGAGAAAATAGGCGACCTCGTGAGCAAAGGAGCAGATGAACCACTATCTTTCAAGCTGAGATTTGATGGTCAAGATTTTTCTTATAGATTTGGTAAAGACACCACCAAAAGTATCCAAATTCTAGAAAATCATGTTCCGCCCCGAAGTAGTAACTCGATTTTTTTACCTACAAAAGAAGTTCTCTCCCTCCATCATATCATTCTACAATCCCGCGAACTGAGCAAGACCTTCGGCTTCGATGATACCTATCTCGATTTAGCACGAGCACTGCGCCAACCTCCCACAGGTGGCAGAAATTACCAGCAGTTTGCTATGTCCAGAAAGAACCTCAGTGAGATTCTAGAGGGAAAGGTTGAATATGATGAAAAGTTGGGGCGTTGGCAATTCAAGAAGGGAAATCAAAGGTTTCCTATTGGTGTAACAGCAGAAGGTATTAAGAAGATTTCCATTCTTGACACTTTACTAGGGAACCGTTATCTTGACCAAAATTCGGTAATCTTCATCGATGAGCCAGAATCAGCACTACATCCAGCCGCAATTTCCAAGTTTCTCGATATTATCGCTATGTTAG
The DNA here is from genome assembly GCF_042465725.1 of Microcoleus anatoxicus. Classification (GTDB taxonomy): domain Bacteria; phylum Cyanobacteriota; class Cyanobacteriia; order Cyanobacteriales; family Microcoleaceae; genus Microcoleus; species Microcoleus anatoxicus. The sequence continues at coordinate 4,897,579 of NZ_CP120853.1, read as the reverse complement.
CTGAGTTTGGAATCCAGTTTTTCATGGCAAGTCACTCCTATTTTGTCATCAAAAAACTGTTTCTGATAGCACAGAAGAAAGAGAGACTCTCAATTCCCATAATTTCTGTGAAAGATGATAGTTGGGATATCGCAAATCTCCGGGAAGGGTTGCCAGATAACCCAATTATCGATGAATCAATCCAGCTTTATAAAGAAGAGGTGGAGCTGGCATTGCAATGACGACTGAGCCAATTATTGATGAGTCTGGGATGAAATTTGGACCTTACCCAGAAGGACATTGTTTCTACATTGAGAAGAGCGAAACTTACCGAAAAATTCAGGACGGTGTGAAGATAGCGGAGTTCTTATTACTCCATTCCCAAGATGATTGTATAGTATGGATTGTGGAGGCAAAGCAGAGTTCCCCACGTCGTGAAAGCCAGCCGAATTTCGATGCTTTTATCCTCGAAATTCAAGAGAAGTTGACCAATGCGCTAACGTTGACTGTGGCGACTTGTCTAAAGCGTCATTCTACTTATGAAGAATTGCCTAATTTCTTTCAAACCATCGATCTGAAAAAAGCTAATTTTAAATTAATACTGGTAATCAAAGGACATCAAGAGGCGTGGCTACCACCGTTACAGGATGCGCTGAAAAAAGCACTCAAACCTACAATTAAGACTTGGAATTTATCTGCGACTTCTGTTGTGGTGCTAAATGAGGCAATGGCTAAATCACAAGGATTGATTAGCTAGTTTGTGGCTAGCCTCCTCCGACAATGGTCACAATTTCTAAGATGTCGCCGTTTTGCATTTCTGTGGTTTCCCAAAATTGTTTGTGCAGAATTTCGCCGTTGTATTCGACTGCTACTAATCGTGGATTTAAACCTAGTTGTTTTAATAATTCTGGTAATGGTGTTTCGATCGCACAATTACGACTTTCTCCGTTGACTTGTAGCGCAATTTGATTGGTCATTTGTTTATTAGTTTAATGATTTGAACGAACCGCGAAGACGCGAAGAACACGAAGGAAGAACTGCATTTCTTTCTTTCTCTTGCTTTGCGTTCTTCGTGCCTTCGTGGTTCATTTAATCTTACGACATATTAGTTATAAGTTTGTGAGTTTTGAACTTCTGCATCCGAATTAGCTGGGAGATGAAAAACTGTGTGACTAAGGTGGGTTGCTCTGCTTCCATAATCGATCGCACAACTGCTACTCTGGAAGCTCCGGCATTTAATACTTCGTCCAAGTTGTTGATGTCTATTCCGCCGATCGCAAACCAAGGAATCGGCGACTTAGCAGCAGCATACCGCACATAGTCCAAACCCGCAGCCTGTTTATCGGGTTTTGTGGGAGTGGAGTAGACAGGACCAACTCCAATATAGTCGGCTCCTTCTTCAATGGCTCGCTGCATTTCCTGGGCGTTTGTGGTCGATCGCCCGATCGTCCGTCCAGGCCCTAGTAACTTGCGCGCTTCAGCTACAGGTAGATCTTGCTGTCCTAAGTGTACACCGTCGGCATCCGCTGCGATCGCCAAATCCACGCGATCGTTGACAATCAACAAAGCATCATAGCGGTGACAAAGTTCGCAAAGCTTCCGCACATTATCCAATTTCACCGCATCGTCTGAGGTTTTGTCGCGGTACTGTACCAAAGTCAGTCCACCTTGCAAAGCTGCTTCCACTACGCCTAACAAATTGTCTCTCCCCGAAGTTACCAGATATAACTGCGATCGCAATAACTGCTGGTAGCGCCCATAAGCCAACAAATCACTTTCTAGAGTATAAACCCGATAGCGCATCTGCTTAAAAGCCTTGCCCATATTCGGATCGTAAACTTTGCCATACTCTTCAAGTACCCGTAGCGCTTCTTCCACGCGGCAGAAATTCGCCTCCAATAGCTGCTGAAGTCCTGATCGCTGTTCTTCCTGCGGATGAGTCAGTTCCGTACCCGGATCTGCGGGTGTATCCCTAGCGCTGCGTAATTCTGCGGTGTGCCAAAAAGCCAATTCCTGACGCAGTTGCTTACACTCGCCAGCTAAATCGGCGCTATTGAGACCAAATCTACACCATTCTTCAATGATTCTCAATCCTTCGCGGGCGCGATCTAAATTTGCATCTAAAATCCGGCACAGAGCGGGCTGTGCCGGTAAAGTTCTGTTTCGTTTTTGCGTCATATAGAACCACCTCGATCGTTAATCCAGCAGTCAAGCTGCTACATTTTCCCACTAATTTTTAAGTTTTATTGAATTTGAAGAAAACGAAGCATAATAGATCAAACTTGATGATGGTGGAATCGTTAAACTGCTGACCACACTTCGGAGGAGATCCGTGATGTTAGCAGAGCAACCAAAAAGATTAAGGGATAAAAACCCAAACAGGCAGGGTAGTTCACAGTTCGATCGGCAAAACCCAACACGAAACACGGGATGCGAAACTCGGCTCAAAGATAATAAATTACGTTTTTTTATGCTCATTTACTCAAAACAGAGCGGGTATACAGGAAAGCGATCGCCAAGCAAAGCCTTAAGTTCTTGCCTGTTGTTGCTCTTTGCTAGTGTCTCATTGTTCAAAACTCAACAGTCTGCGATCGCAGCCGAAACTCCCATAGTACAAATAATTGCTCAGGCGCAGCAGAGTGAAATCAACATCTTGTACGTCAGCTCATCCGGTGGAAGCGATACAGCAGGTAATGGGAGCGATCGAGATCCATTCAAAACCCTTACCTATGCCTTAAGCGTCGCCCCGCCCAACACAGCAATTTTGCTAGCGCCCGGTACCTACAGCGCCCAAACCGGCGAACAATTTCCGCTGATACTCCAGCCTAACGTGATTGTTCAAGGAAACCCCAACACTCGCGGTCAAAATATTGTCATCAAAGGCGGAGGAGACTTTCTCAGCCCCACTTCGGCTGGTCAAAATATCACCATCTTAGGCGCATCGGGAGCCAGACTCAGCGGGGTGACAGTGACGAATCCCAACTATCGGGGTTATGCTTTGTGGATCGAATCGAGCTCTCCCACGGTGGTTAACAATACTTTTTCTGGGAGCACTCACGACGGAATTTCAGTGGTGGGTAATTCTCGCCCGATGATTAGCGGGAATCTGTTCTCGAAAAATGGTGCTAATGGGATGACCATTTATGGCACTTCCCAGCCGGAAGTTCGAGATAATGTCTTTGAAAACACTGGATTTGGGGTGAATGTAGCGGAAAAAGCTTCTCCTTTGTTAATCGGGAATCAGATTACTCGTAACAAGGATGGTGTGGTGGTACAAGCTGAGGCGACACCGGTGCTCCGCCATAATTATATCGAGAGGAATCAGCGAGATGGGATTGTGGCGATCGCCCGTGCTCTCCCCGATTTAGGAACCATGACGGAACCAGGGGGAAATGTCATTCGCAACAACGGCCAGCATGATGTAAATAATGCTGCCAAAGGTCAAATCATTCAAGCTTACGGCAATCAATTGTTGAGCAACCGCACGACGGGACAAGTTCAGGTGGCGGGAACTTTCACCTCTCTTCTATCCATTGGTGGCCATGATTTGGGGTTCGTTGCTCAACCTCCCAGAAGCGGTGGGCCAGATAGCTCTTTACCTGTTTACACCACAGCTCCCTTAACTCCGAGAGTTCAAAGATCGCCCCAGAGGCCTCTGTCGTCGCTGTCAGCGAGTCCAGCCCCAAATCGATCGCCATCCGGTCAAACTCGGTTGTCGCCTCTGTTGGCTCCCCCAAGTGCCTCTCCTTCGGCGATCGCCATTCCAGTCCCAACTCCCGATTCTCGCTCCGTTGCAGAAATTGCTCTGCCGTCGCCAATTTTACCACCTAACTTGGATAGTGCGATTCCGGTTCCTGCTGATGGTAAATTACCAGTTCCGAGTCGCAACATTCCTCTGGGAAGGGGTGGCTATGTACCCGCTGCTTTAGGGGGTAATTCTTTGCCTAATTCTTTGCCTAATTCTGGGGAAAATGCGCCATCATTCGATCGAGCGTTAGCTTTGGGTTTTCGGTATCGGGTGGTAGTTGATGCTCAGAGTCAGAGCGATAGAGCCAGGATGCAATCTCTGGTTCCCGATGCTTTTCGTACTTTTTCTAACGGGCGCGCCGTCATGCAAGCAGGTGCTTTTCGGGAACAGGAAAAAGCTGAGGAGTTATTACAAATGCTCACTGCTAATGGTTTGAATGCCAGGATTGAAGAGATAAAATAATGAATTTGATGCAGCGAGTTTTGGAACCGGAGGTTATGGATTCCTGGGAAGAGGCCATCGAATACGATTCGATGGACTTTACTGAGGTTAATTCTGCTTTTGCGATGGGTGCGGCCGCCTTGGGCCCGGTTTTTGGAAACGTTTTGGATGCGGGGACTGGTACGGCGAGAATTCCCATTGCTCTTTGTGCAATACGTCCCCAGTGGCATTTGACTGGCATCGATTTGTCGGCAAATATGCTGAAAGTCGCGGGTGAAAATGTGGAAAAGGCTGGAGTGCGATCGCAAATTACCCTTGAATTAATTGATGCCAAGGCCATGCCCTATCCTGACAATTATTTTGACATGGTGATTTCCAATAGCATTATCCATCATTTGCCAGATCCGCTGCCATTTTTTCAGGAAGTCAAGCGGGTGTTGAAACCAAAAGGAGCAATATTTTTGCGGGATTTATTGCGGCCGGAAACACCAGCAATCAGGGATAATTTAGTAGAGATGTATGCGGGAGATTGCAACGCGCATCAAAAGCAGTTATTCAGAGATTCCCTACAGGCGGCTTTTACTCTGGATGAAATTCAGACTATCATAAAAACTGCGGGTTTGGATGGGTTGAGGATTTATGAATCGTCAGACAGACACTGGACGGCTGAACGTGCTTGGTGCGAGTCTGAATAGACTGGGATTTGCTGCAATTTTTGAAAGCTAAGATGGTACAAGGGCGATCGCAAGGGAGCATCCCGATTTTACATAGGCGAAGCATGACCGCAGACAATTTATTAGTGATAACCAGAGATTTACAGCGGTGATGCTTCGCCCCTAGGAATATATTTGCACTCATTGAGATGCACCCGATCGCAATTGCGGTGCAGTCTAGAAACAAACCTCCACCCTAGCGGTACTCCGCTTGGTAGTGGGTAATTGACTCAACTTGTTACCACCCCCAAGTTCCTGGCCCTCCTTTAAACGGGCCGACAATATCTTTAGTAATCCAGCCACCATAAAAAACGCCTTCTTGAGGTTGCACTAATTCTCCATCCACATAACAAGCATCCATCAAACCTGGATAAAAAGCCACATAATCCTTAATAGCCTCAAAGATATTGGTGGGATTTGGATAAAACCAAGCAGCATTCACGGCTTCCTTTTCTCCCACCTTCACTGTGTAATAGCCTGCTTGTCCTTTCCACTCGCACCAAGAACCCCGCGAAGTTTTTTGCAAATATTGCATTTCTATATCTTCGGGAGAGATATAGTAAAAAGGAGGGTGACTTGTCTCTAATACCCTTTGAGCGCGGTGGGTGTCCGCCAGTGTCACACCATTAAAAATTATCTTTACGTGTTTGGTAGATTCCTCCAGACGAGGCGGCCTTGGGTAATCCCAAACTGATTCTTGACCGGGACCTGGTTTAATTCGATCGCTGTTCACTGCCAAAATCTCCCTGATAAAACCAAAATTTTTCCACTTAATATCATACTTAAACATTACAAAATAAAAATTAGAGTAGAGAAAAATTATCTTCACCACTCTGGTAGCTTAACTACAAACCACCAAGCTTTTTTAAGAAAAATTTCCGAGGATGCAGAATTCTCAAAGCATTCGTCTGTTAGGAAAAATAAATATTTTACCTTGTGTGTTGAGTCTTGGGCCAAGGCTAGGGGGAACTACCATCTTTGACACCTTGAGAATTATCTGATAAGGTTATAGCGCCTATCAACCATCTTTAACTAAAACCGAAAATTCATGCTCCTGTAGAGTTTGTATGAGTGCCAACCTATAGCACCTGTACTCAAGTCACCCGCGATCGCACTTTTAAAACTGAGCGGGCAGCCTCCAACAATTATATCTATGGAAATCCCCTTTAACATCACCCTGTTGATGGTCATGACCGTCACCTGTGGCATTAGCGCTCAAGTTCTGGCAGCTTACTTAAAAGTTCCAGCGATCGTCTTTTTGCTGTTGTTCGGTATTTTAGCAGGGCCAGACTGTCTGGGACTGCTACACCCAAATCTCCTCGGCAGTGGTTTGGAAGTTATGGTATCCCTTTCTGTAGCATTAATTTTGTTTGAAGGCGGCTTGAATTTGGAATTGCGAGATTTGGGTCGAATTTCCGGCAGTATCCGCAATTTAGTTACAGTAGGCACTTTAATTACCCTCATCGGTGGCGGAATGGCCGCCCACTGGCTGGGAGAATTTCCTTGGCCGATCGCCTTTTTATATGCTTCTCTAGTAGTTGTCACCGGTCCGACGGTCATCGGCCCTTTGCTCAAACAGGTTTCTGTTGATAAACAAGTCGCCGCTTTGCTCGAAGCCGAAGGAGTTTTAATCGATCCTGTCGGGGCAATTCTGGCAGTATTGGTACTGAATATTATTTTAAACGGCAATGCAGACTTGCTGGTTTTGTTCCGAGATTTAGTGGTGCGACTGGGAGTAGGTGCTGTCGTCGGAGTGGCGGGAGGTTGGCTGCTAGGATTCATTCTCAAGCGATCGAATTTTCTCTCAGAAGACCTCAAAAACCTAGTAGTATTAGCGGGCTTATGGGGATTCTTCGGATTAGCAGAGGAACTGCGGAGCGAATCGGGATTAATGGCAACGGTACTCTCCGGTATAGTCCTCAGAGCAGCTTCTGTTCCCGAAGAAAGGCTGCTGAGGAGGTTTAAAGGTCAACTCACAGTCCTTGCTATTTCAGTGCTGTTCGTGTTGCTGGCGGCAGATTTATCCCTCGCTAGTGTAGTTGCGCTTGGTTGGGGCAGTGTGTTCACAGTTTTAGCATTAATGTGGGTAGTGCGACCGATTAACATTTGGTTGTGCACCCTCAACAGTGGGCTCAATTGGCGACAAAAATTATTTGCTTGTTGGGTAGCGCCTAGGGGAATTGTCTCAGCTTCGATCGCATCTTTATTTGCCATTTTGCTAACCCAGCGGGGAATCAACGGTGGCGACTCCATTAAAGCCTTGGTATTTCTGACAATTATGATGACAGTTTTCCTACAAGGACTAACCGCCGGAGCTATGGCTCAAATATTAGGAGTCACCTCGAAATCCGCCACCGGTGCTGCCATTGTTGGGTCAAATTCTTTGAGTAGATTGATTGCTCGGTTATTTCAAGAACGCGGCGAATCTGTAGCAATTATAGACACCAACCCGGAAGCTTGTCAACAAGCAGAACGGGAAGGTTTGCGCGTTTTTTTGAGCAGTGCCCTGGATCACAGTGTTTTGGAAGCCGCCGGACTGGAATCGATGGGAACTTTTTTGGCAATGACCAACAACGGTGAGGTAAACTTAGTGTTAGCTCAAAGAGCAGCAGAAGAGTTTGCACCACCAAGGGTTTTGGCAATTTTCCCCAAAGATCCGCAAGCTAACAGTGCTGTAAATAATCCCAAAATAAATCAAGCCTTTGTGTCCGATTTGTCCTTGAAGGATTGGAACGAATATTTGAACGACAAAGAGGTAAAATTGGGAGAAACGGAGTTAAAAACTACTGGATTGGAGTTTCAGTTAGCTCACTTGCAGGCTCTAATTCGGGCCGGTGAGTTAGTGCCGCTGTTATTGGAAAGACAGGGATATTTGCAGGTAGTGTCGGCGGCGCAGATTTGGCAAGCAGGCGATCGAATTATTTATTTGTTACACGATCCCACACCGAAATTGTTAAAAAGATTGTCTGGTTCATCTCAGTCTCGCTTAACTTTGGAAAAGCATCCGGTAGTTGAAGAAGTGCCGATTCCTTCTCCTGTTTTAGAGCCGATTGTGGAGGAAGCTATCATCGAGAAACCAACGGAAATTTTACAACCGCCAGTTTCGAGATAAGTAGAAGGAAGAAGATCGATGTGAAGAATGCTCATACAGCAAGCTTTTTAGCCACCTGTATCTTACGTTTAATTAAGTGGACTTACTTAGTCCTCTAAATATTTCCCGAAAGCGGGGAAGTCTCCGGCAAACCCTAGCACTTGCCTGGTAAGGGGGGCCAATGCTAAACTTCCCCCAGGCTCCGTGGCACTGTGGCACTGTCTCAATTTTAGATTTGAGATGGAAATTCTGACTAAAGTGCTAAAATTAACCTCTTGAGTTCAAAAACCCTTGCGGAAGAACCATTTAGGCTGCTAATTTGTTTGCTAACAGTGCCTCATTTATGTGTGGCTGGTTAAACCTTTTGCTTGGGGAACATCTACTGCTATGGCTCGCGAGCCTATTTCTACCTGGTATTTTACCCTAGTTGTCGTTCACTTAGAAAACCGTTTTCTATTGGTACAAGAGCGCAAGTACGATCAGCAGTGGTATCTCCCGGCAGGACGAGTGGAACAAGGAGAGACATTGTTCGAGGCCGCTATGCGTAACACGGTCGAGGAAGCGGGCGTTTCTGTGATTATTGAGGGCATTCTCAGGGTAGAACATACAGTGATGCCTAGAGGGAATGTCCGTTTGAGGGTGATTTTTGTGGCTCGTCCCGAAGACAAAACGCCTCCCAAGAGCAAGCCGGACGAGCATACTTTGTGCGCTGGCTGGTATTCTCTGAAGGAATTAGACCAGTTGTCCCTGCGGGGTGAGGAAGTTCGGGAAATTTTTCAATATATGGCCAGTGGTGCTCCCATTTATCCCATCGATTTGCTCAGTATTGAGGGAGCACCTTTTAAGACTCATCGATATCGGTGGTAAGTAGAGGGAAGAAGGGCCTTCTTCCTTCTACTTAGTGCTATAATTACGGTTTTGAATTCCTAAATTTTTATTTTTTACCTGCTCCCATAAAAAAATAGCGTTAAACCATAACCCATAACCCATAACCAATTCCCAGTTGTCATGAATGACTCTTTCTCCCTAGTCAATACCCTCTCAGAACCGCTGCGCCAGCCATTTTGGTGGGCAGCCCTAGCTTCTATAGGTCTTCATGGAGTGCTCGGAGTTAACGCGCCTCGGATCTCAAATCTAATTTATGGTGGCAATTCATCAAAAAACTTACCCGGTTCGGTTGGGTTCGTAGAGCTAACTCCAGCAGAGGTAGGACGACTGCCCCAAAGCATACCCCCACTCGCATCCAAGGCGAAGACACCATTTTCCCTCGTCGCACCAGTTCCCCTACCACGCAACATCACCCCGCCTCTGCCGCCAGCCCCGAACCCCATTAACTTACCAGCCCTCCCACCGGGAATGCCACCTCCGGGATTCTTTGCCCCTGCGCCTCCATCTCCTCTCCCTTCCTTAACTCCTCCCATACCTCCGAAAGCTCCATCTCCCACTATCCAAAATCCCGCTCCTCAAACACCCGTAGCCATCATACCGCCACAGCCGCCCACCAATCTCATCCCCCCCCCATCCCCCGGTAATTTCTCTCCGATTACTCCGCCTCCACCACCATCGGACACCCAGACCCCCCAGCCTCCCGGAAGCCAGGTGGATGAAGGGGAGTCTCTGGAAAAATTGCGAAATGCTCAGGGTAGACTGCCACTGTTTCCAGATGGAGCTGTAGTATATACCCCGCAATTCCCAATTACAGGTACAAATTCGGAGTCTGGTAACTCACCACAATCTACTCAACAAGATCCAAATCAAGAAAATCAAATCACAGAAAGTCCAGAAGAAAGAGCTAGGAGGCAACAATTTGAGCAGCAACAAAAACAGTTAGAACAACAGGGAAATCCCGGACAAAACTCATCCAAGGATTCCGACAGAAATCTGGCTGCTGCAACTACATATATTGCCTTGTTTGAAAGATTCAAAAAGGCTTATCCTGACTTGGAAATGACTGGACCGACGCCTGTGAATGTCCCTTATCCTAAAACAGCTTGCTCGCAAAAACTGGAAGGGAAAGCAGTATTTGGTGCAGTTGTCAATCCCCAAGGGCTGCTGAGGGCAGAACCTCAAACCATTGCCCTGACGGGTTCCAATATTCTCGACGATGCTGCTAAATTTGCGATTATTAACCCTCAATTCATACTTCCACCAGCCAGCACGCACAAGCTTTATCAATTGGCTGTGGCATTTAAATATGATGAAAAGGTTTGCAGTGGTATTCCTGTAACTCCCTCGGCAACCCCAGCAACGGGACCATTGCCCTCCCCAGCTCCCGCAGCGGTGCCCCCAAGTCCAGGGGGAGTGAAGCCGCAGTTTGAGAAGCCTCCACGGGACTCCAGCAAACCCAAACCAGCAGTCAAGCCATTGCCTTCTCCTCAACCCCAGTCAACGGCTAAACCATCGCCTTCACCTCAACCAAAACCAGAAGCGAAGCCATCGGTATCTCCGTCTGCTTCTCCTCAACTGAAACCAGGGGCTAGAGACTTAGTGTTACCTGAACCTGAGCCAGTGCCTACAGAGTCACCGATTCCTGAACCGCAGCCAGTGCCTACAGAGTCGCCGATTCCTGAACCTGTTGTTTCTCCGACTACGGAAGCGTCGCCGACAGCATCTCCATCTCCTGCTGCTTCTCCTGCTGCTTCTCCTGGGGCGGAAGCGTCGCCGACTACGGAAGCGTCGCCGACAGCATCTCCATCTCCTGCTGCTTCTCCTTAGTTGGGGGGCGGGGATGGTTAGTTTCTCATGCTGAAAATCGGTGAGGGAAATAGCTGATTTTGACTATTACCGATCGCATTTGCCTCCTGGACTGGCTCAATTGTATTGCACTTTATACATTTGAAATAAATCGCCACTTTGCTTTTTTACTATCTTTGCACCGGCGGCTTTAATCAGTTTTTCCCAATCTTCAATTGCTTCTAAAAATACTTCACCTGCTCGATAGGTTTCTAAAATTGCCCAATCTTCTGCTAAGGGAGCATTAGGGTTGAGGACATCAAACACGAAGTGAGCTCCCGGTTTTAATACTCGCTTGACTTCTCCCATGACAATAGCCCAATAGTCTTTGGGAAAATAGCAACTAAAGCCGGTGGCGATGCACAAATCGAATTGATCCTCTTCGTAATTTAGGCGATGAGCGGGGGCAAGTTCTACGCCTTTAAATAGTTTAGAATTGAGTTGAGGGCCGCGGGCGTTTAAGGCATCTCGTGCGGCGCTGCTGATTTCTTGGCCGTAAAAAAAGGCTTCCCAATCGCGCCAAGGGTAGATCAGAAAGCTGACTCCGCAGCCTATATCTAAACAGCGTTGATTTTTTTGGGGTTTGGCAATTTGCCAAAAGGGAGAAACTGTTTTGGCTTGGAGGGTGCCGGCGATGGATTCCCGAAAAATAGGCATGGCTTCGACTTCTTCGGGGAAAGGGAAGGGTTCTCCTCGGTATTCGCGATCGAACCGGGAAGCAACTGGGGAGAGTAAAAGTGGCCAGCCCTCTGATTTGTCCTTAGTAAACCAAGTTTGATCTGGACTGGTGGCAAGGCGATCGGACTTTTTAGACATTCTTGAATTACACTCTTGGATAGAGATTTGTCGCGATACAAAGGCCGCGATTGACCATGAATTAGAATCTCCCTACCTTCTGGTTGGGCCGTCTCTCACCTTTTGGAGGCTTTGAGGGCTTTTGTAAAGTTTTGGCGATAGGGCTTATTAAAAATTAAGGCTGGCCATAGCAGGGCTAGCTTCAGGCGATTTGAAAAACTTCTGTCGAAGTTAGTGCGATCGAAACCATTCCAAAATTTCCAAATACCTGCACCGTAAGCGATCAGTAATGCCAAGCTAATTAAGTTACTCATCAACAAAATGGGTTTGAAACCCCGTCCTGTGAGGACGGCTTTACCACAATTTAACACATCTGCTATACAAATACTACACAAGTCTAGACATTTGCTTCTTGCTTCATCGGGAGCATGGGAGCGGCCATCCCTGGGCAAGCTTTCACGGTTTAGCCAACCGCGATACGCTAGTTGCTCCTATTGGGGAAACCCCAAGACCGCACTGGCTTAAATTAATTGCTGCGTTCAAATCCCTGTCCATCGCATGACCGCAACTTCCACAGTTGTAAGTGCTTGGCGCTTCTATCTTGTAGATATCAAAAGAATTACATCATTCATCAATTATAAAAATAATAATTAAGTAGTTTAATTAGTATATAAGGATACTAATATCCAAGATTGTGTTGATTGCAAATAACAAACAAGTCAGAGCTTTTTGTAAAGTTTCTGATACAGTACGGCTGGCTTCTAACTGGGTAAATACTGTAATGAGGGAGGTTTGAAAAGCTCGTAAAAAGGTTAAATGTTATATAATCCTACCAAAGGGGTTAAAAAGCTGGGGAAGGTACACGCTAAAGTTTCAAATATCCGTACAGAAATCAGGTTGATGTCAATCTGATGTAGCAGACTCACGGATAATTAATTAAGACGTGATAGCTGAGGGCTGACCCAACAATTTTAAGTTTGAGATTTTTGAGTTAAAAATGACCAGGAGTGCTTTTTAAGCAAGGAGGATTTTATGCGTGCAGTGCTGATGGCTGGGGGGTCGGGAACGAGGCTGAGACCTCTGACGTGCGATTTGCCAAAACCGATGGTGCCTATTCTTAATCGCCCGATCGCACAACACATTATCAATTTGCTAAAAAGACATCAGATTACGGAAATTATTGCGACGCTGCACTATCTTCCTGATGTGATGCGCGAATACTTTGGTGATGGCAGTGAATTTGGCGTACAAATGACTTATGCTGTGGAAGAAGACCAGCCACTGGGTACCGCAGGCTGTGTCAAAAATATTGCCGAATTGCTCGATCGCACTTTTATCGTGATTAGTGGCGATAGTATCACAGATTTAGACTTGACGGCTGCTGTGCAATTTCACCGCAGCCAGAAATCCAAAGCTACCTTAATTTTAACTCGCGTTCCTAACCCGATGGAATTCGGAGTGGTGATTACTGACGAAAATCACCGGATCAATCGCTTTCTGGAAAAGCCTTCGAGTAGCGAAATTTTCTCCGATACTGTGAATACCGGCACTTACATTTTAGAGCCGGATGTCTTGGATTACCTGCCGGTGGATGTGGAATCTGATTTCTCGAAAGACTTGTTTCCGCTGTTGCTGGAAAAAGGTGAGCCGATGTACGGTTACATCGCTGAAGGTTACTGGTGCGATGTCGGCCAGTTAGATGTCTACCGGGAAGCTCAGTATGATGCGCTGTGGGGAAAGGTGAAATTGGATTTGAGCTACTACGACCAAGTGCGATCGGGATTGTGGGTAGGTCAGAATACTTTTATTGACGATAGTGCGATCGTGGAAGTACCCACTATGATCGGCAGCAATTGTCGCATCGGAGCCAGAGTCAAAATTCAAGCGGGTTCAGTGATTGGAGATAACGTAACTGTGGGGGCCGATGCCAACCTCAAGCGTCCCATCTTGTGGAACGGAGCAATTATCGGCGAAGATGCTCATCTCAGGGCTTGTGTGATTTGCAGGAGCAGTCGCGTAGACAGGCGGGCTCACGTATTGGAAGGGGCTGTGGTCGGTTCTATGTCCATAGTCGGAGAAGAAGCCCAAGTGGGGCCGAGCGTCCGCGTCTGGCCTAGTAAAAATATTGAATCGGGGGCTTTGTTAAATAGCAATTTAATTTGGGGAGAACAAGCTAAGCGGAATTTATTTGGTCAACGGGGGGTTCAAGGACTAGCCAATGTAGATATTACCCCGGAATTTGCGGTGAAATTGGGCGCTGCTTATGGTTCTACTTTGAAACCAGGTTCTTCGGTATCGGTGTCTCGCGATCAGCGGAGCATTTCCCGGATGGTTTCGAGGTCTTTGATTGCTGGTTTAATGTCGGTGGGAATTAGTGTGGTAAATTTGGAATCCACGGCAATTCCGATCGCGCGCACGGTTTCATGTACTCTGTCAGTGGCTGGTGGGATTCATGTTCGGATTTCGCCCGATCGATCGGACCACATTTTAATTGAATTTTTCGATACCAAAGGCATCAATATTACCAAAGCGGCGGAGAAGAAAATCGAGGGTGCTTACTTTAAGGAAGATTTACGGCGGGCTCTGATTCCGGAAATTGGGGAGATGTCGTACTTTAACCAATCTCTGGAGGTTTACTCCCGCACCTTTGAGCGACAAATGAATGTAGAAGCCATTCGTTACAGTAATTCTAAGGTAGTTATCGATTACGTCTATGCAGTTTCGGGGGCAATTTTGCCACAAATGCTCGCCAAATTTGGTTGCGATGCGGTGGTACTTAATGCCAGTCTTAAACAAACCTCTCTGAGCAATGGGGAACGGGAATATTTGCTTGACCAACTCGGCCGGGTGGTGAAAGCTCTCAGTGCTAATTTTGGGGTGCAGGTTTCGGCCAATGGCGAACAGTTAATTTTGGTAGATGAGTCTGGGATAGCGATTCGTGGGGAAATGTTGACGGCGTTGATGGTAAATTTGATGCTGACTTCTCATCCAAAAGGTACAGTGGTAGTACCGGTCAATGCTTCTTCTGCGGTAGAGGCGATCGCCCGTCGCTATCAAAGTAAAGTAATCCGCACTAAAGCGAATCCCACTGCTTTGATGGAAGCTGCTAACAGGAATCCCAATGTGGTTTTGGGCGGCAGTGGGAATATGGGTTTTATTTTCCCACAATTGCATCCTGGATTTGACGGAATGTTCTGTATTGCTAAAGTGATAGAAATGATGACGATTCAGGAGCGATCGCTAGGACAGATTAAGGCGGAACTTCCTCGCGTCACACATCGCAGTTATAGTGTCCGCTGTCCTTGGACTATCAAGGGTTCCCTGATGCGATATTTAGTAGAAACTCATTCGCCAGATAGTTTAGAATTAGTAGATGGAGTAAAAGTTTTTAACTCCAGCGATGACAATTGGGTATTAGTTTTGCCCGATGCTAGCGAACCTACAGTCCATATTTTTGCTAACAGTGAAGACCGAGATTGGGTATCTGAAACTTTGAAGGAATACCGCAGTCTAGTTCAGGATTTTGTTAGCCAAACTGAGGCTGCTGTGCGCCAAGATAAATTTGGTAATGGGTAATGGGGAATTGGTAATTGGTAATGGGGAATTGGTAATGCAAAAGTGAAAAGATAAAATGCGTTATTTTAAATTTTACCTGTTTACTTGAAAGTCAATGCCCAATGCCCAATTCCCAATCTCCAATTCCCAATTCCCAATCTCCAATTCCCAATTCCCAATTCCCAATTCCCAATTCCCAATTAAGTTATGAATAGCTGCATTTTGTTGGTGGAAATAATTCAAGAACCACAACTCCGTTTTACTGCTGAAAATCAACTTCAGATCGCTGAAATGCTGGTGCAGTTTCCCGGTCCAAAACCTGAAGATCCGCCCGAACGTTTGAAGGTGATAGGATGGGGAAATTTTGCCGTGGAAATCCATGAAAAATATCATGAAGGCGATCGCGTGATTATTGAAGGCCGACTCAACATGAATACAATGGAAAGAGATGGTATCAAAGAAAAGCGAGCCGAACTGACAGCTCAAAAAATTTACAGTCTCGGTGCGAATGCGATGAACTCGGATCTCGCCCCTAGAACCGCCCCGGAACCAGCTCAAATTCGTGACAGCGCGCCTCAGACCGTGCCTAGCAATGTGGTACCTTTAGGCTCGCGAAACCGCAGTTCTAGCAACGCTCCTGGACCTGCTAATCGCACTTCTAGCTCTGATTGGAACTCCCATCAGTCTCCAAATTCTGAGTCTGATCGCTCGTCGGGTTCCTCTAACGAAGCTGACAATCCCGATTACGATCCAATTCCGTTTTAAGAAATAAAGTGCGTCACTGGATCTATCGGCCGATAGATCCAGTGACGCATTTTAATTTAAGGGCGATCGGACTTCAGGTGAGAGGGAGCATCCCATTTTTGCAAATATATCCGTAGGGGAGAAGCATTACGGCAGTAAGTCTCTGCTTATAACCAATAAACTATCTGCCGTAATGCGAGAGCCCCTCCAACATTGGGATGCACCCAGGTTAGACTGCGGTAGCGAAACGGATATCCCTTAATCCAGACCTATAGAGTCTACTGGTAGATATACAATTTTTACAGCTTGATAGTCAGAACTTTTTTCTTGCTTTTTTCGTCGCGCAGCACGACTGTATTGTAGGGTGATGTATCTGTCCCCAGCGGAATTGGCAGCTTAAAGGTGTGGCTTTTATGCTTAAGTTCGCCTAAATCAATGCTTTTCGATATATTGCCATCTGTTGCGAGATAAGCGGTCAGTTCGCCTTGATAATCTTCAATCAAAAAGTCTCTGAAGAAAACGACTTCCCCACCCTCGACATCGATAGCAAGGATGACCGTACCGCTAAACGTGGCGCCTTTTTGTTCTTCATCAACCGTCGCCATTTTAATTTCCGAGGGGTCTTGACCGGACATATCTGCCATAAATTTTTTCTCCTGAGAGGAGTGCGATTAACTAACAAGAATCCTACCTAACACTAAGGGCGATCGCAAAACTCTTAGGACGTATTTCTACATCTGTCTTGCTTCTGTCTCAGGTTAGAGAAGCCCCCGATCCGGTATTAGATCGCTAATTCTCTCAGTTATATCGTTTCTGGTTGCATCGGAATGATTTAACCGCAGAGAACACAGAGGACACAGAGGGATAAAATAGAGGTCTTAATAATTCAGATGCTACCGAACTTGATATCAAACCTTTGGCTTCAACTGCAAACTTTTACGCAGAATTGACCAATACAGGATATTCCAGGTTCCTAGCGCAATCAATCACGTCTTTGGTTGATGTGGTTTCGATTGATTCGCCAGTACCTGCTTTAATACCTGCAACAGAATGCGAGGTTGAAATAGTGTGGTAGTAGATTTGAGCATATGCAAAACTTGAAAAAAACTGAGTGTAGTTTGAGGATCGCGCACAGTTAAATGAATGACTTGGTTCATGTACCATCCCATCAACTTTTCCGGGACACTATGAGCCTTGGTGATACCTTGAATGGTAGGGTATTTAGCATCTTGACTCGTAGCGGTAATCCAAGGTTCAGCATTAATTTTTGCCAGTTGTTTCTGAAATGTTTTTGCTAATCCAGTGAGGCTAGGTGAGGGCTGTCGGGCAATTTTTGCCAAGCACGCCTCTAAGGCCTTGACTCCCAATGCGACTACAGTCATGCCTTGAGCATAAATGGGTGTGAAGGAACAAACAGCATCTCCTAAAACCACAAAGCGTTCGGGCTGTCGCTTCAGAGTTTCGTAGTGGCATAACCGATTGCCTGGAGAATGGTAAATTTCAATCGGTGTAGAAGGTTTTGCGTGCTTAATAGCGTTGTAAATCATCGGGCTGGGTAAGTGATCGATCGCATCCAAAAGGGCAGCTTCATCTTTTGAGGGGCGGTGGGGTAAAGTGCCACAGAACCCCAGAATCCAACAGTTATTTTCAATGGGGAACAGGACAGCCATCGAAGTGCGTTCGGGTGGAGAGGCTTGCAGATAAACGGCTTTCCAATCGGATTGAAATCCTGCGGGAATCTCATATGTGCGACCGGTATATCCCATGCCCGCTGTAATCACTGTTTCCTTTGGCACCTCATAGCCCAATGCTTTCAACCATTTGGGGGCTTGTGAACTATAGCCACTGGCATCCACCACAAAATCAGCGAGCAAGGTTTGCTCTTGAGTCTCTCCGTTTTGCTGACGTTGGCGGAATCTCACTCCTGCAATGCTAGTTCCATCAGGAGTGGAAATGAGTTGAGTTACATAAGCTTCCTCCTGGAAATGAAGGTGACTTACTCGTGCTAATCTACGGTAAATTAACCAATCCAAAATGTGGCGGCTAAAAGACAGCACTGTAAATCCAGAGGGGAAACGAGTATTCCAGCCAAAAGGGTTGAGCCATTTCACATCGCTTCCCATATCCAGCGTTACGGCTCCTTGAGCGATTAATTCTGCTTCTAAGCCTGGAAACAAATCTTCGATGATTTGACGACCTCGGCTTAGCAACAGATGAAGTTGAGTGCCTTGAGGAATGCCCCTGCGAGGTTCTGGTTGAAGAGGGAAGCGGTCTCGTTCAATGATTGTCACCTGTTCAAAATAATCAGTCAAAACCCTAGCTGTTAGGAGTCCGGCTATGCTTCCGCCAATGACTACCGCATGACGACCCAAAGCGCAATTTGCCATGATTTCTATTTTTTCATCCTTAAGAACAAGGCGTAACTCAGTGTCTCAAGTTGAGACTGACGAGGGTTTTTGATTTAAATATATTAGACATCTGGCATAAATTCCACCCCAAATACTTCTGCAAACTCCGCCACCACGATCGCCCGAACGCGATCGACCTCAATTCCAGGAATAAACTGCTCCAAACTCCCCACAGGTCGATCGGGAATCCCGCAAGGTACAATTTGCCCAAAACCAGCCAAATCCGGGCAAACATTTAAAGCAAAACCGTGCATAGTAATCCAGCGACTAACCTTAATCCCGATCGCAGCTACTTTGCACCCATCAACCCAAACCCCAGTCATCCCCGGCACCCGCGCCCCCGAAAGCCCCAAAACAGCCAGCACCCTCAGCAGCACCTCCTCCAACTGTCGCAAATACCAGTGCAAATCCTGCTGGTGACGGCGCAAATTCAAAATCGGATAGCCCACCAACTGACCTGGACAATGGTAAGTCACCTCACCGCCTCGCTCGACTCGGTGCAATTCCGGCGTAGTTTCGCCGTCAAATTTCAGAAATTCCAATTTCGCCCCCTGTCCCAAGGTGTACACAGGCGGATGTTCCAGCAAAATCAGCACATCCGGCAAATCTGGATTATCGCGACGCTCTTGCACCAGTTGTTGCTGAGCTTCCCAAGCTTGGGAGTAGGGTACTTGTCCCCAGTCAAGGAGCAAGCAGGATTGAGAATGTAGATGTTGAGGAAAAGAAGGGAAAATCATGAAAAAAATCAAGAGTGTTTTTACTGAAAATTTACCTAGTTAAAATTAAGAATTGTCAACAGATTAAAAAGATTTTCAAGATGAGTGTTTTGTAGAATACAAAGTGCTATTGTATAAACTATACCCACGTTAGAGAAGGGAGGGAGCTCTATGAAGCTTGTTATCCAGGGTAAAAATATAGAAATCACCGATGCGATTCGCGAGTACGTCAATCAAAAAGTGGAAAAGGCGGTTAGCCATTTTCAAAGTTTGACTACAGAAGTGGACATACATCTGTCGGTGGCTCGTAACCCCAGGATTAATCCTAAGCAGACTGCTGAGGTGACAATTTATGCTAATGGAAGCGTAATTCGGGCTGAAGAAAGTACGGAAAGCCTTTATGCCAGTATAGATTTGGTTGCCGACAAAATAGCTCGCCAACTGCGGAAATTTAAGGAAAAACGTCAGGACAACAAAACCACTACCAATGCTAAAACCGTAGCTGTGGTGGATGAACTTCCTGTTGTTGTGGATTTGATAGGCGATCGCACTCCCGAACTTCCAGCCGAGGTGGTACGGACTAAGTATTTTGCCATGCCTCCGATGACTGTGCAAGAAGCTTTAGAACAATTGCAGATTATCGACCACGATTTTTATATGTTCCGCAATGCCGAAACTAACGAAATCAACGTGCTCTACGAACGCAAGAGTCACGGTGGCTATGGAGTAATCCAGCCTCGGAATGCCAACGGTCATACTAATGGTAAAAATGGCAAAACTGCCCACAACGCTGCACCGGAAAAGTCAGGCGCTGCGAAAGGTTAGATAATTGCTATCACCAAAGAGAGGACTCAACTCCTCTCTTTGTCTTACTCTACCTCTTCTCTTCCTCTGTGTTCTCTGCGCTCTCTGCGGTTAAATCATTCCGATCCAATCATATCTAACTTTTAATACCTTCCAAAGTTTTGAGAGACTCTGCAACGTGGGCCTTAAAATCCAACATCGAGTCAAAAATATGCTTGACAACACCTTGTTTATCAATCACATAAGTTACTCGACCGGGCATAATCCATAGTGTAGCAGGAACGCCATATAATTGCCGAACTTTGTTACCAGTATCGCTCAACAACGTAAAAGGTAACTGATATTTAGTAGCGAATTTCTGGTGAGACTGCTGGGAATCATCGCTAATCCCAATTACTTCTGCACCTGCGTCTTTGAAAACTTCATAACTATCACGAAAAGCACAAGCTTCCGCTGTACATCCGGGTGTGTCGTCTTTGGGATAGAAGTAAACGATAACATTTTTTTGACCCCGAAAATCTTTGAGGCTGACTGATGAGCCAGTTTGCGAAGTTAAGGTGAAATCCGGTGCGATGTCTCCTACTTTGACTGTCATATTTGTTTAAGTGAGTTTTGTTGCTTTTTGGTTATTATACAGTCTCAGTTACGCTCAATACTTCTCTTACCTTATTCAAAAAAGCCAGCGCATTAAAAGTAGCACTTCCACCCGCGTGACTTAATTCAGATAAAGCACCAACTGAATTATCGCCAATAATGCGATCGAACGGATCTAGCTTAAGACTGATTTTTTGGCGAGCTTTGTACCGTGAAAAGTGAAAAATTGTGAGATAATGCAGCAAAGTATCTTTGATCATACCATCATAAATCAAACCTTGACGAATATTTTGGTCATCGAGAATTCCCTCATAAATATTCAATAGCGTCGAATAGGAAATCACTCCATTGTAAAAGTTCTTCTCACCTTGCTCCACTTTAATCCCGTTAAACAAATTAAAAAACACAGCCGCTTGCTTGCTCGTATCTGCAAACAAGCTGGTAAGCTGCGTTGTATCTTGAATATAAAAAGATTCTCCTCTATGCTGTTTGGGACTGTGGACGTAGTATTTATCAAAAAATACCGGGTAAATTCTAATATCTTCCCGTTCTCCTTTCAAAATTCTGATGATATCTTTCGACATAAAAAACAATTTATCATCTTCATCATTTTGAGTAATATGCAGCGTACTCATATAAGGTGCTTGCGAGATATATAGAAAATTTCGATAGCCTCGATTGTACAACTGGGTGACAATATCTCCGAGAATTGACGGCTGAGTATAAAGATGCTGAAGACTGTAGTTTTCCGAAAAAGTTTTCAGCATTCCCACCTGAATAGTATCATCTTCTTGACGCCTAATTCCGGTGACTTCGCCAAACAAACAGGCTTTTCTGTCAGCACAATTCCCCCTATTCTTTCTGACATCGCTATCCCTGGTAGATACCGTAATAATCGCTAAATTATCCAACTCAGGAGATAACTGTACATTGTTAAATCGAAACTTTTTAGGCAGTATTGAATACAGTGAACTCAAACCGTTTCGGATTGTCAAACCACTCGGAGTTCCAATGATGCGGAATCCCTTGGAGTTCGATCGGTGTTTTTCGCTCAAAATATGACATAATGTTTTAGAGAAATGTCCCATAAACTTTTCTGAAGGCGAAGGATTCTCGTGGTAGCCTTCATGAAGTCTTATCATCGGGACAAATAAATTATTTGGTAATTTATCTAACAAAATTTGCAGGCAAATATACGACATCAGCGCCACGGCAAACTTATAAACAAAAGCTGCTTGTGGTTTCAAGCCTTTCTGGTTATCTAAGCGTCGGTTGTCGTAGGGAAATACAACGGATTTATTCGGAAAATTTTTATAAAAAACCCCTTTAGAGCGATCGGTTTTAGGAACCCAAACTACTGGTAAAGCCTGCATACCTTTGATATTGTATTCCATGCTAAAACTTTGAGATTCATCAGTTGGAAAATAACGAACATCTTCAATAGTAATATTCAGAGGCAATTGACAAATTGCTCTTATGCTGAGATTCGGCTTTCCCACCGAAATATACTGAAGTGTTTCCTTGGGATTGCGCCCCACAACCTCTTTGAAAAATTTGCCGGTTGTCAAAGTGCGATCGATATTTTCAAGTAGACCTCTTTTAATCAGAATCTGTCGCGGTTCTGTTCTAGGTGGTAAAATAGTTTGATCTAAGATAGATTTTTGCAGCAATTGCTTGAGAGAGTTGATTTTATGAGCGATATTAAACTTCTCAAATCCTTGGATAAAATTGCGAAAAAGTTCTTTTTTAGCATCTTCATCAGAACCCTGCAATATAGAAACTACATTTTTCTCAAATCCTGCGATCGGATTATAATTAAGTTCAGAGTCAGTGTCGTAATTTGGTGCTAGTGGATTGCTGCGAGAGGCAAACACGAAATAATACAAAAATGCTATTTTTAATGCCTTGCGGAAGAAAGTTTCATGATTAGCTGGTTCCTCCAAGGCGGCGAGATGTTCCTCGCTGTCGGGATTTAACAAATTAAGATAGTAGTCGAATACGCGATCGCCTCCACGCGATTGAACAGGATTGCCAAACTTGAGTTTGAGCCCAAAAATAAATTGGCGATCGCCCCCAGCATCATCCGTAGTCTCTCCCAGACTACCTGCTATAATCGGAACGATCGGCAAATAATCGAAAGCTTCCGATCGCGAAAACATATCTCTGTAATTGACCTGAGTTCCCTGATAACTAACCAAGTAATCGCCGTCAGGTTTATTAATATCGCCGATATATGCTTCTATTAACCTCAGACGGCGAATCAAATCTTGCAAATAAATTAAACCGCGCACATTTTCGGTAGTTGAATCGATATTTTCTAAAAGATATTCTAAGTAAGTAATTTTCGCTTCTTTCTTCAATTGTCCCAGAGTTTCCCGATCCACAACTCGCACCAGACGGTGAAAATCAGAAGTTTGATTTTCCACCATTTCATCAAGCAGGGAATTAAGTTCTTCCCGATCGTCTTTATTATCAGTATTTTCAGCAATATAATTCTTTAAACCTGCTTTCAACTCTTCCTGAAAAATATCTGCATTACGGACGATAATAGTTACTTTATGAAACTTTAAAAGTGAATCAACACCAGAATCCAAGCATTCCAAGCTCAGCTTCTGTTTCTGCAAATTATCATAGCATTTACCAAAATCATACTTAAAACCTAACTCACTTCCCTTACCTTTAAAAGACTCTAGCGGACTAATCAAACTAACTACAAATTTGTCAATTGTAATACTATTTCCCACAGCAGATTCTAATTGCTGGCGCAAACAAGCTTGAATTTCCCTAACTTGACTGCGAAAGCGAACCTCAACTTCCGGCAGAAAATTCACCGTAGCAGAATCTGCTTTAATTTCACAAGAACCCAAAGGATTCTGTACTTCTTTGCAACTTGCTACTCCATCGGCTACCGTGTCAATATCTATTAGTAAACGTCTGCGATCAACCGAAACGCTAAATGGGTTTTTCCCCTGCAAAACTTCTAAAATTTTGTCCAGCAAATCGCTATAATCTACCGTTACTAAATCGCTCTCATCCAATCTTAAAACGTTCACCCTGTCACCCCCTAATTCACATTTCCTTAGACAAAACCAAATTGAGTACATTCAACTCATTGGAACTCAAAAGGTACTTATCAGTAAATATCTTTTCCCTAATCTGTTCTAAACTGTAACTTCTAAACACAACAAACGGGAAATCTTGATATTTATCTCCTATAGGCAAAACATTACCAACAGGATACAGCGCCTGAATATATTGAGTCAAGATATTTCTAAAATCTTGATATTTCTGTTCTTCCGGGTTGCTAGCAAAATATTCGCTGAATACTTCCCCAGCAATAAATGCAAACAATGGCAAGGCATAATACCGATCCTTTCGCTGGCTGCTTTGCTCAAATCTTTGTGTTTTGTCAACAGAGTTTGTCAGTTCTTTTACTAACTCCATCGCATCTTTAATCGCAAATTGCAAACTCTCTGAATAAGCACTACCATAACTAATTATCTGCATATTATGCCAAAGTTCACTGTTAACATTTTGGGCTATCTTTGCTAGAGGCATAATATAGGTTTCCTCCAAAGTTTGCGATGCAATCGGTACAACTAACAAACCGCCACTCATGTAGCCAAGTTCAAGGTGATCGAGGTTCAATAACTTCTCAAAACCTTCACTTACTAACTGGGAAAACTGATTGTTGAAAAAATCGCGCTGCGAAAGATATGAAGTTTGGGATTTACCACTAGACTCAACATTATTTCTTAATGTCAAATCAGCTTGACCGAGTAACTCTTCTAGACTATCATAGACCTGTGGTAAATGCACATCGCTCCTATTCTTCCTGTGCTCGCTCTTCAACTTATCGATTAAATTTTTCATTTGGGATGAGAATGTTTCACCAGCCGCAAACACAGACTTACCACCGATGGGTATGATGATAAACTTATCTGAACCAATTTGCCCGCAACCATAAATTCGCGTCATTATAGATGCTTTCAAAACCAACAGAATATTTAAAAGACTCAGTTTACTTTCCTGTATCGATATCTCTTTGTTATCTTCAAAATACACTGCCCGATCGCCTAAATAGAAAATTAATTCTTTGTCCTGATTGTCAATCTCATCCTTTCCGCGCCCCCGATAAATTACCTGAATCAATTCCATCAGGTTTTTCTCTATTTCAAACCTCGGAATCTCAACCAAAATGTGTTTAGCCTTGGGAAAAGATAACCCGCGACTACCAGAAGCAGTCATAAATATTACTTTCGCATCTTTTTTCCATTTTTGAACTAACTCTTTTTCCTCCTCACCAATATCAGCGTGTATTTCTATATAATCTCTTCCTTTTTCAAACTCACCTCGATGCTCTCTAATCTTGTTAATCAAATCACCCAATCTTTGTTTGTCCTGAATATAGACAATCGCTTGTTCAACATCAGAGCGTTTTAATAGAGCTTCTATATCCTGTAAAATTTCGCCTTGTATTGTCTTAGTTAAATCAGTCTCTAGCTTTAGCAAATCATCTTCATTGAATTTACAAGATTCAATGAAAACTTTGTATGTCATGCTTAAACTTTTCGCAGGATATGAGTTAGTGTTGATAACAGTCGCGTCAGTTTCCTTAAACTTAAAATGCTCGACCGATAGTGGCTTATCTGGATTTTTAGCTTTCCGAAAATAGATTTTATCCGGTTCAGCAGAGGTATCGCTTAAGTGTTGGCTAATTACAGCCTTGTCAACGATAGAAGCATCTGCAACAATCACCTTCGTGTTAAATCCGTGAGAATTATCCTTCAATCCATACCTGCCTAGAATATCGTTGATGCCATTTAAGAATTCTACGCCTCCCTCATCTCCTGTAATTTCATCGATCATGATAAACAAATGCTTGATGCGACTGGAGATATCTTTCATGCGATCGGGAAGCACTTCACCTTGCTTTGTGTTGTAAGCATTCCTAAAAATTTTCTCAAAATGTTTGAGTGTATCGCCCGCATCAGTTTTCTTTAAAGATTGAATGGAAACAGTCGCGACAATATTGTTGAAATCTTTAGTATCAATCAGGGTATAAATGGCTTCGCAAATGCTGTTTAGTACGCCCTTAGTATTCCGTCCACCATCTTGAATTAAATTTTCTGTTTGTCTCTTGAGTCGGTCCGATCGCCTATTTTGACGCTTAGTTTCTCTGCTATCTTGAAACTTAACAGTCTGCAATCGAAACTCTCCATGACGCTGATTCGAGAGATACTGGACAGTACATTTATGACCGCTATCTTTAATTAAATCGCTGTAGGTATTAATTGCTAATATTTTATCATTCCATAAATCGTCAGTGCCAGGTTTTCTGAACTTGTCGATAATATCTAGATTCACCTGTTTCCTCGGACTGACATAAAAGAACAGAAATCCATCGTCTACATGATTTGTGAGAAAATTGGCGATCGCAGTCGTCTTCCCAATGCCCGGATTACCAGTTAAAAAGATATAAGTAGCAGCAGATTCTAGAGCTTTTTCAATCAGTTGAGCATGAGCATCCCGGAGTTTCACAGTTCCGCTCAATCCCAACTGCTGAATCAATTCATCCGGCACAATTCCCACGGAATTGACAAAACCCTCAAGTCGCTCTGTGTGACGTACAACATTGATTTTATCTGGCGACATTGCTAATATATCGTCAACCAGGTTTTTTCCGCGATCGAAACTGTGGTAAGCACTCCGCTTGATTTTATTTAAAACTAGCTTGCGAGCATCCGCGATTTCTTCAGGACTCGAATCATGCTTATAAATCGAGTGACAAGTTTTCAAAACATCTAAATTTTCAGGACGGACAGACATAGCGCTAATTCCGCGATCGCTATATCCCACCGCATTAAATATTAGTCGGGAATCATCAGCAAGTATCCCCGTTTCTCGAAGAAATTCATAAAAACTATAAGCATAACCGCCAGCTTGAATTAACTTAGCACTCTCCTTGTCATCATACTTAAAAGCAGTAAAATAACCCTTCAAACCTTCCGAAAACTCAACCTCACAACTTTCAGTATCAATGCGAAGTTGAGAAAACACACTTTTCGATCGCAAATAGTTAATATCTCGTCTCAACGAACGCCTGATAATCTCTAAATAGTTTAGATCCGTAACATCCTCAGATGTCCTCATCGAAAACACCGACAAATCTACACACAGAATCCTAAATTGCCTACGATATCGCAGTAATATTAGAGTGTCCGCTTTTAGAAACTCGCCTGTCTGTGTGTAACGTCCAATATGCTGAGCAATATTTTCAATCTGGTCAAATTGAGACAGAACTTCTCCACACCACTGTCTCTCACCCTTATCGTAAGTGCCAATACTATTATCATCGCAAAAACAGGATTGGTAATATAATATTTCCAAATGTCGTAGTTTATCTGTCTCATTCCAACCTGTAGATTCCAGGTACTCTCGAAAAAAGTTTAAACCTGATAGAAAGCCTTTTTGTAAGAAAAATACACTCCATTTTTCAGCCATCTTCCTTTCCAGAGGACTGGTTATTTTATCAGTGATTTTTCTCAGCATCGTCGGAAACTCTAACTTCTGCAATTCTTGAAGGTATAAGTTGCCAAAGTTATGCTTAATTTGCTTCTCTTTAATGCAAGCAAGAATCCCAATATTAAACCCAACTTCAAACAAATGTCCCAAATCTACTGCTATTTTAGATTTCATGACTGCGTGCCTCCTGCTGGTGTATTTAAAACTTCTTTAACTTTAGTCAAAAACGCCAAAGCATTAAACTCTGCAATTCCTCCCATATGCTTGTACAAAGATAGTTTACCTACAGATTGATCTCCTATCAGGTTTTCGTAAGGATCTAATTTAAAACTAATTTGAGCGTTTTTACCACTTGCTTTTTCGTAGCGAGAAAAGTGAAACAAAGTCAAATACTGCAAAATGTCACTTTTCAGTTGAGTATCGTCAATTAATCCTTGATAAATATGTCTATCGTCCAGTATATCTTTATAGATATTCAACAAAGTAGCATAGGAAATTACACCTCGATAATTGCGTTCTGCCTCTGATCCGACTACCAGCCCATTAAACAGATTAAAAAATACAATGGAGCGCTTGCTTGGGTCTTTTACTAAAGCTGTCAACTCCAGCGTATCTTGAATGTATAAAGAATTTACCACCAATTTTTCTGATAATTTGACTGCATAGTATTTATCAAAAAACATCGGGTAAATCTTGATATCGTCGTAGTTTTCTTTGAAATATGCAATCACATCTTTCGACATGAAAAATAAAGCATCCTCTTTTTGTGTCATGTGCAAGGTGCTAGAATAGGGGGCTTTGGCAATGTAGAGAAAGTGCCTGAATCCCAATTTGTAAACTTTCCCTATTTCATCCCGCACCACAGTAGGTTCTTTAAACATCTGTTCGTGTTCGTAGGTTTCCGAGAAGGTTTTGAGCAATTGTAGCCGGACAGAACCATCTTTTTGACGAATTGCTCCGACAATTTCTCCTTGCAAATTCGACAGTTTTTGCTCGCTATTCCACCTACCATCGCTCTCGCGGCTGGAAACTATAACTATAGCGAGTTTATCCAGTTCTTTTGGGGAATCTAACGGGTTGGCAAAAGTAAACTTTTTAGGCAACACAGAATACAGAGAACTCATTACATTGGGAGCTTTGTATTCTATATTCCTGATATCAATACCTTGAGAATTAGAGCGATGTTCTTCATTGAGTAAATGCGATAACCTTTTAGATAAAGAACGCATGAACTCTTCTACTGGTGAATCTGACTGTTGATTGCTCAGTTGCAGGCGCAGTATGGGAATGAATAATCTACTCTGTTTTCCCAACAACAACTTAAGGCAAGTATAGGCAAGTAAATCGAACGTAAATCGATATACAAAACTTTTTTTTGCATCCCATTTATTGCTAGCTAGACTATAGATGAATTCGACTAGCTTGCGCTGTTGATAAAACCGATTGTATACTGCCGTACACTGCTGCTCATTTGGCCTTAGCAGCACTGGTAGAGCTTTCACACCTGTGACATCATACTCCATACTGAAGCTTTGTAGGTCGTCAGTAGCCAAATAATGAACATCACTAATTTCGATTTTAGCTGTCAGAGTACATAGGGAATTTTCAGTAGCCTTTGCTTGACCAATAGCTATATATTTTAATATTTCTTTGGGCTTGGTTCGTAGTTCAGGCTTAAAGAATGTAGAGTTTGTAGAAATAGTTTTCATACTATCTTCTAAAATGCTTTTTCTGACCGAAATGTGAAGTGGAAATTCTTGCAGTAGATGCTTGTGTTTCAGGATTTTTTGCAGGAGATTCTTGAGACTGTCTATTTTAGAGGCAATATTATATTGTTCAAAACCTTTTTTGATCCCTCGCAATAGTTTTTGCTTTGCTGTTTCATCAGATCCGTTGAAGGTTTTTAATACTTTTTCTTCAAATCCTGGGATTGGATCGTATTCTAAATCTGAGTTAACTGTATAATCTTTTGCTGATGCGTCTTTTCCGGCAAAAACGATGTAGTATAAAAATACTAACTTTAATAGCTTTCTCGCAAAAATTTCTTTTCTAGTAGGGTCAGCAAGTTCGGCTTTGTGTTCCTCACTTTCTGGGTCAAGCAGATTGAGGTAATACTCAAAGACTGTTTTGCCGCCATAGGCTTGAACTGGGTTATTAAACTTAAGCTTGAGTCCAAAAACAAACTGGATATCTCCTTTGTTTTCGTCTTTGGTTTCTCCTAAATATCCTTCTATTTTGGGAATAATTGGCAACATATCAAAGGCTTCAGCACGAGCAAAAGCATCTGCATAGTTCAAGTCAGTGTCGGCATAGTTGACTAAGTAATCGCCGTCGGCATTTTTGACTATATATTCATCAATCTGTTTGAGACGCCGGATGAGGACTTTTAAATAAATTAGACCCTCGGCATTGGATGGGTTATTGCTTGTGCTAATGTTGTCTTGCAGAAATTCTAGATAACATATCTGTGCTTGTTTTTTGAGTTTGCCGATAGTTTCGATATCTACAAATTCTTTGAGTCTGTAGAAATCTGATTTGGCATCTTCTTCTAAATCTTGAAGAATGAAATCTAAGTCTTCGCGCTGGCTCTCACTAGCGCTAGCAAACTGAGATTTGATATAATTCTCTAAGCCTTGTTTTAGCTCGGTGTTAAATGTACTGGTATTTCCAACGGTGATAGTTAGTTTGTGAAATTTTAGCAGTTCTTTGCTGCTAGGATTTTTTGTGATACTTAAGCGCTGCTTTTGCAACCCTGAATAGTTACCAAAGGGATAGCTAAAGTCTAATTTGGCAGAATTACTTTTAAAATGTTGCAAATCTGTAATTAAGTTAGCAACAAACTGTTCGATATTAAGCTGTTGATTTTGTTGCTGAATTGCTGACTCTAGCCGAGCTTTTAAACTATTTTTAATTTTGGTAATTTGACCTGGAAAGCGTTCTCTGAAACCGGGAGTAAAGTTGACTGTGGCGGTACTAGCACCGCGTTCGGAAGCACCTAAAGGATTTTCTACTCCCAAACCTGCGACTGCTTCGGCGATGCTGTCAATGTCGATGATTAGCCGATCGCCATTACCATGTATTTTAAATGGATTCTGAGTCTGCGGCTTCTCTAAAATTGCTAAAATCTTGTCCAATAAGTCACCACAGTCAACCGCAACTAAATCCCCGTCTACCGTTCTTAGGGTATTCACTCTGCAACCTCCTCGCACCGCTTGATAACTTATGCAATTGGGCTATGATAGCCCAGATTGATTTATTCGTCAAGTAAGTTTATTTTTGTACCGACTTGCGAAATCATTACTAAATTCCATAGAGGTTCAAAATGCTTGAATCCACTCTTTCACATCGTATTCAGTCCAAACCTGATTCACCCAATAAGGATCGGCCTCAACTAATTGTCGCACAGTCGCCTCGTTTTCGGCTTCGTAAATTGCAAAAACTTTGGTTAAATCTTTGGTAGGTCCGATCGCAATTAACACTCCCGATTCCTTCTGCTTAGCCAATCCTGCTAAATGAGCGTCTCGAAACGGAGCACGTTTTTCTAGGACATCTTCGCAGTAACTTCCCCACATCACATATTTGGTCATATCTGTCAACCTATTGAACAATCTAAATTTCCGGCTGTTTATCTACAATCAATGCGATCGCCATTTTCATAATATCATCTCGGTTCACCATCTTGGCAATTTCTTCGACATCATAGATTCCTTCAAAAGCTTCTAAAGCCGCCGACTTCAACGCAGATTCATAGGCATCCTCCAAAGTCTCGACTAATTCCTCCTCTGTGAGATAAGTGCCTTTCGCTTTATGTCGCTTGTTGGTGCGTTGGATTTGCTTGACTGAATTGAATATCGAAGTTTCCCAAGACTTAGTAGTACGGTTTTCAGCAACTTTTTTAATCAGATGCAGTAGCACAATAATGCCATAACTGAAAATTTTGTTAAGCTTGTCGGACTTGCTCATTTCCTCTAATTCTGCGACTAATACTAAAGCCTCTGCAACTTTGCCTCGGTGTAGCAACTCCTTCAACTCCATTAATTCTTCCATAAAATTTCATGTTGTTATCATTTAATATATTATACTAAAGTCCGGCGGTTAGAAACCGCGTCTACACAAACAAAACCCACCTCCGTGGGTTATAATATTGTTAAATTCATAGAGGAGAAAACTATGACTTTATTAGACATTCGCCTGTTGACGGTTCAAGAATATCACCTAATGGCGGAAATTGGGATTCTTGATGAAGATGAACGAGTAGAATTATTGGCTGGACAGATAGTTAAGATGGCAGCAAAAGGAACAGCACATGGTGCAGGAGTGAAACGGACTGTAGAGCTATTGCAGAACCTTTTAGGGAGGTTAGTATTAATAAGTGTACAAGATCCTGTTCGGTTAAATGATAACTCGGAACCGGAACCTGATATTGCTCTACTTATACCAGATCCACTTTACTATGAAGACCATCATCCAACTCCTTCTGAAGTTTATCTGATTATTGAGGTTGCTGATACTACGTTGAGGACAGATTTGGGGATTAAAGCGACAATTTATGCTCAGTCAGGAATTGCAGATTATTGGGTTTTGGATGTTAATAATCGCCAACTTCATGTATTTCGAGAACCTACTCAGGATGGTTATCAAAGTATAGCAGTTCTTGGGGATGATGCGAGTATTTCTCCTCTGCAATTTCCTGATATTTCTTTTGCTGTGCGAGATATGTTGCGGCCTTTAATTACGATTTAAACCTCCCGGCGGTTGGAAACCGCGTCTACATAAACAAAACCCACCTCCGTGGGTTCAAGAAGCCCCGGCGGTTGGAAACCGCGTCTACACAAACAAAACCCACCTCCGTGGGTTCAAGAAGCCCCGGCGGTTGGAAACCGCGTCTACACAAACAAAACCCACCTCCGTGGGTTCAAGAAGCCCCGGCGGTTGGAAACCGCGTCTACACAAACAAAACCCACCTCCGTGGGTTCAAGAAAGTTCCCAGGTAGAGTCTGGGAACCAGTTAATAGCTGCGGAGGCGGGCTATTTTAGCTTCTCAAGCTAACGCCGAATTTCTCGACTAAAACATCGCGCACTTTTTGTTGGGCTGGTTCGACATCGGTGTCGCTTAATGTTCGATCGCCTGCGCGATATACTAACCTAAAAGCTAAACTGCGTTGACCCGCCGGCACGTTGTCGCCACGATATTCGTCGAACAATTCCACCGAATCTAGTAAGTTACCGGCGGCTTTTTTCATGGCGCTTTGCATATCGACAACTGCAAATTCAATGGGTGCGAAAAATGCAATGTCTCTGTCAGAAGCGGGGAAACTGGAATAACTGGTGAATTTGCTAGGGGCCTTGTGCGATCGCTCCAAATTAGCTACCAGCACTGCCAAATCTAATTGAAACACATAAACCTGCTCTGGCAAATCTTTTTCTTGCTGCAATTGCGGGTGTAACTGTCCAAAAATCCCCAAAGGTTTCCCGTTTAAGGATAATGCAGCCGTGCGCCCTGGATGCAAGCGAGAATTAGAGGAATCACTAGCATATTCGACTACCAAACCCAATTGTTGAAAGGTACTTTCTAGAATACCTTTGGCCTCAAACCAAGTCAAAGGGCGATCGCGCCCGGATTGTTGCCATTTCCACACTGTTGGGTCGCCTCCAATAATCCCGGCAACTGCGTCTGCTTCCTTCATGGCATCCCCTTCTTTCCAGAAAATGCGCCCGACTTCAAAACCGTTGAGTGCGCCGTTTCCTTGCTCCAAATTGTAGGCGAAAGCATCTATTAAACCCGACAACATTTCTGTCCGTAAAGCTGAATACTCGACAAACAGGGGATTTGCTAAAACCACCTGATCTTCTCCCTCAGTTTTCACTAAAGAATAGTGCATCAATTCTGTCAAACCGGCCGCCCGAAAAGCCGATCGCACATTCCGAATTGCCGCGTATTCTGGTGACAGATAACCTGGTTCCGTTTTGCTGGGTAAAGTCTCGCAGAAATTGTCATAACCGTGAAGTCTGGCAACTTCTTCAATTAAATCAATTTCCCTTTCTAAATCCCGGTAGCGGTAAGGTGGAACTGCCACTGTAAATACCCGTTTTTTCTGTGCCGGAACCACTTCGCATCCCAAAGCGGTGAGAATGTTTTTTACTTCTTGCGGTTCCAAATATTCAGAACCACCTGTTTGGCCTCTTTTTAATTTGCCTAAAACTAGATTTACGCGATCGAGACGCAATTCGAGAGTCCGGGAAAAACTCACATCATCCCCACCAGAATTCGCCGTTTTCTGTGCTGTGGCAACGCCTCCCGCCAACTCCAAAATTAGGGATAGGGCGCGGTTGCAAGCTGTCGCCAAGGCTGCTTGATTCACTCCCCGTTCGTAGCGAATCGAAGACTCGCTTCGCAGGCCTTGAGCGCGCGCTGAACGGCGAATTGTGGCTTGGTCAAAAATTGCTGCTTCTAAGATTAAGTTTTGGGTGCCGTCGTGCACTTCGGTTTCTTCGCCACCCATGACACCAGCTAAAGCTACGGGTTTGTCGCTAGCAGTAATTAGCAAATTTTGCGATCGCAAATTGCGGTTTTGTCCGTCCAAGGTTTTGAAGGATTCGCCTGTTTTGGCAAACCGGACACCGATGTTGATATCTGGATTGCCGGTGAAGGATTGCAGGCGATCGCGATCGAAAGCGTGCAACGGCTGACCCCATTCCAGTAAAATGTAATTAGTGACGTCAACCACATTATTAATCGGCCGCACTCCCGCCGCCTGCAACCGCTGCTGCAACCAAGCTGGGGACGGTGCAATTTTCACTCCTGCTATGGCCGTCCCGGTGTAAATCGGGCAGCCTTCTGACTCCGATATTTCTACTGTTAAATTAGGGCTGTCTGTTCCCTGAATTGCCACATCCGCTGCTGCGGGAATTCTCAACTTTGCCCCTGTCAGCGCCGCCACTTCCCGCGCCACACCAACCATGCTCAAAGCATCAGCACGATTCGCCGTTGCTGTCAAGTCTAAAATGACATCATCTAAACCTAAAAGGGGGCGAATATCACTGCCCAATTCTGGGTTTTCTAAGTCAAAGATGTGAATTCCTGCCGATTCTTTGGATAGTCCCAATTCTGCTAAGGAACAAATCATGCCTGCGGAGGGAACACCCCGCAATTTTGCGGGTTTAATTTTTAAATCTATCTGAGATAAAAAAGTCCCGACTACCGCGACGGGTACGTAAATGTCTGCCCTAGCGTTGGGTGCGCCACAAACAATATTTAAAGCTTCTGGTTGGCCGACATCTACTTGACAAACTCTCAACTTGTCTGCATTGGGATGTTGTTCGATCGCCACTATTTTACCCAAAACCACGCCCTGTGCCCAAGTACGTCGGTCTTCGATCTCTTCTACTTCAAATCCTGCCATGGTCAGAGTTTCGGCTAGTTCTTCCGGGGCGATCGCCACATCCACCAATTCCCGCAGCCAATTTAGAGAAATACGCATAGTTTAGTTAGTAGTCATTAGTTCTTAGTCATTAGTCCCTAGGAATTATCAAAATTTCTGACGCATACCTAATAGACATCTGGCAACAAGCCAGTCTTGAACAGACACGATGCCTGTTCCACAATAATTATAGGAGATGTCTCATGACTAATGCCTTCTGCATTCTACCTTCTGGCGAATACCGTTGGATAACTGTGTAGCCCCTGAATCAATCCTCGGCTCTCATTACCATAATTATTGAATATTGTCAATGTTTTTGAGCGACATATCATAAAAAATGATAAATTTCCCCAAAGTGAGATAGATATTGGCGGATGAGTAACATTCTCATGCCAGAGAATGAGGTATGCTAGAGATATCGAAAAGTGCAAACACTACCTAAGTTTAGAAAGACTTTACACAAAAAAGATAGCTTTAGCAAGCCTTTAAACTATCTTCCAGGATAATCAACTCAAAAAACTCACAGCAGCGAGATGGTAAAAAAAGGGAAAAGATAGCAGCCTAAAAGACTTAGGTGTAATTCTAATTCGCGATCGGACCCACAGCCCTGGGCAACTGAGAGATAAGTATTTCTAGCAGAAGCAGGAACCGGGGATTTGTGCCCCGCGCCCATGACCAAGAAAATGGGATACAAGCCCCGTCCTTTTAGGACGGCTTTTCTTGATTTCTAATATACTCCTTCAAGACCTCCAAAGGTTCGCCGCCAACGGAAACGGCAAAATAACTAGGACTCCACACAGCCATGAAAGCAAGATATCGCTACAGATTTTACCCAACCAGCCAACAGCAGCAGAACCTAGCTCAACTTTTTGGCTGTGTGCGGGTAGTCTGGAACGATGCTCTTGCCCTGTGCAAGCAGTCTAAGAAAAAGCCGAGTTCAGCGGATTTGCAAAAAATCGTCATTACCCAAGCCAAGAATACTGAGGAAAGGGTTTGGCTAGGAGATGTGTCGTGCGTTCCACTGCAACAATCGGTTGCCGATTTAGATGTTGCTTTCAAGAACTTTTTCAACTCCTGCAAGGGGAAAAGAAAAGGACGCAAAGTTGGATATCCTAAGTTCAAGAAAAGGACTAACAGCCAATCGGCACGTTTTAGAGTTGGAGGGTTTTCTTTAAAAGGTGATGGAATTTATCTAGCTAAGATTGGAATTGTCAATCCAATATGGTCAAGGAAATTGCCATCTGAACCTAGTTCGGTCACGGTAACTAAGGATTGTGCAAACCGTTATTTCTTGAGCTTTGTAGTAGAGCTTCAACCTGAATTGGTTGAAGCTAAAAACCCCAGTATCGGAATCGACCTAGGAATCAAAACTTTCGCAGTAATGAGTAATGGCGATCGAGCCGAAAGTCCTAGCTATAAAAAGTTAGACCGGAAAGTTCGTAAACTACAACGCAAGTTAGCACGTCAACCAAAAGATTCTAGGAGAAGAAATGTAACTCGAATTAGAATCGCTAAGCTGCACAATCAAATTGCCGATACTCGCAAAGACGAACTGCACAAATTTTCAACCAAAATAGTCAACGAAAACCAAGTGATTGTTTTGGAAGACCTCAATGTGTCTGGCATGGTCAAGAATCGGAAACTTTCTCGTGCAATCAGCCAGCAGGGGTGGTACGAATTTAGAACGCTTTGCGAGGCTAAATCTGAGAAGTTTGGCAGGGAGTTCAAGGTGATTAGTAGGTGGGAGCCTACCAGTCAAGTTTGTTCAGGCTGTGGATTTAAGTGGGGCAAAATCGATTTATCTATTCGCTCGATACTTTGTTTGAGTTGTGGCACGCTCGCAGATAGAGATGAAAACGCCGCTAGGAATATAGAAATGGTCGGCATGGGGCATCGGCACGACCTTAAATGTACGGTGAGACAGAGTAAGACTATCAAAGGTAGCATCAGTCGATGAAGCGTAAAGAATCCCCACGCGTTTACGCCGGGGAGTATGTCAATAGATGAGAAAAACATAGGCACTGTCAATCAACATGAGCTACTGCGTAAATCCCGGCTGTCCACATCCTCAAAATCCACCTGACTCGATCGTTCAGTGTCAGGCCTGCGGTGCGCGATTGCTGCTGCGTGCTCGGTATCAAGTAATTCAACCATTAGGACAAGGAGGATTTGGGGCAACATTTCTGGCAAAAGATATATCTTTGCCCGGTCAGCCGAGTTGCGTAGTCAAGCAACTGCGACCCAGCAGTACGTCGCCACGAGTTCTAGAAATGGCGCGGGAATTATTTAAGCGAGAGGCAAAAACCCTAGGCAAACTGGGCGATCACCCCCAAGTACCCAGGCTGCTAGATTACTTTGAGGCAGAACAACAATTTTTTTTGGTTCAAGAGTATGTTAAAGGCTCGACTTTAAAACAAGAAGTCAAACAATCGGGTCGTTTAAATGAATCAGATGTTAAAAATTTTCTCTTGGAAATTCTGCCAGTAGTGCAATATATCCACAGCCAAGGAGTAATTCACCGGGACATAAAACCCGCGAATATTATTCGCCGAGTTCAAGACAACCACTTGGTGTTAATTGATTTTGGAGCAGTCAAAGATCAAGTCAGCCAAACATTATTATTAGACCCCACCGACCAAAGCGCCAACACCAAATTTTCCGTGGGGACCTTTAGTTTTGCGCCGCCGGAACAAATGGCAATGCGACCAGTATTTGCCAGCGATATCTACGCCTTGGGCATGACTTGTCTGTACTTGCTGACAGCAAAATCGCCCAAAGATTTAGATTTCGATGGAGTCACCGGCGAAATTGTGTGGCAGCATCACGTTCACCTCAGTGCCAGTTTCGCGCGGATTCTGGAAAAAATGCTGAAACCGATGGTGGGACACCGCTTCCAATCAGCAGCCGATGTCCTCAGAGCTCTGAATGGTCAATTTGAAGACCCAACCCTTCTCGATGGCTTAGCGACTCAATTCAACGGCAATAATGGCACTGTTGAAGAACCGACCATATTTAATGATGAGGGTTCTTCCTGGCCTTCCTCCAAGACTAACAAGACTAAAATTAATCGGGGATCGAAGCCGGGGCCCGCCGGTAGAAGTTCCCTGAATCCATCCGGGAACACGGGGATGCAGCCGAGAGTTTCGCGCACTCTGGCTGAGTCCGGCAGAACCTTCGGCACAGTGGGACATTCTAGTGGCAATTTAGCAGCGCCAAAGTTACCGAAAGTCACTCCCAAGTGGGATAGTAACAGCGTGCGATCGGCATATTTTAAAGGCAAGCGCGATTTTGCCGACAGCGAACTGTCTGGTCTGCAACTACAAAAAGCGCAGTTGGCGGGGGGAAATTTTTATCAGGCAAAACTGGTGAAAACTAATTTGCAAGCAGCAGATTTGTCGGGGGCAAATTTGGGTCACGCGAGATTGATCGGGGCGAATCTGCGAGATGCTAATTTGACTGAAGCTTATTGCAGTACGGCTAATTTTGAAGGGGCTGATTTCCGAGGTGCGGACTTGACGGGGGCTTATTTGAGCAAGGCGAATTTGCGGGGGGCAAATTTATCGGGGGCGAATCTGACTAACGCTACAGTTAGTGAAGAACAATTGGCCATGGCAAAGACGAATTGGATGACTATTAAACCCGATGGTAAGCGAGGTTTTGGATTTTAAGAAGTCATTTGTTATTGGGAATTGGGAATTGGGAATTGGGCAACCCCCCCTAGCCCCCCAAGGGGGGAATTGGGAATTGGGAATTGAAACTGACAACTAAAGACTAAAAATCAATCACAAATAACCAATAACAAATGGCCAATGCTAAATCAGTTCCAGGACTAACGGTTTATGAGGTGTGGCGCGATCGCTTTCTTCGAGACAGGCTACGCCCTACTGTGCAGATTGCTATTTTTTTTGTTTTAACAATTATTATCTATTTTTTCGGTGAAGCCCTCTTGGCTCCCCAGGAGTTTAAAGCTGTTTATCTGTACACGAGTTTTGCTGTAGAGTTAGGTTTAATCACTTGCTTGGTTTTGCAAAAAACTGCGATCGGACAGCGTTACCCTGGTTTGCTATTTTTGGGTTTTTCCTGGTCTTTGACTGTAGTTGTACAGCTTGGATTAGCTTTCGCAAGAGTGGGAGACTTACCGATTTTAACCTGGAGTTTAGCATTTCTAACCCAGGCTACGCTCATGCCTGTACGTTGGCCTCTGCACCTGATTTCTCAACTCGGTGTTTTGTTGTGCCACATCGGGATAAATTTGGTTTTAAACCTGAGTTTTGCTAGGTATACTCCGTTTCGGATGAGCGGCTTTTACTTGTATTTATTTTGGTTTTGTTTTATTTGTGACTTGTCAGTTTACTGGTACGAAAATCTCCAGAAAACTGAGTTTAGCACACGCCGAGAGTTGCAATCTGCTTATCAACAATTGGAGGTGGCGGAAGCGAAGTATCGCAGTATTTTTGAAAATGCTGGTGAGGGTATTTTTCAAAGCACTCCCGATGGCCGCTATATTACGGCTAATCCAGCTTTGGCGAAGATTTATGGGTGCGATTCACCATCGGAGGTGACGGCCAAATTTACTGATATCGGGCATCAGTTGTATCTCGATCGCGATCGCAGGAGTCAGTTTGTGCGAGCGATCGAGGAAAACGGCAGAGTGTCGGATTTTGAGTCTCAAATTTATCGCTCAGATGGGAGCATTGTCTGGATTTCTGAGAATGCTAGGGCGGTGTTCGATAGCAGTGGCTCTGTGGTTTATTATGAAGGTTCCATTCAGGATATCACCCAGCGAAAACAGGCGCAATCAGCTCTTCGGCTCTTTGTTCACGCTCTTTCTCACGATTTGCGCAACCCTGTTGCGGGAATGTTAATGGTTTTGCAAAATTGGCAAAAAAAATCTGATAAATCTATAGAAATTCCTCGTTCAGTTTTGGAGCGGATGATTAAAGGTAGCGAGCACCAATTGCGGTTAATCGATTCTTTCCGATGTCAACGGATTTGATATTACCCACTCCGGTAAAATTTCCAGGATTAACCAAATTTATGCCTTCGGACTATTGCCATTAGTATCTAATCGTGATATAATACCGGGCAAGAATATTTTAAATAAAATAATTCTTAACTTCATATTTTCTTTAGAAAGAGCATCTATTTTATATCAAATATCCTGAAAACCCTGTGTATCCACTACCGTGTATAGCAGCTTTAGATTTGGGATTTTAGATTGGGAATTTGGGATTTTTCCCAGAGATGAAAGCGAGCCTTGTCACCAATTTGATGCTGTGTCGCCCAATTTTGAAATGCCAGGATTCTACAAATAGCTCTAAATTTCCTATCTAAAATCTACACATAGTCTCAGCAAAAGAGGCTGTAAAATACATTAAAAATCTGTTAACTATGTTTGTGTCGCCAAACTCAGAAAATACAGCCCAAAGTGAACAAGATAAATATAACGAACGCTCGTTTTCCATATTAACGCGAGCGCTAACTCTTGCTCAAGGTTATTTTTCGTTTGTTTTAGTTCACTGCAACTCCATGACTTTGCGGCAACAAATAGTCGATCGCCTGCAAGCAAATTCTGCCATCAAACCCCGGCAACTGCTATTGCCAAAATCTGCCACAACTCTCTACGCAACAATCATTGCCGAACTCGAAGACCAACAGCCTCCGGCTTTAATGATCCTGGGTATAGAGTCAGTAATAGCGATCGATCGACTACTGGTTTCTACCAACTTATTATGCAGCGAATTCAGCAAAAAATTTTCCTTTCCCCTAGTTTTTTGGGTCACGGATGAAATCCTGCGAAAAATGATTCGCATCGCCCCAGATTTATACAATCGGATGCCGACAGCCATTAGATTTGTATCGAATAGGGCCGAAACAAATAATCAGTAGGTATTTAAAAGAGAAAGAGCGAGTTTGAAGTTGAGTTGGCCGCGGTTGATTCAGCTAAACACTTTTAAACTCTGCTTCCCAAATCGCCACCAATTCCCGCGCCGCCGCGGTTCCCTCTGGGGGAAAATCTGTCAAAAAATCTTTATCACTCCCTAAGTCGTAGGGTCCTTCCTTCAATTCCAGAATCGCAGTATCCTCCGCCAAAGCTACTAGGGTGTGGACAGTACCTTCTGGAAGTTCCACGGCGCGAGTGGGCCCAGCCGCACTGAGTCGGAAAGAATCAATAATTTTACCTTGGTCATTGAAAATAATCATGCCCAATTCTCCCTGAAGCACGACGAAAAACTCAAAACCGTTAACTGCTGGAGGACGCAGGTGTCGGTGAGGGCGGACATAGGTCCCCGGCTGCAAGACGTTGACAAACCGCTGCACCTTTTCTGACAAATCGTGGAAATTGTAATTTTGTCGCTGGCGGGGACTGTGACGGGAGTTGGCGGCAACTTCGTCCAGCAATTCCTGTGTCAGCAACTTGATGGGAGGGGATTGCACCACAGATATCCTGTACTTAATGGTTTTTCTACAAATCGGCTAGTCTGAGATTAACCTTACCAGCATCTCTTGACCATGAAAATCGCAAATCAGGTGGCGATGGCTTCGACAGTACGTTTGTCAAGTATTTTGAGAACAAGTATTGGGTCGATCGCGCTTGCAACTATTTTAATCAGCAATGGCGCTGTTTCTGCCTCCGAACCGAGATTACCAGCACTGTGGGTTCAGGATAAATCACCACAAGTGGAACTGAAAGAAGAAATTCGCGATCGCGTTCAAGAAGAAGTAGACATCGCTTTCGGGCGCACTGCGGTACTCCTAAACGGCATAGTAATTGCCTTAACTTTCTTTCCGACAGCCGCCGGAGTCGCCGCTTGGTTCCTCTGGGCTAAATTGTCCAAGCAGACAACAATTGCTCGCCAAGAAATTGAAAGTCTGCGCTATGATACGATTTCTCAATTAAAACTTTTAATTTCTGATGCTGAAACTATTTTAGGGGAAATTCAACACCAAAGTTTCCAATCAGATGTAGAAACAGACCTCCTCTTACCAGATGCCCAAATTCAAGAATTTGCCCCGGTTAATTACAGTAACTACAAACAGTTATTAACTGCTGGAGATTATGCGAAACAGGGAGATGCTTGTTTCTTTGAAAACCGCTACGAAGATGCGATCGCAGCTTACAACCTTGCCCTACAAATCCAGCCAGATTTAGCAGATACTTGGAATAACCGCGGAGTAGTGCTCACCAGAATGCAGCGATATCCAGAGGCGATCGCC
Organism: Microcoleus anatoxicus; assembly: GCF_042465725.1. Classification (GTDB taxonomy): domain Bacteria; phylum Cyanobacteriota; class Cyanobacteriia; order Cyanobacteriales; family Microcoleaceae; genus Microcoleus; species Microcoleus anatoxicus. Next base: position 4,856,094 of record NZ_CP120853.1, on the reverse strand, counting down.
TCTTACGAACAAGCGACTGCAATTCGCCCCAATTATCCAGACGCTTGGAACAACCGAGGAGTGGTGCTGTTGGAATTGCAGCAATACCAAGAGGCGATCGCCTGCTACGAACAAGCCATTCAAGCCAAACCAGACTACGCCGATGCTTGGAACAATCGAGGCGTAGCTTTCTCAAAAATTCAGGAATACGAACAGGCAGTGATTTCTTACAATCAAGCCCTACAAATCAAAAATGATTATACTGACGCTTGGAACAATCGGGGCGTAGCACTATCTAAATTACAAAAATACGAAGCCGCCATTGATTCCTATGACAATGCGGCCAAAATTAGACCAGATTTTTACAGAATTTGGTACAACAAAGCTAGATGTTATGCGCTGCAAGGTCAAACAGAGTTGGCTATTGAAAATTTAAAACGCGCCTTAAATCTGAATCCAAATTTGTGTAAAGAGTTGGCTAAAAATGAGGCTGATTTTGAAAAAATTCGTGAATATGAGGCATTTAAACATTTGATAACTAACTAATAAGTCGTAAGATTAAACAAACCACGAAGGCGCTAAGGACACGAAGTCAGAGACAGAAGGGATGGAGTTCTTCCTTAGCGCTCTTAGCGTCTTCGCGGTTCGTTTTACAAATACTTCTGCAACAACAGTTTCTTGAATGACTTTTTGAGCATTTTCAGTCTGAGGCATTTAAACATTTGATAACTAACTAAAAAGTCGTAAGATTAAACGAACCACGAAGGCGCTAAGGACACGAAGTCAGAGAAAGAAGGCAGGGAGTTCTTCCTTCGCGCTCTTAGCGTCTTCGCGGTTCGTTTTACAAATACTTCTGCAACAACAGTTTCTTGAATGACTTTTTGAGCATTTTCAGTCTGAGGCATTTAAACATTTGATAACTAACTAAAAAGTCGTAAGATTAAACGAACCACGAAGGCGCTAAGGACACGAAGTCAGAGAAAGAAGGCAGGGAGTTCTTCCTTCGCGCTCTTAGCGTCTTCGCGGTTCGTTTTACAAATACTTCTGCAACAACAGACCCATTTTTTCCTTAGTAGCCACCGGAACTTTATCTAACGGGGTCAAAATTGCATATTTCAAAGCTGAATGGGACTCGGAAACAGGAGGATTTTCAGTTAGTCTGCGGACTGTTTCTTGAATTACTTTTTGAGCATTTTCGGCATTGCGATGCAAATTGGCTATTACCATTTCTACTGTTACACTTTCGTGATCGGTATGCCAACAGTCGTAGTCGGTGACTAAGGCTAAAGTGGCGTAGGCAATTTCAGCTTCTCTGGCTAATTTTGCTTCCGGCAAATTGGTCATGCCAATGACTGTGGCATCCCAACTGCGGTAAAGGTGTGATTCTGCTTTTGTGGAAAATGCGGGGCCTTCCATGCAGACGTAGGTGCCGCCACGGTGCAGGGTGACGTCGGGGAGGTTCAAGGATTCGATCGCCCCTGCTAGCACTTTTGCCAATGCCCCACAAATCGGGTCTCCGAAGGTAATGTGGCCGACAATTCCTTCTCCAAAAAATGTAGAAACTCGACCTTTGGTGCGATCGATAAACTGATCTGGTACTACCATGTCTAAAGGTTTCGCCTCTGCTTTCAGGGAACCAACTGCCGATGCTGAGATTAAATACTCAACTCCCAGACTCTTCATCGCATAAATATTCGCCCGGTACGGCACTTCTGATGGTAAAAAAGTGTGATTGCGGCCGTGTCTTGCCAGAAATGCTACCGGCGTACCGTCCAAGGTTCCAACGATCGCTGCATCCGAAGGCGAGCCAAACGGTGTATCAATTTTTACCTCTTCCACATCCTTGAGGGCATCCATTTTATACAAGCCACTCCCACCGATGATTCCGATCTTTGCTTGAGCCATAATTTTTACCTGTTTTTGAGAGTTTTACTTAGTGATTTTACCGGGCTGTTGTAAATTTAGTGTCAAGAACGCTAAATATTTAATCACGTCATTGTATTGAATACACTACATTGTCACAAACAAGTTGTGATTTACATCACAACCTTTCTTTACTGAATCTTTAAAAATAAAGATACTGATTTCTGTTATGTATTTTTAGGGTGTAAAACAATGACAGTCAGTTCTACAAGTACCACCAAAATCTCTGTGGAAGCGATCGCCCAACGAGTCTTGGCTTTCCGTCAAATTACGGCCCTCGACAGAAGGCTGATCAACTCAGCGGTGATGAACGGACTCGACCAAAAAGACCACAGTCACATCAATCGATTGTGTCAGGCTATACAAAGTGGCTTGGTGTTGGTTGTCGAGTAAATCTGCGGTGTGATTAGACGCAAGCTAAAGATACTTAGTGTTTTCAAATATACGCTTGAATCTGCTTAAATTGTGCTAGATCGTAATCTATTGCTTTTTTTTTCGCCCCTCAACTCAATTTTTAATTCTGATTATTGAAGGGATATAAACCATTAAAATTCAACAGCCAAAACCCAGTGTAAGTCATGCCCGTATCATCGGGTTGCACCAACAAAAAATGCAATCCTTTACTCAATTGCTTACGCTGTTCATAAATTTTAGCAGCCTCTTTCACCTCATCATCTGCAAAAGTAGCAACCACAAATCTATCTGCTAACCCAGCTTCCAAAATTAACCCATCGGGAGCTCCAGCCATATAATTTAAACCAACAGGTTTAGCATCCTGAAGCCACCTAGCCAAGCGCATCGACTGTCGCCCGCCGTCAATTATCACTCCGGGTACGGGTACTGTTGAGGCCAAGCCCAAATTCAGCGGTAATAAGGATTCTGGCATCTCCAAAATTGGTACGGGACGCCCTTGGAAAGCATCTTCAATATCGCCTGCGGGTAGGGAAGCAAAACGCCAGCGATCGCCCCAGAGGTTTTCCGGTAGAGGTAGGGGTGCTGGTGACTCAAGGGCGATCGCACTGTAACTTTCCCCAGTATAATTCGGCATGATTGGATATTCCTTAGCCCGTGATTGTAGCAGCAATTTCAGGGCCGGGGTGCGCCGAGTTGCTTCTACTTTGATGCCCAAAACTTTGCCCGCAGCTTCGATTAAACTGAGAGATTGAGGTCTAAATACTTGAAGGCGATCGGGTCTTTTTTTAAGTTGAATTTGCTGGTGCAACTGCTGGGCCAACCAAGTAGAATTAGCTTCCGATTGGCTACAAACAGCGCTAAAGGTAAAATTGCTAGCCGCATCGCAAATCAAGAGTTCCCACAGTGGTTTTCCCGCTTCGTCTCGGAGGGGGCGACGGTAAAAATCGGCTTGCCAAATTTGCATAATTACTTCTAAAATTAATTCAACAGTTGTATTATATTAATCTAAATCTGCAACACTCAAGTCATTTTCTAGGGACTAGGAGTAGTGAATATCAGCTACCAGGCGGTAGGGTTTTTGCTGCTAGATTCATAAATCTGGGTTTATTATAACTATTGGAATGTTGAGTAGCTAGGTTAATTGCTGATAAAATCTGGATTTTTGTATTGTTCCAGATTTGGTCAGCATTGTTGTAATTTTTAATAAAAATTGAATAAAATTACGACTTTTGATAGATGGCAAGGTGTTGGCGATAGTGTATAATTTAATCCCGAATAAGGAATTTAGTTTAATGGCGGGCTGCTAATTTTTAACTGCGGTTTCGCCTTGGATGTGAGCAAACAAGGTTATGATGGGTAGATTGTAAACTTCTATCCTTGTCGCTGCATTTGCTATGAACCCTGCCCTCACTCAATTTGGCACTCAGATGTCCCACCTCACCGGAGTTAGGGCAATTATGAAAGACATTATTGAAACCCTCAGAGCCGGTAGCGGGCAGGAGTTTATTAATTTGAGTGCCGGCAATCCAGTGATTTTGCCGGAAGTCGAGCAGTTGTGGCGCGATTGTACTGCGGAACTTTTGGCGAGTGCGGAATATGGCGAGGTGGTTTGTCGCTACGGTTCGAGTCAAGGCTATCAGCCGTTGATTGATGCGGTTCGGGATGATTTTAATCGACGCTACGGACTGAGTTTGACCGATCGCAACATCTTGATCGCTCCCGGTAGTCAATCGATCTATTTCTACGCAGCCAATGCCTTCGGTGGCTACACCGCACCCCCCCCATCCCCCCCTTACCAAGGGGTGGCAACGACCCCCCCATCCCCCCCTTACCAAGAGGTGGCAACGACCCCCCCATCCCCCCCTTACCAAGGGGTGGCAACGACCCCCCCATCCCCCCCTTACCAAGAGGTGGCAACGACCCCCCCATCCCCCCCTTACCAAGAGGTGGCAACGACCCCCCCATCCCCCCCTTACCAAGGGGTGGCAACGACCCCCCCATCCCCCCCTTACCAAGGGGTGGCAACGACCCCCCCATCCCCCCCTTACCAAGGGGTGGCAACGACCCCCCCATCCCCCCCTTACCAAGGGGTGGCAACGACCCCCCCATCCCCCCCTTACCAAGGGGGGGTGAGGGGGGGTAGCCTCAAACATATTGTTTTGCCATTGAGCCCGGATTATACGGGTTATGGTGGAGTCAGCTTGATTCCCGAAGCCGTAATTGCTTGCAAACCAACTCTGGATATTGATGCGGCTGCTCATCGGTTTAAATATCGCCCGGATTTCAGTCAGTTGTCGATCGATGAAACTTCCGGCTGCGTAATATTTTCTCGTCCCTGCAACCCCACTGGGAATGTTCTCACCGATGACGAAGTGAAGAAAATTGCAGCCATGGCTAGTGTTTTTGATGTGCCAGTTTTCATTGATTCTGCCTACGGGCCTCCGTTCCCAGCTTTGAATTATACTGAGATGACTCCGATTTTTGGTGACAATATTATCCACTGCATGAGTTTGTCGAAAGCGGGATTACCGGGAGAAAGAATCGGAATTGCGATCGGAGATGAAAATATTATTCAAGTTTTACAATCTTTTCAGACGAATATGTGCATTCACTCGCCGAGATACGGACAGGCGATCGCGGCGCGGGCGATTAATTCTGGAGCTTTGGCTGATATTGGTGTCAATGTCATCCGCCCTTATTATCAAAGTAAATTTGATGTAGTTGAAACAACCCTAGAACAAGCAATGCCGAAAGATTTGCCCTGGTTTTTGCACCGTGGCGAAGGAGCAATTTTTGCGTGGTTGTGGCTGAAAGATTTGCCAATGACAGATTGGGAATTTTATCAACAATTGAAGCAAGTCGGTGTGATTCTGGTGCCCGGAAGTTCTTTCTTCCCTGGTTTGCGGGAAGATTGGCGGCACAAGCAGGAGTGTTTGCGGATTAGTTTGACTGCGACTAATCAGGAGATTGAAACTGCGATGAAACGTTTGGCTAAAATGGTGGAAAAAGTCTATCAAGGACAATAGTTTTAATCGCGGTTGCTATAAAACAAAAAATACCCCACTAATTTATCGGTGGGGTATTTTTTTTTAAGCTCAAATTGCTAATGGGTTGTGGGATATTCAACACTCCTGAATTGCTTGTAAAGCTTCTGTTGCTGATGGGTAGCGCTGGGGGAAATCGTACAGTATCATCTGGTCTAAAACCTTAGCAAATTGCGGGCTAACTTGTGCATTTTGCCGCCAGATCAGATTTCCGATGTTATCGACTTTGAATTGTTTTGGCTTCATTCCTGTTAAGGCTTGAATACCGATGATACCGACAGCATAGATGTCGCTGCACAATTTTGGGGAACCGATGGCTTGTTCGGGGGGAATATAATCCTGTTGAGTCCCACCACGGGATTTCGTTTGAGCGATGTTATGCTGCAAATTACTAATTTCTTTGACTGAGCCAAAGTCAATTAAGACTATTTTGCGATCGGATGTACGTCTGATTAAGTTTTGAGGGTGAACGTCGCGGTGAATTATATCTCGTTGGTGAACAAAAACCAGAATTTCTAAGATGTCTCGCAATAAAGCAATAACTTGATGTTCTTCCCAAGGTTTACTTTCGATCAGTTCTTGAGACAGGGGTTGTCCTTCGATGAATTGATAGACTAAATAAAAATATCCATCTTCTTCAAAACGAGCTAATAATTCCGGGATGCGATCGTGTTGACCTAGGCTATATAAAACTCGCGTTTCTCGATCGAATAAATTGCTGGTTCTGTCAGACTGGCTTTTCAGGCGCTTGACGAGACACAAAGGGCGATCGGGTAAGTTTTCATCTTCAGCCAGATAGGTATCGCTGTACTCGGTACTCACCAAATGTTCGGTGATGCGGTAACGCATCCGCATCAGTTTTTCTAACATCGGCTCGCCCGGTTTAGGGGGTTGTCTACCTTGTTGTGATGCTCTCATGATGCAGTCCCAGAGATTTGCTGCAACTACTCTTTCTTCTTGTCCAATAATTTCTGCTTCTCTCAGTACCTTTGTGAGATCTTTCCATAAATTGTAACCGACGTAGCGACTTAGGTAGCCCACTGTGTAACCGCGGGCGATCGGATCGTTTTGCTGAATTTCTTGGTATGTCCAAGACTGTAAAACACCGTTAATTATCGATTGCTGCAACCGAGTCAAGGGTTTCCCAGTTTGTTTTGTCACCAAATTGTCGAGAAGATTAATGGCTTCTTCTGTGGTCATAGCTTTAGGTGTTTAGTGATTTGTACGTGATGGCTTTTTTTACTAAAATAGCAATTTTAACTTGCTAGCGTATAACTTTTTACTATCCAAATACTACGTATCGATTGCATGGCCAGACCAATGAAAATCGCTATGTTTAAGTTATACATGATTTGATTTAAATTGGATAGGTTGTTTATTTATTGAAATATATTTTTACAACTATGAGTTTTATGAATTTAAATTTATGAGTTTTATGAATTGACATTATCAGAAGTTTGGGCAACTATGTCAATTACAAGTTTTCACTAGGAAAGATATTCCCGATGGGCGATCGCACGAGCCTGTTTTTGCACCAGGGACATGGCTACTTCTTAGTGGGAGACTGGGACTATGCTTTTCAGGATTATTCTAATGCGATCGCCCCTAGGTCAAATGAGGGGCTTTTAGGACAAGATTTTCTGGCTCGTTATGTGCGGATTCTCGAAAATCAAGTATAGTTTCATCCTCGATAATTTATAGCAAACAGGCAAGATGCCTGTTCCACAAATATAGAATAAGGAAGAAGGAAGAAGGAAGATGGAAGATGGAAGATGGAAGATGGAAGATGGAAGAAAGACCTTCGACACTTATAACCTGATACACTTCGACTACGCTCAGTGTCCAATTCCCCATTCCCAATTACCAATGCCCAATTCCCAATTCCCAATGCCCAATTACCAATTCCCCATTCCCCAATTCCCAATTCCCAATTCCCAACTACTTAATCTTATTCACATAGCCCCACAAACTGTAATCTCGACTCAGCCAACCCCGGAAAAAAGCCATCTGACTAGGGTCTTCTTGCACCCGTTTGTAGCGATAAATAATCCGTTCATTAATCATTTGCAAAGCGGTATTTCTGTTGTTTGCACTTTTGAGTGCTTCCTTGGTGCGGCCATCAAAAATTCCCGTTTGTGGCAATCCTAACGCTTGTTGAAGAAAGGTAATGGAGTTGTTAATTCCAAAGTTAACCGCCGTGTCAAACATGACGATCGCCAAAGTTGGGTGCATTGTTCCCGAAAGACTCGAATCCCAGTAATATTTATAAATTTCTAGGAGCTCTGCTTCCGACATCTGCGTCACATCTAGGGGTGGCAGCCCCCGACTGTATCGGTAAGCATTATATTCGGTTTGCAGAATCCCTCGATAAGTTCTGCCACCCTTGTCTGCGGGGTGATCGCTGAACCCGCCCTCAAAATATAGGGTAAAATAAAGGGCTGTTTGAAATATTTTCTGCCGAAAGTTGGCTGTCTGCTGCTGTGCCACCGTCTTTTGGGCAAAGGGCAAGGGAATTGCCAGACTTAACAAAAGTAAGCCCAGTAGGAGGTTTGGTCTCCACTTAATTTTCTGTTGACGCTGTGATCGTTGCTTGTCGTTCATAAATTCCCGGTCCGATCGCCCGTAGTTCCGCTAAAACTGCTACTCTGCAAAATAATATAGATTCAACCTTTAACTTGATAGCACAGATAGGCAGCGAAGATGAATCCCGATTTCCACAATCAGTCTGAAACACCCAAATTGGAAGATGCTGCATCTGTGACAATCCTTGCAGAAAAATATTACTCTCAAGGTAATTTAGCAGAAGCCATTGCCACTTGTCGCCTCGCACTGGAGTTACAACCGGATTGGGCTCCAGCTTACGTGACAATGGGTAACGTCCACCAAGCCAACGGGCAACTTGATGAGGCGATGCGGCTGTATTCTGAGGCGATCGCCCTGAATCCAGACTTTGCCGAGGCCTATGCTAATTTGGGGAGTATGCTCTACAAACAAGGGCTGTTTGTAGAGGCGATTGTCAATTACGAAAAGGCGATCGTCCTCAAACCGGATTTAGCACCAGCTTACTGGAATTTGGCACTCACACTCAAGCAGCAAGGGCAATTTGATGCGGCGCTTTCCTACGAGCAAAAAGCTCTCGAACTCAATCCCGATCTGGCTGAGGTAGATTTTAACCTAGATTTGGGAGATAAATTGGCGGGGGAAGGTAAGCTGGATGAGGCTGTGGCTGCTTGGCAACGGGCGATCGACCTCAAGCCGGATTTACCAGAAGCATACTGTCAAATAGGCATAGTTTTGCGCTATCAGGGCAAATTGAAACAAGCAATTCCCTATCTCGAAAAAGCCCTAGAAATCAAACCAGATTTTATTCCCGCTCACCAACATTTGTGTGCCATTCTCAGAGATGCCACCGATTTATCTCAGGCGCGGCAAGCTGTTCACAGATACAGTCAAATGTGCGGTGAAAACGATCCAATTATGACCGCAATTTACTTCGTCAGTACCTATCAAGTGTCGGGGCTGAATCAAATTGCTAAAGACAGATTTTTAGAACTAGAATCTTACTTGGAGCAAAACTTAGACACAGTTACAGCGGTTGAAATTAAATCGCTGTATGCCAATTTCTTGTTTAGTACGCCCTATTTGCGAGATGATGTGGCAGTCAATTCTCAACTTTACAGAAGAATTGCCCAAAAGTATATCGACCAATGTATCAAACCTAATTTTCCCGAAGTCACTCATTACAGTCTAAAAACAACGGCGAGGGCAGGTAAACTAAAAATCGGGTGTTTGTCCAATCACTTCCGTCGCCATTCTGTGGGTTGGTGCAGTGCTGACATCCTTCGCGAATTGTCGGCGATCGCGAATTTGCATTTGTACGCTTCCGAAAGAATTGTTCCTGATGACCAAACCAAAAAGTTTGAAAGTTTTGGAAAACTAACTTTGCCCAAAAATTTTGCCAACGGAATGTCTAATTCCTCCGAAATTATCGCTCAGATTAGAAGTGATAACTTAGATGTTTTAGTTGATTTAGATTCTCTCAGCGTACCAATTCATGCTGACATTCTCTACGCTAAACCCGCAGTAGCTTGTGTGTCTTGGTTAGGGTTTGATGCTCCTTACATATCACCGAAAAATTATTTTCTTTCTGATTGGCACTCGCACCCAGCAGGTAGGGAAAAATATTATGATGAGCAGCTAATTAGGATGCCTGATTCCTTTGTGGCGTTGTCTGGTTTTCAAAGGTACGAAGTCAATCCGGTAGCCTTGAGAAGGTCGAATCGGATTGGTTTAGACCAGATAGTTTACCTGTGTATCGCTCCAGGGAAAAAATTTAATTCCGACTTGGCGAAAGCACAGGTGGCTATTCTTAAACAAGTGCCAAATAGTGTGTTAATTCACAAAGCTTTAGGCGATAATGCGGTGTTTCAAGCCGCTTATCACCAAGTTTGCGAAACAGAAGGAGTTAGCAAGCACCGGATTAAGTTTTTGCCACGGGTTGCTACGGAGGAAGAACATAGAATTGTATATTTGCTGGCCGATGTTTTGTTGGATTCTTATCCTTATAATGGTGGGACTCACACCTTAGAGGCTTTGTGGTTTAATTTGCCTGTGGTGACTCGAATTGGAGAGCAGTTTTTATCGAGAATGGGTTATTCGTTTTTGCAGGCTTTGGGAATTACTACTGGGATGGCTTGGTCTTGGGAGGAATATGTGGAATTTGGGGTAAAATTAGGTCAAGATAGTGAATTACGAAACGGGGTGAAAGCGCAGTTGGCTAATTCTAAGAAAGCGGAAAATTTGTCGCCTTTGTGGAACCCTAAAAAGTTTGTGGGAGATATGTACGCACTGTTTGAAAAACTGTGTTAAATATAGATTTAATCTCAAATATCCAATCTCAAATCTGATGGCTTTACCAACTATTAAGTTTCTGAAACAGCCGACTTCCCAAGATTGGGTACAACAGGCGATCGCCAATTTAGATACTATCTTATTAGACCATTCTCACTGCGAGCGCAAGGCGGCTGGGGTAGCATTGAATTTAATGTTTCGCTACCCGGCTCATGCTAAATTGGTGAGGATGTTAACGGCGATCGCCCGCGAAGAATTAGAGCATTTTGAGCAAGTCAATCAGCACTTGGAAAAACGTAACATTGCTTTGGGCCCACTGGGTGCTCCTCCCTACGGTGCTGGTTTGTCTAGCCAAATTCGGCAGCAAGAACCCGATCGACTTTTGGATTCTTTGCTGGTTTCTGGTTTAATCGAAGCGCGGAGTCACGAACGGCTGGGACTGCTGGCAGATAGTTGTGTCGATGGAGAATTAGCTAAATTTTACCGCAGTTTGATGGTTTCGGAAGCTCGCCATTATGGTGTATATTGGATTTTGGCAACAACTTATTTCGATCGCTCTGTTGTCGATCGGCGACTGGAGCAATTATCATTAGTTGAGAGCGAGTTGCTGGCAACTCTTCATCCAGAACCGAGAATTCATAGCTAAATATAGGGTGTATTAAAGTGCTGTAAAACACAAATTTATGGCAATTTTGCAGTAGTTTCTAAAGTGACTGAAAAATATGATTTACGAAAACAAATGAAAACCCAATATCATGATTTTTTAATTCGTTCCTGGGAAACGCGCGACCGGGCTGATGCTTTTCATGTAATTCGGGATGTCTTATTGGAGTACGGTTTAAGATCGGAGCCTTTCGGAGCTGATCGAGATGTGTATGATGTAGAACTACACTATCATGCCAAAGGTGGAGAATTTTGGGTGGTTGAACGGGAAGGAGAAATCATAGGAACGGCCGCTTACTATCCCATTGAACGGGGCAATAATGCTGTGGAAATTCGCAAAATGTATATTTTGCCGACAGCCAGGGGAAAGGGTTTAGGAAAATTTTTACTGCAACAATTGGAAACTAAAATTGCTAGTTGTGGCTTTGATGAAATCTGGGTCGAAACTGCTAGCGTTCTCACGGAAGCTGTTAATATGTATGAAAAAAACGGATATCAACCGACAACTGGTGTAGAGACGCAAAGGTGCGATCGGGTTTACAAAAAAGTAATCAAACCAGAAATAATATCAATTCCGGTTGTATCGTCAGGTGATTTAACCGCGAAGGCGCGTTCGGCGAAGCCGTTCCCGTAGGGTAGGACGCGAAGGAAGAGAAGAGAGAGTTTAATAATTCCAATGAAGAGAGGATTTGATATCAATCATGACCATGCAACCGCAATTTGTATCGCTGCTTAATCTCTTTTTTGTCGCAGAGGAATCTCGATCGCAAATTCGCAACCTTCTCCCAATACAGAATTGCAAAAAAGCTCGCCACCGTGTTTTTCGGCGATAATTGACATGGAAATTGCTAAACCTAAACCAGTTCCCTTACCCACTGGTTTAGTGGTAAAAAATGGATCGAATAAGTGCTTCTTCACATCTTCGCTGATACCAGGGCCACTATCCCTAATCCGAATCGCCACGCAGTTATTTTCGGTTACTTCTGTGCGAATCGTAATTTCGAGATTTTTGGCTGTATTTGCCCGATTTCTGGCCTCCGCAGCGGATTTTTCCACCTCCATTTCTATGGCATCGATGGCATTACTCAACAAATTCATAAATACTTGATTTAACGGACCGGGATAGCACTCTACTTTGGGTAAATCACCGTATTGTTTAATCACATTAATAGGAAGGCGCTCTGGTTTATTTTTGATGCGGTTTTGCAAAATCATCAGGGTGCTTTCTATCCCTTCGTGAATGTCCACTTTTTTCATTTCCGCTTCGTCAAGTCGGGAGAAAGTACGCAAACTTAAAACTATATCCCGAATGCGATCGGCTCCTACTTTCATTGATGAGATGATTTTTGGGTAATCTTCAAGAATATAATCAAGTTCGATGGTTTCTATTTCATCTAAAATTGCTGCGGTAGGCTCCGGGTATTCCTGTTGATAAATTTGGATTAGTTTCAGCAGGCTTTGAGTGTATTCGCTGGCGTAAGTAAGATTACCATAAATAAAATTTACGGGGTTGTTAATTTCGTGGGCGACACCTGCTACCAACTGTCCCAAACTCGACATTTTTTCACTCTGAATTAACTGAGATTGGGTGCGCTGGAGTTGGTGCAAAGTTTCTTCTAACTGTACAGCTTGAGCTTGAGCTAATTTGGCGGCAGTGCGGGTTTGGGTGTAAAGTTCGGCATGATCGATCGCGATCGCAATTTGAGCAGCCACTCCTTGCATCAGTTCCACTTCAGAATCGTTCCACTGTCGCATTTCCCCAGCTTGATAGCAGCCAATGGCCCCAATATCGCCGGCAGTAGTTTGAATTGGCAGCACTAGCATGGAAACGACTCCAAATGTTTGATGAATTTCGCCTATTTCTCGATTTGGTAAACTGCTAATATTATTAATTTGCAAAGTTTTCATCTGCCCAATATGCTGGGCTATAATACTCGAATTTTCGTCCACAAAACACGCACCCAAAAAGCTGAGTAATGCCGGATTTTTGGCTTCACAAGTTACTTCCCAAACTGCCGAATTATCATGGGAGCGATACCAAGCAAAAATGCACCAATCTAGCTGCATGAGATGGCGAATTTCTGCTACGGAAGTTTCTAAAATAGTCTCTAATTCTAAAGAATTGCGAATTTGGCTAGCAATTTGGTTTAGCAGTTGTTCGCGTCGAGCTTGCTGTCGGAGTGTTTGTTCCGATCGCAGTAACACTTCTTCGGCAAATTTGCGATCGCTCAAATCTTGGACTACTGCTTGGATCATTGTTTCATTGCCGGCTTGGATGATTGTCAGCACGACTTCTGCCGGAAAATCCGTACCGTCGAAACGCTGGTGAAGCCAATCAAAACGGTTATGGCGGCGTTCAAAGGCGATGGCCATCATTTCATTAGCCATACTCAAAGAGTCTCTGCCACTAGGTTGGAAAGGTGGCGAAAATTGACCAGGATTCTTACCTACAAACTGCTCTTTTTCCGTGGCTCCAAATAGTTCTAGGGTGGCATTATTGACATCACGAATCCCATTTTCATCTAACATTAAAACAGCCAAACTGGTTAATTCGTAAAGCGAGCGAAATTTAGCTTCTGACTGCTGCAATGCTGCTTCTGCTTTTTTGCGATCGGTAATGTCGGCAATCATTCCCAAAGCGCCGATATAGTTTCCCTGTTTATCTAGCATGGGATTACTAGAAACTATCGCCCACAAATCACTGCCATTTTTCCGGCGGAATTTGAAATCATGTTGTTCGCGGATGCCTTGACGACGGCGTTCTAGATTTGCTTGAGAGATGGCAATACCTTCTTCATCCATGAAAGTAAATAACGGCTGTTGCATCATTTCATCGGTGGTACAGCCAAGCATATCAGCCATTTTTTGGTTCACAAAAGTAGTCTTACTCTCGGCATCAATCATCCAAATTCCTTCGTCTGCTGTCTCTACAATGCACCTGTATTTTTCTTCGCTTTGCCGCAGTGCTTCCTCGGCTAATTGACTGTCAGTAATGTTTTGAGTCATCAGCAATCCGCCGGTGATTTCTTGGCGTTCGTTTTTGACGGGCAGAGTATAGGCTAGGTAAGTGCGATCGCTATAATTAAATTCAGTTACCACGGTTTCTCCACCTAGTGCAGCCCGATAATTGGGTTCCACAGCAGCGCAGAATTCTGGGGAAAATATTTCCCAAATTGTCTTGCCTTCCATCAACTCTTTAGAAAGACCAACTGCTGCTAATTCTTTCCCTTCTACAAGGGTATAACGCAATTCTGTATCAAACAGCATCACCGCACCGTTAGGAAAATTCCTTGCCATAGTGCGGTAGAGTTGTTCGCTTTGTCGTAGGGCTTCTTCTGCTTGTTTGCGATCGGTAATTTCAATAACTACTGCGCCAATGCCGATCGCCTCGCCACCTGCATCTAGTAGGGGAAAGTAAGAGGCGACGATGTGTACCATCACTCCGGGCTGTCTCACTTTTTCCGCGCTGAGTTCGATATTGAGTACGGGTTCTTTTGTCCGCAAAATTTGCTGGTATAAAGGCTCGACTATGGGGGCGATATCTGGTATAATTTCATGCACAGTCTTGCCGATGTGGTCGGCTGGGCTGGCATCATTCATTTCTGCTAACATTTTATTGATTTGTACGAATCGCAGTTCATCGTCCAAAATGCAAAGTCCGGCCGGCGCATCCTTGAAAAAAGCATCAAATCGTGCTTGTCGCACGGCTAATTCTTGTTCTAAAGCTTTGCGATCGCTAATATCTGTTAAATAGCCAATCATCCCTATAACTTCTCCCCTGTGGTCTTTCAATAGCGAAAGCACGAGGTGAGAATAAAAAACTTCTCCTGATTTACGACGTGTTATAACTTCTGTTTGATACTCACCTTTTTTTTGGAGCAGGTCGATTACTTTTTTTAATAAAATCTGGTGTTGTTCTGGCGGGTAAATCAGAGAAATATGCTTTCCTAATACTTCACTTTCTTGATAGCCATATAACCTTTGGGATGCTTGATTCCAACTGGTGATGAAACCCTCCATATCTGTACAAATCACCGCTTCTCGAATTTGGTCGATAATTTGACTGTGGTGACGCAAATTAGCTTGAGTTTGTTCAAGTTCGGCGATTGTTTGTTGAAGTTGTTCCTGAGTTTTTGCCAGTTCCGTAGTTCGCTGAGCTAGTAAGTTTTCTAGATTGAAATTGCTTGGCTGCGACAAAGATGCCGAGAGTAAGATACTGTTTTGAACCCCCTCGTTGCCAATTTTTTCAGCAGTCAGCCACAGCCCAGACTCTCCCTCTATTTCTACTGTCCACTGGGAAACGCGCACAGGTACGAGATGACCGTCTTTGTGTTGGTATGCTGCTGCACAGTGGTCTGTGCAGTTATGCTCGAGCTGATTTTCTGGATCTTTTTTTTGTTGGGCTGTACATTCTGTGTGCAAAACTGCCCAGTAGTTGAGGGTGAGAGTTGTTTCAACTGTGTGGCCGATAATTGCTGCAAAGGCTGGATTTACGTCCAAAAAAGTCCCGTCCATCCGACACAAGGCAAGCCCCATGGGACTGATTTCTAATAATTTGCGGTGGCTGGGATCGCTCCGGTCTTCTCCTAGCTGGCTTGGCATCTGACCTGTCTGGGATGGGCTAGTTAATTATAATCTACTTTTATATTTTTTTTATCTTGTGATTTTTATCACCATTTCAGCAGTCAGTAGTTATTGGTTATTGGTTATTGGTTGTTTGTTATTGGTTATATCAATTCCGGTTGTATCGTCAGGTGATTTAACCGCGAAGGCGCGAAGTACGCGAAGCAAGAGAAGAGAGAGTTTAATACAGGACGATGAAGAGAGGATTTTATATTATTGGTTGTTTGTTTTTGGTTTTTGGTTGTTAGTTATTGGCGATGCCATGCCCTTCGACTTAGCCAATAACTAATAACCAATCACTAGGTGTAATTAATCGCGGGCTATGCCTTCGGCTCGCGCTGCCAACTGCACTGCACTAGCGACAGCAGTGGCAACTCGCTCGTCAAATACAGAGGGTATAATGTATTCTTTGTTCAGCTTGGAAGGGCTGACTAAAGATGCGATCGCATAAGCTGCTTCCAAATACATATTGGTGGTAATCGTGGCCGCCTTGCAGTCCAAAGCACCTCGGAATATGCCCGGAAATGCCAAAACATTGTTAATTTGATTCGGGTAATCGCTACGCCCAGTTGCCACGATCGCCACATCATCCATGATTAGTTCTGGCTGAATTTCGGGAATCGGATTTGCCATGGCAAACACAATCGGATTCTCGGCCATGGAACGCACCATGGAGCGGGTCAAAACTCCGGGGGCGCTGACTCCTAAAAACACATCGGCACCGGCGATCGCATCTTCCAAAGTACCGCTGGAAGCCACTGCAAATTCGAGTTTTTCTGGGTTCATGTCCGTGCGGTCTTTTGACAGGACACCTTTGGAGTCGCACATGATGATGTTTTCGGCGCCTGCTTTGCGTAACAACCGGGCGATCGCAACTCCAGCAGCACCGGCTCCATTAATCACGATGCAAACCTCTGACATTGATTTCTGCACTACTTTTAGGGCATTAATTAATGCTGCTAAACTGACAATTGCAGTGCCATGTTGGTCATCGTGAAAGATGGGAATATCTAGAGTTTCGCGCAATCTTGCTTCGATTTCAAAGCAGCGAGGCGAGGAAATATCTTCGAGATTAACACCACCAAAAACTGGGGCAATATTCTGGACTGTGCGAATAATTTCCTCGGTATCTTGGGTATTCAAACAGATAGGAAAGGCATCAATTCCGGCAAATTCTTTAAATAGCATGGCTTTGCCTTCCATGACTGGAAGTGCAGCCATCGGGCCGAGGTTTCCCAGTCCCAAAACTGCGCTACCATCTGTAACAATAGCCACAGTATTTTGTTTGATTGTGAGGTTGTAAACTTGTTGGGGGTCGTTGGCGATCGCCATACAGATGCGGCCAACTCCAGGGGTATATGCCATTGCCAAATCGGACTGGCGTTTGAGGGAAATTTTGCTTTCTACTCGGATTTTGCCACCGCGGTGCAAGTTGAAGGTGCGATCGTATACATCGAGCACTTTGATATTGGGCAGTGCTTTCACTGCTTGCACTATTTCTTCGCTGTGTTCGGTGCTCGAAGCATCGACGGTGATCTCACGAATGGTAGTGGCGCGAGTTTGTTCGATCAAGTCAATTTGGCCGAAGTTGCCACCAACTGAGCCGATCGCGCTGATGACGCCTGCCAGCATTCCCGGCTGGTTTGGCAGGACAACGCGAATTGTTAAACTAAAGCTGGGGTTCGGTGTGAGTTTTACCGTCATGGTTTGATTTTAGATTTGATAATTTCAATCATTAGATTTTATCTCTAAATCTCAAATCTCAAATCTCAAATCTCAAATCGGTTCGTGGTGGATAACTTTTCACTCTAGCGATCGGCTGTTTCACAGTCACACATAATAGAAAAGAATTTACAAGCCAGACAATCTGTGGGAACTTTTTCTAAGTTTTGTCGATCGACAGTTTCTAGGGCTGCGCTGTCGGCGGGCTTGACGCAGAGAGCAACTTGTCCGACTCCAGCCATAAGTTCGGCAACCCGATCTAAAATACTTTCCATTTTGTTAATCAGTTGCTCGGCTGCTTCCAGCGTCGGCGCGATAATCAAAAAGGTTTTGACTCCTTCGGGACTGGGTGCGAAGCCGAGGGTACACTCGCGTAATAGTGCTTGAGTCGAGAGACTCAAAGGGTCATCGAAGCGATCGATTACAGCTTGATAAAAGGCTTGAGTCAGAGAACGATCGCCAAAAATAGGTTGAGATAACATGGCAACTTCCTTTGGTAGGATCTTTAGGAGGATTGAAAAAATTTTAACATACCTTAATTTAATCGATTTAATTAAATTTGAGCGCGATCGAGATCATCAACTAAATGTGATTTTTGAGGATTTGTGTAGCGTTCGCAACTGTGATAAAATCAGTTATGTGTTATCACGGCGAATAATTGACATCCCCAGAAAAGTAAAAATATTCCTAATTTTGGCTCTACTTATACAGTATGTTCTCAACCACATCCCAGTTAAAAGCAAGATTTGACAAAGCATTCACCACAGCATTCGGGGAAAATCTAGCAGGTACCGATCCGATGCTGACAGCAGCAAGCAATCCCAACTTTGGGGATTTTCAGTGCAATGCGGCGATGAGTTTGGGGAAAAAGTTAGGCAAGTCCCCACGGATAATTGCCCAAACCATCATCGAAAACCTCGACATCGCCGACATCTGCGAAACCCCAGAAATTGCCGGCCCCGGCTTTATCAATTTAAAGCTGAAACCGGCTTATTTGGAAGCAGAAGTTAGGGCGATCGCGATCGACTCTCGTTTGGGCATTTCACAGACAGAGACACCTCAGAGAGTGGCGATCGACTTTTCCAGTCCGAATATCGCCAAAGAAATGCACGTCGGGCACCTGCGATCGACTATTATCGGCGATGCGATCGCCCGCATCCTCGAATTTCTCGGCCACGACGTCATCAGAATCAACCACATCGGCGACTGGGGCACCCAATTCGGAATGCTAATCGCCTATTTGCGCGAAGTACACCCCGAAGCATTAACAACTGCTGACTCCCTAGATTTAGGAGATTTAGTTGCATTTTACCGCCAAGCAAAACAGCGATTTGATGCCGATGAAACCTTCAAAGAAACCGCCAGACAAGAAGTAGTAAAACTGCAATCCGGTGCCGAAGATACCCGTCGCGCTTGGAAATTGCTATGCGATCAATCCCGCCGCGAATTTCAAGTAATCTACAACTTACTCGACATCAAATTAACCGAACGTGGCGAATCGTTTTACAATCCATTATTGCCCGCAGTAGTCGAGGATTTAACCAGTCTCGGTTTGCTAGTAGAAAGTGACGGTGCAAAATGCGTGTTTGTAGACGGTTTTACCAACAAAGAAGGGGAACCACTGCCACTAATTGTCCAAAAAAGCGACGGTGGCTACAACTACGCCACCACCGATTTAGCAGCAATCCGCTACCGGATCGAAGAAGACGGCGCAAAACGCATAATTTATGTCACCGATTCAGGACAAGCCAACCATTTTGCTCAAGTATTTGCAGTAGCCAGAAAAGCCAATTGGATTCCTGAAGATGTGAATATTGTTCATGTTCCCTTCGGTTTGGTATGCGGAGAAGATGGCAAAAGATTAAAAACTCGTTCTGGGGATGCAGTGCGGTTGCAGGATTTGCTCGATGAGGCGATCGTGCGAACCCGCGCAGATTTGGAAACAAGATTAGCAGCAGAAGAAAGACAGGAAACAGAAGAGTTTATAGCTAACGTCTCTCATGTAGTTGGTTTGAGTGCGGTTAAGTATGCCGACTTAAGTCAAAACCGGGCAAGTAACTATGTCTTTAGTTACGACAAAATGCTGGCTTTGCAAGGAAATACCGCTCCTTATATGCTGTATGCTTACGTGCGCGTGCAGGGAATTCGCCGCAAAGGTGGGATTGATTTTGATAACTTAGATGCTGGTGCAAAAGTGATTTTGGAGTCGGATGCGGAGTTGGTATTAGCCAAGCATTTATTGCAGTTGAATGAAGTGATAAATGCAGTTGGTGGAGATTTATTGCCCAATCGGATTTGTCAGTATTTGTTTGAATTGAGTCAAAAATTCAATCAATTCTTTGAGCAATGTCCGGTGTTGAAAGCTGAGGAACCGTTGAGGAGTTCGCGGTTAGTTTTGTGCGATTTGACGGCGCGGACTTTAAAGTTAGGGTTAGGTTTGTTGGGGATTCAGGTGTTGGAGAGGATTTAGTTAATTTTGTGCGATTTGACCGCGAGAAATTTGAAGTTTTGGGGTATGAAAACGGCACTGCCGTGTCCTCCGTTACCTTGTGCTTTTTTCAAGATTTGAATTTAGTTAATTATAGATTTTAGTCCTTATTTTGTATTTCTTATATTGTTTCTCCTGCGTCTTCAATCAACTCGTTAAATTCGCTGATAATTGCTAAAATTCGATCGGATGCAATATCTGATTGTTCGGATTTTGAATAAATGGCAATCAAGATAACGCTCGTCATTGTTTGAAGGTAGTAAATGAATCTATATCCAGCGCTTTTTCCTTTTTGAATATCGCTGTTTTTAACACGCACCTTAAATATCTCGTAACCAATCCCAGGTATCGGAACTCCCAGCAACTCTCCAGCTTGCAGTTTTTCAATAATCGGCTGAACATCCGATCGAATATGGCGGTACTTTTTAGAGAGAGCCCGCAAGTCGCGTTGAAATTCTCGTGTAGGTATAATCTGCCTTAAAGGAGGATTACTCTGCATCAATTCCCTCCCAAAGTTCAGAAAGCGGTACAGTCTGCCCTGTCATTGCTTCTTTCCATCCTTGGCGAAAACACTCTTCTGCTGACTTCAACGATTCGTCAGCAAGAGCAATTTCTTTTTTTGCGCGTTGGGCCGCAGCCACAAGTTGCGGTTGCGTTTTCTCGAAAGATTCGTCCCATTGAAGCTCATCTTTTAAGTCTGCGATACACTCTTTCAAGTATTCTGCTACTTGCTGCTGTAAATTTTCTGGCAGAGACTCCATCATCTCGATCACTGCATCAATGCCTTCCCACAGTTCCGATACAGGTCTAGTTTTTCCGGTCTTTATTTCCAGCCATGCTTGCCGAAAGCTCTCTTCTGGAGATGGGAGTGCCTCTTCGTCTTCGTTAGCAAGAACGATGATGCGAACTCTGCGATCGGCAAATTTTGCAGCTTGGGCGAGAATTTCTTCCCACGTTCCCTCTACTTCGAGTATTTCTGGTGTCATTTTTTTGATGGAATTGTGACTAAGTTTATTTTAGCGTGTGAAGAAGTGCGCTCTCGTACAATGACAGTAGCTTAAGGAATTATGGAGAAGAATTTAGAATCACTTTAATACCTTTTTCCAGTCTCTGAATTTCTTGCCATTGCGAATCAATCCAGGCTCTTTCAGCCTGACGTTGTGCAGGTGTTTCTTGCTGATATCTATCTTGCTTTTCCAGAAATTCATTGTAAAATATCATGGCTTCAACCAAAGCTTGACTTCCTACTTTTAATCTGTCATCAAAGATTGAATTGATGAAATTATTGATCGCGGTTGAAACCTGCTTTTCAAAATTTACAACCTCTTCCCAAAAAAGATCGCCTAAACGGTATTTGGATAAATTATCCAGAGCCGGACTAAGTGCAGATCTCAGTGATTTGGTATTCTCAGGCAAGTAAACTGTCGGCTGCTCAAATTTATTTGCTATCACGCTAAAAGTTACATTCATCTGATGATTCAACACATCTTTTGTCTGCTTATCTAAATTTTGGAAATACTGTGTAATTACTTCTAAATTAATCGCACTAAGGTCTTGATAGACTAGACGCAGACAGCGCTTGATAATTTGATCGATTTCCATAAAAACAAGATTCATAACGATGGGAATATCTTTAATAAAATCATCCTTTTCCCCCCAGCCAATTCCTTTTTTTTGTTTGTTTGCTGCATCAATAAAGCACTTCTGTTTCACGCGGGCATCAAATATTTTATCCCAATAATCTTGAGATTCATCGATCGCCGAATTTTGACATTGACGACCTAGTTCATTAATTCTGACATGACAGCCACTCAGTTCCCCAAGCTGTTGCCATATTTCCTGTTTTGAAGCTTGGACAATCCCAAGTTTGCAAGTCCAAACGTCTTCAGCGCGATCTATATCGTTCCGGCATTTTTGCACAACTTTGTCAAGTCTGGTAGCTGATCCCATCAATTCATCGAACCCAGGCTGGACTGACTTAATCACGGTTGTAGCAGATTCCTTAATCTCTAAGGATTTATAATCATCCGCCGCGACGACAGCCGCAGATTGGGCGATGTTTTGAAATGCTTTCATGAATTCGTTCATTTAAGTAATTCCACTGTAGACTGACAGATTTAACCATAATCATATAATATATTATAATGTGTAATACCAATTTTTTATGAGGCTGCATAGAATCCGATCCCCCCTAACCCCCCTTAAGAAGGGGGGGACAAGATTCCGATCAAAGTCCCCCTTCTTAAGGGGGATTTAGGGGGATCGAAATATGTGCAACTTCACATTAAATTGGTATTAACCATAATCATATAATATACTATAATATGTAACATCAATCGCTATTCAGGTAAAAAATATGGTGTTTGTGTTTCCTCCTCACATACAGGCTGGTATCATCTCCGGCACTTATGAAGTCGTGAAGAATAGTGCAGGAGTATTATTGGGAATTGCTAGAGACAGAGCAACAGGTCATTTTGTAGGTGCGGCAATTGGTATGGTTGCTGAGCCGTTGTTCGCTATTCCAGATTTTGTATTAGGTGTAGCGCAAATGGTTCAAACCGATCTGGGTTTTAAAGAAACTTACAAAATACTAGATGTGATTCAGTATGGCTTAAAATCTCTCGTGGCTAATATGGGTATTATATCAGCATCTACTGCCGTCATTGGTGTCGGCGTGGTGGCCATAGCTGCAATGTCAGCCGTTAATCTTCATCAGACTTTGAAAATGAGGGAAGATATTAAGGAATTGAAGCTAACAGTTACACATGGCTTTATTAGTATAGAGGCACTGCTGAAAGACCAGAAAGCAGATGTTATTGCTGAAATCAAACTGTTAGCTGAAAGCATTAATTTTGAGCAACATCGTTTAATATTAAGTCAAGCTTATCAGAAATTTGCGATGGCACAGAAACTAATTCAAAATGCTTTATTAATGGAAGATAAACATACCAGAAATTCTACCTTAACAAGTGCACAACACATTTTAGCTAATGCTTTAGCTGACTATAATAATCCTGAATTATTCAAAGCCACTTGTGCAGTTGGCTATCTTCGTAGAGTTGAATGTGCTTGGGCAATTGAGCAGACAATTTCATTAACTTATCAATTGCTGAACGAGCCTGCATCTGTAAGTAATTCCCTTTCCCACCTCCAAGAAAGAATACGCCAAGACATTTTCACCGTTATTGAGCGCTGCACAAAAGATGAAATTGATTTTATATTTCCAGAAATCACACGAATTTATAATCAGGATCTAGCAGTTTTGAACTCTTGGCAAAATCAGGTGGATTGGATGCTAAGTTTATCGGCTGATGAGCATAAACAATTGGCTAGTTTAAATATGGAAACGATACCAGTTTCAGAGACTCATGAAGAAGTTGCTATAGTAGCAGAACCAGCAGAAATGGCGCTCTACCAAAACTTGCAACAAAAATCCCACTTCAAATCGTTAGTGGATCAATTACGATTTTTGATCAAACCTAGCTTGCGTCAACAACACGAATCTTATATCAGTCAGAAAGCAACCACCTCTGGCTATAAAGCTTTAGCCCCCTCAAGTTGGCAAGAAGTCAATGATTTAACTGTGGCTAATCTTTACTGGTATTTTCAAGGAATGGAGTAGCCGAAATTAGGAGACGGCAGTGCCGTGTCCCTACAATATTTTGGGTAGGGACACGGCATTGCCCATTAGTGTCAACTTAACGTCAAACCCAGTCAGAGACTGTTGTTTGACTATTAAGCCTAGATCCCCCCTAGCCCCCCTTAAGAAGGGGGGGACAGGAGTCTTCTCAAAGTCCCCCTTCTTAAGGGGGATTTAGGGGGATCTGGACTAGGATATAAACGAGATTTTTCAAGGCTTTCAGGCTTAAGTTGACACTAATGGGCATTGCCGTCTCCTCTATATCATTCCGGTTCAACCGGAATTGATATTACTCAACTCTTCATTTCAAATAAGGTGTTTTGTTAACAACCAAAGTCTCTAGAATATCTTTAAACATGGTTACGACAATTTGGCGATCGTTATCTCTGACAAATATATCGTAATTGGGACTGGAATTAATTTCAATTAACCAGTAATCGCCATTTTGGTCGATCGCAATATCAAACCCACCATAGGTAACATTGATTTCCGCAAACACTGGCTGCACAAAGCTTTCAATCTCCGAGATAATTTTAGAATCAATGATATGCTTAGCTGTGGCTCCCTCCCAATGCAGCGGGCTTAAATTACCTGTAAATTTAGCGCCTAATTTATCTTTTTCATAGAGCAGAACTAGCTTTTGATTGCTAAAAACCGCCCGATATTCATGGCGAATATCAATGTAATCTTGAGCTAGGCAAACATAGTCATAATCTTTGCTATAGACATTAAATACTGTTTCAATAGCTGCTTGAATTTGCTCCTGGGTTTCACACAGGAACACATTATTTCCAGCGGAACCTCGATTTCTTTTGATAATCAGGGGCAATGAAAATACTTTCCTCACCTCTGTGGCAATTTCTTGACATTTTTGAATTTTCAAATATTCTCGATATTTTGACTCGCAAAAAGGAGATAAAAAACCCATTGTTTTTGGGGTTTTAATTTTACCATTCAACAGTTGATAGGTATATTCTTTATCTTTAAATATTTGGACTATGGGTGCGCTATTAAACGGTGTAATATAATTTACAAAGTAATAGTATTGACCAGAATGTTGAATTCTGATTAAGTTTTGGTTGGGGGCAAGAATTTCATAATTGATATTTAACTGTTGACAAGCTTCAAGCACCAGACTGATATTAGTTAGCATAATGTTAAGTGGAAGGAAGATGGAAGATGGAAGATGGAAAATGGAAGATGGCCCTTCGACTCCGCTCAGGAACCGCTTCAGGAAGATGGAAGAAGGAAGGAAAAAACTATTCCCAATGCCCGATGCCCAATGCTCAATGCCCAATATCCTACAGTTAGATTAGCTCGATCGCCCAAATCCGATCCCTGCTAACCCGAAAATCGATCGCACCCTGGGGAGAAAATCGCCCTGAGTATGCGCAGGATTCCGAAAATAGCCAAAAGTTAAGAGTAGAATAGTCCAAGAGCCGATCGCTCGATCGTAGTCTACAGCGAAATATGACCCCACCGCAGCCACCCCACAAACCTCAAACCGTCTTGGGTGCAATTACCCAAGCAGTCCAGACTATTGCTAAGGTTAATTTTAACCAGCTAGTGCTGAAACCGAATGCCAAAGTACCCGAACTTTGGGTACAGGATGCCGGTGCTGCAAAGGCAGAGGTTTATCCGCTATTGGGCGATCGATATCTTTTAGGTCGATCGTCCAAATCCTCTGATATTGTTATTCGCAATCCCGTAGTCAGCCACCTACATTTATCCCTATCACGGGATACGACGCGCCGAACTCCTTTTATCATCAAAGACGAAGGTTCTACTAACGGAATTTACCGCGGCAAAAGGCGAATTCAAAGTATGTCCCTGCGTCACGGCGATGTATTTACTTTAGGGCCACCAGAACTCGCCGCTGCTGTCAGAATTCAGTACATAGATCCGCCACCTTTGTATTCAGAAATTTTGCGCTACAGCTTTTATGGAATCAGCGGAGTCACGGCTTTAATCGGGATGGCGATCGGCATTGAATCGACCAAATTTCAAGTACGTCCTCTGCCGAGAAGTGTCAACGGGCCAGTGATTGTGTACGCCCGTGATGGTCAAACTCCCCTGCGTCCTCCTCAAAATAATGCTCACTTAGAATTAAAGAAATTACCCGATTTTTCTCCTTATTTAGCCAAGGCAGTCATGGCTTCAGAAGACAGTCGCTACTACTGGCATTTAGGAGTAGATCCCATCGGCGTTTTGCGTGCACTTTTAACCAATTTTCGTGGAGGAGGAATTCGCGAAGGAGGCAGCACTCTGACACAGCAATTAGCTAGGAGTTTGTTTCGAGATTATGTGGGGACTCAAGATTCGGCGGGGCGCAAATTTCGGGAAGCAGTAGTTGCCTTAAAATTAGAGAGTTATTACAGCAAAGACGAGCTATTGCTGACTTATTTGAACCGGGTGTTTTTGGGAATTGACCTGTACGGTTTTGAGGACGCATCTCGGTTTTATTTTGGCAAATCTGCCAAGGATTTGAGTTTGTCAGAAGCGGCAACTTTAGCGGGAATTTTGCCTGCTCCCAATAGTTTTAACCCGATTCAAAATTATCAGTTGGCGGTGCAGTATCGCGATCGCGTAATCGAACGGATGCGAGCGATGGGTACAATTTCTCAGGAAGAAGCCGATCGCGCGAGGCGATCGCGAATTGAGATCAACCCAAAAGCGCGCGAATTTCTCCAAAGTACGATCGCTCCTTATTTCTACAGTTATGTATTTGACGAATTAGAATTTTTACTGGGGGAACAGTTAGCCAGAGAAGGTAATTTTATTGTAGAAACAGGCTTAAATCCCACACTCCAAAAAGTAGCAGAAAGTTCCCTGAGAAATGCTGTAGAAAATACAGGAGCAAGGGATGGTTTTTCCCAAGGAGCCCTGGTAACTCTCAACACAGCCACTGGCGAAGTATTAGCTTTAGTTGGCGGTGTCAGTTATCTACAAAGTCAGTTTAACCGAGCTACCCAAGCCTTGAGACAACCAGGTTCTACCTTTAAGATTTTCACCTATGCAGCCGCCCTAGAACGGGGAATTTCCCCCAATAAAGGTTACTCCTGCGAACCTCTGTCTTGGGGCGGACAAAGTTATAGTGGCTGCGAAAGAACTAGCGGTAGTGCAGATATGTATCGGGGTTTAGCACAGTCAGAAAACGCCATTGCTTTGCGAGTAGCCCAAGATGTTGGTTTAGACAATGTAGTGCGAATGGCCAAGCGTTTAGGAATCACTTCTCCCTTGCGTTCAACCCCTGGATTAGTATTAGGTCAAAGTGAAGTTAACGTATTGCAACTAACCGGGGCATTTGGGGTCTTAGCGAATCGGGGTATGGGAAATCGCCCCCATGTAATCAAGCGAATCATTGACAGCAGTGATTGCGAAGATAGAAAAAATTTTAAGACTTGTCGCGTGGTTTATGACTATCAAAAAGATGGAGTAGCTAATCAGCAATTAGTTTCGGAAGTCGTAGCAGATACCATGACAGATATGTTGCAAGGTGTGGTGCGGGGAGGTACTGGTAGCAGTGCTGCTTTAGGGTTGGGAGAAGCGGGAAAAACGGGAACGACTAATGATAACAAAGATTTGTGGTTTGTCGGTTATATTCCGAGTCAGCAATTGGTAACTGGAGTTTGGCTGGGAAATGATGATAATTCTCCAACTCAGGGAGGTAGTCGAGATGCGGCTCAATTGTGGGGGGATTATATGCGACAGGTGGCGCGTTAATCGATCGGGAGATATGAAACAGATTTGCTATAATTTCTATTATCGGTAATTGTCAAAACTTATGATCCAAGTTTCACCCAAGCTCGTAAACTTCGAGGAATTTGTGGAGTGGCTACCTGAAAATTCGACGGTACGCTACGAATTGCATAACGGAGATATTGTTGAGATGGCACAACCAGCAGGCGAACACGAGGAAGTTATCAGCTTTCTTGGCATCGAAATTCCTTATGAAATCAAACGTTTGGGATTGCCTTATGGTATCCCTCGCCAAGTGATAGTTAGACCTCCTGAAAAAGATTCGGGTTATTTCCCTGATTTGTTGGTGCTGAATCGTGCAAATCTGGTGAACGAAACTTTATGGCAAAAACAGTCTATCCTGAGTTTGGGTGCATCGATACCTTTGGCGATCGAGGTTGTGTCAACTAATTGGCGGGATGATTATTATTTGAAATACGCTGATTATGAGGAGATGGGTATCCCTGAATATTGGATTGTGGATTATGCTGCGTTGGGTGGACGTAGTTTTATTGGCAATCCGAAACAACCGACGATTTCTGTGTGTAACTTGGTTGATGGTGAATATCAAGTCCTTAAGTTTAGAGATAATGACCGGATTGTGTCGGAAGCTTTTCCCGATTTGAACTTGACTGCAAATCAGATTTTTGGAGCTGGTTTAGTGTAAATTGGGATTTTTTTTACCGCAGAGGGCGCAGAGGGCGCAGAGTAAGATAAGAGAGGGATGACTCAATCCGATCTCTGTCAATTTGAGATCGGAATATTGATATATGAATCACAACAATCCGCGATAACGGATAAATACTAACATTACTGCCCAGGAACCCAAGGCGACTTTGACTGCAACTAGGACATTGAGTAAGGGGAGAATTCCGCCACTTAAAAGCGTGCCTAATTCTCCGTGGGGTAACTCATATCCAGAAAGAGTGATTACTGAGAGTACAATAAAAACCAGTACGGAAACTTTCTCCCAAGTCGCGGCGTGCCACTTTTTGTATATGTCTTGCATCGCCTGGGGTGATGAGGTAATGGCGATGAGTCCGATCGCGGTTCCGCCCGCTACACCGGCTGCAAAACCACCGCCGGGACTTAAGTGCCCGCGAATTGCTAATTCTACACCCACCAATGCCGCAATTGTTGCTCCCAATCGTGCCAAAATAATCGATGGTCGATCGGTAAATTGATAAATCGCGCAGGACGGCTTTTCATTGGCGAGTAGATAACTTGCGCCCAAAATGGCGATCGTAAATACTACGACTTCAAAAATAGTATCATACAATCGGTTTCGCAAAATGATACCCGAAACCGCATTGGATACTCCACTATCTTGGACAACCAATTCGACGATGGAACTTTGCTGCGATAATAATAAGTCTGCTGTTGGATTAGCAATAAGCAGCATTTTCACAAACAGCGCTATTCCAGCTACAATGTAAACCCATTTCATCAATGCTTCTCCTCTACGTCTGGTGTATTTACATAGGTTAGGGTTGTCCCCGGTGATGCAAGTTCCGTTTGCATGATGTCATAGACGCGCCGAACTCTAATTACGGTGTTATAAGGTTGCACTTCGCCACTTTGTTCTAGTTGTTCTTGTGGGGAACAAACAGCATGAACTTCTTTTTCCATCAGCGCGCGCTGCAACGCCTGTGCAGTCGCATAGGGAACCACTTCCAGACGCATATGGCGTTTCTTAAAAACTGTGCGGATGTCATCTATTACTTGTTTAAAATGACCTGCACTTTTCTCGTCTGAAACAGCATCGTTTCCGATCGCATTTTCGATGACACCCAGACGCAGCACCAGGGATGAACGCACCGTCACTGCATAAAGTGTAATCGCGAGTAGAGTGCCCATCAAGGCTTCGGTCAAGCCGACATCCCCCGCGCCTAAAATTGTATAGACCAAAGCTGCGATCGCCCCCAGTACACCTCGCAGCAGCAATGCGTGGTATGGATTGACCTGAAACACCAGCATACCAGCAGCTAACGGGAGCAGAGCGACGAGGACATAAATATAGCTGTTATCGTTCATAATTACTCCCTGCGTTAGAACAATAGGCCAACACATATCCCAGCATTGTGTTCCATATCGCCAAGCAAATAATCGCCAGAATTAACAGCGGCCATTTACTGGGTATTTTCAGCAGCAATCCGACGACAATTAACATCGAACCGAGGGTATCTGCTACCGAAAGACTGTGCAGTTTATATAAAACCGATCGCTTTCCAAGTAGGTAAGAAGTACCCCAAAACCAGAAAAAAATCCCTATACCGATACAGGTATAACTCAAAACATCTATTACAATCATGCGTCACTAATACGTTTAATTATTTGTGCCAACAACATCAATCCAGCATTACCAACACTGAGGATAATCGCCGCTACCACACCGATCATCCAATCATCGCGCCAGACAGATATAACCAGAGCAATGATTGCCGCCTTAGTTGAAATACTAGCAAAAGCCAACATTGTCTGCCAGATATCATCATCTTTCCATACCTCATACATCGGTATG
The DNA here is from genome assembly GCF_042465725.1 of Microcoleus anatoxicus. GTDB lineage: Bacteria > Cyanobacteriota > Cyanobacteriia > Cyanobacteriales > Microcoleaceae > Microcoleus > Microcoleus anatoxicus. The sequence goes on along the minus strand of NZ_CP120853.1, from coordinate 4,826,488 downwards.
AGCAGAGCCAAAATCATCAAAATCAAAATCAAGTTGTTCAAGTTCTGCAATTATCTACCCTCCTAACTTAGCCCCATAAAAACTAGAAATTTCCCTCTTCTCTTCCTCTGCGCCCTCTGCGCCCTCTGCGGTAAAAAAAATCCTCAAAAAACATCAGCTAATTACTAGAAGTCCGTCGCACCCGGTGCACTTCGTAAAAACCCTCTTCGTGGTAATTCACAACAATTGTTTTCGGCGTAAAAGTAATCAAAAACACATCAAGGAAGATTAACAAGGGCGATCGATGATTGGGCACTTTTTCCATAATCACATCTTCATGTCTGTGGGGACGGAAGATGAGTTCAAAGGCTTCCATATACGCGATCGGAATCGCCATCAAGATTTTACCAAATACATCAAACCACTCCTTTAAAGGTTCTGGGGGTGCGTAGCTGCGAGGTAATAGAAAAGCTATGACAATACCGATCGCAATATTTGCCAAACTAAAATCAGCAGTCAGTAGAAACCAGATGGTAAGTCTCAATATCAGATGTCCAATCATTTCGGTAATGCCATCCAGAATAGTAGAAGCGAAATCAGACTCATAAAACCGACCAAATGATCGAATTGTTCAAGCATACGCGGCAGTTTGATTGCCGTGCGTTGAAAAATCAAGAAATAGGCTAACCAACCAACACCGATGGTGCCGATCGCCTTGAGCATATTTTCCAGCGTATAAGCTTCAACATACACCGCATTAGCTGCAATCAACCCACCGATTAATAACAGCACCGCAGCCCAAAAACCTGGTTTTGCTTCTGCTTTGCCACCACGAGGTAAAAAGATGAATTTCGCAAAGGAAATTGCTGTACCCACTGCGGCAATATTCATGGCAATTGCTTGCCAAGGTAGCAAATTCTTCATCGTCAACATCTTCGCCCCAAAGCCAACCAAAAAGGGAAAGCCAGAGATTGATAAACTAGCGATAACCAAAGCAATCCAGATTTTGGTATCGATCGGCTTCTGTTTCAATTCTTTCAGATTCCGGCTCGGTAACGAGCCCGCAATCAAAAACAGCGACGATTTCACCAAACCGTGTGACAGGGCATAAAAACCGCCGACTTCCGGTGCTGCTAGGATAAAGCCCAACTGCGAAACCGTGTGAAAAGCCAACATCCGCTTGCTATCTTTTTCTAAAACGGCACAGAACACGCCCAGCAGCGCCGTCGCGACCCCGAAAATCTGGACAATAGGAGCCACCTCAGGCACCATCAAGGCACAGCGCACGAGGGGATATACGCCCGCTTTGACGACAATCCCCGACAGCAAAGCCGACACCGGAGTTTCTGATTCCGAGTGAGTTAGCGGCAGCCACAACCCGGAGACAAACACACCTCCTTTCACCAAAAGTCCCATAAAAATCAGAGCGATCGCCTCTGGGGGTGCTTTAGCCAATCCGGCAAAACTAAAGGAATAACTTGCCTTATAAACCAGCACGGCACCGATTAGATAAAACAGCATGGCCGTGTTGCTAGTAAATAGATAGCGCAAGGCTACCCAAATAGAGCGATCGCTGCGAGGATAGGAAATCAACAGAAAAGCTGCAATCCCGCTGACTTCTAATCCGACATATAAACTGATAAAATCCGTAGAGGCAAAGGCGGCATTTAGACTGCCGTGCACCATCAGAATCTGTGCATAAAAAAATGCCGACTTATCTGTGGGCCAACAGTAGAGAACAACCGCCGCCGTGACTAGGGCATTGGTTAAGATAAAATAGCCGCTCAAGCGATCGACTAACAAAGTCACGCTGAAATGATCCAGTAACTCCAGCGTCACCGCTGACGGCATCGCAAAAAGCTGGAATGCAAAAGCCGCAGATACAATCGCTCCTAATATTGCGAGATACTTATCAAGCTTGGGAATCAAATAAATGATAAACCCGATAAAAAACGGAAATCCAATCCAGGCGATCGTCAGGGTATTCATCAGATAAATTTCGGTAGTTTTGGAAACCCCATCTCTGGAAGAGCGGGGAGTATTAATACCAATTTAATGGGTCGTTGCACATATCTCGATCCCCCTAAATCCCCCTGATTGTAGGGGGACTTTGAGAAGAATCTTGTCCCCCCGTTGTAGGGGCGGTGCCCCCGTGCCCGCCCTCTTTATGGGGGATCGGATTCTATGCAACCTCATAAAAAATTGGTATTAAGGCGTGTTATTCATCTCGATTTCGTTACATTCCAATGTCGGATTATCCCGTGCCAGCTTCATCACACCTACCAGCATTAAAGCTTGAATTGAAAAGCCAATCACGATCGCCGTTAAGATCACCGCCTGGGGAACCGGATCGGCGTAGGGGACAACTTTACCTTTTGCAATAATTGGTGTCAGCCAGCCATCTCGCGCTGCTACCACCACATAATAGGCGATCGCCCCTGTACTCATGACATCCATGCAGACGATTTTCATGATCAGGTTTTTTTTCAAGATGATACCAAAAAAACCGCAAAATACTGTTGCCAATACTAATGCTTCTAACATAGAGATTGCCTGTTAAATAAGGGATTTTTATGATTATCTTTGAAGGCAACTATATTATTTCTAATCTGCCGTTTAACTTGTCCGCGTTGTTGACAATCCCGTTGGGAAGACGGGGGATTGTTAGTCTAATGAGCGCTCTTGAAGAGAGCTTGTTGCCAAGTATTTTAGAATAATAATGGATAGGAGGTACTTAATGCAAGAAATTTTCTCAGATCGAATCTTCTGAGTTAGCGAATCCTCTGAGAAAGACGGTTAAGGGGGCCCAAGCTCAATAAATTCAGTCATTTCGCAAAGCTGCGATCGGATCTAAGCGAGCCGCATTCCTCGCTGGTAGCACCCCAGCCAATAAGCCTACAGTAAAGGATAGCCCAAAACCGGCTGCGATCGACCATACTGAAACTACAAACGGAAAACTAAATGCTGTGGCGGCCCCAAAGGCGATCGCAATTCCCAGCCCAATACCCGCCGTACCTCCCACCGTCGAAACTAAAATCGATTCAGCCATGAATTGAATCAGAATAGCTGCATTGGTAGCACCTACCGCTTTCCGAATCCCAATTTCCTTAGTGCGCTCCACCACAGACACCAACATAATATTAGCAATCCCAATGCCGCCAACTACCAGAGAAATTCCGGCGATCGCCACCACCATCACCGTAAACAAACCTACCACATTGCTAAAAGTATTCACAATATCAACTTGATTAATCACTCGAAAATCATCCGGTTGTGGCGGATAAATATTATGACGTAAACGCAAGATATTTTCCACTTGAAATTGAGCATCAGCTAAATCCGACTCCCCGGTAGTTTGCAACCAAAAACCAGAAATAGCAATTCCCGATAAAGAATTTCTACCCACAATCCGAGCCGACATATTTTTCAGGGGAACATACACGCGATCGTCCTGATCCGTACCCCCTACAGAACCCTTGGTTTCCATCACTCCAATCACCTTGTAGCGGTTTCCCTGAATCCGAACATCAGCAGATAGCGCATTAGCCCCAACTCCAAAAAGGTCATCTCGCACCTTAGAACCGAGGACAACTACTGGCTCAGCAGCATTCAATTCATCCTCATTAAAAAACCGTCCTGCTTGAGGTTGAATGTTCTTGACATCGGGATAATTCAAATCAGTTCCCAAGATAGCAGTAAATGAATTTTGCCCGCCATAAACAACTTGTACTTGACGCTGCAAAAACGCCGAAATCGCCTTAACTGCGGGAGCTTGTTTGCCGATCGCCTTAGCGTCATCCCATGTCACAGTAGAAGCAGAACCACTACCCTGACTGACACCACCCGATCGCGAAGCACCGGATAAAACCAATAAAACATTAGTACCCAAAGCCTTCAACTGTTCCTCAGTAGACTTTTGTACTCCCTGGCCCACCGAAGTAATCGCAATGACAGAAGATATGCCAATAATTACCCCAAGCATAGTCAAACTGGTACGCAATTTATTATTCCACAGCGCCTCAGTCGCCATGAATACTATTTGAATGTTGGAGATTTTGTTAATAACTGGGGGAGTCTTTAATTTCATATTATTTGTTATTAGTTATTTGTTATTAGTTGTTCGTTATTTGGTGGCAAATTCTAAGAAGTATGCCTAAATTTCACCCTAATTTATCACCTGATGATGCAACCGGAAACGATAGGATTTGTGGCACAGTCCGCCGTTCGTTTCAACCCCCGTCTCATAGCTAAAGTCGGTTGAAACCGACTGAAAATTAGTCTAAAACAGTCCGCCGTTCGTTTCAACCCCCGTCTCATAGCTAAAGTCGGTTGAAACCGACTGAAAATTAGTCTAAAACCGATGTAGATCAACCAACTCTTCAGTCCTCTTTCAGAGGACTTTCGCTATGAGACAGGGATTTCAATCCCTGTCGGACTCTGCGACGAACCAGCTAGCCCCGACTGCGCGGACTGACAACTAACGCAAGCGAGTTCCACCCCCCGGTTGCAAACCCGGAATCCCCCCCGACGATGGACTTTGAGATTTCGGCCGCAATCCCGGCGGAAAACTAATAAAAACCTGTTCATTCCCCTTCAAACCCGATCGCACTTCCGTCCGATCATCCACCGTCATCCCAGTCTTAATCGGCACAAACAAAGGCTTTCCATCCTCACCACCCGTAACATACACCCCCGTTTCCTTTCTTTGGCGAACAATTGCCGCAGTTGGGACAACCAAAACATCTTTCAATTCACCAGCTTTAAACTCAACATTCACATTCATTCCCGATCGCAAAATTTTATTTTCATCATCAACAATCGAAGCTTTCACCTCAAAACTGGTAACATTTTGCTGGACGATCGACTGAGGCGAAATTTGGATAACTTTACCTGTAAAAGTTTTTCCCGCATAAGCATCAGCTTGAATAGACGCACTTTGGCCAATACGGATTTGAGCAATATTGCTTTCTGCCACATTAGCCACCACCTGATTTTTTGAAGCTAAAGATAAAATCGAAGAAGAAGTCGCTGAAGACACCGCACTACCCGCCGTTGTGGGCGTCACAAAAGCGCCCGGATCGGCATATTTCCGAGTCACAATACCGCTGAAAGGAGCGCGAATTTTCGTATCATTAATCAGTGCTTGCACGGTTTGGAGACTACCTTTGGCGGAGAGAACTTGGGCCCGCGCTTGGGCGATTTCTTCCGGGCGAGCACCAGCTTCAATTAGTGCCAAAGCTTGCTGTTTTTGCTCCACTGCGGCTTGGGAAGCGGCGATATCTTCCGATCGCGCCCCCGATCGCACTCCTGCCAAAGCTTGCCGTTTTTGCTCCACTGTGGCCCGCCCCGCAGCGATATCTTCCGGGCGAGCACCAGCTTGAATTAGCGCCAAAGCTTGCTGTTTTTGCTCCACTGCGGCCCGCGCAGCAGCAATTTCTTCCGGGCGCGAACCGGATCGCAACAAAGCTAGAGCTTGCTCGGCTTGTCTGACTTGAGTTTGAGCTCGATCGCGCGCGGTGCGAGAATTATTCAAAATTTGGAGAGAAATCGCTCCGGTTGTGTGAAGTTCCTGATTTCTCTGAAAGTCTTCCTCTGCCTGGTTTTTGGCATATTCAGCATCCCTGAGTTTAGCTTGAGCTTGGGCGATATCTTCGGGGCGATTACCCTTGAGCAATTTTTGGAGAGTTGCTTGTTGTTCAGTTAGTTGTGAAGCGGCGACAGCAATATCCTGGGTGCGATTACCGTTGAGCAATTTTTGGAGAGTTGCTTGTTGTTCAGTTAGTTGTGAAGCGGCGACAGCAATATCCTGAGTTCGATTACCGTTGAGCAATTTTTCGAGACTGGCTTGTTGTTCGGCTAATTGCGCCTTTGCTGCTGCAATATCTTCGGCTCGATTACCGTTGAGTAATTTTTGCAAGTTGGCTTCAGCAGAAGCAAGTTGTCCGCGATTTTGGGTAAGTTGGCCTTGGAGGTTGGAGTCATCCATTTGAGCGAGAATTTGCCCTGTTTTAACGCTGTCTCCTTCCTTGACGAGCAAACTTTTGAGCACTCCTGAAGTTTTGGGGCTGACATTAACACTCCTTTCGGGTGCTATTGTGCCGTTTGCTGAAATTGCGATCGGCAAATTCACCCTTTCTACAGCAACGGTTTTTTCCTTGCGCCTGCTTTCCCGTTTCGATTTGACTGTGAGTTGGCTGTAAGCTGTGTAGCCAACTCCTGCAAGCAATCCGGCGGCGAGGAACCCGATTAACCAGGGAGTTAGTCCTTTTTTTATCTGAAGATGTTTTACTAAGTACATATAAGTTAGACCGATCGGGCGTCTGTTCAATTTTGACCGATCGGGAACACAAAACGTTCAATTTAATTGATGATTTGTTTTGGTTGAGCGATCGACCTCGCAGTAGATTTTCCGCAATATTACTTAATAAATCTTCCATCTTCATCAAAAATTTATTTAAACAGGTATTTTTCAGCAAAACTTTATAGAGATTCTCTGAAAATACTGTTAGAGTTGCTACAACATTCAAAAATAGTTTCGGATGCAAGTCGCGAAATCGGGGAATTGTTGTCTTTTTTTTACCCCCAGTCAGGTGTATTATGCCAAATTTAAATAGTAAAGTTTCCCTAAGTGCGATCGCCTTTATAGACAGTAAAGTTAAAGATTATCAAAGTTTGATTGCTGGGGTGAAACCGGGTACGGAAGTAGTCGTTTTGGATGGGCAGAAAGATGCGATCGCCCAAATTACTCAAATCTTAGCTTGTCGTACCAATATTGACAGCATTCATATAGTTTCTCACGGTGCTCCCGGTAGTTTGCAACTGGGAAAAACCAGATTTTCCGAAGCTAATTTAGAAACATATTCCGAACAATTGCAGCAATGGCGGAGTGCTTTTACAGACAATGCGGATATTCTGATTTACGGTTGCAATGTGGCATCTGGGCCTCGCGTTTATCCGAGAGTCCGCCGGGGAATCAATTCCCCGTCTCATAGCGGAAGTCGGTTTCAACCGACAGGGAATAATTCATTTATTCAGTCATCTTTAGATGACTTGTGCTATGAGACGGGGGTTTCAACCCCCGGCGGAACCGGGGAACAAGCGAGAAATTTAGATGTAGATTTAGATTTATATCTAGATGGTTTCACCTTCATTCAGCGCATTGCCGAACTCACAAATACCAACGTTGCCGCCTCCAAAAACCTCACCGGAAGCGCGACAAAATGCGGCGACTGGGAACTAGAAACCAGAACCGGAGAAATCAAAACACCGCTAGTATTTCGAGAAGATGCGATCGCAACTTACAATCATGTTCTCTCCAGTTTCAGTGCTGCGACTAATTTTCCGATGGCACTAGATCCCTTCGTTCCCTCCGTAGACTACAACGGTGACGGCATCTTCGACTTAGTTATAGGTGGCGGAGTTTTCTTAGCCAACGGGAATGGCAGTTTTAAACAGCCCATCAGCTTTCCCGGAGGCCCGACGAAACTTGGCAACTTTAACTCCGACAACATATTAGACTTAGCAACAGCAAATCTAGCTTTTTCTGGCATTGTCTCAATTAGACCGGGAAACGGCACTGGTGGCTTTGGTACGCCTACAAACTTCAACGTAGGGAACACTCCCATGTCTATCGCCAGTGGTAACTTTAATCCCGATACCTTCCCCGATTTAGCAGTGGTAAACGCTAATCCTCAAGGTACTGGCAGTGTTTCAATTTTATTGGGAAATGGCACTGGTGGTTTTAGCGCTGCTACTAATTTTAATGTCGGAGGAATTCCGGCTTCGGTTGCTGTCGGCAACTTTAACGCTGATAACTTTCCCGACTTAGCAGTGGGGAACAGTCTTTCTAATAATATCTCTATCCTTTTGGGAAATGGCACTGGCGGTTTTGGTGCCGCCACTAACTTTGGTACGGGACAAGCTCCCAATTCAATTATTGTGGCCGACTTTAATGTAGATGGCAACCTCGACCTAGCAACAGCCAACAACGGTTCTAACAACGTATCTATTTTGTTAGGAAATGGTACAGGCGGTTTTACTAATGCCACTAACTTCAACGCTGGATTAGGTGCTAATTCTGTCGCGGCATTTGATTTAAACGGTGACAATAAACTAGATTTAGCAGTATCGAACTATAAGTCTACAAACCTATCAATTTTACTGGGAAATGGCACAGGGGGTTTTAGTCAGCCCATCGACTTTGCATTAACAGGGACCTACCCTGGTAGGGTAACAGTAAACGATTTTAACAACGATTCTCTACCCGATTTGGCAGTAATGGTAACAAACGGAAGTTCTGACAATGTTTCCATTCTGCTAAATACACCCAATACAGTCAATTTTGGGGCTGCAACTTACAGCGCTACAGAAGGAAGCAGTGACACAGTAGTTAATATTCCCGTCACCATCAGCGGCACTCCCTTGGGCGATGTAGTTGTACCAATTGTTATCAATCCCAGTAGCAGTGCCACCCAAAATTCAGACTACACTATTTCCCCTACCTCGATTACATTCCCCGCAGGTGCAACAGGTGCAGCACTCACCAAGAATGTTGCAGTTACTATCAAGCCCGACAATCTCCCTGAAAACGCCGAAACTGCAATTTTCAACTTTGGCACAATTACTGGAGGCGTTGCGGGTACAACCAAACAAACCACACTAACTATTGCCGCAAACGATCAACCTTCAACCCTGAGTCCTTACAAAATTGACCTCAAAACAGGCGCAATTACTGGTCAGCCCAACCCGTTTATTTCTCTAGTAAATACCCCGGCAGACTCCAACGCAGACAGTTGGTTAGAAGCGGTAGCCAAAATCAATTTTGATGGTAACGTCAAGAAAGCAAAATTTATCGTTGAATACGACAAAGCCCCGTCAGGATGGACGGTAAATCTCGGCGACTCTGCGTCAAACGACGGCTATGGAGGGGATTCAGGCGATCAAAGTCGCGATGCCGAGGTGCAGATTGTTAACGGGAGTATGGCAGTTTTTGGCAATGACTACAATACACCCCCTGGCGGAGAACTTCCCCCAGGAAATGTGCCTAACTTTGTGAGTAATGGTTCCCGCATCGAGTTAGAAGTCAGCAACGAACAACTGGCGTGGGATAACAAAAACGGACTAAAAAATAGCTTGAATTCGCCGTATCTTTACGCCCTCAACGGTCAAGCTGATAATGGCGGGCCTGTCAATTCGGAGATTTACGCCGGATTTAACAGGGTGATTTCTGGGCCTTTTGATCGCATCGGATCGGGTGCTAGCAAGGTGACAATTCTACTCAATCCGATCGACTACGCAGTTAGTGCTGGTACTGCAACCCTTACTGAAGGGAATTCCGGCAAAACAGGAGTCACATTTACTGTTACCCGCAGCGGTTCCACTGAGTTTGCGAGCAAAATAGATTATGCGATCGCAGGTACTGCTACAAACGTCAGCGATTACAACAACATAGGCGGCACTTCTGCGGCAACGGGTATCGCAGGCACGATTAATTTTACAGCCGGTGAAACATCGAAAACGATTACTCTCGATGTGTTAGGCGACACCATCGTTGAACCAGACGAAACTATTACCGTCACTCTATCAAGTCCCGCAGGCGCAGGGGTAACACCAACAATTACCACTGCTACCGCCACCACAACAATTACTAACGACGACAAAGTTGGCGTTACTGTCAGCCCAATTACAGGATTAACTACGAGTGAACTCGGCGGTAAAGCTACTTTCACAGTCAAACTCAATTCGCAGCCGAGTGCTAACGTTACTTTCGGTTTGAGTAGTGACAATGTTGCTGAAGGAACAGTTTCTCCTAATAGCTTAACTTTCACTCCTGCTGACTACAGTCAACCGAAAACAGTCACGGTGACTGGTGTTGACGATTTGGTTGCAGACGGAAATAAAAACTACAAAATTGTCACGGCGGCTGCTGCCAGCACCGATGCTAATTACAACAATTTCAATCCTGATGATGTCACCGCCACCAACAGCGACAATGAAACTGCGGGAATTACTGTTAACCCAATTACAGGATTAACTACCAGTGAAGTTGGCGGAAAAGCGACTTTCACAGTCAAACTCAATTCGCAACCAACTGCTAACGTTACTTTCGGTTTGAGCAGTGACAATGTTGCCGAAGGAACTGTTGCGCCGGCGAGCTTAACTTTCACTCCCGCTAACTACAGCCAACTGCAAACAGTAACGGTAACAGGTATTGACGATTTTAAAGTTGATGGCAAGGTAGCTTACAAAATTGTCACGGCGGCTGCTGTCAGCACTGATGCTAATTACAACAATCTCAATCCCTCGGATGTCACCGTTACCAACACTGATAATGACACTCCGGGAATTACGATTAAGCCAACAGGATTAACGACAAGTGAAGTCGGCGGCAAAGCGACTTTCGCAGTCAAACTCAATTCGCAACCGAGTGCTAACGTTACTTTCGGTTTGAGTAGTGACAATGTTGCCGAGGGAACAGTTTCTACTAATAGCTTAACTTTCACTTCTGCTAATTGGAACCAAGAGCAAACAGTAACGGTGACAGGCGTTGACGATTTTAAAGTTGATGGAAATGTAGCTTACAAAATTGTCACAGCGGCTGCTGTCAGCACCGATGCTAATTACAATAACCTCAATCCCTTGGATGTCACCGCCACCAACAGTGACAATGAAACTGCGGGAATTACTGTCAATCCGACGGCGGGATTAACTACGGGTGAAGATGGCACTAAAGCTAATTTTACTGTAGTTCTGAATACTAAACCAACTGCTAATGTGACTGTTGGTTTGAGCAGTGACAATGTGAAGGAAGGAACTGTTGCGCCGGCGAGTTTAGTTTTCACTCCGGCTAACTGGAATACAGCGCAACCGGTGACAGTAACTGGGGTTGAGGATAGCATTACTGACGGCGATGTTGACTACAAAGTTGTGACGGCTGCTGCTGTTAGTACAGATGCGAATTACAGTAACAAAGATGTAGCGGATGTTAGCATTACTAATAAGGACAATGATTCGGCTGGTGTTTTTGTTAGTGTTGCCGAAACGAAAGCTACAGAAGGCGGGGCGAATGGTACTTATGAGCTCAAGTTAACCTCGCAGCCGATCGCCCCAGTCACCATAAATCTCACAACAGATAATCAGATAGGGCCGATCGCGCCTATCACTTTTACACCCGTTAATTGGAATGTATCTCAACCAGTTACGGTGAAAGCTGTTGATGATGCGGTTGTCGAAGGGGCGCACAGTGGGAATATCACTCACAATGTGACGAGTAGCGATGCTAAGTATAACGGGATTGTGGTTGGTGGGGTGGTTGTGGCGATCGCCGATAATGACGTAGCGCCGACACCGACACCAACACCAACTCCGACACCCACACCAACACCAGAGCCGACTCCGACACCGGCGACATCAGTTACTCCGACTCCGACACCGACGACATCCGTCACTCCGACTCCGACGCCGACGACATCCGTCACTCCGACTCCGACACCGACGACATCAGTCACTCCGACTCCGACGCCGACGACATCAGTCACTCCGACGCCAACGCCGACGACATCAGTCACTCCGACTCCGACACCGACAACATCCGTCACTCCGACTCCGACACCGACAACATCTGTCACTCCGACACCAACACCTTCACGACTAGGCATTGGAGGTAATGACACACCTGCTGGTGGTATCATCGGCACAGACAAGAATTGGTGCGGCGTAGAAGCTGGATTAGATAAACTTGAGAAAATTCTTGACGACCAATTACAGGCAGTTAACCTACCCCTTTTCGGCCCGCTCAAGAAAATTTCCCCAGATTTTATTAGCAACATCAAGACTAAGCTAGTCGATACGATTAAAAATGGGGCAAATCAAAGTCTGAGTCAATTAGAAAGTAGCATCCGCAATACTTTAGGGTCAGATTTTGATGTCAAACTAGATGGAAACTCAACTGCCGATGATAGCACCCTGCTAATTACACTTGGCAAGAAATACCAATTTCCTGATATCAATCTCTCCAAAGATTTAGGAGTTCCAGTTCTAGGTTTAAACGTGACGGGAAGGCGAAATCAAAATACGAATACAACTTGTCCCTAGGAGTTGGTGTTAGTAAAGATTTTGGCTGCTACATAGATACTGACAAAACCAAGTTAAACGCCAATATCGACTTGGCTCTAAATGATGAATTCAAGGCTAAAGGGAACTTAGGTTTTTTCCAAGTTGACCTTGCAAACGATACCAACAACCCTACTAAAGTCGATGCCAACCTCGAAGTCAAGCTGAATGACTTAGACAATCTGGGTGGCCCAAATGATGGCGCTCGACTCACCTTGCCAGAACTGCAAGGCAACAACTATCAGTTTAAAGACTTATTCAATGCCAACTTAACGAGCAATGCTAATCTCGGTCTCACCGGAAAAACCAGCATCAACGGCAATGCTGCATTCCCATCCTATAACTTCGACTTAGCAGTTAATTGGCCGCTCCTAAATTACGCCAACGGTCAATTAACCGGGCCGCAAAAACCCACAGTTGCATTTAACAATATGCAACTAGATTTGGGGACATTTGTCAACAATTTTGCCAAACCAATTATCGGTAAAATTTCCGATGTCATTAAACCATTTCGACCAGTTATTAACTTTCTGAATGCCGACACCAAGTTACTGTCTAAACTAGGTCTAGCGGGGCCATTTGATAAAAATGGGGATGGCAAAGTCAGTGTACTAGAACTGGCAGCAAAAATCTCTGGTCGCGATATCGATACTCGCTTTTTAGATGCGGTTGCTAAGGTTGATAAGGTTGTTAATTTGGCAACCCAAATAGCAAACTCTCCCGATAAAATCGAGTTGGGTTCCTACACTCTGGGGAATATAGATGTTGCCGAACAAAGTGATCGTCTTCAGACTGCTTTTTCAGTCCCAAAAACTGCTGTACAGCAAACCGCCAACCAACAAATAAACTCCAAAACAAGCGGCAAGGTCAAGGAATTCTTAAATGCTTTACAAGATATTGATGGCTTTGATTTGCCACTCTTGACCAAACCAGAAACCGCGATTCAATTGCTGATAGGTAAACCGGATGTTCCGGTCTTAAGCTATCAGATACCCAAACTGGAATTTGACTTTAATATTCGGAAAGATTTTCCGATATGGGGGCCGCTTAAGGGTTTACTCGAAGGTAAGTTTAGTGCTTCAGCCCATCTAGGCTTTGGGTACGATACCTACGGATTAAGTCAGTGGAAAGACTCGAATTTTGCTGCGGGTTCTGCTGACCAAGTTTTGGATGGATTTTATGTGAGCGATCGCGAAAATGCTGACGGTACAGGGGCAGATGTTGACGAACTAACACTTGACGCTAGCATTGCCGTAGGTGCTGGCATAGATGCGAAAATTGTCTCCGGTTATGTCAAAGGTGGAATTCAAGGAAAAGTCGGTATCGATCTGATCGATATTGGAGAATTCCAGCCCAAACAAGGCGGTGACGGCAAAATCCGAGTATCAGAAATCACTTCTCGCATTAGCAAACCATTGGAACTGTTTGATGTAACAGGACAAGTCAATGCTTTCTTGGGTGCTGAAGCTAAGGTAATTTCCGTCAAATTCTGTGAGAAAACTTTCAAAATATTTCGGAAGCGCTTCACTATACCTTATCCTTGCGGATTTGATTACAAAACAGTCTACGATAATAACTTTGCCACATTTGAGTTAGCTAGCTTTAGTTTAGGGCCGAGTTCTAGCACTAGGGGCAAAGCAATTAACGGTTACATGGCCGGGGCGACTGTCTTCTTCATGCAAATTTTAATGGAGTCAAAGATGACAGCGAACCGTTCTCAATTACTAACGCCGATGGCAGCTTTGACTTAGATGTCTCTCTTGACAAATTCGACAAAAATAATAACGGCGACCTCGAACCGGAAGAAGGCAGAATTGTACTGATAGACGGTATCAATACCTCTACTTATTTGCCGCAGCAAACGCCCCTATTTGCCACACCAGATGCTACTGTCGTCACTCCGTTAACTACTCTATTGACCGAGTTAGTCGAGCAAGGTACTGATCAAAATCAGGCGCAAAATCAGGTGAAATCTGCACTCGGACTGTCGTCAGCAATTGACTTGACTAGCTACGATCCGCTACAGGCAATTACTCAAAATGATCCGAACGGCTTGGCGGTTTATGCAGCACACGCTCAGGTACAAAATACCATTGTTTTGATAACTGATTTAATTAGCGGTGCTGCAACTACCCCTAAAAATGAGATTGCCGATCGCGTAATTTCCACCGTTGCCAATCAAATTAAATCTGGCACTCTAGATTTAAGCAATTCCACCCAATTGCAGGCGATTATTCAGTCGGCGGCGAGTCAACTGCAAGCACCGCAAGTATCTAGTATTGCCTCCGATGCTGCCAAAATTATTGCCGAGGGAAATCAGCAAATTAAGGCGATCGCATCCAGCAATTCCTCGCCCTCAGATGCCGCGACAGAAATCGCCCGCATCCAAAAAGTGGCGCAAGGAGAAGTCGCCCAAGATTTACAGCAAGTCGCAGCCGGAACAAAGACAATTCAATCGGCGATTTCTGAAAATACAGGTGCATCTCTAAATACCCAAATTCAGTCGGCGACAGCTAACAACCCAACAGTCCGCAATACCTTAGATACTGATGACTCCAGCGGCAGCACACCATCTACACCCGATGACACTTTACCCAGCAGCGGCATTGAATTAGTCAAAGATGGTCAAAATACCGCTGAAAGTACAGATGGCGACGATACCCTAGTGGGCGGCGCTAGCGATGATATATTGCGTGGCAAAAAAGGAAGTGATTTGCTGTTTGGGCTGGATGGCAATGACTGGTTTAATGGCAATCAGGGCAACGACTTGACAGATGGTGGAATCGGTGACGATACCCTTTACGGTGGCAAAGGTTTTGATACTTTGACAGGTGGTGCTGGCAGTGACTTCCTTTCTGGTAATCGAGGTGAAGATATCCTGCTTGGTGAAAAGGGCGACGACTCGCTGCGCGGCGGTCAAGGCAATGATATTCTACTAGGAGGTGAGGGTAACGATTTCCTCAGTGGCGATTTGGGTGATGATACCTTAGTAGGGGATGTAGGGAGCGATCGATTCTTGCTTTCCACCAATTCCGGTATTGATACGATCGCTGATTTTGAGATTGGCAAAGATTTGTTAGTATTGGGTAACGGGCTGAGTTTTTCGCAATTGGCTATAGTCCAAGATAGCGGTGCAACTTTCATCCGCCTTGCGCAAACGGGCGAAACTTTAGCGGCTCTCAGTGGAGTCTCTGCTAGCAGTATCAGTGCAGTTAATTTCGGGTTAATTTGAGATTGAATTTAGCCCATAAATTAGTTACTACTAATACAAACCTGCGCTAAATTTGCAGCTAATATTGTATAGCAATCGCTCAGACAATGCAGGCGATTTGCTATACAATATTAAAGTGTACGCCTGCTGGAAGCTGTCTTAAACCATAGGTAAACTCTCATGATTTCTTTCTCTAAGTTAGGAAACTACGGAAGACTGGGCAATCAATTATTTCAATACGCATTCTTGAGAACAACAGCACGACGTCTGGGAACTCAATTTTTTTGCCCTAAGTGGGATGGTGATGATATCTTCAACCTGAAGGACGAAGGTGAGCGTGCTAGCGCACCGGCCGGGATTGTTCATTATTTCGACCCCCATCCTGAAGCTGGCTTTACACCGGCAGCGCTTTCCATCGGAGACCACACTGAAATGCAAGGTTTCTTTCAATCTGAAAAATATTACTCAGATAAGCAACTTGTACGTGAGTGGTACACTTTCAAGAACGAGATTGTCACTGAGGTAAAAAAGCTCTATGGCGACATTTTGCAAAAGGATTGTGTCAGCTTTTCGCTGCGCCTCGATACCGACTACGGCAATACCAGAGAATATTTCCCGCTTTACCCGCTTTCTTTTTACAAGAATTCCTTAAGTGCGATCGAACCTTTGGGTTCAATTCTTGTGTTTTCCGATCGTCCAGATTTAGCCAGAGAATTTTTGCGTGACATTAAAGAGCGTGAATTGATCTTTGTAGATAACCTGAATGCTCCTCAGCA
The DNA here is from genome assembly GCF_042465725.1 of Microcoleus anatoxicus. Classification (GTDB taxonomy): domain Bacteria; phylum Cyanobacteriota; class Cyanobacteriia; order Cyanobacteriales; family Microcoleaceae; genus Microcoleus; species Microcoleus anatoxicus. The sequence goes on along the minus strand of NZ_CP120853.1, from coordinate 4,810,411 downwards.
GCTTTATTTAATGACTTTATGTCGAGCTAATGTGATTACTAATTCCACTTTTTCCTGGTGGGGTGCTTGGTTGAACCCGCACCCACAGAAGATAGTAGTAGTTCCGACAGCTTGGTGCCGCCCAGGGGTGCCCAACCCGGTTGAAGGTATTCTCTGCGATGATTGGGTCAAGCTACCAGGCACTAATCCTATCTTAGATAACTTTCAAGTCTGGAGGATCAGACACCCCATCGCCACTGTCAAAAGGCTGTTGACTCGTTTCCAAGAATAAATACTAATGCGTATCTAAGGATGGAATCGATCGAACTTGTGAAAAGTTCGATCGCACTTTTCCTCCTCAACAAACCGCCGCCAGCCCAAATTCTGTAATTGCAGCCTCCGGGCCCACCAAAGAAACATAGGGTTCTACAAAAAATTTCCTAGCAGCATCCCGCGCTTCAGCAGCAGTTACCTGGGCAATTTCTGCTTGGAATTCTTCATCAAATTTAATTCCCAATCCCAAGGTTTCGTACCAGCCTACAACTTGAGCAATTTGTGAATTAGTCTGTTTTCCTAAAGCATATTGACCGAGGATTTTGTTCTTACAAGCTTGCAATTCCTCGTCATCTAGTTGGGTATTTGCTAGTCGATCGACTTCTGTACGCAATCCATCAAAAGCAGTCTGTGTATTTTCCGGGGCCGTACCCATATACACCACAAACTGTGCTGCATCTAACCGCGTCGCATACATGGAGGAAACATCGTAAGCCAAACCTCGCTTTTCCCGCAATTCCACAAACAACCGACTCGACAAACCATTACCCAAATAACTATTGAGCAATTTCAGCGCTGCGTAGCCACTATCTTTTACTGCTGGTGCAAGGTAGCCCAACATCACCACTGATTGCTGGGTTTCTTGGGGCTTCAACGCCGATTTCGGGTGGGGGATGATGGGGGGTAAGCTTAAAGTGGGTAGGGGTGTTGCTGGCGCTTTCCAGTCGCCAAAAATGCGATCGACTAGGGCGATCGCATCTTCCGTTGATATTCTGCCGGCTACAGAAATAACTACATTATCCGGGCGGAAATAGGTTTTGTGAAACTGTTGGAGATCGGTTCTAGTCAGGTTGGACATGGTATCTTCCGTGCCCAAGGTAGAGAAAGCATAGGGATGATCCTGATACATCGTCTGCCGCAGTTGCTCAAACGCGATGGAAAATGGTTGTTCTTTTTGCGATCGAATTGCTGATATAGCAATGCGACGTTCTAGTTCCACTTCTGCTTCTGGAAAAGTGGGCGATCGCATCAATTCACTCGCCAACTCCAAAATATCCGTAAAGTCGGCTGAAACGGTCTTCAAACTCACCAAAAAATAGTCGGAAGTTGAATCCGTACCCAACCTCGCTCCCACCGATTCTACACGTTCGGCAATTTCTAGGGAAGAAAGGCGATCGGTTCCTTTAGTCATTACCGCCGACAGCAAGTGACACAATCCAGCTTGTTCTGGCTGTACGCAGCGGCTACCAGCCCGTAGGAATATCCTAGCTGCAATAATATCTGCGGCTGGGTTTTCTGCTGCCAAGACAACAATACCATTGTCTAAAACTGTGCGGTGGATTTCATTTTTCATTTTTAATTTAGTGGGAATTGGGAAACTGACTAATGACTAATGACTACTGACTACTGACTAATGACTAAATTGGTTTTAGCACCACGGCCGCATAGTGTTTGGGAGAAAGATATTGTCGAGCTAAACGCTGGATGTCTAGTGGCTCGAATGCCTGAATTTTGCTTGGATAGCTCATAGCTAATTCAGCTTTGGCGATCGTATTGTAATACCCATAAAGACCAGCCAGTTGGGCTGGGGTTTCGATGGAGAAAGCAAAATCGTTGCACAGCAAACGCTTACAGCGAAGCAATTCTACCTCAGAAACCAGCTCTGACTGCAATTGCCAAAGTCGATCGCAAATCACACTTTCCACCCTTTCGACATCCTCCGCGGCCAACACAGCACTTATCGTAAATAAACTCGATTCCCGTTGTAAGGAAAAAGAGCTCTCGATCGCCTGTACCAATTGTAGTTCTTCCCGCAGTTCCCTGACTAAACGAGACGATCGCCCGTCAGCGAGCAACACCGACAGCAAATCCAAGCCACAAGCACTTTCCAATTGTGCTACTCCCGGCCCCGTCCAAGCCATCATCAGCCGTGCTTGTTCCAATCTAGGAAGATAAAGTTCCTGACGGCGCATCTCTACCAGTGGCGGTTCAGCTTCTGCTACCAACTTGGGACACTCCCACCTGTCGGAGAACTCCCCAAAAGCTTGGCTAGTCAAATCCATCGCCTGTGCTTCCTCAACTCCCCCAACTATCACCACAGTCATATTTTCTGGTTGATAGTGCGATCGATGAAAACAGCGCATTTCGTGGGGTGTTAGCGACATCAGCAACTCTTCTGTGCCCAATACCGATCGCCTGTAGGGATGGCACTGATAAACTGTTTCCATCATTGCTTGAAAACCCAGCCAATCGGGATCATCTTGAGCTTGGCGGATTTCTTCTAGCACCACATCTCGCTCGCGATCGAATTCTGAATCTGGAATCGAAGCCCGCAGCAGCAATTCTGCTAGTGGCTGAGTAGTTTCTGCTAAATAACTTGCCGCCGCCGTGACATAAAAATGGGCGTAGTCGTGACTTGTCGCTGCATTAGTCACACCGCCACGATTTTCGATTATTTGGTCAAATTCGACCGGGGCGATCGAATCAGTCCCCTTAAATATCATATGTTCTAGAAAGTGAGCCATTCCAGACCACGAATCCGGCTCCAGCGTTGCACCCGCCTTTACCCACACGTCTAGTGCGACCACAGGTGTAGCCTTCAGGTGCTGGTGAATCACCGTTAACCCGTTATTCAGCTTCCAGACCTTTGCTGGAAAATCTAAAGCAGTCAGGATTTGAGACAAGCTAATTATTCTTAAACTTTAGTTAATATTAGCGCTTTACAGATGGGCGATCGGGGTGCATTGATACAAAACTCAGTTGACTGTTGTCAGTTGACTGTTGTCAGTTGACTGTTGTCAGTTGACTGCGCCGCCCTGAGCGGAGCGTCGCCCTGAGCGGAGTCGAAGGGTCGAAGGGTTGACTGTTGTCTGTCAGGAAGTAATTTTTGCTTTTTTTAAACTACCTTGAGCCTTAATTTACTACCATTTTTTAGTTTAAAAGTCAATAGGTTGTGCGAGATATTAATGAATCAGTCGGGAGAAAGAGGAATTGCTCGAAATATTTCAATACCTTTAAGAATAAGAACACGACACACATTCAGAGGAGAACAGAGCAATGGTAGCTACTCTTGAAGACACCAAACGCCAAGCGATAGGCATGAAATTAGCAGACATGAAAGCACTGCAAAAGTTGCTCATCGCTAACGAAGAAATGTTTATCAAATCCTGCAACGATGCCGAACTGTGCGATCGCTTCCGGGATATGCTTGAGGACGATCGCAAAAACATGGGCGTATTGGAAACCGTAATCGTTCAATATGGAATTCAATCTGAACCACAAGAAACCACCACAGAAATGATTGAAGCAGTCCAGAAACTCATGAAAGGTTCTGAACTAACCATGTTTGAAAAAGTAAGTCAGCACGAACTACTCAAACACAAACAAACAATGGCCGGCCTATTAGTTCACAAAGCCGCCCAAGTAGTTGGTGCCGACATCGAAGCCGCCATTACCCCCCTCAACACAGTCAACTTTGAAAACCGCGCTCACCAAGAACAACTCAAAGGAATGCTAGAAGTTTTGGGCGTGCGCGAACTAACTGGAAAAGACCCCGACCAAGGCGTTTGGGCTAGAGTCCAAGATGGAATGGCTGCTATGAGTGGCATCATCGGTAGTGCTGTCACCCGCACCAAAGATGAAATGAACATCATCGAAATCATCACAATGGATCACCGCAAAGTCGATACTCTATTTATGGAAATCGAAAAAACCGAAGATCCCCAAAAACTGCAAGAATTCTTCGGCCAGTTGTACAAAGATTTAAGCGTGCACGCCGAAGCAGAAGAACAAATTGTTTACCCAGCAGTTCGCAGCTATTACAGCGACACTCAACAACTGTATAACGAGCAAGCCGAAATGAAGCAAACGCTCTCAAAGATTAAGGCTCTCAACCCCCATGCTACTTCTGAATTCAAAGCTCAAATTGCCCAGCTAAAAACAGCGGTGAAGGCTCATGTGAAAGAAGAAGAAAATGATATGTTCCCTCAAATTCGCCGCAACTTCAGCGAAGCCGAAATGGAGCAAATGGCTACTCAATTTAAAGCAGCTAAAAGCACATTGCAGCAAGAAATGGCTGGCTAATTGAGCATTCAGACATAATAGAGGACACGGCAATGCCGTGTCCCTACAGTATCATTTTCGGTAGGGACACGGCAATGCCGTGTCCTAATTTCTAACAATTCCGATGCCAACGAAACAGTATTATTTTCGGTAGGGACACGGCACTGCCCATTGGTGTCAACTTAACGTCAAATGTAGTCAGAGACTTCTGTTTGACTCTTAGATTTCGATCCCCCCTAGCCCCCCTTAAGAAGGGGGGGACAAGAGTCCGATCAAAGTCCCCCTTCTTAAGGGGGATTTAGGGGGATCTAGACTTTGCCTAAAAGCGATATTTATCAGGGATTTCAGGCTTAAGTTGACACTAATGGGCACTGCCGTCTCCTAATTTCTAACAATTCCGATGCCAACGAATTTGATATCATTCATCCAAAATATCAAAAAACCCGCCCTCCCAGTTGTGGTTTATGTGTAGTAGGGGCGGGTTCCACAAACAATCTTTGTCACTCATCCAAAATCTCAAAAAACCCGCCCTCCGAGAAAGAAAGAGGGCGGGTTTATATGAATTGTGAGTTTTTATCAAATATTTTCTGTAAAACCCGCCCCTACCACCATCATCCAAAATCTCAAAAAACCCGCCCTCAACAACCATAGGTTAGGAGAGGGCGGGTTTATCTAAAAAAAGCTAACTGCTAATAGTTGAATCTCAAACTAGAGATTCAACTTAACATTACAACAGCGGGCTAGGAGCAGGATTGGTATAGCCTAACAGTAATTCATCCAGAGACTTATCTGGTGTAGTTACTGTAGTCGTCAGCGAACTCGCAGTTTTCAAAGCATCCAAGTCATCAAAGGTGCTAACCACAGCACTCTGAGGTACTAAAAAGCTAGAGAGGCCGCTGGCTGAAACCGTAGCATCGAGGGAACTACCACCGTCTAGTAGAGGATCGATACCAGAAGCAGTTACCACACCATCACCAGTCAGAGGATCGACTCCAGAAACACTCCTGGCTGTACGAACTGGCGAAGGCACTGTGTTCGGACCAGGCACGTTAAAGTTAACGGGGTTAGGACCTGTTGGGATGGGGAACGGGTTGGGAACAGAAGCCACGTTGAAGACTTCCAAAACCGAGTAATTAGCCGGAGACAAATCGGTAAAGCGAGCAATACCTTGGGCATCAGTTCTGACTAGCGGTTCGCTGGCTGCATCATAACGACCGTTCCGGTTCAAATCCAAAGTAAATGGAACACCTTCTAGAGGAATTTCGTTCGCATCCCGTACACCGTTGCGGTTGTCGTCCCGGAATTTAGGAACTAACAAATCATAGCGGCGAGAGTTACCGACCAAAGCACAGGTAAAGGTTTGATTGGCACCGAGAACAACATCCACAGGTTGAGTCGTTTGGAAATAACCAGGAGGAGTTACTTCTCGAATCTTGTAATTACCAGGGGCCAAATTGTTGAATGCAAAGGTACCAAACTGATTGGTCGTAGTAGTCGGTTCTGTTGACTGTAACTGACCGTCGCCATTGGTATCGATAAAAATCGTGACACCAGCAATAGCTGGCTCATTTCCATCTCGGTAGCCGTTGAGGTTAAAATCCTCGAATTTGCAACCAGTGATGTTGCTGTTGGGTGTGTTGGCAAAAGTAATGTTGGCATCCTGAGTACCCAGAGTCACCGGAACGCTAACAGGTGTAGAAGCCGAGAAATTTGCAGGTACTACTTCCCGCACTGTGTAATTGCCGGGAGCCAAGTTGGTAAATGCTGCTCTCCCTTGGGCATTAGTCTGTAGTTGTGCTTCTCCGGCGTTGGCAACCCCATCATTGTTGGTGTCGAGGAACACAGTAACACCACTGATAGGTGCTTCACCCTGAGTTGGTTCGTAGCGACCGTTGGCATTCAGGTCATTGTATTTGAAGATATTGATGTTTGGTCGAGTGTTGCCCACAGGACTATTGGTGTCATTGCCAGGATTAACCCCCACAGGAGAAAACGTCAGTGACGGTGAAGGGTTACGCGCTGGTAAAGTGTTGGTTGGCGCTGCAAAAATCGGCCGCTCACCAGTTGTCGCAATGGATCTTTCCCCGACCTGTTGGGTGCCGTCGCGGTTAGTATCTACGAACTTAGGATCGTTTGGCTTCAGTGTATAGGTTGAGTCTGCTACAATCAGCGGTTGCTCTTTGCTGATCGTACCCTGGAATCGTGCTTGGGGGCCTGGTGCCGAAATCACAACGGGGTTAGGAGTAGTTGCTACTGGAGCATTCAGGTTGCCGGGGGCACTGCCATCTGGCAATGTGGCTGGAAAAATTTCCAATACTGGGTAATTGCCAGCTCGCAAATCCTTGAAGGTAGCCACTCCGTTGACATCGGTGAGTGCAATGGGTTCAGTGGTTGAATCCCAGCGACCGTTGTTGTTTAAATCTAAAATGAAGGGTACGCGAGCAATGGGGGGTTCCAAAACTCCATTGACCACATTTCGGGAACCGTTGCGGTCTATGTCTCGAAACTTGTTAATTTCAATTTGATAAAGCGGGGTGTCACCAACTTGAGCGCAGGCAAAAGTTTGGCCAGCAGCTACTGTTACATCTAGTAGCGGAATGTTATTAGGCGGGGTGCTTTGGAGAAAATCCCTTGTTTCTAAGGGTTCTGCGTTCGTCGCATTAACTTCTATTCCGTTGGCATTGGCAGGAACTGCTGGTCTGATCCGTTCTTCCCGAACTTTGTAGGTTCCCGGTGTGACGTTGAAGGACCATGCACCGTTTTTGTCGGTGAGGGTGTTAAGTTCCCCTGCATCGAATTGCCCGTTAGGGACGCTACCGTTGCTGCCATCGAGATATATTCTGACATTTTTAATGCCCGGTTCATCACCATCTCGGAAGCCGTCCCCATCTAAGTCTAGATATTTGCATCCAACGATCCGGCTACCTGTAACTGTGGTGTTACCAAAGAAAACGTTGACATTGCTGTTTCCAACGTTGACAGCGAGGGGGTTGGCAGTTGTAGGGCGGGAACCAGCAGGTACTGTTTCGGTGAGTACGTAATTCCCAGGGACAAGATTTGTGAATGAGAACGCCCCGTTAGCGTCAGTCAGGACGGAGATATCCCCGTTAGCTGCGTTTAACTGACCATTGCTTCCTATGGCTGGTTCGAGGAGGATGGGGATGTTTGCCAGGCCTGGTTCATTGGACTGCCGGATACCGTCGGCGTTCAAGTCATTGAACTTGATCCCTAAAATTGCCGGGCCAGCATTCCCAACCACAACTGGCTGTAATTGCTGGGCAGTGCGTAACTCATTTTCTAATTCTAATTCCATGATTTCTCCTTCACACCTAAATCCACGTAAATTACAGACTATTGTATGGGTTTGTCAATTGCCAAGAGCTTTTGCTGATAGCTGACAACCGCTATTCGATTTTACATAGGTCTGCGCTTGAGGCAATGTTCCGTTCTGTGAAACTTACTCCAACCTACTGATTGTAAGCTGAAATTCACTTCCTGCTTCACTCTGGGGAGTCGGCTCCTACCAGTCCACAGGCTTAAAATCAGGCAGAACTTGCCTTACTTTTTGCAACGAGGCTTTTCACACAACAAAGCCTTAAGCTTTATCGCTGGCAATTATATCAGGTTTTGAAGAAATCTGGTAATTTGAGCGCCGATCTTTAAGACTTGCGCGTCCAGTTCTTCTGCCCCTCGATCGCTAATTTTTCTATCTTTAAAATGGCTAAGACTCTCTCAGAATCTTGCTCCCAATCTACAACCAAGCTTCGGGGTTCCCGGAACTCTGGTTTGAGAGTTGGAGGTTGCCAACAATAGAGTATCACGCGATCGGGATTTAATGTGTTCCTGAGTTTTTAGTGCGGTTTGCGACTCCTAACTCGTGCAGCGGTTTCCACCTCAAGTTGCGGTATTTTTAAGTAAGCGCACCTCCAAAAAATTACTCATAAACCCGATTTTTTGGATAATTTGGGGCTGTAACATGGAATTTTACTGATTAAGTTGACTTACCGATCGCCCCCATTGTCAGAGATGAGTCACCGATCGCCCAATTAATTTTGTCATTGGTATTGACAATTTGGTTAATTTCTGAATAGGGTTCCCGACTGACATTCTGTGGGTCAAAGCTAGCAAGAGCGCCTAAACTGGCAATTGAGCGATCGATCGCCAAATAACTGCTTTGATAATTACCATCTTCCTGACTCAAAAGCCAACTTTCTGCCAACCTTTCGCCGCTTGCAGACACATCGCCTCCATAGCCGTCAGTCCCCGTGAGCGAGTCGCCAGGGAAAGACATCGCAGATCTCTCCACAGCATCTCCCGTCAACAAATCAATGCTGCTAGCCCGGACATCGGTAGAAACTGTCACCACAGCCAAGGGAGTAGTTTGAATAAAACCAGGTGGCGTTACTTCCCTGAGAACATAAGTACCCACGGGAACATTGCGGAAACTGTAGCTACCTTGGGAGTCACTAAAGGTAGTTGCTTCCCCTGGTTCTAAACTGTTGTTGTTATTCAGGTCAATGTAAATTTGGGTATTGGGAATCGGCGGTTCCCCCGGATCGATACGACCGTTAGCATTAAAATCATTGAATTTGAAACCGCTAATCGTGCCGGTAGCAAACACATTCCCAAAGCTGAGATTAGTGGCGTTAGTACCGTTAGTGACAAATATCGGAGTAGGATTGGGGGTAGTTTGCCGAAAACCGGGCTGCGGAACTTCCTTCACTAAATAACGGCCAGGGGGCAAATTGATGAAAGAAAAATTGCCCTGGGGATTAGTGATAGTCGAAGGCTCATTGGGTTCTAGCCTGTTATTGTCGTTGAGGTCGATGTAAATCGGCCAGTTGGCAACTTTGGGCTCCGTTGGTTCGTAGATACCGTTGGCGTTGAGGTCGTTGAATTTGAACCCACTGATGCTACCGGTGGGAAAATTGTTCCCGAAATTGATGCCGGCTGCGTTAGTACCGCCCGTAATCTCGATCGCGCTCGGATTTGGGGTAGTCTGTACCCACCCCGGTTGTTGGACTTCCCTCACCAAATAGTTGCCGGGGTCAACATTTATAAAATTATAGCTGCCATCAGGTTTTGTGAAAGTATTCGGTTCGCCAGCGTCCAGCCTACTGTTTCTGTTGAGGTCAATATAAATTTGCCAGTTGGCTAAGGGCGGGTCCGTCGCATCTCGGATGGCGTTGAAATTTAGGTCATTGTATTTGATGCCACTGATGTTGCCTACAAAAAAAATATTCCCAAAATTGACATTGTTAATTGTGGCGTTGGAAGTCACAGTAATCGGGCCTGGGTTGGGCGTGGTTTGCCGAAAACCGGGCTGCTGGACTTCTCGGACAAAATATGTATCTGCGGGAATATTGACAAAGGCGTAATTACCTTGCAGGTTGGTCAGTGTGACAGGTTCGCCACCATCGAGCCTGTTGTTGCGGTTGAGGTCGAGGTAAATTTGCCAGTTAGCTAGGGGCTGTTCTCCGGGGTCGATGTTGCCATTTCTGTTAATGTCGTTAAATTTTGTACCCGCGATCGTCCCGGCGTTGAAGTTGTTACCAAAATTGATGCTGGTGACGTTTGTCCCGCTGGTGATGCCGATCGGTGGTGGGTTAGGTGTAGTTTGGCGAAAATTAGGTTGCTGAACTTCTCTAACTTGGTAGACACCGGCTGGTAAGTTGGCAAAGATGTAGTTGCCTTGGCTATTGGTGAAGGTGGAAGGTTCGTTAACATCCAACCTCTGGTTATTGTTCAGGTCAAGGTAGATTTGCCAGTTAGGCAGTGGGAATTCCCCAGGATCGGGACGGCCGTTGGCATTAAGGTCGTTGTATTTGTTGCCACTGATGGTGCCGACTTGGAAGTTGCCGATATTGACGTTGGTGATGTCTATTTGGCTGGCGTTTCTGGTGATATTGGTCGATTCGGACATGGTGTTGCAGGACCCAATGAACGCGGTTCAATGTCTGTTGTAGGGAAATCTAACAGTTTTGGGTGAAGCTGTCACGCATTTAGTAGCGAGTAATCTCAACAAGACTTACCCGATGCCTGATGCCCAATTCCCAATTTCCCATTTTTTCCAGATTTGAGGTACGATCGCTACCAGTTTTGCAAAGGTCGAATTTGTAATGTCCCCAAACCTAACAACCAACAGGATTCACCCCCACGAGATCGGGAGTTGGCTCCGAATCTGGAGCTTGTGCGGTTTTGTGGCAATTAGTTCGATCGCCCCTACTCCCGCTGTGGCACTCCCAGCAACTTCCCATCGCGATCGCAGCAGCCACCTCATCGCTCAAACGGGTGTAATGGTTCGCCCCGCACTCAGCTTAGGCAGTAGGGGATCGGAAGTGCGAGAACTGCAAGCTGCTCTGAAATTATTGGGATTTTACGATGACAATGTAGACGGGGTTTTCTCGCAAAGCACCGCCACCGCCGTGTCCAAGTTTCAGGAAACCGCGGGGGTTACTCCCGACGGTATAGTTGGTCAAGATACTTGGAATCGATTGTTTCCTGCGACTACCGGGGCGATCGCAGGTCCGATCGACAGCAACAATCCGGTAGCCGACAATCCTCAGACTAACCCCGAGCCGAGAGCAGCTAGTTTTCCAGTTTTGAAAAGAGGAATGCGCGGCTCGGCAGTCAGAGATTTGCAAGAGCGACTGCGGGCTAAGGGATTTTTGCGATCGAGAGCTGACGGCGTGTTCGGCCGCGAAACCCAAGCTGCGGTCAAGGCTGCTCAGCGACAATATCAACTAGCCGCCGATGGCATTGTTGGCTCTGCGACTTGGGCAGTTTTATGGCGATCGCCCTAAACAAATCGGGATGCTCCCTAGAGATATCCGATCGCCATCCTCAAAATGTTAAGTTTAGTAAAGAAATTGATGTTTTTCCGAAAGTCTATGTTAGTTTAAGAACATGAAGGACAAAGCCAAGCAGCACAAACAACTTGGATTAAAGATTTGGAATTAGAGTATTTGTCCTCATCGTCTCTAGTTCTCAGGCAGCCCCTGAACCCTGTAGCTTGTTAGCAAAGAAAGGTTGATGTGGCGATCGAATTGGTTAATTAGCTTAAAGCGATTGTAAGAATCGAAATTTCTTAAGCACAACTTGCGATCGGACAGTCAAACGCATAAGTCTGAATAGACTCCGCTAATAGCTAGCTCAGAGCAGAGTAGTTGCCAAAAAAGCCCACCTTTAGTTTGAGCAAGCTCAAAATAACTTGAATCAATTGAAAGTACAAACCTTTGAGGGTCTGGCATCCGACGTGCTAGGCCCTCAACATTTTAATTGTTAGTTGATGGTTAGTTTTCATATCAATTCCGGTTGTATCGGAATGATTTAACCGCGAAGGCGCTAAGGACGCGAAGGAAGAGAAGAGAGTGTTTAATACAGGATGATGAAGAGTGGATTTTAGATCGCCTCAGTCACCAAGGCGTTTTGTTTATTGTTCCCTGGCCACGCGATCGCCTTTTGCTTATCACAATAATGCTTATTTGTCAAATTAGGTCAATTTTGCTTTACAATTCTTAAACATCGATCGGGCATTTTTTGTCTATAAAAATGACTGTTGACATTGGAAGAGTTGGTTAATGTTACGAATTTAGAAAGTTTCATGGTTAAAAATTAAAATTAGTCATAATGCCCCTGGATTGTGAAAATCGTACCACAAGCCTCAAAACAAGTAAATAGGTAAAATAATTGAGAATGATGTCAATAATTTTGGCTGTCTTTAGATTTTCTTAATATTTGGGGTGGAAAATTAGATCGAACATTTAAAACTAAATCCGCTGTTAGATTGCTTTTGCTTATCTAAGTAACTTAAGTTGGCTCGATCGCCCTCAACCCCTCAACAATATTAAGTAGGGTCGATCAAACTTTTCCCCTATTTGTTATAATCGAAGTTAAACGAAGTCGTTATGAGTTTGACTAAACTGCTATGACCACACAAACCGTAGAAAATCTAGTCATTATCGGCTCAGGCCCTGCGGGCTACACAGCAGCCATCTACGCTGGGAGAGCCAATCTCAAGCCCGTAGTCTTTGAAGGGTATCAAAGCGGAGGAGTCCCTGGCGGGCAACTGATGACTACCACAGAAGTGGAAAACTTTCCCGGCTTCCCCGAAGGTATCACCGGCCCGGAACTCATGGATCGGATGAAAGCTCAAGCCGTGCGTTGGGGTGCAGAATTATACACAGAAGATGTAACTTTTGTAGATTTTAGCCAGCGGCCGTTTACAGTGCGATCGGAAGATCGAGAAATCAAAACCCACACTATAGTAATAGCTACAGGCGCGACAGCCAAAAGGCTGCACCTACCAAGCGAAGAAAAATACTGGAATTTAGGCATATCTGCCTGTGCCATTTGCGACGGAGCTACACCGATATTCAAAAACGTAGAATTAGCAGTAGTTGGTGGTGGCGACACAGCAGCAGAAGAAGGAGTTTATCTCACCAAGTATGGTTCTCACGTTCATATGTTGGTGCGTTCGTCCTCCATGCGAGCCAGCAAAGCCATGCAAGACCGGGTTTTGAACAATCCGAGAATTACCGTGCACTGGAATACTGAGCCTGTGGATGTTTACGGTAACGGCAAGCTCGAAGGGATTAGAGTCCGAAATACCGAAACAGGGACAGAAAGCAATTTGCCCGTGAATGGGTTGTTTTATGCGATCGGTCACACTCCCAATACTGGTTTATTCCACGGTCAACTAGAACTGGACAAAATCGGCTACATTAGGCCGAAACATGGCTCGGTAGAAACCAGTGTTGAGGGAGTTTACGCCGTTGGGGATGTCCAAGACCATGAGTTTCGGCAAGCTATCACCGCCGCCGGTAGTGGTTGTATGGGTGCGATGTTGGCAGAAAGGTGGCTTTCGGCCAATGGTTTAACTCAGGAATTTCATCAAACTGAGTCGTCATTGGAGACTCCTGCACCTGTAGCGCAAACTCCCAGAGTGCGGGAAACTAGCGAGAATTTTGATATCAAACTGACGCGACACGAAGGAGCTTATGCTTTGCGGAAGTTGTTCCATGATAGCGATCGACTGATTGTAGTGAAATATGCTTCTCCTAGTTGTGGGCCTTGTCACAGTCTCAAGCCGATTTTGAACAAAGTCGTAGATGAGTTTGATGGCAAAATTCACTACGTGGAAATTGATATTGAAGAAGATCCAGAAATTGCGGAAAATGCTGGTGTGGTGGGAACACCGACGATTCAGTATTTTAAGGACAAGGCTCTGGTGACGGAGCTCAAAGGAGTGAAGCCAAAAAGCCAGTACCGTGAGTTAATTGCCAGTAATTTGTAGGTCTTGCTGCTTCTGTTTTGGGTCTTTTCTCAAGGCTGTGTTGAACGCCTCATATCCAATCCGGTAGCATCTGAATTATTCAGATGCACTCTCGGACTCTGTGTCCTCTGTGTTCTCTGCGGTTAAATCATTCCGATCTAACTGGAAACGATATTACGGCATCAAAGGTTTAATCATATCAATTCCGGTTGTATCGAAATGATTTAACCGCGAAGGCGCGAAGGACGCAAAGGAAGAGAAGAGAGAGTTTAATACAGGAGGATGAAGAGAGGATTTTATATCACACCCGCCAACCCGCTACTGTCAACAGATTTGGAAGGTGCTCAACGCCTTACGGCATCAAAGGTTTAATCACTTGACAATAAATTTACATATTCAGCGATCGCACTTTGTGCTCAACGCCTTACGGCATCAAAGGTTTAATCACATTTCGATAGCTTCTAGCGCTGTTTTAGCCTTCCCCACCAGCGCCAAAGGAAGTTGAGTGCTCAACGCCTTACGGCATCAAAGGTTTAATCACATGGTGATATTAGGGAACGTTGCTCCTTATATTCGCTATAGTGCTCAACGCCTTACGGCATCAAAGGTTTAATCACAGGTTCAGATTGCTGATTAAACAACTCATAAACCGTGCTCAACGCCTTACGGCATCAAAGGTTTAATCACAGCGGTTCCTGAAAGCCTTATATAGCAATGCCTCCTGGCCAGTTTTGCAAGCACCCCAGCACTCAAGGCACCCGGAGATAGCAATTATGGCAAAAAAGGTCATCACCACAGACATACAGCAACCCTCAAAAGCTTACACAGCCTAGGTTCTGTCAAAATGCAAGCACCTCCTCCCCTGTTCGAGAGACCTCAAACCCAATCAGGTAAAGGTTTTGAGCCTCATAAAAGCCTAGTTGAGTTCTCCACAACCAGAGGTGCTTGCATTTTTAAGAATACCTTCAGAGCTTCCATCAACAGACCGAGTACCAAAACTATTTTAAGGCACAATGGCTTCAACACATCAACGATCTCAATTCCTTTCTTCATCGGAATATGAACTTGTCTCAGATATTTCTCTGTGTTATCTGCGTCCTAGGTTCGGTTAAATCACGATCGCGCAACCGGAAACGAGCAGATCGACGCTATTCTATTTGAGTAGATCAGAATGTTTCCCAACTCCCAATTCCCAATTATTAATTATGGCTCAAGGCAGACTCCGACTACCGAGATTTCTCAACCTTGCGGCACCCTCAAACCTGTCAATGAAAATGATGTGGGTAGGTTTGACAATCACCGCTGCGTTTGTATTGATTGCCACCTTCAGCCCAACCCTACAGAGTTGGGGATGGCTGCAAAATCCTACAGATGCCTTAATTAATCCCATCCACGAACCGCCTTCAGCAACCTATTGGTTTGGGACTACCCGCAGTGGCTATGATGTTTTTTCTCGAACGCTTTTTGCTTCTAGGGCTGCTTGGCAAGTGCTCATTCTCGCTACGGGTTTGAGTTTGTCGATCGGTGTACCCTTGGGATTGGTTAGCGGTTATTTAGGTGGCAAACTCGATCGCATTCTGTTGTTTTTAATGGATACAATTTATACTTTGCCGGGATTGCTGCTGTCTTTAACCTTAGCCTTTGTGGTGGGGAAAGGAGTTTTGAATGCTGCGATCGCCCTTAGCATTTCCTACATTCCTCAATACTACCGCGTCGTCAGAAATCACACCACCAGCATCAAAACGGAACTATTTGTTGAAGCCGCTAGAGCTATGGGGGCTGATACTTGGACGGTCCTTTCCCGCTATCTGTTTTTGAACGTGATTCAGAGCGTGCCAGTGTTGTTTGCGCTCAATGCTGCCGATGCCATTTTAACCCTAGGAGGTTTAGGATTTCTCGGTTTGGGACTTCCTGAAGAAACTCCTGAATGGGGACACGATTTGCGTTTAGCCCTGGATGCACTACCTACAGGAATTTGGTGGACAGCTTTGTTTCCCGGTTTGGCTATGACTTTAATGGTAGTAGGATTGTCTTTTGTGGGAGAAGGATTGAATGAGTTTGTTAATCCTAAACTGCGGAATCAATAATCATTTTCCTATAGCACAACCTCAAACAAACCAACACCCAGACTCCCGACTTCTTAAAAAAGTCGGGAATTTAACAGACTATTTATTAAAGAAACAGACACTATAATTCAGGATGTGAAATGAAAAATATTCCTCGTATAGAATATCTCAAAGTCCAAAATTACCGAGCTTTACATAATCTAGAACTTAAAAAAATTACTCCCTTAACCGTCTTCTTGGGACCAAATGGGAGCGGAAAATCAACTATTTTTGATGTTTTCGCTTTCCTGTCTGAATGTTTTACCGAAAGCCTAAGAAAAGCATGGGATAGACGAGGCAGATTTCGAGAATTACGTACCAGAGACAGTACAGGCTGTATCATCATTGAATTAAAGTATCGAGAAACATCAAAATCACCGTTAATCACCTATCATCTCGCCATAGATGAAGAAAACAATCGTCCTTTTATCGCTGAAGAATGGCTACAGTGGAGACGAGCAGGTCAAGGTAAACCTTTTCGCTTTTTAGATTTCAAAAAAGGCGAAGGACAAGTTATTAGTGGCGCAACTCCTGATGAAGAAGATGAAAGGATAACCGAACAACTAGCATCCTCTGAATTATTAGCAGTAAATACATTAGGACAATTTGCCAAACATCCCCGCGTCAGTGCTTTAAGGCGGTTTATTACAGGTTGGTATTTATCTTATTTAACCGCAGATAATACCCGCAGCCTTCCCGAAGCAGGTGCACAGGAAAGATTGTCCCCCACTGGTGACAATTTACCCAATGTTATTCAATATCTAAAAGAACAACATCCCCAACGGTTAGAAGAAATACTAAAAACCCTTTCTGCTCGTATTCCACGCCTGGAAAAAGTCGAGGCTCTTGTCATGCAAGATGGCAGACTTTTGTTGGAAATTAAAGATGCTCCTTTTTCTCATCCCATTTTGGCAAAATATGCCTCCGACGGTACGTTAAAACTCTTAGCTTATCTAACAGTATTGTTTGACCCCAATCCCCCGCAATTAGTTGGAATAGAAGAACCAGAAAATCATTTACATCCGCGTTTATTACCTCAAGTTGCCGAAGAATGTCGTTCTGCTTCTGCTAATACTCAATTAATGGTAACAACCCATTCTCCTTTTTTTGTGGATAGTTTAAAGCCAGAAGAATTATGGGTATTATATCGAGATGAAAAAGGTTTTACTCAAGCAAAAAGAACCGCAGATATGCAGGGAGTAAAACAATTTATGGATCGTGGTGCATTACTTGGTTCGCTGTGGATGGAAGATTTTTTTGAGGTAGGAAACCCCCTCAAAAATGCGGGTGCTCCTCAATCATTTAAACCTAAAAATTAAGAGGAGGTGAGCATTTTGCATTTTGAGTTTTTAGTGGAAGAATCATCCCTAGAATCAGCTTTAACCCAGCTTTTGCCTAAAATATTGCCATCGACTGTTACATTTAAAATTCATGCTTTTAGAGGAAAAGATGATTTAATTTGTAAATTGCCTAACCGTTTGAAAGGTTATCAAGCATGGCTTCCACCTCACCTGATTGGAAAATTGTTATTTTAATAGATGAAGATCGAGAAGATTGTCTAAAATTAAAAAAGCAACTAGAAAATATAGCAATATTAGCCGGATTAATTACTAAATCTTCATGTCAAAAAAATAAATCTTTTCAAGTATTAAATCGAATTGTGGTTGAAGAATTAGAAGCATGGTTTTTCGGCGATGTTGAAGCAATTTGCCAAGCTTATCCTAAAGTCTCTGCCAATTTAGCTAATCAACAACCCTATCGAGATCCTGATGCTATCAAAGGAGGCACATGGGAGGCTTTAGAAAGAGTTTTACGAAGAGCTGGATATCATCAGGGAGGATTAGAAAAATATAAAGCCTCTAGCGAAATCTCTAAATATATGAATCCTGAATCAAATCGCTCTAAAAGCTTCCAAGTCTTTTGTCAAGGTTTATTAGAAAGTATCGATAGTTCCCAGGTATAATCAACTTTACAGATAATTGCCGATCGCACTGTTGCTGAGCTAGGATCGCGATCGATGATTTAGAGGTCATGCTTTCGGAGGACAAGTAGTAAAGAAATGTAACAAAAATTCCCTCGGTCGCGCCACCGCTCGATCTCTCAACATCCTTAACCTCATCCATTAGCCAGCGATCTGTCTACTTTACCAGGCGATCGCTCTGATTCCAGATAACTGGGCAATTTTACCTAAAATTGAGCAAGCTTCTTAATCGAATCTTTACGTTTTTTAAAGAAACTGTGAATTTAGAGTGACGGAAAATTTAAAATTGTGTGGATTCTGAGAGAGGGCGATCGTGTAAGTATGTGGCGAAAGTCAAAAAATCCTGGAAGAGTTGGGACCTAGGAGTGACAAGGGGAGCTAAGTATCAGTAAAATATATCCACATAATTTTGACTTTTGACGAGACAAACTTGTGTCCAACTGCTTAAATGAGAATAGGACGTTAATATAGCTTAATGTGATTTAACGTTAAATTTAGACCCAATTTCTGAGATTTGAGCTAACTTAACAAAGAAAGCCCCTGTTGCACTACTAACCCGCAACGCTTCATTTGGGGTAATTTTCGGTCTCTAATCCAGAGTTGCCGAGTCACAACTAAAGCTATAAGCTTTATTCGATCGCAGATTTAGAATGATTCAATTTAGGGAAACAGGGTAAAGATGGGTGCATCTATATGGATTACATTCGCCGGAATTCCGGTCAGTCAAAAACTGTCTGCTCGTTGTCTGGACGGCTACGCCGCAGTCGTTCACCCAGATACTCGCAGAAAACAACGCCAATCTCAAGTTTCAAAGTTCTTGTGGATGATTCTGAGGATTTAACCCAATCAGCCATTAGTGCCTATTGTTAAGCTAAGCTGACAAAGCTTGGGTAGTTCTTGACCAATAATGGAAAATATCTTCCAATTTTTGTGAGAAAGGCTACAATCGGAAAGGTCTTTGCAAGATCCAATACTGACTGTTTGGTGCTTCGACCCAAAACTTTTGCGTTTTGTGCAGCAGACAGACATCCTGGGAGGCGAAAACTAGCCGTGCAACTGCGATGTCTGGCTATCAGAGTGAATGCAGCAGGCGAACCAAAAGTTGGACACCTGAAAAACAAAAGTTAAAGGGTTCCGTTCAGGGAAACTTGTACGGGTAAAAAATAGAAGTCCAAATTAGAAAAGTTAGTTTTTCCAGAAGTGCCTTCCCTCGGCTCTGTGGTTAGAGCTTCTAGGCAAAATATCGCAGAAACTGCGGTAACAGATTGCGAAGCAAACAGCCAAGCACTCAATTCGAGGTCGCGACAATCATGTCTGCTATGGGCGAGATACTCAACAAAACTGGATAACCAGCTCAAATCTGTACAGAGATATCTCGGTTAGGTCTAACCACAGACTAGGTTAAGAAGGTCATGGCACCCTGTGGGTACATGAGAAAATCCTTGCTCAGTCACTACCAGTTAAATATCTTGATTTAGCAAAGGAAGTGCTGGTAGCTTGAAAAAAGTTCTTAACATTACCCAAACAAAAATCCTCCGATGATTTGGAGGCTTGACTTGAGCAAAATATTCCTTGTAGACAACAACTGGTAGACAAAAAATCCCACTCTTTCTGGCTGTGGGAATGTCAATACTGGCTAACTTGTCTAAACTACAAACAGACACTATTCGACTGTTATTTATTCTTCAATTTAGGAGCATGAGGAAGGCGGCATGATCCAGGCAAACACCGTACTCGAAACCAAAATCAAACCCCAAATGGAAACTATCGAGTTGCTTCGGAACACCGAAAGCGTTCTACCTGAGAGCGAGTTGGAACTATTTATCGACGATGAAGACGATAGAGATGATTTTCTAGACACTCAATCTGAGGAAGACGATACTAAGTCTGGCAAAGGTGCCAAAGCTCGCCGTCGAGCTCAGGCAAAGAAAAAGCATTATACTGAAGACTCTATTCGTCTTTACTTGCAAGAAATAGGTCGGATTCGACTGTTACGAGCTGACGAAGAGATTGAACTGGCGCGTAAAATTGCCGATTTGTTGGAATTGGAGCGCGTCAGAGAACAACTTTTAGAGGACTTAGACAGAGAACCCAAAGACAATGAATGGGCGACTGCTGTCGAGATGGCGCTACCGGCATTTCGTCATCGACTCCATGTCGGACGACGGGCTAAGGAAAAAATGGTGCAGTCAAACCTGCGTTTGGTGGTGTCGATCGCCAAAAAATACATGAATCGTGGTTTGTCTTTCCAAGATTTGATTCAGGAAGGTTCTCTGGGTTTAATCCGGGCGGCAGAAAAGTTTGACCATGAAAAAGGTTATAAGTTCTCAACCTACGCGACTTGGTGGATTCGTCAAGCCATTACTAGGGCCATTGCTGACCAATCTCGCACTATCCGCCTACCGGTTCACCTTTACGAAACCATTTCGCGGATCAAGAAAACTACAAAACTTCTTTCTCAAGAAATGGGTCGCAAGCCTACGGAAGAAGAAATTGCGACTAAGATGGAAATGACGATCGAGAAATTGCGCTTCATTGCTAAGTCAGCACAATTGCCGATTTCTTTAGAAACTCCGATCGGTAAAGAAGAAGATTCGCGTCTGGGAGATTTTATTGAATCCGACGGAGAAACACCGGAAGATCAAGTCTCAAAGAATTTGTTGCGGGAAGATTTAGAAAGCGTTTTAGATACCCTCAGCCCGCGGGAGCGAGATGTATTGCGACTGCGGTACGGCTTAGATGATGGACGGATGAAGACCTTGGAGGAAATTGGTCAAATCTTTAACGTCACTCGCGAGCGGATTCGGCAAATCGAAGCCAAAGCCTTGCGGAAGTTGCGCCATCCCAACCGGAACAGCATCTTAAAAGAATATATCCGCTAGAGTATTTATCTAGCATCACCCAAAAGAGTGATTTGGATTCCAGTTGCACTCAGCGAGGATAGTTGACGGTTGACCATTGATGGTTGACCGTTGACTCTCGGCTGCGAGTGTGAAATCCTGACCAAAAAAAAATCTGACCAAAAATTTGGGAGTCTCAAACAGAACTCCCAAATTTTCTCAGGCTTCAAACGCATCGACTAAAAAATTACATTAAGCCCCAGAAGTGGAGCAATCCTTCACCAGAAACCAATTCGATGATGACAGCAGCAGAGAAACCAATCATCGCCAGACGACCGTTCCAATTTTCGGCTCCTTCGCTAAAGCCCCAGTTCCAAGCGTTACGTTTTTGTTGTTGCATGGTTTGAACTTCCTTCATTAAGTTTTGTAAGACTTATGTAAATAAAGATAACATATACTTGCATAAAGTGGAAGGTTATGGGAAAGAAGGTAAAACTTGGCGATCGCTAACGGGGGAATATGGCCAATTCAGTCTCCGGGTCAAAAAGGTGAATTTTATCATGGGCGATCGCCAGCCACAACTCCTCGCCCACACGGAGCGATCGCTCAGGAGGAACGCGCACTTGCAAGCAAAGGGCTGGTGCATCGGTGAGACTAACCCGCAAATAGGTTTCGTATCCCAAAGCTTCCACAATATCGACTTGAACCGAAAGATTTTTAGTAGCAGGAGGGTGAATGGTCAAATGTTCTGGCCGAATTCCCAAAATGAGAGATTTACCGTCATACTTTTGTAAACTTTTTGCCCAAATATCAGGTAAAGTAAAGCGAAAATGAGGGTGAGAAATTAATAACGGAGCAGTAAATTGCACCGGTAAAAAATTCATCGGCGGAGAACCAATAAACTCAGCCACAAACAAGTTAGCAGGCTTGTTATAAAGCTGTAGAGGTACATCTACTTGTTGAAGTTGACCGAGATTCATAATCGCAATGCGATCGCCCATAGTCATCGCTTCAGTTTGGTCGTGAGTCACATAAATAGTTGTAGTTCCCAATTGTCGCTGCAACTGCACAATTTGCGATCGAGTTTCCCCCCTCAATTTAGCATCCAGATTAGAAAGGGGTTCATCCATTAAAAAAACTTCAGGATTTCGAGCCATAGCCCTACCCAAAGCTACCCGCTGTTTTTGTCCTCCCGAAAGTTGTTTGGGTAAACGATTTAACAAAGGTTCTATTTGCAGCAATTGAGCAACTTTAATCACTCGTTTTGCCACAGTTTTTTCCCGTTCAGAAAAATAGCGTAGACCCTTGGGTAAATTCCGAGTGATACCTACTAATAAATCTTCAAATAAAGGCTGAATTTGATATTTTTCAATATTAGTAATCAACCAATTTTCAATTTTATAAATAATCTCTTGTTTATTTTTAATTCTGCCTAGGGAGTGCGGACTAAGGACTAATGACTTTTTCTCTCTTTCCGATCGCCGCAATCCAAAAGCGAGATTATCGTAAACTGTTAAGTGAGGATAGAGAGCATAATTTTGAAAGACCATGGCGATATTTCGGTCTTTAGGCGGCAAATCGTTAAGGAGCCGATCGCCTACCCAGATATTGCCAGCAGTCAGAGTTTCCAAACCAGCGAGCGATCGGAGCAAAGTGCTTTTTCCACAGCCCGAAGGCCCCACTAACACCATGAATTCCCCATCTTCGACAGTTAGGTTAATGCGGCGCAAAACGCTGTTAGACCTGGAGGGATGGCTATCTGGTGAGATATTTTCTGTAGAATTTGCCTCTTTGTCCTGCTCTCCTTGGCGGAGTGGAAAGCTTTTGTAGATATTTTCTAGTACAACTTTAGCCATTGAACTATTTTAAAATTGGGAATGGGGAATGGGGAATGGGGAATTGGGAATGGGGAATGGGGAATTGGGGAATGGGGAATGGGGAATTGGGAATTGGGAAAAACCCGAAAAGCAAAATATCTTCCTTCTTCCTTCTTCCTTCTTCCTTCTTCCTTCTACTGACAACTAATAACTTTGATAATTTTTTCCCCAGGATGGAGGTCAAAAACTTTTTCACCGGGAGCATCCTTGCCCCAAAAAGCAATAGCATCAGTAGCCGATCGCACAAATCGGCCAGTATTAGTTAAAAGTTTGACATCACTACCAGGAACAAACCGCAGCAAGCCAACCAAAGTATCTTTAGGTTCTGCGAAACGAAAAGCTTGGGTGCCGATTTCACCGCGGTTAGTCAGTCGGACAGAACCGGCGGGCATCCGTTTAGCCCAACCCAACTCCGAAAATAGTACCAGACTGTCATCGGGGTCGAGAGTCACGCAACCCACCAAATCTTCTTGTTTTCGCAGCCGCGTGGCTTGAGAACCCTGGGCTGCGCGGCCCATAGGTGGCAGTTGTTCGTCATTCACCTCAAAGCGGAGGACTCGGCCTCCCGTTGTGGCGATGGCGACTTGTTCGCCGACTTTAGTAAGACTAGCCCAGCGCAGTCGATCGTCTTCCTTGAG
Organism: Microcoleus anatoxicus; assembly: GCF_042465725.1. Taxonomy (GTDB): domain Bacteria; phylum Cyanobacteriota; class Cyanobacteriia; order Cyanobacteriales; family Microcoleaceae; genus Microcoleus; species Microcoleus anatoxicus. Next base: position 4,787,382 of record NZ_CP120853.1, on the reverse strand, counting down.
CTTAACAAGAGTCACACCGCGATTAGTCAAATCCGCAAATTCTGAAAGTGGTAGACGCTTAATTTTACCTTGGTCAGTCAGGGTTACTAAGTCCGTCGCTTCGGAATTTTCCGGCAAAATAAAGTGTGCGACTGTGAGTTCGGACAAAGTGCGACCGGCACTTTCTTTGGTAGCCGATGGCGAAAGTAAACTGACGATGGGGGTGCCTCGATCGCGCCCGCTGCTAGTGGGAATATCAGAGACTTTCAGGGGATAAGCCTTACCACTAGGAGTTAAGATGACTAAATTGCGATCGGTTTTAGTTGGGGTGGCCGTGACAATAAAATCTTCATTTTTTTCTAAAGCTTGAAGCGACTTTTCCCTACTTTTAGGACGGGATCGATCGCCCGTTGGCAGCCGCCGCACGTAATGTTTGTGAGTAAACTCAACAATAGTTTCCTCGGCCTGGGGCATCGGAAATAGGGTAGGAGGCGCAGTTAATTCTGTGTCAGACGGGAGTGGGGATTTTTGCTTGCCAGAACCTTTTTGTTCGCTGTTAGCAGCAGGTGCCGGACCATTAATCAATTTAGTACGGCGCGGGTCTGTATGCTTACGTTTGAGCGATCGGAATTCTTTCTTCAAAGCCTTCAAAAGTTCATGTCTGTCGCCCAAAAGCCGCTGCAATTCTTGAATTTTTACCATCAATTCATCCAACTCAGACTGCAAATTTTGTCTTTCCAAACCAGTCAGCCGACGCATCGGCATGGACAAAATCGCATCAGCTTGACTTTCGGTCAAATTAAGGCGAACTTGGAAATTGGCTTTAGCAGTGGTGCCATCGGGAGCATTTCGGAGAATATCGATCGCCACATCAAGATTTGTCAAAGCCAACATTAAGCCTTGGACAATGTGACAGCGGCGTTGGGCCACCTCCAACTCGTAATTGTAGCGACGGGTGAGAGTCAGTTCCCGAAAATGCAAAAATTCTTGCAACAATTGTCTGAGAGTTAACTGTCGTGGTTGACCGTTGACAATTGCCAGCAAAATCGCGCCAAAATTACTTTGCAAGTCAGTTTGTTGGTAAAGACGAGCTAGAACTGCTTCTGGGTTAGATTCGCGCTTAAGTTCGACCACAACTCGAATACCCTCGCGATCGCTTTCGTCCCGCAAATCAGCAATCCCATCAAGTCTGCCAGCATTGACCAAATCCGCCACCTTTTCAATCCAAGCGGCCTTATTGACCTGAAAAGGAAACTCCGTCACCACCAGCGCCGTTTTAGTGCGTATTTTGCGATTACCAGGCACTTCCTCCACCCGAACCACACCCCTGACCGCAATACTGCCTCGCCCCTTAGTGTAGGCATCAATAATGCCCTCTGTAGCAATGATTTCGCCACCTGTGGGAAAATCCGGTCCCGGAATTAATTCCAGCAACTTCTGATCCGAGAGTTCCGGGTTTTCAGTCAAAGCAATTAAACCGTCCACCACCTCGCCCAAATTGTGTGGGGGAATATTAGTTGCCATGCCCACGGCAATGCCAGTACAGCCATTGAGAAGTAAAAAAGGCAACTGGGCCGGCAAAACCGTAGGTTCCTGCTGCGAACTGTCAAAATTAGCAGTAAAATCAACAGTGGCATCACCGACCTGAGTTAGCATGGCTTCATGGGCGATCGAAGCCAGTCTGGTTTCGGTGTAACGCATGGCAGCAGCCGGATCGTTGTCCACAGAACCAAAATTGCCGTGACCCGCCAGTAAAGGATAGCGGCTCGAAAACTCTTGAACCATACGCACCAAAGCGTCGTAAACCGATTGGTCTCCGTGGGGGTGATATTTTCCCAAAACATCTCCCACTACCCTGGCACACTTGCGGTAGGGGCGGTCTGGTGTCAAACCGAGTTCGTGCATCGCGTACAAAATTCGGCGGTGAACGGGTTTTAAACCGTCGCGGACATCAGGCAAAGCTCGCCCGACGATCACACTCATGGCATATTCAAGGTACGATTGCTGCATCTCGGCGTGCAGAGCCGTAGAAATTACTTGCCCGGAAAGTAGGTTTAGTTGTTTAGCCATGAGTCCTTATGTCCGTTAATTCCTGAGTGCTAGGGCAAGAGTCAAGGGGCTCGTAATGGTTGCCTATCTGAGCGTGAAAACTGTTTGTCGCTCTTGGAACTGAAAGTTCGACAAAGCCACCAATCAGGGGGATAAAAATCAACTTAACTTATGAAAAAAGAATAAGAGTGCCGAACACTGGCAACACTTGCTTTTTACCCTCCACTCTTACCCTAACCTCTATGTTGCCTTCAATGGCGCCTACCTTTTTATTTACAGGATATGTGAAAACAATTTCTTTGAGTTCGCTTCTGCACAGACTGCATCGGCTAAAATTTTTGAGTGCCCGTGCATCTATTCAGCCTATCTACCAAACCTCAGAGACAAGTCAACAATTAATTGAACGATGCTAGGGTAAAGCCGATCGGTTACTATGCCAACATAAGTGATACCAGCAGGACTAAACATTGCTTTATTCTAAAAGCAAGTAGGAAACAAACAGTTATCAAATACGGGTTTTGCAGAGTTCCCGGCCTATGGCACTAAAAACACTGCACGATTTGACACTGTTTCGAGGCTATTGAAGGGAAGTTGCAAGCGATCGCAAAACCCAGATAACCAAGCCCAGTGCAGGATTAGCCAAGGGGGAGGCTAGTTAACAGAGGGAACTGTGGCGCGATCGCGGGCAGGTTGTGAGACCAGAGATGAAATCTGCGACGAACTGCACCTTGGGGCTGGAATTTGCCCACCCAAGGTACAGTACAAAAAGTCCACCATTGCCTGACAGACTCTGGGAGGGCGGATATTTCCTCAAAAGCCAGCCAACAATCGGCACTCCCACCTGCGTCACCAGCGATTTCTCCTAAAAAGATAGCCAAAAACCAGCAAAATGCCTGTTTCACAACAACTACCGGAAACATATAACCGACTAAAAACACGCACAGCCACTTTTTTGGAACCGCTGGCGCAATGCCTCGATCGCAGTGATGCCTTGAGAATAGCGTTGCCCCATAGAACTGTAGAAGAGGCTGAGGGGTTTGAGGGGCGTTTTCTGTTCCGGTCTGAACATACTGAGTTTTTTTCACTTACCGAATACTTTTATGAAAACCGTTCTGATTGTAGAGGACGATTTAGTCAATGCTCGAGTCTTCTCCAAAATTTTAACCAAGCGAGGAGGCTTAACAGTAAAGCACACCGAAAATGTTGAGGAAGTGATGCAAATTGCTTCTAACGGTGAGGCAGACTTGATTTTGATGGATGTGTCTCTTTCACGCAGTGTGTATCAAGGCAAGGCTGTTGATGGCATCAAAATCACTCAATTGCTGAAGGCAGACCCCCAAACAGCTTCTCTGCCAATTATTTTGGTAACTGCTCATGCTATGGCTGGGGATAGGGAGACTTTTATGGACCAGAGCGGTGCTGATGGTTACATATCCAAGCCAGTAGTAGACCATCAGCTATTTGTCGATAAAATCAAGGCACTGCTGCCAAAGGAGTAGCGACAAACAAGAAAAATACTTGAAGGGAAGAAGGCAAAAAGTTAGGAAAAAGAATAATATAGCAACCGCCAACGCTATTAGACATCTCCTAAAAAGACTGTCAAGAACAGGCAGGATGCCTGTTCCACAATAATTATGGGAGAGGTCTATTAAACCCCTTTGACCCTTTGACCCTTCGACCCTTAGACCCCTTCGGCTAGGTGGTTCCGGCCCTTCGACTACGCTCTGGGAACAGCGAACAATGACCAAAGCGCCTGGGCGGTTGCTATACATTCAAAAATTGCCACAAAAATTCAAAAAAAGTGCCAATAAAGAGACAAAAAACTATAGGAAATTCCTTCTCCATCAGCACAGCGATTTAATTTTCTTGTAGGGGCGGTGTCAAGAGTGCCCGTCTGCGAACCCCCCGTGCCCCAGGGCTGTTTCATTCTCAAAAAAAAACAATGATGGGGAAGAATACCCACCCCTAGACCCTCCCAGGAGGGGTTAGGGGTGGGTTCCCTCCCAGGAGAGGTTAGGGGTCAGGGCTGTTTCATTCTCAGACAAATCATGGTTTTGTAGGGGTAGTGCCAAGAATACCTACCCTCTTCGTCCACGATTTTGTATGTGTTTCAGAGATTGGGGCGGGCAAGTACACACCATCCACTACCCATACAAAACGACATCTTGGACAGAGAGAGCAACCGGGCACGGAATTACCCCCCTACAAAACGCTATAGGCAAATCGATCGCAAACTCGGAATATAGCCGCACTACGGACACCATAGGATGCCCTTGTGTTTGCAAGCTTCCTTTGAAAGCTAATAGTTACACCCCCTTCAACCCCCCCTTAGCAAGGGGGGCTTTGAATGCCTGTGGGCGATCGGGTTGCGCTTCCTGTTCCTTTCCCAAAAACGAAACCCGTTTCGCCTTTGAAAAAGAAAATAACTAGGCAACCACATTAGTCCTCATCGTCGTAGTCATCCCCAAGCTCAAAGTCGTCATCCCCCATCGCCCCCATCGCATCATCATCCCCATCCGCCACAAAATCATCATCCCCAACCTCAACCTCCTCCTCAAACTCATCATCCGCCTCAACACCCGAACCAGAACCCACACCAAACCCAGACTCGATCGCATAAGCACGACGAGCCGAGCGATCGTCCAGCACCGCCCCCTCCGACAAACCCCGAACATCCTCATCGTCAAACACCCCACCATCCAGCGAAATATCCGCACCTAGCTGATCCTCATAGGCATTGAACCCCGTACCAGCCGGAATCAAACGCCCAATAATCACATTCTCCTTCAGCCCCCGCAACCAATCAGACTTACCCTCGATCGCAGCCTCCGTCAACACCCGCGTCGTCTCCTGAAAAGAAGCAGCCGAAATAAAGCTATCAGTATTCAGAGAAGCCTTAGTGATACCCAACAACACAGGAACATAATCCGCCGGCGCACCACCAGTGATAGACATCGCCTCATTCACCTGTTCCACCTGTCGCAACTCCACCAGCTCCCCAGGAAGCATAGTAGTATCACCCCCATCCTCCATCCGCACCTTATTAGTCATCTGTCGGACAATCACCTCAATGTGCTTATCCGAAATATCAACCCCCTGAGACTGATAAACCGCCTGGACTTCATTCACCAACAAAGTCTGCACCTGCTGGAAACTCTCCAGAGCCGCCTCAAAAGTCGGCTTCCGCTCCTTCAGCACCTGGAAATAAACCTCCAGAATCTCATGAGGATTCGCCGGACCATCAGTCAGCGCCTCCGCAGCACCCACCCGCTGTCCATCAGAAACAATCGGATTCTGACCAGGGAGAAGGGGATACTCCTCAATCCGCCCATCATCCTCCACCACTCGGAGCTCCACAACATCCCCATCAGCCTCCACCTGAGCCACCCCAGGACGCTTCGCCAAAATACAAGCCTCCTTCGGCTTCCGAGCCTCCAGCAATTCCTCAATCCGTGGCAAACCTTGGATAATATCCCCCGTCTTTGCCCGCTCAAACACCAAAATCACCAAATTATCCCCCCGCTGCACCAAATCCCCATCATCCACATGGAGCACCGCACCAGCCGAAACCCGATAGGGACGCGCAATGCGCAGCATAATTTTAGTTGGCTCATCAGGAACAGTCGGAGGAGTAACTTTCATCACCTGACCAGACTCCTCCAGAAAAAACCCAGGCACCACCTCAGTACCAGCCACCAACAACTCCCCAGGACTCACCTGGGGAGTACCCACCACATCGATCGTCACCGCATCCACATCCCGCATCACCAAAAGTCGGCGCACCGGTTCCCCAATCTTTTCCCGAATCCCCCGGACAGTCCCCGCCTCCTTACACAAAATCTCAGTCCGAGCCACCACAGCACCGGGCGCAATCTCTTGACCATCCTCCACCAACAACCTGGTGTGAGTGCTCCCCTGAGTTGGGTCCGCCGAAACATCCCGGCGCAAAGCCAAAGACTCCAAAATCACCAACTGGAGACGCAAAGGCTTCGATCGCCCTTCCTCATCCTCATCCAGCATCGCCAGAGCCCCATCAGACTCCGCCCCATCCAACCGCCACCCAGGACCCGAACCATCAGCCCCAAAAGCCACAGCATCCACCTCATCCGGCAACAGCTCAATATCCGCCGCCAACTGCGGAGCATCCGTCCCAATCTCCAAAATCAACTGAGTTCGCAACAACTCCAACCCATCCACAGACTTCACCCGCTCCCCATCCTTATAGGGCAACCGTTGAACCGCCCGCAGAGCAATAGACTCATTCAGCGCCGTCTGCGAAGGCACCGGAGGGCGATCGGGCACAGGGAATTCCACCACAGGCCGCAACAACAACGCAGGACCCTCCGGAGTCTCGATATATTCCGCATAGGTCAACTCCCCAGCAACCAAACCAGGCACAACCTCCTGACCCGCATTCACAATTTGCCCCTCACCCAGAGCCAACAGAGGGCGATCGACAGCATGCAACTCCCCAGGCTTAATCACAATTTCCCGCAAAATATCATTCTTCTGAGTCACCTCCACAGCCCCACTGGTTTGGCAGAAAATATCCTTCACCACCTCAGTCCCAGCTTCCACATACTGCCCATCCTCCACCAACAGCAGAGAAATATCTTTGTTTACCTCATGGCACTCCTCCGGTATCCACAGCAGAGTGCCACCCTTCACCACCTCATAGCCCAGCTTCGCCTTCCCACGCTTGTGCACTTCCACCCCAGCGTATTTCACAATACCCCCCGTAGCAGTGCGATAGCTATCATCCAGCAACTCCGCCACCACTTCCCCATTAATCACCTTACTCCCCGGAGTAGTCTTCAGCGAAAAACGTTGATTAGAAGCAGTTTCAATGATGTAATGCTCCCGCCCTCCCATGCTCTCTTGCCTCACCACAGCCTGGTCCAGCAACACCTGTGCCGTAATGATTTCCACCTCCCTAGAGTCAGCAATGCGAACAACACCACCATGCTCAGATATCAGCTTAGTCTCAGCAATCACGCTCTGGGCCCTTATCCGATCGCCATTCTTCACCGCCGGCTCAGCCCCCGGAGGCAAATTATACACCTCCCCAGAAAGAATCCAAACCAACCCCCCCTTACTAGCCGTCCGAGTCGTATTACCCTGGCGATCGGTCTTCTCTTCCGGAATAATGTCAGCAAACCTCGCCTCCCCAGCCAAATCCGAAGCCACATCCGTCGTCACCTTCTCCGTCGTCTTCTTTGCAGCCCGCCCCGCGATCGGCACCTCCGCCAAAATCTGACCAAGCTTAGCCCGCTGTCCATCCTTCACCATCACCGTCGAACCCTGGGCGATCGCCAGCTCAATCTTCAGCTTCTGATTCTTCGCCCCAGACCTTCCTTCCTCAAAACCCTCCCCCTCCAAAATCAACTTCCCACTACTTTCCGCCACCAGAGCCTCCTCCCCATGGCGAGTACGAAAAGCACGAGTCCGCAGATTCTTGAACCTCACCACACCAGCAAAAGGAGCCCGTTCCTGCTTAGCAACCTCCCCAGTAAACACCCCCCCAGTGTGGAAAGTCCGCATAGTAAGCTGAGTCCCCGGTTCCCCAATAGACTGAGCCGCAATAATCCCGATCGCCTCCCCCATATCCACCATCTTCGAGTGCGCCAAACTCCAGCCATAACAGTGCTGACAAACCGAACGAGTAGCCTCGCAAGTCAAAGGCGATCGCAAAAACACCTCCGCCACCCCAGACCTACCAATCTCCAAAGCCAACTCCTCAGTAATCGGCTGATTCCGCACCGCCAGCTCATTCTCAAAAGCCACAACCTTCCCAGTAATCGGATGAATCACATCCGCCGCAAACACCCGTCCCAGCAGCCTCTCCCTCAGCGGAATCAACACCGTAGCCCCATCCATCATCGGACGCACCCGAATCCCCCGCATCGTCCCACAATCCACCTCCCGCACGATCACATCCTGAGACACATCCACCAACCTTCTAGTCAAATACCCAGAATCCGCCGTCCGCAGAGCCGTATCCACCAACCCCTTCCGAGCCCCATAGGAAGAAATAATATACTCCGTAACCGTCAGCCCCTCCCGGAAATTAGTCTTAATCGGCAAATCAATAATCTCCCCCTGGGGGTCCGCCATCAACCCCCGCATCCCCACCAACTGCCGCACCTGAGAAATATTGCCCCGCGCCCCAGAAAAAGCCATCATATAAACCGAATTCAAAGGGTCCGTCGCCCGAAAATTCTTCACCACCTCATCCTTCAAATCCTCCGACGTACTATTCCAAGTATCAATCACCTTCTGGAACCGCTCCACCTCAGTAATTTCCCCCCTGGTATACCGCTGCTCCGTAATCCGAATCTCCTCCTCCGCAGCATCCAACAGCGATCGCTTAGAAGGCGGCACCTGCAAATCATCCACACTAATAGAAACCCCCGCACGAGTCGCAAACCGAAAACCCAAATCCTTCAACCTATCCGCCATCTCCGCCGTCCGCGACGTACCATGATGCGTAAAAAACCAAGAAATCAACTTCTTAAGACGACCCTTATCCACTACACGATTGTGAAAAACAATACCCTTATCCATTGCCATTTTCTTTATCCTTAAATTACCTAAATTGTTTGCAAACTTTCACCAACTCAAACCAATTTAATGGGTCGTTGCATATATTTCGATCCCCCTCGCATCCCCCGATCGAAAAGAGACCTTGAGAAGCATCTTGCCCCCCCGATCGAGGCATATATTTCGATCCCCCTAAATCCCCCTTAAGAAGGGGGACTTTGAGAAGCATCTTGCCCCCCGCATCGTTGCGGGGACTTGGAGAAGAATCCTGTCCCCCCGCATCGTTGCGAGGACTTGGAGAAGAATCTTGCCCCCCCTCCCACCAGCGGAACTTGGAGAAGAATCCTGCCCCCCCTCCCACCAGCGGAACTTGGAGAAGAATCCTGCCCCCCCTCCCACCAGCGGAACTTGGAGAAGAATCCTGCCCCCCCTCCCACCAGCGGAACTTGGAGAAGAATCTTGTCCCCCCTCCCACCAGCGGAACTTGGAGAAGAATCTTGTCCCCCCCTTCCTAAGGGGGGTTAGGGGGGATCGAAATTCCATGCAGCCTCATAAAAAATTGCCATCAAACCATCACCTTTTTTGTAGCAAACAGTTGACAACCGACTCCACATCAACCATCAACCATCGCCCTAATTATTTATCACCGACAAAATCGTCTGATGATAAATAACCCTCCCCGGAGTAGTCCGAATATATTGATTAATCACATTCCCCTGTTCATCTTCCCGAACCCGACGAAACTTATACTCCTTAGTCACAATTCCCCCAGGCGTTCGCTCCATCTTCAGAGGCTCCCCCTCCGGTTCCTCACTCTCCATCAAACCCTGGAACCTCACCCAAACATAAGAATGCAAATCCACAACCTTCTGCTCATAAGCAACCACCACATCATCCAAATTCGCAAAAAACCGACCAGCCCCCTTCTGCCCATGAGGATTATCCGCCGTCAAATAATAGCAACCCAAAACCATATCCTGAGAAGGAGTCACAATCGGTCTTCCCGTCGCCGGCGACATAATATTATTAGAAGCCAACATCAACAACCTCGCCTCCGCCTGAGATTCCAACGACAAAGGAACATGCACCGCCATTTGGTCCCCATCAAAATCCGCATTAAAAGCCGGACAAACCAAAGGATGCAACTGAATCGCCCTCCCATCCACCAAAATCGGCTCAAAAGCCTGAATCCCCAACCTGTGCAAAGTAGGAGCCCGATTCAACATCACCGGATGACCCTCAATCACCTCCTGCAACACCTCCCACACCCCAGCATCACCCCGCTGAATCATCTTCTTAGCAGCCTTGATATTGTTCACCAACCCCTGACGAATCAACCGATGAATCACAAAAGGTTGAAACAATTCGATCGCCATCTCCCTAGGCAATCCACACTGATGAATCTTCAACTTCGGTCCCACCACAATCACCGAACGACCAGAATAATCCACCCGCTTACCCAAAAGATTTTGGCGGAACCTACCCTGTTTCCCTTCAATAATGTCCGACAAAGACTTCAGCGGCCGGTTGTTCGCCCCCACCACAGTCCTACCCCGTCTCCCATTGTCAATCAGCGCATCCACCGCCTCCTGCAACATCCGTTTCTCATTCCGAATAATAATCTCCGGTGCCAAAATCTCCTGCAACCTAGCCAACCGATTATTCCGATTAATCACCCGCCGATAAAGGTCATTCAAATCCGAAGTAGCAAACCGTCCCCCATCCAACTGCACCATCGGCCGCAAATCAGGAGGAATCACCGGAATCACCGACAACACCATCCAATCCGGCTGCGAACCAGTAGCAATGAAATTATCAATTACCCGCAATCGTTTAATCAACTTCGCCCGCTTTTGTCCCTTCGCATTCGCAATATCCTCCCGCAGTTTTTCCGCCTCCGATTCCAAAGGAATATTCTGCAACAAAACCTGCAACGCCTCCGCCCCAATACCCACTTCCACCCCCGTCAGAGTCGAATCCTCGCTATACAATTCATCCTCAATTTCTAACCAAGCATCCTCTGTCAACAACTGCTTGTATTGCAACTTATCCGCATTCCCCGCATTCAACACCACATAAGCATTGAAATAAACAATCTGCTCCACATCCCGCAAAGGCATATCCAACAAAATTGCCATATAGCTAGGAATCCCCTTCAGATACCAAACATGGGCCACCGGTGCCGCCAACTTAATAAACCCCATCCTATGACGGCGCACCCGCGACTCCGTTACTTCCACCCCACATCTCTCGCAAACAATTCCCCTATGTCTCACTCTCTTATATTTCCCACAATGGCACTCCCAGTCCTTCGCCGGCCCAAAAATACGCTCACAAAATAAGCCGTCCATTTCTGGTTTTAAGGTTCTATAGTTAATGGTTTCTGGTTTTGTTACTTCTCCGGTTATTTGACCGTTGGGTAGGGTTCTTTCTCCCCACTGTCGAATTCTTTCTGGTGATGCTAATCCTATTTTGACGTAATCAAAGCGTTGTTCTAACTTAGCCATTTTGACTCCAATTGATGATTTTCAGTCGATGATTTTTGCTGATTTACTGTTTTTGTTTGCTCAAGGCTTTGAGCATGGGTGAATTTGTGATGGGGAGGTTATTGGTTATTGGTTATTGGTTATTAGTTATTTGTTATTTGTTATTGGTTATTGGTTGTTGGTTATTGGTTCTTGGTTATTTTGAGATGGTTGATTTGAGACTTTGGCTTTAGTGTTGCTCAAAATCTCAAATCCACTATCTACAATCCCTACATATCTTCGTCTAGTTCATCACGGGAAAGGGATTCATAGGTTGGTCTAGAGGGCGATCGCCTATTACCGACATCTGCCATTAAATCTACCTCTACGTGTTCGCTACCATCATCGGATGTGTTGACTTTATGAACAGCAATATCTAAACACAAAGATTGCAATTCTCGCATCAACACCTTGAAAGATTCTGGAGTACCGGGGCGGGGAATTGCCTTACCTTTGACGATCGCATTTAGAGCCTCATTTCTACCCTGCATATCGTCGGACTTCACTGTCAACAACTCCTGCAAAGTATAAGCAGCCCCAAAAGCTTCCAGGGCCCACACTTCCATTTCCCCAAACCGCTGTCCGCCTTGCTGAGCTTTACCACCCAAAGGTTGTTGTGTCACCAACGAGTAAGGTCCGGTGCTCCGGGCGTGGATTTTGTCATCTACCAAGTGGACGAGTTTCAGCATATAAGCGATGCCGACTGTCACAGGGCGATCGAACGGCTCACCAGTGCGACCATCATAGACAATAGTCTTGCCTGGATGTTTTTCATCAAACACCCACGGTTTGCCTGTTTTTTCCCGCGCTTCTTGCAACTTGCCGTGCACAGTTTCGCGAGACTTCTCAGCCCCGTGCATTTCATCAAAAGGCACCATCTTAAACCGCATCGACAGATTTTCCCCAGCCCAGCCCAGCAAGCACTCAAAAATCTGACCCACGTTCATCCGTGACGGTACGCCTAGGGGATTCAACACCATATCAACCGGTGTCCCGTCGGGCAAATAGGGCATATCCTCCATCGGCAGAATCCGAGACACAATACCCTTATTCCCGTGGCGGCCGGCCATTTTGTCTCCGACTTGAATCTTCCGCTTTTGGGCGACATAAACTCGGACTACCATGTTTGCACCAGGGGGTAGTTCGTCGCCTTGTTCCCTGGTGAACACCCGCACGTCTACAACACGGCCTTTTTCACCATTGGGAACGCGCAGGGAATTGTCGCGGACATCTCTGGCTTTTTCGCCAAAAATTGCTCTCAACAGTTTCTCTTCTGGTGGTTGGTCTGATTCACCTTTGGGAGTTACTTTACCCACTAAGATGTCGCTGGCTTCTACCCAAGCGCCTTTGCGGATAATCCCCTGTTCGTCTAACTGGCGCAAAGCGTCTTCGCCGACGTTGGGAATTTCGCGGGTGATTTCTTCAGGGCCGAGTTTGGTTTGGCGGGCTTCGATTTCGTATTTTTCGATGTGGATGCTGGTGTATACGTCTTCGTACACTAAGCGTTCGCTAATCAACATCGCGTCTTCGTAGTTGTAGCCTTCCCAAGGCATATAGGCTACTCGGATGTTGTGTCCCAGAGCGAGTTCTGCTCCTTCGGTGGAGGAACCATCGGCGAGCACTTGACCGGCTACGACGCGATCGCCCTCATAGATCAAAGGACGCTGATTCAAGCAGGTATCCTGGTTAGAACGCTGATACTTTTGTAGCTCATGTTCGATGCAGCCAGCATATTTTTGCTTGAAAGCCGAAGGATTTCTCGCCCTGAGTTCGTCATAATCCCGAATCATAAACAACTCTTCCGATGACAGGGATTCTGCATCGGGGGCTAGGGATTTGACGATTACTCTGGTGGCATCAATATAGACAACTTCTCCGTTGGTGCGAGAAACTACTACCATGCCGGAATCTCGCGCTGCTTGAGCTTCCAAACCAGTGCCCACGAGGGGTCGTTCTGGTTTGAGCAATGGTACTGCTTGGCGCTGCATATTGGAGCCCATTAGAGCTCGGTTCGCGTCGTCGTGTTCCAGAAAGGGAATTAGTGATGTGGCGACGGAGACGATTTGGACTGGCGAAATTGCCATGTAGTCCACTTGCATGGGTGTCGTCGTGGTGAATTCCTGACGGTAGCGGACGGCTACGGTTTCGCCGAGGAGGTTGTTGTTTTCGTCGAGGCTAATGTCCCCCGGTGCAACCCGCAAATCATCTTCTTCATCGGCTGTCATGTAAACGGGAGCTTTGTCTCGCAGCACCTGTCCTTTTTCGACTGGGTAAAAAGGGGTTTCGATGAAGCCGTAGGGGTTGACTCTGGCGTGGGTTGCTAGGGAGCCGATGAGTCCGGCGTTGGGACCTTCTGGTGTTTCGATCGGGCAAATCCGACCGTAGTGGGACGGGTGAATATCCCGAACTGCAAAGCCTGCGCGTTCGCGGGTTAGACCTCCTGGTCCTAGGGCGGATAGGCGTCGTTTGTGGGTCAGTTCTGCCAAGGGATTGGTCTGGTCCATAAACTGCGATAGCTGGGAAGAGCCAAAGAACTCTTTGATGGCTGCTACTAGGGGTTTTGGATTGACCAGGGATGTGGGACTTAGGGAGTCGGAATCGGAAACTGTCATTCTTTCGCGAATGATTCGTTCTAGGCGGTTGAGTCCTACTCTGACTTGGTTTTGCAGCAGTTCTCCGACGCTTCGGACGCGACGGTTTCCTAGGTGGTCGATGTCGTCTGTGGAGCCGATGTCGAATTCGAGGTTAATTAAATAGTCGATCGCCGTCAAGATATCCTGGGATGTCAACACGCGCACTGTGTCTGGGACGGTCAAGTTCAACTTTTTGTTGAGCTTGTAGCGTCCTACTCTGCCCAAGTCGTATCGTTTGGGGTCGAAGAATCGGGAATTGAGTAGTTGTTCGCCGCCGGCTACCGTGGGGGGTTCCCCCGGTCTTAGTTTGCGGTAGAGCTCCATCAGGGCTTCTTCTTCGCCGAATTGTCCTTCTTTTTCGATGGTTTTTTGGAAGTATTCGGGGTGGCGCAAACTGTCGTAGATTTCGCCGTCTGTGAGTCCCAGGGCTTTGAGCAAGACTTGGGCGCTCAGTTTGCGGGTTTTGTCGATTCTGACCCAGACTAAATCGTTTTTGTCGGTTTCAAATTTCAGCCATGCGCCACGGTTGGGGATTAAAGAAGCGTTGTAGGAGCGGCGGCCGTTTTTGTCGGTTTCTGATTTGTAGTAGACGCCTGGCGATCGCACAATTTGATTAACAATGACTCGTTCTGCGCCGTTGATAATGAAGGTCCCGCGTTCGGTCATCAACGGCAAATCGCCGATGAAGACTTCTTGTTCTTTGATTTCGCCTGTTTCTTTGTTAATCAAACGGGTGGGGACGTACATTTGTACTGAGTAGGTACTGTCCCGTCGTTTGGCTTCGTCTACGTCGTACTTGGGGCGCTTCAGTTTGAAGTCTTTGCCTATGAAGTGGAGTTCTAGCTTCCCTGTGTAGTCTGTGATGGGGGAGAAGCTGTCTAGTTCTTCGATGAGTCCGGCTTCTAGGAACCAGCGAAAACTTGCCCGCTGGATTTCGATCAGGTCGGGCAAGGTGAATGCGAATTCTGTGTAATCTTTACTGGTCATGGGTGTCCTTTTTCCTGAGAAAGCTCTAGCTTTTTACATGACGCCCAAGCGGGGCGTTTTTTTTACCTTGCTTTCGTTTTTTTGAGGTATTGTGTGAGAGAATTTATATGATGTTTTCCATCGCTTACCAACTACTGCAACGGTTATTTTTGCGGGTAGATCGCAGCGGATTATTGCTCATTTTGGCTTCGATCGAGATCTTTTTTGTGCCGATCTCTTGGTGTTCTATTTTTAATTCCCTACACATTTCATTCCTAGAATTTACTTTTCAGCTATCGCCAAATTTCTGAAGACCCCAGTTTTTTAGATGTGTATTTTTCCGGTGTATTAGTTGATTGTTTGGCCGGACTGGTCGGTGCAATACTAACTTTTGCTTGCAGTTTCTCGGAAACTGCTATCGCCCTAGTAGTGCGCCAACGCTCGATCGGCTTGTTCTTTTGATTATAGGGCGCAAATCCGATCGATGGCAGATTTCAAAGGATAACATATTCGTGATGCCGTTTCCTGGCGATCGATGGCAGTAAACTGGCTTTTTTCCTCCTTCCT
The DNA here is from genome assembly GCF_042465725.1 of Microcoleus anatoxicus. Taxonomy (GTDB): domain Bacteria; phylum Cyanobacteriota; class Cyanobacteriia; order Cyanobacteriales; family Microcoleaceae; genus Microcoleus; species Microcoleus anatoxicus. Next base: position 4,772,123 of record NZ_CP120853.1, on the reverse strand, counting down.
CTGTTCAGCTTTCGTTAAAGTGAAAGGCCGAATAGCCTACAGGCATTTTCTGTTGTCTGCTGGGACAAAGTTAGCAGAGAAACTCCTCTCAATTTAGCAACTTGGGCGGCTACGTGGTACACGAAGGCTGGTTCGTTGCGTTTTCCCCGTTCTGGTACGGGGGCGAGAAAGGGGCTATCTGTCTCGACTAAGAGCCGATCGCTATTTACCATACAAGCTGATTCTTGTATTTGCAAGGCTTTTTTAAAGGTGACAGTACCACTAAAACTGATGTAGAAACCCAGGTCTAAAAACCACTGGGTTTCTTCTGGTGTTCCTCCCCAGCAGTGCATGACTCCGCGCACCGGGCCACGAGTTTGCCAAAAGTCCCTCAGCATTTCTGCCATGGGGGCGGCTGCGTTACGACAGTGGATAATCACTGGTTTGTCTAGTTGCTGAGCGATCGCGAGTTGTGCTTCAAATACTTTGAACTGGTGTTCTCGATCGTCGGCTTTGTAAAAGTCTAGTCCGGTTTCGCCGATCGCCACTACTCTGGCATCTTGACTCGCCAATTCCCTAATCTGGTTTGCAGTCTCCTCTGTCCACTTCCCTGCGTCTAGGGGGTGGAGGCCTACGGCAAAGGATACTTCAGCAAACCGATTGGCGATTGCTTGAATTCCGGCAAACTCTTCTGGCTCTACACAAGAATGAACCAAATGAACTACTCCAGCTTCCCGCCAGCGTTCTCGAATGGCTTCTAACTCAGATTTGTAAGTATCAAAGTTGATATGAACGTGGGTGTCGATGAGCTGCATGAGCGAGACAAGTAGAAGTCAAAATAATAGTGGGTGGGTGAGCGAGTTTGAGGCAGGACAGGGGAGAGTTTGGTCTTGGTTATCTGTTATCGGTTCTTGGCTATTAAACCCCATAACTAATCACAAATAACAACTAACTCATCACTGCTTCCTGCTTCCTTAAGATGCTACGGATACTTCATGGGGTTTGAGAGTTCTCGCCAACCGCGACTTTTTGCGATCCCCATTGTTACGGTGGAGTACGCCTTTTTTGACCGCTTTGTCGATTTTGCTGTAAGCCTCTGACATCCGCTGTTGCACTTCTTGCATTAACTCAGGACTCGGACTGGCTGCGTATTTTTCAACCGCTGCAAAATACTTCTTCATCAGGGTTTTTACTGCTGACTTGTAAGATTTGTTGTACAACCGGTTGCGTTCAGCGATTTGGACTCGTTTAACGGCGGACTTAATATTTGCCATAGTTCAGTTGCTGGAAGTAGGTATTCATTGATAGTTGCCTCATTTAGAGAAAATTCGAGAAACATCTCCGATCTCTCTATTTTTTGAGACTCTCAGGTCTGAAGACACTGAGATGCTTGATTCAGGGAGCCGATTTATCCAAACAGGATGCTTCCTGTAATAGTAGAGGTTGATTTTAGACAACCGTCGATCGGCTCGGCTTCAGAAGGTTAAACAACCCAGTGACTAAAGTCACAGGTATCGTTTAGATCTGCGCGATGTAGGCACTGAATTTGACCCTGACCGATTAACCTGATGGAGACCAAACTACAATGGCCCCTACAAGTCACGGTTTATTGCGCGCAATTTTCGAGTATACAATATTTGAGGGTTTTTTATAAAAAAATTACGTCAGAAAAACTAACATAGCACATATTCGGTTCAAAATGTGATTCCCGGAAAAATCCAAGTTAAGCTATAACAAAGAGTACGGGTTATTCTGGCTTCGGCAAGAAGCGTTTACAGAAGGCAGAAGGCAGAAGGCAAAAGGTACAAGGCAAAAGGCAGAAGGCAGAAGGCAAAAGGTACAAGGCAGAAGGCAAAAGGCAGAAGACAACTTCTCCCGTTCTCCCATTCTCCCCCCTTCTCCCGCTCTCCCTCTCCCCCCTGTTGCTCCGATCTTCTATTCTGTCGATCGCCACCCGGTTCTCAGGCGGGCAATTCCTAAGGAAGGCATTCCGAATCTCCATGCTGCGAATCATTACTCAGTGGGTTGAGGCACAAGCTGAACTGCGACGAATCTGCGATCGCACCCATGACGAACTTGTTGTTCACAAAGAAGCCACCGTGCGGGAGGTGCTGCAAGCTGTAAAGCGCAAAGGCGATAAGGCCCTGCTGCACTACACCGCTGAATTTGACCGCATGACCCTAAATGCGGAAGATTTGCGTGTGAGTGGCTCTGAATTGGACGCTGCTTACCAGCAGGTGCCCAAAGAATTATTAAATGCAATCCGTACAGCTTGCAAACAGGTAGAGGCGTTTCACCGACAGCGCGTCCCCAAGTCTTGGGTGCAGTTTGGCTCGGATCAGGTAGTTTTGGGCAAGCGCTATACTCCGGTCGATCGCGCGGGAATTTACATCCCAGGGGGTCAGGCATCCTATCCGAGCTCGGTGATCATGAATGCGGTACCTGCTAAGGTCGCTAAAGTTCCGAGACTGGTGATGTGTACTCCCCCCGGACAGGAAAAGAAAATGAATCCTGCGGTGCTCGTAGCGGCTCAGGAAGCGGGAGTTGATGAGATTTATCGCGTAGGTGGATCTCAGGCGATCGCGGCTTTGGCCTACGGTACGGAAACTATTCCGAAGGTAGATTTAATTACTGGACCGGGGAATATTTACGTTACCCTAGCGAAAAAACTGGTTTACGGGACTGTAGGGATTGATTCTCTGGCTGGCCCGTCGGAAGTGCTGATTATCGCTGATGGGGATGCTAACCCCGTCCACGTCGCTGCGGATATGTTGGCTCAAGCTGAACATGATTCGATGGCGTCGGCGATTTTGCTGACGGCGGATTCCGTGCTGGCGAGGAAGGTGGTGGCTGAGGTAGACAGACAGTTGGCAAATCACCCACGCCGGACTTTAACTGAAAAGGCGATCGCTAATTATGGTTTAGTCGTGGTAGTTGAGTCTCTCAAGGCGGCGGCGGAACTCTCGAACGAGTTTGCTCCCGAACACTTGGAATTGCAAGTTGCAGATCCCTGGGCCTTACTAGAGCAAATTCGCCACGCGGGGGCGATTTTCTTGGGTTACTCGACACCGGAAGCGGTAGGAGACTATTTGGCGGGACCGAATCATACTTTGCCGACTTCAGGAGCTCCTCGCTATGCTTCACCACTTTGTGTCGAAACTTTTATGAAGCATTCAAGTTTGATAGAATATTCGCCGACTGCACTGAAAAAGATGGCTAAGGCGATTAATGTTTTGGCCGAAGCTGAGGGTTTGCCTTCTCATGCTGATTCGGTGCGACTGCGGACTGAAAACGACGAGGATGTAGAATTTTAGGTTCTAAAGAGTAAATTTTAGCTAAACAGACGGAAGTACCCACACTAATCGAAGTGATATAGTGTGGGACCAAAAACGCTTGAGGCTGCGTGAGGCTGTTGGGGTTTGATATCAAATCCGGTTGTATCGGAATGATTTAACCGCGAAGGCGCGAAGTACGCGAAGGAAGAGAAGAGAGAGTTTAATACAGGACGATTAAGAGAGGATTTTATATGATATCAAATCCGGTAGCATCTGAATAATTCAGATATGTATTGGGGAATCGAGGAATTATCAAACCCTTGAACAAAATATCTAGGGTTTTAGCTAAATTTTCCAATCTACAAAAATGGCGTAAATATAAGCAATAATTTCTCCTGTTACTATGCGAAAACCTTCGCTGGATTTCCACCATTCTTGAGGATTGTAATCTTGGGGTTCTGCTGCGATAATTCCCACTTGAGTTTCTGGATGCAGGACTTGTTTAAAGATGAGCCAACTGCGGCGGGCGTGAGTTCCAAAGGAATAAAGATTAATGGCGTCAACTTTTAACGCTGAGGTAGCAAGCCATTCTTTAAGTGCGATCGCCGAAGCAGCAGTACGATATTTGAGGACATTGGCTGCGGGTACTGCGATGATTTTATCGCGATCGAATCCTAGGGCAATACAAGTGGCGGCGGTGAGTTCAGCATAATTTTTATATTCAGCTAAGTAGTAGCCTTTACTTAAGGGAATTCCTGTGGTAATTAGTTGGCGATATTTGCCTTGTTTGAATTCGGCGATCGCACTTTCGATCGCGTAATCTGGCAACCAGCCTTCTACCACCAAAATATCTGCTTTCACGGGCGAATTTACCGCCAAAAACGGATGGATATTTTTGACTATCAACATCATTGAAATTATTAATCCCATGATTGCAATTACCCAACCTTCCCTGGTAATTGCCCACTTTTCTCGCCGACGTAGGAGACTGATTTTCATGGTCTGTGTTTAACAAAAAAACCAGGTTTCTTTGATTTTGGTGTGTCTAGGATTATGCTGCAATAATTATTGATTTTTGAGGTACTCAAACACGCTTTTGTCACCAATATCTTGGGGGATAGGTTGAAAAAACTTACGGACTGCAAATATGATAAACAAAACTGCCCAAACAGCGAGTAATAATTGTTCGTTTTCCCCTGAAAGAAAACCGCCAATATGTCCGATAATTAAGAACGGAACTCCGGGAGTCAAAAACTTAGTTTCTAAGCGATTGAAACAGAAAGCTTCTTTGAAATAGATGCCATTTAATGCGGCAAAAATAAAACCAATTCCCCACAAAGTTGCTGGATGTTCGTAAACTGCTAAAGCTAGGGGTTCTGCGTTTTGTATGGCGATAAAAAGTGCGGCCGCGCCACCGATCGCCCAAAATATTTGTAACAGTCGGTGTAAGGCAATCATGTAAATATGAATAGTTGCCAAACTAACGCCTAAAGCTATCCAGAAACAAGCAAAAATCGGCGTTATTGCTTGGATGGCGGTTGGGTTGTCACCCTGTTGCAGTACGAGGGTAGTGCCGATCGCCCAACAAGTGGCAGCTACCCCTAACGCTGCACGGTAAATTATCACACCCGTGCGATCGCTTTGAGTAATCGTAAACTCGCCAAATTGCCCTTGATAGACTGCCGATTCTTCAGGGGATTTTAATAGTTGCATCGCAGCTTCCTCCTATGTATTACAGACGAATGTACTTCTGTCAAGATATACTTTATTCATAAACCAGTACAACCAGCTCCAGTTATGTCTAACTTTGACAAGCCTAGATTTAAAAAGCCTAAATTTGACGATAGTCCAAACCACAGCAAATCCCTAGCTTCCGAAGCAGAGCTTCCTCCGATTCAGCTTGATGAAACTATTGTAGCAGGTAGAAAGCAGAAACCACTAAATAGCCTTCAGCGTCTATTGATGGGAATCCCTGAACTTAACTTGATTAAACACGCAATGGTCACAGGTATAGATGGAATTACCCTGTTCGATATCAAACAATTCGAGCAGAGAATTGCTCAAATATTGAATTCTCAAAGTATTGAAGTTGGGATTAAAAATCTCCTTACCTATTTAACATACCTCAAAAATAATTTGCAATTACCCTGTAATGTCACAGGCAGAGAATTGTTTATTTGGGAAGAAGATTTGGGTAGTGATTCTGGCAACAAAAAAGAATATAAAAAAACCACAAAAACTAAATCTTCTTACACAGACATCTTTGAAATCAAACAATTTAAGGATTCTGTTTATCAGAAAAATGGTATCCTTGTAGAGGTAAAGCGTGTCAGCGATAACCGAGAATTTGTGTTGCCTTTAGTAAATTTAAAAACCAGTGATGAAAACTCCCCAAATAAGGTTTTTTTGGATGATTATTCAGTGTGGTTTATCAATCATTGAGGCAGATCCAAAGCATCTGCGTTACCAGGAAGAGCCTGGTAACGACTAAAAGATATCAGTTGGAAGCTGTTTAAATGGAAGTAGCTAAGTGCGATCGCTCTACCTTGGCTAAAGCTTCAACCAAACTGCGAACAGCGGCGATCATCGCGACTTCGCTATTAAGTTGACTGATGGCAGAACCGACACCAATACCCGCTGCACCGGCGCCAATAGCCAGCGGTGCGGTGACGTTGGAGATGCCAGAAGCGCAAAGTACCGGAACCGATACGGCGCGGGAAATTTCAAAGGCGGCGGCTAAAGTAGGCGCTGCTTTTTCAATCAATCCCAAAGTGCCGGCGTGAACTGGTTGAGCACTCGTACCGCCTTCTGTTTGGATAATATCAGCGCCAGCTTTGACTAATTCTGTGGCTAATTGCACCTGTTGGTCTAAGGTCAAAATATGGGGAACAGTTACAGAAAGGGTGATGTTGGGAAGTAGCGATCGAGTTTGGCGAGTCAACTCCAAAACTTCTTCAGCTTCAAAGCGGCGACCTGAAGCGTAGAAAGAGTCAAAGTTACCAATTTCAATCAAATCTGCACCGGCTTTTACCGCAGAGACAAACTTTTCTGGTTCCACCGCCGATACACAAATTGGCAAATTTGTCAATGTTTTTGCCATGATTACCAAATCGCGATCGGCTGCAATATCAACAAATGTTGCACCGCCGAGATCCGCTGCTTTGACAACAGCCGCAACTCTGGCGGCATCAAAATTATTCAAACCGCTGATAATTTTCAGGGCGCGGCCTTGCTCAAATGCGCGCTGCAATTTAGGATTTACAGTCATCGTTAGTTTTCCAACTTAAAAAATTTCGTAAAATCATTTTGACACAGACTTGAGCACTTGGTGATTTTTAATAATTAATTCTTAATTACCTGGTCACTATCGAAATTTGTAGACATTATGGAAAAAAGTGTTTTGGCGGAGTAAAATTGTGCATATTAAGATTCTACAAGCTCAAGTACAAATATTATGAACACATTTGAGCGTCTAACGATCCAAGGGTTTCGCCGTTTGTTTTCGGCAGAGGTAGAAATGCGACCTCTGACAGTGATGATTGGTGCTAACGGTGTTGGGAAAAGTTCTTTTTTAGAAATATTCTCACTTCTAGCAGCATCAGCCAAGGGTCAGTTACAATCAAAAATTTCCGAATTAGGCGGTCTAAGTCAGATTGTAACAGTAGACCGGGCTGATAGCGTATCAATCTCCTTATCGATGCCTATAGAGAATCAGGAACCCCTCAACTATTATCTAAAAATCGCAACCAAAGGTCAGTTCTATGAAATTGGTTTAGAAACCCTCATTCAACAGCGCAATCCCGATGCTGTTCAACCTTTTAAGTATATTGAATCTCGCGGTTTAGATGTCAGATATTTTAGTCCAGAAAATGAAAAGCTACTACGCCCAAACTGGCAACACAATCCTTACGAAACATCCCTCGCCCAAGTTCCTAAGATGTATCGGGAACCGGAAACCTTGAGGCAAAATTTAGCTTCATGTAGTTTCTATAAAGCATGGGAATTAAATTTGTCGCCTCAAAGTCCCATCCGTTTACCTCAATCGATGCGGCCTGCAACTTTGCCAGGTAGTAAGGGAGAAGATTTAGTTTCATGCCTCTATTATCTGCGAGAAACCGATCGAAATCGATTTGAAATTATCGAAGATACGCTTGCTGCGGCATTTCCTGATTTTGAAAGGTTGAGTTTTCCCCCAGTAGCGGCAGGAACTTTAGCAATGACTTGGAAGGATAGAAATTTTTCTGATCCTTTTTATATGCACCAACTCTCCGAAGGAACACTGCGGTTTCTGTGGTTAATAACTCTACTACAAAGTCGAGATTTGACTGCTATCACGCTGATTGATGAGCCGGAAGTTAGTTTACATCCAGAGTTGTTACAACTACTAGCTCATGCAATGAGAGAAGCTTCTCAAAGAACTCAATTAATTGTCGCAACTCATTCCGATCGCCTAATCCGATTTTTACAACCTCATGAGGTGCTAGTTTGTGATTCTGAAGATGGTTTGGCGACTCTAACTTGGGCTGACTCTATAGACTTAGAACACTGGTTAAAAGATTATAGCTTGGATCAGCTTTGGGCAATGAATATCATTGGAGGCAGACCGTTCTGAATACTATTTTATCTTTGTGTGACGGTGAATTGATTCCTTGACCTCATCCCTAAAACAAAAGACCCCCAAAGATGGAGGTCAAGAAATTCCTATTTACGATCGCACAGGTGAAAAAACCCTGTTCCTGTATAAGGCTCATAGCCAACATACTAAAGTAGCATTAGTATTCAGTGCGAACAGAGGGGTCGCGATCGGTAGTAGTGTAGTTGACAGTTTTTGTTTCCTTGCGGGGCATCAAACCGAACAAACCAGACAAACCGAGCAATCCCAACCATCCCCAGTCAAAATCGCGATCGGACTCTGTACGGTAAACATCGGAGCGAGGACTTGTGGTAGTTGTAGTGCTATTAGTACCAGGAGCTGTATTCGTCTGAGCAGCAGCAGGCAAGTTAGCTGGTACAATGGCTAAACCAGCAGCAATAATTCCTGCACTAATAACTTTAGATAAATCAGAACGTTTCATAACTAAAAATGCTGTTTGTGGGCAAAATCTTTAACTATCACTACTATATCGATCGCCAACTCCAGTAAAATCCACCTGTAGCCATAAACTGTGGTAAATTCCAGCTATTACTATAGGTCAATTTCCCACTCGAACGAGCCCTAGTGTAGAGCATCAACAGGGGATAGAGGGGGTATGGAAATCTGATTGGACAAGCAAGAAAACAAGTCAACCGTGCGGTACACTCAGATATTGCAAGTAAAACAGTTGCAGATCGATCGACGGAGATAAAAACTTTTGGGCATAGAGCTACGCAGCTACGTCTTTCTAGACAACCTACAGCCACAGCACGCAGCATACATAGGCACTGTTGCGGCCGGATTCTTGCCGCTACCGGGGGATGCGTCGCTGTGGATCGAAATCTCGCCCGGTATCGAAATTAACCGAATTACCGATGTCGCCCTCAAATCCGCGTCCGTGCGCCCTGGAGTGCAGATAGTAGAACGCTTGTACGGCCTTCTGGAAGTGCATTCAAGCCAGCAGGGGGAAACCAGGGCTGCGGGGAAAGCGATTCTAGAATTCATCGGAGTTCGCAGAGAAGAATGTATCAAACCGCGAGTTATTTCCAGCCAAATTATTCGCAACATCGACGCCCACCAAACGCAATTAATTAACCGCACCCGCCGGGGACAATTACTGCTGGCGGGACAAACGCTTTACGTATTAGAAGTAGAACCCGCAGCCTATGCTGCACTAGCGGCAAATGAAGCGGAAAAAGGCGCATCTATTAATATTCTAGAGGTTCAGGCTGTAGGCAGTTTTGGACGGCTGTACCTAGGCGGAGCAGAACGAGATATTATCGCAGGTTCCCAAGCGGCAATTGCGGCAATTGAAGGTGTGGCGGGGCGGGAAAATCCAGCAATTTTTGGACGAAAAGAATAGCCATTAAAGGAGAGTAATTATGGCAAATAAAGACCATTTGGCACTGCTGAAACGGGGTGCTGTAACCTGGATTGAATGGAGAAATATTCACCCAGATATCGAGCCAGATCTGAGTGAAGCAAACCTGGCGGAAGCAAATCTGCGAGGCGCGCATCTTGGGCGATCGAACCTATTCAAAATCGACTTATTCAAAGCTAAATTGATTGCAGCCAACCTCACTGAAGCTAATCTCAGTCTAGGAAATCTAGCGCGTACCCAACTGCTGGAAACTAACTTAGTCAAAGCTAATTTAACTGGAACCAACCTCCAGGAAGCCGACTTGACAGGAGCCGATTTGAGTCTGGCAAATTTAATCGGGGCAGATATGAGCGCCGCTAATCTCCAAAATACCGATTTAGCAGATGCTAGTTTAATCGGTACTGTGATGTGTGGAGTTAAGGCGACAGGAGCCAACTTGAATAATGCTAATCTGAGTCAAGCTAATCTCAGTCAAGCAGAGTTGATTGAGGCGCATTTTTATAGTGCTAATTTTTATAAAGCTAATCTCGTGGAAGCTCACCTAACGGGAGCTTATCTTTTTAGGGCTAATCTGAGTTTTGCGCAGTTGAAAGGCGCTGATTTACGATGGACAAACCTTGGCAAAGCTGACTTGAGGGGAGCTAATTTGGCGGGGGCGAATCTGAGAGGAGCAAATTTGAAAGGAGCAAATTTGTCGGAAGCTATTTTGATCAAAACTATGATGCCTGATGGTAGTATTTTACCCTAAGTTATTGGTTGTTGATTGTTGGTAATTGGTGAGTTTGTTCCCTGAGCGTAGTCGAAGGGCAAAAGTGGACACTTCGACTACGCTCAGTGACCGTATAGTCTTGGGGACTGCTATATTTCTATCACCAATAACAACTGACAACTAACAACTGACAACTAACCAATGACTTAGGACTTCGGCTATAAATCCTAGACCATTAATTTGGACCATTGGGTGATATTTGATACAAACCCCTAACAGGGCCTGGCACTGTCTGTGGCTGTTGCTCGGAAGCGGGCAACTGTTCCTGAAGTCCGGCAGCAGTAGGGAAACAGCCACTGGGCTGGGGTGCGAATTGGCAAGCTGGAGGGAGTGCCATTACGGATGAATCGAAGGGATTGACTGCATCTGGGACGCGGAGAATGGGATCGGAAGACACTTGACGCTGCATCATTTGTCGGTAAAAGCCATGGACGCGACTGGCGTCCCGCTCGATTTCTTTTTCGGGAAATGCTACTACGCCACTGGGGGAACCGATGCCTAAATAGTCGCCCAAGTAACCTTGGAGGCTGACGTTGTAGTAAAAGTCTCCTGAACTCTGAAAGAATTGCCGATTGAAATCGTCGGAGATAGGGTGAAATCTAGCTGGTTCTGCTTGGGCTGGTTTGACGGATGCCAAGGTGGCAGAAACGACTGTCATCATCAATATACTACTTAAGCTTTTTAACTTGTGGCCCATGATATTGAAGCTTCTAAATTAATTACGGTTCCAATATAGACTGATTATCGGCAGATTATTTTTGTTTTGTACACGGTGTCAGTTATGAATGTTGAGGATTTGAAGGTGTTGCGCGATCGACTTTTGGATTTGTTGTGTTCTTTTGCCTATCGTGAGGGGGATTTTGTGCTGTCTTCGGGACAGAAAAGCTCCTATTACATTAACTGCAAACCGGTGACTCTGCATCCTGAAGGTGCTTTGGCGACGGGGAGGTTGCTGTTGTCGATGCTGTCGGCGGATGTGGACGCTGTGGCTGGTTTGACTTTGGGGGCCGATCCAATTGTAACTGCGGTGAGTGTGGTTTCGGCTTTGGGCGATCGACCAATACCAGCTTTGATTGTCAGAAAGGAAGCCAAAGGACATGGGACGATGGCGTATATTGAGGGGCCAACGCTGTCTGAGGGTGCGAAAGTGGTGGTTTTGGAGGATGTGGTGACGACGGGTAAGTCGGCGATGCAGGCGGTGGAGAGGCTGCGGGGTGCGGGTTATAAGGTCGATCGCATTTTGTCTTTGATCGATCGAGAGCAAGGTGGGGCGGAGTTTTATCGCTCTGTTGGCTTGGATTTTGAGGCGGTGTTTACGATTAAGGATATTCAGGAGTGGATGGCTAATAAGTCCTAAGATTTAATCAACCGCGAAGGCGCGAAGAACGCGAAGGAAGAGAAAGAAGAAGATTCTTGTTACCAGGCTCTGCCTGGTAATGAATATCTAGAGGCTCTGCCTCGATCAAAAAATAGTAGAATATCTGAGGTTTGACTGCCCGCTTAATCGCCATGCAAAAAATCTGTTTCATTGACTTATTCGATCGCATTTTGTCTCTGATCGATCGAGAGCAAGGTGGGGCGGAGTTTTATCGCTCTGTTGGCTTGGATTTTGAGGCGGTGTTTACGATTAAGGATATTCAGGAGTGGATGGCTAATAAGTCCTAAGATTTAATCAACCGCGAAGGCGCGAAGAACGCGAAGGAAGAGAAAGAAGAAGATTCTTGTTACCAGGCTCTGCCTGGTAATGAATATCTAGAGGCTCTGCCTCGATCAAAAAATAGTAGAATATCTGAGGTTTGACTGCCCGCTTAATCGCCATGCAAAAAATCTGTTTCATTGACTTATTCGATCGCATTTTGTCTCTGATCGATAGAGAGCAAGGTGGGGCGGAGTTTTATCGCTCTGTTGGCTTGGATTTTGAGGCGGTGTTTACGATTAAGGATATTCAGGAGTGGATGGCTAATAAGTCCTAAGATTTAATCAACCGCGAAGGCGCGAAGAACGCGAAGGAAGAGAAAGAAGAAGATTCTTGTTACCAGGCTCTGCCTGGTAATGAATATCTAGAGGCTCTGCCTCGATCAAAAAATAGTAGAATATCTGAGGTTTGACTGCCCGCTTAATCGCCATGCAAAAAATCTGTTTCATTGACTTATTCGATCGCATTTTGTCTCTGATCGATAGAGAGCAAGGTGGGGCAGAGTTTTATCAATCTGTTGGGTTAGATTTTGAGACGGTGTTTATGATTAAGGATATTCAGGAGTGGATGGCTAATAAGTCCTAAGATTTAAGCAACCGCGAAGGCGCAAAGAACGCGAAGGAAGAGAAAGAAGAAGATTCTTGTTACCAGGCTCTGCCTGGTAATGAATATCTAGAGGCTCTGCCTCGATCAAAAAATAGTAGAATATCTGAGGTTTGACTGCCTGCTTAATCGCTATGCAAAAAATCCGTTTCATTGACTTATTTGCAGGAATAGGCGGCATGAGATTAGGATTTGAATCCGCCGCTAGTTCCTTGAATAGTCAAACAGAATGCGTATTAAGTAGCGAAATCAATCCCGACGCTCAATCAGTGTACCAGCTCAATTTTGGAGATCGACCTTCAGGCGACATCCGACTAATTGACCAACTCCCAGACCATGACATTTTACTAGCAGGATTTCCTTGCCAATCTTTCTCCTACGCAGGCAAAAAAGCAGGATTTGGAGACACCAGAGGCACGCTGTTTTTTGAGATTGTACGACTGATTGACACTTTCAAACCTCAAGCATTTATTTTCGAGAATGTGCGGGGACTTGTCTCCCACGACAGCGGACAAACCCTAGAAACTATCAAAGGCGAAATGACCAGCCGAGGTTATAGCTTCGATTATTTTGTACTCAACAGCTCTAACTTCAGTTTACCTCAAAACCGCGTCCGAGTTTACTTAGTCGGAGTTTTAAATACTGTTCCCCAATATAACTTAATTTCCGACTTAGGACCAAAAGATTCCCATTCCTCTAGCCATCAACAACTCTCATTATTTTATCCCTTAAATAAACCTGTAACAGTTGCAGATATATTAGAAGATAATCCAGATGCAAAATATGATTGTTCGCTAGAATTTGTCAAGGCTTTGAAACAAATCGTTAACAATGACCTCAATCGCTTGCACGGAATGCGACTAATCGACTATCGTGGTGGTAATTCCATTCATTCTTGGGAACTGGGTTTGCGAGGTGAGTGCAGTTTAGCAGAAATTGAATTGATGAATCTTTTTATATTGAAAAGGCGTAATAAAGAATTTGGGAACCACCAAGATGGGAAGCTTTTAACTAAAGAGCAAATAGCTACTTTTTTTGCTCATCCCCATCTCGATGAAATTTTAGATTCCCTGGTAACAAAAAAGTACCTGCAACGACATAATCAACTTTACAAACCTGTATCGGGTAACTTTTCCTTTGAAGTGTATAAGTTTCTCGATCCAGCTAAAATTTCCGTCACAGTTGTTGCTAGCGATGCTAATAGATTAGGAGTTTATCATCATCACCGAGTTCGGAGAATTACGCCCCGTGAAGCGGCGCGTTTACAAGGTTTTCCAGATAATTTTAGTTTGCATTCCAATGATGATAAAGCCTATCATCAAATTGGTAATAGTGTCAGTGTCAATGTAGTTAAAGCTGTTGCTGAAGAAGTTATTCAGAATGTCTTATATTCTGCAAAACAAGTTCCTTTGAAAAATGCAGTTTAATCGGCATCAATCAGACAATTTATGCTATCTCTCTCCTCTTCTCTTTCTCTGCGCTCTCTGCGCTCTCTGTGGTAAAATAATTCCAAATTACTCTGGAGTTGAAGAAATACGATCGCCCGCACCGAATATCGAATCTACACTGACTGTAAAATCAGAAAAGGCGATCGGTGCAACCTCTTGACCAGCATACAACTTTAGTATTAAACTATAGCCGTTCGGTGTTGGCTGGCGGTATACTTCCAAGCAGTTTTCAATTAAATTGACCAGCCAAACCTCTTGAATGAGCGATCGGGCATAAATCGGAATTTTGACATCTCTGTCATTATCCACTGTACTGTCAGCTACCTCTACTAAAAGTAACACTTCTGAAGGAACTGGATGTGCTGTCCCGTAATCATCATCGCGAAATTGAAGCAATACCACATCAGGCTGCGGTTCAGTACGTTCACTTAACTGAACTGGATTTTGAACATCAACGATAACTCTATCTTCTGGTAATCGGTGGAAAAGTCGGTTAAGTCGTCTCACAGCAGTGGCGTGACGAGTCCCAATTGCAGCCATTTGAATAATTTCTCCTTCAATGAGTTCAACGCGATCGGTTTCAGAAAGAATCCCTGTTTCACTCATCAAATGATACTCTTTCACCGTAAATAGCCGTCTTAGAAGTTGAAGGGACATCGCGATTCTCCTTTGCCGAAACTCCTTTTAATATAACAAATTTAACATTAAGTAAGGCGGGAAATACCCGCCTTGTTAATCAATTGAGTTAGCGTTGCGCCACAGGTTCCTTAGCCAAGAACTTCTCCAATTCTGTCAAAGCATCGGCATCAACTTTCGTCTGCATCGGACAGAACTTAGGCCCACACATCGAACAGAATTCAGCAGTTTTGTAGATATCTGCTGGTAAAGTTTCGTCGTGATATTCCTTGGCCCGTTCTGGATCTAAAGACAGCTCAAATTGACGGTTCCAATCGAAGTTGTAACGCGCTTTCGAGAGTTCATCGTCTCTGTCTCGTGCACCCGGACGACCCCGCGCAATGTCAGCAGCGTGAGCCGCAATTTTATAGGCAATCAGCCCATTTCTGACATCTTCAGCATTGGGTAAACCGAGGTGTTCCTTCGGTGTTACATAGCACAGCATGGCAGTGCCGTACCAACCAGCCATTGCCGCGCCGATCGCAGAAGTGATATGGTCATAACCGGGCGCAATATCAGTCACCAATGGTCCCAAAACATAGAAGGGTGCTTCGGAACATTCCTCCATTTGTTTCTTGACATTAAACTCAATTTGATCCATAGGAACGTGACCTGGACCTTCCACCATTACCTGCACGTCATGTTCCCAAGCTTTGCGAGTTAATTGTCCCAAAGTTTTGAGTTCAGCTAATTGAGCTGCATCGGACGCATCGTGAGTGCAACCTGGGCGCAAAGAATCTCCCAAACTAAACGAAACATCGTATTTTTTGAAGATTTCAATGATGTCGTTAAAGTGAGTGTAGAGGGGATTTTGTTTGTGGTGATGCAGCATCCACCGGGCCAAAATGCCACCGCCACGAGATACAATTCCAGTCAGTCGATCTCTGACTAATGGCAGATGCTCAATCAGAATTCCGGCGTGGATAGTTTGGTAATCAACACCTTGTTGAGCGTGTTTGTCAATGATGTGAAGAAAGTCATTGGCGGTCAGACTTTCCATGTTACCATGAACGCTTTCTAGTGCTTGATAAATCGGTACTGTGCCGATCGGCACTGGTGAAGCTTTGATAATGGTAGTACGAATTTCATCCAAATTACCACCACCGGTGGACAAGTCCATGACGGTATCAGCACCGTATTTGACTGCTAATTTCAGCTTGTCAACTTCTTCTGCCATATTGGAAGAGTTGGGAGATGCGCCGATATTAGCATTGACTTTGCATTTGGAGGCGATGCCGATCGCCATTGGTTCCAAATTCGGGTGATTGATATTAGCTGGAATAATCATCCGTCCGCGGGCTACTTCGGCGCGGATCAGTTCGGCCGGGAGATTTTCTCGCTTAGCGACGTAGTGCATTTCTTCAGTAATCACACCTTGGCGGGCGTAGTGCATTTGACTCACATTGCTCTGCCCGCTACGCTTAGCGATCCATTCGGTACGCATATTTGATTTCCTTGATAAACAGCTTCCCTCCGCTGGTATTACCCAGACTCAGGTTCTAAGGGTGTTTCTCAGCCCGGATTTTCGGGCACCCCTAGCTAAGCTATTAATAATACCACTGATGTCTGTATGAGTTCAAAGCAATTAAGGAAATCTTAATAAGGATGATGACTGAGGAGATGGGGAGATGGGGAGATGGGAAGTGCGATCGCACTTTCCAGATTTCTGATATTTCTAGAGTTGCCCAAAGTGCGATCGTACCCCCATTTAACACCGGAAAAAACCCTCAGACTTCATCAGGATTAATCCCCATTTCGCGCAATTTTTCGGCAAGGCGATCGGCCCGTTGTTTTTCTTCCTCTGCGCGAAGATGTTCTTCCTCTGCGCGAAGATGTTCTTCTCCAGCACGAAGACGCTCTCGTTCTGCGCGAAGGCGTTCTTTTTCCGCACGTTCTTCCCCAATTAACAACAAATTACCTTCACTATCCCACCAACGCAACCAAGGCAAATTCATCTCATCATATTCACCTTGCCAAATTCCCAACTCAACTCCAAGCTGAGGAATTGGATAGTGACCGCGCTCATTTGCACTCATTAGCTGATAGCGATTATCTTGTAAATGATACATTTCTACAGCAGCTTTTTTTACTTCATAAATCCCGTAAAAAGGTACGCGGATCGCCTGCTCATAAACCCAGAATTTGCCAACCTTTTGTGCTTCTGGTTGACCGAGTTCGGGAGGCGGAGTTCGATCTCGCTCTTCTGAACCATTCCCCGACACAAATTCCAAAACAATCAGCGGTGCAACGTATTCTTTCCACAATACATAAGAACGTCGCACCTCACCATTTAATAGTGGGGGAACATTCGGCACATAAAACCAATCAGGTGCTTCTGCACCCCGTTCCAGAGGCTCAGTTAAACGCCAATAAATCCCGCAATCTTGACCGATGCGGTAGCGTGCATCAGGATGAATTTGTTGCAATATTGGTCGGAGTGAATCAGTGAGAATAATGCTTTGAGGAAGTTCTTGAAAATTTTTCACAAAAGTACCGTCCGACTCTGGTAATTCAGTGTGGTCTGGGAGATGGGTGACTTCCAATTCAAATGGTTTGGCAACTGTCATAGAACTTGCGCTATTTGAGGAATTAAACTGATTATAGCAGAAGGAAGAAGGAAGAAGGAAGAAGGAAGAAGTCACCCCCCCCCAGCCCCCCCCAAGGGGGGAAATTCAGGAAGAAGGAAGAAGGAAGAAGGAAGAAGGAAGAAGCGAAATTTCGCGAGTTACAATCGCCAGCGAAATTAGTAAAGTTTAATAATATTAGTCCTGGACGCGCTGCGACCCAAAAAACCCGGTTTCTAAGCCTCGATGCGTAAATCCTAAACATAAAAAAATCAGCCTAACCCAAGATAAAATCAACGCTCACTTCAAACTCAGGAAAAGCCAGGGGCGCAACTTGTTGACCGCGCCAAAACTTGAGCATTAAACTATAACCGTTCGGGCTTGGTTGGCGGTAGACTTCCAAACAATTTTCCACTAAATCTACTAGCCAAACTTCTTGAATTAGCGATCGCGCGTAAATGGATACTTTCACATCTCTGTCATAATCAACTGTACTATCCGAAACCTCAACTAATAGCAAAACTTCTGACGCTACTGGATGCGCTGTGGCGTAGTAATCAGCGCGAGGTTGTAGCAATACAACATCCGGTTGAGGTTCAGTGCGATCGGTTAACTTAACTGGGTTTTGGATAGCAAAAGTCGCCAGATCTTCGGGAATCAAGCTGAACCGCCGCGCGAGGCGGTTTACACAACTTGCATGACGAGTTCCAATTGCAGCCATTTGCACAATCTCCCCTTCTATCAATTCTATTCGGTCATCTTCACCGAAAATGCCAGCTTCACCCATCAGGTGATATTCTTGTAATGTGAACAGCCGTCTTTGCATTTTGACAGACATCACTATTCTCCTTTTTCAACAGTTGGCTTAAGCTTACCATTTTTGCTAGTAATATTCAAACTACTACTAGCTAATCTCCCTAACCCAAGATAAAATTAACACTCACTTCAAACTCAGGAAAAGCTAGCGGTGAAACCATTTCTCCCCGCTCAAATTTTTGGATTGAAGTATAGCCATTTGCCGTGGGATTGCGGTAAACTTCTAAACAGTTAACCTCAAGATCCCACAACCATACTTCCTGAATCCCAGAACGAGCGTAGATAGGGACTTTAATATTGCGATCGTTATCAACAGTGCTGTCGGCTACTTCAACTAATAGCAAAACTTCTGACGGTACTGGATGGGCTGTGGCGTAGTAGTCAGCACGAGGTTGCAGCAAGACAACATCCGGTTGAGGTTCAGTTTTTTCTGTCAACTGAATGGGGTCTTGAACACCCAGAGTTGCCAGATCTTCTGGAATGAGGCTAAAACATCTAGTGAGACGCTTAACGGAACTTGCGTGACGAGTACCAATTGCAGCCATTTGAATAATTTCTCCTTCTATCAATTCCACTCGTTCATTAGCAAAAACACCAGCATCACTCATCAGGTGATATTCTTGGACAGTAAATAGCCACTTTTGAGTCTGAACAGACATAACTATTCTCCTTTTTTGGCGGTTAGCCTAAGTTTACTATTTTTGATTCTAATATTCTACCTACTGCTAAAGTAGGCTAACTCAAAATCAAATCAACACTCACTTCAAAATCAGGAAAAGCCAACGGTGAAACCATTTCTCCCCTCTCAAATTTTTGGATGGAAGTATAGCCATTTGCCGTTGGATAACGGTAAACTTCCAAACAATTAGCTTCTAAATCCCACAACCATACTTCCTGAATCCCAGAACGAGCATAGTTAGGTACTTTCACATCGCGATCAAAATCAACTGTACTATCAGAAACCTCAACTAACAGCAAAACTTCTGACGGTATTGGATGGGCTGTAGCGTAGCAGTCTAAACGGAATTGTAGCAAAACTAGATCGGGTTGAGGTTCGGTACGTTGAGTTAACCGAATTGGGTTTTGAACATCCAAAATAGCACTTTCTTCAGGAATTTGGCGAAACTGCCGGATCAGTCGTCGCACACAAGTAGCATGACGAGTACCAATTGCTGCCATTTGGATGATTTCTCCTTCTATAAGTTCCACTCGTTCGTTATGAGCAAAAACACCAGCCTCACTCATCATGTGGTATTCTTGCACTGTAAATAGCCGTCTTTGAATCTGAACAGACATAACTATTCTCCTTTTTTGGCGGTTAGCCTAAGTTTATTATTTTTGATTCTCATATTCTAGCTACTGCTAAAGCATCCTAACCTAAGATTAAATCAACACTCACTTGAAAATCAGGAAAAGCCAACGGTGAAACAATTTCTCCCCGCTCAAATTTTTGGATTGAAGTATAGCCATTTGCCGTGGGATTGCGGTAAACTTCTAAACAGTTAACTTCAAGATCCCACAACCATACTTCCTGAATTCCAGAACGAGCATAGTTAGGTACTTTCACATCACGGTCATAATTAACCGTACTATCTGCTACCTCTACCAGCAGCAAAATATCCTGACTATTTGGCAAGGATTCTTCATAAAAATCAGCACGACGTTGTACTAAAGCAATATCAGGTTGAGGCTCGGATTTATCATCAAGGCAAATCGGATTTTGCACCCGGACGATCACACTTGTTCGCACTTTGTCATAAAATAAGTCTGCGAGGCGATCGACACGGGCGGCATGACGTTTACCAATTGCAGCCATTTGGATGATTTCTCCTTCTATAAGTTCAACTCGTTCATTCTTGTCAAAAACACCAGCCTCACTCATCAGGTGATATTCTTGGACTGTAAATAGCCGTCTTTGCATCTGAACAGACATAACTATTCTCCTTTTTCGGCAGTTAGCCTAAGTTTACCATTGTATTTTAATAAATAGTATTACTTCAAAACAACAAAAAACCGCCCTAAACGGAGCGGTATATCCAGGAAGTCTGTAAATGACACAGGTTACAACAAGTGAATTAAAGTGCTAAAAAAACAGGTTTTAGCGATCGCAGGGCAGGCATTGTCCGCCCTGCAAATAACCTTAGATCAGAGTAATGCTTGTTGCCGCTGTACTGCCGAAACTGTAGCCAGCAGTAGGGTTAGCAAGACCTAAGCGGACAGTCCCATTATTGGTACTAAATTGGTTGTCTTGAACCGTAAATGTCTGGCTGAGTTGGCCATTGGCGAATGACAGCGTACCGCCAGTGGGGCCGCCTGGGCTAAGCAAGTAGTCTGTACCAAATACAGGTGCAGGGCTGCTGCCTGGAGTACCCGCTAGAATAATATAGTCAACCGATGCTGCACCTATGCCGCTTGAGCGGGTAACTGTAACGGTTGTGCCACCGCCCTGAGTGGCGATCGTGCCGTAATTAGACGCACTATACTGGAAGACATTGCCAGATGCACTGCCGCTACCGTCAATAATGTCTAGTCTTGCTGTTGACGGAGTGCCGACGGGGCCGTTGTTGAGAAATAGGTTAACAGTCTCAGTCATTTCAGGCACTGTATCAGGATTGACAAAGATGCTGAAAGTCTTGGATGTTTCCCCAGGGCCAAAGTTTAGTACACCAGCACCAGAGGAATAATCAACCGAGGTCCCAGTCGATAATGCCGTGCCGTCAAGAGTACCGTAGCTAATGCTTGCGGGAGCCGTATTGGGCCCGACGCGATTGACTGTCACCGTAGCAAAGCCAGATGATTCCTGGGTGCTGAAAGTAGCCGCACTGAAAACGAACTGGGTTGCTGTCGCAGTGGCTGGAGTCGGAGTCGGAACTGGAGTGGGTGTCGGCACAACATCATTAATCGTCAAGATTGCCGGATTGCTGCCGACAGTACCGCCACTGAGTACCAAGTTGACACTTTCTGGGCCTTCAGTAATCCCATCAATCAAAGCGGGGACTGTGAAACTGGCGCTATTTTGACCAGCAGCAAAGTTCAGTGAACCCGCAGCAACGGTGTAGTCAGGTGCTGTCCCGCTAGAAGTAGCCGAACCGTCAGTAGTGCCGTAGTTAATTGTTGCCGCACCAGTACCACCGGTGCGAGTCACGGTAATGGTAGCCGGGCCGCCTTCGTTGACAGTGTAATTGCCTTGACTGAACTGGAAGATACTTGCAGGGGTTGGAGTTGTAATCGGAGTCGGAGTTGGAGCCGGGGCACTTCCACCATCAAAAATTGTCACCGTGGCTGGATTGAGACTGCCTACATTACCGTTGTTCAGAAATACATTTACTGTTTCTGAGCCTTCGCTAATCACATCAGCCACAGTTGGGATAGTGAAAGTGGCGCTAGTTTGTCCTGCTGTAAAATTCAGGGTACCAGTGGTAGGGCTATAGTCCGCAGGAGAAGAAGCTGAACCATCAACTGTACCGAAATTAATGCTTCCGGGAGCCGATGTATTGCCCGTGCGAATCACTGTGACTGTGGCGGGGCTGCCTTCGGGGGTAGAGTAATTATTTGTGCTGAAGCTGAAGACACTTGTAGGTGTTGTTCCTGGTGTCGGTGTGGGTGCCGGGGTTGGGGTTGGTGTGGGCGTGGGTGTGGGTGTGGGCAACCCGGATGATTGAAACCAACCCGGATTTGCGCTCAGTTGTGCAGCAGTCAAACCTTGGAGGTTGACTAAATACTCGCCGGTGCCGGTATCGCGAACGAGGGTGTTGCCGATGCTGATGCCGTTGGAGCCGGTGCCGTCGATGAATTGCAAATCGCTGAATTGCAGTCCGCCAAATAACTGGATGACATCGTTCCCGGAGAGTTGAAAGTCAGTAATGACGTCGGCATCGGAGACGCTGGGGCCGCCAGTAGTTGCTGTGGGTTTGCCGTCGCCTACTCGCCCGATCGCAAACAGGTCATTTCCACCACCACCGCTCATGGTATCAGAACCAAGGTCGCCGTAGAGTACGTCGTCGCCGAGGTCGCCCAGAATCAAGTCGTTGCCTTTACCACCGAACATCGAGTCGTTGTCTTTACCGCCGAATATCGAGTCGTTGCCGTCATTACCGAACACGCTGTCGCGGCCGATGTCGCCTCTTACTAAGTCGTTGCCTTTGCCACCGTATACTTGGTCGTCGTCTTTGCCACCGTATACTTGGTCGTCGCCTTCGTTGCCATTAAGAATATCATTGCCGGGGCCGCCGAATACGAGGTCGTTTCCTGACCCTGCACCGATGGCATCATTACCGTCAAGTCCACTGATTGTATCGTCGCCTAGCAAGCTGCCTAGGCTAATTACGCGACCGTCTGGTAAAGTTCCAGGTATGAGATCTGCGCCTAGAGTTCCTGTTATGTTTGCCATTTTTTTAATTCCACAGATTAGTTTTTTTTGCCTTTAGTAGAAGCACCTGTAGAATTTTTTTAGGGATTTATTGCACTATTTTTATAGACGTATGATTGGTGCAACAATCCGGTATTTATGTCAGGATTGACTATACTTATCCGTTAGATCAAATAATTGCCATAGGCAATCTTTGCTTGCTAGCACTTCGTCAGGTAAATCTGTTTTCATGCCCTGTTAATACCTCAGAATAAACCAGCCAGTATAAAGTTCCCATAGGTTCGGAATTTTATGCTGTAAATTTAATAGTTACCCCAAATATATTTCGGTATAAATAATTGTCTATAAACTCCACCTCTATGCTTCTAAACAATGAGATATTTTCAGGACGATTGTTGGAAAAATAAATAGATATAGCCTTGGGAGTGAAAGATGAAGTACGATCGAGAATAGGTAATAGGTAATAGGTAATTAATAATGCCCTATGCCCTTCCCCCATCCTCCACCTAGGGGGGCTGGGGGGGTTCCCCATTACCCATTACCCATTACCCTATTTACACCTAATATCAATTCCGGTTGTATCGGAATGATTTAACCGCGAAGGCGCGAAGTACGCGAAGGAAGAGAAGAGAGAGTTTAATACAGGACGATGAAGAGAGGATTTTATATAACTAGCAAAAATATCAAACACAGAACCCCGACTTTTTTACAAAGTCGGGGTTCTATTGCTATTATTCTTTCTGCCTTCAACATCTGCTATAGTTCTGAGATGAGAGTGCGGCGATCGCGCCTTGCTTCCTCGTTTTCTGGCTGGATAGCGATGGCTCGATCGTAGGCTGTCATTGCTTCTTCATAGCGCTTTAATTGCGACAATGCTGTCCCCAAGTGATGCCAAGCATCGTAGGAATCAGGCTTGATCGCAACCGCTTGTTCGTAGGCTACGATCGCTTCTTGGTTTCGGTACAATTTTGCTAAGGCTTCGCCTTTACCAAACCAAGCTTCATAACACTGAGGGTTAATTTCGATCGCTTTTTCGTAAGATGCGATCGCGGGTGCGTAATCCAACAGTTTCTCGAAAGCTGTACCTCGGTTGTGCCAAATTTCAAAGTCGTTTGATTTAATCGCAATGGCTTTGTCATAGGATGCGATCGCATCCAGATAGCGGTGTATGTTTCCGAAGACAGCACCTCGATTGTACCAAACTTCATATTTGTCTGGGGCGATGCTGATGGCTCGATCGTAGGAATCAATCGCATCTTTGTAGCGCAGCAATTTCCACAACACATTACCTCGATTGTACCAGGTTTCGTATCTATTGGGATAGATGGCAATCGCTCGATCGTAGGAATCGACTGCTGTTTGGTACTGCTGTATTTTGCCCAACATCACGGCTCGGTTGTGCCAAATTTCGCTGTCGGTTGCTTTGATGGCGAGGGCGCGATCGTAACTGGCGATCGCCTCTTGGTAGTGGTGCAATTTCCCCAATAAAGCTGCGATATTGTGCCAGGGAGCATAATTTGTGGGTTCGATCGCACTTGCTTGCTGGTAACAGACGATCGCCTCTTCGTACTTTTGCAATTTTCCCAGCAAATTAGCTTTATGATACCAAGCTTCATAGTTATTTGATTTAATAGATATGGCTTGGTCATAACAGGCGATCGCCTCTTCGTACTTTTGCAATTTTATTAACACATTTCCGCGCCAATACCAAGCCCTATCTAAATTATTATTCGTTAAAATAGCTTTTTCAAAGCAGACTACTGCCTCATTATAATTGCCTTGAAAATAAAGCTCTTCCCCTTGCTTGATATAATCATCAGCAATCACATTATTGTCCTCACTAGAAACCGAGTCTACTTGTGACTCTGGGGAGTTGTTTGAGGGTGGTGTTGGTGGGACTTTGACAACTTCCTGGGCTACTACGGCGGGGAGTTGAGAAATTTCTTGAACTATTTGAGATTTTTTTTCATAAACTTCCGTCAGCAAAACTTGCAGGTGCATCAAAAATTGAGATTTGAGAGTTTCTATTTGCTCTACGGAAGATTTAGAAACTTCAGTTTCTTTACTTAAAAAATCAATGGATTGTTTGGCGGCACTCATTTGTGCTTCTAATTCATCTCTCAATTTTTGATTCAACTGACTAGAATTGATTAATTCTGATTCTAATACACCAATTCCCTGTAATCTTTTATTGGCATCAGCCACCAACTGTCTGATTACCAGCCGTCGCATCATCCAAAAAAAAGCAAGGGTAACTGGGGGAAATATGGTCCCCAGAATCAGCAAAACATTCAGCAAAGTTATAGTATGATTAAAACTATATTCAGAGTCGATATTGCCACCAGCGCGGGGAGAGAGAAAATCGAAAGCATCGCGAGCTTGGGGGATGGTTTGAGTACCGGATTCTATCAATTTAGCTAGCCAAGTTTCTTGTAAAGATTTTGTCAATTCATCGCCGGATGAAGATGTAGTTTTTTCCTTGGTTTTGGCTGGGGTAGATGACTGGGGTGGCGCTGTCGCCACCAGCAAACCTGTCTGGGATTTGACAGCAATGCGTGGGGAAAATTGTTCGTGGGCGATCGTCTCTGGGGCGCTAATTGAATGAGTCCCACGGGCTACGGTATTATTTATGGCATCCACAAAGTTGCTGCTTTGTGGTGTTTGAGGAGCAGCGGGAGGTGGAGCGGGAGTTGTGCTAGCATTAGCAGTTAAATTCTGGGATGCGAGGGCAGCCAGAGTGAAAAAAGCTACATTTGATACTCGCATAAGCGTGAAATTACTTAAGAAGAGTTAGTGCTTGCCGATCGCTCATCGGGCGATCGCGATGCTACTGTCAGCAGTCAAAATCGCGATTGCCAGAGAGTTTGGCTTACTATCTCCAACATACGCCCAGCCTCTGATTTATCAGGAAAAGTGCCAACAATTCCCACTCTGTCACTTTCCCGAAAGGATAGATGGTGGCGATCGCTCCGGTTCCATCACCCTCTAGTCAGATACCCAACAACTTCTACGAAGTCGGGTATCAAAAATACCCATAAACTCATTGTTGAAAAATGATAAAATAGACATCTCCTAAAAAGCCAGTCTTGGAACAGCAGAATGCCAAGCCCAGAATAATTTTGGGGATGTCCATAACTAATTCAATCAACAGTAATTGAGGGCAATTCATGACAGAAGAACGCACTTACTGGCTGGCTTGGTCTCAAATTAACGGCATCGGGCCGATTTTATTACAAAGATTGCAGGAACATTTTCAGAGTTTAGCAACAGCTTGGACGGCAAAATCCCTAGATTTATGCCAAATTGAAGGCTTTGGGAAACAGACTATTGAAAAAGTAATAGCAGAACGAAAAAAGATTAATCCCGAACAATTTATTGAACAACATCTCATCAAAAATCCCCTTTTTTGGACACCAGCCGATGGAGATTATCCTCGTTTATTATTAGAAATTCCCAATCCGCCAGCAGTCTTATATTATCGGGGTACAGTTGATACCAAAGAAAGTCAAGGAATTACGCCCACAGTAGCAATTGTGGGTACTCGCTCTCCTTCGGAATATGGTAGACGGTGGACTCGTAAATTTAGCGCTGCTTTAGCTAAAAGCGGTTTTACTGTGGTGTCGGGATTGGCGGCTGGAATCGATACAGAAGCTCATACAAGCTGTTTGGGTGCGGGAGGGCGGACTTTTGCCATATTAGGCACGGGAGTCGATATCGTTTATCCTAGCCAAAATGATAAGTTGTACGATCGCATTTTGCAGCAGGGATTAGCAATTAGTGAATATCCCGCTGGTACTCAACCAAATAAAACTAATTTTCCCCGGAGAAATCGGATAATTGCTGGTTTAACTCGTGCTACCATAGTCATAGAAGCTCCGCGCAAATCTGGTGCTTTAATTACCGCTTATCAAGCTAATGATTTTTGCCGGGATGTCTATGTTTTGACCGCAAGATTAGATGATGAACTTTCCTTTGGATGTTTGGAATTATTGAGTAAAGGTGCTCATCCAATTCTGCCCAATAGCGATCGACTTTTGAGCGAAGAACGATTGTTAGAAATGCTGGGAGCTATCCCAAAATTGGATTGTGCCCAACAATTGTCCCTATTTCCAGCCACTCCATCTCCACAAAAGCAAGAGCCAGCATTGGATAGGGAATTAGCTTTGGTGTTAAGCGCGATCGAATCTGGTCCGATTTCTTTTGATTGCATTGTCGAAACCGCAGGATTAGATACCGGCAAAATTTCTAGTGCACTATTGCAATTAGAATTATTAGGATTAGTCTCCCAGTTACCGGGAATGCGATACCAGCGGTGCTGACATCGCATCATTTCTGAATTTCTTCCTCCCTCCCCTTAGTAAGGGGAGGGCTGGGGTGGGGTAAAAAATTTACGACTCCTCCAAGGATTGCTACAGCGGTTCCTGCTGTTATGAGGTACAAAAGCGGGGTGCATCGCATTTTTGTAGGGGATTCGCATTCGCGCCCATATCTTATAGATAGATCAGAGATTTTCAACGCGAATGCTTCGCCCCTACCGATATATTTGCAAATTCGGGATGCTCCCAGTGTGTCGCAATACAGCGGGAATCGCTGTATATTTATTCTTGATTATTTTTTCCTTCCACATATCCATTATCTACCAGTCGCCAAGCACCGCCAGAATTGCCTGTCAAATCGCAATCTTCAACCTTCGCAATACTATCTCTATAAAGTGCGATCGCCTCAGAGCCATTACCAGTAATTCGACACCGACGTACAATCAATTTCCCTCCCAATCCGACACCAATTCCTACAGTACCGTTGCCAAAAATATGACTATCTTCCACCGTTAGTTGGGCGCGATCAGAGATAAAAATACCGTTCCATATCCCGTCATGAATTTGACAGCGACGGATTACAGAAGCTGCATTATGCCCGCAAATACCCACTACAGAATAGTCGGCAGAAGTAATATCGCTATCTTCGATGATTAACTCTCCTTCCCGAATATCAACCGCATAATAATTCCCAGTAGCATTTAGGGTTAAGCCTCGCACTAAAGCCGATGCTGTTTGCATTTTTATGCAGTTAGAATTGGTACTTTTAACAACAATGCTTCCCGCTTCTATTTTACCGATAATTTCCACAGATTTATTGAGGATGAGACTTTCTAAATATAAGCCTGGATTCACATAAATTCGAGTATTTGCTGCTGCATTTTTCAGTGCTTCGCTAATTGTAGTATAATTACCTTGGCCTTGTTGACAAACAACCAATTCTAGGCTATTGGAGATTCGATCGTGGAAAGTTGATGCTGCAATTTCCTCAGATTCAGCAGCGGGTGTTTCAATTTCTCCATCGCCCGTGAGGGATTGTGCTGGGATTTCTGATAGTTGTGTACTTAGTTGCAACTTTTGGCGATCGAAATTTGCTAACTGATGCTCTAATTCGGATACTTGAGCTGTCAGGTTAGCTTGCTGTTGTTGCGCCGTCTCTAATTGACTTTGCATTTCGGCAATTTGCGTGTAATATTGCGATCGCTCTTGATGTGCTGTTTCCCAATCTGACTGTAATTGGGAGCGACTGTGCTCTAATTCGGATACTTGAGCTGTCAGGTTAGCTTGCTGTTGTTGCGCCGTCTCTAAGTGACTTTGCATTTCGGCAATTTGGGTATAATATTGCGATCGCTCTTGATGTGCTGTTTCCCAATCCGCTTGTAATTGGGAGCGACTCTGCTCTAATTCGGATACTTGAGCTGTCAGGTTAGCTTGCTGTTGTTGCGCCATCTCTAATTGACTTTGCATTTCGGCAATTTGGGTGTAATATTGCGATCGCTCTTGATGTGCTGTTTCCCAATCCGCTTGTAATTGGGAGCGACTCTGCTCTAATTCGGATACTTGAGCTGTCAGGTTAGCTTGCTGTTGTTGCGCCATCTCTAATTGACTTTGCATTTCGGCAATTTGGGTATAATATTGCGATCGCTCTTGTTGAGTTTTTTCTAAATCAGCTTGTAGTTGCGAACACTGAGATTGAAACTGCGATAAAGCTTGCTCATTTTGATTGATTTTATCCTCCACAGCAGCTAATTGTAGTACCAAATCTTCTCGCTCTTGCGAAATCATCCTTGACTGATTTTCCCCCGCCACAATTAGAGCTTTTAATTCAGTTATCTCCTGATTCGCTGCTTCTAAATTAGATTGAGCTTCCGATAGTTCCCGTTTCATTTGGGAGAGTTCTTCATGCTCTGATTCTAACTGGACTTGCGATTCAGACAGTCGATCGTTCAGTTGCGCTTTTTCTTGAGTTACATTTGCCAATTTCGGCTCTAATTCTAAAATTTGATAACTTAAAGCTTCCCGTTCCTCAATCAGAGACTCCAACTGTTTTTCCAGATTTAATAATTGCGGTTGAATTTCCGTTTGCTTTTGGCTAGCATTTTGTAATTGAATATGTAACAATTGTCGTTCAGTATTAGAACTTTCAAGCTGATATTCTACTTCTGATAACTGATTTACGAAGACCAATTTTTCTTCTTCGAGAATATCTAGCTGAGCTTGTAAATTAGATTTTTTAAATAAAATTTCCTCTTTTTCTTTCACAGCGCGATCGCACTTGATTTTGCTTTCCGCCACTTGGTACTGTAGCTGCAACTTTTCTTGATTAGCCGCTGCTAATTCACCTTCTATTTCCGCTATTTTCGCCTGAAACAAGCCAATTTCTTGGTACAATGGTTCTGACTCTGCTTGAGTTTGTTCTAATTGTAATTTCAGTTGCGATCGCTCTTGTTCGGCTATGTCTAATTGATGTTTAACTTCGGCAAATTCCGACAGAGATAACTGATTTTCTCTAGCACTTTCTAATTGAAATTGCAAGTCTAAAACCAGAGCATCAACCAGGGATCTATCTTCACTCATTAGTCCCAACATCTCTTCCAATTCCGAGACTTGCGTATTTAACAAGTATTGTTGTTGATTCCTTTCGTTTAAGGAATTTTCCAAGTCAGAAATTTGAAAGTTTAGCTGATTTTCTTCCTGAATTTTCTGCCTAATTTCCGCATTTTTTACCCCCAACTCCGAGGCTAACTGCGACAGAGCCTGCTGCGATTTGTCTATCCGCATCAAGTTGCGCTTATTTCGCTCATTCAAGATTAGCCAACAGACTAATAACCCGCCCCCAAATCCTATTAATAAGAGTAATGCTTCCATTTGCTTTATTTAATTGATAAAATTTAAAGATTCTTAATTTGTTATGACACAAAATATACCTTCGGTCAATATAGCAATCCTAAATCATTTGTGAATTTCTTACTCCCTCCCCTGATTCAAGGGGAGGGTTGGGGTGGGGTAAAAAATTTACGACTCATTTAGGATTGCTATAGGTAGTGTACTCTATCATATCACAAATTATTCCCGGATTTAATTTTACTGAAACTATTTATATTTCTTTACAACCTCCGCAGCGATCGCAGAGGTTGAAGTTATCAGCCGTTACAGAGCTAGGAGAAATGAAGCAAATCCACAATATGAGAAATAATACCAATATCTTTCCTGAGTAAATAATCTAGGCGATCGGCGATCAAACTCAAAATCAAATCATTATAAGTCATGTTATATTCCGCCAAACCAAGAGCCACTAAACTGGTCACATTTTCCGCAGGGCGTTTCAGATCTGGTTTCGGATTAGCCTCCAAAACATAAAGTTCTCCATTCTCATCGCACCTGACATCAATCCGCACCAAACTATTGAGACTAAACTCCCAATAAATTTTTTGGGCTAATTCAATTAACTCCTGCTTTAATTGCGGTTCTTCTGGGCCAATCAACTTTCCGCGATCCGCAGTAATCGTTTTTTTATCCATAGAAGTAAAGATTAATTCATCAGATTCTAAAACCCGTTCGATCGTGGAAAAAGCAAAGGGTTTGTGCTGTTTATAAAAACTGCCTTGAGCGTGAGTAACGTAGCCACAAACAGCAACACAAAACTCTCTTCCAGGTAAATATTTTTCAATCAAAGCAGTATTGTGAGTTGCAAAATGAACAGCAGAAATAGCTTGAGACAAACCCTCAATTGTTTCGACAAAATGAACGTGCAACGAAGCTCTACCGGATACTGGCTTGACGATAAAAGGTCCAGAATAATCACCAAAAGCAATGGCAAAACGGTCTTGCAATTTTGGTTTAAATATGCCTTGAGAAGGATGCCAAATGATAAACGGAGCCGTTTTGATTCCGACTGATTGCAGTTCCCGTTTAAAGGCGTGCTTGTTATCTAAAATAGAGCTATTTAAAGGGTTATGACCAATATAAGGCATTCCCAACATTTCTAACAAAGCGGGAGTGTGACAAACCGGATTGTATCCCTGAACGCCTCCGGTATTCAGCCAGACTAAATGGATATTTTCTGCCTTGAGTTTGTCTGGCAAATTCAGATCGTCAGGCATCATAAAAACCTGCTTGAATCCTACTTCTTTTAAGGAATTGGCAATTTCTCTGGCTACCACTTCATAACTTTTCCAAGCGCGGGGATTGTGAGTTTTGTAAATCACAGAGCCTGGTTTGTTGCAGTCGCCGCCGAATACCACTGCAATCCGCAATTTAGTAAAAAATACTTCCAAATATTCAGGTAGCAGACTAAAGTCGTAATGCCAGCGATTCATCCCAATTGATGATGTTGCAACCATAATGCCTAATTCCTATCTGTCTAATTTTAGTTTTTTTGTTTGATGTTTTTTTCCGCAGAATCGCTAGATTTTGCTATGTATATCCCAGCCAAAACTACAAAAAAAGCCAGCCAGTTAAACAAACTCAAATTTTCGGTAAAGAGTATCCAAGCTAATATGGCAGTAATCACAGGTTCTAACAGCAGGAAAAGAGCCACAAAACCTGATGATAAACGACCGAGACTGTGGATGAGAAGTCCTTGACCGAAAGCTTGGCAAATCACGGCTAGAGCAATTACGGCTAGCCATCCTTGCCAAGAATAAGGGAAAATGCGATCGCCCGCCAGCAACACCAGTGGCAAAATCAAGAGACTGCCAATAAAACAGCGCCACATTAATATAGTTGTCGCCGGGAACTTTGTCCGTAAATGTTCTGCTATCAGCAGATTTCCTGCATAGAACATTGCCGATAAAAGAGCCGCCAAATCGCCAGTAAAATTCTCTCCGGCAGTTTGTAAATCATCAAATCCGATGGCGATCGCCCCCGCCAAAGCTACCGCCATTCCGATTAAAAACCTGCGGTCAAAACGGCGGCCCAATAGTAGCCAACCTCCCAAAGTTGTAAACAAAGGAGTTAAGTTTCTCAGTACAGTAGAATTAGCAACATTCGTCCTCGTCAGAGACCAAGCCCAAAAACCCAAGGAAGCCGAAGAAACTATACCTACCGCGATTAATAGCATCAAATCGCGGATAGTGTAGTTCGATCGCCCTTGAGGTTCTGCATCAGAGATGCGACGGCGGGCTTCACCGACACCATTCCATACAGCAAACACCAAAGTTGCGATCCACAAACGGTTAAAAACAGTAGCATTAGCACTGATTTCCCCTTCGCTTAACCTAATGAAAATGGCTGCAAAAGAGACAGCTAAAAGCGCCGCCGACAGCGAAACTATCGCCCAGAACTTCCCTTGAGTATCCGTTGGTGTATCGTTGTTAACATCATCATCCTGGTTTGCCAAAACAAGACTGGTTTTAGGTAGAGGTTTTAAGGCATGATTTAAACCATTTACCTCTAATTTTTCCTGTTGTAGATCGATATTTGTTTCTGGCATTTCCAGTTGTTTTGACATTTTCCTTCTTCCTGTTTCCTTGTTCCTTATTCCTTCGGCTATCACAGCAGTTTCGGATCAAGGTTTAATAGAAAGTCTTGCAAAAGCATCCTTCAGCAGGGGTGGTAATTGGCGAATAATTTTACCCTTCTCGCCATCTACCGCCACCAAAGTTACCTGGGCTGTCGCATACAACTCCTCGCCGTCAGCCGATCGAATTTCGTAGTCCCAAAGCAGCCGGACACCTTCACTAGCAGACATCCGCGTTTTGATGGCTACAGCTTGTCCCATCTGTGGGGCGCGGTGGTAGCGCAAGGAAAGTTCCACCACGGGCAATTCTAAGCCCTGGGCCACCCAATCAGCATACTCAATGCCGATCGAGCGCAAACTTTCCACGCGGGCTTCCTCCATCCAGGTAACGTAAGTACCATGCCAAACGGCACCGCTGTAGTCGGTATGGTGAGGGTATACTCGCACCAAATATTCAAACCAGCCTCCAGATTCCATCGAAGACAGGCTTTGAATAGCGCCCGCAGGTGCGAGTTGAGGTTGAGTTCGATCGTTCTCTAACACTTTACAAATCGTTCCAAAACGCTACATTTCTACAAATCATAAAGCAAACTTCAAGCTTATGCTTGACTTTAGCAAACTAGATTCCTCAACTCCGACTACCCGAAGGCAGAAGTGGCCTATGCTGAAGGCAGAAAGTCAAAATGTTGATATCTGATGTTTTGACTGCATCTGTAACTAACGAGTTCTGCCTTTGGGCGACGAGTTCAACCTCGCACACAAAAATTCAACTTTTTTCCACACGAAAGAAACCATGATAGAAAAAATTTTAGTAGCCGTGGCTGGCCGCGGTCTCTGCGAAGAGATGTTTAATATGTTGATGGACATCCCTTCCTTGCAACAAACCTCTGTCACTGTCTTGCACGTCGTGCCACCTCAAGTAACATCGGACGGAATGGCAGACAAGTTGGAAGAAGGAGGCAAGATATTAGCACAAGCGGTTCAATCTTTAAAAATAGACCCGAGCAAAGTCAATCCCCGCCTGAAACAAGGAGACCCGAAGACGATTGTTTGCCAAGTGGCTGAAGAAGAACAATCTGACTTGGTAATCATGGGTTCGCGGGGGTTTGGCAGACTGCAATCTATTCTGGAAAATTCGGTCAGTCAGTATGTTTTCCAGCTAACATCCCGGCCGATGCTATTAGTAAAAGACGATATTTACGTCAAAAAAATTAAGCGTGTTATGGTGGCGATCGACAAATCGGAATCCGCCAAACAATCCTTGGACCTGGCCCTATCTTTAGTCAAGGATATTAATGGCGGACAACTAATTTTAGTCCACGTCACTAAAGATTTGACTGGAAAAGCGACGGAAGATGTGACCGCAAGTGCTGAAAAAGACCCCGTATTAGCGCCCGCAGTAGCACTGGCGAAACAAATGGGAGTTAGCTACCGCTGCGTTAGTGCCACAGGCAAGCCTGGGGAAGCAATTTGTAGGTTTACAGATGAACTGAATGCTGACTTATTAGTGATTGGTTCACCGGATCGCCGTCCTAGTGTTGCCAAGTCCTTTGTCGATCTCGATCGACTCCTAGGAAACTCTCTTTCCGACTACGTGCGAGTCTATGCTAATTGTCCCGTATTGCTAGCCCGGACGACAGGCTAAATTCAAAATCCCCAATCTAAAAGGGAGCATCCCGATTTTATAAGGGCGAAGCATGACCGCAGACAATTTAGTAGTGATAACCAGAGATTTACAGCGGTCATGCTTCGCCCCTACGAATATATTGGGAAAACACAGATCCAGCCATCTAAAATAGGTATGAAAAATTAAAAAAGCGCCAAAGCAAAAAGCTATGGGCGCTTTTTTTCTAATACACAAAGCTAGACAAAAATAGCATAAATTACTAATCTTTTCTGCCTTGACGGCTAGCTGTTTGAATGTACAGAATGATTAGAAAAACACTGGGAACCAGTACAAATAGAATGGTTGCCACAAACCCTAGATCGTTAACTTCCATGAAGACGCCAGCCTCTATCTAAAAAGTATGAAAATACACACAACTAGGATATCACTCATACCAGTTTTTTATGAGGCTGCATAGAATCTGATCCCCCCTAACCCCCCTTAATAAGGGGGGAACAAGATTCTGCTCAAAGTCCCCCACCCCACCCCCCTCCCCCTCCCCCTCCCCCCTTGGGGGGGGCAGGGGGGGGTGGGGGGGCAGGGGGGGGTGGGGGGGCTAGGGGGATCGAGATATATGCAACTTCACATTAAATTGGTATCAAAGGTAGAAGGCAGAGAATTGGAGAGTAATACCAATTTCATAAAGTAGCGCTACATATCTACCCCCCCAACCCCCCCTTATTAAGGGGGGGCTAAGAACTACATTTGTAGTAGGACTTTATGAAAATGGTATAAGAGGGGGGTAGGCAAAGAAAGGCACTACCCCTACCCGATCCTTGTTTTTCGGAGAATGAAAGTGCCCTGGGGCGAGGGGGGGTTGCCCAAGACCCAAGGCCCCATGCCCAGTGGCAGTTATGGCTTTGTCTTGACACTCACTGGGCCATTGACCAAAGCTTGACAAGCCAACCGATAGTTTTCGGGCTTTTTCTTGAGCTTGCGGTTCTCAAAGTCAGTGCGGGGGGAAAGATTTTCACTACCTTCGACAATTTCCACGATGCAAGTGCCACATTGACCGTAGCCTCCGCAATTCATCATCTTTCCCGAAAAAGTGTACAAATCGATGCGGTTTTCTAGAGCTTTGAACCTTAAATTGGCTCCGTCTGCTGCGATGACTTCCTGATTTTCCTTCACGAACTTGATATTGCCCATTACCGATTCCTTAACGCAGTGACTTGGTTCTTTATTACAAAATATTAACTATTGTATCGGACATTTAATACCCGATCGCCTATTTTTCCGATCGTCCCAGGAAAATGCCCCCAGCTCTAAGGAGTTCTGGAGAGATTGTTACCGGGAAGATTGCTCACCGCCCGCTGGAGAGACGAAAGCGAGCGGTTGTAGCCAATAATTGCCAAAAGTCGGTTTCTTTCAGCCCTAGTCAAATCCGTTTCCGCCTGAATCACATCCGTCTGAGTACCGACACCAGCTTGAAAGCGCAGTCTGGCCAAACGCAGGGCTTCCCTCGACTGCAAAACCCCAGCCTCAGAAGTTTCGATATTCTCAAAACTAGACTCCAAGCCAAAATAAGCTTGTTCCACTTCCCGGCGCACCTGGTTGCGGGTTTGATCGAATCTACTTTCGGCGATCGCAATATCAGCATCGCGCTGTTTCACCCTCGCCTTGGCTGCGCCCCCGTCAAAGATACTCCAAGTCAGACTTGCCTGGATGGCA
The DNA here is from genome assembly GCF_042465725.1 of Microcoleus anatoxicus. Lineage (GTDB taxonomy): Bacteria > Cyanobacteriota > Cyanobacteriia > Cyanobacteriales > Microcoleaceae > Microcoleus > Microcoleus anatoxicus. The sequence continues at coordinate 4,736,801 of NZ_CP120853.1, read as the reverse complement.
TAACCGTCCGCCCAGCCGTGAGCGGCAAAGGGGTTAGGGTTCTCAGAGTTTTGCCCCTGCACGTTGTAACTGCCCGAAACATTCAGTTGAGGTAAACGCCCGGCCAAAATCGATCGACGCTGCTGCTTGCTCAGATCCCTCTGTACCAACTGCTGTTCCAACTCAGCGCGATTTTTAAAAGCCTGCACGATACTTTCTTCTAAAGACAGCCTCCAAGAACCCGCTTGCTCCACCGGGTCCGCGGCCGTCAAGTTCGAGGACTGACTGATATTTAACAGCTCAGACAACTGACGCTGGCGGATGCGCTGATCGCGGCGGGCATTGGCTAGCTGCTGCTGTTCGTTGGCCAAATTGGCCTGGGCCTGCAACACGGCAAAGCGAGTTCCTACTCCTGCCCGTTCCAGGGCTTCGGCATCCCGCAAACTTTGTTGAGCATTTCTCACCGATGCTTGGCGAATCGCCACTTGTCCGTCTGCATCTTGCAGGTTGTAGTAAGCATCTGTCACATCAAAGCGAAGTTGTTCGGCTTGGCGTTCCACTTCCAGTTCTCGCAAGCGCAACTGTTCCTGGGCCGCGCGGATGTTAGCACTCCGGCGGCCGAACAAATCAACGTCGTAGCTTAACTGCAAAGTGCTGTTGAGACTGTTACTGGCGAAATTTGGGGTGGCTTGGGCGGCCGGCCGTCCGGTTTGGTTTGCTTGAAAGTTGTTGATTCGCTGCTGACTCCGCACTTGGATTTCTCCACCGGCGCTCAAAGAGCGGGTGGCGTTCATTTGAAAATTGAGGTCGGGATATAAAGCTGCTTGTTGTTCCCGCACGGCTGCTTGAGTTTGTTGTAATTGCAGTTGAGAAATTTGCAGAGTTTGGCTGTTGCGGCGGGCGAGGTCAACGGCTTGTTGCAAGCTAATGGACTGAGTTTCTTCAATCCTGACATCAAGAGGTTGAGTTGGAAACAACAGCGGATTGGGGTTGGGTTCCAGGGTTCTGGGTGGCTGGGTTTGTAATATGCCTTTGGGAGTTGGAGGGGGGAAACTTTCGCCCGGAGTATTGCTTGGTGGTGGTGTCAGGGAACTTGGCACCGGAATGATGTTGGGGTTTTTGGGGGAAGGTGCGCCCTGGGCGATCGCAGTTGGTGCTGGTGTGGCACTTTCGACTCCAACTACTGGTGGAGTTTGGTCAGCATTTTGGGAATTAGAGCCTAGTGGCTGGGGATTAGCTGTCGGGGAGTTTTCCTGAGACTGATTTGAGGGGGAAAGGGCGATCGACTCTGATGGTTGTTCTGGCGTTGTTTGCGATTCTAATTTAAGATTCTCTCCCACAGGTAGCTGATTACTTTGGGCCGAATTCTCCGGGGACTTAACCGCAGACTGTGCAGCAGCACTGTGTCCCACATTGCCGAAAGTAATTGCAGCACCTACTCCTACTACCACGATTTGACGAAAAACACGCATAAATTTTAAATTATTCTGCAATTCCAGAGACAATTTTTAAGCAAGACAGAGGTCTCTAATTTCAGTTTAAACTCAGAAGTCCCAGCTTAGAATAAGTGCCGAGGTGAGTACCTGCAAATTTCCCGATCGGCAAAACTGCTCTCACCATATCTCCATTCTGAAACTCAAAAAAGGTGTTACACCTATTTTGTCTGTTGATTAGTTGATCGCACCTCAGCATTCACCAGACCGATCGCCACTGAGATTAGTTCCTCAACTCCTGTAACGGGGAAAATCTCCGTTTTCAGGATGCTAGCAAGCTCTAAGACGGTCATGTCATCCAAAAAACGCGGTTCCCCTTGTTTTAGCATCACAGAGGGCAGTAGGATGCCATCTCCCAGGTCTTTTCCCTGCAAAGCTGCGAGCAAGTCTTGGCCTGTCAGCAAACCTGTGACAGTAATTTTTTGCCCCCAATAGTCGCTACACAATGCTACCATCTTAACTTCCAAGCCGGGAATTTGATTGAGCTGATGCGCGATCGGCTCAAAAGCTTTTTCCACAGCATTTCCCACTACCCAAATCAATTTTCGCGCCGAATTAACTTGCAGCGGTTGCAGTTTAGCGAAAGCCGTTTCAAACTGTTGGATAAATTGGCGGATGGAACCCACACCATTACCAATTTGGGGATAATCTGCATAGTCAGAGGCGATCGGCAAATCCCAACCTGCAATTAAAAACCATTCATCAGCAAGCCAAATACAGCGCGATTTAGAATTCTGCTTTTTCGCCCTTGGTAAGGAAGAATTCAAATCTTCTCCCCCCCTTGCTAAGGAAGAACTTAAATCTTCTCCCCCCCTTGCTAAGGAAGAACTTAAATCTTCTCCCCCCCTTGCTAAGGAAGAACTTAAATCTTCTCCCCCCCTTGCTAAGGAAGAACTTAAATCTTCTCCCCCCCTTGCTAAGGAAGAACTTAAATCTTCTCCCCCCCTTGCTAAGGAAGAACTTAAATTTTCTCCCCCCCTTGCTAAGGAAGAACTTAAATCTTCTCCCCCCCTTGCTAAGGAAGAACTTAAATCTTCTCCCCCCCTTGCTAAGGAAGAACTTAAATCTTCTCCCCCCCTTGCTAAGGAAGAACTTAAATCTTCTCCCCCCCTTGCTAAGGAAGAACTTAAATCTTCTCCCCCCCTTAGCAAGGGGGGGTTGGGGGGGGTGCATTTTGCCTTCAGCTTTTTCGCCGTTGTGCCTTTTTTACCTTGACTCAAAACAGCTTGAATTTTCTGCACTTGCGCAATTACTTCTCGCGCTTTTTCTGGTGTGACAGCGATTAGTTCATCTTCGGCTGGACGAAAGCGAGTTAAACCCACCGGCACCACAGCCACCGATGCAACCGTGGGGATATTTCCCCTATGAAACTTTGCCAAATCTAACAAAGTCCGTTCTAAATGTTCGCCATCATTAATGCCGGGACAAACAACAACTTGAGCGTGAATTTGTAGGCGACGTCCTTGAAACCATTTGATTTGTTCTAAAATTTTCCCAGCCCGCAGATTTTTCAGCAACCGAATTCGCACTTCCGGTTCCGTAGCGTGTACGGAAACATAGAGAGGAGAAAGTCGCATTTGTTCGATTCTGTCCCACTCTTTTTGAGTAAGATTTGTGAGAGTGAGATAGCTACCATAGAGAAAACTTAATCGATAGTCATCATCCTTGAGATAAAGAGTTTCGCGCTTTCCCGGTGGCTGTTGATCGATGAAGCAGAAAGGACAGCGATTATTGCACTGAATCAGCCCGTCAAAAAGGGCTGTGTCAAATTCTAAACCTAAATCTTCGTCGTAATCTTTTTCGATTTCTAATTTGTGAACTTTGCCTTTGCTATCTAATACTTCTAGTTCGAGAAATTCATCGGCGCACAGAAATTGATAATCGATTAAATCGCGGGGTTTTTGACCGTTGATGGCAAGGATTGAGTCACCGGCATCAAATCCGATTTCGGCGGCGATGCTGTCGGGGATGACTTTGGTGATTTTGGCTGGCTTTGTTGATAATTCGCTCATATTTTTGCACGGGCTTTTTCAAGTTTGATAAGTTATTTTTAAAATATTATTTTGGTTTTTACTCTCAAACATATCACAATTTAACTCTTTTGTCAACCGCGCCCAGGGGGAAAAAAATAGCCGTTAGTGAAGCGCGATCGACTTAAAATAGGCCAGCTTTAATCGTCGGCTATAAATTATTTTAGTTACCCACGATCGCATACCACAAACTTACCATCAGACACAAACTCGCTAAATGCTGTGGAATCAAAGATTTAAGGGAGCGCTTGGCAATTTTTTGAGTCACAAATATCGTTACTAACAATCCTACAATTAAAGTTAAGCCCTGCAAGAAACTAATCACCGCCGGATCGCCGACAAAACTCGGTAAATCTTCTCTAATTTGTCCGAAAGTGGCAAAAGTTACGGGAATCACTCGCCCGCCTTCCTGCAAAGCCAATCGCCAATAGTGAGCTAAACTCCCCCCCCAGACTAGGGGTAAATAACCGTAAGCGAGGGAGACAAAGGAGAGAGGTTTATAGGTGGTAAATGGCATGGTTTCTGCTTTTCCCAATTGATAAATTGCCTGCATGACTGCATAGGCGCTTAGGGGAATCAGGGGCGGAATAATTAACAGCGCGATCGAAATTCCTAAATGAGGGATAAATTGGTCTAAATTGATGCCTAGTCCTAATAAATCATTGATTTCAGGTAAGCGATGGAGATAGATCCCACCTAATAATAGAAATAAGAGGGCGACTTCATAACTGTGGGGAACATGGGTAGTCCATAATTCGATTCCGGGGGGGCGGAGATTTAATTCTACCGATCGATGGGGGCAGGCTTTTAAGCAAGTCATGCACAAGACGCAATCTTTATTATCAGTTAATTGGGCGGGATGGGAATAAATCGGACATCCATTAGTGGTTAATCCTTCTCCCAAGCCAGGGCCGCCTTTATAACACTGGTAGGTGGTACATTCAGCGGCACAGGTTCCTTGTTGGGCGCGAAGTTCGATAATTGAGAGTTTAGCAAATAAGCCATTCATTCCACCGATTGGGCATAAATAACGACACCACAATCGTCGCTCGAAAATGAGGGAAAAAATTACTGCTCCGGCGGTGATGAGTAACAACAAACAACTGGATAAATAGGCGGTGTTTTCTAAATCCCACAACTCTTCCCACAGAAATATGAGGGTAAATAGTCCGAAGAGAAACCAACCACCCCATTTTTCAGCTTGTTGCCGCGGCCATTTATGGAGAGTTCGAGGGAAAATTTTCAGCGAGAGTTTTTGGACGATTTCTCCATAAATCATAAACGGGCAAAAAGCGCACCACAACCGCCCAATCAGGGGAAATAATAATAAAATTAAGGGCCACCACCAAGCCCAAAAAATATTGAGGGCAAAATTATGTTGTCTATCTTGGGGGGCGACAAACAGGATGATTACCACCAATGCAAATATCCAACTTGTAAACCAATAATTCACGCGATCTGGATACCAATCGCTCCGTAAAAATTGCCGAAATTTAGGATAGATATTTAATAAATTCAGCCGAAACTTTTGTTTCTTAGTTGCTTGAGCCCAAAACACTTCTTCCGTTAATACCTGATTTCCCTGTGCTTGAACTAAGGCGCGATCGACCATTCCTTCTAATTCCCGCAAGTTCCCTGGAAAGTCGTAGGCTTGCAAGCGGCGAATAGCTTCCGGCGTGACTTGGGGTTTTTCTAATTTCTTTTGGCGACAAAGGATGTTGAGATAATAGTTAACCTGTGCCTCTAAATCTGCTTTCCTGACCCGCAATGAGGGTACTTTAATCTTATGGTATGTCAGTTTATCGAGCTGGGGTTGAACGCTTTCTGAAATTAAAATTATCCGAGCATTAGTAGAACGCGGTGGCGGTGGTATTTGTCCTTCTTTGACTGTTAGTGTATAGGTTCCATCAGTTAATAATTGCTGAATTTGAGGGCATAATTGCGCTGGTAATTCTTGGACATCATTTAAAATTAACGTCCCTTCACCCAACCATTCCAAGAGTCCCGGTTTACCGCCCAAACGCCCGAATAATTCGGCTCCATTTGTTTGAAGCAAGGCACTTTTTAGCTGAATCACTGGCTCGCTGCGGCGATGAGAACCGAAATGAATTAAAGCGGCTAAATTATCTTTTTCTAACCCCGGTTCGCCAGAGATTAAGACGGCTCGATCGTCGCTAGATGCTGTGCGAATTTGTTGGCGCAATTTCACCGCATAACGGCTATTCCCAATTACTCCCCGTTTCGCCCTGGGTACTAGATAGCTGCGGAGGGCATTTTGACGCTCTCGCTCGTAGGCGATTTCTGTTTCTAGCTGTTCTAATTTCGTCGCTAAACGTTGGGTATAGGCTTCGGTGATGGGTGGATATGTTGCGAGCAAACTGCGCCAGCGATCGGCATTAATTACCAAAAATTGACATTCTGTCCGAGCGACAATTCGACTATCTGCTGGTTGTGAACGTTGGAGGGCAGATAAATTGACGATCGCCCCTGGTAATAAACTACTACCCCACATTAAGCCCGGTTGTTTGCGGCGGTATCGATCGGCCTGTCCTCGCTTGAGGATATAAAGATTTGTGACAGGCGTGTCTTCGAGCACCACTCGAAATCCAGGCCCAAAGGTTGCCAGTTGTATTTCACTAGCGATCGCCTGTAAAATCTCGCGGGATAATATGCCTAATTCGGTGTTGGATTCTAGCCAGTTAATTAATGTTTCGGTAGACATCGCTTAGCATCGGCGAAAGCCGAATGGTGATAGCTTGCTGTCGGATCTATCATAGCTTGTAGAAGTCCTCACGGCGCGATCGCCCTCCTCTCAAACGGCACATTAGCCAAAAATTGTTTTCCAAGCAATAATTGACAGGGCTAAATCGGCGATCGCGTGACTGATATAACTGGCAAAAAGCGATCGATAGGTGAGATAACACCAGGACCAAATTACCCCAGCTAGGAATACTGCTAAGGAGCCTAACATCACTCCTTGCCACTGCGTATAAGCTGCTAAAACAATGATATGATGAAGAGTGAAAAACATAGCACTCAGAAATATTGCTCCGGTTCCAGGTATGAGAATCTCACACTTTTTGTAGACAAACCAGCGCCAAATAAATTCTTCAATCAATGAGTTGATTAGGACAAAATAGCCTTGGACTATTAAAAAAAATATAGGATTGACCAGCCCCATTTGTTGCACCTTGGTTTTGGCATCACCCACATCGAGCCACTGTTGACCGAACAGCCAGTAAGTACCCATAATTATCCCGAACATTAATAGTCCCAAAACCGTGCCTACTAACAATTCTTGATATTTTGGTCTGGATAAATGCAGTTGGTAGCGATCGCGCAAAACAGACCAGGCTATGGGTAAAAATAGTAGCCAAAGTCCGCCCAATACTGAAACTATAGTGCCGACTATTCCGGGAGCAATAAATAAGGACATTGCTACACCAATGCTAGCAGCAGGAACTACCAGAATCAGAGCTAATTTTGCATTTTGGCGATCGCTATGTTCGTCCATTATATTGACACCCATACAAATTCTATAATTATCAGGCGTTATAGATGCTTATTCTACCGAGTTTGGAGCGACTAAATAGCCTGTTACCACATGATTAAACAGGCTTTATTGCCTGTTCTCATATTGTGAAAAAGGCCGGAAAGTAGGTTCTATAATAATGATGGATCTTTCAATGCACCGCCAGCAAGGGCAGTTAAAATCGCTACACCAAAGGCCAGCCGATACCAGACAAAAATCCAGGTATTCTGAGTTTGCAGAAATTTCATCAACCAGGCGATGGAAATATAGGAAAATATAAAGGCTGAAATTGTTCCCACTATCAAAGCGACAACAGCACCTTCACCTACCCCTTCACCCAAAGCACTTTTCAACTCAACTAAACCAGCCAGAGTAATTGCCGGAATTCCTAACAAGAAAGAAAACCTTGCCGCCGCCGCTCTTTCTAATCCTATGAACAATCCTGCTGTGAGGGTAGAACCCGATCGCGAAACACCCGGAATTATTGCCATTGCTTGAGCTAATCCCATGATGATACCATCTTTGACCTCTAATTTTTCGTAATCCCGTTGACGCTTGCCAGTTTTTTCGGCTATTGCTAATAGTGAGGACATGACGATGGAAGCAATGGCGATCGCCCCCAAACTCCGCAGTGGCGATTTGTCAAAATCTTTAACCAATATCTTGATTAACAGTCCAAAAAAGATAATCGGTATTGTTCCCAAACCAATTCCCAGCGCCATCCGAAACTCTTGGGAATCATAGTCAGAGCTTCTAATAGCTTTAAATGCACCAATTACTATAGTTGTCAAGTCTTTCCAAAAATATAACAGCACCGCCACAATGCTTCCCAATTGAATTACAGCAACATAAGCAACACCGGGATCGCGGCCCCAAAGAGCCACTGGAACTACCTTCAAATGAGCGCTGCTGCTGATGGGCAAAAATTCGGTTAATCCTTGGACAATTCCTAAAACAATCGCCTCAAACACACTAATTGGATCGGGTCCAGCCACATTAACAGCCGGGGTTTGAGCTAGAATTACGTCAAGTAAAGCAATCATTTGTTGTCAATTCCTAGTTGTCAGGTCCTATTCGAGCTGAATCTTAGTGCCGATCGCAACTAAAAACATCTTAAAATAGGTAGTCAAAAACCAATTTAACCTACTCACCAGCATTTGCCGACATTTATTGATAAAATTAATTATGTTTTGCACACTTTTTCGCCACTTTACAGCAACTGCCAACAAACTATGATATTTTCCAACTACCAAAATTTAATTGCTACTATTGCTTCTGGCAAAGGCTGGCGGCGGCGAATCTTGTCTGCTAGTCTTTTAACTGTGGCGATCGCCCTTAGCTTCATCCTGTTCATGGGCACAGCACCAGCCTACGCAACTCTCACAGACGATCGCTTCGACGGTACAATTTTTGCCCTCTATGGCGGCAACGGTTCCCTAGTCCCTCCGAAAGTCACTCTCAAAGATTCTTTCAAACGCAAAAAACCAGTATTACTGGTTTTTTATACTGATGATAGTAGCGACAGCAAGCAATACGCTATAGTTGTATCAAACCTCCAGGAATTTTACGGTCGGGCAGCCGATTTTATCCCTGTATCCATCGATTCTATTCCTGCAAAACCAGCACCAGAACTAACCAATCCGAGCCATTATTATGAAGGATTTGTCCCTCAAACAGTGATTCTCGACCAATCGGGAAAAATTGTGTTTAATGCCAAGGGACAAGTGCCTTTTGAAGAGGTAGATGATGCCTTTAGAAAAGTATTTGATTTGCTACCTAGAGACAAATCACTCCCGTTAAAACGCCGGGTTGTGAACGAACTAAATACCGAATTATCGAAGTAGTTAGAGGATTTGATATAACTCCAATGTTCCCTACGGGGAGTTTTCCCACTCGGCGCTAAGCTTACGGAAATTGTACTGAGATACACCGGGATGACAAGTAACGCAACTGCTGATATTTGCTGGTTGTGACATTTTAACTTTGGGATGTAGAGCTTTGAAATATCGAGAACTCGCGACTCGATAAGCCAGTTCTTCTTCTTTCTGTTGGGGACGAGAAAAAGTTTGCAGATAGTTCCACACTAGCAGGCGCGGTGGATCTACGAGCAGCTTGAGGGTTTGTCCGTAGTGTTGGGGATCTTGCAGCAATCTGCGCCAGGTTTCTGTAGGTAATACTTGTGGCGGCAAACCAATGTGGCAAGTGGCGCAGTTTTCGAGGTATAGTTGCTGTCCCAGTTGGTAGCGATCGGGAATGCGATCGACAGTGCCGATATTTTCAATTCCAGATACTTGAGCTAGTCGTGCGGGGGTGCGAGAATCGGCTGTCTGGGCGGCTACCCATCCCCCGCAGGTACAGCAGAACACGATCAACACTAGCAAAGTTGAGTAAATTCCCCGCAAGGTTCGCCTAGGAAGTCGGCGGGGTGTTTGGTGCTTCATTTTGCTTCTGCCTTTGGTCTTCTAGTTTTTGCCACAACGATCGGGTTTTTTTCGAGCCTGCGTTGATTTTTGCTTAAATCACTGGTATGCTCATGCCTTCTCGTGCTAAGCAGCTATTGGCGAACACTGCTTGGACTTCTGCTTCTACTCGATCGAGAAAGTTGTCGTCATGACCTGGATCGTGGTGAAACATTACCACTTTTTTGACTCCCGCTGCTTTGGCTACTTCTACTCCGGCTTGCCAAGTCGAGTGTCCCCAGCCGACTTTGGGCGACTTGAAGTCATGATATTCTTCGTTGGTGTAATTCGCATCGTAAATTAACACATCTGCGTCGCGAGCTAGGTGTACTATGTTGTCGTCTAACCGATCGGCAAAGTGTTCTGTATCGGTGCAGTAGACGGCACTGTGTCCCTCCCACGTCACGCGATATCCGATCGCGGTATTGGGATGATTGAGCAGCGCTGTTTCGATTTTTACATCGTCGAGTTCGATGATATCCCCCGGAGTCAAGTCATTAAATTTGAGGTCTGACTGCATCACCTGGATCGGGACTGGGAAGTTGGGGTGGTGCATTTGGTCTGCCAAACGCTGTTTAATTGTAGTGCCGTTGGGGGCGATCGCACCGTAAATGTGAAAGCAGTTGCCTGGAATGAAGGCGGGGGTAAAAAAAGGGAATCCTTGAATGTGGTCCCAGTGCGTGTGGCTGAAAAACATATGGGCTTCCACTGGCATCTGTCGCAGTAAGTTAAGACCAAGGACTCGCAGACCTGTGCCACCGTCAAAGATCAGGCGTTGTTTGCCCAACCGCATTTCTACGCAAGAGGTGTTACCTCCATAGCGAATTGTTTTGCTACCGGGAGTTGCTATGCTGCCCCGGACTCCCCAAAACTGAACGACAAACTCGGTCAAAGGGCTGCTTGAGCTAGTGGCTTTGCCATCAGAAGGCTGTGGAATGGCTGCGGACTTTTGGGAATCAGGCATCTTTTTTAGTTTTACGCGCAGGAACTTGGGAGTTGAGATTTTATTTTTTAGTTCGAGAATTTAAAAAAACATTGAGCCTTCAGGCAGTGAGGTGGGACTGGGATCCCGATCGCGATCGTCATGTTTGACAGGGAAACAGTCGGAGTACCTCAAATGAAATCAAATATATCTTTAAATTGGAATCTAGTCTGCCCACACCATAAATCATATTTGGTGTGGGAGTATGTGATTCTGGTTGTAGTCCAAGAATGCGGGCTAGTGGTTTATTTGCGATCGGCTGCGATGCACTTTTCTACTAATGGCATTACTAGATCCACATCTTGCCACCCTAGAATTTCTGTGACTTTTTTCTCCAAATTTTTGTAGGTTCTAAAAAATTCGGCTATTTCATCCAAGCGATGGGGTGCTACGTCTTTGAGGGACTTATAGTGAGCGTAGCGTGGGTCTTTGTCGGGAACGCACAATAGTTTTTCGTCCCGATCGCCTCCATCGATCATTTCTAGCATTCCGATGGGACGGGCTGCAATCACGCACCCCGGAAATGTGGGCTCGTCCATCATCACCATGCCGTCGAGGGGGTCGCCATCGTCAGCTAAGGTATTAGGTATGAAGCCATAGTCGCATGGATATTGGACTGAGGAAGAGAGCACCCGATCTAGAGCAAAGGCTTGTAAGTCTTTATCAAATTCGTACTTGTTTTTGCTACCGGCAGTAATTTCGATCAGGACATTGAGCAGTCCTGGTTTCGGCTGTGCCGGAATTAGCGATAAGTCCACAATAATATCTCCAAGTTAACAGATGATCCGGGTTTTGCTATTTGTCAAACCCCTTTCATAGCATTTTAGGAGCGATCGGGCCCAACGGCTGCATAAGATTGATATAAAGCGGAGGATGGCGATCGCCTCGGATTGATTTTTTGGCGCTGACCCACGAGATAACGCGATCGACACAAAATCAGGCACACCCTGATTAAAGATTCAATCTAACGTTGAATTTCCTTGTACATTGACTGGATTACATCGAGCAGGCTCAAGACTTGCTGCCATTCGGGAGCATCGGGCTTGTAGCTTTTAGCACGCTGATTTTTTAAACTGTGGTGCAAGAGATTCAGCAGCGCCTCTGGAGACGGTAAGGGTTCCTCATCATCTGCTGGGGCAAGGGAAGCATTCTCTTCGATGATTTCTTTGATATTTTGCGCCTTGTCTGCCAGGGTTAAAGCTCTACCGGCCAGGTTTTCCGGCATTTTAGGTCGTTCCGACAAAGAAGCGCCTGTCAGTTCCACCAGTAGTTGACAGACTTGATCGACCCATTCGCGATCGTTTACGGAAAAGGAACCGGATTTGAAAACTTGTCCATCTCGTCTTTGCTGAATGCTTTGTACCTTCTGTATCAGAGGTAGAGCCTTTTGGGTAATGTTTGGCGGCATTCTGGGGATATCGGACAAGGAGTTCCGAGCAATCTCTAGCAATAGTTGGTAAACCTGATCTACCCACTCAATATCTCCCGACTGCGAATTCCAATTATTCATAACTGACGCTAGTAGTTTTCCATAATAAGACCAGAACATTAAGTAGCTGTGGTTTTCAGCATCTTTCATACAACAATCATACCTGTTGGAGCAGATTTAAAATCACCGTCTCAGTGATGTTAGAAAAAGCTTGGCAGGATAAAAACTCCCCAAACATTCAGCTATGGGTAGTTTTGTCAATAAATTAATTTGCGGTTTGACACCCCAATCGGATATGGGTGCATCTGTGTTTGGCAAATAGATTCGTAGGGGCCATAGCATGACCGCTGTAAATTTCTGGTTATCACTAATAAATTGTCTGCGGTCATGCCATGGCCATTACAAAATCAGGATGCTCCCTCGGATATTAAGGTTCCGGGTTCGCCGCGGCCGCCAGCCAGAGGGGCGCTGGTGCAGCATTTACCCCAGGACTTAGGGCGGGGGAGTCCTATTTTTCTGTGAGGTTCCACACCCCATCCCAGTTGAGTACGTCTGAGAATTGGTGCTGAAATAGCAGACAGCGTTCGACGTGCAATTTAGCCGCCTTGTTTTTGGGATCGAGGATCAAAACCTCCTTAAATTCGCCCAGTGCCTGTCTAAAAGATTTCTTAGCTTTCGGTTCTAACATTGTCTTAACTTCGCTCAGTACCTTTTTCACTCCATCAAGGGTCAGATTTTCCACAAATTCCTCATCTAACCTTTCTGCTACTGCTTCTTCGGCCCGGCTTTTAATTTTCGCCTGCAATAACTGTCTGATATGTGAGGATTTCAGGCGCTTGATTTTTCGATTTGAGGGGTCTTTGATATCTGCTTCCAAAATCTTTTTGACATCGCCCTCTTGCAATTCCTTAATTTCGTCTGGTAATAACTCTCCGATCTTAGATTTTATCAAGAGTCTGGCTTCATCTTCCGAGAGGTTTTTGATACCTTCCCATTTCAGGAGTTTAATTTCTGACTCGAATATTTTATGGGCTGGTGACTGATTTGTTACATCGTACTCAGGCTCTTTTTTTAGTTGATATAACAATTTTTTCAGTTCACGTTCTAACTGTATATCGACATTGTAGGAGAGTTGTTTGAGTTCTGTTTCTGGCATTTTCGCCACATCTTTTAATATTTTCTCCACCTCACCCTTATCTAGTCTTTGAGTAACAGGTTGCTTGTAAAATTCGCGTCCTGCGTTATAGTGTTCTACAATTTTTTTCTCTGTTTCAGTCAGCGCCATACCAACGGAGGAGTAAGTGGGCTTGATAGCGACAAGTTCGTAAACGATGACGGGTTCGCTTTTGCCTTTAACAGTAATGAAATCTAGTTCCCGTACGTACAGTCGCTCTTTGTATTCTTTGTAGGTGTTGTCACTAATGATTAAGTCAGTGCCGTACTGCTTGCTGGCCCCTTCTAAGCGAGAGGCGAGATTCACCCCATCTCCAATGGAAGTTAGTTCCATCCGTCTGCTGGAGCCGATGTTACCGCTGACAACTTCGTCGGAATGGATGCCCATACCGATACTGATCGGTAACTCGCGATTATCAATTCGCTCTTGATTAAATTCCTTCAATTTTGCCCGCATTTCCACTGCCGCTTGCATGGCGCACCAGGCATGATCTTCTAGGGGAGCTGGAGATCCAAAAACTGCCATCAGAGCGTCGCCGATGTATTTGTCGAGAGTACCTCCGTAGTTGAATACGGAATCTACCATCACTTCAAAATATTTGTTGAGCATCACTACCACTTCTTCGGCTTGCAATTTTTCCGTAAGTGTGGTGTAGCTGCGAATATCGGAGAACAGCACCGAAACGTGCTTGCGCTTTCCTCCCAATCCTGTATCTCCTGAAGCCAGCAGCGCTTCGGCTACTTCTGGGGTCATGTAGCGGTACATCAAGTTTTTGACTTGCTTAGCGCTGCTGATATCTTCCATCACAACTAATGCTCCGTTAACTTTTTTAGGGTCAGTAGCATCTGTCATGGAATTGATCGACAAATTTATGCTCTGCTGTTCTCCTGCGGAGGCAATCAATACTTGGTCAGGGTAATACTGCTGGCGGTGTTTGTCGTCTGTAGGGTGCAATGCCAGATCGAACCACTTGGCAAAATCACCTTTTTCCAAGTTAATTAGATCGCGCAAAGATTGACCTTCTGCCAAGCGGGCATCGCTAACGCCAAGCAATTTTTTGGCACTGGGATTCGTAGCGACTATATGGCCTTTTTGGTCTGTAGATATGACGCCGTTTGTCAGGGCGTGCAGCATATCTTTTTGTCTTTGTTCTTGCTGTTTGACTTCGGCAAATAGTTTGGCGTTTTGCAGGGCTACTCCTGCTTGGATATTAAACGCTTTCATAAATTCCATGTCGTTGCGATTGAAACTAGCTCGCCATTGTTCCGGGGCTTCAGGCCAGTTTTCTGGATTGTATGGGGGGTATTCTCCTTGTTTTTTTTTGTTAATTAACTGGGTGACTCCAATCAATTTGTGGTCGGCATTAAATACTGGCATACAGAGCATACTGCAAGTGCGGTAGCCAGTTTTTTTGTCTGTTTCTTTGGAAGTTTCGGCGCGGGAGTCGTTATATACGTCAAAGGAAATTAGTAGCGGTTCACTGGATTGGGCGACAATACCTGCAAAACCTGCGGTTCTGGGTATGCGAAGTTCTTGAAGTTGACCTGCGATCGGGATTTTTGTCCATAGTTGATCTCTATCTTCGTCAATTAGCCACAGGGTGCTGCGATCGGCTTGCATCAGTTCTTGAGCCTGATCCATCACCCGTTTGAGAGTATCTTCTAAGTCTAGACTGCTTTGAGAAAGAGCGTTGACGGCGTTCATCAGCGCTGTCGCTGCCCGCTGCCTTTGAGTTGCTGCGTAGAAAGATTTAGAAGATTCTAAAATTAGGCGAATGGATGGGGCAAATTCTCTAAATATTTGTTCGTCTTCTTGGGTAAATCCTTGCCTATCTATCTGTACGTCTAAATGGTCGTAATTATGATGATCTGCCTTGAGTTTATTAATGAGTTGAACGACTGCTACTAACTCTTGTGTGTCTTCATTGATCAGAGGCATCGTCAGCATTGTATAGGTGCGATATCCTGTTTTTTCGTCTGTTTTTTTGGCGTTAGTCGATCGCGGGTCGTTGTAAAAATCATAGGGAATATTCACCCCTTTTCTGCCGGTGGCGACTTCTCCAGCAATGCCCACATTGGCGGGAAATCTGAGTTCTAGGTTGTTGCCATGTTCATCTTTGGCAACCCTTGCCCAGAGTTCATTTTTTTCGTCATCTAATAAAAATATAGTGCTGCGATCGGCATTGAGCAATTCTCCGGTTTTGAGGGTAATCGACTGCAACATTTCGTTAAGAATAGCGTCAAACCCTTGGCTGTCTAAGAGGTTGTCGAGCATTCCCAAGGTTTGATTGACAACCTTCAGTTTGTTCTCTACGTCCTTGGCAACTCCTTTAAAACTATCCTTGTTTAGGGGTGCGAGGAAACTGGAGAAGTTTCCTTGGGTTGTGACGATTTGACCACTGCTAGAGGGATAGTGAGAGGGCTGTTCCTGATGATTTTCAGTGATAGGAGTGACATCTATAGTCACATTACCTAGGGATGACAGATTGGAAGATGCAGAATAATTCATAGACCTTTAGAGAAGCTTAAGTTTAAGGTTTGGTCTCTCAGGTACCAGATCTGGCAAGTCGATCGCCCGGATCGTTGCACAAGAGTTGAGTAAAAGTATTTGTCAAACTATTTCCCAGTTTACAGAACTTCCTACCGATGGCAAGGAAGGGCCGTTTGGGACAGAAACGTGGGAGATTGAGAGCGCTGTGGCCATCAGTCCACGGTTGTCAGAGGTCGCGAATCTTTTTTAAATGGTATAGTATTGGATTTTGACATTAGGTTTACTAAGTGTAACTAGATTCGGTGACTTAGAGAGTCCGATCGCCTGGACAGACTGCAATCTCTTGTAAATAAATATAGAAGTGGCTGTCAGGGGGTCGATGGATGCGGACTAAAGTTTGCCTAGTCGCCATTCTGACACCACTACTAAGTAATTATGTGTGCTCATCTCTACAATTGTGGTTTCTAGATAGAATTTCTGTCAACTTGGCAACTAAAACAGTTGTTGAGACTGGTACAATTGTGACACTAATGTCTGCTTACCATCGACTGTCACAGCTAACTGTGACATAAATACCCTGTTTAGTGGTTAAATCTTAACAATAATTCTGGTCAGCTTGAGTTTTTTGAGAATGAATCTGGCGCAAAGAAGCGGCCTGAGCTAGGAGAGATTCAGCAAAAGCGATGGCTTCTGTTTCCGATCGCCCACTAGCAAGTTGAGCCAGTTCTTCCCGTCGCTGCTGGCTGTTGAGGGCCACAACACGCACCACTGTACGTTCCGATGATTCAGGGTTGCCTAGATCTTCCTTTATGCCTGTTTCAGAGGCGATCGTCTGTTTGTTGACACGAAAGTGACAGTCCGCCATGGCAGCAATCAAAGGTTGGTGTGTCACACAAAGGACTTGGTGTTTTTCCGAAAGTTGATGGAGTTTTTTGGCGATCGCCCCAGCCACTCTCCCAGACACCCCGGCATCAATTTCATCAAATACCAGAGTGCTAGCACCTTCGATTTGGGAAAAACAAGCTTTGATAGCGAGCAAAAAGCGACTCATTTCTCCCCCAGAGGCGATCGCACCTAGGGGTTGCAGAGGTTCCCCTGGATTCGGGCTGAAACAAAACGCGATGCGATCGGCACCATTTGCTGTTGGGGTAACTGCTGCAATTTCCACTTGAAATTGTACTTTTTCCATGGCTAAGGGCTTGAGTTCTGCCACTAAATCAGCTTCTAGTTTCCGAGCCGTTTCCCGTCGCAGGGCGCTGAGGTGGCTGCAAGCATCCTTTAATTGCTCGATAGAGGCTTGATAGGCGAGTTCTAATGCCTCCATAGACTCGCCTCCTGCTAAAAGTTCATTTAGTTCGTTTTGGATGGTTTGATAATAGGCGATCGCTTCTTTAAGCGGGCCATATTTGCGACATATTTGTTTAAGTTCCTGAATTCGCTCTTCTACTTCTTCAAGCCTTTGCGGATCTGCTTCTAATTGTTCGCCGTAGCTGCTAATTTGGCGGCTGGCTTCTGTAGCTTGAGCTAGAGCATCGCTGACCATTTCTAGAATTGGTTGCAACTGAACATCGTAGACGGCCATGTCGCTTAAAGTTGCCTCAGCTTTGCTCAACAAGTCAGCAGCAGAGGCGGCATCAGTGTCATTTTGATAAAGAGCTTGATGAACTTGGTAACTTTGTTGCTGCAACTCCACAACGTGACTAAGCCTGATTGATTCTTGTTCGAGGTTTTCCAATTCAGCCGCGTCTTCGATATGGGCTTGGCCAAGCTCTCGGACTTGGTATTCTAATAAATCAAGTCTTTGCAGGCGCTGCTGTTCTGACTGACGTCTGCGGTTGAGGGCGGTTTTGGCTTCGCTGGCGACAAGCCATGCTGCGGTGACATTCGATCGCCCTTGCAAAATAGTTTTACCACCATAGAGATCTAGCCATTCTCGCTGGAGGGTTTCTAGTCCTAGTTGGACGGTTTGGCCTTGAGCAGTAATTTCCACCAGTCGATCGCGCAGTTGCTCCATCAAGGGGCGGTTGACCAAAATTCCGTTCAAACGCGATCTCGTCCGCAGAGTACCGCTAGAGGCCATAATTTCCCGGCTGCAAACCGCTAAATTCCCATCAATGGGTTCAATTTCTTGCTCGCCCAGCCACAATGCCGCAGCTTTGTCCAATTCAAAAGTAGCTTCTAATATGGCCCGCGCTGCTCCTGTGCGAATCACTCGGCGATCGACTTTTCCACCCAAGACTGCATCGATCGCATCTAGGATAATCGATTTCCCAGCCCCTGTTTCCCCTGTAAATACGTTCAAACTAGGGCCAAATTCTAGGTCTAGACAGTCAATCAAGGCAAAGTTTTCGATTCTCAGGGATAGTAACATGGGGAATTTGTTATTGGTTATTGGTTATTTGTTATTGGTTGTTTGTTATTGGTTATTGGTTATTGGTTATTTGTTATTGGTTGTTTGTTATTGGTTATTGGTTATTAGTTATTGGTTATTGGTTATTGGTTATTGGTTGTTTGTTATTGGTTATTTGTTGTTTGTTATCCCTCGTCCCTAGGCTCTGCCTAGGGACGCAGATCCAGAGGCTCTGCCTCGCCTTTAACCATACCATCGAGGCAGAGCCTCTGGATCTGGGTTCCCAGTGCAATGCCCAATCCCCAATCCCCCATTAAAGTAAACCCAGGTGTTTGTAAGCAGCAACCGTGGCAATTCTTCCCCTACTTGTTCTTTGCAAAAATCCAATTTGCATCAAATAAGGTTCGTACACATCCTCAATCGTTTGAGTATCCTCTCCTGTGGAAGCTGCCAGGGTTTCTAAACCCACTGGACCACCATTAAAGTTTTCAATCATTGCTGTCAACAGACACCGATCGGTCCAATCCAAACCTAGCGGATCGACATTGAATAATTCTAGGGCAACCGATGCAACTTCGGCGGTGATCGGCTTTAATTGTTTGACTTCACTATAGTCTCTAACTCGCCGCAACAATCGGTTAGCAATGCGGGGTGTGCCACGAGCTCGGCGGGCAATTTCTGTGGCTCCTTCTGCTGTCATGGGAGTGTCGAGAACTTGGGCACTTCTTTGGACAATTAAACTGAGTTCGTCTATTTCGTAGTAGCGTAATCTTTGGATCAGTCCGAAGCGATCGCGCAAGGGAGCTGTTAGCGACCCAACTTTTGTGGTTGCTCCTACTAAGGTAAACGGTTTGAGGGGAATACTGCGAATTTTGGCACTTTTGCCTTGACCAATAGTAATATCTAAGCGGCAATCTTCCATCGCTGGATAGAGGATTTCTTCTGTTACTTTTGATAAGCGGTGAATTTCGTCGATAAACAGCACGTCTCCTGCTTTGAGGTTGACTAACAATCCGACAATATCGCGGGGTTTTTCTAGGGCTGGGGCTGTGGTGATTTTGCATTCAACTTCCATTTCTGCTGCTAAAATTAGCGACATTGTGGTTTTACCTAACCCTGGCGGCCCATACAGTAACAGGTGATCCATTGGTTCGTTTCGGGATTTGGCTGCTTGAATTGCGATCGCCAAAACTTCTCTCAAGTCTTTCTGTCCGATGTATTCAGCTAATCGCTGAGGTCGGATTTTATCGTCTTGTTTGCTGTTGGTTTCGTCGGCTAGTTCTTGGGGTTCTACCAGCGATTCTGTCTGGGGTTTTACAGCTTTATTTTTGGTTTTTTTGGGGGTGGCTGCGGCAATGTGTTCGGGTAGATTTGGATCTGGAGGCTGTTGTTTGGAGGAGATAATTGCCATATTAATCTGCGAGCGAACTGGGGAAATTGTTTACAATTATTAAAATAGTCTTGAGAATTATTGAGTTGGCTATGAGTAGACCGTCTGATTTATTAGCATCGGAAAATATAACTTTTGAAGGGGCGATCGCGCTGACTCAATCTTTATTGTCAGAAATTGAAGCCGATAGACTTTCACAGGCCCAGATTCAGCAAGCAGTGGCTTCTCTGGTGAACACACACAACGGCGCTAGAGGGTTTTTTGTCACCTATCTGACGGACGATCGACACCTTGCAGATGAACCGTCTCCTGGAGTGCTGGATGCACTGCGCGAGGCTCCTGAGATCGTAGCAGAACTGCTGCCGGAAATGTCAAAAATCTGGCGATGTCGGCGGCCATGGTTGTCTATCACTCGCGCCATCACAAGCCGGAAATGGCCGCGGGTTCACAGAGAGTACAAGGGCGATCGCGCCATCTAATTCAAACTCTGCAAATACCTGCTTGTCAAACTCTAGCGGAGCAAATGCTAGAAAATTTGCGGACTGGACAAGGGGAATATGAACAGTTTTTCGATCGCTGGGGCTATGATGGGGAGCAAAAAGCCGCGATCGGTTCGGCACTCAGCGAGGCGATCGGCTAATCAACAGCCCATAAGTGCCTTCTGGCTTCAACTAAGACAGCAGGAGTCCTGATACAAGCCCACATCATAGCGGTACTCCGCTTGATGATGGGTAGTTGACAAACAATTCCTCTGGGTGCAGCTAGCCCACAAACCCTTGATCAAAGTAGCGAGGCTGTGGAATAATTGCGGTTTAACAAAAGCTGCTATCAAGCAGCTTGAGTTGATTTAGGTGTGAAGGTAGCGAACGAGGGCAAAAAAATTGCTGAGATCGGTCAAAGGATTTGCCCACAAAGCCCGAACGGTTAGCCACGGGCGACGGGCGAAGCTCAATTTGCTGGCAACATTAGTGCGCCGCGATTTAGAATCTCAATACAAAGGCTCAATTCTGGGCAATTTGTGGCCTTTGCTGAATCAGCTATCACAATTGCTGATTTATACTTACGTGTTTTCCATTGTCCTCAAGGTAAAACTCAACCTTGCAGGCTTCCCAGAAAACAGCGACATTACCTTTGGAGTCTGGCTGTTTGCAGGTTTACTGCCTTGGAGTGCCTTTACCAGTGGTTTGATTAAGTCGGCAGTATCCGTAGTAGGGCAGCCAAATTTAGTGAAAAAAGTGGTATTTCCCCTCGGTTTACTGCCGCTAGTACCCATTTTGACAGCCTTTATTGAAAGCTCTCTCGGTCTAGCAGCTTTGATTGTCATAGTAGCAATATCATCGCAAAAGCTCAACGCTACACTGTGCTTGCTGCCCCTGGTTTGGATGCCTCAGTTGCTGTTAACTGCCGGCTTGGGATATTTGACCGCAGGCTTGACGGTATTTTTGCGAGATATTCCTCAGACTTTAGGTGTTATTCTAAATTTTTGGTTTTATTTGACGCCGATCGTCTATCCAGCATCAGTGATTCCCGAACAGTGGCGTGGATTGATCTTTTGGTTGAATCCCATGGCAGCAATTTCAGAAGTTTACCGCGACCTCATACTGCTTGGAGAAGTGAAACACTGGGGCGAATGGGGTGTAGCCACACTAATTTCTGCTGCTATATTTTGTGGAGGTTTAATTGTTTACCGACGTTTGCGTCCGGCTTTTGCTGACGTGCTGTAAATTGGTTTTAGATAGGGTACTGTAAATTTGTTTTAGATCTAAAGTCAATCTAAAATCTAAAATCTAACATCTAAAATCGAATGACAGAAACTGTAATTTCACTCAAAAATGTTTCCAAATGTTTTAAACGGTACGATCGCCCTGGAGACCGCTTAAAGGAAATAATTTATCCCAGCAAAAAACTTGCTGACGAATTTTGGGCACTACAAGACATCAATCTGGAAATTTCTCAGGGACAAACTCTAGGAATTGTCGGTCGCAACGGTTCGGGAAAAAGCACCCTCCTGCAAATAATTGTGGGGACCCTAACACCAACCGCAGGTAGCGTCGAAGTTAAAGGGCGAGTCTCAGCTTTGTTGGAACTCGGCAGTGGTTTTAACCCAGAATTTACCGGACGGCAAAATGTATTTTTCAACGCTCAAATCCTGGGATTCAATCAAAAAGAAACCGAAGAAAAATTTGATGAAATAGCAGCTTTTGCTGATATTGGAGATTTCATCGAACAGCCAGTCAAGACCTATTCTAGCGGTATGTTTGTCCGGCTGGCTTTCGCTGTCGCCACTAGCGTAGAGCCCAATATTTTGGTGGTGGATGAAGCACTTTCTGTCGGTGACGAAGCTTTTCAGCGTAAGTGTTTTGCTCGCTTACAGTCAATTCAGGAAAGTGGGGGAACGATTTTATTTGTTTCTCACGCAGCTACTTCTGTGGTGCAACTTTGTACTTCGGCAATTTTAATGGATAGCGGGGAATTACTCCTAGCTCACACGCCCAAGGTGGTCATATCTAAGTATCAAAAATTGATTTATGCCGATCCAGATCAAGTTTTGGGGTTAAAGGAAGATATTCGAGTATTGAATAAACTGACCAAGCAGGAAGCGGAAGAAGACCTTCAGGATGTCACCACAGAAAGCACAACTGGAGAAATCAAACAAGAGCCATCCCTCCCTGAATTCAAGGACTATTACGAAGAGTATTACGATCCAGGTATGATACCCTCGAATACGGTGAGGTATCCGTCTAGGGGAGCTTCCATTATCAATCCCTGCATCACTACCCTGAAGGGAAATGTGGTAAATCACTTGATTGGTCGTCAAGATTATATTTACACTTACTCTGTCACTTTCTCGAAGTCTACTTCCAAAGTGAGGTTTGGAATGTTAATTAAAACCATTAGTGGCTTTGAGTTGGCTGGTGCTTCTTTGAAGGCTTCTAGCAAGTCAATTAAGTATGTGGAAGCAGGAACGACAATTGTAGTCAAATTTCAATTTAAATGTTTGCTAAATCCTGGGGTTTATTTTTTGAATGCCGGGGTGGTGGGAACGGTAGATGAAGATTTGACTTATCTCGATCGCTGTGTAGATGTGGCCATGTTTAGAGTTCAGTCTTGTACTGAATCCTGTGGGAACGGTATTGTTGACTTGCTGATTGAACCGTGTTTAACTGTTGTCAATTCTGATTCAATGGTAACAGAAGCGTCAAGCGAGGTCATCAGATAATTTTTGTGGAAATAATGAGCAACATTAATCTAGATATGGTAGAAAATTCTGTTATTAAAGCATTAATTGAAGAGCAAGCTAAGTTTCCCGAACATTTTAAACAGAATATTTGCGCAGACGATGAAATGTATTTGTTTGCTCTGAGGAATGTAAAAAATGACAGCGATCGGGCTTTGGTGCGCTATTATTCCCTCGGTCGTCGGATTATGGATACAGTTAAACAAGTTGTAGATTGGCATTTTGGCGATTTTGAAAATGTGCCATCTTTTCTCGACTTCGCCTGCGGTTACGGTCGCTTTACCCGCTTTTTGATTCAGGAAATGCCACCGGAACGAGTTTGGGTGTCTGACATCTCTACCCAGGCTGTCAAATTTCAAACAGAATACTTCGGTGTTAATGGTATTGTCTCTACGGGAAATCCCGAAAATTATCTAACTGACCAAAAGTTTGACTGCATTGTCGCTAATTCTTTTTTCAGCCATATGCCAGAAAGAACCTTTGGTGGCTGGTTGCAAAATTTGTATAATTTGTTGAATCCTAAGGGCATTTTGATGTTTAGCGTTCACGATGAGTGTTTGCGGGCACCTGGTACAGAAATGCCAGCCACAGGTCTTTTGTTCAGCCCCAACAGCGAAATTGAGTCCTTGAATAAGCAAGAATACGGCACAACTTATGTAACTGAAAATTTTGTCCGAGAAATTGTGCATCGCGTCAGTGATGGCAAAGCATTTGTGCATCGCATAGAAAAAGGTCTATGTAGATTTCAGGATTTGTATATTGTGACAAATCACCTGGTTAAAGATTTTTATAACTGGCAATTCAATCATCATCCGGAGGGATATGTTGATGTTGCTACTTTTACCAAAAAGGGTAGTTTATATTTGGAAGGGTGGGCTGTAGATGTCAATCAGGATGGGAGAATTGATGAGGTTCAAGTGTTGGTAAATGGTAAGCTTGTCCAGAAAACAGAGCCTTTTTACGACCGCATGGATCTGGAGCAACATTTTCAGAAAGATGCAATCTTGCAGTCTGGCTGGAACTGTTATTTAGGGAAAGATACTATTTCTTCCCAGGATGTATTAACGGTGAAATTGATTAATAACTGTGGCGGGAAATTGATTATTGAAAATTGCACAGTTCAATCCCTGGTCAGCCAGAAGTTATCGCAGTCTTTGTTGAGTTCTACCCATCACAAAATTAACTTGGTTGAAAGTCAGTTGGCTGCTGCTAAAATAGAATTAGAGCAAACTAAAAATGAATTAACTTCTACTAAAAACCAGGGGCATGAAACTGAAGCTAAGTTACAAGAAACTGAAGCTAAGCTGCAAGAAACTGAAGCTAAATTGGTTGAGGTTAAAAGGATTTTTGAGCTGACAGAAGTTCATTTACTATCTGTGAAAGGGCAGTTAGAAGAAACAGAAAAATCGCTAAATTATGTCAAAGCAGAATTTGAGCGATCGCATAATCGGATTCTAGCAATGGAAAGCAGCAAATTTTGGAGACTCAGATCGGCTTGGTTTCAAGTCAGGCGCGCCCTAGGCTTAGCCGGAGAGTAAACAAAGGTAGAATAAAATTAATAGGTTTGGGAATTAGGGCGAGGGAGAGAAAACGTGAATATAAATAATGACAGCAAATCTTCGGTTTTTATTGTAACTGGAATGCACCGTTCCGGTACTTCTTTGACAGCTTCTTTGTTTCAGAAAGTCGGAGTTGATATTGGTAAAAAGTTAGTCGGGCCTGCCGATGGAAATATTAAGGGTCATTTTGAGAATGTGGATTTTGTGGAGTTTCACAAAAGTGTTTTGCGATCGCAGGGCATAGATGAACTCGGCTGCACCTCGGAAAAAACGATTCCCGTAGCAGCCAAATTTGTAGAAATCGCCCAAAAATTAATTGCCGAAAATCAACAAACAGACAAACACTGGGGCTGGAAAGACCCGCGTACAGCACTTTTCAGTAATTTTTGGTTAAATCTGCTACCCGAAGCTAATTTTATCTGCGTTTATCGATCGCCCTGGGAAGTCGTCGATTCCCTGTACCGTCGTGGCACCGATGTCAGCTTGCTGAACAATCCCGAAATGGCAGTAAAAATGTGGATTCACTACAATCAGCAAGTTTTAGAACTTTACGAACGTTTTCCCGATCGCTGTCTGCTAGCCAACGTTTACCCGATCGGGAATCATCCCGAATTTTTCATCAATCAAGTCAATCAAAAATTTAAGGTTAATTTAGGCACCATCCCCACCGACAATTTTGACAAATCTCTATTAGTCAACGACCTCGAAAATAGCCACAGACATAGCCTGATCGAACAGTATTTTCCCAAAGCAGTAGAAATTTATCAAATCTTAGAATCCCAAGCCCAAGATTTAAGCAGCAAGACCAGTTTATCCCCAGATACAATCATCAGTTTACCCACACCTGCTGTGGGACAACTCCAAGATTGGCTAAAAATTCGCTTACTGGAAAAACAGCAAAAAACCAGCACCTCTGAAGTCAAAAAATGGCAAGAAGAATTTCAAAAAGCTCAGACAAAAGTCTTGGGATTAGAAACAGAATTAGGGCAAACTCAAGTACAGTTAGTCGGCAAAGAATCCCAATTTGAAGACGCTTTAAAAAAGCTCTTGAAATTAGAAACAGAATTAGGACAAACTCAAGTACAATTAGCAGGCAAAGAATCGCAATTTCAAGAAGCTTTAGCCAAACTCCTAGAATTGGAAACAGAATTAGGGCAAACTCAAGTACAATTAGCAGGCAAAGAATCGCAATTTCAAGAAGCTTTAGCCAAACTCCTAGAATTGGAAACAGAATTAGGGCAAACTCAAGTACAGTTAGCAGGCAAAGAATCTAAATTTAAAATAGCCTTAGAAAAAGTGCTAACTTTAGAATCAGAATTGGGAGAAAAACAGGTAGAAATAGAAGAAAAAGAATTAGAATTAAAGAAGAAAGCAGCGAAGTTTCTCCGACTAGAAACCGAAACCAGAGAAATTCAGGAAAACCTCAGAAGTTCGGTCATCAACCTCGAAAAATCGCGCCAAGAAATTGAACCACTTCACCGGGAACTTGCCCAGATAAAATCTTCTATTTGGTGGAGAATCGGAGAAAATATTTTAGAAATAAAACGCCAAGTTCGCGATTTTTTTCCGAGATTTATTTTTTCGATAGACGGTGCAAACAATTTGCATATTTACGATTCTGATTTAGTAATCAGTGGCTGGGCTTTTCACAGTCAATTTAGTATTAAATCGGTGCGAGCAAAAATTAAAAATACAATTTTTACAGGTTTTTGTGGCATACAAAGAAGTGATGTAGCGGAAGCTCACTCTAATATTATTGCAGCTAAAAATTCAGGTTTTAGAATTGAATTATCCGTTCCACCGGGACGGCACGAAGTGCTGTTGGAAGTGCAAGATACTAAGGGTAAATGGCATCTTTTGTCAGTTTATCCGCTGTTTGTTTCCACAATTCAAGCATCCTTTGATACGCCCATAGTTTGGGAACAGCGGCCTGGTCAGGTTTTGTTTGCCGGTTGGTGTTGTCACCACGATCGCAAAATAGTTAAATTAACCCTTGTCTGTGGTGATACTTCTGTAGAATGCGCCTATGGTTTGCGACGAAAAGATGTCGGTGAAGTGTTTCCCGAATGGGTGAATAGTTCCGAAAGTGGGTTTGAAGCCCTGGTGAATGTGCCGGTGGGAGAATGGCTGGTTTCTTTAGACGCAGAGTTAGAAACTGGAGAAATTTTATCTTTTCAAGCGTCGCAAATATTGAAGGTTCAACCTTATGATATCTGGCGCAGAAGTGCTGATAAATTTGAGGAATTGTCGAGGTTTATAGAGGCAATTCGGCAACGGGCGAAGGAAAGAAAACAACGTCTCGGTAGAATTATACCGATGCCTTGGGAAATACTGTCGGTGGTGCGTCAGTTTGCCAAGATTTATAGCCAGCAACAACAGTTTATTGCGCCAGGGGAATTGCTACCACCTGCGGGTTTTGTTGTGCCGCAACCCATTGATAGGTATGATGCTTGGCTGTCGGTGAATCAGTGGAATGAGCGATCGCGCAGTTACTTGATTTCTCGTTTAGAATCTTGTCAGGCACCACTGCCAAAAATTTCGGTGGTAATGCCAGTTTACAACCCGGAAGTAGAATTTTTGTCAAGTGCGATCGGCAGCGTGTGCAATCAAGTTTATCAAAACTGGGAACTTTGTATTGCCGACGATTGCAGCACCGATTTAACAGTCATTGAAACTTTAAAAAACTGGGCAACAAAAGACACTCGAATTCAGCTTACCTTTCGGCAAGAAAACGGCAACATCAGCGCAGCCACCAACAGCGCCCTAGCCATCGCCACAGGTGAAATCATCGTATTTTTGGACAACGACGACGAACTAACTCTCGACGCATTAGGAGAAGTTGCCTTATATTTTGCCACCAATCCCACCACAGATTTTCTCTACTCCGACGACGATAAAATTGACACCAAAGGCAGCCGATTTTCGCCACAATTCAAACCCGAATGGTCGCCAGAATTGCTACTTTCCTATATGTATCTAGGTCATTTGTGCGCCGTCAGAAAGCAGATTGTTGAACAAGTAGGGGGTATGCGATTAGGTTTTGAAGGCTCCCAAGATTACGATTTTGCCTTGAGAGCAACGGAAATTTCTCGCCACGTCGCCCATCTGCCACTGGTATTATATCACTGGCGCACCGCCCCAGGCTCTACCGCCATATCGGGAGCCGCGAAACCAGCCAGTTTTTCAGCAGGTCAAAAAGCAATTCAAGACGCATTAAACCGCCAACAAATCCAAGGAGAAGTTGCTCAGCACACCTGGGCAATCAAAGAAAATTTGGGAATTTTTGCTCAAAACTTCCCCGATACCGGGCCGTCGGTGACAATTATTATTCCCACTAAAAATCAGCAAGAATTGCTTAAATCCTGTCTGGATTCTCTGGAGGCTACCACTTACAAAAATTATCAAATTCTCGTCATCGATAACGAAAGCGACGACCCCAAAGCCCTGGAATATTTCAAAAACTTAAAATGCCAAGTTTTGCCCATCAAAAATCAGCAAGGAAGGTTTAGTTATGCAGCAATTAACAACCGCGCTGTCGAACAATGTGACAGCCAATATATCTTGTTTTTGAACAATGATACTGAGATAATCAACCCGCGCTGGCTGAGTCAGATGGTGGGATACGCACAAATTGCCAAGGTGGGTGCTGTCGGCGCGAGACTGTTATATCCCGATAATAGAATTCAGCACGCGGGCATCATTCATGGGCTCCATCATGGTTTAGCTGGTCACGCTTTTAAGTTGATGAGTAGCGATAATCGAGGCTATCTTTCTCAGGCGATGGTGACGCGAAATTACTCGGCGGTGACTGCTGCTTGTATGCTAACTCCCCGTCAATTGTTCTTAGAATTGGGCGGTTTTGATGAGGCTAATTTTGCTGTTGCTTACAATGATGCCGATTACGGATACCGATTGTTAGAAAATGGCTATCGCTGCGTATATTGTCCCGATGCGGAACTGTTACACAAAGAGGGAGCTTCTAGGGGTTTTAATGACAATCCCACAGAAGTAGCAGCATTTCGGCGCAAGTATGCGGGTAAAAAAGATAGTTGTTACAGTCCTCACTTGTCTTTAGAAGATGAATATTTTCGGATTCAACCTCGACGGGTTTTTATGAAGGAAAATCGGCCCCTGAGCGAAGTCGAAGGGTCATTAAACCCTTCGACTTCGCTCAGGGTACAAAGAAAGCCCAACGACTGCGTTTATCCTGTCAAATTGTTGATGTGTAGTAATTCCCTTGATTTCACCGGTGCGCCGCTACATCAATATGAAATCGCCGTGAAGTTGGCTGCTTTGGGTGTGATTAAGCCCATCATCTTTTGTGTTTCCGATGGGCCACTACGTCAAACTTACGAACAGCAGGGCATTGAGGTAATTATTTATGATAATCCTCTGGAACATATCTACCAGCGTGATGCTTATGATGAGGCGATCGAGAATTTTAGCCAAGAAATTAAGAAACTCAAAGTAGATGCGATTTATGCTAA
The DNA here is from genome assembly GCF_042465725.1 of Microcoleus anatoxicus. GTDB lineage: Bacteria > Cyanobacteriota > Cyanobacteriia > Cyanobacteriales > Microcoleaceae > Microcoleus > Microcoleus anatoxicus. The sequence continues at coordinate 4,708,209 of NZ_CP120853.1, read as the reverse complement.
TACTTTAGAAAATTTCTTTGTAGTTGATGCGGCGCAGCAAATCGGAATTCCGACAGTCTGGAACGTCCATGAAAGCGAACCTTGGCAAACTTATTTTAACAGGTTCGGTTCAGAGATTGCGGCACGAGCTTTAGAGTGTTTTCGGTTTCCTTACAAGGTGATTTTTGTGGCGGATGCAACGCGAGATAGATATTTACCTCTGAATAGCCACCACAATTTTACAGTCATTCACAATGGTTTAGACTTGAGTCGATTGGATAATTCGGACAATCCTGAATTGGCGAGAAAGAGTCTCGGTGTTGAGCCAGAAGATGTGGTAATTTTGGTGCTGGGAACAGTATGTGAAAGAAAAGGTCAACAGGATTTAGTCAAGGCGCTGGCGCTGGTGGCGGAAGAATGGCACGACAAAATTAGGTGTTTTATTGTGGGCGATCGCCCTAGTATTTACAGCAACAAATTAGCCGAATTGGTTGGTGAGTTGCCACAAAAATTACGGCAAAGGGTGACTATTGTCCCCGAAACTTCGGAGACGGGAAAATATTACCAGGCCGCCGATATTTTTGTTTGTACTTCTCGGATTGAAAGTTTTCCCAGGGTGATTCTAGAGGCGATGGCGTGGGATTTACCAATTATTACAACGCCGGTTTTTGGGATTAAAGAACAAGTTAGACCGGGAATTAACGGTTTATTTTACACCCCCGATCGCCCAGAAGAACTAGCGGCATCATTGCATACTTTGTTGGAGGATAAAGCTTGGCGTCAGCGGTTAGCAGAAAATGCTAAATATGTGTTAAAGTCATTGAATACTTTTGAAGAAATGACTCAAGATTACGGTCAGATTTTTCGAGAAGCCTATTTTACTAAAAAGTAACTGTTGAAAATTAAAGGGTGAAAAAGTATGCAGTCAAATTCCCAGCCTATAGAAGATAACACCTCCGAGGGATTAACGGCTAAAACTTATTGGGAGACTAACCCCACTGCTGCCATTGGAAAGCAAGGTTACTGGTTATCTAATCCGATTATTGAAGCTGTTATCAACCATCGACTTTCAGGTGGTAAGGGTAATGGTTATTGGCTAAGCTGGTTAGCTAATAAATTTTTCAAAAAACAACGGTTCGATCGCCTGTTGTCTATTGGTTGCGGTGTCGGGAATCACGAGATTTTAATGGCTAAATTAGGATTGGCTACTCAAATTGATGCCTTTGATTTTTCCGAAAGTTCTTTAGAGATTGCTAGAAAAGATGCCGCAGCAGCCGGAGTAGAAATCAATTTTTATCAAGATGACTTTAATATATTTACCATTGATGATAGTAAGAAATACGATTTAGTTTTTTGCTCAGGTTCCCTGCATCATGTCAGAGAACTAGAAAGATGTTTGTCAATTGTTCGCAAATGTTTAAAACCCGATGGATATTTTATTGTCAATGAATACATAGGAGATTGCTACAATATATATAATCAAAATCAAGAGGCTTTGATTAATCGCATCTACAAATGTTTTCACTACACGCTGAGGTCGGGAACAACTGAAATATTTGCCAGTCCAAGTATTGAGAGAGTGTTCGCGAAAGACCCTTCGGAAGCAGTCCGGTCAAAGCTGATACTGCCCTTTTTAGAATTCTACTTTGATGTGGAAGTTTTGAATCCGGCCGGTGGAGGGTTGCTTCATGAACTTTACCCTTTGTTAGATCACTATCAACTTTCCGACGGAGATCCCAAGAGTGAAACGATAGTCAAGTTATTGCTTGAGATTGAAAAAATCTTAATGGAGATGCCGGGAGGACTATCAAGTGATTTTTGTTTGTGTATTCTGAGACATAAAAAACCAAAAACAATGGAAATAATACCGTCTAAAATAGAGTACGAAAGAGCGTGGGATAGCTACGCCCAAGAATGGAAAGAGAATAATCCTGAACTTGCTTATTTGGGCGATGAATGGATCGGAAAAGGTGCTGGTGCGGCTAATTCACTATCAGAATATGAATCTTTGATAGAACAGGAATTTATTGCGCCTTATATCAAAAAAGAACATCGGGTGTTGGAAATTGGCATCGGTGGCGGAAAAACCAGTTCGTTGCTGCTAAAATATTGCGATCGACTAATTTGTGCTGACATTTCTAGTCAAATGCTGGAAGCAACCCGATCGCGCTTGGGAGACGATCGCGTTTCCTATGTAAAACTTAACGGTTTAACATTAGATGGTATCGCCCCAGAATCGGCTGATGCCTGCTTTTGTTACGATACAATGGTGCACGTAGAACCAGTGGATATATTCAACTACCTAACTCGCATTCCGAAACTGCTGCGAGGCGATCGCATTTGCGTCTTTCACCACGGGAACATTCTCAGCGAATTAGGCTGGGAAAAATTTACCAACGAGTGGGATAAAAACTTGCTAGGACGCAGAGATGGTACGGCATTTTCAGTGATGACTGATACAATTATGGAAAAATTTCTCAACCATTTAAACTATGAAATCATCCTGAAAAACACATCTTCAGTACCACGCGATTGCGTCTGGATCTGCAAAGCGCCATTAGTAAGTTCCGGCGGTTGAAACCGCGACTATACAAACAAAGTCCACCTCCGTGGACTAATGTAAAAATTCGGAAATGCCAATGCCGTTTCCCTTCTTCCTTCTTCCTTCTTCCTGAATTTCCCCCCTTGGGGGGGCTAGGGGGGGTTCTTCTTCCTTCTTCCTTCTTCCTTCCTTCTTCCTTCCTTCTTCCTTCTTTCTTCTTCCTTCTAAAATGAAAGCATTATTTCTCCATCCAAACTTCCCGGCCCAATACCGCCACATTATCACGGCGTTAGGCGCAGACCCCAAAAACGATATAGTTTTTGGAACTAAAAACGAGCGGCCAGAATGGAACATTCCCGGTGTTCGCAAAGCAGCATTTACACCCAGCCGAGAACCCAACGCCCAGACTCACCAATACGTTCGCCCCTTAGAAAGTGCTGTCATCTACGGACAAGCGGTATTTAGAATGGCTGAACAACTCAAAGCTGATGGTTTTGTACCGGATATTATCTGCGGTCATTCCGGTTGGGGACCGACATTGTTTGTCAAAGAAGCTTTTCCAAATACGCCACTTTTATGCTACTTCGAGTGGTTTTATCACGCGATCGGTTCCGACGCAGATTTCGACCCAGCGGAACCTTTAACAGTGGACGATATGGCGAGAATTAGAATTAAGAATGCGCCGATTTTAGTGGATTTATACTCTTGCGATTGGGGTTTGTCGCCTACTTATTGGCAGCGATCGCAATTTCCGCCAGAATTACAACAAAAACTCTCCACACTTCACGACGGCGTAGATACAGACTACTTCAAACCAGACCCCGGTGCTAAACTGGTTTTGCCTAACTTAGATTTGTCCGGCGTTGATGAAATTGTCACCTATGTATCGCGAGGAATGGAACCTTACCGAGGATTTCCAGAGTTTATTGAATCCATCGCCTATGTACAAGAACGCCGCCCCAATTGTCACGTCGTAGTTGTTGGTTCCGACAGAGTTTGTTATGGGCGTTCTTTACCTAATGGCGAGTCTTACAAAGACTATATGCTCAAAAAAGTACCCCTAGATTTGTCGCGAGTTCACTTTGTCGGACCGCTACCTTACGGACTGTACTTAAAAGTCATTCAAGCATCAGATGTGCACGTTTATTTAACCAGACCTTTTGTGCTATCTTGGTCAATGATTGAATCTCTATCAACGGGATGTTTAGTCATCGGTTCCGACACCGGGCCAGTCCGAGAAGTGATTCGGGATGGAGAAAACGGTTTGTTAGTCGATTACTTCTCGCCAAAACAAGTAGCCGATCGCATTGATGAAGTTTTAGACCATCCTACCCGCATGGCAGAAGTTCGCGTCAGGGCTCGTCAAACAGCATTAGAACGATATAGTTTAGCTAAAATGTTGCCGCAACATTTACGACTAATTGAGCAGGTAGCGACTCGTTCAATGCCGCCTACCGTTGGTATGGAACCAGAACGGGAATTAGCAGCATCTTTTGCGGTGAGAATTTAATCGTTTGTAATGCCATAGCCTGGGTTTGAACTAAGTGTTGAACCCACGGTTTTTCAAATTATGGATTGCTAACAATACTGACATCGGGAGGATTATTATCAGTAATTTATGATATAGCAATCCTAAATCATTTGTGAATTTCTTACTCCCTCCCCTTAATAAGGGGAGGGTTGGGGTGGGGTAAAAAACTTTACGACTCCTGCAAGGATTGCTATATAGTGTTTAATAAAGCTTGTTTAAAATCTGCTGCACTTTTGTAATAAATTTCAGGATTGTCGATTAAAGCGCGATCGATTACCGTAGCTAGGGGTTGAGGGATGGATGAAGTGCGATCGCGAATCGGAACCGCATCATTATCCAACACAGCCCGAAACGGGTCTAATCCCACAAAATTGCGAGGCGCATACCCCGTAATCATCACATACAAACAAGCCGCCACCGCCCAAACATCAACCTCCGGTTGCGCGTACTTATAATCAAGCACTTGCTGTCGCGGCATAAAATACGGCGTACCCACTTGAGAACCCGTCATAGTTTGACCACTTAAACCCGCTTGATCGAAAGCCTTTGCTAACCCATAATCCCCAATCTTAGCAACTTGTTTCCCTCCAATATTCGCCAGAAAAATATTCCCCGGCTTCAAATCCCGGTGAATCAAACCCCGTCCCTTTGCAAAACTACCATCAGCCAATCTGACATTCGGAATTTCCGCATTGTGCGTATAAGTCAAACCATCTAAGACTTGTGTAATAATACCTACAGATTCGGCGATCGGCAAAGTGCTGACACCGCGTTTTTGCATCAAATCCACAACACTGCCACCCTCGCAGTATTCCATCGTAAAAAAGAAAGTATCATCAGCATAACCCGACTCTTTAAATCCCACCACATTCGGATGCTTCAAACATTTAGTATTATCAACTTCCCGCAAAAACCAATTCACAGCCCGCTGATTCGCCGCCACCTTTGGTAACATCACCTTCAGCGCCACTTCTTCATTAGTTAACTTGTGTCGCGCCAAATAAACCAAACTAAAACCACCTCTACCCAACTCCTTCAGCAAAACATAATCACCCAGAACCCCAATATTATTTTTACCCCCCACAGCTTTGAACAGAAAAGCTTTCAACATTTCCCACAAATTCTCTTGATTTGATGGAACAGAAGCGGGTTTTTGTTGCTGGGCTGTTTTGACAATTTCCAAGTCAAGAGCAACAGCAACACGAAAAGAAGTATCGCTGAGTGTAAATTCATCTCCCTCTCTCAAGTCATACTCTGGAAATTGAATTTGAGCAGCCTCTTCAGGAGATTGATGAGCTTCTCGCTGACCAATTTTTTGGCCGTTTACAAAGGTGCCATTCTTGCTACCAAAATCGCGGATGCGGATATCGGGAGGATTGATATCTAGCAAACAGTGATAGCGAGAAATCGTGCGATGTTTTTCATCGTCGGGAATTTTGGGATGACAATCTTTGGCGCGGCCGATAATGCAAGTTGTGCGAGTATCAAAGGTGAATTCTTTGCCTTTGAGATTACCTGCGGTGATGGTGAGAGTAACTTTTGAACTCATATAAATTGTGAATTATGAATTTTGGATTATAAACACTTTTGCACCCACCTTTAGTAAAATACTAACTCTTGCTACCAACCCTTAACAAAGAGCTAACTCTTGCTCCCCCCCTTAGCAAGGGGGGGCTGGGGGGGGTAAAAGAGTAGATGCAATAAACGATTAAATCTAATCTACCCTCCTAACTCTTGCTCCCCCCAAAGTTCGGGGCTAACTCTTGCTCCCCCCCTTAGCAAGGGGGGGCTGGGGGGGGTAAAACACCCGATGTTCTCAACGATTTAATCCCCTCCACAATCACCTCCAAAACCCCATGCAAATTATGATAAACATCATCATTAGTAAACCTCAAAAAATTAATCCTTGCCGACTCAATAAACTCTTGCCTTTCCGCATCATATTCTACAGCGCCATCTACAAAATGACTGTCACCATCAACTTCCAGTGCTAACTTGATTTCTGGTGAATAGAAATCTAGCACAAATGCTGCTACACTGTATTGTCTGCGAAATTTACAATTCTCAAGCTGTCTGTTTCTGATACGTTTCCAGAGCTGCTTTTCAGCTTCTGTCATCTCTCTGCGAAGCTTCTGTCGCTTGAATTTTTCTGAGCTTTTGTTGTAGAGTATTGTCATTGTTGTATGGGATTTTATTGTGGGTTGCTGGTATTTTAACCCCCCCCAGCCCCCCCTTGCTAAGGGGGGGAGTAAGAGTTAGTCCTCATGCAATAATTCATCAATGAATTCTTCCCGTTCATCCTCTGTCATTCCATCCCAGTCTTTTCCCCTTTGTGCCGCAGCCTGTCGCGCTTTTTCTGGGCCATCATGAGTTAACTTTGCCCAAGATTCCCAAGGCTGCATCAGCAATAGTTTTAATAATTCGTGTTTTTTGCGATCGGGTAATTTTTGAGCTAATTCAATTACTTGCTCATCGGTTAATGTGAATGTTAATGTTGGCATCGATTCACCTCGTATTTTATCGAACATTTGCCGTTCGCTTCTAGTTTTGGAACTCTTGTATACTAGCCAGAAAGTCTGTAGCTTTGAGAATTATAATACTTTGATAATCGCCCAAAGATAGTAAATGTTTATCACCTGTCACAATATAAATTGCATTGGCAACTACACCACATTCTAGCACCATATCATCGTCAGGATCGGCACACATACCTTTCAGGCTATTGGTGATATTCACTAGCTGAGAATAATCGAGTACCCGATCCGTAGTTGATTGAGCATCCTGGGGCGAATAGTCAAATTTTGAGAGCAGTTTTTCTTGAAATTCATCAAGGATTTCTCTGCAAGTTACAGATTGTATTAAACCATCCTTGGCAAGTTGTAGACACCGATAGGGATTACTTCTCTGCGATAAAGTGGCAGAGATTAAAATATTCGTATCAAATACGACTATAGGTAACATGATTAAGCTTCGTGTAAAACATCGTCAATAAATTCTTCGCGTTCTTCTTCAGTCATCGTATCCCAATCTTTGCCGCGCTTCCAACAAGCCATTCGTGCGTTTGCTTCGCTATCTTTAGTAAAGTTACTTAACCAGCCCCACTTACTTTTTAGTAAAAATTCGCACAATTCTGCTTGTTTTTCGCTAGGAAGTTGTTGGACTAATTCTAGGAGTTGTGTATAGGTTAAAGATAATGCTAATGTTGACATCGATTTACCTGTCAGTAAAAATCTGCTTTTTCAATATATCATAACACAAACAGCTATAGTCTTGGACGCATGGGAGTTCAGAAACCGGGTTTTTGACGACAATATTTGGTTCCAGCCGACAAATTAAATAAAAACCCGGTTTCTTTGGCCCCAGTGCGTAAATCCTATAATCTTAGGAGTTATAAAATTAAGATGTTAAACCTCAACATATTTGCATAAAGTCCTAGCTTCGGGAATAGACGCACCAGATTGACGCAACTGTTCTAAATAAAAAACTATTGCTGCTTTAATTTGCTGTTCTGCTTCTTCGATAGTTGCACCTGTTGCTACGCATCCTGGTAAATCTGGAACATAAGCAGAATAATTGCTTTCTGCTCTCTCAATCGCAATAGCATAACGTATAATTCTACTTTGATTATCTGCTTTTGCATCTGTTAGTACAATAGAGCCTACCGAGGTTAATTCCCATCTGTCGCGAGGTGAATTGGTTTCTATATCTCGTTTAACCAAACCATCAACGGCTAATTTTTTCAAGACAACCATCATGTCAGGTTCTCGCGGTACATCTCGGCGCGAAAGTGCATTGGCGAGTTCGTACCAACTCCATTTTCCTTGACCTTTAGCTACTAATTCCAGCAAGACTAATTCAAGCTGAGTTAATTGAGTTAGGTTTTTCATAAAAAGTCCTCTACGCTAGGATGAAATAAAACGCCGAATCCTTCTTTTAGTTTATAATCTTCAAGGGTAGCTGTGTGAGCGTTGTTCCATAGTTCATAAGCGTCGTCCGGGTTTGTTGGTTGTCCTGTTGGATAGCCTAGTTTTTTATACCTCAAATACTCGCGCAACTCGTGAGTATAAAAGCGCAAATCAACAGGCTCAGGGACAAGGGTTTCAGTGGCAATACTTCTTAACCTTTCTACCATTCTTAGCTCAGCTTCACCAACTGGATTAAATCTGCGAACATGAGCTTCAACTAAGGCAACGCCTTGATCAGTAATTTTAACATTTTGATAAGATAAGTTGAGAATCTTTCCGCCAGCTTTTGAGGAATTGAAAGGTCTGCCACTTGTTGCACCTTTGTCTATCATTTGTAATTATGAATTTATACTAGGTAAATACGGCAGCTACGGCTGGCGGCAATGTTTGCCTTGGGGGGAATTGGAGGTATCAGGAGAAGTTATCGAGGTGGCTGAAAAGTTCATTTTTGCTAATTGTTACAACCCGCAAATAGCGGGGCAGATACTACAAAAAACTACGAAGAACGAGCCGGAAACTGATGATAGCGAGTGCCAGGTATCGGAAACGTAGAACAGGCATGGCTTCATTCAAAAAGTCTAGTTCACAAGTCTTAATAAAAATCTGTAACGCTTAGATGTTACAGTCTACAAGTCTCGACGCGAGAGAAAACCTTAATCATAAATTCTACAACATCTAAAACGAATACCATCTCCATCCCCACAAACGGGAGGTGAGCTTCTGGTGCTTTCTCTGAATAAGTGAGGTCGTTGTAGTACAGCCTTTCGTTCTTTTTTCCCCAGCCTACCTTGTCGCCAAACGCTTCCCAAATTTTATCATCATATTCTCTGGTTCCACCCAGACTTTGATAGATGCGCTTCTGCACTGAAAAGCCGAAGCGCCCATTACTGTATTTTACCCAAAGTTGGTCAATCGTTCGCAAGTCCTCGCAGGGAAATTTATCAATACTTTCTGTATCCAGCCATTCTTGTTTCTCCCTACCCGCCACCTTCAACATCACTCGCGCCGTTTCCTCATCGGCTTCTCGCCACTTTTTGGCCGCCAATAAATTCCGCAAGTTTATATAATCCATCCCCACGGCTGAAATCACCCGCGTAGTCTCAGCAGCCGCTGGTTTCGGTATCAGCAAATCCAACCATTCCTGCACCGACTGCGGGCGATTTTGCGGTTCCAACTCCATCCCTTTGATAATAGCGGCATTCACCCGATCGCTAATCTCAGAATTGAATTGCTTTGGCGGAGTTAAAGGAATATTTTGCTTCCTGAATTGCGACGGAAACGGCAACTCACCAGTCAACATCACATAAAGCGTTGCTGCGAGGGAATAAACATCTGTATAAGCACCAAGTTCAGCGCGTTTTTCTAATAATTCAATGGGTGCGTAACACTCAGTCCCGGAATTGCTATTTGTCCGCAATTTACCCGGCGCTGTCACCTGCCGCGCCAAGCCAAAATCAATCAAAACAGCACCCCCCTGGCCCCCCTTAGCAAGAGAAGAACCCCCCTGGCCCCCCTTATTAAGGGGGGGAGAAGAACCCCCCTGGCCCCCCTTATTAAGGGGGGGAGAAGAACCCCCCTGGCCCCCCTTATTAAGGGGGGGAGAAGAGAAGGGGAAATTTTCTCTTACTCCCCCCCTTACCAAGGGGGGGTTGGGGGGGGTTCTTAACATAATATTTTGCGGTTTAACATCCAGGTGAGTAAATCCCTGCTGGTGGACAAAACTCAAGGCGCTTCCGACTTGTTGAATAATTGGCAAAGCTTTTGCTTCCGACAAAATGCCGTTATCTTCGAGATATTCTGCTAAATTAGTGCCGTCGATTAATTCCATCACCATGCACCACAATTCGATATTTCCTGCCATTTCGGGAAATACTTCGTAAACTTGGACGACGTGGGGATGGCTGCACTTGGCTAAAGATAATGCTTCGTTGACAAATTTGGTTTGTAATTCGCGAAAGTTTGGCTTACCTTGAACGTTGGCGTTTAGGGTTTTGATGGCGACTACTTTGCCTTCTTTGGGTTGTTGGGCGCGGTAGGTGACGCCGAATGCGCCGCCGCCGAGGATGGCTTCGATGATGTATTTGTTGTTGTGGATTTGTTGTCCGGGCTGCCAGTGCCTCATGGCGGGTGTGTGGGGATGGAGGGGATGGTTTTGATTATAGCTGAGATGGGGGAATTTTTCTTGAGGCTTTGGGTGAAGTTCAGGAACCGGGTTTTTTCGGAGGTTTTGGGCTGCAATCAAGTATTGTCGAAAAAACCCGGTTTCTGTTTTGGGATTGTTAAGCCCTACATGATTTTAGGTACTTTGAAAAACTCGCCATCGCGATCGGGAGATCCAGCTAAGATACTTTCGCGATCGCCAAAAGGTTGCAAATCGTCCGATCGCATTACATTACTAACATCGATCGCCCGTGCTGTCGGTTTTACCTTACTTGTATCCAGTTCGCTCAACTGCTCGAAATAATCCAAAATGCCGTTGAGTTGACCAGTAAACTGCTCCTCTTCTTCAGGAGTTAACTCCAATCTCGCTAACTTTGCTACTTTCCGAACTTCTTCTTTATCAATCATAAAATTTGGGAATTGGGAATTGGGAATTGGGAATTGGGAATTGGGAATTGAGAATTGGGAATTGAGAATTGGAAGGTGGAGATGGGTTATTAAAAAAACTACTACCTATTACCGATTCCCCATTACCGATTCCCTATTCCCCATTCCCATCATAGTTAAAAATACACATCAATCTGGGAGCGACCTGTGATTTTCAGCCAATTTTGCACTTCAATGTAATTGTTCGGTGCTAAGCGAATAGCCTCCTTCCAATAATCGGCTGCTTTATTAAACAGCCCTTCCGCCGCTTCCAGATTCCCAGCTTCCTTTTCTTTTTCCCCTTGATAGTGATAAATCACAGCAATATTATTTAGGGCTTGTGGCATTCTGGGATTGAGTTCTAGAGCTTGGCTGTAATACTCCAAAGCTTTGTCGTGTTCCCCGTTGCTGGTATGGATCAGCCCCATATTGTACAAAACATAACTGCGATCGTAAGGATCTTCTTCCAGCTTCAGCGCTTCCTGATAATTGTCCAAAGCTTCAGCGTATTCGCCATCAGATTGAGCCGACATACCATCTCGGTAATAAGCAAAAGCTTCCTTCGCCTGCTTCTTGGCTGGCATAATCTTGAGGATGATATCAGCCATTACCGTGAAACTTTTGTCAATAAAGTTATCGTTGCGTTGAGTTCTTGGCATATGTGATTCTTTGGTTGATGACTAATCCTATAAATTAGTCGGTAAAGTTTTCCTATTAAGAGTTGTGGCACTATTTTGGTTTATATTAGCACCGATGAGTCTCAAAAGACTTTTGAGACTCAACTGTAAACCTGAAAACACGGGGAAGTCCTATCTATTTTAAATAACTCTTGCAAAAATTGCAAAAAACCTATTTTTTAGACTTATTTAAACTTTTATTAACTTTTCTAGGTTCAACTAATGTTTGATACTACTCAAAACTCATGCGCCCAAACACTACCAACATTTTGCACCAAAGTCAAGGTCAGCCTCCAAACAGCCTGAATTCTCCTGGTATAAACCAGTTTGAAGGCTGGCAACCTATAATTGAAAATAACCGGGTAATTTTCACAAAGAGAAAGACATGGCCCCAAATCCCAAGGTTATGCAAGCCGTCACAGAACTTGGCTACCGCGTTACGGTTGGAGACGTGGCGGCAAAAGCTGGACTAGATGTCAATTTTGCCGAACGAGAACTCTTAACCCTAGCCTCGGAAGCAGGTGGCCACCTGCAAGTAGCAGAATCCGGCGATATTGCTTACCTATTTCCCAAAAACTTTCAAGATATTTTACGCAACAAATTTTTACGGTTGCAGTTAGAGGAATGGTGGCAAAAAATTTGGCGGGTTCTATTTTACCTGATTCGGATATCTTTTGGCATAGTTTTAGTAGCTTCTATCATCTTAATATTTGTGGCGATATTCGTCGCAATTTCGGTTTTGAGCAATAACGACAACAATGATGGAGGTGGAGGCGGAGGGGGCAACAGCGGCGGTGGCTTTTCCTTCTTTCCCTACTTCTCGAACGACTTAATTTGGCTATTTTACTGGAATCAAGACGAACCTTACTACCAAAGGCGATCGCGCTCAACAGGCCAAAAACCCGAAATGAGTTTTCTAGAATCAGTTTTCTCCTTTCTATTTGGAGATGGCAATCCCAATTATAATTTAGAAGATCGTAAGTGGAGCAGTATTGCCGCGACTATTCGGAACAACAAAGGTGCGATCGCAGCCGAACAAATTGCGCCCTATCTCGACAACCTCGGACAGGGATACGCCTTTGAATACGAAGAGTATATGTTACCAGCCCTAGCCCGTTTTGACGGCCGTCCCGAAGTCAGTCCCGAAGGGCAAATAGTCTATCATTTCCCGCAATTGCAAACCACCGCGACTGAGAGAAATTCTGAACCAGTAGCAGCTTATTTGCGAGAAATGTTGTGGCGTTTCAGCCACGCTAGTTCTGGACAAATCATGCTCGCAGCAGGCTTGGGAGCGGTGAATTTAGTAGGTGCATTAGTTTTAGGGAGTTTATTAGCTAAAAGTGCGATCGGCGGTGGATTGGTCGGTTTAGTCGCCACTATCTATCCAATGCTGCTGATTTACGGTGTCGGATTTCTGACAATTCCCCTAATTCGCTACTTCTGGATTCAGTGGAAAAATAGCAGCATCGCAGCCCGCAATCAAGAGCGACAGCAGCGAGCAATGTTATTAAATCAACCCGATGCTAACTTACAAAAAAAACTTGCCTATGCCCGCGAATTTGCAGCAGAAAACATTTTGAATGGACAAGATTTAGCTTATACCACAGAAACCGAATTAACAGCGCAAGAACTAGAACAGTCAGCCAAGATAGATGCGGAGTGGCAAAAACGGATTGGGCGATCGGAAAATTTGTAATCCATCAGGTAGCCTCGGCGACGAGAAGTCCAGATTTTTTACCAACACTACGCAAACTATCCAAATTTTTTGTTAGTTAGTCCACGGAGGTGGACTTGGTTTGTGTAGTCGCGGTTTCAACCGCCGGAATTTCCGAATTTTTTGTTAGTTAGTCCACGGAGGTGGACTTGGTTTGTGTAGTCGCGGTTTCAACCGCCGGAATTTCCTTGGTTTGTGTAGCCACGGTTTCAACCGCCGGAATTTCCTTGGTTTGCGTAGCCACGGTTTCAACCGCCGGAATTTCCTTTGTTTGTGTAGTCGCGGTTTCAACCGCCGAATAATCGGGCATCTTCCTCAATTTTTTAACCACTTTAGGGCGTTTAAAAATCAAACTATTCTGGTCATACTTCGAGTCATGACGGAGAGCCACAAGTTCCCAGCCCTCATCCCCCAATTCATTAATAAATAAATGTAAAAATCCTTGTTTCCACTCTCGTTGTTCTTCACCATTGACATATAAACTAATCAATTTATTACCAAAAGGATACATATTAGCATCCACCAATAAATACTCCCACTTCTGCATATAAATCCTGTATTTAGTCATTCAACCACTAACCAATTCCTACCAATTACTGCACAGCAATTCTAGCCAAAGAAGCACCCCGATAATAGTGGAGCAAAATCTGCTGGTAGCCATATCCCTGCCTTGCCAAATTGTACGCGCCCCACTGACTCATGCCCACAGCATGACCAAAACCTTTACCAGCAATTTGAAACCCCGTCGGAGGCTTACCGCTATTTCTGCCACTAAAAATCCCCCCATACTGAGGAATCACCGTAAAGCGAGTGCTCCTCAAATTCAGCACCCGACGCAGATCCGCACCAGTCATCACCCTAGAACCGCCATCTCCGACTACTTTCATCGTAATCACGCTACCATGGGCCGTCGTGCGTTCAGGTTTCATGGAGATCACATTACCAACGCCAGAAATCCGATTGCTGATTTGAGCCTGTGTAAAATTTTCTTTCCACTGGTAAACCGGTGCCCCTTGGTCAAAATCGGGAACAGCCCGCAGATAAGGCAACGCTTCTGTCCAAACATCCTCAACATTCTCAGTATGTCCCCCAGAAGCAGAGTGGAATACCGCTAAAATAATTTGACTGTTGTAGGTAAGAACTTGACCCGTGGTGGCATCCACGGCAGAGTAAGTACCCGAAGATTCTGTTTGCAGTCCTTTATAAACCTGGGAAAATTGAGTAGCATCTACATCGTAAAGGTCGGTTTCGCTTTTGAGGCGTTGGTGGATAGCGTAGGAACGGGCGGCGACGGCTTGGGCTTTCAAAGCCTCTTGAGGCCAATTGCCACTCATTTCAGCGCCGAGAACGCTGTAGAGATACTGTTCGATATCAACGTAATTGACGGCAGTTAAGCCATTTTTTTGCGGAGTCACAAGAGTGCGTCCCCGATACCATCGATCGCCAATCCAAACATAACCGTTCCCCGTCGGCTCGATCCAAATTTGATTGGCAGCCCAGGAGCCAATGGTCACTTTTCCCGATCGAAATTGAGCAGACGAAGCACTGTTTGCCGTCAACTCACCCAAATTACGGCCACTACCATCCCGGATTGCAGCCTTAGTGGAACTGCCAACTCTTACCTGACTTGCCCCGTCTTGGATTGCCACTCGCAAGATCAACGCCGCCTGTGCTGGGGCTACCATTACCAGCCAAAACAACAGCGAAATCCAAAAATAGCGTTTTCCTAATGTCGAAACAAAGGAAGCAAAGAACACTCCTGGCTGCATTTGATAATTTTCCTCCTGTTATGTACAAATTTTCAAGTTCGAGATGGTTCGCCAAGGGAAAAAGCAAGGGAATAGCCGAAAGAAAACGTTAGAATTGGGTTTAACACTCTCTGCGCGCGTCAAAAATGATTTGAGCGAGTAGATCCTCCCAGGAACACAGGGCTGTTTCATTCTTTGTAGGGGCAATCCCCCCGTGGTTGCCCCAATGCCTGAAATGACGGAAAATTGTCGGTGGGGGCGGGTAGGCACGGGGGCACTACCCCTACAAAACGATGATTTATCTGAGAATGAAACAGCCCTGCCCAGGAACAGCGATTTATCCCAATTCCTGTCGATCGGCATTTCCTGAAGGTCGGATTAGCCGCACTCTGGATATATGTAACATATTTTTTAACTTTAAATTGAGGTGATTTGACTCTTGCAGATTACATTTCTCGGAACTAGCTCAGGCGTACCCACGCGATCGCGCAACGTTTCCAGCATCGCCCTCCGCTTGCCCCAGCGAGCCGAACTCTGGCTATTTGACTGCGGCGAAGGAACCCAGCACCAATTCCTCCGCAGCGAGCTCAAAGTCAGCCAACTCACCCGCATTTTCATCACCCACCTACACGGCGACCACATTTTCGGCTTAATGGGTTTGCTGGCTAGCTGCGGTTTAGCGGGGAATGTCAAGCGCATCGATATTTACGGGCCTCCGGGACTTGAAGAATATTTGCAAGCTGGAGTTCGCTATTCCCAAACCCATTTTTCATACCCAGTGAAAGTCCACAAAAGTCATCCAGGAGTCATCTATGAAGATGACGAATATATTGTGAGTTGCGGCCCTTTGAAGCATCGAGTTACTGCATTTGGCTACCGCATAACCGAGAAAGACCGTCCCGGACATTTTGATGTCGAAAAAGCGAAGGCAGTCGGTATTCCTTCCGGGCCTATTTACGGCGAATTAAAACAAGGAAAAACAGTTAAGTTATCGGATGGGCGGGAGTTTAAAGGCACTGATTTTTGTGGGCCCGATCAAATCGGTAGGAAATTTGTGTATTGTACCGACACAGTTTATTGTGACGGTGCTGTGGAATTGGCCAAAGATGCGGACTTGTTAGTGCATGAAGCTACTTTTGCTCATCAAGATGCTCAAATGGCCTTCGATCGCCTCCATTCAACTTCGACAATGGCTGCTCAAGTGGCTTTGAGTGCTGGGGCGAAACAGCTAATTATGACCCATTTTAGTCCCCGTTACGCTCCGGGAAATCCCATCGTCCTAGATGATTTGCTCAAGGAAGCCCAAGCTATTTTTCCGAATACAAAAATGGCCTATGACTTTTTGACCTACGAAGTACCCAGACCAGTTTCCAACTAGAGTGGAACTCAGCATAATCTGGGAGAACCTGGAATCATCTATCTCAGGACTTATGCACTCCAAGTAAAGAAACCGGGTTTTTTACTGAATCTGCCGATGAAAAACCAATATTTTCGTAAAAAAACCCGGTTTCTGAACCCCCTACTAAGCCAAATTGCCAATATTCAACTCACCGAGACGCTTCAAAATACTAAGTACGCTGTACAACTCGTTCCCTGGATTAAAAAGGTAAAACTTCCGAGAAAAAGCATACTGTGTTGTTTCTCCCTTAACTAACTTTACAAACAGAAAATCTGCCCCATTCGTTAGCAATCCGTAAGTAGGTCGATCGCCCGTCACATTAGCTAACATATAAGCCAGTAACTGCGGAATCCCTACTTCCAAAGAAAACGCCGCTTGCTTGGACTCGACAACTACTACCCAAAACTCCTGAAACAAAGCCAAAACATCCAACTGTCCCCTCACGATCATTCCTTCATCTTCGTCAATAATTTCTACAGACTTTTCTGAAGTAACGTGAAAAGGAGCAAGATAAAAATCCGCTAAATCCAACAACGGAGACAGCACTACCATTTTGACTGTATTTTCTAGAAGTGGGGGACGTTTGAGCAAATTCCTGTAACTTGCTTTCACTCTGTCTAATCGCTGTTTTTCATAATCAGTGATTTCCGGTAAATCATCTTGCCACTCGCGAAAGAATTGGTCATCATCTTCAACCCACTCTATTTTGAATTGGGTTTCTAAGTCATTCAGCGCGACATTTCTAGCTTGAATGGTCTGTACCATAAATTTAAGCAATTTATCCAAATTTTATCATAATTTATTATAGCAATAATTGCTATATTTTCGTTAATTCCGTTTGCTAGGACATAGGGCACTAGGGCGTGTTTTATTGCCCGATCCATCAAACCCGGAGATCCCCCTCGCATCCCCCTTAAGAAGGGGGACGAAAGAGCTTCTTTCTCCCCCCTTTTTAAGGGGGGTTGGGGGGGATCTCCGGGGAGAGAAAACACGCCCTAGGACGTGTTTTATTGCCTGATCCATCAAACCCGGAGATCCCCCTCGCATCCCCCTTAAGAAGGGGGACGAAAGAGCTTCTTTCTCCCCCCTTTTTAAGGGGGGTTGGGGGGATCTCCGGGGAGAGAAAACACGCCCTAGGACACTTAAGGTCAGACCCGCAGTCCGGCAAGGGTTGAAACCGAGCCTCACAAAGCACAAGTCCTCGCTATGAGGACTGATGAGTTATTCAGTCCTCATAGCGAGGACTTTAGCTATGAGACAGGGAATTAATTCCCTGTCGGACTGTGCAACGAGTCTTAAGTTGACACTCCTTGGGCAGCGCCGTTTCCACCCGCCCCAATTCCCCAAAATATTGTAACGAGTTGTAAAGTATAATGAAAACGAAGCGAACACAGAGGCCAAGTAATATCAAATGCGAGTTGCGATCGCCGGAGCAGGCTTAGCAGGACTTTCCTGCGCTAAATATCTTACCGACGCGGGCCACACCCCCATAGTCCTAGAAAGTCGAGACGTACTCGGCGGCAAAGTAGCCGCCTGGAAAGATGCAGATGGCGACTGGTACGAAACCGGCCTCCACATCTTCTTCGGCGCATACCCCAATATGCTCCAACTCTTCAAAGAACTTGATATTGAAGACAGGCTGCAATGGAAACAGCACAGCATGATTTTCAATCAACCAGAAACCCCCGGAACCTATTCCCGCTTTGACTTTCCCGACATCCCCGCCCCCTTCAACGGCGTAGCAGCCATCCTGGGCAACAACGATATGCTCACCTGGCCCGAAAAAATCAGCTTTGGCATCGGCTTAATTCCGGCGATGCTTCAGGGTCAAAAATACGTCGAAGCAATGGACAAATACTCCTTTTCCGAGTGGCTGAAAAAGCAAAACGTCCCCCCCAGAGTCGAAAAAGAAGTATTCATCGCCATGTCCAAGGCGCTCAACTTCATCGATCCCCACGAAATATCCGCAACCATACTGCTGACAGCCCTCAACCGCTTCTTGCAAGAGAAAAATGGCTCGAAAATGGCCTTTTTAGACGGTTCCCCCACGGAGAGGTTGTGTCAGCCAATGGTAGACTACATAACTGAGCGCGGTGGCGAAGTCCGGCTGAATGCACCAATCGGAGAGTTTTTGCTCAACGATGACAACACGGTGCGTGGGTTCCAGATTCGGGGGATAAAAGGGGCAGAGTCCGAAATTCTGACAGCCGATATCTACGTTTCTGCCATGCCCGTAGACCCCCTGAAGCTGATGATGCCGGAACCTTGGGGCAAAATGGACTATTTCAAACAGCTCGAAGGCTTAGAGGGAGTACCCGTAATCAATGTACACTTGTGGTTCGATCGCAAATTAACCGACATCGATCACTTGCTGTTCTCGCGATCGCCCTTGCTAAGCGTCTACGCCGACATGAGCAACACCTGCCGCGAATATGCCAACCCAGACAAATCAATGCTGGAACTGGTTTTAGCACCGGCCAAAGACTGGATCGGCAAATCTGACGAAGATATCGTCGCAGCCACAATGGTCGAGTTAGAAAAACTCTTTCCCGATCAAATCCCAGCACCGGCTAAACTGCTCAAATATCACGTAGTCAAAACCCCTCGTTCCGTCTACAAAGCCACCCCCGGCCGCCAGGATTGCCGTCCCTCACAAACAACTCCCATTAGCAATTTCTATCTAACGGGGGATTATACGATGCAGCGTTATCTTGCGAGCATGGAAGGTGCCGTGCTTTCTGGTAAGCTGACAGCGCAGGCTATTTCAACGGCAAATAAAAAATGAAAAATTAAGAATTTTTCATAAAGACGTAAAAGAATCTCCCGTTTTTCTAGACGGGGGAGTGTCAGTTCTAATCTTTAAATTTCTTATTCTCGGATGCTGCAACTGTCAAAACTCCAGTGCATGAGAACTCTGGCTTCTTTGGATGAATCCTACGAACTCTGTCGCCAAGTCACGGCGAGTTATGCCAAAAATTTTTATTTAGGCACTCAACTCATGCCCGAAGCCAAGCGTCGGGCGATTTGGGCGATTTACGTCTGGTGCCGCCGCACCGATGAACTCGTAGACGGGCCCGGTTCTGATGCAACAACCCCTGAAACCCTCAATCTGTGGGAAAAACGCCTAGAATCAGTGTTTGCCGGCCACCCCCACGACGACTACGACGTAGCTTTGGTAGATACGTTGTCTCGTTTCCCGATCGACATTCAACCCTTTCGAGAGATGATTGCCGGCCAACAAATGGACTTGTACCGCAGCCGGTACGAAACTTTTGAAGAGCTCAATCTTTACTGTTATCGGGTAGCCGGTACTGTCGGGATGATGTCGATGTCTGTGATGGGTGTGGACGAATCGAATCCCGCTGCTAACTGGAATTGGCACTGGGGTAATAAAATTCCCAAAGAAGAAGCCATCGCCCTTGGTATCGCCAAACAGTTAACTAACATTCTGCGCGATGTCGGAGAAGACGCCCGCCGCGGCCGCATTTACATTCCCCTAGAAGACTTAGCACTGTTTAACTACACCGAAGAAGACTTATTCAACGGCGTAATTGACAACCGCTGGCGAGAATTAATGCGCTTTCAGATTCAGCGAGCTCGCAAATTATATGCTAGCGCCGAACCGGGAATCAAAGTGCTCAGTCCCGATATCCGCTGGACTGTGTGGGCTGCTACCATGCTCTATAGCAGAATCTTAAATGCGATCGAACGCAATCAGTACGATGTGTTCCAGAAGCGGGCCTACGTTACCAATTTTCAGAAATTGCAGTGTCTCCCCGCCGCTTGGCTGAAATCCAAAATTCTTTAGCCCAATGATATTGCTGATATCTTAGTCCCAGTCTGCTGGGACTTTGTTTGTGCAGTATCAGAATTTTATTCGGCGGGTTCAACTGCTGTTTTCTGGAATTTTGCTTCTAAATTTTGAATTTGTTCCCGACGCGCTTCTACTTCAATCAAACGACGAGATAATTCTTGACTTTGCAAAGTCAGAGATTGCCGCCATTCTTCTGCTTTCTCTGCTTCTAGCTGCAAAAATTCAATTGTAACACCATTTTTGAGATACTTATCAACTAATTCCACTACCCAGTTAGTAGCGGATCGCAGATTCACAATTTCGCTATTTTCCCCAATATCTGCTAATACTAAAACACCTTCATTCAAGATATTACCTACAAAATTATTGGACACCTCAGCAAAAATTTTAGGTAACGTCAATACCTTTTGTTCAGAAAGAATCGCCCAACTATCATCAGCATTTTGACAAGCCAACAATTCCAGAGAGGCTTCGCCTAAAACTTCCTGATTTTTTACTTGAGCTAAATATAGCATGACGGTTATTAGTTAGGGGTGATTCGTTATTGGTTACTTGTTTGATTTACGATCTGGTACGGGCGGGTTTTACCAACAATCTCTGCCCAAAACTAAATATCTCAAAAACCCGCCCCGGCCCTTCGGGTTAACATCTTCCAAAAAGCCTGTGAAGAACAAGCCAGACAGCCTGTTCCACAATAATTATGGGAGATATCGATTAGAATAACCTAAGCCGATCGCGCAAAATTTCCGCCTGTTTTTCGGCCTCCGCCAAACCATCCCGCGCCACCTGAACAACTTGTGGATCGGCCTTTTCCACAAACTTCTGATTACTCAAACGCGCCGAAGTATGCTTAATTTCCCCTTCTATCTTAGCCAACTTCTTTTCCAACTTACCACGCAACGCCACCAAATCCACAACTCCTGCCAAAGGAATCAATACTTGTACAGTACCCACAACTCCAGCAATTGACCCCCCCTGCCCCCCCTTACCAAGGGGGGGATTAAGGGGGGGTTCTGCATCCAAACTAGCAGCAATCGTCAGGTTTTCCACCCTGGCCAAATCCTGAATGTAGATAGCGCAATCTGAGAGAATCTGGCGTTCTTTAGCGCTTTCACTTTGCAAAATCGCCGTCACCTTAACTCCAGGCTTAATATCAGTATCAGCCCGCAAATTCCGAATAGTCCGAATCGTACCAAATAACAACTCAAACTGCTGTTCTAACTCAGAATCGATTAGGGATGCTTGCACTTCAGGATAACTTTGCAAAGCCAAACATTCATCCTCACCTGTTTGAGTCAAAGTGTGCCAAATCTCCTCAGTAATGTGAGGCATAAAAGGATGCAAAAGTTTGAGAATACCTTCCAAAACAAAAGCAAAAGTTTGCTGTGCCACTTTCTTAGAATTCGGTTCAGCATCCTGTTGTAAGCGAGACTTGACCAATTCAATATACCAGTCACAGAAATCGCCCCAAATAAACTCATAAAGTCCCTTCGCCGCTTCCCCAAAAGCGTAAGTTTCAAAATCATGGCGGCTTTGCTGCACTACTTGATAGTAGCGAGAAAGAATCCAGCGATCGCACAATTCCAAGGGCGGGCACGGGGGCACCGCCCCTACGGTGGGCGGGCACGGGGGCACCGCCCCTACGGGAGGCTGGGGGGGGTAAGGATTCCCCAATTGCTGCGGAGTCTGTCCCTCCAGATTCATCATCACAAACCGCGCAGCATTCCACAACTTATTAGTAAAATTCCGGGAAGCTTCCACCGATTTAGACTCATCAGTTTTGCGATCGTATTCCAAGCGAATATTTTGACCAGCCCCAACCACTTCCTTAACCAAAGTATAGCGCAAAGCATCAGTCCCGTACTTACCAATCAACAGTAGCGGATCGATACCATTCCCTTTACTCTTAGACATTTTCTGACCATTTTCATCCAACACCAAACCGTGAATGTAAACAGTATCAAAAGGCATTTTTCCCGTAAAATGTCCTGCCATCATCGTCATTCTAGCCACCCAGAAAAAGATGATATCAAAACCCGTAACTAAAGTCGTTGTCGGATAATAAAAATCTAAATCCTTAGTTTCATCCGGCCATCCCAAAGTAGAAAAAGGCCATAACCCAGAAGAAAACCAAGTATCCAAAACATCTGGATCTCTTGCTAAATCGACATCTTGCCCAAATTTAGCCACAGCTTTTTCCCTAGCTTCAGCTTCACTTTTTGCCACCACAAACGGAGTCGTGTCAGTAATTTCTCCCTGAGTTTCGCTAACAGCATACCAAGCCGGGATTTGGTGTCCCCACCACAATTGTCGGGAAATGCACCAATCTTTCAACTTTACCAACCAATCCCGATAAACCTTTGTCCATCTTTCCGGCACAAACACTGGTGAATTCTCTTCATCTAAGGCTGCTAAAGCGCGTTCAGAAAGAGGATTAATTTTCACAAACCATTGAGTAGAAAGTAAAGGTTCGACGGGGACTTTACCGCGATCGCTGTAGGGAACTGTATGTTTGTAATCTTCGATTTTAACCAAAAATCCGTCTGTTTCTAACCGCTTTACCACATTTTTGCGGGCAACAAATCTATCTTGTCCTTGGAACTCTCCCGCATTTTCATTTAAACTGCCGTCCTTGTTCATGATGTTGATAAACGGCAAATCGTGGCGTTTACCCATCTCGAAGTCATTGGGATCGTGGGCGGGAGTGACTTTAACGCAACCAGTGCCAAAAGTGCGATCGACAAACTCATCCGCAATCACCGGAATTTCCCGATTCACAATGGGCAAAGTCACAGTTTTACCGATAAGATGTTGGTAGCGATCGTCCTCTGGATTCACAGCCACCGCCGTATCGCCCAACATCGTTTCCGGCCGAGTCGTCGCCACCTCCAAATAACCAGAACCATCCGTCAAAGGATAGCGGAAATGCCACAAATGCCCGTCAACTTCCTGCTGGTCAACTTCCAAATCCGACACAGCAGACTGACTCGCGGGACACCAATTCACCAAATAATTGCCGCGATAAATCAGCCCCTCATCATACAGTCGAACAAAGGCTTCTAAAACCGCAGCAGATAAGCCTTCATCCATCGTAAAGCGTTCTCGCGACCAATCGACAGACACGCCCAAACTGCGCAATTGATTAGTAATAGTATTGCCAGACTCAGCTTTCCACTCCCAGGCTTTTTCCAAGAATTTTTCTCGCCCTAAATCGTAGCGAGTTTTGCCTTCAGCTTTAAGTTGCTTTTCCAGAATAGTTTGAACTGCGATGCTAGCATGATCCGTTCCCGGCAACCACAGGGTATTGCGCCCTGTCATCCGTTGATAGCGCACGAGGACATCAATCAGTGTCTCTTCAAAAGCGTGTCCCATGTGGAGGCTGCCGGTGACGTTGGGCGGTGGGATGACTACGCAGTAAGGTTCGCCACCTTGTTCTGGGTCAGCTTTGAAGGTTTGGTTGTCTTCCCAGTATTTTTGCCATTTGGCTTCGGTGGCTTTGGGGTCGTATTGGGGTGGTAGGTTTGCGGTCATTGGCGAGAGGGTGCAGGTTTTATATTAAGATTGTGCCACAGGAGAGGGAAGAGAAGAGTTTTGAACCGCAGAGGGCGCAGAGGGCGCAGAGGGAAGAGTGTTGCGAGGGTTTTGGGTTATGATTTTGATATTGGTTTGAAAAAGGAGAGGGGAGTTGACAGAGGATCTTAATGAATTGAGTTACGCTGTGATTGGGGCGGCGATGGAAGTTCATAAGGAGTTGGGGCCGGGGTTTTTGGAAGCGATATATGAGAATTCGTTGCGTGAAGAACTCTCGCGCCGGGGAATTCCTTTTGAGCCTCAACCTACGGTGAATGTTCTTTATAAGGGTGTTTTGGTTGGGGAAGGCAGATACGATATGCTGGTTGCCAACACTCTCGTTATTGAATTAAAGTCAGTCCAAACTATACTCCCTATCCATGAAGCTCAAGTTATATCATATCTGAAAATGACTGGTCATCCTCTAGCCCTTCTGATCAACTTTAATGTCCGCTTTTTAAAAGAAGGAATCCGCCGCATCATCCTGTCGTAAAAAAACCTCTCATCCCTCCCCTCTCTGCGCTCTCTGCGCTCTCTGTGGTAAAATATTCTTAAGATCTATTACACCTCTTTATAATCCACTCCATCAAGAGAAGAGTTTTGAACCGCAGAGGGCGCAGAGGACACAGAGGGAAGAGTATTGCGAGGGTTTTTGATGTCGTAAAAAACCTCTAATCCCTCCCCTCTCTGCGCTCTCTGCGCTCTCTGTGGTAAAATATTCTTAAGATCTATTACACCTCTTTATAATCCACTCCATCAAGAGAAGAGTTTTGAACCGCAGAGGGCGCAGAGGACACAGAGGGAAGAGTATTGCGAGGGTTTTTGATGTCGTAAAAAAACCTCTCATCCCTCCCCTCTCTGCGCTCTCTGCGCTCTCTGCGGTAAAATCCTCTTAAGTTCTATTTCACTTCTTTATCATCCACTCGATTAAGAGAAGAGTTTTGAACCGCAGAGGGCGCAGAGGACACAGAGGGAAGAGTGTGGCGTGGGTTTTTGATGTCGTAAAAAAACCTCTCATCCCTCCCCTCTCTGCGCTCTCTGCGCTCTCTGTGGTAAAATCCTCTTAAGATCTTATTTGAATTTTACAAGCAAACAAAAAGCGATCGCATCTAAAGTGCGATCGCTCTTATTCTACATCATTCTACGTCGCTGGATAAACTTGACCTCTCATTTCGCCATAGAACGAATGTTCTTCCGTATGCAAGTTGAAATAAAGAGCACCCCGCCGCGCTACTGCTTCCATTCCAGCAACAGTATTGACTTGACCCGGAAGGCCGATTTCCACCGGACAACCTTCAGGTAAGCGAGGAACATTGTCAGGAATTTGAATATCTTCCACCGATGGAGGCGAACTTAAATCGGGAATTTGAGAGATCTTGGGAAAATTGTTAGGAAGGTTGCCAATAATTCGATCGATCTGAGGCAAACTGGAATTGGGAATTTGAGGGGTAGTTGGAGGTGGATTGGTAGGTAAACTAGGAGGATTGACTGGAGGATTAACTGGAGGATTGACTGGAATTTGTCCGATCGCCTGACTTGATTCTACCACATCTTCATTATGAGTGTGACCTAAATGAGCGGATTGGCGGGCAGTATTTTCAGAAGTTTGTCCGATAGGTTGACCGTTGCGCAGAGTCAAACCTTCATCGGGAATTTGAGGGACACCTTCAGGTAACTCGGGTGGAGAATCGATAAAAGTAAGGTTTTGATTCTTGACTTCAGCAGAAAATTTACCACCTACAATTGTCTTGTCAAAGGTTCCGTATTGCCCCAAATCGACAACAATCGGTCCGAGCACGCCTGGAGGGCCGCAGTGAATGTGAAACCCGGTGATTTCTGAAGTATCGACACCGGATATTTGCACGTCAATCTTAGCAGAACTGAGGTTTTTCGGAAATGTAATCGTACCATATCCTTTAGCATCAGATTCGATTTCTTCCCCCGGTTCTTGTTCGGGACTGAGAAATGCTTCATATTTAGTAGCATTTCTTTCTCCGAAAGGATCGGGCGTATTTTCAACAGTACCTGTAATAAAATCTGCTGCGGTTAGATCGGCGGCAGTAATCCCATTAATTACTAATAGCGGTTGATTCGTAGTTCGATCTGTAACTAATACTTGACCTGAATTGATTGTGGTAATGGCGAGATTGTTAAAACTCAAAGAAGGATGCAGTTGAATAAAGTCAATGCCGTTTTGAAAGTCCGTAATGATATCGAGTCCTTCACCTCTAGCTATGACAAAAATATCGCTGCCATTTCCTCCAGTTAATGTATCATTTCCAGCACCGCCTGTCAGAACATCATCGCCTAATTCTCCTAATAAAACATCGTTACCGAAGTCGCCATTCAGGATATCGTTACTTTTACCACCGAGGAGTGAATCTTCGTTTTGACCGCCCGAAAGTGTGTCCGAGCCTTGATTTCCACAGAGTAAATCGTTGCCAGCATTACCTAAGAGGATATCGTCGCCTCCCAACCCGATAATAGTATCATTTCCTGCCATGCCATAATAAGTGCGGCTTTGTTCGTTATTAGTTACCCAGTCGTCACCTCCTAGGAGCATAATCACGTCTTTTCCAGGAGAATTAGCAAGGGTACTAATTTGGCTGGCGGGTAGTTGATTGAAGAAAAATACATCGCTGCTTTCAGTAGCTTGAGCGATGTCAAAAGGTATTCCCGTGTCGATCGCAGATAAGGTCATAGTACGATACAAGTTAATTTATTCCTAGTAAAACTTATAACTTGCTGCTGCCTGGTTGCGCTAGTCAAATTGCGAAAGATTAGTTTCGCAAAATGTCCGAAGGCTTTTTCTGAAAGTGCTGCTGGAAGTATTTTGTAAAGCGACCAGGATTGTAAAAACCATATTCAAAAGCAATTTCCGTAATCGTTTTATTGCTCTCCATTAACTCCATACGAGCGGCTTCAAGTCTAGCAGTTCGCAAGAATTGACTGGGAGAAACACCGTAATGACGAGCAAAAGCAGTTTGCAAAGAACGACTGCTACAGTTCATGGCGCTCGCAATTTGTGCAATTGTCAGCTCTTTTTTCATATTAGCCCGGATGTATTCGGCAGCCTCTCGCACGCGGGCGATCGAAATTTCAGATACTTTAATAATTGGTGGATCTAAAGTGTTGTAAGATGAACCTTGGACTAAGGTTGAGAAAACAGCAAGTTCTAAATTTTCAATTACCAGTGGATGTCCGTTCGTGTCAATCAAATTCCACAGCGTCATGACCATTTGATATAGCGATCGACCGTAAACAGTGGTACGATCGACAATTGGCATCAGCTTGGGACGATCGATCGGCTTGTCAAGATACTTGCTCAGTTCAGTTAAAAATCGAGCTTCATCTATATAAATTGAGATTGCACTGTATTTGGGTGAGTGCTGAAGACGGATTAGTTCGCCTCCCGGCTCACTTATCCCCAGATGTCGATCGTCCACGAGGAATTCGTTAGACCCAACTTTGAATACATGATCGCCGTCAAAAAATGTGAAAACTATTTTTCCAGGAAAAGTATATCCGGCGGTATATGTACTCCCAGCTTCCCAAACAACATTCAGGAGCTCGAAGTTCTTTAACTTCGCAAGTCGCCATTGAATTTTGTAATCTTTGGAATGGGGAATATGTTTAGTTATTGTCGGTAGTTGCTTAATATAGATCTCTGGATCGTTGATTTCAATATTCAAATCCCAGGCCATAATCAAATCGTCATAGTTGATACCCCACCATAATAATAATATAAGATATACAGCATAAAATTCACCAACTGTAGGGGCGAAGCATTTGGGCAAAAAATCTAATACGGTGTGCATAAATCATGACCCAAATGCTTCGCCCCGCCCCACGAATCAACCGCATTATCGAAATTTATGCCTGGAAATTTTGCATGGCCATTATCCTTACATGGGGGTTTTGCGTTGGGTTGGGCGAAGCATTCGGGTCTAGTATTTTGCGTATATTTCCATGATTATCGCCCGAATGCTTCGCCCCTACGAATTTATTTTCTCTCATTCTTAACTCTTCACCTCGATTACTTCACTTCCTTATAATCCACCCCATAACTCGTATCTCTCCCCGATAAATAAGTATTTTTTCCAGTCAAAGTCTCCAAAGTTTGTCTCGTTTTAGCAGAAGTAATCGTATTCAAAGGTACGCCCAATTTGCTAGCCAAACCGGCCGCCACGCCCACACCTTGTCCTTGATAAATATTCACTGTCGCAATACGCCCCACTGATACTGCCATACCAACATACCCTGAAGAACGCCCGACGATCGCCAAATTATTCACTTTGCTAGCCAAAGCACTTTCTATGCCAAAATTATACACGGGCAATCCAGGAATTCTCGATGACAAATCCTTGACTCCGCCCCGCAAATCGAAATCGTAGGAAAAACTGCCGATCGACTTTTCGGCATCTGTTCCTCCTTTAATAATTTCCTGTCCCGTCAGCGGTGCTACCACATCGCGAACGTTCAAAGTTTGTCTGATGTAAGCTTCATCTGGGATAAATACTCTCACATCTTTACCCGATTTTTTTTGCAGCCACTCTTGCAGATATGACATTTCTTTCAGCATCTCAGCATTCGGTTTTTTGTCGTTAGCTTCCATCTTCATTAATTGGTCAACTTGATATTTAAACAAAAAGCCGTTCCACGACATGGAATTATCCTTATAAACGCAAATATTTGCCTTGTCAAAAAAGAATCCTTTGTCTTGAGTAAAGGGCAAATTTCTGTCTACATGATAGGCCGCTCCGAGGGCTACGCTTCTGATATTGTAGCCGTCTCGGTAGGCTTGATAAATCGTGCTTAGGAAATTCCTCATCCAAAATTCGGTACTGGCATCATCTTTATATTTGGTAATGCTGGATTTAATTTTTTCTACTAAAGGGGTGTTGTAAAGAATGTCATCTTCCATTCTGCGGAGGTCGGACATCGTTAAGCCGGTAATTGTCGGAACTATGGATATCGCTAAGGTTTCATTTTTGGATTTGATGTTTTGCGATTCATATCCTGTATAATAGGATAATCCGGCTTTTCTGGCGAATTCGGCATCTTGAGTTACGTCTATGTAAGAGTTAGCTTTGATTTTAACTCCACTGTCTTTTACTTCGGCATATTCGATTTTGCGATCGACTACGTGGGGAACAAGAGTGGAGTTGGAAATAAGTTGAACATCTGCCTCTGAAAGCATATCTTTCAGTGCTTTATCTGCCGTTTTTGGTTCTATGCAAGATTCGGGAACTTTCGCTTTGTCTAAGAATTCCCGGAAGCATTGGGCGTAGGGTTGGTTGTACCAATCGGGGATTTTATCTAAATCGACGTAGCCTAAGCCGCCGCGGGTGAGTACGCCACCTAACATTGCGGTTTCATGGTTCGATCGCACTACCGCTACTTTTCCCTTTGCACCTAGGGTCTTTTTTGCCCAGATAGCTGCACATATCCCCGGTACTTCGTCGCCATAGACTACGATATCAAAGTTGCGATCGACTGGTGTTTGAGCTGCTACTGGGGGCTGGTGTGTGGCTGTTTGGCGCAGGCTTTGGGTGTCTGAGGTGGCACTTGCTTCGTTTCGGTGGGCGATCGAGCTTTTTACGTCTTTCAAATACGGGGAATCAACTAAAACTTTTATCGCTACAAAAAAGATGGCGATCGCAGCTAGTTTCTTGAAAGTAGGGGGCATTTAGTTGACTCGTTGATAAATTTGCATTACCTGAAAGTGCTATTCAGGGTTTACGGAGTTGAATATAGCACGTTTAGGTAATTTCGGCACAAATTTATTTTTTCCAGGAACTGTTGTTAGCAGCATTAATGTTAAGTTAATTCACAACTTGTAGGAACCGTAACAGTCTGCTACTATTTTCAAAGCATCGGTCAAAAACGATAAACTGATGTTATGGTAGGATTGTCTGGGGCTGGTGGCAATTGGCAAGTTATTGATGAAATAAGCGATCGGGCTGTCGTCCAACAACAAGATAAGTTATCATGTGGCCCTGCTTGTGGTGAAATGCTCCTGGGCGATCGCGGAATGTACGGTGCGAACCAATCTTTAATTGCGGCTGAAACAGGAGTACCTGTAAATATTGAAGATTTAGCAATCGCACTCAATACTCTGGATACAAGCAGTTCTAGATTTTGGTTGGGTGGTACTGTTTCTATTCCTGGGGCCACAAATTCTGAAATAGTTGAGGTATTAATTACTACTGGTTCTTGGGCTGCTATTTTGTGGGAAACTTTAGCTGACTTGGGTCATGTAGTCATTGTTGATGGACTTGATGATACAGGAAAAATTATGATTCGCGACCCTTGGAATGCTACAAAATATAAAATGGAATTAGCAGAGTTTTTAAATTACTGGAACCTTCAAGCAGTTTACTCATTAAGACGATGAAAGTGCAAGTTTTGTCTATTCAATCTGCGATCGCCCCTAATACTCACGAGGTTGTGCTGTCTGTTGGTACGGATACACAAAAATTTATTTTTACAACAGAAGTGAATCGAGTTGGAGAACATTTACTTCAGACTACTCGCGGCGATCGCACTTTTTCAGAGGTTTTCAAATTTAATCAACGGGTGGCAATGAATGTGACAAATCTGGTTGTTAAATGCTACAATCGTGAAACTGTCAATCTTCCGGCAGATGTCGGCGTCTTGGTCACTCCAGAAACGGCTTTATCGAAGCAAAAGCCATTTGAAAATAACAGTTTAGCAGATACTGAATCGCAGCAAACAACAGCAGTGGATGGAGAAATTCGTCAAAGGGCGATCGCGATTCTCGAACAGTTACCGGAAGCTGTGCTTGATGAAGCTGTGAGGTTTCTGGAATCTTTGTATGTTAAGGGCGATCGGGTAGAGTAGTGATCGTACTTTTAAAATGCTACAATTACATCAATCAAAAATAGAAGCCTAAAAAACATGACTTTCGAGGCTGTTTTAAATCTTGTCAAGCACTTGTCTCTAGCCGAAAAGTTACGATTGATTAAGTGGATAGTTCCTGAAATAGAACGAGAATTAGTTGTTCTGCCGACTCCCCGGAAATCTTTGTGGGGTTTATGTGCTGACTTGGGAATTGCACCCTCTGCCGCTGATATAGATGAAGTTCGCAGGGAAGAATGGGCGAATTTCCCAAGGGAGAATTTATAATGCTGCGTGCTGTAGCTGATACTCATGCTGTTATCTGGTATATCTTTGCTGATTCGCGACTCTCGGTGACTGCTAGAACGACAATAGAAGAGATAGCTGCCGAGGGAAATCAGGTGGCTTTTTCATCAATTACATTAGCAGAAATTGTCTATCTGAGCGAGAGAGGGCGGATTAATTCAACTACTCTCGATCTATTGTTGAGAGAAGTTGAGAGCGATGATGCCTTATTGATCGAAATTCCTTTCGATCGCAATATAGCTTTGACTTTAAGGCAAGTTGACCGATCGCAAATTCCCGATTTGCCCGATCGCATTATTGCTGCTACGGGTTTGTATCTTAATGTACCCGTTATTAGTCGCGATCGCCGGATTCAATTATCGAGTATAGACACAATTTGGTAAATCTGAGTCACTCGGCGCAAGTTTAAATTTTCCTGGAACGGTTATTAGCGGTTTTGCCTGTGTTACTGGTTTGGGAGGGCTATTGATGTGGGTAAGGATGGTGGGTGCGATCGTATCTCAGATATCTGGTGTCGGAAAGGGCGATCGGCTACAATAAGTTAAGAACAACAATTAAGTCACCTTAAAAATACAGAAAAAATGGAAAAAGTTTTTGTACATCCTGAATGTCCTTTTTCACCAGAGACATTTAGCTTATTGGCAGAATTTTCTGAAAACCCAAGCTCAGATTTTCACATAACACATAAAAAAGATTTCTTAAAATATGTAGAAGAACCAGTAAAGTATATTTTAAGCCATGTAGAAGAGCAGTTACCTGATTTTATCAAAAAATATATAAATATTCAGTATGAGAGCTGTTGCCTGATTGGTTTAACAAAATATTCGGAATCTATAGTATCCTTTAGTGGACACTATTGTCTTTTTAACAGTCTGATTCCCCAATCTACTCAGTTAATTTTAATACTTGAAAGCCACAGATTAACTTTTGGTTTGGAGGTCAAAGAAAATGTATTTCAATTAATGCTATATAATTACAAAGAAACATATAGAGACGACGTTGAATTTGTCGAAATTATTAAATGCTATAAATTGAGCAATAAACATCATTTATATTTAGAATCTAGGTGGACCGAAGATGATGATGAGCATTATTTTGATCCTTTAGGTTTGGAGGATACTTTTTCCGAAATGGAATCTGAAAAAAATTTGCATGACCTCTTAGAAAATATCTTGGATAATATTCCTATCGATTCACGAGGATCGGAAAAGTTTAAAAGTGTTTTTTTTGGTGATATTTTTGTTGCTATATCACTTGAATCAAGACAAATATTAGGATGTTCTGTTAAAAAAATAGCTTATAAATTAGCGCAAACAGTTAAAAAATTATTTCCATTATTTTTAATTTCTACTCTCTACGATGACCCGGATTTACCTGTTCTACTCGATGAATATCTTTCAGTCTATCAAAAGGAATTTAACCCAGTGTATCAATTAGAAACAATTTCAGAAATTACTGGTTTTCAAACAACCCAACTAACTCAATGGATACAGGCCATTAACCGCAAAGGCCAAACCATCATCCAAGGCCCGCCCGGAACCGGAAAAACCTTTATAGCCGAAAAATTAGCCAAACACTTAATCGGCGGCGGTGACGGTTTCTCAGACATTATCCAATTTCATCCCGCCTACACCTACGAAGACTTTATCGAAGGCCTCCGCCCAACAACTCAAAACGGACAATTAACCTACTCAATAGTTCCCGGTAGATTCCTACAATTTTGCGAAAAAGCCGAAGCCTGTGAAGACACTTGCGTTCTCATTATTGATGAAATCAATCGCGCAAATCTCTCTCAAGTCTTTGGCGAGTTAATGTATCTCCTAGATGACCGACAAGACACAGCACGCTTTATTACACTAGCCAGCGGTAAACTATTTAGAATCCCTACAAATGTCCGCATTATCGGCACAATGAACACCGCAGACCGTTCTATTGCCTTAGTTGATAACGCACTCCGCCGCCGCTTCGCATTCATTCCCGTCTATCCAAACTATGAAGTGCTGCGACAGTATCACCAGAGAGAGAAAACAGGTTTCCCAGTTGATAAATTAACTAGGATTCTAGAAAATGTCAATCTGGCAATTAATAATAAACACTATGAACTAGGCATCTCCTTCTTTTTGACAAAAACCTTAGCTGAAGATATCCAAGATATTTGGCAAATGGAAATCGAGCCATACCTCGAAGAATACTTCTTTGATAACCAGGCAAAAATGGATGAGTTTCTCTGGGATAAAATCAAAGATAAATTGAGCAAGTGATAATCTTATGAAACGAGAATTACCCCAAATCATCAAACTGATAGAATATGAATTACTAATTTTAGATCGAGACTTAATCCCCGAATCAGTAGGACAAAAAATATACCATAATTATGGTAAGGAAATCGAGATAGAATTTCCCAACTTTAAAACAAGAGATAAATGGCACTTAAAATCTAAAGGCAGAGTTGGCAACATTCCCATCACTCCAGAATTTCATATTGCTATCCGCCCAAAGGTTCCCATAAACAACATCTTCGGAATGCTTGACTATGCCTACAACCTGAAGATAAAATTTCCCATAGGACTGATTAAGTGCCAATCTTTAGAACAAGCCTATGAAAGATTAGCTAACATTCTTGCCCAAAAAATTCTAGAACGCTGTCGCAAAGGATTATATCGCGATTACTTATCCAAAACAGAAAGACTCGCCTATATTCGCGGGCGCGTGGATTTGCGATCGGTCCTTCAAAAACCTTGGGATGTTAAACTAAAATGTCACCACAACGAACAAACAGGCGATATCGAAGATAATCAAATACTGGCTTGGACACTTTTCATTATTGGGCGCAGCGGTTTGTGCCGCGAATCTGTTTCATCCACTGTGCGAAAAGCTTTTCACGCACTCCAAGGATTTGTGACATTAAAACCTTTTAAATCTGAAGCCTGTATCGATCGCACTTATCACCGTCTGAATCAAGATTATCAACTTTTACACGCCTTATGTCGATTTTTTTTAGATAACACGGGGCCCAGTCACGAAACTGGCGATCGCGAAATGCTCCCTTTTCTCATAGACATGGCAAAATTATATGAACAATTTGTCGCTGAATGGCTCAACGCAAATACACCAAAAGGCTTTTTTGTCAAACAACAGCACCGAGTCACCCACGACCAAAACTATTCCGATCGCATCGACTTACTGCTGTGCGATATTGCAACAAGTAAAGTCCGGTACGTCCTCGACACAAAATACAAAGCTCCCGATAAAGTAGCCAGTAATGACATTCATCAAATAGTTGCTTACGCCAATGCGTTAAACTGCCAAAATGCAATTCTCATCTACCCGCAAAACCTCAAACAGCCACTAGACATAAAACATGGTGATATCCAAGTTCGCAGTCTAACCTTTTCCCTAGATAGCGACCTCCATGAAGCCGGAGAAACCTTCTTAAAATCTCTACTTCCAAACACCCTCCCCTAACTCCAATACGGTTCAGTTAAAAGTGTTTATTCCTCGGAGATCCCCCTAAATCCCCCTTAAGAAGGGGGACTTTGAGTAAGTTCTTGTCCCCCCCTTCTTAAGGGGGGCTAGGGGGGATCGGGCTTAACTAAACTGTATTGCCCCTAACTCTACTCTGCGCCCTCTGCACCCTCTGTGGTTCATTTTATCCACAAAAAAAGAGGCGCGATCGCGCCTCCCAAATCTTTCATTTTCTGGTTCTAAACACTAACAGCTACTTTCGATTCCTTTGCAGTCAACTTCTCGTAAGTCGCCCGCATTTTCAATCCCACCAACACTTGGAACAAACCAGTTCCATTATTGGAACCGGGATATTCGCGGTGCTGAAGCAATAGGTGAGTCAATTCACCTTCATACTTCGCAGAAGTCTTGCTTAAATGGCTCTCGATGTAAATCACTTCTTCGAGATTTTCAAACTGACCGTCTACTTCCAAAATCGAGACTTCGTGGCCGTAGAAAGCGTCTGGCCCGTAGTACATCTTAATTCCCGGATAGGAACAAGTCAGTTTCCGGCCGCAAGGAATCCAGTTAATTGTTGAACCTTCGTCAAACAAATATGCTGGCTCAAAGTTGGCGATGCCTTCGCGCTGGATCATCTGCACCCGCAGAACCTTCCGCTCTTTGTCATCCTTAATTAAATTGGTCGGCAATACTTGAATTACCACGTCAGCATATTGCTTTTGTGGGTCGATGTAGGCCGTAAAGTCTGGTTTGCGAGCGTTGATCGCAAACAGCACGTCTTCGTAACGGTGGCCTCGTTCCGCCATGTCGCGCTGGATTTTCCAAGCAATTTTTACTTCGTCGCTGATGTCGAGGTAGACGCTGAAGTCGAGGAGCGATCGCACTCGCTCATCATACAACGGGTGCAATCCTTCAATCACAATCACATGATTCGGCTCTACACGCTCAGGAGGATCGAGCAGACCGGTTTCGTGGTTGTAAATCGGCTTGTCGATTCCTCGGCCTTCTTTGAGCGCTTTCATTTGCTCGGCCATCAGGTCGAAATTGTTGGCTCTGGGGTCAAGGGCGGTAATCCCTGTTTCTTTGCGCTGTTTGCGATCGAGACAATGATAGTCGTCCAGACAGATCACGGTAACGAAATCTTCCCCGAACAAATCTGTCAATCGGCGCAAAAAGGTAGATTTTCCGCACCCGGAGTCTCCGGCAACGCCAATTAAAACCACGCGATCCGGCTTAGTTGTCATAGTTTCCCTCTAAAAAAATCACTGTTTAGTGACGCTCCTACACCAACCGCAAGCGATATGTTGTAGGCATCTGAGTCCGGTCAAGGATATCAAGAGCTTCCTTCAAGGTACTCCAATCGTTTCCCTCTACGGCGTTTTATAGTGAGGAACAGGTCCCGCCCCACTTGTCACATAAAAGCTGTTTTATCTAGACCTAGATTATTATTCTGCGATCCAAGATATGAGTATTTTACGAGAATTATTACAATGAGTGCTCGTCTCCTCGCCACCCAAAGAATGCTGGTTGGCTGCGCCCAACATCGCTGGGAGGATCGCTCCTCACCTCGCGTGGCTCTCATCCCACCCCAAATCAAAGATTATGGGCTGGGGATTCCCGCCTGTCTAGCTAACTTTAGTGGTTAATCTTACCAGAATGCGATCGCCCACTACAAGCTCAACGTCGATCGATTTTCGATTTTCGATTTTCGATTCGAGAATTAACGCCCTCAGTCATCAGACGTGCAGGAATAAATCCAGAACCTTGTAGCTGGCTGCTGTCGGTCAATAGGAGTCATTTGTTGCCCGATGCGGTATTCCATCGCCGGCCGCCGATCGAAAGGACTTGTCGGGGCTGATCCCGCGATCGGGTAAAATAGTCGCAGTACGCAGACAACAATAGCTATAGGTCAACACCTGAACGCAGCCGGACGAGGTTCGCGGGGGGGTGTTGGGCTAATTGGGAATTGGGGACGCGATCGACCAAAACTTGATATACCTACCCTCGGTGGCGAGGCTGAAAAATTGACCAAAAAACTGGGATACAAGCCCTTTCTTCGGTGGACGGCTTTGTGTTAAAATTGGATAGGTTGAAATCCCCACCTAAGATTGCAGCGATATACACTCATTTTGAGTTGAAACCGGGACTGATCCAGAAATAGGGAAAGACTGAAGGGCAATGGTTAAAATCCAACCTGGAAGCAAAATAAAAAGTATTGTTAATGTTTGTCAAACAAAACGATACATATAGTCGGGATAGGGCATTGCCACGACTCTAAACGGGCGCAGAGACAGGGTAAGACAACCGGGGGTTGCACCAGTCGATGAAGCGTCAAGAATCACCACACTTTTAGGGCGGTGAGTATGTCAAAACTCTGTATCGTGAAGGAAAAGCAACAAATGTACAGCCCAAGCATATCTGGTGTTGTGGCCAGCTCATTATCAGGCAGTCGCATCTTTGTCTATGAAGTCGAGGGTATGCGTCAGAGCGGTGAAACTGACCAAACAAGTAACCCAATTCGTCGTAGTGGTAACGTGTTTATCGCCGTCCCCTACGATCGCATGAATCAGGAAATGCGGAGGATTACTCGCATGGGTGGCAAAATAGTCAGCATTCGACCCTCCAACGACGCTCCCAAAACTCATGGCACTGTAGCACCAGAACTTGGACAACAGAGTCAGAAATCTGGAGAAACAACTAAGCCCATGACTCAAGCAAAGGAAAAGGTTCAGGTTCCAGTTAACCTCTACAAGCCCGCCAATCCCTATATTGGCAAGTGCATCTCTACAGAAGAATTGGTCAGAGAAGGCGGCGACGGCACTGTCCGCCACGTCACTTTTGACATCTCTGGAGGCAATTTGCACTATCTGGAAGGTCAAAGTATTGGCATTATTCCAGATGGTACTGATAAAAACGGCAAACCTCACAAAATTCGGCTTTATTCGATCGCCTCTACCCGTCACGGAGATAATTTGGATGACAAAACAGTCTCTCTGTGCGTGCGTCGGCTAGAGTACAAAAGCCCAGAAACCGGCGAACAAGTCTTTGGTGTTTGTTCGACTTTTCTGACAGGTTTGGAACCAGGGGCTGATGTCAAAATCACCGGCCCAGTAGGCAAAGAAATGTTATTGCCAGAAGATGAGGATGCCACCATTATTATGATGGCTACTGGTACAGGAATTGCTCCTTTCCGGGCTTATTTGTGGCGGATGTTCAAAGAAAACAATCCCGATTACAAATTCAAAGGTTTAGCTTGGCTGTTCTTTGGCGTAGCTTATACTCCCAACATTCTGTACAAGGAAGAGTTGGAGAAATTGCAGGCAGAATTCCCTGATAATTTCCGATTGACCTATGCCATCAGCCGCGAGCAAAAGAATGTTGACGGTGGCAAGATGTACATTCAAAATCGGATTCAAGAAAACGCTGATGAACTGTGGGAGTTAAATCAAAAGCCGAATACTCACACATACATCTGCGGTTTGAAGGGGATGGAAGGTGGAATTGATGAGGGAATGTCGGCGGCTGCTGGCAAGTTCGGCGTCGATTGGGCGGCCTATCAAAAACAATTGAAGAAAGATCATCGCTGGCACGTTGAAACCTATTAATGTGTAAGGTGATTTAATCTGAGTTGTAGGGTGGGCATGGCTCGCCCTATAATTGTTTAAAACAGGTGTAAGACTAAATTTTGGTTCATTACCCCCTTTGCTCATTCGGCGGTTGAAACCGCTACTATACAAACTTTCGTCCCAGCAGAGAGGGACTAAGAAATAAAGTGTAAAATATAAAGCAAGCTCACCGAAAAAGGGAGATAATTTACATGACCCTAATTTCTACCCAAAAACTGACCTTTGAAGAGTATCTGAACTATCAGGGAGAATCAGGTGTTTGTTATGAATTATATCGGGGACATATCATCGAAATGCCAACACCCACAGCCATACATATCAAAATAATTGAATTTTTGGTTTACCAGTTCCGGCGCTTCTTTGCAGCACACAACCTACCGCTAGTTGCAGTTGTTACTACCGCAGTCCGAACCGAGGAAAATTCTTCCCGTGTTCCTGATGTGGTGATTTGCACTCAGAGTCTTTGGGAACAAGTCTGCGCGCAATCTGGTTCCGCAGTCCTGGACTTTGAAGAAAAACCGCTGTTAGTGATCGAAGTTACCAGTCAAAATTGGCGGGATGACTACATCCGTAAACGGGCAGAATATGACTTGATTGATATTCCTGAATATTGGATTGTAGACCCCAATCTACTCAAAATACGAGTGTGTAGCCGTCCCGACAATGAAGGCAGTTATTCTCACCAGGAATTTTTGCCGGGACAGCAGGTTCAGTCTGTACAGTTCGCTGAATTTATTTTATCGGTGAATGAAGTGCTCTCTGGGCCGCTAGTAGAAGATTTAATTCGAGAAGAACAAGCACAGCGACAGCAGCTAGAACAGCAAGTCGAAAGATTAGCCCAGCGACTCCGAGAAATGGGGGTAGATATCGATACAGAAGTTTGAATTGTCATACCAAGTTAGATCCCCGACTTCTTAAAGAAGTCGGGGATATGTATATTGAGTTTAGTTAAATGGCAAATTGCTTGATTAGCATACAATGATTGTAGATTAGAGTTTCTACGGGTCAAAGTCGTGGCTTTCAAAATTTGTTTTCTAGGTTTTATTAAGTTTACTTACAAAAGCATAAATCTAAAAATTTATATGATAAGTAAATAATAAGGATATGCGAGATTCTGGATACGAGGGTCAGAAAGTAGCCTATGTCAGTAAAAATTATTCGGGCAGCCTTTCGCGAGATACAAAAACTATCTTATGACAATTCTCAGATAGTTTACAAGATTATCATTGATTTGAACCAAGGCAGCCATCAAGATGTTAAAAAATTACAGGGACATGACGAGCTATGGCGAACTCGTGATGGTGACTTGCGCGTGATCTGGCAACGAGATTCTGGCAATATTGTAGTGATTAAAGCTGGTTTGCGAGGAGATGTTTACGATCGGGTGTTTGACAGTCGCGATCGCACAGATCCGCTGGAAATAGAGGCAATAAAGGCAATAGAAGAATTGAATAAACCTCAAGGAACCGCGCTAGTAGATCATCCAGCTTATGAATTTTCACTAGAAGATAGTAATTGGAACAAAGAAGAAGATCGTTGGTACAAATTTATTTATGCCAACTATTATCGCTACTCGCCGGTGCTAACCCGTTACCAAAAAC
The DNA here is from genome assembly GCF_042465725.1 of Microcoleus anatoxicus. Taxonomy (GTDB): domain Bacteria; phylum Cyanobacteriota; class Cyanobacteriia; order Cyanobacteriales; family Microcoleaceae; genus Microcoleus; species Microcoleus anatoxicus. Next base: position 4,668,825 of record NZ_CP120853.1, on the reverse strand, counting down.
AGCCATTTGCTGAGTTGATGCAGCAGGGGATATGGTCTACAAACAATTGGTTAGTTCAGAGTGGGCCAGGAACGGGTAAAACTGTATGTGCGGCTCTTCTAGGTTGTGAACTTCATCGCGAGCAAGGGTGGAACACAATGCTTATTGTTCCTCCAGCATTGCGTGAAGATTTGGAAAATTACTCAGAGATCAAGAAGATAAAAGAGCAAAATCCCGAAGGTTTTTGGCTGGGTACTTTTCCTGATTGGGTGCGTGAAGTAGATCCAGAATTGGGCGCTCGCCTAGCAACTTCAGAGGAAGAATTAAAAGCTCTGCAAGAATTAGTGAGATTCGAGCCTTCAGCACCCAGCTTAGAAAATATTAGTTCGCGAGATGTTTTGCTATATCAAGCTTTTGTTCTGGATCGGGAAAATAATAACAACAATAGAAATCCCATCTTCCAAGAAAATAGAGAACGTATTGAAATTCTTGAGAGGATTAGACCGGAATTGTGGAGAAGAAGGTTAGGGGATCGCCTCTGTAACTTGGATGTTGCGACTCAACTTATATTTCCTCCGCCGGAGTTTCCCCCTCGTTACCAAAACCGGCCTACTATTTTAATTGTCGATGAAGCCCAAGATTTTTTGTTAGCTCAGTTAAAAGCTATAATTGCTGTAAGAGAAGCTTGGGAAAACCAGGGACATTCAACTTATCTCTGGTTGTTGGGAGACTTAAATCAGAGAATTCAACCCGTAGACTTTGACTGGGGGAAACTAGAGTTAGGCAGGCGCATTGAACTTAAGTACAACTATCGAAATTCACGCCATATCTTAAAGTTTGCCAATCAGTTTTTAGAATTTGCCAAAGAAAATGTTAGCTATCGTCGCCGGCAGTTTCCCGAACCGAGCGATCCTAAATATGCTGTTGAAGAAGGTGAAGAAGTGCGCTTACTAGAATACCCTTCATCGGAGTTAGCTTTAAAGTTTTTAGGGTTTTTAGATTCGCGAGTAAAAGCATCTGGAGAGGGACGGGGTGAAAGGTATTTTCTTCAGCAGTCAGCAAACCAGGTGAAAGTCCTTTGGACTAATCCAAATGAGAATCAAGACGAATTCAGTAGTATAGAAATTTTGAATGCAGAAAAAGCCAAAGGACGCGAGTTTGATGCTTGCGTAGCTTTTCGGATATTTGAGAATAATGGGACATCTCGGTTAGAAGAGAGTTTTCAATGGTACACATTGCTAACGCGCCCTCGCTCTCGCTTATTAGTGGTAGCAACTACAGAAGAAATAGAGAGAATTGGTAGGAGGTACTTTGAATGTTGCCAAACTATTGATGCTATTGATGCGGAACAAACTGCTAGTTGGATCGCTGAATTTGCGAGTGGTGTTGACGTAAGCCTGCTCAAAGATAACCCTCAAAAAACTCAAGAAAAGTTGCTGAAAGGCGGCTGTGACAATGGGCATCCATACTTAGATACTTATTTTGTTTTAAATTTAGCTAAAGTTGAAAGTAAAAGTATTGACGAATGGGAGCAAGAAGCAATCAAGAGATTGCAGAAGCATTACAATGATTTGCCAAAGGAATTAGAAAATGATACTGATTGCACTAACTCTTTAAAAGAGGAGTTAAAAAATGTTCCGTCTGAGAATATTTCTCTACGCTGTTTGCTATTACGGGCAATGAACTGTTCTTGGCAAGCAGTTGAGGAAGCGTCTGGTTTTCAAAATACTAATGAGAAGGAATATAAACGTTTAGTAGAAAGTATCGCCCAAGATTTAGAACACAAAAATTTAGTCTATGAAGCAGCGCGAGTCCGTGAGAAAATAGGGAAACCTATACCAAAACATTTTCATTTTTCTGATAAAATAGCCAATCGTTCTGGCTCTTTGGTATCGTTACTATGTCAGGCTATGCTCGATCGCCCTTTTCCAGATGCGTTGGACAAATAGACTGAAATAATTTATTATGAAGTGACTGTAATAGAGGTAAGTTGTGAAAATGCCAAATGATGTTGAAATAGTCGGTCAACTCGAAGATCTGTGGAAAATGATTAGTGATGGTATCACACTGGCTAATAAAGTGCTTGAGCAAGCAAAGGAAGTTGAGCTAGATGTATCCGCTGCGGAAAAGGCGAAAGCAGAAATCGCAGAAGTTATTGAGGTAGAGATATCCCGTGCGATAAGTGAAGTTCAGCCAGAAATATCCCGTGTAGAAACGGCGAAAGCAGAAATCGCAGAAGTTATTACACGGGCTAATAATGTGATTAAGCAAGTAAAGGCAGTTAATATCCGTGTAGAAACGGCGAAAGCAGAAATCGCAGAAGTTATTGAGGTGAAAATATCCCGTGCGATAAGTGAAGTTCAGCTAGAAATATCCCGTGCGGAAACGGTGAAATCAGAAATCGCAGAAGTTATGGAAGTGGAGATACCCCGTGCGAAAAGTGAAGTTCAGCTAGAAGTATCCCGTGCGGAAACAGCCAGAAGTGAAGTTCAGCTAGAAGTATCCCGTGCGGAAACGGTGAAAGCAGAAATCGTAGAAGTTATTGAGGTGGAGATACCCCGTGCGAAAAGTGAAGCTCAGACGCAATTGGAAGAAATTCGTCAGCTAACCAAACAGAATGAGAGTACATACAATGAATCTTTGCAAGAAAAACTAGAGTTAAATGAGCGTTATACATCATTTGAGTCTTTAATCAAAGAAATAGGGGGATCTGCGGGTTTAAAAGAGCTGCGCCGCGAGCTTCAGGAAGGGCGCGAGGTGGCGTTTAAACTTGAGACATATCATCAGCAAGAAAACCAGAAACTGTTGTTAGAAAAAATGGAGCAACAGCAACAGCAATTGCTCAGGGAAGGAAAACTGGAGCAAGAAAAGCAGAAGCTGTTGTTAGAAGGAATGGAGCAACAGCAACAGCAATTGATTCGGCAAGGAAAACTGGCAATTTTGATAGTCTCAGTGTGGGTTTTGTTAATTTCACTGATTAAGTGATAGTAACTGTCGGCATTTTTTCAACAGATATCTAGTAATTAAGATACTTTAGTCCAAAATATTTTACAATAGTTGTGTATTAATTGAGTTTGTATAGGTTAAAGTCGTGGCTATAAAAATTGGTTTGCTAGGTTTAGGTACAGTTGGCGCGGGAACGGCAGAGATTTTGCTCTCTACAGATGGCCGCCATCCGCTGTTGCAGGAATTGGAAATCTATCGGGTGGGTGTGCGCGATATTTCTCGAACTCGGTCTTTACAATTGCCAGAAAATGTGCTGACAACTGACCTGGAAGCGATCGCAACTGACCCGGATGTTGATATTGTAGTAGAATTAATTGGGGGATTGGAACCGGCGCGATCGCTCATTCTCCAGGCTATTGCTAACGGTAAGCACGTTGTCACCGCCAACAAAGCTGTGATTTCCCGCTACGGTCAAGAAATATTTGAAGCAGCCAACGCCAAAGGCGTTTATGTAATGTTAGAAGCTGCTGTCGGTGGCGGCATTCCAGTCATCCAAACTCTCAAACAATCCTTGGGTGCAAACCGCATTCAAACCGTAATTGGCATCGTCAACGGCACAACTAATTACATCCTGACACGGATGCAAACAGAAGGTGCAGACTTTGGTGAAGTCCTCGCCGACGCACAGCAATTAGGTTACGCTGAAGCTGACCCCGCAGCGGATGTAGATGGATTAGATGCTGCTGATAAAATCGCTATTTTAGCTTCCCTAGCTTTTGGAGGCAGGATTAAATTAGCAGATGTTTACTGCGAAGGTATCAGACAAGTTACGGCGTCTGATATTGACTATGCAGACAAACTGGGATTTGTAATTAAGTTGCTAGCAATTGCTCAAAAAAACTGCCAAACTACGGAAGAAAATGGGGATAAAGAAAACGAACTTATTTCCATTCGGGTGCATCCTACCTGCGTGTCAAAAACTCATCCGCTGGCCAGTGTCAATGGTGTTTATAATGCAATTTTAGTAGAAGGAGAGCCGATCGGGCAATTGATGCTCTACGGGCGCGGTGCCGGTGCCGGACCCACCGCTAGTGCGGTAGTATCCGATATTATGAATATTGCAGCTATTCTGAAAACCGAAACTGTTCCAATTCCCCATCCTTTGCTCAGTTGCAATCACCAACACTATTGCCAAATAGCAAAAATGGAGGAACTGGTAACGCGGTTTTATGCTCGTTTCCTGACTCGCGATACTCCGGGGGTAATTGGCAAATTAGGGACTTGTTTCGGCAACCACAAAGTTAGTTTGCAATCTGTTGTGCAGACGGGAATTCATGGCGATTTAGTAGAAATTGTAGTCGTGAGTCACGATGTTAAAGAAGGTAATTTCCAACAGGCGATCGCGGAAATTAGGGCGATGGAGTCGATTCATAGCATTGCGAGTATTCTGCGAGTTTTGTAAAGGTCGATCGCACACTGTTTTTGCAAATATTGTAGGGGCGGGTTTTACCAACCATAATGGTCAAAAACCAACAATCTCATAAACCCGCTCCGGCTTCTGTGCATAACTTCTGTTAATATGAGCTAGCTCATATTCATTGATCCGCGTTAGTGGGATAATGAAAGAGTCATCTTTACCAGATACTTTCTGATGCTAGAAACATTTTCTCAGTGTTTAAATTTATCTCCTGAAACCTCAGAATCATTGCTCTCACTTCCCTTGACCACTTTGCTAGATTCACCGGAACTTAGTCAACTTTTGGGAAGCCTCGATACTAATTTACTCAAAGAAACTTTGCCTACTGCTGGAACTGTTCTAGCTCAAAAGCTCCCGCCTTTTTACGACTGGTTGCAAACTGAACTAGGAATTAAAAACGTCCCAGACAGTCCCGATCATGCTACCAAATGGGTAGTCGGTTTTTTGAGAAATCAAGAAAGTTTAACTCGTTTAGTTGAATTGCACAAATCGATTCCCAGACAGGCATTAGAACGATCGATCCCTCGTTTAGTTAGCGCCTTTGATGAGGTTCAACCCACCGCCGTAAAGCAAGAATGGGAAAAAGCTGTTGCAGCACTCTGTTTGGTACTCGCCGTCGCAGCCCGCGAAAATCCGTCGCCGGCGCTATGAAGCGATTTGAGGCGAGTTTAGATAAAGCGGCTTTTTCGGAAAATTTGTAATTGAGTGCGATCGATCTTAACTACCAGTGGTTTTCGCCGATTTAGGACGATCGCATTATGTCTATTAAGCAAAATTAACTGAGCCAATAATACCATCAATACTCGCCGTTTCCGAAACTTGCCATCAAAAGTGGCTCTGTGGACGATCGCCTCTTCTATCTTATACCACCAGTTTTCGCCTTTGTGGGAAACTATCAAAATTGTTCCCGGTATATAATCGCCTCGATTTGCCCAGAAAGCATACCTTTCACCTAAAGTAAAGTAGTGAAAAACCTTTGTAGCTGTAGAAGTTTTAGCTAACTTTTCCGAAACCCCCAAAGCATTAAAAGTTACAGTCGAGCGAATATAATCTGGGTATTTTGCTACTATTTGTTGAGCAACTTTACCGCCCAAACTTTCTCCGATGACATCCGCCGAATTTCCCCTGGTACACTGCTGCTTAATCCAATCAATAGCACCCACAGTTTCCGCAGATTTTAACTGCCGATCTAATTTTGCGATAAACACATCGGGTGTATCTTCCAAAACGCGATCGAAAGGATACCATGAACCATAACCACGAAGCACCAAAACCGGTGGATTATTAATAGAAACAGGAAGTCTAGCTTCAGCATAAAAACCTGTATCAGGATGTTCAAACACTTTTTCTACTAGATAACCATCTATAATTTCTCCTTCGGCGTGCCGAACATAAATTGAAGGATTACTGGGTTTGAAAGTGTCGTGCAGTTGAGGTTTGGCAAATTTTTCGTAGATTGCATCTAGCAAGTGTCTTCCTGTTTTGCGATCGAAAAAATCCGATTTTATTATTTTCATTATACGCTATGGGCAGGTTTTACCAACAATATCTAATAGCTACAAACAATCTACATAAACCCACGCCCACACAACTTTTACTCATTTTAAATCCCAAAAATCTAGGCTGGGATTTGCCACTGCACGAGGACGGGTTTTAGAGATTGTCAATTATTGGCAAATATTTTAGGTAAAACCCGCCCCTACAGCTTTTTGATGATAATGCTGCAAGATGTGAGTTCTACCCGACACTTCCTTCGAGTTTCAAACTCAACAATTTGTCAGCTTCTGCGGCAAATTCCATCGGTAACTGATTGAAAACATCTTTACAGAAACCGCTAATCATCATCGAAATAGCATTTTCTGCGGAAATTCCCCGCTGTGCAAAGAAGAACAATTGCTCTTCCCCAATCTTGGAAGTCGAAGCTTCGTGTTCCACTTTAGCAGTATGGTTCTGCACTTGAATATAGGGGAAAGTATTCGCTTGAGCGTTATCGCCAATCAGCATCGAATCGCACTGAGAATAATTCCGAGCGCCTTTAGCACTCGGCCCCATTTTCACTAAGCCGCGATAGCTGTTGGCAGAATTTCCCGCCGAAATTCCTTTGGAAATAATCGTGCTGCGAGTGTTTTTGCCGACGTGGATCATTTTGGTGCCGGTGTCAGCTTGCTGTTTGTTGTTTGTCAGCGCTACCGAGTAGAATTCGCCTACGGAGTTGTCGCCGACTAATACGCAACTGGGATATTTCCAAGTAATCGCGGAACCGGTTTCTACTTGCGTCCAAGAAATCTTGGAATTGACTCCTTGACACAAGCCACGTTTGGTAACAAAGTTGTAAATTCCACCTTTGCCATTTACATCGCCGGCGTACCAGTTTTGTACTGTTGAATATTTGATATCAGCATTGTCCATTGTTACCAATTCCACGACGGCGGCGTGTAGTTGGTTGGTGTCAAACATCGGTGCGGTGCAGCCTTCGAGATAACTAACAGAGCTGTTTTCTTCTGCGACAATTAGGGTGCGCTCGAACTGGCCGGAATCTCCGTTGTTGATGCGAAAATAGGTGGATAATTCCATCGGGCATTTTACGCCTTTGGGGATGTAAACGAAGGAACCGTCGCTGAATACGGCGGAGTTGAGGGCTGCGAAAAAGTTGTCGCCAACGGGTACAACGCTGCCGAGATATTTTTCTATTAATTCGGGATAATCTTTGACTGCTTCTGAGATGGAACAGAATATTACGCCGTCTTTGGCTAGTTTTTCTCTAAATGTTGTGGCGATGGAAACGCTGTCGAAAACGGCATCGACGGCGACATTTCCTAGGCGCTTTTGTTCGGAGAGGGGAATTCCCAATTTCTCGAAGGTTTCGAGGAGTGTCGGGTCTACTTCATCCAAACTGTTGAGCTTTTTGGGCTTTTGTTTTGGCGCTGAATAGTAGATAATTTGTTGGTAGTCGATCGCCGGATAGTTGACATGAGGCCAGGTGGGCTCGGTCATTGTCAGCCATTTGCGGTATGCTTTGAGGCGGAATTGCAGCATGAATTCCGGTTCGTTTTTCTTGGAGGAAATCAGCCGCACTACATCTTCGCTCAAGCCGCGGGGGATGGTGTCTGACTCGATGTCGGTGACGAAGCCGTATTTGTAGGGTTGGTTGACGAGGGTTGTGACTGTAGAGCTCATGATTTTGCGTGTTCAGTGTTCTAGATAATGCTCTCAAAGATGGCAGACGGGCTAATGACTGTCTGGGCTTGAGCGAGTTCTGCTGGACTGCTCTGTTGAGTTAAACAACAAATCTGTTGCTTAACTATATTTTAAGCTACATTAACAATAGCGATCTTGTCAAAGTCAAATTAATATTTTTTTGTGAAGATGATGCAGACTCAGCAGACTTCCACTAAACAAGACATCTTGCAGTTTTTGCTCAAGGGGGGTCAAGGGACGGCTCTTGAGTTGGCAGAGTCTTTGAATATTAGTCCCCAGGCGATTCGCAGACATTTGAAGGATTTGGAGGGGGAGGGGCTGATTCAGTATCAGTCGGTGCAGGCTGGGATGGGGCGACCGCAGCACATCTATGAGCTTACCAGTCTGGGGCGCGATCGCTTCGGGAATCGTTATGGTGATTTTGCGGTTTCTTTTCTGGATACTTTAGCTGAAACTGTTGGCCGCGAGCAGGTGATTTCGATTCTGCAAAAGCAGTGGGAACGGAAGGCGATGGAGTACCGCCGGTTGGTGGGTGCGGGTTCGCTGGAAGAGCGGGTGAGTGGGTTGGTGGAGCTTCGGAAGGCTGAAGGTTATATGGCTGAGTGTTATCCTGTAGAATCTGTAGGTGTGGAAATGTGCGATCGCGATGTTAAGGGCGATCGATTTGTGTTTATGGAACACAATTGTGCTATTTCTAATGTGGCTGAAACTTTTCCGAGTGTCTGTGGTAATGAATTAGAAATGTTTGCGGCTGTGTTGCCGGATTGTACTGTGGAGCGGACTCACTGGATTATTGATGGGGAACATCGCTGCGGTTATTTGATTGCTAGAAGGAAGTCATTAGTCAGTAGTCAGTAGTCAGTAGTCAGTAGTCAGTAGTCAGTAGTCAGTAGTCAGTAGTCATTAGTCATTAGTCAGTAGTCAGTAGTCAGTAGTCAGTAGTCAGTAGTCAGTAGTCAGTAGTCAGTAGTTATTAGTCAGTAGTTATTAGTCAGTAGTTATTAGTCATTAGTCAGTAGTCAGTAGTCAGTAGTCAACAGTCAGTAGTCAACAAATAACTATGGAACCATTAGCTGATTTTTTAAAGCCGGAAGAGTGCGCGGAAGTTGATATGGCGCTGTTGTCGTCGAAGGAGAAGTTTTCGGCGCGGCTGGCTATTTATGCTTTGAGGGTGTTGAAGCAAATTGCTGGGGAGACTGGTTTACCGGTGGCTGAGGTGACAAATGGGCAAGTGATGGATTGGGTTAAGAATGATGAGAGTATTCAGCAGTCAATTCAAGTTGATGCTAGTTTTGAAAACTTTTTTACAAATTTGGTGGTTGCGTCTTTGCGGCCTTTGAGGCAAATTGCGGCAGAATCTGAAGGGGCGATCGAGCAATTAACAGTTAAGCAGGTTGTGGCGTGGTTTGAGAAGGACGGGAAGATTCGCAGAGAACAGGGTGTGGATGCGGCGTTTTTGGATTTGTGAGGTTAATTGAGGCGCGACTGTTTCATTCTTTGTAGGGGCAATCCCCCCGTGGTTGCCCCGATACCTGAAATGCCCACCAATCGCCTATGGGCTGGGCGGGCACGGGGGCACCGCCCCTACAAAACCTTGGTTGTTCTGAGGGCGAACGTCAAAAATATTTCAAAAAGGGGTTGACAAACCTAGGGGAGTTTGGTAATGTAATAAATGTCGAGCGAAATAGATGCAGCGCATCAAGTTTAACGCAGACACAGGATTCAAAGTTTTCAAAGCTTTCCTGGTGCTTATGATGTAATGGAACCACTCCGATCCATCCCGAACTCGGTTGTTAAACGTTGCTATGGCGAAGATACTCGGCGGGTCACTGCCCGGTAAAATAGCTCGGTGCCAGGTTAATAATAAATTAAAGCTCTTTTCCCACAACAACGGAAAAGAGCTTTAGTTTTTGGGGAGTTATTTCATGTAGAGCCTGTAACTTCATCAAGAAATATTTTGACAAGCTTTACGCTATCCAATGCCATTGTGTTCTCATCTATCCATCGATTATCTTGTATTGAAACTTGCAGAGTCTTGCCTGGTCTTAGTATACTACTGATGCTTGAAACCACTGCTTTATTTTTGCCTGCGGGTTTATTTAACTGCTTCAAATCATTCTTCGTTAATTGATTGGTATCAATACCAGCAACATAGTCAGTAGCAAGAAAGAATAGATTTGGATAGTTTAACTTGGCACATTCTAACAAAATATCTTCTAAAGTTCCTGACTCACTGTTATTCGGCGCGATAAAAATCCCGCATCGAGGGGAACCTTTCGCCACTTCCCCCAGTATCGAAGGTAAAGACAAACCAAGTCGAGACAACTCAGGAATTAGTTTCTCGAATCTTTGTTGAGGTGTTTCGATATCATCAGCATCTAGAAAAATACCAATCCCAAAAATTTCTGAAGATGGCACTATAGCAAGGCTTTCCTCGATCGTATTTGATAAGCCTGTGATTCCAGTAGCACTATGCAAAGCAACGGATAAGTCTGCATTTTGCAAAAAGATTGGAACGGGTACGCGCTTCATCAAGTCACCATTTATGGGGAATGTTTTAGGTACTAATGGTTCCCAAAATGAGTCTAATTCAGATAAAAGAGTAACTCGTTTTAAACCGTAAAATTTGAGAAAGCAAATCAAGAATTCAATATCTTGAGGACCTTCTGCAACTATGTAACAGTACCTAACCATAATCACCTCACATCCAGTCCACGCTCTGAGCGCAACCTATGTAACAAATCACCAGAAAACCTCTGGGGTGCTTGTCCATTATGGTTTAGCCGAAAAGCTACAACATCTTCTGTAGCAATTTTAGGCTGTAGCATTGCATCAATAGCTTCAAGACTATGGGTGGTTACAAAAAGCTGTATTTCTCGGCGGCGACAGGTTTCAATCAGCCAAGAAAATACGCTACCAAGAGCTGAAACATGGATAGATGTCTCGATTTCATCAATTAGCAGTACACCATTAGCTGTTGTCAACAATGTAAGAGCAATAATTAATGTTCGCTTCAATCCATCACCAAATACATATAGAGGAGTCAAACCAAGCTCTTTATGTTTTATGTAAATAGTTGCTGTAGCGGTTGGCGAAAGTATTTGAATATCAAGAATGTTATCATCAAACGATTGCATCAGTTCTAATAATTCATTTTTACCATCTTCTTGTTGCAAGATGATTCGTGAAAGATGCTCTAAGATTGGCTCTGAAGAAGAATAGGAAGGAAAAATAGTTGCATTTTTAACGATTGGTTTATTGCGTCGGCGCTGGACAAATCGCTCGTTTTCCCAAAACTGAAATATTTCACTTTTTGGCTCAGAAGGAAATAAACTAAGTTGGCCTGAACTAATTTTTCCTGGAACTAAGTTGAGTACAATTTCTAATTCTAGGCCTGCTCTAACTGAGTCAATTTCAGAAGAAGAGACATCTTCTTCGGCAGAAGATATATCTTCTTCAAATCTGTTTTGATTGTTTTTTTCTACTCCACTCCCATAAATTTCTCCAAGCTTTGCTCTCAATTCATGTATGGGTGCATTCCCATTTACTTCGATGAGAATTTCAGCTTGATAAAATTCGTCGTTAGAAGCATCTGTTTTTTGACAGAAAATCCATTTCAATGCCTCGATGTTTGGTCGAAGTGTCATTAATTGCGATCGACCGAGATATAATCTGCGTTGTGAAACTTCAAGCCATTGAAATGGATCGAGTGGATTGCAGAGAATGGAAACAGCTTCAAGGATGCTAGTTTTTCCTGCATTGTTATCGCCCACAAAAATATTCACCTGTCCTAGTTGAGACAGATTTACTAATTTAAGGGCGCGATAGCCACTGATTTGTAAACGGTCAAATACCTGAGACATGGGAATTGGCTATAATAGCCTGATTATTTTAACATTATCATTAATCGAAGAGCGCGATCGGGTTTACTGTTGTCAAACAGAATCGCACTGACAATTGCATTTGTATCAAAAACGTAGCGCATCTCACTCCTCAAAAAGAATTGAATCCAAAATTTCTGGGGTCAATCCTCGCGATTGAGCATTCCGACTCATCTCACTCATTACCTCCTCTAGGGGTCTTTTGCGTCGAATTGCATCACTAAGTTTCAGGCTAAGTAATGCCTCCAATTTACGACGCTGTTCTTCAGAAGCAGCCTCAAATATTTTGGCAACTTCAGCATTAACGCGAATTGCGATCGTTTTGGTTTGCATGATAATAAGGTTGTCAGCGAACTTGAATGATGTCAAAGCTATCGCGATTGCCAATACGATAAAATAAGAAGTCAGAATCGAGAGTAAGAATTTGACGATACCCTGTTTTTTCAGCAGTCAAAACTAGGGTGGCATCAGCTAAATCCATTGGTCGATCGCGATACTGTTCCATTAGTTCCAATAAACGGCTGTAGTCACATTCCTGAATCTCGTAAATTGTCAGCATTTTATCTAAAAGAAGTTGACCCAAATGTTTTTGCATCATCCATCCGCCTCGATGAAGAGCAAGATACATGGCTTCTGTCAGACATGACCAGGTTGTAACGAGAGGCTTTGCTAAGGGCATAACCGCATTTCGGTAAGCAATGTGCTGAGGTTGAGTGCGATCGACCAGACAAAGTAAAACTCCTGCATCGCATAGGATCATAGCTCTAAACCTTGTTGCCGATACTTGTTGAGTAGAAGTTGCTGATATTCGCTCTCCGGCTGATTAGTCGTTACTTCCAGGCGATCGACCTCCTCGAACCATTTTGCCCAAGCTTTAGCAATATCATCTGGGAGTTTGGGCTCAGCTATTCTATTTTGGTGCTTGTGCATCACAAAGTCGATGAAGTCGCTGACTTCTGGCAAGAATGATTCTGGAAGTTGCTGCAATTTGGCGATCGCGATATCACGAATAGTCATAACAATTGCCTCTTTCAGTGGTCTTTATTTTAACACAATCATCACAGGCGATCGCCCTTATTTTAGCTGTCAAGAGTGGCCGATCACATTTTTTCTAGTGGTATAATGGCAAAGTTGAGCCACAGAGACTACATCAGGTTTACTGTTATCAAACAGAATTGCACTGATGATTGCATTTGTATCAAAAACGTAGCGCATCTTACTCATCAAAAAGAATTGAATCCAAAATTTCTGGGGTCAATCCTCGCGATTGAGCATTCCGACTAATCTCACTCATTACATCCTCTAGGGGTCTTTTGCGTCGAGTTGCATCGCTAAGTTTTAGGCTAAGTAATGCCTCTAATTTACGACGCTGTTCTTCGGAAGCAGCCTCAAAGATTCTGGCAACTTCAGCATTAACGCGAATTGCGATCGTTTTGGTTTGCATGATGGTTATGTGATGTTTCAATGACTGTTTTCAAATAAGCTAGAATTGCCACGGACTCGAATCATTTTGTCCAAGCTTTAGCAATATCGCCTGGGAGTTTGGGTTCAGCTATTCTATTTTGGTGCTTGTGCATCAAAAAGTCGATGAATTCGCTGACTTCTGGCAAGAATGATTCTGGAAGTTGCTGCAATTTGGCGATCGTAATATTTTGATGTTGTACCTTTGGCGTATATTACCATACAACCATCAACGTTACAGACGTGGAGTACGTAGCAGGTTCTCCGAACCAAGCAGGTTCGAGAAAGAAATTCCACTCAACTTTTAGGCTTAGACCCGGTTCTGCTTTGATGAAGGCTATACGCATCCTGTCGTATTCATCAAGGGTTGATGAGTACATTTCCAAGAATGAGTCCAATTCCATATTTTCAATCATTGCCTTTTCAGCTGCAATACTATCTTTATCCATATTCTCATAATACCATCTATTTCGACATAAGGAGATAGCTTTAATCAGCTTTTTACGCTCTCCCCGGCTTGCTTGAAACTCTATTTCCTGCTTCAGAATAGGGATGCAGTTGTTGCGTTTAGACTCTTCTAATGCAAGCGCCTTTGCCTCTTCTGCTCGTGCTTGTTCAGCAGCTTTTCTTTGGCCTTCCAAACTCTTGCGACGCATCTCCTCAGCGAATGACATTCTAACTTTCTCCAAAGTGAACTGATTCATCCTATTAAAGCACAAATACCCAATGTCAGCAACATGATACCCGCCGCAGCTATGACCATAACCGCTGAAGGTCATAGGCATCAAAAGCCACATCGCGACTAACCAAAACAAGGGAATGATTAATCGCCTGTGCTACCAGAATGCGATCGAAAGGATCTCGATGATGCAGGGGTAAATAACGGAATTGAACAGTATCGGCAAATGTCAGAGGAAGAATCGTTATACCCGCAGCAATGAGTTGAGGTTCAATGTCTTCAAAAGCACCCTGTAAGGGGAGTTTTCCAATATTGAGTTTAATTGCCATCTCCCAAAGACTTGCAATGCTCAAGAAAACATCGTCGGCAGATTCAATCTTGTCTCTAGTTGACACTGGCAGATTTGGATCATTGGATACAAACCAGATCAAAGCATGAGTATCTAATAGTAATCTATTCATTCCATGTATTCCTTCATATCCTCAAGCGGCTCATCAAAGTCATCAGGTAGCGGTAGAAGAAACATTCCTTTCATTGTTCCGGCAACTCGACGCTTCTTTGTCGGCTTTTCTTGAGTTGAGTTTTTAGCCTGCTTTTCGATCAAAAACTCAATGTAATGAAGCACTTCTGTCTGAAGAGACTCAGGGAGTTCTGCTAATTTTTCTAAAATGACTGGCTGTATCATGGTTTCTATTCGCGATCGCCCTTTCTACTCCATTAAAGCACCAAAACCCAATGTCAGCAACAGAATATCCCATCATCTAGCCCGATCGCCCAAAATCCCACTCACACCATCACTATCTTGCAACTTGCCTAAAATTACGCGATCGACTATTCTTCCTAATAGATATCATCCCAAATCCCTTGTACCTCTTAGTCCGCGAAGGCGGACTTCGTTTGTGTAGACGCGGTTTCAACCGCCGGGTGATTTTTACCCCGCAACTAAACTCGATATAACAACCGACAAAAACATGAAAGCAATATTGCCACCTTGGATAGTTTTAGACTCCCTATTGCACAACTGGCTACTAGAAGATATCGGTAGGGGCGATCGCACAACATCGGCCTTATTCCCCGCAAACAGCATCCAGGGTACTGCTAAATGGATAGTCAAAGAAGTTGGAGTCATTGCCGGATTGCCGATCGCCGATCGCACATTTAAACTTTTAGACAGCAGCCTCAGTTTCCTCCCCCAAGTACCCGAAGGGAAACTGTGCGAAAAAGGAGAAGTAATCGCCGAGATTTCCGGCAATTTCGATGCGCTGCTAACCGGAGAAAGAGTAGCATTAAACTTGGCAATGCGTTTAAGTGGCATCGCTACTTTAACTCAGAAATATGTTGACAAAATTGCCGATTTGCCTGTGCAATTAGTGGATACCCGCAAGACAACGCCGGGATTGAGATTGTTGGAAAAATACGCGACTCAAATCGGCGGTGCTTGCAATCATCGCATGGGATTAGATGACGCGGTGATGATTAAAGACAATCACATTGCGGCGGCTGGGGGAATTGCCGAGGCGATCGCCCTAATTCGCAATTCTATCCCCTATCCGCTGACAATCGAAGTTGAAACCGAAACTCTGGCTGAGGTAGAGACAGCTCTTCAGCACAAGGCGGATATTATCATGTTAGATAATATGTCCTTCGATCTGATGCGGCAGGCTGTGGCAATAATTCGCGAAAAGTGCGATCGGGTGAAAATTGAAGCTTCCGGGAATGTGACTTTGGAAACTATTCGGAGTGTGGCGGAAACTGGAGTTGATTATATTTCTACGAGTGCTCCAATTACGCGATCGACTTGGCTGGATTTGAGCATGAAAATTAATAGTCATTAGTCATTAGTTATTAGTCATTAGTCATTAGCTAAGAGATAAGTTACTCCCTCGATTATTCGGCGATTGAAATCGCTTCTTGTCAAACGAAGTCCATTCCAAGCGGACTAAAGATTAAAAGGGGTATTAAAGCAGGATTTGGTATTAGCCATATTTTCCATCACTAATGACTAATGACTAATGACTAATGACTAATGACTAATGACTAATGACTAATGACTGATGACTAATGACTATTTGGAGATAAAATGAACCCAGAAATTCCCGTCAGGCATACAAACGTTGCGGATTAAACGCTCGGAATAATACAAGTAGGAACCACTAACACTTGTGTCGTAGCCGTCGGGAAACCACTCTCCATAGGGATCGTGAACAAAGAATCCATCGCTGTCATAACCTACTACAACGATGATATGACCGAAAGACGTGAAATATCCGTGGATCACAGCCGGATTACCACTGGCTAGCCAATCTCTTAAGTCTTGAATAGTTGCACTTTCTGTAAAGTAATCTTGGGCTCCATAATCTTTGACAATCTTTGCTAAGTCCAAGGGTTCCCAGCGACTGTAATTTTTGGCGATCGCATATTCGTAGAGTTCGTCCTCAAATTGCCCGGTTTTTTTGCGTCGCGCAATCCTCAAAAAATCCAGACACATTGCTATGGAAGTTACATTACAAGAACCACTCGGATTGTAAAAATTATCCATTTGGGAGCGGTAAGGAACTCCCAGTCTGACAGTGGGTGGATTTATTTTGGGATACAGCACCACACCTTCTTGAGTAACTTGAGCCTGGGTTCCCAAAACATACCAAATCCCCGAACCTTTAAAGGACTGGTTGCGCAAAGCAATTCTCAGGTGGCCGCGAATCGGAGCAAAAGCAATCAGCTCAAACTCTTTTCCGGCTGGTATTGACTGTTTTTCCGCGTCAAGAAGTTGAGAAGTTGCCAGAGGTTTTGCTTTAAAAACCGTGTCTTTGAGGATTTTTAGTACGATCGGAGGTGTGGGAATGTCTCCCTTTTTGGTCTCGATCAGCTTTTCGGCTGTGACTGCTCCCAAAAAACCAAGTTCGCCACACTTCATCAGGGTTTGAAACCGATGGAGAGCGGCGGTAGAGAGGGGACCAAATAAGCCATCTACGGGGGGTTTGAGCAAACCCAAGTCAATCAGGCGAGTTTGAATTTGGCGACTGAGTTCGTCGTCAGCCGCGATCGCCTTGACATCGTACCTCATTTGGGATTTTAGAAAGTTTTGTAATTTCATCCTTGCCCACCCATGTGTAATAATTCCAAGCTTATCCTCTCAGAAAATTACGATAATTTTGTAGATCGCCCCTATGTTAAAGGCTTTGTATTCATGATTCGATACAAAACCTTCAAGGGGAGACTGCAAAATCAGGAAGGGCGAACGATCAGTATGCCGATCGCATCGGGAGACAAATATTTGACAGCGGCATCCCGGAGCTCGGTGGGAGTCAGAGCTTGGATGCAAGCGGTATAGTTGAGGGCGGGAGCGATATCTCCTACCATCGACTGATAGTAGCCGTACAAACTTGCCCGATCGCTCGGAGTTTCGTTTCCAAACACAAACCGATTTGCTACTTGGGTGCGGATGCGGGAAATTTCAGCATCTGTCACCAGTTCAGTTTGCAGGGTGCGGATATGTCGGACAATGGCTGCTTCGACTTCTGGCAAGTTTTCCGCCACCAGGTGAGCGGAAATTGAGAAAACACCGCCTAGTCGCTGAGTCATGTTGCTCACAGAAATTGACGAGACTAGCCCCTTATCTTCTCGCAACTCTTGAACTAAGCGAGTTGTGCGCCCGTGACCTAAAATAGTGGCTAAAACGTCTAGGGCATAGGTTTCGGAGATGTCAACAAAACCGGGTGCTCGCCACATCATCATCAGTCTGGCTTGCTGGAGGGCAGAATCGACAAACTCGCGGCGGACTGTTTCTGTCAAGGGCGATTCTGGAAAGTATGTCGGGGTTTGGGGTGTTGAGTCATTTTTGGCAGCAGCGATGTCTATGTTGCCGTTTTGTGCTGTGCTTTTTGCCGAAAAACTGTCTGCCACAATTTGAATTAATTGATCCACGGGCAAATTCCCTACAGCCACTGCTGTCATGGCGCTGGGCTGATATCTGCTGCGGTGGAAATCGCGCATTTGTTGCGCGGTAAGGTTTTCGATCACCGAGCTAGGGCCGAGGACGGGACGGCGATAGGGTAAGGATTCAAAGGCTATTTGGACCGATCGCTGATAGGTGCGACGGCCGGGATTGTCTTCGGAGCGTCTAATTTCTTCTAATACTACCAGTCGTTCGCGATCGAAGGCATCGTCGGGAATGCTGGCATTTAGCAACACATCTACTTGCAGAGGGGCTAGTTCGGCAAAGTCTTTCGGGGCTGTGGTGATGTAGTAGTTTGTGTAATCTTGGCTGGTGGCTGCATTGGTGACTGCGCCGCGTTGTTCGATCGCCCGCTCAAATTCTCCGCTTTGAATACTGGGAGTTCCCTTGAAAATCATGTGTTCTAAAAAGTGAGCCATCCCGTTGATTTCGTCGGATTCGACGGCGGAGCCCAAGTTTACCCAAATGCTAAGGTTAACCGCATCGACGGGTAAGTGTTCGGCGATGACGGTGAGGCCATTGGGGAAATGGCGGATGGTGGGAGCATTGATGGGCGATCGGGCTGAGGGTTTGAGCAGGGTTGATGTCATTTGGCTTTTGGTTTGATCTTATTCTCTATATCTTAAATGGCTTTTAAGGAAGTCATCGGATTTTAGATTTGGGATTTTGGATCGATCGGGCTGCTAGTGGCTGTTGGAGATGTCGCGCAGGGGCGATCGGGTAACACCAGATACATCATATTCTACCTAGACATGATAAATTAAACTTACTCAAAGCTGGTTTACCAATTGCTAAAGAGTGTCATTGATAAACTTGAAGTTTTTTGTAAGTCAGGGTGTTCAGATTTAGCGACGTTAATATTTATGTGGGTTGTCAAGTCAATCGAGCCAAAAACAAATCATGAGCCAAAATTCTCGAAAATTTAATCGCCCTAAATTGGGTTTTCTCTTAGGTCTTGCTATTGCTTTAGTAATACCAACTCTAGCTGCTTCTTCACCTGCTGCACCTCCCAAACCTACTACTCGTACAACCGAGGAATTTCGATGCCAAAAAATGTACGGAAATTCAGCCGAAAACTATGATAACTTAATTACTATTGGCAAGCGCACTGAGGAACCTACAAGCCGTTTTTACATTTCCTCTTCAAATCCCAGATCTATCACCTGTAAAATTATCAAAAACCCAGGTGAACTCAAACTAGCTTACGGTTTACCTGACAACTCTAATTTGATTCGTGTATCTGTCAAAATTTATATGGATGGTGAACTCAAAAAAACTTTAGATTTTGGTCGTGGTGAAGCTATGCGTGAGTCAATAGATATTATGGGTGCATCGGGGTATACCATCGATTACAAAGTTATTTTGCCAAAAAATGAATCCGGTTATATCTATATGTTACCTAAGTCTTGAGTTTTTTTTTAGGTGGCAGTAGAAGATGTAAAATAGTCTTGAATACAATCCAATCAAAGAAACCGGGTTTTTCACTAAATCTATGGAATGCAACGAAGTATTTCGGAAAAAACCCGGTTTCTGACACCCATTAGTGATTCATGGATTTCAAACTCCCGAAATTAATGAGTCTGTATCTGAATTGCTCGTCCTTGTAAACGAATTAATCAGCTTATGGAAGCCTTTAACGCCCTTGCAATAGCCGTTCGGCCGTCAATTCCAAAACGCCCAACACAGGAGATACGATCGCGCTATCACCCGTATACACAACCTCTTCATACAAACCCTCAACCCACTCCAACACCGTCACCCGCTGCTGGATTGGGTCAACAATCCAATACTCCGCAATCCCTCGCGCCGCATACTCAGAACGTTTGTAGCGATAATCTCGATTTTCTTGATGAGGACTCACCACTTCTACTACCAGCAATGGCGGCGGCATATCACTCATAATAGTCGATCGGCTACTTCCCTCCAAAGCCGTAGCCAATTCCTCCGATAGTACCATCAAATCGGGAAAACGAGTCGTCGCCCGCGAACTACTCACCACAATTTCAGTCTTCATCATCAATCGATAAGATGGAATACCCTGTTGCAAGAATAGAGCAAATAGCAATGAGGCAATTCGGCAATTGAGTTGGCTTTCTGGGGGCATAACAATCAGTTCTCCATTGTCCAGTTCGTACTGAGTCTCTGTACCATCATCAAAGTTCAGATACTCTTCAAGGCTCATTTTTTGGGATGCAACGGTCATAGCAACTACGCCTCTGCTAAAAATTGTTCGCGTCTACTCATCATTTTAACAATATTTCTAACTCATCTAAAATTGAAGATCGCCCACTTTTTCAACGCCCTTGCAATAGTCGTGAAGCCGTTAGTTCCAACACGCCCAACACAGGGGAGGCGATCGCATTCTCACCCGTATACACAACCTCTTCATACAAACCCTCAACCCACTCCAACACCGTCACCCGCTGCTGGATTGGGTCAACAATCCAATACTCCGCAATCCCTCGCGCCGCATACTCAGAACGTTTGTAGCGATAATCTCGATTTTCTTGATGAGGACTCACCACTTCTACTACCAGCAATGGCGGTGGCATATCCATCATAATAGTCGATCGGCTACTCCCCTCCAAAGCCGTAGCCAATTCCTCCGATAGCACCATCAAATCGGGAAAACGAGTCGTCGCCCGCGCACCAAGGACAACAATTTCAGTCCCAATTCTCAATCGATAAGTTGGAATACCGAGTTGAAAAAATAGAGTCAATAGAAATGAGCCAATTCGGCGATTTAGATCGCTTTCTGGGGGCATAACAATCAGTTCTCCATTGTCCAGTTCGTACTGAGTCTCTGTACCATCATCAAAGTTCAGATACTCTTCAAGGCTCATTTTTTGGGATGCAACGGTCATAGCAACCACGCCTCTGCTAAAAATTGTTCAGGTGTACTCATCATTTTAACAAGATATCTAGCCCTCTCAAGACCATCCCAGGGCGTGTAAAATCTAAAATTTATTGACAATATTGACAAACTGTGAATCTTTTTATCGATCCCAGGCGATCGCCTCTACAATAATCTAAAATCGAAAATCCCATTGACTGATGTCACAAAGTACGCGAAACTTTACACATAACTGACGTAAAGCTTCTAGATATTAATAACTTTTGTTAAGTTGTGACTCGTAACCTATCAATTCGTCAAAATTGATTTAGGGGTTTGCGAGAAACGCCAATCTCCAGAAGCGACGCCCGCAGGCATCATCCCTAGCTTAGTGCTACCGATGTCTAATCCCACCGTTCCTATTGAGTCAGCCATTTTTCGATAACACACTATGGAAACACTAGAGTTTGTGATTTATCCAGATGGCCGGGTACAGGAAACAGTCACCGGCATTATGGGCGCATCCTGCGCTGAGGTAACGGCTGCGATCGAAGCTCAGCTTGGAGTTGTGCTTCATCAAGAGTCTACATCGGAATATTTCACCCAAACACTGCATCAGTCAGCCGAAGCCACAACCCAAGTTGCTTTTAGCGATTGGTAATCTTTTTTTGTTAAGTTCACTTAAACTTTTTTGGAATCATCATGTCACACTTTAGCCAAATTAAAACCCAGATCCGCAATTTGAATTCTTTGGAAGCTGCTTTAACCGACTTGGGTATCGACTGGAAGTCCGGCCCAACAGAGGTGCGGGGTTATCGCGGACTAACTAGCACCGCTGAGGTGGTTATCGAGCAGGAAAATGGCTATGACTTAGGTTTTAGCTGGAATGGGACTGAGTATGAATTGGTAGCTGACTTGCAATTTTGGCAACAGGCTTGGTCTGTAGACCGTTTTCTGAATAAGGTAACTCAGCGCTATGCTTACCATACAGTGGTGAATGAGAGCGCTAAACAGGGTTTCCAAGTTTCTGAACAAAAGCAAAATCAAGATGGTTCGATTCGTTTGGTGATGCAACGCTGGTGCGCTTAGTTGAAATTAAGGTTAGGCAATCAAAGAAATCCACAGGTTAAAACCTGTGGCTACACAATCAAAGTCCGCCTACGCGGACTTATTGTTATTTTAAGAGGTCGAAATGTCGGAGATTTCTGGACTTGAAATAGAGACTGCGGACGATCGCACTGGTTTAGAGCCTGAGTTGGGCGGATTTTTGCGGGATGCGCCCGATCGCACTGGTTTAGAGCCTGAGTTGGGCGGTGTATTTCGCCAAAAAGGTGTCTACGTTGACGAGATTACCTGTATTGGCTGTAAGCATTGTGCTCATGTTGCTCGCAATACATTTTATATTGAACCAGATTACGGGCGATCGCGCGTGGTGCGACAAGATGGTGATTCTGAAGAGTTGATTGCTGAGGCGATCGATACTTGTCCGGTGAATTGCATTCACTGGGTAGATTACACCGAACTCAAGAATCTGGAAGAGGAACGCAAGGATCAGGTGATTCCTGTAGTTGGCTTTCCCGCAGAGTATGCGACGATTCGGACGCCTGGTAGGCGCCGCGATCGCAACTCCAAACACAGCCATTAATATCACAATCAAAACCCACAACTTGAAACAATTAAGCTACAAAAAATAGCCCGCCTGCGCGGGCTATTTTTATTGATCTTATACCAATTTTTTATGAAGCTGCATAGAATTCGATCCCCCCTAACCCCCCTTAAGAAGGGGGGGACAAGAGTCCAATCAAAGTCCCCCTTCTTAAGGGGGATGCGAGGGGGATCGGAATATGTGCAACTTCACATTAAATTGGTATTACTCTTAGTCCGCGGAGGCGGACTTCGTTTGTGTAGAAGCGGTTTCAACCGCCGATTTCAACCGCCAATTTCAACCGATTTCTTATTTCAAAGGATGGTGATCCGCCAGAATTTTCTCAACTCTAGCCTCATCAATTCTCGCAGTCAATCTAGTAGCCTCATTGTTATCCCGAATCGTTTTTGCTAAAGTAAAAGAAGAACCAACCGAGAAAGTCAAACCCATACCCATAAAACTTTTTACCCACACATCAACTGGCAAGTAAATGATACCGATCGCCGTGGTAGAAGTGGCTATAATAAAGGAAATCCAACACTGTAAAATCCAAGCATTAGTATCTTTTTGACGTAAAATTTGTTGTGCCATAATCTCTCCGGTTTAAATATATCTTTGGGTGGATTAACTTCAAGAATAGAGAGTATAAAAGAAGCGATCGGGAGAGATAGGGACAGTTTGGATAAGTGCACAGAGCGATCGGGGTTTTAACTAAAAAGGCGATCGACACAAATAGGGTTTCAGCCTCCAGTAGTCAGGATGAGAGTAGACAGTTGGTAAACTGGACTAAAGAGATGGATGGAGTTAGATTAATTGTGTTAATTACTAGCGTCCGAGTCTATGCTTTGCTGCTGTATTTGTTGTAGCAAAGCTTGATAACTTTGTCGCTCTTGTTCCAGTTGTGCGATCGCTTCATCCGCACGTTGCCGTTCCTGTTGGGCAAGAGATTGAGCGATTTCCTTCTCTTCCCGTTCCTGTTGGGCAAGAGATTGAGCAAGTTCTTTCTCCTGCCGTTCCTGTTCCCTGAGTTGATCCATTTCCACAGGAGTGAGAAACTTCCGGCCATCAGGCCGATAAATTTCTAGGGTATCTTCTGTCAATTCAAAGCGGATTTGCAACAGCGGACTAACCCAGCCATTCATTTGTGCGATCGGTTCAAACCAATCTTCATGGCGAACAAAGCCACTCAATTCGATATTGTCTGGGTCATAAATATAATATTCTTGAACCCCATAGCGTTGATAAAACAGGAGTTTTTCTCCCATCTTTCCAGCCCGATTTCCAGGGGATAAGATTTCAAAAGCGACTTGAGGAGGGATATTATCTTCTTTCCACTGCTGGTAAGAACCTCTGTCACCTTTTGGCCTACCAAAGACAACCATTGCATCCGGTGCTTGGCGAATTTTGTCATTTCCTTGAACGGGATACCAAAGTAAATCTCCGGCGACGAAGACATCTAGGCTATTAGCAAACAAGATTTCCAGATTTTCTTTAATAGTGACAATCCATCGGAATTGTTTGGTATTGTCAGCCATTGGTTCTCCGTCACTGTCTGGGTAGATGATTTCTGGTTTGGTTTCGGGGGTGAGTTGTTGTACCATGCTGTTTGATGGTTGTGGTGCTGATTTTAATATAGCTTTTGCGGGGTCGAGGGGTTGAAGGGCGATCGTTTTTTCAGACCTCTGTTTTTACAATAACTGAGGATCAGTGCCATGAGTAGAGTCGATGAAGCCCATTCCCTCAATGCTAGCCATAAAAGGAGGCTCAGTGCCATGAATAGATTCGGTGAACTCCCTTCTCTCGTTGCTAGCCGGACGAGGGCCAGTGCCATGAATAGATTCGGTGAAGTCCCTTCTCTCGTTGCTACCCCTAAAAGTCCACGGAGGATTAGTACCTAAATTAAGAGGACGAAAACTAATATCAAAAGTCCCATCCGTTGGGGAATCTATGTTCAAGGGAGGATTGTTCAAGTTATCTGTACTTGCCACCAAAAAATCAAGGGAGATTTGTTGATATATTGCTTCTAGATATTCTAGTAGTTTGTCTATTTTTTGCGAAATTTCAATAGTGGCAAAAGATTCCCTCAAAACAGTTATTTTTAAAAGGTTTATCAACTGAGAGCGGAATTTTCTCAAATCTACCCCCTGATTTAATTGAGATTGTTCTATTGTGTCAATTCTTACGTAAATCTTTTGCAGCAGTTCTAGGGTATGCCTGACTTGTTCTTGAGGTTGCCTAGAACTCATTAACTCACTAGAGATACCCAGCATTAAAACTTCCAAAGAAGCCTCTAACTTATTCATACGTTTTGAACTCTTTTTGTGTATGTCAACCTAAATTTTACTAGAATAAATTTGACGATTAGTTCTCAACGATCGCAAATTGTCTTTTCTTCTGGACTCAATTTTTGACTACTTTTTAAGTAAGACTTTAATATCTTACAGCCATCTTCTAACAAATCATCTAATTTTATTTTTTCTTTAAGTTTCTTTTTTGTGGGAAAACTGTCTATTTGCCAAATTCTGACGCTTCTATCATCACTGGCGGATGCAATAGTAATTTTATCATCCTTTGTCCGATCGATAAATTGTACAGCATTGACTTGACCCTTGTGCCCTTTCACAGTCTCATTAGCTATCTCTAAAGGTTTTTTATTGTTTCCCATCTTTATTACCTCATCAAAAGACCATAGTTTTATGGTTGTGTCACTTCCTCCTGAGAGAATTAACTTCTCATCTTTACTAAATGCCAAACCATATAACTCACCTTGGCTGCTCTTGATTTCTCCTATAAATTTTACGCCTTGTTTCAGCGACCAAATTTTTATATTACCATCAGCTCCAGCAGAAGCTAGAAGATTACCACTAGGGCTAAATTTTACTGAATTTACCATCCCTCGGTGTTCGCCTAAAATTTGTGTTGTATTAGTTTTAAAATTCCAAATCTTTACCTTACCACCATCTAAAAACCCTGCGTAAGCAATAAAGCTTTTGTCTTTAGGATTAAAATCAGTTCTATAAATATAGGTAACTTTATATATTTTGCTTTGGAACTGATTATCTATTTTTTCTTGTACTTTTTGGTAAGTTTTAGTATCCCATATTTTTATCTCACCGCCAGCATCTGACACAGCAATCAAGCTACCGTCAGAACTAAAACTAACACTAAATACAGTTCCTTTTAATTCGGAAAAAGTATGTAATTTTTGTCCATTTATAGTCCAGATTATAGCTCTGTCATTACTGGCAGAGGCAATTATGTTTTCATTTTTAGAATTGAATTTAATTTCGTGAATTATGTTGTTAGCTCCTGAAGCCCCGGCAAAACTTCTGAGGTTCTGACCTTCTAAATTCCATAATTTGATATTCTGATCTGTACTTGCAGAAGCAAGAATACCAGCACTAGGGCTAAAACTTATGCTCGTAACCGCGTCTTTATGACCTTCCAAGCGATTGCGTTCCTGCACGCTGTAGATTACGGTTTGAAGCTTAGATAATGTAATTATATCAGAATTACCTATCTCTCTCAGTTTTTTCAGTGCTTCTATACTCGTTTTTAAAGCTTCAAGTTGATTATTAGCTTTCAATAACAGTTCAGAGGTTGAAACCAAGGTTCCAAGAGTCATCGCCTCTCGTTGTTTCTTCTGTCCATCAAGTACATTGGTCAGTAATCCCAAGCCAAGAGTAAAGGTTAGAAGTACCCCAGATGCGATCGCCAACCTAGTCCTTTGCTTTTGAGCCCGATATTTTTCATCCGTCAGTTTTATTTCCCTTTCTAGTATCTTGATTTCATCTTGAATTTGCCGATCGCGCCTACCAACACTTTTCCACAAAAATTCCCTCTCATCCCCAGTCAAATTCGGCAGCACCCTCTTCTCCCACTCCTCAACCTCCGCCAATCGCGCCCCCGTCAACAACGCCTCATCCGACTTACCATAAGTTTCCTCCCACTCCCGACAAGCCATCTCTAACCGCCGACAAATCCGAATATTTTCCAGATCCTCTTCAATCCAACCACTCACCAATTTCCACCGACACAACAGAGCTTCATGAGCCACTTCCACCGTGTTTTCATCCACAATAATCAAACGCTGCTGCGCCCCAGCCAACAGCCCAATTACCCGCTCCAACTGCTCAGTAGAATCCGCGATCGCCCCTAGTCGATCCCAATCAACCCGCCGGCGCGTTACCTCCGTACCCTCACCCAACTGCACCAACTCCATAAATAGTTTGCGAACAAAAAGCCGATCGCCCTCACTAATACTTTCATAGATCGCATTAGCTCGATTTTCCAAAGCCCCTTGAACACCGCCAATTTCTTCATAGCCCTTTCTCGTCAGTAACGGCTCTGGAACTTCCGGTTTTTCAATACAAACTCGCCACAACTCCTTCAAAGCATATTGTAACAAAGGTAACGCACCAGGCTGACCCGCCACATCCTGAGCAATTTGCAATACCAACCCCTGCTCAAATTTAACACCATGCAACTGGGCCGGTTTCTCGATCGCCTCTGGCAACTCCTTAATCCCTAGCGACTTCACAATATAAGTGCTAGGCGGAATATGATTGATCAAATTTAAAACATCTGGATAATTAGTACAACGAATTAAAAAATCCCCACGAATTGCAATAATCATCCGGCTCTTTCGCGCGGAATCATTCATCTCCTCTGCAATCAAACGGATAAAACTCCCTCGCTCAGATTCATCATCACAAAGCGTAAATACCTCCTCAAACTGATCTATAAAAATTACAAAAGGCTCATTCCGCTCTCGATACCGAGCTAAAACATCCACCAACTTTCCTAGGGGATACTTCCCAGGAGTAAAAGATTCAACAGGCCAATGACTACTACCAGGAATTCTATCCCGACTTAACTGCGGCAACAATCCCGCTTTAATTAAAGAAGATTTCCCCGAACCAGAATAGCCAATAACCGGAATAAAACGACTATTAGTTAAGTGAGTAATCAGTATCCGAACAGCTTCCTCCCGCCCACAAAAATACTTTTCTTGTTCAGATTCAAAAGCAGAAAGTCCTAGATAGGGATTTTGGCGATCGAAACTAATTTCAGTAGCCGGCATTTCTGACTGCGGATAAGTTACTAGAGTAATGCAGCGCCCCCAGCCCATCCGAATCGGTTCTTGGACAAAACTCTTTAGTTCCCCACTGATGTAATCGAACAAACGATCGCCACTAACACGACGATTGCGACCCGCATTTGCTGATGCCAGTCCCTTCAGCACAGCACCTGTAAAATAACTATTTGGTTCACCTTTTAAAGATTTGGCAGTCTCAAATGTTCGGCAAGCCGCCATTAAATAATAATCTCTTTGTGTACTGAAAGCCGTCAGAGTTCGCTGCACAAGCTGACTTTCTAAAAAATAGCCACTATGACAACAATCCAACAACATTACTAAACTGCTCAAATCGGATTGCTGAATTAAATCGTTGAGACTTGCTAAAGAAATACCATATTTATAGTCAATAACTTCCTTCCCAGCCATTTCCACCTGACAGTCAGAAGTCGCTAAAACTCCCTTTTGCTGTCCTAAAGTATCGCAGAAGGTAAAGCCGTGACCAGCAAAATAAATCAAAGCTTCATTTTTAGTAGCTCTATCTAACAGTAAAGTTCTCAATTCTTGACCGACTTCAGCCGCTGTAACTGTCTTATTTCCGCTGATTTCAAAACATTTTTTTTCGGCATTCCATCGTGCCGGCAATCGCTTCACCTCAAAACCGCCATACTGCTCTAATACTTGCGCCAAAATCTCCGCATCACTAGCCGCTTTCGGGAGACGGGACATTTGTGAGCTTTGATACTCAGTAATACCAATAACCAGGGCATAACGAGCCATTGAGTTTCACCTAAACTTAAAAATACTGGCTTAATTGACAAACACCCTGAACCGTTGTTTTCCTTTAAACGCTATAATAACTAAACTTGCCGGAAGCAAGCTCAATCTTTAAGCAAAATCTACATAAACTTAACAAAAGGTAACATTATGTCCGAATTAGAGCGTTTCGCTTTTCAAGAAAAGGGTGAAGTATACGAAGTCACAATTGACGAAGCTACAACCTCAGACGACGATAGTCCTTTTGATGAAGAGAGGGGCCTGGGAAGCGATGCGCTTAACCGGATGCAGCAAGCTCGCCTGCTCATTCGCAATTATGCTATGTATGCTGTGACGGCTTTTAAAGATTTTGGTGCGGCTGAGGTTGAAGAAGTAACACTAAAATTTTCTATCAAAATGGGTGGCAAAACTGGCATTCCCTACATTACGGAAGGTTCAGCAGAAAGCAACTTAGAAATTGAGGTAAAGTGCAAGTTTCCTAAATCTCCTGCAAACGAAAACTCTTAATCTGTTCTTAAGCCTTAATTCCAGCTAAGTAAACCCACCTAACAAAACAGAATACGCACTTTCTCTTAGTCCGCCTCGGCGGACTTCGTTTGTCTATTTCAATGTCAAAAAGTTTCAATCGCCGAGTGATGCTTTTTTAGGGAGCTTTTTCAAAAGTTCCTTTTGGTTTTTGCAGGACGTTACTTTACCAGACTGGTGTACCTTAGCGATGAAAGGTGCTTGATTCCCCCGCATAAATCGTTGCATATTTTCTAAGCCATTTACAAAAGCTTGTGCGACTACAACTCCAGAAACATCGCCGCCCACAAATGCAAAAAGCCGTACATCGCCTTGAGCCACGGCTAATAACTCCAAAGGACGACTAGCGATTTTCTTGTCTTTTGTTAATACCACCCAATTGCGCTCTCCAACTATCCTCAGCCAATCCTCATCATTGATATCTTGACTAAAATGGTCGTCGTGAATTTCTACTGTAGCCCCCACATTTCGTAGTGATTCTGCCAGTTTCTTTCCCAAACATCTGTCTATGAAAAATATCTCATTCATGCTGCTACTAGCGGAAGTTCGCAGCGAATACCTTCCTCAATTTGGAGCCGATCGCAATTGTAGTCTTCGGCAAGTTCATCGATGGAATCCCCAGCTTTGTAACGTTCCGCCAGCATAGCTGTGGGAATGCCAGTTCCAGCTAAAACTGGGCGGCCAAAGGAGATTCTGGGGTCAATCATCACTGTTTTAGGTTCGTCGGCACCTGGTAGCTTCGTGAAAGGGTAGAGTTTGAGGGGTAATCCAGCTTCATCTCGTACAATGCGATCGAAATAAGTTGCTAGAATCTGTCTTGCTTCCTGTTCCCTGTCGGATGCTGCAAGCTTCTGTCCGAATCTCTCAAACAAAAGAGCTATTCCCTCGATTTGAAACTCAATTCCACCGTATAATTGAGGAGTCGAAAGATGATCGTTGATGTAGTCGAGTTCAGTGCTAAGTTGTTTTCGGGAGAAGCCAGTAGCCTTAAAAATGGCAATCAAGACATGAGCCTCTACCAAATTTGTGAAAGAAAGTAGTGTAGTTTTGGACTGAGGAAGCAGTTCAAAATTGTTGGAGTGAGCTAACTTAATCAGTGGTTCAAAGAAGCGCTTGTCCGCTTTTGTTTTCGAGAACCAGCCACCAACCCAATCTCGCAACCTATCCTTCCGCAGCCTGAGATATTGCGCTGCTTGAGGGATAGAATATATAGGAATGTCGCGCGGATCGAAGTTGTTAGTATCAAGCATAGCAGTTGTCCTAATCCTAAATACTTATATATTTGCACAGTTCGCGGGCGATCGCAAAAATCTCTCCCTTCCATACCCCGATACCCGACTTCTTCAAGAAATCGGGTATCTAAAGCACTACGGATTACTTATTTTTCTGCTGAGTCTTAGCTTGTTCGATCGCAATTTCCTTCACAGCTTGGAACGAATTCAAATTCGACGCACCCTCAATCGCCTTCACCGCCAAATCTTGCACCTGTTTCAAAGCAGAATCAAGCTGTTTCGACAAACTAGCAATGCGAGACTCTTGATTTTGAATAGTCTGCAACATACCTTGGATTTGCAACTCATAATTTTGCCTTTGTCCTTCCAAATCTTTAGCAAACAAATCCGCCTTAACTTTAGCTTGATAATTGCCGATGTTCCGACCATTATCTTTACCATTCTTGATATTAGCTTCCAGTTCTTTCGGAAAAGCTTCCACCTTTGCTTTCACCTCAGCATAAAGTTTTTCCCGTTCCGCAATAGATTTCTCCCGTTCCGCCCACTGTTTCTCCTGTTCCTGCTTAAATTCTTCGATTTCTTTGTACAGCCTTTGCTGGCGCTGTTCATATTCTTCGATATCCAGATTGCGCTGAAGCTCCAAATCATAATCATACAACTCTTCATCCCGATCGCGAATTTTTTGCTCGCTATCATTCCGTTCTTGAACTGCTAATTCTTGCAGTTGTTGCTCTTTTTCCCAAGCTTTGCGTAATTCCAGGAGTTCCTGTTCAATAGTTTCGCGCTGTTGGGTGATTTCTTCAGTAAATGTTTTCGCACTTTCTTCGTATTCTTGAATTAAATTATCCAGCGTATCTTCTGCAACATCTTCTAAACTGTGTAACTCTTGCAGTTGTTGAACTTCCTCACCCACATTCCGCCGCAATTCCTCCAGTTTAGACGCTTCGGAGGTCAGTTTTTCAGACAATTCGCTGACCGCACCACCGAAGCCAAATTGCAGTAAAATTAAATTGTCGATCGTAGCCTGCATTTTTTGTTGAGTTTGAGTTACAACCATTGGTTTATTTACCTCGATAATCGCTTTTTCCGGAACTACAGTTTGCTTTTGCGAAACATTGACTGATTGGCTTTTATTAACCTGCTTCAGTTGCAATTCCAAAGCAGCCTTAGCTTCTGTTGCTTCTTTGTATGCTTCCAAAATTTCAGCCTTGGTACTCTTATCACTCACTTTTTTGTTCACAACTTTTCATCTCCTAATAAGTAGGCAATTTGTGCTGAGTTTAACTTCAACTACTTAGTCCGCGGAGGCGGACTTTGCTTGTGTAGTCGCGGTTTAAACCGCCGAATTTATGCTAATCTTTAAGCTTTAGTAGCAAAAGCTTTCATTGCCAAATCTTGCGCTTGCTTCATAGTAGCTTGCAGTTGCGCCGAAATTTCCGCAATTTGTTCGGCTTGTCGCCCAATATTCTGCTGCAAAGATTGCACTTTCAATTCATATCCCTGCTTAGTTCCTTCCCATTCTTTATCCACTAAATCAGCTTTGACTTTAGCTTCGCGGGAAACCTCTTGAATAGCTTCTTCCTTCGCTTTAGCATTAGCCTGTTTCAATTCTTCTTCAAATCCGGCAGCTTTAGTTTGATTCTTTTCAAACTCAGCTTGATTGTCACTCAAGACTTTTTCACGTTCTACCCAATTTTTTTCTTTTTCGCGAGTAGATTGTTGTAATTCCCGTTCTAATTTGCGTTTAGTTTCTTCATATTCGTCAGTTGCAACTGTGCGGGTGCGTTCTAATTCGTAGCGATAATCTGCTGTCTCCTGTTCGCGTTCTTTGATTATTAGCGCAGTTCTTTCTTGAACTATAATATCAAATTCTTGCTGTTCTTTTTCCCAGATTTTGCGTTTTTGGATCGTGTCTTTTTCGATGACTTCGCGCTGACTGGCTGCACTTTGCTCTAAGGCTGTGATTTTTTCCTGATGTTCTTGAGTTAAGATGTAGAGCGCGTCTGCTACAACTCGAATTCGCTGCAATTGTTGCAATTGTGCAGTTTCTATTTCAATACCACGCTTTAATTCATCTAATTTTGATGCTTCAGCACTCAGTCTTTCCGAAAGTCCGTTGATCGCGCTACCAAAATCTAATTGTAAGTCGGCTAAACCTTTGACTATACTATCAACTGTATAGGTTGAAGCAACTTCGAGGAGTTGTTTGTTTTTAGCTTTTTCAGCCTCTTGTTCTTTGGTTTCTACTTTGGATTCGATCTTTTTGTTTTCAGCTAAAATTTGCTGGAATTTTTGCAAAATCTTGGCTTTGCTTTCTTTGGCGGTTCCTAATGTCATAATATTTGTTGCTCCTGATTGCTGTAAGTTTTTTGGGGAACGGTTGTAGTTATCCTAACTTGCGGATTTGGGTAAGGATTGTTTTGTATTTCAGGACTGGATCGAGTTTTTGTTCGGGATTGTTACCTGCTAGAATTTGGAGAATTCTCTGACACCGATCGCACTGATTTACTTGCCTGCATTCACACTCATCAATTATACTCAAAAGTGTGCTTTTTAGCAATTGATTTTGCGCTAACAAGGCTTGGTAATTTTGCTGAACTGATTCGGCAACTAAAGTCATGTGTTGGAAATTTTCTGTGAGACTTTCGATATCGTTAACTGCATCTGCTCGGATTTGATCGAGCAGATCTAAGTTCTCTCTTAAAGGGTTTTCCAGCAGGTTGGATGGTTTTTTTCTCTTGGTTACTTTCTGCATTTTATCCAAGGAGTAAAAGTTATGGTAAAGGCGCGATTAAATCGCGCCTTTATAACAGGATTAGAACAAGTCAGCAGTTGATTTGTCTTCGGCTGATGGCAGGGACATCGCGCCGTTAGAATTCAAAGTGATAGCATCACTTTCGCCGCTAGCATGAGCGGCCATCAAACAGGCAACTTCCTGGGGAGGAAGATTATCCAAACAGATCATTTGCCGCGTTCCTTCCAAGTCAATCATGCGAGATTGATTGCTCATATCGGACAAAACTGCGGCGGCTTGGTCGATAATTGCCCAGTCTTTGCGTTCTATCCAAGACCATTTTAAGCTGTAGTAATTTATGGGTTTGACGACTCCACTGTCGTCTGGTTTCTGGCCGGAATGTTTGGTAAATTCGGGAATGAAAATACCTGTAGCTGGCTCGATTCCGCGAGATTGGACAGAAGCAACTAAGCGGTTAAAGTCGTTCAAACTGCGGTTTTTGATGTATGTCACCATGACTACTCCTTGGGGTAGTTCTCCGGTTTCGGCTATAAACCAGAGTTGTCCCCAAAGTGTGTGGGAAGTTTGACCTAAACTGCCGAAGAATTTGGAGAATTTGAGAATTGTCATCGAGCATTTGCTACCATAATCGGTGTCGCCGATTGTCCATTGGCCACTTTGACAGTTGTTACGAACTGCGATGGGGATTTCTGGTACTAGCAAAGCGTTGCTTGGTTTAGCGCCAAATACTGAAAATGCTGGTCTTTCTTGTATTTTAGTCATTGTCTTTCCCTTTAATTATTGTTGGCTAGTTGTTGCTTGTTAGTGGGTAAATGGATATAGCAATAAATTTTATTTGCCAATTCCCAATGCCCAATTCCCAATACCCAATTCCCAATGCCCAATTCCCAATGCCCAATTCCCAATGCCCAATTCCCAATGCCCAATTCCCAATTACCTAATGAGATGTTTTGCTTTTTGTGGTTCTGGATATGTGTATTCAAGCATCGCTTCTTGTTGAGCTTTAATAATCCGCAGTGCGGTGACTAAATGCTCTAACATTTCTAAGTGCTCTGGGGTGAAGTGGATGCTGAAGCCTTCGCCATCCCGCGCGTAACCGGGACAAACCAGTGAGGCTGAGCTTTGTTCTTCGTTGGCGGCGATGTATAGCCAGTCGTCGTCTTCTAGCTTGTAATGGGTGTCTGTCCAGGTTCTCAGCATTGTTTATCTGTTCCTCCTTGTTTGCTCAATACAGTCCTGGCGAGGGGTCAAAAACCCGGTTTCTGCGTGAATATTTGTCGGAGAATCGAGGATTTTTGGCAGAAACCGGGTTTTTTGGTCTTAGCCCTGTAAAATCGTTTTGCCCGATCGCGCTTCCGACTTTTTTGACAATCCACAGGCTGTATATAGCGTGTGTTGTCGGCGGTTTAGCCATTTTAACTCTACCTGTGTAGCTAAAGTGTTGATTAACCCGTCAACTAAACCTAGTCTAACGTATGTTGATTTTCCCGTCAAGTGTTTTGTTGAATTTTTAATCAAAACAGGCTAGAATGCTTGACAGGAGGCGAAAAACCGTGGAACAAACATTTGAACAGACATTCGGAAAACTCATCCGTCAAGCTCGTAAGGACAAGGGATACTCACAACGTGAGCTAGCAGCTATGCTAAATGTGGATTTTACTTATTTGTCGAAGTTGGAGAACGATCGCGCGGATTATGCGCCCAAAGAGGAGGTCATCCGATCGCTAGCGCGGAATCTAGACATCAATGAAGAGGAACTAATTTTCTTAGCCGGGAGACTGCCTCAGCAGTACGAAGCGCTGCTGAAGCAGAATCCGAAGGAAATGCAGGCTCTTTTCCGCCGGATGCAAGAAAATCCAGATTGGCTCAAAAAATCATTCCAATCCTAAGAGAGGGCTTTCAAAGTGAGTATTTTTAAGCCGTATTGCTTCTATCCCAAAGAATCGATCGAGGGTTTGGCAAATGACATTTTGATGCGGATGCAAAAGACACAAAATTTTGCTCCGAAATGGCCAATTGATGCGACAACTGTTGCTGATTTTCTGGATTTGGGAGTGGTTTGGGAGTTGATTGAGCCGGATGAAGAAGGTGCGATCGCGGCGAGGATTTTGCCACAGCAGCGGTTAATTGAAATCAACGAATTGATTTTGGAAAAACCCCCAGGCTTCATCGAATCGACGATCGCCCATGAAATCGGACACTGGGTGCTGCACATCAATCAGGATGAAGCTGACGGTGTTGTCAAACAGTTGGAGTTAAATCTGGAAAATGGGGGAAACACGTCGCAGGATGTGGAGGAACCGTTTGTTTGTCGGGGTGCGAGTGCTGATACTAAGGTTGCATCGATCGAATGGCAAGCGCAATATTTTGCAAGCTGTTTGTTGATGCCGCGATGTGTTTTGGAGGATAAAAGAAAGGGACGGGATTTAACTAAATGGTCGCATTTATACAAAATGAGAGATGAATTGGGAGTGAGTATTTCCAATTTGACTAATCGTTTGCAAGAGTTGGGTTGGATTTATATTCCGAAGGGAACTCGCGAGATTTATGCGGGGAAGGATGTGGCGAATGGACAGCAGCGATTGTTTGGTTGATGTTTTTTACGGTTGTTTTTGAAGGATTTAACCGCAGAGGGCGCAGAGGGCACAAATGGCGATAAAATCTTGATGGGTTACGACCAGTTCGGTCGCATCACCAGCGTTACCAATGAGAATTTACACGCAACCAAATACGCTTACGACAATCTCAGTCAGTAGGTTTTGGAGATTTTTATCAGGGAAACTGATGCGCTGGTTGACCTTTATCAGGACTTACGCAGGCACACTATATGTAGTGTGCCTGCGTAAGTCCTGTTAGACTTGGAAGAGGTGGAATTGAAGCTAGAGTTCCTGATGGACGTGGAATAAGGTTTAAAGCAGATGGTAGTTTTAGTACATTTGTAGATTAAGAGGTTCAAAATGGCTATAAGTCTAGATTCTGGTTTTGAAATTCTTTATCTGAGTGACATAAAATATAATGAAATGACTGTTGAAATACAATATAAGGGACAACAGGTTGCACAAATTAATAAAGATAAAGGTGTTGATAAAATGGAAATAGATATATACTCTGAATATGTTACTTCAGAATTTGTGTCAGAATTGAAATTCCAAGTTAGTGACTTTTTAGAAGCAATAAATATAGCTAGTAAAGCTTTAAGAGATGCTTGAAGTAATTCTCATTCCGTAAAATCTCCATCTGATGTCGTTGAACAAAGTCTACGCTTGGACTTAGATTATGATAATTATATCGCTAGAATAACACTATGGGATTCTGGTGACTCTCAACAGGAAATTATAGATGTTGTTTCTGAACAAATGGTATTTGATGAATATTTTAAAATTGGTGCGAACTTTAATTTCAGCAAAGCTTTTGAAAAATTTTTCAATATTTTGAAATTAAACCTTTGTTGAATTTGTTTGACAGACTATCAGTTAGCCATTTAAGAGAGGATTAACTGTAGTTAGATAGAATCTTTTCATAAATTTCATAATTTTCTCGATCGAAGCAGCAAAAAATTACTCTTTGAGGGCCACCACTATTTTGTATTTGTTCGGAGCATATCTTCACCGCAATCTCACCTGCTAGAGCCTTGGGGTATCTGTAAATGCCAGTGCTAATGCAAGGAAATGCCAAACTCTCGAACTCTTTATCTGTGGCGATTTGCATACACTTGCGGTAACACTCGGCCAGGAGTTCAGGTTCTCCACGATCGCCTCCCCGCCATACAGGTCCTACCGTGTGGATGATAAAGCGTGCAGGCAAGCGATATCCTTTAGTTAGCTTAGCATCCCCAATCTTGCATCCTCCAAGCAATCGGCACTCGTGAACAAGTTCTGAGCCTGCTGCTCTGTGTATTGCTCCATCTACTCCACTACCTCCAAGTAAACTGGTATTTGCAGCATTCACGACTGCATCAACTTCCAATTTTGTGATGTCGCCCAAAATAATTTTCATAAAACTAATTACCTATTACCTATTAATGCTCATATAGCGTACCTCATGTTACTGTTAACAGTTAACTGTTAACAATTATTCCGTTACATCCGTTACATAATCCGTTGCCGAACTTCCTTGTTTTTGCCAAAAATAATGAGTTCTGAGTTTCGGATTCCAAGTTTAGTAAAAAACTCAAACCTCAAAACTCAAAACTCAAAATTCTCTCAGACTAACAACTGATAGATTCAGTCGATCGCGTGACACAACTAAATGTATCCAAACGCTATCAATTACCGACCCCGGCGAGGAACCATCGTCTCGATATTGATATTAGCCAGAGGAACGCGCTGTGGCGCGGTAGCAGGCATTGGCATATTGCGAGCCATACCCAGGTAATTTGCCGGATCTCCAGCTCTGAGCTGCTTCTCTTGAGGCACAAAACGGCGTACAGAGCTCTGCCAAATGATTTGTGGGAAGCCAAGCTGCGAGCGGTGGTACTCACCGTAGCGAGGAGTCTTCAAGTTAAAGGGTGTCTCCCCTGCAACTCGCTGAGGCAAGATGCGGCGCTGCTGATAAGGCACTGTATCGTAGCCGAACTTATTCAGGTACTCATCGCTATTGAGCAAGTCGTCAATAAAGCCTTGAGGCCCTTTATTAGCTACCACGATCGACCAAGCAATCTTTTCGCGCTCGCTGTAAACATCCCGGCCCAAAATCCGCTGAACGCACATTTCGACAAAGCGGTAGTTGCTGTTAGTTTGATAATTCCGTTCCAAGAAAGGGGACGAAGTAGCCAAACCGCGAATAAAATCCCGCACTGTAATTTGGCCGAACTTGAGTTGCGACTCCAAAGACTTTTGGCGGTTGCTCTTAAGGATTTGGTGTTCGCTGTAAATCTGGCGATATCCAGCCCAAATCAAATTTTCCATGTCCCCGGACGAGAGCACATTTTCAGTTGTGAAAATTCTGGGCTGCTCGTCGCCTCCGACTTCATAGCCAGCTACGCGCTGGTTTTGGCTCTTAGGAGCGTAGTTCAACAAAGGAAGCGCCACGTTATAATCTCCGTTATCTCAAATTTTCAGAAATAGCTGACACTGCGATCGGCCAGCGTAATGCTACAACTAGCCAACATACAGATTAGGGGATTCCCGCAGTCTAAATCTGATTTTCCTGAATTTTTGCAACAATCTGTAATATTTGTTGACTTTGGGGAAGTCATTAGTCAGCAGTCAGTAGTCATTAGTGAGCAGTCAGCAGTCGGCTGAGTCTCGAAACGACGGCAAAGTAATAACCAATGACTAATGACCAATGACCAATGACTAATGACTAAATTACCAGCCCAAGGCTGAGTAAAACTCGGTGGTGACTGGCTGAGCCTCTGCTGCTGTCTTAGCTGCATCCGCATCGGGTTCCACGCGAACTTCTGTACAAAAAGTGGAAGTGCTGAAACCGCCAAAGCGCTTTACCGTACTTGTCCGCATCCGCACATTGGGACCTGCGAACCAGAAACGCTCGATCGAACTCATAGTCTCGTATTCGGTAATCAGCAGCAGCCCATCCTCATCATCCATCTCAAAACGACCAGCCACCGGCACAATTTCCGCATAGCCACGTTCCCGCAACATCAAACCTTGGCGCGGATTTTCAGGATCGGGGACGATCGCGAACACCGTAGAGCCTTTATGATTCTCATCATCCTTATCCCAGGCCATGGAGCCGTGCCAAGTCACAAAAGCGCCTCCGGCAGCCCGACTGGGGTCAATTTCGTGCATCTGACAAATCTCGGCTACTCGCGTGTCATCGGCACCAAGGGCCGTCACCTCAATATTGGAATCCCCAATTTCCGTTTGGCGGAAAGGGAGGTGGTGAGTGCTGCGCTGCGATCGCCACTTCCCTGCACTGCTGTGAAAAAACTCCATTGCATCCATCATAAATAGCTCCTTTGGCTTAGTCTTCCCGGTTTGTACGTTTTTTTATGATAAAGCTCCCCCCACTTAGATGTACTTTTGTCGCACAAATTAGTAGCAAAATGTGCACCTTGGACAGATTGTCAAGTGAATGTTATGATAGTTTACAATGTAGGAACAAAAGAAATCCAGCGAAACGTGATTTCGATATATCTGATTTCGATTTATCTCATGTAGCAAAGTGGAGGAGCGATTTATGGATATGCCTATAAGTCTGAGCATGGAACAGCAGTTCAAACTGCAAGTGTTGCGAGAACAAGTCAAAACCTTAAGTCAAAATGAAGCTCAGGAATATCTACTAGAGGTGATGCGGCAAAATATGGTCAAAGAAAACCTATTAAAGTTTTGGATGAAGAAAGGCTGATCGAGTTGGCTCAAACAGAAGTCGGGAATTTGCCGCCCGATTCCCACCAAGGCGTGTCAACAATCGCCTGAAAGCCTTGATAAATCTAGTTTTTACCTGAGTCCAGATCCCCCTCGCATCCCCCTTAATAAGGGGGACTTTGAGCGCTTCCAGTCCCGCCACGGCTATTTTGGCGATCGCCTAAACAAGCAAATTGTAGTTCTGCTACTGCCCATTCTGCCGTCATAGTTCAAATCTCGTTACGGGCTTACTTCGTCCTAGTATACCAACCGCCAAGGCTGTTGAGGCGACTGTTGTTGTATGGTAGACTACTGATAGTCTAGGGCTTCCAAAGCTTGTTTCATCTCCTCTGTTGTAGTGGTCGCGGTACCGAATTGGCGCACCACAATGCTAGCCGCCAAATTCCCCAAAACCGCTGCTTCCCAACCAGAAGCACCGACACACAAAGCTAAAGTCATCGCAGCTACGACTGTATCCCCAGCACCAGTGACATCAAACACATCCGTCTTATTAAACGGGGGAATATCCCAACGTTGAATATCCAACTCCCCCCGATCGCAAATAAATGTTGGAGGTGGTGAATTTTGGATGGTTTCTCCCTTCACTATTTCAAACAAACTCATCCCTTCTTCGCCGCGAGTAATCAGGATTTTTTGAGATTTAGTTAAATTCAACAAATCCCGTCCGGCTTGCATTAAAGTTGAATGATTATTAATAGCATATCCGACAGCTTGTTCGGCTTCTGGCAAGTTCGGCGTAAACAACATCGCTCCCGAATATCGCTGCAAATTTGTTTGAGCATCGACAATTGTTTTATCAGGAACTACCGCTGATTCGATCGCCAAATTAGTCAAAACTCCATCACCATAGTCCGAACAAACCACCGCATCTACAGTCGGTATTTGTTGCCGGATATAATCTGCTAATTGTAACTGCAAATCCAAATCCGGCAACTCATCCGATTTGCGATCGACTCTGACAATTTGTTGAGTCACCGACTGTCGCGCGTGTCCCGAAATACGAGTTTTAGTCACAGTAGGACGCTGCGCATCGATAAAAATCCCCGCCGTATCAATTCCCGCAGCCTCAAAAATACCGCACAAAGCCTTTCCTTGGTCATCTTTTCCCACCAAGCCAGCAACTTTTACTTTGCCTCCCAGTTTCGCTAAATTATAGACAGCATTTGCGCCTCCTCCCGGTACTTGTCGAGTATTTTCGTAGCGCAAAATCAACACAGGTGCTTCGCGGGAAATTCGCTCTACTTGTCCGGTAACAAACTCGTCCAAGGTCAAATCTCCGATCGCCAATACCTGTGCTCGATCGAAGCAGTCTAATCTTTGCAATAATTTCTCTGTTGAGTCGCGCAGTTGAAGCCAAAAATCGGAATAGTCATTAGTCATGAACAATACAAAATGAGACTGAGGAATTGACAATTGGGTATGGGACAAGTGGCAAATAAAAACGAGCCCCTAAAGACTAATAATATTTGCCTCCATCTTGGGATTTTTAACTTTTAATTCATCTTCTCACCAGGGTGAAAACTTATTGCAGAGCGATCGCGATCGCTTCAATCACTTACCACAAGATTGCGGATAGAAGGAAACACCTTTAGAAATTAGAGCAACCTTCAAGCTGTGAAAGTTGTCTGTAACCTTCCGAAGGAAGCGTTACTTCAACTTCTGCTTGATGATCGTAATCACCTGAGTCATTTGTTTCTTGAGTGCGTCAATTTCAGCCTGCATTTTTGCCATTTTCTCAGTCATCGCCTGAAGTTCGGCGGTGCCCGATCCAGAGGTAGGTGCAGCAGCGGCGGCGGCGGCTTCTGGTACTGGTTTCTTTTTAGCCAATACCATCGCTGATTTAATCGCCTCAGTGAGTTGCTTCTTCTCAAAGGGTTTGGCGATAAATGCAAAAAAATGCTTCTCAAAAGGTTTAGGAATTTTCTCCATCACCTCTTCTTCCCGGCCCGACATGATCACCAAGGGGATCTTGGAAAGTTCGGGATGGGCTTGAACTTTTTGATACACTTCCCAACCGCTGACTTTGGGCAGCAGGAAATCTAACATAATTAGATTGGGACGGGCTTGACGGATCAGCTTTAGTCCCTCTTCTCCGTCTTTGGCTTCTAGAACTTCAAAGTTACCTTGGGGTAACATTTCTCGGACTCGGACGCGGATGACTTTACTGTCATCGATGACTAAGATTTTTTGACCAGCCACGACTGACTCCTTCAGATACATTTAACCCGGTAAATCTAGGATTAACCTTCGATCTACTGTGTATAGCATAATCTGGTAAGCCCTAAGCTCTCCAGATAGGTAAGTGTTGATTCGCAACCTTAAGTATATCTCTAACAGAATTCTCTCCAAAATCCTTTCTAACTTGAATTTTTGCGTTCGCAGAGGTCAATGGTGATTGGGGACACCATTCCTGCAAGTTCAGAGACTTCGATTTCAGATACGATCGAAAAGCATTAACCCGAAAAGCACTTAATTTCATGGCCTCCCAAACCCCTCAAACCCCCGCAGCCAAATCAATTACCTCCCCAATGCGGGATGAAATCCAGGCGATGCCTAAGTGGTTGCGCCGCCCACTTGGCAAAGCCAGCGAACTCTCCGAAGTCCAAAAAATTATTAAGCAGCGGCAAATTCACACCATTTGCGAGGAAGGTAGATGTCCCAACCGCGCAGAATGCTATGCCCAAAAAACCGCCACCTTTTTATTAATGGGCCCGACTTGCACCCGTGCTTGTGCATTTTGTCAAGTAGATAAAGGTCATTCTCCCATGCCCCTAGACCCCGAAGAGCCACAAAAGGTAGCCGAAGCAGTCAATCTGCTGGGTTTGCGCTATGCGGTTCTAACTTCGGTAGCCCGTGACGATTTACCCGATGGAGGTGCTGGTTGGTTTGCGATGACGATCGCCCACATCCGCCAGCTCAACCCCCACACTCAAATTGAGGTACTAACACCGGATTTTTGGGGTGGTGCCACCGCGCCCACCCTCCCGGAAGCCGAAAACAGAACCCTAGAGGAATTGCAGCGATCGCGAATTAGGACAGTCCTAGAGGCTAAACCAGCTTGTTACAACCACAATATTGAGACAGTAAGGCGGTTACAAGGGCCTGTGCGTAGGGGGGCAAAGTACGATCGCTCCCTCGATGTTCTGCGCATTGTCAAAGCATTTGACCCCAGCATTCCCACCAAATCCGGTTTGATGTTGGGACACGGGGAAACCGAAACTGAAATAGTAACAGCGATGGTCGATTTGCGGGATGCCAAGTGCGATCGACTCACCCTCGGTCAATACATGAGACCCTCTCTAGAACACCTCCCTGTACAAAAATACTGGACACCCACTGAATTTGACCGTTTCGGGGAAATAGCCACAGAGATGGGTTTTCAACAAGTGCGATCGGGCCCTCTCGTCCGCAGTTCCTACCACGCCGGAGAAAACGATTGAAATTAATCTCAATCGCTATAGATTCAAAGTTACAAAAAGTAACTCTAGAGGATGGTACAAACGTGAACCCTCTCTGGTACTGTAAGACTTTATAAAGTCGGGATCAAAAACTTCCACGACTCTAAACAGACACAAAAAAACCTCAGACTACCTCGGTAGCAGATTTTGATTAAGTGTCAAGCATCACCGAACCTAATTGTCGG
This sequence comes from Microcoleus anatoxicus, assembly GCF_042465725.1. Classification (GTDB taxonomy): domain Bacteria; phylum Cyanobacteriota; class Cyanobacteriia; order Cyanobacteriales; family Microcoleaceae; genus Microcoleus; species Microcoleus anatoxicus. The sequence continues at coordinate 4,626,433 of NZ_CP120853.1, read as the reverse complement.
CGATTGTTTCAATCAGTAGGTCTTACAATATTAAGACCCAAGCAATCCCAGATGCCTTGTGCGATGGGATAATGAGCTGCATAGTTCAGCTCAGGCGGGTCAATCCGCTCGAAGTAAAAAAGAAAAGGGAGAGATTCACGCCTCCTTAGTCATGCACACCATGACTATACTTTTACAAGCTATTTGTGGTAAATACAGTCACATATTAATTAGGACTTTGACCTATGGCAGAGATAGCAAAGAATCAACTAAAATCCGACTCCGTAATGAAAACGGGTAAGCCACCTTACACCTTTCGCATGGCTTGGTTTTTGGTACTACTAGGTATCAATTTTCTAGTTGCAGCCTATTATTTCCATATCATTGAATAGTTCTGCAACCTGGATTTTAGTGACCCTGTGCTGTTCTCCGCCTGTACTTAACCATGTTTTTGGCAGGTAGAGAGCAGCAATTGCATTCTGAACGGGTAAGATGCCATTCAACTTTATATAGTAAAAATTATTTGCGCCTACTCAAGCATCCTCCCCCCAAACCTTCAGTTGCAAATAAACCAATCCCAAAGCTACAGCCATCAACAAAGTTGCCGCCGCCGCTGCGTAGCCAAAATCAAATTGTGCAAAAGCTTGATCGTAAATATAATAAACCAGCAGATTAGTAGAATTCAAAGGACCACCACCAGTAATCACATAAACTGGCTCAAAACTCCGCAGGGTAAAAATAGCAGTAGTGACAGTCGCAAATACCAAAGTCGGGCGCAAACCCGGTAAAGTAATGTACCAAAATTGTTGCCAAGCATCAGCTCCATCCAATTCCGCAGCTTCGTAACGATTGACCGGAATTGCCTGCAAACCCGCCAAAAATATTACCATATTAAAGCCTAATTGTTTCCAAATACTGAGCAAAATCAGCACCGGCATTGCCCAAACCGTGCTACTAAGCCAAGGTATCGGATTTAAACCCACCGCCCTTAAGAGGTGATTCACAGGCCCCTCAGTTTGAAACAGCCACCGCCAACCTAAGCCGACAGCCACTAAAGAGGTAATCGAAGGAATAAAATAGGCTGTGCGGAGTATCCCTCGCCAAGCAAAGGAGCGATTTAGCAAAACTGCCAAACCCAAGGGAATAACTAAACTGGGAATGACTGTAACAGTAGTAAAATAGATGGTGTTTTGGACAACTTGCCAAAAATCTGGGTTAGTGAGTAGACTCCAATAATTTTTTAACCCAATAAAACGCATACCCGATGGGGTGAAACTGCCAGTGGTAAAGCTAAGGTAGCATAAATAGGCGATCGGGTAAATCAAAAAAGTACCCAAAAACAACAAAGCTGGGGCTAAAAAAGTCCAAGCTGCGATCGACTCATTGTCCAACCAGTTAAAACGCCCAGATTTAATCGCAACCATTGGCTTGTAAAAATTATCTTTTAGTTTTAAACTGTATCACAATACAGGTGAATTTCAAAATGCAGCCTCTAGATATATTATCCAATTTACCCACTATAGAAACCGAGAGACTCCTGCTCAGAAAAATTACTTTAAACGATGCCAACGATATGTTTGAGTATGGCTCAGACCCCCTAGTATCTCAATACACCATGTGGTCAACCCATACTTCTATCGAAGACACTAAAAGTTTTCTCCGAAGTCTCACTAAAATGTATAAAAAGCGAGAACTCATTGACTGGGGAATCGTTCACAAAACAGAACAAAAATTGATCGGAACTTGCGGATATGTCGAATGGAGCATGAACCACAGTCGCGCTCAAATTGGATACGCTCTTTCTCGCAAATACTGGAATCAAGGATACATGAGTGAGGCTGTCAGTGCAATTATAGACTTCGGTTTTCGGGAAATGAGCCTGAATAAAATAGAGGCTCGTTGTGCACAAGAAAATATTGCATCAGCCCGCGTGATGGAAAAAGTCGGAATGCAATTGGAAGGAATATTGCGACAGCAGCTATTTGTCAAAGACCAATATTGGGATCTCAAAATTTATTCGATTCTCAGGGATGATTTTTTTGCCGATCGACCAGAGTAGAATTCGTTGTAGGTGGTATAATTATTTTGAATATCGGGGTGTGTTATTGATGAGCATAAAAAAATTAAATACTCCCAGATTTCTGATAGGCGCCTGTTGTCTGTTACCTTGGAGCAGATTAGTCACGAGTGCGATCGCGCAACAGCCAACTTTGCGATCGGTAATTATCTCTCAAGCAAATCCCCCAGCCAAAACTGTAGCCGAAAATTTGGTAGGACAGTGGCAACTGAAATATCTATCGCCGATTCCTTTAACAGTAATTTTAACACCAGAAGGCAAATTATTTATACTTAAGGGCTATCCTTTCCCTAATCCCACCGCCTATGAATTTAGCTACAAAATTAACTCGCTCTCGCAACCCATGCAAATCGATTTAGTTAGCAGCAGCAGTGATGAAACTTTGCGGACAATTTTTGAATTCAACAATCCCAGTCAACTGCGTGTAGAACTCATGGGTTTAAAGCCAGGAGAACCCAGACCAAATACTTTTACGGCTGGGGCAATTTTTCTAGAAAAAGTTTCTACAGTCACAGCTTTACCACGAAATACAAAAATCGAAAGATTTAATCTATTAGAACCAGAAAATCCGCGAGCAGTGTATGAAGGAGAACAATTTATTAGGTATGCTATTAGCGCACAACAAAGCTTCTACGCCGAAAATGCCAAATTTGCTACAACCCTTGAAGAACTTGCCATAGGAACGAGATTAGATACAGAAAATTATCGCTACCAAATTTTACCTGAAAGTGGTGCAACTGAAGGTATAATTATAACCCTTCAAGCTAAAAAACGTCAATTTAGAAGTTATACAGGTGCAGTTTTTTTAGTAAAAGTTAAAGACGATGCCGATAATTCTGTAACTAGCGTTGGATTTATTTGCCAAACCGATAAACCTTCTACTATACCTCCACCTAGACCTATAGTTCCGATAAATAATGACAAAGCCAGCTTTAGATGCCCAATTAATTCCTCTTTGATATCAATAACTGCGGGAGATATTTATTACGCACCACAGAATCAGGGTTTCAAGGCGATTCGATAATCGAGCTACCAACGGAAAATAGAGTGTTTCAGGCTACAAATTGAAAACTGTTCGGACTATTGTGATATAACGGTAAAAAATTTATGATAACAGCAAATATAAATTCTATAGATTGTTTAATTGTCCCTGAAATCCCTCACGCCGAAATCGAAAAAAATGCTTCTATCAGTGAACCCTTAAAACTAGGAATTCTCGCATCAGGAAGTGGCAGCAACTTTGAAGTAATTGCCCAAGCCATCCAAAAGCAACAGCTCAACGCTCAAGTCCAAGTATTAATTTACAATAACCCCGGAGCAATAGCAGCAGTTAGAGCCGAAAAATACCGCATTCCCTCAATTTTACTCAATCACCGCGACTACAAAAAACGTGCTGAATTAGACACCCAAATTGTTAAAATTTTCCAAAAATATGACGTACAATGGGTCATCATGGCTGGCTGGATGCGGATTGTCACCCAAGTTTTGCTCGATGCTTTTCCAGACAAAGTTATTAACATCCATCCCAGTTTATTACCAAGTTTTCCTGGAATCAACGCTGTCGAACAAGCACTTGCAGCCAAAGTAAAAATCACTGGATGTACAGTGCATATCGCTCATTTAGAAGTTGACAGCGGTCCAATTTTAATGCAAGCAGCAGTCCCCGTATTTCCCGATGATACCGCAGAAACTTTACACGCTCGCATTCAAGTGCAGGAACACAAAATCATGGTAGGCGCGATCGCACTTATTTCCCATCAAATTGCAGTTTAAGTAATTACTTGTTGCCCTCATTCCTAGCAAGTCTGTTAGGTCAAAATCAGATAAATTGCTCCCATAAAATATTTTAAGAAAAAAACCCATAATTATCATTATAAAAACTCATGTATCCCAAAACACAACTAATGCTAATATATTAATGGTAGCATTAGTTTGTAGCTGGCCTTAGCTTAATTGCTACTATAACGTTCATGCGGGTGTACGCTGTGTCTACTAAATTTGTCTCCACACCTATTTGGCCTAAAACATTACCCGAAACTCTATCTTTAGAATCTACTCTTAACGAGCTTTCAGTATTTAATTTTCAGGTTGAATCTTCTTATTTAGGGAAAGAAGTAGCTAGATTATTTCACACTCAACCGCTACTTCCAGGAGTTGTATTGACTGTTAAAGGCGAGTTTTTGGGAATGATATCTCGCCGACGATTTATGGAACACATGAGCCGTCCTTATGGCATAGATATATTTGCTCATCGACCCATTCTCGCTTTATATCAAATAGCTAGAACTGATATTTTAATTTTACCGGGAGTAACATTAATTGTGATGGCAGCTCAGCGAGCAGTCCAGCGGTCGCCAGAACTACTTTACGAGCCTATAGTCGTACAGTTAAACGATAAAAATTACAGACTCTTAGATGTACATCAAGTGCTGTTAGCTCTGTCCCAAATTCATCAAAAAGCTACTTGGTACATTAGCGAACTTTATTACAATTTATCGGTTGCTAAGTCCGACTTAGAAGTGGCAAATACTAAATTGGAAACAGCAAATTCCGAGTTGTATCGCCTCGCCAACTCCGACGGCCTAACTCAAGTAGCTAACCGCCGCTGCTTTAACGAATATTTAGAGCAACAATGGCAACAGTTAGAGCAAGAAGAAGCAGAATTATCTCTGATCTTGTGTGATATTGACTTTTTTAAGAAATACAACGATAATTACGGACACCAAGCTGGAGACCTGTGCTTACAACAGGTAGCCGAGAGGATTGTGGAAGCTATGAATGACTTGGCTGGTAAAGTTCCCGGAGAAACTCTAGTGGCTCGTTATGGAGGCGAAGAATTTGCCGTAATACTTCCGGGCACATCACCGAACACCGCTGCTTACATTGCCGAACAAATCAGACTAGGGATCAAAGCACTAAAAATTGAACACGCTCAATCCCCTGTCAGTTCTTTTGTCACCCTTAGCCTGGGTGTCGCCAGCACCCTTCCTCAGATGGGAACATCCAAAGAAAACTTGATTGCAGCAGCAGACCGTTGTCTCTATCAAGCTAAAGACAAGGGACGAGACAGATTTATCCTAGAGGATTACAGCTAGACCATTCTCTGATTTCCTCCCTTTCAAAAATTACCTAGTTTTGATATATATTTATAACTACCTTCTGGGTATTTTGATTGTGACTTGCAAGCAGAAGAAATATGATTAGCCAAATGGCTAATTATAGATTGGCTGATTGGCCCAATCAGCAAGTCGATATTTTTACTATGCTAGTGTTAGTCAGGTTCCGGTATCTATACATCCATCCGTTATCTAAGTATTATGCTCAAAATTTTGGTAATTGAGGACGACGAATTAATCCGGGAAACTCTTGTGCAACTCCTGGAATCTCAGAACTATGGAGTCATTGTGGCTCAAAACGGTCGAGTAGGGGTGCAGATGGCACTCTCGGAGATTCCAGATTTAATTTTGTGTGACGTGCAGATGCCGGAACTCGACGGTTATGAGGTTTTGCGGACTCTGCGCCAAAACTCCCTGGCTGCAACAATTCCATTTATTTTTCTGACAGCTCAAGGTGGTAAAGCGGATTTTCGCCGCGGGATGGACTTGGGCGGTGACGATTATTTGACAAAGCCGTTTACCAAGGCCGAATTGCTCGGAGCAATTTCTTCTCGTGTCTCGAAACGACAAACTATTACTCACCCCCTGAGTGTCGCACTGCAACAAGCAGAGGCCAGACTCACCGATTTAGTTAATGACTCGACAATAATTTCCGCTCTCTCTCCTGAAAAGTTGGCCTTGGAAGCTTTGCTGCGCCGCGCTTTGGCACAGGGCGAGTTTCAGGTATACTATCAGCCCCAGGTGGATATTGCTACCGGACAAATTATCGGTGCAGAAGCATTGGTGCGTTGGCAAAATCCCGATCGAGGTATAATTTCTCCCGCCGAATTTATTCCCCTAGCAGAAGAGACAGGCTTAATTATTCCCATTGGCGAGTGGGTACTGCTTTCAGCTTGCGCTCAAGCCGCGAGTTGGCTAGCAGCCGGATTTTCGCCGTTCCGGGTATCAGTGAACTTGTCCGCCCGACAGTTGTCAGACCCCCAACTTAAGGCGCGGATTGTCCAAATATTGGAAACTACGGGCTTGGAACCCTCTAATTTAGAGCTAGAAATGACAGAAAGCGCTTTGGTAGAAAATGCTGCTGTCGCAGGTGCTACTCTCAATGAACTCAAAGCTCTAGGCATTCGGATTGCTGTTGACGACTTCGGTACTGGTTATGCTACTTTAGGGTATCTAAAACAATTTGCTTTTGACAGTTTAAAGATCGATCGAATTTTTGTCCGCAATGCTAACGACGATTCTCAAAATGCCGCAATCACCACTGCGGTGATTTTACTCGGCCACAGTTTAAATATGACCGTAATTGCCGAAGGGGTAGAAACGGAAGCAGAGTTGAATTTTTTGAGACAGCACCAGTGCGATATCATGCAGGGATACCTGTTCAGCCCTCCCGAACCTGCAACCATATTTGAGCGTTTGCTGGTGGCAGACAAACAGTTGTTTGAGGCACCACTGGGAACAGTATCGACTCGTGCCATCCCTTTTATGCCTCTTGCTGAACGCGAAAAATCAAAAAACCTCTCCATGTCAAGCTTAGGAATAGTTTGAGTTTCCTCAAACAAAAATATTTATCATCATTCAATCCTCATAGACAATTTTCAACTGAGGATATGTTTTCTTGTTTCACCCTTTTTACAGCGTGAATAGAAAGTAGATATAGATTCCCAAGCTCTTTAAAACTAGCTCGTCAGGCCACGAAAACAACTAGATAAAAAGCCGCCCTAGAAGGATGGGGCTTTAGACCCTATTTTTCGCTAAACTCATTAAAGTTCCTGTTTTAGGAGTTACAGTTTCAATGACTGTCAACGCGACTTGGTGCAAGGCTGGCATGGAAAGAATATTGGTTGTTGACGACGAGACAGACTGTCAAACAGTCTTGGCAATGTACTTGGAAAGCCAAGGATACCGGGTTAAATGCGCTAATTCTGGTATTGAGGCACTCTCTATCTTTGAAAACGACCCTCCAGATTTAGTGATTTCTGATGTGATGATGCCGGAGATGGACGGGTTTGAGTTTTGTCGCCGCCTACGAAATACCCGCTTGGGACAATTGATGCCATTTATATTTTTATCTGGTCAAGGCGAGATAGAATCCAAAGTTGAAGGTCATTCCATGGGGGCGGATGATTATTTGGTCAAACCTTTTCAGTCGGAAGAAATATTAGCTAAAGTCAAAGCCCAGTTAGAACGCTCTCACCGCATTCATGCCGAGATTGTCCGACTCCTACAAAATTCTACTCCCGTGGGGGTCGAGCCAAAGGTGGTATCAGTAGCGCCACCACCTCCACCTTTGCCTTTAACGCCTGCGGAGGAAAGAGTTTTTTGGGAGGTTATTCAAGGCTATACCAATAAACAAATTAGCTATCGACTGTTTATTAGTCCCAGAACCGTCCAAGCTCATTTGGGTAGCATTTTCAGCAAGTTACACATGGAAAATCGATCTCAGCTTGTAAAATTTGCTCTGGAGAGGGGATACAAACCTCCTCAAAGTTAGCTGTAGAGCTAAGGGATACAGGCACAACGAGACTGAGAAAATTGAAATTTGCCTGTGAAATAAGCCACAGATACATTGAATTGGGTAAATCTAGGACTGATCGTTTATACTTGGGATGATGCCACGGAGTGCTTCGAGGGTACATTGAAAGCTGCTATTTGCAAATCCACACAAAAAGAGCGGGCAACAGCAAAATTACAGCCCACAATTCAAGTTCAATGGTAACAGTCGCTATCTGAGAGGGTGTCTAGGGTGTGTGACTTGAGGGGTATCGATCGTACAATTAAAGTCAGGAGTAACTGAGGACAAAAATTTGGAACACCAGGTCCCACCCCCAACCCTGTATTTTTTGTTTCCTCTGCTTGAGTCCTGCAACCTATTTATTTTCGTTTTCAACCATTAAACTCGGTGACTTGACAGGTTAGATTTGTGATAACTACAACTGATTGGCAATAAACTTGGCACACCACGTCTATGGCAGCATTGATTCCAATTGTGATGTACGGCTGGATTCCAGTCGTTTTGTATCTGTTTGTCAGGTTCCCTACTCAGCGAGCCGTAATCGTAAGTCTAATTGTAGCGTGGCAGTTTTTACCGCAAGTTTCTCTAAGCCTGCCGGGATTACCTCCCTACAACAAGATGTCAGCAGCTTGCTACGGTGTCTTGCTGGGTACTTTGGTTTACGATACTACGCGATTCAGCTCTTTTAAGCCAGGCTGGATAGATGTACCAATCCTAATTTGCTGTTTATGCCCGATTGCTTCGCAAGTTACTAATGGTGGAAGCCCGTTGTCTCCAACTTTAAACCAAATTGTTGCTTGGGGGATGCCTTTTCTTTTAGGGCGTTTGTATCTCAATAGTTTAGATGGGTTGCGACAGTTAGCGATCGGCATTTTTGCAGGTGGGTTATCCTACATTCCTTTTACGATGATTGAAGGGGTTAGGGGACCGATTCTGCACCAGATGGTTTACGGTGTCAATGCTTTTGAAGATTGGGGTCAGGCTAGACGCATGGGGGGGTGGAGACCGGTAGTATTCATGCAGCACGGTTTGATGGTGGGGCTGTGGATGATGGCTGCTGCTTTAGTGGGATTTTGGTTGTGGCAAACTGGGGTCCTCAAGAAGTTTCAGGGGCGCAATATGAAGACTCTGGTAATTGTACTAATTATCGCTTTTTTCTTGTGCCGTTCTACTGGGGCTTACAGTTTATTTGCCATGTCGCTAGTCGTCTTGTTCAGCGCCAAAATTTTCAAAACGTCTTTGCCATTGTTGTTGATAATTGGATATATCATCTTCTACCTTTATTTAGCTGCATCGGGTCAATTTTCTAGTGAAGAAGTGATTAGTTTTATCTCTCAAATATTTGGCGAAGAACGAGCAGCATCTCTGGGTTTTAGATTTCAAAATGAAGAGATATTGGGCAATAAAGCGCGACTAAGATTTCTTTTTGGCTGGGGCGATTCGGGTGGCAACCGCGTATACAATGAGTACGGTGATGATGTATCGGTCACTGACAGCTTGTGGATTATTGCTTTTGGTGTCAACGGCGTAGTCGGTTTAACGAGTTTATTTTCTTCTTTGCTATTACCTGTGATCGCCTTTTGTTTCAAATATCCAGCCCGAACCTGGTCTAATCCGAAAGTCGCACCAGCGGCTGTCCTGGGAATAGCTTTAACTATGTATGCGTTTGACTGTGTTTTGAATGCTATGACTAACCCAATTTTTACGCTGATTGCGGGAGGAATAGCTGGTGTAATCTTAAAAGATACCGAAAGTCTGAAGCCAAAGAAAACCAGTTCGCCCTTACCTAGACGGTCTTTGAGTCCACAAAAATCACGAATGTCAACAACCCACCACTAAATCAGAGTATGGTTTGACTAGACACTAGCCTAGCGCCGATTAGAGTGCGGGCTTGAAATATAGCCCTCGTTAAAAGATATTATTTTTATGACCTATGTTGTTAATTATAAAATCTAGTCTCTTTATTAATTCTTTGCCGGAAACCCAGAATTCTTTACAGAATCTTTAAAAAGACATACTCAACCAGTAAGGGGAAGAGGATATAATGAAGAAAAGTTGATTCGCCAGCTCACCAAAATGTGAAGTGAGAAATTTATCGTGTGAGTTTTAGTAGAGTATAAAAAATTGAGGGAAATCGAAAATGAAAGTAGTTAATTTATTGAATGTACCGGTTGATAATTGTTCCATCACAGAACTGTTTGAAAACTTAAAAGAAGGAGGCGGTGTTGTATTTACGCCCAATGTAGACCATTTAATTAAATTGCAGTATGACCGAGATTTTTACGAAGCTTATAATAGCTGTGATTATAGAGTTTGCGATAGTCAGATATTGATGTATGCCTCAAAATTTTTGGGTACTCCCATCCAAGAAAAAATTTCTGGTTCTGACTTGTTTCCAGCATTTTATAACTATCATAAAGATAGCGAAGATATTAAGATTTTCTTACTAGGAGCAGCGGAAGGGGTGGCAATTCAAGCTCAGGAAAAAATCAACCAAAAAGTGGGTAGAAAAATAGTAGTTGCTGCCTATTCTCCTTCCTTTGGGTTTGAAAAAAATGAAGAAGAGTGTGAAAAAATAATTGACATCATTAATCAATCAGGGGCGACTGTATTGGCAATCGGAGTGGGTGCGCCTAAGCAAGAGAAATGGTTGGTTAAATATAGAGACAAACTGACCAATATCAAAGTTTTCTTGGCAATAGGTGCAACTATTGATTTTGAAGCTGGTTGCAAAGCCCGGTCTCCGAAATGGATGAGCGAAGTTGGCATAGAATGGGCTTACCGATTGTTAAGTGAACCGAGAAGGCTGTGGAAAAGATATTTGGTTGATGCTCTGCCTTTTTTCAGATTGATTGTAGAACAAAAATTAGGTTATTATAAAACGCCTTTCTGTGATGGCTAAATCAGCAATCTCTGAAGAGATAGGTGATTGCTGGAGTGCCGATGGACTTTAAGATTACCAAAATTAAGTTAAGCTAGACCGGGAGAGGCTTGGTGAACAAGGATAGTCAAAGTCTCTCTCGGTCTAACTTCATGGAGTCTTCTTAGCCCCGGATTGGTCTGTGGGGTGATTTTTTGGGGTTTTGCTATCTCAAATCTCTAATTTCAAATTTCACAGGGATTAGCAGGCTAGAATTATCTCAGTTTAACCACAGCATTTTCAGACAGGCCCATGACCATTGCTTATTTAGTTAATCAATATCCCAAAGTCAGTCACAGTTTTGTCCGCCGAGAAATTTTGGCTGTAGAGCATTGTGGTATGAAAGTTGCCCGTTTTTCAATTCGCTCCTGCGAGTCGGAACTGGTGGACGAAGGAGACAAAAAAGAGCAAGAACAGACTCAGATTGTTTTAGGAGTTGGTGTTCTGGGCTTAGTATCGGGTTTGCTGCGGGTGGCGATAACGAGACCTATTCGGTTTGTTGAAGCTTTAGGGTTAATGTTTAAAGTAGGTTGGCATTCCGATCGCGGTATTATACTTCATCTAGCTTACTTTGCTGAAGCCTGTGTGCTATTAAATTGGTTTTCCAGCCAGGGAGTCAAACACGTTCACGCTCACTTTGGGACAAATTCAACCACTGTAGCGATGTTGTGTCGGGTGCTTGGTGGGCCTAGTTACAGTTTTACGGTTCATGGTCCTGAAGAATTCGACAAGGCTACAATTCTGGGCTTTGAGGAAAAAATTAAGCGGGCGGCTTTTGTGGCGGCGGTTAGTTCTTTTGGTAAAAGTCAGTTGTATCGGTGGTGCGATCGCGCTTTTTGGTCTAAAATTCATGTAATTCACTGTGGCGTAGATGCTGCTTTTTTGGATTTACCGTATATTCCGGTAACTTCTGAGCCTAGGTTGGTTTGTATTGGCCGACTCAGCGAACAAAAGGGTCACTTGCTGTTGGTGGAAGCTGCGCGTAAGTTGGCTAGCCTTGGTTTGCAGTTTAAGTTAATCTTGGTAGGTGATGGGCCGTTGCGATCGGATATTGAAAAGGCGATCGACCAATATGGATTACAAAATCATTTAGAAATTACAGGATGGGCCGATAGCGCTCAAGTTCAGCAGCAGATTTTAGCTGCACGAGCAATGGTTTTGCCCAGTTTTGCCGAAGGTTTACCCGTGGTAATTATGGAAGCATTGGCTCTTAGCAGACCTGTGATTAGCACCTATGTGGCTGGTATTCCGGAACTCGTGGAGCCTGGAGTTTGCGGTTGGTTGATTCCTGCTGGTTCTGTAGAGGCCTTGGCTGATGCGATGTTGGAGGCTTTGGAGGCGCCTGTGGAACGGTTGGAACAGATGGGGAAGGCGGGAGCTTTGCGGGTTGCTCAGCAGCATGATGTGGCTTTGGAAGCGAAGAATTTAGTGGCGTTGTTTCAGGGGGGGATGAAGGATTCTTAGCCGCAGGTTTTAGATGTAAAGTAAAGTCAACCTTGATTACTCGGCGGTTAAAACCGCTTCTACACAAACAAAGTCCGCCTACGCGGACTAAGAAATATTGTGACTAAAAAACTTACAAATGCTGCATCTACATCGGAATTACCTGTCAGCGAATCACTGAAAAATACCGCAGGTTCATTAGCAGTATCGTTTCAATTGTATTATTTTAGTTCAGCAGTCAGATTTTACCACCAAATTTGTGTAATATAAAAACAGGTGAGCGCTGGATACTCACCTTCTGGCTTTCCCAGAAGGCAAAACACTTGTTTTTTGTATGACTCAGCAGTTCTTTGAAAGTCCTAGGAAGGGAACAATGGCAACGAGTATTTGAGTTAAGGGGATAGGAACGATGATATTAGACAACGAAAATCAGAATCTGAAAGTCCACGAATGGATTGTTAAATATACAGAAGATGGCACTATTGATATCGTTACAGGCTATTTTACTATTGGCGCTTTAGCCTATCTTTCGCAGCAGGTTAATCAAAAAATTACGAAGTTTCGGCTAGTGTTGGGAGACATCGTGAACTTAGATCAAGTCGATGATCGTCCCTTAGATTTACTAAATGAGAATATTACGATTGAAGCGGCATTGAATCTTAGTCGTCTGGCTCAGGAAGCAGTTGATTTTTTAAAGCAGGACAAGGTTAAGGCAAAAACGTTAGAGCCAAATTTTTGTCATGCTAAGTGCTACTTGTTTGAGCCATCAAAGAAAGACGATCGCAACAAATACTTTATTTCAGGTAGCTCGAACCTGACCGAAGCGGGAATTGGCAAAAAGCAAACTAACAATCTGGAACTAAATATTGCTGAGACGGGAAACAATAGCCAATATAAAGAGCTAGTCGAATGGTTTGAGACTCTGTGGCATAAGCCCCAAGCTCATAAAGAGAAAACGATTTTGGCTAAGGATGGTACGAGTAGAAAGATTGATTTTAAGCAATATCTAATTGAGGCGATCGCTAAAATATTTATCGAATATTCGCCACGGGATATTTACTACAATATTTTATTTGAGCTATTTGGCAATCAAATTCTGGAAATTGAGAACGATCCAGAGTTTAATCGTCAAGTTGGCAGGTTAGAAAATACGGCTGTTTTTAATGCTCTGTATGATTTCCAGAAAAAAGGTGTCCTGAGTTTAATTCGGATGCTTCAGAAATATGATGGGGCAATCCTAGCAGACGCGGTAGGTTTGGGTAAAACTTGGAGTGCTTTAGCGGTAATGAAGTTTTTCCAGATGCAGGGGCGTGAGGTGATCTTACTTTGCCCTAAGAAACTTGACAATAACTGGAGACGCTACAAGGAAGATCAAGAATCTAAGTTTGAGGTAGACAAGCTCAAGTTTTTTATGCGCTTTCATACAGATATGAGTAACTCTCGCTTAGAGTCCTACAATGATCGCGCTGATAAGTTCTTTCGTGACGATAAGCCGAAGCTAATTGTGATTGATGAAAGCCATAATTTACGGAATGACAAGGCAAATCGTTATAAGTTTCTGGTTGAGCAGATTTTACAGAAGAACCAAGATGTCAAGGTTTTATTGATATCGGCAACACCGATTAATAACTCTCTCAATGATGCCAGAAATCAGTTTAAGTTGATGGTGCAGGGGGATGTAAATGGTTATGAAACAAAGCTAGGTGTCAAAAACATTGACTATTCCTTTAAACAAGCACAAACCATATTTAATGAATGGCGCAAAGATCAACATCCCCAAATCGGAGATTTTATCAAAAAACTCTCAGGTAATGATTTCTTTAGGTTGACTGACTCTTTGCTAGTTGCCCGAACTCGTAAAATGGTGGAAAGTCAGCAAGTTGATTTAATATTTCCTGTCAAAAATAAGCCTGTAAATTTATTTGTAACACCACATCAGCTTGGTAACTTTGAAACCTTTGAGGAGTTATTTGAGCATTTCCCACCAATGCTGTCAGGCTATCAACCAGCTTTTTATTTAGATGATGATTCAGGGGTAAAGAAAGATGTATTGCGTGATGAAAAATTGCGCGATCGCTTTCTGGTCAAGATGATCTATATCCTGATGGTGAAGCGGTTAGAGTCTTCTTGGTTCTCCTTTTACTCAACAGTTGAGAAAATTAAGGATCATCATCAAAATGCTTTAGATAAGATTAAGGCGTATCAAGCAAGCAAGGCAAAAAACTTAGTCATAGAAAATGATGCGGTCAACTTGGATGATGATCAAAATGATGATGAGTTTACAGAAGCGGTTGAGCAGTACACCCTAGGCAAAAAACGCCCGATTAGTATCGCCGAAATTGATCGGGTTGGGAATTTAGATAAGTTTAAAAAAGATCTCAAACAAGATTTAGATGCTCTAGATCAGCTTTCGGTCAACTTGCAAAAGTTTTCTGTAAAACTTGACAAAGAAATTGCTCCAGTTTCCAAGAAGTCGGATCGACTGAAATCCTGTGATGATAAGTTGAAGGCGCTGATTGCAGAGATTGTCAAAAAACGTAAATCGGGCGTAAATAACCATAATCCCAAGGTGGTGATTTTTACGGTCTATCGAGATACGGCGGTATATCTGTTTGAGCAGCTTCAGGCGAGAGGGTTTGACAAGATCGCGATCGCATCTGGTACTGGTTCGCAATCTGATGATAGCGATCGCAAACAGTCTATGGAAGCGATTCTCGAAAGATTTGCACCCTATACCAAGCTATTTTGTGAAAAAGAATGGTCTTTTAATTCAGAGAAACAAGGATTAGAAGCTTTTGTAGAATGGCAAGATTGGATTACAGAAAACCATCCTGATACGCACCAAAAGTTAACTAAACCTATTGACATCTTGATTGCTACGGATGCTCTTAGTGAGGGGCAGAACTTACAAGATGCAGATATGGTGATTAATTACGATATCCATTGGAATCCTGTGCGAATTATTCAACGTATGGGACGGATCGATCGCTTGGGTAGTCCGAACGCGCAAATCTTCGGGATTAACTTCTGGCCATCAGCCAATATTAATTCTTACCTCAATCTGCAAGGACGGATCGAGCAACGGATGGCGGCGATGAAGTTAGCTGGGTCAGAGGTCGATCATCAGTTCTCTGACAGCTTTGCAAAGATGGCTCATGATGAGGACTTCGATCGCAAGATGAACGATCGCATGATGGAACAAATGCTAATCACTTGGGATGATATCGAGGTGAGCGATCAAGGGTTAGGCTTTGATAGTTTGTCTTTGGAGCGCTATCGACAGGATTTACTTGCTGAGTTCAATCGTGACAAGGACAAATATCGCCAGATGCCTAAAGGTGTTTATTCGGGATTTGTGGAAGATATGGCGACAGGCGCTCGTGACGGCATTGTGGCTTTACTTGGCTATCCTGCAAAACCATCGAAGAAGCTCGATCATCAATATCAGGTGTTTGACTTGATTTATATCGACAAGTCGGGTAAGTTGGTTTTAAACAATCAAAAAGAGGTGTTGGATTTTCTGACTGTAAACAAAGACCAAGAGCGATTTGTACCACCTGCTGTGGATCGGGGTGAACAGGTTGCGATCGCTGAGTTAGTGAATGCGTTGAAAATTTGGCTAAGTAGTCAGGCGGTACAAACTGAGGTGATGGAAGATGGCTCGATTAAGCAGACGATGGGAACGGCAGCAAGGGATCTGTTAGGGAAAATTAAAAAAGGTAATCAATTAGCGTTGGATGTGATCAAGCAAGATGGTAATGTTGAGCAAAAATTTCAGGTTGACAAATTTGATTTGGTGGCTTGGATGTTGGTGAATAAAAGATGATGATAAGATGGCTAAAACACGCTGAAGAAAACTTGTTAGATCGAGAAATATCTAGAGAAGTAGTCGAAATGACTATTTTTTCGCCTGAATTGATTGTTCCAGATAAAATACATCTTAATAGACAGGTTTATATGCGCCGATATTTTGATGAGCTATTGCAAAGTGAAATGCTTTGTCGCGTTGTCATTGAAGAAGAGATCGAGGTTAAGTTGGTGGTAACAGTTTATAAAACTTCACAAATTAAACGATACTTCAAAATATAAGGATCATTAATCATGAAAATCAAGTTTGATAAAGAGAGTGACACTTTAACTATTATTTTCCGAGAGGCAAGGATTAGGGAATCTGATGAGATCCGTCCGAATGTGATTGCAGATTTTGGATATGACGGTAAGCTGGTACGTTTGGAGATTTTAGATGCTCAGAGTGTGGTTGAAAATACGCACGAATTTTTATATGCGTTTGAGGAGGCAAAATGAACTTAGCTATTTTTAATCAATTAGACTTTCTGCCAGCTTTACGCGCTTTTTTTGCGGAGTTACAAGTACCGATCGCCTCTGTAACGGATGTGCCGATCGCTGCTCAAGATATTCTCACGAACACTTATAAAAAAGAGAATAAGTCTTTTCAGTTAATTGAAGATCCAGATAAAGATAAAGGTAAAGGTGTTTATTTTTTAGGCATAGTTGATGATGCGGCGTTTCGGGGTGGGAAGAGTTTAAGTATTGACAAAATTAAGTCGGATTATGATGGGATTGTCATTTTTGGGGTGACTTTAAATAATCGTGATGGTGGTTTGTTGCCAACGCGATCGCAGTTAGCGGAAATAGCGCGGGCTTTTAATCGGGAGTTTTGCTATACGCCTGTCGTAGTGGTGTTTAAGTATGCGGGTGCTGACAAAACATATCTGGCGTTTGCGAATACGGAGAGGTTGAAATATAAGGATAATCGTGAGGGTGAGAAGGCGGGTAAGGTGACGCTGCTAAGGGATATTGATATTAGGCAGCCTCATTCGGGACATGAGAGGATTTTGGCAAATTTAGCGATTTCGACTACTGGCAAAAATAAGGTTGATTCGTTTGCCAGTCTTTATAAGTATTGGCAAGAAGTCCTTAGTGTCAGTTTACTGAATAAGAAATTTTATCAGGATCTTTCTAACTGGTATTTTTGGGCTGTGGGGCGTGTCACCTTTCCCTCAGAACCAAACTTGCTTGAAGCTCAGGCTAAAAAGCTTAGTCTTGAAGATTTAAAACAAGAACACAAATCTAAAAATGTGATCCGTTTGCTAACGCGATTACTTTTTGTTTGGTTTATTAAAGAAAAAGGGTTAATTCCTCCAGAACTTTTTGAACTTGATGATTTGCAAAGGGATATTCTAAAAAATATATCTCCCTATACTGATTTAGGACTGTTTAAGCAGGTAAATCAAGACAGTATCTATTACAAAGCTATTTTACAAAATCTCTTTTTTGCGACACTAAACTGTCCAATTAAACCAATGGAAAGCCACGATAATCGCGTCAGAGGCTTTCGGAAGATGGATAACTATGGACAGCACCGAGACGCTAATTTTTTGATGCGCTATGAAAAACACTTCCAGAATCCAGAGATATTTGTGGAAATGGTGAATGGTGTTGTCCCTTTCCTGAATGGTGGGTTATTTGAATGTTTGGACGATAAGTTAAACAAGGTATTTATTGACGGATTTTCAGACAATCTACCTAAAACAGAGCAATTGATTGTTCCTGATTATTTGTTTTTTGGAGCAGAGGAGAAGGTTGATTTAAGTGCAGAATATGGTGCAACCAATAAGGGTACAAAAGAGGCGGCGGTAAAGGGTTTAATCAATATTCTCAAGGCTTACAAATTTACGATTACAGAAAATACACCGATTGAAGAGGATGTAGCACTCGATCCTGAGTTGTTGGGTAAGGTGTTTGAGAATCTTTTGGCTAGTTATAATCCTGAGACAAAGACGACAGCGAGAAAGCAAACAGGTTCTTTTTATACGCCCCGTGAGATTGTTAATTACATGGTGGATGAGAGTTTGATTGCTTATTTGAAAAATGAGTTACTTGCTCAAGAGTCTGGATATCAAGAGGAAGATTTAGATCGGCAATTGCGTCAACTGGTTTCTTTTGATGCTGTTAATCCGTTTGAAGGGAATGCTGAGGTTCAGAAACGGATTATTAAGGCTTTGGATAAATGTACTATTCTTGACCCTGCCTGTGGTTCGGGTGCTTTCCCGATGGGGATTTTGCAAAAGATGGTACATATTTTATTTAAGGTTGACCCGAAAAATACGGAATGGAAACAGCGTCAAATTGCAAGGGTTGAAGCGGCTATTAGTCAGTTAGAGGAGTTAGATGATGCTCAATATCGGGAGCAAGGTATTCAAGATTTGAATGCTCAAATTAAGGATATTGAGGAAGCTTTTGCTAATAATGAGTTGGATTATGGGCGTAAGTTATATCTGATTGAGAATTGTATTTATGGGGTAGATATACAGTCCATTGCTACCCAAATTTCTAAGCTGCGTTTCTTTATTTCGCTGGTGGTTGATCAAAGGGTTGATCCGAGTAAGGATAATTTTGGGATTCGTCCTTTGCCTAACCTCGAAACTAAGTTTGTGGCGGCTAATACTTTGATAGGCATTGAGAAACCAAAGGCGCAGTTAAGTTTGTTTGATACGCCAGAAATCAAGAAGTTAGAAGCGGATTTGAAGAAGGTCAGGCATCGTTTATTTAGTTCTAAGTCTCCTAGTCATAAGCGCAAGTTGAGAGAGCAAGATAAGGCTTTGAGGGAACAAATTGCTGTGGTTTTACAGAGAAATGGCTGGGGTACTGATATGGCTAGTCAATTGGCAAATTGGGACCCATACAATCAAAATGTTTCTTCTCCTTTCTTTGACCCAGAGTGGATGTTTGATATTTTAGATGGATTCAATATAACTATAGGTAATCCACCATATGGAGCAAAATTTAATGCGTTTGAGAAAAAATATATAAAGGAAAATTATTTTTCAATGGAAGGTGATTATGAATCTTATGTATATTTTATTGAACACAATTTAAAACTTCTTTCTATAGGTGGCATATTAAACTTTATTGTGCCTAATACTTTTTTAATGCAATGGTTTTCAGGAAATATTAGAAAGATTATATTAGAAAAAACAATCCATCAAATAATTGATCTTGGATTTAATGTATTTGAATCAGCAGTTGTTCCTACTGCCATTTTAATGGTTCAAAACAAAAAAGCGGACGATAACATTGTAAGATTTAAAGATCAAAGTATTAAATTGTTGGATAATTTCTTTTATTCTATTAAACAAAATGAGTTTACAAGGCTACCAAAAAATCAGTTTAATCTTTCGCTAACACCAACTAATTTATTTATTTATAACGAGCTTCTGAAAAACTCTATTCCTCTTGAAGAAGTTGCAGAAATTAAAATTGGTATTGAGTGTAAGCCTGAATTTATTTCGGACTCCAATGATTCTGAATATCATAAGCCAATGGTTCGCGGAAGAAATTTTGAACGTTTCATTACATATTTTAACAGAGAGCCAAAATATGTTTTATATAAAAGAGAGTTACTTCATAGACCTAGAGAAGAAAGGCTATTTTTAGCGGACGAAAAAATTTTAATTAGACAAACTGGAGATAAAATTGTTGCTGCTGTGGACAATGAAAGATTATATGCTTGGAAAAGTGTATTTGTACTTCTTATTTCCGACCCTAGATTCGAGTTAAAATATATTTTGGCTCTTCTCAATTCTAAAGTTATAAATTATTTTTATAATATAATAGTTGGAGAATTAGGAAGAACATTTGCACAAGTAAAAGGCGTTAATCTTAATCAATTGCCTATTAAAAGCATTGATAAACAAGGGCAATATTTGTTTGTCCAATTATCTAATATAGTTATATTTTTAAAATCAAAAAATATTGCATCTACATTCTTTGAATCCTTGATTGATTATGCAGTATTGGAGTTATATTTTTCTGGACATATACGAGAAAAAGAAATTGATATTCTTCAATTTATACAAAGAGATATTGAAGAAGTAATGCAAGGTAAAGTATTTGAAAATTTAGAGGATACGGCAAAACAAAAAGTAATTGAACAACTTTATGCCAAATGGACAGATCCAGATAATGAAGTGCGCGATCGCATTAAGCTATTTGCTGTCAGAAGCCCTGATATTTTGAAACCGATTTTAGAGAGTAAATAATGAAAAGAATCAAAGAAATTAAAATCAAAAACTTTAAAGCCTTTCAACAAGAACAATCTTTTCTTTTGAAGGGCAAGCATCTCTTAGTTTATGGTAATAACGGCTCAGGCAAGTCTTCCTTATTCTGGGCTTTATACACATTTTTACAAAGCAGCACTAAAACAGATGAAGATGTCCAGAAATATTTTGTTAATTACATTGAATCAGACACAAGTACCCATCAAACTCTAAAAAATATCTTCATGGATGAAGCAGAAAATGCCTACATCCAAATTATATCTATTGATACAGAATCAAGCATAGAGACAATTTATACTGTTTCCCATGACACCATCAATACTAATACTAATGATGACACAATAATTCAGGAGTTAAATCTTGCAAGTGACTTCATTAATTACAAATTGCTGCATAACTTCTACAGAGAACCGCATAAACAAGAGATTAACCTATGGTCAGTATTTGAGCGTGATATTTTTCCATTTCTAACTGATGGCACTCAAAACTGGCTGGCAGATATTATCAAAACTCCAACATTAGATATACCCAGAACACAGGCAGGATACGCCGTAACTCGTGGTAGAAAGCAACGTTATATAGACGAGCTAGACACTTTAAACACCAAAATCCAAACCCTTTTAACAGAAATTCAAAACAGTGCCAATACATTCATCAAAGACCATTTCTTTCAAGGCAAAGACGTTATTAGAGTTGAACTCAACTTCGAGAAAAAGTTTAACTTTGATTTAGTTAAGTCAAAAATATGGCAAGAAGACAGACAAAGTTATAGACATGAGCAATTACAAATTAAGCTATCTGTTGAAGTCTATGAAGCAAACTCAATACCACCTTGGAAACCCATAAAACGGGTGCAGTCTTTTTTAAACGAAGCTCAACTTACCAGAATTGCTATAGGTATTCGTATCGGTGCGCTGCGTACCCGACCTCTAAGATCTGCAAGATTTAAAATTCTAGTTCTGGATGATATGCTAATCAGCTTAGATTTTTCTAATCGGATGGATGTCGTGCGGATAATCTTAAATACTGATAACGATCCTAATCTCGAAAATATCTTTGGTGGATTTCAGAAAATAATTCTTACCCATGATTTAGGATTTTATGAACTAATCAAACGCCACACATCTCCTCATGAATGGGAATATTTCAAGTTTCATAAAGCAACTGAAAATATAAACGAAGCTCCAAATGTAAAACGCGATCTGAATAGAATGGAAAAAGCAGAATTTTTTTTGTTGCATGGTGAATATGAAGCCTGTGGAAATGAGCTAAGAAAAGAGGTAGAAGATGCAATAAATAAGTATTTAGAAAGCTTAAATTTAGCAGGCTCAGAAGGTACATTTAAGCCAGTTACTGAAAGAATTAACCAGGTTATAAATGCACGCACTAGAAATAGAAGAGATGACTTTAACAGGGTTTTTACAAGATTAAATATAAATACAGAATTGATTGAAAAACTAAAGATAGACTTTGAAAATGATGATTCTTTGTCTTCAATTGAAAAAAGTAAACTTAGAAATTTGCAAGGAAAAATTGTGAACTATCTGGTCAAACAATCTCAGCTAGAGCATGACGACGAAAGAGTCTTGAACGAAATTAAGGAATTGTTAATACGCATTATGAATCCCGCATCTCACGCTTCGCTAGTCCCACTTTACGAGGGAGAGTTAATAAAAGCTATTGAGGGAGTTAGAAGATTAAAAGAAATTTTAAACTCTCCAGAGACTACTTGAACTAAGGATTTTAGTAAATTTTATCGATACTATCAAAAAAAAATCAAACCAAGACTTGAACTTACTAAAAGTCTCAATTTCATAGGCTTGGGGGTAAATGAGCAGTCGTACAGAAACTTATGTTAAGGCTGAAAGTTTTACTGGATAAGCATTCTGGGAATCACTCTTTTTGTGTCTCAAAAACTTGAAGAGTTGAAAATTAAACTGTACCAATATTTTCCAAAAAGTAAGCACTGCTATATCAAACCAGCACTCATAAAAGAAGTTCGGTAAGTGGGAAACTCAGAGTCTTTAGACCTTATAGGGATGCGATCGCATCTTTCCGCGGCCATGCTCAATTTCCCTCGGAAGGTGCAGCAATTCCTGGTGTGATTCCCGGTGTTGGTTGGTCAGATCAATGGGCTTTTTGGCAGCATGGTTATCCGGGTTTGATGGTGACTGATACGGCTCCTTATCGTTATCCTTTTTATCATACTTCTGAGGATACGCCGGATAAGGTTGATTGGGAACGGACGGCGAAGGTGATAGCTGGATTGGAGAAAGTTGTGGCAGATTTGGTGGGAGTTGATATCAATTAGTTTTTCGTAAACCAAAGAAACCGGGTTTTTAGCAGTTTTTACGAGGTGTAACGAAGTATTTTCGCAAAAACCCGGTTTCTGACTACTCGTAAAGTTTCATATAGCACAATTATTCCTAAAGTGACAGCTAGCCACAGACATATTTATACACTTCCGACTGTAGGGGGATGCTTTAGCTCGTTAATCAGGTCATGCTTGGCATTGAGGGCAAAAAACAGAAACTATACATTAGCCGATCGCGCGCCAACTCAATTATCGCCAACTCAATTATGCGAACCCGCACCTGAACGAGGAATATACTATGTATCAAAACTTGCCAATAACTTCACAAATCTATAATATCAGCCTCTGGCTGGCCCAAGTGCCAGCAGAGCGGACTGTGAGTACCGCAGAAGACGCAGCACTCTTGTATTCCGGGCCGCAATTTTTTATTGCGTTAATCGCAGGAGTCGTCCTTGCTTTCGCCTTCCAACTCTTGCTAACCAACTTATCAGTAGCAGCAGGGCTTTCTTACATGGGAAATCAATCCCATGAGAGTTCCCATTCTCACAGCGATAGCCCCCAAGTCCGACACATCGGTAAAAAGGTAGGAACTTGGACGCTAATCACTGTTACGATCGCCCTATTCTTCGCCTGCTTGCTAGCAGTTAAACTGAGTTTGATTAGCAGCCCCGGTTTAGGTGCGATCGTCGGTTTAGTCGTGTGGGCCACTTACTTCTCTATGCTGGTGTGGGTGAGCTCCACCACCGTTGGTTCCCTGATTGGTTCCGTCGTCAACACCGCAACATCAGGCTTTCAAGCCATTGTCGGTACCGCAGCCGCCGCCCTGGGCGCAAAAGCAGCCAGCAATCAAGTGGTGGCTACAGCCAAAGCAGCAGCCGCAGCGGTGGGCCACGAGCTCGGTAGCGCGATCGACCCTATAAGTTTACGGGAAAACGTCGAAGATTACATCCAAGGCCTGAAACCGCCTGAATTAGACATCAAAGGGATGCGGAGTGAATTTGAAAAGTTGCTCAACGATCCCCAACTTAAGTCTATTGCGGGCGAAAATTTGCCTTCTCTCGATCGCCAAACCCTTGTAGAATTAGTCAGTTCGCGATCGGACCTCTCAAAACGCGATGTCAACCGCATTGTAGACCAACTTCAAGACGCTTGGAAACAAGTAGGAAAACAGGGGCAACAAACAGACGGTATCGCCCAATTAGTAGAATATTTCAAGTCTGCAAAATCGGGAGAATTGCTCTCAGATAAATTGACAAGTAGGGTAGAACAAGCACTAGGAAATCTGGGTAGTCAAAATCAAGGACAAAACCCGACAATGATGTCCCAAGCAACGACAATGGCAGTCAATGCTTTAATGGGAATAGTTTTGGGACGCACAGATATTTCTGACTTTGATGTGGAAAAAGTAGTCGGTCAGCTAAAAACAGCCAAAGATAAAGTTAGCCAGCAAACTGATAAAATTAGCGCTCAAGTCAAAGGCGAACCGGAAACTTACAGCCCCATTAGAGCCGATGTAGAAAACTACCTTCTTAATGCTTATTCCTGGCAAATGAACCCGCAAACCATCGAGCGGGATTTTAGAGATGTACTCTACGATCCTAGTGCAGATGCGGGAACAGTTCGCCGCGAATTAGAAAAACTCAACAAGTCAAAATTTGCGGAAATTCTGGCTAGCAGAGGAGTATTTACTCAAAGCAAAATCAAAGAAATCACCAATGAATTAGACGCAATTAGACAGCGAGTGTTAAACTCTGTCATGTTTGCGGAGGAGCAAGAAAAAGTCCGGGATTTGCAGTGGCGATTGGAAACTTATTTGAAGTTAACACCAAAAGAGGAACTGACAGCAGCAGGTATTGGTAAGGAGTTCAAGAAAATCCTCGAAGACTCCGATGCTAGTTACGAACAGTTGCGCGATCGGCTTGCTCCCTACAATCGTGATAGTTTTATCCAAATCCTCAGAGGTCGGGAAAACTTCGGCTTTCAAGAAGTAGAACAGATTGTTAAGGAGTTGGAAAGGACAAAAGATGTAGTTTTAGCAGATGCCAAAGGTCTGCAAGAAGCCGCCCAAGTCCGCCTAGACAATCAGTGGCAAAAAGTGCAAGAATACTTGCAATCTACCGGAAAAGAAGAACTCAACCCCGCAGGGATTCAGCGAGATTTTAAAACTCTGTTAAACAATCCAGAAGCGGGAATGTGGGCTCTTAGAGCCAGAGCTTCTAAGTTCGATCGCGAAACCTTGGTAAAATTGCTATCTCAGCGGAAAGACCTCAGCGAAGACCAAGTAAATCAACTCCTAGACAGCGCCGAAGAGACTTGGCACAGTGCGCTGAATGCACCGCAAAAGATCGCTGACAAAGCTAAGGAACAGTACGACGAAACAACCACCGCTTTGGCAGATTATCTGCGGAATACGGGCAAATCGGAACTGAATCCTGAAGGGATTAAGCGCGATTTGACTAAATTGATGGAAAATCCCAAAGAAGGAGCTTTGGCGCTGCGAGGTCGTCTGTCGCACTTTGACCGCGATACTTTGGTAAAACTGCTTTCTCAAAGAGAAGATTTGAGTGAGGAACAAGTTAATCAAATTATCGACCAAGTGCAAAATACGATCGGCTCGATTGTGAAATCGCCGCGCCGTTTGGCAAGGCGGATGCAAAGTCAAGTTCAGGATTTTCAGGGTGTTTTAGAAGATTATTTGCGGAATACTGGCAAGGACGAATTGAATCCTGAAGCTATTAAGCGGGATTTGCAATTGTTGCTGCACGATCCGAAAGTTGGGGCTTACAGTTTGGGTGAACGGCTGTCGCATATCGATCGCGCTACAGTAGTTTCTCTGTTGTCTCAGCGGCCGGATATTTCGGAAGCCGAAGCCAATCGCATTGTCGATCAAGTTTTGTCCGTGCGCGACCAATTCCAACAGCAAATTCAGATAATTCAGGAGCGAATTCAGTCGGTAATTGACGGGATTATGGCAAAAGTTCGGGATTATCTCAATTCGCTCGATCGCCCAGAACTCAACTACGAAGGTATTACCAAGGATGTTCGTAAGTTATTTGACGATCCCCAAGCTGGATTTGAAGCTTTGCGCGATCGGCTAGGACACTTCAACCGGGATACTTTAGTAGCACTCATTAGTTCCCGTGACGATATCTCCGAAGCAGACGCCAACCGCTTGATAGACCAGATCGAAAGAAGCCGAAACACAGTCCTGCAAAGAGCTGAACGCTTGCAGCAAGAAGCACAGATTCGCCTCGAAAGTATCAAATTGCAAGCGGAAAAACAAGCCGAAGAAACCCGCAAAGCAGCAGAAGTTGCCGCTTGGTGGCTGTTTTTTACCGCACTTTCCTCCGCCGCGGCAGCCGCCGGTGCTGGTGCTCTAGCGGTAATTCGGTAACAACAATTCCTCTAGTCCTCGACGCGGGGTTGTCCCACTCCATGTTTTTGGAGACCTAAATATCTCTTATTTTAGAGCCCCGACTTCTTAAGTGAAGTCGGGGCTCTGGGTATAATTTAAAACGTAAAAGCCAAAGTAGAACAAAATAATTTATCCAACTAAAAATAGTGTTCAGCCAATCTCCCACTCTCCCACTCTCCCACTCTCCCACTCTCCCACTCTCCCACTCTCCCACTCTCCCCTTTGCCAACCATCGGCCACCAACCTAGGGTACGATTAAAGCTTAATTGTTTTCCCCTCGCTCCTGCAAATTGAAAAAATTGAGATAATAAGGTCATAACTCACAATTCATGGGCTATAGATAGTAAGGAACAAAAGGTTTTTAGATACTAGATTGATTATTTTTGGTGAAATCCAGAATATTAAGGTATAGCAATGGCTACTGCATATGTACCAAGCTCAGTTAAAACACGCAGGTCATCCCAATAAAATGTTAAACGAC
Organism: Microcoleus anatoxicus; assembly: GCF_042465725.1. Taxonomy (GTDB): domain Bacteria; phylum Cyanobacteriota; class Cyanobacteriia; order Cyanobacteriales; family Microcoleaceae; genus Microcoleus; species Microcoleus anatoxicus. The sequence continues at coordinate 4,600,092 of NZ_CP120853.1, read as the reverse complement.
TTACATTTCAAACAGACCCAGGAAATTTTCCTCCTGGCATCTTGAGGAGGGCAACCCCATGCAACTCCGAAAAAAAACACTATTAATTGTTGGTGCAGCTCTCATTTGCCTGATTGTGGTTCTTTCTGCGACGGCATCAACCATTTTGCTGCACGATTTCCACAATCTAGAGGCGCAGTACGTTCGTCAGGATGTAGCGCGGGCTTTGGATGCTTTAGATGATGATTTATCGAATTTAGATACTACCGCACGAGATTATGCCGAGTGGGATGACACCTACTCCTTCGTGAATACACATACTCAGGATTTTGTCAAATCAAATTTCGTAGATTCTACATTTGTTTACTTAAGGCTGAATTTATTGATGGTGCTAGACTCACAGGGGCGTGTGGTCTTCAGTAAAGGTTTCGACCTGAAATCCCAAGCCGAGACCCCCATTCCCCAAAGCTTACAAGAGCATCTGACGGGGGCGTTGCTAGAGCCTGGGGCAGATGCGGGGGATGGGATGCCATCGATCAAAACAGGGGTGATCACCATCCCAGAAGCCACCTTGCTGATTAGCTCCAAGCCAATTCTCAACAGCAACGAGATCGGTCCCCGTCGCGGCACTCTGATTCTGGCACGGTATCTCGACAACACCGAAATCGAATTACTCTCCGAACTGACTCACTTGTCCGTAGACTTTAGATTGCCAACTTTAGATTTTAAAGTCGGAGCGACCAGCTACTATGGGCCAGACACCAACAGGACAGTTAACTCCCAACCAGAATTGGAAAATCTCAAAATCATAATTTCCAACCTCAAATCAGTAGAAATTTTAGTTGAGCCTCTTAGCAAAAGCTTAGTTGCTGGATACGCCCTGATTCGCGACATCCACGGCAATCTAGCACTGATGTTGCGAGTAGAAGTAGACCGAGTAATCTATAGCCAGGGTCAAGCTACCTTAGAACTGTTTACTCTATCGATATTGGCTGTAGGTTTAGTATTTAGCGCGATCGCACTGATATTACTAGAAAAAATGGTCTTAGCAAGATTGCAAGACTTGAGTATCAGCGTCAACAACATAGCGGCCAATGGCGACCCAGACTTGCGCGTTCATATGCCCGGAGCAGATGAACTCTCCAGCCTAGCAGAGACGATCAACCAAATGCTAGAAGCCTTGGGCAATTCTCAAATCGAACGCAATGAAAGCGAAGACCGCTATCGGTTGATGGCGGATAACTCAACGGACATGATCAGCCGACACAACCCCAGAGGTGTTTTTGTTTACGTATCGCCCGCTTGCAACGCTTTGCTGGGATATAAACCAGAAGAACTGATCGGCAACTTCCCCAAGAATTATTTCCATCCAGAGGATGTAGAAAAGCTATCTAAAGCGCACGCCAAATTGATGGCGCTGCCAGTGACTTACACCCTCAGCTACCGTGTCCGTCGCAAAGATGGTCGGTATATCTGGTTTGAAACTACCAGTCGCACCATCCGCGATCCAGAAACAGGGACTGTTCAAGAAATTATCGGCATTTCCCGCGACATCAGCTTCCGCAAGCAAACAGAACAAGAACTGCGAGAAAGCGAAGCAGCCATTAAAGCTCTGTACCAAGTGACCTCAGCACCCCGCACAGACCCGCTAAATCGCCTCTCAACCTTCGATTTGCGACTCCAAGAACTGCTGACCATGGGATGCAGACAGTTCGGGCTGGAAGTGGGACTTTTGTCTGCAATTGAAGGTAACAATTATCAAATCATGGCTGTAAAGTGTCCCGATGGGTCGATCGCCAAAGGACAAATCTATGATTTGGAAAAAACCTTCTGCGTGGCGACAGCCCAGTCAAAAGAACCGCTGCACTTCGAGTCGGCGAGGTTTTTGTGCTTGTCCTTCAACACATCGGATCGCAAATTCAATCATGACATGGCTTTCAACATAGAAGCCTACATGGGCATCTCTGTCATGGTGGCTGGGGAAGTCTACGGTACTCTCTGCTTCTGGAGTGCTCATCCCATGACAGAACCTTTCAGAGTGGTAGACAGAGAATTGGTGAAACTGATGGCTCAGTGGGTAGGTAGCGAACTTGAACGCCAGCAAGCGGGCATTGATTTAGCAAAAGCCCGCGACGAAGCACTCGCAGCCACCAGAGCCAAAAGTGAATTTTTGGCAACCATGAGCCACGAAATTCGTACTCCCATGAATGGAGTCATCGGGATGACGGGTTTGCTGCTGGATACCCGCTTAAGCTCGGAACAACGAGATTTTGTAGAAACTATCCGCAGCAGTGGCGATGCTTTGCTAACTCTGATTAACGATATTCTCGATTTCTCCAAAATTGAATCGGGTAAATTGGACTTGGAGGAACATCCCTTTGACATCCGCACCTGCATTGAGGAATCTCTGGACTTGGTAGCTGCTAGGGCTGCACAAAAAAAATTGGAATTGGCTTATTTTATAGACAGTTCCGTGCCCGTAACTGCGATCGGGGACAGCACCCGCTTGAGGCAAATTTTAATTAATTTGCTCAGTAATGCAGTTAAATTCACTGAAGCGGGAGAAGTGGTGCTATCATGTACTGCTAAAAAACTGCCCCGACTTTTGCCAACTTCCAAAAAACAGTCAGCATTGGAGAGCGAAGAATCACAAATTGACCAAATCTACGAAATACAATTTGCGGTAAAAGATACTGGTATTGGTATTCCAGGCGATCGCATGGATCGGTTGTTTAAATCTTTTAGTCAAGTTGACTCTTCTACCAACCGCCACTACGGCGGTACTGGATTAGGTTTAGCAATTAGTAAGCGTTTATCGGAAATGATGGGCGGCAGGATGTGGGTGGAAAGTAGGGGGAATTTAGCTGGCAATCCTCCAGAAGATTTTAAACCGACAGTTTTGAATGAGGAACTGGGAGACAATGGCGAGGGACAAGAATTAAATGAAATTGATACTCCAACTAATCATCTAAAATCTAGTGGCTCTACTTTTTATTGCACCACGATCGCTAGATGCTGCCATAATTGCTTGCCCATTAATTTGAGCAATTCTCAACCAGAATTAGCAGGGAAGCGAGTCTTAATTGTCGATGATAATGCTACTAACCGTCAAATTTTGACTCTCCAAACTCAGTCTTGGGGAATGGTGCCGATCGCTGCTGCTTCTGCTACTATAGCTTTAGATTGGCTCAGTGCAAAAGAAGAGTTTGACTTAGCGGTTTTGGATATGCAAATGCCCGAAATCGATGGGTTGACTTTAGCAGCAGAAATTCGGATGTTAGAGTCGGGGGAACAGTTGCCCTTAGTCATGCTAACTTCCATGGGTAGGCAGGAAATTACCTCTCCTGTGATGCAGCAGGTGAATTTTGCTGCTTTTTTGAACAAGCCGATCAAACAATCCCAACTTTATAATGTTTTAATCAATATTTTTGGGGAATCGAGCACTGAAGTCAGAGTGCAGCGCAGTAGCGGGAGTTTATCAAAAAGTATACCCATGATTGCCCAGGAGTTGCCACTGCGGATTTTGTTGGCAGACGATCATTTGGTGAATCAGAAAGTGGGTTTACAGATTTTGCAGCGGATGGGCTATCGCGCCGATGTGGCGGAAAATGGCAAGGAAGTTCTCGAAGCCTTGCGCCGCCAGCCCTACGATGTGATATTGATGGATATGCAAATGCCGGAAATGGACGGCTTGGAAGCTTCGCGGCTGATTTGTCAACAATGGGATGATGCTGCGAAACCTTGGATTGTGGCAATGACGGCAAATGCCATGCGGGGCGATCGCGAAGAGTGCCTCGCGGCGGGAATGGATGATTATTTGAGCAAACCCATCCAAATTGACGAACTGGTTCGAGTTTTGAAGAGTTGTAAATCTCGATCGCCTATCGAGTTTGAGCGGTGGCAATCGATGATTTCTGTTAACTCAAATGCTGAAGAGATGGAGGGTACAAATCAATTAGAAGTGCGATCGAATGTGACTGTTGCCGAACCGCAACAACTGACAATTTCCCAGGCCAACATTGTGCCTACTCCATCTTTAGTATGCCAAGTCCCGTCAGACAATCAGAACCCCCTGAGTCGCCAAATTATTGAGGGACTCCGAGAAGTAGAAGCTTTATCCGAGGCGATCGACATTTACATCGAAACAGCCCCCCAATTGCTAACGAGCATCTCTGGGGCTGTAAAAAACGCCGATCCGCTCGCTTTGCGGCAGGCTGCTCACTCTTTAAAGTCGATTAGTGGCACTCTCGGTGCTTTTCACTTATTCGAGCTTTGCGAAGAACTCGAATTGATGGGGCGGATGGGGACAAATGCCAACCAGTCTTTGTCTACAAAAGCCGGTGTGGTTTTAGAAAAAGTTAAAGCCGAATATCAAAGAGTAGAAGCAGCTTTGAAAGCAGAATTGCTATACAGCCAGACATCTTGACTTAAGGGGGAAAATCATGCTGAAGATAGAGGCAGTCGATATTCCAAATAGTATAGTTTTTGGCAGTAAATAAAGTTGAAATCAAACAGGGCATAGCTAAATGAACTTAAAGTCGATCGTCAAAACCAATCTATTATTAAGCAGCCTGATAATTAGCCTGGGATTGCAAACACTTCCAGCAGCAGCCGAAGCAGTTACCGATGCCCAAGTTTCGGCCTTCGTAGAAGCCCTACGACAAGCCGCGCCACCCCAAACCCCCAAGGACGGAATGTACAGTCCATGGCAAGTTTTACCGAACAATATTTCCCGTTGGGCAAAATTCTGCACCAAACAGGATTTAACACCACAACAATTTGAGGCTGACGCGACAAAAGCCAAGTCAATTGTCACCTGTATAGCACGAGATTTACTGCGCGACGAATACAAAGCTAGCAGCAATAATGAACGGACTGCTATCCGTCGCGCCGCTTGTTGGTGGATGACAGGTGAATCGGCTGCTTGCAAAAGTGGGGCGACAGCTACCTATGCGGATAAAGTTGTGAGTGTTTATCAACAGCAGCGCCCGAAAAAATAAAGTTATAGCAATCCTTGCAGGAGTTGTAAATATTTTTACCCCACCCCAACCCGGACCGCGAGTTCGGGGAGGGAGTAAGAAATTCACAAATGATTGAGGATTGCTATATCATCTGTCAATCAGCGGAATTACCTATTTTCCGCCTGACTTCTCATCAACCGTTGCACGCTGACTAAAGCCCGATTTAATTCATAACTTTTTCTTTCTGAGTTTTGCAAAAAAGCCTGTTGTTCTTCCTCTATCATCAACACATCCTGGCGCACCAAACTATCCAATAACTTTTGAGCTGCACCGAAACAACTATCTTTAATAAACCTGCGGAACCATACAGGCAATTTGTGCAGTCGCCAAAACGCATTTAATGAAGTAAAATGAATTAAATAAGCACGGGTTGCCGTTTCGCTCACCGGACAAACCAAGCAATAAATCTTAAAGTCTTTGCCCAAAGTGGAAACCCAATGCGGGTAAACATAACTCACCTCTAAAGGTTCCGGGTGCAATTGTCGTAAAGATTTAAAAAACAATTGAGAAATTGACCAAATTTTATCTATTTTGTAATAACTTTCTGCCTGGTAAAGAGCCGTGACATGGTGTTCATCTTCGGTTAAAGAATCTAGCACGGGATTTGCCCAAGCTTGCAAGTCTTCATGCAAATGTCCGTGATACATATCCATCAAATTTTCAATCAAAAATGAATGGTGTGCCTGACATTCAATCACTGCAACTGTGGCAATATAATTGAGATGATCCCACTCTGGCAAGCTCAATAAATTAATTTCTTCGGCTTGGGTTTCATCGCCGGGAAATATCCAGATAAAACCAGATTGTTCCTTGACAGGAAAGGAGCGAATTTTGCAGTTAGGCAGCTTTTGATTTTCTGCTAAATAATCAACTTCTGCACATTCTCCTATGGCATTTAAGCGCCATCCATGGTAAGCACATTCTATTAAGTCACCTTTAATTTTACCGTGACTAAGTTTAACTTGTCGGTGCGGACATCTGTCTTCTAAAGCGTTGATTTTGCCTGCACTATCGCGAAATAGGACGATCGCCTGATGCCATATTACCACAGCCAGTGGCTCAGTTGTCAGATCTGTACTGCGAGCCACAGTATACCATTGATTGAGATTAATTCCCAACTGGCGGATGTGAGTTTTTTCTGTGCTTTGAGATGGAGATTTTAGGGTTTTGTGTTGCATGACAAATATTCGCAAATTATGCCCAGCATAAAAAACTGTAGGGGCGGTGTCGCCGTGCCCGCCCTCCGGATAATCGAGTTAGATTTTCAGTACACCTTCAGGATTGACGGTCAAGAGCGATCGCCTCTGCAAACCCTCCTGATATAAAATAGCATTAGCCGCCAACAAACCACTGCTAACCGCCCTTTCCATTAAACCGCAAGGAAAAGGCATTTTCACCCAATCTCCCGCAAATACAAGATTAGGAACATCACAGGAAGTCTCCGGGCGTTCCGCATAACTACCGGGCGGATAACCAGAGAAATTCTTTTGATTTACCAATTCCCGGTGCAGCATATTTGCCTGTTTTAATTCCGGCACAATTTCATACAACTCTTCCTCAAAAGTAGCCAGCAAAACTTGTTGATTCGGAAAATCTTTTTCCTTGTAACAATAGGCGTGTAACTCCACTACACTGCCGCCAGTTTCTTTGTGCCACGCGATGAATTGATCTTGAATGCGGTGGTAAAGCGTAATGCTATCAGTAAGTTTGTAGCCGGAAAGCGAGCTAAAATTGCTGTGTTCCCATGCAAAATCGCGATCGAACCAAAAACGACCAACCGCAAACGGATCGGCTATTTTCAAACTCTCAATCCGACTCTGCACCTGCGGATTCACCTCACCGCTAGCCAAACTAAACAAATGCTGCATTCCCGGCACGTCGGTCGCCAAAACATAGTAATCAGCCTGCAATGTTTCTCCCAACTTTTTAGTTTTGGAATTGTCAATTGCTGCTGCTAATTGTACTTCATCAGCTTTTTGATCGACCACCTTAAATCTGGGTAAATCCCGTTGTGCAGGGCCGCTAACCACTCGCCCTTCAGCATCAAAAACTGCGCCATGACAAGGACAATGAAATTGACCATCATTCTGCTTCTGCACCGTGCAGCCCTGGTGAGTACAACTCAGGGAAATTGCCTCTTTTCCTCCCGGTACTGTGGCATAAACGCTATCTCCAGCCCCGAAATATGCCGTGGCGTTACTGTCCTTTAAAAGTGAATTTTGCTTCACCCAGAAAGGTACTTTACTTTGCACATCTCCTGACTGGTAACTCAGGGAATCAATCTTGCCATTTTCCCAATGAATGTTACTAACCGCCACATCTGTAAATACTTTGCCGCCTTTACTTTCAATGTATTTAGCAATGGGCTTTACTAAACTGGTTCCCATATCTTGCCGCGTCCCATTGAATGCTAAACCTTCGGGATTTCCGAAAAAGTAGAAGTGGAAAAACTGCATTAATTCTCCCACACTCAATTCGTCTGGCGAGTTGAGACTAGATTTAGCAAAAGGCAGGAAATACAAGTCATAAAGTCCGCGGGGAAACTCACCTTTCACCCAGTCAGCAACGGAGATGTTATCGAGTCTAGCGAAACTTTTTTGAGTTTGAAAACCGCCTATTTCCCGAAATACTTGCCAGTGGGCGGGTTTAGTCAGATTAATTCCCCACTTCGTCCAGTTAGGAGAAGCTATCCCTAAGTCAACTATGTTCCAAGGAAAAGCGGAATGATTAGGACGAAAAACTTCTGGTTTGTATGTGCCATCTCTAAAGATAACCGCGTAGGATTCTAAAGATACAAAGTTGTCGGTAATTTCTAATTCTTGAACTACGCTTTTGAGGTTGTAGTATTGTGGAAAAAAGCCGTGAAAACCATGTTCCATCATAAAAGTTTGGTTCCCCACGGAAATCGGCCAACTAGCAATCTTGCCGCCTAGTTGGGGCGATTTCTCCAACAGCGTTACGGCGAAACCCCGCTGACTAAGTTCGTAGGCGCAGGCGAGCCCAGCCAAGCCAGCACCGACAACTACAACGGTTTTGGGGGTGTTTAGCAGTTGCGGTAAATCAATGGTGTCTTGCTGAAACACGGTGGGCTCTGGCTTGGAAAATCTAGAGTAGCCCAGGAGCCCGCCGGCGGCACCAACTCCGAGGAATTTGAGGGCGGTTCGTCGTGATAGTGGTTGAGATAGCGGGGAATTGGTTGATTGACTCATCAGTGGTACAAAGTAACAGGGGGTCAAAATCAATAGGCCGATCGATTTTAGATTGTAGATTTTCCAGGTGGCTAGGATGTTTCCCAAGGCTTGTACCTGAAAAATCTCAAATCGGCTTTTCGATCTAAAATTGTTCAGCTTAAGACATGATATGTGAAGAAATGCGATCGACACATCCCCACTCAGAGTCTTAGCAGCCCGTACATAAGTTCGATCGCAAATAATCTACACCAGGTATGATATCTTCTGAGGCTGATGTAAAGTTATGTGTAGTCTACATCACCCCTCCCTGTCTCCCATCTAAAATCCAATGACTGTCAGCCTATTTGGCAAATTGCATCGTCGAGAGTTGATCGAAGCTTTCTTAACTGGCTTAGCCCTTCCTTTTTTGGCTAACAAAGCAGCCAGTTCTCAAAACTATTCTAGTCGGGAAAAAAGTGCGTTAGCGAAGCCCTCGAAGAGGATCGCCACTAATTCCACCATCCTAGAAAACCAAAAACCAGGCACAACCGATTGGGAATTGACAAATCCTGCCATCAAACGAGAAATCGAAGGTTATGCCTCTCTCACCAGCGTGAATCGGGGTGAAGCAATTAAATTATTTGTTAATACTAACGATCCTAATTATACCATAGACATATTTCGGATGGGATGGTATAATGGGCTTGGTGGAAGGCGAATGAATGACCAAATTATTCGCAAGGGAATCAGACAAAATCCGCCCCAGGAAGACGAAGCATCAGGACTAATTGAGTGCCATTGGCAAGACCCGTATATTTTGCAAATTCCCGATCGCACAGATGAATGGATGAGCGGGATTTATTTGGCAAAATTGACTGGCAGCAAAACGGGAAAACAAAGTTATATTATTTTTGTAGTCCGGGATGATGAGCGCAAATCCGCTCTGTTGTTTCAATCCAGCGTTACTACTTTTCAAGCTTACAACAATTGGGGCTACAAATCCCTTTACCGCTGGAACAGTCGCGGCAAACAAGCCTATAAAGTTTCATTTAATCGACCCTACGGTATGAGTCCCAATCGCAAGGCAGCTTACGGTATCGGAGCTGGGGAATTTTTAACCAATTTTCAGCCAAAAAGGAGAACTGCGAGTGCTGGTTGGGAATACAATATGCTGAGGTGGCTAGAAAAAGAAGGGTATGATGTCACTTATGCCACTAATATTGATACCCATTTTAACTCGCGCCTGCTATTATCTCACCTAGCATTTTTATCCGTAGGTCATGATGAATATTGGTCGAGGAATATGCGAGAAAATATAGAAAAAGCTAGAGATAAAGGCGTTAGTATCGGCTTTTTTGGCTCGAATATTTGCTATTGGCAAATTCGCTTAGAACCCAGCAGAATTACTGGGGAAGTGAATCGAACAGTAGTTGCTTATAAAGAAATGGCTGATTTAGATCCCATGGGGGGATTGAGTCAGGAAGTGGGTGGAGTTAATTTACCTCTAAAAATAGCGGCAGGCGGGGAGTTGAATTACGGTATTGGCAAAGCAGAATTAGGTGAAACTGCTACTTACAATAAATTGCCGGTACTTGATTCTTTGGTGACAACTCGCTGGCGCGATCGTGCGATCGGGCGCCCCGAAGATTCTTTAATTGGTGTGATGTACGAAACATTTCAGGTGAATTCCGACATTGTGATTGCTGAAAGCGCCCCGGATTGGCTACTCGAAAAAACTGATTTAAAACAGGGTGACAAGTTGCCAGGACTTTTGGGTTATGAAGTCGATCGAATGTTTGGCAATGCCCCGAAAAATATAGTTCGTGTCGCCCATTCTCCCTATCCTTACGGTGGCGGGACTCGCTATGCTGACATGACTGTTTATAGGGCAGATTCTGGGGCGAAAGTATTTGCTACTGGTTCGATGCAGTGGATCTGGGGATTGGATGATTATAATGCGCCACAGTTGCGATCGCCTGTTTTGAATAGCGGAGCTCAACAGATAACGCGGAATGTTTTGGCAAAGCTTTTATCGAAAAAATAAGCAAGCAGAATCCCCCCTTGGGGCGAAGGCAGAATAACTGCCCAACCTCCAACTCCCTCAAGGGTGGAAGGCAAAGGGAAGAAGGAACAATAGCCATTGTATCTAGGAAGCTGAATGCTATAATCAGGCAAACATAGTCACGGTTCTGGTTCCTATTAAAACCTGTGCTTTTCTCAAGGGTTAAAAATGTCAATAATCGGTCTAAAAAAATGGACTACCAATCCCAGCATACCCGCCATAAAAATAAAATTAAGCAAAGAATCAAGACAGCACTTTTTTACTGTTTAATATTCCTATTTTTCTGGTGGAGTACAGCTTATATTAGCACTATGGCTCAGCCCACATTCACAGGTGGACTGAATGGGCAAGAAATGAGAAAACTCCTAGACGAAGGCAACCTCGGCGAAGCTGTTACCAGAATCGAAGAAGACTGGGAAGAAGACTATCAAAAATACTTGACAGAAAACTTTGGGGCGAGATCGAAAACAGCCAAACAAATAGCAAACACTCTATCTCGCCTCGCAGTTAAAACCCAGAAAAAACCAGCTTTAATTTATGCGATACCGCGCACTGACCAACTAGAACTCATATTAATCTTGCCCGATCGCCCGCCCATCCTCCGCAGCGTACCCGAAGCACAACTCAAAAACTTACAGTCAGTAGCCCAAGAATTCAGCAGCGAAATTACCAACCCCAGAAAAATCAACACTACCAGCTATTTAGAACCAGCCCAAAAACTATATAAATGGATCGTAGCCCCCTTAGAAACAGAGTTACAAACAGCAAAAATTGAAACCCTACTATTCTGTGTGGGCGAAGGTTTGCGAACCTTACCCCTAGCAGCAATGCACGACGGGCAGCAATTTTTGATCCAAAAATATAGCATCGCCAGGATTCCCGCCTTCAAATTCACAGACATTAATTACGCCGACCTCAGAAACACCCAAGTCCTCGCAATGGGGGCTGCAATTTTTTCGGAAACATCCAACAAAGAACCCCTACCAGCGGTCCCTTTTGAATTAAGGGCGATCGCCCAACAGTGGCCTGGTCAATCATTTCTCAACGAAGACTTCACCATAGTTAATTTGCAATCTCAGCGACTGCAAAAAAGATACGGAATTATCCATCTCGCCACCCATGCAGAATTCCGGTCTGGAGCTCCCAAAAACTCCTATATTCAATTTTGGGATACTCAACTGGGACTGGATCAAATGAGAGATTTAAAATGGAATAATCCGCCCCTAGAACTATTGGTATTAAGTGCCTGTAGAACAGCCATAGGAGACAAAGAAGCAGAACTAGGATTTGCTGGGTTAGCGCTGCAATCAGGAGCAAAATCAGCCCTGGCTAGCTTATGGTACGTCAGTGATGCCGGCACCCTAGCGCTAATGACCGAGTTTTACCAGCAATTAAAAGTCAGCAAACCAAAAGATCCTCCCATCATTAAAGCCGAAGCGATGCGACAAGCACAAATAGCTGCGATCGAAGGTAAAGTCACCATCGAAAACGGTCAACTGCGAAGTTCCAGAGGGGAAACATTGTTGCCCTTGTCTATTCCGCAAATCGATAGCAAAAATTTATCCCATCCATACTATTGGGCAGCTTTCAGCATCATCGGCAGTCCTTGGTGACTGGGCTGATTTGAAATGGTAGATTTGGGATGAAAAGAAGAACCAGCCGTACCGATTTTGGATTAAAGTGTAAAACATAGATTAAATTAATGCCTGTAGCTGTTCTGAAATAACCCACCGCGAACCTTGAAGGAAGAAAGCGGAGATCTCCAAGGGAAAAAAAATATGAAAAAATTAGAGTTTTTGCTACAGAAAGAAGGCGATCGCGCCTGGTTACCCCTAGAAACCGCCGACGTGGAAATTCTAGAAGGTAGGTATCGCGTCGTGGCGCGGGTGCCACACGCCAACGCCGACATCGAAATTCGGGTTAGCTACACATCACTAGATCAAGTACCACCACAGCGACAAGTCCAAAGTCGATCGACTCGCACCAATTCAGAAGGATTAGTAGTCATCATTCCCTACACCAGACTCAAACCAGGCAAGTGGGAACTTTCCTGCTTAGCAGATCCAGAATCAAAACCAGCGAAACCTTGGCAATACGGCGTTCAGTTAGAAGTATTGCACGCAGAATCGGAAACCTCCGAACCACTAGAAGCGATCGACCCCACAGAAGACAGCAGTTCCCCAACAGACTCAGAACTTGCAGCAGCAGCCGATGTCGCCACACCAACCCCAGAACCAGAACCCGCTAAAATCCACCAATTCCCGATTCCCCAAGCATCTGGGCCCAAATCCCCCTACAACCTGCAAATCATCCTCGATCGAGAAACCTTCGTCACCCAACTAGGTCGCCCCTTAATCATTTCCGGCAAAATCGACCTTCCCCAACCCCCCAAAAGCCCCAACAAAACCGCCACACCAATCCCCGAATCCCAAACCGCAGAAATCAAAAAACTCATCGGTTCAGCCCAACTACAAATCTACCTACGCGATCCCCAAACCTCACAAGTTCTAGCAGAAATCCAACAGCCGATGCCAGAACAAGAGCCCCCTTGCATCTTTGGCTGCGTCACCTACATTCCAGCCGAGTGCAAAAGCCGACTAATTTTAGGAGAAGCAATTCTGAGCATTGACAATGTATCCCTAGCCACCCAATTTTTCACAATTACAGCCCGTTTAGAACAACTTCTCGATGTCATCAAAGACGATTTCGGCGCACAACAAACACAGAAATCAGAACCCTCATTCATCAGCTCAAAACCTACTTCTATTTCACCCAATCTCTCTCTCCTCAAACTCGTAGAAAAAACAGCGAATACTTCACTGACACCAGCAGACCAAACCAATGAAAGTTTACCGCCAAAACTCACTAACCGTCAGGATAAAAGTGCTAGCAAAAAATTAGAATTACCAGGATTTGGTCGAAAAATTCCCGACAGTAACCGAGAAAGACTGCTATCAGAAATTGCCAAAGATGGTCAAACCGACCAAACCCCGGACACCAAAACAGCGACTCAACCATCAGAACCGAAATTAGACTCACAAACCCAACCTTCACAAATCAAACAGGAACTGGAAAAAGCCGAAATTCCAGCCATCGACCAAAAAGTTGAAAACAGTCCCCAACCACAAACCACAACATCAGAACCTGAAGCAGCACCCACAAAAGAAGCATTTCAAACCTTAAAAGTCCAAAATCGATTTTGGTCGCGACTGAGTTCCTTCGTCACCAGCGGTGAATCCCCGGAATGGCTGAAAGCAACATCCCAGCCACCTACTCCCGCAACAGTCGCAGCAGAAAATAGCAGGGAAAAAATAGCCATTGTCGAAAACAAAACTCCCACACAACCGCCACCGGAAACCAGCGAATCTAAAATTTCCGCACCCCCACCTACAACCTGGGAAGCCAGAGAATTTGTGATCTTTGATGAACCAGCACCCGATCCCCAGAAACAGGCGACAACAAAAGCCACAAAAGTTGTTGAACCAGAAGTAAATCCTTTAACTCCCTACGTTTTGTCTCCAGACGAGTTAGTACCAATGCCGGTTCTCGAACCTCCTAGAGAGATAATCCCAGGGAAGCTAGTAAAAGTCCGAGTGGAACTACCCGAATTAATGCCACGAATTTTTGTGAAAATTTGGGTGTACGATCGACAAACCTATGTAATTCTGGACGGGCCCCGCTGGATTACCGAATTTACAACTAACGGTTTGGGGAAACTCCAAGCAACGGCAGAGTTAGAAATTCCCTACGGCTGTATGGAAATCGAATTTGAGGCGATCGCCGTCGAAATGCAAACTCAGCGGGAAAGCGACAAAATCACCGTTCACCGCCAAGTTTTACCACCATCTGGCCCAACTTTACCCCTCGAAGGTTAAAGTTACTTCGCTGTCAATTCGCGAAACTTCTTCTTAAACTTATTTTTATACACATAGATCGATCGCTGCCAATCCTCAAATTGCAGAAACATTTCTGCGGACAAACCAGTGCGATTCCAGACATCTTCCTGGCATTTGCGGCGACAAAAATTCATCGGTTCCGAGTAAATTTTAGATGTAGATAAACTTGGTTTGGGCCCGCACCAGTGAATCACCGTTGCTGCGGTGCGATCGCCCCCAGGCCCGTTTTCTGCGATCGGAAATTGCTTTTTGAGCAAATCTTGGTCAAAATCCGGCATCAACAACTGCATATCGACATTCTGCACCCGCAGCCTCTTTTCCTGGGCCGCCCGGAAAATCATAAAATTCAAAAAACCCATTTCTCCGTACTTAAATATCCCCGGATGTGCCTGGGTAAAATCTAAAATTTCCACGTATTCCTCTAAGCTAAAAACATTCCGTTTAGCAAAGAAAGTACCTGTGCAGAAATAATTGGCTCGATATTGTTGCCAGTGAAAATTGGGGAAATACTTCTCGACACCGCCAATATCAAAGAAAAATTTCGCCACATCGGCATCGGAATTTTCCTGACAAGGTTGGTCTATAATAAAATCAAATTCCTGAAAGTTAGCAAATTTGAGAACATCGCCCCAAACGATTGTATCTGCATCTAACACCAGAAAATTTGACCAAGGACTTTCCCAGAAAGCAATCATCTTAGTTTTGCCCCAGCCAAAACTTCTGTTCCTTAGCACGTCCTCCGTCACCTTGGTGCGATCGATAACTCTCACTCCATAGGACTTTTCTAAGGCACTGACAGAAAATGTGCCGTCAATCAACAGACAAATCGGCACATCTCCTAGGAAATATCTGATACTAGCACAGCAACCTTTAGCAAACAGATAATCTTGGTCGCAGCAGGCAATAATAATGCCGAAATCTTCCATAAATCCTCACTCTTGTACTTACGAGGTTTGGCCACAATATAGGTGGTTTTTCCTGTGCAAACATATGTTGGTCAATCATACTGCAACCTCTGGCTATACATATCAGGCAGGTAGCACAGGATACAAGGGTTCAGTAGCCCAGGAAAAATCCACAAAAAGGGCGATCGGGCGATGGGAATTATTAAGATTGCTTATACAGTGGGGGAAGTAAAAATAATCTGTTGATAATTCCCCAACAGAATCGATCGTAGAACTCAATCCAAAGCCCCCAGAGGTGCGGGAGATTCGACCCCCACAAAAATAAAAATTTTAGCTGGGAGACACTGCCGCAGATACCTTTGGCAAATCTGAGAAAAAATTGTGTTAAAATATTGCGATAGAGCAGATTATACTAAATTTCACACAGACATCACAAAATTCATAAGTTGTCAAGTGTGAAATGTAACAAAACATTTGCGGATCTATGTGCCTCAATCCCTGGGTTCTCGAATTATTCGAGAAAACAGTCCCCAAGGGAGCTAGCTTTAAATTAAGGTTAAAAACCTTGACAGATAGGCTCGCAAGCAGTAAAAGATATATTGTGAACAGGCAGAAACCGCAAAAACAAGCAGTTGGGACTTGCTGCTAAAGTTAAATAGAGTGTGATGGTGTGAGGAATGATGAATAGAACTTTTTGGAATTTACTGCTAGTATCCCCGGCCATTCTGGGATTATCCACAGTGGCTTGTGGCTCAGCCCTCGCTGTAGAATCGACCACAACAGCCGTCGCCGACCAGCTAGCAACAGCTCAGCCATCTGAGTCACAAATTGCAGCATTAGTAACAGAACCAGTTGCAGAACCAGTTGCAGCAGCCCCTGCTGCCTCCGAGACTGTGGCAATCAATAGCAGCTCAGCAGTTACAGAGCAAAATTCAGCAGCGACAACTTCCGAACCGGCGATCGCACCAGCGATCGGCGCTAACTCCACAGAAGCAGAAAAACTGGCAAAAATCGAACCAGATACCAGCGCTGCCAAACTGCAAGCAACAGCAACAGCAACAGCAGCATTGCCCCAAGCATCAGACTTGGCAGTGCCAACCAGTCTGAATCCAGCGATCGAAAACGCTAAACTGCCAACCTCCGCCCCAGCAGCTAAGGTAGAACTTGCTCAGACTGCCCCGGCACAACTGAGCAACCCGATCGTCCCAGTTGCTCCCCAAGCCCAACCCACAGAACAGTCAGGAGCCATGTCCCAAGTGACATCGGTATCCCAACTCTCCGACGTGCGGCCGACGGACTGGGCATTCCAAGCCCTGCAATCCCTAGTCGAACGCTACGGTTGTATCGCAGGTTATCCCGACGGTACTTACCGCGGCAACCGCGCCCTGACACGCTACGAATTTGCAGCCGGACTCAACGCCTGCTTAGACCAAGTAACTAAGCTAATTACCTCCTCAACATCTACCTTCGTCACCAAAGATGACTTAGGAGTTCTGCAACGCCTGCAAGAAGAATTTGCAGCCGAACTGGCTACCCTCCGCGGCAGAGTAGACGCTCTAGAAGCCCGCACTGCCGAACTGGAAGCTAACCAGTTCTCCACAACCACCAAGTTGAGAGGAGAAGTCATCTTTACCGCTAGCGACACCTTCGGAGATGGTGTCGCCCTTAAGGACGACAAAACCTCTACCACCTTCGGCTACCGAGTGCGCTTGAACTTCGACACCAGCTTCACCGGCAAGGACTTGCTCAGAACTCGCTTGCAAGCTGTCAACATCCCCAACTACGGTGCTGCCACTGCCACTGGCACCAACATGGCTCGCCTCGGCGTTGACGGTGACAGTGCCAACGCATTCAACCTGGATAAGGTCTTCTATCGCTTCCCAGTAGGTAATGCGACAGTCTGGTTGGGACCAAGAGGATTGAATCTGGATGACGTTCTTCCTATAACTACTCCCTTTGGAGATGGTGGTAACGGTTCTATTTCCAGGTTTGGACGTTACAACCCAGCAATCTTCCGTGGCCCCGAAGGAGCTGGTGCTGCTGTAAATTACACTTTCGGCGCTGCCAAAGCCACAGTAGGTTATCTTGCTTCCGACGGCGACGCACCAAACCCCGCAAACGGCAGGGGCGTTTTTGACGGTTCTTTCAGCGCTGTGGCTCAGCTAAACTTTTCTTTGGGCAAAGTTGTAGACTTGGGTCTGAGTTACAACCGCAAATACGATCGCTCTGGTAATGTCGGTGTCACCAGTAGCACCGGCAGTTCCTTGGCGAACCGCCCCTTCGGTCAATCAGCCACTGCATCCAATAACTTTGGTTTGCAAGCTAACATCAAACCAAGCAGCCGCTTCCAGCTTGGTGGCTGGATTGGTTACACCAAGGCTGAACAAGAAAATGACCACAAGGCTGTCAATGTTCTTAACAGAAACCGAGAAGCTACCCTGCTCAACTATGCTGTGAACTTGTCTTTCCCTGATTTTGGCAAGAAGGGCAATCTCCTAGGTTTCGTGTTTGGTATGCCACCGAAAGTTACGGACAGCACTTTCCGAGGCACAAATGGCAGCCGACAAGAAGATAAAGACACCTCTTATCACTTAGAGGGTTTCTATCGCTTCCAAGTCAATGACTTTATTTCTGTCACACCTGGTGTTTATTTGATTCTGAATCCCGAACACAACAACAACAATGACAATATCTGGGTAGGAGTCCTGCGGACAACCTTTAGCTTCTAAGGTTTCCAGAGATCTAGTTAAAAGAAAAAGCGGCAGATGACTGCTGCTTTTTCTTTTTGGGAATGGGGAATGGGGAATTCGTTATTGGTTATTGGTTATTGGTTATTTGTTATCGGCGCTCTGCTCTTCGACTACGCTCAGGGTAAGGGTTAGCGCCCCCAGAGCGTAGTCAACTGACAACAGTCAACTGACAACAGTCAACTGACAACAGTCAACCGTCAACAAATTACCAATTTTGACGGCAAATCCCAAATACGGAAGTGTAGCCGTGCAGAAAAGTGCTCCCGCCGACCGGACCAATTTCACCGTTGCAGAAAAAGCCACTTAGGGGAATGTGGTTGAGGTATCGGCCGAATAGTCGCGAGTCAAAGTTGGGTTCGCCGTAAAGTCCTTCACCGCGCCCTAGACAAGAGAACATCAAAGCGCCTGCACTGGATCTACCGCTGTACTGGGCCGATCGCCGATACCGATCGAGCAGCATTTCTAGGTCTTCTGCGGAGGTGCGGGCATCCCGCAGGTGAAATTGGATGCGCTGTCCGAGACGGACTCGATCGCCGATCGCAATAGCTCCCACTTTGGGGTCTACTCCCAACAGATTTCGGATTAAAAAATCTCCAGGCTCTAGTACCAGCTTGAATTCATCGCTGACTACCCCCACAAACAGCGAGTGTTGGGCTAACTCTCTGTCTTCCTCACTCAAAGTTTGCACCAACTCTCGCAAAGCTTCTAAGGGCGATCGCTCCGTCCCCCCGAAGCCTGTATCGTCGGTTTGTTCTTCGAGTTTGAGTAAAATATTGCGTTCCCCTTCCGTCACCCGATACGGACGCCCGATCGGCCTACAGCCTTGAGCCACGATCGTTTCCAAAACTATATTCCCACTCAAAGCCACCCCAACCGTCCCTTCTCGGTAAAGCCGATAGTTGCAGAACAGCGCCACACCCCTAGTACCGTCCCCACCAGCCAGTCCCCCTACCTTCGGCGCGCCCGGATAGGCA
The DNA here is from genome assembly GCF_042465725.1 of Microcoleus anatoxicus. Classification (GTDB taxonomy): domain Bacteria; phylum Cyanobacteriota; class Cyanobacteriia; order Cyanobacteriales; family Microcoleaceae; genus Microcoleus; species Microcoleus anatoxicus. Next base: position 4,581,335 of record NZ_CP120853.1, on the reverse strand, counting down.
TAATCTAGCCCTTGCAGCAAATCGTTAATTTTTGACGAAAACGGATCGCCTAAGATGATAAACTGCGGTTCCTCCTGGGCTGGCACACCCAACAGATCCACCCAAGTATGGGGAGGACTATCTAAGTCCGGCATTTGTTCTGCTGCGACGTGAAAAGTTCTAACTTGCACTCCTGGCAACCGTGCCAGACTCAAACTAACCGCCGGAGAACCCTCTACTTCTTCCGTAAAGCCGTCTAGACCAGTGCCAATTACCCCTCCCCCACCACACCCAATCACCGCAGGAATCGGCAGTAATTCTTGGAGTAAAGGCATCAGCCGAGAATATTCACTGGCAAAGGCAGAGGAGATAAAGATCAGCCCCAAATCTGCTGGGCCTTCTAAGAGTCGATCGGCTTGTTCTATAACTTCTTTGAGGGCAGATTCTAAAGAGGGACGGGTGGATAAAGCGCTGACCCACTGCATTTCGTTTTGGGTGTACATCTGGCACAACTTCTGTATAAAACTATCTTTTAGATTAGGTTAACCTGCATCCGCTTCCCCAGGACTCTGCTGCTGCGCGATCGATTTTGTCCACAAAGCCATGCTTGTGTTAAGATAACTTAACATTGGCATGGGATAAATCAGTTTGCTGTCCACTGTGCGATCGCCCAAATCTTAAAAGATCAAGCTCTATACAGTTTGACACGACAATTCCATGTAATGTTTTGATCAAAAGTCAGGTAAGCTCGACCTGAAGTAACGCTTGGGTCTTAGAAGGAATATTCCCTCTGCGTACCGGCAATAAGTAGACCCTCAACTGTAACACAGACAGTTCTCGATAGGTTCTATAGAGCAACAAAAACCTTTCCTCTATGATGATATAGGTGAATATGACAACAACACCCGCGGGCAACATCCAAGAAAAAATTGAAGAAGAACTCGAAAACGCTCGTGCAGTCTGCGACATAAGTGGCAGCACGTCTGGCGAGTGTGCGGCCGCCTGGGACGCAGTTGAAGAACTTCAAGCAGAAGCCTCTCACCAAAAGCAAGTTAAACCTAAGAATTCCTTTGAACAATATTGCGACAACAATCCTGACGCTGCTGAGTGCCGCATCTACGAGGAATAAACCTGCAATTTAGAGATTGAAGCAAAAGGTGAGGGCGAAATTTGCCCTCTATCCTTTTCTTTAGCTCGATCGCAAAAACAAAGGTACTCAAAATGCGTCTGATAGTTCGCACTACGCAGCCTACATCTGCCAAAAGTGAAGCAGCAACAGGAACATGACAAGATGTCCCAGTTGCTGATTTTTTGGCTTTTTTGTAGTAAGATTTTCCACAAATAAGTGAGTATATTTTCCCAAAGATGTTAAGTCTTTTATTGGCAGCGACCGGACCTTGGTTTCAACCGCTAGTCTGGATGGATTATCGGTTGTCTGTGTTATTAACGGTTTCGATCCCGCTGGTAGTGCTGATTTGGGCTGTTTTCGCTTCATCTGAGGCGATCGTCCGTTTGTTGATTATCTATTGGCGAGTGGCGAGTTTGCTAGCAATTACACTTTACCTGATGATGGCTGCGCTGCCTGTGGGCTTTGTGTCGTCGGCGATCGCCAGGGCTTTGATTCCTGCTAGTTTGTGGTTTTGGACAGATTTGAACGAAGAAATTGACGATCGACCCCAATCGTCTCTGAAACTGGCTTTTACTGCTTGGCGATGGGCGATTACTGTTTACAGCGGATTGGGTGCGATCGCTCAAATTCCCTTCTTAACTTGCGCCTTCCAATCTCAAAGTCAAATCATTGAGGAACCATTTTGCCGCATTTGGCTTGACCCACCTTGGCTGTACAAACAGATGTTTCACCCTAACACTAACCCTCAATTTTTGGGGTTTTTAGCGATGATAGGTTTAGCAATTTATGTAGTTTACTTATCCTATTTTGTGTTAATTAGACTGGGAAAACAAGGGCGATCGGCTACGGGTCAGTAAATTAATTAGGACTGATATCGATTTCGGTAACACCAAATTTTTGACAGTTGACAGTTGACTGTTGACTGTTGATTCCCAATCCCCAATCCCTAATTCCCTATTTTTCAGTCAAAGCTTCTACCCCTACCCAGCCATCCGGTGCTCCGTACATTCGATACTTGCGAGCTCGTTTGAAATAGAGCATTGCTACCTTATCTTCAGGATTAATTTGTAAAATATTCTGAAAAGTTTTTTGTGCTGAAACAAATTTTTGTTGATAGTACAAATCTAAACCTTGTTGAAAAACCTCCGCAGTTTGCTGCTTGAGTGAAATAGTTTGTTCTGTTTCTGTATCGTAAATCTCAAACACCGACACAGCAGTTGTTTTCCCTTTCACGGTGACTCGATCGACAAATCGGTACTTATATTGTTCGCGATCGCTCAAACCATTGATAACAGCATCGCTAACTAAAATTCCCGCACCATAAACCTTAGTCAACCCTTCCAAACGAGAAGCCAGATTCACCGCATCAGCAATCACGGTACTTTCCATGCGTTCTCGCTCACCAATTGTACCCAACATTAAATTACCGACGTGTAAACCAATACCGATGGAAATAGGAGCCAAGCCACTTTCTTGTCGCTGTTGGTTATAAATATTTACTTCTTTCTGCATCTCAATGGCTGCTCGAACCCCATCATCAGGAAAAGTAGGAAACAGTGCCATAACTGCATCCCCAATATATTTGTCAATAAACCCATTGTTTTTTCTAATTGCTGGGCTAACTCTGCCTAGATAGTTATTAATAAAAGCAAAATTTTCTGTAGGTGTCATTTGTTCTGATAGCACCGTAAATGAGCGAATATCAGCAAACAAAACCGTCATCTTTCTTTCTTTATTTTCCCCTAATTTCACCTCAATAATACTAGGCTTTTCAAGCAAATTTAAAAAATCGTGAGGCACAAATCTGCCGTAGGCTGCATTCAATTTTGCCAAACGAATTTGAGTATTAATTCTTGCCAACAATTCCTTTTTGATAAAAGGTTTAGTTACATAATCATTGGCTTCTAAGTTGAAAGCTTCTACCAAATCTGAGGTTTGATTTTTCGCAGTCAACATCAAAATCGGTAATTCTAAAGGCGAGTATATTTTACGAACTTCTCGACACACTTCATAACCAGTCATCCGGGGCATCATGACATCAAGTAACATTAAGTCAGGCTTAAATCCATTTTCAATCAAACTTAAGGCTTCCATCCCATTGCTAGCTTGAGTAATCGCATAATTTTCGATAGAAAGACTGTTGATTAACACCTGAATATTAATCGGCTCATCATCGACAATCAAGATTTTAATTTTATCCGTTTGGAGCTGTTCTTGATTGGCTAGTGACTGAGAATGTATCATCGGTAATTCGGTTGTAACCTGATGATTGATTAAATTGCGATCGCCCTCCTGAGCCAGAAGGGGATACCTGCTGCTAGCTTCTGGTTGAGTTTCAGAGACTGGCAAAGTAAAGGTAAATTGAGAACCAACTCCTACAGTTGAAGATACCCGAATTTGACCTCCGTGCAATTCAACTAATTGCTTAACTACAGCCAAACCTAAACCCGTGCCACCAAATTCTCTAGCAGTGGAACCGTCAGCTTGTTCAAAGGATTCAAAAATTCGCTCTAATTTTTCCTCGGCGATGCCAATCCCCGTGTCGGATACAGTAATCGCTACTTGGGAATTAGGTGTTGATAATTTTTCATTGTTCCTTAACAATTCTGCCGAAATTTCTACATTCCCACTTTCCGTAAATTTAATCGCATTACCAATTAAATTGTAAAGTATTTGTTCTAAACGATTTTCATCGGCAGCCACTGGTGGCAATTCTGGACTGATGGAATTGATTAACAGTAAATTTTTGTTGCCTACCGAGGGCTTAGATAAAGTCAGAATTATGTATACAATTTCCCTGATGCCGACTGGTTTAATTTGCAGGTCTAGAGTTTTGTGCTTGAGTTGAGAAAAGTCAAGAATATCGTTAATTAAAGATGACAGTCTTTTGCCAGACGATGAAATCAAAGCTAAGTTCATATTAGTTTTTTCTGGCAGCGTTCCGGTAGCCCCGTCTATTAAAGATTCTGCAATACCAATAATCCCGTTGAGGGGAGTGCGGAGTTCGTGGGAAGTATTGGCTAAGAATTCGTCTTTGAGTTTGTCCAGTCGCTGCAATTCGCTATTTTTAGTTTCTAAAGCGGTAAAAGATGCTTGCAGTTGTGCAGCCATACTATTAAAAGCTGTGGCAAGTATGCCTAATTCGTCGCTTCTATCGAGTTTTACAGTCCTGTCAAATTGTCCTTCAGACAAAGCTGTGGCTGCGTCTTTCAGTTCGAGAATAGGTTTGACAATCCAGCGGGATGTCCAGATTCCCACCACTGTTGCCATCGCCAAAGCAGCTAGACACAGCAGCACTGTAGTGCGGGTGTTGGCATCAATCTGTGCCATAAAGTCGGCTTCGGGAACGACGACGACAATTAACCAATCTAAACCTTTGCCGTCTTTAAATGGCAGAACTTTTAAAAATTGCTGTTTCCCGTTAATTGCAAAATTGATTTGCTGGGAATTTTCAATTTTGTGCAAGTCTTCAAATTTAGTTGCTAAATATTTAGCTGTTGCTTGAGTTACAGCATCGCTACTTTCGGTAACTTTAAACAGTTCTTTTTGATTTTTTTTAGTCCTAAAAGGTTTTTCGGATGTCGAAGTTGCAAGGAGTATGCCGTTTTTGTCTACAATAAATGTCTGACCTGATTTGCCGATTTTGAGGCCATTTAAAAATTGACCTATGGCATCGAGACGCAAGGCTGTAACTAAGACCCCTTCTAGCTGTTTTTGGCTGTTGTAGACTGGTTTGAGGGCACTGATGATTAATGTTGGTTCCAGGAAGGACACGTAGACAGAACTCCAAGTTGGTTTACCTTCTAAGGCGGCTAAGGTATAAGAAGGGTGTTGTCGGATATCAAAATTTTTGACAACTGCTGCTACTGTGGTCCGATCGCCTTTATCGTTGGTATGGTAGGAATGAAAGTCAAAACCTGTGGACGGGCCTGATGCGTTAATCAATAAGGTGCCATCGGACATCTTTTCTCCCGTGCGATACTCTCCATTTTTATTGCCCAGCGACGTAAAATTAATGTAAGGGTATAGTTGCACTTGTCTCCACAGATATTTCTCCCAAGCTGACAAGTCTTTCATGTTCACAAAACCCAATGTCACAGCATCTTGTTTGCTTTGATTAATCTGGTGAGGAGTTTCTAGATAGGTTTTTAAATTTTGTTCAATGCGATTGCTGACTTCGCTCATCAATTGACCAGCCAGGTCATTTACTGACCTTTGGCCGTTTTTAAATGATAAATATCCCACCAGTCCCACGGCTGCAAATACTTGCAACACAAAGGGTACTATGACCACTGTTCGTAAATTAACTTTTCCTGAAAGTTGGGTAGCTAAATTTTTTAGAAAAAAAGTTGACATAGCAATCACTTATCTTAGAATAGTTAGTTGGGCGATCGGCTGGAATCTACACCCCTGTTAAGTGTTTTGTTTTTAAAGTAATTATAAGTTGAATTGTGGGCGATCGAAGCCATGATTTGAGTACCCTTGGCAAACTGGACAGTCCTCGCACCTGGAAAGTGTCCCAAAGTAGGTAGATTGTCTCGGTTTCACCTCGAAGTCTAATAACCCTCCACAGTCTATTCACGTTTGGGGTCAAAATCAGGGATGGGATGACAAGTCTTGAGCCCCTTGATAAAATTGGGAGTCCCAATTATTAACCCTGAATGTATTATGACTGAGACAATCTAGGTAAAACCGGATAAAACGTTAAATATTTCGGATGACCATTTCATGCTACTGGCTCTGATTAAATTATGAAAAAATGTCTAATTTTCTTAATAAATTCCCCACAACCCTTGGGCAATCAACGGCTAAATCATGCTAGATTATTATTGTTAATAAAGTGATATTTAGGATGACTGATTCGATCGCTCGCCGCCTGGAACAATACACAGTAAAACGCCCTCAAGAAGTTTTAATCGTGAAGGTTGAAAGTGAGGGCGAGTTAGATGAAATTTCTATTTTTAAAGGTTTTTCTAGTTCCCTAGTGCGATCTACTGCCTTCGATCCAGATATACCAGTTTTACCGGAGGGAGCAAAAATTATCAGTGTCGATCGCCTTGCCGGACCCTACAATCCCAATAACCCCCGCTATCTTCAGCAAGGGCTATCTTGGGAAACAATGCAATCTCTATTGTCGGAAGTTGGGATTTAACAAAACAGTAGGGACACAACAATGTTGTCTCCTTACAATTAATCTGGCGTAGGGACACAACAATGTTGTGTCCTTACAATTAATCTGGCGTAGGGAAACGGCACTGCCCATAGGTGTCAACTTAAGCTGTCAGCCCGCCAAGTTCATTGGTCATCCCGCGAGTCCTAAGCGGGGTTTAAACCCCTGTCTAATAGCTAAAGTCCTCTCAAAGAGGACTAAAGAGTTCTTCAGTCCTCTTTGAGAGGACTTGCGCTTTGAGGCAGGGGTTTAAACCCCTGCCGGACTATTGGTTCTACCTTAAGTTGACACCAATGGGCACTGCCGTGTCCTCTACAATTAATTCTGGCGTAAGGAAACGGCACTGCCGTGTCCTCCATATCATTCTTAGTCCTAGAGTGTGCCGCCAGCAGCCTGAAAACGAGCTCGCGCACGTTTAATTGCTTGCTTAGCTTGAATTTGCTCTTGGAGAGTGCCATTAGCGGACTTTTCCAAACGAGCTTCTGCTTCAGTGTAGGCAGTACGAGCAGTTTCTTTATCAATTTTGTCACCTTTTTCGGCGCCATTGACCAGAACCGTCACTCGATTTTCTTGGATTTCTGCAAAGCCACCCATCAGAGCAATAGACACCCACTCCTTACCAGGACGGACGCGCATCACACCGGTATCCAAAGCAGTCAACATCGGAGCGTGACCGCTTAAAATACCCAATTGGCCTGTAGTGCTCGGCAGAATTACTTCTTCAGCATTGGAATCCCAAACAGTTTTGTCTGGGGCAACTACGCGCACAGTTAATGTCATAAATTGTCCTTAGTCAGTAGTCAAAAGTCAGTAGTCAAAAGTCATTAGTCAGCAGTCATTAGTCAGCAGTCATTAGTCAGCAGTCATTAGTCAGCAGTCATTAGTCAGCAGTCATTAGTCAGCAGTCATTAGTCAGCAGTCATTAGTCAGCAGTCATTAGTCAGCAGTCATTAGTCAGCAGTCATTAGTCAGCAGTCATTAGTCAGCAGTCATTAGTCAGCAGTCATTAGTCAGCAGTCATTAGTCAGCAGTCATTAGTCAGCAGTCATTAGTCAGCAGTCATTAGTAATTGGCAACCAATAACTAATAACTAATAACCAATAACTAATAACCAATGACTAATGACTAAAATTACTTGGCATCAGCCTTCATTTTTTCAGCTTTGGCGATCGCCTCGCTAATGTCGCCCACCAAATAGAAAGCTTGTTCTGGTAAATCATCAAGCTCACCAGCAAGAATCATCTGGAAGCCCTTGATAGTATCTGCCAGCTTGACATACTTACCAGGAGAACCGGTAAACACTTCAGCCACAAAGAACGGCTGCGATAAGAACCGTTCAATTTTGCGAGCGCGAGACACGGTTAAGCGGTCATCTTCCGACAGCTCATCCAAGCCCAAAATTGCAATAATGTCTTGCAATTCCTTGTAGCGTTGCAGAGTGGATTGCACTTGGCGAGCCACACCATAGTGCTCTTCACCCACGACGCTAACTTGCAACATCGTAGACGTAGAATCCAACGGGTCAACCGCAGGATAAATACCCTTGGCAGCCAAACCACGAGAGAGTACAGTTGTAGCGTCCAAGTGAGCAAAAGTCGTAGCTGGTGCGGGGTCAGTCAAGTCATCCGCAGGCACGTAAACAGCTTGCACCGAAGTAATCGAACCTTCGGTAGTGGAAGTAATCCGCTCTTGCAAGTCACCCATATCAGTACCGAGAGTCGGCTGATATCCCACAGCAGAAGGCATCCGACCCAACAGAGCCGATACCTCAGAACCCGCTTGTACAAAGCGGAAGATATTGTCGATAAACAGCAGCACGTCTTGTTTGCTGACATCGCGGAAGTATTCGGCCATCGCTAGAGCAGAAAGGCCCACGCGCATCCGAGCACCTGGTGGCTCGTTCATTTGACCGTAAACCAGAGCAATTTTTGATTTGCTGCGGTCTTCTTCGTTAATAACCCCGGACTCGATCATTTCCTTGTAGAGGTCATTACCTTCGCGGGTACGCTCGCCCACACCACCGAACACGGATACACCACCGTGAGCCTTGGCAATGTTGTTCACGAGTTCCATCATGATGACGGTTTTGCCTACGCCGGCCCCACCGAACAAGCCGATTTTGCCTCCACGGCGATAAGGTGCCAGGAGGTCAATCACTTTGATTCCAGTTTCAAACACCGAAGGTTTAGTTTCCAGTTCGGTGAAAGCTGGGGGGTTGCGGTGGATGGGCATACTTTCGGAAGTATTGACCGGGCCGAGGTTGTCTACGGGTTCGCCGATGACATTAAAAATCCGGCCTAGTGTGGGAAGACCAACGGGAACTTGGATAGATTCTCCGGTGTCCACCACTTCCATGCCACGCACCAAACCGTCGGTGGTACTCATGGAAACCGCACGCACTTGACTGTCTCCGAGCAGTTGCTGAACTTCGCAGGTAACAGAAACGTCTTGACCTGCTTCGTTTTTGCCGGAGATTGTGAGAGCGTTATAGATTTGGGGCAGTTTGCCGCCGGGGAATTTGACGTCTACGACCGGCCCAATGATTTGGGTGATGTAGCCTACGTTGGTTTTTGTTGCGGTGGATACCATGAATAGTGCCTTTGTTAGGATTCTATTTTTCCGATATTGGAAAAACTCTTAACATTTAGAAATGCTATTCATCAGATTACCACTGAACAGACTCACTATTGAGATTTATACGGGGCTACTTAAAAGTCATTTTTTTGCTGGCTGGTAATGTTTTTTTTGGCTCGCGCCGCCCCCAAAGCCCCGATCCCCAAAATCGTACCCAACACTGACATTGGTTCGGGGACTGCTTGAGCACTGACGGTGAATTGTTTAAAGTCTGCTTCACTGGGTCCTTGGCCGTCATCAAAGGAAATTTTGGTTCCTTCAGCCAGTTGTGCCAATGTCAAAGATTGAAACTGCTCTGGGCCCTTGCCACCATTGACGGTGCTGAAGGGTTCTGTAGAGTTATAGTTGAGGCTAAAATTTCCAAATACGGCTTGTTGACACCCAATGGCCAGACAATCTGTTCTGCCGAACTTGCTTTCGGCGGCAAACCAGAGGCTGCTATTCATAAAGGTGCTGCTGGAGACGTATTGCTCGAAGGGTTTGCCACTGCCGGTGTCACTCCACAGTAGCAGGGCATAAATTTGATCCTTAAGAAATGTGAAGGTTTGGCTGATGGCTCCATTGTTGGAAGTGACAGCGTTGCCGAAGGTACCTTGCCAGTTATTGGCAGGGCCGTTATCTGAGGGTTTAGTTTCGCTAAACAGACTGGATACATTGCTGTAGCCTGTGTTGTTCGGCAGGGCTTGAGCTACCCACAAGCTGGACTTGTATGCTCCCTGGGAGCGATCGAATGTAAAGCTAATATCCGTATCTTGATCAAATTGGATGCCAGTAGTCCCAAACATAAAAGCTGAGGCTGGGCTACAGATACTCAGAACCACTGTTGCTGCTACACTAGCGACAGTAAACGATGTTTTTTTGACTAAGGTTAAGGCAGTCATAACCCTGATTCCTCCACAAGATTAATTATGTACTAAGGCTGAGAATGCTTGCTGCAAGCTAGACTGGATGAGGCTTGGTCTGTCCTGCTAGATGATTGAGGACGATCGCGTGGGCTTCAAAACTTACTCTACAGAGCGGTATCAGCTATCAGTGTCTTTGAGTAAAAGACTGGCTATTACTCTAGGAATTTTCACTTACACCAGACTGCCACACTTTAATCTCTACCAGCAAGTTTTGCAGCTACTCTATATCTCCAAAATACAACATTTATTTCGGTTGCCAAGGGTCTCTAATTGACTACAACTCTTGCCAATATTAGGTTTTACCAATTATAAAAATTTTTTATGAGGCGACTTTATGAAGTTTTGATAAAGTTAATCGGAAAAATATAAAGTTTGTACTGAGGAATGGGGAATGGGGGAATGGGGAATGGGGAATGGGGAATGGGGGATTGGGAATGGGGAATGGGGAATAGGGAATGGGGGATTGGAATTAACACAAATAACAAATAACAAATAACAAATAACAAATAACAAATAACTTTTGCAGTCGGATTTTTTAATACCTTTATATTGACTTGGTAAATCTTGACACTGCTTAGCTATTGAGTTATATTGGCATGGACGAATAATTATAATATTAAATTAATGAACGCGAATAAACTGCATTTAATTCGAGGGTTATTCACAATTGGGTGGCTGAGTGCAGTGGCTTTACCTGCGAGTGCACAACCAATCATCCCAGCACCAGACGGTACGAATACACAGGTTACTACCAATGGCAATCGCTACGATATTTCTGGGGGAGCTTTCAGCGGAGATAAGGCTAATCTGTTTCACAGTTTTACTCAGTTCAATATCAGTGAAGGTCAAATAGCTAATTTTTTGACTAATCCCAATATCCAAAACATTATGGGACGAATTAATGGTGGGAATCCTTCGTTAATTAATGGATTGATTCAAGTTACGGGTGGGAATTCTAATTTATTTTTGATGAATCCTGCGGGGATAATTTTTGGGCCTGGTGCTAGCTTGAATGTGCCTGGTTCTTTTAATGCTAATACGGCGACGGGGATTGGTTTTGGGGGGAATCAGTGGTTTAATGCGATCGGCAATAATAATTGGGCGACTTTAATCGGCAATCCTAATAGTTTTGCTTTTACTAATTTGCAACCGGGAAGTATTGTTAATGCTGGGAATTTGAGCGTTCACAACGGTCAAAATTTGAGTTTAATGGGCGGTACTGTTGTGAATACTGGTCAGTTGAATGCGCCCGGTGGTCAGATTACGATGACGGCAGTACCAGGCCAAAATTTGGTGCGGATTTCTCAAGCAGGAAATTTGTTGAGTTTGGAAGTGCAGCCGACGGCTAATCAGGGTTTGTTGCCGCATAATTGGACGCAATCGGTTTTATCTTTGCCGGAGTTGTTGACTGGGAAAGGTGTGGAACAGGCTACGGGTTTGGTGGTAAATCCGAATGGTGAGGTGGTGTTGACAGGGGGTATGGCGGTGCCGATGAGTCCGGGAACTACGATCGCCTCTGGCACTCTCAATGTCTCTGGTAACACTGGGGGTACTGTAAATATATTAGGCGATCGCGTAGGAGTTATTGGTGGCAGTATCAATGCTTCTGGTGTTAATGGTGGCGGTAATGTACTGATTGGCGGGGATTATCAGGGTTTGGGGACGGTGCCCAATGCTGCGCGGACTTTTGTGAGTGCTGATTCGACGATTAATGCTGATGCTGTGAGTAATGGGAATGGCGGGCGAGTTATAGTTTGGGCTGATGAAACTACTCGTTTTAATGGGAATATTACGGCGAGGGGTGGTTTGTTTTCTGGTAATGGCGGCTTTGTGGAAGTGTCGGGGAAGCAATTTTTAGACTTCAGAGGAAATGTCAATACTCTCGCTACCAACGGCAATCCAGGATTATTATTACTTGACCCAACAAATATTACTATTCAAACTGGCGCGGGAACTTTTACGGCACTAACTCAAGCAGATCAATTTGCAGACCCTGACATAGGGGGAAATACCATTGATGCTGCTTTGATTAACAGTGCTGCGACTAATGTCATGCTACAAGCTACTAATGACATTACCTTTAGTGCTGCTGTTAATATAACTACTCCGGGAGTTGGACTTACGGCTTTAGCTAATAACAATATAAAAGTCAATGCGAATATCACAACTCAGGGAGGAAATATTACTCTGAAGGCTGATAGTGATAGTGTCAATGGTGGTAGTCTCAGAATATTGGGTGCGACCATAGATACTAAAGGTGGTAATTTTCTGGGCAATGGTCAGGGGAATTTAGTGTTCGGGGAGGGAATTGAGGTCAAGAACAGCACAATTAATGTTGGATCTGGAAAAATCGACCTGAATGGTATTGGAGGAAATTCGACAGGGGTAAATAATAGCGGCATTTCTATTTCTGGTGGTACATTACAAACTACTGGCAGCGGGAATATCACTCTAAATGGTACTGGGGGAAAGGATGTATTTGGTAATAATGAAGGTCTTGTTCTTACAAATACATCTAAAGTGACTTCTGTCGATGGAAATATCAGCCTGACTGGAACTGGTAGCGCAATTGTAAGTGGCAACAATGGGATTAATATTAATACTACCAGCACAGTGGAGTCGATCGGAACAGGAAGTATTACTTTCAACGGGACTGGCGGGAATGGCACATTTAATAATCCAGGGATCGCTGTTAATAGTAGCACTGTGCGATCGGCTGGGGGCAGTATCAACCTGACTGGTAACGGTGGTGGAACTTTAACTCAAAATAGTGGCGTTGATATCAATAACACTACAGTGGAGTCCAAGGGGAACGGGACTCTTACTATCATCGGTACCGCAGGAAATGGGACGGATAGTAATCAGGGGATAAATATTGATAATCCCAGTATAGTGCGATCGCAAAATGGAGATATCACCCTCACTGGAACAGGTAAAGGCAGTGTGGGCAACAACAGGGGCATTTCAGTGTCCGGGGTGGTAGAATCTACAGGCACTGGGAGTCTGACTCTCAGCGGTACGGGAGGAAATGGGACTGATGGTAATCAAGGCATATCAGTTGCACCTGGTACTGTCAAAGCATCATCTGGAAATGTCAGCTTGACTGGTACTGGTGGTGGGACTGGGGGTGTCAACGAAGGTATATATATAGATAGTGGTGCTACAGTCCAAACCGCAGGCTTGGGAAAGGTGACGCTGACGGGGACGGGGAGTGCAGGGACAGGTACTAATTCCGGGATTTGGCTCAACTCAGCCACGGTAAAATCCCAGAATGGAGATATTAGTTTAACTGGTACTGGTGTCGGGACGGCATTTAGCAGTTACGGCGTTACATTCCCAGTGGCGCCACTGGTAACGGTGCAAGCTACGGGAACTGGTAATATTAGCCTCACGGGAAAGGCTAATAACAATTCTATTCCGATTAATCTGGCTGGCGGTGCGATTGATGCGGTGTTAGGCGGCAATGTGACTTTGACAGGGGATGAAATTCAACTATCAGGAACAACTCAAGTTAAAGGTACTGGGACTATCCAGTTGCAGCCATTGACTTCCAGTTTAGATATTAGTGTGGGTGGTAATACTGCGGACTCTCGTTTGAATTTGAGTGCAGCGGAACTAGCACCTCCGGTATTGAATGGGTTTTCCCAAATGATTATAGGGCGCACAAATGGTACTGGTGCGATCGCCATTGACCCTGCTGGTGTTACTTTTAATTTACCCGTCACCATGCAAGCGGCCAGCATTGCAGTCAATGGCAACATTACAGGTGTAAACAATGCTTCAATTACCTTTAATGCTCCAACGACCAATTTTTTAGCTAATTCCAATATTATCACCAACGAACAGAATATTATTTTTAGTGGCAAAGTCTCTCTCGCTACCAATTCTAATATCACCCTCAATACAGGGTTAACCAATGCCGGTAATATTAATTTTGGGGGAACTGTTGACGGTGGTGGCAATCTAGTTTTGACTACGGGAACAGGTATTATTAATCTCAACGGGGCTCTTGGGGGGACAGTGCCTTTGGGTTCCCTCAACATAGTCAATTCTCGCAATCTTACCAGTCCGATCGCCATCGCGATTACAGCTACAGGTGATATTACTACTGGCGATACGACAAATCCCGGACGGGCGATCGCCTTGACCAGCAATAATGGTACGATTACAACGACTTCCACAGGGGCGATCGATACAAGTTCTACTACCGGAAATGGAGGCCCGATCGCACTCAGTGCCAACAAGATTAACGGGGGTAATCTTAATTCTAGTTCCACTGCTGGCAATGGTGGAAACATCACCCTCACCGGCAAAACAGGCGACATTGTGGCAAGTGCAGGTGCAATTTGGAACTCTAGATCTACTTCTGGTACTGCTGGAGATATGGCGATCGCAACTCCCAATCAAGTTGGGGTAAATGTGATTGATGCCCAGGGATTGTCCGGTACTGGAAATATTACCATTAGTGGCAATGAGATGGGCTTTTCGGGAGGAGTAGATTCCGTCAAGAGTCAAGGTACTTTGTCAATTGTGCCGTCTGCGCCCAATGTCGGCATTCGCTTCCAAAAAGGACTTGCTGATGATCCAGGGGCGATCGATTTAGGGCCACAGTTTTTATCCTCCTTGCGTAATGGCTTTAGTAAAATTGTTTTCGGGAGTAACACTACAACCGGGAATATTACTGTAGACAATTTGCCCATATCTTTTCAAGATCCTGTGAGTTTCAATACTCAAGGCAATATTTTGGTCAATCCCAATCAATCTATTTCGGGAACTGATAATGCTTCCATTACTCTCAATGCTACCACTAATAACCTGAATGGCAATATTACTACCAAATCTCAAGATATTACAATTAACGGCAATGCCCTAGTTGGCAATAATGTCTTGGTGGGAACAGGCAATTTAGCAGGCGGGAATATTCTGTTTAATAATAACATTAACGGCAGTGGCAATCTCACCTTAGAAACAGGTACGGGAAAGATTGATGTTATTGGAGCGATCGGCAATTCCACAGCATTAGGAAATATCACCGCCAATACTGCCGGTACAACTACCTTTAATGCTATCACAGCTAATAGCCTGACCACGAATACTGGTGGTACAACTTTACTCAATGGCAATGTGACAACCACCACCAGTCAGACCTATGGAGATGCAGTAACCATAGCCAACAATCCCACTCTAACCGGTAGCGCTATTACTTTCAATGATACAGTTAATGGCAATAGCAATTTGACCGTAAATGGTGGCACTGGTAATGTGACATTCACTGGGGCTGTAGGCAATTCCACACCATTAGGAAATATCACCGCTAATACTGTCGGTACAACTACCTTTAATGCTGTCACAGCTAATAGTCTGACGACCAATACTGGTGGCACAACTCTACTCAATGGCAATGTGACAACCACCACCAGTCAGACCTATGGAGATGCAGTAACCATAGCCAACAATCCCACTCTAACCGGTAGCGCTATTACTTTCAATGATACTGTTAATGGCAATAGCAATTTGACCGTAAATGGTGGCACTGGTAATGTGACATTCACCGGGGCTGTAGGCAATTCTAGTTCTGTAAGCGGGTTGCAGATTAGTGGAAAAAATATCACTGCTAATGCAGCAGTCAATGTGGCGGGAAATATCGGTATTTCCGGTGATACTATTAATTTATTGCAGAGTGTAACTACCACCAATAACGGTACGCTAACTCTCAGCAATACCGGCGATGTGAATATTGGGAATAATCTGACTTTAGACGGTGCTTTGATTCAAAATGGCCAGGGAAGTTTGGGGCTGAAGGGAAATATCACCACCACTAATGATAATATTGATTTTAGTGGCCCGGTGACATTAAATGGTCCTGTGAATTGGGGAGTGGGAAATGCCAAGATTGCTTTTGGTTCAACTTTATCCGCCGGGAATAATCCCCTGAATCTCACCGCCGGTGAAATTGATTTTTCTGGGAAAGTTTCTGGTACTAATGTGCTAACGCTGCAACCGGCAACTGTGGGACAAAATATAGTTGTTGGTGGGACTGATAATAATACTAGCGCTTTGGATTTGACTGCATCGGAAATGAGTTTGCTTCAAAATGGCTTTAGTTCGATTACTATTGGGCGATCGGATAGCAGTGGAAATGTGACTATTCCTAATAATCTGAGTTTTTCCGATCCGGTAAATATTCAAACGAAAAGTGGTTCGATCGCCCTTAATGGCAATATTACCGGCAATGACAACAGCAGCATCAGTCTCAATACTCCCACCTTGAATTTGAATGGTGGTATCACTACTACCAATCAGGGTATCGCTATTAAGGGGAATGTCACAGTCGGTAAGGATGTGGGTATCAGTAGTGGTGGTGGTAATGTCAGTGTCGCAGGTGCGATCGACGGCGATCGCCGTTTGAACATTGATGCTGGTAAAGGTAATGTGGTATTGCAAGGCAATATCGGACAAACCACAGCACTTTCTGGTGTGAATGTTACGGCAACTAATACTAATTTAGCTGGTAATGTTACCACCAATAATGGCGAAATTACGCTCAACAGCGCTTTGGGGTTAAGCCAAAATGCGAAATTGAGCTCTGGAGGTGGCAATATTGTCTTTGGAGGGGCGATCGACAGTGTTAATGGCAGTTTCGATCTAAATCTGGCGGCTGGTACTGGCACTGTCACTTTCGGCGCACCAGTTGGCGCTACGAGACAGCTAGGAAATATGGCGATCGCCAATGCTGGTAATGTGACAGCCAATTCCTCAATTAACGCTCAAAGTTTGACTGTAAATAGTACCGGAAATATTAATGTTTTGGGAGATATTACTGCTTCTAATTCTGGAAATGGCGGGGCGATCGCACTTTTGAGCCCAAACGGCACTGTCAATGTCAAAAATTTAACCACATCGGGAAATATTGGCGGTAATATCACTGTGGTGGCCAAAGATTCTATTACCGCAAGACAAATCAATGCCAGCGGTATAGTCGGAAATGGTGGTAATGTTTCCTTAGATCCGATCGGCGATATTCAAGTCAGTTTCATCAATGCCCAAGGCGGCACTAGCGGTACCGGTGGGACTGTTTTTGTTTCCTCCACAGGCGGATTTTTCCGCGCTACAGATTCTTTCCCAACTCTACTTTCGCCCACAGGATTTGCTAGTATTTCCACTGCTGGTGGCATCGGTGGAGGAAATATCACCATTAGACACGCAGGAGGCAATGGTGGCCCCCCAATTCAACCCTTTGTGGTGGGGGATGCTACTATCAATGGCACGGCTGCTGCAATCATAACTGGACAATCTACGATTCAATCGCAGTCCTTTCCCGGCTCACAGAATGTAGGTAATATTGCATTCAATACTGATGACGCCACCATCACTCCGACTCCGACTCCCACCCCCACTCCTAGTGTCACTCCCACTCCTAGTGTCACTCCCACTCCGACTCCTAGTGTCACTCCGACTCCTAGTGTCACTCCCACTCCGACTCCCAGTGTCACTCCGACTCCTAGTGTCACTCCCACTCCGACTCCCAGTGTCACTCCCACTCCTAGTGTCACTCCCACTCCCACGCCCGCGATAACTCCCACGCCCGCGATAACTCCCACGCCCGCGATAACTCCCACTCCCAGTGTCACCCCCACTCCCAGTGTCACTCCCACTCCCACGCCGGCGATAACTCCGACTCCCAATCAAACTCCAACTCCAACGGCGCTTGTAACTCCAACTCCCAGCGAAACTGCACCGATAACTGTCACAAATCCGACTCAAACTGCACCGATAACTGTCACAAATCCGACTCAAACTGCACCGATAACTGTCACAAATCCGACTCAAACTGCACCGATAACTGTCACAAATCCGACTCAAACTCTACCGATAACTGTCACAAATCCGACTCAAACTGCACCGATAACTGTCACAAGTCCGACTCAAACTCCACCGATAACTGTCACAAATCCGACTCAAACTGCACCGATAACTGTCACAAATCCGACTCAAACTCCACCGATAACTGTCATAAGTCCGACTCAAACTCCACCGATAACTGTCATAAGTCCACAGGAAAATCAGGAAAAAACAGTAATAAACCAGCCGGGAAATCCAGAGGTAACTGTCATCAACCAGCAGGTAAATCAGCAGGTAACATCAACCCTAGAATCTGTCGAAGTACCCGTAACACCGATCGCACCTGTGACAGCCATAGCCACAGCCACACCGAAACCGGAACCAGAATCTTCCACCCTCAATCCAGAAGACTCTCAACCTCGCAAAATCTCACCCTTAGACAATCCTGGCGGTATAGGCGATCGAGTTTTAACCATCGAGCCCAGTATCACCAGCCGGTTGTCCCACAGTGGTGTTATACCTCCAAAAGACTCAACACCATCAACAATTGTCAACCCTAATGGAGATCAAGTTCTGGGATATGTTGCGTCTCCCGATCGCATTTTTGAACAAAATAACCTACAGAAAACTGTCTGGGAAATCGAAAAAATTAGAAATCAAGAATATTTAGAACATCTGGGTGTCACCGCCAATATCCCAGAACCCAACGTTATGATTAATAAATTTCAAAACACTTTACAAACCATCCAACAAAAAACAGGTAGGCGGTCTGGTATTATTTATCTAGTTTCCAGATCAGAACAATTAGAAATAATCTTAGTTCCTCCCCTAGGACAACCAATTCGCTACAGCGTACCCGCAGCCAACAGAGCAGCTTTGTTCCCCGTAGTCAAGCAACTACGGGATGAAATTACTAATCCTAGAAAAATCAACACTAACACCTATTTACCTCCCGCCCAACAACTATACAAATGGTTGTTCTCACAGCTAGAGCCTGATTTAGAAAAATTAGGCATTCATACCCTGTTACTATCAGTAGATCCAGGGCTGCGCAGCCTACCCTTTGCCGCTTTACACGATGGGAAAGGCTTCTTAATTGAAAAATATAATTTTAGTCTCATTCCCAGTTTCAGCAATACCAATACCGATTATCAATCTGTGAGGAGTGCTTCCTTATTAGGAATGGGTAGATCGGAGTTTGTTGAACAAAAACCCTTACCCAGTGTACCATTAGAATTACAGGTAATTAATGGTGAGTGGCGGGGACAATCTTTTCTCAATTCGACTTTCACTATAGATAATCTCAATTCCCAACACAAACAGGGAGGATTTCGGATCGTTCACCTAGCAACTCATGCTGAATTTCTACCCGGAAAATCTAGCAATTCTTACATTCAAATGTGGAATTATAAATTGCAGCTAGATCGCATGGAAAGTTTGAATTGGCGCAATCCCCAAGTGGAATTGTTGGTGTTAAGTGCTTGTAGAACGGCTTTGGGCGATCGGGAAGCAGAGTTAGGTTTTGGAGGTTTAGCTGTCAAATCCGGCGCTAAATCTGCCCTAGGGAGTTTATGGTATGTTGATGATGGAGGCACTTTGGGACTGATGAGTGAATTTTACAACCAACTTCGAGGATCGATAATTAAGACAGAGGCTCTGCAACTTGCTCAACAAGCAATGATTGCTGGTAAAATTAGGATGAAAAACCGACAGTTAGTCACCACCAATTCCACTTTAAATTTACCTCCTAATTTACAACAATCAAACCGCAATTTCTCTCATCCTTACTACTGGAGTAGTTTCACCATGATTGGAAATCCTTGGTAATCTTACACAGGTAAGATCGGAGATAAATAGACTCAGAAGTCTGGATTTTTTTGGCATTACAATTAGGGGACGGTAGAAAAATATACCTAACTTCATCTAATGTGGTACAAATTATACTTGACATATCGGGTAGCTTAAGCATAGGCATCTGGAAGCAACTCATACTTGACACGAGCACCAGATAAGTGAGATATTAAAAATCTTGCCGGTCAAATTAGCAACCTTTTTTTACCTATAAATGGTACGCTTTAAGATCGCATAATCAATAGCAGGTAATTATATGCCGTCATCGAGCTGGAAACATATTTCTCCTACAATTGAGAAAATATGGGACATTTCTCCTAAATCTGTACTAGATATTGGTATTGGTTTTGGCAAATGGGGATTTCTGTTACGAGAATATCTGGAAATTGGGCAAGGAAGATACAACAAATCGGAATGGCGTATTAAGATAGATGGCATTGAGATTTTTGAGCCTTATATTCTGGATACTCATCGGTTTTTGTATGACCAGATTTTCCTAGGAGACGCACAAAAAGTTATTGATGATGTCAGCAACTATGATTTAATCATTGTTGGTGATATTCTTGAACATCTACATAAAGATGAAGCCGTCGCTTTAATTGAAAAAATCATCAAAAAAGGGAAAAAAATAATCATTAATATTCCCTTGGGATTGTGGCCACAAGAAGAAGTGTTCAATAACCCACACGAAGAGCACATAAGTTCATGGTGTATCGAAGACTTTGAAGCTTATAATGTTGTTTCAAAGGAGGTATTTCATTGGATTGATGGCAACGAATTGTTACTCATCGAAATTAAAGGATTGCATTGTTAAATAACAATCCAGACAGCAGAACAGGAAAATTGCTATAAATCATCCCTCTCTCCTCCCATACCCTGATTAGCACTACGGTCTTAATCAAATCATGTACCATTAAATTAGCAAAAGTAGCTAGGGTGTATATTGCTATAGCAGTCCTAAATGAGTCGTAAAGTTTTTTACCCCACCCCAACCCTCCCCTTATTAAGGGGAGGGAGTAAGAAATTCACAAATGATTTAGGATTGCTATAGCTACATTGCTGATATAATACCTTGATATTTTGATTAAAATATGATAGAATAAGTCTAAATTTTTCAAGTTTCAATTTGCCAATATCTTGCAAAATATACAATTTCTCATTTTTTTACACCTATGAGTCCTCTGAGTTTTTCTTATATCCCAGAAATATCAATTATTGTACCTACTTACAATCGAGCTAAATATTTGAGCGATTGCATTAATAGCGTACTCAATCAAACCTTTAAAGATTGGGAGTTACTTATTATAGATGATGGCAGTCAAGATGATACATTTGACATCATTAATCCCTTTCTGGAAAAACATGAAAATATCCGCTATTTCAAGCATAAAAACCGGAAAATGGGATTCTCCCGAAATGCGGGTATTCAAGCATCTTTCGGTAAATACATTACTTTTCTAGATAGCGACGATCGATATATGCCAAATCACTTAGAATCCCGTTTGGAGTATATGAAAGCTAATCCTGAAGTGGATTGTATTGCGGGTGGTTTTGAGACGGATGGAGATATTTTTGTAGCTGATTATTATCAACCGGGAAAACTAATTAATGCTAGAGAGTGTGTTATGGGTGCTACTTTTTTTCTCAAACGTCATGTTTTGTTTGAATTAAAAGGGTTTCAAAATATTTCCTATGGAGAGGATACCGATTTATGGGAAAGGGCAGAAAAAAAATTCAAAGCGGTAAAAATTTCTCAGCCTCGTACTTATATTTACACCAGAGCGGAAGACAGTGTGAGTAAGAGTTTTACAGCAAATATTGATTTAAATAATGATTAAGAAAATAAAGGCGATCGCTTCACCCAAAAAAAGTGCTTTAATCGCGATTATCCTCGCTGTAGGTTTGTTTGTTTTTACAGGATGCCAAACCGTCAGTCACAAAAATGATGGAGTCATTCACTTAACCCTATGGCAAGGAATTAACCCTCCTGTCAACCGAGATGTATTCCAAAAATTAGTTGCAGAATTTAATCAGAAAAATCCTGACATTCAGGTAGAATCTATTTTCGCCGGTGAACTAGACCAACAATTACCAAAAATCCTGACATCTGTGGTGGGTAATTCTCCACCGGATATCCTTTCTTTTTACCCCCAAATGACAGGTCAATTTGTCAACTTAGATGCCATTGTTCCACTGGAAGATTGGTTAGACAAATTGCCAGTGAAGTCAGAATTGTATCCCCGTGTTCTTGAAGAAATTCAATTAAACGGTCATACATGGTCAGTGCCTATCTCTACCAGTTCTATAGGGATTTTTTACCGTCCTAAATTATTTAAAGCAGCCGGAATCACCGAATTACCTAAAACTTGGGAAGAATTAAGGGAAGTCTCGAAAAAACTAACTATCGATAGGGACTCCGATGGGAAACCAGAACAGTATGGAATGTTAATTCCTTTTGGTAAAGGAGAATGGACTACTTTCACTTGGTTTCCCTTTTTACTAAGTGCCAATGGTCAAATAATCGAAAATAATCGCCCTAATTTAATGAATCCGGGGGCGATTAAGGCTATACAATTTTGGCAAGATTTATTAAAAGATGGTTCCGCGACTTTATCAATGCCAGAAAGAGGTTATGAAGAAGATGATTTTATTTCTGGCCGTGTCGCGATGCAAATTACTGGCCCTTGGACGTATATTATGAAAAGTAATGTCGATTATGGGGTTTTTCCAGTGCCGATCGATATTCGGCCAGCCACAGTCACGGGAACTGGGACATTATTTGTGATGAAAACTACTCCCGAAAGACAGAAGGCTGCCCTCAAGTTTTTGGAGTATGCTTTGAGCGAACAATTTCAAACCAAATGGAGTATTGGCACTGGATTTTTACCGGCTAATATGAAATCAGCGCAGAGTCAAGCTTATCAAGAATTTATCAAACGAAAACCTGTGATTAAAGTTTTTGTAGATCAAATGTCTGTTGCCGGCTCGCGTCCTATTATCGCGGGATATAGTCGCATTTCACAAAATTTAGGTCGCGCCATCGAAGCTTCTATGCTAGGACAACCTGTAGAAAAAGCCTTACAAGAATCTCAAGATCGTTTAGATTTGATTTGGGAAGGAAAATAGAAAATATTGATCCCAAATATTTACATCGGTTACATCGGAATTATTATTTCTCTCCTCTCTTTCTCTGTGTCCTCTGTGTTCTCTGTGGTTTAATCATTCCGATACAACCGGAATTGATATCAATATTTCAGGTGAGAAAGCGACGATTTGGGAGCATCCCGATTTTGCATAGGCGAAGCATGACCGCGGAAAATTTATTAGTGATAACGAGAGATTTACAGTGGTCATGCTTCGCCCCTACGAATATATTTGCACTCATTGAGATGCACCGGACGATTTGGGATCATAAACCGGGTTTTTTGCGTAAGTCGTGACAAAATTTTTTTGAGCTTTATTTCTGAAGTTTATTCATGATGGCAAATCTTTTGTAAGTCCCCTATTTTAGTAAAAAATCTGTTGATTCAACCATCATCTGATACCAGTAGCAGCTCTGGGGCTCATCAGTCTCAGATTAGGTGCAGCAGTTCCATAATTGACTCGACAACCGATGTTGAATAAACTCGCACTGCACTCCAGAGGGACAATCTGCTGATCGAGGAGGGCACTGCAACTGACATACTGGTCGTCATTAGTATCTCTTACCATACATTCGATCGCCTTAGCACCCGATCGCGCCGACCAACTTTTCATACCTACCACTGCGATGATATGCTGCCAGTAAAAAGTTAATAGGAACACTCCCAAGACTACAGCAACTGCTACTCCGGCTTTCAATTTCCAACTATTGAGGAAATTTCCTAAAGTATTTTTCAAGTTGTCCACCGCAGAAATGGAGCTTTGGGTAGTTGTTTGTGGGGTTGTTTCTGGAATTGGTAAATTTGTTGGTGTTTGTTCTGTTGGAATTTCTGACATAATGTATTTCCTTGGGCTTGGATTGAGTGTACTAGATTAATTTTAGCAAAATTTACGTTGCAGTCAAAGGAGCTTTTTTGAACCGCAGAGGGCGCAGAGGGCGCAGAGAAAGAGTTCAGAGGTATACATGAGGTATACATTAAGTTTTACCCAGGATTTATGGTTGCTCTAGCAGTTGTATTAACTCTGATTCTGAAAGTTGGTGTATTCCTAAAGATTGAGCTTTTTCTAACTTAGAGCCTGCGTCTTCTCCGACAACTACATAGTTGGTTTTAGCACTAACGGAATTGGTGACTTTCCCTCCTGCTTTTTGAATCAAATCTTTAGCTTCATCTCGTTTTAAAGTTGGCAAAGTTCCAGTGATGACAAAGATTTTGCCAGCTAAGGGCAAATTATGTTGTGTGGAACTGTGATTTTTAACTTCGGATTTTAATTGCAATCCTGTAGTTTTCAACCGTTCAATTAAAGTTTGATTGGCCGGAACTTGAAACCACTGATAAACCGATTGAGCAATTTCTGGACCAATCCCATAAACACCTTCAATGGCTGCGGCGGATACTGAGGCT
The DNA here is from genome assembly GCF_042465725.1 of Microcoleus anatoxicus. Taxonomy (GTDB): domain Bacteria; phylum Cyanobacteriota; class Cyanobacteriia; order Cyanobacteriales; family Microcoleaceae; genus Microcoleus; species Microcoleus anatoxicus. The sequence goes on along the minus strand of NZ_CP120853.1, from coordinate 4,557,281 downwards.
AATTCTTCGACATTGGTAAATCTTTCTGTCAGCAATTGGGCGTTAACGCTTCCGACGTGCCGAATCCCCAAACCGTAAAGTACGCGCGACCAAGGTTGAGTTTTTGATTGGCCGATCGCATTTACTAACTTTTCGGCTAATTTAGCACCCATTCGCTCTAAGTTCATCAATTTTTCTGGTGTTAAATCATACAAATCTGCGACAGAATTTAGCAAATTGCTATCAACCATCTGCTGCACCAATTTTTCTCCAACACCATTAATATCTAGCGCATCCCGACTGCAAAAATGAATCAGGGAACCCCGCAAAATCGCGGGACAAGATGTATTAATGCAGCGGGTAACGGCCTCCCCTTTTTGGCGAACCACAGGTTGTTGGCATTCTGGACAGCAAGTAGGCATTTGAAATAGTTGAGCAGAAGCTGGACGAAGTTCTGGTAAAACTCGCACCACTTCTGGTATAATCTCTCCAGCTTTTCTGACAATTACAGTATCGCCAATGTGGAGATTTAAGTCGGAAAGTCGATCGCTATTATGGAGAGAAGCCCGTGACACTGTAGTTCCGGCTAACTGCACTGGTGTTAGTTCTGCTACAGGTGTCAAGGCCCCTGTTCTACCTACTTGGATGGTTATGGCTTCTACTATTGTAGGCACTTCTTGGGCTGGATACTTAAGGGCGATCGCCCAACGGGGAAATTTCTGAGTAAAACCCAACTGTTTTTGCAGTTCAACGGAATTAATCTTGACTACAACTCCATCAGTCATGTAAGGCAAATTTTGCCGTTGAGTGTCCCATAATTCGTAATACTCCTGAACCTCATCTAAAGAATAGCAAATCTTACGGTTAGGATTCACTTTAAATCCCATTGTTTGCAACAATTCCAAAGAATCCCATTGAGTTTTTATCTGTTCGTTCTCCTCCTTACCATCCAGAGTAAGAGACTGGGCTGCATTTTTATTTTGAGTTTTTTCGGGTTCCAAATGTAGAGTATAAGCAAAGAAATCTAACTTGCGCTGAGCCACAATTTTAGAATCCAACTGTCGCAGCGTACCGGCCGCGGCATTACGAGGATTAGCAAATAGTTGTTCTCCTGCTTTTTCCCGTTCCCGATTAATTTCTGCAAACACCGCTAAGGATAAAAAAGCTTCTCCCCGCACTTCCACAATCGGTGGCGGATTATCTATATTTAGCTGGAGAGGAATCGAGCGGATTGTCTTAACATTTTGAGTAATGTCTTCTCCTGAAATGCCGTCTCCCCGCGTCGCACCTCGGACTAAAACTCCATTTTCATAGGTTAATGCTAAGGCTGAACCATCAATTTTTAATTCACAAACATAGGAAACCCCCCCCAGCCCCCCCTTGTTAAGGGGGGGAGTAATTTTCCCAGTCTTAGTCAGGGGGGGTGAGTTTCCTTCTTGTTCCCCCCCTTGGTAAGGGGGGCTGAGGGGGGGTGCATTTTCTTCTTGTGCCTCCCCTGCTGGGGTGAGGGGGGGTGAATTTCCTTCTTGTTCCCCCCCTTGATAAGGGGGGGTGAGGGGGGGTGCATTTTCTTCTTGTGCCTCCCCTGCTGGGGTGAGGGGGGGTGAATTTCCTTCTTGTCCCCCCCCTTGATAAGGGGGGGTGAGGGGGGGTGCATTTGGCAGCGTCAGGGGGGGTGAATTTCCTTCTTGTTCCCCCCCTTGATAAGGGGGGGTGAGGGGGGGTGCATTTGGCAGCGTCAGGGGGGGTGAATTTCCTTCTTGTCCCCCCCCTTGATAAGGGGGGGTGAGGGGGGGTGCATTTGGCAGCGTCAGGGGGGGTGAATTTCCTTCTTGTTCCCCCCCTTGGTAAGGGGGGGTGAGGGGGGGTAAATTTCCTTCTTGTCCCCCCCCTTGATAAGGGGGGGTGAGGGGGGGTGCATTTCGCAGCCATCGCTCCTGCCATTTAGCGAATTCTGCCATATCAAAAGCATTTTCTAAACTGTATAGAGGAATATTGTGCTTAACGCTATAAAATTGAGTAGCGGGCTTTTCTCCGACGCGCTGAGTTGGACTTTCTGCGGTGATTAATTCAGGATATTCGGATTCTAGGCTTTGTAATTCGCGATAAAGGCGATCGTACACCTCATCTGCCAACATCGGGGCATCCAAAACATAATAAGCATAGCTAGCTTCCTGTAGCTGCTTCCTCAATTGTTTAACTCGCTGTTTAATTTCGGGCTGCATATTAATTTTAAAGTGTATATTTTTTAACCGCCGATACTGAGGATAAATACAGATATAGCCTTAGTATAAATTTTAGCATTATCCGAGTCGATCGGCGGTTGCAGTTTGGACTTTTAAGTTTGATTAACGATCCCAATCTTCAACTTCATAAAGGAAACGAGTTCCCCCCATCAGTTTGCGATTGGCAGAGGTACTTTGTACAAAAACCGCATACTTTTCTAGATTACTCGGTTTGATGCGAACTGTCTCGCCCATTGGTAAACCCAACATTTCTCGCGCCGCTACTCCTTCAAACAAATCCCCTGTGGAACGCTCCATCAACACAATTTCTTTCTTACCTTGAATCGTTTCTGTTTTCGTAAATTCATAAAACCCACGGCCAGTTTTAAAACTCAAACCATTCTCCAGAACAAATGCTTTGATTGAAATCTCGTTGTCTACTTCCAGAATCTGAAATCTCCCTGGTTTTACGGCTCGCAATTCTGCTGACTCGTAAGCAGCAACTCCTTCCCGCTTCAGCATGGTATCAAACATTTTGTTTAATCCGCGCTTCATCCGACCTTGACTGACAACTTCTTGTTCGTAGGCTTGTAGCTGTTCGCTAGATGACTGTTGGTAACAAACGGCTAAAAAGAGGTCTGTGATGTAGGAAAATTGGTCGAGATTGAGGTGAAAACCGCCAGATTTTTCGGCTAGTTCTTTGTAGAATAAAGTAGCGTGCTTACGGTTGAGAGCTTGGATGCCATAAACGGCTATTCCCATCTGTGCTAATTTATCTACTTCGTGACGCCAGTTAAGTTTTTGAGGAGTTTGAGCCGGTGCGTGGGGGATATCGTCGCCAATTAGTACCAAGGTTTTGGCATTAGTTGGAGTCCAAGAAAGTGACTGAGCTTCGTGTAATACTAATTCGTAACATTCGGGAGCATCGCCGCCACCTGTAGGCTGGACATTTTGCACAAAATTGCAAATGGTGGCGACATCGCCGGACAAATCGAGGTGTTTAGTGACGTAGGTGCTGCCAGCATCGCAATAGTCTCCGTGGGCAATAATTCCTATGCGAATGCCTGGAATTTCATCGAGCAGTCTTGTTACCGTCTCTTTTATTTTGCGGCGAACTTGGGTCAAGCAGGGGTACATACTGCCGGTGGTATCAAAGCTAAAAACGACTTCAATGTTGCTGGTTGTCATCACCTAGTTCTCCCTAACAAACAACGAGTTATTAACTCTATTTTACCTCAAACAAAAAGAGTCAGTAACTAGGTTAATATTTTTTAATCCTAATTCTGGCTCCCTGGATTTTCGTCAGTGTTAATGCTGCGATCTGATTAGAGATTTAGATCGGGAAATTCGTTAAATTTTTTTGTTTCTCCAGAAATTGAAAATACTAAATTTTCAGCATCTTTTTCTCCTTTTAAATTGCCTTTTCCACGAGATTTAAGCAAATCTTGAGAGTTGACTTTGGTGAAAGCGAGGGGTTCAGCGTGTTCTACCTGAAAGACATTAGCGTAGAGGTTCGCAACAATCTGTTTTCCGCCTTGGGTTAAGTCTAAATAGTTGAGAGCGGCCGGAATGTAGGGAAACACTCCATTCCAATAAAATTTGGCATAGTTTTGTCGCAAATCTCCCGGAGATTTGTAACCTAGAATTTTATTAGTGCCGACTTCTTCAAATTCGTAGAACAGGGCACTAATTTTTCGCAGGTAATTGGGGTCGCTCAATTGACCAATTAAATCTGCGGCTCGCGCCAGTCCCGAATAATTGTTTCTGTCTTGATGGGTTTCGCTTGCAGGAACTGGAAAGCGAGTCAATTCTATATTGCGTTTGATTTGTTCGGCATCAATTAGTGTGTGGCCGCCGAAGCGTTCGTCAATTACCAGTTTGCCCCGATCGACATGATAAGGAGTTAAACTGGCGGAAGTTGCGCCAATGGGTACGGACACCATGCCGCCGTCAATACCCGTTGCATAAAGACCGACAGCTTCTTGGTCTTGGCGACAAACGCCTTTGATGTAGCCGATATCGTGGCACAGTAGGGATATGAGGTAGTGCAGCCAATCTTCCGGCGACACTCCCCCCTCACGAATATGCTTGCCCCGGAGAATTTCTTGTCCGACTAGGGCTACGAGCATGGTATGTTCTACGTTGTGGTATAGAGCATCACAATTAGCGATATTTTCCAGAGCCATTGTCCCAGCCCAGGCGATGATTTCTGGGTAGTCTGGCTTGTATTTGCCGTAGGTACGGCGATAGCCAGCCTGTAGCTCTTGAACAAAAGCGTCTATCAGGATAGCGGTGGCATTGAACATCATAAATTCTCTCACTCAAACTTTACTTACAGATGCGATCGCAGATATCTAAAGATGATGGCAAAAATAATTAATTGGGATGTTAGCAGGCTTAACATCAAGACATTGAATAGGAAAAGGAAGCTAGGCTTGTTAAAGCCAAAATGTGATTTAGGGTGATGTTTTACACCATAACCTAAATTTATGGGAAACCGATCGATTTTTGCGTATTAAATATTGGTGAAACAATATAGACTGTTTGAGCGACTAATTATTAGAAGTCCTGGGTATAAAAGTTATGAACTTTCTGTTTCCGAGTCCCTCCCCTGGTGCCGATCGCACTCGGCTCTCTGGCATCCAAAAATACCTAGGATTGTTTGCATTTACGGCTGTTTGCACCGCCACACCTGCGATCGCAGCCGAACGGATTTACGTAACTTACGGCCCACTAGAAGTCTCAGTTCCGATCGACTCCCTGGCACTGTTCGCCACAGAAGGCAAAATAGACTCCTACTTAGACGGCTTCGCTCAGTACGCCAAACCAGAACAGCTAGAGCAGATTCAGAGCGCCTTGCAAGCTCGTGCTGAAATCAGCCCCGTGACGATCGCCCAATTCCTCTACACAGACCAAGGAGAATTGCTGCTGGAGCGCTTGGGTAGAGTAATTCAGACGAAAGCTAGACAGCCTGGATTTTACGCGATTCGAGCTGCCTTAATTTTAGCTGCATCCGACCCAGAAGGTCTCACAATTGTCAACGTGTTACGGAAATTTCCCACCTACGGGCTCAGGATTGACATCGCTCGTGGCTTGGGCATCGCCAACGAACTGACGACGCTGATCAACCGTTCCAATCGGGCGATCGAAGGAGTAGCCAAATTGTCGGAAGAACAAGCAGTGTCAGAACCGGAAATTCCCCCCGCCCAAATACTACAACCCCAACTACCAGGCCCCTATACCTGGAAAAAATCATCGGTAACTCTGAAAAACCCCAATCGCGATCGCACCTTTCCCATCGACATCTATCTGCCCCAGGGTAGCCCTCGACCAGCCCCAGTAGTGGTAATTTCCCATGGTTTGGGTTCCGATCGCATTTCCTTTGAATATTTAGCCAAACACCTAGCCTCCTACGGCTTTGCCGTCGCCGTCCCCGAACACCCCGGCAGCAACGCCAAACAACTGCAAGACTTAATCACAGGCAAAGCAAACGAAGTAGCAGAACCAGCAGAATTTGTCAATCGCCCCCTGGATGTCAAAGACTTGCTAGATTATTTAACCAGCCTGTCTGTAAGCAATCCAACTTACCGAGGGCAATTAGACTTGCAGCGAGTCGGCATCATCGGTCAATCTTTCGGCGGTTACACCGCTTTGGCCTTAGCCGGGGCACCCATGAATTTGGCACAGCTAGACAAAGACTGTCGGCTAGAAAACGACACTTGGAACATCTCACTACTGTTGCAGTGCCGCGCCCGTGGATTGGACCGCCTAGAGTACAATTTCGGCGATCCGCGCATCAAAGCTGCGATCGCCGTTAACCCGATTAGCAGCAGCATTCTGGGAGAAACCAGTCTCAGTAAAATTCAAATTCCAGTCATGGTAATCGCAGGCAGCGCCGATACAGTCGCCCCCGCTTTGGTCGAACAAATTCAACCTTTCACTTGGTTGACATCGCCCAACAAATATCTGGTATTAATGAAAAACGGCACTCACTTCTCCACCATCGACCAATCCCCTCAAAGCATCTTTACTCCACCTCCCGATGTCATCGGACCAGAACCCGCCTTAGCCCGTCGCTACCTCAACGGACTCAGCGTTGCTTTCATGGAAAGCTATTTGAACAACCAGTCCCAATTCCGTCGGTATGTGGAACCCTCCTACGCTCAAAGCATCTCCAGAGAATCCCTAGGGCTGAGAATTTTGCGATCGCTCACGTCGCAACAATTGCAACAGTTACTCAACAGTCCCCCACAGCCGAGTCGCCCCGCCCCTAGACCCCCAACTCCTCAACCTCAGCCGAGTCCTGTTCCCCGATAAGCTGGCCATGAAGCAATCAAAAATCCGATCGCCCTTGAGATCTAGGTATTTTGTTAGAAATTGGGTAAGTTAGAAGTGCAAATTTTTAATTTCTAATTACCCAGGGTCTAACAATGCCACCAGCAGCCCCTTTGAAACCAATTCCCAAACCCACCCCAACCCCCACACCCACCCCCACCCCCGGTGGTACAACAGTGTCCCGGATTGGCAAGATTGGCACCTCCGGCCCAGATTCCCTCACGGGTACTAGCGGCGCTGATACTATTTTCGGTTTGGGAGGCCCGGATACAATTTTTGGCTTAGGAGGTAACGATCTCATCTACGGCGAAGATGGCGACGACTCCATCCGCGGCGACGCTGGCAATGACTGTCTATTCGGCGGTAGCGGTCGCGATACTATGTTGGGTAATGAAGGCGACGACACTCTTTATGGTGGCAAAGGTGCTGATTCCCAAACTGGAGATGATGGCAATGACTTGCTATTTGGCAACCAAGATAACGATACTTTGTTGGGAGGCGCGGGCAATGACACCTTTTTTGGGGGTTCTGGCGATGACTCCTTGTTTGGGGGTGCTGGTGATGATAGTCTTTCCGGCGATAAAGGTAAAGATACTTTAACTGGGGGGCTGGGAAATGATACCTTTGCGCTCAGTTTTTCGTCAGAATCGGATTTGATTACAGATTTTACTGATGGTAGCGATCGCATTCGCTTGGCCGCCGGTCTTACTTTTGCCGAACTCACAATTGTCGCTGGTACTAGCGGAACTAGGCCAAGTACAATTATTCAGCTTACCAGCACTAAGGAAACTCTGGCTACTCTGTTCGGAGTTCCCCGCACTTCTATTAGTCAGGCTGACTTCATTCTTTAAATAGGTTAAATGACTTTTGAAGGTTTTCTAAATTTAAATAAACCAGCCGGCATGACTTCCCACGACTGCGTGGGGCGAGTGCGTCGCCTCTTGCAACTCAAGCGAGTCGGACATGGAGGAACCCTCGACCCTGCTGTGACTGGGGTTTTGCCGATCGCCCTGGGCAAGGCAACCAGGCTGTTACAATTTCTCCAACATCATAAAGCTTACAAAGGTACGATTCGCTTTGGCTTAACTACTGCTACGGACGATTTGGAAGGAGAAATCCTGACTTATCAACCAGCACCGGATTTAAGTTTAGAAGAAGTGCAAACTAAACTGCCGAACTTTATCGGAAAAATTGAGCAGTTCCCACCTAGTTTTAGTGCCATTCAGGTGGGAGGAAAACGCCTTTATGAATTGGCGAGGAAGGGCGAAACTGTGGAAGTTCCTGCTAGGAAAGTAGAGGTGTTTGGGCTGGAAGTTTTGGATTGGCGGCCTGGGGATTTTCCTGAATTGGATTTGGCGATTTCCTGTGGGGCGGGTACTTATATTCGGGCGATCGCTCGCGATTTGGGTGCTATGTTGAATGTAGGTGGCACTTTAGCTCGTTTGACTCGTACTGAAAGTAGTGGTTTTGCGATCGAACAAAGTCTCAGTTTTGCCGAATTAGAAATACAATTGCAGGAAAATAAATTCTCCCCCATCTTACCGTCAGAGGTTTTGGCCCATTTAGGGCCGATCGTCCTTTCTCCTGAATATGCCAAACGCTGGTTTCAAGGTCAACGCCTCCCGATAGCAGAAATTATCGAAAGTAGGCAATCAGCAAAAAATACCTCCATTCCCTTATCTTCTCCCTTGCAGGTTTATCATGAAGATGGTCAGTTTTTGGGTATCGGTCAAGTAGTTGAGTCAGATACAAACAAGATCTTGGCTCCTCAAATTGTCTTTTAGCGATCGCAGACACCAAATAATAAATGATATGAAAATATTAGTAATCGGATTAATACAAGGCTACAAAATCGGAATTTCCCCTTACTTACCCAACGCCTGTAGATTTTACCCAACTTGTTCTCAATATGCGATCGAAGCAATAGAAAGATTTGGAGTTGCTCGCGGTGGCTCCATGGCAATTAAGCGGATTTTGCGTTGTCAACCTCTGCATCCTGGGGGGTATGACCCCGTACCGCCCCCAGATAATTGTGAGTAGTAAATTAAACGCTTGTAGCAGCAGGAACCAGCAACAAGTAACAAGCAACAAACAAAAGTTGCGGATAGAGGTAGAGTGCGAATATTCACAAAAACTCAGTAATATTACTGTTTGTCCCCACTTCTCAAAAGTTGTAAAATATGATAAAGGGATTACGGGGGATGCGAGTGAAAATGTGTACTACAGCAATCGGGTACAAAATGCTGTCTCATACGCTGGCAGTGCTCAGCCAGAAGCAAGCAACAGGAAAACTGCTCTTAGAGCAAGGGGAGCAACAATGGCAACTCTACTTTTTTCGAGGCAGTCTAGTTTATGCGACTGGAGGATGGCATAGGGCGAGACGTTGGTACAGGGCTGTCGGTCAACACTGTCGCAACTTTCAAGTGGATCTCAGAGGTCTTGATGCTGGGGAGTTGTGGGAATATCAACTGCTTCAGCAAGGAATTGCCAAAAATGAAATGAACCTGGAACAAGCTAAGGCGATCGTCCAAACCAGCCTTTCAGAAGTGTTATTTTCTTTGATGGGTCAATCGAATTTGCGCCGAGAGTGGCGTCCATCAAAAAAATATGTGTCTCATGTTATCCCTTCTTTGCTAGTGTCTTTAACAGAGCTACAGCAACTTTTGTATTCTACACAACAAATGTGGCAGAAGTGGAAAGCAATGAGTTTGTGGTTGGTAGAACCAGAACAAGCACCTCTTTTAAGATTACCGCCGGAATTAAAAAATCGATTTAGTTCTAATTCTTTCCTAACTCTAGCTAACGTCTTCAACGGCGAGAATACTCTGTGGGATATAGCATTTAAAAAAAAGCAATGTGTTACCGTCGCCACCCGCGCTTTACAGAACTACATAAAGCAGGGTTTAGTTAATTTTCGCACCGTTCCCGATTTGCCATCGCCCATCGAACAGTGGCGTTTGGCGGCGGCCATTGCTAAACCAGGTCGCCCTTTGATTGCTTGCATCGATGACAGCCCTACAGTATGCGAATTTTTAGAGCAAGTTTTATTGGATGGAGGCTATCGAGTCCTGAAAATTCAAGACCCGATGCAGGGAGTGAGTCTCCTGGCTAAGCACAACCCTGCTTTGATTTTTATGGACGTGCTGATGCCTAAGACAACAGGCTTTGCTTTATGCAGTTTTTTGCGGAAAACATCGGCTTTTCGGGAAACTCCGATCGTATTTTTGACCGGTAAAGACAGTATCGTTGACCGCACGCGGGCGAAACTGACAGGTGGTTCGGATTTTTTGAGCAAGCCGGCTTCCCCAGAAAAAATTTTGCAAGTAGTGGACAAGTATTTGAAAGCAAAAAGCGATCGCAGTCCTCTAGCAGTTCGCCACAACGATTTACTCAATTCCCACCGACTTACCTTAGCAAATTCTTGATCTGAGATATTTATCTATCTGGAAACTATCCGAGGGTGCACACGTCAAGGAAACCTTGTCGGGAGTTACGAAAATTTTAATTGCTGAAACCATCGATTTGATTGCATTTCCCTTCTTCCTTCTTCCTTCTTCCTTCTTCCTTCTCCTATATGAGTGATGTTACGAGGGATTTGGCGATCGATCGCCCCCCACAGGTCAGCGTGGTAATTCCTGCCTACAATTGCGCTGCTTACATCGGTCAAGCAGTCGATAGTGTTGTCGGCCAAACCTATACTGACTGGGAAATTATTGTAGTTGACGACGGCTCCAAAGATGATACCAGATTAGTTTTAGAGAAATATGGCGATCGTCGAATTCGCTATGTTTATCAACAGAATCAAGGAGTTTCCCTTGCCAGAAATCACGGCATCAAGTTAGCGCGAGGAGAATTTGTCGCTTTTTTAGATGCAGATGACTTCTTTCTTTCCGCAAAATTAGCATCACAAATGGCGGTGTTTGCTGCACAACCAAATTTAGGAATTGTTCACAGTGGCTGGCGCTTAGTTAATAGTATAGGCGAACCACTTCAAGATGTCAAACCATGGCAAAATGTGCCTAAATTAGACTTAGAAATGTGGCTCCGGTGGAAGCCAGTATTGCCCAGCGCGATGATATTTCGCCGCCATTGGTTAGAGCTCGCTGGTGGCTTCGATCCGCGATTTCCACCTGCGGAAGATACAGATTTAGTGCTGCGCTTGGCTTTAATGGGATGCGAAGCAGATTGGCTGCGCCAAATAACTGTTTGCTACCGCCAGCACGAACAAAGTGCCATGTACAAAGGTTTACCCCAGGCTAAATCCCTAGCGGCGGTAATGGACAATTTTTTTGCCCGCCCTGAATTGCCAGATAAAATACGTTTGCTGGAAAAGCAAATTAAGTACAGTACCTTAGTTTGGATTGCTTGGTATTTGCACCGCACTGGTCATCCCGTGGAGATGGTAATGTTTTTGCAGCGTTCTTGGAATTATACTCCTTATTTACCTGTGGAAACATTCATTGATTGGGCGGAATGTTTCACAGAATTTTCGCAAAATTCTGGTAATGAATTGGATGCAGATTTATTAGCTAAGTCTCCTGAGTGGCAAGATTTAATGCAGTGGCTCATAGTCAAGGAAGCAGCGATTCATTAGTTTTGATTGCTGATTGGTTTTGATTGCTGATTAGTGATGCCAAATCCGTGGAAAACTACTCCCTTTTTGGTGGCTCACTAATTTCTCCATTCTCCCACTCTCCCTCTAGATGGATACGGGGAACTGTCGGCAGGACAACTTTAACTGTTGTGGTTTCACCAGGTATACTTGTGATGGTTAGTCCTCCTCCATGCAGCTCTGCTAGAGATTTAGCGATCGCCAGTCCTAATCCACAGCCTTGTTGTTCGTATAGTTTGCGCTCAAATTGCGTATAGGCTCCCAGGGAGGAAATCTGAGCCAGGGTCATACCCCTTCCGCGATCGGTGATGCGCAAAGTAAACATCCCATCGCTAGTAGTGCCGATCGCCTCAATAGGAGTCCCTGGTGGAGAAAATTTTAGGGAATTATCGATCAATTCTTCCACCAGTTTTGCGAAATGACTTTCTGACATCACAATGGTGGCATCTTCTATTTCCAAATGCAAATCATTTTCGCGATCGACTTTTTTTGATTGTTCGACCCCTTGATAATTAATCACTGTTTTAGCCGAGAAAGTTTGGTGGCTGCGCATCAATTTTAGTCGGTCTGGATCTAGTGCTACCAAATTCATTTCTGCATATAACAGATAATTTTGAATCAGTCTATACAAGCGTTGACCAGAAGTTTTGATGTAGCCCACCATCTCTCTAATTTCGGAGGGTTCCAGCAAATTACGTTTATCCAAAATCAAATCAGCCGAAACCAAAATTCCATTTAGAGGCGTTCGGAGTTCGTGAGGAAGGGACTGGTTAATGCTGCTACGCAAATGATTTAATTTTGCTTGCAATCGTTGCTCTGTAGCCATCTTTTTTTGTAATCTAGTAGAAATAGTGGCTAACAGTTCTTCTCTGGTAAATGGTTTAGTGAGATAATCATCTGCTCCCAATTCCATGCCTTGACGTAAATCATGTTTGCTAGATTTTGCCGTGAGGAAAATGAAAGGAATTGTCTCAGTTGCAGGATTTTTCCGCAACTTAGCAATCACACCATAACCGTCTAGCTCTGGCATCATCACATCGCAAATAATTAAATCGGGTATAATTTGTTGTGCTAATTCTACCCCAATGCGACCATTTTCTGCCCCTGTAGTATCAAAATCCTCCGCATTTAGTATTTCTATCAGGATTTCTCGAATATTGTTTTCATCTTCTATCACCAAAATTTTTGTCATAGGTTTAAATTTATTTATTTAAGGGAATTTGAACTGTAAATGAAGTACCTACTCCTATTTCACTTGTGACGGCGATATCGCCTCCGTGTAAATCTACCGCTTTTTTCACAATTGCTAGTCCTAAGCCAGTTCCAGATATTTTACCCACATTTTTAGCTCGATGAAACAGATCGAACAGTTGTTCCAAATCTTCTGTGGGAATACCAATTCCTCGATCTTTGACCTCAAATCTTGCTTGTTTACCCTCAAAAGCGAGGTCGAATTCTATAATACCGCCATTGGGCGAATACTTGACAGCATTCGAGAGCAAATTGCTGAGGATGTGTCGCAGTAGTTTTTCATCCATACAAGCAGGAGTAGATTCACCTAATGCTTGAAAGGAAATTGTATACTGGCTGCCAGCACTCAGTTCCAACTCTTCCACTAAGCTACTGCAAAAATTTTTCAAATCTAATGGTAAGGGATTAAAATCTAGTTTTCCCGCTTCTGCTTGACCGATTAATAGCACCTCATCCAATAGGTGAACTAAGTGCTGAACGCTATTTTGAATGCGGTGGAGATAGCTAAGTTGTTTTTCGTGACTCCATTTATTACCGTAATGTTCTAACAACTCTGCCGAGCCGAGAATTGCCGTCAGCGGAGTGCGGAATTCGTGGGAAGTCATGGTGATAAAACGAGATTTTAGCTCATTGAGTTCCTTTTCTTTTTCCAGAGAGCGACGAATTTCTGTTTCGGCTTTACACCTAGCCAGAGCAATCTCAATCGTGGTGTGTAAATCTTTTTCTTCAAAGGGCTTGATGATATAACCAAAAGGCTGTGTCTCCTTGGCTCGCTCCAAAGTAATCGGATCTGTATTGGCTGTTAAATAGACGATCGGCAAATTGAACCTTTTTCTAATTTGTTCGGCAGCCTGTACTCCATCTATGGAGCCTTTTAACATAATATCCATCAAAATTAGATTGGGCTGAAGCTGTTCGGCTTTTTCGATGGCTTTTTCTCCAGTAGCGATTACTGGTGGTACAGAATAACCCAACTTTTTTAAGCTGTTTCTAATGTCCATACCAATAATAGTTTCATCTTCGACTACCATAATCGTCGTTTGGTCCATTGTATTTTTATCCTGAGATTATCCGCTGAGTGATTTTTAGATGATTTTAGTTATTTGTTATATAATTTTATTTTAACCTCAAATTCATTACTTTTGACATTAACATACAACCCTTATTTTTTTAGATTTCTTTATGGTTCTTAGCTAAAATCCGGGGAAAGCTACCCCCTTTTCGGTGGCGAGTTAATTTCTACCTCTGCCCCTCTCCCCCTCTCAATAAATAGGAGTTTTTCACCAAGATTTGGTATCACCCCTGATTGTCGGTTTAAATAAAATTTTAAAACAAGTCCCGCCATTGCTCCCATAGTTGAGGGTTCCTTCTAATTGTTCAGTTAAATTAACAACTAACTGCAAACCTAGGGATTCCGATTCTTCTAAATTAAAATCGGGAGGCAGTCCCTTACCGTTGTCTTTGATGGACAGCAATAGATAGTCGCGGTCTTTTTTGATAAAATGAATAGATATCTCTCCACATTTTTGATTGTTAAAAGCATACTTGAGGGCATTAGAAACTATTTCATTGATGATTAATCCACAAGGAACTGCCGTATCGACATCTAGCAAAATTTTATCAACTTTTAAGCACAAGTCAATTTTTTGTGTAGAAATGTTGTAAGAACGAAATAAATTATCTACTAAGTTGCGAATATAGTCAGCAGCATCAATTTTTGCTAAATTAGAGGTTTGATAGAGTTTTTCGTGAATCAGCGCCATGGAACGGACACGATTGTAACTTTCTGTAAACAGGCTTTGCACGTTTTCATCGTCGATATATCCGGCTTGGAGTTTCAGCAGGCTGGAAATCACTTGCAAGTTGTTTTTAACTCGGTGGTGAATTTCTTTCAGGAGCACTTCTTTCTCTTTCAGGGAGGCCCTGAGTTGGAAATCTGACCGTTTGCGATCGGTAATATCTCGATCCATGCCACGATAACCCCGAAAGGTGCCATCGGCATTGAAGATGGGAACACCACTGCTTTCGAGTACAACTAAATGACCGTCTTTGTGAATATTGGTATTTTCCACACAATTAAAGGGTTCTTGCGCTGCTGCAATGGCATAAAAAAAGTTAGCAACCCGTGCTAATTCTTCGGGTGGCATCAAGTCAAAGGGAGTTTTGCCTAGCAGTTCTTCAGGTTCATAACCTAAGAGTTCGCGTACTTTGGGACTGGCATAAGTATAGAAGTCGTTGGCATCTACTTCCCAAACCCAATCGCTGCTAGTTTCGACTAAATTGCGGAACCATTCTTCACTTTCTTTGAGGGCTGACTCAGCTTGCTTGGCGAGAGTGATATCTGTATGGGAACCGGTCATCCGCACGGGGTTTCCTGCTTCATCCCAAATCGCCTGACCTCTGGCCAAAATCCATTTGTATGTACCATCTTTGCAGAGAATGCGGTGTTCTACGATATAAAAGGGTGTTTGCTGAGTAAAATGCTCTTTAACTGTTTGCATAGTGCGGGGAACATCCTCTGGATGTATTCGTTTTTCCCATTCGCTAAAATGATTGGCAATTTCGTGGTCTTCATAACCTATCATTTGTTTCCAACGAGGCGAGAAAAAGGTTTGATTGGTTTTGACATTCCAATCCCAAATACCGTCATTGTTGCCGCGCACTGCTAACTGCCAGCGTTCTTGACTTTCTAGTAATGCTGCTTCGACTTGTTTGCGCTGGCTGATATCTTCCACACTGCCTTCATAATAAAGCGGTTGACCCTCGGAGTCGCGGACGATGCGAGCATTTTCCGAAATCCAGATTTTCGTGCCGTCTTGACGATAAATTTGCGACTCAAACCGGAACAAAGCATCGTGCTGCTGCATCAAGCTAGCAAATTCATCTCGACGGTTTGGATCGACATAAACTTGTGTTTTAATATTAGTAATATTTTGGATAATATCGGCTGCTGATTCATAGCCATAGATGGCGATTAGGGCTGGATTAACATTGATGAATTGACCGTCGAAGGTGGTTTGAAAAATGCCTTCCACAGCGTTTTCAAAGATGTTGCGATATTTGGCTTCTGCTTCTCGCAGGGCATTTTCTGCTTGTCGTCGGACGGTGGTATTGCGAAATACTAATACTGCTCCGTAAAGTGAGCCGGTATTGCGGAAAATGGGGGTGCAGTTTTGGTCGATCGGTATTTCTTGACCAGATCGGGGTCGCAAAAGAGTGCGATCGCTTAATTCAAAGGCTACTTTTGTTTGCAGTACCTGTTGGACAGGACTTTGGACTTCTTGTCGCGATCGCTCGTCAATCATGCAAAATACTTGGTCAATTTGTCGTCCTAAAGCTTCCTGTGCCGACCATCCCGTCAGCACTTCTGCCCAAGGATTGATGAAGGTAATATTAGCTAGTTTGTCAGTAGCAATCACAGCATCACCGATACTAGCAAGGGTGACTTCTAACAACTCGCGTTGGCGCTGCAAGGATGCCTCGGCTTGCTTTCTCTGAGTAATGTCACTGCCGATAAACAAAAATCCGGTAATATTAGCTTCTAAGTCGCGCAAAGCTGTCACGGACAGCAGCACAGGAAAATAGGAACGGTTGTCATTTTCTAAGAAATTAGTAATATCTGAGGGTATGCTAATTTGGGGTGTATCTGTAATATTTTTGGTGATGTAAGTCCATTCACTTTCCTCAATTTTTCCCAGGAGCGAGCGCGTGACAAAAACTTCAAAGCCAGGCTCAATCATCACTCCCAATTCTTGGGACAAATCTTCAGCGTGCTTGGATATTTCCTTAAAGTTGTGGAAGAGCAGAGGGGTGGTTTTTCCAATTACTTCAGAAGCATTATATCGCAACAATCGTTCGGCAGTTGGATTGAAAGTAAGAATAGTGCCGTTGACATCTGTAGAAATGATTGTGTAGTTGGCGCTGTCCAAAATTGCCCGCTGCAAGCGAGTGGTTTCTTTTAGTCTTTCTTCTACCCGCTGACGCTGAGAAATTTCTTTTCCTAGTCTCTGATTCACCCTCTCAAATGTCTGTGCCCGCCGTCGCGAAAGTTGAGTTAGATAGACTGTCCATGCTACCAGCCCAGCCATCAAAAATCCGCCAAATAATATGACTATTGGAAGAGGAGATTGTTTTTGAATTAGGGAGTTTTGAAGCGGAAAAACCTGGATTTGCCATGCTATGTTATACAGTTGTATCCTGTTTGTTTTTGACCAGCTATTCGCTGCTAAATTTCGATCGGATATAGAGCTATAAATTGTTTCACTTCTATCATAAATTGACAGCGCGTAAGTAACTTCCGAACTTAATTTTAATGAGTTAAATAAAATATTAAATAATTCCTTAAATCTAAAAACACCAACAATAAAACCTGCAAATTTGTCTTCCCTGACAATCGGAACGTATACCAAAAATCCCTTGCCCCCCTGCTTGAGATTAATGCTATGGCTGACTATTACTTTCCGTTCTTTAGTGGCAATTGCTTGTGCTATCTGCTGCTTGAGTTCCAAGTTGAAGTTTTGCTCGGTTCGATCGCCTACAACTGGTAGACTCCAGGATACATTGAAGGAGGGGTCTACCCATTGTATGGCTTGGCAACTTTTGCAGCTCTCCAGATAAAAGGCTGCTTGAGCTTCCCATATTTCTTTGGATGGCTTTCCTGATTTTTCCCACTGCTTAGCCATGTTAACTAGCCCGGATATTTGCTCTTGTACCTCGTGGGCGATCAGGATTTTGGTATTGGTTACTTCTAAGTTAATTGCTTTTTCAATAGAGTGGCGATCGTTTGTCAGTAGAGTGTGCGACAGAACGACAGTAATCGCACAAATACTCACCGCCACTATCATGGGTAGCGATCGCACAGTAAATACCCGCTGAGTTGTTTGGTGAATCCTAGCAAATAGTTTGATTAATTTTTTTTGCCACAGCGACGAATCTAAACTGGGATTTTTTTGATTGGCACGATAGATCATAGGATTAGGTTCAGCTATTTTTGAGAACGATATTGACGATTACATTTAATTTAAAAGGTGATTATTTAAAATTTAGATTTTTTCAATTTCGGGCCTTGGGCAAATCGAAAGTAATCTGAAAACAAGTCCCACATTCAGTAGATATTTCTAATTTCCCCCCCAGTTGTTCAGACAAATTATAAACCAGTTGTAGACCCAAAGATTCGTTTTGTTCAATGTCAAAATCCGGTGGTAATCCTACTCCATCGTCCCTCACCATTAGGAGGAATTCAGGGGAGTGATGATAGACAAATTTAATGTGAATATAGCCATTTGTTTTACCCAGAAAAGCATATTTTAAACAATTAGATACAAGTTCATTGACGATGAGACCACAAGGAATAGCCGTATCAATATCTAATTCTATTCGATCGATTTCTACGTGCAATTGAATTTTGGTATCGGTTACTGCATAAGACTGGAATAAATTAGCGGTTAAATTGCGGATGTACTCCGCAGCATCAATCTTTGCCAAACTTTGAGATTGATAGAGCTTTTCGTGAATCAGTGCCATCGATCGGACCCGGTTGTAGCTGTCAATAAACATAGTTAATGCTTCTCGGTCTTTGATATATCCCGATTGCAATTTCAGGAGACTAGAAATTATCTGCAAGTTGTTTTTGACTCGATGATGAATTTCTTTAAGCAAGACTTCTTTATCTTTGAGTGATGCTAGGAGTTTGCTTTCTGCCTGTTTGCGATCGGTAATATCAATTCCCACGGAAACCGCCGCTGATCCTTGCTGATATTTCTGGGCGACTACCAAGTAATTTTTGGTAGAATCGTGAATTTTTAAATCAATAATTTGACTTGTGGCAGTCCCTGGTGAAATCATAAATTTACCCATTAATTCAGCAAAGTTAGCACTATTTTTCAGAAAGCCAATATCTTGACCAACAAAAGCCTCTGGGGATAGGTTAAAAGTGCCAGCAAGGTGTTGGTTAACCCCAAGGTATCGTAGATCGGAACCAATCCAAGAAACCGATCCAGGTACGGCATCTAATACAGCTTGCAATTGATCTTTAGCTTGTTGCAAGGCTGTTTCAGCTTGCTTGAGGGCTGTGATATCGCGCATCAAAGTGGAATAAAACTCTACTATTCCGGTGGGTGACTTGTGGGCGATGATCATTTGGGAAACGGGCATTTCCGTCCCATCCTTTCTTAATAAAGCTGTTTCACCAACCCAAACTCCGTTGTGGGTGGCAGAGGGGAGGCCTTGATTTTGGATAATTTCCAGTGCCCATTGGGGGTGATATTGGGGAATATCAGACTGCAAGAGTTCCTGATTTGTGGGAATTCCCATGAGTTGTTTCATCTGGTTGTTGTTCCAGAGTATGTTGCCTTTAATATCGGACATACCTACAAAGTCGGTGCTGGCTTCTAGAATTGCTACCAAGCGCGATCGCTCTGACTCTGCTTGTTTGCGATCGCTAATATCTGCCAAATAACCAACTATTTCCCGTGGATTACCCTCCCCATCTCGTACTAGCTTGGTTTGATTGTATAGCCAGCGGTAAGTACCATCTTGGTGGAGAAAGCGGTATTCCTGAATGTTTGAACCTTGCTCAATTAGTGATTGTAGATTTGCCATGACGCGGGAGGCATCTTCTGGGTGAATTTGACGGTTCCAGAAACTAGAATCTGCTAGGAATTGCCACGCTTCATAGCCCACAAGTGAGGTGATATTTTCGCTAATAAAGGTAGGGCAGTAATCTCCCACATATTTGGTACTGTAAATGACCGCTGGACTACAGGAAAGTAAATATTTTAATCTGTCTTGTGTAGCCCAAAGTGCTTTTTCGGCAAGTTTGCGATCGGTGATATCTGTTTGAATACCTATGTAATGAGTAAGATTTTGCTGGGCATCGTAAATGGGAGAAATGCTTAACTCATTCCAGAACATAGTACCATCTTTGCGATAATTCCGTAAAATAACTACACAATTTTTATTTTCTTTGATAGCGGTACTGAGTTGATCTAACCCCGGTTGGTTGGTTTCTGTTCCTTGCAGAAAACGGCAGTTGCGTCCGATCGCTTCGGCCGCAGAATAACCAGTTATGCGCTCAAAAGCGGGGTTTACGTAGATTAATGGATTATCAGGGAGCCTCGCATCGGAGATAATAATACCATTGCTACTAGCAGTAATCGCCCGGTCTCTAATTCTTGAGGTTTCTTCAGCAACTTTGCGTTGGCTAATATCGCGACAAACACAAATAATTCCTCCTTCTTCAATTAATGTCAGAGAAATTTCCTGGGCAATTTTTGTACCATCCCGTTTGTTAGCAGTTGCTTCTCCTTGCCATTTTCCTGTTTGCGAAAATAGGGGAAATATTTCACGATCGAATCGTTCAATTTCTTCTTGAGAGTAGAGTTCGCGCCAAGTTTTACCTAGCAGGCTACTGCTGCTGTCGTATCCAAATATTTGGTTGTGGGAAGCGTTCAAGTAGATGTATTGGCCTTGGGCATTCAGAATTGCAATCCCATCTGTTGCGGCTTCTACAGCAGCTAATTGTCGTCGCAGGGTTTCTTCGGCAATTTGGCGATCGGTAATATCTGTAGAAATACCGCAAACGGCATAGGTAACTCCCTGGGCATCTTTGAGCGGAAATTTGATGGTAATATAAGTGTGGATTCCATCCTTCAAAGGTATAGTTTCTTCGCTTTTTATGGGTTGTCCGCTTTCAACTACTAAGCGATTTTTGGAAGCAAAATAATCGGCTATTTTTTCTGGGAATTGAGTGTAAATGCTTTGACCAATCAGTTGTTCTGTGGTAACTCCAAACAAATTTTCAAATTTGTGATTAACCAAGATATATCTGTTTTGAATGTCTAATAAATAAATCACGGCTGGGGAGTTATCAAGAATGGCTTGCAGTTGCTCTTGACTGGCTCTCAAGGCTGCCTCAAATTGCTGGCGATCCCTAATTTCTTGGTGTAATTGCTGGTTGGCTATCCTTAACTGAGCTGTACGTTCCTCGACTTTGTTTTCCAGCTCTTCATTGAGTAGTTCCCAGGCTTTTTCAGCAGCTTTGCGAGCAGTAATATCGCGAGCAAAGCCATAGCTGATACCTTCTTCTGGGAAAGGAATGCTATTCCAACAGAGCCATTTGTAAGTACCATTGAAACAACGATAGCGAATTTCCAAATCCCGCACTGCATGACCAGTATTTTTTTCTTTTTCCCATACATGGTGGACTGTTTGTAAGTCATCTGGATGAATAAATTCAATAAAGTTTTGACCTTCTAATTCGTTTTTGGTATAACCAAGGATTTCTGTGCAAGCTGGGTTGACTAGCTTAAAACAACCGTTGAATTCGGCGATCGCCATTAGATCCATCGAATTATTGAAAAAGCGATCGCGATCGTTCTGCGCCTGCTTTAATTCAGTAATATCGCGACCTTCAGCAATCAGCATTACCACTTCTCCCGCCTCGTCTTTCATTGGCTTGATGGAGAAGTCAACAGTGGCTATGGTATTACCAACACCCAAAACATCAGCTTCATAACGGATAAAGTTACCAGATGCAGCGTAGGCGATCGCACTTTTTAAACGTTCTTGAGTCGCGGTGGAAATTGTCCACCAGCGAGTTTCCCACAAGGGAAGCCCAACCACATCAGCTAACTGCAAGCCACCGAAATCTAGTACCGTCTGGTTTGGTTCCACCAGAGTACCATCTAATTGCAACAAGCCAGTAAATTGAAATGTATTATTGAAGATAGCACTCAATTTGATCTGGCTCTCCCGTAGGGATTCTTCTGCTTGTTTGCGTTCTGTAATATCAATCCCGACGCACACCACTGCCGTTTCTTGTTGATATTTGTGAGCCGCGAGTAAGTAATGTCGCGATCTACCATTAATTTGTGATTCAATAACTTGGGAAGCCTCCACATCAGAACTCGCAATAAACTGAATCATAAATTCTGCAAACAGGGGGCTATTTTGCATAAAACCGAGTTCTTTGCCAATAAAATCCTTGGGAATCAAGTTAAAGCTGTCAGCCAGATGTCGGTTGACACCAAGGTATTTCCCATCAGCATCAATCCAAGAAATAAATCCAGGTACGGCATCCAATACCGCTTGTAATTGCTCTTTGGCTTGTTGCAGGGACTCTTCAGCAACTTTACGCTCGGTGATATCAACACAGGAGCCAATGTAACCTGCAAAATCGCCACTGGGCGTAAACCGAGGCACGCCTCTATCTAAAATCCAACGAAACTCTCCATCAGCATTCCTGAGACGGTATTCCATCAGGAATTTTTGACTGGTGTTAAAAGAGGATAGATAGATATCTAAACACTGGTGCAAATCATCGGGATGGACTGCGGCTGTCCAACCGTTATCTAGTTGTTCTTCTAAAGTTTTACCTGTAAAATCTAACCAGCTTTGGTTAAAAAAATTCCGCACACTATCAGTACCTGACATCCAGATAAATACTGGGGCTGTATCTGCCATTAAGCGGAAGAGTTGTTCGCTCTCCCGTAGGGCTTGTTCGGCTAATTTGCGATCGGTAATATCCGTAGCGACACCAAGGATTTGACAACTGGTACCATCGGCAGATAACAGAGGTTTTTTGACTATTTGAAAGTACCGAATTTCTCCCGTAGGCGTGGTAACGGTTTCTTCTAAAAAAAATTTGGGCTCTAAGGTGCTGGTAATTTCTCGAACATCAGCCAAAAACCTCTCTACTTGTGCAGGGTCATCAATAAATTCGGCATCTTTTTTGCCAGTCAAATTTTCTACTGTTGTCCCTAAGAGTTCGGCAAGAGATTGATTGACTAAAACGTATGTTCCATTACAATCTTTAACAAAAATGGCGTGGGGACTGGTGTCGATGACATTCCGCAGAAATTCTTTTTGTGTTTGCAGGGCTGCTTCGGCGCGCTCTCGTTCGGCAAGTTCAGTTTGTAGTTGTTGATAAAGTTTGGCTTGATGAATGGCGATCGCACAATGAGTAGAAATCGTCTTGACAAATTCTAATTCGGAATCGGTCCATTCCCGTTCGCGATCGCACTGGTGCAGGCAAATCGCACCCAGGAACTGTTGTTGATATACCAGCGGTGTAATCAACATAGCACGAACACTCAACTGATGGGCAACTGCTTGCAACTCTGGGGTTAAAGAGTCGTCAATTTTGCTAAATAGAACTTGATGGCCGTGAATTAATTGCTGTTTGTAGCGGTTCAATATCGGACAGTGCATTCCCAGTAATTGTTCTGCTTCTGGGGTAGCTTCACTACAGTAGGTAATGGAAGTTTCTCGGTGGCTGTTTTCTTCCAAAATTACGCAGCGACTGACATTCAGGGATTCATGCAACTGATCTACCGTCGTCTGCAAGATTTGATCCACAACCATCGTATCTCGCATCACCTGAACAATTTGGTTAATGAGTGCAGCCTGTTTTGCTTGTTGTTCAACCTTTGTCAGTGCTGCTTGGAGTTCAGCAGTACGCTGCTCTACCTGGGTTTCTAGTTCTGCATTACGACTGCGTAGCAATTCAGTATTTTCGATTTGTAGTTGACGAATAGATTGCTGTGCGCGTTTGAGTCCTTTATAAATTTGGGCTGGTTCCAACAAACCCAATAAGTCTACCTGGGCGACGATTCCTAACAGAGAATTATGGACATTTTCCCGAAACTGAGATACTAATAGGGGCTGCATTTGCTCTTGCTGCATTTGCTGACAAGCACGCCACAGGGAATCTTCTGGGTTGAGGTGAGTTCCCAGCCTTCTCATAATAGCTGAAGCATGGGTTTGTGCTAAATCTATGCCGAGAGCTTGTGCTTGTAAAATCTTATGTTCTGTGACGATACCTGCGGGAATGATGCGGGAAATTTCTGCTACTTCGTACTCTACTCCCTCTCTCAGATTGTCGGTAATTAGCGCCCAACTGGCGAGATTTTGTACCATCAACTGAGCAATTTTGAGTACCGATGTATGTCTGGGTACGCTCAGGATTTGAGTTTTCATAACTTCTGCGACAGTGCCTAATTTGAGGAGATTAGCGCTTTGCAGAGTTTCCAAGATACTTTCGGGAGTAACTATCCCCAAGAGTCGATCGCGATCGTCTACAATCGGCAGATAGGAAATTTGATGTTGGCGAAATATCAATAATGGCGTAAAAATATCTTGAGCTTCCGACAGCTTGAAAACCACTTGAGGCTGTCTCATCACATCAGCGATTTTGAGCCGGCTTAAGCAAGTTATACCCGATGCCGCCAGACACATAGCATCTCTGGCAGTAAAAATTCCTGCCAGAGATGTTGTGCGATGATTGGAGGACTCCTCCACTACCAAAACGCAACCATTGTGTAAAAGTGACATCCTCTGGTTACTTTCTAGTTCATCGCCACTCTCAATAACCGTTGCTTGTGGGAACCAGAAACTATCCTCGCCATCTACTTGCCCCATCAAGCGTAGAACATCGAGGAGTGATGTTTGAGGTGCTACAGTTATGGGGTGACGATCGATAGCTCGCTCTAGAGTTGGCAAGTCTTTAAGCTGCATGACGGATCATATTATTAGTAAGTCTCCAAAAATAACTTTCGGGAAAAGCGGTTTTACCATGATATTTTCAGAGCGATCGCTATTTTATATTTATACTTTACAATCTCAATTATTTCATCAGTATATTTACTAGAAAGCTGACTGGCCAAGGACGATAATCATCTCACTTGATAGTTCAACTTGGTAGTCTAGATCTGCTTATTTGAACTGTTTGCTTAATAGGTAATTGGTAATGGGTAATGGGTAATGGGGCACTTGTGCGCTCGCGTAGTCGAAGTATGGGGCACTTGTGCTGCCCTTCTACTATGCGGTTCCTGAGCGTAGTCGAAGGGCAGTACAAGTTACCAATTACCAATTACCAATTATACCAATTTAATGTGAAGTTGCATATATTTCGATCCCCCTCGCATCCCCACCCCCCCTAGCCCCCCCCAAGGGGGGAAGGGGGACTTTGAGCGGAATCTTGTCCCCCCCTTATTAAGGGGGGCTAGGGGGGATCAGATTCTATGCAGCTTCATAAAAAACTGGTATTACCTATTACCTATTCTCGCTCGTACCTCCGATGAGAGCTCGAAAGGCTATAACTGACGAAGCCTAGAGGTTGAGTATTTATCTCTATGCAGAAAACGAATTGCCGCAGCTACAACTTTTAGTCGCATTAGGATTGTGAAATCGGAAACCTCCGCCCATCAAATCCTCTGAATAGTCCAAGGTGAGCTCGTTGAGATATTTTAAATGCTGGGGGTCGATCGCAATTTCAATCCCCTCCGACTGGCAAACATTGGCTTCTGAGTCGATCGCATCCTCAAAAGCCATAGTATAAGATAAACCGGAACAACCGCTAGATTCCACGCCTAGACGAAATAAAGCATTGGGGTTTGGATGCTTAGATTTGAGGCGCATTACTTCCTGAGCTGCGGTTTTGCTAAGATGAATCATTAATTTTGGGAATTGGGAATGGGGAATTGGGAATTGGGAATTGGGAATTGGGAATTGGGAATTGGGAATGGGGAATTGGGAATTGGGAATGGGGAATGGGGAATTGGGAATGGGGAATTGGGAATGGGGAATTGGGAATTGGGAATGGGGAATGGGGAATTGGGAATTGGGAATGGGGAATGGGGAATGGGGAATTGGGAATGGGGAATTGGGAATGGGGAATTGGGAATTGGGAATGGGGAATTGGGAATTGGGAATTGGGAATTAGTTATTAGTTGTGGCTTATTACTAATTGTTTATTGCTTACTTGTTGGTGCGAATACTCTATGCCCTATGCCCTATGCCCTATGCCCTATCCCCAATTACCAGTTTATAGGTTATTTAGCCTTAGATTCAGTCCGGGCATAATCATCTTGAAAACGTACAATATCATCTTCTCCTAGATATTCGCCATTCTGCACTTCAATTAAAATCAGGGGAATCACACCGGGATTTTCCAGACGGTGATTGATGCACTGAGGAACGTAGGTAGACTGATTAGTAAATAGAACTTGTTCATTTTCGCCACAAGTAACTTTAGCAGTACCAGAAACCACGATCCAGTGTTCGCTGCGATGGTGGTGCATTTGGAGGCTGAGGCGATGTCCGGGGTTAACTTCTATGCGTTTAATTTTATATCCAGGCCCTTCTTCAAGAGTTGTAAAAGAACCCCAAGGGCGCATTTCTGTGGCGGTAATTCCGTTGATTGCTATAGGTGCTTCTAGAGTAGATATTTGAGAAATTTCTTGAGTCTGAACCATGTTTTTACTCCTTCAGGATTGCTTGTTGAAGCTTTAGTAGACAAAGTTGGTTTTTGAGGTTAGCTAATTTGTGGTTAAAATTTAAGCTTACCTGCGCCGATGGATTAGCGAACGGTACATTTTTACTGCGAAGTCTGCTTTGCCCGATCGACCAGCCTTAACAACCATAGCAAAATCACCATAGTAGTTGTCACCTGTCATGGGTGCGATCGACCAAATCTACATCAAATCTTCATCTACGGCGGCTGATTCTTTATTTAATGGGACTCTTATAGGTGAACCGCACATCGTAGTTGCATCGGAATTAATATTACCCACAGGCACCAGGAGGACACGGCAGTGCCCATAGGTGTCAACTTAACGTCAAACCCCTTCAGAGACTACTGTTTGACGATTAAGGCCAGATCCCCCCTAACCCCCCTTCCCAAGGGGGGGACAGGAGTCCGATCAAAGTCCCCCTTCCCCCATCCCCCCTTGGGGGGGGCAGGGGGGGGTGGGGGGGCTAGGGGGGGGTGGGGATTTAGGGGGATCTAGACTCAGGTAAAAACCAGATTTCTCAGGGCTTTCAGGCTTAAGTTGACACTAATGGGCAGTGCCGTGTCCCTACAATTAATTGGGTAGGGAAACGACATTGCCGTGTCCTCCGTTGCCTCTTCCAGCAATGCCATAACTTGCTCTTTAGTCACAGTTGGAAATCCATCTAAAAAATCATCAATTGATTCTCCTCCTTTTAGATAGTCTAGAAGTGTTTGTACCGGAACTCTAGTACAAGCAAAGACTGGAGTGCCACCCATGATCTCAGGAGATACAGTAATAATTAAAGATTTTTTAAGCATAAATATTTAGACCTTCGGGTTCCATAGTTAACTCATCCGTTGTAACTATTTTTCACGCTCGATCGCACAAGCTTTGATTTTTTCGTGCATCTACCCAATGCAGTAGATCCACATATAATAAATGATACTAGATCGATCGACATCCCACGCTCTACTCTAGATCAACATCTTTTCACCACTTTGAGAGACACATCAAAATGAACAACAAAGGACTGCCAGAAAAGCAAGGCCTGTACGATCCGCAGTTCGAGCACGATGCTTGCGGAGTCGGATTTATTGTACACGTCAAGGGTAACAAATCTCACGAAATAGTCGAACAGGCACTGACAATCCTGCTGAATCTCGACCATCGGGGGGCTTGCGGCTGCGAGCCCAACACCGGAGACGGCGCGGGGATTTTGATGCAAGTACCCCACAAGTTCCTCAAGAAAGCAGCAGCAGCCCAAAACATCGAACTTCCCGAAGCTGGCGAGTACGGAGTTGGTGCAATTTACTCATCGCGAAACCAGACGGAACGGGAAAACGGCAAACGCATCTTTGCCGAAATCGCCGCCGCAGAAGGATGTCCCGTGCTCGGTTGGCGCGATGTCCCCACAGATAACTCATCCCTGGGCGATACCGCCAAAGCCAGCGAACCCTTCATGCAGCAAGTGTTCGTCAGCCGCCCCGCAGGTATGGACGAGGCGGCTTTCGAGCGGAAACTCTACGTCATCCGCAAACGGGCTCACAATGCGATTCGCAGGACTAACGTAGACCCCTACTGGTATAATTCCACACTTTCCTGCCGGACGATCGTCTACAAGGGTATGTTAATGCCGGTGCAAGTCGGCGATTACTATCCCGAACTGCACGACCCCGACATGGAAAGCGCTCTAGCCCTGGTTCACTCGCGCTTCAGCACGAATACTTTTCCGAGTTGGGAGCGATCGCACCCTTACCGCTACATCGCCCACAACGGCGAAATTAACACCATGCGCGGCAACATCAACTGGATGAACGCGCGGCAATCGATGTTCGAGTCGGAACTGTTCGGCGATGATTTAAAGAAAATCCCCAATTTAATCAACATCGAAGGTAGCGACTCGACTATCTTTGATAATGCTTTGGAATTGCTGACTTTGGCTGGGCGTTCTTTACCGCACGCGGTGATGATGATGATTCCCGAACCTTGGACAGCCCACGAGTCGATGAGTGACGAGAAAAAGGCTTTCTACGAATACCATTCCTGCTTGATGGAACCTTGGGATGGGCCGGCTTCCATCGCCTTTACGGATGGTACTTCGATCGGGGCTGTGCTCGATCGCAACGGTTTACGTCCTTCCCGTTATTGCGTCACCAAAGATGACATAGTAATCATGGCATCGGAAGCTGGAGTTTTGCCGATCGCCCCAGAACGAATTGCATCAAAAGGCCGCCTACAACCAGGCCGGATGTTCCTGGTAAATACAGCAGAAGGTCGCATCATTTCTGACGAAGAAATCAAACATCAAATTGCTTCGGAACACCCGTACCGCGAGTGGATTGACCAGCACATGGTCGAGATTGCCAAACTACCAGATGCTACGGAAGTTGCAGAATCCAACCCAGTGGATTTATTGCAGCAACAAATGGCCTTTGGCTACACCTTTGAAGAACTGCGGTTGTTGTTAGCGCCGATGGCACGCGATGGGGTGGAAGCTGTCGGCGCGATGGGCGCGGATACGCCGTTAGCTGTTTTATCGAACAGGCAAAAGTTGCTTTATGAATACTTCCAGCAACTGTTTGCTCAAGTTACGAATCCGCCGATCGATTCTATCAGAGAAGAGATTGTCACTTCTGCTGAAACGACAATTGGTTCAGAACGCAATTTGCTCAAACCGGAACCAGAAAGCTGTCATTTAATTGAGTTGAAAACACCAATTCTCAGCAATGAAGAATTGGCGAAACTCAAACACGTAAATCAGGGTAATTTCAAGTCGATTACGATACCGATTTTGTTCGACCCCAAAACAGGGGTGAAAGGTTTGGAACAGGCGTTAGAAGATGTTTTTGCAGCAGCAGACAGCGCGATCGCCTCTGGGGTGAATATCCTGATTTTGAGCGATCGGGGAATCAATGCCGAAAACGCTCCAATTCCGGCGCTGCTAGCAGTTGCAGGCCTGCACCACCACCTGATCCGCCAAGGTACGCGGACGCGGGCGGGACTGGTGCTCGAATCCGGGGAACCGAGGGAAGTTCATCACTTTGCGACTTTAATCGGCTACGGTTGCGGTGCGATCAATCCGTATTTGGCCTTCGAGACGATCGCCGATTCGATCCGCCAAGGTTTGCTGGTAAATGTTGATACCAAAACAGCTAGCAAAAACTACGTGAAAGCCGCAACCAAAGGCGTGACCAAAGTTGCTTCAAAAATTGGGATTTCCACAATTCAAAGTTACCGTGGTGCACAGATATTTGAGGCGATCGGCTTAAACAAATCCGTAGTCAATAAATACTTCACCTGGACAGCATCGCGGATTGAAGGAGTAGACCTCGAAGTCATCGCCCAAGAAGCCATTTTACGCCATACCCACGCATTCCCCGATCGCCCATCCAGCGGACACACCCTCGATGTCGGCGGCGAATATCAATGGCGCAAGGAAGGAGAAGCCCACCTGTTCAGCCCGCAAACTATTCACGCCCTGCAACAAGCAGTACGCGAAGGAAGTTATCCGCTTTTCCAAAAGTATTCCGCCCTGGTTAACGAACAAAACCAACAGCATTTTACCCTACGCGGTTTGTTGCAATTCAAGCAGCGGGAATCGATTCCAATTGAGGAAGTTGAGCCGATCGAATCTATTCTCAAACGCTTCAAAACTGGGGCGATGAGTTACGGTTCGATTTCTAAGGAAGCCCACGAATCTTTAGCCGTAGCGATGAACCGCATTGGTGGTAAATCGAACACTGGTGAAGGCGGCGAAGATCCCGATCGCTATACTTGGACAAACGATCGCGGTGACTCAAAAAACAGTGCGATCAAACAAGTTGCTTCCGGGCGTTTTGGTGTCACCAGCTTGTATTTGTCTCAGGCGCGGGAAGTCCAAATCAAGATGGCGCAAGGGGCAAAACCCGGAGAAGGCGGACAGTTACCCGGTAAAAAAGTATACCCGTGGATTGCCAAGGTACGGCACTCGACACCCGGTGTTGGTTTGATTTCGCCTCCTCCTCACCACGACATTTATTCGATCGAAGATTTGGCTGAATTGATTCACGACTTGAAAAATTCCAACCGGGAAGCGCGGATTAGCGTCAAACTGGTGTCGGAAGTTGGAGTTGGGACGATCGCGGCTGGGGTTGCGAAAGCCCACGCCGATGTGGTGTTAATCTCCGGCTACGACGGCGGTACCGGCGCGTCACCGCAAACATCGATCAAACACGCCGGTTTACCTTGGGAGTTGGGATTGGCGGAAACTCACCAAACCCTGGTTTTGAATAATTTGCGATCGCGCATTGCTGTTGAAACCGACGGACAACTAAAAACTGGTCGCGATGTAGCAATTGCTGCATTGCTTGGTGCGGAGGAATTCGGTTTTGCGACGGCGCCACTGGTGACTTTGGGCTGCATTATGATGCGCGTTTGCCATCAAAACACTTGCCCCGTGGGCGTTGCGACACAAGATCCCCTGTTGCGGAAAAACTTTACGGGCGATCCGCAACACACGGTAAACTTTATGACTTTCGTCGCGCAAGAAGTCCGTGAAATCATGGCGCAGTTGGGCTTCCGCACCTTGAATGAAATGGTAGGGCGCACCGATGTTTTGGAAGCGCAACAAGCGGTAGAGCACTGGAAGGCTAAGGGTTTGGATTTCTCGAACATCCTTTACCAGCCGGAAGTTGGGGCGGATGTCGGGCGCTATTGTCAGATGGCGCAGGATCATGGTTTAGAGAAGTCGATGGATATGACGGTGTTGTTGGATTTGTGCAAAGGTGCGATCGAAAACGGCACACCAGTCAAAGCGACTCTCCCAATCACCAACGTCAACCGGGTTGTGGGCACAATTCTCGGCAACGAAATCACCAAACGCCACTGGGAAGGCTTACCCGATGATACCGTGCACCTGCACTTCCAAGGCAGCGCTGGGCAAAGCTTTGGGGCATTCGTACCCAAAGGAGTCACCCTAGAGCTCGAAGGCGAAGCCAACGACTATTTGGGCAAAGGCCTCAGCGGTGGCAAAATCGTGCTGTACCCGTCGCAAGCTTCCACCTTCGTCGCAGAGGAAAATGCGATCGTCGGCAACGTAGTGCTTTACGGAGCGACATCTGGCGAGGTTTTCATCCGAGGGATGGCGGGCGAACGTTTTGGGGTACGGAATTCCGGCGTTAACACAGTAGTCGAGGGTGTGGGCGATCACGGTTGCGAGTACATGACTGGCGGCAAGGTTGTAGTTTTGGGTGAAACCGGGCGCAATTTTGCTGCGGGAATGAGTGGCGGTGTTGCTTACATTTTGGATGAAGCGGGGGATTTTGCAACTCGCTGCAATATGTCGATGGTGGGTTTAGAAAAGTTGGAGGATGCTGAGGAAATTGCAGATTTGCGGGAGTTAATTCAGGCTCATTTTGATTTGACTGGAAGTGCGATCGCATCGAAGGTTTTGGCAAATTGGGATGCGATGTTGCCGGTGTTTGTGAAGGTGATGCCGCGGGATTATAAGCGGGTGTTGGAGGCCATTGAAAGGGCGATCGCTGCGGGTTTAAGCGGTGATGATGCGCTGACGGCGGCTTTTGAAGAAAATGCTCGCGATGTGGCCCGGATTGGGGGTAGCTAGGGTTTAAAATGAGGAATGGGTAATGGCTGTTAGTAACAATCAATTACCTATTCCTCACGAGCGATCGATTACTAATTATTAATTACAAACTACCAATGTTACAAAATATCAGTAATACCGAGGATGCGCTCATTGAAGAAATTTTTAAACGTTGGCACCCGCGATCGAGTCGATGTGGTCGCCTAGTACAACGGTATGATAGCGTTTTGCATTGGCATTACAGCGTTACTCTATCGGATGCGTTTGCGATCGGTTGGGGGCCGGAGCGATCGGGCAGTCCATCAGATCGAGGACGCTTGGCTATCGAGAAGCTAGGGGATAATTTTCATGATGCCCTGAAAGTTCCCTATCTCGATCGGCAATTCTGACCAATTTAATTGCTTCTGTCCCGGCGTTTCACGAGCAATGGAACTATGGTGTTCAAGGCTGGAATTGCGAGCATTGGGCGCGTTTAGTAACGACCGGACAACCGATTTCGTATCAAATCAAACATCAAGGTTTGGGAATTTTCGACTTATTTGGTACGTTGTACAATCGCGGGGAGGCGATCGCCCACCTCAGTGGTCACAGAGACTATGCGACTCAACGAATCCGCGCGATCGCTGACAATGCTTAAAGGCTATGTAGGGTCTGTCAGACATCAAGATTTTCGGGCGTATTTTCAGGTTTTTGCCTGACGCACCCTACCGATTACTCGCTATGTTGCTCGGATTGGGGGTAGCTAGGGTTTAAAATGAGGAATGGGTAATGGCTGTTACTCAGCAGTAATTGCCTATTCCTCTATTAATCAATATCAGAAGCAAACACACCATCACAGACTTAGGAGACTGACTTTTGAATAGGCTACAAAGATTAACCCTCAATGGATTTAAGTCTATTAAGGCAATGGATCTTGAGTTGCATCCCCTAAATATTCTGATTGGAGCAAATGGGGCTGGCAAAAGCAATCTGATCTCGTTTTTCAAGATGCTCAATGAGATGATGGCTGGACGCTTTCAACTATACATTGCCAGGTCAGGGAGTGCCCAATCTCTCTTGCACTTTGGACCTAAGATAACGCCCCAGATAGAAGCAAAGCTGGAATTCGAGGTTGATAATGGGGTAGATGCCTATCACATACGGCTATTTCATGCCGCTGCTGATACGCTGATTTTTGCCGAGGAAACCTTAAGTTTTCTGCAAAGAGGTCGGGTATCCCCTAGAACTGACGAACTCGGTGCAGGACATCAGGAAACACAAATCATCAAAGCCGCAGAGGAAGGCAAGCAAACGGCTAAGACGCTTAGATACTTACTCAATCGTTGCCGTGTGTATCACTTTCACGACACATCGTCTACAGCAGATGTGCGTCAATCTTGTTATGTTGGCGACGATCGATGGTTAAAGTCGGATGCTGGAAATCTAGCTGCATTACTTCTGAGATTTCGTAAAGAGAATGGAGGTGCAGCTTATCAGCGCATTATCGGAACAATCCGTCTTATTGCACCTTTTTTCGATGATTTTGTTCTTGAACCAGATGTATCTAATCGCGTCATTCTCAACTGGCGAGAAAAGGAGTCCGATCGAGTCTTTGGACCACATCAATTTTCAGATGGTACTTTGCGTGCTATATGCCTTGCTACGCTGCTCTTACAGCCAGAAGATGAACTGCCAGAACTCATTGTTGTTGATGAGCCGGAATTGGGGCTTCACCCCTATGCCTTAAATGTTGTTGCTGCTTTGTTTAGTAAGGCTGCACTCCATACACAAATTCTCATTAGCACTCAATCTAGTTCTTTCTTGGATAATTTCGATCCTGAAGATGTAATTGCGGTGAACCGAGAAGGTAAGGAGTCGCAATTTAAGAGGTTAAATCCTACAAAATTAGACGCATGGCTCGACGAGTATAGCTTGGGAGAAGTTTGGGAGAAAAATATTATCGGGGGAGGTCCCCATTAATGGTGCGCCTTTACTTATTTGCCGAAGGACAAACCGAGCAAACATTCGCTGACATTTCGATCAAACCACATTTAGCTCACCATGATGTGTTTATGAACCGTCCTCGGCTAATTGCTCATGCTAGAAAAAAAGGTCAAGTACATCGCGGTGGTGGACGCAATTACGCCCCTATGAAAGACGACATCCTGCGATCGCTCAAGGAAGATAGCAATTCTGATGCCTTCTTCACTACCATGATTGATTTGTATGCTATTCATCCTGATTTTCCAGGCTTAGCTGAGTCAGAAAAGCTGCGCCAAGATCCACTACAGCGAGTTGAATTTTTAGAGCAATGCTTTGCAGAGGATATTGGCGATCGTCGATTCATTCCTTACATTCAGTTACATGAATATGAGGCATATCTCTTTTCCGATCCAACGTGTTTTGAGTACCTTGATGCTGGACGGACAAAAGAGATTGAAGCTCTCCAAGCTATTGCTAGTCAATATCAAACACCTGAGTTAATCAACGATGGGCAGCAAACAGCACCTAGCAAGCGTATCATCGCGCAGTTTCCCGATTACGGAAAAGCAAAATCTGCTTTTGGACCACAATTAGCTGAACGAATTGGATTGCAAGTAATTCGGAGTAAATGCTCTCACTTCAACAAATGGCTGTCACGGCTTGAATCTTTAAATGGGGAAGGGATTATATGAAAGCGATTGAAACAACTGGAAAAATTGACGATCGAGGGATGCTTTGTATCGATCGCCCCCTTGCTATTATCGATCGCAGCCACGTTTGGATTAAGGAATATTGGAGGTGATAATAGACAACCAAACCTACGAGATAACATTTAAGCCACTGGAAAGATTCTATCAGGGAGGCCCAAGTATTGAACTAGCAATCCCGCACAATCTTTTTCCCATTTTGAATCAGTTTCCTAGAATCCTAAAACAGCAATAGTTGACTATGAATCAAGAATTTTGGAACTCTATCGAGTCCAAGTATCCACTTGGAAAACTCATATACGGCAAGGTTGAATTTCATGCACCTTTTGGAGTGTTTGTCAATCTTGGAGATGCAAAGGTAAAAGGATTTATTCAAATTTCCGACTTTCTCGATAACGGCTCGATGACACCAGAAATGTATCCCGATCTTGGTTCACCTGTTGGTGCTGTTGTCATTGGCTATACTAAAGACGATCGCCAACAAGTACGGATTTTGCAGTAGTTTCCTAGTAATTTATCAAACTTTGAATTGCTGTTGACCCCACCCGTTTGATATAATATTGTTACTAGATTGTAAAATAGCAATCAAAAAAAAGGGATAATTATGACCGTCGAACAAACCATTTTGGAAAATGTGAAGGTCTTATCGCCAGAACAGCAACAAGAAGTCTTAGCTTTCATCAAATTCTTGCAGTCCGATAAATGGGAAGATATCTATAAAGGACGCTTCAAAGAACTGCAACAAGAAATTCGTCAAGATACTGACATCGATCGCGATGATGACCCCATTGAAACAGTCCTCGAAGGGATTCAGCAAGGGTTCCATGAGGCAATTACCGGACAAACTCTCCCTTTGTCTCAAATGTGGGATGGAATCGATGACAATTGATCCACAACCGATCGCAATTGAACTCACCCCCCGATTTCAAAGAGACTTGCGAACTTTAGCCAAACGCTATCGTTTTGGTGACTATCTATTCTAAATCAGATTTATCAGATATCCCAGCCGAAACAGTTCGAGAAATTCTAACCCAATACGAGCAACAATTTCCCGAATCAGAAGAATTATGAATTATCAACTTTATTCAGATGTCATCTTGCTATGCAACATTTTTGAAGAAGGACTTTATGCTGGCGATATCGGTACAGTTGTAGAACAGCATTACGTTGAAGAGCTAGAAACAGGTTATAGCGTTGAGTTCTTCGATTTGTTGGGAAACACTGTAGCATTTGCGACGCTACCTGGAAGTTATTTGCGATCGCCCGCAATGTAAATTGTCATAGAAACCCGGTTTCTGAAACCCACCACACCATCCGAGAAACCGGGTTTGGGGCGACCGGTGTTTAGTTCAAATTTGCCAACACAACCTTTGAGTCGTCGGAGGAAGCGTCACTAACCATACCTGAATATTCGCCGTTATAGTTGGTAAATTCAGACGGAGATCTCCGAATATTAGATAGACGAATTTGCCAATCGGAAACCTGCTCGTAGGTAAGGTGATTAGTATTGGAAGTAGTTGTCCATACCCCCCAAAGACAGGTGTCTTCAAACTGTAGCATTCCTGTCTTGCGTAAGTTAAAAGATTGCGGAGTTCCGGGCAAGGGAATAATGCTGTAGCACGAAGTTTGAAATTCCAAATTGGGGTTAATCTCTACCAGTTGATCCACCAGTTCTGAGATCGCTTCTTCAAGACGTAACAAGTCCTCATGGTCATCATCTGGTAGCCCGATAATGATGCCATAAGCAATCACAGGTACACCAGTTCTGACTACAGATTTCATCAACGTACAATGTTCTTGCCACGGCACGAGCTTCTTGTAGGCTTCTCGTCCAAAAACGGGACGTTCGGCAGGGATATAAGCCAAAGGACAACCGACTTTGCCATCCCAGCCAAACAGTGCTTCAATCAGTTCTTCGTCAGGTCTGAGGTCGCTGCTTTCGTAGTTACGCCCAGCGCCCAGAGTTGTTTTCCTCAGTTCCAAACCATTCGGCCACATGAGAGTTATTCCCATCTCCCGCGCACCATTGGTAATGTCGAGGATCTCTTGTCGCCCCTCGGGAAAGAGTCCGCGGGCGAGGAATTGATCGGAACCGATATTGATCGATCGAGCCCCCGCTTCTTTCTGAATCGCCAACCATTTGAGGGATGTTTGTGGGGTCATTCTCCGAAAGCCAGTGCCGTAGGTGGGTGTCATGCAAAAATCGCAGGTGCGATCGCAACCAATGTCAGCAACCAACGAACCAACAGGTACAGATCCCTGGACATTGGGGAGTGTCCCTAAACATTCCCGCGCCACTTCCACTGAAGGTAGCGCCCACTCCTCTGGACTTTTGGCTTTAGCCTTCCTGGGATACTGTTTACCATTTGCGAGAATGACACCCGTGAGTTCTTCTCGTGGGGTTTTTCCGAGTACATAGTCAAAAATAGCCCAATTCGCTGCCCCGGATTTATCCTGAACGACTGCTGCGGCGCCAGCTTTCAAGTAGTGGTGCGGTTCAGCGAAAGCATCCGACCCACCAACGACAATGGGACGACCTCCCTTAGCCAGATGCTCAATCACCATACAAGTGACTTGACGGTCTTGGGAGAAATTCACTGTAATGCCCCAAGCATCGAAGGCCAGGGGATCGAGAGCGGAAATTTTGCCCCCAACGTAAGTTTTCCGCAGGGTCATCCCTTTCCAGAAAACCTCTCCAAATTCTTCACTATAATAATCATCTCTGAGGTTGACCAATCGGGCATCAAATCCCCCAGCTTGCAAGTCAGGAATCAAAACTTGCTTGCTGATTAAGGAACGATGTCTGTATAAAGAAGTCCAATTTTTGCCTTCTGCATCGTATAGCCCTGTTGCTGGAGGTTCAATCAGTCCAATTGTGGGAGAGTTTTTAGCTATCATGATTGAGGATTGGGAATGTGGGATTATAGGATGGGATTTTTTCCGGCTCGCGATCGCCTGCGACACTAGGGAAGCCAATCGCAACCCCTAGACGGTAGCACAAGTCGGTGAGCTACTCTTTAATCAAATCAGACGATAGCATAAAAATAGACTAATCTAGATGAGATGAGTCAAATTGACTATTTTCTTAATCATTTAGTTTTTCGATTTGTTGGGAAATACTGTAGCAGTTGCGACGCTACCTGGAAGTTATTTGCGATCGCCCACAAGTGCAGATAGGCCTACAGTTAGACTGGTTAATAGTTTTGCTGCGTAAGTAGAAGCAATTGCCCTCCTGCTGTGTTCCTATCCGATATCTATAAATTTCAGGTACAATTTAAGATTATTATCGGCGATCGCATCTAGTAAAGAAACCCGGTTTCTGAACCCCGCGCCAAATCCAAAAACCCGGTTTCTGAACTCAAATCGACTCCAATACTGATTTTTGGGGACTTTGCATTAAGGGCGAAGAAACTGCGCTATCTAAGAACGTGATTACAGAATCAGCAAGTGATTCAGCCGTTTTCCTGCTAAGTAGAGGATCGATATAAGTGAAGGTACAAAATAGTTTTTGATGAACAGTCACTGCACCCAGCCAAAAACAAGTTCCCACCAAATTCTGCCCAGCCGCAAAATGAAATGATTCCAGTCGGATCGATCCGTAGGATTTTGAGTAATCAAACTGACCCAAATTAGAAATATGGGTAGTTGTAATTCGCCCCATATTGTGTTCAGCTAGTTGAGCCAAAAAAGAGGCTTGATATTTGTGGATCAACTCTCGATTAGACGCTAGGCGGTGTGGAACTTTACGACTAACTAACTGATAGATCTCGGACTGACATTCACGAGCAAGTTTCCAGAAATGAGTATTCTGCTCAGCGTGATGAGTTGTTGTGACGTAAGAGGCAAAACAACCTAGATGGCTAGGCTCTACTAAAGGAAAGCATGATGCTCTCAAATTAACACTGGAGCCACAGGAGACGAGAACTGGTACTTCAGATGAAAGTTCTTTAACACTAGCTAATATCATGGCAGCACATAATGCTCCATGAACTGTTGTCTGTTCATCGCGGCACCGACTTTTGAGCTGCGACATTAGGAGTTGGTTAAACTCGCGAGTGATTAAACGAGTCTGCCGATCGCCAACAGGAGCTGTTTGCTCAACAATCAGTATAGGGGATGGACTTGTCGGTTTCGGTGTAACTTGAGTGCGATCGGCAGCATCCGCCTCAGACAGACAGGTTTCAAGCAATCGATCCAACGGTGGCAGCATTGGTAGCGTGTCTATCGGGGCGATCGGGATTCCTTCAACTAATTGCTGATAGTAAGACAACAGATCGTGCATTAAATGGAGTACCGAGATCCCATCGGCGATTGCATGATGAAAAGTAACGATTAGTTCATTACTGCCCAGTTGCTCAGACGTTTGTAAGAGTGTAATTCTACACAGGGGTTCAAATTCACCAGAAAATTTTTGTAGCATCTCATCTTCAGCAATTTCCAGCCACTGTTGCTCCTGTTGGCGATCGATGGTTCTCAAGGGAATTGCTAGTGTACCATCCGCACAAAAGTAAAAACCATCATCTGATTTCTGAAGATGAACTTGTAGGAGAGGGTGTCGTTTCTGAAGTAAGTCAATAGCAGCTTTAAGTACATCCAAAGAAAGTCTTCCCTGAATGCTAGCAATATTCACATAGATCTCCGCACCCATAGAATGCAGTGTTTCATACAGTTCTTCAACTAAACCGAGTCTACGACTGAAGTTAACCATATCAATGTCTTTTAGTTGGAATAACAGATACTTCTAATTTGGCAGCCTAAGGTTATCCGACTGCCACCTACTTTTTTGCCAATTTACCGGATATTTGATTTTCTGTCAATAGACACTCAAAAAATATTGTAGAAGCGATTTCAATCGCCGAGTAACTTCAATCTTTCCACATCCTTGAAAATAGCAGTGTGAAACTCGTAACCTAGTAACTGTTTCAGTTTTGGGCTGGCTTGCTCTAGGAAAGTTGGCGACAGATACTGAGCTGGGTTTTCCAATGGTCGGATAAATTTTGGATTGTAATTTCCCAGTACCGAAACACGCGGCTGGTCTGATTGATTCATTGATGTATCGTGCCAAGAAAGACCGTGGGAAAGAACAACCGATCCTGCTTTTCCAGTGACTTTCTGGGCTAATTCCGAAAACTTTTTGGAGTCGGGAAATTGGCACAGCTTCTGGGTATCTGCTGCAAACAAAGGAGCACCGTTGGTTTCTGTAAAGTCTTCCATCATCCAGATTGCTTGAACTTCCATCACGGGTGTTGCTGGATAGGGAGGAGTCATGGTGAAGTAGGGATAATCGACGTGTGCTCCCATATTGCTAGCACCTGGATAGAGGATATGGGCAGAGAAGCCCCCAAGGGTCATATCGCTTCCCAGAATCGCCTCGGCAACTTCAATAACTCGTGGATGCTGTACCATTTGCTCAAAAATTGCTGCTTCCTCCAGCAATCTGTATAGCCGCGATCGCTCACCCGTCTTCAAAAAGCGTCCTGCTGGCTCTTCTGTGGCAAGGTTGAGAACGTGCAATCTAGCTTCCGAAATTTCCCTAGGCGTGAATAGTTCTGGCAATAAAACATAGCCTTTGCCTCGAACAATCTCTTTTCCTAGGGATGCAACATCCTGCATAATCTAATTTCCTTTCAATTACGGTATTGCCATTATACAAGCAAATCAGCAACTCTTCTACAACCAACTA
This sequence comes from Microcoleus anatoxicus, assembly GCF_042465725.1. Taxonomy (GTDB): domain Bacteria; phylum Cyanobacteriota; class Cyanobacteriia; order Cyanobacteriales; family Microcoleaceae; genus Microcoleus; species Microcoleus anatoxicus. The sequence continues at coordinate 4,517,675 of NZ_CP120853.1, read as the reverse complement.
TTTTCCCGTAATACAGAAATAGAGGAAATTGTGCAATCGATAAACTAACTGAGTATCCCAAACTAATCAAACGGATTTTAACCTAGTATGTAGAATTCTGCGATCGCCCACAAGTGCAAACAGACCTATAGTCATGATATTATCCAAAGGCGATCGCCCCTCACCTATTTACAAAACTAAATCTGGTAGGCCATTTATCTTTCAAAATTGATTGGTAAACCCTCATGAAATACCAGCAATTCTCCCGGCTGAATCTTCGTCCAAACTTCATTATCCGTAAGTGGTAAAGTAGCAATTACCGCCACGCGATCGCCCTCGTTGGTCAATTCCCGAAAATCCACCGTCACATCCTCATCGATCGAGTGGGCGCTAGCAAAAGGTGCTTGTCTCACAATATAATGCAGGTTGGTAGAACAATGCACAAACAAATGTTCTCCATCGGAAAGTAAATAATTAAAAATTCCGTACTCTGCTAAAGTTTTAGTAATTTCATTCAAGACCGGATAAAGTTCAGTTAAATCCGGCTTATATTCAGGAAAAGTCGATCGCAATTTTTCCAATATCAAACAAAACGCTTTTTCACTGTCAGTTTTACCCACAGGCTTGTAAAACCGAGCACTTTCAGGATTGAAATTTTCCAGATTTCCGTTGTGAGCAAACACCCAATAGCGCCCCCAAAGTTCCCGCCCAAAAGGATGGCAATTTTCCAGAACAATATCACCTTGAGTAGCTTTACGGATGTGAGCAATCACGTTAGTTGAATGAATGGGATAGCGACGCACTAAATCAGCCACTGGAGAACTAATGGCTGGTTTAGAATCTATAAAAATGCGGCATCCTAAACCTTCAAAGAAAGCGATTCCCCAACCATCTTGATGAATGTCAGTTTTGCCACCCCTGGCAGAAAAACCTTCAAAAGAAAAGCAAATATCTGTGGGAACATTACAGTTCATTCCTAGTAATTGGCACATAACGGTTAATTTTAGGAAGTTAGGAATATTGATGTCTCCCACAAAGATAGTCAAGAACAGGTTGTTGAGGTCTGTTCCAGAGGAATTATGGGAGATGTTGATTGATGTCGCAGCTATTGGTCGCTACGGACTGACAATGATAGTATTATAGTATTGACATACTCACCGCCCGTCACAAGTGCGGTGATTCTTGACGCTTCACCGACTGATGCTACCGGAGTAGTCTTACTCTGTCTCTGCGTCCGTTTAGAGTCGTGGCTATGCCCAATCCCGACTTTCTGTATATTCTTGGCTGCGTTCTCGTCTCTGTCTTGATGTGTGCCACAATTGAGGCAAATTAGTTCTCGAATCGAAAGGTCTAATTTCCCCCACTTAAACCCACAATCTGAGCAGATTTGACTTGTTGGCTCCCACCGACTAATTACCCTAAATTCACGCCCAAACTTATCACATTTAGCTTCACACAAAACCCTAAATTCACGCCATCCTTGCAGACTTATTGCTCTAGCAAGCTTGCGGTTTTTGACCATTCCTGACACATTTAAATCTTCCAAGACAATGGTTTGGTTTTCACTCACAACCTTGGTGGACAATTTGTGTAGAAAATCTTTACGGGTGTCGGCAATCTGATTGTGTAGCTTAGCAATTTGAATGCGGGTTTTATACCTGCGTTTTGAGTCTTTAGGTTGACGCGCTAACTTTTTCTGAAGTTTGCGAATTTTTCGATCGAGAGCTTTGTAGTTAGGACTTTCCGCTCGCTCGCCATCACTCATCACCGCAAAAGTTTTGATACCCAAATCAATCCCGATGCTTGGGTTTTTGGCATCTTGTTGAATAGGTTCAATTTCTACAACAAAGCTTATAAAATAACGGTTAGCACAGTCTTTGATGACCGTTACAGAGCTAGGTGCTGACGGTAACTCCCTAGACCAAATTGGTTTAACATTGCCGATCTTTGCTAAATAAACCTCATCTCCTTTCAGAGAAAAACCACCTATTCTAAACCGTGCTGATTGACTGCTAGTCCTTTTCTTGAACTTGGGGTAGCCTACTTTTCGTCCTTTTCTTTTTCCTTTACAAGAATCGAAAAAATTCTTAAATGCTGTCTCCAAATCCGCTACGGATTGCTGCAAAGGAACACATGAAACTTCGCCTAACCATGCTCTTTCTTCAGTCTGCTTTGCTTGAGTGATGACTACTTTTTGAAGCTCTGCTGATTTGGGCTTCTTTTCGGACTGTTTGCACAGTGCAATCGCATCGTTCCAGACTACTCGAACACAGCCAAACAACTGAGCTAGGCTCTGTTTTTGCTGGTCGGTTGGATAGAATCTGTAGCGATACCTTGCTTTCATTTTTGCTGGCTATTTACTTACTCTATTATACTATAACTCTCTGATAGAATCAGCAAGAAATTAAAGCCGTCCTAGAAGGACGGGGCTTGTACCCATTCTTTTGGTCAAGAATCGAGAATTTCCCAAAAAGTCATAAAAGTTAGGGATAATCAATCGTATTGGGAGATAAATAGCATATCATGACTAAATAGAGGATCGAGTTAGTTGGCGATAATCCTCTATTTCTGCGATCGCAAAACTTCCGATATACAGCCCATGGTAAAACCGACCACAATTTTGACGAAACTTCCTTTTTCCAATCCAGCGAACCGAAAAATATCCCTGCAAACCCTCCTGATCGTTCCCTTTGTCCTACAAATCTTTGCCGCCGTAGGCTTAACCGGATATTTATCATTCCGCAACGGACAAAAAGCCATTAACGACTTAGCCAATCGACTCATCAAGGAGATCTGATTTGCACGTCTACACCAGAAGCAGGTACGGAATTTGCGCTCGTACTACCTCAAAATATTAGAACCCGCCAAAATGATTTGTCAAATTAAATTTAGTTTAAAAAAGAGGGCTTAACCACAGACCTGGGATGATATGATGATAGGAGTGATTTGTTTTTTTAGTTTCAATAAATACTAAGATAGATGGCTGAATTCTTAACCGCTGCATTATATAAGTTCGTTGAATTATCGGATTTTGCCGAGTTCAGAGCACCGCTGCTGGCCTGCTGCGAGGAAAATCAAGTCGTTGGTACTATTCTGCTTGCTCAAGAAGGCATCAATGGGACGATCGCAGGTACACCCGAAAGCATCTATGCAGTGCTGGCATTCCTGCGAAGTGACAGCCGTTTTGCGGATTTGGTACACAAGGAATCCTACTCAGAAAAATTACCGTTTTATCGCCTCAAGGTACGGTTGAAGCGGGAAATTGTCACGATGGGTGTACCTGATATTAATCCAAACCAGATGGCTGGTCAATATGTCAAGCCCGAAGAGTGGAACAAACTGCTTGACGATCCTGATGTTGTCGTGGTTGATGTGCGTAATGACTACGAAGTATCGATCGGGACTTTTAAAGGTGCGATCGATCCTAAAACAAAAAGCTTTTCCGAATTACCAGAATGGGTACTTAAAGAAACTGCGTTACGGGAAAAACCCAAGGTAGCCATGTTCTGCACAGGTGGGATTCGATGTGAAAAATCTACGGCATTTTTGCGTCAGGTAGGTTTTGATGAAGTCTATCACCTAGAAGGCGGGATTTTAAAATATTTAGAAACTGTCCCGGAAGCAGAAAGTCGTTGGGAAGGCGAATGTTTTGTGTTTGATGAACGTGTGACAGTTGGTCATGGATTAAAGCCCGGTGACTATGAACTTTGTCGTGCTTGCCGTCACCCGATTAGTCAGGAAGATCGAGCTTCGGAATTATTTGTATTAGGGATGAGTTGTCCTCATTGCTATGGTACAAAAACGGAAGCACAAAAACAAAGTTTATCCGAACGGCAACGTCAGATTGAGTTGGCTAATAGTCGCCACCAAAAACATATTGGTGCGCGTTATCATGCTCAGGAAAAACCCGATGATAGCACCAACTGAAGGTATTTCAAATTACCCAATTTTGTATTCTTTTCGCCGCTGTCCCTATGCGATGCGGGCGCGCTTGGCTGTGGTTGCAAGCGGGATAGTGTGTGAATTACGGGAGGTTGTCTTGCGGGATAAACCCCCGGAAATGTTGGATGTATCTCCCAAAGGTACTGTGCCTGTATTGGTCGATCGCGATGGACGGGTATTAGAGGAAAGTATTGACATCATGTTTTGGGCTCTGGAGCAACACGATCCTGAACAATGGTTAACGCCAGAGCAAGGTTCTGTTGAGCAAATGCTGGAATTAATCGATAAATGCGATCGGGGTTTTAAATATAATCTCGACCGTTATAAATACCCGAATCGTTATGAAAATACTGATGCAATTGTTCATCGAACAGAAGGTTATTTATATCTGGAATTACTCAACTCACGGTTGAGGGAGACCAGATATTTGTTTGGGAATCGTGTGGCGTTGGCAGATAGGGCGATCGCCCCTTTTGTTCGTCAATTTGCTTATACCGATTTAGGATGGTTTAGTCAACAGTCTTTGCCACACTTGCAGGCTTGGTTAACCGAGTTTGTAGACTCCGAAATTTACGCTCGGATTATGCCTAAATATCCGAAATGGGAATCTGGTAACGAATGCGTTGTTTTTCCTTAATCCAAGTGCATTCTATCTGAGTAACTTGTACTATATCCTCTATCTAAATCAAAATGGAAACTAAACCACCTCTACCACCTTTTACCTTAGAAACAGCTAAAGCAAAAGTTCAAGCCGCAGAAGATGCTTGGAATAGTCGCGATCCAGAACGAGTAGCCTTGGCTTACACCGAAGATTCACAGTGGCGAAATCGCGCCGAATTTTTCAGTGGAAGAGCAGAAATCACAGCTTTCTTAAAACGCAAATGGGCAAAAGAATTAGACTATCGTTTGAAAAAAGAACTATGGAGTTTTACTGACAATCGGATTTCTGTGCGTTTTGAATATGAGTGGCATGATGATTCTGGTTATTGGTATCGCGCCTATGGTAACGAACAGTGGGAATTTGCCGAAAATGGATTGATGCGAAGACGTGAAGCTAGTATCAATGATGTGCTAATTCAAGAGTCTGAACGGAAGTTTAAATAATCAAACCTTGTCTCGAAATTTATCGAGGCCGTTGAGGAGCAATTCAAGCCCGAACTCGAAGTCATGAATACCGTTATAACGACCCTCTATGACGTAATGCGTGAGCCTGTTGAGGTAAGGGTATTTGTCAGCGGGGATGAGTGAAAGTCCGGTTTGCGCCACTTGGGAATACTCCGTCGCCTCGAAGGGAAAGTTGAGCTCTTGAAGGGTGAATCCATAGATGTGACTGTCGATCGCATTCCAGACGCGATCGGCCATCTCCAGCGAAAAGCCCGCCTCGCATAGACAGCCCAGCGTCCCATCCACATAGCGCAACATCGCCGGCCCCACATTCGCCCGTGAGACGATCGCCATTGTCGCCCAGGGGTGACGCACCAGCACCTCATGGGCTGAGGTCGCCCGCCGTCCCATGGCCGTCTTCCAGTCAACACCCAAATTCGGCACCTCAATCTCGCTGGCAACAATATCGACGATGCCATCCAGTATGTCATCCTTGTTCGCCACGTGGTTATACAGCGACATCGCCTGAACGCCCAACTCCTGGGCCAGCTTCCGCATCGAGAGCGACTCAATGCCACCCTCGTCAGCCATGCGTATCGCCGCGCGCAGCACTCGTTCCCGACTTAAAGGGACTTGGGGTGCGGTATCTGAGTCGATCGTCTTAGCCATTTAATTCTTCTCAAATCGATTCCTAACGGACAAAACAAAGCCCATTTCTAGAGCAGGGCGGGTTTCATTCTCTTGTAGGGGCAATCCCCCCGTGGTTGCCCCAATCCCTGAAACACATACAAAATCGTGGAGGAGAGGAGGGTAGGCACGCACCATCCACTACCCCTACAAAATTATCGTTTTCTAAACGCTAAGTTTACTATTGATCTTGACAAACTTACGGCGTAAGTTAGACTTACAGTGTAAGCCCAAGCGATAGAGGCTTGGCTCGCTCTTGATTCAGTTCTGCCCCAATTTGAGACAAAAGCCATGAAAACAGCAAACACCATTGCCCCTGTCCAAGCCGATCGCCAAATGAGAGCGATCGTTCAATTCGAGTATGGTTCAGCGGATGTGTTGAGTCTGGAAGAGGTTGACAAGCCAGTTGTACCAGACAATGGCGTGCTGGTGCGGGTTTACGCCGCCTCCGTCGATGCTGGTAACTGGCATCTCATGCGAGGGACTCCATTCCCCATCCGCCTGATATTCGGAGGAATACTCAAGCCCAAAATCAAGATCCTCGGCACGGCTGTAGCAGGACGGGTGGAGGCGATCGGCAAAGATGTGACGCAGTTTCAGCCCGACGATGAAGTCTTTGGAGACCTGTCCGAGTGTGGTTTCGGCGCATTTGCCGAGTATGTCTGTGCCACCGAAGCAGCCTTGGTGCTAAAGCCCGCCAACACCTCATTCGAGGAAGCAGCAACCATTCCTGTGTCAGCCCTGGCCGCCCTACAAGGACTGCGGGATGTCGGGCAGATTCAGCCGGGGCAAAAGGTGTTGATTAATGGTGCGTCGGGTGGCGTAGGGTCGTTTGCGGTGCAGATTGCCAAGGCTTTTGGCGCTGAGGTGACTGCTGTATGTAGTACGAAAAAAATGGATATGGTGCGTGCGATCGGTGCCGATCATATTATTGATTACACTCAAGTAGACGTGACCCAAAATGGACAGCATTACGACTTGATTCTGGACGCGGCGGCTTACCGTTCAGTGTTCGACTATCTGCCAGCCTTGACACCCGAAGGAACCTACGTCTTGATTGGTGGTTCCACAGCTCGATTTTTTCAGGTGATGTTTCTCGGCCCTTGGATTTCGAGAACCAGTCGCCAGAAAGTGAAATCCCTAGCTTCAAAACCCAATCAAGCGGATCTCGTCACGTTGAGGGATCTGATGGTGGCAGGTAAGATTGTCCCCTGGATCGATCGGCGCTACAATCTGAGCGAAGTCCCCGCAGCAATTCGCCACCTCGAACAGCGGCAGGTGTTGGGGAAAGTCGCCATATCCAATGGCTAATTACATCCTTCTTCATGGAAGACTTAAATAGCTAACGGGAACAAAGTCTGAATGTTAAAATATGTCGAATATACCCAAGAAAATCTATGACACTAATCCTTGATCTACCGTCAGAAGTTGAGCAATATCTCTTGCAGGAAGCCAACCAACAAGGACTTTCAATTGAATCCGTAACCTTACAGCTTTTACAAAGCTTTATTTCTTTAAGGCAAAAACAAGCTAAGGCTGTTAACCTGCTTCAGTCTTGGATAGACGATGAAGATATTGAAGAACAGCAAGAAACAGGTCAATACTTGATTAGTGCATTAGATGAGGATCGTCTTTCTGAGCGTAAATTATTCCCAGTTGAGATGAAAGGAGTAACTTGGTAAATCGAATCATCATATTGGATGCAGGACCACTCGGTCTAATCACAAATCCAAAGTTGTCTGTTAAAAGTAAGGCTTGCGCCCAATGGCTTCAGGCTCACATCACATCAGGAAGTCGCACTATAATTCCAGAGATTTCGGACTATGAGGTTCGCCGTGAGTTATTGCGAGCAAATAAGCTAAAAGGCATTTCTCGTCTAGATGATTTAGCCAAATTGATTGAGTATTTACCACTTACAACCGCTGCCATGCAGCAAGCTGCAAAACTTTGGGCAGAAGCTCGTCAGCAAGGGCAACCTACAGCAGGAGACAAGACGATTGATGGTGATATGATTTTGGTTGCTCAAGCCATAACTCTTGGCTCTCCAGATGTTGTAATTGCGACGACGAATGTGGGCCATCTCTCAAGGTTTATTACAGCCGAGTTATGGCAAAATATTCAGGAGTAAGGTGCGTCGCTTTCTACAATCTGCAATTTCCATTGAATATCTGGCGGCGACGCACCCTACAAAGCTACTTCGTGTCCTTCGCGTCTTCGCGGTTCAATAATACTAAAGTCCTGAGATAATTGGGAAGCAGTTAACCAGGCCAACAGCATGAGTATTGACCAATTAAACACCGACTATGGCATTGCCGGCCACCTCACCTTCGCCGCCGGAAACGGTGGTTTTCCGATGATTCACATCGACAATGGCCAAGCCAAAGCCTTGATTTCTGTGTATTCTGGCCAAGTGCTCTCCTTCCAACCAGCCACCGAAACCGTCGATGTGATGTTCCTCAGCGAAAAAGCCTACTATGCGGAAGGGAAAGCCATCAAAGGCGGTGTACCTATCTGTTGGCCTTGGTTTGGCCCAGATCCCGAAGGCTTGGGGCGTCCAGCCCACGGGTTTGTGCGGAATCGCCTCTGGAATGTGGTGTCAACCAGCACTACTCCAGAGGGCGCAACTCAAGTGATTTTGGGGCTTAAGGATACTGAGGAAACGAGGGCGATGTGGCCCCAAGCCTTTGAATTGGCGATCGCCATTACGGTCAGCACCACTCTCACGGTAGAATTAATTACCCGCAATTTAGGGGACAAAGCCTTTCCCCTCAGCCAAGCTTTCCACACCTATTTCCAAGTAGGAGATATCAACCTCGTGCAGGTTTTGGGATTGGAAAATACCCAGTATCTTGATAAAGCCGATGGTGGTGTGGAAAAAACTCAAGTGGGTGGAGTGGTAGCAACTGGTGAAGTCGATCGCATTTATCTCGATGTTACCAACGAATTAGTCATTGACGATAGCGCCCTCAATCGCCGTATCCGCATTAAATCCTCTGGTAGCAAATCTGCTGTAGTGTGGAATCCCTGGGTGAAAATCTCTGCAAGTATGGCAGACCTTGATGATAGCGATTATCAGCGTTTAATCTGCGTGGAAACGACCAATGCGGCGACGGATATTGTCGAAGTTCCTGCTCATGGTGAGTTTCGATTGGCTGCAATTTACAGCGTTGAGCGTAATTAAGAAATGAGAGGTTAATCTCAGCGGTGATGGGGCTATTATTTTCACTATTGAATTGAAAAACTCTGTCACCGTAATGTCTAAGATTTAACCGCTGAGGGCGCAGAGAACGCAGAGGAAGATAAGAGAGAGATGAATAATTATTTGTGACTGATTGTTTCGGCTATCATAATGGCGATCGCAACAAATGTAACAATATTTAATTTCAACCTGCTGTAAACTGATGTATCGTAGATATTACCATCAATGATTATGCAAAACTATAACTGGAAAAAACTCCAAAATGGCTCAGATATTCGCGGTATCGCTCTCGAAGGGGTTGCCGATGAAAAAGTTAACCTCACACCGGAAATTGCCACAATTTTGGGTCAAGCATTTGCTAATTGGCTGGTGGGAAAAGTCCATAAACCTGTGGAAAAGTTAACGATCGCGATCGGGCGCGACAGCCGCCTATCCGGGCCCAGTTTAATGTCAGCAGTCATGGCCGGAATCACCTCTGTTGGTAGCCAAGTATACGATTTTGACATGGCATCAACTCCGGCGATGTTTATGAGTACCATTACTCCTGGTTTTGATTGCGAAGGCGCAATTATGCTCACGGCTAGCCATTTGCCTTTTAATCGCAACGGCTTAAAGTTTTTCACCGCCAATGGTGGTTTACAAAAAAAAGATATTACAGATATCTTAGCACTAGCCCAAAGCTATAATTTTGAACTAGCCACGGTTCCAGGTAGCATTGAAAAACATGATTTTATCTCGGTTTATGCTAACCAATTTGTGACTAAAATTCGCGAATCAGTTAATCATCCAGATAATTTTCAGCACCCATTGAAGGGATTAAAAATTGTTGTGGATGCGGGTAATGGTGCCGGTGGATTCTATGTGGATAAAGTTTTAAAACCTTTAGGTGCTGATACCACAGGGAGTCAGTTTCTGGAACCGGATGGTACTTTTCCCAATCATGTGCCAAATCCTGAAGATAAACAGGCAATGGGGTCAATTTGTCAAGCGGTAATTGCTAATCAAGCTGATTTTGGGATTATTTTTGATACGGATGTCGATCGCAGTGCCGCCGTCGATGGAGCCGGCAAGGAACTCAATCGCAATCGCTTAATTGCCTTGATTTCGGCGATCGTCTTACAAGAACACCCTGGTTCTACCGTTGTCACCGATTCCATTACTTCCGATGGCTTAACGCAATTCATCGAACAGGATTTAAAGGGAATTCACCATCGCTTTAAACGAGGCTACAAAAATGTGATTGATGAGTCGATTCGTCTCAATCAAAGCGGACAGGAATCTTGGCTGGCTATTGAAACTTCTGGCCATGGAGCTTTGAAGGAAAATTACTTTCTGGATGATGGTGCTTATTTGGTTAGTAAGTTATTGATTGAATTGGCTAAATCACAACTGGCAAATAAGTCATTGCCAGATTTAATTACGAATTTGCAAGAGCCTGAAGAAAGTGCGGAGTTTCGGATTAAAATTAGTGTGGATGATTTTAGGGATCTGGGCGATCGCGTTATTGAACAACTGCAAGAATTTGCATCAACTCAAGCCGACTGGAAAATCGTTCCCAATAACTATGAAGGATTGCGGATTTCCTGCACCTCACCTGACGAATCTGGCTGGTTTCTGTTACGTTTATCCCTCCACGATCCGGTGATGCCTTTGAATGTTGAGTCTAATGTCAAAGGTGGTGTCCATCGCATAGTCGATCGGCTTTTAGCTTTTTTCCAAACAACAGAATCTCTTGATTTTTCTACACTGTTGAAGTAGGAACCCACCCCTAACCCCTCTAAGCGAGGGGAACCCACCCCTAACCCCTCTAAGCGAGGGGAACTAGATCTAATCTACCTCTTCCTCATCGGGGAACTGGCTCTTGCTCCCCTCTTGAGAGGGGCGGGGGGTGTGTCTTCTTGAGAGGGGAACTGGATCTAATCTACCTCCTCCTCATCGGGGAACCCACCCCTAACCCCTCTAAGCGAGGGGAACTTGATCTACCTCTTCCTCATCGGGGAACTGCCTCTTGCTCCCCTCTTGAGAGGGGCTGGGGGTGTGTCTTCTTGAGAGGGGAACTGCCTCTGGCTCCCCTCTTGAGAGGGGCTGGGGGTGTGTCTTCTTGAGAGGGGCTGGATCTACCTCCTCCTCATCGGGGAACCCACCCCTAACCCCTCTAAGCGAGGGGAACTGGATCTACCTCCTCCTAATCGGGGAACTGCCTCTTGCTCCCCTCTTGAGAGGGGCTGGGGTGTGTCCTCGGCTTTTGAGGGGGATTGGGGTGTATCCATTCTGCAAAATCCAAGCCTGAATCACCTCTAAAACACCTTCAACGTGATGCTTTGCATCCTCCTCTGTAAATCGCAAAAATCTCACGCCCAGGGATTCCAAGCGAGCTTGTCTTTCTCGATCGCGCTTTTGTGCTTCCTCACTGTCATGAGAATATCCATCAATCTCGATCGCCAGCATTAATTGTTTGCAATAAAAGTCTACAATAAATTCATCTATAGGCCGTTGGCGATCGAAGTCATAGCCCATCATTTGTTTGCCTTTGATGTATTTCCAAAGACTGATTTCGCCGGGACTCATATTGTTGCGAAGCTGGCGGGCAAGTTCCTTAAGTTTGGGGTTATAGGGGATGATGTTGTATTTCATCAATTCCAAGACACGTTATTGTAATTTATATTATGATAAACATCCCTGAAGGCGATGGAGCATGATGGCTCCCTCCCCAACCACAAGATTATTAATAATATCTGAGCGCGCCTGCGATTTACCTAATCGTGGCACAATAAGTTTCAGACTATTGGCAAATCCAATCCAACCAGGAATTTAATTATGTGGCGTGTAAGCATCAACTGTTCAGCAGCAAGCTGGGATATCCATTCTAAGGCATTCAAGGCGATCGCTGAAAAATATCCGGGAACACCTCTTTCTTCAAAAAAAATGAAAGGTGACGGCCAACGCATCATGGAATATCAAATTGAAAATGTCAATGACGCTGAGGACTTTATGGAAGAATGTTTTACCTTAGATGGTTTTACTGCAACTTTTGAATCCCTATAGAGACGAGGAATATGTCATCTAAAAGTGGAGAGTCTAGCAGTAAAATCCCTAAGACTAAATCTGCTAATCAAACTAATAGAGATGTGGACATTGCAGTTAAGCTCGCTCTCCTGATATTGCTGCTAACTATCTTGTCGAGGTTTTTTGCGATTGTCAATGCTGGCGAACGAGGGGTACTCATGCACTTTGGTCAAGTACAAAAACAGGTATTAGGAGAAGGAATTCACCTGATTGTCCCCATTGTTTCTACTGTCAAAAACTTGAGTGTCAGAGTCCAAAAACAGGAAATTTCTGCGGAAGCTTCCTCAAAGGACTTGCAAGATGTTTTTACAGATGTGGCGCTCAATTGGCATATAGTTCCAGAGGAAGCTAATGCTATTTTTCAACAAATAGGAGACGAACCACAAGTAGTCGATCGCATTATCAATCCAGCAGTCGAAGAAGTTCTCAAAGTCGATAAAGTTGCACAAGCATTGACCGGCGGCGTAGCTGTTAAAATAGTTGACGGAACTCAATTTGTAGCGACAGCTAATCCCGATACGGCTGCTGTTGAATTCAACGTTCCTACTGCTAAAGTTTTCAAGCCTGGAGATGCGAATTGGTTTGTTCCTGACGTGACTCAGGCTTACATAGATACCCAATTACCCAACGCACCTACTGAGGAAAATGATTGAGTTGGCTGTAGTTGAAACGCCCTCGGCTTTGTAAAAACAGGTACAACCAAAAAAATCATCAGGTAGCGCCATCAGGGTTGATAATTGGGAAAGCGAAATATATCGGTTTCCCTTTATATAGCAGTCCTTGCAGGAGTCGTAAAGTTTTTTACCCCACCCCAACCCAGACCTGATTAAAGTCCGGGAGTAAGAACTTTACAAATGATGCGAGGATTGCTATATTTGCAGTTACTATTAAAATGCTTATCTATGCTATCATTACCCCAATGTTAATTTTTGTCTTTCAAGTTCCGGCATCGATTGCTGTGAGTTCAGATGTCGTAGCAGCCACATTTATGAAAGTTGTTGGTGGCTTCAAACACTGGCAACAACAAACCCTTGACTTGCAAGTAGTTAAATGGTTGGCTTTGGGGAGTGTACCCGGTTCCCTGGGTGGTGTGTGGATTTTACACTGCATCAAAGGGAGTGGCACTCAGAACTTAGATGACATATTGCTGCGCTGTCTGGGAGTGGCGATCGCCCTAGTTGTCATGTTAGCAATCTCCCAATTATCGCTCAAAATCTTTCTCCCAAATTTGAAATTACCACAGCCGCCAGAATGGGACTTATAGCAGTCGCCAAGGCGGTTTGGTCATTGAGCGGAGCGTCGCCCTGAGCGTAGTCGAAGGGTCGAAATGTCCACTTCGACTACGCGAGCGTGACCGAAATATCCTAATCGCCTTGGCGGTTGCTATAAATACTAATTATGGTCGTATTTTTACGGTGATTGCAGGAGCAATTTTAGGCTCCATAGTGGGAATCACTAGCGTGTCTTCCGGTTCGATGTTTGCACTGCTGCTGATTGCTTTTTTCCGCCTGGATTCTTCAAAATTGGTGGGTACAGATATTTCGCAGGCGGCAATTTTGTTGATGTTTACCTCTCTGGGACACCTCAGCCTAGGAACAGTAGACTGGAGTTTAGTATTGCCGATTTGGTTGGGTTCGGTGCCGGGAGTTTTAGTAGGTGCTAAATTCTGCCAAATTATGCCTCAACGCCCGCTAAAGTTTGCGATTTACGGAATGTTGGCAATGGCGAGTTGGAAGTTGTATCAAGTGTGAAAAGTAGGGGTACTACCCCGCCCATTGGTGTCAACAATCGCCTAAAAACCTTTGTATCTCTCGTTTATAGCCGAGTCTAGATCCCCCTAAATCCCCACCCCCCCTAGGGCGTGTTTTCTCTCCCCGGAGATCCCCCCCAACCCCCCTTAAAAAGGGGGGAGAAAGAAGCTCTTTCGTCCCCCTTCTTAAGGGGGATGCGAGGGGGATCAGGATCTGATGGATCAGGCAAGAAAACACGCCCTAGCCCCCCCAAGGGGGGAAGGGGGACTTTGAGAAGATTCCGGTTCCCCCCTTCTTAAGGGGGGTTAGGGGGGATCTGGCCTTAATAGTCAAACAGCAATCTGTGACTAGGTTTGAGCTTAAGTTGACACCAATAGGCACGCTTGAGTGTCCTCTTAATCGCTGACTAAGGATTCTAGTTGGCTGACTGTCGGTAATTCTAAATCTTTGAACAGCACTGTACTAAGGTAGCGTTCGCCAAAAGAAGGCTGTACAAAAATTATCAATTTTCCAGCATTTTCGGGACGCTTGCCGATTTGAATGGCTGCAAATAAAGCTGCGCCTGCGGAGATTCCTGACAATAATCCTTCTTCTCTCGCTAGCCGACGACTGTAGCCGATCGCATCTTCATCGCTAACAGTAATTATTTCATCAATTAACTCTGGTTTCAAGACTTCCGGGATGAATCCTGCACCAATTCCTTGAATTTTGTGAGCACCAGATTTGCCTCCAGAAAGCACGGGGCTGTTTGTCGGTTCAACTGCGATCGCCCTAAAACTCGGCTTGCGTTGTTTAATTACCTCAGCAATTCCCGTAATCGTACCGCCGGTGCCAACTCCCGCCACTAAAAAGTCTATTTTACCGTCAGTATCGGCCCAAATTTCCTCCGCCGTCGTTTCCCGGTGAATTTTGGGATTGGCGGGGTTACGAAACTGCTGCAACAAAAAAGCACCCGGAGTTTCTTCTGCAATTTCTTCGGCGCGGGCGATCGCGCTTAACATCCCTTCATGTCCCGGAGTTAATTCTAACTGAGCACCGTAAGCTTTTAACATCGATCGGCGCTCTAAACTCATCGTATCCGGCATTGTCAAAATCAATTTGTAACCCTTAGCCGCCGCCACCATTGCCAAAGCAATTCCAGTATTACCCGAAGTCGGTTCCACTAAAATAGTTTTCCCCGGTGCAATTAATCCCGCCTCTTCTGCCGCCTGAATCATGCTCGCGCCGATGCGATCTTTCACCGAAGCAGCCGGATTCATCCCTTCCAATTTTACCACAATTTGAGCAACTACTCCTTCGGCTTGGGGAATTTTATTGAGCTGAACTAAAGGAGTTCTACCAATTATTTCTGTAACATCCTTAGCAATTTTCATGGCTTAATTTATCTCCAGTTAAATGTAGTACATGGGATTGACTTGTTTGCGATCGTCCCGCTGTTGGCACAAATCCTGTAAAGTGTATTTGCCCAAAACTGTCAGAGATGCTGCTGTGACTTCCTGCCAGATTTCTCGTACCGCAGTCTTTTCTACTGTTGCGGATTCTAAAACTTTTTGAACCTTGCCGCTACTGTCGCCTTCTAAAGCTGAGAACACCTCTAGCAAAGTAATTTGCCAGGGTTCTTTTGCCAGCAAATAACCGCCTTTAGCGCCCCGCAGACTTTGCACGAAACCCGCACGTCGCAGCACGGTAAGAATTTGGTCTAGATAGCGTTCCGGTATCTCTTGAGCAGCAGCAATCTCGCTCACCGTGAGGGGGGAGTCCTTCGGGTAGGGCGTTGCAAGTTCCAAGAGCGCTAACAGGGCATATTCCACTCTAGAAGATCGTTCCACATTTGCTACTCGTGTTTCAGTTTTAAATCTGCCATTCAATAATATACTGTTTTCCGATATGTGTATAGGGGTATTTGTTGAGTTTTGAGGAAGAAATCGCTTGAGAAGTATATTGCATCGTCGCCAAAATTTGCTATTTAGGGGACTGATGTGACCTCTGGCAAATGCCAAGGCTGTTAAGGCGCTGTGGTCAATAAGTAACCTGTCGCTACCAGAGTTAAGACAATGCCAAAAGTTAAAACACTCAAAGAATGCCAAAATCTTTGAGGATTGATGTACTCCCGCTTGACCAGGTTTTGAGTAAGATGCAACTGTGGATTTAGATAGAATAAGCAGGAAAAGTCATCGCGTGTTTGGGTTTGACATAAACCCTTTGATTTGGCACTAACTGTAGTTGATCGAAGCGCTCGCGGCTGACGTAAGCTGTCACAATTTGACCCGATTCTAATAGCAATTCAGTTTGAATTTCGCGTCCCAGATGAATGATGCGGCTGACTTTTGCTTCCGCAAAACCGGACTCCGGCTGAGTGTTAATTAGCACATCATGGGGACGCAAAAATACTACTTGAGAATGAGCAGCTCCATGGTTAGATAGTTCTTCAGCATTTCTGTTAAACAGCCCGATCGCATTCGGCAACACATTAACAGGCCCAATAAAACTCATCACAAAAGCCGTTGCCGGTTTGTCATAAATTTGAGCAGGAGTGCCAACTTGTTCCACTCTACCTTTGTTCATCACTACAATTTCATCGGCTACTTCCATCGCTTCTTCTTGATCGTGAGTCACAAAAACAGTAGTGATATTCACTTCTTTGTGGAGTTGGTGCAGCCACGATCGCAATTCTTTGCGAACTTTAGCATCCAACGCTCCGAAAGGTTCATCTAATAGCAGCACTTTCGGCTGAACTGCTAGAGCTCTGGCTAAGGCCACCCGCTGTCGTTGGCCTCCCGAAAGCTGGGAAGGGTAGCGATCGCCCAAACCACCCAACTGCACTAACTCCAAAAGTTCCTCAACCCGTTTGGTAATTGTGTCTTTAGGAACTTTGCGAATTTCCATCGCAAAAGCAATATTTTTTCGGATCGTCATGTGCTTAAACAAAGCGTAATGCTGAAACACAAAACCGATATTCCGTTCCTGCACCGACTGCTGAGTAGCATTTTCACCGATTAAATAAATGTTACCGCTATCTGGGGGTTCAAGTCCCGCGATCATCCTCAGCAAAGTCGATTTCCCGGAACCCGAAGGGCCCAACAGCGCCACTAGAGAGCCGTTTTTAATTTCCAAACTCACGCTATCAATGGCATGAAACGACCCAAAGTGCTTGGATACGTTCTCAATTGTAATGCTCATAACCTTTAACTCCTGTTCGTTGACCGATTTTATGTACTATACATTAAATACCGTATAATCTATATCAATCATCGGATACCAGGAGAGCCGCTTTGCGATCGCCTACATCTCTCGACGGAACGCTCTAATAGCTTCTCCAGCATCAGTTTCCGCCATCAAAATGCAGCGTTTGAACAAATCGAGATTCAGGTTACTAAGTCCGGGTAGCTGACTGCGATCGCTCTTTTCATAGCTACCGTCTTGGAGATGATATATTTTCAGCAATCCATCTTCCCAAAACCAAACCTCTGGAACACCCAAAGCTTTATAGCGCTCTAACTTACTGATTCCTCCACTGGTAAAGACAACTTCGATCGACAAATCTGGAATCTGTTTTACACTCCCAATGCAGTAGGATTCATCTGCTTGTACAGAGACAACTCCCGATCTTTCCTGCGTCATTGCGCCTGTAGGCTTGAAGAAAATTCCCTGTTCGACGAGAAAGGTAGTCAATAAGTAACCGATAACATGAGCAAAAGCTTCGTGGTCTTCTCCAGGCATCAGAATCTCGATCGTCCCATCATAGTAAAATAGTCGCACTCCAGGGGAGCCTTCAAAGCCTTTTTGGATAAATTTAAACCGTTCCCACATTCCATGATGAACAATTCGCCGATCTGTGGTTTTGCTAAGTAGTGGAGGCATCGCGCTCAGATCCAGTCTAGAATTTATCTTGATTGTAGCTCATATTTAACAATTAAACCGCAGATGAACGCAGATATAATTATATCTGCGTTCATCTGCGTTAATTTGCCTGAAGGGGCGATCGCAAAAATACCCCTAGGAATCAGCCCGCAACTTATCCAAAACCGTCCGATCTTCCAAAGTAGAAGTATCCCCAGTCACCTCCAAACCAGCAGCCAAAGAACGCAACAAACGCCGCATAATCTTCCCGCTACGAGTCTTGGGCAAAGCATCAGTAAATCGAATTTCTCCCGGACGGGCGATCGCCAGTAAATGAACCAAGGTTATCAATCTGGGTAAAGCAACTTATCTTCAACTTTTAAATTCCTAATTTGTTCGCGAATCACATCGGTTTTTGTTCTACCGCTGTTCGCGCAATAAGCTTCTAGGCGAAGCATTTCTACTTCAGGGAGTCTGATGGTTAGAACTTTAACATTTTTACTCATACTGCAATTATACTAAAAAATGCAGTACAATTCTAGCATAGAAATGCGCCTTGGCAAAATGTTGCCGCACCATGCCAAGACGACTTCCCCGAAGTTGAAGGTCCAACAAAGGAGCTACTTAATTATGATTCAAGATCCTGAAAAAGAACCAGAACGCTGGGATGAGCCGATTTTAGCCGATAATCCCAAGCAAGCGAAACAGGAGTGTCAAAAACGAGCCGATCGCTCCACCCACGCTCAAATATTACTTGCGATCGACGATCGATGCTCGATCGCAAGCAATAAAAGCTTAAATCTTTCATACATAAGCTGTAACTAAGCAACTGCATAACCCGTATGAGGTCTGACATCTGCTGGATGAAATCCTAAAACAATCGAATCCTTGGGAATTCCAGCAGCTACAAGTTCTTTAGTCACGCCGTATTCTGTCTCATCTCGCTGTACCCAAATCTTATTGTCAATAATATCTATATGAACCAAACAGCCGTGAATTCGTTTGGCTTTATCCCATCCTAAAGTAACTAGCAGGTAACTGTCTGAGTTGTCATCAAACACGGCTTTACAAATTATATCGCCGTGAGAGTAAGGAATTTTTGTATAGGGTTCCAGGACTATTTTAATCGTAGTTCTGAAGTTAGCTAAAGTATCCATTTTACGATCGCCTCTTGATTTGGATCGAATACAATCAGCTTGAGATTTTCATCTTCGATCATTAATTGACCGATCGGTTCTTCAAATAGAGATTCATAAGTAATATCGCGAACAGCCAGATAAAGCGTATGTTCTGGATAAGTTCTTTGAAGAACAGACCGATAAATAGTAAATTGTCCGATCGCATCTCTCAAGTCCTGCATTTCTGAATCGCTGACAAAGCTTTTGACTTCCACAGCAATTTTCTGTTCTCCTCGTTCTGCTGCTAGCACCTGTTTTGCTCCCAGATCCACATACATATCTTTTTTACCCCATTTCAGATGGAGAGGATCGTGAGTAATTATCCAGCCATCATTGAGGAGAGATTTTTTGACTGTATTGTGGTAGAGGTCTAAAGCGGGCATAAAACAAAACGAGCAAAATAAGACTTCATGGTTATATGATAGCAAATTATCATGCAATTATCTTAAACTCTAACTAAACCGCAGATGAACACAGATGTAAATCTTATCTGCGTTCATCCGCGTTCATCTGCCTACATCTGCGGTTAAACACCCCTATAAATCAGCCCGCAATTTATCCGAAGCCGTTTTATTTCAGAAGTAGTATTGCGGCCTATTGAGAGCTATACTCACCAAATGTTGTCACATACCCCTTAACAGTAACTCCCAGATCTAATTCCTCGTGATGAATCAGTAGGTTAGATAATTGGGATATCAAAAATTCAATCTCGCGACGGTTCTCAAAGGAGAGAAAAATACTGCTACCTTCACCCTTAATAATCACAGTTGGAATATCACTGTCGTCTAACTGTGAATCAATATCTGGGATTATTTGTCTGATTTGTTCTTCAGTCCACATCTGACTCATTCCTCTATCTCCCGTTCAAAAATACAGCGGTATGACTTACCACTTTTATTGAGAATGACACCGCAGAAAGTGCAGCGCCCGTCGCCTCTTAATTCATTATACTCTGCCAACTCACGGCAGCGACGAATAGCAGCTTGCCGATCGCTAGTAGCCACGATTGTGTCTGCATCAAGCCAAACTTTATTTTCAGGGTTTTCTAATATTCCTACACTCTACATTGCCGTAAATATTGCACCATTGTCAATAAACCCAAAACAACCCGGTTTCTGGCTATTGTGCAAGATTTAAATTATACCTAAAAATTAAACCCAGATGAACGCATATCTAATCTTATCTGCGTTCATCTGCGTTAATCAGCCTACATCTGCGGTTCCAAAAATACCCCTAGGAACCACCCCGCAACTTATCCAAAACAGTCCGATCTTCCAAAGTCGAAGTATCCCCAGTCACCTCCAAACCAGCAGCCAAAGAACGCAACAAACGCCGCATAATCTTCCCGCTGCGAGTCTTGGGTAAAGCATCAGTAAATCGAATTTCGCCCGGCCGCGCGATCGCCCCAATTTCCTTCACAACGTGCTGCTTCAATTCCTTAGCCAATTCATCGCTAGGTTGCTGCGTATTTTCCAGCGTCACAAACGCCACAATTTCCTCACCCTTAATCTCATCCGGTTTCCCCACAACCGCAGCTTCCGCCACTGCTGGATGCGATACCAAAGCCGATTCAACTTCCATCGTACCGAGTCGATGTCCGGCCACATTAATTACATCATCAACCCGGCCCATTACCCAGAAATAACCATCTTTGTCCTTGTGCGCGCCGTCCCCCGCAAAGTACACAAATTCGCCATCTTTCGGGTGCAAATATTCCCAATAAGTGCGACGGAAGCGATCGGCATCGTTGTAAAGAGTCCGCATCATTCCCGGCCAAGGATGTTTCACAACTAAATAACCGCCACTTTCATTAGTTACCGGTTCGCCATCTTGGTCAACAACATCGGCAATAATTCCGGGGAAAGGAAGGGTTGCAGAACCTGGTTTTGTCGGAATTGCACCAGGTAAAGCAGTAATCATAATACCGCCAGTTTCGGTTTGCCACCAAGTATCCACAATTGGACAATTCGATTTCCCAATTACCCGCTGATACCACATCCAAGCTTCAGGATTAATCGGTTCGCCGACAGTTCCCAACAACCGCAAAGATGATAAATCTCTGGCATTTGGCAAGTGTTCGCCCATTTTCATAAACGTGCGAATTGCGGTTGGTGCAGTGTAGAAAACAGTGACACCATATTTTTCAATGACATCCCAAAAACAGCCTGGATTTGAAGGGCGAGGAGCACCTTCATACATTAAAGTTGTCGCACCATTAGACAGCGGCCCGTAGACAATATAACTGTGTCCAGTAATCCAGCCGACATCCGCAGTACACCAATAAACATCGGTATCTTGAAGGTCGAATATCCATTTCGTTGTCATGTGGGTATAAAGGTTGTAACCGCCCGTTGTATGGACGACACCTTTCGGTTTTCCGGTACTTCCAGAAGTGTAAAGAATGAATAGCATATCTTCACTATCCATCGGTTCGGCTGGACAATTTGCCGATGCACCTTTTTGCAATTCATGCCACCAAACATCGCGCCCAGATTCCATTTCAATTGGTTGTTTGGTGCGCTGAACTACGAGAACGTTGGTAACAGTGGGTACGGCATTATTTGCTAATGCTTTGTCTACTTGTGCTTTGAGACCGACGGCGGTATCTTTGCGGAAGCCACCGTCAGCGGTGATGACGAGTTTTGCTTCGCCGTCAACGAGGCGATCGCGCAAAGCTTCTGCACTAAATCCGCCGAAAACAACACTATGTACTGCACCGATTCTGGCACAGGCTAACATGGCGATCGCAGCTTCGGGAATCATCGGCATATAGATACCGACGCGATCGCCCTTTTGGACTCCCAATTGTTTGATGACGTTCGCCATTTGGCAGACTTCGCGGTGGAGTTGCGCGTAGGTGAGGGTGCGGGAGTCTCCGGGTTCCCCTTCCCAAATCAGGGCGGCTTTATTTTTGCGCCAAGTGGTTAAATGTCTGTCTAGACAATTGTAAGAAATGTTAATTTTGCCATTGACAAACCATTTAGCAAAGGGCGGCTGCCAGTCGAGTACGGCATCCCATTTTTGGAACCAGTCTAATTCTTGGGTGGCGAGTTCAGCCCAGAATGCTTGGGGGTCTGCTTTGGCTTTATCGTAGAGGGCTTGGTACTCTTCTAGGCTTTTGATGTGAGCTTTTTCGGAGAATTCAGCGGGCGGCTGAAATAGGCGTTTTTCTTGGAGTATTGATTCGATCGTATCTTGTGACATTGCTTTTAACTTTAACAGCGGCTAGTCTTTTTAACTATTGTTTGCACAAGTTGGGGCAAAAATATGTTTATTTTCCTTAAGACTTTGGGGAATTTTGTCAAGATTGGAGCTGCCTGAGAAATTATAGCACTGGTAAATTGTAAATTCTATCTTGGTATTCGTTGTCAAATGATGCTTCATAAATCAGAAGCAGTATTTCAATGTTTTGACCGATAGTCAGCTTGGTATTCAGGATGAAAATTCCTGGAATATGACAATCTTGCTCTAAATGCTCTATTAAATGAACTGGCATAGAGCGACGGTTATTGGTAACAAGAATGAAATTGTGAATTTCACACCAAATAAGAATTTCGGGGTCGAGAGTACCTTTGGAAGGTGCTGTTAGTTCTCCCACAGCTAGAACAACTATATCGGGATTGCGCCTGCGAATTTGGTTGAAATACGCAGGATCGACATTTTCATCAAACAGATACTGAATTGGCATCAGCCTTGCTCCTTGCATCTCTTTCTGCTTTAAATTTGCGGAGTTTTTCTGTCACTGGAGGAGGATTGAGACGTTGTTCTTCTCGCATTTTGTCGCCCCATTCCAGCCATTCAGTTATGTATTTACCGACGGCTTCTTTGTTGTGCAGGTAATACAAAATGGTCGCATAAACTTGTTCGAGAGTGAGAGATGTATAAATGTTAGCAATTTCTTCGGGAGTTCGAGCGCGAAACAGGTATTCATAAAGAATTGTTTCGATGCCGATCCGAGAACCTTTGAGCCGAATATCATCTGGTCTGAGGAAATTGAAGTAGTCTTCTAGTTGCATAGCTGGTTGATTAAGGTAAGGGTTGATCATATTATAATACCTGAACAGAAGATCGCACAAAAGCCATGACCCAAAATTTAGGCATCTTCTTCATCTTCACCTGCACGCCGTTCGTATTCTAAAATGATGCCCGTAAGTTCATCTGCTGGAATATCAGCTTGTGCAGATTTTGTATAAACTGTCAGTAAAATAATTCCATTTTCAGTTTTGACATAATAAATCAGACGATAGCCGCCGCTTTTACCTTTTTGAATATCGCTATTTCTAACTCTCACTTTAAAAACATCGTAACCAATCCCAGATATGCGATCGCCTGGTAACTCTCCCCGTTCAAGTTGTTCGACGACTGGTTGTATATCATTGCGAATAGTGCGATACTTTTTGGCGAGGTTTCGTAAGTTTCTTGTAAATGTTGGCGCAGCTTCAACTTGAATCAATGGTTGCTCAGACATCATCAATTCCCCCCCAGATTTGGGCAATAGGAATTGTTTTCCCAGTCATTGCTTCCTGCCAAGCTTGACGGAAATCTGCTAAAATTGTTTCTTTAGATTGCTCATTTTCATTACTTTCTGTTACTTCGGAAATTAGCACGATTACTTCTACTCTGCTATTTTGCTCTAATTTTAGTGGTTCATCAATGCACAATTGTCCTCGATCGTCGATCGTTGCCATCACTTTAATTGCTTTCATAGTTACTCCTGGTAATCTAGGGTGTGATACCAATTTAATGGGTCGTTGCACATATTTCGATCCCCCTAAATCCCCCTTAAGAAGGGGGACTTTGATCAGAATCTTGTCCCCCCCCTTAGTAGGGGCGGTGCCCCCGTGCCCGCCCTCTTTGTTAGGGGGGATCAGATTCTATGCAGCTTCATAAAAAATTGGTGTAAGAAATAGATTGATGTCTAAGGCTAGTGCCTCGATCGCCTTTTTCAAGATTACCAAAAAGTTTAATGAATTGCGATAACTTTATGGGAAACTAAAAAATAGTCCATAACTGGCAATAGCTGACCGCGAAGTCGTGACCCAAAACCAACCTACCAAACTGGAAGCTCATCAGCAAGTCAAATTAAAAAGTATGGAAATTGAAAAAGCTGGACACCATGCGTTAGAGCTTTTTAAGTCCGATCGCAACCAAATCGAAGCCTTGCGGGTAGCTATTGGGGCGGCAGAAAGTTTACAAAAATGGATGCTAAATCATCCCTCCGTTACCACCTATCCCAGTACCAGTCCCCTGTTGGCCTTGCAGGTGATTCTCTCCAAAATCCGCGATCGCCATCAGTTTGTCGGACATCGGAGCACCGTCAGGAGTGTTTGTTTTAGCCCGAATCAAGATGCGATCGCCACAGCTTCCATTGACGGTAGCGCCCAATTGTGGAACTTGCAGGGTAAGTGTTTGGTGACTTTTAGCGGACACAAAGACTGGGTAAATAGTGTTAGTTTTAGCCAGAAACAAAATGCGTTAGCGAAGCCCTCGAAGAGGATCGCCACTGCATCCGATGACAAAACCGCCAAATTGTGGGACTTACAAGGCAATTGTCTGGTGACTTTCACCGGCCATAACGACTGGGTAACTAGCGTCTGTCTGAGCCCCACAGTCCCTGCGCTGGCGACGGCTTCCTATGACGGTACTGCCAAATTGTGGGACTTCCAAGGCAATTGTTTGGTGACATTCAGCGGACATCAGCAATCGGTAACAAGTGTGTGTTTTAGCCCCAAGGGAGACACCCTGGCCACTGCATCCTACGATCGCACCGCCAAACTGTGGGACTTCCGAGGCAACTGTTTGGTGACATTCAGCGGCCATGATGGGTGGGTAACTAGCTTGAGTTTTAGCCCGACAGGAAATGCGATCGCCACAGCATCCTATGACGGTACTGCCAAATTATGGGACTTAGAAGGCAACTGTTTAGTGACATTCAGCGGCCATGATAGTTGGATTACCAGCCTCAGTTTTAGCCCGACAGGAGATGCGATCGCTACCGCTTCTAACGATCGCACCGCCAAACTTTGGGACTTACAAGGCAACTGTTTAGTAACATTCAGCGGACATGATAGTTGGATTACCAGCCTCAGTTTCAGCCCCACAGGAGATGCCCTTGCTACAGCATCCAACGATCGCACCGCCCGATTGTGGCACTTACAAGGCAACAACCTAGTAACTTGTAGCGGACATCAAAAATCAGTAAATAGCGTTAGTTGTAGTCCCTATCAAGATAGAATCGCCACAGCTTCCAATGACCGCACAGCAAAATTGTGGAACTTCCAAGGCAAATGTTTAGTAACATTCACCGGACACACTGACTGGGTAACAAGTGTTAGTTGTAGCCCCAATCAACCCAGAATCGCCACGACTTCCAGAGACGAAACTGCCAAATTGTGGAACTTCCAAGGCAAATGTTTAACAACTTTTATCGGACATCTTGACTCTGTATGGAGTGTTTGTTTTAGCCCAAAAGGAGATACAATTGCCACTGCTTCTAGAGATGCTACTGCCAAATTATGGAACTTCCGGGGCAAATGTTTGATGACTTTCACCGGACATCAAAGCTGGGTAACAAGCGTTAATTTTAGCCCAAAGGGAGAGACAATTGCCACTGCTTCCAGAGACGATACTGCCAAATTGTGGAACTTCCAAGGCAAATGTTTAGCAACTTTAATCGGACACCTTGACTCTGTATGGAGTGTCTGTTTTCACCCCCATCGAGATGTCCTTGCTACTGCATCCAATGACGGTACTGCAAAATTGTGGGATTTCTATGGCAACTGTTTGGTAACATTCACCGGACACGATGGACCTGTCTTGAGTGTCTGTTTTAGCCCCACGGGAGATACACTGGCCACTGCTTCTATTGACCGCAGTGTTAAATTGTGGGATTTGCGGGGGAATTTATTGGCAGATTATCGCGGTTATCGGGGGAATTTGAGCGACGGTGAAGCAAATTTTGTCGAGTTAAAAACTCCGATTTATAGTGTTTGTTTTAGTCGAGATGGAAAATTTTTACTGTCGGCTTCAGAGGATGGAAAAGTGCGGTTTTGGCCTGTAGAAACTTTGGATGAGTTGTTGGTGAGAGCTAGAGAGTGGCTGGATTAGATGTCCCCTAATTATTCATCTCTCTCTTCTCTAACTCTGTGTCCTCTGCGCCCTCTGTGGTTTAATACTATAAAATTTTGTAAAAGACCCGTGACATAATATCAAAAAAAATCTAAAATAAAACACAGCTCGACCCTAAGAATGTAGGTGAGAAAATGTCTGAACTTAGACAAAATCTAATTACCAGAGATTGGGTAATCATCGCCACTGAACGGGCAAAAAGACCGGATCAATTCGTCAACCACAAAAAAGTAACACAACTTCTGCCCTCCCACTGCCCCGATTGTCCGTTTTGTGTGGGAAATGAGGAAGATGGAACTTTGGAAACTTTCTGTTTGGGTTCTCGCGCTGACTGGAAAGTTAGGGCCATTCGCAATAAATATCCCGCCCTTTCCCCAACCGCAGAAGGATTGAGAATTTCATCGGGAATTCATCGCCGGATGTCGGGAATGGGGATTCACGAAGTCATTGTCGAACATCCGCGACATGATTTGACGACAGCATTGTTAAGCATTGAAGAGGTTGAAAATATACTTGTAGTATATCGCCAGCGTTATTTAGAAATTAGAAAATATCCTCATATTGAAACAATTATTATCTTCAAAAATCATGGTGAAAGTGCCGGAACTTCCCTAGAACATCCTCACTCGCAGATAGCAGCTACCCCTGTTGTTCCCAGTCAATTTCGCACCCGGATTGATGAAACTATTAGATATTTTGACGATACGGGAGAGTGTTTGTTTTGCCGGACTTTGGAAGATGAAGTAGCTGCTGGTGAAAGGGTGATTTTTGAGAGTAAACATTTTGTGGCTTTTATCCCTTATGCTGCGCTTTCACCGTTTCATATTTGGATTTTTCCCCGCCGCCATGCTTCGTCTTTTGATGATATTACCGATCCAGAGATTTCTGACTTGGCTGATACTTTGAAAACTGTACTGGCTAAGCTTTATTATGGATTGAATAATCCCGATTACAACTATAATATCCGCTCAGTGCCCACGGCGGAACAGGGTACTAAGTATTTTCACTGGTATATTGCGATTATTCCCAGGGTTTCTAAGCAAGCTGGGTTTGAGTTGGGTAGCGGAATGTTTATCAATACTGCTTTACCGGAGGAAAGTGCTGGTTTTTTGCGATCGACGATAATTCCTATCGATCCGCCCTAGCCATAAAAAAAGGGAAAGGAATCACCTATGCCCTATGCCCTATGCCCTATGCCCTATGCCCTATGCCCTATGCCCTATGCCCTATGCCCTATGCCCTATGCCCTATGCCCTATGCCCTATGCCTAATATCAAAATAAACCTTCAACGTACTGCCAGTAGTCGTCGCTAAAACTAGCTTTTAATATTTCTCTAATCTTGATGTCGATAGCTAATTGACTCTCACCGGGCTCGCCAGTATCGCCGATTTCCCAGCCCCCATCCGAGAAATTTTGTTGGAGATGGGAGAGTTGATGGGCAAAATTCGCCAGAAAGTGATGTTCGTTTACCCATTCTGCCGGATCGGGTATTGCTGAACTAGCAAAGGTGCGATCGACTAAATTATTGTTGAAACCATTGTCAGTCTGGTTTTGCATACTTCTGTTGATCGAGAACTTGAATTCGCAGCTAATTAGTCACTCATTCTATCTTAATCTTAACGCTGAATTTCCTAGAGCGATCGCGATCGGTCCGTGGAAGTGATATATTTGGTTCTTTTTGGCGATCGCGATCGAATCTCCTTTTGACCTTCCTATGCTAAACTGTGTGGCGCTAGATTTTAATCTTAAAAAATCTTAGTTATGGCAGTTCTATTTCTTTTATGAATATTTTTTAATTAACCGCAGAGTTCGCAGAGGCCGCGGAGTAAGAGAAGGAAAAAAAAGAAAGAAGATTGCATTCGATTCTTAAATTTTCGATAACCTTAGTCGCCTAAAATTAAAAATCTCAAATCTCAATTAATTTTTCTCTTCCTTCTTCCTGATGTTGATACCCCTACCCGACGACTTAGAAAATCCTGCTAATTACCCTCGTAACCCTTGGTTTTTTTCTATCTTGCTTTTAATTGTCCTATTGTTTGGTTTAATTATGAAATCTTACCTAGACCAACCCCAACTTTTAACCGATCCATTTCTGCAACTCCCAACAGCAAACTCCTTGCGAGTTGTCTGGTTTACCGAATTTCCAGGTATTAGCAACAAAGTCATTTATGGCGAAGAATTGAATCAAAGTGCGATTGCAACTACCACCAAACTAAGTCGCACTCGCGAAGACAAAGACTCCTACATTTCAGATATTCATAAACGTGGCATTGTTGATAACAATTCAATTGTTCGCGATATCTGGCGTCATGAAGCAAAAGTTACCAATTTAATTCCCGGTGTTACCATTCCTTATTTAGTGACCAGTGAAAGAGTAGACAACCAATCAGTCAGCAGCAAAATTTTCACCCTTTCACCAACACCAATAGTAGGGACTCCCCTCCAAATTCTCCTGACTTCCGATCATCAACTGATGCCAATGACAGCAGCAAATCTCCAAAAAGTAGCTGAAACAATTGGCAAAGTTGATGCCGTTTTCATGGCGGGCGATTTAGTTAATATAGCCGATCGCGCTTCTGAATGGTTCGATGACGTCCGCGGCCGCGCTTTCTTTCCCTGTTTGCAAGGGCGCGGCTTCTCTCAACTCGACAAAAACGGCACCCAAACAATATACACCGGCGGCGAACTGATTCAACACGCACCTTTATTTCCCGCCATTGGCAACCATGAAATTATGGGCCGATTTTCAACAGTTAGCAAACTCAACGACCAATTCAACGATCCTTTTCCGCGCGCTGCTGCCGAGAAAATCTACCAATCCCAAGCTGAAAAGTCAGCCGTAAAAGACAAAGATACTTGGCTAAAAAACCATACTTTTAATAACGATACCTATAGGGAAATTTTCACTCTTCCCGGTGACAAAAATTACTATGCTGTGACTTTTGGTGACGTGCGGCTAGTGACTTTGTATATTACGAATATCTGGCGAACTCCCAACCTAGACCCCGCTGCGAAAGGCAGATATCGGGAACGTAACGAAGATTTTAATAATTTTGAAAAATGGGGCTATGGACAGCATATTTTTGAGCCTATTGTCAAGGGTAGCCCTCAATATAATTGGCTGCAAAAAGAGTTAAATAGCCCCGAATTCCAACAAGCAAAATATAAATTTGTGATGTTTCATCACCCGCCCCATTCTCTAGGCGATAATATTGTACCTGCTTATACTGACCCAGTGCAAATAATCGATCGCGATGCAGAAGGTACAATTAAGATGATACGTTACGAGTACCCAAAAAAACAAGATTATATTATTAGAGATGTTATTCCGCTGCTAGAAAAAGCCAAAGTACAGTTAGTATTGTACGGACATTCCCACCTGTGGAATCGGTTTGTCAGTGCCAGCGGAATGCACTTTTTAGAGACTTCTAATGTTGGCAACAGTTATGGCGCTTTCTTCGGCGAAAAACGCAGATTCGTGCCACCAGCCTATGATGAAGATTACAGTGCAACAGGAGATCCCAACGGTTTAAATCCTGCGATCCCAACAATTGCGCCGCTATTAGCAGATGGCAAACAACTGCCATATATTGACAGTAATGATATTACAGTTTTCAGTATTTTTGATACCGGTGATGGTGTTGTGACTAGCTACTATTTTGATACCAGAAAACCAGAATCAGAAGTGGTAAAATTTGACGAATTTAAGTTAAAAAGTTCATCAACCAGCCTGTAGGGGGGGGTTTAGGAGATTGTTGGTGTACGTTAGTAGTAAATTTTGATGGATTTAAATTCAAAAAATCATCGATTGTTCTCAATTAATTAAGGCTGACGCACAGCCGCTACAAAAATCTATATGTAGATGCTGTGCGTAAGTTCTATAATCACTAAATAAACTTTCTTGCTTCTGCTAAAGCTGCGTCAAACTTGAGCAATACATCCTCTTCAGTATGAATCAGTTTCTCCTGTTCCAGCAGCGGCCTCCCGAAGCGAAAAATACCATCCTGTTCTACGTGATCTACATACGGTATGGTTTCTGGATGTGGCAAAAACTTTCTACCAATGGTGTACGGCGTGTGGTAAGAAAAACTAAAATCAGGAAATTTGTCACTCTTGATTTCCAGATAATAAAGGGAATAATAATCTTTGGTTTCGCAGTAAACGCAGTCGCGACACTTATTTACAAGTTTGCGGTTTTGATAGAAAAAATCCCACTTGTCCCAACAGTAATCATCTTTCATCATTTCCTGGTGGTCGTCACAAAGTTCGAGATACAATTTGTCAGCATCGTGGGGACGATAAAAGTAGAGCATAGCATAAGGCATTTCAATCAGTACCTTGACTGCTTGATTTTTGCGCTGATACCATTGCTGCCGATTAATTTCGTAAATTTCGTTATCTTCAATAGCTTTGGCGCTGTTAAGCTGATTTTCTTTGGCCCACCGCGAAGCCCAGACTGTCCAGTAAGCTAGCTGGAAAGTTGCAGAAATTTCAGCAGAACCTTGTTCTTCCCAGTCGGCAATAATTTTTGACCAAGCTGAACTAAAAGCTAATCGCGAGTCTGCCTTTTCTTGCTGGCTTTCTCGACTGATTGGGGTGGCTGTTTTGCGATTATTCTGAATCTGCCCTTTTGGTTCTTTTCGCCAACTATTAATATCGGTTTGTGAGAGAGTCAAGATGAATCTTCTGTCGTGAACGGGATATTCTAAATGAATTCCTGATTTGAGGAAAGTGCGATATTCTAAAACAGGGAGTTTGCCTTGTTCAATCCATTGTTGGCGTTCTTTTGAGGAACATTTGAGCAGTTTTTCTAATTCTACTGGCTCGACGGCTAATTCACTTTTGAATGTCTCCCAAAATCTTTCTTGTTCGGCTGGGTTTACCTCCACCACGGATACAATTGTGCTGACGAGGTGGTCTGTTTTGTCTGGGCAATTGTCAGGGAGTCCTAAAAATTCGAGTAGTTGGGCTTTGAGTATGCGTCTGGAAGAGATTAGCGAGGCTAACATGAGAAGCTCCAGTAGAGTCAGAACTTGTGCCCTTGTTGAATTTGCAAGATTTGCACAAGTCTATATATCTTACGGCAATTTAAGACTCGATCGCCCGTAATTCCCACTCAAATCAGCATAAATACTCAATTTTTGTGACAACGGTCGATCGACCCCGTAGCTAAAAGCGATAATTGCGCTGTCGCACCCACAGACTCACAGGCACTGCATGACCTGTTTTGTCCACCTTCACTTCTACCACAAAAGATTCCCGCTGTGCCCTTTGAGCTTCCCCAATCTCCTGATTGACCTTTTCCCTTTCATTTTCTGGCATATAATAAGTTTCCAAACCATATTCC
Source organism: Microcoleus anatoxicus (assembly GCF_042465725.1). Lineage (GTDB taxonomy): Bacteria > Cyanobacteriota > Cyanobacteriia > Cyanobacteriales > Microcoleaceae > Microcoleus > Microcoleus anatoxicus. The sequence continues at coordinate 4,486,453 of NZ_CP120853.1, read as the reverse complement.
ATCTGCCAGCCATTATATTTACCCTGAATGGCGATTTGATTTGCAGGTAAATTCGGGGGATTTTCTAAACTAACGCGGACTGGTTTCCAAGCTTGGGGACGACCAGCATTGGTCTGGGTTTTGGGCGATTCCAAAATCACATAAAAACTGGTTCCCGACTTGACATTGTAATTCTTTGATTCTGGGCAAACAACACCGGATGGACAAGGTTGTTTGTCGCTTGGTAACTCTTTCCATCCCGGTAATTTTTGGAGATTATTTTGCTGAGAAATATCATAACTCAAAACTTGGTAATATCCGCGCATTAAATCGTAAGGGTCTGCCGGTACTGTTTGCAAAACCACTGTTTTACCAGTGACAAAAGTGTAGACTGCCGAAGCTGGTACGGTGATAATTAGTCCAATTTGGAGCAATAAAGGAATCCACATTCGCCACGCTGGAATACGTTTTGCTTCCGGGGGAAGCTGAAACAAATTTGTTTGTTCTGGATTTTCAGTTAATAAGTCAATGTTGTTTGTGTTCATATTGTTGACGGTTGTTTGGGAATTATTAAACCACAGAGAACGCAGAGTCCGCAGAGGAAGAGAAGATAGAGAGATGAATGATTTTTATTCGTCTTTGATGGTGGCGAAGTGTCGCTCGAACCACAAGCCAGCGGCAATTACACCAATGCCACACAGCACAAATACAAAAGATTTCAGCAATAATTCTGTATTGTATTCAAACAATCTGCTGATAATTTGTAAAGTTACCAATACCATCCCGCCCCAAAAACTCCGGCGGTTTCCTAGTGCTAAACCTTCTCGAATTAAACCCACCGCTAGCAGAAATAATAAAACGTTAAACAGAAAAGTTGCTAATTGGGGGAGAGGAGAAACATTGAGATGGTAAAACGGTATTAAGGCGCTGATGACGATCGCAATGGCGATCGCACCTGTGGTCAAATCCACTCCTTTTTGTTTTGGTCGGCGCAGTTCCAAACGTCCCAAATGCAGCCACTCAAACACCGTTAAAGCACCGAAAACAATGACATTTGTCAAAACACTCCAATCCAGGGGAACTTGCGAAGGAGCGGGGGAATCTTGCCACAGCCAGTGGAAGGAAAAAAAGTAAAAAAGACCAGCCAAAAATATCAATGCTAAACTGCGGGCGGTAGCTTGAAACACTCTGCTGTCTATATTCGGCCACATTGCATCGTCGTATCCCCACAACAAAGCGGGTGGTAGGGCGCAAAAAATTGCAGCGCCCCAGCTTGGATTTAACCCTTGGACTATGGAAGCTTGTAGGGAAAAAACGAGGACGATCGCACCTAGGGCAAATATAGCACGCGATCGACACCAATAAGCTAGTGGTATAAACATGATACTGGCGGCGATCGGCATTTGTCGCACCAAAATTTCCAGCCAAGAAAACTCGACTTTGGAAGACCAATCTAACACAGCTAGCCAATAGCCTAAACCAACTAAAAGTGCTGACAAAACGCCCAAGGAAGTCAACCGCAAACTGTAAGCCATTCCAAGTACGCCGATTCCCCAAGCGAGGAAAAGTCCGTAAGCAGAACCGCCAATATGAAACATTTGCGCCATCAGTGCCATATTTGCTCCTAAAATCAGAGCTCCTAATAGCAACAATCCTTCACCTAAAAGTTTGTTTCGCCCTTTGATTAGGGGTATATTTGGATTAGAGTTTTTGCTGCGGGATGGGGGAATTCGCCACAGATAGAAACCTGCTGCATTCACTGCTACGAATAAACTTAATAACAGTGCAACTCTGGATTCTCGCGACCAAACTTGCCAGTTTGCTGCTACAAACGTGATGACTCCTAGGGCGAGGAGAATGCTGCCGAGACTGATGAGAATGCCCAGGAATCGGTTGCGGGAGGCGCTTTCGAGGGTGTGGAATTGGTAGCGATCGGCAAGTTGTTGGTACAATGAAGTATCGATCAGTCCTTCTGCTTCCCAGAGTTTAGCTTGCGATCGCAATTCTCGTCGAAATTGATCTGAAATCATGGTGTATATTCCAGAGGATTTGAGCGGTGATAGCTTTCAATATGTCAGCGATCGAGTAATTGTAGGTGGAAGGTGGGACACCTGTGGAAGTTGCACAGCAGATTTGATATCAATCATTATAGTGTTTTTAATTATTTGAAATAACCGCGAAGACGCGAAGATCGCGAAGTCATAACTGCATCTTCTTCTTTCCCCCCTTGCGACAGGGGGAGGTTCTTCCTTCGCGTCCTTAGCGTCTTCGCGGTTCATTTAATCTTAATCCATCCTCAACCCGATTCAAATTCCAATCATAGGGCAAAAAAACGATCGCACATTCATCCCCCACAGCCACATCCGCGCCCAAATAACCACCCACATACCCAGCCACCGAACCCGCCACCTTCACAAAATCCTCACCGTACCAATCAAAAATCTTACTCAAATAAAGGGTCTTTTTCCCAGCATCGTACTTCACCTTATCAGGATTATTGATAAAACCTTTAGCATCTGCTTCCAGTTGAGTTAGTACCGACTCCCGGAAATAAGCCCCGCGACGCAACATCGGACATCCCACAGCAGCGCAAACCAAGGCAAAATGGATGCGCGGTTCCGCAAAATCCCGGCGCAAAATCCCGTGTTCGATTTGATTGAGACTGTACTTTTTCCCCCCAATTGTCCAAGTTGAACGGGTGAAGAAATCCAAAAAGCTCAGCCAGTTGGGAATTCCCAAAACTTTGGGACGGATGGAGGCGATCGGATATACTTCAATAACTTGAGCAATGGCGATCGCATTATAGACATTCAGCCACAAAGCCAGCCGCACATCCGCATCTGTCTCCGCAGCCAAGTCCACATCCGCCAAACTTTCCAGCCACTGTCTCAAAACATCCGCCGACTCAGCTTTCCAGCGCCGATAATTCACACGGCCAAAATCGTCAACATAGGTGTGTAGCAAATTGTCCCAAGTCTTAAAGGCGATCGTATTTGTCATTACAATTTACTTTTTTTTAAGGACTAAAATCTTTACTACAAACCAGTTTTCTGTTTTGTCTATTGACTACTCTTTTCACCCCCTAATTAAAGGGGGCTAAGGGGCGTTCTGGGTTTCCAAACACACCCTCATCCTATTTAATAGTACCATCAACCCAAGTCGCACCTTTGAGCTTAGCATTGTCCAAATTAGCCCCCGTCAAATCCGCACCTTGTAAATTAGCATCAGTCAAATCTGCACCTTGTAAATTAGCCTGTCGCAAAGAAGCCCCACTCAGAGAAGCCCCACTCAGAGAAGCCCCACTTAAATTAGCCCCTCTCAGATTCGCCCCCCTCAAATCTGCCTCTTGCAAATCAGCATTTGCCAAATTCACCTCCGGTAAAGGAACGCTTCTCAAATCGCAACCTTGACACTGGTTAGTTTCCCGCAACTGGTTGAGTTGTTGGGGGTTAGCTGCTATCGTCGTTGTTACTAGGCCAAGCATCAATCCAAAGGAAACAGAACCCAAAATTAGAGATTTCATGGTATTAATATTCTACAATTTTAAAACATTCTCAATTTAAACTTCAACTGCGATCGATATCTTCCGCAAAACTCCTATCCCAATTTTCACAGCCCATTCTGATTGTTTAATTATCATTCCCCAATCCCCATGATTAATCAAAAAAAAATCGGCGACAAACTGTTAGCAGCCATTGAAAGCAATCAAAGTTTGCTGTATTTGACCCTAGACCCCCAACCCGAAACTTTCCCAGATACACTGTCCATAACCACAGATTTCTTGGCAAAAGCTAAATGGGCGATCGACCAAACAGCAGACTTAATTAGTGCGTGCAAAATCACCCTAGGTTTTTACCAAACTCTCGGCATTCCCGGCTGGGAACTACTGCAACAAATATTAGCAATTATTCCTCCTCACATTCCCGTAATTTTAGATGCCAAACACTGCGATTTAAACACCAGCACCGTATTTGCCAAAACCGTATTTGAAGACTGGCAAGTTGACGCTGTTACTTTGAGTCCCTATGCAGGATTCGACCAAGTAGCGCCCTTTTTATTATATCCAAACAAAACTGTTTTTGTCCTTTGTGCCACTGCCAATCCCACCGCCGCCGCTTTACAAGAATACCCAACACCAGAAAATCCTTTGTACCTGCAATTAGTCCGAGTTTCTCAGACTTGGGGAACCCCCGAAAAACTCGGTTTACAAGTAGGAGTAATGCCGGATATGTTAGCGCGGATTCGCCAAGCCGCTCCCGAACGCCTAATTTTAGTTGAAGGAGACATCCCAGAACAAAATGACTTGACAGAACAAAACGACCTTGCAGAATTGCTGGCGGCCGGTTTAAGTAAGAATGGTGAAGGTTTATTGCTACCAATCCCCCCTAGTTTATTCGCCAGTCAAGACCCACGCTTAGAAATTCAGAAATTGCGGGATAATATTAACGAACAGCGACTAAGGGCGATCGCAGGTAGTCCTACTTGCGAATTATGGCTACCGGATGTTTGCTTTTTACAGCCAGAACCTCACCGGGATTTAATTTTGCAACTTTATGATATTGGCTGCGTAGTTTTTGGCGACCACGTACAAGCATCAGGAGCAGTATTTCCATATTACATTGACTTGCGAAAAATCATCTCAATTCCGCAAATTTTTCACCAAATAGTCAGCGCCTATGCAGAAATTCTCAAAGGCTTAAAATTCGATCGCATTGCGGGAATCCCCTATGGTTCCTTACCCACAGCAACGGGTTTAGCTTTGCGGATGGAACGCCCGATGATTTTCCCACGCAAGGAGGTGAAAACTTATGGTGCGGGGAAGTTAATTGAGGGGCATTTTCAGGCTGGAGAAACTATTGTGGTAGTGGATGATATTTTGATTAGCGGCAAGAGTGTGATGGAAGGTGCAGCTAAGTTGCAATCTGCTGGGTTGAATGTGGAAGATATTGTGGTTTTGATTGACCACGAACAGGGAGTAAAAGATAAATTGCTGGTGAATGGTTATCGAGCCCATTCTGTGTTAGCGCTTTCGGAAATTGCTCAGATTTTGTATCAAGCAAATCGGATTGATACGGAGCAATTTCATCTTTTGACTGCGGAACATTAAACCCCAATTCCTGTAGGGGCGGGCGCATAGGTGTCAACTTAAGCTCAAATCCAGTCAGAGATTGCTGTTTGACTCTTAAATCCAGATCCCCCCTAGCCCCCCTTAAGAAGGGGGGGACAAGAGTCCGATCAAAGTCCCCCTTCCCCCATCCCCCCTTGGGGGGGCAGGGGGGGGTGGGGGGGCTAGGGGGGGGTGGGGATTTAGGGGGATCTGGACTATGGTAAAAACGACATTTATCAAGGCTTTCAGGCTTAAGTTGACACCAATGGGGCGGGCGATGCCCCTACCAGATTATTCGATCGACTTTACAAAACTTCCATCAAAGCATCGCTCATCGCCCGACAACCGACAAGTTTCATGCCTTCTGACATGATATCACCAGTGCGATAACCTCGGTCCAAAACTTCCACCACCGCTTGCTCAATCTTAGTCGCGGCTTGCGGTTGGTTCAAAGCATATCGTAACATCATGGCTGCACTCAAAACTTGGGCGATCGGATTGGCTTTATCTTGTCCCGCAATATCCGGTGCAGAACCGTGAACTGGTTCAAAAACTCCCGGTCCTGTGGCACCCAAACTAGCAGAAGGTAGCATTCCAATACTACCAGTTAACATTGCTGCGGCATCAGAAAGAATGTCACCGAATAAATTGCCAGTTACAATTGTATCGAACTGTTTTGGCCACCGGATTAACTGCATTGCTGCATTGTCAACGTAGAGGTGGGAAAGTTCCACATCAGGGTATTCTGAGGAAAGGGCAATTATGCGATCGCGCCACAGTTGCGAAACATCCAAAACATTCGCTTTATCCACGGAACACAGCCTTTTCCCACGCTTCATCGCCGTCTCAAAAGCTACTCGCCCGATTCGATCGATCTCTGACTCGGTATAAGCCATGGTATTGACACCGCGTTTTTCCCCAGTTTCCGTTTGAAAAATACCCTTCGGCTTCCCAAAATAAATGCCCCCAGTCAATTCGCGGATCACCATAATATCCACACCTTCGACAACTTCCTTTTTCAAAGAAGAAGCATCAACTAATTGAGGTAAAATAGTCGCGGGACGCAAATTAGCAAACAAACCTAATCCGGCACGCAGCCCTAAAAGTCCCGTTTCTGGCCGTTGTTCGCGGGGTAAATTATCCCACTTGTAACCGCCGATGGCTGCTAATAATATAGCATCGCTGTTGCGGCAAATTTCTAGGGTTTCATCGGGGAGTGGGTTGCCTGTTTCATCAATAGCAGCACCTCCCATTAAAGCTTCTTGAAATTTAAAGCCGATGTCTAATTGTTTCCCGACAATTTTTAGGACATCTACTGCTACTGCGATAATTTCAGGACCGATTCCGTCTCCGGGTAAAAGAGTGATGCGGTAGTTTTGTGTCATAGCTACTAAGTTGATAAATTTTGCGAACTTATGATTATATCAGGACAAGTTACCTAAAACTTGAGAAAGTTGTTTGTAGTAAAAAGGTTTATAATTACTTAAATCATTGCTTTTTATTGCATTTTCCTGCTTCCTGCTTCCTTCTTCCTTCTTGCTTCGGCTATAGTTCGATCGCACGTACAGCAATTTGGAAGGAGTCTCTCCGTGACAGCAGGCGAAGATACACCAATATCAGAACAGATTGATTCCAAGGACTTTTCCTGGCCTTTTTGGCCCCTAGTCCCCATCTATCCCTACAGCAGGCGGCGGACAATCCGCAAGGAAATCGTTAAGGACACAATCTGGACTTTTGACCAACTTCAGGGCATTTTCTACGTCGTTGTCCCGATTCGGATGACGGTGATTAAACTCGAACCCGAAGGCCTTCTCGTCTACGCCCCCGTGGCACCTACTCCTGAATGTATCCGCTTGCTCAACGAGTTGGTGGCAGAACATGGTGAGGTTAAGTATATCCTGCTGACAACTATTTCTGGCATCGAACACAAGGTTTTTGTCGGCCCCTTTGCTAGGTGTTTTCCCACCGCCCTGGTGTTTGTCGCCCCGCAGCATTGGAGTTTTCCGCTGAATTTACCCCTGAGTTGGCTGGGTTTTCCCGCTAAACGCACCTTTGTACTTTCCCCTGACAGCAGCAAAGCGCCTTTTGCGGATCAATTTGATGTGGCGATTCTAGGTCCGATCGACCTTCGCTTAGGTTGGTTTGCGGAAGTGGCGCTATTTCACAGGCGATCGCGCACGCTGATGGTAACAGATTCTGTGGTTTCGATCCCTGAAAATCCACCGGCGATCGTCCAACTCGACTCTTATCCCTTATTATTTCATGCCAAGGAAAGCGCCTCGGAACCCGTGGCAGAAACTCAGGAAAATCGGCGCAAAGGGTGGCAGAGAATAGCTCTATTTGCCATGTATTTTCGTCCTAGCGTGTTGGAAGTGCCATCATGGTCATCTGTATTAGCAGGGGCACTCAAAGCCCATGAACGTTCTGCCAGAGCCTATTTCGGCTTGTTTCCCTTCAGGTGGCAAGCGGATTGGGGGCGATCGTTTGAGGCCTTGCGGTCCGGAGGGCGATTGTTTGTCGCACCGATTTTGCAAGCTTTGATTCTCAATCGCGCACCCCAGGAAACCCTCGATTGGGTCCATCAAGTGGCGAGTTGGGATTTTGAAAGAGTGATACCCTGTCACTTTGATTGTCCCGTCGCAGCTAATTCTCGTGAATTTCGGCAAGCATTTTCTTTTCTGGAAAAACACTCTGATGTCAACCTTTTGCCAGAAGCAGATTTTCAATTACTTAGGGATATTGATGCAGGTTTAAATAAAATTGGTATTGTCCCGCCAGCTAAGGAGAAAGTTTAGCAATTATTGCCAAAGTCAAAATTATGTATACGTTGCTATCGACTTAAGATATTATAAAGTTATATTATAAAGTCGGCATGGGGCATCGGCACGACTCTAAATGGACAAAGAGGGAAGGTAAGACTGCCTCGGTAGCACATCCCCGTCAACTGTCAAGAGTCACCGCCCTCACAGAGCGGTGAGTATGTCAATAAAATAAGTAACAGAACTGGACGATGAGAGAGCTGTAACCGTTATGGGCCGTGTGGGAGTATTGCTATTAAACTTGGGCGGACCCGATAAAATCGAGGATGTCCGCCCTTTCCTGTTCAACTTGTTCGCTGACCCGGAAATTATTCGCCTGCCGTTTCCCTGGTTGCAGAAACCACTCGCCTGGTTGATTTCAACCCTGCGTTTTCAGAAATCCCAGGCAAACTACCGCCAAATCGGGGGCGGCTCTCCTTTGCGTCGCATCACAGACGAACAAGGGCTAGCGCTGCAAAAGCTCTTGGAGTCCAAGGGAAAAGATGCGCGTGTTTATGTGGGGATGCGCTACTGGCATCCTTTTACCGAAGAGGCCATTGCCCAAATTAAGCGCGATGGGATCGAACAGTTGGCAATATTGCCACTGTATCCTCAATTTTCCATCAGTACCAGCGGTTCTAGTTTCCGACAGCTAGAAGAAATCTGGGGAAAAGATCCAGAACTCAAGGATATTGAATATACCGCTATCCCTTCTTGGTATCATCGTCCAGGCTACATTCAGGCAATGTCTGAATTGATCGCCCAGGAATTAGACCATATTCCTAATTCCGATCGAGTTCATATCTTTTTTAGCGCCCACGGTGTCCCTGTCAGCTATGTAGAAGAGGCTGGAGACCCTTATCAGCGCGAGATAGAAGATTGTACTCGTCTGATTATGGAGCATTTGAATCGATCGAACGAACACACTCTCGCCTATCAAAGTCGGGTCGGCCCGGTGGAATGGCTCAAGCCTTACACCGAAGATGCTATTACCGAACTGGCGGCTAATGGAGTCGAAGATTTGTTAGTAGTTCCGATTAGTTTTGTGTCCGAGCACATCGAAACTCTGCAAGAAATTGACATGGAGTATCGAGAATTGGCCCAAGAGTCGGGAATTCAAAATTTCTACCGAGTGCCGGCCCTAAATACTCATCCGGTGTTTATTGAGGCTTTGGCTGATTTAGTCATCGAGTCGCTGGAATCTCCCAGTGTTAAGTTCTCTGATGTGGTACGCCCTTCTAAGAAAGTGAAGATGTACCCTCAAGAGCAGTGGGAATGGGGTTTGACTACGGGGGCGGAAGTCTGGAATGGTCGTGTGGCGATGATTGGTTTTATGGCACTTTTGCTGGAGTTAATTACCGGTCACGGCCCTTTACATTCGATCGGCTTACTTTAAAGGCGGTTTCTCAAGAAAACGACCGACGATGGGGAATCATACCCACCCCTAGCCCCTCCCTGGAGGGGAACCGGAGCTAGCTCCCTCCCTACCCCCTGGGCGGTTTCTCAAGAAAACGACCGACGATGGGGAATCATACCCACCCCTAGCCCCTCCCAGGAGGGGAACCGGAGCTAGCTCCCTCCCTACCCCCTGGGCTGTTTCTCAAGAAAACGACCGACGATGGGGAATCATACCCACCCCTAGCCCCTCCCTGGAGGGGAACCGGAGCTAGCTCCCTCCCTACCCCCTGGGCTGTTTCTCAAGAAAACGATGATGGGCAATCATACCCACCCCTAGCCCCTCCCTGGAGGGGAACCGGAGCTAGCTCCCTCCCTACCCCCTGGGCGGTTTCTCAAGAAAACGACCGACGATGGGGAATCATACCCACCCCTAGCCCCTCCCTGGAGGGGAACCGGAGCTAGCTCCCTCCCTACCCCCTGGGCGGTTTCTCAAGAAAACGACCGACGATGGGGAATCATACCCACCCCTAGCCCCTCCCTGGAGGGGAACCGGAGCTAGCTCTCCCCCCTAGGGGGGATGGGGGATGGGGGAGAGAATTGGGCATTGGGTATTGGTAGCAATTAACTAATAACTAATAACCAATAACCAATAACCAATAACTAATAACTAATAACCAATTATTAAATTAATCTGGATCGCGTTTACCTTGACGGGGATTTCCTAATAACCCCTGTGTTGCTTGACTCCTGTACCAGCGATACCACTCTTTAGAACTGCGAATTGCCAGCCACAGCAGCAGCATCGCAATCAATCCCCCTTGCCGCGGCGCATCGAAGGCAAATAACACCAAAGCAATACACAAAGCGTCTTGAACAAAAATCAGCCACATCGGCAACACCTTCAGCCGATAAAGCCATCCTGCTTGCACCAGTTGCAGCACTAAAGCCAACAAACCTCCGACAACACCAATAATCCACAGCATCCAAGGGTGGGCAACAAGTTCGTCGATGGAACTTACCTGAGCGATCGCAATTGCCATAATTGCTCCTACAATGGGGCTGAAAATAACTTGCACAATTTGCAACACCCGCTGTCCCACAAAGGTTTTAGAAGCAAATAATTCTAATAGCGACCAACTCACCAAAATTGCTATCACCACTTGGGGGTGAAGCCCCGACAATAGAGGTATTTCTGACCAAAGTTTATCGATGCGTAACAAACCAATTAACAGCAGGGGCATGGCAATTCTCATACCCCCCGCCGCCGACGCAGAGAGGGCAGCTAGGAGTCCAACCATAATAATTATTTAGTTAAGAAGGTGAGTTAATTAGTCGATCGATGTCAGAATTTAATTACCCTAATGGCTGGCTTTGATTCAAGCGATCGAGCTCAAGTTTTGCCTTGAGTTCACTATTACTGTCTATTGTAAGTCTAAATGCTTAATTTGTGGTTGCCGATGGCAGATAGTCGATCGAGACAAAGCTGTTGACTGTTGTCAGTGTATATAAGTATTATTAAGTTAAATTGCTGAGCAAATCTGCTTCCGAATTTCCGATTCCTTCTTCCTTCTTAATTATGTCTGAATCATTGTTTACTGATGCCAGCCGCCGATTAGAACGAGCCTTAAAATATGTATCCCTTTCCGAGGATACGATCGAACGGCTCAAATATCCCAAATCTAGTTTAATTGTATCAATTCCCGTGCGGATGGACGATGGTTCTCTGCGAATTTTTCAAGGTTATCGAGTGCGCTACGACAATACCAGAGGCCCGTCCAAAGGAGGAGTGCGCTACCATCCCAAAGTATCCCTGGACGAAGTGCAATCCTTAGCATTTTGGATGACTTTTAAATGTGCAGTTTTGAACTTGCCCTTTGGAGGCGCCAAGGGAGGAATTACTGTAAATCCCAAGGAATTGTCTAAACTGGAATTGGAAAGATTGAGCCGCGGCTATGTGGATGCGATCGCCGATTTCATTGGTCCAGATATCGATATTCCCGCACCTGATGTTTACACAAATCCCATGATTATGGGTTGGATGATGGATCAATATAATACCATCAAACGGCAACTTTGTCCAGCGGTTGTCACTGGTAAACCCGTAACAATTGGTGGTAGTTTAGGTAGAGATACGGCTACCGCAACCGGGGCTTTTTTTGTATTAGAAAATATTCTGGGAAAATGTGAGTTACTTCCTCAAAATACCACTGTAGCAGTACAAGGTTTTGGCAATGCCGGTGCAGAAATAGCAGAACTACTCTGGAAAGCAGGTTACAAAGTTGTGGCAGTTAGCGATTCCCAAGGGGGGATTTATGCTACACAAGGTTTGGATATTCCCAGCATTCGCAGTTTTAAAGACTCGAATAAAGGTATCAAAGCTATTTATTGTGAAGGGTCTGTTTGCAATATTGTCGAACACGAAATTTTGACTAATCAGCAAATTTTAGCTTTAGATGTAGATGTGTTGATTCCCGCGGCTTTGGAAAATCAAATCACCGAAGCAAATGTTGATAGCATTCAGGCTAAGTTTATTTTTGAAGTAGCTAATGGTCCCATTGATTCCGCTGCTGATTTGATTTTAGAAGCCAGGGGAATTCAGGTAATTCCTGATATTTTAGTCAATGCTGGAGGCGTAACGGTTAGTTACTTTGAGTGGGTGCAAAACCGTAGCGGACTTTATTGGAGTCTGGAGGAAGTTAATCAGCGCTTGAAGCATAAAATGGTGGAAGAAACTGAGGCTATCTGGAAAATAGCTCAGGAGTTATCAGTTTGTATGAGAACTGCTGCTTACGTCTATGGGTTAAACCGACTGGGAGAAGCGATGAATGCGAAGGGAACGCGCAATTATTATGTTAACGGTTAAATAAGATACCTCGTAAAAACCAAGCTGTGAACAGGCTGGAGGGCCTGTTACACAATTTTAAAATCGATTGGTTGTTTGGTTTTCCCACTTCCAAACACAGCTTGAAATCAGATTTGTACAAATATGAGCTAAAATTGGGACTAACAAGTTTCCAGTATCTAAAAAACTGTAGCCTAATAGCAAGCCCACAGCAGTTGCCCAAACTGCGTAGGGCCACTGATCGATGCCTCCTAGGTGCAAAATGCCAAAGCAAAAACTGGATAAAATTAAACCGGTAGCATTTAATCCTAATGCCGACATCATCACGCCTCGAAATAGCAATTCTTCGCTAAGTCCGGGTAACAATCCCAACCAAATTAAATCTGGCCAAAATAAGGGTTTGAGGACTACTTCTAGGTAAACGTTGGCACTGCGCCGATAACCGGGCCAGAGGTGATAAACGATCGCACTACCGCCGGAAATGACTAATCCGATCGCACATCCTTTGAGTAAGTCAATTCCGATTAATTTGACTGGCAAAAGCGATACCGATCCAAATAGTAACCACAATTTAGCTACCGCCAGCAATATAATTGCTGTCACGCCCATTGCTACTAAAACTTGGGTGCGTGTCAATGGTTCAAATTCGGGATTTTCGGGGATTTTTTCTGCCACTTAATCAATTTTAAATTTAAGATTTGAGATTTTAGATTTGTTTAGTTGAGTCCGACAAACACCGCAAGGGGGAAATGTCTGCACCCAAGGCAACTGGTGTGATGCCTGCTCGTAAAGCGACCAATACTCCGATCGCCTCTAAATATGAGTTTACCTGCAAAGCTTTGATTCCGAGTTTTTCTGGAGGAACTTGCATTTGGGTTTTGTTGTCGGCGACTGCAATGATTTGTACAGCCGATCGCCCGCTCAAACTCAGGATAGCACTGCCACCGCAGGCTGTGGCGGGTATAACCACGGCATCGACTCGATCTTTGGTAATTGGTAATTGGTAATTGGTAATTGGTAATTGGGTATGCTTTCTGTTTTTGTCTGTGTCTCTCTCTTGTGTACCCAGGGTGACAAACTGCGGGGCTTTGCTCAGCCCGGCGAGCACGCAGGGTAGAAAAGTATAGCCGATTTCTTCAGCAGCCGATCGCGGTGACAGATGCGGATCGAGGGGTAGCGGCAACAGGGCTGGAGCGTGAGCACAGGGGATTTTAAATGTTCTGACAATGAGGTGACTGATCGCTGCTTCAGCGCCAGCGAGAGGGTCAACTCCTTTGCCGTGGCGGTAGTTGGCGAGGGCGAGACTGCCTTCGTCGTCGGGAAATCTCGCTACAACGGCGATCGCCTCTACTTTTGCTTGGCTAATTAATTTTTCGGCTGCGCGTAATAGACTGTCTGGATTGGCGATCGTCCCCCAAGATGCCCCTGATTCCGACATTCGCAATTCTACATTCAGGGGAACATCGGTTAAAACATAATCTGTTATGTTCAAACCTAAGGTAGCTCTAGCAGCATCAACGGCTTGCAAGTGGCGCAACTGCAAGTCTGGTTCGATGCCGCGATCGAGGATTAAGCCAATGCGATTTTGATGTACTGGTTGTAGACCCCAGCATCCTTGTGCAAATTTGTCAAGGCCATAGCCTTCGACATAAAGAGCGTTAGGTATAGGCCAATAGAGTTGAGCGCCGTTGAGGACATTGGGGTGAGTAATCAGCGTATCTGAAACTTGGGCGATCGCCCTAGCGACAGGTAGGGCATCCCCTGCAAAGCCCCCGATAGACGCTCCAACGCCTGTTGGCACTATCAAAACCACTGTGAAAGGACGGAGGATCACGCTGTTGCGGGGGATGGTGCTACGGGGGATTCTAGGAGGACATAGCCTTCTACGACTGCTTTTTGGCGATCGACATCAACATCTGTGACAGCCCAGCGCAGGGGTTCACCGTGCTTTTGCAGTTCAATCTCGATCGCCGAGTGGAGTTCTTCGGCTGTATCGTGGAGGTGGACTTCTGCGGAAATGAAATGGGTAGTCATAGGCTTGTCCGTAATTCCATAATGGTGATACCGCGATCGGTAGTTGTATCCATTTTAACTTAATTCTAGGATTTCCCGAATTGGCGATCGTAGACAATATCTTCTTTTTCGGTTTCTATCTTCAAGTTCGATCGGGGAAAAGAAACGCAAAGTAACACATAACCTTCAGCCTGAAGTTCGGGACTAACGCCCATACAATCAACCTGCTTAAGTTGACCCTCAACAACCTTAGCAGCACAAGTAGTACAAACCCCCGAATTGCAAGAATTGGGCAAATCAATCCCCGCAGCGAGCGCAGTTTGCAGAATTGGTTGATCTTCCGGCACTTCTACGGTATGAGTGCTGCCTTGGTGGAGTAATTCTACAGTGTAAGTCTTGGACATATTTTGATTATGGGTTTTAATTGCGATCGGAATTTACGCTATATCTGCAAACAAAGCAATCAACATATTACCGCCATTGGAGACTTTGTGCAAATTTACAAAATTTATACTCCAGGAGGCATAGGTGCTCATAAACCGGGTTTGATGGAGGAAAATACACAGGTTGCAGCCCTGAGATTCGGTAAAAACCCTGCTGGTTGAGCGAAGTCGAAACCCGGTTTATGAGAGTGGGAGTGCGATCGTGAACTGATTTATCAACTTTATCCTGCAAAAAATTGCCATCTTCTCAAGCATTTCGATCCAAAATATTAGAATTTTTTATTGATAACTAATTTTTGCCTTCAACCCAACAACTCATCAACAGCAACACTAAAACCCAGCAACACTAACTGAGTGCTGATTACGTCACCGGAATTAAACGCTAATTTTTGAGTTTGAGTCATTATCAATATCCACCGACTTTCTGGAAAAACAATCCAAACTTCCAGACAACCAGAATCCAAATACTCTTGTGCTTTCAGAAAAACATCTTCCGCAATATCAGTCGGAGAAACTATTTCAGCAACTAACAGCGGACTTTGAGGAAAAGTAGGAACATCACCATATTGAGCAACAAGTTCAGAAGTCAGATAAGCTACATCAGGACGGCGTACTCGCCTGTCAGTACGACAAGGAACCTCCGTATAGACTTCGCCACCTTGTCCGCTAGAATTTTTGTAGCTTCTCCAAGAATAATCTAGTCTGGATTGGATGCGACTGTGTTTTACTGTCATGCCATTTTTCTCCGCGATTTGCCCATCCACCCATTCCATATCGTCGGGGGGACTGGCTATAAAGTCTTCTAGAGAAACATTTTCTGATAAAACGGCTGCCCTTACCATAGCCATTTACTCCCTTTTGCAGAATTAAATTATATTATAGCAATCTTTGGGAATTGGGAATTGGGAATTGGGAATTGGGAATTGGTAATAGGGAATTGGTTATTATAAAAATAACTAACAAGTAACCACTAACTATTAACCATTACCCCATGCCCCATGCCCCATGCCCCATGCCCCATGCCCTATGCCCTATGCCCATGCCCTATGCCCAATTTAATCAATATTAATTTGATTGGGAGGTTTTGGTTGATTCCGATTATCATCCTTCAAAGTTTTGCGCCCCGACGAAGCATAATCCTTATACAAATCCACAAACATCTTTGTTAACTGCTGCAAAGAAAGTGTTTCCCCATTAATTTGAGATTTCATATAAGCTTTCAGCACTTCAATGTAAGCCAAACCGAGAGCAAGGGTGAGAGTAGCCGCCGTTGCACCGGAGATAGCTCCACCCACAATTGTACCAGCACCCGGAATCATTTTAATCAAATTAGTCACAATACTTCTACCAACAGCAGTCACCCCACCAGCACCGCTAATTGCCGACAGCATCGCCGAGATAAATCCCTTATCAAAGGGCATTCCAAAAATCACAGTAATATTCGCAATCATTGCCGTTTGCATCGTCATCAAAATTGGTGCATCAGCAAACGGTACAGGAGTTGCACCGATAATCGCAGAACCTGCAACATAGGCACTTAAATATTTAAATGCCATGTCAGATTTAAGTGAAATATTCGCAATTTGTTCTTTGACAAAGGCTTTTTTTGCTACTTCCGGTAGCAGTTGAAAAGTTGCATCGACCAACTTGTCTAAACCGTGAGATTTTACTGTATAATCCTCATCAATTTCTTCCGGTTCCGCCATGACGGGGATAACTTGACTGACTGGCAAATTCATGTGTTCCAGTTGCTTGAAAAACTCGCTCGGTTTTTTCGATGTAGTTTGAGTCAGCACTAAAATAACTGGTACATCCATGATTTCCATTTCTCTTAGCCAGCCTTCCTCGACGGATTCTATGCGATTTGCGCCGTGATTGATGCAGTACCAGATGACGTGAATGTGTTCTTTGGGGTGCAGGAGTCTCTGGTCTTCAATCAGTTTAGCAACGTTTAATTGAATTATTTTAATTTGTTCGGCGTTGAGTTCGAGTCCAGGAGTGTCGTAAACTGCGATCGGGCAATTCGGTTTTGTGTATTGGCGGATACCGTGAGTGACGGGGCGGCCGACTCCGGTTTCTGCTAAACGCTGGCGAAAAACTGCATTAATCAGGGTACTTTTGCCGACACCGGTTTTGCCGATGACTAAAACATTGCACTGTCCCACATCATTTTCTGCGTCTTTGAAGGCGTCGTAACTTTTGATTAAAAGCTCATCTAGGGAAAAGTCATCTGACATGGCGCTTTGCTCCGAGAATGGTGGGATATTAAATCTGGATTAAACATTCATTTTTAATTTTAATACCAATTTAATGGGTCGTTGCACAGATCTAGATCCCCCTCGCATCCCCCTTAAGAAGGGGGACGAAAGAGAAGAATCTTGTCCCCCCCTTATTAAGGGGGGCTAGGGGGGATCAGATTCTATGCAGCCTCATAAAAAATTGGTATAAGACCACCGAATAGAATTCGGGGCTATACAAACGAAGTTAATGTTAAGCCCGCCGAATAGAATTCGGGGCTATACAAACGAAGTTAATGTTAAGCCCGCCGAATAGAATTCGGGGCTATACAAACGAAGTCCGCCTACGCGGACTGAGGAGTCTCAAAGATATTGTAGCAATTTGATTTCAGAACGGGTGGAACGCTTGGAGGAGACTTTTGGGTCGCGAATGTGGGATGAAAGGTTATATAATGTAGTTTAAGCTAGCAAGCGATCGGTACAGAGAAAGATATCTGATTCCATTATTCAATATTCTCAGGATTTTCAGGCAGATCGCTGTCAGGCGGTAAAAAATCAGGATTAAGAACTTCTTCTTCAGTAAATGGAGACTCTGGGGGAAATATCGCAATAGATAAACCGGTTTCACCTGCGGCTAGTTCTCTGGCATCTTGATAGGATTCATTAAAAATCTCTTCAAAAAAACGATATAAACTCGGACTGGTTTTGAAGGTATCTCGGATGCGTTTACGATGTTCTAGAATGGTGTAATTCCAACTATTTATTCGTTTTTCTGGCTGATATTTATACTTAATTAAGTGCATTAAAAGTACCCTCAAATTACTTTTTAAAGCATTTTTATCGCTTTTCCCCATACTTTCCAGTTCCTCTAATAAGTTCTCTAAATCTATTTCCGCAAACTTTCCCTCTTTTAATAAGTTGATATTTGTCTGTAACCACAGATAAAAATCCTGTTCATAAAGGGATGTTATTGCAGTTGTCATTGATTGGATAGTTGTCATTTTGTTTGACTCCCTTTCTCTTCTCTACACATAAGTGTAACATATTCGATAATTTATCGCTATATGGGGTCAATTTCACTCGCTATATTTTCCTTGGTTTGTGTCACATTATTTTACATCAATTGGAATATTCTTGATAAATCGTATAAGTTCCTGTAAATCAATATAAATAAAATATAAAATAGCCTCGTTTCCTAGTCTCAATTCACCATATTTGACACCCATTTCTTCTTGAAAGTTTGTTAAGTCTTGGTCAAAAGAAACAACATATCTGGGCTTGAAATTTATCGTACCATCATCATTTTTACTTATTGTATTCATCACTTCTTTGTAAACATAGGATTTTACATAGCTTTCTATGGTGTCCTTTTTTTTAAACTCAATTTCAGTTTGAATCTTATCAGGATCTAACTCTTCATAAGAATTAATCCCTCCTTTATCTTTGAAAAAATTATCTAAAATTGGATAAATAAACTCTTCATTCACTATTTGCCGAACTTGCGGATTTAGTGAAACAACTGGATTAAAAATACTGATAACACTACTCGCAGAATTATGTTTAATCATACCAATCCTTGCTTAATATAAAAATCTTGAAGTGTTTTGAAATTAATTTTCACCAGTTTAATCTGGCTTTTGTTAAAGTAAGTATTATCTACTGGATGTCTCTTTTCAAACTCTAACGGATCATTAGAGAAATAAGGTATCCAAAACTCACTTTCAGTTTTTACCTCCCAATTCTGCTGTACCGACCATTCATAGACTAACTGTTTCTGTATATCATCTTTTACTTTGTTCTCACCATTATTATCAATATAGTTTGGTGAGTACCTTTCATAATCCCAAATACGCATATACTTGTAGTCGATAATTTTAATAGAGGAGCCAACAGTTTGCTTGAAAAATTCTTTAAAAAATTCTAAATCTTCATTAAACATATATCTAGGTCGAATATTTACCGTACTTGGTTTATTTGGTTCACTCCGAGAAAGTTTCATATATTTATCGAAGATTTCTGGATAACTTATTTTTAGGGAAAGCTTTACCGGTCTTACTCGAGAGGCTGGCTTGCCTTCTTGCAAACCTATTGAAGTGGCTTCATAAAACTTCTCTATTTGGTTTTCTTTCTCTTTCAATACTAAATCAGGACGCAAGTAACGTACTCTTGTAAACTTATTTAATTTCAATTCAAATGGATTAATGGGGTATTCATTTGGGAATTGTTCAAGATATCCTCCAATATCTGCAAACATTGCTCTTTTTTTATATTCAGGTGTATTGAGCACATAAGTTTGGCACATATCCTCCCATATATCATAGAAACTGCTAAAACCCCAGTAAATACCTTTATTATCTTCTTGTCGCTCTCCGTATAAAAATGCCTCTACTGCTTCAAAAAAATGCCAATAATCATCATCTTTATAGGCTGTTTTAGTGTCAATATCTTCTAGTGTTTCCCTCAAAATATCTACGGTTTCGGCAAATGTATCTTCGCCAAATAAACTACTGTTAGGTTGCAAATAGTTTTCTTTAAACTCCTCGGCAAGCTCGGCAGCCCTATCGGAAATATTTTCTAATTCTTCCAACTCTCTTTTGATTTCGGTGTAAATAAAACAAAAAAGTTGTAAAATTGGCGGACTTTCTTTGATTAAAATATTTTTAGCAATATTCATTTCGTCAATATAAATCACATCCTTATCAAGATAGATAGCTTGGTGCATATACCGATGAATCTTTGAGTAGTCAATTTCGGGGCTTCTCATTTGTTTTTTTTCTAAAGACGAAATTCGCAATTCATCATACCCCTCAATTATTTTATCTAACGAATTTAGTTTGCCATAAAAAACTACCTGTTCATTATTTTCATTAATAAAACTAAATCCGTTTTCATTTTCAATAATTCCGTCTCTATCAATAGTTATGTCTTTGCTCTGCATATCATTCTGTTTTCTTTGCAGATACGTTTTGAACGTTCGGTACATCTTGAAGAAGAAACCTTTGACTAGGTTAAAATCTGTATGATCAAAATCATCGAATCCTAACGGAAGCCAAAACTCTAACCGATCAGTTTCCTTATTTCTCTGAAGACCGACGAACGAATAGCTACTGTTGCCACGTTCTTGATCGGTTTTAATGATATCTATTTTACTGAGGTCAAACATTTACAAAATCAATTACTTTTTTAACAAATTTTTGAACAACATCTTTTTGGGTAAACTGTCCAAATGTAACTAAATCTCTTTCTCTTTCAGTCATTCCCAAAAGTTTAGTCAAAGGCTTACGATTGTTACTAAAAACACTATCCCAGATAAAGAACATCAATTTATTTTTGATGTGTTCTTCCGTTATAATTTCTTCATTAATAAAGAAGTAACCAATCTGTTTATCCTCAATTTTCCTGACTGTTTTGTAATGACTGCGGATGAATTCATTTAACTTATCAACAAAATCATTCCATGCACAAGTATCATTGTTGTAAAGTTTTACTCTTCTGCTCGATACTACGTCTCTTTGGTTGTCATCCTCAATATTTACAAACTCCCAATCCCAACGACGTTTAAAGGCACTATCCATGAAGTAGATAGAGTTATCAGATGTATTCATAGTAGCCAAAATAGATAAATTTGGCGGAAGTTTTATTTTGTTCTCTAGCAAACTAACTTTTTCATCTTCTTCTAAGTCATCAAAAACCAATTCCAGAGCCTCATTATATTCGTTTTGCTTACACTCTGTTCCTTGAGATTTGTATTTCTTTTCTGAAGATCCACTCTCCGTTGTATAGAATGTTGAAAAACCTGCTTCTTTTAAAAGTCCAATAGTTTCAATATCGGAAATGGTAATCGGATACTCTGACCACCCATCTTTAGCTCTATCAAGTAATTGGAATACTGTACCAAATATAGCTGCTGAATTTCCCCTATTTAATTCATCAATTACTAATGCAACATTGTTGGGGGTTGGTTTTTCAACTAAGTCCTTTAATCTAGTTAGTTCCTCTGTTTGACTTGAGTTCAATTTAGCACCTGATGCTAATTCACGAGCATCTCTTAGCCTCTGCCTGTAGTCATCTTTTACCTTTTCTTTTGCTGACTCATAATCTCGATGAGCGCTTATGATGTTTGTATAAGCTCTTCCAAGGGCTTTCAAAAAATGTCCTGTATAGAATCTGTATGAGACTTTCTGATTATCATCGGTAAGTGGCATCAACTTACCCATAAAATCGCCATAGGTGTATTCTGGATGAAAGACAGTTGTAATAATATTTGATTGATCAGTTATATTCAAATGGTTAGGAATTATTTCATTTTTGACTCTATAACTTTTTCCGGTTCCGGGGCTTCCGAAAAGAATTTTTTGAATGGGTTTATTGGACATAATATCTAATCGTTTTTTGGGAAATTGATAATTATATTGGCGATCGCAAGACAGTGAAAACACTACCATCTTACTTAGTGAAAAAACATATTCTTAAGAGATTATAGCGGTTTTGGAGTCATAAGTAAAATGCAATTATTGAATTTGCCTTCTGACTTCTGTGATAAGTCCTAGAACCGCCTTCTTGCTATCCTTCACCAACGCGATCGCAAAATTTCTCTGCCCATTCAAAGAATAGCCGAACCTTCGCCCCCTCATTGCCTGCGTTTCTGACTTGGGCTAAGAATTGGGCTAAGGGAGCGCGATCGCCTGGGGTGTTTGAAAGGTTACTCATGGGCTTAACGAGGGATAGATATGGAAGCACATGGAGAGATTATAACTGTTGCTGTCGAGCTTGAACCAATTTTTTGAATATTTGTGGCAGAACCCTAGCGGGCGGGCACGGGGGCACCGCCCCTACAGGAGGGGACTGGAGTTTATGGGAGTTACGCACAGCAAAGAAACCGGGTTTTTTAACAGATCTCAGATCCCCCCTAGCCCCCCTTAACAAGGGGGGGACAAGAGTTCAGACAGCATTTAGAAATGTTCCAGCAGAGATTTCTCTTGTGCGTAAACCTTTCGCAGCGACTCTAGGGCGATCGCACTTAACATCAATTTAACCACCCCCACCAACTCCCCCCACTCCAACAATTCAGCAACAGAAACCGCCTCTCGAAATTTATCCGCATAAAAATCCACCCAAAAATCCGGCGCGTATCTCTCCTTCAGACTCGCCATCCGCCGCTTCCAATAACCAAAATCTAAACCCGATGGCGATTCCACTCCCACCACTGGCGGAAAGTCGGCATAACTCACAAACCGACTCATCCCTTTGGCGTGCACGTACAGGATATGCGCCCAGCACTCGAAGCGATATATTTGTTCTACCTTGATTTTTAGCAGCCGCGCGATCGCCTCTTTTGTCACAAACCGGCTCAATCTGTTTCTGGGGGTTGATTTTCGCGAAAATTTTGTTAACATGGTGGCTAAGTGTCCTATGTGATTAATTTGCTAGTGTCCTATGTGATTAATTTGCTGTGGAATTGATTTCTGTGTGATTGATTCCTAGGAGACTTTGATTTGGATAGGCGATCGTCTTTAAGTTTTGCAGACGTTGGGGCGATCGCTTTTTACGATAAAATTATAATATACTATATCTAGTGGTCTGTCAATGGGTTTAATTAGATTGCGGGTTAGAGAATTTGCTGGTGAGAAAGGCTGGACGATCAAAGAGGTTTCTGACCGATCGGGAGTCAACTACAGCACCCTCAGCACCTATTCGCGTTCTCCAGGAATGGCAATGGTTGATTTTACTTGTTTGCTCAAGTTGGCACGTACTTTTGACGTGATGGTGGAAGATTTGGTTGAGGTCGTCAAAGAGTAGCCGATCGCGTTTTGTAGTATAATTTTGTGACTGATATTAGTCAGGTTTCAATAGCTTATGGGCTTAATTAGATTACGAGTTAAAGAATTTGCTGCTGAGAAAGGCTGGACGATCAAAGAGGTTTCTGAGCGATCGGGGGTAGTCTACAGTACGCTCAGAACCTATGCCCGATCGCCCGGATTAGCAACAATTGACGTCACAGCCTTAGACAAGTTGGCGAGGACTTTTGACGTGATGGTCGAAGATTTGTATGAGATTGTCCAAGATTAGGCGATCGCCTTTTCCGATAAAAATATTCTATGATGGTACACCATCACTTGTCAAGTATGGGTTTAGTCAGACTAAAAGTCAGGGAATTTGCTGCTGAGAAAGGTTGGACGCTAAAAGAGGTTTCAGAGCGATCGGGAGTCATTTACAGCACCGTCAGACACTACGCCCGCTGTCCGGGAGTGTCAACTATTGATTTCATTTCCATACACAAATTGGCTCGCACCTTTGATGTAATGATTGAAGATTTGGTGGAAATTGTGCAGGAATAGGCGATCGTATTTTACTATTACTCGACAGTTGCTAGCATTTCATTGACAGACTCGCTTTGTGTTAGGGCTTCCCAATCAGATGCGACAGGTTGGTAAGAACAGTAACAAACCACAATGCGTTCCTCAGTATCCAAAGCAGAAAACTGCTGAACGCGAGTAACTACCCAGTCTCCATCTTTCCCGTGAGTAACTCCATTACCAGGCTCAGATAGATTCTCGTAATCGCGAGTTTTGTCCCCTACTTGAGGAATTTCTGGATTTTTTTCCCAAGTCCAATTCTCCCAAAGTATATTAGTTAAACTACCCCTCGGCATGAGCTGACGTTCTTCCCAGCCGGGAGAACTCATGCTTTCGGTTTTGTAGACAATCCAGATTTTTTTAGTCATTTTTTTAAAGACGATCGCACAATCAGGTTCAATAATTCGACTATATCAGAGATGAAAGCTCGTGCATCGGTTAAAATAGAGAAGTAATTTTGCCATCAATAAGCCTGAATGCCTACGTTACTCCGCGTCGGCCCATACCGTTTCTTTTGCTATGCGGGCGATCGGGATGAACCACCACACGTTCACGTTGAGCGCGATCGAGAAGAAGCTAAGTTTTGGCTTAGTCCGGTTCGCCTTCAAAATAACAAGGGCTTCAGCCGTACAGAAATCAATAACCTTCAAAAAATTGTTGAAGAAAATCAAGAGCAGTTGCTAGCAGGTTGGAATGACTTCTTTAATGGTTGAATTGTTAGAAATCCCGAAAGCGCAACAGGTAGTTCTTACAGATGATGCGCTGACAGTCGATCTATCCGATGGTCGTACTATTTCTGTTCCTTTAGCTTGGTATCCTCGGCTATTGCATGGTACACCGATCGAGCGCAATAATTGGCGATTTATTGGTGAAAATCAGGGAATCCACTGGCCTGATATTGACGAAGATATTAGCGTCAAAAATATCATTCTCGGTAAACCATCTGGAGAAAGTCAGAAATCATTTCAGCGGTGGTTAGAAGAACGTGGGAACACAGTCTAATTTAAATATCCTTCTTATTCTTAGTCCGCGCAGGCGGACTTCGTTTGTGTAGAAGCGGTTTCAACCGCCGAATCAACCGCCGAATCAACCGCCGAATCATCTTAAAAAAAAGCGCCTGAGTTCCCCCAGACGCCTAGCATAAAATCAACAAATTGTCAACCCTAACCTAACCATTCAAAGCCTCAGCACCGCCGCAAACTTCCAGGATTTCCTGAGTAATTGCCGCTTGCCGCGCCTTGTTATAAGTCAGCGTCAAACTACCAATCAAATCGCTAGCATTCTCACTAGCATTATTCATCGCCGTCATCCGCGCAGCCAACTCACTCGCCGCAGACTCTTGCAAAGCCCGCAGCAATTGGTTGTTCAAATACAATGGCAAAAGAGCATCCAAAATTTGCGCTGGATCTTGCTCAAAAATCATGTCGCGGGGCAAACTCTTCTTAGTAGGTGCAGAAACCTTTTCGCGCGATACTTGAAACTCTCCGCCTTTGGTAGTCAAGCGGAAGATTTCATCGTCTTGCACTTCAAAACCTTGGGGGTCAAGAGGTAGCAAGGTTTGAATCACTGGACGAGAACTAATTAGCGACACAAACTTGGTGTAAACCAACTCAATTCTATCCACAGTTCCTGATAGGAATAGCGACAACAATTCGTCAGCAATCATCGCTGCTTCCGGTGCTGTTGGAATTTGTTCCAAGTTAGTGTAAGTCGCATCAATTGGTTGTTCCCGGCGCTGGAAATACTGAGTAGCTTTCCGTCCTACCAAGATATATTTGTACTCTACGCCTTCGGCTTTCAGTTCCTTGGCGCGATTTTCGGCGTACTTGATGATGTTTCCGTTGTAGCCGCCGCACAAACCCCGATCGCCCGAAACGACCAAAAGTCCCACAGTCTTAACTTCGCGTTTCTTCAACAGCGGCAAATCCAGGTTTTCAAACTGCAATCGTTCCGCCAAACCGTACAATACTTCTGCGAGGCGATCGGCAAAAGGCCGAGTTGCAGTAACCTGTTCTTGAGCGCGGCGCACCTTTGCCGCAGCCACCAAGCGCATTGCTTCTGTAATCTTTTTAGTGTTCTTGACCGACTTAATGCGATCGCGAATAGTTTTCAGATTTGCCATAAGTTTCTCCTTTTTTCTTAGCCTTTATTTCTAAGTTCTTAGTTCCCAGCCATCAATTTTTAAGTTTAGCTACGGTAGGGACATGGCATAGCCGATTTGTATCAACTGTAAGACTGAAACCTTCTGCCTCTCTCGTTTGTCTCGAAGTCTCGATCCCCCTAAATCCCCCTTAAGAAGGGGGACTTTGAGTGCTTCTAGTTTCTCCTTTCTTAAAGGGGACTTTGAATGCTTCCATTCTCTCCCTGATAGTCGGGAGACTTTGAACACTCTTGTCCCCCCCTTAATAAGGGGGGCTAGGGGGGATCGAAACTTAACTAATGACTAATGACTGATGACTAAAGACTAATTACGCAGAAACTAAGAAACTTTGCTTGAATTCAGTAATGCCTTCTTTCAGCAAACTCTCAGCTTCATCAGTCAGAGCCTTACCACCTTGAACAATTTCACCGTACTTCGGCTTAGTATTCCGCAAATAATCGCGCAAACCAACAGTAAACTTGCTGACTTTTTCTACGGGAATGTCATCCATGTAGCCGTTAATCCCAGCATAGATGATAGCAACTTGTTCGTTCATCGGCAAAGGAGAACTTTGTCCTTGTTTCAACAGTTCGCGCAACCGTTGACCGCGGGCCAATTGGTTTTGAGTAGCTTTATCCAAGTCCGAAGCAAACTGAGAAAATGCTGCCAATTCTTCAAACTGTGCCAATTCCAATTTCACCTTACCGGCTACTTTTTTCATTGCCTTAGTTTGAGCCGCAGAACCTACCCGCGATACCGAGATACCGGGGTTTACTGCTGGACGCAAACCAGCGTTGAACAAGTCAGAAGAAAGGAAGATTTGACCGTCGGTAATCGAAATTACGTTGGTAGGAATGTAAGCAGAAACGTCACCAGCTTGGGTTTCGATAATTGGCAAAGCTGTCATGCTACCTTCGCCCAAATCATCGCTCAATTTAGCAGCCCGTTCTAGCAAGCGAGAGTGCAGATAGAACACGTCTCCTGGATATGCTTCGCGACCTGGAGGACGACGAAGCAACAGGGACATTTGGCGGTAAGCTTGTGCTTGTTTGGAAAGGTCATCATAAATGACCAAAGTGTGCTTGCCTTTGTACATGAAATACTCGGCTAAGCTAGCACCTGTGTAAGGAGCCAAATATTGCAGTGTGGCGGGGTCGCTAGCGTTGGCTGCTACTACGATTGTGTAGTCCATTGCGCCCTTTTCTTGCAGCACGTTGACAATATTAGCTACTGTAGAAGCTTTTTGTCCGATCGCCACATAAACGCAAATTACGTTCTCAGATTTTTGGTTGATAATCGTGTCGATCGCGATCGCAGTCTTACCAGTTTGTCTGTCACCAATAATCAGTTCCCGTTGTCCTCTACCAACTGGAATCATCGCATCAATCGCGGTAATTCCTGTTTGCATCGGTTCGTAAACAGAACGGCGAGAAACAATCCCAGGTGCCGGAGATTCGATCAAGCGAGATTCAGTAGTTTTAATTTCTCCTTTGCCGTCAATCGGACGGGCCAAAGCATCAACTACCCGTCCCAACATGGCTTCTCCCACGGGGACTTCAGCAATTCTGCCAGTAGCAATAACTGCCGAACCTTCTTCAATTCCCAAACCTTGGCCCATCAGCACTGCGCCGACGTTATCTTCTTCCAAGTTCAGTGCAATACCAACGGTGCCGTCGGCAAATTCTAGCAATTCACCGGACATCGCTTTATCCAAGCCATAAATCCGCGCAATGCCGTCGCCTACTTGCAAAACAGTACCGACGTTAGATGTTTTGACATCTTGGTCGTACTGCTCAATTTGCTGGCGAATAATGTTACTAATTTCGTCTGGTCTGATTGCTGCCATGTCAGTTGTTATGTGTCAGTTGTCAGTTGTTAATTGTCAGTTGTCAGTGGTAAGTGGTAAGTTACTGTACCCTGAGCGTAGTCGAAGGGTGAGTTGTCAAAGTTGTCAGTTGTCAGTTGTCAGTTGTCAGTTGTCAGTCGTCAGTAGCAATTCCTGGGGATTTGTTACTAAGAATTTGGTATTAATAACTTGGCAGTAGAAATTCATTCATTTCTAGTTCCTGTTTTATGATTACCTTCTTCCTTCTTCCTTCTTCCTTCTTCCTTCTTCCTTCTTCCTTCTTCCTTCTTCCTTCTTCCTTCTTCCTTCTTCCTTCTTCCTTCTTCTATCAAGAAGCCAAGCGAATTCCGAGACGGCGTAATTGTCCTCGCAGGCTGGCATCAATCACTTGAGAGCCTACTTTAATCACGACACCGCCGATTAAATCTGCGTCAATTTTGGTTTCAATTTCCACTTGCCGCGCACTCGTCATCGCCTGCACTTTTTCGCGAACAGTTTGCTGTTGAGCATCTGAAAGCGGTACAGCCGAGGTAACTTCAGCCAATACAGTTTGGTTGAGTTCTCGGAGTTGGGTCAAGTATTGTTTGCCAATACCTTCTAAAAAAAGAATCCTTCCTTTATCTATTAACAGGCTCAGAAAGCTTCGCATCAAGGGGTTCATATCTTCCCCTGCTATTTGCTTAATCACAGCTTTTTTAGCATCTGGTTTAATCAGAGGATTGCCTAAAAATTGACGCAAATCCTCAGAACTTTCTAGCAGACCCAGCAAAGAACGAATCTCATTGCCGAACTCCTCTGAAAGATTGTTAGACTTAGCCAATGACATCAAAGCGGATGCGTAAGGCTGTAAAACTTGTGTGTTGACTTTACTCACGTTTTAGCCTCCCAGTAACGCAATGCTGCGATCGATTAATTGGTGTTGAGCGTTTTCGTCCAAGCTAGTTTTTAGCTGGCTTTCCACCTTTGCTAATGCCATAGATACAACAGCCGATCGCAGTTGGGCGATCGCTCTTTCCCGCTCCGATTCCAACTCTTGACCTGCTGTTGCTTTCATGCGTTCAACGTCCTGCGCCGCTTGAGCTAGAATTGCTTCTTTAGCTTTCTTCGCAGTTTCCTCAGAAGCAGCACGAATTCGTTCCGCTTCTGCTTGTGCTTGAGTCAATTTTTGCTGTTGCTCTGCTAGAGCTGCTGCGGCATCCTTTTGGCGTTTTTCTGCTTCGAGAATCGCCTCTTGGATACCCGTGCGCCGCTCATTTAGGATATTTCCTAAAAAACCGCGCCCGAAATAAAACAGCACTGCAATAATAATGACCAGGTTAATCAGATTGGTTTCTAAAATATCAAAATTGAAACCGAAACCACCTTCCCGGCTAGCTTCTGTGGCTAGCAATAAAACAGTCCCCATGATAGTCTTCCATAATTGCGCGTGCAGGTTGGCTGAACCAATTTTAGATTTTAGATAGAGTCCAAAATCTAAAACTATTCAATTTCACTATTTGACCAGCTCCGGCCCTAATAGCTTCTCTAGAATTTGGCGGCTCAGGGAGTCCACTTCTTGTTCTAGCGATCGCATTGCATCTTGCTTTTGCTGCTCAATCTCTTGTCCTGCTTTTTCTCGCGCGACTTGAGCTTCTTTTTGAGCCTCAGCTACTTTCGCCGCAGCGGTTTTTTGAGCTTCTGCTTGAGCCACAGCAATCACCTTTTGAGATTCCCTGCGAGTATCTCCCAGTTTTTGCTCGTACTCCTGCGCTAGTTGCTGAGCTTTTGCCAAGCGATCTTTCGCTGCAACTTGAGTGTTACGAATGTAATCTGCCCGTTCCTCAATTGACTTGGTGAGCGGCTTATAAAAAATTACATTCAAGACTGCGACTAAAATCAAAAACTGCACCGCCATCAGAGGCAGAGTAGCATCAATATCAAAAAGTCCGCCTTCTTTTGCTGCTTCTTCAACTGCTAGTAATACTGTCCAGTGCATCATGTTTTTTTGACGGCTCCCACCTAATTCGATCTGAGATTTTCGACTTTGGATTTTGGAATCTAATTACCATCCAAAATCCAAAATCGATCGGACCCCAAATTATTATGCGAAGGGGTTGGCAAACAATAGCACTAGGGCTACGACCAAACCGTAAATGGTCAGCGCTTCCATGAACGCCAAACTCAACAGCAAGGTACCACGAATTTTACCTTCTGCTTCAGGCTGACGGGCAATCCCTTCTACAGCTTGACCTGCTGCATTACCTTGACCAATGCCAGGGCCGATTGCGGCTAAACCTACTGCCAAAGCGGCGGCAATTACGGAAGCGGCGGCAACTGTTGGGTTCATGATGATTTTCCTTATCTAAAGTACAAAATTGAGAACAGAAATTCTACGGAATTGTCCGATTTCACGACCGGAAGTTCAAGTTCAGAAAATTAATTTTCCTCCCTCATTCTGGGCCGTTTATCGTTAGTTAATCGTGATGTTCTTCGCCGTGACCACCCTCTAGAGCTTCACCAATATAGGCTGCTGCTAGGGTAGCAAAAATCAAAGCTTGAATAGCACTTGTAAATAGTCCCAGAACCATTACTGGCAAAGGCACAAATAAAGGCACTAGCAACACTAGCACTCCTACAACCAATTCGTCAGCTAGGATGTTGCCAAACAAACGGAAACTTAGGGAAAGAGGCTTAGTAAAATCTTCTATGATTTTGAACGGCAACATGAAAGGAACCGGTTCTACATAGTGGGCGAAATACCCCAAGCCACTTTTGCTGAGACCTGCATAAAAATATGCCAGAGAAGTCAGCAGTGCGAATGCGATCGTCGTGTTGATGTCAGCCGTAGGTGCTCCCAATTCTCCCGATGGCAGCTTAATCAGCTTCCAAGGAATTAGAGCGCCAGACCAGTTTGACACAAAGATGAACAAAAATAATGTACCAACAAATGGTACCCAGGGGCGATATTCTTTTTCCCCAATTTGGTTTTTAGCCAAGTCGCGAATAAATTCCAGCGCATACTCCATTAAATTCTGCATTCCGCTGGGAATTCGTTGGATTTTGCTGCTTCCTAAAAGCGAAACAATGACTAAAACGGCAATTACAAACCACGAGGTTAGAAAAACCTGCCCATGCACTTTCAGATTGCCCAGTTGCCAGTACAACTGCTGGCCAACTTCCAATTCTGCCAGGGGGAAACGATTAAAGGTGTTTAGAACGTCAAGCATTGCCATTCAACGGGTTTCCCCAAATCTATGAGTTGAGTATTGCTAGATTGCCTGACCTACCTGTAGTCTGGTGCTAATGCACTTCGCAACACGTAAATCATCAGGGAAATTTTGTAAGTCAGAAATCCCAAAAATATGGGTAAAATCTGTAACTGGTCTAACCGAGCTGCTACTATCATCAACCCAATAAGCAGACCGAGCCTTGTCTTACTAATCTTCTGATTTTGGCTACCGATTCGCTCAACATCTCTAGCCAACATCTTTAAGTAAACCACACCTGCGATCGCCCCAAGCAAATAATTCAGGGCAATGTTGAGCGAGTAAAAGATCCAAACGGAGATAAAAATTATCCCTGTAAACGCAAGGGTGTAAACCAACAACTCTTGTTGTAGGCGATAGAAGTCTTGCATGGAATTACCTGTCTCTGACGAGACTGTCGAGACAGTGCCAGTCTGAGGAAGATCCTCGGTTGCTGGTGCGGGTTGGGTGGGTGTGTTTGGCGTGTTCACGAAGCTCAGAAACTAATGCAGGTAGCAGGCGTGTGCTTTGCAAGCTCAGAAAAATATTACCACGCTGCGGTAACAATACTTAAAATTAATTTAATGATTTTTTTGGCTTTTGGTGTCGAGGGAGTCAGAAATCTTGTTACTGGTTCCCAGGCCTTAGCCTGGGAACCGATGTCCAGAGGCTCTGCCTCGCGTGGCGAAGGGTAAATTGGAGGCAGAGCCTCCGGATCTGCGTTACCAGGCAGAGCCTGGTAACGAGTAGAGGGTGCGAAATTACTGGTTCCTAGGCTCTGCCTAGGAACCGATGTCTAGAGGCTCTGCCTCGCCTGGATAATGAGTAAAAGTTGGGTTGCTTATTCAATCATGCCAAACTCTTGAAGCGCTGGGAGAAAGTTTTTATTCTCGTGGCTCGATCGACTAAGTTTAATTAAAGCAAATCGCTCGATCGCGCCCAAAGCCATCCATTGTGCCAAAGTAATAGTCAATCCGAGCTCTTGGGCTTTGGCTGTGACAGATTCTGGTATGGTTGCAGCATCCATCCACGGCGGATTTGGATCGATCGCTAAATCACTGCCAGATTTACCAGTATGTTGAATTAATACTTGGTTTAGCTGTTCTCGATATTCGGTAATTTCTGGACTTGTCAAGCAAGGAAGCTCTACAAGTGTTTGGCGTTCTGCTTGAGTAAAATGATTCCAATCTTGCAACTTGAGTTTAATGCCGCAAGTATCTAATTTGAGGCGTACTTGCATTGGAATGCAGCGAAGGGCTTCTACAAAGTCAGCTTCAAATTTAAAGAATGTCATAGATATATGGATTTGCAAATTAGATTTTTTTTATTTACCACAGAGGGCGCAGAGAGCGCAGAGGAAGAGAGGAGAGAGAAATCGATGGAGGTTTTTTGCTTTCTATCAATAATTGCAGAAAATCGACTCCGCATTTATAATTAAATAATATTACAAAGTATTGACATGAATCCCGTAGACTACCTTCGGATTAGTTTAATAGACCGCTGCAATTTCCGCTGTCTCTACTGTATGCCGGAAGGTAGCGAGTTGGACTATGTTTTGCAGCAGCAGTTGTTAACTCACTCGGAATTGCTAACTTTGCTGCGGGAAGTTTTCATACCTGTGGGATTTACTAAGTTTCGCTTGACGGGTGGGGAACCGCTGCTGCGCCCTGGGGTGGTTGAGTTGGTTGGGGCGATCGCATCTTTGCCCGAAACGCGAGATTTGTCAATGACAACTAATGGCTTTTTGCTGGCTGGAATGGCCGAAAATCTCTACAATGCTGGTTTGCGCCGGATTAATATTAGTTTGGATTCGCTGGAACCGGAGACTTTTGATAAGATAATTGGTAGTCGGGGTCGATCGCGCTGGATGCAAGTTTGGCAGGGAATTCAAGCGGCTTATCAAGCTGGATTCGATCCGCTGAAGTTGAATGTGGTGGTGATTCCCGGTGTGAATGATGGCGAAATATTGGAGTTGGCAGAATTAACTATTAACCGGAATTGGCACGTTCGTTTTATTGAGTTTATGCCGATCGGAAATGGCGATTTATTTGGCGACAAGGGTTGGGTAGCATCGGCAGATTTGCGGCAACAAATTAGCGATAAATATGGTTTAGCGGAGTCGGGAGTGCGCGGAAATGGGCCGGCGGATGTGTTTCAAATTCCGGGGGCGAAGGGTACTTTAGGGTTTATCAGCCAAATGTCCGAGTGTTTTTGCGATCGGTGCAATCGGATGCGTTTGTCTGCTGACGGGTGGCTGCGGCCTTGTCTGCTGAACGAAACTGGGCAAATTGACTTGAAAACTGCTTTACGGAATGGGGTGTCTACAGGCGAATTGCGCGATCGGGTGCAGCAGATATTGGAGATTAAACCGGAGATTAATTTCAAGCAGCGAGATTCGGGAACTACTCAAGGAAATTATAGCCGCACAATGTCTCAAATCGGCGGGTAATATCAATTCCGATTTTAGTATTCCCTCGATATTCTCTCCCCCTCTCTGTAATCTCTGCGTTCTCTGTGGTTAATTATAAATCAGGTATTTAACGAACACCATCTCGATCGCTCTTTTTCAACCCTAGAGCCATAATTTATAGCAGATTCGAGATTAATCAAGGATACGTGCGATCGATCGCCACTAGCCTTTCAGGAAAGCGCAGTGCCCAAGGAGTGTCAACTTAAGCTGTCAGCCCGCCAAGTCCGTTAGTGGGTTCACGAGTCCGACAGGGGTTGAAACCCCTGTCTAATAGCAAAAGTCCTCGCTATGAGGACTAATGAGTTGAAAATTCTTCTCTTCAGTCCTCTTTGAGAGGACTTTCGCTTTGAGACGGGGGTTGAAACGAACGGCGGACTATCGGTTGTACCTTAAGTTGACACCAATGGACTGTGCCGTTTTCCTACAAAATTGGAATACGCTATATTTGTTAAACTAGAGGGATAATACCAATTTTTTGTAAGGCTGCTCCCGAATTTTATCCCCCCTCACCCCCTTTAGTAAGGGGGGACAAGAGCGCATTCAAAGTCCCCCTTATGAACGGGGATTTAGGGGGAGCGGAATATGTGCAACGACCCATTAAATTAATCTAAAACTCAACTCGACCTTAACATAAAATCCCCCCAAACAATAACAATTATGCCAATTGATGACGAAGATTTTCAAATCGAAATCAGCGACGATCGCAAACTGCAACTCTTCACAGACAGACACGAATTTACCCGCCGATTTGCCTTTTATTTAAACGAAGACCAGCCCCGCGAACAAATTTTGTATTTTTTCGGGGATGGAGGCAACGGCAAGTCATTGCTCTTAAAACACTTGCAGTATCACTGCTGCAAAAAATTTCCACCCCAGGTTTGGCAACAATTGCGCGCACTCCCAGAATCAAGAGCCGCCGAAGTTGCTGATTTCGTCCGCAATGCAGAACCCAAAAGCTACACTCCCATCCCCGTAGTCAGACACGATTTCGGATTGATACCGATAAAAGAAGACAAACCGCAAGATAGATTTTACGGCTTGCTGATGCTGCGGCGAAATGTCGCAGCAGTCACAAAGAAATACAAATTTAAATTTCCCAATTATGACTTTGCTTGCTTTTGGTATTTGCTGAACAAAGGCGAGTCAAACGCAACTCTCAGCCAACTTTTCCCCGATGATGTGATGGAATTGCTGACACCAGCCATTGAAACTTTTGCCGAATTTCCGGTGGTGGCGCAAGCTGTAGCAATGCTGAAAGGGATAGATAAATTGGGCGGCATTAAGCGGGCGATGAAATTAATTCAAAATCGCTTGGGTGTCAGCGATGAAAAGGCTGATGAAATTCGCCGCAAAGATATTGATACTGAGTTAATCGACTGTTTGCCGAAATTGTTTGCAGGTGATTTGAATGCGGCAATGGCTGGTAGAAATAAACCCGATCGCCTCGTGATGCTGTTCGATACTCACGAGAAAATGTGGGATGAGAAACGCAATTCTCAAGGTGCAACTTTTTGGTATCAAGATGAGTGGTTTCGGCGGTTGTTGAGGGCATTGGATTACAAATTGGGGATTGTGGTTGCTGTGGCGGGGCGAGATTGTCCTGTCACACAACTGCGGTGGCCGAATGCGTCAAGGTTTCCGATTCCCGCAGATTATATAGATGCACAATTGGTGTGGCATTTGTCTCCCGCCGATGCTAGGGATTACTTGCACAAAGTCGAGATTGACAAGGCAGATTTGGCTGATGCTGTGATTAAATATGCCAGCGTCAATCCTGATGAGAGTTGGGAGAATTTGCAGGTACATCCGTTTTATTTAGGTTTGTGCGCGGATGTGGTGCTGGCAGAAAGAAGGCGGGGAATTGAGTTGCTGGCCTCTGATTTTGCGCGGATTCCGAAGTTGGAAAATAAGACTGCGGAGTTAACGGATCGGTTGCTTTTGTATGTGGATCGCGAAGTGCGATCGGCGGTGCATTCGCTGAGTGCTTGCCGCGCTTTTGATCAGGATTTGTACATGAAATTGGGAGGGGGTTGTCACTTCCAGGCAAGTAGTGCAAATTTTGAGGTTTTGACGGGTTTTTCCTTTGTGTGGAAATCGGAAAAGCGGGGGGATAATTGGTATCGGATTCATGATTTATTGCGGCGCTTGGATGCGGAAAGGGATAATCCGAAAACTCGCAGGGCTCATAAATTTTTAGAGAGGCATTATTGGGAAGTGGGGGATATGGCCGAGTCAATTTTTCATGCTAATCGCTTGGATTGGGAGCGAGGTGCGAGCCAATGGCAACAGGTGTTTAATGGAGTTTTAAACAAGAGTCGTTATGAGGTATGCAAGTCGCTGCTAGGAGTTAGAGAGGAGTTGTGGATTAAAAGTGATTATTTGCTGGGACTGATTTCACGAGCTGAAGGATTTTACTATTATTTATTAGCTCGATATGCCGAAGCAAAACAAGAGTATTTGGAGGCAGTTGCAGCTTACGATCGCGCACTCATCACAAATCCTGACGATCTCAATACGCTCAACAGCAAAGGGTTTGTGCTGCTAAATCTGGGTAGGTTACAGATAAGTCTAGAAGAATTTGAGGCTGCAAAACAGTCTTTCTCAGATGCGATCGCTACCTGTAATTTAGCTTTACTTATTTCACCGGATTATATTAATCTTTTCAATACCAAAGGGCTAGTGCTGAACTTTCTGGGTGATGTGCAGACAAGGCTAAGAGAATTTGAGGCTGCAAAACAGTCTTACTCAGAGGCGATCGCAGTCTTGAATTCTGCTTTACTTATTGCACCGGATGCGAATTATGTTCTCAACAGCAAAGGGCTTGCGCTGCAAAGTTTGGGTGATGTGCAAGCACGGCTAAGTGAATTTGAGACTGCCAAACAGTATTACTCAGAGGCGATCGCAGCCTTTAATTCTGCTTTACTTATTGTACCGGATGATACCACTCCTCTCAACAATAAAGGGACTGCGCTGCACAGTCTGGGTGATTTGCAAGCACAGCTAAGTGAATTTGAGGCTGCCAAACAATCGTATTCTGAGGCGATCGCTGTCTGTAATTCTGCTTTACAACTTGCACCAGATGATTCTAGATGCCTCAGAAACAAAGGAAATACGCTGATAGATCTGGGTAGTTTACAAGCACAGCTAAGCGAATTTGAGGCGGCCAAACAGTCTTACTCAGAGGCAATCGCTGTCTATAATTCTGTTTTACTTATTGCACCGGATTTTATCCCTGCTCTCAATATCAAAGGAAATGCACTTCAAAGTCTGGGTGAATTGCAAGCAGGGCTAAGTGAATTTGAGGCGGCAAAACAGTCTTACTCAGAGGCGATCGCTGCCTTTAATTCTGTTTTACTTATTGCACCGGATGATATCGCTGCTCTCAACAACAAAGGAGGTGTGCTGCTAAGATTGAGTATTTTGCAACTACAATTATCTGACAAACAAGAAGCACTCAAAAATTGTGAAGAGGCGTTGGAAATGATGAATAGATCTTTAGCCATTGCTCCTAATGATAATTCGGTTTACAATAGGCGCAATTTGCTGAAAAAAATTCTCAATGATTTTGGTGAAGATACTGTCAGCAGTTAGCCCGATCGCAAGTAGTAAAGATGCGGCATTCAGGAGGCGGATTTGTCCAGTTAACTTACACCAAAAGTTCACAGGATTTACGCACTCCGACAAAGAAACCGGGTTTTTGCCCGAATCTACGCATCACAACGAAGTATTCTCGAAAAAACCCGGTTTCTGGCCCCCGCGCGTCAGCCTTCAAAAAGAAATCATCAGTCCTCTTTCAGAGGACTTTCGCTATGAGACAGGGGTTTTTAACCCCTGTCGGACTATGTGGCTTACCCAAAATCTTTCGCATTCAATAGTTTTTGCATTCATCCACAAGCCCGCCGGGGAATCAATTCCCCGTCTCATAGCGAAAGTCGGTTGAAACCGACTGGCAAATCTAATTCAATTATTATCAATGAATTCTCGAAAAAACTCGATTTATTCGATGCAAAGGAGCACCCAAAATTCAAGACACGGCACTGCCGTTTCCCTACAAACGGTAGAATAAATATCATCTGTAGCAACACAACATAGTTGTATCCTTCGCCTGAAAAAATAAAGAACTCATCAGTCCTCTTTCAGAGGACTTTCGCTATGAGACAGGGGTTTTTAACCCCGGTTGGACTATGTGGCTTACCCAAAATCTTTCGCATTCAATAGTTTTTGCATTCACCCACAAGCCCGCCGGGGAATCAATTCCCCGTCTCATAGCGAAAGTCGGTTGAAACCGACTGGCAAATCTAATTCAATTATTATCAATGAATTCTCGAAAAAACTCGATTTATTCGATGCAAAGGAACACCCAAAATTCAAGACACGGCACTGCCGTTTCCCTACAAACGGTAGAATAAATATCATCTGTAGCAACACAACATAGTTGTATCCTTCGCCTGAAAAAATAAAGAACTCATCAGTCCTCTTTCAGAGGACTTTCGCTATGAGACAGGGGTTTTTAACCCCTGTCGGACTATGTGGCTTACCCAAAATCTTTCGCATTCAATAGTTTTTGCATTCACCCACAAGCCCGCCGGGGAATCAATTCCCCGTCTCATAGCGAAAGTCGGTTGAAACCGACTGGCAAATCTAATTCAATTATCATCAATGAATTCTCGAAAAAACTCGATTTATTCGATGCAAAGGAGCACCCAAAATTCAAGACACGGCACTGCCGTTTCCCTACAAACGGTAGAATAAATATCATCTGTAGCAACACAACATAGTTGTATCCTTCGCCTGAAAAAATAAAGAACTCATCAGTCCTCTTTCAGAGGACTTTCGCTATGAGACAGGGGTTTTTAACCCCTGTCGGACTATGTGGCTTACCCAAAATCTTTCGCATTCAATAGTTTTTGCATTCACCCACAAGCCCGCCGGGGAATCAATTCCCCGTCTCATAGCGAAAGTCGGTTGAAACCGACTGGCAAATCTAATTCAATTATCATCAATGAATTCTCGAAAAAACTCGATTTATTCGATGCAAAGGAGCACCCAAAATTCAAGACACGGCACTGCCGTTTCCCTACAAACGGTAGAATAAATATCATCTGTAGCAACACAACATAGTTGTATCCTTCGCCTGAAAAAATAAAGAACTCATCAGTCCTCTTTCAGAGGACTTTCGCTATGAGACAGGGGTTTTTAACCCCGGTTGGACTATGTGGCTTACCCAAAATCTTTCGCATTCAATAGTTTTTGCATTCACCCACAAGCCCGCCGGGGAATCAATTCCCCGTCTCATAGCGAAAGTCGGTTGAAACCGACTGGCAAATCCAATTCAATTATCATCAATAAATTCTCTAAAAAATCAGGTTTCTCTGCCCCATACCTAAGCTCTAAACTTAATTAATCCGACTCAAAATCAACTTTATCATAAATATCTGCCAACGTAAACTGAAAAGAAAGCGACTTCAGAGATATCGTGACATTAGCATCATCATACTCCGAAAAAGTCCAACTATTCCCATCTGTTTTAAAATATTGCTCGACGTGCATCTCATACTGGTCAATTAGTAAATATTCCTGAAAAGTTGGAATGCTACGATAGGCCGCAAACTTGCCATCTTTGTCATAGCTTCTGGTAGACTTTGACAACACCTCAGCAATCATCAATGGATTAGTAATCGTATCTTTACGCCCTTCTTCCAATTGCAACTCACCCTGAACTACCATCACATCAGGATAAGTATGTATGCGTTTTCCAGGAATCCACAGCCGTTGGTCTGTAACAAAGGCGCTATAGGGTTGACGCTTGAGTGCAAAGTTTAACTCAGCGTAGAAATTGCCAGTAATTTTGTTGTGATTAGGAGTTCCACCAGTCATCAGGACAATTTCACCATTGATGTATTCGTGTCTTTCTTCCGAGTTGACCTCAAATTCGAGGTATTCTTCGGGCGTGTAAACCTTTTTTTCAGGGTGTGCTATCGTCTGCATTTCAACCTCCAAGGTTGTCATTTTTGGTTAGCTTGTAGGGTGCGTCATATCAATTCCGGTTGCACCGGAATGATATAGAGGAGACGGCAGTGCCGTGTCCCTACCCCAGATTCATTGTAGGGACACGGCACTGCCGTCTCCTAATTGCGGCTACTGACGCACCTAACTAATTTAACTGGTTCCCAGGCTCTGGCCTGGTAACCGATGTCTAGAGGCTCTGCCTCGTCCTTATCTATCAGGAAAATGGAGGCAGAGCCTCTAGATATGCGTTACCAGGCCAGAGCCTGGTAACGAGTAAATTAATAATTCCCATGCAACCGGAAACGATATAAACCCTAACAAGGATTTAACCTTGCAGCTTACCGTCCAGATTTTCTCGACGATTTACCATCAGCCAGCTTCCGGCGAATCAGCACGCTCATCACTTGCTTCGGATTCGCCGCCCGCTGTACGGGACTCCAATCGCCGACTTCCGCAAATCCCAGCCGGTACAAGGTGAGTATGGTTTCCCTGACAGCCTTGGGCGAACCTGTCACCGTTACACACACAATTTCCTGTTCCGATACTGGTGCTGATTCGTCATTTGAGCCTTCCAGAGATGCGCTAACGGATTTGTCATCGCTGTACACGAATTCTTCAGTCATATTATGTTCTCCTGGTTTTGGGTTTTCTAGAAAAACCCAAAAACCCAGCCACCCCGCACAGCAACGCAAAGCAAGGTGGCTACAGAGAGTGTTAAGATTCTCGGAGCCTCCAGACTGGCTGTTTCAGTTTGGCGGTGAGCTGTCCATTGCTGTTACCAGCAGCTTTGGGCAGCGTAACTAGATTTTTGGGCGACTCGGGCTGCTTGTCCTGCAACCTCTCACTTCAAAGCGTAGCCGCATTTGGGGGCCTGTGTCAATCCATTTGGGATTTGGGATTTGGGAAAGGTGCGTCAGCTTTGAGATTGCTTCACTACGTTCGCAATGACGAAAATCCTAGTACGTGCATCCAGGATTAACTGGTTCCCAGGCTGGAGCCCATTCGTGACAACTTAACGTCAAACCCAATCACAGACTGCTGTTTGAGTATTAAGCTCAGATCCCCCCTAGCCCCCCTTAAGAAGGGGGGGACAAGATTCCGCTCAAAGTCCCCCTTCCCCCATCCCCCCTTGGGGGGGGCAGGGGGGGGTGGGGGGGCTAGGGGGGGGTGGGGATTTAGGGGGATCTAGACTTAGCTAAATGCGAGATTTATCAATGGTTTCAGTCTTAAGTTGTCACCAATGGGCTAGAGCCTGGGAACGAGCAATCGGCTACTTCCTAGGCTTTGCGCTAGAGTTATAATATTAAAATCAATTTAAAAAGTGCGATCGATTTTGTTATCATCATCCCACTATTACTCAAGTTTTGGCAAAAATCACCAGCCGCACGGCGGATCAGATTAAACCATTACTAGATGCGATGCTCAAACAGCTAATTGAACCTCAACAACGTCCATTTTATGAAACAGCTACCCCAACAGAATGGTCGATCGCATTTCAAGAATGGGTTGACAGTCATCGTACCCTAAATCTCCCCACTCTTTCAGATGAAGCTATTAGCAGAGAGAGCATTTATGGAGACAGAGGTTAAATGCCGTTTCTCGTAGATACAAACATACTGCTGCGTAGCATCGATACAGCACACCCAATGATATCAATTCCGGTTGCACCGGAATGGTAGAGGAGACGGCAGTGCCCATAGGTGTCAACTTAAGCCTGAAAGCCTTGAGAAATCTGGTTTTTACCTGAGTCTAGATCCCCCTAAATCCCCACCCCCCCCTAGCCCCCCCACCCCCCCCTGCCCCCCCCAAGGGGGGATGGGGGAAGGGGGACTTTGATCGGACTCCTGTCCCCCCCTTCTTAAGGGGGGTTAGGGGGGATCTGGCCTTAATCGTCAAACAGTAGTCTGTGACAGGGTTTGGCCTTAAGTTGACACCAAGTTTGTTAGTGAGCACGCGAGTCCGACAGGGAATCAATTCCCTGTCTCATAGCTAAAGTCAGTTGAAACTGACTGAAGATTTGCGTCAAACCAATACACATTAACTAACTCTTCAGTCCTCTTTGAGAGGACTTTCGCTATGAGACAGGGGTTTAAACCCCTGTCGGGTTATTGGTTCTACCTTAAGTTAACACCAATGGGCAATGCCGTCTCCTCCTTTCGGCTACTAATAATATTGGGAATTTAACAGAAATTATACTCCGAGCGAGAAACCGGGTTTTTCACAGAATTCACCGTGTCTAACCAAGATTTAGTAAAAAACCCGGTTTCTGACCTATGCCTAGTTCAAGTAAGGTGCGTCAGTTCAAGATTGTCGATTTTTAGCGAAAATAATGGCGACTGACGCACCCTACGACTCAACTCGGTGTGAGCAATATGAGCTGTTTTGATAAGATCGATCGCACTTCATCCAATCCCACCTCAACATCCACCAAAATCTCTCCCACAGTTTTCTGTACCTCTTTCTCCCCCCCTTGGCAAGGGGAAGTTACCTCTTTCTCCCCCCCTTGGCAAGGGGAAGTTACCTCTTTCTCCCCCCCTTGGCAAGGGGGGGCTGGGGGGGGTGAACAACCTTGCAGAAACTCAAACTCAGCACTTGACAAATTCACCAATTGGTAATTGCAATCAAACACTTGTTGACTCGGCCAACCGTGCATACAAACACTCAACTCTGGAATTGCCGCCAAAAGTGCTTTGTCGTCCGACCAATCAATCTTATTAACAGGCTTTTTGCCCAAGAAAAACTCGTAATGAGTGATTTCCGTATCCAACAATTCAATTAATCGATAAAGCTCTCGTTCCGTCAAACCCTGAGCTCTTTCCATCAACTCCGGTGCTTTAGCCAAAAGTCTTTCTAATTGCCAATATCCCGGATTTGAGAAACCGATAAATTCCAATCCCGAAGCGTCGATTAACTCGAATAATGTCTCAATATTGTAGTCAACTTCCTGCGGGTGAACGTACATATCGGCAAAACATTCGTCTCGCTGATTTTCTCCGGCCCAACGCTGTTTTTCGTACTTGACAAGACGGTTGGTTTCTGGTAATGAAGCAAAGATTTCACGGCCGACTTTCACACCATCGGGATAGTCGCCTTTTTGAGTTCCTTGCAGAAGTCCGATCGCCCTTTGCATCAATTGAATTTCCCAGCGTCCGAGTTCAGCATACACAAAAATGTGCATCAAGCCACCGCTAGCCAACTTCGTCGCCAGGGATTGAATGCCACGAATCGGATCGGGTAAGTGGTGCAGCACGCCCACGCAGTTGATCAAATCAAACTCGCCTTCTAATTCGGCGGCATCATAAATGCTGAGGTGGCGAAAATCTGCTTCTCGCGCGCCCGTTAGCGAAGCCCTCGAAGAGGATCGCCTACAGCGTTCTTGTGCTACTTTCAAGGCACCGGAACTAAGGTCGATCGCCGTTACCGACGCTTCAGGATTGAGGTGAATCAGATAATCGGTACTCGAACCGGTGCCGCACCCAGCATCCAAAATGCGAATATCGAGTTTTTGCGGCTTTTGGCCGGTGCAAAAATTGTAGGCATCCGGCCAACTCCAGCGCCAGTTGTACCCCGGTGGTGGTTCGTCACTCAAAGGATCGGGCGGAAAAGGGAATGTATCGTAAAGCCGACGCACGGCTGCACTGATATCGGGTGAAGTTTCCATAGATTCGGGAATAATTTTGAGTTTTGAATTCGGCTTCGGGATGAGATTAGACTAACAACTGACCACTAACAACTGACCACTGACCACTGACCACTACGCTGTAACAAAACTTATCATTTTTTCTCATATAGGCCCCCTTAAATCTATACAATAAGTTTCGACAGGCTTTTTAACAAATTAGGGTTAATGAACCCCAAAACATTTTAATCTGAGAAAGTAAGTAGGCCGGAACCTTAAGCTAGGGAAAGGCAAAATTAGTCTGAGCAAACGCTGTAACGATTTAGATAGGGAGCGAAGGAGTCTAATGACTGTAAAAGCAAGTGGCGGAAGTTCAGTTGCGCGTCCGCAACTATATCAAACTGTACCGGTCGCAACAATTTCGCAAGCAGAACAGCAAGACCGCTTTTTACAGCGGGGTGAACTCAGCGAATTGGCGAGTTATTTCAGTTCTGGGGCCTTGCGGATCGATATTTCCGCAACTCTGACCAAAAACTCGGAACTGATTGTATCCCGTGCAGCCAACCGGATTTTTACCGGGGGTTCCCCGCTGGCTTTCTTGGAAAGACCAGCAGAACCTGTGATGGCTATGGCTGGGGCGACTCGTGGCGGTACTGCAACGGTCTCTGAAGGCATGAAACTGGGAACTGTTACCTACGTTGAAGGTCGCGCTGGTGGCAGCAATGGCGGTGGCGGTGGATTCTTGGGACTGGGAAATCTGTTTTCTGGTAACGGTGGCTACAGCGGCCCAATTCCCCCAGGATTTCAGCCGATCAATGTCTCGCGCTACGGCCCTGGGAACATGACTAAATCCCTGCGGGATTTGAGCTGGTTTCTGCGTTATATCACCTACGCGATCGTCGCAGGCGACCCGAATATCATTTCGGTGAACGTCCGCGGATTGCGGGAAATTATCGAAAATGCTTGCTCGTCGGCGGCGACAATTGTGGCAATGCAGGAAATGAAGTCAGCTTCTTTGAGCTATTTCAAAAAGGATAGCGAAGCTGCTGCGATCGTCGGACAATATTTTGACGTCGCTATTACCGAATTCAAAGCCCCCACGCCTTCACCGAAGGTGCGTCAGCGCGAAACCAACGACCAGCAAGGGCTGCAATTGCCTCAAATCTACTTCAACGCAGCGGAAAATCGGGCGAAATTCGTCATGAAGACCGGTCTGTCGTCGGGTGAAAAGATTGAGGTCATCAAGGCGGCTTATCGCCAAGTTTTTGAGCGGGATATCAGCCGTGCTTACAGCCAAAGCATTTCTGACTTGGAATCCAAGGTCAAAAATGGCGAAATCTCGATGAAAGAGTTTATTCGTCGCCTTGGTAAATCTCCTCTGTACCGTCAGCAATTTTTCGAGCCCTTTGTCAACAGCCGTGCTGTAGAATTGGCTGCTCGTCACTTCCTCGGCCGGGGTTTGAGCTCGCGGGAGGAATTTAGCAAGTATTTTGCGATCGTCAGTAAAGGCGGTTTGGCAGCCCTGGTAGATGCCATGGTCTATTCTCAGGAATATGCCGACTACTTCGGTGAAGAAACGGTGCCTTACCTGCGTGGTTTGGGCCAAGAAGCTCAGGAATGTCGCAACTGGGGCCCACAAATTGATTTGTTCAATTTCAGTGCTCCTTTCCGCAAGGTGCCTCAGTTCATCACCTTGTTCGCTGGCTACACTCAGCCTCTCCCAGACCAGCACGTTTATGGTGTGGGTAATGACCCGCTGGAAATTCAGTTCGGTGCGATTTTCCCGAAAGAAACTCGCAATCCTAAGAACCGTCCAGCTCCTTTTGGTAAAGACACTCGTCGTATCCTGATTCATCAAGGTGCGGGGATTGATAATCAATTGAGCAACCCAGGTGCTCGTGGTAAGGCTCCTGGTTCTCTTGGACCCAAGGTCTTTAAATTAGACCAGTTACCAAGCAATTATGTAGCTTCCAAGAAAACTGCTCGCGGTGTCTCTAGCAGCTACAGCAATGCTTCCAGCGTTAAATTTACGGAAAGTTCGACTCAAGCGGTGATTCGGGCTGCTTATCTGCAAGTGTTTGGTCGCGATGTGTTCGATGGCCAGCGCCAAAAGGTGGCAGAAATTAAGCTGGAAAATGGCGACATTCCGATGCGCGAGTTTATTCGGATGTTGGCCAAGTCCGATGTGTTCCGGAATATGTACTGGAGCAAGTTTTACGTTTGTAAGGCGATCGAGTATATTCACCGCCGACTCCTGGGCCGCCCTACCTATGGCCGTCAGGAAATGAATGCTTACTTTGACATTTGCGCTAAGAAGGGTTTCTACGCGCTGGTCGATAGCATCATGGACAGTCTG
Organism: Microcoleus anatoxicus; assembly: GCF_042465725.1. Classification (GTDB taxonomy): domain Bacteria; phylum Cyanobacteriota; class Cyanobacteriia; order Cyanobacteriales; family Microcoleaceae; genus Microcoleus; species Microcoleus anatoxicus. The sequence goes on along the minus strand of NZ_CP120853.1, from coordinate 4,441,616 downwards.
GAATACAACGAAGCTTTTGGGGAAGATACTGTGCCCTATGAGCGCTATCTGACTCCGGCTGGTTTGTCGATGCGGACGATGCGATCGAGTTCCTTTGGTGAGAAAAAGGTCAATGTTGAGCCGACAGCAGAAACTCCTCGGTTTATTGAATTGGGCACTGCGAGTGATGCTGGAGATCTTCAGTTGCAAAGTCGGATTGCTCAAGGTGTCAGCAAGCGCCGCGAACAAACTAAGGTGTTCAAGCTGACGACTACTTCGGACAAGGTAGCTTTGAAAACTTTAATTCAAGCTGCTTACCGTCAAGTTTTTGAACGCGATTTGAATCCTTACGTTGTGAAGAATGAATTCACGGCGCTGGAAAGCAAACTTGGCAACAATGAAATCAATCTTAAGGAGTTCATTGAATGTTTGGGTTGTTCACCGCTGTACGTGAAACAGTTCTATGCACCTTATCCAAATACTAAGGTGATTGAGTTGGGTACGAAGCACTTCTTGGGCCGTGCTCCTCTGAATCAAGCGGAGATTCGGACTTATAACCAAATCTTGGCAAGTAAAGGGATTAAGGGCTTTATCAACGCGATGTTACTCACCGTTGAATATGCTGAGGCTTTTGGTGAGGATACTGTTCCTTATCGTCGCTTCCCGACTTTACCGGCTGCTAATTTCCCGAATACTGAAAGGCTGTACAACCAGTTGACTAAGCAGAATGGTGAGATTGTGGTTCCGAGTTTTGAGCCAGCGACTGCTACCGACAGAAGCTAGATTGATTTGAGATGTGAGATGTTAAATTAGCTTGAATTTAACATCTCAAATTAGGGGATGGGCTGGTGTATTTACCAGCCCTTTTTGATTGCTTATATCGTTTCTGGTTGTATCGGAATTATTAAACCACAGAGAACACAGAGGACACAGAGAAAGAGAAGAGAGAAATCATAATTCCGATGTCAACGGATTTGGTATGATTCCCCTAGCTGAAAGAAACAAGACTAATCTCCAAATCCCCTAGCCTTCAAGTGTTTTTCCCAACTAAAATTGGAACTGAGAAAAAATCTTTTAGTATATAAGTATCCTAAGCGATACAGTTTAGCCTTGCGATCGCCATCCAGATTAAAGTGAGTCGCCGTCACCTCAGCTTCAGTCACGTCAATATTAATTACCCTACCTTTATCCATCTCCCGCTGGTGATACCTGTCTCTGGCTTTCATCATGGTGGTGAACATCGCCGACAACATCGACACGGGACTGTTAATATTAACTTGATTCTCAATACCAGTATCAATTAATCGAAACCCAAAGGTAAACCAGCGGGGTGGTATGGGAGTTGCACCGGATTGTTTGTCATAAATCCACAGCGGGAAATTACTCAAAATTCCTCCGTCTACAATTATGTCATTCCCCAGTTTTCCTGGTTCAAAAAATAGCGGAATACTCATGGACAAGCGCACGGCTTCAGCTACGCTAAAATCTTCAGCACTTTTGAGTCGCAACTGTTCGTACAAAGCATCAGCATCCGCCGATTCTCTCCGCTGTAAATCGTCGGGAATTACCAACATTTCACCACGACTAAGGTTGGATATTACTACTTTTAATTCTCGGTCTTTTACCTGTTGTTTGACATCAGCAAAAGTTCGTAAATCACCTTTGGCTAGGGTGGATTCCAGCCACTGTCGGAAAGGTAAGGAGGAGTATTCTCCCATCTGGCGACTAATTGTTAGGAAAAGTAAGGTCCATACTGGAGATTGCAAGTCGTCTGCTGGGTCGCCATTTAAAATTAGAGGGCTGTTTTTTTTGCTGAGAAATATGCTATAATCAAGCTGTCCTAGTAATTCTTCTAAGTCATCGATTGACAAGTCTGTAGCCAAAACTGCTGCGGTAATTGCACCGGCAGATGTGCCGGCTAATTTGCGCCAACGGATGCCCAAATCGTTGCAGCATCTGAGGGCTCCTAAAAAGGCAATTCCTCGCACGCCACCACCTTCAAAAATGCCGTCGGCATAGATTTGACCCTTGTCGTCGGGAGCTGGAAATTTGCTGAGAATTTTTTGTTTTTCGGCGGGGGAAATCCTGACACCTGGTTCTTGAAGAATTTGCTGGGGATACCACTTGTTCATGGGAAATACCTCGGATTGATTTTAAATGTGTGTTTTGAGATTGACATTTATTATTGATTTTTGTCGGCTTTCATGGCTTCTTTGATTTGTTCTTGAATTTGCGATCGCACTTGTTCGTAAGCTACTGAGGCGCACCAAGGGCGCAGAGACAAAATAGTGGAATCGGGAGTAATCTCAGCCACCAAACAAGTAGGGGGTGGATTGTCCAAAACTAGAGGATGAGATTGGACAATTTCTAATAACTCGGTTACAGTTGGACGGATGGGGCGATCGCCAATATCAATCCTCAAGTCCACCCGCCTGGTCCCCATTGCCGTGGTATTTTTCAGGGTACCATCAAATAACTTATTGTTGGGTACAATTATTTTGACATGATCGTCTGTCACTAAGGTGGTGGAAAAAATGCCGATCGCATCTACAACTCCTTTAACATCCCCACCTTCGATGGCGTCTCCCACTTCAAAAGGACGTAAACTAATCAACATCACCCCAGCAGCAAAGTGTGATAAAGTATTTTGCCAAGCCAAACCAATCGCCAAACCAGCAGCACCCACCACAGCAACCACACTGGTAGTTTGAATTCCCAACTGACTCAAAGTGGCGATGACTCCGATTACTAAAATCGTAATTTCAGCAGCTTGGACTAAAAATTTTCGTAACGTGGCTTCAGTGCGACTCAGGGCTCGGCGAGTCACGCGCCCCGCAATCCCGATCGCAAATCGCGTCATTAACAAAATGCCAATAGCCCACAGCAGTTTAGGGACAATATCAAACCCCAATTCTATGAATTTTTTGGAAAGTTCTTGGGCGACTTGCAGGGCTTGAATTCTTTCTGTATCTAGTTGGGAATACAAGGTTTGGGCTATTACTTGAAATTTTAAAATACTCATATTAATTTGTTATTTTTTGTTTGTTATTCGTTGTTGGTTATTGGTTATATTGTTGACGGTTGCATCGGAATGATTTAACCACAGAGAACACAGAGAACACAGAGAGAGCGGAGAGAAATGAATAATTCCAATGAATACAGGAATTGATATTATTTGTTGTTTTGTAGTTTATTCTAATAACCAATAACCAACAACAAATAACCAATAACCAACAACAAATAATTATGATACTGCTACGCGCGGCAATCTGTGTTTAAAACCGCAGAGGATTTCCCAGGAAATGGTTCCTAAAATCCCAGCCCAATCATCAGCGCTAATTTCATTTCCTCCATCTTTACCCAACAAAGTCACCACTTCACCGACTTCGAGGTCGGGAATAGAACTCACATCCAGCATTAATTGATCCATGGTCACAGCCCCCACTTGTGGCACAAAACTACCCCGAATTAATACCTTAATTTTATTAGAAAGATTGCGCGGAATGCCATCGGCATAACCGATGCCAACTACCGCAATTTGCGTCTGTTGCTGAGCGACAAATTGATGGCCGTAGCTGACTCCTGTTCCGGCTGCTATTGTTTTCACCTGTGTCACTCTCGCTTTTACCTGCATCACGGGCTTTAATTTAGCCACATTTTGTAAATGAGGTGCTGGATAAAGCCCGTAATTAGCTAAACCAACTCGGACTAAATCGTAATGCAAGTTCGGGTTGGCTAGGGTAGCAGCCGAGTTTGCTAAGTGCAGGCGATCGGGATTAATTCCTGCTATCTTAAGTTGGGCGATCGCCAATTCAAAATTCTCCTGCTGTTGTAGCATAATAGTTTGGTCTGGACTATCTGCTGTCGCCAAGTGAGAGTAAACACTAGCCAATTTTAAATGAGGTAAACTCTGGATTAACTGCACAAATTCTGTGGCTTCTTGCCAAGGTGTACCCAAGCGAGACATTCCCGTATCTAACTTAGCATGAACCGGCAAAGATTGATTGAGGGTAGCGAGAACTTCCGAAAATATGAGAGCTTGTTTGACAGTACAAATAGTCGGCTGCAAGTGCCAATGGGCGATCGCTTTTACCTGTTCTGTAGTATAAGTTGCCCCCAGCACCAAAATCGGCGCTGTAATCCCCGCTTCTCGCAATTCAATTCCCTCTGGAATTGTCGCCACTCCCAGCCAACTAGCACCAGCTTGCAAAACTGTTTGACTAACAGCGATCGCACCGTGTCCATAAGCATCAGCTTTCACCACAGCCATCAGTTGCGATCGGGGAGATAAAATATTTTTAAGCTGTTTTACATTGTGAGTTAAAGCTGCTAAATCAATTTCTACCCAAGCCCGCTGACAAAGTCCACCATAACCATCCGAAAGTAAATTCGGCGGACATTCTTTAGGCAGTGCTTCTGGCGATGTTTGTTCCCTATTCAACATGATTAATCACTCCAACTTCCTCACACTATTAAAAAGATTTCTCAATTCCGCAGGCGATACCTCTCCCATAAATATTGTATAACAGACCCCCTTTGACTATATAGCGGTTAAGCACTCCGCTTCGCCGAAGGCTAGTCGAAGGGTCGAAGGGACTAGCATCCCTAGCCTGTTCTTAACCGAGTTTTCGGAAGATGCCTATTATAAACTTTTCCAGTTTATCATTTCGATCGATGTTAATTGGTGTATCATATCACCAAAACCACTGAGTCAAAACTATGGACGGACTAGCCTACCTGCACTTAGCAGAAACCTGGGAAACCCCTCCCAGCAAAACTCCAGGAAAAAACTCAACAACGCACCTGAATTTAGCCTCTACTCCTTTACTATGCTTGCTCCTGGCTTTAAGCATGATTAACTACTTAGTAAATCCTGCACTAGCCATCAAAAAAGGAGATTCAGGCCCGGAAGTTACCCAACTCCAGAAAACTCTCCAAGATGCCGGATATTTTCGTAGCAAACCCACAGGATTTTACGGTTCTGTAACTCAAGCCGCGGTGAAAAGGTTCCAAGCAAAAAACAATCTCAAAGTAGACGGAATTGTCGGTCCAAAAACCTTGGCTGCACTGAAAGTTAAGCCCGAAGCTACAATCCCAGAATCGGCGGCGCAAAAAACACCAAATCCCGATCGCCCACAACCCGACTCTATCGCCCCAAAAAATCCAGACGAATTACAATCGCCTACCAAACAGCAGTCCGAAAAAAATACCACCAAACCACAAGCTTTCCCATCACCTACAGCCCCGGAAAATCCAAATAAATTAGAAGATTCTAACTCCAATAATTCACCCAAAAGACCGATATTTTCTAATCCATTTTTACCCCCATTTATGGTGGAAACTCCCCCACCGCAAGTAGCTCCCAAAAAGCTGATTCGTCCCCGTCCCAAAAGCCAGGGAAAAATGACCTTGAAAAAAACAATTTACGGTAGCATATCCCCGAAATCAATTGTTTATTCAGGTGCTGGGCTGTTTTTTGCTCAAAACATGATGTACAGCCACACAATCACAGTGTACGATCGCAACTTTAAATTAGTCAAGACCATTCCCGATCGCGTAACTTTATCAAAGTTCGGTTTTTCCAAATTCAAAGGTAATTATCAAGGCGCTCCTGTGGAAGCTGCTTTTTCCAATGATGGCAAATATGCCTATATATCAAACTATCAAATGTACGGCGCTGGCTTTGACAATCCCGGTAGTGACAGATGTTCTCCCGCCGCCAAACATGACGAAAGTTTCATGTACCGCATCAATACCCAAACTCTCAAAATAGAAAAAGTAATTTCTGTAGGTGCTGTACCGAAATTCAATGCTGTTTCCCCAGATAATCGGTTGGTGCTAGCGAGTAATTGGTGTAGTTGGGATTTAAGCGTAGTTGACACTCAGACAAACAGCGAAATTGAGCGGGTAAAATTGGGAGCCTATCCTCGCGGTATTGTTGTCACTCCTGACTCAAAAACCGCCTATGTTGCTGTCATGGGTTCCGCCGATATTGCCAAGGTTAATCTCAAAGATTTTTCAGTAAGTTGGTTACGAAATGTTGGTAGTTCACCCCGTCATTTGGTAATAGACCCCAAGGGCAAGTATCTTTATGCTACTTTGAATGGTGAAGGAAATGTCGCAAAAATTAGCCTAGATTCTGGTGAAGTTGTTGACAAAGTTTCGACTGGTAGTCAGCCTCGGAGCATGACAATTTCTGATGATGGAAAACAGATTTACGTAGTTAACTATTCTTCCAATACTGTCAGCAAGATTAGTACCGGAGATATGAAAGTTTTGCAAACAGTGAATGTGAATTCAAGTCCCATCGGCATTACCTACGATCCGCAAACTAATCAGGTTTGGGTGGCTTGTTATTCTGGTAGTATCATGGTTTTTCAAGATTGAGTTCAAATCCTCTCTTCATTCTAGGTAATATAGCAGTCCTTGCAGGAGTCGTAAAGTTTTTTACCCCACCCCAACCCTCCCCTTACTAAGAGGAGGGAGCAAGAAATTCAAAAATGATTTAGGATTGGTATAAAAAACAAACAGATGAATTTTATGGTGGGGTAAGCTAGAAGCCTAGGGAGCATCCCGATTTTGCATAGGCGAAGCATGACCGCAGACAATTTATTAGTGATAACCAGAGATTTACAGCGGTCATGCTTCGCCCCTACGAATATATTTGCAAAACTCAGATGCACCTGAAGCCTACCCCACAATAAAATTTACTTCACCACCTTGGAACGCCGCACAACATACTGAGAAGATTTAGCTGGTACTTTCCCTTTTTTTGCCATAGCTTGGTAAAGCATGACCGCTACTTCTGCGCGAGTTGCTGTTGTATTTGGTCTCAAAAGTTGGCGCTTCGGATAGTTGACAATAAGGCCAGCTTCTGTAGCGGCTGCTACTTGGTCAACAGCCCATTTAGGTATTTTTTCTTTGTCGGTATAAAGCTGTAAAGTTTTGGTCGTTGTCTTTGATGGTTTCAGATTCAATCCGCTAGCCAGAGATGCGATTACTTCCACACGGGGAACTGGTTTGTCAGGACGAAACTCCTGGTTTGGGTATCCTTTTAAGTATCCTGTCTTGACGCTGTAGTCGATGAAAGGAGCAGCAGGATTGCCGGATTCGATATCTTTAAAATCAACAGATTTGCGACGCGGTTCTTGTTCGGACATTCGCTTAATTAATCGTGCTAGTTCCGCTCGCGTTATTGGTTCGTCGGGACGAAATTTGTTGTCGGTGACATCTGAAAAAATTTGCCGATCGACTAATGCTAAAATAAATGGACGGGCCCAATGCTTATCTGGAACATCGGACAATTTGACCGGACCGATTTTTCCTTTAGCTGGTTTAGGTTTGGTAATTATCGGAGCCGGAGTCGAGGGCACAATTGCCTGTTCGGGAACAACGCTAGCTGGAGGGACAATCACAGGAATTGGCACAATAACTTGCGGTAATGGTGCAACACCAGTTCCCGGAGAGGGGGAGGGAATGACTTGGACTGGGGGGGATGGCAGATCCGAACTAGACGTCGGGGGCGTTAAGATTGTGGGGCGATCGGACACAGCAGCAGGTTGAGAGAATACCGCTGGAAATTGCCAATTGGTAATACCGAATTGACTGGGTTTTTTCCCTATTACCCAAAATAAAATTCCACCCACAGTGCCGAAGGCGACTAGGATCGCAATTAATTCATCCAATCCGAGAGGTCTTTTTTCCCTTGATGGAGGTTGTGAAGAAGACATAATTATCACCTACATATCTATAGATATGCTAAGCTACGATCCCAATCTAAAATCTAAAATCTAAAGTCTATCTAAAATCTCAAATAAAACTATGGCTACCTGGCTTTGCGTAAAACAGTGCGGTGCTTGTTGTTACCTAGACCCCACAGAGCGCCCTGACTTAGACGAGTATTTATCAGAGGAAGAATTAGGACTATACTTGAGCCTCGTAGGTGATGACGGTTGGTGTGTCAACTTTGACAAACAAACGCGAGAGTGCGGAATTTATGCCGATCGCCCGCGCTTTTGTCGTGTAGACTCAGAGGTGTTTGAGGATATGTACGGTATTGAGCCTGCTGAGTTGAACGATTTTGCGATCGACTGCTGCTTAGAGCATATTGAAGACCTTTATGGCGATCGATCTTTAGAGATGATCCGCTTCCAGCAACAAGTCGGAAGTATCGCCCATCCTCAAAACTGATAGTGTAATCCCACCAATCAATAATCTATTTCGCCACCTTCAGGTAGATCTGTAACCAAAAGCATTCAATGGATAGCTGCGCCCTAGTCTGGTTACAATGAAAAAATCAAGGAAATATCGCCTAGTTGAGTTGAAAAATGAGCAATCGAGACGGTTTTACAGGCGGATTTATTGCAGGTGCCGCAGTTGGTGGCTTGGTGGGTGCTGTTTTGGGGGCGGTGCTATCGAGACGCGCTGCTGAGGCATTCCTGGCAGACCCCTCAGAGTCCAAGTCCATCAAGGGAAGCAAGGGCAAAAGCAGCCAAATGGAAGCCCAACGCATGGAAGTAGCAAGGCTGAGTTTAGAAGATAAAATTGCCCAACTCAATCAGGCCATCGATGATGTGCGACTGGAAATCCGTGACGTGAATGGCAACGTACAGCACACCAGCCAAAGTTCTTTAGCTGAAGATTCCTGAATCAATTTCAGGTTGCTTAGCATAACCAAAAGCAATTGGCTACCAGCCCCCGGATTGATCCGTGGGGTGAATTCTGCAATCCTCAATCTAGAATCCAACAGCGAAAATCGCTTCACTGCGCCAGTTATGCTAAACTAAAACTCAAAGCTTTTCTAAACTTTACTCAACATCAAGCAAAATTTATGAGTTATTCAATAGGGCTTTTGGCAACCACCCTGTCATCATTTCTGCAAATCTATTTCGTTCTCATGATTATTCGGGTGCTGTTAAGCTGGTTTCCCAACATCAATTGGTATGACCCTCCTTTTTCGATTTTGAGTCAATTAACAGACCCTTACCTTAATTTATTTCGCTCAATAATCCCCCCCCTAGGAGGTATTGACTTTTCTCCCCTCATTGCCTTTTTTGTCCTTCAGTTCGGCTCGGAATTCTTGATCGGTCTTTTAAGCAACTTGCAAACAGCACTCTAGCTAATTAAGTCCATCTCCAATAATAGAATAATTATAAACCCGACTTTTTTCAGAAGTCGGGTTTATATTTTTAGCGACGCACTACACCAGTAAAACCAGTAGCTTTAAACTGTTTGAGTTTCAAAGGAGTTGGTTGATTAGCCGCCACGGAGATTCTAAGCTGAAAATCGCTGACTCCGGGAGGAACTTCTTCGATGGAGCCCAAACGAGTCCGATTCTGCATCACCGGGTTATCATCGGCATCATAAATTCGACCGAAAATATCAGCATTAACAACAGGTTTACCGCTGGTATTTTCAGCTTTACCAGTAATTAAAAAACAGTTAGCTTCCATGGAACTGCCACTAGAGACGGTTCCTTCTGCCATTTCTGCCGGACATTCGCGATAGGAAAGATCCGATAGTTTAATTTGTGTCAGCGCCCAAGCTGGTGGAGTGAATGCTAAACTAAAAATTCCGATCAGGCAAGTAGCGAAAAACAGGCTGATAGCTCTAAATTTCATAGGTGGCAACGCCAGTATATTTTAAATCTCAGCTTAGCGCGAATTCCGTAGCAAATTGCTAGTTAATCTAAGCCCAAATGCTTTCGCAAGGCGAGGCGCATGACTTCTACGGGGACTGATTCTGTCTCCAGCCAAATTTTTAAGGCGGCGGCTCCTTGTTGAACTAACATGGGGAGTCCGTCAATGACTTGGGCTCCGCGAAGTTGGGCATCTTTGAGAAATTGAGTAGGGCTGGGGTTGTAAATTAAATCATAGGCGATCGCACCAGGGGAAATTTGGTCGATCGCAGCTAACGGAATCGGCGACTTTTCTCCCTGGGGATACATCCCCACCGGAGTCGTGTTGACTAGCAAATCGGCCTGAGAAATTAACCTTGACAAATTATCCCAAGTATGAACTTGCAAAGATTTGACAGGTATGGGAGAATCAACCCAACTCTGCTGAAATTCCGCCAAATTTTGCTGATGGCGGCCCACAACATGAATCTCGGCACAGCCCAATTGAGCACAGCCGGCCACCACCGCTCTCGCCGCGCCCCCATTTCCCAAAATTACGGCTACTTTCTGACTCCAATCGGACTCCCCCCTAGCCCCCCCTTGGTAAGGGGAGGGAGAGGATTCGGCAGTCATATTGCCACTTTCTAAGGCAGATTTCACCTCTGTAGCCCCCCCTTGGTAAGGCAGGGCTATTTCATTCTCTTGTAGGGGCGGTGCCCCCGTGCCCGCCCCAATCTCTGAAACACATACAAAATCGTGGAGGAAGAGGGTAGGCACGGGGGCACTACCCCTACAAAACCATGATTTGTCTGAGAATGAAACCGCCCCCCCTTGGTAAGGGGGGGTTGGGGGGGGTTGCAACGGGGCGAGAAAGCCTTCCACATCGGTATTTGTACCGCACCAACCTTTGTCAGTTCGGTATACGGTATTGACAGCACCGATCGCACGAGCAATGGGAGAAACCTCGGACAACAGGGGTAGGATTGCTTGTTTGTGGGGAATGGTGATGCTAAATCCCCGCAAGCCGATCGCCTCAAAGCCTAAAAGAGCAGCTTTTAGATCCTCTGGTTTTACCGGAAATGCTAGGTACACAAAATCGACTCCCAAATGGGAAATCGCAGCATTGTGCATCACCGGTGACAGAGAATGGGCGATCGGATGACCAATCACTCCCAACAATTTAGTAGTACCTTTAATCATTTTTTGAGTTGACGGTTGACTGTGAGCTGTTAGCTGTCAACCATCAACTCTCAAGCATCAACCGTCAACTGTCAACTGCTATGCAAATACTAGACTTGTCTAGACACTTGCTTCTTACTTCATCGGGAGCATGGGAGCGGCTATCCCTCAGTCAGCTTTCATATCAATTCCGGTTGTATGGGAATGATTTAACCGCGAAGGCGCAAAGAACGCGAAGGAAGAGAAGAGAGAGTTTAATACAGGAGGATGAAGAGAGGATTTTAGATCGCGGTTTAGCTAACCGCGATAAATTAATCGCTAGCTAGGTACTAGCTCTTTGGCGTCAGCCAAAATTGGGTTGACATCAAACCAATAATCCTCACCATAACGGTACTCAAATACCCACAGGCTGCGCAACAAAATTTGATATTTTGTTTCTCCGCTGACTGTTTTGGCTGAGGATACTTGCTTCAACAGTTCCCACTCATCAGGCTCGATCGCCAAAGTGAGTTGATGACGCCGCTGAACGATTACCTTTTCCAAGGTTTCCCTAGACAGCGGTGGATCTTCTCTCTGGAGACAACCATAAAGTAGTTGTAGCAAATTACGGACGTGTCCGCCACTAACTCGACAGAGGCGATCGAGGGTTTCGGGAGAATCAAAAATCTTACCAATCAAAGCATAGCGTTCGTTTTCCTGCACCATTGGGAAAGCGCGAGCCAACACCATCTGGCGCAACAATTCTACACCCTCTGTACATTCAGAACCATCGCGACTATGTACCGGGACCATTGGTAACACCTTGGGATCGACTCCAAATCGATTGGTCAACTGACCCAAATCATTAGAAAACATCAACACCAAAGGAATGGTATAAACTACGTGACAATTGAGTCTGGCCAACTGTTCGCCGCGATCGACAAACAGATATTCCGGCTGAAGTCGTCCTGTGGGCTTAGCGCACAAATGTATGCGATCGAGATTATCAATAATCACCACCAGGCCTCGTTTTCCCCGACCTTTGAGAGCTTGAGTAGCTGGTTCCAGCAACTCCTTATTCAGAGCATCCAAAATCACATTAGTTCGCGGCTCCAAATATTGCCTCAACTCCGATCGCAAATTCGGAGAATCCTTAGCTTTTGCCGTAATTTTACCAATACCAAAAGCCAAAGAAAATTCTCCCTCCGTGCTGGCACTTATTTCCCCCACACCCGGAAAATTTGCGTCAGCTTTCAGATCTATTTGAGTTTGAAAAACATCTGCCACCCCCTTCAGCAAAGCCTTAAACCCTGTGGGTTGCAGCTTAATTTTTAGTTTCTCAATACTTTCGCTCACCTGACGAGCCACACTCAATAAAATGTCAGTTATATCCACATCTGCCATATCCAAGTCCTTGCTAGACTCAAAGTAGACTACGTGAAATCCCTGATGTTCCAATTCCGATTGGAGCCGTAACAATTCTGTAGATTTACCGCAGCCAATGTGGCCAGTGAATAATTGGCAAGTCGGTTCGTCAGGGGAGAGACGGCTGATAGTCCGCTCCAATTGTTCTACGATTGTGCCACCCCTAACCGAAGAGAATTCGATGTAATATTTTTTGTCTTCTGAATTTGCTACTGCGAGGGTGTAGCTGGGATTGCAAACCTTATAAAATCTCTGTAAATCTAGTTCCATACCCTGTCCACTCAAATTTATATTATATCCTAATACCTTATTCATTTCGCTATCTTAATTATCAGCCCAAATTGCCAATTTATTATTCTCATTTTTTGAGATTGGCGATTTTCATATTTGTCCCAAAAATTAATCGGGCAAGGATAAAACAACTTTCGACCCTATAACAATCACTGACGCAGATTTGGCGATAATGTTCTCGAAGGGCATGGCTTATTTTAGTAAAGTTGTGAATCAAAAAAGCAGGTACTAAGTAAACCCACTAAAAAAAACAGAAGATCCAGAAACCAGACTGATTTAAAAAGTCTGGTCTCTCACAGAAAAGGCTGTTACGTTTAATAGACCTCTGCTAAAAAGCCTGTCAAGGGGAGGCTGGATTCCTACCCACAATCATTTTACGAGATGTCTAATAGACTTCTTCCAAATAGTCAAGAACAGGTATCCTGCCTGTGTCCCAGGAATTATGGGATAGCCTTAAATGCTGAAATCTAGACAGGGTAAGCGATATAGGAATTTTTAAATTAGGGGTTGCCACAGCCATAATCTGTGTGCTAGTATTAGTTACTGTCATCCAGGAGAGGTGGCTGAGTGGTCGAAAGCGGCAGATTGCTAATCTGTTAAGGGTGTTAACATCCTTCGAGGGTTCAAATCCCTCCCTCTCCGTTGATTCTTACTCTTGTCTGTTAAGAGTTTGAGGTTTGTTAACATAGCAAAAAAATCCGTTTAGCGCTCAATTCTGCCGCTAATGGTTTTATAGTATTCTAAAATTCCAGGCGATCGCTTTTGTCATTGTTTGCCACCTTGTGTTTCCAAATATAGTCGGCAATGGGTTTATCTGGAGACAAAGGAGAGAACGAAGTCTCTGTAGGCAAATTAAATAAGACCGATCGCGCTTTTACCGAACCAACTCCCAAACGCCTTTCTACACGGCTAGGAATCCCATAACCATAAACAAGATGTCCTGTCCCCGCCAACACTACAACTTGATAATCGGGATTGGCTTGGACAAATTCAGCTATTTTTTCAGCCATGGTTTCATCCCACAAAATTTGAGCTTGCAAAAATCTTTCAAAGGCCTTACTATTTCCCTGCTCTGCCTTTTGATGTTGCTGGTAAATCTCTAGTAACATTTTTCGATAGGCGACGTTATCAGTGCGGATTTCTGAGAGTGGTGGAATGTGCTTTTTTTCATCGGGAGTGAGGCTTTCTAAACCTTGGATGGCAACTTTTCTTGTCACTTCCGTTGGTGTATTTAACGCCAGAAGTGGCAGTTTATTTAAGGCGGCAAATCGCACAATCGGCGCGTAATATTCCCAGGGAAAACGCCATCTTTGATTGTATTCTGTTTGCTCAATCAATTCTGCTTCTGTGAGTTTACCTGCTAAATATTGGTCTAGTACGCTTTGGAATGGGCGCTGAAACATTTCTAGGGCGATCGCAATTTTCGGATTTTGTCGCTGCATTTCTCGGATAATCACCAGTTGAGCTTGATGGTCTTCGACGCGATCGTGGGTTTCTCCCAGATAGACGACTCTTGCCTTTACCAACTGTTGCATAATCTCAGAGTTGGTATAAATCTGCTCTGACTGAGGGCTGGCTGTCGGTTCCGCGGTGGCTGCACTGCTGCACAATAAAAAAATACTGAGCGATAGGGCGCACAGTTTGATGAGTTTGGTTGTTTTCATACAAATATTATCCCTTTTTTCTCGATCGCAGGCAGTGCCAGACTCTAGTATTTTAACTTCATGCCCACAAGCTCATTATTAATAATTATTTACCTTGTGCCCTCTTGCTGCTGCCTTTATTTGTAAAGTTTAGTTGCAGGTACTTGCCGTTTTCAAACAAGGTGCTAAATTAACAATATGAAGCAAATAAAAAGCTTCTCTGACAGATGCCACAGCGAAGTTCAAAATTGAATATTAAGGAGTAAAACGCTGTTTAATCTCAAATCTGTCTCATCAAAAGTCAATAGCAGCACCTACCAACAAAGCTGATAATTCCTCAAATAATTAGAGGGAGCAATGCCAAGGAATCTCGGAATTTATGGCAACTCCGTATCGAAGTTGAAAAAAAGAGGAAATCCCTCGGTACATATGGCTAGGTGCTGTTGTTGTTACAAAAAGAGATTATAGCATTTTGTACTCCCCTATCCTAATGTCAGTTTTTTTTTAACCCCAAGTGCGGGAATGCGATCGATAATCAGGACAGTCGATCGCGTCTTCCGACAAGGCTATGGTAGGGCGAACGGGACACTTGAGGTGATAGTCGCCCGTAAAAAATACACAATTAGCACAAGGGATTTGGTGCATACGTTGGGCTCGGCGCAGGGAGTCGGTGACAGCACGGCCAATACTTGAAAATAGCATAAACATTAAGCCCCAGGCAGAAACAAAACACAGGGGGACTAAAACAGGCTGTATTGTCTTAATCAAAAAGTAAAGCATAGAAATATTGCGATTGTGTTAGAAACAAAGCAGATATCAACGATCTGGATAGTCGAATTGGCGATCGCAGGACCAAAAAGTTTAAAATCATGTAAAGTTCGATCGAGAAACCAGACCCTTGTGAGATGATAGAGAACCATCCTTAAATACAATTAGAGGAAATCAGTTATGTCTCTACGATTAGGCGATACAGTTCCCAACTTTACCCAAGCATCTTCCGAAGGAGAAATCAATTTCTACGACTGGGCTGGGGATAGCTGGGTCGTGTTGTTTTCTCACCCCAAGGATTATACTCCAGTGTGCACTACAGAACTAGGTGCTGTCGCCCGTCTCAAGTCTGAATTTGACAAGCGCGGTGTCAAAACCATTGCGCTGAGTGTCGATGATGTAGATTCTCACATGGGCTGGATTAAAGATATTGAGGAAACTCAAAAAGTCACCCTCAATTATCCAATTTTAGCAGATGGCGATCGCAAAGTCTCAGACATTTACGATATGATCCATCCTAACTCGTTAAATAACTTAACAATCCGCACTGTTTTTGTAATTGACCCGCAAAAGAAATTGCGTTTGAGCATTACTTACCCGGCGAGTACGGGACGGAATTTCAATGAAATTCTGCGGGTAATTGATTCCTTGCAACTTACGGACAAATACAGCGTTGCTACTCCCGTAGATTGGAAAGACGGCGACGATTGCGTAATTGTACCTTCAATTACCGACCCCCAAGAGTTGGCCGAGAAATTTCCCAAAGGTTACACCCCAGTTAAGCCTTATTTACGGATGACTCCTCAGCCAAATAAATAGGTTAAATTTACCCACAGGTTTGTAGTAGGGACGACCGTCCTTACTACAAACATAAAAATTGCACTATTGTCTTAACAATTGAGATTTGAGGAAAGGCAAAATGCTGTCATCAACAATCGTATTGCGAATTAGGTAAACTCAGCATGGATATTAAAAACGGCTTTGTAGGCACAATAGGCAACACGCCACTAATTAGATTAAACAGCTTCAGCGATGAAACTGGCTGCGAAATTCTCGGCAAAGCAGAGTTTCTCAATCCCGGCGGTTCCGTTAAAGACCGGGCTGCTTTATACATCATTAAAGATGCAGAAGAAAAAGGTTTACTCAAACCGGGGGGAACTGTAGTAGAAGGGACTGCCGGCAATACGGGTATTGGCTTAGCCCACATTTGCAACGCCAGAGGTTACAAGTGTTTAATCGTGATTCCCGATACCCAATCCCAAGAAAAAATAGATGCTTTGAGAACCTTGGGTGCGGAAGTTCGGACTGTTCCGGCTCTCCCCTACAAAGACCCAAATAATTATGTTAAATTGTCGGGAAGATTAGCAGCGGAAATGGAAAATGCCGTGTGGGCGAATCAGTTTGACAATTTAGCAAATCGCCAAGCTCATTACGAGACAACTGGCCCGGAAATCTGGGAACAAACGGAGGGTAAAGTTGATGCTTGGGTGGCTGCAACTGGTACTGGTGGGACTTTTGCTGGGGTAGCGATGTTTTTGAAATCGAAAAATCCTGCGATTAAAACTGTCTTGGCAGATCCGATGGGCAGCGGGCTTTACAGTTATTTTAAAACCGGGGAAATTAAGACTGAAGGTAGTTCGATTACCGAGGGAATTGGCACCAGTCGGGTTACGGGAAATATGGAAAATGCTCCGGTAGATGATGCTATCCAAATTGATGATACTGAAGCCGTCCGGGTGGTTTACCAATTGTTGAGAAAAGAAGGGCTATTTATGGGGGGTTCTGTGGGGATTAATGTGGGGGCTGCTGTGGCTTTGGCGAAGCAAATGGGGCCAGGACATAGGATTGTGACGGTACTGTGCGATGGTGGGGCTCGCTATCAGTCGCGTTTGTTCGATCGACAATGGTTAACTTCCAAAGGTTTGTCACCAAATTAAAAGTAACCAAGGACTAAGGTATTCCTGGACCTAGGGCTGATGGGTATGTTTCCTGTTGTGTCTGGGAATTCCTAAATGTGTATTTTGTTGATATGAGAAGCGTTATATACGCGCACCTATTCCCATGATAAAAAAATAGCATATATTGAGATTATTGTCAAATAAAAACTATGAAAATTATCGAATCTTCTCGGCGAGTTTTGGTTTGTCAAAACCGCACTTGTCGCAAGCAAGGTGGAGCCAAGGTACTGGCGGCTTTTCAGAGTTTGTCACCCTCAGCAGTGGCGGTGGTTGCTAGTAGTTGTTTAGGACAATGTGGCAGTGGACCGATGGTGTTAGTGATGCCAGAAGAGGTTTGGTACTGCGCGGTTTGTCCTGAAGAAGTAGCCTCAGTGACAGAGCGACATTTGCGGGGAGGAGAGCCGGTGAAGGCGATGCTTTACCGCAAATTTCATGGCTCTGCTAATTAGTCGATCGCCCTTGTTTAAAATTCTTCAGCAAACAATCGGCGGAGAATTTCGGTAACTTCGGCGCAGATTCTAGCATCGAGTTCGATCGCCAGACTATCGGTACTCTTAGAACCATCTAAAGTTTTTACACCCCGCAAAGTCAAAGCTAAAGTTCTGAGTTTTGCTGGCTTTCCACCCGCCTTTGGCCGCTCGTCCACAAACCACATCAAAGCCAGGTAAACTGTTTCTATAGTTCCCCTAATCGAGCTGACTCCGTGGCCGAGTTTGGAGATAATTACTGGAGAAGTGATGACGCCATCCATCCCCAAAGTTTTAATTGCTTGATCTCCATATCGAGCCGTGTCATTTCCCATGGCTTTAATAATGCTTTTGAGGCTGTTCCACTGAGCACCTCGCAAGCGCGATCGCTGTTCCAGATTGTAGTGCCATCCTAACATTGAAACTAACTTAGTCAGATCGTAGGCGCATACAAAATTATCTTGTTTAGGGCTATTTTCAGCGGCTGTGAGTACCACTTTTTGTTTGATTTTATCAAAGATTTGGGGATTTTCAATAAACGGATCGTCGCCGTAGTCGCTGCGAAAAATGAGGTCATTATTGCCAGTAGTTTTCTTCAGCCACTGTTCGAGTCCTACACGAGTATCAAAGCGTTTGAACATCGCCGCTAAGGAGTTAGAAGTTGCGATATTTTCCGTATAGCTAATCATGTCTGTGGCTAAATCCTCAAAGGGAATATCCTTTTGTTGCCCATCTGCATCTCTGATGGTGCAGTTACTAATGTCGCAGTCGGGATATTTGATATTTACTTGACAGACGGTATTGATTAGGGGAATAATTTTCGTAGCACTCCAAAACTGAGCTTTGGTAAGTGCATTTTTTCCCAGCCACTTCGCCTGGATTTTACCATCCACAAAAGTGCCAATACAAACGCAGGCTTGTTTGATGTCTTCGTGGATAAAGTTTAAAGCTTGAGTGTCAATTTGAGGCATGACTCCCAGACTCGGAAAGGGGCTAAATTTGAGCTGGTTATTGGCTGGGGGAATGTAGCTAATGAACTTTACACCGTCTGGTTTTTGCTTGAGGTAATCGGGATAGTTTTTAATTTCTTTGCGGTAAGCAGACTTTTGAATACCCCAGTCTAAAAAGGCTTGTTTGTCTGAGTTAGCTTGGATATCTATTTCGATTTGGAGGAATTTTTTGAAAATGAGCGATCGATCTTTGGCAATTTCGATGGGAGTTGGATTCATAATAGTAGTTGGGTAGTCCGTCGGGAATCTGAAACCTTAAGCTTTTTTACCACGTACTTGAATACGTTTATCAGTTTTTTGTTTCTTAGCCCAAGAGATAAATCTCTGGAGTTGAGGGTCGTTTTTGAGCTTTTCCAGGGAGTTGAGCTCTTCGGCTAGGTGTTTGTTGTCAAATAGGGAGTGAATCTGGCGGTGACAAGCAGAACAAATGTCGATTGTCTGGCTGGGATCTGCGTTTTTTCGCTTGGTGTTTTGTTTGGGTATCAGGTGATGGGCGGTTAATGCTTCCATTTCGCGATCGCACAATTCGCACTTCATAGTTTTCTCTATGTTGTTTAATAGTATAAACTACATCAAACCGATGACTAATCACTCACAACTAAGCTTTTTTTTCAAATACCATTAAATGCTGCTGAGGTAACATTTCCTTAGTTTGTTTCCAAACTAAACCCACCGCTGCCATTTCTTTTTTTACTTGTTTTTGCGTCATTTTGTGCAAACCTTTAATCGGCAGTAAGGGGTTTTCGCCTCGATACTCGATGGATACTGTGCGTCCTCCCGGTTTCAGTGCCTTGACAATGCCTTGCATCATCTCTCTCGGATATTCAAATTCGTGATAAGCATCCACCATGACAACTAAATCTACACTGTTTTCTGGTAAATTCGGGTCAGTGATACTACCCAAAACTGGCTCAACATTAGAGATATTTTTCTCAATCTTATTCAATTCTACAAATTTTAGCATTTGCGGCTGCACATCCACGGCAAAAACTTTTCCTTGTGGAACCAAGGGCGCAATCCGAAAGCTGAAATATCCGGTTCCCGCGCCAATATCTGCCACAATATCTGTTGGTTTTAAATCGAGATTATTCACTAATCTGCCTGATTTTTCTTCCATGCCGCGAGAAGGTCTTTCCAGCCACCCAGCCCCTTCATATCCCATGACTTTAGCGATTTCTCGACCCATATAAAATTTACCTATTCCATCGGGATTGTGGATGGTGCGCTGCTGATAAATCTCGTTGTCTTTGGCAATTTCCCCTGCGATTGCTACACCAACATTGAGTTGTAATAGACAAAATATTGCCAAGAAAATTGCTGATATTGAATTAATAAATTTTTTGGTGTTTTTCACAATAATCCTGAGCTTATGTTTGTAGGTTCTTGGGAACGCCGATGCTTTGGGAGCATCCCGATTTTGTAAGTGCTCTCGCATTGCGGCAGACAATTTATTAGCGATAACCAGAGATTTACAGCCGCAATGCTTCGCCCCTACGAATATATTTGCAAAACAGAGATGTTCCCGATGCTTTGGCTCTGCCTCGCCAATAGCGAGCAATAATTCCAGATTTAATTAACAGCAGGCTCTAACAATCTAATTGTACCATAACGTGCATCAATTTCAACTTCTTGACCGATGGGCAAAGTAAACTTATCTCGAATATGACCGATCGCAGAACCGTACCAGGCAGGAATTTTCAAGGGGCGGATATGATCCGACAAAACTTGAGTTAAGGTTAGAGATTCCTTCGGTGTTTCGGGGTCACACTTGGTACATTGTCCGAAAATAAAACCGGATATTTGATCCAGAATGCCAGCTAACTTGAGTTGAGTCAACATTCGATCGATGCGATAAACTTCTTCGCCAACTTCTTCAACAAACAAAATATTGTTTTGCCAATCTGGCAGATACCCGGAGCCAATCATAGTTGAGATGACTGAGAGATTCCCACCGATCAGCTTTCCCCTAGCTTTTCCTTCTCTAATAGTTTCAATATCCATTTTTTGAGGATTTTGGCAAGTGACAGCACCAGCGTCAAACAAAACTTGTTTGAGATAATCTACTGTAAAAGAACTCCAGCTAGATACACCCAAAGGTCCGTGAAATGTGACCAGATTAGTTTTAGTATGAATAGCTAATAAGAGCGCTGTCACATCGCTGAAACCGATAATTATTTTCGGATTGTTACGAATTATGTTATAATCGAGAAGTGGCAAGATGCGACCGCATCCCCAGCCGCCCATACCAGTGAAAATAGCTTGGACTGAGGAGTCGGCAAAGGCGTTATTGACATCGGCGGCGCGATCGGCATCTTTACCAGCTAAGTAGCCGTAGCGGTCGTAAAAATGTTCTCCCAATTTAATTTTTAAACCCAAGAGTTCGGCCGCTTTTAAAAAAGGTTTAACTTCCTTTTCGTAGGCGAAAGCGGCGGGATTGATTAAAGCTACAGTATCACCTAATTGCAGGCGACGTGGTAAGATAGGAGTTGGGGATTTGGGTAAGATATTGGATTGGGCGATCGGCAATAATTGAGTGCCAATAGCAGTAAGTCCAAAAGTTCGGAGCAGATAGCGACGGGGTATAACCATAGTGAGAAAATGAGCGGTGGTATGATTGTATAATAAAATATATGTTGTGTTTAGTTTAATTTGGAAATTATCCCATGAAAACCGAAAGTAAAACATCAGCTAAAAAATCTTGGTCAAAAGCTTTAGCTCTTCCCGCTACCGAGTTTCCCCTGACTAAACTATCAGTTAAAAGTGGCAAAATCCCTGCCGGATTTCGCGGGAGTCTCTACCGCAACGGGCCTGCTCGTTTGGAACGCGGAGGTGTTTCTGTGGGACATTGGTTTGATGGCGACGGTGCTATTTTGGCCGTACATTTTACTGATGCTGGTGCTAGTGCTGTCTATCGTTACGTGCAAACAGCGGGATATCAAGCTGAGGAAAAGGCTGATAAATTTCTCTACTCTAATTACGGTATGACAGCACCGGGTCCTGTTTGGTTAAGGTGGACTAAAACTGTTAAAAATGCTGCCAATACTTCGGTTTTAGCTTTGCCCGATCGCCTTTTAGCATTGTGGGAAGGTGGCCCGCCTCACCGCCTCGATTTGGAAACTCTGGAAACCTTGGGAATGGACGATTTAGGCAGTTTAGATAGTAACTTTGTGTATTCCGCTCACTGCAAGCGCGACCCGATTACTGGGAATATTTTCAACTTTGGAATTGCCAATGGTGCGACTACAAAGTTAAATCTGTATAAAAGCGATTTTACTGGCAAAGTCGTACAAAAATCAACTGTTACCTTAGATGGAATTTATGCGCTCCACGATTATGTTTTTGCGGGAAAGTATTTGATATTTTTTGTACCGCCGGTGCAAGTCAATTTTTTGCCATTGTTAGCGGGAATTAGCAGTTATAGCGAGTCCTTTAAGTGGAAACCGGAATTAGGAACGCAGATATTAGTTTTTGACTCGGAAACTCTATCTTTAGTTAGTCGCGGCGAAACCGATCCTTGGTTTCAATGGCATTTTGCTAACGGTTTTGTCAAGGAAGATGGTGAGGTGGCGGTTGATTTTGTCCGCTTTGCTGATTTTACAACTAATCAGCGACTGAAAGAAGTAGCGACTGGTGAAACTCACACCGATGCAGAGGGTACTCTTTGCCGAGTGCATCTCAATCCTCTAACGGCGAAAGTGACAGGAATAGAAGAATTGTTGGATAAACCTTGCGAGTTTCCCATCGTACCGGCGGCCGAAGTAGGACAAGACTCCCGCTATATTTATGTGGCAATGTATCGACCTCAAGTAGATATTGTAGCGGAACGTTATGGTGCGATCGCCCGTTTCGATACCCATAACCGCAATCTCACAATTGCCGACTGTGGCGAAAATCGCTATCCCGCAGAACCCATCTACGTTCCAGATATTTCGTCCGAGAAAGGTTGGATAGTAACAGTTGTTTACGACGGCAATTCTGATAAAAGCGAAGTCTGGATCTTTGACAGCGACGGGCTCGATCGCGCTCCTATTTGTCAGCTAGAATTGCCTAGTGTCATACCTTTAGGGTTTCATGGTACTTGGAAAAATGCTGTATGAGCAGATTGTAAAGAAGTATTGCGGAACATTTATTAAAAATTGTTGCCGCTTTAGCTTCTAGTTGTTAAGGTGTGTGTAGAGAGGTAATTCTCGTATATAGGAGGCGTGAAATTTATGCTCTATATTGCTCAAAAATCCTCTGTTTTTTCCCGGCGAATAGAATTACCGGCTACACAGGAAAACACCGCCAATCCAGGCGAATATCCGATAAATTCCCGGTTAATTCCCGGCGAATTCCCGATGAATTCCCGATGAATTCCCGATGAATTCCCGGCGAATTCCCGATGAATTCCCGATGAATTCCCGATGAATTCCCGATGAATTACCGGCGAATTCCCGATGAATTCCCGATGAATATCCCATGAATTACCGGCGAATTCCCGATGAATTCCCGGCGAATATCCGATGAATTCCCAGCGAATTCCCGATGAATTCCCGGCGAATATCCGATGAATTCCCGGCGAATATCCGATGAATTCCCGGCGAATTCCCGATGAATTCCCGGCGAATATCCGATGAATTCCCGGCGAATTCCCGATGAATTCCCGGCGAATATCCGATGAATTCCCGGCGAATAAAATTCGCGGCTACACACACAAAGTCCGCCTGCGCGGACTCAAGATAGAGGCAAATTCAGCCAAAGTTGGTATAATTGTTCACCGGGTTTTCCCACCTCAAGTTTGTCTGCTTGAATGAGGTTTACTTATCAGATTCCTGACCAATTTCTGGCACATCAAAGTTTAGTTCAACTCACGGGTACGTTGTCGATTCAAAAGTTTTGAGTTAACTCCACAAAATTCACAACTCACAACTTATAACTCCGTACTCGGTGAGCACTTCAAATCCAGAGGGTTAAATCTATGCAGCTTCAAGGAAAAACAGCTCTTGTGACAGGGGCTTCTCGCGGAATTGGGCGATCCATCGCCCTGGAATTAGCCAGACAAGGCATCAAACGTTTGTTGATTGTGGCGCGCAATCGCCAGCAATTAGTTGAATTAGCGACTGAAATCGAAGTTTTTGGTGTAGAAGCAGTGCCATTAGCTTTAGATTTAACTCAGTCGGTAGCAGTGAATATTGCGATCGCCCAAGCGTGGCGAGATTGCGGCCCAATTCACCTCCTAGTCAACTGTGCAGGTGTCGCGCACCAAGCATCATTCTTACGTTCCCCAGTCCCATTGATCGAGGAAGAAATCGCCTTAAATTTACTGGGAACTTACACAGTTACGCGCTTAATAGCCCGGAGAATGGCGGCCCAAAGAGACGGAACAATTGTCAATGTTTCGAGCTTAATGGGCAAAATTGCGGCTCCCACAATGGCAACTTATTCTGCTACAAAATTTGCCATTTTGGGCTTCACCCAAGCTTTACGCAGCGAGTTGACAGCGTACAATGTTCGAGTCACAGCTTTGCTACCCTCGCTAACAGATACCGACATGGTGCGAGACTTGGAGCAATTTCGGTGGGTGGTGCCGACAACTCCCGAAAAAGTTGCCCTAGCCCTGGTGGCGGGATTGCACAAAGATGCGCCGGAAATCTTGGTAGGATATCAAAGTCATTTAGCGGTTTGGTGTCACCGAATTGCGCCTTGGCTGCTGGATTTTGTGTTGCGGATGGCGACTCCACAACTTTCGGATAAAGCGCGGGGCGATCGCAAATTGCGAGAGGTTTTAGCTAGCGGGCGATAATCTTTAGACAATACCTAGAACCCCGACTTATTTAAGAAGTCGGGGTTCTAAAATAAGAGTGTTAGCCTAATTTGGTATCAGATCGTGTCCGGTCGATCGACAATGATATAAAGGCCGGGGCGGGTTTAGTATATTATTAGTTTTAGGCAATTATTGTTGGTAAAACCCGCCCCTACAGGAATTTTAACTGGTTCCCAGGAAGAGCCTGGGAACGAGTAAAACGGACTTAAACTTAGATTGGCTAAAAGTCAACATCACTTATCCCTAATTACCAATTTCCGAATCCCCCCAATATTTAGTGACCCTTAACCGGATGTTGACCGTAAAAAGGCAAAGCATCCGACCAATCTGGACGAAGACCCATTTGCCACTCCAAATAAGCCAATTCTAATACACTAGAAACAGACGCACCCAACCCGCTAGTCGCTTCAATCAACTGATAAGAATTACCCCAACCATCCAACTTTTCCTGCCAAGATTCAGGAGTCATCACGGTATCAGGAAACAACTCATTCAAACCCGAATCTTGATTAACTGAATAAACAGCCCCAAATAATTGACCGCGCTGTGCAGGCATTTGCACCGCAACATCATCTCTCAAAAGCCCCCCCTTAATAAGGGGGGGTTGGGGGGGTTCCAATTCCAAAAGCCCCCCCTTATTAAGGGGGGGTTCCAATTCCAAAAGCCCCCCCTTAATAAGGGGGGGTTGGGGGGGTTGTGCCCAAGCAAAAGCCGCCAAAGTTGAGATAGCAAAAATCGGAATATCCAACTGTTGAGCCAAAGTCCGCGCCGTCACCATACCAATACGAGTGCCCGTGAAACCTCCGGGCCCCTTCGCCACTGCAATAAAAGCCAAATCTGCCCAAGTTTGTGGCTGGATAAACTCGACTAAATGCTGGTGCAAATGAGTTGCTAAATCGCGATCCAAATTCCAAGTTGCACAGCGAGACTCACCTGCAAAATTGCTGATGGCTAAACCAAGTTCACGACTAGCTGTGTGCAGGGCTAAGCCGTATTTTTTAACTGATGTTGGGTCTTTGGGATGGCTATTCATTGGGAATGGGGAATGGGGAATGGGGAATGGGGAATTGGGCATTGGGAATTGGGAATTGGGAATTGGGAATTGGGCATTGGGCATTGGTTATTGCCAGATCCAATCGAGTAACAAATAACTAATAGCCAATAACTAATAGCCAATAACTAATAGCCAATAACTACTGACCAATAACCACTGACAAATAGCAACCAACAACCAATAACCAACTAATGACTAATGACTAATGACTACTGACTGCTAACCACTGACTACTGACTGCTAACTACTGACTACTGACTACTGACTACTGACTACTGACTAATGACTACTGACTAATGACTACTGACTTAAGTTGGTACGAGTTCGCCCGGCCGCAATTTGGCCCATTTTCCGATTTCTTGCTTGAAACTTTCACAGCCGACTACATCCCATTCCATTTCTACTTCATCTTGGCGGGGTCGGATGTTGACGTTGATTGTGGGTTCTACGGGGTCGAAATCGGGGGTTTCGGTGAGGTGAGGCTGTTCGTGCTGTCCTTCTACGGCGTGGTAGGTGAAGCAGCGGTCTACATAATGGCAGTTAACACAAATACACATCTTTGATATCCTCTGTGCATTTCAAAAAAATTGGTGAATTTCGAGCTTTCTGTTAATCTAGCGTAACCAGAGTTTTATGGTTGTAAGTTTATTTATTTTTGTTGCGATGTCGAATAGTTTGCCACCTACATTATCTCCTGATTCTTGGCCGTTTGATTTGGAACTGCTGACGCCACCTGCTTATTTGGTGGGGGGTGCGGTGCGGGATGCGTTACTGGGGAGGCGATCGCCTTATTTTGATTTAGATTTTGTTATGCTAACACGGGCAGTGAAGACTGCTCGAAAAATTGCCGATCGCACCAAAGCTGGGTTTGTTTTGTTGGATGCGGAACGCCAAATTGCACGGGTGGTGTTTGCGGGCGGTACGGTGGATTTGGCGCAAGCTGAAGGGGGGAGTCTGGAGGGGGATTTGTGGCGCCGGGATTTTCGGATTAATGCGATCGCCTGCAATCCTTTTACCGGAGAAATCATCGATCCTGTGGATGGTCAAACTGATTTGCGGCTGGGTTTGGTGCGGATGATTTCCCGCGCCAATTTGGAAGATGATCCGCTGAGGTTATTAAGAGCTTACCGTCAAGCGGCGCAGTTGGGTTTTGCGATCGAAGCGGAAACTCAATCGGCGATTCGCGAATTAGCACCGTTTTTGAGTCGGGTAGCGGTGGAACGGGTGCGGACAGAATTGGGTTATTTGTTAAGCAATTCTAACGGTGTACCTTGGATTTGTCGGGGTTGGGAAGATGGTTTGTTTTCGATTTGGTTTGAAAGTGCGATCGACCGTTTTGATACTTTAACCAAAATTGACCAATCTGCTGACCAATTAGCGGCAATTTACCCGGAATTAGCAAAGGAATTCGGGCGCCAGATTCGAGATACGATTAAAACGCCGTTGTTGGCTGTGGCTAAGTTGGCTATTTTGGCAGATTCTGACCCGACAATGGCTGAAACTGAGTTGCTACGGTTAAAGTATAGCAATGCTGAGATTAAAAGTGCGATCGAGCTTGTGAAATATTTGCCCAAATTGCAAGCACAACCTATCTCTGAGATGTCTTTGCGAGAACAGTATTTCTTATTTCGAGATTTGGGAATAGTATTTCCAGTTTTAGCAGTGTTGGCTGTAGCTGTGGGAGTTTCCATGGATGAGATTTCACTGTTAATTAATCGCTATCTTGATGCGGATGATATTGTTGCACATCCGACACAATTAGTTAGCGGTAATGACTTAATGGAATATTTGAATGTGCCCAGAAGTCCGCAAATTGGTCAATTATTAATGGAAATTCAATTGGCGCGGGTAGAGGGGAGAATTTCTACTCGCGAAGCAGCGCTAAAATTGGCAGCAGAGTTGATTGAGGTTCATTAATTTTACAACTATAGCAATCCTAAATGAGTAGCAAATATTTTTACCCCACCCCAACCCTCCCCTTAGTAAGGGGAGGGAGTAAGAAAGGGTGCATCTGTGTTTGGCAAATATATTCGTAGGGGCGAAGCATGACCGCTGTAAATCTCTGGTTATCACTAATAAATTGTCTGCGGTCATGCTTCGCCTATGCAAAATCGGGATGCTCCCGTAAGAAATTCACAAATGATTGAATATTGCTATATCGCCCCAGTCAACCTGAACTTTCAACCCCAATATTTGTCTGGAGGTTTCACCAACAATAAACCTATCATTACGTACTAAGCCTGTTAATTCTGAGGGTTTAATTCAGACGGTAATTCAAACTTCCCATCTGCACCAGCTTCAAACTCCATAACTGTCAACACAGCATCCACATTCAGCGGCCCGTAAATATGGGGATACATATCTCCGGCGGCCGGTTCATACTTAACCTCTGCTTCCACTTTTTCCGAATCTATCCACAGCAAAAGTAATCCTGTTTGTCCGATAAAAAACTTATTGGCACTTCTAGTAATTTGCGGGATTGTCGAACAGTGGATGAATCCTTCAGAGTCTAGGGTATCGCCGCTATAGAATTGAAGCTGTTTTGCTTCTTCCCACTGTTGGCTTTTAGCAATGTGAAATATAACGCTCATAAATTGATAAGTTTAAGGTAAAACAATCTGCTTTTGGATACAAAGTTTATTCAATTATCAGCCGATATTAGCATAGCATAAAATGGAGGCAGAGCCTCTAGATATGCGTTACCAGGCAGAGCCTGGTCACGAGATTTGAATCGAGGCAGAGCCTCTAGATATGCGTTACCAGGTAGAGCCTGATAACGAGATTTTACAACAGTTTAAATATGCGTTACCAGGTAGAGCCTGGTAACGAGATTTTACAACAGTTTAGCAGGGCACGAGTACATCCGATCGCCCTAATACTCTCATATCTTCCTCATCAAGTTCTACAGGCATACCGCTGCGTATTAGTTCCACAAAATCCTCATTAGGGACCATGATGCACAAAGCATACAACCGTTCGCTACCAGTATTCTCAATTAGGTGGGTGCTGGTGGGTGGCACCAACAAACTATCTCCCGCCCTAATACTAACAGTTTTGCCATCACAGGTTGCTCGCCCTTGTCCCTTGAGTACAAAAAACATTTCTACTGCTAATAAATGTCGATTGGGAGGAGTTTTGCCACCCACATCAAAAATTTCGATACAAACTGTTAAGGAACTATTGGCTGCTGCGGGATCGAAGACGATGGCTAATCTATTAGTATCCCGTGGACTAATGCGAAATGCTTGGTAGTCTTGGGGAGACTTTGACACGGGAATCATGCACTGATTTGTCATGTTTTTATTATGGTAAATTATCCGTTGTTATGTTTTTAATGTCATTAGCGAGGGAGCCAGAGTCATTAGTTTAGGATTTAGGTATGGGTGGCCAGAAACCGGGTTTTTACGAGAAGACCCGTTACAGGCGACAAAAACTGCAAAAACCCGGTTTCTTTGGTGCTGGTTGTTATGTTTCTGATGTCATTATGACTAATGACTGCTGACTAATGACTGCTGACTAATGACTAAGGACTGACTGCTATTTAATTGCTTCTAACATAGCCTGAGAATCTGACAAAAAACCAAAACATTGCTTAACGTTATATAGAGTAGCTTGCCAGCAATAATCTGGCGATGTCGTAGCAGTACAATCTTTGACCAAAATGCAGTCATAACCGAGGAAATTAGCATCTTGCAGCGTCGCCATCACGCACTGATCGGCGTTGACTCCTGCAAAGAAAAGTGTAGTTTTGCCAAGGTTTTTGAGAATACTATCTAAAGCAGTATCCCAAAAGCCACTCATCCGATATTTATCAATGCAAATATCCTCCGGTTTCACTTCCAATTCATCGACAATTTGCGCCGCCCAACTGCCAGCCATTAATACAGAAGCACCGTTTTTTGGTAGCGGATCTCCCAAGCCTATACCGTCTCCTGTGGGATTGTAAACGTGACGGGAAGCTGCGCTAATATTGAGCAAATCGGGGCGGTTTCCCCAGTTGATCCAAATAATGGGAATTGCGTGCGATCGCAATTTTGGCAGTAAATTTTGTAAAGGAATAATTGGAGTTCTCGCTGGCGTTACATCTACGCCAATATGTGATAGCCAACCGTCGGGATGACAAAAATCATTTTGCATATCTATCACCAACATTGCAGCTTTGGCTAAATCCACACGCAGCGTTTTAGTTTGTGTTTCCAAAGTTACAATTTGGGGAGGCAGTTGGGGGCGAGTGATGTCGGCAATTTTGGCATCAACTTTCCAAGCATTCGGCGGCACGCCCAAGGTACGGAGATTTTCAGGATTCATAGGTTCTATCGCACAAAACTAATTTCAATTTTATCACCATTTTTTTACTTACTAATTTACCAAAGGTGAAGATTTTCAGCTTAATAAATTAACAAAAATTAAACACAGCTATTCTGACATTTTTTTGGGGATTCGATATAATTAAATTCTCCTAGCCTAGATTATAGTCAAATCTAGATATCTTAAGGAAACTTTTATAATAATTCATCTGTAATTCAATATGCTAAAACCCTTGGGGCGCAGCCAGTTTTAGCCCAGACCAATCGTAAAATATAAATAGATGTGAAATCTTCACCAGCAGGGGTCAATCTGTGAGCTTTACAATTCAAAATGTTTTAATTCCCGTTGAGGGTGGTTATGAAACCGCAGAGGTGCAGGTGGTGGATAATTGCATAAGTGCGATCGCCAAAATCTTTGCCGCCACGCCCACCTCTTAGAAACCCGCGCCCAGAAACAATTAGCTCAAGAAAAATATGGTTGTAGCGCCGTAGCACACTTGCAACAAATTGGGTTCTTGAGTTCCAGAACATCCCTAGCACACTGTGTTTGGTTGGACGATGCAGACATTGCAATTATGGCAGAAACCAAATCCACAGTCGTCCATAATCCCCTCAGTAACCTACGTTTAGGAAGCGGTATCGCACCAATTTTAAAATACCGTCAAGCGGGAGTAAATGTTTCCTTTGGTTGCGACGGTGCCGCTAGGGCGTGTTTTCAAACCCAAAGATCCCCCCCAGCCCCCCTTAAAAAGGGGGGGAAAGAGTCTTTAAGTCCCCCTTTTTAAGGGGGATTTAGGGGGATCTAAATCTTAAGGAGTAGTTTGAAAACACGCCCTAGCAAGCGCCAATCAGCAATGGTGACTGAAATTGAGGCTCATTACCGCCAAGTGATGAATTTGCCCGATCGCTCTGAGTAAGGTAAAATTGACATTTAGCCTTTGTCACTAACATAAGGTAGCCAAGGGTAATTGGTAATATGTACAACAAGTTGATGATTAAACTACACCGATCGCAGAGGATACTGGCTTTAATAATTGCTTTTGCGATCGCCCTCACATCCACCGCCATCTTCTCTCCCCGTGGCTGGGCTCAAACTCCCCCAAAAATGCCTACAAAAACCGAATTGCGCGGCATTTGGTTGACCAACATTGACAGCGATGTCATCTTCTCCCGCAAAAACATAAATGACGCTGTAAATCGCCTAGAAAAACTTAATTTTAATACCATATATCCTACCGTTTGGCAAGGGGGTTATACCATTCATCCCAGCGCTGTAGCCAAACGAGTATTCGGACAATTAAACGACCCCGTACCAGCATTAAAAGGGCGAGATGTTCTCAAAGAAATCATTACAGAAGCACATAAAAAAGGGATCGCAGTCATCCCTTGGTTTGAGTTTGGTTTCATGGCTCCCGCCAAATCGGAATTAGCGAGATTGCACCCCGACTGGCTGGCGAAACGACGCGACGGTTCAACTATTTGGAAAGAAGGTATAGAAGATCGGGTATGGCTGAGTCCTTTTCATCCCGAAGTGCAGAAATTTATCCAAGATTTAGTTGTGGAACTTGTGGCAAATTACGATCTAGATGGGATTCAATTTGACGACCATTTCGGCTTACCCTCAGAATTTGGATATGAACCGCTAACGGTTTTAATGTACCAAAAAGATATCAAAAAACCTCCCTCGAACGACTCCCGCGAAACCTTCTGGGTGCGCTGGCGTGCAGACAGAATTAATGACTTCATGGCGCGACTTTTTAGAGCTATCAAAGCCCGCAAACAAAAATGTATTGTTAGCTTATCTCCAAACCCTTTTAACTTTGCCTTACCCGCTAGTTTGCAAGACTGGTTTACCTGGGAAAGACGCGGTTACATTGAGGAAATTGTGTTGCAGGTTTATCGCAGCGACATCAAGCGTTTTATTCAGGAACTCGAACGGGAAGAAGTTAAACTTGCTAAGCCTCATATTCCCACAGCGATCGGTATTTTAACGGGTTTAAAAAATAACCCGGTTCCCCTCAAACAAATTCAAGAACAAGTACAAGAAGTGCGAAAACGAAACTTTGCCGGTGTCTCATTCTTTTTCTATGAAAGCTTATCAAATTGGGCCAAAGAAACTCCCGAAGAGCGAAATACGGCATTCCGAGCATTTTTTCCCACAAAAATACAGCGTCCGTCAGTTTAAAATATTGTAGGATGTTTGTAGTCAGCACTTTAGTTCCCAGAAGCAGGAAGCAGGAAGCAGGAAGCAGGAAGCAGGAAGCAGGAAGCAGGAAGCAGGAAGCAGGAAGAAGGAAGAAGGAAGAGAATTCCCAATTCCCAATTCCCAATTCGCGATTCCCAATTCCCAATTCGCGATTCCCAATTCGCGATTCCCAATTCCCAATTCGCGATTCCCAATTCGCGATTCCCAATTCCCAATTCGCGATTCCCAATTCCCAATTCCCAATTCCCAATTCCCAATTCCCAATTCCCAATTCCCAATTCCCAATTCCCAATTCCCAAATTATGAATGTAATTCCCGCGATCGACTTATTGGATGGAAAATGCGTCAGACTCTATCAAGGAGACTACGCCAAATCCCAAACTTTTAATGACAACCCCGTCCAAGTCGCCAGACAGTGGGTCAACGAAGGCGCAACCATGCTACATTTAGTAGACCTCGACGGGGCTAAAGCAGGTCATCCTGTCAACCAAGCAGCCATTGAAGCCATTGTCAGAGCCGTTGATGTTCCCTGTCAAGTGGGAGGCGGAATGCGCGATCGCACTTCCGTGGCTGCTATCCTTAATTTAGGCGTTCGGCGGGCAATTCTCGGCACTGTGGCTGTCGAAAAACCGGAATTAGTCGGTGAATTGTGCAGCGAATTTCCCGGTCAAATTCTGGTCGGTATTGATGCCAGAAATGGTAAAGTTGCAACTAGAGGCTGGCTAGAAACATCGGAAGTTTTAGCAACAGAATTAGCACAGCAAATGGCAGAATTAGGTGCTGCTGAAATTATTTATACCGACATTCACCGCGACGGTACAATGGAAGGGCCAAATTTGGAATCTTTGCGCGAAATTGCCAATGCTATTTCGATTCCGGTGATTGCTTCGGGTGGTGTTAGTTCGATCGCAGATTTGTTGAGTTTGTTAGCCTTGGAAGCAATTGGTGTCAAAAGTGCGATCGTTGGTAGAGCCATTTATACTGGAGATATCTTGCTAAAAGAAGCAATTCAAGCAGTAGGTCAAGGGCGATGGCAAGATGTTCCTCCCGATTTGGGTTCTTCAAGTTTTGCTTGAGCTTCATGTTGAGTTAAGTAGCTATAAAATAGCTAGCAGTTATCACTGTGGCAACTCACCTTTAACAGCGAACAGTCACCGTAGAATCGTCCTGATTATCCTCACCTAACTCATGTTTGTGAACCATACAATTACACCCTTAAGTTCTGGGATGGCATCCCTAGTTGCTCCCATACCTTTGTTAGCAACCGTCGAAGCCGAATATTCTCCCATCGTCCTCAGCGGAGTTTTACTTAGTTTAGTCGTGATTTATCTCGCCAGTAAACTAGGTGCAGAAGTAGCTAGAAACTTCGATTTACCCCCTGTTTTGGGTGAATTAGTCGCAGGGGTAATTGTCGGAGTATCGGCCTTACACCTCATCGTCTTTCCCGAAGCTGGGCTGTCAGCCTCAGACTCTGGGATTATGACTGTTCTGCAATTAATTAATCATCTCTCCCCAGCAGCCCTCACCAGTATCTTTGAATCTCAGAGTGAAGTCATTTCAGTGCTAGCTGAATTGGGTGTAATTATTCTGTTGTTTGAAATTGGCCTAGAATCGGATCTCAGACAACTTAAGGAAGTCGGAATTCAAGCTGTTGTTGTCGCCTGTGTTGGCGTGGCAGTTCCCTTTGCCGCTGGTACTGCGGGCTTGATGATTTTCTTCCATACTGCGGCGATTCCAGCGATTTTTGCCGGGGCAGCTTTGACGGCAACTAGCATTGGCATTACATCGAAAGTTTTGTCAGAATTAGGACAACTGAAATCTAAAGAAGGTCAAATAATTGTCGGTGCGGCGGTGATTGATGATGTGCTAGGAATTATTGTCCTAGCTGTTGTTGCTAGCTTAGCTAAAACTGGTGAAATTGATGTGGTTAATGTCATTTATTTGATTGTTAGTGCCACTGCTTTTCTGCTAGGTTCGATTCTGTTGGGTGGTTTCTTCAACAAAACCTTTACTGGGGTTGTAGAGACACTCAAAACTCGTGGCAATATTGTGATTCCGGCCTTTACTTTTGCCTACTTCATGGCATTTCTGGGTAATGCCATCCATCTGGAAGCGATTTTGGGTGCGTTTGCTGCGGGCTTGGTTTTGGATGAAAGCGATGCACGCAATGAGTTGGATGAATTGGTGAAACCTATCGCCGATTTATTTGTTCCCGTCTTTTTTGTGACGGTGGGAGCACGGGCGGATTTGGGAGTTTTGAACCCCACAGTACCGGATAATCGGGCGGGACTTTTGATTGCTGTTTTCTTGATTTTGGTGGCGATTATTGGCAAGCTAGTTACAGGCTGGGTGGTTTTTGGTCAGCCGGGAATTAATCGATTGGCGATCGGAGTTGGGATGATTCCTCGCGGTGAAGTCGGGTTAGTTTTTGCCGGCATTGGTTCGGCGAGTGGGGTTCTTGATAAACCCTTGGAAGTGTCGATTATTATCATGGTGATTCTAACAACATTTTTGGCACCACCATTTCTGCGGATTGCTTTTGGTGATTCCGTGGAACCGCCTGCGGAGGGGGAACCTTCTAAGGAGCAAATTGTTTGATTGAGGGAGTTTGAGCCTCTTCGGAATTAATATTACTCACAGCCGGGACACTCCAAGAACCCATTAGTGTCAACTTAAGCCTGAAAGCCTTGATAAATCTCGTTTTTACCTAACTCTAGATCCCCCTAAATCCCCCTTAAGAAGGGGGACTTTGAGAAGACTCTTGTCCTCCCCTTCTTAAGGGGGGTTAGGGGGGATCAAAATCTAAGAGTCAAACAGCAGTATCTGACTACCTTCGACCTTAAGTTGACACTAATGGGCAGTGCCGTCTCCCTACAATTAATTGGGGTAGCGACACGGCACGTGCAGTCTCCTCTATATCCTGACTTATTTGCGGAAAACTGAAGTGATAATCACCGTAATCGTAGCACTTGCAATCAGAGTAAATGCAAGTTGCACAACCCATTGGGTAGCTTTTTGGTAGTTGTCGAACTTGTCATTGAATCTGTCGGTTTTTTCATTAGTTTTTTCAACTTCAGTCGATAGCTTGTCTAGCTTTTCAATAACATTAGTTAGTGTCGGCTCGTTACTTGCAGTAGTTGTCATTGGTGTTTCCTCAAACTAACAATACTTAGCTACAATTATATCATAATTAAAATTTGATATTATCGCTCAATCCGTGACTTTCCCTCTCATTGCTTTAATCTGCCCTCGCTTAGTTTTGCTATCGAGACGTTTACGCTGGGAACTACGAGTTGCTTTGCTGGGTTTGCGCCTTTTTGGTATGACGATCGCACTTTTAATCAATTCTTGCAGTCGTTTTAATGCTTCTTCCTTGTTCTGTTCTTGGCTGCGGTGTTCCTGTGCTTTAATCACAATCACGCCTTCAGAGGTAATGCGGTTGTCGCTGATTTGTAATAGTCGCTCTTTGTAGCGATCGGGTAATGAGGATGCTGGGATATCAAAGCGCAGGTGAATTGCACTCGCCACCTTATTTACGTTTTGTCCTCCTGCGCCTTGAGAGCGAATCGCACTAATCTCGATTTCGCGATCGGCAAGGAACACTGTGTTAGAAATTTGTAGCATGATTTATTTATAATTATTAACGGAAACCCTGAATTTTTGAGAATTGATAATAGGTGCAGGGATACAATCAATGATAACTGAAAATTTTGCCAGCAATGGGTGATACAATAGCCAACAGGCTCAACTACACATCGACCTATGCCATCATCAGGAGTCCAATACTTAATTATCAATGCCCTGGAAACTCTCGACTTGCTCATCTGGAGAATATATGATGAAGAAAAGGGCTTTTGGTACATCGAAACCCCTAGTCGAGTTTTACCAAGAGCTGCTATACTACAAAGTGGCGAGATTGTTCGTATAGACGAGCTTGAAGACTATGACGAAACCGCATGATATTAGAAGAGAACAAGACCGCAGATTAGGAGAATTAATGGCGATCGCACGTCAGAGATTTCTCGATGCAGGCGGCGATCCCCGACACCCGCCATCAGGTTTAAAAGGCGATGATTACATGACAGACGCAGAAAGACAAGAAGCACTGACGATCGCCCGATCGCTCTTTAACGACCAATATATTAAAAGCTATCTCAAAAACAAACGTCAAAACAATTTACAACCCCAGATAAATTCGTAAGGTGCGCCGAAACGCACCCTACAAAAACTAATTAATCCGTAGTTCCAGTTTGCAGCGACTCTTCAGCAGCCTGAGTCCACTCAGAGTGGAAGAATTCACCGCGCGGTTTGTCGATGCGCTCGTAGGTGTGAGCCCCGAAATAATCCCGCTGCGCTTGCGTCAGGTTTTGCGGCAATCTTTCGCGTCGGTAGCTATCAAAATAATCCAGCGAGGCGCTGAATGCCGGCACTGCAATCCCCAGGGTGCTAGCAGTAGACAACACTTCCCGCCAAGCTGATTGGCGATCGAGAATGCTCTGTTTGAACTCCGGCGCTAACAACAAATTCGGCAACGCAGGATCGTCCTTGAAAGCTTTTTTAATCTTGTCCAAAAAGCCAGCCCGAATGATACAGCCGCCCTTCCAAATGCGGGAAATTTCGCTCAAACTCAAGTCATAACCGTAGGACTTCGAGGCCGCGCTCAACAGCGCCATGCCTTGGGCGTAGGAGCAAATTTTCGAGCAGTAAAGAGCATCGCGAACTTTGTTGACAAACTCTTTAGTATCGCCTTCATACTTGCCGCTAGGCCCCGTTAATTCTTGGGAAGCTTTGACACGCTCCGCCTTGTAAGAAGACATGATTCTGGCATTCACAGCAGCAATAATTGTCGGAATACAAACGCCCAATTCCAAAGCACTCATTACAGTCCAGCGGCCAGTACCTTTTTGGCCCGCTGCGTCCATAATCACCTCAACTAAGGGCTGCTTAGTTTCCGAGTCAATGTACTTGAAAATATTCGCCGTAATTTCAATCAAAAACGAGTTGAGCTCGTCAGTTGTATTCCATTCTGCAAAAACTTCCTGCAACTGCTTACCGTCCAATCCAGCCACGTTTTTGAGCAAATCGTAGGCTTCAGCAATAAGCTGCATATCCCCGTACTCAATCCCGTTGTGAACCATCTTCACGTAGTGACCAGCGCCACCAGGACCGATGAATGTGACGCAGGGGCCGTCATCTACTTGAGCCGCAATTTTAGTCAGAATTGGCTCTAGTATGCCGTAAGCAGCGTGGGTGCCACCGGGCATCAAGCTAGCACCATTCAGCGCGCCTTCTTCGCCCCCGCTGATGCCCATGCCGACAAATCCCAGTCCGGCAGCTTCTAAATCTTTGGTGCGACGTTCGGTGTCATCGTAAAGGGAGTTGCCGCCGTCAATAATCATGTCGCCCGGTGACAGCATGGGTTTGAGCTGGTCGATGACTGCATCGACTGGTTTGCCCGCTTGCACCATGACTAAGATGCGGCGCGGGGTTTCTAGGGCATCGACGAATTCTGTCAGAGTCTTGGCGGCTACAATGTTTTTGCCGGGGGCGCGTTTCGCCATGAATTCGTCGGTTTTAGCTGCTGTGCGGTTGTACACAGCTACAGAGAAGCCTCTGCTTTCGACGTTGAGGGCTAGGTTTTCGCCCATCACTGCTAGACCGATTAAACCAAAATTTTGCTTTGTCATGCTAAGTAATCCGCTGGTTCCGTTTGATGATAGGTTTGCGAGAGAGGAAAGCGAGGCGGGGTTTAGCGCTTTCCTGTGGACAGAAAGTATCGAACAATAGACTTGATGTCAGTTTAAGTGTATTTTTATATGCTAAAAATTGATGTTTGGTGAATCAGTAGGGTTTTTTTAAGATTTAAGGGATATTAAAGAGAGCGGTGGGTGATAATAAAGCAGATATTAAATCGATCGCAGTAACGGTAGATACAAATTAGCCAAAATTTTCGATAAAAGTTAGGAGACTGTCACTATGGAAGATTTGCAGTATCTCGCGGCCTGGGTGAAGGAGCAACACGCTCGCGAGTATATTTTGACTTGGCTGCTGAGTCAACAGGGGCTGTGGTGGTCTGATGGGGACATTTATCAGGCGGTTTTGCAAAAGTCGGGAAAGCTTTTGAAAGCTTATGTTCAAAAAAGGCAAGCGGGAGAGTTATTTGAGGGGATTTCTGAGAAGTTGGGTTCCGATGATAATTGGGATGATTTGGCGGCGAGTTTGGCGCGGATTGTGGCTGTTTATCAAGAGGAATTATCGCATTTGCAAGAGCGCGATCGTAAGGGTGATGGGCTAAAAAAAAATGATTTAAATAGCAGTACAAAGTTGACCGGGGATGCTTTGCCAGTTTTGGAAGTGCAGCAAGCTTTGCCCGATCCTTATGCGGACACGCTAACGGGGAGATAGTCATTAGTCATTAGTCATTAGTCATTAGTCATTAGTTATTAGTCATTAGTCATTGGTCATTAGTCATTAGTTATTAGTTATTAGTCATTAGTCATTGGTCATTGGTCATTGGTTATTGGTTATTAGTTATTAGTCATTAGTCATTAGTCATTAGTCATTCGCGCCCAAAATCCTTACGCTAATACCATTTTCATAAAGTCCTACTACAAATGTAGTTCTTAGCCCCCCCTTAATAAGGGGGGGTTGGGGGGGTAGATATGTAGCGCTACTTTATGAAATTGGTATAACCCACAATTCCGCCGGGGGTTGAAAACCCCCGTCTCATAGCGAAAGTCCTCTCAAAGAGGACTGAAAGACAGATTTTTGAACAAGCATTGCATTGCAATATCTCCCCAGTCGGTTTCAACCGACTTTCGCTATGAGACAGGGGTTTTAACCCCGGTTGGACTGTTTGTTTAACTCTAAATATAGCTGCTGGCTTGACGGGTGAACATCGAGCAGTAAATTCCGTTTGATGCTATCAATTCGTCGTGAGTTCCTATTTCTGCTATTTTACCGTTTTCCATCACGGCGATGCGATCGGCAATTTTGGCCAATCCCAACCTGTGGCTGATGACAATCGTGGTTTTCCCGGCGGCGATTTGGCGGAAGATGGTGTAAATTTCGTGTTCTGTCTTGGGATCGAGGGCGGCGGTTGGTTCGTCAAAAATTAGGACTTCGGCTGTAGAAAGCCGCATTAAGGCTCGGGCGATCGCAATTCTCTGCCATTGTCCCCCGGATAAGTCGATGCCGTCTTCTAATTGTTTGCCTAAAGGTGTTTCTAAACCTTGCTCTAAACTGTTGACTTTAGCTGCAATTCCTGCTTCGTTCAGGGCTTCGTTGATGGCGGTGTCATCCGACAGGGAAAGCAAGTCGCCGAAACCGACGTTTTCTCGGACTGTGGAGGGGAAACGGGCGTAATCTTGCATGACTACGGCGATGCGCGATCGCACGTATGCTAGAGGGTACGATCGCAAATCTTTGCCATTCCAGGCGATCGCGCCTTCAGTAGGATCGTACAGGCGACCGAGGAGTTTGCCAAGAGTTGTCTTACCCGCGCCATTTTCCCCGACAAGCACTAGCATTTCCCCCGGATTAATCGTTAAGTTGATATCTGTAACTGTGTTTTTAGTGCTACCGGGATAGCAAAAAGATAAATGCTTAATTTCGATGCCAATTTTATCTGTTGTGGGGTGACTATCTTGGCTGCCCTCTGGTAAACTA
Organism: Microcoleus anatoxicus; assembly: GCF_042465725.1. Classification (GTDB taxonomy): domain Bacteria; phylum Cyanobacteriota; class Cyanobacteriia; order Cyanobacteriales; family Microcoleaceae; genus Microcoleus; species Microcoleus anatoxicus. The sequence continues at coordinate 4,402,263 of NZ_CP120853.1, read as the reverse complement.
GGGAGGCGAGACACCACATCCCCAAGGGGAGACTGCAATTCCGGTTTCAGATCCAACAGTTGAAAAATCGGACTAACACCGAGAGCAATATCGTACAAATTAGTATAATTATTAATCAGTAACTGCAAACTTTGCTCGACTTGGACAATCAAACCAGAATACAGCGCCAAATCTCCCAAAGTGTAGCGCCCTCCCAAAGCTCCCATTACTATATAAACAAAGGGCAAAGCTACTCCTATTCTACTAATAATTGACCACAACAGTACAACAATTGCTCCCTTTTTTCTAATTGCCTGCATATCGCTAAAATACTGCACAAACTGACCTTGCCAACGTTTGAGCCAAAGTTCTTGCAAGCCAAACAAACGCAATTCCTTAGCGTATTCTTCTCCTGTTAATACTCTAGCAGATAAATTCATTTCTCGACTAATTTTAGCTTGCTTTTTTTGAATTTTCCAGATAATTTTAGTATATTTTCTTTCGATGTAAATTGAGGGAATTGAGGAAATTAATATCACCAGAGGAACCCACCAAGCTATAGCAGCAGCAAGGCTGACAGATGGAATAAAAATAAAAATTCCTGTGATTGTCATGCTGATGGTGAATGCTAGTTGCTGTATTCTCGATATTCCGGTTTTTGCTAGTTCTACAATATTTAATAGCTCGGGGTTTTCAAACAGGGCGATATCGTCGAAGTTGGCGACTTTTTCGAGAACTTTTCCTTCAACTGCGCCTTGAAGGCGATCGCGCAAAGATGTGACTGTAAAGGAACTGATGCTATCGATGGAATCGCCGATTAATTTGAGACTCAAGACTCCGACAATACTCCACAGCAAGATTGGGTGAGAAAGCATCAAAGCTAAAGGCTGTGCTGTTCGGGTTTGCGACAGCAGCTTAGATACTTCATCAATGATTAATTTATCTAAAAATAGGACGCCAGATGGGGCTGCACCGCGGATGACGTTGAGTAAGATTAAATTGCGGAGTTCGATCGGTGCGGCTTTGATTATGAGGCCCAGACTGCGCCGCAGAGCTTGGAATGTGGTGATTTTGATGGGTTGCATAGTTTGTGGGTAAGTGTCGGGTCTACTCATCCGTGGAGGCTATATTATAACAAAGGTGCTTTTCATGATCTATTCTTACAGACTAAACTCTGGTATTCCCCATATCCGAATAGTTCCATCACCATGACCACTAATAATTTGTTTTCCATCTGGCGTAATTGCAAGGCAATAAACGCAACTATCGTTTGTAGAATACTCTTTTATAGAGTGAAGTAGTTCTCCAGTATTTAAGTCCCAGATTTCAATAAACGACTCATAATCATAATCGTCATTTATTTTATAACTAGCTGACACAATTCTTTGACCATCGGGTGTAAGTGTAAAATCTTTAACTGTTTCAGCAGAATTTTTTAAAGTTAGCCGAACATCTGGATATTTCTTCGCCGTTAAATCCCAGATTTTAATCGTTTCATAATTGCTAGTGATGAGTGTTTTACCATCTGGTGTAATAGCTAAAGCAGAAACCCATCCCATATTCCATCCTATAATCGTTCTCAATTTTCCTGTGTTTAAATCAAGTGTATTTGAACAATATAGAGAGTGTCGTGCCTCATTACTCTCTAAATCCCAAATGTTAATACTGCTATCTATCAGACTATTCCAATCCCCACTAATGCCATTATCTATAACTGCACCAATAGTGCTATCCCAACCTGCACTAACAAGTGTTTGCCCGCCTGGAGTAATAGGAACACACTTAACAATGTTAATACTGCTATCTATCAGACTATTCCAATCCCCACTAATGCCATTATCTATAACTGCACCAATAGTGCTATCCCAACCTGCACTAACAAGTGTTTGCCCGTCTTGAGTAATAGGAACACACTTAACATAGTGTGTATTATCTTCTAGGTTACTAAGTAAATCTCCGGTGTTTAAATTCCATATTTTTATAATAGGCTCGTCCCACCAACTACTACTAATAAGTCTTTGTCCATCTGGTGTAATAGCCAAACCAGTAACAGATTCAGAATAACCATTGATAATATTAAGACATTCAAAATATTTATAGGGATTGTCTTCTACAGCCAAAACAAAGACATCAGCAGAAGCGCCTAAGTTTGCACTCGCTTCACTCAAACAGAAACGACTGATAGATAGGAAAATCCTAGCTACTACCTTTTGCAGCTTTTTCCAAAACCACCCTTCTAAAGCCGTAGGAAAATCTAATACATTTGGTTCTACAATTGTGTCAATATCTGTTGTTCGATCTACCTCTATATCTAGTTGTTCGTCAGCTTCTACTATCGTATCCGTCTCTTGAATTGCCTCGAATTCCTCTGTACTTATATCTAATTCTTGTGTCTCATCAACTATTGAATCATCTAAATTTTCCTCGGTATCTGTTGAACCTGAATCTAAAGCAAATATTTCTTGGAGCAGCATTTCATAGGAAATTAAGTAAGATATTATTCTGCTAGAAATCCCAGTATATAAAAAGAGCTTTCTTATATCTTGCGTATACTTGGGAGCTAATTGAGATGTTGCAGTTACTTGAAAATAACCTTGATCATTCTGAGTAAAAGTTAATGTCCCATCTTGATCAATTTTACCTCCGGTTGTTTCCCAATAAACCTCACCGGCCACGATGGGAGAGCCGAATTGATCGAATCCTTTAGCAACAAATGTTTGCTGTTCGCTTGATTTAAGATAAACAAAACCAGGTTGAACTTCTAAACGTTTTAAGACAGGTAGGAGAATCACTTTAGCTGTATCGCTAAATTTTCCTAATTTTGCGGTGACAGTAACTTCGCGCTTGTTATAATTGCCTTTAAAATCACCTTTATCAGTAATTGAGCCACCATTAGTAGTCGTCCATATAACATTTGTTATGTCTAAAGGATCGCCCACCTGATCGAATCCAGTTACAGTAAAAGTAAATGCTTCTTCTGGTTTAATTTCTACCTGTTCAGGAGATATTTTTAGCCCTCTCAGAACAGGAATAACAGTAACTTCAGCATTAGCGCTTAAATGTCCTACATTGACGGTTACTTGAGAATCACCTTTTTGCTGTTCTCCACTGCAAAAATTGCCATGTCGATCGATCGAACCCTCTGTTACATTCCATTCTAGATCGCTGACAGATATTTCTTCACTTCGTTGATTTAAAGCAACCAAATTAAATCTTTGGCTTTGTCCTGGCTCTAAAGTAACAGATGAAGGTAAAATCTCTATAAATGTTAACCGAGAAGGTTCGTAAACTTTAACTTCTGTGCAAGTGTTAATTGTCCCTACACTTGCTTTAATAATAACAGTGTCTTCTCGTTCTCCAGCATAAAATATGCCCCGATTATCAATGTTTCCACTAATTGCTGACCAAGTAACTTTTCTAGTTTCTATGTTGTCACCATACTGATCTACTCCCTTAACTTGAAACTGAAAACTCTGCCCAAACTCTAATTGAGATATTGAGGATGTAACAATTAGTTCTGTTAGCCTCGGAGGTTCAATAATTCTCACAGGAATACGTCGCACAATTGAACCGGCTGAAGCGATAATTTCAAATTTATCTGCTTCTTTTCCAGCTACAAAATTGCCATTTTGATCAATGGTTCCTCCTCTATTACTTACTGACCAACTAATTGCTCCAGTTTGGATATTGTCACCATACTGATCTTTGCCTTTTACTTGAAACTGAAAACTCTGCCCAAAGACTAATTGCTCTATTGAAGATGTAATAATCAGTTTATCTAGCTTGCGAGGAGCAATAATAGTAATGGGAATACGTCGCACAATTGAAGCGGCTGAAGCTATAATTGAAAATTTACCTTGCTTGCTTCCAGCTACAAAATTGCCGTTTTTGTCAATCGTTCCGCCTCCGCTTACTTCCCATAATACAGTTTCCTGCATGAGATTTTTGCGTTGATCTAAAACTTTTGCTGTAAATTTTTGAGTATTACCAAACTCTAAAGTAATGCTAGAAGGAGTAACAGAAATCTCAGTGATTCTAGGAGGCTGAATAATAGTAATTGTGACAGAAGTCTCAAAAATCCCTATCTTTGCTTTAACTTCAAATCTTCCTTCCCGTTGACCTGCTGTAAATAAACCCTGTTCGATTTTACCGCCTGTAGTTTCCCATTTAATATCTTTAGCGTTAAGGTTCATCTCTCTATTATTCTGGTCTAAAGCTTTGACAGTAAAATATTTATCTTGGCCACAAAGGAGTGCTTGGAAAATTTCATGAATAACAATCTTGCTTAATTTTGGATAAGAACATCCCTTAATAGCATGAAGTGGTTTTCCTGTTTCTGGTTCCAATAATGTTACCCAATCTTTACCTGCAACAGCAAGAGTTTTGCCATTAGGACTAACTGCTACAGAGCTAATAAAATCAGGCTGCTCTGGTAAAGTGTAGATTATTTTATTATAATTATATCTTAAATCAAAGATTTTAATTTCTCTGGAAAGACCTACTATAAGTATATTTTGATTGACATTACAAGCTAGAGAATTAATTGATTGATTATTTGGGTAAGTCTTGGTGCATTCTAAATTTTGAAAAGGTAGTGCAGAAGAACCTTGATTAGCTGCTCCATTAACAATCAATCTACCTAATACCCAAGCCCCTACAGCTATAGGCCCTCCTAATGAAAATCCCGCTACAGTAGCTGCTACATCTACTAAACCTTTGCCCAAAAATGAACCTGATTGATTTGAAGATTCTTCTCCAGATTTTGATTGCCAAAATTTGACAACACCATCACGACTTCCACTAATTAAGGTTGTGTTGTCTGAAGTAATAATTAAAGATTGAATCCAAGCTGAATGTCCTTCAATACTGCGTATGAGTTTACCGCTATCTAAATTCCATAAGGTGATTTTATTATTAGTGCTTCCACAAGCGATAACTTTTCCATCATGGCTAATACATAAGCTCAAAATAGAAGATAGTTCCTTTGGATCTTGTAGAGTTTCATTTAATTTCCCCGTATTTAAGTCCCATATTTTGATGGTTTTGTTGGTACTACCACTAACAATGGTTTTTCCATCAGGAGTGATAGCAACAGCAGTAACCCAATTAGAATACCAACTTAGATCAATTAATGTATGAATAAGCTGCCCTGTTTTTAAATTCCATACCTTAATATTTTTGTCTGCACTTCCGCTAACTAATGTATTACCATCGGGACTAATAGCAACAGACAAAACCCAGTGCGAATGTCCTTCAATACTACTAATTATTGCCCCTCTTTGCAAATCCGATACCCAAATCTTTTGCCAACTCCCTCCTACTAGAATAGTATTATCTGGGCTGATTGCCAGAGAAGTAATAACATCTGTTGGGCAAGCTGTTAAGCTTTCTGGTGTATTTGCCCTCAAATAAGAGTTGTCACCACGAAAAACTCTGTAGGCAAATTGTTTAACTAGATCAGATTTATCTTTGATAGACTGTTCAATCAAAAGTTCTAAACCTGGTTGACCATAATTGAGAGTTTCTGATAAAGCAGCAAGTCTTTCTTGCTCACTTTGACTAGATAACTGCTTCTTAAATTCTTCAATTCTTGTAGACATTCTATTTCTCTCCCAAGCATTAAGTTTATGATTTTTTGGCAGCGACAAGCAACAAATTAGCTAGGTGATAGGGTTCTCCCGTAAATGTGGTGGTAATAAAATTTCATGTAGATTATAACTGATTATGAGTTAATCATTGTAGATGATGATAACATAATTTCTCTTTCTTTCTCCTCAAGTTTCCCAAGTTGGTTGAAAATTTATGAGTGCATTCATAGATCGTTTCAAACTGGCAGAATTAGTCTGTGCTGATGCAACCTGCCAACTTTGATTGACAAACTGGATCAGTTGACCGTTGTAGTCTTTACCTATTTTTGCCGTACTATTGCGATCGGGGACGATCGCATCCCGCAGATTTCGCTTCCTTGATTTTTTAGTGAGATTGATTAAAAGCTGCTTGGGATCGGGAATTTTATCCACGTCGCCAGGAATCAAGTCTACTGAAATACCCAGAAATTCGGCAAATGCCGATCGATGTGCTAGTAACCACGCTTCGACTTCTTTAACCGCAATCCGAAACAGCAGATTAGGATGTTTTGGTTGAGTTAGCCACTCCGAAAGAATTACTAACGGGCATTCTGCATTATCCAAATCAGTTAAGACTAAGTATGGCATTCCCTTGGCCGCATGATTTAATCCAGGAAGGATCTTTTTAATTTTGCCATATCCTCTCTGATTCAAGCAATTTCCAACTGAAAATGGACGTTGAGACTGTTTGAGCATTTCTTTAAGAACTGCTTCACTCAGTACATCCTCAAACACTAGATTGATGGGAATATCCGTCATTTGAATAAACTGAGTTGTTCGATGTCGGGCGGTGCTGTAAGAGGAAGTGCAGCATCAGCTATGCTTAAACCTCCTTCTAGTAGCATTTTTATTTGTTCGTTACTGGAGGCAAGTTTTACCTGAGTTCCTTCAGCAGTCGGTGTCATTAGCAGCACCTCTTCGCCGCCAATGCCTTTGTCTGAGAGCAAATCAGCACTATGGGTACTAAGAATAACCTGTCGCTTTCTCGGACGCTGAAGGCGATAAATCAGAGAGGGTAGATTGCTAACAATCGCCGAATTTAAGGAAAGTTCTGGTTCTTCTAGTAACAATAATGAATCGGATTCTAACAGTGACCAAAGCAAACCAATTAATCGTAAAGTTCCGTCAGAAAATTGGTCTTCTCGTTGTTTTCCTGCTCCGGGCCGCCAATGTTCGTAAACAGCTTCTAAATGGGGAACCCCCATCACATCTTTGGTATCTGTGAGGTTTTTCAATTGTGGAATTGCCAACTTTAAAGCATATTCAATTTTTTTTAATCGCGATTTTCTAGTTTTTTCGGGAGTTTTAGTAACTCGTTCTAAAAAAGTTCTCCCAAAAGGATCTTCGGAAAGTCCAGGAGTAGCAAAAGCTTCGGGATGGCGAACTAACTGAGGAATTAAATGTAAATATAAAATCGATTCTAAAAATTTAGAAATTTCTCTAAATTCGGCATTGGCATTAATTTGCTCTAAATAAGTCTGGGTGAGACGTAGCTCATCGTTTTCATCTTCTTTTGTAGGGCGATCGATAATTTTTATGTCGCCCTTCCAAACTCGTTCGTAGGCAACAATCGGCTCATTTTTACCACCTTTTCTCTGTTTAATTCCCAGCCCATACCTCCATAAAGGCTGTTCGGCATTAGATTCTGAAAGGTGAATTTCTATTTCTACGTCTGGATAACGGCGCGCATAAAGACTGCGAATTTTTGATACGCCACCTCGATCGCTCACGGCTTTCTGCAATCCGCCTCCTGCTTTAGCCAGATCCCGCAAAAAGCGTAATGAATCGAGAAAGTTTGACTTACCACAAGCATTAGGGCCTACCACAAAAACGCGATCGCGCAAATCAACATTCACCGACTGAAAATTGCGCCAATTTTTCAGAGCTATATGGGAGATAATCATGATTTTAACCTAATCAATAAATATGAGCATGAATTGAATTTTTACCACTATTTTATTGAGAATCAGAATTGTCATCAGGATTGATTATTAAGTAGCTGGTTTCAAAAAGAGCAAGATATGGTTCGTAACGGTACAGTCTATTGCGTTGCCAACCTGTGACTTCGTGAAGCAAACCAATTTCTACAAATTTATCGACTATTTTACTAGCGGTTGCGTAAGTACATTGCAATTCGTTTTCTACTAAACGAATATTGACGATTGGGTGCTGGAAAAGTATATCTAGCAAGCGCAAACCATAACTGCTACTGGAAATTTGCTGACCGATTATTTCGCGGTGATTTTCGCGCATTTCCAGAATAGAACGGGCTGTAGTTGTTGCTGACTGACTGACTTCAAAAATACCTTGAAGAAAAAACTTTAACCATCCTTCCCAATCTCCATGAGTGCGAATTGCCATCAGGCGATCGTAATATTCTATTCGGTGAAATTTTAGATAATGACTGAGGTATAGTAAAGGCTTTTGTAGGATTCCTTGCTGACAAAGCAGAAAAGTAATTAGCAATCGTCCAATCCGTCCATTTCCATCTAAAAATGGGTGTATTGTTTCAAATTGAGCGTGAGCTAATCCGCAATGAATCAGTACAGGTAAAGAATTGGTATCGTGCAAAAATCTCTCTAGGTTGTCGAGAGATTGGTGCATTTCTGCAACTGTTGGAGGTACATAGGCCGCAGTACCCAGGTTACAACCTTGAGGGCCAATCCAATTTTGACTTTTCCGAAATTCTCCCGGTGTGCGATCGCTTCCTCGCACGTCTTTGAGTAATTCTGTATGAATTTCTCGCAGCAAGCGCAGACAAAGTGGAAATTCTTGAAGCCGCTTTAAACCGTAGTTCATGGCGTTAACGTAGTTAACAACCTCTTGCACATCTTTAAAGCGTTCTTGACCTTTGACATCAATTTCATATTGAAGTACGTCCTCTAGGGTGCTTTGCGTTCCTTCAATTTGCGAACTAAGAACGGCTTCCTGACGGACGTACATCGCTACGAATAGGTCAGGGTTGGGCAAAATAGAGGTAGCACCGTCTAGTCTTCCCAAAGCGCGATCGGCATTGGAGAGCAAGCGATGAAGCTCTGCGTCCATTTTAATGGGCGGTTCGGGAGGGAGGGGCGCTGGAATGAAGGCGCTGTATCCTTCAATTTGTTGGACGTATCGACCAGATCGCATCATTGGGTGACGGAGGGACAAAGGTTGAGGTCTTGTTATCTTATGTTATTCCAGTGAAATAAGACGGCGGTCGCGGAATCTTATTATAGCAAAAGTCTTTTTAGTATAATAAGATTGCCAGGACAGACCAACTCGATCGCAATAGGAGGATACAGCAGTGCTGTGTCCCTACGGATATGGTTGAGACAGGAGGACACAGCAGTGCTGTGTCCCTACGGATATGGTTGAAATAGGAGGATACAGCAGTGCTGTGTCCCTACGGATATGGTTGAGAACCTTGCTTAAAATATCAAACGCCGCACCGTACCATCATCTGTAAATCGCTGTTCCCCAATGCCAACAACTTCGACAGTAATTTCGCGCTCCGAAATCGCAAATTCTCCCTCCCGCGCCGCAATTTCCACTATCACTTTTTCCCCTTCAAAATACACCCGATAATTAGTCGTAGCCCAGACACCTTGTTCGTGTTCAAAACTGTGTCCGTCGTCCTCATAAAGCGTCCATTCACCAGTTCCGGGCCAAATTCGCATTTTCAACGAATCGATCGCCCTTTCCTCAACAAATTGCCTTACAGGTGCGATCCTCTCCGAGGGCTTCGCTAACGCAATTATCCCCCCACCCCGCACGTAAAGCGGCATTCTCTCCAAAGGCGCATGGGCTAAAATGTGCGTCGGGCCCTGATAGCATTCGCCCGTCCACCAATCGTACCAACTACCCTCCGGCAAATACACGGCGCGATGCTCAACTCCAGGCCGATAAACGGGTGCAGCCATCAGCGACGGGCCGAGCAATACTTGATCGTACAGGTGATAAGTTGTGCGATCGCGCGGAAAATGATACAATAGCGGTCGCAAAATCGGTGCTCCCGTCATCGCAGCTTCCCAAAACAGCGTGTAAATGTACGGCAACAACTGATAGCGCAAATTGATATATTCGCGACAGATTTGCTCGGTGCGATCGCCAAAAACCCACGGTTCGTGCTGGGCTGTACTCAGCGCCGAATGACCGCGCATCAACGGATACAGCATCCCCACCTGCATCCACCGCGCGAACAATTCAGCGGTAGCATTCCCCGCAAAACCGCCGATGTCGCAACCGACAAACCCAACGCCGGAAAGCCCCATGTTGCAAAGCATCGGCATCGACATTTCTAAGTGATCCCACAGCGATTGATTGTCGCCCATCCACACCGACGAGTACCGCTGTACCCCCGCAAAACCCGATCGCGTCAGCACAAAAGACCGATCGCCCGATCGCAGTTTTTGCAACCCTTCCGCACAAGCTTTCGCCATCATCAACCCATACAAATTGTGCGTTTCGGCGTGGGTGGTGCGATCGTCATCGGGGCCCTGCGGTGTATCCAGCGGAAACCAAATGTGCTCGCCGCCATCGCCAAAAGGCCTTTCTGCGATCGCAGGTTCGTTCATATCGTTCCAAATCCCCGCAACGCCCATATCAGTCAGGCTTTTGTGCAATTCTCCCCACCATTCGCGCACGTCTGGGCGCAGGAAGTCGGGAAATACCGCTTTATCGGGCCAAACGTAACCGTGGAAAAGCTTTCCGTCGGCGGTGCGCACGAAATAGTCATTCTCAACACCGCGATCGAATATTTCATAATCTGCTTCCGGTTCGTACTTGACACCGGGATCGATAATTGTGACAACCTTGAAACCGGCTGCTTTCAAATCTGCGATCAGTTTAGCGGGATCGGGGAAACGCTTGGGGCTCCAAGTAAACACCCGGTAGCCGCGCATATAGTCGATGTCGAGGTGGATGACATCGCAGGGAATCGCGCGATCGCGAAATTCCCGCGCCAACTCCCGCACAACGTCCTCGGATTCGTAGCTCCAGCGGCACTGGTGGTATCCCAGCGCCCATTTTGGCGCGAGTGGCATCCGACCGGTTAACTGGGTGTAGGTGGCGAGAATTTGGGCGGGTTCGGGGCCGTAAATGATGTAGTAGTCGAGCTCCGTGTCTCTGGTTTCCATCCGCAAAACCCCCGGTGTTTCCGCGCCGATGTCGAATTGACTCCAAAATGTGGTGTTGAAAAAGATGCCGTAAGCGCGATCGGGATTCAGGGCGATGTAAAATGCGATCGCCTGGTACATTTCATCTGTCTGCGAATTGTAGTCGAGGGAGTCTATCGTCCAGTTTGTCTTGACTTCGGAGAGTTTGTCCAGCAAGCCCGTGCGTTCGCCGAAACCGTAGAAGTGTTCGTCTGTTTCGATGCGCTTCCAGGCGGCGGTTGCGCCTGTGCGCCATCCCATCGGGCGATCGCAGTCGGTAGCAAAGGGTTTTCCCGATTTGTCGAAGCATTCGATGGAAGTGCGATTTCGATTGACAGAAACTAATATTTGTGCTGTTTCTATTTCGATTTTTTCTGCTGTTTCTCGCACTTCAAAAGGTACGATTTCCCATTGTTCGTCAGGGAGAGTTACTGAGTGCAATTTGCTTTGACCCCCCCCCTGCCCCCCCTTGCTAAGGGGGGGTGATAATTTTATTTCTTGCCCCCCGTTGTAGGGGCGGTGGATGGTGCGTGCCCGCCCTGGTTGGGGGGGGTTTGGCCACATTTGCACTCGGATTAAATTCGGCGCGAGGATGCTGATTTTAAGAGAAGAATTGGTACAGTTGAAGTGAATTGCGCGATCGGTTTTATCGATCGATTCTACTGCGCCAATAATTGACCAAGGCTGTTGGGTAGTTTGAAGTTTTCCGAAGTATTGCGGCATACACTCTGACTCAAAATATTATTGATTGTGTTGCAGCAGTAATGACTTTAGTTTATATAGTGAGTATTTCCTGCTGTATTGGTGACTGACGGAGATTTTTGTGATGAATAATTAACTGATTGGGCGCTCAGCAACATTATCCTAATATTATCATACCCAGTTGCCATCATTTAATAAATTTTATATTGAATCCTCTAGTGACCAAACTGGGAGCGGTGTAGCAGTTGTAACCAAACCTAAATTAGGAAGCTCCCCAGCCCACACCCGATCTCATAGCTTATTCCCAAATTTTTAAATAAAACTGCGCTCTTTTCCGGGTTTTAGTTGCTGAATACAGACTCTGAGCGAACTTAAACGCACTCAAGCCCAACTCGTTCAAGCTGAAAAAATGTCTAGCCTAGGGCAGCTTGTAGCAGGAGTAGCCCATGAAATTAATAATCCAGTCAACAATAAAAGAAAATTCTAGTCAGATTACTATCTCTACATCACTGGTTGATGCACAATGGGTACAAATTGCGATCGCGGATACGGGATTAGGAATGCCCGAATCAATTCAAAAACAAATATTTAATCCCTTCTTCACCACAAAACCCATTGGGAAGGGAACAGGAATGGGCATGGCGATTAGTTACCAGATTATAACTGAAAAGCATGGCGGTAAGCTCATGTGTTTTTCAACTCCCGGAAGAGGGGCGGAGTTTGTGATTCATATTCCTATCGAGAAGCAAGTCTGTAATCCGGTTTAACCAAGTTGTTACAGGCGAATGTAACATCAGGTTTGGTCTCCGGACCAGACGCGACTATATATATTATCGATCGGCAAATTCTAGAATGGTCTATCGATATCCAGGACAAATGACGACACTGATTAAACAACTTGGCTACGAACCCAGCCTTACGGATATTCCCTGGCTACCCACCCTCAACCCCACCGTCTAGCAACCGCCCTACAGAAGCCAGAGACATCTCGCCGAAAGGTATCTACAACCATTGTGCCAAAAAATTATATTCTGTATTCTACAATACATTTATTTAATTAATGATTGCTTACACTCTCCAAGTGTGGATTGTGTATTTTCGATAATTCTCCAAAACCTCACATAACAGTGTTACTTGGTAGAATGCGATTTGACGATCGCCAAACAGTTAAAAACCTTAAGTAGTTTTGACCTGAATTCAAAGGAATCCATAGGCATCAAATTTTTGATCTTACCAGGGTAAAAATTAGGTACTAAATCTGTGCAAAGTTGATATCAATGATATTGACTAAAGTTAGTACACGCTCTTGCCATCTATTGTTTTGTTAATAACCGATATCCAACCCCATCTGACACTGGATTGTCATCAATATGGTGTCAGGGCGATCGGACCTCGCACTAACCACCCGTAATAAAACTTGTTTGTAGTCAGGACTAAAGCCATGATTATAAAACAAGAAAAAGGACTAACATCCTCACTAAAAACTGGCTGTTCCTAAGCCGTATCTTTTCAAAACTACTTGTCCCCAAATCAACAACAAAAAACTATCATGAGTGGAAACGAATCGCGCGTTCAAGCAATTTCTCAAATCGTCAACCGCCAACTGACACCTACCCAGCCTCCCAAACGACTAGAAGATATGTGGGCAACAGATGTCTTCACTCTCAGCAAGATGCAAGAGAGTCTGCCCAAAAGTATTTTTAAATCAGTAAAAAATACAATTCAAACCGGCAAAAAACTCGACGAATCCGTAGCTGACGTAGTTGCAGTAGCCATGAAAGACTGGGCTATTTCCAAAGGAGCACTGTACTACGCCCACGTATTCTACCCCCTCACCAACAGCACCGCTGAAAAACACGACGGTTTCATCTCTGTACAAAGCGATGGTTCAGTCATCTCAGAATTTGCCGGGAAACTGCTAGTACAAGGCGAACCCGACGGCTCATCCTTCCCCAACGGCGGCATCCGTTCCACCGCCGCCGCTCGCGGATACACAGCCTGGGATGTCACCAGCCCTGCTTATGTCATGGAAACAGACAACGGCATGACATTGTGCATTCCCACTGTTTTCATCTCCTGGACAGGCGAAGCATTAGACAAGAAAACACCGCTGTTGCGTTCCATTGCCGCCATGAACAAAGCAGCAACCCGCGTTTTGAAACTATTAGGAAATACCGAAGTAGCTCCGGTAAATTCCAGTTGCGGTGCCGAACAAGAATACTTCCTGGTAGATGCCAACTTTGCCAACAATCGTCCCGATTTACTCTTAGCAGGTCGGACTTTGTTTGGCAAACCTCCAGCCAAAGGTCAGCAATTTGACGACCACTATTTTGGAGCCATTCCAGAGCGCGTTCAAATCTTCATGCAAGAAGTAGAAGAAAGAATGTATCGCCTCGGAATTCCCGCCAAAACCCGCCACAATGAAGTAGCACCAGGTCAATTTGAAATTGCACCATTTTTTGAAGCAGCAAACGTTGCCAGCGACCACCAACAATTAACCATGACAATTCTGCGCAACACCGCGAAGAAACATGGTTTTATTTGCTTGCTCCACGAAAAGCCTTTTGCAGGGATTAACGGTTCCGGCAAACACGTCAACTGGTCTGTGGGCAATGCTACTCAAGGAAATTTATTAGACCCAGGTGATACACCGCACTCCAACGTCCAATTTCTGATTTTCTGTGGCGCTGTGATTCGTGGCGTTCACAAATATGGTCCGCTGTTGCGCGCCGTAGTTGCTACTGCCAGCAACGACCACAGATTGGGTGCTAATGAAGCTCCCCCAGCAATTATCTCTGTCTATTTGGGTTCCCAATTAGAAGATGTATTCGAGCAAATTCGTCAGGGAGGAGTTAAGGATTCTCAAGGTCGCGGAATCATGAATTTAGGCGTAGAAACACTGCCTACTTTCATGAAGGATGCCGGCGACAGAAACCGGACATCACCCTTTGCTTTTACTGGTAACCGTTTTGAATTCCGTGCTGTAGGTTCCGGTCAATCTGTTTCCGGCCCCTTGGTGGCAATGAATACAATTTTGGCAGATTCTTTGGACTGGGTTGCTAACAAGTTAGAAACCGATTTGGCAAAAGGAACTGAACTAAATGGTGCCATCCAAAATGTCCTCAAGGAAGTGATGGACGAGCATGGTGCTGTGGTATTTGGCGGCAATGGCTATTCTGAAGAATGGCACAAAATGGCGGTTGAAGAACGCGGTTTAGCTAACTTGCGGACTACTGCCGATGCTTTGCCCGTGTTGAAAGCAGAATACATTGAAGATTTGTTTGAAAAGACAGGTGTGTTGACTCCTGTTGAATTGGAAAGCCGTTTCGATGTCTATGCAGAGCAGTATTTGCTGGCTATTGAAGTTGAAGCGAAACTGGTAGTCAGCATGGCAAAAACCATGATTTATCCAGCAGCCGTGAGTTATTTGTCGGATCTTTCTAACACTATTGCTGGTTTGAAAGAGATTGGCATTGACTTAGATAAAGAAACTGCCCAAAAGGTAGCTACCTTGGTTAAATCGATGATGGATTGTGCTAGCAAGTTAACTGATTCTTTGAGCAAGCATGATTTTGGTTCGACAGAAGAGCATATGCAGTATGCTTCGCAAACAATTCGTCCTTTGATGGATGAGGTTCGCCAGTATGCGGATGCTTTGGAAGCTGAAATCGCTGATGAGTTGTGGCCGTTGCCTACTTATCAGGAAATGCTGTTTATTAAGTAATCGGAAATTTGGTTAATTTCGGGTGAGGTTTGTGGGGACGCGGCAAATGCCGTGTCCTTTCACGTTATGGTTGTTTCGGAATGATTAAACCGCAGAGACCACAGAGACCGCAGAGTCCGAGAAGAGGGAGATGAATACAGGACGATACCAACGGATTGACGCAGATTCCAGACTTGTTAAAAAAGTCGGGGATTTAACATAAGATTAGATAGACCTACTTAAAGCCAGATAAGTCAGTAACTCAGCCCTAAAGGGACTGAGCTTGTAAGAGAAATCGAGCAAGCTGTACTGACCAGCCTAAGTCTTCACTGACTACGTTATTTTGGTCACGACACCCTGTGGATGCGAAGCTAGTCTCCTGCTCTGTCGCTTGCAGTTAAACAGCCTTAAAGTCACTGAGGCAGTGCTGCAAACCTAACAAGCCCTGATAACTTTGACCGACAAGCTAACATTACCCGAAAGGGCTGGAGACAACCATATCTCCACGGAGGGGCAACCATACCCCTCTCCCTCGCAAGGGGATTCAAGGCGATTGAAATCGCCGCGTCGTTTTCCTCTCTAGGCTCAAGCCACTGAGTTTCCCACTTACCGAGTGTTTTTTATGATTGTACCGCGTCTAGAACAATTTAGAGGCTGCTTGGTCGGTCAGTGCCTCGGAGACGCTGTAGGCTGTAGAGTAGAAGGCTATCCTCCCGAAGTTTGCCAAAACTTTGTCACCTACGAAGTTAGACTTAAAAAAATTAAAGATCGCGATCGATTCGGCTTCCCTTTTGGTCAATACACCGACGATTCCCAACTCGCCCGCGAACTCCTCCAAAGCTACCTCAGTTGTGGCGAATTCGACCCCAGCGACTACGCGACTCGTATTGCTGACATTTTCGCTCAAGAGCGCATTGTCGGGCGCGGTCGATCGACTGAAGAAGCTGCAAACCGCCTGATTCGGGGCGTTGCTTGGCAAGAAGCTGGTGCTCCTCCTCCCAGTGCTGGTAATGGCAGTGCCATGAGGGCTGCACCGATCGGCCTAATGTTCTACGATCGCCCGTCCCAGCTTATACAAGCTGCTTGCGATCAAGGGCGCATCACCCATCAAGACTCGCGGTGTTCTGCGGGTGCTGTGGCGATCGCCGGAGCTGTGGCGATCGCCCTTCAATCTGCAACTATTGAAGCTGAGCCATTTCTCGGTCAACTGAGCGAATGGGTAGCAGAAGTTGATTCTTCCTTTGCCGCTTTGCTGAAAGATTTGATTGAGTGGGTCAAATTGCCCCCAGAGTCAGCGGTAGAGCTGATTTCTAAAGCTGGACTACCGTTAAACTACCAGCATTCTTGGCAAGGAATTTCACCCTTTGTCGTAGGTAGCGTCTTGTGGAGTTTATATGCGTTTTTGAGAACCCCTCAAGATTACTGGGAGACTCTGTGTACTAGCATCGCCGTCGGTGGCGATGTGGATACCACCGCAGCAATGGCTTGTGCCATCAGCGGGGCATTTCTGGGTCTAGAAGCCATCCCGAATCAACTAGCGAAACTTTTGAACGATCAAGAGACTTGGGGCCTGGGCGAACTGATGCAACTGGCTGACAGTTGTTACCAGTTGAAAATGAAGTTTTAACGGCTTCTAACAAGTTAAGACTTATTGCAAGTGCGATCGCGATCGGATTTGATATCAGTCACTATTTGGTGGGCTTAAGTGGTTAGGTAAAACCTGGATAGCCCTTAAAGCCAAAATCAACATTGTATCAAAGTATTAAACATTAAGACAAAGACTTTTCTGTGCTTGGCGATCGCACTAATTCTGTGATATTCTTCACTTCCTAGAACTATTGCCGATTATGCCCACATCTACTGACAACTTTTATGTAGGCGATGTCGCCTTCAACTTTCACTTTGCAGGCCCGCTTCTAGACTTTGAAGAAGAAATCCAGAATCAATCACCTTTTCACGATTTAGAATACCTAACTGGCGAAATAAAAAGGGGATTCCTAGACTACGTGCGCCAAGGAATCATGCTGGATGCAATCCGCAGATTGCGATTGTATAAAGACCAGTTCAAAACCTTTAAAAAATATTGCGAACAAGCATTAGGTAGGCAGTATTTTTACTGTACGCAAATCATCAAAGCAGCGGGAATTTGTCTCCGCTTAATTAAAGCCGGATTTGAGATTTTACCTAGCTGCGTTGCTCAGGTTGTCCCCTTGTTTAAACACGCAGTCACTGACCAATATGGCGACTGTCCTTTGGAGGATAAATGGCAAGAAGTTGTGGATGTAGTGCCAAAGGAAAAGATTACCGCAGTTACTATTAGCGAAACGGTTGATAACAATCCCGAACTGCGGCTCAAACAAATTAAGATTAAAACCGACACCTACGCTCTTTTATCTAAAAAAGCAGCCGCAGCCGGAATGTCAATTTCGGAATTGTTAGCCCGGTTGGTTGATGAATACAATCCCCGAAATTTAGAGGAAGCAGCGAAACATACTCCCGAACAAGAGGAAATTCTAGACCAGTTAGACGAGGAGTTTAAGAAGCCTGCAACGGAAGAAAAATCCCCTGCGGCTAAAGGCAATAAATCTCAAGGTTTTGGAGTTAATGTTAAGTCAAAAGGTGCTAAAGGGGAAGTTAAGACTAAAGGTGTGGGCGAGAAAATTCAGGCTAAAAGTTCGGCTGGTAAAGTTAAGTTGAAAAATCGGCAATCTGAAATTAAAGGGGATAAACAGTCGAATTCATTGGAGGATAAAAATCATGAAATTATCGGAGAAAAATCTCAGGCTGCGTCAACATTAACTGAGGGAGGTTCAAGGGAAGAAAATTCAGTACCACCGGATTGAAACTACTGTGTTTAATTTGTGGCAAATATAGCAACAGCCAAGACGGTTGCTAGGGAGCCCCGACTTCTTTAAGAAGTGGGGGCTCTGGTATAGGAATCGCCAAGGCTGTTAAGGCGATTCCTATATTTGGTTGTTTGGGCTGAATTATGGGGGGTTTGGGCGATCGGTGCGATCGGTGAATTATATCGTTTCCGGCTACATCGGAATGATTTAACCGCAGAGAACACAGAGGACACAGAGTGAGAGAATAGAGAGATGAATAATTCAGATAGTACCGGATTGGATATTATGCTCTACAACCTCAATCTACTATAGTTGAGCGACAACTGATTTACAGCGATCGCCTCACCCTATACCAATGTCCCACACACCGCATCACCCGATCGGGCAAAATTAAATAGCCCGATCGCAGATTGCAGAAACTGCATTCACCAAGGCACACTTTACTTATCGGTCATCGGTCGGTTATTTTTACTACAAACCCCACGGCTGGTGTGGGAGACTCCTCCGTCACACCAGCCCGGTTTTTTTTATATTAGTTGTTAGTTGTTATTGGTTATTTGTTATTGGTTATTTGCTATGTTATGATACAATCATGCCACAATATATTACATTTAGTCAACTAAACCATTAAGAACTACCCGTGAGCAATCCACCAAAAATTCTCGCATTTGCCGGAAGTACCCGGACAGCATCTTATAACAAAATGCTGGTCAAAGTAGCAGCGACTGGGGCTAGAAACGCAGGGGCAGAAGTCACCTATATAGATTTGCGAGATTTCCCAATGCCCCTATTTGATGAAGACTTAGAAGCCGCTGAAGGACTTCCTGACAATGTTCTGAAATTCAAAGAATTGATGATAGCACATCAAGGACTTTTGATTGCTTCCCCAGAATACAACAGTTCCATTACCGCAGTGCTCAAAAATGCGATCGATTGGGCATCTCGCCCGCAGCCCTCAGAAGCAGGGCTGGCTGCTTTCAACAATAAAGTAGCAGCCATTATGAGCGCTTCTCCCGGAGGTTTAGGAGGTATGCGGGGATTGGCTAATTTGCGATCGCTTTTGGAGAATATTAACGTCATGGTGATTCCCGATCAAAAAGCAATTCCCCAAGCTTTTCAAGCATTTAATCCTGATGGTACCCTGAAAGATGCCAAACAACAGGAAGCCGTACAACATCTGGGTGGTAAACTTGCTGGAATATTGGCAAAACTAAGCGCGTAAAAGAGTATTTAATTTCCCAATTTTTTCTGCTTCCAAGCCTCCACAAAAGGCAAAAATATCGACACCAACTCCTGCCGATTCATCACCAAAGTCGGATAAGAAACCCTAGCGTAATTTTTCCCCACTTCCAGGGGAAAAATTGCCTTGGAATCCAGCGGTAGCCAAACCGCACCCGCAGCTTTAACGATTACCCAACTCCCAGCAATATCCCAAATTTTCGGAGTAGCTTCCACACCTCCCAAAACCGCACCCGAAGCCACAGTCAAAAAATTATAAGTAGCCATTCCCAACATCCGTACTTTGCTGGGAAGATGAGGCCCAATTCCCACACTACGGGAACACAAATTAAACAAATGATTACCACTCATTTTATCCGCAGTGGGACGAATGGGCTTCCCATTTAAAAAAGCACCTTGTGGGATATCTGTCAATAGATTTTTCTCGACAAAATCTCCTGCAAAAAAACCATGAAAAGTTTGACTCAATGGTGGCAAATGTACGCAGCCAAAAACCGGAGTTCCGCGATACAATAAACCCAGAGAAATACCCCAAATTGGAATTCCCCTAGCAAAATTAGTGGTAGCATCTACAGGGTCAACAATCCAACACCATTCAGTATCAGGGAAAACGTGTTCTCCCTCCTCGCTCAAGATACCATGACTGGGAAAAGTAGAGGCGATCGCACTTCTAATCTCCGCATCCGCCCAATTATCAGATTGCGTCACCAAACTCCCGTCATCCTTCTCATCGGCTTGCGTCGTACCAAAATCTTGTAACAACTGCTGTCCAACGCGATCGACAGTATCTTGTGCAAAACTTAAAATAGAATCCCAAAAATCTTTCATTAGTTATTCGTTATTTGCGGTGCCCTGAGCGTAGTCGAAGGGTTATTGGTGATTTGTTATTGGCGTCGCCCTGAGCGAAGTCGAAGGGTTATGGGTTATTTGTTACTACAGCCAACAGCCAACAGCCAACAGCCAACAGCCAAACCTTAGTCTAGTTCATTTTCGAGAATTGTGGCGATCGCACTTTTAGCATTATCCTGAAACTCCTGCACATCAACCCTTCCCAACAGCCAAACAGCCACCACCATACCCAGAGCCGGCACCATAAACACCAACCCATAAGCCAGCATCGGCACCCCAAACAAACTCCTGCCAAAATCCAAAATAGCACCACCGCTAACCGTCGCGACACCCCGCGCCATAGCCTGAGACAAACCCCAAGCCCCAATAAAAGTCCCCGCAGTTTCCGCCGCAGTCAAATCCAACATCAAACTCAAAGCCC
Organism: Microcoleus anatoxicus; assembly: GCF_042465725.1. Lineage (GTDB taxonomy): Bacteria > Cyanobacteriota > Cyanobacteriia > Cyanobacteriales > Microcoleaceae > Microcoleus > Microcoleus anatoxicus. Next base: position 4,381,762 of record NZ_CP120853.1, on the reverse strand, counting down.
CCGTCGTCGTAATACCCGAAGCCAGCCCAAACAACATTAAAGCCAACTTAAACAACATCGGATTACCAGTAAATCCCGATAAAATAATTAAACCAAAACAAACCGCCACCGACAAACAGCCCAACCTAATCGTATTTTGCTTACCAATTCGCGGCACAATCAAAAAACCCGTGGCACTTAAACCAAACAGCACACCAGTACCATAAATAGCATTCAACCGCGTAGTTTCTGAAATTGGCATCTTAAAAATCTCCCCGCCATAAGGTTCCAAAACCGCATCCTGCATAAACAAACAAATTGTCATAATCAATAGGAAAGTAAAAAATAAACCCGTTTGGCGACTAGCAGTCAAAATCCGCAACGCACTTCCCAGAGTAATCTTATCTTCTCGATTAACTGCCGACGATCGCAATCCATAGCGCGAATAATTTTTCTCAACCCCAAAAGTAGAAACCCCCACCAAAAACAAAACCAGCGCCGGCACCTTGACAAACAAACCATTAATCGAAGCCTGCAAAACCTCCCGTGGGACATCCCCATCAATTTGTTTAAGCAAACCGCTGCTAACAATCGCCCCAATAATAATACCAACCATCAACATCGACCACACAACACCAACCAACTTGGATCTATCTTCCTCATCCGAAACATCCACCAACAAAGCAGCAAAAGGAGTCGAACTCGAACAAATCGCAATACCATAAACTGCAAAAATCAAACCCAACAAACCCACCCAACCATAGGTAGGAGTAGTCCATCCCACAGCCTGCAAACTATCGCCCAAGCGCCACATCACCTGCACCGCCAAAAAAGCCGAAATCACAAACAAAAACCCACCCAGCCACACATAACCAGTGCGGTGATGGCCAAACAAAGGCTTAGCATCAGACATTTGTCCAAACCACACCCTAGCCGGGGCGACAAACTGGTGCATAGCCAGAGTAGCAGCCACCACAGTAGCCGGAATCGCCAACTCCTTAATCATCACCCGATTGAGCACCCCCAGGGTCAAAATCGACATCATACCCAAGCCCATCTGAAACAAGCCCAGGCGGAACATAGTCAGCAGGTTAACTCTTTTGATCGCAGCAGTGGCCGAATCTGTTAATCTTGAATCTGGTAAACCGTCGATCGACATAACTATTCAAATAAATACAACATTTGGATTTATCGTACCTGAGATATCGCAACTCGTCCCGATTCTTTCCCAAGCTAGAAGCTGAAATCGGATTATTCGTATAAATTCATATAAAAATAAAGAGAATCAATAACTGTGGATTTACCAACCGTGACAACCATTACCCTAGGACAAAACGGCCCCGCCGTCATTCCCCTGTGCGTCGGAACTTGGGCTTGGGGGGATAAGCTATTTTGGAATTATGGCAGCAACTACGGCCCGGCAGAAGTAGAAGCAGCATTCAAAACATCCCTAGACGCCGGAGTCAACTTCTTCGACACCGCCGAAGTCTACGGTAACGGCTTGTCTGAAGAATTACTAGGGCAGTTTATCAAAAAAACCAGCCAACCAGTACAAGTAGCCACAAAATTCGGTCCCGTACCTTGGCGCATCACCGGAAAATCAGTTTCCGAAGCCTTGAGTGCTAGCTTAAAACGCTTGCAAGTAGAACAAATAGCCCTCTACCAAGTACACTGGCCATTCTCATTTTTACTGAGTCAAGAAACCCTAATGAACGCCTTAGCGGATGAAGTCAAACAAGGCAGAATCCAAGCAGTCGGAGTCAGCAACTACACAGTAGAACAAATGCGCGAAGCCCACAAAATCTTAGCAAATAGAGGCGTTCCTTTAGCCACAAATCAAGTCCGTTACTCCTTGCTATCGCGACAAGTAGAAAAACAAGGAATTGTCAGCACAGCCCGCGAATTAGGAGTCACAATTTTAGCTTATAGTCCCTTAGCCCAAGGATTACTCACAGGCAAATATAGTGCCGAACAACAACCTACAGGTGCCCGTAAATTTGACTCGCGCTTCAGCAAAACAGGCCTCACAAACATCGAATTAGTCATGTCCACTCTGCGAAAAATGGGCAAAAAGCGCGATCGAACCCCAGCCCAAGTAGCCCTCAACTGGCTAATCGCTAAAAAGGGAGTCATCCCCATTCCCGGCGCAAAAACAGCAAAACAAGCCGCAGAAAATGCCGGTGCATTAGGCTGGACTTTGAGCCAAGATGAAGTCAACCAACTAGAATTAATGACTCGTCCTTGGCAAGAATAAATCAGTTGACTTTTGACTGATGACGGTTAACTGTTCACTGTAGGTTCGGTTTGAATTCCCTCTACCTAACCTACAGTTCATGGGAGCATCCCGATTTGGTAAGGGCGAAGCATTCCGGTTATAAATCTCTGGTTATCACTAATAAATTTTCTGCCGTCAGGCTTCGCCCCTAGGAATATATTTGCCAAACACAGATGCACCCCAGTTCATTTTTTTTACTCTTCCTTCTTACGCTGATATAAAATCCTCTCTTCTCTTCCTTCGCGTCCTTAGCGCCTTCGCGGTTAAATCATTCCGATACAACCGGAATTGATATGACTCATGACTGCTGACTACTGATTTATTTTTATGAAAAAACCGTTAAAATTTCAATCACTGGCGATCGCACTATTGCTATGCTTATCACATACATTAACGGCTTGTAGCTCCCTCAAAAAACCCTTTGAACTGCCCCCATCGGCCACAAAAGAACCCTGGCCAGTTCAAACAGGACTCCGAGTCAACATCCTTCGCGACAACATACCCATTGTTAACCGCATAGTTTTAGTACCAGACGAAGCCACATTCTTAGCAGCCATCCAAAAATGGAACCTCAAAGGACATTGGCCAATTCTGATCGAAGATAACAAATATACGCCCATGTTTCTCCATCGCTTCCAAGCCGATGAAATAGTCCGTTTACCCAGCATCAAACAGCAACTGCCAAAAACTCAAAAACTTCAACAATTGATGCTGAAAGCATCAGCAGCAGCCTGGAATTGCACAGATTCTCAAACTTTAAAAGCGAAATGGATGGAGTTGGGCTGGGAACCGCCAGGAGTAGTAATCACATCTGAAAACGATCCAGCAAGGACAGCAGCAGTCGCCTTAGCCGCCGCCCGCGGTCAACCTTTAGTATTTTTAGAAGGTAACTTCGGAAAGCCTAATGATACTCTCAATCAGCAACAGTGGCAAACTCTGCAAACCGCAGTTACCACAGCAGTCGAATCTACTGGATATGTTTATGCTCAACTCGGCGATGCGATCGACACTTTGACCATGGTACGCCAATTAGCAGTCAAATATCAATCCCCAGACCAACCAGACGAACAATTAGCCGTTACTGACGGTTTGGGGCGTCACCCCAACGGCGATCGCTGGGCTGTCGCCGGCTGGATTTACGGTGCCTCAGTGCGATCGATTTATCAAGTCATGTGTTCCATATTTCTCGATGTTCAAACAGCCCTGCTTTATGATAGTTACCCCCAGGAAGGAAGTTGGGCAAAATATGAAATGAACTCAGCAGCTAGCGGATTAAAAACACTATATTTAGAAGTAGAATTAGTTGAAAAACCAGAATCTAGCCTCAATAAATGGCGAAGTTTGGCATCAAAACCCTGGGAATTTGACTTAATTTTGATGAATTCCAAAGGCTATCCAAATTCATTCCAAGTTGGCAACGGCGATGCTTTAGTAAAAGACATCCCACAACTCAAATTCCCCGCAGTTGTGCACATGATACACAGTTGGTCTGCCGCAGCACCAGATGATAAAAACACCGTTGCTGGACGGTGGTTAGAAAATGGCGCTTATGCCTATGTTGGCAGTGTTAATGAACCTTTTTTATCGGCATTTATTCCGCCGAAATTAATCGTGGAGCGACTTTTGCGATCGGCTCCCTTTTTAATCGCAGCGCGACAGTTACAATCGGCTCCCTGGAAAATTACAACTATGGGCGATCCGCTAATGTCGATCGGCAAACCGAAACCAAGAATTCCGCCAACTCAACAACCAATCTAAACAACTGTCTAAATGCGTAAATATACTCAAGCCACCTTCTTGTCCAATTCCTGAAAGATTAAATGTAGTGAGGCATACAATCTTCAACTCAAATTAGCAGATCCTCTGTTAAGTCCCTTTCCCACCAAGCCACCACCACAAAAAATCCTCTCTAAAATCACTCTTAATTAACTTGTCAATTCCCATAAAATCGCTCAAAATTAAAATAAGAAATAAAATGTAATATTTATCTAAATTCTTACAGAAGAATTAATCCCTAAATGAGACTCCTCCATTCTGTAGACTTGGAGCCGCCCGGCCCAACCGCAAAAACTCCCGATGCTTCTCTGCTGAGCCCGATATTCAACCGCTTGCACCCCAGTCCCGAAACCCTCCTACTCATCCTCTCCCTAGTCATCGGGGGAGTCACTGGTGCGGGTGTCATCACTTTTCACTATCTGATCCATCTGATCCACACCCTGATGCTGGAAGACTTCATGGGGGTAATTTCCTCTTCAGGGCCTTGGACACTAGCCTGCATTCCCACCCTTGGCGGACTCGTCATCGGCTTAATGCGCTGGAGGTTTCGGGATTTTGGCCCCAATATGTCTTCCCTCATCGCCGCCACTCGCGGCTTGCAAGAACTCTCCCCCCTCAAACCCATCACTAAAATGGTGGCCGCCTCCGTTTCCCTAGGCACCGGCGCTTCCCTGGGCCCAGAAGCCCCCAGCGTCGAAATCGGTGCCAACTTTGGAATGCTGCTGGCTCAAGTTTTGCAACTTTCCCCAGAAAGGCAGCGCTTGCTCCTGGGTGCTGGTGCGGCCGCCGGTTTATCTGCCGGTTTTAACGCTCCCATCGCTGGAGTATTCTTTGCTCTAGAAGTCGTTCTCGGCAGCACTTTCGCCACCTCCTCAGTCAGCGTTGTTTTGCTGGCTGCGGTAGTTTCGGCGCTTTTAGCTCAAATTTGTTTGGGCGCTCAGCCTGCTTTTGCTTTGCCTGTCTACGATGTGCGTAGTCCCTTAGAATTGCCTTTTTATATGGGATTAGGGGTTTTGGCTAGTGGTGTCTCCCTAGCCTACACCGAGGCCATTCAATTGGCAGAACGTTGTTTTCACGGGAAAGTCCTGGGATTTGGTTGGCTGGGACGAGTGCCGAGGCCGATTCACCCAATTATCGGTGGTGCTTGCGTTGGTTTAGTAGCTTTGGTGCTACCTCAAGTTTTGGGGGTTGGTTACGAAACTGTTCAAGCCATGCTTCAAGATGTTGAGTTTTCTTTGCCTTTGTTGCTGCTGTTGTTGTTTGTGAAACTCGCGGTGACAGCAATTAGCTTGGGTAGCGGTTTGGTTGGTGGCATTTTTGCTCCGGCGATGTTTTTGGGTGCTTCCCTGGGTTCGGCTTATGGCATCTTTTTGACGATGGTGCCGGCCTTGGCCGATCGCGTTGCTGCACCTCCTGCTTATGCCATGGTGGGAATGGCTGCTGTGCTCGCCGGTAGTGCTAGAGCGCCTTTGACAGCCATTCTGTTGATGTTTGAATTGACTAGAGATTACCGGATTGTTTTGCCTTTGATGGCAGCAGTCGGATTGAGTGTTTGGCTGGTGGAGTGTGTTAATCGTCGATCGCAAGCCCACAGCCTCAACCTTCAGCAAATGGGCGTAGATGTTGCCGTGAATACACCGATTAAGGCAAGGGAACAGTTGCAGGATTGGGAAGATGCTCTGGGCGATCGCATTGTCACCGAACTGATTTCTTGCCAAATTCCGATCGATGAGGAACACCACAGTGATGAGCCTGTGTTGGCTATGGCTAATGCACATTTGCCGGAAAATATCAAGCTATCACCTGAAACAAAATCAGCAGTTTGACAGAGATAAAATACTAATGTTACCTCTACCACCTAATTCAAACTATGATATTTATCAACCCAAAAACCGATTACGCCTTCAAAAAAATCTTCGGTTCCTCAGAAAGCAAAGATATTCTAATCAGCTTTCTTAACGCTCTTATTTATGAAGGAAATCCTACCATTGAAGACTTAGAAATAATCAACCCAAATCTGCCCCCAAAAGTAGAAGGATTAAAAGATAGTTATCTGGATGTCAAAGCCAAGCTCAATAATGGGACTTTAGTAATTATTGAAATGCAAGTGCTCAACGTCCAGTCTTTTGGGAAGCGGGTTTTTTACAATGCAGCAAAAACTTACGCATTTCAATTACAAGCAGCCCAAGGATACCGACTGTTGAAGCCAGTGATTGCTTTAACAATTACTGACTTTGAAATGTTTCCTAACAGCGAAGAATTGATTTCGAGATTTGTGTACAAAGAGGTTGATAAAAATTTTACTTATCCCGAAAACGACCTGGATTTAGTGTTTGTAGAGTTGCCGAAATTTACCAAAGAACTGGAGGAACTAGAAACCTTAGCAGATAAATGGATTTATTTCATGAAAAATGCCAGAAGTTTGACATCAGTCCCAGAAACAATGGATAGTATACCGGAAATACATCAAGCTTTTGATATTGCAAATCAAGCCCGGTTAAGCCGCGAGGAATTGGAAGATTTGGACAGAAGAGAACAGTTTATTTATGACCAACAGGGGGCGATTATTAAAGCTGTTCAGGAAGGCATAGAACAAGGCATAGAACAAGGGATGCGAGAAAAGGCGATCGCAATCGCCCAACAGTTGCTTTCACGGCTAGACGATCGAACCATCAGCCAAACTACAGGGCTTAGCGTTGAGGATGTACGCAATTTGCGATCGGGCGATTCCTAGCCCTTCCTGCCAGGATAAACTGATTTAATTATTAACCTACTACATTCCAATTATGATATTTATCAACCCAAAAACCGATTACGCTTTCAAAAAAATATTCGGTTCATCAGAAAGCAAAGATATTCTAATCAGCTTTCTGAATGCTCTCATTTATGAAGGAAATTCCACCATTCAAGACTTAGAAATTATCAATCCAAATCTGCCCCCAAAAGTAGAAGGATTAAAAGATAGTTATCTGGATGTCAAAGCCCAGCTCAATAATGGCACTTTAGTAATTATTGAAATGCAGGTACTTAACGTCCAGTCTTTTGGGAAGCGTGTTTTTTACAATGCAGCTAAGACTTATGCTTTCCAATTACAAGCAGCCCAAGGTTATCGACTGTTGAAGCCAGTGATTGCTTTAACAATTACTGACTTTGAAATGTTTCCTGAGAGTGAGGATTTTAGTTCTAGATTTGTGTTAAAAGAAGTAAATAAAAATTTTACTTATCCCGAAAACGACCTGGATTTAGTGTTTGTAGAGTTACCGAAATTTACTAAACAAGAAGACCAACTGGAAACTCTGGCAGATAAATGGATTTATTTCATGAAAAATGCCAGAAGTTTGACATCAGTCCCAGAAACAATGGATAGTATACCGGAAATACATCAAGCTTTTGATATTGCAAATCAAGCCAGATTAAGCCGCGAGGAATTGGAAGATTTGGACAGAAGAGAACAGTTTATTTATGACCAACAGGGGGCGATTATTAAGGCAGTTCAGGAAGGCATAGAACAAGGCATAGAACAAGGCAAGCGAGAAGAGAAGTTGGCGATCGCCCAACAGTTACTTTCACAGCTAGATAATGCCACGATCGGCCAAGTTACCGGGCTTAGCGTTGAGGATGTGCAGAGTTTGCGGGGCGATTCATAGTTTAGCAACCGCCAAGGCGATTAGGATATTTCGGTAACAGAGCGTAGTCGAAGTGGACATTTCGACTCCGCTCAATGACCAAAGCGGCTTGGCGACTGCTATAACAGTGGCGCAACCCTCAACTCTGGGCTAAAATAATCAAAAATTATCAACCACAAGCCCAGAGGCGCTCTCGGTGACTCCGAACGAGGCAAAAGCCAACAGCACAAGTCAGAAAATGCCAGGAAAAGCCCCCTTGGGTTCTAGTTACTACGGCTTATTAGGGCTGCATCCTTCCGCATCCGCCATCGAAATTCGGCGATCGTACCGGGAACTGAGTAAACTCTACCATCCCGATACCACCGACTTGCCACCCACAGTCGCTACCGCCAAATTTCAGCAGCTTAACAACGCCTACGCCACCCTCAGCAACCCAGAACGTCGCCTCGCCTACGACCTCAAAATCGGCTATTCTCGGATGAATACGATCCAGCAGCCCCCTGGTTTCAACACTCCGGTTTCCCAATCGCGGGAAAAAAATTTCAACTCGGCTTACCTCGATCCCACGGATCGCCCCCTTTCTCCAGGAGAAATATTCGCCCTGTTTATCATGGGGGCTACTTTAATCGGATGTTTGATGCTGGCGATCGCGATCGGGCTAATTCGTGGTAATTGACAACTAAAAGTTCTAAATTAAAAATTAACCACTGTTTTCCCAATTCCCTCCCTCATTCCCCCCTTGGGGCCAGGGCGGTTGCCCAATTCCCCATTCCCCATTCCCCATTCCCCATTCCCCATTCCCCATTCCCCATTCCCCATTCCCCATTCCCCATTCCCCATTCCCCATTCCCCATTCCCCATTCCCCATTCCCCATTCCCCATTCCTTATGACTCTTCCTTCGGCTGACACCCCTTTGTACAACCATCCACTCCCAGAAATCGAGCAGTGGCTAAAAAGCCGTGGCTGCGAGCAAAACCTGCGGGAACTCCACTGCTGGAACATCGATCGACCTGCATGGAAAGCAGAACTGTCCCTCGACATCGACCAACTCACCATCCGCTACATCAATGCGGGAAACGACGGCCAAGATATTCAGCGCTTCTTCAAATACTCTCTCTCCCGTCAGGATATCGAAGCAGCAGTTTTTTCAGGGCCATGATTCGATTTTAGATTGGCGATTTGGGATTGATGGATTGTCGGTGAATGTAAAAAATTCCCCAATCTTAAATCTAAAATCTTAAATCTCAAATCCCAAATCTACAATCTAAAATCCTTACACTTTGCCAAATCGGCGGCTGCGTTTCTGATAAGTAGACAAAGCACGGTGAAACTCCGATCGATCGAAATCCGGCCATAGCGTCTCAGTAATATAAATTTCCGAATACGCCATTTGCCACAACAGAAAATTGCTCAATCGCATTTCCCCACTCGTCCGAATCAACAAATCCGGGTCACAAACATCAGCAGTATACAAATAGCGTTTAAATAAAACCTCATCAATCTCAGAAGGCTGCAACTTGCCCTCCTGAACCTGAGTCGCGATCGCCCTACAGGCCTGCACAATCTCTTGACGCCCCCCGTAATTCGTCGCCACCGTAAACCGAATTCCCTGATTATGTTGAGTTGCAGCCACCGAACGCTCAATTTCCGCCTGCAAAGACATGGGCAAAGCCTGCAAATTCCCCATAAATTGGATTTGCACGTCCTCGTCCACCATTTCCCGCAATTCTTGTCGCAACTTTCCCTCAAACAGACTCATTAAAAAATCCACCTCCCCGGCCGGCCGGCCCCAATTTTCCGTCGAAAAAGCATAGGCCGTCAAAGCTGGAATTCCCCAATCTTTGCAACAGCGCAGCAATTCCTTGAGCACGCTAGCCCCTCGACGGTGGCCCGCAATCCTCGGCAACCCCTTATTCTTTGCCCAGCGACCGTTCCCGTCCATAATCACCGCTATGTGCTTAGGCAGCCGTTCTTGTTCCAGATCCTCCGGCAGTTCTTGCAAGCAAATTCCTTGACTCATTTTTTCTCCCGATTAGCCGATGACGAACGGCGCAGTATCTGCTTTAAAAGTGTCCATCCCTTCAATCCTATCTGGCGTCCGAGATGACGGATCGGAATTGGGGTGACAGTTCTTTCTCCCTCCGACGGAAACAACTTCGCCTCCAGCAACTCTTTCAATTTGTTGCTTGTCAAAGGTCGATTTAAAGTTCCCATAAAGGCTAAAGAAATAGAACCCGTTTCCTCAGACACCACCACGCACACGCAAGCTTGCACCCGTTCGGTAATTCCCATCGCCGCCCGGTGGCGGGTTCCCAACTGTCGCGACGCGCTGCGATCGGACAGGGGCAAAATTACCCCCGCCGACACAATCCGCGAAGCTCTAATCAAAACAGCCCCATCGTGGAGCAAAGTTTGTGGTTGAAAAATCGTCTGCAACAATTCCTTAGACACTTCTGCATTCAGCTTCACTCCCGGCACCGAAAAATCCCGATCGTCGATCGGAGCATCTGTTTCTACAATTAGTAAAGCGCCCGTGCGGTTTTGCGAAAGTTCTTTTACTGCGTCCACAATTTCATCTATTACGCTATCCGGTTCGGGAGTAGGTCGGCGATCGCGTCCAAACAATTGTCTAATTTCCCCCCGACCCAATTGTTCCAGAAATCGGCGAAATTCTGACTGCAATATTACCGCCATTGCTACAGCCGAACCTGTCACCAAGCTGTTGAGGGCAACGTGCAACAGTCTCAATCCAGCCCAGTTGCTCAGCGCCGCCGCCAGCATCAAAATAATAAATCCCCGTACCATCCACAGCGTCCGGCGCTCCCCAACAATGACGAGCACCAAATACGCAAGAGCAAATACCAATCCAATATCGATCGCCTGAATCAATAAGGACTGAATAAGGCCAAAGTCATAGCCAGATTGTTGATTGTTCATGGTTCATCGAACCTTACCGCCTGTGAACCGCGAACTCTGATGCACTCGAACCCGTGAACCATGAACAGTTGTTATTCCAATCGCGTTACTGAACAAGCAAAAAATCAAAATTTAAAAGACGATAGTCAAAAATTCCTTTTTAATTATCTTTCTTTTTACTTTTTACTTTTTACTTTTTGCTTTTTACTTTTTAACACCGAGTCTTTCAGGAAGACGATCGAACCTTAGCAAATCCTCGTCTGTTTCCCGCTGTACGATCGTATTAACTTCACCATTTCTCACCAAAACCGCCGCCGGTCTGGGAACTCGGTTGTAGTTAGAAGCCATGCTATAATTGTATGCCCCTGTAGCCGTAACCACGAGAATATCTCCCGCCTGACACTTTGGCAATTTAGCATCTTTAATCACAATATCGCCTGATTCGCAGTGTTTGCCAGCAACTGTCACTGTTTCCGTTAAGGGAGCAGACATTTTGTTGGCTGCGAGAACTCGATAAACTGATTGGTAGGTAATTGGACGTGGATTGTCCGACATACCGCCATCCACTGATAAATACGTCCGCACTCCCGGAATGACTTTTTCAGATCCCACGGTATAAGCTGTGACGCAGGCTGTGCCCACGAGCGATCGCCCTGGTTCGCAAAGCAATTTAGGCCATGGCAATTGGTGTCGATCGCAAGCTGCTACCACTGCGGAGCAAATTGTCTGTGCCCAATCTTGAATGCTAGGAGGATCGTCCGTTTCAGTATAGCGAATGCCCAACCCGCCGCCAATATTAATTTCTGTCGCTGGCAAATCATAACTACGTGCTTTTGTCAAGGCCTCAATTATGACTTCGGCTAAATCATGATGGGGTTGCACTTCAAAAATCTGAGAGCCGATGTGAGCGTGTAGTCCCACGCACGATAACGACGGCTCCTCGCTGATAAATTTAAAAACTTCACCCAGAGAGTTGGGATCGAAGCCAAATTTACTGTCGATTTGACCAGTTTTAATGTAATCGTGAGTGTGACACTCAATTCCTGGGGTAAACCTAACCATAACTCGTGTCGGCTCACCTGCTTTGTGAGAGACACCCAATTTTCCCAACTCTGCTAGAGTCTTTAAATCCCACCAATTGTCTGCGACGATGGTGCAGCCACTGGTGACAGCTAGTTCGATTTCCGTGCGGGATTTGTTATTCCCGTGAAAGTAGATTTTGTCGGGATTCACACCAGCTTGTAGTGCTGTCTTAATTTCTCCAGAAGATACCACATCTATGCCTAAACCTTCCGAAGCCGCGATCGCACAAACCGCCAAACAACTCCAAGCTTTAGAAGCATAGAGCACTTGAGAAGAACCCGGATAGAATTTTTCAAAAGCCTCTCGGTACTGGCGACTGGTCGCCCGCAGTGTTTCTTCATCTAAGATGTACAGTGGCGAGCCAAATTGCTCCACCAAAGCTGTCACCTCGCAGCCTCCTATTTCTAAACGATCGCGACTATTAACACTGGCTGTCAGTGGTAACAGTTCTTGATTGGGCGATCGACTTTCCCTGGGTTGTTGAGACTCGGACAGATACTGGAGTCCAGATTCTACCCCGATCGATTGAGTTAATACCATCGCGCCATAACTATCTTTACAGTCTTTCCCAGTGTACAATTGACCGCAAGCAATTGGGTCATCAGCGCCCAGATTAATGCTTTTGAGTAATTCTAAAATCTAAAATCCCCTGTGCGTTTTCTCGAAATTAAACCTCTGACCCCAGAACACCTGCCTAGTGCCGTAGAACTCGATCGCCTCTGTTTTGGAGGAATTTGGGCGATCGAAGGCTACAGGCGCGAGTTAGAGAGTCCTAACAGCGATTTATTAGGTTTGTGGACATGGGAGGGGGCGGGCACGCACCATCCACCGCCCCTACAGGTTCGGGCGGGCACGCACCATCCACCGCCCCTACAGATTCGGGCGGGCACGCACCATCCACCGCCCCTACAGATTCGGGCGGGCACGGAGACACCGCCCCTACAGGTTCCCCCAACTCTCATCGGTATCGGTTGTTTGTGGGCAATTTTAGAAGAAGCTCACATTATCATGTTGGCAATTCATCCTCAGTTTCAACGTCAGGGCTTGGGACAAGCTCTGCTTTTGGCTTTACTAAAATCGGCTTGTGACAGACAATTAGAACGGGCAACTTTGGAAGTGCGGGACTCGAATTTAGCCGCAGTTTCTCTGTACAAAAAGTTTGGTTTTAAAGAAGCAGGACGGCGGAAACGATATTACGAAGACACTGGAGAAGATGCTCTGGTGATGTGGCGCAGCGGCCTGGAAAAACCGGAATTTCAGCAATATTTGGCGGCCCTGAAAGTGCAGATGTGCGATCGGTTGTATGAGAAAAAATGGCATTGGGCGATCGATAATTTCGAGTTATAGAGGCTGGTGAGTGGGATAAATTGTGCTTCTAATTAATAATTTTTGTAAAAAAAAGGCATCACCCAGATTTGGTAGAGGCGGGTTTAGGAGATAATTGTAAATTTACAGCAAATTTCAGCTTGAGCTAGTACACTCCACAAACTCGGTTTAGCATACCCACTAACTTGAAAACTCCTGTATAACTGAGCACGGTGAAAGACCCTGGTGTCATGGTATAGTGCGCCATATCTTTAAATCATCTGACTTGAAGTTGTGAAACTTCAAGCTGAGAAAAAATCCAAATCCTGTTTCAGGCTAGAGTCTATCATGAATACTAGGAACTTAGATGACCAGGTAGAAGAAAGTACCGAAAAAGGAGCGATCGCAGCAGCCGATACATTCCCGGATGCAGCCACAGAAACTTCTGCGAATTCACAAACAGAATTCAATGCAGAAGAACTAGGACGTGTTTACTTCATTCGTCACGGTGAAAGTACCAGTAACGAACGTAACATTTTTGCCGGAGTTCTGGATGTTGACCTCACCTCCTTTGGCCGGTTGCAGGCACGCCGTGCCGGTGTTGACCTCAAGAAAAAAGGTACAAAGTTTGATGCAGTATATGTCTCCCACATGAGACGGGCGCGGCAAACCTGTGAAATCGCCCTTGCTGAAAGTCAAGCCCTAAAGTCGCCCGATATCCCTGTTCAAATCGACCATCGAATTAGCGAAAAATCCTTTGGCATTTTTGCGGGTCGCAACCTAAATCTGCTGCGTCTAGCCCTGGGCTACGAAGGCTTCGAGGAAATGTTGCACTCACACAACGAAGCACCCCCAGCAGGCGAAAAGATTTCCCAAGTTTACTCTCGCGCTGCCCGTTTCTACGAAGACAAAATTGTACCGCACTTGGAACGGGGAGAAACTGTTCTCGTAGTGTGCCACCAATATGTATTGGAGCCTCTAGCACTTTATTTAAGTGGCTTACCACCGACAGCTTATAAACACCTGAAACTACCCAATGGTAAAGCTCTCAGTGGTGTGGAACTCGTCAAGTTTCGCGACAAGGAATCGGGTGGGACAGCAGCCCTGCGAAAAGAACTCAACGACCTCTCAATTATGTGGGCGATTTTGATCTATGCCGCCGCCTTCTTACTGGGAAGTTTGGTAGGGGCAATCACCGTCGCAGCAGGAGGGATTCCGTCAGCGCTATTTCGAGCAATAATTGTTGCGTGTCTGGCTGCCTCAACGTTTTATACCTACCTAGACATTGACTTTGCAGCGAGTAAACGCAAAGTAACTTCAACTGTGAAGTATCTAGTTTACGGGTGGATGGCAGTGCGATGGATAATTGGGCTGTTATTAATATTTTCGGGATTTTTGTATCAAAGCGAAGCCGATTTGTACAAAGTTTTGTGGGTGCTGTTTTGGATGGTTCCGCCAGCCCTGACTTCCCCAGTTTTATCCGTGCTTTGGGGCGGTAATCTTTATCCCTCAGCCCTGTTGTCAAGAACGCTATCAATCGTTGCGCCTCTGGCGCTGCTAGCGACATTAAAGGTTGCTAATTTACCCATTAATGTTGACAGTTTGATCTTTTTCGGTATCATTCTAATTTTAGGTCTGGCAATACCGGGTGCGATCGCCCAGTTTTGGCGTGACAAATCTCCGGTTGAATCAAACCACCACAGTAAGAACTGGAAATTCATCGGCGTGCTGGCTGTGGCATTCATGGCCTTGGCAACAGGGTTTCAGTTTACTCCATCAACATTCCTCAGCGATATATTTTCCTCAACGGATACAGCGCGATCGCTAGCTTGTCTGCAACAGCTTGCATTGGCAACATTAGTCTTTGTCTCGATGCGCGTAGCAGCTACATTAACCTCTGTATTTACAAAGGGCAAGCTAAGTAAGGCAGAAGCTCGGGATGCTTATATCCTGCTTGTGAACCCAAACTTTTTCCTGTGGGCTGCTCTTTTCATCGGTGTTAGTGCAACTACTGCGGATGTCAAGTATGCAGTTTTTTGGGCATCACTGGGCTTTTTCTGTATCCCACTCATCGAACAGATATTGTTCATGAATTCATTTGGCAATGACATATTGAGAGAAACACTCCGCTCTTCGAGAGTGGCAACAGAAGATGTTAAAAAGCTGTTCCTGCAATTGGATACGGATGGAAGTAAGGCGCTCGATCGATCTGAGATTATGGAGTTGTTAGGACTGATAGAAGATATGACAACAGGCGAACGCAGCTCAGAAGAAATCAGAAGCTACGTCACTGATTATCTGTTCAACATTCTTGACAGCGATAAAAATGGCACTGTCGATTTAGCAGAGTTAGAAGAGTATGTGTCAACCTATGGGTTGGTTGCAAACCTGAACGTCGTCTCTGCTATTGCATCCCCAGTTGGAGCATAAGTGGCGATCGCGGGCGAGATGGTACTAATGGAGCAGACAAAATTTACAAAATTTCTGTCTGCATATCTGATTTTATCTGTTATTGTTCTACTAATATTTGAATTCCCACATTCCGCACTTCAATTATGTAGTAAACTACAGATATCAAGTCCGCTAGCACTGGACTTGGGGAGCATCCCAATTTGGCAATGCCTCTGGCATTCCGGCAGATAATTTATGAGTTAAAAGCAGAGATTTACTGCCGGAATGCCAGAGCCCCTACGGATATAGCAATCCTAAATCAGTTGTACAAATATGTAGGGGTAGTGCCCCCGTGCCTACCCTAACCGTCATCGTGCCTACCCTAACCGTCATCGTGCCTACCCTAGCCGTCCGTAGGGCAACCACGGGGGGTTTGCCCCTACAAGAATTACACAAATGATTTAGGATTGCTATATATTTGCAAAAATGGGATGCTCCCTGGACTTGTATGGTGGAAGTGCGATCGCCAGCAACAGTTGAACACTGGTAGAGCGACATCTTCGATCGATGATGAATTTACTCCTTTTGAGCCTCGATTAGTTACAGATTTAGTTGTTGCCTAGTTTGATACTGTCCCCGAAGTGACAATCATAGCGATCGCGCATCAATTACGCTACCTCGCTGGTTTCTTTAACAGCAGATTGACTCGATTGAGCTACATAAATACCGCATAAAATCACGACAAACGCCACCAAGTCAAGGAAACCCAAGCGTTCAGAGAAAATTACCCAAGCGAAGATTGAAGCAAGGACTGGCTCGAAAAGCAGCGTGACGGCGACGAACCCTGACGACAGTTTGCTGAGGCTGTAAGCCAAAAGTCCTTGACCCAATACTTGGCACAAGATGGCTTGCAAAATTACGAAAAACCACCCCATCCAGGAATGGGGAAACAATGTTTCTTCGGCGAGTGCGAGGACGGGAAACGCCAACATAGTCGTGAAGGCGCAGCGCCACAGCAATAAGGTTGCCGTGGTAAATCGTTCTCGTAGCAGTTCTAGCAGTATCAGATACGCAGCAAAACAAATCCCCGATAGCAAGGCGAGGGCATTACCTTGTACTTGGTTAGTGGCGAACTGGACGTCATCCAATCCAATAGCGATCGCTCCCCCCAGTGCCATGATCATGCCAATAATGAATCTGCTATTATAGCTCCGACCTAATAACAACCACCCCCCCAAACCGACAAACAGTGGGTTCAAACCACAAAATAACGTAACGTTGGCAACGTTGGTTTGAGTCAGCGCCAAAGACCACAGGAGGAAGTAGGTCGCTCCGAAAGTTCCCAATGCTACCAATAGCCCCAATTCTCGTCTCGTAAAAGGCTTCTGTTCTACGGGTTGGTTATCAGATTTTTGGCGGCCCAAAGCTTCAAGTCCGCTCAACAACCCAAAGACGATGGTAGCGATCCAGCCACGATGGAATGCTACGGCATTTGAACCTATTTCTCGTTCGCACAATTTGACGAGGATTGGTGCTAAAGATAGGGGGATTAGGCTGGCAAATAATGAAGCTGTTGCGATCCAAGTTGGTGTTCTGGACAACGGTTGCTCTGCTAATTCCAGTTTGGCTGTCATACTTTTTAACAAATGTGTTGACATCTAGTTGTGCTGATTTTTTGAGCCAAGTCTTGTTCACCGTTGAAACAAACAGTAATGGTGACTACCCGCTCTCTAGCTGATTTTGCCGGATATCGACAGCAGCTTGGCTAGATACGGCTAGGTATAGACCGATGAGAACTAGGACAAAACCTACCCCATTCGAGAAACTTAACTTTTCCCCAAATATTGCCCAAGCCAATATGCTGCTAAATACTGGCTCTAACAAATGTACTAAGGAGACAACCACTGAGGAAAACCGGGCAACGCTATATGTTAAAAGTCCCTGACCTAAAACTTGGCAGACGAGGGCGAGAAAAATGACGAACAGCCACCCATTCACTGAAGAAGGAAAAAGCCGATCGCCAGTGAACACAAGTATGGGCAAGATGGAGAAAGTAGCGATCGCACAAACCCACAACTGAATTGTGATGGGGTCAAATTTGGTTCTCAGTTGTTCTATCACCAGCAGGTATGCACCCAAGAAAACCGCAGAGAGGATGGCTGCTATGCCTCCTGTGACTTCACCAGTGGCGATTTGGATCTGCTCGATTTCAATGGCGATCGCTCCCCCAATGGCGACGACCATCCCAATCAGAAATTGGCGGTTAAAGCCTTGACCGAATAACAACCACGCTCCTAAGCTGGTAAATATCGGGGCGAGGTTATGCAGGATTGTCGAGATAGCGATGCTGGTCTGAGTCAGCGACCAAGCTACAAAGGATAAGGTGGCAGCAAAAAAAATCCCAGCACCCAGCAATAGCAAAAGCTCCTGACTGGTGTATGAGTGCTGTTGAACAGGTTTGTCACCAGAAAGTCTCTGACGTATCGCCTTGTATCCTTGCCACAGCCCGAAGACGACACTACCTAGCCAAAGGCGATTAAATATTGTAGCATTGGGGCTGAGTTCAGCTTCACTCCATCTAATGAAGATAGAGCCAAAAGATATGGCGACTACACCGACAAGTAACGAGGCGATCGCCATCGTCGTTTTATTGGATTCATTCATCAGGGGTGAAACAAATATAAAACAGAAAAACTTATGATAGACTGTGAAGCAACTCTGCTTCGTGGCGACTGTGAAGCAACTGTGCTTCGTGGCGATCTAGAAGTTTTCTCTAGCAAATCCAGCAGCTAAATGCTTGTTTTAGTTTTTTTATATTTCTATTTTTGAAAGAGCATCCCTTTCATTAATTAACACTTATCTAAAACTATGTCAAGCACCATTTTTACATACTTTACGGATATATGGAGTCGGTTTCCAAATGACGACGATCAGCAGTTATACGTTTCTGTTAGCCATTTTTCCTGATCCAGGATGGGGTGCATTTTTGCTTAACTTCGGCATTCTTGGTGTTGTCGTTATTGTTCTCTACCTACTGTTTGGTATTTTGCGGAGGGTTTTCCGTGTATTTACCTCCGACCTGGCGTTAGTTGCACTCAACGTCTCAGAAACGCCGCTGACACTCATTGTGTTCGCGAGCGGTTTGAAGCTGGCATTACTGAACCTATCTGTCACTCCTACAAGTTACATTACTTGGTTCGAGCGAGGCTTGACCGCTTTTCTTATCCTTGTCGTCGCCTTTTGGGTAGTTCAATTGATCGCCGAGGTTGTGACCTATGCTTTTAGGCAGTATGCCGAAGGCTCCGAGGCAATGTGGGATGATGTTCTCGCTCCCATCCTACAAAATGTTCTCCCTTTAATTGTTTACTTGGTGGGTGGACTACTGTTTCTCCAAGCGTTAGGTGTTGACATCCAAGGTTTGTTAGTTGCAATCGGAGGATTGAGTTTTATCTTGGGGTTTGCGCTAAAAGATATTCTGGCAAACTTCTTCAGTGGGTTAGTCTTGCTCATCGATACACCGTTTCGCTTTGGGGATGTGATTGAGCTAGCCAACGGTAAAAGAGGTGTGATCAAACACATTGGGCTGCGATTAACCGAACTGTATCTCATTGACACGCACTCACAAATTTACATCCCCAATGCCGCGTTTGAAGGGCAGAACATTATTAACCTCAGCCGTCCGACCAATCATTACTACTACACGATCTCCATCCCCATCAAAGCAGATGTTGCCCCGGCTCTAGCCATCTCCATGATTGAAAAAGTCGTGCTGGCGCACCCCGATACCATGGGCGAAATTCACAAGAAGTTAGAATTGATTGACCAGTTTTATGGTTACTCTATACCAGGGGTAAAAGCGCAACAGAAGCGAGAGGCGGGACGGCAACGCTTGTTAGCTGAGTCTAAGGTGAATACTGTACTAGCTGAGATTGAAATGGGTTTGGCGCACCTAGCCGATCTCATCTCCCAATTAGAAAGGGGCGGATTAGATATAGAGGAGCGGCGAACAGTGCAAGCATACTATCTGGAACTTTGTCAAAAGATTGGAATGGAATCAAAAAAGTCCGATCGACATGACCGTCGCAGACGCTCGATCGGTGAAGCTACGGGAACAGTATCCGATAGTACGTTGATTGGGCTGATACGCCGTTGGTGTCAATACTGGTTGAAAGACCCTGACCTATTTCAAGAAGACCAGCAAATGTTGAAGCAAGAGTGGGAACAGAAGATTGATTTGTTGAAGATCAAAGTCAACAAGCTGTTTTGGGCAATCAGTAATCCCAAAGGGTTAGAAACGCGATTAGACGATCTGGTAGAAGGCTTTCGCGAATGGTTGCGAGAAAACTTCAAGAGTTCACGCAATGAATGGCAAGACCCCAAAATCTGGATCAATGACCTGAATGGAGATTACACGCGAGAGACGCTGGTGCGGTTCTATGTCGATGACATCAAGCTAGAACATTGTGAACGGGGACAGCGGATTCTCAGCGAAATGCGGCGTGAAATCGTCTGGCATTTGCGTCAGTCGTATTTGTCTAAGTAGGTAGGCGAATCAGCTGTTCTCCATTTAAACCAGTAACTCGTGGCGTAGGGTGCGTCAGCTATAACCCTTACGCTGAAACGGAAAACCTGATAATACTGACGCACCCTACGCCCCTAAGTTTAAATGCCGAACAGCTTAGTAAAGGATAAACGTAATGAATTTCAGAACTTTTACCGATATGTCAAAGTGGGGAATCTTACTCAAAGTTCTTCCCCTAACAGCGCTATTTTGCTTGGCAAAATGGATCGCTCATCAGATGCAGTGGGAATTTGGTAAGTTCGATAGTCAGGTAGGTTCTCTGTTAGCGGCGGTAACTTTCATCTTGGCGTTTATGCTGAACGGGACGCTGAATGATTACCGTACCAGTGAAGATCTGCCCGCGCAGATTGCGAATGCGGTTGAAACGATTCAAGATACGAATTTGTTCATTGCAGCCCGTAAGCCCGACTATGACCCAACCCTACTTACAGAAGGGTTAGCTGAGATCCTAAAATCAGTCCTACTCTGTTTGAAACAGGGTCAGCCATTCATCAGAGTGGAGAATGCCGTTACAAACCTCAATCAATTACTGGCTGAATTCTCCAAGTTTTGCGAAATTCCTTCGATAAGTCGCCTTCAAGGTGAACAGGCAAAGATTCGTCTTATAATCGATCGAATTCAAAGGATTCGTGATACCGACTTTCTGGCATCCGCCTATGGATTGCTGCATCTTCTGATAATTGCCTCAAGCAGTGCTTTGTTAATAACCCGTACCGACGATTTTAATAGCAATTTGATTGTTTCAGGTTTTCTTTTTACGTCATTCATGTATTTGTTGTTGCTGGTCTACGACATTGACAATCCTTTTGAGTACAACGGAACATCTAGTGCAGATATTGATTTGTCATCTCTAGAGCGATCGTACCATCAACTGCGTGAGGGGCTATTGAATGAGGATGAACCTAAAATACCTGTGTAACCAGTTTTCCGATATTGAAATAAAAATTAAAACAAAAACTAAAAATTGGTTTACACTTGCTTTCCAGCTAAGAGGGTCTGTGATCTCAGCCATTTATCAACGAGTTATAGCCTTTCTCAGAAAGATGAGGTACAATAACAGCAGTGACTAAACCAATTCCAAAGATTTTCTGATGTAACTTCATTAAATGCAAACTCTATCGCTTTTGCTAATTCTTGATAATTAGTCGTCTTGACAGAACGGAGAATGTTTTTAAGTTTTGACCATAAATGCTCAATTGGTGAGAAATCCGGCGAATAGGGCGATAAGTATATTAATTTTGCCCCTTTCTTGTGGATAGCCTTTTCGATGATTTCGCCGATGTGAATAGTACAATTGTCCATCACTACACAAGCACCTTTCCAGAGTTTGGGTACTAGCTTTCGGATGATAAAAGCCTCAAATGTAATTGCATCAGTTGTACCTATTAAATTGACTGATGTTAGGACTTTATTGACTGATATGGCTCCAATTATTGAGACATTTTTCCCCCGTTTATTCGGTTTTGGTCCCTTGGCTCTTTCACCTTTTAAAGACCTAGCATATAACCTAACCATTTTTAGTAAGGTGTGATACTTTTTACGCTCGTAGATAGCTGTGAGTCGATCGACTGCTGTGAGTCGATCGACTGCTGTGAGTCGATCGACTGCTGTGAGTCGATCGGCTGCTGTGAGTCGATCGTCGCTTTCATCATCACCTTTAATTAAAGCTGCATGACCTTTTTGGGTTCTATATTGTTCAGTTAATTCTTGTCAGTTAAATCATACCTCATCTATCTGAGAAAGGCTATATTTAATATCCACATTTGGAGGAGCGACCGCTATGGCAGCCACAATAGGAGGCACAATCAAAGTCAACGTCGTCAACGTCAACGATCCCGACTTCGCGGGTCGTGTCTACACAGGTGACTTTTCCTATGACGATACACATCTGACTAAAGTCGGCGAGGAGGCTATGACCATCAACGATCGAATCATACCAGGACTGCTATCGCTGAATTTTAGATTTCTGGACTTTGCGGAGGGTTTAACTCCTGTCACCTATACGGCCAGTGATGATTTAAACTTCCCAGATAATCCTGTTTTGGCTTTTGAGAACGGAGTCCCCACTCAATTTGGCTTCAACGTTTTTGGGGTAAATGAGAGTGGAGTTTTGGATGGAAATAACAGATTTATGTTTGGAGATCCGGGGATATTTCAGTTCTTCTTGCGAGATGGAGCTGTTACAGGTGGGGGGCTTGTGACCTTAGAAATTAATGAATCTCCTCCTACTGCTGTACCGGAGAACGCCTCCCCCCTCGCCTCATTGTTTGCCTTTTTGGGCTTGGGTGGAGTTCACTTGTGGAGAAAGTCGAGAAAGGGAAACAGCTAATAATCTTTATCAACCTAACTTGAAGCTGGGCGTAAATAGAATTATTTAGACTTTTAAAGTATTTAGTTATTGTGGCAAAAAAATCTAGTAAATTTACGGATTTACAATACCGCGAGTCAGCTTTAATCTGTATCCCAAGATGTTGTTTTCGTTAATTGCTGCTACAGACGAAAACAAACTCACTGCTGTGGGTGAAGCCTTTCAAATCAGGAATATGTAATGAACATAAAATATGGACTGACCGCTATCCTGGGAACATATTTAATATCCACATTTGGAGGAGCGACCGCTATGGCAGCTACAATCACAGGCACAATCAAAGTCAACGTCGATGTCGCCTACGTCACCGATCCCAAATTCGCCGGTGTCTACATCGGTGACTTTTCCTACGACGATACGCACCTGACCAAGGTCGGCACGGAGGTCATGAATATTAGTGGTGCAAATGGAAATCGACCGGGACTGCTATCTTTTAAATTGAGATTTCTGGACTTTGCGGAGGGCTCAACTCTTGTCACCTATACAGAAAATGAGGTTTTAGACTTCCAGAACTGTGCTGTTTTAGCTTTCGAGAACGGACTTCCCAGTCAATTTTGCTTGCATAGTATTCTTGCTGGAAATAACGATCTCGGAGTTTGGGGTGGAAAGAACGGATTTATGTTTGTAGATCCTGGGACATTTTTTTTCGTTTTGCGAAATGGAGCTGTTACAGGTGGGGGGATCGTGACCTTAGAAATTAACGAATCTCCTCCTACTCCCGTGCCGGAGAACGCCTCCCCCTTGGCCTCATTGTTGGCTTTTTTGGGATTGGGTGGAGTTCACTTGTGGAGAAAGTCGAGAAAGGCAAACAAATAATCTTTACCAACCTAACTTGAAGCTGGGCGTAAATACAATTACTTAGACTTTTAAAGTATTTAGTTATTTTGGCAAAAAATCTAGTAAATTTACGGATTTACAATACCGCGAGTCAGCTTTAATCTGTATCTCAAGATGTTGTTTTCGTTAATTGCTGCTACACACGAAAACAAACTCACTGCTGTGGGTTAAGCCTTTCAAATCAGGAATATCCAATGAACATAAAATATGGACTGACCGCTATCCTGGGAACATATTTAATATCCACATTTCCAGGAGCGACCGCTATGGCAGCCACAATAGGAGGCACAATCAAAGTCAACGTCGTCAACGTCAACGATCCCGACTTCGCGGGTCGTGTCTACACGGGTGACTTTTCCTACGACGATACACATCTGACTAAAGTCGGCGAGGAGTTCCTGGTCATGAATGATGGTGACTATCAAGCTCGACCAGGACTGCTATCTCTGAACTTTAGATTTCTGGACTTTGCTGATGGCTTAACTCCTGTTACCTATACGGCCAGTGATGATTTAAACTTCCCAGACGCTCCCGTTTTGGCTTTTGAGAACGGAATTCCCACTCAATTTGGCTTCAATGTTTTTGGGGTAAATAAGAGTGGAGTTTTGGATGGAAATAACAGATTTATGTTTGGAGATCCGGGGATATTTCAGTTCTTCTTGCGAGATGGAGCTGTTACAGGTGGGGGGCTTGTGACCTTAGACATTAACGAATCTCCTCCTGCTCCCGTACCGGAGAACGCCTCCCCCTTCGCCTCATTGTTGGCCTTTCTGGGCTTGGGTGCAGTTCACTTGTGGAGAAAGTCGAGAAAGGGAAACAATTAATCATCTTTAGCAACATAACTTGAGAGGAATGAACGATGACAGTAATAAATACTCCGTTTTTGGTCACAGGTGGCGAAACTAACAGACCACCTACGAATGCTTTTAGTCCAAGTCAGCGTCAAATCAATATTCGTGCGCCTTTGGGCATTCCCTCCGCTGACCAATGGAGCGGTCAAAAAGTATGGCTGCTGCTTCCTGGTTTCACAGCACCCAGCGATTCTTTTGATGCAACTCTGGCGACAGCCATTAAGAATGCTCACCCAGACGATGCGGTGTTAGCCCTTGACTGGACTCAAGTGAGCGGCTCCCGAGCAATTAATTCAGTAGTAGGGATCGGAATGGGAGACCTTTACAGGTCTGGTTCCTGGATTACTCCAGTGGCAAACGCAGTCCGAAACAAACTTGTTGAGTGGGGAATGCCAGCCGCAGCACTCAATATTGTTGGTCATAGTCTTGGTGCTCACCTTGCCAGCGATATTGCCGCCAGTTTCAATACCCTAGGTGGTCAAGTTGGTTCGGTTACAGCCCTTGACTCAGCATCAAATAGCGCGAGCATCGTGAGTCCATACGATAGAACTAATGGTTTCGATACTGACCTATCAAATGGATATGTAAAAAATGGAGGAATTGCAGACCCAATCGAACGTTTAGATATTGGTGCTGCGGCTTCAAGAAGTTTTAATGGCATCAGTAGTGTATCAGGAAATGAAGCTCAAGCTGGAACTGCCAGGGAATCTTTCCTGTTTGACTTCGGCCCCAATGCAGACACCACTGCTCAACACAGCCGTGTCGTGACCGCGTACACAAATTTGGTGACAACTAATGCAGGTGTCAATTCTCGTTTAGCCACCAATATTTTGGGTCTGAGTGACACGCAGGCCGATCATCAATTTCGACCAAACTTTTATAAAGGGGATTCTCCTAACTCTCTTCAAGTGCATGAAGGAGTGATTCCCGTTGATGCTCAAGATAATCCTTTGTTTCTGGTTGCTGCTAAAGCTGCTGGCGGAATCAACGATCGCTTCATTTATGGGACTAACGGAGACGACGAATTCAGATTAAGTGGGAGTTTTGCGAAATATTACAACAACAATGGCAACCATACTTATAATGTTGGTAATGGCAACGATCTTGTGTTTGGTGGCATAGGTAATGACATCATCTTCGGCGGGGCTGGAAATGACACGGTTGATGGTGGAGATGGGAATAATAACATTTATGGTGATGACGGTAATGATATTCTCGGTGCTGGCATAGGTAATGACACTATCTACGGCGGAGCTGGAATTGACATCATTGATGGCGGAGATGGGACTAATGACATTTATGGCGATCGGGGTAATGATTATCTGACTGGTGGAAACGGCACTAATAGGTTGTTTGGTGGTGGTGAAAACGATGTTCTACAAGGTGGTACCGGTCTGAACTTACTCAAAGGTACAGAAACCAACATGATGTCTGGTAATGAAATAGATACTTTAATTGGCAACCCTAGCGCCAGACTAAACGCATTTTATATTGGCGATCGCGCAATCAATTGGTACTCAGCTAATGGTGGAAATGATTACGCCAAAATAGTTAACTTTAATCCAGTAACTGACATAATTTTAGGTGGCGTGAATATTGAGGCGCAAAACCTGATTACTCAAACCTTTCTCTGGGCGGGAAGTGAATTGATTGCAAAGATTGACGGTCTCTGGGCTTCGCAACTACAGTTCCCTGTAAGAATATTTTAGGTTAGATTTCTCCCCGGTTTTGTAGAGGTAGCTGGGAGCAGTCAATCTTTAGAGTTTAGCAATACATACGATCGATTTTGAGGTTTCTAGTTGCGCTTTAGCACCACGTCCAAGCACCGCTACAAACTTTTAGTCCTGCACGCATTCCGATGAAAAAAACCGGGTTTCGACTACGCTCAACCACCGCGCTCAACCAGCAGGTTTTTTACTAAATTTGTGCGCTACAACTAAGTATTTTCGTGAAAAAAACCGGTTTCTGGGCCTCATGCGATCGTCCTAATTTTTTTTAAGTTCTTACATCTATCGCGCACATCTAACCAATAATTTTTGTAAAAAAACTGCCCTACACTTCGGTAACTACCACTTTTTCACCTGCATGACAGCCCAAAAGATTGTGCTAGAATCCTCAATACATAGTCGTAGGTTGGGGACAGACCGAGAAGAGCAATCTTCTTGCAGTCTAGGGGGAGGTTGTAGGTCAGCCACCATTTGGGTCTTCCCAGTTGAAAGCCACCCTGCAACAGCAACCTAGAATCTGCAACCGCTTTGACCGTGCGGCAGAGCAGTCGGGAATGTCACGCTAGAATAAGCAGTACGAGTTAACACTCGACTAAAAACGCCCGCTCAAGCGAGCGTGACCTCGAAACGGGCACATAGCAGGTGATGGGAATAAATCATGTTTGAACGCTTCACAGAAAAAGCAATAAAAGTAATCATGCTGGCCCAGGAAGAAGCTCGTCGCCTGGGTCACAACTTCGTAGGGACAGAACAGATCCTCCTGGGTCTGATCGGAGAAGGAACCGGAGTTGCAGCCAAAGTCCTCAAATCAATGGGGGTCAACCTCAAAGATGCTCGGATTGAGGTCGAAAAAATCATCGGGCGCGGTTCGGGCTTCGTAGCAGTCGAAATTCCGTTCACCCCGCGCGCCAAGCGGGTTCTAGAACTGTCCCTCGAAGAAGCTCGCCAACTGGGACACAACTATATCGGTACCGAACACCTGCTGCTGGGTCTGATCCGCGAAGGTGAAGGAGTCGCCGCCAGAGTATTAGAAAACCTGGGAGTAGACTTGTCGAAAGTCCGCACCCAAGTGATTCGGATGCTGGGAGAAACCGCAGAAGTCGCAGCCACAGGTGGCGGTGCTCGCACCAAAACCCCAACCCTCGATGAGTTCGGCTCTAACCTGACTCAAATGGCTGTGGATGGGAAGCTAGACCCCGTAGTCGGACGCCAAAAAGAAATCGAACGAGTCATCCAAATCCTCGGTCGCCGTACCAAAAATAACCCGGTACTCATCGGTGAACCTGGAGTTGGCAAAACCGCGATCGCCGAAGGTCTGGCCCAACGTATCGCTAACAACGACATCCCAGACATCCTCGAAGAAAAGCGCGTCGTCACCCTGGACATCGGCCTGCTAGTCGCCGGTACGAAATACCGGGGGGAATTTGAAGAACGCCTCAAAAAAATCATGGACGAAATCCGCACGGCGGGTAACGTGATTTTAGTCATTGACGAAGTGCACACTTTGATCGGTGCTGGTGCGGCGGAAGGGGCGATCGACGCAGCCAACATTCTCAAGCCAGCTTTGGCTAGAGGCGAACTCCAGTGTATCGGCGCTACCACCTTAGATGAGTACCGCAAGCACATCGAGCGCGACGCAGCCCTAGAGCGGCGCTTCCAGCCCGTGATGGTCGGCGAACCGACTGTTGATGAGACGATCGAGATTCTCTTTGGTTTGCGGGAACGCTACGAACAGCACCACAAGCTGAAAATCTTGGATACAGCCCTGGAAGCCGCAGCCAAACTTTCTCACCGATATATCTCCGATCGCTTCCTACCAGACAAAGCCATTGACTTGGTAGATGAAGCAGGTTCGAGAGTCCGTCTGATTAACTCCCAACTTCCCCCCGCAGCCAAGGAACTTGACAAAGAACTGCGCCAAGTCCTGAAGGATAAAGACGAAGCGGTGCGTTCTCAAGACTTTGATAAGGCCGGAGAATTGCGCGATCGCGAAATGACGATCAAAGCCGAAATCCGCGCTATTTCCCAAGCCAAAAAAACCGACTCGGCGACTCGCGGCGAAACCGACCCCTCGCCAGTAGTCACCGAAGAAGATATCGCCCAAATCGTGGCAAGCTGGACAGGAGTTCCGGTCAACAAACTGACCGAATCCGAGTCTGAAAAGCTGCTACACATGGAAGATACCCTGCACCAGCGTTTGATTGGTCAAGAAGAAGCTGTCAAAGCTGTTTCTAAGGCCATTCGTCGCGCCCGTGTTGGCTTGAAAAACCCCAATCGCCCGATCGCCAGTTTCATCTTCTCCGGGCCCACAGGCGTCGGTAAAACCGAACTGACGAAAGCCTTAGCTGGCTACTTCTTCGGTTCCGAAGACGCAATGATTCGGTTGGATATGTCCGAGTACATGGAACGTCACACCGTCTCCAAACTCATCGGTTCCCCTCCAGGTTATGTCGGCTACAACGAAGGCGGACAACTCACAGAAGCAGTCCGTCGTCGTCCTTACACAGTCGTGTTGTTCGACGAAATCGAAAAAGCTCACCCCGATGTCTTCAATATGCTCTTGCAAATATTGGAAGACGGCCGCTTAACTGATGCTAAAGGTCGCACCGTAGACTTCAAAAATACGCTGCTGATTATGACCTCTAACATCGGTTCTAAAGTCATCGAAAAAGGTGGCGGTGGCCTCGGTTTCGAGTTCAGCGATAACCAAGCCGATGCTACTTACAACCGCATTCGTTCTTTGGTTAATGAAGAACTGAAAAACTATTTCCGCCCAGAATTCCTCAACCGACTTGACGAAATTATCGTCTTCCGTCAGTTGAACCGAGAGGAAGTCAAGGAAATCGCTGTCATCATGCTGAAAGAAGTTTTCGGGCGTTTAACAGAACAGGGTATCACTCTGGAAGTTACCGAAAAGTTCAAGGAACGCTTGGTGGAAGAAGGCTACAATCCCAGTTACGGAGCAAGGCCTCTACGCCGCGCGATCATGCGCTTGTTGGAAGACAGCTTGGCTGAGGAAATCCTTTCTGGCCGCATCAAAGATGGCGACATCGCTGTTGTGGATGTGGGCGAGGATGGAATTGTCAAGGTGTTGCAAGGCCAGAAGCGGGAATTGTTGCCCCAAGGTGCTGAGTAAGTGCGATCGCAAGTACAGTTTTGAAGTAATTTGGCGATCGTAAATAACTCCAAATCAGTATCTAAAAAAGGTGGAGAATCTTAATTCTCTGCCTTTTTTAGATTGAGTGAATAAGATATTAGAGGAAGATAAGATGACATCTGAAAACAATAAGTTGAATACAAAAACAATAGAAAATAAGCCTGATACTTCCACTGCGGTCAGCACAAGCTCCTGGTGGCAAAAAACCTGGAATTCCCAACGAGAAAATATTCAGATAGTGATGATTGCTTTGGGTTTAGCAATCTTGATTCGAGCATTTATCGCCGAACCCCGGTTCATACCCTCAGACTCTATGTTACCAACTTTGCATATAGGCGATCGGGTCGTAGTCGAAAAAATATCCTACTATCTGGAACCTCCCAAAACTGGCGACATCGTAGTATTTTCCCCACCGGAGCAGTTGCAAGAACAAGGATTTACCGAAGACCAAGCATTTATCAAGCGGATCATTGGCTTACCGGGTCAAACTATCACCGTTAAAAAAGGTCTAGTTTTCCTCAACGACAAAGCCCTGGTTGAAAAATATATTGCCGAACCTCCTAAATACCAGTGGGGGCCTTATCGAGTTCCCGAAAATCAATACTTTGTCATGGGAGACAACCGCAACAACAGCAACGACTCCAGCCGCTGGGGATTTTTACCGAAGCAAAACATCATCGGCCGTGCTGTGGTCAGGTTTTGGCCACTAGAACGCATCGGGAAAGTTTGAGAGAAGGAAGAAGGCCCTTCGACTCCGCTCAGGAACCGCTTCAGGAAGAAGGCCCTTCGACTACGCTCAGGGAACGCTTCAGGAAGAAGGCCCTTCGACTACGCTCAGGGAACGCTTCAGGAAGAAGGAAGAAGGACACACTTCGACTACGCTCAGTGTCCGATGCCCAATGCCCGATGCCCGATGCCCGATGCCCGATGCCTGATGCCCAATGCCCAATGCCCGATGCCTGATGCCCAATGCCCGATGCCCGATGCCCCATTCCCAATGCCCAATGCCCAATGCCCCATTCCCAATGCCCCATTCCCGATGTCCATGCCTGATCCTGTACGGACATTGCTACTAATCTTTACGCTTTGAAGGGTAGGGGCAGCCTCCGCCAACTGATAACATAGTTGAATAAGCAGGGGGACTTACTGCCTAGATCAAAATTTGTTCGATATAAAAAAATTAGGTAAAGCTATGGGATTTTTTGATTCAGAAATTGTTCAGCAAGAAGCCAAACTGTTATTTGACGACTATCAATCCCTCGTCAAACTAGGCAGCAGTTATGGTAAGTTCGATCGCGAAGGCAAGAAAATGTTCATCGCTCAGATGGAAGCTATGATGGATCGTTATCGTATTTTTATGAAGCGTTTCGAGTTGTCTGAGGACTTCATGGCTCAGATGACGGTAGAACAGTTAAAAACCCAACTCAATCAATTTGGAATCACGCCCCAGCAGATGTTTGAGCAAATGAACTCAACGCTGGAGCGCATGAAATCTGAACTGGAAAAACAACCTTAAGATCAGATGTTGAAGAAATTGGTAATTGGTAATTGGTAATTGGTAATTGGTAATTGGTAATTGGTAATTGGTAATTGGTAATTGGTAATTGGTAATTGGTAATTGGTAATTGGTAATTGGTAATTGGTAATTGTCAACTACTGCCAACAGTCAACAGTCAACGGTCAACGATCAACTGCCAACTGCCAACTGCCAACCGTCAACCGTCAACCGTCAACTGACTAAGGATGTTCAAAAGCTGAAGCAGGTTTGAAACCTTCTTCTGGAACTCCCTGCAAAGCTTGGCTCATAAAATCTCGCCAAATAGGGGCGACAATGGTACCGCCAGTAGCACCGTAGCTCATCGGTGTGTAGTCGTCGTTGCCAACCCAAACAGCCACGGACAACTGGGGGACGTAACCGACAAACCAAATATCCCGTTCTGAGGAAGTAGTACCGGTTTTTCCAGCAGCCGGCCGGCCAAGTTGGGCCGCCCTTGCAGTACCGTTGTTAACTACGCCTTGCAGGGCGCTGTTGACAGAAGCCGCAGCCCAGGAATTGAGTACCAATTTGGGTTTGGGCGTGTTGTCGAGCAAGACATTGCCACTGCTGTCAGTTACTTGCACGATAAACGTGGTGTCAGAATGCCAGCCATTGTTGGCAAAGGTAGCAAAAGCTCCAGCCATCTCCAAAGGAGTGAGGTCAACTGCACCCAAGGGTAAGGAAACCACCGGTTCCATGGGACTTCTGATGCCGAGTACCCGGCAAATTTCAATCACTTTATTTAATCCGACTTCTTGGCCGAGCTTGACGGCGGGAATGTTCAGCGATACTTCCAAAGCTCTGCGAATGCTGACGGCACCGGAGAACCCACCACCGTAGTTTTGAGGGTAGTAGTACCCATCGCCGTCGCGATAGCCCACAGGAGAGTCATAGACAACGGAATCTGGACTGTATTTACCACTGGCAAAAGCAGCGTAGTAGACAAAAGGCTTAAAAGAAGACCCTGGCTGTCTCCGGGCTTGAATGGCACGGTTGAATTGACTTTTTTCGTAATCGACACCCCCAACCATTGCTTTGACGAAGTGGGTGCGGGGATCGACGGCTGCTAGGGCAATTTGACCTTGGTCGCGATCGTAAAAAATTCCTTGATTGTATAGTCGATCGTGCCATGCTTTGACTGTTTCTTCAGCCGTCCGCTGCATTTTGAGGTCGATCGTAGTTTGAACGCGCATTCCTCCCTTAACTACAGCATCTCGACCAAAACGCCTAGTCAACTCCTGAACGACGGCTTGTGTCACGTAAGGAACTTGAGAGCCACCAAAAGAGGTAATTTTACCCAGCTTAATCTTTTGTTGGCGAGCTGCTGCTTCTTCAGTCGGGGTAATCCATTTCAACTCCTTCATCCGGGTTAAAACGATTTCCTGCCGCTCTTTTGACAACTTGAAATTGACGAAAGGACTGTATTCTTCGGGGGCAGAAATTAACCCGGCTAACATCGCGGCTTCGGCCAAAGTCAAACTATCTGCTGACTTGTTGAAATAGCTGCGAGATGCCGTTTCTACGCCGTACAAGTTGTGACCCAGATAAATTTGATTCAGGTAAAGTTGCAGAATCTGGTCTTTATTGAGGATTTGCTCCAAGCGGATAGACATTACCGCTTCAGCTACTTTGCGACTGAGTTTTGATTTGGGAGATAGAAACAGGTTCTTGACTAATTGCATTGTCATAGTCGAGCCTCCTTCAACGGTTCTACCTTTTTCGAGGTTAGCCATGAAGGCTCTGGCTATCCCGCCTGGGTTGATGCCTTTGTGGGTGAAAAAGCTGCTATCTTCGATCGCTAAAGCAGCACGTTTCAGGTTCGGGGAAATTTTGTCCAGGGGTACGACATCTCGATTGGCTTCATCGTGGATGCTGGCGAGGGGCCGACCGTTGATGTCATAAATGTGGGTAGTTTCCGTCGGAGAGTAGGTTTGCAAGATGCGAACATCTGGCAAATTGCGGAAGCTGATCGCTAAGCCAACCAGTCCGCCAGCTACTACGGAACTGGCAAGCATTGTAATGCTGAGTATAGTTCCAGCGGTCACTTTACTGACGGACTGAACGAACTCGAATACGGGGGCTGAGTTTTCCGTATTTTTACGGACTGCGTTGGTTGACACGTGGATTTCACTTCCTGAGTCGATGGGGGGTTGGAGACTTTGAATTTACAATGGAGGATGGAACAATTGCCATCAAAAATTTTGGTAGGTAAGCTTTGGGATTATGCTAGCTTGATGGTTGTGTTTTTATATGTCAATCAGTGAGTTTAACTAATTCCGCTGCACTTTGGCAAAATATTATGGTTTTCGATCGCTCCCCTATGATTTCTCCTAACTTTTCTGGAATTTACCGCGGTGTCAGCGAGATTTTTCCCGATCGACCTGATTCTAGCAACCCTGACGAAAATTTGGTCAAACTGCTCACAAAGGGCGATCGACCTTTGCGGATTAAGTTGGGAATTGACCCCACAGGGACTGACATTCACCTGGGCCACAGCATTTGCGTCCGCAAGCTGCGAGCTTTTCAGGATGCAGGCCACACCGCAGTATTGCTCATCGGCGATTTTACCGCAAGAATTGGCGATCCAACCGGAAAATCTGAGACGCGCGCTCAATTAACAGCAGCACAAGTGGCGGAAAATGCCAAGACTTATTTAGACCAAGTGCGTCCAATTTTAGATTTTGACACCCCCGGCAGGCTAGAAATTCGCTATAACTCCGAGTGGTTGTCCGGTTTGGACTTGGCGAAGATTTTGGAGCTGCTAGGCACCATGAGCGTGCAGCAGATGCTCGCTAAAGAGGGATTTGATAATCGCATGGAGCAAGGAACGGCGATTTATTTGCACGAGTTTCTGTATCCGCTAATGCAGGGTTACGATTCCGTGGCCCTGGAAGCTGATGTGGAGTTGGGGGGAACTGACCAAAAGTTTAATATTGCGGTGGGGAGAGATTTGCAGCGACATTTTGGGATGAAGCCGCAGTTTGGTTTGCTGATGCCGATTTTGATCGGGACTGATGGGGTGCAGAAGATGTCGAAGTCTTTGAATAATTATGTGGGTTTGTCCGATGACCCGCTGACGATGTATTCTAAGTTGGAGAAAATTGCCGATCGCTCGATCGCCCAGTATTTTGAACTATTGACAGATTTGCCTCTGGATGCTTTGCCGGAAAATCCGCGAGAAAAACAGAAGCTTTTGGCTGTGAATGTTGTCAGTCAGTATTATGGGAAGGAAGCAGGCGATCGGGCTCAGTTAGATGCAATGGCGCTGGTTAAAGGTGCTGCGGGCGAAGCTGATGCAGTGGCCGAGTTTTCTTTGGCAAGCGTGCAGTTTCCTGCTAAGTTGTTTTATATTCTGAGTGCTAGCGAACTTTGCAAAAGTAGTGGTGATGCGAGGAAGTTGATGCAGGGCGGTGGGGTGAAGTTGGAGGGCGATAAAGTTTCTGATGTTAACCTCACTTTTGAATCACCTGCTGAATTATGCGGTAAGGTTTTGCAGGTTGGGAAAAATAAGTTTGTGCGATTGGTGGATTGAGTTGGGATTTGTTAACCGCCATTGGTGTCAACTTAAGCCTAGAACCCTTGATAAATCTCGCCTTTATCCGAGGCCAGATCCCCCTAAATCCCCCTTAAGAAGGGGGACGAAAGAGAATACTCTTGTCCCCCCCTTCTTAAGGGGGGTTAGGGGGGATCTAGACCCGAACCCCAAACAGCAGTCTGTGACTACCTTTGACGTTTTGACACCAATCTACTATGAAGTTCTTACTATGAAAGATACTACGATCGCAGATAAAATTATTGTGGCTTTGGATGTTCCGAGTCAAGCAGAGGCGATCGCCCTTATCGACAAACTCCCCGATGTATCTTTCTGGAAAGTCGGTTTAGAGCTATTCGTTAGCTGTGGCCCGGAAATCATTTCTATTCTGAAACAGCGGGGAAAGCGGATTTTTCTGGATTTGAAATTTCACGACATTCCTAATACTGTTGCTGGTGCTTGTCGGGCTGCTGCTAAGTACAATGTGGATTTATTGACAATCCATTCTACTTGTGGTAAAGATGCTCTGAAAGCGGCGTTAGTTGCTTTAGAATCAGGGGCGATCGCAGTTGATAAACCGAGTCCTAAATTGATTGCAATTACTCTGTTAACGAGTTTGAATTCCCGACAGTTAGCTTTTGAGTTGAAAGTACCTTTGGAATTGCCAGAATATGCTTTGCACATGGCATTGTTGGCTAAGGAAACGGGTTTAGCTGGTGCTGTTTGTTCTCCGCAGGAAGTGGCACAGTTGCGGATGAGTTGCGGGGATGATTTTCTGTTGGTTTGTCCCGGTGTGCGTCCGAAATGGGCTGATGGGGGCGATCAAAGGCGATCGATGACTCCAAAGGCTGCGATTAATGCTGGTGCGGATTATCTGGTGATTGGGCGCCCGATTACTGCTGCGATCGATCCCGTGGCGGCTTTTGCGCGCATTTGTGAAGAGTTGGAGTAACAATAGAAATGTTTTTTTAACCCCAGATGAATGCCGATGAATGCAAATACAGCACTTTTGGTGGTATCTGAGGTTCCCGCAGATACCGGGTTTCTGCGGTCTGCTATATTTTTCATCCTTCACCAATCGACAGCCAACCCCACCAAAGCAACGCACCAATCCCAAACCCTAAAAAACCAGAAAAACCAGCATACTGAAAGTACCCAATACTAAACAAAAAACAAAAAACACACAACAAAAGAATCCATTTGTAATTCATATCCACTCTCCAGTTGAGTAAGAAGTTAAATCGCCCCATAGATTAAACTACATTAAGGAACAAGAAGATTACGGAACAAAAAGACGACCAACGCCCATCCAGGTTTCGATATCCAGCAAGATTTCTATAATGCGGTCAACACAACGATTTCGATAGACTCGATCGGCTAAAAATCGATCGGCATCTCCAATCGTAATCACAGGTAGGGAATCCACTGTATTTTCTTCTCGGATCACCTGTTCTAGGGAGTCTTCACCCTTCATGCTGCGGTTTGCAGTAAGCAAAATCATCTGATTTTCTTGAGCAAGTCTCCACACAATTCGATCGTTACTGTCGATCGACAAATTCATCTGCTTGAAAGTTACAAAACGAATTGAGAGTAGATTTAACCAGCCTTGACTTGCTATATTACCCAATAAAATCTCTGCATGACCTCCCAGATTATGATCTATCAGAAAATTCATGCTTCTAGTTCGTGTTTGGCTTTTTGCTCTCGAAGTTTGGCCCAAAGAGCCTCTGTACCGGGTTTTGGTGGCATCGCTGCAACGCGGGCAGAATGTTCCCGATTGCGCTCTTCCCAGTAATGCTGAATTTCCTTAGCTTCCCTTAAAACAAGTTGATATTCTGCTTCAATTTCTGCACGATTTGCTTCAATGTAGGATAAAGCAGTGTTAATCTGATCTTCTGTTAAGTCAAATAAGCAACGGATAAACTTCGGGGGATACTGAGCAGTCAGGTAGTCCATCACATCATAGAGGGTGATGCGCGTACCCGTGATTGTCAGTCCGCGCTCTGTGCGGATGATGGTTGGTTGGTTATTGGATACTGAAACCATACCCATAGTTTTTGAAAGAGTCTCAGAAATAATTCTATTATACCTCACAAATTTGTAATAATGATACCCAACAAATCTTGACAAACAGCACAGCCCTCAAATATAATTAGTATCAACGCTACACAAATTATATTTTAGCCACCATGAAAACTATTGACAAAAGTTAATTAAAAGCTAATTTACTAGAATTTTTGCAACTTGTCGAGCTAGAAGGCGAAGAAATTTTAGTAACAGATGGAAATAAGCCAGTTGTGAGAATTTCTCAGTATGAAAAGACTGTTTCAACGGAAGAATTATTTAAGGATATGCGGGGGAAAGTCAAATATTTTGAAGACATAACTACCCCAACAACTCAAGAATGGCAGGAAGTATGACTATTGTCCTTTCTTTAGTAATTTGGTAAGATGTTAAACTTTACAAATCTCGACGCGAGATGGAGATTCTAACATTGATGCGTCTGGAGTTTCACCCTGACTAACTGCAATATCTGTCTTTAGTCCTAAAGCCTTCAGCAAACCAATAAATCGGTAAATCTCTTCTCCCCCTGATGCTTTCAACAATTCCTGAAGTTTCTCCCAATTCTGTTGTTCGCCGACCGTCATTGTAGAGATTTTATCTTGAGCTTTAACTACGTCTTTGAGGACTGTCAATAACAGTTCAGATTCCGGTTCGTTTTCTTCTAAAATTGCTTGAATATAAGCAGCAGATTCTTCAATTTCTTGGAGGGATTTAATCAGATAGTCATGGTAACTATGAGTTTTAGGCATCGTTTCTACTCCTAAATTCTATCCAGTATTCTTTGGCTTTGCGAATATCTCGATCTTGGGTACTTTTATCTCCACCGCAGAGAAGCAGTAGAATAGTTGAGTCTCTTTCTCCAAAATAAACCCGGTAGCCTGGCCCGTAGTCAATTTTCAACTCAAAAACTCCCTCTCCTACTGATTTACAGTCTCCTAAATTACCAAGAGCAACTCGCTGAAGTCTACCTTTTATTTTAGCTTTTCCTTGGCGATCGCGCAAGGAATCAAGCCACTCTTCAAAAGGGATTTTTCCCTCTAAGGTTTCATAGGTTTGAATTTCTCTCGGTTGGACTTCCATAATTTCATTTAATACAAACCTTAGTATCAATCGATAAAATTTTAGCTCAGTCTGGTCAGTGCCAGGTATCGGAAACGTAGAAATGGCCTGGTTTCGTGGTTAAAGCCTTTGTTATAAATATTAAGGAAACCCTGAAATGAAACGTTTAGATGTTAAAGTCCACAAGTCTCGACGCGAGAGAAGAGATGTCCCCACCCCTCACTCTTACCCCCATCTACCCCTAACCTCATTACCCACCTTAAAGTACAAGGGAGTTGACCTTCTGACTCTGGTGCTTTATCTACCTCTACCAAAATCAGGTCTAAGCTCATTTCACCATTTATGTCCAACTTTTTCCAACCTACACGATGGGAAAACGCTTCCCATTTTTTTTCACTATATGTATCAAAGCCAGGTGCGTTAAAGATACTCCGATAGATGCGTTTCTGCACCGAAAAGCCGAAGCGCCCATTACTGTATTTTACCCAAAGTTGGTCAATCGTTCGCAAGTCTTCACAAGGAAAATAATCAATAGATCCCGAGTGCAGCCATCGTTCTTCCTCCTTACCCAACATCTTAGCCACCACCTTCAATATCACTCTCGTCGTTTCATAATCCGCTTCTTTCCACGTTCCGACTGCTAATAAATTACGCAATTCTCTATAATCCATCCCGACCGCAGAAACCAATTGTACCTCATTAGCCACCACTTTAGGCATGATCTCACTAGCGGGCTGTTTAGGCATCACCTGATTAGCTGATATTTGATTAGATGCTACTGGTGAAGACTGAAAAGGTTTTGCTTGAGGCTTAGCTGGTATTTTAGTAGGTGATACTGAGACAGGATTAAGAGCTTGCAATACTTCTGCTGCTGATTGATAACGCGCGCCGACTGGAAACAGGAGCATTTTATCTAATACTTTACCCAAGTCATTGCTGATGGAAACTGCCTTATTTCTCCATACCCATGCCATTTGCATCGGGTCAAAAAGTTCGTCAGCCAAAGTTCCATTTTTCTCTTCCAGCAAACACCCGGTTAATAACCGAATACAAGTTACACCAAGGCTGTAAAGATCACTCGCTGGAAAAACATGACCTTGCATTTGTTCCGGTGCCGCATAACCAGGAGTTCCAGTCACAGTTCCCACTCTAGTCAAAACACTACCGCTCAATTCCTTAGCAACTCCAAAGTCAATCAAGACTAGAGAACAGTGAGAATTTCTAATGATGTTATCCGGCTTAATATCTCGGTGAATTACTTTTTGTTTGTGAACAAAATCTAATATCGGTAGCAATTCTGTCAGTAATTGCTTAATCTGTTTTTCGCTAAACTTTCCCTGTTTCTGTAATTCTTTTAATAAATCCTCACCGTCAATAAATTCTTGTACTAAATAGAACCGTTGATCTTGTTCAAAAAATGCCAATAAATCAGGTATTTGAGGATGTTTACCCAAATCTCGCAGTCTCACTGCTTCTTGTTTGAATAACTCAGTCGCTTTCTGAATAGCTGCACTCCCTTGTAGTTGCGGGAGAAATTGTTTAATCACACAGATTGTATCGAGTCGATGTTCGTCTACGGCTTTGAATGTACGGCCGAAACCTCCTTCGGAAATGTATTTGACTGCTCGGTATCTGTCTCCGAGGAGCAGTTTGTTGCCGCAGCGTTGGCAGAATTTGGTGAGGGATGGGTTTTGATGCAGGCAATCAGGATTAAGGCATTGACTCATAAAAAGTCCTTAGTTTCACAGTTTTAAGATTAACACAATTTATATCATGTCCGTTGAATTGCCCGCGATCGAATTCTGTCGCGTGGTGGGGGCGGGTTTTTGAGATTGTGGGTGGAAATTGGAGATTTTTCGTGAACCCGCCCCTACAAATTAAGAATAAAAATTCATTATAATTGCTCTTTTAATTCACCTGGTAACGCATATCCAGAGGCCTGCCTCGCTGGTTCTGTTAATGTTTTTTACCCTCAAAAATAGCCTCTTGAAAGCACATCATCTTCGTCGAGTTCATCTTTGCCAATCATCCCTTCAATTTCAGTTAAAAATCTCATGAAAACTTCCGGTGCAAAGGGGTTATTGTCGAGATGGTTTACAAAATAATCTCTATTTTTCTTTCTTCCTTCTACTGTACTAAAAGCACTTCTGATATTAGACGATAACCGCTTAGCTTTTCTCAGAATTAGTATCTCATCAATAGCTGTGAGTGATGAGCTAATCGGCGACATATCCAGCCATTCACATAGCAAGAAATACTTGGCTCCTGGAACACTCAATTTTACATCTAAGGCAGTTGCCGCGCCCTCTTGAAACATGGTTTTATCAAGATTTGTTTTACACTCAGCCGCAACATAAGCAATATTTGCCTCGCGGGAGGTACTCTCCTTAAAATCTTGATTGTGAGAGGCTTTCAAAAATATTTTTCTACTAATTGCAAAATCTTGATCCTTGGCTCGAATACTCATTCCACCACCTTTTGGACTTACTTTTAAACTTGACTCAAATCGGAGTGATGAAAAACACTGTGTTGGGCCAAAGGATAATTCTTTGTCCTTTAATGAATCTGCAAAGACGGTTGTAACTAAGATAGGTATAAATTCTTCAATGATTGAGTTGTCAAGTTTTAATTGCCCCTTTTGACGGTACAAAAAATCATTGTCACTATCAAAGATTAGTTCAACGTCAATGTATCGCTTATAGGAGGTTAGATGGGATACCATGTCTGGAACAACTTTCAAATCACCACTGATATTTTTAAGGGTTTCCAACCAGTTTATATAGTGTTCGATTGCTTGATTAACACGCGGTTTTTCTGTAGGAGGTAGTTTATTATTATCAAGCAATGCTGCTAGTTTGTCCCCATGTGGCTGAGCTAAATTAAACATAAATTTCTTCTTTTGGGTTGATTTCTTCAATGATTTTACGTGAACGCTGCCGCTCGAAATAAGGTGATGGATGTACTTTTTCAGCCTTGTCGATAGCATCCTTGATTTCATATTTTACTTGTTCATCCGCTAGGAAATAAGCGGACTCTAAGGCTTCTACAGCAATAGTTCTGGCTTGATGTATAGTAAAATGATACTGTAAATTTTCTACTTTTATAAAGTGCAGTATATCTTCTTTGATACTTTTTCCATAACGATTCACAAAAGTTCTTTCTTGACGAATATCTAAACTAATCCCCAATACTTGACTAGCGACTTCTGCAACTAACTCCCCATTAAAAAAAGGAGTTCCTTTAATATTTGATTCTCGACCGACTACAAATATTATTCTACTGTCATGGCTGCATATTCGTAACAATTCTTGCAAAGTATAGGCGATGTCTAAGCAATATTGAATTACTGTTAGGAATCTATTACTTCTATGCTTGCGATTAGAACCAAACTCGGATTTTGCCACCTCTAAAATTTTCCAGTTTAGTGCTTCAGTAGAACCGCGATACTGCTGATGATAGTTAAATACATTGATATAAGGGGGGGATGTAATCACAAGATTGATACTGGAGTTTTCTAAGGGAACGTTTCTTGCATCGGCATTGTAGGCATTTATCGGCTTTTCGCTATAGGGTAGGTTAAGCACAAAAGTAGCGAGATTTTTCGCAATGGTGAAAACTCTTGAGTAGGTAACTTTTTTATTTTCTAAATCTAGCAATATCACTAATGCTTGATGTAGAATATTAATTAATTTTTCTTCATTATCAACGGCTAAATATACGATTTTATCTATTATATCATTTTCTGTAAGTTCTTTTTGTATTGTTTGGAAGAGTGGCATTGTCTCCCAGATATCAGTCTTTAGTCGAGCGAGAAAACAATTGATACATCTTTCACGCTGTCTTGGTGAAATAGTGATAAATTTATAAGTGTTAGCGAGGATTAAAGCTGCGGGATTGATTTCTGTTCCGCAGGCTTCCAGTCCGAATCTTCCTGCCTCATATAAAACTGTTCCACTACCTAAAAATGGATCGAAAATCACACTATTTTTATCGGCATATTTATGAATCAAAGTTTCGATAAACTGGGGGGAAAATTGCCCTTTCCAAGGAAGTGGATTAGTACGTTGTTTATCTTCAATGTCTAATAGTTCTTGAGGAATTTCTTGTCTATTGATAGGAGTTTCACTGAAAATATTAGATAAAACCATAATTCGGATTTTTACTTGGCGCGAATTTGTGAATAGATAGAAAGGCCGGGGCGGGTTTTTGAGATTGTGGGTGAAAATCAGAGATTGTTGGTGAAACCCGCCCCTACAAATCAAGAATAAAAATATTACAATTGCTCTTTTAATTCATCAAATTTAGCCTTAATCGCTTGCATATCTTGCCACATAAACCATTTCGGAGTTTCTGGTTCGCGGGAGGGGTTTCGCAACAAGTATGATGGGTGGAAGATTGGCATACATAGGCGATTTTCCCATTCTATCCATTGACCTCTAATTTTACTAATCGGTCGCTTGTCGCTAAGCAAACCTTTGAGGGCTGTTGCACCTGTTAATAAAATAATTTTAGGGTTTAATATGCGGATTTGTTCGAGTAAGTATGGTTTGCAGGCTTCTATTTCTTTGACTGTCGGAGGGCGGTTGTTGGGCGGGCGACATTTGATGACGTTGGCAATGAATATGTCGGTTTCTGTACAGAGTCCTACTGATTCTAAAATCTTATCTAAAAGTTGACCCGATCGCCCAACGAATGGCAATCCAGTTTCATCTTCGTTTTGTCCCGGCGCTTCTCCCACAATCAAGATTTTTGCTTGAGGATTGCCGCGCCCGATGACGGCGTGAGTGCGGCTGTTGCCTAATTCGCAGCGGTGACAGCGGTTGCAGTGTTCGGTTATTTGCTGGATATTTTGATAAGTGCCCGGAGGAATGGGAATTTTGACATTTGTCGGTATTGAGTCGGTTACGAAAGAGGTATTTTGACTGGTGTCAAACAGGCTGAGTTGCAAGTCGCTGGACATATATTTAACGATCGGGGAGATTTTTTTGATGCTAGAATTTATAGTGTATATCGGGTTGAGTGATTTGAGATTGGCAAAAAGCTTGTATGCGATGCAGTCGATCGCAAAATCTCAAATTGTTACTCTCAAATCTACAATTGTTTGGTAGAGCTCGTACAGGCAGGAATATGTTCTCTAACCCGTTGTTTGATAATCGCGCCGATGCTGGCGAAAGACTCGCCGCAGCAGTTTTCGCAGAGCTCGGAAAATTGAATTTAACCGCACCAGAGGCTGTTAAACCGATAGTTTATGCTTTACCACGGGGGGGTTTGCCGATCGCAGTCCCCGTGGCCCGTTTGTTGGGCTGTCCTTTGGATGTGGTTGTCGCCAAGAAAATTACTCGTCCAGATAATTTAGAACTGGCGATCGGGGCTGTAACTGCTGACGGTAATGTCCTCTGGCAAAAGCAAAAGCAGCACAATTTACCCTGGCAAAAATCAGCACTCGATCAGGCTCAAAATAATGCCCAATCTCTACTGGCAGATTTGTCTCCGGGACGTCCAAATGTTAGCGCTGCGGGGGCTTTGGCGATTTTGGTGGATGATGGGGTTGCGACGGGGATGACGATGGCTGTGGCGGCGCAGGCTTTGCGGATTCAGCAGCCGATGGCTTTGTGGATTTGCGTGCCGGTTGCACCGCAGGATTTGCTAGAATTTTTGGAGGAAATGTGCGATCGCCACATCGTCCTAGAAACTCCAGATCCTTTTTATAGCGTCAGTCGCTTTTACGGCGAATTTCCGCAAGTTGAGACGGAAATTGCCTTAGCGTGTTTACGGCAACAAACTGAATGGCGATCGTCAGTTAAGCTAGAAGGTTAAATCCAAAAGTGCGATCGCTAATAAATGAGACCTTGGCAATATTGGTTGGATACTTTGATTCTATCTAGTCAGCACAATCCTCCTCGCTTTGTTGAGTTGGTGATGTTGAGTTTAGCGATGATTTTGTTGGGGTTATGGACTTTCACAGGGCAATGGCCCTATCTAGCCCTGTCTCTAAGTTATATAATTGGTTCGTCTTTTTCAATTTTAGTGCGAGAATCCCTGGGCCCGCGGCCTCAATTTCAGCTAACTCATATCACCGCACTTTTATTGTTAATTATCAGTTTTTATAGTTTTGCTGAATTGATTAGATAAGTAGAAGGAAGAAGGAAGAAGAACCCCCCCCTAGCCCCCCCCAAGGGGGGAAATTCAGGAAGAAGGAAGAAGGAAGAAGGAAGAAGGAAGAATGCTTATACAGTAAACTTTTTATTCAAGTTATTACAGAGGAGTTTTATCTCGGTCATCTGCTAATTAGGTTGGTGTAAAATTAGGCGATTACCTGCGGGATCGAAGGCGTAGATTTCTAAACCGTGACTAGCTTTAATAATTTCTCCGGGGGGCGGACATCCTAGGGCCCAAATTCGGGCGATCGCCATTTCGATGTCGCTGACTTCCAAACATAAACTCATGCCTGCTTTTCCGATACCTAAAAATTCTGATTTGTGGGAATTTTTGGGTTTGAATATGCCTAATCTTAAACCCGGCAGTTGAAATTCAGCATAAGTATTAGGAATGTAAGGATTCGGATCAATATCGAGAAATTTTGTGTAAAATTTAACGAGAACTTCCTTGTCAATATCTGCTAAAGTTACTAGGGCTGCGGTGTAGAGGAAACTCATATTATGGTTGATTGCGATTGGTTGTTTTGCATATTATCATAATTGAAATCCTCCTATTGAGTTGGTGCGTCGGTTGCGGTGTCAAAATTTGCAGGTACGGTAAGGGAGGCGATCGATAATACTAAAGCTAGCGTTCCGATCGACCATTTCCAGTTGAGGTAATTTCGCGCCGCCATTGTTGCAAAAATTCAAAGATATCT
This sequence comes from Microcoleus anatoxicus, assembly GCF_042465725.1. Classification (GTDB taxonomy): domain Bacteria; phylum Cyanobacteriota; class Cyanobacteriia; order Cyanobacteriales; family Microcoleaceae; genus Microcoleus; species Microcoleus anatoxicus. The sequence continues at coordinate 4,337,840 of NZ_CP120853.1, read as the reverse complement.
TATCATATTGTAATACTACAAATATTTTTCTATGGAAACCACCAATTTTATTGCTCTGTCTATCATCATTGTTGCCGTCCTGGGGATTGGCCTAGGAACAATGACTTGGGCTTACTTCGGTAAGGGTAGCATTTCTGTGCTGTTTCAAGAACCAGTTTTAAGTTTACCAGAATTTCCGGCTACGGATGCTGGTCGCAAGGCCTCTGTTTATTGCCAAGAAGGAATTGAGGCCTATAAATCGGGAAATTATCGAAAAGCTAAAGACAAATTTACCAGCGCCTTACAACTTGTTTCTACTTTGGCAGAAGCTTACCACAATCGGGGTTTGGCTTGTGCCAATTTGCGTTCTGATGATGATGCTGTGCAGAATTTAATTACTGCCAGTGAATTGTACCAACAGCAGGGGAATGGAATTGCACTAGAGTCGATCAAGCAAAATCTTGAAGCATTGAAACAACGCAAGTTGGATCGGGAAAAACTCAAAGTCCAAGGAACCTAGATTGCATACAGATTAGATTAGTCTTGTAGCTTCGATGCGATCGATTTGAGCAATTAAAATGGCTCGGCTAGGTGCAACGATGCGATAATTAGTAATTGGATCGAAAGCTTCCCATTCTTTCGTCACTTCGCTATCTTGCCACACAAACCATTCTTTGTAAAGTTCGCCTTCATCAATATCGCCACATATCGCCAGCCAATCATCTCCTCCTAAACTACTGTAGTCTCCTCCTACTAAGTCTACCCAAGCAGCGGCTATACAATATTCTAGGTTGCCATTGGAATCAACTTTATTACGATCGGCATTAACTTTGTTAGACTTAAGAGAAGTTTCGGGGCAGCAAATAGTAGAAATCATAAGTAGCTCCTGAATGTCATGTTGTTACTTTAGAAAAAATGCCTGTGTGTTAGTGACAGCAAAATGCCACTATCCCAAGCATCACAGTTTTTAGCTCGATCGACTCTGACACCCGATTTGACTGTATGCCTTGTGGGGTAGGGCTTGAGACTGTTTGCGAACTAAATTCAGTCGCGGCTGAATTTAGCCAATTTGCAAACTGGCACAAGGATTAAGCTGCGATGTATGCAGTAAGGAAGAAGGAAGAAGCAGCAATACCAATGCTTTGAGCAATTAAAAACGTCCTCAACGTTTTGGGAGTTGCTGAGGGCTGGGGAGTCGAGAATAAAGCTATACTTGATAAGTTGGGCAGTTTCCGTAAAGTTCGCGAAAATTCTTCGTTAATCAGGTCAATATGCTAGAACTCCACTGTCACACAACTTTTTCGGATGGTACTCTCACCCCTGGGGAACTCGTCGCGGCGGCTGCTGCGTCAGGGGTTCGCGCTTTGGCTATCACAGATCACGATACTATGTCTGGTTGGGATGAAGCTTTTGTGGCGGCCCTTTTGTACAATCTAGAAATAGTCCCCGGAGTAGAACTTAGTACAGTCCACAACGATCGCTCTTTGCACATTTTAGGTTTTTATCCCGATGCAAATAAGCTGCGCGTTCCTTTGAACGATCGCCTAGAAGGACGGTTTAGGCGATCGCAAGAAATGGTGGACAAATTAGCAGCAATGGGATACCCGATCGCATTACCAAAAACGTCCCCAGGTATGGCACCAGGAAGACCTCATATTGCGTCTGCATTGGTAGCAGCAGGTTATGCCAAATCATCGCGGGAAGCCTTCGATCGGTGGTTGGGAGATGGTGGGCCAGCTTACGTTCGTTACGAAAAATTCTCCATCGTCGAGGGTATTGATTTATTGCGGAGTAGTGGCGCAGTACCAGTGTGGGCTCACCCTTATTTATTTCGGGGCGGAGTGGTTGAAGAAGTATTAAAAGAATTAGTAGATGCGGGTTTAATGGGAGTGGAAGTATACCATCCCAGCCACAGTTCCAGTCAGATTCAAAAATTGCAAGATTTGTGCTTGCACTACGGTTTGTTGATGACAGGTGGTAGCGACTATCACGGCCCCGATCCTGAAAGAAAAAACACTGATAGCACTACTTTAAATATGCTGCATTTACCTTTAGAATTGCTAGAACCAGTTAAAGTTGCTGCGGCCAGTTTGAAGTAGTTTTTCAGGGTGAATTTTGCCGATAAATTTATATAAATAAATGTGAATTTCAAGTCAAGGGCTTAGTAAATAGTAGTAAGATAGTAAAAAGATTAAATTGCTTAGCGGAGTGTGCTATGAGTACAGAAGATAGAGCAAAGGCGATCGGCAAAAATGTAGAAGGTAAAGTTCAGGAAGTTTTCGGCAATATCACAGGGAACAAAAAAGACCAGGCTGAAGGTAAGGCAAAACAAGCTGAAGCTGCCGCCCGCCATGCAGCAGAAGATCTGAAAAATGCCGTGAAAAATGTGACAGACAAGGCGAAAAAGGCGATCGACAAGTTGTAGAAAATACAGTTTGGGCGCAACTGGTTCCTAGGCTCTGCCTGGGAACCAATATCCAGAGGCTCTGCCTCGCTTGGGGAGGAAAACGGGAGGCAGAGCCTTCAAATATGCGTTCCCAGGCAGAGCCTAGGAACGAGAATAAAGCCACATTTATTGTGGGTTTCAGTCTTAAGTTTTCACCAATGCCCAATGCCCAATGCCCTTGATTTAATTTCTTTGAGCGCTTCTGGGATCGAGAGCATCCCGCAACCCATCACCCAATAAATTAAACGCCAAAACCGTGAGAATAATTAAGATAGCTGGGGGCCAAACTAACCAAGGTTGCAATACTAAAACTGAAGCATTAGTAGACAGGGAGAGTAAATTTCCCCAAGAAGGATCGGGCTGTTGAATTCCCAACCCAATCAAACTCAAAACTGACTCCGCTACAATAAAACTAGGCACGGATAAAGTAGCAGAAATAATCACGTAAGTGGCAGTTTGGGGCAATACATGACGGACAATAATATAAAGTGGATTTGCACCCATTGCCCTCGCTGCTTGGACGAATTCTAGTTGTTTAATGGAGAGCACTTGACCGCGAATTACCCGCGCTAAACCAGTCCAACTGATGAATGAAGTAATAATGACAATCAGGATAAATCGCTGAGCGCTTGTCAATCCCGGTGGTAGAACTGCTGCTAATGCTACTAATAAATAAAGACCGGGAATTGTCATCAATACTTCCACAAAGCGCATTAAAACACTATCAATCCAACTCCCAAAATAACCTGAAATTCCTCCGATTAACAATCCCAAAGGAAAAGAAATTGCTATTCCTACTAAACCGATGCTGAGGCTAATGCGGCTGCCGTGTACTAAGCGACTAAATTGGTCGCGAGCTTGTTCGTCCGTGCCTAACAGGTTAATTCTGGCTTCTCCCGTAGCACCAAATAGGTGTCGATCGCCTGAAATAATTCCCAAAAATTTATAGGGATAACCTTTGGTAAAGAAAACCAAAGCGGAGGGTTGGCGCGTGTCTACAATTACTTGGCGATCGCCTGTATTTACATCCACAGAACCTTGGGTAGTAGGATAAATATGGGGACCAATAAATTGCCCATCTGGTGCGATGAAATGAATCTGCGTCGGCGGCAATAAGGAAGCGTTTAATAGGGAGTCGTAGGGGTCGTAAGGTGCTACAAAATCAGCTAAAATTGCTACGGTGTAAAAAATCAAGAGCAACACTGCTCCCAACTTAGCTAGAGGATTATGTTTCAGGTTTTGCCACCATTTCATAGTTTTTTAAATTGTTGAAGGTTAACTTTGGTTATTGGTTATTTGTTATTTGTTATTGGTTATTTGTTGTTTGTTATTGGTTATTTGTTATTGGTTATTTGTTATTTGTTAGTTGAGCCATGACTCATGATTTATAACTAATGACCAATCATTCATAACCAATTACTCATGACTACTGACTCATAACTCATAACTAATGACTACTGACTCATAACTCATAACTAATGACTACTGACTACTGACTACTGACTACTGACTACTGACCCTTCGACTACGCGGTTCCTGCCCTTCGACTACGCTCAGGAACCGCGGAGTCGAAGGGCAGGGCACCGCTACTGACTAATGACCGCTGACTACTGAATATCATTTTGCTGTAATTCTTCGTCCCGAAAGGGATTGTAGAAAAAGGAGCCTGTTTGCGGTGGTAATTTGGGGTTGAGTACAATTTCTACTATACTTTTTACTACCCCAGTTAACGGAATTGCCAGGATAACTCCCAATAATCCTCCCACTTTACCTCCTAACAGCAAGGCTGTGAAAATAACTACCGGGCTTAATCCTGTGAGATTTCCCATGATGCGGGGAGCTACTAAGTTATCTTTGATTTGCTGAAGGGCGATCGCCACTGCTAAGACTTGCAGCGCTTGCCACCAATCAATAAATGCTACAATTATACTAACTGCTCCAATTCCCAAAGTTGCACCGATAAACGGAACTATTTCTGTTAATCCTATAAATACCGCAAATAACAGGAAAAATGGCACTCGCAACCACCAAAAAGCCAGAGTCAGTGCTGTGGCCATAAATAGTCCCAGCAGCAACTGTCCCGATACAAAGCGCTGGAGGTTTCGCTGCAAAGTGTCAGTTAAAACATAGCGAATATCTGGGGAAAAAATACTTGTCAAGCCACCCCAGACTCTTTTTCCGTCGAGGAGCATATAAAAGGAAATGACGAGAATTAGAATTAAATCCAAAAACCAGTTAACCGTACCGACAACTAACCCTAAACCAGTACCCGCGATCGCCTGTACTTGTTCTTGCACTTTAGCAGATAGTTGCTGCTCCAAAATTTCCACGTTAAAAGGCAAATTGCGATCGGCACTCCAAGTTTGGAATTCACCTAGCTGCTGTCGTCCCGACTCCAGCAATTCCGGGAGTCTAGCCCCCAACTGTCTGGCTTGGCTGAACACCGGTGGTACAATAGTTAAACCAATTACTACTAATAACAAACCAGCAGTTAAATAAACCAGGGCCGCAGCTACTCCCCGTGGCAAAAATACTTGCAGTCTTACTACTGCATAATTCAATAAAAAGGCAATTAGTCCCGCCGTTACCAAAATGCTGACCAGTTCTCCCACATAATTGATAGCAGCTAGGGTAAACCATCCTGTCACTAGCACTAGCAGCCAAGTGATTAGAAACTGTTGAGCCGGAGAAAAGAGGCTATTCATCAGAAAAATGGGTTGGAAACCCCGTCCTTCTAGGACGGCTTTACAATTTAATTTGCAATGCGCCACGAGTTGTAGGACAAAAATTTACAATCTGCGGGCGATGCGTTTTGAGTTAGACGCTTGCCAGTTTTTAAATCGTGCAAGCTAATTGTTTTTCGGTACGGGTCTTTCTTTGTTGGAGATTCTTGCCAACCGCCAACGTAACAAAATCCGTATTTAGGGTGTTTAACAATTGAACCGCGCTTAAACCCGATACTAATTGTGCCACCATAACGAAGGCGAATATGACCTGTGGAATGTTGCAAGCGATGGAGCTGTCTGCGATGAAACTCAAGGGGAATTACTTCTATTAGCTTGGTCTTGTCGGGTTGGATGTGTCCTCCCGCGTACCAATTAGCTAACACCCAAGAATCCACGCAGTGAGCCTCAAACTTGTTTGATCGTTTCTGTTTGGACTTGAGAAGTCCTAAATTTTGACGCAGTTCGTAAGTATCGTTTCCCGATCTAATCTCAAGATGGGCAATCTTTCTAACCTCAGAGTAAAACCAGTGTTTGCCTACTTCCAAAGGGCTAAACGATACATTCCACTTGCGTCCGTTTTTTCGGGTTCTTGCTTTGATATCTTCCACAACAATTGTCGATATTGGAAACATCAACGTTAGCCAGTTAACTATCCTTAACTTCCACTGCCATCTTGCCTTAGTAGATGGAGGGAGCCGATTTTTGTTAACCAACCTGTTAGCTCGGTTTTGACGGCACGGTGTGTTCCGAAACCGCCGAGCACGTCGCATATTTCGCCTTACTTCAACATGGTCTTTTACCCAATCAATTGCATGGGTCTGGATGTTTAAGTAGGTATGCGATTTGGATTTAACGGTAAATCCTTCGCGTTTGCTACCTGGATCGATGCCAACCGCTATGGGTTGATAGTTGTGGTTTGAAGGCTCTGCATTCAACCTGACACAAAATACTCCTTTTTTCCAGAAGGGTGTTGCCTTGCCCGATCCTATCCAACGCTTGGCGCGGGCATTGGTAGTCGGCATTAACGGTCTATTTTCACTGTTTACAACGGGTACAAACATTTATGGTAAGTCCTATTTCTAGGTATATATTTCCCTTCGCCACTGACTGCCAAAGTGGTTAAGAACTAGGGAGGCATTCTTAACGTTTTGTGAGATACCACTCTCAGGCAGTTCAGTTGGTCTTTTAAAGACGCAGGCTAGACACTGTTTTGGTCTTGAATTTGGAGGGTGGTGAGCCTTCCTCTTTCAAGCCCCATGCCTTCAGGCTGGGGTTTATGACTGGGATTTTTGTCAATTAAACGAGCACAATTTTTGGGGTATATGTGCCATATTCTACACTAAACATCTGGAATATAAACTAACAATAATCAGTTCCCGATGAGACTTACTGACAAGCTTATTGATGAGTTGGTGAGAGCCAAACGGCTCCTGGAAACAGAAGTAAAACCCATCGACTCCTTCTGACAATCCAGAATCCACCTACAAGCTTCCCATCCGTGCAGTCATTTTCTCCAAGGTGGCCACCCAAAATTAGGCCGCAGTCATCCAAAGGGAGGACGCGGTACTGTTGACCACCTCCGTTACAATGAAATAGATATTAAGAACGCAATCTTTCTTTACAATATAAAAAACCAAAGGCTGATACCGGCGGGAGGAACTACTGTGACCCATCCAATTATTTCAGAAGCGGAAGAAACGCAACCCCTTCATCACCTACACCCCAATCGCGATCGCAACGAAGCGGCGATCGTGTATGAAGATAGCATCAAAGACGAGTCTCGCCGGAAATTCGCCTCTGAGGAAGATGAACCCAAAATTTCTCTTTTAGTTCCAGAAATGGATAGCGAGGAATCAGCAGTGTGGGAAGGGGAAGAAACAGCATCTGCGCCCAGCAAAGGCATCAAGTGGCCAGGGGTGTTGGCAGGGGTAGGCATTGGGGTAGCTGCTACACTAGCGGCAGTACACCTGAGCCCACGTCCCAGTGCACCTCCGGCTGCTCCCGCAAAAGCGGCAACTCAAGCACCGATCGCTCAGACTGTGACAGTGGCACCGGTGGAATCGGCTCAGGTGACTCAAACTCTAGAAGCAACGGGCACTGTAGCCCCCTACGATTTACTGCCGGTACTCCCACAAGCTAATGGCTTGCAAATCAAGCAGGTGTTGGTGGCGGAAGGAGATAGGGTAGAAAAGGGTCAGGTGATGGCGGTTTTGGATGACTCGGTGTTGCGATCGCAAATTTCCGAAGCTGTTGCTAAAGTACAATCTGCCACTTCTACCGTAGAACAAGCCCAAGCTCAGGTGGAGCAAGCCCAGTCTACCCAAGAAGAAGCCGAAGCCGGGGTGGCTCAAGCTCAGGCTGGCGTTCAAAAAGCCATCGCTGATGCAGAGCAAGCCAAAACAGGCGTCGGCCAAGCTCAAGCTGGTGTCGGCCAAGCTCAAGCTGGTGTTAATCAAGCTAGAGCGGGCATTGCTTCTGCTCAGGCTAAATTAGAACAGGCCCAAAGAGAAGTAAATCGTACCCAAGATTTGGCCTCTCAGGGAGTAATTAGTCAGCAAGAATTAGAAAGACGTAAAACAGAGCAGCAAACGGCTGTTCAAGATTTGAACAAAACTAAAGCTGATTTAAATCGAGCTTTGGAAGAACAAAATAAAGCAGCGGAAGAAGTGCGATCGGCTCTTGCTAAAGTAGCGAATGCGGTGGCTAATATCAATACAGCTAAAGCAGCCCTCAGCAGTGCTCGTGCGAAAGTGAATACGGCTGGTTCAAGTGTCAGCAGCGCTAGAGCCAATGTCGGAAACAATGCTGCTACTGTTCGTAGCAATGATGCGCGAGTCAAACAGTTACAAACTCAATTAGAACAAACTGTAGTTCGCGCACCAGATAGCGGCACGGTGGCTGAAAGAATTGGTAGAGTTGGGGATGTTTCTTCCGGGAGCCAAAAACTGTTTTCGATTATTCGGGGAAACAAGCTGGAATTGCAATTGAAAGTGCCGGAAACTCAACTTTCCCAGGTACGCCCTGGCACCGCCGTCAATATTACTTCTGATTCTGACAAGCGGATTAAATTAGCAGGAACTGTGCGAGATATTTCGCCTCTGGTTGACCCTCAAAATCGCCAAGCTACCGTCAAAATTGATTTGCCGGAAAGTGATTTTTTGCGATCGGGAATGTTTTTGCGGGCTGCAATTGCGACAGCAACGGCTCAAGGTTTGAAGGTTTCGGCTAAGGCTATTTTACCGCAAGCTGATGGTGGTGCTGTGGTTTATAAATTGGTTGGTGAGGATAAAGTGCAGGCTCAATCTGTGGAGGTTGGGGCAATTTCTGGGGGGGCTGTTGGTGATTTGACTAATGCTAAGGTGGAGATTAAAAAGGGTTTGAAGGTTGGCGATCGCGTGGTTGTTGCTGGGGCTGGTTATCTCAAGGATGGCGATCGGGTTAAGGTTGTTAAATAGTCATTAGTCATTAGTCAGCAGTCATTAGTCAGTAGTCATTAGTCATTAGTCAGTCGTCATTAGTTAGTAGCGGTGCCCTGAGCGTAGTCGAAGGGTCATTAGTCAGTAGTCAGTAAGTGTAAGGTGCGGACTTCGCACCCTACAGTATTACTTTTTTTGAACGAACCGCGAAGGCGCGAAGGACGCAAAGGAAGAGAAGAAAGAAGAGAGAAAGCGGAAGAAAGCAGGAACTGTATTACCAATGCTCTTCGGCCCAATGCTCTTCGGCCCAATGCCCCATTCCCCATTCCCCATTATGTCTTTTAATATTTCAGCTTGGTCGATCAAACAACCAGTTCCTACTATTGTCTTATTCTTAATTTTGACAATAGGTGGTTTATTATCTTTTCCGGTTTTGGGCATTGACGATTCCCCGAATATCGATGTTCCTTCGGTGTCGATATCTGTTAGCCAACCGGGGGCAGATCCAGCGGAACTGGAATCTCAAGTTACGAAAAAAGTAGAAGATGCTGTTGCTGGTTTGGGCAATATTGACCACATTATCTCCACCGTTAATGATGGTGCTTCTAATACTACGGTTAACTTTCTTTTGGGCACTAATAGCGATCGCGCTACCAATGATGTCCGCAATGCGATCGCCCAAATTCGCCAAAGTCTGCCCCAAGATATTAACGATCCTGTAGTGAAGCGGGTTGAGTTTGCCGGCAGTTCCATTATGTCCTATGCTGTGGTTTCCGATCGCCAATCTGTAGAACAGTTAAGCGATTTAATCGACCAAAACATCAGTCGCGTCCTCCTCTCCGTTAAAGGTGTTGCTCAAGTGCAGCGGATTGGAGGTAGAGACAGGGATATTCGTGTTGATTTGAACCCTGAACAACTGAAAAGTCTTGGCATTACAGCTACCCAAGTTAATGACCAAATTCGCAATTTTAATATCAATTTACCAGGAGGGCGCACGGAAATTGGTAATTCTGAGCAAACTATTCGCACCCTTGGTAGTGCCAAAACTCTGGATCAACTCAAAACCTATAAAATTACTTTACCTAAAGGTAGTTTTGTGCCTCTCACCAGTTTGGGAGAAGTGACTGAGGGCTATGCAGAGGCGCGTCAGGCGGCGCGACTTAATGGCAAACCTGTAGTGGCTTTTTCGATCCTCCGCAGTACCGGCAGCACTCTCGTCACCGTAGAAGAAGCAGTGCGGGAAGCTGTGAAAAAATTGGAAAAGACTTTGCCGCCTGATGTCAAGTTGGAGCTTATTTATACCCTAGCAGACCACATTCGCGATTCCTATGAAGCTTCTGTTGATGCTTTGTTTTTGGGGGCTGGTTTAGCAATAGTAACTATTTTAATTTTTCTGCGGGACTGGCGGGCAACTCTGATTGCTTCTGTGGCTTTACCGCTGTCGGCAATTCCTACTTTTGCTGTGCTCCGACTTTTGGGCTATACCCTCAACAGCATGACTTTGTTGGCCTTGGCGCTGGTGGTGGGAGTATTGGTAGATGATGCGATCGTGGAAATTGAAAATATCGAACGCCATGTCGGGATGGGGAAAACTCCCTATCAAGCTTCTTTGGATGCTTCTGCTGAAATTGGTTTGGCTGTTGTTGCTACTACTATGACGATTGTCGCGGTATTTGCACCGGTGGCTTTTATGCCGGGAATTCCGGGTCAGTTTTTTCGACCTTTTGGGGTGACGGTTTCGGCGTCGGTTTTGTTTTCGCTGCTGGTAGCCCGCACTGTGACTCCGATGATGGCTGCTTATTTGTTTAAGGAGAAAGGACACCATCAGAAACAGTTGAAAAAAGACCAATTATCCTATCAGTATCGACGGCTTTTAATGTGGTCGCTTAAACATCGGGCGATCGTCCTAATTATGGCTGTGGCTTTATTATTCGGCAGTTTTAAGTTAATACCTTACATTCCCACTGGGTTTATCGATCGCGATGATACTGGACTTTCTACTGTCTCTATTGAACTTCCTCCCGGTTCTACTTTACAGCAGACGGATGTAGCAGTAGAACAGGCAACTAAGCTGTTACTCACCCATCCGGCGGTGGAAAGTGTTTTAGAGACAGAAGGTTCTCCGACAGTTTCTGGTGGCCCCGGTGGGGGTACTGCCCGTGCTAGTGGTGTGAATACAGGGACTCTTTATGTGAAACTCAAACCGGCTGACAAACGGATCAAGCAACAGCAGTTTGAGGAGGAAATGCGGCCGAAACTGACGGATGTTCCCGGTGTGCGGCTCAGTTTTTCCCAAGGGCGAGTGGGGGGGAGAAAGCAAATGTCGATCGTCCTTAAAAGCGAAAATGCTCCTGCTTTGACAAAAACAGCCCTCGATCTTACTCAACAAATGAGTCAGGTGACAGGATTGATTGAGGTGCAATCTACCGCGAGTTTGGTGAAGCCAGAAATCTTGGTCAAACCTGACCCAAATCTGGCGGCGGATCAGGGTGTATCTGTACAACAAATTGCTCGCACTGCATCTTTGGCAACCATTGGAGATATTGACTCAAATCTGGCTAAGTTCGATTTGCCAGATAGACAAATTCCGATTCATGTGATGTTAGCACCACAGTTTCGCAGCGATGTTGAAACAATTAAGAGTCTCCAAGTACCGGGTAAAAATAATACTTTGGTGCCTTTGAGGGCAGTGGCTGATATTGCTTTGGGTAGCGGGCCTTCTCAGATCGATCGCTATGACAGAGCTCGCCAAGTTTCTGTAGAGGGCAATTTGTTGCCCGGTACTACTTTGGGAGAAGCTTTGGCTGCGGTGAAAAAACTGCCAGCAATGAATCCTCTGCCACCTGGGGTGGAACAGGAATCTTCGGGAGATGCGAAGGTGATGCAGGATATCTTCAGTGGTTTTGCGGGGGCTTTGGGAACGGCGGTTTTGTTTATTTATGCTGTGTTGGTGTTGCTGTTTGCGAATTTTCTGCATCCGATCACTATTATGGCAGCCCTACCTTTGTCGATCGGGGGTGCTTTGCTGGGGCTGCTGGTGGGCCAGAAGTCTTTGGGGCTCTACGCTTTGATTGGGATAGTTTTGCTGATGGGAATTGTGACGAAAAATTCGATTTTGTTGGTGGATTACGCGATTCTGAATCAGAAGGAAGGTAAGCCGATGTATGAAGCGACGCTGGAATCTGGGGTGGCGCGCTTGCGGCCGATTTTGATGACAACCATCGCCATGATTGCTGGGATGATTCCCATCGCCCTGGGACTTGGTGCCGGTTCTCAGGTGCGCAGCCCGATGGCGATGGCGGTAATTGGCGGTTTGATGACTTCCACTCTCTTGACTTTGGTGGTGATTCCGGTGATTTTTACCTATATGGATGGTTTCCAAATCTGGATTTTTAATCGGGTGCGGGGTAACAAGGAAAAAGCCAAGAAAGCGCGATCGTCTATTCGTTTGTAGTGACGAATTCAGTCCTATTCAATGCTCTGTGTCCTCTGTGTTCTAGTAAGGTTAAATAATTCCCTAGTGCGGCGATCGGCTAAATGCTATCCTATTCACAATCCGCTCATACCAATTTTTTATGAGGCTGCTCCCGAATCTGATCCCCCCTAGCCCCCCTTAATAAGGGGGGGACAAGATGCTTCTCAAAGTTCTCGTTATTAAGGGGGATGCGAGGGGGATCGAGATCTGTGCAACGACCCATTAAATTGGTATAATTCGGTTTATTGCCCCCAGATTCCTGCGCAGCCACCATCTCAAATAAGTTGACATTTTATGAGTATTATGATACCAATCAATGCCGAGCAGATCGACAATTTAGATTTGTCTCCGGTACAGACAGTAATTGACCAGTGGCTAGCAGCAGGGGCGATCGCCCAAAACGAACAACAGCTACAATTTGAAATAGAGTACCCGCGCGAAGATTTAGATCCGCGAGAAATTTCCGAAATCCCAGAGGTTCGGCTGTGGTTTATTCGCTTAGATGCTTATTATCCTTGGCTCCCCTTTCTGCTAGATTGGAAAGTCGGAGAATTAGCCCGCTATGCCGCCATGTTGGTGCCGCATCAGTTCCACCGCACCGAAGGAATTCAGTACAATCCTGAAGCTTTGGAAATGTTTTTGATGCACAAAATTTTTGTATTAACTGATTGGTTACATCAACAAGGAATTCCTAGCAAATCTAAGTTGATGTCGATGTCGCAAATGTTGGGCTATGACTTGGATGATGCTTTTTTTGATGTGATTTTACCGCAAAAATAGCCGATCGCACATCGAGTTTGCCAAAAATTATTCTTTCCCACCTAGAATATTAGACCAGCAACCCGAATTAGATCGCCATACAGATGAGTGTAGGCGGTTGCTACGCGAAACCCCAAACACCACTGACTCTTTGTTCTAGTTGGAAGCCCCAACTAGAGCCAAGGTCTGTTCGGGCATTACCCTGAAATCATGTAGTGTAACTATAGTTTACAATTAAGTAGTAAAGCCAAAAACACGGAAAAAAAATTTATTGATTCCGCGTCATGGAAATCCAGCCTGTTCCCCTCTTGATAAGGCGGTTGAAGCCGCCCGTGTCGCTTTTATCTCAGGTCTTTAGACACTGAGTTTCCCGCATACCGATTTTTATTATGAAAGATCTCACTCGTTATCGAAATATCGGCATCTTCGCCCACGTAGATGCAGGCAAGACCACTACAACTGAAAGAATCCTCAAGCTGACGGGTAAAATCCATAAGATTGGTGAAGTGCACGAAGGCGCGGCGACGACGGACTTCATGGAACAGGAGCAAGAGCGCGGAATTACAATTCAATCTGCTGCAACTACTTGTTTCTGGAATGAACACCAACTGAATATCATCGATACCCCTGGACACGTAGATTTCACCATTGAAGTTTACCGTTCTCTGAAGGTACTCGATGGTGGCATTGGTGTGTTTTGTGGTTCCGGTGGAGTTGAACCTCAATCGGAAACCAACTGGCGCTATGCCAACGATTCCAAAGTCGCTCGTGTCATCTACATCAATAAGCTCGATCGCACCGGTGCAGATTTTTACCGCGTTGTCAAGCAAGTTGACAAAATTCTTGCAGCCAAGCCCATGGTCATGGTATTGCCCATCGGCATAGAAGAAAAATTCTGTGGCGTAGTCGATCTGCTAACCCGCAAAGCCTGGATCTGGGATGACTCCGGCGATCCCATGAACTATCAAATTAAAGATGTTCCTGCCGATATGGTCGATGATGTCGAAACTTGGCGCGAACAGTTGATCGAACTGGCCGTCGAGCAAGACGACGCCCTGATGGAACAATATCTCGAAGGCAATGAGCCAAGTATTGAAGACCTCAAACGCTGCATTCGCAAAGGTACTCGCGATCGCGCCTTTTTCCCCACCTATTGCGGCTCATCCTTCAAAAACAAAGGCGTACAGTTAGTTCTCGATGCCGTCGTTGACTATCTGCCAAACCCCATGGAAGTCACACCGCAACCAGAAGTAGATCTCGATGGGAATGAAACGGGCGAATTTGCCCTTGTCGATCCCAGCAGACCATTGCGCGCCCTAGCATTCAAGATCATGGACGATCGCTACGGTGCCCTAACCTTCACCCGCCTGTACTCCGGTACTTTGTCCAAGGGCGACACCATACTCAACACCGCCACAGGCAAAACCGAGCGCGTCAGCCGTTTGGTAGAAATGCACGCCAACTCTCGCGAAGAAATTGACTCTGCCCAAGCAGGTGATATTGTGGCGATCGTCGGCATGAAAAACGTCCGCACCGGACACACCATCTGCGACCCCAAAAATCCCGCCACCCTAGAACCCATGGTGTTCCCAGAACCCGTGATTTCCATTTCGGTCAAACCGAAACAAAAAGGCGGCGAAGAAAAAATGGGAGCAGCCCTCACCAAAATGGTGCAAGAAGACCCATCCTTCCACATGGTCACAGATCAAGAGAGCGGCGAAACCATTCTCAAAGGCATGGGAGAACTCCACCTCGACATCAAAGTAGACATTCTCAAGCGCACCCACGGCATCGAAGTAGAAGTTGGCGAACCCCAAGTAGCCTACCGCGAGTCGATTACCAAGCGCCTAGAAGACGACTACACCCACAAAAAGCAATCCGGTGGTTCTGGTCAATTCGCCAAAATCGGCTACGTCATCGAGCCCGGTGAGCCTGGAAGTGGCTTCCAGTTTGAGTCAAAAGTGACCGGTGGTAGTGTACCGAGAGAATATTGGCCAGCGGTCGAAAAAGGCTTTGAAAGCTGTATCGACAAAGGTGTCTTGGCTGGATTCCCTTGCTTAGACTTGAAATTCACCCTCCTAGAAGGTGGTTTCCACCCCGTTGACTCCTCAGCCATGGCCTTTGAAATTGCAGCCAAAGCAGCCTATCGACAATCCCTCCCCAAAGCAGGGCCTCAATTGCTCGAACCAATTATGAACGTCGATGTATTCACCCCAGATGACTACATGGGCGACGTCATCGGCGACCTCAACCGCCGCCGGGGGATGATGAAATCTCAAGAAACAGGACAGACAGGAGCACGGATCAAGGCAGACGTGCCCTTGAGCGAAATGTTTGGCTACATCAGCGACTTGCGTACCATGACTTCTGGGCGCGGACAATTCTCCATGTCCTTCTCTCACTATGCTCCTTGTCCCAGCAACATCGCTGAAGAAGTGATCAAGCAAGCCAAAGAGCGTCAAGCTGCCAAGTAGTACATTTGACTCCTGGTAGCATCTATCTGGAGTCAAAAAGAAAAATCAAAGCCCCGACAACTTCTACGAAGTCGGGGATTTAATTTAGATAATTAAGTACAGTGAGGTTCGACAAAAAAATATGATTGAGTCGATCGCAACACTTTCACTAACAGACTTCCTCGCTCAACCAGATATTGAATCCTCACCTGCATGGGAATTGATTTTGGGACAAGCAGTTCAAAAAACTATGCCAACCCTTTTTCATTCGCGACTGCAACACAACTTGGTTAACTATATCAACGATCGGACCGATCGGTTTGAAGCGATACCAGAGTTACGTTGCTTGGTAATTCCCTACTCGCCGGTACCAGATATAGCGATTGTAGCAGGCGATCGGCTTACCGATGAAGACGGGCCACTTAACGGCGCACCGGATTGGTTAATTGAAATTCGATCGCCGGATCAAAGCACTTTAAACTTGCAGAATAAGATTCTCCATTGCCTCAGTAACGGCACGCAATTAGCATGGCTAATCGATATATCTCACCAACAAGTTTGGGTATGGCAGGGTGAGAATTTACCCATAATCTGTTCGGGTGCAGATATCTTACCAGTTTTAGGTATTCTCCCAGAACTTACGGTTGATGCTGTGATGGCTATGATTCGCCGACAATAGGCATCGGAATAAGCTGTTCGTTAAACCACTAACAAGGCCTGTAGGGTGCGTCAGCTCTCTCGCCCTAAAGACTAAAGGAAACGCTGGGGGCTGACGCACCCTACAATACTATTTTAAATGCGTAACACCTTATCATGTTTCCCCGACTCCTAAAACTTGTGCTGCGGTGAGTTTCAGATCGGGAAAAGTCGTTGAGACGATCGCATTGCTTCCTTGAAAAACAGCTTCTTCATACAGTCCATCTACCCATATCAGCACCGTAACTTTTGCTTGACTGGGGTCAACGATCCAGTATTCAGGAATTCCCCGTGCGGCATATTCCGATCGCTTGTAGCGGTAGTCTCGATCTTCATTCACTTTACCCGGAGAAACCACCTCAACCACTAATGCAGGTGGTGGCATATCCTGTGTAATTGTAGCTCGTCTGCCATCGATCGCCGCGAATAATTCCTCAGTCAAGATTATCAGGTCTGGAAAACGGACGCGGGTGCGATTTCCAGTGACTACAATCTCGGTATCTTTATGACGTATGAGTTTTATGGGGATAAACTTGAAGAATTCCACAAGCAGGTAGAGAGAAATCAAGTTATTTCTGTCACTTTCTGGAGGCATTTCAACTAATTCCCCATCTATGAGTTCATATTTGGTGTCTGTTCCATCGTCATAAACAAGGTATTCTTCTAGGGTGAGTTTTTTAGTCGCTGTCGTTGTCGTCATGGCGATCGCCCTTACAAATCTCTGTATTTAAACCTACGTCAATTATACCGTCCAATGCCTACCCTACCTTTATATTATCTGGCGTTCTTCTCTGCTAATTTGGTTGTGTTTCCCCGACTCCTAAAACTTGTGCTACGGTGAGTTTCAGATCGGGAAAAGTCGTCGATGCGATCGAATTGCTTCCTTGAAAAACAGCTTCTTCATACATTCCATCTACCCATATCAGCACGGTAACTTTTGCTTGACTGGGGTCAACGATCCAGTATTCAGGAATTCCCCGTGCGGCATATTCCGATCGCTTGTAGCGGTAGTCTCGATCTTCATTCACTTTACCCGGAGAAACCACCTCAACCACTAATGCAGGTGGTGGCATATCCTGTGTAATTGTAGCTCGTCTGCCATCGATCGCCGCGAATAATTCCTCTGTTAATATCATCAAATCTGGCAAACGAACACGAGTCCGTTGACCCATTACCACAATCTCCGTATCTTTGCAACAGATCAGATAAAAAGGAACGAGTTTGAGAAATTCTGACAGCAAATAAATGGCAATTCGGTTATTTCGATTCGTTTCTGGAGGCATTTCAACTAATTCTCCGTCTATGAGTTCATATTTGGTGTCTGTTCCATCGTCATAAACAAGGTATTCTTCTAGTGTGAGTTTTCTGGTCGCTGTCGTTGTCGTCATGGCGATCGCCCTTACAAATCTCTGTATTAAACCTATGTTAATTATAATGTTAAGTTCCACATCCTGCCTAACTCATGATTGAATCCAGATTTTTCAATCCTTAATTTGAATATAGCAATCCTAAATCATTTGTGAACTTCTTACTCCCTCCCCTTAGCAAGGGGAGGGTTGGGGTGGGGTAAAAAACTTTACAACTCCTGCAAGGATTGCTATAGCAATCCTAAATCATTTGTGAACTTCTTACCCCCTCCCCTTACTAAGGGGAGGGTTGGGGTGGGGTAAAAATCTTTACGACTCCTGCAAGGATTGCTATAGGACTTGGGTTTTAAGCAACGGAGGAGACGGCTTTTGGAGTGTCCCTACATGATTATTTGGGGTAGTCCAAGGGCAATGCCGTGTCCGATTTCTTAAGTTTTTCTGTATAAGTTCTGTTGATTTTTTCTAATCCTGTGATAATAATAAACAAGCTGCACTAAATTATTACTTAAGGGGAATTTGAATGAACGTTTTGCTTGTCTATCCGCAATTTCCCAAAAGTTTCTGGTCTTTTGAGAAAACCCTAGCTTTACTCAATCGATCGGCAATGCTGCCACCTCTAGGTTTAGTCACAGTAGCTGCCATTCTGCCACAAGATTGGCAATTTAAGTTAGTCGATCGCAATGTGCGTCAAATTACCGAAGCCGAATGGGCCTGGACAGACTTAGTGATTCTGTCCGCAATGATTGTCCAAAAAGAAGATTTACTCCTCCAAATTCAGGAAGCCAAGCAGAGAAATAAGCAAGTCGCCGTAGGTGGCCCCTATCCCACAGCATTACCCGACGAAGCAAAAACGGCCGGTGCAGATTATCTAATTTTAGATGAAGGTGAAATTACCTTACCATTATTTGTGGAGGCGATCGGCAACGGAGTCACTTCAGGCATCTTCCGAGCTGGTGGCGAAAGACCCGATGTCACCGGTACACCAATCCCCAGATTCGACTTACTAGAATTTGAAGCCTACGCCGAAATGTCAGTCCAATTCTCACGAGGTTGTCCCTTCCAGTGCGAATTTTGTGACATTATCGTCCTCTACGGTCGCAAACCACGAACCAAAAACCCGGAGCAGATAATCGCAGAACTCGATCGCCTTTATGAACTCGGTTGGCGGCGTAGCATTTTCATGGTTGATGACAACTTCATCGGAAACAAACGCAACGTCAAACTATTCCTAAAAGAACTTCTACCCTGGATGGTAGAACATCAATATCCATTTTCCTTTGCGACAGAAGCTTCCGTAGATTTAGCCAACGACCAAGAATTGATGGATGCCATGGTCGCCTGTAATTTTGGTTCAGTCTTTTTAGGCATTGAAACACCAGATGAAGAAAGCCTAGCCCTGACTCAAAAATACCAAAATACCAGGAGTTCTCTCAGCGAAGCCGTGGAGAGAATCACTCGCACAGGTATACGAGTAATGGCAGGATTCATCATTGGATTTGATGGAGAAAAGCCAGGAGCAGGTGCACGAATTGTCCAGTTTGTAGAGCAAACATCAATTCCCACAGCTCTGTTTAGTATGCTGCAAGCCCTTCCTGATACAGCACTCTGGCATCGGTTAGCAAAGGAAGGAAGATTACGCAAAGAATCCGCTAATATCAATCAGACAACTTTAATGAACTTTGTGCCGACGAGACCCCTCGAAGACATTGCTCAGGAGTATATTGAAGCATTCTGGGAATTATATGAGCCAAAGCGTTTTCTCGATCGCACTTACCGCCACTATCGCCTTTTAGGAGAAGCCACCTATCCCAAAAAAGGCAAAGGTAGTAGCAAAAAAGTTAACTGGGTCACAATCCGGGCGCTACTGACAATTTGCTGGCGACAAGGCGTACTGCGCAGCACACGCTGGCAATTTTGGAGCCATTTGTTCAGTATGTACTACCATAACCCCGGTGGTGTCAGCAGCTATCTCTCCGTTTGCGCCCAAATCGAGCATTTCTTCGAGTATCGCCAGATTGTCCGCGATGAAATTGAAGCACAAGTGGCTGAGTTTCTAGCGACTGAATTTGAACCCATTAACTCAGATGAAAAGATGGCAGTGATTTAATTTTGGCTTGAAGAATTAAGCTAGGGAGCGCTTACACCCATAGATTCTAGCGCCCTAGGCAAATAATTGACGTCGATTTCGGTGCTAGTCAGAGCCAAAGCTCTGGCTTGTTTTTTTGACATCAAGTTCTTCGATGTTTACTTAAGTAAGTGTCACCCAAAAAATACATTGACATCTAGAAAATACACTTACGAATAAACACTTACACCAGCACTCAAAATTATGAGTAACCACCTCATCAAAAATTGTGGTATGATACATTTAATTTTTCTGGTCAAAATTTTAGTTTCAATAAATAATTGCTCGATTGCGATCGATTATGAACACTAAGTTATCAGTATAAGTGGAGGCAGTTCAAATGTATGGTTTAGTTAATCGTGCGATTCAAGACATGGTATGCGATCTGTTTGATGAAGCTACTTGGGAAAAAATCAAACAGAAAGCGGAAGTTATAGATCAGCAATTTCTGATTTTAGAAGCTTATCCCGATGATTTGACTCATCGTCTAGTTAAATCTGCTAGTCAAGAGCTAGGCTTATCTAGTGCAGAAATTATGCAAGCTTTTGGTGAATACTGGGTTAAATTTACGGCTACTGCGGGTTATCAAGAAATACTAGATATGGCGGGAGATACATTACCGGAATTTCTCGAAAATCTCGATGATTTACATACTCGGATTGGGGTGCAATTCCCTAAGTTGCAACCACCATCTTTTGAATGTACAGAAGTTGCCGAAAATGTGATAGACCTGCATTATCAGTCTACACGGGAAGGTCTGGCACCCATGGTAGTTGGGTTAGTCAAGGGTTTGGGCGATCGCTTCCACACAGCAGTTGATATCACCCAAACGGAATCCCGTGAAGCAGGATGCGAACGTGACACATTTCGGATTGAATACAGAGCGGAATAGACTGCAAAATATTCATGAATAAGCCACTGTATACACTGAATCCCCAGACTTTTTGTGAGATATTTCCCTTTCATCTAGGATTTAATCACAATCTGGAAATTGTCCAGGTTGGGGAGGTATTACAACGGACTCATCAAATCACATTATTAGGTGAACAAATAGATCTACATTTTCAAATTCATCAGCCAGCGATCGCCTTTGACATTTTAAAGATTCAGAAAAAAATCAAATCATTATTTATTCTAGAATCCAAGCATAATTCTCTAAAATTAAAGGGGCAAATGGTCGCTCTGAAAGAGGAACAGGTGATCCTGTTTATTTGCTCGGTGTGGGATCCAGATTCAAGCCTGCTATCCAAATTAGCTGTCAAGTTGAAAGACTTTGCAATTCACGATCTGACTCCCGATTTTTTGTTTTTGCAACAAACTAGCCAAACGGCTATTCGGGAAGTTCAAAGCTTGACGGAAGAATTAACTCAGCAGAAAATTCAGATTCAAGCATCACTAGAAGTGCAGAAAGAACTGACATCTTTATCCCAAAATCAAGCACAACATTTAAGACAGGCTTTGAGTGACATTAAGGAAACACAATCACAGCTAATTCAAGCAGAGAAAATGTCAAGTTTAGGTATGTTAGTCGCCGGAATAGCCCATGAGATAAATAATCCGGTAACTTTTATTCATGGTAATTTGAGATATCTGCAAGAATACGTAGAAAGCCTGATTAAATTATTACAGCTTTATCAAAAATACTATCCGCAACCCCCATCAGAAATCGCCACAGAAGCGGATATAATCGATATCGTTTTTTTAGAAACCGACCTTCCCAAATTACTAAATTCTATCAAAATTGGCACGGAACGCATCTGCAAAATTGTAGATTCTCTCAAAAATTTTTCCCGCCATGATGAAGCGAAAAAGAAAGCTGTAGATATTCATTCTGGCATTGATAGCACTTTGTTGATTTTACAGCATCGGCTGAAAGCTTATGGTAAAAATGCCGAGATTCAAGTGATTAAACAATATGGTGAATTACCCTTAATCAATTGCTACGCATCGTCAATTAATCAGGTATTTATGAATATTATCAGTAATAGCATAGATGCTTTGCGAGATGCAGAGGAAAACTGTGCTGACTGGAATCAAGAACCTACCATTGTGATTCGGACTTTAGTCAATGATATTCAGAATTTGGTAGTGAGGATTGCTGACAATGGTATGGGTATGGAACAATCGGCGATGGATAAAATATTTGACCCATTTTTTACAACGAAGCCCGTGGGAAAGGGTACGGGTTTGGGATTGTCAATTAGCTATGGGATTGTGGTGGAAAAACACGGGGGTAAGTTAAGCTGTATTTCTGCACCGGGAGATGGGGCGGAATTTGCGATCGAAATTCCGCTGTTAAATTCCTAACTCTTGCACCCACCCATTCCCTTCTCTTAATAGCACTTATTTAAAGAAAATTATCACCAATCTCAGTAGGATGTTAAAACAATTGGAGTTAAGGAGATGTTAATAGCAAAGTTTTGGTCAAACTATAGTTTTCGTACTAAGTTATCTATGTTGATCGTGAGTTGTGTGGTTTTACCAACTATTTTAGTAATTCACAACATTCTTCATTTAGCTGAAAATTATTTACTGCAAAGGATGCAACAGACTCTACAAACAAGTTTAGGAATCCTAGAGTGGCAAGTCAAACAAGTTGAAAAATTTCAGGCAGATATTGCTATCAGTTTAGCAGAATCTGTAGAAAATACTAATATCGATCTCAACGATCCTGTCACCGTTGACCAGCAATTAAAGGTTCTACAAAAAAGTATTAATCATTCGATAAAATTTTCTTTTCAACCTAGTTTTTCTATCCTGACGGATGCTCAGGGAAAAACTATTGCTCAAAATATTCAAATACTAAAAGATGACTTCACTCGCTATCCAGAATTACCTTCCCAGGGACAAGTACCAGCCTCTTTAGTGTATGATGTAGTCCCCTTGGTTAGAAAAATTGACATGGGTACTTTGCCCATAGTTAATCATGCTATTAAAGAAGAAAAGATTTTATCTGGCTTAGAATTATTCAATTCCGAATTGTTGCAACAGATGGGTATAGAACGTCAGGCAAATATTGGTGAGAGATTTCAAAAAACCCAGGAATTGCCCATCAACAAACAACCTTTTTCTGCGGGAACTTACAATATTAATGCGGAAAAAATTGGATTAGTAATAATTGTTGTTTATCCCATTAAACGAGAAAAGAAAGTTATTGGTAGTACCATTGTTGGTACGTTGCTAAACCGTAATTATCAGATTGTTGACACTGTAAGGCAAATTTCCGGTGCAACCACAGTGACTATATTTGCTCAAGACTGGCGAGTTAGTACCAATGTTCCCTATCCTGATGGTAAGACGAGAGCAATTGGAACAAGAGTTGCGAGAGAAGTTGCTGAAGTTGTGCTGGATAGAGGGGAAATATTTTTGGGGAATACTAACATCGTCGGTCAAAACTATATGACTGCTTATGCTCCTATTTATAACTACGAACATCAGCTAAATATCCAGACAAAACCAATTGGTATATACTATGTTGGCGATTCAGAAGTTCAGGTAAAAGAAGTGTTGATGAAACTGGCTTTAACAGGTTACACCGTGGGCATTAGTATTTTAATATTAGCTGTTGGTGTTGGGTTGATAGCAGCAAAGACATTTTCTTATCCTCTGCACCGTCTCACGGAATTTGCTCAACAAGTAGGACAAGGAAAGCAGGGAGTGCGACTGAAGTTAAATAACCGCAGCGATGAAATTGGTATCCTGACTCGTGAATTAAATCACATGGCAACTGCCATTGAAGAAAATTTGATTAGGTTAGTAGCTTCAGAATCTGCGCTGAAAGAAGCAGAAATAAATCGTCGCCAATTAGCCCAAGAAAAAGCAAGTCAGTTAGAAGCAACACTACAAAAACTTTACTCGACTCAATCCCAACTGATTCAAACGGAAAAAATGTCTAGTTTGGGACTGTTAGTTGCCGGCGTAGCTCACGAAATCAACAATCCAGTCAACTTTATTCACGGCAATCTTAAATATGCCAAGCAATATGTTGGAGGTTTAATGGAATTAATTGATTTATACCAAAAAATATATCCGAATTCCAGAGAAGAAATTAAAGCGAAAATGGAAGATATTGACTTAGATTTTATGACCAAAGATTTACCCAAAATTTTGAATTCGATGGAAATGGGAAGCGAAAGAATTCGCAAAATAGTTAAGTCTCTCCGAATTTTTTCCCGTCACGATGAAGCGGAAATCAAACCTGTAGATATTCATTCTGGAATTGATAGCACTCTGTTAATTTTGCAGCATCGACTGAAAGCTAATGATGAATTTCTAGAGATTCAAGTGATTAAACAATATGGTGAATTACCCTTAGTTAAGTGCTACGCATCGTCAATTAATCAGGTATTTATGAATATTATTAGTAATAGCATAGATGCTTTGCGAGATGCAGAGGAAAATTGTGCTGACTGGAATCAAGAACCTACCATTGTGATTCGGACTTTAGTCAATGATACTCAGAATTTGGTAGTCAGGATTGCTGACAATGGTATGGGTATGGAACAATCGGCGATGGATAAAATATTTGACCCATTTTTTACAACGAAGCCCGTGGGAAAGGGTACGGGTTTGGGATTGTCAATTAGCTATGGGATTGTGGTGGAAAAACACGGGGGTAAGTTAAGCTGTATTTCTGCACCGGGAGAGGGGGCGGAATTTGCGATCGAAATTCCGCTGTTAAATTCCTAACTCTTGCACTTGTTTATTGCTGTGTGGTTGAGATTAATTGACCGGATAGGATATAAAAATTGAGGGTAGAGCCACCAGATATACTTGGATTTAGGCACAGGTTTCAATCTATAGCAGTCCTTGCAGGAGTCGTAAAGTTTTTTACCCCACCCCAACCCTCCCCTTATCAAGGGGAGGGAGTAAGAAATTCACAAATGATGCGAGGATTGCTATATGTTATAATTAATCAAAGTTGAGGAATCCTTATGTCAAAAGAAAGAAAAAGTAACAAAGAAGTCAAAAAGCCAAAGAAACAGCCTGATGGTGTTGCTAAGCCGAAAAATGACAACAAAAATTATGGTAGTACAGAAGGCCGCAAGTAGAGATAGCAGCCACTGTCGAAATTGCGCTTAATGTTGTTCAATTTTCATTGTTGCCATTAGTAACAGAGATCGCGCCACGTTTCCAGGATATCCGGTATCAATTTATGTTCGATCGGACCTAGGTGGCGATCGCAAGAGAGAGCGGCATTTGCGATCGAAATTCCGCTCTAGTTTAAATTTAAAGCTCAACCAGTAGCAGCATTGGTGATTGTTTGCGTTTCCCAAGTTGCGACAGCACCCGCAGCAGTTAAACAGAAATAGCCACTGGCAGATTCCGAGACTGTGGCTCCCCCTAACTGAGTACCCTCAAAGTTCGCTCCGATTAAGGTAGCTCCCCTCAAGTCAGCTTCGCTCAAGTCGGCGTAGCACAGCCTGGCCCAATCGAGATTGGCTTGCACCAAAGAAACTCCAGCCAAATTCGCCCTGGTTAAATTTGCTCCCGTCAACTTGACATTCCGCAACTGAGCTCCCGTGAGATTGGCTGCTTCCAAATTTGAGCCTTCCAAGTTGACACCGTTGAGTTTTGCTTCGCTGAGATTGACACCATTGAGATCGGTTCCACTCAAATCGATGCCGTTGATGTATGCTTTTTTCAGACAGATGCCCGTGAGTTGGGCTCCAAAGAGCATCGCACCGCTGAGTTTTGCCCCCCCTAAGTTTGCCCAGTTAAGGTTTGAGCCGGTCAGATTCGCGCCCCGCAGGTTGATGAATTGCAAGTCACCATTACACAAATTGGCGTTCCAGAGGATGGCACTCCGCAGGTTGCTACCGATGAGTAGAACGCCACTGAGTCGCGCTCTGGGCAGTTTTGCTTTGACGAGGAAAGCTCCGCTGAGATTGGCTTTGGTCAAATCGGAGTCCGCTAGTCTGGCTTCGCCCATTTTGGCAAAACTGAGATTTGCCCTGTGAAGGTTAGCACCGCTGAGTTGTGCTTTGGTGAGAACAGCCCTGCTGAGGTTCGCCCCGACAAGATTAGCCTTTGAAAGGTTGACTCCACTGAGGTTGGCTCCACTGAGGTTGACTCCTGCAAAGTCTCTTTTGCCATTTTCATAGTCCTTGAGCAGCTCGGTTACTTCCATAGAAGTCTCATCTCGAAATATGAACTATTACTAAATATTTTATATCTAAATTTTATATTTAATCGAGTTAGGGCGATCGCACTTGGCAGAATTGTGAAAATTAACTTGATATTTCTCAATATATGTTGTTTTTTGTAATTTTTTATTAATAATTTGGTCTCAATTTTGTGGGCAAACTAACCAAAATTTAGTTAGATGGTAGCCCACATCGCTCACAGGGAAATCTGTGTCACTGCAATATTGCCACCAAAACAGACATCCACATCAGTACCCGGTGTCCGATCGCGCTTGCTGTATTCACCCACATAATTAAAGTATTCTCCCTCCTGGTGATATACCAGCGGCAAAGGCTCAGTAGAAGGGCGACAAAACACAATTTCCGGTTCCGCACTTCCGGGTGCTAAATGTGGGAAATTCACATTCCAGAAACAACCTGATTTGGGTTCCCGATTGAGCAAATCTGCCAACACCCGCGATGTCCAACGAGTCGCCACTTCCCAGTCTATCTCCCAAGGTCTTTTAATCCAGTGGGAAATCGCCACACCTGGAATCCCGTGCATCGCCGCTTCCCGCACGGCGGCAACAGTACCAGAAAGGTAGACATCAACGCCCAAATTACCGCCGGCATTAATACCGGAAAGTACCAAATCGGGTTTTGGACACAGGTGATTGAGGGCGATGCGAACGCAGTCTGCGGGTGTTCCTCCTACAGCATACTCGACGGACGATCGGCGATCGACATGAATCGGACTGTGAGCAGTCACCTGGTGTCCACAGCCAGACAATTGCCCTTGAGGGGCTACCACAATCGTCTTGCCGCTTACCGCTTGCAAAAGAGCCTGAATGCCTGGAGCGTCTATGCCGTCGTCGTTGGTTAAAATTATGGTCATTGCTTATTGGTTATTGGTTATTTCTCTGTATTCCCTGCTCGATTCCCCCCTTGGGGGGGGTAGGGGGGGGTTGCCCAATGCCCATTGGTGTCAACTTAAGGCCAGATCCCCCCTAGCCGAGAGGGCGGGCACGGGGGCACCGCCCCTACAGAAGGGGGGAACCGGAATCTTCTCTTTCGTCCCCCTTCCCCATCCCCCCTTGGGGGGGGCAGGGGGGGGTGGGGGCTAGGGCGTGTTTTCAAACTACTCCTTAAGATTTAGATCCCCCTAAATCCCCCTTAAAAAGGGGGACTTAAAGACTCTTTCCCCCCCTTTTTAAGGGGGGCTGGGGGGGATCTTTGGGTTTGAAAACACGCCCTAGGGGGGGTGGGGATGCGAGGGGGATCTTGCAGTCGTCTATAAACAAAAGATACAAAGGATTTCAGGCGATTGTTGACACCAATGCCCAATGCCCGATGACCAATGCCCAATGCCCGATGCCCTGAAAACATATAATCCCAAAATACCCAGAACACATCACCAACTTGTGGTAAAGTTTTGTGTCGATCGCCCGATCGCCAAATATTAACACAAGTTCAGTTAAACGCGCTTACAGTAATGTTTTTGCCAATTTTCCCCCTCGCTCAAACAATCGCCGCACCTCCTACCCAACAGCAACTGATTATCCAGCCAGAACTACCCGTACCGGAAAACGAACTAGATTTACCCCCACAGCCCAGCAGCAGTCCACTGAAAACCCTGATGCAGCGCCAGCAAGTGCGGATTTTGCCGGGACAACTTGACAACATCCCGGTTTTCAATAGCAACAGCCCCGAAGTCGTGCAAACCGAAGGCATCTTGCTCTCGACATTTCCCCAAGAAGCAAAACAAGTACCTTCGGCGCACTTAAACTTTCCCTTCAAAGGCAGATTTGACATCTTTGCTCACCACATAGCCAAGGCAAAAAATCGCGAACAAACTCGCACTTTATTTCAAGGAATAATTGTCTACAATCCCAATGACGAGCCTGTCACTTTGAATGTATTGCAAGGAGCGACTTATTTAACTCGGCCCGATGCTCTGTTTGTCGATTTGCCTTCCTATTTAGACAATCGATTCGGCACTGTGTTTGCTGGGCCTGGGAGCCGCATCACCAGTGATGTGCTGCGGGGGTACAGACAAGGGATTTTGC
The DNA here is from genome assembly GCF_042465725.1 of Microcoleus anatoxicus. Taxonomy (GTDB): domain Bacteria; phylum Cyanobacteriota; class Cyanobacteriia; order Cyanobacteriales; family Microcoleaceae; genus Microcoleus; species Microcoleus anatoxicus. The sequence continues at coordinate 4,310,207 of NZ_CP120853.1, read as the reverse complement.
CGGCTGCGATCGAAATTCCAGCCAAGCAGAGCCGAATGCTGATGAATTTGCCCATACCTGTGGGGAATGTCACGCCTGCTTCTAATGGTCGATCGACTTTAATGCGAGTATCGAGCAGCAATTCGGTTTATGTTGCTAGTTTGGCGATGTTTGCTCCCAAAACTCCCGCCGGAGTCGAACAATATCCGACGTTAGAACAGTGGGAAAATATTTTAAATACCAAGGGTTTAGCAGGGCCGAGGGATTTAGCACCAACGGCTATCGGCTTAAATCCTGAGCAAAAAATTTATGGTCGGGTTGCGGGAGTAGCGTCTGGTTCCCAGTGGGAAGCTAAAATTACTGATAGTTCAAACACGGATTATTTAACTATTCCCAAACCAGGGGAGGAATTTTCCTATGCCTTGAGCACTACGGATACGGGTACTTTTGGCACTGGTCAAATTCAAAGTGCTAAAATGTTAGCTCGTTATCCCGATACGGCTTATTTTGCCCACGGTAATTATGGCATTCAATATAACTTAAGTTTTCCGCTTTATAACAAATCTCGCGAGTCTCAATCTGTGAGTATTAAGATGCAAACACCGATTAAGGCTAATACAGAATCGGGGGGATTGATGTTTTACGACCCTCCTGAAAATCGGATATTTTTCCGAGGTACGGTGCGGGTAATGTTTAGTGACGATCGAGGTAAGACTTTGACGCGCTACATTCACATCGTGCAGCGCCGGGGACAGCAGGGGGAACCTTTGGTGAATTTGAATATGAAGCCTGGGGAAAGGCGTTTGGTGCAGGTGGATTTCTTGTATCCGCCGGATGCGACGCCGCCGCAAGTCTTGACGGTGCGATCGAGTAATTAGTGGATTGTGATTGAGTTAGGGCGATCGGCCAGTAGGTAGAATCTTACTGGCAACAATGATAAAGTTTATACAACTGCCGAATAAGGAGAATAGTTATGTCTGTTCAGATGCAAAGACGGCTATTTACAGTGCAAGAATATCACCTAATGGGTGAGGCTGGCATTTTGGGTGAAGATGACCGAGTGGAATTGATAGAAGGAGAAATTGTTCAGATGGCTGCAATTGGTACTCGTCATGCAAGTTCGGTTAAGCGTCTGATCGCTGTGTTCTCTGATTTGGAGAGAAGACGTGCGATTATAGGCGCTCAAGACCCGATCCAGTTAACAGAAAAAACTGAACCTCAACCGGATGTTGTATTGCTGCAACCTCGCGCTGACTACTACGCTACTGCACATCCAGTACCATCGGAAGTTTTGTTGTTAGTGGAGGTTTCTGATAGCACTGTTGGTTTCGATCGCGATGTGAAAGTTCCTAACTATGCTCGTTCTGGTATTCAGGAAGTATGGTTGTGGGATCTGGATGTGAATTGTTTAGAAGTTTACCGTTATCCGACGGCTAATGGCTATACTTCAATGCAAAAGTTTGAGCGGGGAGAAATGGTTGCGCCGCTAGCTTTTCCTGAGTTTGAAGTAAGCGTTGATTTTATTTTGGGTTAGAGCGATAAGGAAGTAGATAAGCTATCGTACATCTAGGAGGATATCGAGCAAATCCAAGTGCAACAATTTTGGTGGTATTGCAGAGATGTTGATTAACTAAAGGAGAAATTATGGATGCTTGTTTTGAAATATTACTTTCGACAAGACAAACTCTTGATTATTTAGAAGTTCATCAGGAAACTTTTACTTGGGGTGGCATAGAATATCCCCAAGGTGAAAAGTATTACGTTTGGGGCAAATATATAAAATTAGTAGAACGGGAAATTCCAGCCCATATAATCAAGCGCTTACCCCCCGCTTACGAAAATCTGCAATGGGTGAACTTTTCGGTGCAAGGGAAAGGATTGGACTTGTTAGAATCCGAGGTGAATGGTGAGCAGATAGATTGGGAAGGCAAAAGTTTTGATGATTTTCTCAAGTTGATTCTGACTGAACAACCTCAATGGGTTGTGGTATTTGAATGGCACTGCGATCGCCTAGATAGTCTATACGAACAAAATGTTAGTGAGTGCATTGGTCAGATTAAAAATAACTTGAAATGGGAGAATAATAGAGAGGGATTTCTCGTACTATCTGTCCCAGAAAATGAGATTTACTCATCGATGTCTGTCGGTGGTGTCGCACAGACCCAACCGGGGTTGAAACCCCTGGCTAATAGCGAAAGTCGGTTGAAACCGACTGAAAAACTGAAATAAAAATCAAAAACTCTTTAGTCCTCTTTAGAGGACTTTCGCTATGAGACAGGGGTTTCAACCCCGGTTGGACTATGAAGCTAACCGAGGCTTCTGGACACTCGCACAACCAAAGAAACCGGGTTTTTCCCCGAATCTTCGCACTCTCACCAAGTCTATGGTAAAAACCCGGTTTCTGGCCACACGCGCACTATCAAAATCACTGACACTCTCATTGAATAGTCATAGCATAATAAAAATATGAAGTGCGATCGCCCTTCCTGATTTTAGTCGCTTCACCCTACCAATCAGTTGAATTGTGGCAAAATTTTAGTTAGCGTTGTTATCGTTGATGTCTAGATTTTCTATTGAGAGTTCTGAATCTGGTGAAGTAGGTATTTGCACTTTAAAAACAATTACTATTTGATTTTTTTCAATAGTTATATTACTTATATTAACTATACTCTTGTCTGGTAATAAGTCTTTGGTTGGGAATTTAGCAGACGACCGAGTTTTATATCCAGCATCCTCAAGCCATTCAGCAATATTTCTCCAATTTTCGATCTTTTCAATCCCTTTACCCACAAAGCCTTTAACGTATCTATAAATAGTGGCACACAGGTCAGTTTCCACACCTTTGGGATTTTTTTGCAGCTTTTCGGCGATTTCAGCGGGACTGTTGCCACAAAGCAACCCCCGCAGATGCAGCTTTTCGACGGGAGTGAGAGGCTTTCCCTTAACGGCGGCTAAGTCTGCGTACAGAGTTTTTAGGTCCCAGCGGCTTTCTGCTTCGACGAAGCGATCGTTTGTGGATGCCATAAATAGATGCGTGTGAAGTTCCTGATGGAAGTCTAACATAATTCCTGATGTATGTAAGTGTATGCTCGGTGTTATTTGGCTTAATATACTTGAAAGCTCAAGTTTAAGTGGTGCGAGTCACAGGTTAAAACCTTTGTGGCGGGGCTTTTGAGTGATTACTGATTACAGTTAGTGTTACGACAGGGATTAGGGCTAAATTTTGGTAATTTTCTCGCTTAACTGTGTGATTAGTTTTGAGGTGCCGGAGAACGTTTTAGTCGAACGACTGAAAAAACGGGCTATCAAAGAGGGGCGTACTGATGATACCCCAGAAGTGTTGCGTAACCGTTTATCGCCTCCTCATCCCCCAAAGCGCCTAGCTCTGCTTAAAGCGATCTCACTAAACTGAGGAAAAAGTCAAACCGAGGAGGGCTATTGAATCCGTCAGATAACTTTCCTTGTCAATTATTAGCATTAATTGCCTATATTTCCTAAGAAACAGATATTCATCGTCAAGGATTTTTAGCAATGAATTCAGATCAACAATATGTATCGAAGATACACATAGCCCTTTATCCCCGATGGGCTTATACAGGCGGTTCGATTTCTGCAACAGTCAAAGGAAGGGAGGTGACTCTTCAAGGTTATCAAGAACCCAACGATGAAGAGTGGAATTTGATTGTTAATAAAGTTCACACTGCCTTGGGATTTGAACCAAAGATAAAGTTCTGTAAGCTAGGTGAGAACCCATCAAATCTGGGCGAAAAAGTAGATAAAGCTCCAACACCCAATCAATCGGCGGCAGAAAGTATCATGGGCGGAAAAGTAGATAAAGCTTCAACACCCAATCAATCGGCGGCAGAAAGTATCATGGGCGGAAAAGTAGATAAAGCTTCAACACCCAATCAATCGGCGGCAGAAAGTATCATGGGCTTGCTGAATTTTGTGATCGACGCTAAAAAAGCTATTGACAAAAAATCAGCCAAAGACATTGAAATATTAAATAGCTTCTTGAAAGATTGTCAAATAACAATAGAAAAAGGGACTCAAACTGTAGGAGGAGGGGTAGGAGATACAACTAAAAATGTATCTCATTTGCTTAATGAAGCAACTAAGGGAGTAGGTAAGATACCAGCCTCTCTCAGGAATACAATAATGACTTTATGGGATACAACTTGGCGTGATCGCCTATTCTATAATCTTACCCAAGGCGTTGACCTGGATAAAGCTAAGGATACTGTTAAAAAGCTAAAAGCAGTTTATCCTAGCGAAAAACCTAGCCAGATTGCCAATCGTCTCATTCAGGAAAAAGCAATTTTTTCAACAGCGGTAGCAGCATTGGGTGTGGGAGCCACGATAATAAGTGGTGGTTTAGCTGCACCAGCTACAGCATTAGTTGATTTTTATAATAGCAGCTTACTATTGGTAGAACTTTGCTATCAGATTTCAGTTGTGTATGGATTTGACGATATCGACGATCCAGCACGTCAAACAGAACTTTTAGGAATTTTTAGTCTCGCTCTTAGTGGTACAGAAGCTACCCAACTAGGTCTAGGATTTTTGTTCAAACATACTCCAATTGCTAACTGGACAATTAGCGCTTCCACTAATGTATTCGTATTCAATCTAGTAGGCTATACAGCTTGCCAGTTCTATGAAGCCAAGCTCAAAGGAATGGCTAGTCCAATAACTTCCGAAGAGGATTATTCATCTTTACTAGAAAAAGTCAAGATTTGCTCGAAGGACAGCTTATCACAAAAAACAGTTTTCGACAAAATCGTTGCTCAAACTGCTGTCATATTGCCTAGTCTTTCTGAGGCTTGAGCGGTATAAGGAAAGAGCAATTCTCGGAGAGCGATAACTGCGATCGCCCTTAATCTCCAAAAGCGCGATCGCTCTTCATTTTCACAAGCACGATCGCTCTTCATTTTCACAAGCACGATCGCCCTTAATGCCCAAAAGTGCGATCGCCATCCTAAAATTAGTTAATGGTATAATCATCAATCAAATACCATTTAGGAGTAAACCACTTATTTTGAATAATGGCATAGATACTTCTGAAGATACTCCAGAAGTTATAGAACAGGATATAATAGACCAAACGATAGAAGTAGGAAGTGGTTGTGACTGGACAGGAAGTGGAATCGAACCTCAGTGGCATAATCCAAAATCCATCAAAGCCTACGACCATATCGATCGCCATCATGGCCCAAAACTGAAACCCCTTAATTTTAGAGGCAGGGCAGCATCCAAAAATCAGCCTCAAGGTCAATGGCTAAATGCTCAAGACTGGGTAAAAGCTGAACAAGCTACACCGAAATATCCCGGTCGTTACATTTTAAATTTCAAGCGTTCTATTGGGAAAGTTCACTACCCCGATGGAACAATAATTGAAAATGTTACCCATGCTTTTATTAGAAGGAAACCAGATGGAACATTCAAATCTGCTTATCCTGTTCTGAATGATGCTACGCTGTCCTCATTAGATAGGAGCGATGAAGATGAATAACTATAGCAATTTTACAATCCAACTAGAAGCACCTAATGGCGAACAATATGCCGATCCACCAGATGACTCATTAGGAGAACTTTCGCATTTTGAATTAGGTCTGAAACTATTTTGCTTTGAATGTGACCATCTAGTATCAATAGAAATCGGTGAAGAAAAACTAAACGTTTTTTTAGACCCCGATATTTGTATGCTCCTAGAAGATGAACTCCCCAAAAAACTTAGTGAGTTATCCCAAGGGAAACCCATCAAAATAGAATTTGTTGAAAGTGTTTGTCTTACTCTTGAATTGCAGCCCTTAACCAACGATAAAATTAGCTGTAATTTCAAAGAATTTGGATATTTATCTCCAAACCAGTTTACCCTAAAATCCAGAAATCAACACTTTGAACTGAATAAAACTCAAGTTATAACAGAGTTAAAGGGATTTGTCGAACAACTCATGGAAATGGCTCTAAATGGCGGCTATATCACCCCGGTCGAAAAGCAAGAATTCCTGATGCCACTCCGCGAAATTGCGCCTGCTTCGGCTATTTGTTAGTTAAGTGCGATCGCCCTTCATCCCCTTAAGAGCGATTGCCCCTGATGAATAACTATATCAATAAAGAGGTAGATTGCGATTTACTGTTGGGTGGGGGCGGGTTTATTGAGATTGTTGGTACTTGTTAGATATTGTTGGTGAACCCGCCCCTACAAAAATTTATCAGATATAAGTCCGATCGCCCTTAATCTCACTTCCATAACTCTTTAGTATTTATCTCGATTTAAACAGTCCTCGACGCACTCTGACAAAGAAACCGGGTTTTTTACCGAATTTACCGTGTGTAACCAAGTATTTCGTAAAAAACCCGGTTTCTGGACTCCCATAGACATTTGACGTGCTACACTCAGGGTATCGTCACAGCCACAAACAGAATGCAAACCATTACCATCACCATTTCAGACGATCGCCTGCACAAGCTCCAAGAAACCGCCAATCGCCTCGGCATTTCCCTAGAAGAATTACTGCTTGCCGGTGCTGAAAACTTGCTCGCACCACCAGAAGCATCCTTTCACAACGCTATGGAATACGTCCTCAAAAAGAATGCTGAACTCTACCAAAAACTCGCCTAATGCGCTATCTAACTTTAACAGAAATTTTAGAACTTTATCAGCGCATTATCGAGGAATCTGGCGGAGCATTTGGCATCGCTAATTTAGGAGCCTTAGAGTCGGCTTTAGCTCAGCCGCGCATGACTTTTGGCGGGGAAGAACTTTACCCAACTATTGTCGAAAAAGCTTCCGCTCTTGGATTTGCTTTGATTAAAAATCATCCTTTCTTAGATGGTAACAAACGCATCGGTCACGCAGCAATGGAAGTTTTTCTGATCTTGAATGGATTTGAGATTTCTTCACCTGTGGAAGAGCAAGAACCAATTATATTACAAGTCGCATCAAGCGCGATCGCCCGCGATGAATTTACTGAGTGGCTGCGTTCTCATATTGTTCCTAGTTCTATTGGTAATAGGTGACAAAAATCAGCCGTGTTGAAGCTATAGATAACCCGATCGCCCTTCATCTCCAAAAGTGCGATCGCCCTTGATGTCCAAAAGTGCGATCGCCCTTAATCTCCCGTCATTTCCCGTGCTAATAACTTCTGTAACAACGGCACTAATACCAATTTTTTATGAGGCTGCATAGAATCTGATCCCCCCTAGGGCGTGTTTTCTCTCCCCGGAGATCCCCCCCAACCCCCCTTAAAAAGGGGGGAGAAAGAAGCTCTTTCGTCCCCCTTCTTAAGGGGGATGCGAGGGGGATCAGGATCTGATGGATCAGGCAAGAAAACACGCCCTAGGGCGTGTTTTCTCTCCCCAAAGATCCCCCCAGCCCCCCTTAAAAAGGGGGGGGAAAGAGTCTTTAAGTCCCCCTTTTTAAGGGGGATTTAGGGGGATCTAAATCTTAAGGAGTAGTTTGAAAACACGCCCTAGCCCCCCTTAATAAGGGGGGGACAAGATTCTTCTCAAAGTCCCCCTTCCCCCATCCCCCCTTGGGGGGGGCAGGGGGGGGTGGGGATGCGAGGGGGATCGAGATCTGTGCAACGACCCATTAAATTGGTATAAAGGAGGTAAATGATTTTCAATCGTATTCCAGACTAATCTCTGATTTACTTGAAAATATTCGTGAGCCATCACATTTCTCATATCACCCATCAAACGCCAAGGAATCTGCGGATAACGAGGCTTAATTCCATCATTGACATTAACAGAAGCTTCACCAATAATAATCAAGTTATAAAGAATCCCTTGCAGGATAATTTTTTCAATTTGCCGGAAATCTTCAAAACTCATCCCAGCAGTAGAAGCCTGAATGTCAGCGATCGCATTCACAATATCCTCAACTCGCAGCCACCACTCTCTAGAAGGCACGAATCGCCTCCTTGAGCACAGGTTCCCGCAAATGCTCCCTCAAAGCATCCTCCGTTCCTAAATCTACAGCACACCCTAGTATATCTTCTAAATAGTGCTGCACCCGAAACAAGTCAAATAAACTTGCTTCTATCGAAAAATCTACTAAAAAGTCTACATCACTATCCGATCGCGCTTCATCCCGCGCCACCGAACCAAACAAATCTAAAGATTTTACCCCCAAGCCTTTTAATTTATCCTTATGGGCGGCTAAAATTGCTAATACATTTTCCCGTTTCATTATTACTTCAACCAATCCTTTACCTATATTTTAACACAGCTATTCCCAAAGCTAAGATTATTAACTATAGCAATCCTAAATCATTTGTGAAATTTCTCTCTTACCCCCTCCCCTTACTAAGGGGAGGGTTGGGGTGGGGTAAAAACTTTACGACTCCTGCAAGGATTGCTATATGATGAGGAAGTAATGGGTTTTGACGTGGTATATATTTTATATTTAATATAAAATATTTTTTGCATTCTTCCTTCTTGCTTCTACTTACTACTTGATGGGAAAATTTTAGTTTCTTTGAGTAGTTGGAGATGCTAAAGGTTGAGTATTGTTTTTAGGGCTTTCTGGCTGTTTTTTTGGTTCAGGTTTTGGTGGTGGCGGCGGAAAAGTAGCCGCCCGTCTGGGTATTTGTATAGCTGTTCGGAATGCTGAAAATGGGAAGAAAGTTTGAAATTTTGACAAGCGCTCTTCAAGAGATTCCGGTGTTAATTCCCACAAACTTTCGTAGTAAAAAAAAGCCACACCTAAGCCGTATTCTTGGACTGCTCGCACCTGAGATTGAATTTGGTGCATGGGAACTGGGCGATTTCTTAAACCTGTCATAATCCCAACTCCTGTGGGAATTTTTTGCTTGGTTTCTTGCATTTCTGGACGATTGATTTTGTTAATAAACGATGCTAAATCGGGGCGGTAAACTTGCACAATTAGCTCGTCGGCAATATCTAACCGTACCCAAGCTAGCCAATCTTGCAGGTGATGCTTGTAAGCAAAATCGTAGTAATTGGGAGAAATGGAGAAAATTGCATTGGGTTTTACTGCTTTTACAGCTTGATTTAGTTTCGACATAAATGCCGTAATTTTATTAGCTCGCCATTGCACCCAAGCTGGATCTTGAAAATCGGTTGGGGGAGCTTTTTTGGTTTCTTTAGTATACAGTGCAACGGTGTAGGCATCGTAACCAAATTCCGATGGCAAACTCATGTGATCGTCAAATTGAATGCCATCAGCATTATATTTAGTAGTGACTTCTAGTACGAGTTCGGTAATGAATTGCTGCACTTCGGGATGAAAAGGGTTTAACCAAACTACTTCGCCACCCGCACCGTTAGATGTCTGGGTTCCGTCTTGTTTTTGTGTTAGCCAATCGGGATTATTTAAGGCTAATTCTGAGGTGGGAGGAGCCATGAAACCAAACTCAAACCACGGAATTACTAGCAATCCTTGGCGATGAGATTGCTGGATTAAATCTGCTAGCATATCTTGTCCGTCTAAGCCTCTGTACACAAAGGGTTGAATATCTCTTTGCTGGGCGACAGGACTAGGATACATCACATAGCCAGAATTCCAAATTACGGGATAAATAGTGTTGAAATTTAACTGTTTGAGTTTGGTTACTGCTTCTGTTACTTTGCGCCTTTCTCTGAGGATGTCTTTGTCGTTTGTTGTCATCCAAACTCCGCGAATTTCCTGACGTGGTTGCTGGGCGATCGCCGGAATCAAGTTGTTCGCTAGCAGTGCTATCATGAAGGAGATGGCAAATAAAAGCGGGAGAATAGGTTTAATCGATCGCAGCCAACCGCGAGGAATGATGCCTAATGTCATAGTGTTAAATGGTGAGTTTGCTCTTAGACATCTCCAAAAATGATGGTGGGGTAAGCCCGAAAGCCAGCCATTGACAGGCTTTTCTGGAGACGGTTATCGAAACACACCCTGGCATAATTTGCTCATTAAATTTAGTCGTTCTACAGTCTACAACCATTTGTGCTAATTTGCTAATTGGTTGAGTGAAATGGGGGAATCGCTTCGATGCGATCGCACTTTGGGCAACTATAATATACTTGTCCCAAAAAGGCTGTCAAGGGCTGGCTGGATGTCTAACCCTACTCCTCACAATAATTATGGGAGATGTCTAATATTGATACATGAAATATCCATGCCACAACATTTAGTTTTAATTGGTGGCGGTCATAGTCATGCTATTGTATTGAAAATGTTCGGCATGAAACCGCTGTCGGGAGTGCATTTGACTCTGATTACCGACGTGCTGTACGCACCCTATTCGGGGATGCTACCGGGACACATTGCGGGTTTTTACAGTTATGATGAATGTCACATCGATTTGCGTTCTCTCTGTGAATTTACTCAGTGCGAGATATTGGTCGATCGGGCGATCGCGATCGACTTTAACAAAAATCAAGTAATTTGTCAAAATAGCCCCCCCGTTAGTTTTGACTTGCTTTCGATCGATATCGGCAGCACTCCCGCGACTTTATCCGTACCTGGTGCTAACGAATATGCAATTCCAGCTAAACCAGTCCCGGAGTTTTTAGCTAACTGGAATCAGTTAATTACATCCCCAGCAAATTATCTAAATAAACCCTTGAATATTGCCATTGTGGGTGGTGGTGCAGGCGGTGTAGAATTAGCATTAAATATGCAATCTCGTCTGGCTCGAAAAACCGATAATTATCAAATTAACTTGGTTCACAGCGGTGCGGAATTAATGCCACAACACAACCAAAGAGTACGTCATCGCCTCAAAAAGATTATCATTAATAGCGGTATCAAACTGCACTTAATGGAAAAAGTGGTGGGTATCAAAAACACCAAAATAATTGACAAAAATAAAAGTTCAGAATGCCACATACCCAATTACGAAATTGCCTGTGAATCCGGATTAAGATTAGACGTAAATCGTATTTTTTGGGTGACACAAGCCTCCGCAGCTAATTGGATAAAAACATCGGGTTTAGCCACGGACTCCAACGGGTTTATCCAAGTCAATGATTACTTGCAATCTGTGTCTCACCCTCATGTATTTGCCGCTGGGGATATCTGCACGATGATTAATTATCCGCGCCCCAAAGCAGGAGTATTTGCGGTGCGCCAGGGCCCGCCTTTATTTGAAAATTTGCAGCAATTTTTGTTAGCCCAACCGCTAAAACCCTTTGCACCACAAGCCCAATATTTAGGGCTAATTGGTACTGGGAATAAAAAGGCGATCGCCTCTCGCGGCTCTTTGATGTGGGAATCCAGGCTACTCTGGTACTGGAAAGATTGGATCGATCGCCAATTTATGCAAAAATTTAAGCATAAAAATTAGTATTTGGGCAAAAAGGCGATCGGGGTAATTCCGCTAACCTAAAAAAAAAGAATATCCCACTAGCCCCAAATTGAAAAATAGGAGTATTCTGATTTATGATAGTAGTAACCGCAGAAAGGAGTAAAGACTAAATATGTTCAGAAAAATTGGTTTTTGGCTGATTTGGATTGCCTTTAGCACCTACGCTTTTGTATTTGCACCTCCCGACAGCCCCGAAACATTGACCTTAATTACCAATCTTTCCACCGGAAAAATAGCAGAAATTAACCCTTTAATTGTCGCCTTGTTCAATATCATGGGCGTGTGGCCAATCATCTATAGTTGCGTCTTATTTGCTGACGGTAGAGGACAAAAAATACCAGCCTGGTTATTTGCCATTTTATCCTTTGGTGTCGGTGCATTTGCCTTATTGCCTTATTTAGCCCTACGGCAACCAAATCCTGAATTTCCTGGTAATAAAAATACTTTTTTAAAGGTATTAGACTCCCGGTTTACGGGAATTATATTAACATTAGGCGCTGCTGGTTTAGTTGCCTTTGGGTTGACAACAGGCGATTGGTCAGATTTTATTAGCCAATGGCAGACTAGCCGCTTTATTCATGTAATGAGTTTAGATTTTTGTATGCTTTCCCTGTTATTTCCCGCCTTGCTGGGAGATGACATGGCGCGCCGAGGAATGCAAAATAGCACAGTTTTTTGGGCGGTAACATTAGTTCCTTTGTTTGGCCCCCTAGTTTATTTGTCTACGCGCCAGTCTTTGCCGGAAAATACAGTGCAAACTGTTACAAATTAGACAGCAGGGCTGACAATTATCAGTTTACTTTAGGACTCTATGTCATCATACTAGAAACAGGCTTTCTGGCCTGTTCCACAACATGAAAAAATTTCCCATCGTTGGTATCACCACCTATAACCGCTGTCAAGCAGGCGAATATCGCTTAAATGGATCTTATATTGATGCAGTGCAAGCGGCTGGCGGCATCCCGATTTTACTACCGCCCAATCAATTAAATCCAGCTAGTATTTTTGATGTAGTAGATGGTTTAATTTTTTCCGGTGGCGGAGATATTAATCCAGAACTTTATGGCGGTGCGATCGATCGCACAGTTTATGCGATCGATGCAGAACGTGATAACTTTGAACTAGCCTTAGCCAAACTAGCTTTCAAAGCTGACATACCTGTTTTGGGAGTTTGTCGGGGAATGCAAATGCTGAATGTAGCTAGCGGTGGTAGTTTGGTGACTCACGTACCCCATGCTTACGGAGATGAAGTGAGTCATGGAGCGGGAATTCCCCCTCGTGCGATCGAGCATAGCATTGAAATTGAACCCAACAGTCGGCTAGCAAAAATTATGGGAACAACTTCCACAACCGTTGTTTCTTGGCATCATCAAGCTGTGCGGAAAGTAACATCCGATTGGCGAATTGTAGCCGAGGCATCAGACACTTTGGTAGAAGGAATGGAGTATCAAAATCACCCCTGGATGATTGCAATTCAATGGCACCCGGAAATGTCCCCAAAATGTTTGATAAACTCTCGAATTTTTCGCGCTTTCGTAGAAGCAGCAGCTTCTAAATTGATGAATTCCACCAAGTCAAGTTCAAATCAAATTCATACATTTTTATAGTCACTTATTCTTGATAGTCAGTGTCTATTTCAATATCAAGGGTATCTTCATCTATTCTGATATACAGAACATTCGGGCGACAGCAAACTTGACAATCTTCAATATATGATTGCTCCATTCCCCCACTAATATCCACAAAAGTTGTACTAGGTTCGCCGCAAAAAGCACAGTAATATTCAGCCGTTGTTTGCATCTTTTTCGCACTCTTTCTTAGTAACTTCGTGGCGGTAACGAAACATATCTGTTAGTCGCATTTCCACCCACCAACCTAATAATAGATCGACCATCGGGCCACCGGGTATCGAAAAGGCGATCGCATCTGTCAATCTAGTTTTACCATTTTCTGTGGTAAACTCGTGTCGATGAATCCAACTGGCCATCAGTCCCTCAGTTTGTTCGTCAACAAACAACCTATACTGTTGGCATTCAGTGTGAGTCGCCACCCACTTTACCGGAATCGGCCCCAATGAAAGACGAAATTCCGATACAGCACCCACACCAAGTCCGCCCTCCCGGCGAATGATTGTCACCGGTTGCCAAGGCGGAGTTAATCTTTGCAAAATATCCGGTCTTTCGTGAAAGTTCCAGACACTTTCAACCGTCGCATCAATTAGCGATGAATATCGAAAATTAGGCATTATTCAAATCTTACTAAACAGTTAATTGCGCTGGAATATCAGCATTTACATCATTATCCTCTGTCTCAGTACAAACAGCAACAGTTAGTTTCAATCCCAGAGCTTTTAGCCAAGTTCCCAAACTATAAATCGCATCACTTCCTTGTTCAGACAGCAATTCATCCAGTTTTTTTAAGTGCAATTCATATTGTTCTGGAGTCATTTTTGATTGACCGAGAGCTTCTGCTACATTGCTAAGTACCATTTTGAGAAGTTCTGTTTCGGGGTTTTCTTCTTCAAACAAAGCCTCTAGATACATAGCAGAGTCTATTGGGTTTTTGAGAGACTCTATTAAAAAAGGATGGTAAGGTAAACTTTTAGGCATTATCTTCACTCTTATAATCTGTCCAGTATTTGATAGCTTGCCCTAGGTCTCGGTCTTGAGTGCTTTTATCCCCACCGATTAAAAGTAGGATAATAGTTGTGCCGACTTGTCCGAAATAGATTCGGTATCCAGGGCCATAATCTATTTTTAATTCATACAGTCCCTCTCCAACAAATCGATAATCTCCGAGATTGCCGAGTTGAACTCTGTCTAATCTCAACTTAATTCTAGCTTTTGCTTTGCCATCTCGGAGAAAATTAAACCATTCCTCGAAAGGCACTTTGTTATCTGGCGTAGTATAACGTTGAATTTCTTTCGGTTGGACTTCTGGCATAATTGTATGATAGTATGTCGCTCCTCATCTTATCTTAAACTGGTTGCCAAGGCGGACTCATAATTTGCATAATCTACTAAGTCAGCCGAAGGAAATACCTTACGCATATCTACTAAACTTTGCCATTCAGCATCACAACTACGCTGATACCACAGCAACAAACTTATTTCAGCATTGGGGTGTGTTTCCCAAAATTATTTTAGTCGTTTTCGGCTAATGACACGCATGAGACTATTATAATCTAATTTACTAAACGTGAATTAGTGAATTTTCATATCCTTTTGTATGAGTCATCGCCTCAGCTAAATGCTTCTTCAAAGTCGCTTCGGGCAGCGGTCCTTGCAAGTGACTCCAAGGCAAAACCCGATCCAATTCCCACTCCTGGAAAACATAAAAATCCATGTCCGGCAAATGTCCCCGCAATTCCTTAAAAGCCCGCCGATAACTGCCCAATGTATCGCCGTAATGCCGCACTAATTCTAACAGCTTAGACAAGCGTCGATCGCCCTTCGATAACAAACCCTGAATCACCGACCAGTTATAGCTTTCCGGTCTAAATTCTAAACCTAACTTCCGCAATTCTTTATCTAAAAACTTCAATCTTTTTTCTGCATCTTTATTGACTCCAAACCACTGAAAAGGAGTGTGAGATTTCGGAACAAAGGTACTGCAACCAAAAGTTAAGCGCAAACCGGGAGCAGCTTTTTTGACAGCCCGCAGCATGGCTACAGTCGCCTCTAAATCCTCCATTTCTTCCCCCGGTATTCCCGCCATGCCGTAGAGTTTAATGCCCTTTAACCCCCCTGTTTTAGCATTGATAGCAGCTTGAATAATTTCCTCATTGGTGAGCTTTTTATTAACAATTTTGCGGAGGCGATCGCTGCCACTTTCCACCGCAATCGTCACAGATTTGCTGTCTCTTTTGGTCAAAATTTCAGCGAGTTTCACCGTCACCGTGTTGGTACGGACTGAAGCAAGACTAAGCCGTACACCATCGTATTTAGGCTGATTTAAATAATCTAATAAAACTTCAAATTCCGGGTGCTGAGTCACGGAAGCACCCAACAAACCCAACCGATTTGTCACAGCTAAACCGCGGTCTATTGCCGGAATTAAAGAAGCCTCTAAACTCGCAGTTCTAAAAGGTAAAGTCAGATAACTTGCCAAACAGAAGCGGCACATTTCTGGACAACTCCGAACCACTTCCACCATGTAAATATTTTCCCAAGCAGCCTTGGATGTCACCACAGTAGAAGCCGATAAAGTATTGCCACGATAAGTCTGTTTTTCAACCACACTGGGAATTGCTGGATCGATGGGATGAATTGATTGAATACCCTCCGCGGCATCCAGATAAGTCACTTCGTACAAACTGGGAACATACACTCCCGGAACTTGGGCTAAATGGCGCAATTTAGTTTTTCTGTCAGCGGTACGAACTTCTTTAAAAGCATTTATAAAATTATCAATTAGATTTTCGCCATCTCCGAGCAAAATCACATCAAAAAAATCAGCGAAAGGTTCGGGGTTGGCTGTAAAAACCGGACCACCACCAAAGACTATAGGATGACTATCTGTTCGTTTAGTTGCCCAAATTGGAACTTCTAGAGATTCCAATAAATTGAGAATATTCACATAATCGAGTTCCCAAGAAAAAGAAAATCCCAGTAATTCTGGAGTTCTCGGAAGTGATTCGTGGATATCAGTAAATAAACGACCAACTTCAATATCTGGGCGCAGTGCCAAAGTTGCCCACACTATTTGATAGCCCAGACTGGTAATACCAACTGTGTACTCGTTGGGAAAAGCAAAAATCGTCTGGATAGCGCCAACATCGGGGGTTGCTGGGGCAAATAGCAAGCGTTCTTCAACAAAGGGATTAGAAGTCATTAGTAATTATTGGAGGTGTCTAATTGATTCACTTATTCAAGTATTTTCGGAAATATAATCTTTTTCGTCCTTTTTTCGAGGAGGTGGACTGTGGAAAGTGGCAATTAACAAACAGATAATTCCAGCATTAATAAAAACATCAGCCAGATTAAAAATTGGGAACCGAATCAAGCGAAAATCGAGAAAATCCACCACATACCCCGACACAAATCGATCGATCCCATTTCCCAGTGCGCCGCCCAAAATCAAGCCATAGCCAGCTTGTTCCCAGCGATTAATTCGTGGTCCGAACCAAGCGAGTACCATCAATCCCACACTAACGCCCAAAGACAGCCAGCGCAACCAAATCGCGCCACCATTGCTAAACAAACTAAAAGCCGCACCCGTATTAACAACATAAGTGAAGTGAAACACGCCCGGTAACAGTGGCTGTGTTTGCGGAGGAACAGCCAATTCAAAATTTTGCACCACCCAAAATTTAGTCAGATGGTCTAAAACTAGACTGATAATAGCAGCAACCCAGAACCAGGGATTTTTTTTAAAACGCATGAATTAGAAAGTAGAACATAGGGCATCGGGCATGGGAGAATTTACTCAAATCTCGCGGGTGATTGCGAGGAGGATGCAGTGCAGGAAAGCAATCCCAACCGCAGCGAGATTATTTTCCCGTTTCGCAATGACAGTATAACCCAATTTTGCACAATTACCAATTCCCTATGCCCTAGGCTATAGGCTCAATTTTCTATTATTTTACCATTAATAAAACATCACTCGACGTAAAACAAATGACAGTAATGCGATCGCACAAACTACCGCCAACTGTCCCGGCAAAGGATAAACTGAATATTTCAGGATTTGCTCAAACAAACTTGTGGTTCTGGTGGCTAGCACCAACAAGTGACTTAAAACCAGATAAGTTAAGCCGATCGCATGAATTGTAAACAAGCCGCACAAACAACTAAAAGCAATAGATTCCAGACGCGAAGCCACCTTAAAAGCCATCCAGCCACACACCCAAGCACCGGGAATAAAACCCAGTAAATAACCAAAAGCAGGTTCTTTAATATAGCCGATGCCGCCGCCTTGAGAAAAAACAGGCCACAAAGTTAGTCCTAAAATTAAATAGGCAATTTGTGATAAAGCAGCAGCATTTTTGCCACCCATGCAGCCTACCAACAAAACGGCTCCAATTTGATAGTTTACTCCTAAAGAATAAGCCTGAAATCCTCGCTGGTCCCAAAACCCAATTGGAGTAGTAACAAAGGCAGGAAAAAACGCGCCTCCTATCGTGAGGAGTAAACCAATAAAAGCCCAAATTAGTTCTATGGGAACAGGCATTCGATTTTAGCAGTTGACAGTTGACAGTTGACAGTTGACAGTTGACAGTTACATATAGCATTTCTCAGATATATGTTAGAACCCCAACTTATTAAAGAAGTTGGGGTTCTGGCTATTATGAATTTAACTCAAAATTCAAAATTTAACCCTCAAAACTGCCTGGAATTGGTGCTTCGCCGCCTTGAAGTCCGAGGGATTCAAGCATGGCTCGGTCTTGCTCTGCGGGTTGACCCATAGTAGTCAGATAATGTCCGACTAACATAGCATTAATTCCAGCTTTTAAGCCGAGGTGTTGTAGTTCTCCCATGACGGCTTCTCTACCTCCAGCATAACGGATGATTTGCTCTGGAAGCATTAATCGAAAAATCGCGATCGCCTTTAATGCTTCGTAAGGATCTAGTGGAGGTAAATCACCCAAAGGTGTACCCTTTCTAGCAGATAGCAAATTCACCGGTACTGACTCAACCTCTAACTCGCGCAAAGACAAAGCTAAATCTATTCTATCTTGCCAACTTTCGCCCATGCCGATAATGCCACCGCTGCAAGCTTGAATGCCTGCTGCTTTTAAGTTCTTAATCGTAGCAGTGCGATCGCTCCATTTGTGAGTTGTCACAATATTGGGAAAAAACTGCTCAGACGCTTCTAAATTGTGATTGTAGCGAGTTACTCCCGCCGCTCGCAATTCTTGAGCTTGTTCGACAGTCACTTCTCCCAAAGCGCAGCAAGGCTTAACATTAGTTTCCTGAATAATGCGGCGCACTGTATCAAGAATTTGCTCAAATTCCGAGGATTTCGGACTGTTATGTTTAATCCCTTTCCCTTGAGAAACCAGACAAAATCTTTTCGCCCCGGCTTCCTCGGCCACCTTGGCTTGCGCTAAAATCTCATCGGAGGTTTTTAAGCCATAAATCGGGACATTTTCTCCCGGATGGTGAGCCGACTGAGAGCAAAAACCGCAATTTTCCGAACAGTTACCAGATTTGACATTAATGATGCTGCACAAGTCTACCGTATTGCCACAGCAAGCTTGACGCACGCGATCGGCTGCCGAACACAACAATAAAATATTTTCTTGGCCCTCGATGGCTGTCAAAGCCAGGGCTTCGTCTCTACCTATCCGATATCCTTTAACTATTCGATCTACGAGGCTATCTAGTTGTAGTTGCAGCGGTAATTTCTCCGACATCATGTCGATCGAACTCTGAGAAAATGTTGGCAGTGGCGCTTGCACCATTTCTTGCACCTTATGAAAACAACCACCATTGTAGGGTTTTCTGGTTCTCTCTCCGGGATATTTTACAATTCACTATGAATTTTGGGGGTAGCGGCAGGTTAGCGATCGGCAATCTAGCGATGGCTGCGGTCCCCACCCTTTCAAATATCTTATTGCTCCAAAACTGTCAAGTTTGTTTTGAACTAAAAATTTAATTTAGTGTAAAATGTAAAGAATCTTAACCAAAGCTTTACTTTCGAGCGCTATGCTAGGGCCCAACCCCCTATGTAGCGTCTAAAACTTTACACCCATGATTTTCCGTATCAACATGATTAATTCCCACAGGCTGACGACCGCAATCTCAGCAATGGCGATCGCCCTCAGCTTAGCAGCCTGTGGTGGTGGCAGCACAACCACAAGCAGTAGCCCCAGCCCCAGTGACAGCGCCGCCAGTCCCGGCGCTTCCCCCGTTGCAGCCACCGGCACTGCTACTCCCAGCAAACTCGCCCTAGCCTCAGACGTCGCCCTCACCGCAGCCGGCGCATCATTCCCCGCTCCCCTGTACCAGCGTTGGTTTCAAGACTTCAACAAAATCAACCCCAAAGTACAAATTAACTATCAATCCGTAGGTAGCGGAGCCGGAGTCGAACAATTTACCAAAGGCACCGTAGACTTTGGTGCCAGCGACACCGCCATGAAAGACGACGAAATCGCCAAAGTTCCAGCAGACAAAGGCGTGATCCTGTTGCCCATGACAGCCGGCAGCATCGTCATCGGCTACAACTTACCAGACGTACCCGAATTGAAACTGCCACGGGATGTTTACGCAGAAATCTTCGCTGGTAAAATTACCAAGTGGAACGATCCCAAAATAGCAGCAGCCAATCCTGGTGCTAAATTACCAGACCAAGCCATTACCGTCGTGCACCGTTCCGATGGTAGCGGTACCACCGCCGTCTTCACCAAACACCTGAGTGCCATCAGCCCCGACTGGAAAAGCACAGTAGGCGACGGCAAAACAGTAGAGTGGTCCAAAACAGGGACCTTTGTCGGTGCAAAAGGCAACGAAGGTGTCACAGCCCAAGTCCTGCAAACCGTCGGCGGCATTGGCTATGTAGAATACGGCTACGCCAAAAACAACAATCTCAAATTTGCATCTTTGCAAAACAAAGCAGGTACATTTGTCGTACCTAACGACGAATCAGCTTCAGAAGCTCTAGCAACAGTTCCACTGCCAGAAAATCTGCGAGCATTTATCGAAGACCCAGAAGGTGCTAAATCCTATCCAATTGTCACCTATACTTGGATGCTAGTCCCCAAAACAGTTGCGGATGCCAACAAAGCCAAAGCGATCGAGGCTATGGTGGAATACGGCTTGAATGAAGGTCAAAAAGTTAGTTCCGAATTGGGCTACGTTCCTCTGCCCCAAAGCGTTAAAGAGAAAGTAGCTGCGGCTGCTGACGGCATCAGCGCCGACTACAAGATTGAGGTTGCCAAATAGGGATTGAAGGAAGAAGGAAGAAGGAAGAAGGAAGAAGGAAGAGGGATATTTCTGTAGGGGCGGGTTTCACCAACAATATGAGCCTAACATCGATAATCTCATAAACCCGCCCCCACCCAACGGTAAATCGCCATCTACCTCTTTCCAAATACAAGGAGCGATTTTCATCAGAAATATTTGTGGAAAAGTCAGGGCGATTAATCCACCCACTCCTGTGGAATATTATTTATGTTTTTTCTTTCTGCTTCCTTCCCGCTAACTTTTTCCTAAAATTGTTTTTTTCAAAACTATGACTTGGTTGTTTTGTCTATGATTTCAGATAATAACTCTCAATCGGAAAGCCGATCGCGCTCTCCAGTAGAAAAATCCTTAGACCAAGCCTTTATCTGGCTAACTAGGATTTTGGGCATAGGAATTGGGGTAATTTTGCTGGTGATAGCACTCACAGTTGCTTTCAGAGCATTACCTGCGATTCAACAGTACGGTTTGGGATTTTTATTTAGCAGTAGCTGGAATCCCGTTAAAGAAGAGTACGGTGCCCTGCCGATGATTTACGGGACAATTGTCAGTTCGGCGATCGCGCTCCTAATTGCAGTACCATTAGGAGTAGGCACTGCGATCTTCCTGAGCGAAGATTTTCTACCCCTACCAATCCGCACAGCCTTGGTTTTTTTGGTAGAACTTTTAGCCGCCATTCCTAGCGTAGTTTACGGTTTGTGGGGAATTGCTGTATTGATTCCCATTATTACCAACCTCGGCAAGTTTCTCAACGGCACTTTCGGATGGCTACCAATTTTTAGCACCCCCCCAGTGGGACCCGGAATGTTACCCGCCGGAGTAATTTTGGGAATCATGACTTTGCCGATTATTACTGCTATCTCCCGTGACTCTCTAGCAAGTCTGCCTCCCGAATTGCGGCAAGCATCTTTAGGTTTAGGAGCAACTCGTTGGACAACCATTTTTCGGGTGCTCGTACCCGCTGCTTTCTCCGGTATTGTCGGCGGAATTATGCTCGGTTTAGGACGCGCGATGGGAGAAACAATGGCTGCAACTCTGTTAATTGGCAACTCCAATCAGTTAAGTCTTTCGGTGCTAGCTCCTGCCAATACTATAGCTTCTTTGATGGCAAATCAGTTTGCCGAAGCTTCCGGGTTGCAAGTAGCAGCTCTGATGTACACGGGGCTAATTTTGTTTATTATGACCCTGATTGTTAATATTGTGGCAGAGTGGATTGTTTCTCAAGTTAGAGCCAAGTACAACTAAAAATTGGTGCCAAATCCCCCTACATTTTTAATTTATGTCAAACAGAACCTCCGAAGGTCTTGATTCTTTTGCCTCGAAGACAGGTAATTTAAAAAAAGTTAAAAACAGTCCCCTATCGCTGTTCAATATAGCGATGACTGTATTAGCGGGAGCCTGTTTAACAATAACTCTGTTGCCTTTGTTTGCAGTGCTTTCCTACGTTACTATACAAGGTTTCAATCGCCTGAATTTAGACTTATTCACTAAGCTACCACCGCCCCCAGGACTATCGGGAGGCGGTATTGCTAATGCAATTATCGGTACATTGATGACCGTGGGAATTGCTTCTCTGATTGCTGTACCTTTTGGTGTATTGGCAGCAGTTTATTTGTCTGAATTTAGCAAAGGCTCCATAGCTCGCTGGGTGCGTTTTGCTACTAATGTTCTCAGCGGTGTTCCTTCAATTATTGCGGGGGTATTTGCCTACGGTTTGTTTGTGGTGAATATGGGAGGTTTTTCGGCAATTGCAGGCGGTGCTGCGCTGGCAGTGCTGATGTTGCCGACGATTGTGCGAACTACTGACGAAGCTTTACAAATCGTCCCTCAAGATATTAGATGGGCTTCGGTTGGTGTGGGTGCATCTAATTATCAAACTGTGTTGCAGGTGGTTTTGCCTGCTGCTATTCCAGCTATTTTAACTGGTGTAACGCTGGCAATTGCCCGCGCTGCTGGAGAAACGGCTCCTTTGATTTTCACTGCGTTAAATTCGCCTTTTTGGCCAGCAGGATTTGATAAGCCAACTCCTTCCCTTTCGGTTTTGGTGTACAACTTTGCAACAGTTCCGTTTAAGGCACAGAAAGAATTAGCTTGGGCGGCTTCTTTAATTTTGGTGTTCATGGTTTTACTGACGAGTATTCTTTCTCGTTGGGCAACTCGCCAAAAAGTTTATTAGTCAGTGGTGATTGGTGATTAGTGATTGATGATTGGTCATTTGTAAAATTTGATGGGAGTATTAATTGTATGATGGAATTGTTGGAAGAGAAAACGGAAACGGTTTTGCAGGTAGACAATATCAATATTTTTTACGGCGGTTTTCAAGCTGTAAAAAATGTTTCGATGGAGATTCCTAAAAATCGGATTACTGCTTTTATCGGACCGTCTGGGTGCGGAAAAAGTACAATTTTGCGATGTTTTAATCGTCTTAATGATTTGGTTAATGGTTTTCGTTTAAACGGTCAAATTTATTATCACGGTCAAAATCTATACGATCCTGATATTGATGCTGTGGAGGTGCGCCGTCGGATTGGGATGGTGTTTCAAAAGCCGAATCCTTTCCCGAAGTCGATTTATGACAATATTGCTTACGGTGCGAGGGTGAATAACTATAAGGGCGATATGGATGAGTTGGTGGAAAAGTCCCTGCGCCAAGCTTATCTTTGGGATGAGGTAAAAGATAAACTCAAGCAGAGTGGTTTTTCGCTTTCGGGTGGCCAGCAGCAGCGTTTGTGTATTGCTAGGGCGATCGCCATTAATCCTGATGTAGTATTAATGGATGAACCTTGCGCTTCTCTCGATCCGATTTCTACGATCAAAATTGAGGAGTTGATGCGGGAACTCAAAGAGCAGTATACCATTGTGATTGTGACTCACAATATGCAGCAGGCTTCTCGTGTTTCTGACTTGACTGCTTTTTTCAATGCTAAACTTTCTGATGATGGCAAACGCTTTGGCTATCTGGTGGAGTGCGACAGGACTGAGGTGATTTTCCAAAATCCCAAGGAAGTTTCCACTATGGAATATGTCAGCGGTCGTTTTGGCTGATTTACTGTGACTTGGAAGGGCAGTTACAGCCAATTGTAGCAATCCTAAATGAGTCGTAAATTTTTTACCCCACCCCAACCCTCCCCTTGAATCAGGGGAGGGAGTAAGAAATTCACAAATGATTTAGGATTGCTATAGTTAGATTCGGAAATTTTCACCGTAGATATCAGCAGATAAACACAGATGAAGGCGGATGAAATGGGAGCATCCTGATTTGGTAAGGGCGAAGCATGACCGCAGATAATTTATTAGTGATCACCAGAGATTTACAGCGGTCATGCTTCGCCCCTACGAATATATTTGCCAAACACAGATGCACCCAATGAGATTTGATCTGTGTTTATCATTTTACCAAAAATGCAAACAAACCAACAACTTTTTTTACCAACAATGGGCTGTGGCACTTGGGCCTGGGGCAACAGATTGCTCTGGGGTTATGATGAAAGTATGGATGCCCAATTGCAAGCCGTTTTCAATCTTTGTGTGAGTAATGGTGTCACTTTATTTGATACTGGTGATTCCTATGGAACTGGGAAATTAAATGGACGTAGCGAGCAGCTTTTAGGGCAGTTTTCTCAAGCCTATCAAGGTGTAAATCAAGATAGTATTTGTATTGCGACTAAACTGGCTGCTTATCCTTGGAGATTGACGCGACAATCTATGATATCGGCTGGTAAAGCCTCAGCTTCTCGCCTGGGGAAAAATGTCGATTTGGTGCAAATGCACTGGTCTACAGCTAATTATGCTCCTTGGCAAGAAGGGGCTCTGTTAGATGGTTTGGCTGACCTTTACGAGCAAGGCTTGGTGAAGGGAGTAGGTCTATCTAATTATGGGCCTAAACGCTTAAAATGGGTATATGAAAGATTTCGCGATCGCCAGATTCCTATTGTTACTTTGCAAGTGCAATATTCGTTACTTTCTACCTATCCAGTTACGGAACTTGGATTAAAAGAAGTTTGTGACGAACTGGGAATAAAATTGATTGCTTATAGTCCTCTAGCCTTGGGATTGTTGACGGGAAAATACTCGGAGAATGGCGTATTGCCTAAAGGTATCCGAGGTTTGGCGTGTAAACAGATATTGCCAGGAATGCGATCGCTTTTGGAGTGTTTGCGAGAAATAGCGACATCCAGAAACAAGACTATTTCCCAGGTGGCGATTAACTGGTGTATTAGTAAAGAAACTATTCCGATTCCGGGGGCGAAATCGGCGGCCCAGGCGGCGGAAAATATTGGTGCTTTAGGGTGGAAATTAGACTCTGGCGAGATGGCAGAATTGGATAAAGCGGCGGCAAAGGTAGATAAGAAGATGGTGCAAAATATATTTCAAACTAGCTAATATCAAATCCGGTGGCATCGAAATTATTCAGAACTCTATTCTCTGATACCAAATCCTCTCTTCACCGTCCTGTATTAAACTCTCTCTTCTCTTCCTTCGTGTCCTACCCTACGGGAACCCCTGCGGGGAACGCGCCTTCGCGGTTAAATCATTCCGATACAACCGGAATTGATATGACTCTGTGTCAAGAGTGTTCGAGAAAGGTGAAATCATTCCCATGCCACCGGAAATGATATTATTGATGTTCACAAAACTTTTCCACGCACCGCACAAACATTTCTACACCAATCCCCAAAGCAGTTTCATCAAAATCAAATCGCGGGTGATGATGGGGGTAGGCTAAATTTTTCTCCTGATTAGCTGAACCTAAAAAGAAATAGCAACCGGGGACTTCTTGCAAAAAGAAGGACATATCTTCACCGCCCATTGTTTGACATTCCGGCACGATTCCGGCTGGAGTTTCTACCACGGTTTCTGCTACGCTACGCACCAATTCAGCCATCTTGGTATCGTTGATGACCGGGGGGTACAACCAGTAATAATCGAATTGATAATTTGCTCCGTGGCTGTGACAAATTCCGGCAATTATTTGTTCGATTCGATTGTTAAAATAACCTTGATATGCTGGATTGAAATAGCGGACGGTGCCTCCGATTTTAGCGGTATCGGCAATGACATTGTGGGTTTGGCCTGCGTGGAATTTGCCGACGGTGACTACTGCGGAGTCGATCGGATCGATATTCCGGGCTACAATTGCCTGCAAAGCGTTGACTATTTGGGCTGCAACTACGATCGCATCTACAGTCTGATGCGGCATCGCACCGTGTCCACCTTTGCCCAAAATTGTACAATCAAAAATTTCCACGGCGGCCATCAGCGGGCCACTACGGACGCCTACAGTGCCTAAAGGCAGATTATTCCACAAATGCAAGCCGACGATCGCATCAACGTCAGGATGCTTTAAAACTCCAGCTTCAATCATGGGCTTTGCGCCGCCTGGACCTTCTTCGGCGGGCTGGAAGATGATTTTTACAGTGCCGCAAAAGCTGTGTTTGTGCTGGGCGAGATAACAGGCTGTACCGAGGGCGATCGCGGTGTGTCCGTCATGGCCACAAGCGTGCATAATGCCGTTATGTTGCGATCGATAATCAACCTGATTTTCCTCTTGAATTGGCAAAGCATCCATATCAGCCCGAATTGCCAAAACAGGCCCTGGTTTGCCACTGTCTATAGTAGCGACAATCCCCGTTTTAGCAATAGCAGTTTGATGCTCAATACCCCATTCCTGCAACTTTTGGGAAACAAAATCCGCCGTTAAGTTCTCCTCAAAACTCAACTCAGGTTTTTGGTGCAAACGGCGACGCCATTCCACTAATTGAGGCTGTAAATTTCTAATTTCCAGCCTCAATTTAGATAAATTGACAGAAGTTAAATTCGGCAAAGTATAAATCATGTTATTGGTTGCTTCTTACTTGTTATTTGCCTACTTATTTTAATCTTTACCTGCTCTAGATGCCAAGCTGTTAAATAATTTGTAAAACTCTCTCTTTTCCTTCTTAGCACTCTCTGCGCTCTCTGCGCTCTCTGCGGTTAAAATAAAATCTTAGTCTTTAATGAACCACAGAGGGTACAGAGTACGCAGAGAAAGAGAACATTGAAAAAGAGAGGTGTTTACAAGACCGTTATTTAGCAATCTGAGGAATTAAGTTTAGCCCAGGTAATAATCGTTCTAAATCTAATTCTGACGCTGCTTTAGCTAGTTTAGTCAGGTCATGGGGGTCATCTAAATGTGGCAAAATACCCAACACACGTATTTGAGTAAGTGACTCAATTAAGTAGATCGGAGCCCAATCGGCAATTTCTTGCTCGGAAGCAGGTTGAACGCAGCTCAGGACAATACCTTTGAGTTTAAAGCCACTTTGTCTGGCAAGGGCAACATTAGCTACAGCTTGCCCGATCGCCCCCAATTTGACTGGTACCACCAATACCCCCCTGAGCCGCCAATCCCTCGCCAGATCCGCCACCGTCAGTTCCCGCGTTACAGGGGAACCCAGCCCTCCCAAAGCTTCCACCAACACAAAGTCTTTGCGCTGCTGGAGGCTTTGTAGCGTCGTCCACACCTTTTCTAGTTCAATAGGTCTCCCCTCCCGTTCGGCGGCGATTGGAGGTGCTAGAGGCGCATCAAAGTGCAGTGGATTGAGTTCTTGGGGGGATTGGTCGAGGTTAAATAAACGGGTGTAGTGTTCGCGATCGCCTGTTCCTGTTTGCAACAGCTTGGTAATTCCCAAAGTGCGATCGGCAAAATAGGTTTGCCAATAAGCAGCCAGAGCACTCGTTAAAACCGTTTTGCCCGCGTCGGTATCAGTTCCAGTAATTAGCAGGGAGTTCATGGATAGCTAATAGGTAAGGGGTAATTTTTATTAAATTGAGTATAGTAGGTTGCAATCATGTCTCATCATTTACTAACTAGGATACCATGTATTCATTAAATTTTGACCTATGTCTCAATTACCCTCTAATTACTCCCGCTCGAATTCAATGACTATCTCTCATCAAATCCCAACGTTAAAAAATATTTTTCCCTATTCTTTCGACCACCAAAATACTGATGATGATGGTCGGATCTTTTGCCCCTAGTTGTAGATTTATTGATTCCTAAAAAAAGCAACTGAAAATTTACCTTGCTAACAGCGATCGCTCGGCTACCAAATATCATCAATTACAGAGCAGGCGATGGTTGAGTGGGATTTTCGACAGGTTCCGGTGCGGGTGCGGGCGACGGGGCTGGTTCCGGCGACGGTGCGGGTTCCGGCGCGGGTGCGGGTGCGGGTGCGGGTGCTGGCGACGGTGCGGGTTCCGGCGCGGGTGCGGGTGCGGGTGCGGGTGCTGGCGAGGGCGAAGGTGTGGGAGTTGGTGCGGGAGTCGGTTTTGGTGTGGGAGTCGGTTTTGGTGTGAGAGTTGGGGCTGGTGTCGGAGCGGGCACGGGCTCTGGTGTTGGGGCTGGTGTCGGCTCTGGCACTGGTTCTGGTGTTGGGGCTGGTATCGGATCGGGTACTGGTTCTGGTATCGGATCGGGCACGGGATCTGGTGCTGGTGCGGGCACGGGATCGGGTACTGGTGCGGGCACGGGATCGGGTACTGGTGACGGTTCCGGGGTTGGTGTGGGAGTTACTCTGGGTGTGGGAGATGGTAGCAGTGGTGTTTCTGTGTTCACCTCCGTTGGAGTGGGCTGCGGGCGCTGATTGTTGAGGAATGAACCTACTAAGGCCCAGGAACCGAAGCCGGTTAAGATGACTAAACCTGCACCGATGCCGATCGCCGCCATGGGATTGTCCCAAATAGAGCTGGTGGGGGGCTCGATGACTGGATTGGGCTGGTTTTGGGGGTGGGAACTTTGACCGATCGGCTCTGGCCGTCTACCCACGGCTACTGTGGCTACTTGGGAGACATTGGACGATACCGGTGGCCCAGTGGGGGCTACGGTTTGGGGGTTAGCATAGGGATTTATTTGTCCGTCTAGTGCTTGGGCGACTTCGCTGACTGATTGATAGCGATCGACTGGAGTGCGACTCAACATCCGATTTAAGACTAAAGCTAAAGCCGTGCTCACCTGCACTCGCTGCTGCCAATTCCACAGCAGAGTGGTTTGATCGAGTAATTCCTGGGGTTCTTTCCCTGTCAGCAGCACGATCGCCGTTACTGCTAAAGCGTAGAGGTCGCTGCTGGCTGTGGCTCGCCCGCTTTGCAACTGTTCCAGGGGTGCGTAGCCGATTTTACCGACTGTGGTGGCGTGGGCTGTGCCTTCGGGAGACTGCACTTTGGTGGCGAGTTCTTTCACTACTCCAAAGTCAATCAGTACGGGCATTTTGTCGTTTTCGCGGAGAATAATGTTTTCTGGCGAGATGTCCCGGTGAATGATGCCGCGGGCGTGGATGTGAGCTAGCACTGGCAGCATTTGCCGGATAAATACCAGCACTTCGGCTTCCAAGAAGGTGCGGCCACGGTCAAGGCGATCGAGCAGTAGTTCCCGATAAGTTTTCCCTTCCACGTAATCCTGCACCAAAAATAAACGCTGATTCTCCTCAAATATTGCCCGAAACTGAGGAATTTGGGGGTGTTGAATTTGATAAAGAATGGCTGCTTCTCTTTGAAACAATTCCTTGGATTTTTCCAGCACGTAGGCACCGCTTTGGGCTGGAATAAATTCCTTCAGGGCGCAATGTTCTTGAAATCGCCCCAAGTCTTCTACTAAATAAGTGCGGCCAAATCCTCCTTGACCTAAAATCTTCAGTAAGCGGTACCGGCTTTGTAGGAGAGTTCCAATAGCAATAGGTGGCTGCATAAATTTAAGTAGACAGTGTTTAAAAATAGACGATCGCGGACAGACTTAGACTGTTATGTGTTTAAGGCTCCATAGCATACTTCACCGTCTCTAGCTGAGAGTCCCGATCGAAGTTAGCATTTTACATTTTTTTGTACAACTTTCAAAAACCGGGTTTTTTTTGCAGATTTAAACAGGGACAACCACGGGGGGTTTGCCCCTGGATTCTAACTGCTGACTAATGACTGCTGACTTAAGGACTAAGCTTCGCTTTCACCATGTCTTGAATTTTCTTGCCGTCTGCTTTGCCTTTAAGCTGCTGCATGGCTGCTCCCATCACCTTGCCCATATCTTTGGCAGAAGTAGCACCCGCCGTGGCAATAACTGCATCAATAACTTGACTGATATCTTCGTCTGACATCTGAGGTGGCAAATACTCTTCCACAATTGCCAACTCCGCTTCCTCTTGTGCGACTAAATCTTCACGGCCACCTTTGCGGTATTGTTCGATCGAATCTCGGCGCTGTTTTGCTATTTGCATTAAAATCTCCATCTCTTGAGCTTCAGTCAGGGTGTCTTGCCCGGAGGGACGGAGGCTGACTTCTTTTTCGAGAATAAATTTCTTGATGCCACGTACTGTTTCCAAGCGAACTTTGTCCTTGGATTTCATAGCGGCTTTGATTTCTGCGTCAATGCGTTCTCTTAAGCTCATGGATTTTCACCTTTTTTTGCCCGATATCAAAAATCAGGAGTCTGCTTCAAATTCTTAACTTTTTTTGCGGTTTTTTGCAAGTTTATTTTCTTTCCATCGATCGCAGGCTCGATCGTACCGGAGTTTCAGCTACCATACATAGCTAGCCTAAATCATTTATACCGATCAAAAAAAACCCGTTTCTGGGGGTAAAGTGGTGATACCACTCAATTAGGGTTGCTATATTTCTAGTTTCCGATGGTAAGATAGCGGTAAAATAAACGTCTTGCAAGAGGCCTGCTGTGATCCGTTCTGCTACTTTACCGCTTCCGCTTCCCGAGCCGCCCATTTCCTCTCACGATCGTCTCCGGTTGTTTTCCGGTTCTGCTAATGTTCCCCTCGCTCAAGAGGTGGCTCGCTATCTGGGGATTGATTTGGGGCCGATGGTTCGCAAGCGGTTCGCTGATGGGGAACTCTATGTTCAAATTCAGGAATCGATTCGAGGTTGCGATGTTTACTTGATTCAGCCAACTTGCTGTCCGGTGAACGATCGCCTCATGGAATTATTAATTATGATCGATGCTTGTCGCCGCGCTTCGGCCAGACAAGTCACTGCCGTGATTCCTTACTATGGGTATGCTAGAGCCGATCGCAAAACCGCAGGAAGAGAGTCAATTACCGCGAAATTGGTCGCTAATTTGATTACAGAAGCTGGGGCTGGCCGCATTTTGGCAATGGATTTACACTCAGCTCAAATTCAAGGTTATTTTGACATTCCTTTCGATCATGTTTACGGCTCTCCCATACTCCTAGATTACCTCAAGAGCAAACAGTTGACAGATATTGTTGTGGTGTCGCCGGATGTGGGCGGAGTCGCTAGGGCTAGGGCTTTTGCCAAAAAACTCAATGACGCACCACTGGCAATTATTGACAAGCGCCGTCAAGCTCACAATGTGGCGGAAGTGATGAATGTGATCGGGGATGTCCGAGGCAAAACAGCGGTGTTGGTGGACGATATGATCGATACTGCTGGCACGATTTGTGAGGGGGCGAGGCTGTTACGCCGCGAGGGTGCAAGACAGGTTTATGCTTGTGCTACTCATGCGGTGTTTTCACCTCCGGCGATCGAACGTTTGTCCAGTGGAGTTTTGGAAGAGGTGATTGTTACCAATACCATTCCTGTACCAGAAGAGAAGCAGTTCGAGCAGTTAACTGTGCTTTCGGTGGCGAATTTGCTGGGAGAAACTATTTGGCGGATTCACGAAGATAGTTCTGTAAGCAGTATGTTCCGGTAGAGGCAAAAATTATTTGTTTAATGTACATAGTCTGGTGCGTTAACTCAATTTAGCGCGCCAGTTTTTTATATCGGAATGATTTAACCGCGAAGGCGCTAAGGACGCGAAGGAAGAGAAGAGAGAGTTTAATACAGGACGATGAAGAGAGGATTTGATATCAGGAACAACAAATGGTAAAATTCTATCTCAATATCTTGTTGTCTGAAAGACGCTAATTTTTTAATTAGACTTCTCCTAAAAAGCCAAGGTTTGAACAGGCTTTCTGGTCTGTTCCCCAACAATTATGGGAGATGTCTATTTGAGAAAGGTTGAATTAAAGTAAGGGGAAAATCAAGAAACATGATCAAACTTTCACTGCGACGTACAGCAGCCGCCCTGGCTAGTTCCGCACTTTTAACCATCGGGGCGATCGGTTCCGCCCTAGCATTTACTTTTGACCAAACAGAAATTAATCAAGACCGAGTGATTGCTATTGCTCAACCCCGTGGTTTTGGTGGCTACCAATTACTAATTGTGGAACAGGTATCTGACAAGCGAGCGTGCTGGAGCGAAAGTGGTTCTAATCCCGTGCAAGTCGATCCGCTATTGATCTCCTTTGATTTTACCGGTATTTGCGGTCGTGCTACTGACAGTAACGGTTTTTCTATTCGCATGGCCGGCACTGACTTAGCATTAAAATACACCCTGGATTTACAGCAAGTCAACGGTGATGTTTTACTCATGGGAACTCCCATCGATCTCAAAGGTGAACCTGTGATTATCGGTAGAACCAATGGTGATGCTAAGGGCTTTATGAAAATTATTCTAGATCCAGCTTGGCGCTTGACCAAAAGATCTTATCAAGGCAAAATATTAGGTCACTTTTATTTCACTAGCAATCAAGCTGCACCGGGAGATATAGGCGGAAACACTGGCGGAAATACTGGCGGAAATACTGGCGGAAACACTGGCGGAAATACTGGCGGAAATACTGGCGGAAACACTGGCGGAAATACTGGTACTCCTACCTTTAAAGATATTAGCAACGATATCTACTCTGCCGAAATTAAAGAAGCTGTCAGCCTTGGGTTTGTCGCTGGATTTTCTCAAGATAATACTTTTCGACCGCAAGTCGCTGTCACTAGAGAGGAATTAGTATCTTTAGTATTAGAAGGTTTGAAAGGAATACCAGGGGCTAACATCAAATTTCCTACCAATATTTCTTTTCGTCCCTATAGCGACGTTGATACATCCCGTTGGAGTGCAGCTAAAGTTCAATTTGCGCGGGACAATAACATAGTCAGCGGCTATAAAGATGGAACTTTTAAACCTACCCAACCAGTCACTCGCGCTGAATTAATGGCTGTCCTCCGTCGTTCCGCAGAATTTGGTTTGTCGGCGCGGGGAATGAAGCCAGACTTAATTCCAAAACAGCCGGCTAAAAATTTTTCTGATACTCAAAGTCATTGGGCCTCGGCAATTATTAATCAAATGTCTGCCTATTGTTCAGTTGCTTCATCTCTGAATGAAATTGGAAATCGGTTTGCTCCCGATGATTCTGCAAAACGGAATTATGCGGCGGCGGCTACTTTGCGGATGTTGAAATGTGTTAAGACTCAGTAGCAGCAAAGCACAGTTTTAAGTTCGGAGTCGATCGACACTAAAATCCTCACTACAAACAGGTTTGTAGTGAGGATTTTAGGACTAAAATTACTTTTTTATTGACTCAGTTTTCTTGGGTTTTTGCTTAGATGCTTGTTTCTTTTTTTGGGGAGTGGCGATTATTTCTGGTTCTTGAAATACAACATTTTCAGTGCCTTTAGAGAAGTCATTTAAGGATATTTTTGCTTGAGTTTGGAGTTCGTTGAGTAAGTTTGATGCTGTTTCTAATATTTGCTTTCCCTGTCGTACTTGGATATTAGTTTGATTTTCGATCGCATCAAACAACACAAAAATAGATATTGTTTGCCAAATATTCAAATCGTCGCCAACTACATCACACTTTGTGACGATTTTACCCTCGGCTGGGATGTGAATTCCTAAGCCAGAATCTTGAATTAATGGCTGGATTTCTGTTATACTTAAATTTGCAATGTCAGCAATTTGATGTTCTAGTAATATTAAATCTGCTAAATCTGGCAAATCGATAGTTTCTGTCCGTAGAGAGTCGAAATTAAAGGTAAGAGTTTGATTTAATGGATCGGAGATGGCATAAATTGATTGAATTTGCGACTTACTAACCGCACCTAAATCGTGAAAATCTCGTCCTCCCGGTGCGATCCTCTTCGAGGGCTTCGCTAACGCAATTTTGCCCATTCCAGACACCTCCAAGATGTCCAAACTCACCAAAGTCGTTGCCGTAGTCTTCACGAAAACCTCGTCTAAGCCCAGCAAATCAGCCAATTCC
Organism: Microcoleus anatoxicus; assembly: GCF_042465725.1. Taxonomy (GTDB): domain Bacteria; phylum Cyanobacteriota; class Cyanobacteriia; order Cyanobacteriales; family Microcoleaceae; genus Microcoleus; species Microcoleus anatoxicus. The sequence goes on along the minus strand of NZ_CP120853.1, from coordinate 4,276,937 downwards.
TTCAACGTTGGCGCAGGTACAAACTCGATACAAGCCCGCAGGATGAACTCTTCCAGCACATTAAATTTACGAGGTTCGCTAATTGTCACCTCTAAAGGTGTTTGCCGTTTCGCACAGCGGAATTGACGCGCCACCAAAACTGACAAACCGGGATTTTGTTGCTCAATTTGTTCGACGATGGCGCTTAAATTTGAATCAATTTGTTTAGTTGATGACGCTAGAAACATCTACAAAACCTCCAAAGTAACGCACAATTTTTGAAACTTCCTGATACATTTTGCCGACAGTACCTGTTTGTTGGGTAAATAAATCGTGACAGCCAACAACTACCAACAATTCTTGAGCGCGGGAAAATGCTACATTCACCCGTTCCGGTTCCTTAGCAAATCCAATATCTCCCCTATTATTATTGCACACTGTGCTGACAATAATCACAGGTCGCTCCATGCCTTGAAATATGTCCACAGTCCCAGTACGGATGCTCAGAGATGGAAATCTTTCCGGTTCAATTCTATCTTGAATTAACCTTAACTGAGCGCCGTAAAAAGTAATTATTCCGATTTCTTTAGGCGCTTCACCATCGGCAATTTTTGACTGCCAAGCTATTTCCATTTCTTCGCATAAACGTTCAATGACATCTACTTCTTTGATATTCAAGCGGGAAGTGCCATTTTTTTCTTCTTCAAAACCTTGTCCAATTGGTGTCTTCACCCACAGGATGTGATTATTTTCTTGAATGATTTTACCTGGGAGATTGTGAGCGCGTTTTTCGTCGGGTTCGGCAATGCCGCAGTTGAGTTTTTGCTCATAGAATTGATTGATTGCTCCCATGATTTGTGGGTGCATTCGGTATTGAGTTGTCAGCATTTGTTTGATGCTGTCGTTGGCATTTTCAAACAACGTTTTGAAGAGGGATTCTTTGATGAAACTTAGTTCGTCTCCGCTACAGCCAATTTCTTCGGCTATATCATCGATGGTATTGCGATCGAACATTGGCGGTAACTGTCTATGATCGCCTACTAATACTAATTTTTTGCCTTTCAAAGCCGGAATTAACAACTCTGGAGGAGTGCATTTACTAACTTCGTCAACGATCACTGCATCAAAGCTGGGAAAGTTTTTGCTGAAGTCGAAACTGGCTGCTTGTACGCAGGTGATACCAATAACATTGGCATTATCTATATAAATTTGCTTTAAATCGCTTTGGTCTTTTTCTGAGGGATTGCGGAGTTTTTCAATCCAATCTGTAACGAAGTTTTGAGAGCGATTTAGTTCTGTTTCGTCTGCTTCTAATTCCCGTTGCCAAGTTTTGAATTGGCGCTTGATTTTGCGTAGAAAGTCGATCGCGAATAATCCCGTACTACTCACTTCTGCCTTGGATTTATCGGGGATATTTTGCCATGCTGACTCCCACCAATTTCTGTCAACTATTAACTCTGGTGTTGGCTGTTGCTGTTCGATTTGAGCCATAATTTCGCTCAATTCTTTTTGAAGTTCTTCGAGTTGCTGTAAGGATTTTTCGGAGGCTAATTTCAGCGGAGATAAATGCTCGTTCAGACTGTCTTTGATGATAGTCAAAATACCGAAAGTATCTAAGTCGGGAATCGAACTTTCAAGCTGCACTGCACTTGCTTTCCAAGTATCAACTTGCCTGATGAATTGCTGCGGCTGCTCCCAAATATTAGATTTCTGGGCAATATATTGTTCGGCGAGAATCTGCAATTTTTCAGGTGCGTTTGGCTGTTGGACAATTGCTTGCAACAAATTAGTAACTTCGTTGATTTTTATATTGCTTGCTTGCTGCGCTGTTGCTACTTGATGCTGAAGGGCGGATATTTCTGGCTGGTTTAAGCTTGAGTTGAGTCTATCTAATAGGTGTTGCTGTTTTTGTAGTTGCTGTTCGGTTTCGGTTTTTAGGGGAACCATGCACTGACGGGCATTTCCGAGGATGCTGTGCAGCAATTCTTTGGCGAGGCGTTCTAAGGTATTTTGGATGTTATTGGGCTGTAGAGATGCACTGTAGATTTGTTGAATATTGCTTAATAAAGTGTGAGCTTTTTCGATGATGAATTTGCGCTGACTTGGAGTGACTTTGGAGTAGTTATCAAAGTCTTTGGCCAGTTGTTGCCATTGAGTGCGATCGCCCGTAGAGAGCACGATCGGCGTTTGACTCAAATTTAGGTGCAAAAACTCGCTAAACCGGAACTGTTGCCCTTGAATGTCCTTAAAACCTGCGCTGGCTTCATGGGATATCGCCTTTTGCAAGCGCTCTAAATCGGGCAAACTGACTTTCCATTTGGGCGGGACGATCGGCAATTTGAGCGATCGGGCAATTTTCAACAATCCCACAGGCAATTCTACCATCTCATCGGTCAGTAACGCTCCCGTTTCCAAACAAGATTTCACAACTTCATACAGTTGAGTATCCGCTGTCTGAATCCATTCTGCAACGGCGACAACAACGATCGCAATTTCCGCTTTTCGCAGTTCCAAATTCTGGATTTTCTGCTCTAAATTATGGCGATTTGTCTGATTTTGGCGATCGCCCAATTGTAGCTGATTCAAAGCATCAGAAATCTGCCGCGACACCAGCAGCGAATCCGCAACTGCTGACATAGCATTACACACATCATCAGCACAATCAAAGGCTGTCTGAAATTCTGCTATTTGTGGTGCTACAGTTTCTCGCAACCAAACCGCAATCCCAAAAGCACCGCAAGCGGGCCTAACAAAGCCTATTTGAGTAGCCTGATTAGCTGCGGTTCGCACATTTCCCATAAAGTTTTCGACCAAAACATTACCTTCTGAATAAGGTTTAAGTCTGGGCAAAAATTCGGTTATTTCGGGAGATTCCCAATCCACTTTGGGTGAAGTTAGCAGTTTTTCTAAACCCAAAAATAAATCTTCTATTTCTTTTTTTTCTGCTAAACTTTCCTGGTATAATGTTTCTTGGTGATTGCAGTTAGCCTCAAGATTTGCCTTGGCACTGTGCAGATGTTTTTGTTGATTATAAAAATATAATTCCGCTGTAAAGTAAGCGAAAAATCTTTCATACTCTGTTAATGAATTTCGTAAAAAAGTGATATTTTGCTGGCGATTTAATAATTTTTGTTCGCAATCAGTCGCCGTATTTTGTAGCCAAGTGCCGATCGCATTTTCTTCCAAAAACGGCTGTCCTTCTTCCTGCACCTTATGAGCTTTTCCCTTCCGCAATGCCCGAATCGCCGGATTGTGAACCAAGCGACTCAAAGCATTATCTACAGCTAAATTTGCCTGAGAAGCAATCAGGGTTTTGCCACCTTGACGGGCAATTTGATAGCAAATCTCGGCAATCACCGTAGTTTTTCCAGTTCCCGGAGGTCCTTGAATCAGAATTAAATCTCGTGCAGCCAGCACTGTTTCTACCGCAGAAATTTGGTCAGCATTGGCATTGGTATTTAATAAATTTTCCCGTTCTAGTTTAATATTTTTTTGTGGCAACCTTGCTTGGGAAGCGTCGAACAAAAAATCGCTCAAATAGGGATTTTGAGCCCTGCCATCTGCCAACATTTTCAAAGCTTGTTCTTTGCGTTTGATCTGACTGATATCGCCAGCAGCCTCAAAATACAAAAATCCTTGTTTAGGTAATAAATATCGATCGCCAGCCATGCGCGCAGCTAAATCTGGGTCTAATTTGATGCGTAATTTGCTATGCTCAAAGTCAATTTCGGCGATCGATCCTAAAGTTTCTCCATCTCGGCTGCTTCTGGTTCCCGGCGCAGAATCAAACAGGGTAATTTCTTCATGGCGGGCATTTTTTAGCCTGTCTCGAAAGTCGCCCAATTCTAAACAATTTTCATCATAGCCATCCAGAGTTGCGGAACTAGAATCAATTTCTAAAGTAATGATTTTGAGCGTCGAACCGTAATTATGACCTCGGAAAGGGACGCAAAATTGACGAGCTTCCGCAATCCGTTTTTCAACTTTTAGGAAACTGTGCCAAACTTTTAGTTGTTCCTCGGTTGGTATGTGTCTATCTTCCCAAAATGGCAGTTGTTGTACGCGGGCGATCGACTTGCGAGGCACCCCAGCTTTACTATTACCTAAAAGTCGCAATTTCTGGGGCAAAACATAACCGTCTTTCTTACCTCTTAGCTGATTTACTAAACCAGCATCCAATAACTTGAGGCCACCAATACCATCTTCACAGCGTACAGTTGCTAATAAGCGTAAAGTGCGGTCTGTTTTTTGCAGCAATTCTGGGAATTCAAAATCATCTCGATCCGTAGCAACGATCAATTCCCAAATTTCTTCTTCCGAAAATCTCTGATTTACCTGTTGGCGGCGCACGTAGAAAAGATTGTGCGATTTACTGACAATATCAGACATCAAAACTTCGGCACGCTCTTTGGACTCCCAATCGCAATATTTTGCTAAAGCCGCTTCTCCTTCAACATCGCGAATAAACTTATTAATCGCTCGATTTCCAGTAAATTTATATCCCCAATCTTCTGCTACTAAAGATGGCATCTTTATTTTTCAATAATTGTTGGTCGCCCCGATCGATACAATATTAGCACAATCGAAACTTGCGTCGCAGTCCAGCAGGGGTTCTACTCGTTACCAGGCTCTGCTGATTGGTGACAAATTAAGTCTAAAACCGTTGTATATCTCGTTCGCAGCCGAGTCTAGATCCCCCTCGCATCCCCACCCCCCCCTAGCCCCCCCCAAGGGGGGAAGGGGGACGAAAGATCGATTTCCAGTCCCCCCCTTGTTAAGGGGGGTTAGGGGGGATCTAGGCTTAATCGTCAAATAAAAGATCCCTTAGTCCTCGATCAAGGACTTCAACCATTAGTCAGGAAATTTATTCTCAGGCTTACTTAAAAGGGCGAATGATGGGAATTGAACCCACGAATGGTGGTACCACAAACCACTGCCTTAACCACTTGGCTACACTCGCCGTGTTTTTCTCACTATAGCATCTAACCTTAGCATAGGTCTAGTGGTTTGGCAAACTTTTTTTTATTTTGGTGAATTTCGGGCGATCGCGCTGACCGACATTGCTTTCAAACTCATACGCTGTATCACTTTAGCACAATTGTAGCTCATCGTCGCTCCCCAATTTTTCCGCAGTCGAGGAGTCGGTGAAGCCAAACCCAGCAGCAAACCAGTGTTCCAATTTCAGCCAGCGCATTAAAATAGAGTAATAAATAGTTAACTCTAATGAAAATCAGATTTGGGAATTGTTGCAAGACTTATTGCCCGTCTTGCAATTCATCCACGATCATCGCGTCATTCACCGTGACATTAAACCAGAAAATATTATCCGTCGCCAGTCGGACAACAAACCAGTATTGATCGATTTTGGTATTGCCAAAGTGCTCACCGATACAGCCTTACTTCGTCCAGCAACTTTAATCGGTAGCCAAGATTATTTAGCTCCCGAACAAATGCGAGGGAAAGTATTTCCTGCCAGTGACCTTTATAGTTTAGGTGTCACCTGTATCCGTCTGATGACCCAAGTTCCTCCCTTGGATATGTATGATTGCAACACTGAGCGTTGGTGGTGGCGCGAGTTCCTACCCAAAGGCACAATTATTAGTAGTGAGTTGGGTGAAATTTTAGATAAATTGCTGCAAAATAATCTCCATCAGCGATACAGTTTTGCCGTCGAAGTCTTGCAAGATATCAATACAGAATTCAATGTACTTGCTCCTAACTCTCTCTCCCAGGAAACTCTAATTATTACCAATGTAATTAATATCACTAACTGGGCTAAATTTAATTTACTAAAAACCCCTGAATTCCAGACTTTGCCAACAAAAATATCGAATAATTCCCAGGAAATATTTGGTTCTTCTCCGATTTTGAATTTGGAGATTAATTTGATTTCATCCACGGGTGTTGATTACACGAAATTGCGGGATTATTTGTCAAACAAAAAGTGGAAAGAAGCCGATCAAGAAACTTGGGCTGTCATGTGTCAATCTCTCTCAATGACAGCGCGAACTCAACTAGACAAGAGCCAAATTTTCCAGTTACCATGCGAAGATTTACAAATAGTCGATCGCCTTTGGATGCAATACAGTCAAGATAGGTTTGGATTCAGCGTCCAAAAGCAAATCTACGAAAGCGTTAAGGGAGATTATGTCAGATTTTGCGATCGGGTAAACTGGCCAACATACAACTCTGCTACTGCTTCAGGGCAATTTAAATTTAGCTATAAATCACCTCCAGGACATTTGCCATCTCGGAGTTGGGTAGGCGGTGTTCAGTGGCTGCGACACCTCGATGCCATGTCAGTAAGATTAACCGAGTGCAGTAATAAGTAGAAGGAAGAAGGAAGAAGGAAGAAGGAAGAAGGAAGAAATAAAAATACTTAATATGTAGGTTGGGTTTCGCTATTGCTCAACCCAACCTACTTCATCTATTTGGGAAACGCTATCCTTAGTAGGATAGTAGTTTTGGCTCGAAGATGTTATAGTTATTGAATATCCCGAATCAGCAATTAGATTTGATCGCATCGACCTATTTATTAGTATCTCACGGCAGTCGCGACCCCCGACCCCAAGTAGCTTTGGAAAACCTAGCTCAACTGCTGTCTCAAAAATTACCAATGTTCAGCAATTCTGGCGCTTCCGGTGTTCCCGCAGTCGGAACCGCTACCTTAGAGTTGGGCGCGCCTCTGCACGAGCAAATTTGCCTTTTTGCCGAACATACCCTCTCTCTGGGATTGACAGAAGTTCAAATCTTGCCCATATTTTTATTGCCAGGTGTTCATGTCGCCGAAGACATTCCCGCCCAGGTAGAAATTGCCAGACAAACTCTTTCTTCCAAGCTGAAAATTGAATTGCAGCCGCATTTGGGAACCCAGGAAGCAGGCTTAACAAAACTGGTGAAAACTCAGATGCAAGAGATGGCTTTTCTCCCCAATTCGCGTGAAGCGAAGCTATCCCGAAGGGAATCGCCCAAATGGATTTTACTATCTCACGGTAGTCGCCGTCCGGGAGGCAACTCGACAGTTGAGGAAATAGCTAGCAAAGTCGGTGGTGTAACCGCTTATTGGTCGGTAAAGCCGAGTTTGGAGGAACGAATTGACAGTTTAGTTCGTGATGGACAGCAGCAAATTGGAATTGTGCCATACTTCTTATTTAATGGAGGAATTACAGATGCGATCGCGCAAAAAGTCGAACAGTTAAAGCAGCAATTTCCCACAGCGGAACTGCATCTGGCAAATCCTCTAGGCGTAAGTGTAGAATTAGCAGACTTAGTTGAGGAGTTAATTCAAAAATGAACCGCAGAGGCACACAGGAATCAATAGAAAAGGAAGAGGTAAAAATGTCTGTGGGTAAGGTGTATTTAGTAGGTGCGGGGCCGGGAGATCCGGGTTTGATGACGCTGAAGGGAAAAGCTCTATTAGAGTGTGCTGATGTCGTGATTTACGATGCTTTAGTCAGTGCTCAAATTTTGGAGTCAATCAATCCGCAAGCAGAACGAATTGATGCTGGAAAACGTCGCGGCCGCCATTCGCTAATACAAGATGAAACTACTCAATTATTGATCGAAAAAGCTCAAGATAATGCGATCGTTGTCCGTCTCAAAGGCGGAGATCCGTTTATCTTCGGCCGTGGTGGCGAAGAAATGGAAGATTTGGTCAAAGCTGGAGTTTCTGTCGAAGTCGTTCCCGGTGTCACTTCTGGGATTGCAGCCCCTGCTTATGCGGGAATTCCGTTAACACATCGATCGTACAGTTCGTCTGTCACCTTTGTGACCGGTCACGAATCTGCTGGAAAATATCGACCAGAGGTAAATTGGCAGGCGATCGCCCGTGGCTCCGAAACCATTGTAATCTACATGGGGATTCACAATTTACCATACATCATCGGCCAGTTGACAGCAGCGCAATTGAGTATCGAAACGCCCATAGCTTTAGTGCGTTGGGGAACGCGACCGGAACAGGAAGAATTGATCGGAACTTTGGCTACAATCGTAGAGCAAGTTGAAGTGACTGGATTTGCAGCACCGGCGATCGCTGTAATCGGAAATGTCGTCAATTTGCACAGTATATTGTCGGGATGTCGGCCTGTTCATCAGATTGTAGAATAAGACTCTATCTCTTAGTCCGCGGAGGCGGACTTTGTTTTTGTAGAAGCGATTTCAATCGCCGAATGACTCTCCCTCTCCCTCTGTGTCCTCTGTGTTCTCTGCGGTTAAATCATTCCGATCTAACCGGAAACGATTCTATCCATCAGCATCATTAGGATAACCAAATTGGTCTGGTAATTCAGCAGAAGTAATTTGCAGAATCTCTAGCAACTTCTTGTATTGAACAGGCGTTAGTTTCGGTACGGACCGCCCCGCTTCCCAGTTACTGACTGTCGCTTCCGTAACGCCAAGTGCTTCTGCTAGCTGCTTTTGAGTCATAAACCGCTGAACTCTCAGTCGCATTAGGGGCGATCGATCGGCTCTTTCTGAGATTTCCATAGACTATTTGTTAACTTATATTAAATAATTTGGGCTTTGCCTAAAATGATTGACATCTGCCCTAAATTAATTTAGATTTAAACCATAGAGATTTAGACAGCACCAGCTAAGCCACTTGTGCTGTAGGGGAATTGCTGTCTTTTCTTCAACTTGTTATTGTACGCGGTTTTACCGTGACAAAGCATCACACCTATCCAAAATTATTCGTCAAAGCTATGTTGCAAGATTCATCATCGAACCAAACATCGCCCAATGTCTTAACCAACCAAACCAACCAAACCTTTGAGGGCTCACGCGAAGCAGTCCGTCACATCATCATCGGTTCACCGTTGGGAGTACGCCGAACTATCCACCAACTGCACGCATTGCGGTACGAGGAAGCTGTTCGTTGGACTCATGCGATCGCCATTCCCGACGATCGCATCATCATTACACCCGAACAAGGAGAAATCATGAGCCTGTTAGTCAAATTAATCCGGTTGGAATGAAGTTAGGAGTTACGCAAGTCTCTAATCTGTAGGGTGCGTCGCTGTAAGATGTTCAATAGAACTTGCAGATTATAGATGGCGACGCACCGATGCGATATTAGAAACCGAATAAGAAGGCGAAGCGCCTACATCAGCGGTTAAAAAATAAAAACATCAATCAACGGGAATATTACCTAACTCAGATACAAAGACTGCCAGCAAGTAAAATATGGCATAGTATAGTATAGATAGATATTCATTTCATAGCATCCCACCTATGACTGCCAAAATCACCCTAAACTTGTCCGATGAAGTCTATCATCAAGCAGAATTACTAGCGCAGCAATGCCACCGCAGCGTCAGTGAAATTCTAGTAGAAACTCTAGAAAGTTTTCTCTTACCAACCGCTAAACCAGTATCAGCATTGTCTGATTCGGAAGTAATCGCTTTAACTCAACTCCGGCTGCAACCAGTCCAATAACAACGATTGAGTGAATTACTAGAAAACCAAGAATGCGGTACAATTACTCAATTTGAACGTGAAGAATTGCAGGCATTAATTCATATTTATGAAGCTCGACTACTGCGACAAGCTCAAGCCTTGAATGAATCTGTGCGACGTGGCTTGCTCGAATCATTACAAGGATAATTAGAATGGCTATTTCCGAAAAGCGATCGCCCCATAATAGTAGAGGCGAAGCATTTTCCACGACTGGCTTGACATCCGAGTTTTTTTCAGGTAAAATGGATATCTACTTATCTGATTATTAATTGTTAAAATATACTTATAGCAGTCCTAAATGAGTCGTAAAGTTTTTTACCCCACCCCAACCCTCCCCTTATGAACGAGAGGGAGTAAGAAATTCACAAATGATTTAGGATTGCTATATCAGATGAAATAACAAAACTGAGTCAACGGCTAATTTATGGTAAGCATAATTTCGGAACATATTACAATTAATCCCGGTTTTTGCGGTGGGCAACCTTGCATTACTGGACATCGAATTAAGGTACAAGATGTGGTAATTTGGCATGAGGAAATGGGAATGTCACCAGAGGAGATTATTTACCATTATCCTTCAATTACTCTAGCTGATGTTTATGCAGCTTTGACTTATTATCACGATCATCGTGAAGAAATTAGGACACAAATTAGAGAAGATGAAACCTTTGTTCGCGGGTTGCAAGCCCAAAATCCTTCTATCCTTCAGCAAAAATTAAAAAGCCTAAATGTCAAGAACTCTTAACTTTCATTTGGATGAAAATGTAAGTAATGCTATTGCGATCGGTCTGCGAAGATATGAGATTAATGTGACGACTACAACGGAAGCAGGCTTATTGGGCAAGCCGGACGAACTTCATGTAGAATTTGCGATGGCCGAAGGGAGAATAATTTTTACTCAAGATGCAGATTTTTTAAGGATAGATCGAGCTGGATTACCTCATAATGGAATTATTTACTGCCAGAAAAATAGTCGCTCGATAGGAGAAATTTTGAGAAATTTAGTAATGATTTGGGAGTATCTTGAGTTGGACGATCTGACAGGGCGTGTGGAGTTTATTTAAGACTAACGCTCGCACTTCCACAAAAGACCGATCGCCCTTTCACACAAAAAAGCGATCGCACATTTCTCTCAAATTCGATCGCCCGATCAACAAAAAACCCGATCGCCCCCATCAACCCAAAAACCCGATCGCACATTTCTCTCAAATTCGATCGCCCGATCAACAAAAAACCGATCGCCCATCCACAAAAAACCCGGCGGTTGAAACCCAAAAATGCGATCGCCCATCCACAAAAAACCGGCGGTTGAAACCCAAAAACCCCGGCGGTTGAAACCGCGTCTACACAAACAAAACCCGGATGGTGCGCGGGTTGAAGATTTCACACGATGATTTTCCATCTCCGAATACCCTCTTCGTCCGCGTAGGCGGACATCGTTTGTGTAGACGCGGTTTCCAACCGCCGGGATTCCAACCGCCGAGGATTTCAAATTAGATCGCCCGAATCAACCTAAAAACCCGATCGCCCATCAACCCAAAAATGCGATCGCCCATCCACAAAAAACCGGCGGTTGAAACCCAAAAACCCCGGCGGTTGAAACCGCGTCTACACAAACAAAACCCGGATGGTGCGCGGGTTGAAGATTTCACACGATGATTTTCCATCTCCGAATACCTTCTTCGTCGGCGTCCGGCGGACATCGTTTGTGTAGACGCGGTTTCCAACCGCCGAGGATTTAAATGGCAGAATGACTCATTTAACTAACAGCATATTCTGTAAACTTCCTAGTAAAAGCCGACTTAAAAGCAAGTACGATATCAGTTTTTGGCACTCCGAATTCGACTAATTCTTGAGCTATTCCTGTATCTGTCCTATCCTGTTGAATCCAGATTTTATCATCTTTGAGTTCAATATGAACTGAAACGCCGTAGACTCTTAATTGGTCGTTCCAGCCTGCGAGAATCACCAGGTAATTACCGCTTTCGCGATCGCAAATAATTTTAATTTCTGTTCCTTCTCGTACAACCATGTCTGAGAAGTTGTTCAGAATTTTCTCGATCGCTTCAATATAGTTTAATTTCTCCATAACACAATTTCCTCCGAATCGGGACGAAAAATAATCAGTTTAATATCGTATTCTTCTACACGCCCTTGAATGAATTTCAATCTAAATAATTCATCGTAGGTTTCTAAAGGAACTGCTAAGTACACAATCAAATCTGGCATAATATCTCTCAATGCCGATCGACAGTTGAGAAATTGACCGAGGGCTGCATGAAACTGGTAGAAATCCGATCGCTCTCGAAAGCTCTTGACTTCCACAGCTATTTTGCGACCTGCTTTTTCTGCACTGATTAACTTTTCTGCGGTCAAATCGATAAACATGGCTAAACCTTCGTCATCGACTTGCACCCGAAAGTTTTCACGGATAACTATCCATCCATCTTTTTGTAAAGCAGCTTTGACAGTATCGTGAAAAACATCTTTAGCAGGCATTTACAAACTCCATTGCTCTCACTCTCTATTTTATACCAATTATTAAAACCCGATCGCCCATCAACCAAAAAATCCGATCGCACATTTCTCTCAAATTCGATCGCCCATCCACAAAAAACCCGGCGGTTGAAACCCAAAAACCCGGCGGTTGAAACCCAAAAAACCCCGGCGGTTGAAACCGCGGCTACAAAAACAAAACCCGCAAGGCAAGGGTTAAAGATTGGGTTATTTCTTAGTCGGCGTCCGGCGGACATCGTTTGTGTAGGCGCGGTTTCCAACCGCCGAGGATTTCAAATTAGATCGCCCGAATCGACCCAAAAACCCGATCGCCCATCAACCCAAAAATCCGATCGCCCGTTTCCCAAAAAGTCGATCGCACGGAGAAGATACGGCGAAGAAACGGCGGTTGAAACCGCGTCTACACGAGACTTTACCCGAATGGCGGGCGGGTTGAAGGCCTAATCCTCTAATAATCGATCGATCGAAACTGCAACATCGGGAAATGCTAGCGGATTGATATTACCCTGAGTTAGAGTTTCTCTGAATTGATAGCCGTCATTTGTAGGCGAGCGAAATACTATCAATTCGATTGTTCGCAAATTGATGACCCAATACTCAGAAATGCCCGCTTGGGCGTAAATTTTGGTTTTAATTTCCAAGTCTTTACTGAGAGTTGAGTTTGAGTATTCAATCAGCCAAAAAATGTTTTCTGGATAGGGGTGATGTTCTCGGTAATCTCGTCCCAGACGTTGAACGACAGCGAGATCGGGTTGTGGCTCAGAGTTGCTTGACGATAAGGTAATTGGCTTACCTTGGCGGACTTTTGCCCGATCGCCCAGCAAATACATCAGGTACTCTCCACCCTCATCGCTAGAGTAAGCATGGGATTCTCCTTCGGGAGCCATTTCGATGATTTCTCCACCTATTAATTCAACGTTTCGCCCTTCCAGAATACGGGCGGCAATCATCTGGTGGTAGTCTTCAACTGTCCATTTTACAGTCGTGACGCTCACGGTGATTATTCCTATTGTTTTATGCTCATTTTAGACTGCTTTTGCCGTTTGCGATCGCCCGTTTCCCAAAAAGTCGATCGGACATTTCTCTCAAATGCGATCGCACATAAACCCAAAAACCAGATCGCACATTTCTCTCAAATTCGATCGCCCTGAAACCGAGTGAAAATTTGTCTGTTTTGTGACACAGCCCGCCGTTCGTTTCAACCCCCGTCTCATAGCTAAAGTCGGTTGAAACCGACTGAAAATTTGCATGAAACCGATACACATCAACTAACTCTTCAGTCCTCTTTCAGAGGACTTTCGCTATGAGACAGGGGTTTCAACCCCTGGCGGACTCGGCGACGAACCAACTAGCCCTTGGCGCGGACTAACTAACGGACTAACAAATCAAATTCGATCGCCCATCCACAAAAAACCCGATCGGACATTTCTCTCAAATGCGATCGCCCTTAAACCAACTCCACATCACACACACCGGAAATGTCGAATGACTGTAGGGGCGGGTTCGCCCAAATATTTGACACCCACCAACAATCCTAAAAACCCGCCCCCACCCCACGAAAAGATTAAAAATTACATTGATTTTAACAATAAGGCGAGGATCGTTGTTAGGGTTTATTCGTTGGGTGGGGGCGGGTTTATCAATATTATTGGTGGGTGACAGAATTGATCGGTGAACCCGCCCGTACAAATTTGATGCAATATTTTACCATCCCTATTTTACCATGCTTGTAGGGGCGGGTTCACCCAGATATTTGACACCCACCGACAATCCTAAAAACCCGCCCCCACCACACCCAGAAATTAATAATTCATTGAATTTAATGGTTATTCAGTGATAGTTATTCGGGGTTATTCGTTGGGTGGGGGCGGGTTTATTAAGATTATTCGTGGGTGACAGAATTGATCGGTGAACCCGCCCCTACAAATTTGATGCAATATTTTACCATCCCTATTTTACCATGCTTGTAGGGGCGGGTTCGCCCAGATATTTGACACCCACCGACAATCCTAAAAACCCGCCCCCACCACACCCAGAAATTAATAATTCATTGAATTTAATGGTTATTCAGTGATAGTTATTCGGGATTATTCGTTGGGTGGGGGCGGGTTTATCAAGATTATCGGTGGGTGACAGAATTGATCGGTGAACCCGCCCCTACAAATTTTATTCAATATAGATCGCCCTTAAACCAACTCTGCATCACAATAACTGGAAAGGCCCATTGCATTAGGTAAGTCACCAGCGAAAAGCAAATTTCTGAAATTCCCTAATCCAAATAACTGACGATTGCCACTTCTAGCTTGACTATAAACACTCAGACCCAATCCGGTATCACGGTTTAAGTCATAACAGTCACCAAAAGCATTTGGCTTGTTTCGTATCCCAAAACTTACCGTGCCACTGGAAGAGGAAATGGGAATGTCTTTGGTTTGTGTTCCACTTCCTGCATTAAGTTCTATATGTATGTTGTCTATTTCGCCTTTTGGATCGCAGTAGGTGATTTTGTATTGTGCCGTTTGTCCATAGGGGATCGGGTCAGGGATGACTTCTACCTTAAAGATTGAACCTCCTCCTGGCAAACAAGTTGGTGCTGGTGCAGGAGTAGTCGCAGGTCGATCGCAAAAGTCAAATGGAATACCCGTCTTATCAGCAAGAAACTTTCGGAACTGAGGCAAAAAATTGGTTTTAGAAGGTTCTGTCGGCTTCTCTTCCCCAAAAAATAAATCAATGAGATCCTTAGTAGATGAAGCTAAATCTAAACTACCTCCTATAACTTCTCCTGCAATTCCTGCTGATTCGATAATTTTCCCAACTCCTATTCCAGTCAATTCGTCAATTACCGCATCACCAAGGTCTTTATCGCTACCTGTAAGAAGTTTGCAACTGTAGTCAATGACTTTTAATCCTGTAGACGCGGCCTCCATTGCTTTGTTAACAACCCTAAAAGGAGGCAATACTAAACCACCAAGGGCTGACGCAGCAGCAGCAAAATCAACCACTTTAGCAAGTCTGCCAGTGCCTGTGCAAAACTTTTTAACCGACTCACAATCTTTCGCAAAATCTCGACCGCTAACGGTCGGAGTCGTTGGTTTTGGTGGCTCAGGAGGAGGAGTTACTGGAGTTGGCTCCATTGGCAGAGGAAAAGTTACAGTGTCAATAATCTGACCATCTTTGAGCCGCGATATAACACCTTGATCCGGCTTTCCAGCTTCTTTACTCGGTTGATTCTCAATTCGCGCCGTTTCATTAGAGCCTTCAACAGTAATATCCGCCCTTGTACCATCTCGACTCATGCGCGTTGTACTACCACGAACACCCGTTGTACGATTGGGTACAAATATAACTGATTCTACGAAACGTCCGTCAGCATCATCTTGAAAAACTACTGTATATTTGCTACCATCACTCGCCGGAAATTCCATCTGAAATTTGTTATCAGATAGCTTTTTAACTTCCGGTAAATCAATTGTGACTTTATCTTCAGGACGATCGGGTTCCACATCATAAGGTCTGAAACGACCTTTTAAATCGTCCGGTTTCACTCCCAAAACAGTACCTAACAAAGCCCCTGTTGCAGCCACCTTAATATCCACAGCCGAACCACCAGCAGGCTGCACTTTCGATTCCAAAACAATATCGGATTCCTTAAGATTTGTACTAAGTCCGATGAAATCGATCGTTCTTTGAAAGTCGGTGATTAAGTCAAACGTAGGAGAGCCTAAAGCCGCCTCAGAGCGCAGAACAAACACATCTTGACCCGCACCACCAGTCAGGGTATCATTGCCAAAATCGCCAATCAGGAAGTCATTGCCATCTTGCCCATTGATAATATCGTTACCGCGACCACCCCGCAAAAAGTCGTCTCCGCCTCCACCGAAGATTACGTCCTTACCTGCGTTTCCGTTGACACCATCGGCACTTTCACCACCCTGCAAGGTGTCAGCACCCGCACCGCCAAGGAGACCATTTTGGCCCGCACCGCCACTGAGAAAGTCGTTTCCCGCGCCGCCGTAGAGCAAATCATTACCACCTCGGCCCTCAATTCGGTCATTTCCTTCGTCGCCATAGACGATATCCCCAGATTCCGAACCCGTAATCGAATCGGCACCGCCTAAACCCCGCAAACCGCCGATGAGAGTATCGAGCAAGCCAAGGGGAATCGTAAATGTGTCGCTTCGCTCAGTTAAAATATAAGCACTACCATCCCTCGAAAGTGAGCCAATGCGTACTTGAGAAGTCGATCGCCCAATATCCCCATCAGCACTACCGGAAATCAAGTCCTTTCCTGTGTTACCATTCAAAAAGTCTGGCGCGATCGAACTTTCTAGCGTATCGTTGCTTCCCAAACCAAGGATATTCTGGATATTCTGAGCATTCGATACCGTTTCTTGAGTCGCGGCTTTTTTGAAGGGACAGCCGCAATCCGCTTGATCCTGGGCGGTGCTACCGTTCAGTATGTCATTCTTGTCCAGCAAAGCTAAATTGTCAGGCATATACTGTTACTCTGTGTTGGTGATTTAAGAAATCTACCTCACCTGTCTCATCTATGTCTTGACCAAAAAAGCCCTAAAAAGACTGAAAAAGCCCGAAGTTTCTCCAACTTTATATTTTCTTCACTTAACCCATGCAGCCCAACGACGATCGCCCGTTGCAAGCCGTCCCTGACGAAAACGAACTGCTAAAATTAGTTGATGGCCTAATCTTTGAGAAAACTGGGAAGCATCTTAACACGCTACAACGACTACTTTTTCAGGGAATGTATGATGGCAAAACCTACGAAACGATCGCCCGCGACACCCGCTACACTACAAAATATGTCCGAGAAGTCGGCTACAAGCTGCTCAAAAGTCTCTCCGCAGTGATGGATGAAGAGATGCAAAAAGGTAATCTGAAAGCTGCTTGCGATCGCAGAAATATTGGTAATAACTCAAACTTCGGCAGAGATCAATATATTCAATCCGTCGAATACGTTCAGACGCTCAACTTCAACCCTTGTCCTTCTTTACCTAGCGAATCTGACAATAATCACCTCACTGAATCCAGATTCAAAACTCAGATAGAACGCCTCGAAATTGATGTTGCTGATGTTGTTTGCAAATTGCACAGTCAAGGTATCGAACCATGCCAAATCGCTTTGGTGCTTGGTTTGTCCGATTTGGCGATCGAAACAATATTGCGTGAATTATCATAGCTAAGGATAATTATAATGGCTATTTCCGAACAAGTCAAAGCCATAATTCGCGCACAAGCTCAAATCTACATTCAAGCAAACAGCAAGTTTCCTACTAGAGTTTTAGGTGCTGGGAGAGATTTACCATCTGTCTGATATTCTTCAACCAAAAGCTCTAATACCTCCACTGCATTCTGCAAAGCTTCTTCGTAGGTATCTCCGTGAGTGTGGAACTGCTGAGATGGAAAATCAGGTAAGTGAACTAGGTAGCAGTTATCTTCATCCGACCATTGAATAACAATTATATAAGGTAATTTCATGATTCAGAATCCTCTTCTTCAATTGCTTTCAATATTCCAATTTTTCGATTAACTTCTCTCTCTAAATACAGTTTCGCATCATCGCCATCATTTCCAGCAATGGTAATTGGTTCATTAGCTAGTAAAGGATGAACCCATCTTGTATGACTGCCTTTTGCCGAACGATAAGTAATATCAAATCCGTTGACATCGGAATGATTAATCTCTCTCTTCTCTTCCTTCGCGTCCTTCGCGCCTTCGTGGTTAAATCATTCCGATACAACCGGAATTGATATAAACCCAGCTTTTAGCAACAGGCTTTTGAGTTCTCTAATCTTTTTGGGCATAAGCAGACATTAAAAATGTGGCAAGGTTACGGGCACACTTTCATCATATCCCAAAAAGTAGCGTTAAATTATAAAAACCCGTCTCCACCCCACTTATACTGTAACCATTTCGGGTTTGATATCAGGTGATGCTGGCTCAAAGTACAACACCATAATTTGCTCTGGATGCAACCCGACAGATTCAAAAGTGCGTCCGTTGCGATCGCTAAATTCAACCTCAAACGCTGCACCATCAGCCAACAGTTCAACAACTGTCCCAACTTGTCCGCGCCACAGGTTGTATTCAGGAATATCAACTGTCAAGGCAACGACATCGAGTAATTTAATTGTATTCTTTGCCACTCTTATTACCTCCCGGCACTACAAAGGATAGCAGGTTGTTAATCTCGGAATCTCCGAATCATGCTCAATAATCCAGCCACTCCGAAGGGTTGCACTTCTATTTTGCCATTCAATCGTGAAATCTAGGGTGTAGCGTTGCCCGAACCCATCCCGCCTCCCTAACTGAGCTTCATGACTTTGAATTACTTCAAGCAAAATTTGGCGCAATTCCTCAGCATTGTCAGGCATCATCCCCAGAATTGATGAAAAAAGCCGCGCTTTGTGTTTGCCATCGTCGTGTTCTGGATTTAGGCAGTAGTCACGAAGTTTACGAATATCAACAACTGCATTCTCTGCATTTGGAATGAGCATAGAAAATAGGAACCAGTTAATTAAAAAAATCGAGGGCGGATTTTACATAAAACTCAACTTTTTACTCGTTCCCAGGCTCTGCCTGGTAACGCAGATCCGGAGGCTCTGCCTCCAATTTTTCCCAACGAGGCAGAGCCTCTAGACATCGGTTCCCAGGCAGAGCCTAGGAACCAGTTAACCAAACGACCAACTGTATTTTGAGCTAAAAACTCAAAACTTTAATAAGCGTCTTGCAACTCGTAAAAATCAGGGGAAATGTAATCTTTCCGCAACGGCCAGCCTATCCAATCTTCGTTCATCAAAATCCGTTTCAGATTCGGATGTCCTTCGTAGACGATGCCATACATATCGTAGGATTCCCGTTCTTGGAAGTCGGCTGCTTTCCAAATCCAGTAGACTGATGGCACTCTCGGATCTTCGCGGGGAATAAATACTTTGACGCGGACTTCTTCAGGCTTGGAAGCATTATCTGTCAGTTTCACCAAGTGGTAGACGCTGACTAAATCTTGTCCAGGGCCTTGGTCGTAGGCGCACTGACACTGCATATAATTGAACCCGTAGGCGTACAGTGCTGTTGACATGGGAATTAAGAAGTCGCGATCGACCTTTAATATTTCCACACCCAAATTATCAGCCGCTAAAGCTTCGTGTTCAAAGCCATTATGAGTCAACCACTGAGAAACCTTCCCGGCTTCAACAATTGAGGTTTCTGTCTCAGCCACGTTCTACCTCCTGTGTTTGTGATGCAAGCAGGGCTGGTGGTACCGGCATTCCCATCGCTTCCGTCAATTCCTTCGGTGGCGCCATCCGGCCGGGAATTGACAAATATTTGCCGTCCAAAATGTCATCTACTACCTTCATTTTGTGGGGTCTGGTGTAGTAGCGGTGGGTGGGCTGCAAGTTGCCGCGTTCTTGCATCGAATCGTTGGCGATTTTTTTCCGCAGTTTGATAATTGCGTCAATAATCGCTTCTGGACGCGGGGGACAACCTGGTATGTAGACGTCTACGGGGATCAGTTTGTCAACGCCTCTGACTGCTGTGGGGGAGTCTACGCTGAACATTCCGCCGGTGATCGTGCACGCGCCCATGGCGATCACGTATTTGGGTTCGGGCATTTGTTCGTACAGCCGCACCAAGATGGGGGCGTACTTCATGGTGATCGTGCCGGCGGTGATTAACAAGTCGGCTTGTCGTGGGCTCGATCGCGGTACTAAGCCAAAGCGATCGAAGTCAAAGCGCGAACCAATCAAAGCTGCAAATTCGATGAAGCAGCAAGCCGTACCGTAAAGCAGCGGCCACAAGCTCGAAAGTCTCGCCCAATTATATAGGTCATCAACCGTAGTTAAGATGATGTTCTCTGATAATTCGGTTGTGACTTCAGGGCGAATAGCGGGGTTGACAATTAGCGATTTCTGTGATTTGTCAGAAGTTAAGACCATTCTAAGGCTCCTTTGCGCCAAGCATATACAAGAGCTATAACGAGGATCGTAATGAAAAACAAGGCTTCGATAAAAGCCAAGAGTCCTAGCTGGTTGAAAGCAACCGCCCAAGGATAGAGGAAGACTGTCTCCACATCAAAGATGACGAAGACCAGGGCGAACATATAATATCGGATGTTGAACTGAATCCAGGCTCCGCCGATCGGCTCGACCCCAGATTCGTAGGTGGTCCGTCGGTCGTAGGGACGACTTTTGGGCCGCAGTACCTTCGCCGCCGTGAGGGCGAGGATAGGGACTAGGCTGGAAATTAACAGGAAGCCTAAGAAATACTCGTAGCCGCTAAGTGCAAACACGGTGAATTATTACTGCCTCTGTGAAAGGGTTCTGTAACTTGTCTTTACATTATATAGATTCTGGGTAGCTAAAATTACGAGTTAGTTGAGATTAATCGCCCATGTTCTGCAATAATTTTTAATGTATATTTTAAGATTAGCTAGCCTATTCTTTTCGATCTATGAGCGATCAAGCCACTGAGACTAAAAACCTCGATCGGCACGAGTGTCGCGCCTGCGGCTACGTCTACGATCCGAAAAAAGGGAATCCTAAAAATGACATCGCCCCTGGCACAGCTTTTGAAGATTTGCCCGCTACTTGGGTGTGTCCCGTTTGCGCGGGCCGCAAGTCGGTCTTTCAAAATCTGGGTCAGATGGAAGGAGTATCGGGATTTAAGGCAAATCAGCGCTACGGTGTCGGCGTCAACGGCATGACCGAAGGTCAGAAAAGTTTACTGATTTTTGGCGGCTTGGTCGTTGGTTTCTTGTTTTTACTTAGTATGTATGGTTTGCAGTAAGACGATTGTGAGATTTTGGCAACGAATTGTAATTTTATTGAGTGCGGCACTCATCTGTGCCAGTTGCAGCACCATTGGTTCTGTGAGTTACAACCCTTGGCAGGTAATTTCCTTGCCGACAGAAGCTAATTTGCAGGATATTGCCTTTACGGGCAATGGTCAGCACGGCTGGGTTGTGGGTTCTGAGGCGACTCTGTTTGAAACTGTTGACGGCGGGTCTAATTGGAAGCCGATCGCCCTGGATATCGACGATACCAGGTCGCGTTTTTCTGCGGTGAGTTTTTCCGGTTCCGAAGGCTGGATAGTCGGTCAGCCTTCAGTTTTGCTCCACACAGATGATGAGGGCAAATCTTGGACTCGGATTGCTTTGAGTTCTCAGTTACCGGGTTCTCCTAGTACGATCGCCGCCCAGGGCCCCAACTCCGCAGAAATGACCACGGATGTGGGGGCGATTTACCGGACGACTGACGGTGGTAAAAATTGGAAAGCTGTCGTTCAGGATTCCTTTGGAGTCGTTCGCAATATCAACCGTTCTGAAGACGGACAGTATGTTGCGGTTTCCTCCAAGGGCAATTTCTATTCGGTGTGGAAACCAGGACAGAATACTTGGGAACCTCACAACCGCAATAGTTCTCGTCGCTTGCAAAATATGGGCTTTACCAAGGATGGGCGTTTGTGGATGCTCGCCCGTGGTGGTCAAATTCAGTTTAGTGACCCGTCTAATCCTGAAGGTTGGGGAAAACCGTTTTTTCCCGATCGCAAAGCGAGTTGGGGTTTACTAGATATGGCTTACCGGACTGATAATGAAGTTTGGGTAGCCGGCGGCGGCGGCAATTTGCTGTGCAGTTTGGATGGCGGGAAAACTTGGCAAAAAGACCGCGAAGTAGAAGATGTTCCTGCTAATTTTTACAGGATTGTCTTTATGGGCCCAGAACGCGGATTTGTAATCGGCGCCAACGGTACTCTACTTAAATATCAAGGTTCCGCGCAAGCTGCTTGATAGTAGAATAGTGATAGAGATTGTCTGTCGATTTGTTGAAAGGAGAATTTGAGATGGCCGGTACAACTGGAGAACGTCCCTTTGGTGACATTATTACAAGTATCCGTTATTGGGTAATTCACAGCATTACCATTCCAGCTTTGTTTATTGCTGGATGGCTGTTTGTGCAGACTGGTTTGGCCTATGATGCTTTTGGCACTCCTCGCCCTAACCAGTATTTCACCCAGCAACGGGAAGAAGTGCCGATTATTTCGGATCGCTTTGAAGCTAAGAAACAAGTAGATCAGTTCATTGCCAAGTAATTTAACAAGGAGTTAGAAAAAATGACTGGCAGAACCCCAAACAATGAGCCGATTTCCTATCCGATTTTTACGGTGCGGTGGTTGGCAGTTCATACTTTAGGTGTCCCAACTCTTTTCTTTTTGGGCGCGATCGCAGCAATGCAATTTATTCAACGATAGATAGGAGTTTACAATGCCTGAGCGCGTTCCTAATCCCAATGAGCAGCCTGTTGAATTAAACCGGACTTCTCTTTATTTGGGTTTGTTGCTGATTTTTGTTTTAGGTATTTTGTTTTCCAGTTATTTCTTTAACTAACTGGTCTTTGAATTTGATGTCGATTAAAGGCAGTTTGACAAAGCCTGTAAGAATTACCATTTGGTAGTTTCTTGATAATCCCTGCTCCCAAAAGCCGGGAAGCGTCAATTAGTTGTGAATTAGTGAGGTTATGGCTATGTCTAGTGGTGGCAGAATTCCTTTGTGGCTAGTAGCTACTGTAGCTGGCCTCGGTGCTCTAAGCATTTTGGCTCTTTTCTTCTACGGTGCTTATGCCGGTTTAGGTTCTTCGATGTAAGGAGAATCCGACGTACTTTATGCGTCTAACCCCCCTTGTTTAAGCAAGGGGGGTTTTATTTATCAAAAAATTGGGTAATATTAATTCCGGTTTTATCGGAATTATTAAACCACAGAGGACACAGAGGACACAGAGAAAGAGAAGAGAGAAATAATAATTCCGATGTCAACGGATTTGATATAAAAACCCCGTTTTTCAATAGGGCTTTCCCTCTATCATTGTCGATCTTAAAAACTAAACTGCGTCCGCAAATTGCCTACAAAAATAGTCGGATTGTTGTCAAAATTATTGGCATTACCAATCACATAAAATGCCGGCACAATCGAAATATTGTCCGTAAGTGGCAAATAATAATTTGCTTCAATTTCATACTGAGTACCTCCATTGCCGCCGCCAGAAACTAGAAATCTGCGACCGCCGGTAACGTCGAAGGGTACTAAAAATGACATCGTAAACAAAGCGCCTTTTTTGATTAAATCAGGAAACGCTACTCCTAACTGATAAGATTGAGTTTTAATCGTGCCATCAGGTCGATTAGTTCGGGGAAATATATTGGTTTCGCCGTAGCCATAGCGACCGAACAGACCGAAACGGCGACTGACAGACCAATCGAAATTGAAACTAAAAGTATTCGCAGTAGCATCGCCAACTTTCCCGCCGAAACCGTCATCTGCCAAACCATTAATCGGTCTACCAACCGGGGCACCAATTAGTCCGCCTATTTGTCTAATGTTGGAACGAGAGTAGAGAAAGCGCAAATTTGCCCGATCGCTCGGACTAAAGGTTAACTCAACGGTACTCGTATTCGTCCCATTAAACAAGCCTTGAGATGGATTAGAAGCTGAGTTAAATACTGAAGAAGGTAAAAATTCCATACTCTCCCCCAAATAGCCAAAACTCAGTTTAAATTGGCGACTCAGTTCCCACAACGCCAAAGCACCAGCACCGCGTTTAGTAGCAGTTAACAATGTGCTGTTGTTAGAATTAAAGCTACTTGCACCATCGACAAAAAAGTTAAATTTATTGTTGTCAAAGTAGCGATAGAAATTAATTCGGGGACCGATTACTAATTGCAAGTTGTTAGTAACTGGAAACCGATAGGAAAGTTCTCGCAGGATTACTTCATTAGGATTGCTTCCTGCTGTTTGATCCAGAAACGGAGTTCCAAATGTATTGAACAAACCCGCAGAAGTAAATTGATTGGCTGGGGAATTGCCATTACCTACTGCTAATTGCGTTATCAACTGGTCTTTGCCTGTAAAAGAAGTATTCAAAGTCAACCAAACTAACTGACTGAAGGTAACTTCTGGGTTGTCTACTTTCTGCACAATTGGTCTATTTGTAACTGGGTCTCGTCCGGCAGGACGAATCGGTAAAGCAGCTTTTTGGTCGGTAGTTTCTACTCTAATTTTATCATTTGCCCAAGCTCCCGTCACGTTGAACCAGGCAAATCCACTGAGTTTAGTTGTAGTCGAAAATTGGTTGGCTTCTAGTTCGGAAGTGCGTGCTTCTAAAGCATCAACTCGTCCCCTTAATGTCGCCAATTCGGCAGCAAAGTCTTCTTGCAATTTTTGGACGGCAAGTAAATCTTCTTTCTTGACTAAATTCGCGGTTGATGTACCAATTTGTTTGGTGATTTGGTCTAAGCAGGCGTTTAATCCCGCAGCAAATTCGTAGCGAGTCATGGCCCGGTTGCCGCGGAATGTACCATCGGGATATCCTGCAATACAGCCGTATCTTTCTACCAAGGATTGTAAGGCGCCAAAAGCCCAGTCTGTTGGTCGCACGTCAGACAGTTGGGAAACAGATGTGACTTGTGCTGCATCTTGTTGTATACTGAGGTCATCAGCGCTGTTAGTCTCGCTGCTAAGATCGGCAACTGCGCCAACTTCAGAAACTTTTTGAGACTGAGGAAAGTTTGTAGTTTCTAACTCTTTTGGGGGCAATTCACGGATTGTCCCCATTATTTTGGGTTCTATGGTTGTGACTGTCTCTGCTGTCTGTGTTGGTGCTAAAGTGCGATCGGCTACTGAGTCAATCTCTGTCGGTGCTAAAGTGCGATCGGCTACCGAGTCAATCTCTGTAATTGTCCCCCTAAACTGGGATGGTTCAAACTCAAGGGCTTTCTGGGTTTGCTCTGAGGAAATCCCCTGGACGCTACTACTTTCTAGCGCAAGTTCTGGATTTGAGTTATCCTGAACTTGAGCAATTGTGGCGATCGGACTCAAAGGCACTGCGAGACCAGAAATCAATAAAGACAACCACAAAACTGGAAACGAATTTGTATTGTTCGCCATCACACTCACACCACTTATCATAAATTTAGAAAGCTTAACTTAACAGGAAATGCGCAATTCCAATGTAGCAATTCATACTATTTTTTTAATAAGGAAAGCTGAAACCCTTCATTTTACTAAATGATATCGTTTCCGGCTGCATCGTCAGGTGATTTAACCTTACTAGAACGCAGAGAACACAGAGGGAGATAAGACAATACAGTTCAGTTAAGCCCGATCCCCCCTAGCCCCCCTTAAGAAGGGGGGGACAAGAACTTACTCAAAGTCCCCCTTCTTAAGGGGGATTTAGGGGGATCTCCGAGGAATAAACACTTTTAACTGAACCGTATTGGGAGATAAGAGAGATGAATACAGGACGATGTTACCGGATTTGATATGATAAACCGAATTTAGTGTTAGCGAATTTTTTTGTATAAGAAAGCGAACAATTCTCTCTCTGTGTTCGCTCCCTGTTTCCTGTCTCCCCTAGCTGAAGGAGACTGCTCAACATCTGTTAGCCATTCTCGCGCCCACGCCCAAATTCCAACTTTGACTAGGAAGGCGGTGGTCTATTTTATGATAGCTGTGGAGGACATCACTAATCCCTGTGTGAATTAAGTTTTCTATATGGATCAACTGTTCGGAAGAACACCGCACCTGGACGGTTTTATCTGACATCACATCTGAGGATGGGAGCGCAGTATAGGTATTGGGAACGCGACTGAGTACATAAGCAATTAAATCCTGTCTCAAGCCAGAAGGTGCAAAAGCTTCTTGGTAGGGATATCGGGGATAAGAATCCAAGATATTTTCCACTTCCTCTGTGACTACGGCTAAGGTAAGATTGACAAGAGTTTTATTCATTTTCCCAGTTCCTAAACACTGATTAACTACTATGCAGCCAAAATTAAGCTTAAATATCCCTGTTATTTCTGAGTCCTCTAGGAGTTTACAAAAATTTATGTAGTAGCTATTAGCAATCGCTGAGTCTTATAAGTAGGTTTGTAACTGCGATCGATATTCCATGGAAGACCTTGGATTAAACATTATCTGAGGAATGTGAGGAAATTATGAAGAAAATCATTTTGGTGGTGCCATGATTCGGGATTTCCAGCCAAATACTTACCACCGCAGAATTTCCGCCACTTGTTGTGCTAATTTCAAAGGGTCAAAAGGCTTAGCAATCACTCCGGCTACCCCCAAGTCAGCAAATTCGCTCAAATCGAGAGCCTGTACCTTTGCAGTTAGGAAAATTACCGGAATCATCCGAGTAGCGGCATTATTTTGCAACAAACTAAACAAAGTCAGTCCGTCCATATCCGGCATCATCACATCGAGTAAAATAGCGTCAGGGAGTTGAGTTTCGGCCACAAGCAATCCTTCTTTGCCATTGCGGGCAATCAGCACCGCCCAACCGCCTAAATGTTCTAAGCAGGCCTGAATGACGCTACAGAGATTTTTTTCATCATCAATAACTAGAATCTGCTTTGCTGACATAAATTAAGACTCAAAATATTAAATATACCAGATTTTTATTCTCGCCCGCGTTCAAAGGAGGGTGCAGGGAGTGTGAAATAGAAACTGCTTCCTTCTCCCACTACACTTTCAGCCCAAATTCTGCCACCATGCTGTTGCACGATGCTGCGACAGATAGCCAAACCCAAACCAGTGCCTCCTTTTTGGCGAGAGTCAGAAGCATCCACCTGTTGAAACCGCCCAAAGATGTTCTCTAACTTATCAGCAGGAATACCCCGCCCTAAATCTTTGACTTCAAATAAAACCCGATCGCCCAAATCTTCAACGCTAAGAGTTACGGTACTCAGTGCTGGTGAAAATTTAATTGCATTGCTAAGTAAATTTACCAGCATCTGAACGATCCTATCTCGTTGGACCAAAACTTGCGCTGAACTAGATAAAATCGACAAATTAATGTTACTTTCATCAGCTAAAGCTTGTACACTTTTCACAGACTCCTGTATCAAATCAGCAGCATCATACCACTGCTTATCTAGGGTAACTTGACTGGAATCGAGCCTTTCTAAGTCGAGAATATCATTTACTAAACGCACTAAGCGCTCGGTATCATTTTTCGCAATTTCTAACATCTGTTGGGCCGTTTCCGGCTGATTTTTTAGGACTCCAGCCGCTAGCAAACCCAAGGAGCCACGAATGGAGGTAAGAGGGGTTCGGAGTTCGTGGCTGACGATGGAAATAAACTCATTTTTCATTTTGTCAATTTCCTGACTTTCGGTAATATCTATGGCAGTGCCGACGTAACCAATTAGTTGACCTTCCTCGGAAATAATAGGGGCTGTTTTAACTCGACAAAAGCGGATTGTGCCATCGGGGCGGATGTGACGGAACTGGCAGACAAATTCGCGATCGAGAGATTGCGCCGCCGACCACAATGATAGAATGCGCTTGATGTCTTCTGGGTGTACACACTTCATCCAGCCGTCCCCTAAAGCTTCTGCCAAGGTGAAACCAAAAATTGATTGACAGCGGGGATTAACATAGATAAATTTCCCTTCAGCATCAATTTTAAAAATGCCTACGGGAGAACTCTCGCTGAGAGAGCGAAATAAAGCTTCACTTTGCCGGACGTCTGCTTGAGATTTTTCGAGTTCTAAAGTTCGTTCCCAAACTCGTATTTCTAACTCTTCGTTGAGTTGTTGGAGGGCGTTTTCTGCTTCTTTTCGTCCGCTAATATCGCGCTGGACAGCCACCCAATGGGTAAACCAACCAGTTTCGTCAGCAATGGGAACAATACTCAATTCTACCCAAAATTCTGTGCCATCTTTGTGATAGTTGATTAAGTCTACCCGCACTGGTTGCCAATTGCTCAAAGCTGTCCGAATGCGATCTAGAGTTGCCCGATCGGTTTTTTCTCCTTGCAAAACACGCGGACTTTTACCGAAGACTTCTTCTAAAGTATATCCACTCATCCGTGTAAAGGCTGGATTAACATAAAGAATCCGCGGGCCTGGTTCTTCAATGGGTTCAGCTTCGGTAATTAAAACAGCATCATTAGTGGTGGTGACAACGGATTCTAGTAGGCGCAATTGTAATTCTTTGGCTTTGCGATCGCTAATTTCTATGACTGTCCCCACCATCCGCACCGCTTCGCCTTCTTCATTGTAAAAAAATTTGCCCCTGGCCTCAATCCAGTGAATGCTACCATCGGACCAAAGCACCCGGTATTCTTGAACATAGTCTTGGCGATCGGTTCGTGCCACAGCTATATTATTTCTGACATATACTATATCTTCGGGGTGAATGCACTCTGCCCAATTTTTGCAACTGCCATCAAAAGTTCCGGGTGCTAATCCAAACAACTGTTCGTGTTCCCTAGACAAAGTAATATGATTCTTCTCCAAATCCCAGTCCCAAAAACCCATCTTCGTAGCCGACAAAGCTAGGGTTAATTGCTGATTTATTCTCCGCAACTCTATTCCGACAAGAGTCACTCTCAATTCTTGGGCGATCGCAATTTCGCACTGCTTCCAAGGTAAAGATTTTAACCTCACAGTTTGTTGCCACAATTCAAAGGAATTGCGCGGAGACAAACTGCTAGTAGCAGACTCCGATTCTAGCGTTGAGTTCAGTTTCCCCGCCCAGTTGACATTTTGAATTACTTCAGGACGAAACCACAAAATATAATGCTTTTGCATCTGAGATATCGCCATCACCAACAAACCACTAGCAAGTTCTTTAAATTTTTCTGATTTGGGATAGGTTTTTGGCAAGGAATTTGTATAAAAAATATCATTATTTAATTTAGTTTCTACCCAAGCAATTAACTCTTGAATATCTGGCAATTTCGGGGTTTGGCCGATGGGTGTTAAATTTTCCTTGGCACATACAACAGCACCGCTAGCACCAACTAATTCTAGCAACCGTTCTTTATGTTGGAGTAAACCTTCAGCAAAACGATTTTCGTGAGAAATATCTTCTGTAAATTCTGCAAAAATTGATTTTAAATAGGCTTCATATTCCCGGTCTTCACTATCTTTTTTTACGCTGAGTTCTAAGGCAATAATTTTGGCAAGCTGTTCGCAAGCATTGCGTACTTCATAGCTGACATATTTGGGTTCTCGGTGGTGACAAGCGATTAATCCCCACAGCTTTTTATCTTTGATTATACTCATCGTCAAGCTAGCAGCAACACCCATATTTTTGAGATATTCAATGTGGCAAGGCGACACGCTTCGTAAACTACTCAAACTCAAATCTAGGGGCTGATGATTCAAGGGATTATCGGCAGGAATTATTTCTACAGGTTGAGAGTAGATATCAGGAATAAACCGAATTAAATTATGGGTGGCGAGGTGTCTTGCTAGCTGAGGAATATCCGTATCTGGATAGTACAATCCCAATAAAGGGTGCAAACTGTCTAGTTTGTCTTCGGCCACAACTTCCCCAGCATCTACCGTATCAAACTGATAGATTATTACTCGGTCAAATCCGATAATTTTTCTTGTTTCTTGGACAACTGTCTGATATAAATTTTTTATATCTCGTGCATTCTGAATTTTGGTTAAGGTTTTTTTAATTAAAGTAAAAAAGTTAAAAAAGTTTTTATACTCCGTGGACAATCTAGGTTCCAACTCAACAACTAAACAATTATTGGTGCGGTAATATTTACCATTAAATACTTGTTTCGTGGTGAGATATTTGAGGTGTAAAGTAATATTAACTGTCGTGTTTGATTTTTCGGAAAAAACGGCGATCAGAGAATCTTTTTTTTGATTTACTACAAATTCATCAAGATATTTACCTAGGATTGCATGGGGGTCTAAATTCAGGAATTCCCCTATATTATTGCTAACTTGTACTATTTTCAAAAGGGGTTCTTCTAATACAAAAAGAATGCCATGAGATTGAAT
Organism: Microcoleus anatoxicus; assembly: GCF_042465725.1. Taxonomy (GTDB): domain Bacteria; phylum Cyanobacteriota; class Cyanobacteriia; order Cyanobacteriales; family Microcoleaceae; genus Microcoleus; species Microcoleus anatoxicus. The sequence goes on along the minus strand of NZ_CP120853.1, from coordinate 4,247,171 downwards.
GTAGCCAGGGCTGTGAATTGGTGGGTATTCGATATTATAAATACCTAGGTCTGGGGGAAGTATCATTGTTTTATATGGGTAATGGGTAATGGGTAATCGGCAATCGGTAATGGGTCATAAATAATCGTCGGTAGCTAAGTAGCTATCGGGATCATCCCGATTTTGTAATGGCTCTAGCATGACCGCAGACAATTTATTCGCGATCGCCAGAGATTTACAGCGGTCATGCTAGAGCATCGTAGGAATATATTTGCCAAACTTAGATCTACCCTAGCTCTCAAATTACCCATCCTTGAATTACCTTTTACTTATTACCTTTCGACTTCGCGGTTCCCTGCCCTTCGGCTAGGCTCAGGAACCGCGTAGCCGAAGGGCATGGCGATGCCTATTACGGAGGGGCCCGGCGTACCTCATATTACTGAGGAAGGCTATATTTTCACCTAGTTAGCGATGGTTAACGTTGGGTGAGGGCCAGCTTGTATCTGAGTTGAATCCGCTCTAGACGATTGAGAATACGAGCAATTAATTCTGGTTCTACGATTGGCTTGTTCACGTAATCGTCAGCACCTGCGACAAACATTTGGCTGACTATTTCTGACTCCGAATGAGCGGTTAAAAATAGCACGGGGAGTTTGCTCCAGCGCAAGTCGTTGCGTACTGCCAAACACAGTTCGATACCGTTGTAACCGGGCATCTCTACATCTAAAATTAGCAAATCGGGACAAGTCGTCTCTAGTACCTCCCAGAAATCTTTCGGTTCGTCTAACGTGGTTAGTTGGAATCCCCAAGGTTGGAGAATAATTTTGATGGCTGCTAGTAGATGTATGTCGTCATCTACAACCATCACCTTAGCTTCTGCTGGGGTAGTCTGGTCAAGAATCCGATCGACTGCTTTGAGTATATCTGCTGGAGGCATCGATTTGTGTAAAAAGCCCGCAGCTCCCAAACGAGCGACTTCTACCCGATCGCTCAATTGGTTGTAGTCGCTAAAAACAACTACGGGAATTTCTGGTTTGTGACGGAGGAGTTCGGCTAGGAGAGGACGTCCGTTTTCCTGGCTTCTGGAAAAGTTTAAATCCACCAAAATCGCGTCTGGTGGCTGGTTGGCGATCGCCATTTTGGCTGCTTCCCCAGAAAGTGCTACTTCTATGTCAAATTCCCAGGCTGATGCTTCTGTTTTGAGGCGATCGCTCTGCCAAGTATCATCATCCACGATCAGCAATTGACGATGGCTCGAAACGCGATCGACAGGAGCATTCTCAGGTGCTGTTGCTGGCAAATCGAAGATACGTTTTAGCAAATTCACTAAGGTATCTATCTGCTGTTTAGCCCCTGGTTTAACAATGTTTTCCGTCTTAAATAAATCTTCCAGCTTGCGCGCTATTTCCGAACCTTTCGGCATCCCTAAAGTCCCTAAAGAACCAACTAATTTGTGAGCTTCCGTCTGAGCTTTTTCCCGTATCTCATTGTCCAAAGTTCCGGTGTTTAAATTCGCGATCGCCAGCTCAAATATCTCCATTCTTTCTGTAAAATTTGCTTGGAAATTTGCCCTAATTTCTGCAATCACAGCCCAGACTTTTGCTTGATGGGAGTTGATGTTAACTTCATCGATGGGCGTGGTGGCTTGGCCAGATAAAACTGCTTGACTTTTGGGATTTTCTGTGATTTTTGGATCTACTTTTGGGAAATCGACATTCTCCGGGAGACTTTTGAGGCGGTAGCCCAACCCGTACACTGTTTCCACTAAATCCACTATCATCCCGGCTGCTTTCAACTTTTGTCGCAAGCCCTTGATGTGAGCGGTAACAGCTTCTTCTTGCGGAAACTCCCCAGGGCACCAAATGCGATCGAGTATAGCACTGCGGCTAAATATGCGCTGGGGATTTCTCAGAAAAAGTTCTAGCAAATTGTACTCTTTTGGAGTCAAGTGCAGCACTTTTTCTCCATAAGTTACCTCCGCAGTATCCAGATTAACTTGCAATTTTTCCCAATTCAAATTTTGGCTCAACAAGTTGGCCTTTCCGCGACGCAAAAGAGCTCGAATTCGAGCGATCAATTCCGGCACATTGAAGGGTTTCACTACATAATCATCTGCACCGGCTTCTAAACCTTGGACTCGATCCCGACTACTGTCTAAAGCTGTCAGCAATAAAATCGGGATTTGGTAGCCACAGGAGCGCAACTCTCGACACAGACTAATTCCATCGAGTTTCGGAATCATTACATCTAAAAGAATTAGGTCGTAATCGTAGATTTGCGCCAACTGCAAGGCTGTTTCACCGTCTCCTGCGGTGTTGCAAGTATAATTGTGAGCCTCCAGGGAGCGTGTCAGTAAATTGACCGTAATTTTATCGTCGTCTACTATTAGAATTTTCATGAATTTATACTTCTCACTCAGGGTAGGTTTTGTTTTTGAGTAGATTTATTTTGCTATTTAAATACCTTCTATTTTGTGGTAAAACTTGCTATTAAAATCTTACATTCACATCAAATAACAGGTAAAGCTCGTCGAATATAGCTAAAACTTTTCACCTCTAACTCATAGTTTTTTGTGTTTTAGTGCCTGTTGAATTTTTTGAATCAGATATTGCGATGAATCTTGTTGTTTGACGATGTGTTCTAACTCAGAAACAGCTACTTCTGCCTGCTGTATTTCTTGAATTAGAGAAGTCGATTTTTCACTTTCATTCAAATGTATTTGATTTTTAGACTTGGAAGAATTTACATCTTTTTCCGATATAAATTCTTCCAAATCTAACAGAGCCATTTCCGCCCGCTCGATTTTTTCTGTAACTGATTTAGCCACATTAGCACCAGCTCTGGCTGCCTCTGTCAGTGCTTGAACGCGCAGTTTAAATCTGCTTGCTATTTGCTCCATTTGAGTCCCCAATTCAAAAGTTTTACTGGCAAGTCTCGCAATCTCGGAACTCACTTGACTCAAACCATTAGGTTGATTTCCCATTTGATTTGTCACTACCGCCACCTGTACTGCTAAATGCCTCACTTGTTCGATCGCTTCCCCGATTGTTCTGGAAGTGCGGTTAACCGTTTCCAAATCATTAGCTATTGCTTTGCCAACCCCTAAAATTTTATCTGTGTTGTTGCAAATAGCATTAGCGCCCTGAAAAGTAGCCTGAAATGCCACACGACCTTCTGCCGAAATCAACTTGGCAATCTTCAAAAATTGCTGATTTTGTTGAGAAATTTCTTGAGCTTGTTTGACCAGTGCAGCTTGCTGGGGATTGGGAGTTTGATGAGACTTCTCCGCTTGACGCTGCCGCGACTCTAACAGTTGACTGTATTCTTGGACTTTTGCCTGTTCTTGTTGAATCTTGGCAATATATTTTTGTCTTTCTAAGCGATATTTCTGAATTATTTTGTTAGCTTGTGTTAAAATGTTAGACTGAGCCATCAGCAAAGTATGGACATCCAAAACGCGGAAATTGCGGTTTTCCATTTCCACAATAATGGGTTCGTACATCAGGTCTTTTTGTCGATTAAGAGCTGCTTGTACTGCATCGTCTATTTTCCACTTTTCCGATAGCAACAAAGGGGGAATTCTCAGAAAATCTAACAGAAATCTAATCGGGCGCTCCCCATACAGTTCTACGCGATCGGGAATATTCATTTGCTCTTGAAACTTGACGCGAGAAATCATGCCCAGTACCTGGGAGTTATGAGTAATAATGACTCCTGGCAGTTCTGGCTGTTGCCCAAATTTTTGAGCCACGACTTGTCCCAGAGTTGTAGAACTCACTTGGAACTGGTGAGACGGCAGATGTCCGATTGTGGAATCGGGGGTGAGGTTACTTAGATTGCTCATTTACCCTGTAGTGTCAATAAGTAGAAGTTAACAACTTCTATATTTACATTATACTAAAATAAGATTGTTTATCCTTCCCCACCAGATAAGCTTTTTATCTTGAGGAATATTTTGAAGTTCAAGCCTAAAATTTCTAGACTACTACTTGCCTCAGAAGTTTTTGGAAGTGGTAGTGGCTGCTGCAACTGACGTTACATCCCCAAAACACAGTTGTTCTTGTTTGATTATTTAAAGCAACCGGGAAAATACCTAGATTGAAACCAAAAACCTTAAATCTTACTTTAGCACTAACAACCTTTGAGGTTGTGTGCCAGTTGTTACAGCAAATGGCTCAACTTCCAGGGGCGATTTTGCTGGGAGAGCAAGATTTCCTGGCCTTGGAGAATGAGGAAGAAATTTCATGCGAAAGGTTTGCAGCCGTGGTGTCCGATCAGTTTAACGCCTTGGTGCGCGCAAAGCAAGATAATTTCGGAACAAACCACCATCAAGAAAGTGCAAATAATCTTGCTCTTCTATGGAATGTGGAGTTGACTTTCGATCCGGAGGCGATCGCAAATTTTCTGTTTCCCCTCGCCGACAAACTCTCCAAAACAACGCCAGAGACATCACTCACCCTAGACCCCATACCCCTCAAAGAAAGACTAAAAAATATCAAGCAAAATTCACCGGAACTTCAAAGTGAATTTACCTTCGATTTGCTGGGAATTATTGCCGATAGCTCTAGGATAAAAAACGATTTTTTTGCTGTATCTCCAGGGACGAGAGAGAGCAATTTATCGGAACAAGTGCGAAAGGAAGAAACTTTGAAAATTCACAATTTAGACAGGGTTGGTCAAGGTCAAGTTAGTATCCCTAATTCTTGTGTAGCATTTTGTCAACCGGTGGAAGATGCTTTGCAGCAGCAACTCGCACAGGAGCGACTTTTAAATCAGGTAACAACTCAGATTCGTCAGAGTTTAGAATTGCCAGCAATTTTGTCAAAAGCAGTGGAACGAGTGCGAGATTTTTTGGAAGTAGACCGCTTGATAATTTATCAATTTGAAAAAGCGCAAAAAACGGACAAGTACGACTTATATATAGAAAATTTAACGCTATTTAATCATCCTGTAAACAGGCCATTACATCAGGAAAATCGCAAGTATTTAGGTCGCGTAACCTACGAATCTTTAGCAAATAATACTATTTCCTCTGTTCTGAATTTTGGCGAAGATGCTAATTGCTTACCCCAGGAAATTATTGACCAAGAAAAATATCGAAAAGGTTTAACATTTGCCGTTACAGATGTGGAAAAAATCTATGCTTCCCAACCCTGCTTTTTAAATTTGATGCGACAAGCTAAGGTACGGGCTAAATTGCTAGTGCCGATCGTGGTTCAAGATGAATTGTGGGGACTGCTAATTGCCCACCATTCTACTTGTCGCGACTGGGAAGAAAGTAAAAAAATATTTTTGCAGCAAATAGCAGAACATTTGGCGATCGCCATTTATCAAGCCGAACTCTATGCTGAAGTGCAGCAGCAAAAGCGCACCTTAGAACAGCGGGTAATTGAACGCACCACAGAACTTCGCGATGCCCTCGCCGCCGCCCAGTCAGCTAGCCTCGCCAAGAGCGAATTTTTAGCAGCTATGAGTCACGAATTGCGGACTCCCCTCACCTGTGTCATCGGCATTTCCGACACGCTGCTGCGCTGGTCCTATGGCAAAGTTGGCAGTAAAGAAGTGCCGATCGCCAAACAGCGACAGTACCTACAAACTATCCGCGACAGCGGCGATCACTTATTAGAATTAATTAACGATATTTTGGATTTATCACAAGTAGAAGCAGGAAAAGCAGTCTTAAAAATTAGCGAATTTTCTCTTTCAAAATTAGCATCTCAAAGTCTGCACGCCCTCAAGGAAAAAGCTGTGGAAAAAGGGGTAGAACTGGTACAAGAACAGCGGATAAATCAAGAATGGGACCTCTTCACCGCTGACCCACGTCGCTTGAGACAAATTCTTTTTAATCTTTTAGGAAATGCGATTAAATTTACTCCCGAAGGTGGCAGAGTTATCCTGCGGATTTGGGTAACAGAAGATAACAAGCGCACACCAATAGTGCAGGTTCCCGATACTATATCCCCAGGCAGAATCGCGGTTTTTCAAATCAAAGATACGGGCATTGGAATTCGCGAAGATCAGCGTTATCTCTTGTTTCAAAAATTTCAGCAATTGGATTCTCCTTACTGTCGCGAATACGGTGGCACTGGTTTGGGATTAGCATTAACTAAACAGCTAGTAGAACTCCACGGCGGTGCGATCGAAGTAGACTCCACCGTAGATGTAGGCTCTACTTTTACAGTTTTCATACCCCTTCAGCATCTGACTAAAGAGGAAGACTCCAAATTAAAGCATGAAAAATTAAACTCATCTTTACCCCTGCATTCTTCCTCCTTGCGAGGTAGTCTGGTACTGATAGAAGAAGATGAAGAAACTGCCATGGAGATTTGCGATATATTGACAGCAGCGGGACTTCAGGTGGTGTGGATGATTGAAGGTTCGGGGGCGGTAGAACAAATTGAACTATTGCAGCCGAATGCGGTGATTATCGATATGCGTTTACCCGGTATGAATGGCAGAGAAATTATCCAAAAATTGCGCCAAAAACCAGTTACTGAAAACATAAAAATTCTCGCTTTAACTGCTAAAGAAATTCCAGCTAGTGAGATATATTTGGTGACGGCGGGAGCTAATGATTGTTTGGTAAAACCGATTAAACCGCAGCAATTGCTGGAGAAAGTTGTTGCTTTAATGGCTAATGGTAATGGGGCCTAGGGCGTGTTTTCAAACCCGGAGATCCCCCCCAACCCCCCTTAAAAAGGGGGGAGAAAGAAGCTCAAAGTCCCCCTTCTTAAGGGGGATGCGAGGGGGATCAGGATCTGATGGATCAGGCAAGAAAACACGCCCTAGGGAATGGGGTATTGGGCAACCCCCTCAAGGGGTGGGGAATTGGGAATTGGTAATGCAGGCAGATTCTCACAGAGGCAATCAAAAGTTATTAAATGTAATATATTTGTTGTAAAATATCTACGTTATAGGTAATTTGATATATGCTGAGATTGACAATATTGTATAAAAAATTAGCCCAAAAGCAGTGATGTAGTAATTCCCAATTCCCAATTCCCAATTCCCCATTCCCCATTACCAATTCCCCATTCCCCATTCCCCATTACCAATTCCCCATTACCAATTCCTCCTTGTTTATGATTAATTGTCAAATTCCTACAGGATTAATTGTTTCTTGTCAAGCACCTACTGACTCGCCACTGCACGATCCGATGGTGATTGCTGCTATGGCTCGATCGGCTGTCAATCAAGGGGCCGCTGGGGTGCGAATTGATACTCCCAGCCACATTGCAGCAGTGCGACAACAAATATCTGCCCCCATCATCGGGATTTGGAAGCAGCAATTACCGGGATGCGAGATTTACATCACTCCTCGATTTGAAGACGCGCGGGCGATCGCCGATGCTGGATCTGATATCATTGCTATTGACGCTACTCTCAGAAACCGTCCCCTACCAGAAGCAGATTTAAAGACATTCATTGCTCGCATTCACAGTGAATTGGGCAAATTAGTCATGGCAGATGTAGATACCATAGAAGCGGCGATCGCGGCGGCCCAAGCAGGTGCTGATACAGTAGCAACTACTCTTTTTGGTTACACTTTTGAAACCAAACATCTCCGCCCACCAGGCTTTGAATTGCTGGCGGAAATTATTAAAAAAATCAACGTTCCAGTTATCTGCGAAGGTGGTATTTCCAGCCCAGAAATGGCAAAAAAAGCCTTAAATATAGGGGCTAAAGCTGTGGTTGTAGGTACAGATATTACTGGAATTGACAATAAAGTTGCCGCCTATAAATTGGGTATTTGTTAGTTATTATTAATTGTTTATTAGTTCGGATTAATTACCTAGATTATTTGGTAGGGGATCGTCAAGTAGCGGAGGAAATTCCACCCGCCATTGCCCCTACCTAAGTCGATGGTGCATCGGGGAATGCGGCTAAATTAGTACGCCATTATTGACACTCTCAGGTCTGAAGACGCTGAGATTCTGCGGACAGAATTAGTTTAATCTAATTCTCGCTACGATTGCCAAAGATCGTCTACTGAGTTGATCAAGCGACAAACCTAATCTTCCCGATACTTTTCTTAAAATATTGGCTGCCCCATTCAGGTCAGCATTAACAACAAAACCATCAGCAGTCCAATAAAGTCCACGCTTAATTCTGTTTCCAGATGCTTTCCACCCCATCGGTTTTTCACCGTATTTGGGTAGGGAGTCTCCATCCAAGAAACTAGCTTTTGAAGTGTAGGCTTCCTCAGTTTCAACAAATTTAATCCCGTGTAAATCACCAAGTTGTTTGACGCGGGATTTTAGTTTACCTAAAGGCATTTGAACAAACTTTTGATTATTCAAATTACCCAAATTAGCATTAATTTTAAACCCTTCATTCCAACCCATCACCAAGGTTCCTATACCATATTTAAGACAGTGGCTAACAATTAGTTTGGCTGCTTTATTAATCCCATCACGCATTTGGTGATTGCGTTTACGGGTTACACGGTCTAACCAATTATCCCAATATCCTTGAGGCTTACCTTCTTTACGAGTTGATACTTTTTTGTTCCAAAGTTGATTCAGAGCTTTCATCACTCTAGCATCAACTAAAAAAGAATTTCCCAAGGTATCAACACAAGCTGCTAAATTATCGGCAGTTCCCAGGTCAATAGACAACGCTTTGTTGATATCTAATTCATGGTTTTGTTTCTTTGCTTCATAAGACATTTCTAAATAAAAAGCACCATTCTTAGGAAGAATAGTAAATTCTTTAACCTTAGAATAATCAAGATTTGATGGCATAGGCAAGAAAAATTCAGATACCCCAAACCATCTTTTAACTGTTAGTCCCAGGGCAAACCTAAGTTGACCGTTAATTAACGTTGGCTTTTGTCCCCCAGAATTAGGGTAAGCAACTTTGAATAGTTTAGAACCATTGAGATAACCAGGAGGTTTGGGTCGAAAATGTAATTGACCTTTTTTATGTAAATCTCTCAAATTCTTGAAAGATTTGAATGCTTCTGTTGCCGACATTAAGGTCTGCTGCATCGGTGTTGATGGCATTGATTGTGCCAACAAAGATTTTGATACCGATGGTTCAAATGCTAAATCAAACTTTCCCGTTAATAATTTACCTGTCTTAAATAATGTTTGACGAGCGAAATAAATCCCTGTATTGTACAATTTACCTGATTGTTGACAAAGATATTCTATCAACGCACGGGTTTCTGGATCTAGAGACAACAAGATTTGCTGCACTCCTATTGTTTTAGCCATTAATTCGACTATCACGATTTTGTTGATCTATTTATGGTAATCAACTATAGTGATTCTGTCAACCCCAAATTAAATAAATATGCTCCCTCTCCCAGAATACAGAACCCATAATCATGTAAAGCATTTAAGGGTAGGTCTAGTAATTTATTGAGAAAATATTTTCCACACTTGCTAAAATTACCTAGCTTGTGGACAAGTAGTTATTTTGTTAGCAGTGCTGGTAATATCAGCAGCGAAACTGTTAAAAAATATATTGAAAATCCACATCATTTAGTAAACTAATATTTCAAGGGGAATAAATTCCCTTGTGTCGTGTTTCCTCTCAGGTCTGAAGACACGCTCGTTTCCACACTCCCATCCTTTTCTTATGAAGCTGCTCACTACAGCCAAGGCGAGGGCTCCTAGTACCGCACTCAACATCCCCATCCGCAAGCTAAATCCCTCAACCAATTTAGCAGCAGTGGCAAAAATAATCACGTTCATTACAAACGCAAATAGGCCCGAAAGTAAGCCCAGGGTTAGCAGGTTCGGCACTAAAAAAACGGCTTTTAAAATGGGCAAAATTAAAACATTCAAAATCCCCAACACCGCCGCAGCAAATACTGCTTTCGGTGTGCTGTCAATTTCAACGCCGATCGGCAATTGAGAAATTAGCAGCAAGCTACTACCTGTCACCAGCCAAGCAATCAACAAATCCATCGGTTCCATAGCCCATACCTCCTTCACAGTTGTCTTGTCAAAAAATTTGATATTTGAATATTCAAGAGCTTTAAACTTAGCTTAATTAAACAATCTCCCTAATTCCTCTACCCATCGGCAGAATCTGGGTTTGATTTACTCTGAGAAAAAAAACTCCTAGGCGATCGGCAAATTTTCCCGGATGGGAACCGCTGCAACCTGTTAGTTGAAAAAAAAAGAGTAGATTCAGTAATATGGCTAGTGACTTTTCTTTTAAATCTCAAGTCAAATTAGACAAAAATGCCTTGGATCATCCAGCACAGCGTCGCAGTCGATCGCTCCAAGTCATGGTTTTTATGCTCCTGGTGACTACCTTAATCACATTGCCCCTGTTTCGGCTAGCTGAACTGCAACTGGTTCAGGGAGCTTATAACCGACAACGGGCAGAAAACAACCGGATTAGGCCAGTTTCTGTAGCGGCAGTGCGCGGTCAGATTTTAGATCGTAGCGGGCAAATTTTTTCGGCCAATCGCGTATCTCGATCGGTATATTTGTGGCCAAAAGAGCGATCGCCCCAGCAGTGGCAAGAAGCAGCCACTACACTCAGCCCCATAGTCAACATCCCTGTGGATGAAATCCTCAAAAAAATCGAAAAAGCAGGCTATAAATCTGCCCTACCAGTCCCAATTAGTAAGAATATCGATGTTGCAACCTTCGTCGCTTTGGGAGAACAAGCCAATACTTTGCGGGGGGTAGAGATTCGTGCAGAATCCAGCCGCGACTATCCCAATAAGGAATTAGCATCGCATCTTTTGGGATACGTCGGCGAAGCTACTTTAGATGAATTAAAAGCTAATCCTGGATATCCGATGGGCATGATCGTCGGTAAAATGGGAGTGGAAAAATTAGTTAATCCCACTTTAGAGGGTGTGTGGGGAAGCCGTTTGATTGAGGTCAATGCTAAGGGTGAAGAAATCCAAGATTTAGGTGTAAAATCTCCGATTCCCGGCAAGCCTGTACAGCTAACTTTAGATTTAGATATGCAGAAAACTGCCGAAAAAGCTTTGGGAAATCGCCTTGGTGCTGTGGTGGCGATCGATGTTAAAACTGGAGCCTTGTTAACCATGGGTAGTTGGCCGACATTTGACCCCAATATTTTCACCCGTAAGGTAAGTCAAAAAGAATGGGACCGACTGCAAGGACCTGACAAACCATTTTTAAATCGAGCTGTTCAAGGTTATCCAGTCGGTAGCACTTTTAAAATTGTGACTTCTGTAGCCGGGATGGAGTCGGGCAAATTTTCTCCTGACTCGACTTTGGTTAGTTCTTCTTCAATTACCATTGGCGGAATTTCGTTTAACGAACACGGTGCTGGTTACGGTGCGATCGGTTTCCGCGATGCTTTAGCCTACAGCAGCAATACATTTTTCTATCAAGTAGGAATGGCCGCCGGACCGGAAGAAATGTCTAAATGGGCTAAGAGAATGGGAATTGGCGGTACTATTAACTTAGAACTTTTAGGGTTAGATGCCGCCAATCACGGTCAAGTTCCGATCCCATCTGAGAAACGGAAAATGTATGGAGAAGATTGGTATGTGGGCGATACGGTAACAATGGCGATCGGTCAAGGTTTGGTACTTTGTACTCCCTTAGAATTGGCTGTGATGGTGTCAACTATTGCCAATGGTGGTTGGCGAGTGCAGCCGCATTTGTTGGCTTCTCAAACTAATACTCCAATTACTAAAAAAGTTCAAACAGGTATTAAGCCGGCTACTTTGAATGTGATTCGCCAGGGATTGACTGATGTGGTATTAAAAGGTACTGGCAAAGCCATGAATGATGGTACTATTCCTTTGAGTGCTGGCAAAACAGGGACGGTGGAAATGCCCGGTCATCCTGACAATTCTATGTATGTGGGTTATGCTCCTGCTGACAAACCGGAAATTGCGATCGCAGTTATAGTTGAAGGCGGTGGATTTGGTGCTGTGTCAGCGGCACCAGTCGCTCATGAGGTATTCCGAACTTATTTCCAAAAGCAAGGTTTTAAACCTACTATTAAGAAGCCTTAATAGTCATGACTAAGTTGTTATTGGTTATTTGTTGGTTGTCATTTGTTAGTTGTTAGTTGTTAGTTGTTAGTTGTTAGTTGTTATTTGTTAGTTACAATAACCCACAACCAACAACCAACAAGCCTTCGACTTGGCGGTTGCTGCCCTTCGACTACCCTTCGGCTACCCTTCGACTTCGCTCAGTGCAAGGCTCAGTGCAAGGCTCAGGAACCGCGGAGTCGAAGGGCCGGGAACCGCCAACAACCAACAACCAATAACCAATAACCAACAACCAATAACTAACAACCAATAACTAACTTCCAATTCTATCCAGAATAATCATTTCTGAACCAACAACAGGACTTCTAGCTATTAGTTTTCCTTCCTTATTCAAAACTTCTAAATTACTAAAATCTAGTAAATTAGCTTCTTTAAACATTTGATTTACTATCTGATTTTGTTCTGTTTCGCTCAGCCCATACCAATCTTCAGCTACTTTTACTGTCAACCGACTACTGGAAAAATTAGCTTCAAAGGACTTAACTAAACCGCCACCAAGTCTTGCGGTAATTTCATCAACTTTATTTTGAATCCCAGCAATCAGAGACTGTTCCGGTGTCAGTGGTGGTGGCGGGACAATTTCTACCGCTTTCGGTGCTGTCGGTGCCACTAAATTCGGTAAGTTGCTTTTGAATTCAGATTTGGCTTTTTCCGATGCGATCGCTTCTGGCAATTTGGCGATAGGCTGTGGCTGCTGTAGCGTTTCCGGTGCCACAAAATCGGAAAAATTGGCCGGCGATTCTATCACTTTCGGGACAGGCGCATTGGCTATTTTCTCCGCTGGTTGTCCCGAAAAAATATTGAGACTTAAACCGACTGTGACGATCGCAATTGCTGCTATTGCTGCATTCAAAATGGGATCGGATAACTTCTGGGTGATGGATGCGGGTAACAGCGATCGCACTAGCTTCACAATACTTTGCCAAAGTAAACCGACTTTCTCTAAAAAACCACCTTGAGTGCTGGTTGCTACAGACTTACTATCAGATTTTACAGCAACTTTTGGTGTGGGAATCGTGTTAATTTCTGCTGCCATACTTTCAGGAGTTGCAGAGTTTGGGGCTGAGTCAATCTCCGCTGTTGGAGGTTCAAAGGATTCTGGAGTTGGCTGGTTTGGTTGTTCTTCTGACATTTTTTCTGCCTTTGGGCCTTGCAAATCTACTTAAATCCGATTAATTTTAGTTGAGTTATAGCACAAGGAACAAGGAATAATTCACCCCCCTACCGCCCTTGGGGGAAGGAAGAAGGAAAATGCAATCACAGCAAGAGTTGCAGCGACTAAGAACGTCCTAACTGTCTTGGTTGTTGCTAGATCTCAATCTTAATTTATCATTTTATTTAGTTGTCACTGAATCAATATGAGCATCAAACGTCGTTACTTTCTGATTTTAGGCAGTCTCAGCAGCTTAGGTTTGGCTGGAATCTGGAAAATGTTTCAGCTTCAGACTTCTTGGGGCACAGATGCCAATGCGGCTGTACTTTCTGCTGTTGAGGGAGAAAGGGCGATCGCTCCTTTACCCACCACACCACCTATTTTACGCTTTATTTCGATCGCAGACACGGGTACTGGTGCCGAGGGACAATATGCTGTGGCTGAGGCGATGGCGCAATATCACGGGCAAAACTCCTTTAATTTGGCTATTCTCGCCGGTGACAATATCTATAATAACGGCGAATTTGAAAAAATTAATGCTGTTTTTGAACGACCCTATCAGCCCTTATTACAGAAAGGTGTCAAATTTTATGCTTGTCTGGGAAATCACGATATCCGTACTGCTAACGGCGACTTGCAAGTTAAATATCCCGGCTTTAATATGGCAGGTCGCTACTACACTTTTCGGCGCGAATCAGTCCAGTTTTTTGCCCTAGATACTAATGATAATGCTGACTGGAAAAATCAGTTAGTTTGGCTGGAAAAAGAGTTGAGCCAGAGCACTGCACCTTGGAAAGTTGTTTTCGGACACCACCAGGTTTATTCCTCTGGTATTTACGGATTAAATCAACCTTTTATTCAGAATTTGACACCCATGTTTCAAAAGTACGGCGTGCAGCTTTATATTAACGGACATGAGCATAGTTATGAACGGACTCGCTCGATTAATGGTACGACTTATTTAATTTGTGGTGCTGGTGCTGGTACTCGTCCGGTGGGGCGTTCTGAATGGACGGAGTATGCTGCTAGTCGGCTGAGTTTTGCTACGTTTGATGTTTATGAAGACCGAATGTTTGTGAGTGCGATCGGTACTGATAAGCGGGTTTTCGATCGGGGCGTGATTGAAGTGCGATCGGCTTAATTCACATTTTTTTTTAGAGATATCAGATGAATAAAAATATGTCAAGGTTTTTTTGTTGATATATTTAAGTGCGACTTCATCTTAAATAAATATCAGCATTACCTCTTGACTTGAACTAAAATTCAACGTAGAATGTATTGTTCTTTGATAAGTAGCTTGAGAGGTATATAAGTGAAAAACAGTACATTAGCAAGAGTAAAAACTAATCCGTTAGTAAGACCTTTTTTAAAGTGGGCAGGAGGTAAAAGGCAATTATTACCAGAAATTCTTAAGTATGTTCCTAAGCAGACAAGTAAACATACATACTATGAGCCTTTTATAGGTGGAGGCGCACTCTTATTTGAGCTACAACCCCCAAAAGCTGTTATCAACGATCGTAACGGAGAACTAATTAATTGCTATGAAGTGATCAGAGATTCATTAAATGAACTGATGGAGGAATTAAGCAACGATCGTAAATATAGCAATAGCGAAAAGTCTTATTATGATATGAGAGACTTAGATCGTTCAAATAAAAAATATGCAAAATTGTCTACCGTTGAAAAAGCAGCACGAATCATTTACCTAAATAAAACCTGCTATAATGGTTTATTTAGGGTGAATTCACAAGGTCAATTCAATGTTCCGTTTGGTAGGTATAAAAATCCTAATTTTTTAGATGACGCTGTTTTAAGAGCCGTGAATAAATACTTAATTAGTACCGAAATTACAATATCAAATCTTGATTTTGCCAAAGCTATTGAAGGTGCAAAAAAAGGAGATTTTGTTTATTTAGATCCTCCTTATGATCCCGTTTCCGAAACAGCTTCTTTTACTGGGTATGATGTGAATGGCTTTAATAGAGATGAACAAGAACGACTAAAAAAAGTTTTTGATGATTTAACTCAAAGAGGTTGCAAGGTGATGATGAGTAATTCTTGTACAGATTTTATTCTGGATTTGTATAAGGATTATCAGGATACAGTCAAAAAAGTTAGAGCAACGAGAAGTATCAACTCAAATGCCTTGAAAAGAGGTATGGTTGATGAAGTATTAGTTTTAAATTATGAAGTTTAGGATAAATAAATATGAGTAAAAGCAAGAAAACAGCAAACGATAAAGCTTGGGAAATATTATTTGAAAGGCATAAGATATTAGAACAGGTATCTAAAAATGGTTGCTTTGAAATAGCATCGGAGGACATCAATAAGGAAAGAGAAAGCAGGCTTATGGCAAAGTTCGATCACTCTGTCAATTTACCAGAAATATTTCAACATAATCACTTGTCAATCTTACCAATTTCTCGCTCTAAATATGTTATTGGGAATTTTTCTATACATTGTAAAGTTGGATATGATAGTCAAATAGAAGTAATGCCTGTAGAATTTCCAGCAGAGATAGAGAGTATAGATTACACAAACTTATATTCTGAAAGTTCCGCATTACACTGTGCATTTAATATCGGTATTATAGATGATTTAGTCGGTGAAAAAACAGCTTATACTGTTTCTGGTAGAATGTCTACAGAGTCTTTTAATTTTAATATTACAAATCCCCTCACAAATCAACCCTATTCAATTAAAGTTGAAAATTCTCAGTGTGAGATAGATGCAGGATTTGAAAGTGAAAACTATTTTGTCTTGATAGAAGCTAAGAACTATGCCCTAGACGATTTTTTGATTAGACAACTTTACTATCCTTATAGGTTGTGGTCAAAAAAAATGAATAAGAAAGTTATTCCGGTATTGATGACATACTCTAACGACGTTTTTAGCTTTTTTATTTATAATTTTAGCAACTATCAAGATTATAACTCTCTCAAACTGAGAGAACAAAAGAATTATACGATCGCTCCCGAAGAAATACAAAGGAGTGATGTCGATCGGATATTCAATAATATTAAAGTAATTCCAGAACCCGATGTTCCATTTCCACAAGCTGATAAATTCGAGAGAGTAGTAGATTTATTATCCTTATTATTGGAAAAAGATTTAACCAAAGATGATATTACAGAAAATTATGAATTTAATCGTAGGCAAACAGACTATTATACTAATGCTGGTGTATATATTGGACTGATAGAAAAACACAAAGATTCCCTGAGAAAACAAACTTTTTTTCGTTTGACAAGTGAAGGAAGGTCAATTTTACATAAAAGACCTAAGCTAAAATATATAGATTTGATTAATAAAATTTTAGAAAAAAAAGTTTTTTATTTAGTATTTGAATTAACCCTTAAACAGGGAGAAATTCCGCCAGAAGATACCATCTGTAAAATAATATCAGAGATCTGTACCGATCTTAATTCTACAACTATAAAAAGGCGTTACTCCACTGTCCAAGCGTGGATACGTTGGATTTGGTCGCAAATCAAAGACTAAAATTCCCACAGATGCAATCTGAATTTGCGATCGCAGTTGATGTGCCCGCACTCACTGGACAATCCAGTGGCGACAATTGAAAATTTGTCGCTAGAATTATATTTGTTAGGACGATCGCCCAAAGGCCCGATCGAGCCGAATGCAGTCCCGATCGCCCGATCGAGCAATTTAGCTCCGGCTGTGCCAAAATTGTCTCACTCGTTCACAAGTGTTACCAGTGAAAAATGACACTGGTACACTTTACCCCACCAAGCTCATGCAAGATTTCATTAATAACGTCTCCCGTTATCCCCGTTTTTTGATTACTGTCTGTCTGGGAATCTTTTTTTTCCTGTTCGAGCGACTCAAACCTCTACTCGATCGACCAGCTACGGCCATCGCCCTAGTTAGTTTGATCGTAGCAACTTTCGTCTTTTTAACTTTTACACTGCGCGCTATGTTAGGTTTGAGTCCGGTTTAAAGGCAAGCTCAAGAGTGAATAGCCATAGAAACCATAGAAACCATAGAAACCCAACCAGTCATGCAAACTCTACAAATTAGAAAGGGAAATTAGGAATTTCGAGTTTTGAGTTAAAACATCAACTCTCGAACTAACTCCAAATTCGTTGTCGATCGCACACTTGCCAAGAGTCACTGCGATAGATTGGAAGAGGACATCTAGATTCAGTAACGATTATCCCCCAAGCTCAGTTCATAGGAAGCGGCACAACCCGCCCCGCTTTCCTCTCACGTTAACCTGACGGTATCAAGAGAGTCTCCAGCGGTAAAGACAGATGAAGTTTGAACATATCTATCAATTTTTTCAAGACCCCCCTCCTGTTTATCTAAACAAGGAACTAGCAGTGTGCTACATTCTCTCCGTCTTATTACGCGGAGATTCCTACGGAACCGAACTAATCGGACAACTAGAGAGGGAATTCCCCATCTACCGACTTTCTGACACCGTACTCTACAGCGCACTTAAATTCCTGGAAGATGAAGCCGTCATCACCGGTTACTGGAAAAAAGTAGAAGGACGCGGCCGCCCTCGCCGGATGTATCAAATTCTCCCAGAGTGGCGACATCAAGCTCAAGACCTCGCTCATCTTTGGCATGGATACATTGCTCAGGGAAAAGGGGTGTCTAGACATCAGCACCAAGACTTAGAAACCGGCCACAGCGGCGGTTAGTGCAATTTTAATCCGATGCCTCAACTCTTCAGATGTCGGCACTACTTGCAAAGCGATTTGCCCCGTGGGCCTTCGCTTTGCTCAATCGCATCACCGAAGAACCTATCGAAGGGCATTTTTGCTTCTTCCTACTTAATTCCCCTTACACAAACTTTTAGCTGATGAATAATCCTGTTTTGCCATCCACCTTTGTGCTGACGCTGCTGTTAGCTGTGGGCTTGTTTTTTTTCATCAAGGCTTCTGTCAAAGACCGAACCGAACAAGTTAAACTCTCTTCCCAGAGTAACCAAGAGTCACTGTTAACCCAACTACAAGAGTATTTTGCCCAGAGAGCTTACCGAGTTGCAGCCGTCGATGCTCCTAACTACCAAGTCACTTTTGAAGGGTTTGTCCGGCCTAGTTGGTTTTTAGCTATTTTTTTAACCCTCCTGAGTGCAGGGGGCGCTTTGTGCCTGGGACTGGTTTTGGCGATGCTAGTTCCTCAGCAAGGTCAAATTTTTCTCGCTTTGGTGTTACTATCGCCACTGGCAGGAATATTTTACTGGAAAAAAGCTGGACGCCCTGAACAAGTCTCCCTCAAACTGGAATCCGTCGCGGAGTCGGGAAGCCAAACCAAGAGCTTAATTACTGTCAGAGGTCATCGCGACGAACTCGCCGTCATGCAAAAAGCTTTGGCTCTGACACCGATCGATTGACAATTTAAACGTCACCTTTTCTGATAATCTAGATGCTGTCGGTCTAGCATTGTCAGAGACCTCAATTTTGAATGTCTCTATAGCTGACACTTCGAGCAGACTAAACTATGAATGCTTGAATTTTGTGTGTTCGTGATTAGTTCCATCCAACTAATGCTCAAACACACCATCGAAACAGTAGCTCCCACAAAAGCCATTATCTTGAGAGTGCCGACTGTGGCGATCGCCCTTGCGATGACGATCGCTTCTATTTATCTTGCGATGGCTCCTTGGGCCTAACTTTCTAAGGAATTTTCGCTTAAATTTGCAGTTGACACCCTCGAGACAATGATCTATTTGGAGCTTTTGTTAAAAAGTTGCACTAACTTTGCCCTCAATGTTTTGAACTAAATTTTTTGAATTTACCGTTATAAACTCAGCATTTTAGTTCTTAGTTTGGGGGTTTTCGGTTCTGGGTTTTGGCTTCTGGCTTTTGAGCTATGCGCGACTGGCTGACACCACAGGAATTTTTTCTGCGGTAGACGACTCCAACATCACTTTTAAGCTGGGAAACAAGAAATGGTTCTCTTCTACGTATTGAGCTCCAAATAAACCTTTTTCAGCCCAGAAGTATCGATCGGTGGTATGCTCATTGCGTTTGACCAACAGCAAAGCTGGGGGGGCAATGCCTTCAGCATGGATGAACTTGCGAGCCGCTGTTACGGGTTTATCTTCGCCGCTCTCGATGCTATATTGAGGCACACACTCTAAAATCCTGCGTCCTTCTTGTCGGCGGCGACTTTTGCGCTTGCGTCTCCTGGCCAATTTCTTTACCTCCTCTGTGAGCAGACAGGTTGTAATTATAGCTACCAAATCCGAGCCGAGTATATCCGTTCTAGCTCAAAATATCAAGTTGATTTAATAATTCGACATAATCTTAACATTTGTACCCCTAGACCACAGTGTTGCCATCGTGGTAGGTGAACCCCCCTACTATCCCTCTCTCAAAAAATTAGGAAGTCTGAAAGCTATACAGACTGGTCATTTAAAGAAAATTTACCCCAAAACCATTCAGCGCAGGAAGAACACAGCAGTCTGTAATCGATAAATTAGAAGTTGTAATTTACTTAATAATTCCATTAAATATCTTAATGTGGCGCTCATGTTAAAGCCAGCCAGTTCAGAATTTGTAAAGCTTTGTCGATCGCAGGTGGCGATCGCCGTCAGTTTGGGAGCGACATTCAGCGCCATATACCTGACGGAAGAACTGATCGAAGGTAGCCAAGCAAAGTTGATACCGATCTCCGTTTACCCGGAAACCTCAGAGTCCTGGGTCCAAAATCAGAGCGTGAGGCAGCCATCTCCCACAACCTCAGCATTAAAGGCGATCCCGCGACTGCTGGTAGACCAAACTCCAAGTCGAGAAAACTCAGAAATGGGGGCGATCCAGCCAGAGTCTATTCCAGGTTTTAACAGCAATTCCCATCAGTGCCAAGGTCCAGAAAATATTTGGCTGTCTCGGCGGCAAATTGTGACACCTCTGATTCACGAAGGAGTAGTAATGGGACTTCTGGTCAGTGGCAGACAAGACAGGCCCTGGAACGATCGAGAGGACGCTCAAATACAACAAATTGCTCGCACCCTGGCCCTCGCCTGCATTTTAGACCAGCGATCGCAGTGGATGCAGCAAGAATTACGCCAGCAGCGACAAATCCAAACTCAGGTTTATGACACGATGCAGAATTTACTGCACCAGTTCAAAAGTCCGCTGACAGCCTTGCGGACTTTTGGTAAGCTGCTGGTAAAGCGGCTCGTCCCGGAAGACAAAAACCAGAACGTGGCTGTGAGTATTATCCGAGAGAGCGATCGCTTGCAAGAATTGCTCTTACAGTTCGATCGAACTGTTGACATCGGCGAAGCTAATTTGAGACTACCCTCTGTTAGTTCAGAAATAGAGATGTCCCAGGCTGAATTAAATCGTCAGTCTCCTCTGTCTCTGTCACCTGTAAGCAATCAAGATCAATCCTGTTCAGTTGCAGAAGTGTTAAAACCGCTGTTAATTTCAGCTTCTGCGATCGCCTCCGAAAGAAACCTCAAATTAGTAACAGAGATTCCAGGAAATTTACCAGCAGTCTCAGCGAACGATCGAGCTTTGCAGGAAGTTTTGAGCAATCTCATTGACAATGCCTTGAAATATAGCAATCCTGGTAACAAAATTTACATTAAAGTAGACAATCAAGCACAAGAAGCCCATGGAACCAAACAACATCAATTACCAGCCCTAGCAGTTGCTGTCAGCGACACAGGTTCAGGAATTCCCCCCCAGGATTTAGAGCATTTATTTAAGCGACACTACCGGGGAGAAAAAGCCCAGACAGAAATTCCCGGAACCGGATTAGGCTTGGCGATCGCCCGCGATTTAGTCCACCAAATGCAAGGAGAAATAGAAGTATACTCCCCCCTCAATCCTGAATGGCTACCCTCTGTAGGGTCAAATTTATCTCCCAGCGATCGCGGCACTACCTTCGTGGTTTGGCTGCCACTGAGTCCGTAAATCCCTCTATGTAATAGGAGATATTTGCTATGAAGCGCCGCTCTTTATTAGAAAACAAATCCCTTTTGTTTAGTTTTTTGAACTTACTTAAAAAACATTTTTTTACCGTCCCTTTTTTGGTGGTATTTAACACTTTAACTATCCTAATGTTGGGTGGAATCAGTATATATGCCAAAATTACAAACAAGGGAGATGGAGTTGAACGCCTGTTTAGCGATCCGTTTAATTTCTGGTTGCCTTACGAAGGTATTTTAACAGGAATTTCAGAATTGTTTTGGTCAATTCCAGTAACAATTTGTGCATTTACGTTCGGAGTGCTGCACCAAAAAAATCATCGAACTCCCGCCCAAAGCTTCTTATTTTTTAGCGCTTTATTATTGGGAGTATTTTTCCTAGATGACCGATTTAGGATGACTTTGATTCTTTCCGGTTTAGGGGTATCTAAGAAATTAATTTATTTGTGTTATGCCACTGGCATTTTAGTTTGGGGGTTGAGATTTTGGAAGTTCATCAAAACTACTCCTTACTTGCCATTAATAGCAGCATTTATTTTATTTGCAATTTCCAGATTAGAAGATATCTTCGCAGCCAATAGTCAAGGAGTCCACGCTATGTTAGAAGATGGCACTAAATTATTAGCTCTAATAAATTTAGCACTGTATTTTTGGCACGTATGTCATCAAGAACTTGTGGGAAAAAAACCTATAAACACAGATGAAATCTGAGGCTATAGGAAAAGCCATAGATCCTGTCTCAGTTAGGTGAGGTAAGGTAAGGGGTAATTGCCATGACCAGTTTGAGTGATTTCCATATAACCAACAACAAATAACCAACAACAAATAACCAACAAAAAACAACAAACAACCAATAACAAATAACAAATAACCAATAACCAATAACCAATAACCAATAACCAATAACCCTTTACTGATAAAAGCTATATAATGATTGAAGAAAGTTCTTCAAGATTATTAATTATGAAAGTTGGTTCTAGGGAAAGACACTCATGGCGATCGCCATAGCCGTAAGCCGCCCAACAAGCATCAATCTGAGCATTTTTAGCAAAGAGCAAATCAACCGCTGTATCACCAACCATTAAAACTTCACTATTATTTAATTCTGGAAAAAGCGGTTTGATAATTGAGTGAAATAAAGTCGGGTCTGGTTTTTGAACCATTTGTCCATCATCTCCTATAATCAAATCAAAAAAGGTGTGAATATTCAATTTTTCCAAAAATAAGTTAACAAAATTAACGTGTTTGTTACTGACAACTCCCAGACTTAATTCCACTTCTTTGGCTAACTGCAATATTTCCTTAGTCCCCGAAAATAGAGCCAGTTGTTTTTCACCTTCGGTGCGATAATAGTAACGATAAGTTTCAACCCACAGGGGAATTTCTGTTGTTTCGATCGCAGGATGGAGGATTTGAAAAGTCTTGGCTAAATTAATACCGATCGTGGATCGAATGAGATCGGCAGTCGGTGGTACTAGCAGGAATTTTTCAAAAGTTTTGGTAATGCAAGATATAATAGCATTATGAGTAATTGCCAAAGTACCATCAAAATCAAAAATAATTAACTTGTACTGACTCATCTTCCTTTTCCAATCTAAATTATATTTTTTCATGATTCGGCTCTGGCTGGTAACGCCGAACCAGAGGGTCAGCCTCCAATCTCAAAGAAAAAAGCCCCAGGGGCTAACACCATCCTCAAAAACGATATAAACCTTCATCGGTTATCATCTAAAATTTGCGTATATTAACTTAAGTATTGCATTATTTTCTGTAGAGTATATGGCACTAATTGTTCAAAAATATGGCGGAAGTTCCGTAGGAACAGTCTCACGGATTCTGGAAGTAGCCAGACGAGTTGTCAAAACCGCACAGCTAGGCAATTCCATAGTTGTCGTCGTTTCCGCCATGGGTAAAACCACCGACGGCTTGGTAAAACTGGCTAAGGAAATTTCCGCAACGCCCAACAAGCGGGAAATGGATATGTTGCTCTCCACTGGCGAACAAGTGTCGATCGCACTTCTGAGTATGGCATTACAGGAACTCGGACAACCCGCCATCTCCCTGACAGGAGCCCAAGTCGGCATCGTCACCGAAGCCGCCCACACCCGCGCCCGGATTTTGCGCATCGATCCGACTCGCATCGAAAGCCAGCTAAACAGGGGAAAAGTAGTTGTAGTAGCAGGTTTCCAAGGCATCGCTGATGCCGAGGAACTAGAAATTACTACCCTGGGGCGAGGCGGTTCCGACACTTCCGCAGTGGCGATCGCGGCTGCATTGCGGGCCGACAGGTGCGAAATTTATACTGACGTACCCGGAATTTTGACAACAGATCCGCGCTTAGTAGCCAACGCCCAGTTGATGGATGAGATCACCTGCGACGAAATGCTGGAATTGGCGAGTTTGGGTGCAAAAGTGCTGCACCCGCGGGCGGTAGAAATTGCCAAGAATTACGGAATGCCCTTGGTAGTGCTGTCTAGTTGGAGTGACGCCCCCGGTACGCGGGTAGTGTCGCCTCCCCCCCAACCACGGCCTTTAGAGGGCTTGGAGCTCGCCAAAGCCGTGGATGCGGTGGAATTTGACCTGGATCAGGCGGGGGTGTCGTTGCTGCGTTTGCCCGATCGCCCCGGAGTAGCAGCGCGGTTATTTGGTGCGATCGCCAAGCAAAATCTCGATGTAGACTTAATTATCCAATCAATTCACGAAGGAAATACTAACGATATTGCCTTTACCGTCACGCGAAATTCTCTACAACAAGCCACCGCCGTTGCAGATGCAATTATCCCCGCCCTCGGCAAAAATTCTCGCCCTGAATTGGGAGAACCGGAAGTCAAAGCCGAAGAGCGACCCATAGCTAAAGTTAGCATTGCAGGGGCCGGAATGATCGGGCGTCCGAGGGTTGCAGCCGAAATGTTTAAGACTTTAGCGGATGCGGGAATTAACATTCAAATGATTTCCACTTCCGAGGTAAAAGTTAGTTGTACGATCGATGCTGTCGATTGCGATCGGGCAGTTGCCGAACTCTGCAAAACTTTTGATGTCTCCAACTCGCCACTAGCCCTCAATTCCCCATCTCCAAAACCCGCCGCCGTCAGGGCTGTAGCCCTAGATTCCAACCAAGCGCGTCTAGCAATTCGTCATTTGCCCGATCGCCCCGGAGTCGCAGCAAAACTGTTTGGATTGTTAGCCGAGGAAAACATCAGCGTAGACACCATCATTCAGTCCCAGCGCTGCCACAATATCGACGGCATATTGACTCGCGACATTGCATTTACCGTAGCACAAATCGATGCAGAAGCTGCTCAAATAGTCCTCGAAAAAGCCGCCCCAGAATTGGGATGGGGCGAAGTTTCCGTCGATACACAAATTGCGAAAGTTAGCGTAGTTGGTTCCGGGATGATCGCCCATCCAGGAGTAGCAGCAAAAATGTTTGAAGCCCTTTCCCGGCACCAAATCAACATTCAAATGATTGCGACTTCCGAGATTAAAATTAGCTGCGTGGTGGATGAAGAACAAGGCGTAACTGCTTTGCGCGCCATTCACACAGCTTTTGAACTGGCTGGTACCGAAAAAATCCAAGTTCCAGCATAATTAATCTTGACCTTTCCATGGTCATGATTTAACCAGACCTTGAACACTCCACAACACAGAGTCCGAAAATATATATCTGAATACAGGACGATTTTTATTTGATTAAATATCAAAAAATCGTCCTTTTTTAAGGCTGAGGAGTTATGGAATGATTTAACCACGAAGGCGCAAAGGACGCGAAGGAAGAGGAGAGAGAAATCATAATTCTGATGTCAACGGATTTGATATTACAGATTTGGTATGAAATCACAGTAGCAGATCACAAGGCTTCAATCAACGAGTACAAGTTTAGTTATCTATAGCAGTCCTTGCAGGAGTCGTAAAGTTTTTACCCCACCCCAACCCTCCCCTTATTAAGGGGAGGGAGTAAGAAATTCACAAATGATTTAGGATTGCTATATCATCTACTAGGTAGTGAAGAAAACATCAGCGGTTAGATAGCTAGCATCAATGTCAAAGACGATCGCCAAGTAATCAGAATTAACCTTAATCGCTACAGAAGCCGTTGGCATCCCACCATCTATCTGTAATAGCACAGGCTCAAAAGATAATTGATTGTAGGCAATGTCTCCACTCAAACCAATTGCATCACCCTGAGAAAAATCTATAATTACATCAGCACGCTCGATGGATGCGATCGCCTGATTTTCCGCAAATATAAACGCATCCTTGCCAATACCACCAATGAGTATATCTTGACCAAAATCCCCAATTAATACGTCATCATCAGCACCGCCATTGAGAATATCATCTCCCTTGTCACCCTGCAAAACATCATTACCATCTCCTCCCATTAAGGTGTCATTATCATTGTTACCACTGAGAAAATCTTTGCCAAAACCGCCATCTAGAAAATCAGAACCTTTCCCGCCCAGCAAAATATCATTGCCGCCAACTCCGGCTAGGGTATCTGCTCCTTGATTACCATTAATCAAATCGTCATTTTCTGTAGCTGTGAGTAAGTCATTACCCGATAAAGCGCTAATTCCTGTCTTAGCTGCTACTTCTGGAATCACAGTATCAGATCCGTCTGTTAGGAAGCAAAACTCTTCTCCCCGTAAATTTTCAGGGATTCCTGTTGCTTCACCACTATCGGTGGTATTGGGGAGAGAGGTTTGGATGGAAACTATGGGTGCTGGTATGGGAATTGTTACAGGTTTTGGCGTTGGTACGGGTGTTGGTGTGGGTGTTGGTGCGATCGCAGGAATCGGAGTCGTTACAGGTGTTGGCGTTGGTACGGGTGTTGGTGTGGGTGTTGGTGCGATCGCAGGAATCGGAGTCGTTACAGGTGTTGGCGTTGGTACGGGTGTTGGTGTGGGTGTTGGTGCGATCGCAGGAATCGGAGTCGTTACAGGTGTTGGCGTTGGTACGGGTGTTGGTGTGGGTGTTGGTGCGATCGCAGGAATCGGAGTCGTTACAGGCGTTGGCGTTGGTACTGTTACCGATATCGGCGTTGGTGCTAGTGCTGGTGTTGGCGTGGATGTGGCAATTATCTTCTCGATCTGACTCCGATCGACGAAATTTAATGGCAGAGTAATTTCAGTGGGTGTGGTTGAGAGGGTAAGAGGTAGTGTAGGAATTGATACCGGAGTTGTCACCGGAGTTGGCGTTGTTACCGGAGTTGGCGTTGTTACCGGAGTTGGCGTTGTTACCGGAGTTGGCGTTGTTACCGGAGTTGGCGTTGTTACCGGAGTTGGCGTTGTCACCGGAGTGGGAGTTGTTACCGGAGTTGGCGTTGTTACCGGAGTTGGCGTTGTTACCGGAGTTGGCGTTGTTACCGGAGTTGGCGTTGTTACCGGAGTTGGCGTTGTCACCGGAGTGGGAGTTGTCACCGGAGTTGGCGTTGTTACCGGAGTGGGAGTTGTCACCGGAGTTGGCGTTGTTACCGGAGTTGGCGTTGTTACCGGAGTGGGAGTTGTCACCGGAGTTGGCGTTGTCACCGGAGTTGGCGTTGTCACCGGAGTGGGAGTTGTCACCGGAGTGGGAGTTGTTACCGGAGTTGGCGTTGTTACCGGAGTGGGAGTTGTCACCGGAGTGGGAGTTGTCACCGGAGTGGGAGTTGTCACCGGAGTTGGCGTTGTCACCGGAGTTGGCGTTGTCACCGGAGTGGGAGTTGTTACCGGAGTGGGAGTTGTTACCGGAGTTGGCGTTGTTACCGGAGTGGGAGTTGTCGGAGTTGGCGTTGGCGTCGGAGTTGGAGTACCCTCATTGATGAGCACTGTCAAGCTTTTGCTCAATTCATTCGCCACAACCAGATCGAGTTTACCATCACCATTGAAGTCAGCAGCCGCAAGTGAGGAGGGACGAGATCCTACTGGAATTTCTGGCTGTTTGGTAAACTTACCAGCATCAGAGTTTAGCAGCACTGAGATGTTATTGCTACCTTGGTTGGCGATCGCCAAATCAGCCAAACCATCGTTATTAAAGTCACCACTGGCGATCGAACTTGGAGAATTACCAACAGTAATATCTGGCTGTTTGGTGAAACTGCTACCCTGAGAATTCAACAAAACTGAAATGCTGTTGCTGGCTGTATTTGCGATCGCCAGATCGGGAAAACCATCGTTATTAAAGTCACCAGTGGCGATCGCCCTTGGTGAATTCCCAACAACTATATCTGGCAATTTTGTCAAGTTACCACCACCAGCATTCAGCAACAAAGTCACATTATTGCTATCTTCGTTGGCGATCGCCAAATCGATTTTACCATCAACATTAAAGTCAATCGCCGTCATCGCCACAGGATTAGTACCAACAGGAATGGCTGGCTGCAAAATAAAGCTAAAACCACGGTTTAGCATCAAAACTGCCACATTCTGCTTCCCATTGACGACAGCAAAATCTAGTTTACTATCCCCATCAAAATCCGCCGCGATCGCCGCGTCAGGAAAAGGCAGATTACCAAAGCTAAAGGTTGGCAAATTAATAAAGCCTGACTTGGTATTTAATAGTAATGATATGCTACTATCTCCGCTATTTGCTACCAAGAGTTCTGGTCTATTATCTCCATTAATAAAATCGGCTGCTAAAACTATAGTGGGTGCGCTTCCCACATTTTTGTCCAGTT
This sequence comes from Microcoleus anatoxicus, assembly GCF_042465725.1. Classification (GTDB taxonomy): domain Bacteria; phylum Cyanobacteriota; class Cyanobacteriia; order Cyanobacteriales; family Microcoleaceae; genus Microcoleus; species Microcoleus anatoxicus. The sequence continues at coordinate 4,219,468 of NZ_CP120853.1, read as the reverse complement.
TGAAATTAAAGTTTCCAGAGCCAGCATTAGCGAACAAAGAGATGCTATTGCTGCCTAAATTTGGTACAACTAAGTCGGCTTTGCCATCTCGATCGAAGTCTGTCACTGTCAGTGACAGTGGGTTCGTACTTACCGATACATCTTTACGGGAGAAGTTCAAAGTGCTACCTCTCTAATTTTTATTAGTGTATAAAATTTTATGACTATTTTACAGGAGTTTTGCGGTAAGTCAATCGATTTGGGACTTACCCCGTCAGTCAGGCTGGGAGATGCTGTGTTAGGATGAAATTGGCGATCGGCTAAAAGGAATTTAATCTTATGACTATAGCGAAGGAACAGGTTACTGATAGCAGTAACACTAATGGATTATCAAATTTCCGCATCACCGTTGAACGTCTGCTCGAACTTTTAGACTTAGAAGAAGAGGATGAATATGGAATTTTGAGACCGACTGAGTATGCTTTCAGGACAGCGATGAAATTGGTGGTTGAGGCCTATGATACCATGGGCAACAGTTTTCCTAAATGCTCTACTGGTACTGATGACCAAGGTAGTATTACCCTAGACTGGACAAGCTTAGAACCAGAGCGTACAGTCCGTCTATTTTGTCCATTCAGTGCGGAGCAACCTGTTGATATCTATCACCATGCAAAAAATGAAAATGCAGTTGAAGATATCGTTTCATCATCAACATTAGTTTACTGGTTGCAGTGGTTTAACAAAATATGATAGAACAATCTTCAGGGAGTGCGTCAGAGTTTGAAGAATTACTAGATAATATAGTTGTTTACCGAGCTCTCAGAAAAGGATGGATAGATAGGGATAGATTGATAGTCAAATCGGATGCCTACTATTTGCGCCAACGTATAAAGGAACAGGGTATTTCTGTCAATTTTTCTATTGAGCAATCTTTGAGTGCATTGAAAAACTGTGAAGGAGTTGCTAGGCTTAATGTAGGTGAAATTCGAGAACTAGGTCTCAATGTAGTACGTGATTCCTTATCTCATGGTAGTATTATAGGCTTGCCCTATCGTGAGGATAACCGTCCAAAAGCTGATGAGCTTGCAATTTTTTTGGCCAGAAAGTCTCAAATTGTATGGCAATCTTCATCAAGATAGTGAAACAATTTGTCAGATTAAGTAATAATGCTAGCTAGAGTCATGACTTCTCCAAGAAGTCGCGACTCTGAGTGTATTTGTGGATCGTATAATAAGTTTTGACTTAATATTTCTTGGGCGATCGCCTCCACCACCGGCACGCAAACCGAATTCCCAATTTGCTTGTAACTTTCCCCCGCACTCGGATAACTCTTAAAATCTTCAGGAAAACCCATCAAACGATAACATTCCTTCAGCGTCAACTTTCTCACCATATCTCGATCGGGAAAATAGACAAAAAACCTGCCCGATGTTTCTTGGGAAGGAATTGTCGGATGCACGCCATCCACCGAATAAATGCGATTAGGCTGTCTGTGAACCCTCGATAAATGTTCTGTATTTGGCCTTACGCCAGTTTTCCAAGTCCCTTTGTTCCTGTAACCTACAAATAACAGTCCCGAATCTTGCTTTCTCGGAGACTCAATTAAAGTATACTCGGATTTGTCCAATATTTCAAAATCTCCAGTCTCATCTAGAAATTCCCTGAGTTTTGGAGGAAACTTGGTTTTAAGTCGAGAAAAATTGAATTCTTTACCCTTAGTCGCCATAATGAATATTCTTTCGCGATGTTGAGCAATGCCAAAGTCTTTAGCATTCAGAATTTGATAATTTACGCTGTACCCCAACTCTCTCAGACTGGCAATAATTACTTTTAGGGTATTTCCCTTGTCGTGATGGATTAAATGCTTGACATTTTCCAGAACAACTACTTGAGGTTGTTTTACTTTTATAATTTTACAAATCTCGAAAAATAGCGTACCTCTAGTATCTTCAAAACCCAGCTTTTTGCCACAGATGCTAAAAGGTTGACAGGGAAACCCCGCGACTAAAACATCAAAATCTGCTAAATCGGTAGGATTGATGTTACTGATATCGGCAAAAGGTACTTCCCCGAAATTTTCTGCGTACACTTCCCGGCATTTACTGTTGATTTCGCAGGAAAAAACACATTCAAAGCCAACTTTTTCAAAACCTTGTCTGAAACCTCCTATTCCCGAAAATAAATCTATAAATTTCATCTATAATTTAATACAAAATCTTAATCAACCCCATAATAACACATTTTGTTTTTCTCTCTTCTTCCACTCTGCGTTCTCTGCGCTCTCTGCGGTTCATAATACTAATTAGAACAAAAACCCAGCGCCGGACAGGGCAAACCGTAAGTCCCTACAGATATCGCGTAGAATGTCGATCGCCCAAAAACTCCCAAACTTGTCCCGCAGCCGACTAAACTATAAATAGCAAAACAAAATACAGCCATCATCTACTTTCTTTCACCAACCATGAGTCACACCTTGGAAAACCTCACCGCCATCGATGACAACCTATCCAAACGCCACATCGACCTCGATCCAGGCGGCTACTTCATCATCTACCTCGATCGCACAACCAGCCTAATTTGTGCAAAACATTTCACCAACATCATCGACGACAGAGGCCTCGCCGTCGATCCCGAAACCGGTAAACCCATCCCCGCCCGCGGCAAAGTAGAACGCACTCAGTCTACACTTTTTACCGGCAGAACCGCCAAAGAACTTTGCGTCAAAATCCTCGAAGAAACCCGCCCCAATCCAGTGACAATGTTAGATCACGCGGCTTATTTGGGACGGGAATTTGTACGGGCAGAAATGGCCCTATTGAGCGATCGAGAATACGTTCAAGATTAGTGCGACTCTGCCAGAATCTCTTGACAAAATGGCCACTCATCCGATCGAGCAGTATCCGATCACGAAAAACCTTGATACCAGAAATAAGTCACCATCGGAATCACTGTCGCCAACACCAACAACACCACCACAATAACTGTGGCATTACCTTGGTCTGTTTCTTCAGCTTTCTTAAAGGTGCCTTCGACTTGAATGTTGTCCACAACTTCAGGCGCCCCCGGATCTGGTTCACCGGACAAAACCGTAGCAATGCGCGAACTGGCATCAGTCAATGCCTCATTGTATTTGTTACCATCCCGCAGAGGCACTTGCACGGTTTCCCCAGCCACACTCTGGGCAATTTCATCGGTTAGCAGGGATTTCACCCCTTCCCCCGTGCGAATTGCCGCAGTGTTGGTAACAGTGTCGAGAACGAGTAAAATTTGATTAGTCTGGTCATCTGTGGCGGGAAACCACTGTTCAAATAGTTGCTTGGTGAAAGTGGCCGTAGTTTCGCCGTAGTCTAAGCGGTGGATGGTGACAAACCGGACTTGTTTCCCTGTTTGTTGTTCCAAATTGTCGAGCACGTTGCTAATCGTGCTTTCGCTGTTGCGGCTGAGTACATCGCCTTTGTCGAATACCCAAGTACGATCGCCCGCCGACAATATCGGCATTTCGTAGACACCAGTCGCCAATGCCGGCAAGACAGCCATCTGGGATAGGATCAGGGCGATCGCGATCGCCCCAGCCAAAGGTGGGAAATGTTTTTTCCAACTCAAGAATTTCTTGAAAATTCCGATCATGAGGTTCAGGGTAAAAGTGCCTTTTTTCCAAAAATACTATACAAACCCCCTGAAAAGTCATTTTAGCGATGGCAATATTGAGAATTAGCTCAGCAATTGAACCCCCCACCCGATTGTTTTAGGATCGTCACTATGGAACCAGCAGACACTTATAAAGGTTGGATTATGCAGTCTCAGAAAGTATTCTACGTCGAGGTTTGGGATAGCCGCGGCAATCGGCACGTCGCTGTCCAAAATGCCAAAACTGAGGAGGAAGCTTTGGAATTAGCCAAAAAGTGGATTGACAAATATGAGTCAAAACCCGGCAGGATGGTGATGGATGAACCCTATCCCTTCGGAGAGGCGATCGATATGCCATTTTAACTCATAACAATTAATCACTGACAAAAGCCAGCATTTTACTACTGAATTCCGCGCAATTTCTGGGTATTTTCTACTAAGCTGCGAGCAAATTGGTCGAACCTTTCATCCAACTTTTCATCCAACAATTTACCTCTGGACTAAAAGCCTTCCAAGCTTGTCCGATCGCAATTTGTTCAGGAATCACCCGCGCAAATCATTCAGCGCATTGCTGTTAACTTGCCCTCCCAAAACGGCGATCGAACCCACCACTTTTCCATCTAAATGCTCAAAACTCATTAAATCCAGGGCATTCTTCAATACACCGCTGAGGCTGCCGTGGTACTCCGGCGTTGCCAAAATTAAACCGTCGGCCGCCTTAACCGAATTCTGTATTTTTGCCACATCGGGGTATTGATGATAATCATTCTCTCCAGTACAAAAAGGCAGATTGAGCGATCGCAAATCCCATACTTCCACCTCGGCACCCAGGGCCTGCGCCCGCTGTGCTGCTATATCCAGCGCCATCTGGCTGTAAGAACCAGCCCGCAAACTTCCGCCAATTCCAACTATTTTTACCATAATTAGGTTAAGAGCCAAATAAAACGTACTCATTATGAGTATGATTAATTTAACAAGCTGGATGCTTCATTGTCAACAGAAGGTTGCACAACCAGTGATGGGGACCCCGCCCTCTTGTTAAAATAGATAAACGCAGCAAACGAAGAGCAGCCAATCTTGGCAGTCTTCAACCTTGGTAGTCTTCAACTTTGGGCAAAGCAATATGAAAAATTCTTGGAAACACGCATGGCTGGGGCATCTAGCCGCCAAACAAGACAAGTCGAGGCAGAGTCCTAAAACATCAATTCCTGGACGGCATCTTTGGCGCATCCTGGGCAGTTTGGTGCTTTCTCAAGGAATATTGCTCTCGACACCGGTGTTTGCCGATACCACGCCAAACACCATGAGTTACAGCAAACTGATCGATAGCATAGACAAAGGACAAGTCAGCAAAATCGAAATAGATGAAATCCAAAGAACGGCCAAAGTTAAACTAAAAGACCAAAAACCAACGGATACAGCCCAAGTTGTTACCCTGTTCGACTACAACAACCGGGAACTTTACTCGCAAATCCGCGCCAAAAAAATCGACTTTGAAGTCAAACAAACCGCAGATAACACTGCCGCCGTCAGTTTAGTCATAAACTTGCTAGTAATTTTCGCAGTGCTAGCAGTGCTGATGGCAATCCTGCGTCGATCGACCCAATCCCAAGGAAATGCCATGAACTTCGGCAAATCCAGAGCCCGTTTCCAAATGGAAGCTAAAACCGGCGTGATGTTCGACGACGTAGCAGGCATCGAAGAAGCCAAGGAAGAACTTCAAGAAGTCGTCACATTCCTCAAAAAACCCGAACGATTCAACGCCATCGGTGCCAAAATTCCCAGAGGAGTTTTGTTAATCGGACCTCCCGGAACAGGTAAAACCATGTTGGCAAAAGCCATCGCCGGGGAAGCAGGGGTGCCCTTCTTTTCGATTTCCGGTTCCGAATTTGTCGAAATGTTCGTGGGTGTCGGCGCCTCCCGCGTCCGCGACTTGTTCCGCAAAGCTAAAGAAAATTCCCCTTGCATCGTCTTCATCGACGAAATAGATGCCGTAGGCAGGCAACGGGGGGCGGGCATAGGTGGCGGCAACGACGAACGGGAACAAACTCTCAATCAGTTGCTGACAGAAATGGACGGCTTTGAGGGTAACAGCGGCGTAATTATCATTGCCGCTACCAACCGCCCGGATGTCCTCGATACTGCCTTGTTGCGGCCTGGTAGGTTCGATCGCCAAGTAACGGTAGATTTACCAAGCTACAAAGGGCGTTTGGGGATTTTGCAAGTTCACGCCCGCAACAAAAAACTTGACCCAGAAGTGACGCTAGAAACGATCGCCCGTCGTACTCCCGGCTTTTCTGGGGCCGACTTAGCCAATTTGCTCAACGAAGCGGCAATTCTCACAGCCAGACGGCGCAAAGATACGATCGCTAATTTAGAAATTAACGATGCGATTGACCGGATCACGATCGGTCTGACTCTCAATCCCCTACTCGACAGCAAGAAAAAGTGGATGACAGCATACCACGAAGTCGGACACGCCCTAGTAGCGACCATGCTCAAAAATGCTGACCCGGTAGAAAAGGTGACAATCATTCCTCGTTCCGGCGGCATCGAAGGGTTTACTAGCTTTTCGCTAGACGACGAAATGATTGACAGCGAAGGTTTGAGGAGTCGATCGCTGATGTTAAACCGGATTACAGTAGCTTTGGGGGGACGGGCTGCGGAAGCCGAAATCTACGGCGACGACGAAATCGACACCGGTGCCGGTAGCGATATCCGAACAGTTAGCAATCTCGCCAGAGAGATGGTAACGCTTTATGGAATGTCGGATTTGGGGCCTGTGGCCTTGGAAAGTCCCAGCAATCAGGTATTTTTGGGCGGAGAGTGGAGTTCGCGATCGCAGTATTCTGAAGAAATGGCAGACAAAATCGATCGACAAATTCGGACGATTGCTTTTCACTGCTACGCAGAAGCCCGCCGGATTATCAGCGAAAACCGTCCTTTGGTAGACAAACTTGTGGAAAAACTGTTGGATTTAGAAACCATCGATGGCGATGAATTCCGCCAAATTGTGAATAAATACACCCAGTCACCGAAAAAACAATTGGCACCGAGATAAAGAGTCATTGGTCATTGGTCATTGGTCAGTAGTCATTGGTCATTAGTCATTGGTCATTAGTCATTGGTCAGTTGTTTGTTATTTGTTATTTGTTATTTGTTATTTGTTGGTTCCAATAACTACTAACTAATGACTAATGACTACTAACTAATGACTACTAACTAATGATATCAATTCCGGTTGTATCGGAATGATTTAACCACGAAGGCGCGAAGGACGCGAAGGAAGAGAAGAGAGAGTTTAATAATTCCGATGCTAACGGATTTGGTATGACTACTAACTACTAACTAATGACTACTAACTACTAACTAATGACTACTAACTACTAACTAATGACTAATGACTACTAACTACTAACTAATGACTACTAACTAATGACTAATGACTACTAACTAATGACTAATGACTAATGACTAATGACTAATGACTACTAACTAATGACTAATGACTAATGACTAATGACTAATGACTAACTAAGACTGTTGTGCATACATTTCCCGCAGTACCAAAGCCGGATCTACCCAGCGGCCATCGTACTTCAATCCCCAGTGCAGGTGAGGGCCAGACGTCCGCCCAGTCATCCCAACTCTGGCAATTCTCGCACCGGCTGGCACTGTTTGACCTTGCCAAATTTGTAAGCCTTCGCGATCGGTATAATAACGTCCGCCGTTAGCAGTTTCTACTCTGCCTCTGAGGTGACAATAGATATGTTCCCAATTGCCCGATCGCACCACAATACCAGTACCACACCTACCGTCTTCCCAAACTTCCGCAATTTGACCACCCCACCAATTGCGAATATAACTGCCTTCGGGGGCTGCCATGTCCAAACCGTAATGAAAATCGCCGCCGCGGGGACCGAAGGGAGAAGTGTATTCTTGAAATTTTTCCACAGGAAAAGAAGCTTCTTGCCACAAATTACCCGTGGCTACTTTGCTGGGTAAAGCTGACTGAGCTTTGACCAACTGCTGCTGTAAATAAGGGCTAATCAAAACAATGCCGATCGAAAGTACCAGCAGCAGCATCTGTCGGAGACGAAAAAAGCGTTTTACTGTCAGCGGGCCTCTAGAGTCTTGCAGGATTTTTTTCACGGCTCAAAGTAAGAATTTATGGACGAGTGTACGTTGTCTATGTTGTCAATTCGCTGCCACATAGCGTGTGAGATCTACCGGCTTGGCGAATCAGTTTATCAACAACGTGTATCTTACTTCATGCAGAACTGGTGTCAAGGCTTCCGGCTAAATGCGGGGGGCGGCGCAACCAGAATTTTGCTACATCATTCCTGCTACGGTTGAATTCGATCGACTCTTTGTTTGACCTAAGAACGAGACGCAAGCCCCTGGCTTTAGACACGGGGATAAGTCGGTAGCGGTTTCAACACATTCGACTACGCTCAGTGACCGCCGCCTTCAGTGTTTAACAAATATTAATACAAAATTGTATTATATACAGGTTTGTGTTGTATAACGATACTATGAGCGTTAATTACAAATCAAACAAAAATGTTGTCTACTCTTGCAAGTATCATATTGTGTGGTGTCCCAAATATCGTCGCAAGGTTTTAGTGAATGGCGTTGATACCCGTTTAAAAGAAATATTGTTAGAGATTTCGACCGAGTTCGGTAGTGAATTGATTGAACTGGAAGTAATGCCAGATCATGTTGACCTCCTGGTTGAGTGCGACCCTCAGTTTGGGATTGCTAAGTTAATCCGGTACATGAAAGGACGATCTTCTCGATATCTGCGTCAAGAATTCCCTTGGCTAAAAAGTCGATTGCCAACCCTGTGGACTAATAGCTACTTTATTGCTACTGTTGGTGGCGCGCCTATTTCAGTAATTAAACAATACATTGAGAATCAAAAAAATGTCTAGTTATGGATGTCAGCAAAACCTGATAGACCCAAGCCGAGAGTTAAGAAACGTCCTAGAGTTTGTGTGCGAAGAATCGAATAAATTAGCTAATTGCGGGACTTACTATTCTCGTCAGTTGTATTTTAAAACCGGGAAAATTCCCGGCAAATATGATTTGCACAAATTATTCAAGGAAAATCTTCATTTTAAAGCACTGTATTCCCATGTTGCTCAACAAACGCTAACCAGTGTTGCGGAATCTTTTAAGTCATATATTGGGCTGCTTAAGGGAGTTGGCAGTGGCACAGTAACACAACGTCCTAAACTGCCGAAATACCGCAAAAACAGCTTGAAGCTCGTGGCATTTCCAAAGGCAGACGTAAAGCTAAAAAATGGGCAATTGAGATTTCCATTAGGAAGTAAAGTTAAGCTATGGTTTGGAATTGGTGAATTTTACTTGCCTATGCCGTCCAACCTGGACTACAAGAAAATTAGAGAAATTCGCATTTTGCCAAAGAATGGGCAATTTTATGCCGAGTTTGTCTACAAAATTCAGCCTATAGTGATTGAATTAGATGTTAGTAAAGCTTTAGGTATCGATCCGGGATTAAATAATTGGTTGACCTGCGTTTCCAATGTGGGAACAAGTTTTATTGTAGATGGGCTACATCTAAAGTCATTGAATCAATGGTATAACAAACGGGTGGCAGCGATTAAGGAACATAGACCTCAAGGCTTTTGGTCTAAGCGATTAGCGAGGATTACAGAGAAACGAAATAGGCAAGCCAGAGATGCAGTCAATAAAGCAGCGCGATTGGTATTAAATCACTGCATCAAGAACCAAATAGGCACAGTTGTTTTTGGCTGGAATAAGGGAATGCGTCAAGAAATAAATCTTGGCAGTAAAACCAATCAAAGCTTTGTGCAAATTCCTACCGCTCGGTTGAAAGATAGAATTTCTCAGCTTTGCGAACAACATAATATTCGGTTTGTTGAAACCGAAGAGAGCTATACAAGCAAAGCGAGTTTTTTAGATTTAGATGAACTGCCTAAGTTCGGTGAAAAAACTGAAGGGTGGAAAGAGTCTGGAAAGCGCGTCAATCGTGGGTTGTATCGTTCAAAAGATGGAAGCAAAATCAATGCAGACTGTAACGGTGCTGCAAACATTTTGCGAAAAGTAGCGACAACTTTAGGGCTATGCCTAAAAGGAGTCCGTAGAGGCGCTTTGATTTCGCCTTTGAAAGTTCGTATCTGGACTCTTCAAGAATCCCAGTCCCGGATCGGGCTGGGGAGTATCAAACTATAGTTGTCCGGGGATTTTGGATGAACTCTAAAATCTCATATTTACAGTTGACACCCAGCAATGCTTACTGAAATTTTTCCCTTTAGTTTTGCCATAGACGCAACTGCGATCGCCGGTGCGTCTTTATGGTCTTTGGCCCTGTATTGGGGTCTATCACCCCTGACAGCATGGGTGATTCTGCAACTCAACCGCTGGATGAATTTTGCCGAAAGATCTCTTTACACCTCGGAAACCGAGTTTGAGAAGACTCGCCAAAGTAGAGAAGCTCAAAATGCCTTTTACGCTTCGCTGTTGAGTATTGTGCCTTTTTTAATTGTCGGGGGACTTTGCAATTGGGGCGTAGAATTGTCTCTGGGTACAGGTTGGGCCGTATCTATGGGTACGATCGCCTGTATTGGAGGCGCAGTTTACGAACTCGGACGCCGAGATGGTGAGGATTCTTAGGGAATTTTAGATTTTGGATTTTGGACAAGACTTAGGCGCGGGTGGTCAGAAACCGGGTTTTTGCGACAATATTTCGTTGTCACCCGCAGATTCACTAAAAAACCCGGTTTCTTTTGTCGAAGCGCGTAAGTCCTGTACGAGCTCTTAAAAATATCGCATGATCCGTTGCAAATAAAGTGCATGAAACTTAATCCAGAATTAACATTATTAAATCAAGCCCGCGCCGCTTTCCAAAAAATTTGGGGGTATGCAGATTTTCGACCACCCCAAGCAGAAATTGTCACCAGTTTATTAGCCGGAAAAGACACGCTAATCATTATGCCGACTGGTGGTGGAAAATCTATCTGTTTTCAACTGCCAGCTTTGTTACAAACAGGCTTAACTCTCGTAGTTTCGCCGCTGGTAGCCCTGATGGAAAATCAAGTGCAAGAATTGCGCGATCGCCATCTCCCCGCCGCCCTTCTCCACAGTCAATTGCCAAGACAGCAGCAGCGACAAACTATGCAATCTCTGCAACAAAATAAGTGGAGATTGCTGTACCTATCTCCCGAAACCTTGCTCAGCAAATCTGTCTGGGAAATCATCAGTCAGCCACAAATACAAATAAATGGTTTAATATTAGATGAAGCTCACTGTTTAGTCCAATGGGGCGATACCTTTCGACCAGCTTATCGGCGTTTGGGTACTGTGCGATCGGCTTTGTTGAAAACTAAGCCGGAAGGAAGTAAAATTGCGATCGCCGCTTTCACCGCTACCGCCAACCCCGAAGCACAAAAAATCATCAAAAATGTCTTGCAATTGCAAAAGCCGGAAGCATTTCTGCTAAGTCCCTATCGTTCTAACTTACACCTGCAAGTCCAAACAGTTTGGACTCCGAGGGGACGAAAACAGCAGTTATTAAATTTTATTAAATCTCGACCAAAAGAAGCAGGTTTAGTGTATGTTCGCACTAGAAAAGATTCCGAAAATTTGGCGAATTTGCTGGAAGAATCAGGTTATCAAACAGCAGCATATCACGCAGGCTTAAGTCCAGAAGAACGGCGACAAATTGAAACAGCTTGGCTGAACAATCAGCTTAAATTTGTGGTTTGTACCTCAGCATTCGGTATGGGAATTAATAAGTCAGATGTCCGATGGGTTGTCCACTATCAAGCACCTTTGCTATTATCAGAATACATTCAAGAAATTGGTAGAGGCGGACGCGACGGCAAATCGGCGATCGCCCTGACGTTAATTAGCGAACCGACGGGCTGGTTATACCCCGAAGATAAACAAAGAAAGGAGTTTTTTCAGGATAAATTGCGATCGCAATATCGAGAAGCGCAGCAATTAGCTAAAAACCTGCCCGTTCAAGGTAATGTAGATGCAGTTTCGCGCGAATTTCCCGAAAGTGCGATCGCCCTTTCAATTCTGCACAGCAGCGGCCAATTAAAATGGGAAAATCCTTTTAATTATGTCATCAATAAATCGGCACAGCAAAAAGGCGACAAATCAAATTTTACCGCCGCTGAGGAAATGGCAAACTACCTAAAACACCGGCAGTGTAGGTGGCAATTCTTATTGCAAGCTTTTGGTTTTGCAAAGGAAGCTAAATCAATGCGTTGCGGACACTGCGATAATTGTGCAACAACTGCCACATCGGTTAGGAGATAAATAACCTCATGAATAAAACCGCTGCCTCGCGCTTCATAAAACCGTTTAATTACCATACTATCTAACTGTCAATTGTCAACTGTCAACTGTCAACTGTCAGTATATTCGCAAAAAATATTGAGACTAATTTTGAGCAGATACAGAACAATAATAGTAGCAATACTAGGATCGATCGGAATTCCCGAAGAAGCGCCCAAGCCGACAACGGCAACTATTAATCCCGTCAGCAAAGGCGTACTCCCAGGATTTTTAGTATAGTCTTTAAATTGTGCCCGCAAACCATCATTGCCACAGAGTTCAGCGCGGAGAGTTTTCAGCGTGACTTGCCATAGGGATTTGCCACTTTTTGGCTGTGCAAAGGATTCAAGATTGTTATTTTCACCCCACAATTCATCAAAACTGTTGTCAAGTCTGCCGTTGTGTTTTTCCAAGATAGCAAAAGCTGCTTGGGCGGGAGCGTAATCTTGCAACAGCAGCCGCTTTTCATTCATTTCAGCGGAAGTTAGTATCGGTTCCATATTGTTAATTGCGGTAGGTTAGTTAAATAATTTTGATGGTAATGATTATACCAGTAATATTAAATCTGGTGGTATGAGAAATTTCGCTTTTTCCTGAGTCCAGATCCCCCTAAATCCCCCTTAAGAAGGGGGACTTTGAACAGAATCTTGTCCCCCCCTTCTTAAGGGGGGCTAGGGGGGATCTAGATTTAATAGTCTTGTCAGCAGTCTCTGGGTAGGGAAACGGCATTGCTATGTCCGAATTAATTTACGAAGAAGAACGACGATTTCGGGGTAGGGAAACGGCACTGCCGTGTCCTCCGTGGCCTACGCCATCCGACCAGAGAAACCGGGTTTTTTCCCGAATCTACGCATCAAAACGAATATTTTCGCAAAAACCCGGTTTCTGAGCCCATGCGTCACACCAAGAAACCGGGTTTTTTCGCGAATCTGCGCGTCGCAACGAATATCTTCGTAAAAACCCGGTTTCTGAACCCCCATGCGTAATTCCTGTCACAATTAATCTGCTCCCTCCTCCTCTGTTTCACTAGCTTTCTGAATAGCTGAAAACCACTCTCCCGGACACTCATCACCCGTAAACTCTCGCCAAATTACCTGAAACTGACTGTCTCCCAACTGCTTCAGCATCCGCCCTAAATCTCCGATATCCGAGCCAACCCATTCAGAATTATGCTCCATGTCAATGGCTAAGGCTTGAATGTAAATTTTCACCGCCTCCATCCAATTAGATTCGGCTTCTAAGGTTTGGCCCCATGCAATTAAAGTTGATGAAGCTTGACGCCAATCATTGGCTGCACTTCTGGCTGCAAATGCTTGTTGGAAATAGGCAACAGCAGTATCAAAATCTCCTTGCTCTTTGGCAATGTTTCCCAATTCTTGATACTCGTCAGCAGCGTTGTGAGAATCCCCCGCATCTTCATAAATTTTGAGAGCTTTATTGTAAAAAGCGATCGCATCATCAAAGCGCCGTTGCTCTTGGGCTACTACTCCCAATTGGTGATAGTCGCCAGCAGCTTTGTGAGAATCCCCCGCATCTTCATAAATTTTGAGAGCTTTATTGTAAAAAGCGATCGCATCATCAAAGCGCCGTTGCTCTTGGGCTACTCTTCCCAGTTGGTGATACTGGTTAGCAGCGTCGTAAAAATCCCCCGCATCTTCAAAAATTTTGAGAGCTTTGTTGTAAAAAGCGATCGCATCATCAAACCGCCGTTGCTCTTGGGCTACTCTTCCCAGTTGGTGATAGTCCATAGCAGCCTTGTGAGAATCCCCCGCATCTTCAAAAATTTGTAGAGCTTTATTGTAAAAAACGATCGCATCATCAAAGCGCCGTTGCTCTTGGGCTAATACTCCCAGTTGATGATAGTCGCTAGCAGCGGAGTAAAAATCCCCCGCATCTTCAAAAATTTTGAGAGCTTTATTGTAAAAAGCGATCGCATCATCAAAGCGCCGTTGCAATTGGGCTACTATTCCCAGTTGGTGATAGTCACCAGCAGCCTTGTAAGAATCCCCCTCATCTTCTCTAATTTTGAGAGCTTTATTGTAAAAAGCGATCGCATCGTCAAAGCGCCGTTGCTCTTGGGCTACTATTCCCAGTTCGTGATAGTCCCTAGCAGCGGAGTACAAATCCCCCGCATCTTCAAAAATTTGTAGAGCTTTATTGTAAAAAGCGATCGCATCATCAAAGCGCCGTTGCTCTTGGGCTACTATTCCCAGTTGGTGATAGTCCATAGCAGCGGAGTACAAATCCCCCGCATCTTCATAAATTTGGAGAGCTTTATTGTAAAAAGCGATCGCATCGTCAAAGCGCCGTTGCTCTTGGGCTACTCTTCCCAGTTGGTGATAGTCGCTAGCAGGGTTGTAAAAATCCCCCGCATCTTCATAAATTTGGAGAGCTTTATTGTAAAAAGCGATCGCATCATCAAAGCACCGTTGCTCTTCGGCTACTCTTCCCAAATTGTGATAAGAAAAAGAAATAGCAATCTTGTCATTGAATGAAGGGTCATTTAAGGCTATCAGTTCATCTAGAATTTCTGGATAAACTGCTCTTGCTGTTTCCAAGTCAGCACTTTCAAGAGCTTCATTTGCATCCACTCTTCGCAGATACATCCAGAAATCAAAAGCAGCTTTACCCTTTGCCTTTGCCTCTACCAAGTGGAACCCAATTTGGTTGAGCGCCCGTTGTCGCAGGGACTTAAATTCCGGTTTGCGTCCCCACCTTGTATACACATTTCCCAAAGCATACAGAATTGCGTGAGCATAAGCCCATTCCTGCTGCTGTTCTGCCAGCCGCAACTGTTGCAATAAATTCGGTTCTTCCACTCGCAGCACAAAGCTTGCTAGTTCCGCATTACTGACGAGTTCCCGACGGCATTTATCCGCCAACATTGCGTAGAAAAGCAGCAACTTTTTTTCCTGGTTACTGATTACCTCCTGCGAACCCAGTTTGTCTAACTGTTGTCGCAGATACCAAGGCAATGCCGGGTGAATTTTGTAAATATTTCCCCCCAAATGTTCCAGAATTCCGGCGGTAGTCGCTTCATTCAAAAGTCCAATCCAATCCGATATCTGCAAATTTTCCTCAAACACCGCCCGATATTCTTGTTCATATCCATCATCGTAACTTTCCGAAAAAAGATGAAGCCAGTCAGCATCAACTCGCTCAGAAAATAGACCTAAAAACGGCAAATGCTGCCGCGCCCGTGCCGACAAATTAGCAAACGAATAATCCAGCGACACCGCCAGAGATTTCTCTCTCCCTTCCTCCTGGGCACCCTGGAAAGTATCCAATCCCCGCCGCAGCGCCTCAATCAACTGCACCGGAGTTTGCGACTTCAAATGCCGCAACACCACCCTCAGCGACAGCGGATGTCCGCCCAACAGTTTCAGCAACTCCAGATATTCCCCAGGCAATTTCGCCCTGTCAACCCCCGCTTCCCGCAGAATCCGCGCCGCCAACTCTTCCGCATCCGGCTGCACCAATCCCTTTAACCCCCGCAGCGCGTAACCGCAATCCAACCAAATTTCCTCGCGCCGACTGGTAATCAGCACCCAAGATTTCCCCCCGCGGAACTGTTTGAGAAACTGTTTCAAACTTTCTCTTTCCGCAGCCGGTACAAGCGGCGGATTCCCCTGGGGAAACCCATTCACCGGTTCAAAATTATCCCAAATCAGCAAACAAGGATTAGTTTGCAAATATCCTCGCACCACTTCCTGCTGTCTTTCCGGCGACAATGACGAGAATTTTTCACCACCCAGCGCCCGGCCAATTTGATTGACTACCTGACTCAAACCCGCACCGCGTTCAAAAGAAGTGAAGAAAACGCCACCTTTTCGCCCCTGAGTATCACCCAACCACCGCGCAAAACCTCCAGCTAACTCAGTTTTCCCAACGCCACCCATCCCCTGCAACAGCACGACATGATTTTTGCGAAAAGCTCTTTCTAGAGACAAAATATCGTAATCTCGCCCAATAAAACCATAGGCGCTAACTTCTGGCAAACCTACCGCCAGCATAGCCTCCGTGTCAGCTTCCCCCATCAAATCTGCAAAACTGGGAGTCGCTGTTTTCGGGCAAAAAGGCCTGCAAGGTTCCTGCTGATACAGCACCGGCACCAGCCAATCTTGCAGCGGTAAAGGCCCTTTGGGACTGGGGCGCTGTTTGTCTATCAACATAGATTTGCGCCCCGCAGCCACCGCCGAGGCGATGTCTTCTCCCCGCACCAATTCCCCGTACAGCCGTCCCATAAAGTGTTTCGCCCCTGTCGCATAGACGGAATAAGCCATAGCAACAACGCCTTTCGCGCCCAACTTCACCAACTGTCCCGCCACGGAAGAAAATGCTTCTTCCCCAGCTTGTCCCGACTTGCAAGCATTCAGAATAAACATCGGTACGCGACAATCTGTCAAATATTGAGCAATTTCCCTAGCAGTAACTATTTCCGGTTCGCCGTCATTATCTTCAAAGACTAAAACGCCTTCTCCCGATTTTCCATATTGAGTTTGAACAGTTTTGCTGTCAGCTTCAAAGTCTCCATGTCCGTCAAAATGAACGATATGATAAAACCCTTTCCGCGCGTTCAGTTCTGCTTCAAACTGCTTTAAACTAGGCGGACGCAATACAGTGAGATTCACCTGTTTTTTAATAGGTTTGAGTGCCTCTAGCATGGGGCGGGCGATAGTTTGAAAATTAATATCGCGTTCTCCATAGGGTCTAGCAATCACTAATAAAATATTTAATTGTTCTTCAGACATTGTTCCCAATTCTGCTCGAACTGCATACTCGCTAAGACTGCGATACATCCCCGCCAGCAAAGGTGCGAGAAATTGATAATCGGGGGTAAACAGCAATTCCCAAGGCAAATTGAGTACGGCTGGATTGTCGGAAACAATGCTAATTTCGCACTTATCCAATCCGGCGCGCGTCGCTTCCTGGAAAAAGTCTCGCGCTTTCTCGCTGCTGCGAAATACTAAATCAAATAGCTGCTGTCCCCAAGCTTGCAATTCCTGTTCAATTTGTTTAGCCTTTTCCGGTTCCAGTCCGTAGGGAAAGCGCAGATATTCTTCGAGATACCAGCGCAAATCGGCTAATGCCTTGCTGTCAAAGGGATGTTCAAAGGTTACGGCAGGGGCGAAACGGGGCGCAGAGTAGCCTCGCTGCCAGAATAGTTGGATTGAATCGCCCGCGTGATTGATGCGTAGGGAGTTTTCTGCCATTTTTTTCGCGGCTGGATTTAAGTTATAATTATAATAGATTTACCCATTACCAGCAAAGAAACCGGGTTTTTCGCAGTTTCTGTGTTGTCACGAAGTATTTTGGTAAAAACCCGGTTTCTGGGCACTCGTCGCAGTCAAAGAAACCGGGTTTTTCGCAGTTTCTGTGTTGTCACGAAGTATTTTGGTAAAAACCCGGTTTCTGGGCACTCGTCGCAGTCAAAGAAACCGGGTTTTTCGGAGTTTCTGCGCTGTCACGAAGTATTTTGGTAAAAACCCGGTTTCTGGGCACTCGTCGTAGGCAAAGAAACCGGGTTTTTGGGAGTTTCTGCGCTGTCACGAAGTATTTTCGTAAAAACCAGGTTTCTGGCTACCCGTGCGTAAGTCCTGATTAATTATGGAGAATTAGTTAGTTCTTGAATTAATTGATTGGGAGTTACAATTCGAGGAGTAGTAACCGGAAAGTCTCGCGGGTTGCGGGTGACAATGGCATCAATTAGATTGATTACAGCAGTGCTGTACTGAATCGCATCTTCAAAATCCTTGAAGTTGGAAGCTAATGCCATTGAAATAACAGAGTTATCTACTGTTGCTACTTGACAAAATGTTGCTAACTGCCGCAAAAACTCAAGGGTTGAATCTCGACCTTTAGGTTTACGGATAATGTAGTAAAGGTCACTAAAAGTAGAACCTGAAATATAGCCTTCTACTTCTCCTTGTTCAACTAATGACAAAACCTGTTCACTTTCGCCAAAAAATGGCTGTCTTTCAAGGGCGATATCTAAGATGATATTGGTATCTAGCAAGATTTTCACAGATTGTATTTCTCCTTTAATGCTTCCCATCTAGCTTCCTCTGCATCGAAGTCAGGTGATACAGGTTGAGTATTTTCAAACCAGGCTTGCAAAGCCTTGATTTTAGTGGTTACTTTTCTTTTAGGCTTAGCTTCCTGAGACTGGATTAGCGGATCTGGAGAATTGACAACCGGATCGGCTAGCTGCAAGACAATGATTTCCACATCTCCCGGCGGCATATTCACGGGTTCGACAACTACCAAGTTGCCAGTTGCATCGATTTTACCTCTAAGTTTGTATGCTTGCATGGTAATCTCCGATAAATATGTTTCTATTATAGGACATAATAACCTCCTTCATTACCACTCCGCTTCAACATCTGGACTCTTGAAATATCTAGCTAAAACCTTCTCAATTACAATATATTAAGTTATAATTATACAATAACTTACCAATCATAACCAAAGAAACTAAATGATAGAAATAGATACCAAACAAATATACATAGTTGAAAATACAGGGGAATTTAATCAAAATAATGTTAATTCGCGATTAGATATTTGGCTGGCAAACCAAATCCCAGATTTATCCCGATCGCGCATCCAAAGCCTCATATCACAGGGGAACGTCAAAGTCAATGACGAAACTTGCACATCCAAAAAAATCTCAGTAAAAACGGGCGATCGCATCCAGATTACCCTCCCCGATACCCAGCCCACTTCCTTACAAGCCGAATCAATTCCCCTCGATATTCTCTACGAAGACGACAGCTTAATTATCATCAACAAACCAGCCGGATTAGTCGTCCATCCGGCCGCCGGACATCCAGATGGCACCTTAGTAAATGCCCTACTAGCCCACTGTCCCCTAGCAGCAATCGGTGGAGTTCAAAGGCCTGGAATCGTCCACAGATTGGACAAAGATACCACAGGGGCGATCGCGATCGCCAAAACTGACATCGCCCACCAACACCTGCAAGCCCAACTCAAAACCAAAACCGCCCGCCGCGAATATCTAGGCATAGTTTATGGCATTCCTAACGCCGAAACAGGTACGATCGACTTACCAATCGGTCGGCATCCCACAGACCGCAAAAAAATGGGTGTAGTACCCGTAGACAAAGGCGGTCGCCCCGCAATTACTCACTGGCAAATCAAAGAAAGAATTGGTAACTATAGTCTAATTCACTATCAATTAGAAACAGGTCGCACCCATCAAATTCGCGTCCATACAGCCGAGATCAAACATCCGATTATCGGCGATCCTATGTACAGTTCCAACCGTTCTATAGGGGTGAATTTAACCGGACAAGCCCTCCACGCATGGCGGCTGCAATTGCAGCATCCCATCTCAGGAGAATTAATCGAGGCGATCGCACCTTTACCTGACCAATTCAATACTCTACTCAGAATACTGCGACTGCGAGCTCCGACTTGATATATAGCAATCCTAAAATCATTGGTGAATTTCTTACTCCCTCCCCTTAGTAATATCAATTCCGGTTGTATCGGAATGATTTAACCGCGAAGGCGCAAAGGACGCGAAGGAAGAGAAGAGAGAGTTTAATACAGGACGATGAAGATAGGATTTTATATAAGGTCCGGGTTGGGGTGGGGTAAAAATATTTACGACTCCTGGAAGGATTGATATAGCAGATGTTAGTCCTATCAAATCCCCTCCATTACCAAGGGTTGCCAATTAGGGTAAAAGCAGCCCAATAATAAGGATGAGAAAGCAGTCGATCGCCCCGCATAGCAATGTCGGGCGGCAAAGCGATCGCTTCATTATGGGCGATCGCCCGCAACATCCCATCTTGAATCTGTACCCGCTCCCGCAACAGCTCCAATTGCGCCCGTCGCAAAGCATCAGCTTTCGTAATCAAATTACCCCCACTTCTGGGTAGCCGCAACTGTCGATAAAACTCCGTCATCAGCCCCAAAGTCCCATCATCGCTGACTTCCCACAAACTCGCCAACGCCGATTTAGCACCACTAGCCACCGCCAAACCCGCAAACCCCAACTCCGCCTCTTCATCGCCCAAAGCCGTACTACAGGCGCTCAAAACTAACAAATTTACCGCCGGTTCATTCCACCGCAACTGTCGCATTTGATTGATGCGCAACTTAGTATCCCATAACTGAATGTAAGAATTTTTTGGTTCCCCCGGCAAAAATTCGCTGTGAGTTGCTAAGTGAATTATCCCAAAAGGTCGATTTTGTCGCTGAGATTGCAAATTACGTAGAGTAAAATCTTGATTCAAAAAAGATTGTCCTCGATCGGGTGGCACGATGGACTCCAACTCCACAGGCACCGCAGGTAATGGGGCTTTATCTTCAAACACCGAAGCCCCCATTGCCAAAATTTCATCATCAGCAATATTATCATAACCAATATCAGTCAAACTCAAACTCGGTATCACGCTCAGGCTGTATTGTTCAACTAAGAATTGTTTACCATCGTGCAAGGCTGCAAAGGGAACACTTCGCAACCCAGCAGCGGGAATTATCATCAAATTATCAATCTTTAAAGCTGTGATTTCTGAAGCTAAGGGCGCGATTAACCAGTTATAAAGTTTTTGAGCAGTATCCAAATAACTAATACTATTTCTGCGTCTTGGATTAGTAATTTCCGTTTGAAATGAGTCCGCCAATTGCAATACCTGCCACCTAGTCGCTTTGGGGATTAAAAACCGCTGGGGTTGAGCATTAGCTGTTACTAACACTAACTCCAAAATCTCTCCTTTAGGAAGATCGGCAACTGCTTTGGTTTTTGGGTTCAACCTCTCCCCCAACGGTTCTCCTAAAAAGCGATCGGAGTCACCTGTTTTTGGTGTCCGCTTTTCTGTGATAGGTAATAAATTAGATAAATCCTGACTAGCTACTAAAACACCACCATTTTCTTGGGTAGCTTTTGCGTCATCACTACTGACCCAATTCATATAAATAATTGCCGATCTCACCCCTGTAATCGCCTCATTTTTACGAAGAATTTCGTAAATCACCGACATATTAGTAATCGGCTTTCTCGGAAATAAATCCAAATATTTTTCATATTCCCGCGTAAATGTTCGCTCAAAGGCTAAAACTCCAGCCCCGGTAGAATTTGATCGGTTAGAAGAAGTGGAAGAGGTGGAACTCACTGGAGAATTTTTACCAGTGGGCGGCCGCAATTCTACTTGTAAAGATGGAGGAATAGATGGCTTAGTAATTGGATTTATAGGGGCTGGATTTACGACAGTCACAGGTTGGGTAATTATTTCGGGAATTGGTTCAACTGGAACGGGGATTGGTTGGGGAATGGGTATAGGAGTCGGTGACGCACCGTTGGTGATGAGGGAAATCTGATTTAAAAAACTTCCCTGAGTGTAAGTTTCCCAAAAAGAAAGAGTAGGCAAAATAGCATTTTCCGCCCCAGCATTAATGCTTCCGCGCGTGCCATTTTCCCCATCGCTACCAATGACAAAAGGTCGATCGCTACCACCGGAATGTCGAATCACGATCGCCCCGCGATTCCCACCTCCGGCACTAGAAATACTGGAAATATTGCCGGAAATATCATTAAACACATTGTTCGATCGAAACAAACCCTTGGTGGTGATATCAACATTGGCACCACTCCCTGCGGTACCGCTTTGAGCGTTGATGAAACCTAATTGAATATTACCGATCGCATTTAGAGAGACATTGCCGCCATTTCCCACACTGCCGGCGGCGTTGACATCAAAAGCAGAAATAGCCGCTTTCGAGGTGAGAGAAATATTGCCGCCGATCGCCCCTGAAGCATTCAAAGCACCCGCCGTTAAAGCACCCGCATTGCTTTTAAGGACGATCGCCCCACCAGTGCCCCCAGACACCCCCGAATCGATCGCACCCACAGTCAAACTATTTCCCTTAACCCGAATATTCCCGCCGTTAGACAGAATATTAGCAGTCCGAACCTCACGAGTTGCTTGCAAGTTCACCGCACCACCATCCGTCCTCAAATTCCCCTCTAACAGCACATTTTCCCCCTTGATATCAGCTCCAGAAGTAGCTGTCGTACTCCCCCGCAGGGTAACAGAATTGCGCGCGTTCACCTGGAAATTGCCCGTGGTAATTGTCCCATTCCCCGTCACCGCAGCAGCATCAGCCCTGAGAAGGCCCAAGCTTTGAGTTTGCCCGATCGCGCTGCCAAAAGTAACGTTGCCGCCCGCTAGCAAGGCCAAATTAGGGGCTGTATCCATGGCACTGTCGAGACTCTGGGCAAAAGTGATATTACCAGCAGTGGTGGCAATGGTGGCGTTGCGACTGAGGGTGACGGGACTGTTGAAAGTGATGTCACCGCCGGATGTAGCGATGTTACCGCCGATCGCCGTTTGAGCCGCCTCGAAAGTCAAAGAAGCGCCACCGATGGCTGTCAAGGGGTTTTGGATATCGATGGATATTCCTTGAAGGGTGAGGGGGCTGAGGATGGTGGTGGGCCCGACGATGGCGATCGAACGAGTGTTTTCCCGCCCGATGGCGATCGAGCGAAAATCCCCCGCCAAAGCACCGATATCCGCTGCCGTCAAGTCCAAAATGCCCAAAATATCACCGGTACCGCCGATCCGAATTGCTCGATCGTCATCGGGTTGCAAGCGAATTGTCCCCCCCGCACTGCTGACGGAACCGCGATCGCCTCTCAAATCAATGCCGCTAGCGGTGAGAGCGATATTGCCGCCCTTAGCATTGAGTCCACCCACAGAGATGCTGCTAGCAAAAATATTGATGTTACCGCCTTGAGTCTCGATCGAATCCTTGGGGTCATTGACAAAAAACACTCCACCTGCATTAAATGTCACGCTGTCTCCTGTTCTTGCTTGGAGTCCCAGTCTGTTGTCCGCCAAGTCTTGGAGGATGATATTGTTGGTTGCCTCTAGAACCACATTGCTGCCGGCACTCATCTGTTCTAACTGCACTTCGGAGATGGTGGTTGAACTCGATTCTGTGGCGGTGTCGAGTTCCCCGCCCATGGATGGCGCGCTGGTTTCGCCCTTACCGTTGACGATGGTAATATTTGCCGGATCGAGCCTCGAAGTGCCGATCGCACCGTTAGGCGCGCGGGTATCGACCTCTCCTTGGAAAATCAAAGAACTTTTGCCGGAAACTTCCACTTCTCCACCGTTACCGCCGACACTACCGCCACGGGCAGTAATATTGCCAAAGAAGCGAGTGATGTTGTCGGCCCAAATTACCGCTAGGCCACCATTACCACGGTCGATCGCGTTTAGTGCGAGGCTAGAGTCAGGACTAACGTATGTTACCAAGGCATTGGGTATGGGTGCTTGCCCCTGGAAACCTCCTCCCACGCGCACCACACCTCCACCCTCAATGCCCGAAGCATTGATAGTCGCACCGAACAAGCCTACTTTTTCGCCTAAAATATTGACACTGCCGCCTCTGGTGCCCGCAGGCGCAAACACATTGACTGAACCGGAGACGATCGTACTTGCAGCATTTACCCCCACTGTTGTGCCGCCTGTGAGCACCAATTCACCTTTTGCATTAGTCGTTAAACCTGTGGCTGACATGACACCTGGCCCTGTCAGCAACTGTGGCAAAGCTACCGGGGCGATCGGGTTGTTTTCTGACTGCAAAGCCGGAGTAATTTCTAAACTTAATAAATTGCCCGCTTGACTAATCTGAACAGCATTGCTTCCCGGCACAGCCGCCACAGTAATTTGACCACCAGGAGCCGATAATTGTCCTGTATTAATCACCGTGCCTCCGAGCAAAGTTAAACTTTGTCCGTTGCCAACTACCAGGTTTCCCGCATTGACAATGGCACCAATTTGTGAATTATTAAAATTAAATTGAGTGGGATTTCCCACCAAGGATTTGTAATCATTGATACCCGTGCTATTAAACCAACTCTCGCCAAAACCAATCCCTGTAGCCGTGGTTGCAAAAAAAGACCCCGGCACGTTTAATCTAGCATTTTGACCGAAGATAATACCTGCGGGATTCATCAGGAATAAATTTGAGTTGCCACCGCTGACGGAGATGAGGCCATTAATCAAAGAAACATCGCCACCAGTGATTCTACCTAAAATATTTTGAATCTTGGGATTGGTGAGAAAATTGGCAATTTGACCTTCGCTTAAATTAAATTGACTGAAACTGTGAAACAGATTTGTGCCGTTTCCTGATAGTTTGCCACCGCTAATATTCCATCGATTTTGCTCGGCATTCACCACCGTATTAGTACCGTCAGGTGCTGGCACCACAGGTTGCGATTTCACTGCTAGGGGTAGCAGTGAAATCGCTAAACTCAGAATTATAGCAGAGCGAATATAAGTCATTCGATTTGAAATTTTAAATTGGGAATTTTAGATTTTAGATTGAACAGTTCGGTCAGCATATGGTGCATCTCATTTTTGCAAATATATTCGTAGGGGCGAAGCATGACCTCCGTAAATCTCTGGCGATTGCTAATAAATTGTCTGCGGTCATGCTTCGCCCTTACCAAATTGAAATGCACCCTCCGCATAAAACTCAAATTCCCTATTCCCCATTCCCCATTCCCCATTCCCCATTCCCCATTCCCCATTCCCCATTCTATAAAGTTAGTGTCTTGACAAAATGCCCCCTAAGTCATAAAATTATAAAAAAAAATTGAGCGATTCCCCAAAACCACCTAATAATCTGGATTTTGTGATGAATTTAAAAACAGACTATTTATTATTTGAGAGACCAACCATGTCAACCACACAAACTCAAGATTCCCCATTTTTAACAGAAGAAATAGTCGATCAAATATTTGCGGACGGGGAACTGACTCGTGCTGACAGACAGCGGATTAAGTTAATGCTTTTAGATGAATCCATCGACGAACATCAATTAATTCTCATCGAAAGAGTGATGGCCGGCGTAGTCCAGGGAGTGCTTGATGTACTGTATTAATTAATATATATATTCATCCAGATACCCTTTGTCTGTTGAGTAAACTACAGATTTCCGGTAGGAACTTAGACCAAACCTAAGTCCCTACTCCTGTGCACTTGATTTCCACCTAGAGAAAACTACTATTACTTGAACTTTCAGAAATCATCTGAGTCGTCAGTGGTGCTCTCATCGCGACGCACAAGCTCCGAAGGAGGGCGATCGTTACTCCAGGCCCACCAAACACCATCGCACTGACAGCGATAAAATTCCTGCCACTTGCGACGGTTGAATTCGGTGTATACTGGCGATCGACGATTAATCCATACCTCCTGCGCCTCCGTGCAGCTAGCACCGCATTTCGGACAGCAGAATTGATGAGCGTGAACTGCTGTCGCAGTCCATTCGGGAGGAATTGGAGCAAAAGCTTCCATGTGTTCGAGTTTAGATTAAACTGCTGGTAATTAAGGCAAATCAAGGGTTGCGAAAGCTCCGCAGAACTCGTACAGTTAATTTTTTTGACATTTGCCCTCAAATGAAGAGTATAACTGATTTGATATAAGGCATCAGCCGATATTCTCAGATATTTCAAGGACTAGGGTCATGTCTATTTACAACTTTATCTCATTTCTGGGCATTTTTGGCTTATGCGCGATCGCCTGGATGTTTTCCGAAAACCGCAAACCTCAGTATATACCGTGGCGGGTCATCATCTGGGGTATTGGGCTGCAATTACTCTTAGGATTTTTAGTGTTCCTCTTTCCCCCAACTCGCATCGCCCTAGAGTGGTTTACTAGCTTACTTGATGGCGTATTTACCGCGGCTGATGCGGGGGCGAGATTTGTATTCGGCAAAAACATTGTACCCATAACAGGCCAGGAACCTCCAGTTAATTTAGGATATATTTTCGCCTTTCGAGCTTTGCCAACAGTGGTGTTTTTTCAGGCCTAATGGCTTTGCTTTATAACATCGGTGTTATTCAAGTTATAACCGAAGTTTTCGCCAAAATTTTTTATATGACCATGCGTTTGAGTGGCGCAGAAGCACTCAGCGGTGCTGCCAATATTTTCGTAGGCATTGAAGCAGCAATTGTGGTCAAGCCTTACTTGCCGAAAATGACTCGATCGGAACTTTGTGCCATCCTATCTTGCTGTTTTGGGACTAAGGAATCATATCGTTTCCGGTTCCATCGGAATGATTTAACCACAGAGAACACAGAGAACACAGAGAGATTAGAGAGAAATGAATACAGGACGATGAAGAGAGGAATTGATATCAAGCCTCTCTCCCCCATCTCTTTCTTCCTGATTCCTGAATTTCCCCCCTAGGGGGGGTGACTTCTTCCTTCTTCCTTCTTCCTTCTTCCTTCTTCCTTCTTCCCTCTTCCTTCTTCCTTCTTCCTTCTTCCCTCTTCCCTCTTCCTTCTTCCTTCTTCCTTCTTCCCTCTTCCTTCTTCCTTCAATTATGAATCCCGAACCAGAAATTCGCCGCCTGTTAGATGTGATGCCAGCCTCCGGCCGCATGATGTGTAAAATCATTAATAAGCCACAGCAATCAAAGGTAATAGACTGTCAATTTCCTTTACCTTGGAATCGCAATCGACCAATTTATATTAATTTTGATCTGTGGAAGTTGCTGTCTAAGCAGCAGCGAGATTTACTAATATTACGCAATGTCAGTTTTCTGGGAAATGTTCAGTGGTTTAAAGTCGATATTTATCAAGGGGCAGCTCTGGCGGGAGTTGTCGGAACAGTGGTAGAATTATTGCAGGGAGATGCGATCGGCACTGCGATCGCCGGCGGTTTGACGGGACTTGCTGTAACTCGAATTTGGCGGGACAACCGGAGTTCCCAAGTAGAGTTAGAGGCTGACGAAGCGGCGATTAAAGTAGCTCTCCGGCGCGGTTACAGCGAAGAAGAGGCCGCCAGACATTTACTATCGGCGATCGAGGCTGTAGCGCAAATAGAAGGTTCTGGGTTGGATTTTAATGCTTTGATTCGGTGTCAGAATTTAAGGGCGATCGCCGGGATTTCTGCGGTAGGTGTGCCTGATAGTATAGCTGAAGGAAAAAGGTTTTAGGAATGAAAATTTGGGTTCAAAGGGCGATCGACCTCACTCAAGGTTCACCAAACTCATATAGCGATCGCAAATCATTTGTAAATTTCTTGCTCCCTCCCCTTGCTAAGGGGAGGGCTGGGGTGGGGTCGAAAATTTACGATTCATTTGCGAACGCTATATTACTTCATATCTCTTGACATAATCAGGGCATTAATTCATATTTTCTCCATTTTCTTCGTCTAATCTGAAACTGTCGGCGATCGAGTTGACCATCTGACACTCAAAGTGAGCAAACCTATGATCAATATGCTCTGTTCAAATCAAGTTATCCAGAACAATCACTCGGAAACTATCAATCCAACTACCAAACGCATTTTAGTTGTAGATGATGACGAGTCTATCCGGGAAGTTGTGGCTTTTTGCTTGCAAAAATTCGGAGGTTGGGAAGTTTTAACTGCCTCATCAGGAGAGGATGCTTTGCATCAAGCCAGTACGGAACTTCCCGATGCGATCGTTTTAGATATGATGATGCCTCAAATGGATGGTTTTACTTTTTTACAATACCTGCGATCCAATCCAATAACCGTATTCATTCCTGTGGTACTATTAACCGCAAAAACCCACTTACCCGAAAGCTATCTGTTTCCTAAGCTGGGTGTAATAAAGACTATTTATAAGCCATTCTTCCCTTTAGAATTAGTTCAAGAAATTGACCTGGCTCTTGAATTGTAAAACTATATTTAACTAATTAAGCTATTTTTACCGCACGAGCGATTAAAGGTGCTTTCTTTTCTAAACCTTCTAGATTTAGTTCTCCATCTAGATACATCCGATACCACTCCTGACGTTGTTCTATCACCCATTCACTATTCTGAAGTTGTAACTTTTTGATTGTAAATTCAGCTCGTTGGCGCTTGTGGGAAGGCACCAAATCAGTCAAAACTAACTGACAAGAAGGGAGAATAATTTCAAACCAATTATCTTCTACTTCAAAAGGGTCGAGAATTTGTCGATCGTAAGTTCCTTTGCAGCTATTTACCCGTTGCAAAGCATAGCGATAGTTTTGCCATTCATAAATCAAATGGCGGTTTTCTGCTTTACTTTTACTCAAATAATGATCGACAGTTCCCATCCGACTCGGTATGTACATAACTGAATAGCCACAAAGATTTTGGAACCCTTTAGCTAATGCGGGTTTTAAGGTAGACCAAAAATCTTTTGGTTCTTTCCCAGGATTGTTAACTAACCAATTATTGCCTGCTTTTCGCACCTGTTGCTCAAAATCCGGTGGTTCCGGTGGCGGAGTAAATCGCATCATATTTACTCTACCTCGGTGCTCACAATCCATCGCGGCCAAAAGCGATCGTGTTCTGGTAAAACTCGCAGGAGTTCCTGATGAATTTGCTCTTTAGTTCTTAGGTATTCAGGAAAAGTGTCCAGGCTTTCTCCTCGCATGAAGGTATACGCAGCATCAATCGCTATTTCTGCTTCGCGGGAACGAGCCTGTTTCAACCCAAAAATATCGGAAGTTAGCCAACCAACAGCATCCCCATGTTTTGTCCAAGGAACTTGATTAAGAGTTACATCTTTACCCTGTAACTCAAACAAAAATAACTTATCTTGTTCCTCATCAAATTGAGGCTCAATAGAGGCAAGTACCAGAGGAGAATGAGTAGTCGCTATTACTTGAATTTTTATCTTTTTTTTGATATTTATAGCGACTTCTAAGATGGCGGGCAGAATAGATCGTTGCCACTGAGGATGTAAGTGAGCTTCAACCTCATCCATCAGCAAAATCATCTGATCCACAGGTTCTTGCTGTCGCAGCTTAGATGCTAGCGTGTGTTCGTACCAAGCCCACACCAGCAAGTAAGCTAATCCTAAAATACGTTTTATTCCTGCTGATGCGTAGATGACAGGGACATTACCGTAAGGTAAATTAAGTGTAGGAATATTACGAACATCCTCAACAGAAACTCGCATTGGCTCTCCCGGTTCCATCCATTCATCTGCATGGGGAGCAAGTTGCTGAATTACGTGGGATAAAAGTTCAAATTGGGATCTATCGGGTTGACGTTGCCAATTTACCCAATCGTGAATTAAACCATTACATAGGACTTTATCACCTACTCTTAATCCATTCCAGAGGCTATCGCTAGTAAAATGATAAGAACTTGAGGGCTGGCGAGTAGAATCGAAAACTGAAAATCCATCAACACGGATATAAATAATCAAGCTTTTCAAACTGGGAGACCTTCGCAGATTGAGCCATTTCTGATCGGAATAACTAAATAGACTTCTGTACTCCTCAGAGTCTTTTTGATTGCTCAAAAGAGATATAATTTCTGGTGTCTCTCCTTCTACTTGTTGGGGAAAAGCAGGATGTTCAGACCAATTTCCGGTTAGTACCCACCACGCAACATCCAACAAAAAGGTTTTTCCCAAACCGTTATCTCCGGTAAATAAATTAATTCGTTCACCAAACTCCACATCGAATTGTGGGGCTGAGCCAACCCATTTGATGTGAAGTTCTTTCAGCATTTTGTGCTGCATAGACACATCAAATTCTAAGTAGTAGTCATAATCCGATAATTTATACAGACGGATATAGTCTCTACCGTACTTCTGCAATGTCTCGCTAGTAACGGGTTCAAATTGTTTCAGAGCACCACTTTGTTCTAACTTACCTTTTATCCAGCGGCCGAGAATTTTTAAGTCATTCTTGGATCTAAAGTTTTTATAATTTGCTCCTTGAGTTTGGCAATCAAATGTTAAACCATCATCTGTATGAGCGAGAAAATTACCTTTTGGGTAGATAGGATCGCTTATTGTTTTTGTATCCACAATAAGTTCAACTTCGTACCAATCTCTTGGGATAACTTTACCAGATTTATTGGCGCGCCCTTTGCCAAAAAAAGTATTGAGATTTGATTGCTGCTGTTTATCAACTCTTGATAATGATATGTCCACATAGGGCGTTTCTGGAGTTATGGTAGGTATGGACATTAAGTCACCTCACTTGACTAAACATTAACCGTCAATTGTAATTGCTGTTCAGAAGCTTCTGATTCTGCGTGTTCTAATCGTTCTTTAATTGACATTAATTGCAATTTTTGATTTAATTTGTGTAAATCGACTTTCTGATAATCCTCTTGAAATAAGGGAATCAGTGATTCAACAACTTCAACTATTCCATCGGGCGGAACTGCATTGCCAATTTGTCTTCTTACTTCTGTAATAGAACCTTCAAACACAAAATTATCGGGAAAACTTTGTAACCTTGCTCTTTCCCTATTTGTCAATGAACGGGGTTCGGGATAATGATATCCCCAAGTACCACCACCACCACCAGCAATAATTGTAGCACAGGGTTTATCTGGATGAATTCGCCGATAAACGTGACTGATCATGCCTTTTACATAGTAGGGACTATCTTTGGGAATATCAGTAAAATTCCCTCCCGGTTTGATGCGACTCAAAATTTCAATGGTTCGTGGCTGAATTTTCTGATGTTCTTGATTATATTTGACTTTTTCGACATTTTTGAGTGCTTCGCCGGCAGTTCGATAAGGGTAATTGCGATTTTCACCGTATTTGGGCTGAGGATGTACAAAGTTAAATCCTGTATCCATCCGAATGCCAACTAATAATAGTCTTTGGCGAAATTGGGGGACTCCGTAATCTGCAAAGTTGTAGAGTTTGGGTTTGACTAAGTAGCCGGGAGCGATACTTTCAAAGTCGGAAATTATTTGTTTGATTGCTTGATAATTATTGGCGCTTAATAAGCCTTTGACATTTTCTGCTACAAAAGCTTTTGGCTTTTTTTTATTGACAAAATCGAGAAAGTATGTGTATAAATTGCCTCTGGTTCCTTCCAGTCCTGGACGTTTCCAAATCATGGAAAAGTCTTGACAAGGAAATCCTCCTATACATATTTCTGCATCTGGAACTTGGGTAATGTCTATATTTTCTATGCTGTCATTGACGATGACATCGGCGATATTTCTGCTGAATGTTTTGCAGGCGTATTTGTTAGAGTCGATCGCCCAAACTACCTCAAATCCGGCTTTATGGAATGGCAAGTCCATGCCGCCACAACCTGAAAACAATGATATCAGTTGCGGTTTTTTTTTCCAGGCGATCGGCTTGAGACGTTCGATTAACATATTAGTTCGCAGTAGGACTAGGGCTGGCTGAATGCCAGCACCACAAGATAGTAATTATACCAAAATATAGTCGAATTCGACTAATCAATTGGTATTTCACTCTTCATCATCTAACTCGATCCCGGCTTGACGCAGTTTTTCGGCCAACCTTTGGGCGCGGAGTCTTTCGCGATCGGCCCGCTGACGTTCTAATTCAGTTCGCTGACGTTCTTGTTCAGTTCGTTCCTCCGACCATAACAATAACTCACCTGCTGCATTCCACCACCTCAACCAGCAGCCTGTTCTCCCTTCGTGGGTTCCTTCCCACATTCCTAAAAACAAGTCTAATCCCGGTATCCAATAACGTCCATTTTCATCGGCTTTTTGTCGATTATAGTGCTCTGATTCTAAAGCATGAACTTCTAAATGAGCTGTTTTCGCTCGAAATATAACGTATCTGGGGACTTTGATTACTTGCTCATAAAAAAACCACTTTCCCACCCGCGAGGTAAATTCTACAGAGTATTCTTCTCCATAGGTTTCTGAGAGAAATTCGATCACGATTTGAGGAATTATCCCTTCTGTGTGTGGCGTGTAACTGCGGCGGACTTGCGAGACATTTTGGGGATTGACGGGTTTCACGTACATCCAGTCGGGCGCTTTGCAAATAGTTCGCTGTTCGTCGGTGGCTGCTTCTGGGAAACTTATGCCGGCACAAAGGGCAAAGTTGGAAACAATTAAAGCATCCTGGATTAATTCGGGAAATTCTGTTAGGGGCTGGCGCAAAGCTGCTGCTAACAATGGTTGGCTTTCATCTTCCACGGGGTCGTCTGGTAGTTGGAAATCGTCTGGTAGTAGCGGCCAGGTGATTGTGAGTTGGGTTTTAGGATTTTTAGTTGCTACAGTCATAGTTTATCAGAGGTTATAGGGGTTTAATTTTTAATTATATCTTTTTGTTTTTGGGATTAATGTTAATTGCGAGGCGGAGCCTCTGGATCTGCGTTACCAGGCGCTTAGCCTGGTAACTAGAGGTTTTCTTCAGTCCGCGCACCATCCGGACTTTGTTTGTGTAGACGCGGTTTCAACCGCCGTCTTATCTTTGATCTTCTGCTGTAGTTCATCTGTCATGGCTAGTAGTTCTGATTGACCGATCGCACTTTGTTCACCACTGGCCAACCACTTCAATTGTACCGTCTCGTTTTCCGCTTCCGCATCTCCCAAAACTAAGCACCCAACAGCACCACTGCGATCGGCTCTTTTAAACTGTTTCCCAAAAGCACTGCCGCTCAAATCGATTTCGACGCTAAACCCCGCACCACGCAATTTTTGAGCTAACAATACCGATTGCTGTTCGGCTTTTTCACCCCTGGATACCAGATAGAAATCCAACTTCGGCGCGGGTAATGGTTGCAATTTTTGCAGCAGGATAATCAACCTTTCCATACCCATTGCCCAACCGACTGCCGCCGTATCTGGTCCGCCCAATTCCTTTACTAAACCATCGTATCTGCCACCTCCACAAACTGTGGCTTGCGCGCCTAAATCGTCGGAAATAATTTCAAACGCAGTATAGGTATAGTAATCTAAACCGCGCACTAATCGGGGATTTAACTGATAGCTAATTCCTAAATTTGTCAGCATTTGCTGCACTTGCTCGAAGTGCGATCGCGATTCATCACCCAAATAGTCCAAAATACTCGGCGCGCCTTTGACAATTTCCTGAGTCCGCTCATTTTTGCTATCCAAAATCCGCAGCGGATTGCGAGTTAAACGGTCTTGGGAATCCACATCTAATTCGGATTTGTATGGTGTAAAATAATCGATTAAGGCTTGCCGATAATTTTGTCTATCTTCCTTGTTTCCGACAGAGTTAATATCGAGGCGCAAATTTTTTAAACCAAGAGTTTGAAGGATGTCGCAGGCGATCGCAATTACCTCCACATCTGCACGGGGATTCGCACTACCCAAGACTTCTACGCCAATTTGATTAAACTGCCGCTGTCTTCCTTCTTGGGTGCGTTCGTAGCGAAACATCGGCCCAGTATACCACAGACGCTGGACGTCACCCGCCGCGTACAAACTATTTTGAATAAAAGCTCGAACTACTCCGGCTGTACCTTCTGGCCGCAAGGTACTCGATCGATCGCCTTTATCTTTAAAGGTGTACATTTCTTTGCCCACAACATCGGTTGCTTCGCCGATACCGCGTTCAAATAAGGATGTTTGTTCAAAGATAGGTGTCCGAATTTCTCGATAAGCAGCTTTGGTTAAAATTGTTCTAGCGACTGCTTCGATGTTTTGCCAATACTCAATTTCAGCGGGCAAAATATCCCGCGTTCCAGGTAAAGTTTTAATTGCACTCATTTTGTTAGTAAGTTGTCAGTAGTCAGTAGTCAGTAGTTAGTTGTCAGTAGTCAGTAGTTAGTTGTTAGTTCCAATTCCCAATTCCCAATTACCAATGCCCAATGCGCCATGCCCCATGCCCAATTCCCAATTACCAATTACTAATAACTAATGATTCCCAAGATCCGTAGCGATCGCCATAATAAGCCAAAATGCGATCGACCCGTTCGCGATCGGCAAAATCGAACCCTTCAGGATACTGAATCCACAAAGCCCCAACTTGGCTGTCGTTGTAATCAAACTGCTGCGACTGCTGTGGAATTAAACCGGTTTCCACCCCTTCAACTTGACGCAAATGGGCCGCCACTTCGCGATACACCGCCAGTGGTAATCCAGGGCATTGAATTTGATACCGTAGTTGTTTTTCTTGTGCCGTTTGCATCATTCCTTTGTATGTCCCCAACAATTGAGCCCTACTTAAGATACTTCTTTATCGATCGGTCCTGGTAGAGGGCAGCAGTTAATATTGTCTAAACATACCTTTCCCCATTGCAAGGCCCAGCGCACCAGTGTGACTCGATTGTCAGCCCGCGTCTTACTCAAGATATTGCTAATGTGGTTGTCAACTGTACGCTTGCTAATCTCCAACTTTTCCGCTATTTTCTCATTAGTCAATCCCGCCGCGACTAATTCTACCACTTGTAATTCTCTGTCTGATAGGGTGACAGGGATCTGAGAAACGCTCCCACTCATAAATTTTTCCTATGTCTGCATATTTACCTATCTATAATTCTAAAGGATGGAGGATCAAGTAAGAATAGAAAAATTAAATCTTTTCGTGCTATGGTTCCCCCAGATGAGCAATTGCAGTCGATCGAGCATCACGTCCTCCCAACGGAGTGCCCACACCGGGTGTCAGTACACGCACTTGATTCCTGTGTAATAGATGTCTTCCAAACAGATAGTCAACAACAAGCAGGCGGTGCCGCGATCTGAAGGGTCGAAGGGATGCCTGTTCCACAGGAATTATGGGAGATTTATAATGACCAGTCTGGTCTTGTCTCAAATCTCAAATCTCAAATCCCTATGAATTATCCTCGCGTACTCTGTTTGGGTGAAATCTTATTTGACTGTCTCGCAGAGCGATCGGGACTTTCCCTAGAAGAGGTAAAATCTTGGACACCCTATCCCGGTGGTGCCCCAGCGAATGTTGCCTGTGCTTTAGTTAAATTGGGGCATAGCGCAGGATTTATTGGTGCTGTGGGTGGGGATGAATTGGGTAACTCCCTCGTGCAGGTATTGCAAGAAATAGGAGTTGACACCACAGGAGTGCAGCGCCACCCGACAGCACCGACACGACAAGTTTATGTATTGCGAAATGAAATGGGCGATCGATTTTTTGCCGGTTTTGGCGATGCAAACACTGCGGAGTTTGCCGACACTCACCTCATCGCCGCCCAAATACCAGAGGTGCTGTTTGAAAATGCTGATTTTCTAGTGTTAGGTACTTTAGAATTAGCTTATCCAGATAGTCGAGAGGCGATCGAAAAAGCAATTGAACTAGCAGAAAAGTATGACGTAAAAATTATACTAGACATCAATTGGCGACCAGTGTTTTGGCAAAATCCAGAGGAAGCAAAATCACTGATTAAAAAACTTTTCACAAAAATTGATTTTCTGAAATTATCGGAAGAAGAAGCGGAATGGCTGTTTGAAACTACCGACGCTGGAGCTATTACCTACCGCCTCCATTCCCCAGAAGGAGTTTTAGTCACTGCGGGAGATAAAGGTTGTTCCTATTGTATCTCGGAGAATGAAGGAAAAATCCCCGCTTTCAAAGTAGATATTGAGGATACCACTGGTGCGGGTGATGGATTTGTGGCTGGTTTTGTCAGCCAGTTGTGCAAGGTAGGAATTCAGAATTTAGCCGATGCAGAAGTCACCAAAAAAGTGGTTACTTATGCCAGTGCAGTAGGTGCCATGACGGCAATGAAACCTGGTGCAATTTCTGCTCAACCAAGCGCCGCTGAAGTAGAAGCTTTCTTGTACTTGTACAAAAATTATTAATATCAAATCCTCTCTTCATTAGCCCAAAAGAAGCCTTGAGATAAAATATTTTTATTTGTTGCTTGTCTCGGCAGAGCATTTCGCGGTAAGATGCTTTTAAGGCAGAACAAGCCAATACTACATTTAATCTCCTTCACTGCGTTTTAGTGCTGCGAAAACTGCTTGCTGACTAACAGTTTGGTAGATTTTGCTAAAATGGTGCTTGAGTGCATCGGAGGCAGGGGATAATTTACTGGTAGTACCTTTTCCGTCAGTGGCGAGGGGCATTGGCCCTAAAATATCTAACACTGTTTCGCTACTCGGTGGTGGTACAATTACTACTAGAGATGATTCTAGTTGTTGGTTGTATTCCCAAAAGCGATCGACTTTAGGTAATTTGGCATTTTCAGTTGGGGAATTTTCCCCTGAATTTAGTTGTGTATTGTCTTTGGCTTCTGTACCTCGTCTTTGGCGGAGTGCTGTCAGGATTTGTTCTTTGGTTCTACCCCGCATTTGAAACAGCACGAAGGGGTCTTCGCTGAAGCGATCGCCCAATAAGTAGTACACTGCACTTATGTGTTTGCAAGGGTTTTTGGGATCGGGACAACTACAGCGCGATCGAATATCGGACAAACTTAACGGAAATAGGGTTTTCCCGGCCGCTGCGAACACATCTTCAATATTGTGTGGCATTTCTCCAGCTAATAATTTTGCTGAAAAAATAGCTCTTTGTGACATATTTTCAATCACATATTCCCAATCTTCATCTGTTAGTGGATCGAGTCCTAAAGAAACTTGATAGGGTTTGGGATCGGTACCTTGAACGAGGGCAATTACTTCTCGATCGGGAAATTTAATGCTGAGAACTTTACCTTCCCGCGCATATTGCCAGCCGCGTTCTAACCGCTTTTTGAAGCGGTAGGTATTGATTAAATCAAGCCATTGTTGCGTCCACCATTCTCTGTCAATCATAAGCCGAAGGAATAAGGAAGAAGGAAGAAGTCATATCAATTCCGGTTGTATCGGAATGATTTAACCGCGAAGGCGCGAAGTACGCGAAGGAAGAGAAGAGAGAGTTTAATACAGGACGATGAAGAGAGGATTTTATATCATATCAAATCCGGTTGCAAAGGAATAACGAAAAAAGCTTTATTCTTCATCACTAGATTCTATGATAGCATTGCGATCGAGAATTAGTAAATTCCGAAGTTGGTCTGTATCTAACTCGGTAATCCAGTTTTCTCCAGCACTGACTACTTGTTCAGCCAAGGCTTTCTTGCTTTCAATCATATCATGAATTTTTTCCTCTAATGTGCCAGTACACACAAATTTATGTACTTGAACATTCCTGGTTTGACCAATGCGAAATACCCGGTCAGTCGCCTGATTTTCTACTGCTGGGTTCCACCATCTGTCATAGTGGAAAACATGAGTTGCTCTGGTCAAATTAAGACCAGTACCGCCAGCTTTTAAGGATAAAATCATAATCGGTGGACCTTGGGGGTCGTGCTGGAAGCGATCGATCATTTCTTCCCGCTGTTGCTGCTTGATTCCACCATACAAAAACAGAACTTCTCGACCTAAATGCTTTTCTAGATGTGGTTTGAGTAGTTTTCCCCATTCGGCAAATTGAGTGAAAATTAAAGAGCGATCGCCCTCAGCGACAACTTCTTCTAACATTTCCAACAACCGCTGCAATTTCCCCGACTCGTGACTCTTAATTGCCAAAGATTTAGGGTTTTCTTTAGCTGTCAAAAGAGCCGGATGATTGCAAAGTTGTTTGAGTTTTACTAACAAAGCCAGAATCATGCCCCGGCGCTGAATACCTTCGGCAGATTCCAATTCTGCTATTGACTTTTCAACTATTTGCTGATATAATGTCGCCTGTTCAGTAGCTAATCCACAAAATACAGTCATTTCCTGTTTTTCGGGCAAATCCTGGATGATTGACTTGTCAGTTTTGAGGCGACGGAGGATAAAAGGCCGCACGAGCGATCGCAAACTCTGTAAAGATTCCCTGTCTCCATACTTCTCAATAGGAATCGCAAATCGGCGCTGAAAGAAATTGCGAGCTCCCAAATATCCCGGATTCAGAAACTCTAAAATAGACCACAATTCTTGCAGTCTATTTTCCACCGGAGTTCCTGTCAGCGCAATTTTAAAAGATGCTTCAATTTGTCGGACTATTTTCGACTGCTGAGACTCCGAATTTTTAATATTTTGCGCTTCATCCAAAACCAATCCTTGCCATTTAGTGTTTTGAATTTCCTTCGCATCACGAAACACTAAAGAATAACTGGTAATAATTAAATCTTTACCCTTAATTGCCGTAGCAAATGCTTTACCTTTAGCGCGTTTTTCTCCGTGATGCAGCAATACTTTTAGTGTCGGGCCAAATTTCTTGACTTCCCGTTCCCAATTACCCAATACCGATGTCGGACACACCAGTAATGTCGGCCATTCCAAGGAATTGTTTTCTTGTAAATGTAGGAGAAAAGCAATTAGTTCGACCGATTTTCCCATCCCCATATCATCCGCGAGACAAGCGCCCAAACCCCATCTTTCTAAGAAAGCCAACCAGCCAACTCCTAGGGCTTGATAAGGCCGCAATTTTCCTCGAAAACTAGCCGGCGCGATCGCACTTACGGCCTCATTATTATTTAAAGTATTCAACAACTCCTGAAGTTGACCAGTGGCTTCAAAATTCACCACCGGCAGTTTCTCAATTGTCTGAGAATCACCATTCGCCAAACGCAAAGCATCTTCCAAAGAAAGAGTCATTTGCTCTTTGCGACTAGCAAAAAAAGTTTGAGCAGCCCTGACATCCGGCGCGCGCAATTCCACCCACTCGCCGTTAATTTCCACCAAAGGGGAATTCAATCCTACCAATCTGTCAAATTCAGCCTTAGAAATGCGCTGTCCGCCGATCGTCAATTCCCACTTAAAACTTAACAGACTTTGCAATCCTAACCCCCCCTTGCCCCCCCTTACTAAGGGGGGGTTAATTTCTGGAGCGCCCCCCCTTACTAAGGGGGGGTTAATTTCTGGAGCGCCCCCCCTTACTAAGGGGGGGTTAATTTCTGGAGCGCCCCCACTTAGTAAGGGGGGGTTAATTTCTGGAGCGCCCCCACTTAGTAAGGGGGGGTTAATTTCTGGAGCGCCCCCACTTAGTAAGGGGGGGTTAATTTCTGGAGCGCCCCCCCTTACTAAGGGGGGGTTAATTTCTGGAGCGCCCCCCCTTACTAAGGGGGGGTTAATTTCTGGAGCGCCCCCCCTTACTAAGGGGGGGTTAATTTCTGGAGCGCCCCCCCTTACTAAGGGGGGGTTAATTTCTGGAGCGCCCCCCCTTACTAAGGGGGGGTTGGGGGGGGTAGTTTCGGCTTGAATGCTCAAACCCAAACGACTAGCCCAACCATCAGTATGAGACAAACTCGGTGGCAAAACTACGCCCAATCCGCTGTCAGTGAATCGCCAAGCCACAGACTTGATAAAATTGTAAGCATCTAAGGGTTTTAACAGACAACAGTGAGGGCGCTGTGCTTGCAAACTAGGTTCAATTAACGGATAAAGTTTTGAAGCTAAACCCAAGCCACTGAGCAAAGTTTCTTGAGGTAGTTGTATAGTCCTGCCTGCATAATTCAAACTCTCCACAGAATTGTTCCAAACAGTTCTCGCATCTACCAAAAATTCGTTTTCTTCTACTGCTTGCAAACAATAATTTAAACTCCATTCAGTTTTACCAGGGGAGGGCGGTATCAGTTGAAAACAAGTGCGAAATTGATTTTTTTGAGAGAGTGCATTTTGCAGTGGTGCTGTCCAAGCACTCAGCTTGGTTGCCAACTTTTCTAAAGCCGCTGATTCTGCTTGAACTATCCCAGATTCCTGCTGCAAAGATTGCAGCCATTCGCGGGTTGGAGAAACTGTTTTGATTTCTAAATTTGAGCCCATATTTGAGCTAATAGCCGATCGCACTTGACTGTCTAAAACACTGCTCAAAAATCCCAAAATCAACTCCTGAGCATCCATCGGCAAATCCACGGCTAAAGCCAATTGACTTCTTTCTTTCCCCTCTTGGGGGAGGTTAGACTTCCCCTCTCTTTCTTTCCCCCCTTGGGGGAGGTTAGACTTCCCCTCTCTTTCTTTCCCCCCTTGGGGGAGGTTAGACTTCCCCTCTCTTTCTTTCCCCCCTTGGGGGAGGTTAGACTTCCCCTCTCTTTCTTTCCCCCCTTGGGGGGGGTAGGGGGGGGTTAACTTCCCCTCTCTTTCTTTCCCCTCTTGGGGGAGGTTAGACTTCCCCTCTCTTTCTTTCCCCCCTTGGGGGAGGTTAGACTTCCCCTCTCTTTCTTTCCCCCCTTGGGGGAGGTTAGACTTCCCCTCTCTTTCTTTCCCCCCTTGGGGGAGGTTAGACTTCCCCTCTCTTTCTTTCCCCCCTTGGGGGGGGTAGGGGGGGGTTGACTTCCCTTGATATGTTCGACAAGCCGTCGGCATTTGCTTGCTAAAAGTAGCAAGACGAAGTTGATCTGTAGAACTATCTAACAGAGGTTGCCATTTAGCAATAGCCGAACCGTCAGACTGTATGTCTAAGGCAGGTAAAAACTTGCATCTGGCCAATAAATCTAAATTCCATCTAGCAATATAAGACCAAAAACGCAAATCTGAACCCACAAAAGAGTCAGTTGCTGTGCTATTGAGCGGTATTGCTTGCAAGAAAATAAAAGCTGCTTGAGGATTGAGACAAAATCCCTCTATCTCCCAGGGAAAAAGGTAAAGATTGTCATTGTCTTCTGCTGTCAATGTTGCTGCCGAGTGCTGTGGTAACACCAGATTGATGTTAGATGTGGAGATTTGGGTAGGAAGTGCGATCGCCCTAATTTCCCGGCGAATCGATGAGTTTTCGGCTGTCACTTCTGGGTTGTGATTTTTTGTCGATCGCCTAATTTTTTTGCCTTTTTCCTGTGGAGTTTCTGCCGTCACTGAGCTTAGTCCAAGTGAGGTTTCCGGTAACAGCCAATGCAGTTTACCAGACTGGTGCAAAGAAATTAGGAAAGTTTTTAACTCAGACTCAGTCATTGCCAAGGGAAAGCGAAGACTCATCCCCAATTCAATAGTATCGATTGGTTCTATTTTGCGCCAAGTTTCTGCCCAAATAAATAAACAACTTTCGGACTCATTTATAATCCAACTACCGTGTAAAATTGCCATATTATTAATATATTGGTTATTTGTTATTGGTTATTTGTTATTGGTTATTTGTGTTTCAATCCCTCAGCCACATCCTGGGGCTTATCTCCTGTCTTCAATGCCGGAACCAGACTTTGCCCCATGCCCAGACGAAGATCCTACCACCTATTTCAGAGATGCGACTGGCGATCGCCCAATCGACCCCAAAATATCAAACAAACTTCGAGAGTATAATTACTCATAATTTCGGCGCAAAACCTCGATCGAACCACAATTATTTAGTCTCTTTTCCCCGCTTCCTCTCAAAGCCCTGTGGTTAATGTTACGATCCCGACAGAGAAAGAATGTGGTAGATAAGGAAGCAGTGCTACATGGTAGAGATAGACAAGTCAATATCCTTTGATGGACGGGATATTAGACTGAAGATTGGTTTACTAGCGCCTCAAGCAGGCGGTGCAGTTTTGATTCAGTCGGGTGACACGGCGGTTTTAGTGACGGCAACTCGCTCTCAGGGGAGAGAAGGAATTGATTTCCTGCCCCTGTTAGTGGATTACGAAGAGAGACTGTACGCAGGTGGTAAAATTCCCGGTGGATTTTTGCGCCGGGAAGGGCGTCCCCCAGAAAAAGTGACTCTCACGGGCCGTTTGATCGATCGACCGTTGCGTCCGCTATTTCCAAGCTGGCTCAGAGACGACATCCAAGTCGTCGCCACAACGCTGTCGATGGACGAACAAGTACCCCCAGACGTTTTGGCGGTGACAGGGGCTTCCGTAGCGATATTGCTAGGGAAAATGCCCTTTTATGGACCCATGGCCGCAGTCCGAGTTGGTTTGGTAGGAGACGACTTCATCATCAATCCTACCTACAGCGAAATCAAAGAAGGCGAATTAGATTTAGTGGTGGCGGGTTCTCCAGATGGAGTAATCATGGTGGAAGCCAGCGCTAACCAATTGCCAGAACAGGATATCATCGAGGCGATCGACTTCGGCTACGAAGCAACCTGTGACTTGATTCAAGCCCAACGGGAAATCATGGCAGAATTGGGCATAGATTTGGTGGTGGAAGAACGGCCATCCCTAGACTCAGCCCTGGAAAACTTTATTCGCGATCGCGCCGAAGCCCCAATCCGCTTTATTTTGTCTAAATTTGAACAAGACAAAAATCAGCGCAACGCAGCTTTGGACGAAGTTAAGGCAAATGAAGTAGAATCTGCGATCGCCGAACTATCCGAAGACGATCCGGTAAAAGTAGCCGCCACCGCCAACAGCAAGGCGATCGGCAACGTTTTCAAGGACGTCACCAAAAAAATGATGCGCAAGCAAATCGTCGAAGATGGCGTCCGTGTAGACGGCCGCAAGCTAGACGAGGTGCGACCCGTTTCTTGTCGCGTCGGCGTGCTCCCTTCAAGAGTACACGGCAGTGCGTTGTTTAATCGGGGCTTGACTCAAGTGCTGTCGGCAGCAACCCTGGGAACCCCAGGCGATGCCCAAGACTTAGCAGACGACTTGCACCCACAGCAAGACAAACGCTACCTGCACCACTACAATTTCCCGCCCTTTTCCGTGGGAGAAACCAAACCCATGCGATCGCCAGGACGCCGAGAAATCGGTCACGGAGCCCTAGCAGAACGAGCCCTAGTCCCAGTGTTGCCATCAAAAGAAGACTTCCCCTACGTGATTCGCGTAGTATCGGAAATTCTCTCTTCCGACGGTTCCACCTCCATGGGTTCCGTTTGCGCCTCAACCCTAGCCCTCATGGACGCAGGCGTACCCCTGTCCCAACCAGTCAGCGGCGCAGCAATGGGGTTAATTAAAGAAGGCGATGAAGTCCGAATTTTGACTGACATTCAGGCAATTGAAGACTTTTTAGGCGACATGGACTTCAAAGTAGCCGGTACCGACACCGGGATTACTGCTTTGCAAATGGACATGAAAATCAAAGGTTTACCCTTAGATGTGATTGCCAATGCCATCCGCCAAGCCAAACCAGCCAGACTGCACATTCTAGAAAGAATGCTGTCAACCATCGACACTCCCCGCAAGGAAATGTCGCCCTTTGCACCGCGTTTGCTAACCCTGAAAATCGACCCCGAATTCATCGGTTTAGTAATTGGACCCGGTGGCAAAACCATCAAAGCCATCACCGAAGAAACCGGTGTCAAAATTGACATCGAAGACGACGGAACCGTGACAATTGCCGGCAACGACAGCGAAAAAGCAATGCGGGCTCATAACATTATCCAAGGCATGACACGCAAGTTGAATGCAGGAGACGTGTATGTTGGCCACGTTACTCGGATTATTCCGATCGGCGCTTTTGTGGAAATTCTGCCCGGAAAAGAAGGAATGATTCACATTTCGCAGTTAGCCGACTACCGCGTTGGCAAAGTGGAAGATGAGTTAGCTGTCGGCGACGAAGTGATTGTCAAAGTGCGAGAAATTGACAATAAAGGTCGGATCAATTTGACCCGATTGAATATTCATCCTGACGAAGCGGTTGCCGCCCGTGAAGCGTTGAATAAATAGTTGACAGTTGACAGTTGACAGTTGACGGTTGACGGTTGATAGTTGACAGTTGACAGTTGACAGTTGACAGTTGACAGTTGACAGTTGACAGTTGACAGTTGACAGTTGGTAATTGGTAATTGGGTAATTACTAATTGCTAATTGCTAACTGGTAATTGAGATTAAGTCTGATTGTTTCAGATTGATTTAGGAGTAGGGTGCGCGACAGCGACAGATCGACAAGTGCGATCGGCTGTGGAAGTTAATTAAAGTCGCGCACTTTCCCCTCAGTATCATTCGGCGGTTGAAACCGCAACTACACAAACGAAGTCCGCCTACGCGGACTGAAGAAAATATGAAGTATGCTTAGAGGGAGGCATAAATCAATATCAACCATCTCTCTTCTCTCCCTCTGTGTCCTCTGCGTTCTCTGCGGTTAAATAATTCCCATATAACCAAACCCCCGACAGATTGAACGAGTCGGGGATTTAATAAAAAGAGGAAATCAAATCACCGCAATACAATCAATCTCAACTAACACATCCTTCGGCAAACGCGAAACCTCTACACAAGCGCGCGCCGGTGCAGTTTCCTCATCAAAATACTTCCCATAAACCGCATTCACAGCAGCAAAATCATTCATATCTTTGAGAAACACCGTAGTTTTTACGACATCCAACCAAGTCGCGCCGGCTTCTGTGAGAATGGCTTCGAGATTTGCCATAACTTGTTCAGTTTGTTTTGCCACGTCGTCAGTGTAGACAATATCATTTAGTCTAATGTCGATCGCAATTTGGCCAGCTACAAACAGCATAGTACCCGAAGCGGCGATCGCTTGATTGTAAGGGCCGACGGGTGCGGGTGCTTTGTCAGTACGAATAATTTTGCGTGTCATAGATGTCACTTTTTGGGATTTTAGTTGAGAGGTTTCTGGTTTGTAAAATTCTCCATCGGGCATGATTGTACCAGTGAAGTCTGCATTTTTGATGTTCATACCATAAGTTTTGGCATCAGTCAAATCTGCTCTCTTAAGCTTAGCACCCTCCAGATTTGCTCGGATCAAATTAGCTCTGTGAAGACCTGTCCTCTCTAAATTTGCACCCCGCAAACAAGCGTTTCTCAGATTTATGTCTGTCAATTCGGCTCCAGCTAAATCGGCTTCTGCTAGATTGATACCCGACAAGTCCTTTTGAGATAAATTGACACCGCGCAGCTTGGCTCCCTGAAGATTAGTATCTTTGATGGTTATGCTAGTTATATCTGCCCGACTTAAGTCTGCTTCAGTCAAGTTTGCTTTAGTCAGGTTTGCACTGTTAAGTTTAGCTCTACTCAAACACACTTCAATCAAAGATGCTTCAGTGAAGTTTGCAGAAGCTAGTTGGGCATCACTTAAGTTTGCTTCATTCAAGTTGGCATTACTAAAATTAGCAGAATTCAAATTGGCTTTACTCAAATCAGCACCGCACAAATCTGCATCAGTAA
Source organism: Microcoleus anatoxicus (assembly GCF_042465725.1). Classification (GTDB taxonomy): domain Bacteria; phylum Cyanobacteriota; class Cyanobacteriia; order Cyanobacteriales; family Microcoleaceae; genus Microcoleus; species Microcoleus anatoxicus. The sequence continues at coordinate 4,174,869 of NZ_CP120853.1, read as the reverse complement.
AGTTTGCATAAGAAGCTGCTACTAACCCGATCAAATTTGCACCTTTTACAGATGCCTTCGTGAGGTTTGTACCATTAAGGGTTGCTCCCGTTAAGTTGGCCTCATTCAACTCTGCTGCTGTCAAGTTTGCAGAGCTTAAGTCGATCCCACTCAAGTCTGCACCTTTGAGGTCTACACCTCTGAGCATAGCTGAATGAAATTGTCGTTCGCCTTTAGCGTATCTTTCTAAAAGTTCTTCAGCATCCATAAATAACCTCGATCGCCCTTCTATACACCCCACAAATTAGCCTACCACCAAAACCAAACGCGCCTGGGCAAAAATCCGGTTTGTTAACGGAACTCATTTTGGGGGTAGGGATACGGCATTGCCCATTAGTGTCAACAATCGCCTGAAATCCTTGGTATCTCTCGCTTTTACCTAAGTCTAGACCCCCCTCGCATCCCCACCCCCCCTGCCCCCCAAGGGGGATGGGGGAAGGGGGACGAAAGATCCGACTCTTGTCCCCCCCTTCTTAAGGGGGGCTAGGGGGGATCTGGCCTTAATAGTCAAACAGCAGTCTATGACTGGATTTGACCTTAAGTTGACACCTATGGGCCTTGCCGTCTCCTCCTTGGCCGCTTCTTAACCAGGGTGGATTGAGTCAAAAAAAACGATGATGGGAAATAAGACCCACCCCTAGCCCCTCCCAGGAGGGGAACCGGATCTAGACCCGCCCACGAGCAGGGCGGTTTCATGCTCCAAAAAACGAGGGCTTTGTAGGGGTAGTGGATGGTGCGTGCGTACCCCCCCTACCTCCCAGCAGGGGAACCGGATCTAGCTCCCCTCGCTTAGAGGGGCTGGGGGTGTGTCCGATTAAACACCAACCGGAGCACCAACAACCTCACCCTTCAACATCCGGCCAGCAGCATCCAACAATTGCTCCTCCAAATAAGGCTTGGTGAAATAACCTTTCGCACCCAATCCGTAAGCCATTTGGCGGTGTCTGTCAGCACCACGAGAAGTTAGCATCGCGATCGGCAATTCACACAAAACCGAATCCTTCTGCATCCTAGAAAGCAGCTCCAAACCATCCATTCGAGGCATTTCAATATCGCAAAATACGATATCGCAAGGCAAACCAGATTTCATCTTCTCCCAAGCTTCCTTGCCATCGCGAGCTTCTTCCACACGATAGCCAGACTTCTCGAAAGTAATCGAAAGGAGCGATCGCACCGTAATTGAGTCATCCACAATCAACACCGTCGGCTCAGCCTTCTCCTCGATCGGCTCAGCAGGAACCCGATCGCCCTCATCCCACAAAGTACCACCAGCATCCTTCCGCAGCCTGCCAGTAGCCAAATCAATCAACTCTAGAACATCGGCGATCGCCACAATCCGACCATCCCCCAACACAGTAGCCCCAGCAATCCCCACCGGCTTAGGGACTGGTCCTTCCAACTGCTTAATCACAATTTCCTGTTCAGTAGAAACCTGATCTACCTGCACGGCCAAGAAATTGCCAGCAGAGCGCAACACAATCACCGAAATCATGTCATCGTCAGTATTAAAGCCATAAACACTGCCACGGCCCAAATGGCGATGATAAGCCAACAAATCTCGCAGCGGACGGAAAGGCAAAATCGAACCACGCCAATCGATGCAAGGAAGACCATCAGATCCTTTCGTCACCTGATCGCGAGGAACATCAATCATATCCTCAACCCCATCCATGGGAAACGCAATCCGAGCTCGATCGCTAATACAACACAAAGCCTTAGAAATACTCAACACCAAAGGCAATCGAATCGTAAACACAGTCCCCTTACCAAGGGTAGAATCAATGCCCACAGTCCCCCGAATCTCCTGCAAAGAAGTCAGAACCACATCCATCCCCACCCCACGGCCAGCAAACTCTGTAGCTTGTTCCTGAGTGCTAAAACCAGGTCTAAACAACAACTCATAAACCTCGGAGCGAGTCATTCTCTGAGCCTGAGCCGCCGTCAACAAACCTTGTTTAATGGCCTTAGCCTTCACCTTCTGAGGGTCAATACCAGCCCCATCATCAGACACGGAAATTACGGTTTGATTTCCTTGATGAAAAGCCCGAATCGTAATCCTTCCCATGGCCGGTTTCCCAGCGGCCAACCGCACCTCTGGGGACTCAATACCATGGGTAATTGCGTTATTCACCAAGTGAGTCATGGGGTCATAGAGTTGATCCACAATCATCTTGTCAATCAAAATCTCTTTTCCTTCCACTTGCAACTGAGCCTGCTTCCCGCATTTAATCCCAACTTCTCGCACAGCACGGAATAAGCGATCGGTCGTCTCTGCAAAGGGCTTCATCCGAGCCTTATTCAATCCTTCTTGCAACTGAGTAGTTACTTGTCGCAACTGACGAGTCACTTGATCTGCTTCATCCACCAAAAACTCAATATCCGCGGCTGACTCGCGCACCCGCACGATTAACTCAATAATCTCCTGAGCCAAACTGTGGAAAGGAGTAAAGCGATCCATTTCTTCAGGCTTCCAAGCTCCCTCCCGCTGATGAGCAGAATCCTCCGATCGCCAAGCCGAGCGATGCCCCTGCCGATTTGCTAACAGCGCAATTTCTAGCAAACTCCGCTCATAAAAATCCTGAGTCCGTTGGCTGACTTCACTCAATAAAGTCACTTGATGCAGCAAGTTATCTAAAAACTGCCGCATCCGTTCCTGGTCTTGCTCCAAACTATTCCGATTCACCACCAGTTCCCCCATCAAGTTACTGAGGTTATCCAGTTGCTTCACCGGCACCCGCATAGTTTGGTCGCCAAACCCCTGACGAGGCCCTTTTGGTCGAATCCCCCCCGGACGCGAACTCATGCCTGTCTCACCCTGACGCACGCCTTCCTTGGGTTCATCCAGCAGAGCTTCCAAATCGCTAAAGTCATCCCGCCCCTGCTGAGAGGAACTTGTCGCCAGACCAAGAGTCGATCGCCCATAAATCTCCGGCACTGTCTTGCTCTCGCTCAACATCTCCTCCAGGTCTGAGAAAACCTCGGTATTCACAGGAGTTTGACTAGCGATCGGCACAGCAGCCATTGCATCCATTGCAGCCTCTGTACCTTCAAGACTCAACAGGGACTCCAAATCATCAAAACTCTCCTCCCCATCCCCAGCGCCCCCATCAGTACCCTCAAAAAAGCCCGACAGCGAAGAACCATCCAACTCAGAATTATCTGTCCCTGGCGATTCTTCTGTATCCCAAAAACCGGAGGTCAGCTCAGATGTTACCAAAGCACCAGCATCGATCGAATCCAACAAGTCATCAAAACCGTCCAAATCAGCACTATCGAGAGTCGCACCAGTTTCCAGCGCCGCCAACAAACCAATCTCTCCCCCAAAACCCTCATCGGACAACTGCGATGACATCACCTCCAAATCACCCCTAGAAACCGACCGAGAAAGCACCTCAAACAAATCATCCTCATCATCGCCAGTCATAGCCGACAGACCATCAAACAAATCCGCCCCATTTTCCTCCAAAGAATCATCCGAAACCACAGACACAGATGCCTCCAACTCCCCAGATGACCGGCCCGCTTCATCTGCCGAGGCATTCATGCCCTCCCCAAACATATCCTCTAGTAAATCAAAAGTATTCTCATCATCAAAACTCCGATTCATGCGATTGTCCCCGCGGCTGACTTTGACTGACTCAGACTCCCAATCACCTTCTGGCAAATCGATCCCCTGGTCAGCGAGGGCACTCCGCATATCACCGTCCGACAGAGACAAATCCACACCAGGGGATTCCGGAACATCTTCAAAACTCAGCCACTGCGCCGTATTAATATTCTCCAAACCTTCATCCTCATGGTCAATTCCTGTCGGCACTGAGTCAAACAAATCTACTAAATCTGCTGCTTCCTGGGACTTAACGCCAGTCCCACTCATGGTAATGGGTTCCATTGCTTCATCTAGCTCTATCTCTGACTCAGACATATTCCCAAACAGAGCATCTAAATCTAGGTCTGAGTCGGAGCTATCTTCTGGAGAAGCTGATTTTTCTTGGCTGGCCAGGGCATTTTCCAGCCAATTTTCCTGGTCAGAAATATCTAAATCTGCATCTGGTGTCATATTAAACAAACTGTCAATTTCCTGGTTGCTTGCATCTAGGTCAGCCCAATCTTCATGGTTGTTTTGTTCTGTGATGTCACTTTCTGACGATAAGAAATCTGACGTAATTCCCAACAGTTCACTCAAATCCAAATCCACATCTGTTTCAGCATCAGAGTCTGCTGCTTTCTGCGGTGATGATTTTTCTGATGGTTTCTGACTCAAGTTCTCCGCAGGAGCGATCGCCGGTAAGGAAATTTCGCTATCACTTTCATCCGGGCCAGCCAAGTCTTCAAAAATATCTTTTGGGGATATTCCAGTAGTCTCTGGTGTTTCCAATTCTTTTGACAACTGGTTATCGAAGCTAACATCATCGATCGCGGTGCCTCTAGCGGCTACTTCATCCAATAGCTTGCCCAGAAGGTCATCGGATTCTTGAGATTGTGTTAAACTGCTATTTTTCGATCGCTTATCAGCCCGTGCCGCGGCATTCTGCGATCCTGTTCCATCCTCGCCTTGGGGACTCAGATCGCTATCTATTTCCCCGGATTCGCCAGAAAGCAGGTCTGAGCCAAACAGATTTGTCAGGTCATTTACAGCACCAACAGAGTTTGCATCAGACACGACTTTGGGGTAGTCATCTAGCAGCAAATCGGTGAAATCCCCTGAACTATCCCCATCATCCGGTTCCAGCAACCCCCTCGTCGGAAACCCAGAAATTGTAGTTTCTTCCAGCTCATCTTCTCCTTCCCAAGCACCATCTAAGTCGGGACTTTCCCCATCAAACAAATCAGCTAAAGTATTCAACTCCGCAGCTCCCACCTCTGGCCCGGTGCGAGTAGAAGTCCTCCAACTACCAGATTCCAACTCCGAGTCTCCAAATCCAGGCGAATCACCAAACTGAGGCGATCGACCCCCGCCATAGTCATTGCTATCCCCACTATCGAGCTTGTCAAACAACTCATCTATACTCAGTCCAGAAATGGTCGGCAACATTTGTTCCTCGGCACCACTTTCTCCAAGCCCAACCAAACCCCAAGCCCCATCTCCCTCGGCATCTGACCCGGAATTCACAGTTCCTGGCTGAGCAAAGGCCAACAAATCCTCAAAATCCGCCTCAGAATCCCCCACCAAGGCTAACTCCCTCAGCCTCGCGCCTACCACAATGGAGGACTCCATCCCAGCCAGCACTAATTCCTGAGCCTGTTTGATATCTTTAATCGCGATCGGAGCTAAAGTACGATAGGAATTTTCTGGATTGGCGATCGCCCTCTCCACCACATCGATCAACTCTATCCAACAATCCAAACCAAACTCTTCCCCTGCCAACCTGAGACTCCCACAAATACCCCTGAGCCGACCTTTACCTTGGTCTGTTTCAGGCTGCTTGAATTCCTGAAGCATCTCCCGCATCCGCGCCGGCACATCCGACTCAAAAACCATCCGCACAGAACCCTCTGGCACTTCTCCAGCCCAGCCTCCAGCCCCGCGGGATTCCACCGCCCCAGTCGAAGCCATAGCCCCCATCATCCCCATCATCATGGTTATAGGCACAAAAGGGCCGCTCTCTTCCCCATCACCAACCCTATATCCCACCAGCCCCCCCAAATGATCGTTGAGTTCCTGGAACACCGGTTCGAGTTCCCTCACCATCTGATCTCCCAGTTCCTCCGTCAGTCCAAAAGGCCCTGACAGTTGTTCTAACAGTCCCTGCAAAGTATCAAATATCCGCAAAAACAAGGACTCTAGCTGCTGGTCTACCTTCACGCTGCATTCCTTGAGGATTTTGAAACTATCCTCGAGCCTATGGGCTGTTTGCTGAATGCTGGTGAGTCCCAGCATTGCCGCTCCCCCTTTCACTGAATGGGCAGCTCTGAATACTTCGTTGACCAGTTCTGGGTCTTCGATCGTTGCTTGAAGGTTTAACAAGCCTTGTTCGATCGTATTGAGATGGTCTTTTGCCTCCTCAATAAAATAGCCCATGATTCTCTGTTGTTGCTCTGCTTGCATAGTTTTATTCCTTTTTTCTAATCTATTTGTCTGCTAGTTGTTTTAGATAATCTCTTTTTTCTAATACTAATCCGTGGATTTTTAACATCTTGATTTCCTTTTTTATCGGAATTTTTGTCTTGGCATATTCTCTACTATTTTTTGAGCGATCGCAGACGATACAGCCCCTTGGCTTAAATTTGTTAAAAATCTCCGAAAATACGTTTACTATGTTATCGTCCATCAGGGCAACTCCTAGTTTATTTAGGTGCTGGTTTGGCATCCCCGCAGCCATTTCAAGACTACGAGGTTGCTTTTTTTTTGCCATTATTTCGGCACTAATCTGCCAGTAATTCGCCAAGCAAAACAAGCAGTAGACAATTAATTACTGTCTGTCTACTGTTTCTACTCGGAATCTTTCCACCGAGGTCAAAAGGTCGCGGGCAACCCCCACCAAATTCTGCAAAGCACCTGAAACCCGCTGCGCTTCATGAGAAGTTTCCTGAGCCGTCAACTCCACAGCTTGCATAACTGCCCGCACCGATCGAGCCGTCTCATTCTGCTCCACAGTATCCGCAGTAATCGATCGCACCAACACGTCAATTCGATTAGTTACTTGGATAATATCGTCGAGCGATCGCTTAGCCTGTTCTGCCAATTTTGTCCCCTCAATCACCTGTTGCGTCCCTTCTTCCATCGCTGTCATCACCGCCCCAGTCTCACTCTGAATTTGCATCACAATCTGCTCGATTTCTTTCAAAGACTTAGCCGATCGGTCCGCCAACTGTCGCACCTCATCTGCCACGATCGCAAAACCCCTGCCTGCTTCCCCTGCTCTTGCTGCTTCAATACTAGCGTTAAGAGCCAACAAATTAGTCCGGGAGGCGATCGTCGCAATTAAAGCCACAATCTTAGAAATTTCTTGAGAAGCTTCTGCCAACCTCTTGACTTTTCTGGTTGTTTCTGCTACTGTTTCTCGGATATCTAAAATCCCAGCCACGGTGCGATCCACAGCCTCGCCGCCTTTAAGAGCGGTAGCGGCAGCACCCCGTGCTACTTCTTCAGCCTCCCTAGCACTCTCAGCAACCCGCTGAATTGCGTCCGTCAGCACCTGCACCGAATTCAGGGTTGCCGCCAGTTCCTCAGCTTGTCGCAGAGCATCGGAAGACAAATCCCCCGCAAACTTGGCACTATCAGTAGCGCCTTGGCTGACCTCCCTAGCGGCCTGCTTCACCTGGTGAACGATTTCTCGCAGATTTTGAATGGTCAAGTTGAACGAGTCAGCCACAGCCCCCAATACATCGGCAGTCACCTCCGCAGTCACAGTCAAATCACCACGAGCAGCACCTTCCACGTCGTCTAGCAAGCGAATCACTTGGCGCTGCAAGTCTTCCTTGGCCTGTTCCTGCTCGTCGGATTTGCGTCTAGTATCGCTAATAGTCGTTTGGATCGCCTTCGCCATGTGGTTGAATTTAGCAGCCATTTTGCCAAATTCATCTTCAGAATAAATTGTGGCACGAGCATTCAAATTGCCTTGAGAGACAGCATCAAATTGAGCTTGCAAATTGTCCGAAGAATTCCGTACCTGCTTGGCGATTAACTGACCGATACCCCAAGAAGTTAAAAAGCTGGTAACACCTGCTGCTGCGGTCATTACCCAGCCTGTTTGGCGCAGATACACGATCGCCTCTGGCTTATCCTGTCGCAACGCTTGGTAAGAAGCAATGTTGGTGACAAAAGCCACAGCTACCAGAGAAACCAGTCCCGCCCCGACTGCTGTGTAAAAATGCTTCGTAGCCAAAGGAGCATTTTCCAAGAAAGCCAGACCACCCTGTTCCACAGTGACAGCAGCATCAAGAGGCTCTGTTTCGGTAACTGTAAAAGTTTGCGCCGCACTATCGGCCGGGCCACTCATGCTAAATATCTCATCATCCCGAATAGCCGAGCCATCGGTATTATCGAAATCGAGACTGCTGCTAGTGGTCCCCATCATGCCACTATTCGAGCTGCCAAAATGAGTGCTACCCCTAGTCAGAATCGAACTATTGACATCTTCAGAAATATCAAAATCTGGGACATTGCCCAAATCATCAAAAGCATCAAATTCGTCCAAAAAATCGCTATGTTCTGGAGGATTACCAGCTTTTGACGACCAATCACTGCTGGCCGCTCCTCCTGCTCCGAAAGAAGTCAATTGCTCCGAAGTGTCTAGAGAGAAAGAGTCATTAAAAGCATCGTCATCAAAAGCGTCTAACTCAAAACTATCCCTAGAGCCGAATGCTACACTCGAAGAGTCCCCGTAACCATTACTTTGGGAAGTTCGATCGCTCGAATTCAAACCTCCCCGCCTCGCCCTGGGACTTTGAGAGTTGGGAACAGCACCGCCCATCAACAGGGTTTCATCTTCAGCCAGGTCATAATTTGACGAGTATTCCCCATTGGTTTCGGGCCGTCCAAATTCCCCTGGGAGTTCCTGGGCGAAGGGGTCTGCATCTTCTCCTAGATCGTAGTTATGATTTTGGTCGATCGGGGGTGAGGAAGAGTAGTCATCCAAATCATCGTCCAGGTCAAATTCATCTGGTAAGGAGCGTGGTGCAAAAGATTCGTCAAAATTGTGGGATGGGCTGGTGGGATAGTCTACTGGGTTCAAGTCGAGGTCCTTCCCAACTTCGGCAGCAGCAAAACCCCTACCATTAAGAATCTGAGTCGGAGCTTCTGAAAACGAATCCGCCTCGTAAGGAATTGATTTGGCAGACACTTTGCTCTCTTGAAAGGGATCATCCAATCCTTCGCGATCTAAGGCGAAAGCATCTCCAAAATCTGAACTAGCAAATTCGTCGTCTAGTGGGCCTGTCGCCTCAGCGTAAGCAGCCATCCCACCGGAATCGTTCATAAACGGATTGGACGCCAGGGTTAAATCGGCCGCACCGATTTCATTGTCGTCTTTTGGTTCCCATCCCAAGGCACTCATTCCCAGGTCTGCTAGGTCTTCTTTTTCCATACCATTAGGGGATGGACTCTCCCAGTCTATGCCAGCAGCATCTCCTGAGAAAAGTTCAAAATTGGGGTCTTCTAAATCTACATCCAGAGATTTATCTGGATAGAATTCCAATTCCGTTTCGGCATCAAAATTTTCTGATGGCAATTCTCCGGGTAAAAATTGGTCTGTGTAACTAATCCCGTTGTGAGCGTGTTCAAGCAAGCTTTGGTCGTCGCTCAAATCCAGCACTACTGCGTACTGTTCCCGTGCCACTTCGTAGTCTTCTAGGCCGTAACAATATATGTGTCCGCAAAGCAGACGAGCGCTGGGGTCTTCGGGAAAATCTGCTACTAATTGACAAACTAGAGCGGCGGCTTCTGGATAGTCGCCTGCCGTGTATGCCGCTTCGGCTCGTTGGTAGTCCTGCTGAAAGTTGGTACTTGTTGCCATTTGCCGCCCCATGTTGGATTTTAGATTTTAGATTTTAGATTTTAGATTTTAGATTTTTATCTTGAATGTGTTAGATACGCGGCGCTGTGACTGTTTGTGATTAGACTCAATCGAAAATCGCCAATCTAAAATTGATTTCACGCTGCCCACCGCGCCGAGCGCAGAATTTTCACTTGATCTAGCAGTCGGAGCACTTTCTGACCTGGTTCGCCTAACATCCATTCTCCTCTGAGAAATGGCATCATGCCATCTGGTGCATTGTTCTGCGAGTGCAGTTGCTCGATGTCGAGCCAGTCCATCCCCACAATTCGATCGACTGCTAATCCCAAAATCGTATCTTGGTCTTCTACAGCTACGATCGGAATTTCCTGTCTGTCGGTATTCAGAGGTGTTTGGTCTCCCAGAAATTGGCCCAAGTCTGCCACCCAAATGACACGCCCTCTCATGTTTAGCGTACCTAAAAGCAAGGAAGAAACGTTAGGAATTGGTGTCATACGGTCTGGGGCGGGGGATAGTACCTCTCTAATCCCTGTCGCTGGCAGTGCGAACTCATTGCCCGAAGGTACATAAAACCGCAGGTGCAGCTCGCCTTCGGGAGTTTCTAGTTCTTGGAATTCGGGAGCATGATCGATACCTAGTCCTGGTAATATGAAGTCGGCGCTGCCACTAATCATTTTTCTGACACCTGCTTTTCTAGCAAATTATTGACGGTTCCCGCCAAGCTTGTCCCATCGAAACTTGACATAGCCAAGCTTGACATAACCAAGGCGTAAATGGCGTGACTGCTGGATGTGTTTGGCAATAGAAGCGCGGACGCCATGAACTACATTAGCTCTGAGGTCTCGCGGTTTTGGTCAATCAGAGAAGGCTTTTTGTGAAGAAACAAGTATATTATATTTGTACTTGGAGCCTGTGTGGCCCACTGGAGTCGATAAATTCTCCAGAGCACCACCACAGGATTTTTTTGCCATGATTTATTATTTGTTTAATAAATGAGCCTCCACTGTCGCCTCTGGGTAGCCAGGGCCAACATATTTTTCTACCAGCATTAATAACTCGTTTTCACCAAAAGGTTTAGTGATGTATTCAGTAGCACCGGCCATCCGAGCTTGAACGCGATCGATAAATCCGTCAATACCCGTTAACATGACGATGGGTGTCTGTCGGAAAGCACTAGAACTACGTAGCATAGCGCAAATTTCGTGACCGTCTAGTTCCGGCATGGCAATGTCGCACAAAATTAAATCTGGTTTGAGTTGAAACACTAAACTCAGGGCTGTGAGGGGACTACTGATGCCCGTAGCTTGGTAGCCATGTTCATTCAAAATCGACTCTACGGTCTTGCGAATCACATTGTCATCGTCAATACAGACAACTCTGGGAACTTTGGTTTTGGGGGAAGACCATTCTTTTTTGTTGTTAGCTGGGCTAACAGACTCAAAAAATACCTGCACCAATCCCTGCTGCACGAAGGGGTAAATTGCCTTAGCGACAGTCAACACATCCCGGTTGAGGTAGCGCGCCATTTGGCGGATCGAAGTGCGGCCGTCAGCCCAGCGTTTGAGAGTATTAAAAGTATTGACAGGTAGGGCTACTTGCAACTCGGTGGGGTCTGAAATCACCGGACATTGGTTGGGCGACTGAATGTGTGGGTGAAACTGCTTCCACTGCTGCACCTGTTTGACAATTTTCGCCAGCAAGGAGCTAATTTCTAAGCTGGTTAATTGAGGAGCTAAGGCAGAACCCATTTCAAAGGTAAAGGAACCCTGATGAAGACTGAGCAAGTCAAATAGGGTTTCGTGGATCATGCTGTGGATAATGTTGCGGCCTTGAGCTGGGGTGAGGATGTGTTGTTCTAGCAGCGCCCACAGGTAGCCATATTCTGGGGCATTGGTAGAAGCCATATAGGGAAGTTCGATTTTGTCTAGGGCCTTTTCTGCTTTGTAGCGGCGCAGGTAGTCCCGCAGGCGAAACAAACTTCCCGCACTCTGGGTAGCGTAAATAATCTGACCGTTGAAGCAGAAGACATACCAGGATTGTCCGGCTGGGGAGCGCGGGGTGGGGTGAGTACCCGTGCTGGCACCGATGGACGAGCTGTAGGACTCTACGAACAGTTCTCCGGTTCGCTGACCTAACTCAATCAGTTGCAGGATGCTGCGGATGTCTATTTCACTCAAATTTCCCTGCATGGAGCTAAAATTTTCTCCTTAAAACCGTTGGCGTCTGAGTTCAAAAATGCTATTGGGTGGCGGGATCTGAATTTTTTTTTCCCATCTAGATTTCCATCGACAACAAACTATTTTGTGACCAATCTTCAAAAAACCATTCACATCAGCATTTGTTTAGCTGTGGGATGTTGGTGGTGCATCTCTGTTTGCTCGCCCCTTGGGAGGAAACAGGCTAAGGCTTTACCCTATTGTGACATACTCCCTCTCTCATTCAGCAGAACCTAGAACCTAATTGAATAGATACATTTAACCAGGTAAATTTAGGAATGTAACTAAATCTACTCTCTATGGCCTAATCTTTTAAGAAAGCGACATTGATTGTGCCCAGGAGAAGTTGAGAAAGCCGTAGATAAGGCTTGATTGACGCTCCTAGTCGAGCATTTCTGTCGCTTGCTGCTAAAGTTGGGAAGGGTTAATCTTTAGAGATTACTATATGAGATTAGGGAGAGTTTAGCCCGAAATTACGCCTGTGGACTGGAAGGAGCCGACTCCCCAGGGTGAAGCAGGAAGTGAAGATTGAGTCTGCTTTGAGTAGATGCGATCGGCTTTCACAGAACGGATACTGCTATCGACAAATTGCGCAAACGACACCAAAGAGAGGACTATCAGCGTGCTGTATCTAGCAGAAGTACAAAAACAGAGAAGCGGCTTTGGTCTCGGTGGCGGTAAGGCTGAACTAAAACTGCTAGCTTGTCAGCGGGGCGAACATAATTGGATCGCTGTACCTGGGGATGATGTGATTCCAGTGGAGGAAGCTAATAAGTTTAACGACGGCACCCTGGTGCTGGTGGAGTTGAGCGCTAGCAAGCAGGTGCAGCGAATTCAGGAAGCTGCGCGCCAATTGGTGAGTATTCTCCAAAATTTCTCGCGCTTGCAGGATAAGTTTAAGGATAAGGAAGAGGAAATTGAACAGTGGAAGGCTTCTCTGACGTTTTCGAGTCAGGAACTAAATCGCCGGGAAATGGAAATGCAAGCCCGCGAAGAGCAGTTGGCTCAAATGGTGGATGAGTTGGAGCGGCTGGAGGCGCAGCGCTCGGAAATTGAAAATACTCGTGATGAAGCTCATCGATTGCGGGAAGAAGTCGATCGCTCTCGTGCGGAAATGGAGACGGCTTGGGAACAGTTGCGGGGCGAGCAGCAGCGGGTTGAGCAGCAGCAGTCTCAGGTTCAGCAAGGGGCGGTGGTAGATGAGGAACAGGCCCGCAGGATTCAGGAGTTAATGAACAAGCTTTCGGGGGCGATTGCTTCGGCTCAAGGGGTGCGGGAACAGTTGAATCAGTCTTTTGGGGTTGTGGGGGCTCAACAGGCAATTTTGGATCTACACTGGCAGCAGTTGGAGCAACAACGGGCAAATGCTCAGCAGCAGCAAGCAGAGGTCGATCGACAACTTCCCCATATCCAACACCGCTGGGAAGAGTGGTATCAAGCTGTTGATGCTGTGACGCAAGCCAAGGTGGAGGTCAAGGGCCTGCAAAGTACCCTCGGTGCCAAGGAGGAACAGTTTCAGTTGTTTTCGACCCAGGTGCGGGCTCTGGAGGCTCTAACGAGACAAGTTTCCGGTATGGCTCAAGGTTTTGGGCCTGTGGCTACGGAGCAGCAAGTAGATGTGCAAGCTTTGGAGAAAATGTCGATAGATGAGTTGCAGGGGCTAGTTCAAAACTTGCAACAGGATTTGGAAAAGGTGTTTCGGTTTGTTAACGATCAAGAGGAGGAGTTGACTCTCCAGCAGCAGACTATTGAGGAACTGCAAGCGAAAATTCAAGCTGCTAACGAGTACGATCGCATGGCGTTGGAAAATGAAATGGCCGATGAACTCGAAAGTTATCAGATGTTGAATGAAACTCTGGTGGGACAACGACTGCGCTTGCAGGAACGGGAGAGTATTTTGAAGCAACATCAGGCGGTGCTGTGGAAACGGCTGGGTACTGCAAATCCAGCCTCGCGAGATGGACAGATTGATTTGGGGCCGGTCATCGCACAATTGGAAAGTCAGCGCCAGCAGCAGCAGCAAGATTTACAGAAACTGGAGCATGAAATTCAGCAGTTGCGAGAAGCTGTAGCTCAAAATGATGGTAATGTCAACCGCAAAACTGGGGAACTGGAGGCTCAACGCCGCGAAATTAAACAGTTGGAGCAGAATTTGTTTAACCAGAAAAGTGCTGTGGCGGAACTCTGGGGGAAGGTGAATGTTTATCAAGAAATGTTGCAGCCGGTGCAGGATAATTTGAGTGGGCTGCGTCAAAAGTTGGAAGCTGTGGGGGGGGAACTCGATCGCCTTGAGCAAACTGGAGAACAACAAGATCGGACGATTTCTCAGTTACAACAGGTGATTTCGGGTTTGATTAGTGGGTAAAAAGATAGTAGATATATCCCCGACTTTTTCAATAGACCTCTGACATAATTATTGTGGAACAGGCAGGATGCCTGTTCTTGACTGTCTTTTTAGGAGATGTCTATTAGGCTTGTTTGATATCAATTCCGGTTGTATCGGAATGATTTAACCACGAAGGCGCTAAGGACGCGAAGGAAGAGAAGAGAGAGTTTAATACAGGACGATGAAGAGAGGATTTGGTATGACTTTGCCAATTGTGGTGAATTCGCTATCAGACATCAGTCAACTTCTCCTAACATCATGTTTCAACTTCCAATGCTCTATCCTTCGATCCTTCGATCCTTCGACTAAGTTCAGGGTTCCGCACAAGTAACCGTAAAGGATTAGCAATTAGCCGGACTTGAAATAACACCTATTCCTGCCAAACGATCAACCCCTAAACTCCGATAAATTGTATCTCTTTGTTGATAACTCCGCCCCAAAGAACTAATCGCATTTTGCAAATCTTCGACAGATTGACAACTGCCACCAATTGCACCAGCCATGGTAGTGATGTGCTCTTCCATCAACGTGCCGCCGATGTCATTGCAACCCCATTTCAGGGCTTCTATAGCTCCATCTAAACCTAATTTTACCCAACTTGGTTGATGGTTGGGAATCAAATTTCCTAAGAAGATTCTGGATACGGCGGTGAGCAATAATGTATCTGCTAAAACTGGTTGATCGCGGCCGACTCGACTCCGCAAAGGTGCCGGTGCTTGCTGTCCGACAAAGGGCAATAAAATAAATTCTGTGATGTGCGCTGGATAGTTTTTGTCGATCGCACTTTGTTGGAGCGATCGCACTTTTTCTAGATGCAAAACCTGCTGTTCGGCTGTTTCAATATGGCCACAAAGCATGGTACTGGTTGTCGGCAATCCCAAACTGTGAGCCGTACCAACAATTTCCAGCCAAGTTGCTGCATCTGTTTTTTCCGGGCAAATAATGCGTCGTACTGCATCGTCAAGAATTTCCGCTGCGGTACCGGGCATGGAACCAACTCCCGCATCTCGCAAAGCCGAAATTACATAGCTGAAACTCAGGCCATCTTCCCTGGCAATAAATTGTATTTCTTGTGGCGAAAAAGCGTGCAAATGTAATTGAGGGAACTCATCTTTAATTATTTTCACCAATTGCAGATAATAAGGCAAAGATGCGCCATTGAGTTTGGCGTTAAGATGTAATCCCCCCTGCATACAAATTTCCGTAGCACCCCGCTGCACTGCGTCTGTAGCTTTTTCCAGGATTTGGGCCCAGTCTAACCAAAAAGCACCCTCATCTTCCTGATTGCGACGGAATGCACAAAAACTGCAATGCTGCTCGCAAATATTGGTGAAATTAATATTGCGATTGATAACATAGGTGACAACATCTCCTGATTGTCGGCGACGCAGCAAGTCAGCAGTTGTTTGAATCGCAGCTCGCGCCTTTGGCTCTGTTTGCTGCAAAAGTACCAAGGCCTCTGCGGTGGAGAGGTTATAACCTTGTAAAGCGCGATCGAGAATTGCATCCACAGTTTATTTTCCAGCTCAGTTACAGAATCACGACTTAGAACTACAGGCGTTCTTAGATTTTAACAAACCAACTCCAGAGGAAACATATTCTCAAGTCTACAGGCATCACAAAACATTATTTTACTTTGGGAAAACAGGAAATATGCACTTCAATCAAGTAAATCAGCTTTTGCCAGTACCGACGAACCCTTTGGAAATTCCGGCTGCACCGACTGTAGCTTCAACTTCTGCGACAACAGGGGAACCGCCTATTTATTTTTCCCTGATAATTCCCACCTACAACGAGTGCCAAAATATCAAAACAATTGTCGAAAAACTGAGCCAATTGCTTGATGGTAGCCTTGCCGGTGACTACGAGATGATTGTAGTGGATGACAACAGCCCCGATCGCACCTGGGAAGTTGCCCTATCCCTGACACCCGACTATCCGCAATTGCGCGTGATGCGACGCGAGCACGAGCGGGGGCTGTCTACAGCCGTGATTAGGGGATGGCAAGCCGCCAGAGGTGAGGTTTTGGGCGTAATCGATGCTGACTTGCAACATCCGCCAGAGACGTTGTTGAATCTTTTGGCAGAGATTAAGCGGGGAGCCGATTTAGCCGCTGCGAGTCGCCACGTTGCCGAAGGTGGAGTCAGCGACTGGAGTATGATCAGGCGATTTTTATCGCGGGGAGCTCAGACTTTGGGATTGGTGATACTACCGGGAGTTGTGGGCAGGGTTTCCGATCCCATGAGCGGCTATTTTATGGTGCGCCGCATTTGTATTGCTGGTAAAATGCTGAATCCTGCCGGTTACAAAATTTTGATTGAAGTGCTCGGTAGGGGCGATATCCGCTGGATTGGAGAAGTTGGTTATGTGTTTCAGGAGCGCCAAGAAGGGGAGAGCAAAGTTACCTGGAAACAGTATATTGAGTATTTGCGACATTTGCTCCGGTTGCGGTTTGCCCGCTGGCCCATGGGCAAGTTTCTACGATTTGGTTTAGTGGGTTTCAGCGGGGTGTTTGTGAATATGGCGGCTTTGTACGTGCTGCGAAATTTCTGCTATTTGGAGCTGACTCGTAGTTTGATCTTGGCTGCGGAATTGGCAATTATTAGTAACTTTTTGTGGAACGATCTATGGACTTTTGGGGAAATTTCTAGGCGGCAGCGAGGCAATCGCCAACGCTGGAAACGGCTGTTGAAATTTAATACGATTTGCTTGATGGGTTTGATTTTGAATGTGCTGCTGGTGAATGTGATGTTTAATTTTTTTGGGATGAATGAATATTTGGCTAATTTAATTGCGATCCTGGCGGTTACTTTGTGGAATTTCTGGATTAATATGAAGCTGAGTTGGCGGGTGACGGATGTTAATTAAACAATTGGGAAATGGTGCATGGGGAATTGTTCATGGGGAATTGTTCATGGGGAATTTGTTATTTGCTAATTTATCCTGCGGCTAACAGAATTCATGATTAGGAATAAACAACTGTTGTTGGTATTATTGTGGATGGCGATCGCCTTGATGTTGCGATTTGCTAATTTGGACTCGAAACCACTGTGGACGGATGAGTTTTCCACTTTAGTTTTTAGTTTGGGCAACAGTTTTCGAGGTGTGCCGCTCGATCGGGCGATCGCTCTTTCTAGTTTACTCCAACCACTGCAATGGAGTCCCACTGCGACCACTGGCGATGTGCTGCATAATTTACTGCTAGAAAGCAATCATCCTCCAGTTTATTTTATGCTTGCTCACTGGTGGATGGAGTTGTTTGGACCTTCTGCCGATAGTTTAGTCTGGATTGGGCGATCGCTCCCAGCTTTATTGGGTGTAATTTCCGTTCCAGCTATTTACTTTTTGGGCAAATTTGCGTTTAATTCTCCTCTAGTTGGTCAATGTGCTGCTGCGATGATGGCAGTTTCTCCCTACGGTATTTATCTCGCTCAAGAAGCTAGACATTACACTTTAGGAATTTTATTGGTTATTGCTTCTTTATTTTGCTTAATTTTAAGTATTAAACGCATCCAAGAACAGGCGATAATTCCCCTTTGGACTGTGGCAATATGGTTGATATTTAACTGTTTGGGAATAGCCAGTCACTACTTTTTTGTTTTAACTTTATGTGCCCAAGCCATAGCATTAACGGCTGTAATCACCCAGCAATATAACGAAAAATTTAATATTTTTTCTCAGATTACAAATTACACTAAAAACCCTACCTCTCCTTTGGGTAAATCTAAAAATATCTGGCGATTATTGGCAGTGGCTAGCGGTACGGCAGCCGGCGGTTTAATTTGGGTTCCCATATTTTTTTCCAATAAGTATGGTAGTGAATTAACTAATTGGATTGTTAGTGGCGATCGCACTTGGTTGAATTGGATTAGTCCAATTTTTCAAGCCTTGGCTGGATGGATTACTGTGATATCTTTGTTACCCGTGGAATCGTCAAATCTGGTAGTAGTGATTGCATCGGCGATCGGGATGACTGTCTTTTTTGTCTGGGCGCTTCCCCTGCTGTTTGGCGGGATTAAAACTGCTTTAAAAAACCCAGATACTGTTTTAGGTACTCTTATTCTTGGCTGGTTTGTAGTTGGTGCAATTTTGCTATTCTTGAGTTTTAAATATCTGCTGAATATTGACCTCACTCGTGGCGCTAGATACAATTTTGTTTACTTCCCAGGGGTGATTTTATTGTTAGGATCATCCTTGGCAGTTCTCTTCAACACACCTACAGTAAAAAGTCAATGGTTTAATTACCCATCTATGGAAACTTCTGGGAAAAAAGCTGTTTTACTAATTTTATTAATGGGTTTGGTGAGTGGTGTCACAGTAAATTCCAATCTTGGTTATCGGAAGTATTACAAACCAGATATTTTGGTGTCAATTATCCGCGAAGTATCACAAGTTCCGCTGTTGATTGCTACTACCCAAAAGACTCATGTGGAAATCGGGGAATTGATGGGTATTGGGTGGGAAATTAGGAAGAGGGAACAAGAACCCCCCCCAACCTCCCCCAAGGCAGGGCTGTTTCATTCTGGTGACAAATCATGGTTTTGTAGGGGTAGCGCCACCGTGCCTACCCTCTTCGTCCACGATTTTGTATGTGTTTCAGAGGTAGGGGCGGGCACGGGGGCACCGCCCCTACAAGAGAATGAAACAGCCCTGCCCCCCTTGGGGGGCAGAATTCAGAATGGGGCTATTGGGGGAAAGTCGGAAGCATTTGATTCTCCTTTATTTCTTTTGGCTAATCTGAAAAGGGAAACACCAGAAATAGCTTCAGGGACACTTGAGAAAACACTTACTCAATTGCAGCGTCCCCTCGATTTATGGTTGGTGAATTTTCGTGCACCTGTGGATTTAAAAGCGCAAGGTTGTGAGGTTGAATCGCGGAAATTGCCTGCTGTTGATGGGTATGAATATCAAGTTTATCATTGTTCGAGTTAAGAAGGAATAAGTCATATCAAATCCGATAGCATCTGAATTATTCATATCTCTATTCTCTCCCTCTGTGTCCTCTGTGTTCTCTGCGGTTAAATCATTCCAATACAACCGGAAACGATATCACCCCCCAAGGGTGGAAATTCAGGAAGCAGGTTTTAAGGCGCGATGTCTAATGTGCTATGCCCTAGGCCCAGATGTGATAATCATCCAAGGTTTTTCTACTATACCGATCGCACCTGATGGAAATGGATCTGTTTGCGATCGATTGGGTGCTACAATCAAAGCTGTGAGTTTTTCGATGCTGTCAAAGCTGGGAGCAGTTGGTAGTATTTGTTGCAGTAGCTGTCGCATAGCTCGTCGCTGCAAGGAAAGGGGGGCTGCTCGCAAAATGGGGAGATTTAACTTGACAGGAAGTTGAAAAGTTCCATGCTCTCCTTCGTTGATTTGTAACATGGCTCGCTGTAGCAATTCGGTGGCGGCAAGTTCGAGATATTCGACATCAGCGCGGAGAATTTCGGCTGTTTGAGCGAGGGCTTGTTGGGTTTGGGGGTTAAAATGAGTTTCTAAATAAGGTAATAATTCCGATCGAATCCGGTTGCGGGCGTATTGCAAATCCTGGTTTGTGGAATCTTCCCAAACTGGTAGTTTTTGCTGTTGACAAAATTCGCCTGTTTGCGATCGAGTTATTTCCAGCAAGGGACGAACTAAGTAGATTTGAGGGTTGAGATTGGGGATTTTCGATTCGGGATTTTCATTTACCTTCTCTAATCTACAATCTGAAATCGGCAATGGAAAATCGACAAGGGGGCGAACCCATGTGAGGGCTGAAAGTCCATCGGCACCGCTACCGCGAATTAGGTTGTAGAGGAGGGTTTCGGCGCGATCGCTCGCTGTGTGGCCTGTAATAATGTAGGGGTAGTTATTGGCGATCGCAATTTCGGTTAAACTTTGATATCGCCAGTTGCGGGCTGCTGCTTCAGTTTTCGGAACGCGATCGGCTGTTTTTTGATAATATGATATTCCCCAATGTTTAGCTAAATTTTCTACATGATTTGCATTAGCTTCCGAATCCACACGCCAGCGGTGATCGCAGTGAACAATTGCTAATTGCCAGCCCCATTTTGGCTGCAAATCTAGCAGTAACTTCATGGCACACAAAGAATCTTGCCCGCCGGATACTGCTACTAATAATCGCTGATTTGGGGGCAATATTTTGCGTTGTAAGAGTGTCCGGTGCAGTTGAGCGTGGAGTTGTGTCCATTGGGAAGATAGGTCATTGGGCATAGATTATAACTTAAGAAACCGGGTTTTTTGATAAAATACTTCGTTGCAGCCCGGAGATTTCATCAAAAACCCGGTGTTCTCCTTCAGAATAGGGGGTGCATCTCAATGAGTGCAAATATATTCGTAGGGGCGAAGCATGACCGCAGTAAATATCGGGTTATAACTAATAAATTGTCTGCGGTTATGCTTCGCCTATGCAAAATCTGGATGCTCCCAGAATAGGTAAGTCTTGTAATTGTCCCAGTCCCATATAGGACTGATTTTACAGACTCAAGTTGCGCTTCAAAAAGGTTTCTAGGGATTCCATTTTGATGCCGTAAATTGCTTCTAAGTTATGCACTTCTTCCGGGGTACAGAAAAATTCATTACCCAGCAATACCCGCAAAGTCCCCAAACCTTTTTGAGCTTGAGGGTTCAAAAAACCCAAGGCATTTCGCAATCCGTCAAACACCACCAGTGGCGGGTTAATGATTACAGGTTCGCGATTGAATAAGCGTCCAAAAATGCGTGCAATGTCATCTCTTGTCAGCACATCTGGGCCGCCGACGGGCAGAATTTGGTTGCGCGCACCTTCCACAGTTGAGGAGTCTACTGCAATACGAGCTAAGTCGTCGGTACTGACAACAGAGGTGCGGTTTTTGCCGTCGCCAATCAGCAGGTAAAGTCCGGTTTCTCGAAACCTTTCTGCTAAGGGTAACAAGCTGGAAGCAAAACCGGCGGGCCGCAAGATTGTATAATTCAATCCGCTGTTTTGGAGGTATTTTTCGACTTCACGCTTGGCTTTAAATACTGCCGAATCTTCGTATCCGCGATCGACTCCTAGTACCGAAAGAAATACAAAATGCTCAACTCCGGCTTCTTTAGCGCAGTCGATCAATTCTATGTTAGCGCGGTAGTGTACGGCTTGAACGTCGCCGCCAGTGCCGTGGGTGCTGATGACACATTCGACTCCTTGGCAGGCTTTTTTAATATCTTTGTCTTGTTTCAAGTCGCCAATGAAAATTTCTGCGCCTCGGTTTTCTAGTTCTGAGTACCGAGATGCGAGGCGAACAAATGCGCGGACAGGTTTTTCTTGCTGTCGGATTTCTCGTACTATGCGGCGGCCTAGTGCGCCTGTTGCTCCGGTTACTAAGAACATAATGTTTAGTTGTTGGTTGTTCGCATTTTGCACTGTATCCCATTATAGCGGTTTTTCAGGGAGTTGGTAGTGAAGGGAGATAAAAAGGCGATCGCTCTAGTGTAATAACAAGTAAATAAATAAGGATACAATAAATATATCAATTAATTATCGAGAGGGCTAAGAGTCATGGTAGGCATCGGAACTAAACTCACTTTAGCAGAATTTCTAGCTTTGCCCGACGGAGACGTGTATTATGAATTGGTAGATGGTGAAGCAGTTCCTAAAGTGTCTCCAAAATTTTTTCATTCCAGTTTACAGTTTGCTTTGTGTAGCCTAATTCGTGCATGGTGTAAAGGACGGGGGCGAGTGTTGCCAGAATGGGCAGTTTTGTTAAAACGTCAGGGTAAAGATTGGGCACCTGTTCCAGATTTAACCTACATTTCCTATGAACGTTTACCGAAAAGTTGGCGGCGAAATGAAGCTTGTCCGGCAATTCCTGAATTGGTGATTGAGATTATATCGCCGGATCAAACGATGAAGGAATTTGAAGAGAAGGCGAAAGATTATTTGGCTGCGGGTGTTCTGCGAGTTTGGGTGGTTGATCCAGAGGCTATTTTAATTAGAAGTTTTTTCCCCGATGGTTCGAGTCAAGTTTATACGGATAATATGCCGATTGTGGATGAGTTGTTGCCGGGTTTGGAGTTGACGACTAGACTAATTTTTGAAGAAGCGGAGTTGATTGATTAAATTCAATGCAAGATATCCGTCGTAGGGTGCGTGACACCGGAAAAACTTTAACTCGCGGCGGTGGGACTATTGATTGTCACGCACCGCACGCGAGCAAAGAGAGCCTTGATAATGGTTTCCTGAAACCACTAATATTTTTCTAGGAGTTAAACAGAGTTTTTTTCACACCAGCTTAAATAATTCTTGCAAATCCAGAAGTGCGCGAATTTATGGGCGTGATTTTTCAGCTTTTTCGATGCTAGGGAATGGTTCAGAGAGTAATTTTTGAAGTTGTACAATTACTGCATCAGCTAATGTCAATTGTTTGTATTCCTGCATTTTTTTAATCCATAGTGGAGGTTGGAATTGGGAAGAGGTCGATATCGCCTAATTACTTCCCACATCCCTATTTAAACTTGGTCATCATTTAGAAGCTCATAAACAATTTTTGAGAGCAAGCGAAATTTTTATACAAATTGGCGATCTTCGCTCTGAGGCTCTAATTTTTTACCTCAAAGACTTTCATTGAGTTGTTTCAACTCCCCTTGCGACTGCACTTGCTTGTGCAAACTAATTTTGTCGCCCACTTCATACCCAGAATTAAAACCAGCCTCGCTGCTGATTTGAGAACCTGTCCGAGTTTTAACTTTAGCACCCAAACTCTGTAAATAATCTGCGATCGCCTGTTGATTCTTCTCAAACATCGATCGCACCACAATCGCCGGAGTCGCCGCCACATCCCCCACACCCGGAATCCCCGACTCTTCCATCTGCTGCTTTTGTTCCAGCAATCTCTGCCTCAATCTCGTCGCGCAGCCCACCCGAAAAGCATTGAGATAAGCCAATCCTCTCCCACTTCCTTTGCGGTATTTCGCCCTCCGTTCGATCGCCTGACTCAAATACTCGTAAAGATGGGTACACACAATCAAATTAGTAGAAGTTCCCACCAAAAACATACTACCAGTATAACTATTTCGCATCGCATTACAACCGTTAGCTTCACCAATTCCCGAAAGCAAAATCATCTTCCAAGTCACATAGCGCGGTGTAGTTTCCACTCCACTTTCGCTAATCTCTTCCTGTTGATTCGGGCCTAAATCAGCGAGACTGAGATTGTATTGTGCTAGCAAAAGGGAAGCTTTTTCGGCGGCCGCAGTCGATTCATAAGAAAAGGATGGGAGTGTGGAAACGAGCGTGTCTTCAGACCTGAGAGGAAACACGACACAAGGGAATTTATTCCCCTTGAAATATTAGTTTACTAAATGATGTGGATTTTCAATATATTTTTTAACAGTTTCGCTGCTGATATTACCAGCACTGCTAACAAAATAACTACTTGTCCACAAGCTAGGTAATTTTAGCAAGTGTGGAAAATATTTTCTCAATAAATTACTAGACCTACCCTTAAATGCTTTACATGATTATGGGTTCTGTATTCTGGGAGAGGGAGCATATTTATTTAATTTGGGGTTGACAGAATCACTATAGTTGATTACCATAAATAGATCAACAAAATCGTGATAGTCGAATTAATGGCTAAAACAATAGGAGTGCAGCAAATCTTGTTGTCTCTAGATCCAGAAACCCGTGCGTTGATAGAATATCTTTGTCAACAATCAGGTAAATTGTACAATACAGGGATTTATTTCGCTCGTCAAACATTATTTAAGACAGGTAAATTATTAACGGGAAAGTTTGATTTAGCATTTGAACCATCGGTATCAAAATCTTTGTTGGCACAATCAATGCCATCAACACCGATGCAGCAGACCTTAATGTCGGCAACAGAAGCATTCAAATCTTTCAAGAATTTGAGAGATTTACATAAAAAAGGTCAATTACATTTTCGACCCAAACCTCCTGGTTATCTCAATGGTTCTAAACTATTCAAAGTTGCTTACCCTAATTCTGGGGGACAAAAGCCAACGTTAATTAACGGTCAACTTAGGTTTGCCCTGGGACTAACAGTTAAAAGATGGTTTGGGGTATCTGAATTTTTCTTGCCTATGCCATCAAATCTTGATTATTCTAAGGTTAAAGAATTTACTATTCTTCCTAAGAATGGTGCTTTTTATTTAGAAATGTCTTATGAAGCAAAGAAACAAAACCATGAATTAGATATCAACAAAGCGTTGTCTATTGACCTGGGAACTGCCGATAATTTAGCAGCTTGTGTTGATACCTTGGGAAATTCTTTTTTAGTTGATGCTAGAGTGATGAAAGCTCTGAATCAACTTTGGAACAAAAAAGTATCAACTCGTAAAGAAGGTAAGCCTCAAGGATATTGGGATAATTGGTTAGACCGTGTAACCCGTAAACGCAATCACCAAATGCGTGATGGGATTAATAAAGCAGCCAAACTAATTGTTAGCCACTGTCTTAAATATGGTATAGGAACCTTGGTGATGGGTTGGAATGAAGGGTTTAAAATTAATGCTAATTTGGGTAATTTGAATAATCAAAAGTTTGTTCAAATGCCTTTAGGTAAACTAAAATCCCGCGTCAAACAACTTGGTGATTTACACGGGATTAAATTTGTTGAAACTGAGGAAGCCTACACTTCAAAAGCTAGTTTCTTGGATGGAGACTCCCTACCCAAATACGGTGAAAAACCGATGGGGTGGAAAGCATCTGGAAACAGAATTAAGCGTGGACTTTATTGGACTGCTGATGGTTTTGTTGTTAATGCTGACCTGAATGGGGCAGCCAATATTTTAAGAAAAGTATCGGGAAGATTAGGTTTGTCGCTTGATCAACTCAGTAGACGATCTTTGGCAATCGTAGCGAGAATTAGATTAAACTAATTCTGTCCGCAGAATCTCAGCGTCTTCAGACCTGAGAGTGTCAATTTCATTGGATGAAGTAGCGAGGGCTAGCAGCTTTTTGATTTTTTCGACAATATTTGTGTCTGCCATTGTGCGATCGGTTTTAGGGTGATCCCAAATCAGCGTTTGACATCCCCTTTATGATTCGGCGGTTGAAACCGCTTCTACACAAACGAAGGCGGTTGAAACCGCGTCTACACAAACGAAGGCGGTTGAAACCGCTTCTACACAAACGAAGTCTGCCTCCGCAGACTAAGAGATAAGAGAGGATTTGGCGATCGGGCTAATTTTAGTATAATACAAAATCTGACCTAAGTATACCCTGTTATTTCTTAGTCCGCGCAGGCGGACTTTGTTTGTGTAGACGCGGTTTCAACCGCCGAGTTTTATGTAGACGCGGTTTCAACCGCCGAGAGTTCTTTGTTTATGTAGACGCTATTTTAACTGAGTGTTTTAATCATCAAGGACTTCCAGGACTGATTTGGGTAACAATTTATCTTTAAACCAGATGACTTTTGCCGGGACATCTTTTACTTTTACTCCAGCTTTTTCTAAATTCAGCCGTTCGGAAATAGCCAAGATTAAATTATCGCATTCGGACTTATGTACTTGGGCAAATTTCTTTTGTAAATACTCCGGTCTCCAATAACCAACTATTTCTAATAAAAAGACTCGCCCGTCGGGATGCACTAACCGAAAGTCGGGAATCATCACGCTACCGGGAATGGGAATTAAATCTACTTCTCGTTCTAGTTTCCACTCGGTTTTTGTGGAATTCCATCTCTCGGCAAATGCTGCTTCTAACATACTATCATAGGGTTTTCCTGGTGGATAGTGGCTGACTAATCCGCACTCGGAATTTAGGGTGAATTTACCAGTTTTTAATACGCCAGTAAAAGGGTCTTTTGTTTGCAGTGTTGAGTGCATACTCCATTTGGTTACGTGTAGCAGTGCGGGGAGCATTTTTGCTAGGGCTAAGCCGTAGCGGGTGCTGGGTTTGAATAAGCTTGTCGGCCCGTCGATGGTGAGGGTGAAACCATGTTCGGCATCGCCTTCTATGTATGTCATTAATTGGAATAGTTTCAGATAGCGAAATAGGAGTTTGTATTCTCCTGGATCGTTCCGGTGGGCGTTTAATTGGACTTGACTGGCGCGATAAAATATGCCTTGGACTTGAGAAAGGTTGTACCGATGTAAGAGTGCTTCTGGTGTGGGTGCATCGAATTGGGTAAGGATTTTATTTTCGTTTAAATCTGCGTATAAACCTGTAGTTATTTCGTTGGTTAAAACTTCTCTATTTAATTCTTGACCTAGTTCAAGTGCTAATGTTTCGAGAGTTAATTGGGTGGAATTGTTGCTGGGTACGGATTGCGCTGCTAGGGCAAATACGCGCTGTCTCAATGTAATTGGTTCTAGGGGACTGATGATTTCAAAGGTGCTGAAACCGCCTTTCAGCAGGTGGGCTAGTCCGCGTTTGAGGCGGTAGTCGGGGCTGTCGCCTTCTAGAGATTGTAAGCGTTTGTCTAGTTCGCCTTGGGTTTTGCCGTTAGCGCAGCCCTCGAAGAGGATCGCACTTTGGAAGCAGTCGATCATTTCCGTAGCTGCTTCTAGGTTTTTAGCATCTATCTTTAGGCGTAAGGGGACGATCGATTCGCCGTTTTGGCGGTGACTTAGTAACTCAGTGGGTAGCATAAGCAGTGAAAAGTTTTACTCTATTCTTCGTTCAACAATCACCATAACTCCCCTGAGTTTCCCCTCTGCGGTCAAGCTTTGGGTAGTCCGAATTCGCAGATCGGAACTGACGAGATTGATGGTTTCAACAGCCCTGAGACTACCCGTTGCTTTGTCCCATACTTGAAAAATTATCAAATTATCTCCAACTTCTGTCGCTAGTGTTTTGTAGTTGGAAAAAACAGAGTCGTGACCTTCAATTTCCACTTGCCCTTCACCGACAACATGACCCACAAAATTTTGGGTTTCACTCTTGCCATTGGCATAAGTTTGAACGTTAGTTTGCCTCCACTGGTTGTCAACTATTTTCTGGGTTAACACTGCTGTAAATTTCTGCTTTTCCTTGCAGTCGGCATCGAGTATTGTCCAGTCTCCCTCCCAAACTCCTGTATGTTTGGGGAAAACTTTAAAGTTAGTTATTTGTGGGATATCGCTCATTGTTAGGTACTCTGAATTAGTTGTTTATGATATTATACACTAAGTTGGCACTATTCAATCTTCATTTTCTCCATCATTATTTTCTCCCCATTTTTGAGGCGACTCGGCCGCGCGCTTGGTTGTCTGGCGATTAACTCCGTAAATAGGTGTTGGCTGGAATATTTCTAGTTGCTGAGGTTCGGATTGTGGTGGTTCTATTATGGTTGGTAGTTTCGGTTTCTCAAATTGCATTCCTCCTCGCCGCCGCTGGGATGTTCTTTCCTCACTGGTGTTTTCGGTGACAACTTCGTAGAGAATTGCGAGTTTATTTACATCGCTGCTTTTCCGCAAAACTCGACCTAGACGTTGGATGTATTCCCGTTCGCTACCTGTGCCTGATAATATAATAGCAATTCTGGCATCGGGAACGTCAACTCCTTCGTTGAGTACGTGGGATGCTACCAGGGTTTTGTATTCGCCACTGCGAAATTTTTGCAGGATTTCATGGCGTTCTTTAACCGGGGTTTGGTGGGTAATCGTGGGAATCAGAAATTCTTGGGAGATTCGGTAAACTGTGGCGTTGTCCCCTGTGAAAATTAGGGTGCGCTGGGGGTAATGTTTTTCTAGTAATTCCCCTAATATTCGCAGTTTGCCTTCGGTACAAAGGGCGATGGCTTTGGCTTGGTTGTGGGCTAGCATGGCTTGGCGTCCGATCGCCGATCGCGCGCTGGCCATGATAAACTTTTTCCATCCTTCCAGGCTGGATATTTTAATGTTAGACTGTTTTAAGAAGTCGTTGCGAGTGTTGATTAATTCGCGGTAGCGATCGCCTTCTTCTTTTGACAGTTTTACCATGAGTTGGACTATCTTGTGTTCGGCTAAAGCATCGCCAGCCAAGTCTTCAGGTCTTCTGCTAAAAACTGTCGGACCAATCAGGAAATGTAAATCGCTATGGCGGCCGTCGGTGCGATCGGGTGTGGCTGTTAGTCCCAGTCGAAAAGGCGCGATCGCATATTCGGAAATTACTCGAAAAAAGTCCGTGGGTAAGTGATGACATTCATCAAAAACTAGCAAGCCGTATTTGTTGCCCAAGGTTTCTGCATGAATACTTGCGCTATCATAAGTTGCTACTAAAATCGGCGTTTTGTCCCGCGAACCTCCCCCCAATAATCCGATTTCTATCTTGGGAAAAGCTGCTTTTAAATTAGCATACCACTGGTGCATTAAATCCAGAGTTGGTACTACAATTAATGTACTGCGACCAGTGACTTGCATGGCTAATTGTGCCAGGTAAGTTTTCCCGGAAGCCGTGGGAAGCACCACAACTCCTTGACTACCGGCTTGCAGCCATGCAGCTAGGGCTTGTTCTTGATGTGGATAAGGCTGCATTTCCACGCTGGGTACGAGTTCGAGTTGTTCGTAGGCGCGGGCAAGGTCGGTGAAGTTGACACAATCGGCCTGGAGGCATTCTACCAGGGGACGGTAGTGAATTGCCCGAATGCGGAATTTTTCGACGCGATCGTCCCATGTGGCAAAATCCACCCAGTCTCTGCCTTTTGGTGGTGGATGTAGCAGGAGAGTTCCGCGATCGAATGTTAAGCTAGGTATGCGTGGCATTTTTTTTTACATATATTGACAGCAGACTCTCTTTAGGCTACTTTTATGAGGAAATCTATTCAACCATAATCTACTATACCGCGTTCACTTACTTTCATAATTTTATGTTTGATTTTATTAAATACAAAAAAAGATTTGTAGAAGCGACTAAGGGCTGGGATAATGAAAAATGGAGCAATTTAGATATCAATCCCTTCCTAATTTCTTCCCCGATTCTGCAAAATCGCCATGTCAAGAATTGCCGCTTAGTTGAAAGTCGGGCAAAACTGTTAGAATACCTGCCTAAAGATAGTGTGGTTGCTGAGGTAGGAACTCAATATGGAAACTTTGCAGAAAAAATATTTTCTATTACTAAACCCAAAAAGCTGCATATCATAGATAATAATTTGCAATTATTTAAAACCGAGCTAACTCAGAAACAAAAAATCCTATTGCAAGAGGGCATAAAAAATGGAACAATCGAGCTTCATGAAGGCGATTCATCGACAATTTTAAGTGAGTTTCCCGATGAGTATTTTGACTGGATATATGTTGATGCTGACCACGCTTATGAAGGTGTCTGCAAAGATATCGATCGAGGATATAAAAAAGTAAAATCCGACGGGATGATGGTTTTTAACGATTATACAAATTGGTCTATCTGCGAGATTATGCCTTATGGTGTTGCAAGAGCGGTCAATGAATTTTGTATAGCTAATAACTGGGAAATCGTATTTTTGGCACTTCAGTCTCTCGGCTATCACGATATTGCAATCAAGAAAAACAGCGACGACAAGGAAGTACGAATTCAGTTGCCAGATGCTGATTCAGACTGGGATAGTACCCAAATTCAAATCCAACAGCTTCAGTTAGAGTTAGAGAAAGCTAAAAACAGGATTTATTTGATGGAAAATGACAATTTTGGCAAAATGCGATCGTACTGGCTGAAAATCAAACAATTGTTCGCCCCCACAGTATGATTTCCAAACCTAGTATCTCCAAATCCCAGACTTCGCCGGAGTTGTGGGGGGTCTCAATTGCTGACATGGGGCATGGTATGATGCCGATGGGATAATTTATAAGCTAGATTCGATCGAAGTATGGCTAAAATTTGAGGTTTATAGATGGAAATAGGTGTCCCCAAGGAAATCAAGGATTTAGAGTTTCGAGTTGGCCTGAGCCCCACAAGTGTCCGGGCTTGTTTAGACAGAGGCCACACAGTTTTTGTGGAAACCAATGCAGGCGCTGGGGCTGGTTTCGCCGACGAAGATTACATTCAAGCAGGGGCTAAGATTGCCTCAAAGCCGGAGGATGTCTGGAATCGGGAACTAATTGTTAAAGTTAAGGAACCCTTACCTGCTGAGTACCCGCTGATCCAAAAAGAGCAGTTGCTATTTACATATTTGCATTTAGCGGCCGATCGCACGTTAACCGAACATTTAATGGAAAGTGGAGTTCAGGCGATCGCCTACGAAACTGTCGAACTCCCCGACAGGAAATTGCCACTGCTAACCCCCATGAGTATTATTGCAGGGCGTTTGGCCGTGCAGTTCGGGGCTCGGTTTTTGGAACGCCAGCAAGGAGGCCGGGGCGTACTTTTGGGAGGTGTACCAGGGGTAAGACCGGGCAAAGTTGTGATTTTGGGCGGCGGAATCGTGGGCACGGAAGCAGCGCGTATTGCTGTGGGAATGGGCGCTAGAGTGCAGATTTTGGATGTGAATGTCGATCGCCTAGCCTATTTAGAAACTCTGTTCGGTTCCAGAGTGGAATACCTCTACAGCAGTCCTTTGCAAATTGAAGCCGTTATCCCCGATGCTGATTTGTTAATCGGTGCGGTTTTGGTGTTGGGTAAAAAAGCCCCAACTCTGGTTTCTCGTGACTTTGTTGCCAAAATGCACCCCGGTTCTGTGATAGTTGATGTCGCAGTTGACCAAGGCGGTTGCGTAGAAACTTTGCGGGTAACTTCTCACACCAATCCTACCTATATTGAGGAAGGAGTCGTGCATTATGGTGTACCAAATATGCCCGGTGCGGTGCCTTGGACTGCGACTCAAGCTTTGAATAACAGCACTTTGCCTTATGTTTTGCAGTTGGCAAATTTCGGGATTAAAGCTTTGGAAACCAATCCTAGTTTAGCCAAGGGATTGAACGTGCAACATCACCGATTGGTGCATCCTGCTGTCCGCGAAGTTTTCCCAGATTTAGCTGATTGAATCTGATATTGCTTGGCTGCTGGAGAACACTTTACTAGGACATGAATACCGGATTTGATATCACTTGTGGCTGGGTCGGAAGTGATATCAAATCCGCTTTTTCCCAAAGCTTTTTCCTAAAGAAATAAAGGATTAAGTTAAATCGGGATGACAGGATTTGAACCTGCGACCCCCTCGTCCCGAACGAGGTGCGCTACCAAGCTGCGCTACATCCCGAATCAAGTCAATGTTTGAACATTATATCATATTCAACTCCAAATTCAACATTATAGTATATAATTTGTAAAATACTAACCAGGCAAAGACAGACGTGACAGTAAAGCCACAGTGGTTGCGAGTCAAAGCCCCCCAGTGGGAGCGCGTCGGCAACGTTAAGGAAATTTTGCGGGATTTAGCCCTGAATACGGTTTGCGAAGAGGCTTCGTGTCCCAATATCGGCGAGTGCTTCAATGCAGGTACTGCCACATTTTTAATCATGGGGCCAGCCTGTACCCGCGCTTGTCCTTACTGTGACATTGACTTTGAGAAAAAGCCCCAACCACTAGATCCGACGGAGCCGGAAAGATTGGCGCAAGCAGTAGAGCGCCTGAAATTAAATCATGTGGTGATTACCTCGGTGAATCGGGATGATTTGCCTGATGGCGGTGCATCCCAGTTTGTGCGCTGCATTCAAGCAGTTCGTTCTGTGATGCCACAGACGACTATAGAAGTTTTGATTCCCGATTTGTGTGGCAATTGGCAAGCTTTGGCAATTATTCTGGGAGCTAAGCCGGAGGTACTCAACCATAATACTGAAACTGTCAAACGACTTTACCGGAAAGTGCGACCACAGGCTAAGTACGATCGCTCTCTGGAACTGTTGCAGCGCAGTCGGGAAATGGCACCAGAGGTTTACACCAAATCTGGGATTATGGTGGGACTTGGAGAAACAGACGAGGAAGTTCGTGAGGCTATGCAGGAGTTGCGCGCTGTGGGGTGCGATATTTTGACAATTGGACAGTACCTGCAACCTAGTCAAAAACACTTAAATGTGGAAAACTTTGTGACACCGGAACAGTTTGATGCTTGGAGAGAATTTGGTGAATCTTTGGGCTTCTTGCAGGTTGTGGCTTCTCCCTTAACTCGCAGTTCTTATCATGCCGAACAGGTGAGGGAACTGATGGAACTTTACCCTAGGTAGAAATGCTCCGTTGGGCGATCGTGGGCGTCTAAATCTGAGAGTTTATGAAGTTTTATGAAAAAAGCAACTAATTTTCAGAAGTGATCGGGAACCAGCCGATCGGTGATGAAGATTAACTTAACTTCTGACGAGAGTCACTTGTTTATACCTAGAGATTATCTATACTAGATACATAAACAAAGAAGTAGAACACACTTTCCTGGTCTCCAAACTGTTACATCAGAAAGTTCTTGGCATTTTCCAGAAAGTTACTAAAACAAGATGGGGAGTCAAAGTTCGATCGGACAACAGTATTCCAGTCAGGAAAATTAGTAAAGAAACAAAAAGCGGTGATGCTTCGTCCTAACAAAATGGGCATCATAAATATAAATAACCGCTAAGCGTAGCATCTTTTCACCCGGAGCCACTGAGAAAATCACTATGCCAGCCACCTCTTTTTACGCTGAAGCTGAATTCGACGAACAACTGCGAGTCAATCCCTTGCAAGATGATGTGTTGGATGAGGATGCTGAAGAAGCTGGAGACGAACTCATCGACCAAGAAACAGCAGAGACAGAAGATGCAGACTCAGCAGCCAAGTCTCAAAAAAATGCTAATCGCCGCACTACTGATTTAGTGCGTCTGTACCTCCAAGAAATAGGGCGGGTACGTCTGTTAGGTCGAGATGAGGAAGTCTCCGAAGCTCAAAAAGTTCAGCGCTATATCAAATTGCTAGAATTGCGGAACACCGCCGCTTCGCAGGAAGAAGGAAAGATTCAGGGCTTCGTGCATTTAATTGAGGTGCGCGATCGCTTGGCCGCACAGTTGGGACACAAACCTTCCTTGGAACGTTGGGCCACCACCGCCGGTGTCGATGATGTGTCCGAGCTCAAGCGGATTATGAGCGAAGGTAAGCGCCACTGGGCCGAGTTAGCAGAGATGACAGTAGAGACCTTGGAAAGGACTCAAACTGAAGGTGTCGAAGCTAAAGACCACATGATTAAGGCTAACTTGCGCCTAGTCGTTTCGGTGGCGAAAAAATATCAAAATCGTGGCTTAGAACTACTAGACTTGATACAAGAAGGTACTCTGGGACTGGAACGAGCTGTGGAAAAGTTCGATCCGACGCGGGGCTATCGATTTAGCACCTACGCCTACTGGTGGATTCGCCAGGGAATTACACGGGCGATCGCTACTCAAAGCCGTACCATCCGCCTCCCGGTTCACATTACCGAAAAGCTGAATAAAATTAAAAAAGCCCAGCGTAAAATTTCTCAAGAAAAAGGTCGGACAGCCACTATAGAAGATATCGCTGTTGAGTTAGATATGACTCCGATCCAAGTGCGGGAAGTTTTGCTCAGAGTACCCCGGTCTGTTTCCCTCGAAACTAAAGTTGGCAACGAGAAAGATACAGAGTTGGGCGACTTGCTGGAAACAGACTGCGTATCGCCAGAAGAAATGCTGATGCGAGAAGCTTTGCACCGCGACTTGCAGCAACTGTTGGCAGATTTGAGCAGTCGCGAACGAGATGTGATTCTGATGCGGTTCGGTTTGGGTGATGGACACCCCTACTCACTGGCAGAAATTGGTCGTGCACTGGATTTATCTCGCGAGCGTGTCCGCCAAATTGAAGCTAAAGCTTTGCAAAAGTTGCGTCAGCCCAAGCGTCGCAACCGCGTGCGGGATTATTTAGAGTCTCTTGGTTAAAGTTGCCACATCCACAATCCTGTGATGTCAGAGCCCGGACTTCTTGAAGAAGTCCGGGTTCTCCTGTCTTTAAAAATTATCAATAAGCTTTGATATTTGAAAAATATCCCGATCGTTGTGTATGATTGTCAATAGACAGACTTTCTTGAGAGGGTCACTATGGCACTTTACACAGCTTCTTCCTTCAAATCGGAACTCAATGACAAAGGCTGGCGGATGACTCCTCAACGGGAAACCATCTTGCACGTTTTTCAGAACCTCCCCAAAGGCAACCACCTGAGTGCGGAGGATTTGTATACTTTGTTGAAAAATCGCGGAGAAAACATTAGCTTATCGACTATTTACCGAACTTTAAAGTTAATGGCAAGGATGAGCTTGCTGCGGGAACTCGAACTAGCAGAAGGTCACAAACACTATGAAATAAACCAGCCTTATCCGCACCACCACCATCACTTAGTCTGCGTTCAGTGCAACAGAACGATCGAATTTAACAACGATTCGATCTTGAAAATTGGCATGAAGCAAGCTGAAAAGTCAGGGTTGCATCTCCTCGACTGCCAGCTCACCATTCATACTGTTTGTCACGAAGCTTTGAGAATGGGATGGCCCTCTTTGGTTTCGAGTAATTGGTCTTGTCCGAGGTCGATCGCCCAAAATGGCAACGCCCCGGAATCAAGCGAGTAAACATACACCTATATTCGGGCTTTAAGTACAACTTGTTACAAAAATTAACAAATATTGGTGCTGCCTTGGCTAGAAAGTTTTCGTCAACAAATCGTCACTGCTGACCCGGTAACTGCGCTGAGCTTGGTCAAGAGCGGCTTGAGTGGGAGCATCCAACACTCCACTAATGGGGCCGTTGTAAAAACGGAGGTCTCGCAGTCGTCTTTGTAACTGGTAAATGCTCGATCGAGAACTGATGCTAATTGGAACTGTAGAAGCTCGATCGACCTGTGGTAGGCTCACACCTCTAGGGGGAACAGTCTGTGCAGTCTGTTTCTGACTTTGCTGTAAAGCTCCCTGAGTCTGTCTATCGACCTTTCCAGTCCCAGACAGGCGGTTAGCTGTCTGAAACCGAATCAGGGCGGCCTCAGTAGCTCGATCGAACAAACCATGAATCGGACCTGCATAATAGCGCAATGCTTGCAGTCGCTGCTGTAACCGCTCTACTTGTCGGCCCGTGTCACCGAACTGGATAAAGTCCACCACAAAATTTGGCTGTTTACTTTGTCTAGGAAAAAAGGTAGCTTGAAACTCCGCCCTCCGGGTATCTATCGCAATCAAGGTAGCAGTGTCAGCACAGCCATCTGTTACCAGAAAATTATCTTGCTGAAAACGAGTAACAGCATAGAGAGTACGTTCCCGAAACTTGCCATCAACAGGGCCTTTAAAATAGCCCAAATCCTTTAACTGCCGCTGAATCAAGTCTACCGTCGCTCCTCTGTCTCCAAAGCGCAACCCTCTGCAACCCCCATTTCCAGAAATAACTTCGGGAGTCGGAGTCGTTGGCTGGGGCTGGGACGGCCCTAAGAGCAAAGCTAAAGTTTGGCTGTCAGCCACACCAGTTACCGAGAGTCGGTTAATTTGTTGGAAACTTCTGACAGCTTCTTCAGTAATTCTGCCAAAAGTACCAGTTGGAGTTGTTGTAAAATAGCCCAACTGCTGCAATTCCCGCTGGAGAACTAAAACATCTTCACCCTTGTCTCCAAAGCGCAACTCCCGATAATTATTGGTATCCACAGTTCTATAAGCTTGAGTTTTCACCCCTAAACTATTGAGTGCTGATACTGTATCGCGATCGGGTCTTCCCGTCAGCGATAGTTGATAGTCTCGTTGAAAGTTAGTCAAAGCTTGTTGAGTGAGGGGGCCGAGTTGACCAGTGGAACTTCTGTTAAAATAGCCTAACTGTCGCAATCGGTCTTGAACCGATCGCACATTGGGGTTTCCTGGATTTATTTGAGCAAAAGCCGAACTAGCTGCACTCACCACCGATAGTATTAAAGCCAAAGATAATAAACGGAAATAAGTATGGCTGGATAAGTGTTTCCACTTAATCCCCTCTAAAATTGGAGACTCTGTGGGTGCTTCGTCAGCAAGAGCAAGTTCGAGATAAGCAAGAGATTCCATAACTTTATGATTGTGAAATTGTAGCTGGGCTAGGTGGGAAAACTGCCAAAACTCTATTTTGGTCTGTGACTCAATCCATCGAGACTAAGTTTTACCGGTATACACGTAGCACCCCTGTTTCTGAAAAAAAATTCTACTCAAAATTATAGTTGCAGGTAACAACCAAGATAGCATTACTGTTTCTGTTGACGTGCTCGTCAGAAAAAAGTTGGCAAGCATATCTTAGGCTTTGATCCCGAAGGGCAAGATATTTTTGTTAATTATTGCTTCAGATTTTATCTGGTGGCTGCTAAAAATACCACTGATTTCAGAACCCCGACTTCTCTAAAAAGTCAGGGTTCTGATGGGCGATCGGCATCTCAGGTTGATTGAGAGCGACCTACTTAACTATTTCTTAAAAAATTGAGTATCTTAAATTAAGCCTAACCGATCGCAAAGTAAAGCTACTCCCGCTGCAAAAACAGTAATTGCCAAAGCAACTAGCGGATTTTGCCCTTGGCTGACGGCAAAAGAGGTGACTACCCCAGCTCCCAAAGCCGCCGTCACAGCAGCACTCGCCAAATCTCGATCGGGACGTTGATCGTACATATTTTTTATCCTAGATAGTTGTTATGTCAAAGAAAACTTGAATGGTGTAATTCAAGTTATCACTGTTGTCGCAGGTGGGGTGACAACGGGTTGGGTTTTGCAACTAACCTTAAAATTTTGCTAAGTTTCTTAACATATTCTCATTTACTACATAAGTTTTAATTATTGACCGATACTTTTTCAGTATTGCCACCCTTGACCCAACCTTCACGATTGCCATCCTCAACCCGAATTCGCTGCCACTCTTTATCAGGGGAATCTTCCAAAACCACCACTTTTTCGTTATAACCAACACCACCAATACGGTTGGCATCTCGGTTGGCACTATCCCGTAAAATCAACCCAATCGGCTGAGTAACCAGAGCTCGGTAGGCTCCCGGTTCTAACGGTTTTGGTGAGGGAGTATCGCTAGACTCTGAAACAGGACTAGCTTTCGCTGTTGACGTAGGCTTGGCGTTGGCAATCTGAACTATTTTTTTGTCGTTAGGAAAAACAGGTCTTTCAGGGATCGTGGTGAG
This sequence comes from Microcoleus anatoxicus, assembly GCF_042465725.1. GTDB lineage: Bacteria > Cyanobacteriota > Cyanobacteriia > Cyanobacteriales > Microcoleaceae > Microcoleus > Microcoleus anatoxicus. The sequence goes on along the minus strand of NZ_CP120853.1, from coordinate 4,137,830 downwards.
TTTAGCGGCAAAGTAAAGTGCAGCCGCCACACTAGCGCCTGCCATGAGCACGATGGCTAATAAAAAGCCAACTAAAAACTTGAAAAAACTATACAAACTGTTCATAAAGCCGCTATTTAAGCAAGAGAGACGGGAGATTGGGAGAGGGAGAGAGTTGCGAAAATTTTCCTGATTCCTGATTCCTGATTCCTGATTACTTCAAAAGTTTATCCTTGAATTCGGCGACTTAAACTGCCGTATCGAGAAGCAAGACGAGCTTTCCCCGCAGCAGCCCAATCTTGGAGAAACTGGATTTGTTCTTGGGCAGTTCTTGCCAAGGGTACCATTTGGCTAGCTGATTCTAAAATATCATCTGTGGTGAAATCTCGATTCTGGCTAAACCCAATGTGCATCGCCTCGATCAAGGTTTGCTCGATTTCTGCCCCGGAAAAATCAGGAGTTTCGTAAGCCAAACGCTCTACATCGTAATTTTTGATGCTGTGCGATCGCAACCGCAACAAATGTACCTCAAAAATCGCCCGCCGTTCCTCCTGACTCGGCAAACCCACAAAAAATATTTCGTCAAACCTACCTTTTCTGAGCATTTCTGGTGGTAAAGACTGAATGTTGTTCGCCGTTGCTACTACAAATACTGGAGAAGTTTTTTCGGCTAGCCAGGTAATAAAAGTCCCAAACACTCGGCTAGTGGTTCCCGAATCCCCTTTACCATCCAATCCCCCAAAGGCTTTGTCAATCTCGTCAATCCACAATACGCAAGGTGCTAAAGCTTCTGCTAGCTGAATCATTTGTCTGGTGCGCGATTCTGATTCGCCGACTAATCCGGCAAATAGGCGTCCGACATCCAAGCGGAGTAGGGGTAAATGCCAGTGATGGGCGATCGCCTTTGCAGTCAAAGATTTGCCGGTGCCTTGAATTCCCACTAACAACAAACCTCTAGGATGGGGTAAACCGTATTGACGCGCGCGATCGGAAAAAGCACCACCGCGTCGCAGCAACCATTCTTTGAGATTATCCAAACCGCCGATATCGGAGATGTTTTCGCGGGCTGGGTAAAAATCCAGAATTTGAGTTTGGCGGATAGTTTGGCGTTTTTCTTCTAAAATCAGTTCTGCGTCGTTGGAATGGAGTTCGCCTCTGGTGGCGATCGCCTTTGCCAGAACTCGTCGAATTCTTTCCATAGAAAGCCCTTGACAGGAGCGCACCATTTCATCCAGCAAACGCCCTTCTATGACCTGTCCAATCCCCCCTAACAGCTTTTCCACCTCAATTTTTATTTCCGTCGCCGCAGGCAGGGGAAACTCCAAAACGGTCATCACTTCGCTGAGGTCTTCGGGAATGGAAATGATGGGAGATACGATGACAATATTTTTGGGTTGAGATTTGAGGAGTCTGGCCAAATTCCGCAGTTTACGGGAAATTGCTACATCTTCTAAAAACCTCTGAAAGTCCCGCAGAATAAAGATAGCTGGCGCAGATGAGGGCAGTTTTTCGAGGAATTCTAAAGCTTGTAGGGGGTTGCGTTTACCAAAACCTGTATCGTTGGGATTACCTTGGTAGCCATCGACAAAATCCCAGGTGTAGACGGCGCGATCACCTTGTTTTTTGGCACTTTGAGCGATCGCCACTTCTACTCGTTCTTCTTCCCGTGTGGGAATGTAGATTAGGGGGTAGCGCGATCGTAGCAGCAGTTCAAACTCATCACTAAAATTGGTCATTTGTTATTAGTCATTTGTGATTTGTTATTTGTGATTTGTCATTTGTTTGATTGCTCAAATATCGCTCTTATTTATTAGTCCGCGGAGGCGGACTTTGTTTATGTAGACGCGGTTTCAACCGCCTGGTTTGTTTATGTAGACTTTGTTTATGTAGACGCGGTTTCAACCGCCTGGTTTGTTTATGTAGACGCGGTTTCAACTTATCTAAGGCAATTGCCGTTTCAGTGCCGCCAGAGATGCCCAACGACTATCAGATATAGTTTCTGAACTTTCTGTATTGACATCATCATTTACAATGATTCCCACGCATTTAGCATCACATATTTGTTTGTGGGGTTCTGCCAGACACAGTTGTTCGTACAGCCAATCACTCGGAGAAAAAGAACCCGTGGGCGACAAAGTTTCCACCAAATCTTCAAACTCCACCTTCATTTCTATCGGATTTGTATCTGGGCGATCGGCATCTTTATCCAGCCAAATTAATTCCGATGATTTCAACACCAATCTCTGATTGTACTGTTTCAAACATCTATGACAAGTGAGAGTAACAATAGTTTCTGCTTTCGCCTTCACCTCAAGATAAGTTCCTTGGTGAGTCACTTGCAATCGTCCTCGCACAGGAGTTAGAGATGCTAAATCGGGAATAAATTCATCAAACTCAATTATCTCTGTCTGCTCTGATTTTGAGAGTAGATGAGGAATATAAATTGTGTCCATAATCATCCTCCGCCTTCTGAACCTCAGCCTATTTTAGATTTTAGATTTTAGATTTTAAATTGAATATTGAAGATTGAAGAATTATAGAAAACTACCCCAGTGATGAATCCGAGGGAATGTAGAAAGTGAAAAGGAATAGTTGATTTTTAAATTTTCCCTCTTCCTTCTTCACATCGATCTTCTTCTTACCTTCAGCGCAGACGCACTACCAAACGTCGATCTGGTTCTTGTCCTTGACTGTAAGTTTCTATATCCTCAGATTCGCTCAAAAAGCTGTGTACTTGACGGCGTTCAGCCGAAGAGAGCGATTTCAGTTCAACTTCTACTCCTGTCATCCGGGCTTGCTGTGCTGCGTATTCTGCCATCGATCGCAGTTCCTCTTGGCGACGAATTCGATAGCCATTGAGTTCAACTGTATAAGCAATTGGCTCTTCTGCTTCGTGAGCTATATTTACAACCGTGTTGCAGAGGTACTGAATAGCATCTAGTACATCACCGTTTGGTCCTACCAAAATTGCAATTTGTTCGGGAGTCAGATTGCTTTCATCTATGGTCATCCAATAGCAATCTGCTTGTTGTTCACATACCACTTTTGATGGAATGGCGGACAGTTTAAGAAATTCTTCTAACCATTGCTGTCCGCGCTGCATTTGAGAGTCTTTCATTGTTAACATCAAGCTTTTTTCTTGGGACGCTTAGGCTCAAAGGGAATCGCATCTAATCCCTGCTCTTTTTTAGTTTTCGCCTCTGCCTCATCCACTATTTTTTGCAGGTTGTCCGGCAGTGGTTCTCGCGACAAAATGAACGATTGAACTGTCTGGAAAATGTTAGCAATCAGCATATACATCAACACACCGGCAGGCAGCGGGAAGAACAAAAACATCCCCGAAAATATCACAGGTGTCAGTTTGTTAACTGTAGCCTGTTGAGGGTTGTCGTTTGGTCCTTGGGCTTGTCCCGAAAGGGTTTGGTTGATATACAAGCTGATACCAAAGCCGAGGATCATGACCAAAATATCCCAGTGGATTGTACCGTCTGGGTCGATCGCACCAACGCGGCCTAGAGCTTCGATAAACAGGAATCCTTTGTTAGTGGCCAATCCGGGGATTGTGCCTTGAACTGTCACATCACCGGGCGCTATGGCTACGATGTTGCCCTGTTCGTCTATCTTTGCCAGTTCTTCGCCTTTGGTGATTGTCCACCGGGGTACAAAGTCTGTTTCGCTCTTGTTTTCTGTCGCTACAGCGCTGAGAGGTTTACCCTCTGGGGTTTGAAATTCAATTTTGGTTTTGTCGCCGACTGCGAGTTTGTCGCCGCCGGGAATTACGCCAATAATGGGAGCGTGAAAAGTACCTGTCACGTAAATATTTTGCGGTGGTGTCGCAAACGCTTGCGGTTGAACAACTTCCATTTGTTCTTTTGGCAAGACTTGGATGTTAACGCTGTAATTTATGTCAGAAAACGGCGAACCCCTGAGTGTGGCGAACAGTGCAAACAGCACTGGCATTTGGATCACTAATGGGAAACATCCTGCTAGAGGATTACCAAATTCTTTGTATACTTTGCTCATTTCCTCCTGCTGTTTAGCAGGATTGTCTTTATAGAGTTTTTGAATTTGATCTACTCGCTCTTTCATCAACGGCTGCGCTACTTTCATGCGCCGCATATTGCGAAGAGAGCCTGCATTGAGAGGATAAAGAGCAAAGCGAATCACGAGCGTCAGAGCTACGATCGCTAAACCATAGCTAGGCACGATACCATAGAAAAAATCTAGGATCGGCAGCATGAGGTTGCTGGAGAGAAATGAGATACCAAAATCCATTCGCTTTGAGTTAATTTAGGTGCTCTATGTTTACTGTTGAGAAATATTGGGTACCGCTGGATACGGGCCACTCAACTTTTAGACTTTTGTCTATCTTAGGACATTGGCTATCGATCGATCGCCCGTTAGCGGTTTTTTGATAATGAGTTTGCCAATCCTCGCACTAACTTAGCCCTTTTTTGAGAGCTGGTAAAGCTGTTATTTAGTTTGAGCTGCGTTGGTTTTTTGAGCTGCGGGGGGCAGTTTTTCATTAATGTAGTCATAGACAGAGCGGAATTTTGGCATCGATCTCAGTTCCAAACGACCGCCATTTTTCAGAGTCAGCACCATGTCTCCATAGGTGCCAAAACCTCGTGGTACCGTCACAATCTTGACTATATCTGAGTAGATCACATCTGTGCGATCGCCACCCATCCAACCGCTAGTGACTGACACGCGACGGCTGGTGATCCGATAGCGCAGCCATAGAGCTCGGACAATTGCTCCGACTGCTAGGGGAATTCCCACTACAGTCAGCGCCAGGAGTAAGTTAACGATCAAGTCACCGGGGGCGGGGCCACCCTCATAATATACTTCCTCTCGAATTCCCATCTAGTACCTCGGCTTCTACCAACAACTGCTCTAATTCTTGCAGAATTTCTGCATAATTGCACTCTTGTGCGATCGGGCGGACCACAATTACTAAATCCCACCCGAATTTTAATCGCGGCAATAACTGTCGCAAAGCAGCACGAATCTGGCGCTTAATCCGGTTGCGGACTACAGCGCGTTTGCTCACTTTGAGGCTGATAGAAATGCCTGTGCGAGTGGGCTGCTGCAAGAATTTTTCGGCTGTCGGTTGGGCTTTGAGCGCGCTTTTGGGTTTCCGCAGAGCTCTTAAGCTCAGATGAGCGGAGTTGCGGCGCATTCCTTTGCGGTAAACGGCGCTGAAGTCTTTTCGGTGCTTGAGTCTGTTTGCTTCGGGCAACATAGCTACGGGCGCGATCGGGGTTTTGAACCTTGGTCTGGTGCTAGACTGCGAGGCGGTGGCGACCTTTGCTGCGGCGGGCTTTGATTACCAATCGACCGTTTACGGTCCGCATTCTGGCACGAAAACCGGAGGTTCTTTTTCTTTTGCGGCTGGTTCCGTGCAGGGTTTGCTGTGTCATTTTAATTTCTCCCGGCTTGTTACTTTACTTTTGATTAATATTCACAATCTGCGATTATACCATAGAGTTGTTCAGTTTACAAATATTTTTAAATTCATGATAGTTAGTCTGTGGGTGATGGGTGCATCTGTGTTTGGCAAATATATTCGTAGGGGCGAAGCATGACCGCTGTAAATCTTTAGTTATCACTAATAAATTGTCTGCGGTCATGCTTCGCCTATGCAGAATCGGGATGAAGAGAGGATTTTATATCAGCGGGCGAGGACTGTCTAACCAAGAGGCGATCGCAGCAGTAAAAAAAACTGGCAGAAAGCAGTATTTTGATGAAACACTGCTTTCTGCTTTCTGGCAACTGACTAATAACTAATAACTAATAATTAATCAACTGTACTAACGTGGTCTATGCGTTCCAATTGCCAGAGAATTTGATTTCCCTCGCGGCGCACCCGCGAAACTACCCAGTTTCGCCAAACCCAGTTGTCTCCACGACTGGTAACAGCACTGGCATTTACATCCATCAAGTCAGCTAATTCAGAACTTGTGATCAAGTAGCCTTTAGTGGCAACTTCATCGGCTATATGCAAGGTTTCGATCAGGTTTCGGAGGTCCTGAACCCTCACCTCGCGGGGCAAGTTCTCCAGAGTATCGGCAGTAGAATCCATCATGGCAGCATTGGAGATGAGAAGGTCAGAAGTTATGACATAGGATTCTATCGTTTTGTTACCAATTGTTTCCGTTTCATCTGAAACATTTGTGTTTTCCGACTGTAGGGGCAGTGCCCCCGTGTCTGCCCCAACCCCTTTTTGTTGTTGCAGTTCGGGAACGAGATTCTGCGAAAAGCTGCGGGCGATTTGGTCGCATCTATCGTTATAGAAATCGCCAGAGTGACCCCGGACGTGTTCCCACTTCACTTGCCGGGAATTCAGCTTGTCTAGCAGGTGCCAGAGGTCTTGATTGACGACATCTTTGCCTGTGGAAGTTTTCCAGCCTTTGTTTTTCCAGCCTTGAATCCATTTGGTGATACCGTTTTTAACATACTCGCTGTCGGTGTAAAGGGTGACTGTTTCGGTTTGACCGGAATTGGCAAAAAACTCCAACGCGGCGATCGCAGCCTGCATTTCCATGCGGTTATTGGTACTTTGGGACTGTGCACCTCCGAGTTCGTGACAGTTGCCATCGGCGAAGCAAACCACTGCGCCCCAGCCGCCTGGGCCTGGGTTGCCGGAACAAGCGCCGTCTGTGTACAAGCTTTTGATTTGGGGAATTGTCATGGACGAGTTAATCTATTTTTTAGAGGTATGTTGTTGGCAGATGTCATAATTTAAGAGAATCGCGATCGGACCTAGATGCTATGAAAAATGCCAACTTAAAGATTAAAAAGGTCTGGCTATTTATTTGTCCGTTTTCTTTGTTAATTTTTAATACTTTCGCCCAAGCCCAAACAGTCATCCCAGCGGCTGACGGTACTGGCACTAATGTTACCCGCACTGACAACCGCTACGATATTGGTGGTGGCAGTTTGTCGGGGGACGGGGCGAATCTGTTTCATAGTTTTCAGAAGTTCGGTATCCCGGAAGGTCAGGTTGCTAATTTTTTGACCAATCCAGCGATTCAAAATATATTAGGTCGCATTTCTGGCGGGGATGCTTCCCTAATTAATGGTTTAATTACTGTCACTGGTGGCAACTCTAATCTTTTTTTAATTAATCCTGCGGGGATGGTGTTTGGTCCGAACGCCAGTTTGAATGTGCCGGCGTCTTTCACTGCGACTACTGCTACTGGGGTTGGTTTGGGTTCTAATTGGTTTAATGCTACGGGCGTAAACGATTTTAGCACGCTAGTTGGTACTCCTAATAGTTTTTATTTTGGGGTGGCTTCACCGGGAAGTATTGTGAATGTTGGTAATTTGGCTGTGGCACCTGGCCAAAGTTTGGCTTTGTTGGGCGGTACTGTGATTAGTACGGGGAATTTGTCGGCACCAGGAGGTAACATTACTGTTGCTAGTGTGGGAACTGGAAATGCGATTCGCATTAGTCAACCAGGGCATTTGTTGAGTTTAGAAATTGCTACTGGTGGCAATTTACCGAATTCTCCCTTGGTTGCAAATCCTCTGTCTTTGCCGCAGTTGCTGACTGGTAGCGGTGTGAATAATGGTGCGACTGGTGTTGCTGTGGCCACTGATGGTACGGTGCGACTTGTGGGCTCTGGTTTGCAGGTGAATTCGGGGGATGTGGCGATCGCTAGAAGCAATCTTACCCCAATTTCTGATTTAACCGCGGCAAATGCTCGCCTCTGGGCTGCTAATAATCTCACATTAGATGGGGTTCAATTATACACAACTGGTAACTTGACTTTGACCGCGGGAAATGCTGCGCAAGTGCGTGACAGTGCGACGCATCCGTTTTTGGTTCAGGCTGGGGGTAATTTATACATTCAGGGCGATCGCACTATCGATATTCTGACTCAAAATGCGATCGGTGCTTTGGCTCTGGCTCCCCAATTTCAGGCGGGCGGCGCTTTGACTTTAGTTAGTAATGGTGTGATTTCTGGGGATGCTCACTTTGTTTCTGGTGGCAATTTTTCAATTCGGAATCTGTCAGGAATGGCGGGAACTTTCGTGAGTTTATTTGACCCGATTATTAGTTCTGAGGCTGATGTTTTTTTTGGAGATTATACGGGTGTTTCGCTGAAAGTGGAGGCGAAGGGAAGTATTGTGGCCCAGGATATTACAATTACTGGCCCGGATACTGCTCTCGATATTGGCAATGTTAGTGCTGATTCGGATATTGCTATTTTAACTAGGACTCCGGCATTGATTTTGCGGGCTGGAGTTCGGAATTTGGCTAATACTCCGAATGTTCCTAATGCTGTTGAGGGGAGTTTTGATGATAATGAAACTACTTCTTTAGGTGAGGAGGCTATATTTAATCCGGGGATTATTAACTCGAATCCATTAATTATTGTAGATAATATTTCTGCTGCTGGGCTGGTTAGTTTGTCTGCTCCGGGAACTGTCGCAACTAGAGATATTAATGGTGGAGAAATTAAGATCGAAAGCGGACAGGGTGTGGTGGTTGGTGGCCGATTGACTTCTAGTTCGACAATTAATATTCAGGCTGCTGATAATATTATATTGACAAATGACATTTCCCGTGCTGATGTAAATGGTAATGTGAGTTTCAACAGCAGTGGGGGTAGTATAGTCACGGAGGCGATCGATACTGGGAATTCTGGGGCGATCGAACTTAGAGCTTTTGGAAATGTGAATTTTGGGAATTTACAGGGCACTAAGGTTGATATTGCTAGTAACTCCGGGGAATTGGGAGTTTTGAGCGATCCTAATGTCATAGTCCCTAATACTATACCAGTGGATATTGCAGCAACTACAAATATCAGTTTGACCGCTTCTAGGAACTTAACGGTAGGTAATCTTAATGCTGCTACTGTCAATGCTACCAGCAATACGGGCAATGTCACCACGGGGGCGATCGCTACTACTGGTGATGTCAGAATTTTAGCCAGACAACTAATTAATACTGGGGTGGTAACTGTTAATCCTGTTGCACAAAATTTCATTCCCACAGTCAATCTGGATGCTCAAACTAACATTGCTACGCCCTCCATCAATGCTCCCGCCGCCACCATTGCTGTGAGAGCATCCAGGGACTTAAATATCGGCAATTTGCAGGGGGCGGCAGTTGATGTCAGTAGCGATGGGGGCAGAATTGCGATCGGCAATAGTGTGACAACTGGAAATATTAATGTTGCTGCTTCCGGTAATGTAAAATCAGGAATTTTGCAGGGACTTAGAGTTAATGTTAAGAGTGATTCTGGAAGTCTTGAAACTGCCAATACTACCGCAACTAGAAATGTAAATTTAACCGCAGCAGGCGATGTAAATGCGGGAATTTTGCGGGGAGTTGCAGTTGATGTTAACAGCACCAGGGGGAGTGTTACTACTGGTAATATAAATGCTACGGAGACTGTGGGGGTTTTAGCGGGAAGGCAAATCACAGTAGGGCGTATAGATGTTAATGCTGTTGGGGGCGATCGCGCTGCTACGGTGAATCTGAATGCTCGCAATGATATTAGTGTAGCATCGATTAATGCGACTGGAGGTACGGTGGCGATCGGCACTCCGGGTTTTGTGCGAATCACCAATGCTTTTTTAAACCAAAACGGTACTCCTGTTAGCATCTCAACTGTTGGTGCTAATCGACAAGGTTCCGTTACTATTAATCACGGTGGCGCTAATACTAACCCGCCAACGCCTTTTGCGATCGGAGATGCCAGAATTAACGGTAGTGCCGCAGCGATCGATTCTGGCAATGTTAATATTATTCCACCAACACCAACACCACAAATACCAGTAATACCGCAAATACCAATAACACCGGAAATACCAATAATACCGCAAATACCACTAATACCGGAAATACCACTAATACCGCAAATACCAATAATACCGCAAATACCAATAATACCGCAAATACCACTAACACCGCAAATACCGCCAACATCACTAACACCACTAACACCATTAAATAGATTTTCATCGCTCTTTCCAGGGCCAAACCAACCCTTGACACCAGAACAACTGCTAAATCAAAACATCATTTTGCGAAACATAGAAGCACCGCGACAAATGATAGTTGGAATCGAAAAAAACTTACCTCCCAAAGCTATCTTAGATTTCATCGGTTCAAATCCCCCAAATTTAGCCTTCCTGTCAGCATTTCGCAGCAACATCGGCAGTAACTTTGACCAAGGAAAAGTCTCGGAAGGTATAGCTTTACTAGACAAATCTTTCAGCCAAGAATACCAACAATATTTCGGCCTAAACTTCCCCGACATTGAAGACGAACTAATCTCCACCGAAGCAACTCAAAAAAAATTAGCAGCCCTCTCCGCAGAAACCGGTATTAAACCCAGTTTTATTTATCTCTTTTCCCGATCCGAAAAATTAGATTTAGTTTTGGTGACAGCTTCAGGTTCTGTCATTCACCAAACTGTGCCACAAGCTAACCACAAAGAACTGATGCAACTTGTCAGTAAATTTCGGGAAGAAATTACCAAACCGGGTGCGCGAGGAACTACCAGTTATCTCCCCTATGCCCAACAACTTTATCAGTGGATAATTGCTCCTTTACAACCAACTTTAAAAGAGCGGGGAATTGATACAATCTCATTCATCGCTGATAAAGGATTGCGAGGCTTTCCTTTTTCGGCTTTGCACGACGGACAGCAATTTTTGGTGGAAAATTACAATATCAGTCTAATTCCCAGCGTTAGTTTAACCGATACTCGTTACATTGATATTAGAAACCTTCAGGTTTTAGCCATGGGTGCGTCACAATTTTCTGAGTTGAAACCTTTGCCGGCAGTTCCTGCTGAAATAGCGGCTATTTCCAGAGATTGGCCGGGAATTAGTTTTCTGAATGAGGGCTTTACTTTGGAGAATTTGAGGCAACAGCATCAAAGTCGGCCCTTTGGAGTTATTCACTTAGCTACTCACGGCGAATTTAAACCAGGATTACCAAGTAATTCTTTTATTCAGTTGTGGAATAGCCGACTGCAACTCGATCAATTACGACAGTTGAGATTGAACGATCCCCAGGTAAATTTATTGGTTTTGAGTGCTTGTCGCACTGCGGTGGGAGATGAGGAAGCGGAGTTAGGTTTTGGGGGATTGGCGGTACAATCTGGGGTGCAAACGGCCTTGGGGAGTTTGTGGTATGTGAGTGATGAAGGTACTTTGGGATTGATGAGTGAATTTTATCAACAGTTGAAGACTGCGCCAATTAAGGCGGCCGCCCTGCGCAAAGCGCAAATTGCGATGTTGCGAGGAGATGTGCGTTTGGAGGGTGGTCAATTGCGGGGTTCGAGTCGGGGTGGAGGGGTGGATTTACCACCGTCGCTGCAAGGTTTTGCAGATACAAAGTTGTCCCATCCTTTTTATTGGTCAGCTTTTGTGATGGTTGGAAGTCCTTGGTAAGTGGGCTGTGTCCGATCTAACTCCCCTCTAGAGAGGGGCCGGGGGTGTGTCATATCTAACTCCCCTCTAGAGAGGGGCCGGGGGTGTGTCCGATCTAACTCCCCTCTAGAGAGGGGCCGGGGGTGTGTCCGATCTAACTCCCCTCTAGAGAGGGGCCGGGGGTGTGTCGAATCTAACTCCCCTCTAGAGAGGGGCCGGGGGTGTGTCGTATCTAACTCCCCTCTAGAGAGGGGCCGGGGGTGTGTCCGATCTAACTCCCCTCTAGAGAGGGGCCGGGGCTGTGTCGTATCTAACTCCCCTCTAGAGAGGGGCCGGGGGTGTGTCGTATCTAACTCCCCTCTAGAGAGGGGCCGGGGGTGTGTCCGATCTAACTCCCCTCTAGAGAGGGGCCGGGGGTGTGTCCGATCTAACTCCCCTCTAGAGAGGGGCCGGGGGGTGTGTCGTATCTAACTCCCCTCTAGAGAGGGGCCGGGGGTGTGTCGTATCTAACTCCCCTCTAGAGAGGGGCCGGGGGTGTGTCGTATCTAACTCCCCTCTAGAGAGGGGCCGGGGGTGTGTCCGATCGATGTTTTGGGGTAGGGCAACGGCATTGCCGTTTCCTCAATTGCCTTCATTTGGGGCCGTGGGCCCAACTATTGGCTCGCCTTGTTTTTCGGTTTCTGCTAGTTCTAGATTTAATGCCAGCAATGAGTCTAATATATTGTCAATATCAGTAAATCCGTAAGCTTGGATTACTTGGCGATCGAGCTTAGCATGGAGTTTAAAGAGCTGACTTGTTGGCTCTTCAAAAAACTTATTGTAAAGTTGAGTAATTCCCCACTGTTTCGCTGACATTTGTTGCGTGCGGTATTCGTGCAATTCCACCGCAGTTCCCCGAATTTCCTCTACTAATTGACAAGTCGGTGTCTGGGGAAATGGGAAAGTTTCAAAGCAGGTGGTATTCGTGTATCGAGTGTCTCCTTTAAGTGTTGAGCTTTGAGCTTTAACCCAGAAGCGATGAACCTTTGATGTGAGAATGCCAAAAATGTAGAAGTCTTCTGAAGCAACAACAATATTTAAGTCACCTGGCAGCCAACTAACGGGAGCGGGAATGAAGACAGCCCATTTTGAGACTCTCGGTACAGTGAAGTAGTTAGATAAGGGTGCGATCGTTGTTCTCATTCCTAAGCGTTTTCCTTCATATTTCCACCAGTTGAGTTTTAGTGCTTCATTGCGATTATTCTGGCGTTCGATGGAAATAGTTGATTTCAATCGATTAAAAGGTAGTTCATAGTTGCTAGCTTCTTCTATTGTCATGTCATCAAAATCAATAATCCATCTATCGGGTACGCAGTTAGGATTTTTAGCTAGATTCGCCCCCATTGAAAAAAGTTTAATAACTTTCTGATTATTCAAATCAGCTTGAATCCAGTCCTTAGCCTCTTGTTCGGTAATAATAAATCCCTTACCATTAGGAACTACACCTTGAAAGCATTTATTTAAATTCACTGACAACCTAGCAGCTTGAGAAACATCAATCGTAGCTTGCAGCGAAGAGTTGATACTGGAAACCACGAGATTATCTAAATAGTAAACTTTCGGCTTTTCCTTACTCCAGTTAATCAAACTAACGTGAACCTTAGCTTCGCCAGACCAAGGCTGAGTAGAAACTGCCGCATAAAAGTGACCGCCATTTTGCGCGACATAATCTAAACCAGCAGCGCGACTTTTACCTTGACTAATTGAATTAGTAGCAACTAAACCAGCCCTGCCATTTAGTTCTAAATTATTGTGAGCAATGCGAAACCAATAAGCACAAAAATCCACCGAATCTTTCACATCAGGAAAGCGTTTAAACACGCGGTCAATATATTCATCTCCCAGGGCAATCCTCATGTGCTTGCCACCTAAAAATGGGGGATTGCCGATAATCGCGTCAGCCTTCACCCAATCAGTAAATAAAGCATCAGCACAGACAATATTTTTATCCAAAGTATCCAAAGGCAAAGAAGGTTCTTTCAATCCCAAATTGTCGATCGCCACTTTGCGGCCAATCATCAGCGTCACCCGCGCCAACTCCACCGCAAACGAGTTAACATCCATGCCGTAAAATTGCTGCGGCGTGACTAAATTCATATAACCTCTTGTACCGTCGCACAAGTTTAGCTTATCTAAAAGTAACTTTTCAACTTGCTTCAGTTCCTGATAAGCTACATAAAGAAAATTACCCGAACCGCAAGCCGGATCTAAGACGCGATAGCGACCTAATTCTTGGTGCAGATTTTGCAGTTTTGCTACGGTATTTGCAGCGTTAATTCGCTCTTCCCAATAATAGCTAATTGTGGGCAAAACAATGCGGCGAATGTCTCCCTCAGTAGTAAAGTGAATCCCGTAGGCGCGGCGCTGTTTTTTATCTGTTTTCAAAGCGGATTCAAAGATATTACCAAAAATAGAAGGGCGTACCTGACTCCAATTTTGTTCGGCACAAACTTCTAATATTTTCAACTCTCCCTGTTGCAGTTCAATGGGGTGTATTTCCGAAAATAATCCGCCGTTGAAATACTCGACTCCTTCATAACGTCCTGCTGGCGTGACTCCCTGCTGATTCATTGCTTGAAATAAGCCGCCCAAAACATCATAAGAACTTGCTCCTTCCAGACAATCTTTGACGCAGCGAGTAAAGAGTGCAGGCGGCAAAAGTCCCCGATCTTCGGCAAACATTGCTAAGACGCATTGCAACACAAATCGCTGGGCCTGAAACTGATTAAATTTAGCAAATTTGCGCTCTTTCCCGCGTTCAATTAACATTTCCAGCAGCATCCCCATTCTGCTAGCAGCTTTTTCGGTAATCTCGACTTGGTTGTTTTTGAATATGGGGCGGCGGCTGGTAGATTCCATGAAAGCAAAAGCAGGCGATCGCGCTGGCAATTGCTTTAGCGATATAATGTCTAAAGGTTCATCTGGCTGAACATCAAAATCGTAAATGTGAAACTCGTCAAAATTGCACATCATCACGTAGCGCGGGCGATCGTCTTTTTTGAGGCGAATATAATAGCGTTCTGTTTGGGTGCGGTGTTCTCTTTTAGTCAAATCTTCGCCGCGCTTTTTCATTTCAATCAAAACGTGCTTTTTCCACACCAAATCAGCAAATCCCATTTGACCTTTTTTGCTGCTTTTTTCGATGCGTTCCTCATAGGTTGCACCAGCTTCTAATGCCCCTTCATGACCGAACGCGCGAAAGAAGCGGTCTAAAAATACTTGTGCTTGTCCTTTTTCATCGCCTGTAATGTGTTGTTGGCAGTAGGTAACGAATTTCTGGAGGCTTTCAGGGGTGGCTGGCATGGGAGGATAATTTAAAACGCATATTAATTAGTATAATCTGCTATCTTGTATTATTGTTACAGGGTATCCCCGTAGGGACACGGCAATGCCCATTAGTGTCAACTTAAGACTAAAATCCTCTTGAAAAATCTGGGTTTTACGCCAAGTCTAGATCCCCCTAAATCCCCCTTAAGAAGGGGGACTTTGAGAAGAATCTTGTCCCCCCCTTCTTAAGGGGGGTTAGGGGGGATCGAATATTATTGTTACAGGGTATCCCCCTAGGGACACGGCAATGCCCATTAGTGTCAACTTAAGACTAAAATCCTCTTGAAAAATCTGGGTTTTACGCCAAGTCTAGATCCCCCTAAATCCCCCTTAAGAAGGGGGACTTTGAGAAGAATCTTGTCCCCCCCTTCTTAAGGGGGGTTAGGGGGGATCGAATATTATTGTTACAGGGTATCCCCCTAGGGACACGGCAATGCCCATTAGTGTCAACTTAAGACTAAAATCCTCTTGAAAAATCTGGGTTTTACGCCAAGTCTAGATCCCCCTAAATCCCCCTTAAGAAGGGGGACTTTGAGAAGAATCTTGTCCCCCCCTTCTTAAGGGGGGTTAGGGGGGATCGAATATTATTGTTACAGGGTATCCCCCTAGGGACACGGCAATGCCCATTAGTGTCAACTTAAGACTAAAATCCTCTTGAAAAATCTGGGTTTTACGCCAAGTCTAGATCCCCCTAAATCCCCCTTAAGAAGGGGGACTTTGAGAAGAATCTTGTCCCCCCCTTCTTAAGGGGGGTTAGGGGGGATCGAAGTTAATAGTCAAACAGCAGTCTGTGAATAGGTTTGACGTTAAGTTGACACCAATGGGCTCTTGGAGTGTCCCTACGGGGAGTAGCGGGTGCGGGTAGTAATAGTATATTTGTGATAATGTCTATTCTTTAATTCTAAAAATCTGTGATTCAAAACTCGACTGAAGAACCTACAAATAACATTCAAAATGGATGGCACGGCCGTCTAAACTTAGTCTATGCTAACCGCGACGGCTCAACTCAAATCATCCAAAATCAAATGCAAGCGCCCCTGAAAGTGCAGCGCCCGTTCTATCCTGAAGGTAAAGAGATTTGTCACAGTGTCATTTTACACACGGCTGGAGGAGTTGTGGGGGGCGATCGGCTTTCGAGTCATTTTCACCTCCAACCCAACGCCAAAGCCTTGATTACCAGCGCTGCTGCTGCTAAAATCTATCGCAGTAACGGACTAGAATCGCAACAAAATATTGACATAAAACTAGAACTAGGTGCTAATTTAGAATGGCTACCACAGGAAACAATCGTTTTTGATGGCGCAATGTATCAGCAAAACTTGCGGGTAGAATTAGCACCAAAAGCGACTATTTTACTGTGGGAAATTACCCGATTTGGACGCAGTGCTAGGGGCGAAAAATTCTTGTCTGGAAAATGGCGATCGTACACCGAAATCTGGCAACAAAACAGCCCCTTATGGATTGACAGACAATTGCTCAAAGGTGGAGAAACCATGCTCGAAAGTCCTCACGGTTTAGCAGGAAAACCCGTAGTTGCCACCCTCGCTTGGGTTGGCGAAACCGTCACAGCAGAACTCGTAGAAAAAGTACGAGCTTTGCCATCTGAGGCAACAATTTACCCTGGGAATTGTACCATCGGTGTGACTCGTATTCCTAACGGTTTGCTGTGCCGATATCGCGGTACATCCACCACCGCAGCTAGAGACTGGTTTGTCAGCATTTGGCACTTGCTGCGCTTATCTTTTTCAGAACGCCCTTGCTGTTTGCCGCGCGTTTGGATAAAATAGGAATACATTTGAGTTTTAATGTATAGTTGCCATCCTAACTATAGTAAATAAAATGCAACTCACGACCCCAGAACCAGACAAACAACTTCCCATTAGTATTCCCCATGACCAGATAGCTGAGTTTTGTCAGAAAAATGCGATCGCCAAACTTTCTCTTTTCGGTTCAATCCTGCGAAGCGACTTTAGACCCGACAGTGACATTGACTTGCTGGTAGAATTTATCCCAGGAAACAAAATCGGATGGCGGATAGTCACTATGGAAATTGAGCTAACAGAAATGTTAGGACGCCAAGTAGATTTGCGAACACCGGAAGAATTGAGTAAATATTTTCGACAAAAAGTTCTTGATTCAGCACAGGTGTTGTATGTTCATAGATAATAATACTCGTCTGCATCATATGCTGAATGCGGCCAAAGAAGCTGTATTATTTTCTGCAAACACAAACAGGAAGGATCTTGACACTAACCGAATGTTAACATTATCCTTAGTCAAGTGTATTGAGATTGTCGGCGAGGCTGCTTCTCGCATCAGTACAGACCGTCAAAAGGAATTACCACAAATCCCGTGGTCACAAGTCATCGGTATGAGGAATCGCTTGATTCACGCTTACTTCGAGGTAAACTTAGATATAGTTTGGGATGTCATTACCGATGATTTACCATTCTTGATAGTTGAACTTGAAAAAATAATTGAATCCTAGTTTAATTATAGTAAATAATTCGATCGCACTCACCAGAATAACAATGCAACTCACCCCCCAAGAAAAAGACAAACTGCTGATTTTCACTGCCGCCCTAGTAGCAGAGCGCCGGAAACAAAGAGGTTTAAAATTAAACTATCCAGAAGCACTAGCCTACATTTCCGCCGCCATTTTAGAAGGAGCCAGAGATGGCCTCACCGTCGCTGATTTAATGAGTTATGGCACAACTCTCCTGACGCGGGAAGATGTGATGGAAGGGATACCAGAAATGGTGCATGAAGTCCAGGTGGACTTTTCCTGATGGAACTAAACTCGTTACAGTACACGATCCGATCCGTTAAAAAATTAACTCATAAACTCACAGGAGGAAAAGATGATTCCCGGAGAAATGATTGTTTTAGCAGGTGAAATAGAACTAAATGCAGGGCGTGAAACAGTCCGGTTGCTGGTAGGAAATACAGGCGACAGACCCATCCAAGTCGGCTCCCACTACCATTTTTATGAAGCTAACGAAGCATTAGAATTTAATCGAGAACAAGCAAAAGGAATGCGATTGGATATTCCCGCAGGTACAGCAGTTAGATTTGAACCGGGAGATGAAAGAGAAGTGCAATTAGTACCTTTTGTTGGTAGTCGTGAAGTCTACGGCTTTAATGGAAAAGTGAATGGTGAGTTAGATGGATGAGAGACTATTAGACATCTCCCATAATTATTGTAGAACAGGCATCCTGCCTGTTCTTCACAGGGTTTTTGGGAGATGTTTATTAGACTCTTGTCAACAAAATTGTGCAAATAACAAATAATTCAGTGAGGAGCTAATTAATATGAGTTACAGAATGGATCGCCGCGCTTATGCGGAAACTTTTGGGCCGACTGTGGGCGATCGCGTCAGGTTAGCGGATACTGAATTATTCATTGAAGTTGAACAAGATTTCACAACCTACGGCGATGAAGTCAAATTTGGTGGCGGGAAAGTCATCCGCGACGGTATGGGACAATCCCCAATTTCTAATGCTGACGGCGCTGTTGACACGGTAATTACTAATGCTTTAATATTAGATTGGTGGGGCATTGTTAAAGCAGATGTTGGGATTAAAGAAGGCAAAATTTACAAGATTGGTAAAGCCGGAAATCCTTATATTCAAGACAGAATAGATATTATTATTGGACCTGGTACAGAAGTAATTGCTGGCGAAGGCATGATTCTGACTGCGGGGGGAATTGACACTCACATTCACTTTATTTGTCCGCAGCAAATTGAAGTGGCGATCGCCTCTGGAATCACTACCATGATCGGCGGTGGTACAGGCCCTGCAACGGGTACAAACGCCACAACTTGCACTCCCGGACCTTGGCATATGTCCCGAATGCTGCAAGCTGCGGATGCTTTTCCCGTCAATTTAGGATTTTTAGGTAAAGGAAATACCAGTCAACCCCAAGCATTAATTGAACAAGTATTGGCCGGTGCCATGGGTTTAAAATTGCACGAAGATTGGGGAACTACACCAGCAACAATTGATACTTGTTTAAGTGTAGCTGACGAATACGACGTGCAAGTTGCAATTCACACCGATACTCTCAACGAAGCAGGATTTGTAGAAGCAACAATTGCCGCTTTCAAGAATCGAGCAATCCATACTTATCACACTGAAGGTGCAGGCGGTGGACACGCGCCGGATATTATCAAAGTTTGCGGCCAAGCTAATGTTTTGCCCTCGTCAACTAACCCGACTCGCCCTTATACTGTCAACACTTTGGAAGAACATTTAGATATGTTGATGGTGTGTCACCATTTGGATCGAAGTATTCCTGAAGATGTGGCTTTTGCTGAATCGAGAATTAGAAGAGAAACGATTGCTGCTGAGGATATCTTGCACGATTTAGGTGCTTTTAGTATGATTTCTTCGGACTCTCAGGCGATGGGAAGGGTTGGGGAAGTGATTATTCGGACTTGGCAAACGGCACATAAAATGAAAGTGCAGCGTGGTAATTTACCCCCCCTAACCCCCCCTTATCAAGGGGGGAAATTAGGAGTAACCCCCCCTTATCAAGGGGGAATTTTACCCCCCCTAACCCCCCCTTATCAAGGGGGGGGATCTGAAATAACTCCCCCTTATCAATGGGGGGGAATGGAGGGAGAAAATGATAATTTTCGGGCTAAGCGGTATATTGCAAAATACACGATTAATCCGGCGATTACTCATGGAATTAGTCAGTATGTTGGTTCTATTGAAGAGGGGAAATTGGCGGATTTGTGTTTGTGGAGACCGGCATTTTTTGGGGTGAAACCGGAGATGGTGATTAAGGGAGGGGCGATCGCCTATTCGCAGATGGGAGATGCTAACGCCAGCATTCCTACGCCACAGCCGGTGCATATGCGGCCGATGTTTGGTAGTTTTGGCGGTGCGATCGGGGCTACTTGTCTGACGTTTGTTTCTCAGGCTGCGTGCGATCGCAATATTGCCGCACAGCTAGGTTTACAAAAGCCAACAGTAGCAGTTTCGGGCACGCGACAAATTACTAAAAGAGACATGAAACTCAACGATTATTTGCCCACAATGGAAGTCGATCCAGAAACCTATGAAGTGAGGGCGGATGGAGAATTGCTGATTTGCGAACCTGCAAATATTTTACCAATGGCGCAGCGATACTTTTTGTTTTAAGCCGATTATCCAATCATGTAGGGGCGGGTTTCACCAACTGTCTATGTGAAAAACTAACGATCTCGTAAACCCGCCCCGCTCTAATTAAACTTACTTAATTCGGGATTTGATGTCTTGTTATAAAATTTGAGCGATCGCAGTATCAAACCCTGGCAAACAAACCAAAAATAAAGCGCAATATTGACCCCACTTAACAACTTAGGAATACCCTCAACCAAACTGGAAATTACCTCATCTTTCAACGGCCATGCTTCCGCAAAAAAAGCCAACAATAATAAACCCACGCCACTTGCTAACAAAAAGTAAGGCGTTGATTTGATTTGCCTTCTAAAAGTTAATCCATAAGCTGCGGCAGCAACAGCGTAGATAAGAACTATTATAATTTTAGGAAAGCCAGCGCGTCCGAGGTGAACGTGGGTGCGGAAAACTTCATTGAACAGGAAAAATCCCGTAACTAGGGCTGAACCTAAAATAAACTGATTTTCGGGACGATTCGGTTGAGTAATTCTTAGCAAACCAAAGCTAAAAACGCAAATCATCACAGAGAAATAAAACAGCATTTGAAACATCAGAAATAAGAAACCCGCACCCGGATATGTCGCAAGACAAGGCGGAAAAAATAGCCCTTTTACCGAATAACCGAATAAACTCAGACACAAAGTCACTAGCCCAACCAGCAGTAAAGTTAAGCTATTGAACAAAAAAACAGTTCTGTAATTTACCATAATCAATGACTCAAACTAATATCAGGCTCTCCAATTCCCAATGTCCAATTCCCAATTCCCCATTCCCAAAAATTTACCCATTAATTTCTCCATTCGGCATGATTGTACCCCGAAACTTCGCCCCGGCTAAATTAACAGTGCTCAAATCTACCCTAATCAAACTTGCGCGGTGTAAAATTACATCCCGTAAATCCGTTTTAGCCATGTAAGTATCAGTCAAATCGGCTTCAGTTAAATTTGCCTGATTGAAATTAGCACGACTCAAATCCGCCCTCACCAAATTAGCTCGACTCAAATTCGCCATAATTAAACTAGCATTGTTCAATTTAACATCAGGAAGAAAAGCACCATGTAAGTTAGCGCCTGCGAATTCAGCATCTATTAATATAGCTCTTTCTAACTTGGCATTTGTCATTACAGCCCAGGAAAAATTGGTCTCAGTCAAATTTGTGTCAGTCAAAAATACATTGTCCAAAATAGCTTCGCTCAAATTTGCTTGACTCAAATTTGCCTCTCGGAGAGAAGCTTCAGTCAAATTGGCTCGACTTAGATCTGCTTTAGTCAAATCAGCACCCTGTAAATTGACTCCGCGCAAATCGGCACCTTGCAAATTTGCACCCCGCAAATTTGCTCCATCAAAAACTCGCTGCTCCTTCCGCAAATTTGCACCCCGCAAGCACGCACCGCGCATATCTGCACCTTGCAAATTGACACCTCGCATATCCGCATCAGTCAAATTTGCATCGATTAAGATAGCCAAACATATGTTGGCTCTGCGAAAGTCAGCATTTTGTAAAGTAGCTCCGTGAAAGTCTGCATCGGACAAATTTGCTGAACTTAGATTTGCCTGATTCAAGTTAGCACCGCCAAATTTGACCTTGGTTAAATTTGCACGTTGAAGGTTAATTCTACTCAGATATGCCATTGCTAAGTTTGCACCCGATAAGTCGGCGCTGCTTAAATTCACACCTATTAAATCGGCACCACTTAGATAGACACCTCTCAGATTCATACCTTCAAAATCAATTTCACCTGATGTATATCGTCTTAATAATTCGCTAGCATTCATATTTGGTGCTGGTTAATTGAGTGACTAAAATCTGGTAATTTGGTATTTCGGGAATTGGATTTTTACGGGCAAATTTAGTGGATGTATGCGTGGAATTATTGGCAGATTTTATGACTAATTCATTTTACTGACAAAATCTTGAGTCCAGACTACACTTTTGTTACCTAGCTGTCGCCCGTGAATTTTCACTTTATGGAGAAACTTCGATTTTAAAGTACAAAGTTTTTTGTAAATATAGGTCGCAGTATTTTGTTGATTTGGTGCGACGGGGGCTGAGTCCAAAATGATGTGGAGCCAACCGTCTTTAAATCCCGCTGTAGCCGTAATTCCTTGAGGCTGTAGCAATTGATTGATTAAGGTGGCGATCGCCTTGGGATTTCCTTGTCTTGCCATTTCCAGTAGCTGCTGCTGGCTGGGTTTTTGGCTAGATTTATTTGATTCTGGTTGCGAAACATTACCGTCAAAATCCTCGGCTCTTTCAGAAGTAAATTGTCCCCTTTCTTTTGACTCCAAGTCGCTCAAAATTTTCATTAATTTATAGGTAAACCCCTGAACTTCTCCTACATAATCTCTGAGAATTTTATATTTCCAGTACAAGCGCTCCTCTACACTTTCTGTTGAAAACTGTCGATTCAGAGCCGATTCTAAATCACTGAATATGTTTTCTATTTTGGCCGTAGCGGAGTTAGCACTTTGAATTACTAAGGATTTAATTTCTTCTTCTAAGCCCAATTTTTGTTTGATAGATTCGCTAATATTTATACTATTCTCAGGGGAAATATAACTTCCCGCAGTAGCCTGATTTTCTTCATTCGATGAAGTCTTTTTCAATTCCTGTTGAAAATTAATCGGCGAATTATTAGTGTTTATTTCGGTTTGCTGAACTGGTGAATTTTCTCCGATTCCGGTCACGAAGTAACTATCCGGGGAGTTAGAAGCATACTGAATGGGAGAAGATTCAATCATGTGAGTAATATCGCCAGCTTCAAAATAATCTTTTGTGCCGTTACTCTGCTTGTTATCTTCATAAATATTATTGATTAAGTGCGTCTGATCGTAATCTTCTCCCGCCACCTCTTCCCTAGAAATATTTGGTGATTCAGGTTCTATTTTGGCGTAACAAGGATTCATCGCTTGGATAATGACGCTAGCTGTTTGGTCATTTTCATCTGTGTTTTCCAGAGTGCTCGCAGTTCTGTACAATTGAGATTCGAGTTCTCCTAGGGTGGGACAGACGTTAAACAGTTGTCGCAGCAGGGTATCTAGTTCTTGGCTTTTCAGCAGCAACCAGTCGCGATCGCTAAAAGTAAATTCATGATAAAGACTCGAAAAAATTAGTATTTTCGCCCTCAGCGGATTTGTTTGCTGCAATATTTTTTGTCTGACATCAAATAAAATTCCGGGGTTTCTTTCTGTTTCGTTGCTACCTGGGATTTCCGCACTAAATTCCTCTTGAAATGCCGGCAGACTCTCACCGCCAAATCTAGATATGTTTGTTTCTAAATTGGTCATGTCTTCAAATTCATACAGCCTACTCAGTTGACAGATGATGAGGTCTGCCACTAAAGCGTACTCTGCTTTTTTGTTGACTTTAGAAACTATAATATTTAAAACTGTCTCAATATCTTCTAAAGTGCTATATTTGGTACATAATTCTTGGATCAGAATACCTAAATCTGTGTTACCTAGTTTTCCGACATCGTTTTCCCAATATTCTTTGCACGCGAAAAATATTATTCTTTTAATCCGCGAGATATTGACATCTTGTTCCAACTCGCGAACAACCTCATCTAAAATAGATAAAGGTTTCATAGTTTTCTACCTCCAAAAAATACCCTGTCAACAATTACCAAGAAACAATAAAATTATACCACATTTAAAAGATGCCAGACTTTGATGTAATTGTAATTGGGAGTGGCATTGGCGGCTTAGTCGCGGCATCAATGCTAGCTCGCTACGGTCAGCGGGTACTTGTGTGCGAAAGTCATACCATAGCCGGTGGTGCGGCTCACAGTTTTTCGCGCCGGGGATTTCATTTTGATTCGGGACCTTCTTTTTATTGTGGTTTGACTGACCCCCAGTCCCTCAATCCTTTGCGACAAGTGTTGGAGATTTTGGAGGAATCCATCGCCACAATTCCCTACGACCCCTTGGGGCATTATCATTTTCCAGAGGGAAGTTTGCCAGTTTATGCTAATGGAAAAAAATACTTAGATGCTGTAGCTGAGTTTACACCACAAGGCGCGAAGGAATTGCAGCAATTCCAACAAAATTTATTAGTTTTATATGAAGCTTTGCGGGGAATTCCGGCTGTGGCGCTTAGAGCTGATTGGCAGTTAATACCTGTTTTGCTGTTTCGGTACTGGCCATCTATGCTGAAATTGCTGCCGCTTGTAGGGGTGATAGGAGGTGCTGCGGGTGTGTTGATGGATAGGGATGTGAGGGACCCTTGGGTGCGACGTTTGATCGATTTGGAGTGCTTTTTGCTGTCTGGCTTGAAGGCGGAGGGAACTGTCGCGCCGGAAATCGCTTTTATGATTGGGGAACGATCGCGCTCAGTTATAGAATATCCCGTCGGCGGCAGTGGTGCGATCGTCGATGCTTTAGTCCGAGGCTTGCAGCGCTGGGGGGGAAAGTTGCGCCTGGGAACACCAGTCGAGCAAATTTTAGTTGAATCGGGGAGAGCAACTGGTGTTCGCTTGCAAAATGGCGAAATTATCCGCGCACCAATTACCATCTCCAATGCGACAATCTGGGATACTTATACCAAGTTGCTATCACCAGAAGATTTACCAAAAAATTATCGCCAAATTGCCTTATCAACGCCAGCGGTAGAAAGTTTCATGCACCTGCATTTAGGTATTAAAGCTGAAGGACTCGCAGGTTTGACTGGGCATCACGTCGTTGTCCATGACAGTAACATTGATATTACAGTACCCGGAAATACTTGCATGATTTCGATTCCTACGGTTTGGGATGCCAATCTCGCACCGCCGGGACATCACGCCATTCATGCTTATACACTGGAACCCTACGAAGGTTGGGAATATGGGGAATTATATCAACAGAAAAAGCAAGAGCGATCGCAATCTCTGTTCAAAGCTCTAGAAAAAATTATACCGGATTTGCGGAGGCGAATTGTCCTAGAGTCGATCGGCACACCCCTAACCCACGCCCGATTTTTGCACCGATATCAAGGTACTTATGGGCCTGGAATCCCCGCCGGCAAAGGCACATTTCCCGGTCCACAAACACCAGTCAAAGGTTTGTATCGAGTAGGAGACAGTACCATGCCAGGAATTGGCGTACCTGCGGTGGCCGCATCAGGAATTCTGTGCGCGAATACTCTGGTTAATTCCGATATCACGGCACAATTTTTGTAGTGTTATAGTTATTAGTCAACAGCAATGCGTAGTCCAAGGACTCTTGGACTACGCTCAGGAAGCGCCTAGGGATGGACCAAGCGCCACCTAGTCAAAGGGTCATTAACCATTGGTAACTATTAACGGTGAACCGTTAACAATGATTTAAACAAAATACTCATATGCCAGGAACGAGACTTGAACTCGTGACACGTGGATTTTCAGTCCACTGCTCTACCAACTGAGCTATCCCGGCGTTTTTTTCATGCTTAACTACCGTAACACAGAGATATGGAATTAGCAAGTAGTTTTCTAAAAAAAAATTCGATCGCGCGGGAACCCCCCCGCCTGTAAGCTAAAAGCTGCAACT
Organism: Microcoleus anatoxicus; assembly: GCF_042465725.1. Taxonomy (GTDB): domain Bacteria; phylum Cyanobacteriota; class Cyanobacteriia; order Cyanobacteriales; family Microcoleaceae; genus Microcoleus; species Microcoleus anatoxicus. Next base: position 4,112,411 of record NZ_CP120853.1, on the reverse strand, counting down.
TAAAACCCAAAATCGCAATGGCACGGCAACATCGGGGCAATGGGGACAACAGTCTGCTAGTCCTCGGCCTAATTTGGCTGGTGGGGGCGATGAGCGATCGCCTCTGGTTCACCTTCGATCGCTCTGTCCCCGCCTGGGATCAAGCAGAATACCTCACCAGCACCCTGAATTACTTACAGGTACTCCAACATCCCCAATGGTTATCGGGAGAATGGTGGACCAACTTCTGGCTACTTTCCACCAAAATTCCGCCCTTAATTTTTATTGCCACAGTGCCGTTTTTGCGTATATTTGGGACTCGGCCCGATGAAGCAACCTTAGTTTTTTTATTATTTAGTGCCATTCTCCTGGTTTCAGTTTACTGTCTGAGCGTCCAATTATTTAATCGGCAAGTCGGTTTGTGGGCCGCTGCAATTTGTGTAGTTTTACCAGGATTATATCGGTTCCGCTTGCAATTTTTACTCGACTATCCTGTCACTGCTGCGATTACTTTGACTTTCTTTTGTCTGACAATGTGGAAGGCTTCTGAAGCCAGAGAGTCCTTCGACTTAGCTCAGAGTACCTTGAGGGAAGAAGTCACCTATGACAGGGATGTTGATGGAAATAGGCGGATGAATTCTCCCAAACAGGGAAAAGTTTCGTCTCTTTCTATCTCATCTTACTTTTGGGCGATCGCAAGCGGCATTTCTCTCGGTTTATCCATCCTCGCCAAACACACCACCGTATTATTTCTATTTACCCCCATTGTCTGGTTAGCTGTCGGCACTTTCCGACAAAAAGCTTGGGGAAGATTAGCTCAATTAGTCGGTGCTTTATTACTATCACTGGCAGTATTTGGACCTTGGGCAAAAACGAATTGGTTGTTAATTTTGACCGGGGGAAAACGGGCAACTTTCGATTCTGCCATCGCCGAAGGAGACCCAGCGCTCAATACAATCAATGCTTGGATTTACTACGGTCAACACTTACCAGAACAGGTTTCTTGGCCGCTGTTACTCATTCCCTTAGTCGGATTGCTACTTTATTATTGGCGACATCGAGGGCATCTGGGGTCAAGTTTTCAGCTTAATTCCTGTGGGTGGCTGGCTATTTTTTGGGTAGGAGCTTATCTGATTAATTCGGTCAACATTAATAAAGACGGTCGCTATGTTGTGCCCTATTTACCAGTTTTATCAATTTTCTTAGCATACTTTTTGACTATGTGGCCCCAAAGATGGGGAAGGCAAATTCGCTGGGGTACAATGGGCTTAGCAACACTGGCGATGTTGTTTCATATGTGGCCGCTGGGAGGTGCTCTAGGACATAATTTAGTCGAAATGGTGAGTCCGGGAAATTCGAGTTATCCTTACTTGGGGAAAGAGTGGCCGCACCGAGAAGTAATTGCAGAAATTATTCAGACGGAACCTTATTTACAATCGACTTTAGGTGTCTTACCTTCCACACCGGAAATTAATCAGCATAATTTGAATTATTATGGTGCTTTGGCTAATTTTCAGGTTTACGGGCGACAGGTGGGGACAAATTTAAAAGAAGTGCCGCAAGATGTACGATCGCTTTCTTGGTTTGTCACTAAAACGGGAGACCAAGGTTCGATTCGCGAACGGATTAAGACTGCTCAAAATGCAGCAGTGGCTGCTATCGAAAAAGGCGATAAATTTCTGTTGCAAAAAACTTGGTTTTTGCCTGATTTTACTAATTTGAATCTTTATCGGAAGCGATGGCGGGCTGTGGAAGTCCAGCCTTTGAATGAAGCGCGATCGCAAGTACAATTAGAGCAAGTTACTGTTCCAGCCAGAGCAGTTCCCGGTGTTCCGATTCCAGTAACATATATTTGGTCTGGGCCTTGGCGGCAGTTGCAGTCGGGTTTAGTCTTGGTAACATGGAAAAATCGCGGAGGTAGCGAAATCCAACAGCCGGGACAAACTTCTGAGATTTTACACGATCGCGCGATCGCCCAAGGGACTTTGCATCCGGGGATGCTGGAGGCTGATAAATTTGCTGTGGGATTTCGAGTTGTCGATCGCACTGCCATGCTTCCTCCTGCTAATATTGCACCAGGAAGTTACAATCTCGAAGCTACTTATCTGAATCGGAACACCGGAGAAACTTATCCGATGAATGTGGGGACAGTTAGTGTTAGGATTGAGCCAGAGTCGGCGAACCAGAAACAAAACCAGAAGCAGAAGAACCAGAAGCCTGGGAATGAGGATAATCTAGAAAAGGTTGAGTTGGATTTGGTGACTCAATTGAGGACAATGGCTGCTAATTTACCGAAAGGATTGCCCGGTTTAGAACCAGTGTTTGAGCAGATTGGACGCATCAATCAGTACGATCCAACTCAAGATTATACCATACAAGCGGAACAAGCCTTTGAATATCGATTGCACCAACAACCAAACAATCTAGAATTGGCCTATGGGTTGGCATTGTCTAGGGCATTGCAACAGAATGTCAATGGTGCGATCGCAGCTTTAGAAAAAGTCACTCAACTCGACTCAAAAAACCCCTACGCCTATGCTTATCTCGCTTTTGTCAACCTTTATGGTTGGCATCCCAAAGCTGCGGAAACTGCCTTAAAACCTGCTCTTGCTCTCAACCCGAATCTACCGGAAATTAGAGTATTGAATGGTGTCGCCACACTCTTACAAGGCAATCTGATCCAAGCATGGCAAGATCTACAATACTTGAAAAAACTCAAACTTTAAAAATCATGTTTGAGTTTTTTCATCGAAGAAATCAACTCCTGATTACGAACCAGGTAATCAGGAATTCAATCGTCCTTCTATTTGGCATCAGCCGGGATCAAAACCTTATCAATTACGTGAATCACGCCGTTGCTAGCTTTGATATCAGCTTTCACGACATTAGCACCATCTACTGTCACCTTGCCGCCACTAACTACTACCTTTAGGGGAGTTTTTTCAACACTGGTAACATTACCGGATTTCAAGCCAGTAGATAAAACAGCACCAGGAACAACGTGATAAGTCAAAATCTTGGTCAGTTTAGCTTTGTTCGCGGGTTTGAGCAAATCATCCAAAGTGCCTTTTGGTAAAGCAGCGAAGGCCGCATCTGTCGGCGCGAACACAGTGAACGGGCCTTTTCCTTGTAAAGTTGAAACTAATCCTGCGACTGTTAAAGCCTTGGTTAATGTTTTGAATTGAGCGTCGCCTGATGCAATGGCGACAATATCCTTAGCAGCCATTGTTGTTGGTGAAGCGGTTGGTGCGGGGGAAGCAGCGGTTTTGACGTTTCCAGCCACTTGTTGAGTTGGAGTTGCACTAGCAACATTAGTTTTGGCGTTGATGTGCGCCCAAGCTGGGAAACCAATGAGGGCGCTAGCGCCGATTACTCCTGCAAAACCTGTCAGTTTTTTCATCAAGTTAGGTAAATTTTGATTTTTCATTGCGCTTGCATTTCCTTATGACAATAAAACAATGGACTTGAATTCTTTTGTTAGCCTGTTGTGCACTGCGAGGCAATGCTTGGAAAGGCTAAACTAGAGGTAGAATCTGCTTAGATTGTCGATCGCACCAAAACTTCCTTAATATAACGCAACATTCGCAAAAAAGTGGCTCAAGCGCTAAATTTGTAACTCAAAACCTCAATCACCGAACCGCTCGGTGGCAAAGAATTCGATCGAATGGAAATGGTATCATTATTCAATCGACTGACTGGCGTGCCATCCATCAGCGCCAAGAATTCATCTAGTGTGGCCAAATCGCACGCAGCAGCATCAGCAGCTTGGGTTTTGAAGTGTGTAGGAATCACCATCTTTGGTTTGAGAAGTTGCAAAGTTTGCTTTGCTTCGGCAGGAGTATAGGCTTTCGGGCCACCACCGACGGGAATCAGCACTACATCTGGACGCCCGATCAAGATTTGTTCTTCAATGCCGATCGGAGCTGCAACTCCACCGAGATGTAAGATTTTAACACCAGCTTGCTCCCACAGCCAAGCCACATTTACCCCAAATCGCCGTCCTCCCTCGCGGTCTTTTTCCATGCGAATCCCTTGCAGTCGCAGCCCATTTGACTGATAAGACCCCGGTTCGTACAAAAGACCGGGATTGCCAGAAAATCCGTCTATCGCCCCTTCATCGAGCAACCGACTGGTAATCAGAATCAAATCTGTAGCGACTTTAGGAGATCTATAGCCCGCCGTACAGCCCAGGGGACGAAAAGGATTCACCAGCACCCTTGCACCGCCTCCTGTAAACAAAAAGCAAGTGTGGCCCAACCACTGAACCGACAAAGAATCAGCAGTTTGAGCCAAATAGCTTTCCCATCCAGATGGCAAACCAGTTGCTAAAGCTGCCAGCAAACTTGTCTGTGCGTAACGCATTAATTGTCGCCGTTTCATCTTTTGGTGCTGTTATCGGGTGTTGGTCGTCTGTCGTTATACCACAAATTAGGATTTTATCGCTCAATTTGTTTCGGGGGAACCCAAAATCACTCAAAATTCACAATTAAACTAAAGTCGTTCCAAGAAATTGCGTAATAATTGTTTTCCCGAAGTTGTTAAAATACTTTCCGGGTGAAACTGTACCCCTTCAATATGCGGATATTCCCGATGTCGGACACCCATAATAGTTCCATCCTCAACCCAAGCTGTAATTTCCAAAACCTCTGGACAACTCTGTTTTTCTATAACCAAACTGTGATAACGAGTTGCAGTCAGTGGCGATTCCACCCCGCGAAACACCCCCAATCCCCGATGTTCCACCTGAGAAGTTTTCCCGTGCATTAATATCGGTGCAGAAACTATTTTGCCACCGAATACTTGACCGATGCTTTGGTGTCCCAGACACACGCCCAAAATTGGCATAGTCGGCCCCAATTCTTTGATTAATTCCAGAGAAATTCCCGCATCTTCCGGCCGCCCTGGGCCTGGAGAAATCACAACTGCCGCCGGTTGCAATCTGCGAATTTCTGCTAGAGAAATTTGGTCGTTCCGGTAGACTTGCACCTCTTTTGCTACTGGCAAGTCAGCACCTAGTTCTCCTAGATACTGTACCAAGTTGTATGTAAAACTGTCGTAGTTATCGATGACTATAATCACGGGTTAACTTTAATTTGAGGTCTAATTGGCGATGGCTAATTGAATCACTGTCCAAAAAGGAGGTAGTAAAAGTGCCACCGCGACGATCGCCGCCGCCATTGCCGATACCAGTACCGCCCCAGCAGCGCAGTCCTTGGCAATTTTCGCCAGTTCGTGGTAAGATTGTCCTACAGTCAAGTCTACCAGGGATTCGATCGCCGTATTCAACAATTCCATTGCCAAAACTATACCAATGGTAATGCCGATAACTGATATTTCCACAGGCTTCAGGTGTAAGAATACCCCAAGTCCGATCGCCAGAGTGCCAATTACCGTGTGGATGCGAAAATTGCGCTGAGTTTCAAAAGCGTAACTCAAGCCAGCCCAAGCATATTTAAAACTAATCGCTAAGCTAGATGCTATTTTCCAGGACAGTTCTCGATTGTATTTTAATGCTTTTTTTGACCCATTGACTGTCTGATTGGAAGAGTCTGGAGGCATGGTTAGAAGCTTTGCAATATTTGATACTTTTGACTGTTGCTCTAGTGTCATAAACAACCAACTTTATATGATAAAGACGAGTACGTTTGAAGGATGAAAGATTGACTTGATTAAAGTATCCATAACTTTCCTAGGTCTTCACTCTAAAATTGATGTAATTTCCGAAAGTTATGTTTGAGTTTCCCTGATTTGTCAACTCATCACCAACCTAGTCTACCCAATTTCAAATTCCTGTAATGGTGTCTGGATCACAATATCGATTGCTTGTAACAAACTTTCCTGTCGATCGAGCATTTGGATTAAACTTTCTTCATCAGGGTGATCCCATCCCAAAAGATGCAGAAAACCGTGGGCTGCAAGCCAAGCTAGTTCAGTCTTCAGGGGATGTCCTTGCTGCTGGGCCTGTCGGTTGGCAGTATCGATGGAAATTACGATATCACCCAAGTATAGAGGTTCAGATGACATTTCATCTGACCCAGGACAGTCTACTTCTAAAGCCGCAAAAGCTAGTACATCAGTCGATCGATCCAGGTGGCGGTACTGAGAATTCAGCGATTGCATTTCCTCATCCCCTGTCAGACGCAGACTAACTTCATAGCCCGTGGCAGCAGGCACATCCCTATGCTGATTTTCCAGCCAAACACCAAACCAAGTTTCCCAAGTTTCGGCTGCAATCTCCCCCGTAGCTGGACTCTGAGGTTCCTTGGAATTATCAGCCGACTGTTGGGCTAGCCCATAACAGTCTTCCACATTCACCTCTATAACCATTTTTGGCGTTTCCTGTCAAGCATTTTTATAAGTAATTTTTAGTACAATCTCAGATTGTGCGATCGAGTTCAGAAACTTTTGGCTTTTAGCAGGAACCTTACAATAATTAGTCAAAATTGCAAGATGCCGAAACTACAATCAGCTTAACTCCCCAATCGTCAAAAATCAAAATAGAAATTAAAAAACCCGGTTTCTGGCGATCGGCCTCAACCTAAAATCTACGATTATTAGATTACATACGGGTGGAATCCTCACAGAAGAGCGCCTTTGAACCCACACTAACCGAGACGGTATAGTGTGGGGATTCCCGTCTGTTTAGCTAAAAACCGGATTTAAGAATTGAAATATCGATCGACAAAAGCCAAACCAACGAGTACGCCCAAAAGTCCAGCAGCAGTCAAAGCAAAATGAAACAGAGAAGTCGCCCGCTTCCGCACCATATTCCGCATCGCTAGCTTGACATAACTCGGTGGAGGTGCATTGTTTGTCGGCGCTGTCGGGGTTTCGGCGACGGGTTCTTCGGATGTTGGGGCTGAGGGAGGTTGAGTCATATTCGTTATTTTAGAAGGTTGACAGAGCACGCCACGATGTTAACAAAAATGTAACGTTTTGTGTAGGATTTTTTAGCTTTCACAGGACTTAAGCATGAGGCCCCAGCCCGCCCATAAAACGCCGAAACATCCCTCAATTATTCCATCAATCCCCTCTCCCGCAACAAAGCATCCGCCCAAACAGCATCGGTTTCCGACGGCGCAGGTACTAACTGGGCCGTATAATTGAGTGTAATGTCATAGGCGGCGCGATCGTACACAACTCGATATTTGGGTACCAGTTGAGGAACTAAAGCATCTGCGATCGCCACTATCAACCGATTATGAACTTCTGGCCAAAAATCAGGACTTTCTCAATAGGGATTCATCCCCGGAAATGGATTAGTCATTGATTTAACTCCTATTAATTTACCTACTTCTACCAATTTTTTATGAGGCCCCGTAGAATCTGATCCCCCCTAACCCCCCTTAATAAGGGGGGGACAAGAGTTATTCTTTGCGATCGATCGGGAGCGTCATCAAAATCGGGGCGCAGATTAACAAAATTTTTGATTTTTTATGTAAAACTTTTCATATCAGTTATCAACTTATTTTCCTAAAAATCACTCTTAATATGTGCTTTAAAAATAGCATTTAGCTGAAATTTTGCTAGCTCTTTTCTGGGAACTTTTTCTACTAAACAGCGTCTGGTTAAAGATTGTATAATGTGCATAAATTTAGCTTGAGATACTTCCATATTAGCAGGTTTTTGGGAAATATCTATCGGTTCATCTTGATTGGCTAACCAGTTTATCACATTTTTTTCTAATTCTGATAACCGCTCTAACTGCGATTCTAAATATAATTCTATATCACCTAAAAATAAGTCATCTTCATCTGTCAGAAAAAGGGAAACCTTCCCGTTAAATAACTCTATAATTGTTGAAGCAATAATATTTAACCAAGCTGGATGACTTTGATATAGTGTTATTAATTCATCCCATTTTGCCTCATCTTGTAAATCTTTTTGTCTCAAGATTTCTTTCGCATCTTCTCCTAATCCTTGCAGATGTAATGTTTTTGTGTGTTTATTTTCCTTTTCTAAAGTCTCTATTTCTCCAGATTTTTCCCAGCTAATTAAAATTAAACAACTTTGATGAGACAAGGTAGCAATTTGCTGAAAAAATTTACAATAATCTTTATAGTCTGTTAAATACTGACCCACGAAGTTACCAGTTTTAAAAATATTCTGCACGTCATCAAGGATTACTAAACAACGAGATGAGCGAAAATAATCTATTATTTCTGGTGATGGGGTTGCGTGGGATTGAGAAAAAAACTGTTTAAGTTCATCTTTAAGGTCGATCAGTTTAGGTAAATGCTCAAGACTGCGATAAATAATATAATCGAATTGTGTGTTAATTTCTGAGATTAATTTCAGGGTTAAAGCCGTTTTTCCTATGCCACTCAATCCATAAATTGTGATTAATTTAGTCTTATTTTCTAAAATCCATTCTTTAAGAGTAAAAATTTCTGAATTACGCCCATAATCATAGTTTAATTCTGGCGCTGTTGTTAGATTAACTATTGGGGATTGATTTTCGGTTTGGGGATGACGCGAGCGCTTTTCTATATCTTCTGAAGATTGGGAGTTTTCTCTACAAATATTAACATGATTCTTCTTAATGTTATGATTACTAATAATCAGTGAAGAATCACCGAAACTGTAGATAGTAGATGAGGCTTTATTTTCTAAAATAGAACGCACATTCCCTTGTTTAATATCTTCTTGAAAAACCTCAGAGAGAAGTTTCCATAATTTTGCACCCTCTTTTTTAACATGATTGTAACTATACCCATTATTTACCGCAATTTTTTGAAAATTTTGATGTTGTAAAACACTTTCTAATATAGATTTTTGTAAAGAATCAAGATGTTGTCCTGTTTTAGCGAATACCTGGTCATCGGTCGATTTTGACAATTCTTTAACGTCCATATATTTTTAACCTCACTCAATCTTTTTAGTTTAGCCACTAAAACCCACTTTTTGCCCCTAAAAGTTAAGTTTTGTAAAAGGTTACTAAAGATTAGCACCCAATGACACTATATCACACCAAATCCCACTATCAATTTTCCTAGCAAATGCCACCCCAGTCTAAAAGTTAGAAAGTACAATATTAAATGTTAACCAATTTTCAAGAATAAATCACATGAAAACACAAACTTTTGATGAAACAGCAAGATCGGTGCCTTTTACCCTAAGTTTTGTAGAGAGACTCGACCAAGCATTGTATGATGAAGCGATTAAGGATTCAGAGATACTAACACAATCCTATGATCCGAAAACTCAAACATCGAATATTCCTGTTTCTGCTAATGGTACTTCCTTGACATATGGTGCTTCACATAGTGGTCTTCTCTCTGGTAAAGATGATACGAAGCAAACTGATACTTAAAGCTAAAATTTGCATTAGGTGAAGACGATTATCATGGCTTTCTGCATAAAATAAGATGGATTATACGGTACGGTAGGGTGCGAAGCATTCTATCGTCCCGCTTTAAGCTGTTAGCTATCGTAAGTAGTAAAATCCTGATTTGGATACCGCATAAAGATCAATTAACCAACATATCTGATTCATCACCCCAAAACGAGATTACAAATTAAAATATGATATTAATTTTTACGAACAAGCAGGATACACACACTGATGAAGTTATCAGAAAACTACATAAAAAAGATATTGAAGTTTTCAGGTTAAATTCAGAAGATTTGCTTCGGAAATATCAGATAAATCTTTACATTGATGAAAATGGTTTATGGAATGGAGAGATTACTGACGAACTTGGTAGAATATTAAATTTAGCCAAACTAAAAGTAGCATGGTTGAGAAAACCTGACTTTGATTTTTTTGGTAAAATTGCTGAATCTACAGAGGAACAGTTTATCGCTTCAGAAACAAAAGCTTTTATCAATATACTATATTCTATACCCAGCATAAGATGGATAAACGATCCATTTATCGCCAATAAAGCGAAAGTAAAATTTCAACAACTTTTACTGGCCAATAAATACGGGATAAAAATCCCCAAAACACTGATAACCACGCAGCCAGAAACAGCCAAAGAGTTTTTTATAGAGTGCGGAGAGGAGGTCTTAGTTAAAACCATTTATACTGGAAATGTGACCATTGATGGGCTAAATCAAGGAATACCGTCAAGAAAGATTGGCAAAGATGATTTTTATAATTTCTATAAAAACATTTCTTTATCACCGACTCAATTGCAAGAATATATCGAAAAAGCTTTTGAATTAAGGATTACAACTATTGGTAAAAAGGTATTTGCCGTTAAAATTGATTCACAAGCCCATGAAGAGACCAAAATTGATTGGCGACTACATACTCAAATTAATCCCCATTCTATCTTTGAACTACCGGCAAAAATAGAAAATTCTGCATCGATTTTTTGGAGGAGCAAAAACTATTATATGGGGCGATGGATTTTATTGTGACTCCCAACAATGAATATGTGTTTTTAGAAAATAATCCTTTTGGTCAATACCTTTGGCTAGAAATAGAAACAAAAATACCATTAACGGAAGAGATTTGTAATTTATTAATAAGCTATCTTGATGCTTGATTACTGTTTTTTCGACTTCACCCTTCGAGTGAAAGTTGTAGGGTGGGTAATCGCTCTTTCAATCCTCCCTCTCCCGCAACAGAGCATCGGCCCAAGCAGCATCGGATTCTGAAAGTGCAGGGACTAACTGGGCCGTATAATCGAGGGTAATGTCATAGGCGGCGCGATCGTACACTATATTCAACAACGCCTGCAAATCGACGATCGGCTCGACATCACCTGCACGCAAAGGCAACGGAAAACCAGGAATCGCATCTGGTAGATTAAATAAGTATAAATCCGCCCCAGGTCTTTGATTGCTCCGACTCACCAAAATTCGATAATTAGCTGTAATATCATTGTCCAAAACTGGGAGAGGTTCCCAACCCCGCAACAAATCAATCTCCACAAAATTCGTGCGACTTCCAAATATCTTATCCCGCTTTTCCTCATACATTTCGCGACCTTTTCCCGGACGTTTATTAGCAGGTGAAAGCACCTCAATTACGGTCACAACTTCCTTATTAGCTATATCTATCACCTCCAAATACCCTTCTCTCAACTCCTCAGACATTGCTAATCTTACTTTCAAAGGTTCAGTAGTTCGTGTGGCGACAGCTACATTAGATGTACTTGAATTTCTAGGAATCGGATTGTGCTGGATAGACACATCGGGAATCCCGACTAACAGCGATTGTTCTCCCTTAATTTCATAAATCCGCTTTTCAATCGCCACTCGATATTTGGGCACCAGTTGAGGAACCAAAGCATCTGCGATCGCGACTATCAGCCTATTATGTACTTCAGGCCAAAAGTCAGGACTTTCTAGATAAGGATTCATCCCTGGAAATGGATTAGGCATTGATTTAACTCCTGTTGATTTACCTAATTTTATACCCTTAACTCTCTTTCCCGCAACCAACTATCAGCCCAAGCAGCATCGGCTTCCGACAGCGGGGGAACTGGTGCGGCGGTATAATCTATTCTAAAATCATAGGCGGCGCGATCGTAAACCCCATTCACTAACGCTTGTAAATCTACAATTGTTTCCGCATCTCCTGGGCGCAAAGGCAATGGAAACTGAGGAATCATATCGGGTAAATTGAAAAGGTATAAATCCCCCAAAGGCTTTTGATTTGCCCGACTTAACAAAATTCGATAACTTGCCTCAATATCGTTACCAAAAACTGGCAGAGGTTGGTAACTTCGCAGCAAGTCAATCTCAACCAGATGACTGTTACTACTAAACACCTTTTCCCGCTTTCTTTCGTACATTTCGCGCCCTTTTCCAGGGCGCTTATTGGCGGGTGACAGCACTTCAATCACTGTCACAACCTGTTTAGTTTCTATTTCGACTACCTGCAAATAAGTTTCTTTTAATTCCAGGGGTAAAGGTATTGTTACCTTCAAAGATTTTGCGGGTGGAGTGGCGACAGCAACATTAGAATTAGTTTCGGTTCTTGGATTAGGTGTGCGCTGTATTGTAACATCGGGAATACCAATGATTAAAGCTTCTTCACCACTGATTTGATAAATTCTTTGTTCGATATCTACTAAATATTTAGGGAGTAGTTGCGGAGTCAACCAATCTGCGATCGCCACTATTAACCTATTATGAACCGAACGCCATAATTCAGGACTTTCTAAATAAGGATTCATCCCCGGAAACGGATTACTCATTAATTTAACTCCTGTTAACTTACATGATGCTACTATTTTAGCCGATCGCCTAGAAAAACGCAGACAATATCCAACTATTATCTGCGTTAATCTGCGTTAATCCGCCTTCATCTGTGGTTAAAAAATCCTCCTAAAAATCCCCATAACTACTAATCGCCCCCTGCAATCTTCCCATCACCTCATCAACCGAAATCGCACCCAACTCCCCAGAAGCACGAGTCCGAATATTCAAACTATTCGCCTCAACTTCCTTAGCACCGACAACACCCATCACCGGAATTTTATCCTTCTCAGCATTCCGAATCAACTTACCCAAACGCTCATTACTATCATCAGCTTCAGCACGAATGCCTAGAGCCTTCATCTTCGCAGCCACTTCCTTCGCAAAGGGCAAGAATTCACTGCTAACAGGTAACAAACGCACTTGAATCGGCGCTAACCATAGTGGGAAATCCCCCGCATACTGCTCGATCAAAATTCCGATCAAACGTTCCAAAGAACCGAAAGGAGCGCGGTGAATCATCACTGGGCGCTTGCGAGTGCCATCTTCGGCGACGTATTCCAAATCGAAACGTTCGGGCAAATTATAGTCAACTTGCACAGTTCCCAATTGCCACTCTCTATCCAAGACATCTTGGAAAATGAAATCGAGTTTTGGGCCGTAAAAAGCTGCTTCCCCAATTCCCTCAAAATAGTTCATTCCCAAAGTTTCTACGGCGCGGCGAATCGCACCCTGAGCTTTTTCCCAAGCTTCATCGGAACCGATATATTTATCCAAATTATTTGGATCGCGGAAACTCAAACGGGCTTTGAAATTCTTGAGTTGCAGACTTTTAAATACTGATAAAATCAAATCCACCACATTCAAAAATTCTGCATCCAATTGTTCCGGGGTGACAAATAAGTGGGAATCATCCACCGTAAAGCCACGAACTCTGGTTAAACCACCCAATTCTCCCGATTGTTCGTAGCGGTAAACTGTGCCGAATTCTGCTAAGCGCATTGGCAATTCCCGATAGGAACGCAATTCGCTTTTGTAAATTTGAATGTGGAAGGGGCAATTCATGGGTTTCATCACAAAACCCTGTTCATTTGCGGCCGCTTCTGCATCTTCTGCCATGAGCGGAAACATATCTTCTTTGTATTTCTGCCAATGTCCAGAGATTTTGAACAAATCTACTCTGGCGATGTGCGGAGTCACTACTTGCAAATAGCCACGTTTGATTTGTTCCTGTTTCAAGAAATCTTCTAAAATACTTCTCAAAATCGTGCCTTTGGGAGTCCACAAAGGCAAGCCTGGCCCAACTGCATCGGCGAAAATAAACAAGCCTAATTCTTTGCCTAATTTGCGGTGATCGCGTCTTAGGGCTTCTTCTTTGCGGTGTTTGTATGCTGCTAATTGTTCGGGGGTTTCCCAAGCGGTGCCGTAAATTCGCTGTAGCTGGGCTTTGGTTTCGTCGCCGCGCCAATAGGCTCCTGCTAGGCTTTCTAGTTCGATCGCCTTTGGATTCAATTCACTGGTATTGTCTAAGTGAGGCCCGGCGCACAAATCCCACCATTGGTCGCCCAAATGGTAAAGAGTAATCGGTTCGATCAAACCTTCGAGAATTTCTAATTTGTAAGGTTCGTTAATTGCTTGAATCCGCTGCTGAGCTTCTTCGCGGCTGACTTCTTCACGAATTACAGGCAATTTGCGGTTGATGATTTTGATCATCTCTTTTTTAATGGCTTTTAAATCCTGTTCCGTAAATGGTTCGGGAGTGTCAAAGTCATAATAGAAACCGTTTTCAATCCAAGGGCCAATGGTGACTTGGGCTTTGGGAAACAATTTCTGTACCGCCATCGCCATGACGTGGGAGGTGGTGTGGCGAATTTTTTTTAGTTGCTCCGACTCGCTGGTGCGGGGCAAATCTATTTTAGCGGGCTGTTCTGGAACGGAAATGGATTCTGAGCTAGACATCGGCTGATTTAGCAATTAATTTAGTTGCACTGGCTTCTATCTTACTCAGTCCTCGGCATAGGATGGCTTTCTTTAATCGAAAATCCAAAATCCAAAATCGAAAATCAATTGAATCTTTGTTAAAAAAATGTTACAATTTGTAAATAGCGTCTAAGATTAAAATAGATAAATAACCCAATTTTGATCCATGCTTAATCCCAATTTGCCAGAAGCCGAATTGCTCAAATCCATACTGCAACCGCTGTTAGAGGATTTTAAATACTGGTTCGGTCGATCGGCAACTCTTTTGGAAACTGAGGAAATTGCCTTTCTCACCAGTGAGGAGCAATCTGACTTGTTAGCGAGAGTTCAACAGGCTCAGCAAGAAGTAAGTGCTGCCAGCGCTTTATTTCAAGCAACGGGTGGTCAAGTTGGGATTGAAACCGCAGCCATGATGCCGTGGCACAGACTGCTTGCCGAATGCTGGAAAGTCTCGTCGCGATTTCGCGCCTCGCCTGCGGCGAAGCCTGGAAAATAAGGTGATTTCAAATTCAACCCGCCGTCAAATCCCAAGTTAGGGAAATATCGGCGACAGACTTGACAACATCAAAAAAATTTCCAGTTAATAATTTATTAATTGCTGAAACACATTTGTAAATTGCTGTGTGGCTGTTTAGCCCGGAGGAAAAAATCATGTTACATCTGCTTTATATCCTAGCTTTTACCGTTCTTGCCTTTCTGGCCGTCGGTAACTTAATCCGCAGTTTAGTCACGGTGGGGATGGAGTCCCAGCGCCCTCAACAATTTAGACATCCTCATCGTTACGCATCCTCTTCTCGCTCTCAAAGTGTGCCGCATCCCGAACTTTTAGATGAATACGGAAACATAGTCAACGAGCCTCTGTTAGTGATGCGTTCGCTTAGTGTACAAGATGCCCGCGAACAATTGGATGCTCTCTACAAATCATCTCCCGGCGGCAGCGACGAAGGTGGCGAGCTCGTATGATTCGGTGAAAGGCACAGCATTTATACTTACGCGATCGGGGTCAGAAAAAAATAATTAACCGTTAGTTTGTAAGTAATGGCTAATTAGTGGTGTTTTTTGAGAGATACTAAAAAGGGATCGATCTAAAGTGTCGATCGCTCCCGTTTTGTCATCGGCAAAAATGCTCGCTTAAGGCTAGATGATCGTCCCTATTTCATTACTCGCAGAACTTCTGCAAGCTTTGCCCCAACTACGGGCCCAAATTTATTTCAAATCTTCCATGACAGCGCTGTCTCACGCGATGGAAGACTTGGTTTTGGCAGGTTCTGATGAACCGTTAGTCATTGCTAGTTTTCAGCGAGAGCGATTTTATCGCCAGGAAGCTCACCGCTATCGGCGTATTTCCGATCGCTCATCTCAGGTATACGTGCTAGCAGCACCGGAAACTGACTTTAAAAACTCCTCGGAATTTTACGAAACTGTGGCTTTCGATCCACGGGATGGATTAAGTCAAGAGTGGCACTTAGTGGTCATCGGAGAAAACTACTCAACTTGTCTGATTTGTCAAGAAAAATTTATCCCTCTGGAAAATCAGGATGAGGGGGAACTACTCTTGATGGATCAAGCTCGTAGATTTGAGGGAATTTGGACTTTCGATCGGGATGTAAGTTGCAAAGCAGCCCAATTGCTGCTCGATCGCATTGTCAAATATCGCCCAGAATTAGCCGAAAAGATCGAACGAGCACAAACCACTTATAATCTGGTCAAAAAACCGAAAAAATCCCGGAAAGCCGAGACTACCAAAGCTGCAAAACCAGAGAAAACTTTAGGGAAAACTCCCAAAATTCCCAATCCTAAACTCAGCGATGCTTTTACCGAACGCTTGGTGACTTACTTGCAAGCTGGTCAACACAAACTGCTGAAAGCCTACGGTGCGATCGCGGCCCAAGAACGCAAAGAACGCTTGGTGAATACGATCACAACAGCCATGCGGCAATCGCTAAATCCTCAAGAAATAGTGGAAGTAGCAGTGCAAGAACTCGGTACAGCTTTGTCAGCCAACCGCTGTTTGATTTATCGCTGCAAAGCGACAGATATTGCAACTAAAATCGAGCGCGAATTTTTGCGCCCCAGCACTAATTCCCTGCTAAATCAGACTTGGCCCTTGCAGGAAAATCCGATATTTCGTGATGCGGTGGCAAACCAAGAGCGAGTTTACATTCAAGATACTGCACAACATCCACTGATTGTCAATACTAAATCCCTACAAAGGACTGTCCAACAGTGGGAAATTGTCTCCTGGTTAATGGTACCAGTGCTTTATCATGGGCGGATTTTGGGGATGGTGGAAATGCACCAGTGTCGATCGACTTTGGCTTGGGAAGAAGATGAACTGGCTCTAGTAGAGGCGATCGCGACTCAACTGGGTTCTGCCTTAATTCAAGCAGAAACCTACGCTAATTTAGAAGAACTAAATCAACAATTAGAAGCCTTAGACCGCACTCGCAGCAATCTCATTGCCATCACCGGACACGAACTCCGCACTCCCCTTTCTACAATTCAAGTATGTCTAGAAAGTTTGAATTCCGAACCAGATATGCCAGCAGAATTGCGGAAAATCATGTTAGAAACAGCCCTAGGCGATGCCGATAGAATGCGGAAACTCGTCCAGGATTTCCTAACTCTTTCCCACTTAGAAAGCGGTCGAGTGGAATGGAATGTGGAATCACTTACCTTGCAAGAATGCGTAGATTTAGCCCTCAGCAGCGTTAGAGCTCGTTCCTTTGATAGAAAGTTGCCGGAAATTATCACTGATGTATCCGCAGAATTGCCTCTAGTGCAAGCTGATGGCGAGTGGTTGGTAGAAGTGCTTTCCAAACTGTTAGATAACGCTTGCAAATTCACCACACCCCAGGGAAGCGTGACGGTTCGAGCTCACTGTAACGGTTATCGGATGGTGGAAGTGCTAGTAGCCGATACCGGGAGAGGAATAGAGGCGAATAGTTTAAAAGTAGTGTTCGATCGATTTTATCAAGAAGAAGGAGCTTTGCGCCGCAGTGCCGGCGGTACAGGTTTAGGATTAGCAATTTGCAAACAGATTGTGGCTGGCTGGGGAGGTAAAATTTGGGTAGATTCCCCAGGAAAAGACAAAGGGAGTGAATTTCATTTCACTATTCCCACCGTATAAAATACCGAGATAGCCGACTTTTTGAATAATTTGGTTATCCCACAAATAACCACTAATACCAATTTATATCAATTCCGGTTGTATCGGAATGATTTAACCGCGAAGGCGCGAAGTACGCGAAGGAAGAGAAGAGAGAGTTTAATACAGGACGATGAAGAGAGGATTTGGTATTAATGTGAAGTTGTACATATTCCGCTCCCCTTCGCATCCCCACCCCCCCTTACTAAGGGGGTTAGGGGGGATCAAATTCTATGCAGCCTCACAAAAAATTGGTATAACTACATCGGAATACTAATTACAAATTCCGTTCCTTTCCCCACCGATGAAAAACATTCCAAAGTCCCTCCATGTTTTTCGGTTACTATCTGATGACAAATCGACAATCCCAATCCCGTTCCTTCCCCTTCTACTTTAGTGGTAAAAAATGGAGTAAACAATTTTTCGATCACACTTTCCGGCATTCCAAAGCCGTTATCAGCGATCCGAATCACCAAGGTGTCCATTGTTTGTCCTGCTTTTTCGGAAACTCCGGAAGTAGAAATGGTAATTTTATTGGGATTTTTATCTATTTGTGCATAGGTTTTGCCCACATTAGATTCATCCAAAGCATCAATTGCATTAGCAATCAAGTTCATAAATACTTGATTCATTTGTCCTGGATAGCAGCGTAATTTTGGTAACTCACCATAATATTTAATGATTTTAATTGCTGGTCGAGTTTGCTTGGCTTTCAGTCGGTGAGACAAAATCATCAAAGTAGTTTCAATTCCTTCATGAATATCAACGGCTCTTTTTTCCGCGGTGTCGGTGCGGGAGTAGTTGCGGAGGGATTGCATGATATCACGAATGCGATCGATTCCCAATTTCATTGATGCCGTGGTTTTGGGCAAATCTTCTAATAGGTATTCCAGTTCGATAGACTCAATTTCATCTTCAATTTCTTGTCCAGGTTCGGGAAATTTTTGTTGATAAAGATTGAGCAAATTAATCAAATCATCAATATATTCTTGAACGTGGTGCAAATTTCCAGAAATGAAACCAACGGGATTGTTGACTTCGTGAGCAACTCCAGCCACCAGTTGTCCAAGTTGAGATATTTTTTCAGTTTGAACTAATTGTGCTTGAGTTTGTTGCAGTTGAATCACTGCGGCTTTTAACTCACGAGATTTTTCTTGTTCGCCAGCATAGAGACGGGCATTTTCAATGGCAATTGCAGCCTGTGCTGTCAATATTTGCAACAGTTTCAATCGCTCCCTTGTAAACGCACCCACTACCAGATTATTTTCTAAATAAACTACACCAATCGACTTGCATTGATAGAGGATAGGGGCGCACAAAAGTGATTTAGGTTTATTTTTTTGAATATATAAATCCCCTTGATAAATTGTTTCTTTGGCTGCATTTGTCAATAGAATTGCTTGCTGAGTCATGACCACATATTGGATGACGGAAATCGGAAGCTCTGAACTATTTTTTAATAAAGTAGGCTCGTGGAAAATGCGGAAATTTTGATTGTGTCTATCCAAGACTTCTATGGAAAGTTCCCCATCTTTTTCCAGAATAATAGCTCCTTTTTCAGCTCCAGCATTTTCTAAAATAATATGCAGCAGTTTTGTTAACAATTTCCCTAAGACAATTTCACTAGAAATTGTCTGGGATGCTTTCATTACTGTTCCTACATCTAAAATGTTACCATCGGCAGAGGTACTGGCAGTGGTAGTGACTGTTATTTGATTATCGGATATTTTTTGAAACCAATCGGGATGGGAGTTTTCTAATTGATTAACTTTGGCAATAGCACCCCATTGCAGATAACAAAAACGAGCGTCATTAAGATAAAATTTGGCGACATTGTACCGATTTTGTGCTAAATAAAAGCGAGTTGCTAGTTCGTTGGCTAGGGCTGCATTTTGGATAAATCCATTTTCCAGGGCTGAGGCGATGGATTGGTCGTAATATTCTGCTGCTGCATAATTATTTCCTGACAGTCGTGCTATTTCTGCGTGGATTAATAAATATTTGTGTTGATAGTTGGCTGGGGAATGTTGCGCCAAATCTCGAAATTCTTCGAGGCTGAGGTTGAGTTGTTTTTGGTATAGTTGACGATCGCGATCGCTGGCATTTGTGGCACCAGACGCCAGAGCGATCGCGTAATGAAAACGAAAAACAGGATTGACAAAATGACCGGCACCACCTTTCAAAAATTCCGCCCCATCCAGGGCATATTCTAAGGCTAGATGGACGTCACCAAACCAGTTAGCAATAGTCAGTTTGTAAAGATAGATTACAAAAATCGTAGTCAGATCGGCAGAGGATTCAGCAAATTTTAACAGCGCTTCATCATCAATAAAAGTTTGAGGTATCTGGGCGGCTTCTAAGGTGCAGGTAAGTTGGGCGATCGCATTTTTGTTCAACAAGTGATAGGCCAACATATTGCGATCTATTTTTGACAACACAGGGATAAAATTATCTGTAATTACTGTGGTTTTTTGTAGAGATTCATTGCCAAAAAAACAACCCCATACATAATTAATCGAAGCATAACCAGACCACTGATAAGCTCCTGTTTCTATGCCGAGGTTAAAGGCTTTCAGCATTAACAACTTGCCCTCATCTATATATTCAATATAATGCAAGGTTAAAGCCCCCCACATATGGAAAATACAAGCACCTAACTCTTTAATATTCCAAGCTTCGTAGAGATTGAGCGATAGTTTTCCCGCTGCACAACCAGCCTCAATTTCACGATATTTAGTAATTAAAGTAAAGGCATACAAAGTGTAACCAAAGGCGGAAATTCGGCAATTACCATGCTCAACACTCCCTTGGACTAACTTCATGGCGCAGAGAAATTGAGCGTTGGGATTGGTAAAATAGGCGATGGGGAACAGTTCTTTCAAAATCCGGTGGGCTGCGAGTTTTAGCGGATCTGTGAGTAGGGGTAAATCTGCCAAATCGGCGATCGGCCTATCGCCAATCATCGCCTTCGTTTTGGCTAATTCACTAGCTAAAAAATTCTCATCTGGGTAAAATTCAAATTCGACACCCAAAGATTGTAATGTTTCCACACCTAACTTGTAAGCAGCAGACAAATCATTTTTCATCCGTAAACAAGTCATTTTGAATTCATTGATTAAGCAATGTGATAACAAACTTTGAGTATGAGGCATGATTTCATCAAAAATCACTAAAGCTTCATCATTATTTCCATTCAAATATTCGGCTTCGCCCCGTGCTATATTCAATTCTAAAGTCAAGGCATAATTATCTTGCCAGCTTGAGGCTGGTAAAGTGTTGCATCCAGTTTCAAAAAAAGTCTTTGCATCTTCAAAAGCAGAAGCAGATTTAGCCAGTTTTCCAGCTTGTAAATTTAGTTGGGCTAATTGATAAAATTCTTCATTGCTAGCAATCAACTCGCGAGCAAAGTTGAAATGATTGACAATATCAAATATTTTTTCTTGGCGTTCCGTTTCATTAGTGTTTTGCAACAACAAACGTCCTAATTTCAGATGAACTGGTTGTTTCTGGGCATCAGGAATCATGACATAGGCGGCTTGTTGTACTCGATCGTGCAAGAACTTATACCGCACCTTGCCGGCTGTTTTGTCCAATTTTTCCAATTCCTGCCCATCCAATACTTGCGCTACTCGATAGGTGTTATCTACAGGTAAAATCAAACCCACTTGCAGTGCTTCCCACAACTCTCGTGCTGTTTCAGCTAAAGATTGTTCGCTGGCTAGGGACAATAAATCTAAAGTAAATTCATTGTCTATGCAAGCAGCTAATTGTAAAATATTTTGAGTGGAAACCGACATTTTTTTTATCTTGTTTACCATCAAATCGACTACATTTTCTGATATTTCTTGCTGCTGAATTTCTTGAATATTCCACTGCCATTCATCCTCTTTTACATTAAATGTTAGCAATTTGTCTTGATGCAAACACCTCATTAATTGCTTAATAAAAAAAGGATTTCCTGCGGTTTTTTCTAACAACAATTTACCCAAAAGATCGGCTTTTTTAAATGTACATTTAAGGGTGTCAGATACTAATTGATTAACCTGATAAATTGTTAAGGGTTTTAATTGAATTTCTGTAATCGAAATCCCTTTAACCCGAAGGGCATCATTGGCTAGCATCAACGGATGCGTAGGACTGACTTCACGATCTCTATAGGCATTAACCACTAGCAAGTAAGGGTTTCTGGCGATGCAATTTTCTTGATACATATTGACTGTTGCAGCATCTATCCACTGACAATCATCGAGAAATAATATTAAGGGATTTTCCGCAGTTGCTATGGCGTGGATAAACTGCTGCATGACTCGATTGAACCGATTTTGAGATTCAATCACACCAAGTTCGGGTACGGGAGGTTGCGGGCCTAAAATTAACTCTAATTCGGGGATAGCCTCGATCGCAACTTGAGCATTAACACCCAAAGCATTGAGTAGTGTTTTTCGCCATTGGGCTAACTGAGCTTGGCTTTCCATTAAAATTTGATTAACCAAACTCCTCATCGCTTGATTGAAAGAATTGTAGGGAATATTGCGCTTAAATTGGTCAAACTTTCCAGATATAAAATATCCACGGTGGCGAGTTAAATCGCGAATTATTTCCTGGACGAATACAGATTTTCCAATGCCTGAATAGCCTGACACAAGGACGATTTCACTACCACCTTTCCTAACTCGCTCGAAGATTTGCAATAGTTGTTCGACTTGTTTTTCTCGTCCGTAAAGTTTTTGGGGTATCGACAACTGGCTCCTGGCATCGAATTGGCCAGGGATAAACTCGGAAACTATACCATGACTTTTAATTTGATTGTGGCAAAGTTCTAAATCCGCTAACAATCCTGTGGCGCTTTGATAGCGATCTTCGGCATTTTTTGCCATGAGCTTGGCGACAATTTGTGCTATAACTAGGGGGATGCTTGGGTTTAATTCTTGAATTGGAGTCGGTTGTTTAG
Organism: Microcoleus anatoxicus; assembly: GCF_042465725.1. Classification (GTDB taxonomy): domain Bacteria; phylum Cyanobacteriota; class Cyanobacteriia; order Cyanobacteriales; family Microcoleaceae; genus Microcoleus; species Microcoleus anatoxicus. The sequence continues at coordinate 4,090,197 of NZ_CP120853.1, read as the reverse complement.
CTATGTGACAGTGTACCATTTCTAAGGGTTCGTTGCTCTGAAATGGTAATTGTTTTGTCAACAGTTCGTAAAAGGTGACACCTAGGGAATAAAAGTCGCTGCGGTAGTCTAGGTCTCGATTCATCCGCCCAGTTTGTTCTGGGGACATATAGGCGAGAGTGCCTTCTAGTCGATCGGGATTTTTTAAGTTTGGATATTCTTTGTTTAAGCGAGAAGCGATGCTAAAATCAGTAAGTTTTACTTGTTCTGTTTGAGGGTTAATGATAATATTAGCCGGCTTAATATCTTTGTGAATTATTTGACGTTGATGAAGATAAATTAAAGCTTTTGACAAGGACACCGCAATATTGAGAAACTGCGCGATAGATAATTCGCAATCTTGCAATGGTATGTTTTCTATTGTTTGAGCTTGGGGATTGGAGCTATACCCCAGGCTTGTCATCCATTTTCTCAGCGATCGCCCCCCCATGTCTTCTAAAATTAATAATAAGCAATTTTGAGAATTTTCAATACCATAGACTTTGATGATGTGCTCAGAGTCTAGATGTTGAGTAATTTGATACTCGTGCTTGAGTCTGGCGAGCTGGTCTAGGGTGGGACAGTCGGTATTTAAAACTTTAAGAATCAGAAACTGTCCATCGGCTCTCGATACCGCGCGATAGATAACTGTGTGAGCTCCTTGGTGGATAATTTCTTGCAGCTCATAACCAGAAAATCCTGAAGCTGGGAACATGGTTTTTCCTTTCTATTTCGTAGATTTGGTTTGTGAGTATAGAATGCCAGATATGCCGCCAAGTTCAATTACGGGCGAGCGACGGGTCTGAATATAAGTTTGCCAAAGGTATCTTAGTCCCTCGAAACAAAAAAAAATACTTACGTAGGAAGTGAGTATTTTAGCTAGCTACAAGACCAAGCAACAAAGAATCTGAGAATCCGAACATTCTTTACATTGGTTTCCTTCTAGGTTGTCATAAAGGAAACTCCTGTTTTTGCCTTTCTGGGCTGCCTCGCCCCTTACTTACGCGATCGCCATAACTTTTAAGTGGAAAATATACATAGTTCCCAAGATAATAGGTCTAGAAATTATAACTCAAAACCGTCTTCACAGCCAACAATCAATGGAGGATCATTTTGGAGAATTTGAAAATTGCATAAAGCTGCCCCAGGAATAAATTAGGGGTTAGCGCCCACAGGAGTTCGGTATTTTTTTGCGAGCGCTCCTTTTACAAAATATCCCCAACTGACCCTAGCAATAGCCTTATTTAATACTGATTTATGATGATTTTACACGGTCCAATTTGGTTTTTGCACTGGGGTGACAATTCCCAAATTTACCATCATAATTTCCGAACTTAAATTATCATAAAATATCCCCAGGCAAAAAACTGTTAACTTTCCTTACAATTTCGAGATTAGGGTGACACTCAGGTGATAGGATGCCCTAAAAATCCTTTGGATATATCTATGGCAGAAGAACTCACTGGACAACCCCCTATCTTCGGCGGCAGCACCGGCGGCTTGCTGACTAAGGCGCTAGTTGAAGAGAAGTACGCGATCACTTGGACTAGCCCCAAGGAACAGGTGTTTGAAATGCCGACAGGCGGCGCTGCAATCATGCGTCAAGGCGACAACCTGCTGTATCTGCCCCGGAAGGAGCAGTGCATCGCTTTAGGCGGCCAACAACTGCGGGCTAAATTCAAAATCTCGAACTACAAGATTTACCGTGTATTTCCCGACGGTTCTAATGAGTACCTGCATCCCAAGGATGGCGTGTTCCCTGAAAAGGTGAACGAAGGTCGTCCATACAACGGTAAGGTTGACCGCAATATTGGCAGCAATCCTAACCCGATTAAGGTGAAGTTCACCGGTAAAAAGACCTACGAAGTTTAGGTTTTGAGGGAATCGCTGAGCTCGAACGGGTAGTATTTCCAGAAAAGCTCAGCTTGTATTTTCTGGTTTGTAGTAGCGCTTGGGCGCGGCGGGCTGTTTCTATCTCGCCTAAGCGCAACTACAAACTGTTTATGCGATCGCAAATTAAATTAATAATTATCAAAAATGACGGTAGAAATCAGGCGAGCAACTCATCAGGATATTGATGCTTGCGCTCGGATTAATTATGAAGCTTTTAAAGGTATTTCCGATCGCCATAAATTCCCGACAGATTTTCCCACACTGGATTTTGCCACCGAAATCACCGATATTTTAATCCACAGCCCATCGTATTTTGACATTGTAGCTGAAAACTCCGGTGAGGTGGTTGGCTGCGGTTTCATGGACGAACGCAACGCGATTCGTGGCATTGGGCCCGTTAGTGTCGATCGCACTTTTCAAGGAAAAGGAACAGGAAGGCAAATCATGAAAGCCTTGCTGGAACGGGGACAGGAGGCTCCAGGTATTCGTTTGGTACAAGAATCTTTTAACTTGGCATCCTTGTCACTATACATTTCTCTAGGTTTTGAGGTGAAAGAACCTTTGGTATTGATGGAGGGGATGTTTAGCAGTCCGCCACAGTATGACTTTGAGGTGCGGCAACTCAGCAGTGAGGATATAGATGAATGTCAGGCTTTGTGTAATAGAGTGTATGGGTGCGATCGCACTTCCGAAATTGAATACGCCCTGAATCACCTTTCTCCCTTAGTTACCACCAAACAAGGCCGGATTGTGGCCTATACTTGTGCGGTATCTACTTTCGGTCACAGCGTCGCCGAAACAGCAGCCGATATGCAGGCTTTGCTGTTGGGGGCGGCAGCCTATAGTCCCGGAGAAGTGCTTTGTTTTCACTTGCCGGTGCGCTATGCAGGTTTGTTTCGCTGGTGTTTGCAAGAAGGGCTGCGCGCCCTCAAGCCGCTGGCGGTGATGGCAGTTGGTGAGTACCAGCAACCTGTGGGATGTGTCCTTCCGTCCTATCTTTATTGATTATTTAATTAAAGTTTACTACAGCAACCGCCAAGACGGTTAGGAATTTCTAAATCGCTGATAATATTGCTATTATTGCATTTTCTTTCATCCTTCTTTGTACCCGATCGCCGAGTCGAAGGGCCATCTTCCATCTTCCATCTTCCTTCTTCCATCTTCCTTCTCCCTATGATATTCCCCGATTTCTCACAATTCTCCGAACTGGCAAAACAAGGCAATTTTGTCCCTGTTTATCAAGAATGGGTTGCTGATTTAGATACGCCAGTTTCTGCGTGGTATCGGGTTTGTGCCGGTCAACCTTATAGTTTTCTGCTGGAGTCAGTCGAAGGTGGGGAAAAAATTGGGCGTTATAGTTTCTTAGGGTGCGATCCGTTGTGGATTTTGGAGGCTAAGGGAACCCAAACAACTCAAGTTTACCGCGATGGTTCCCAAAAAGTATTTAGTGGCGACCCGTTTGTGGCTTTAACTGAATGTTTGCAGTCTTATCAACCCGTGAAATTGCCACAGTTACCAGCGGGAATTGGGGGGTTATTTGGGTTTTGGGGTTATGAGTTAATTAAGTGGATTGAACCCCGTGTTCCTGTGTATCCGGCTGGGGAGAAAGATTTGCCGGATGGGTTGTGGATGCAGGTGGATAATTTGTTGATTTTCGATCAGGTAAAACGGAAGATTTGGGCGATCGCCTATGCAGATTTGCGTGAAGTTGGGGTTGATTTAGCCCAGGCTTATGGGCAAGCGTGCGATCGCGTTTCTCAGTTAGTTGATAAGCTGAAATCCCCCCTTTCTCAGCAATCTACTCTCATAGAATGGACTCCTCCCAATCACGGGCAAGATGCCAGTTCCACCACCGGAAATACAGAAACAGAATTGAGTTATACCAGCAATACTAATCCCGAAAAGTATTGTGCCAATGTCTTAAAAGCCAAGGATTATATTAAAGCCGGAGATATTTTTCAGGTAGTGATTTCCCAGCGACTGGAATCTGAATATAGTGGCGATCCTTTTGCACTTTACCGCTCTTTGCGTTTGATTAATCCTTCTCCCTACATGGCTTATTTCAATTTCAAAGATTGGCAAATTATCGGTTCCAGTCCAGAGATTATGGTGAAGGCGGAAAACACGCCAGATGGCAAGAGAATGGCAACTTTGCGCCCGATTGCGGGTACTCGCCGCCGGGGTCAAACTCCTCAAGAAGACGATGCTTTGGCGGCCCAATTGCTGCAAGATCCCAAGGAAATTGCCGAACACGTCATGTTAGTTGATTTGGGCAGAAATGACTTGGGCAGAGTTTGCCGCAGCGGTACGGTAAAAGTTGATGAATTAATGGGAATTGAGCGTTATTCTCATGTGATGCACATTGTGAGTAATGTCATCGGAGAATTGGCTGAGGATAAGACTGCTTGGGATTTGTTGAAGGCTGGTTTTCCGGCGGGTACGGTTAGTGGTGCTCCCAAGATTCGGGCGATGGAGATTGTACACGAGTTAGAAGGTTGCCGCCGGGGACCATATTCTGGGGTTTATGGGTATTATGATTTTGAGGGACAGTTGAATAGTGCGATCGCGATTCGGACTATGGTTGTTCGCTCTTTAGGTGCTGATAAACATTCGGTTTCTGTGCAAGCTGGTGCTGGTTTGGTGGCAGATTCTAACCCAGAAATGGAATATGAAGAAACCCTGAATAAAGCTAGAGGGATGCTGCAAGCAATTCGTTGTTTGAAATAGGAAATTAGCGAGGCCCAGTCAAAGCATCTGCGTTACCAGGCTCTTTCTGGTAACGAGAATAACACAAAAAAACTAGAAAAATTACCAATTACCAATTACCAATTACCAATTACCAATTACCAATTACCAATTACCAATTACCAATTACCAATTACCAATACCCAATTACCAATACCCAATTACCAATACCCAATTACCAATACCCAATTACCAATACCCAATTACCAATGCTCGATTGTACCTCCTATGAGAGATCGAAAGGCTATAGTTATAATCAGATTTAGAAGTTTCTGGTGCCCTTCCCATGACTCCTCAACTACAAACTCAGCCACAGCCCACGAAACAACCAGAAAAAGTCCTGTATCCAGACAGTGATGGACAGCCTATGTCAGATAACACCCTCCAATTTGCTTGGATTGTCAAACTCAAAGAAGGGTGCGAAGCCTTATTTAAAGATAATCCCACTGTATTTGTAGCTGGGGATTTACTCTGGTATCCCGTCGAAGGCGACAATAAGACGAGGCGCGCCCCTGATGCTATGGTGGTATTTGGCAGACCCAAGGGATATCGAGGGTCTTACCAGCAATGGCTAGAAGATAATATCCCTCCGCAAGTCGTCTTTGAGATTTTGTCCCCCGGAAATACTTTATCGGAAATGGCACTGAAGTTGCAGTTTTATAGCCGCTTTGGTGTAGAAGAATATTACCTTTACGATCCAGAACGTAACGATTTAACTGGATGGCAAAGAGACGAAACAGGACTAATTGTAATTGAATCCTTGGATGGGTGGGTAAGTCCGCGTCTAGGGGTCAGATTTGTGTTTGCAGAACCAGAATTAGAGGTGATTCGTCCCGATGGAAAGCGCTTTTTGTCTTATGTAGAGTTAATGGAACAGCGGGATGAACTGGAACAACAGCGGGATGAACTGGAACAACAGCGCGATCGCATGGCTGCAAAACTGCAAGAATTGGGTATCGATCCAACTCAGCTTTAAGTGATAATTAACTGATTTAACTGGTTCCCAGGCTCTGCCTGGGCACCGATATCCAGAGGCTCTGCCTCGTCGAAGAGAAGGAACAAAGGAACAAAGGAAAGGAACATAGGAGGCAGAGCCTCTAGATCTGCGTTACCAGGCAGAGCCTGGTAACGAGTAAAACTGGTTTAACTGGTTCCCAGGCTCTGCCTGGGCACCGATATCCAGAGGCTCTGCCTCATCGAAGAGAAGGAACAAAGGAACATAGGAGGCAGAGCCTCTAGATCTGCGTTACCAGGCAGAGCCTGGTAACGAGTAAAACTGGTTTAACTGGTTCCCAGGCTCTGCCTGGGCACCGATATCCAGAGGCTCTGCCTCATCGAAGAGAAGGAACAAAGGAACAAAGGAAAGGAACATAGGAGGCAGAGCCTCTAGATCTGCGTTACCAGGCAGAGCCTGGTAACGAGTAAAACTGGTTTAACTGGTTCCCAGGCTCTGCCTGGGCACCGATATCCAGAGGCTCTGCCTCGTCGAAGAGAAGGAACAAAGGAACAAAGGAAAGGAACATAGGAGGCAGAGCCTCTAGATCTGCGTTACCAGGCAGAGCCTGGTAACGAGTAATCAACTCAAAATCATCAACCGGTATTCCGCATCCCCGCAGCAATACCATTAATCGTCAACAGAGCTCCCCGCAACAATTCACCTTTGCTGTAACGCGAGTGAATTACCCCCGGCACAGCACCACTACCATGTTGCCGCAAGCGTTTCAGCAGTGAAACCTGCAATAAACCCAAAGGTACAATGGTGGCATTTCGCAACTGCACGGAACGCTGCAATGCCGGATCTTCGTCCAACAAACGTTGGTGTCCGGTAATAGTTAAAACCAAATCGCGAATCAGGTGATATTCGCAAGAAATTTGTTCAAACAAAGTCTGAAAACGCGCTCTATCCTCTGGAAGAGATAACTCTCGGACGTAGTGTTCGGCAATCTGCAAGTCTACTTTGGATAAAGTCATTTCCACCTTAGAAATCACCATTCTAAAAAATGGCCATTTCAAGTAAAAATACTGCAAAAGTTTCAAATGTTCTTCCGGTTCCTCTAGCAAAAATTCTTGTAGAGCCGTACCCACACCGTACCAGGAAGGAAGCAAAAAGCGGCTTTGAGTCCAGCTAAACACCCAGGGAATTGCCCGCAAACCGCTGATATCTTTCTTGCCGCCACGACGGGCTGGACGAGAACTAATTTGCAACTGACTGATTTCTTGAATCGGGGTAACATGGTGGAAGAAATCGACTAAATCGGGCTGTTCGTAGATTAAGTTACGGTAGTGCGATCGCGATTTTGCAGACAACTCCTCCATAATCTGATTCCAAGGGTCGATCCCATCGAAACCTGTGTGCAGCAAACTAGCTTGAATCACTGCTGCGGCCACAGTTTCCAAGTTGTAAAGTGCTAACTCTGGCAAAGAATACTTAGAAGCCAAAACCTCCCCTTGTTCGGTAATCTTAATTCGCCCGCTAATACTCTTTCCTGGCTGAGCCAAAATTGCCTTATAAGCAGGCCCGCCACCGCGGCCTACAGAACCGCCCCGGCCGTGAAAAATTCGTAATTCCACACCGTAGTTTTCAGCAACTATTTGTAAAGCTTTTTGAGCTTTCTGAATTTCCCAATTGCTGCTGAGGAAACCCGAATCTTTATTACTATCTGAATAGCCCAGCATCACTTCTTGCAAGGAAACAGCCGGGGAAGAATCGGACAGTTGCTGAGCCTTGGCAGCAGCGTAACCTCCAGCTAATAAAGCGCGATAAAGTGGTAGTTCAAATACCTGCTGCATCACGATCGGTGCTTTTTTCAAATCTTCCACTGTTTCAAACAGAGGTACTACTTGAACGCTGCTAATTCCTGTGGCAGGATCGTAGATTCCGGCTTCTTTTGCTAATAGTAAGACTGCTAGCAGATCGCTGACATCGTGACTCATGCTGATCACGTAAGTTTCGCAAATTTCCGGCCCAAACTCCTGGTGCATTTGCCGCAATACTCGGAAGGTATTAATTGTCTCGCAAGTTTTGGGAGAAAATGGTAATTCTGCGGGAATTAAAGGCCGGCGAGTTTGCAGTTCAGTTGCGAGCCAAATAATTCGCTCCGATTCGGTCATTTGATTGTAGGGCGTTGGCAAAATTTCCAGGTATTGAGCAATTTCGTTCAAAGCGTCGGAGTGTACTGTGGACTCTTGGCGGATATCTAGGTAAGCCAAATTAAATCCGTAAATTTCTACTTGACAAAGCAGATTTTCCAAGTCTCTACAACTCAAACCTGTTTCGACCAAATTGTGCTGGATTAGCTGCAACTCCGTCAAAAATTCTGTGCCCGATCGATAAAGACCGGTCATGCCAGCATTTGCTGACAAAGCTTCCCGTTCCCGCTGCAACTCGTCTCCTTTGTATAGTCGCCAATTACGATCGCGGGTATTTTCCAGTCGCTGAAGCACGTAAGCCAGCTTCAGTCGATAGGGTTCTTGGCGGTAACGAATCGCCCACTGCTCGTAAACTTCCGGGAATTCGGATTTGTCGCGATCGAGAGATTCGAGTAATTCCGGCAATACGTCGCTCCAGTGTAGCGACAAACTCAACAACTCGTTGAGGCGCTTGACGGCATTGATGTACTTACACAGCACCAAATGGCGCTGATAGCAAGCCGTTTGCCAAGTAACTTTTGGAGTCACAGAAGGATTACCATCTCTGTCGGAACCCACCCAAGAACCAAACTTGCAAAAGTTGTAACTGGGTGGTTTCAGGTAAGGGAAAGAAGCGTGTAGGGCTTGCTTGAGGCGGTGATAGAGTTCGGGAATTGCATCAAAGAGCACTTCATCGAAGTAGTGCAAAGTGTACTCCACCTCGTCAAGCACAGTGGGCTTGAACTGGTGCAGCTCGTCAGTGCGCCACCAGAGGCGAATTTCTTCCATCAATTGCTCTTGCAGAGCGCAAGCTTCCCAGGAAGACACCGCGTAGGGACTTTCAGAGTCTGTCCCCACGAGCGGAAATTTCTCATCAACTTGGTCTAGTTTTTGCAGAATCTTGGCCATCCGTCGCTGCTTGGTGCGGATCGTGTTGCGGACAATTTCCGTCGGGTGGGCTGTAAATACCAAGCGGATGTCTAACTGATCGATCAAGCGCTGAATTTGCTGGCTAGGCACGTTCAAGCGCAGCAGCATCGGGAACAGTTGGTGAAAAGTTCCTGCGTCTTTGCTCATGGTCTCGGTTTCTGTCCGACGGTCAGTTTTTGGGGACGGGCCTTCTCGGTGTCGCGGGCGATCGGGCGCATCCATGGCATTTCCAGGCAACTTAGAAAACATCCGTTCCCCAGCAGTGTTGCTACCGAAGTAAGCTAGCTGTTGGTCTCGCTGTTCGTAGTGCTGTTCGACAATATTGATTAACTGAAAATAGAGTGCAAAAGCCCTGGCCGCGCGAATGGCGGCGTTGAGGTCGAGCTTTTCGATTAGCTGCAAAACGTTGGATTCCAGAAAATGAGTGGCTTGTCCCTCGGCGGAATTGACCGATCGCATTTGACCGAGCAAGTCTACCAATTCCTGTCCGCACTCTTGTCGCAGCACCGATTTCCACAGGTCCTCTACTATTTTGAGGCGATTGCGTAGAAACAGGTCTGATTTTGAGTGGGGAATAGAAGGGGAAATAGATGTGGAATTAATAGCCTGTTCTGAAGACTGGAGGAGTGAACTCATCGGGGCTGTTCCTCAATAGCTGCGGGTGTCTAGAAAATTGTATGGTTTAGTCTTACCGAAAACACTTTTTTTTGCGGTCAAATACGAGACAACTTGATTGTACTTAGGGAGCATGGGCCCTCTGAGCTTTCTACTCCTTGGCGTAGGGAAAGTTAAGCTGGGGGAGGCGAGATCCCCGAAACACTTCTTCGCTTTCAACGCCGAGGGAGCTAACAAACTCTGCTGTAGCCTTAGCAACGAGCAAACCACCAAGCAGTGGCAATGTCACCAAGCTCAAGACAACATCAGAGGGAATTAGACAATTTTGACCTTGAAGTGTTTGTGTTTTTGATAAATCTCGGTTTTCCGACGGCATAAGTCCCTCCTGAGTTTTCTGTTACCCCAGTTTACAACTTAACAAAATACTGCAAATATAGTAGCTGGCTGTCTTCTTCCTGGAGACAATTATTCAATTATTTAATCTAAAATCTACAATCAGAAATCTCAAATTAGTAGTCCCATGTTGAATGCGAACGGGAGTATATTGGCAGATAATCGATCGGCCGCGTCGCAGTGGGCGCAAGCAGCTTTGGGGCTTCCCGAAGTTCAGTTACAAGTACGGTTGCGAGGAAATCACCTCCACATTTTGTGCGAAGCAGCGCTGTGTCCGTCCCAGGAATTGGTGACGGCGAGATTCACATCGGCGATCGCCCAAACGGATTTTACTCGACTCCTGCCGCCCGATCGACCAAAAATTTACCAGTTATTTCTGTGCGGGCGCAAACTCGGTTCCCGGCAAAATGACTGGACAGTCCGGCTCGATTGCAGCAGCCCCCAAAAACAGGAAAATGACACCAGCGTTGCGGAACCACCAGCACCGACAATTCCCCCCGACGCACCGCCCACAGAGGCTCCAAAAGCAGGATTTTTCGGGAAATTCCGCAATCAAAACCGCAAACTCAAACAAATCTCCAATCCAGTCGCCCCCCCCACCAGCGCGCCACAGTTGCGGGAAGAACTCGAATTTGATGCGGAAACTCCCCCCAAAGCCTCCGGGATAGAATACCGAGAACTGTTTGAAACGGCTCCAGTGACGATCGACACTTCAGCCAGTTATGCTTTCAGTCCCCCCCCAGTAAACGGACATCAAACAACCCAGCAGCAAGAGAACCGTGGCGCAGTAGCCCTGATTCAATCCCCCCAACCAGTTATCGGCGACAGCGCCAAGACATCAACGCTGACACTGCCGGTGGAAAGTTTTGCCAAGCGGGGCTATCCAGATGCGATCGCCAGTTATTTGAGCGAAATCCTAGGACCGATGGGAGTTTCGGTCAAAGTTAGCATCCGCGAAAAAGAACTCCCAGACAGCCCCCAAACCGATGATTCCCAGCCACGGGAACATCTCAAAACCATTGACAGGCGACTGCTGGTGCTATGCGAATCTGGATACAGCCCCGATCCATCCTTGCTAGCAGCACCCATCGCCGGGAGGCTGCGGAAGCTCAAACTAGAAAATTTCCGAGATGCGGTAATTGTCAGCCAAGTCAGCGGCGAAGCAAAGCCAGACTGGATGCTGCGGGTAGACTTGACACCACCGGACAAAATTCTCAAAGCTTGGGCCCGCTGGGGAGATGTCCAGTCGATCGCCAAACTGTTAAACCTACACTTGGCACAATCGCAAGTAGAAGTGCGAGCAACCCTGAAAGAATCAACCCTACACCTGTTTTGTAGCAAGGCGGCCAGCAAAGGGCAAAAGCAGAAAGCACCAGCCTACCCAGACAAACAGGAAACAGCCGACGCGATCGCCCCCCTGCTTGCCTCCTTCGCGCCCCAGGGCATTCATGGAGCCACTCTCTACGGCGTTAAAACAGTCAGCGATCGCAAAACCCAGCCTGATTCGCCAGGGTGGATAGACTGGGTGGACTTGCCGGCGGCTCATCATCCAGACTTGGCTCCCAGCCCCAGAACTTTAGCGGCCGAGGGCGATCGCTCGGCCCTGACTTTTTTATTAAACAGGTTGCTCAACCCCAATCTCAAACGCAAGTTACAAACAGGCGGTATCCGGGCTGTCGTACTCCAAAAAGACGACGTACTCCACATCATGACCGAATCTCTGACTTGCCCTTCTCAGTCCAAGGTGGGCCCACCAGTGGTGAAGTTCTTGCGGGAGTTAAAAATTCCCGGAGTAGCAGGAGTGCGAGTCTACGGGCGTCGCGCGGGCCAAAAAATACCTCTGTGGCGTTACGGACTCAATCTCACAACGGCGACTAGCCAAGCATCAGCGCCCACAGCAGCCTCCGTGGACTCCCAACTGGCGGTGTTTGAAAAAGAGCCGGTGCCGGAGTTCGCCACATCAGCAACCGATGGGACTTTTTCGAGTTTGGGCGAAAATTTAGTCTTTCCTGGGGATGCCAAACCCTCTGGCAGGCATCGGGGCTTCAAAATCCGACTCCCAGGCTACAACCTAGGGGAGCGATTAGTTCCAGCTTTGGTACAGCCCCTTGTGGCTTCCGGTTTATTTGTACCCAATGATGGTTTGTCAACTTCTGTGGCTGGTTCTACGAGTGTCAGAGCCGATCGCGCCGCGGGTATTGCTTTGGTTTGGGCGATCGCTGGCTGTCTGTTGACTTTCAATAGCGATTGGTTACTTGGTCAATTTGTGAAATATACGACGGTCAGTGCAGCTCCTAGGGCGATGTTGGCGTGCAGCGACCAAAATTGTCAAAATTCAAGTGTCAAGCCTGAGAGCGACGTTAAAGCCCCTGTGGTGAGTCCAGCATCCCCCGTGCCTCCCCAGTCTCAGGAGGTGAATTTGCCTCAAATACCCTTGGAACCCTCGCCCTTGGCCAATGGGGAAGATGCTTTCAATGGTTCTGGGTTTACCAAGCCAGGGAATATCGCCGTTCCTGTAGCTGAGGCCCCTCCTGCAATGGTTTATCCGACTTTGAGGAGCGAGCAGCTTGACGCTCAAATAGCTCGATATCAAGAGTACATCCGTCAGCATCAAAGACCGCCGGATATCTTAATTGTGGGCAGTTCCAGGGCGCTGCGGGGCATCGATCCGGCAGTTCTGGAAACCTCTTTGGCCGCTGGGGGCTATCCGGGGCTGAAAGCTTACAATTTTGGGGTGAATGGGGCGACTCTTCAGGTTGTAGATTCGATCGTCCGCCGGATTTTGCCACCGCAACAATTGCCGAAATTGCTGGTTTTAGCCGATGGGGCTAGGGCTTTAAATAGCGGTAGGCCAGATTTGACTTTTAGTGCGATCGCTTCTTCTGAAGGCTACAGACAATTAGCCCGTGGTAGTTTTCTGATCCGCACTAATCAATTAGAAACGGAAGTATCCAAGGAAGTGACGCATAATCCGCTGGCGGCTGTCGCTGCATTGGCTCACAATTTCGAGCAGAGTCAAGCTAATGTTCAGCAATTGGTTAATCAAAAGTTGGTGGAGACTTCTGCAACTTATAAAAAGCGCGATCGACTCAAGGACTTTTTGCGATCGCTAGTCAATCCATCGGCCCCAGCCTTAGTCAATAGCAACGAAACCGAGACAGCCTCCAACCAAACAGCCGAAAACCCCCAGCAAACTCCTCTTGAGCCCAAAGAAATCAGCGATTTTAAACCAAACGGCTTTTTGCCGATCGATGTCCGTTTCAATCCCGATACTTACTTTGAGAAACACGCCAAAGTATCGGGGTATTACGACTCTGACTATCAAGACTTTAAATTAATCGGCGAACAAACTGTAGCACTCAAAAATCTCATCGAATTTACCAAAGTTCGCAACATCAATCTGGTGTTTGTGAATATGCCTTTAACCGAAGATTACTTAGACCCGGTGCGGACAGCTTACGAACAGGAATTCCGACAACATATGCAACAGTTAGCAGCTCAAACAGGATTAATTTTCCGAGATAATAGTTTATTATGGCCGCAGGCACGGGAATCTTTTTCCGATCCTAGCCACCTCAACCGCTACGGGGCGATCGCCGTTTCTAAACAATTAGCTCAAGATCCAATGATTCCTTGGCCTGTTAAAAAGTAGTTTATACAATCAGGAAAGAAGAAGAAAGAAGAACTCGCCTTGGGGGACACAGGGGGGGGTGACATCTCCCTGATTTCTTCTCCCTGAATTTCCCCCCTTGGTGGGCACAGGGGGGGTGACTTCTCCCTGATTTCTTCTCCCTGAATTTCCCCCCTTGGTGGGCACAGGGGGGGGTGACTTCTTCCTGATTTCTTCTCCCTGAATTTCCCCCCTTGGTGGGCACAGGGGGGGGTGACATCTCCCTGATTTCTTCTCCCTGAATTTCCCCCCTTGGTGGGCACAGGGGGGGGTGACTTCTTCCTGATTTCTTCTCCCTGAATTTCCCCCCTTGGGGGGCACAGGGAGGGGTGACTTCTTCCTGATTTCTTCTCCCTGAATTTCCCCCCTTGGGGGGCACAGGGGGGGGTGACTTCTTCCTGATTTCTTCTCCCTGAATTTCCCCCCTTGGGGAGGGTAGGGGGCAGGGCTGTTTCATTCTCTTGTAGGGGCGGTGCCCCCGTGCCCGCCCCAACCTCTGAAACACATACAAAATCGTGGATGAGGAGGGTAGGCACGCACCATCCACTACCCCTACAAAACGATGATTTGTTTGAGAATAAAACAGCCCTGGGGTAGGGGGGGGTTCTTCTTCCTTCTTCCTGATTCCTTCTTCCTTCTTCCTTCTTCCTTCAATAACCAACATGAAAAATCTGACATCTACTAAAAACAGCACAAATCCACCACCTAAAAATCCCCGAAAAAATAGGCCTTTGATATTTTTCATACTATGCCTAGCATTTTTCCTATTCAGTTTATATCAAGGTTTATTTTTACCCTATTCCCTATCAGCACCAGGGCCAGGAAAAGAACAAAATAGCGAACCATCCTTGCAACCCTTCGATGAAGTCATCAAAGACACCCAAAAATCCGAAGGAATGTTTACCCTGTATACAAACAAAACCACAGATAAAGTCTATCTAGAAATTAAGCCAGAACAACTAAATAAAAAATTCCTCTGCTTTGTAACCCTAGCTTCCGGCTTAGGAGAAGCAGGAATTTTGAGTGGACTTCCCTTCGGAGACTTCTTATTTCAACTGAGAAAACTCCAAAATAACGTACAATTTGTAATTCCAAATATCAACTTTCGCACCAGTCCTGGCGATCCACAAACAGGTTCCGTAGAACGAGCATTTAGCGAGTCTATCCTGTATTCTTTACCCCTCAAAAGCATTCACCCCCAAAGACAAACTCTACTGATAGACTTGGGTGATTTGCTCATGAGCGAAAAGCGTGACTTGCCAGGGGTAAAATCATTTTTGCAAATGATTTTAGGTGCATCTTATTCACTAGATGCTGACAAATCTTACTTTAAGGAAGTGAAAGCCTTTCCCTTAAATGTAGAGATTACTTCTGTCTACGGTTTTTCCAGCGATAATGACAGTTCCGTCAACTATTTACCCTCAATTCCTGACAGTAGAGCTTTCAATCTTCGCATTCACTACAGTTTCTCAGAAGTGCCATTAAATAATGGCTATCGCCCCAGATTCGCGGACGAAAGAGTTGGTTATTTTATCACAGCATATAAAGACTTTTCTGACAATAGCAGCCGGGAGCCTTTTGTGCGCTATATCAATCGCTGGCATTTGCAAAAACAAATTCCCAATGCTCCGATTTCACCGCCAGTGCAGCCGATCGTCTTTTGGATTGAAAACAATGTACCTCTGGAATACCGCAACGCCATCCGTGAGGGCATTTTGGAATGGAATAAGGCTTTTGAAAAGGCAGGATTCAGTGACGCAATTCAGGTCAAACAGATGCCGGACAATGCGAAATGGGACCCGGCGGATGTTCGCTACAATACTATTCGCTGGTCGAGTTCCTTCGATCCTGAATTTGCTGGTCTGGGCCCCTCTCGCACTAACCCGCTGACTGGAGAAATTTTGGATGCGGATATTTTGTTAGATGCTAATATTGTCAGACAAATTAAACAGGGCTATCGGTCTTTGGTGCAACAAAATCGCTCGGTTGCTAAGAGTTTTCAAGGACAAAATGGCTCTAACACAAATCCTTGTCAGTTCGGGATGTATTCTCGCTATTTGAGAGTGCTAGGAAATGATAATTTAGGCACGGGAAATAAAGAAAATTCTGCGGTTGAACTGGTTGATGATTTACCAAACTTGGTGGAAAGATACCAACAGCAAAAGCGATCGCCTGTGTCGCGGTTGATGTCGGATTCTGATTTGTGCTTTGGGTTGGAATCCAGCCAACAATTTGCCATGGGTGCAATGTCGATGTCTCTGTTGGGTAATGGGACACCTAATAGTTCGGAAATTGAGGATTATGTGAATCAATATATCCGATTTTTGACTGCTCACGAAGTCGGTCACACTTTGGGTTTGAGGCACAATTTTCACGGTAGTACGATGCTGCAACCGGAGGAGTTGAATAATACTCAGTTAACTCGCACTCAAGGTTTGGTGGCGTCGGTGATGGATTATGTGCCGATTAATTTGGCGGCACCGGGAAGTGTCCAGGGCGATTATTACCCCATGATTGTGGGGCCTTATGATGATTGGGCGATCGAGTATGGTTACAAGGTGCTTGGTGCTGTCAATCCCAGTAGCGAATTGCCAATGTTACAGGAAATTGCCAGTCGTGCTGCGGAACCGCAATTAGCTTATGCGCCGGATGAAGATGCTGTTGATATTCTCGATCCGGCTGCTAATACTTTCGATCTTAGTGCCAATATGCTCGCTTATTCCCAGTTGCAATTGGAGAATGCTAGGGTGATGTGGAAGCGTTTGGAAAGCAGAATTCCGGTTGGGGATGATGGTTACAATGAACTGCGGGTGATGTTTGATTCGGTGTTTGGATATTATTTTCAGCAGGTAATGAATGCTACTTTGTATGTGGGGGGAGAGTCGTTTAATCGAAGTCGCCCTGGCGATCCGAAGGGGAAATTGCCCTTTGTGCCGATCGCACTTAGTCAGCAGCGAGAAGCATTAGCAACCCTGGATAAATACGTTTTTGCACCGGATGCGTTTAGTTTTGCGCCCCAGTTGCTGAATAAATTAGCGCCCTCTCGTTGGAATCACTGGGGAAGTCCAGCTTTGGTGTTTCCTTTAGATTATCCCATTGGCGATCGCATTACTTTTTTGCAGCGGTTTGTATTGCGAGTTTTGCTCTCTCCTGAGAGGCTGGTGAGACTGCGGGATTCGGAGTTAAAATCGGCATCGGAAAGTGCTCTGAAGTTGCCGGAAGTGTTCGATACTTTACAACAGGATATTTGGCAAGAAGTTTTCCATCCGACGAACAAAAAGATGGAGATTTCGACTTTTAGGCGTTCTTTGCAGCGGGAACATTTGGCAATTTTGATCGGTATGGTGTTGCGAAAAACGAGTGTTCCTGAAGATGCGCGGACTTTGGCTTGGTACGAGTTGCGGCAGTTGCGGGAGGGTTTGAGTAAGACTATTCGCAGTTTGGATCGGAATGGGGATGCTTATATGCGGGCTCATTTGGAGGAAACGCGCGATCGCATTTCTAAGGTTTTGAATGCACAGATTCAGTCGAATTAATTGGATGTGATTACTTTCCCCCACTAGACATCTCCCATAATTATTGTGGAACAGGCATCCTGCCTGTTCAAGACTCGCTTTTTGGGAGATGTCCACTGATCAGTGTAGGTTATAGCAACCGCCAAGGCGATTAGGATATTTCGGTCACGCTCGCGTAGTCGAAGTGGACATTTCGACCCTTCGACTACGCTCAGGGCGACGCTCCGCTCAATGACCAAACCGCCTTGGCGACTGCTATATCTTCAACTCCCAACTCGGTTTCTGGACGGCGAGGCGTAAGTTTTGGTAAAGTTTTGTAACAAATTGGTGTGTCAGCGCATAAAATCTCAAACGACACCCTGATAGACATATAGTGAGCTCGTTCTCTAGGATGCCAAAAAGCAACGCCAACCCAACTATCCACTCTGAGGTATACGTGAAAAAATTCAAAAAAATGTTTGAACAAACTTCCTCTAGCGGGTTTGTTCAAAGTTGTCTGTCGCTGACTGCTTTTACTTTATTGGGATTTACCGCAGTTGAACCAGTCAGCGCCGCCAGTATCCATACAGGTTTTGCCTCCTATGCCATTACTGACCTCGGTCCCGGCAAAACTTACAGTATCAACAATCTCGGACAAGTGGTAATGGGTAAAAATGGTGTGGGTTGGATTTGGGAAGACGGTAACTTAACCGAAGTTACCGACAGCACTTGGGCTTACCAAATCAACACTTCCGGTCAAGTGGTGGGCCGCTATCTCAGCGAAAATTGGACGGATAATGCCTATTTGTGGGAAAACGGTCAAAGGACAGACCTCGGTTATTTTGGCGGCATTAGCAGTAGCGCTAGTGACATCAATGATGCTGGGCAAATAGTTGGTAAGTTTAACATTGCCCAAGATAAATTTAACCCCTTTTTATGGCAAAACGGTACGATGACCGATCTGGGTACTCTTGGTTTCAATGGCGGGGCTATGAGTATCAATAACAGGGGGCAAGTAGTTGGTTATTCCGGTCTTGTTTTCGGGATAACTCATGCTTTCCTGTGGGAAAACGGCACGATGAGGGACTTGGGAACTCTGGAAGGAGACAACGACAGCATTGCTTACGATATCAACGATCTGGGACAGGCGATCGGCTATTCTGCTAATAAAAACACTCAGCAAAGTAAACCTGTTATCTGGTCAAACGGTAAACTTACAGAACTCAAAACTCTCGGTGGCAATGTCAATTACGGGGTGGCAATTAATAATAAAGGACAAGCAGTCGGTTTTGGTAACACCAGTGTCAATGGCAGCCTAAGTCACGGTTTAATCTGGGAAGACGGCGAAATGGCTAACCTTAACAGCCTGATTCCTGCTGATTCTGGGTGGTTTTTACAGCAAATCAACGGCATTAACGATCGCGGTCAAATTGTCGGTCAAGGGATTAACAGCAAGACTGGTGCAAATCATGCTTTTCTGCTCAATCCCGTCAGCGGTAGTTCTCAGCGCAATCCTTTATTACCTGATAATTTTGAGGATGGTTGGCATATTTTTAATAATGTCACAAGTCGCCTGTGGTTTGATCCGCCAACCTCGGCGGGTTTTGCGTTCAAAATCGGCGAGGTTGGGGGGTCAAGTCCGATCGCATTTAATCCCAACCCAACCGAACCATCGCTATTTACAAAAATTCTCAGTTTGCCCAGTGGAATTGATGCTGACGAACTATTTTCTGTAATAGTTGGCGGTCAAGAAATCGGTAAGTTTCGCCCGAATGAAGTGGTTGATTTTGTTGCCTTACTCGGTTACGGCGTTTCCGAGTTTAACGTTACGGGCATTGATGCGCTAATCGATCCGACAAATCCCCTAGCGTTTCCGATTAAGTTAGAATCAAACCACGATAATTTCTCTTTTAAAATGCGGGCGATGGATGGTGCTGAAGCTGTTCCAGAACCTTCGGAAATCGGGGGGATAGTAACTGCGGCTGCGGTTTTTGGTGGTATGTTGTGGAAACGCAAACGCAGCGATCGAAAAGTGCAAGTCAAGTAATCTCTTGTGCGGGCGATCGATTATATTTAATTAGGTTTTGCTGAATAATCGATCGCTCGCAAACAACAAGTGCGATAACCATCAACGACATCCTCATGTTTGGCTGTCGGTTCACTCAGGGGCATAGCAACTCCATTGACTAGCGCCAATGACTTGCCGGATTTGTCATCCCAGTTAAGAAATTCCTCGAAGGAAAGGGTTTTTTGGGCGATCGCAATCATTGATATTAACCTTTTGCGTAGGTTGACTCTCTGTTATCTGTTTTTAGCTTAACGTGAGGTAGAGAGGATAAACGTTCTGCGAGGTTTCAGTTCCTAATTTGGCCTTGTTACCCCCTCTAGGATTCGGCGGTTGAAACCGCTACTACAAAAACGAAGTCCGCCGACGCGGACTAAGAAATAATATCCTTAGATAAGGATCGGCTGCGATCGCCCAATTGTCCTTAGTGAGGGCTGATTTTACTGCGTCATGATAAATATCTCTGGCAGACATAGGGTTAGGACTACACATCTATGTTAATGATGTTTAGAAATGCTTATGCGTGTTGTAGAGATTGACCAAATAATTGTGGCTTTGGCAAGGGTTTACCTTCATCTAACGTCGATTCAGTGAGAAGTTCCAAAACCTCGCGGGCATTTTTTAATGCGTCTTCGTAAGTATCCCCGTGAGTATGACAGTAGTCTCCCCATTCTGGAAAACTAACGACATAGCACCGATCCTCATCTGACCATTGAATAACAATTGTATAATGACTGTTCATCTATTTTTTTCCTCAATTTCAGCTAGTTGTTTGAGAGCATTGTCAACATCTTTTTCCTGATATAGCTTGGCATCACCGCCGTCTTTTCCTGATAGGGTCAGCTTTCCTGGTAGCAGAGGATGTGACCATTTGGTGTGGCTACCTTTAGCAGACTCACAAGCAAATCCTGCTTTCAATAATAGGCTTTTCAAATCCCTGATTTTTCTGGGCATCCGTTATTTACCTAATTGTTGCTTCAAATCCCGGATAGCAGCGCTGGTGTTGCGGACGAGGGCAAACATGGTCTAAACTCCCTTTTACTACGAATCATTGTGAGGTGGATGTAGATCGATCGAATGCAGGACTCCTCGAAGATTGACTACTCCTTCTCGATTGAGTTTGAGCCGATCGATGGTAGCGCGTCCAGTCGGTGTTAAACCCAACATTTGAGTCGCATCGCTGCTCCAAGTAAAGTGTTCGCTCCAGTTATCCCGTCGAGGATGATAAAGTGGGACAGAGCCACCTGTAACGGGGTCGATCGCCTCACTATGACTGTATTTGAAATTGTTGCACCCTTGAGCTGCGATCGCCAGATTATCCAAATCACTGGTGCCACCTTTGGAGCGAGGGATAATGTGTTCAATGGAGAAGGGGTCGGGAGAGAATTTAGCTTGACTGAGACAATACTCGCAGCAACCATTGGCGCGTTGTTTAATGAATTGTCGTTGCTGCTGTGTGAGGCGGGATTCAGACATAATCAACGATATCGGGATGAGGATTGATGCCGAGGGTTTGCATCAGATCTGTCAGAGGTTGGTTGCGGAAGGTTGCGAGTTGAATTAAGGCTTGAATGCGGGCAACATTGAGTTGTTCAAGGCGCGAGCTCATTTGGATCAGTTGCTTGTGTTCTTCGGGAGTCAGGGTTTCGGCATGACGCTTGGCGATGAGGGCATGGTATTCTTCCCAGGTTTGTGCACTAAAGCCGATGTTAATTTGTTGCAGCAAGTCGGCTTCAGTAGGTTGGGTGGTTGGAAGTTTAGGCTGGAGGCGTTCTTGCAGGGCGTTGAGGATGTAGCGATCGGGTTCAACGCCCTGTCGAGATGCTTCAGTGCGGATCTGGTGTTCGAGTTCGGGAGAGAGGTTGAGGGTGATGGTGGTCATGGTTATCTTGGCAGCAACATCATATTCATCATTTTAGCGATCGGGCTTTCACCTTATCAAAAACTTCATCGCCTGGGACTTCTCCGTTTTACTGCCCGCGTCCTGGTTTGCAATCTACGAAACCTAATGCTTCTGTGTCGAGAAAATTGGCGATCGAAATGGCGATCGAAACTGCGATCGGATATTCAATTTCCGCAGCACGGGCAATTAGAGCTGCTTTAATTCTTTCTGGTAAACGTCCCAAAATAACTTCGGCATCAGCAGGAGAAAGTTTTTCTTGAAGTTTGGCTTGCATGGCATTCACCTTTGAGTTGGAATTTGATAGATACATTCAAGCCACTACCCAACTCAGATTTGGCGGGATAACGACCAAGTTGAGCGGCGATCTACCAACTTTAAACGGAACTTACCCCCCACGCTCCATTCATTTCTTCTGAAACCATTACAGGGCGAGACTTTCCTGGATTTGGAAAATCAAGTACATGACTACAAATTTCTCTAACTTTTATGTGGAGCGGGTTTTAGTTAATTTTAGGATACAACAATACTTGGGTTCTAAATATTAATAAAACCTTAAATACATGGCTACAAAATTTTCACTACCAAAGGGCTAAAACTAATACAGCTCAAAGAATACAGCCACCGAAACTATCCCCTACGGGGGTAAGTTCCGTTTAACAATACTTCGGACAGTTTTAGATCTAATCAAGTATCTCAAACCCTTGATGGCTATAGGGATGAGTATTTTTTCAATCTTTAAGTAAGCGTCCTGAGTTTCAAAAAACCATTAAAAATGCCAGGGCTTACGCTGTAACGCTTACAGAGTAGTTAAAAAACAGTCCGGAGTATTGGTTTAAACGAAGCAAGAATCTTCTCCGCCGCTCCAACGACTTGTTATCTCGCTGGCACTACTCCAACCTTCTATGGCTAGGCTCCCTTTCGGATTCGTTCTTGAAGACGCTCAACTATATCTGCACTCAAGTCCGCTTCTGGATCGGTTTTCTCACGTGTCGCTAAAACGGACCGCTGCACCAACGTGTTAGACCTGGCAAAGCTTGATTGGACAGGAAGCGGGAAGCCTTGATCGAAACCCCATCAACCAAATTAAACCTGGATCACTTGAAAGTTCGATCTCTCCACGCCAGCTTAATGGCTTAACATTACTCGGCACACAAGAGGTATCCTTTGTCTCCAGATATGTGTGGGACAAAAACGAACTCGTCGATCGGGTAAAAACGAGGTGGCAGGCACTCAATGTAATTTCCTTGGCTATCAACTAGAACTGAATGGTGATGAAGCCAAGTAATGAGATTCTCGCTACTGGAGTTAATGGTAAAGTAAGGAGGCATTCTAAATTGTTCCAGACTTCGAAAATTCACATCAATACTGTTCCTTATTAAATAGCCAGAAATTCGCTGCCACCCAAACAGTGATAGGTGTTGAACCGCATTTCTAGTAACACTGTGACAGTTCAAGATTCCTACTTGTTGAGTATGTACTTTCTCAATGGTGTTTGAGAAGTTTCCGGTAGGTAATTCCCTCATAAAGAACTGGCATTGGTTGAGCAGAGTTAGAACTTGAGAGCAGTCATTCGGACTTGGTGGCTGAGGATGAGCATTAGGTGAAGGGGGTGTTGCAACTGAAACCTGACTAAACATTATCTTAGGAAAACACAATGATTTACCGAAGCTGGTTAACGAGAACGAATTGCTTTAGCTTTTGGGTCTAACTTATAATTATATCGCCGTTGCGGTACAATACCAATAATTATATCGCAGTTGCGGTACAATACCCAATAGAAGAGAAAAATACCGCCGATCGTCCGCTCGCTAATGTATTTCACCAAAAGTAGCAGTAATCCACACAGCAATGGCTGACGATAGACGAGAATTCAACCAAATTCTCATGCGGCCAAAACAGGACGATCGAGCTTGCAGACTGCATAGAGAAGCGCAGCTTTGAGATGCTCAAGTTCCAAGTCTGGCAATTCTTCGAGAATTTGCTCAAAACTCAAACCCGCAGCTAGCAACTCTAGGATATCGATGACTCGAATCCGCATTCCCCGGATGCAGGGACGATCGCCACATTGTCTTGGATTCACCGTGATTTTGTCAAACAGATGAAGAACGGATGCTGGCATTGGTTAAAATTGTTTGAAACCTTTGTCTATAGTTTACTTCATTTATCGCTCGAAATTCACACCGCGATATAATTCTGCGATCGCTATGCTGTAATAGAGATCAGTCCCTTCAAACTTCCATAGTTTATGACCACAGCAGTATCTATTGACATTGGTACGCTCATTGCACGCACTCCCGGATTGCACGGTGGATGTCCTCACATCCTCGGTAAAGGCGTTACCGTTCGCCGGATTGTCACCTGGTACAAGCGAGGATTGAATGCTGAAGAGATTTGCGATCGCATTTCTAATCTCACCCTCGCCGAAGTCTACGCCGCACTCACCTACTATCATGCCAACACCGCAGAAATTGAAACTGATTTGATCCATCAAGCAGCAGAAGCCAAGCGCCTAGAAGCTTTGTACACCAACTTTGGTAAAGAAGCATGAGTGAGCTCGTAGATAAAAAAACATCATGCTTTGTAAACATCTTTCCTATGCTTGCATTGTAATAGGAGAATGATTAGTTCTTCATCGCGAATTTCATAACGAACGCGGTAATCACCGATCCGAATACGATACTCATTATCAGTGCCTTTCAGCTTGACTACCCCATCCGGGCGCGGGTTTTCGGCAAGTTGCAAAATCTTGACAGCGATACGATCGCAGACATCATCTGGCAGGGCATCTAGCTGCTTTTGCACAGCTTTAGGCGTAATAATTATGTAAGTCATGTCGATTTATTTGCCCGCCCGGCCATGTATCGATCGAAAGTTGTGTAATCTCCAGCTTTGTAGTCAGCACGGGCAGCTTCAATTTCAGCAATGTCTTCTGGAGAATCTTCCTCATTCGGGAATAATTCAGCTTCCAAAAATTCCCATATTTTGTATCTTTCAGCAATTCCCAGTGACGAAATAGCTTCCAGCAGTGATTGAAAAGAGATGTCTACTTTCACGGTATTCTCAGTCATCAGAACTTTCCTCAACTTTTCATTTGGCAGTTGGCATTTAGAATTGTCTGAAATCTTTGTCTATAGTTTACTTCATTTACCGCCCCAAACTCACCCCGCGATATAATTCTGCGATCGCCACTTCCAGCTCAATACTCTGTAACATCACTAAATCGCCCGCACCATAAACCACCGTTTCCCAACGTTCTCCACCCCCATCTTTCACCCGACGGCGACACTCCACTCGCATCTCATCCTGCGAGATTAAAACATACTCTTCCAAGGATTCCAACTGTCGATAATCCTCAAACTTATCACCCCGATCGAACTTTTCCGTCGAAGGGGACAACACCTCAGCAATCAACTTAGGATAGCGCTTCACATAGCGATCGCTCTTATCGCGCGGATCGCACGTCACAAACGCATCGGGATAATAGAAAAACACATCCGCATAATTCACCTTTACGTCACCGGAAAAAAACTGACAATCACCATCACGCAGGTGAAAATTAATAGCCGTTAAAAAATTAATCGCGATCCGGCTATGATCGTCGCTACCTCCCGCCATTGCGTAGACTAAACCGCGCCGATATTCATGCCGGATAGTATTCTCATGTTCGATGGAAAGGTACTCTTCGGGGCTAAATCCAGAGGGGATGGCAATCATAGTATGGCTGGCAATTTTGATACTTTAATTGTAGCGAGTATTGTCTGAAATCTTTGTCTATAGTTTACTTTATTTATCGATCGAAATTCACACCGCGATATAATTCTGCGATCGCAACTTCCAGATCAATACTCTGTAACATCACTAAATCGCCCGCACCATAAACCACCGTTTCCCAACGTTCCCCAGCCCCATCTTTCACCCGACGGCGACACTCCACTCGCATCTCATCCTGCGAGATTAAAACATACTCTTCCAAGGATTCCAACTGTTGATAATCCTCAAACTTATCACCCCGATCGAACTTTTCCGTCGAAGGAGACAGCACCTCAGCAATCAACTTAGGATAGCGCTTCACATAGCGATCGCTCTTATCTCGCGGATCGCACGTCACAAACGCATCGGGATAATAGAAAAACGCATCCCTATAATTCACCTTCACATTACCCGATCGCACAGAGCAACCTAAATCTCGAACCTTGTGGCGCAAAAGTTCAATTAGATTCAACGACAGTTCATCATGATCGTCGCTACCTCCCGCCATTGCGTAGACTAAACCGCGCTGATATTCATGGCGGACTGTATTCTCATGTTCCAGAGAAAGGTACTCTTCGGTGCTAAATCCAGAGGGGATGGCAATCATGGTATTACAGGCAAATTTGATAGCTTAATTGTAGCGATTATCGTAGTCGGAGTTGGCTGGCAACTCTTCGCATCCAGCGTCGCGATACGTTACGGCTACTCAAAGATAACCCAAGCCTCAAACCCTATCTTGATGATGCACTGCAAGAGTCTTATGAGAATGCCAGAGACTTGGCAATGGGAGAAACTGAACTACCAGAGCAAACCTTCCCTTTGAGTTGTCCTTATAGTTTGACTGAGATTTTAGACGATCGCTTTTATCCTGGTGAACCGAGTGAATTAGTAGATAATTCAGACTTTATTTAACCGCAGATTAAAGCAGATGCAGAAAGGGACGATCGTTATGATTATGATTGAGTGACAGCAATTAATTGACTTGGTTCTGCAAGTTCTTTTTGCAGCTTTTTACTAAAATAAATCACTTCATAGTCTGGCGCTAGTTCCTGACGTAGCTGATGCCATATACTAATTCCTTCTTGCTCAAAAGTCTCTTGAGCTTCCTCACTAGCGAACCCTGATGAAGCTGGATCGTTCCAATTGAGAGTTGCTTCGTAAATTGTGATCCAAGCAAGCAAACGCCTAAGAGTTTTTTGACTTAAAGGTAATGCCGTTGGCTCGATATTGCCAATTCTCCCAGGAGAAGCCCACCACAACGGATGGCTGCCATAGTCAGCATTTAGCTTAATAATTTCTTTCATGTTCATTCACCTTAATTTATGAAAGGGAAGCGGGGTTAGCACAAACTAGATAACCGTTGCTACCGACTGTCACTGCGATGAGCTGAATTTTACTCTTAAAAGTGACTTGATAAATTGGTCGAGTTGGAGATTGATAGCCTATAATTTCACCGAATATCACAGCATCCATCACTGCATCTGGGATTTCTGCTTCAGATATATCTCTTGCTGCAAAATCTCGCCTGTGATTGTTCACAATATGTTGGAGACCAGAGGCAGAGTTTCCTGTTTCCAAGAATACTATTGTACCATCAATTAGCTTGGCTATCCGAAGTATTGCTTCAGAATTATGTTTAATTTTGGCTTGCCTGAGTTCGTCAATGAGGGCGACTTTTTCCTCGCTCGGTTCAATAGGTTGTGAGATTTCATTTTCCGAGTTGTTCAATGGCGATTACCTCTGTCCAATTTATAAATATGACAAGAATACCAAGCTCCCCGACTTCTTTAAGAAGTCGGGGAGCTAACAGCAGACTACATCACCACTGCACTAATCAAAGTGTGCACATTTTGGACAACAGCAGTAGTAAAGTTGTGAGTCGCAGGCAAACTATCAACCACGATTCCAGCGCACAATAGCATCAGATACAGAATAGAGTATTTAAACAGCGATCGCGCAACGTTCTTATCCTCAGGAGTCTGCAACAGCAACCAAGCTTTTTGAGCAAAAATCGCTCCCAGGAAAATCGCAGTACCCGCATACACCGGGCCGGCTAAATTCAGCGGATACACTAGCAGCAAAGTGGCAGGAAGCATCAATAACGTGTAAATCCAAATTTGGCGGGCTGTCTCTTCATCGCCCTCAATTACCGGCAACATCGGCACGCCTACTCCCTCGTATTCGTCGCGAATCATCATTGCTAATGCCCAAAAATGCGGCGGTGTCCACAGGAAGATAATCCCAAACAGCAGCCACGCACCCCAACTCAAATCTCCCGTCACCGCAGCCCAGCCAACTAGCGGCGGAATAGCGCCTGCTGCACCGCCGATGACGATGTTTTGCACGCTGTGGCGCTTCAGCCAATGGGTGTAAATTAGGACGTAGAAAACGATGCCAGACATGGCTAGCAATGCTGCTAATAAGTTGGCAACAACTGTCAGTAATGTAAAGGAGATTGTCGCTAGGGCGATCGCAAAAATCAAAGCATCCCGTTTCTTGACACGCCCCGAAGGAATCGGCCGCCAGCGGGTGCGCTCCATAATATAATCGATGTCGCTATCGTAAACACAATTAATCGTATTAGCAGACGCGGAAGCCAAAGCGCCTCCTGCGATCGTTGATACCAGCAATAGCGGATCGACTTCTCCTTTGGCGGCCATCCACATTCCTGCTGATGTGGTGATTAGCAACAGTAAAATAATTCTGGGTTTTGTGAGTTGATAGTAACTTTTCACCACTTGCGAAAAGTTTTCATGGAGGCGAGGGCTATGGTTTGTAAGAACTTCTTGCATCGGTGATTAATGGTTAGTTGTTAGTTGCGGTGCCCTGAGCGAAGTCGAAGGGTCACTTGTGGTCATTTTTCATGGGCTGTAGGGGCGGGTTTTACGAGAGATATTTCTTGTAGGTGAAAAGATTGATAAACCCGCCCCTCTTAGTCCGCGGAGGCGGACTTCGTTTGTGTAGTAGCGGTTTCAACCGCCGATTAATCAACCCGCCCCTCTCAAGCTGATAAAACCCGATCGCGCCACGACAAAACACTAAAGGCTACCAAGATTCCCAACAAAGCAGCGCCGACAGCTTGGTGGGCGACTGTCAGGGGTTCTACCTGAAGGTGCAGCCGGAAAGTTGCCAATCCTAACACTAATTGAGCAATCAGACAAACACTAGCTAAATTTCCTAGTTTTCGCAAGTTTGCACTTAGTGCTGGCTGCCGCCAAGCCATGATTGCTACTGTTAAAGTGGCTGCGGTAGCTGGTACTACGCCGATGATGTGGCTGTTCATTACCGAGCACAATTCTGAGGAACCAAAACATTGGTGCAACGCCCATCTAGAGCCTACTAATGCTCCTAGCAAACTTTGCAGGTAAACTAACAATGCTGCGATCGAACTTACCCAAGCTAATTTCCCCGTATTGCCTTTAGCTTCGTAGGGAGTTAGCATGAAACCGATGACTAACAGAGCGCAAAAAAACAGTAAAGCTGTTCCCAAGTGAGCGGTAACGATATCAAATCTGAGCAGTTGGGTTACTGTCAAGCCGCCCAATACGCCTTGAAAAACGATTAAAAATAGTGCTCCAGCGCTGGCAATCGGGAGCCATTTTGGGAGGCGGCTGCGGTAAAATAAAGATAGTGCTAAAAGACCGATCGCACTTAAGCCGATCGCCGCGGCATCCAAACGGTGAAACCATTCCAGAAATACCTGCAAATTCATTTGCGCTGCGGGGATTAATTGACCGTAGCACAGAGGCCAATCCGGGCAAGCGAGCCCCGCATTCATCACCCGCGTGGCACTGCCTACAGCCATTAGCAGCCAGGTGGCGATCGCAATTTTCCAGACTAGGCCGCGGACAATATCCTGTGGCTGCCACTGCACTCCTGCTGCGGTTGGCTGATTTAAAACTGAGTTTGCCATGAAATTCACCTTAGCCTTTGTTATCGATGGAACTTAATTAAATAGTGAACTTTTTTTTCTGGTGGCTTTCTGTGAGCTTAACACTGTTTTTCTTTAATAAACCGCCCATTGATTTGAGATTTGATTTTTGAAATTTTAGATGGGAGGACTGAAGAATTGACTTTATGTTACAAAAGATTTATCTTATTTTCCTAAACTTAAAAAAAGCTTAATCTTTCCCCTCAACCGTTTATACTGATACCAATTCCCTCAAGTCGAGCTTTGGCGTCAAAACTAAAGATTTAATTAAGAAAATTTATTTATCAAATAACTGTGATACATGATACGGAAACTAAAGATTAAAAACTCAACAGCATTAAAAAACTTAAAAAATAACATTAATCACAAACCAAATTTTGCTGATTGTTCTACCCTAGTAGGGGTAGGACGGCTAGTAAAACCGCAGTCAACAAATTAAACAAGCCGTAAGCCAGCGACTCCTCAGTCCAGGCGTCGCAGCCCTTACTCAAGGAGTTGAAGGATGGAAAAAGAAACAGGAAAAATACCAGCTTCGCTGTTGACCCTAGTTGGTGGGCTAGCGATCGCAGCAATCAGCTTCTGGTATGGTCAAAACAACCACCTAATGCCAGAGCAAGCTTCAGAACAAGCGCCACTGGTAGACAATTTTTTTAATCTGAT
Source organism: Microcoleus anatoxicus (assembly GCF_042465725.1). GTDB lineage: Bacteria > Cyanobacteriota > Cyanobacteriia > Cyanobacteriales > Microcoleaceae > Microcoleus > Microcoleus anatoxicus. Next base: position 4,061,001 of record NZ_CP120853.1, on the reverse strand, counting down.
GACCACGATCGCCACAGCCCTATTTATAGTGGTAGAAGGCGCGATCGTCTATTTTGCGATCAAATTTCGCTACCGCCCCGGAGACGAAACCGATGGCATACCCGTTAGCGAAAACTTTGCCTTAGAAATCTTCTGGACGGCAATACCCGCAATTCTGGTGATTGGTGTGGGCATCTACAGCGTCGAAGTCTTTAGAGATATGGGAGGCTTCGATCCGGGCGGCAGTCAGGTGATGGCTCACGTTCACGACTCCACCCACGCAGGCCATAAAATGCCCAAAGGCAGTGCCATGGCCGCTCCCCCGATCGCCGACTCAGGAAGCGCGGCATCAGAAATGGCCGCAGAAATGGGTGGCACACCAACCGCCAAATACGGTTTTGGAGCCAAACCTTCGGAGACAGGAAAATTCGCAGGCCTCACTGTCAACGTCACCGGGATGCAATACGCCTGGATATTTAACTATCCCGACAGCGGAGTCACCTCTGGAGAACTCCATGTCCCCACGGGTAAATCGGTTCAACTCAACCTTTCGGCCGTTGACGTGATCCACTCCTTCTGGGTTCCCCAATTCCGGCTCAAACAAGATGCGATTCCCGGAATCCCCACGGAATTGCGGTTTGTCGCCACCAAACCCGGTGACTATCCCGTCTTTTGTGCGGAACTTTGTGGTGGCTACCACGGCGCCATGCGGACTCGCGTGATTGTTCACACTCCTGAAGAATACGAAAATTGGCTCAAAGAAAGCCAGATTGCTCAAGAGCTAGATGTCGATCGCGCGATCGCAGTTAATCCTGCTAATTTGTCAGAATCGGAATTTCTAGTTCCTTACGTTAGCGACATGGGAATTAAACCCGAAACCGTCGCTCAACTGCAACCGACTAGGAATTAAAACAACCAAATTAAAAATTAAAAATGCCACAAGCAATTCAACATTTTTAATTTTTAAAGCGAAGCTTTTCCCGCTCGCCCTTCGACTTCGCTCAGGATAAACTCAGTTGAAGGGTCGATGTGTTGCAGTGTCCTTGGACTTTCTTCCTGAATTTCCCCCCTTGGGGGGGGTGATATCAATTCCGGTTGTATCGGAGTGATTTAACCGCGAAGGCGCGAAGGACGCGAAGGAAGAGAAGAGAGAGTTTAATACAGGACGATGAAAAGATGATTTTATATGACTTCTTCTTTCTTCCTTCTTCCTTCTTCTTTCTTCCTTCTTCCTTCTTCCTTCTTCCTTCTTCCTTCTAATTAAAATTCCCAACATATCAAATGGCACAAGCACAACTTCCGGTAAATACGCCACCAGAAATTAAAGGCGATACTTACTCCCACCATCCAAAAGCGTGGAAATGGTATGACTACTTTACTTTCAACATTGACCACAAAGTAATTGGTATTCAATACCTAGTAACAGCCTTTATTTTCTACCTGATTGGCGGATTAATGGCGATGGCGATGCGGGCGGAGCTCTACACCCCCGATTCCGACTTTATGGACCCGAACCTCTACAACGCTTTCCTGACTAACCACGGGACGATCATGATTTTCCTGTGGATCGTGCCAGCAGCGATCGGCGGATTCGGCAACTTTTTAGTCCCGCTGATGATCGGTGCCAGAGACATGGCGTTTCCCAAGCTCAACGCGATCGCCTTTTGGGTGAATCCCCCCGCCGGACTTATCCTCATGAGCAGTTTCTTCTTCGGAGGAGCTCAATCGGGTTGGACCTCCTATCCGCCGCTGAGCGTGATTACAGCCAACACCGCTCAATCAATGTGGATTTTGTCGATCGTCCTAGCAGGAACATCCTCAATTTTAGGTTCGCTCAACTTTGTTGTCACCATCCTCAAGATGAAAGTTCCCAGCATGAAATGGGATCAACTTCCCCTATTTTGCTGGTCAATTTTAGCAACTTCAGTGCTGGCACTGGTATCAACTCCAGTATTAGCAGTGGGCTTGACATTGCTGCTGTTTGATATCAACTTCGGCACCTCATTCTACAAACCAGATGCAGGCGGCAACGTCGTTATTTATCAACACTTATTCTGGTTTTATTCCCACCCGGCAGTTTATTTGATGATTCTGCCCATCTTCGGGATCATGTCCGAAGTTATCCCAGTTCACGCACGTAAACCGATTTTTGGCTATAAGGCGATCGCCTATTCCAGCTTAGCCATCTGCCTAGTCGGACTGTTCGTTTGGGTGCACCATATGTTCACCAGCGGTACACCTCCCTGGATGCGGATGTTCTTCACAGTTTCCACCCTAATTGTGGCAGTTCCCACCGGTGTTAAGATTTTCGGCTGGACAGCTACCCTGTGGGGCGGTAAAATCCGCTACACCAGTGCGATGTTATTTGCGATCGGGCTATTGATGATGTTCGTCTTCGGCGGATTGACCGGAGTCACCTTAGGCACTGCCCCCTTCGACGTCCACGTACACGACAGCTACTACGTCGTCGGCCACTTCCACTACGTGCTCTTTGGCGGTTCCGTATTCGGCCTCTACGCCGGAATTTACCACTGGTTCCCCAAAATCACCGGTCGGATGTACAACGAAACCTGGGGCCGCATTCACTTCGTCCTCACCTTCATCGGCACCAACCTCACCTTCTTACCCATGCACCAATTGGGCCTGCAAGGAATGCCCCGCCGGATTGCCATGTATGACCCACAATTCGAGTCGTTGAATAAGATTTGCACCTACGGTTCAATTCTGCTCGGATTTTCGGTACTTCCCTTCTTCTTCAACATGATTTGGAGTTGGATGTACGGCCCCAAAGCCAGCAGCAACCCTTGGGAAGCCTTAACTTTGGAATGGACAACTGCTTCGCCACCAATCATTGAAAACTGGGAAGTATTGCCCGTAATCACTCACGGCCCCTACGACTACGGGATGAATAATTTCGTTCCGAACATAGATCCTTTAGGCGTCCTGATTCCAGCAGGTAATCAAAAAGCTGAATCTTCTACCTCTGTTTTGGTAGCTGAATCTGCATCGGATGTCAACAAAAATGGTGACAGTTGATAGTTGTCAGTTGATAGTTGTCATACCAATTTAATGGGTCGTTGCACATATCCCGATCCCCCTCGCATCCCCCTTAATAAGGGGGACTTTGACGCTACTCTTGTCCCCCCCTTATTAAGGGGGGTTAGGGGGGATAAAATTCTATGCAGCCTCATAAAAAATTGGTATCAGTTGTCAGTTCATAGTTGTCAATTGTCATTGGTAACTAATATGATTTCCGTCTGATTCGGAATTGTATGATGTGAAATTTTGTAGGGGCGGGTTTACCAACATAATTGCCCATAATCGACAATCTGATAAACCCGCCCCCGCCCATACTTCTTGGAGAAGTCCGGTTTCTAAAAAAGATAGTTTCACCTGTTCAATATTGGAGACTTTTATGCAAGGTTCAACAATTGATAGCCCAGAAAGTGTACTCAACTCGTCAGTGCCCCCAGTAGCGGCCGCGAGTGTAGTCGAACACCACGAAGAACACGAAGATTTGCGACTGTTTGGACTCGTGACCTTTCTCATTTCTGAATCCCTCATGTTTGGAGGGCTGTTTGCAACTTACTTATTATTGCGAGGTGGTGCAGAATCTTGGCCACCAGAAGGCACAGAAGTAGAATTATTGTTGCCGACAATCAACACAATTATTCTGGTTTCCAGCAGTTTTGTAATTCACTTCGGTGACACAGCCGTGAAAAAGAATGATATCAAAGGAATGCGACTTTGGTACGCCATTACTGCGGTGATGGGACTTGTTTTCTTAGGAGGTCAAGTTTACGAATATATGACCTTGGGTTATGGCTTGACTGAGAATATATTTGCTAACTGTTTCTATGTGATGACCGGTTTCCACGGTTTGCACGTTTTTCTTGGTATCTGCTTAATTTTGGGCGTGCTGTGGCGGAGTCGCCGCGAGGGCCATTACTCAAATGTTAAGCACACAGGCATCGAAATGGCAGAAATTTACTGGCACTTCGTGGACATTATTTGGATTGTTTTGTTCTTGCTGATTTACGTCCTCACTCTTTTCTAAGGTAGTAGTAGATTCAGCAAAAAACCCCCAGCCTTGGGGGTTTTTTATTTTTTTAGGCTTGCAGTTTCTTGGGCGGTTTAAAAGCGTGTCAAACTTTCGTCTGCTTCCGCAGACAAGCAACATCGATGGATATTTAAGCCTGTTGCTATATCAGCAATCGGGTTTCTGGCTATAATGTAGTGTAAAAATATGATGACTTATATAGCCTTTCTCAGAAAGAGGAGGTACGATCGAGAATTGGTAATAGGTAATTGGTAATGCCCTATACTTCGACAACGCTGGAGCCCAAGTACCCTAGGGCGTGTTTTCAAACCCGGAGATCCCCCCCAGCCCCCCTTAAAAAGGGGGGGGAAAGAGTCTTTAAGTCCCCCTTTTTAAGGGGGATTTAGGGGGATCTAAATCTTAAGGAGTAGTTTGAAAACACGCCCTAGGCCCCATACTTCGACTTCGCTCAGCGGCAGACAAGTTGATTTACTAATCAAAAACATACAAATTATCCACAATTTAAAATTTTAGACCCATGTCTCAAAAAAATGAAACAGTTATTCTAGTGTTATCCTTAGCAATTACCATGGGGCTAGCCAGTGCAGGTATTTGGTGGCTGACAAACAATAAAGGCATCAATTTAGGGAGTAAGTCTGCGGAAAAATTGATTTCTAATACTTCCCCAACAGCCAATGCTTCGCAATCACAACAGTCCATTGAGCAGCGCTTGAGCTTAGGAGAAAAACTGTTAATTCCAGGGGGAGCAACGGCCAAAAAACAAGAAGCTGTAGCGGCGATCGCATCTAGCAACTACAACACAGCTATTTCGACTCTAGAAGCCTCCCTACAAACCAATCGCAACGATCCAGAAGCCTTAATTTATCTCAATAACGCCCGGATTGGCGACAAAAAATCCTATACTATTGCTGTGGCTGTTCCCATTGGTAGCGATATCAATGCAGCTCAAGAAATTCTGCGGGGCGTGGCTCAATCTCAAAATGAAATCAACCAAAGTGGTGGGATTAGCAGTATTCCTTTAAAAGTGCTGATTGCTAATGATGATAATAACCCAGAGATAGCCTCCAAAATAGCCAGTGATTTAGCTAGAAAATCGGAAGTTTTAGGAGTAGTCGGACATTTTGGCTCTGATGTCACCCTCGCAGCCAGTAAGGTTTATCAACAAAATCAATTAGTAGCAATTTCTCCTACCAGTACCTCTGTACAACTGTCTGGGATTGGTAGTAATATATTTCGGACAGTACCGAGCGATCGATTTGCGGCTAATGCTCTTTCTCGCTATATGTTAGGAAAATTGAAAAAGCAAAAAGTTGTGATTTTTTTTAATTCGACCAGCAGTTACAGCAACTCTTTAAAAAATGAATTTACCACGGCTATCTACGCAGATGGAGGACAAATTATATCGGAGTTTGATTTAGTTAACGGCAATTTTAATGCTGCTGATAGCGTTGAAAAGGCGATCGCCCAAGGAGCAGAAGCTATCATGTTAGCATCAAACTCTAGCACCATAGAGCAAGCTTTGCAAGTAGTGAAATTCAACGCGAAACGGCTGCCATTATTAGCTGGAGATGGCGCTTATACGGCTAAAATACTACAAATTGGTGCAGGGGGAGCAACAGGTATGACGATCGCAGTTCCTTGGCACATTCTGGCAGATCCCCAGTCCAGTTTTCCCCAAGCATCAAAACTTTTGTGGAATGCTGAAGTCAGTTGGCGTACAGCTTTAGCCTACGACGCGGCGAAAGCTTTAATTGCTGGTTTACAGGTGAATCCGACTCGTAGCGGCATTCAAAAAGCTCTCTCAGCGTCGGATTTTTCGGTAATGGGGGCGAATGGCGCGATTCGATTTTTAGCTTCGGGCGATCGCAATCAAGGCGTTCAGTTAGTAACTGTGCAACCGGGAAATCGCACCAGTTACGGTTATGACTTTGTACCGATATCTGGTTTGTGATACCAAATCCTCTCTTCACCGGAATTATTAAACTCTCTCTTCTCTTCCTTCGTGTCCTACCCTACGGGAACGGCTTCGCCGAACGCGCCTTCGCGGTTAAATCACCTGACGATACAACCGGAATTGATATGAGCTATTGGTGAGTGTGGAATGTAGGTTATAAATTGATAATTAGGGATAATTTATATTAAAATAGAACAACAAGTTTGGATGGTGAATCCTATGACTTCTCAAGTTGTGTCTCCGGTGATAGCTGAATCTTTGCCAGAACAGCGCGTGGTGTTGGAGGGGGTAAGTTGGCAACAGTATGAATTATTGTTAGCCACTTTTGGCGATGATTTTCCAGCTTTGCGGTTGAGCTATTTGGAAGGAATGTTAGAAATTATGAGTACATCTCCCCTGCATGAAGAGCTCAAAAAAATGATTGGGATGCTGATGGAAGCATATTTTCAGGATACACGTACCCGCTTTCATGCGATCGGTACGGCAACGTTTCGCAAGGTTTCTAAGCAGCGCGGATTGGAGCCTGATGAGTGCTATTGTTTGGGACAGAAAAAGGATTTTCCAGATTTAGCGATCGAGGTTGTGCTCAGTAGTGGCATTGTGGATAAGTTGGAGATTTACCGAGGGCTGGGAGTGACGGAAGTTTGGGTGTGGGAAGCAGGACGATTTACGATTCATCATCTGCGGGCGGATGGCTATGAGTGCGTTGTCAGGAGTGAGTTGTTGCCAGAATGTGACATGGAGTTGTTAGCTAATTATGTCAAGCCAGAGGAACAGTTTGATGCGGTGATTGCTTTTCGGGATGAATTGAAGATGCGATTGTATAGCCAACCACAGGAGTGAGTTGGGTGCATCTCTATTTTACAAGTATATTCGTAGGGGCGAAGCATGACCGCAGACAATTTATTAGCTTGCGCCAGAGATTTACAGCGGTCATGCTTCGCCTATGCAAAATCGGGATGCTCCCAGTGAGTTTGTGTCGATATTCTCAGATGCCCACTTTCTTTAAGAAGTAGGGAATCTAACAAAAAAGTGTTTTATTTATGTGTTAAAATACAATCTAAAATTTGATATTTTTGTGCAAAAAACTAAAACCCCTGTGGTTATTTTGTCACTCTTAATGACGATCGCGATTCTGGGTACTGCTATATGGTGGTTTACACGCAGTAGCGTCAATCTGCCGACTCCATCACCACCAACTCGTACTCTTCCCAAGGCACCCACCCCAAAACCGCCATCGTCATCTCTCAGATCAGGGCTGTTTCATTCTCTTGTAGGGGCGGTGCCCCCGTGCCCGCCCCAACCTCTGAAACACATACAAAATCGTGGATGAGGAGGGTAGGCACGCACCATCCACTACCCCTACAAAACGATGATTTGTTTGAGAATGAAACAGCCCTGTCTCTCAGATAGAGCCAGAATTTTTGAGCTTAGTTCAAAGCTGGCTTCACAACCAGAATCCCTTTACCTGGGCCTTCATAAATTTCGACCCTCGATACTTGTCCACTACCAGCATAATATGTTACATCTGCTTTGGAGCGAGATGGCATTGATTGCCAAACACCATCTTTTGAAAACACCAAATTAGTTGTGAACCCATCATCCCAATTAATGATAATTTGATTGGGATTCTGCTTAATTGAACAGCCGATTGTTTGTGCTTGTGGTTGATTCTGTCCGTAAAAACTGCATTGAGATCGATAATTCTCACTAGAGTTTTTCGTCTGGGCTTGAACACTGATACTGAAAGCGGTGACAGATGCTAGGAGCACATTTGCTACCAAAGCAGTTGTATAAACCAAAGATGAGTGGAGTTTCATAGATTGGGTATTTTCGAGAAAAATAACTAACTTTATGTTACGGCAATACTTATACTGTGAAATTCTACTCGTTACCAGGCTCCAGCCTGGTAATGCTGATCCGGAGGCTCTGCCTCAATTTCTATTTCCCCCCCAGCGAGGCAGAGCCTCTAGATATGGGTTCCCAGGCTCCAGCCTGGGAACCAGTTATATGGAACCCTTCGACTACGCTCAGGGTACGGAGATGTAGCTAAACTTGGGAAACGGCGATCGCCCTAACGGGTCGATTTCTTTCAAAAATAGCCCGTGGTTTCAAAGCTATTCTCAACAACAACCAAAGCGATCGCCATTCTCCTGGTGTTTCCACCCCTTGCCACTGTCCAGGCCGACAATAGAGCATTTCAATCAAACAACGGTGTTGGTTAATATTTAGGCGATCGAAGGCAATTCGGACAGTGGGAAATCCTGATGGCTGAAAACTTGAATCCAACCGTGATTTATCCCTCACCAACTCAATCTTAGCCACAGGAATCAAACATTGCTCTTCCATAATTTCCAAAGTAGCCGATGCACAATCTATCAAATCTATAGGAAAACTACTCTCTGTTTCCAACTCAAGCATGGACTGGAATGGCTGGTTCGAGTTGAATCTTGCACCCTGGGAAACATTTCCCCTCACAGCATATTTTGGCAAATTTTCGGCTGTAATCAAACTATTTTTGTTGACTTTACCTTTCAAACCAAAACTCGGCTGCTGAGTCAGAGCCACTTCAGCACCACTTTCCGAAATTACAGTAGTTATACCCCAAAAAGTTGTACCCCCAATCTTCAATTGTACAACCCTGCGTAAATTGAACCATTCGTAAATATCCGGTTTAGGAATATCCACCAAAATTAGTAGCGCAATCCCCAACATCAGCAAGTTGTAAACGCTCCAAATCCAGCCAAAACTCATCCCTTTTAACGCATCGGCGCTTGCTGCTACTTCCTGTCCACTACCAATATTGTGAAATAAATAAATGTTTAAATTTTGCCACAAACCCCAAGCGGTAACTACAAACAAGACGATCAGAGGCCATCCCAAATTCCAGTTAAAATGAAATCGATCGCTAGCAAGTCCTTTTGGTGTCACCTGAAATCCCTTCCCAAACGGATTGAGCATGGCACTCACCACCGTCATCGCTAAAGGGATACACTGGACAAAGGAGTAAACATCGGAAAGTAAAGCAGACCGCGATCGGTAATTTAGCCAAGCAAAGACCGTAATTTGGACTAAATAATAAGGCAGAAAGAAATACACTAATTCCTGGGAATTTGCCCGCACGGGAAGGATGCCTAAAAACCAGTAAGCCAAAGGCATCAACAGTAATAAAACTCTACTTAAACTGGTGAACCAGTGCACCAATCCTTCCAAGTGAGACAGTCTTTGTCGCAATTTTAACCCCGGAATAGTTAAAGGATTGGAATCGATAAAAAATGCCTGGAGGGTGCCTCGCGCCCAGCGCAATCTTTGAGTTAGGTGAGCATCTATATTTTCCGCAGCTAAACCTGCACTTAATTTTTCATTTAAATAAACTAAACTATATCCACTTGCTGATAGCCGAATTCCCGTAAAATAATCTTCGCAAACGGAATTTGTGACAAAGCCTCCCACAGATTCTAAAGCGCTGCGTCTGAGCACAAAAGATGTGCCACAACAAATTACACTTTCTGCACCATCTTTGAGGAGTTGAATTTGTCTATAAAATACTTCTTCTTCGGAAGTAACAATGTTTTCTAATCCCAGGTTGCGGGCGATGGGGTCGTGATTGTAAAAGCTTTGAGGAGTTTGAACAAGGGCGATTTCTGGATTTTGAAAAAATCCTACAGTTCTGGTTAAAAAGTTGGTGGTTGGAATAAAATCTGCATCGAAAACAACTATGAGTTCTCCATTGGTTAAAGCTGTGGCATGATTTATGTTGCCAGCTTTTGCGTGGCGATTATCTGGTCTGCTTATATATTCGCATCCGAGTTCTTTTGCCAATAATTTGATTTCATGACGTTGAGTATCATCGAGTAAATATACTTTTTTATTGGTATAGTCTAAGGCTTGACAACCGATGATTGTGCGCCTTAAAATAAAGGCTGGTTCGTTGTAGGTTGGGATTAAAATATCTACGGAAGGGGAAAAGTATCCTGACTCAACGGCAACTGCCATGCGATCGGCTTCTCGGCCACGATCTTTCACTCTCAGGGTGAAGTAAAGTAGACTGCTGCTAGTGAAAACCATTAACATTTCTAGGAAAAACAGCCCCAAACTAAAGATACCATTGAGGGGACTGCTGAGATTGAGAGTAGCGAGCGATCGCCACAAAAAGTAGCGAATTGTTAAAGCCAAAACTATCGCAACTACCACAGCCTGTGACCATTTCTGGGGCCGAGGCGAAATTTTCAATACAGCGAAGACTATTGATACTAGGATGAGAGTCGGGAGTAATAAATACATCTGGCTGACAGCAGGCACTTCGAGCCACACAGGCGGGTTTTGTTGCCAAATATTGATTTGGGCAAAAATACCGCTGACAGTGCCTTCATGGGAAAACCACGCCCCGACGATCGCACTTACGAAAGCCACTACCCCTAATAGGACTAAGGTGGCGATCGGCACGGGGCGTTTAAAGTCTCGAAGGTGAAATCTTGAATTTGTCATAAATGTGAAATGCCCGATCGAGTCTACAAAAGCTTTCAAACACAATGTAAACACATTTTAACATTTTCACAATTTTCTTCAACGCACTCTCTTCTCCTCCTCTGCGTCAAGAGCGTCCTCTGCGGTTAAATAAATCAGGTCTAACCGTAAACTACATAACATTCAATCAGAAACTTCCAATTGCGATATAGCATAGCGCGCCACAGTCAAACTATATTTAGCCCGTTCTATTTCCGACAATTCTGCCCAAGGTTTGCTAAAAACCATCCCTAATTCTCCCCCTTCCCCTTCAACATCTCGCATCGCATAGGCCAAAGGACGGGATAAAACTTGCAAATCTTCCTCATCCCACTGAGGTAAAATATCTAACACGCACTCTACCATTTGGTCGGCTAAATATTGATATTTGACCGTGGCATTTTGGACACTTTGTGCGATGCTGGCGAGTAAATCTTGAGGAAAACTCACAAATTTATCCCGCAAAGACTTTTGCAAAGTTGTGGTTAGCCAGACTTGTTCTAATTGCGAGAATAATAATTGTGACTTCTGGGCAATATCCGTGTCGCTGAAGGAATCGGATAGTGCAAATTCTTGCTCTAAAGCCATCAAATAAGATTCTGATTCAACCTGTGCAGGATTCCAGGGGTAAGCAACATCGGTCTGAACAATTGTTGCCAGAAGTTCCATCTCAACCTGAGTTTCACAGTCGCGAAAATATTGAGAATCAGAAGGTTGGGGAGCCATAATTTAATACCTAAATGGGAAAAAAATACAGAACGGGATGAATGGGAAGTGTGAGTTGCGAGTTGTGAATATTTTTTTTAACTCCAGACTTGAGACTCAAGGTCTAAAACTTTGCCGTCCCGATCGCCGATTGCTAAAACTAGCTACACTATCACCTGTATTGGTTCCGCAATCAATTTAATTTTAGGTAGAAGTTGTTGGCACCTCGATCGTGAACTCAAAAATCTGACCTTGAGAACTGCCAAATTTTAGCTGAGTGCCCGATCGCAACAACAGTTCCTGGTGGTGAACCCTTTGCCATCCCTCATCCCCCAAGACTAGAGTGCCATAACGAGAGAAATCCCGCAGGAAGTAGCGAGGTTCTTCCCGGCCATCTTCGATATTGTTGCGGCAGAAAATTTCCGCGTGTTTTTGAGAAACCCACTGTTCTCGAATCACTACATCATTTTCTTCCCAACGTCCGACTCGAACCATTCCACCCCGAATTGGCCAAACCTGATTGGGGTTAGAACTTTGGGCTGTTTCCTCTTCTCGATCGCGCCCCCGCAAATAAGCACAGGAGGGCAAACGTCCCAGCCAAGTAGCAGAATTTACAGGCAATTCTGTTTTGATGTCATCTACCGGTTCAGTCAATTGACCATCGAACTCCGGGTGCATATACAGCACCGGCAGTGTCCAAGCCGGTTGATTGAACTTGTAAAGCGTCAGTAGCTGCTGTCTGGCGATCGCCACAGCCCGATCGATGGACATCCTTCCAGCCAAAGCTTGGGCGAAAGTTTGGATAAAACTCAGGGCTTCGCGATCGGCGATCGAATCCCGCATCCCCAACACCGCAGGCACTCCATGATGGATCAATACCTCTGCTAGACTGCTGCGGGCGATCGCCTGTTTCTGGCCACTGCTAGAATCAACCGTCTCCATGGCCGGCTGAGCTCCCCAGCAGGCATTGAATACTGCCAACGTCACCCGACACCGGACTAAAACCTGAGCCAGTTCAGTGCCGTTAATAATCGTGTCCGGCCCCAAAAACAACAAACCTCCATCAGGCCCCGGCATCCCGTGCCCGGCATAAAACAAGATGTTATAGGCTTGTGTTTCCAAGCGAGAAATTAATTCTGTTGGGGTGGGTTCGATCAGAGTATCGACGTGAGTCGGAACGTTAACCTCGAAGTATTTACCAGTGTCGTCGGTTTTATTAGCATTTTCCAGAACCAGACGCAAGGCCAGTGCTTCTTTTTCTAAATGCAACTGACGATGATTAGTGCTAGAAGATTGACTATTGACAGCACTGCCAGGATCTGATTGTCCCAAAACTAGCAAAATCTTGAGCGAATCGGCCAGACGCAGCGGTCCCAAAGGCTCAACATTGCTGGTAGTGCGACTAAACAGCAATTGCTGGGACAGAGAAATTGCCGGTTGACCGGCTTGAGGCTGCATAATTTCCCAAGGTAAAGCAATTAAATAAGGTTCCCGCAAGTCTAGTCGTACTCGCAGAGGTTGATTTTGTCCGATCGCGATACCTTTACTTTCTTGGAGACTACCTTGAATTGGTCCTTCAAACAGCCACTGCCAAAGATTGATGCCAAAATGCTGCATCAAGCGACTGCTGTAGCTAGTCGGTTGTGGGGGTGGAGTTGGTTCCCCCCTCTCACCGCCACCCCTTTGAGGGAGGTGGACTGATACTCCTGAAGATGGAGGTAGCTGTAGGGAGTAAGGGCTTGCTTTTTCTGTGGTTTCCAGTATTTTTTGGCTATGTTCCACAGACATGAAACTACCATCAGAATTGGAGGGCAATTGGTGAATTGTCCCGGAGGAGGAGAACATCTCTTGCCAAGCTTGCCACGATTGGGATAGGGTGGGGGGCCACATACAATCGTGGTGAACGTAACCGCTGGGATAGGGGGCCTGTAGCACCCAGGTAGCAAAATGGTTTGCCCCAGCGGCTTTCAGGCGAGCGATCGCTATACTGAGGCAAGGACTTTCAGGGCGCGCCATTCACAACTACCGACTCTGGATATAGGGATCGATCGAGTTTATCTATCTAGTCTATCGGGTTTGGGGCTTGGTAGAGTAATTAGGACTCATCTCAATTTTAAATTACCGAAACCAACGCCGGAAAATTCGCAACCACACACCTATAATTATCGCTGTCACCAAGCTAGCCGCTAATGCTGATAGAATACCAGATCCCAGAATCAACCTCAGTTCCGAACCAGGAGAAAAAATTGGCACCATATTTATGGCAAAATTGAGTTTGGGATATTGTGCTATTTCTGTTTTAAAATTAGCAGTTGCAGAAGCTACGGAAGCTACAGTCCCACCAGTTGATAGTCCGACTCCAAGTATGCCGACAGCAGTCTGAAAAGTGCGATCGCTCTCAGCCTTCCGAATCTCCACCGCACCTCTAATCGTATCAGTCAAACTCCGCAAAATTTCCAAACAAGGACGAAAATTGTCAATATCTTTTTGGATTTGTTTGGGATAAGTTTGTTCAGCCTTGTTGAAAAAATACTGCAAAAATCTCAAATCATCACTAAGTCTAGCCTTAGTTTTAATTTCAACTAACTTAGCCTCATACTTTTCCAGATTAACCTTAATTGTACTGTATTGAAATTCTAGATAATTAAGGTCGATCGCAAACTCAGACAACTTCCCCATCGCCTCCATCAACTTCTGGAGATTCAGACGAGAAGTATTCCTCATCTCCACAATTTGGTTGTAATTACTCACCAACCGTTCTTTTAACAACAGACTTTTCTCATAAGCCCAAATAATCTTATGGCGGAAACACAGCAAATCCAGCCAATTTATATCAAAATTGCTACATTCCCGAAAAGCAGCTTCATCGGGATACAAAATCACCAAAAGTTGCAAATTATCCTCAAGCTTATCACCCCAAAACTCAAATACTTTCCCACCCAAAAACTCACCACTACCTTGAGAAACACCATCTTTTGCAAACAAACACTTGTAAACCTGTTTCGCAAGTTCTGTCCCTTCCAAATCAGTCCCAGATTCCAGCCACCCCGAAAGCATCCAAGTTTTGCCAATATTTTCCAACTTGGGCGGTTGAGGAATTAAATATTTCAAACTTTCAATCAGCTTAATAATTTGTGTATTTTCATACTTATCATCTACATAACCATCAAATAAAAGTTGGTAATTATCCGTAACATTCCAGCGGCGGTAGCGGCCCTTAACTGGATGGTTATTCAGGTTTCCTGTAAAAGGTAAATCTGCTACTGCTTCCTCCTGTAGCGCCCGAAATTTTTGTTTTTGTTCCGGGGTAAAAGAAACAGTCAGTTTTTTGTGAAGTTGTTCAGCTAAGCCATCTAAAAATTTGACATAGACTTTGCGAGTTTCCGGTTCGCCGACACCCAACCCTTGTTTGAGAGTGTAGCTAAATAAATTCAGGGTAGGGTCAACTAATTTGAGCATAAAATATTTTGTTGATGGTTACAAAAAATTACCCAGAAAATGACCCGGCGGTTGAAACCGCGTCTACACAAACCAAGTCCGCCTCCGCGGACTGAAGAATAACATTAAATCTGGTTCATTCGGCGGTTATAAATTACCGATTCACCTCAAATACCAATCTACCTCTTAGTCCGCGGAGGCGGACATCGTTTGTGTAGCCGCGGTTTCAACCGCCGGGTAATCTTAGTCCGCGAAGGCGGACATCGTTTGTGTAGCCGCGGTTTCAACCGCCGGGTAATCTTAGTCCGCGGAGGCGGACATCGTTTGTGTAGCCGCGGTTTCAACCGCCGGGTAATCTTAGTCCGCGAAGGCGGACATCGTTTGTGTAGCCGCGGTTTCAACCGCCGGGTAATCTTAGTCCGCGGAGGCGGACATCGTTTGTGTAGCCGCGGTTTCAACCGCCGGGTAATCTTAGTCCGCGGAGGCGGACATCGTTTGTGTAGCCGCGGTTTCAACCGCCGGGTAATCTTAGTCCGCGGAGGCGGACATCGTTTGTGTAGCCGCGGTTTCAACCGCCGGGTAATCTTAGTCCGCGGAGGCGGACATCGTTTGTGTAGCCGCGGTTTCAACCGCCGGGTAATCTTAGTAGCCGCGGTTTCAACCGCCGGGTAATCTTAGTCCGCGGAGGCGGACATCGTTTGTGTAGCCGCGGTTTCAACCGCCGGGTGGCCGCCGGTAATCTCCACCAAGCGCCCTTAAATCAAAACATCAATCGATAAACCCGTTCCACCAAATCACTAGCCTGTCCCAACAACTTCCTCGCCACACTCTGCGGATTAGGATTAGTCAAAGGAGGCGCCAAAAAATTATTATAATCATCAGTCTGGCGCGGCGGAGTATTTTCATCCAACTCAGCCAAATACTTATTCTTTTCCTCCGACTCATCAAGTTCCTGCAACTCCTCATAAGCCTCATTAAAACACTCATAAAAATCCCTATCTTTTTGAGCAATATCAATAAGCAAAGCCGCTTTCTGTAATTCACCACTCACCAAAGCCGCGCCAACATCATTCACTTCAGCTATCAACTCAGGCGAAAGAGGTGCTTCATATCTTGCGAGGGCGAGCAAAAAAGCTTTGGGTGCAAACTGATCGAATCCCGATAAAGTAACCTGTGTAGAAGTCATAATATTTTAACCGTTGCCGGTAATAGTGAAAGCAGCCCAGTGGTAAGGATGCTCGTAGGGTTTATCATCTATTTTAGCTAATTTTTTTTGCAGTCGTGAGGCTTCCCTTTCAAAGAAAAAGATGTTGTCAAACCCAGCCTTTCTCAACAAAGGCAACAACTCGCCCGCATACCACTCACCTAGCTTACCATTCGTGAGCTCTCGGAGCCAATCTTTCGCTTGTTGTAGGGCGGCCGGTGGCTGGATTCCCTGCTTCCATAACTGGTAGAAATAAATCAATAACAAAGCACTAGAACGTTCGTCCACTCGCCACAAAGTGCTGATAATATAATTAGTTTCCGGCAAAAAGCCGCTGGCTATGCCCACAAATTCATCGATTAACTCGCCTTTCTTGGTGATACCAGTTTCGCAAGCGCTGAGGCAGACTAGGTAATAATCGACTAATTTTAACTGTAAAATGTCGGTCAATGTCAATTCTTCGCCCGTGCCTAAAAGTAAGGCGGAATTCTCGGACTTTTCGGTGTTGTGGTAGGCGTGGCCTGTATAATGAAAGATGCCACTATTGGATTTTAATGCTTGAATAATTTCGGTTTTCGTAGCTGCATTGGAGGCGCGATTAGTTTGGTTGATTTGACTGATGGCGGCTGCTTCGATTTGGGTAAATTTTAAGGCGCTTTTGCCTTGCGAGTGCTCTACCATCAGCATGGAATTGGGTGCAATTTCCGTGGGGGTTTGCTGTTGCTGTTGGATGGCAATTTGAGCGCTAGGTAGGCGTATGATGGTGCGGATTTTGGGGGCAACCACGGGGGGATTGCCCCCACCAGGGTTTTGCAAATATCTTCGTAGGGGCGAAGCATGACCGCTGTAAATCTCTGGTTATCACTAATAAATTGTCTGCGGTCATGCTTCGCCCTTACACAATCGGGATGCTTCGATGTCATCTAAGTAGGTAGGTCCAAATAAACCTTACTGGTAAACCCTCCCTAAAAATGGTGCTTTTTACCTGGAAATGTCCTACGAGGTTGAAAAAGAACAACACAATCTGGACATAGGTCAAGCATTATCAATTGACTTGGGAACTGCTGATAATTTAGCAGCTTGTGTCGATACACTAGGAAATTCCTTCTTAATTGATTCTCGTGGAATGAAAGCGATGAATCAATTGTGGAACAAAAAAGTAGCAACTAGAAAAGAAGGAAAGCCAGAAGGTTATTGGGATAATTGGCTAGACAGTGTGACTCGCAAACGTAATCACCAAATGCGTGATGGTATCAATAAGGCTGCCAAGTTGATTGCCAACCATTGCCTTAAATCCGGAATTGGTACACTGATAGTTGGGTGGAATGAAGGTTTTAAGTTTAATAGTAATCTCGGTAAAGCGAACAATCAAAAGTTTGTTCAAATGCCTTTAGGTAAGCTGAAAAATAGGTTAAAAGAACTATGTGATTTGCACGGTATCAGGTTTGTTGAAACTGAAGAAGCGTATACATCGAAAGCTAGTTTTTTAGATGGAGACTCCCTACCCAAATATGGTGAAAAACCATCTGGGTGGAAAGCATCTGGAAAGCGGATTAAACGTGGCTTGTATCAGTCAGCTAATGGCAGGGTGGTAAATGCAGACTTAAATGGCGCTGCCAACATTCTGAGAAAAGTAGCGAGTAGGCTAGGCGTAGACCTCAGCCGACTTGGTAGACGTTGCTTGACGAACGTAGCGAGAGTTAGACTTTGGGTATTACCCAAAGTCTACTTTGTCCGCAGAATCTCAGCGTATGAAAGACCTGAGAGTGTCAACTATTTACTTACCACTCAAAAATTTATCCAAATTCGGTATCTCAACCCAAGTTCCCGTCGCATGAGACTCCTGAGTCAAATCCATCAACAACTGGGAGTAAACCCCTTCCCTCAGAGACGGTATCAAAGATTCACCCCCATCAATTGCTTCTACCCACTTATCTACTACTCTAATAAACGGTGCAATTCTGCCGTCTGGATAAACTTGAGGAAACTCCAATCTTTGAGGAATTTTGATTTCAGCTAAAGGTTCTGGGCCTTGGGAACCCCACAGGCGAAATCCGTGGACATAATCTTGCTGGTTGTCACTTCCTAAAACTAAAGTCCCCTTACTTCCGTAAATCTCCACCCAGTGTCCCCGCCCTTGATAGGTAACTGAACTCAAGCAAACTTGACAAGGGGTGCCGTCTGCTAATTCCAGCATCAAAGTGCAAGAATCATCTGCATCTACTGGTTTTAATTTTCCTAATTCATCAGGGTCTGGGCGCGCCGAAATTCCTGTGATTAATTGTCCAGAAAGCCTCTTCACTGGACCGAACAGCCAGTTAATATAATCAAAGACGTGGGAACCTGTAGCGCCCAAAACACCGCCCCCTTTATCTTTCTGTGAGTACCAGTTCCAAGGGCGATTAGCGTCAGCCCGGCCCGATACCAGCCAGTCTATTTTAATTAAACGTTTTTCTCCGACATATCCTGTGGCTAATAGTTCGGCTAGCATTTGCCAAGAGGGGATGAAGCGAAACTCAAAATCCATGGTTGCGATGGTTTTCACACTTGGGGATTCTGGGTTTGTTTGAGATTTATTGGTCAATTTGTAGAGTTCTCTAGCTTCATTTGCTGTGAGGGCGGTGGGTTTTTCTAGCAATAAGTGTTTCCCTGCTGCCAAGACTTTTTTTGCCATTTCAAAATGCAGAAATGGCGGGGTGGAAATGCTGACTGCTGCTACTTCTGGGATGGCAATTATGTCTTCTATGGAGTTGCAAGCATAGGGGATATTCTGGCTAGAGGCGATCGCCTGAGCTTTGTCTAAGTTCCGGTGGTAAACAGCCACGACTTCTGTGCGGTGATGGGCTTGGAATCCGGGAATGTGAATTTTTTGACCGAAACCTGTACCGACTACTGCAACGCCAATTTTAGACATAATTTAATAGTTGGGAATTGGGAATGGGGCATTGGGAATTGGGAATTGGGCATTGCTAATTAGTAGTAAATAACCAGTAACCAATAACTAATGACTACTGACTACTGACTAATAACTACTGACTACTGACTAATGACTAATGACTAATGACTAATGACTAATAACTAATAACTAATGACTACTGACTACTGACTACTGACTACTGACTAATAACTAATGACTACTGACTAATGACTTACTACCCATTCTATTACTTCTTTGCCCAAACTAACCCCATTAAACAAGTCGATTTCTCTGATCCCTGTAGGACTCGTGACATTAACCTCGGTGAGATAGCCGCCAATGATATCAATTCCCACAAAGTACAATCCGTCCCTTTGCAACACTGGCGCTAACTGACTACAAATTTGCAGTTCGCGATCGCTAATTTCGGTTTTTGCGACTCGGCCACCCACGGCCATGTTGCCACGAAATTCATTGCCGGTGGGAATGCGGTTGATAGCACCGATCGGCTTGCCGTTCAATAATATAATCCGTTTGTCTCCTTCTTTTGCTTCCGGCAGATAAGTCTGAACCATTACTGGAACACTACCTTGGTGAGTGCTAATTTCCACCAGAGAGTTGAGGTTGCGATCGCCCTTTTCCAAAAATAAAATTCCTTCCCCAGCTTTCCCACCCAAAGGTTTGAGGACTGCTGCTCCTTTTTTCTCCACAAATTGCCGAATTACCTGTTTACTTTGAGAGACAATTGTTTCTGGGATCGCTCCTTCAAATTGCAAAGCGTACATTTTTTCATTCGCATCCCGCAATCCTTGTGGACTGTTCACCACCAAAGTTTTAGCAGGATCGATATAGTCAAGCAGGTAAGTAGCGTAGAGGTAAGGCACATTCACTGGGGGATCGGTACGCATAAATACTGCGTCCATTGCTTCTAGAGGCTGCAAAGTTGGTGCTTCTACCTCGTACCAAACCTCAGCCGCCACCCAACGTCCATCTACCAATTTTACTGGGGTTAGTGTCACCGGACTCAGCATTCCCCAGGTTTTACCACCGATGACGCTTAACTCGTTGGCTTGAGTCACCCAGACTTCGTGACCCAAAGTTTGGGCTGCTTCCATCAGTGCTACGCTGCTATCATGGCCTGGAATTAGCCTGTCGAGGGGATCGATGATGAATGCAAATTTCATTGTCAGTTGGCACTTATGAATTGGTTTGAGTCAAATTTCGCATGAAAAGAATTTTTATTTTCCTAGCATAGTGTCTAGCTTGCCCATATCTTCTAGTTCGTGGATATCGTCGCAGCCACCTATGTGTTCGTCGTTGATGAATATCTGGGGTAAAGAGCGGCGTCCGTTAGCTCGATCGCTCATTTTAGCTCGTGCTGCTTCATCTCCGTCGATCGCGTACTCTGTAAACTCCACCCCTTTGCGCTTCAGCAGTGCTTTGGCACGAATGCAAAACGGGCAGGTTCTCCAAGTGTAAATTTCTACGTTAGGGGACATCGGATTTTTTAACCATCACTATATTCTTGAATTCTAATCTTAACAAATCTTATTTAAATTTTTATATAATATTTTTAGCCATACTGCCGTAATGTTATTTTTTATACTTTTTTTGTTATACCCCTAAAAACAAAAAAGCACCCGTGCTTCAAGGAACGGAGACATTTTTCAGACAAGCAGCGCCTTGCACCAGCCTAGCGCTGCTGACCAACTTGCTTATTTCGTTTTTTGACCGAAGTCACGATTCCTGCACCAGTCAGAAGCAGTGCAATTACAGTACCTGGTTCTGGAATAGAAGTTGAGCTTCTGAGCGCTGTGGTCGTGTATATGTTAAAAGTCGGCACCGGACTCTGTATCGGTGCTGGTGTTGACACTGGCTGGACTATCGCTGCTGCTGGTGATGGTGATGCTAATGGTGTTGGCTCTGTCAATAGTGGTATCGGATCTGGTGTCACTACTGCTGCTGGTGATGGGCTTGGGCTTGGGCTTGGGCTTGGGCTTGGGCTTGGGCTTAGGCTTGGTGAGGCAACGATTGGGTCTGGTGTCGGTGCTGGTGAGGCAACGATTGGGTCTGGTGTAGTTACTGGTGAGGCAACGCTTCGGTCTGGTATCGGTGCTGGTGAGGCAACGATTGGGTCTGGTGCTGGTGAGGCTGTTGTTGCTGTGTCTGGTGCGGGGGTGACGCAGGCACTAGAAAAATTTCCAGGCCCGCACACGTCTACTGCGGTCGCCGGAGGAGCCGCAGCTAGGTAGTAGAACCCTGTCGCGACTGTGGCAGAGAGTCCAATTCTTAGTTTTGCCAGGAGCGTACACATAACTATTTAGTTAAACAGTGGTAAAATCGGATCATATCGAATGATACAAGTAGTGCTCTAAATCGGCACTGTGTGGACAAGAATTTTGATTCTATTAGAATAAGTTGACTTGGGAGCAAGCGGGCGCTTGTAAAGGCTAATTTAGTGTTTGAGCCGATCGCCCAAAACTAGAATAACTTTATTTTATTTCACATTCTGTCAACAATTTGTGATTTACGCCGCTTTGCCACATTTTTTTGGAAATTTTGATTGACTAACAGCTATTACCGCCATCAGCAAAGAGTATTTTCACCTGGAATAGTGCCTCCTCAAAGTAATGATTTAGGTTGGCTACAACTCACTCTACTACATTGTACTTTGCAATAACCCACTTTGACTACCATTCCATAGTCTTACGATCGCTGAGGGTTGTATCTCAGTATATGTAAGTATTTTGACGGTTGTCAACTACTTAAAACTCATCTTTAAGTAATTACCGCAGGCAGAGGGCGTATTGAATGAGCTGAGCTAGTCGCTCGCGGAGTGTTTCCAGGCCGAGACCTTTGGCCGCGGAAATAAATACGGCTTGGGGAAACTCTTCTCGCGCTAGGGCGAGGGTATCCTCATCTACTGCGTCGATTTTGTTGAAGGCTACAAGGGCTGGCCCAGGGGTTACAGGCATATCTGTCAAAATATTCATGACCGATCGAATTTGGCTTTGCCACGCTGGATGAGAGAGATCGACTACGTGCAGCAAAGCATCGGCGTCTGTCACTTCTTCGAGGGTGGCGCGAAAAGCATCGATCAAGGCGGGGGGTAGTTCCCGAATAAAGCCCACTGTATCTGTCAGGACGATGGACAGCATTTCCCCAGGGACTTGACTTTGAATGGTTAACCGTCGGGTGGTGGGGTCGAGGGTAGCAAATAACTGGTCCGCCGCGTAGACTTCGGAATTGGTGAGCAGGTTGAGTAGAGTGGATTTGCCGGCGTTGGTGTAGCCGACGATGGCGACGGAGGGTACTTCGTGGTGGTGGCGATTTTGTCGCAGTCGGAAGCGGTGGGCTAGTAGTTGATTGACTTCTTGCTGCAATCGAGCAATGCGTTTGGCGATTGTCCGTCGTTCTGTTTCCAGTTTGGTTTCCCCAGGCCCTCTGGTACCGATGCCACCACCTTGTCTGGACATGGCTTGACCCCGACCTCTGAGTCTGGGCAGGCTGTATTGTAGTTGAGCTAGTTCTACTTGCAATTGACCTTCGCTCGATCGCGCTCTTTGGGCGAAAATGTCGAGTATTACTTCTGTGCGATCGACTACGCGAATACCGATCTGAGTTTCTAGGTTCCGTATTTGTGCGGGGGAAAGGTCGCGATCGAATACTACGAGGTTAGCGCTAATTGTCTGAGCCGTCAGAGAAATCTCCTGAACTTTGCCTTCACCTACAACGGTTTGGGGATGGGGGCGCGATCGCTTTTGGCGCACTGTTTGCAGTACCTGACCCCCCGCGCTGTCAACTAGCCTGGTGATTTCTGCTAGTCCATCCTCAAAATCTAGCAGGGTAATTTCCTGAGTCATAACACCTACTAGCAGCACTTTATCTTGATCGGCATCAACTTGTCTGGCGACAAATTCCCTTTCAAAATCAGCTTCGAGTCCTTCTACTAAATCCAGAAAATCTTGGTTGCTGAGGTCATCCAAATTCTGAGGTTCAGACACTTTCCAGGGAAAGTGTTGAGTTTTGATTTGTGAGTTTTCAATAGAAGGTTTTTCTACGGGATTTGAACCTTCTTCTAACTCAGAAGTCAACACTGAAAAATCAAAAGTTGCTTGGTCTTTTTGAGGTATCAGGTGAGCTAGATAGGTTTCTTGGATGTAACCTGTTGCACCACCACCCCGTCGCTGAAATCCTCCCCCTGTCAAAGTCAGCCACACTAGGGCATCCAAGCGCTGAATTGCCATAGCTGTCAGGGCTGCTTCGCTTGGTATTTCTGGCTTCAGGTGGGTGGCGATGCAGCGAATGCCGCTGAGACGACCTCCGCCGTAGCGGGGCAATTCTAGGGGCGGAATCTGGGTTTGGCGGGGAGTACCGACACCGACGCGAATTACTTGTCCGCGACGATTGATGTAGGTGCAGATGGGTTTGTCTATTTCGGTGCTGATGGCGGCGAGGCGCTGGGCAAATTCTGTCGTGGTCAGGCGATCGCCTGGAAGTCTCTGGTGGTAAAGCTTTTCGAGTTGTTTAAGCTGACTGGACTTTAAACCTTGAAGATTGCCGTAGATGGTTTCGATAACTTTTTCTCCCGATCGCTCTGTTTATCTAATTATTTTAATGATGCTAAGGGCGATCGTGTTCTGTGTAGGATGGTGGAGGATGGTGGGCGATCGGGAAAACGGGCACTTGGAAGTGAAATGATACCACTTCCGGTTGTATCGGAATGATTTAACCGCGAAGGCGCGTTCGGCGAAGCCGTTCCCGTAGGGTAGGACGCGAAGGAAGAGAAGAGAGTGTTTAATAATTCCGCTGAAGAGAGGATTTTATAGGAGTCCTGGCCGAGCAGGATAATTTGTTTGTGATTCCTGGGTCCGATCGGTGTGTTGAAGCCATTGTCGCTTAAAATAGTTTTGGTACTTGGTCTGTTGATGAAAGCTCTTAGGATATTCCTAAAATGCAAGCACCTCTGGTTGTGAAGAAATCAACTAGGCTTTTATGGGGTTCAAAACCTTTACCTGATTGGCTTTGAGGCCTCTCAAACAGGCGAGGAGGTGCTTGCATTTTCACAAAACCTAGGCTGTGTAAGCTTTTGAGGGTTGCTGTATGTCTCTGGTTAGTAGGTTTTTTGCCATAATTGCTATCTCCGGCTGCGTTGAGTGGTGGGGTGCTTGCAAAACTGGCTGGGAGGCCTTGCTATATAAGGGTTTCAGGAACCGCTGTGCACAGACCTTTGATGCCGTTAGGCGTTGAGCAGAAGTCGATCGCTTCAAAAATGACTTAGCACGGGATGTGCACAGACCTTTGATGCCGTTAGGCGTTGAGCAGAATGGTGCTATACCAAGAGGTCCTAATAGTAACTGTGCACAGACCTTTGATGCCGTTAGGCGTTGAGCAGAGCTTCGCGAAGTTCGCTCCGTTGGCGATCGTAGTGCACAGACCTTTGATGCCGTTAGGCGTTGAGCAGTTAGCTTCCCTTTCCATTCCGTCGTAGGCTGTGAGTGTGCACAGACCTTTGATGCCGTTAGGCGTTGAGCAGCAAATAATCCATTCGCTAAACCCGGATGGTTTAGTGTGCACAGACCTTTGATGCCGTTAGGCGTTGAGCAGGCCGAATATCTCCATTTCCGATAAGTTTCCCCAAGCCACGCTGTGCACAGACCTTTGATGCCGTTAGGCGTTGAGCAGAACCCGGCTGCTGTGGTTAATCTTGCCTTGTAACGGTGCACAGACCTTTGATGCCGTTAGGCGTTGAGCAGCTCGAAGTCCCTGCCCGCACCCCTCAAGAAGCTGTAGTGCACAGACCTTTGATGCCGTTAGGCGTTGAGCAGTTGAAGAAGTGCCGGCTTGTTTTACGATTTATGAAGTGCACAGACCTTTGATGCCGTTAGGCGTTGAGCAGGGGAGAAATTGGAGCTTCGGTGGAATCAGTGCAGGTGCACAGACCTTTGATGCCGTTAGGCGTTGAGCAGACAGAAGAATTTATCAGTCAGCAAACTGAAACAGAGGTGCACAGACCTTTGATGCCGTTAGGCGTTGAGCAGCTAGAACCTTAGACTCGCTAAAAAGTAAGTTAAAAGGTGCACAGACCTTTGATGCCGTTAGGCGTTGAGCAGGCTTGATAATGAATTGGCTGTCGGTACTCTGATCCTGTGCACAGACCTTTGATGCCGTTAGGCGTTGAGCACATCAAACAATAGGAGGAATTTAACTACTAAGGTGTGCACAGACCTTTGATGCCGTTAGGCGTTGAGCACTAAAACATGGAAACTCGTCCTACAAACTTACCCCCTAATGCCCTTGCTTACAACGGCAAAGACCGCAACGCTTTCCTATTTGGTTTCAATCCCCAAGCAGAACTTTGGAACGGTCGCTTAGCGATGATTGGTTTCTTGGCTTATTTGATCTGGGACTTTGCTGGATATAGCGTTCTACGCGATGTCCTTCACTTTCTGCCTACTTATATTGCTCACTAATAATGAGCCAACATTTGCAGTCTGGCACTATAGCGAAATATCTATAGGGCCAGACTGGCTAACAGTGGCAAATTCCAGTGAAAAATACTCAGCTATTTTGTCCGATCGAGTACCTCTGAGATTTTGTGCAAAATGGGAGAATGAATAATGCTCAGCTCTAATTTGTTAGCCGTAGTAGAATCTGCTGTAGCTGATACAGCATCAGGTAATTGGCAAAAACCGCTAGTGATGTTTATTTCTAATATCTTAGCATTGCTAGTTCTCAGTCGCGTAATTTGGCATCCTCACGTCGGGCCGAAAATGCCCTTGCCCTTCGCCTCTTTATTTAACAATCTTAGCGTCCCCGCATTTCTAGCTTGCATGAGTGCAGGTCATCTTTTAGGAACCTTCTTGATTTTAACGCTGAGCGTAGACAAGTATATCTAGCTAAAATTGCGCGCCTACTCAGTTGGCTAAGAGTCTCAAAATGTTCCATCAGTAGCGCACAAAAATTATAAGGGGTAAGTAACAACCACGCTTACCCTAATTTAATTTTTGAATGCAAATTTATACCATTTATCTAAAATCGCGCAACAATCTTTGACCCCCCCTAACCCCCCCCTTATAAAGGGGAGGGACAAGACTACTGTTGCACTCTTTGGGTCGGTTTAAACAATTTATGGAAACAGGAGAAATCGCGACAACGGAAGGTCAATCTTCCGGCCGCAAGTAGTCAGCTTACCTCAACCAAAAGATGCATATCCCCGCAGCATTTCAAGAAGTCGGGGATCTAAAATTTTCCATCTAAAATGCGATCGCTGGTGGGACCAATACACGACCAGTATAACCCGCACTCTGGTAACGGGCGATCGCCTCTGTGGCGATGGAACTAGCTTTTTCACTCTCAATCAAAGCTACACAAGCACCACCAAAACCTCCCCCTGTCAACCTAGCACCGAATACTCCGGGAGTTTCCTGCAATATTTCCACTAGGGTGTCCACTGACGGCGCCGAAAGTTCATAGTCATCGCGCAAGCTAGTGTGAGAATCATTCATCAGTTTTCCAAAAACTTTTGCCGGTAGTGGCTTGAAAGCTTCGATTACCCGGTTATTTTCAGTAACAATGTAGCGGGCTCGCTTTCTCAATGGCTGGGGTAATACTTCCACGGCTTGCGAGTCTTCGATATCTCTGAGGGCTTTAACACCCAACATTTGGGCGGCTGCTTCGCACTCTACCCGTCGCTGATTGTAGAGGCTACCAGCAGGTTTGTGGGTTTCGTCGCTATCAATGACTAAAATTTCTGTGTTTTTGGGAAATCGTAATTTACGGCGATTCAGGCTGCGAGTATCAATAAATAGCATGGAGTTGGTGTCAGCTAAACTGGCTGCCATTTGATCCATAATGCCACAGTTAAAACCTACATATCGGATTTCGGCTAGCTGTGCGATTTGAGCTAGTCGCACATCATCTAAGGGGAGGTTCAAGAGTGTACGCAGCCCTCGGAGAGTGGCTATTTCTAAAGCAGCACTGCTGGACAAACCGACTCCGATGGGCACATTGGAGGTAATATAAAGATTGAGTGGCGGTACTTTGTATCCTTCTTTTTCTACCAGTCGGATGCAGCCGCAGATATAACTGACGAATTTTTGGGGTATAGTATCATCGTCGGAAAAATTTATGAGTTCGTCCAATTCTGCTGAATAGAAATGATGTTTGTGGTCGTTGCTCAGGCCGATTTGTACTGTGGCGCGCTGGGGAATTGCAGTAGGAATTACAAATCCTTCGTTGTAGTCTGTGTGTTCGCCCAGTAGGTTTACTCTTCCGGGGGCGCTAGCTTGGGTTTTGGGTAATGTACCAAATACTCGTTGGAATTTCATGGTTGAGAAGAAGGAAGAAGGAATAAAAAATAGCTTTCTGTGTATTTATGACTGCTATATGGTGAAGAAAGGAAATCACTAATTGAGAAGAAATAACTTTATTTGTTGTGGTTAATTTTTTGGCATTGTCTATTTGCTGTTGATTGCATATCTGTTAAGAAAAATAAGTGGCATTGGTTTGGTGCAAAATATCTTGATTTGTGATACAATTATAAACTAAATTTGCTAAGATTTCCAAAAATGCGATCGCCTACCCCCCGGAAACAGTTTGCTCAACATTGGCTCAGAAGCGAGAAAGCCTTAGATAAGATTGTCAAAGCGACGAATTTGTCGGGTTCGCGGGTGCTGGAAATCGGACCGGGTACGGGGATTCTGACTCGGCGCTTGCTGGCTGAGGCTGAGTCTGTTGTGGCGGTGGAAATCGATCGCGATTTGTGCCAACGCCTAGCTAAGCAACTTGGTAAGGCTGACAACTTTTTGCTGCTGCAAGGCGACATACTGGAAATGGATTTAGACAACCAACTGGTGGCTTTTCCCAAATTTCAAAATCCCCATAAAGTTGTTGCCAATATTCCTTACAACATTACTGGTCCGATTCTGCAAAAACTACTAGGAACCATATCTGTTCCGGTGCCGAAACCCTTCGAGGCGATCGTACTTTTAGTGCAGAAAGAAGTGGCCCAAAGACTTTATGCAAAAGCTGGTTCCAGAGCTTTTGGTGCTTTGTCGGTGCGGGTACAATACTTAGCGGAATGCGAGTTAATTTGCGATGTCCCTTCTCAAGACTTTTTTCCCCCACCAAAAGTGGATTCTGCTGTGGTGCGGCTGGTTCCGAGATTAATAGAAACGCCGGCGGTTAATCCGCGCCATTTGGAGAATTTGATTAAATTGGGATTTGGGAGCAAGCGTAAGATGCTGCGAAATAATTTGAAAGGGGCTGTGGATTTAGATAAATTGGTTCATTTGCTAGAAGGGTTACAGATAAATCCTGAATCTCGCGCGGAAGATTTAAGCGTGGAGCAATGGGTCAATTTGAGTAATCATATTATTTCTGAGGTGGGAAGTTAAGGATTTTGCTAGCACCCAGACTTGTTTACAGTGGCGGGGATCTGGGTTTTCTGTTTTTTTAGGCTTGGGTAACTTATGGTGAGCGTCCTCCTCATGGGGATCGAAAAATAGGCGATCGCAATTAGAGAATCTCAGAGCAGGTCAAACCACACTAACCTGCTCTGCCAGAGGTAGCAGTGGCCGTGGGGAATCAACGACGCGCAACTCAAAACAAATTTCCCAGAATTCGAGCATAATATTTCCTTTGAGTTATGAGAAAATGGACTCTGACTGCTGTCAATTAATTTCAACCAGGGGTTTATTTCACCCTTGGCTTAATTACCTATGCGTTCCTATTCTCTGCTAGCTTCAGCAAAAATCAATCTCTATTTAGAAATCATAGGCGATCGCCCAGATGGATATCACGAACTGGCGATGGTACTTCAAAGTATAGATTTAACCGATCGCATAGACTTGCGGGCGATCGGTACAGACACAATTCGCGTGCGTTGCGATCACCCGCAAGTCCCTCCTGATAAGAATAACCTAGCCTACCGGGCAGCGGATTTGTTGGCGAAGCAATTCCCCGATGCTTTGGCAAAATATGGCGGTGTAGAAATTTCCATTCACAAGCAGATTCCAGTGGCGGCGGGGCTGGCTGGGGGTTCGGCAAATGCGGCGGCGGTGTTAGTCGGGATGGATTTGTTATGGCAATTGGGACTCACTCAGTCGGAGTTGCAAGAGTTGGGGGGAACCTTGGGATCTGATGTGCCTTTTTGTATTACTGGAGGTACGGCTTTGGCGACTGGGCGTGGCGATAAACTGTCGCCCTTGCCCGATTGTGGGCCTTTGTATCTCGTGTTGGCAAAGTTTCGGAATCTCAGTATTTCTACAGCTTGGTCCTATCAAACTTATCGCCAACAGTTCAGTAGTTCCTATTGTGAACCGGAGGATTTGGATTGTCGGCGGGAACGGCTGCATTCGGGCCCAATGGTGGGAGCAATTGCCCAAAAAGATCGATCGAAAATTGGTCAATTGCTACACAATGATTTGGAAAAAGTCGCTCTACCTGTGTACCCCCAGGTGTTGCAGTTGCGACAAGCTTTTGAGTCGGCGGGAGCTTTGGGAACGATGATGTCGGGTTCCGGGCCGACGGTGTTTGCGTTGGCCGAGTCTCCAGAAAGAGCACAGGAAATTCAGGAACTGGTAAAAAGTGCGATCGGCTCTCCAGATTTGGATTTTTGGGTAGCAAAGTTTAGCAATACCGGGATTCGGATTGTTTCGGAAGGAAATGATTTGAAACCCTAGGTGAACCCCGACGGAGGCTGATGGATTTCCTGAAAACCAGGATTCTAATCAGCTTAAAAAACTGGTAACATGGAACAAAACACTGATTTGAATTTTGGTCAATTAACCCTAAATCTCAAATCTTAAATCACAAATCTCAAATCAAAATGCCTGATTTAACTAATCCTAATTCTAGTCCTAATTCTAGTGCTGCATCTCCCAGTTCTACTCAGGATGCTTTGCCGGCGGCATCACCTCAGCCACCAACGGTGTTACGTTGCTTGACTGGTTCGCTGATGGCGGGAGGTTTTGCGACAGCTTTGTATGCGCTTACTTTGTCGATCGCCCAAACCTTTGCTAACAAGCCAATTCATTCTGACAATGTGACTGTCATTAACATTGCGGCGGCTGTGCGGACTTTGGTCATGGGAATTGTGGCCTTGGGCGCTGGTGTTTTTGGTTTTGCGGCTGTGGGTTTGATGGCACTGGCTTTGCAGCTTTTGATTCAAAAACTGGTGAAAAAATCCACAGTTTAAAACCATCTCCTGAGACAAAATTTTGTGGGGCATGAACTGAAATAGCCAAATCAAAACCATGGAATTATTTACGATCGGTCACTCAAATCTGAGTATTGAAGCGTTTATCTTACTGCTACAAAAACATGGAATTACGGCAGTCGCAGATGTGCGTTCCCAGCCTTTTAGTCGTTATTTACCCCATTTTAATCAATCGGAAATTAAAGCATCCCTGTCTGCTGCCAACATTCAATACGTTTTTTTAGGTAAAGAGTTGGGCGCGAGACCGGAAGATTTAAGCTGTTACGATCTTAGCGGTAAAGCTTTATACCAACGGATTGCCGCCACTCCTCTATTCTCCGAAGGAATTCAGCGCTTACTCAAAGGTGCAGCCCATTATAAAATAAGTTTAATGTGTGCGGAAAAAGACCCGATTACTTGTCATCGGACTATTTTAGTTTGCCACAAGCTTAAAGACTTCAATGTGCAGATTAATCACATTCTGTCCGATGGCAATTTAGAATCCCATCAGGATTTAGAAGCCAGACTTCTCCACAAGTTTAACAAGGGCAAAACAAATAATGAACCAATTCAATTAAGCTTGTTTGAATTACCACCAGATAGTAAAAATGAGAGCGTTGATTTAGAATCAGCTTATTATCGTCACGGATTGGAAATCGCTTATGTCACAAAAGAAAGCAATTAATTTATTTACAATTGGTTTTACTCAAAAAAGTGCTGAGGAGTTTTTTGGGACTTTGATGGAAGCGGGAGTCCGCAGGGTGATCGATACGCGACTCAATAATGTATCGCAGTTAGCAGGTTTTGCTAAGCGGAAAGATTTAGAATATTTTCTGCGAACCATTGGTAACATTGAGTATGTTCATGTGCTGGATTTAGCGCCTACTCAAGATATTTTGGATGATTATAAAAAGAAACAGGGAGATTGGGATGTTTATGAACATAAGTTTTTGGGCTTAATGGGCGATCGACAAATAGAACACAAGGTTTCGCCGGATATTATGGATTGTGCGTGTCTGCTTTGTAGCGAACCAAAACCCCATAATTGTCACCGTCGCTTAGTTGCTGAATATCTCAGGGATAAGTGGAAAAATGTCAAGATTAATCATCTTTAAAAAGTGCGGTATCTCACAAAAAAATCTAAAATCTAAAATCGAATGACTAGGATAATTTGTCTCGCTAATTCCTGGAAACGGGGCGAAAGGTGCATCGCCGGAATTAATGAACTTCAAGGTAAGTGGGTTCGCCCAATTTCCGACTTACCAGATGGTCAGATTCCTAAAGAAATCCGGCAGATAAATAGACTTGAACCGGCATTATTGGATGTTCTAGACATTCCTTTGGCGAAGACGGGGCCGGACTTTGGTTTTGAGTCGGAAAATCTGTCGATTTTACCGGGAAAATGGCGACAAGTAGGGAAAGTTCCGCCAGCATATTTGTTGAAATATTGCAACAATCAGGAATATATTTTGCACAACGATCTGCGATATGTTACAGTGGAGTATATGCAGTCATTGCCAAAAGGCGATCGCCTGACTTTGCAATTAGTCAAAGTAGTAAAATTTACCGTAAAAAAGCTAATTCAAAGATTTGAAGGTGGTAATAAATGGGAAGGATGTATTGTCACCACATACAACCAAAAATTGACTGCAACAATTACCGATCCGGTCTTTATTAGAAAGTTAGAATTGGGATATCGACCGCAAAAAGCTTGTTTGGTTACGGTGAGTTTGAGTATGCCTTGGCGGCCAGATGATTGGGAGGGAGATGACCCTTGTTGGAAGTTGATTGCCGGTGTGATAGAGTTGCCGGAAGATATTGTTGATGATGAAGTTTTGTTTTGACAAAAATGGCGATCTAAGCTTAAATATTGTGAAATTTGCAGATTGTGTGCTATAGTTGTGCCGGACTTTATATATCAAAAAAGGGTGCTTTTTTGTCAGTAACTCAGGGCTGAAGCCACTGAGCTTGTAAGAAGTTACAAGCTGTTCTGACCAGACCCCTTTTTAAAGGAGCCGTTATTTAGGTCACGACACCTCGAAATGCGAAGCTAGTTTCCCGCTCTGTCGTTTTCAATTAAACAGTTCTAAAGTCACTGGAACAGTGTTGAAAGCCTAACAAGCCTAAATAACCAGGTCGAAGCTAACATTACCCCGCAAGGGAGGACTGAAAATGTCTAATTTTGTTTTTGTTTGTGATACCGAAAAACGACCACTGAATCCGGTTCGCCCAGGTCTTGCACGTAGGTTATTGAACACCGGAAAAGCTGCGGTATTTCGGAATTATCCGTTTACCATCATTTTGAAAGTGGTGGCAACAGCAAGCTCCGAATCAATCACTCTCAAGTTAGACCCAGGCTCTAAAACTACTGGCATCGCTTTATTATTCGACTCAAAAGTAATTTTTGGCGCTGAACTAACTCATCGAGGGCAAGCCATAAAAGCAAGTCTTGATTCCCGTCGCGCACTGCGTCGAGGACGACGAAACCGTCATACTCGCTACCGCCAAGCAAGGTTTTTGAACCGTACCCGCCAAAAAGGTTGGTTAGCACCATCCTTGCAACACCGGGTAGAAACCACCTTAACTTGGGTCAATAAATTACGCAGACTTGCACCAATCAATTCGATTGTTCAAGAGCTTGTCAGATTTGACCTACAACAACTAGAAAACCCAGAAATTAGTGGGCTGGAATACCAGCAAGGTATTTTATGTGGGTACGAAATCCGCGAATATTTATTGAACGTGCGACCCGTTTCCGTGAAAACAAAAGCTTAACAGCTTAAAGTGTAGGCGGAGCAAGGAATCAGCCTCTCGTATGGACTGAAATGAACCTTGACAACTTAACGACCTTGAGGGTGTAAGTCCCTCCCCACAGATGCAGTGGTGAAAGCATTATCCCTACTTCTAGGTGTAGCAACCCTAGAGGTAAAGCGGGGTAAAAAGGAGGTAACTCGGCAACCTAACTGAGAATCCCTTCGAGCAGGAATCCATGAGCAGCGCAAGCGAAGATGTGTCTAAATCATCGTTAGGTATAACCAGTGAAATAGGTTGATCACACTGGGAGTCCCAAAAGGGCAAGGATAGGGAGTTGGCGGGTGTTTAGCCGACCAACAAAGCATTTCCCATAAACCCGGTGAATAGCATCGCTCTAAAGATTCAATCAATGGTCGTTAGGAACGGGATAACCCCCATACATCTCTCAGGAAGGTCGATGCCTGAGTAGGTAGCTAGCCAGATGATTTACGGGGGCAGGATTGAATCAAAAGCCAATGCCTCGCTGTAATGGCGAGGATACGCTGACAGATTCACGATTGTTTGGAAATGAATAGGAACAAGTAGCAATGAATACGTCTAATACTGAGTCAATACAGACAGAAGTGGAATGGAAGGATATCAACTGGAAAAAAATACAGAGGATAGTCTTTAAGTTGCAAAAGCGCATATTCAAAGCCTCTCAACGTGGGGATGTCAAAGCAGTCCGTAGGCTTCAAAAGACTTTGATGAGGTCTTGGTCGGCTAAGGCACTAGCCGTTCGTCGGGTAACTCAGGATAACCGGGGCAAGAAAACGGCTGGAATAGATGGGATTAAGAGTTTAATCCCCAAACAAAGGCTAGAACTTGTACGCCAACTGAGGTTAAACCAAAAGGCTAAACCTGTCAGGAGAGTCTGGATTGACAAACCTGGTAGAGACGAAAAACGCCCGTTAGGGATACCTACAATGAACGACAGAGCATCCCAAGCTCTGGTAAAAGCAGCCTTAGAGCCGGAATGGGAAGCAAAATTCGAGCCAAACAGCTACGGATTCCGACCAGGGCGGTCATGCCACGACGCAATCGAAGCAATATATGGAGCAATCAAGCAGAAGCCGAAATACGTGCTAGATGCCGACATTGCCAAATGCTTCGACCGAATAAACCATGAAGCGCTGCTAGAAAAATTAAATACATCCCCCACCATCCGCCGTCAAATTCGGGCATGGTTGAAAGCGGGAGTGATTGACTGGAGCGAATACGCTAATCGCAATAAAAAGAAAGGGTTCAGTCAATCATCTGAGGGAACACCGCAAGGCGGGGTTATATCGCCCTTGCTAGCAAACATCGCCCTCCACGGCTTGGAAAATCGGCTACTCCAATACGTTGAAACCGTAGATATGAAAAATAACTACGGCAGACAACAGAGCAAACGCTCTAAGCGAATGACCCTAACAGTAGTTCGCTATGCTGATGACTTTGTAATTCTACACAAAGATAAAGCCGTCGTCCAAAGATGTATGCAGATAACAGCAGAATGGCTCAGTGGCATTGGCTTGGAATTAAAACCCGAAAAAACCAGACTCTCACACACTCTAGTTGAAGAAGGAGGCAACATAGGGTTCGACTTCCTCGGATTTAATGTTAGACAGTTCGAGGTAGGGGAGTATGCGTCTAAGCAAGGATTTAAAACCATCATCACACCATCCAAGGAAAAGCTGAAAGTCCATCTATCTAAAGTAGGCGACCTAATCGATAAGCACAAAGGTTCATCGCGAGATGCCTTAATTGCAACACTAAACCCCGTGATAAGGGGCTGGTCGAACTATTACAAAACGGTTTGCAGCAAAGATATATTCCAACTTGCAGACCACATCATCTATCAGCAAATACGAGGATGGGCAATTTACCGTCATGAAAGCGCCGACAAGACTTGGACAACCAAGGGAAATAACAATTGGGTATTCGCCACCAAAAACGGCAAGCATTGTCTAGCCAAGCATGGCGATACTCCAATAACCAGACACACAAAGGTGAAGGGTGAAATAAGCCCTTATGACGGAGATTGGGTCTACTGGAGCAAGCGAAAAGGGGAATACCCTGAAACTCCCAAACAATTATCCGAGCTTATTAAAAAGCAAGATGGGAAGTGTTCGCACTGCGGTCTGTACTTCACGTCCGATTGTCTAATTGAAGTACATCACATAGATAGAAACAGAAGCAACAACAAGAAGACAAATCTGACAGCCGTACATAGACACTGCCACGACATTATTCACGCCAAATGGGAACCTTTCATAGTGGGAGATGAGAAGTGATGAATCTTATTTCTAGCCCCCTAACCCTTAATGGGAAAGAGGTACGCATAACAAGCGCCAAACAGTCGAGGAGCCGGATGACGGGAAACTATCACGTCCGGTTTTGCATGGGAGTTCGGGGTAGTGATACCCCGTTCGACCCTACCAAATGGAACAGGAAATGTGCTTACTGCAACATTAAAAAAGTACCCTTGCAAGTTGAACATATTCAGCCAAAAGCCAAAGGTGGAAGTAATCGAATTTCTAATCTCTGCCTTGCTTGTGAGCAGTGCAATCAGAAGAAAGGCACTCAAGATGTTGAGCGATTCTTGGCAAAGAAACCTGATATTTTGAAGCACATTCTTGCACAAGCAAAACGTCCACTTAAGGATGCTGCTGCCGTGAACTCGACCCGATGGGCGTTATTCTCTCGACTAAAAGAAACGGGGTTGCCCGTTTCGACCGGTTCAGGTGGGCTGACAAAGTTCAATCGTACTCGACTGCAACTACCTAAAACTCATTGGCTTGATGCTGCTTGTGTCGGTCAACTTGAATCATTGTCTGTAGTTACGAGTAAACCATTACTAATTAAAGCAACTGGACATGGGACTCGTCAAATGTGCCGTACCGATAAATTTGGCTTCCCATCTCGGTACGTTCCAAGAAACAAATTTGTCAAAGGTTTTCAAACTGGCGACATTGTAAAAGCAGTCGTTACCAGTGGTAAAAAGATAGGTGAGTATGTTGGTCGGGTTGCGGTTAGATCGACTGGTTCATTCAATATTTCGGCATCAGAATTGGTGCAAGGGATTAGTCATAAATACTGCAAAACCATTCACCATAAAGATGGGTATAGCTACTCATTCTAAATTTGAAGATTCAAGGCGATTGAAATCGCCGAGCCGTTTCCCTCTCAGGGCTGAAGCCACTGAGTTTCCCACTTACCGAGTGTTTTTTATGAAAGCAGAATTTTATTATGACCGTTATAGATATACTTGCAGTTTAGTTCAAATGAATTTTACCCAAGAATTAAAAATTAAAAATCATCAAGGCTTTGTATTAGCAGTTAAGCAAGGGTCAAAAATGGGAATTTTGGGCAAAACTCGTGAAACTGCTAAAAAAGTTGATGTCAGTCAATCTCATTTTTATAATGTAATTAAAGCGGCCATGAATGCTCTAGAATTAGAAGCTAGAGATGAGTTAATTTTAGAAAAAAATCGGACGCTTGCTGAAGCAGAGGCAAAAATTCAGCAGCAAGACAGAGAAATTCGGGTACTGAACGAACAGCTAAGAATACTCCGAGAAGAGCTCGAGCAGTTGTCAGCACAAAACCAGGAATTAGCGATGCAGATGATAGACGAGGAAATCCGAGAAAGTGAACTTAGTTAAGCAGAAGTCGATGATTTTTTTAGATAGTAAGAATTTTACTAATATCAAGATCCCAATCATTCATCTCTCTATTATCTAATTCAGTGAACTCAGCGCTCTATAAAGCTGAAATTATTCCGCTCAAACCCGAATATATTGCATCCTATTATGACAACAACTGAGGGCAATAATTATCGGGCTTAGAAATTAAATTATTTAAAATTCCTAACTGTTGAAGTACGGGAGAAGACAAACTAATTGGTAATGAAACTGGCCCGCAGGGAATAGGGTTATGTTTGATATACATAATTCCGAAATAAGATTGAACCCCTAATTGTTTAGACAAAGCTACCTGAACAGCCAGCGGATTGTTATTATAAGTTGTAAGTTTTATTCCATATAAATAATTGTTTGTTTCTGCCACGGAAAAACCAACTGATTTCAAAATACTAGCTGCAGAACTAGGTGCTTGGGGCTGCGGAAATGACAGTGTGCCAAAAGAGTATGTAAATTGAGATTCTTCTGAATATTGTGCAGTTTGATGTTTATTCAGATAGCTAATATATTGTGTAGCTTCACTTTCTTTAGCTTTGTTGATTAATCTGAGGAAAATAGGCAAAGCAATAGCCGATAATATCCCAATGATAAATATCACAACCAACAATTCAATCAAAGTGAAGGCTTTATCACAAGAATTTAATTTTATCATAGGGTGGGTGTCTTTCTCGCCATTAAAAGGTCGATGGACAACAGACATAATTGACATCCTAAAGCAAAATCGAGAATTATTTAACTAACCATCAACCATTTTCTTGCAATTTTTGCCAAGTCTTGGGAAACTCAGCTTTATTTTGACATATAACCGGCAACCAGCTAACACCGGGAATTTGCCCATCATAATTATCTTTTAGATGTTTTCGAGCTTCTCTCACGGAAACATAAAAAGAATTGCCACCAGCAAAAGCTTGGAGAAAAATTCTCAGAAACTCCTGGGCGATTAAATCCGGCACCAGTTCTCGCATCACGATAATTTGAGGGATATCTAAATCTTCTAATTGCTTCGCCAATCCCAAACCATCGCAAGAGTTAAAGATTGCTATTTCCAAACCCTTTTGAATAGCTATTTTCAAGGAATCTTTTAACTGTTCTACAGTTAAATTATCTGTATCATTGATACAAATCACCCCCGTACTGCCATCTACTTCGCTCTCACTGTGACCCGAAAAAGACAAGATATCCCAGCCTGTTTGATCTGTAAGATATTGCTCAAGTAGCTGGCGACTTGGTTTCTCCAAAAATATTGTTTCGGCTCCTGGCAAATTCTTCAAAATCTGCCTATCCTCATCAAGATTAAGGTTTTCACTTGCACCAAAAATTGCCAATATTCTTACTTTTTTTCTAGAGGGTACTGATTTTTTAACTCTGTTAGATACCTTGCGACTTAAAGCTACTTCTGCTTTACAGTAATTATTAAAAAATTCCCATTGATGCCAGGGGAGTTTTCGCAGTAAATTGTCTTCAGTTTCGATGATTACCCGCACCTCGTCATTGTGGTTTAATTTCTCGCACAATTCTTGCTGAATTGGGTAAAATTGTTCTGATTTTAGCCAGTTTTTTACATCTATTTCTACTTGTTCAACTAAGGGTTTTAGCTCCTCTATGGAAAAGTTATTGATTTGACCTTTGTTTACTTTTATGGCACGGTTGTTTCGCTTAAGGTTAAACTCATACATTTCTTGCCACTTTTGATAGTTTTTTGAAATTTCTGGTTTTGGTGGCAATTTGCCTTTTAATGTTATCTCTAAACGCTGGCGATCGCACAAAATATCAGCACTCACCTCAAACCCTTGTTTCAAGTCACCACGCTCAATTTTTAAGGTAACTACTTGTTCAGACAACGGTCTGACTAAATCCTCCATTACTGACAGCAAGTAGTGGCTTTGTTCTGCCGAGTTTTGCAGGAAACGTACTTCTCTTCTTGCCAATCGTAGCATTTCTTGATAGACAAAATTGAAATCATTGTGAATTTTTTCTTTGTCGGCATCAGGAGGTAAGCTGACTTTGACGACAACTGCATTTCTTTTGTTTTCAATGCTTTGAATGTTGAGTGGTATACCTTGATTTTCTACTTGCACTTGTTGGAAAGATTCCACGAAAGCTTTCCAGTCAAAACCGTGGTTAAAAATCAAGTCAACTGTATTTATAACTTCTTCAAAAAAAGTGGTAAATTCTCCTGGTTGATAGTTGTCTTTACCGCTGGGACGGCGTTCGCGATCGTCCGTTTCCGGTTTCGGTTCTTCTAGTAAATAAACCCACCTACAATCAACCCATTCTAGTTCCGTAGTGCTGTCAATATTCCAGGTTCCCAAACCGCAAACACCAGTCATTTGGGCGCTACTAAAATCAGTGCCGATCGCCTGAACTTGACTAAATATGGCATATTCTAAATTAGCTGCTTCTAAAGTCGCTTGACTGAGGTCTGCTGTTTGTAGTTTAGCATAACTGAGGTTTGCACCTATCAAGTTGGCTCCTCTCAAATCCATGCCTTGATAGGATTTGTGATAACCGTTGCCGGTGACAAGTAAATCTCGCACTGCTGGATTGATTAATATTGTCTCATCGACTCTTGCCCAGTCGAGAAAACGAGCGTGATGCCACATGGTGCGGTGGATATTTGCAAATCTAAAATCGGTGTTTTTGAGGGTGGCGTTGCTGAAGTTAGTATGGGCTAATTGAGTATTGCGAAAACTTGTGCCGCCCATCGCACCAATGATGATGGCTAACTGCCGAATTACGCTGTATTTATCATCTTCGGCTAAAACTCTCTTAGCAATGTAATTTCCTAATAAGATTAAAGCTACAGCTAACATGACAGCTCCGGCGATCGCCAGAATAACTACAGGCGGATCGGGAAATTTTTTGACACAATTATTCAGGAAGTCATAGCATTTATTGTTTGTGTTGTCAACTA
The DNA here is from genome assembly GCF_042465725.1 of Microcoleus anatoxicus. Classification (GTDB taxonomy): domain Bacteria; phylum Cyanobacteriota; class Cyanobacteriia; order Cyanobacteriales; family Microcoleaceae; genus Microcoleus; species Microcoleus anatoxicus. The sequence continues at coordinate 4,021,651 of NZ_CP120853.1, read as the reverse complement.
CCCCAGCTTGGATTAATACAGATGCTTTTAAATATCTCAAGGAATTTCTGGCAATAATTCCGGTGGCGATCGCACTTATAGCCACAGATTCAAATAAAGCCAATGCTGTAATCGTCCTCCCCAGAACAATTTCAGCCAATGTTAGGGCTAAAGGAAGAGCGACAATGGCGATCGTAGTTGCAACAACAGCCGCAGTTAATGTCACAATTAAAAACGGAACATCGTTAGCCTTCGTTTCGCCAGACAAGGCACTCATTAAGGCACCAGTTCTAAAAGACCTTAACCACGAAAGTATGGGATGTTTATCATTGGAGAATGCAGAGAGAAAACCAATGAGAGGAACAAAGATAGCAGCCGCAATACCTAAATAATCTAAAGCTTTTTGTATGCCTTGGCGAATTATCGTAGTCAACAGCATAGCATTGACTAATAAGATGATTGCAGTTGGCAGAAAACCGATATGCTCGGTTGTTTTGGGGATGAGAGATTTGAAGGTATTATCAACAGCAATTACAGCAGCTATGCCTGATATTGCCGAGAGCAGTGCTACAATTATAAAAATTTTGATTTGAGATTTTCTGGCTATTCCGCAGCGAGCGTAATGGAAATTAGCTCCATTGAGAGTTGCATTGGTAAAATCTGCACCTCGGATATCTGCATAAGAGAAATCTTCATTGGTGAGAACCTCACCTTTGAAAGAACGACCTTGGAGATTTTGATGGCGAAAGTTGTGAAAGGTTAATGATGACATAGGGGAGTTCGGCAACGGATTTTGTAACGGATTTAACGGATGTTTGGTAACGTGTTCCTCGTTTCCAGGCTCTGCCTGGAAATGCAGATCTAGAGGCTCTGCCTCATGGAATGAAAGAAGAGGCAGAGCCTCTGGATCTGCGTTACTAGGCAGAGCCTAGTAACGAGGAAAATCATCGTTTTGTAGGGGTAGTGCCCCCGTGCCTACCCTCCTCATCCAGGATTTTGTAGGTGTTTCAGGCATCAGGGCAACCACGGGGGGATTGCCCCTACAAGAGAATGAAACAGCCCTGGGTTTTAACCCCTGCCTGACTACAAACTACAAACGGAAAGATTGCCTAACATTTGCATCTCCTAACACGATATTAATGCTGAACAATTCCCTTAAATCTGGAGTAAATTCAAATTTAATAACGTTGTCAGCTTTTCTCGATTCTACCTGATAAAGTAGCTCCTCTGACTCATTCATCAGCATTAATTTTAACCCTGGTGGCAAATAAGTTTGATTTCCCATTGGATGCACTTCTATCTCAATATTTACTTCTAGCTCTGGTTCTGGGGGGAGACTGACTATTAGTGCTACGGAGTGTTCTGCTAGTTGCATTCCTAGGTCAATTTTATGACCGCGCTTGATGGGTAATGCGTTGTTGCTTCTAAAAGAGCGAACTTCAAATTGTTTTGGGTTTAATAGCTCGTCAATTACTTGCCATCCCGCATCAAAAACTTCATCGAACCAGTTCATTAAATTAATTGGTTTGAGTTGTTTGATTCGATTCATGTATACGAGCAAATCTTCGAGGGAATTCAGTGCACTCAGAGGCACTTGTTTAGCTACTGTTCTGGTAAATCCTAACAGCGTTGCTTGTTTCAAAGATTGGTCTAACTGTACGGCTACATAACCAATTCTGTCTCCCCAAGCATCGTAGGAAATCTGACAAGCGTCGGCATCTGGCAAGACGGGACGGCATTCTATTTTTCCTATTTGTTTAACGTCTAAATCTGCTACATCCATAAGTTTCAGCATTAACGGATTGCGACTATCGCTAACCGGCCAATCTGTCTCAAATCCCATGCAGCGGAGGTAAAAATCTACTGCATACACTGCGAGGGTATTGAGATAAACTTGTTTGAATTTTTTCGGACTGGATTGTTTGCCGCACTGTTGGGCGATTTCGTGTGCTTCAAAGGATAGGGGCACTGTGAAAGTTATTGGTTCAATCATTTTACTCATCATTAATTTCTCTTCTTGCGCTCAAGTCCTACTGTAATTTATTACGAATGTAATCTCCAAAATTACGCAAATTTCGATCGAAAAAACTTTGGAGTGCTGAAATGCTTTTGTCAAATTTTTGAGATAGAGTCTCCCATTTTTCATTATCTAATCTAGCTAAAGCTATGACTTGCCAAGTGATATCGGGACGACCTCTCATAGTTTTATTTCGGAAAATATTGTCTGGATCTTCTTCTATTAATTCCCGTAGTCTTTCGGTATCTTCAATTTCTTCTTGTTCAACTTTTTCTAATTCATCTAAACGTGGAATTCTTGTTTCTCTTCTATATCGATCGCACACATCTCTAAATCTAAAGTTAAAGAAGTGATTCACCCAAGCCATGACTGGTTTTTTTGAATCATAGATGTCAATGTTTTGACAGATGTATTCAACTATTTTCAACCGAGCTTCGCTGTAAATGTCTTCGTAAAGATGAAGAATGCTGTCATCACCTATGTGGGGACGAGTAAGTCTGTTATGACGGTAAATTTGGTCGATTAGTTTGGTTAATGCTATCTGTCGCTCTTGGCTTCTAGCTGGGTGCTGTTGAGCTTCTAGGGCTAGCTGTCGAAGCTGCAAATCAATTTCGTCTTCCATCGGGCTCTCCTCACTCCTCTGGGTATTTTTGTGCTGTCTGGTGAAACCTCTATTTATATTTCGGATCTGGCGGCTAGTTTTTACGCATTTAGGGGGAAATTGTTACAAAACTTTATGTTTTAGGGGTTTTGGAAAAAAAGTTTTGAGGTTTGCGTAAAAAGTTTGGCTGGATTTCGTAAGTAAGAATAAGGGGGCGATTTCCTGGGGTATGGCTTTGCTGGCGCGGGATTTTGGGGAAAGGGCGATCGTATGATTTATTTGCCAACTATAGTTTAAAGGAGTGATTTCTCATGAAAAAGTTTTTGACACTGGCAGTATTAACACTGGCAACACCGATAATAACTCAGCAGAGTGAGGCATTAGCTGTCACACTAGGCCCACTTCCCAGAGATGTTATTTACTCTGCTGAGGGAACTTTCAAGCGCCCAAACATTTTTTTCAATAATCCAACGGACACCATCCAAATTTCTGGTCAGACTGTACTTGGAAACGAATCTACCTATGAAGCTGGCATTTACTTTCCTAGTGGTATTGGTGCTTCTGGGTTAGTTTTTAATGAATTCAAGATGGCGTTAGAAGACAAAATATTCGCTGCTGGACCCAATGGTTTGACTGGTTATAATGATATAGGTCTGCCTTGGCAGTTGGGTGGCGTAACAAGTACAACACCGTTCGCACCTGATACTTGGCATCATATTGCGTTTGTACAAGGTGGAGGTACGCAACGCCTCTATCTTGATGGTCAAATAGTTGGTAGTATCTCTCGTGCTGGAAACATTCGGAACTCAGATGGCGGTGGCTTCTTGGGTGCAATTTTTCGAGACGATCCATCAAATATATACGATCAATTTGCACCTAGCTTTATCGGACACTTAGATACATTTCGTATTTCCAATGTGGCACGATACAGTGGCAATAGCTTCGAGGCACCAAAAGGAGACCTCACCTCAGATGCAAATACGCAGCTTTTGTACAACTTCATTTTAAAAGATTACTTTCAGCAAGATGGCGATACTTGGGTATCAGACCTAAGTGGTAATGGTCGTAACGGCAGGTTTGGTAAAGGTTTTGCAGGTGCAACATCTCCTAGCATCGTAGTTCTAGTTGACTCCCAAGAATCCACTGCCGTACCCGAACCTACTACAGTATTAGGTACTTTAGCTTTTGGTGCTGTTGTTTCCAGTTGGCGAATGAAGCGCAAACAGCAACAGAAAGTTTTGAATTCAACGATTGGTTAATCTGAGATATTGCTCTTCGTTGTAGTCCGTCGGGGGTTTAAACCCCCGCCTCATAGCGAAAGTCCTCTGAAGAGGACTGAAGAGTTGATTACATATTTCCAATAAAAACATCATATCAATTCCGTTAGCATCGGAATTATTAATCTCTCTCTTCTCTTCCTTTGCGTCCTTTGCGCCTTCGCGGTTAAATCATTCCGATGCAACCGGAAACGATATCACATATTCTGGTCACGTTCAGGTGAAAACAGAAATTATACCGGTGTCTATTAGTCCTCTTTAGAGGACTTTAGCTATGAGCCAGGGAATTAATTCCCTGGCGGCCTTTCGGGTGAAGTCGAGACTAATAAACATTTTACGCTCGCCCGTTTCAAAAAAAAGTTCCAAGATTTGCGGAAAAAGTTGAGCCGGATTTCGTAAGTAATAACAAGAGGCCGATCGCCTTTTTGGCAATATTGGCTTTGGCTGAATTTGATTTCATTATATCACTTTTAATTCAATCCTCGACTAGGAGTGCAATTTCAATGGCTACCACAAATGAAGTTTCCAGCAACCAGCTCATCGATGTTTTGATAACTGACACTTTACCGGGAAGTGCAGCCAAAAATTCCCTCCTCAATCCTTTAAGCAGCAGCAACAGTCAAAATATTGGCGGTAGTCCTTTGATAGCGGATAGCAAAACTCCGTCAGTTATTGAACCAGAAAAGCTCTCCAATCCGAATGACACGCTGAACTCTAAAAATGCGATTGCGGAACCCAATAGCAAAAAAATAGATGATTCATTAATTGTTTCGGACACTCTAAAAGGCGGTTTAAGCGGCTCACCCAGCACCAGTATTAGTCAGAAAACTCTATCTTCCAGTCCTGGTACAGATGTCAAAGATACCCTGACTGGAAGCACAAAAGATGCACAGTTAGTTGTGATTAAAGGCGACAGTATTACAGCAACTGATTCCTTGACTAATCCTCAGAGTGTGGAGAAGATAGCATCTGATAAAACTCCCGATACCTTAGCTGAGAAAGAAACTAAGACAGAAATTGCGATCGCCCCAAATACCTCTGTCGCAGAATCCAAACCAGCAACGACTACCTTAGCTGAGAAAGAAACTAAGACAGAAATTGCGATCGCCCCAAATACCTCTGTCGCAGAATCGAAAACCACAACGACTACCTTAGCTGAGAAAGAAACTAAGACAGAAATTGCGATCGCCCAAAATACCTCTGTTACAGAATCCAAGCCAACAACGACTACCTTAGCTACAAAGGAAACTAAGTCGGAAATTGCGATCGCCCCAAATACCTCTGTCGCAGAATCCAAACCAGCAACGACTACCTTAGCTGAGAAAGAAACTAAGACAGAAATTGCGATCGCCCCAAATACCTCTGTCGCAGAATCCAAACCAGCAACGACTACCTTAGCTGAGAAAGAAACTAAGACAGAAATTGCGATCGCCTCCAATACCTCTGTCACAGAATCCAAACCAGCAACAACGGTTACAGAAGCTAGTAAAATCGATAAATCAACAACAGACAAACCAGCCAATACTGTCGCCGATATCAGCAAAAATAGCAACCACGAAAGCTCTCAATCTACCACACAAACAGAAAATAAAGCTGTAGAAAAAACTGAAATCTCAGTAATAGAAGCATCCAAAGAACCAAATACAATATCTACCAAACCAGAGATTTTAGCAGCAAATAATCCTTTTGTATCGGGAAAATTTCTTGTTGATTCAAAAGGTCAAGTCGGCATAGATTTTGTATTTGACGGTGGCTTGTTTCGGGGACAGCTAGCCATTTTCAGCCTCAAAGGTATGGAGAAGTTTGTACCGGGTTCAGACGAATTTATTAAAGAAACAGCTTCGAGAGCACTTAGTAACTCTGCAAAAGGTCATGTAGTGATTAATGATTTGAGTGAAGGTGCAAAATTTACGGGTAATTTACCTGAAGGCAATTCTAATGAAGGAAGTTACTTAGGAGTTAAGACTTTTGCGATGACTCCGGGTGAAGAATTTGGGGTGATGTTAGTGCCGAATGGGACTGTACAAGAAGTTTTGAATAATCCGGCGATCGGAGGAGACAAACGTCCTTTATTTTCAATGGCTACGGCAAATCCCAATCAGGCGTTTCAGGTAGGACAAATTGCTGATGTAACAGGGGATGGAAACACCTTTGCAATGGAGGATATGCGGGTCGATTTAGGGAGCGATCGCGATTATAATGACTTCGTATTTCAGGTGCGGGGCGCTAAGGGTAATGCGGTGCGGTTGAATGATGTGATTAATCCTGATAAAGATTGGCGCAAAACAGATATGGGTCAGGCTTTGATTGCTTATGCTAAGCCTTACGTTGAACCGAAGTTAGATCCCGCAAAACAGGATGCAAAACCTGTAAATAAGGCTCCTTATGGTTCGGTTTTGGATGTTCCAATTCCTGATATTGCAGGTGATGCAAAGGCTGAGGATAAAAAGGCGATCGCACCTGTTTCTCCTGGTACTGAATCTGTATCGAAAACCGAAGTTGTTACTTCAGATAAGGCTGTAACGCCAGCGGTGAAGATTGAAGAGGATAAAAAGGCGATCGCACCTGTTTCTCCTGGTACTGAATCTGTATCGAAAACCGAAGTTGTTACTTCAGATAAGGCTGTAACGCCAGCGGTGAAGATTGAAGAGGATAAAAAGGCGATCGCACCTGTTTCTCCTGCTGCTGAATCTGTCGATAAAACTGAAGTTGTTACTTCAGATAAGGCTGTAACGCCAGCGGTGAAGATTGAAGAAGACAAAAAGGCGATCGCACCTATTTCTACTCCGAATGAATCTGTCGAGAAAACTGAAGTTGTTACTTCGGAAACAAGTGTAGCGCCAGTGGTGAAGATTGAAGAGGATAAAAAGGCGATCGCACCTATTTCTACTCCGAATGAATCTGTCGAGAAAACTGAAGTTCAGACTTCCGAGACAAGTATAAAGCCGGTGGTGGAAATTGCAGAGGATAAAAAGGCGATCGTACCTATTTCTCCTGTGGTTGAATCTGTGTCTAAAACTGAAGTTGTTACTTCGGAAACAAGTGTAGCGCCAGTGGTGAAGATTGAAGAGGACAAAAAGGCGATCGCACCTATTTATCCTGCTGCTGAATCTGTCGATAAAACTGAAGTTCAGACTTCCGAGACAAGTATAAAGCCGGTGGTGGAAATTGCAGAGGATAAAAAGGCGATCGCGCCTGTTTCTCCTGGTACTGAATCTGTATCGAAAACCGAAGTTGTTACTTCAGATAAGGCTGTAACGCCAGCGGTGAAGATTGAAGAGGACAAAAAGGCGATCGCACCTGTTTCTCCTGTGGTTGAATCTGTCGAGAAAACCGCAGTTGTTACTTCGGAAACAAGTGTAGCGCCAGTGGTGAAGATTGAAGAGGATAAAAAGGCGATCGTACCTATTTCTCCTGCTGCTGAATCTGTAGAGAAAACTGAAGTTGCTACTTCAGATAAGGCTGTAACGCCAGCGGTGAAGATTGAAGAGGATAAAAAGGCGATCGCACCTGTTTCTCCTGCTGCTGAATCTGTATCGAAAACCGAAGTTGTTACTTCAGATAAGGCTGTAACGCCAGCGGTGAAGATTGAAGAGGACAAAAAGGCGATCGCACCTGTTTCTACCTCAACAAAAGATGCGCCTGCTTCAGAGAAAACTGTAACGACATTAGTTGAAACTGAAACTCAAATAGTTACTCAACCAGTCACTCAACCTGCACCTCAACCTGCACCTAAAAACCTTTCGACAGTTGAGATAGAAACCAAGACAAATCAACCACAACCTGCTGTTACTCTCAGTCCAAAAAATGATGACAAACCAGCCATTTCTACTCAAGAAGTTGCTCAAGTTTCTCAGCCGATTGCCCATGAAAGTAAGCCAGCAATTTATCCTCAAGAAATTTCTGCTGTCACTCAATCAATTCCCACCGAAAGCCAGCCAGTAACTGCTACCCCAGCAGTCGCTAAGCAAGCAACTGCTACTAACAGCCAACCAGCAACTTTTATTCAACAAGTTGCTCTTGTAACTCAACCTGTCGCACCCAATTCATCCAACAAAACAGCCACAAACAGTCAATATCAAACCAATACAACTCCCACAAATTCTGCTCAAAATGTTAGCGATAACCCGCCTGCAACGGTTTCTTCATTCAATTTTTTAAAAGCAAATCAGCCCTTAGTCGGTATTATTAGCACAGGATTTAATGCCAATAATTTCGATATAGACTACAGTCGCATTACTCTCGGAAAAGACCGCATTGCTAACGATGACAATCCCTTAATTAAATCCGGTGAAGGCAGCGAACAAGGCACTCACGTTTTAGGCTTAATTGCCGCCACTCAAAATAACAGCAAAGGCATCGACGGTATTAACAACGAAGCACCGATTTGGTTGGGTCGGGCTAGCGGCAATAACAGTTGGGCAGAATCCTTAATTGAATTTGTCGATACTGCCAAAAAATCTGGTCAATCGAATGCAGTTGTTAATATCAGTTTTGAATTAACTCAAGTTGATGCTAGCAACAAAATAATTCCGCGCTACGAACTGACAGAAGCCGAACAAAATGCCCTAGAATATGCTCGCAAAAATCACATAATTGTAGTCGTTCCTGCGGGAAACAATCCCCAAGAAATATCGGCTTTAGGGAAAGCATCTCTTCAGTTTGACAATATCATCACCGTCGGTGCATCTTCTGGCGGTCAAGTCACAGATTATTCGGGAACAGGCAAAGGCTTAGACATTTTAACTGAAGGAGGAACGCTGAACAATCCCGTGCGATCTACCGTCGGTGAAAGTACCGGATTGATGGCAGGTACATCTGTAGCAGCCGCCCAAGTTACAGGTGCAATTTCTCAAGTTTGGGCAGCAAATCCCCTGCTAAATTATCAGCAAGTTCTCGATATTGTCAAACGCACCGCAACTGATATTGCTTTGCCTAATTGGGATGCCAAAACAGGTGCAGGATTGCTGAATTTAGCAGCAGCAGTACCTTTAGCAAAAGCGACTGAAGCTAAACCGCTACCACCAGAAGCGACTGTTCAAGATGTTGTCAGCCAAATCAATAACTTAGCTCCCGAACTCGACAAAGTTTTAGAGCAGTTTAACAATCAGCTTCAGCAAATTTCTGCCAATCCAGATATTGCTTTAGTTGAGCCGAAATCTGAAGATGAGAAACAAGCTTCGCAAGAACTTGATGCTTTAATTGCAGATTTGCAAAAAGAAATTGATGACTTGCAAAACGATTCGTTTGCTGATGTTGACGGCATTGCTAGCGAATATCAATTTAATGCGAAAGACCAACCTTTAATCGGCATCATCGATACTGGTTTTGCCGAAAACAATCCCGATATTGACTACAGCCGGATTATCAAAGGTCGCGATTATAATGATAGCGATGAAAATCCATTACTTCCTGCCAGCGACCCCAAGGCAGAACACGGCACTAAAGTATTAGAAGTTATCGGGGCAAAACAGAACAACGACATCGGCATCAATGGCGTTAATGACGATGCACCGCTGTGGGTTGGACGTGCTGTTGGTTCTGGGAAATGGGCTCAATCTTTGCGGGAATTTGTGGATGCTGTCAAAGTATCTAAACAGCCCAATGCTATTGTCAACCTCAGTTTTGATTTAATTGACAAAGATGGCAACACCCGCACTAAATTTACAGCAGAAGAACGAGCCGCCATTGAATACGCTCGCGATAACAAAGTCTTGATTGTAGCAGCGGCAGGAAATCAAGGTGTGGAAGGTTTATCTGCTTTGGGTAAAGCTTCGCGGGAATTCCCCAATATCATCACAGTTGGTGCGGCGGATTGGAATGGAAATCTTGCTGACTATTCCAGCTACGGTGCTGGCATAGACTTAGTTGCTTTTGGCAGTACCCCTGACGGTAAAGCAGGTTCCGAAACCAATTCAAATGAGGATTTGCTCAAAGATTTAACTCTCGAAGAGCGGCAGGCTTTGGAAAAAGCGATTAAATTTAACGAAGCACCAACGGAAGATAGCAAACTGACTGAATCTGAGGAAAAACTGGTCTCAGAAGCGACTAAAAAATTAGGAAAGGCGTTAGGAAATATTAAGAATCCTGATAGCAATTCAGCGGCATCAATTCCCGAAATTGTCGGTACTTCCATTGCTGCGGCGAAGGTGACTGGTGCGGCTTCTCAAGTTTGGGCGGCTAATCCAAATTTGAGTTTTGCACAGGTGAAAGCTATTCTCAAAGCAACTGCGGTGGATTTGGGTACTCCTGGGTGGGATATTCAAACAGGTGCGGGTTTGTTGAATCTGGCTGATGCTGTAGCAATGGCTAAATCTCCACCCTCTGGACTTGATATTTCAGATAGTATTTTCTCCTCTGATTCTGATGTTTGGAGTGAAGAAGGTACATCTGCGGAACGCGAGGCTTTCTTCAAAAAATTATTGGACGGAGCGAAGAAAATCTTTAGCAAGGTGAGCGGATTTGTTAACAAGGTGGTAGGAGTTGTTAATAAGGTATCTAGTTTCATAGGAAAAGTTAAAGACTTCTTTTCCAAAGTTAGCGGTATCTTCTCGACGGTTAAGAAGGTATTTAGCTGGATTGGTACCAAATTCTTGGCTCTGCCTATCTTGGGGAAAGTTGGGATAGTTTTAGGAGGAATTGCTCTGGTTGGAGGTGCGATCGCGGGTTTAGTGGCATGGTTTAAAAAGAAGAAACAGCCTCAAGAACAACCCGTTCAAAATACCACTCCGCAGGAAATTATCGATCTCCAGGGAATTTGGGGAGGCTTGCCAACTGTACTGAAAACTGCTCTAAAAAATGGGATTAATAGTCCTTATGGGCAACCGCTTTTTCAGGGAGATCCGGCTGGTATGTTGCCACTAATCCAGACTTTATCCAGCATCAATCCAGGACTGAATTCTACATCGCCACAACTTTATTCTTGGCTGTTATATGGCACACCAGCTCAGTTTTTGCCTGTGTTACAGGGGAGTGCAACAACTCCTGCACTTCCACCGGATGTTGCTAGTGCTTGGAGTGTTCTGAATCCACAGCAGAAACAAGAACTTTTGAAGTTCCTGCAAGGTGGAATTCCGCAGCTATATCAGCCCCTGTTTAATGGCACCGATCCTGATGGTATTTTGCCACTATTAAATGGTTTAGGTGGAATATCACCCAATGCTCAAAGCACTGTTTTGACTTTCTTACCAGGGGGAATTCCCAGTCAGTATCAGCCAAATTTTCCCTAGGGCTGGCTGATTTCCAAAATCTAATTGCCGCCCAGCAATCTCAGATTCAAGGCACTCAGTCAGCCCTGCAAACCTACCAAGCTCAAATCAACGAAGCTAATACTTTGGTTAACCAACTCGAACAGCAGCGACAGGAGGCTCAAAATGCTGCTAATTACTGGAACAGCCAGATTTATACTTGGGGAATTGTCGGCTGGCAAAGAGGTAGTTCAGGACGCCAAAATCCTATCTACGGCACGATTTACAATCCGCAGGCTGTAGCTTATCGAAATGAGGCACAAGCGGCTGCTAATATGGCGGCTCAATACCGAGATATAGCTGCACAAAAAGCCCAAGAGTTAACTGCTGCTTTGCAGCCGCAAATCACAGCACTGCAACAGCAAGTATCGGGAGAGCAGCAACAATTGCAATCGCTTGTACAACAGCAACAAACATTGCAGAATCAGCCGCAGCCCGCAATTGCTGCACCGTGATTTGAAGTGCGATCGCCCTTTCTTAATTCCTAGGGGCGATCGCACTTCAGGGGATTTTACTGAGTTTGGAACGGCGATTGAAAAAAAATTAGCTCGCGAGATCGAACCTATTAGCAGCGAACCCGTTCCCGAACCCACTACTGTGTTGGGTACTTTAGCTTTTGGTGCTGTTGTTTCCAGTTGGCGGATGAAGCGCAAACAGCAACAGAAAGTTTTGAATTCAACGATTGGTTAATTTGAGATATTTCACTTCGTTGTAGTCCGTCGGGGGTTTAAACCCCCGCCTCATAGCTAAAGTCCTCTTCAGAGGACTGAAGAGTTTATTGAGAATGTTGGTTTTTGGTGAGTTGACTGGAGGAGTTACGCACTCTGAGGAAAGAAACCGGGTTTTTACCTAATCTGCGGGCTGGAATGAAGTATTTCGTGAAAAACCCGGTTTCTGGAATCGCCCATTTTGAAAAAAAGTTTCCAGATTTGCGGAAAAACTTGGGCCGGATTCCGTAAGTAATAACAAGAGGCCGATCGCCCGTTTTAAAAAAAAGTTCCAAGATTTGCGGAAAAAGTTGAGCCGGAGTTCGTAAGTAATAACAAGAGGCCGATCGCCTTTTTGGCAATATTGGCTTTGGCTGAATTTGATTTCATTATATCACTTTTAATTCAATCCTCGACTAGGAGTGCAATTTGAATGGCTACCACAAATGAAGTTTCCAGCAACCTTCTGCTAACCGATGTTTTGACAACTGACACTTTACCAGGAAGTGCGGCCAAAAATCCCCTCCTCAACCCTTTAAGTAGCAGCAACAGTCAAAATATTGGCGGTAGTCCTTTGATAGCGGATAGCAAAACTCCGTCAGTTATTGAACCAGAAAAGCTCTCCAATCCGAATGACACGCTGAACTCTAAAAATGCGATTGCGGAACCCAATAGCAAAAAAATAGATGATTCATTAATTGTTTCGGACACTCTAAAAGGCGGTTTAAGCGACTCACCCAGCACCAGTATTAGTCAGAAAACTCTATCTTCCAGTCCTGGTACAGATGTCAAAGATACCCTGACTGGAAGCACAAAAGATGCACAGTTAGTTGTGATTAAAGGCGACAGTATTACAGCAACTGATTCCTTGACTAATCCTCAGAGTGTGGAGAAGATAGCATCTGATAAAACTCCCGATACCTTAGTTGAAAAAGAAACTAAGACAGAAATTGCGATCGCCCCAAATACCTCTGTCGCAGAATCCAAACCAGCAACGACTACCTTAGCTGAGAAAGAAACTAAGACAGAAATTGCGATCGCCCCAAATACCTCTGTCGCAGAATCGAAAACCACAACGACTACCTTAGCTGAGAAAGAAACTAAGACAGAAATTGCGATCGCCCCAAATACCTCTGTCGCAGAATCCAAACCAGCAACGACTACCTTAGCTGAGAAAGAAACTAAGACAGAAATTGCGATCGCCCCAAATACCTCTGTCGCAGAATCCAAACCAGCAACGACTACCTTAGCTGAGAAAGAAACTAAGACAGAAATTGCGATCGCCCCAAATACCTCTGTCGCAGAATCCAAACCAGCAACGACTACCTTAGCTGAGAAAGAAACTAAGACAGAAATTGCGATCGCCCCAAATACCTCTGTCGCAGAATCCAAACCAGCAACAACGGTTACAGAAGCTAGTAAAATCGATAAATCAACAACAGACAAACCAGCCAATACTGTCGCCGATATCAGCAAAAATAGCAACCACGAAAGCTCTCAATCTACCACACAAACAGAAAATAAAGCTGTAGAAAAAACTGAAATCTCAGTAATAGAAGCATCCAAAGAACCAAATACAATATCTACCAAACCAGAGATTTTAGCAGCAAATAATCCTTTTGTATCGGGAAAATTTCTTGTTGATTCAAAAGGTCAAGTGGGCATAGATTTTGTATTTGACGGTGGCTTGTTTCGGGGACAGCTAGCCATTTTCAGCCTCAAAGGTATGGAGAAGTTTGTACCGGGTTCAGACGAATTTATTAAAGAAACAGCTTCGAGAGCACTTAGTAACTCTGCAAAAGGTCATGTAGTGATTAATGATTTGAGTGAAGGTGCAAAATTTACGGGTAATTTACCTGAAGGCAATTCTAATGAAGGAAGTTACTTAGGAGTTAAGACTTTTGCGATGACTCCGGGTGAAGAATTTGGGGTGATGTTAGTGCCGAATGGGACTGTACAAGAGGTACTGAATAATCCGGCGATCGGAGGAAGCAAACGTCCTTTGTTTTCTATGGCTACGGCGAACCCCAATCAGGCGTTTCAGGTAGGACAAATTGCTGATGTAACAGGGGATGGAAACACCTTCGCAATGGAGGATATGCGGGTCGATTTAGGGAGCGATCGCGATTACAATGACTTCGTATTTCAGGTACGGGGTGCGAAGGGCAATGCAGTGCGTTTGAATGATGTGATTAATGCTGATAAAGATTGGCGCAAAACGGATATGGGTCAGGCTTTGATTGCTTATTCTAAGCCCTACGTTGAACAGAAGATAGAACCGAAAAAAGAAGATGCAAAACCTGTAAATAATAATGGATCTGGTTCAGTTTTAGATATTCCTATTCCTGATGTTGCAAGTGCTTCAAAAGATGAGGACAAAAAGGCGATCGCACCTGTTTCTCCTGCGGCTGAATCTGTGTCGAAAACTGAGGTTGCTACTTCAGATAAGGCTGTAACGCCAGCGGTGAAGATTGAAGAGGAAAAAAAGGCGATCGCACCTGTTTCTCCTGCGGCTGAATCTGTGTCGAAAACTGAGGTTGCTACTTCAGATAAGGCTGTAACGCCAGCGGTGAAGATTGAAGAGGAAAAAAAGGCGATCGCTCCTGTTTCTCCGGCTGCTGAATCTGTGTCTAAAACTGAAGTTGTTACTTCAGATAAGGCTGTAACGCCAGCGGTGAAGATTGAAGAGGATAAAAAGGCGATCGCACCTGTTTCTCCGGCTGCTGAATCTGTGTCTAAAACTGAAGTTGTTACTTCAGATAAGGCTGTAACGCCAGCGGTGAAGATTGAAGAGGATAAAAAGGCGATCGCGCCTATTTCTCCTGGTACTGAATCTGTATCGAAAACCGAAGTTGTTACTTCAGATAAGGCTGTAACGCCAGCGGTGAAAATTGCAGAGGACAAAAAGGCGATCGCGCCTGTTTCTCCGGCTACTGAATCTGTCGAGAAAACTGAAGTTGTTACTTCAGATAAGGCTGTAACGCCAGCGGTGAAGATTGAAGAGGAAAAAAAGGCGATCGCGCCTGTTTCTCCGGCTACTGAATCTGTCGAGAAAACTGAAGTTGTTACTTCAGATAAGGCTGTAACGCCAGCGGTGAAGATTGAAGAGGATAAAAAGGCGATCGCACCTATTTCTCCTGCTGCTGAATCTGTCGATAAAACTGAAGTTGTTACTTCAGATAAGGCTGTAACGCCAGCGGTGAAGATTGAAGAGGATAAAAAGGCGATCGCACCTATTTCGACTAATCCTGAGCTCAATAGAAATAAAGATGCGACAACTTCAGAAGCAAAGGAAACAGCATCAACCTTAACTGAACCTCAAACAAAAACTAATACAACTCAGTCAACAGTCGAAACTACTAACGCTCAAAATCCAGTTATTCTCCCAACTCCAGAAGTTCCTCAATCAAAATTAGATATTCCTGCAAATAACTCCCTGTCGAATCTCACACCGGGAGTATGGACTGTTGACAAAACTGGTCAAATCAGCTTTGATTTCCTCGTTGATGCCGGTTTTTATGAGGGAGAAATTGCGATCGTTAATTTATCGGGAATGGAGCAATATCCGCTGAATTCCGATGCTTTTAAACAAGAAGCGGTTAAACGTGCTTTAAGTAGTTCAGAATTGGGTCATGTGGTGATTCGCGATCGCCTGGAAGGTGCGAGATTTAGCGGTGAATTTGGCGAACCAAATGTTAATCATGGTCAATACCAAGGTATCAAAACTTTTGCAATGCCTCCTGGTGCCAAATTTGCTGTGATGTTAGTTCCTAATAGCACCGTGCAAGAGATATCGGAATCTCCCAGTCTTTTGGCGGATAAAACTCCCCTGTTTTCAATTCCAGCAGCTAATCCCGATAGTCAAGGAATGTTGGCTGATTTCACTGGTAATGGCAATACTTTTGGTTGGGAAGATATACCTGGAAATCAGGCTGATCGCGATTTTAATGACTTGATTTTTGCGATCGATGGCGCGACTGCCAACGTACCAGAACTCGCAGCCAATGTCAATGCTAATACTCAATGGCTGGAGTCAAAAGCAGGTCAGGAAATTTTAAATCAGGCGCTACTTAATGATAAGCCTCCTGCGATTAAACCCGTTGTAGATATTGCCTTAACTCCCGCACAGCCTACCCGCATAATTGACCTATCTCAAGTATTTGTTGACCCGGAAGCTAGCACTTTAAAATATGAAGTGGTTGAGGGTAACAGCCCATCTTTAGCTGTTAGTTTGCAGGGCAATAATTTACAACTGACAGGATTGCCGCAATCGGGAGTAACAGATGTCGTAATTCGGGCGACAGATGCAGCAGGTAATTCTGTCATTCACAACTTTGCAGTTACTAATAGCAATCTCAGTACGGAGTCAATTACTGCTGTCAATAATGCGCTCACAGATTTCACAAAAGTCATAAATCAAAATTCGCAAAGTTTTAGCGAGGCTTTGAGTACCGATGCAGCAGCAGAATCTCTGGAAAACCTGGCAACTTTATTAGAACAATATCCCGATGCTCTCCCGCTATTTAATAACCCAGATTCTCTGGCTAAACTTGGCATAAGTGACAGCAATATTCCGACTATCCGACAATTACTGCAAAGTCCAGAAGTAGCGGCGGAATTCGGGCTTTCAGTGTCTTTAGGAGAAGCTTTGAGCCATCCTGATTCCACGGGATTTGATGAGTTTTTGTTGAATGCTGATGAGGCGATTTCTCTGCTGCCCTCTGATGCTCAGCAGCCGAAAATTGGGTTTATTGATTTTACTGAGGGAGAACACGTTCAGCGAGTTACTTCTGCATTTTCTTCGATTAATTCTCTGGCTAATTACGATACTTTTACTGTCAATAGTGGGGATTGGGCGGAGCAATTGAGGCGGTTTGTAGATGGAGTGAAGGAAAGTGGTGAAAATCGGGCGATCGCAAATCTGAGTTTAGATTTATCCCAATTAGATGATATCGGTGTTACCACTCGTTACGAACTGACTCCTGAAGAACAAGCTGCGATTCTATATGCCCGCGAAAATAATGTTTTGCTAGTTGTTTCCGCAGGGAATACTGGCGGTGTAATGTCAGCTTTGGGAGCGGCTAGCAAGCAATTTGATAACATTATTACTGTCGGTGCTGTCAATCAATTTGAGTCGAAAACTGACTATTCTGCCTACGGTGAAGGACTCGATTTAATGGCTCCTGGGGGTTCCTGGGCGAACGATGCTAATGCTTTTGTCGGTACTTCGCGATCGGCATCCTATGTCACAGCCGCAGCTTCTTTAGTTTGGGCAGCAAATCCAGCATTAAGTTTGACACAAGTCAAGCAATTGCTGATAGATACCGCAGCAGATTTGAATACACCTGGATGGGATAAAGAAACTGGGGCGGGTTTGGTAGATGTAAAAAGTGCGATCGATCGCGCTTTATCACTTGAACCAAAACCCCTAGAACCACTAAAACCAGGGATGCAGGTAAGTTTATTCAGCGGGGAAGGCCGCGTTGAAACCTTAGCAAGAGCTGCATCTGAGCCAACTCAAAAGGCGATTTCTGAGTTAGAGAAAGCCCAGCAAGATTTACTCGAACAGTGGCAAGTATTAGCAGATTTGGGTAATCCGTATCTCACTTTATCTGAGTTACAAGCTGACTCAGTTCAGAAAATTGCCGATGCTTTGAATAAGTATCGAGAAGTTAGTACGAATGCCGGGATTACTGACGCTCACAACCAACAAAGAGTAGAAGAATTAGCCCTGGCAACAAGTCACTATCTGATTGAAAACGACCGACTGCAAAAGCTTTTGGCACAGCAAAAGGAACTTGAGGAAAGATTAGCTAAACTTGGGAAAGATAAATCGGCTTTAGAGGCAGAAACTCAAAAACTGTTAGAAGCCATTCAAGCACAAATTGCCAAAGCTGAGACAGATTTGGCTAAAGCTCAAGCTAAATTGCTCAATCCTTTTGCGAATGTTGGCGATAATTTGCAGACAGATCCCGCACCTTGGCGAGAAGCGGCAAATAAACAACAGGAATTTGCTTCTAATTTCCAAGAACAAGCTGCAATTCAAAATGCAGAAGCGACGAGATTTAGCGCAATTTCTAACAGCATTAATCCCGCCCGCTGGCAACCTGTTGGTTCAGAAAAGGGCGCATCCGGCCGCCGGCGAGAAATTTGGGGTATGGCAAATGACCCAAACTTGTTAAGACAGAAAAATCAATCGCAATGGCAATCCCAAATTGCTGCTCAAAATTATCAAAATTTACAGCAGTTATCGCAGCAAGCAGCACAGCAGGAAAGTGCTTTAAATCAGTACGCTCAATTCCTAGAAGAAAGACCAACTAATCTCGGTGAAGAAGGTCTCGATAAAGCTGGTAAAGTGCTGCAACTTTTGCAACAACAGGCCGCAGAACAAGCAAAGATTGCTGAAAATTATACCAATTTAGCTGCTATTGCTGGGTCGCGCCAACAACAAAATCAAATTCAAGCTAATTGGCACAATTCTCAAATAAATCGTTGGCAACAAATAGGTACTAAACGGACTGGTAGTTCTGGAAAAAATACCGAACCTGTTTATGGAACTGTACACTATCCCGAACATATTGGGCCACGAGATATGGCTCAACAATTAGCTAATCAAGCAGCTTCTGAGTCGCAAGCTTACGGACAGTTAGCGCAACAAGCACAGCAACAAGCAAGCGCCCTGAAAGAACAGGCAAGAAAGTTAGAAACTGGCATTAAAGATTGGCCTGTTTTGAAACAGGGAATTGACTATGAAATTGCGGCGGATGCGTTACGGTTGCAAGCTGAAAAAGATTTGTTGGATTTGCACGATCCCGTACAGCGGCAAAAGTTAGAAACGCTACTTCAAGAAATCGATCTAGCTGAAAAAGAACTGCAAAGGCTGGAAAATGAAAAGATTCCCGCGCAAAAGCAGCTAACAGATTTAACCGAAAATCGGTTGAAGGAAAGTCAGGCTAAGTTAGAGGCAATTCAAGCTGAGAAAGCTGAATCTGCGAAGAATTTGCAAAACTTCTTAGAAACTGCTGGTTTCTTATTGCCCTATCGCGAGAGGTTGTTAGCGGTTGACAAGCAAATTGAGAAGTTAGAATCCGAACAACTGGATGCGTTCAAGACAATGCTGGAGTTGCAGAATCAATTGCAGAAAAATCCTAGCGATAGTTTGCAGCAACAGTTGAACAACTGGCGAAATTATTTGCAGAAGTTAGAGCAAGAATTGGCTTGGGCTAAGTTGCAGCGCGACCAGTTAGCAATGGCTTTGGCTGATTCGCCGGAACGTTTGGCGATCGCTAACTTAATCAAAAATCTCGAAACCGCACCCACATCTATCAATCCAAAATCCAAAATCCAAAATCTAAAATCCTATGAGGGAAGTGGCGCGAATTTCTTAGCTGGTTTTGATAATTTAGCTAGTCGCTTAACTCAAGGGAAAACTGAGCAAGCACAAACTGAGAAATCTCTCGCAGCACTCCAGAAAGAATATCGCGAGTTGGGTTTGAAGAAAGCCGATTTAGAAAAACAGATTCCAGAGAAACAAAAACAAATTGTTGATAAAGACAAGGAAATTCAGGGGACGGAAAGTGCGATCGCCCAAACTACATCCAGTTTATCGACAATTTCCGCAGCGCAACTGACGGATATTCCAAGTGCGATCGGCTCTACAGATGCCGCAATTCAGCAGCAAAAATCGGCGGTACAAGGTTATCAAAATCAAATCAATCAAGCCTTTGCTGCTGCACAACAATTTGAACAGCAGAGACAGCAGCAACAAGCTAATGCTAATTATTGGAATTCACAGATCCCTAGTTGGTTTTTGAATCTTCCAGATGGACAGAAGTCAGTATTATTAAATAATCCGGGATTATTAAATATTCCGATTGCTGGATTATTAAATAATCCCGGATTCTTAAGTAACAATATTAATCAGGCGATCCTTAACCGAGATGCGGCCCAAGCTGCTGCTAATTATTTTGCACAACAGCGAGATTTAGCCACCTCCAATGCACAACAACTGAATGCCACTTTGCAGCCTCAAATTGCCACTGCTCAACAGCAAATAGGCACACTGGAAACAGACAAAAACCTTTTAGTTAAGCTATCAGGATTAAATGCTCAACTATCGCAACAACAACAGCAGCGGGATACTCTTGTCAAAGATTTGGATAAGCTGAATCAACAAAAAGCTGATACCAAACAAAAACTGATTGACAAATATCGCGAAATTGAACTTACCAGTCAATACTTGGAGCAAGTTGAAGGTGAAGTCGATCGCCTGCAAAGTCGCCTTGATGTTCTCAATCGTACTGGTGTTTTACAAACTAAGTATCAGCAGGATTGGAACGCATGGCAGCAAGCAAATCAAACTCAAGTAACTGCCACTCAATCTTTATTAGCAACTCGTCAAGCTGGGGAAGCGGACAGGCAGCAATTGGCTGATTTGCAGTCACAATTAAAGCCTGTTCAAGAGAATCTGCAAAAAGGTCGATCGCTCCAAACATCTCTTGCCGGTACTCAACAAGCCCTCGCTTTTACCAACCTGCAAATCGGCAACCAAAATTTAGTGATTCAAAGTGCGATCGATAACGATGCTGGACTCGCAGCAGCGGAACGCTCTTTCTTGAATTTGGCTGATGCAAGTCGGCAAAAAACCTGGTATTGGAATGGCAGTGCTTGGGCTTACAATGCTGGCGAAGCTGCGGCCGCTCGCAGTCATTTGCAAACAGCTTCGTTGATGGCAGATGAGCGTAACAAACTGTGGCAGCGCCGTCAAGAAGCAGCGAAGAAAATTAATGAACTAACTCAGAAAGCCGCCGAACAACAGTCACAAATTGCCAGTCTGAACTCCCAGTTACAAGCGTTGGGAGGAGTGCCACAACTGGAAGCGGAGTTTAATCGGGTACAAAGTGCGATCGCATTTGTGAATCAGCGCTTGCAACCCCTGCAAAATCAAGAAAATCAACTGATTCAAACCATCAAAAATGCAGCATCTCAGGCCGCAAATCTGGCCGCAGAACTGGCACAAACAACTCAATTAAAATCGACCTCACTGCGTCAGTTAATTGGTTTGGGAATGCTGGCTTCGGAATCCGATGTTGATTTCTTTGCATCACAAGTCGAGCCGCAAGTCAATACTCATTTGGAAAAAATGCGCGGTCAAAGTCAAGATTTGACAAATCAAATCAACAGCATTAATGAATTAGTTGCTAATTGGGAACAGCAACTCGCCAATACAACCGATCCGGTGAGTCAGGAATATCTGAAGAATTTGATTCAACTTTCAAAATCTCAAATTAGCAGTTTAGAAGCATTGCAAGAGTCGAGTCAGACGGCTGCTGACGATTTAGAAAAATTGCTGAAACAAGCAACAGATGCGCTGCTTCCCTTGCGGCAAAAGCAAGAATTAGAAATCCGCCAGAAGCTAGAAAGCAATGAAAATCGCCTCAATGCTTTGCAGTCTCAGCTAAATTCTGAAAACGCGGCTGAGGCGGCAATTAAAGATGACACCGTGCTAGCTCATGCCCAACTTACCGACCAAGTTCGGCAAGATTTAACTAATAGCGTCAACAACAAAACTCAAGAGCTATTAGAGGGCAACCCGATGACGAAAAAATTGGGTGATAATCAGCAAAAGTTGTCTGAATCTGTTGATGCTTTGATAGCTGAAATTAACAGTCAATTTGCTGACCCCTACGGCGCATATCAGCGGAGTGAGGCGAATCTAGAAGATGGGATTAAGACTCTTGGAGTTGTGGAAAATCGTGCGGATGCACTGGATACTGCTTTTACTTCTACCGAGCAAGCAATTGAGAAAATTAAACTCCGCATTAAACAAGATGAAGAGTTGTGGCAAGAGATTGCTCCGATTGCGATGCGTTACGGTGTTGAGTCGCAGGAATTGAAGGATTATCAAGCACAAGTAAAGTCAATTCTAGGTTCCAAAACATCTCAGACAGAAATAGATGCAGCTACTAAAGAATTAAGAGCGCAATTCCTCAAAGAGCATCCTGAAAACGGTACAGCGATCGATTTGTTGCAAGGAGCAACTTTAGAAGGACGTAGCCCAAATCAGCACATATCCAACTTGTTAAATTCAACAGTGGATACATTGCTAGCTGCTGATGCTGTCGAAGGGCGAAATCCAAATCAAGCACTATTTGATAAAGCAAAAGCCGAACAAGCCTCCCACGAAGCGCAAGGTTATGCAGCTTTAGCGCAAGCGGCTTGGTACGAACAACAAGCCGCTTATCATTGGTCTGTCAGTCGGAAAAATGGGCCTTACTGGTACGAGCAACGCTGGGTTAAAAGACGCTCTGGAAAAGGTTATTGGGAGACTGTTACTCATGTTGACCATAATTGGATTCTTTGGAGTCAATATTCACAAATATTTCCCCAGTTGCGGCAACAAGGAATTGCACATCTCGCAGAAGCCGATAAATGGCGCAAGGAAAAAGAGCGCATCGAACCGCTGGCGAAACAGTGGACTGAGGCAAATAATGCGGCCAATGAAGCTCAACCTCCTGTTACAGAAGCCCGCAATTTCTTTGCACAATTAGAAGAGGCTCGCAAGTCGATTCCTGGTGACAAAATACAACTGGAATTATTAGAAAAACTGTTGCCAACGCTGAAGCAACAGTTAGAACAAGCCGAGACTGAAGCCGCCGCCCAAAATGCTAAAGTGCAGCAACAATGGGAAGACTACGATACTAATTCTGAGGAGTATCGCGCTGCTGTTGCTGATATCCTGGAACGTCGCGGGGAACTCAACAAACAAGCCATAGAAACTCAGCAAGAAATTGCGGATGTAGAAAAATGGGTTGAGCGGCAAAGTGTAGCCCTAGCACCGGAATTAGCAGGCACAAAAGCGCTAATTGATTCCCTGAAACAGCAACAGCAGGCAATTGCTAATCAAATTGCCGAATTTGTCAAACAAGGTGCTACTGTAGACGGTTTGCAAGATTTATACAGCAAAGAAGCACAGTTAAAACAAACCTTGCAGCTAGTGACAAATAAAGCTGCAATTCTCACCGCTCAGCAAACCGCGCTGACTCAAAAACGCACGCTGTTAACAGCACAAAATGAGGTAATTATTGCCGAACAAAGGTTACTCGATGCCTACACCAAAGACCCGGATGCTGACACCAGCAATTTACAAAAACAATTGCAAGATGCCCGTGCTGCTTTAGCCGAAGCCCAGCGTTTAGCTGAACAAGCTGAAGCTGCTAGCAAGATTCTCACCGCACCATTGCAACAATTGAAGGAAGATTTGTTGGTACAAAATGACGAACATCTCAAGCAAGCGAGGGAAAATCAAAAGATTCTGAAAGCGTTAGTAGAAGCTACTCAGGCGAATGCTAACTACACCATTCAAGCAGCACAAAAGCAGCAAGAAGTCAATAACTTTGAGTTCCAGATTTTGCAGCGATTGCAGCAAGCAACTGACGCGGGTTTCAAAGAAGCGAAAGCGCTGTTAGATGTGGCCAAGAACAACGACATGGCGACGGCGGCAGAGATTTACTATCGCGATTACAGCGACTTAGCGAGCGATCGAGGTAGTAAAAGCAGTCCCGGTTTAGCGCAACCTCAAGACCGAATCTTAGCCGATCGATACTATCAGGAAATGCTGAATAACCGGGAGTTGCAGCGTCGCGCTCAAGCACAAGCTGATGCCTTTGGAGCAGCGAGAAAAACTGCTGAAGCACAGATGAAAACGCTGCAAGCACAGCAAGAAACGGCTGCTAAAATATTGAGCGATTTGAATGACAAAATTGCCACTACCCAGGAGGAAAGGGAAAAGAAAGAACAGGAATTAGCCATTGCTCAAGCACGTCTCGATGGGATTACCCGCATCCGCGAACAAACGGAACAAACGTTTATTCAGTTAGTAACTATCGAAAAACTGAATTTAGCTCAAGCGCAATTAGAGCAAGAAATTGCCGAATCGCGTCAGAAGGGAATTGATGAAGCAGTGCAAGCGAGGATGGAGCGAGACAGAGTAGAAACGGCACGTCAGAGAACAGAAACTGTTGCCAAAATCGAATTGTTGCGGCAATTGCAAGCCGAAGATAATTTGCGGCAATCGTTAAATGAGGCGCGGGGAAATCTGGGAATGACAACCCTCGAAGCAACGGACGATCCGGTGCAATTGCAAACACAATTAGCGGGACTTCTCGCATCGCTGAAAGATTTGGAAACTCAGCAGCAATCTGATTTGCCGGCGGATTTGAAGGCGTTGTTAGCAGAAGCGCGGGGTGATATTCATGAAGCGCTGCAAGGCAAAGAAGCGGCGAATATTCAGGAAAATCTGCTGAAGGCAATGGACGGTTTGATCGGGCAAATTCAGCAGTACAAAACTGAGATAAATCGGATTGATTTAGAGGAACAGTGGGATACTCAGTTGTTGCAAACTGCCCAAACAGATTTGCAAGGTGCTTCTCAACAATTGTTGAAAGAGTTGCAGCGTGCTGAGGAATTATCGGGTGAAAAGCAGGTGATTGAACCGCTGTATATGGAGGCTTTGACTAAGGTTGCTTATGCGGAACAAGCCGTGGATATTTCGGAGGATTTGGCTAAGCAGTCCAAGGAGATGTTGGACCAGATTATCAAGCAGCGGGTTGCGGAACGGAAGGCTCGGAAAAAGGCTTTTTGGAATAAGATATTGGGGATTGTTAGTGGTGTGATTGGTTTGCTGAGTGCCATTACGTTTTTCATCCCAGGTCTACAGCCACTTTCCATAATTCTGGGGGCCGCTAGTGCTGGAATTAATGCTATTCAATCAATCATCAACGGCGACTGGTTGGGTGGTATCTTCAGCATAGTAATGGCGGGGGTAAATGCTGTTACCGCTGGTATAGGTAATGCACTAACTAAAGGCGCTCAATTAGCAATTAAAGGATTGCAATCTGTTGCTGCTGGTGCTTTTAATGGTGTTCGTTCTATGATGTCTGGTGACAATATTATGGGATTCTTGCAAATTTTAGGAGGTGTTGCGGGTGCTGTTACTTCCGGGCTTTCTAGTTTCATTGGTCAAGCACCTTCTTTAATTCAAAAAATGATGCTGCAAGTTTTCAATAGTTTGGAAAAAGTACCAACCATGATTTATAGTGGGATTAAATCAATTGAGAATGGCGATTGGTTTAGCGCGATCGGTAACATTTTTAATTCTGTTATCACTCTTGGTACAAACTTCGCTGGAGTGTTTAATAGTACGGCTGGCAAAGTATTTGAATATCTGGGCAAAATTGGGAATACTGGCTTAGCCATAGGTGGCGCGATTAAGGAAGGCAGTATTGAAGGTTGGTTGTCTGGAATTACCAGCATCATTGGGATGTGGGGGCCTGATATTGCCAAGTTGGTCGATCGGCTAAAAGGAGAACCACTTAACCCAGTTCTGGTGGGAGAAGGTGGCGATTTGGTTTCTTCTTGTTCATCTGAAAAATCAGCACCGTAGGTTGGGTTGAGGTAACGAAACCCAACATCTAACCACTCATCAATGTTGGGTTTTACTATCGTTCAACTCAACCTACAATTTCACTACAAGTTCACAAAAACACACAATAATTTAGAGGACAAAATCATGTTACCTATTTCTTTCATCGAAATTCAAAACCAAATCTTAGGTGCTGTTGTCGGGATTAATGGAACGCCGTTTAGCCTGAATTACAGTAGCGATCGCACTTCAGGCCGTCAAGCAGCTTATACCCGCACAATTCCGGTCAGCGGTTCCCACGTCGCAGCCGATTTAGAAAGGATTGAACTGGAAATTAAGGTTGCGGGACAAGAATTTAAGCAGGTTTTTCCGCCGCAACCAAATCAAATTTACACCTTTGTCTGGGATGGGAAAGATGCTGATGGTAAGCTATTATCTGGCAAGCAACCCGTCACTATTCGCACCACTTTTATTTATCCCGAATCCCAATACAATCAATCGAAGGAAGGAACGACTACTCTGGGAACTTGGAATGCGATCGCCCAAGGTTTAGGCGGTTGGACTTTGAACGTTCATCATGCTTATGATGTTGTTGGAAAAACTCTGTATTTTGGTAATGGTCAGCGGCGAAATAATGTAGAAGCGATCGCACATTGCAATCTGGAAGCGATCGCACATTCTGTCGCTAGTATCAATGTCCGCCGGGGGTTAAAACCCCCGTCTCATAGCGAAAGTCGGTTGAAACCGACTGAAGATAATTCTTCTTCTTCAGGCGATATCCGCCAGGGAATTAATTCCCTGTCTCATAGCGAAAGTCGGTTAAAACCGACTGAAGATAATTCTTCTTCTTCAGTCCACTTCAGTGGACTTGAGCTATTAGACGGGGGTTTTAACCCCCGGCGGGATGACAACGAAGCCCACAATCCCCGGCGGGATGACAACGAAGCCCACAATCCCCGGCGGGATAACAACGCAGCCCACCACCCCCAGCGGGATGACAACGCAGCCCACCACCCCCAGCGGGATGACAACGCAGCGAACAAAAACCAAACTAACGAAATAGCTATTCCCAGTGAAGGTGGCGGTCAACTCTACATTTTCGACAACACAGGTCGTCATCTGTACACCATCAGCACTCTCACTCAAGCCTTAATCTATCGCTTCGAGTACGATGATGCTGGCTCTTTAAAATCTATTGCCGATGGTGACAACAACATTACCCAAATAGACGGCCACGCTGATGGTTTTTCCATTGCCATTATTGCCCCTTACGGTCAGCGTACTAACTTAAATCTCAATGCAGACGGCTACTTAAAAAGCGTCACCAATCCTGCCAATGAAAGCAGCGCATTTAACTATACCAATCATGGTTTGTTAACCAGCTTCACCGACCCGAAAGGCAATCTATACCAATTTGAATACGACGAATTAGGACGTTTAAAAAGCCGTCAAGAACCCGATGGCAGTTTCGATTTATTGGCGCGAACTCGCACGGAAAATGGCTTCACAGTCGCTAAAATTACCGCTACAGGACGCGAGTCTACCTACTTAACCGAGCGCTTGTCCACAGGTGAAGAACGTCAGGTTAATAAAGGTTGCGGCGGTACGGGTGCGATCGTTGCGCTAACTGGCAAAGATGGTACAGAAACGATTACTTATCCTGATGGCAGCACTTTCATCCAAGAACAACAACCCGATCCGCGTTTTGGCAAACAAGCATCTTTATTAAAGCGGACTGTCTTGAAAACTCCTGGGGGATTGACAGCAAATTTATCATTAACGCGGTCTTGTAATCTCGCCGATCCTAATGACCCGTTGAGTTTAATTTCTCTCACCGATACGGTAGATTTCAACGGACGTAAATCGACTACTACTTTTGATGCAGAAAATAAGCAAATTATCTACCAATCTCCAGCAGGACGGCGCAGCATTCTAAATTTAGATGAAGGAGGAAGGGTGATTAAAACTGAGACTGCTGGCTTAGAATCTGTCAGTTTTAACTACGACGATCGCGGGCGTTTAATTAGTGCGATGCAGGGAAATCAGATGATTCTTAATTACAGCTACGATGAACAAGGTCGCCTCAGCAGTCTTGGCAATGCGGAAGGCAATCAAGTTCAGTACAGCTATGATGAAGTTGGGCGAATTATTCAGACGACTTTACCCAGTGGCAGAACTTACAATTTTGCTTATGATGCTAATAGTAACTTGACTCAAATTATCGTGCCAAATGGTGCAGTGCATAGCCTTAACTATACGCCAGGAAATTTAGAAGCGGGTTATCTGCCGCCTGCGATCGATCCCTCTAACTCCCCCCTGGTTAATAGCGAAGAGAACCCCCCCAACCCCCCCTTGCTAAGGGGGGGCTATGAGAACCCCCCCAACCCCCCCTTAGCAAGGGGGGGCTATGAGAACCTCTCTAACTCCCCCCTTAGCAAGGGGGGCGGGGGGGGTTATTCCAGCACCTACGACTCCGAACAACAACTGACAA
The DNA here is from genome assembly GCF_042465725.1 of Microcoleus anatoxicus. Classification (GTDB taxonomy): domain Bacteria; phylum Cyanobacteriota; class Cyanobacteriia; order Cyanobacteriales; family Microcoleaceae; genus Microcoleus; species Microcoleus anatoxicus. The sequence continues at coordinate 3,993,909 of NZ_CP120853.1, read as the reverse complement.
ATTCTACCCTTCCCAGTGGTCGAACTGTCCAAGGAATTTACAATCAATCAGGCGATTTAGAACGGGCAACCTACCCAGAAGCAACGGTAGATGTCACCTACGAAAAAGAGTCAAAACGGGTGACAAAACTCGTCCGCACTCCCGCAGATGGCGACACTCCCCAAGAAATGACCTTTACTTATGACGGCGGTTTAGTGACTGAAATGGCGTGGAATGGCGTTGCCAATGGGACTTACCGCTATCGTTACGATAATAATTTTTCCCTTGTTGGGATGCAGTTAGATGACGAACCCGAAATCGAAATGAAGCGAGATGCGGACGGGTTGCTGACCCAATATGGTCAATTTCAAGTAGTAAGAAATCAGGCAACGGGTGCGCCGACTCAGATTACTGATGGCAAGATGAATGTTGACATTGAGTACGATAATTCTGGTCGGGTTATTTCTAGGACAAATCTGGTTAACGGGCGAGTCATCTATCAATTACAGCTTAGTTATGACGTTCTCAGTCGCATTGTCCAGAAGCGGGAAACGGTGACGGGTACAACCCATGTTTACGATTACACTTACGATCTGGATGGTCAATTGATTTTAGTCAAGCGTGACGGTGAAATTGTCGAGCGTTATGTCTATGATGACAACGGCAACCGTACTGAATGGCAGTTAGGAACCCAACAGCATACTGCCAGTTATGATGCTCAAGATCGTTTGATTGAGTTGGATGGAACGCCCTACGAATTTGATGCGGATGGTTTCTTAATGCAGCGTGGTGATATGACGCTCAAGTACAGTGCGACTGGGGAATTGTTAGAGGTGAGTTGGCCTGATGGTAAGGCGATTAACTATACCTACGATAGTATGAATCGGCGGGTGGCGCGGACTGATGAAAAGGGGACGGTGCAGTATCTTTATGGGAATCCTAATCATCCGTTTCAGGTGACGGCGGTGCGCGATAATTCGGGGAAGTTGAGTGTTTATGAATATGATGATTTTGGTTCTTTGTTGGCTATTCGGCGTGGTGCTAGTTGGTATGGTGTTACTACCGATCAATTAGGGACACCGCGAGTAGTTTTTGATGAGAGCGATCGAGTTGTTAAGGTTCTCAAGTGTGACAGTTTTGGTCAAGTTATTGGTGATAGTAACCCAGAGTTTAAATTGCCGATTAGCTTTGCTGGTGGATTGATGGAAGCAGATACAGAGTTAGTGCGTTTTGGTTTCCGGGATTATGATGCTGTGGCAGGTAAGTGGACTGCTAAAGATCCGATTAGCTTTGAGGGTGGGGATGGAAATTTATACTGTTATATCGGCAATAATTCAATTAACCTTAAAGATCCATCCGGACTAAGTCCTTATGTGATTTTGCTAGGTGGAGCCGTAATCGTTGATGCTTTACTAATGAACTCTATAAAAAATAAATCCCAGGAAAAAGCTGATCTTCTTAAAAATAAAGGAAAAATTGATGGCAGACAGCATGGAGTCTACAGACACTGTCTAGCGAGCTGCTGGATAACACTAGATTTTGGAAAACTTCATGCTACAGTAATTGGTGATGCACGCGAGATCCGTCCGTTTTCTGGCAATTCAGCCGAGGATGCTGCCCAAGATCTAGCCAACAATAAGTGTGGGCGTAATTTTGGTTCACAACTACGTAAGACTGGTGGTTCTGTCGAAGATTGTGAAACCAAATGTCTTGAAGGAACATTATCTGGTAATACACCAGGTTTTGTGTATTGATTTGCGCTATTTTTTCGATTTTACTGTTTTCATTTTACCGCGTCATTAATTATATGCTGAAGCAAATAGTCCCTAAAATTTCAGAAATTAGCCCACAATCTATCAATCAACAACAAGGCCAAAAAATTACCTACACCTACGACAGCATGAACCGTCGGGTTGCTCGTAGCGATGAAAATGGCACAACCCAATACCTCTACGGCAACCCCAACCATCCCTTTCAACTCACCGCAGTCCGTTCACCATCAGGCAGTTTAAGCCGCTATCACTATGATGATTTTGGCTTACTCTTTGCCCTAGAACGGGATAACAACTGGTATTACATCACCACCGACCAACTCGGCACCCCGCGAGTCGTCTGCGATGCCAATGGTGAACTCGTCAAAGTTCTGGAATACGACAGCTTTGGTCAAGTTATTGCTGATTGTTACCCAGAGTTTGAACTGCATATTAGTTTTGCCGGGGGGTTGATAGATGTGGATACGGAGTTAGTGCGGTTTGGGTTTAGGGATTATGATGCTGTCGCGGGGAAGTGGACGGCGAAAGATCCGATGGGTTTCGCCGCCCAAAACGGCAACCTATACCAGTACGTCAATAACAATACAATCAACTATAAAGATCCATTAGGGCTTTATCCAAATTGGGTTGTAAACGTAGCCAGCGCCATTATTAATCCTTTCGCCAGTCTCGCCAGTGGATTTGCCCCTTGGTGCGGCATCGGGCCTAACAGAGATGCAGCCGATCCGCCTTCAGGCGCGTGTACAATGCCTAAAAACGCACAAGACCAAGCCTGTATTAACCATGATTTTGCGCTGAAAGGTTTAGGTAAATTTTGGCAAGTGTTTAATGCTGGTGTTTCTCAAGCTCATTGGGAATTAGCTAAAGAATCTACCGCGCCTTTGATGAAATTTTTATTTACTCTTTTATCTTTGCCCGGTTTACCTGCAAGATTATTAAATCCATGAGGTCAATGCCTGAATTGGGGCGAATGCCATTCGCCCCTACTCTGTCAGATCGGGCCCGATAATCCCTGAAAATTGTCACAGAAGCTATGATAGAATCAACAGCGTTCTGTAGCCTACCATTCAATTACGCGATTGACATTATCCAATCAAGCCAATGATGCCGAAAAAGCCGCTCTCATTGCTGAACTTCGGCAAGCTGGTATCAAGCACGCACCAGAAGAAATTGTTCGCATTGGCAAGACAGACAGGGGCACAATAATCTTTTTAGAAATAGGAAAAGGAGGCGATCGCGGTTCCGGATTAACACATATTATAGAAAATCACCGACAGGATTTTATCAATCGAGATATTTCTGAAAGCCAAATTCCTGATGCTGTCATGGCTGCTGTCAAATACGGCACAGCCATAGGAACTCAAGGAAGGAGTCGAACGATTTATCAGATAGATATCAATGGCATAACCCAGTACATTTCGGTAGAGGTTAGCATTAACGGTTATATTGTTGGGGCTAACCCGACCTCTACTAGACTAATCCAAAAGTTCATTCAAGGTCAATAACGATGGCAATCAAAATTAAACTATGGGCTGATTACGGAGCGTGGCCACTCTGGGGGATAGACGAAATTGACAATATCGATCCAGCCGAAATGCCTCTGTCTTTGGAGACAATTAACCGTCTTAAGGCATGGCAAGAAGCCTATGATGTCACCTTAAATCAAGAATATCCCCTTTGGTCGGCATTTGAGAGTCAGGAAGCTGAAGAAGCTTTTAAACGGGAAGGACTGAGTGTGTGGAAACAGCTATGTCTTGAATTAGCCCCAAATTATGAAGTGTTTTACCAAAGTGAAGGCACGTTGCTAAAACATCCCGATGAACTAAAACAGATTCAGCCTAATACTGAAGCTATATTTGCGAGGTAAAATGAACATCCAAGTACAACAAATACAACCAACTGAAGATGATAAAATTTTCCATGTCAGTGTCATAATTGACGATGTTACACACCAGTTTACTCTCACTATGAAAATAGTCCAGATCGCCGATCGTCTAATTCAAATCGTTAACGGCGATACTCACTTTCTGGAAACTTTTAAATTCCACCAAAAAATTGCTCGGCAAATTTCGCAATTAATTTCCCAGACATATAACAATGAACCGATAGAATTACCAATTAATTTGTTAGGAGAGCCAAGAGTCACAGAAACTAAGAAATCTTTGGTAATTAACTCAGCTTTTTGAACCATAAGATTTAGGAAGAAACACGGTTTCTTAATCCATGCGATCGCCCCTTCAGAATCAACATTTAAGCCACTGCAAACCCTGTAAACTGTCGCACATAAGGCGCTCGAAATCCCAAAACAATATCCGTTTTCGGTACACCTAATTCTACCAATTCATTAGCAATTCCTGATTCTGTTAAATCGCGCTGAATCCAAAATTTCCCATCTTTGATATCTACATGAACCACACAACCATAAACCCGCTCTTGATTTTCCCAACCTACATGAACTAAAAGATAGCGATCGCTTTCTTTATCAAAAATTAACTCTTTTTCTGTATCCTCAGATAAATGATTGGCTGTATGTCTTTTTAAGACAGTCTGGACTAACTCTGAATAGTTTATTCCTTCCATAAAACAATCTCCTGTTGGCTTGGCTCAAAAACAAGTAATTTTAAGCGATGTTCAGCAATAACTTCCTGAATAAAATTGATGAGAAAAAATTCCCGATAAACTTCAGAAGGAACAGCTAAATATAGAAGGCGATCGGGTTGTTTTTTTCTCAGCGCCGATCGATAGTTAAGCGTTTGTCCTAAAGCTGTATGAAATTCACTCACCTCCGACTTACCTACAAAAGATTTAATCTCTACTGCTATCTTTTGCCCCTCCTTCTCTGCTGCTAAAAGTCTTTCTGCCGCCAAATCGATATAAAATTCAATTCCATCAACCGTAATTGACAGCGGATCGTGAGTAATCTTCCAACTATCTTTTTCTAAAGCTGAACGAACTACACCGTGAAATATATCTTTTGCTGGCATAAAAAACACAATGGAAAGCGATCGCCTGGATAATTCTATTTTACTAAATTTTTCAGACTTTTCGCGAAACTAACCGAGATTGTTAAGAACCCCAGTTTCTTTCTCCGCGCGATCGCACACCTCTCCCAGAAACCGGGTTTCTGTGATAACTTTTACATCCCACCGAAATATTTAGGAAGAAACCCGGTTTCTTAATTTATATCAAATCCGGTAGCATCTGAATTATTCATCTCTCTATTCTCTCCCTCTGTGTTCTCTGCGGTTAAATCATTCCGATGTAGCCGGAAACGATATTACGCGCCCCTCTGCCAGAAACCGGGTTTCTGGGATAACTTTCGCATCTCCACCGAAATATTTAGGAAGAAACCCGGTTTCTCGATCCACGCACGCCCCTTCAAAATCACAATTCAAGCCACTGCAAATCCTGTAAACTGTCGCACATAAGGCGCTCGAAATCCTAAAACAATATCCGTTTGCGGTACACCTAGTTCCATCAACTGATTAGCCAATCCTTCTTCAGTAAAATCTTGCTGTATCCAAATTTTTCCATCTTTGATATCGATATGAATCGGACATCCATGAATTCGTTCTTCATCCTGCCATCCCACATACAACAACAAATAGCGATCGCGCTCAGCATCAAAAACTACTTGAACTCGATCCAAGTCTTTTTCAGATTGCTCCCTAGCGTGTTGCTGAATTACTTTTTCAATTACTTCGCGGTAATCTAGTCTGTCCATAACGCTATCTCCTCCTTTTCAACAACAAAAACTAATAACTTAATTTGCAACCGTCCAATTACCTCTTGAATAAACGAATCTGTAAAAAAGTTGCGATAAACATCCGCAGGTACAGCCAAATACAAAACTCGTTCTGGTTCCAGTTTTTCCAACGCTATCCGATAGTTCAAGAACTGACCGACAGCCGTATGGAATTCTGAGATTGTCGATAAACCGACAAAACTTTTGACCTCCACAGCTATCCGGCGATTGCCCTTAAGAGCCGAAAGTAACTTTTCTGCTCCTAAGTCTATTTTCATTTTAGCTCGCTGACTTGGTTGCAAAAACAGAGGGTCGTGGGTAATTGTCCATCCATCTTTCTCCAAAGCCGAACGCACGGTGTTGTGAAATATATCTTTGGCTGACATGATTAAAATTGAATTTTTATTAGATACAAAAAGTATCTATTCCATAATTATAAATTAGATTGATATCCCAGTCAACTAGAATTAGAAGAGCGATCGTTAAACTTTTTTACACCGCTAGATAACTTATCTAACTTTTCGATTACATCCGCCAATGTTGGTTCTTGATTTGGTGTACTGGTCATTTGTCACTTCCTCTAACCGCTAATTCTAAAGTTAATTTTCCAGAAACCGGGTTTCTGCGATAACTTTTGCATCCTACCGCAATATTTAGGCAGAAACCCGGTTTCTTAATCTACGCGATCGCCCCATTCTCGATTATTTCCGCAGCACTGAAGTGATAATGACTGTAATAGTAGCACTAGCAATTAAAGTAAAAGCAAGTTGCACCACCCACTGAGTCGCTTGCTGGTAATTAGAAAAGCGATCGTTAAACTTCTCGGAATCCCTAGATAGCTTGTCAACTTCAGTCGATAGCTTGTCTAACTTTTCGATGACATCTGCCAGGGTTGGTTCTTTATTGGTTGTACTTGTCATTTGTTGTGTTTTAACTCGCTCGATAATTCTATTGTACTATATTGCCGGAGCGATCGCCCGTCAAAATAAGTTACAATTAAAGGACGTAATAACTCCAACTCTTAAGTAGGAGACAAATATGCAAACTCAAACCAACAAAGCAATGGGAAAAGTTTTCGCCACTCTGACAATCACCAATCGAGCCGACCAAATCCTGGCAGAGGCTGGGGTGAAATCGGAAGACCAAATTCGATCGATAACTCTCAAAAATGTATTGGTAGACACGGGTGCAACTACCTTGTGTTTGCCACAAGATGCGATCGCCCAACTGGGACTGAAACTCCTGAAAGAAGTAGACGTAGCCACCGCAATGGGCATCGGCAAAGCCCGAATTTTCCGAGATGCTACCATATCCATGTTCGATCGCGAAGGAACCTTTGAGTGCTTGGAGTTACCGGGAGGTAAAGATGCTCTTTTGGGAGTCATACCTTTAGAAGCTTTGGGGTTAGAAATTGATTTGCAAAATCAAATTTTAAAACCGTTACCCATCAGTCCAACAGAAACTTATTTGACGATTTTGTAGCGAGATTTATCCAGGATTTACGCACTCCGACAAAAGAAACCGGGTTTTTCAGCAGATTCAAGGCTGTGATTCAGTATTTTCGTAAAAAACCCGGTGTCTGGGGCCTATGTTTGAGTCCATATATTAACTTTTATTACAAAAACTCCGATTTTGCGTAAAAATACCCCGCGAAATCCCAATACACAATAGAAGGCTTTCACCTTCGATGCAAATTCACCCCCAAAAACTATGACAGCCGTAACTATGCCGATCGCCCCCATCGCCCCTTACAGCCACCGTCTAGCCACCGCAACCGACGCAAAGGCGATCGCCCCCCTCTGGCAAGCATTCGCCCAAGAACGCGAATCGATCGACCCCTCAATGCTAGTCAAACCTAACTTCGACTTTGAAAAATACGTCACCAACCAAATCGAAAAACCCCTTTCTTTCTGCTGGTTATTAGAACAAAACAACAGCATCATCGGCTGTCTATTTATCTACTATTACGACGAAGCCCCGCCCGCCAGTCTCCCCGAATATTTAATCCAGCAACACGACATTGAAAATCCCTTTCAATCCCGCCGCGTCGGTTCCGTTTTGGGGATGTATGTCCAGCCAGAACATCGGAAATCAGAAGCAATTCAAATGCTAGCAAAAAGTGCGATCGCCCACGCAAAAACTATGAAAGTCAGCGATATAGACTTGCTAATTGCTGCCGATCAATCGGGCATTCAAGCCATGTTGCAGCGGGCTGGATTTACCAAAGCCGCCGTGCAATATACCCGCCATTACGACATTCCAACAGATGCTGAATTGCCGAGTTTGCACCCGCCCCATCCCGAATTGCCCGATGTAGAATTGCCTGCACCAAGAGCAATTGCGCTGCGCCATCCGCAAACTAACGAACTCCTGCGCAATTCCCAAGGAGAACCTGTTTTCTTGATGCCCTTAGTTGATGAACAAGGTGAATTGCTGAAGTCATCTAGCGGTCAAACTATTTACCCGGAATTGTTGCTAGATCCCGCCACTAATTCTTGGGTTATTGATGCGGAAGATAAATTAGTGGCTTGTCCGATTTTGCGGGATGAAAACGGACAAGTTGTGGAAAATCAAGGCCTAGTTCAATTTTCTCGTCCTGCTTACCAAATTGTAGACGGAAAACCTGCTTTAATGCGAGATGAAACTGGCAACTATGTATTCTGTGATGTTGAACTAGACCCACAGGGGAAAATATTGAAAACTCCTGATGGATTTGCGATTTTTAAACAGCCGCAAATCCAGATTAGGACTTACGCCTAAATACCAAAGAAACCGGGTTTTTTCGAGTTTTGAAAACAGGGATGCAAGATTTTTATAAAAAACCCGGTTTCTGCGTCCAAGAAGATCATGAATTACGCACTCCGACGCAAGAAACCGGGTTTTTGACCGTTTGGAATACTGGGATGCAAGATTTTTATAAAAAACCCGGTTTCTGCATCCAAGACTATACTGATTCACCCACCATCGCCTGTCGTTCAGCCATTACATAATCCGGCACCCAAAATCTATCTACAGACATCACAATAGCAGCCGACATAAAAATATCAACATCCTCTCCCATCTCTTTAGTTGGTATTAAACCAAATAATTCGTCAAATTCATTGACATCTGCTAAAATGTTTTCTAAATCATCTAAAAATTCATCTGGATAAATGCAGTGAATTGCTCCTTCATCTTCATAATATGCTTCTTCTTCAGGCATGAATTGTGATGGTTTGATTTCTGCCATCAAATAATCTAGTTTGTGAAATTCAGCTTCAGGAACGATCGCACCTACATCTTCCCCCGCTTCCTGTAACAGAATCCGATCGCCCTGAAACATGACTCGTTTCATAATCTCCATCGCATTTTGCCGAAAATGCTCCACACTTAAGCGAAAAAATCCCTCACCTGCGATCGCCTCTTTTTCCGTCACAGCCGCGCCCGGAACAAAATTTTGACAATGAGCAGGCGCGATCGGTAAAATTACAGGTACGATCGAACTATTGTCAACAGCATCGAATCCTTCAGTCATTAGTTACTCTCCAAGGTTCACATAACTGTTGAGAATATTGCACAATAGATGAAATTGTAAATATATAGCACCTCAGTTTTTTTAACCGCCCATGAAAAGCCTGTTCCTCGATCGCCTCCACCACCCCTCGCGCCCCGTCATCGTCTTCGACGGCGCAATGGGCACCAACCTACAAGTCCAAAACCTGACAGCAGAAGACTTTGGCGGCAAAGAATACGAAGGCTGCAACGAATATCTCGTCCATACCAAACCCGAAGCCGTCGCCAACGTCCACCGAGGTTTCCTCGAAGCAGGCGCCGACGTCATCGAAACAGACACCTTTGGCGCTGCTTCCATCGTGCTCGCCGAATACGATTTAGCAGACAAAGCCTATTATCTCAACAAAACAGCGGCAGAACTCGCCAAAGGTATCGCCGCCGAATTTTCCACCCCAGAAAAACCAAGATTTGTTGCAGGTTCGATCGGACCTGGGACCAAATTACCAACATTAGGACACATTGATTTTGACACACTCACCGCCGCTTTTACCGAACAAGCAGAAGGACTTTATGACGGCGGCGTTGACTTATTTATTGTCGAAACTTGTCAAGATGTGCTGCAAATAAAATCAGCATTAAATGCCATTGAAGAAGTGTTCAAGAAAAAAGGCGATCGCATTCCATTAATGGTATCAGTCACAATGGAAGCCACCGGCACAATGTTAGTCGGTTCCGACATCAGCGCCGCCCTAGCCATTTTGCAGCCCTATCCCATAGACATTTTAGGATTAAATTGTGCCACCGGCCCCGATCGCATGGCCGAACATATCAAATACCTATCAGAACATTCACCCTTCGTCGTTTCCTGCGTTCCCAACGCCGGCTTACCAGAAAACATCGGCGGCCACGCGCACTACAAACTCACGCCCATAGAATTAAAAATGGCCTTGATGCGCTTCGTCGAAGACTTAGGCGTACAAGTCATCGGCGGCTGCTGCGGCACCCGCTACGATCACATTCGCGAACTATCAGAAATTGGCAAAACTCTCACCCCCAAAAACCGTGAAATTACCTGGGAACCAGCCGCGGCTTCAATTTACACCGCCCAACCCTACGAACAAGACAATTCTTTCTTAATAGTCGGCGAAAGACTCAACGCCAGCGGTTCCAAAAAATGCCGCGATTTACTCAACGCTGAAGACTGGGATGGTTTAGTCGCAATGGCGCGGGAACAAGTGCGAGAAGGCGCGCACATTCTTGATGTCAACGTCGATTATGTCGGCCGCGATGGTGTCCGCGACATGAAAGAATTAGTTTCCCGCGTTGTCACCAATGCAACTCTCCCTTTAATGTTGGATTCCACAGAATGGGAAAAGATGGAAGCCGGGTTAAAAGTTGCTGGCGGCAAATGTTTGTTGAATTCCACTAACTATGAAGACGGAGAACCGCGTTTTTATCAAGTTTTAGAAATAGCCAAGAAATACGGTGCCGGTATAGTGATCGGGACAATTGATGAAGACGGGATGGCGCGGACTGCTGACCAAAAATTTGCGATCGCCCAACGCGCATATAACGCCGCCGTCGCCTACGGAATCCCCGCCCAGGAAATCTTTTTCGACACCCTAGCCTTGCCAATTTCCACCGGGATTGAAGAAGACAGAAAAAACGGCAAAGCTACCATCGAATCCATCCGCCGCATTCGCCAAGAATTGCCCGGTTGTCACGTAATTTTGGGAGTTTCTAACATCTCCTTCGGCTTAAATCCGGCGGCGAGACAAGTTTTGAATTCCATGTTTTTGCACGAAGCCATGCAAGCGGGGATGGATTCAGCCATTGTCAGCCCCAATAAGATTTTACCCCTAGCCAAAATCGACCCAGAACACCAAGAAATCTGCCGTAAACTGATTTACGATGAACGGGAGTTTGACGGCGAAATTTGCGTTTATGACCCCTTGGGCGAGCTGACAACGGTGTTTGCGGGCAAAACTACTAAGCGCGATCGCACAGAAGACGCAAACCTTCCCGTAGAAGAACGCCTGAAGCAGCACATCATCGACGGCGAACGCATTGGACTAGATATCCAACTCGCCAAAGCATTAGAAACCTATCCGCCTCTCCACATTATCAATACTTTCCTCTTAGACGGGATGAAAGTAGTTGGAGAATTGTTCGGTTCGGGACAAATGCAACTGCCCTTTGTATTGCAATCAGCCGAAACCATGAAAGCGGCAGTTGCCTATTTAGAACCGTACATGGAAAAGTCCGAATCCGGGGACAATGCCAAAGGTACATTCATCATTGCCACTGTCAAAGGCGACGTTCACGATATCGGCAAAAACTTGGTTGATATTATCTTATCAAACAACGGCTACCGCGTGATTAATTTGGGAATCAAACAGCCAGTTGATAATATCATTGATGCTTACGAAAAGCACAAAGCTGATTGTATCGCCATGAGTGGATTGTTGGTAAAATCCACCGCCTTTATGAAAGAAAACTTGGAGGTATTTAACCAGAGAGGAATTACGGTTCCGGTAATTTTGGGCGGTGCAGCTTTGACTCCCAAGTTTGTCCATGAAGACTGCCAAAACACTTACAAAGGTAAAGTCGTTTACGGCAAAGATGCGTTTTCCGACTTGCATTTTATGGATAAACTGATGCCAGCTAAATCTGCTGGTAAATGGGAAGATTTGCAAGGATTTTTAGGCGAGTTTGCTGAAAATGGCAATGGGGCGGTTAAATCAGCTAAGACTTCTGAAGAAATCGCTGTTGAGGATGCGAAGAAAGCAGCCAAACTAGAAATTCCGGCTGTTATAGATACTAACCGTTCCGAAGCAGTTGATGCAAATATCGATCGCCCAAATCCTCCCTTCTGGGGAACTCAGTTATTGCAGCCGGAAGACATTCCCTTTGAAGAGATTTTCTGGCATTTAGATTTGCAAGCCTTAGTTGCTGGACAGTGGCAGTTCCGCAAGCCAAAAGAGCAATCGCGGGAAGAATACGATGCTTTCTTAGCTGAGACAGTATATCCGATTTTGGAACAGTGGAAACACAAAATAATCACTGAAAAACTGTTGCATCCCCAAGCAATATACGGCTATTTCCCCTGTCAAGCTGAAGGCAACTCTTTGTATGTGTATGACCCGGAAATTATGAATAACGGGCAAGATGTATCGACACCCGCTGCCACATTCACATTTCCCCGCCAAAAATCGGCACGCAGGCTGTGCATTGCGGACTTCTTTGCACCGAAAGAATCGGGTAAAATCGATGTATTTCCGATGCAGGTAGCGACAGTGGGAGAAATTGCGACAGAGTACGCCCAAAAGCTATTTGCTAACAATCAATATACCGATTATCTCTACTTTCATGGGTTAGCGGTACAGACGGCGGAAGCAGTGGCAGAATGGACTCACGCCCGGATTCGTCGGGAATTGGGATTTGGTAGCGAAGAACCGGATAATATTCGGGATATGCTGGCCCAAAGATATCGGGGTTCGCGCTACAGTTTCGGTTATCCTGCTTGTCCGAATATGGCGGATCAATACAAGCAGTTGGATTTGCTCAAGTGCGATCGCATTAATCTGTATATGGATGAAAGCGAACAACTTTATCCCGAACAATCCACCACCGCAATTATCACTTATCACCCAGCGGCAAAATACTTTACCGCTTAATTTGTAGAGTGCGCCCGCGCACTTTCTACTCGTTCTTTACTCGTTCCCAGGCTCTTTTTCTACTCGTTCCTAGGCTCTGCCTGGGAACGCATTTCTTGAGGCTCTGCCTCTCTTTTTTTTCGACGAGGCAGAGCCTCTGGATCTGCGTTCCCAGGTAGAACCTGGGAACGATAAATTTTCGAGGGAAAATGCGCAATTCCCAGTGCCCAAACTCCATCTTAAGAGTGAGTGCGGGGAGTGCGCGCACCGGCAGATGCTCCAGCCATTGACGCCACTAAACCCAACAGGGAACCGAACAAAAACGACCAACCAGCTTTCGCAGCATTACCAGCAATATCGCGAGCATTCTGAGCGGTGACGTTAGGTGCTTGGTTAGGTAAATCCACCCCGCCCTGCTGCGCTTGATTAATCGCTTCTCCCGCATTAGCGGCAACTACCCCAAAAGTACCTGCTACTCCATTTGCTAACAGCCAAGAGCCAATTGTTAAGGTAGTTGCCCACAAAATTGCTCCGTTCAACAGCGCTGTATTGCGGTTCATTGGCCCGCAAGCGCGAGCAGTTACCCAACCGCCAAGGCCCAAGCTAATTAATAAACTGATTATTGACCAGATTCCGACACCGGTACCGACGCTGCCGGCTATACTGCGGGGAGCTCCTGAATTAGCAATGTTACTCAAGCCGATCGCAGCACCCAAAGCACTTAATACCAATTGGGAGCCGATCGCAATTACCAAACCTGAAAAAATCGGACCCCAGCGGACTCGATCGTGGTATTCCATGACTGAATTCACCACAATTGGTTCGGCAACAATGTTATCTACAGGTCTATTTGCGTATGCCATAGTTTTTTCTTTTCTGTTGTTTGTTTAGATTTGATTTAGGTTTTAACAGCATCCCATCTAAATATTGATTGTTGCCCAGATGGATAGAAACTATATCTGCCTGCGGAAATAACCAGTATCTATGTCTCAAGAAATAAACGAAAAAGTCATTAGCCCTCAGTCCACAGCTAATAGCTATTAGCTAAGGACTAATGACCAATAACTAATCGATCCATTTATAAACATTTACGGATGTATAAAGAAAGGACTGCTTAGCGCAGTCTTACCGCTGTCCCAACAGCAGTAATCAGCAGCAAAGCCCCCTTGGCGTCTACATTAATCGTGCCGGTGTCAATTTCCACCCCGATTACGGCGTTTGCTCCCAGCCTCTGAGCTCGTTGTTCCAGCTCTGCGAGGGCATCTCGCTGTCCTTTGAGGAAAACTTCCTCGTAACTGCCGGTGCGCCCACCAATGATGTCCCGAATGCCCGCAAAGAAATCTCGCAGGGCATTGGTGCCATAGACCACCTCAGCAGTTACAATTCCCAGGTAAGATTGGACTTCCGATCCTTGAATGACATCAGTTGTTGTTACAATCATCTGTTGGCCTCGATCGCGAATATTTTGGGTTTGTCTAGTTCTGTAGATTTACTACATCTGGTCCCTCAAACATTCCTGGTTAATCCTCAGTTGTCTGTTTAGCAAACGGATACTAATTCGCTCTTTCCTTCCACCACACACTCTTTGAAACAAATGGCCGTGTACAAACAAAGTCTCTTGGTATTCAGTACGTTGTTGCTAGCGGGATTTGCTGTCTCCGCGCCACTGCGAGCACTCTGTGCGGAAACTTCTGTTCAAGTCAATCCTGAAAATAATTCTAATTTGGACGCTTTGCTGCGAAAAGGGCGCGAATTAGTCGATTTGGGAGAATACGGTAAGGCGATCGCCATTTATGAGCAAGCAGCCCGTTTAGATGGTGAAAACCCGCGTATTTTTTCCGGTATTGGTTATTTAGAAGCACGTCAGGGCAACTATCAAGCAGCAGTTGAATTTTATCAACAAGCCATCAGTCTCCAACCCAACAATGCCGACTTTCAATACGCCCTAGGATATGCGATGGCGAATTTGCAAAACTATCGGGCCGCTGCTACCGCCTACCGCCGCGCCGCCCAACTCGATCGCAAAAATGTGAATGCTCTGATCGGTCTGGGCGTGGTACTCTTTCAGCAACAAGATTACAGTGGCGCTTTTAAAGCCTACCAACAGGCGATCGCCATCGAGCCTAAAAGTTGGCAAGCTTATTCTTCCATGGGTTTAGTATTAATCCAACAGGGCAATTTTTCCAGTGCCGTTGACATCCTCCAGCAAGCGGCTAAACTCGCTCCCAAACAAGCCAGCGTACAGTTAAAATTAGGTACTGCTTTACTGCGTAATGGCAACACAGCCGAAGGGCTGGCCGCTTTTGAAGAAGCTGCGAAACTAGAGCCTCGCAATCCCGATGTGCAGTTAGAAATCGGCGAACTTCTCAAAGGTCAAAACGACTTAGACGGAGCCCTTGTAGCTTATCAGCGGGCTGTGGCGGTGCGACCAAATTTAGTGCAAGCACACGCTGCGATCGGGGAAATTCAACTGCAAAAACAAGATTTCTTAGGAGCGATTATCACTTTTCGGCGCGTCATTCAGCTTGAGCCTAACAGAGCCGAAGCTTATTATAATTTGGGTACTGCTCTCCAAAGGCGCGATCGCACATCCGAAGCAATTCAAGCTTTTCAGCAAGCCCTCGATAATTATCGCCAGCAAGGTAACAATGATGGTGCAAAAAAAGCTGAGGCGGCGCTCAGGGAACTCAAGTAATTGGTAATTGGGCATTGGGAATGGGGCATTGGGAATGGGGCATTGGGAATGGGGCATTGGGCACTTGGGCTCCAGCGTTGTCGAAGTATGGGGCATTGAGCACTTGGGCTCCAGCGTTGTCGAAGTATGGGGCATTGAGCACTTGGGCTCCAGCGTTGTCGAAGTATGGGGCATGGGGCACTTGGGCTCCAGCGTTGTCGAAGTATGGGGAATGGGGCATTGGGAATGGGGCATTGGGAATGGGGCATACCTCACTTTTTCGAGAACCGCCATAGTTGAGTTTTTGAGGTAATTATGGGAAGACCTGATTTTGAGGAATTAGAGGTTTATAAGTTGGCGGAAAGTTTGGCAAATGAGATTTGGGAGATTGTTAAAAAATGGGATTACTTCACAAAAGATACGATGGGCAAACAAATCGTTCGGTCTGCTGATAGTGTCTGTGCTAATATTGCGGAAGGAAGAGGTCGTCATAGTGACCAAGATAATCGGCGTTTTGTAAAAATTGCTAGAGGCTCTTTGTACGAGACAGTAAACTGGTTAAGATTAGCCTATGCGAGACAACTTATCACCAGCGAAGAGGTAAACCAATTCAAACCAACTCTCGATAAGTTACTGCCCAAGCTTAACGCCTATTTAAACTCAATAGGACGCAGGGAATAAATCATAAATAAGCCCGATGCCCCATGCCCCATGCCCGATGCCCGATGCCCCATGCCCCATGCCCGATGCCCGATGCCCCATGCCCCATGCCCCATGCCCCATGCCCCATTCTCAGAGCTTCATCTATGCAAACCTATGATGTGATTATCATCGGAGCAGGTCATAACGGACTGGTCTGTGCATCTTATCTCCTCAAAGCGGGATATACCGTCCTCCTGTTAGAAAAACGTTCGGTTCCCGGTGGTGCCGCAACTACTGAAGCTGCGATTCCCGAATTGCCGGATTTTAAATTCAACCTGTGCGCGATCGACCACGAATTTATCCATTTAGGGCCTGTTGTAGAAGAACTAGAACTGGAAAAATACGGTTTAGAATATCTTTACTGCGATCCAGTTGCCTTTTGTCCGCATCCCGACGGCAAATATTTCTTAGCGCACAGTTCCGTAGAAAAAACTTGTGCTGAAATTGCCCGCTACAACGAGCGCGATGCTAAAAAATATGCCGAATATACCGATTATTGGCAACGAGCGTTAAATGCGATGATTCCGATGTTTAACGCGCCGCCAAAGTCGATTGTAGATATTGCTGGTAATTACAATATTGCCAAACTCAAAGATTTATTTTCCGTCATCGGTTCCCCAGAAAAAACCCTGGACTTTGTACGCACGATGATTACCAGCGCTGAGGACATTCTCAACGAGTGGTTTGATGAGGAATTTCTGAAAGCACCCTTAGCCAGATTGTCCGCAGAACTCGGCGCTCCTCCATCGCAAAAAACGATCGCGATCGGCGCAATTATGATGGCAATGCGTCACAATCCAGGCATGGCAAGACCGCGCGGAGGAACGGGTGCATTAGTCCAAGCACTACTCAATTTAGTGAAAAGCTATTCGGGTGTGGTGCTCACCGATCGGCACGTCGAAAAAATATTAGTGGATGATGGCCGCGCTGTCGGAGTTCGAGTTGCCAACGGCACAGAATATCGCGCTACCAAAGGTGTTATTTCTAATATTGATGCAAAGCGTTTGTTTTTGCATTTAATGGATGATAGCGATGTCGATGCTGCTGACCCGAATTTGCGGGAAAGATTGGAGCGCAAAATTGTGAATAACAATGAAACTATTCTCAAAATAGATTTAGCTCTCAATGAAGTACCCAAGTTCGATCGCTGGAATCATCGAGACGAATATTTAATGGGTTCGGTGTTAATTGCCGACTCCGTAAAACACGTTGAAATTGCTCATACCGAGCCTGCTATTGGCAGAATTCCCGATTCTGACCCCTCGATGTACGTGGTGTTTCCGACGGTACGAGACCCGTCAATGGCTCCTCCGGGACACCATACAGCTTGGATTGAATTTTTTGCTCCTTACCAAATCGAAAATGCTGAGGGAACGGGCCAGCACGGTACGGGTTGGACGGATGAGCTCAAAAACAAAGTTGCCGATCGCTGTATTGACAAATTGGCAGAATATGCACCCAATATCAAGAGGTCTATTATCGGCCGTCGGGTGGAAAGTCCGGCGGAATTGGGAGAGCGTTTGGGGGCGTTGAAGGGAAATTATTACCACGTTGATATGACGCTGGATCAGATGATATTTTTCCGCCCTTTACCGGAGTTGGCGAATTACAAAACGCCGATCGACGGTTTGTATCTCACCGGGGCCGGTACCCATCCGGGCGGCTCGATTTCCGGGATGCCGGGGCGCAACACGGCTCGCGTTTTCATGCACGCACAGCAGCCAATCGCCCAGACTTTGGCGGATGCTGCTAATTCTTTGAAATCGACTGCTAAGTCGGTGTTTGGCGGGAATGAGAAGTAAGATTTTTAGCAACGGCAGATGAACGCAGATGGGCGCAGATGAATCACATCTGCGTTTTTTTGTAGTGATTTATCAATGTGCGAGTGTGAGAATTTTTTCTGGTTGATTTCCTGTGAAGGGAAAACGATTTGCGATCGACCTCAATACCCTTTCTAAATCGGGAGCATCTTTTGCCAAGGTTGGCTGATCCTCCCGTTCGGTCAAATCTGTTAAAATATTCAGGATGAGCATTGCTAAATGTTCATCAGCATTATCCAACAAACTCAATAGCTTCTCGATATCTTCTTTTGCGCCCAACCAGTACCGCGCTCCCAGCAATTCAGCTTTTACTGATAAAGGAAGCTTTAATTTTAGATACTCTTCCAGTTTTGGCAATAGCTGCGGCGTACCTAAAAGCCCGATCGAATTAGCAGCATACCCTCTAACTGCTTTATCTTCATCAACATCAAGCAGTGAAAGCTCCAGAGTTTCTATAGCTGATGGTTCTTCTAAATATCCAAGAGTTTCTGCTGCTGATGCGCGAACCAGTGCTGAAGGATCGTGTCTGAGAATATATTCTATCGGTACAACCGCAGGACTATAACCAAGTTCTCCCAGAGCCTCCACGGCTTCACACCTAACCAGTTCTTCTGGATCGTTTAGCAAAGGCATTAATGCAAGGCTAACTGTCTCTACTTCCTCTGAACCTAGATAACCTAATGCCTCGGCTGCACCGGATCTAATTAATTCATCGGCGGATTTTAGCAATCTTAATATTTTCGGTACAGCCGCATAAACTTCTGCATCTACAAGCTGTATCAATGCTTCTATTTGCAGGGCATAATCATCAGAATCGCAATAATCTAGCAGTGTTTCAGTTGTCAGCTTATCCATAATTTTTGCACATCCCTAAATTTTAGTGCTTCCAGTCTAGGTTATTTTCACACTTAGTCAGTTAAATTAAATGGCATTACGCAAGTATCAAAATGACTAAGTGTGAGTAATTCGACATCCCCCAAAACTCTCTGAATTTCGTGGTACTACACTAATTGCAGACTAATTTTGGGAGATGTTTCTTTGAGCAGCTTACCTTTTGGTCTTCTTCTTTTTGCCGCTGTATCGGCTATGTTTGCCACCAAAGGCTTTCTGGGTTCTTTTGATTTTTTCCATTTTTTCTTTATCTTTATCGCGTTTAGCTTGCTGTTTCAATATTTCGAGTGCTTCAGGCATATCTGATGCTTTTTTTTCTGCGATTAGTTGGTTAGCTTCTTCTACAATACCCGTATCAGCTACATTACCTTCTGCGGTCATAGTATTTAATCTTTGATTGATTATGGGAGGATTAAAAATATGGGAGGCTTAAAAATATGGGAGGCTTAAAAATATAAGTGAGTGTTCATGATTCTTATATTTTAACTCAGACATCGAACCTTGTCAATAAAGGATTTTAAACTTGGGTGGGGTTTATTTAACTTGTCTGCAATTAGTTTGATTTATTGGCTTTCCGCGCTCCTCTGGGGTTAGGGAAATTGGTGGAAGATATTAGGGATCGCAAATTCATACTTTGTGTAGATGCAAACCATCACCTAAAATTCAAATACTCATATTACCGTTACCCATTTTTGAGCAATGGCAAACCGAGTTTTGATTATTGGAGGCCGGGGACGAATTGGCAGCAGCGTCGCCCAAGACCTTGTTACCCATACCGATGCCGAAATTACTGTGACTGGACGGGAAGCTGAAGGCTCCATAGGGGATGGATTGCCGCCGGAGCGGGTGCAGTATTTGCCTTTAAATATTGCGGACAGTACAGTTCTGCGAGAAGCAGTTTCATCCTCTAACCTGGTCATTCACACTGC
This sequence comes from Microcoleus anatoxicus, assembly GCF_042465725.1. Classification (GTDB taxonomy): domain Bacteria; phylum Cyanobacteriota; class Cyanobacteriia; order Cyanobacteriales; family Microcoleaceae; genus Microcoleus; species Microcoleus anatoxicus. Next base: position 3,974,249 of record NZ_CP120853.1, on the reverse strand, counting down.
TGGGCCTTTTCACTACCGAGATGCTAGTGTACTGAAAACTTGCATAGAAACTGGTGTTAATTATCTTGATGTCAGCGACAGCCGCATTTTTACTCACCGAGCTTTAGAATTGCGCGAAATAGCCCAAGATGCTGGGATTACTGCGATTATTAATACTGGTATTTTTCCTGGTATTTCTAATAGTATGGTTCGCCGAGATGTGGAGCAGTTAGATACAGCGGAACAGATTCATTTGAGTTATGTAGTTGGCGGTTCTGGTGGTGCTGGTGTCACCGTCATGAGAACCACTTTTTTAGGTTTGCAAACGCCTTTTGAGGTTTGGAAAAACGGCAATTGGCAGCAGGTAAAACCCTACACCGATCGCGAAACAATTGAATTTCCACCACCCTACGGCAAAACAGGGGTTTATTGGTTCGATATGCCGGAAGTTCTGACTTTGCCAGAAACTTTTCCTGTCAAAACAGTTATTACTAAATTCGGCACTTTTCCTGACCTTTACAATCATCTTACCTGGTTTGTTGCTAAATACTGGCCCCCTAGCTGGCTGAAAAATAAAGGAGTGATTGAATTTCTATCCTATGTTAGTTATGGGATGACTGGTGTTACTAATAGTTTTAGTGGGGTTGGGGTGGCGGTGCGATCGCAAGTGAGTGGCATTAAAAATGGCAAACCAGCTCAAGTTTGCTCGATCGCCCTACATGACAATGCTGCTGCTGCTACGGGCATCGGTACTGGCAGCATCGCTCAATTAATCTTAGAAGGCAAATTGACCAAACCAGGGGTTTGGTCTGTAGAACAAGCCCTTTCTACGGAGCTATTTGAACGCTCCATGGAGAGCCGTCACCTCAAAATAGATCGAGTTTGATTGGTTAATCTATCTTCAGATAGAAGTCAGTGTAGCAATCAGCGTCTTACTATAATTGCTAGCACAATAACTAATTCTTAAAATACCAGGAGAAATTGACATGAAGCGCGTTTTAAAAACTTTGGGACAAACATTAGGTCGCTGTATTTTTTTGGGTTTGATGCTGGCTTTAATTGGTTTAGCTGTAGTACCTACTCAGACTGCTCGCGCCGCAGGCATATATAACAATCAAGTACCACAAGACGCTAAAATTACTGACCCCGCAGAAAAATTTGAGGATTTGAATCCCCAAGCAGCCTATGATGACATTGTGAAAGCTGCTCAAAATCCTGCAAAAGTAGAGCAGGTTTACGAAGAAAGCTTGGATGAGTACAAAGCAGAGCATCCAGAAGAAAGTTTAGTGGAAAAAGCTGAAGATTTTATCGAAAAGGTCACGGGGAACGAATAAATTAACAAAAGTTAATTATCGGCTATGGGGTACCGGGCATCGGGAAACCCCACAATATCGGTTTTAGGCGAAGTCTAATAGACATCTCCCAAAAAGCGAGTCTTGAACAGGCAGGATGCCTGTTCCACAATAATTATGGGAGATGTCTAATTTGCAGTGGGAAAAAGCTAAGCACGCTACGCGAGATGCTTGGGACCGGGTGGAACGGGCTATTCCTGGAGACATAGATAAAGACGGCCGCTAAGGGCGATCGCGAGTATTTCGGTTTTTCGGTGTACATTCTTTGTCACACAAGTTTAGCCACATTATGCGAGTTTTAAACCCCTCTCTGTTTCCGGGAGGGGTATTTTTAAGCTTAGTTAAAAAAAGATTTTTTGGGCAACATGACGACACAATTAGCACTACAGCAATTCTAAATCATTTGTGAATTTCTTGCTCCCGGACCTTAATAAGGGGAGGGTTGGGGTGGGGTAAAAAACTTGCGACTCCTGCAAGGATTACTATATCATTAAACTAATTCAGAACAGACAGTTCAAACATAGGTATAACTTGTGAAAGAATTATTGGCACAAGCTTGGACTCTCAAGCAAAATTTAATTGACTTTGTACTGGAAGCTGAGGGAGAGTTGGCGGTAGCTTTGGAAGCTTATGTTGCCGATCGCTCTTCGCGGAAACGCTATGATATTGCTCATCAAAATCAAATAATTGACAGCTTTACCGTAGAAGGTAAAGTGGGAACAAAAACGCCGATCGACCTGTTTGTCGCCAGTCAGTCAGATTTAACCGATGGCGATCGCAATTTACTAGACAGTTGGCTGCACAGAAGCTTCACAGGCTTGTTTGAAATCAGTCAAATTGCCCCCGATAGCTTGGAACTAATGAATTGGTTGACGGCCAAACACTACACTGTCCAACCCAACAGTCCTACTTTTGAGCAAGAAATATCTCGGTTTAAGTTGGGAGACATTTTACTAACTCGCATTGCACCTCTGACAGATAACTGCTGGATACTATCGGGCCCTCCCATACCGATGGGGAAATTGGGTAAGCCGAAATTGGCAGTGGCGATCGGCAATTTTAAGCAGAATTACAAAAATCATCTCTACAGCGATGCGCCGGAATTGTTAGAGCAAGCTTGGAGTTCCGTAGAACAGTACCACAAGGATTTTACGGATTTTTTTGGTAGCGATGAATTGACTCTATCGGGATATCATCTCAATAAAAAACTGGCAGAATTTCAGGAAGTAATTACTAAAAAACGCTTAACTGATGCAGGCTTGGACGAAACCAAGTCTCTCGCCGAGATAGTGGAAGATGCGGGAATGGATCGAGAACAAGTCAAAGCAGCAGCGATCGCAGCTAGCGGTGCCGATGCCAAAGTAGTTGAAGTGGCGATCGACAGTAATGCTAACTCAAAAATGGTCATGCCCAAAGTCGAATTGCCCGATCGCTTCAAAAAGGCTGAACAGGTGACAGCACTTTCTCATCCCCGCTGGGGCCAAACATTTTTATCCACCTATACTCAATTTACCGCCATCCTAGCAGCAGCAGACTTGGCCAGCATCCCCGATGCCGAAAAGTTGGTTCGCAACTATTTAGAAGATCCAGCTATTAATGCTGGGATTTGGCATCGGCTAGCTAAAATTGACTCTGCAAAATTAGAACAAGTGTTGCAAACATTTTTGGAACGGCCTGATTTTCAGATCGATCGGGATTTAGATCCCTTGCTGCAAGAATTCAAAAAACCCTTAGAACCAGAATTGCCGGAAATAGCCAGCGTTCCCCAGCACCTGCACAATTTATTCCAGGAAGCTTTAGGCGAAGTCAATAAGTCAAAATCCAAACCCCAGGACAAAAAGAAAACCTCTAAGGGCTTTAAATCCTGACCGCAGCAAGAGACACCAGCCCTGGGGTTGAGACAGAGGGATAATTCGGCGGCGGCTTCAATTTGTTACCGCATCAGGACTTACGCACAGCAACAGCATCTATAGCAATCCTAAATAATTTGTGAACTTCTTACTCCCTCCCCTTAGTAAGGGGAGGGTTGGGGTGGGGTTAAAAATTTGTGACTCCTGCAAGGATTGCTGTATATCATGGCCTTTTGTGCGGGGCGATACCCCGTCATTGTCCCGATCCCTGAGCATCCTACGTAAGTCCTGTTAATATTTGGTGACTCAGGTTGAATTCACCTTGAATAATCACCACTATTCTCCGTAATCTAACGGATCAAAAGATTTTTGTGAGCGATCGAACCGATTGTCAATCTGTATCATCCCGGACAGATTAGTATCGCAATTACATCTCTAGGGCTGATTTTCAAGATTTATTTCTATTGCCACTTGACTCAAATTAAGTGCTATGATAGTCCCTATAATCAAAAAATAATTCTCATAAATTTCTACAACTACAATGATGCAAGATGTCTTTAAACAGTTGCAACACTTGCAGGGAAATATCGCGCAACTACCTGTAGATAAACAACAGGTTTTAGCCAGCAATTTCCAGCAATTATCCGCATCTTTACAACAATTGGCTGCGGAGTTTGAGTCGCTTGTGTTGTTGAAACAAGCCGAAGCAAAATTAGAAAGAATTAAGAGTAACTTAGAAATTAAAGTTACCCAGCAAGCTGCTAGCATCAGAAATTTAGAGCAGCAGTTAGAAAAAAGCCAGATACTTTACAAAAGAGTGAGTCAGGCACTCACCAAAGGAGAAGCTAGACTACAAACTCTCCTGCGAAATTCTTCCGATTTAATCACAATTATAGAAGCAGACGGACGGATTCGAGAACAAAGTTGCATCGCATTAGAGCGGATTTTAGGCTACAAACCAGAACAAAGAATTGGCGAATCGCCAGAGGATTTGCTCCACCCAGACGATGTACCTATTTGGCAAGCATATTTTGCCCAATTACTCAAACAGCCAGGGATTGCACCGCCTGTAGAATATCGGAAACGCCACGCTAACGGTTCTTGGGTGTATTTAGAAGTGATTGGTAACAATTTACTTCACGATTCCAGTATCAACGGCATAGTGATCAATTCCCGCGATATCACAGAGCGCAAGCTCTCCGCCGCAGCCCTGGAAAAATCGCAAAAGCAAATCGTTAATATCTTAGAAAAGATTACAGATGGTTTTTTCACTCTCAACAGCAATTGGCAGTTTACCTACGTCAACCAAAAAGCAGAGCAGTGCTGGCAAAAAAACCGCGAACAACTTATAGGTAAAAATATTTGGGAGGAGTTGACCGACACAGCAGACAGGAAATTGTTACAGCAGTTGTACATTTCAGTATCTGACCATGTTAATCTTCAATTTGAAACCTATTATCCGCCACTAAATGCTTGGTTTGAAATAGAGACTTATCCGTCAGATGAAGGTTTATCGGTGTTTTTTCAAGATATAACTTATCGCAAAAAAGCCGAAGCAGCCCTGCGAGCATCAGAATCCCGCTACCGTATTATATCGGAAATCACCTCTGAATTTGCCTATGCTTTTAAAGTATTGCCCGATCGGACCTGGCTCTGCGAATGGATGACTGAAGCGGTGACTAATATTACGGGTTATACTAAAGAAGAAATCAGAACGTCCGGCGGTTTACAATTCCACTGCATTCATCCCGACGATGTAGAAATGTTATTGGAACAAATGCAGTTTCGTGTATCGAGTGGCAAGGAAGTTAGCGAGTATCGAATTATCACAAAATCCGGTGAAATCCGGTGGATTTGGGATTGTCGGCAAGTGGTGTGGGATGAAGTAGAAAAGCGCGTTGTGGGCATTTATGGTGCTTGTCAGGACATCACCAAACATAAGTTAGCCCAGGCTAAATTGTGCGAAACCAATCAAGTTTTACAAGGTTTAATGAAAGCTTTGCCCCTACCCGTTGTCGGGGTTGATACTAATGCCTTGGTGACGGTGTGGAATCCCGCGGCGGAGCGAGTTTTCGGCTGGAAAGAGTCTGAGGTTTTGGGGGAGCTGTTGCCCATTGTTCCAAGCGATGGAAACGTAGATTTTCATGCCATGTTTGACTCGGAATTGGCGGGGGAAAGTCAAGTTGCTAGGGAATGTCGGCGACGACGGAAAGACGGCTCATCCATTGATATGTGTCTGTGGAGTGTACCGATGCGAGATGCTCAGGGTTTGATTTCTGGGAGTATCAAGATATTTTCGGAGATTTCCGAAGCAAATGGCAGCGAAGAAACTGTCGGGCGATTGCTATCTCGCAAAGATAAACTAGAGCCATTTTGGGCCCGTTATGTCAACCTGCCTACGGGAATTAAAAACTTACAAACAATTTAAAATTTTTGTGAAGTGGGCTATAATCTTGACCCAAAATATTGTAAAATTGGCACCGGTGCATTTGTGTTTTGCAAATATAGCAATCCTAAATCATTTGCGAATTTCTTACTCCCTCCCCTTCATAAGGGGAGGGTTGGGGTGGGGTAAAAAACTTTACGACTCATTAGACATCTCCTAAAAAGATTCTAGAAGCATTGCCCTATATGGACAAAAACCTAATTTTGGGAGATGTCTATTTAGGACTGCTATATATTCCTAGGGGCGAAGCATCACCGCTGTAAACCTCTGGTTATCATTAATAAATTGTCTGCGGTCATGCTAGAGCATCGTACAAAATCGGGATGCTCCCGTTGGCACTCCTAGCCCGCGCCTCGCATCAAATTTGAATAGATATAGTTTAATCTTTAACTTGTCGAACAGCCATCCGTTGTAGCGGCAGACTGAGGATGCTGGAAACAGTCAACAAGTAAGAAAGAACCGTCGTCAGCTTTAGGGTAGCAAGCAACCAGTGGTCTTCTGACAGGGGCATCTTGAGCCCTAGGACAGAGATGGAGTAGACTATAGAGTACAGAAAACTCATCTTCATCAGCATTTCTTCATTTAATGTGCGATCGTCCGTGGACTCAGAGTGGCGATCGCCCAGCAGGACTAGACCGGCAATAGAAGCGACAAAAGAAACCATGACCAGATAGTCGTGCAGGCTAAGCTCAACCATTTTCCAACTTCCTTGTTATCCTACTTTTTAGAATCAAACCTCAGTCTAAAGGATCTGTTTTCTGCTACCTAGCAATAGTTACAAATTGACACAGCCGCATTTACAAATCTCAATGAAAACTCATCGCGATCGACAGCCCCACCGTTTAGTCAGCAGAAAAGGACAATTCACCCTGAATGTGGTGAGGCTAGGCTTACCTCGCCTGCATTTGGCAGATCTTTACCACGGGCTGCTAACTCTTTCTTGGCCGAAATTTTTTATTTTGATTGGTCTGCTTTATGTGATTACAAATTCCTTATTTGCAATAGCTTATTTAGCCGGAGGAAATTGCATCGCCAATGCTAGACCTGGTTCTTTCCAAGATGCCTTTTATTTCAGCGTGCAAACAATGGCTACCATCGGCTATGGTTCTATGTATCCGCGCACGGATTATGCTAATACCATAGTTGCGATCCAAGCATTTTTTGCTTTGTGGGGAGTGGCGATGGTGACGGGACTTGCTTTTTCGAGATTTTCTAAGCCGACAGCTAGAGTTATATTCAGTCGCGTCGCTGCGATCGCTCCTTTTAACGGTGTTCCGACTCTCATGTATCGCACTGCAAATCAGCGCTTCAATCAAATTTTAGAAGCACAGCAACGAGCTACTTTGATTCGCGATGAGGTAACATCGGATGGCGATTATATGCGGCGTTTTTACGATTTGACTTTGGTGCGAAGTCAGTCTCCAATTTTTGCGTTAACTTGGACGGTGATGCACGTAATTGATGAGAATAGTCCTCTCTACAAACTTAGTGCCAAGGACTTGATCGAGCAGCAAGCTGAAATTGTAATTACGCTAACGGGTATTGATGAAACCGTATCCCAAACTATTCATGCTCGCCATTCTTTTGTCGCTTCGGAAATTCTCTGGAATATGAAGTTTGTAGATATCATATCGAGAACTCCACAGGGAAAACGGGTAGTTGATTATACTTGTTTCCATGAGGTCAAGCCTATTGAAGATAAGTTGTAGGGGCTCACAGGCCCCGTGGTTGCCCCGCTTATGCTGGGGTAGGCACAGGGGCACTACCCCTACAAATCCTCATGAATGATTTACGATCGCCCAAAGTATTAAAATAGATAAAAGACTCCTGGTACTATGCGAATAATTCATACTGCTGATTGGCACTTAGGACGACGTTTTCGAGGAATTGACCGCACTCCCGAAATTGCGATCGCCCTGGAAGAAATTTTGCAGGCTGCCAAAACCTGGGATGTGGATGCTGTGCTCATCGCTGGGGACATTTTCGATGTACCCAATCCCACTGCTTATGCCGAACGTATTGCTTATCATTTTTTCTGTGAATTGCAAGCGGCGGGAATTCCAGCCATTGCGATCGCCGGGAATCATGACTCGGCATCCCGGATGGACAGCATTGCCCAATTGCTTTCCCTCGCCGGAGTTCGTGCTTTGGGTAAACCCAGGCGATCGGCTGATGGTGGCACAATTCATCTTAACACAAAAAGTGGCAAACTTTGCGTGGGAGCCATGCCTTTTGCTTCAGAACAAAAGCTATTAGATGCGAATGCCTTGTGGGAATCTGACGATGGCGAGTTCCGCAAAAATTACCGAGAAATGGTAGCTGATTTATTACAAAACTTAACTCAGGATTTTCGAGACAATACTGTGAATATGCTCCTGGGACACATGAGTATTGATGGCGCGAGATTAGCTAAATCTGAAGTCGCTTATTACACGCGAGAAAAATACCTGCTTTCACCCCAAACCCTGCCTGGGGAAGCTCAATATATCGCCCTCGGACACATCCACATCCACCAGCGCCTAGCCCATAATTCTCCTGCTTATTATTCGGGTTCTTTGATTCAGTTAGACTTTGGAGAAGCGGCACAAGAAAAAGGATTTTGTTTCATTGAAGTAGAGCCGGGAAGTCAGCCCAAAGTGGAATTTAAACCTGTGACTTGCCATAAGCCCTTAAAAGTGCTTCAATGTCATTATGACAATCTAGATCAAACTCTAGAAGCTCATCGCTATCATCCGGGTTTTTTGAAAGTAATTGTTGAAATAGAAAGTCCACAAATCGGACTTGCCGATCGAGTGCGCCAAATCTGTTCTCAAGCGCTGTTAATTGAACCGCGCTACCCAGAATCATTCCTAGAATCCACAGACATCACTCACATCGATCCCAATAATTTCGATCCAGCAGCCGAATTCTGCAATTATTATCAACATCGATTGGGAACCACACCCCAACCAGTAGTCTTGAAAGAATTTGATAATTTGTACAAAAAGTTTAAGGAAAAAGTTAATACTTAAATAATTGTGTAACTCCCTTACCACGATTTTCCTGGTAACGAGTAAACGAGTAAAAGTCCCAAATCCCAAATCTAAAATCAGTATGCGTCCACTTGAACTTTCGATCGAAGGATTTACCAGTTTCCGCAACGAACAGCGTTTGGATTTTTCTGAACTGGATTTATTTGCAATTACTGGTCCTACCGGGGCCGGTAAATCTTCCCTGCTAGATGCGATGACTTACGCTCTTTTTGGTACGACAACTCGTAGCGGAAAACAAGTAAGTGATTTAGTAAGTCAAGGGAGCGAAAATTTAAAAGTTCAGTTGCGTTTTGTCGTGGGTTCCTCCCAGTATCGGGTGACTAGGAAGTGGCGCTACCGTCCTAAATCTGCTGAAACTAAGGTGATTTTGGAAGGTTGGCAACAGGGCGAATGGGAAACTTTAGAAACCAGTATTGTTGCTGTTCAAAAAATTATTGAACAGATTTTGGGAATGGATTTTGATACTTTTACACGAGCGATTATCCTACCTCAAGGTAAGTTTGATGAATTCATTAAGGGTGATAAATCCAAACGTCGGGAAATTTTGCGACAGTTAGCGGGATTTGAGATTTTTGAGCAGATGCGGAAGGAAGCAACTGAACTGGCGAAGTTGTTGAAACAAGAGCGGGAAATGGTGGAACGTCAGTTAGTTGAGTTGAGCGCCCCCATAGCCGAGGAATTAGCCCAAAGGCGATCGCAACTGACGAGCTTAGAGCGGCAATTGCCAGAATTGGAACAGGAGTATATTAAATTACAAAAGGCTCTAGAGGAAGAAGAACAACTATTTTTACAAATCAGAAAACTGGAGAGTTTGCAACAGCAATTAACTCAATTAACAGCTAATTCTCAAGGGATAATAGTGCTGACGCAGCGCCTGGAAAAGTCGAAGACAGCCAATAATTTACAGCCAGATTGGGCTTTGGTTCAACAAGCTCGCGGACAATATGTCACCGCAGAAAATAATGCTAAGTTGGCGCAAGAAAAATTAATCAAATCTCGCTCGGAATTAGCAGCCCAACAGCAGCAACTAGATGCGGCAAAAGGTAGACAAAAGGAAATAGCAGTTAGCATTAAAGCTCGTGAAGATGCTCTGGCTACTGCCAAAGTATATGAAGAACAACGCTGTCAATTAGAAAAAGAAGTGGCGATGGTTCAAAAAAAGGTACAGGAAAAATTGCGGATTTTAAAAGTAGCAGAAAAAGAGCTGGAAGCTGCTAATCATAAAATGCAAACTTCTGGCTTCCTGCTTACTCAAACAGTCGCACTGATGCAACAGTTTTCGGCGGGGGGAAAATATTTGGAAAAGTTGCAGCAAGCATCACCTTTATTGATCGAATTTCAGTTATTACAAAAACAGGCAAAAAATCAACAGCAACAGTTAAATAAAACTGTTACGGAACGGCAAAATCTCCAAGAGAATTATAGTCTGGTTTCTGAGAAATTAGCAGTAGCAGAAGTTAAGCTGAAAAAGTGCGTTGAGGAGTTAGAAGCAGCGGAAGTAGCTAATGCGGAAGCTGCGGATTTAGAGCGGGTGGCTGCTGTCAGAATGTCCTTGAATGCCGGGGATATGTGTCCGGTATGTGGGGGGGTACATCCTGAGAGCGATCGCCTGCCCTATATAGCCAACTCAAAGATTGTCGATCTCGCTCCTTTCCGTGAAAAAATAGCTACATCCACTCAGATTGTTAAGGTGATTCAACTAGCGACAAGTGAAGCTAAAAGCTCTCTTTTAGCCAGTGAAAAAAAGGAGGCGGAAATTGCTCAGGCATTAAAAGAAAATCTGAAGATAGTGACAAAAATACAGGAAAAAATTAATGAGATAATGGATGCTTCTGACTGGGAAGCTGCTAAATTGCAGCAGGAGTTATTAAGTTTAAAAGAGAGCGATCGCCAATATCGAGAAACTGAACAACAGTTTCAACAAGCATCAATTGAATATGAAAAAAATCAACAATTATTGACTTTTTTAGAATCGACAACAGCAGCGAAACAAGAAGACTATCAAAATGCGATCGCCGAAGCAGACCTCCGACAGAAGCAGTTACGAACTTGCGCCAATGCGCTTTATCAAATTACGGAAGACCGACCTTACGATAATTTAGCAAAATCTCTAGAACAAGACAAACAAAACTTAGAAACCTTGCTCAACTCGGCAGAAAATGATTATCAAAAAGCCTATGCTAATACAATTCAAGCCATAGAAATACATAAACAAGCCACCACGATGCTGGAAGCAGCTATTACCCAAAAACAGGAAATTAACGGAGATTGGCAAAAAAAATTAACCGAAGCTAATTTTACAGAAGATACTTTTGTAGCAGCAGTTGTCCCACCTAAAAAACAATCTACCTGGGAAAGTGCCATTCGGGACTATCGGGAATCCAAAATCCAGTTAGAGACCAGGGAAAAAGACTTGAACGAGCTGATTGCAGGCAAGACCACTAATGAAAGTATCCTAGCACAGATGCGATCGGCAAAATATGTCGCCCAAGAAAACTTAAAACAAGCTAACAACAACCGTGCCGAACTATTAGTTTGGATTAAAGTCGCCGAAAAAAATCTCGAACAAGCCGAAAGACTGTCGCAGCAAATCATCAACTTAACAGAACAAGAGCAAACTTATCACACCTTAGCCCAAAACCTCAAAACCAACGAATTTCAATCCTACATCTTAGAACATTTAGAATCAGAATTAGTCAGCAGCGCCACCTTAATTTTACAAGAATTAACCGAGAATCGTTACACACTAAAAATCCAAGAGGGCGAATACTGGGTAGCAGATAATTGGAATGGTGGGGAAGCCAGACGAGTGCGAACACTTTCCGGTGGCGAAACCTTTGCTACTTCCTTATCAATGGCCTTAGCTTTGTCGGAAAAGCTGTCTCAAGGTGCTCACTTAGGTAGTTTGTTTCTAGATGAAGGATTTGGCACTTTAGATGCAGAAACTCTCGAAAGTGTTACCCTAATCTTAGAATCTTTGCGGCAACAAGAAAGGCTAATTGGAGTCATTACCCATGTTAAAGGATTGGGAGAAAGATTACCAGCACAGGTGAAAGTTTACAAATCTCCAAAAGGCTCTAGAATTGAAGTAAAAAAACTTTAAAAATCGGAAAGTTCGGCGACGGATAACACATCAAAAAAACCAATATTATATGAAAATCAACCCCACTAGAATGGAATCCGTACAGTCGCCAATTATTCCTGTTGTCGGCGAATTAATCCGGCAAAATCCAGGGACTATATCTTTAGGACAAGGCGTAGTTTCTTACAATCCACCGCCACAATCCTTTGCAAAAATTCCCGAATTTCTCGCAAATCCCGACAATCACAAATACAAAGCTGTGGAAGGAATTCCCGCACTACAAGATGCCATAGCAACCAAACTCAAAGCAGACAATGGTATTGAAATTAATCGAAACAACTCCATTGTCGTGACAGCAGGTAGCAATATGGGATTTATCAATGCTATTCTTGCTATCACGGTGGCGGGAGATGAAGTGATTATTCAATCACCCTATTACTTCAACCATGAAATGGCGATTATCATGGCAAATTGCCATCCCGTCATCGTAGCCACTGATGAAAATTATCAACTCAATTTAGAGGGAATCAAAACCGCAATTACTGACAAAACGCGAGCCATTGTCACGATTTCACCAAACAACCCAACCGGCGTAGTCTATAGTACCGAATCACTCCGGGAAGTGAATGAACTTTGTCGCCAACATAACATTTATCATATCAGTGATGAAGCCTACGAATATTTTACCTATGACGGGGTTAAACACTTTTCACCGGCTGCTTTTCCCCATAGCAGCGAACATACAATTTCCCTATTTACGCTTTCCAAAGCCTACGGTTTTGCTAGTTGGCGGATCGGGTATATGGTAATCCCAGAAAATTTGTTGGTTTCTGTTAGGAAAATTCAAGATACAATTCTGATTTGTCCCCCAGTAATTTCCCAGTATGTAGCCTTGGGAGCCTTGCAAGGGGGGCGAGAATACTGCGATAATTATGTCAGGGCGATCGCCTCCGTGCGACAACTCGTATTACAGGAACTCAATCACCTCCAAAACTACTGTACAATTTCGCCTGCTGCGGGAGCTTTCTACTTTTTCTTGAAAATTGATACCCAAATCGATACAATGGAATTAGTGGAACAATTAATTCGCGAATACAAAGTGGCGGTGCTTCCAGGCACAACTTTTGGTATGGAGAATGGTTGCTATTTACGCATCGCCTTCGGTGCCCTGGATTCAGGAACCTGTGTTGCAGGGATTAGCAGATTAGTTACAGGTTTGAAAACAATTTTAGGAGCATAAAAAATGGTAGCAACTAATGTGAATCCCACTACAAATTCTCAGCAATTAACGGCATCCAAACTGGCTGAATTGCGGGTGTTCATGGCACAGCATAACTTGGATTGCTATTTCATTTCAGCGGTGGACGAACACTTGAATTTATCGGTAGCGCCAGCTAAGCAAAGACGAGCTTGGATTAGTGGGTTTACTGGTTCCGCCGGCGATTTGTTGGTGGGTAAGAATTCGGCTTGGTTGTTTGTGGATTCCCGCTACTATGAACAAGCAGAATTGCAAATCGCTCCGGGACTAATGGAAATATGTAAACTGGGTTTAGAAGGTCATTTAAATTTAATTGAAACTTTAGAAAAACTAGCAGCGGAATCGACAGCGACTCAACCTAAATTGCGTTTAGGTTTCGATCCATTTACTCTGTCGGCGGAGTCTTATCAAAATTGGCAGAGTAAATTGACGCAGGCGGGAATTGAACTGATAGCAATATCGGATAATTTAGTAGACAAAGTGCGATCGCACAATCTAGCACAAACAACAGAAACCTTACCCGCCATTGACGAATCTCCCTTATTTAGTTTACCTGTATCCCTGACTGGAGAAAGCACGGAACAAAAATTAATCAGAGTCAGGGAAGCGATGAAGCAAGCAAATATTGATGTGCTACCGATTACCAACCTCAATCAAATAGCATGGCTGTTCAATCTCCGAGGCTCGGATATTCCTAACATTCCGATTTTTATATCCTATGCTATTGTCACTGCCAATATAGCTTTTTTGTTGACCAACCCCCAGCGAGTTGCCGCAGAAGTTAAGCAAGAATTGCCTGGGGATGTAACTTTGCTACCCTACGCAGAATACCAGTCTACTTTAGAAAAGTGTGTCAGTGCGACCCAAAAAATTAGGGTGCTTTTAGACCCCAAACATACTACAGCAGGGACCTATCAGTTAATCTTAAACCAGCAAAAAGTACAGAAAGATGCTGTGGAAATAGTTTTTGAGACTAATCCCATCGAAGGGATGAAAGCTCGGAAAAATCCTGTGGAAATCGAACAGATGAAATCTGCGAATTTCAAAGCAAGTCGAGCTAAAACTCGGACTTTTAAGTGGTTGACAGAACAACTAGAAAATGGTAGTATACTGACAGAGTTTGATGTCAAAGAAACCGTCGAAAGATTTTATCAGCAGGAAACAGACTTTCAGACTTTAAGTTTTAGAACGATCGCCGGTGCGGGAGTCAATAGCTCGATCGTACATTACGGCACTCCCAGTCCAGAAGTGAGGCTGCAACCAGGGGAACTACTGTTGCTGGACTCAGGAGCGCAATATTTAGGGGGTACAACGGATGATACCAGAACCGTGGCGATCGGAGAACCAACGGCGCTACAAATAGAACACTACACGACGGTTTTGATGGCACATATTAACTGTGCAATGCAGCAATTTCCCAAGGGGACAACCGGTGCGCAATTAGATGCGATCGCCCGTGGTGTATTATGGCAACAACAACTGGACTACGGACACGGGACTGGGCACGGAGTAGGGGCATTTTTAGCCGTTCACGAAGGGCCAAACGGTATCAGCAAATCGGTACAATACGCCCTAGAACCGGGGATGGTAACTAGCATAGAACCGGGATATTATCAACCGGGATGGGGCGGAATTCGCATCGAAAATCTCTATGTTGTCAGAGAAATGGGGTCAAATAATGATACGGTTTGGTATGGGTTTGAACCGCTGACCTATATTCCCTTTGACCGGAAATTGATTAATGTCGATCGACTGTCACAGACCCAACTGGCATGGTTAAATAAATATCATAGTGCGGTAGTGGAGAAGCTGGCAACGGTGTGCGATACAGCAACTGTGGAGTGGTTAAAAAAAGCCACCGCAATCTAATTTGCAGTTAGTTAATTTGTAGGGTGCGTCGCTGGGGGACATGGACTCGAATGTGGTGATTGACTGATGGCGACGCACCTTATATTTTTAACTGTTGCATGGTCATGATTTAACCGCAGAGAACACAGAGAACACAGAGGAAGAGAATAGAGAGATGAATAATTCATATCCTACTGGATTGGATGTAAATCAATCAAAAATTGAGACATAAGATGCTGGCTCCCAAGTCGGAGGTGCTTCGGCTGGATTATGAAAAATCACCGGCAACCAACTTGCACAAGGAAATCTATCTTCTAACCCATGCAATCTTTCTCGTGTTTCTCGCACAGAAGCGTATAAAGATTTACCGCTTGAAAATGCCTCTAGAAAATGTTTAAAGAACTTGTGTGCTACTTCATCGGGTATCAAGTCACGCATGACGATGGTTGTGAGACTTCCGAAATTAGCTAATTGATTGGCTATTCCTAACCCATCACAGGAATTGAAAATAGCTAATTTTAAACCGCGTCCCATAGCTCTTTCCAGTGCATTTTTTAAGTCATTTGCCGTTAAAGTATCTGTTGGATTCAAAGAAATTTGACTATTACTACCATCACTATCACTAGAACTAAAACCTGCAAAATAGAAAATATCCCAACCTTGTGCCTCCCAAAGGATCTCAGAAAGTTCCTCGCGACTTGGCTTTACTAAAAATACTATCTCTGCACTAGGTAATTGTTCGAGTAAGCTTCTATCTACATCCACATTTATTCCTGTAGATTCACCTAAACAAGCTAAAATTCTGACTCCATTGTTTTTTCTAGACGTTGATTTTTTGATTTTTGTATATCGAGAATATCGAGGCAAACTGAAAACGATTTCAGTCTTGGGATAATCTTGAAAGAAATCCCAAAGATGCCAGGGCAATTGCTGTAATACGTGGTTCTCAGTTTCAATGAACACTCGTACTTCATCAGTTGGTGATATGTTCATGCGTAGCGAATCAACACAATGAAGAAATGATTCAGATTTGAGCCAGTTGTTGATGCTATTTTGTAATTTTTCATTCATCTCATAATAAGAGAAATTAGTCGGACTCTTTGATATTTTTCTTATTACCATTCTATGGCAACCAAAAGGATAATTTCGGTAATATGAGTCCCAATCACAATAGGATGAGTAAATATCTGGAGCCGGAGGTAAGTTTCCAATTAATTGTTGAACAGGAGACAGCTCGTTAGCTTTGAAAATCTTCATTACAACTGGAAAACCGCTTTCAAAATCCCCATCTCCTATGGTCAGAATAACAGTTTTTATTCCTACAACATTGTTTTCTGTAGGCTCTTTTTGAGAAGATGGGTTGATGGTTAATACTTCCTGAGCATACTTTTGTTGGCTGTTTTCTGGCGATGCCTTGCTAACTTCAGTAACAGCGCCGACTGAATCACTCGGTGCCAACTTCCCTATCTCACGGGCATAAACTAATAGCGGCTCAAATTCAGCCAGAGGTTCGGCAAAAGTTTCTACCAAAAATGCAAGTCGTACTTGCTCTGCCCTATCCTGTTGATAGGCTTGTTCGAGGGTCGCTTTTAGTTCCTGCGCCGCCTCACTCGGTCTGGTATAGGCCAAAGCAGTCCACCGCTGAGCCTGAGCAAAATCTCGCACCTCTTGGTCATTACTTTGAAGTTGCTGTCGCACATAAACTAATAGAAAATCAGACAACTCATTAATCCGCTGCGGCCCAAAATTATCATTCTCTTTCAACCGATTCAACAGCGAATTTCGCACCGCTGTATCCATCTCATAGAGTTCTCGCCCTACCTCATCGCACAAACTCGAAAGTAGCAAATCCGCCACAGCTACCCAAGGAATTCCTAACACAAATCCGTGAATATCTCGCTGGAAATTAGCCCACAACTTGTATAATAAATCCGGTGTCAAAGCCAAGGGAAACGCTGCATGACACGCAAAAGTTAAGTGCGTTTTTCCAAAACGCCTCTCGAAAGCTTCAATCCGTCTGCGGGCTACTTCAGGTTTCATCTCATCCCCCTTATTCAGTCCCAACAAAAACCGAACTCTGACTTTTTCCCCGCAACAAGCCGATCGCATCTTGCAATCCCCGCCGCGCCATCTCAAACATCGGCACTAAACGCGCCACCTTACCCGCCGTCGTCCCCTCCCAGCGCGACTCCGGCATCGGATTTAGCCAAGCTACATACCGCACCTTTGCCTTAATTTGCTGGAGAAACGCCGCCGTCAACTCCACCCTTTCCTCACTGTAACCCCCGCGAGCCGCCCCAGCATCGCTAAAAATTAACATAGCAGACTTCTCAGGCCGCAAGTTAGCAAGCAAGCGATCGATTTTCTCGGCTTCCAACTGATAGGGGTCATGGTATAGATAATCCACCGGACAATTCTGGAAATAATAAATGCCAGCATTCCCCAAACGCCCGCCTCGTACCGCTGTTTCCGCCAACCGCTGGGACAAATCGTGGAAGGGTACCATCGAACCGTCGCGATCGATTAATAACAGTAATTGCGATCGATTTATACGGCGCGGCACCAACACCGGACTTAACAAAATGCCCTGTCGCCCAATCTGGTTAACTGTGGCTTCCACATCCAATTCTACAGGCGGCCCTTCCCGCACGGGACGGCGCAAGTAACGCCAACTTTGCTTCATCTGCCGCCGCGTCACTGGAAAATATTCGGATGTCAGGATAAACTGGCGATCGGAAATTGCCTCATATTTATTAGTAGCTTGCATCACTGCTTTTGCAGCTTGCACCTCATCTTCTATTGCCTCTATCAATTCTGGATGCGGGGCAGATATAATAGGTTCGCTTGTTTGCTCAGTTAGTTTTGGTGCTGTTTCAATTATACCAGAATCCTCTGTTTCCGGTGCAGAAATCTCTGGTTTTTCTGGGATTGCTGGTATAGTTTCCTGACTCTCTTTGACAATCAATTCAAAGTGATAGTCAAATAGGCGCTTATCCTCAGCAGATTTTACCCATAAAGTTTTGCACAGGCGGTATAAAGAAGTGCGATCGCTCGTTCCAAACCCCTTTTGTAAAGCTTCCAGTAACAGCTTATATTCATCGATTCCAAGGGGAAATCCAGCTTCTCGCAGTTGACTAAAAAGCTCAATCAGGGGTAGTTCGTCCATAATAGACTTCTTCAGAATAGAATCATCGTTCAGAAGCAAAACATCCGGCTCATCCTGCCTGCTTCTTAAATATCGCTTGATGACTGACTGAAGGTTACTTCTGCTAACCTTTTCGCCAAATGATGTTGAAAGTTGCTTCCAGAGTTGAGCTCCAACATCATTGATATAATCCAGTGCACGATCGCTAATTTGGGCCATTTCCTGATAGGATTTTCCTTCCCAAGACAGGCGAAAGACAATTTCTTGAACTTCGGTAAAACGCTCGCCATCCATTACAGACTTTACAATTGCCAGTGCTTCATCAACGGTAATTGCTAAATCAAAACTCAGATGTTTAATCACAATTCACCCCCAGCCCGCCTTTGCTTAGCATAGCGATTGTAATCATCCCAGCTTTTCAACAGCACGCCCGGATACAAAAGTTTTTTACCCAATTCATCCAGAACCCGATCTTCAGGATAGTGGCGCAGTATCCGAAACCAATCCATTAATTCACTGGTACTAACTTTTTTGCCAGCTTCTCCCTTGTCTTTCCGCATCTCCTCGCGCAACTGTAAAAACCTGTCAATGATTGCATTTACTAGCGCTTCAGGAGATGCCACAAAGTGAGCATTGATAATTTCAATTAACTGCTGGCGCTTGGGAAATTCAAGATAATGAAACAAGCACCTGCGCAAAAAAGCATCGGGCAAATCTTTCTCATCATTGCTAGTAATAAACACAATCGGTGTTGCCTTAGCTTGAATTTTATCTCCCGTTTCTTCGATCGCAAACCGCTGTTCATCAAGTTCCAAAAGCAGATCGTTAGGAAAGTCAATATCAGCCTTATCTATTTCATCAATCAGCACCACCGTCGTTTGTTCTTTCAGAAAAGATCGCCCTAACGGCCCCCATTTAATGTAAGTCTCAGATTTATCAATTGCCTGAATTTTATCTTCGCTGAGGCGGCCGGCCGCCGCTAATTGAGCATCCCGCAAACGCCCCACAGCATCGTAGGTATAAAGTCCATCTTTTGCCCTGCTTGTAGACTTAATATTCCAAGTTTCATAAGGCAGTCCTAACTCATAAGCAACAGCACGGGCTAACTTAGTTTTGCCACACCCAGGTTCTCCTTTAATCAGCAGGGGACGTTCTAATTGAATGGCTAAGTTAACAGCTTCAATTAAATCGTCGTCAGGAAGATAAGGATAAAATATTTGACCGTTTTCATCGATTTCTCCTAGTTGAGGCTGTACTTTACCTGTGTATTTCAAGCCTTCTCTGTTCAGTGTTTCAGCCATACTTTCTCCCACTCATACCAATTACAATCGCACAAATCACAAATTTTGTACAGAGCTAGTTGAGGCAAGCCGCCTTCACTGCTTTCAAGAATATCTCGGACTATTTCCTCGACTTGGTTAGTCAGTTTAAGGGGTAACTCATCGATAGAATTTTCAATCCAAGGTTGTAAATCTTTTTCGCATAGTAGAGTAATTTTAGGTAGCTTAACGGGAATGTGCGGTTCCCAACTTGGGTAAAGTGTTTCAGCAAAATCTAGATTCCAGTCTTCAACACAACCGCTATGGTCAATTAAAAACATTAGTAAGCGAGACGGCGATTGAGTTACGCCGGAGACGCTTTTTACCAGAGGCAGCCAAAATTGTCCCATAAATTGACTCATACATTCCTCTGGCATTTCATCAAGTCTATCGAAAATTAAAACCACTGTTCTATTTTGACACAATTGAGCAACTTTATCTATAATTTGTGTCTGTGAAGGTTGATTAATTAAACCCACACGACCGCCTAGTTCTTGCCACAAAGCTTTCGTATAAGTAGCGCGAGATTTTCTATTGAGTGTGACTGAAATTACTTTGGCATTTGTCCAATTAGGAACCTGCTTCAGCAGCCGATTCAACAGCCATTTTTGACCGCTGTCTTCTTCGCCGTGAATCAAATAAGCACCGATGGGATGCTGTTCAACAAATGTTCGGAACAATTTAACTTGATGATGATAATTTAACCGCTGTAAAGATTGGTGAAGTTTATCATGAGATTGTTGAGGTTGAGGTGAATTGGTTAGCGTTTTTGTTTCTTCTGCGGTAGTGTTCCGTAATTGTTTCCAAGTTGGCGAAGCTTCTACAGTAAAACATTGATCGTACATCACTGGCAACCAACTGGCTAGAGGATATTGTCCCTCTAATCCTTGGAGATTTTCTCTAGCCTGTCGCAAGGCTAAATATAAAGTTTTTTCATTTTTTACAAAAGCTTCTAGAAAAAATTTCAAAAATTTGTGTGCGACTTCATCGGGTATTGGTGTCCGCATGACAATAACTTGGGGAACGTTCCAACTAGCTAGAGTTTTTGCTAAACCCAAACCATCGCAAGAGTTAAAAATAGCTAGTCTCAACCCTTTGCGAACGGCTTGTTTTACAGCATTTTCTAAATCTTCAATTTTGACTGTATCTGTTTGATTAATAGAAAGAATACCTTCTCCGTCTGTTGTTTTGCTATGACCTGCAAAAAATAAAATGTCCCAGGATTTTTCATCTCTCAATTCCCTAAAAATAGTTTCCTGGTCTTTTTCTGGCAAAAAGCAGGTTTCAAGGGATAATTGCTTGAATTCTCGTTCATCTACAGTAGTGTCAATTCCTTGACTATTTCCCAGAATTGCTAGAATTCTGACTTCTGTTCTGGTTGAGTAACAAGGCTGAATTTTGTATTCTGACAAGCTAAAAGCCATCTCGGCTAGGGGATGATTTTCAAATAAATTCCAGAGATGCCAGGGAAGCTTTGCCAAATCGCTGTCGGAAGTTTGGAGAATAACTCGAATAATATCCTGAGATGTGCAATCAGTTTTTAATTCGTGCCATTTTTCGAGAAATTGCAAAGATGAAAGCCAATCATTAAGAAGTTTTTTTGCATTTAAAGGCTTGTATTTGTCCTTGAGATTAGCTTTAAAGCCGTGTTCCTTTAAGTTTTCATAAAATCTGTCGAGTTCTGGATCTGGAGGTAAACGGGCATCTAGCTCATTGTGGTACGGCTTGCCATCTTCCGCAATTCGCAGGAAAACTGGAAAACCTATCTTGAAACTCCCTTCACCCAATCGGATCACAATTAATTTTCCCATAGATTAACTTTTGTAAGCGCCGATGACAAAAAAGTCCGATCGCCCTTTTTACCCAATTTTTCAAACATTCCCCCCAACCTCTACATTACCAGACGATCGCAGCAGAAAGCCCCTGAGGAAAGCATTTGTTCCCCTGGGGCTTTCTATCGCATCAATAATATTCAGCTTCGACTTAAGAACGAGAAGCGTTCAATGCAGCCCGAATTCCATCCGCTTGCACGCTGCGGAGCGCGATCGATCGCGGGTCAACCCGATGGTGTACGCTACCACAGACGGGACATTCCTCCCGACTTTTTGCTGTCAACCAAACGCTTTGATAAGCGTACTGTCCCGGCGTATCTCCAAACACGCCCGGATAAAACCAGTAATCGGGAACCATCGACAGCGTGAGATAATTTAATCCCCCATCGATCGCCGGATTCAAGAAACCTTTAAGTTTCACCTCAGCATCCTCCGGCAACAGCAGCGACAGAGCCATTTTCACCGCGACACTGGTAACATGGTGAATATCCGCCGCGATCGCCACTTCACCCATCACTCGACCGTTATTCCCGTGATCCCCCAAAGCCCCGACTTCAGGCCCGGAAGTCGGGGCTCTTGGTATTCTGTTTTTTTTAGCCGTTGCTCATGTAATAGTAGTCAACAACTTTTGCTCCCACTTCCCAAACTCATCGCGCTGTAAGTATACAATTATGGTGCGATGGAGCTTGAGATGGCTTACTCTTTTGCGGGCACGGACGATCGCACGAGCATTATCGATCGGTGCAACAGTAGAGCCGTATAGCGCACAGAAAGTCCATACCATTGAATTAGTTTTATCCTGTTCCGGTTCAGTGGCGTAAACGTTGGTGAAAACCGCCAATCCTCCTAACAGAAAACCCAGGCAAGAAAGCCAGCGTCTCGTGTAGATGTAACCACCAATGGGAAAGATAGCACTGAGGAGCATAGCCACCGAAGTATTCAACTGAGACAGCTTCACTATTTCGGATGTTTTTTGGGCTTTTATTTGTCCGTTTCTGGCCTGAGTTTTATTTTTAGCTGCACTATTAAAAGTCATAGTTCTATCTCTTTATAAGTTTGTCTATATAGGTAGAAGTTAGAGTAGTAATTGTCTAACCTCCCATCTTCTGTTTATTTATCGGGAATGGGTGAGGAGTTTATGCAGGATAGAATTAAGAGAGAGAAAAAAAATTAGCTCGGCGGTTTCAACCGCTCGATCATTTGGGCTGGGGAGATCCCCCTAAATCCCCCTTAAAAAGGGGGACTTCGCAGCAACTTCTTGTCCCCCCCTTTTTAAGGGGGGCTAGGGGGGATCTGGCTTAACTGAACGGTATTGGATTATAAATCAATACGGTTTACTTAAGATGGTCATTGCGAGGAACGAAGCAATCGCAGTATCTATTTTTCATAGGGTTTTACCCCAGGGCGGTCTTAAGTAAACGGTATTGGATTATAAAGGAGAAATTTGGTATTGAGTTGATAGCGCGATCGCTTTCTAACCTATTGGCGTAGAAAGCGATCGCACCTAGTTTTTAGCTACTGCATAGTTGATGCCAATTACGATACTGGCATCCCGTTAACTCAGTTCATTTATCCAAGTTTGGAGAGCACCCAGGAGGTTAGGTTGCTGTGGGGGAAAACCGCGCAAAGGTGCATCGAGGGGTGTGTCGGTTATCCAGAGGATGTGCAAACCCAGGTTAGCATCGGCGATTTTGCGGCAGCAGGTGATGAGTGTTGGATGAGGGGTACATTCATGTAGAATTAGGGCTAGGTGGCGTTTTTGCAGTTGGCGTTTTGCTGTGAGAATCTGGCGTTTGAGTTCGGCGAAGTTGTTGGCGGTGGGGATGTCTGTATCGGGGAGTGCTAGGTAGTAAATTTGGGTGCAGAGTTCTTGGCAAATAGCACTGGTGTCTGTTTCGTCTGTTAGGGATTGAATGTTGATAGGTAGTGGGTAAGTTTGGGGAGTTGGTTGGAGTTGAGAGAAGTTTGGAGTAATTTGGTTTTCGAGAGATTGAATTAGTGGATCAAGAGTATCTTCAAAATTATATGATACAATTACTGGGAGTTCATAACCACACGCATCACAAAACTCATTTCCATTTGGGTTGTCATAACTACAAGCTTGACAAATAATAGTATCATTTAAAGTTTGAGTAGGTAAGGTTACTCCTAGTTCATTACCACAAACATCACAGAACTCTGAACCTTCTGAGTTTTTGTAGCTACAGACTGGACAAGTAATAGTATTATCTACAGCTATCCAATTTGTAGGCAAATCATAGCCACAAGCATCACAAAACTCACTTTCCTTTGGGGTGTGATAAGTACAAAATGGACAAATAATAACAGTATCTAAAATGCTCTCATTACTGTTCCTAAATTGATAATTCCATGCGGTGTAAAATTCTCGGTAGGTGAGGTTTTGAGCGCATTGCCAAAGAAGTTCGTATGATTGTTCGTAAATATTAAATTTATTTTTGTAAGTTTCATATTTTAAATTAAATTTAAGCGCCAAAAATACCTGTAAATCTTGCTGTTTAGTAGCGATAATTTCACCTAAAGTTTCCGCGACTCTCCTAGTAGTATATTTATCTGAAGTTTCATTCAGGAGTTGGATTAAACGGGCAATTTTCCATTCATTTCCTACTGTTATGTTACCCAAGATTGCCACAACTATCCCACGGGTATCTTTATCTGAAGTTTCATCCAGGATTGGGATAAAATTGGCATCTGAAGTTTCATCCAGGAGTTGGATTAAACGGGAGATCGCGCTTTCATTTCCCACTGCTATTTCACCCAAACTCTGGGCAACTCTCCTACGGGTAGATTCAGATGAAGTTTCATCCAGGAGTTGGATTAAACGCGCAATCGCCCTTTCACTTCCCACTGCTATTGTACCCAAACTTTCTGCAATAATCTGACGGGTAGATTCACATGAAGTTTCATCCAAGAGTCGGATTAAGCTGGCGATTACCACTTCATTTTCATTGCCCACTGCTATTTCACCTAATTCTTTTGCAATTCTCCGACGGATAAAATCAGATGAGACTTGATCCAGAAGTTGGATTAAATTAGCAATTTTTTCTTCATTTCTCACTGCTATTTTACCCAAACTTTCCATGACTATATCATGGGTATATTTATCTAAAGTTTCATCCATAAGTTGGATTAAACGAGCAATTGCGTTTTCATTTTTAACTGCTATTTTACCCAAACTTTCTGCAACAGTCCCACGGGTATCTTCATCTGAAGTTTCATCCAGAAGTTGAATTAAACGAGCAATTGCGTTTTCATTTTTAACTGCTATTTTACCCAAACTTTCTGCAACTCTCCCACGGGTAAATTCAGATGAAGTTTCATCCAGAAGTTGGATTAAACGGGCAATAGCCCCTTCATTTTTAACTGCTATTTTACCAAAGATTTCCGCAACTCTCAAACGAGTGTATTCATCTGAAGTTTCATCCAGAAGTTGGATTAAACGGGCAATAGCCCCTTCATTTTTAACTGCTATTTTACCAAAGATTTCGGCAACAATCCTACGGGTAAATTCAGATGAAGTTTCATCCAGAAGTTGGATTAAACGGACAATAACACCTTCATTTTTAACTGCTATTTTACCAAAGATTTCCGCAACTCTCAAACGAGTGTATTCATCTGAAGTTTCATCCAGAAGTTGGATTAAACGGACAATAGCTCCTTCATTTTTAACTGCTATTATACCAAAGACTTCCGCAACAATCCTACGGGTAAATTCAGATGAAGTTTCATCCAGAAGCTGGATTAAACGGACAATAGCCCCTTCATTTTTAACTGCTATTTTACCAAAAATTTCGGCAAAATCCCTACGGATATATTGATCTGAAGTTTCATCAAGTAGTTGGATTAAGCGGGCGATTACCCCTTCATTTCCCACTGCTATGTTACTCAAACTTTTTGCAATAATCCAACGGGTATATTCAGATGAAGTTTCATCAAGTAGCTGGATTAAGCGGGCGATCGCTCCTTCATTTTTAACTG
The DNA here is from genome assembly GCF_042465725.1 of Microcoleus anatoxicus. GTDB lineage: Bacteria > Cyanobacteriota > Cyanobacteriia > Cyanobacteriales > Microcoleaceae > Microcoleus > Microcoleus anatoxicus. Next base: position 3,949,110 of record NZ_CP120853.1, on the reverse strand, counting down.
CTATTTTACTAAAAATTTCCGCAATATCCCTACGGGTATATTCAGATGAAGTTTCATCCAGAAGTTGGATTAAGTGGGCGATCGCTCTTTCATTTCCCACTGCTATTTTACCCAAATTATGGGCAACTATCGAACTGGTATCTTTATCTGAAGTTTCATCCAGGAATTGGATTAAGCGGGCGATCGCTCTTTCATTTCCCACTGCTATTTTACCCAAACTCTCGGCAACTATCCAACTGGTATATTCATCTAAATTTTCATCCAGAAGTTGGATTAAACGGGCAATTGCCCCTTCATTTTTCGCTGCTATTTTGCCCAAGATTATCGCAACAATTTTACGGGTATATTCATCTGAATTTTCATCTAGTAGTTGGATTACACGGGCGATCGCTCTTTGCCTATCTATTTCTCCTAATACTGCTTTTGCCCCTTCCTGAATAGGTTGGGAAAACATCACCCATCTGTCTTTGCCTGCATTAAAATAACCATAAGCCCAATGAACAATCTGTGCTACTATCTCCTGGGATCTTTTACAGGTTTTGAATTCAGCAATTCCCGCAGCCGCGAGAAAATAAGCTTGATATTTTTTATAAAAGTTCCCGCATCCATCCTGAAACTCTACCAAGCCATCGATAAACTCTTCTTTCTTCTCCTTCTCCACATCCTCCCGTCCAAACCATAGCAAAATCACCTGTTTCCACTGCTTCTCAAAAATCCGATAAATTCCCAACCCAGGATTATCCGGTACATGATGTAAAAAATAACCCCAATCATCTACCCCCAACGCCGCAAAATACTCCTGAAAAGTGGGATGATAAAAAGCATAAACCTGTTCCTCTGGCCTTTCCGCCGCCACACCCACCCGATTAATCCAACCCAACTGCAAAGCTAACTCACACAAAGGCTCATCCGCTTCCCCCAAAACCTCCCGCACCCAACCCTGACGCAACCGAAACCGCGACTCTTCTTCTTCCATTCCCCGCAAAGCTAACGTCGCCAAAGCTTTATTTAACTCCCGTCGCTGCTGGGAAGTTGTGGGGAATTTCTCGCGCTTCCACTCATACACCGCCTCGGTAAACTGCGCGTATAAATCCGCCTGAGTTTTAGTAGTAAAATCTCCTTGACGGATGTGCCAAGCCAGACATAACAACGTCAACCGCAAAGGATTTTTCACCGTATCCCGCAGCCGCGTATTTTCTGATTTAGCTAACTGCTGACACAACCTTTCTCCTAAATCTGACTGCTGAAAAACACTTCTAATAAACTGGGGAATTTGTTCCTCTTCATCAAAATCTAAATTGCGATAAACATCAAAATCAGCTAAAGCATTTTTCCCCGCATCCCACACATTGTAGCGACAAGTCAACACCACCCGCGCCTCAGCAATCCATCCCCGCAATTGCGATTTGATCTCATCCAAAGGATTGCCCGCGCTCATCTCATCAGCAGCATCCAGTAATAACCAAACTTGATGGTTGTTAAACAGCGTCACCAAATCTTGGCGCATTTGAGCCGTGACATCTGCTACATTTAAGGCAATTTTCAGCCACTTTTGCAGTAGATAATCTTCCAAACTGAATTTACCCAAATCCGCTAAGGAAACCCAAATCGGCACAACTTCAGTTTCTGCCAAGACCCAATCGGCGATTTTTTGCAAAAGCGTCGTTTTTCCTGCACCAGGTTCGCCAATAATGGCAATGCGTTTGCCCTTACTTTTCTCAGTTTTTCCTTGTTTTAATACTTCCCCAAAAAACTCATCATTTTTAAATGTTTTGGTGACTTCATACTGAGTTTCTGCAACATAATTTTCACCTGCTTCTTGGGATTTTGATGGAGTTTTTGCAGCGTATAATTTGGAGCCTTTGTCGGGTGTAGTTTGTTTGTCTGGCTTAGGCTTCTGCTTTCTCTCGACTAAACCCAAGGGTACATAAACATCATCGACATTCAAATTCAATCCATCATTCACCACCAGGGAATTACTGGTTAATTTACCTCGTTCTGGTATGGTTCTCAGACACGCATCACGCCAATTTATCCCCGCTTCAACTCCCCGCAACCCTTGCCAAGTCACGGGATTTTCAGCAGGATTTTGACAGATTACTGGCAACCAAGATGCACAGGGAAAGTCTTTTTCTAATCCATGTAACCTTTCCCGTGCTTCTCGGACAGCCAGATATAAATGTTGACCCTTAGAAAAGGAATCCAAGAAATATTTCAAGAATTCTTTAGCTACCAAATCAGCTACAGGTTCCCGCATGGCAATAATTTGAGGAATCTGCAATTCTGCTAAATCTCTGGCAATTCCCAAGCCATCACAGGAATTGAAAATCGCCAATTGTAACCCTCGTTGAATCGCTTTGTGAAGCGCAGGTTTTAAATCATCAATTGTTAAATATTGTTTAGAATTAATATATATCTTCCCAGTAGTACCATCAGATTCACTGGTACTATGTCCGGCAAAAAATAAGATATCCCAACCCCGCTCATCCCAAAGTTGTTCGTTGAATTCGTGGCGTTTTGGTTCCACCAAAAACACGGTCTCTGCATCGGGTAAATTCTCCAAAAATTGCTTGTCGGCATTGATATCAAGGCGGATGCCAGTTTGAGGATCGGGGGGAGAGGAATCGCCTAAAATAGCTAATATCCTTACCTTTGGCTTGGGTTGCACTGACTTTTCAACCCGTTCAAATGTAGGTGAAGAAAGTGCCATTTCTGCCAAAGGATAATTTTTAACAAATAAGTCCCACAAATACCAAGGTAATCGCCGCAATCGGGGATTTTCTGTCTGGATAATCACCCGCACAGTATGTTTGGATTTTACTGTTGTCAGGAACTTATCTCTTACGGGGCGAAATGTCTCGGAATTGAGCCAGTTATTTAACTCTGCTTTTAAAATATGGCTGTTGCCTGTTAAATCAGTATCTGAATAGTTACTAACTCGTCCTGGTGTTGGTATCATTCTGCCAGATACCTTTTGGCGGTAATCTGACTGCCATTTATCATACAGGAAATCGATCGCAGATGCCGGGAGTTTTCCTACGAAGGATGTAAGGAATCCGCCCTCTTCCCACACTTGCAACGTCACAGGAAAACCCTGTTTAAAGTCTCCTTCTCCCAGATTGAAAACAACTAATTTATCCATAACTTATCCTTTACTCTTGGTTATACGAAATATGAGTTTTTTACCCCATTTATAATTTATGACTCGGCGGTTGAAACCGCTACTACAAAAACGAAGTCTGCCTCCGCAGACTAAGAAATAAAGGGGGTCTTTAAGTCGAATTTGGTGTTAAATTACGAAATCTTCCACGATACTCGCATCGCCTAAACAGGACTTACACATGGTTCCCAAATACCTCAATATAGGGTTAATATTCCCACCGATGAATCATCAAACAAGGTTTGAATATCAGTAATATGCCTTCTGAGTATCGCTTCAATTTCTGAAGTAGAACAGTTACCGCGTCTGAGCCAAATGATTTTAGGCGGAAAACCACGTAACATCAGAAGCTCGTTGTAGTCACTATCTTTGGTGGCGATCGCAAAATCATTATTTTGTGCATAAAGCCATACATCACTATCATCTACTTGCGCTAATCCTAAGTTATCTACATGATTTGAGTTAGGGAAAATATCTGCAAGCCGATTAACTAATCGGGGTGAGAGATTATGATCGAACAGTAGTTTCATAGCTGAACTAATAATGTTTGTCTTTCGCGATCGGCTGCATAGCTCAAACAAGCTAAAATGTCCTCTTGAGTCAAATAAGGAAAATCCTCAAGAATCTCTTGGTAACTCATTCCCGATGCCAGATAAGACAGCACATCGTAAACAGTGATTCGCATTCCGCGAATGCAAGGTTTACCACTTCGCTTGCCCGGTTCGATCGTAATTCGTTCCTGATAGTTCATAGTAAACCTGCCGCATCCTTTAAATTACGAAATCTTCCACGATACTCGCATCGCCTAAAGCTACTTTAACACTAAACCGTTCCCCAGGCTCACCGCTAAACTCCAATTGAATCCGATTATCAGCACTTCTAGATCGCGCTTCCAAAAACACCTCACCCGTATCATCCAACACAATCATCTGCACCTCCGGCGGCAAGTAAGTTTGACCACCACCGGGCCTTATCTGCAAAAGGATATTCCATTTATTGTTTGATTCAGGAGTAAAATAGACAATTAATGCCACCGGATGACCGACTAATTGAATTCCTAAATCTATCATTCTACCCCGTGCTTGAGCCTGTCGATCGCCCTCATTTCCTCCCGTTCGACTTCCCCCTCTAGCTGATGCAAAATTAACACTATTAACTGTCACTAATTCCTCCAACAACAACCACATTTTAGGGAAAATACCTTCACTCAAATTCACAACTTTTTGCATGGCAGATTCCTTCCCTATTCTCCGATGATAAAGCTGTTCCCTAAAATTATCAGCAGCTAACAGCGCACCCCACTGGGCAAAGGGCATCTTCAATCTAGGTGAATAAAGTGAAGGTTTGCCCAAGTCACCTATGAACCTTTCTACTTGGTTATGAGATAATGTCGGTAACGGTTGAATTTCGGCTTTCTGGGCAGGACAAAGTTGCTGAGAAACCCACAGAGTATTCAGGTTTTCAAAGATATCTTCTGAGTCGAGGGAATAAGTGCGATCGCCCGCATCATATCTCCCTTCAGTTTTCAGTTTGCGATGGGTAGTGAAACCCCACACCCGCAACCATCCATCCTCCAAATTTACCTGCACAGCCAGATAATAATCCGCCGCTAATGCAGGAATATCCACCCATTCTTGAGGCACGGAAAATTCATCAGTATCGATGGTTTCACTGGGAATGATTACTAGGCGACTTTTGCCCAAATTCAAGGCAAAACCAGTCACAAATTCCCACAGGTTTTCTGAGGATGCAAGTTGGACAGAGGTTTCGGATGCGGCTGAAAATTCCGGTGACAAAACTGCCAGGGTTAGCCGATTTAAGAAAGCGCGATGAAGTGCTGCTTCATAGGAGTAATTTTGGGTTGCAGACAAAGCTATTTTCTGTTGGCTTTCGGAAAACTCTAGCCAGAGTTGATGGGGACAGGCTAGGCTTAATTGTCCTAAAGTTAATGTCATTGTAATTATCTCCGTTCTACTGTTAACAGGGCGTAGGGGGCATTGGCTAAAAATTGTTCTACTAACAATGCTGATGACTTATCGATCGCGCTGAGAGAACAGGGTTTGAGTGCAATAATTTGGTACAACCAATTGTGTAATTCCGTTTGCAAAGTTGTTTTAACTTGCACTAATTTTCCTTGCAATTCAGTTGGTGTTATGTTAAGATTGTGGGCGATCGCTCTTTCGTCTACTCTCTCACATCCATAGTAGCGGCACAACAGGGTAATTTCCAACTTCAGGGCTGGATGCAGCTTTAAGGTGGTTTCCAAGAATTTGTACAGAATCGCGTTTTGGCAATACCAAGTCAGCCATTCATCAAGCAGAATTGATAGGCGATCGACATCTTCTACACTCAAGGTAACATTTGCTTGGGTTTGACTCCACTTCACCAAACTTGTTAACAGATATTTTTTGTAGCTAGTTAACTGTCGCGAAATTTTATATTGCTTGATGCCAAATTCTTTACCGATGTAACTTTGGTTAAATCCAGTAAAGCCATGTTCCAAGATTAACATTTTTCTGGCATTAGGAAAGTCACGAGAGAGGGAGACGATCGCACTTGCTAATTCAGTTGTCATCTGTTGCAGGCGATCGCCTCTTGCAGCATCTTGCTCTCCATACCATACTTCGTCCTCGAATCGATTGTTAATTTCTAATTCTAACTCTGGGTTTTCTGCATCCAGGGCATGAAATTGAATACGAGTAGATTCCCGCAGTGCCTCAACACAAGTTTGCAACAATGCTTTGACTTCTGGCACCGTGAATGGTTGAATGGAGTGGGAGAATTGTTGTTCGGTGCAAAATTGGGCGATCGCCTCCCATTGTTCCGCTGTTGGCTCCGGTAATCGCTGATTTATGCCTGCTTTAACTGGGGCATAAACTGCTAAAAAAGCTTGCCAAGTTAGGAGGCAACGGGATAATTTTGACTCTGGAATTCCGCAGTTTTGCAAAGCACTTTTCAGACCTTTTTTCGAGGTTCTCCGTAGCAGTCCCCAGTTACTTTGCCTTTCTGTTCCTTGGTTTTTACGCACTTCGCTCATAATAGCGTCCTTGAGACGCTGACTGAGATAGGTTTCGATTTGGCTTTTGGTGCGATCGAACTTAGTGCACAATTCTACCGCTCTGTCAACCATATAAAGTTTGGCAATTTGCAAATAATCTGCAAAAGTCAGCTCCGGTGTTTGGAAGGCTTCGTAAGTGGATTTCGCCGCCGAATAGCAAGCAACATCCACATAAGCAAGTAGATGATATTTCGCTAATGAGTTCGAGTTATTATTAGCAGCTTGGTTGCAGAAATATTTCAGTAAAACTGTTTCATCATTTAGCTCTGGATGCTGTTGCAGCAAGCGTCTTAGATTTTGTCTTAACCGACAATCCTGCACTGCGTGAGGATGGGAATTGACTTGATAGTAAGTCGAAAATCGATCGATTATGTTTGTCATTCTATGTGTCATTCTAGTGACTACTCCCAGATCAATTTTGAGTGGCTGAAGTTATATCGATCGCGATCGGGCAAATTATGCCATGAGGAAATGGCCGAAGTTTTTGGCGGCGACTTCAGTAAGGATGGGAAGTTGGGGATTGGGAGGGGTATTTGGAGTAGGGGTTTTCCAGAAACGGGGCTATCTGGAGTAGGGTGGGGCATGAGTACCTCCTTGGGGGGGCTGTATGGTTTGCTATATATGTATCGTGGGGATTTGGGAAATTTATGCAGTTTGGTTGGGAAGTTGTTTTTTGGGAGGTGTTAGGGATTTTGGGGGCTAGTACCAGCTTGGGACACCTCGGCAGGGTTTTGACAGATAGGTTGCTATAATTAATTCAGTTGATGAACGCTACCATGAATCACTCACTTTTGCAGCGAGTTACTATCGATCTAAATATCTGTCATGGCAAACCCTGCATTCGGGGATTGCGTTATCCTGTAGAGTTTATTTTAGAGTTACTGAGCTCTGGGATGAGTATGGAAGAGATTTTAGCAGACTATGATGATTTAGAACGGGATGATATTTTGGCGGCTTTACTATTTGCTACTCGGTTAACTCAGGTGAAAAGTATTTATAAAATTGCCCGATGAAGTTTATTGTAGATGCTCAATTACCACTGCGTTTAGCTCGTTTTTTACAAGGGGCTAGTTATGATACGATTCATACCAGGGATTTACCCTTAAAAAACGCAACATCTGATACAGAAATTAATACTATCTCTATTCAGGATTCAAGAGTCGTTATTACTAAAGATTCAGATTTTTTTGATACTTTTTTGATTCGCCAAGAACCTTATAAGTTACTGTTGGTGACTACTGGCAATATCACAAATGCAGAGCTTGAGGCACTGTTTCAAAGTAATTTGCCTCAGTTGGTTCAATTGTTTAGTCAGCACTCGCTGATTGAAATGAGCCGAGACGCGATTATTGTACATCAATAGTTTTACTTGGATCTGACATTATAAAAAGCTTTGTAAGCAACATCGAGCATTAAGATTTATGGCGTAAAGAGTGCCATGTCGGCGGCACTTCGGCGGGGTTTTGACAAATAACCGGCAACCACGAAGCACAAGGAAAGCGATCTTCTAGACTTTGCAACCTCTCCCGCGCTTCTCTTACTGCTAGATAGAAAGATTTACCGCTGGCGAAGGCGGTGAGGAAGTTTTTCAAGAATTCTTGTGCAACTACATCCGGCACCGGTTCTCGAAAAACAATAATTTGTGGAATGTGTAATTCAGCCAGTTGATTCGCTAATCCTAAGCCGTCACAAGAGTTGAAAATTGCAATTTGCAAGCCGCGTTCAATAGCTGTGCTGAGAGCATTTTTTAGATCGGGAATGCTTAGCTTATCCGTATCGTTGATATAAATATAACCCGTGCTGCTATCCATTTCGCTGGAACTGTGACCAGAAAAACAGAGAATATCCCAACCTTTTTCATCCCACAATCGTTCATCTAATTCTTGGCGGTTACGCTTGACAAGAAAGGATGTTTCTGCATCTAACTGTGCTAGTAACTGTTGGTCTTTATTCAGATTAATTTCTTTATCGCAGCCCAAAATTGATAAAATTCTGATTCTGTCTCTGGTAACAGCAGTTTTTAAAGGTCGATCGTAAAAAGGTGAACTTAAAGCAATTTCAGCTTTGCGGTAAGGCTTGAGAAAATCCCACAAATGCCAGGGTAGTTTCCGCACTTCAGAGCTTTGAGATTGAATGATGATTCGCACTTCATCAGAACGGTTGAATTTTTCGCGCAAGATGCGATCGATGGGTATAAATTGCTCGGCATTGAGCCATTTATTTAGTTTTTCCTCTAACTCTTCAGCTAATTTATGAATTTCTACTTGAGAAAAATTGGTTAGATTACCTTGCTTTCTCTCCATACGACTCGATTGGAGAGGTTCTATAAAACGGTTATATTGTGAATGCCAAAGATGATAAAATTCTACTAGATCTGGTGCTGGTGGCAACTGACCGGAATGTTGAGTAGGCAATCTTTCATCCTCAGTCCAAATTTGAGCGATAACAAAGGGAAATCCCGTTTCAAAATCACCAGATAGCAGTGTGAGGATAACTAAATTAACCGCTGTTGGCCCTTCGGCTATGGCTTGAACTTCAGACTCGTTAACGGGAATATTAAGGGCAGGTTTCGCCAGGATATCAATAATTTTTTCCATATTGGAACTTTGCTGAATCTCTCTCTGACGAGAGTCTTCTAGCTGCTGGCGATAAACCGTAATCTGCTCATCTTTACTTTCTAGTTTAGCCTGATATTTTTCCTCTATGGCTTTGAGTGCAACTTCGTAGTTTTGAGTAAATTCCCTATGAATCTTTTCTTTGTTGGTATCTGGGGGAACGCTGACTCTAACAACCACAACTCCATCACCTTTGTTTTCGATGCTTTGGATAGTGAGTTCGGTGTCTTCATTCTCAACTTGCACTTGTTGGAAGGCGGGGATAAAGGCTTTCCAGTCAACGCCGTTGCGGAAAATTAAATCAACAGTAGTTAGGACTTCTTGGAATAATTTGGTAAATTCTCCCGGTGCGAATTCGCCACTGCTGGGACGGCGTTCGCGGTCATCGGTTCCGGGCTTTGAAGATTCTAAAAGATAAATATATCGACAATCGACATTATCCAAATTAGTATTACTTTCTATATTCCAGGCTTCAAGGGAAGCACCTGTCATTTGAGCGCTGGTAAAGTCAGTGCCAATTGCTTCAGTGAGCGTTAAATTTGCCGCTTCTAAATTAGCGGCTTGGAAATTAGCCTCACTGATATTAGCTCCTTTTAGATTAGCGCTATTTAGGTCAGATCCTATCAAATTGGCTCCTTTGAGATTAGCGCCAATATAAGATTTTCCAGCGCCATTGCCAGTGACCAGTAAGTCTCGAATCAATGGGTTCGCTAAAATAGTTTTATCTACTCTGGCGCGATCTAATTTTTCTGTATTATTAAACCAAGCGCGCGTCAAATTTGCGTTGCTAAAATCAGTATTTTTAAGAGTTGATTGCGTAAAATTAGCATGATTTAAATCGCTTCCTTGAAAGTAAGTACCTTTTATAGCTGCATATTCGACGGCTAGATTTTTTAGCCATAAAAATCTCATGTCTTCAGCTTTAGCTCTCCAGCTAATATAAGTGGATATAAAAGTAACACTATAAGTACCAAATAGCATCCCAATTGCAGCCCCAGCCCTCACGTCTGCAAATTTGGGAGCAAAAGTTACAAGTAAAAGCCCGATCGCCGAGCCACACAAGGTCAAAGTCACAGCAAAAGTAAACTTTTCAGCTACAACTTCTGCAAAAGTTAAAGCTAATGCTAAAGCAAAGATAAAAGCCAAAATTAAAATTAAAACTAAAGCAAAACCTACAGGCCCAGCTACTTCTACGGACAAACCAAAACTAAATGTTAAAACCAAAACAAAGGTAAAAGCTATGCCCATAGATAAAGTAAAAACTGATTTAACCTCCTTAAAGATAAGAAGGCTGATAAAAGCGATGCAGGCTATTAAATAAAATATGCCCGGATAGGTGAAAAATTTTTCATATTTAGTGGCTAGAAAAGAGCCGACAAAAGCGCCCCCAACGGCTGCGGCAAATCCTGCTAAAAATGCGACAACTAATGAAAATGCTAGTAGTAAAAATTTCCATTGGCTTGGTAATCCTGCTTTAGCATGGCTAAAAATCGCACCTATCAAGATAGAATCAGTAAAATTCGCCCCTCGGATATCTGCGTAGGAGAAGTTTGCACCCGTTAAGTCTTGACCTTTGAAATTGCGTCCTCGGAGATTTTGACCAGAAAAGTCTTGAGTCATATTTAGTTACACATAGGTAAATAAAACAAGCAGTTATAGAAAACATTAAGTATCATCTCGATCGCACTCGGCTAAGATACTCAAAACCTCATTAGGACTAATATCTTCTCGGTTTGATTTAGAGTAAATAGTCAGGAGAAGTATGCTCATTTGTGACTCAACTTGATAGATAAGTCGATAACCCGCACTTTTCCCTTTTTGGATGTCGCTATTTTTAACTCTCACCTTGAAGATTACATAATTTTCACCCATCCCAGAAAGGCGATCGCCTGTAAAGTTGCCACCTTGAAATTGTTCAATAATTGGCTGAGTATCTAACCGGATATTGCGATATTTTTTGGATAATTCCCGTAAATTCCGTTTATACTCAGGCGTTAAATCTATCTGGACAAAAGGCGTGTTATTCGACATCTATTCCCTCCCACATTTCAGAAAGGGGGATGCGTTGTCCTGATTTAGCTTGCTTTAATGCTCGCCGGAGACTCGCTTTTACTTCTTCAATGGGAGTATCATCAGGATCGATTTCAACTTCCTCTGTTACTTCGGGAAAAAGTACGATCACTCGCACGCGACTAGGGGGGAATTTTTCAATGGGGTAGTCAAGGGATAAATGGCCTTTTTCATCCAGGGTTCCTGTGACTTCAACTGCTTTCATTTGGTTGTCCTCAATTTTGTATCTATTATATTACATTCAACATTAGCGAAGTCATTTCCTGAGTTGAGAGCCACAGCTTTCGCAAAACATAACATCGGCAACATTTTCAGAGCCGCAATACTGACAGTAAATTTTCATTTCTGAAGATTGGACATTATTCAGCAATTCTGAGACTTGAGCATGAAAAATGGAGATTATATTGCCTGGTAGCTCAGGACGTGCATACAGCGCTAAAATTACGAGAGCGATACTTGTTTCACCCCTTAAATGAGAAACAATCTCAGAGATCATAGCAAAAGCTGATTCCTCTGGTGATAGACGAGCTGCTCCTGTGGCCAGCGCAGGAAATGCTATCGAGTGAAAACCTAATCGATCGCAAGTATTAAGGCATTTGGTTGTTACGTCTCTAATTAAATCAATGTTTGTAAAAGCCGGATTATAATTATTTAAAACAGCACAATGAAAAATTTTATTGGCTTTGAGTTTCCCAGCTTTGGTAATAGCAATACTTCCTAACTCAACAGGGGATTTTATTCTCACTTCTTCCCATACACTGTTTCCGCCTCCTATCAAAATCGCTTTTGAAACACCTCCTCCCATAGAAATATCAGTATCATCTGAGCTAACAATTACATCGACATTTAGCGTAGTAATGTCACAGTATTTGATGATCAGTCTTGATCTACCAATCAGGCCCTCAAAAAAAGGTTGATCTTGACTTCGCTTACTTTGGTTTTTACTTAAGTTAGGCTGAAAATATGATTGATTCATCTCATCCTGAGCGCATGGCTGATTCACTTGATCTTGAACTTGACTAGATAACTCTTGCCAACTCACCGGCTCCTCAGCGGGATTCTGACAAAGAACCGGCAGCCAAGTTGCACAAGGAAATTCACCCTGCACGCTTTCCAACCTTTCCCGCGCTTCTCGTACTGCTAAATATAGCGATTCACCGCGAGCAAACGCCTCAAGAAAACGCTTTAAAAATTCTTGAGCCACTACATCCGGCACCGGTTCTCGCATCACAATTACCTGGGGTATATTCAACTCAGCTAACTGCTTGGCAATTCCTAATCCATCGCAAGAGTTAAAAATTGCCAACTTTAATCCCCTGCCGATTGCGTTTCTCAGAGCAGCTTTCATATCCTTAACTTCTAAACTTTCCCCTTGTTTAATAAAAAGTTTTCCTGTAGTAGCATCAGATGCGCTCAGACTATGACCTGCAAAAAACAAAATATCCCATCCGCCCGCATCCCAAATTGCATCGTAAACTTCTCGGCGTTCTGGTTGCATGAGAAACACAATCTCGGCATTGGGTAAATTTCTTTTTAACTCGTGCTTATCCCTCTCTAAATTAATTCCCGTACTGTCACCAATAATTGCCAAAACTCTCACCTGATTTCTATTTCTCTGTGAGTCTATTTGCTGATAAGCAGTAGAACTCAAAGCTACTTGCGCTTTCTGGTAGTAGTCGAAAAACTCCCACAAATGCCAAGGTAAGCGCCGTAAGTTCAAGTCTTCAGTTTGAATAATTACTCGCACTTCTTCATTTCGCGAGACTATCCTCCCTAAAATATTTATCGCACGAGAAAATCCAGGAGATGTGAGCCAATCATTAAGCTGTTGTCTTAAAGCATCGCTGTCCGCTTCTAAATCGCAAATAGAATAATTTGTTTTCTGTCCTGACTTCGGTTCAATTCGCACCCTTGACCCCATTTGACGGTATTTTGACTGCCAAGTATTGTATAGCTGCGGAATCTGCGGTGCCGATGGCAAATTGCCATCAATTTTTTTTAGCGGGCGGTGGTTATCTTCCTTAATTTCCAAGCTGACGTGCTGAAATCCTTGCTCGCAATCACCCGCTATAAAACTCAAGACAACTATTTTACCCATTCCTATTCCCCTGAAACCCTTAGATATAATTCAACAAACAATTCATCTTAAAATTCACAAAATAAGTGACATTAACTCAATAATTATTAGTGATGTTCAACAATTATTTTTTTTTCACTCTCCCTTCATCCACTTCCCAGGCAAATAGCCCGCCGTATCATCCACTAATCTTAGCAGACTCCGGCGGGTTTAAAATTAATTTCAAAAATTTTTGCGATCGATCGCACTAAAAATTTATGCGAACTTCCCGTAACTGTCGATCGCGCTCCACAGTCAACAGCATTGTATCAGGGCCGCCGTCCAAAAACCGCAACAACTGGTCAATTTGTCGCAACCGGCTGCCGTTAACTGCCACCAGCCGATCGCCCCGTCTCAATCCCGCCACCGCCGCCACAGAACCCCTTTCCACCGACTCGATGGACAAATTAGAGCGATCGATATTCACCCCCAAACGTCTCGGAGAACCTGTCTCGGACGAATTTGTTTCCGGGGAACTTCTTCTAGCAATTACCTGTTGGATAAACCGTTGCGCCACGGGTGCGGAAGTTGCAAAGCCAATCCCCGAATTACTGCGGCCGTCAGGACTCAAAATCGCCTTATTTACCCCAATTAATTGACCTTGAGAATTGAGCAACGGGCCGCCAGAATTCCCAGGATTTAAATTTGCATCCGTCTGCAAATCTCCATTACGCCCAATGCGACTGAGAATTCCCGTTGTGAGAGTTCCCGACAGCCCAAAAGGACTGCCAATGGCGTACACCCGCTGACCTACTTGAATCCCTGAAGTTTCAGCTACAGGAATCACCGGAAAGCGATCGTTTGTTTCCAATTGAATCAAAGCTAGATCGTTAGCGACATCTGTTGCTAGCACTCGCCCCCGATAGCGATTACCATTACTGTTAACAACTGCCACTAAACCCTGTCTCGCACCCCGAACAACGTGTTCGTTTGTGAGCACTAAACCGTCGGCACGCACCACACTTCCCGAACCAGAACTACCACCAGCATTAATCGTCACAAATGCGGGCAGTGCCCTTTGATAAACTTGAATTCCCACTTGTTCCGAATCCCCACGAATAGCAGGTTGAGGGGAAGTTTGGCGGTTTTGAGCGAGGATGGGTTCAGCAGGAGAAATGGCGATGGGTAGAGGCATCGCAGCTTCTAGTTTATTGCAAGCAATATTGGCGATCGCCACCAGGGAAATCATCGGAAAAATGATGACAGATTGAAGTTTCACAGTATTAATTAAAAGCTACAAATTAACCAGGAAAAAGTCTAATGACTCTTTCAATATTAAGGTGTTTTGTTTATTGCTCCCTGAGCGGAGTCGAAGGGAGCAATGAACAAAGCTACTTGGCGGTTGCTATAGTTTATATAGCAGTCCTTGCAGGAGTCGTAAAGTTTTTTACCCCACCCCAACCCTCCCCTTATTAAGGGGAGGGAGCAAGAAATTCACAAATGATTTAGGATTGCTATAGTGCGAATTTTAAATCGAGAAATCTGTGGACTAAAGTTCGCATTACAAACATTTTTAAATCGCACAACCGGCCCGGCGAATTCTATTCAAACCGCCGCAAGAATCAGAATCGCGGCGACTGCATTCACCAGCAAGCTGCATAATTGCCGACATCGGCGGGCAGCCTCCACCGTTGCGATTCATCGGAAACATTTGGTCGAGCATGATACCACCTTCGACAAACATTCCATTGCCACCACCAAAGGAAATGGGAATCACACCGGTGGCAGCCCCAGTACCGCAAGTTGTCGGCTGAATGGTTAAATCTGCCCCTCGATTTGAGGTTCGCCGGAAGGAATTTTGGAGGGTGCTGTTGGGGATACAAACGTTCATTGTTTGACCGCTAAAGCCCACACCTCCCATGCCGCCGTGCATCCGCACCTGGCCGCAAGACATGGATTCGCCAACTGTCAGTTGGGCTTTGGCTGCGGTTGTTGAAAGGGCTAAAATAGCTACAAGGGAGACGAAGCCAGAGAGGGGCTTGAAGCTGAACGGGGCTGGTGTTTGGCTATTTGAACGGGCGAGCATTTTTGGCACTCCTTCCATCGATCGTGAATGTTGGTTACATTTCTTAATCGGGCCAAGGATGACAAATTATGCAGGCTAAATTGTGAAATTATCCGTAACACTCAAATCACCGAGCGCTACCTTAATGCTGAAAGGCTCTCCTGCTTCACCGCTGAATTCCAATTGAATCCAATTATCGGCACTCCGCGCTTGAGCCTCCAAGAAAATATCTCCCGATTCACTATCAATTACAATCAGTTTTATCCCCACTGGCAGATAAGTTTGTGCAGCAGATAGGGGATACAATCTGATGAGAATATCGGTTTTTTCGGCGGTTTTTTGGCAATTGACAATCAATACAACAGGATTACCCGCCAAGGAGATTTCTCTCACCTTACTTGCGCTAAGGGTTGGCGATTCGGTGTCAGCAGTGCGGGAACGGGGGGCGCTGGCAAATCTAAAAATTAGATTTCCTTCTTGGTTGCTTAAAAATGATTCCAGACTCTGCCAGTTGTATTGAGAATTACTTTCAGATTTTTGCAACCATTCATTTAAACTGATTAGACCAGTAGTAGTTGGGGATGGGGGAACCATTGCAGCTTGTGGAATTTGCCCTGGGGCATCACTGCTTTGATTAGTTGAAGACTCGGAATTAACAGATTCATCTGAGTTATCCTCACCCCAAATTTCATCTAATTTTTCTAGCAATTCTTCAGCTAAATCTTGCAGTTCCGTTTGTTGTGAATCATCAAATTCTTCTCGATCTGCAACAGGTGTACTACCTCTGAAAGAAACGCCTTTTGTTGTTGGCAAATAACTCGCTAAAAACTCCCCGCCCGCATAGCGTCGCTCGTATTTGTTATAGGTGCGATATATCCGCTCCATTTCAGTGACGATTTCAGGCAGAGATTGTTCGTTCAATCTCTCTCTAACTTTCACCGCTACGGGGTTATGACTCTGAAAAAAAAATAACGCGGATTCTATTCGATCAAGATGATCTATCAGTGTTTCTAGTGGCTGAAAACTATCAATAGAAATGTGTTCCATCATTTCTAAAGGGTTGATGGTTGGGTAAAAGCCCAAGAGAGTTGCTTCTCTCGATGATTCATCTATTTCTACAGCAACATAGCCGATACGATTTTCCCAAGTGTCCGCCGGAATATAACAGTTTTCATCGGTTGGTAACACGGGACGGCATTCTAGTTTCCCAATACCTGTGATTTCGAGATCGGCTACATCCATCAAAGTTTGCATGACTGGATTTAGACTATCGGAAGCTTCTAAATCGGTTTCAATTCCCAAACACTGACAGTAGGTATCCACTGCATAAACTGCCAAAGTATTTAGATAAACTTGTCTGGCTTTTGCTGGACTTTCATATTGCTCTTGAAAGGATTTTGCTAGTTTCAATGCTTTTGATGTCAGGGGTACTGCAAACATCGGGTGACTGGTGTATGTCATGGCTGTTTTCTCCTAATTTAGTCTTCGGTGTTGTTTTTATTTCTGCGAGTTCGCTTCTGCGGTTTGGGTATCAGTTGAAAGGAACTGATACCGTCGAGGTAAAAATATATCAGTTCGGTGACATTGACTTGTAACTGTCTGGCAAGAATTGTCCAAGATTGCACCCCTTCCAATCGCGATCGAATTATTCCTTTGAAAGTAATGTTAGGGCGATCGGGCATTCTTCTTCTATTATACTTCCCTTCAGAGTCGGTGACAATTTGTTCGATCGCAGATTGTGGCAAGGCTAATTGTGCTTCTAAATACTCTTGGATGATTGGCTTGAAATAAGAGCAGGCACGGGTGTAAAAAGGACTGATTGTTGTCTGAGCGTTGACGATATTCCCAAAATGTTCTTGAATTTCTTTTATGCTAGCCTGTTGAGACTTTAAAATGGCGATCGCACGAAAGTTAACATCAGGAAGCTTTTGAATATGCTTGCCCCTGAAAATACCATCTGGATCTTGATAGATGATTCTAATCACCTCTGGAGATGGCCTTGAGTCGGCTTTGGTTTTAATTCGATCGAATCTCGTTTCACTTGCGCTATTACCATCTGGATCTGCAATCGGTGCATCCCCTGAAACTAGGTTGAGTCGCTGGCGGATGATATCAATAAAGCGGAATTGTAAATAACGAGCAAACCAGTTCCAAAACTTGAGAGGTCGATAAAGTTGCTGGACTTCATCGCAGAAAGTATTCCAGGTTTGTTGTAAATCAACTTCGCTATTTTGAATGTTTTGGCATAGATTTTCACAGGATTGAGCTAGGCTTTGAGCTTTTTCTGGCGGATAGATTTGAGTTTTCTTGTTTTTTCGTCTTTGTATAAAGCTGCGGCGAAATCTTTCTACTTGTTGGTTGAATTCAGAATAAACTTCGGGAGTTCGCTGTGATGGTGATGTTTCGCTAAATTTCAGCCATGCTTGATACAACTTGGAATCTACTCCTTTATTGAAAATATTAATATTGTTTAATATCTCTTTCTGAGTAATTTGTAAAACATCAAGCCAATCGTTCTCAAAATCACCTTCTAAAATTGCCAGATATCTGTCGCGATACCGCTTTTTGATGCCAGCTAATCGGCGTTTTGCCTCATCATCTCGGCATTTTTCCTCATCATCTGTAGTTTTTTTGTCACGTCGTAAGCTTGAGCCAGGAAACATAATACCCCACAACTGCTGTATAATTTTGCGCTTTCTTGGATCGGTATTTTTGGGATATAATTGGGCCTGGGATACAAGTTCTTGGAGGAGGCGATCGAGTTCGTGCATGGGGCGATCGGGTTCAGCAAAAAAGGGATGCTCTCAATTATACCCGGAAAGCACCCCCCACCAAGACCAGAAACCGGGTTTCTCTGAAAAATAGTCGGCTGGAAACTAGATATCTACGCAGAAACCCGGTTTCTTTAACCTTAAGCCGCGTCGCCCAAGTCGCCCCCAAATTCCTCATGTGTTTGCCCGTTTTGGATCTTTACACTGGCCAAGTAGAGATAAACTGTTAGAAATGGAGATATTTTGGGTAGTGACAGGGCGATCGGTTGGGTGGGGGCGGGTTTATTAAGATTATTCGTGGGTGACAAGTATCTTGGCGAACCCGCCCCTACAGGCCATATAATAGCTATTAACTCAAACCGGAACAAATGAAACCGGCCCAATAGTAAGGCGTGGCAAAGGGTAATTCTTGACGACAGAGATTTTTCAGACTTTCTTTCACCTTGAAAATACGAGACGAAATCGCATCCCACTGTTTATATTCTCCATCCCATCGCTGATACTCTGGCGTTCCTTCAAATAATCTTTTACGATTTTTATCAGCTTTTTTTCGCTTTTCTGCCGCTTGTTCAAATTGCTTTTGCAAGTTGGTTTCGAGTTCACCTTTGTAATCGCTTTCTAGGGTTTTCCCTGGTAAATTTCTCAGTTTGTTTTGCGCTTTTCTCAAGGCTTCAGGACGATTTAACCGTTGACGATACTGATAGTAAAAGATGGAAAATAAAGCTGTGGCTAAATCATCAACTGACCACAATGTACTGACAACACTCCGCGCCCCGGCACATAAAAAGCCCGTGGATAATGATAAAATATCATCACTAATACCCGCAATACCCAGGTTAGTTTCGCAACAGGAAAGGAAGACATCGGAGAGATTGGGAAGTCGAAAACCGGGACTCATTATTTGCCCTAAAGTAATATTGCCATCGGCAAGAATTAGGACTGATTCTAAGGGACTATCGAGGCGGGATGAGGCGTGATGGCTAGAGTGTAAGACTTGCACTTTTTTCGCGAGTTGGCGATAATTGTTTACCGTCGCTTTTTCTCGACCTTTTAAGCGTTGGTTGGCGGGAATGTTGTAGAATTTGGCGATTTTTTCGCATTCAAATTCGGCGTTGGGTAGCGTACTATCCGGGTTTTCCACTGTTCCGTAATTAATTTGAGAAAGGGGCGGACGTTGTTGGCAATATTGCAAGATTTGGCTACTGGGAACGTAGCGAAGGCGGAATTTATCGCCTAAGTAGCGGATCATTCCTGATGACTGATTTGCCGATGGCTGAGAATTGACTGGAGTGGGGACGGCTAAAGGTAAGGCGGCAAAGGGGATTTGATGCCAATATAAATGGGGGATGATAATCAGTTCCTCAATCCCATTTAGATAAGTTTCTACTAAGGTGTGGATTTGCATTTTTTCGGCTAATTGCTGCAAAAACTCGGAGATTTTGGCATACCAAATGCCGTCTCTTTTCTTGTTTAAATAGGGAGTTAACCACTCGTCAACGACTAACTCGCGTAAAGTTTGATAGCCAAAGCCGGTGCAGGTATGCAGTTGGGGCTTTTTGTCTTTGTAGATGATGAAAATGTGGGTATCGTTGTCAGTGGTGAAGAAATTGATAATGGCGGTTTTTGGTTTTTCGATGAGTTGCTGGATGGTGGGAAAATCTAGGGGAGTTACTTGAATTTCTCCGGCTAAAACGGGGTCTAATCGGCGCATTTGTTCCCAGATTTGTTGTTTTTGCGCTTCCAAATTTTCGATGGTGGCGGTAGCAGCTTCTAAAGCGTCGCGAGTCAGGGCAAAACTGCGTTTATCTGTTGGTTGTTGGCTAGAGTTGGTGTCACCTTGGAGGGGTTTACGTCCGGTATCAATTAGGGCTTGGATGTTGTCGTATTGTTGCAAATATTCCCGAACTTGGCTCGGAATTTCACCGTCTGTGTAGAGGTCGTTACTTGCCATTAAGTCTACCAGACGTTTGGAACTTGAACGGTCTACATATTCTATGGCTTTGTTCAGGTTGCCGCTATTGATGTAGGCTTGAATGATGTTTTGGTAAACATCAATTGAATCAGCGATAATCTGTTGACGACTGGCATCGGTGGTTGACCAACTGCGGCTTTTTTCGACAGCAAGAATGGCTGCTGCGTAGCCCTCAATGGCAATCTTCCACAAGCCTTTATTGAAGGCAAAATTGCCGAGGTTTCTGCCAGATTGCAGACAATCTAATGGTAGAGTGGTGGGAGTCCGAAATTCTAAGGCTAACCGGAAACAACGAATTGCCTCATTTAGATTCTTTGCTCGGTTGCCGGTGATTTTGTCAGAGTAGGCATTTGCCAGATTATTTTGAGTCTTTGCCCAATCTTGGGGAAAATCGGCACGGGTTCTGACTTCTAAAGCCAGTTGATAACAACGAATTGCCTCATCTAGATTCTCGGCTTTGTTGCCGGTGATTTTGTCAGAGTAGGCATTTGCCAGATTATTTTGAGTCTTTGCCCAATCTTGGGGAAAATCGGCACGGGTTCTGACTTCTAAAGCCAGTTGATAACAACGAATTGCCTCATCTAGATTCTCGGCTTTGTTGCCGGTAATTTTGTCCGAGTAGGCAATTGCCAGATTATTTTGAGTCGTTGCCCAATCTTGGGGAAAATCGGCACGGGTTCTGACTTCTAAAGCCAGTTGATAACAACGAATTGCCTCATCTAGATTCTCGGCTTTGTTGCCGGTGATTTTGTCAGAGTAGGCAATTGCCAGATTATTTTGAGTCGTTGCCCAATCTTGGGGAAAATCGGCACGGGTTGTGACTTCTAAAGCCAGTTGAAAACAACGAATTGCCTCATCTAGATTCTCGGCTTTGTTGCCGGTGATTTTGTCAGAGTAGGCACTTGCCAGATTATTTTGAGTCCCTGCCCAATTTTGGGGAAAATCGGCACGGGTGAAGATGGTTAAAGCTAATTCGTAACCAATAATTGCGATGTCTAGGTTACTAGCCCTGTTACCTAAAGGGAATTGCTGAATTAAATTGCTGAAATTGACAAAATATACTGCAATATTTCGAGTTTGTTCTGGTGCGGCTTGGGAGAGAATGTTGTTAGCCCAGTTTTGGTACTGTGCAACTAAGGTTCGATTGAGTTTGTCTTGGTTAGCCGCCAGGATGGGATAGATGATTTTTGCATCACCATTGCTGTCTGAGGTGGCTTGCCATACTTCATCCAAAAAGGTGATATATTCTTGATTGTCTTGCTGGTGTTGTTGGTTCATGTTTTTTTGGGTAGTTTTTGTGTGTCTATTGTGCAGAACTTACGCATTTTAACGGTGTAATATCAAATCCGGTGTGCATCGGAATGATTAAACCGCGAAGACGCGAAGAGCGCGAAGGAAGGACTGCATCTTCTTTTTTCTCTTCTTTCTCTTCCTTCGCGTCCTTAGCGCCTTCGCGGTTCATTTAATCTTACGACCTAAAGGAGGGAATGAGGGGGGAGAATTATTGGGTTTTACAAACTTTGTCTTGAATCTCCTCTAAATTAACATAAGAATCTGCCACATCAATCAACGCATCGCTCGTCATTGACCTTAAACTCACGACTTCTACTCTTGCACTTTGAGCGCTTACTTGATGCAGCGCGCAAGCTAAGTCTCCATCGCCACTCACTAAAACAACTGTGTCATATTGCCCTGCTAAGCTAACAATATCCATTGCCATTTCTACATCCAAATTCGCTTTTTTTGATCCATCGGGCCGCTGCAACACCGGTTTAGAAACCACGCGGAACCCGTGATGCCGCAACCATAAGAAAAAGCCTCGCTGTTTCTCATCCGTCGCCTCTGCTCCCGTATAGTAAACAGCCCGAAACAAGGTATCCTTTCCGACTAACAGCGCCAGCAATTTTGTATAATCTATTCTAATCCCCAATTCCTGAATTGCGTAGAACAAATTAGCGCCATCAATAAAGATAGCCACTCGCCCCCGACCTTTTTTAGTGGGTGCGGATGTTGATTTTTGTAGGGCTGCTAACTGCTGTTGCACTTGCTTTAATTCTAGATCGCGATCGCCCAATTCTTCCAGGCGATCGTCCAAATCACTCGCCCACTGTTGCAATTGCGTAATTTGCTGCTGCAACTGTGCTTTTTCTAAGGTCAAAATTCGTTCTTGAATCGAACCGATCGCGATCGCATCCAGCCGATTTTCCCTTGTGCTAACCGCCACTATTTCTACTGTCGTAGTCGCCAAACGCTGCTGCAAAACTTCCTCAAAACGGCGGCGGTTAATTAAACTCAACCCGCAGCACAAAGATAGGGGAATTGCAACCATTGTCTGTTGAGAAACCGCCGCGATCGCCGCTGTTGCCAAAGTTCCCCAAAACGCCGTCTGTTCCGCGATTTTGAGTTGCTGCGAGCCGATCGCCCGCAACAGTTGTTTACCCCAAAATTCATTTTCCGATTGTTGCAGCCCCTCAGACGGGGCGGTAACAGGTGGGCGGCGAAGTGCGATCGAATTAGCCATTTTTCAGAATCCTCAGTAGTTGATAGTTGACAGTTGGTAGGGGCGATGCCCCCGCGATCGCCCTCATAGTTGAAAGTTGACAGTTGTCCTTAGTCAAAAGAGATCCCCCCCAGCCCCCCTTAAAAAGGGGGGAGCAAGAGTCTTAAACTCCGCCTTTTCAAGGGGTTGAGACTTCTTCAAAGTCCCCCTTCTTAAGGGGGATTTAGGGGGATCGAATTTAATGGGAAATCCCAGAAAAACCCCTAACTATCGAGTTGCCGGCGATGGGCGATCGCCTCTCCCAGTAAATTCAAAAACTCATCGGGTATCCCATCTAACAACTGTGCGGCTAAGCTTTTGGGCCCCGGATCGACTCCCGTGGCTAACACCGCCTTTAATCTAGGTATGGCGATCGAGTCTACCAACTCAATCAAACCACTCAAACACCGATTAAACAAACGTTCTGTTAACTGAGAATCCTCGATCGGCAACTCAATAGAAGCGCGAACTTCGCCATCTGTAGGGTCATATTCAAACCGCAGCATCTTGACTTCCCAACTAATAGCTAGCATAGTTTGAAACAGGACACCCTTATGAAGGCAATCTTTCACTGCCAGCAATTGTGGCGCAACAAATTGCAGAAATTCGCCATTTTCGCTAAGCTGGATGCAGATGCCAAAATCATCGACATTTTCAGCTTTGACACCAGTAATAATCCGACATTTATCAGCATCGAAATTGTATTTCCAGCCGCGTTGTTCCAGACAGTGGGCAATAAAAGCAAGGGTGGTAGCCATGAGTTTCGGGTTCCTAATTTATAGTAGATTTTCGGGTGGATAGCAGCGCCTTTTTCCGCTGCTATTTGTATATCGCTCCAGCAATCAAGAATTATGCGATCGATTGCTGTTATTTGCCTGGTGGAGTTTTGGGACATTCGCATTGGGCTGTGGTGGGGATGAGAAGTCGATCGCCCGGTGCGGCCAAAGCAGCGCTCGTTTTCGGCTCTAAGTAGATACTGCCGATCGAATTGGCAACTAACAGCGAAATCAAGGCTGTTTCTAAGACGGTAAATGACCTTTGCATAATTGACTCCTACTTCAACAGGGGTAAACAAGCTTGAGGTTTTGCTTCCCTCTGTTTATTTATCGGGAGTGTTTGGAGTTTTTTATGCAAAGATGAGCCTCGCGCCCTGATTTTTCCGTCTATAATCCATAGTCCTGGACGCAAAAAACCCGGTTTCTTCCAAAAATCGTCGGTTTTTTCGACAAATATTCAGGCAGAAACCGGGTTTTTGGTCTCCTGTGCGTCCAGGACCGATCCATACAAATCTTTGTCTCTCAAGGTTTTTGGGTAATTGTCACCCCATCATTTCCCTGAACTTCCAAGCGCTTTTTCGTTTCAATCAGCCAATTTTCCACTTCGGGTTGATATTTTTCCTTGGGAGCATATCTCAGACAGTTGCGCCAAGCCCTTAATGCGCCGCTGTTATCTTGTTTAGCTTCTCGCACCCGCCCCAACAGACAGTACGCAGCAGCCCGATCGCCCAAAAGTGCGATCGCGGCATTTAGTTGTATTTCCGCTTGTTCATAATCCCCCAATTCCAACAAAGCCCAGCCCATATTCTTGTGCAAAACCGACTTTAGATCCACTTCTTTAACAAGTTGCAATCCTGTTTGCAATCGGGGAATAGCAGCCGAATATTGTTTCTCCAAAATATCCAACCTTGCCAAATTATTCAGAGATTTTTCAGGCAAATCTTTGAGAGATTTTTTATAGCTATTTCGCGCTGAATCAAAGTCCCTATTTATTTCAAAAATCAAGCCTTGAATATAATGAGCTTCCCCCAAGTTAGGTTCTAAAAAAAGTGCTAAATTTAGATAAAACTGAGCATCTCCTAACCTATCGGCTGTATAATTATCATGAGCGCAATTATTCAAAGCAACAGCCCACTGAGGGGCAAATAATTTAAAACCGATAATTCCCAAAAATAGCGATACACCTAGCCCTAGGGAAGCCAGACGATAATTAATCCGAGTCGATCTAATATAACGCTTAAAAAAATTAAGTTTACTTCCACCTTGACCAAAGAAATTAGCAACAGTTAAATGACAGCACTCAATTTCAGCTAAACGCTGCAAAACCGTGCTGGGATTTTGAGGGCGACGGTGAGATTCAACGGCCATCATCTCATCAATTAAATCGGCAAACTTTACTGAAATTTGTGGTACTAAGTCTCGCCATATTAACTTTCCTGTTGCTGTTGTCACTAAATTATCTGGGCGATCGCCAGTTAGCAAATGTACAAAAGTCCGCCCCAAAGCAAACAAGTCAGATTTGGGAATTGCAGCGCCATTTTCTTGTTCTGGAGCTGTATAACCTGATGAGAAAATCAGCGTCGTATCTCTATTTTCATATTTATCGATATAGGTATCAGAAGTTATTTTGCTGGCAGTACCAAAGTCAATCAATACTAGACTACCGTCAGGACGGCACATAATATTACTCGGTTTAATGTCTCGGTGAAAAAAACCTTTTCTGTGAACTGATTCTAAAATTTTAGCGCTTTGTCTCAGCCAATCGATCCCTCGTTCTTCAGAAATTGTCCCGTTTTGTTTCAGCCATTGTTCGAGATTTTTGCCTTCTATTTGCTCCATTGCTAAGCAGTGGAGATTATTACCATTACTGGTTTCAAAAGTAAAGTAGGCTCCCGGAAAAACTTGAGGTACTGCCAGAGATTTCAGATACCGTAATATCATTTCTTCTTCCTGAAACAAGCGAATTACATTGGGATCGCTATTGTGGGTTAGCACTTTCAAAATTTTGGGAATATAGCAACCATACTCGCCATCTTCCAAGTCTTGTAATTCAAAAATTTCGGTGCGATCGCTTCGGTGTTGTAGCTTTCTCACCGCTCGATAGCGATTGTTGATTAACAATGAGGTGTTGCAAGCAAGACAATTATCGAATCCATCAGGGTTTGGACGATGTTTGCACCTAGGATTGATGCAGTAGTTAACACTCTCTTCTCCCAACATTGGTTCATCAAAACAGTTCATTTTTGCCTCATCATCAATTTGCTTAAAACAACTAAACCAAGACTTATACCATTTCTCTAAAATCCTGCAACAATCTTTGACCCCCCCTAACCCCCCCTTACAAAGGGGAGGGAGAAGACTACTGTTGCATTTTTTTTTAAAATTGGTATTAGACACTGCCTAAATCTTAGGTAATGGGTAATTGGTAATTGGTCATTAATTTACAAGCCATTTTTAGCAGTTTGTAGTTTGCCACCATTACCCATTACCCACCTAACTGAGAAAGGCTATATTATACCAATTTCATAAAGTTCTTACAGATGTAGTTCAAAGCCCCCCCTTAGTAAGGGGGGGTTGGGGGGGTAGATATGTAGCACTACTTTATGAAATTGGTATTACACAGGTAAGTTTTCCTCTTGTTTGCGATCGCCCCCCGCTGCGAGATTTTTTTCCTCTGGCTGCATCACTGCTAGCAAATTTTGGAAATTCTCTTCAGTGTATCCTCTTTCTAGCCAATCCTGATTTTGGAGCACAGAATAAACTTTATTTAACTGCTCGTAAGCTTTGCTATTAGTTTTAAACAACTTGGTCAAATGCTCCTTGAGAGTAATAGCAATGGAGTCTTCTACCCTAGCAGCTTTGGTATTTGGATTTAGCTGGGTATTTTTAAACACCAGATGACTTTTGAGTATTTCAATTTTATTTCCATCTGGTTTTTGAGTTTTGAGCATCCCCAAAATTTCCCTGCAAGCCTTAGTTGTCAATTGCTCTGTGACGTACTGCATTAAGACTTGGTGCAGCACAAACTCAGTTTGACCTTTGCCCGCGTTTTTATCAATCAACTCCCGGCGCAGCAGGGAAGATAGGGATTCTAAAATTTCCGATTTAGATACCGGGAATAACAGATATTCCGCTAACTGTTCTAAGGAAACGGGGGAACCTTGGATCGCCAACCAATACAGAATTGCTTTTTCTAAATCTTCCAATCGTTCAAACTGGTCGTTTAATAAAGCCTTGATTCCTCCAAATACAAAAGTTTGGCGTTTGAGAAAGTCGGCAACTTTACCGTTAAACAATTCCCGAATGGCGGGAGCTACAAGTTTTAACTCCAAGGGATTTCCTTGATATATCTTAATGAGTTCTGTCCATTTGTTCTCATCAGATAAGCCTTGAGCTTTAAAAAGTTCTCGTGCTTCTATCTCGTTCAAACCTCCCAATTTTAAAGCTCGCACCGGCGCACGATCGCCCACGAGCAGATCGATCGCCTCCGGTACTTCCCGCGTGACGACGACTAAGCAGCTTTGATGCTGTTGTTCTGCAATTCTTTGGATTAATTCCCCATACTTCTCATAGCCTTCTCGATAATGTCCGGCTAACTTAGTCGGTTCTAAGATTGTTTCCCAACCATCAAACACGATCAGACATCGGAACTCTCGCAACTTTTCTATGAGTTGGGAGATTCTTTGATCTACATCAAGGGGTAAGTTAATTTGGGGCGATCGCTCAAAATCTGGCATCAAGTTCGTTAACAAATGAGCGATCGTTGGTGCTTGACGGAGCGATCGCCAAATCACGAACTGAAATTTTCCCTGAATTTGTTGGGCTAACTTTACCGAGAGACTTGTCTTCCCAATCCCACCGACTCCACTCAAAACTACCAACCGACATTGTTCTGCGAGAATCCACGTCGCCAGGGAGTTGAACTCTTTAGTGCGGCCGCAAAAAACGGGAATATCTGGAGCTTCACCCCAATCAACCAGGGTGCTCTGAGGAATTCCCCCAGACATCGAGCCAGAGTCAGACAGCCGTTGTGCTGGAGGTGACATCATGTGGGCTGGTAGTTTGACGAAGGGCGATCGTAAATGTCGCCCCAAAGCGGCACGGAAATTGGTTTTGCTGACTTCTTCTCGAAAAATTTCCGAAAGCAATTTCCAGAACTTGGGCCCGACATCTCGCATCAGGTAATTCATCTTATATTGAGAATTTTCCGCCATTTGCTCGTAGGTCATCCCCAGACACGCCCCGCGCAGAATCGTTACTTCCGGGTCGCTGAGGTGTCTTTCGGTTTCCGCAAAAACCACTATATCCATAAGTTTGAGGGTTTCTTCAAAATCCATTGCTTTGTTAGAGGTTGTGTTTTAGTGTCCTGACTGACTTCACCATAACCCTAAGTTAACAAAGCTTTTTAGCGAACTGACTTATGTCATGCCATTACATACGCAAGTATGTTATGCTTACGTATGTACTGGCTACAAATTTCAGTACGGTTGTGGAGTCAGTCAGGGGCAGAGGTGTCAACAATCGCCTAAAACCATCAGACAGCTCCCAAAAAGACAGTCCAGAACAGGCACGATGCGTGTTCCACAGAAATGATGGGAGAGGTCTATTGATATTGTTTTTACCATAGTCTAGATTCCCCTCCCATTCCCTGGGGATATTCCCGCTACCACAAGTTAGAGAAACAGGCAGCATTTAATTTGCGTGCTTCAAGGCCGATCGCCCTCAAGTCCGATCGCACTCTCAAATTCTAGTTTGACAAAAGGAATGATAAGCATGGAAAAATTCCCACAAAAACCCAAAGTATCAACTCCCGAAGAGAGTTTTGATATTAAAAGAAACGGTGAAATAGAGAAGAAAAATGGAGAAATTGGCAAAAGAGAAAGTAAACCAAAAACTCAACAAACTGCAACTCAGGGACAGCAAACAGCCAGCAGCCCAAACCTCGCCGAACTCAAGCAAAAGTTAGCCGATCTGAAAGCGCAACCCCCTACTCAACAACAGCAAACACAGCTAAGTCCAAATCAACAAAACCTTGCAGCCCCAAAACAAAGCGTTCCTCAAAAATCCCAGTCCACTCCAACTGCTAAGCCACCATCTGCCTCTCTCTAGCTCGATCGCACTACCTCGATCCAGGAACACAAACATGGAGCAAATTCTCATTTGGCTGTTTAAATGCACAATCGAACTTTACGTCAAATTTTTATGCTATTTAGCTAAAAAAGTGTGGAGTTTAGGTGCTCGTAGTAAAAACCTTCTAATTCTCGGCCCAGGAGAGTCTCTAAAACCAGGGGTAAGATATCGAGAGTTATTTGATTATTCCCAAACAGCCAATAGCAAAGAAGTCATAAACTTAGCGCATGGCGATGGTAAAAATGGCGATTTTTGGCTAGGAAAATATGTCACTTTTAGTAATAGCAAAGCTAGATTGACAACCGATGTTTGGATTCCCAGTGATTTTTTGCACCAGCACGTTTTGGTTGTCGGCCCGCCGGGAGCAGGGAAAACTGAACTGTTGCTGAAATCCGCTGAAAATTTGATGCAAAAAGGCAATTTGGTTTGCGTTGATGCAGCGGGATTTTTGGGAGATCGCCTTGCCAGCTTCGCTCGTAGTGCGGGGTCAAAGTTAGTTTGCTGGGATTTGAGTGCTACCAAAAATCAAGTTGTTTGGAATTTTTTGGAGGAATTGGAAAAATTTGGGACTGAAAAGGAAATTAGGGCGATCGCAGAAGCTCTCTATGGCAATATTGACGACACAGACCCCAATGCCTCTTTCTGGAAGCGGGACATTATGTGGTTGACTGCAATTCTCGGAATTGTTGTGGAAGCGCGGCGGCAAAATTTAGTCAAACTTGACCCTAGCGATTTACCAGCTCTTGTTATGGACAGAGATGCCGTCGAAGGTTTATTAAATAATTTGCCTCAAGCAAATGCACAGTGGGGTTGCGATCTTTATTCATACTTGAGTCTCCCGGACGATCGCTTTGGATTAGATATTAGTTTCCTGCAAAATAAGCTCAGCCCTTTCAAAGATCCAGGTGTCAGAAAAATTTGCGACGGCGCAAGTGGCATTTTTTTACTACAAGCCTTAAACGGTACTTCCAGACACACATTAGTAGTTGGTCAATCCCTCGCCGATGGCAAATTTGGCTCGTCTTTGGCGGCAGTAATGATTAGCTATGTGATGAATGTGATGTATCGCCGGATGAAAAAACCCCTGCATAGTTGGATGCCGACTTATATTATCTGCGATGAAGCTCCTCGGTTAAAAAATATTGACTATGAAGAGTTAACAGCAATTGGCCGCAATGCCAAAGCAGGTGTGTTTTTGATGTGCCAATCCATAGACCAATTTCCTGAAAAAACTCTGCCGGCACTCAACAACTGTCGGACGCAAATCTTTTTGCAGGGAGTGAGTCACCAAACAGCGGATTGGCTGAGTAAACCTTTAGGAGAATATCAAAGGCAGGTGACGACTATGACTGTATCTGGAGGGGCGTTTGGCCCCAGTCCTGGTGAAACAACAAATGTCGGCTACGAACGAGTTCCTGTTTTGGGGATTCGGGAGATTAGCAATCGGCCTTTACCTGCATTACCGAGTGGGTTGAGTGCGATCGTCCGGGTGAATGCTTCGCAAACGCCGACAACTAAACCTTTTTTAACAGATTATTCAGCTTAGGAGGTGATAGCGATGGGGGTGATTTATATTGGCGATCGGGAAACAGGTAAAACTTCTTTGGTGTTGGAGCTAGTTAATCCTAAAAATAACTACGTAAAAGTTATTAATGATGATTATGAAACTCTTAAAAAGAATCTCTATGACGAAAATTTAGGAAGAACAAAGGCAACAGATGCAAGCCAAGCAATTTACCAAAGACAAATGCAAATCCAGGTTCAATTAGTAACATCAAAGCAAATTATTTTAGATTGGCTGGATACCCCAGGGGAGATATGGCGAAATAGTTGGCAATCAGCAAATCCAAAGGAATGGAATATTTTTTTAGAAACAATTCTCCAAAGTGAAGGCATTTTACTGATTGTTCCACCCTATCGAGAAATCCTCAAGCCAGATGTCAATCCCGAAGATTTTATTACTCAGGAGCAATGGTGCAATCGATTTAATCGATGGGTGGATTTTTTTCGTTACCAATGTCCGAGAGTACGGCATTTAGTAATTTGTTTAAACAAAGCTGATCTTTTTTGTGACATTCACAAAGAAGCATCACAACTAGAATATATTCCTCATCGTTCCAGGATGAACTGGCAGCAACGGAATACCTATGTGTTTCAACGGTACTTTAGGCCGATTCAATCTCAAATTGACCAAATTAATAGCAGTGTATCCGGGCTATCGATTCGTTGCTTCATTACTAGCATTCACAATCGATCTTTATTGGAATTGCCTTGGATTTATCTAGGAAGCTTTTTATCAACATAAAGGAGCAAAAATCATGGGAAATATTTGTGTAATTGGACCTAGAGATTCAGGAAAGACTACTTACTTAGCAGCTTTAGCTTATCAACTAACACCAAAGCAAATTATTTTAGATTGGCTGGATACGCCAGGGGAGATATGGTGCAATAGTTGGCAATCAGCAAATCCAGATAAATGGAAGATTTTTCTAGAAACAATTCTCCAAAGTGAAGGCATTGTACTGATTGTTCCACCTTATCGAGAAATCCTCAAGCCAGATGTCAATCCCGAAGATTTTATTACTCAGGAGCAATGGTGCAATCGATTTAATCGATGGGTAGATTTCTTTTGTTACCAATGTCCGAGAGTACGGCATTTAGTAGTTTGTTTGAACAAAGCTGATCTTTTTTGTGACATTCACAAAGAAGCATCACAACTAGAATATATTCCTCATCGTTCCAGGATGAACTGGCAGCAACGGAATACCTATGTGTTTCAACGGTACTTTAGGCCGATTCAATCTCAAATTGACCAAATTAATAGCAGTGTATCCGGGCGATCGATTCGTTGCTTCATTACTAGCATTCACAATCGATCTTTATTGGAATTGCCTTGGATTTATCTAGGAAGCTTTTTATCAACATAAAGGAGCAAAAATCATGGGAAATATTTGTGTAATTGGGCCGAGAAATTCAGGAAAAACGACTTACTTAGCAGCTTTAGCTTACAAAATGCGATCGAGTAAAAACTCCAAAAAATTCAATATTCAACCTCTGGGCGATGATTCTAAGGACATAGCAGAAAAAGCCGAAAATATTATTTGTCAAGGAGCTTCTTTTGAACCGAATAAAATAGGTGGCATGACAAAAGGAGTTGATGATTTACCACAGTATTCTTTTAATGTTGAAATTCACAACTCTTGGTTTACAAAGCCAGATTCATTTCAGCTCAACGTGAGAGATTATCCAGGGGAGATATTTGAAAAAATAGCCGATCCCAATCAGTCCGATCCAATTTGCGAAGAGTTTATTGAGGAGTGTTTAAGGAAGGATGTAATAGGTTGCTTAATTCTCCTAACAGCATGGGATCAAGCAGCAGACGCTTTGTACAACAAAGTGATGAACAGATTTATAGACTTGATGGACTCTCACGATCGCACCAAAGACTTCCGGCTGGCGGTGGCCATGAGCAAGTCTGAAAGGGGAGAACTTTGGCCGGGAAGGTTAGATCCAGAAACAGATTTATTTAGATTGCATCTCCCTAACACAACCGATACTTTACGAAAAAGCATAATTCTCTCCCAAAATCTTGTGCGGTTTTATGCCATTTCTACCTTTGGAGTATTGGACAGAAATGACCCCAGACCGAATCGGATTGATGAACGGGGCAAATATGGCAAAGCTTCGGTTTTGAGACACACAAAAAGTTGGAAACCTTATAACTTGATCGAGCCTCTTCATTGGCTGAGTCAAACTACTAAATCAAACGGAAAGGTGAAGTAAATGTTCGATTGGTATAAAAATAAAACAAAAAGTTCAAACCCTTCGGAAATCCTAGATCAAAATAGCGTCGTTCGGATTATTGGCGATCGGGGTTCGGGTAAAACTGCCTATATCGCATCCCTAGCCTATTGGCCCAATGCCGATCCTTCCAGTGCTGTTCAGACTGTGACATCAGTCAACTCCCTAACAGAGGAACTGGTTGCTGAAGCTCAAAATATCTTAGAGCAAGGTCTGCAAATGGGAGGTAGTGATTTGAATGACAGTATTGGAGATGTCAAAGATTACTCTTTAAGTATCGTTCTCAAAGGGCAATTTAGCTTTTTACAGAATGTCAATACAGCAATAAAAAATGTTCAGGCTGTGATGAAACCACAATTAGTCAAATTAAACATTAGCTGTAAAGATTACGCCGGAGAGTTTTTTGCTGACTTGGTTCACAAAGTAGGCGACTCGAAGTTACAAGACTACCTAGAAGATTGCTTGCTGGCCAATGGGATTATGTTTCTGGCAGATGGCACGGCACACCGCAAAGATTCTGAATATGCTAACGGTCTCGATAAGTTTTTAATAGCTCTGGATCGCACTGATATTAGCAGAATCCAACGACGCATTGCCTTTGTAATTACCAAGTGCGAACAGGCGGAATTGTGGGTGAACCGCCACAATCCCAGAGAATTAGCCCAACTTCGTTTTCCTAAAACTTTTGGGAAATTACAAGCATGGCAACAAACGGGAGGCGGTCAAGTGGATTACTTTACTACTTCTGCTTTCGGTGTGTTGGGGAGTAAGTATCCAGAACCAAATTCAGTCAAAATTAAGCGCGATCGCGATGGCACAAGTTCTTGTATTAAAGACCCAAAACGCTGGAGGCCTTTTGGTTTAGTAGCTCCCATTTACTGGCTTTGTACCGGTGAACGACACAAAGAATTAGATAAGGACTAAAAAAATGAACTCACCAATCCTTCAAATTCACGAATTTAGCACCGGCATTCAAGCAGAAAGAACCCCCGACGGCGGATGGGTATCGCGGGGATTTACGGGCCAATATATAAACAGAACCCTTGACCCCCTTCCTACTGCTGTTGAGAATGCCATTAGAAACAGGGATTTTGCCGTTGCTGAAGGTGCATCCAGGGACAATCCTGCAATCATTGGCCGCGAAGTGAGTGATGGTGCCGAAAATTGGTCAGTCATTGCTGTTGTCACCAGAGGTGGAGACGATCGCGGCCGTAGCGCTTCCATGTATCGTTACTTTCTCTGCAAAGGAGCGGGCAATTTGTGGCAGATTCTGGCTTGGATCGAGTCTGAACGGCAAGGGGGACGGATGCCTGTTTTCGACCCCTTTGAAACGAAATTTATGGGGCAGCCCAATCAATTTTCTGTTCCCAATCAACCTCAAATTTCTGTGCGCCCTGAACTCGAACAATTATTGGTTAATAATGTTCCAGTTATTGTTCCTTTTGGGGAGCCCTGTACGACATTAATTGTCGATCGAATGGCGACAGAAAAAGCCAGACGAAACAATCAGCTTGTCGCCTGGGCTTTTCAAGTAGAAGCCTTGGAGCAACCCAGAGGTTTTTTGGTGATTCAGCCCGCTAGCGAAAAAGCCCAAGAATTATTGCACAGGGCGATGGCTAGCACCCCTCAATATACCGCCCCCATTGCTAGGGAGTACGAGATTAAATCGGCAATTAAAGGTTTGATTAGTCGGGATAAGGTCAAGCCGGAGCAAGTGGAAGTAATTGAAACATCAATTAACCAAGTTAAAGATAGCGATTGGGAAGTGATTTTCAACGGACAAGGGTCTTCCCAGGCTCTCAGACAGGGAATTTACAGCCCTCAAATGGTGCGTCTTTTGACCCTGAGAGCGATGGTAATTCCCCAGACATTGCCTGACTTTTTGGATTGGATGCAGCAGCGGGGAAAACAGGAGGATCATTATCAAGTTTCCGAGGTTTTTCAATCGGAGATTAGTAACTTTTTTACTCAAGATCCTGGCCAACTATCGTATATTTTGAGTAGAATAAATCAAGGACTTATGTTGATAATTCCTCGAATTATCCAGCACCCAGAACTCTTAAATCCTACTGTCTGGCTTTTGAGTGCGCCCTCTGGGATTTGGAGGAAACTCTATTATCAACTTGTTCAAAAAGATATTAAGAATGAATTGATGAGTAAGCGGGTCAATACTTGGCAAAACGCCACCAAGACGCAAAACCCTCAACCCAGTATCACTGATGACCCTGAGTGGAAACAACTATTCCACGAATTAAGAGTTTACTGGCAGAATCGTCCTTATGATGAAAAATATTTGCCATTAGCTGAACTTTTTAGCGGGTTAGATGAGGCAGAAATGGCTGCATTTTTTTATCAGGTAAGTTTGGGTTGTGTTCCCAAAAAGATATTTTATCGACTCAAGCAGGAAGGCTGGAACCCTAATCTTCCTGTTTATGGCTTGAAAATCAAAAAACAAGTAGGTTTAGCAGAGTCTTTGTTGGTTTCACTAATTGAAATAGGAGGTAAAAACGTGCCACTTGCACTTGTAGTTATACTGCTCATCTTGACCTTTATCGGAGGATTTTGGTCTGGTGGAGGATTAAATAGTTCCAAAAAACCAGGAGAAACTACTAGAAATGACTCAAAGAATGTTCAGCAATCCGATGTACCAGGAATTCTAAACAATGAAAGATATGGAAATCCTACCGACTATGCGCCAATACCTCCAAAAAACGACAAAAAAGGAGAGTCTAATGGTTCTCAAATAGATTCAAATCCAAAGTATCAAGAAGGAATTAAACCCAACAGATTCCAGAAAACTATTGATTCCATTGACCAAATTGTCAGAGAGGTAAAGGGCGAAAAGGGAGAACAATATGAGCAGGATATTCTCAAAGCACTTAAGGATATTTTGGATGTTCCCAATCTAAATTATGACGGAGCAAAAAAATACTATCCTCAAGAACAAATCAAGTTAGTAGAAGCTATTTATTCATACCAAGAAAAATCTGGCTTCAAGGGTTATGGCTATCTGGATGGTCCAAATCGAGACACAAGTAAGCTTTTAAAACAACAGATCAAATCTAAGTTAGAAATTCGGAATCTACAAGGAAATTAATGAGGTTGACATGGAATTATGATGAGAAGCTATCTGTACGTACTCGCGGGCATTACATCAGCCTTGATTGGCTGGAACCTCGGTCAAGTATTCCTTAGTGACTTAGGTTTACTGAAGCAATTTTCCGCACTGATACTCTTTCCCTGCATCGGAGTGGCACTGAGCGTTGCAATGGTGTTTACTGAAATTTTTGTCAGTACCCCCACTAGACCTAAATTGTGCTGGCGAATTGCCTTGTTTCCCCTGAGCATTGCGGCAGGATTGGGGATATTTTTTGGCTTGATTTCTGGGGGCATTGCCCAGATTGTTCTCTTGCCACAAAATCCGTTTGATCGTCGAATTTTGAGAATCGTTTGTTGGCTGTGCATCGGCGCTTCCACGGGCATCGCTGAGGGGGTTACTTGGCGGTGGCACAGCACGGAGGCGGGAGATGCCAAGCGTTTTTGGCAGCGCTTCCAGACAAGTGTAGTTGCCAGCGTTACAGCGAGTTTGGCCGCGGTTTTGATTTTGGAAATCCTGGGGCAAATCGGAGTTTTTTCGGGGGTACTGAAGAATGTGGCAGACCCCTTGGGTTTTTCGATATTGGGAATGTTATTGGGTTTTGGATTGAGCCGATCGACATCTCCTAGCTACATGGCTGCTCTCAGGGCTGGTACTGGTTTTGAATACACAGGAGAAAATTATGACGATCAATTTGGTAGCTCGAACATCGCACCTGCTTATCCTGCCATTGATAAACAGCAGGCAAAACTCAAGTTTGTTAGCGATAGTGAATCCGACAAAATTGAGGAAGGTTTATCAATTCAACTGCCAGAAAAAGGCATTATCAGAATTGGTTCTGCTCCCAAAGCAAATATCCAAATTCCGGGACTGCCCCTTCATGTTGCTGACTTGGAAGTGAAAGCCCGTGAAGCTATTCTGAAACCTAATGCTAAGTTCTACGGCTGTATCGAAGTGAATGGCGAGCGCCTGAGTTCTCGCAAAGATATTTCTCTCAAACACAACTATCTCCTAACTTTTTACCCCGAAGATGAATATACAACCAATGGACAAAAATTCTACCGATTTGTTTACTACAATCGCTTCCTTGACCCGCAAGCTTAGTCTATCTGCACTGCTGGCTTTTTCTCTGGGAAATCCCGCCTGGAGTCAGGCAAAAACTGCGGAAATTGTCGGTAAACCCACAGTAGATGACGATCGAGTGACTGTCCGCATAAAAGTCAAAGATGCTAACGATAAACCTGTGATGGGTTTACAGGATACAAATTTTAGCTTGATAGTCGATCGCAAACCACTGAAATTTCGCGGCAAAGATTGGAAAAGTCCCGATGAAACCATACCACCTCCGGCTTTCATTATTGTGCTGCTAGATTACAGCGGCAGTATGCAGCAAAAAGATAGTCAAGGTACTAGCAAGATAGAAGGAGCTCTGAAAGCCATTAAAGAGTTCACAACAGAACTTGGCAATCGTTGTCCCAAGAATTCAACGGTTGAATGTCCCACACCCAAGGTGTCAATTGTCCCCTTTGGCGACCCCGGACCTGCTTGTGCAGGGAATCCAGTTAATCAGAAGGTATTAGCACAAAAAATCTTTTTGCCTGCTAATTCTTTCCAATTAAATGATTATCTGGATTCCCTGGCGGCTCAAAAACCTTGTGCTTCTACAAATATTTATGAGCCTCTGAGTAAATCGATGCAGTTTTTGGCTACCGATCCGAGTTTTTCTGTACCAGAAGATTCTAAGCAACCGCAGCCAAGATTGTCTGTAGTTCTGTTATCGGATGGCTATCACAATAAACCTAATGAAGAGCGAGATTTCAATAATTTATTAGCGCTATTGAAGCGCAATGAAAAAATCACTGTTCATACTTTGGGTTATGGTTTCACACCAGCGCAGTTGGGGCAGAAGTATGGTTTGGGGAGACCGGCTAAGCGTTCTGATATTGGTAAGGGCGATCGCAAAGTTCCTGAAGAGGAATTTGTGGACGAAAATCGTTTAGCAGAAATCGCTAAAGTGACGGGCGGTATCGCTGAGTTTTCCCCTAATTCTCAAGCGGTGGCTGAGAAGCTGAAATTATTTCTGAATGCTCTTTTGGGCGAGTACGAAATTAGCTACCAGCAGCCGGATGCCGAACTCGCTTCTAAGCACGATGTTGTGGCGATAGTTCAATCGGATGGTGCTTCTAAGGTGCAGTCAGAATCGGCATCTTATAGGATCGAAGTTTTTGTGTCATCGCTCCCATTGAACACTCGCTTGATGATGCTGCTAGGGGTGTTGGTAGCCATAGGTGCTGGGGGTATTTTACCCTTTTGGCTGTGGGCGAAACATTTAAAGCAAGAAATGGAGAATTAGAGATGAAAAGCTTTCATTACTTCACGAAATTATTGGCTAATGGTCTACTTTTAATGAGTTTTGGATGCGCTGCTATGCCTAACAGTAAAAATCAAGCATCAACAAGTTCAAAGGGATGTTTAGACAAACCAGAACAGTCACTAGAAATTCAAAATGTTAAATCTGTCATATTAGGAGAGCAGATGTTAAGAGAATCAGTAATTGCTAATCAGAGTAAATCAATGGGATACACCTTTGAAGCCAAGGCTAATCAAAAACTGACTTATACAACTAATCAAAATGTTTGTATTTGGGTTTTCACACCCGATAATCAACTCTTGAATACTGGGGTTTTACCCACCACTGGAAAGTACACAATTCAAATATCTGCACCCCAAGGATCTACGACTGTTGACTTATCAATGGGTTTAGATGTTGCACAAGCAACTCCTGCAAGTACACCTAATTCCTCAGCAGTGACATCCGCGCCTTCTCCAGAAAGTACACCTAATTCTGCCCCGCCTGCAAATACCACTGCTACTCGAACCTCCCGATCGAACTTTCCCAAATCTACTTGCGGAGATCCTTTACCTACCAATCCTAATGATTATCCGGTGGATTTTTATCCGGTTTACCTACCCGACAGCGAAGCTAATTTACAACTAGCGCGATCGCGCTTTTGCCAAGATGCCTTATTTAAACAACGAAAAGATACTGGAAGCATAGTAGTTCAAGTAGCTTCCTTTAGTAACTATCAAAGAGCCATAGAGTTTAGGGATTTTTTAAATTCTGAAACTAGCGGTTCTAGTATAGGCCCTCCTACAAGATGGCTAAATAAGCCTTGAAAATTATCCGAAATAAAATGACGATCAATCCTAGAACTTGTTACATAAAACAACATGAAAATAATCTGGCTTTATCTAGTATTAATCATAATTGGCGGATGCAGTGCTGTTTCTTCCAATCCCAACTTGAATTCAGTATTGGCTGGTAGCACTTGCCCCGAAAAACCTGCAAGCACTTTAGAATCCAAAAATGTCAAACCTATTTCCCTGAATACTTCTGGAACTATTACGGAGTCAAATAAAAACCTTGATCCCAGCAAATCTTTAGGTTATACCTTTGAAGCTCAGTCAGGTCAAAAACTCAGCTACAAACCTACAAACAATGTCTGTATTTGGATTTTTACACAGGATATTACTCTTGTGAACCATACAGCTTTTCCCAAGTCAGAAGAATACGCTGCTGCTTTGCCCAAGTCAGGAAAATATACTATCCAAGTTGAGGCACAAAAAGCGATCGCAAATTTTAACTTAGAAATGAGTTTAGGCACTTTGCAAACATCTGCAATTCCTGCGGTACGTGCTAGTCCCCAGACGACATCTAATAATACTCCAAATTCACCTTCATCTAATACCAACAGTAGCGCGTTGACTCAACAACAAGCTAGTCAAGTTATTCAAAATTGGCTGGATGCTAAAAAACGGCTATTCGCTCCTCCCTATGAAGAGCAATTAGCTGCTAATTTTACCATTGGCGAACGTTATATTAAAACCACTGGTGCTATTAAATGGCTGCGAGAAAACAACGCTTACTATGATTACAAAACAGCTAAAGTTGACTCATCTAATAACTTATCTGTTTCTTCCGATCAAGCGCAAATAGACGTTAATATCAGTGAAGATCTAGTGTTGTATGTCAACAATCAAGTCGATTCAAGCGTTACTACTAATGGCGTTAAAACAACGGCGTATCGATTTTTCTTAAAATTAGATGCAGGTACTTGGAAAATAGAAAATGTTGAAAATCTATAGGTAATAAAGCATGAGCAAAAAAAACAGTCATAACTTTTCATTTAAAAAATTTCTGTTAGCAACAACGATAATTGCTTCTATTCTTACTACGATAGCTGCAACATGGCTGGTGCTACCACAAATTTATCCAAAACCTATGAAGCAGGTTTCAACCGTCAAATTGTCAAGCGTCGTAACTCCCGTCCAGAAACAAAACTCTTCTAATTTGATGGGGCATTTGCATTATCCAGAAGCAAATCAAAATGATTTGATTATTATAGCCAGCTACGCTCAACAGCAGTATCAGCGGTTCGAGTATTTAGATCGAGAAGCTGCAAAAGCACTGATGAAACTCATCTATGCTGCTCGCGATCAAGGAGTTTGGATTGTTCCTGTTTCAGGTTTTCGTAGCATTGAGAGACAAAAAATTATATTTGATGACCAAATAGCGCGTCTCGGCTCTGTTGAAGCTGCTTCAAAAGTCAGTGCTCCTCCAGGCTACAGCGAACATCATACTAGCTATGCTGTGGATCTAGGTGATGGTAGGTTTCCCAAACAAGACATTACAAATACTTTTGTGGATACTGACGCCTATCGTTGGCTTAACCAATACGCCAAAGAATATGGATTTGAAATGTCTTTTCCTCTCAACAACTCTCAAGGCGTTCTGTTTGAACCTTGGCACTGGCGATTTATAGGTTCATCTCGCGCAGCTACAATTTTTTCCAAAGTCACAGATGGTCAACAAGTAAATAAAAGTGATGCCCAATATTACCAACAGACAAAATAATTCTGAGTAATCATTTTGCGAAAATAAGGAGATTTGACTGTGCAAAACTTTTTCGGACAATTAAGACAAAAACTTAGCAAACCCATACTTTTCGGCCTCTACGGAGCAGTGGGTTGCCTGGGTGCTGCAACATTATTAGGTGAAGCTTTCCTAGCACTAACCAAACTTCCACCAACTCCCCGATCGCCCCAAGCCATCGTTTTATTAATCGACTGTTCCGGCAGCATGGATGAAAAAAAGAAACTGCAAGAAGTCAAATCTGCGGCTCAAGCTTTCCTACAGCGACAAAACCTTTCACAAAATAGCCTCGCCGTCGTTGGATTTGGCAGTAACGTTCAAGTTGCAGCGCCCCTAAGTGGCAATAAATTAATGCTCGATCGCGCGATCACCCAACTGTCTGACGGCGGCGGTACCAGGATGGACATCGCCATCGAAGCAGCAGCACGAGAACTACAGTCAACCTCCAAGCCGCGCAACATTCTGCTATTTACTGACGGAGAACCAAGCAATGCGGGAACAACCCTAACAGCAGGACAATCAGCCAAAGCTCAAGGAATCAACCTGGTTGCTGTGGCTACTGGGGATGCCAACACCAACTTTCTCACCCAGCTTACCGGCAATCCATCCCTTGTCTTCTACGCCAACTCTGGGGACTTCGATCGAGCATTTCGCCAAGCAGAACAAGCCATTTACAGCAACCAACTCGTGGAATCGGGGCCCACAGGCGATTACAGCTTGCTCTACTCCGTGCTGCGAATTAGCGGATGGACTGCCCTGTTAGCGATCGGCACTTCCTTAGCTCTGATAGCCGGTCAAAACCATTACCTGCGCCGTCGCCTCCTCACACCCAGCGAGGGAAGTATCGGTACTGGGGGTGGCCTCGCGGCGGGAGTTGCAGCAGGGGCGATCGGGCAACTCTTATTTTTACCCGTCGCTAGCATCCCCATTCTTGCCCTTGGCGGCAGAGTCATTGGCTGGACTATCCTCGGCACCTTCCTCGGCGGCGGAATGTCCTTCTTTGTCCCCAATCTCGAAATCCGTCGCGCCCTACAAGCTGGAGGTATTGGTGGTGCAGCCGGGGCGATCGGTTTCCTATTAGTTTCTGCCATTTCTGGAGATTTGGTAGGGCGACTGG
This sequence comes from Microcoleus anatoxicus, assembly GCF_042465725.1. Taxonomy (GTDB): domain Bacteria; phylum Cyanobacteriota; class Cyanobacteriia; order Cyanobacteriales; family Microcoleaceae; genus Microcoleus; species Microcoleus anatoxicus. The sequence goes on along the minus strand of NZ_CP120853.1, from coordinate 3,907,950 downwards.
TAGGTGCTGCGATCGTCGGTTTTTTCATTGGTTTGGCGATCGCCCTAATTGAAGATTTGAGCCGAAGAGCGTGGCTAATCGTCCATTGGACAGCCACAGAACAGCCCTGCATCAATTTAGGTACAACACCTGTAATTTTTGGCAGTTCAGAAGATGCTCACATCTACTTGCGGAAAGACTTAGGTTATCCGCCTGTTGTAGCCAAAATCTACCTGGAATCAGGAAAAATCATTATGCAGTTTGATGAGGAAATGCAAAAACAAAAAGGCATGAAAATTTTGAGGCACGAACTAGCCAATGGCGACAGGAGAAAAATCGGAGAGGTGATGATTGAAGTAAAAACTGCTATGGAGAAGTTGCCATGAATTGTAAAAAAGGCGATCGGACTAAATTTCGGATATTCATTCAAGATTTACCGACTCCGACCAAAGAAACCGGGTTTTTACTTAATTTGTGGGTAGCAATGAAGTATTTTCGTAAAAAACCCGGTTTCTGGGAATCCGCGCAGTTTGCAAGATATTTGTAGGTAACTCAATGAAATCAAACACGATCAAATACACCCTTGCTCTGAAAGTTAAAGACTGCCCAGACCCTAATGAGGAGTATCAATATAGTCTCAGCCTCAATCTGCATCAGGAAAACAACCCAGAGAAAATATTCACCTCCGAAATTCGACAAAGTATGCGAACCAGCTTGCAAAATCAAAGTCAATCTCTAATCAACGACAATCACCTGAATCAAATGATAAATAAGTGGATTCAAGACATCAAAGAAGGATATCGAAGCTGTCCCATTACTCTTGATTTACCCCGTGGTCCTTCACCAATTGACCAATTGCAGGAAGCGGGAAATCAAGAGATGCCGACCCCTATCTATCCAGATTTATCTGAGATAGCGCCCTGTTGGGGAATGCTACCACCTCTGAATTTTTGCTGATACATCTTGCACCGCGATCGAACAATACGATTCAGTTAACACTGTTAATTCCCCGGAGATCCCCCTAAATCCCCCTTAAGAAGGGGGACTTTGAGCAACTTCTTGTCCCCCCCTTTTTGGTGGGTGCCCATTGGTGTCAACCAGCGCAAAAACCTTTATATCTCTCGTTTCTCGCCGAGCCTAGATCCCCCTAAATCCCCCTTAAGAAGGGGGACGCAAGAGCCGACTCTTGTCCCCCCCTTTTCACCGCGATCGAACAATACGGTTCAGTTAACACTGTTAATTCCCCGGAGATCCCCCTAAATCCCCCTTAAGAAGGGGGACGCAAGAGCAACTTCTTGTCCCCCCCTTTTTGGTGGGTGCCCATTGGTGTCAACCAGCGCAAAAACCTTTATATCTCTCGTTTCTCGCCGAGCCTAGATCCCCCTAAATCCCCCTTAAGAAGGGGGACTTTGATCGGACTCTTGTCCCCCCCTTTTTAAGGGGGGCTAGGGGGGATCGGAGGCTAGACACGGCTCGATCGCTAAAGTGCCAAATATCAGTAAAAAAACAGCAAAAATTTCCAATTCTGTGAGATAATTTACCCAAGGCAAACACAATGCTAAACGTCCAAATCGCACCCCACCGCGAATTCTTACCAGCCGATTCTTCAGAGCAAAAACTATTTGTAATGTTGAAGCTGCGGCCTAAAAAAGAAGTAGCAAATACGCGGCCGCCCACAACCTTTGTTTTTCTAATTGACACCAGCGGTTCCATGCGTGAAGTTGTCGTCGGTGATGTCGTACCCACTGGCAATACCTTTATGGTGGATGGTCAAGAGTATATGGGAGTCACCGGAGGGGAAACCAAGATAGATATTGTCATTGAGTCTCTCAACAGACTGATTCATTCTGGGAAACTTAGTGCAAGCGATCGCATAGCCATTGTCAAGTTTGATGACTCGGCGGCTACTTTGATTCAACTCACTCCAGCTACTCAAACCAGTCAGTTAGAAAGTGCGATCGAACAACTCCGGGATTTTTCCGGCGGTACGCGCATGGGATTGGGTTTGCGCGGCGCATTAAGCTTGCTCTCCGGGCAAAGCATGACCATCCGGCGCACCTTGCTATTCACCGACGGTCAAACCTTTGACGAAGATGTATGCAGGGCGATCGCCAGCGAATTCGCCTCCAATAATACCCCCATTACCGCATTAGGAGTTGGAGAATTTAACGAAAACTTACTCACCTATCTCAGCGACACCACTGGCGGAATTCCGCTTCATATTGTTGCGGAAGAAAACCCAGGCGGTGCAGCAGTTTCTATTAGCAAACTGCCCGATACAATCATTCAAGAATTCACCCAAGCGCAACAAGAAGTCATCACCAACTTAGCCTTAACTGTGAAAACAGTAAAAGGAGTAAAACTGACTCGCATTGTCCGCGCCTATCCCTCTCAAGCCGAATTTTCCCTCACTCAAGACCCCTATCCCATTGGCAATGCTGTAGGGAACGATGAAACCGTTTTCATCTTAGAATTCAGCATGGAAAGTCGCGCCGCCTCCCGCGTCAGAATTGCCCAACTTGGCCTAACCTACGATGTACCAGGACAAAACCGACGCGGTGAATTGCCCCCTGCAAATCTACTCGTACAATTTGTCGCCGGACAAGTAGCAGCCCAAGTAGATCAAGAGGTAATGGGTTATGTACAACAGTGCAATATTTCCCAACTTGTTGGTGATGCTACTCGCATTGCTGAAAGCAATCCTCAGAAAGCGCAAGAATTGCTAGAAACGGCCCGCCGAATGACTGTAAGAATTGGCAATGATGCTATGACTCAATCTCTCAATCAAGCTCAAGACGAGTTGCGAAAAACCCGCAGAATTTCCGATGGAACTCGCAAAACCGTCAAAATGGGTTCCAAAGGTAAAACCGTCAAAATGGGCGGAGATATCAATGATGAGCTTTCGGAAGAACAAATTCGGAATCTATCAGGAACCTAGACAAAAATTACCCAGTTGGTTGAGCGAAGTCGAAACCCTATCCTGTTGGTTGAGCGAAGTCGAAACCCTATCCTGTTGGTTGAGCGAAGTCGAAACCCTATCCTTCGACTACGCTCAGGAACCGCCTAGTCTAAACGATTACAAACAAAGGAACTAAAACCATGACAATTACTTGCCCCGCCTGTAGTTATGACAACGCCGATGATGCAGAATTCTGCGATGCTTGCGGCTACGAATTAGGAGCACCCAGCGCACCGCCTGTAAGTGCCCCTGTTAACGCCCCTTTTACTCCACCTGTATCGTCATCTTCAGCCCCTACTGTGGTTCTGCCAGACCCAATTTCTCCTCCGCCACCAATTCCCCCTACTTTCACACCTTCCACTGGAACTGCGAGGCTGATTTCCAAACAATCTAACGTGCCTACAAGCGAATTTCTGCTAGATGGAAGCAATGCAGTTATCGGCAAATTTGACCCAGATATGGGGCCTGTAGATATTGATTTAGATGGGTTTCCGGGAGACGAAACTATTTCTCGCAATCACGCAGAAATTTATCAGGAAGGAGGAACATGGAAAATTAAGGATCTAGGTTCAACTAATAGTGTTTTCATTAAACGGGCTGGTCAGTCTAAATTTGGGGCTAGGATTACTATGCCTGAGATTTTGAATAGTGGAGATGAAATTGCGATCGCCAAAATTCGCTTCCTCTTCCAAATTCCTTAATTAGGATTTACTGAGATCTTGCACCTTTCTCAATTAGCTGTAGGGGCGGGTTCACCGACAGCCTCTCTGGTTGTAGATAGGTTCAATAAACCCGCCCTCCCCCACCGAAAATCTCCTTATAAGGCGTGTAAAATCTGAGATTTACCGACTTCGCCAAAGAAAGAAACCGGGTTTTTATCGAATCTGCCCGTTGCAACGAATATTTTTCGTGAAAAACCCGGTTTCTGAACTCCAAATCCACTACCAAAATCTACAACGAAATCACTGCCTACTCCTATGACAAATACTTTGGTAATTCAAGAAGGAACTCAGTTTTCCATCAATAACTTCAAATTAGAGATTTTATCCTATTTTGGTCAACTGAGAGCAGGAATTCACTACTTTAAAGTGAAGATTCAAGCCGATGATGATACTGCTAAAACAAACAATTTTGGATTGTTGCGTGTTGGTGCTTCCGAAGGTGCATTAAAGCAAGAAGTTGAACTAAGGGAGGTTTTGAGTGGCTATAAAATGATTGGAGAGCTACTGGCAAAGACTACCAAAGATTCTGTAAAGGTAGATTGGCGATCAGTTGAACATTCTCAGCCACAGGAACCGGAAAAGCCGGAAATAAACACAAATTTTGAGCAGCTAGAATCTTTGGCAAATTCAGCAGAGCCAATCTTCAATGAAGCAGAGCAAAATGACGAAAAATCTGTCGTAGCCCCCGAAGATGCTACTGATGAAACCAATCCAAAACTTACGGATGGGGGCGCAGAAATTGGTGGGGTTGATGATAGTTCGTTGCAGCCAGCAGATTCCCTAAAAAACCTGGTGGTTGAGCCTTTAGACCCTTCGACTACGCTCAGGGAGCGGGGAGAACTAAGTGGAAACCCGGTTTCTGTAGTGGAAACGCCTCAGTCTTGTACTGCTGATGCAACTAATGGAGAATCCGAGTATTTAGAGGAGGAATGTTACCCAGAAGAGGAAATGTGTGCAGATGAGGGCGATCGCAAACTACTACTATTAACCTATCTCCCTGAAGACAACACAACCTTAGAATCTTGGCTAGGAGAAGATAACTCCTTAGAATCCTGCTTATCCATAACCAGTCAAGTTTGTCAATTCTTTCGCTATATTCACAAGCACGGGTGGTGCTTTGTCCAAATCCTTCCCGAATTTATTGAACTAGGAACTCCCATCAAGTTTTTTGATTTAACGGGAGCTTATCGACTGAATGAAAAATTGCGATCGGGCTTATCAGAAAACTACGCCGCTCCCGAACTCGCCTATGGCAGCCATCCCATCCAAGAATCAATGAGCAGCTATACAGTAGGAGCTTTATTGTATCACGCCATTCACAAACAACCCCTTTCCTCCACCAGCCAAATCGACCTGAAAATCAACCCCATTCCCCGAATTTACCAACTCCTAAAAATTGCTCTCTCACCCTTACCAGAAGAACGTTTTCCCTTGTCTCAACTCTTAAGTCTCTTGGTAGAAACCAGGCAATCTTTACAAGGTACTAAAATTGACTGGAATGTCGCCAGCCGATCGACTACCGGTTTATCCACCAGTCGCTTGCAAAATGAAGATAGTTATGGCATTCGCCAAATGCAGTTAAGCAATTCCGAAACCTTCATATTAGGAGTAGTTGCTGATGGCATGGGTGGAATGTCTCAGGGCGAAGTTGCTAGTAAATTGGCAGTTCAAACAGTCCTGGAAGAACCCATCCCTGCTGAATTCAACACTATAGAACAAAAAGCTGCATGGCTGGTTTCATTAGTGCAGAAAGCCAATGAATCTGTAGCTACTCATGTGCGCGACGGTGGAACCACATTAAGTATCACTTTAGCAGTCGGACGAGATTTGGCGATCGCCCATGTTGGAGATAGCCGCATATATCTTCTCAGACAAGGAGAAATCCGCCAATTAAGCGAAGACCATTCACTGGTAGCCATGCTGGTAGCCAGCGGTCAAATCACCCCAGAAGAAAGCTTAGATCATCCCGATCGCAATGTGCTCACAAAGTCGATCGGCTCAAAACGCAGATTAAGCGATGGCTACGTCCAACAATTAAGCCGTTCAGATCAAAACCTATCCTTAGCCTTAGAAAACGGTGACATCTTGCTACTATGTTCCGACGGCGTATGGGATTTAGTATCAAATGCAGAAATAGCTCAATTTTTTACCCATAACAAAACTTTGCAAACAGCCGTTGATGAAGTCATTAATTGCGTCCTTCAGCGAGGAGCATCAGACAACGCCACACTTCTAGCCTTAGAACTTAGCAGCCATCCAGACAACCGTTACTAAATCAATCGGAGTAGATATTAGTCATGTCAATCATCTGTCCCTATTGTGCTACAGAAAATCATGAAAATGCCCTAGCTTGTATGAGTTGCGGTGCTCCTTTTTCCGTGCAAACATCTGGCTATTACTTATCTGCTGGCAGTTCCCTCCAGCAAGGAAAGTATAAAATTGAAACCTTAATTGGCGAAGGTGGATTTGGCATTACCTACAGAGGTATTGACCTAGTAAATTCTCGGACTGTCGCCATCAAAGAAAACTGGCCAGAAAAAGCTAGCCGACAGGGAACCACAGTAGTTTGGCCCCACACTGTTACCCCGAAAATCAAAGACTGGCAACTCAAGAAAGTAGCAACAGAAGCTCAATATTTATCTCAGTGTCAGCACCCAAACATTGTCAGAGTCTACGATTATTTTCAAGAAAACAGTACCGCCTATGTGGTGATGGATTTCATTACAGGTAAACCCCTTTCTAAAATCCTGGAAGAAGAGGGGCCGCTGCCCGTACAACGAGTCAAACGTTACTTACTGCAACTATTAGCAGCCCTCACAATCGTTCACGGGGCAAAATTGCTGCATCGAGATATAAAACCAGAGAATATTCTGATAGATGGCCAAGACAGAGCAATTCTAATTGATTTTGGTGCAACAAAAGAATTCATTGCGGGACAAACTCGACAAATGAGCATCACCCTAACGCGGGGATACGCACCGCTAGAACAATATAGCTACAAGGCGAAGCGATGGCCTGCTACAGACATTTATGCGTTGTGCGCTTCCATGTATGAATTGCTAACAGGTCAACTTCCCCCAGAAGCAACAGAAAGGATTCAATCAGACACCCTCACTCCACCGGGACAATTAATCCCCGGTATCGATCCTGTATTAGATCGAGTGATTGTTACTGGCATGAAAATGCGAGTAGAAGAAAGGTGGCAAACAGCAGTGGAAATCATTGACCTTCTGACAAAAAATTCCACAGTCAAGCTAACTAACAACTCTATTACTTGTCCTGCTTGCATAACAGAAAACTCCGAAAGTGCATCGTTTTGTACTGCCTGTGGCTCTTCTCTCACTTCTGCTAGTACCATCAGTTCATCTTCCGATCATCTGCCTGCTGGCACATTACTCAAACAAGGCCACTACCAGATTGAAAAGACTTTGGGAGAAGGCGGATTTGGCATTACTTATAAAGCTACTGATTTGACAAGTTCAGTGAATGTAGCCATCAAAGAACTTTGGCCATACAAAGCAATTAGACAGGGGACTAGCATTAGTTGGCCAGATGCTATCACTTTGCAGTCTAAACAGCAACAACTTTCTAATTTTCAGATTGAGGCTCATTATTTGTCAAAATGCGTTCACCCTAATATTGCTAAAGTCTACGACTGGTTTGAAGAGCAATACTGCTTATATCGTGATGGAATTGATTTCGGGTAAGTCACTCTACCAGATTTTACAAGACGATCAACCTTTATTAGAAGAAAGGGTTAAACGCTATATGATTCAAATCGCAGAAGGCTTAAAAGTTGTTCACTCCCATAATCTGTTACACAGAGGTATTAAACCCGACAATATTCTCATTGACGATCGCGATCGGGCAGTTTTGATTGATTTTGGTGAAGCCAGAGAGTTTATACCAGGTATAACCTCCAAAATGGATGTAACTTTAACCCCCGGATATGCTCCCCTAGAACAATACAGCTACAACGCAAAGCGATGGCCTGCTACAGACATCTATGCTCTCTGTGCCTCAATGTATGAATTATTAACCGGTCAACTTCCTGCAGGAGCAACAGATAGAATACCCTCAGAAACCCTAGTTCCCCCTCGCCAATTACGCCCCGACCTCAGCCCTTTCATTGAACAAATCATTTTAACAGGAATGAGAATGAAGGTAGAGGAGAGATTTCAAACAGCCGATGAACTGATTAAAGTTTTGAGAGGAAGCAGTGTCACACCCAAACTAATTCCTCTCAAATCTGTTGGTTTCATCAGGGAAATTTTCTTAGATAAAAACAGATTAGTGGTAGGGAGAAGTGAACCGGGAGGGGAATTACCAGACATCGATTTAGATAGTTTTCCAGATGCCAACACAGTATCGCGCCCCCACGCTGGAATTTATCAAGAAGCCGGAGAGTGGAAAGTCACAGATTTAGGTTCAGCTAATGGAACTTTCATCAAACGCGCCGGACAATCTAGGTTTGGCAACAGAATTACTGCCCCTGAGATTTTAAATTCAGGGGATGAGATTGCCTTTGGCAAAGTTCGCTTTCGATTTGAGAACATTTAAAAAACGACTTACGCATGGCCGCCCAGAAACCGGGTTTTTTAGGAAAATATTTCGTTGCAGCCAACAAATTCGTTAAAAAACCCGGTTTCTTTAGTCGCGACCAGGATTGTAAAATTTGAACTGAGGTAACTAAAATGTCTATTACTTGTCCCGCTTGCATGACAGAAAACTCGGATAATGCGTTGTTTTGTACTGTTTGTGGCTTTGGGCTCACTCCTGCTGGCAGCACCACCGGTTCATCTTCCTATCATTTGCCTACTGGTGCATTACTCAAACAAGGTCGTTACAAAATAGAAAAAACCTTGGGAGAAGGTGGATTTGGGATTACTTATAAAGGTACTGATTCAACAAACTCAATGGGTGTTGCCATCAAAGAACTGTGGCCGGAAAAAGCGATCAGACAGGGAACAAGCATTACGTGGCCGAATTCTATTACTCCCCAGGAGCGACATCAGCAAATCAGTAAATTTAAGATTGAATCTGAGTATTTAAACAAATGCGTGCATCCTAATATTGCTAAAGTTTATGACTGGTTTGAAGAGAATAACACTGCCTATCTAGTGATGGAATTTATTCCTGGGAAGTCTTTGCACCAGATATTGCAAAATGAAGGTTTATTAGCAGAAGAGCGGGTTAAGCGCTATTTTATTTCTGTGGCTGCCGCTTTAAAAGTTGTTCATTCTAATAACTTACTACATCGGGATATTAAACCTGATAATATTCTTATTGACCAGCAGGATAGACCTGTGTTAATTGATTTTGGTGCAACTAAAGACTTTATTGCCGGTCAGCCGAAAACCATGACTGTTATCTTAACACCTGGATATGCACCTATTGAACAGTATGGCAAAAAGAATAAGCGTCTGCCCGCAACAGACTTTTATGCCTTGTGTGCTTCAATGTATGAATTATTAACTGGAGAAATACCAGCCGCCGCTACTGACAGAGTACCATCAGAAACTCTCACTACCCCTCGAAAATTACGCTCAGATTTAAGCCCTTTAATTGAACAAGTAATTTTAACCGGCATGAGAATGAAGGTAGAGGAGAGATTTCAAACGGCTGATGAACTCATTGATGCACTCAAAGGTAATTTTGTCACGCCTCTGCACAGAAAATCCCTGGATTTTGTCAAGCAAGGAAACTTAGCAGAAGCTGTTGAAGCTTACGAAAAATGTTTAACTACTGAGCCTAATAATGGTGAAGCAGCGGTAGAATTATCCCTGGTTTTGATTCACCTCAATCACTCTCAAACAGAAGTTGCTGCACAGAGAGCGATTCAATTGAAACCGAATGATGGCAGGGGCTATGGAGTGCTGGGTTTGATTAATTGCCGCAAATCAAATTGGCCAGAAGCGGTTAGACAATTGCAGCAAGCGGCAAATCTTTTGTCTCATGAGAGTTGGGTACAAGCTAATCTAGCTTGGGCTTTGGGCAAAACTGGAAATTGGCAACAGGCAGAAAGTGCGATCGATCGCGCCATTCAAATCGAGACTAAAGGTGATTTAGAGCCGAAAATTAAAATGACGCTTGCCTCACCTTTTGTACTAGGATTGAAAGGGTGGATTGCTGTGAATCAAAAAGACTGGAAACTAACTATCAGTCATGCTACACCAGCTATTACTAAGTCGAAGCAGTCTAATTTTCAGGGCGATCGCGAATTGTTGCGCTGGGCATATCCTTGTCTAATTATCGCCTTAGATAAAGCAGTAATTACTCAACAAGCGCGAGATATAGAGCGACGCACCCAAGAGTTTATTACTCAGGTTCCTGACAGCAGTTTTGCCTGGGGTTTTATAGGCTGGAAACAAGCTTTGCAGGGGCTATGGACTGATGCTATTCCTAATTTTGAAAAAGCGGCGCGCTACCCACAAGCCGCTGCTTGGGTATTGAAAAACTTAGGCATTGCTCGCGAACAAGTCCAAAATATTCCTGGTGCTATCCAAGCTTATGAAGCTTACAATCAGAAATTTCCACCCCATGCTTTTATCCAATTTCGTTTAGGTACATTGTTGGGGCGGCAGGGACAGTGGCGGCCAGCGCAGTCTTATTTGGAAAAAGCCGTTCAGCTACAACCGGATTATGCTGAGGCTCATCATAATTTAGCTTGGGTTTTGTTTAATCTTAAAGATAGAAAAGGTCAAATTGAGAATTTGCGGGGGATGCGATCGGCTTATCGGACAAGTTTTGAACTCTACAGCCAACAACAAAAATTTGCTTTAGCTCAGGGCATTAAACAAGCTTTTCAAGTAATCGACGTTGAGATGTAGTGCTATTAAGGGCTATATCGCCATCCTTCTAGACACCAAAAAAGAATTTTCCTCTAAACACTTGACAAAGTGACGCATATACCATACATTAGTAAATCGTGGTTGATGCGGAACTGGCGGAATTGGTAGACGCGCATGATTCAGGTTCATGTGGTGCAAGCCTTCCGGGTTCAAGTCCCGGGTTCCGCATTCTCAAGGCAGGCAGTAGTTTGGGGTGATGCCGAGGCAGGCAATAACCCCATCCACTCTGCTAAATTAAACAATGCTGACAAGTATTCAAAATCCCCTAGTCAAGGAAATCCGCAAGCTCCATAGCTCGAAGGGACGCAGGGAACAACAATTATTTTTACTGGAAGGGACTCATCTGCTGGAGGAAGCTTGTGGGGTGAATTACCCCCTGGCTACGGTTTGCAGCACTCCTGAGTGGGTTGAGCAACATGGGAAATTGTGGGAGCAGGCTTGTAGTTTGGCCGATCGCACAGAGTTAGTCAATAGGAAGGTGTTGGAGTCGATCGCCACTACAGTCCAACCCGATGGTATAGTCGCCACCGCACGTCGCACCGCTACTCCACCAGCAGAATTCTCCACTTTGGGGATAGCTTTAGAAACCATTCAAGATCCTGGTAACTTGGGGGCGATCGTCCGCACGGCTGCGGCTGCTAATGCTGACGGTTTGTTACTGAGTGCAGATAGTGCGGATCTGGATCATCCCAAGGTGCTGCGAGCTTCCGCAGGAGCCTGGTTTAAACTACCCATGACAGTTAGTCCCGATTTAATGGCGGAAGTTTCTCGATCTAAAAATCGAGGGATGCAAATTTTAGCCACAGTCCCTGATGCGACTTTAACTTATTGGGAAGTAGATTTGCGGTTGCCGACTCTGATCGTTTTGGGGAATGAAGGCTCTGGTTTGTCGGGCCAATTGAGGAATTTGGCCGATCGACAAATCCAAATTCCTTTGAGTCGGGGCGTAGAATCCTTGAATGTGTCGATCGCCTCCGCCCTGATTTTGTACGAAGCTCAAAGACAAAGAAGTTATTAGTGATTGGTTGTTGGTCAACACTCTCAACCGTCATCAGTCCACAAATTCTGCCATTTTGTACACTTTGATGCAATTTTTCAGCTAGGAAAGCGGATACTCTCCTAGCATTGCAACTCATGCTCAGAGAAAATAAATGTAAAGAAATATAGCCAACCACTCTCAGAAATGTTAAGATTCTTAACATAAGTAGCATTGTTAACCCCCCAAGCAAAACCCAACCTGAGACGGGGGCGACAGGGAGTAGCAGCTAGCTACCATAAAACGAAGCCTGTTTAAATGCAAGGAAAGCGCAAGTCCCCGCCCGCTTTCCGTACCAGAAGAAGCTAGGGGTTTGCCACACAGCAAACCTTTAGAGGCACTGATCCTCAGCGGGAAAAGCTCATGAAAACTCTTAAGTCCTCAGATACAGATTCTGTTCGCGCTTACTTGCGAGAAATTGGCCGCGTTCCCCTGTTGACCCATGAGCAAGAAATACTCTATGGGAAACAGGTACAGCGATCGACTGCACTGAATCAGGAGAAATATATTCTCGCCGAAGAGTTAGGCCGCGACCCAACGACGGCCGAATGGGCACAGGCAGTTGGGCTGTCTGAGGCACAGTTGCAGCGGACGATCGAACACGGGGAAAGAGCCAAGCGGCAAATGGTGGAAGCCAATCTGCGGCTGGTGGTGTCGGTTGCTAAAAAATATATCAAGCGCAACGTAGACTTACTGGATCTAATTCAGGAAGGCACTATTGGAATGCAGCGAGGAGTCGAAAAATTTGACCCCACTAAGGGTTATAGATTTTCTACTTATGCCTATTGGTGGATTCGTCAGGCGATTACGCGGGCGATCGCCGAAAAAGGCCGCACCATCCGCTTACCAATCCACATCACCGAAAAGCTCAACAAAATTAAAAAAGCCCAACGCCAACTTGCTCAACAGCTAGGCCGGGCTGCAACTGCTGCGGAGTTGTCCCAGGAGTTAGATTTAACTCCCAAGCAAATTCGGGAATATCTCGAACGAGCTCGTTTGCCACTTTCCCTAGATTTGCGCGTGGGAGATAATCAAGATACTGAGTTGGGCGATTTGTTGGAAGATACTGGTACTTCCCCGGAAGATTTTGCTCTGCAATCTTCCCTGCGGACGGATTTGGATCATCTGATGGCAGAATTGACTCCCCAACAGCGAGAAGTGCTGGCCTTGCGATTTGGCTTGGAAGATGGGCAAACTCTCACCTTGGCAAAAATAGGCGATCGGCTTAACATCAGCCGGGAACGAGTGCGGCAAATAGAACGGGAAGCTTTGACTAAACTCCGCAAACGAAAGCAAGATATCAACGATTATCTAGCCAGCTAGGTAGATTGGGAACTGGCGATCGGTTTAGACTTTCGCCATCCCCAATCTAACATCGTAAAAACCGTCTCCTTGAATTCGGTTGTACCCACTTCGTTACGATCGCCGTCCTGCTACATTAGTAATTACTTGGTAAGAAAGATAAGCAGCCAGTAAATAAGGTTATTGAAATTAACCGGGCTGTCTGTAAAATCAACAACTGTCTCTGAAACGGAGGTTCTCGTGAGTAATTCATCTAACAAATCCCCAGAATTTTTTGAAGAAGACGGAGAAAATTCTAATTTACTGTGGCAATACGTGCAGTCCATGGCTCCAGACACCGTTTCTCAGTTGTCTAAGCCAAATTCTCACGAAGTTTTTCAAGTAATGGAGCGAAATATTGTCGGACTCTTGGGCAATTTACCTTCGGAACACTTCGGGGTGACAGTCACTACCAGTCGCGAGCATTTGGGTAGATTGTTGGCTTCGGCGATGATTAGCGGTTATTTTCTCAAGAATGCCGAACAACGAATGACTTTTGAAAAGTCTATGCAAGCTAGTGAAATAAACGGTTCTGATGATTAAATTGTTAACAGTTAAATAGTCGAATACAATAGCCCCCCATCACCAGATGGGGGGCTATTGTTAGTTGTTAGTTGTTATTTTTTACAAATAACAAATAACAAATAACAAATAACCATTAACCATTAAATTCATATGTCTCTTTCTTCTTTACCTCACAAAGTCATCGGCGTTGCTGTCATCTGGAACGAACAAGGAAAAATTTTGATTGACAAAAGACGCCCACTTGGACTACACGGCGGTTTTTGGGAGTTTCCCGGCGGTAAAATAGAGCCTGGGGAAACCATGGAAGCTTGTATTGAACGGGAAATTATGGAGGAGTTGGGGATCGTCATCGCAGTTGGTGCGAGCTTGATGACGATCGAACACGACTACACTAATTTTACAGTGACGCTTTGCGTACACAACTGCCGCTACCTCAGCGGTGAACCGCAAACCCTCGAATGTGATGAAATTCGCTGGGTGACACTAGAGGAGATTGACCAATTTACTTTCCCCAAAGCCAACGAACAAATTATTGCTGTTCTGCGTAAAAATTATGGCGTTAACTGATAACTAATAACTGTTAACTAACTTTTATTTTTGAACTGGCAAAGTAAAGTGAAAACAACTGCCTTTGTCGGGTACTGAATCTACCCAAATTTGACCGTAGTGGGCGCGGATGATGCCCTGACAAAGAGACAGTCCAATCCCATAACCATCTTGTGATTTGTCTCGCTGCAAGCGGAAGCTGTCTTCAAAAATGCTTTCGCAATTTTCTTCAGGAATTCCCGGCCCGCTGTTACCAATGCTGACTTGGACTTTGTAAGCAGTGCGGTGGAGCATGGAAATAGTCACAGTTCCTTGCTCTGGGGTATACTTGCTGGCGTTGTCGAGGAGGTTGGCTATCACTTGTTTGATGCGATCGGGATCTGCATAAACCAAGGGCAAATCTGGGGGAATGTCTGTCTCCAAGTTGAGACTTTTAGCTTGAAATTTGTCTTGAAACTGAAGCAGTACATCTTGACAAATTTTCCCCAGTTCGATTTTTTTTGGTGCCATGTGCAGTTGGGCGTTGGTACCCCTAGCTGCTTGCAGGATATCTGTAATCATGCGATCGACAATCCGAATTTGCCGCCGAGCTTGTTTCATCAAATGATTCGCCAGAGTCGGTGTCAAACGTGATGTTTCCCCCTTTTTCACCTTCTGATGTGACTCCAAAGTTTCCAAAGCCAAAGAAGCAGCCGTCAAAGGATTGCGAAGATCGTGGGCGAGCATGGCAATAATGCGGTCTTTCAACTGCAACTGTTCTTGCAGGTGTTCTGTTTCCTGTTTGAGGCGAAAAACTTCATCAGAAAGTTGCACCAGTTCCAAGGCGCAAGCAACCGAATAAATCGGTTTTGGCTCTGCCCCAGTGTCAGCCGGAGATGTCGGAGACTCTTGCTCAGTGGTGTATTCTTCTACAGACAACAACCAACGGGGCCACCAGTGTTCCAATTGGGCGCTCAAATTGCTGCCGGTGAGGGTTTGTCGCGGAGTGGGATGGATTTTGAGCAGGGAAGGAGTGGCTAGGACTTTAAAGTGTTCCGCCAAATCAGGCTGTTCCCCGACGTCGATGATTTGAAGTTCAAAGTCCCACTCTGCCTTCAAATCTGTTAGGGATTTGCGGATGTGTCTGGTTTGTTCCTTGGAAGATGGACGCTTGTCTACAAACAGCAGAAGCTGTAGCACCGATTCGGAAGTGGCAGACTGTTCACGAGAAGAGTCTGTGTCACTTGTGCCGATGGTCGGAGGAACGCTATGGATCTTTTTAATCGGGTGAAAATAATTGACCATTGCCGAGCCGAGTTATTTCACTTCTACTTTAATTTAATACCTCCTTTAGATTTATGCTAATCTCCGATAATTTGATGAGGGCGGATGGATGATATTTTTGAGTGGCAAGCAAAATTCGTCGCTGCATGAGGTGATGAAGGTGGCGGCGGGGTTTTTTGTGCTGTGCTTATTACTGACGCTGCACCGCTACTACAGCTTTTATGCCACTTACGACCAAGGCATTTTTAATCAACTGTTTTGGAATGGTAGTCACGGTCGCTTGTTTGAGAGTTCTCTCTCTTCGGCTTTGTCTACTAACGTGGTTCACCAAAATCAGCTCCCTGAAGTATTTTACTACCGGTTAGGGCAGCACTTCACTCCGGCGCTGATGCTGTGGCTGCCAATTTACTCTCTGTTTCCCTCTCCTGTGACTTTGACGGTGTTGCAGGTGACTTTGATTACGGCGGCTGGTTTAGTGCTCTACCCTCTTGCCAGACACTATCTAGAGCGCCGGCTATCGGCGGCCATTGTGGTCAGCTATTACTGTGCTAATGCGGTAATTGGCCCGACTTTGGGGAATTTTCACGATGTTTGCCAAATTCCGCTTTATGTTTTTACCTTGCTGCTGGCGATGGAAAAGCGCTGGTGGCCGCTGTTTGGGATTTTGGCAACTTTAATTTTGGCCGTGCGGGAAGATGGGGGTGTGGTGTTATTTGGGGTGGGAGTTTACTTGATTTTGAGTCGGCGCTACCCTCGGACTGGCTTGGCTGTCTGCGTTCTGAGTTTTGGTTACATGATTTTGTTGACTAATGCGATTATGCCCTTATTTTCTGCTGATATCTCCCAGCGGTTTATGATAGAACGCTTCGGTCAATATGCCGATGGAGAAGAAGCTTCGACTCTCGATATTATTTGGGGAATGGTGAGCAATCCTTGGCGGTTGGTTGAACAATTATTTACGCCGTTTTTTGGTAAAATCAAATACCTGCTTGGTCAGTGGTTGCCCTTAGCTTTGGTTCCTGCTTTCGCACCCGCTTCTTGGACGATCGCTGGATTCCCCCTGCTGAAGCTATTTTTAGCTAAAGGAGAGTCGGTATTGGCGATCAATATTCGCTATGCGATGACGGTGGTGCCTGGGCTGTTTTATGGGACTATCCTCTGGTGGGCTAGTCGCCAACAGGAAGAAGATAAAATTAGAAGGGGAGAACAAACCATCTTGCGTTTTCCTTCTGCGGTGTTGCCTTTCCCTTCCTCTGCAAAATTTCGCCGATTTTGGGCGTTTTGTATCTCTTTGTCACTATTTTTCACCTTCACCTCTAACCCAAATCGGACTTTTTCGTTTATTTTGCCCGATGCGATCGCTCCTTGGGTGCAGGTTCCTTTGTTCAGACAGTGGCAACACGTTTTTGAGGTGCGCCCTCTGTTGGCTCAAATTCCTGCGGATGCTAGTGTGTCAGCCACTAACACGATTGTGCCGATTTTGTCAAGCCGTCGAGAAATTCTTAGGTTTCCGATGTTGGAATTGCGGAATGATGCCAGGGAGATAGTGAAGATGGAATATGCGATCGCGGATATGTGGCAGTTACAACAGTATGAGGCAGCATTTCGCGCGGAACGGGGACAGTTGCAGGCGATCGTCCCTCAAATCGATCGAATGTCCAACTCTGGAGAGTACGGCATTATTGGCTTTGAAGACGGCACGATTTTGATGCAAAAGGGTGCTGCTTCTAACTCTGCATCGGCGACGGCTTGGGCTAGTTTTCGTCGCCAATTGGAGCCGATTTTGAACAAAAAGTAGGCACGGACTGGCGATCGCCATGGCTGTGTCTGTGGCAAAAATCTTGAATCAACCTGTATTTGAGTCCTGGACCCATAAATACCAAATAAACCTGGTTTTTCACGAGCATTAAAGGCTTAAAAGCAGTATTTCCCTAAAAAACCAGGTTTCTGAGTCCAGGATGATTGTTCCGGTCATGGAGGTGGCGATCGACTAACAAATCAAAGCTTAAAATTATACAAGAAAGTTGTCAACAATAAACATTAAGATCTATAAAGTATGCGGAGGGAAGAGAAATGAAAATTTTGGTATTGGCGTGGGAGTTTCCTCCCAGAATCGTAGGTGGCATCGCCCGCCACGTATCCGAATTGTATCCAGAATTGGTGAAGCTGGGCCACTCCATTCACTTAATTACTGTAGAGTTCGGCAACGCGCCGATGTATGAAGTTGTTGAAGGAATACAGGTACATCGGGTGGTGGTGGGACACGCCCGCGACTTTTTCCACTGGGTAGCCAACCTGAACCAAAGCATGGGCCATCAAGGTGGCAAACTGATGCTAGAAGAAGGGCGTTTCGATCTGATTCACGCTCACGATTGGCTAGTGGGAGATGCCGCGATCGCCCTCAAGCATACTTTTAAAGTACCCCTAATTGCCACCATCCACGCCACCGAATACGGACGCTTCAACGGTCTCCACAATGACGGACAGCGCTACATCAACGCCAAAGAAAATAGCCTCGCTTACAATGCTTGGCGGGTAATTGTGTGCAGCGATTATATGCGGCGAGAAGCCGAACGGGTACTATCTACCCCATGGAACAAAATAGAAGTAATTTATAACGGAATTA
Source organism: Microcoleus anatoxicus (assembly GCF_042465725.1). Lineage (GTDB taxonomy): Bacteria > Cyanobacteriota > Cyanobacteriia > Cyanobacteriales > Microcoleaceae > Microcoleus > Microcoleus anatoxicus. Next base: position 3,890,102 of record NZ_CP120853.1, on the reverse strand, counting down.
GGTCAGAAAAAAAGCCACGCTTGCACGAATTCGATGCCAGAGATTTTCGGCGAAAATTTGCAGCAGATGATGAAAAAATTGTCTATTATGTGGGCAGAATCAGCTACGAAAAGGGCATAGCTGTATTTTTGAGTGCTGCACCAAAAGTAATTTGGGAAATGGGGGGAAAGACCAAGATTATAATTGTGGGTGGTGGCAATACTGACCATCTCAAAGATCTGGCTTGGAACTTAGGAATTTGGAATAAATGTTATTTTACTGGCTTCATGTTTGAAGACGACCTCGATAAATTTCAAACGGTGGCTGACTGTGCTGTTTTTCCTAGTCTTTACGAACCTTTTGGGATTGTAGCTTTAGAAAGTTTTGCAGCCAGAGTACCTGTGGTAGTTTCTGATGCCGGTGGACTTCCCGAAGTGGTACAACACACGAAAACCGGCGTTGTTACTCAGGCAAATAATTCTGATTCTTTAGCCTGGGGGATTTTGGAGGTGTTGAAAAATCCGGGTTATGGACAGTGGTTAGTTGATAATGCTTACTCAGACTTGGAACGCCGATTTAGCTGGCCGAAGTTGGCCATGGAAACTGAGTGGGTTTATCAACGGGTGATGGCAGAAAGAACCGAGGTTGATTGGTAAGAATGTTGAGAGTTGACGGTGAGTCAAATATTAACTTTTTTAGTTGCAGATGTTAAAAACTTGTAACACAATGTATAGATACACTCGACCTTAGCTTGAGTGGACTTGGAATATTGATTTCACGGAATTAGCATCTTGAATATTTTTAGGGATATCGAACCTCAGCCCAGACGCAATTTGCTGACTTTATTCACCACAGGCTTGGTCTTCTGGTCGAGTTTAGCCTCACTTTTGCCAACTTTGCCCCTGTACGTCCAATCTGTAGGCGGTACAAAACAGCAAATTGGGTTTGTCATGGGTGCATTTGCGATCGGGCTTTTGTTTTCCAGACCGCAATTAGGTAAAATGGCTGATAGCAGAGGCAGAAAACAAGTTTTACTCTTAGGTACTTTGGTAGCTGCGACAGCCCCTCTGTGCTACCTCTTGGCTAAATCTATTCCTTTACTGTTATGTATCCGCGCTTTTCATGGGATTAGTATCGCAGCTTTTACCACGGCTTACAGTGCTTTGGTAACAGATTTGTCGCCACCAGGAAAGCGGGGTGAATTAATTGGTTACATGAGTTTAGTCAGTCCGATTGGGATGGCATTTGGCCCGGCGATGGGCGGATTTTTGCAAGCATGGGTGGGGTATACTCCTTTGTTTTTAATGTCTGCATCTTTCGCTACAATGGCGGTTATTTGTACTTTTCAAATTACGGAACCTAGTTGGGGAGATTTAGCAAAGCCAAATTTATTATCTGAGGATAAATCCCCAAAAAATTATTGGCAAATGCTGTGGAATCCTCGCGTTCGGATTCCCGCTTTAGTCTTATTGTTGGTAGGTTTGGTTTTCGGAACTTTAAGCACTTTTATGCCTTTGTTTGTGCAAGAAACTAAGGCTAATTTTAATCCGGGATTGTTTTACTCTACGGCAGCCATTGCTAGTTTTGGTATGCGATTAGTCACGGGAAGGGCTTCCGATAAATACGGACGGGGCTTGTTTATTTCTGGTGGCTTAATCTGTTACTGCTTTTCTATGTTTTTGTTGTATTCTGCTAACAATAGCAGTGCTTTTTTAATGGCAGCTTTGGTGGAAGGTTGTGCTGGTGGTACTGTTTTACCGATGATGGTAACGCTGATGTCTGACAGGTGCGAACCTCAAGAAAGGGGCCGATTGTTTTCGCTTTGTATTGGGGGGTTTGATTTGGGAATCGCGATCGCAGGGCCGAGTTTAGGTTTTGTGGCTGAACAAGTTGGCTATAGAAATATGTTTGGTTTTGCGGCTGGACTTGCTTGTTTGGCTTTGGTGATTTTTGTTACTCAGTGTAGCAAGAATTTGTCTCATTCGGTCAGGTTTGCGATCGGTCGAGGCAAAGATGTTTATGCTTTGAATGGTTGAATGAAGAAATTAAAAAAGTTATGAGTTTTGAATCCTGATTTGGAATCCAAAACTCATAACTTTTGATGATGGGCTTGGAGGGATTCGAACCCCCGACCTCATGGTTCGTAGCCATGCACTCTATCCAACTAAGCTACAAGCCCCTGTTAAGTCCAGATTTAATCTAAGATTGATTAAGTTCTTTTCCCACAGAATCTAACATTAACACCATTTTCAAAATAATGCAAGACCTTTCGCCAACTTTTTCTAAATTGCCCGATCGCGCACAGCTAACTCACCTTAATAATAGCGGTGAAGCCCAAATGGTGGACGTTTCAGCTAAGGTGGCAACAGCCCGTCAAGCGGTGGCGGCTGCGAGGGTGCGGATGTTACCGGAGACTTTCGCGGCGATTGAAGCTGGGAATGCACCCAAGGGTGATGTGTTGGGTACTGCAAGGTTGGCCGGAATTATGGCGGCGAAGCAGACGGCGAATTTGATTCCTCTATGTCATCCTCTGCCGCTGAGTAGTGTGGAGGTGGTGGTGATACCGGATGCTGAGTTGCCGGGGTATGAAATTCGGGCTACGGTGAAAATTAAGGCGGAAACTGGGGTGGAAATGGAGGCGCTGACGGCGGTTTCGGTGGCGGCGCTGACTTTGTATGATATGGCGAAAGGTTTAGAAAAGTCGATCGTCATTGAATCTATTCGACTTGTGAGTAAAACTGGTGGCAAATCTGGCGATTATCAGAATTTAGAGGCATGAATTTTCTGTCGGGAGAGGGATGCAGCATTCAAAATGCTGCATTTATGCTTAAAATAGGCACAGAACTACTAACATAAAGTGAAAAACTATGCCTCCTCGTTGGCCCCGTAAACCCGATCGCCAAGACCCAGAATACCGTCGTTTAGATGACCGGATGAATTTTGCGATTCATGTAGGTCTTTTTTCGGCTTTAAATTCTGGTTTGTGGTTTGTTCACAATTTACAGAAGGCTGATTGGCCTTGGGCGGTTTCGGTAACGGGTGGGTGGGCACTGTTAGTCTTAGCCCACGGAATTTACATTTTTGCGATCGCCGATTATTCGCCCCTAACCAAGGATTCTGGTTGAAGGGAGTTGTCGGCGATTTGTTAACTGTTGTGAATGATAACAAATTAAGTTTTTGGTTTTTAATATGGCTAATACTACGACAAGGGCGATCGATTCTTTAGCAGCCGAAATCGGCGAAAATGTCTATATTGACATTGCTAAGTGGCATTTATATCTGAAAGATGCCCACCTCGATAAGGTGGTTGCTGAACAACTTTATTCTTTGCTGGAAGATGGCAATTTAGATGCCAACAGAGTTGCACAAGTTTTGCAAAGTATTCCCGTTAAGTTAGGTGCTGGTAAGCGGGAAGTGCCGTTAGCTGATTTGATTCCGATGCAGTGTCAAGTTCAGTTAATGGATGTTTTGGAGGAATTTCAGCGGAAGATGTGATATCAATTCTGGTGCAACCGGAATGATATAGAGGAGACGGCAGTGCCGTCTCCTCATGTCGGGTAATATTAATTTCGATGCTATCGAAATTGATGTGATTTAAGTGCGATCGCTCTTTTTTACTAAAGGGCGATCGTCATTTTTTTATGTCGCGCAAGTATGCTAGGATAAGTTTATAAAATAAATTTTAATTTATATGACGCGATTTATTCACGATCGCTTTGCCAAAGAATTCCTGGAAGAACTGCTGTCCCCCATCGGCACGGTTAATATCGGTCGTGATGTGACTTCGGAAGTCCGAGAAATCGATGTTTATTTCATTCCAGGTGTCGAAATTCCTGAATACTCAATCAGTCTGGGATTGTTGGGAAAAATGGCTGGTACAACAGCAATTTTTGAGCCGTTTCGCAATCCCGTAACCATCAAGGAAGTATGGAGCTGTATGAGTAAGTTATGGGGTTTGCAAAATGAATTAGAACGACAGGCGAGAAGAGAAAATACTCGATTCAATGACGGGAAGTTACCAAAACTATGGATTTTGACACCCACGGCATCAAAATCACTGCTAGAAGGTTTTGGTGGGGTAGAAAATCTGGAAAATTGGATGGAGGGAATCTATGTTTTCTCGGAGCACTGGCGAGGGGCAATTGTAGTCATCCACCAGTTACCAGAAATCCCACAAACCCTGTGGTTGAGGATTTTGGGGAAAGGGAAAGTACAGCAAAGGGCGATCGGGCAATTAAGCGCTTTAGCAACGGACGATCCATTGCGGATGATTGCGCTAGAATTATTGTATCGTCTACAGTCACATTTAGTAGTCGAAAACCAACAGGAACCTGAACCAGAAGAGCGGGAGTTAATTATGGCGATCGCACCACTTTTTCAACAACAAATACAAGCCGCAGAGCAAAAAGCTAGAGAAGAAGGACTCGAACGAGGACTTGAACGAGGGCTAGAACGAGGGCTAGAACGAGGGCTAGAACAAGGTAGACAAGCACAACAACGCTTAATCTTAGAAAATTTTCTGCAAGTTAGATTTGGAGAATTAAGCCAAAGAATGACAGTGTTTTTATCTCCAATATCCAAGTTGTCTGCTGCGGATTTTACGGTGCTGCTGCTAGCAATTTCAATGCTGACAGTTGATGAAGCAGGGCGGGAACAAGCGGTAAGATTATTGGCAGAAAAAGTCTTGACAATGCGCCAAAATGAATTGGGTGACATTATGTCTACAGCCCTTACCAATTTGCTAGCATTGCCCATGACAGAATTGACATTGTTGGTAGAACAAATGCCGCAGTTATCGGCTGCTGAATTGAGGGAAAGGTTAGGGTGAATTCCTGAATGAAGACTGTTTGAGTATCCATAAAGTGCGATCGCCCTTTGTTATCTTTTTTGATCGAAAGGGCGATCGCACTTTTCATTTATTACAAGAAAGAGCTACTCTTGAGAGCCGTTGGATTCAGATTATAAACCACTCCCAAGTAATCATTCCCCGATTTAATCGCCGTTGAAGCTACAGCAGTTACACCATCTAAGATGACATTAACTGACTCAAAGGTTAGTTGACTGAAAGTGGCACCAATCAACTGGATTTTATCGCCCGAAGTTAAGTCAGTAATTAGATCGGCTTGAGATAGGTCAGTAGCCGTATCTTGCAATACAAAGATATCATTTCCGGCGCCACCTGTGAGGATATCAAAACCGGAATCGCCATTCAGGATATCATTACCCGCGCCACCGGATAAGATATCATCTTGCTTACCACCGCGCAGGGTATCATTACCATCGCCACCAGTGAGACTATCATTGTCATTATTTCCAGTTAAAAAGTCGTTATCAATACCGCCATCGATCGAGTCGGAACCTTTGCCGCCAAATAGTTGATCGTCACCACCTAAGCCTATCAAATAATCTTCTCCTTGATTACCAAAATAGGTATTTGGTAATTCTGAACCTGTTAAGGAGTCGTTACCAGAAAGAGCAAATATGGTTAAACCTAATGCTTCTGGTGGGATGCTAGTATCTATGCCATCTGTTAGTAAGTAAACATCACCTAATAGGGTATTTTCTGGTAAACCCGATCGCACATTACTTGATACCGATGGTTTTGGTATAGCGATCGCTATTTTTACATCTGTTGGCGTTGGCGTTGGCGTTGGCGTTGGTGTCGGTATTACCAATGGAATTGGTATCGGCTTCGGTGTTACAGGTGTTGGTGTTACAGGCGTTGGTGTTACAGGTGTTGGTGTTACGGGTGTTGGTGTTACAGGTGTTGGTGTTACAGGTGTTGGTTTACAGGTGTTGGTGTTACAGGTGTTGGTGTCAGTATGACTGGGGTATTAGCAGCAGTCAAAATTTGTTGATCTAACGCAGTACCCGTGTTTTCTGCAACTAGAGAATCAAGGGTTTTTTGACCGGCACCAAATGCCTTAAAGTCTTGAGTTGTTTCACCTAAAGCAACTTTTTGAATGACTGCTACTTGTTTTTGCAGTTGTGTAGGATCAGTATTAGTTGCGATCGCCTCTACAATACGTTGATTAGATGCTGCTATTACCTGCGCTATGGCGGGTGCGGCCACTAATACCTCTTGGGTGTTAAAATTAGGATCGATCGCCTTCACCTGATCTGCTACCTTTTCCACTAAGGCCGCCACTTGTTCAGATTTGGTTAAATCTAATGATACTCCCGTTTGGACGACATCTGCGATCGCACTCACTATTTGCTTAACAGCATCACCCACAGAAATATTACTTGCGCCTTCAATTAATCCCGCAGTTTGAGTGATCAAGTTTTGGGTTTCAGTCATCGCGCTTAATACCGATTTACCACCGGGTTGTTCGCCTTTAGTCGCCGCGATCGGATCGACATAATTAATCGCGATATCGTTAGGAATACCAAAAGTGCTAGTGACTTTGGCATTAGCTTCATCAACAGTTAAACCGCGATCGACCATTTCCGCCAAGATAGTAGTCAGTAAAGTAATTACTTGTCCATCTGGTGTCGCTTTTAGCGGAGTTTCTAGGGGTAAACCCGTACCGATATCGACCCCGCCAAAAGCGACTAAATTACCTTCACTCGGATCGAGTTTGCCATTACTATTAGTGTCAAAAGTGCTAAAAGCAACATCAAAAGCAAATGCGCCTTTACTGTCAGTTATCCCTTTGGGTTCGTTCGGATCGATGACACCATTTTTGTTAGCATCAAAGAAGACATTAGCACCGGCAATATAGTCGTCAATGACAAAACCTGTGCAGTTCCAGCCTACAAGATTCAATAACTCACTGACACTCTTTCCATTATTATCAGTACCTTTCACTTCTACCCATTGGGGTAAAGATAAATTACTTCCTGGTACTTGACTGAGAGTGCGAGTAATGGGGTCAAATTTTAGGGAAGCATTAGGTCCGTCAAATATTTCTGGAATAGTAGTTACGGAAGCATTGTCTGTTTTCCGCTTGTATTGACCCCCATTTCCGCCTTGCGTCCAGATATAATCTTGTCCATAGTCAACAGAATTATTGTCTAGGGCGGTGACAGTATAGGTAATAGTATCGCCTGGATTTGGATCGATAAATGTGTCAGGCGCAAACTTAAAAGTGGTATTGCTAGAAAATCCACTAGCAGCACTTTGAGTCCATACTGGGTTATAGACGATCGGCGCTTGATTGTTAAGAGTTGGTGTAGGCGTTGGAGTTGGAGTTGTTGGCGTTGGAGTTGGCGTTGGCGTTGTTGGTGTTGGCTCTACAGGCGTTGGCGTTGGCGTTACGGGTGTTGGCGTTGGCGTTGGAGTTGGCGTTACGGGTGTTGGTGTTGGTGTTACGGGTGTTGGCTCTACAGGCGTTGGCGTTACGGGTGTTGGCGTTACGGGTGTTGGCTCTACAGGCGTTGGCGTTACGGGTGTTGGCGTTGGCGTTACGGGTGTTGGCGTTGGTGTTGGCGTTGGCGTTGGCGTTACGGGCGTTGGTGTTGGCGTTACGGGTGTTGGCGTTGGCGTTACGGGTGTTGGCGTTGGTGTTGGTGTTGGCGTTGGTGTTGGCGTTGGTACGGGCGTGGGTACGGGCGTGGGTGCAGGAATATTAACCACAATATTCCCTAAACTGCCAGCAGCCACAAAATTCCCTAATGTATTCTTAACTTCAGTACCTTGTAAATCTACTGTGTAAGTCCCATTATCCGTATTATCCCAAGTTCCACCAGGCGACGTAAATGAATAAGTTACAAGACGCGGTGTACCATTACTATTATTATCAACACTGACTTTTGTGACGGGAATATTGCCATTAATTTTGATATCGCGATCATCAATTGTAGTAACATCAATTCCCGTATTATCAGTATAATTTACGAACAATTGTTGAACTGTGTCGCCTGCTGTAGTAATATTACCAACTTGCGTTAAACCAGCAGTTGGTAACGTAACATCATAAGTCCGTGTGAGTTGAATCGCAGCGGTATTGTTATTACCCGCAGCATCAGTTGCTTTAGCGGCTGGAATATCAACTGTGACATTACCACTAGCAGTGGGAGTGACATCAAAAGTGTAAGTTTTGGCATCAACTGCGACCAAGTTACCGACAGTAGCATTGGCTACGGTGATATCAGTATTATCAAACCCTGTGACATCTTCATTAAAGGTAGCAGTGACGCTAAATAAACCGTTAACTGTTGCTGCTGAAGTTGATGTTAAAGTAACAGTTGGTGCAACGGTATCAATAACTATGGCTTTGCTACCGCCGAGGGAGTTAGCTGAGGCTAAGGCGGGAAGAGTTAAATCGGCATTCGTCGCCAAATTATCTTGAATTGTGCCGCCGTTAAGGGTGAGGGCAGTTGTGGCAAGGTATTCTAAGTCAGCAGAGGTGTCTCCTGCTTGCACTACATAGTTGAAAGTGAGTGCAGTACCGCCGCTACCACTGGTATATGTGGCAAATTTGTCAGTTGTACCGGTTTCTAATTGCAGTTGAGGTGTGCCAGTGACGGTGACAGCAGCATCGAAGGTGACGGTGATGGCGATGGTAGAACCTACACCGTAGCTGCCGTCAGGGGTGGTGGCAGTGACAGCAGTAACTTTGGGGATAGTACCATTGAGATTGAGGAGGATGGAAGCGGTGTTGCTGCCGTAGTTCGCCACAGCTAAGTCAGGCTTCCCGTCGCCGTTGATGTCGCCGATGCTGACGGATTGGGGCTGAGTGCCAGTAGGTAAGTCAACTTTGGGGGCGAAAGTGGGGGTAGCGGCGTTGGTAGCGGTAGTGTTGAATAGGATGGAGGCTGTACTGTCGCTCATATTTGCCACAGCTAAGTCAGGTTTGCCGTCGCCGTTGATGTCTCCGATGCTGACGGAGCGGGGGCTACTGCCAGTAGCTAAGTCAACTTTAGTGGCGAAGGTGGGGGTGGTGGCTCCTGTGGCGGTAGTGTTCAGCAGGATGGAGGCGGTGCTGCTGTTGTAGTTCGCCACAGCTAAGTCGGGTTTCCCGTCGCCGTTGATGTCGCCGATGCTGACGGAGCGGGGGCTAGTGCCAGTAGGGAAGTCAACATTGGTGGCGAAAGTGGGGGTGGTGGCTCCTGTGGCGGTGGTGTTGAGCAGGATGGAGGCGCTGAAGTTGTCGTTTGCCGTTGCTAAGTCAGGTTTCCCGTCGCCGTTGATGTCGGCGATGCTGACAGATTTGGGGAAACTGCCAGTTGGGAAGTCAACTTTGGGGGCGAAGGTGGGGGTGGTTGCTCCGGTGGCCGTGGTGTTGAGCAGGATGGAGGCGGTGCTGCCGTAGTTCGCCACAGCTAAGTCAGGTTTCCCGTCGCCGTTGATGTCGCCGATGCTGACGGAGAAGGGGCCACTGCCAGTAGTGAAGTCAACATTGGTGGCGAAGGTGGGGGTGGTGGCTCCGGTGGCTGTGGTGTTGAGCAGGATAGAGGTGGTGCTGCTGCCGAAGTTCGCCGTTGCTAAGTCAGGTTTGCCATCGCCGTTGATGTCGCCGATGCTGACGGAGCGGGGGAAAGTGCCGGTAGGTAAGTCAACTTTAGGGTTGAAGGTGGGGGTGGTGGCTCCTGTAGCGGTAGTGTTCAGCAGGATGGAGGCGGTGCTGCTGTTGAGGTTCGCCGTTGCTAAGTCAGGTTTGCCGTCGCCGTTGATGTCGCCGATGCGGACGGATTCGGGGGTACCGCCAGTTGTGAAGTCAACTTTGGGGGCGAAGCCTAGCACGCCCCTGTAGGTTTTGAGGGCATTGGCGTTAAATGGTACTGTTGCTTCTATCGGACCTGTTTTTACTTCTAAGTTCCAGTCTCCTCCTAATTCGGCACTGCCGGTGAGGGTGGCTGAGGCGGCGATGTCTGCACCTGTGATTTCACTTAGTCGCTTGAGGAAATTTTGACCGATTTCTCCTGCGGCTACTTCGCATCCATATAATAGGATGTCGGCGTTTTGGGTGAGGGCATTTCCCCACTGTTTGATTTGGGGGCTGAAATTTTCTAGGTTATTGCTATTTAGTTCTGTTGCGCCTAAGTGCAGGTTGCCGGGGCTGCCGTGGGAGATGATGTGTAGGGATTCGATGCCTGTATGCTGAGCTAGGATTGTGGTGATTTGCTCTATGGCATTAGGCTGGCTTTTGAGGATGTAGGTGGCAGTGCCTGGTTTGATGCCGCTTGCTATGTGGTGGCTATCAGGTATTGTGGGGTCAATGATGATGATTGAATTGGGATTTTTGCTAGAGCAAAAATCCCAATTCAAATTTTTTTTTTTGGGGTGCGGTTAACTTGAGGTAGAGTTATCATGGGTTGTGCTTTAGGTATAGTGGTTTGTAGTTGAGCTTGTAGGGTGCGTCAGGAGCGAAGACTTACACTTAATGGGAAAAGCTGCGGTACTGACGCACCCTACTATCTATCTTGGGACAGATGAAAACCCAAATTTTTGACATTAATAACCTAACAAGGCTCTTTTTGATTGTCAATAGGTTGTTGGGTGGGGGCGGGTTTACGAGATTGTTGGTTTCAGGCAATTATTGTGGGTGAACCCGCCCCTACATTCAAGAGGTAGATGGCGATTTCTGGTTGGGTGGGGGCGGGTTTACGAGATTGTTGGTTTCAGGCAATTATTGTGGGTGAACCCGCCCCTACAAAAAATATTATGATATAATTCCGAATTAAACGGAAATGGTTATGACACTATGAAATTCATTAACCCCAAAACTGACTACGCCTTTAAAAAAATCTTTGGTTCCGATCAAAGTCAAGATATTTTAATTAGTTTCCTGAATGCAATTGTCTATCAAGGTGAGACTTTCATCACTTCTTTGGAAATTATCGACCCCTACGCACCCGGTAGAATTTCTGGTTTAAAAACGACTTATTTTGATGTGAAAGCTCTCTTGAATAATGGGGAAAATGTGTTGATTGAAATGCAGGCATTTAATGTGCCTGCTTTTGGGAAGAGGATTCTTTATAATACAGCGAAAATGTATGTGAATCAACTGAAGTTAGGGGAAGTTTATCCAGAATTGAGAGCTGCTATCGGTGTGGCGGTGACAGATTTTATCATGTTTGATGAACATAGTAAAGTGATTTCACAATTTATGCTGAAGGAGGATGAGTTACTACTGAATTATCAGCATAGTCCGTTAAAATTAGTGTTTGTGGAGTTGCCTAAGTTTAATAAAACGCTGGAAGAGTTGACGAATATTACGGATAAATGGCTTTATTTTTTACGCAAAGCACCGGATTTAGAGGTGGTGCCAGCATCTATGTCAATTGTACCGGAAATTGAGAAGGCTTTTACCATTGCCGATCGCGTAAATCTCAGTTTAGAGGAAATAGATGATTTGGAAAAGCGGGAACAGTTTGAACGAGAACGAATAGGTGCGATCGAGTTGGGTAAGGCCCAAGGACGGGCCCAAGGGCGAACTGAAGGGCTGGCTGAAGGGCTGGCTGAAGGGCTGGCTGAAGGGCGAACTGAAGGGCGGGCTGAAGGCATACAAATTGGCGAACAAATTGGCGAACAAAGAGGTCAAATAAATCTGATTAAACGCCTATTGCAACGGCAATTAGGGGAACTAAATCAAGAAATAGAAGAGAGTTTGTTACGACTATCCTCAGAACAATTATCGGCATTAGGTGAGGCTATTTTCGATCTATCTAGTTTAGCTGATTTATCCAGTTGGCTAGAAACTAATTTTCCTAATTGAGCATGACTGAGGTGATGTCGATATTACAAGCTATAGCGTTACATTTAGGATAGATTAAGTATATGTCTTCAGATTCTATGAAGGACGATCGCACAAATGTCAATACAGTACACGAACACGAGATTTTTGGCGATCGCGATTTGCCATCTTGGTTAACCCAACAACAAATTAGTCTGGCTTGTACTACCTATCAAACCAGCAGGTTGATGTTAATCGGTGCTGCGCCAGAAACTAACAGAATCTCGGCTTTTTGGCGAATATTCGATCGCGCTATGGGACTTTTCTCCACGCCGGAACGCCTTTATTTAAGTTCAAAATATCAACTTTGGCAATTAGATAATGTCTTATAATCCGGGAAATTATACCAAGGATACGATAAATTATATATACCAGGAATCGGCTTTACTACAGGAGATATCGACATTCACGATATCGCTGTCGATAAAAATAATCAAATAATTTTCATTAGCACGTTGTTTAATTGTATCGCTACTTTGAGCGATCGCCACAGTTGCAAACCTTTATGGAAACCGCCGTTTATTTCACAGTATATCAATGAAGACCGCTGTCACCTGAACGGTTTGGCGATGGTGGATGGGGAGGCGAAATATGTCACGGCTTCGAGTCAGTCGGATGTGGTGGATGGCTGGCGCGATCGCCGAAAAAACGGCGGTATAGTGATTGATGTCGCATCTAATGATATTATTGTTACGGGATTGTCGATGCCGCATTCTCCTCGCTGGTATCAGGATAAATTGTGGTTGTTGAATTCGGGCCGAGGGGAATTTGGTTATGTGGATTTAGAGACAGGGAAATTTCAGGCGATCGCGTTTTGTCCCGGCTATTTACGAGGGCTGGCTTTTTGGAAAAATTGGGCGATTGTTGGATTGTCGAAACCGAGGGGCGGTGACAATACTTTTAGCGGTTTAGAATTGGATGAGTTGTTGGTAGCTAAAGATGCTGAGGCTCGGTGTGGGATGATGGTGATAGATTTGAATACAGGGGCGATCGTTCATTGGTTGCGGTTTGAAGGGATTGTCACGGAACTGTATGATGTGCAGGTGATTCCGGGAGTGCAAAAGCCGATGGCTTTGGGTTTTCAGACGGATGAAATTGCTCAGTTAATTACTTTGGAACTTTAACCGCTGATGGTGGCGGATAGGCGCTTTGGAACGCTTCGGAGTGTTGGTTTGGGTTTAAGGGCGAGATCCCTTTACGATGTTTTTTGTAATGAAGGACTCTCGCGCTTTTGTTGATTGCTTGAATCGGCCACAAATTTCGGATATCTATTTGCCAAAACGTCCCCGAAGGCGATCGACAAACATATCAACTTCCGGCAATTTCATCTGACTAACAAACACCGCAAAAACTCCTAGCCCAGCCAAACTTGCGACACCCAACTCCACCAATTGAATTACCAAACCTTCTGTACCTAAAACTCTTTGACATCCTTGCAGAGTCGCCAACGCCACAAAAGCCGTGAGAGAACTCCCAGAAGCTAATCCCAGAAATGGCAAACTCCACTGTCGCCAAGGTAGCCCACCCAGCTTTTTATCTAATAAGTACAAAAACATAATCATCGAAACCAGATTCACTGAAACTGTGGCTAAAACTAATCCCGGTGCACCAAAAGCTCCTACTAACAAATAATCCAACAAGCCATTCAAAAAAATATTTATAATACTGATGCGAAAAGGCGTTTCTCCATCTCCCAAAGCATAAAATACCCTCACCAAAACATCGCGCCCTAAATACACAAACATTCCAATACTGTAAGCAATCAATATCGGTGTGACAAACTCAGAAGCTGATTGACTAAAAGCATAGCGTTCATAAACAACCCGCACAATCGGCTTAGCCAGTGTCACCATTAAAGCGCTCAAGGGCATCATTGTCAGGGCAGTTAAAATCAAAGCTTGACGAATTTTATCTTTTAATTCCGGCCAATCTGCGGGTTCCGTGAGGCGAGAAAATATTGGCAAAAATGGCACGAGAATTACATTAGAAATGATGCCTAAAGGTGTCATTACCAACAAGCCCGCATACCCCATCGCAGATGCAGCTTGAGGGATGTAGGATGCGAAAAATAGGTCTGTGTAGACATTAATTTGCAACATTCCTGATGATAAAGTAGCCGGAACCATCACCTTAACTACTTCTTGCACTCCAGGACGTTTAAAATTAAACCGCAAACGCAATTTTCCCAAACCTGCACGCCACTGCGCTGCTAGTTGCACTAACCACTGCAAAATTGCTCCCGCGAGAGTGCCCCAAGCTAATACTAAACCACCCATTAATGCGTATTGTGGTTGAATAATTTTGTCTCCGAGTTGTAGCGCCAGAATCCCTAAACCGCCGATGAGTGCCACACTGGAAAATAAGGGGCTAATGGAAGGAAGCCAGTACATATCGGCAGCATTAAGAGTGCCAAAACCAATGCCGATTAAACCTGAAAGTAATGCCATCGGTGCCATAATCCGAAATTGTTGAATGGCGATCGCTTTTATTTCTAAACCTTCTGCTGTTCTACTTAATCCCGGTGCTACCAAATCGATCATCGGATCGGCAAAAATAATTAAAGCGACTGTTACTAACAGTAGCAAACCACCGACTAAAGTGGTGATAGTTTCAACTAGAGGTGCTGCTTCTTTTTTATCCAGACGGGCTAAAACACTGACGATCGCGCTGTGAAACGGCCCGTTTATACCTCCGAGTAAAATAAATAAGAAACCGGGGATGACGTAGGCGTAGTTGTAAGCATCGACGGCGACACCGACTCCAAAGGCTGCGGCGATCGCGATTTGGCGCACTAAGCCAAAGACTTTGCTAATCAAAGTGGCGACTGCGACAATGCCGGCAATTCCAGCTAGGGAACGAGAGGGCTTTTGTAATTGGGACACAAAGGGTTAAAAACGCTAACAGTGAAAGGTTTCACTTAGTTTAATCGGAAATGTTGACTATAGTACCATGAATTCATAAAAAATCTCTTATCAATTACCTAGGACTTACACATTTTGCTGATGACTGGTATATTGATGACTGCCAACAAATCACTAATTAGCGATAAATGATGAGCGATTTTATTTACACCTATCCACCTCTGTTGCCGGGTATTTTAATTAAACGATACAAGCGATTTTTTGCAGACATTGAACTAGATTCGGGAGAAATTATCACCGCCCACTGTCCGAATACTGGCCCGATGACTGATGTTTATCTTCCCGGTAATCCCGTGTTTGTATCTCCCAGCGATAATCCTAAACGCAAGTTAGCTTATACTTGGGAATTAATTAAAGTGTGCGATACTGTACCAACTTGGGTGGGAGTTAATACGGGATTGCCCAATAGAGTGATTAAGTTAGCTTTGCAATTGCGATTGTTTCCTGAGTTGGGTAATTACAGTGTTATTCAACCGGAAGTTGTGTATGGTCAAGATAAAAAAAGTAGGGTAGATTTTGTGCTAACTGGTGAGGATAATTCTATTTTTATAGAAGTTAAAAATACAACTTGGGCGAAGGAAGAATTGGCTTTATTTCCTGATACAGTTACAGAGAGGGGACAAAAACATTTGAGGGAATTGATGGAAGTGGTGCGGCTGGGTTCTAGGGCTGTAATGCTGTATTTTATTAATCGTGGAGATTGTACAGATTTTGCGCCTGGGGATAGTGCCGATCGCCTTTACGGAGAATTGTTCAGACAGGCTATAAATGTAGGTGTAGAGATTTTGCCTTGTCGGTTTGATGTGACACCGGAAGGTATTCGTTATTTGGGATTGGCAAAATTGAATCTAGGGGAATAGCGAATTGGGAATGGTGATAACTTAAAACTGAAACCCATAATAAATGTCGCTTTCAGTCTAGTCTAGATCCCCCTAAATCCCCCTTAATAAGGGGGACTTTGAGAAGATTTCTTGTCCCTCCCTTATTAAGGGGGGCTAGGGGGATCTAGACTTAAATACAAACAAGAAATACCGTTGGTTTGATGTTAAGTTATCACTAAGGATTAGCAATGCCCAATGCCCAATTCCCAATGCCCAATTCCCAATATTCTAACGACCTTGCTGGGAAAAATTAACTAAATCTTGAGTTCTATCTTCGGTCATCCGAATCAAGGAAAGTTTGCTGTCACCATTAGATAGATAACTCTCAAATTTGCTGTTAGCATCACGGAAACTAATCCAGGCTCTTTGTGCTATCTTGAGTTGAGATTGACGGGAGACAGAAAGATTGTCGATCGTATTTTGATAAACTTGATTTAATTTGCGATCGACTGTTTGATAATTGCGACTTTTCGGCTGAGGCATCTGGTTTTGTAGATAACTGTTCAATTCCGAGACCCGCTTTTTAGTCAAATCTGTCCGACAGTTATTAGTAATTAACGGTGCTATTGTGCCACCTGCAAATGCACTTTGGGCAAATTTGCAATCGGCATCGCGAAAGGAAATCCAAGCTTTTTGTGCTATAATTAGTTGTGAGCGATGATTGGCAGAAACAAGATTGCGGACTTGATTGTAAATTAGATTCAGTTGTTTGTCGGCGCGCTGATAGTCTACTGCCGAACAAATGTTTAACTCGCTTTGAGTTTGGGAATTTTTGCAATTAGGTTGCTGTGCTACATAGGTTTGAGGAAAATTTTGAGGATTCGTGGCGATCGCCTTTGTGCTCAAACCAATAAATGTTGCTAAACTGAGGCTGGTTCCCAATAACAATTTTGACAAATTCATATAAAGCCCTCTAATTTCAGAGATAAGCGAGACTACACAGCCATCCAGACTCAAACCGGATATTTTGCTATTTCTTTAACTTGTACTTTCAGTAACTACGAATGGTTCGCTTACAATTACAATATGTAGCATCTAATCAAAAAAAAGGCGATCGCACTATGGGAATGACTCTCACCGAAAAAATATTAGCCAAAGCATCAGGGCGCACCAAAGTTGAGCCTGGAGAAAACATTTGGGTACAAACCGATGTATTGATGACCCACGATGTCTGCGGCCCCGGCACTATTGGCGTATTCAAAAAGGAATTCGGCGAAAATGCTAAAGTCTGGAATCCAGACAAAATCGTACTCATTCCCGACCACTACATTTTCACCAACGATGAACGTGCTAATCGCAACGTCGATATTCTGCGGGATTTTGCCCAGGAACAAGGGATAAAATACTTTTACGACATCACGGATCGATCGAACTTTAAAGCAAATCCCGACTACAAAGGCGTTTGCCACATCGCCCTCGCCCAAGAAGGACACACACGACCAGGCGAAGTCTTATTCGGTACAGATTCCCACACCTGCAATGCCGGCGCTTTCGGACAATTTGCCACCGGCATCGGCAATACAGACGCAGCTTTTATCTTGGGAACCGGTAAACTGTTAATCAAAGTTCCGGCCACCATGCGGTTTATATTCAACGGTGAATTACCAGATTATTTGTTAGCAAAAGACCTGATTTTGCAAATTATTGGTGATATCGGCGTTGCCGGTGCCAACTATCGCGCCATGGAATTTGGCGGCGATACAGTTGACCGTTTGACGATGGAAGAACGGATGACGCTATGCAATATGGTGATTGAAGGTGGTGGCAAAAACGGCACGGTGGCCGCTGACAAAACAACCTTGGATTACGTCAGTGCTCGGACTAATGTGCCCTTTGAGGTATTTTGCAGCGATAATGATGCTAAATTTTATAGCGATCGCACCTATGATGTCACCCAATTAGAACCCGTAGTCGCCAAACCGCATTCTCCCGACAACCGGGATTTAGCACGGAATTGTCGCGATGTCAAGATCGATCGAGTTTACATCGGTTCCTGCACCGGCGGCAAAACCTCCGACTTTTTGAATGCAGCGCGAATTATCAAAGGAAATCAAGTCAAAGTCCCGACTTATTTAGTGCCAGCAACTCAGAAAGTTTACGAAGATATGTTTACCACAAAATACGATGGTCAAACCCTGTCGGAAATCTTCCTAGCCGCCGGCTGCATCGAACCAGCAGCACCTTCTTGCGCCGCTTGTTTGGGCGGGCCAAAAGACACTTTTGGGCGAATGAACGAACCCGAAATTTGTGTGTCTACAACTAACCGAAATTTCCCCGGCAGGATGGGAAATAAGGAAGCTCAAGTTTATCTCGCTTCGCCTTATACAGCCGCCGCCTCTGCTTTGACTGGGTATGTCACTGATCCGCGCGAATTCTTGTCTTAGAAAATTAAGGTAAGGTGCGCGACGCGCACCTTAAAAGGTTAACGAATGTCAAAAAAAGTCCTATTAATCAAGCTTCTTCCTTCTTCCTGAAGCGTTCCCTGAGCGTAGTCGAAGGGCCTTCTTCCTGAAGCGTTCCCTGAGCGGAGTCGAAGGGCCTTCTTCCTGAAGCGTTCCCTGAGCGTAGTCGAAGGGCCTTCTTCCTTCTAGCCGCGTTTTGCATCGGAAGGAGGGTTTGTGAAGCGTAACCAAGTTGCTAAAACTGCGACTGCACAGGTTGAAGCCAAACTAAAAGTCAAGAAAGTTTCTAAAGCTGACATAAGGCTGCTCCTATTTTGTGAATGAACAAACAAGTCTTGCTCTTCATTTTTATATCAGGCTCCATCGAGCTTTTCAAGCGATCGCCGACAAAGTTCTCACTACTTAACTTTTTGTAATATTCTGAAAAATAGCATTACATTATTCCCATTTATCTATAATTGGTATCAATTCTGCTGGATGTTCAATCAAAAAATCTGGACTGCTTGCAGCCAAAGCTGACTGAGAATTAAAACCCCAAGTTACAGCAATTACTTTAATTCCCGTTCTTTTAGCCGCCTCTATATCTCTAACTTCATCTCCGACATAAACTACTTGTTCTGGATTAAAGTTTTCTCGTCTTAGCCAGCGATAAATAATTTTGTGTTTACCAAAAGTTGTTGCAGAATCAATAAAATCAAAAACGCCCTCTAAACCATTATTTTTCATTGACACCAAGACATTTTCTCTAGAATTAGACGTAATAATTCCCAGTGTGAAACCTTGAGTTTTCAATTCTAATAAAACTTCTTTAATTCCGGCAAACAATTGGATATTGGCAATTTCATTGCGCAACTCTGCTTTTAATTTTCTAATCAGTAGGGGTAATTTGAAAAGAGAAATACCCGAATATGTTAGGAGTTGCCAAGGAGTTAAAGTGCTCAATTGAGCTAGTTCCTCTTTGGTTGCCGACTTAAAGCCAAATTCTGCTGACAAACGGTTGGTGATGCTCAGAAGAACATCGATTGTATCTGCTAAAGTACCGTCAAAATCAAAAATAATTACTTTGATCATTTAAACTATGTTGTGGGCATAGGGCATGGGTCATAGGGCATGGGGCATCGGGCATCAGGCATCAGGCATTGGTATTGTATAGCAAGCAGTCGTCAATTGGTTGACTGAGCGTAGTCGAAGTGCCAATTCCCAATTCCCAATTCCCAATTCCCAATTCCCAATTCCCAATTCCCAATTCCCAATTCCCCCAATTCCCAATTCCCAATTCCCAATTCCCAATTCCCCCAATTCCCAATTCCCAATTCCCAATTCCCAATTCCCAATTCCCAATTCCCAATTCCCAATTCCCAATTCCCAATTCCCAATTCCCAATTCCCAATTCCCAATTCCCAATTCCCAATTCCCAATTCCCAATTCCCAATTCCCAATTCCCAATTCCCAATTCCCAATTCCCAATTCCCAATTCCCAATTCCCAATTCCCAATTCCCAATTCCCAATTCCCAATTCCCAATTCCCAATTCCCAATTCCCAACTAACTATTAATTTGATTTGCCTTCGCATTTCGTCGCAGCATTTCTGGTTTAATTCGCCGCAATGCCGAAGCTGTAAATCTCCGGTTCCATTCTTCATCAGAAATTTCTGCTAATTCCGTCAGTGTCGGCGCTATATTTTCAGGATAAGGCTCAAATTCTGACATATCTGTTGGGTTAGCAAAACGCTGATTCCAAGGACAAACATCTTGACAAATGTCACAACCTGCTACCCAACCTTGTAAATTAGAGGCTATTTGGTCTGGCAATTTTTCGGATCGATTCTCGATCGTATGATACGCTATACATCGATCGGCATTAACGACAAAAGGCTCAGTAATTGCCTCCGTAGGACACGCCTCAATGCAGCGAGTGCAAGTACCGCAATGTTGAGTATGCCCAGAATCTGGTACTAACTCCAGATTCGTCAAAACTTCGCCCAAAAACACCCAAGAACCGTATTCCCGCGAAATTACATTACCATTTTTGGCAATCCAGCCAATCCCAGCCCGTTGCGCCCACACCTTATCCTGAATTGGCCCGGTATCAGCATAATACCGCGCTTCGATGCCTTCACCTTGCGATCGCACCCAATCTGCCAACACCTTCAGTTTTTTGTGCAGGATTTTATGATAATCCCGTCCCCAGCCGTAGCGAGAAATTTTCGCATATTCGGGGCTTTCGGGACGTTGATGAGGCGTGTAGTAGTTGATAGCAACACATATTAAGGACTTTACTTCTGGCATCAGAGTGCGAATATCCTGTCGTTTCGGGTTTGCCATCCATCCCATATCACCTTGATAGCCTCGATCCAACCATGCCTGCAATCTTTGAGACTCCTCATCATTCCCCTCGTTTACCAAGGCTATCCCCACCTTATTAAATCCCAAATCTAAGCATTTTTGCTTAATTAGATTGCTATTTATTAATGCATTCATAAGAAAAAGTAAGATATCACAATTTGTGCAATTAGTCTAGTAAGATCGACCAGTTTAGGATCAAGAATTATCATAGTTTCATAATCTTGATATTCAAAAATTTGATTTGTAATTGGTCAAAAACGTTACATAATTCTAAGGAAGGGGATCAAGGTTCGCTTGGGACCCCTCCTCACTAAAATCGCGAATCTCAAAAAATACCTATGGCAGTTAGTATTCAATCGGCTCAATCTATTTTTTCCAACACCGAGATTGCGAGCGTTGTTCCGGCTACCACGGAAGCGTTCTACAAGCTCAGCGTTGAAGACCAACTGGCACTATTGTGGTATGCCTACACCGAAATGGGTACTACCATCACCGCAGCCGCTCCCGGAGTAGCCAGTATGGCCCTTGTCGAAGGCATACTCACTGAAATTAAGCAAATGTCGCCGGCTGCTCAAAGCAAAACCATGTTTGACCTGGCTAGCAATGCTGACACCACCATCGGCCGCATCTACACATCCTTGCGCGTCAACACCAAACTCGGTTTCTGGTACGAACTAGGACAATTGATGAAACAAGGCCTTGTCGCTCCAATTCCCGCAGGCTATCAAATGTCTCCCGAAGCCACTCAAGTCCTTGAAACCCTCAAAAAACTCGATCCCGGTCAGCAAATTACCGTACTGCGTAATACCGTAGTTCACATGGGCTATGACCCAGATTTCAGCCAAGAGTACGGCAAACGCTCAGCTCCTCGCAGCACTCCTACCGCTGCTGAACAGCGCGTTAAAACCCAGATTGAAGGTATCAGCGAGCAGACTGTGCTCAGCTACATTGACAACATGAATGCCTTCGACTTTACCCCTGCTGTCGCTTTATTTGCCGAAGAAGGTGCTCTGCAACCACCTTTCCAAAAGCCGATTGTGGGTCGCGAAGCTATCCTCAATTATATGCGGGAAGAGTGTGTCGGACTCAAAATGATGCCGGAGCGAGGTTTATCGGAACCCGCAGAAGATGGTTACCGCCAAGTGAAAGTGACTGGTAAAGTCGAAACTCCTTGGTTTGGCTCGAATGTGGGTATGAACATTGCGTGGCGCTTTTTGCTCGATCCTCAAGGTCAAATTTTCTTTGTGGCGATCGATTTGTTGGCATCTCCGAAAGAATTGCTGAACTTGATGCGTAAGTAGAATATTTCAGTTTTGTTAGTCAAAACTGAAACCCCATCGCACTTCCATCCCATTCTTCCGACTTCTATGGCACTTTCCCCCTTTGGGGGGAAGTGATTTTTCGTATATCCGTATTATGGGTCGGAGATATGTCACATCTTTTGAGGGAGTTGCTGCCACAAACAGAATGAGTATATTAGATAGATTAATGTGACATACTCCCACATCAAATCTGAGTACAGATTATGATGTGGGCTTCTTAACAGCCCGATGAAGGGTATGTAAGATTTCCTTCTGGTACGCTTTATCCATAGTTCCTACTATAGAAAGATTCCCACTAGGGCGTTTTATACTGGGGAAAATGTCCAACCCCAGTCTTTTTAGGTTAATCGCAGCATTAAGATCGCGATCTACCATCAAAGAATTTTGCTCATCCCAATACTCTCGAATATTGCAATCGGTGAAAACCATTTCATTCCGATAACACAGAAGCATTGAGGTGTAAGCAGGTTTTTGTGAAACGACGACTGCCCCAGTTTTTTCTCCTATGTAGCTCAGCGTCGTAAAAAATTGCCCAAAAGCTGCATCCAGCCAGGATTTATTCAATCCAGATTTAGCGGATTGCCCATTGGGTAAATATTTCCCATCCTCATCTTGTTTAACCTTGTTTCTTTTAGTTAAACCTTTGAGGTTTAAGTCTTCATGGAAGAAGAACTTAGCTCCCGTTCTGACTAATTTGTGAGCTGTTTTATAATGAAAGTCTTGGCGACAACGCGCAATCTTTTGATGCTGTCTCGCCTCTTTTTTTGCCAACTTTCGTCGGGCTTTAGACCTTTTTTTTCGTTGATTCCGCTTCAGGGAAATGCGGTCTAATTTAGCTTGATTCTTTCGGAGTGGCTTGAGGGAAGGTAATTTCTCACCCTCAGATGTCGCTAGATAAACATCTTCGTGTAACACTGCATCTAAACCGATTGAATTCTCCCAAGTGGGAGCAATTTTATCCGGTGTCAATTCAGGCACAGAAGTGTCTTCAAGTATTAATTGGAGGAACCAACCGTCGGCTTTCCTAGTGACACTCACTTGTTTAATGGTTAAACCATCGGGGATGGTGCGGTGCATCCGCACCTTTATTACCCCTAGTTTTGGCAATCGAATGTAAATCCAATTCTTACGAATTAATTTAATCCAATCGTCGCTAGCCGTTGCCAAAGTCATTGTTCGGTAGTCGGCTTCAGTTTTGAATCTGGGTCTACCCGATCGCCCACCTTTGCTGTCACCGACAATAAACCTCTCAAAAGCTCGTTCGACTCGTTTGGAAACGTCTTGCAGAATCGTTGAATCGACTTGCTTAAAGTCTAATAACTCACCACTATGAAAGACTTTAACCAAATCTTTTTTGAGAATGGGTAACTGTTGTTTTTGGCAGTAGTAGTTAGGCTTTTCTCTGGGAGCCGCAATACTGGTTTTTAAGGGACAAGCATTGATAGCAGTACGGTTCATTTCCCACCAATCAAAACGATCTCCCAATTGGCGATTGTACCAATAACGGCAAATTCTGAGCCATTGGTTGAGAGCTAGCTTTTGATTAGTGTCGGGATAGAACTTGTACTGATATGTCGCCTTCATTGAATTGCCGTTTTTTGTTAGTATTATTTTACCAGGATTTGTTGGTCTCGTCATCCATCCGCCCACTCCTCAAAGCTATGCTTTGAGATTGTGAACAGATGGAATCCTCACCTCACACGCCTTTCATCCCACACTAACCGAGACGGTATAGTGTGGGGATTCCCGTCTGTCTAGCTAAAATTCTGATTTTTACGATGGCAACCACTCCATTTATGTTAACTGAAGCGATCGGCTTGAGCGCTATTCCTGAGCCAGCGGTTCTGGGATACTTTGAAACTTTCAACAGGGGAGATTTTGAAGCAACGGCTAGTTTGTTTGATGCTGAGGGCGTTCTCCATGCACCCTTTGCAGATCCGATTGTCGGCAAAAGTGCGATCGCCACCTACTTAAAAACAGAAGCCCTAGGAATGAAGCTCAATCCGCAGCAGGGCCTGAGTCAAACCTTAGAGGACGGCAACATTCAAGTTCAAGTTAACGGGCTGGTACAAACTGCTGTATTTAGGGTCAATGTAAAATGGTTGTTTATATTGAATTCTCAACCAGCTATTGTTTCTGCGACTGTCAAGCTCTTAGCTTCTCCTCAAGAATTGCTAAGCCTGCGCCCCTTCACCAAGTTGTAGGCTCCATATCCTCAGTAAATCCACTTAATTAAGCCTAATCTACAGATAGCCCAAAAGCTTATACCAATTTTAAAAAAGAATGCAACAGTAGTCTTGTCCCTCCCCTTTATAAGGGGGGGTTAGGGGGGGTCAAAGATTGTTGCACGATTTTAGAGAAATGGTATTACTGTAGCAATAGTCTTCCTTCTTTTTTCTACTTAAATACTTCAGAACCCAGACTTTTTTAAGAAGTCCGGGCTCTGGGTATTTTGCTGACCAACTAATCTAAAAAGTAGTAGTCACTAATCATTTGTTACTGCTTAGTTTGATTTTTTACTTGTTGATTGTTGGTTCCTAGTTGCGATGTGTTAGTCGTTAGTTGTTGATTATTACCAATAACCTGTTATCAATAATTTATTATCAATAACCTGTTACCAATTAAACCAATTAAGATTTGTCGGGTAAACTCGCTTCCAATTTCAAACAGTTGCGACCATCTATTTGCAAAGTGTAGTCCACCCGGTCCATCAGTCTGCTCATAATCAGCCAGCCGTAGCCGCTTTCCTGTTTAGCTTCAGGACGTGGGGGATTGTAAGTATTCATGGCGTAACCTTTACCGTAATCCCAAATTTCTAAACCAATGTCTCGATTTTTTAAATTTAAGCGAATTAACACTGGCAACTCAGGTTGGTCTTTGTGAGCATGGCGGATGACGTTGGAATAGGCTTCTGCTAGCACCAAGCGCAAACGATTCGATTGACGTGGCCAATCGACGTGCTCACCTAGCTCAACTTCCAAACTGCTCAGCAGCCAGTTTTCAACAATTGTCAAAAACCGCAAGTCGCTTGGTACGTGAAGCTCAGTATTCATACAAAAATCCTGTAAGTTTAGAAATCCTGTGTCTTCAGACCAGGGATGAAATACGACGCGCCTGATTTATTTGGCGTGAATATTTGCTGGTACACGGAGGATACTAGATACCGGGCGATCGAGGCAATACACTTTCTCTGAAAACATTCATCAAAAAGTATCAGTTAAGAGTTAGGCGTTGACGCACTACTTCTATAACTCTCGCCTCTGGCCCAGTAAAGAGTCTGTAATCTGTGAGCTGTCAACAAAAGGCTTCAGTGGTTGATACCTGAAGTCCCCGACTGATGGTCGGGGTAGTTGACAGATTCAGAGAACCTCCAGAGAGAGTATAGTTTGGTCATCTTCCTGAACTGGATTGTCCGCTCGGATGTAAGCCAACAAATTGTCCAAGTTAAAGGAACCAGGCTCCTGAATCAAGAGTTCCCAAAGCCCCTCTTGTTGTAGCATAGAACGAGTTTGTTCTCCTCCGGGAACAGCCTCAGTCATGACAGTAGCTTCAGTAATCCCATCACTCGTCAGCAGAAATACATCTCCTGACTTTAATTCGATCGTACCCCCTTTACCCTTCCAAACTGGCAGTATCCCCAAGGGAATGCCACGAGCTTTCAGGAAATTGGGTTCTACTGGTGTGGAACCGCTAGCGGCTTGAGCTTTCACCTCTGAGTGAGACCAAACTATCGGATAAATGTGACCGGCATTAGCAAAAGCCAGGTGTCCCGTCGATGGTGTGTAACGAGCCACAACCATTGTAATAAAATGGTTGTTGCCAATTAGATCATCTGCCATACTACTATTCATGTTCGTCATGACTTGGCTGGGTTCAGGAGAAATTTCTTGGCTGAGTTCCCGCCGCATCACCGAAATAGCACTAGCCATAAATAGAGCAGCCGGAACACCCTTACCGGAAACATCTCCCACAGCTATCCAAATATCCCCTTGAGAGTGGACGTAGACCTCAAAAAAGTCACCTCCTACTTCGCGGGCGGGATAGCAACAAGCTTGCACCCTGACAGTTTCAAAATCTGGCCAACTTTGACGCAATAAGTTTGTTTGGATTTGGCGAGCCACCTCCAACTCATTTTGCATCTGCTTGGCCAAATCTAGAGTCCGCTGATATAGTTTGGCTTGAGACAGGGCCAGAGCAGCTTGAGCCGCCACACCTTCTATTAACTCTATATCTTCCGACGACCAAGGATTAGTACCGCCCTGCTGGCACAGAGCCAGTACCGCCAAGATTTCTTGCTGGTAAGTCAGTGGCACAGCCATCTGAACTGAATTGCCCGGATTTTGACTGGTTTGGTGCAGTTGAGTTTGACGGCTGGCTACGGCTTGGACTAGCAAATTTTCATCAAAAGAAAAAATGTTGGGTTCGGCTGTTTGGGATTGGTAGGGGAAGGTGCTCGGCAATAGCCGATCGCCCTCTACCGGCCGTAGCATACAGTAGTTTGCCTCAAAAGTTTGACCAACAGTTTGGACAATAGTTTGTACCATACTAGAGTAATCTAGCGATCCACGAATCACGCTCATCACCTCATTAAACAGAGATTCTTTGCGTAAAGCGCGACGGAGTTCGACGCTTCGTTGCTTATAGTATTTGTAAGTTTCCGACGCTTGATTGATGACTAATTTGAGCTCTTCAGGATTCCAAGGTTTGGTGATGTATTTGAAAACTTGACCTGAGTTGATTGCCTCTACCAAGTCTTCAACATCCGTGTATCCCGTCAGCAGAATCCGAATCGTATCAGGAAAACGCTCGACAGTTTTCCCCAAAAATTCGGTGCCATTCATTTCTGGCATCCTTTGGTCTGAGATAATCACCGCCATTTCGCCCTGTGCGTCTAAAACTTCCAGGGCGGTGAGGGCGCTATCTGCTTTGTAAACCTGAAAGTCGCGTCGAAACGTCCGGTACAGCAAATCCAAGTTGTCGGGTTCGTCATCGACTACCATTAGTTTCAGTTTGCTTCCATCTCCCCGACTCATGCTATTCCCTACTCCTAGGCGAATTAATCAGGTCTAAAACTAGCTGTTTGTGAAATACCCTAGGCTGATGCGACGGAGGCGAATCAGTTAGGGGGCTTCGGTTTTGATAGGTCAGTGCCATGTTAGTGATACCACAAGGATATTCGGAACTTAAATCCGGTCGTGGTCTTACCTGACCTCGCCTTAGTTTGGAAATTGTCATCTACTGCTATACAAAACTTGGTTAAACTTATCTCAGCTTCACCATTCAACTAGAAGTAAATTCTAGAGGGTCTGCTTCCTGCTTCAACCAAGGGAGTCGGCTCGCAACTTGTCCACAGGCGTAAATTCGGGCCCAGCAGCGCCCTATTTTTCCAGCCAGTCTCACTATTTAACTATTGTTTGTGAAGCTGTTGGCTCTTGTTTAACCATTACTAATTCGCGTTGTGCACGCCCCTTACTGCCGTATCAAGTTAATTTTTCTGCCAGTCTGAGCTTAGCAGAACGAGAGCGGGGATTTCTAGAGATTTCTTCAGATTGTGGTCCGATCGGCTTTTTTGTCAGTACCTGCAAACAGTCTGTGCCTCGGAGTTGGTGCTTGACCGGTCTATCTTCCAGACTGTGAAAAGTAATAATTCCGAGCCTTCCACCGGGTTTTAACCACCTGGGCGCTTGGTGGAGGAAAGTGTCTAGAGCCGCGAGTTCGGAGTTAACAGCTATCCTTAAAGCTTGGAAAGTACGAGTAGCTGGATGGATTCTGCCATTCCGCTGCTTGGGTGGGAAACTGCTAGCGATCGCACTAGCCAGTTCGGTTGTACTTTCAAAGGGACGCCCCTGCACAATCCGTCGCGCGATGCGCCGCGACAGTCGCTCCTCGCCATATTTATAAATAATATCTGCTAGCTTAACTTCGTCCCAGTGATTGATAATCTCTTCTGCGGTCAAAGATTGCTGCTGGTTCATACGCATATCTAACTGAGCTGGATGGCGAAAACTAAAGCCACGTTCCGGTGTATCGAACTGAGCCGAGCTAACGCCTAAGTCTGCTATGATACCATCAAATGTGGCATCAGGCGACTGATATTCCGCAAAATTGCCATGCCAAAACTCTACGGGAGCATTAGCAAATCGAGTTTGGCAAAAACGGATAGCCTGTTCATCACGGTCGATCGCCACCACTGTCACATCAGCCGCCGCCGCCAAAATCAAACCAGTGTGTCCACCCCCCCCAAGCGTCGCGTCCAAATAGTGGCCGCCGGGGCGCACCCCCAAACCCGCAATTAACTCAGGACCCAAAACTGGAACGTGATAGCTGTCAATACTGACATCTAATCCAGGGGTGTCCTTCTCAGAAAGCTCGATATCCTTCATAATCTATAACAGCGAAACAAAAATCAATAATAGTCAGCAGTCAGTAGTCATTAGTTATGAGTTCTCAGTTCTCAGTCCTCAGTCCAAAGTTAGAAAATTTGTTGCTACTGACTAATGACTAATGACCAATTACCAATTAGCAATTACCAATCCCCAATTACCAATTATGTCAAGAATTGAGACTAGAACCGAACCAATGGTGCTCAACATGGGACCGCACCACCCATCCATGCACGGGGTACTCCGGTTAATCGTCACCCTAGACGGCGAAGACGTAGTTGATTGCGAGCCTGTTTTGGGCTATTTGCACCGGGGGATGGAGAAAATTGCCGAAAATCGCACCAACGTGATGTACGTGCCCTACGTGAGCCGTTGGGACTACGCTGCGGGGATGTTTAACGAAGCGGTGACAGTAAATGCACCGGAAAAATTGGCAAATATTGCTGTCCCCAAACGGGCTAGTTATATTCGGGTAATTATGCTGGAGTTGAACCGGATTGCCAACCACTTGATGTGGGTGGGGCCGTTTTTGGCAGACGTAGGAGCCCAAACTCCTTTTTTCTATACTATGCGCGATCGCGAACCCATTCTCGACTTATGGGAAGCAGCCACAGGCTATCGCATGGTTAACAACAATTACTTCCGCATTGGCGGAGTTGCGGCTGATTTACCCTACGGTTGGGTAGATAAGTGCCAAGATTTCTGCGATTACTTCCTGCCGAAAATTGACGAGTACGAACGTTTAATTACCAACAATCCGATTTTCCGCCGCCGGATTGAAGGCCTAGGTACCATATCTCGCGCCGAAGCGATTAACTGGGGACTATCCGGCCCCATGTTGCGCGGTTCCGGCGTAAATTGGGATTTGCGGAAAGTTGACCATTACGAATGTTATGACGACTTCGAGTGGGAAGTGTGTACAGAAGCAGCCGGCGATTGTTTAGCCCGGTATTTGGTAAGAATTCGGGAGATGCGCGAGTCAGTTAAGATTCTCTATCAAGCCTTAAAAGGACTCCCCGGCGGCCCTTACGAAAATTTGGAAGCGAAGCGACTAGAAAGCGGACCAAAATCCGAATGGAATAGTTTTGAATATCAGTTTATTGGCAAAAAAGTTGCGCCGACTTTTAAGATTCCCAAGGGCGAACATTATGTCCGCGTTGAAAGTGGCAAAGGTGAGTTAGGGATTTATATTATCGGCGATGATAGTACATTTCCTTGGCGCTGGAAGATTCGGGCTGCGGACTTTAATAATTTGCAGATTTTGCCTCACATTGTGCGCGGCGTGAAGATTGCGGATTTGGTAGCAATTTTGGGGAGTATCGACATTATTATGGGTTCAGTCGATAGGTAGATTTCGACTGTTTTTGATGCGAGCATCTAACTAAAAGAACCCGGTTTATACTAACCGGGTTCTTTATTTCTCTCTTATCTCTTCCTCTGTGTCCTCTGCGCCCTCTGTGGTTAAAAAAATCTTTATTTTATCTTTGATTCCATAAACCATGACATTCCAGCAATCAGATATCAATGACAGTAACCCCGAACTCTGCGACTTAATCTGCGCCAGAATCGCCACCACTCAGCAGCAGCGAATTACCTTTGCTGAATATATGAATTTAGCATTATACCATCCGCAACACGGTTACTATAATAGCGATCGCCCGTCGATCGGCAAACAAGGCGATTTTATCACATCCTCTGATTGGGGCCCAGATTTTGCCGAGGTTTTGGCAGAGCAATTTGTGGAAATGTGGGAATTACTCGTTAGCGGAGCCCTCGAAGAGGATCGCCCTCAAAATTTCGCGATCGTCGAAATGGGTGCTGGGCGAGGAATCTTTGCCGAAAATCTCCTGCAATATCTGCAACGGCAACATCCCGACTTATTTAAAAAATTAACATACATAATTATTGAAATTTCACCAATACTCCAAGCAGAACAACGGCAAATTTTAGGTAACTTCCAGTGCATTAAATGGTGTAATTGGGATGAAATAGTTGATAACTCAATTGTCGGTTGTTTCTTTTCCAATGAATTAGTCGATGCTTTCCCCGTGCATCAATTCATTCTGGAACAAGGCAAAGTCAAAGAAATTTACATTACCACAAAAACCACAATAAATCAACCCAAAGAAATAAATTTTGTCGAGGTAGTCGGCGAAGTTTCTACACCAAAAATTACCGAATATTTTGAGTTGTTGGGAGTTGATTTATCGGAAAGTGTTTACGGGGATGGATATCGCAGTGAGGTGAATTTAGCAGCCTTAGATTGGATGAGTAGAGTTGGCAAAAAGTTGCAGCAAGGATACTTGTTAACTATTGATTACGGTTATCCGGCACACCGCTATTACAATCCGAGGCGCAGGGAGGGGACGCTACAGTGTTATTATCGCCATCGATATCATAATAATCCTTATATTAATGTAGGGCGACAGGATGTGACGGCTCACGTTAATTTTACAGCTTTGGAAAAGTATGGGGAATTGTGTGGTTTGGATGTGCTAGGGTTTACTCAGCAGGCTTTATTTTTGATGGCGTTGGGTTTGGGCGATCGCATTGCGGCTCTATCCACAAATGTATGGGATGTGGCAACGTTGTTGCGGCGCAGGGAGGGTTTACATAAACTGATCGATCCGATGGGTTTGGGAGGTTTTGGGGTTTTGGTACAGTCTAAGGGGTTGAAGGAGAAGGCGAAAATTTTGAAGGGTTTGATGGTTCCTGATTAATTATGCGATCGATTTTGTTATATCGATTACGCAAGCTTACTCAACGGCGGAAATTCCCATTTGCCTGAATATAAAGTAGATGGCAACTTTAAACAATAGGCAGCAGGAATCACCTCAATCAACCACCAATTAAACATATCTCGTTTGGCCACAGCAAAACCGGAAATGGCATCGCCAGTAATGGCATCATACAGAATATCCAATATGGCATTATAAGCTGTTTTGGTGTTGAGTGTTTGCAGCAATCCATAGAAAATATTATAAGCTTCGTCAGTAGCTTGATATTTTCCGATTTTGTTGATATTAGGAAACAAGGTATCTGCCCAAGTTTCTGGGATTTCACAACCATCCTTCAGCCAACAAGATATAATTCCTTCAACGATATCAGCCTTGTGTTCTTCAGGAAAGTAATGTTTAATGGTCGGTTTAGCTGCTAATGCTATTCCATAGGCCATGTAGACATATCGCTGATGGGATATTGCATCATTAGGCATTCCCAAGGCAGTCATTACTTCTACAAAGGCTTCTTCTACATCGCTGTTTCCGCATCTTTCGTATAAATCGCGATACTTTCTGTCCCAAACTGTGTGCAGTGTTTGTTGTAATTGCTCTGGAATATCTGAATTGTTGGGCAACTTGAAATCGGTGTAATGACCTATGTCAAACTGTATCATTGACTTTCCCTCCTTATGTATTTTTCTTAATCGTAAACTAGGAGTTCCGACAGGGGTTGAAACCCCTGTCTCATAGCTAAAGTCCTCTTAGGAGGACTGAAGAAAAAGAATTGCGCATTTTGATTCTTTTGCAAGGGCTTGAGATTCTTCGCTTCACTCAGAATGACATAATTCCCTTGTTAATGCGTAAGTCCTAAATAACTCTTCAGTCCTCTTTCAGAGGACTTTCGCTATCAGCCAGGGAATTCATTCCCTGGCGGGCTAGTATGATACTAAACCTTAAACTTCTCCACAATTCGTCTCATTGCTTCCTCCACATTCTCCCGACTATTAAATGCCGAAATTCGGAAATAACCCTCGCCCGCGGCACCAAAACCAGAACCGGGTGTTCCCACCACATTGCAAGTTTCTAGCAACTTCTGAAAGAAATCCCAACTCGACAAACCATGAGGGGTTTTCACCCACACATAGGGTGCATTTTCGCCACCAAAAACCTCAATACCAGCCGCTGTCAATTTCTCGCGAATAATCGCAGCATTTTCCATGTAAAAATTGACTAATGTCTGAATTTGTGCCTTGCCAGCATCGGAATAAACCGCCTCAGCACCGCGTTGCACGATGTAAGAAACGCCGTTAAATTTAGTAGATTGACGACGATTCCACAACTTCCAAATTTCGACATCGGAACCATCTGCGGCTTTTCCAGTCAAAGTCTTTGGTACAACGGTTAAGGCACAGCGAGTACCTGTGAAACCTGCATTTTTGGAGAAAGAACGAAATTCGATCGCACAATCGCGCGCACCTTCAATTTCGTAGATAGAATGCGGTAAACTGGGATCGGTAATATATGCCTCGTAGGCTGCATCGAAGAAGATAATCGAACCGTTCGCCTTAGCATATTTTACCCAAGCTTGCAAGTGTTCCTTGGTTGCAGTTGCACCCGTGGGATTGTTGGGAAAACATAAATAAATTAAATCGACTTTTTTGTCTGTGGGAATTTCGGCAGTAAAGTTATTTTCTGCTGTAATTGGCAGGTAAATGAAGCCGTCGTATTCGCCTTTTTCGTTTGCCTCTCCCGTATGCCCTGCCATCACGTTGGTGTCTACATACACGGGATAAACTGGGTCGGTAACTGCGATCGTGTTATCGTTCCCAAAGATATCGAGAATATTACCACAATCGCATTTAGAACCATCAGAAATAAAGATTTCCGAAGCATCAATATCGCATCCCCGTGACTTGAAATCGCGATCGGCAATTTTCTCCCGCAGCCATTCATAACCTTGTTCCGGGCCGTATCCTTTGAAGGTATCCCGCGAGCCCATTTCTTCCACCGCAGCCACCATCGCGAGGCGACAAGCTTCGGGTAGGGGCTCTGTGACGTCGCCAATCCCTAGGCGGATGATTGGTGCGCCCGGATTGGCTTCTGCATAAGCCTTGACTCGGCGTCCTATCTCTGGAAACAGGTAGCCAGCTTTGAGTTTGAGGTAGTTGTCGTTGATAGTTGCCATATTTTCGATCGCTTGAGAGTCGTAGAATAGCTTACTGCGAATTGGTCGTTAACTGTGGGCTGTTGAGGCTGACAGACACTTGACAAAAAAATCAACCAGCTTATATAATTAGAATAGTTTGCTATTCCAAAACGATTATGGATGATATCGAGTATGCCAGAGTCTATCAACAACTGGCGGCAATGTTGCATGAATTTAATTTGGGTTGGGTAGCTCAACAAGTAGCAGATAATGTAGAGATAGGTAAAACTATTGAGGAGCGATCGCTCAAAAGAAAAACCCCGTTACTCAAGATAGAAGACTATACACCAAAAGAGCAACTTTTGATGTTGATTGATGCTGTGGAACAAGCGACAGTTCATACTTCCGAAATGGAAGATGAAATTGCTTATTTCTTAAAAGTAGAATCAGAAACTTCTCCCCTGGGTACTAAAATTAGCTTTGCCTCATCCAGTGCCCAAGAGGTAAAAACTATCGAGTTTACTTCTCATCTGACATCCCCTCGGAACAAACAGGCGATCGCCCTGAAATACTTGATCGAAAAACTGCCATCAGAACCGAGCAACTACGTCACCAATGCGGAAATTAAAAGCAAATTAAGCCTAGCGATTAATCCCGATTTCAACGGTGCCATAGAACAAGCAAACATTTTTGATTTTTACCTATTCACCATCTTGTTAAAAGCTATTGCCAATGAAGGAGGTACTATATATTATAACAATGTTTTAGACGAAACACCCAAATATTTAACATTTAGAAAGACCCCAGGCAAAATTCACGGTAATACTCATCCCTATACCTATGCAATAGTGGAATTTCCCGACAAACCAGCCCTGGAAGTTCATCTAGCAGTAAAAGTCCAAGGTAGAGCCGGAGTTCTCCACAATTGCAACCTGTTAATGTTATACCAAAAAGAAGCGAATATCTGTCGCTTGCTCCAGCGAGAACCCCGGCACTCCCAAGTAATTTTAGCAGTGAAATCTCAGCACAACACTTCGGAACTAAAACTAGAAACGGCTGGTGCTTTTATTGGATTAGCGTCAGATATTCGCTACGAAGGTGGCAGCTATTTTATTTCTAATACTTACTCGGAAGCCGTAGCCAAATTGCTAACTATCGCCCGCAAAAAATGGGAGTTAAACATATTTCCCAGAGCGACAAATGATGTGCATAGACTGATGTATTCATTTCAAACGATTTTTAAAGACTTTAAAGCCAGGAATTGAAATTAGGGCATTATGCCCGATGCCCGATGCCCGATACCCATATAATTTAGGATGTTGCGAGCAACCCAACTTGACTAATAATGTTTAAGAAAGATAAATCTTCTCTCCTGTTTACCATCGGAGCAGCTACCCTCCTGATTAGTTTAGGCTTCATCACCTATTTGATCGTCATCTCCCGCGGACCAAGCAAAGATTTGCCCCCAGGGGCTACGGTTGTACCCCAAGATACGATGATGGCTGTATCCATCAGTACCGATGAATCGCAGTGGAAAAGGCTGCGAGAGTTTGGCACTCCCGACTCAAAAGCCTCTTTTGAAAGACTTTTAACCGAATTGCGCGATCGCCTCCTGACAACCAACGGCTACAGCTACCAACAAGACATTCAACCCTGGGTAGGTAACACAGCAATGGTTGCGTTTTTGCGAAACAAAATCGCCATACCAGTAGCACCGCCCACACCCAATGCACCACCACCTCCCCCAGCCCAACAATCAGTAGCTATTATCTTCCCCATTGCTAACCCGATTAAAGCCAAAGAATTATTAGCAAAACCCAGACCCCTCAACCAAGGAAAAATGGTTGAGCGTAATTATAAAGGAGTCCAAGTTACAGAAACTCAAGGCATACCCGATCGCAATTTTTCGGTGGCGGTACTGGGGACAAACTATCTGGTAGTGAGCACAGAACCCACAGCCACCGATAGAATAATTGATACCTACAAAGGGGAACCTTCCCTAGCAAAAACACCAGGGTACGAAGATGCCCTAGAACAAATCAAAAGTTCCGGTGCCTTCGGTCAAATCTACGTGAATATGCCCGTCGCAGCAGCCTTTACCGCAGCTAACTCCGCCCGTGAATTATCACCGGAAAACCTGGAAAAATTACAACAAAATCAGGGATTTGCCACCACAGTTAGCGTGGATACAGATGGCATTGGATTCAAATCTATTTCTTGGCTGAAACCAGACTCTCAAAAAAGGATCGCAGTAGAAAACAACGCTCTCAAAATGTCGAACCGCTTACCAAATAATACAATCATGATGGTATCTGGTGGCAACTTACGGCGTTTGTGGGAAGATTATGTATCGGGGGCCGATGCTAATCCGATCGCCCCGGTGAATCCGCAAATTTTGCGATCCGCCCTAAAATCCACTACTGGCCTGGATTTAGACAAAGACTTAATGGAGTGGATGGCCGGAGAATTTTCCCTATCCTTAATACCAGCCCCCGCGCCAAATCCCAAAGACAAATTTGCTGCGGGATTTGTATTTATGGTGGAAAGCAACAACCGTCGCGGGGCGGACAAAGCTCTCAAACAGCTTGACGATACCATGAAAATGAAAGGGTTTAGAGTCGAGGAAATTAAAGTTGGGGGTCAACCTACAACTAAATGGACATCACCCTTTGGAGGAATCACAGTTACTCGCGGCTGGATGAACGATGTACTATTTTTAACAGTAGGAGCTCCCGTGGTGGATGCGATCGTCCCGGCCCCGAAAAGTCCGCTATTAAGCAGCGAATTGTTCCAAAAAACAGTGCGATCGCAACTTAAGCCCCACAATGGCAATTTCTTCATCGACACAGAGAGTGCATTTAACCCGAAAAACCTAGCTTTGCCGGAATTTCCCCCCAATCAAAAAATCTGGATCGATGCGATACGGTCGATCGGGATTACAGCGGCAGTCATAGGCGATCGTACTACCCGTTATGACGCTTTTGTCAACCTCAAAAAATCCGACCAACCTAGTCCTTCCTCTAATCCCTCTTCCACTCCTTTGTCTGGTAGTTCTGCTTCTCCAACTCCCTCTGCATCATCGCCATCAGCATCGCCATCAGCATCGCCATCAGCATCGCCATCAGCATCGCCATCAGCATCCCCCTGAAAAACCCTCCTTAGCTAGCAACGGGCCTAGGGCGTGTTTTCTCTCCCCGGAGATCCCCCCCAACCCCCCTTAAAAAGGGGGGAGAAAGAAGCTCTTTCGTCCCCCTTCTTAAGGGGGATGCGAGGGGGATCAGGATCTGATGGATCGGGCAAGAAAACACGCCCTAGGGCCTCGGATTAGACTTATGGTGCACCTCACCTGGCTTTAGACCCATTTTTTTGTAAGTCCGATGGTACTAATATCAATTCCGGTTGTATCGGAATGATTTAACCGCGAAGGCGCGAAGTACGCGAAGCAAGAGAAGAGAGAGTTTAATACAGGACGATGAAGAGAGGATTTTATATAAATCCGGGTCAATCACCCCCCTGTTTGATTTCGGTGGCTAATTTTTGCCCTCCCCGTCTGCTTCTGTCTCTCTTAACATAAAATGCAATAATTTTTAACTTACTTTTGGGTTAAACCCTTGTAAATACCTCATGTGGTAGATACATCTTCCACCAAGTACGAGTTAGAATTTAAACCATAGAAAATATGTCACAGGTTAAGTGCAAATGCTAACAGGAATTTTAATCAAAAATCATTATATAAATGAGTTGTTAACAAAAAATGAATACCACAAAAAATCCGACCCAAAAAAAAACAAAAAAAAACAAAAAAAATCTAACTAAACTGGCAATTTTTCTGCAAATTATTCTATTTAATTTTTACTTTTTATCTGCGAAAACACAAGCCCAAACAATTGTTCCAGCCACCGACGGCACCGGCACTACCGTCACGCCCGTACCCGTAATCGGAATCCCCCCGCAAACTCGCTTCGACATCCAAGGCGGACAATTATCGGGCGATCGACAAAATCTCTTCCATAGTTTTCAACAATTCGGACTGTCACAAAATCAGATTGCCAATTTTATTTTAAACCCCAACATTCGCAACATATTGGCTCGCATCGGTGGCGGTAGCCCCTCTCTGATTAATGGGTTAATTCAAGTGACCGGTGGGAATTCTAATCTGTTGTTGATGAACCCCTCCGGGATTATATTCGGCAACAATGCCAGCTTAAACGTGCCGGCGGCTTTCACTGCAACCACGGCCACATCCATTGGATTTGGTTCTAATTCTTTTAACGCCACAGGCACAAACAATTATACCTCCCTTACAGGGACACCCAACTCCTTCACCTTCGCCACCGCTCAACCAGGAGCAATCATCAACACGGCTAACTTAGCAGTTAAGTCAGGTCAAAACTTAACCTTGCTAGGCGGTACAGTGGTCAGCACTGGCACTGTGTCTGCCCCAAACGGTCAAATTACTATAGCCTCGGTGCCTGGGCAAAATCTACTT
This sequence comes from Microcoleus anatoxicus, assembly GCF_042465725.1. Lineage (GTDB taxonomy): Bacteria > Cyanobacteriota > Cyanobacteriia > Cyanobacteriales > Microcoleaceae > Microcoleus > Microcoleus anatoxicus. The sequence goes on along the minus strand of NZ_CP120853.1, from coordinate 3,852,833 downwards.
CGTCTGATCCAGGAAGGCAATTTACTCAGTTTGGAAATCCAGCCCCCATCAGGAACAGGGCCAGCCACCTCCATATTACCGATCGCATCCTTACCACAATTGCTCACAGGCATCGGTCCGGCGAACGCTACAGGAGTCCGAGTCAATGCCAGCGGTCAAGTGGTACTCACAGCCTCCAACCAAGTAGTAGCAGGGGGCGATGTGGCTGTACAAGGTATAAATACTGGGGCGATCGCAGTACAAGCAGCCAACAACCTGACAACGGGCAATTTGACAAGTTCCCAAGCAAGTGCGATCGGGTTGGAAGCCAAGGGCGACATTCAGACTGGCAATCTCAACTCCAACTCCAGCAACAGCAGTGGCGGCAAAATCACCATCACCAGCCGTACAGGAAAAGTAGAGACAGGCAACATCAATTCCGCCTCCACCGACAAAAACGGCAACGGCGCAAACATTACCATTGCAGCAGAATCAAGCATTCAAACAGGGAACATAGAGGCCCATTCACAAGACAAACAAGGCGGCTCAGTCACCCTCAGCGCCCGCAACGATATTCAAGTCACCTCCATCAACACCGAAGGCCCAACAGCCGGAGGAAATATTGACCTTACCGCCGGCCGTTATTTCCGAGCCACAGGCACTTTCAACTCACAACCCAACTGCGCGCGCGGTTGCAGCCTTTCCGCTTCCACAAGCACCAGTGCTAACGCTGGGGATATCACCATTCGCCACGGTGGGGGAGCCTCTAGCACTCTGTTCACCGTCGGGCCGGACTATAACCGAGTCAATGGTACCGCTGGCATCATTGCTACGGGAGGACCTTCTAAGGGAAATGTGATTGCTAACGGAAGTTACAGCAACCCTGGCCCTCAGATAGTACAGCCGACACGAATTAACATTACTAATTCTGTTATTTCGCCGACGCCAACACCAACTCCTGCGCCAGCACCTGCACCAGCACCAACTCCTGCACCAACTCCTGCGCCAGCACCTGCACCCATCACAGTTGAGCCTAACGCTCCCATCATCCAAACACCAACACCCATCACAGTTGAGCCTAACGCTCCCATCATCCAAACACCAACACCCATCACAGTTGAGCCTAACGCTCCCATCATCCAAACACCAACACCCATCACAGTTGAGCCGATCGCCCCCATCATCCAAACACCAACACCCGTCACAGTTGGGCCGATCGCTCCCACCATCCAAACATTAGCGCTAACACAAGCAACAGTCTCACCTCCGGCAGTTTCAGTCAATGAGATACCTGTTGTGTCCATTAATCTCGATGTGATACCGAAACCGACTCTGCCTCCCACACTCCCAGTGAATCCCCTACCGATCATCGCCAACCCTGTATTTTCCCCCAACTCACAACAGCTTTATCAAATATCTAATTCCTTACAACAGCAAAATTTACCTTCACCCACCAATATCAATATTTCTAATTGGCAAAGGAACCTTGACGCAGTTATTTTTCCCATAGAAGAAAGATTGACCAGGGATTTTGTTAATTATCTAAATTTGCCATCGACAAATGCGATCGCTACCCTAGAAGATTCTCAAAAGAAGCTTAGTAGCATCGAAAAAGCCACAGGCATTAAACCAGCTCTGATCTACATCACTTTTTTACCCAAAGGTAATACTGTTGTCGATCGCCCGGACAGCAGTTCTTCAATCTTGCGAGTAGAACAGCAAATTCAAAACAGCGAGGAACTAGAACTAATACTGGTAACTGCTTCTGGCGAACCCATTCGCCGGAGGATACCCCTAACCTCCCGCACCGAAGTCCTAGCATTAGTTCAGAAATATCGCAATTTGCGGATATGAGTCCTTTACCTGCGGTGGAAATAGAGGTATCCACCATCGCTCGGCAGGAGTGGCCAGGCAAGTCTTTCTTGAACCAAGCTTTCACTCTGGCCAATTTGAAATCCCAGCGCCAGCAGCAACCCTTTGGCATGATTCACCTGGCTACCCACGCCGAATTTAGATCGGGAGACCCCAGCAATTCTTTCATTCAATTGTGGGATACTAAATTGCGCTTAGATCAGTTGCGACAAATGAACTGGCACAGCCCGGAAGTTGAACTGTTGGTTTTGAGTGCTTGCAGGACTGCTGTGGGCGATCGGGATGCAGAGTTGGGCTTTGGCGGGTTAGCGGTGCAAGCAGGTGTTAAATCGGCTCTGGCTACTCTCTGGTATGTGAGCGATGAGGGGAGTTTGGGATTGATGTCGGAGTTTTACAGCCATTTAAAAAATGCTCCGATTAAGGCAGAAGCTCTGCGGCAAGCACAATTAGCGATGTTGCGCCAAACCGTCCGCATTGAAGGGGGGGTGCTGCACACTTCTTCTGGAAGCTTGCCTCTGCCACCTTCAATGTCCAACACAGGCAGTGGGAATTTTTCTCATCCCTATTATTGGTCGGCTTTTAGAATTATTGGCAATCCTTGGTAGTCAATATTAGTCGATCGACTCTCCCAAGCAACCGCTAACACCACAGCACACTCAAAGTCCCCACTTCTGAAAAAGTCGGGGATCTAAAGCCCGTCTCCATCACCAAAAACTCCCGAATCCCAGTACGATCGATCTAGTTAGTATCAAATGAAAACTTTACCGGGGTAATTTTTATGGATCTGGTTGTACTCCAGAACTGGCTGGACAATATCTCCTTTGCCGTTCTCCTCTCAACAATGCTCGTTTACTGGGTTGGGGCTGCTTTTCCCGGCATTCCCTATTTGTCAGCCCTCGGCACCGCCGGAATGGCCGTCGCCAATCTATCCATCGTCGCCCTACTCGGTGCTCGATGGATAGAAGCCGGCTACTTCCCTCTGAGCAACCTTTACGAATCCCTATTTTTCCTCACTTGGGGAATCACCGCCATCCATCTAGTCGCGGAAAACATGAGTAGATCGCGCTTAGTAGGAGTAGCCACATCCCCCGTAGCCATGGCAATTTCCGCCTTTGCAGCCCTCACCCTGCCCGCAACCATGCAGTCGGCGGAACCCCTAGTACCAGCCCTCAAATCCAACTGGCTGATGATGCACGTCAGCGTCATGATGCTGAGTTATTCAACTTTAATGGTAGGAGCGCTACTGGCGATCGCCTTTTTAGTCGTCACCCGCGGTCAAAAAATCGAACTCACCGGCAGTTCCTTCGGTACCAACGGCAATCGCCACAGCAACTACCGCCTCCAACGCCCTCAAAACCCCGAACCTCAAATTGGGGCAACCGCAGCCGACAGCGGATTAGCATTCAGCGAACCCTCTTTCAATTCCACCAATAACGGTTCGGCAACCACCGCAGTCCTAGAACTAGCACCAGTTCAAACCTCTTCCCACCATCAATCTCAAACCGCAGAAATTCTCTCGCCCCAGCGCTTGAATCTCGCATCAACTCTTGATAACATTAGCTATCGCATCATCGGTTTAGGATTTCCTTTACTGACTATTGGCATTATTGCCGGCGGTGTTTGGGCCAACGAAGCTTGGGGTTCTTACTGGAGTTGGGACCCGAAAGAAACCTGGGCATTGATTACTTGGTTAGTTTTTGCAGCCTACCTCCACGCCCGCATCACCCGCGGCTGGCAGGGAAGACGCCCAGCCATCTTAGCAGCCACAGGTTTTGTGGTGGTTTGGATTTGTTATCTAGGCGTTAATTTGTTAGGCAAGGGTTTACATTCCTACGGTTGGTTTTTCTAAAAAAAACCATTAATAGTTATTGTTGCTGAGTTATTTGTTATTAGTTATTTTTGATTAGTAGCTGTTAATAAATAACTAATAACAACACCTATAAATCAAAATTAGACAGTTTATTGTCATTTTTGTTAGGTTAATAACTGCTAACAAAACACCACTAGAAACAGCAGAAAATCAACATCGAACACTCAACTATTTCCTGAAATTACAATAGATTATGAAACCCTCAAAAGTTTTTCTAAGAGAAGACGATGTTTTGTCTACTCCCGCCAGCGCTTTGATGTATCAATGTACTTTCAAAGTTAGCGAATTTTTGACTATTATGCAGTCAAAACTCCTAGAAGAAAGATTGTTTTTAGACGGTATGGATTGCGAACTTTTGAGTGCAGGTAAATCCTGGACAAAAGGAAAAGTCAGAGTGCGCCTGGAGTTTTACACCGACGAACAGGAAATAGAACAAAAATCTCTTCCGGCTGCTTCCGAGGACTCAGATACCGCACCAGAAAACACCCAAAATATCACGTCTCCAGTTACAGAAAATGACGGCTCAACTCTCCAAGATTCCACAGAAAATACTAATAACTTTCCTAGGTATAGGTATCGCAATAACAACCGTCATAGTGTAGGAATGTGGAGCTAAAAACCAGTATAATTTAGTTGGTTTTTAGTTGTTGTTTGTTGTTTATTGGTTGTTGATTCTTGTTTCTCAGAACTCATAACCAATAACTAAAAAATTCTTCCCCGACTCTAGCCAGCGCTGACTATAGCCTTTCTCAGTTAGGTGCGTAATGGGTAATGGGGAACCCCCCCTGACCCCCCCAGGGGGGAAGGGCATTACCAATTACCAATTACCAATTACCCATTACAAATTCTCTTCGGATGCCACCAGAATTGATATAATATCAAATCCTCTTTTCATCCTCCTGTATTAAACTCTCTCTTCTCTTCCTTCGCGTCCTTAGCGCCTTCGCGGTTAAATCATTCCGATACAACCGGAATTAATATAAAAACAAAATACAGTTTAGGGCTAGTTAAAATTAAAAATTCGTGAACGCACGAAGCTTTCACGAATTCTTTTTTAAAGCTGGTGACAGGATTTGAACCTGCGACAGGCTGATTACAAATCAGCTACTCTACCAACTGAGTTACACCAGCAACATAAACTAATATAGCAAACCGATCGGCATTAGCGCAACCCCCCCAGCCAAGTTTTTTTCAAATTCGCCCAAAAGCCCTCCCCACAAAGGCTGAACCAAAATTATCTTTCTCAGAAGCTACCACAAACTGTCCACCAACTGCCCAATCACTAATCACACCGCCAAATCTTAATCGTCTCATCCGCACTTCCACTGACCAGTATATTGCCCAAAGGTGCGATCGCCACCGAATACACCGTACCCACATGACCCTTAAGAGTGCTCAACAACTCCCCAGTCTGCAAATTCCAAATTTTCACCGTATTATCATCGCAGCCACTAGCCAAAGTCAAACCATCCCCACTAATCACCACCGAATCGCCCCGACTCACATAATTCTGCAAAATATGCACACCCTCATTACTTCCTAAAGTCTGCACACCATTATCTTTGTCATAATTAAAATTTAAAATCCGCAACAAACTGCCAGTCTGCAAATTCCGCAACTTAATCGTATAATCATTACTAACACTAGCCAGAATCTTGCCATCAGGTCCGATCGCCACAGAATTCACCCCAACATTCAACCCCGAAAGAGTCCGCAACAATTTACCAGTTTCCACATCCCAAATCTTACTCGTGGCATCTGAACTCCCACTAGCCAAAATTTTACCATCCGGGCTAAAAACCACCGCATTCACATTATCAGAATGACCCTTCAAAGTCCGAACCAACTCCCCACTACGCAAATTCCAAATTTTAATCGTATTATCCGCCCCGCCACAGCTAGCAATTACTCGCCCGTTGGGGCTAATCGCCACGGAATTCACCTCCATAGAATGTCCCGGAAAAGTACACAGCAATTCGCCATTATACAAATTCCAAAATTTAATAGTCTCGTCCGAACTACCGCTGGCTAGAATTTGCCCATCCGAACTAATAGCCACCGAATTAACTCGATCGGAATGTCCAGTCAGAGTACCAATTAATTCCCCTGTTTCTAAATTCCAAATCTTAATAGTTTTATCCCAACTACCGCTAGCCAAAGTTAGACCATCAGGACTAATCGCCAAAGAATTAACAAAAGATGAATGTCCCGGTAGCGTGTGTACGCAGCGCCATTGATGATTTTTTAACTTATAAGCTAATTCCTTTGCCCGTTGCGATACCGCCAAGGCTTCTTCTCTACGTTTGAGTTCAGTCTCCTCCAAACGCTTGCGTTCTGCCTTAGCTTTGGCTTCTCGAAGTGCCAGCCGTCGCATTTCCCCCTCATAGGCTATTCGCTGCTGTTTCTGAATTTCTTTGAGAGTTTCAATATATGGCAATTCCCAATCTTGAGAAAACCATTCTTGAGCGAATTCTTGTTTTAAATTGAATAACTGAGGTTCGTGGGTGAAATCGATATTAAGATAATACAAATCTGCTAAAAACGCAGCCAATAATTTGTGAATAGTCACAATAATCTGCCTAATAATTCGCAGACTCATTTTTGAATCTTTGCCCTCTGCTTCCAACTGATGGTAAACTTCTTCCCAATTCCAAGGCTGCATCGCCACTAAAGAAACACTTTGATTGATCACTCCCCAAAAACCGACATGAAAATTCACTTCATAGTCGCTGATATCGCTATACAATATAGCTGTAGGCACTGGAGACAACACAGTCTGTAACCGCTCCACATCAATATCAGAAATGGGCTTTTTGAAATAATCTCCGTAAAACTGAACAGGACACAAATCTCCGTACTGAGGATAGTGTTGGTTCAAAAAAGCTCTCAACTTACCAGGAAGTTCGATATTCAGATTGTGGCGAAAGGAATCAGGGCAATCTTGGCTAATTTTGGCAGGAGCGACTAATAACAGCAATCGGTGTTGCTGCTGCTGCAAAATTTGTTCAGTTTCCTGCCTGCTCAAATTAGAAAACCAGTTGTCTCGGTCCCAAACAATTTGGATTTCGCTCAGCTTAACTCGAATTGCTTCTGCTTGAAACTCGCGCATTAATTCGCGACAGAGCCGACTAATTGCCCGCCGATCTCTCAATTCTTCTGCCTTAATTCGATTAGCGCGTTCTTCTTTGACCCATTCTTCATTTATATTGGCTATCTCCATTAATTCTTCTTCTCTAGCCTGGTGTCGCTGCAAATATTTAACCTGTGCTTTAATCCAGCGGGGGTCTTTTTTGATTTGTTGATTTAAAGTTGAAGAAGCCGATGGTTCAATTTCTGCAAAACGTTCGTTGACAGCGCTTGCTCCCAATCTTTCTCCTAATTCGTTGGCAATCGGCTTCAATAGTTCAATTAGGGCGTCTGAAATGGGGCGTAATAAGGACATAAGTTGCTACACATATAAAATGATGGCCAGGAAGAGGGACAGAGGAAATAGGTAAATAGTATAGTTGTGAGTTGTTGAAATTGCTTCATCAATCGCAACGATTCGTGTTGTATGAGTTGGGTAATGGAAGAGTTGGAGCCTTTTTCTGATGCCTTTTACCTTTGGTCTTTTGCTTGTCGATCGGGATTTTTCAGTGCCAGTTCAAAATGAATTAAGAAATGCACCACCGCTTAAAAGTTAAAATTTTTTGTGACTGGGCGGGGATTTGTTAGCGTCGCCTTTAGATTTAACCGATCGCACAGCCTCACCTAGTTATCCACACCTTAAATTAATAGTTTGTATATTCTTTACATTTTACCGTAAATCTGCTTACAAAGCATCCATAAAAGAGACTCAGGCATATTCGATCGCCCCGACCTGCTGGCTACTCATTTTCCTATTGCCATTTTACTCGCTCTCGTATATGATTTGAACTCATGACAATAATTACGGTATTCCGACCTAATAACCGTACTTTAAGTAAAGGAACCAATATAATGAGTCCGTGGCAACGCCTAAGTCAACGTCTTCGCCAGTCACAACCGCAGCCAGTGGGCAAAAGTCAATTATTGACTTCGCTTAAAAGCTTTGTGTCGTTATTTTTACTGGGAATCACATTAAGTTTTGCGATCGCATCCTGCGCGCCCAGTAGCAACAACAATCCCGGAGCCAATCCCGGCGGGGCTTCTAGCCCAAGCGCCAACAAAAGCAACGTAGAATTAACCCTCGTTTCCTTCGCCGTCACCAAAGCCGCCCACGAAGCCATAATTCCCAAATTCGTAGAAAAGTGGCAAAAAGAACAGGGCCAAACCGTCACCTTCAACCAAAGCTACGGCGGTTCCGGTTCCCAAACCAGAGCCGTAATTGACGGCTTAGAAGCAGACATCGTACACCTAGCCCTCGCCCTCGACACCAAAAAAATCGAAAAAGCCGGACTAATTGAGCCTGGGTGGGAAAAAGAAGTCCCTAACGAAGCCATAGTCAGCAAATCTGTAGCAGCCATAGTCACCCGCGATGGGAATCCTAAAGGCATCAAAAACTGGGAAGATTTAGCCAAAGATGGAGTGAAACTGATTACCGCCGATCCCAAAACATCGGGGGTGGCTCGCTGGAATTTCCTAGCACTTTGGGGCTCGATTCTCAAAACCGGAGGCGACGATACCAAAGCATTGGACTTTACTAGCAAAGTCTACAAAAATGTCCCCATCCTGACTAAAGATGCCCGCGAAGCCACCGACGTATTTTTCAAACAAGGCCAAGGCGACGCCTTAATCAACTACGAAAACGAGATTATTTTGGCTGGTCAGAAAGGGGAAAAACCGACTTATACTATTCCCGAAGTCAATGTTTCCATCGACAATCCCATCGCCATTGTTGATAAAAATGTCACCAAACACGGCACCAAGGAAGTAGCCGAAGCCTTCGTCAAATTTCTGTACACCCCAGAAGCTCAACGAGAATTTGCCAAAGCCGGATTCCGCCCAGTAGATGCGACTGTAGCCGCGGAACCAGAATTTGCCCAAAAATATCCCCCCATCAAAACTCTATTTACAGCTCAAGATTTAGGAGGTTGGGGAGAAATTCAGAAGAAATTCTTCGATGACGGAGCTGTTTTTGACAAAATCCAAGGTTCAATTAAACGGTAGTAGCCGGGGCGCATGGGTGACAACTTAATGTCAAACCGACAGTCTCTCTTGTTTGTATCGAACTGCCAGATCCCCCCTAACCCCCCTTAATAAGGGGGGGACAAGAGTATTTTTCAAATTCCACCTTAATAAGGGAGGGACAAGAGTATTTTTCAAATTCCACCTTAATAAGGGGGGGGACAAGAGTATTTTTCAAATTCCCCCTTATTAAGGGGGATTTAGGGGGATCGACACTTCGCCTAAAAGCGACATTTATTGTGGGTTCAGTCTTAAGTTGTCACCAATGGCAGGGGCGGGTTTACGAGATGATTGGTTTTAGTCAAATACGATCGGTAAAACCCTCCCCTAGGGCAATTCTTTCCAACTCAAAACTATTCTTATATGACTGTATCTTCTCCAACCAATAATCCTCAATCTCCGATCGAGCAGATCAAAAGGGCGATCGGCAAAATCACACTACCTTGGGGAATCACCCTCGGCTACCTCAGCCTCATGCTATTGCTCCCAGTAGCCGCCATGCTCTTGAAAGCCAGCACCGCAAACCCCGCCGAATTTTGGGCAATTGCCACAAGTCCCATCGCCCTTTCCGCCTATGATGTCACCTTCGTTACGGCATTAATTGCAGCATTAATTAACGGATTTTTCGGCACATTAATTGCCTGGGTTTTAGTCCGTTACAACTTTCCCTTAAAAAGGATTGTCGATGCGATCGTCGATTTGCCCTTTGCACTGCCCACCTCCGTCGCAGGTTTAACTCTCGCCACAGTTTACAGCGACAACGGCTGGATTGGTTCGCTGTTTGCACCCTTGGGAATCAAAATCTCCTTTACTCGCTTGGGTGTAGGTATAGCGATGATATTTATTTCCTTGCCATTTATCGTCCGAACTGTACAGCCAGTTTTAAACGAGATGGAAAAAGACATCGAAGAAGCAGCTTGGTGTCTAGGTGCTTCTCAATTTCAAACCTTTTGGCGAGTAGTTTTGCCGCCCCTATTTCCGTCTATTTTAACAGGAGTTGCTCTGGGATTTTCGCGAGCGGTTGGCGAGTACGGTTCTACTGTAATTGTCGCCTCTAACATACCGTTCAAAGATTTAATCGCCCCTGTTTTAATTTTTCAAAGATTGGAACAGTATGACTATGCAGGAGCCACAGTGATCGGCACTGTCATGTTAGCTATTTCCCTAAGTATGCTGTTTGCAATTAATCTTTTACAAGCATGGAGAAGGCGCTATGACGGCTAATATCAATTCATCCACAGATTACAAATTTCCGGGCGGTAGTTCGACGCAGAGTCAGGAAAAACCCTGGGTTAAGCCAACTTTAATCACCATTGCGATCGCCTATCTGGCTCTCGTCTTATTTATCCCCACCCTCAACGTTTTTTACCAAGCTTTCAAAAAAGGAGTAGAGCCATTTTTTGCTAACTTAACCTCGCCCGATTTTCTCCACGCAGCCCAACTTACCCTGGTGATTTCTTTAATTGTTGTGCCTATTAATACCGTATTCGGTTTGTGCGCCGCCTGGGTAATCGGTCGCAATAAATTTCCGGGTCGCACGCTATTAATCAGCATTTTAGATGTCCCATTTGCCATATCTCCCGTAGTTGCAGGCTTAATGATTGTACTGCTTTACGGTCGGTTGGGATGGTTCGGCCCGTGGCTGGAAGCTGCTAATATTAGGGTAATTTTTGCCTTTCCGGGAATGGTGCTGGCTACTGCTTTTGTCACTCTACCTTTTGTGGCTCGCGAAGTAATTCCGGTGTTGGAAGAAGTCGGAACCGATCAAGAAGAGGCGGCGAAAACTTTGGGTGCAAATGATTGGCAAATTTTCTGGAATGTCACTCTTCCCAGTATTCGCTGGGGATTGCTTTACGGAGTAATTTTGACTAATGCTAGAGCCATGGGAGAATTTGGAGCTGTTTCTGTGGTTTCGGGAAATATTGCTAAAAAAACGCAAACTTTACCTTTGTTTGTAGAGGATGCTTACAAGCAGTATGCGACTCAAGCGGCTTTTTCAGCGGCCGTAGTTCTGGGTCTTTTAGCAGTTGTTACTCTCGTACTTAAGGAGATTTTGGAACGAAAAACTAGCATCAAAGAAGTTGAATAATAGTCAGTAGTCATTGGTTATTGGCGACGTCAATAACCAATGACCAATAAATTGTAACAAACATTCGGAGGTTGAAATGTTAGATCGCAATAGTATCGAATCTCAATTTGAACCCATCGACAATTTTCACAAAACCCAAGAGTCAGACATTCCCAAATCCGACAGTGGCGACACCAGACAAACTCAAACCCGCATTCGCATTCGCGTTCCTAAAGAGTACCATCAGGAACCTGTCATCTCTAACCTGATTTCTGAATACGGTTTGACGGTAAATTTTAATGCTGCTTTGTTGGGTGTCAAAACTTCCGATGACGGTTGGTTTGATTTGGAACTGAACGGTACTGCTAAACAGATTGAAAGTGCTCTGTTTTATCTCAACGATTTAGATGTAGAAATTTGGAGTAATTCCAATAATCCCGTTGAGGAAAGTTGGTAACTCACCATCACTAATTACCCCGAACTCATCAAATTAATACGGGATGGGGGAAACGAGGGAGACTTCAGTCCTTCCTAGGGAAGCTGCGCGAGGGACTTCAGTCCCCGTCTTTTTTCTTTCTTTATTTCTTTTTTTATTTCTTTATTTCTAAATATTTTATTGAGGGAGCTTGAGATATCTAGTATAATAGCTAAAAGTAGACAAATCAACCAATATTCAGGAAAATAGAGGTGACTAAACCTCAAAACAAAATGGGAGTTCAGCAAGTATTACTGTCTCCAACCAAAGAAGTTAAAGCATTGTTGGAGTATCTCTGCCAACAATCAGGTAAACTTTACAACAGTGGGGTTTATTTCGCTCGTCAAACTTTTTTTAAGACCGGAAAACTCTTTGAGTGTCAAACTCTAGGACTAATTAACCATCACTAAGGACCCAGGGCTGTGAGATACCCGACCTGTTCAATGGGTATTCTGTTTTTTGCAACAGTTATTTACCTATCTTAGTATTGACATTTTTCATGAATTGTGGTAATAAGTTTAATTTAAACAGAAAATGTGGGGCGTAATAATATATAAAAGTATATAAAAAGATGTTTGTAAAAGCTGGAACAAAATTGCTATGGGAGAGTTCTAAGCAATCAAATTAAATAATTAATTGTAGCAATGCACAAAAAAAGGTTGCTGTCAATACATAAAAAAGCATATGTGGAAGCACGGGCGATCGACTTTATGGGCACAGGAACAAAAGGCGATCGCTGTTCGGGCTGGTTTGTGTTATCAATTTGATGTGTGCGTGTACTAGAGGAATTAAATCATGGAATTTGACAAAGTACGAAACCAACAGATAGTTTTTGTAGATCCAAAAGTTAAAAATTGCGAAATTTTAACGAAAAGCACTGATTTCGATACAGAAGTTATTGTTCTCAAGGGCGATCGCGACGGCATCGAGCAAATAGCAGCAACACTCAAACAACGGCAAAATATAGGAGCAGTTCACATTCTGTCTCACGGTGCCGAGGCGTGCGTGCAAATCGGTGCAACAGAACTGAATCTAAGTAATATTGAAACTTATCGCGATCGCCTAGAAACATGGTTTGCTTTACCAGCAGAGGAAAACTCGAACTCTCGAATTACAGCTAAACCCGAAATTCTACTTTACGCTTGCAACGTCGCCGCCACAGAAGCCGGTGTCGCTTTTGTGCAAAGGCTGAGCCAGCTCACCGGAGCAGAAGTTGCCGCTTCCAATAACTTGACTGGGAATGCAGCCTTGGGTGGAGACTGGGAACTGGAAGTCACTACAGGCAAAATAGAGACGGCTGTGGCATTTTCCGCAGAGGCGAGAGAGGCTTACAGCGGTGTTTTGGCAACCTTTACCGCTACCGACTTTACCAGTCTGAACAACGCCATCCTTTTTGCTAACGTCCTGACCGATGTTGATGATATAAATATCACTGCTCCTATTACCTTCAGTGCCGGACAAGTTCTGCCTGTCATTACTAACCCTGTTAACTTTGTTGGCAGCACTACAACTGGGATTACGATCAACGGCGGTGGTAATAGCCGACTATTTTTCGTTGACACCACTGCTACAGTCACCTTATCTAACCTCACACTTCAAAATGGAGCAGCAACTGGCAAAGCGGGTACCGGTGGTGGTGGTGGCGCGGCTGGCTTAGGAGGCGCACTTTTTATCAACAAGGGTACTGTCAAAATTGACAGCGTTACCTTTGCCAGCAATACAGCAACAGGTGGTGCAGGTGCAACCGGAAACGGTGGGGCTGGTGGCAACAGCGACTTAAGCACTGGTAGCCCAGGCGGTACCCCTGGTGCGGCAGGGGCTGGTGGTCTTGGCGGTAATCCTAATGGCACTGGTGGTGATGGTGGCACCGCGGGTGATGGTAGCTCAGGCTTCCCAGGTGGCGCTGGTGGCACTGGTGGCCTTGGTGGTACTGGTGGAACACCCAATGGTGCTGGAGGCAATGGTAGCGTTGGTGGTACTGGGGGTATTGGAGTCTTCGGTGGTGGCGGTGGTGCTGGCGGCACTGGTGGCGCTGGCCAGAATGGGACTGGCACTGGTAACGGTGGTAACGGTGGTAACGGTGGTACGGGTGGTGCTGGTGGTTTCGGTGGCGGTGGAGGTCCCGGTGGCGTTGGTGGTGCTCGTGGTACTGGTACTGTTCCTGGTATCGCTGGTACTGTTGGTTTCGGTGGTGCTGGTGGCTTCGGCGGCGGTGGCGGTGCTGGAAGCACTGGTGGTGCTAGTGGCGGTGGCGGTGCTGGTGCTGGCGCTACTACTGGCGGTGGCGGTGGATCTGGTCTAGGAGGTGCTATTTTCCTCAATACAGGCGGCATTTTAAATGTGAGCAACAGCACCTTCAGCGCCAACAAAGCAACGGGCGGTACAGGCGCGAATCCTGGTCAGGGCTTAGGTGGCGCGATTTTTGTCAACACAGGTGCTACAGCTAATTTGACGAACACTACCATTGCCCTTAACACTGCCAGCACCAATGGTGGCGGCGTATTCAACTCTGGGATAGCTAACGTCAACAACACAATCGTCATTAGCAACTCTGGCGGAGCCAACCCCGAAATTAATACCATCACCGCAGGTGCTAACAATGTTTCCACAGGTGGTACGCCAGGAACTCTCCCCTCTTGGCTCGGCGTTTTGGGCAATTACGGTGGTACGGTCCAAACCCACAACTTAATTAATAGTGTTGGTAATCCAGTCATCAATCTCGGCAACAATGCCGCCGCCCTCAATGCGATAACTGGTGTGGCCCTGACCACAGACCAGCGAGGTACTCAATTCAATCAGCCCTTTGCACGCAGCGTCAACGGCGCGGTTGACATTGGTGCTTACGAGTACGGCCCTACCGTTACGGGTCAAGTTTTCAACGACAGCAACGGCAATGCGGCCAAAGACGGGACGGAAGCAACTCTCACAACTCCAGTCCAAAACTTTGTTGTTTATGTAGATGACAACAATAACAGCACCCTAGATAGTGCTGAAAAACGGGTGACTGTCGCAACGGGTGGGAATTACACCCTCCTCGACACCAAGAGTAATAGCCCCGTTCGAGAACAGGCAGTAACTAATTGGCAGCAAACTTTCCCTACAGCTACCGCTACTCCCTACAACACAGGTATTGCTGACTCTAACAGCAAAGACTTTGGCAACTTCCAGTCCATGACCATTAATGGTCTCATCTTTGATGATAAAAACGGCAACGGAGCCCAAGACTCAGGAGATACCGGATTACCCAACATCCAGATCAACTTAATCAACTCCGTCACCGGAGCAACTATCAGCAGCCAAAACACAACTCCCACTGGTGCTTATAGTTTCCCCAACCTGGGTCCGCTGACCGGCGGTGCTACCTACCGAGTCCGGGAAGTAGTGCCGACAGGTTCCACAAAAACCACAGTCGATCCCGCCGACATCCCCCTCCAAAGCGGTCTAAATGTCGCTGGCGGAAACTTCGGCAACTTCAAAAACATCACCATTAGCGGCACCAAATTCGATGACAAAAACGGCAACAGTGTCCTAGACACGGGAGAGGTAGCACCGGCAACTCCTTTTGATATTCAGTTACTCAACGCCGCCGGTGCAGTAGCACAAACCAAAACTACAGATGCTACCGGCAACTACACCTTTGCCGATGTTGGGCCCGGCACCTACACCCTAAAGGAAGTGGCACAGACTGGTTGGCGGCAAACTCTTGCCCCTACTGGCAGCATCACTGCCACCAGTGGTGTCAACATCACCAACACCGCAGCCACTCCCACCAACTTCGGTAACTTCCTGCTAGGCAAAATCGGCGGGCTCAAATTTAATGACTTCAATAAAAATGGTGCCCAAGATCCAGCAGAACCAGCCCTAGGAGGCTGGACAATCTACTTGGATGCTAACAACAACAGTATCCAAGAACCAGGAGAAACTGCCACCGTTACTGATAGCGCCGGTAAGTACCAGTTCATCAACCTGACAGCCGGCACCTACAACGTCCGGGAAGTGCTGCAACCGGGCTGGACGCAAACGGTACCGGCCGCCCCAGGTGCGTTTACGATCGCCGTCACCAGTGGCACAGACTCCCAAAACAACAACTTCGGCAACTTCAAGCCCAACTCGATTAGCGGTATCAAGTTCAACGACATCAACAAGAGTGGCTTCCTGGATGCAGGGGAAGCCGGACTACCCAACTGGCAATTTTTCCTTGATACCAACAACAACGGCACTCTCGACACAGACGAACCCAAGGCAGACACCGATCCCGCCGGTAACTACAAATTCCTCAATTTGCCCGCAGGTACTTATAAGGTGCGGGAAGTACCGCAAACCGGTTGGACACAAACTACCCCCAACCCGGCAGATATTACTGTCAGTAGCGGTCAAGACATCCCTAACATTAACTTCGGCAACTTCAAGTCGAGTACAATTAGCGGGCAAAAATTCAGCGATGCTAACAACAACGGCATCAAGGATACTGGGGAATTGGGGCTGCAAAACTGGCAAATCTTCCTGGATCTCAACCAGGATGGAGTCTTTCAACAGACCGAACCCACGACTATTACCGATACCAACGGTAACTACACTCTGGTCAATATTCCCACAGGCACTTACCAGGTAAGGGAAGTGCAGCAAAATGGCTGGACGCAGACTACTCCTAATCCGGCCCCGGTGACGATTGTTGGTGGTAATAGCATTACTGGTGTTGACTTCGGCAACTTTCTGCCCCAACCGGCTACGATCCGAGGTCAGAAGTTCCGAGACTCTAATAATAATGGCACTCAAGACAGCGGAGAACTGGGTTTGCCCGGTTTCCAAATTCAGTTAACTAATGTTACGACAGGGGTAGTTGCTCCTACTCCTGTTACCACCACTACAGACAATAGTGGGAACTACCTGTTCACGAACCTGACACCGGGAACCTACCGCGTCCGGGAAATCGCGCAAACAGGGTTTACCCAAAGCACCCCTAACCCCGCCGATATCGTGCTGGCTTCTGGGGCTATTGTCAATAACGTCAATTTTGGTAACTTCCCGGCACCGACTCCGACTCCGACTCCGACTCCGACACCAACTCCGAGGCCGACTCCGGTACCGACTCCGGCACCTACTCCGGCACCGACTCCTGAACCAACTCCGGCACCAACTCCGGCACCGACTCCGGCACCGACTCCCACTCCGACTCCAGCACCTACTCCGGTACCTACTCCCACTCCGACTCCAGATACTCCTCTGAGCTCGCAAACCACGGATTTGGTTTTTCCTGAGAACTTCCCCAGGGTGGATACTCCTAATGAGTCGGGTATCCCGATCGCGGGTACTGTGATTAAGGGCCCTAATGGTGATGATACGATCTTCGGTAGTGCAGCCCGTGACTCTATCTTCGGATTGGGTGGCAGTGATTTGATCTTTGGGCGTCAGGGCGGTGACTATATCAATGGCAATACCGGCAACGATAGTATCTACGGAGGTGTCGATAACGATACTCTGCTAGGTGGCAAAGGCTTTGACGCGATATTTGGCGATCTCGGCAACGATGTCCTTTATGGTAATCGTGGCAATGATTCCATCTCTGGCGATGAAGGTGATGATTTATCCTACGGCGGCAAAGGCGATGATGTCCTCTTGGGTGTCACTGGTAACGATGTGCTCTTTGGCGATCAAGGTAATGACACTCTGTGTGGTGGCGAGGATAACGATACCTTACTTGGTGGCAGTGGCGATGATGTCTTGTTTGGCGACACTGGCGATGACTTGCTGTTTGGTGGCCTTGGCAACGATACTCTGATTGGTGGCGACGGTAGCAACAGTTTCGTGTTGACAGATGGCAGCGGTTTGGACACGATTATTGACTTCACCCAAGGAGTTGATTCCCTGGTTTTGACCGGTGGCTTGGATTTCAGTCAATTGTCGTTTAGTCAAACTAATGGATCGGCTGCGATCGCCGTTACTGCTACTGGTGAAGTTTTGGCTATTCTCAATGGCGTGCGATCGAGCTTGCTAACAGCTCAGGATTTCAACGTATTGGTATAGTCCATTAGTCTGGCAGGGGAATCAGACCCACCCCTTGCCCCTCCCTGGAGGGGAATCAGACCCACCCCTCGCCCCTCCCTGGAGGGGAATAATACCCACCCCTCGCCCCTCCCTGGAGGGGAATAATACCCACCCCTCGCCCCTCCCTGGAGGGGAATAATACCCACCCCTTGCCCCTCCCTGGAGGGGAATCAGACCCACCCCTTGCCCCTCCCTGGAGGGGAATCAGACCCACCCCTCGCCCCTCCCAGGAGGGGAATAATACCCACCCCTTGCCCCTCCCAGGAGGGGAATAATACCCACCCCTTGCCCCTCCCAGGAGGGGAATAATACCCACCTCTCGCCCCTCCCTGGAGGGGAATCAGACCCACCCCTTGCCCCTCCCAGGAGGGGAATAATACCCACCCCTCGCCCCTCCCTGGAGGGGAATCAGACCCACCCCTTGCCCCTCCCAGGAGGGGAATAATACCAAATCCTCTCTTCATCGGAATTATTAAACTCTCTCTTCTCTTCCTTCGCGTCATAAGCGCCTTCGCGGTTAAATCATTCCGATACAACCGGAATTGATATCACTTCTCGCCCCTCCCAGGAGGGGAGCCACCCCTCGCTCCGAGGGGCTGGGGGTGGGTCAGACTTTGCTTTCTGGTTCACATTTGTTCCAGATATGTGAGCAAGTCGGCCATTTCTTGGGGACTTGGCTGGAATTGTGGCATGGGGGGGGTTTGTCCGCTGGTGACTTGGCGGATTAAAGCGAATTCGGATTTGCGCTCGGATACTAAATGTAAGTTTGGCCCCACTTGACTGTCGGACAGTGATATGTGACACCCGGCACAGTTCATTTGAAAGATGGCTGCACCCTGAATGGGGTCTCCAGTCAAGGATAGTACGCTGCTGACGTAGGGATCGACCGCTTGAAAGTGGCGTATTGCTAAGCTTGATAACACGATCGCAAGTAAGAACGCTAGCACAAATATGCCAATTCGCTCGATCGGGTTTTCAGTTTCATTTTTGGCAATTTGGTTATTCAAAGGAGTTCTATTAAAAAAAGTATCTACAAGAAAATTTATTTCTCATAACATAGCTTAATCCTTCCCCGCGGGGAGATCAAGATCTCAGACCGCTGTTATCGTTGTTTTGCGAAAATTCATCTGTGTAAGTGCTGGTAATATTAAAAATAGGTTGTTAAATCTTAACGATAAGGAGCTCTCATGGTAGAACCGTTGCTTTCAGGTATTGTTCTCGGCCTCATCTTTGTTACTCTGTCGGGGCTGTTTTTTGCTGCTTATCAGCAGTACAAGCGTGGCGATCAGTTGGGTATCAACAAGTAAATCTGCTTGTAGAGTCTTGGGGAGATGGCGAGATGGGGAGAATTTTTCCCTCTTCCTTCTTCCCTCTTGCTTCTTCCCTCTTGCTTCCTTAAATGTAGCGATCGAGAATAGCAGCAGTTTCCTCACCAGTTTTTTCCCAGCTAAATTGTTTTGCTCTCGCCAAACCTCGTTCCCGTAAGTTCGATCGCACTCCAACATCCGTTACAAGCTGGTGCATAGCAGCGGTAATTTGCTCCACGCTGTAAGGATTAACTAACAACACTGCATCCCCCCCTACCTCTGGCATAGAAGACAGGTTAGAGGTGATGACAGGAGTGCCACAAGCCATTCCTTCTAGCACCGGGAGGCCGAATCCTTCCCAAAGGCTAGGAAAAACTAGGGCGATCGCTTGATTGATGACTTTCGGTAAATCACCGGGGGGAATGTAGTCTAAGAATTTTACGCGATCGACCAATCCCAATTCTTGCACCTGCGCTTTCAGCAGCGGGGTATAGCGTTTATCTTCCGATCCAGCTATCCACAACTCATACTCACAACTACTGGGTAAAGCGGCAAATCCTGCTACCACTCGTTGCAAATTTTTATAAGGATTATGGCGACCAATATAAAGAAAATAATTGCTGGTTGGTAAGTCTAAAAAGCGGAAAAAACTGTTATCATATCCAGGGGAAATTGACGTAATTAAATCCCTCGGAATTTTACAAAATTCACCAATATCTTTAGCCGTTGCTTCCGAATCGCAAATAACGTGTTGAGCCTGTCGCAGCACTTGGGGAATATAGTAGCGGTGGTAGGGTGTGAGCGGATCGAAACGGCGGGGAAATCGGAGTGCAATTAAATCGTGCACTGTAATTATATAGCGACAACCTGCAAATACCGGAGCTTCTGGAATTGGCGAAAATATTAAGTTGGATTTTAACTGTTTGTAAATTTTGGGAAGCTGGGTTTGTGTCCACAGCAATCGGTTGATGTGTCCTTTGGTTCCTTGTTCGGGAGTTAAGTTTGAGGGGATTTTATAGCAGCTATAATTGGGGATTTCGGTGGCGCTTAGTAATGTTGGGTTGAGGGATTTTAGGTGGGGAAAGAGGTTTTTGGCGTAGATTGCTAAGCCTGTTGGTTTGGAAATTAGGAAGGAGAGGTTGATTAGTAAGTTGGATAGGGGATTTGGCATGGGATAATATATTCGATCTAATTAACCATAATTCCTGTAGGGGCGGGTTTTACGAGGAATATTTGATGAATACAAACAATCTAGATAAACCCGCCCCCACACAGTATTTGGATTGTGTGTTGGGTGGGGGCGGGTTTTACAGATTGTTAGTTTCTCACATAGATGGTTGGTGAAACCCGCCCCTTGTATCTTAAAAGAGTGAGTTAGTCGATCGCCACATCATTGATTCGATCGTACCGACTTTCAGGCGATCGTACCGACTTTCAGTCGATCGTACCGACTTTCAGGCGATCGTACCGACTTTCAGTCGATCGTACCGACTTTCAGTCGATCGTACCGACTTTCAGTCGATCGTACCGACTTTCAGTCGATCGTACCGACTTGCAAAGTGAATCTAAAGAAACAAGGAAAGTTTTGTATAAAAGGTTCTGTCACAAGCGAAAGTGCTGGCTATAGAACATCAGCAATCGGTGAAGTTGGCCCGCCCCTTAGACTTTCGCAAGTCTGTTGCGTAGATAAGCGGACATTACTGATGACAGGCGCACATCATCTACGACTTTTTGACAATAGCTCGATCGCACATCACAGTCCATTCCTCTTCCAAATCACTGAAAAATTTAATAAATTACCTCAAATATATCCCCCCAAACCCGATTTTCGTATCGAACTGTTAAGCTCTGTTTCATTTCATTGAAATCTGCCCTGCTTCACCCCACCGCATCGAAACTCCGTGATACCATCACACATGAATAATGCCTATAGAAAAAAACTGGGGAGAAAAGCTTTGACACTAAGGGTTGCAGTAGTAGGTTCAGGCCCTGCGGGTTCTTCCGCCGCCGAAACACTCGTAAAAGCAGGCATCGAAACATACCTATTCGAGCGCAAATTAGACAACGCTAAACCCTGTGGTGGGGCAATTCCCCTGTGCATGGTCAGCGAATTTGACTTGCCGCCACATATCATAGACCGTCAAGTCAGAAAAATGAAGATGATTTCCCCCTCCAATGTTGAGGTGGACATCAATATTGAAAACGCCCACGAATACATCGGTATGTGCCGCCGGGAAGTGCTCGATGGTTTCTTGCGCGATCGCGCCGCTTCCTTGGGTGCCAAACTAATTAACGGCACTGTTCATAAATTAGAGATTCCCGGCAACAATACAGACCCTTACACTCTCCACTATGCCGACCACTCCGACGGCAGTGCCATGGGAATTCAGAAAACTCTGAAAGTGGATTTGGTGATTGGGGCTGACGGTGCTAACTCTCGCGTGGCCAAGGCGATCGACGCTGGTGATTACAATTATGCGATCGCCTTCCAAGAACGCATCCGCCTGCCGGAAGATAAAATGGCTTACTACCACGACTTAGCCGAAATGTACGTCGGCGATGACGTCTCTACCGACTTCTACGCTTGGGTGTTCCCCAAATACGACCACGTAGCCGTCGGTACCGGCACGATGAAAGTCAATCAAGCCAGTATCAAAAAGCTGCAAGCAGGTATCCGCGCCCGTGCTGCCAAAAGACTCATGGGCGGTGAGATTATTAAAGTGGAAGCCCACCCCATCCCCGAACATCCGCGTCCCCGTCGGGTTGTCGGCCGAGTTGCTCTCGTCGGCGATGCCGCCGGTTATGTTACCAAGTCTTCGGGCGAAGGAATTTATTTTGCTGCGAAGTCTGGCCGGATGTGCGCTGAAACTATTGTGGAGATTTCTCAGCAGGGTGCACGCATTCCAACTGAACAGGAAATCAAGCTTTATTTGAAGCGGTGGGATAAGGCTTACGGGATTACTTACAAGGTGCTTGACATTTTGCAACGGGTGTTCTACCGTTCTGATGCTACTCGCGAAGCTTTTGTGGAAATGTGTGCCGATCGCGATGTGCAGAAACTCACATTCGATAGCTATTTGTATAAGACTGTAGTGCCTGCCAATCCTTTCATCCAAATGAAGATTACTGCAAAAACTATTGGTAGTTTGTTGCGCGGCAATGCTTTGGCGCCTTAACTAATCTAACTCACTTTGTATAAAAAAGCGGGCAGTCACCAGGCTGTTCGCTTTTTTTTTAGAGCGAAGATTAACGAACCGCGAAGGCGCGAAGGGCGCGAAGGAAGAGCAAGACTTAAGCAGATTTTGCAAATTAGGAAAATTTTTTACCAATTCTATTGAGAATTATTGGCAGTTGCGTTATGCTCTAAAAAGACGCAGCTCAGAGCTGAGACTTCTGGGTGACATCAGTCATGGACGATACTTAATGCAAAAAATTAGTGTTGTCTAAATTTAGGAATAGAGTCAACCGCTGAGGAATAATGATGTATACGTCTTACAAGCAAGTTTCAGAGTTTAGCTTAGAGGGAGAAATACTGAATCTGATTATTGAAGATGGTGACAAATTAAAATATTTGCGAATTGGTAGCGATCGCGGAGTAGAATTTCTGGTGAAACTTTGCAAGGAATTGCGGGCTTCTCTATCTGTGGTTTTAAAGCCCGGATTGAGAGTTGAAGTGGCTGGACAGAAACAGCAAAACTTGAAAAATGGCAAAGTTAAGCTCAAAGCTTATAGCCTCAAACTCTCAGACAGCAAGCATCATCCCTCGCAGCCAGAGGTTGACACCAAGCATACACCTGTTGGGATTGTGATACCCGATCGCGCGATCGACTCTCCCACATCATCTCCAACCGCGCCAACTCCGGCAAAAATCTCAGCCAAAATATTAGTATGTCAAAAATCTGACTGCCAGAAGCGGGGCAGCGGTGCAGTATGTAAAGCTCTGGAAAATGCTTTAAATTGCAGCGGTTTAGCCGGAGAAGTTATTGTGCAAAAAACCGGATGTCTCAAACAGTGTAAAGCCGGACCGAATATAGTTGTGATGCCAGACAAAACTCGCTACAGTCGCATCAAACCTGCGGAAATTCCAGCCATCCTTGATAAACATTTTGCAGTTGTTCAAGATTAGGGCGATCGGCCATGGGAACAGATCCAAAGATAAAGAGGATGGGAAAGCGGAATTGACACAATCTGTTTCAAGAATACTGACTGCTGATTTCGGATTTCGGATGCCAGCTATTCGTCCCAGAGAATCTATTAAGGATAAACTAGATGTGAGACTCTGTGAATATTGGGATAAAGCCATGTCAGAAGCTGATCTTCGAGCCAATCAGCAACAGCCACATTCTGCTGTCCAATCCGATGCCGAACCCTTAGAGCTAGATTCTATAGCTGTCTGGGGTTTAGAGCCGATCGACCCCACTCCAAAAGATCCTGGGGCAGTTGTAGACACCCCAGAAGCAGACTGGGAAACAGTCGATTTTCCCAACGCCATCAGCGTAGATGCAATTCCCACAACATCTGAAGCCAAAAATTTGCCATCTCAGACAGAAGTTCCCTTGACTGATATATCTCCGATTTCCGATCATCTCAAAAATCTGCTGGCCAATACCGAACAGGCTAAGGGTAAAGGATCGACCCCTGTCACCTTGATGCAAGCCCTGCACGAATGTAACCGCGATCTCTTAGGGCGAATCTCCCAGCTAGAAACAGCCCTCCAAGAGTCCCAAACAAAGTTGCAGGAGCGCGAAGCCTTGCTCGAAAAGCAGAATGCCGAACTCCAAAACACTCAAGCACAATTGACCAGGCTGTTTGCTAAATTGGAAGTTTCTCATCAAACTTTGCAAAGTCAAGAAATTTTAGTCGAAAACTTAACTAAACAATTAGCAACTAGCCAAACTAGGCTAGCCACAGTGGAGCGAGAATCGGCTGCAACAGTGATGCGCTACAACGAACAACTTCACCAGCTAGTAACTACAGAAAATGTTTGCAAGGAATTGCGATCGCGCTTGCACCGTCAGCAGCGCCACACCCTGCAATTTAAAGCAGCTTTAGAAAAAAGTTTGGAGATGCCGCACCCCAAGTCGATCGCCCCTACCGAGCCGGTGGAAAATACAGAGGATACAGCTAGCGCCCAATTGGAATCCTTACTCGCCGCCGTCAAAAGCCAAAACGTCCCGGTGTCACCAATATTTAATACTTCTCCTGTTCAACCTTGGTCCGATCCATTAGAAGCCCAGCCAGAGGTAGGGACTTCTCAAGGGTGCATCGGCCCGGAATCTACGGTAAGTCAGGAATTCAACACCTTAGCCTCCGCATCCGGTATTGAGTTACACGAGAATGAAAACTTCTCGCAACCAGATGCAGCAACAGAGTCTAGCCCAAGCATTGTCGAAGCCCCACCGGAAACAGAAAGTGCTAAGGGCAAATATAGCAGCCCAGAATTGGTCCGGGCTGCTAAAATTTTGAGTTCAGTCGAAACCTTTGGCATTCAACAAGTGCGATCGAGCGCAGCCCAACCTATCGCTGTGGCAGAGCCGCACTGGTTGACTTCGATTACCAGTCCGCGGAGTCCTGCTAAAAAGCGTCGATCGCTTGCTGACATTGAATTGCCCAATTTTCGATAGTCTAGCTAAAAACAGAGAATCCCTAGAGTCCTGACTGCTTGGAAAAGTTAGGACTCTCACTGGCTTCTGGCTTCTTGCTTCCTCCCTCTTCCCATACCGTAGGTGAGATCGTAGCTAGTAGCCAACAGCCACAACCAAACAGCGGGATACCGTGGTTCCAGCCAAGGCTGTATCCTGCGGGCGAATTGGGGGAGCCATCCAAACAGCCAACTCGCCACAGCCAGCAAAGTGAAGCTGAAGTAGCTCCCCAGCCAACGCCAAATATCCCTGACACTGACAAAATCCAAAATCCACAGCAGCAGAGAAGGGTTTTTGCGAGCAGCTTTCAGGGCCAAACGATTGAAAGTTAACCAATCAGTCCGGTCTTTAATAAATGTTTCGGCTACGGTGAGTTCTTCTTCAGTTAAAATACCGAAAAAGGTATTGAGAATAGAATTAATTCTTTGGGGTGGCAAACTGCGACCGGTGGGAACCATCATCCCTTTAGAAAACAGCCAAGTCACTGACACATTGCTCTGATAAGCACGAATTTGATTTAAATGCTTGGCACTCAATAAATTGTGTTTTAAAGCTGTATCTAATAGGTCTGTTAAGCGGAAAAGATTGCGAACCAGAGAGCCGAAACCAGTGAAAACCAGGGGAGATTGCAGGGAAGCTGCATCACCGATCGAGATTAGTCGATCGAAGGCGACGGCGCGATCGCTACTGTTGGTACTAAAATGCCCAGGAATATAACCAAAAGTCGGTTTTTTCCACACCAATTTATCGAGATCGCAGCGACGATACTCAGGCAAAATTGCAAAAAAATCCTCGTACAATTCCAGCAAAGAACCTGGATTTTGTGGATGGACTTGGTGGTAGTGAAACAGATAAACTGTCAATTCTCCTCCAGCGCCGGGGAACAACTCCCAAATGAGCTGGCGGCCGCGGGAAATATCCCCGTGAGTGTAGAGCACATCCCCGTATTCGGAATCCCAAACTGCCTGGTCAAATCCTCCCTCTATGGCTGCTCCCACCGTGGGACAAACACTGTCAAAAGCCCGCCCTTCGTTCAATTGCCAAGCTATGGGAGAAGCCGAACCCATGGCATCCACCAGTAGCCGTCCTCCGGCCGTGCGATCGGACTTTGTGGGCAAGTGGCAGCCCTGAACTACTACTTTTTCTACTTCAACATCGGCTCTGATAAACTCAGTTTCGTCCCAGATTTTCCCGCCAGCTTCGGTCAATTTAAGTCCTGCTAAATACAGTAATTTTTCCCCATCCAAAGCTACATTTAGTACCTTGGGAGTATGCAAAACTGGTGCTTGAGCAAAGGTCGGATTGTTAGCATCAAAAAACTTGTTATAGCCATCCTTATATTCTCTCGAAATCAAGGTTTCCACTTCCGCAGCCGTAAATAAACCCAAGTCAATTAAACTTTGAATTTCGTCCCGCGAAATATTCCACTCGCGATTCATCCGCCCAAAAGGCATTCGTTCCACCAACAGCACCCGGTAGCCCAATCTAGCCATGACGGCGGCGTGAATCACTCCCAAGGCCCCGCCGATATAAATTAAGTCATAAACCGCAGACTCAGAATCCTGCACTGGAATTGTCTCTTCTACCTTCTCCCCTCCTTTTACCCTCAGCGAAGTCGAAGAGCCTTCTTCCTTCAAAAACACTACTTGTTTTGGCTGTTGAGGATTGCGAGTGCCTTCCCGCCAGCGCTGCTCCCACCAGTAGACGCGCAGGAGGTCGTATTCGCCTTTGGGCATTTTTTTGAAGTATTTGACGGTGAGGGGGTAATAGGGGGCAAGAGCTTCAAAAATTGACTGTTTGGAGAGGTCTATGACCGGGGGTTCCGGGTATAGCTCAGGAAACTTTTTTCTTAAGCCCAAATTCAGCGATTCGAGGAATTTTTTTTCCCCAGGGGGTGCATCTTCCAAACGAAAGACTTTTAAATAAGTGGTGCGTTGAACTGACCAGACAAAGGTGGAAAGTTCTGTGGATTGATGATTTTGGCTAACTTTATTGGTGGTGGTGACGGTGGATTTTGGATTGGCAATTTGGGGGATGGAGCCCTTGGCCGCGGCCGCTGTCGGGTTCCAAATCAGGCGAAAGCCGTCAGGAGTAATCACTTTTTGTCCGATGCCGGGATCGAATTCCTGTTGCAACCAAGTGCATACGGCCGCCGTATCCGGTGTCGGGACTTCTAGATAAAGAATTTCTTGCATTTTCAGATTTGTATAAATTTATAAAGCTGGGGGAGTTGACAAGGGAGCCAAGTACGCTACAATCCCGAATACTTATTTAGTTTTAAATAAGTTTACAATGTTTTTAGATTTTTAAGTTTTCGATCGCTCTGGGTTAGGCTTGGGCATCGAATCAACTACTCTCTTGGGTATGCAATCTCATGAATTATCCCATTCCTACGAATCCTCAAGAAATGATTGCTTTGCGACAGCAGCCGCTGAATGAAGAATTAGTCGCAACGGCGATCGCCGGCGTGGTAAAAATAGCTCGATCGCGCTCTCAGTCTCTCGATGAGTTAAAGGCTGAGGTGCTGGCGGACGACAATCTCCTCGATTTGCCTCAAAGGTTATGGCTGAGCGATATTGTGGCTCAAGCTTGGGAAAATTTACCCTAAACCGCCCTTTGAAGTGCCCCCCTTGGGGCAGGGCTGTTTCATTCATGAATCATAACTCAAACTTCCCCGCTTCATTTGTTCCCGTTCTATGGCCTCAAACAAAGCCCGAAAATTTCCAGCCCCAAAACCTCCCGCTTGCACTTTTAGATCGTTAACTAAGGCAACTCGGCGTTCGATGATCTCAAAAAAGAAAGTAGGTTCAGCAAAAATTGGCTGCGTAAAAATTTGCAACAGCATCGCTGCTGGAGTCTCTTCCGGCCAATCTACCAAAACTTGAGCACCTACAATTTCTTGCCAATCTTTCGGTAAATATTTTTGCTGTTGTTGTAATTCTTTATAGTAAGTCCAGGGAACCGGCAAAAAAGGCAAACCGCGCGATCGCAAATCAGCAACAACATCCACAATGCGATCGGTTTGCAAAGCCATATGTTGAATGCCCGGCCCCTGATTTGCATCCAAAAACTCTTGAATTTGAGAATTAGGTGATGCCGATTCATTAATAGGCAATTGCACTCCACCTTCAGCATGAACCATCACTCGGCTGCGTAAAGCCGATTTGTCAGTCTGAATATCAAAATTTTGCTGACTCTGAAAACCTAAGACTCTTTGATACCAATTAACAGCATTAGACAAATCCCCAGTTTCCACGTTTAACACTACGTGGTCAATATTAGTAAACAGTGCGAGTTCAGCAGAATTCGGTGACAGTGAATTTTCACCACTTCCCTCAATCAAGGTGTGGCTTAAATCTCCCCAACCGGCAATCTTTGCCCGCTTAAAACTGCCTCCTGCATTTATACCTTTTTGAATCGGTTCCAGTAGTTGAGCGCCTTGGGCGATCGCTCTAGCTATGGCAAATTCAATATTTTTGACCCGGAATCCCACATCAGCAATACCAGGTGGATGTAATTTCAACCAACTAGCGACGGGACTAGCAGGTGTCACGGGGGAAGACAACACAAAACAGATATTGCCACTCTTGACAACTTCAGTGTGAGTGTGGCTGCTTGGATACTCTGCTGTTGCTCGAAAGCCTAATTTGCTGACAAACCAGTCCCGCAATGCTACTGCATCTTCAGTATAGAATTGAATGCGATCGAACTCCATAATCAATAATTGAAAATGGCGACGGAAAAATCGACAAACTGTTTAGTCATTTCTATGTTTAATTAGGTTAATTTACTTAATAATAGCCTATAAATAGGATATATGATGTCTGCCTGAAGACTGAATCCTTGAGATTGTAGATTGGGTATTTGGGATTGGGGATCGAAAGTAAATCAAAATATCACTTTCAATCCTATGATAAATTTGCAATTTACTACCCCCCTGGTTCATAGGTCGTAAAAATATCACATCCTCAATCTCAAATCTACAATTGGTATGCTGCTTAAATTCTAGAAAAACAAATGACTTTCAGGCTGAATATTAATTTCCATTGGCACTGCTTGTGGGTCAGCAGCAAGAGCAAACATAATGGCATTGGCAGCAGTTTCTGTAGTCAACATTTTTGACCTATCTACCTTCAAACTCACACTATCCCAAAAGGGAGAATCCACCCCACCAAAATAGAATAGCGTAAACTTGATACCATAGCGACGCAACTCATCGGCCATACACTTACTGAAACCAACTACCCCAAACTTGGAAGCACAATAAGCTGTTCCCATCGCCATCGAATGCTTGCCCAAAATGCCAATGACATTACAAATGTGACCAGATTTGTGGTCTTTCATCACATTAGCTGCTGCTTGAGATGTGTAAAAACTGCCTTTCAAATTCAAATCAAGCATCGCATCTAAATCAGCGGGTTCTAACTTGTTCCACTGCTTGAGGATACCCGCACCAGCCGCATTTATCAATACATCAATTTGTCCGAAATGCTCTACAGTTTTCTGCATCAGGGTTTGGACTTGTGACAACTGAGTAATATCCGTAGGTACTGTTAGTACCTTTGTGGTGGGGAATTCGGCCGCTATTGCGTCTAAACGACTGCTGTCTCTAGCTGCAAGCACGAGGGTGGCACCCGCATCTGCCAGTTTGTGGGCTACCGCTGAACCAATTCCACCTGTCGCACCGACAACAACCACAACTTTATTCTGCATATCCCTTTACATTTCTTTACATCGTGTTTGTATGATAACTCAAGTTATGAAAATTGGGCGAAGCGAAACTCCGGGATGGGGCATGGGGCATTGGAGGCAGAGCCACGGAACAAGGATGTAACAAAGAACCAATAACCAATAACCAATAACCCATAACTATTTCAGAGAAACTTGCCAGCCTTTATCTACTTTTTGGATTTGGAGAGAAGTGCAAGATTGCAAAAATTTAGGGAATTTTCTACTGAGATTGAATTCCTTAATTATTTGGGTAATTTGTTTGCCGTATTGTCGGTGAAATTCGCTACCTACATTTGAAAGAAATACAGAATTAGCTGGAGAGTTTCTGGTGAGGTCTTTCACGATTTGGACAATCGCTGTTTCCAAGTCTTCGAGAGAATTAATACTTGCCAAACTAGCCGATACTTCCATGCTGTTAGGTGAACTGTCTTTGTTAATTATTGGTGGTTTTGGTGACTGTTTGACCTCAAAGAGAGTTACGTATGCTTGAGAATTTTCTGAGGGTTGGTGAACCACAAAATCCGTGGGATATTTAATAAATATATCCCTGGTTTTAGTGCCTAGCAGATGAGTTGCTACAACTTGATTGAGGGCTGAACCGTAATTTTCTTTAAATAAAACTGAAATTCTGGAAAGTTTTACCCACTGAGCTGAGGTGCGTTCTTGTTCTATTTTAATTAATTCTTTTAAATTTAGAATTAATTTTTCGATGGGGTCAGGTTCGGTTACAGATACAAGGGAGTGGGTTTCTGTTTGTCCGGTTTTGCTATTTAAAACTATGATTTTATCTACTTGTTTGCGGACTTGAAAAACTGTTAATCCGTGAGCTTGGAGGGTATTGCTGAGGTGGGTCAATGCCCGATCGGACGAACAGACAAAAATCTCCTTGGCTGTGGGATAATGGACAAAAATAGATGCTCCAACCGTAGCCATTTTTAAATCGGCACTGTCTTTTCCGGGGGGGACATGAATCAGTTGATAGCCACGTTGGTGAAATTCAGCATCTTTTTTACCCATGCTGCGCCAATTGGCAAAGGCAACTTTAATTTGGATGGGATACTGGCAAATTCCCTCTAGGAATTTTTCGGTTTCGAGATTGAGTTGTAAGTTTTCGACATCTAGCAGCAGGATGGCTATGCCCACGCCAAATGAGGGTGTTGGAACAGTGGGAGTTGGAGGTTTAGATGGGGCTGAGTTATTGGATTTAGCTGGTGCTATGGGGGCTTCGGCAAGTTGCTGAATTTTGGCTATTAATTTGGTGAATTGAGCCGAATTAATGAATTCGGGAATCAAGAGGATTTGGAGGTATTTTTTCGCAGTTAGCAGAATGGAATCTACATCTTTTGCTAATCTGAAACTTTTGGTAAATTTGAAAATCAAAATTGACTGAAAATCAGGTTTTGCCCACTGGGTTTTCCTGTATTTTTCAGCTATCCATTCGGGGTGCTTGGATTGAATGGAAACTAGAGTTTGAGCGAGATAGCGACTGATGACGCTGAATGCGGCAGATTCTTGAGTCGCCAGCAAGGGGTTATGAGCGGGCATAGCTCTCCACAATGCAGGATGGTTTCTAAATCTATCTTGACACTCTCAGGTCTAAAGACACGCTCGATTGGTGACTCTAGGAGCAGGGTTGCTCAGAGAGGATTGCAAGGCTCAGACTAGAGGTGTATTCTCACGCCTGTGTTGCTTGGATAAACGTCCAAAGGTTCTAGTATGCCCTATAATTCTAGTTTTTCGCCAGTAGTCGGACGATCGCGCGCCAGATCAAACCAGCCATAATTAAGGTTAACCTGCACTTAACCCAATCAGCCAAATTTGGCGATCGCCACTTCCACAGCCACCACAGCCACATAGGGAATTGTCCCAGAAGGGTTGAGACGCGCCAAGACTCTCGGCATATCCAGACATCGCCAAGGAGCCAGCAACACCCGCGACAACCCTAAAACTAAGTTTAGCAGCACTCGCAGCATGGCGGTAATAACAGTTAAGACAACCAGAGTGAAGGTGGCGAGGGCGACTAAGGCTGTTAGGATGAGATAAGTGCGATAAAATTATTCATCTCTGTCTTATCTCCCTCTGTGTTCTCTGTGTTCTCTGCGGTTAAATCAATCTTACTTATCAACCAAAACGACCTTGAATATAATCCCTGGTACTGGGATTACTTGCAGAAGTAAAAATTCGACTTGTAGGCCCAAATTCAACCATGCGGCCGATGCGACTTTCATCAGTATTAAAAAATGCAGTGTAATCAGAAACACGAGCAGCCTGCTGCATATTGTGAGTCACAATCACCACAGTCAACTGTTGCCGCAGAGTCTGAAATAGCTCCTCAATCTTCATCGTAGAAATCGGATCTAGAGCCGAACAAGGTTCATCCATCAGCAAAATTTTTGGTTTCACAGCTAGAGCACGAGCAATGCAAAGTCGCTGCTGTTGTCCACCAGAAATCCCCAGGGCAGATTTCTTCAAATTATCTTTGACCTCATCCCAAAGCGCCGCGCTTTTCAGTGCAGATTCTACAATTTCATCTAATTCTGCTTTGCTTTTTTTACCAAATATTCTCACTCCATAAGCAATGTTATCATAGATGCTGAGCGGAAAAGGATTCGGTCTTTGAAACACCATTCCAATTTGGCGACGCAGACTATTAATATTCACTTTGGGACTGTAAATATCCTGTCCAAAAAACTCAACCCTTCCTTTGATGATTACTTTTCCTTCCAATTCCCCGATCCGGTTAAGAGCCTTGAGAAAAGTAGATTTACCACAACCAGAAGGTCCAATAATAGCCGTGACTTGTGGGTGAGGAATATTCATCGACAAATTTTCCAGAACTTTGTGAGTTCCGTAGTAAAAACTCAAGTCCTGAACCCGTAAGGCTGGCATTGCATTGGGGTCAATTTCCTGGGCGGTATCTGCCGAAAAATTATGGGTATTTTTTCCAGTTGTCAAGTTACTTTCAAGGGTCATTATTTTCAGTTATCTAGGGTTAATAGTAAACTTTGAGATGTAGATAATTATCTCGCTAATGGTAGGCTGACTGTTCCTGAATGGAGGCGGATAATTGATGATAATTATCTATTTTGCAAGCGTTTGCGTGTTACCGCACGAGAGGCGACGCTAGCAATCAAAACCATGCCTAAAAGCACAGAAGCCGCCGTCCAAGCCAATTCATTCTGTTCCTTGTAGGGAGAACTGGCATAACTGTATATTAATACTGACATAGAAGGAGTTGGAGTCAGAATTGTCCCCGGAATTTCTTGGATTTTCGAGAGGGTTTCTGCACCAAGGGGAGACTGAGTTATTTCTCCCAATTTCTCAATCAAAGGAGGCCAAAACTGGCTGGATAAAGCAGTAACGATGAGTGGTGCGGTTTCGCCGGCGGCGCGGGAAGCGGCGAGCAAAACGCCTGTGGTAATCGTCGGGAGTGCCGAGGGAATGATAATCCGAAAGATAGTTTGAAAACGTCCGGCTCCCAAACCTCCTGAAGCAAGCCGATAAGAAGTAGGGACTAATTTTAATGCTTGTTCAGTTGTCAAGGCGACAACGGGAAGCATAATAATACCCAGAGCGATACCGCCAGCTAATCCTGAAAATACTTTGGTTGTAACGACAATTAAAGCGTAAGTAAAGACTCCCACAACAATGGAAGGAACGCTGCTGAGAATGACGGTGATAAAGCGAATGGCATTTGCCATCCCTTTATTTTCTCTGCCAAATTCTGACAAAAATATTCCGGTCATTACCCCGATTGGGACACTAAATAAGGTGGCAATTCCTACCATTAAAGCCGTGCCCAGAATCGCAT
This sequence comes from Microcoleus anatoxicus, assembly GCF_042465725.1. Taxonomy (GTDB): domain Bacteria; phylum Cyanobacteriota; class Cyanobacteriia; order Cyanobacteriales; family Microcoleaceae; genus Microcoleus; species Microcoleus anatoxicus. The sequence goes on along the minus strand of NZ_CP120853.1, from coordinate 3,819,888 downwards.
TGGCAAATCCGTTGGGCTGGTCTTCAACTCCTACTGGTGCTGGCAGGGAAACTAAAACGTCCCAGCTTAAATGTGTTAATCCTTCCCCCAGGATTTTGTATAAAATAGCGAACAAAGGCAGCAGAGCTAAGGCTGTGAGAGCAAAGGCAATAACAGTCATTCCTCGGCTAAAAAAGTTTCTACCTAGGGACAGGGGATTGTAAATTTCTGCATCTAGAATAGTTGGTGTTTTTTGTGCTTGATTCATGTTTAATTTTTCGCTCCCTTGACACCGATTAGCTGAACCAACAATACTGCGATCGCATTTACCAACAAAGTGATGACAAATAGAATTAGAGCTAAATACATCAAAGCGCCGATGTGCAGCGGTTCGAGTGCTTCGCGAAATTGACTTGCCAAAACAGCCGGAATTGAGTAGCTGGGAGCTAGCAGAGATTGGTTGATTTGAATCGAGTTGCCAATTACCATTGTGACTGCCATTGTTTCGCCTAATGCGCGTCCCAAGGCCAAGATAGTAGCGCCGATAATTCCCGAACTAGCTGCTGGTAATAGCAGCTTAAATATCGTTTCCCAACGGGTGGCACCGAGGGACATAGAAGCACTGCGCAAATCTACTGGAACTGACATCAATACATCGCGGCTGATGGCGGCTACTGTTGGCAAAATCATAATTGATAACAGTATGGCGGCCGGCAGCATTCCGGGGCCTAAAGGTTCGCTGCTAAACAGGGGAAACCAACTGAAATTATCGAACAGCCACTGCTGCAAGGGCAACAAAAAGGGAATGAGAACAAAAATTCCCCACAGCCCAACTATGACGCTGGGAATGGCCGAGATTAATTCAACCATGAATCCCAAGGGCGATCGCACCCAAACTGGTAAGAAGTTCTCGCTGGTAACTATAGCTACTGACAGCCCTAAAGGAATTGCGATGATAATAGCGATCGCAGAACTAACCAGAGTGCCATAAATAAACGGCAAAGCCCCAAACTGCAACTCGCCGATATCCCATTTGGGATTCCACAAGAATGATAGTCCAAATTTGCTAATAGCAGGCCAAGCATCTTTGAAAATTACCCCGCCGATCGAGAACAGCGAGCCGGCTGTTGCTAAGGCAAAAGCCCATACAAATAATGTAAATCCAGACTCCACCCACAAACCTTCACCTGAAGTATCAGTCAAGTCTACTTCTGTAGTGTTTGTGATTTGCTGATTAGTCAATTTTTTCGGTTCCTTAGCAAAATTGGTCATACCCTAGTTGTTACTGAGTAAACAGTGAAATATGTGGTTGATGGAAGAGTAATTATAGTAGATGTAGTAGGGTGCGCTGCTGCGCACCTTACCCCTGACAATTTATAAGTTGGGAGTTAGATATTTAACTCCTAACTGAGTTGTAGCGCCCTCTCTTAACCTTTAGCAACCACACTCTGATTAACTGTTTGAATCACCCTTTGAGCTGTAGCGGTCGGAATTCTAGTAAATTCTAGCTGTTTGTTGATATCTTGGCCTGTAGTCATCACCCAAGTAACCATCTTTTTAATAGCATCTGCTTTCGCAGCAGGATACTCTTTGTAGACTAACAGCCAAGTCAAGCCAACAATCGGATAACCGTCGGTGGGATTTCCTTCCACTAAGAAGAAGTTTGCTGGGAATGTTTCTCCTGCAAAAGCTTTGTCTGCTTCGGCCAAGTTAGCATCTACAAACCGACCAGCTTTATTTTGAATAAACGCTGTTTGGAGCTTATTTTGTCTGGCGTAAGTATCTTGAACGTAGCCGATCGCACCCGGTGTTTGTTTGACCAAACCTGCTACACCGGCGTTTCCTTGACCGCTGACAGGGCTTCCGGGCCAACTCGGTTGAGTGGCAGCTTTGATGCTGCTGCCGATCGCCTGCAAGTGGTTAGCAAAAATAAAGGTAGTACCGCTGCCATCTGCCCGTACAGCTACTCGAATCGGAGTATTTGGCAAATTTTTAGCTTGTCCAGAAATTCCAGCGATTTTAGCATCGTTCCAGCGCGTAATTTTGCCTTCAAAGATGCCTTTCAGGGCATCGGAATTCAACCGTACATTATTTACCCCAGGCAAGTTGTAAATAACTGCAACAGCGCCACCAGCAGTGGGAACAGCTATTACACCCCGCTTGACCTGACCGATTTGTGCAGAAGTCAGCGGCGCGTCGCTACCTGCGAAGTCAACAGTGCCTGCGATTAATGCTTTGATACCAGCACCGCTGCCGGTTGCTTCGTAGTTTACAGTAATTTGATTAGCACTTCTCATCTGCGAGAAATAGCGATCGTAAAGAGGTTTGGGAAAAGTAGCTCCCGAACCGTTTAGTGTGATGGCTGCTACAGCAGAACTAATCAACGAGAGCGAAAATGCGGTTGCTGCTAGCGTAACTATAAAGGCACGTCGCCAACGTCCTGTGAAAAAAAACATACTCCTCCTCCTTAAATAACAGACTTTGGGGAATCCCCTCCATAGGATAGACCGAAAGATACGAGTCAGACCTGGAGAAAGGATAAGCTTGTTTTAAATTTGGGTTAAATTTGGGTTAAATTTTTGACAATTAGCTGTAGGCAGAGTTAATAAAAAAAATTCACAATTGATACCATAGGCGGCCGCCTAGGATTCTTGAAGCAATTGGGGCTTGACTGGGATAGGTTTTCAATGGCTTAAACCCTGATCCGCAGAGGATTTTTGCTTTAGGATCGCCACTTGATGTTTCTGGCCGCTGGATTTTACTTGAAAAACTGTAGCTTTCGACTGCAAATATTTTAGCAAGCTGGAATTTTTACCCAAAAAACCTTTCACAATTAAATCGGCATTAGATTTATATTTATCCAAGAAATCTTTCTGAATTCTCACCAGACTAACCGTATTCTGGTGCAACTCATTTTTGGCAGATTCAATTATTTCTATAATTTTATTTTGAAAAACATCCAGAGAATCAATAGTAGGGGAATTGACAACAGGAACGAGTTCTATATCCGGTTTTTGGGCAACATTTTGCTCGACAACAACCGTCGCCAAAGGCGCTTGCGACACCGGAGAAACTTGCGGTTGTGCCGACTCCACAACTGTTAGTGCATGAGAATTCACAGAATTAAAAGCAATAGTATGGCGCTCTTTAAAAAACTGAGCTACCCTCGAAAATCGAGCTATACGCTCGTCAATAGATTTATGTTCAGCCTGTAATAATTCTGCAACTTGATTAGCCAATTCCTCAAAACTAGGAATTTCCATTTCCCGATCGCAGGAATAGTGACGAGTATCACCACTCCGACAATTTTTAATAGACAAAACAGAATTTTGTCGCCGCACCCGAAACACAGTCAATCCCTGATTTTGCAACTGATTGCAAAGATGATTTAACAAACCATCCGAAGAACAAACAAAAACTTCTCGCACATCGCGATATCGATATAAAATAGCAGCACCAAAGGCAATCATTTTACCATCAGCACTATTAGCACCGCCCGGAACATGAATCAGCTCATAACCGCGGTCGTAAAGTTCAGCATCCAACTTCCCCGTACTCGGATTTTTCCAGTTAGCAAAAGCAACTTTAACTTGCAGAGGATAGACGCACAAACTCGCTAAGAATAGTTCTGTATTAACGTTAAGTTTCAGATTTTCAGCATCTAACAGCAAAATCGCAATCCCGCCGGAATCTGTAGTGCTTACAGAGGTGATTTCCTGCGGGATAGCTGCGCTTAATTCACTTTCGGTGAATTGGCGACTGAAAGACTGTGGCCCTACCGGATCAAAGAATTGTTTGCGGCAAGCCTTGCAAAGATATCGCTGGCGACCGTTGGGACGGCCGTTCTTACGGAGTTGGTCAGATTCACATCTTGGACATTTCATTTAACCATTATTACAGCCTGCTCCCGAACCCAACAAGACATTACCTATCTTCTTCTTGCTCTTCCTTCGCGCCCTTCGCGTCTTCGCGGTTCGTTAAATAGATATTCTTTGAGCGGTTCAAGAGTAACTTGTGGCAGTCGATCGCCCCATAATAGTAAAAGAAACTTAACAATTATTAAAAAAAATGGCAAGAGACTTGCGAGGATTCCTCAAACTACTCGAAGAACGGGGACAACTGCGCCGGATTAGCGCCTTAGTCGATTCCGACCTAGAAATTGCCGAAATTTCCAACCAAATGCTGCAAAAAGGCGGCCCAGGCTTGCTGTTTGAAAACGTCAAAGGCGCAGAATTCCCCGTAGCGATTAACCTGCTGGGTACAGAACAGCGCGTTTGCTGGGCGATGAACATGGAAAAGCCGATCGAACTAGAAGAACTCGGCAAAAAATTAGGAATGCTACAACAGCCAAAACCCCCAAAAAAGATTTCCCAAGCCATAGAATTTGGCAAAGTCCTGTTTGACGTAGTGAAAGCGAAACCGGGGCGCGACTTTTTCCCCGCTTGTCAGCAAGTGGTAATTGAGGGAGAAGGGCTCGATTTGAACAAAATCCCGATGATTCGCCCCTATCCAGGAGATGCGGGCAAAATTATCACTTTGGGTTTGGTAATCACCAAAGATTGCGAAACCGGTACCCCAAATGTGGGGGTTTATCGCTTACAGTTGCAGTCAAAAAATACCATGACTGTCCACTGGTTATCTGTCCGAGGAGGTGCGCGACACTTGCGGAAAGCGGCGCAGGCTGGTAAAAAGCTAGAAGTGGCGATCGCCCTTGGAGTTGACCCACTGATCATCCTCGCAGCAGCAACCCCAATTCCTGTAGACTTATCCGAATGGTTATTCGCCGGACTTTATGGCGGTTCCGGCGTGAGTTTAGCGAAGTGCAAAACCGTAGATTTGGAAGTACCCGCCGACTCCGAAATCGTATTAGAAGGAACGATTACCCCCGGTGAAGTTCTGCCCGACGGACCCTTTGGCGATCACATGGGTTATTACGGCGGTGTGGAAGATTCGCCCTTGGTGCGATTCAATTGCATGACGCACCGCAAAGACCCGATTTATCTGACCACATTTAGCGGGCGGCCACCGAAAGAAGAGGCTATGATGGCGATCGCCCTGAATCGCATTTATACTCCTATATTGCGGCAGCAAGTATCGGAAATTGTCGATTTTTTCCTACCAATGGAAGCGCTGAGTTACAAAGCAGCAATTATCTCCATTGATAAAGCCTATCCCGGTCAAGCGCGTCGGGCTGCTTTAGCATTTTGGAGTGCATTGCCGCAGTTTACTTACACCAAGTTTGTGATAGTTGTCGATAAAAGTATCAACATTCGTGACCCGCGTCAAGTAGTCTGGGCAATTAGTTCTAAAGTTGACCCGGTTCGAGATGTATTTATCTTGCCAAATACGCCCTTTGATACCTTAGATTTTGCCAGTGAAAAACTTGGTTTGGGAGGCAGAATGGGGATTGATGCGACTACGAAGATGCCGCCGGAAACCGATCATGAATGGGGCGAAGTTTTGGAGTCAGATCCGGATGTGGCGGCGATGGTGGAGCGGCGTTGGGCTGAGTATGGTTTGGCTGATTTGAATTTGGGAGAAGTCGATCCGAATTTGTTTGGTTATGAGATGAGGTAAGGACTTAGGCCTTGACCATTGTTGTCAACTTAACTTAAACCTTGAGTATCTCTTGTTTGTATCAAAGTCTAGATCCCCCCTAACCCCCCTTAATAAGGGGGGGACAAGAAATATCCTCAAAGTCAACCCCTACTCCCCTTCTTTCCCCCCTTGGGGGGGGGTAGGGGGGGGTGGGGGATTTAGGGGGATCTAGACTTAGTGTAAAAACGAGATTTCTCAAGGCTTTTAGGCTTAAGTTGACACTCCTTGGGCATTTCCTTGTTATCAATACCAAAGAAGAAGAAAGGTGGAAAGAATGATGCAAAGTCTTAATCTCGATCAAACAATTGTTGGTTGGTCATCCATTGCTAAAATGGTTTTTGTTCCTCACACCGAACAGGAATATGAGCGTTTAGTCGAACTACTAGATAGCCTAATCGATCAAGTGGGCGAGAATGAAAGCCATCCTCTTGCTTCGATGATGGATGTTATTGGTGTTTTAATCGAAAACTATGAATCTGAATATGTTGCTGAGTTAGAAGAGGTTACGTAACCTAGTATTCCACATTGTGGATTACTAATCGAGAAAGGGATTGAAAATTTTGGCGATTTTTGGAATGGGCGATCGAATTGAGTGCGATCGGGATTTACGCACTCCGACAAAGAAACCGGGTTTTTTGCAGTTTTGCTGACTGTAGCGAAGTTTTATCGAAAAAACCCGGTTTCTGGTCACTCATATGTAAGTTCTATTCTGGAATTTGATAAACTGAGAGTAATGTTTTTTGCCGGGAGGCAAGTTTGTTATGTCTCTTGCTAAAGATTTAGAGTACACAGACGAACTACGAGAAGTAATAGTAGTTCCACCTGCTGATTTATGGAGTGATGAACCACCTTTGGAAAGTGATTTACATCGGCTGCAAATGCAGCTACTTATCGATTGTCTGGTTTGGCTGTGGCGAAGTCGCAACGATTTCTATGCCAGTGGGAACTTGACAATTTATTATAGTCCCCAACAAATTAAGTCGCAGGATTTTCGCGGGCCTGATTTTTTTGTTGTTTTGGGAACGGAACGCAAACCTCGTAAAAGTTGGGTGGTTTGGGCTGAAAATGGTCAGTATCCTAATGTAATTGTAGAAATTCTTTCTCCGAGTACGGCGGAAGTTGACAAGGGGTTGAAGAAAAAAATTTATCAGAATATTTTTCGGACACCGGAGTATTTTTGGTTTGATCCGAATGGGTTGGAGTTAGCTGGTTTTCTTTTAGTTGGTGGTCAATATCAAACGTTAGAAACTAATCCTCAAGGTTGGCTATGGAGTCAGCAGTTAGAGTTATTTTTAGGGGTGCAAAATGGTCAGTTGCGCTTTTTTATGAAGGAAGGGCAATTAGTTCAGACTCCGGCAGAAATTGCTGAAGCTTTGGCGGCGCAATTGCGAGAATTAGGCATTGAACCGAATGCTTGAATGTGAGCGATCGGGCCAGGGCGGGTTTATGATGTTTTTGGTTTCCCCCATAGATGGTTGGTAAAACCCGCCCCTACAGCCCCTGAACGTAATATTAACCCCCATTTTCCCCAAAAAAATTTCAAGCGCGCTGACGCGCGCAAAAGGGTAAAGAGGAAAGAGGGAAAAGGGAAAAAGGGCAAAAGAGCAGAGAAGAGTCCTCGCGGGAGACTACAGCACAGAACCAAAAACCGGAGACTACGCGGAAACCAGAGCAACGCGAAAACCGAAGAGCGAGCTACGATTGCCCGCCGAATTCCTGCCACGAAGGGCACCATGGCAATTGACCGCATCGTCGTTCCATGAACCGCCACGCTGCACTCGGTATTCTGATCCACCAGTTTCCCAGGAACTTCCGTCATTCGGTGCGCCACTATAATTATCATGATATTTATCACTGCACCATTCCCAAACATTGCCGTGCATATCGTATAAACCAAAGGAATTAGGCGGAAAACTCCCCACATCCGTTGTTTGTTGACGATCAAGTCCCTTCGGCGCAGCACCGTAGGGATAATTGCCGTCATAATTAACTAAATCTGGCGTAATTGTGTCACCAAAATAGAAAGGTGTTGTAGTTCCGGCGCGACAAGCATATTCCCATTCCGCTTCCGAAGGTAAACGATAACTCTTCCCTGTTTTTTGAGTAAGTTTCCGACAGAATTCCACAGCCTCATCCCAGTTAACACTTTCTACAGGACGTTTCGCACCTTTGAAATTAGATGGGTTGTTTCCCATCACCGCTTGGTATTGTGCTTGAGTGACTTCATATTTACCCATAAAAAAAGGGGCCACAGTAACAGTACGCTGCGGCCCTTCACTGTCAGTTCGTTCTGCTTCCGTACTGGGGGAACCCATCACGAAACTGCCTCCTGGAATTGCTATCATGTCTATAGTGATGCCATCACCGAGATTATCTGTAAAAACCTGTACTTGTCCTTGACTGCGGTTGGTAATTTGCCCCGTTGAGTTGACTGTTACTGTTTCAAAATCAAAAGTTTTTAGGGAATTTGACGATGCTTTTGGGGCTGGAGTTTCTGGTGATGGTTTTGGAGATGGTTTGGGCGCTGGACTTTCTGCTATGGGTTCTGGGGATGATTTTTGAGCCGATGATTCAGGAGATGGCGGCTCATTATCTGATGGAGGTGAAGGACTTGGTGAAGATGAAGAAGATTTGTTGTTCAACAAACTTTGACTCAGCACGGCTAATGCAAATCCTCCCCCAGCAAAACCCGCTAATTGCAATAAACCTCGCCTGGTTGTGTTAGTCGGTAACGGCCAAGTGTGCTGTGGAATCACAGGAATTGTTTTAACTTTGCTCCCGGAAGGATTCGTCGATAAAGATAAAAGTGCTTGCAAAGCTTCCCCTGCATTCTGATAACGCTGACTGAAATGGTCGCGCACCATTTTATCTAAAACATCCGCAAATCTAGAGTCAACTCTTGGCACTAATTGCCGCCAAATTACTTCCCCAGTCATCGGATCTTCCTGCAATAGTTGCGGCGGAATTCCTGTTAATGCTTGAATCCCAATCATCCCCACAGCATAGACATCGCTGCACAATTTTGGTTTACCTTTAGCTTGTTCGCTGGGCATATAACCGGGAGTGCCTATAGCTATTGTTGTCGTGACATCTCCATTAACATTCACAATTAATTGATTGATTTGCCTAACTGCACCAAAGTCAATCAAGACTATTTTACCATCTTGACGGCGCATTAAGTTAGCTGGTTTAATATCTCGATGAATAACGGCATTTGGTTGGTGTTCGTGAGGAACTGTTAAAACTTCTAAGATGTTTTTTAATAAGGTAATAACGGTAGATTCGCTTAACTTTTTGCCGGGAACAATCTCTGTGTTTAAATCATGTCCATCTATGAATTCTTGAACTAGATAGAATTCGCCATTTTCTTCAATGTGAGCAAACAAAGTCGGAATTTGCGGGCATTGCTTGCCTAAATTGTACAAAACTTGTGCTTCGATATCGAACAACTTTCGGGCTAGCTGCAAAACAACGGGACGATTGTCTTTCGGTTTCAGGTGTTTGACAACACAGTGGGGTTTTCCGGGTAAGTCTAAATCTTTGGCTAGGTAGGTGTCGCCAAAGCCACCACCCGCCAAGAATTTGATTATTTGGTAGCGTTTGCGGAGGATTGTATCTGGGGCAATCATCGGTTTTAGGTGGATGGGTGGAGATTAAGCTTATTTTGACACAATCCTTGTTTTAGTTTGTAGTTGCGCTGTCTTAGTCGCCCGGTTCGCAGTTGCACTGTCTTCGCTGGGGGCAATCTTTTTTACTTTATATGACTTTACTTTATATGACGCCACAGATTCCCATTATTTAATGATATGTCAAGTCTGCATAAAAATCAAGTATTCGATCGCCCATTAATACCAATTTCATGAAGTAGCGTGACATAGCTAACCCCCCCCAACCCCCCCTTGCTAAGGGGGGGCTTTGAACTGCATCTCTAGCAAATATTTATGAAAACAGATATCTTGCATTTGCTGCCAGATTCCGGCAGGGGTTTAAACCCCTGCCTCATAGCGAAAGTCCTCTCAAAGAGGACTGAAGATAAGGATTGAAAAAAGGATTGAAATAGAGATTAATCGATCGCCTTTTCAGTCGTCTTTAGACGACTTGAGCTATGAGGCGGGGGTTTAAACCCCCGACGGACTGTTGCAACAAGCGCAAAAACCAAATCACAAATCAGTTTACCGTTCCAAAACCTCAACCAAGTCTTCCACCATCACATCGAAGACTTCAGCAAGTTTCTGCAAAGCCGTATAGTCCACTGTTGCCATTTTGGGAGCTTGGGCATATTTTTTAACCGTGCTGTAGGGAATTCCCGTTCTGTCAGAGACTTCTTTCAGCGTCCAACCCTTTTCCTCAGCTAGTTCTCGAACTCGCAACCGAATTAATCCCATCTTCCCAACGATAAATCAGCCTACTCTTCCAATATCTCAACTAAATCTTCGATCGCAATATCGAACGCACGAGCCATTTTATTCAGAGCCGTATAGTCTACAGTTGCCAGTTTATACCAATTTAATATGAGGCTGCATATATTTCGATCCCCCTAAATCCCCCTTAAGAAGGGGGACTTTGAGAAGAATCTTGTCCCCCCCTTATTAAGGGGGGTTAGGGGGGATCTGATTCTATGCAGCTTCATAAAAAATTGGTATTAGGAGAATGGGCATAACTTCTAACGGTACTGTAAGGAATGCCCGATCGCTCAGAAACTTCTTTAAGCGTCCAACCCTTCTCTTCGGCTAGTTCTCGAACCCGCAATCGAATTAGACCCATCTTCCCGCTGACAAATTAGTTCAATGTTCCAAAACCTCAACCAAATCTTCGATCATCAAATCGAAGACAGCAGCAAGTTTCTGCAAAGCCGTATAGTCCACTGTTGCCAGTTTAGGAGCTTGTGCATAATTTTTGACCGTGCTGTAGGGAATGCCCGTTCTCTCGGAAACTTCTTTCAGCGTCCAACCCTTTTCCTCAGCTAGTTCTCGAACTCGCAACCTAATTAACCCCATTTATGCTTGACATAAGCTACGTGTTTGGCTTTTAATAGTTAAATACAGCGATCGCCCTTGATTTCTGAGGTCGCAGGGCGATCGCTTTTCATTCACCACCCACAAAAGTGGGAAGGATTTTCCTATGATACCAAAACAAGTCACTTATCGCGATCGACTTCAACCTTGGCATCTAATTCGGCATCTCCCCAAGTGTCAGCGGTTAACAGTCGCCCGCTTCACCCGCCGCCGCGATGCGGAATCTTACCTCAATGCGCTGCGCCGCTTAATGCCCGCAGTCCCGCATACAATTGTGTTCGTAAATGCGGTGTCTGTGTTAGATGAAAACAGCGTGCTAATTCCGATGCAATTGGCGATCGAAGTTTAATGCGATCGGACTGAGATCTTGCATTTGTTGCCATATTCCGGCAGGGGTTTAAACCCCTGCCTCATAGCGAAAGTCCTCTCAAAGAGGACTGAAGAAAGGACTGAAGAAAGGACTGAAGAAAGGATTGAATTAGAGATTAATCGATCGCCTTTTCAGTCGTCTTTAGACGACTTTAGCTCTCTCGGCGGGGGTTTAAACCCCCGACGGACTATTGCAATAAGTGCAAAATGTGCGATCGATTCTACTCTTACAGCATTCGCGCCAAAAAAATATTGCTAAACTGTAAATAGACTTAAGTCAAGGAGTCAAATCAATGCCATCTCCCTTTCCCGGTATGGACCCGTATTTAGAGCATCCTAACCTATGGCCTGAATTGCATCACTGGTTTATTAGTGAAATTGCCAGATTTTTATCTCCGCAACTGCGTCCTAAATATCGAGTTGCCGTAGAGTTGCGAATGTATGAAACCAGCAGCGAAAATTCAGTGCTTGTCGGTATTCCCGATGTGATTGTACAGCGTTCTCAGACATCAAATAACCCATCTACAAATGTAGCTGTTTTGTCACCTCTAGTACAACCAGTGAACGTGACACTTCCTATGCCTGAAATTATCAAGGAAGGTTATTTAGAGATAAGAGGTGTGGAAACTAAAGAAGTAGTCACAACAATCGAAATACTTTCGCCTACTAATAAACGACCGGGAAAAGGCAGGCAAATATATGAGAAAAAACGCGAAAGAATACTGGGCAGTCGCACTCATTTGATTGAGATTGATTTGCTGCGACACGGCGAACCAATGCCATTTTTTGGCAATAATATTGAGAGTCAATATCGGATTTTGGTTTGTCGGGGAAATCGCCTTCCTTCCGGTGATATGTATCCTTTTAATATTCAAAATTCAATTCCTGCTTTCCCAGTTCCTTTGCGTCCCGAAGACTCTGAACCTATTGTCGATCTGCAAATGCTTTTCAATCAAGTATACGATATTGCGGGCTACGATATGGAAATAGATTACTGTCTGGAGCCAATACCACCATTGTCTGAAACAGATGCGGCTTGGGCTGATGCTTGGTTGCGCGATCGAGGATTGCGTGAAAATTGCTAAACTATAAATAGACTTAAGTCAAGGAGTCACATCAATGCCATCTCCCTTTCCCGGTATGGACCCGTATTTAGAGCATCCCGAACTCTGGCCAGCCCTACACCACTTGTTAATTAGTGAAATTTTTAGATTTTTGTCTCCCCAACTGCGTCCCAAATATTTAGTCTCGTTGGAAGTGAGAATCTATGAAACCCTTGACGATAATTTATCAATTGGTATTCCTGATGTAAACGTGATTCACCCAAAAACTACTACCGAATTAATCACATCAAATGTAGCCGTTGCAGCGCCACCGACACAACCCTTAACAGTAAATATTCCCATGACATACCAGGTTCGGGAAGGTTATTTAGAAATTAGAGAAAGAGGAAACCAAGAATTAATAACAGTTATTGAAATTCTCTCGCCTACTAATAAACGAACAGGTAAAGGGCGACAAATGTACGAAGAAAAGCGAGAAGAAATTTTATCGAGCCGTACTCATTTAATAGAAATAGATTTATTGCGGCGCGGTCAAAAAATGCCAATTGTTGGCAATAACGTGGAAAGTCACTATAGCGTTTTGGTGTGTCGGGGAAATCGCCGTCCCAAAGCAGATTTGTACGCTTTTAACGTGCAGAACCAGATGCCAGCTTTTCCTCTACCATTGCGATCGGGCGATACTGAACCTATCATAAACTTGCAGGAATTATTCAATCAAATTTACGACATCGCAAGTTATGACCTGAAAATAGATTATCGCAACTGGGAAGTCATACCACCGCTGTCAGAGGCGGATACAATTTGGGCTGATGCTTGGTTGCGCGATCGCAACTTGCGCGAATAATTCAAATTACTAGCAAAATGCAAACTCAACCACTCCTGACTTGAGTTTATAGTCAACAAGCCACCCTACCCACACCGCGTCAAGGCGATCGACTTCTTTGTCAAGTCAGAACCAAAAAGTCTTAAAATATACAATAAGTCACGTATATTAAAAACAGTCGCCAATTTGCAATCATTCTTTACATATTTCAGTACAGCACACCCACCCCTAACTCTTCCTGACAGGAGAGAGCACAGTCTAGTTGGATCGAAGACAATAAACATGGCGACTTCCATGCAAGCTCGTGCAGTTTCTCTAGTCTCAGGTTTGTTCAGGTTATTTGCAGCCAGTTACGAGGAGAGTTGACCACCCGTGCTCCAACGCATCAAACAAGACTTAAAAAACGACCTGATCGCAGGTCTTTTGGTAGTGATACCCTTAGCTACCACCATCTGGCTGACAATCACTGTCGCCAGTTGGGTCATTAATTTTCTCACCAAAATTCCCAAGCAAATTAACCCTTTTGACGGCCTCAACCCGATTTTGGTGAATTTGCTCAATCTCTTGGTAGGGTTGGCTGTACCCCTGCTGAGCATTACGATTATTGGTCTGATGGCCCGTAATATCTTCGGGAAGTGGTTGTTAGACTTGGGCGAACGTCTATTACAGGCAATTCCCCTAGCAGGTTCGGTTTACAAAACCCTCAAACAACTGCTGGGAACTATCCTCAAGTCCAATGACAAATTTCGCCGTGTGGTTTTGGTAGAGTATCCCCGGCGCGGAATCTGGACTTTGGCTTTTGTGACCGGTACGATCGAGAATAATGATATTCCGCCTTATCCTTCTGGCGAAAGTCCCATCGGCATTTTCATTCCCACTACTCCCAATCCCACTACTGGATGGTACGCTATTGTCCCGGAAGCAGATGTGGTTAATCTGTCAATGTCGATCGAAGATGCGTTTAAAGTCATCATCTCCGGCGGCATAGTCAACCCCAGCAACTCAGCTATAGTAACTACCGCAAACACCAAGGGAACAAAACTTGAATCCCTAATCCCCGATGCGAGATATCATCCGGTTCCAGTGGAAGAAGAGTGAACCAATACATCAGCAATCTTGCACAAAACCTGCCTACACGGAAATAGTGACTGAGGGCGGGTTTTTTCGCAGTTTTTCTGCTAAAGTCCAAGTCTATGCCTTCAAATAGCCTCTAGCAATCTCAACAATCCCCAAATTCCTAAATTCTCAATTTCTATTTAAAACCTATGAAAAAAGCCCGCGAAACCGCACGCGAACTCGCACTCCTTGGCATTAGCCAACTCCCAGCTAATCCAGAACTCTTAGAAGCCAAGAAACTGCAAGATGTCGTCCTCGCCGCCATCCGCACCCTGACTGCGGAAGTGCAAGAATCTCTAGAAACCGCAGCCTCAGAAGTGCAACGAGGTAGCGACAAACTCCTATCGAGCGAAATCCGCGCCTCCGATGTCGAAAGTGCTAGAGCAATGGTACGGGAAGCTGTGGAACTTACTCAAACGGCGATTAACCGTCTCGGTTCAGCCATGGAGTTTCCCGAAATCATCCAGCTAGCTAACCAGCAAGATGTCCGCAATTATGCTTTGCAAATCCTAGCAAAAGTCAGTGCGAACCGCCCAGAAATTGATGACTTGCTCAAAGAAGCCCTCGTGGATTGGCAAATCGAACGTTTGCCCAGGATCGATCGAGATATCATGAGAATTGCGATCGCGGAAATTCTATTTCTAGGCTTACCCGAACAAGTCGGTGTCAACGAAGCTGTCCAACTAGCAAAACGGTACAGTGGCGATGACGGACATCGGTTTATCAACGGAGTATTGCGCCGAGTTGTCGATCGCATTAATGCACAAGCAGTTAGTCATTAGTTATTAGTCATTAGTCATTAGTCATTGGTCATTAGTCATTAGTCATTGGTCATTAGTCATTGGTCATTAGTCATTGGTCATTAGTCATTGGTCATTAGTCATTAGTCATTAGTGGTTAGTGATTAGTCATTAGTGGTTAGTGATTAGTCATTAGTCATTAGCGGTGCCCTGAGCGTAGTCGAAGGGTCATTAGTCATTAGTCATTAGTGATTAATCATCCTTCCCAATTCCCAATTCCCAATTCCCAATTCCCATTTTAATTTTAATTTTATGGTTTTTAATTGGTTTCGTCGCCAGTACAGCGAAAGTGGATCTTCTGAACAAGAAAATATTCCCGAACAGCCCCAAGAAGAGTCACCAACAGAATCCGCGCCCGCCCCGCCTCAAACAGATGCAGCAACAGAGTCCACTTCCCCCGCTGTCGCAGAGGATTATCTCAATTGGGCGAAAGCTGCTTATAAAAATATTCAAAAACAGCAAAAACCGGAAACAGAAGTTACCCAGACACCAGTAACTGAGGTTCCAGCAGCCGAAACAGATATTGCTGAATCCGCAACGGTCGAACCAACTGATGCGATCGAACTTGAGGCTCCCATAGCACAAGTGGTGGCAGAAACATCAGAAATTTCTGCACCTGCCATTGTCGAAGCAACCGATGCTTCACCGACAGCCGAGTCGATCGCCATTGTTCAACCAGTAGCTCAACAATTAGAAGTTTCAACCCAACAGGGAGAAATTCCCGAACCTGCCATTTCTGTTCCCGATCCAGAATCGATCGCATCAGAACCAAATCCCGTGGCGACAGAAGTCCCAGCCGAAACAGCAGAAGCCCTGCCCTTTTGGGCCAGAGCTCAGGCCGATCGCATGGAACGGATCGAACGGCTCAAAGAAACCGCCCTCGAAGAACCAGAGGTAATTGCAGCAGCAGCAGCCAGAGCTGCAATTATCGAAGAAATTCCCGGTTTTGCCTTTGACGAAGGCTTCCTGTGGTCCTCAGAAATCCTCGCCAGTCAAGGCCGTCGGCCAGATCAAGTATCTGTAGAAGAAATCACTTGGCTGCAAAAGCTGCGAAAAGGCTTAGAAAGAACCCGTCGTAGCTTAATTAATCGACTTAAGGCGATCGTCGGTCAAGGCCCGCTCAATCAAGACGCAGTGGCGGAAATTGAGACTTTATTGCTCCAAGCCGACGTCGGAGTCGCAGCCACAGACATTATAATCAGTCGCCTCCAAGCCAAACTCTCACAAGAAGTCCTACCGCCAGAACAGGCCCTAGCCTATCTCAAAACCATTCTGCGGGACATCCTCGATGCACCCTGTGCCCAAAGTGCCGCCGGCAATCCCGCTTACAGTCTAAATTTTGCCCCCGAAAAAGACACCTTCAATATTTGGTTGATTGTCGGAGTTAATGGCGCCGGGAAAACTACAACCATCGGTAAACTTGCCCACATTGCCCAAAAATCAGGATACAAAACTCTGATAGGTGCCGCGGACACTTTCCGGGCCGCCGCCGTCGAACAAGTCAAAGTTTGGGGAGCTCGCAGCGGCGTCGAAATTATTGCCAATCCCGGGAAAAACACCGATCCGGCTGCTGTGGTGTTTGATGCGATCGCCTCCGCCCAGGCCAGAGATACACAACTCTTGATCGTAGACACCGCAGGTCGTCTGCAAAACAAAAAAAACTTGATGGATGAACTCAGTAAAATTCGTCGCATAGTAGATAAAAAAGCTCCTGGTGCTACCGTAGAATCTCTACTGGTTTTGGATGCCACACTAGGTCAAAATGGTTTGCGACAGGCCGAAGTTTTCGCAGAGGCTGCAAAATTAAGTGGAGTAGTCTTGACAAAACTCGATGGATCTGCTAAAGGTGGTGTTGCCCTAGCAGTAGTGCAGCAACTCGGTCTGCCGATCCGGTTTATTGGAGTCGGAGAAAGCATCGAAGACCTACGCCCGTTTTCTAGCTACGAGTTTGTGGAAGCCCTGCTGGATTTTAGATTCTAGATTTCAGATTTTTGATTGATGAGGTATCTGTAACCGTCCCAATTTTTTTGAGGCTCACAGGCAGCATAAACATCCAAAATCCTCAACCTAAAACTAAAATCGTAGGAATTACCTACAGGAACAGGGTTATCGATCGACAAGTGCTGTGGGAAAGACTAGATTAAGTTGTCGCGCATTGAATTTGTAGGGTAATTTGAATTTAAATTCTTGTGGCTGGTGTTTCAGCTAGCCACCAAGATAGAAATTGTTAAATGCAAAACAGATAATCTAGAAAATCATCTAGAAAAAAACTGGGTTTCAGTTCTGCTTCTGTGTAAGTGCTGAATCATTCTTCTTTAATTTAAAATCGAAAATCACAAATCTAAAATGACTGCTGTGCCTTTGCCTCGCCCCTCACCTCAACCTGCTGACCGCCCTTCTGGTCGCAATTCCATCGACGTGACGCCAGTCTTCGCGCTCAAAGAACTGGTGGCCCGCTTGCACCGATACCAGCACAATGTTCAAGATATGTTGAGCTCCCTGGGATTTGCCCTGCGGACTTTTAATAATCTCAATCAATTTTTGGAGTTGGTCCCTTTGGTAGCGACTCGCGTTACCGATGCCGATGGCGGAGCTTTGGTACTGTTCAAGCCCAATGGTCAAGTCAGGTTTCAGCAGTTGCACTGTCAATCAGGACGGCAGTGTCAAGATATGCGAAAAGCACTGGAAATTGCCACTAAGCAAGTGACAACAGGTGTGGGAACCGGGGCAGATTTTATGTCGGGTAACTCCGGGCAAACTTCTAGTCTAGATATCCAAGTCAGTCGGTTTTTAGGCCCGGATGTTCACTTGTTCGGTGCACCAATTTTACTGAATAATTTGGAACGGGGACGGCTGTACGTTTTTAGCAGCGAATCCCAATATTTGTTCACCGCTGGGAGACAGAAATTAGTCCGGTTGGTGGCAGATCAAACCGCAGTTGCGATCGCCAAAGATGAGCTAAATGTTAAATTGGCAGAGAAAGAGCGTTTAGACAGAGAGTTGGAAATTGGTGCGGAAATTCAAGTGCGACTCTTGCCTCGTAGTTGCCCCAAAATTCCCGGTCTGGATGTGGCCGCCCGCTGTCAAACAGCTAGCAGAGTAGGGGGAGATTATTATGATTTTATTCCCGCCGACTATGACCCCATAGGCAAGGAACAGGAGTCAGAACAGACCCCATCCTTGATCAAAAATCTCAAGTCAAAAATGGACAAGGGTCGCTGGAGTGTTGTCATCGGTGATGTCATGGGTAAGGGAGTACCCGCTGGTCTGTTGATGACGATGACACGGGGTATGCTGCGGGCAGAGGTTTTGAACCGCCACTCCCCTGCCAGAATTCTGCAACATTTAAACCGGGTAATGCACGCGGATTTGGAAAATTCCCACCGTTTCGTGACTCTGTTTTATTCTGAGTATGACCCGAAAACTCGGACTCTTTCTTACAGTAATGCTGCTCACCACCCACCTTTGCTTTGGCAAGCCGCCACTAATTCTATTGAGAGGCTTGATACTCTCGAAGGGATGCTAATTGGCTTGGATGCTGATTCGCGCTACCAAGAGGCACAGGTACAATTGCAGCCGGGAGATACTATTATTTATTACACCGATGGTTTTACTGATGCTGCTAATCAAGTAGGGGAGCGCTTTGATGAGGACAATTTGACGGAGGCTTTTCAATGGGCTTGTCAAAATTATCAAGAATCTGAAGAAATTTTGAACTATTTGTTCGATCGAGTTCACCAGTTTATCGGCATGGGCAACCAAAATGGAGACGATATGACCCTGGTTGTAATGAGAGTAACACCTGCTACAGAAGAAAATCACCATGATAGTTAATTTGATGATTGAAACAACGGTTGGATTGAGTAGCTGGATTAATTGGAACGATGCGGTGGATTTATTAGTTTGGAAATCTCATTTAAGTTCGACTGTGATTTTGGGTCAAAGCTATGAAATTTTTAGTAATATTCAGAAGTCTTGGAACCATTTTGTCTCTAGTGGTCAAATAGCTGCTTTTGGTATAGGGCTATTTGTGGGCTGGTTCATTAAGGGAATATTCCGTTAGTAAGCCAACCAACTTCAAAAAAATGAAGGCCCAGAAACCTGACTTCTTCCTTATTCCTTCTTTTCCCCCCTTGGGGGGGCAGGGGGGGGTGGGGGGGGCTAGGGGGCGGTGATACCAAATCCTCTCTTCACCGGAATTATTAAACTCTCTCTTCTCGAACTTCGCGTACTTCGCGCCTTCGCGGTTAAATCATTCCGATACAACCGGAATTGATATGACTTCTTCGTTCTTCCTTCTTCCTTCTTTATTCAAAAATGACAAAACAACCAACAACTTGGAGTCAAAGATTTGAATCGGCACTGCACCCAGCTATCGTGCGATTCAATGCGAGTATTGGCTTTGATATTGAACTGATTGAGTATGACTTGACGGGTTCGGTGGCTCATGCTAAAATGCTGGCGAAAACGGGGATTATTTCAGATTCCGAAGGCGAACAATTAGTCAATGGTTTGGAACAGATTCGTCGGGAATATCAACAAGGACTGTTTGTACCGGGTATTGATTCAGAAGACGTTCATTTTGCAGTGGAAAAGCGCCTGACGGAAATAGTCGGCGATGCAGGGAAAAAATTGCACACGGCTCGATCGCGCAACGATCAAGCAGGTACTGATACTCGTTTGTATTTGCGCGACCAAATTGCCCAAATCCGTCAGCAGTTGCGGGAATTTCAAGGGGTTTTGCTAGATATTGCTGAGCAAAATGTGGAAACTTTAATTCCAGGTTATACGCACTTGCAGCGCGCTCAACCAATTAGCTTGGCTCATTACCTGTTAGCTTATTTTCAAATGAGCGATCGCGACTGGGAACGCCTCGGCGATGTTAGCAAACGTGTCAATATTTCGCCTCTGGGTTGCAGTGCGCTGGCGGGGACTACTTTCCCGATCGACCGGCACTATACGGCCGAACTATTGCATTTTGACAGAGTCTATGATAATAGCTTAGATGGAGTTAGCGATCGAGATTTCGCC
This sequence comes from Microcoleus anatoxicus, assembly GCF_042465725.1. GTDB lineage: Bacteria > Cyanobacteriota > Cyanobacteriia > Cyanobacteriales > Microcoleaceae > Microcoleus > Microcoleus anatoxicus. The sequence continues at coordinate 3,800,093 of NZ_CP120853.1, read as the reverse complement.
ATCGAATTTCTCGCAGCCGCCAGCTTGATCATGGTACACCTGAGTCGCTTGTCAGAAGAAATGATTCTCTGGTCGTCTCACGAATTTGGATTTATCTCACTCAAAGATAGTTGCGCTACCGGTTCGAGCATTATGCCACAGAAAAAAAATCCTGACGTACCCGAATTGGTGCGGGGTAAGGCTGGGCGAGTTTTCGGTAACTTGCAGGCGATGCTGGTAGTGATGAAGGGACTCCCTTTGGCCTATAACAAAGACTTACAAGAAGATAAAGAAACTTTGTTTGACAGCGTGAAAACGGTACAAGCTTGTTTGGAAGCAATGACGATTTTGCTGCGGGAAGGAATCGCCTTTAACAGCGATCGCCTCGCCGCGGCCGTTACAGAAGACTTTTCCAACGCTACAGATGTAGCCGACTATCTAGCCACTAAAGGCATTCCCTTCCGGGAAGCTTATAACCTCGTGGGCAAAGTTGTCAAAACTTGTCTGTTGGGGGGCAAACTCCTCAAAGATTTGACACTTGAGGAGTGGAAAGAATTGCACCCAGCTTTTGAAACCGACATTTACAGCGCGATCGCACCTCAGCAAGTGGTAGCGGCTCGCAATAGTTACGGGGGTACCGGGTTTGAACAAGTGAGGAAATCACTGACTGCTGCGCGCGATCGGCTCAAGGATTAATCTTCAGCGGCAGCCATGTCTTTGTCCTGTCTGCCGCCACTCATGGCGCCCATGCCACCACCGTTACCTCCGTCAAATCGCCTTCTCTTGTTAGAGAACATATCTTGATTTCTGCGCTTGCGAAACTTGCGGGCGTATGCTTGATTTCGTTGTGCCTTCTCTTTCTTGAGATTACGGCGTTTAGCCATTCTGACCTCACTAATAAACATTGACAGTCCCCGGCCTAAAGACACGGGGATTCTTAGCTCCGCCTACACTTTAAGCTGTTAAGCTTTTGTTTTCACGGAAACGGGTCGCACGTCTAGCTAATATTCCTGAATTCAGGAGATACATTTAACAGATAGCGTGACTTGTAGATCATAGCAGGCTATAGGCAAAACTGAAAAAAAAAATCAAAAAACTCTTGACAAATACGACAAATGATAATAAAACCGGGTGACTTAGCTCCTGAGTTCTGTTGGCCCGATGGTGGGAGTAATTTTATGCCTCTGGCAGATTTCCGATAGCATCAAATTATACTCTAGTTTGAGCTATGGCTGCTACAGATTCCCCAAAAAATATGGTAAAAAAATTTAGAGACATCACTGAAACTACGTTGGCAATCGACCATGATGTTAGGATTGGAAAAGTTTAAAATTTCCGAACCCTCTTCCCAAAGCTTTTGAGTTTATGCGTCGATTGTGGCAGATTGGACAAACCGTGCTAGGACTAATATTTCGACATCCCGTCACTGGTACTGGCATTATCCCCCTATTACCTGATGGTCGAATTGTCCTAATTCGTCGGCGTGACAACGGTTGCTGGGCACTGCCGGGAGGTATGGTTGATTGGGGCGAAGATATTGCGACTACAGTCCGCCGGGAATTGGCTGAAGAAACAGGGCTAGAGCTGGTAAAAATCGGCCGCTTGGTGGGCGTATACTCAGAGCCCGATCGCGATCCTCGACTTCACTCTATTTGTATCGTTGTCGAAGCACAAGTCCAGGGAACAATTCAAATTCAGGATACACTCGAAATCAGCCAAGTAGAAGCTTTTTTACCCACATCCCTACCGGAAGGCGAATTCAGCCACGATAGCGACAAGCATTTGCAGGACTATTTTCAAGGTCTGACAATTGTAAATTGAAACGAAGTGCAGCTAGATTGTAGTCAAATTTTGAATCAATTGTTATAACAACCACTCAACCTTGGATGAAGGTTCTTTAGATTAATGAATATTTAACCGGATGTACTCACAGCTACGCAATTCTCGGATCAAACTTTCTTTAGGACAAATATTCTGGCACGAAGTCGGCCAGGGGCCAAACTTGGTGTTTTTGCACGGTTCTTGGGACAACAGCAATCAGTGGCTGAAGACGATCGAATATTTATGTCCCCAGTACCACTGTTTCGCACCAGATTTACTGGGATTTGGCGATTCAGAACGCCCTAAGATGAATTATTCCATCGACATCGAAGTAGAATGTCTCGCCCAATACTTCGACACGTTAAATCTGCCAGAGGTTTATTTGATTGGTCACTCCTTGGGTGGCTGGGTAGCCACTAGCTACGCCCTTAAATATCCCGATCGAGTCAAAGGTTTGGTGTTGTTAGCGCCCGAAGGGGTGAATGCCGGCACGCGAGGACGCTGGGGGATGGCGAGAACGCTGACGAGTACACCTCCTGTGGCTTACTGGCTGCTGCGATCGCTCTATCCCATTGCTAAGTTGTTTGGGGGTCAAAATAAGATTGAGGAACTACTCAAGTTCAGAAAACAGTTGATCGGTTCCCCAGTGGCGATGAAATTGCTATTTAGGCGGCGACGAGCCGAAATTAAGGCAGAGTTGGTTGACGAGAAGTTGTCTGAGCTGACAGCTCCTTTATTGTTGTTACAGGAATCTCAAAATCAGGCTGATGCTTCGTCGTCTCTGTGTCAGTCCTATGCTGCTCTGGCGACGAGGGCAGAGATTGAATTTATCAATTCTGAGAGCATAAATTTATTGGTAGAATACCCCGATCTGGTTGCTAAGTATATTGGGGAATTTGCCAAGCAGTGAAATCTCAAATCAGAAATTGATTGAGACCCCAAAAAATAGCTTCTGGGGTGTCAATTACCCTGGTGGCGGTGTCAGGAAAGGTGCTGGCGAGATATTGTAACAACAAAGTGCGATCGCCCCCTGTCAAGGCTATGTGGCTATGAGGAAACAAGCCCAGCCAATCTTCAATAAAATCATTGACGGCTGCTACCACACCGCGCACCACTCCGCTGACAATGGCGCTCTCTGTATCCCCAGCCCAGCGCCCAGTCAGATTATCTGGTAACATCACTACAGGTAAACCAGCAGTTTTCTGTCCCAGAGACCACAATTGCAACCCTAAACCCGGTAGAATAGCACCCCCAACTAAACGCCTATTGACATCTGCTCCAGTAAATGTTAAAGCTGTACCAGCATCTATAACTAATATTGGCCAACCTAATTGGGTGCCAGCGCCCAATAAAGTCAAAGCTCTGTCAATTCCCAGCGTCGGATAGAGTCCCTCGATGGATAACTGGTCTAAAGTAATAATTCGGCTATTGGGATAACTCTGCCAAAGTTTGGTTTGATCTGGCACTACTGAAGCCAACACTAAAGGTAATACGCCCAACTCTGGTTTGCGAAGTGACGCAAGTTCGGGATTAGTAGAAGTGAGCTTTTGAGCAGATTGTTTCTCGATCGACTCGATTACTGTCCGCACTAGAAATTCAGTTTTTTCATCCTGAGATAGATGATGCACAGCATGAATACTCAAATGCTTTGTATCCCATATTTTCTGAAGAGTGTTGCCATTGAATAATCCCCAGTGCAAACGGGAATTGCCGATCGCCAAAGCTATGGTCATCTCCGTTTTACTATTTAATTCAGAGCTAAAATTGACATCGTTTGTTGGCGGGGAGAAATTTTTAGCACTTGGGTTTGTCATCTTGATTAACAGAGTAGGCGTAAATAAAAATTGAACTAAAGATGGATTTTAGGTAGTTTTTTAAATCTAAAATCGGCGGTTAAATCTCATATACCTCTCCCATATTTTTTGTGGAACAGCCACGAAAATATTTTAAAAATAGGATTTAAGAGAGAGGGAGAATTGACATCTTGTATTCAACTAGCGCGGGTTGATAATTAGTAGGAACTACTACAGACTGTTGGTGAAAGCGTTATTATAAGTATAATGTAAAGCGATCGTAGCTAAGCTAGAGCTGCATCCTTTATAATATTTAAGAAGAGACAACAGTCCGGGTAAGTTTGCTAAGGCTGTTGGTGGGGTAAGCATAGGTATAAAAGACCAGACCAAATAAAGATAGTTCACAAAATCTGAGTAAATATGTCTTTAAAGATACATCAAAAAAAAAACTCGCCAAAATCAACTTCCACATTGCCTGAAGCAGACAAATGGAGACAAGAAGCAGGTCTGTCGTTACCCGAAATAGACGACCAAAAAGCCCTGATCGTGCAGATGCAGCAGCAAGTTCAATTATCAAATTTGTTGAACCAAATTAACAACGAAATTCGTAGCACTCTTGACATAGAACAAATTCTGACATCGGGGTGCCGATTGCTGGGTCAAGCGCTAAATTGTAGCCGAGCGAGCATTTTAGTCAAAGAATCAAATACAGACAAAACCTTGATTACGCGAGGAGAATACAACGCGGGAGACTATCCCATACAGTTAGGTATGAAAGTACCCGTGGTTGGCAACCCGCACTTGGAAGCGATTATATCTCAACAAGAGTCCCTAGCCGTAACCAATTTTATCGATTTTCCAGGATTGAACGAACGCAGTAGAAAAATTGCCATAGATTTAGAAATTAAGTCTATGCTGGCAGTAGCTACTCGTTACCAAGGAGAAGTGAATGGAGTAATTGGGCTGCACCAGTGCGATCGGGAACGGGAATGGACGGATTGGGAACGACAGTTGTTAGAAGGGGTGGCTTCCCAATTGGCGATCGCCATCAATCAAGCTAAATTGTATAGCCAAACCCTGCGCCAAGCCGAACAGGAATCGCTGTTGCGGCTGATCGGCAACCAAATTCGTAGTACCCTAGACCTCAATACCATCCTCGACACAGCAGTAAGAGAAGTACGTCAACTTTTGCAGTGCGATCGGGTAATTATCTATCAATTTCAAGACAACTGGCGGGGAAAAGTAGTCGTTGAAGATATGAGTGTTCCTTGGCCTTCAATTTTAGGAGATATGGGAGCAGACAAGTGTTTTAAGGGGGATTATGCCGATTTTTACCAGCAAGGACGAGTCAGAGCAATCAATGATGTGTTTAATGCCAATTTAGAGCCTTGTCACATAGACTTTTTAGATAGCTTGCAGGTAAAAGCGAATCTGATCGTACCCATTGTGACATCGAGAAATCCCGAAAAATCACCCAAAAATTCCCTAAACTTCGATCCAGAATTACCCGGTAGGCTGTGGGGCTTGCTAATTGCTCACGAGTGTGGCGATATTCGCAATTGGGAGCAGCAAGAAATGGAGTTACTGTCCCAGATAGCTGACCAAATGGCGATCGCCATTCAGCAAGCCAAACTCTACAGCCAAGTCCAAGAAGCAGCCGTAAAATCCCAAACTCAAACCCAGCAGTTACAGGCTACATTAGAAGAACTGCGATCGACTCAACAGCAATTAATTCAAAGTGAAAAAATGTCCGGTTTGGGGCAAATGGTGGCAGGAATTGCCCACGAAATTAACAACGCCAATAATTTTATTCACGCTAATTTGTTTCACACCCAAGAATACGTCAAAACCTTAACAGAAGCCCTGGAATTCTGTGGCAAAGCTTGCCCTGAAGCGGGAGATGCGATCGCCCAAATCAATGAAGAACTAGAACTAGATTACATTCGCGAAGACTTTCCACCCTTGCTCAATTCAATGATAGAAGGCAGCAACCGGATTCGGTCAATCGTGACAACACTACGGAGTTTTTCTCGCTTAGACCACTCCGAATTTAAAGCTGTGGATTTGAATGAAGGTTTAGAAAATAGTTTGTTGATGCTGCAAAACAAAGTAAAATCAGAGATAAAAATCAATAAACTCTACGGCAAATTACCAACCGTTAAATGTCATGCAGCTCAAATCAATCAAGTATTTTATAATTTGATTGACAATGCTTTAGATGCCATAAATTCCACTAAAAAACCAGGAGAATTAACAATTTATACCCAGGTCAAGGAAACTGGGTGGGTAACAATCTCTATCAGCGACAATGGCCCCGGCATTCCTGCGGAAATTCAGCACAAAATTTTCGATCCATTTTTTACTACTAAACCTGTAGGAAAAGGCACTGGTTTGGGACTATCAGTATGTTACCAAGTGATTGTTCAAGCTCACGGTGGCAAGATTAACTGTGTCAGTAAAGTTGGTGAAGGAACCGAATTAATTGTGGAGTTACCCATCGCAAATCAGAAAGGTTAAATTCCTAAAAATCTTCTGGAACAAACCGGGAGAGCGCCACCCAAAGCCGCACCAAAGCCCCTAGAGTTGATTACCAAACCCTCACACCAGGGCTATCAGGCCGCATTGGTCAGATTTTGACATTCGGCAAAATTTCCGGATCAAAGTTATTGATGATGAAAGTTAGGTATCTCTATTAGACATCTCCCATAATTATTGTGGAATAGGCTGGATAGCCTGTTCGACCCAGGCTTTTTGGGAGAAGTCTATTAAGTATGTGCAAGTAATTGTACCAATTTTAAAAAAGAATGCAACAGTAGTCTTGTCCCTCCCCTTTATAAGGGGGGGTTAGGGGGGGTCAAAGATTGTTGCACGATTTTAGAGAAATGGTATTACCTACAACATTTAAACAGGGGCAATCAAGCCTTCAAATGCTTATTGGGCAAGCATTTTGGGGGTCTAAGAATTGTTGATTAATTTGCTTGCACGTACTTAGGGATAAATTTTGTTGGCAGTGACAGACAACTATAAAAAAAGCCCAAATTATGGTTTTCAGTGACTGCTAATGCTTAATTACTCATCCTCAAAATAGAAACTATGGCTACTTCCTTGACTGGTACTTTGGGTCAAACCAATAATTACAGCAGCGTCAATGACCTAATCGCAAAATGGCCGACTATCGCCCGGAATCTAGGCATCAAACTATCTGGGGTAGCTTTTGATGGCGTGGAAACAGACTATCTAAATTCTACTCAAATCAGCAACCTCACTTTGGCAACTAATGAAAACCCTAAAAGCTGGTTAAGTTACGGCAATAGTGCTGGTATTGGTGTCGCATCTTCTTATGCTGGTTGGTTCACAGACCCCAATAAAATTCGGGCGGAAATCAACTATGACCCCAACACGAATCAATCTCAAGCCCTGAAGGTGAAATGGGCAGATAACCAAGATATCACTAGCGCCACGATCGACCTGAGTGCATTGAGTCCCAAAACAAGTCCAGGACTAGGCGATCAAGGTAATGAAGTTGGTTTGCTGCAAATCTTCAATAATGGAGTTTTGGTACCAGCTACCAATTTTACTATTAGTCGCCTCAACGCTCCGATCGCATCAAAACCCCTCTCTGTGTCTTCAAATGGAGTAACTTTCACGGGCGATCGTACCGATGGCAGTTTCCAATTCAAGGTACAATCAAATTCCACTAGCGTCGCCTTTGACGAACTGCGGTTCTCCGCCAAAGCCTACGATAGCCCCACCGCCGCCTACCAAGCCACCTCCTTCAAAGATGATAGTTCCGACTACCTAGTGCGGAGTATTCAATATCAAGGCCTCGATGTAACACCAACTCCAACTCCGACTCCGACTCCGACTCCAACCCCTGCAAATATCTTCCAGTTTCAGCAATCAAGTTACACAGTGAATGAAGGCGGTGTGGCGACGATTAATGTGACTCGCACAGGTGGTACGGGGGCTGCATCGATTAACTACGCTACTGTTGACGGTTCGGCAAATGCTGGCGGGACAGCAGCCGATTACACTGCGGCGGCCGGGACGTTGAATTTTGCTCCGGGGCAAAATATCGCTAATTTCACGGTGGCTGCTCTGAGCGACATGATTTTGGAAGCGCCCGAAACAGTGAATTTGGTGCTCAGCGGTGGGAATGTCGGCAGCAATCCCTCAATTTTGACGATTAATAATGTGGTGCCAACTCCGACGCCAACCCCTCCAAGTATCTTCCAGTTCCAGCAATCAAGTTACACCGTGAATGAAGGCGGTGTGGCGACGATTAATGTGACTCGCACAGGTGGTACGGGAGCTGCATCGATTAACTACGCTACTGTTGACGGTTCGGCAAGTGGTGTCGGGACTGCACCCGATTACACTGTAGCGGCGGGGGCGTTGAATTTTGCTCCAGGGCAAAATATCGCTAGTTTTACGGTTACTGCTCTGAGCGACATGATTTTGGAAGGGCCGGAAACAGTGAATTTGGTGCTTAGCGGTGGGAATGTCGGCAGCAATCCGTCGATTTTGACAATTAATAATGTGGTCCCAACTCCCACACCGACGCCGACACCAACACCGACTCCGACACCCGGTCAAAGCACGTTTTTCTTCAGTGCGGCTACTTACAGCGTCAACGAGGGCAACACTGCGCCGATTACAATTAATCGCAGTGGCGACCTTTCAGCACCAGCGACGATCGTGTTCCGTACAGGTGACGGTACTGCTCTAGCTACGGGTTCTATTCCTGATTACAATAGTGTGGCTCAAGCGGTCAATTTTGCGCCCGGACAAGCTAGCGCCCAAGTTCCGGTTCAAACTTTATTTGACAGTCTCACAGAACCCAATGAGACAGTGAATTTGTTCTTGAGCGGCGGCAGTTTGGCAAGTCCGTCAGCAGCAGTTTTGAGTATTATTGATACTACTGCTGTGCCTCCGACTTTCTTCTCCTACGGTTCGTCTTCTGGTCCTATTGCTGATAGTAGTTTTGGAAGTTTTACGATTAACCGGAGTGGCAATACTGCGGTTTCGGCTGCGATCGACTTTTTGATTGCTGCCCCTGGTGGCGCTCAACCTGTCAACAACGCAGACTTCAATATTTTCGGTCAATATATTCCGACTGCTTCTGGAGGGACGGTGAACTTTAATCCCGGTCAAACTAGCGTTAGTCTGACGATTACCAATAATCCTGGTTTGACTGCTGGGGTGGTGAATTTAGGCTTTGGCGCAGGTCCGATCGGCGCTCCGGCATCGACTGCAATTACTCTGCTTTAACGCTGTTAGGAGGGCAAAGATCGCGAACCCTTTCAAGGTCGTACTCTTAGATACTACACCCGTTATTCAAGTACGACCTTGAACCTTGGGTGGGGGCGGGTTTTTGAGATTGTCAGTTTTTGGCAATTATTGTTGGTAAAACCCGCCCTTACATTCTCGAATCGAAGCGATATAGTGTGGGGATTCCCGTCTGGTCAGCTAAAATCGATTCGATCGACATCAGTTTTAAAATGTTTAACTGATTGATAGGAAATTTGATAAAATTTTACAAAAAAAACGTGCAAGAATGTAAGTAATAAGGTAAGAATCACTGACTAGGAGGCACGCCATGGTAGCGCTGACTGAACGAGTCCAACGCAGATTGACGGTGGAAAAAGTCGAAATTGCCCCTGACACAACGGCAATTCGATGCTTGGACTGGGATAGAGACCGCTTTGATATTGAATTCGGACTCAAAAACGGTACCACTTATAACTCATTCATCATTCGTGGCGAAAAAACGGCCCTCGTCGATACCTCTCACGAGAAATTTCGCCAACAATATTTAGACACTCTCACGGGGGAAATCGACCCGAAACAGATTGACTATATAATTATCAGCCATACCGAGCCAGACCATAGTGGCTTGGTTAAAGACGTGCTAGCTTTAGCACCCCAAGCCATTGTCGTCGGTGCAAAAGTAGCAATTCAATTTTTAGAAAACCTGATACACCAGCCCTTTGAGCGACTGATAGTCAAAAATGGTGAGAAACTAGATTTAGGCAACGGCCACATTATCGAATTCGTATCGGCACCGAATTTGCACTGGCCCGATACTATTTTCAGCTACGACGCTAAAACTCAAGTGCTGTTCACCTGCGACGCTTTCGGGATGCACTACTGTTCCGACAGCACCTACGATGACGATTTAGCAGCAGTAGAAGAAGATTACCACTTTTATTATGAGTGCTTGATGGCTCCCAATGCTCGATCGGTCTTGAGTGCTATGAAGCGGATGGCAGAATTGGGAGAAATTGGTACTGTTGCGACCGGTCACGGCCCTTTGCTACGTTACAACGTAGTGGAACTCACCGGGCGCTACAAAAAGTGGAGCCAAGAACAAACCAAGACAGAGACAACAGTAGCAGTATTTTACACATCGGACTACGGATTTAGCGATCGCCTCAGCCAAGCCATCGCCCACGGAATCACCAAAACCGGTGTAGCCGTAGAAATGATGGATTTAAAAATCGCCGACTTACAAGAAGTACGCGAACTCGTCGGTACAGCCGCCGGGATTGTAATTTGTTCCCCACCAAGTACCGGCCCTGCTGGGGCGAATGCTGAAGCCGCCATCAACACAATTTTAGTAGCAGCCAACAACAAACAATCCTTTGGTTTGTGCGAATCCGGGGGCGGAGACGACTCATCAATTTATCCCCTACGAAACAAGTTCAAAGAGTTGGGTTTAAAAGAGATATTTCCCAATATTTTGATTAAAGAAACGCCCACCGAAGCAATTTATCAACTGTGCGACGAAGCAGGCACCGACTTGGGACAGTGGCTGACGCGGGACAAAGCTGTCAAACAGATGAAATCTCTTGACAGCGACCTCGATAAAGCCTTGGGAAAAATCAGTGGCGGACTGTATATCATCACCACTCAAAAAGGCGATATTAGCGGGGCGATGCTAGCTTCTTGGGTAACACAAGCCAGCTTTAAACCCCTAGGTTTAACCATAGCAGTTGCCAAAGATCGGGCGATCGAATCAATGATGCACGCCGGAGACAAATTCGTGCTAAACGTGCTAGAAGAAGGCAAGTATCAAACCTTAATGAAGCACTTCTTAAAACGTTTTCCACCAGGTGCCGATCGATTTGGCGGAGTAAAAACCCAAGCAGCAAGCAACGGTTCTCCCATTTTGACAGAAGCCTTAGCCTACATGGAATGCGAAGTAGTCAGCCGGATGGAACTTTCCGACCATCATATCGTATATGCCACAGTAGATAGCGGCCGCGTATCAAATCCCGACGCACTCCCAGCAGTACACCACCGCAAAGTTGGAAATCACTATTAGGAAGGAAGAAGTCACCCCCCCCCTGCCCCCCCAAGGGGGGAAGGAAGAAGGAAGAAGGAAGAAGGAAGAAGGAAGAAGGAAGAAGAAATTAGCTGGCTAACCATCTTTTGTTTTTTTTCCTCTCTTCTTTCTTTCTCTGCGTTCTCTGCGCCCTCTGCGGTTAAAGAAAAAAAATCTAATTCACAAAATCAATAGCATTGCTGTAGCAAAATTAATAGTAATAGGTGCAATAGATGACTAACAGCCTTATTTCCATGTCCCAATCCAACTTTAAACCGCGCGATGTGCAGTTTTTTCAGATTGCAGCAGATACAGCAGCAGTACGATCGCGAACTTGGGACAGACTAAAATTTGAAGTAGAATATTCCCTGCAAAGGGGAACAACAGCCAATAGCTACATCATTCAATCCGAAAAAATAGCCTTATTAGACCCACCAGGAGAATCTTTCACTCAAAACTATATAGATTGCTTGCAACAAAGGCTAGACCTAAAAAAAGTAGATTACGTAATTTTAGGACATTTTAATGCTAACAGAGCGGTAACAATTAAAGCTCTGTTAGAATTATCACCTCAAATATCCTTTGTTTGTACAAATCCAGCCGCCATCGCTTTGCGATCATCCTTTCCCGAACAAGAATTAAACATTTTAGTAGTCCGAGGGGAAGAAAGACTAAACTTAGGAAAAGGTCACGAACTAAGATTTATTGCCACTCCTACTCCCCGCTGGCCAGACGAACTTTGCACTTACGATCCGCAGACTCGAATCGTGTTTACTGACAAACTCTTTGGCGCTCATGTTTGTGGCGATCAAGTATTCGATGAAGGGTGGAGTGTTTACAGCGAAGACAGACGTTATTATTATGATTCCCTCCACGCATCCCAGGCGAAACAAGTGCTGGCGGCAATGGATAAGTTGGCGGATTTCTCCACAGCATTTTATGCTCCCGGTCACGGCCCGCTAGTGCGTTATGGCCTCCACGAACTCACCAATTTGTATCGGGAATGGAGCCAACAACAAAACTCGAAAGACTTGACAGTTGCGTTAATTTATGCTTCTGCTTACGGCAATACGGCAACTTTAGCCCAGGCGATCGCCAAAGGAATTACTAAGGCCGGCGTGGCGGTGGAAACCATAAATTGCGAATTTGCCGAACCGGGAGAAATTCAAGAGGCGATCGAAAAATGTGCTGGATTTATCATCGGAACTCCTACCCTAGCCGGACACGCACCGACGCAAATTCAAACGGCTTTGGGAATTGTTTTATCTACCGCAACCAAGAGTAAGCTGGCTGGTGTTTTCGGTTCCTTTGGCTGGAGTGGAGAGGCGATCGACTTAGTAGAAAGCAAGTTAAAAGATGCCGGATATCGCATCGGATTTGAACCGATTCGAGCCAAATTTAAGCCGACGGCGGCGACGATTCACGAGTGCAAAGAAGCGGGTACAGATTTTGCTCAAGCTTTGATTAAGTCGCAAAAATTGCGGGCGCCAAAATCACAATTAACGGGGGGTAGCGATCGCACGGAACAAGCAGTAGGAAGACTGGTTGGTTCTCTGTGCGTACTCTCGGCCAAGCGTGGGGAGGTCAGCAGCGCCATGCTTGCATCGTGGGTATCACAAGCAACCTTTAGTCCTCCGGGGTTGACTATTGCGGTGGCGAAGGATCGGGCGATCGAAGCTTTGATGTATGCCGGCGATCGATTTGTGCTGAATATCTTAGCAGAAGGGCGACAGTTGCGTAGGTATTTCATGAAAAACTTTGCTCCTGGAGAAGACAGATTTGCCGGAGTCGAAACGATGGAAGCTAGCAATGGTTGTCCAGTATTAACCGATGCTCTGGCTTATTTAGAATGTGAGGTGGTGAGTCGGATGGAATGTGGCGATCATTGGGTAGTTTATGCAAAAGTCGAAAACGGTCATTTGTTAAATAATGACGGGGTGACAGCAGTCCATTACCGCAAATCTGGTAGTCATTATTAATGGTAATTTATTTTAGGTAGGCATCCTTGCCTGCCTTTGATATCAATTCCGGTTGTATCGGAATGATTTAACCGCGAAGGCGCTTATGACGCGAAGGAAGAGAAGAGAGAGTTTAATAATTCCCATGAAGAGAGGATTTGATATCATCATTCCTGATTCCTTCTACTTTGTACAATTAAGATAGCTTTTTAAGTTCGGCTGCGGTTTCGTTGAGCAGTTCTGTACATAGTTTAACTTGAGCGAGGCTAGTGGCCGTTTCTGCCGAGCCTAAGTTAACATTGTTCATCGCTTCCAGGACTTGTTGAATGGCGATCGCCTGTTGGTTAGCATTGAGAGAAATTTGTTGGTTGTTCAAAAATACCTTGTCTATCGACTCTGCTACACCCCCCAAAATTGTTGTGGTTCCTTGGGCTTGTTGAATACCTTGATCCGCTGTTTTTGCTCCTTCCTCTGTGACTTTAACCGTAAGGTCGATCGCCATTTTAATTTCTGTTACCAGACCATTAATTTTCTCTGCTGATTTTTTGCTTTCATCAGCCAGACGGCGAATTTCTGTAGCAACCACAGAAAAACCCTTACCATTTTCGCCAGCACGGACTGCTTCCACTGCGGCATTAAGAGCCAGCATATTAGTTTGATTAGCAATATCTGCTACTAAGTCAGAAATTCCACCAATTTTCACCGCATTTTCACTTAAGTAACTAATCTGTTTGGCGATGGCTTGGACTTTTTGTTGAAGAGTTACTATCCCCTTCATCGTGTTTTCTACGGATTGATGACCGGAATCAGCTAATGTTAGCGCTTGATGAGCTGAGACTGCTGAGGCTTGTGCTTGCTTGGCTGAAACTTCCGAAGCAAGACTTAACTCATTCATCGTGGTAGTCGTTTGATTCACAGCATTAGCTTGTTGAGACACAGTGTATTCCTGCTGAGCCACTGCGGCCGTGATTTGGGTAGAAGAATCCGCAATCTTCTTCACGGATTTGACGATGGGGTTAACAATATCATGGCTGACGATCGCCGTCAGAACTGCCGCGCCTAACAAAGCAAACACCAGAATCACCACCAGCAGCACTGTCAAACTCCGAATTTTCGCTTCAATCTCATCATGTTTTTTTTCTCCAACTTTTCGCTGGAGCTCGATCAGTGTGGAAAACGCCTCAACTGTTTCAGCACCAAAGGGAGTTGTGGTAGCTGCGCGATACTCAGCAGCTTCCTGAATTTTACCAGCTTGCTGCAACTCAAACCATCGAGGTCTGGCTGAAATATACCTTTGATAAGCATCTTGGACTTTTTTGAAAGCTGCTTGCTCTTCTGGTGCGATTTCACCTTTGGCGTATTCTGCTAGGTTATCGTCAATTATTTTGTATAACTTTGGCTCTTCGGCTAAAATTGCCGATCGCCTCTCTGGTTGAACGATAAACTGAGGAAAGCCGTAACGCAACTTCCACAAAGCCGACTCCGAGTTGGCTAGAGCCACTGTCCCTTTAACTTGATATGCGTATAATTTCTGCGCATCTTGTCCTAGTTCAACGGTGTTACGCCAACCGACAAACCCGACACCTGCGAGTAAGGCTGTCAAAGCTCCAAAGCTAGCCAACAATTTAGTCCTAATCCCTAATTTCATTGGATTTTAGATTTGATATTTTTATGAAAATGTATAATTCATTTGGTTAACACCCAGAGAATATTTATCAGTAATTGACCTTAATATTACTTTTCCTCAGCCACCTGTTCCGGCCAAAGATAAATCAGCCCAGAAATCAAAGTCAAAGCCACAGAAACCCAAAAAGCGATTAATGCAGGAAAATTCCCAGCTTCAGAAACGGGAGCAATTAAAAGCGCGATCGCCACAATTTGACTGACTGTTTTCAGCTTACCCCAGATATTAGCACCAGAAATTTTAGTTTTATTAACACGCCACCCAGCGATTGTCAACTCCCTTGCCAAAATCAGAAACACACCCCAAGCCGGGACTCTACCCAACTCAATCAAAACTAAAAGTGGCGCTAACACCAACAATTTATCCACCAAAGGATCGAGAAACTTCCCCAAATCTGTAATTTGATTGAGTTTCCGAGCCAAATAGCCATCCAGCCAATCTGTAGCCGCCGCCAACACAAAAATTGCCACACAAATCCAGCGACTTTGCACGCTTGGATCGTACAAACCGTATAGGAGAAAAGGCACTCCCAGCAATCTAGAAAAAGTAATTAAATTAGGCAAATTCATAAATTCAGAAGATAGAAGGAAGCAGGAAGAAGGAAGAAGGAAGAAGTCACCCCCCCCTTGGGGGGAAATTCAGGAAGAAGGAAGAAGGAAGCTTTTAAGTTAACATTTTTTGCGGTCACTTGACTTAACCATATAATTCATTAATTTTTGGTCTAGTTCTCTGATATAATCCCGACCGTAATACAGATTTTCTAATCCTTGCACCAGATTGTCGGGAATGTCTTGGGCAATTTCACTGCTACAGGAACCCGCGGCTAAAGCAATAGTTGCTACTGTATCTACATCTCCCGAAAAGGCAATGCAATCTTTGAGCAGTTGGCTCATACTATCATTTCGCATCACAGCAGTAATAGCTGCTCTGACACAAACTACACCTGTTAATGTAACTTTTCCTTGCCAAGGGATTGACCATTGACCAGCTATGTGTGTTTCGAGAAAATTGCCCAAATCCTGCTTGAAACCTAGCTGATAAATAAAGTAATGGGACATCAAAGCAGCGGCTCTAGCTGCATTAATGCCATCGGCAGTATTGTGGGTAATTGCTGCTTGAATGGTAGCATTTTCGATGACTTTTTCAATACTAGGAAAAATGCCAATTGGGGTAGCTCGCATCGCGGCTCCACTTCGATCGCTAGCGGAGTTAATTTTGGCTAAGAATTCTGTTTCGTCTTGAACTTGCAATAAAAAATTGTAAAACTTACGGGAATAACCAAGTCGGCGATCTCGATGAAAAGCTGCAATGAATTTGCGGGCTAAAAGTTCCGGTGTCCAAGCTTCTTGGCTAACGATCGCTTCAGCAATTGCTAAACTCATTTGAGTATCATCGGTGTAGCATCCCGGTGAGATATCGTGGAAGGGATGCTTGAGGTAGCCGTGGAGATTATTGTACAATTCAATTGTCTGCTCCGGGGCAAATTCAAAACCGGCACCATAAGCATCGCCGATCGCTAATTCTAACAACATCTATTACTCCTGTAATGAATGGGAATAGGGTATTGGGACATGGGGAATTTATTAAGTATTTGTGCGAACACCCCAAGCAATTGTGAGGGGTTCTAAGATTTTTTGCTGACTGCTAGAGGCGAGTTTGGTCAAATAGGCCTGCACTATAGAAGCCTGTACCCTATTCAAACTATAAGTCCGTGAAGCGCAGCTATCCCGTAGGGAATCGCCATCTTGAAGGAATAGCGGTGAGGCCCCGATCGCCTCCCAATCAGGATTTTGCTGAGAATCCTGGGCTAACAACATTAAATCTGTGCGATCGGGCAAAAGTCCTGCTGTCCAATTTCCAGCCAAAATCCCCAAAATCCGGGACTCACAGGTGCGAGTATTCACCCCGCGGCGTTCCAATAACTGCAAAATTTGCTCAAACCTGATAGCTGTTTCCCCCAGCACCTGCATTAATTCCCATAGCAGAAAAAAGTTGCCGTATTGGTGTCTCGAAGCATCTAAAATTTGAGGATAAACAGCTACACTGGCCAATCCGCAAGCAACGCGACTGATTTTCACATCCTCAAATTCTGGGTATTGAACTACGATCGCATTGGGGAGTTTCTGTCGCAGCCAACGGGCGATCGCCGGCCAAGCGCCCATTCCCCCAGCACAAATAGCCTGATTTATGCCCACTGGCGACATTCCGACACGACTCAACAAAACATTCAATTCGCGGTTCAACTGCTGCACAAAAGGCACTAAAACCTGACTTTCCAAATCCTGCCGCCGCACATTCCAACGTTGTTCGCCAATATCCAAAACAAAGCTCTCTTGATGCTGCAAAATCACCTTCAAATGTCTGGCTGCTTCCAACAATTGCAGACCAAAACTGGAACTTTGTAACCGCTGCTGCAATTGATAACGACTGGGTAAATCTGGATGTCCGGGACGAGGTAAATCCAGGGACATTCCAAAGGTTTCTTTTTGGGCTAATAACTGACAGATAATATCTTGATCGAAAGCATTGCCAGCAAAAGCAAAACTTTGGCAAGCAAAATCATTATAACTTAAATCTTGACTATTTTCTGGTAAATCAACTAAACCCAATTCCACTGTCGTCGCCCCCGCATTTATAATCAAAGTTCCCCCGCAAAAAGACGAACTATGAAGCACTAACTGTCGGTTTGATGCGGGATTTTCCTCACTCATCAATTCCCCGGTTTCCGACTGCCCAAAATAGGCATTTGTCACAGGAGTTACCGCAGAAAGCAAAGTGGCGATCGCATCTTCCACCACAAAAATTTGCTCACCTTCGGCCACCAGTCCCGCACCCAAAACCGCCTCCCGCAGGTTAAACCGATAAGCATCGGACCAATGAGCCGGAGTCCCCAAAATTACGCCTCGTAAGTTTTGCAACGCTTCATCCAGAGTTTGCTTCTCTAATCCCGAAGCTCGACAGATTAAATTAGGCATTGACAAATCATCATTCTTCCCCTGTAAGTTGGGATTTAAAGTAGTCAACAGCGCCCGCAAACCGTTGAGGGGTAAAGCGATAGAAATAGCCTGCTCCTGGGAAAACTGCAACAGAGGCTCATAGATAACTCCTGTTTCCCGCAGATAGGGAATCCCCGCCTTCAAGGGTAGTTTGAAATTTTGCAGCAAAAACTCCCCAGCCAGCAAAGTCTGTGGTCGATCGCCCACCGACTTGACCATTATTTGCTGTCCTAGACCCTCGGTTGCTGTTTTTGCCAAAACAGCAACCGAGGGAATGCGACAAGTGGTAACAGCCTCATAAGCATCATTAGGCGATGTTGCTGAGGGTTGTTTCTCCCAGTAAATCGGGTACAACTGATGTTTTTGCCGATCGACCAAAGCCGCCGAAAGCCCGCAGGTACCGAAGTCAATGCTCAAATACCAGTGAGAATTGGGCCGCTTTGGCGATGAAGTTGGAGATTCGGGGAATGAAGGGGCGATGGAGCCTGTAACAGAATTAAGAACCGATGCTGCTTTTTTACTCTCGATCGAAATCAGGTTTTTTTTTGACTTTTTGGGGGATTAGACCGCATTCTGGTAGTTTCTGGGGCTGGGTTGGCAGAATTAAGCGGATTTTCCTGTGTTTGGGTCAAACTAGCCAAAATATCGTCTAGACTGACATTCGCTTCTTCCTCTTGAGTCAATAAATCAGAATCCAGATCCTCTTGTAAAGTAAAAATTTCATCCTCAGATGATTCTTCCAAGATATCTGGGAACAAATCCTCTAGGGTGCCGAGTTCTGCTTCTGCCATTTCTGGAAAAGGGTTTGCTGTGTTAGCATCAGCATTGGCCAAGAAACCTGAGTTGACTGTTGTGGAGCGTGAGGATGATCTGGGGCTAGTATTTTCTAATCCTTCGAGACTGTAAAGGTCTGACTCCAATTGTTCCAGAATATCGCTATCCAAGTTCAGAGAGCTATCGAAATCTTCTTCCTCCAAGGACTCTATGGGGAGCAAGTTTTCCTCCGGTGAAGCTTGGATATAAAAATCTTCAGGCGCGACATTACTGGGTTCTAAATTAGTTGGCGCGCTTTGGGATGTTGAACTACTTTCTCCTCTGCTTCTCAAAGCTGGTGGTAGCTCAGATGTCGATCGGGTTTGAACCCCAGCCAGAGTAGCTGATAGGTCACTTTGGCTAGATGGAGTTGCGGGGCTTGCTTCCTCATTCCCAGGTCGTTGCGGCTCGACTTTGGACTGGGTTGTTGCTGGAGACAGGGGTGGTGTTGTCACTGGCTGTTCCCCTAAATCTGGAGTCTCTAAAGTTAGCTCCTCGGAATTTTCACTTACTAAAAATCCAGCCTCTGATTCATCTTCACTTAATAAATTTTGGAACAACTCGTTTGTCACATTTAGCGCTTCATCATTTCCTAGAATGCCGAAATTTGACTCTGATGATTCTTCATCTTCTAGTTCTCCAAACAAATCTAATCCTTGACTCTCTAACGATTGATTTCTGGCAACTATTGGCTGATTTGACTCTGATGATTCTTCATCTTCTAGTTCTCCAAACAAATCTAATCCTTGACTATCTAGAGATGGATTTCTGGCAACTATTGGCTGATTTGACTCTGATGATTCTTCATCTTCTAGTGTTCCAAACAAATCTAATCCTTGACTATCTAGAGATGGATTTCTGGCAACTATTGGCTGATTTGACTCTGATGATTCTTCATCTTCTAGTGTTCCAAACAAATCTAATCCTTGACTATCTAGAGATGGATTTCTGGCAACTATTGGCTGATTTGACTCTGACGATTCTTCATCTTCTAGTTCTCCAAACAAATCTAATCCTTGACTATCTAGAGATGGACTTCTGGCAACTATTGGCTGATTTGACTCTGACGATTCTTCATCTTCTAGTTCTCCAAACAAATCTAATCCTTGACTATCTAGAGATGGATTTCTGGCAACTATTGGCTGATTTGACTCTGACGATTCTTCATCTTCTAGTTCTCCAAACAAATCTAATCCTTGACTATCTAGAGATGGATTTCTGGCAACTATTGGCTGATTTGACGGAGATGATTCTTCATCTTCTAGTGTTCCAAACAAATCTAATCCTTGACTATCTAGAGATGGATTTCTGGCAACTATTGGCTGATTTGACGGAGATGATTCTTCATCTTCTAGTGTTCCAAACAAATCTAATCCTTGACTATGTAGCGATGGATTTCTGGCAACTACGGGTTGATTTTCAGATGGGACTAATTTACTTTGGGTAGCAGTTGCGGTATTTTCTATAGCGAAGTTTTCCAGGTCTAGTTCTGCAACTTCTGATTCCAGAAATAAATTAGCATAAACATCTTCAACCTCTCGATCAGTTTTTGCCGATGGTGCTTCGGATTCAGCCCCTGGAAATAGAGTTGTTGGTCGATCGACTTGGGGCCCGGAACCGAATAAGTTTTCTTCCAAATCTGGGAGCGAAATGGCTACGGAAGTACGATCGCGTTTCAACTGTCCGAATTGGGGAGAAATTTCTGTTCCCGCATAGGGTAGTCTTTCTTGTTCTCCGAGTTGGTTGCTACTACTCGAATCTTCGATCGCCCTTTCTGCTCTTGAAGTTTCGGTAGCTAACTGGGTTTGAGAGGTGTTTGGTAGTATCTCGCTGGTGAAGGTGGCATTTCCGAGGTAGGACAAGTCGATGGGCTGCTGTAGGTAGGATGATGCTTCTCGGCCTAACTCCTGGGCCAAGTGGCTCACGAAAGCGGTAAACATCATCTCGCTCTGTTGACCGAAACCGTGCATTTTTTCGATTCCTTGGGACAAAGATGCTTGATAGCTTTCCAAATTTGCTTGCAAAGCCTCGAATACAATGTGCATTGTAGAATCAAGTCTCATTAGCCTGCGATCGGCTTCTGTCTCGAATTGTTGCAGTTGTTCCAACCTGTCGGCCGATGTCGGCACCGATGATTCTCCTGGGGTTTGTGGATGCACATCCAGGGAGTCAGAGGTAGTTGCTTGGGGGCTTGGGGATAAATTGCCGAGCCTGGTTTCTTGCAAGCGACTGGTGACTGCTTGCAAAAATTCCGAAATGATTTGCTGTTGGTGGGCTTGTTGCTGAGCTAAGGATTGTTGCTGCTGACGTCTGACTTCCAGCTCCTTGATTTCTTGAACCAGAGCCTGCTGTTGTTGACGGAGAGCTTCTATGTCTTCTTGCAGTGGACCAGTCAGCTTTTCTCGCAAATGGCTTATTTCTCCGGTGACTGCTTGCAAGATTTGCTCTGTGGCTGAGTGTTGATTTGTCGCCAGTGGCACTTTGGGTACTGGAACTGGTTGCGGGCGCATCTGGGGGCTGTGGACTGGTTTGTCTGGCACCATTAGCTTGGAGTCTGGGGAAACCAGATAGGTGCGAACTCGCTCTAAAAGTTGACGCTGGTGCACGAGATCGAGCGAACCCGTCCAAGGTAATCGGGGTACGGGTTTGCTGAGTACCTCGTCAATCTCAGCAATTAGTGCTTGAATTTTGTACTTCTGAGAATTCAAGGGCGGAACCTCTAAGAATGCGGCTTGCGAAAAACTTTACCAAAAAAAGGCTGAAGTCATGGGAGAGTCATGTTCAAATAGCTAGTAAAAGTATACATAGATTAATCTGGATGCAATCCCCCTGTTTTGGGTGTAGTATTTTTGGACCCGACCATCTCTAGGGTTCTTTGTACTTCTTGCCAACTACTATCTATGTTTTGCCTTGCGATCGGTAAGAATTGATGATAGCTTTTTATTTTT
This sequence comes from Microcoleus anatoxicus, assembly GCF_042465725.1. Classification (GTDB taxonomy): domain Bacteria; phylum Cyanobacteriota; class Cyanobacteriia; order Cyanobacteriales; family Microcoleaceae; genus Microcoleus; species Microcoleus anatoxicus. The sequence continues at coordinate 3,778,774 of NZ_CP120853.1, read as the reverse complement.
ATCTATGACTAGACATTAATGGTACAATGTTTTGGGGGTTCTCCGATAAGTTGCTAAGACAACTCGCCAGTCTCGCAAGATCGATCGCCAACCTTCAGGCTACTATTCCCCCGAATGTTCCATTGATGGTGACAAAGGAGAGTTGGTCGCCAGTAGAAAATCCTATTTTGTTACTGGTCTGACAGATTAGCGGACTGTGCCAATAGACAGTAGGGGTCTCCTGACAACAAAGCTCTCAGCGGAGTGTTAGACTATCTCTCGCTAGCTGCTTGACAAAGGTAGTCACATCCTCTGACTCTCGGACTAGGCTGCTACAATTATGTAGCTAAACTTCGGTGACAGATGTTGGTATCAAAAATTGTGGTATATTTTTTAGCTTCTAGCTCCCAATCCGAGATTTAGGCTATTAATTCCATTTTTTGACCTTTTTGAGCAAAAATTCAGAGGTAAAACTGCTAATTTTAGATTCTTGTTTGTAGTTTCTTAAATCCAATGACTCGGCTGCAAGCTATTTTTAACTGCCCAGCACAGCTCGAACGCATAAATTAAAATGATGGCCTCATGGAAGACCGCTTTAACACCCGAGATCCGCAGTCAAATATCAATCAATTGATAGTATCCACTCCTTTCTTTTTAGGCTTACCCGATCCTGTAATTGAGAGAGCAACTGTCCACATTGTTACCCGCAGCCATCCTTCAAATCAAGTGATTTTGTTGGAAAATGACTGGGGTACATCTGTGTATTTTATATTGGATGGTTGGGTTAAAATTCGCACCTACAACTTAGACGGAAAAGAAGTAACGCTCAATATTTTAGGCAAAGGAGAGCTATTCGGTGAAATGGCGGCGATCGAAGAAACACCGCGATCGACAGATGTCATTACCCTAGCTCCGACACTGATCGGCAATATGCCATCTCAGGATTTTGTGCAACTAATTCACACCGAGCCGCTAGCAGGGATTCGGCTCGCTCAACTGATGGCCCGCAGGCTGCGACAAGTTAATCGTCGTCTCCGCTTGCGAGAGTCCGACAGTACCTCGCGAGTAGCAGATATTCTATTATTTTTGGCAGAAGGACAAGGGAAAATCATGTCCACAGGAGGTACAGAAATTCCCAACCTCCCACACAGAGAATTGAGCAGTCTCAGCGGTCTAGCGAGGGAAACAGTAACGCGGGTGCTCAGCAAGTTGGAAAAAAAAGGAACTATTCAGCGCGAACGCGACATTTTGTGTATTCCAGACTTGCACGCCCTAGAACGGCTGTTAGTCTAGAAGTGAGGGAGATTGTGAACTAAAGTCGAAGGCATTTTCTCCCTTGTCGCTGTTTATTAATTACCATCGGAGGTTAATCAATGAGTTTTCATAAAATCTTTGCGGCCTTAGATGACTCTGAATTGAGCCACCGCGTGTTCAGCGAAACTTTAGAATTAGCTAAGGCTAATCAAGCTGCTGTGATGTTATTTCATTGCGTCACAGTCAACTCCTTGGGCGAGTCTACCGTACCAATTCCGGTAGATTTGGGCATGAATGTACAGTTAATGGATCAGGCTTATCAAACTCAACGTTTGTTGCTGGAAAAAGAAGTCAAACAAGGGGAGAGTTTGCTGAAAAATTACTGCGACGCAGCAGCAAATCAAGGAGTAAAGGTGGAATTTGACTCCCAAATAGATGGCGATACAGGCCATTGTATCTGTGAATATTCCCAAAATTGGGGCGCAGATTTAATCATCTTGGGGCGGCGTGGGCGCACGGGGATCGCAGAAGCTTTCCTCGGTAGCGTCAGCAATTATGTCGTTCACCACGCATCTTGCTCGGTTTTTGTGATTCAGGAACCCAAGGTCTAAAAATAATCGTGGTGATTGTTTGGCTGAGAAAATTCATCTCACATCAGACTGATGACCAGAAACCAGAAGTTAGGGATAAATATTAAATTGGGCTAGGATTTATCGACTAAGAAAAACTGGTTTCTAGTCTCGTGAAAGCTAATATTTAAAATATAACATCTAAAATCGGATGAGTGATTTTTTCTCAGCAGATTCTGCATCAAATGTGAGCAGTTCGCCTAATACAAATAACGACCCGCAGAACCCAGCTATTTCAGCTTTGTCTGCCGATCGCACCAATCCAGACCCAACCTCAAACAGAAACTCAGCACCTTTGAGGCTGGTGGAAACGGCATTTTTAGCAAGTACCGCTAGCTTGATTTGGCTAGTAAATTACTATTTTCCACTGGGACCTTTGCTGCGAGTCTTCTTTCCAGTGCCCATTGCCCTAGTCTACCTGCGCTGGGGTCAGCGGGCGGCTTGGATGGCGGCTTTAGTTTCGGGTTTGTTACTATCGGTACTGATGGGTCCGACCCGCAGCATTTTATATGTCATACCTTTTGGGATCATGGGAGTTGCCCTCGGAGGACTGTGGAGGCGCAAAACCAGTTGGTCTGTTTCGATTAGTTTGGGCGCGCTAATTGGGACTTTTGGTTTCTTTTTTCGGTTTTGGCTGCTGTCAGCCTTGGTGGGCCAAGACCTCTGGGTTTACGTCACCGCCCAAGTAGCAGAGATGGTGGAATGGGTGTTTGTGAAACTAGGTTGGCTGAGCGTGCCGAGTTTGAACACGATTCAGGCGATCGCTGCCGGGATGATTTTAGTTAATAATATTATCTATTTATTCGTAGTACATTTAGTAGCTTTGCTGTTGTTAGATCGTTTAGGAAATCCCATCCCCCGACCACCACGCTGGGTACAAGTTTTGATTGATTACGAAGAATAGTTATTAGACATCTCCCAAAAAGCCTGGGTCGAACAGGCAGGATGCCTGTTCCACAATAATTATGGGAGATGTCTATTGAATAGCCAATAACTAATAACTAATGATGATTGATATTTATACAGAAATTCAACATGGCAACAGGTGGGTGGAATCGTATCGGGGGAAAAAACCCCTATTTGCTTGCATTTTAGGATTTACTGATACTGGCTTAATTCCCGGTATTTCCGCAGCAGGCGCAACTCCCCACGATCGCCAATTTACCTGTTTAGCAGATGCAGAATTTTTGTATAACGGCCCCCAAATTCAGCCCCAATATCCCTTGCCACCCCTAGAAGCAGGCGCATCGCCGGTACTGATATCTCGCGCTGTAGTCGAGGCTTTGGAAATTCCCCTTTACCTATTTAACGCTGGTTTGCCCTTGCTTCCTCCCGTACCTACCATAGATTTAGGGGGGCAAAGGGCCAAATGTCTCACATCTGGGAAGGCTTTAGCACTCGAAACAGTGGAACATTTGCTGGTACAAGGATTAATGTGGGGAGCTAAATTAGCTGCTACCACCAATGATAGCTACGTGATTTTAGGGGAGTGTGTGGTTGGGGGTACGACTACGGCTTTGGCTGTATTAATGGGCTTGGGTATAGCGGCGGCGGGGAAGGTTAATAGCAGTCACCCTCAGTGCAATCATGCTCAAAAATTGGCCGCAGTCACCACAGGACTGGAAATGGTGGGCTGGAAAATGGGGGGGAAAATATCTCCTCTGGAATTGGTGGCTGCGGTGGGAGATCCCATGCAGATAGCGACGGCGGCAATGGCGATCGCGGCGAGTCGGACTTGTGGCGTCATGCTGGCTGGTGGCACTCAAATGCTGGCCGTTTATGCTTTGATGGAGGCGATCGCCCGCGAATATGCTCTTGTATGGTGTCCCGAACGAGTCGTGGTGGGGACTACTGACTGGGTGGCTCAAGACCCTACAGGGGACACGGTAGGACTCGCTAAGGATGTTGGCGGTGTACCTTTGTTGGCTGCACAGCTAAGTTTTGCAGGTTCTGCTTATCCACAACTTCAAGCTTACGATCGCGGATATGTCAAAGAAGGTGTCGGTGCTGGAGCGTGTGCGATCGCATCTAACATCATGGCAAATTGGACTCCATCTCAACTTCTAGAAGCTGTTGAAGTTTTAGCCTCGCGCTTATCAAATAACTAAATTCCTGCTGGGAGTTGCTATATTTGCTGAGGAATTTTTTCCAGATAAGTAGGTAGTTTTTGATTGACACTTCTCTATTTTTTTGAGTGTATTCTTTTTGACAGCAACTGTTCCTCCAGGGCGGCGATCCGATTGTAAGCTGCTGTTAGCTGGGCGGTTAGGCGCTGGATTTGAATATCGGTTGTCAGTTCTTTTTCTAGGTTTTGGGAATTCTTGTCAAAGTAACTGTCATCCAATAGGATGTCTTTGTGATCTAGCATCGCGTCGAGACTCCTGTAGGCGGGATAGACAGAGATCGGCTCACTGGCTTCGATGCTCGATCGCTGGTTGTTCTGTTGCTGGGTCAGCTTATTCTGGTTAGCTGACTCCAATATAGTTTCATTGAGATTTTCTATGAGTTTGTAGAGGTCATTGACTTTTTCAGTCAATAGTGAAACTTGTTGACGAAGCGCTTCCATAAATCAGTCCTGTGTATCTTAACTTATATGTTGATATCTTAGACAAATCGTTACATAAGTGTGATTTATCACCAAATTATTTAATTTTTGAGCCAACTCTTGTGGTATAAATCATGAGAGTATATTGAGGCGATACATTTCAGCAAAAATTATAGGTATTTGTTCCTCAATTTGAAATTTTACCCTTCATCCATTGGGTGTCTTCCTCCATATTCATCCGTTGCCCAATAAAAAATATGGTATGCGATCGCCAAAGTGAGGGCCACGGCGGCTTGGGGACGATTACGCCCTGAAAAAGAGAATTTTCAGCAGCCCAGGCTGCAACTTTGTGTGGAAAAACCGAGTACAATGGCTCTGTGTTTGAGGAAGAAATAACACAAATCGCCTCCCCGTACCGGATTCGACCAAAGATTATTTCTCGGACCACAGAACACAAAACCATCGGTCAATATTTAGAAAAGCGCATTCAAAAGTGAAACGAAGGTCTTTGCTATTGGGGACAGCTACCCTAACTTTAACTCAATTGGCGGCTGCGTGTGAGTCGAAGCCTAGTCTCAAAATTCGATCGCTCAAAAATGCGATTCCGGCCCAACTCGTCAGCAAGTTTAGCCTCGATTCAAAACCCTCTTCAGTTTTGCAGGTAACGCAGTCAACGCAATTAACAGAATTGTTCGCCCTATTGCAAGACTGGAAACGGAGTCCCCAAACCAAAAATCAAGCTGACTTAGTGATGCTGGGAGATTACTGGCTGACTTTGGCAATTAGGCAAGAATTAATTAGACCGATCGATCCCCAGAAATTTTCTAACTGGCCACAAATCCCCGAAAGATGGCGAACACTGGTAAGACGAAATAATCAGGGTCAGTTAGACCCTAAAGGTAAAATTTGGGCCACACCTTATCGGTGGGGAAGCACTGTAATTGCCTACCGCACTGACAAATTTAAGGCTTTGGGATGGACTCCTACAGATTGGAAAGACCTCTGGCGTGAGGAATTACGCGATCGCCTTTCTCTACCGAACAATGCCAGAGAAGTCATTGGTTTAACTTTAAAAAATTTAGGAAAATCCTACAATACCCAGGAGTTAGATAAAGTTTCTAACCTCAAAACAGAACTTGCAAAATTACATCAGCAAGTTAAATTTTATAGTTCCGATGCTTACCTGCAACCTTTGATTTTAGGTGATACTTGGTTAGCCGTTGGTTCATCAGCAGACATCCTACCGCTGTTGGCAACTCAAAAAGATCTAGCCGTAGTAGTTCCCCTTGCTGGAACTGCACTTTGGACAGATTTGTGGGTAGAACCAGCGTCGGGAAATCCAGTACCCTTAGTAGAAAAATGGATTAATTTTTGTTGGCAACCTTCTGTTGCGCCTCAATTATCTTTGCTGAGTAAAGTTAGTTCGCCGATCGTTGTGGGGATGAAACCGGAGAATTTGCCGGAGGAGGTTCGGACTAATCCTGTACTATTACCCGATGCCAAGATTCTCGATCGCAGCGAGTTTCTACTGCCTTTTGGGGATGTGGCGATCGCACAATATCGATCGCACTGGGAAGAAATGCGGCAAGTTATCAAAAGGTGAACTACCTGCACTAAATCGAAGCGATTATAGTGCAGGCTTCTAACATCGCGGGGGAATGCCTCAGAACTGACTTGCGTCCTTTCGTTGGTCTTACTTCCCCGACCTTAGCAGAAACGGCTGTTCCATCCGTTTGTAGTATTCTGATACCTTCTGCTCTAATATTTGTTGCTACATGAACTCTCTAGTTGTCATTCATCTGCCAAGTCGTTTGTGTTTTCTATGGCCTCTTATAAACGTCTGGAATTCAAAAAGATTTATGGGAGCAATTGCAAGCTTGGTATGAGGATGCAGGAATTCTAGAGAGAGACACTAGCGGTGTCATGGAAGCAGTTTTGGACATACTCAGCTACTTGGAAGAGCAGGACTGAGCGAGATGTGAGCGGATAACTAGCTCTTTTACTGTCTGGTTATCCTGAAACCCTTGACAAATATAGTAGGACGAAGTAAGCCCGTAACGAGATTTGAACTCGTGACTTCCTCCTTACCAAGGAGGTACTCTACCACTGAGTTATACGGGCATAAACAATTAAAAATATCAAACTAAAATTTTAACTTTTAATTCTTAAATTTTAACTTTTAATTAAAAAGTGGTGGGCCGAGCTAGATTTGAACTAGCGTAGGCGTAGCCAGCGGATTTACAGTCCGCCCCCATTAACCGCTCGGGCATCGACCCATTTGCACCACAGTTAAATACCTTATCATCATTTTCTGGGTTGGGAACAACACATTTAAAATACTAATCAAAAATTGGTAATATATAAGTCAAACAAGGGCTGTAGGACACCGTAGCTCCGGGATCGGGAATTGGGAAATTGCAATCCCAAATCCAAAATCCTTTGACTAATCAAGCAACTGATCGGTTTCTTGCAGGGAGTGCAGCCTCCGGTAAATGCCTTGTTGCTTCAAGAGTTCGCTGTGGCTGCCAACTTCGACGATTCTACCGCCATCGAGTACGACGATCGCATCGGCTTCACGAATGGTACTGAGTCTGTGGGCAATAATGATGGTAGTGCGCGTACCGAGGATATTTCGCATAGCAATCTGGATCGATCGCTCGCTTTCATAATCCAAACTCGAAGTAGCCTCATGGAAAATTAACACATCCGGCTCCACTAACAGCGCCCTAGCAATGCCCAATCGCTGTCGCTGACCACCGGATAAGCGCATTCCTCGCTCCCCATCAATTCCGGTTGTATCGGAATTATTAAACCACAGAGAACACAGAGGACACAGAGAAAGAGAAGAGAGAAATAATAATTCCGATGTCAACGGATTTGATATCACTACTTTTAATTCGCCATCGAGTCTGGTGGTTTGCTTTTTTAGTTCCCCTGTTTCTGTCGCAAAAGCTTTGACTGTTTTGATGTTAGTGATAATTTCCGAGTTGCGACTTTCGGGTCCCAGCATGGGGCATGAAGCCTATTATTGATTATCTTTTTTACATCACCAGCCGTGGGGCGATGGGAATTTCAATAATAAACTCACTCCCCTCTCCCGGTGCAGAAACACAAGTCAATTTCCCACCATGAGAACTCACCACAATCGAGTGACAAATAGACAATCCCAAACCCGTACCAGAACCCACAGGTTTAGTCGTAAAAAACGGGTCAAAAATCTTGTGCAGCACCTCCCTCGTCATCCCAGGACCCGTATCCCCAATTCTAACGATCGCCGAACTCCGATCGGTCACCTCCGTGGCGATCGTAATAGCAGGCTTTTTTTGATAATTTTCTGGGCTATCTCTTACCAACAACAGCGCATCGATCGCATTGGTCAAGATATTCATAAACACCTGATTCAACTGCGACGCATAACAAGTAATTAGCGGCAAATTCCCGTAATTTCTAATCACCTCAATACCCAAACGCCCGCCCTCCTTTCTCAGACGAGGCTGCAACAGCATCACCGTACTGTCAATCCCTTGATGAATATCAACCGACTTCATTTCGGCTTCATCTAGGCGCGAAAAATTCCGCAAACTCAACACAATATCGCGAATTCTTTCAGCTCCCACCTTCATAGAATCCAGCAACTTTTGCAAATCTTCGATCAAAAATTCCAGTTCAATAGTTTCAATCTCATCCATAATTTCATCATTCGGATCTGGATAGTGCTGCTGGTAAAGCTCAATCAATTTCAGCAAATCTTGGACATATTCGCCCGCTGGTGTCAGATTTCCATAGATAAAACTTACAGGATTATTAATCTCGTGAGCTACACCCGCCACCATTTGTCCCAGACTAGACATTTTTTCGGTTTGAATCAATTGAGCCTGAGTGAGTTTTAGCTCGCGCAAAGTTTGTTCTAAACTCTCATTTTTTTCATTTAACTCCTGCGTCCGCTCTTGCACTTTCTGCTCCACAGAATTGTAAAGCAGAGCATTTTCTAAAGAAATAGCAACTTGAGAAGAAAGCAACCTTAAAACTTCCAATCTGTGAGGAGTAAAAGCACCGATAGTCAAATTATTTTCCAAATAAAGAATGCCGATTAGTTTGCCTCGATTCACAATGGGAGTACACAAAATAGATTGGAGTTGGTTCTGGGCGACGTAGGGATCTGCCGTAAATAGTCCCTCCGCCGCCGCATTGCTCAACACCAAGTCCGATCGAGTCCTTTCCACATAATTAATCACCGTCACAGGTAAATCCTGACATTCCTCAAGAGGCATAAATGGCAACATCGTGACATCTTCGGCAAATACTGAAGCTTTCGCTAAAATTAAAAGTTTTCCCTCTCTGACTAAGATCAGAAAACCTAATTGAGCACCAGCATTTTCCAGCGATATCCTCATCAAAGAACCCAGCAACTTATCCAGGACAATTTCGCTAGAAATTGCCAGAGATGCCTTCATTACCGTCGCTAAATCCAGGGCCCTCGCATCGCTACCAGTAGAAGTATGAATAGTTGTGGTAGTTTGGTTGAGGGCAAAATTGCCGTTGAGAGGTGTCATTTCCCGCAACTGGGGATATTTTTGTTCTAAATCATCTACTTTTCGCGCGGCACCCCAGCGTTGGTAACAGGAATGAGCATCCCGTAAGTGAATTTTAGCATATTGATATTTGCCTTTATTTAACCAATATTTGGCGGCTAGTTCATTAGCTAAGGCTTCATTTTGGACAAACTCATTGTCTTGAGCTAAAGTGATGGCGAAGTCGTACAATTCTACAGCTTCTGAGTCTTTTTTGGAAATTCTGGCTATTTCTGCTTGCACTAAAACGTGCTTGTGTAGAAAATTTTCTGGACAGTTATCTGCCCAAATTTTCATCTCTCTTTGATTCTTTTCTAACTTCTCTAAATACAGCGTTTGATCTGACTTAGAAACATTGGGATAGACAGCGATTAGCACTAACGAAAAGTAAAAATTCCATTCGGTTGCGGGTATAGCTCCTGTAATAAAGGAAAGCTGCTTTTCCACTTCCAAAGCTAATTGTAATGCTTCTTTGTAGTTACCATACAAGTACAATACCTGGCATTTACGAATTTGATACAAGCACAGCGAGTACAAATTTTGATGGGCTTGACAATTGTATACATACTCTAATTCGGTAATTTCTTCGTTCTCAAAAACCAGTTTTTCAGTAGTGAGTTTGCTGAGGTTACGGAGAATTAACTCAACTCCTAATAATGTATCAGTTACCAGTTGATTTTTGGTTTTTTGGCTGAATTGCAAATATCCTTTGGTATCTGCGAGCACTTGGGCAATATCTCGGCCTTGAAAGAAATAATTGGCGATGCGGTTGGACAGAATATAACCTGCATATTCTAAATCCCCAGATTCTAAAGCCGCTTGATATCCTTCATTACTAATTGCGTAAGCTTCTTTGATATGATTGAACCAGTAATGAAAAATACTGACTAGGGATGAACAGGCTCGACATTTTAGACCCAAATTTCCAGATTTTTCGCTCAAATTCAGGGACAGCATGGCAAATTGATAGGCGGTTTTGTAATCTCCTGAAACCGCATTCAAAAACATACCATAACCTGCGTAACAAAGAGATGCTTCGGGAACTAAACCGTATTTGAGAGACAGATTTAGTCCTTTTAATACGCTGACTTTCCACAAATCTGGATTGTTTAGGTAGGCGGATGTTAGTAAATTTGTGATTAATTTAACGGCAACTTTTTTTTCTGGGATAGTCATTTCTGGGGCGTCAATCAATGAAGCAATTTCGCGATCGCCCAAAATGCTCTTGGCTGCCTCAAATTCTTCAGAAATCACGGTTTGCAGCCCATCTAGGGGTAAATCGATACCCAGCAAGTTCAAGGCTTTGATGCCCGCTTTGACTGCATCCTCGTACTTGGCACGCAGGGTGTACTGTACGATCAGTAGGTTGTAAATTTCTACTTTCTCTAAAGGCGATCGGGCTTTTTGTAAAGTTATATTGATAAACCCTTCGGATTTTTCAAAATAACCGTTTAAATACTCAACATTTGCTCGTTCCATATGCAAAGCAAAAGCTAAGTCATAGTGGGAATCCCAAATATCCTCCGTCAAGCCGTCCATACCTGCGGTTAAATACTGCAAAGCTGAAACATAAGCTGTGGCATCTTTGGCTCGCCTCGCCGCGTCTAAATTCAACGTCGCCAGTTCAATTAATTCTTTATCTTCCCCGATTAAAGTTCGAGCCACATTCAAGTGATCGACCAATTCAAAAATTCTGTCAGCCCGATATTCAGTCGGAGTATTTTCTAATATTTGCCTACCTATTTTCAGGTGAACAGCTTTTTTTTCCGAATCATCAATTAAAGCATAGGCTGCTTGTTGTACCCGGTCATGCAAAAATTTATAATTGAGAATTAACAGCGGAAACATCACATAATCTAAGGACTTACTTTCCAATTCCGAACTTGGCAAAATCAATCCCGACTTAATCGCTGGTAACAAATGGGAAAAAGTTTCTGAGGCTTCTTTTTCATTAATTAAAGACAGGGTATTTAAGTCAAATTCATTACCCAAACAAGCTACTAAACGCAAAACTTGCTGAGTTGAACTAGGCAGTTTTCTTAACTTTTGCACCATCAAATCTACCACATTATCAGTGATAGCGCACTGCTCTATTTGATTTATGTCCCAATGCCAGCCACCTTTATTTCCAGACAGAGGGGGATGAAAAACTAGGAGGTCTTCCTGATATAATGTGTGTAGAAATTGATTGACAAAAAAAGGATTGCCATCAGTTTTGCTGACAACGAGTTCAGCTAAAGGTTTGACAGATTCTCGATCGCTATGCAAAGTCTCTGCAATCAAATGAGTTATATTGTCCACTCCCAGTGGCAATAAAGCAATCTGATTGACAATTGCTTCTTGATTTCGCAGCGTCTCCACAGTCATCATTAAAGGATGAGTGGGACTCACTTCGTTATCGCGATAAGCCCCAATTAAAAACAGATATTGCGTAGCCTCATCTGTCATCATCAATTCGATCAACTTGAGAGTCGCAGAATCAGCCCACTGCAAATCGTCCAGAAAAATTACCAGGGGATGTTCTGGCTGACAAAATACGCGAATAAAATTTTGAAAAACCAGATTAAAGCGATTTAGAGACTCCGTTGGCCCTAATTCAACTACAGGAGACTGAGGTCCAACAATCAGTTCTACTTCGGGAATGACATCAATAATAATTTGCCCATTTTGGCCGAAAGCGCTGCGAAGTTTTTCCCGCCATACTGCTAACTGGGTTTCACTTTCAGTTAAAAGCTGTCGCACCAATTCTGAAAAAGCGATCACAACCGCCGAGTAAGGAATCGTCCGTTTGTACTGGTCAAACTTACCCCAGATAAAATATCCCTGTCTGCAAGTAATCGGTTTTTCTAAAATTTTCACCATGGCGGATTTGCCAATACCGGAATAACCAGCAATTAGCATCATCTCGCTGCGGGATTTATGATATTCTCTTCGGGTTAGCAATAATTGAGAAGTTTCTGCTGTGGATTTTACATCTTTATTAATCACAGCAATTTGAGAGTGTTCGGTGCGACGGTTAGAACGATAATTTGTGGCTGCTACCCGTTCAAATGCTGCTAAAAGAGTTTCTACTTCTCGCTTTCTGCCGTATAATTTTTGAGGTATTTTAAATTTATCTGAAATGTCTTGACTACCGAGAGTAAACTCAGAAATCAACCCCGATGTCTGCAACTGAAACAGACAAGATTCCAAATCTGCTTTCAGTCCCCAGGCGCTTTGATAGCGTTCATCAGCAGTTTTGGCTAACAATTTCATCACAATATCTGAAACAGCTTGAGGGATTTCCGGTGCAATTTCCTTAAGAGGTACTGGCTGTTTAGCGATATGACAATGAACCAACTCCATGGGATCTGCTGTGTTAAAAGGGAGTTCTCCTGCCAGAATTTCATAGAAGGTGACACCCAAGGAATAGAAGTCGGTGCGATAATCTATTACCCGGTTCATTCTACCGGTTTGTTCCGGCGACATATAGGCTAAAGTACCTTCTAAAAAATTAGGGTCTTTATTGGGAATGTTATCGAATTCGCTGGCAGTGGAAATACTAAAATCTATGAGTTTGACTTTGCCAGTAGCTGAGTTAAAAACAATATTGCCGGGGTTAATATCTTTGTGAATTACATTGTTAGCGTGAATTTCTCCCAAGGTTTCAGCAATTTTGATTGCCGTAGTTAAAAATCCTAAAATTGTGAATTTTTGGGAAGCCATGAAGATTCTCAAAGATTCGCCGCCAAAATCTTCTAAAATCATTGCCAAACTATTTCTCACAGATAGCAACTTGTGGACTGTTACCACTCCGTCTAACTTTAAGCTGGCAGTAATTTGATATTCGCGCCGATATCTATTAAGCTCTTCAGGAGTCGGATAGTCTTCTTTGATAAGTTTTATAATAACAGGCTGATTGTTCTGCTCATCCCGGCCGCGGTAAACCAGGGATGTGCTGCTTTCATAAATGAGAGCGAGAACTGCAACGCCGGGAATTGCCATCATAGTTGGGTTCTCTGAAATTAGGTGTGCTAAGTTAATATTACTCTCCATTATCACTCAAGAGCTGTTTTTTTGGATGCGTGGGAAAGTGGGCCTTGACAGCAAACCACTACCGGTAGCCTCCCACCGTAGGGATTTTGGCATCCACAGGAGTCAGCCATAGAGAGTTCATAGTATTTTAGATTAAAGAATGAAATCATTGCTGTATACTCACTCGATAATGATTTTGGACTTCCCCGCCCCAGCCGGATTTTTCAGGAGTTTGTATGATTAATCACAAGACTTGCAGTTTTTGGATCAGTATGGAAGAAATTTTCAAATAAATGCGTATTTTACTATATTAATAGTATTTCTACTCTGCTTTAAACAATCAATCAAATTGATTAATATGTCGCTGTGAGGAATCAGGTAGGCATTTAATATCTAGGTGGTAGGAATTGAATTTGCCTAGGTATTAACGAAAATTGACAAAAGGTTAAGAATTATTGCAACAAAAGCCGAGCAAAGTTATTTTATTTAGGGGTCAAATCCTTAGCAGGAAGAGGGTTTGACCGATCGCCCAAATCAACAAATCTAGAGAAACTCACTATTTCTAAAGGATTCATTCGGTGAGAGAATCGGAAACAACCCTAAAATTTAGCAGTAATCGCCCGATCGAGCAACTCTCAACCAGCACAAGGAAAAATACCTATGAAATTGGCTTATTGGATGTACGCAGGCCCAGCCCACATTGGCACCCTGCGCGTTGCTAGTTCCTTCAAAAACGTCCATGCAATCATGCACGCACCCATAGGAGACGATTACTTCAATGTCATGCGTTCCATGCTGGAAAGAGAACGGGACTTCACCCCAGTCACCACCAGCGTCGTTGACAGACACGTACTCGCCCGTGGTTCCCAGGAACGAGTGGTGGACAATATCACCCGTAAAGACAGAGAAGAACACCCAGATTTAATTGTTTTGACTCCCACTTGCACTTCCAGCATTCTGCAAGAAGACCTAGAAAACTTCGTGGAGCGAGCTCAATTGGAAGCCAAAGGCGATGTGTTGCTGGCTGATGTTAACCACTATCGCGTAAACGAACTCCAAGCAGCCGATCGCACTTTAGAACAAATCGTCAAATTTTACATCAACAAAGCCCGCAAAAAAGGCGATTTAGTAGAAACCAAAAGCGAAAAACCATCAGTCAACATCATCGGGATGTCTACGCTGGGTTTCCACAACCAGCACGACTGTACTGAGTTGAAGCGTTTGATGGCAGATTTGGGTATAGAAGTCAACGAAGTTATTCCCGAAGGTGCTTCAGTTCATAACTTAAAAAGACTGCCGCGGGCCTGGTTTAACCTGGTTCCCTATCGCGAATTAGGGATGATGGCTGGAGAGTATTTGCAAACAGAATTCGGCACGCCGATGGTGGATATTACCCCCATGGGTGTGGTAGAAACGGCCCGTTGTATTCGCAAAATTCAGCAAGTATTGAATGCCCAAGGTGCGGATGTTGATTACGAAAATTTTATTGACCAACAAACGCGGTTTGTGTCTCAGGCTGCTTGGTTTTCCAGGTCGATCGACTGTCAGAATTTAACTGGCAAAAAAGCGGTCGTATTTGGCGATAATACCCACGCAGCGGCGATGACGAAGATTTTGGCTCGCGAGATGGGAATCCACGTTGTGTGGGCAGGAACCTACTGCAAACATGATGCTGATTGGTTCCGGGAAGAGGTAAAAGGGTATTGCGATGAAGTGCTGGTGACGGAGGATCATGGGGCGATCGGGGATGCGATCGCCAAAGCCGAACCTTCGGCAATTTTCGGCACGCAAATGGAACGTCACGTCGGTAAGCGGTTGGATATTCCGTGCGGGGTAATTGCTGCACCGATTCACGTCCAAAATTTCCCGATCGGCTACAAGCCATTTTTGGGTTATGAAGGCACGAATCAGTGCGTAGATTTGGTCTACAATTCCTTTACTTTGGGAATGGAAGACCACTTGCTGGAAATCTTCGGCGGCCACGATACCAAGGAAGTGATTACTAAGGGAATTTCGGCTGACTCTGATATGGGTTGGACGAAGGATGGACAGGCGGAATTGAATAAAATTCCTGGTTTTGTGCGCGGGAAAGTCAAGCGGAATACTGAGAAATTCGCGCGCGATCGGGGAATTGATAAGATTACCGTTGAGGTGCTTTACGCAGCGAAGGAATCTGTCGGCGCGTAGTTAGTTGTAGGGTGGGCATTTGCCCACCTTACTCAAAATGCAAAACTGCTTTAAGCAGGAATGACCTTTTCTATACGAGATAGTAGATTAAGGGCCAAATCATCTTCTTCAATCACATCTCGGTTTAATCTCTCTTGAAGTAGCCAAATAAGATGATTTACCGAAACTTCCTTAACTTTGATATTACCGTAATCACTGATTTCTCGCGTTTGACCTAGAGTAATAATCCAAACTTGTTTGCTTTTGCCATCAATTCTCAGAGTTTTTTTCTTTTGTAGACCGTCTGAAGATCTAAGGTTAAATGTCAACTGAGCCTGCTCAAGCTTATTTATATAGTTTTCTATTTGGTCTTTTTTATATTCTTCAAAACCATCCCTTAGCGTGCAATCATACATTACTGCAAGGTTGCCAATAATGAAAAATCCATCTGCTCTACCAGCTTGGTTTCTCTTGTCATATTGATAGAGATAATGGATGCCCAAATTTTTGAGTAATAAAAAAGTCAAGTCCTCAAATTCACTTGAATTAGTTGTATATACTATTCGCTTAAATTGCTCAATTATTTGGTTTTTAAGTTCATCACAGGTAATAGGCGTTGGGATAGACTCAGCAGGATAATCATTTTGATCTATTTGCTCAACATCAATAAGCTGGATTCTATTGGCAAATCGTCTCCCCTCTTTGTTCTCACCAATAGTAAAGGTAACTGCATCCCCCGCTTTAAGAGTTTCAAGTTGATTCTCTTCTACTTGCTTGGCAATAAAATAGAGGTCTTGAGTGCTACCATCAAGTGTAATATAACCCGATTGCCTGTTGGGAAAAAGTGTTTTGACATGACCCTGAAAGCGAGTTTCTGTTGTATAATTCTTATTAGTATTTTCTGCGCTGACTAATTCTACTTTATTAGCAAAAACCAGCTTGCCATCCTTGGCTTTGCCAACAGTAAAAGTAACGATATCTCCAGGCTTCAAAATTTCTAACTTATCGTGCTCAACTTGTGAAGCGATAAAATAAAGGTCATCACTTTGATCGTCTGGTGAAATGAATCCGCCTCTTTTGTCACTAAGAATTTTTGCCACTCGTCCTTGCCAACGGCTTGTCTCTGAAATTTCCCCCATTTTTTCCCTCGAATACTGAACGATGATTGAGAAAGTATCTTTTAGCTGAAAATTATTAACTGTATCGTAACTTTAGTATAAGCTTGAAAGAGTCTTTGCTACAATAAATTTATCAAAGCAGTATATCTTAGATATAGCCCATGCACACATAATAAAATTATATGGACAAAACAGTAAAAATTCTCGAAGATTCCACAACTATTACAGGTTTCTACGATAAAGAAGCGGATGTTCTATATATCTCGCTGGGAGAACCGCGCGAAGGTGTAGCTGTGGACATTAGCGATGGAGCGATCGCCCGTTATCATGAGGATAGTGAAACAATTGTCGGCATTACTTTAATTGGATTGGGCAGCGGGTATTGAAGGAATTGAATCACAAACTGCACGTAGCACCTCATCTCAATGGGTGGGCGGTGACAGAGGAAAATGCAGGGTCAAGTCAAAAGGTATTTCCCACTCAGGAAGCAGCGTTGAAATATGCAGTGGGTTCTGCAAAAGCTCAATGGCTTGATGTGGTAATTCACGGTGAAAATGGAGAAGTTCAGGAAACGATAAATCCAGCGATAGATGCGCTGTTGCAGCGTAGAAGCGATCGCCCACCTGAAAAATTGCTATAATATCAAATGAGCCAACCTTGCTCTCAGTGTAAAAATATGTCAACCCCTACACAAACTCCCCAAACAAGCACCCTTGAGATAACTATCAATCGGGAACAAAAAGAACTGTTAGAAAAAGCAGCTACCCTCTGGGGTCTTAGTCTGAGCGAATATCTGCTCGAAGTTGCTCTAAATCTAGCCCAAGAAATGCCACTCAAACCAGAACCAATCGTTCTTTCCGAACCAAATTGGGAAATTGTTACCTCAGCGATTGACAACCCACCAGAACTTAACTCTAAGCTGAAAGCGGCGATCGAAAGGTATCGGCAAAAATCCGAAAGCAAATAAATAAAGGTTAACGTTTATGAGCGATTCTATCTCTTTACAAAAAGTCATTGAATATGTTGAAGTTCTCTCAACAGAAGAACAAGACTTATTAGTTGAATTAATCCAAAAACGGCGGATAGAAAATCGTCGAGAAGAAATTGCTAGAAATGCTAGAAAAACCCTAGCCGCGTTCAAAGCAGGGAATGCCAAGCGCGGTAATCTAGAACAATTGAAAGCTGATTTACTGGATGATGATGAATGATAAATTTAGTATGGGATAACAGCTTTAAGCGAGCTTTTAAGCGGATTATTCGCAAAAATCCACATTTAGAAGCTAAAATCTTGGCTATTTTGGAAAATTTAGCAAATGACCAATTTGAACCATCTTTAAAATCTCATAAATTGCGCGGTCAATTAGAAGGATTATGGGCGTGTTGGGTTGAGTACGATTGTCGAATTATTTATAGTCTCGATCGGGATAGTGAAACAGCAGAAGAGTTGATTATATTGATTGATATTGGAACGCATGATGAAGTTTATTAGAGAGCAATTACTTGATACTGACAAGTCATAGGAGGGCTAAACAATGACAACAGCAACATTATTTCAGTGGGTAAAACTCAAGCAAGATGTTCCTAATACTCCAGTAAAAAAAGGGGACAAGGGAGTGGTTTTAGACCATCTCCATCCAACCAGAAAGCAGCCCGAATCTGGATATACTTTAGAAGTCTTTAAAGATGGTGAAACTTTAGACGTGATTGCTGTACCTATTTCTTGGGTGACACCGCTACCTGAAATGGGGGGAGATTATCAATACAGATCGACAGACATTCAAGAGAAGAGTTTGCATTAAAATAGGAGGAATAAGGGCGATCGCCCTTTTGCAACCAAGTGCGATCGCCCTCACTCCTCATTTTGACTATCTTCTTGCTCAACTTGCTCAAAATTCACTTTCTTATAAATAGCAGATAGAGGAACTTCTAGCTGAAAGGAATTAAACACTAAGGCCGTATCTTCCTCATCATACTCGCTATACAACCATCTTTTATTCTCGGTTTTAGAATACTGCTCGATTTTGATTTTTGTTTGGTCAATCAGAATGTATTCTAGAAAAGAAGGTATAGTTTTGTAAAATGTAAACTTGTCAACTCGATCGTAGTTTTTAGTAGACTTTGATAAAACTTCCACAATAACTTGAGGGTTGGTAATCGTGTCTGTGCGATTGCTGCGGTACTCAGGTTGTCCAAAAATTACCATTACATCGGGATAAGTGTACAGTCGCACTTTTGGTATCCACAGACGCACGTCACCGATGAAGACATCATACTCTTGTTCTGGAAGACTAAAATTTAAAGCAATGTAAACATTTCCTGAGATCCGATTGTGATTGGTAGATCCGCCTGTCATAGCAATAATTTCTCCGTCGAGATATTCGCTTTTGTACTCTGCTGTTTCTTCCAGTGCTAAATATTGCTCTTCTGTGCAGTAACGTTGCTCGGTTGTTTGCAAAGTGGCTGTCATCTTGATATTCTCCCACAAGGATGTTGAACAAATATTTCTTTTGAGTACGCGCGTGCGAAGCTATCCCGAAGGGAATCGCTCACTTAAATGATAACCCGCATTCCCAACAAAGCGAAATACCTTATTCCTCCCCGCTTTCTTCCGCCTCATTTTCCGCCTCAAAATCCACCTTCTCATAAACATCAGCCAGCGCAACTTCAACTTGAAAGAAATTAAAAACTAACGCCGCATCTTCCTCATCATACTGACGGTACGACCACCGCTTGTTTGCCAACTTACAATACTGTTCTATATAAACCTGGGATTGGTCAATCAGAATATACTCTTGAAAGGTCGGAATCGTTTGATATAACTTAAATTTATCACTGCGATCGTAAGCTTTCGTAGATTTAGATAAAACTTCCACAATCGCTTGAGGATTCATCACCGTATCCTGGCGATTATTGTAATACTCAGGTTTGCCCGGAATTACCATCACATCGGGATAAGTATAAGTTCGCTTTTTCGGCAGCCACAGACGCACGTCACCCATGAAAACATCATAGTCAAGTCCCTTAAGAGCAAGACGTAATGCTATACTCATATTCAAAGAAATGCGATTATGATTCGTAGTTCCACCTGTTATGGGAATAATTACTCCGTCGAGATATTCACTTTTGTACTCTGCTGCTTCTTCCAGGGCGAGATATTCTTCTGGAGTGAAGTAGTCTTGTGCTGTTGGCTGTTCTGTTACTTGTAGAATAGCTGTCACGGTTTTTTCCCCAATTCAATAGATTAGGACTTATTCACGGGTGGTCAGAAACCGGGTTTTTACGAGAATACTTTGTTAGAGTCTGCAAAAACCGCAAAAACCCGGTTTATGAAGGTTTTGATGCGTAATTCTGATATCTTGCGTCTAGTTTAACAATCAACTCGCAATCAAAATTAGTCGATCGGATCGAAAACTAAAGTCAATCTCGCAGCCGGAAGCAGTTGTTTGAGAACTCGCAAGTGACCCTCTGCATCAGACCAACTGCGAAAGCGACCGACAACGACCCTAGTTTAATCCAAATAAAGTAATATGACAACCGCAACGGTCTATTTTACTACTGGTATAGTCTATGAAGGAAAAAATTTGACCGACAAGGTGCTAGCATCTGCCTTGCAAAGGTTGTGTTATGCGAGCAGTTAAACAGTGATCCGGTGGAGATTAGCAGTTGTCATGGCCGATCGGAATATCAGTAACAAAGAACTGGCCCTCCTCACGGGCATGAATCCCAGGTCTATTTCTCGGCTCAAAACTCGCCGTTACCTGACCCGAATAGACGCAGCAACGTTAAACGTTCTCTGCAAATCACTAAATTGCAAGCCCGGAGACTTAATGGATTACGAAGAGGACAATCCCGATCGAGCCTGAAATATAATTTGTACGATCGCCTTCTCAAACCAAAGGCGATCGCACGCTTATCAACTACCAACCAAAATTAGTCGAACGATCGGCGTAAACTTGTATGATTGGGAGCGTTAGCAAAAAGCAAGTATTCACAGTGAGCAAGCGCGTTCACATCACACTCCCCGACTACATCTATGAATCCTTAGAACTGTGGGCCGATCGACAAGGTAGACCCACAGCTAGTTTGATAGCTTTTATCGTTGAAACAGCGGTGTTAGAAGCCAAAAAAAAGGGAGATCTACCTTCTGGGCCGGAAAAGCCCAAAAACGACACGTAAACAGTTCCCTCGTGGGTTGCGGGTGCGTGGCGGACGATCGCACTTATCCTTCTGGATGCACGGGCGATCGGAAACCGGGTTTGTGCGAGAATACCTCGTTAGAGTGGCAAAAAACGCAAAAAACCCGGTTTCTTTTTAGACCGACTCCTTGAAGAAGTTGGGGCTCTGCGTGTATTGACTGGAAACCAACATCAGAATCAATTAATCCCTGAAACTAAAAAAACCCTCCCCAACAAGGAATAGGGAGAGTCACCATAAAATAGAGTTAGAAATTGAAGGTTTTACAGAATTAACAATAGGGAGTCACATCCTCGCCACACTCATCAGCCAAATAACACAAAGCTCGAAACCGCATCCCCACCACTTGTTCGTAAAGCGGGTTTAACTTGCACAGCGGCGGAATGCGAAATAAAGTGCGATCGCCAACTTTGATTTCTCGCTCAAAGGGACACTGGGACGGAATAAACTTACACAACAATCGAGCCAATTTTTGACTTTTAATTTCGGTGCTATCCAGCCACTGTTTCAGCGGATGCAATAAGTCAAAGCGCGGTTTTTTTCCGTAAGGTTGAGGATTTGTAGCGACACTAGCTGGGTTTTTTTCTTTACCAACCCATACCCAAATTGGCAGAGTGCGGTAGGGTACTGTATGCTCAAATACATTCATTTTTATCTGTTCCTCTTTTACAACGAGGTGCCAAGAACTCTCTGTAGAGTTAGGAGATTATCTACAATCAGTATCTACAGCATCCCGTTTTGCTTTACCGGATTGAACTTCTTGAATTAATGACTTTCGGCTAAAAAATTAGTTCCTTGAATTTTTGACCTAGTTGCAGGCTATGCGATCGCACCAAGGCAGTTATGCTGAAAGTAGCAGGAAAAATTTGGGCTCGGCTTCCTGACCATTGCGTTGTATTGTCTAATACAATACTTTTTTCAGACAGAGTGTGCGATCGAAAAAGTGTCCTTACTTCCACACCAAGGATTCATCTATGGGGTAGAAATCCTGCGTTTGATGTTTTACTTTTTACATTAGGTTTACTCACTTTTTTTAGTTCTCTTTTAATTCTGACTGATTTCTGTGAATTATTCCATAGGTGAAAATGCGGAATTTTAGATAAAAGTGATAATAGTTACAAATGAGTGTGGCTACAAAATTCTGAGAAACCCAGCCTCAACTATTCCTGGAGCGATCGCTCAAAAAATCCTACAATTATAGATAGCCGTCAATCATCACCCTCACCAACCATGAGCAACCCAAATACCAAAACTATCACCAGGGAATTGCAAAGTCATGTCGCCATTCTCGGTAGCTGCGTCGCCCTCTTCTGGATGATAGAGATTGTCGATGTATTTGTTTTCCGAGGCGCCCTCAATTCCTACGGAGTGCGCCCCCGCAACCTTGACGGACTTCAAGGCATCCTGTTAATGCCTTTTCTACACGGCAGTTTTGCCCACTTAGCCGCCAATACCCTTCCTTTTGTGACATTGGGTTGGTTGATTATGCTACGAGAAGTTAGCGATTTTTTTGTCGTGAGTGGCGTCACTATGCTAGTTAGCGGATTGGGAGTTTGGTTAACCGGCGCGCCCAATTCCGTTCATATTGGCGCCAGCGGATTAATCTTTGGTTACTTCGGCTTTTTGCTGCTGCGGGGCTACTTTGAGCGTAGCTTTAATTCAATTTTACTATCTTTAATTGTTGGTTTCTTCTACGGCAGTTTAATTTGGGGAGTATTACCATCTCAGCCAGGAGTTTCATGGCAAGCCCATTTTTTTGGGTTTGTCGGTGGTGTATTAACCGCCCAACTTTTGGGGCGACAAAAACCAAAAATTCAAAATTAAAATCCTTTGGTAGTCATGACTTTAACTCTCTCTTTTTAATGTAACGCGATCGGGCAAGCGCACAGTAAAAATAGAACCGCAACCTAACTGACTTTCGACTTGAATATCGCCACCCATCATCAGGCAAAAGTGACGGCTAATGGTTAATCCTAAACCCGTGCCGCCATACTGGCGCGTGGTGGAGGCATCGCCCTGTATAAAAGCTTGAAATAAATGCTGTAATTGTTCCGGTGGAATACCAATACCTGTATCAGCTACGCGGAAAACTATCGATTCGCTAGAGTCTTCTTGTTTGTTTAGCTTTGAGCTTTGGTTTTTCACTCTTTCAACGCTAATTTTAATATTTCCACCTTTAGTGAATTTGGCTGCATTGCTCAGCAAGTTGAGTAATATTTGCCTAGTTTTAGTAATATCAGCATACATCACTCCCAAATCTTGAACACAATCTACTTCAAACTTATTAGAATTTTTCTGCACCAAAGATTCGACTGTCGAAACTACCTCATCAATTAAATTAGCAAGGCTGAAAGTTTCTAAATAAAGTTCCATTCGCCCTGCTTCTATCTTAGAAATATCTAGAATGTCACTAATTAAAGATAGCAAGTGTTTCCCAGCAGTTTGAATTTTCAGCAAGTCAGGGATAAAATCTTTGCAACCCAATTCCTCAGCATCTTCTTTGAGTATATCGCTGTAGCCGATAATCGCGTTGAGGGGAGTTCGTAATTCGTGGCTCATATTGGCTAAAAATGCGCTTTTTGCTTGGTTGGCTGCTTGAGCAGTTTGAGCGACTTTTTGGAATTCTTCTGCTAATTTGCGCTGGGTAATGTCTTCAGCAATGCCGACGATGCGGTAAATTTCTCCTGTGTCGTTGCGTACTGGAAAAGCCCGATCGCGTACCCAACAGACTGAGCCGGACGATCGCACCACTCGATATTCCTCATCATAATCGCCCCGCACCTGTTTCTCAAAAGCAGCATAGATGCGATCGCGATCGTCTGGATGAATCGCATCCCAAAAAGATGTTGGTTCAGAATACAAAATCTCACTGCTCCGATTCCATATTTTCTCACAAGCTGGACTCACATAAACTATCTGCTTGTGATTTGGTTCTCTAATCCAAAATACCTCGTGAATATTTTCTGCCAACTGACGAAACCGCTCCTCGCTAGCCCGCAACTGCGCCATAGCATTGTGAAAATCAGTCACATCTTGAACCAGCGATGCTACTCCGATTATACAACCATCAGTATCCACCAAAGTAGTATTGTACCACTCGCAAAGAATAACTTGACCATCTTTTCTGACGTTTTCGTTGATGCTACTAACTCCTCCTTGATTAGTTAACAAAGTGATAGATAATTGCCTGACGTACTCCTTAGCACTTTCAGGAACGATCAGATCGACTCCGTGACGTCCCATAGCTTCCAAACGGTTGTAGCCAAAAATTCTTTCGGCTGATAAATTCCATTCCGCTACTTCAAAATTGAGATTCCATTCAATAGCCCCTAAAGGAGTTTGATGCAGGTGGAGAGCGAGTTTTTGCTGGGAGTTTTTGAGAGAGCTAATTAATTGAGTTTTGTCCGCGATCGCCGATTCCACCCGATCTTCTAGAGTAGTAAAAGACTCTTCCAACTGACCCGCCATCCGATGAAAAGAACGCGCCAGAACACCCACCTCATCCTCGCGCTTGACAGATGCCATCAACTGCGGATCTAGCGCCGTTGAGTCCCATTCTCCCCGCGACAAATCCTCCGCAGCCTTACTCAGACGCTGAATTGGGACCACAATCCACCTCGAAGTTAAGCCACCAATCGCGATCGCCACCACCAAAGCACCGAAACACAGCCACACAGTGTCGCGAGTGTTGCTGTGAATCCTTTCCATAAAATCGGCTTCAGGAACCGCCACCACAATCAGCCAGTCGAGCCCTCTCCCATCAACAAGCGGCGTTACTTGTAGAAATTGCCGTTCCCCGTCGATCGCAAAATCTAGCTGGTAAGTGTCATTAATCTTCCTCAAATCGCCGAAGCGCTTGGTCAAATAGCGAGCAGTCGATCGAATCAAAGGATTATTGCTGCTCGTTGCCCTAATCCGTTTTGCCACACCATTACTAACAATAAATGGCGATTCCTGAGTGGAATTTGCCACCAATTCCCCAGACCTTTCTACAATAAAAGTCTCTCCCGATTTACCTATTTTTAGATGGTTCAAGAATTTATTGATATGGGAAAGTATCAAGTCTGAACCCACTACTCCAATCAGTTTGCCCCCTTCGCCATAAACCGGTGCAGCCGCCGTAATCGCTAGTTTTGGTGAGTCAAAATAAGTATAAATTTTGCTCCAAGTCGGTTTGCCAGTTTCCAATGGTGCTGTGTACCAGGGGCGGATGCGAGGGTCGTAGTTGGGACTACTTTTTAACAGCTTGCTTGGTGTCCCTAACTCCGATGCTGCGTAGCTCTGAAAGTGATAGGCAGTAGATTTGTTAGAAATCTGAAATTGTAAATTACCATCAGCGAGGCGTTCTACTCCAATAAAATCTTTTTTTTCTGAGCCGAATTCAATATAGCTAATTTTATCGAAGGCTTGGATTTGTTTGGTAAAGTATTTCTGCAAACTAGCGGAATCATCTACTTTTAAAATACCGAGACGGATGGCATCAATATTTAGCTGATTGATTTGGTGTGGCGTGGCAATATAACTATTAATATGTTGCTGGATACGCGATGTAACTTCTGCCCGCAGTTGTGCAGCCACATCGTTGACTGCTATGCGCCCGTTCCGCAGCGATAGCCACCCAGTTAGACCTACAGCAGCAAAAGTCTGGAGGGCAAAAGGCACAACCAGGACGATCCGAATTGGTACTTTGCCCAACATTGTTACAATCTGGTTGGTCAGATATCTGATTGGCATGATGAAGCTAAATTTTTAATAACCCACAATGTTTCGGTAAACTGCAACCTAAGTAGGGTAGATTTTGAAATTGAAAGAGTTTTTTCGGGTAATTTGCTGTTAAAAACTCATATTTTTGCACCACGGATTAAATTCGCCCCTAGGAATATATTTGCAAAATTGAGATGCACCCTTGCTACTTATGTCACCATTATCTTAACCCGATCGCCCGCTTTCGCAACAGGGGCGATTTCTGACTACCCTTCCAGAAGGCGCGCCTTCAGGATAGCTTCCCCCCGCGGACTATGAGCTTGGCTTTCTGGCTGATGCTGGTTAATTCGACAGTTTATGAATTTTTTTAAACTGGATATAATCAGAATAATAGGATGCAACTAGCACAAGGAGCGATCGTGAATGTAATTATGGCTACTCTTGGCACTGTTGTGGGACTGAGCTCCATGTTAATCGGTATGACTCTGCCGGTTCTAGCCCAACAAAGACCCCGAATAGTGCCACAAAATTCAGAAACGACTTTATCGGGAGATTCGCTGAGGACGGTGGAAGATAGAACCCTTGACTCTGACTACCAACAGTGGATTGGTGAACCACAAACCGTGGGTAATTTGGGTATCAGAGCTAGTCGCTGGAGCAACACTTTTCGGATCAAAAGCGATCGCCAATTGGACTCGATCGCCACTCCTTCCGATGCCGAGCGCCAAGCAAATCCTTTACCTCCCAAACCTAGTGACACTGGTACTGGAGGGGGAGTTCAGATTCAGCTAGGATTGTAGGAATTTGCAATAATTTGATTTTTGGTGATAGCGATCGCCTTTTGTGACCATTTATATCACAATTTATACGCACTTTTCATCACACCAAACTCGCCCTTATCCACCGATAATCAGGACAACTAGACCTCTGATTGAGCCGGATTAGGTAGATATTTTTACAAAAAGCGTATAAAACTGGCGGTGAAGGTGATGGGAAAGTCTCAACTGATCGATTATTTGCAGGGGGAGTTGGCGATATCCCATTCGGCTATCGCACTAGCTCTGCGACACGGCGAACAAGATGCCGGTCAACTGCCTCTGGTTCTGTGGCAGTACGGGCTGGTTACACTAGAACAACTCAACCTGATTTTTGATTGGCAGCAAGCCCAGCAGATTTAGCGATCGAATTTATTTGTCTGCTACATAAGATTGACATAAAGCGGACAAGAATGACATCTCGGACACTTAAAACTTACTTCCTGCTTCTACGTAGGGAGTCGGCTCCTTCTACTCTACAGGCGTGAATTCAGGATTAGCCATCCTTACTCTATCTCGTGAGACCGATGCTAAATTAATCGCGGCATTCAAATCTCGATGACAACTGTTGCCACAAGCCTCACAAACAAACAATCGGTCGGAGAGTGGCATCGGTTGAACGTTACCGCACTTTGAGCAAGTTTTAGATGAGGGATACCATCGATCTACCACTTCGACAACAGTGCCGTAGATGGGAGATTTATAAGTTAGTTCTCGTCGAAATTCATAAAACCCTGAATCTAAAATTGCAGCCGCCAGTTTGTGATTTGCTGCCAGACCAGAAATATTTAAATCTTCGATGCGGATGCGAGCGTACTTTTGGCTAATTTCTGTAGTTGTTTTCTGCAAGAAATCCCGCCGTATACAATATCGGCGTGTTTTTTAGCCAGTTGTCGAGCGAATTTCCGAGCGTTTTTCGATGCTTTGATGCCAAGTTTTCGATTGCCTAATTGCTGGTTTCGATTGCGGTACTGTAGTTTCCCTAGCTTGATTTTCGCATTTTTTAGGGAATCTGGCAGTTGGTATACCGTACCGTCACTCAAGGTGGCAAAGGTGGATACTCCTAAATCTATGCCTGTCGCTTCCGATACTTCACGATATAAAGGGGGGATTTTGTCAGCTTTTATGGTAAAACTGACGTACCATTTGTCCGCAGTACGGCTGATGGTAAATGTTTGAGAGCAACAGTTGTACCCGATAGCTTCTTTCAGGCGAAACGTTCCCAGTGTAGGAATTTTTATCCGATTGCCAGCCATCTGAAATACTGGTCCATTGCTGCTGTCTACTGTAAACGAATCCCCGGATTTCTTGCGTTTGAAATTAGGAAACCCGCTTAACCCTTTAAAAAAGCGTTCGAGGGAGTTATTGAAGGCCCGGAAAGCATTTTGATAAACGCGGGATGATAAAGTGTTAGTCCATTGATATTCTGGTTGTTTTTTGATGAAATTGGTAAAGGTTTTTTTTATTTCGGCAATCTTTCGGGTGCGGCTGACTTTAATGTCCATCACGCCCACGTACAGGGTACGAGCTAGGTTGTAGCAAAACCGAGCGTAACCAGCGTGTCGCGCCATGAGGGTACGTTCAGCATTGTTGAGTTTGAGTTCTAGCTTCAGGGCGTACATAGCCAGGGAGCAAGTCAGGAGTGCCAACATTGATACTTATTTTACCAGTTACAGACAGCGATTGCGACAAGAACACCGTGTTTTTTGGACCTGATGTCTTTAATGTCAGGAAAAGTCTATGAAACTGCCGTTTAGTATCATCTCATTCAACAAAACCCCCATAACCTTTTGGGTTATAGGGGATTGTTTTATTTAATTTGGTGGCGGGAAGTGGATTTGAACCACTGACCTTCGGGTTATGAGCCCGACGAGCTACCAGGCTGCTCTATCCCGCGTCGCTTTGTCTCTTCTCTAATATAAACATACCTTTAGGAAAATAGCAACCCCTAAATCAAAAAAACTTTTGAGAGGGTGGGTGGGGTTGCTCAAATCGGCTTGCCATCAGCACTTTTAGAGCATGGAAACTTCCCCGACTACCTCCAAGCGCTTGAATTCACTCAGAGTCATGTAAGTTTCCGAAAGAGTTTCGGCGATCGCCGCCGTGATCCACCCCAACTGCTTGAGCAAGTGAATCGCCACAGCATATTTAGCCCGCTTGGCCCCATCTGTTACCTTAATTGCCAAACCCATACCTTCGCCAACCCGGCCAATGCACTGCACGCCCTCGGCACCGGACTTGCTCACCAACTCCCCTTGGGTCAAGCGCATCAGTTCCGTGTCAAATTTGCCCTCACCAGCCACCATCATCGGGTGGTGAGTCATAGCGCGAACAATCCGCTCCATATCCACATTGTCACCACTGGCCAACTTAGCGTATAGAGCAGCCATTTGCCCCAACTGCAATAAATAGGTAGGAGCGCCACAGTCGTCGCGAGCGCTGATAAACTCTTCGGCTGGCATTGCCAGTAAGTCAGCCACCTTGCCCAAAATAAGCTGCTGGACGGGATGTTTGCGCCGCAAATAAGTTTCCAGCGGCCAGTGCAGTTGCTGACAGACTGCCAGCATTCCGGCGTGTTTGCCGGAACAGTTGTATTGCAGGGAACTCTTTTTACCTTCAGGAATCGGGCATTGCAGTTTAGAAGGGTCAATGTCGCAGCGCCATAGGACGTTAAACACCTGTCGTGATTGCTCGATCGTACCTTGATGAGAACTGCACATAATCGCTAAGTCTCGATCCGTGAGTTCGTAGCGTTCTAAAGTACCGGTCGCTGTCACCGCCAAAGCTTGAAAAGGTTTGAGTGAAGAACGGACAAAGGTTGCCGTTTCCGAGTTACCAGCAACGGACAGAACGCGGCCGCGATTGTCGCAGACAGCAGCCTGGACTCGGTGCTTAGATTCCACAATACCTTCGCGCAGCAGTCTGACTTCCAGTTCTGGAGCTTGGGTTCGTTTTCCCCTTGTCATATCAATTTTAGATTTTAGAGTTTAGATTTTAGATTGGGCTTGAGGAATTTATGAATTGTGAGTGTAATTTATCAGTTGCGATTTGTCAGTTACAAATTGGATCTTGCAGCCAAAACCGATCGCTCACAACTCAATAATCCCCCAGAACCCATTGCCGATTACAAAAAACTCCAAATTACTCCCCCGGCAACCAGGAATACCGTCAAACCATAAAATGTCTGCCGCAGACGCTTCAGAATAGGTTCTAGCTGGTAGTTGACAATTAACTGGTCTTGAAGCAAGACTTCAGGAGTTTTCACCCAGGATTGACCGTCATACCAGCCGGATTCTTCGTAGACGACTGTGGGGTTAGAAAGGCGCGATCGCACATAAAACCAACCCAAGTACAGTCGCAGCAAAGCTAATCCTAGAATAAAAGTGGCACCAGCGGCACCACTAAGGGCAAACTGAACTGGATACTTGACCGGAACAAAACTAGCAGCAGCTATCGGCCCGGATACCAAGCAACTCCAACCCCACACCCAAGCCAGTTTTGTCAAATACTGCCGCCAACTCAGGGTTGCCCAACTAAAAAACCAGGACTCTTTGAGTTCTTGGTATTCATTGAGTGGTCGCTGTTCTTGGGGAACAGGACAAATAGAAACAGAAGTGTCTTTCACATTAGCTATCCGAGCGGCTAAATTCATTCTACATGACATCAAGACAAGAAGGCAAATGTAAGTGATTGTTACCAAATGTCAGAAAAAGTCTTACTGTTAATCAACCTCTCGGCGCGACAGAAAAGTCAATGCGTTCGGCGTGTCCCCAGAACGCTTCTAAATTGTAGAATTCACGCTCTTGAGGTTTCAAGATGTGTACGATCGCGTCGCCGTAGTCCATCACTACCCAACTGGCATCTGATTGCCCTTCTATGCGCAGTGGCAAGCGATCCCATTCTGCTTCTACTTGGTCGGCGATCGCTTGGGAGATAGCTCGTACCTGCACGTTGGAAAATCCGGTGACGATCGCAAAGTAATCTGCTAAATAGCACACTTCTGATACCCGAAGCAAGACAATATCATCCCCTTTGCGGTCTTCGGCAGCACGAGCAATGGTCAAAGCTAGGGGGCGGGTCGGGTCTGGGGATGCACCTGGAGTGGCTGTAGACTGAGCCAAAGTATATTCGAGTTGGGTTCTATCTAACATTCAGTGTTTAAGTTCCTAAATAAGGGCTAATTGACGAGCTGCCATCGGTTTTTGGCAGTTTGAGACCGGTTTTGGCAGCTCCGGCAAAATCTCAAGTTGACACTCCCCTGTAATCAAGAAAAGGGGATTATGAGGATCGAAATTCGGGGAATTAATCAAATTGAATGCTCCCTTTAGTTTGATGAAACTTTGGATTTCTTGATTTGAGTGGATGAGCATCAGTGAATTATTTCTGTGGCTTTCCTAGGTGACAACGTTCAACTCAATTTTCTGATAATTGCAGCAGTTGTTCTACGATGATTTTGGTGGATTCTGTTAACGCTCATAGATTTCTTTGGGGACGGCGTATTTTTTGACCTTTGAGCATTAGACTGTCTTGGGTAGTCGTTTTTTGAGATAATTGCTACTTATTATAATAGACAATCAGTTACCAAAAATTGAAAGCTGGTTAGAAGCAGAAAGCTAGTTGCAGCTTCAATTTTGTAAATTTTGCTTTTAACTTGTGATTGGTGCTATCTACTCCCCCGTCAAATTTCTTGTTTCTTTCGCTCTAGTCATTTGCAGCGCCCAATTGCGAGTAAGTACCGTCCGCGGGTGGATGTAGCACCGAGTTTCTAGCAAATATTTAAGAGCATAATCGCTGGCAAGCCAGACGGCGGCATAAAGATTTTGCACGCTTGCTGAACGCAGTGCTTCTAGTTCCGGGGTGTTACCGCGGCTCGGCTCGATCGTATCGGCTATAAATACGGTACAACTGAGCTGACTCATATTTGGTCTGCCGAGGGTATGATTGGCAATTGCATCCAATATTTCTCGATCGACCACCCCGAACTCATCTCTGGCGACAATGGCGCTGACATCTGCGTGTAGCAGGTGTGGGTGCGCTATTAACACAGAGTCTAGCTCTAAACCTTCCGCCTTTGCTATTTCCAGTAGCAGTTGAGGCTTGAAGTATTTTGCCAAATCGTGTAACAATCCGGCCGATCGAGCTTTAGCTTGATCGAGGCCGTAAACGCGAGCCAAGTCACCGGAGGATTGCTCGACTCCGAGAATATGTGTGACGCGAGCAGCAGGAACGCGGTCTCTGAGCCAATGTAGGACGCTTTCGCGCCCTTGTGCAAGTGTCAAGTATTAACTCCGAAATTTTATAATTTCTTTTATGTTAGCGTTTTCTTTTCCAGACCACTGTGGCTACTTACAGTCGATCGGCTAACTGTTAGTCAACCCTCTAACATTAGTAACAAGTTAGAAGGGAGTAGATTTTGTCAATACCTCTTGGGATAGAAATATTAGGTAATAATAATGATAATCAAATAGGGGTAAGGGTGAGAGAGTCCTCCTGCGGTGGACTCTCTCACCCAAGCACGATTATCATTATTAATAAGTTGTGGACTCGATTGGCGTTGCACCACGATCGATAACAGTGACGGGCGATCGATAACAGTGACAGGCGATCGATAACAGTGACGGGCGATCGATAACAGTGACAGGCGATCGATAACAGTGACGGGCGATCGATAACAGTGACGGGCGATCGATAACAGTGACGGGCGATCGATAACAGTGACAGGCGATCGATAACAGTGACAGGCGATCGATAACAGTGACGGGCGATCGATAACAGTGACAGGCGATCGATAACAGTGACAGGCGATCGATAACAGTTGCGGGCATTGGTATTATCGAAGGATATAATTGACAAATAATTGAGCGATTGTGTAGGTCAGTAAATATGGCTAAAAGTCAGAAAACCAACCGTGACCACGCCAAAAAAACTACAAAACCGATGGTGGAAGACGAGGAGATTGCCTCACAACTATCGGCATTACTAACACCGGCCATTACCTCACAAGAAAATTACTACCGTCAACTAGGTTTACGAGGGAGAATTCTTAACCTACCGTTGATGGTAGCAGCAGTATTAACCCTACTGTGGCGAGAGGTGGCTGGAGTAACAGAACTTACAAGAATGCTGGCAAGGGAAGGTTTTTTGTGGTGCGGACCTACGACAGTCAGTCAACAAGCAATGTCTCAAAGATTCTTAAGTTTTCCCGCCACATTATTTGAGGGAGTATTCAAAAATTTATTACCGAATTTAAGAACTGCTTGGCACCAGAGAAACCAACGACCTTTACCAGAAAGCATTCAATTTACCTTGACCAAATTTTCGAGAATTTGGATAGTAGATAGTTCAACTCTCGAATCATTATTTTGTCAGCTCAAAAGCCTCGAACATATACCCAAAGGGCAGTTGGCAGGAAAAATGGCAACGGTCATAGATTTAATGACCAGACTCCCGGTTGATATTTGGTTTCAGGAAAACCCGAGAGCTTCTGATGTTAAGCTTGAAGAAAATATCCTGCAATTAGTGCCAAGTAAAACCTTACTCTTACTGGATAGAGGATTTTACCATTTTAGCTTTTGGCTCAAATTAATTGAAGCAGATATCCACTTAATTACTCGTTTAAAAAAAGGAGCAGCCATTCAAGTAAAGCAAGTATTTACCAAAAGTTACGACCTGAGAGATAGTCTGGTACGTTTGGGTTCGGGAACAGCAAAAACTCCATTTATTACCTTACGTCTGATTGAAGTTCGTTCGGGTAAAGCTTGGCATTCTTATTTGACAAGCGTACTAGATCCTCAAGTTTTACCACCCTACGTAGTGGCAGATTTATATCGCAGGCGCTGGAGGATTGAAGATGCTTTTAATACCGTAAAAAGGCTTTTGGGATTAAGTTATTTGTGGACAGGTTCTCTCAACGGCATCCAGCTTCAAATTTGGGGGACTTGGATATTTTATGCAATCTTGGTCGATTTAGGTGATGCCGTTGCTGACCGACTATCTTTACCAATAGATTCGATTTCATTAGAGATGATTTACAGGGGTCTTTACCATTTTTATGTGGCTCATCAAAAAGGTAAGGCAACTGACTTGATCGAGTATTTCGCCGCGCCAGAAAATCGAGATTTAGGTATTGTTAAATCTCAACGAAAACCCAACGTTAAGTTAATTGTGGCACCTTTCCCCGATCGACAGCGAGGGTCTGACTGCTTTTTCTTTGAAGCATCTTCTCAAATCCCCTTGACAACAGCCATCCAAGCTTAACTTGTTACCAATGACCCTCTAATCATTGATTGAGTAGACAAATGTGGGCAACTGTGAATCACCCACATCTAAAAATCCTCACAATTCCAGTTTTCAGGAACGATACAATCTCCAAAGGAGACTCCCATTTATCGGGTGGGAAACTCTGCTCCTGTTCCTCCACCTTCGCAGTATCTACCTAATGCAGGCTATATTTGGCTACATATGTGTATGCAGCTACGAAGGGTATTTTTGGCCTCGCCAAAGTTATGAGTAGGTAGTCGATCAGGCTGGAACTACTGGATCGAACACAACAGTCAACCTGTCTGCAGGAACCATGCGCTTGAGAATTTGCAAGTGACCGTCTGCATCAGACCAACTGCGAAACTGACCTACAACCACCTTTTCCAAATTCGGAAGCGATCGAACTACAGTCCACGGCTTCAGACATTTTTCTTGCAGCATATATAGATATATCTCCTTTTTCAATGGGAGTCAAAGCCAGTCAACCATGCTTAGACAGCGCTGAGGACTGGCTTTTGACTTTGTAAACTTGCCCTTCTCTCAAAACATATCACAAAAAAATAGTTTGTGATTATATCTGATTTTCTGCTAACTAATAACAAATCACCAATGACCAATAACCAATAATCAATAATCAATAACCAATAACCAATAACTAATAATTAGACATCTCGCCGTGACAGCAGGAACCAAATCCCACCCAAACCCAAAACACCGCACAAAACCCCACCTTCCCATCCAAAAACAGTCCCACCAGGCAAATGTCCAGGCTTCGCCTTAGAAGTAAAATTTATCTCAGAATAGTATACCCATTGATTATTAATCCGCCAGCCCACGCGATCGCCAAACTTTTCCCAAACAGTAGCATCATAAACTCCAGGCTTTCCACCCGACTTTAGCCACAGACCCTTTTGCACCGAAAAACCGAATCGGCGATGACTGTGACGCACCCAAAGTTGGTCGATAGTCTGTAAATCCTTACCCGGAAACTTCCTAATATCTTCCTCACTCAAATAACCTCTTGAGGTTTGCTCCATCACCTCCAACATTTTCAGAGAAGTTTCCTCATCAGCAGCACGCCAATTTTTCTCAGTCAGCAGTCTTTCCAACAGAGAATAGTCAATACCTTTTTCCGATTCTAAATTAACGGAAACTAGCGGAGTTTGAGTTACCGGTTGAGTTGGTATAGAAGGACTAACAACAACAGTTGGTTGCTGCGACTTTGGTACCGATGGTACTACCACCACAGAAGTAGGTCTTAAAACCTCCAAAACTTCCAGAGCAGACTTATAGCGGTCTTTAACATACTCCTGAATCAACTTATCCAAAATTTGCCCTAAATCTTGGCTAATCTTTGTACCTTTAGGCAAAGCCTCCCTCCACAGCCAGCGACCTTCAAGGGGGTCATAAAGGTCATCATGAATGTCTCCGTAGATATCCAAATAAGGCATCACAGAAGTCAGCAAGCGAATGCAAGTCACCCCCAAACTGTAAAGGTCACTAGCAGGAACAGCCTTACCGTGGCGCTGTTCTAGAGCAGCATAGCCCGGAGTTCCCAACTTAGTTCCTGCTTGGCTAGGAGCTGCTGCTACTACCTGTTTAGAAACCCCAAAATCGATCAGTACCAATTTGCGATCGCGATTGCGGCGAATCACATTTTCCGGCTTAATATCGCGGTGAATTACATTTCGCTCATGAACAAAATTCAGCAAAGGCAACAAATCTAAGAGCAGTTCTCTAGTTTTAATTTCGCTATAAGCACCATACTTTTCTAATTCATCCTTTAAGTTATTGCCATCAATAAACTCTTGCACTAAATACAATCGCCCATCTTCCTCAAAATAAGAAATTAACTGCGGAATTTGTGGATGTTTGAGTTCATAGAGCCGTCTTGCTTCTTGTTCAAACAACCTGACATACTTTTTAAAATGACTAGGTTTCCGCTGAAACTCCTGTGGTGGGGACAACTGTTTGATTACGCACAGTTCTTCAAACTTCCCGTGATTAACAGCCCGAAAAGTTCTGCCAAATCCTCCGTCTCGCAGCGGTTCAGTTGCTGCATAAAGGTCTTTTAGCAGCAATTTGGAACCGCAATTAAGACAATACTTCGTGCCTGGTGGGTTCTGACGCTTGTCTCTTGGGCAATCAAGATTAAGGCAGTAGGTCATATATTAAAAACGGGTGAACAAAATTATACTCAGAGTTTGACATACTCACCTGCAGATGAGCGCGGTGATTCTTGACGCTTCACCGACTGACGCTACCAAAGGTAGTCTTACTCTGTCTCTGCGTCCGTTTACAGTCGTGGCAATGCCCTGTCCCGACTTTGTTTATATTTTTGGCTGCGTTCTCATCAGTTTGATTTTCACTTACTATTTTGGTAGACAGTTTATGCAAGAAGTCTTTACGAGTGTCGGCAATTTGATTATGTAGTTTGGCAATTTGAATCCGAGTTTTGTTTCTACGTTTCGAGTCTTTAGATTGCCGAGCTAGCTTTTTCTGAAGTTGGCGAACTTTCCGATCTAGTTTTTTGTAGCTAGGACTTTCGGCTCGCTCGCCATTGCTCATCACTGCAAAGGTTTTAATGCCCAAATCGATGCCGATGCTGTGGTTTTTAGCATCAACGCGCTCTGGATTAATCTCTACAACAAAGCTCAGAAAATAGCGATTAGCACAATCCTTGATTATCGTTGCAGAGCTAGGAGCGGACGGTAGTTGTCTAGACCAAACAGGGTTGACAATTCCGATTTTGGCTAGATAAACGCCATCTCCTTTAATTGAAAAACCCCCGCGAGTTAACCTCGCAGACTGGCTGTTTGTGCGTTTTTTGAACTTGGGATAGCCAACTTTATGACCTTTTCTTTTCCCTTTACAGGACTCAAAAAAGTTTTTAAAAGCTGTTTCCAAATCTGCTACCGACTGCTGTAACGGGATGTTTGAGACTTCTGACAACCAAGCTCTTTCGATTGTTTGTTTTGCTTGAGTAATTACTAGCTTTTGGAGTTCGGCAGATTTGGGTTTTTTCTCGGACTGCTTACAGAGAGCTAAGGCATCATTCCAAACTACCCGAACACAACCAAACAACTGAGCTAAACTCGGTTTTTGTTGGTCGGTTGGATAGAAACGGAATTGATACCTTGCTTTCATTTCTCTTGGCTGTTTTTTTACTCTATTATACTAGGTTCTGCTAATACAATCATCAAAAATTAAAGCCGTCCTAAAAGGACGGGGCTTGTATCCCATCCTTTTGGTCATTTTATTCAAGAGTGCGATCGCGATCTGGTTTTTTTGGGGCAAAACTCAGAACGTCAGCACAGAGGGTGCCTGGGGTAAGCTGAGGGGAGTTGTCGCCAGACTGCCCCACAGCAAGTATAGCTCTCTTGAGCCTTTTACCTCAAACTCAGATTCCCAGTTTGACACCAAACATCGATCGATGCAGTATATTCCACAAACAGAGCTTCATCGCAAGCATTGGTCACTTAGCAGTCAAAAAAGCCGATCGCCCACCTACTTTCAGTTTTTTGCCACCGCCAGCCTGTAGAGCTTAAAACAGACACCATACTCGATCGCTCCCATCCTGAGTACAATAAAACAATCACGTCAACTCATCGATCCAGAGTAATTCCGATGGGAGCGCCCACTTCTGATGAACTCGCCAGAAATTTGTCATTGCCTAAAATATCTAATTGTACTGTTACAAATAGGCACTGATAAATCCTAGCTATCAGCTTAGCTGCTTTCCATTTTTTGTATAAATATATGTATCAGTATTAACAATAAAATTACCCAAAATGCTAATCACATAAAATATAAAAGTATGCTAGGTCAAAACAACACCTTTAATACTTAATGAAATTACGTACTTATCAAGGAGGAGAGATAGCACTTTATTACATGACATAATTGAGAATAATTTTCTGATAATTTTCCAAATATATAATCCCAACGACCCAATCGAATGACACTCAAACTTCAGCCATCTCCAACTTCCAAATCCCGAAAAAAATCTCCCAAAATACCGTGGTTCGAGCGCTTAATGGCCTTGATAGCACTCGGAAATTTAAGCCTAGTATTATTTGACATCAGTTACGTTCCGTGGCGTGATTTCTACTTCCGGCAACTGCCTCTCATCACCCAAGTCTACGATCCATTTAAAGGAATTAAACCCCACCGAGATACCCAAAAATATCTAGAAAGCTTAGATGAATTAAAAAATCAAGTAGTGCAAACAGGCTTAGCCTCTCCTCAAGTAACAGCTAAATTGCAGGAAATAGACAATCTGAGCGCCAAAATGATCGACGAAGACCCCTTTCGAGTAGCATCAAAAAGCGGCACGTTAGAAAAAATTAAAGACAGAATCCGCGATCGCGCTCCGAACCCAGAAGACTCCGCCAAACAAGCATTCAAAACATTCTGGAGCCAAGACTATTTAACCAGACAAGGTTGGCAATCAGAAATCAACTGGTTTGATGCCAAAATCAAGCCATTAATCGCCACCAACTATTACCGGGCGATGGGAGAAAACGGCGAATTTACTGACAATTTTTGGAAAATTGACCTGCCATTTATTGCCATATTTGCGATCGAATTTTTAGCCCGCACCTACACCATCAGTCGCCGCCACCCTAGCGTCACTTGGCGAGCAGCCATGCTCTGGCGGTGGTACGACATTTTCATGCTCATCCCATGCTGGCGACTATTGCGAATATTAACTGTTACCATCCGCATCCACCAAGCTAAAATGCCGGATCTCCAACCGATACGCACCCAAATCAGCCGGGGTTTCGTCGCCAACTTTGCCCAAGAATTAACGGAAGTAGTGGTAATTCAGCTCATCAACCAGATGCAACAATCAATTAGTAGCGGGGAATTAGCAAAGCAACTTTTTCAATCTCAGAAACAGCGATATTTAGACATTAATAATATCAACGAAATAGAAGCGATCGCCACTCATTTAGTCCAAATCACCGTCTACAAAGTCCTCCCTCAACTCCAGCCAGACCTAGAAGCCCTCCTGCGTTACAATATAGAACTATTTCTCAAACAATCCCCCCTTTATCAAGGATGGAAGCAAGTACCCGGATTGGGAAACCTGCCGGAACAGCTAGCAGAGCAATTAGTTGCAGAACTCTCCAAACTAGCCACACTCGGTCCCCAAGATGCCTACGAAGCCTTCAAAATCGCTAGCGAAGACCCCATAGGAACCAAACTCTCAGGCCAGCTAGTCCAGCATTTCGGGCAAGCTTTGGGAGCTGAACTGCAACAGCAGCAAACTTGGCAAGAAATACAAATGTTGCTTTGCGACTTCCTGGAAGAGTTTAAAATCAACTACATCCAGCGGTTGAGTGAAGAAGACTTCGAGAAAATTTTAGAACAAGCCAAAGAACTGCAACGCATAGCCCCGCGTTAGGAAGATCGAAGATTTTCCCCATTCTCTCCCTATCTCCCACTCTCCCCACTCCCCCCGTCGGCGATTCGCCGAGCTCCCAAGGGGGTTTGTCACTGGGCGGGCGATCGAGCTAAACTGAGATTTGAGATTAACTGCGATCGAACTCAAAGCTTGTACCTCTGTTGCCAACAGGCAAAATGCTTGTGGCACAAAAAGTAAATTTGCTTGTGGAGTGGGGATCTTATGGCCCGCCCCTCAAAAACTTTTTGACAATTGTGCAATATTTGATACCGGAGATAGTTCTCAAACTTCACCTTAATGTTGCAAGGAGGCTC
This sequence comes from Microcoleus anatoxicus, assembly GCF_042465725.1. Lineage (GTDB taxonomy): Bacteria > Cyanobacteriota > Cyanobacteriia > Cyanobacteriales > Microcoleaceae > Microcoleus > Microcoleus anatoxicus. The sequence continues at coordinate 3,739,801 of NZ_CP120853.1, read as the reverse complement.
CCGCTATAACGAAGTTTAGCGGCGAGAGGAATTGCAACCAGTATAAACGTGCGACAGCACAACGGCAATAATTAAGCTATACTCATAGTAGTGAGTTTTTTGGTGAGATGGAACAAGTCCTGACTTTAGTTGTAAAGCTTCAAGCTAGTATCGAACAGCAACAATTGTTGTCCGAGACAGCTTATGCTTTTGCGTCAGCTTGTAACTGGATTAATCAAAATGTTAATCATAACCTAACTAACAGAAACTCAATCCAAGCTGTCTGTTACAAAGATGTGAAAGAACAGTTTGGACTAACAGCTAACCATGTTGTTAGAGCTTGTGCCAGAGTAGGAGCCAATCGTCTAACGGCCAAACAGAAAGGGAAAAAGGTCAAGAGCTTTAAGCCCACTAGCTTTGATTGTGATGCTAGGACTTTTCGTTTCGTTGAGTCAAATTGGACGGTGAGCATTTCTACAACTCTCAAGCGGTTAACAGTTTCTTTGAGAGCTAGTAACTACCATAAGGGCAAGCTAACAGGCCATAATCCTACTTCGGCTCAAGTTTGTTTGCACAAAGATGGTTGCTGGTACGTCCATATTCAGCTAAAATCGGAAACTCCGAAACCTCAAAAAACAACTAACGTAATTGGTGTCGATTTCGGAAGGCGTGATCTAGCTGTAACTAGCACAGGTAAATCGTGGTCAGGTAAGGAGATTCAAAAAACTAGAGATAAGTATAGCCGTGTTCGGGCTTCTTTGCAAAAAAAAGCATCTCAAGGCACAAGGTCATCTAGACGTAGAGCTAGACAGATTTTGAAACGGTTAGGAGGACGCGCGGGAAGATACCAAGCATGGCTAAATCATAACATCTCAAAAGCCATTATTAATGATGCAAAACAGACTCAATCCTTTGTTTCAATCGAAGATTTAACAGGGATTCGCGAACGGACTAACTCTAAACCCAGAAACAAGACTGAAAGAAGAAGGTCTAATTTTTGGGCTTTTTATCAGTTAAGAACGTTTCTCGAATACAAAGGAATAAAGGAAGGGATTGAGGTAGTTGCCGTCAATCCAGCCTATACGAGCCAAAGTTGCCATTGTTGTTTGCATATCGGTGTCAGAACCGAGAAGAAATTTAAGTGCAGCAATAAAGTCTGTGGTTGGATTGGTGATGCAGACGAAAATGGCTCGAAGATGATTGCATTATTGGGGGCGAGTGTAAGCCGTCCTAGAGGTTCTGAGTTGTTGTCTTGTGCAATCGCTCAAGGGCTACCAAAAGCCCCCACTATAGCGTTAGCTTAGTGGCGGGTAGTTTACTACTGAGTCTCAGGACTGATGATAGTCCTGTTTGTGGTATATCAATTGACCGCGATTTAAACGCCAGGAGAGAACATTTTCAACTGGGAACAACCCTCGGCTTGAGGGGGCTAGCCTACTTATCTTGGGATGGCCGACCACCCAACAGCGTAGGAAGTGAACACTAATTATCCAAAGGATAGCTTTGGGTAAGTCTAGGTAAGTTTTATGAAGCAGTGGGTCAAGCCCACTTTTTTTGTTGCATTAGTCGCAGGAAAAAAGCTCAGGGCATCAGACTTGCAAGTTGAGGACCGATCCAGGCCCGTGTCCGAGTTCAGGAGTTTTAGCTTAAATATTCAATATGACTCATCCCCTAATCCCACAAATCATTGACTTAGCTACCCCCGTTGCCGAAACACTGGGATTGGAAGTAGTGGGAGCAGTGTTTCACACCAACCAAAATCCACCAGTCTTACGGATAGACATCCGCAACGTCCAGCAAGACATCGGTTTAGCCGACTGCGAGCGGATGAGCATAGCTCTCGAACCAGAATTAGACGCAGCCGACATCATACCCGATGCCTACGTGCTAGAGATTTCCAGTCCCGGTATATCCCGATTGCTCAGCAGCGATCGAGAATTCATTACCTTTAAAGGTTTCCCCGTCACAGTCAAAGCGGCAGAACCGGAATCGCGAATCAAAGAGTGGAAAGGACTACTGGTGGGTCGGGATGAAACAACAGTTTATCTCAATCAAAAAGGGCGACAGATTAAAATTCCCCGTCTTCAGATTACCAAAGTTGAACTAGACGAAGGAAAAGAGATGTAAAAGGAAGTTTTGAGTCTTGAGTTCTACTAATCCCTCATCACTCATAATTTACCCTCGGCAATTGCCGATGACCGATGAGACCCATGACCGATGCCCAATGCCCGATTACCCAATTACAAAAAGGAGTGTTTTATATGTCAATGGTTCCTCTGCCCGGACTCAAAGAAATGGTCGAAGGTATTAGCAAAGAAAGAAACTTGCCCAAACACGCAGTTCAAGCAGCCTTACGAGAAGCCCTCCTCAAAGGATACGAACGCTACCGACGCACCCAAAAATTAGACCATTTCAGCGAAGAATACTTTGATAATTTTGATGTAGAACTAGATGCAGAACAAGAAGGTTTTCGCGTTTTAGCAAACAAAACTATTGTCGAAGAAGTCGTCAATCCCGATCACGAAATAGCACTTTCCGAAGTGCAGGAAGTAGCCACAGAAGCTCAACCAGGTAGCATCGTGCTGGTAGACGTAACGCCAAATCAAAAAGAATTTGGTCGCATGGCCGCCATCCAGACTAAACAAGTGCTGGCTCAAAAACTGCGCGACCAACAGCGCAAAATGATTCAAGAAGAGTTTAAAGATTTAGAAGAAACTGTTCTTCAAGCAAGAGTGCTCAGGTTTGAGAGACAGTCGGTAATTTTAGCAGTCACTAGCAGTTTTGGTCAGCCAGAAGTAGATGCCGAACTCCCGAAACGCGAACAGTTGCCCAATGATAATTACCGCGCCAATGCTACATTTAAGGTGTACCTCAAAAAAGTAGGCGAAGGCTCTACTAGAGGACCTCAGTTACTTGTTTCTAGAGCAGACGCAGGTTTGGTAGTTTATTTATTTGCCAACGAAGTACCCGAAATAGAAGACGGAGTGGTGAGAATTGTTGCCGTAGCTAGAGAGGCAAATCCCCCTTCCCGCCACGTCGGTCCCCGGACTAAAATAGCAGTTGATACTCTCGATCGAGACGTAGACCCCGTAGGAGCCTGCATCGGAGCGCGGGGATCGCGGATTCAGGTAGTAGTTAACGAATTGCGCGGGGAAAAAATCGATGTGATTCGCTGGTCTCCAGACCCCGCAACTTATATAGCTAATGCTCTGAGTCCGGCTAGGGTAGATGAAGTGCGTTTAGTAGCGCCAGAAGGCAGGCGAGCACACATTTTGGTCGCTGAAGACCAACTTAGTCTGGCGATCGGTAAAGAAGGTCAAAACGTCCGCCTCGCAGCCCGCCTCACAGGTTGGAAAATTGATATCAAAGATATTGCTAAGTACGATCGTGAGGCAGAAGACAGTAAGTTGGCAGCAGAAGAGACTAGACTCGATCAACTAGCAGCAGAGGAAGAAGCAGAATTCGAGGAGGACCAGGAAAGTTCATCGGATGCAGAAGATGTCGGCACAATCGACGAAACCGAAGCCAGGGTCCGATCGTAAATGATGAAACCGAACTACCGATGCTGTGCAAGTTGTCGAAAAATAGCTACAAAAGAAGCTTTTTGGAGAGTAGTCAGGGTCTATCCTTCTCATCAGGTACAATTAGATCTTGGCATGGGTCGTTCAGCTTACCTTTGTCCGCAAGCAGAATGCCTCAAAGCAGCTCAGAAAAAAAATCGACTTGGGCGATCGCTCAAAGCGCCTGTGTCTGACGAACTGTACCAAACACTTTGGCAGCGTTTAGCCACCTCTGACTGCGCCTCTTAAAGGTCAAAGCCGACAAACCCTCGGCTTCCTCCGTACAAACCCTCTTGGCAGCCCTACCTGTAATTACCGGTAGTGCGACCACTAAAACCCCAATCCGATCTGCCCACCAGTCTGGAAAGATTTGTGTCAGATTAGATAAGGGTGGGGTACTAGCAGAGGTATCCTCAAGGTAGAAAAGGGAACTAAGAATTTGGAGAAAGCGGCTTTTGCCAAAACTTAGACTTCTGAGTTCTAAGTTCTCAAAAAAACTTGAGAATTCTCCGATCGCAGACTTCAGCTAGGTTGCATCTTTATAGATGGAACTGCTGAGAGAGTACCAAAACCCCGATTCCTGACACTGAAATCAATCACAGCGAATGATGTCGTCATTAGAACAAAAAATCAAAATGTAAAAACTGGTTGGCATAACAGAGGGCAGAGTGGATGAACAACGGCAAAGTAAGAATTTACGAGTTATCACGGGAACTAAATTTGGATAATAAAGACATCTTGGCAGTGTGCGAGCGGCTCAATATTTCAGTCAAGAGCCACAGCAGCACAATTACAGAATCAGAAGCAGAACGCATTCGCAAAACGGCGGAAAAATACGTCGCCAGCCACTCTTCCCCCGGCAAGCCAGCTCCCCCCGAAAGAGCAGCAGCGCCATCTAGAGAATCTGGCCCTCATCCTAACGATCAACAAAAAAAGCAGCAAATTTTAGAAATACGCAGTCCAAAAGTACGACCCCAGGCTGGTGCAAACTCCCAGCAGCCGGGGAACGAGGAGAGAAAAAAAACCCAGGCAACCGTCGCCACTCCTCCAAAATCCCCGGCGGCTCAACAGCTCCAACCTCCGGCTAAGCCAAATATCAATCGACCTGTACTCTCGAAGCCGAATGCTCCATCAGCAGCGCCTTCGTCAGCAACAGTGCCTCAAACCCTAGGTGATATCGACCCAGAAACCAACACCGAGGGTCTGGGATCCACAGCAGCCCAACCGTCCTTGGAAAAAGCCCCGGAACGAATTCAGCGCGTTGCCACCACCCCTCCCGGGCCGTCGGCAAAGCTGACATCGCCACCAGTCAGACCCGCCGGAGAGTCTGCTAATCGCACCCAACTGACTCAGGGAAATAGGCCGATCATCAAAGTTGCCAAAACTGAGCAAGAACAATCAGAACAGGCAGAAAGCCGGGAAGCACCTGCTAAACCGACTAGACCTACCAAACCAGCGGCCGGTGGTACCGAATCTCGTGCCCAAAGACCGCGCCTCGATGGACCCGGAAGCGTCAAAACTCAACTGGCAGAACGACCAAGCCCAGGCGGCCCGCGCCGGAGCCTTGCCCCCGCAACTTCAGCCGCCGGGCTGCGCAGCCGGGGCGGTGACATCTCAGCCACCGGAGAAGACGGAGACGATGACGGAGACGATACGTCGTTGTTGCTGGATACTCTTCTCCTTCCTAAGCCGACGCTGCCAAAGCCAGCCAAAAAGACACAGGTCATTTGGGAAGAAGATGATGACGAAAACCCAGATGCAGCTAGCAAAGCAGCCAAAGCTGGTAAGGTCAAACGTTCTCGCCTAAAACCCATCGACGAGGATGACGATGACTTAGAAAACGGCTTGGATATGCCAGCACCAGTAATGGTCAGCCTGTCGCTAGCCCGCCCTGCTAAGGCGAAGTCACCAGCAGCAACCAAATCAACACCAACTCCGGGTGCACCCGGAAGCAGTGGCAAAAACAAGAGACCGGGCCCTTCTCACGATAAGAGCTCCTCTGGTTCCAGTGGGGGACGGGGTAATAATCGTGGCAAAACAGCCGAAACAAAAGTAGAACGTCCAGAAACACTGGTGCTGAGCAGGCCGATGACCGTTCAGGAACTCGCAGCTACTCTTGCTGTTCCCGAAACCGAAATTATCAAGCGCCTGTTCTCTAAAGGTATTGCGGTCAACATTACCGAAACCCTGGATATTGCAGCGGTGAGAATGGTAGCTGAAGAAATGGGCATAGAGGTAGAAACCCCTGAAAAAGTAGCCCCAGCTATCAAAGTAATCGATATGCTGGACGCAACAGATTTGGAATACCTCCAACGCCGTCCGCCAGTAGTAACGATTATGGGTCACGTCGATCACGGTAAAACTACCTTGCTCGACTCGATCCGCAAAACCAAGGTCGCTCAGGGAGAAGCTGGGGGTATTACCCAGCACATCGGTGCTTACCACGTAGATGTGGTACACGAAGGCAGGAGTCAGCAAGTCGTATTTTTGGATACTCCAGGTCACGAAGCCTTTACAGCAATGCGTGCTCGCGGAACTCGTGTCACAGACGTTGCCATCTTGGTGGTGGCGGCGGATGATGGCGTGCGACCCCAAACAATTGAAGCGATCAGTCACGCGAAAGCGGCTAAAGTGCCAATTGTGGTGGCGATCAATAAAATTGACAAGGAGGGCGCTCAGCCGGAACGGGTGAAGCAAGAGCTGACAGAGTACGGCTTGGTTGCAGATGACTGGGGCGGCGATATCACGATGGTTCCTGTCAGCGCGATCCGAGGCGAAAACCTCGATACGCTGTTGGAAATGATCTTGACAGTCGCGGAAATGGAAGACCTCAACGCCAACCCGAATCGCTCGGCTAAGGGTACGGTGATTGAAGCTCACCTGGACAAGGCAAGGGGTCCGGTGGCAACTCTGCTAGTCCAAAACGGTACTCTGCGGGTCGGCGATATTGTGGTCGCAGGCTCTGCTCTGGGTAAGGTGCGGGCTATGATCGACGATCGCGGCGAGCACGTAAAACAAGCAACTCCATCTTTTGCGGTGGAAGTGCTCGGCCTACGAGAAGTGCCTCGCGCTGGAGACGAATTCGATGTCTTCGCTAACGAAAAAGAAGCAGCCGCGATCGCCAGCGGCAGAGCTACATCCCAACGAGATTCCCGTCTATTGCAAGGTGGCAGAATCAGCCTCAGTGGCTTCTCTCAACAAGCTAAGGAAGGCATTCTCAAGGAACTAAACTTGATCTTGAAGGCAGATGTCCAAGGCTCCCTAGAAGCCATTGTCGGCGCTCTGACCCAACTTCCTCAAAAAGAAGTTCAACTCCGATTACTCCTATCTGCTCCTGGGGAAGTCACAGAAACCGACGTTGACCTCGCCGCGGCTAGTAGTGCCGTGATAATCGGGTTCAATACTACCCTCGCCACCGGCGCTCGCCAAGCAGCCGACCAAGCAGGGGTAGACGTGCGGGAATACAGCATCATCTACAACCTGTTGGATGACATTCAAGGGGCGATGGAAGGCTTGCTGGAACCCGAACTGGTTGAAGAACCTCTGGGTCAAGTCGAAGTGCGCGCTGTCTTCGCGATCGGTCGTGGAGCTGTGGCTGGATGTATGGTACTTTCTGGCAAGGTCATTCGCAACTGCAAGGTGCGGGTGCGCCGTGGCAACAATGTCGTCTATGAAGGTGTCCTCGATTCCCTGAAACGGATGAAGGAAGATGCTAAGGAAGTCAATACTGGCTTTGAATGTGGCATTTCCTTGAATGGGTTTACCGACTGGGCCCAAGGCGATATGATTGAAGCCTACCGAATGGTGACTAAACGTCGCACGCTCTCAGCATAATTTTGGATTCTCAATTGTGGATCGGGGACTCAAGGCTGGTTAATTACCAGCCTTGAGTTTTAAGCATTCTTCCTTCTTCCTTCTACCTTCTTCCTTCTTCCTTCTACCTGAAGCGGTTCAGTCAGCGGAGTCGAAGGGCATTCTTCCTTCTTCCTTCTACCTGAAGCGGTTCAGTCAGCGGAGTCGAAGGGCATTCTTCCTTCTTCCTTCTACTTATGCGTTCTTTTTGGTCTGAACCTTTTTTGTGGATTCACCTCGCTGGGATGGCTGCATTGCCGATTTTCCTTGGACTTTGTTGGCTGGGACTGGCGGTGGGTTCTCCGCTGCTACCAGTGTGGCTAGAAGTATTTTTAGTTGGGGCCGCAGGTATTGGGCCTGTGCTCTGGATGCAGTGGTTCCGTCCTTTTTACATTTTTAGTATTTTAGTGGTGGCGGTGAAACCCCAGAATCTCACCAATGCACAGCAGCGGATTCTGGCTGGGTTTAAATCTCGCTTAAATCAAGGATTAGCTCTGTTTTTGGCTATTTTGCTGGCAGTAATTTTGTGGCAACTATATCGATTTTCTCCCCTGGCGGCTTCCGTTGCTCCTTTTCCTCCTCAATGGCGATTGGCTGGATTGCTGTTGGCTGCTTGGGCTTTTCTAGCTAGCAATTTGTTCTTGCAGGTCCCTGCTAGTGTCCTGGCTGTATTGCTGACACCGGAATCAGAATTTGCAGAGAGACAGCCTCATGTTTTGGACAAAGTTGGGATCGATTTCACGATCGCAGGCTGGCAGGTCGATCGCATTTTACCCGCTTTTGCCGAGGCAGGGGATAAGGGGAAACCTGAAGAGGGAGATGGGATTTGAGCGTGGCGAGGCGAGATTTGGGATTGGGGATTTAGGATTCAAAAAATAACCAGCCCTGGATTCAATTGTATTTTAAGATACTGCTGATTTCAAAATAATGTGCTAATAAATCCATAGTTATTAATTGAAAATTATTGAGATTATTAACATTTAATATCAAATTTTTAATTTGAGCTTATTTTGATTTTTCATTTGCTATTGGGAGAGAAGAATATATAATGGAAATTGTCAAGGTAAGCTTTAAGTCCTCACTGGGGATTAAAACAGAGGTATAAAAATATGGCGAATGCACAAACGATCGCACAAGAACCTCAAGCAGCAGAGCCGATCGAGCTGTACGAAGATTCTCAAATCTGGGGCAGTCTCAAAAAAGCGATCGGCGCAAGTTCTGGATTTCAACGCTGGCAGCTAGAGCGAAATTTTGAGAATCAGCAGGCAAATGTCAGCATCGACCAGCAAGTTCGCTCCTATTTGCGGGAAACTTTAGCAACTTTGGCTTACTGAGTGCTGCGAAGCGAAATGTTGTAACCCATAGTAGCTTCCGATTGCCCCAATAACTTTCAAACCAACTTCAAACATGGCGTTAATTTAAGGATTTTTCAGCAGCAAGGGCTTTTGAAAATTAATATAAATATCCTAGCTCCTTCTATTCAGGAGCTAGGACGTTATGGAGCCCTACTCAAAAAATCACCGGCTTGAATCTCCCCAAAATTTAGTTGAGATGCTCCAAGGAATCAAGTAAAATCTGAGCACTGCGCCGATGGTGGAATTTCTCAGCAATCTTCTGTCGTGATTTTTTAGTCAGACTCAAGGCTAACTCTTTGTCCTGTAGCAATTTTGCGATCGCATCTGCCATTTTTTCGGGATTTTCCGCCGGGACCAGGATACCGTCAACGCCGTTATCTATCAGTTCCGCCATCCCACCCACATGGGTAACTACCACGGGAGTTTCCATAGCCATTGCTTCCATCACCGCTACAGAAATTCCCTCTTTTAAGCTGGGTAAAGCAAAAATATCAGCCTCTTTATAACCTTGCCGATTTCGTTCTTCGGAGACAGAACCCAGCAGTTGAACATAATCAGACATTGATTCATCCGCAATGAATTTTTCCAATTCTTTCCGGTAGCCATTACCAGCATTTCCATCCTCCCCAGCAATCTGTAAACGCACGTCAAACCCTCGTTCTCGAAGCAACTTAATTGACTCAATCAGGTACTTGTGTCCTTTCGCTATATTGAGACGGCCACAAGTATAAATTCGGCATTGAGTCCCTTCCTGCCAAGGAGTGTAGGGAGTTTCACGCTTAATTTCATCGAGATTAACACCCACTGGTGAAACTCTCACTTCCTTGGGCAAGAAACCTTCTAGCTCATCTTTGATAGAGTGGAGAAGTTGTTCAGACATCACAGAAGCAAAAGCAGAATGTTTCCATTTTTGCTCTTGATTGGCCCCAAAATCTTCTAACTGTCCGAGAAGGGCGACACTATAAGTAATGTCGGAAAGTATGGAGGCAAATAGGGCTATATTAGCAGCGCTGCCACAGGAATGAACGTGGACGTGAGACCAGCCCTGGGTTTTGGCAAGCCAAGCTAGCTTTGCACCCATAACGACCAATACCAAGTAGTAAAGTTTTTGAGCGAAAGATATATTCTTTGTATTGGCAATTACACTCAGACAGCGCCACCAAGCAATGGGACCAGCTTTGATGAGTTCGATCGAAACATTTACAAAATCTTTGAGTTCAAAGGGGGCTAAATAATCGGTGATACTTTGAGCTTTCTGAGCCCAAGTATGTACAACCTTTGTGGGCGGACGGCGGGTTGAGATGATGTGAGGTTTCATACCAATATCCAGCATTGCTTGATATTCACGCCAAATCCAAGTATGAGTTTGCCCTGGAAATTCAGGGATAAAGTAGCCAATTTGTTTATTCATTATTGATTTGTTTCCTTAGCAAATGGACAAATTGAAATGTGTTAAACTATCTATAGTCTTTTTTTAGACCGTAGATTTTTTTGCAGAAAAATCAAGGGCAAGCCATTTTTTTGAGAGCTTCCAAGACTTAAGTTAAAATGCGTCATTCCTATCAATAGATACTGATTAGCCCAAGAGATATCCGACTAAATCCGGGTTTTTCACCCCATTTGGGCTGTGGGTCGCTAATTTCTGCCTCTCGCCCATACAGCAAGAAAGGGGGTTTTTGCCCGGATTTGGTATTAAAGGCTTGTGGGGCTAATAGTCTAGGCAGCTTTGCCTGCTGTCACCTCTAATCCAGGTAGAACCTTGCCCTTGGCCAAACACTTTTTAACACCAGCAATGACATCTTCCACATCTGCATCTGTTAATTTTGCCGAAATCGGCAAGCTAACTGTATGCCGCCCTATGTAGCTAGCATTCGGATAATCTTCCGGCTGCCATCCAAACATTTCCTGATAAACAGGATGTTCTGCCATACTCATGTAATGTACGCCAACACCGATATTCTCAGCATTAATAGCGTTAAGAAACTCGTCGCGGCTGATGCCTGCGGTGGCTTCATCTACCAAAATGGTGTATAGGTGGTAGGCATGAATTGTGTCTGGTTCTGGGTCTGAGGGCAGAGTAATTGGTAAATCGGCAAATGCTTCATTGTAGCGCTGCCAAATCTGTTCGCGCCGCTTCCAATAAGGGGCGACTCGTTCCATTTGATGAATGCCGATCGCCGCTTGGAGATCCATCATATTGTATTTAAAACCAACTTCCACCACTTGGTAGTGCTTGTATCCTGAATCGCCGAAGCGCTTCCAAGCATCTTTGCTCATCCCATGCAGCGCCAAAATTTTGAGTCGGTCGGCGTCTTCTTGTTTCCGACTTAGAATCATGCCACCTTCACCCGTAGTGATGTTTTTGGTGACATAAAAACTGAAGCATCCAAAGTCGCCAAAAGTCCCTGCTTTCCGTCCTTTATATTCTGTTTCGATGGCGTGAGCACAGTCTTCGATTAACTTCAAGTTGTGGCGTTGAGCAATTTCGCACAGGGCATCCATATTGCAAGGACGACCTGCAAAGTGAACTGGCAAAATCGCCTTAGTTTTGGGAGTTATTTTGGCTTCTACTTTCGCTGGGTCTATATTCATGGTCAGCGGGTCTATGTCTGCCAGTACAGGTGTTGCCCCTGCGTGAATAATCGCGTTAACTGTCGCACAAAAAGTCATCGGAGTAGTAATGACTTCATCCCCTGGTTTTAACGAAGCAGCGAGGATACTTAAATGCAGCCCTGCGGTGCAGGAATTGACTGCAATTGCGTACTCAGAACCCTTGTAAGCTTTGAAGTCATTTTCAAAGCGCATAACCTTTGGCCCCGTACCCAACCAGCCTGTTTGCATAGTCGATACGACTTCCTGAATTTCAGCATCTTCGATTGCAGGAGAGCCAAATACGAGGAAGCGGTCTTTAGACCGAATAGGATTGTTGTTCATTTTGCTAGTTTTTATCCAGTAAATAAAGTCGATTGAATGGCAGTCAACCGCCCTAGTAGGTACGGTTATCTTGGGATTTGAGATGCTTTTCTATATCTTAAGATAGATATTTCATAATGTCCATAGGTTCGGCTTTCATTATATTGAAGTTACAGAAACACTTGTGCTATTTTTTGGGTTAAAAAACTTGTTTATAAGTGAAAATACGGAACCTTGACAAGCATTCTGTTTACGAACTAACAAATCCGTCTGATTTGAGATCGTCTCCTAAAGTCTAGGTAGACGAATCTTATTCAAAAGGTCTTGGAGCCGTTCGGAAACACCGCCCAATTGTTCTGACAAGGCTACCAGTTTGCCATAAGCTTCCACCAAACGATCGCCCTCAACGTCAACTTCAGTCGTCGGATAATTCTTGATGGTTTCCAGTAGCGTAATTTCATGATCGCTGCTGGCAGACAGCACCAAAGCCGCGCGCAAAGCCTCTTTATTTGCATTCCCAGAAGGAGTGTGAATTACCTGACCGACTTCATCCAGAATCATGTCTCCAACTTTACTATTCAGGGTCCGATCCAAAAACCTGGGATTGACTTTCACCGGTCTTGTGAGATTGCGGCGAATAGCTTCCGGGTCTTGTTTAGCTTGTCCCAACAGCATTTCTAAGCCAGAAGACATTTTTCCAGTTTCGGCGAAACTTTCTAATTCGCTGACTGGTATAGTCATCCGAATCACACTGTATTTGAGGACTACCTTTTCAGAGGCCAGCGCAGCACCGCTGTAAAACAACATTCCCGCCCCTGTGGCTAAAAATAAACTCCACCGCTGTTGGAAAAATGACCATCTCATACTAAAGTCCCCAGATATTGTTGTCCACTTCGACTATAGCGATATTTATTTACTTACCGCCCAGGTAAATCTGTTCTGGAGATACGATATCAAATCCGCGTAAAAAAACCCTTCATTGCTGTATGGAGGAGAGGGGGAGAGAGGGTTACAGGTGCAGAGGGGGAGAAATTAGCGACTCAGATCAAAAAGGGGGTGAATAACCCGGATAGTATTCTGTCCGTTGGTACCGGAATCACCATCAAAAAACTCACCACCAGGTCTTCTATAAGTGAAGGCTGGCGGTGAGTCTAAAGTTAGTTTTTATGTTTAGGGTCTTTATGAAAGCTGACCCCATTTGAACGGCTTAAAAGTGGTTTATGATTAGGGTCTTTAAATTTGCTGACCCCAATTGAACCCATTCTTCAATAATGACAGGGATCGATCGCAAACCAGGATTTCATAATGATTTCTTTATCTTTTTAACTTTTCCTTACCTTAAATGTACTTTTGTGTAGATTAGTAAAATTTTATTACTTCTGTTTTGGGGGTTGACCCTGGGCGCGCTGCTCCCAGCGGAACAGAAACACCATCAGAGCCACCACTCCCACTTGGAGGGCAAAATTGGGCAAAGTAGAGCTAACTTGCTGGCCGGAGGCAATTTTAGCGAGGAAAACTAAGCCACCAATGAAGCCAGATGCGCCACAAGCGATATAGACCAACTGTCGCAGAGGTCGATAGGGAGCGGCTATCTCTGCTGTTAAACGTTTGTATTGTTCGGGACTGAGGTTGCGGGGGTTTTTGGGGCGGTAGGGGCGATCGCCGGGATTGGGAGCTGGCATAGATTTAAATAAGATGTGTATTTTATGCTACAACAAATATCTCACAATCATCAAAAAAAATCATCGCTGTACCAACAGCACAACAGTCTGCAAACAGCCGACCAAAACACCCAAAATTCCACCTAAATTGACTATTCCTTGCAACTCGCTTTTGACAATGCCCTGAATTGCTAATTCCAAGTCTTCAGGAGAAGTACCTTTAACTCGATCGACAATCACCTGATCGATATTTAAAATAGGGATCGCCTGAGCTACAATATTTTCTAAATCCCGCTCCAGATACCGCTCTAAAACCAAAGCTAGTTCTTGGCTGACCATTTCTAGGGAAGCACTCATCACTGCTGAAGTCTGCAATCTACTCAGAATTAACTTAGAAATATTTTCCCAATCAATAGACTTGCTCAAGCCCTGAAGTACCTCCATACCCCGTTCTTGAACATAACTGCGAACGCTGTCCCGCATAGTTTTTCGTAACTGTCGCACTGTCGAAACTGGTAGATTTTGCATGGACAAGTTTTGCAGCCACTCCTGAATTCGCCCGCGAATTCCCAAAGCCACAGTTAATTCTGCTAAGCGCTGATTTGTCGCTTCTTTGTCATCGAGACAAAAAGTTCGCAGTCGAGTTAAAGTGTTCCGTAAACCAAACAAATTGGCGACTACCCAATAAGTACCGCTGGTTTTTTCTCGAAACCCTTCATCGATGATCGAAATATTGCGATCGGTCAAAAAGTCAATCAAAGTCTGCCGCAACACTTCCGGCGGTATTACTACCTGTAACAGCCAATCAGCCAATTGACCAGCCTGAGCTTCGGTTAGCTGAATTTCCAGCAAAACTTGGTCAAAAATTTGATTTAACTGAGCTTCTAAAAAATCTTCCCGTCGCGCCAAAATTTTGAGAATTCGTGGTACTGATTCCCCTAGCAAATCTCGCAGAATGTTAGCGAGAATTTTAGCAGTTTTTTGCTCTGCATCTGCTTTAACTTGATCCAAGGCTAACTGCAATAGCCAGAGAATCACCGACTGCATTCGCTCGGTTTGTAAAAGGCGACGGGCTAATTTTTGTAACTCCTCTGGTGTCAGGAGCGAGCCCATAATTGTGTCCGAAATTCGCTTGGCTAAGCGCTCTTGGTTGCGGGGGATCAAGCCGGGAGTGAATGGTAATTGCCGCCCTTTGACATAAATAGCTCGATAGGGGCGAAATAACATTTTGATAGCTATATCATTGGTGAAATAGCCAATAATTCCTCCCACTACAGGTGGGGCAAAAAACAGCCAAATATCAGATGGGTTCATCAATAATTGGGAATTGGGAATTGGGAATTGGGAATTGGGAATTGGGAATTGGGAATTGGGAATTGGGAATTGGGAATTGGGAATTGGGAATTGGGAATTGGGAATTGGGAATTAGTAATCACAACTGTCAACTGTCAACGGTCAACTGTCAACGGTCAACGGTCAACTGTCAACGGTCAACGGTCAACTTTCAACTGTCAACTGTCAACTGTCAACTGACTAATACCAATACTCCCATCATAGCTCCAGCAATAGGATAGTGTGTGGCGTTGGTAAATCCGGCAAGGTGTGCGATCGCCACTTGTTCCGAACCCATCGGGAATTTTGCTAAACTAGGATTGATATAGGCATATTCTTGGGTCATGCCAAATTGCTGAGCGATCGGCACGACGAGACTTTCGAGATAAAACTGCTGAAAACTCCGCATCAGGGAATTGTTGGGGCGGTGGAGGTCGAGAATAGCTGCTTTGGCGCCAGGCTTGAGTACGCGATGCAATTCCTGAAGACTGCGGGGGATGTCAGTTACGTTGCGGAGGCCGTAACCCATTGTGGCGCAGTCGAAATAGTTGTCGGGAAAAGGCAAGTCTAGCGCGTCAGCTTCTACCCAGGTGATAGGACTTGAGGGGGTGAGAAAAGGTCGATCGCGACGGGCTGCAACAGCCAATTGTTCTTGTGAAAAATCCACTCCAAAGACAGAACCGCTAGGGCCTGCTTGCTGGGATAAAAGTAGAGCTAGATCCCCGCTACCGCAACACAAGTCTAAACAAGTATTGCCAGGGCGGGCATTACTCCATTTCACCGCCATTTGTTTCCAAATTCGGTGCTGCCCCAAGCTCAACCAATCGTTTAATTGATTGTAAATTGGTGCAATGCGATTAAATATGGTTTTAATTTTTTCGGAATTATTGGTCATTGATTAGTTGTTATAGGTTAGTTGTTATGGGTTAGTTGTTATGGGTTAGTTGTTATTGGTTAGTTGTTGATTGTTACTAATAACCAATAACCAATCACTAATCACTCATCACTAATCACTCATCACTAATCACTCATCACCAATGACTACTGACTACTGACTACTGACTACTGACTACTGACTACTGACCCTGAAAACTTGTCATTACCAAAGCAACTTGTTGAGCTGCGAGGTGAACAGTTGTCACTTCGTCCGGGCGAAGGGTACAAGGCTGCTTCCACTGGAGGGAAATCAGGGCGATCGATCGACCTCCGTGAACCACGGGGATGCTCAGATGGGATTTAATGGCAGATTGCTGATAGTGTGGCAGGCTAGCTAGGTTTGCATCCGTTGCAATATTCACAGCAGCCTGAATATTTTGAGAAGCGATCGCCTCCCTAGCTAGAGGGTCATCTGCTAGCCAATTTTCCAGAGCACCACCGCTGGTATGACCACCTTGAACAGGGACTAAAACATTGGCTTCCACCAGTTGCAAAATGCAAGTGTCCGCCAAAAAATTATCACTGATAGCAGTAGCGATGGGGTCTAAAGTTGCTGGCAAATTCGGATACTCCAAAGCCGTTTGCATGATAGTGGCTAAAAGTTGTATTTGATTTTGGGCGCGACGCAATTCCTCAGTTCGCTGCTTAAGAACTTCATAAGTTTCGGCAGCTTTTTGGACTACCATTTTCAATTCGTTCGGGTCCCAAGGCTTGGTGATATACTTGTAAACCTGTCCAGAGTTAATCGCATCTACCAAGTCTTCAATATCCGTAAAACCAGTCAAAATAATCCTGACCGTGTTCGGAAACTGAAACACAGTTTTGCTGAGAAACTCGGTTCCCTTCATTTCTGGCATCCGCTGATCGGAAATGATGACGGCAACCTCGCCTTCGCTTTCCAATACTTCTAAAGCACGAATTCCGCTTTCTGCTTTGAGTACGTTAAAATCGCGTCGAAAAGTGCGGTAGAGTAAATCCAGATTGTCTGGTTCGTCGTCTACTACCAACATTTTTGGCTTTTTCGGTCGGTTTAAGGTCATGAGCTGGCGTTTAATTTGGTCTAGCTCGGGAATGGCACTATCCATAACAATACGATAAACTCCCGTCTGTAAATTTAGGCGAGGAACTATTGTGTAACAATAGTCTCATATATCACTTACTATAAAGTCTAACCTTTGCCAGAATACGATCCTTGCTGGTACTCAATCACACTTAACGAGAGCCTTTATTTTCGATCCAATTATGACTGATACACCGCAAGATTCATCCGGGCCCGCATCTCAACCCTCTGCTGATGCTGTGGAACTCGAAAATTTAGTCCGATCGCTCCGCCGCAAAGAAGGTGGCTGGGTACACTGGGGACAAGCCTGTACAGCACTGCAAAAAGCTGGCTACAGTTCTCAAAGAATTTTTGAAGAAACTGGTTTTGAGCCAATTCAGCAAAATCAGGTCAGCGTTGCAGCCCAAGTCTACACTAGCATGATAACTGCTGGGGCTTCCGAAGAAGTACGATCGCACTTTCTGGCAAAAGGTAGCGATATTTTGTATGAATTTCGGATTCTGTCTCAAGCAGAAAGGGCGGCAGCGGCGGCGTTGATACTG
Organism: Microcoleus anatoxicus; assembly: GCF_042465725.1. Classification (GTDB taxonomy): domain Bacteria; phylum Cyanobacteriota; class Cyanobacteriia; order Cyanobacteriales; family Microcoleaceae; genus Microcoleus; species Microcoleus anatoxicus. Next base: position 3,722,611 of record NZ_CP120853.1, on the reverse strand, counting down.
GCCCACAATTTGGACGTTGACGACGCCCGTGATGTCGCTAAAGCCATGAAGGAGTTTTCACGCTTTGGAAGTCTGCCCCAAGGCTTCACAGATACTGCTGGCGATGCCATGGCTTACCAGTGCTGGCAATTAGCCAGACAAAACAGTGACTTGCAAGAGCGATCGCGCTTAATTGCGCGAGGTTTAAAATTAGCTAGCAGCAACAGCGCCCGACAACAAATCGAGCAGTTGCTAGTAGATTTTACCGTAGTTCGGAGACGTTCTGCCCCCCGTTTGCCCGTTTACAGGCTCGACACAGAGGAACAACTACCCCGGATGCTCCCGGTTGTGGGTAAATTGCCACTTTCGGTGACAGATTTACAGGCAGTGCCTTTGCTAGAAGAAATTGGACCATTGAGAATGGTAAAATTTTCGGGAGCGGGAGCTTGGGTGGCAATTCCGGGCTGGCAAGTGATTTTGAATGCTGAAGATCCGGTAGCGGTTCTAGAAATGAGCGATCGACTGCCAGTGCCACTGCAAGGCAAAATTGAAGAAATTTTAATTATTGTCGATCGAGCTCAAAGACAATGGGATGCTGATAGTTATTTCCTGGCAGATAACGGTGGCAATTTGGAATTGTACTGGTTTGAAGAAGCACCGGATATTCAGATTTTAGGACGAGTTGTGCTGGTGATGCGTCCGAAAAAGATTTTGGATGAAGATTACACCAAAGATGGATGGCAAATAGATGATTAGTTAATAGTTAGTTGTTATTTGTTGGTTATAACTGGTTCCCAGGCTCTGCCTGGGAACCGAGATCCAGAGGATCTGCCTCGAAAAGCTGCGATCGAAATTGGAGGCAGAGCCTCCGAATCTGCATTACCAGGCAGAGCCTGGTAACGAGTAGATTAGTTAAAAATGCGTGTTCTTAAAATTTAACTGGTTCCCCGGCTCTGCCTGGGAACCGAGATCCAGAGGATCTGCCTCGAAAAGCTGCGATCGAAATTGGAGGCAGAGCCTCCGAATCTGCATTACCAGGCAGAGCCTGGTAACGAGTAGGACAGGCCGGAAAGCCTGTTCTTAAAATTAATAACCAAGGACTAATCAAGGGATTTCTGTTCCTCTATTTTGGGAACAGACTGTGGTTTATTAAACTTCTTAAAACCATAAACCGCAGCTCCAATCACCAAAAAATAAGGAGTGTAAGCCAACAACCAAATACCTAAATCAAACAAACCAAAAGTTAATTCTCCTACAGAATGAGTGGCTTTCCCCCAAGTTTCTTGAATCCGCAAACCAAGAGAAGGTTCTGGAACTTGTTGAGAAGATACTGCTGCTTCTAAAGTGAGACTAATAGTAGAATAAGCCACTTGATTTCGCAAACTCTTTAACTGAGCATCAATCCGTTCGATAGACTCCCGAATATGGGTCAATTCTTGAGCAGCTTTGAGTACATCACCCACAGAACCAGAACGGTCCATAATTTTTAATACCACTTCCTCCGATTTACGCAGATTCCGCAGTCTAGCTTCATTGTCCACCAACTGAGCAGTCACATCCTCCGCAGTCAGAGCGCGATTCTGTACGGTTCCGAGTTTTGCTAAACTATCTAAAGTAGTTTCCAATCGTTCTTGAGGCACGCGAATCTGTAAAGTTGCCATTTGTCGGATACTAGAATCGGGCGGCTTTTCGCTTTGGAAACCCAAGATATCACCTTGCTGTTTTTCGACAATATTAGTCACAGATTTAGTGCTAGCATCAATAGATTTGACAACTACACCAAGTTCGGCTTTTTTAATCAGTTGAGGACGAGTGGTAGGAGTTTCTGCTTTGACATCTTTGGCATCTTTTGGTGCAGCAGCCATTTTTGTTACTAATGATTCTGCTCTGGTTGCTGGGGGTGCCGGAGAAGCTTGTGGAGCGCCAGCAGCCACTTGGTTTTCCTGGCTGGTGGGTTGAGTACCACAACTAGGCAAAGCAATGGTAGAGAATAAAGTTAAAAATGCGACTAGGGCAAAGCGAGTTGTGCTTTTGTTTAATCCGTTCCGACTTTGCTTTACTGGTGGCTGGGAATTGGTTTTAAGGTAAATTTGCATGGGTAGTTTGTCCTCTAAAAACCTGTGGGTATTAAATGTTATGGTGGTTTTAGCTTAAGCGGGAATCAATAGTCTCAGGATAGCTGATACAGAAATTGAAACGGTAGAGCGTTAAAAATATTTTTATCATCTAAAATCTCCTATCTAAAATCCCATGACTGACGAATTCGATCCTAATTTTACTTCCTCAATTACTGGTATCAAGAGCCCCGAGAGCCTGTTTACTTCACAATCAGGATCGGAGTTAGCATCCATTTTGCGAGAACAAGCTTGTCAGAAGATTCGCGACAGCTTGCGTGACGCCCAGAAAGACATGGCAAATTGGCAAGGTGGCCCCCTTGCGGTTTCGGCGGTGCCTGGGGCTGGGAAGTCTACGGGAATGGCTGCTGCGTCGGCAATTGCGATCGCCCGCCATCAACTTCACAGCCGCCGTCAGTTAGTAGTAGTGACTTTTACGCGATCGGCTGCTGCTAATATTAAACTTAAAATCCGCGACAGATTGAAAGAGTTGTCTTTACCCCAAGGCGGTTTTGTTGTCAACACTTTACACGGTTTGGCATTAAATATTGCGAGGCGGCATCCTGATTTATCTGGTTTAAATTTAGAAAATTCAACTTTAGTTAATACCACTCAAAGTCACCGCTTAATTCGCGCCTGTGTAGAAAGTTGGATAGCGGAACATCCCCGCAGATATCAAATTTTGTTAGAAGGACAGCAATTTGATGGTGAGGAAACCGAGAGAATGCGACGACAGTCTGTTTTACGAACAGAGATTTTGCCACAGTTAGCTACCACTGTAATTCACGAAGCCAAATCTTCAGGTTTATTTCCTGAAGATTTGTTAGAAATGGGAGCTATGTCTGCGGGAGACAGTTATGAAATTTTAGCTGTAGCAGGAGGTTTATATCAGAAATATCAGGCTGTGTTGAAGAGTCGGGATTTTATCGATTACGACGAAATGATTTTAGCAGCCTTGCGAGTGTTAGAGAATCCGAGAGCAAGGGCGATCGAGCAAAAACAAGTATTTGCCGTTTTTGAAGACGAAGCCCAAGATTCTACACCTTTACAGACTCAGCTTTTGAAAACATTAGCTCAAGATCCAGAACATCCAGAATTAGCGGAAAATTTTATCAGAGTTGGCGACCCAAATCAAGCGATAAATTCTACTTTCACACCCGCAGACCCGATTTATTTTAACGACTTTTGTGATGAATGCGAAGGTCAAAATAAGTTGGCCAAAATGTATGTAGCTGGTCGCAGTAGTCAGGTGATTATAGATGCAGCCAACTTTATTTTGAAATGGGTAAATGAGTCCGAATTAGCGGGAACAGAACCGCCATTTCGCGAGCAAGATATTCAAGCTGTTGGCAGCGATGACCAGCAAATAAATGCCAACCCCGAACCCCTTGGTCGCGGCTTAGAATTGTACACTCCTCGCGATATTTACGAAAGCATCGAATTAATTGGGAAGCGAGTTATTCAGTTAGTAGAGGAATTTTTACCTACTGATTTTGAATGGAAAGTTACCGAAAATAAACTTGAAGAGTTAGGGGATGTGAGAGAGGAAAAAGCACAGCAAACATTACCCTTAGAAAATCTCAAGTCGATGGCTGTTTTGGTGAGAGAAAACAAACAAGGAAAGTTAATCAAAGAGGTGCTAGAAAATCCTCATAAATATGGATTAAGCGTAGATTTAAAAAAATATGGGATTAAGATAGAAGATGTCGGAGAACGCGATCGGCATTCCCAAGTACCCTGGGAAATCTTAACACTACTGCAATTTCTCGATCGCCCCCACTCACCAGACTACCTAAAAGCAGCACTCAAGATTTTGAGCGATCGGCAACTCATACCCAAACAAGACTACAATGCTTTAGCTACTAGCCCAGAGCAATTTCTGTACCCAGGTCCCCTCGACCCAAAACAGTTAGACCCTGTACTTAAATGTCGCTACTTTTGCTGCGGTTTGTTGCAAGCACGCCTCGAACTTCCACCCAATCACATCATCTCATTTCTAGCCCTAGCACTGCAATACGACCAAACAGAATTAGCCACAGCCGAAAAATTAGCAGAACGAGTCGCCATCCAAACTATTGGCAACAATTCAATGAGCAATATGTTGGGTGTGCTCAGTGAAATTGTCACTTCCGAAAGATTTGAACCAGTGGAAGCAGAAGAGAAAATAGAAGAACGCTATACCAGCAAAGGTCAACTAACAATCATTACCATGCACAAAGCAAAAGGATTAGATTGGGATTGCGTTTTCATCCCATTTCTACACGACCAAATTATACCCGGAAGTTTGCGAGTCTTACCACAAGCGAAATTTTTAGGAGATTTTACCTTAGCAGAAGTAGCCAGAGCACAAATCCGAGCTAGCTTACACAAAAAAGAAGCTTTTCCAACCCTCAGTCAAGCCTGGGAACAAGCCGGATATTTGAAAACAGCAGAAGAATTTAGATTGCTCTATGTAGCCATGACAAGAGCCAAAAGCTTGCTGTGGATGGCAGCCGAAAAAAAAGGCCCTTTCACTTGGAACAAACCCGATAATTTGCAAGAACTCAAGCCTTGTCCAATCATGCCAGTTTTGAAACAAAAATTTCCCCATAACGTGGTGTCGTAAAATTAACCAACCGCCAAGACACCCAGAGTCCCAAAACAAAAAAACCTTCATCCCAAAATCTTGGTATAATAAGAAAAATATTCATACAAAACTACTCTTTTCTTCCTTCGCGTTCTTCGCGCCTTCGCGGTTCAATAACAAAAATCTCATTCACAAATGACCAACTCAGAAATTCATACAGCTAACGTCAAAATCCCCAACGGCGATTTGCAAATCGCCGCCTACCTAGCCCAACCCTCAGCAGCAGGAAAATTTCCCGCAGTCATCGTCATTCAAGAAATATTTGGAGTCAACTCGCACATCCGCGAAGTTACCGAAAGAATAGCAAAAGAGGGCTATGTGGCGATCGCCCCAGCCATTTACCAACGCCTCGCCCCCGGCTTTGAAACAGGCTACACCCCCGAAGACATCAAAATCGGCAGAAAATACAAAGAACAAACTACCGCACCCGAACTTCTGAGCGACATCCAAGCCACCATCGACTACCTCAAAACCTTGCCAGTTGTGAACCAACCAGACTTTGGCTGCATCGGCTTCTGCTTTGGCGGACACGTAGCCTACCTCGCCGCCACCTTACCGGAAATCAAGGCTACAGCCTCATTCTACGGTGCTGGCATCGCCACCCAAACCCCCCGTGGTGCCCCCCCCACCATCACTCGCACAGCAGAGATTAAAGGCACTCTCTACGGCTTTTACGGCATTCAAGATGCCAGCATTCCTTCAGAACAAGTCGATCGAATTGCCACAGAATTGGAAAAACAGCATATTTCTCACCGAATTTTCCGCTACAATGCCGATCACGGTTTCTTCTGCAACCACCGCGGCAGTTATGACGCTACCGCAGCAGCCGAATCGTGGGAACAGGTGAAGGAACTATTTCGACTGGAACTTCAACCTGTTTAGAAATGAGAGAGTGGCAGATGGGGAAATGAGGAGAATTTTATACTAACAACTAACCCTTCGACTACGCTCAGGGTACGGCAACTGACAACTGACAATTGACAACTGACAACTGATAACTGACAACTAAACTTACATGAATTCCAAATCTACCGGTTCTCAAAGCGCAAAAGCATCCTTTTCAATGGACGATTTTGCAAAAGCCCTTGAACAGCACAATTACGAGTTTCAGAAGGGACAAGTTGTGCGTGGAAAAGTCTTGGAGCACGACTCAAATGGTGCGTATGTTGATATCGGTGGCAAGTCTTCGGCGTTTTTACCCATCCAAGAAGCTGCTTTGAGAACCATCGCGAATTTGTCGGAAGTCGTGCCTTTGCAAGAGGAACGGGATTTTTTAATTATCCGCGAACAAGATGCAGATGGCCAAGTTACTTTGTCTCTGCGACAGCTACAAATTCAGGAAGCGTGGGAACAGCTAATCGAATTGCAGGAAAGCGGTAAAGTCCTTCAGGTGCGGGTTTCGGGCGCAAATAAGGGGGGGGTGACGGTGGATGTCCAGGGAATGCGTGGCTTTATTCCCCGATCGCACTTAATCGATCGAGATAACATAGAATCCCTGGTTGGTCAAGCTTTGACTGTCAGCTTCTTGGAAATAGACCAAGAGCGACAAAAACTGGTACTTTCCCAGCGCCTAGCAACTCAATCCTCTGCCTTCAGTCAGTTACAAATCGGTCAATTAGTAGAAGGAAAAGTCAGCATCATTAAGCCTTTCGGCGTGTTTATAGACATGGAAGGAATTAGCGGTTTGCTGCACATCAAGCAAGTCAGCCAAAAATATATTGAAAACCTTTCCCAGGTGTTTTCCCCAGGTCAAGTTCTCAAAGCAATTGTGATTGACCTCGATGAAAGCCGGGGCAGAATTTCACTTTCTACCCGGATTTTGGAAAATTATCCAGGAGAAATAGTGGAGAAGATGGCAGACGTGATGGATACCGCAGAAGAAAGAGCCGAACGTGCTAAAAAAAGCCTTAGTTAGTAGTTAGTTGACAGTTGACTGTTGACTGTTGTTACAATAACTACATAATGCCTAGCAGTTCTAAAACAAGTGAGGTACGCTCCGATCGCATTCTGATGCCCAGGCGTACCTCATTTAACCAATAACTAATGACTAATGACTTCTTTCAAATAACATGACTAGAACTTATTTCACTCTCAATTTTTACCTCAACTGGCCAAGAATTTTCAATTTCTAAGGTTTTTTTCGGCTGATAAACTGCCAAATCAAACCAGAAAGTAGTACCCACATTAACTTCACTAACTAAATTAATTTTAGTATGGTGCTTGTCAATAATATTTCTCACAATAGAAAGACCTAAACCAGTTCCTTCTAAAGTGTGAACTCTGTTTTCTACCCTAAAAAAGCGATCGAAAATTGCCTGTTGGTCTTCGGGATCTATCCCAATCCCAGTATCAGAAATTTCGATGCGCACCGCCGGAAAATTGTGTGATTCCGATGATAGGTTGTGGTGTCCCGAAGCAGTATCATTGTGGTTTTCAGTCTGAGGGTCTAGCAGGTAAGCTCGAATAGCAACCCTACCACCCGCAGAAGTAAATTTCAAAGCATTTCCCACTAAATTTGCCAATACTTGTAGCAGCAAATCGTAATGACCTAAAGCCGAGGGCAAATTCGGGTCAACATCTTGTTCCAGTTCAATACCTTTATCCTTCGCATTCAATTTATAAGTGCGTAGGGTTTGTTCCACAGCTTGAGACAAATCCACTGCGTCCAATTGATAAACTCGACAGGATTCCAGCCGCGATAAGTCTAGCACATCGTTAACTAACCGAGTTAGTCGATCGGTTTCTCGATTAGCAATTTCCAGAAACTCCCGCCGCTCACTTTCTTGAAGGTCTTCTCCGTATTCGTAGAGAGTTTCAATAAAAGATTTGATATTAAACAAAGGCGTTCTCAATTCGTGAGAAACATTGCTAATAAAATTGCTTTTAGCTTCATTTAGTTCCACTTCCCGCGTGATGTCCTGCACGGTCATCGCAATGCCTTTGAGACTCTCCCGATATTGACCAGAGCCTTGATATTTCGATGTTTGTTCGTAGAAAGTACATTCCAAAACCTCCGGGCGTTCCGGTTCATTACAGGTATTTTCATCGTCGCGGATACAGCTTTTGCAGAGAGATTCTGTGCCTGGTGCTTTGTGGAGAATTACAGTAGTTAAGACAATCCGAATGGTGCGGTTTATGGGTTCGCTCATCGAGATCCGAAATTCGCCACCTTCGCGATCGCCCCCAGCTATTTGGTGAAGGGGTCTCGCCAATTCCTGCTGCACTTCCGCAGGCAAAATATGCAGGACATTAATTCCGATCGCATTTTTGCCTTCCCATCCAAAAATCCGCCTACCCGTCGGATTAACTAAAATCACCTGCAAATTGGCGTCTAATAAAAGAGCACCATCAGCAATCGTTGAAACCAAAGTTTCTAACTTAGCTTTTTCCGCTGTTAGTTCTTCAATATTTTGTTCTTCATAACTTTCCAGTTTCTGAGCCATCTCATTAAAACTGCCAATCAACTCGCCCAATTCTCCACCCAAAGGCAAGTCTACTCGCTGCTTAAAATTTCCACTAGCAATGTTTTTGACTCCCAAAACTAATTGTTTAATTGGTTGAGTAATCGTCAGCGCATTAAATACAGCACCCAAAATTACCATGACCCAAATAGTCACAAATACTGCTAAAGTGACATCTCTGGTCAAATTAGAAGAGACGACAGCAGCGGGATTGGGATTAATCCCGATCGCCAAAACTCCCAAATATTTATCTTCATGAATTAGAGGAACAAAGACATCAGTAACTTCTCCATCAGGAGTCAAGTGTTGTCGCACCAAAGGCACAGAAGTTAAATTTCTCGCCTCAATATCAGCGATAAAACTATCGGGAAGTTTAATCTGACGTCGCAGAGTCAAGGAAGTTTGCACCTCCGATTCCGAGAAAGGTATCCCCAGAAAAATATCCCCTGCTTCGTCAGCATAGAGCATATAGCGGACGCTAGAGGTGCTGCTATAAAATTGACGGGAAAAACGAGCAACCTCAGAGCGGTCGTTTTTGGCAATCAGGGGAGCCACATTAGCCGATAACAACAAGCCCAGGTCACGACCGTAGCGGGTATCATTAAGTCTGGCATCTTGTTGGATAGTATTGACAGCCCAGAATGTCAGGCCGCTCATAATTAAGGAAACTACGAGGGTAGCACCGGCCATCAGGCGAGTCTGGAGGGTAAACTCCGACCACCAGCGAGCAATAATTTCTCCGATTTTGTTTAGTATGGCCAACATTTTACCAGTTAAAAATTTAAAGTAGAATTAAATAAAGAGGCTTTTCCTCAGCCTTTGTACACTGAATGAGTACACTGCCGCCACTGAAAAGAACCCAGATTTATTGTGACACTTCTACTTTGAGATTGCTTGAGTTCCCGCAAGTGGCCGAGGTCGAAATTCCTAATTAATTTTTGTCGGGCAAAGCTCGACGGCCGATGTCGCGCCGACAGTAGACCCCTTCAAACTGAATACAATCTACCGCCTCGTAAGCTTTAGCAATAGCTTGTTCCAAAGTTTCTCCCACAGCAGTGACACCCAAAACCCGACCACCGTCGCTGACTAACTGCTGCTGCTTCAACTGAGTGCCGGCATGAAAGACTTCTGCACCTTTGGCTTCGGCTTCCTCAATGCCTGTAATAGTTTTGCCTTTTTGGAAATTTCCCGGATAACCCCCAGATGCCAAAACGACGCAAACCGAAGCCCCGGACTTCCAGCGAATGTCCGAAAAATCTCCTAAACGCTGCACGCAGCAGGCTAGCAGCAAGTCTTCCAGGGGGGTTTCCAGTAGAGACAACACGGCTTGGGTTTCGGGATCTCCAAAGCGGCAGTTAAATTCTAAGACTTTGGGTTCTCCTTCGGGTGTAATCATTAAACCTGCGTAGAGTACGCCGCGATAGTCGATTTTGCGTTTTTGCAAAGCTGCGAGGGTGGGTTCCAAAATTGCTGTTTGAATCCTGTCCATGAGCTCTGGGGTGACAATCGGTGCTGGTGCGTAGGCTCCCATGCCCCCGGTGTTGGCTCCCTTGTCACCTTCGCCGATGGCTTTGTGGTCTTGGGCGGGGACCAGGGGTTCTACTGTAATGCCGTCGGTGAGGGCGAGAATCGATACTTCTTGACCTGTTATATATTCTTCTACTACGACTCGGATGTTGTCGGTGCCAAATTCGCCGCGAAAAATGGTGTTGATGGCGCTTAATGCCATTTTGACAGTGGTGGCAACGGTGACTCCTTTGCCTGATGCCAGTCCATCTGCTTTGATGACGATCGGGATTCCTTGTTCAACAACGTATGCTTTGGCTGCTTCTGGGTTGGTAAATACGGCTGCTTTGGGTGTTGGGATTCCTGCTTCGAGCATTAATTCCTTCGCCCAGGATTTGCTCGACTCAATTTGGGCTCCGGCTTTGGTAGGGCCGAAAACCATAAGTTTTTTCTGTTGGAAGTAGTCAACGATCCCTAGTGATAGGGGCAATTCGGGCCCGACGATGACAAGTCCGATGTTGTTGACCATCACAAAGCGTTCCATGCCTTGGAAGTCGTCGATGTTGAGTGACAAATTTTGGCAGCCGTTGGTGGTAGCTGTGCCGCCGTTGCCTGGTACGCAGAAGACTTGTTTAATCCGCGTTGATTCGAGCAGTTTTTTTGCGATCGCGTGTTCGCGACCTCCGTTCCCCACAACCAAAACTTTCACAGCATCCTCACCTATAATTTTTGTGCCTGAATGGCCACTTTGCAGTGTTGGTACTTATCTATCTGCTTTTTGCAGTGCTCTCAATTATGCCATGCTTGGCGCTAGGGAATTGCTAGATGTGGCACTTTTCTCGATCGTCCGGGATTGGCTGCTGTTAGAGATGGGTCAACCAGTGCCAGGATTAAAAACTTTCCTAGATCGTGGGTGCTGGGCTGATTCTTAGATTCAATAGACATCTCCCATAATTGTTGTGGAATAGGCATCCCTTCGACCCTTCGACTACGCTCAGGGCGACGCTTCGCGGTTCAGTCAGCGGAGTCGAAGGGCAGGACACCGCCTGCCTGTTTTTGACTGTCTTTTTAGGAGATGTCTATTGTTGGTGTTACCGCCCCTACAGGATATTTATGTCGTTACTTTTTGTTATAAAATAGTCAGGTTAACATATTGAAAATTAGTCAGATGAAATTTACTCCATCCACTGCCAGTACATCTCCTAAAATTAAGCGGGTGGGTGTTGTCGGCGGCGGTCAACTAGCTTGGATGATGGGGTCTGCTGCTAGTAAGCTGGGTATTGAATTGGTGGTGCAAACTCCCCTGGCTACTGACCCGGCAAATTCTATTGCTAGTGATACTGTTTTGGCGGCAATTGATGATGTTAATGCTACCGCTGAATTAGCCAATCGCTCTGATGTTATTACTTTTGAAAATGAGTTTGTGGATTTGGATGGTTTGCGGACACTAGAAAATCAAGGTGTTTTATTTCAGCCTAGTTTGTCCTCTCTCTATCCGTTGTTGGATAAGTACGTGCAGCGCTGTTATTTACAAGATTTGGGTTTGCCAATTCCTAGGTTTTGGCAATGGGATTGTAGCCAGGATTTGCCATTGGATTTTCCCTTGGTTATCAAAGTTCGCCGCCACGGTTATGATGGCCAAGGTACTTTTGTGGTTAAAGATTCAGCGAGTCTGGAGTCGATTTGTATTAATCTCAAAGGTGTGGCTTTGTTGGTGGAAGAGTTTGTGCCTTTCGATCGCGAGTTGGCTGTAATTGCTGCTCGATCGGCTCAGGGTGAAATTGCCATTTACCCGATCGTCGAAACTCAGCAAGAAAATCAGGTTTGTCGCCTGGCGATTGCACCGGCCCGGATTAGTTTGGATCTCGAAGCCGAAGCTTCTGCGATCGCCCGTACTCTCCTCAATAGTTTACAAGCTGTGGGCGTATTCGGCATTGAACTATTTTTAACCGCCGACAATCAACTATTGGTAAACGAAATTGCACCGCGCACGCACAATTCGGGACACTTTACCATCGATGCTTGCAAAACTTCACAATTTGAACAACATTTGCGTGCAGTTTGTCAACTGCCTTTAGGCAATTGCGATTTAATCTCTGCTGGTGCTGTGATGGTAAATTTACTCGGCTATGAATCGGCTGAGTCGGATTATTCAGAAAAACGAAAACAACTGGCACAAATAGAGGGTACTTTTGTACATTGGTATGGTAAGAAAGTATCGCGTCCGGGCCGCAAACTGGGTCACGTTACTGTTTTGCTGGATCGGGAAGCGTTGGAGCATGGGCGATCGCCAGCAGAGGCGATCGCTCAAACCATTGAATCTATCTGGAAGGCAAATTAGATCGATGGCACAGTTGCCAAAATCCAGTTAGTTGGTATATATTAAATACAGGTTCTACTGCGACGTTGGTGACTGCCAATAATGTTTTTTTGATCTATAACTCTTAACTTTCGGGAATCAAGATGTTTGGACAGCAGTAAACTGGGCTTGTACCCAGAAACTTTAAGTCCGAGCCAACGGTGCCCACCTGGTAAAATACCAGGTCAAAAGCTGAGGTAAGACGGCGTTGCGGTGAACCCTTAAAAAACATTGATTGAGATAGGCGCTGTGAAATATGGCTAGCCTATTTTTTTTGTTGAATTTGTTAAATTTGTTATTTGTTATCGGCTTTAAGTTAAATTTTAAATTAATTGGCGATCGGCCCCTTGCCATTATAGCAACCGCCAAGGTGGTTAAGGCATAACTTTGGGGTAATGGCTCTGCTATTCTCTAAAAAAGACCGATAAGTCTGCCAACATTTACACAACTAAATTAATTCAATGAATCATCATTCAACCATTGCCAATACCGAAGTTGTCCGCCTCATCACCATCCCCATCAGTCACTACTGCGAAAAAGTGCGGTGGGCCCTGGATTTACTAAAAATCCCCTACATAGAAGAAAGACACGTACCAGCTTTTCACCTCTGGGCTACCCGCAAACACGGAGGAAGCAGCGTTCCCATTTTAGTTGCCAAATCTGGGAACTTTATTGATTCAACAGATATTTTGCATTACCTCGATACTCTCAATCCAGAAAGCCACGGTTTGTATCCAAAAGAGCCTGAATTGCGCCGAGAAGTCGAAGAACTTGAAGAGTTATTTGATGCTAGACTGGGAGCAGATACTCGCAATTGGGGATATTTTTATCGATCGGGCGATCGCGAAACAATGCGAACTGGTTGGTGCAGCGGTACGCCTCAACTTGAGCGTCTTGGGTTTGAAATAATCTTTCCGTTCCTTAGCAGTACAATACGGCAACGCTACAACATAACAGTAGATTCCGCAGCCAAGGCGCTGCAAGGAATCCAAGAAATTTTTGAGATTGTCGATCGAAGATTAGCAGGCGGCAAAACCTATTTACTGGGCGATACAATATCCGCAGCAGACATAACTTTTGCAGCCCTGGCCGCTCCGGTTTTACTGCCACCGGAACATCCTGTTATGGTATCAAAAATTGCAGAATTGCCGATCGAAATGGCAGCGGTAATTAAACAATTGCAGTCAACTGCCGCCGGAGTTTACGCCCTCCGCTTGTATCGAGAGCAGCGCCAAGTTCAGTAATAAACAGTCTCATGGAATGAAAAGTCTCATTGAACCTTTGTAGTCATCAATATCAAAGATAATCTCAATCAGCCGATCGATACAAAGATTGCGATAATCAGGATCGGTCAAGACTCGATCGGCATCTCCAATAGTGACAACGGGCAATGAAGTTGATGTATTTTCTTCACGCATCACTTTCTCTAGAGAATTCTTACCTTTCATACTCCGATTGGCTGTTAGCAAGATCATTTGATTTGTCTGTGCAAACCGCCAAACTACTCTGTCATCACTCGTAACGGATAATGCAACTTCTTCAAAAGTTATAAAGCGAATCGGTAGCAGATCCAGCCAACCAAGGCTAGCAATATTACCTGCTAAAAGTAGAGTATGTCCTTCAAGATTATGATCGACCAGGAAAATCATGCGTGGAGCTCCAACTGAGCTTGATGTTTTGCTTTCTGTGCTTGAAGCTTTTCCCAAGCAGCCTCCATACCTGGTTTAGGTGGCTTTGTGGCAAGTCGGGCAATCAGCTCGCGATTTCGCTCTTCGTAATACTGCCGAAGTTCTTCAGCTTCCTTCAGCACAATTTCATACTCGGCTTGAACTTCAGCGCGATTTGTCTCAATATAGGCTACAGCCGCGTTAATTTGCTCATCGGTTAGATTGAAAAGACCACGGATGAACCTGAGTGGGTATTGGGCAGTCACGTAATCCATCACATCGTAGAGCGTGATGCGCGTTTCTGCGATCGTCAGTCCCCGATCTGTACGAATGATTGCTGACTGTTTGTTGGATGCTGCCGTCACCATGAATTCCCCCTCAATAAGTTATTTTTATTATATCTCATCAGGCATAATTGCGTCCGCAGCCACTCAATTCCTTCGACTATGAAGCTGCGTGTTCTCTCAATATCTTCAGCAGGTGATGGAAACATATAGAGGTAATTTCACTGGTGAACTCTTGAAAGATATCCTGTTCAAATTCATCAGAGATGGCCACTAATCTTAGCCGCTCACCTTTAATAGTCAGAGACCGTAAATCTGGAGGCTGAGGGCTGCAAAAGTGAAATGTGTTCATAATTCTGTAATTTTAGATGTCAACTGCGCCCAACAACCGCAAGAGCCTGCCGATCGGCCCATCCTGAATATATCGCCATAAATCCAGCTTGCAGAAAGTACCACAAACGTGATACGGTTATAGCTTGTGTCCAAATAACACCAGTCCATGCCAAAACTCAAAACTCGCAAAGCAGCCGCAAAGCGCTTTAGAGCGACCGGCACCGGTAAAATTGTGCGCCGCAAAGCTTACAAAAGCCACTTGCTCTCCCACAAAAGTTCAGCCCGCAAAAGTCGCTTGTCTAAATTGGTCGTCATCGACGAGACCAACGACGATAACGTGCGGTTAATGCTTCCATACTTGTAAAGTTTAACGGTAATCAAAGATGACACGGGTAAAACGCGGTAATGTCGCTAGAGCGCGCCGCAAAAAAATTCTCAAACTAGCCAAGGGATTCCGAGGCGCACAGTCGAAACAGTTCCGCACAGCTAACCAACGGGTGATGCAGGCCCTGCGTAACGGTTATCGCGATCGCAAAAAACGCAAACGCGACTTCCGCCGCCTGTGGATTGCTCGGATCAATGCAGCATCTCGCTTGCACGGCATGAGTTATAGCAAACTCATCGGCAACATGAAGAAAGCAAACATTGAAATCAATCGCAAAATGTTGGCACAAATGGCAATCCTTGACCCCGCAACATTTGGCAAAGTCGTGGAAATGGCCAAGTCAGCCGCATCGTGAAAGCTTGAATAGTTTTCCGAAGGCAGAAATAAGAAGTAAGAAGGATGTAGTTATCTGCCAGAGAAGGAAGACTTCTTAGATAAATCTAGGAGATTGAGACCGCTTTTCCTTCTTTGTTCTTACTTCTAGATTCTTGCTTTTTGAGAGCGCTATCCTGGGTAACTACGTCAGCCATTTCCCGGTTTTTAGTACAAGTTATTCGGCAAATATCAAGGATTTTCATTGCATTCAAATACATAAAAAAAACCAAATACCAACCAAATTTTAAAAGCATGGATAGCAATTTACTCATTATTTACTTGTCAGTCTTGCTACTCATACTAGGCAGTGCTTCCTGGTTTATAGTCAGCCAGATATTCAAAACTCGCAAGCGGGAAATGTCCCTGGAACGCTTAGAAACAAAGCTGACGAAAGAGAAGGGAACAGCCCAGGAATACTACCAATTGGGCAGTATTTATCTAGATAAAAGTCTTTATTCCCAGGCGATATTGCTATTTCAAAAAGCCCTGAAATCAGAAGATTTAGAAGGTGCAGAAAATGCAGCGATAATTTATAACGCTCTCGGTTTTGCACACTTCGGTCAAGAACAGTACGATATAGCAATCCGTTATTACAAAGAAGCCATTAAGTTGCAGCCCGGCTACGTCACATCGATCAATAATTTGGGCCACTCCTACGAGCGTAAAAAATTAGAATCTCAAGCTTTAGAAATGTACGAAGAAGTCCTAAAACACGAGCCAGACAATGCGACGGCAAAACGACGAGTAGAATCTCTTCGCAAACGGTTGGTCAGCTATAGTTAACCCAAGCTTTCAGCAGCAAAATACATCGTGTAAACCGGGCTTCATCAAGAAACCGGGTTTTTTGTTATTTGTTTGATAATATTGCCGATACCTAAAACTGGGAGTCATAAAACAAGGTTTGCATAGCACAAGTAGGTAAATACCGCAATTTGGGAATGTTTGCCCTGTCCTTTGCTAGAAAGTGGTTAAACTTTACTGAGGATGGGTTCAGGATTGCTAGAGGAACCAGAGAATCTGTATTTGGATTCTTAAGAATCTCCCGAATTTAGCCTAGGGAATTCGGGAGATTGTCAAATTAAGCAAGATAATTGTAGATGTGGTTTTAGTCTAAACCGCGATCGTAATACAGGGATAAATATCAAGAACAGAGCCGGCCGTCATCCGGTTCTCAAATCTCAACGCCTAAGCTTCCCAATAGCTCGATGGGTGGAGAACCCCTCACTATATGATGGATATATTTATTCCTGTTAGCCTGCTTGGTCCACTAATGTAGAGAGAGTTTTTTAGCTATGCAGGGGCGTCGCGATCGCGACGCCCCTGCATAAAATACTGTCAAAATAAAAGCAGTACCTGCCAAGCTGGTTAGTCATAAACAATTGAAGGAGGAAAACGTAGTGACATCAATTCTCGTTGTCGAAGATTCGTGGTTGACTCGCAGGGTAATCTGCAAAATCTTGCGAGCAGAAGGATACGAGACTTGGGAAGCATCGAGTGGCCCAGAAGCTCTGGAACTGCTCGATACTCAGACCCCAAACTGTATGCTGTTGGATCTCCTAATGCCAGACATGGAAGGTAGGGAAGTCTTGCAAGCTATGCGGGAGAAAGGAATTAAAGTTCCTGTGATCGTAATTACCGCAGACATCCAATCCACCACCCGCGAAGAGTGTATGGAACTCGGAGCCCTCGCAGTCATTCACAAAATGCCCAACTCCGACGAACTGGTTGGGTGGATCAAAAAAGCTCTCAGTGCCAGCGAGGAGAGCGCCCCATGAAATTGACCGCTCGACAGCTCGATGCTTTGCAGGAACTCGTCAACATCGGGATTGGTCAAGCAGCAGGGATCTTGAACGACATGATTGACTCCCCCATTCGCTTGCAAATCCCCTACCTCCAAATCCTGACTCCCAACGATGTACAAGTACAGTTAGAGCAACACCTCAACGGCGAGCAAATCGCCGCCGTGCAGCTAAAATTCACAGGCTCTTTTGGAGGTATTGCTCAGCTAGTATTTCCTACCAACAGCGCCGCCACCCTCGTGACGATGCTAACTGGGGAAGAAGCCGGAACTCATGACCTAGATTCGGTGAAAATTGGTACGCTAAGTGAAGTGGGAAATATTGTAATCAACGGGGTTATGGGTGCTATCAGCAATGTACTTCAGCAGCGCTTGAACTACTCAATTCCCAATTACATGGAAGGGACGATCGCCACTTTGCTAGTATCTGGCGGTTTGACAGCCGATACAGTCGTTTTATTAGCCCAGACTCGTTTCATTATTGAAAAGCTTCACATTGAAGGAGATATTATCCTCATTTTCAATGTCAGTTCTTTTGATACCTTGTTGGCTGCTATCAATCAACTTGCCGGGGGTCTATGAGCCAGGAGAGCAAAACTATTGAGCAAAAGTTTGGGGTTCTCGACAGCGTACCAGTCGGCGCTTGCCTGCTGCGAGATGATTTTGTGGTTCTGTTTTGGAATACCTGTTTGGAAGACTGGACGAAAATTCCCCGCAGTCAAATGTTGGGTACAAAAATCACAACGCATTTTCCTCATTTAAACCAGCTAAAGTACGCAACTCGCTTTCAGCAAATCTTTGCAGGAGGTCCACCAACAATTTTTTCTTCTCAAATTCACAAACACCTGATTCCGGCAACTTGGCAAGACGGCCAGCAGCGCATCCAGCAAACTACTGTGACGGCTGTGCCGGCCCAAGAGGATGGCATCGCAGAATTGGAGATAGGAAAGTTGGTTGTCCCAAATGTTGAGTGGGAAGCAGAAGGTACGATCGAACTCCAAGCCGCTGGAAACAATGTTTTGTTAGATAACTCTCCGTCCCATCGGGCTTCACTGACATGGCCACCGACCAATTCCCAATCATTCTACGCCTTGTTGGTGATTCAGGACGTCACGGAGCTCACTCACCGGATTCAAGGTTATCGGGCGATGCGGGATCAGGCTTTGGAAGAAGTGAAAGTACGTCAGCGGGTGGAGGAAGAATTGCGATCGAGCCAGCACTTCATCCAGCAGATTGCTGACGTGGCACCTTATTTACTATATATCTACGACCTGACCGAACAGCGCAACGTTTACGTCAACGGTCAGGCCTTGAAATTGCTGGGCTACACTCCCCAAGAAATTTTAGAGATGGAAACGGCTTTCTGTTTCTGTCTCGTCTACCCAGAGGATTTGCGGACACTGGAAGAGCACCTGGAACAATTTCCCTCGGCCCAGGATGGCAGCATTTTGGAATTGGAGTATCGGCTTCAACATCGATCGGGCCAATGGCGCTGGTTTCGCTGTCGCGACCAAGTTTTTGCCCGCACCACCGAGGGCCAACCCAAACAAATTTTTGGTACTGCTCAAGATATCACGGAATACAAGCGGGCAGAAGCAGCGCTGCGACAGCAGAACGAACGGGAACTGTTGATGGCAACCATTACTCAGCACATTCGCCAGTCTTTGGATTTGGACGAAGTGCTGCACACGACTGTCAACGAAGTGCGCCAGTTTCTGCAGGCCGATCGAGTGATGATCGTCCGCTTTAACCCCTGTACTGGCAATGCCTGCGCCACGCCGGCAACGGGCGCGGTGACAGTGGAATCTGTAGCTGCTAACTGCCAGCCGATGCTGGGAGAAACCCTGGAAAATTTTTGTTTTGACGAATTTTATTTGGAAGCGTACCAACATCGGGCGATCCGACCAATCGCCGATATCTGCGCCGCCGATTTACCACAATATCAAATTGATTTGCTCGCACAATTTAATGTCAGAGCTTATTTAGTCGTGCCACTGGTGCAAGGGGAGGATTTGTGGGGGCTGCTGATGGCCCACCAGTGCAGCCCCCGACAGTGGATGCAGTTGGAAGTGGAATTACTGTCTTCTCTGGCGGCCCAGTTGGCGATCGCCATCAAGCAAGCAGAACTTTATCAGCAGTTGCAAGAGGCCAACCAAAAATTAGAACGCTTAGCCACTTTGGACGCCCTCACCCAGCTAGCAAACCGTCGCCGGTTCGATCAATATCTGGCAATGGAGTGGCGCAGACAGTCGCGGGAACAGACGCCCCTGTCCCTAATTCTGTGTGATATTGATTCTTTTAAAAGTTATAACGACACCTATGGTCATCCAGGGGGAGACGAATGTTTGCGACAAGTAGCTAGTGCCATTAGCCATGCAGTCGATCGCCCCGCCGATTTAGTGGCTCGGTATGGTGGCGAAGAATTTGCCGTTATTTTGCCCAATACCCACATCCAAGGCGCTGTGAAGGTCGCCGAACACATCAGGGTTAAAATCGCAGCCCTAAAGCTTCCTCACGCTGGTTCCCAGGTGAGTGAGTACGTCACCGTCAGTTTGGGCGTAGCAAGTATGGTTCCGGCATCGGAAGCGGGAGCGGAAATTTTGATTGCCGCCTCGGATCAAGCCCTCTACCAAGCAAAAAGAGTTGGGCGCGATCGCATCCAAGTCTACCAACCAGACCCTGATTCTGGCAAGCCGAACGGGACAACCACTCCCATCATCCCTGTAGATTTTTCTATATCCAATAATAATTTACCTTCTCCCACCAGCGCTTGACTTTTTCGAGTATTTGTAATTCTCAACTTGAACTTCTCAAATCTCAAGCGGAAGGCGGGATTGAATGTTAATGTTTTGAATCGTACTCAGCTCACCGTGAATATTTCTTAACAGTTTTAATTGACCTTTTGCTTGCAATTTTAATTCAAAACTTTGGGTGTCTACGGTCGTTTTATAAATGCTTTCTAGCACGTTAATCTGATTAATTATGTGAACCGTTGTGATTTCTTGGCTTTGATAGCTAGTAGAGGCAGTAACGTTATACTCTTGCAGCAAGTCTTCGGAGTTAGTTAAGATAATCCCAAAGATGAGAGAGGCGAATTTTTCAAGATTTTCTAAATTAGTGTCGTACACCTCAATAAAAAACTCTTGCTCAAATTCCCGCATTACAGTTATTTCTTGGCGGCTTTCCTCTGGGTACTGCTTGAGAGATTTTAAGTTTCTCATGCTTTGATCTAGGGTAAACTTACCTAAATAAACACTAATTTGGGGAAAGGGTTCTGAAGGAGATTCCCTTAACTGTTTAGTGGTAAAATGTTGGTCTGACTGAGCAATGTCTGCACTCAGTTCGGTTTTCAGCAGGTTGGCGATCGCCGTCAGTAGCTTATAAATCATAATCTATCTAAATTAGCTTTGACTACTTTGGGGAGAGACTTCTCTAGCGGGGGTTTCAGAATCGAGAGCATAAGTATTTTCCGAGGGAGTGTGGATTGTATTGCTGTCAGCTTTTACCAGTTCTTCTTCCAACACTTGAATTGCACCAGCCATGCGGAGTAAAGTATCTCTCACATTGGCTTGTTTTGCCTCTAAATCCCCTAGGACTTTTTTACCCGATTCGTATTCGGCTTTGAGTTCTTGCAGACGTTGTTGGAGTTGTTGTTTCATAAAGACCTCACGGGAGCTTGGAAACCCAGTGGCTTGAGCCTAGGGAGGAAAAGCGACACGGGATGCTTTAGCGTCCCTTGAATATTCTTGAAATCCATCAGAAAATTGGGCGGAGCGAAGCGCAGGGTTGAAACCCCATCACTTCGGCTTCGATCAGTACGTCGCCTTTTAGGATGGCTTTGTTTGATTCAATAAATTAATTGACTACCTCTTTCGAGGCGGAGGGGTATGGTTGCCCCTCCTTCGGAGATATGGTTGTCTCCAATCCCTTTCGGGTAAAGTTCGCTTCGCCAATGTTATAAGAGCTTGTGCCGGCCCAAAGCACTGTTCCAGTGACCTTAGAACTGTTTAACTAGCAGCGACAGAGCAAGGGACTAGCGTCGCATCCCAGGGTGTCGTGACTCAAATAACGTAGTCAGCTAAGACTTAGGCTGGTCAGAATGGCTTGTTCGATTACTCTTGCAAGCCCCGTCCCTTAAGGGCGGGGTTCCTGACCACAGTTTTACATCAATTACCTACATCATATCGTTTCCGGTTGCATCGGAATGATAGCAACTCTGGACACTCCAAGTGCCCTTCTTCGTGTCAACTTAACCTCAAACCCAGTCAGAGAGTGTTGTTTGACGATTTGGTCCAGATCCCCCGCATTCTTGCCCCCTACTCAACCCCTACTCACACCCTACTCCCTTAAGAAGGGTGGGACAAGATTCCGCTCAAAGTCAACCCCTACTCACACCCTAACCCGATTAATGGTATCGGTCAATCCTGGACGCACTCAACCGAAAAAACCGGGTTTCTCCTTCTCATCCTCAATCTCCAATGACGCAATTACCTTAAGAAATCGGGTTTTTGTCTCCATGACTATCAGTAATTCCAGGGAATTTCTAGATCGTGAGTGCCAATTTCGCGGAAATGAATAATGCTATTTTGCTTGCTCATATCAATTTTGACACTAAGATAGGTCGTGAGATTACTGGTTTTCGGAATCAGATCTGCCGGGATACGAGCGGCAATATATCGCTCATAAAATTTGCTGTTCCAATGGCGGGCGAATGGGTTATCGTAAGTTCCCAGGAACCTTTCAATGGGATTTCCATTGACAGTAATGCCAGAGTGCATACAACCATTCCAGTCATTGTTATGTTCGACAAGATAGAGCAACTTGTCACGTCCAGACGGTACGACTGGAACTTTCAATTCCAAATTCGTCTTGGGCGGAATCATGGCGAGTACATCACTTTTCCAATTCTCTGAGTTCCAGGTTGTGGCATTACCGCCATTAACTGCCCAGTGGTATCCGACTGCTGATTGAGTTGCATGACTCCAAGGGTTTTTGCTGAATGCTAACCCAGAAAGCCACAAATGGTTCGTACTATTAGGCTTAGAAATCAGCGCGAGTTTCCGAGTTTCTCCAGCGGGTAGTGGGGCGAGATTTGTCCCGATCGCGATCGGCAGCCATTGATGAAAATTGGAGTAACTATCACTGAGGGAACCGTCGGGACAGTAGCAATTTGTGGATCTGTATCCACCAGTCCACACTCCGATTTCTTCGGTTTTTTTGTTGTCTTTATCTAGCAAATATGCCTTGATCGCGTTCCATCGTTCGCCTAATACCCTTACCCAGACGGTATTGTAGCCATCGGGAATGTTGATAACAGCACCGTTTCCGTCCGTCTCATTGTTACCTCCGTAGGCAATAATGGGACGATCGTTCCACAGGTTTTTTGCGGTAAAGGTGGTATCATCGTAGTATGATGGGTTTCCTAGTTTCGCGATCGCCCCTGCATTTCTGGCCGCAAAAATATCTTGATAAACAATTGGTTCACTCGGATACATCCGGTGTCGGAGCGGGTTACTAGACTCAACATTTTTGGCTCGAATGCTGCCGTCAACCTCTAATGTCGCCCCTGGATTTGTTGTGCCAATGCCAACTTTACCGTCATGATTAATACAGAGAACGCTCCGACTGTCTCGATCGAGAAAATTAACTAAAGTAGCATCACCACTTCGATCGATATCCGAGCGGAAAGTTAGGGTTCCCCAACTTTTAATTTGCCCTGAATCAATGCGGAAATCTCCATTTTGAATGTGCAGCTTGTCACTGGGAGATGTCGTACCCAGACCTATCTTACCATCCACAATCAAATTTTCGGTGACTTTTAAAGCAGTTTGCACCTGAAGAGAACCGGAGGAATGTCCCGATCTGATTGTACCAAAAACGGTAACAGTATCTCCATCATCATTACCGAGTTCGACGTTTCCTTCCATTTTTTCGGTGCTTTTGGAAATTACATTTCCAACTACGGTAAGATTGCCGTAAACTCGCAAATCTTTGGCTTGAAAATCTTGTGTTTCACTGCCTTGCACTCGACTATTGACATAGTTTTTTGTAGCTGTGTCTAAGGTAGTTACAGTTGTTTCCACATAGGTTTTGACAGTTGTATCTAATTTGGTTACAGCCGTATCTACATAATTTTTGATCGCTTTTTGGGTAGAAACAATACTATCGCTATTATTGCTCAGACTATCATCAGCAGAAAACTGATTGACGGCTACTCCTTCTGCTAGTTTGAGAGCTCCTTTGATTTCTAAGGGAGTGCTGGTGGTTGGGGCGATCGCGCTTACAGTCAAAGCTTGGGCTATGGTGAGGGGGCCTTGTAAAGATTCTGGTCCTTCTCGGTTGATTTTGGACGTTTCTAGTCGGACGATTTCCTGCATGGCTGCATTCCAGTCTGCCGATCGAACTGGATCGCCTGTTTTTTTGACTTCGGGTGTGAATTTAGTGCCGTTGTTGGTCATTGTTGGATTTTCCCAAAATTGTTAATTATTTAACTTATTGTTGGTCATTATTTATAGCTTCATAATGAAAGCAAGGGCATAATATGGAGGTCTGTTTTCGTGTGGTTGACTCGATCCAGTGTTTTGAAGAGAGATGCCAGTCCCAGAAAAACCTGTGTTTATATTAAAATCTGTGCGATTTTCCGGCGAACCACTTTGATCTTGTTCTGGCCCCGATCCAGGCCAACTAGCACCTTTTGAGTGACTGTGACCGGGATCATTAACTCCATGACTGTGGGCGGGCATTTGTTCTACGGTAAGAGTTACATTATTAGAACCACCAGTAGCCCCTACTGCATAACTATTACCAGCACCTACAATAAATCGATCGCATAAATTTGGTGTACCATTTTGACCATTACAAAGCGCCCATCCTGTAGGAATTTGTGCGACTTGCCCGGACCACATCACAATCATCCCTCTAACAAGAGCACCGTCACCAATAAAAGCTGGCGCGACGATCGCATTATTCACAACCAAGTTCTTTGTAGAATGTCTTGAACTGATTGTGCCAAAAACGGTAATAATATCTCGATCTTCATTACCGAGTTCGACATTACCCTCCATTTTTTGGATATCTTTCGATATCACCTCTCCGTCCACGGTAAGTTTGCCATAAACCCGCACATCTTTGGCTTTAAAATCTTGATTTTCACTCCCTTGAACAGCCCGATCTACATAAGTTTTTACCGCTTTTTGAGTCGGAACAATAGTATCTCTATTGGTGCTGAGACTCTCATCATTAGAAAACTGATTGACAGCTACTCCCTCTGCCAACTTTAAAGCACCTTTAACTTCTAATTGCACGCTAGTAACTGCTAATGCTGATTCAATCGTCAGCGGCCCCTCTAAAGAATCCCCGCCCTTGCGGTTAACTTTCGCACTCTCTAAGCGGACTGTTTCCTGCATTCCCGCATTCCATTCATCAGACAAAATTAAATCGCCTGGTTTTTTATGTTGGGGAGCAAATTTGCCGTTATTGGTAGTCATTATTTTTACCTATGCTGAATTTTTGAATCGCCAATTTAAAAAATGATTTCCCAAACTAAAGTCAGCTTGAAATCAGCCGTTTTAGTAATGTTGGGAAATACGACTCGATTGTACATAATTCCACCTTGGGCGCTATTAAATAGTCCGGCTTCAGTCAAAGCTAGCGGTTGATTGGGGGGTTCGGCAAAGTCTAAGTCAACGCACAATCTCACCTTGCGATTTTTTTGTCTGACGGTTCCGCTTTCAACTTTAATCGGGATTTCATCGGCATCGCTTAAATCTCTGGCAAGATCCAGGGGTTTGACTTCTTTGCGAAATACTTCTTTTTGCAATGCGGTATCTTCAACTGGATTCACCGGATTACTCCCAGTACCGATCGCCAGATAACGGATCGGCTCGATTTTTTGATTTAAAAACATTTTCGCAACTAAATCTCGTCCGCTATAGACGATGAAATTATTGGCTTTAACTTCATCGACAAGTTCACCTGCGGGATTAAATTGTTGGATAATCAATCGTCCTTTCATGTCCATTGCATCAGCCATTTTCATAGTTTTAGTTTCCTCAATTGGTAGTTATTCAAAGCCGTTACCTGAGTCGAAATCGGTATAATCAAATACACCGGAGATTAAGAAATTATCGGTCATTTCATGGTAATTTTCGTCCGGGGCGGGAGGTGGGATAGAGGGAAAGCGATCGCCATTGTCAAATATAGCATAATCAAACACTCCAGTAGTTAACAATTTCTCACTCATTTCGTGTCTAATGCCGTCGGGATAGGGAACTTTTAAGCCCAGAAGATTAAATTTTTCTTCGGCTATGTGAGTTTCCAGAAAAGGCGATCGCACCACGGTTAACCTGAGTTGTAAATCATGGGTTTCTCGGAAAACTTTTTCATAATTAATCAGGGCCAAAACACCGGCACCTTTCACATGATCAATGATATTAGCAATTTGGTGTCGCGGATGATCTGACGCTTCACCAAACTTATCAGAATATCCGGGAATATCCCAAGGAATTGTCACTTCAAACATCCCAGGATTAAGTTTGTAAATTCGCATCTCTAAATGGATGGCGACTTCAGCAAAACCTAGGGTACTGGAATCAAACTTTTGCCGATCGAATAAACCGACAGGATAATCCCCGATAATTTGGGCTTCAAAGCGCCACCGAGAGTTACTGATTGGTAGTAATGGCGTGTTTTCTTGAGTGTGAAAAGGTTGTCCATTGACTAAGACGGTATTCCCTCGAAATAATAACTTATCACCGGATTTTATCCTGCCTTGGTAGCAGATAAAATTTCCAGTATCGAGATGAACTATTCGGGGATTATACAACCATTCCACAGGTAAAGTTGATGGAACTTCCAAGAAAATTTCAATTTCCGATGGTTGGGGGTTGAGGCTGGCGGCGACAAACTCTTCAAACAACCTTAAAGGATAGTGATAGGCGACTATACCGAAGGAAGTATTCGGAGGACGTATCCAGGTTTTTTCCGGGTCAAATTCTTCGATCCGAATTTGCTTTTTGGCCGCTAAAGCAGCCTCTGAATCGCCTAAAATTCCCAAGTTAGCTGCGACTAAATCGAGAATCCCTTGACGAGTGGCTGCACCTTGCCGCAAAATCGCGATAATCCCTTTCAGTCTTTCCCGATAAGGGGCATAACTTTTTTCTAGTTCCCTGGGATAAGTGGCTTCTAACAGCAGGCGATTTTGTTTGATGCGATTGGTAGTATCTAGGGGATCATTTTCGGGTTTGTAGGATTCTAAAAAGCGATTTAGTTCGGCAATTAAGGCTTGTTCAACTTCACCTTTTGAGGGAATGTTGCTAGACTCAATATATTCGGGATAGGCTGCTTCTAATAGCAGTCGGTGCAGTCGTTGGCGATCGTCGTGATTAGTGGGGGCTGCTATGAGTTGCTTAACGCTTTCTAGTAGTAGTATACTCTTAAAGTATGCCTTATTTTTGGCGTAAAAATCTGGTTTTGTGAGTTGCTGGTTGAGTAGTGTTAAGAGTATTTCTTGTAGGGGTTGGGGTACGGATTCGCTACCGTCATATAGGCTTAAAAGTTGTTGGGTTTCAGAATTTAGTTGAGAGTGGAGATACTTACTGACTGGATGTTGGGCGACGAGAATTGAAATTGCTAATTGGGGTAGATTTTTAAATGAATCTTCGTGAAATATGGGCTGAGTTACTTGGTAGCGATCGAGTATTTGGTTAGTTTCGAGAGTCAGATTTTTGCGTAACTCCTGGGATACTATGTCGGTATTTGTTTGCAGTTTCGCGACGAAGCTATCAACATTTTTGATCGAACCGAGGCTAAAGCGATCGCTAACCTGAATCAGTTGAGATGTACCACCCAAGGCTTCTAAATAGATAGTAAGTAATTTATCTAAATCGCCTTTTCGCTGACCAATAAAACCTTGAGAACCTTCATTAGTAGCGGTATCTACGTGATGGGCGTGCATCACATCCAATAAGTCAGTTTCTGCTTGTTCGATGATTGCGCCAAAAACATCGATAAATTGATATAGCACACTTTCGACATTTTGGGTGTCGTAAAAGTGGGGTAAGCGACTGGCGATGTTGAGGGTTTTACCGAGTTTTTCCATGACAATTAACCTCCGGTAATTTCCACGATAATTTGTAGGTTATCCCCGCTAAGATTGAGGGGTTCTAGTTGGGCGCGTTCCATAATCCGCATCGGGATATCCTGCTGGGTGAAAATGCTTTCTCGCGCCGTAAGTTCTAAAGTATCTAGGGTATAATCTGCCCCCCGCAGAAAAATTCGGGTAACATCAATGAGTTGTGCTTTGTTGTCACCGTCAGGAATCAAGGTTTGCAAGGTGGCTAGGGAAAGATTGTTAGCCCGATCGCGAATTAATGATAGCAAGTTAGTTCGCAATTGCTCGTAGTCGAGATTTTCGCCCAGATTCAAACTCGGCAACTGTTGGGTAAAACTGGGGGTAAACAGACTGGTTAAAGTCTCTTTCATGGCGGTTTTTAGCTGTTCTGGATTGATATTTTCCGGTGGTAATCCGGTGGTATTCAGTCTCAGTTTTAACTTGCTAATGGCGATCGGCACTACCTGGACATCACTATCGATCGCAAAATCAGCCGCCAACTGGGTTTTTTCAAATGGTTCCACCCGAATTTCTTTTTTCTGAACATCTAGGCGATCGCGAGCATTTTCTAAATCTAATACCTGAAAATCTCCTAATTTCCAATTAACATCAAGCACCGATTCAACGTCAAGCGCCCGATTGACAAATTTGTCAATTTCGATATTTTCTTCCGGCTTTAGCTGTTCCAGATAATCGCTCAATTCTTGTCTGACTTTGGTTAATACTGTCTGTTTTTCCAAAGCAGTGATGGTAAGCGGCAATATCAGTTTAATCGCACCACTAATTCTCAGGAAATTAGAGAAGATAAAAGTTTTTCCTAGCTTGCCTTTTTCAACAAAACTCACCTCTACTGTTTGGCCATCAAAACTCATTTTGGGATTCCATAAATGGGGATTCAGCCACACTTCGACTTCGGCATTTAGTTGAGCTTTAATCGCACTGACACTAATACTTTCACCCACCAATAGACGCTGGAAATAGGTTTGCAGTGTTTCGAGGAAAGTATTGTGAGTTTCCTGGGTTAAACTTGGGGCTTTTACTTGCACATCTACAGTTAAAGATTTAATTTCCGAAGCAACGCGGATGGATTTAACAGTGAATTTTTCCAGAATATCTGCTTCCAATCGCTTCACAGTCTTCACAGTAGAAGCATAGGAATCGACTTCTGGTTTTTTCCCTACTTGGCGCGTCGTTTTCAGAGCAAAATCTAATAAATCGCTGACGTTTTGACAGTCTAAAATTTTGCGAGTAAGTTGGGATATCAACAGCGGTTGTCCCATTTTCTGAGTTTTGAGGTGGGTGGCGATCGCCTTTTCTACCTGTTCCTCAATTTGTATCCTTTCCGCAGCAGATATCCGCAAATTTGAATTTAATTCAATGCGGAAAACACCATCAATTTCAATGGCATTCGCGGGCTTTAAAATCGCATAAATTCCCGCAGCCCTTACCCGTTCAATCTCCTGTTTGATTTGGCTAACTTTATTGGTATCTTCAAAGTCTATCCCATCGACGAATACTTCAATAACACCAAACTCCCGCAACTCGATCGGTTCACTATTACTGAGATTAAAACTAAGCTCATTAATGCGTAATGGTTCCCACTGCGTAGTATAACTTTGGTTTAATTCTCCGGCTTTTCCTGGGATCGATGCTTGAACACTCACTTCTACCGTTTCACCGGTAAAATTGATGCTTTCCGTTGTGATAAATTGTTTTCTAGTAGTGGTTTCCAGAACAATAGTTAATTCTGTCCCTCTGGGAATGTGAAGGGGCAATTTTTCCGCTGATACTGGCGTACTAGACAGACTGACTTTTCCTTTCGCATTATGAAAGTTTTCTCTAACCTTAACTTCCCTAACTCCCGGTAAACTCAACAGGGCATTTTCAATCGATGTCGTATTGGCATTACTAGCAGCAATCAAAGCTTTTTTAGCCCGTTCCCGCAGTTGTTCGTCTGTCTCCCGCAGCTTACCAGTAAAGACAATTGCTTCGGGATTATCAACTGTTTTCACCCCCGGTATCGGCTGGGGCATGATTTTTACAGTTCCCGCTTTTGTAACTTCTGTTTCTCCTGGCTGTATGGCTTGTACCCGCACTTTGATCGATGTTTCCGTGGGGGGAATAATTTGCGATTCAATGGTTTTGTAAGCTTTTTTCGGTGATTCTTCCTTATCTTCTGTGGTGACTAATGTTCCGATGGGAATCGTGATATTTTCATCCAGTCCCAAATCGCGATCGAAAGTAACTATTCCGGTAGCATAATCTGGTTCGCCGCGTTTAATCCCTAAAATCGCGACTACTTTATCTAGATCAACTTCGGCGGCGGTATCCACATAAGCAGATAGGTAAACCCGCTGCATTTCTTCGTACAAAATCGCCATTTCATAAGCGAAGGATTCGTACAGGGTGCGAACCACACTTCCGGTTTGAAAGTCGCTGACGGTGGAGACGGTGCGATCGCGCATCGCCTCAAATATTTGGGTAAAATTCTTCTGTTCAAAAACCATAATCAAACTTCTTAATTTCCAACTATCGATATATTCAGAGTCAGCGGTGTATCTAAATCTACCACTTTTACGATGATTTTAGCTTTTAAAGTGTTAGGGTCTTTCAAGCGAGATGGCGGTTCAAAAACAATATCAATTATCTCATCTATTCTGCTTTCTTGATGCAAACATTCCCGGATGTAAATATTGGCTAAACCTTGGGTTTTTATGTTGTTTAGTTCGCCCACCAACAGATATAAGCGCGAACCATAATCGGGATGTCCTAAACTAGCTAGTTCTCCTTTGCGGGTATAAAGTCGATTTAAAATCGCTTGACTTAAATTATCTATTTTTGTTACCGTTGCTAAGTCGCGATTCTCGGCTTCTAAATCTACGTTGTTCCAATCGGCAAATCTGAGCAATTGACGATTCTGCGATTCTAAATCTCTGGAGTAGAGAGTTAGTTTTAAATCTAAATTTTGTAAATCATCATCCATAATTTATCACGATTTTTTGATTGTTTCTATGGTTGCTTGAGAAAAGGTTACATCGGCTTGACTCAAGTCAACTTTTCCGGTGATTTTGACATTCCCAGCGATCGCTAAATTACCAGAAATTTGAATGGGTTTCTCATTCTGACTAGATAACTGAATGTCACCCTCGGCAATTTTGATAATAGTACCACCAAAGCTAACTGTAATCGATCGCTCTGTCACCTCGATCGCTCTTTTGCCATCATGTTCAACAGCAAAATTACCTTGAGCCACAATCCGATTCTTAGTCACCAAAGAAATCCCATCTTTTTGGTCTAAGCAAATCTTAGCATGACCGGACTTTTGGGGATCTGGACAAGTTTCATCAGTCCCCTGACAAAAACCCTTAGCATGGGGTTTTTCTACCCGACTCGGCATATCGTTGGGACAGATAAAAATCTCTAAATATAACGGATCGGCATTGGGCTTTTCCTGAATCGTTTGACTCCCTGTATCATAAACATAATCGCTATTAGCACCTTTGATTCTGACCATATTCTTAATATTTGGAGTAGAAAGTTGACTAAACAAACGAGCAATTAACCGACTTGAGTATTTCTAGCTTTGGCTTGAATAGAATTAATCTTTTCAGTTGGGACCATCACCGGACAAGGCGCACCTAAATTCCCCATGTGAGTGTGCATACTGAGAATAATATCATCACCATCGCCCACTGCATTAGCTAATAATCGGCCGCCAACTTGGATCGAACCGGTCGCAGCATCACCAATTTTAATGCTACCCATACTTTTGACAGTGACATTGTTACTAGCAGCGTCAATAGTAATGCCCCCAGCTTCGATTTTAATTTTGCAAGTACCATTATCAATGGTAATGTTGCCACCACTCAAAACTACTTTACATTGTTCATTTTTGAGCGTAGCATCTCCCCCCTCTAAAGTTAAATGACATTTCTCATTCGTCAGATCAATTTTATCATCATTAACCGTAATTACGTGCTTTTCATTTTTGCTAGTGACGGTAATTGCTCCCTCTCGATCAATTTTTAAACTCCCCCCTTGTTCTCGATCGTGTTGCAGCAAAAATTCCTTTTCTTTATTGACTGGAGGTTGGTCTTCATCATTATACAACCGCCCAATAATTATCGGAGCATTAATATCGCCTCCAATAAAAGTCACCAAGACTAAATCCCCCACATTGGGAATATTCGCCAGTCCAATATGGGGCGTAACAGTTGGGACTTTCCGCAATTCAAAATCTTTGCCATCGGGCTGCTTTTTATTCTTCAATCTTACGGAACATTGGTAGTTATCTTTATCGCTATCCGAAGCATGGGGAAATATTGCCGTCACGATGCCAAGTTCGGTAGTATAAATTTTTTGTGCTTCTTGCTGGGCAACTTTTTGCATTACCCCAATAATTGAATCCATTATTTTTCCTCCCAATCAATCGTGGTTAAAAAACCCTGATGGCGGTTCAGGATATGCTTAATTCCAGTCACTTTAAAACTGCCATTTTGCTTGCTAATGGGCATTTTTGTGATTTGGATACCATCGCCTAATTTGACATTGGCTGCACCCATCGCCACGATCTGTCCCCGTTGCTTTTGTTTCAGATGACTTAGCACCCCCCGTGCAATACTTTGAGCAACAGCTTGGCTGCGTGCGGTGGGATCTGCCATTCGCAGAAGGTTTCCACTCGCACCCGCCGTGGCTTTGACTTCGTTTTTAGTCAACCAAGAATAAGCCTGTTCTCCTTGTCCTTGACTGGCTGGACTTTCTCCATAAATTTCTACTTTTTCGATGCCTTTTTGGGGTTGTTTTGAGCAGTATTTGAGCAAATCTTCACCGTAAGTAAAAGTATGAGTTATAGCCGGACTGTACTGGGAAAAAACTGCCCGATCGCGATCGTTAGCATAAACATCAAAACCGCACTGTTTAGCTAAGTTATACAAGCAATCGGCCGCATTTTGGCGATCGCCCACCGTATAAACCGAAAATTTAATCCCATTCTCAACTTTACCAATAGTCAACTTCGCTTGTCTGAGAATATCTTTAACAATATCCCCCCCATGAGATTTTTCATAAACCCGATTCAATCGCAGCAAAGTTAAATCAGTAAAAGCACTAGCCGCCTCAATCTGAACGCGATCGATTTCCCAATCTACACAAGTCACTCTACCTGTAAATACTAAGGTAGTTTGTTTCTCGTAACCGATTTCTATAGATACCGGATCTTTGGGATAAACCTCCACATTTTTCGGGATACCTAACACAATCCGACAAGTGTTGACGGGAATATGCAAAGAAGCGTGCGATCGCAAATCGAGTAACAGCGTTCCATCGTTCGCCGTGTAGGTAGTTCTGCCGAGTTTGATTTTGTAACTAATCTTTAACATCAAAATCACCCCTATACTGGTAAAGCATTTACAGCAGATTGCAGGTTTATGAAGTACATCCCAGAGCGAGCGATCCCCGTAGGGAAACTCAAGCGTGCCCATAGGTGTAAACTTAACGTCAAACCCTGTCAGAAACGGCTGTTTGACTATTAAGCCTAGATCCCCCCTAGCCCCCCTTAAGAAGGGGGGGACAAGAGTCCGATCAAAGTCCCCCTTCTTAAGGGGGATTTAGGGGGATCTAGACTCAGGTAAAAACCAGATTTCTCAGGGCTTTCATGCTTAAGTTGACACCTATGGGCGAAAGCCTTTGTCCCTACTTTAACATCAAAATCACCCCTATACTGGTAAAGCATTTAACAGGCGATCGAAAGCTTCCTCCACATCTTCTAACCCAATATTGAGTTCACTTTTTAGCTGTTCCAGCCTCGCCCTTAAGTCTTTAAACAACTTATTAATTGCCTCCCGTAGGGCTTCAGTTTTCTTGACAACTTTCTGATACTGACCATCGAGACTACTGGCGACAGCACCCAGAAGATCGTGGAACAATTGAATAATCTTAGCGTGCAATTTATCCAATTCATCGACAATATTTTGCGGATAAATTTCTGCTAATTGCTGCTGGAGATAGGGAAAAATTGACTCAACATTCATCACCAATTCCCCGGTATAATTCGATTCTATCAACACCCGGTTGAAGTGAACAATATTATTTCTATAGTCACCTTGAGATAACTTCTGCGCTTCTGGGGATAGTTGTATTCCCTGTAATTGGTCTGGTTTATAGAGGTTTTCATCCAACAGTAAGCGATTTAAATCCCGAATTACTGCTACTTTTGTGCCGGGGGAGTTGACAGCAAGCAAAGACTGAGTATTCGCAGTCAATTGAGATTTGATATAAACAGTCATACTGTCTTGAGATTCCCGCATTTTTTCCAGAAACTGATCAAAATTGATAAAATCGCTGTCTTCAAAACTATTGAGAATTCGGTGCGGGCTGAGGGATTTTACAGTCTCCAAAACATTGTTATAGGTTCCTTGCAATGCCGTCACCACTTCGCTAACTAGACTATTAATTACAGCTTTCACTGCATTAATAGCATCGCGGATTTGAGCGCCTAAATTCGTGGCAATATTGCTCAAAATATTTGCTAATCTTCCTGGTGCTTCTGACAATTTTTGAATCACCAGTTTGATATCACCAAGCACGGAACGAGGTTGTGCTAGTAAATTATCTAGGGAATTGAGCAGGTTTTTGATCGGATTAATCAGTTGTCGATCCAATTCCTCTGGTAAGAATTGTTTGAAACTGGTAAGAATCTGCTCGGTATTAAAGTTTTGAATCACTTCAATACTTTCGGGTTTATTTGGTTTGAGGCGATCGCCTTCTGTTGTTAGCAATTGCTCCACTCGTTCATAAACTGACTGCGGATTGGTGGTGTTGATGCCATCATAAAGTCTTTGTAGGCGATCGCGCAAATCTTGATAATCCACCGCCAATTCTGCTTGGGGACTAAATTTAGCCAAAGTCAATTGCTTTGCTTCCCACAACACCTGCACTTCAACCATCACCGGAGCATATTCGCTGACAGCCGCTTGCAAACTGCTCAAATCAAAACCAACATTCGGGTTTTTCTGAATTTTCACATAATCTGTAATTGCCTGTTTCAATCCTCCTACAGATACCGTTAACTGCTCTGTACCCATCGCATTAACTCGCTCCACCACGCGATCGCGCAGAGATTCAATTTGCTTAATTTTGTCAGCAAAACTATAGCTCAAAATACTTTCTAAAGTTAGCCAAAAATCCGATTGCACCACATCTGCCAAACCCACACTCGCCATCAACTTATCAACTTGATTCAATCCCTCATTCACTTTTGCTACTAAAGCTTCTACCGGAATCTCATCCAAATTTTTAGTCACAATTGCCAACTGCTCGTTCAGAAAATCAGTCATCCTATCTGGAGACAAAGATTCAATAATTTGCACCAGTTTTTGATAAAGCTCATCTAACTTATCAACTAACTGTTGAGGATCGATCGCATCCAGCTTCCCAAGCATTTCATCATAAAAATCCTTAACTGGTTTCAGCAAAATCGAAGGTTTGTACTCATCAATTTTCGCTACCACCGTATCTAGAGAAGGCTTGACAACTTTTTCAATTAAACTTCCCGGTTTAAAAGATTGAATTTGTGCATCAATTTTATCAACTTCTCCCTGAATCAATCCTACCAAGTCTTCTATCGGCTCCAGAATTTCTGCAAAAGCCAAGTTCAATTCTGGATTGACAATCCCCGGTACATCCACCTCTTTAATAATTGTCGTCCCCACTTTCAGAGCCACTTTAGTTGGGGTACTAAGCTTAGCCGCATCAATCCCGCGCAACTTAGTTTCTAGATCGCCAGTTTTATCAACTACCGCCTTAAATGCAGGTTTAAGTGATACTTTTCCTAAGTTATCAGTAATCAATTTAATCCCACTTTCTGCCTCTTTGAGACTGTGATCTACTAGGGGATTATCTAGGACTTGCGTAACTCGATCGAGTAATTGATTGATTTTATCCTCTAAAGCTTGCCTGTTAAGATTAGTTTCAATTTTGGTGTTTAATCCCCCGATACTGCTTCTTACTTCCTCCGTTGTTTTGTGAATTTCCACCGAAATTTTATTAATATTATTGACCACAAATGTTGAGGCTTCGTTGCAACTCCGCTTTAGAGGTTTAACCAACTCCATTGATTCCGCGCAAATTTTGTCAATGAAATCTTTAATTTCCCGGATTGCATCAGACAGAAAACTTTTGATTTGACTTAAAACGTCCTTACCTTTGTCGATCGCCTGAGCAATGGCTGTAGTCGCTTGTCTGGCCAATTCCTCCGCCTTGCTAATAGCAGTATCAATCAGTTGGGGGATTTTTTGGGTAAACTGTCGCAGTTTAGCCGTAATCTCTGCAACTTTTCGATCGATCGTGTCGATATAAACTTGAAGCTGATTAAATAGCGGCACTAAGGAAAGCGTATTTTCATCGCTTGCTGCCACTTGCGAAAGTTGAACTAAAGCAGTATTGAAACTCTCGATGGTGAACTTATTTAAATTAGCGATCGCCCTTTTAATTCTCGCTTCATTTTCCTCAATATTTCGAGAAAGTTTCCTAGTTTTTTGACGCAACTCTGCCATCGATAATTTGTCGAGTTTGTTGGGATTTTCCAACTGGTTCAGAATAGCTTGATATTCACCCAAATATTCACGACGCTGATGAATATTCGTTTCAATACTCTTAATCGCCTGGGAAGGAAGTTGTTGGCTTAAGGATAAAACTTGATCTGTAAAAAGGCTGGTTAAACTAGCCGAACCCAGTTGGCTGAGTAATTCATCAGGATTAGATAGTTGATCGAGTAATTTCTGAAACACCTTTAACAAAGCATTAAATGTCCGCACTGGCAACATTTGGGCCTTACTCAGAAATTCGTTAAACTCACTAAATATCGAGTTAGCAACAGGTGGCAAATCGCCAAGGCTGATACTGAAGCTCAAGTCTTGAGTCAAACTGACAATTGTTGATTTAACTTCACCCACCAAATCTATATTTTGAAAAGTATCAGCACTAGGAAGCGGAATAGCTGCGGATAAACTTGCCAAATTCAGCGTAGTGAGTTGATGGAATTTAGTAGTTACTTCTGCTTTCAGTTCATTGGCTGACAAAGGAACTGATGAAATTGTCTTTTCTATATTGCTTAAATCTAATTTTGGCAGATTTATGCCCTTTTTGAATTCCTCAAAATCTGGCAGTTGTGGTGTTACTTTACCCAGAATAGTTTCGGGGTGACTAAGTTGATTTGTGAAATCAGCCAATGCAGCTTCAGGGTTAATGGAATTTAAATCTTCTAATAGAGAAAGTGCCATAACTTTAATTCCCAAGGTAAAGATGAAATGTTTGTTTTTTTGAGCAGATTTCCAGAATTTCGGGGAACAATTGAAATCAAACAGGTGGCTGGTATTTACTCCTAGGTCTATTTGAATATAGCAATCCTAAATCATTTGTGAATTTCTTACTCCCTCCCCTTAATAAGGGGAGGGTTGGGGTGGGGTAAAAACTTTACGACTCATTTAGGACTGCTATATTTCAGCACTAAATGTTAAAAAGTGCTTTCAATCCAGCAGTCGCTTGGCCAAAGTTTTTAGTGGCTTCTTTCACAGGTTCTAAACCTGTTTTCAAAGGTGCGATCGGGTTAGTAATTTCTGGCAAATTCCCCATTTGCAAAGCATCAGTCAGACTCACAACATCCATCAGTTTAGCAGCATCAAGCTTAATTTTTTGATCTAGATTAGAAACTCCTGGGGATGCAATGGGTTTGGGAGGTTCCACATACTCTTGGACAATCAGCCGATAGCTAAATTCATCGGGCGATCGCGCAAGTTGCCACACTTCCATTTTTTCTAATACAACTTGGCTAAAATAGGCTTGACCGACTATTTCCGCCACAAAGTCAACGGCTTTTCGCTGTTTGTGGATTTTTCGCAGAAAATCTAAATCATCCCCTGCTTTTTGTCCGTAAAAAATTCCGCTAATTTCCAATTGTACCGAATCCCTTCCCAAATCTTGCACCAGATTTCCCAATTTACCAGGAATCCGATGAGTCACCCAATCCGCTTGTTCTAAGGTGACAATTTTATGCACTTTATTGAGTTCAACTTTTCCTAATTTGATGGCCATAATTACTCCCCATAAAATCGGCGATATTCTCGATTTATTTCTTGGGCGATCGCCTCTAAAATTGTCTCCATCTCTAGTTCGGGATGGCGATCGCTATGCAAAGATGCTTCTACCATAGCGTACCTATTTCTACTATCATCAGCTATTTTCGTCCTATTTTCCACCTCACTCTCTTGTGGTTCCAGCCATCCACCCTTGGCTGCTACAAATTCTTCGGAAACATCCGAAACATAACTCATTTTTTCCGATGTTTCCATCTGAGAATCGGCTAATTCACTTTCGGAAAACAGGAGATTTTCTGAAGAAGACTTACTGAGTAAATCCGCCTCAATTATATGTTCTTGATTGGGCTGCGATACCAAAAAAGCCGACAAATCTTTTAAGCCTTTCATTCCCAGTGAATTTTGGGCAAAATCCCTCTGAATGTGCTCTGTTTGTTCTGTCGCATTCTCCAATTTTGGTAGATTGACATTCTGGGCAAATTGTGTTTTTATTTCCCTTGGTTCATCCACTACAGACAAAACTTCATAATTTTGGTCAGAATCAGATTTAGACAAGCCTAACTCCTGAGATAAAACTCGATCGCCTCCCTCAGCATCAGATTCATCAAAACCTAAATCCCTAGGATTAATCCTTGTATCTACCAGGGGAATTTCTGCCACAGAATCTGAATAATTCCCCAGCGCAGGATGATTTTTTTGCCCTTCTCCCGGCGCCACAACTCTCTGGGATATCACTTGAGGTTTTGACGAAGTATCCCCCAGAGATAAAGATGGCGATCGCCTTTTTGCATAACTAGATTGGCTATTAGCAGTAGGGATTGGTCGATCGGGATTAACCAAAGACTCGTATCTTCTCCAAGTTTCTAAGTAAGGATGAATTGTTGGGCGATCGTCCGATGTAGTTCCCTCCCCTAGATTGATCTTATTTGAACTTCCCAAATCTGGCGGAATAAACCCTGTAGTCAGCAATTTTTCCCAAACTTTAGATTCATTGATGACTCCCTCGAATCGCTCAGTTTCCTGATACAAAAGCGCGATTTCCGCCCAATCTTCGCTACTCAAAAGATTGTCAGTCAACCATCCACTCGTATAGTTACACAATAAAGCTTGAAATTCATTGCTCAGATTGATGCCAAGATCTTTTAAACTTTCATCAGCCATCTTCAATTTGTTTCTCCTCTCCACTTCACTAACAAAAGCCATCCCCACATCGCCACATCCCCTCATTTTTCCGAGCGATTTTCCTCATCTAACAGTTGTAGATACATTGACACCTGCGCCATTGTCATCGATCCCACTTGTTGAGGAGTCCAACCAAAAGCACGCGCTAATCGAAAGCTAGCTAACACCAGTGGCGAATTACTTAACTCGAACTCATTTTTTTTTCCGTCAATCCGCTAATTTGCCGAATCTCAGCGATCAGAAAGTTAACTAATCCTAGATTCATGCTTTTAACTTGTTCCAAGGAGAGACTAGGTTGTACTAAGGATTCTTTAATCATCAACAAAGGAATCAGGGCGGGATCGCTTTTCGCTGCTTTCATAATCAGCCCAAAAGCCCCAATCGTCAGCGGACGCAATTGAACCACTAATTCCCGCTCTTGATTAGTGCTACTTGTGCTATGTTCCAATACCTCTGGGGGAATCGCGACATCAAAAATAATTTCTGAACCACCTAGCAGTTCTTCCGGCGTTAAAAATTGCATTTGAGGGTGAGGATTTAGGAAAAGTTTAAGTCAGGAATTACGCAGAAAAAGTCAAGGGTTCTGGTTTTTTTTTACCGAGGTGATAGTTGTCACTATATTAGTCCTGGACGCATGGGGACTCAGAAACCGGGTTTTTTACGAAAATACGCGATCGAGCCCGCACCCAAGGTAAAAAACCTGGTTTCTGTTGTTGATAGGTAAACTATCAACCTGTCTCCTCAGAACTAATTCGTAAAGCTTTAAACGTCACTCCTTCC
Organism: Microcoleus anatoxicus; assembly: GCF_042465725.1. Taxonomy (GTDB): domain Bacteria; phylum Cyanobacteriota; class Cyanobacteriia; order Cyanobacteriales; family Microcoleaceae; genus Microcoleus; species Microcoleus anatoxicus. The sequence continues at coordinate 3,683,560 of NZ_CP120853.1, read as the reverse complement.
ATCACAAAATCATCTTCAGGTAAAGTAAAACTCCAGCTTTCAAACTTGACCCCAAAGACTGTCAGCGTACTGCTGTTATCTGGTAAAGCTGGATTTTTCAGCGAGATGACAATATTAAAAGAAGGCTGAGGAATTGCGCCGGTAGGAGGAGGACTCGTCGCCCCATCACCTAGGAGTAAGTGTAACAGGGCTCCATTGATGTGCGCGCGATCGATAAAACCCGAAACGCTAATATTACCCGGACGTAATTCTGTAGCAAAGCGTTTTCCTAATTCGTGATAGGGTCGTAATTCGTTTTCTACCTTTACCTGGACATTTTGCAAACGTCCCACTACGCTAGATAATTCGTACTTCCCGATCAAAGCTTCTGCTAATTTCCCCTCGACTGATTCTTGATTATCGACAGCTAAAACCAGCGAAGCATCCGAGCCGCGAAAAACATTGACATTAGGCATAATTTTCTCTTCTATTCAGGGCAAAAATTCTTGAAATTCCCGTTTTTGCGATCGATGTATCCTTGATTTATCCTAGATACATTGTCACTTGAATAAAATCAATACTGAACGTCGGTTGCAGAATCATTTTCACGGCAACTTCCCCAGCAATTTCTTGTCGGCGAGTAGCCGAAACTTCCAGTTGATAACTTACCAGAGATTCGCTGTCTACCATACTGGTAAGAAACGCATCCAAGGTAGCTTTCATTGCTCCTCGCACGCGATCGTTATTCAGCTTGCCAATATAAGGATCGCAAGAGGAGCGCACTCCATAAATTGCATAGTCAACAATGCGGCGCGTGGTGATTTGATTCCAAGGACTATCGGCTGTGGTGATGCCTTTGACGATTCGATATCCACTGCGGGCTTCCACCGTCAAGACTTTTTTTTGCACCAGTTCTTTTAGCTGAGCATTGTTAAACTCAGTGGTGATCCCTTCAATACTCAGAGTTTTATTAGTGGGGCTAGCTTGCACGTTCAAAGAAGCAATTAAGCCAGCTATAGCAGCCGCTAAATAACCCCCAGGAAGTTTGTGTTGCTTGCCTTTAGCCGTTAACAAAATTCCGGGTGCTGTAAAGATCAGCCGACCTTGATCGTCGCTGAGATTGTGGCCGCTAATTTGCTCGAAATCGTCTTTACCGTTTTTAAACCCACTACCAATAATTCCAATTCTTTCGCGTTTAATTTCGGCCGTAGTGTTCAAATGTCCTTTGAGGGCATCTACCATCCCAGCTTGGTTAGCATCTTGCCCCGCTAGGACAACTATATTGACAATTTTGTTTTCTAATAGTGCTAAACTTTCTTGATAAGCATCAGTGGTTGCTCCCGAAGTTCGCACTGCATAAACCGTCTGTCCGCCATTTTTATAAATCAATTCCAAGGCGCGAACTAAAGTTAGTTCGTCTCGATCTCCCCCTTGCCATTCATTGCTCTGACCAAAAATTTCTTTAGCTTCCGAAAGACTACTGAGTAATGTTACTTCATTCTCAGTACCCTGACTGGCAGTACCAACAATACCAATATTCCCTGTAGCAACTCCACTGGGCGCAATTAAGCCTTCCGGGCGCACTTCAACGTAAGTGCCTGGTAAAATCATTGTTTGAGCCATAAAAGATCTTTTGTATTTCTCAGAACTATTTATCTCACATCTATCTTATTTGAATAAAAAATGTAATAAAACTTATTTTTTTTGAGTTTGGTTATGCTTTCAAATTGACACTCCCCTGCCTTAAGGCGAGGGGATTCTTGGATCATCCAGTTGATTTGCTCGTTGATGTCGCCATCAGCGAGTAGAGATCGGTCTGTCCCCCAGCGTGAATTCCGGTGTGTCCCACCGTATTTAAAATAATTCCTGTTTGCTTTAGCCCCTTCGCTAAAACATTCAAAGCGGCGTTGTGGTCACGATCTAGTATCGTTCCGCAACCACAAATATGTGTTCGGGTTGACAAAGTTTTCTTAACAATATCGCCACAGTTTGAACATTTCTGTGATGTGTATTGTGGTGGAACAGCGATAACTGTTTTGCTGTACACTTTTCCAAAATACTCCAACCATTGAGCAAATTGTGACCACGCAGCATCACTAATCGACTTGGCGAGTTTATGATTCTTAACCATGTTACGCACTTGAAGGTCTTCGTAGGCTACAAAATCCTTAGATTTCACTACACACAACGCCGTCTTAATGGCGAAGTCTTTGCGCTGCCGACTAACCTTTAGGTGCTTTCTTCCTAACTTGTTGATTGCCTTTTTCCGGCTTTTGGAGCCTTTCTTTTTCCGAGAAACTCGCGAATGCAATCTCTTCAGAGATTTTTCGCTTTTACGGAGATACCGAGGATTAGGAACTGTTTCACCGTCGCTGTTAGTATAGAAGTGGTTTAATCCCACATCTATACCAATAGCTTTACCCGTGAGCACAACCTTCTCTGTACGTTCCACATTGATGCAGAATTGGGCATAGTAGCCGTCAGCACGACGAACTACCCTGATTCGCTTAATCTCATCGGGCGCATAGAAATGCAAATCTCTACTGCCGAGCAATCTAAAGGTTCCAGCGGCAAAGCCGTCTGTGAAAGTCAGGCATCTTTTGTCGACAGAAAGCTTCCATCCTGATGTCTTGTATTCTACAGAACGACTGTGCTTTTTGAACTGCGGGTAGCCCTTTTTTCCGGGCTTCTTGGCTTTGCAATTGGCGAAGAAACGTTGGATAGCAAAAATAGCACGTTCCGCCGAAGCTTGGCGTGCTGTTGAGTTAAGTTTGCCCGCCCATTCAAATTCTTTCGCCACAACGGCGCATTGTTTGTACAGGTCTACTAACTTAATTCCCTGATTGTCTATCCAATACCTTAGAGTTTTGTTTCGGACAAATTGAGCCGTCCGAATCATGTCGTCGATGATTCGATACTGTTTCGCTTTGCCCTTCAACTTAAACTCTAAAACTATCATTAGAATAGTTTATCACTTTTGCTAAAATTTTTACCCATAAGTCTGTATACTTAACAAGTCTCTACACTTTTTATAATTAAAGCCGTCCTATAAGGACGGGGCTTTAGACCCAACTTTTTGGTAAATCTAACAACTAAGCTACCGAAGATGATGTGATATCAAATCCGGTAGCATCGGAATTATTATTAACCGAAATTAGTCCAAGGCAGTTCAAAACTCAAAACTCCAAGCTTCTAAGGCGCTGCCGCAGCCCTGCGGTTAGCAACTACCAGATTTGACTTGTACTCTGCTGCTTTTTGCTGAGCCTTTTGATGATTGGGGCTAGTTGTGGGCACCACATTCATTAGATCGACAGCTTTCTGCCACTGGTTGGCTACGGCGATCCACTCAGTTTGAGACTGAGCGGTTTGCGCCAGAATTGCTGCACTCTGAGCCTGATTAACGGCTTCCCTCCAAGGGTCAGACTTAGGCGTGCCAGAGGCTGCCTTGGGCGTACCAGAGGCTGCTGTGGGTGCAGGAGATGCCTTGGGTGTACCAGAGGCTGCTGTGGGTGCAGGAGATGCCTTGGGTGTACCAGAGGCTGCTGCGGGTGCAGGAGATGCCTTGGGTGTACCAGAGGCTGCTGCGGGTGCAGGAGATGCCTTGGGCGTACCAGAGGCTGCTGTGGGCGCAGGAGATGCCTTGGGCGTACCAGAGGCTGCTGTGGGCGCAGGAGATGCCTTGGGCGTACCAGAGGCTGCTGTGGGTGCAGGAGATGCTCCTAGCGGAGCTGGGCTTGCTGGCTTCGCAGCAGCATTGGGAATGGCTGTGGGGGCTGGAGATGCTGCTGGTTTCTCACCGTCAGAGGCGCTGGGAGAGGGTGAGGCTGGTTTGGGTGCACTAGAGGTAGCTGTTGGGGATGGCGAAGCAACTTCTGGGGAGGTTGGTTCGGAGGTAGAACCTCTCAAAAATGGTAGATTTCCTGTAAAGAACAGCCCAGCCAGGGCCATCACGGGTACTAATATCCCTACAGGTATTGCCCATTTGGGGAATTGCTTTTTGGGAGGGGGAGTTTCCTCTACCTCGTCTTCTACCTCGTCGTCTTCGTCTCGATCGAACTCTTCGTCTTGATAATAGTCTTCACTTTCGGGTTCGACATCATCCAAACCTACGGAGTCGTGAGGCATAGAAGTCTCATGTTCATAAAGCATTGGCGACTCCGGCATTAGCTCTATTTCGTCTTCCCATGTCGGCGAGCTGTCACCGATTCTACGCCCGTAAACTTTTACAGTGTGAATAGATTCTAGTCCCAACTTCGTCATCCCAGTGCGGATGAAATCCACCAATACCATTTGATCCGGTACTTTGCCTGACTCCAGAGTTATGTGGAGGCAGCCGTTGTCCCGCGTCACTCCGGCGTTGATGCCTTTGGGTTTGAGTGTACGGTTGATGCTAGATGCGATGGCTTGTGGATCGCCCTGCTTGAGAAGTTCCCGCGGGTTCTGTTGTGTCATGGCTAGCGCTCTTTTGGGGGGCTTATAGCTGCATAATAAAAGCTATGCACATCTTTTTTACTTCAAATTGGTGCTACCGGACAATATTTATTTATGAGATTATCTACTATTATACAAGACTTAGTTAAACTTATTTAAGGTTCACCATTGAATTAGAAGGAATTTTTAGAATGTCACCAGTAACCCCAACTTAGCATAAAATGAGAACCTTGTCAACACTACCAGCATCAATAAGAGAGGACTAGGTATCGATCGCACATGATGAAAAATGAATCAGACTAAATCTATCCAAAGGTTACGGTGTATATGATGCAGATCTGGCAGAATTGTTTGCGGTTGATGCAGGAAATATAAGACTGGTAATTGCTAATTGCTCAGACTGCGATCGCCAACGAGAAAAACGAGTAAAATAAGCAGATTCAACTCCAGCGAAACTCATCATCCACCAGGCAATGTGTGCGTATTGAGCGCAGTCGAACCAAGTGAAAGTAAAAATTAGATAAGCAATAGCAACAGCTTCAATACCGCCCCGAAAATAATTCAGCGCTAAACATACATAATATCCCCAAAGTGCAATGCCAGCAACCAGCCCGAAAATGCCCACAGATAGCGTTGTATCCAGCATCCAATTGTGAGCTTTGTAAGTAGAAATTTCTCTAGTGCTGATTTCACGTTTTATGTTAATATAGTCGTAAGTAAACTCATCTAAATTTACAACGATCGGAGTTACTTGAGGATTTCGGATGTAGGGATAGGCAATGCCGAAACCGTCAAATCCCCATCCAAAGAGCGGGCGTTTTTTGATACCACGGGCTGAGAGTGTCCACATAGGCGATCGGCTAGACATGATTTGGGCGATCGTCGGTTTACTCCAATAAGGCGGCCTGGTGACAGTCATGATGCCAATAGCGATTATGGCGATCGGAACAATACCTACAAGGATTTTGTAATATTTGCCTCTCAGCAAATAGACACTGGCAACTATCAATGCTAAAATAGCACTTCGGGTAGAAGTTAGCAGCAGTGCCGGAACAGTTAAAATTAAAGTAATTACAGTTAATTTAGTTGTGATAAATCTCCTAAACCAACCGACAAGAGCAGTGATTATTATTAATGCTAAAACTATAGCTGCGTGACCTCTGTGGGAATAGAATCCGATGGGTTGCTGTCCTTGAAATATACTGCTGGCATTAACATCAGCTCTGATAATTTGCCCCATTGTCGCCGTATAGTCGATCCGCCAGTCAATGATTTGGGGGAAGATACTAAGAGAAAGAATAATGCCGCCAATTAGCAGTCCTTGGAATTGGGAATTAATCAGTTGCGGGTGTACGGTTAAGAGCAAGCTGTTGCTGAGAGTGAAGGCAGCGATTAACAACCAGTAGAGCCAACCGTCTCCCATTTGGTCTTGACCGAAGAAAGAGGTTAAAGGAAAAGGACTTTGTAGAGTCGAGATAGCTCCGATTGAGAGAAATATTGTCCAAAGTATTAGCGATATTTTCCATTGTCTGGAAATGCTTATGGCTTTTCTTTGTTCCCATAATAGAGCGAGATTGACTCCTACTATTAGCCAAATAACGAACACCTTGGGAGAAGTCCAGATGATGCCCCGGCTGTTTCCCCAGGGATTGATGAGGATGATGCTGAGGGCATATAACAGGGTGTAGAAGGTTTTCATTACTCTTTGGTTTTCCGATTCTTGATTTTTTTGAGTAGACCTAATCCACCGAGTGCTAAGAAAGCACCTAATCCGGTTGTGGGTTCGGGAACGGCTTCGGCGGGGAGGGCATCGTCATTAGGGTTGTTACCATTTATCGAAGACTCTTTTTTGGCTGGTTGTACATCACTTAAAAGAGTTGCTGCATAGACAGCATCGCTGACAAGAGATGACTCATCCCCGCTAACACTGTTAGCAGCAAACGTCCTAGCATTCCTGCTAACAGTGTTAGTAGATGCCACAACGCTATTTGGGGAAAGAGGAAGATAGTCTTGATACAATTTGACAGCCAAATCGTATTTTCCTGCTTGAGGGTGCGGTGAATTAGATACGCAGCCACCGCCACCGCTACCGCCATTACAAGGCCCACCGCTGGAGTCATTAAGTCCATCGAAATTGAAGTCTTTGTAGCCTGTTACTTTGAGTTTGAGAGAACCGTCACTGTTGACAGCACTTCTAATTCCTGAACCCCAATTGCTGCCAAAAGGCCCGCCGTCATCATTAACTGTCTTCAGCTTTCCAAACTGGTCAAATGCTCCTAAAATTGTGTCGGGTTTTTTAGGTGGGTTGACACCGGGAAAGTTATTAGTCCAGGCTATAAAAGGTGCTGATGCTTGAAGTCCTGATTCTGTAAAAGAGTCAACCTTGCCTGGGGATAGGGTACGGGAGTACAAATAAGTAGGAAGTTTTTCTACCTTTTTGTACCCAAACTGTTGGTCGATCAGATTGGCATACTGGTTAGTAAATGTTGTTCCTGCCTTGAGAGAAGTGATTTGAGTAAGTCCATTTTGCATTTCTGCTGACCACTCAAAACCGCCGAGTGTGTCATAAGTTTTATTCCCAAAGTCACCAATGAGGAATGTGTGAAATTTAAAACTTGTGTTTGGTATTACTCGATCGATAGGAGAATCTAAATAACTAAGGTCTTGACTTGTATTAGGACCTTTGACACTTAGTTGATTGCTTGAGCTGAAAGCTTTTCCTGGTGGCACCGAAGTAGGTATATATTCATCATAATACCAAGGTCTGTCATCTGCCCATTGTTTACCTAAACCTCCTTTAATAGGATCGATAAAAGGATTCCTAATCCCAGGAATGCTTGGAGTAAATTCCGCTACTTGAAACCAATTGAAGTGATTTAATCCCAGATTATATTGACTATTAAGGTCACTTACAAGTTGACCTAGTGTTGCTTGCTTAGTGACCTCAAATTTTCCGAAAATCGCCTGTCTACCTTGATCTGGATTTTGGGTTTTTTCACCAACAGTTATATCGACTTTTCCAATTTGTTGATTTCTCACAATAACATCAAAATTGATAGAGTCGCCAACATTAAGATTAGCTCCCAAAGCTGGCATACTTAACAAATAATTAAGTAATACAGTTGTTCCAGCTAGATTTGTGAAATTTGTGCACAGATTCAGTTTATTCATGATCTTTGGTGGTAGATGTTTGAGAAAAGTATGATTTGAATTAATTGACTTTTTCAACTTGATGAGTTCTCAAGTTAAATCTCCAAGAACCAAATCCAGAATCCGATGATCCTGGTTTATGAAAAAACGCTTTTTCTAAGACGATAAAATTTGAATCTAGCGAAAAATCACCTCTATTAAATCCCGGATTGAATGCTTGTGCAAACTCCTTAATCTCCTGACAAGTTTCAAGATTAAAAAGGTTTACGCTAATGGTCGTTCGGTAACTGGAGTCTCCCCCAGGATAATTTTCATCACTTTCTGGGTAATTAGAGGCAAACATAACGACAAGGAAGCGATCGTTGGGAGCAAGTGAAAAATCCATAATGCCATTACCTCCGGCTGCTTCGGGTATTAATTCACAGATCGAAGTCAGACTAGGGTAGGCATATAGCAAAAGACTCCCTTCTGCTAGAGATTTTAAAGTGAAAAACTTAGTTCCATCGTGAGAAAAGCCATAAATTCTCTGAGGAAAACGGCGAATTTCTCTACCTGTCTCTAAATCCCAGAAAACAGTATGGTCTTTCTGGGAAGCAGCAACAGTCTTACCACTATCCAACAGAAAAGTCTCCCTGACAACTACTCCATAATCCATTCTAAATAAACGAATTATCTCTCCAGTCGTAGCATCCTTGACCATAACTTGACCTTGGCGATAGCCACTTACAGAGTAGCGACTTGCTAAGGGGGTGTTGCCTCGATTTAAGTCAGCTACCCTCTCGACTTCTTCCTGCTTATAAGCAGTAATTCCAGGTAAAACAGAGCTAAGTGCCATTGCTGCACAAAGAATTAAAGCCAAGATAAACAGGAACAAATACTTCATAACTTTACCCTCCCAGCTACCGAACAATCAGCGAAAAAACCAGAACCAAACCGCCGCACTAATTATCATCAGCCAAAACAACTTTCCCCAACTCCCACTCGACTCTCCGGGATATTCAACCAAAGTATACTTGTAATATCCCAAAACTTGCCCGAATTCGTTTTGAAGTGGTTTAGAATTTGACCAATAATCCGATCGACTTTGGTAATGAAACAAGGAAGGATCTCGATAAATTTCCGGCGTATCTCTCAGTCTACCGGGTAGATAGCCGTAGCATAATTGCGGTCGAAAACGCTCTGGTAGGCGCTTTTGAGAAGCAATTTCCTTCTTTGTCACCGCTACAAACTCTGATCTTATATCCAAAATTGGATGCGGGCCAATGGTTCTCGAACAAGTAATACAAAACTGATTGCAATGCAGATTTTTCGGTTGACTGCAATGAAAATTGTTGCAGTAATGTTTTTCGCCGTAGTTCATAACGATGCCTTTGATTTCCCTGATTAATGAGTTGACAGACAGACAACGACCTCAATCCTGACTTGGCTATTCTTGACTTTTCCGGTTTTTGAATCTTTTAATTACAGGCAGTATAGCTAGGGCTAATAAAGTTCCTAATCCGGTGGTTGGTTCGGGAACGGCTGCGGCGGCGAGGGCATCCTCCTCGGCTTTTTGGGATGAAGCTTTTTCGTTTGGTAAGTCGTCGCTGTAAAGGCTTGCTATGTCAGAAACGTCGATGGAGGAAAAAGACATTTCCTGGTTTATATTCCTAGCAGCTAAGGTTCTTGTATTCCTACTAACGTTACTCGAAGATGCAGAAACGCTACTGCGAGAAGGAAGATAATCTTGATTGATCTTGACAGCTAAGTCATATTTTCCAACTTGAGGATGTGGTGCATTTCGTACACATCCACCACCACCGCTACCGCCGTTACATGGGCCGCCACTAAAGTCATTGCGCTGATCAAAGTTGAAGTCGTTGTAGCCACTCACTTTGAGTTTGAGAGAACCGTCATTGTTTACAGAACTTTTAATCCCTGAACCCCAATTGCTGCCAAACGGCCCACCGTCGTCATTCACCGCAGTCAGATTTCCCGATTGGTTAAATGCTCCTAAAATTGTGTCTGGTTTCTTGGGTGGGTTGATACCGGGAAAGTTATTAGTCCAGGCTACAAAAGGTGCTGATGGTTGAAGTCCTGATAGGTCAAAAGGGTCAACCTTGCCAGGAGATAAGGCACTGGAAAATAAATAGGTGGGGAGTAGGTCAACCTTTTTGTACCCAAACTGTTCTTCAACTAGGTTGGCATACTGTTTGGTAAATGTTGCACCTTGTTGGATATCTGTGATAGTTGAAGTGCCTCCATTGAGGGAAATTGACCAGGAAAAACTTGTTAAAAAATCGTAAGTTTTGTTGCCGAAATCACCTACCAGAAATGTCTCAAATTTGAGCTGATTGGCTTTACCATAACCACTCGGTACATCAGAGAATTTTAAAACCTGACCATTATTTTGACTCTGTACTGCTAGCTGGCTATATTCATCCCAGGGTAGAAATTGTTCTAATTCTTCTGGAATTCTGTATTCATTCCAGTACCAAGGTTCCTGATCAGCCCATCCACTAAGATAACCAGATGGTGGGGCATCTATATATGGGACTTTTAGGGGGTTATTGGCGAAGCGGGGGTCAATAGGTATGGGTGGATTTGAATCTTGCGTTACTATTTGAAGCCAGTTGAGATGATCGACGCCGAGAAAATTTTTCCAGTCATTTTTAGTAGCAACGAATTGACCGACAATTGCATCTTCGGTTCCTGCTGGGACAGGATCAGTTCTTTTATCCAGGCTAATATTACCTAGGACTTCATTTTTGACGATTACATCAAAACTCAGTTGTGCTGCGCGAGCTGCCCCGCTTGAAACAGTTGCAAAGAATGCAGCTATTGAGATCGTACAGATGTATGTTGTGCTAGCATTTCGCTGTGACATAGCCTTGACTCCTAATTGTTTGAAAGTGTATTAAATCCTAATCAGCAAGTTTTTCAACTTGGTAAGTTTTGACATTGAAACGCCACAAAGTTCGTACAATTAGGCGACTATTAAGATCGACGACCGTATATTCTGGCGTAACCAAAAAAATTGAATCGGCAGAAAACTCGCCTATAGATAGCAAATCAAGCTGAGAAAATTCTTTAATTTCCTGACAAGTTTCGATGTCAAAAAGTCGCGCGTACTTCACCGCTGATCTAGTCGGATTCCGGTGAGGATAATTTTCATCGCTCGCGGGATATCCGGTAGCAAATTGGATGTTTAAAAAGCGATCGTTTGGCGAAAAGCGAAACTGACCGGGCCCGCCGCCTCCTTTCCGAATTTTGCAGACAAGTGTAAAGCTGGGATAGCTGTGCAGGAATATTATCCCTTGCGGAAATTGGTAAGTAAAAAACTTGGTTTCATCGTGGGAAAAGCCATAAATTCTCTGAGGAAAACGGCGAATTTCTCTACCTGTCGCCAACTCCCAAAACACAGTATGGTCTTTCTGCGAAGCAGCAACAGTCTTACCACCGTCTAAAAGAAATGTCTCCCTGACAACCACTCCTTCATCCATTTGAAAAGTGCGAATTACTTCAGAAGAAACAGTATCCTTAACAGTAACAATGCCATTTCGTGAGCCACTAATAGAGTAGCGACTTACTGAGGGCGTATTGTCAGCGAGCTTCTCCATTTCCCCCTGCTTATCGGCAGTAACTCCAGGTAAAACAGAGCTTAGTGCGATTGTCACAGAAAGAATTAAAGCCAATATAAACAGGGAAAAATGTTTCATAATCTGGGCTATTTTTTAGCGTGATGATTAGTTGAATAATCGCAAAGCAATACGAAGCCAGCTACTAAAAGTAGCGCCAACCTCTTGCTTCAATCCTGATGTTCTGGATTGTCACGTTGAAAACAATAAAAACTGTGGCAGTAGCGCCTACGCTAATTTAAAAGAAGTTTGCTGAGATTATTTCCAAACATTATCACAGTATCAAAGCTCACCACAATCCGAAATTTTACTGAATTGAGTGGCATCCAGAGAACGAAATCAGATTTTACCTAGTAATATTATCTACGCCTGAAGGAAGATTTAAGATAAAATCTTGACTTTTGTAGCTAAAAAGTTTCAATGGATACTGTTTTTTGCCGTAGTTCATAACTATGCCTTTGATTTCCCTGATTAATGAGTTGACAGACAGACAACAACCTAAACCCTGACTTGGCTATTCTTGGCTTTTCCGGATAGTTCCAACCCCATTTGACTCCGTTATAAATCGTGACTTCTTGTACATTTTTGGGATTCGATTGAGCGAGGTAAAGTTCCGCAGTCCAGAAATAATCTCGAAGTAAATTTATGACATTACTGGGGCGATAATGGCGATCTTCAAATAAACCATTTGGCAGTATGGAATTACCAAAACCATAGTATGGAGTGAACCTATTCCTCCCATTATTAATGTTAATGTTGTCAATATAGCTTATCGTATTACCGACACTTCCAACTAGATACGGGTAGTTAGTGGTAATGCGCTGAATCCAATATAAATTTTGGCTATTTTTAGGATCCGGCTGTCTTTTGCTTCCTTTTAGGGGAACGTAATTCAAACTAATTGTAGAGCCAATCCCCCCCAGAACTTTGGTTGTTGGATCCTGCTTACTGGTTCCTTTTGGAGGTGGGTTAATTAGCCCCAAACCGCAATCGGTATCAATACCGCATGGATACTGAAGCCTGACATTAAAACTCCCTTTTAAATCTTTTCCTTTCTTAAAACTCCAACCTGTTGCCTTGTTGTAAGTTGTTGAGAGAGTTGTTAGAAAGGTGTCTGTACCTCCTCGTTTTATCTCGCTAACGAAGGGGTTAGACTTACTTAAGTTGAAAGGCTGATCTGGATCGAGTGCAATTAAAGAAGTAGTACCTGTTCCATTGGCCAATTCAAACTTAGATTCGAGTCGTCCAGGACTCTGTGTGAGAGTAAACGCACTACTAGATGGGCCGGAAAGCACGATCGTGGAGCTAGTTGATAATACGAAGAAAAATTTTCTGAATTGCATTGTGGTTTTCATGTGTTGGGCAAATTAAACAAAAAGAAATAGTGATTCGCGATTCAAAGCTCGATTAGGTGGAATTCAACAAAGGGAGTATCCACCCACCCAGTCCAAACTTTTTCTATTGGCCGAGTTTCAATCGACTCCCCAGCAATATTTTTCTTCCGTATGGTATCGCTCGTAGTGTAATACTGGAAGCGGAAGTGATATATACCTGGCTTGAGTTGCTCAAAAGCGCAATAGCCACCACCTCCGTCAGAGACACCAAGCGAAAATTGACGATGATTAGTCCAGAAGAGGTGGGTATCTGGAAAAAATGTCAGACTTTTTCCAGGTGTGACTAACGGAAAGTCAAATTCTTCAGGCCCTCTGATCCAGTCGTTACCATAGGCTCCCCTCTTCACCTCACCATCTGGCATTACCAAGTAAGGGTAAAAACTGCCGTAAATGCTGAAGTAAAATGGGGTTGGTGTGTTGTTGGTAATCCGCATACCAATCTGTACAGATTGGTATGAATTGTCATTCTTATTTGGTAGGGTTAACAATGGCTCCGGTATGAAAGTTTCAAAACGAATACCATCTACTTCCACTGCACTATTATTCAATCCAACAGGTTGAAGTAGGCGAAAATTAGCTAAGGGAGTTGCCAACTGACTACCAGTTACTTCTGTTCCAATTTCTTGTCTAGTCTTAATAAAAGTGACGGGATCTCGGTATAATATTGTCCCCGTCGGAGTTTCATAAATGAATCGAATCTGATAGGTTCCGGGTCCCAAAGTATCAAAAGACCAAGATCGATCGAGGTCAATAGGAATTCCATCGTAAATTGGGTCATGTAATATCAGTTGCAGTGAATTATGTTGCCAAGACAGTCTTCCCTCCAGAGAGGTGTATGTCTGCTTTCCGACTCCAACTAATGAGCCATGATATTCCCCGCTCGCAACTTGCCTATTTATCGGTTCTCTTCGGTGCAGTGCTTGACCAGAGGACCCGAATATCTCTGGGATTAAAGCACCATAATCTATGAAAGGAACAGGGGCTTGTGTATTATTGGTAAAGCGAACAGAAAAGCTCAATGGAGCAGTAGCACCTGGCTTGTTTTCGGGTATGGATAGTGCCACATTTTCTGGCCATGTGATTTCAAGTAGAAGGCCATTTTCTTTCGTTTGAAGGCTATTTTGTTTAACGTTATTGCCGCGCTTAGATTTTCTAGATGCCATGTTTGTTACCTTTTCAACTTGTGAATTTTCATTGCCAACAGCTTGTATACTTCCATAGGTTACTACCACGATCGCAGAAATTACTAAAGCCAAGAAAAACCGCAAAAAATACTTCATAATTTCGCCCTCTGGATTACCAGAAAATCAGCGGAAAAACCAGAACCAAACCGCCGCACCAAATACCATCAGCCAAAATAATTTCCTCCAACTCCCACTCGAATCTCCGGGATATTCAACCACTGAATTGAGTGGCATCCAGAGAACGAAATTAAATTTTACCTAGTAATATTATCTACGCCTCAAGGAAGATTTAAGATAAAATCTTGACTTTTGTAGCTAAAAAGTTTCAATGGATACTGTTTTTTGCCGTAGTTCATAACTATGCCTTTGATTTCCCTGATTAATGAGTTGACAGACAGACAGACAACAACCTAAACCCTGACTTGGCTATTCTTGGCTTTTCCGGTTTGTGAGTCTTTTAATTGCAGGCAATACAGCGAGAGCAAATAGCGTTCCTAATGCTGTAGTTGGTTCGGGAACGGCTTCTGCTGAGAGTGCATCATCGTCGGTATTTTTAGATAAGACTTTCTGAGTTTTGGAGACCAGGGAATTGCTATCCTCTGAGGATAATTCTGCGTCTTCTAGTAGGTCGGCGCTGATATTTGCGATGTCTGTGGTATCGCTATCAATTTTGGTATTTGCTGCGGCAATATCGATTTCTGTATCAGAAATAGGCAACTGTGACTCTACAGAATTGCTAGCAAAAACTCCGTTGGTGTTGGCAGCGCGACTTGACGAACTGAGTTTGGAAAAGGTTGAGGGTGATGTAGTCGTTGTTGATGTTGAGACAATGACAGTTGATGATGTTGACCCCAGTGGAGATGTTGCCCAAGGTGCAGGTGTTGGCCAGGGTGATGGAGTCCAAGGTGAGGGCGTGGGCAAAGGCGATGGAGTCCAAGGTGAGGGTGTCGGCAAAGGTGATGGAGTCCAAGGTGATGGTGACGGTGCAGGCGACACTACTATTACTATTGGCGATGGTGTTGGTGACTGGGTTGGTCGAGGTGTTGGAGAGGGTGTTGGGCGTGAGGGTGTTGGTGTTGGACGTGGGGTTGGAGAGGGTGTTGGTGTTGGGCGTGGGGTTGGTGATGGTGTTGGTGTTGGTGTTGGGCGTGGGGTTGGCGATGGTGAGGGTGTTGGGCGTGGGGTTGGAGAGGGTGATGGTGCGGGAGTGACACACCCACCGCCACCGCTGGCACTGGAACAAGGTTTAGTGCTAGAAGTTGGGGTGAATTTACTTGTCCAACCCCATGAAATCCCATTGTAAATTGTAACTTGGTTTGGGTGATTAATGGGGTCTTTTACCTCAGCCAGATAAAGTTCTGCACTCCAATTTTTGTCGTTGTAATAGATATCATCCCTAGATGAGGGATCCACAAAAAGAATCGTTTGATTTGGATACCTTCTCACCTGACCATAGGTGTCGTAAAAAGGGTTAAATATTGTTTTTTGGGGATTTTGAGGGTCGATCAAACCTAGTTTAGTTTGCTCTAGTACCGTATCAATTTTATCATCAGGAGTTCCCGGTGGTTGCTTGATGACTCCCTGTAGGGTAACGGTATAAGCATGATTGCTAACTACCCGTTGAATAAAATGGACGTTACTTCCTACTGGATCTTGACCAACAACAGGGTTATAAAGAACTTGTATTTCAGCCCCAACATTAGGTAAAATCAAAGGAGCATAAACCCCAATATCAAACCTACCTTTTAAAGACTCCACAGGTTGCGCCTTCTTAAACGTCCAACCGTTTTTTGCCCAAACAGATGACGTTAGCAGGTTCAAAAAAGCATCCGTGCCGCCTAATGGGAGTTCTGAGACTGGTTTCGTATAGGCAGTAACAGTACCAATACCTGGCTGCGTATGGGATATTGAAGAACAGTAAACCGATGTTGGAGTAGCGCATATCGAATCTGGTTTTTGGGATGGCATTGTGAAAGAGAATGCGAAACTGGCTCGACCTGTGAGCAAAATCAGTAAAGGCGAACTTAATAAAATTATCCAGTGTTGCGATAGTCTCATTGTTGACAACTCCTTTGTATGGGCTAGGAAATATCTGTTTCGGTCTGAAATCGAGTAAAAATTGGCTCTTAAGTTTTATTTAGATTAAGACTTGACTAGGCGGATATTCACAAGTGGTGTTAACATCTGACCTGTCCAAATCCCTCGTGTTAATTTGTATTCATCCATGTGGGGTTCATCACAAAATAATACTGCCCTAGAACTGATATATCTCAACCTAATTTGATAATTACCAGGCTTAAGATTGTCAAAACTCCATCCGCCACCCAATCCATCCGCGCCTCCGAATAGAAGCTGATTGTTCTGCCAGAATAGTTGCGCTTTCAGAAAAAAAGTTACACTTTCTTGTGGTTGAACTAAGGGACAAGCCAGTTGGGGAGATTTAAGGAGGATATCTCTCCCTCCTTGTCGCTGTAATAACTTACCATTAGCATCCATTATTTCTAGTGGAAATACCATTAGGGGATCGAGTGGAGGAAAGCGAATGGGGTAAGGTGTATTGTTCTTAATTTGAAAACCGATCCGAACAGGGGTAGTAGCATTTGGCTGGTTTTCAGGTATGCGCCATACCCGGTCTGGTACTAAAATTTCCAACCGAATACCATCTATTTCAACTGCATTGCTGGTCGCTTCTTTAGATGTCATGTTGATAACTCTTTTTACGGTAATTGTACTGGGGCGACCAGCGGCATCTTTATAAGCTATAGTTTTCGAGCTAATGTCACCACTCAAAGAAAATGCAATTGCTTTATGACTTGTCAGTCCGATCGCTAAACTCGTTGTCAAAAACACTAAGGCATATTTTTGTAATCGCATTTTTTTAACTCCTTCTAGGCTACTAATTTGAAAAACACTCAACTTTTATTGAATTTATCCCTAAAAGACAATGGTAATGTCACTAAGGTTCAAGGCTTGAATAGCTAAACTCTACAAACGGCGTAGCTCCCAAGCCTTTCCAGGTATTTCCTAACAGACCAGATGCACAGCCTCCCTCTGTCATAGGGGGGTAATATTCAATACCTATTTGATACTTACCAGGTTTCAAATCGTCAAAATACCTAACAGCACCAAAGCCATCGGCTCCTCCCAAAAAAAGTAAGTTATTCTTCCAGAATAATTGGGTATCTAGACTAAAAGTAAGGCTCTGCTCTTGCGGGACTAACGGACAGTTATATCCGGTCACAAAATTACCCACACCGCGTCCTTTCCACTTTAGTTTTTTACCATCCTGCCCCATAATTTGTAAGGTTGTATTAGACTGTTCAAACCGAAGTGGAGTAGCTATTTTATTGGTAATCCGAAGACTAATTTTTACAGGAGTCATAGCATCAGTCTTATTTTCTGGAATAGTCAAGACACGCTATCTGGGCTATTTTTTAGCGTGATGATTAGTTGAATAATCGCAAAGCAATACGAAGCCAGCTACTAAAAGTAGCGCCAACCTCTTGCTTCAATCCTGATGTTCTGGATTGTCACGTTGAAAACAATAAAAACTGTGGCAGTAGCGCCTACGCTAATTTAAAAGAAGTTTGCTGAGATTATTTCCAAACATTATCACAGTATCAAAGCTCACCACAATCCGAACATTTACTGAATTGAGTGGCATCCAGAGAACGAAATCAGATTTTACCTAGTAATATTATCTACGCCTGAAGGAAGATTTAAGAGAAAATCTTGACTTTGGCAGCTAAAAACTTTCAATGGATACTGTTTTTAGTGGGAAAGTAGTAAACTAAAAAACGCAATAAATACCTCATCGCGTTCCTTAAGTGGTGGAACACAATTAATTACACAAAATTTTGGCTACAAGCCTTCCTCCGTAAAGAAGCTGTATGTAATTAATTCTGTGCGATTACTTATTACCAAATCATCAGCGAAAAAACCAGAACCACACCGCCGCACCAATTATCATCAGCCAAAACAACTTTCTACAACTCCGACTCGACTCTCCGGGATATTCAACCAAAGTATATTTGTAATATCCCAACACAGGCTCACAATCATTCTTTTTGGGTGCAGGAGTCGGCCAAGTACGGGTAGATGACGGCCAATAATCGTCTGGTATACTCTGCCGTCTGCTGGGCAGATAACCGTAAGTTAAATTCAGCTTGGAACGAGGCGGTAAGCGTTCTTGAAGAGCAAGTTCCTTCTTTGTTACCTGCACAAACTCCGACTTCAGTTCCCTGGTGTGATGAGGCCCAATTGTGCGACTACAACTGATACAAAACTGATTGCAAGTCAGCTTGAGAGGGTGAGGACAGTGAGATTGGTCGCAGTAATTCTTTTTGCTGGGGTGTTTTTGACCGTAGTTCATAACTATTCATTAGATTTCCCTGATTAATGAATTGATAGCTAACACTTGAACTGATGCACTAAAATTACCATAAACATTTAGATATGGATACAGGGTTTATACGGAGCTTTTTGGGATTCACTTTGTATCCGAAACTTAGGCTTAACTAGAGATTTTTCTGTTAGGAAGAAGTTAAATAGACACAATCTTCACAAAGAGAGAAATTGTGTCTATTTAACACTTATTGTCCTGGACGCATTGTAACGGTTTAACAAGGCTTTGAGATTACTTTACGACCTTCGCTCTTACAGAAAATCGGTACGTAAGTGAGCCCTGACTTGCGATGCTAATACTTAGAATTCTGCGAAAACTTTCTTGCCACCACCCAACAAACCCTGCGCTGCCTCTAACATACTCTCTGGAACATCTTTCAAATCTTCGCGACTTGCTAGATAAGTTTTCAAAGCATCTAATTGTTCCGATGCTGAGGGTGAAGGCAGCAATTATCGAGCATCGGCTGTTTCCCCAGGGGTTGACAAGGATGATACTGAGAGTAAATAGGATGGTGTAGAGGGTTTTCATTACTCTTGGTTTTTCCGGTTTGTGAGTCTTTTAATTACAGGCAATATAGCTAGAGCAAATAGCGTTCCTAATCCGGTGGTTGGTTCTGGAACGGCTTCTGCCGAGAGTGCATCATCGTCGGTATTTTGAGCTGAGACTTTTGGAGTTGTTGCGGTGAGAGTATCGTCAAGATACGATAGTTCTGGGTCTTCCAGTAAGTCGGCGCTGATTCCTGCTAAATCTACTTGGTTAGAATTGTTATCCTCTGAAGATAGTTCTGGGTCTTGAAGTAAATCGGCACTAATGCTTCCTATATCTGCGTTATTTTCATCGTTTTCTGTTGAAGATAATTCTGGGTCTTCAAGTAAATCACGACTGACGCCAGCTAAATTTACTTGCTTTTCATTGTTGTCTGTTAATGATAATTCTGAGTCTTCAAGTAAGTCGCTGCTGATGTCGGCTAAATCAACTTGGTTTTGATTGCTGTGTGTTGATGATAGTTCTGAGTCTTCAAGTAAATCACGACTGACGCCAGCTACCTTCGCATTGTTCAAATTGCTGGAAGTTGATGATAGTTCTGAGTCTTCGAGTAAGTCGCTGCTGATTGCTGCTAAGTAGTCAGTGTTAGCTTTGCTACCGCTCTCAAAAAGTGACCTTGAACGCAAGTTCGTCGCATTACCTTTTGATATCGCAGAAAGGGGAGCCGCCTGAATCGGACGCCCACCTGGACGGGTTGCTGGCGAACTGGGCTTGGGTAAGGGTGAGGATGATGTAATAGTTGTTGATGTTGAGACAACGACAGTTGATGATGTTGACCCTAGTGGAGATGAGGTCCAAGGTGTCGAAGTCCAAGGTGTCGAAGTCCAAGGTGTTGAAGTCCAAGGTGTTGAAGTCCAGGGTGTCGAAGTCCAAGGTGTCGAAGTCCAAGGTGTCGAAGTCCAAGGTGTTGGTGACGGGCTTGGTCGAGGTGTTGGCGATGGTATTGGTCTGGGTGTTGGTGATGGTATTGGTCTGGGTGTTGGCGATGGTATTGGTCTGGGTGTTGGTGATGGTGATACTGCTACATAGCCTATGCCACCGCCGCCGCTAGCACTACTAGCGACAGGTTCACCTAAGTTGGGTATCTTAGGTATGGATGGGATGGGAATGGGAAACGGGATTGGCTTTGGAGTTGGAATTGGAACGGGAACGGGAACCGGTACTGGCTGTTTGCGACGACGAGTTACTTTGTTTTTCCAGCCCCACCGTATTCCGTTGTAAATCCTAACGTTCGTTTCCGTAATAGTTAGTTGGTTTTTATCTTTTCTGCTGAATGTCTCTATGTCAGCTAAGTAAGCTTCAGCAATCCAATAATGCTCGTTTAGGGGATCTTCTCTATAGCTTCTGTCTGCCAATCTTTCGGTACTTCCTGGATAGAAAGGGGTGTTTTCACGGCCTACATTGTCAAGGTATTTTGACACTTTATTGTCATGTTGCTTCACATGAGCCGGGTGGTTAGTGTTTACCCACTGAATCCAACGAAGGTCTCGTGTTGTATCACCTCTACCTCGCCGGTAATTCAACTCAATCCCAGCTCCCACTCCGGTTGAAACAGGTGGATTAGGTGTTGTTACATTTGGTAGATTTGGATATTTACAGGGAATATTGAAAGTACAAGCATAATAGTTTAATACTTCTACATTTCCTCTTAAGTCTTTATCCGCTTTAGTAAAATTCCAAATCTGTGTACGACCGGAATTATTATAAGCTGATATCCTATAAGCCTCTAACAGATTTTGCAAAGTTATCGTCCCGCCACGTGGCATTTCTGTTATTTTATATGGATCCAGTCTGGTGTTGATAGTTATTTCTTCATTCCCTTGCATATAAGTGACAGACTGAGTTGGAAGGTATAAATCTCGCGCTCCTTTTGCTACAAAACTCAGGCTGAAACCCATAGCCTCTTGACTCATGAATGTAACTAATAAGGGTGTTGCTAAAAACATTACGATCGTTTGTGTTGTCGCCATTATGTATCCTCAATCAGTTATGTTTATACGAAGTGCTAATTATCAGGCGTAAATCCTTAATTAGATTCATTTTTACTTTTTGGTTACTGGTTACACTATGCAAAACTCTATGAAAGGGGTAAAAACTTGCCCCATCCATACCATTTTTAAGCACTGTTTATCTATTAAATCGTCATAGCAGTTTACTTCCTCATTAGTTACTTCGTATTTGAATCTAATCGAATAATTACCCGTAGATGGTAGATGAAATTTCCAATGTTCACGGTTGGTAAAAGGCATAAAAAGCCTTAAATCTCTATCCTGCTTTCTTTTTTTTGGATGTCTTCGCTCCCAATAACACTGAGCGGTTTGAGAACAAGTTACAGACTTCCCCGGCATAGTTAAGTGAAGATCGGATGCGTCACGTACTCCTACTCCATCTGCCTGATAACCAGGATTAATATTTTGACCATCTGATGTTATAATTTCTGGAACAAATTGGAAACCACTAAAATAATAGGGAGTTGAAGTATTGTTAGTGATGGAAAAACCTAACACTACAGATGTATGATCGTCTTGCTTAGTTCTTTTTATCGGGACAGTCCACAGACGGTCTGACAGGATTGTTTCAAACCGGATGCCATCTACTTCAACGGCATTTTTGTCACTTGATTCTCCTATGGTCATGATGCTTTTCCTCCTTATTGCTTTATCCTAAGAGTGTGGTAATACTAATTTACAATTCAGGGCTGGGCTATGCTATGCGGAATTCAACAAAGGGAGTATCCACCCACCCAGTCCAAACTTTTTCTATTGGCCGAGTTTGAATCGACTCCCCAGCAAGATTTTTCTTCGATATCGTATCACTCGCATTGTAATACTGGAAGCGGAAGTGATATATACCTGGCTTGAGTTGCTCAAAACCGCAATAGCCACCATATCCGCTAGAGACACCAAGCGAAAATTGGCTATGATTAGTCCAGAAAAGGCTGATATCTGGAAAAAATGTCAGACTTTTTCCAGGTGTGACTAACAGAAAGTCAGATTCTTCAGGCCCTCTCATCCAGTCGTTAGCATAGCCTCCCCCCTTCACCTCACTATCTGGCGTTACCAAGTAAGGGTAAAAACTGCCGTAAAAGCTGAAGTAAAATGGGGTTGGTGTGTTATTGGTAATCCGGATACCAATCTGTACAGATTGGTATGAATTGTCATTCTTATTTGGTAGGGTTAACAATGGCTCTGGTATGAAAGTTTCAAAACGAATACCATCTACTTCCACTGCACTATTATTCAACCCAACAGGTTGAATTAGGTGAAATTTAGCTAAGGGAGTTGCCAACTGATTGCCAGTTACTTCTGTTCCAATTTCTTGTGTAGTCTCAATAAAAGTGACGGGATCTGGGCATAATATTGTCCCAGTAGGAGTTTCATAAATGAATCGAATCTGATAGGCTCCGGGTCCCAAAGTATCAAAAGACCAAGATTGATCGAGGTCAATAGGGATTCCATCGTAAATTGGGTTATGTAATATCAGTTGCAGTGAATTTTGTTGCCAAGACAGTCTTCCCTCCAGAGAGGTGTGTGTCTGCTCTCCGACTCCAACTAAGGAGCCATGATATTCCCCGCTTCCAACTTGCCTATTTATCGGTTCTCTTCGGTGCAGTGCTTGACCAGAGGGCCCGAATATCTCTGGGATTAAAGCACCATAATGTAGGAAAGGAACAGGGGCTTGTGTATTATTGGTAAAGCGAATAAAAAAGCTCAATGGAGCAGTAGCACCTGGCTTGTTTTCGGGGATGGATAGTGCCGCTTTTTCTAGCCATCTGATTTCAAGTAGAAGGCTATTTTCTTTCATTTGAAGGCCATCTTGTTGAAATTTTTTGCTGCGCTTAGATTTTCTAGATGCCATGTTTGTTACCTTTTCAACTTGTGAATTTTCATTGCCAACAGCTTGTATACTTCCATAGGTTACTACCACGATCGCAGAAATTACTAAAGCCAAGAAAAACCGCAAAAAATACTTCATAATTTCGCCCTCTGGATTACCAGAAAATCAGCGGAAAAACCAGAACCAAACCGCCGCACCAAATACCATCAGCCAAAATAATTTCCTCCAACTCCCACTCGACTCTCCGGGATATTCAACCAAAGTATACTTGTAATATCCCAACACAGGCTCACAATCATTCTTATTCGGTGCAGGAGTCGGCCAAGTACGGGTAGATGACTGCCAATAATCGTCTGGCGTACTCCGCATTCTACCGGGCAGATAACCGTAACTTAAATTTAGCTTTGAACGAGGTGGTAAGCGTTCTTGAAGAGCAAGTTCCTTCTGCGTTACCTGCACAAACTCGGACTTCAGTTCTCTGGTGCGATGGGGCCCAATTGTGCGACTACAACTGATACAAAACTGATTGCAAGTCAGCTTGAGAGGGTGAGGACAATGAAAATTGTTGCAGTAATGTTTTTCGCCGTAGTTCATAACGATGCCTTTGATTTCCCTGATTAATGAGTTGACAGACAGACAACAACCTCAATCCTGACTTGGCTATTCTTGGCTTTTCCGGTTTTTGAATCTTTTAACTATAGGCAATATAGCTAGGGCAAATAGCGTCCCTAAGTAGCGCCTACGCTAATTTAAAAGAAGTTTACTGAGATTATTTCCAAACATTATCACAGTATCAAAGCTCACCACAATCCGAACATTTACTGAATTGAGTGGCATCCAGAGAACGAAATCAGATTTTACCTAGTAATATTATCTACGCCTGAAGGAAGATTTAAGAGAAAATCTTGACTTTGGCAGCTAAAAACTTTCAATGGATACTGTTTTTTGCCGTAGTTCATAACTATGCCTTTGATTTCCCTGATTAATGAGTTGACAGACAGACAACAACCTAAACCCTGACTTGGCTATTCTTGGCTTTTCCGGTTTGTGAGTCTTTTAATTACAGGCAATACAGCTAGAGCTAATAAAGTGCCTAATCCGGTGGTTGGTTCTGGAACGGCTTCTGCCGAGAGTGCGTCGTCCTCGGTGTTTTTAGATGAGACTTTTGGAGTTGTGGCGATGAGAGTATCGTCAACATACGATAGTTCTGGGTCTTCCAATAAGTCGGCGCTGATTCCTGCTAAATCTACTTGGTTAGAATTGTTATCCTCTGAAGATAGTTCTTGGTCTTGAAGTAAATCGGCACTGATGCTTCCTATATCTGCGTTATTTTCATCGTTTTCTGTTGAAGATAATTCTGGGTCTTCAAGTAAGTCGCTGCTGATGCCTGCTAAATCTACTTGGTTAGAATTGTTGTCTGTTAATGATAATTCTGAGTCTTCAAGTAAGTCGCTGCTGATGTCGGCTAAATTTACTTGGTTTTGATTGCTGTCTGTTGATGATAGTTCTGAGTCTTCAAGTAAATCACGACTGACGCCAGCTAGGTTTGCATTGTTCAAACTGCTGTCCGTTGATGATAGTTCTGGGTCTTCAAGTAACTCACTGCTGATATTTGCTAGGTCTGTGGCATCGCTATCAATACCAAAAGCTGTGTTGGCTCTGGCAGCGCGAATTGGTGAACTGGGCCGCTGAAAGGGTGAGGGTGATGTTGTAGTAGTTGTTGTTGATGTTGAGATAACGACAGTTGATGATGTTGACCCTAGTGGAGATGAGGTCTAAGGTGTCGAAGTCCACGGTGTCGAAGTCCAAGGTGTCGAAGTCCAAGGCGTCGAAGTCCAAGGTCTCTTGAACTAGGTAGAGTTGCGCTTTGAAATAATTGTTTCTGGTAGCCACATCATTATATGGTCGATCCATAAAGAAGTCTTCACCTGCAACAGTAGAGTTTGGACGGTCGTAGTAGGGATTTTGTTTTCTATTAAAATTATCGATGAAAGGAACACCATGTATCAGAGATGCACCTGCTACATTGCTACCGTAGTTAGCTTGCACCATCTGAATCCAATGAAGTTTACCTTCACCTGGTTGAGGATCGCCCTTTCCTGGATGATACTTTAAGTGAAAAAGAGAGCCTACTCCTCGATAAGTTTCATTTATGTCACTGATAGACGTACTAGCCCCACCACACCCATCCTTAGGACTGCAAGCTTGATAAGTTATTACCTCAAAACTACCCTTTAAGTCCTCTGCGGCTGCATTAAAAGACCAACCAGACCGACCTTGTTCAGACTTAAAAGACGACCATAATGAAAGAGCATTTTTAAAAGTAGACGTTCCACCATGGGGCAGAGGCTCCGACCATAACCCCATATCTATCTCCGTTCTGCTTTCTCGATTCTTATCTATTTGGTAAATAGATTCAGGCCTATAAAACCTGGTAGCACCGGGATTTGGGGGAATAATATTAAAAGCAATACTTGCTCTGCCCGTCAATCCAACTATCAAGAATGATGTCAACAAAACTTGGTTATATTGTCGAAATAACATGGTTTTGACTCCTAGACGTATGAGGTTTAAACGAAATATCAGCTTTTGAGGAGAATCAAATGAAATAGACTCTTTCACTTCAATCTCTATTCAAGAACGCACTAAGCGAAAGTCTACAAAGGGAGTTGATATTTGACCGCTCCAGATATCTAAAGTCGTGTATGTTTCTACAGACTCGTATATTTTAACCATTGATTGCTGGCTGCTATATCTAAGCCGAACTTGGTATGTTTCTAGAGTTAGAGGTTCAAAAGTCAATATGTCACCATTTCCGGTAGTAATTCTCACTCCAAATTTATCTTCCCAAAGCCCAAAAATTTCTGTTTCTGGAAAGAAGGTAATATCCTCTCCGGGCATAACGGAAAGAATATCAGAATTAGAGAGGCAGCTAGCGCGAATCCACCCATCTCCGAATGGAATTAGTCCATCTACTCCCATAATTTCTAGAAACAAGGTGAAATAAAAGCTAAATCTAAGGGGAGTAGATGTATTATTGGTAATCCGAATACCAATCTGCACGGGGATTATAAAGGAGGAGTAGTAAATTGATATAGGTGATAAAAATTTCATTAGGTACAGAAGTTTATGTATTAAATTGTTTTTGGGTATGCTTAAAACTCGCTCTGGTACTAAAATTTCAAAGCGAACACCATCCATTTCCACAGCATTGCTGTCTGCTTCTACAGGTTGAACCAAGCGAAGATTTACAAAAGGGGTAATCAATAGTTCTGACTCGATCTATTCTACATTTGTTATTTCGAGAGGATCTATCTCAGGTATTACTCTGTTTACACATTTGTGTTGATAGATAAACCTAATTTGGTAATTTCCAGGCAATAGTGCCTCAAACAACCAGAAGTTGTGAAGTTTTATCGACTCGAAAAATCCAAACCTAGTAGAAATTTTAAGTGCAAGTAAGTTATCTTCCCAGGCAAGACTTGCGTCGAGCGGGAGGGTTTTTGATTCTCTAGGCTCAACTAACATATAATTAATTTCTCTGGTTTCGTAGCACTCCTGCGATAAGTTTAAGTTCGATATGAATTGAGTCAATCTGCCCGCCCATCCTGTTCTATATCTGTTCGGTTGAACTTCAGATTCTGGCTTTTCGTTAACTAATTGCCGCTGTAATGCTTGACCCTCGGATGTTACAATTTCTGGAATCAAGGTTCCAGAGAGGTTGAAGTGGAAAGACATTGAAGTGTTATTGGTAATATGAATATATAATTCTATAGGAGGCGTGATGCCCGATCTGTTTTCAGGGATGGTTAGCGCCGTAGGGTCAGGCAGCATAATTTCCATATTAATGCCACTTACTTCTATTGCGTTGTTGTTATTTGAATCTATGGTCATGATGTTTGTCCTCTTATTATTGGAAACTATACTCAGGCAGTTGTATTCGTATTCTAGCTGAATTTCATCTGTTCAAATGTATTGCATTTATTCAATTTTTGGGATTTTTTAGATATCATCTTTTCTCCTGATTTCCCTGATTAATGAGTTGACAGACAGACAACAACTTAAACGCTGACTTGGCTATTCTTGGCTTTTCCGGTTTTTAAGTCTTTCTTGAAGAGCAAGTTCTTTTGCATCACCTGCACAAACCCCGACTTCAAATCAAAGGTTGGAAAGGCTTCTATTGTTTGATGGCAATTGATCTAAGACTCGTTACGTGCGAGCTTTTTTAGTTAAGGAGATTGAGATTGGTCGAAGTAATTCTTTTCGCTGCGGTGTTTTTGACCGTAGTTCATAACTATTCATTCGATTTCCGTGATTAATGAATTGATAGCTAACACTTGAAATTATGCACTAAAAATAGCATAAATATTTGGTTCTGAATACCAGGGTTTATGTTTACTACTGAGCTATCCGAAATTTCACAAAGGGAGTAGTAGCTGTACCTTTCCAGACAACTCTGGGTGGCTTTTGTTCTGGGGTAAAATAATGCAGTTCGCCTTCGATTATTATTGAGAATGGTGAGTTATCATTCCAATCGACCTCATCACTCTGATTATCGTAGGTCAATTGAATTTTGTATTCCCCAGGCTGGATATTGTCGAAGTAAAACACATTACTAGAAATGTGACCATACTCCAGTGTAAGTTTACGATTTTTCCAGAATAATTTTACACCCGTTGAAAAATTGACACTATCTCCGGGTTTAGCTAGGACAGAACCAACAGATGCTGGATTCATAGAAAGGCTCACTGCATAATAATCGCCGACTTTTGTTAGTTCACCGTCAGGTCGGCAAAGAGATAGTTTGATGATTCCAAAACGACCAAACAAAATATTATTTTTGGTCTGATTGGTGATGCGTAGTGTCGGGAAAAATATTGTTTCACCGTCCGGTTTATCGGGAATCCTAAACAGATGTTTTTCCGGTGGTACAGAAAGCGCCTCTTCGGGAATAACGCGGTCTGTTAGTATAGTTTTAAAGTGGACACCATCTATTTCAAAGGCATTGCTATCTGCCAAATCTCTATCTGTCATGCTTACTAATTTCTCCCCGTTCCAATAGGCAAGTTCTGCCACTATTTTTTGGGGATGGCTAAGTGTCAGTACCCCATAAAGAATTAAAGCCAAGAAAAACCGCAAAAAATACTTCATAATTTCGCCCTCTGGATTACCAGAAAATCAGCGGAAAAACCAGAACCAAACCGCCGCACCAAATACCATCAGCCAAAATAATTTCCTCCAACTCCCACTCGAATCTCCGGGATATTCAACCAAAGTATACTTGTAATATCCCAACACAGGCTCACAATCATTCTTTTTTGGTGGCGGAGTCGGCCAAGTATGAGAAGGTTTTGACCAATAATCGTCTGGTATACTCTGCCGTCTGCTAGGGAGATAACCGTAAGTTAAATTCAGCCTTTAACGAGGAGGTAAGCGTTCTTGAAGAGCAAGTTCCTTCTTCGTTACCTGCACAAACTCAGACTTC
Source organism: Microcoleus anatoxicus (assembly GCF_042465725.1). Taxonomy (GTDB): domain Bacteria; phylum Cyanobacteriota; class Cyanobacteriia; order Cyanobacteriales; family Microcoleaceae; genus Microcoleus; species Microcoleus anatoxicus. The sequence goes on along the minus strand of NZ_CP120853.1, from coordinate 3,655,532 downwards.
AATTCCCTGGTGCGATAATGCCCAATTGTTCGACTGCAACTGATACAAAACTGATTACAAGCTAGCTTGGGCGGGTGAAGACAGTCAAATCTATCACAGTAATGTTTTTCGCCGTAGTTCATAACGATGCCTTTGATTTCCCTGATTAATGAGTTGACAGACAGACAACAACTTAAACCCTGACTTGACTATTTTTGGTTTTTCTGGTTTTTGAATCTTTTAATTACAGGCAGTATACCGAGGGCTAATAAAGTTCCTAATGCAGTAGTGGGTTCGGGAACGGCTGCGGCGGCGAGGGCATCCTCCTCGGCTTTTTGAGATGAAGCTTTTTCGTTTGGTAAGTCGTCGCTGTAAAGGCTTGCTATGTCAGAAACGTCGATGGAGGAAAAAGACATTTCCTGGTTTATATTCCTAGCAGCTAAGGTTCTTATATTCCTAGCAACGTTACTTGAAGATGCAGAAACGCTACTGCGAGAAGGAAGGTAATCTTGATTCATTTTGACAGCTAAGTCATATTTTCCAACTTGAGGATGTGGTGCATTTCGTACACATCCACCACCACCGCTACCGCCGTTACATGGGCCGCCGCTAAAGTCATTACGCCGATCGAAGTTGAAGTCGTTGTAGCCACTCACCTTGAGTTTGAGAGAACCGTCATTGTTTACAGAACTTTTAATCCCTGAACCCCAATTGCTGCCAAACGGCCCACCGTCGTCATTCACCGCAATCAGATTTCCCGATTGGTTAAACGCTCCTAAAATTGTGTCTGGTTTCTTGGGTGGGTTGACACCGGGAAAGTTATTAGTCCAGGCGACAAAAGGTGCTGATGCTTGAAGTCCTGATAGATCAAAAGGGTCAACTTTTCCCGCTCCCAAGGTGCTGGGAAACAAATAAGTGGGTAATTTGTCAACCTTTTTGTACCCGAACTGTTGCTCAACCCGATCGGCATAGTCCTTAGTAAATAATGCACCTTCACTGAAATTCCCAACTTGCGTAGAACCATTTGAACCTAAGAACGAAGACCACGAAAAACCAGCCAAGAAATCATAAGTTTTGTTGCCAAAATCACCGACAAGAAATGTTTTAGCCGTAAAACTAATACCTGGAGAATCTAGAAGTGTGAGTTGCTGTCCTTGGCTAGAAAAGTCCAATTCACTTTGATTGCTATTTGGGGTGTGAAAGTGGGCGGAGATAACTTGGCTGGATCCCATTTGCCATTACCATTTACATCGGTAAATGGTTCGCCTATATCCCATTGTCCGTTGCCATTGGTATCTGTGAATGGTTCATTAAGTAGAAGCAATTTTTGACTACCATCTGGAGTTTGGGCAATAACAGGGGGGTTTGGTACTTCATTAAGATACCAAGGTAGATTATCTGCCCATAAAGTTCCTTGACCGCCGAGTTGAGGATCGATGAATGTTTGGGGAAGTTGATAATCCGGCGAACTATTATTGACGATAATTTGAAGCCAATTGAAATGATCTACTCCTAGGTCTGATGCTAACTGCGTGAGATTCCAGTTATTCTTCGTAACCAGGAAATTACTTTGTAGTGTGGCATTATTATTAATGCTTTTAACATCAATAGAACCAATTTTTTCATTTTTTACTATTACATCAAAACCAATCTGCGCTCCCGAAGTGCTGAGCGGATTCAAAACATTAATTAAGGTGGCTAATCCTCCTAGTTTCACGATTGTCTTGGCGATTTGAGTTAGGTAATTATTCATTGGGCGAACCTCTGCTTATTTGGTTATGGTTGCTGAATCTTATTACAATTTTCTAGCTGATAGTTGCTTAGGTTAAAATTGCAAGAAACCCAAGCTATCCTCTGGTTAATTACAATAGAAACTTCATCAACAACATAGAATTTTGAGTCTTGAGAAAATTCACCTAAACCTCCGTTTAAAAGTTTAGAAAACTCTTCAATCACCTCACACTTTTGAAGATTGAAAATATTTGTAAGTCTCACTGATGATACATACCTGGGTGGATTAATGTAGTCTTCATCACTTAAAGGGACTCTGCTATGAAAACTAACAACCAGAAAACGATCGTTTGGTGAAAACTTAAATTTATCTGGTCCTCCTGCCGGGGAGCTTAACATTTTACATGACAGGCTCATGTCAGGATAAGAGTACAAAAGTATGTGAAAATTTCCGTCCCACAATCTCCAAGTAAAAAACTTAGTTTCATCGTGAGAAAAACCATAGATTCTTTGCGGAAAGCGACGAATTTCTCTACCTGTCGCTAAATCCCAGAAAACAGTATGGTTTATCTGCGAAGCAGCAATAGTCTTGCCACCATTCAAAAGAAAATTCTTCCAAACAACGGCCCGAATATCCATTTGAAAGGTGCGAATTACCTCAGAAGAAATAGCATCTTTGACAGTCACTTTACCCTGTCTATCGCCGCTGACAGAGTAGCGACTGTTTGATACGGTATGCTCTTGTCTTAAATCAGCTATCTTCTCGATTTTCCCCTCGTTATAGGCAGTAACTCCAGGTAAAATAGAGCTTAGTGCTATTGTCACAGAAAAAATTAAAGTCAGTATAAACAGGAAAAAATGCTTCATAATTTCGCCCTCTGGATTACGGAACAATCAGCGCAGAAATCAGAACGTGTTTTTGACCATAGTTCATAACTATTCATTAGATTTCCCTGATTAATTAATTGATAGCTAGCACTTGAACTGATGCACTAAAATTACCATGAATATTTGGATATGGATACAGGATTTATACGGAGCTTTTTGGAATTCACTTTGTATCCAAAACTAAGGCTAAACTAGATATTTCTCTGTTACAAAGAAGTTAATTTTACACAATCTTTATAAAAAAATATGAGTTCCGGCGTTTAGGATTAGTTGTTGTCAAAAGCGTTAAAAGGACTGCTGGAAATGAAATTGGTACTCTGGCACACAAGCTAATTTTACACAATATTCACAAAAGAGAGAAATTGTGTCTATTTAACACTTATGTAATAATATTTACTTATTATTAGGGTGTTGTAAAGGTTTGAGATTGGGAGTTTACTTGCAGAAGAAAGTGAATGGCTTCACTCAGATAACAATTAACAATAGACATCTCCTAAAAAGCAGGTTTTGAACAGGCAGGCGGTGTCCTGAGCCCTTCGACTACGCTCAGGATAAACGCAGTCGTTGGGTCGAAGGGATGCCTGTTCCACAATAATTATGGGAGATGTCTAATTAATTTTTTGCCCGTTAGCGAAACAAGCTGGAAATTTCTATAACTTTGGTTTGGAGGGTTGATTTTTCTTCTCGCCCCCGCTTTAAAGAGGCTTCTAATTCTAGCAGTAAGGGTAAGGTTTTTTGGAGTTTTTCTAAGCTGGCGTTTTTGACTTCTTGGCGAAAGTAGTATACTCGTTTGGGATTGCCGAGGTCTAGAGCTTGAGCAATTTTGTCATCCCGATCGCCCGATTCGATCATTGCTTTCACCCACAGCCAAATCCGAAACTTACCCGTCAATCCTGCCACAATCCTTAATCCAGGCTCGTTGCGGCCGGTTAAACCGGCCAATAAATCCAAGGCTTCCTCGGTATCTCCTTGGCGAATTGCATCGGCTAGCTGGAAAGTATTCTGGGCGTGAGAGTTGACCAATTTGCCCACATCTTCCGGGGTCAAAGGTTGGGTGCGGTTCCCGGCAAATAGTCGCAATTTTTCGAGTTCGCTGTATAACTGTCGAGTGTCGCTACCGATCGATTCTGCCAAAAATTCGATCGCCGTGGCGGTCAACTTTACACCCATTTCCCCGGCGACTTGACGCACCCGCTGAGCTAATTCTTTGTCATTCCAAGGCGGAATCGGCGAAAACTCCCGCACTTGGGCGGACTTGGCAAGTAACTTGGTAGATTTGAGGCGACTGTCTGGTTTTTTGACCGATGTCAACAGCAGCACGGTTGAGTCGGGAATAACTGGCAGAGTCCGTTCCAATTGGGCTAAAAGTTCTGGAGAACATTGTTGGGTGACAGTGGTATTGGCCAGCCAGACAAAACGACTGCCGGTACCAAAGGGTGGTGTCAAAGCTCGATCGAGTCCTTCAACGACAGCCTCGGCGCGATCGGCCATAATCTTGTCATAGTTAAAACTAGCCCAGTTGGGATCGACGGCACTTTGGCGTAAACTGGTCACAGCTTGCCCCATCGCAAACTCGTCTTCTCCCCAAAAAAGGTAAATTTGCATTTCTAGCATAAAGCCACCCCAGAATGGTGTATTATATAAACTTTGTTGGGAATAGTTAAAGATTCTATTCGATAATTTTTACATCTTGCACTATTGTCGAAAATCTAGAATTTAAAAGTTAGGATTTGTGCGATGGTGACAACTTCTGTCACACTCAACAGCACGAAGGAATCTCAAACATAGATTTTTCGCTCTGGGCGCGCAAGTCCTAACAGTTTTCAAGTCGGGTAAGTGCCCAAAGCTATTAATTAGCACGAGGAAATGGAGATTGGACGATACTTATCAAGCTTATGTAAATAGGGTAGCGCGACTGACGCTGCTGGACTCCTACAAGTCCCAAGTAGAGCACATCCAGGAATCTCCCAAGTTTAAATTGGACGAAACTGGTGTCAAAGTTGCCGTGCCTTTTCCCGGCTATTCGGTGATTACGCCACCGGCGGGGGAAGATGGAGAAAATGCAGCACTCTATGAGAACTTGCACTCTTGTCAACAACGGCTATTGCAGGAACTTCATCCGGGTTCCTTGATCCCACTACCTCCCGATAGCTTCCATGTAACGGTGGCAGATTTGATTTGGAGCAGTGCTTTTCAGGATGCCTCGGATAAAAATCCTGAATTTGAGCTGCAATTGCGATCGCGCATGGCCGATGGTTTTGAAGTTGCAAAACCAGTCCAGGCTGGCGGTACTTCCATTCGTTGGATAGTGCTGGGTTTTATGGTAATGACTAGAGCTATAGGTGTTTGTGTTGCACCGACGGACGAAAACTCTTACAAGCAAATTCTAGAGTTGCGCCGATCGATCTATCAAAATCCCGATTTAATTGGTTTGGGAATTGAACAGCAATATCACTTTACAGCACACATTACCCTGGGCTATTTCGGGGACACCGGGCCCAACCTAGACCGCGATCGCCTGTGTGCTTTGCTGTCGGAGTTAAACGATCGATGGCTGGACACGCCGCAAGAACTCTCCGTACACCGAGCCGAACTGCGGAAGTTTGACGACATGAATCGCTATTATCGGGAACCAGACTGGCCTGTTTTTGAGTTTTAACCAACGGGGAAGGAAGGGAGAGGGTTGATTTTCCCCCTCTCCCATTCTCCCCATTGTCCATTAAATGGTTTAATTATTTGGGCTTGGCAACAAATTCCAGTACAAAAATATAATTAATCAGGAAAAATTAGCTAGTCTAGTTTTTTGATTTTTGCTGAAAAAGTGACAGTACACGTAGTTGGTATAGGTTTAGATGGAGCTGCTGGGCTGAGTGCATCGGCACGGCAGGTTGTAGAAATGGCCGCTCTGCTAGTAGGGAGCGATCGCCATTTAAGTTATTTTCCCCAGGAATCCTGCGAGCGCTGGGTGTTAGAAGATTTGAACACCGTAATTCTAGAAATTCGGCGTTGGCTGGCATTAAATGCGAATCTAGAGCCAGATAGAGAGACTTTTTCACAGCCCTCTAGAGCCTCGGAGCAACACATTGTAATTTTGGTGGCGGGCGACCCCCTGTTTTACGGCTGGGGAAAGTTGTTAATTGCTCAATTACCAGCAGCAAAATTGATTTTTCACCCCCATGTCAGTTGCGTGCAGTTGGCTTTTAATCGCTTGCAAATTCCTTGGCAAGATGCACACTTTGTGGGTTCCCAGGGACTTTATTTTGAGGAATTGACGGCAAAACTTAAACTCGGTGTCGAGAAGATTGCGGCGCTAGTGGATGAAATTCACACTCCGGCTGCACTGGCAAATTTGGTGCAAGCTCTAGATTTGCCTACACGCTACGAATTTTGGGTTTGTGAAAATTTGGGGTCTACGAACGAGCGGGTGGGGTCGAGACCTCTGTCAGCTTTGCTGGAAGAGTCTTTTGCACCCCTGAGTGTGGTGGTGATGCTGCGGGAGTCCCAGATGGAGGCGGCATCTTTGGATTTGGAAAAGTTGCCTTTGTTGGGTATACCGGATGGGGCTTTTATTGGTTGTGGCGATCGCCCTGGTTTGACGGTAGAACGGGAAGTGCGGGTGTTAGTATTAGCGCAATTGGCTTTGCAACGAGAACAGGTGGTTTGGGATGTGGGTGCTGGGAATGGCGCTGTGTCGATCGAAATTGCTCGCTTATTCCCCCAGTCTCAGGTTTATGCGATCGAACAAACAGTTTCTGGTACCTCTGCGATCGAATTCAACTGCACCCGTTTTCGGCTGCAAAATCTGCTCTCGATTCACGGCACCGCCCCGGAAATCTTGCACCGCTTGCGTCCTCCGCACCGAATTTTTATTGGCTGTAGTGGCCCAGGATTGACTAAAATTTTGGGTGTTTGCGCCCTGCGGCTGCTCCCTGGGGGTTCCATCGTGCTAGTTTTGGATGTTTTGGAAGATATTGCTACTGTGTTGAGCTGGATGGGCGATCGGGTGCGTCGGGAGCCCCACTGGAGTTATCGCATTGTGCAAGTGCAGTTATCGCGTTCTTTGCAGGGAGTAAATTTGACTCGTTTCGATTCCTTGCGGCCAGTTTCGATAGTTACCATCGATCGCCTTTTAGATTAATCTGGAATGATTTAACCGCAGATTTCAGCAGATTTACAAAAACCCAGTTTCTCCCTCTTATCTTCCTCTTTCCCCCCTTGGGGGGGGGGCAGGGGGGGGTCGCCCTCTGTGGTTAAATCATTCCGATACAACCAAATTTGCCATAAATCCTAGCCGATTCCTTTTTCCATCACAAATAGTACAGTTCCTGTTGTTAGTAATAACATAATTCCGGCCGCACCAGCTAAGGGTTTTTCGGCTATTCCTGTAATCCATTCAGGAACCCTTTGGCTAGGCTTAATTAGTTGAGCTGTATCGACGATGGTTATCCCCCAAATCCAGCCTGCATGGAGTCCGATCGCCATACCTAAACTACCATTATCTACGGCGCGAGCTAAGGCTAAAACCATCCCCATCAGCCACAACCCAGGAAGTTGAGGTATGGTTTCTTTAGGGGCCCAGATCAGGTGGGCGATCGCGAAAATGAAACTGGCGATCGCTGCTGCTATGATTATTGAGTAATCTTGTTGCAGTAAATTTGGCAAACAGCCGCGAAAGATTAACTCTTCTGTGGCACTAATCCACAGTGCTAACAATAAAATCAGGAGAGTAGAAGGGTTGAGAATTGCAGCCCAAGGATTAAGGATTTTTTCGCTAGTTTTGGTTTCAACTTCGCTGTTTTGTAGTTCGAGCCAACCCCAAGTTAATTGTAACCCAAATAAAATGGCTAAGCTGACTACCCCTAATCCTAATCCTAGGAGTGCAGAGATTAAGGTTGTGGGTTGCCAAAACAAACCCCAGTCGGCAAATGACACGCTTTCTATCCAGGTTGTCGCCCATAAAATGAAGGGGACTAGGAGGTAGAGGGAGGCTACTAATGGTAGTTTTTTGTTTCCCAAGGGTTGGGGTGGTTGCCATTTCAGGGCGATCGCGACCATAATGGCGATCGGCAACCATAGACAAGTCCAAGTTAAGAAAAAAACCATTACTTTCACAAGTGCTGGTATGGACGGCGACAGCAGTCGCAGGTTAGTTAGACTGTTCCACATTTAAGCATTTTTGCGATCGGTTAAAAACAGAATAAAATCCAGGATAAATGCTTTGGCAGGCAGATTCTGCTACCCTTAAATTTTACCGCTATTTTAGCAATAGCAGACAGTACCGCTCCACAAATATTGAGGAAAGTTTTATGCCTGCGATCGCACAATCTCCCAATTCACCCATTTTACAAGAAATCAACTCAGGATTACCCAATATTTGCGGCCATGAAGCAGAAATTAGTGCCGCAGCCAATAGCAACGAACCAGTCTTTCTACCTACCACAAATCTGCGCCTCGAAAACATTCAAGCCGGATTCGCTTGCGCCCTCCATATGCACCAACCCACAATTCCGGCTGGTGCAAACGGCGAACTAATCTGCAATCTTCAGAATATGTTTGAACATCCCAACCAAGGAGACAATCACAACGCCGGAGTCTTCGCTTGGTGCTATTCCCGCATGGGAGAATTCATTCCCCAACTGATTGCTGAAGGTTGCAACCCGCGCATTATGCTTGACTATTCGGGCAATTTATTGTGGGGATTGCGCCAAATGGGACGTGACGATATTTTTGATAATCTCAAGCGCATTACCTGCGATCCACAATATCAACCTCACGTAGAATGGCTGGGGACAATGTGGAGTCATGCCGTTATTCCTTCGACTCCCATTCCCGACATCAAACTCCACATTCAAGCATGGCAACATCATTTTGCCGCCATTTTTGGCATCGATGCCCTAAAGCGCGTCAAAGGTTTTTCGCCCCCAGAAATGCACTTTCCCAATCATCCTGACACGCTTTATGAATACATCAAAGCTTTGAAAGAATGCGGCTACCGCTGGCTGATGGTGCAGGAACATTCTGTAGAAAATATTGATGGTTCGGGATTGTCCCAAGACCAAAAATACATTCCCAACCGTTTGATGGCGCGCAATTCTCACGGCGAAACCATCAGTATCACGGCTTTGATTAAAACCCAAGGTTCTGATACAAAATTGGTCGGTCAAATGCAGCCGTATTATGAAGCGAAAGGACGGAATAAACAGCAAATTGGCAATATTACAATTCCTTCTTTAGTCACTCAGATTGCTGATGGCGAAAATGGCGGCGTGATGATGAATGAATTCCCCAGTGCTTTTATGAAAGCTTGGCACGAAAACCGGGAACAAGGTGGCGGAAAATCTGGTGTTGTCGGTTTAAACGGTACTGAATATTTGGAGATAATTGAGGCTGCGGGGGTTAATCCTGATGATTATCCGATTTGTCAGGGGATTAACCAGCACAAAATCTGGCAATTAGTGGATCCTGATAGTACGACACCGGAAAAGGTGGAAAGTGCGATCGGGCAACTCAAGCAAACAGACCACAATTTTCACATGGATGGTGCTTCTTGGACAAACGATTTGAGTTGGGTGAAAGGCTACGAAAACGTCTTGGAACCGATGAATCAACTCAGCGCAGCATTTCACCAAAAGTACGACCCGTTGGTACAACAAAATGCCGCCGTTACCAAGCAGTTTGAATACCAACAAGCTTTGCTTTACAATTTGTTAGTTCAAACAAGCTGTTTCCGCTATTGGGGACAGGGAACTTGGACTGATTATGCGCGGGAACTTTACAACCGTGGTGCTGCTTTAATGAAGTAGGAAAAGTTGGTAATTGCGGTGTGGGGAAAAATCCGGTTTCTTTGGTCTGTGTGCGATCGGATTACTTCAGCTTTTATGGCAGTTTTTACCCTGAACTTATAATGCCAGATGGTAAGGTACAGCGAAGAGGCTATGCTAACGACTGGATGAGAGGGCCTGAAGAATCTGACTTTCTGTTAGTCACACCTGGAAAAAGTGTGACATTTTTTCCACATATCAGCCTTTTCTGGACTAACCATAGCCAATTTTCGCTTGGTGTCTCTAGCGGCTATGGTGGCTATTGCTCTTTTGACCAACTCAAGCCAGGTATATAGCGGTTCTCAGATAAATGAGGTATACAGAAACCCTGTATTGTCAAGCTTTCCAGGGCAAAATTCGTACCTCACCTTTTTGAGAAAGGCTATATATCACTTCCGCTTCCAGTATTACAATACGAGTGATACCATACCGAAGAAAAATCTTGCTGGGGAGTCGATTGAAAGTCGGCCAATAGAAAAAGTTTGGACTGGGTGGGTGGATACTCCCTTTGTTGAATTCCGCCTAGCCCAGCCTTGAATGGCGAATCACTATTTCTTTTCGTTTAATTTGCCCAATAGGTGAAAACAATGCAATTCAGAGTATTTTTCTTATTATCTACAAAACTCAAAATTTATCTGAAATCTTCATTCTGGCGTAGCTAATATTACTATGTAAAATTTAATTTCGTTCTCTGGATGTCACTAAAGTCAGTAAAATTTCGGATTGTGGTGAGCTTTTATGTTGTGATAAAATTCGGAAATAATTTTAGCAAACAAGTTTTAAATCAGCTCCGGCGCTACTGCCACACTCTTAGGATAAAGCAATAAGGAGGACAGACATCATGACCATAGAAGAATCAAGTGATAACAATGTCGTTGAAGTTGATGGCGTCCGGTTTGAAACTTTAGTCCCAGAGCGAGAGCTAACAATCTCAAATATCAAGGGTCTTAAAAACTCCGTACAGTTTGGGATTCGCATTACCAACAATTCCTCAATATCCTATCGGTTTATTTGTTTCCATTTGTCTCCAGAACTAAAACGAGCAGATGGGGAATTAATCGAACGAAGCTATGCTAGGAATGCAACCAAAACACCGACAGAATCAGACTTTTTATTACTTCTCCCACAAGAACATTTGACGTTTTTTATAAATGCCAAGTTCTGTTGGCGTGGCTTCCAGCTTGGACTTACAGGCTATGACGGTAGTGGTGGAGTTTGGACTTTGTGCAATTTGAAACCAGGTATATATAGTGTTCGGTTTACTTATGAAAATCACTCTCAAACAGGAAAAATTGATGGAGGTATGACACCCTGGAGATTTTTAGAACCTCTGTGGACAGGCATGGTTTCTACGTCTTATGAAGAATTTCGTATAGTGCAGCCAAGATCCGAATTTTAGTCACAGTTACTATTTGTAGATGATTTCCGAAAAAGCTGCTCTCTTTTTAACTATTAACTTGTGAGGCTCAAAAAAATGGTATTACGACAGTATCCTTTAGCTTTGTTCACAACAACACTTTTTATCACACTCACAACTCAGCCTGGGGTTGCGTTTACTATTAAGTCCTTAAATCCTCCAGACTACTATGTCCCCTACACTCTGGGAGATGCCGAGGGTGCGGCTTGGATAATTCCACCTACTACTATTAAAGCAGTAGGAACGCTATTTGCTCTCGCTGTATTGCCTGTAATTAAAAGATTCAAAAACCGGAAAAACCAAGAATAGTCAAGTCAGGGTTTAGGTGGTTGTCTGTCTGTTAACTCATTTTTCCCACATAAAATAGTATGCTTAGAAACTTTTTATCTACAAAACTCAAAATTTATCTGAAATCTTCCTTCTGGCGTAGCTAATATTACTATGTAAAATTTAATTTCGTTCTCTGGATGTCACTAAAGTCAGTAAAATTTCGGATTGTGGTGAGCTTTTATGTTGTGATAAAATTCAGAAATAATTTTAGCAAACAAGTTTGAAATCAGCTCCGGCGCTACTGCCACATTCTGAGGATAAGGAAATAAGGAGGACAAGCATCATGACCATAGAAGAATCCAGTGACAACAATGCCGTTGAATTTGATGGCGTCCGGTTTGAAACAATCCTGTCAAACCCCGTATTGAGTATCCCCGTAAAAAAAGCTAATTCAAATGGTTATACCTCTGTAGAGTTAGGGATGAAAATTACCAACGCTACTTCGATCCCTCTTTACTTCAGTCGATATACAACATTAATTCCAGAACTGCTGAAACCGGACGGTCAAATAATAGAGTGGGGTAGAGCTAGTAATTGGGTTAGAGGGCTATCGGCATCGGATTTTCTTTTAGCCTTGCCAGGAGAAAGTGTGACTTTCTTTCCAATTACTGTCCTTTGTTGGATCGAAAATAGTAATAGTATCAGTGTCGCCAGCACCGTCACCCTCACCTTGGACTCCATCAACTTTCCCAACACCTACACCTTGGGTAACATCTCCACTGGGGTCAACATCATCAAGTGTGGTTGTCTCAACATCAACAACTACTACTACATTACCCTCACCCAGCCCGCCTCGGGCCCCAAGTCCGCCTCGGGCCCCAGCACCCAGCCCGCCTCGGGCCCCAGCACCGAGTTCGGGTGGGCGTCCGATTCGGGCAGTTTCCATTTCTGCGATACCAAACCGTAATGCGGCGAACTTGCGTTCAAGCTCGCTTGTTGAGAGCAGTAGCAAAGCTAACACTGACTACTTCACCGACATCAGCAGCGACTTACTCGAAGACTCAGAACTATCATCAACAGACAATAGTTTGAACAATGCGAACCTAGCCAGTATCAGCAGTGACTTACTAGAAAATCCAGAACTATCATCAACAGAAAGCAACGAAAACCAACTCAATTTAGCAGACATCAGCAGCGACTTACTTGAAGACTCAGAATTATCTTCAACAGAAAGCAACGAAAACCAACTCAATTTAACTAGCATCAGCAGCGAATTACTTGAAGACCCAGAACTATCATCAACAGAAAACGATGAAAATAACGCAGATATCGGAAGCATCAGTGCCGATTTACTTGAAGACCCAGAACTATCTTCAGAGGATAACAATTATGACCAAGTAGATTTAGCAGGCATCAGTGCCGACTTACTTGAAGACCCAGAACTATCGTACCTTGACGATACTCTCACCGCAACAACTCCCAAAGTCTCAGGTAAAAATACCGACGACGACGCACTCTCAGCAGAAGCCGTTCCCGAACCTACTACAGCATTACGAACTTTACTAGCTCTAGCCGTATTGCCTGCAATTAAAAGACTCAAAAACCGAAAAAACAAAGAGTAATGAAAACCCTCTACACCCTGCTTATCAACCCCACAGGAAGCAGCCGGTGCCCGATAATTGCTGCCTTCACCCTCAGCATCGGAACAATTAGATGCTTTGAAAACTTATCTAGCAAGTCGCGAAGATTTGAAAGATGTGGCCGAGAGTATGTTGGAGGCGGCGCAGAATTTGTTGGGCGGCCGAGAGGAAGTTTTGGTCTAATTTTAGGTATTGGCATCGCAAGTCAGGGCTTACGTGCGTACCGATTTTCTGTAAGAGCGAAGGACTCAACACAAGTCTCAAAGCCTTGTTAAACCGTTACAATGCGTAAGCCCTGATAAGTGTTAAATTGACACAATTTCTCTGTTTTGTGAAGATTGTGTAAAGTTAGTTTGTGTACCAGAGTGCCAATTTCATTTCCAGCAGTCCTCTTGACGCTTTTGACAACAACCGATCCTCAACGCCGGAACTCAGATTTTTTTTATAAAGATTGTGTAAACTTAACTTGTTTGTAACAGATAAATTTTTAATTAAGCATAAGTTTCAGATACAAGGTGACTTCCCAAAACTTCAGTATAAACCCTGTATCCCGAGCCAAATGTTTATGATAATTTTAGTCAATCAGTTCAAGTGTTAGCTATCAATTCATCGCTCGGGGAAATCGAATGAATAGTTATGAACTACGGTCAAAAACACCGCAGCGAGAAACATTACTGCGACAAATCTCACTCTCTTTAACTAAAAAAGCTCGCACGTAACGAGTTTTATATCAATTGCCATCAAAGAATAGAAGCCTTTCCAACCTTTACGCTCAACACAAGTCTCAAAACCTTGTTACACCGTTACAATGCGTCCAGGACTGTGGTTGTCTGTCTGCCAACTCATTAATCAGGGAAATCAAAGGCATCGTTATGAACTACGGCGAAAAACATTACTGCAACAATTTTCACTGTCCTCACCCTCAAAAGCTAGCTTGCAATCAGTTTTGTATCAGTTGCAGTCGCACAATTGGGCCCCATCGTACTCATGAAGTCAAGTTCGAGTTCGTCCAGGTAACAAAGAAAGAACTTGCTCTTCAAGAACGCTTACCCCCTCGTTCAAAGCTGAATTTAACTTACGGTTATCTGCCCGGTAGACTGCGGAGTATGCCAGAGAATTGTTGGCCGTCATCTACCCGTACTTGGCCGAGAACTCCACCGAAGAAGAATGATTGTGAGCCTGTGTTGGGATATTACAGATATACTTTGGTTGAACATCCCGGAGAGTCGAGTGGGAGTTGGGGTAAGTTATTTTGGTTTATGGTATTTGGTGCGGCGGTATGGTTCGGGTTTTTCCGCTGATTGTCTGGTAATCCAGAGGGCGAAATTATGAAGTATTTTTGGCGGTTTTTCTTGGCTTTAGTAATTTCTGCGATCGTGGTAGTAACCTATGGAAACATACAAGCTGTTGGCAATGAACACTCAAGAATTGGAAGGATAGAAAATATGACATCTCAAGGAGCGAATAACAGCAATCAAGTCAAACAATCTGGCCTCCTACTGGAAATCAGAGAGCCACAAATTATTGCACTAGCAATCCCAGAAAACAAGCCCGGTGCTACTGCTCCCTTGAGCTTCACTGTCAGCGTTACCAATCCTACACAAGCCCCAATTCCTTTCATAAATGATGCCTTAATCCCAGAAATCCGAAGGCCAGATGGTCAAAAACTGCACCTCAAAGAACCGATAAATAGGCAAGTTGGGAGCGGGGAATATCGTGCGACGTTAGTTCGAGCCGGAGAACAGACAGTCATCCCTCTGGATGGAAGACTGTCTTGGCAAAATAATTTACTTCAACTAACGGGACTTAAACAAACATTACCCAGCGCATACTGCGGTCAAATCCCTATTGAGCTAGATAACTCTTGGTATTTTGAAAGTCTTGGGTCAGGGGAATATCAGCTTCGATTCATTTATAACAGTCCTACCGGGAATGTCTTATGCTTAGATCCACGAACTGGACAACAAAAGAGAATAGAAGTAACTGAGACAGATAAGTTGACAACTCCCTTCGTTAATTTTCGCCTGCTGCAACCTGTTGAAGATAATAAAAACGCAGTGGAAGTAGATGGTATTCGCTTTGAAACCTTCATTCCAGAACCGTTGTTAACTGTGCGAAAGAACAAGCACAATGTCATAAATTATGTACAGATTGGTATGCGGATTACCAACAACACGCCAACCCCTTTTTACTTCAGTTTTTATGCCACTTTTACTCCAGACATTGTAATGCCAGATGGTCGGCTAGAGCGGGGATGCTATAATAGCGACTGGATGAGATTGCCGGAAGAATCTGATTTTCTATTAGCCACACCGGGAAAGAGTGTGACATTTTTTCCAAGTATTACCCTGTCTTTGAGTAAGCGCGACAAATTTTCTCTTCTTGTTACTAATGGATATGGTGGCTATTGCCCTTTTGACCTCAAGCCAGGTATCTATCAACTTCGGTTCCGGTACGAAAATACGAGCGATATCATACAGAAGACAAATCTTGCAAGGGAGTCGATTGAAAGTCTGCCAATAGAAAAAGTTTGGACTGGGCGGGTAGATACCCCCTTTACTGAATTCCGTATAGCCCAGCCCTGAGATGCATGAGAAATGATTCAATGCGATGTGAATAGGGCAAAAATTTACACCTTATCTAGACTTTTACGTAGTAGATACGCAAGGAAAAACAGATAATGAAAACTCCACAAACTATTCTAATATTTTTGGCAACGCCATTGCTAGTTGCATTTACGAGTCAGTCTGCTATGGGATTCAGTCTAAGTTTTGCCGAAAAAGGTGCGCGAGATTTATACATTCCCAAACTGTCTACGACTTACACCGATGGCAATGATGAAATAACTGTATCAACTACATTGTCACCTCCTCATGTAACAGAACTACCACTGGGTGGAACAAGGATTTTAAATCAGTTATTAGATGCCTATAGATTGGCTACTTTAAACAATTCCGCTCAAACAAAAATTTGGAATTTTACTAAAGCAAATAAGGCTTTAAGAGGGAAT
Source organism: Microcoleus anatoxicus (assembly GCF_042465725.1). Classification (GTDB taxonomy): domain Bacteria; phylum Cyanobacteriota; class Cyanobacteriia; order Cyanobacteriales; family Microcoleaceae; genus Microcoleus; species Microcoleus anatoxicus. Next base: position 3,639,776 of record NZ_CP120853.1, on the reverse strand, counting down.
TTACAAGTATTACAATATTTTGCTTGCACTGTACAGATTCCATGTAGATATCCAAATTTACCGAATATACAGCAACAAATACCACCTACGTTAACAGGAGTAGGTGGCGGAATTGAGTTAAATTATGTGCGAGGGCAAGGTGAGACAACACAAGATTTTCGCTGGATTCAGTGGATAAATACCAACCATGCTAGTTATGTTAAACCACATAAAGATCCCGCAGCAAAAGCTAAATACCTCGACATAGATCTACTAAACCAAGACACTCCATTCTATCCAGGTGGCAATACAAGATTGGCAGACAAAAGCTACAGAATTGATTTTCTAGAGGAGCATTATTGGTTGGCTGAAGCTTACTTAGTGGGCACCTCGACATTCAATACAACTGATAAAATAGGACGAATTATTACGGAAACGAACGTTACGATTTACAACGGAATACGGTGGGGCTGGAAAAACAAAGTAACTCGTCGTCGCAAACAGCCAGTACCGATTCCCGTTCCCGTTCCCGTTCCAGCTCCAACTCCAAAGCCATTCCCGTTTATCATTCCTGACTGGAATATACCCATACCGATACCCAAACGTGAACCTGTCGCTAGTAGTGCTAGTGGTGGCGGTGGCATAGGCTACGTAACAGCATCACCAAAACCAACACCTCGACCATCCCCATCGCCAGCACCCAGACCCTCACCATCTCCAGCACCTAGACCATCCCCATCACCAACACCTCGACCAACCCTGTCACCAAAACCATCGCCAATAGTAATAGTATCAGTGTCGCCAGCACCGTCACCCTCACCTTGGACTCCATCAACTTTCCCAACACCTACACCTTGGGTAACATCTCCACTGGGGTCAACATCATCAAGTGTCGTTGTCTCAACATCAACAACAACTACTACATTACCCTTACCCAGCCCGCCTCGGGCCCCAGCACCCAGCCCGCGCCCAGCCCCAGCACCCAGCCCGCGCCCAGCCCCAGCACCCAGCCCGCCTCGGGCCCCAGCACCCAGCCCGGGCCCGCGTCCGATTCGGGCAGTTTCCATTTCTGCAACATCAAACCGTAATGCGGCGAACTTGCGCTCAAGCTCGCTTGTTGAGAGCAGTAGCAAAGCTAACACTGACTACTTCACCGACATCAGCAGCGACTTACTCGAAGACTCAGAACTATCATCAACAGACAATAGTTTGAACAATGCGAACCTAGCCAGTATCAGCAGTGACTTACTAGAAAACCCAGAACTATCATCAACGGACAGCAACGAAAACCAACTCTATTTAGCCGGCATCAGCAGCAACTTACTTGAAGACTCAGAATTATCTTCAACAGAAAGCAACGAAAACCAACTCAATTTAGCAGACATCAGCAGCGAATTACTTGAAGACCCAGAACTATCATCAACAGAAAACGATGAAAATAACGCAGATATCGGAAGCATCAGTGCCGATTTACTTGAAGACCCAGAACTATCTTCTGAGGATAACAATTATGACCAAGTAGATTTAGCAGGCATCAGTGCCGACTTACTTGAAGACCCTGAACTATCGTACCTTGACGATACTCTCACCGCAACAACTCCCAAAGTCTCAGGTAAAAATACCGACGACGACGCACTCTCAGCAGAAGCCGTTCCCGAACCTACTACAGCATTAGGAACTTTACTAGCTCTAGCCGTATTGCCTGCAATTAAAAGACTCAAAAACCGAAAAAACAAAGAGTAATGAAAACCCTCTACACCCTGCTTATCAACCCCACAGGAAGCAGCCGGTGCCCGATAATTGCTGCCTTCACCCTCAGCATCGGAACAATTAGATGCTTTGAAAACTTATCTAGCAAGTCGCGAAGATTTGAAAGATGTTGCAGAGAGTATGTTGGGCGGCCGAGAGCAAGTTTTGATAGAATTCTAAGTATTAGCACTGAGAGAATTTATAGAGTATTGCTGTGTATTGTCTTTTGTAAAATAGCCCTTACAAACCAATGAACTTTGTGTCTAATATCCTATTTTTATTAACTTATTTGAAGCGGATTTGCTTTCATTTATCATAAAAAGTTATTGATAAGTTATTTGATGATAGTTTTTTTTTATAACACTTGCAAATCAATTTAATGACTATTTAGGCTTGTGACATCGCAGTCAATCTCTTCATTCACTTATCAGGTATGAAAAAAGAGATATGAATTACTGCAAATCAGAGTGCCGTCAATAACATTATTGCCTTTAGATGTCACTCGACTCAGTAAATTTTCGGATTGTGGCGGGTATTGTTGCTGTGATAATCTTGGCAAATAATCTCATCCAACTTCTTTTATATCTGCCGATCCGCCACTGAGGTTGGCGCTGCTTTTAGTAACGAATATGGTGTTGTGTTTGAGATTTTTCAACTAATCATCCGGCTAGCAAATAGCCAAGATTATGAAACATTTTTTGCTGTTTATACAGGCTTTAATCCTTTGTGCAGCAATGGCAATTAGCTCTTTTTTACCTGGAGTTACTGCCGATAAACAGGGGAAAATAGAGAGGATAGCTGACAACACACCCCCCGCAAGTCGCTACTCTGTCAGCGGCTCACGCAATGGCATTGTTACCGTCAAAGATGCTACGACTGAGCCTATAGCGGTAGTTATTGAGGAACATTCAAGAATTAAAATTGTAACAAACATGATACCTAAAGAATCGAATAACAGCAATATTGAAGTTGATGGAATCAGCTTTGAAACTCTGATGCCCGAACGAGAGTTGGTTGTGCCAGAGAAACCATCTGATGGTCGTAAACTATTAGATTTAGGAATTCGGATTACTAACAATACCACAACTCCTCTTCGCTTCTGTTTCCATGACGCAATTACTCCAGAATTAATGCTCCCGAGTGGTCAAATTATACGGGAGACTGGTCAGTGGTCGGATTGGTTAATAGGATATGAAGAGTCAGATTTTCCCTTAGCTATGCCAGGAGAGGATGTTATCTTTTCCCCTGGGGGTTCTATCCAAAAGATAGAAGATAATCAGTTTGAATTAATTATCTGGGTCGGAAATGGTGGCTCTTGGCGTTTTAGCAGACTTCAATTAGGAAACTATCAGATTAGACTTGAGTATAGTAATGATGCAGCCCAAGTCAAAGTTTATGGAGAAGATGGAAAAAAAAAGGTAATAAATAACATTTGGACTGGTAAAGTATTAACCTCTTTTATAGAGTTTAGCCTGGTAGATAAGTTCAAATAGAATACCAACGAATACAACTGCCTGAATATTGTTTCAAACAGTAACTATAAACTTGTTAGTTTACTTGGGAATGAAGGATAGAAAATGCAAACAAAATCAGTTACATTAGTATTGTCAACTAGCTTCATAGTTGCACTGACGAGTCAACCTAGTATCGCTTTTACTCTCACACAAAATGCTGGAATATCAAATTATTTGTCTTTATCTGTCTTTGACAAAGGAACAGGCATTACAGCTTTAAATGCACTCGATCCAGACGATCCTCTTAATTTAAGTAAGGCTAGACCCTTCGTTAGTCAGATCAAACTAGGAGGTACAAAGGGATTCCTAGAAGATTTAAATCTTTACAGAAATGACGGTTGGACTTTTAAGCAAGGACGGGAATTAAAAGGGAGTTTTAATGTTAGGCTTCAATACCCGTGCGGTATTAAGACTGTTTGTGGTCAGGGGACTACATTAGCCAGAACTGATCTGGGGGGAATTGGCTCTGTACTTAGTTTGACTTACCGTCCTGGAATAAGCCAAAGACAGCCTAATCCCAACCCCCAAAATAGAAACAATTTACTTTACTGGATTCAGCGCGTTACCACTAACTACCCAGACAGCACTAAAGGACCAATCGGTGCTAAGAGAAGCTATATTGACAACCTTAGTCGCAAAGGGAATAATGCCATACATCCATACTATGCTTCAGGCAATCCCTTAAGTTCAAACGGTTTATTTGAAGATCGCCCCTACCGCCCCGATACAGGCAACAATTTAAATTGAAATTATTACTGGACAGCGGAACTTTACCTCGCCCAAGCCAATCCATTGAATCAACAAGAAGTCACGATTTATAACGGAGTCAGATGGGGTTGGACATACGAGTATTTTCCTAATAAAAATCCCGTTCCCGTTCCGGCTCCCGTTCCAAAGCCCACTCAAACACCCCAAATTCCACTTCCACTTTGTCCGCCAAATATGTTGACAAAAAGTGGCAGCACCATTGTCGCCAACAGCAGCAGCGGTGGTGGCGGCATCGGTTGCGTGGCAGTATCGCCAACACCTCGACCAACCCCATCACCAACACCCAGACCAACACCCTCACCATCGCCAGCACCTCGACCCTCACCATCGCCAACACCTCGACCAAGCCCGTCACCAACACCTCGACCAACCCTGTCACCAAAACCATCACCAATAGTAATAGTATCAGTGTCGCCAGCACCGTCACCCTCACCTTGGACTCCATCAACTTTCCCAACACCTACACCTTGGGTAACATCTCCACTGGGGTCAACATCATCAAGTGTGGTTGTCTCAACATCAACAACTACTACTACATTACCCTCACCCAGCCCGCCTCGGGCCCCAGCACCAAGTCCGCGCCCAGGGCCAGCACCCAGCCCGGGCCCGCGTCCGATTCGGGCAGTTTCCATTTCTGCGACATCAAACCGTAATGGGGCGAACTTGCGTTCAAGCTCGCTTGTTGAGAGCAGTAGCAAAGCTAACACTGACTACTTAACAGCAAGGGACTTGCTCGAAGACTCAGAACTATCATCAACTGACAACAGTTTGAACAATGCGAACCTAGCCAGTATCAGCAGTGACTTACTAGAAAACCCAGAACTATCATCAACAGACAGCAACGAAAACCAAGTCAATTTAGCTAGCATCAGCAGTGACTTACTTGAAGACCATGAATTATCATCAACAGAAAGCAACGAAAACCAACTCAATTTAGCAGACATCAGCAGCGACTTACTTGAAGACCCAGAACTATCATCAACAAAAAACGATGAAAATAACGCAGATATCGGAAGCATCAGTGCCGATTTACTTGAAGACCCAGAACTATCTTCAGAGGATAACAATTATGACCAAGTAGATTTAGCAGGCATCAGTGCCGACTTACTTGAAGACCCAGAACTATCGTATCAAGACGATACTCTCACCGCAACAACTCCAAAAGTCTCATCTAAAAATACCGACGACGACGCACTCTCAGCAGAAGCCGTTCCCGAACCTACTACAGCATTAGGAACGCTATTTGCTCTCGTTGTATTGCCTGCAATTAAAAGACTCAAAAACCGAAAAAGCCAAGAATAGTCAAATCAGGATTGAGGTTGTTTTCTGTCTGTCAACTCATTAATCAGGGAAATCAAAGGCATCGTTATGAACTACTCGCAAACACATCACCGCGAAAAACATTACTGCAACAATTTTCACTGTCCTCACCCTCAAAAGCTAGCTTGCAATCAGTTTTGTATCAGTTGTAATAGAACAATTGGGCCCCATCCCACTCACGAAGTCAAGTTCGAGTTCGTCCAGGTAACACAGAAAGAACTTGCTCTTCAAGAACGCTTACCTCCTCGTTCAAAGCTAAATTTAACTTACGGTCATCTACCCGGTAGACTGCGGAGTATGCCGGAAAATTATCGCAATCCTTCCTTGTATCCTCCCATGAGTTATTCGGATTATTGGTCGAATTCTCAACCGCTTCAGAACGAATACGGGCAAGTTTTGGGATATTACAGGTATACTTTGGTTGAACATCCCCCAGAGTCGAGTGGCCGTGGTGGGAAGTTGTTTTGGCTGATGGTATTTGGTGCGGCGGTGTGGTTCTGGTTTTTGGGCTGATTGTGCGGTAATTCAGGGGGCGAGCGATGAGGTATTTTCTCCGGTTTTTATTGGCTTTAGTAATTTCGGCGATCGTGGTAGTAACCTATGGGAGTATACAAGCTGTTGGCAATGAACACTCAAGAATTGGAAGGATAGAAAATATGACATCTCAAGGAGCGAATAACAGCAATCAAGTCAAACAATCTGGCCTCCTACTGGAAATCAGAGAGCCACAAATTATTGCACTAGCAATCCCAGAAAACCAGCCCGGTGCTACTGCTCCCTTGAGCTTCACTGTCAGCATTACCAATCCTACACAAACCCCGATTCCTTTCATATTGTATGATGCCTTAATCCCAGAAATCCGAAGGCCAGATGGTCGAGTGCTGCATCGAAAAGAACCGATAAACAGGCAAGTTGGGAGCGGAGAATATAGTGGGGAGTTAATTGGGTTTGGAAAGCAGATAGTCACATCTCTGGAGGGAAGACTGTCTTGGAAAAATAATGTACTGCAACTGATATTACATGACCCTACCTACTTTGGCCCCCCTATAGACCTCGATAAATCTTGGTCTTTTGATACTGTGGGGCCTGGGGAATATCAGATTCGATTCATTTATGAAAACCCTACTGGGACAATATCATACATAGATCCGCTAGATCCGCTCACTTATCTTCAGACTAGACAAAAAACGAGAATAGAAGTAGCTGGAACAGGTGAGTTGACAACTCCCTTCGCTAATTTTCGCTTGCTGACACCTGTTGAAGATCATAAAAACGTAGTGGAAGTAGATGGAATTCGTTTTGAAACTTTCATACCGAAGCCGTTTTTGACCGTGATAAATAGAAACAAGAGTCCCAAGCCAGAAAATTATTCACAGATTGGGATGCGGATTACCAACAACACATTAACCCCATTTTACTTCAGCTTTTATAGCACTTTTACCCCTGACTTGGTAACGCCAGATGGTCAGGTGCGGCAGGGAGCCTTTTTTAGGGACTGGTTTACGAGACCTGAAGAATCTGATTTTTTGTTAGTCACACCTGGAAAAAGCCTGACATTCTTTCCAAGTACCAGTGTCTACTGGAGTAAGCACGACCAATTTTTGCTTAGTTTTTCTAGCGGAGATGGTGGCTCTTACTCCTTTAACTCACTCAAACCAGGTATATATCAGCTTCGGTTTCGGTATGAAAGTACGAGCGATTCCACACAGAAGACAGATTTCACAGGGGAGCCGCTGGAAGACTGGCTAATAGAAATAATGAAAAAAGTTTGGACTGGACGAGTAGATACTCCCTTTGTTGAATTCCACTTGACCCAGCCTTGAATGGCAAATCACTGTGGCTATTTATTTTGAGAAAATTTGCAAAAGAGGTAAAAATAATGCAATTCATAAAATTTGTCTTCGTATTATCATCAACCACCTTGATAGGTACGCTTTTTTGTCAATCTAGTAATGCGTTTACTGTCACGCAAAAAGTTAGCCTCTCAGATATTGGTGTTTGGTCTACATTGCCAGGTGGTGGCGAAAGCCTTACAAGTTTGAATGTACTAGACCCCGACGACCCTCTTAACTCCACAAAGTCTACAAGACTTGTTACCGAAATAGAACGGGGAGGAACAAAAGGACTACTCAATGACTTAAGACTTTACACAGGCCTCTCAAGAAACCCGTGGACTTTTAAGCGTGGACGCGATTTACAAGGACGTTTTAATGTCAAAACTCATTACGCCTGTGGTATTAAAACCAGTTGCCCGGAGAAAAAAGGTGGAGTGGGATCTGTGCTTCGTTTAAAATACATTCCAGAGATACGCAATATACCGGGCAGAATACCCGACCCGAACCCCACGCAAAATAAAAACCTTCACTGGATTCAGCGGGTGATCACTAACTATCCAAACTCTGAACTGGGAGCATTCGGTAATAGGAGAAGCTATATCGATAATATTATTAAAGACACAGGAAGAAATTCCGAAAATCCATACTTTGGCGTCACCCCAGCTCATCACTTATTAGAGCCAGACGGTTTATTTGAAGATGTCCCATATAGAGGGGGAGATTTAAATCGAAGTTTTTACTGGATTGGAGAACTTTACCTAGCTGAAGCCAATCCATCCAAGCCAAGAGAAGTCACGATTTACAATGGGGTCAGATGGGGTTGGACACACGAATATTTTCGTAAACCTAATCCAGTTCGCGTTCCCCTTCCCCTTCCAAAACCAAAGCCAACTCCAGTTCCAGAAGAATATTGTCCACCACCAGGTTTGCTTACGAAAAGCGGTAGCACCATTGTCGCCAATAGCAGCAGCGGTGGTGGCGGCATCGGTTGCGTAGCAGTATCGCCAACACCTCGACCATCCCCATCTCCAGCACCTCGACCATCCCCATCACCAACACCTCGACCATCCCTGTCACCAAAACCATCACCAATAGTAATAGTATCAGTGTCGCCAGCACCGTCACCCTCACCTTGGACTCCATCAACTTTCCCAACACCTACACCTTGGGTAACATCTCCACTGGGGTCAACATCATCAAGTGTGGTTGTCTCAACATCAACAACTACTACTACATTACCCTCACCCAGCCCGCCTCGGGCCCCAGCACCAAGTCCGCGCCCAGGGCCAGCACCCAGCCCGGGCCCGCGTCCGATTCGGGCAGTTTCCATTTCTGCGACATCAAACCGTAATGGGGCGAACTTGCGTTCAAGCTCGCTTGTTGAGAGCAGTAGCAAAGCTAACACTGACTACTTAACAGCAAGGGACTTGCTCGAAGACTCAGAACTATCATCAACTGACAACAGTTTGAACAATGCGAACCTAGCCAGTATCAGCAGTGACTTACTAGAAAACCCAGAACTATCATCAACAGACAGCAACGAAAACCAAGTCAATTTAGCTAGCATCAGCAGTGACTTACTTGAAGACCATGAATTATCATCAACAGAAAGCAACGAAAACCAACTCAATTTAGCAGACATCAGCAGCGACTTACTTGAAGACCCAGAACTATCATCAACAAAAAACGATGAAAATAACGCAGATATCGGAAGCATCAGTGCCGATTTACTTGAAGACCCAGAACTATCTTCAGAGGATAACAATTATGACCAAGTAGATTTAGCAGGCATCAGTGCCGACTTACTTGAAGACCCAGAACTATCGTATCAAGACGATACTCTCACCGCAACAACTCCAAAAGTCTCATCTAAAAATACCGACGACGACGCACTCTCAGCAGAAGCCGTTCCCGAACCTACTACAGCATTAGGAACGCTATTTGCTCTCGTTGTATTGCCTGCAATTAAAAGACTCAAAAACCGAAAAAGCCAAGAATAGTCAAATCAGGATTGAGGTTGTTTTCTGTCTGTCAACTCATTAATCAGGGAAATCAAAGGCATCGTTATGAACTACTCGCAAACACATCACCGCGAAAAACATTACTGCAACAATTTTCACTGTCCTCACCCTCAAAAGCTAGCTTGCAATCAGTTTTGTATCAGTTGTAATAGAACAATTGGGCCCCATCCCACTCACGAAGTCAAGTTCGAGTTCGTCCAGGTAACACAGAAAGAACTTGCTCTTCAAGAACGCTTACCTCCTCGTTCAAAGCTAAATTTAACTTACGGTCATCTACCCGGTAGACTGCGGAGTATGCCGGAAAATTATCGCAATCCTTCCTTGTATCCTCCCATGAGTTATTCGGATTATTGGTCGAATTCTCAACCGCTTCAGAACGAATACGGGCAAGTTTTGGGATATTACAGGTATACTTTGGTTGAACATCCCCCAGAGTCGAGTGGCCGTGGTGGGAAGTTGTTTTGGCTGATGGTATTTGGTGCGGCGGTGTGGTTCTGGTTTTTGGGCTGATTGTCTGGTAATCCAGAGGGCGAGCGATGAGGTATTTTCTCCGGTTTTTATTGGCTTTAGTAATTTCGGCGATCGTGGTAGTAACCTATGGGCGTATACAAGCTGTTGGCAATGAAAATTCAAAATTTGAAAAGGTAACAAACATGGCATCTAGAAAATCTAAGCGCAGCAATAACGTTAAACAAGATGGTCTCCAACTGGAAATCAGCGAGCCAGAAACTGTGGCAATATCCATCCCCAAAAACAAGCCCGGTGCCACTGCTCCATTGAGCTTTACTATCAGCGTTACCAATAATACACAAGCCCCTATTCCATTCATAGATGACGCTTTAATCCCTGAAATATTCGGGCCCGATGGTCAAGCACTGCACCGAAGAGAACCGATAAATAGGCAAGTTCTGAGCGGAGAATATCATGGCTCGTTAATTGAGGTAGGACAGCAGACATTTAAATCTATGGAGGGAAGACTGTCTTGGCAAAATAATTTTATTCAACTGGTTTTACATAACCCAATTTACGATGACAGACCTATTGATCTCGATAAATCTTGGTCTTTTGATACTGTAGGGGCCGGGGAATATCAGATTCGATTCACTTATGAAACCCCTAGTGGGACGATATTATACCCAGATCCCGTCACTTTTATTGAGACTAGACAAGAAATTGGAATAGAAGTAACTGGGACAGGTCAGTTGGCAACTCCCTTAGCTAATTTTCGCTTACTTCAACCTGTTGGATTGAATAATAGTGCAGTGGAAGTAGATGGTATTCGTTTTGAAACTTTCATAGCGGAGCCATTGTTAACCCTGCCAAATAAGAATGACAATTCCTACCAATCTGTACGGATTGGTATGCGGATCACAAATAATACTCTAACCCCATTTCACTTTAGCTTTTATGGTAGTTATTACTCAGACCTGCTAACGCCAGATGGTGAGGTGAAGCGGGCAGCCTGTGGTAACGACTGGATGAGAGGGCCAGAAGAATCTGACTTTTTGTTAGTCACACCCGGAAAAAGTTTGGCATTCTTTCCAGATATCGGCATCTTCTGGATTAATCATAGCCAATTTTCGCTTAATGTCTCTAGCGGATATGGTGGCGGATGCTCTTATGACCAACTCAAGCCAGGTATATATCACTTCCGCTTCCAGTATTACAATACGAGTGATACCATACTGAAGAAAAATCTTGCTGGGGAGTTGATAGAAAGTCGGCCAATAGAAAAAGTTTGGACTGGGTGGGTGGATACTCCCTTTGTTGAATTCCGCCTAGCCCAGCCTTAAATGGCGAATCACAGCAGACAATTGTAAAAATTCAGAACTCGACTAACATGATATCTGAAGAACCCAACAACAATAATATTGCACCAGATGGCATTCATATAGAAATTATGCTGCCCGAACCAACGGTATTAGCTATTCCAGAAAACAAGCCGAATGCCAATGCTCCCGTGCATCTCAATGTTCGCATTACCAATAACTCACTTACTCCTTATTACTACAATATCTGTGGAACCTGGTTTCCAGAAATTATCGCTCCAGACGGTCAAGTTTTACCGCGACATTTAGCTGTTGATGAGCCTGTAGGTCAAAAATCAGTAACAGAGCCATCCGTAACGGGATGGAGAATCAGATTAGCTCAATTTATATCCAATCTAATCCGCCAGCCTTTCCGCCAATACAGGCAGGGAGAATATGTTGATCCGTCATTAGTTTTTCCTGGATCGAGTATAGGTATTGCTCTCCATGCCCAACTATTTTGGTGTAACAACTTGCTGCAAATCCAGTTTCCAACAATTGATTTCTATTGGAATACTCTTAACCAGTATTGGTCTTTTGATTTAGGGACGGAGGGAATTTATCAGTTAAGGTTTATTTATTTGAACAACAGCCAGAATATAGTAGGATATGATTTAGAGATAAGGGAATCCCAAATCATACAAGAAAGCAAGTTTAGTCAGTTAACAAGTCCTTTTGCGAACTTGCATCTAGTTGAACCGATGAATCCCAATCGCAGTGCTGTGGAAATAGATGGCATCCGATTTGAAACAATTGTACTCAACCGCGTGTTGAATATTCCAGAAAAAAACTCTAAAAAAGTATTGAAATCCCCCCAGGAAACTTTTTGCAATGAAGGGATTCCTGTAGAAATTGGAATTAGGATTAGTAATAACACCGAAAATCCCCTTCACTTTAGTTTTTATGCTACTTGTATGCCTGAACTAATATCCGCCGACGGTGAAATACAAGAAATGGGATGTGGGAGTGATGGATATGTATTTCCTACTGAGTCAGATTTTCCCTTAGTTCTGCCTGGAAAATGCTTAATGTTTTTTCCTGAAGCGAAAATTTTATGTGTGAGAGGTAATGTATTAAGACTTGTATTTAAATCAAGTTCGGGAGGTTATTGGTGGTTTGATAATCTGACTTACGGTATTTATCAATTTCGGTTTAGATATCAAAAAATCTGTAAATCGCGATCGAGCGATGATACAGCAGATGTATCAATAGAACAAATTTTATCAGAGACCGCGTGGTCAGGGCGAGTAGATACTCCTTTTATAGAATTACATCTACTCCCCGACTCCAGTTAAAATATAGCGCTTATCAATTAAATGAGGTAAGTGCGCGAGCTTTTTTCCGATTACCGATTAGCTTTTTCCCGATTACAGATTACCAATTACTCAAGCGCACCTCATGTTATTGATAAGTGCTATATAACTTTCCTATGATACGGTAACTATCACTACCAAAAAATGATTTAAAGTTAATTTATTTTGTAGGATGCCATGTATGAAGGAGTTAAAAAGTATGCGATTCTCACAATGCTTTATGATTTTTGGTGCGACTACCTTGGCAGTTTCGCTGACGAGCTACCCAGGAATTGCGTTTACTATTAAGGGACAAGATATTGGCAGACTACCACAGAATTATCAAGCTCTATCTCTGTTTCCCAATGGTAGTGCAGGTCTAACAACGCTTAATGCCTTTGATTATTTAAGCCCTTCTTCATGGTTGGTTCCCCCAGGAAGAGTTAGTGAAATCGCACGAGGTGGCACTTCGGGATTAAGTAGGGATCTAAAGCCTTTTAGAAACACAGGTTGGACTTTTCAGACTGGTGGCAATTTATCTGGCAGTTTTAACATCAAAAACTATTACGCTTGCGGTGTTGCAATTAGCTATAGTTGTGGTGCGGGTGTAGGCGTTCCAATTTATATTCCAGAACGTGCCGTTGGCGCTACTATACAAATTGATTACGAGCCTAAAAAATCTGACCCTATACCCCAACCTCAAATAAATAACTTGTATTGGATTCAACGAGTCATCACCAACTACGAGTCCTTTGGTGGGTCTGTAGGTCGCCGTCGAAGCTTTATTGACAATCAAGGAACTTTAAATGACCCATTTTATAATCACTCTCCTTTGACTTCCAGCGATTCTTATTTTATAGATAATCCTCACAGAAATTTTGAGTTTAATAAAAGTTATTACTGGTTTGCGGAACTGTACCTAGCTGAGAAAATAGCAAACACGAAAACAGTCAAGATTTACAACGGTGTGCGATGGGGCTGGCGATACGATTATTTGCCTTTAGGTAAACCAATTCCAGTTCCAATTCCAAAGCCAGTTCCAATTCCAAAGCCAGTTCCAATTCCAATTCCAAAGCCACTTCCAGTTGTACTGTGTCCACCAGGTTTCTCTCCTAAAAGCGGTAGCACCATTATCGCTAACAGTAGCAGCGGTGGCGGCGGGATAGGTTGCGTGGCAGTATCGCCAACACCTCGACCATCCCCATCACCAACACCCAGACCAACACCCTCACCATCGCCAGCACCCAGACCAACACCATCGCCAGCACCCAGACCAACACCATCTCCAACACCTCGACCAACCCAGTCACCAACACCATCACCAATAGTAATAGTATCAGTGTCGCCAGCACCGTCACCCTCACCTTGGACTCCATCACCTTTACCTACCCCCTCACCTTGGACTCCGTCACCTTGGCCTACGCCTGCACCGTGGGCAACGGCAACACCAGCCCCCTCACCTTGGACTCCCTCACCCTGGCCTACACCTACACCTTGGGTAACATCTCCACTGGGGTCAACATCATCAAGTGTGGTTGTCTCAACATCAACAACTACTACTACATTACCCTCACCCAGCCCGCCTCGGGCCCCAGCACCAAGTCCGCGCCCAGGGCCAGCACCCAGCCCGGGCCCGCGTCCGATTCGGGCAGTTTCCATTTCTGCGACATCAAACCGTAATGGGGCGAACTTGCGTTCAAGCTCGCTTGTTGAGAGCAGTAGCAAAGCTAACACTGACTACTTAACAGCAAGGGACTTGCTCGAAGACTCAGAACTATCATCAACTGACAACAGTTTGAACAATGCGAACCTAGCCAGTATCAGCAGTGACTTACTAGAAAACCCAGAACTATCATCAACAGACAGCAACGAAAACCAAGTCAATTTAGCTAGCATCAGCAGTGACTTACTTGAAGACCATGAATTATCATCAACAGAAAGCAACGAAAACCAACTCAATTTAGCAGACATCAGCAGCGACTTACTTGAAGACCCAGAACTATCATCAACAAAAAACGATGAAAATAACGCAGATATCGGAAGCATCAGTGCCGATTTACTTGAAGACCCAGAACTATCTTCAGAGGATAACAATTATGACCAAGTAGATTTAGCAGGCATCAGTGCCGACTTACTTGAAGACCCAGAACTATCGTATCAAGACGATACTCTCACCGCAACAACTCCAAAAGTCTCATCTAAAAATACCGACGACGACGCACTCTCAGCAGAAGCCGTTCCCGAACCTACTACAGCATTAGGAACGCTATTTGCTCTCGCTGTATTGCCTGCAATTAAAAGACTCAAAAACCGAAAAAGCCAAGAATAGTCAAATCAGGATTGAGGTTGTTTTCTGTCTGTCAACTCATTAATCAGGGAAATCAAAGGCATCGTTATGAACTACTCGCAAACACATCACCGCGAAAAACATTACTGCAACAATTTTCACTGTCCTCACCCTCAAAAGCTAGCTTGCAATCAGTTTTGTATCAGTTGTAATAGAACAATTGGGCCCCATCCCACTCACGAAGTCAAGTTCGAGTTCGTCCAGGTAACAAAGAAAGAACTTGCTCTTCAAGAACGCTTACCTCCTCGTTCAAAGCTAAATTTAACTTACGGTTATCTACCCGGTAGACTGCGGAGTATGCCGGAAAATTATCGCAATCCTTCCTTGTATCCTCCCATGAGTTATTCGGATTATTGGTCGAATTCTCAACCGCTTCAGAACGAATACGGGCAAGTTTTGGGATATTACAGGTATACTTTGGTTGAACATCCTCCAGAGTCGAGTGGCCGTGGTGGGAAGTTGTTTTGGCTGATGCTATTTGGTGCGGCGGTGTGGTTCTGGTTTTTGGGCTGATTGTGCGGTAATTCAGGGGGCGAGCGATGAGGTATTTTCTCCGGTTTTTATTGGCTTTAGTAATTTCGGCGATCGTGGTAGTAACCTATGGGCGTATAGTGGATGCTGGAAAAGCACATTTAACAGTTGTAAGGGTAGCAAACATGACATCTAAAGAATCGACTAACAGCTATACAGTTGAACAAGATGGAATCCAACTGAAAATCTTAGAGCCACAAATTGTGGCTCTATCTATCCCAGAAAACAAGCCCAATGCCACGGCTCCAGTAAAGCTTACTGTTGGCGTTACCAATAATACACCAACCTCCATTCCCTTCAGAATCTATGGCGCTTTAATACCAGAAATTGTCGGGTCAGATGGTCGAGTAATTCACCGAAAAGAACCGAAAAATAGGCAAGTTGGGGTTGGCGAATATGATTGTGTGTTAGTTGGGGTTGGAGAACAAATAGCCATCTCTTTGGATGCAAGACTCTCTTGGCAGAATAACTTACTTCAACTCGTAGTACCTACTAGCCCAGACTACTGGCAAGTCCCGATTAACCTCGATAACTCTTGGTCTTTTGATGCTCTTGGGCCAGGGCAATATCAGGTTCGATTCACTTATGAAAGCCCTACTGGGAATATCTTATGCTTAGATCCGCAAACAGGGCAAGAAAATAGAAGAGAAGGAATTAGGATAGGTCAGTTGGCGACTCCCTTCGCTAATCTTCGCCTAATTCAACCTGTTGGATTTAATAACAATGCAGTGGAAGTGGATGGCATTCGTTTTGAAACCTTGATGCCGGAGCGGTTGTTAACCGTGCTAAACAAGAGGCGCAATGCAGAAAGCTCTGTACAGATAGGTATTCGTATTACCAACAACACGCTAAGCCCATTTCACTTCAGCTTCTATAACACCTTTATCCCAGACCTTGTAATGCCAGATGGTCGGGTATTGCGGGGAGGCTACAATCGCAACTTGCTAATAGAGCCTAAAGAATCAGATTTTTTATTAGTTATGCCTGGACAGAGTGTGACATTCTTTCCAGACATCACCCTCTCTTGGAGTAAACGTGACCAATTTTCGCTTGTTGTCTCTAGCGGAAATGGTGGCTTTTGCCCTTTTGGCTCACTCAAGCCAGGTATATATCAGCTCCGGTTCAGGTATCAAAAACTGGGTGACAGGATGCAGAAGACAACTCTTGCAGGGAAGTCGATTGAAAATCGGCTAATAGAAAAAGTTTGGTCTGGGCGGGTGGATACTCCTTTTGTTGAATTCCGCTTAGGTCTGACCTGAATTGCGAATTACTATTACCATTTCTTTCTAATTGCACAACAAGGTCACTGTCTTTCTGAAGCTAACGTTTAAAGGAAGCACAAAAAATGGAATCAAAACTATATCCTTTAGCTATTTTGGGAACCACTTTGATGGTAACACTGACAACTCAATCAAGTGTTGCATTTAATATTACAGGTCCCACCGAATCTTATGTACCTTCTGTTCTCGCCCCTGTGGGAAATAAAAGGATTGATGTTTTGCTGGAGCCAAAGTCAATTAAAAGTATCAAACTAGGTGGGACGAATGGGCTTTTGAATGTGCTGCGAAGAGCTTTTCCTAGTTGGACTTTTCTACGTGCCCCGAAGGAAAAGGAATTAAAAGGTAGCTTTGAAATCAAGACTTACAAGGCCTGTGGACCTTTGACACCGTGTCAGCCTGGGTTAGAAACTCCTCAAATTGGGGGAGTTGGAGCTTATCTTTCTTTGGATTACAATCCCGTAGGCGACGATCCTAATCCAGTAACTGAACGTGTCTACTGGATACAGCGGGTAAAGAGTAATCATAAAGGTGGGAGTGTTATACATGGTACGGTTGAAAACATTATCGACATAAATCCAGGGCAAAAAAACCCGTTTTACTCAAAAGCTCCTTTTTTCTCAGACAGTCCATACAGAATAGATCCCTTGAACAACCATGATTGGTTTGCTGAACTGTATCTAGTTAAGCACAAACCCGGGACAAGAACAGTTACCATATACAACGGAATTCAATGGGGTTGGAAAAATAGGGTATCTCGTCTTAATTTTTGTCCGCCCAGGAGTAGTAGCGGTGGTGGTGTTATCGCTAACGGTAATAGTGGTGGTGGCGGCATCGGTTGCGTGGCAGTATCGCCAACACCTCGACCATCACCATCACCAACACCCAGACCAACACTCTCACCATCACCAACACCCAGACCAACACTCTCACCATCACCAACACCCAGACCAACACTCTCACCATCACCAACACCCAGACCAACACCCTCACCATCGCCAGCACCCAGACCAACACCATCTCCAGCACCTCGACCAACCCAGTCACCAACACCTCGACCAACCCAGTCACCAAAACCATCGCCAATAGTAATAGTATCAGTGTCGCCAGCACCGTCACCCTCACCTTGGACTCCATCAACTTTCCCAACACCTACACCTTGGGTAACATCTCCACTGGGGTCAACATCATCAAGTGTGGTTGTCTCAACATCAACAACTACTACTACATTACCCTCACCCAGCCCGCGCCCTGCACCAGCACCCAGCCCGCGTCCGGCGCCAGCACCCAGCCCGCGCCCTGCACCAGCCCCAGCACTAAGTTCGGGTGGGCGTCCGATTCGGGCAGTTTCCATTTCTGCGACATCAAAGCGTAATGCGACGAACTTGCCCTCAAGCTCACTTGTTAAAAGCAGTAGCAAAGCTAACACTGACTACTTAAGTGCAATCAGCAGCGACTTACTCGAAGACTCAGAACTATCATCAACAGACAATAGTTTGAACAATGCGAACCTAGCCAGTATCAGCAGTGACTTACTAGAAAATCCAGAACTATCATCAACAGAAAGCAACGAAAACCAACTCAATTTAGCAGACATCAGCAGCGACTTACTTGAAGACTCAGAATTATCATCAACAGAAAGCAACGAAAACCAACTCAATTTAACTAGCATCAGCAGCGAATTACTTGAAGACCCAGAACTATCATCAACAGAAAACGATGAAAATAACGCAGATATCGGAGGCATCAGTGCCGATTTACTTGAAGACCCAGAACTATCTTCAGAGGATAACAATTATGACCAAGTAGATTTAGCAGGCATCAGTGCCGATTTGCTCGAAGACCCAGAACTATCGTATCAAGACGATACTCTCACCGCAAAAACTGCAAAAGCCTCAGCTAAGAATACCGAGGACGATGCTCTTCCCGCAGAAGCCGTTCCCGAACCAACTACAGCATTAGGAACTCTTTTAGCACTCTGCGGATTGGGATTATTCACAAAACTCAAAAACCGGAAAAACAAAGAGTAATGAAAACCCTCTACACTCTCCTGTTCGCCCTCAGCATCATCCTCATCAACCCCTGGGGAAACAGCCGGGGCCTCATCTGGACTTCCCCCAAAGTGTTCGTGATTTGGCTAATAGTCGGAGTCAATCTCGCCCTCTTGTGGGAACAAAGAAAATCCATAACCATTTCCCAAAAATGGAAAATATCGCTAATACTTTGGACAATATTTCTCTCAATCGGAGCTATCTCGACTCTACAAAGTCCTTTTCCCTTAACCTCTTTCTTCGGTCAAGACCAAATGGGAGATGGCTGGCTGTACTGGCTGTTAATTGCTGCCTTCACCCTCAGCAACAGCTTGCTCTTAACCGTACACCCGCAACTGATTAATTCCCAATTCCAAGGACTTCTAATTGGCGGCATTATTCTTTCTCTTAGTATCTTCCCCCAAATCATTGACTGGCGGCTCGACTATACGGCGACAATGGGGCAAATTATCAGAGCCGATGTTAATGCCAGCAGTATATTTCAAGGACAGCAACCCATCGGATTGTATTCCCACAGAGGTCACGCAGCTATAGTTTTAGCATTAATAATAATCACTTCTCTTTTCGGTTGGTTTTCGAGATTTACCACAACTAAATTAACGGCAATTACTTTAATTTTAACTGTTCCCGCACTGCTGCTAACTTCTACTCGAAGTGCTATTTTAGCTTTGATGGTTGCCACTGTCTATTTGCTCAGAGGCAAATATTACAAAATTATTGTAGGAATTATTCTGATCGCCATAATCGCCATTGCCATCATGACTGTCACCAGGCCGCCTTATTGGAGCAAACCGACCATCGCCCAAATCATGTCCAGCCGATCGCCCATGTGGACACTTTCAGCCCGTGGCATCAAAAAACGCCCGCTATTTGGATGGGGATTTGATGGTTTTGGTATTGCCTATCCCTATATCCGAAATCCTCAAGTAACTCCGATCGTTGTAAATTTAGACGAATTTACTTACAACTATATTAACATAAAAGGTGAAATCAGCACTAGAGAAATCCCTACTTACAAAGCTCACAATTGGATTCTGGAAACTACTTGATCAGTTGGCATTTTCTGGCTGCTGGCTGGGATTACAGTTTGGGGATATTATGTATGTTTAGCGGTGAAATCATCGGTGTGCGGTAGTGAAGCAGTTGCTATTGCTTATCTGATTTTTACCTTCACTTGGTTTGAGGGCGCTCAATACGCACATATTGCCTGGTGGACGATGAGTCTCGCCGCAGTTAAATCCGCTTGTTTTATATCAATTCAGGTACAACCGGAATGACTGTTGACTATTAAGAGGGCGGGCACGGGGGCACCGCCCCTACTGACTGTTGACGGGCGGGTCAAAAAACTGAATGGTTGAGTGTTAACTGTTGACTCGATTTTATTATTCCGATGCAACCGGAAACGATATTACTCGCTTTTTTCGTTTCCGGGCTGAGTCTGGGCAATTACTAATTACCCATTAGCAATTACCCATTCCCCATTCCCCAATTCCTACATTTCCTGCATCAACCGCAAATAATTTTGCCGCATCTGCGTCATATTTTCCATCATTTTATTAGCCATATCTTTCTCAACATCGCTCATTTGTTGCCAAAATAAAGCCGATCGCCTAGCTATAATCGCCTCTTGCCATAACATCTCCAAAAGTTGCGCCGCCATTGGGTTTTCAGCATCGATAATCCCACATAATTGCTCGAAGGCTCGGTTTGCTTCGGCGTGACTGCTAACATCCTGGGCTAGGGTTAGGCATTTCTTGAGTTGTACGATCGGATTTTCAGAAGAGTAAGCCATAATTTGATTGAGATAAGTGACAAAATTTACACTGACATCTTTGAGATTACTAGAATTTAGACACAGCCGGATAGTTCCCTATATACCAACGCCAAGGTAAATCAATTCCTTGAGAAATCCCGATGCGGGAAGTTTGCACGATATTAATCGTACCTGACTCGATCGCCTGCTGAAATTCCTCACTCCGGTGTTCTAGCCGCAGCCCTTCCCCCGTACCCAAAGCTAAACCATTCAAAGTTCGATCGATCTCAAGTACCTTACACAGTTTGCCAGGCCCAGAGGCGAGGCGCGATCGCACCTTTTCGGGGAGATGGGAGAATCTTTGGGGAACTGCATCTAGCTGTAAAGCTCTAATTAACACAGCGCTAGCAACTCCGTCTGCATCCGTCACGACATTCAAGCAATGATATATCCCATAAATCATGCCCGCAGGACCGAACATCGCCTCGTTGCGAGGAGTTCGGCGCGTGTAAGTGTGACAAGCGGGATCGAATGGCCCATAGGCTTCGGTTTCCACAATCATGGCCCGAATCGTCTCCCCGTCGGGCAACTTTCGCACCAGACTACAGCCAAGTAAATCTGGCGCTACCCTAGTAGATGGCCGTGCTAGCCAAAAAGACTCTACAATTTGAGTATTTCCACTCACTGAACCAAAGAAGGTAAATTATGGACGTTAAGTTAGTTTTAGCAGTCTTGACAGCCGTTTTCACCGTGTGCTGTTTATTCTTCGGCACAAAAAACGGCTTCTACGACAGCGACAAGTATCATGGTAACGGTTCTGCTCACTAATTTGAGGGGACTATTAGTTTCTTAAAAAAAAGCGCAACCTGACTGAAAGGTTGCGCTTTAATTATGGGAGATATTTATTATCAATTACGAATTACCAATTACCAATTACTCAAAAATCTTTTTTTTGCCTAAGTCCTATTTTGATGAGATAATAGATTTAAAATGCTTCAACCTTAAAGCATTCAGAACAATATTAATGAACCAATCTAAATTCCCCATACCCAAATCGAAATCGGTAAACCCTTGCCAGCAAGGTCAACTGATTGAAATAGAGATTACTGACTTGGCAGATACCGGCGACGGAGTTGGCCGTTTTGGTCAGCTTGTGGTGTTTGTGGCTGACACTGTTCCGGGCGATCGAGTTCTCGTCCGCCTCCTGCAAGTCAAATCCACCTATGCTACAGGTAAGCTGGACACGCTTCTGGAAGCATCGGAACACCGCATCCGACCCAACTGTATTGTCGCCGACAAGTGCGGTGGCTGTCAGTGGCAGCACGTAGATTATGATTATCAGCTTACAGCTAAACAAAATCAAGTCATTCAAGCTTTAGAACGCATTGGCGGCTTTAGCGATTTGCGAGTAGATGAAATTTTAGCCGGAAAAATAGATAATTTTCCTCAATTTTTGGGATACCGCAACAAAGTAACCTATCCTTTAGGCATATCTGTCACAGGTCAAGTTCAAGCGGGTTACTATCAAAAAAGCACTCACAAATTAGTTAATTTGAATCAGTGTCCAGTCCAAGACCCCAGGCTAAATCCTTTATTAAAAGACGTGAAAGAAGACATACACTGGCGAGATTGGCCTGTGTATGATGAAAAGCAGCATACAGGAGAATTGCGTCACTTATCTTTGCGAATTGGACGACGCACCGGCGAGATGCTACTAACTTTAATCGTTCGGACAGGAGATTTGCCCGGATTGGAAGCCCAAGCCTCTGATTGGTTGAAGCGCTATCCTGAACTGACTGGTGTTTGTTTGAATATCAATTCTGCCAAAACTAATGTGATTTTTGGTGCGGAAACTCGCTGTATTGCCGGTCGTGCTTATCTGCGAGAAGAGTTTGCTGGTTTGGAGTTTCAGTTAAGGGCGGATACTTTTTTTCAGGTGAATACAGAGGCGGCTGAGGGTTTGTTGCAGGCGATTGTAGCGGAATTGAATTTGCAGGGAAATGAGGTTTTGGTTGATGCTTATTGCGGGATTGGTACTTTTACCTTGCCGCTGGCGAAACAAGTGCAAAAAGCTGTAGGTTTGGAAGTGCAAGCTGAGGCGATCGCCCAAGCAGATTTAAATGCTGAATTAAATGGCTTGACAAATGTGACATTTAAGGTGGGAACTGTGGAAAAGTTACTGCCGGAGTTGGATGTTGTGCCGGATATTGTATTGTTAGATCCGCCGCGTAAGGGGTGCGATCGCGCGGTTTTAGAAACTATTAAGCAAATTAAACCGAGTCGGATTGTTTATATTAGCTGCAAGCCCGCTACTTTGGCTCGCGACTTGAAAATTTTGTGTGAAAATGGGGATTATAAATTGGTGCGGGTGCAGCCGGCTGATTTCTTTCCTCAGACTTCTCATGTGGAGTGTGCGGCTTTTTTAGTAGCTTAATTGGAGCGGGTTTATTTATCCTGTGAATGGGATGCAAATATTTAGGGTTCAAGAAAGCGATTGCGGTGGAGAATGTAAAACTTGCACTCCTTGCGAACCAATTACGGGTGAGGGAGTCAAAACGCGCTTTGGTCCAGACAGCGCTCTTTCGTGGGTTATTGTCAAAATCCCTTTTATTCCTAAAGAAAAAATAGCGGAAAGGAAGTGGAATGGATTTTGGGGCCGGATTGTGGAAGTTGGAGCGACTTTGAAAGTCGATATGGGTTCAGAGGTGGTGTCGCTCCTTCACTCAGATGTGGTGGCAATATGGAACCCAACGCCGAGTTTTTGCTCTAGGGCTGAGCGAATTCTCAGGCTGCAAAGCTTCGGCACGGTGTACGAGTTTGGGAAAATCGTCTTGAACAGGATGCAGAGAAAAGTGGTTTGGGATGCAGCAGCGCTAGCTTATCTGGATGCTGTGGAACAGGTGGAATTGGCGCGGCGGGCGATCGAACAGGCTTTATAATGAGGCTCTCGTTTACTGGCACTAAATTCGTAATTAGCGATCGGTTTCTTTAATTCCGAATTATTTTGCCATTAGCTTGTACCTTTAATTACGAATTATTCAGTCACCCCTCGTTCGGGCGATCGCACAACTAGAATTTGTTTGCGTCGTGCGAGCGCCCCCACAATCTTATCATTTACGCGGCAAACGGCAAATTTTCAACTTCTTTCCCCAAAAACCGTCGATCGACAATTTCCCTGTAAGCCTCTAAATCTGGCTGCCAATTTTCCAAAAGTTTGTACAAATGTTGCAGTTTCTCGCCTTCTAATTCCCCTGCAATCTCATACTGGAAGCTGCCGGAAAACAATACTGCGGGAGTCGGTTCGGCATCTTGCAGTTGCAGCATAGCTTCGGCAACGCTCAAGTTTAGTTCTCCCTGTTCCAAAGCGTACACTAAATTGACAGCAGCTTTGACGGGAGCTTTCCCAACATCAAACCACGTTCCTTTGGATAATAAACTGGAGGTGATGAACTCGCGAGCTGCATTTTCATCTCCCCCTTCAAAGGTGATGAAGCTTCTGGGATTGATGCTTAAAGCTTGATAGTCGGTGCGGGGTAAAGCTTCGACGTACTTGCGGATAATGGCAGGAATTTTTACGTCTTCTTGTGATTTTGTAGAGAGAGATTCGATGAAGGTGATGGCGTTCGATTGGGCGACGATATTGATGCCGTTGGTGAAGGCTATTTGAGAGATTTGGGGACTGAAAACTGGGGGGCGGGCGAGTTCCCAGTAGGCGGGGACGATGCCGCTGTATTTGAGGAAGTCCGAGTTGAGGAGCGTGGGGGAGTGGTTTTTGGCTGTTAGGGCTAAGGCTAATTCTTGGATGGTTACTTTCGGTGTCATGGTTGTTTGTAGAGCGAGATTTTGTTACATTTTATACTGTGTGGGTGGCTTTTGTATAGGGGGAAGGAAATGAGTTTGCGATCGATGTTAGGGTGTTGGTATTGAGCGAGGAGCGACCAATACATTGATTGATTAATCAATTAAATTCAATCTATCCTCGTAACCCCGCATTATCTCCTGCAATACTTTTCGGAATTCTTGAAATTCAGAATCATCATCGATCAAAAAAGTAATTTGAATCTCATCAAACCCTATAATAGGTGCCATTGGGACATTCAAATAAATCGTGAATTTTTCACGACTAAGAGCTATCAAATCAATTCCTCCATTTCCTCCCCAGCACTGGTCGTCCAGCTCGATATAAATATTTTCCCTGTTGGGAAGAGCCTCTTCTGTAGACGTTTCTTCTCGTGTCATTATAAAATAATGCCCATCCCCATCTAATTCAGAAAGACCAATATATAAATTGCTTTCAATGAACTCAAATTGACCAGCCACAAATTCAAGTTTAATTCAGATCCTCCACGTAGTGTTTGGTTGACAAAAACAATCTCAATGCAATTAACTATGTCTCGAACGATCGACTTCGCTCCACTCTTGCAGTGTAATGTGCCAGTTGGGGAGTGCGAAATGTGGGTTATATCTACGTCATTATTCAAGTTCAATCAATTCAGGTGGGTTCATTTTCGATGGGTCGCCAAAGTAGTAATCAAGGATAGCCTCTACAGCATCCATAATTGATGAAAAATTCATTTGAAAATCCCCGATACCGGGACCAGGAACAGATTCCCAAATTTGAAATGTCCACTTATCATTGTCAGAATAAAGAGATGCACTAGGCGCATCGAAAAGAATTTCCTCAGCTCCAAAATACTCTTCCCAATTTTTTCTACTGTTGCCGGATATTGAAGCCGGTTTAACAATAGTGTAGCCATCTGAATCAGGAATATTACAATTAGGCTCAACCAATAAACCAGCTTTTTTTAGCTTAGTAATTGCCTCAGTTTGTGACATAGTTAAATCTCCAGGTATCGCTCGCTCAATTTTTTTAATTGGTTAAAATGGCTAGTCCCTTGAATCGTTTACTGATGAACCGCTGACTAAACTCCTCTACAGGAGTGAAATACTGTCGCCCTCCGGCAGGATCTCTAATGGCAACAACTTCTTTTCCTTGGCGTGTAGTAATACCATCAACAATAACGAAATGAGGTCTAGGATCTCCATTAAGCTGTTCTAAGTCTACCAAGACAATTGCTGGATGCCCTTGAGAAGTTGCCCGTTTCAGATCATCTATGGATTGCCCTCGTACAGAACGCGCTACTGTAACACCGTTTCGTCGTAGTGCCATAGATAAATCATTGGGAGTTGCGCCATTATTTAATGGAACTTTAGTCTGAATTACAAGCTTATTAAGATCGTATTGTAGTCCAAGAGTGTCAAGAATCATAGCACAAGAAGTGGGTCCACAAGCTACATGACCATAATCGACCACATCAGCTTGATTCAGAAGTAACCTATTGCCAAAGCGAGGAAGGCTGCTACTTCGAGGATTACCAGGTTCTAAAGCCCTACCGGGAATATCATCTAGTACTTTACTAGGCACTCCAGCAAGTAGTGGCAAAAAAGCTAAAGCATCCCACCAAGTGGCTCGACCTTCCATTCCATTTATGGTACTTTGAGCCATTCCAATTCCAGCACCAAATAAGTCGTAGCCCAGAGCAGCTCTAGCCCACCAAGGAGCAGAACGAAACTCACCAAATGTAGCGCTATTGGCTCCCATCCACATACTGGCAACTGCTCCACCGAGCCGACCCAGATTAAAGAAAATTCCTTGATGATTTTTAGTCGCTGTATCTCCGTATATTAATCGCCGAGCTTCTGTACTAATTCCAAATGTTATGGCATCAGCTAAACCAGCAAAAAACTGATCGTACTTAGCAACCGCATCCCAAACGCTTCCTCCTCCAGCCACAGTCCCCACAGCACTCACAGTCGTATAACTCAACCCAGCCAACACAGAATACCCCGCCATAGTTCCCAGCAACTCCCCAATAGAGAAATACCCACTAGGATCGGTATTAACAACCGGATTAGCATGAGCATACTGATAATCATGCAAACTCATCGGGTCATCCAGCGTCCCCTCATAAGCATCAGCCGAAACAAACCTCCCCACCAACGGGTCATAATACCGCGCCCGCAAATAATCCAAACCAGTCTCCCCATCCCGCTGTTCCCCAGCAAACAAATAAGCATTATTAGAACCCCCAGCGGAAACAATCAAATTCCCAAACGCATCATAAGAATAACTATCAGTAACCGCCCCCAAACCATTCGTCAAAACCCTCGTACTACCCAACCCATCAACGTGATAAAACGACGGCTGATTCCCCTGCAACTTACCAATCAAATCATACCCATAAACATAAGAACCCTTAGCATTCCCAAGAGCATCATACTCCTCCAAAACCTGAGCATAAGGCTGCAACTCATCAATCAAATACCGAGTCTCCACCCCATCAACAACCTTACCAACCCTCACCCCCTGAGCATTATATTGATACCCAAGATTCCGAGTAACACCACCCTCATTAACCGTCACCCCCATCAACCGATTCTCGCCATCATTCGCCCACAGATAAACAGTAGAATTGCTTCCAGTCACCTCCGAAATCAAATTCCCATTACTATCGTAAGAATAAATAGTAGCAACACCATTAGTTGTAGACGTAGATAGCTGATTCAAATTGTTGTAAGTATAAGTAGTTACCCCACTCACAGAATCAGTCTTAGTCAACCGATTCCCCACAGCATCGTAAGTGTAACTAACAACCCGATTGTTCCCACTAGGATCATTAGTAATCTTCTCCTCCAACAACCGATTCAAATCATCATACTTGTACTCAACCTTACGACCGCTACTTTCCAATACCTCCCTGCGATTACCAACAGCATCTACTGCATAATCGTAACTAGAAACAACCTGCAACTCCAGCTTAGTAACCGGGTCAACCTTAACAGTCTTCACCAAATCCAAACGACCCAAACTATCGTAGATGCGAGTCTCAACTAAATTGTTCGGATACGAAGTTTTCCAGAGATTCCCCAGAGAATCGTAATCATACGTCACCGTCCCCAGATCCGGCGTACTAACCGTCTTCAAACGCCCCTCTGAATCATAGGTGTAGCTAGTCGTGCGAGTCGGAGTCTTAACCTCACTAACTTGCCCGGAATCATACTTATATTCAATCGAATTACCGCTAGCAAGATAAGGACCAACCGGGTCTTTACGAGAAATTATCTGCCCCAAACTGTCATACTTATAAACAGTTGCACCCCGACTGTCAGTAATAGTTTCTTCCAACCCATTTGTAGCGTAAGTAACGCTAACAGTTGCACCGCTGACATTCTGATACTGCTTAGCAACAACTTGGTTTTGGTCGTTGTAAGTATACTTAACCGTCTTGTTATTGAAATCCGTAATCGTGACAGTGTTAGCAACATCATCGTAAACAAAAGTAGAACGCTTGCTATCCGGTCGAATTACAGCCTTGCGGCGACCCTTATTATCGTATTCGTAAGTCGTTACCTGACCCAAAGCATCCTTAACACTTGTCAAATTGCCCGCACTGTCGTAACCGTATTCAGTACGCTTTTGCAAAGCATCGACAACAGCCTTGAGTTGTCCGTTAGCATCGTATTCAAACTTAGTAGTTTTGCCATTCGGGTCAGTCGTTGCTGTTACCTGACCTTTACTATCATAAGTAGTAGTAGTCGAAGTTCCCCCAGCAAAAACAGTTTCAGTCTTGCGATTTCCAACTGCATCGTAAGTATAGGTGATGTAATTGGTAGCATCAAAACGAGTGAGACTGACGCGACCTGCTGCATCGTATTCGTACTCGGTACGGTTCCCCGAAACATCGATTTCTGCTTTGACTTCTCCAGTTTTGTAGTATTCAGTTTTGGTTCGAGAATTGCTGGCTAAATAAGCAGGCGTACTGTCGGGATAAACGATATTTGTCCAGTCAACAGATTGAGGAGTTTGACCCGGAGAAATAGCGTTCAGCAATGACTGTACTTGATTGGCGTCCTCGGTGGGATAAATAGTTTCAGTCAGTTGTCCCGCGTCGTCGTATTTGTAGTGGGTAACTCGCCCGTTACCGTCGATAGTAGCCCTTTGACGGCCGCCGGAATCGTAAACAGTAATGCTTCGGGAATTGTCAGAATTGTTAGGAGTATCGTCGGGATAAATGGTTTCGACTAATTTACCTTGAGAGTTGTATCGGTACTCGGTACGGCGATTTCCATCAATGCTGGCGCTTTGGCGGCCATTGCTGTCGTATTCGTAAGTTGTAGTGCGCCCAGATTGGGTAATTGACTTAATTTTCCCTTCATTGTTGTA
Source organism: Microcoleus anatoxicus (assembly GCF_042465725.1). Classification (GTDB taxonomy): domain Bacteria; phylum Cyanobacteriota; class Cyanobacteriia; order Cyanobacteriales; family Microcoleaceae; genus Microcoleus; species Microcoleus anatoxicus. The sequence continues at coordinate 3,611,307 of NZ_CP120853.1, read as the reverse complement.
AGTCCATTCTGTTACTAATTCTTTCTCACCAGTGGGAGTTGCTACTTTCATTGTTTCCCGCAGCATATTCCCGTTGCTGTCGTAGGTGTAGGTAGCTTTGTTACCGGATGCGTCTTCTAAGTTAGTTACGTTACCTCCACCATCGTACTGAAAGCGGGTGATGTTATTAGCAGCATCGGTGAGGCTTAGAATATTTCCCCTCATATCATAACTATACTTAGTAACATTCCCCGTCGCATCCTTAGTCGTCAGCAAATTCCCACTAGGAGAATAGGTATAACTCGCAGTATTTCCCAACGCATCAGTCTCAGTCAAAACCTGACCCCGACTGTTATAAGTCCACCGCGAAACATTCCCTAACGGGTCTTTTTCAGTTAATTTATTCCCCTTCGCATCGTAAGTCCACTCAATAGTTGCCCTCGCTTCAACCGGATTGCCAGCAGCATTTAATTCGCTAGTAATTACAGTCTCAGTCAAAACGTTATTGTCGGCATCGTAAGTCCTGTCAACCCTCTTACCCAACGGGTCAATCTCAGTTAAAACATTCCCCCGACTGTCGTAAACGTAAGTAGTCTCCTTACCAAAAACATCCTTAACTTTCTGAATCGAATTATTCGGATCGTAAACCAACTCAACCGCCGCACCGTTCGCATCCACCATCTGCTTCAAACGGCCGGATTCATCGTACTCAGTCTTAACTCCACTCCGTCCCAACGAGTCGATAACCTCAGTTAAAAAGTGCGGTCTGTCCTCATCTTCGTACTCAAATCGAGTTGCATTATTTTCCCTATCCTTAACCCCAACCAAATCCCCTTTCGCATCGTATTCGTACTTAACCTTCTTGCCATCCGGGTCAACAACACCGACAATCCTCCCAGCAGCATCCCTCTCAAATGTCACCGACTTACCCGTACTGCTAGCAATCCCCGCATCGCTAAAAGATAGCTTATTCCCATTAGCATCAGTAGCAGTCAGCAAATCCCCAGTTTTAGCATCAATCTCATAAATAAGTCCTTCCTGCGTCGTCAATACATAAACACCACCAAAAGCAGGATTTTCGGGATTGAAGGGCTGTCCGTTCACCCCATAATACCCATTCTCATTCCGTATCAAATTCGCATCCTTAACCGTCAGAGTCATCGTCGAACCTTTCTGAGACTCAAAAGCCGGCTTGTACATCGCAGCCCCTGGCCCAGCAGCCCCTAAATACTGATTCAGATGATGCGATTGCGGCTTAAACGTAAACGTCTCCCGCTTACCACCAGGTAACGTCACAAACACCTTCGTTCCCGATTGAAAAGGAACCGTATTAATCCCTAACTCCTCGTTGGAAGTCGGGTCAGCTTTTAGCGAAGTCTTCAAATCAGTATCCCGGAACTCCATCCGCCAGCCGTAACCGAAATCATCGCTATTGTTGGCATTCAAAGAATCGTAAGTCCGAGTCACGTTAATCGGAATACCCGCCACCGGAACCGTCAAATCAGTAAACGACAACCGGAAGTTGCCCAACTTCAAATCACCCGCAACATTCACCGTCCTTTCAGTAGTCGAACCGTTACCGTTAGCATCGAATGCAGTGAACTTGAGAACGTAAGCGCCGTTAGCCAAAACAGTCGGGTCAAATGTCGCAATCGTTCCGTTGCTGACAGCAGCAGTTCCCCGATAAACCTCCTTAAATCCTCCGCCATCGCCCGGAAGTTGCCCGCCACCAACCGGGGCAACTTCCAATGTATAGTAAGCTAAATTGCTGTCACTAATTGTACCAGTTATATTGACAGGCGCGGTGATTTCTGCATCATCTTCTAAACTGATGTTGATAACAGGTGCGTTGACATCGCTAGTATCAATTGCAGCCACAGCTTGAGTCGCATTCCCCACATTTCCAGCCGCATCTTTAGCTGTTGCAACTGCTGTGAAATTGCCGAAATTATTTACCTTGACATTTGCTTGACCTTGTGCATCCAAAACAACAGGAGTGCCGTTAATAGTTAAGCCCAAAGATTCAACTTTCACGTTATCGACAGCATTCACAGTAAACGTAACATAATCCCCAACATCGACGGTATTGTTGCTAGCAATTAAACTCACTTTCGGCGCGACAGTATCGGCGACAACGCTTAAATTGTAAGAAACAGTAACGCTTTCTCCAAAAGTATCGGTTACCTTAACCTCAACCGGATGATTGCCGATATTATCCGCATTCGGTTTCCAACTAATCCGCCCGAATTCATCAACAGTCATGCCACTAGGAGATTGAATCAAAGCAAAAGTCAACAAATCTCCATTGCTATCAGTCGCCTTCAAATCGTAGCGATAACTGGCACCGGGCGAAACAGATTGAATCGGAATAGTTGGCACAACCGCTGCTGAATTAGCCCGAGAAATTAACTCAAAACCTTGGGCTGCACCCGTACCCGAATTGTCAACAGCCCCGACTACCACTTGATGATTTCCAGCAACAGGATTGTTCCAAGTAATCGCACCAGTAGCTGAATTGATTGTCATCCCAGTAGGAGATTGCAATAACTGGTATTGCGAGATAGTACCATCAGCATCAGTTGCTTGTACCTTATAGCTGTAAGCCCGTCCTGGTGAGGCTGTGAATGCAGGTGTGGAAGTGATTGTTGGGGGAAGATTGATAGCAGTAGTTCCCGCAGTGACAGCAAAAGTTTGAGTAGCAACTGCCCCTTGTTTATCAGTCACGGCAACTTCCACAGAATGCTGTCCGATTTGAGTAGAATTCGGAGTCCATTGAATCCTGCCGTTGCTGTCAATTGCCATGCCGACGGGATAGCTGACTAAACTGAAAGTCAGCGGGTCATTTTCCAAATCAGATGCCGCAACTGCATAAGTATAAACTTGCCCTGTTGCTGATGAAGTTGGAGGATTAGAAACAATAGTAGGTGGCGTATTTATTCCCCTGACAGTCAGACTGAATTCTTGGACTGCATAACCACCGTTGCCGTCAATTGTTCTTACAGAGATGGTATGTTCGCCTATTTGTTCTGCGTTAGGCTGCCAGCGTAAAGAACCAGATTGGGGGTCAACAATCATCCCGGATGGTGCTTTGTCCAAACTCCACAGCAACCTGTCTCCATCTGCATCGCTACCGGTTAAATTGTATTGATAAAGCCGCGAGATATTCGTAACTTGTTCTGCGGGAGTAGAATCGATACTCGGCAAGCGATTGCTGGCAATATTATCGGCAATTAGATTGAATGTTTGAGTGGCAATTCCTCCCAAACCGTCGCTAACTCTGACGGTTATTGGATAGGTTCCCTGCTGCGAGACTCCGGGTGTCCAACTAATCAATCCTTCGGAGAATGTCATGCCGGCGGGTGTCGTAGCTGGCGTTGCGAATGCCATGCCGTCGGGCGAATTTAATAGGGTATATGTTAAGGGATTGCCGTCGGGGTCTTTGGCTTCTACTTGATAGAAATATGTCTTGCCCAAACGGGTATTTGTGCGGGGAGTTGAGGTGATGGATGGCGCTCGATTGGGGGCGGCTGGGCTGACGGTTAATTCGATTCTTTGGAATTGGAGTTTAGACTAAGCACAAATTTACTCAGCTAACGCTGAGTGAAAATTGTGGCGAATTTAGAGAGAGCTGACCAGGTTAACTAATCGATTTTGACGAGTTTTGGAACCTACCTTTACCCTTTTTGACCACAGGATAGCGACATCTTCGAGTGCGCGGTTTTCCTGTTTGCCATCCATCGGAATTTCCTCGTCGTTTGGGAGCAACAGTCGGACTTCCAATCCTGATTAAAAGTGGAAGCATTGATTGTACAACCCTGACCGGGGTCAATTCAGTCAGAGACTTTTGCCAGGGGAGACGAATTTCTGTGACAACATCTTTAGCTAACCATAATTGCCAAGTTAGCAAAGGCATCAAATCACTCCATCGTTCGCACTGTTCCCTTGGTACTTAGCTTCGGCACAGTCCAATGTAAGGTTTGTTTGGCTAACCGATACCAATGTTCGAGAGCAAAACGGCGCAGATACAATTGCCAAATTTCAGCTAGAGATGGCATTTGGAGACCAACCCACACTAACCACAAAGGTTGACTATTTAACCGACCCGTTACAGTTTCCAAACGTTCGACTAAAATCAGAGTCATTGGATGTTTGGGACTCCCCCTAAAATGCAAGTCATTCCATTTTCACGGGCCGAATTTTTCCCAGTTTGGGTTCAACAGATTCCAGAGTTTGTTCTGGTTCCCACCAGCTTTGAGAGTCGTTAAGCTTAAATTGTTGACCGTGAATTTTGGGCCGTCCTTTACCACTATAGGCTGGGGGTGCTGACCATAGGCAACGATTGGAACGAATACGCATTAGTTTATCATCCGCGCTCGCAGCGGTGGCTTTAACCAAAGGAGCGCACCCATACTCACTATCAAATAGGGCGATCGGTCTATGCTGAAGATATTCACAGACTTGTGCCAATTGTTGAGCGCCTTTACCGATTGGGTTGTCCCAACTGGTGATACGTTCGTGTCTTAACGGCAGCGCCCAACTGCCACTACTTTCAGGTATCAGTGCGATCGTACTATATCCTTGACCGATACCAACAGGTATACCGTGAGGTAAAGCCGTGGGCTGATGTTCGTAGGTACGCTCTTTGAGGGTACGTGCATGGGGTCTTAACCATGCTGTATGATCGATCGCTAATACTGGACGTTCGACTTGTGACATCTGTTGGATATATAGTTGCATCAATTGGTCTCGGTCTGGTCTACAATCTTGCAGCGCTTCATAGACACTCGACCACTGACGCCGAAATAAAGGATTGAGGGCTAAATCTCCTAAACACGAGACGTGGCGGGTTGTCATTACCGCGTCTGCTAGTTCAAATGTGGCATCTTTGGCGTTGCCGAGGCATTCATAAGCTAGTTGACGAAATTCCTGTAATTGTTCTAACTTCATTGCAGGTAGATTTGAGATTTTTAGCTGAATACTCAATTTTCTACCCTGATGCTGTCTGTTGAAACTATCGCAGGCAGTTTTTTTTTGAGAAAGCATCCGCCACCTCAAAGAGAACGTCAATGGTCGCTGGTACCGCTCTTATGGTTGAGCCTCATAGCCGATCGCCAGCGACCATTGCCGTTCTTGATAAACGTGAGCTAGTCTCAGTGCGATCGCACTTTTTGACCTGTTTAGTCTAAACTCCAATAGACACTGCCACGACATTATTCACGCCAAATGGGAACCTTTCATAGTGGGAGATGAGAAGTGATGAATCTTATTTCTAGCCCCCTAACTCTTAATGGGAAAGAGGTACGCATGACAAGCGCCAAACAGTCGAGGAGCCGGATGACGGGAAACTATCACGTCCGGTTTTGCATGGGAGTTCGGGGTAGTGATACCCCGTTCGACCCTAACAAATAGAGTTAATAATTTAGCAGATGGAGTAGAAGATTTGAAATCCAATGATCAGCGACTTGAGTCGGATTTTTCTGCTTTCTTCCCAGATTTGATGAATTACGCGAAAACTTATCAGTTTCAATTTCTTAAAACAATTATTTAAGATTTTTTTCATACAAGTTACACCATACTCAAATTTATAACTTCATTGTATGAGGCGAGACTTCACTTAACTCCTGACCCTGTAGTTTCAGAGTACGGGGTTCGCGCCGAGTTGGGAATTCACTTTGATGCAGGTCAACCCGGTAGTGCAGGGTGTGTGGTTTTGAAAAACTGCGAAGGTTGGTGTCGTTTTTGCGATCGCATCGCGTCGATCGCTGATACTGGTGTGAAGAGTTTGCCGCTAACCGTAAGGTATTAATTGGGGAGGCTGGAATCCCACACTTAGCCTTTTTTCCAGCCTTGTACAATTTATCATTACTGGGGATTCAACTTAACTCTTGAGCGATTTTTGTTGAGGAGATCGTTATACTATCAATTGAGCGACTGATGAAAGAAGCTTTATCTTTTGAAAGGGCGATCGCGATTTTGTTAATCAGTTTCTAATAGCGGACAACCACACTTCTCCTGTCCCAGCCACTGCGATCCTACTTGATGCAGGGCCACCATCACCGGTTGAATTTGGCGACCTTTGGGCGTGAGAGAATATTCTACACGAGGGGGAATTTCGGCATAGACACGGCGATCGACTAACCCTTGAGCTTCCAACTCTCGTAGGCGTTGAGTCAGGGTTTTCGTGCTGATTCCCGGAAGCGCCGCGAGTAATTCGTGAGTACGCCGATCGCCTCCAAACAGTTCGCGTAACACCAAAATTGACCATTTATTGTCCAACAAATCTAGCACAAATTGAATTGGACATTTCACCTCCACGCACTGCTCTAGCATAAATTCTCTTCATCTAGGTGTAAAGTTTTTTAAATTTGTCGGCACTATAATTTCAAGATTTCTTTAGAAATGGCTCTAGCCTCCTATGGGCTTCTATGCTTTACTCCTGGTAACTATAGGATAGCACTGGTAACTGACTTGTGGGCGATCGCAGATTCAGGCAAAGTGATACACAGTCATCAACCCCGCACAATCCACTTTTTACTCTATGGTCAGTTCAACTACTAAATCCGAGTCGGCTGGTCTGCCCTCCGGCATTAAAGCACCCGTTCAAGAAACCCTATTAACACCCCGATTTTACACCACCAATTTTGATATCGTAGCTGAGATGGATTTGTCTGGGCAGCAGGCGGAATTAGAAGCAGTTGTAGCAGAATTGCGCGCCGACTATAACCGCCACCATTTTGTCCGCAATCAGGAGTTCGATCGATGCTGGGACAACATTGATGGCGAAACACGACGGTCATTTATTGACTTTCTAGAGCGCTCCTGTACCTCGGAGTTTTCTGGTTTTCTGTTGTTCAAAGAACTCTCCCGCAAACTCAAGAATCGCCAACCATTGTTATCGGAAGCCTTTAACCTACTCGCACGGGATGAAGCCCGTCATGCTGGTTTCTTGAATAAGGCAATGGCGGATTTTGGGTTGTCTCTGGACCTGGGCTATTTAACAAAAAATCGTACTTACACATTCTTCCCTCCCGAATGGGTGATCTATACTGTTTATCTCTCAGAAAAGATTGGCTACTGGCGCTATATTTTGGTGTATCGCCATCTCGAACAACATCCAGAACATCAAATTTATCCCCTGTTTCGCTACTTCGAGAATTGGTGCCAAGATGAAAATCGGCATGGTGATTTTTTTAAAGCATTGCTGCGATCGCAGCCCCAACTCTGGAATAGCTGGAAGGCAAGATTATGGGCGCGCTTTTTCTTACTGACGGTGTTTGCTACCCACACTATGACGGTGTTGGAACGCTCTACATTTTATGATTCGATCGCCCTCGACCCCCAGGAATATAATAAGCAGGTGATTCATCACACTAATGAAACGGCAAAACGGGCGTTTCCGAGTGTTTTAGATACTGACCATCCAGAATTCTTTCCTCGTTTGGAGCAATGCGCGATCGCCAATCAAAAGTTGGCGGAAATCTCTAGCAACCAGCGCCATCCAGCCATCCAATTTTGTCAGAAACTACCCTGGATTGCTAGGATCGCGTGGCAGTTATTGCGACTTTATTTACTGCCATCGATTAATGCTGAAGCCTCTAGAACGGCGATTAATTAATTAGGAGATATTGCCATGACTAATCTATCAACACGCCTCCGAGAAGGCACGATGCAATCCCACACTACAGCCGAAAATACGGCATTTATGAAATGCTTTATGAAAGGCATTGTGGAACGGGAACCCTTGCGCAAACTATTTGCGGATTTGTATTTTGTTTATAACACCCTAGAAACGGCTTTGCAGAGTCATGTCAACCACCAGATTATCGGTAGCCTCTATTTCCCAGAGTTAAATAGAACTGAGAATCTTGCCCGCGATCTAGCATTTTATTACGGTGAAAATTGGCGGGAGCAAATTACGGCTTCGCCAGCAGGTTGCGTGTATCGCGATCGCATTCAAACCCTCTCAAAAACTGCTCCCGTCCTGCTGATTGCCCATGCCTACACTCGCTACATGGGTGATTTATCCGGCGGACAAAGCTTGAAAAACGTGATTCGCTCGGCCTTGTCTCTGGCATCAAATCAAGGCACTGAGTTCTATGAATTTGACCAAATCTCGACACCGTTCGCAAGGCGGGTATTTAAGGAACGCTATCGCCAAACCCTGGATGGGTTTCCAGTGGATGCTGACACGATCGAACGAATTGTCGCAGAAGCAAATGTGGCATTTACCCTCAACCAAGATGTGATGCACGAACTAGAAGCTGATGTGAAAGCTGCGATCGGAGAGCATACCTTTGATTTGCTGACTCGGCAAGATCGTCCCGGCAGTACACAACGGCACTCTCTGGCGGGGTGAACGAGAATCTGTCGCGAAATAGAGCTCCCAACCAAAACACGAGCGATCGTATCTTTACAGCAATACGGTTCAGTTAAGTCCGATCCCCCCTAGCCCCCCTTAAAAAGGGGGGGACAAGAACTTGACTCAAAGTCCCCCTTTTTAAGGGGGATTTAGGGGGATCTCCGGGTTTGATGCAAAGTTTGAAAACACGCCCTAACACCTAACACCTACAGTTCCATGAAACAGTTATCACAAACGGTTGAATTTGATGCTGCATTGTTGAATAAATACAATCAGCCTTTACCTCGCTATACCAGCTATCCACCTGCTACGGAATTAAGCACTGAATTCAATCGCAACGCATTTCAAACCGCGATCGCCGTCGGCAACCACAAACAAACCCCCTTATCGCTTTACTGTCACATCCCGTTTTGTGAAACGCCTTGTTATTTCTGTGGCTGCAATACCATCATCACCCAGCGCAAGGAGGTAGCAAAACCCTATTTAGGCTATCTCGCTCGCCAAATTCACCAAGTTGCCAGTTTGGTGGATGGCAATCGGCTGGTGCATCAGTTGCACTGGGGTGGTGGCACTCCCAATTATCTCGATCGCACTCAAGTAGAGTTTCTCTGGAATCAGTTCAATCAATATTTTCGGTTCGATGACGCGACAGAAATATCGATCGAAATTAATCCTAGCTATATCGATCGCGAATATATTCTATTTCTGCGACAATTAGGCTTCAATCGGATTAGCTTTGGCATTCAAGACTTTAATCCCACCGTGCAGGAAGCGATCAATCGGGTGCAGCCCGAAGCGATGTTGTTTGATGTGATGGATTGGATTCGGGAAGCCGGGTTTGAAAGTGTGAATGTGGATTTGATTTACGGCTTACCTTTCCAGACAGAAGCAACATTCCAGGAAACGGTACAGAAGACTTTGCAATTAAATCCCGATCGCATTGCCGTCTTTAATTTTGCCTATGTTCCCTGGATTAAACCGGTTCAGAAACTCATGCCGGAATCTGCTTTGCCGGATGCGGCCGAAAAGCTGGAGATTCTGCAAAACACGATCGCCCAACTGACGCAAAATGGCTATGTGTTTATTGGCATGGATCACTTTGCTAAGCCGAATGATGAACTGGCGATCGCGCAACAAGCTGGGCAACTCCATCGGAATTTTCAGGGTTATACAACCAAGCCGGAATCGGATCTGTTGGGCTTTGGCATGACTTCGATCAGTATGTTGCAGGATGTGTATACCCAAAACCACAAGGGATTGAAAGATTTTTATCGGGCGATCGATGCAGGTGAATTGCCGATCGAAAAAGGTGTTCGACTCAATCAGGACGATCTGATTCGGCGCACAGTCATCATGGAATTGATGTGTCAATTCCAACTGTCGGTGCCGGATTTGGAAGAAAAATATCATCTCGGCTTCGATCGCGATTTCAATGACTATTTCGCCCAGGTTTTGCCACAACTTGATGCCTTAGAAGCCGATGGGTTAATCAAACGTTGGGGCGATGGCATTGAAGTAACTGCGATCGGGCGATTGCTAATTCGCAACATTGCCTCCGTATTTGATACCTATCTCATTCCCGAATCTAGCAAATGGTTTTCCAAATCCGTGTGAATGCTTTTAACACTAATAAAACAAGGAAAGAACCAATGTTTTGTGAACAATGCGAACAAACAGCCAGCGGACAGGGGTGTCATCAGTTTGGTGCTTGCGGGAAAAGTCCCCAGGTGAATGCGATCCAAGATTTGGTGATTTATTATCTGCGCGGGTTGGCTCCCATCGCCCTGAAAGCCAAGGAATTAAGCATTGATACTCATGCATTGGATGTCTTCACCTGCGAAGCCATCTTTGCCACAATGACGAATGTCAACTTTTCCGAAAAGCGGTTTGTTGAATATCTCCATGAAGCGATCGCCCATCGCGCCAACCTCAAGGCTCAAGTACAGCAAGCAACAGACAATCCACCCACTTGGGCTGAAATTGCCAACTGGGAACCCAACTTTGAGGACAGCCTGGTTGAGCAGGGTGAGCTGATTTCCCTCCAGTTCCTCAGTCAGTCTGCCTCGAATGTGGATATTTTCTCGCTCAAACTCACCGTGCTATATGGCGTTAAGGGTTTGGCTTCCTATGCCTTCCACGCCTACGAAGTTGGCCAGGAAGACGAGGGGGTGTATCGTTTCATTTACGAGGCACTTGTCGCTCTCGATAACGAGACCTTGGGCTTACAGGAGTGGGTGAATCTTGCTCTTGAGGTGGGAGCCATTAATTTGCGAGCTATGGAACTGTTGGATGCCGGACATACGAGTACCTACGGACACCCCGTTCCTACGCCTGTTCCCCTCAATCCACGGCAAGGGAAGGCGATTCTGGTGTCAGGACATGACATCAAACAACTCGAAGGCTTACTGAAGCAAACCGCAGCCACCGGAATTACGGTCTACACCCACGGCGAACTTCTCCCCGCCCACGGCTATCCCAAACTCAAACAGCAGTACCCGCATCTCTATGGTCACTACGGCACCGCTTGGCAGAACCAAACTAAGGATTTTGCCAAGTTCCCCGGTGCGATCGTCATTACAACCAACTGCTTAATGCCAACCCATTCCTATTATGAAGATAAACTCTTTAGCGTTGGCCCAGTCGGCTATCCCGGCATTATTAACTTGAGTGCGATCGACAATGGCGCGCCCGATTTTACTCCCGTTATCTCGATCGCACTGGCACTTCCCGGCTTTACTGAAGATGCACCCCCCAGGGAAGTCAAAGTTGGTTTTGCCCACAATACAGTCCTGGGGGTGGCAGATAAAATCATTGAGGCTGTGAAACAGGGTAAAATCCGCCATTTCTTCCTAGTGGGGGGCTGTGATGGAGCTAAGCCCGATCGCAACTACTACACCGAGTTCGTCGAAAAAGTACCCGATGATTGTGTTGTACTGACCCTAGCTTGCGGCAAGTTTCGGTTCTTCGATCGAGAGCTCGGAGAGATTGACGGACTCCCCCGCCTGATGGATCTCGGTCAGTGCAACGATGCCTACTCCGCGATTAAGATTGCTGTAGCCCTAGCCAATGCCTTTGAGGTAGGTGTCAACGATCTACCCCTGTCCATGATTCTGTCCTGGTATGAACAGAAGGCCGTAGCCGTCTTGCTAACTCTCTTGCATTTGGGGATTAAAAACATTCGCCTAGGGCCGACATTACCGGCATTTATTTCTCCCAATGTATTCAAGCTTCTGTCGGAGCAATACAACTTGCAGGCCATTACCACCCCTGATGCCGATCTGGCAGCTTGCTTGAGCTGATTAGCAGTCATTCGCTAAGTCTATTCAGAGGGATTCATCTGCGTTAATCTGTGTTTATCTGCCCTCATCTGCGGTGAAAAAAATAGAATTGATCGAGCCGCAGATGATAAGGGATTGACGCTGATTCACGCAGATGTCGAGAAGAGAGTTATGAATCCGATCGCATTAAGCATCGAGCATCCAAGCAACACACTTTTGCATTTGATTGCTCATTGTTTCGCGATCGGCATTATACCTGCGGCCGTGTCCCGGCAACACCCACTCAAACTCATAATTAGCCAAATTCTGCATCGATTTGATTTGTGCCTCCCAAGAGTACCAGCAGACTTGGCGAAAAGCAATTAGCTGCTGCAAATTATCCGACCAAGCCAGATGGTCGCCACTAAACAAAAACTTATTATTATAAAGTAAAACTGTGTGACCTTGCGTGTGCCCCGGTACTGCAATAATCAACAAGTCATCTGCTATTTGATGCGGTTCGTTCCCAGACAATTGAATTTCTACACTGCGAGTACCCGCATTAACTTCGTCACTATGCAAAATGCGATCGCACCCAAAATAATCGCGGTATTGTTGATGATCTGCCACATCGTCGCGGTGAGTCAAATACAGATAGCGAATCCCCCCCATGGCTTCGATATTTTTAACTAGCGGCGGCACAAAACGAGGAGAATCGACCAAAATATTGCCCTCTGGGCGGACAATTAAATAGCTAGCAGCACCGTAGGATTTCTCGGAATGGTAGCCACAGTGGTAGATATTTTCTGCTACGAGTGCTGGCAAATGTTGCTGAACTTCCTTGATATTTTTTGGTTTGTCCACAGTGCCGATCGAACTTGTGGGACAAGACAAAAGAGCTGCGAGCGATCGCCTTTCTTCAGTCTCGTTAGTTGGCTGATGGTAAACCGCTGATTGTTCTCCCACTTCCACAAATACTTCCGGGGCCATCCACCGACAAGTATCGCAGCTAATGCAGGTACTATCTACATAAAAATTACCGCTGATATTTTCAGGACGCCGCCGATTAATATGAGCCATGTTTCTACCTCTTCATAACAAATATAAATACTTGTCAATTATACCAATAGGACTTACGCATGGGGTTTCAGAAACCGGGTTTTTTTGAGAATACTTCGTTGTGGCGCGCAGATGCGGTAAAAAACCCGGTTTCTTTGAGGACTTACGCACGGGTGGAACGATTAGAACCCCGACTTCTTCAAGAATTCGGGGTTCTGGGTGTCCTATTTTTTAGACGCTACTGCTGCTTCTGATTCGCTGGAAAAGCACCAGCTTTCACGGCCACAGTCACAACTTGTCCGCCACGGCTCAATTCAAGCTGCATATCGTTACCAACTTTACTTTTCTCCACAATTTGCTGTACGCTGCCAGCATCGCTGACTTCTTGACCATTAATTTTCTTAATCACATCAGCAACGCGAATACCAGCTTGTGCCGCCGGAGAATCTTTCGCAATTCCCAAAACTAACACACCTTTATCTTCAGTCAGCCTCAATTTAGTGTTGGGATTTTTATTAAATTCGGCCTTGACTTCGGGAGTAATACTCAACATCCGAACGCCCAGATAAGGATGTTCGGCTTTACCTGTTGTTGCTAACTCCTCGGCAATTTGTTGCGCTCGATCGATCGGAATAGCAAAACCCAATCCCTGAGCACCTTGAATAATCGCCGTATTCATGCCAATAACTTGACCCCGCTGGTTCAGCAATGGGCCACCGGAATTACCAGGATTAATCGCAGCATCAGTTTGAATAAAGCTGACGCGCTTGTCGGGAACACCCACATCCGAGCTAGAACGACCTGTAGCGCTAATAATCCCCACCGTTACAGTATTGTCCAAACCGAGAGGATTGCCGATCGCGATCGCCCATTCACCAGGCTGCAACTCTTCCGATTTACCCAAACTAACCACAGGCAAATTGTTAGCTTCAATTTTAACAACAGCCACATCTGTCACTGTATCTATACCTAAAACTTTGCCGACAAATTCCCTACCATCTTTCAGTTTTACCGTCACCGTATCGGCACCATCAACAACGTGAGCGTTAGTCAAAATGCGACCATCGGAACCAAAAACAAAACCCGAACCTGAACCCCGTTCGACCCGATTTTGTGGCGCACTCGGAGATTCTGAGCCAAAGAAACGACGGAAAAATGGGTCTTCTAAAACATCAGGTTGTTGGCTCTTCACTGTGCGAGAGGAATTAATCCGTACCACTGCCGGGCCGACTTGCTGCACTACTTTTGTCACAAAATTAGAGTCTTGAGAGGGCAGTATATTCACAGGAACTGCTGCAATGGCCGCTGGACTTGAGGTTTCACCTTTGATAGCATTAGAACTCCCCGGCACTTGCGAAGTTAGGGCATTGCACCCAACAGTGGCGCTGGAACCGAGCAAAATCAAGGATAAAAAAGCCAATTTTTTCGGTAAAGACAAACGGCGATGATGCTGAGTTTGATTAGGCATATTTTGGGTTTCCGTAATATTGATTTGATTCGAGTCAGAGCGGTAATTATAATTAGGGTTTTTCATTGGTAGTACCTACTAAATTAAGTTATGGCAGAAGCAAGATAATCAATGGTTAGACCCAGGAAAAAATTCGGGAGACATCGATAAGGTTGCTATCAAACGAAAGAAGCTTTAACTTAAATTGAAGCATTTCTTACCTCTGTTTGTTTGGGGGATTTACCCTACACCTTGGGGTAGAAACCGTGCTAGGTATGGTCAACTTTGGTTTCCACCGGTGGCGGAGATTTGGAGCCGAACTCAGGCAGCACTGGCTAATTGGCTGATGCTTCAACAATCAAAACTACGGCCCCTGACGTGGAGATTCCGCATTCGCCAGGAATTTTTCACACTTTTGACAACGAAATTAGCCAGTTTATCGATCGGCAGACTCAACAAAAACTCCCGCATTACTTTCTTTCGAGAGGTTTCTGGAATGTTCCACAGCATCAACAGCATTCTTAATAAAACCAGCCATCGGCACAGCCACCAACAAACCAACTACTCCACCCACCTTGATTCCCACCAGCAGCGAAACTAAAATCCAGACGGGATTGAGACCAATAAAACTGCCCATCAGCCTAGGGGCTACTGCATTTTCAATTAATTGATCGATGACTGTAGCCACGGCCAAAACAGTGACTCCCAGCCAAAAGTTGTTAAGTGTGATTAGCAAACTAACCATGCAAATACTAAAAGGTGCTCCAAAAGGAATTAGAGTCATTACACCCACGCCCAAACCAAACAATAGGCCGAAGGGAACTCGCAAAATTAAAAAAGCAACCGTCATGGAAAGTCCCATCAAACTTGCTAAAGTTGCCTGTCCAACGAAGTAGTTGTGAAAGCTTCGCGGTAGCAATTCTCGCAATTGGAGACTCAACTTGGGGGGCAACCATTTAAACAACCCTTCCCAAACTTTATCGCCATGCAACAGCAAGTAAAATGTCAGAACTATTGTGAGGAGAAAGTTCAATAGACTGTCTGCCGCGCCTAAGCCAAATTTCAAAATTTCCCCGGTTAGAGACTGCAATTGAGCCGAAAGTCGATCGCTCAATTGAGTAGTCAAACCACTAACATCTATGCGTAAATTACGATTTTCTGCCCACTTGTTGAACGCTTCAATCTGTTCGGTACCAGAAACTATCCAAGTCGGTAGTCTGGTTGCAAGTTCGGTGAGTTGAGTTAGTAGAATCGGAGCCAGAGTCAGACCTAAAACCACCAGTACGAATAAAGTAACGAATAATACTGACAAAACTGCCCGATCGCGCTTCATGCCATAGCTCGACAGAAACCGGACTGGGTAATCTAGCAAAAAAGACAGCACTGTAGCGATAACTAAAACAGTAATCAGGGCGCGAAAATATTCAAAGACTAGGAGGGCTAACCAGCAGTTGAGTATTGCTAGGGGAAATAACAATCCATAAATCCACCACTGCGGTAATTTAGTGAAAGGTCTCATTTAAGTTAACGGATTTAAAACCTGAGATTCTAGAGTTAAGTTGAACCCTAATGTTTGTCGCTCTCATTTACTCATACCTGCCTAATGGAAAATTCCCAGTTGTTGAGCTGGCAGCGAAAATTTGGTTTTACACCAAAACCTGCTCCCACAACAATCTTATCTCGTTTCCGCAGGTAAGGATATATAACCTGCGGAATAATTTATTTTTGGATCTTGGTAGTTTACCGTTTAAGGTTCGCGATTCAAGATTTCTCGCCGTGGCGCTCAGAGAGCTAATTGAATTAAACGGTCTACTAATTCCGAGAAAGAAATACCCGAAGCTTCCCAAAGTTGAGGATACATACTGGTAGCAGTGAATCCCGGAAATGTGTTGATTTCATTAATCAAAACTTCTCCTGTAGATTCCACGTAAAAAAAGTCTACTCTACCTAGACCAGCGCCGTCTATGGCTAAAAATGCTTGCACGGCCATTTCTTTAATTTTTGAAATGATGGCACTACTTACCTGGGCCGGAATTGACAAATCAGCTTGCCCTTGGGTATACTTAGTTTCGTAATCATAAAAATCGCTGCTAAAACTAATTTCTCCCACCGTGGAAGCTTGGGGATTGTCATTACCCAAAACCGCACATTCTAATTCTCTAGCAACTACACCAGCTTCCACAATTATCCGGCGATCGTAACTAGCAGCACTGTCGAGGGCTGTTTCTAATTCAGGGCGCGATCGCACTTTAGAAATTCCCACCGACGAACCCAAATTAGCAGGCTTCACAAAGCAAGGATAGCCCAAAGTTTGCTCAATTTTGTCGCACAGTTTCGGGAAAACACAAGGATTAGACCAAATTTCCGAACGATTGACAGCGATATATTTTACTTGAGGTAAACCCGCGTGAGCAAAAGCCATTTTCATCGCAATTTTATCCATTCCCATCGCCGAAGCTAAAACCCCGGAACCCACAAACGGAATTTGCATTAATTTCAGCAACCCTTGCACCGTACCGTCTTCGCCGTTTGGTCCGTGCAGAACAGGAAAAAAAACATCTATGTCATTAAAACTAGGAAATTCACGAGAGAAAACAGACTCATTATCTGTTCCTGCTGGATTTATTTCCAGAGGTTTTCCGGCTGCTAAAACTTGTTGAGGTATGGTTCCCGACAACCAGCGGCCGTCTTTTTGGATATAGAATGGCTGCACTTCGTATTTGGTGGCGTTTTCGTCGGAAGCAAGAGCTCGCGCGATCGCCCTTGCGGAACTAATAGAGACTTCATGTTCCCCCGATCGCCCACCGAATAACAGCCCGACCCGTATTTTTGTCATTTTTTCCCTACTCCTAGCACTTCTTGACAAATATACACGGAGAGAGCGCAACTAACGCACAGACAAACCGCTTTAAGACTACATATCCCCTCCATTCCACTCCTCCTCTGTGTCCTCTGCGCTCTCTGCGGTAAAAAAAAATACATCTTCTTAGAAGACTTCACCAATTTTCCACCATTTCCCCAGTCAAGCTAAAAGCGCGAATATCTGTAATCTTAACCCGCACTATTTTACCCGCTAATTCAGCAATATCACCCTTAAAAAAAGTCAGACGATTGCCGCGAGTCCGGCCCATCACCTGACTGGGAACTTTGACATTTTGGACTTCGACTAATACCTCTTCAACACGTCCGAAATAGCGTTGCGATCGGTCCATAGCCGTTGTAGTCACCACATGATTAATGCGTTGTAGGCGATCGGCCTTCACCTCCTCACTCAACTGACTTTCCCACAAAGCAGCCGGTGTCCCTGGGCGAGGCGAATAAGCCGCCGTATTCACCAAATCGAAACCAACATCTTCAATCAACTTCAAAGTCTTCTCAAACTGCGCCTCCGTCTCCCCAGGAAAGCCCACAATCGCATCCGCAGTAATCGAAGCATCCGGCATATAACGCCGAATGGTATCAATAATGCGCAAATATTTCTCCTGAGTATAGCCCCGCGACATCGCCTTCAAAATATCATTATCGCCCGACTGAAACGGAATATGAAAATGTTCGCAAACCTGGGGTAATTCCGCACAAGCCTTAATTAATCTTTCCGTAAAATAGCGCGGGTGGCTAGTAGCAAATCGGAGGCGATCGACTCCCGGAACATCCTGCACAAAATAAAGCAAATCCGTCAAAGTATGCTGATGACTACCATCCGGTTTCGTCCCCGGCAAATCCCTACCATAAGCATCAATATTCTGCCCCAACAAAGTTACTTCCTTGTAACCTTGACGGCCCAACTCCTCCATTTCCCCCCGAATAGCCTCCGGCATTCGTGACTGTTCAACCCCGCGCACATTCGGCACAACACAATAAGTGCAGCGTTCGTTGCAACCATAAATTACATTCACCCAAGCCGTCACCTGACTATCGCGGCGAGGCTTAGTAATATCCTCCATAATCTCAACAGCTTCCGTCGCCACAACTTGATTACCCTGGAAAACTTGTTCCAGCAAATCTTCAAGTCGGTTAGCGTGTTGCGGCCCCATTACTAAGTCCAATTCTGGCACACGCCGCAGCAGCGCTTCACCTTCCTGCTGCGCTACACATCCTGCTACAATTAAAGTTAAATCCGGTTCTTTGCGCTTGCGATGAGCCTGCCTTCCTAGGTTAGAATAAACTCTTTGTTCGGCATTGTCGCGAATCGTGCAAGTATTGTAGAGAATCAAGCTAGCTTCGTTCGGGTCTTCTGAGAACTCAAAGCCCATATTTTCCAGAATGCCGGCCATCCGTTCGGAGTCGGCTTTATTCATCTGGCATCCGAAAGTGGTAATGTGATAGCGGCGGGGTTTAACAGTCATGGCGAATTGCAGGAAAATAAAAAATCTAGGTTTTCAACCTTAATCAACTATTATATAACAAATCTAAACTATTTATGAATTTTTATTTTTATTAGTTCATTTCTACAAAAAAACGAGTTTATGAGATATAGCAATCCTAAATCATTGGTGAATTTCTTACTCCCTCGCCTTAGTAAGGGGAGGGTTGGGGTGGGGTAAAAATATTTACGACTCATTTAGGACTATATATTGGCTCTTATTTATCTATTTATTTCCGATATAAAAACTGATAAATTGTTCGAGCTATCGCCCGCGCTGCTAAGTAAGGAACCCCATTGCCCACTGTTTTAAACATATTGCTTAATGTCATATTTTCGGGCAGCGCAAACTTTTTAGGCAGAGACTGAATAGCCAGCGTTTCTGCAACAGAAAGCCTGCGAACTTTGTATGGGTGCAAGTGAACTTCATTGTTGCCGTAACAAGCAGTCGGCGAATAACGCCATCTGTGCAAACGCTTGTAAGATTTTTTAGAATCATCTCCCTCATCGACAGCAGCAAACCTTTTCAGCCCCGCTCTTGGTTGAAAATAATGTTCCGCATTCGGATGGTTAAGAACATCATTTTTTTTGAACCAAAACTCAACTGTTAACTCTTTGGGAATGCCATCCGGGCAAGGCAAAAAACTATCGCAGGCAAATGCACCAGTCTCAGACCAAGGATTAGCAAAAACTTCGGATTTGGGATATAAAATCTGACTCGACCAAGGAAATACACCTTCAGGCAACATTTGGCTATGTTCATCTAAAGAAATGCCCATATCTTTAACAAGATGCTTTCGGAAACCGATTAAGATAATTCTATCTCTATCTTGTGGCACACCGTATTCGATCGCATTAATTAAACGCTCGACAAATAAATATCCAGCCTCAGCCAACTGATGCTTAAGTTCATCATAAAACGCTTTATGCTTTTTGGTTCTCCACAAACCTTTAACATTTTCAAACACAAAAAAATCCGGCTGCTGTTGGCAAATTAATTCAATATATGAAGCTGAAAGTTTGCCTTTATCTCCCTCCCCACCTCGGTTTTTGCCGCCCACTGAAAAGTCAGGACAAGGCGGCCCCGCAATAAATCCAATAATATTGTGATTCTTGCGAGCATCTTGGATCAATTCCCGCAAGTGAACTGCTGGTTTTCCCTCTATAAGTCGAGTCATATCTGCTTCCTCTCCTTCGCAGTGTCCGTATTCTGGCTGCGGCAAATTTAGACACTGCCGAGAGTGACGGTATGCTTGGATGAATGGCGAGAATATTTCATTTACATAAGCTACATTGAAGCCGATCGACTCAAAGCCCAAATCGAGGAAGCCTGAACCTGAAAAAAATGAGAATATACAAGGAAAACGTTGCATTAAATGATACCAGCAATTTTGATTTCAAAACAAGCTACAGCCAGTTTTTAGCAGATTAGATGTAGAACTTGGGCTCTGGGGATCGAGATCGAGCCGATCGCACCTCAACCCAAATATCCCATATATATAGTCACCATACCCGACGCCCAATGCCCGCAAACCCTACATAAGCCCAGCTTATAACCCTCATCAGTTTAACTGTCGTTACACCCCTTTACAAATCGTAGTGATAGCCGTAATAATAGAGACATCATCCGAACATTGACAACCAAATACAGCAATCATAAAACCATGACAACAACCTTACAACAGCGCGAAAGCGCCAACGTCTGGGAACGCTTCTGCGAATGGGTCACAAGCACAGACAACCGGATTTATATCGGTTGGTTCGGTGTCTTGATGATTCCTACCCTCTTAACTGCCACCATCTGCTACATCGTTGCCTTCATCGCAGCTCCTCCAGTGGACATCGACGGCATCCGCGAACCAGTTGCAGGTTCCTTGATGTTCGGTAACAACATCATCACAGGTGCTGTTGTTCCTTCTTCAAATGCGATCGGCTTACACTTCTACCCAATCTGGGAAGCAGCTTCCCTCGATGAGTGGTTGTACAACGGCGGCCCTTACCAGCTAGTGATTTTCCACTTCCTGATCGGTGTATTTTGCTACATGGGTCGTGAGTGGGAATTGTCCTACCGCCTAGGTATGCGTCCTTGGATTTGCGTAGCCTACTCTGCACCAGTTGCAGCAGCCACCGCAGTATTCTTGATCTACCCGATCGGTCAAGGTTCCTTCTCAGACGGTATGCCTTTGGGTATCTCCGGTACATTCAACTTCATGATCGTGTTCCAAGCCGAGCACAACATCCTGATGCACCCCTTCCACATGTTGGGAGTTGCTGGTGTCTTCGGTGGTTCTTTGTTCTCCGCCATGCACGGTTCCTTGGTAACATCTTCCTTGGTTCGTGAAACAACCGAAACCGAATCGCAAAACTACGGTTACAAATTCGGTCAAGAAGAAGAAACCTACAACATCGTTGCAGCCCACGGCTACTTCGGTCGTTTGATCTTCCAATACGCTTCCTTCAACAACAGCCGTTCCTTGCACTTCTTGTTAGGTGCATGGCCAGTTGTAGGTATCTGGTTCACAGCACTAGGTATCTCCACAATGGCATTCAACTTGAACGGTTTCAACTTCAACCAATCGATTATCGACTCTCAAGGTCGCGTAATCAACACATGGGCTGATGTCATCAACCGCGCTAACTTGGGTATGGAAGTCATGCACGAGCGCAACGCTCACAACTTCCCACTCGATTTGGCTGCTGGTGAAACAACACCAGTTGCTTTGGTTGCTCCTTCTATCAACGGTTAATTTTTAACTTTTGATTGACAAAAAGCGCTCCTAGAAATAGGGGCGCTTTTTGTTTGGGAAAAAAGAACAATCAGACTCGGCGGTTGAAACCGCGTCTACACAAACGAAGTCCGGATGGTGCGCGGACTGAGAAATATACAGGGGTGGAATGTTACTTAGATTGAATGTATTCTTGAAATACAGGATTAATCTGAAACTTCGATCGCACTCCTACTAACACTTTTTCCACTAAGCCGCGTCGGGCTAAAGATTGTATGGCTTGCCACAATTCAGATTTGGATAATTCACTGTCAGTAGGTTGTTGTGAAATATCTACAGCTTCATTTTGACTTGCTAACCAGTAGCCTGCCTTTTTTTCTGACATCGATTTACTAATATCAAATTTACTTGCCCTATGCCCGGTTCCCATAAAAAATCAATGAAAAACCCGATACAGACAAATTATTTAGAAGTGTCTGTATCGGGTACAAATTCAACAATTTACCAGCAAAAGTTTAGGATTTTTTGCCAAAAACTTGTTCTTTTATGGCTTGAATTTCTTGACCTAATTGTTGACGGTTGGAAGAACGCAACAAATACCGATAGACAAACCATACGGTATATCCAATACCTATTAGCTCAAAAGTTGGTGCTAACAGAGGAATGTCATTGAGTTCGTCTACTACGCCCAAAAGCACTTTCAAAGAGATAATGGAGGCAAAAATTAAACCGACGACTGTCAGCGGACTTTTGTACTGCTCGTAAAATGCGCCGATGTAAGCAGGAAGCTCTGACAAAATTGAGATCACTTGTTCTTTGATCTGCTGAGCTTGACTTGGAGCTTCTTCGGTGATGGTAACTTTGGTAGTACCGATCGAACTTTCAGTCTCATTACCCACTGGAATTTCGGTGATGATCGCAGTTGTTTCTGGTTCGTTTGATGAAGTCATTTCTCCACTCGCAATAGTTTTTGGCTGATTAGCAGCAGCTATTTCAACTGCTGCTACGACTGTTGTAACAGGCGATATTTCGACTGCTGCAACAGATGCTCCGACTGTTTCCACCGTTGGTGCTTGGACTACTGTAACTTCTACTGCTGGTTCAACAGTCGGGGGTTCGACTGCTGTAACTTCCACTGCTGGTTCAACAGTCGGGGGTTCGACGGTTTCTTGCACCGCAGTTGCGACTCCTGAAACCTCTGGTGGTGATGATGGTTCAAGCACCGGGGGTTCGACTGCTGTAACTTCCACTGCTGGTTCTATAACCGGGGTTTCGATAGTTTCAATAGTCGGTGTTGCGACTGTTGAAATCTCCACTGCTTGGTGTTCCAGGGCGGGAGTTTCAGGAGGAGTTTCGGCTTTTGATGTTTCTGGGGTAGGAGTTTGGGCCACTGCACCAACAACGGGTAAATTCAAGTTATTAATAGCTGTTTGTAAGCGGTCTCGATCCGTTCCTCGCTGGTGAAGGATTACCCAAGATTCTATCAGGTCGGGGCCGTGCATTGCGCCGGTCAAAGCCGCTCGGAGCGATCGCATAATTAGCCCTTTGTTAAGATTTTTATCTTTACTGAGCTTTTTAGTAATTTTCTGAGCTTCGGCTGATATTAGCGTTGGATGACTTTCCAGAGCTTCTAGAACCGCAAGCAAAGCTTCTGCTACCCTTGGCTGCTGCAATTGTGCGATCGCCTCTTCTTCGTATTCCACCGTAGTAGAGAAGAATACCTTGCACATATCAACAGCATCGGTTAACCGCACCAGACTCTGACTAATTAAAGTAGTTATTTGTTCAAGCCAAGGGCGATCGGTCTCTATGTCAAATTCATAACCGGCTTTCTGCCAATAAGGTATCAGTAAATCAGTCAATTGTGGCACCGGTATTTTGTGCAGGTATTGACTATTCAGCCAGTTGAGTTTATCCCAATCAAATTTTGCACCAGCTTTATTAACTCGATCGCAACTAAAGACAGCCGCAGCTTCCGACAATGTAAATATTTCTTGCGTAGAATCCGGCGCAGTCCAACCCAGCAAAGTCATGTAATTGACCAAAGCTTCGGGGACATAACCCATATCTTTAAAGTCAGAAATCGACGTCACGCCATCCCGTTTAGAAAGTTTTTGTCCTTGGGAATTTAAAATCAGTGGCGTGTGAGCAAATTCTGGGATTGTCGCGCCCAAAGCTTCGTAAAGCAAGATTTGTTTGGGAGTATTACCGATATGATCTTCGCCACGGATGACGTGGGTAATGGCCATATCGATGTCATCAACGACTACGGCGAGGTTGTAGAGGGGTTGGCCGATGTCAGTGGCGGTGGAAGCCCTAGCAATTACCATATCGCCGCCGAGGTCGCTACCTTTCCAGGTAACGGTGTCGCGTACCATGTCGTTCCAGGAGATTGTGCGATCGTCCTCAATGATAAAGCGAATCACAGCTTGTCGCCCTTCGGCTTCAAAAGCTTCGCGCTGTTCGGGAGTCAGGTTGCGGTGGCGGTTATCATAGCGGGGAGCTTGTTTATTAGCTTTTTGTGCTTCCCGCATTTCGTCAAGTTCGGCTGACGTGGTGTAGCAGCGGTAGGCGAGTCCTTTGTCTAGGAGAGTTTGGACGGTTTGGCGGTATGCTTCCAAACGCTGGGACTGGAAAATTGGGCCTTCATCCCACTTCATCCCCAACCAAGTTAGTCCTTCGAGGATATTGTCGGTGTATTCGCTCTTGGAACGTTCTAAGTCTGTGTCTTCTACCCGCAGGATGAATTGGCCGCCTTGATTGCGAGCAAATAGCCAGTTGAATACGGCGGTTCTGGCTGTACCGATGTGGAGGTTTCCGGTGGGGCTGGGGGCTAGACGGACTCTGACGTTCATGTAGATTTTTGCTTTGAGATTTGGGGTAATTTACTGGCTGGGACTTCGCTGTTGCTCAGACTACAGATTTTAGTATATTTTGTCCTATCTTGTTGATAATAGCATTGGGGGCGATCGATCCTAAATAGTCCTAGAGACAGAAACCCGGTTGTTTACCTTTTTACCAAGAAATTGGGTCTAAAGCCCCGTCCTTCTAGGACGGCTTTAATTAATTATCAACTTTTGTTAAGTGTTTTCTTGAACTTTCTTGCATTGTGTTCATTGTAGAGTAAAATAAGTATACTACAGGTAGAATAACCGCCGATACACAGTGCGCACCACGCTCAAACGACTGGTCGGAAAACAATAATGGTTAGTGGGTGGCGAAAACCACGAAAAACATAGCTGGGCTAACTAATGTAAGCCAAAATCAGAGACTAAACTTTTTATTTCTAAAATGTACTGTGGGGCACACAGAAACAAGAGAAGCAATTCTCGAAAGCTTGGGGAGACAAACCCTCTGAGGCTATCTAAATTAAGCTCGATATTTGGTTCTTTTGAACGGATACCTGGTTTAAA
The DNA here is from genome assembly GCF_042465725.1 of Microcoleus anatoxicus. GTDB lineage: Bacteria > Cyanobacteriota > Cyanobacteriia > Cyanobacteriales > Microcoleaceae > Microcoleus > Microcoleus anatoxicus. Next base: position 3,586,704 of record NZ_CP120853.1, on the reverse strand, counting down.
CACTGCCGCAAGGATAGATAGTTTTAAGGTATGTCGCAGAACCAAGAATCCCCTCGCCTTCAGGCAGGGGAGTGTCAATTCTCTTCCTCTGCGTCAAGAGCGTCCTCTGTGGTTCAATCCTCAAAAACCATTTTTTCGGTAAAATACTAATGCGCGTCTGTTTCTGCTCCCAGCGATCGCATTTTACCTATGTCTACTTCTCAAACTGAATTGCCCGAATCTGTCGAAATCAAGCCTTCTCCATCTTGGCAAATTGAGCTGCTGTACGATGGCCAGTGTCCTTTGTGCGTGCGAGAAGTGAATTTTTTGAAGAAACGGGATGGGGGCAGAGGTTTGGTGGCATTTGTGGATATTGCGGACGATCGCTACAACCCCGAAGCCCACGGCGGAATAGACTATGAAACGGCGATGGGGCGGATTCACGCGGTATTACCCGACGGTACAACCATTAAAAATGTAGAAGTATTTCGCCGCATCTATGAGATTTTAGGGATGGGCTGGATCTATGCTGTGACTAAGTTGCCGATGGTTGGGGCGATCGCAAATTGGCTGTACGGAATTTGGGCCCATTGGCGGCTACCTTTGACGGGAAGGCCGGATTTAGCAACTGTTATGGGCGATCGGGCTAAACGCATTGAGTGCGAAAAACCGAGTCGTTGTCGGGTGAATGATGAGGTTTAAATTAATGATTGCTGATTTTCGGGCGATCGTAACTGCTCGCTCACCCATTGACGCAAAGAGCGAATTATGGCATTATCATCTTGAGTTTCTGCCATCTGCAAAAGTTGATTGAGCATTGCTACAGAAAGGATGGGAAATGTCGGACTGCGATCGCAGGTAATATATTCCCGGTTTTGCAATTGATAAATTTGTACAGTTTGCGATCGATACCGCCAAACTTCAGGAATTCCTAGCTGTGTATAAACTACAAATCGATTAGAAGAGGGACTGGTAATATCAACTTCAATCACCAAGTCTGGGGGGGGATCTGTTGAGATGTCAAGTCTTTTCCCTAGAATGCGATCGACATTTTGAATATAAAAACATGAATCTGGTTCTGCACCTTGTTCTAAATCTTCACGGTTGAGAGTCGTCGAACCAAATCCCTTAATCTTCAAATCCAACTCCTCAGTCAAAGCTGTAACAATCCGTTTCAGCAAACAGTTAATAGTTTCATGCAAATCTGATGGCATGATAATTTCTAAGACTCCTTGAGAATATGAAAATCGCGAGGATCTCTTGTCTCCTGCTTCTGCTAATAAGCTTTTGTAAGTCTGCCAACTGATATTAGATAATACTACCAGTTGTGTAGTTTTTTCCGCTGAGGGGTTAATGGTCGTAACGGTCATATTTTCCCGCTCCTTAATCCATAAAATAGACGCTCAAAAGCTGAAAATTTATATTTTAGGCTTTCGATTTACGAGAGAACGGGACAGACGGGGCTCGAACCCGCAACTTCCGCCGTGACAGGGCGGTGCTCTAACCAATTGAACTACTGTCCCTCGTTTTTGCCTTTCTTTCAGGCACAATTTCTATTATGCCTATGACCGCACCATTTGTCAAGGGGTTTTCTGAACTTTTATTTTGAAGCCCAAAATCTGAGTCTCCTGCAACGGACTGAAGTTGTTGTCACTCACCAAAATCAGACCTCTGCTACCATCGCCTAAAACCGGGCCCAATGTCAAGCCCTCAATATTGTCTAAGGGAATTTTCAGGGTATCAAAATCCAGCAGCAGCCGTTTTTGAGCGGGATAAACCTCACTGAGACGGCTTTTGAGGCTTTCGAGTCCTTCAATGCGATCGCTCTTTTCCAGAGAAATCTCAAACAGTTTGATGCTAGTTCCCGTTTCCAGAGAGAAACCACGCTCTAAACTCACCAAGCGATTTTCGTCGATCGCCAATAAATCCACCAAACCATTAGTAGTAAATTTTCCCACAGGATTAGCGCCCGCTGGTAGCGGTTCGGTGATGTACAGAAACGATCGCCCTAAATTGCCACTAACAGCATCATATCGCAAAATCCGGCACGGAGTACCACTTTGCAGCGAAGGTACTGCGCCATCTTGAACCAAGGCATTTTCTGTGGCTGTAAATAGATATTTTTTGTCTGGCGTCAAAGTCAAACTTTCAAAAGCTAGATTGTTGCGGATACCTTTAGTCCCTTTGTCATCGGGCAAAAATAGGTCAGGAATTTGCAGACTCCTAACAAGCTTACCATCAAGGGAGAATTCTTTGATAAAAGGACTGATTTTGCGATCGACATCACCCTCAGAAGAAACAAACACACTGTTTCCGCTAAAAGCTATCCCTTCAGGATCTAAACTTAATTCTGGAAAACTTTTGCCGTTCTCATCTAATAAAGTAGTAACACCAGTAAAAGCAATTTGCTCTTTTTCCAGTTTACCAGATTGCAAGTCTATTTTCAGAGAATAGAAACGCGCCGGAGCCTTGCTGCTGCGGTCATCAGAAATGGCATAATAAACTTGTTTGTCAGCATCATAAGTAATTCCAGAAAGTCCGCCAATTTCCGTCCCCTGAAACGGAGAACCAGTCGGAAATATCGCTCTACCGATAAAATCTATTTGAGTAACAGCAAAAGATTTGGCTGACATACCGACAAAAATAGCAACAGTGGCTGCTATCAAAATGCCGAAAACAAATAGAATTAATTGGGCTGACTTTCGCATTTTACCAATAACTAAATTATGATCCTAAAACTCTCTTCAGTCCGCGCAGGCGGACTTCGTTTGTGTAGACGCGGTTTCAACCGCCGAGTTTTATCTTCGCGCCCTTCGCGCCTTCGCGGTTCGTCAAATCATAAATTCAAGATTGATGATCCAGCAAAAAATTGGTCAACCAATCCTTAACCACATAAGTAGCACGACAATCATCCTCATTGTAACGGACGATCGCCTCCAAGAGAGAGCGATCGCCCGTTTTGAGCCAATCGTCATACCAGCAGACACACTGAGCACCATTAGCATTAGCATCTCGCCACTCAAAACCGAGCCAGCGGGCGATGGGTTTAAGCGCATAACTTTCCACAGGCATAATCGCCTTTTGGGTGACATATTTATGGATATCCACAAAGCGTTTCAGCACAGGTTTCCATAGATAAACTGGCGTCTTGTAAAGTTTAGCTAATCGCTTAAAAGTCTTAATTTCGTAGTCGCAGAAGTGAAAAATGGGAGCTATGGGATAACTCCACATTAATTCTAAAAATTGTGACCATGCTACTCCTTCTTCTGTGGCACTTTCCGCCAAAAACGAGTAGTATTTTTCAGTGTTATTATACCTATCAATGACTAAAACTCCGTGGAGATAATCGAGATTTAATTCTGGTTCTGCTTCTATATCGAAATAGATCTCGATGGGTGCGATCGGCAAAAACACCGATTGGGAATAAGGAATTGGTTTCTGGCGGAGAATAGGCGCAGGTACAGAAAGTTTAGCCTGTTTATTTGGCCTAGATGATTTATCGACTTCGAGCAAAGAAACCGGATTTTTCACCGAATTTGCGGGCTGCAACGAAGTATTTTGGTAAGAAAAACCAGTTTCTAGACTCCCATTATTTTCTAATTTCTCAATAGCGATGTTATTCAAAATATTGTCTGCAATATCTGGTACTATTTCAGATTGGCTATCTTCGGCATAATTCTCACTTCCTTCTTCCCCCCTTGGGGAAGCTTCTTTTGCCCCCCAAAGGTAGGCTTCTTTTTCCCCCCAAAGGTAGGCTTCTTTTTCCCCCCAAAGGTAGGCTTCTTTTTCCCCCCAAAGGTAGGCTTCTTTTTCCCCCCAAAGGTAGGCTTCTTTTTCCCCCCTTGGGGGGGGTAGGGGGGGGTTCTTCTTCCCCTCTTGGGTGGAATAGGGGGAGGTTATTCTTGTTTCCTTGGGGGGGGTAGGAGGCGGTTCATCTCGCACAAATGGCTGATTCAAAAAAGTCGATCGCGCTTGCTGCACCACATCGACAGCTACTCCCGCGACAAACTCAGGATAACTCGCCAATAAATCAGAATTAGCATTAGCCAAAGATTCTAAATCTGTCAATCCCAGAACTTTTAGGGTAGCATATCGCTTTGCCGTAACTCCCGGCAATAGCGACAGATGTTGAATAGATTCGGCTTCCTGGTGACAAGTGCTATACCAAGTGCAAAGAGTGCACTTTTGGCGGGAAATAAAAACTTCTGGTTTCGCCTTACTTTCTAACATTTTAATGCACTCATCCAACATCTCGAACATCTGAGGCATTCGCTGGTGGAGATTCACCGCCCAAAGTCCTTTTGTGCGCAGCATTAACCACGCCTTTTCTGGCATAGTTCCCTGGACAGAAGCTAACACTTGTGCGTGAAAAGCTGCGATAATTTGATAGTCTAGTTTTGGTCGCTTGCTGAGCCAAATATCTGCCGTCGCATAACTCCAGTCGCCAAATTTGGAAGTACCCGGCTGTTTGATTAATAAATGTGGGCGGCTGATGAGGGTGATTTCGGAAGAGTGCAGGATTGAGGAGGAAAGATGAACTGGAGTTTCGGGAATTTCGCCGATGTCTGGCAAATATTGAGGCTCAATTCCTAAGAGAGAATCTGTTTCACCGTTGGTTTTGCCTAATTCGCCTTGGTACAGGACTCCTCGATAAATGCGATCGACTCCTTGCTGCATTAAACTTAAAGTAGCCGCCGCCCCAGCCGCCCAATCCCCTCTAGGATAAGATGGTTGTTGGTAACTCTCAGATTCTAAAGTTTCCTGCTGGTATGTGGCGCTGTCACGCATCAATTTTAGCAGAAAGTCGCTTGGTGGATCTTGTTGTTTCCAATCTCCCAATGTATCTAAAAATGCTCGGAGATTACATCGCTGATAGGAAAGTAGTAGTTTGTCAGTTATTAACATTTAGTGTTCGCAAAACATAGAATAAGTATAAGACCCTTCGACTACGCTCAGGGGCCAGGAAGCCGCGCACTGAGCGTAGTCGAAGTGCTCAGGGTACAAAGGCACGACATGGATACACGGATTGATTATTGAGCTTAAGGCATTCAGTCACATTAGTTATACTAAATTCGGCTTAAATATCCTCTTTATTTCTTAGTCCGCGGAGGCGGACTTTGTTTGACAAGGAGCGGTTTCAACCGCCGAATGATCGAGGGGGTGGCGAACCCAGATTTGGTATTATTCAATATTAACGCTATCAACAATTCCCCAGAAAAAATGACAAAGGACAAACACCGACAACAGTTTCCAGCTTTGGCCAATAAAGCTTATTTTAACTACGGCGGACAAGGACCGTTGCCTGAGCCTGCTTTAGAGGCGATTTATGGGGCCTACAAACGGGTGCAGGTTGGGGGGCCGTTTTCGGGGGAAATCGGTGCTTGGGTGGTTCAGGAGGCGATGCTGACGCGGCGGGCGATCGCAAACGAGTTAGCCGTCCCTCCCGAAACGATCGCCCTGACTGAAGATGTCACCGTCGGCTGCAATATTGCTCTGTGGGGCATTGATTGGCGATCGGGCGACCATTTATTGCTTTCTGACGGAGAACATCCCGGTATTGTAGCTAGTGTAATGGAACTTCAGCGCCGTTTCAACATTGAGGTTTCGGTTTGTCCGCTAGTGGCTACTTTGAATGGGGGCGATGCGGTGCAGGTAATTGCTAGTTATTTGCAGCCGAATACTCGTTTGTTGGTAATCAGTCATATTTTGTGGAATACTGGCCAAGTTTTGCCTCTGGCTGAGATTGTTAAGGTGTGTCATGGAGGTTATGAACCCCCCCTAACCCCCCCTTGTCAAGGGGGGGGACAAGAGGGAGTTTTCCGGCTTCAATCGGGGGGGGAAACAGATATAGAACCCCCCCTAACCCCCCCTTGTCAAGGGGGGGGACAAGAGGTGAGACAAGAGGGTTTTTCTGTGCAGCATCACCAAGTTAGAGTGTTAGTTGATGCGGCTCAATCTGTGGGGGTTTTGCCTTTGAATTTGATTGATTCTGGGGTTGATTTTTATGCTTTTACTGGTCACAAATGGTGGTGCGGCCCGGAGGGTTTGGGCGGACTGTATGTGAGTGCGGATGCTTTAACAGATTTGCATCCGGTGTTTATCGGTTGGCGGGGAATTGTCACGGATGCTAATGCTAAGCCTATTGGCTTAAAACCGGGGGCTCAACGTTACGAAATTGCGACTTCGGCTTATCCTTTGTATGCGGGCTTGCGAAGTGCGATCGCCCTGCAACATGAATGGGGTACAGTGGCAGAAAGGTATGCAGAAATCTGCCGTTTGAGCAAGTATCTCTGGGAGAGTTTATCAGAGTTGAGTCATGTAGAATGTTTGCGAACATCTGCACCAGAAGCGGGTTTAGTTTCGTTTCGATTAACTAATGGGATGCCGCACAAAAAGCTTGTTGATTTGTTGGAGAAACAGGGAATTATGGTGCGGACAATTCTGAATCCAGATTGCGTGCGGGCTTGCGTTCACTATTTTACCACTGAGGCGGAGATTGATAAGTTGGTTGGGGCGATCGCAATACTGTAGGGTGCGTCGCCGCCCTTAGCTATTTCAACTAGCTAGAAAATCTCACGGCGGCGCACCCTACAAATCAGATATAATCAAAATAGAACAGAGCGGAGTCAAAGCTATGTCAACTACAGAAAAAGTTCGCTGGACAAGCGCTGATTTAGAATCATTACCCGATAATGGCAACCGTTATGAAATAATCGGAGGAGAATTAGTCGTGACAAGAGCACCCCATTGGGAACATCAAGACGTTGCTAACAATGTTTGTGTTGAACTAACTATTTGGTCAAGACAGACTAAGTTAGGCAAGGCTGTCCAAGTACCGGGTCTAATTTTCACGGATGGTGATAATGTGATTCCTGACGTGGTTTGGGTAAGCTATGAGCGTTTAGCACAAATATTAGATGAGTCGGGACATTTGGCTGGTGCGCCGGAGTTGGTGGTTGAGGTAATGTCTCCGGGTGAGGAAAATGAAAGGCGCGATCGGCAATCTAAGTTAAAATTATATTCGGTTCAGGGCGTGCGGGAATATTGGATTTTTGACAGAGTACAGCAAAAAGTTGAGGTTTACCTGCGGGAAAATGGGATTTTGAAATTAGCAATGACTTTGTTTAAGGAAGATAATTTAACCAGTGTTTTGTTACCGGGTTTTAGTGTTTCTGTGGCCGTATTGTTTGCGTAGAGATGTTGATTTTGGAGGCGACTTAAATGTTAGTCAATAATATCGAAATCCCGAAAGATCAAATAGTTGACTTTTGCCAGCGCTGGAAAATCACTGAATTTGCCTTATTTGGTTCGGTGCTGCGGGATGATTTTCGCCCAGACAGCGACATAGATATTCTCGCAAGTTTCGAGCCAGATTTTCATTGGACTTTATTGAAGTTGATGCAAATGGAAGAAGAATTAGAAGCTATTTTTGAGCGGAAAGTAGATTTCGTTAGCAAAGGAGCTATTGAACACAGCTTAAACTATCTCCGCCGTCAAGCTATCCTTAATTCAGCTCAGGTGATTTATGCAGTCTCGTGAGCTTCATGCTTTGCTGGATATTCTAATTGCATCTAGACTTGCTTTGAGCTATGTTTTAGGCAAAACTCAGACAGAATTTTTGGCAGATATCTAATTGCAAGATTCTGTAATTCGGCGAGTTGAGATCATTGGGGAAGCGTCGAGACGACTTTCGGAAGAAACTTGTTTATCCCTACCTCAGATTCCCTGGAGGCGTATGATAGGGATGCGTAATAGGATTATCCACGAGTACGATCGGGTTGATTTAGCGGTTGTTTGGGATGTTGTTCAGAATGAGTTACCATCCTTAATTGTGGAACTGGAAATAATTGTGCCACCAGAAGATGGGGAATAAGCTGTCCATTGTAAAAACTGCATAGTCAATTGTCAAATTCAGACCACTCGCGCACAATCAAAGAAACCGGGTTTTTTCCCAAACCTTTGCACCGTCACCAGGATTTGATTGTGTCACCAAACTTCGTTACCCACAGCAACTGTACTATCCATCTCAGTATAAAGATTCTCTGGCGCGATCGCCTCAACCAACTCATCAAGGGAATATCGCCGACGAGCGATCGGCTTCGATAATTTGCTCGGCGGCAATAGATGCGTCTATTTCCTGAGAGTGGGCTGCATAAAAAGCGAGAACATCGTTCACTTGAGCTTCACTTAAGTCATACTCACCGGCCATTTGGTTTGGAGATAAACCCCATTTTTGGGCTGCGATGACTGCTGTTTGCACCCGCAAGCGAGTGCCGCGCAAAACGGGTACGAGTTCGCCGCTAGCGCCGCGCACGTAGGTGATTTGAGGGAAAGCTTCGAGCATCTTTTTTATGGCAAATAAAATTAGCGCGTTTGGATACAAAGTCCGGATCTGCCTTATAAAGGCTATAATATAGCACTCTTTGCCACAAATTTCGTATTTTTTATGAGAACTTAGTTATTAGTGTGGTTGTTGTTATTTGAGTCTTCTGTAGGAGGTTGTGAAGGTAATTGTTCTGATAGTTGCAGGTCTATTTCAATTGTTATTCTATTTTTCTTAATACTTATGTGAGCTATTTTTCCCATGATGTCAACAGGTACGCAATTATTGAATTGAGATTCAGCTAACAACTGAGTTTTATATCCAGCTTCCTCAAGCCACTCAGTAATATTTCTCCAGTTTTCTACTCTTTCATTGGATTTGCCAACAAGACTTTTAATGTGGGGGTATAAAGTAGTACACATTTCACTTTCAACGCCTTTGACGCTTTTATGAAGTTTATCTGCTACTTCAGCGGGACTGTAACCGCAAAGCAAGCCGCGCAGGTGCAGCTTTTCGACCGGTGTGAGACGCTTTCCCTTAGCGGAGGCTATATCGGTGTACAGTGTTTCCAAGTCCCAGTGGTTTGCAGCTTGGGGGAACTGTTCGTTGGTTGGGGGCATTGCAGGGATTCTGTATAAAAAATTTTCCTAGTGAAATCATAGCTTAATTTGTAGTTAACGCTAGACATTAGTAGGTGGCGACTAAGCCGTGGCTGGTATAGAATAGGGTTTAGCTGAGTACGATCGTACAGGCAAATAGCGCTGTGGGTGTAAAACGCTAGCTTAATTGTAATAAATAATACATTTTACCCTGGATGCGCTCGTCACCCTTACGGTTATAGCATTAGTCCCAAGTTAACATCAGCAGTTAGCCTATAAAGTAGTGCTTGGACAAAATCAATGGAAACCAATCTAGGAGAACTAACAGCTCGGATTAGAGAAGAGCTAAATGAGTATCAAACTCAACTTGCACAAAAACTAGATAAACTTTTGGCTCAAGGTCTAATTTCTAGTACACAAATAGAAGAAATTATCAGAGAAGCAAAACTGACAGGTGAAGAAGTTGTCAATGCTCTAAAATCGCCAGCGAGTCAAGTAGAAGAAGTAACTGAAATCTATGTTTATGCTTTGTTTGAAAATTATCAAGAATCTGTTGAAAACAGGATAGCGGAAATAAGAAAAAAATCGGATAAACGAAATGTATGGATACCTGATTTCTTGGCTTGGTTAAAAATGCCTAAAAAATGGTCTAAAAATTCCGAACAAACACACTCAGACAGGAAACATTAAAATGGTAGATTTTTGCATAGCTTTTATGTGCATTCTAGTTTTAGTGGGGCCGACGATTGCACTCATGCGATTATTGGCATTTTTCATCAGCGAAAATATGAGTGATTGGCTCTTTTTACCTTGGCTCTTTATTAAGCCATCTGAAGGTTATATGAAGAGTAAATTTGGCTATGCAACTCCACAGGAACTTCGGCACGCAGTTAGAGTGACTATTATAATTTGTGGTATTATAACAGCATCTTTTTTGCCTCGTTTATTGGTTCCTGTCATTGTGTGGGTGCTTGCTATTTCTTTTTTAGTAAGTTTTGTTGATTCAAACTAAAAAGTAGTTACAGAGGAAATACGAGGAAATATACAGTATGAATCTTCAAGGAAACGATCAAGTTTGGATAAATGGAACAGCCGTTCCTGTACGCTATGAAAATGAGAGTGGAAAGGCAATAATACCTAGTAATGTTGAAAGAGACATAGCTCTTGGCTTTATTGGCAGCGCACTATTCGTTCCTGTTACAGGATTGGTAATTGTTATTGGGCGTGGAGTGCGAGATATCCGCTTCGCTTATGAAGACGTTGCACAAGGTATAAAAACTGGTGTGAATAGCCGTCGTGCTGATGGAAAAAGAGAAAGGATTCGAGATGTTTATCAAAAATTTGGATGTGAGATCGATAGGCTAATAGATAGTAATTATCCAGAAGAAGTTAAACAACACGCCAAACAAGAACTACTAGACGCTATGAAACAAATGTATAAACAATGTTAAGTTTACATAAGCTGTTAGTCATTTAAATTTATTGCTTGAACTCCTTACAGCGTGGGGTCTGAGCCACAAATAGTGCAGTTTGAATGTCGAACAGCTTATTATAAACTTAACATTGTTTATACATTCGCGAATAAAAAACTTAGTCCAAATTAGGAAAAATACCATGACACATAGATCCTACGATCCCAATTTCAGCAGCGCTTTATCCAAAAATAACAAAGGCGAAATCCAAAAGTCTAGCAATCCGGCTATTCAAGTTGTAGGTGAAATAGTTGGGTTGCAGGAGTCCCTGAAAACTGTCATCACCAATCAAAGGATTGAGAGTAGTATCATAAGTGCTAACTTTAAAGCTTGGGCTAAATATGAACGCTCTCAACGTTAAGTTGCAATTCAACTCTTTTTAATCTTTTTTAGTTATTTATAGCAGTCCTCAATGACTTGTCAACTAGACTTTCGAGGATTGCTATATCTTGCAATCTTCTTAGGTTTTTACAGACAGGGGTATAGCCTACCCTAAGAAGCAAGTTAGGTTTAGCAAGTATAGATATGAAAAGGCACAAAAATTCAATATCAGGTATGTCTTACCCCCAATTCCTTTGGTTGATGACAGGAATAGGGGGAGCTTGTATATTATATTTAGGTTGGTATTATGGTCAGCCACCTCAGCAGAGTATTAGCCATAAAAAAACTACTCAAACTAATTATTTGAATTATACTCTAACTTATTGCGGAGATAAAACCGCTGGTGGCACTAATACTTGGTATCCTGTTTATATTGCTTATACCAAAGAAAACTTAAAAATAATTCGCCAATCTTTCTGTTGTAATGCTTTTTATGATTCCTCGCTTAACCTGATTCAAGTTGCTTCATTCTATAACCGTTCAAAGGCAGATCGACTGGTTGCAGCAATGAAATCTCGTAATCTGAAAAGTATCTCGATTGGGGAGGGTCAGATTGTAACTACGTCTCCCTCCCATAGCCGAAATAATTGCAGATAGCAATTATCAGGCAGATAAGCCGATCGCCCTTTCCCTAAAAATACCAAAGGTCGATCGCCCTTTTCACCTAAATCAATCTCAACTTACTCACTCCGACAAAGAAACCGGGTTTTTTACTTAATCTGTCGTCTTCAACGCAGTATTGTCGCAAAAACCCGGTTTCTGAGATCCTAATTAATGATTGTGCCCACGATCGCCCTGAGAATGCTCGCGATGCGCCACCAAACTCGGATTAACAGCCACCGCACTTTCACTCAACAACGCTTCAATCTGCGGATTTGCCCACTCTGCTGCAATTTTTTCGTCGTATTGCTGCCATTTACCTCTAGGAAAACTCCCAACAGCAAAATCAAAAAATCCATGTTCCATAGAGAATATGCCACCGCGTTCATACATTATGATTAGAGGTTCGTAGGGTTCAGGTAAAGTAAATTCACTAACTTTTGGTAAATTTTTCACCCGATCCCAATGCAGGAACCACTCGCAGGTTTTCTCAATTATACCCGCCACATAAAACGGTGTCTCTGTGAAATGAGTCTTAAGCACTTTAACCTTAGTTTCATCAGCACATTCTAAAGGGCAGATATGAGCAGCCACATCAAAAAACGGCCATTCATCTGTACAATCTAAAGCTTTTGCCCACAGTGCGGCACGCCTCAAGTATTCTCGCAAAAGAGCAATGTGAGAGTTAACGCGACTATCGTCAGGCTCCCATTTAATTGCTAAAATTCGCTCTAGTGCAGTATCAGTAATTATTTTTGTAGTCATATTTTTTCTCTAATAGCTTCAAGCAACTCATCAAGATTTGAGAGGTTGTCAGCAAGCATCAGTCCTTCCGCTGACTTACCTATTTTGAAGATATCTGATGGTGGTACATTTTGTAGGTGCGTCGCTGTGAGATGTTCGATCGCATTTGAAGATATCTGATGGCGACGCACCCTACAGCTATTTGCTATGATAGTGCGATCGTCCGAAATCATCTATAATAGAAAAGTCAGCGCTCATGACACCGAAATTATGAACATCAAAGTCGTATTAGAACCCAGTGACGAAGGTGGATATACCGTCTATGTTCCCTCACTGTCAGGCTGCATCAGTGAAGGGGAAACGATTGACGAAGCATTGGCAAATATCCAAGAAGCGATCGAACTTTATTTGGAGCCGATGGCAGATGAATTGAGCATTTCCGAAGGTGCAATTGTGAGAGAATTGGTGGTATGAGCAAAGTTCCCAATCTTCCTTATACTCAGATTATTGCTGCACTACAGCGCGATGGATGGGTATTTGTCCGCCAACGGGGTAGCCACATTCGACTGCAAAAAGCTATGCCAGATGAAGTATTGAAATTGACTGTCCCAGCTCATCGCTCAGTTAAGCGTTCTACTCTAGCTCACATTTTAAAACAGGCTCGTATAGACCTCGATAAGTTTTTGGATTTATTATAAGTAAACTGAACAAGCTATCGCCATATTTTCGCAAAATTAATTAAAAAGCGATCGCCCTTTTCACCTAAATTTCGACATACGCACCCCAACAAAAGAAACCGGGTTTTTCACTAAATCTGCCATTTCCATGCAGTATTGTCGCAAAAAACCCGGTTTCTCAGATCCTAATTAATGATTGTGCCCGTGGCCGCCATGAGAATGCCCATGATCGCCGTGAGAATGCCCATGATCCCCATGATTATGCCCATGATCCCCATGAGAATGTACGTGATCCCGGACAACCAAATTCGGATTCACCGCCACAGCACTTTCACTCAACAACGCTTCAATTTGAGGATTTGCCCACTCTGCGGCCATTTTCAGGAACTCAGGATGGTCATTTACGCAAGGCAATTTGCGGTAAGTAACTCCTTGACGTTGCTTCTGCAAACCCTCAATAATGTGGTCTACATCTAACAATGTTTCGTGGTTTTCTGTCGCAAATCCGATCGGCATAAACACGATCGCAGTTGCACCCAAATCGATCAAATTCTTCGCAGCCAACGTCGCATCCGGCTGAGTCCATTCAATCAGCGGTGTGTCGTGATTCAGCCAGCCCACCGAAATCAAAGGATAGCGATACATCAAACGTTCCCGCACGCGATCGTACAAAGCTTGACTTTCCACAATACCCGAAGTGAAGCCCTTCGCCTTGTGCGGACAACCGTGATTCATCAGCACAATCCCAATCTGAGAAGGCAAATGCGCTACTGCTAAATCGTTCTTAATTTCTTCTTCAACCAAATCCGCCATTAGCTGAATGTAAGCCGGTTCATCGTAAAAAGAAGGAATGTAGCGTTGTCCTGTTACCCAATGTTCCTTGCCATCAAAGGTTTGTGCTAAAGCATTATTCACCTGTTCCACAGCAATCCCACTGGTGAAAACAGAATCAACAACCAACAGCGGATAAATCAGAATTTTGTCAAATCCTTCAGCTTTGATTTGCGGGATTACTTGTTCCGGCAAAAACGGCGCGCAAAAGTTAAAAGCCTTGAACACTTTTACTTTTTCGCCCCATTTCTCCTGCAAATTCTGTTCAATCCCAGCCCGTTGCTGTTCAAAAATCGCATTGTGCGGCGACACAAATTGACCGTGTTGGTGACTCCATTCGTGCAAGTCAAAAATTGCCAAAATCTTCGCCAGCGGCGGATAAATCCAATTTGGTACTGGCGCAAACTTTGCCGTAAGTAAGTTTAAAGCTTGCTCGTTGTAGTTGGCAAAATCATCGTAGCTTTCGACTTCGCCGTAACCCATCAGCAAGACAGCTACGCGATCGCTGTTTTCAGGTGCACCAGATGTTTTGAACTCAATTTTTTCGGGAGAAGCAACCACTTTGTATTCCTCAATTTAGATGATTTTCAGAGTCGCAGGAAGGATGAATAAAAATCACGGAAAAAAACCCGGCTTCTATAAAAAATATTGGGCTTAGCAGCGATTCACCCACAAAGAAACCTATTTTACAGCTTCCCAGGGTCGGGGACAGAAAGCGTTAAGTTTTATGTTTTCTTAAGACTTCCTGACTTTGCCTCTGCTTTCGCTGTCTCGGAGCGTTCCCCGCGTTTATTTTGGGGGGATACCCTTCAAACAAAACTCTGTTATCAGTTTAACATCCTATCCCCCTGCATGGCATATAATTAATTAAGCTATACAATAAAGTAAAGTTATGTTAAGCTCATAATTAATTTTCTTGAAGCAAGATGAGACTGGTAATTTGTCCCGGAATTCACGACCCAAAACTGACTGATGCTTTCCTGGCGGGAATTTCAGAGGTTTGGGGAGATGCACAACCCAGGCAAAATACCCAAACATTCTACCCTGTCAAGATTTTTCCTGCTCATAAACATCCACCTTTCTCGGCCATTGACATCTTCCACTTTTTGTGCAGGGAGGAGTTAGCTGGAGAAAGTCTAGTATTTGTCAGCTTTTCGGCTGGGGTAGTTGGGGCGATCGGGGCGGCGTGGATGTGGCAACAAATCGGCGGCAAAGTCGCAGCCTTCATTGCTTTAGATGGTTGGGGAGTACCCCTGGGGGGCACTTTTCCCATCCACCGCATCAGCCACGATCGCTTTACACACTGGAGTTCGGCAATTCTCGGTGGCGCTGGAGATGGTTTTTATGCCGATCCACCGATCGCCCATTTAGATTTGTGGGGCCAACCCCAAACCGCCCTAGGCTGGCAAACCAGTCACACAGCCGACGGTAGAGAAACTTTTAAACCCGCCACCGCAGCAACATTTTTAGTCCACTTATTGAAACGTTACGGAGTCCAATCAGTTGTTTAACTTTAATTTATTATCCTCAGCGATCGCACCTATTTTTACCCTTACCAACCTAGAAAATCCTGTATCTTCTTCAGAAAGAAGCAAGAGCATTCAACAGTGGTTGGTATTTGGCGCTTCAGCTTTTTTAGTCTCAATTCCAGTTTTTGTGCAAGCACCATTAGTGCGTTTGTATCCAACCATCAGTTTGCTCTCAACCATCCCGTGGTTCGTACTTAGTTTGATTTTTATTTTTCGCCCAAAAACCCAACTTTGGGGAGACTTATTGTTGGGATTTGCCGGATGTTGGCTGGCAGGTTCGATCTATTGGGGCTGGTTTAGGTGGGAACCAATTTTACATCTACCTATAGAAGCAATTGGCTTGCCGTTTGCGATTTGGTGCTTGGGCAAATCTTGGGGAAAAGTGGGAGCATATTTTTATTTAGGTTCGCTATTTGGCACTGCTATTACTGATTTATATTTTTACTTAACCGGTTTGATGCCCTACTGGCGCCAAGTCATGCACGCGGAACCGGAATTGGCGATGCCGATTTTTCAAAGTGCGATCGGACAAATTGAAACTCCTTGGGGCATAGGTTGGGCTCTGGTTTTAATTGCTGTGCTTTTAAGTGTGGGTTTGGTGAGTTTGCGCGATCGCACTTTGCACTGGCGGGCATTCAGTGGTGCAGTTTTGAGCACGCTTTTAGTAGATGGCTTATTTTGGCTAGCGGCATCTGCTGCTTAAGACTTATGATTTCTTTCTACTCGTTTCCATGCTCTGCCTGGAAACGCATATCCGGAGGCTCTGCCTCCAATTTTTGTTCGGAAACGAGGCAGTTTTACTCGTTTCCATGCTCTGCCTGGAAACGCATATCCGGAGGCTCTGCCTCCAATTTTTGTTCGGAAACGAGGCAGTTTTTTCAGATTTTCGGAAACGAGGCAGAGCCTCTAGATATTGTTTCCCAGGCAGAGCCTGGGAACCAGTTATGAGTTAAAATCTAACATCTAACATCTAACATCTAAAATCTAGATCATGGCTTTTATTTCAATTGGCGGTGTAGAACACTATTACGAGTGGATAACAGCAGACGGAAGCGCCGAACCCAGCGGCAAACCTGTGATGGTATTTTTGCACGGATGGGCAGGCTCGGCTCGCTACTGGGAAAGTACCGCGCGCGCTATTGCTGGTGAGTTTGATTGTCTGCTTTATGATATGAGAGGTTTTGGACGTTCTCCACTGCCAAAAAATCCTCCTGAGTCTAGCTACGAACTCGAAACCTATGCCCATGACTTAGCCGAATTACTAGCAGCTTTGAATTTAAGTCGCGTGTACATTAATGCTCATTCCACAGGTGCATCGATCGCTACTTTATTCCTTAACCTCTATCCCGAAAAAGTAGAAAAAGCGATTCTGACTTGCAGTGGCATTTTTGAATACGACGAAAAAGCCTTTACAACTTTTCACAAATTTGGTGGCTATGTGGTTAAATTCCGGCCACCTTGGTTGGCTGCTATTCCCTTTGTCGATCGCCTATTTATGGCACGGTTTTTGCACCGCTCCCTGCCGACAGAGGTCAGTTTGGCATTTCTAAAGGATTTCTTAATGGCTGATGAGGAAGCGGCTATAGGTACAATGGTGACAGCAGTCAGCAAAAAAGCTGCGGAGGAAATGCCCCAAGAATTTGCGCGCCTAAGTGTTCCCACACTGCTGGTAGCTGGAGAATTCGATCAAATTATTCCGGCAATCATGGGCAAACAAGCCGCTTCCCTCAGCGACAAAGTAGAATTTGTTATAATCCCAAATACATCTCACTTTCCGATGCTGGAGGATGCCACAACATATTTGCAGCGAATCCGGGATTTTTTGCCAGCAGCGGCATAACTGAGCTAATGTTCATCTAATGTACGATCGGGGAAGCCAGCTTTGAGAGCAGCCTTTACTCCGATCTTAGTTTTTAATTACTAATTTCTGAAAGCGAAAGGTGGTACCATGAACGACCTCGACCAATACTATAGAGTGCTGGAAATATTGCCGGGAGCAACTCCTGAAGAAATTACCCAAGCCTACAAGGATTTAGCGTTCATTTGGCACCCCGATCGCATTCCCAAAGATCGGCCCAGATTGCTAGAAAAAGCTGAAGCAAAGATTAAGGAAATTAATCAAGCTCGCGAAAAATTGCGATCGATTCAACCCAGGGATCAGAATCAACATAGTCAACACAAAAACACCCAGCACCACCAAAACACCCAGCACCACCAAAACACCCAGCACCACCAAAACACCCAGCACAGAAGCACCCAGCACCAAAGCTCTCAGTACCAAAGCTCTCAGTACCGAAACTCTCCATACCAAAACTCTCCATACCAAAATACTCAGCCACCACCGGCAAGCTCAAAAGAAACCCGTTATGCTTCAGAGGCTTATCGTGGAAAATATGCTGGAAACTCTTCTGCAAATCCTTCAGGGCCCTATTCAACTACCCCCCGTTACCAATCATCCTCATCCTCATCCTCATCTTCATCTTACCGCCCCGCTACCCCACAAAGTCCCGATTTGAGCGGTTCCAACTTCAAAGGAGCTTCCTTAAAAGAAAAGGATTTTGCCGGCAGAAACTTGAGCAATGCTAACTTGAGTCAAGCCGACTTAAGCGATGCTTTTCTACATAACGTTAACCTCACAGGCGCAAATTTGCATAAAGCCAATTTGTTCAGAGCTAACCTATTAGGAGCTTGTTTAATCAATGCCAACTTGAGAGAAACTAACTTAATCGGAGCTGATTTGAGTGGCGCTGACTTGAGTGGTGCAGATTTAACAGGAGCTAAAATCGGTTATGGCGATCGAGTAATGGTAAAACTTACCGGAGCCCGATTATCGGGAACTATATTACCCGATGGTACTGTTCACAGTTAATCACTGTTGATTAGTTATATGTTATTTGTTATTTGTAATTTTTGGGTTGCAGGTGGTGGCATCAGGACTAATGCCCTAGGCCCTAGGCCCGATTCCCCATGCTCGTAAAGGATATTCCTAGAGTTTAGCGCGAAATTTTCTGCCTGTAGCCAGCATCGCAACTCCGGCTATCAAACCGCCCAGAGTCATAGGTTCGGGAACCGGTTCGGCTTTTTGGGTGCCCAAAGAACCGCCTTTAATAAATACAGCAGAATCTAAATTACCATCCCCCACATCTTTAATGCGGATGCTGAGAACATTCGTCTGATTTTTATTGAGCAAACCCTCAAAACCTAAAACTTTAGTAAAGCCATCCAGCTTAATAATATTAGCAGCCAGGCCTGTCACGACTGGATTATTGATATAGTCGGAGTGATCTTGAGAGCGATTATTTGGATCGGGAACCAGATTATTAATGGTAACAGCTTTGCCATCGCTCAACTTGGCCAAATTATTGCCATTCAACAGTAGTTCAAAATCGTCATTAAATGGAGAACCACCAAACTCAGGAAACTCCTCGGAACCAAATACATATTCAAAGAACAACTTTTCCGCGGTAGAGTCAGCAAAAAAACTGAGGTTGAGCTGAGTTAAATCTCCAGCTTCACCCTTGGGCCCAAAGTCAGTGTTTAAATCAGTGCCATTGAAGAAGAGATTATCTTTGTTATTCCTGCCGGCTATGTCAGCTACTCTACCAGTGCTGAGAACAACACCTGAGTGCAAACCGAAGGGGTCATTGCTAAAAGTACCAAAAGCAGCACTATTTCCAGTCACTGACACAGAGAAATTACTCAATCCCGCTGTCTGAGTTCCTAACAACTGGTTTTTTAAAGTTTCGGTATTATTGGTTGCACCTACAGAAAATGCCATCGCGGGTGCGGTCAACAAGCTGAAAGCAGCAGCGGTGAAGGTAGCAGTTAAGGCAGCAATTTTATGAGGGCTGAGCATATTTTTTTTGCTAAAATCACAGGTATAAATTCAATCTACAATTAGATCATGGCATTAAATATAGGTAATATATATTACCTTTATCAACTCTTTAATTCTAAGTATTTATACTGAAACATTTAGAGATTTAAACTCGGTAATTATGGGCTGTGACGCGATCGCAGCAGCCACAAGTCAGAAGCAAAAATCAGACATGATTATCCTATTCGATGGCTGGAAAATCAAATCCCATAGAGGGCGGGCTTGGTCAAAAACCCCTTGCTACTCCCTCAGAGCGTGGATCGGCCGCCCCCTCCAACCAATCATCGGGTGTTACGACGATCGCATTAGCATTTCCCCAACTTTCCCGTTGCTGAATCTGGTGTCCCCGCCGTCGCAACTGATCCAGCGTCGCACCATCAAAACCTCCCCGTTCCAGCATTAGGCGATCGGGCAGCCACTGATGGTGAATCCTCGGTGCGGATACAGCCTCACCGACATTCATGTCGTAAACCAACACATTAAGTAAAATTTGCAGCACAGTGGTAATAATCGTACTACCTCCGGGAGACCCCACCGCGAGGCGAAATTTGCCATTTTCTGTCACAATCACCGGCGTCATGCTGGATAAAGGAGTTTTGCCGCTGGCGATCGCATTTGCATCCCCACCCACCAAACCAAACAAATTCGGCACTCCCGGTGCCGCAGCAAAATCGTCCATCTCATTGTTGAGCAAAATTCCTGTACCCGCAGCCACAGCCCCAGCCCCAAAACCACCATTCACAGTAAACGTCAAACTGACCACATTGCGCTCTGTGTCAACTACCGTCAGGTGCGTAGTCTCCGGCGACTCCGACACCAAGCGACTCAAAGTTTGAGTGTCAACAGCTTTTACCTCGATCGAAGGTTTGGCTTTCGACATCTGGATTTGCGATCGTCTCAATTTCGCATAATTCTTGCTAGTTAAAGCTTTGACAGGGACACTGACAAAATTTGGATCGCCCAAATACTCAGATCGATCGGCATAAGCAATCCTCATTGATTCCGCCAACAAGTGCAAAGTATCTGGATTTTTCCTTCCCAGAGTCTTCAAATCCGTATCGCCCAGAATATTCAAAATCTGCAACAAATGAACGCCGCCGGAAGAAGGAGGCGACATCGCACAAATTTCGTAAGTGCGAAAGTTGCCACAAACTGGATTGCGCCAAATCGGTGTATAGTTTCTGAGGTCTCCCAGAGTAATTAAGCCGCCATTTTTTGTCATGTCAGAGGCGATCGCCCTAGCAATATCCCCTCGATAAAAACTTTGCGGATCGATCGCAATCTTCCCTAAAGTCCGCCCCAAATCCCGCTGGATCAAAACTTCCCCTGGTTTATACAAAACACCGCTTTTGGTAAAAATCTCCCGCGCCGCCCGGTTCTTTTTGATCGCATCCAGTCGCGACTCAACAGCCTTTGTAAAGCGCGAACTCACCGGAAATCCTTTTTCTGCCAGGGCGATCGCCGGTGCCACCAAAGTAGCCCAAGGCAACTTCCCGTACTCGCGGTGCACCGTATAAAGTCCCCCCACAGTACCAGGAATCCCCGCGGCCAAATGCCCATCTAGACTTGCTCTAGGACGCACTTTTCCTTGCTTGTCCAAATACATATCCCGCGTCGCCCGTAGAGGAGCCCGTTCCCGAAAATCCAACGCTTGCACAGTCCCTGCTTGGGCCCGTCGCAGTAGCAAAAAACCCCCACCGCCGATACCTGCCGAAAAAGGCTCCACCACCGAAATTGCCAAAGCCGTAGCCACGGCTGCATCCACTGCATTGCCTCCCTGTTGCAGCACCCACAGCCCCGCATCGCTGGCCAGGGGGTGAGCAGACACTGCTATGCCTTGTTTGCTATGCTGTTGCTGAAACTTGGGTGGTTGCTGTAGCTGCTGCTGGCAACCACATACCATAACTGTTAGAAATAAAGTATAAATTGGTACTTTTTTGGATAAACTTAAAAACATGGTTGACAGAATACTCGACTTGTTTAATTCTAAATTACATCACATCCTCCTTCAGACATAAATCTAATTTTGATTATCAAAAAAATCACGTCCCAACACATACCTCATCTCTTAGTTTTTCTTCAAGTAGATGATTTAAAATAGCAACAGCTTATCGATCTAAGCTCCTGCTTATTTCCCAAGAAATCTCCCTCAGACCTGAGCTACTATAAAAGTTAATTTATGAACAGCAAAAAAGTCAGTGTCATCATTCCTGCCTTCAATGCAGCCGAAACCCTGGTGGCGGCAGTTTCTTCCGCACTCAATGGCAGCCACCAGCATCTAGAAATCTTAATTGTTGATGACTGCTCTACTGATGATACTAGGAAAATAGCAGCTAAACTTGCAGAGTCAGATCCGCGAATTCAGTTATTTGTTAATCCCCAAAATTATGGGGTTTCTAAGTCGAGAAATTTAATGATCGATCGCGCCACAGGTGAGTATGTAGCCTTTCTCGACAGCGACGATACTTGGGAACCAAACAAGCTGGAATTTTGTTTGCAAATGCTGGCAGAACATCCAGAAGTTAAAGCTGTTGCTCACGCTTTGCGGTACTTAGATAAAAGTGGTAACAAGTTGAGTTATATTCCTACCTATCCTACAACTAAAGCCGAAATGCAGGGGATTAAGTTGACAGGGGATAGTCCTTGGGTTTTTCCGTCTTCTGTGGTAATCGAGCGAGAAATTCTCCTCTCTGAAGGTGGCTTCGCTGAAGATTGGTTGGTAGGGGAAGATACAGAGTTATTTACCAGAATTGCTCACAAGTACGGCTTGTTGGCGACGAAACAGCCTTTGGGCAATTACCGGATTAGAGGGAATTCTCTCACAGATAAGCACTGGTTGAAAAAACGCATAGCTTCTGATTGTATCAAGGAAAATCAACGGCGACGTCTGCGGGGAGAGCCGGAGTTATCTTTAAGTCATTACGAACAGTTATGTTTTCAGAATTTGCCACTTTGGCAAAAGCTCAACAAATTTAGACAATTTTTGGCACTGCACTACATGAGAAAGCTAGGACAAAGTTGGTTGAACCGGGAGTTTTTGCAGACTCTTGTTTACGGGATTGCTACTACAGTTCTCAATCCTCAAGCTAGTTTGAATAAGTTGAAATGGATGAAGTATCATGAAGAAAGGTTTGACACTCCCTAGTTGATTGAATTTATGGACTGGCAGGAAATTTCTGGGAATTGGGTATTGATTCCTTCAACTAGACCGATCGCGATCGTACATTTTCTCGGTGGTGCCTTTGTGGCGACAGCACCACACTTGACCTATCGCTGGCTATTGGAGACCTTGGGAAATCAAGGATATGTTGTAGTAGCGACACCTTTTGTCAATACTTTGGATCATATTGCGATCGCCCGTGATGTGCTCAATAAATTTGAAAATGCTCTGGGACGATTGCAGGCCATGAAGTTGCTGCGATCGCAATATCTTCCCATCTACGGGATGGGACACAGCATGGGGTGCAAACTACATCTGCTCATTGGTGCTGTCTTTGACGTAGAAAGGTCAGGCAATATTCTGATCTCTTTCAACAATTATGCAGCTTCTGAAGCAATCCCGATCGTCGAGCAAATTTCCCCTGTCTTTAAGGTTGAATTTACTCCTTCTCCCCAGGATACCAATCGCTTGGTGAAAGATAGCTATCAAATTCGGCGCAATCTGTTAATTAAATTTAAGGATGACAACATCGACCAAACTTTGCTGTTAAAAGACTTGCTAAAAGTGAAATATTCCGACATGATTACTGTTCAGATCCTGGCCGGCAACCATCAAACACCCTTGGGTCAAGATGTTAGCTGGCCGATGGGTCAAATTTTTACACCCTTTGATGCGATCGGACAGTGGGTGAAACAAGAAGTGTATCGGGAATTAAATCAATTAAAAAAGACTGTTTTGCTGTGGCTCAATCCTGTTTCAAAAATTTAAACTTTCCATCCACATCTGTCACATTATCGGAATTTTTACGTGTTTTTTTTGTGCACCCGCTATACCTGGTACTCCAGGTTAGCGGTGATATTTTCTACGGTTGCATCGGAATGATTTAACCGCAGAGAGCGCAGAGGGCACAGAGGAGAAGAAGAGAGATGAATACAGGACGCTGCTACCGGATTTGACAGGAGCAGTCAACGCCCTAGTTTATTAGGAATACCTTCGCAGCCACCGGGAATAGTCTCTCTCGATTTCGAGCCACACCAAGCGCAGCAGTATTGACGTTGCTCCTCCGACATTCGCTTGACACCAGTGAAATCAGCGCGTTCCAGCACAGCCCCGGTATATTCCCCCGTGGTGTAGTTAGGAAATTCAGTCCGACTGCGAGGGGAAGCGGTTTCGGCCGAACCATAAAATAATGTGGCACCCCTGATATCAGCGCGGGCGAGATTGGCGTCATACAACACAGCGCGGGAGAGGTTGGCTTTCACTAAATCGCATTTGCTGAGATTGGCTCGGACGAGATTAGCTTCACTTAAATCTGTCCACCGCAAGTCAGTGTTCGCTAGGTCTGCTCCTGCTAACATCACATTGAGATCGATGACGCGGATACCGTGGTCTCTATCTTCGGCGTAGCCACCATCGCCGTCGAGAATGGGGCGGCCTAAGAGTCGATCGCGCTTCAGAGGAGTAACCAACCTCGACTGGGATAAAAACCTGAGAATTTTAGCTTTACCTTCAGCATCCACACTGCTCATAATCGCAGCAGTGCGACCTTCGGCGATCGCCCTTTCCTGCGGCCAATCTTCCAAAAACCCTTGTTCGTCGAGGGCTAAGTCGGAAACCCCTTGAAAATAAGCATCTATCGTTTGCTGCTGTGTAATTCTGTTTTGCTGAATAGTCAAATCTTTCGAGATCACATACTGGCGCCAAGCCACATAAACGCCCAAAATTGCGATCAAAATTTGCCCCAAAGCGCCAATTAACTCGCCCAGAGCTCCGATCGCATCCCAGTTAATTTGGATATTGCGGCTTCCCGGTTCAGTATTAGTACCGCTGAGCATCAGCAAGCCCACAATCCCAGCTAAAAGACCAAAGCAGGCTACGATCAGAGTGCGCCAAGCTGGGGGAATCACCTGCACCCAAATTTTGCCCCAACTCGGCCACATCAGCCGTAGAGATATGCCCATCGCTGCGATCGCCCCAATTAAGCCAAGCCAAATACTGTCGTTTGCCAGCCCGAAAATCATGGCAGCGACTGACCCCAAAATCAGCACCGACCCCGACATCTCAGCAGTCGTTTGTTTGGGATACTGTGGCAATACAATCTTGCGGGTTGAAGCCTGTGGCACAGATTTTTCCGGTTCAGCAGTGGGGATTATTGTCGCTGGTTCTGGCGACACATTAGGGGCTACACCGTTGAGACTGTCTACAGTCGCGATCGACTCAGGGGAATTGGATGGAGAAGGATTGGGTTCTGGTGTCATGCGTTAAGATAACTTCTAACTGTGGCTGGTCATTCAACTTGATTTTACCCAACCCAGACAATTCTAGATATAGCGTTTGGAGTGAAAGATGAGGTAAGAGCGAGAATTGGTAATTGGTAATTGGTAATTGATAATTGGTAATTGGTAATGCCCTATGCCCCATGGCCTATGCCCCATTACCCATTACCTAGTACCCACCTCACTGAGAAAGGCCATAGCATATCGATTTTAGTTTTGAGATTTAGAAATCCGGTCTGAGCATATTTAATAGACATCTCCCATCATCAGGCTTTCCGGCCTGTTCCACAAGAATTGTTGGATATGTCTATTGTGAGACAGCCATCCTAGCTGTTAACTAACACAGTTTTTGGAAAATATCTAAGTGCGGGATTTTCCTAAAAATTATTTATTTCCCAGCTACCTAACGAGCCAAATAAGCCTTTAGGAAATACACACCAACGGTCCCAAATATCAAAACCATCATCCCTAACACTAGCTCCATACTCAAGCTTTGAGCACTACCTAAAGCCACAATAATTTGCTGTCGCACTATCAACGCGAATAACCAACAAACCTCCACTTTCAGCCAAACCAAAAGCGATCGCGCCAGCAGATATTGGTGGCGTGCGTTCTGTTGAGTAATCCGTACAGGATAATTAAAAGTATGGGGATAGGGAGACACCGCAGCCAAAACGATAAATATCATCGCAGCCACAGCCGGTAGTAACCAAATCATCGCCTTGTCGCCCCAAGCATCAGGCTGGCCATAAAAACCGAAATGAATCGGAATGCGCGAGGGCAGAACAGCCCAAAACTGTAGAATTATCAAAATAGCCAGTAAAATCGCGATCGCAGCAGCGAACTCTCCGGCTATCAACAGTGGCGATCGCCCCAGAGAAATCACAGGTCGTAGGTTTGGCTTGTTTCCACTCATAGGTACGTTAATTTAGATTAAGATTAAATATCATAGTATTGGTTCCAATTTAGCCCAGATATTAAGTAAGAATGCCATGACAGCTCAGGTTTTGGTTGAAAAGAAAAAGTTAGAAAAACCGCCCCTAACCATACACACATTGGGCGATCGCGTGCTGCGCCAGCCAGCCAAGCGAGTCAACAGCGTTGACGCAGAAATTCGGCAGCTAGTCCGAGAAATGCTGCAAACCATGTACAGTGCTGAGGGTATTGGTTTAGCAGCCCCTCAAGTCGGAGTCAACAAACAAGTCATCGTGCTTGACTGCGAACCGGATAACCCAGCCAAACCGCCACTGGTTTTGATCAACCCCACCATCAAAAATACCAGTGGCGAAGTCTCCCCCTTCCAAGAAGGCTGTTTAAGCATTCCGGGAGTTTATTTAGAAGTCAAGCGCCCAGAAATGATTGAAGTCTCCTATCGCGACGAATACGGCCGCCCGCAAACCCTGAAAGCGACAGAGTTGCTATCCAGGGCTATTCAGCACGAAATGGATCACCTCAACGGAGTGCTCTTTGTAGACAGAGTAGAAAACAAACTCGCACTAAATGAAGAATTGGTCAAGCATAAATTTTCACCAAAGGCGGTAAAATCGGTATGATGGCAGGAACTCCTAAAAGTAGTTTATTTTTGGCTCTTTCGTGCATTGCCGCGATCGCCGCCGTCGGGTCAGTCTTTGAGCTATCTTCGGGAGAAGCTCAACTAGGCACTTTAGTCACAGGAATCATTCTGGCTCTGAGCATACCCCTCACCGGGCTATTTTTTTATGCAGCAGTTAGGGATGCTAGGGCAAATTTATAATTAGTTAGTTGACAGTTGACAGTTGACAGTGGTTATTTGTTATTTGTTATTTGTTGGTTATTATTGGTTAGCTCTCATTTCCAGTAACGAATAACCAGTAACGAATAACCAATAACTAATAACCAGTAACGGATAACCAATAACTAATAACCAATCACCAATAACGAATAACGAATAACCAATAAAATGGGATTTCTGCGACAAGTGCCAGCTCAAGGTGCTGTGGCTGCGACAGCATCCAAGCACCAACTTTCTGAAATTACGGAAGTGACGATCGGACGCGATCGCAGTTGTCAAATAGCCTTGGAATCGATCGCCTACGGCATGGTTTCCCGCCGCCACGCCACAGTTCGTCCCCTCACTAAAGGCAATATTCTGACATGGGAAATTTGCGACCTAAACAGCGCCAACGGTACTTATGTCAATGGTGAAAGGCTACAAGCCAGCCAAACTTTAGAAACAGGCGATCGCATCAGTCTCGGTATTGACGGTCCTCAATTTATATTTGAAACTACCCTACAAAACACCCACAATTCGCCACGATTACCGACAGTAAATCCCATCTTGTCTAACGCTGGGGAAAAGGAAAATCTCACTTTCACTCAATTATTTCCCATCGCATCCACCGGAAAACAACTAAGTCAAAAAGCTTATTTATATCCCGGCATTGCTACAGTTTTTTTTGTAGTTTCGATGTTTGTAGCAGTGGGAAATTCCGCAGCTTTCAATTTTCTGCTGGCTGCTTATCTTTCCGGTGCAGCTTACTATTTCATATATCAACTGTGTGGCAAACACAAGCCTTGGTGGATCTTATTTTGTTCTGCCCTAGGTACTATCTTAATTTTACTCAGCCCTTTATTGATTGGATTTATAGTAGTATTTCGAGAAATTTTGCCCGGAAGACTGCCAACCGAAGGCGAACAAATCAGTTTTTTTCCTTTCTTAATCCGAATGTTTTTCGGTGCAGGTCTGATGGAAGAATTGCTGAAAGCTTTACCAGTTTTGGTAGCGCTGTTGTTGGGTAATTTGTTGCGAAATCCCTGGCGGGAGCGCATTGGTGTTTGGGAACCTTTAGATGGCATTCTGTTAGGAAGTGCCTCCGCAGTCGGATTTACACTATTAGAAACTCTAGGACAATACGTTCCGAATATTATTCACAATGTCACTCTACAAGCAGGGACAGATGCCGGAGAATTAGTAGGATTGCAGTTGCTAATTCCCCGAATTTTGGGTTCCGTCGCCGGACACATGGCTTACAGTGGCTATTTGGGATATTTTATCGGTTTGAGTGCCCTTAAACCTAAAAAGCGCTGGCAAATTTTGGGCGTAGGCTATCTCAGCGCTGCGGCACTTCACGCTTTGTGGAATGCGTCGGGAAGCGCCAGCGTACTTTTTCTCGCGGTGGTGGGAGTTTTGTCCTATGCGTTTTTGGTGGCGGCGATTTTGAAGGCTAGGGTTTTGTCTCCGAATCGATCGCAAAATTTTGCTACTCGCATATTTTCTCAAAAATGAAGAGACAGGCCACGTAGCCCAAGGGCGCTTCCTCCCCTTGGGCACGGCTAGGGCGTGTTTTCTCTCCCCGGAGATCCCCCCCAACCCCCCTAAAAAAGGGGGGAGAAAGAAGCTCTTTCGTCCCCCTTCTTAAGGGGGATGCGAGGGGGATCGGGATCTGATGGATCAGGCAAGAAAACACGCCCTAGTCCGATCGACGCAGTTGTTGAGTCTTCTTCCCTTTTGCTTCTTGCTTCTCTTAGAATTTCTTCACAAATAGATCTGCTATGGTACTATCTGGATGGCTGTGAGTAACTGAGGGAAGCCAAAAGGCTTGATTCCTGTGGTGGAGGAGAATCCAGGAGTGCTAGATAGGATGTCATTAGGATACGCAAACGTTTTCGGGCACCGAGGTCAACCTGAACCCCTTCGCATTGGGGTGATTGGGGTTGGCAATATGGGCCAACATCACACGCGAGTCTTGAGCTTGCTCAAAGATATCGAGCTCGTGGGTATTGCAGATATAAATGTAGAGCGGGGAATTGATGTAGCCAGTAAATATCGGGTTCGCTTCTTTGAAGACTACCGAGATTTGCTCGCCCACGTAGATGCAGTTTGCGTCGCCGTTCCAACTCGCCTGCACCACCCAGTGGGGATGTCTTGTCTCCAAGCGGGTGTTCACGTTTTAATTGAAAAGCCGATCGCCGCTAGTATTGCTGAAGCCGAATCTTTGGTCAACGCGGCTGCTGAATCCCACCGGATTTTACAAGTGGGTCACATCGAGCGGTTCAATCCAGCCTTTCAGGAACTCGGCAAAGTGCTGAAAACCGAAGAGTTACTGGCATTGGAAGCTCACCGGATGAGTCCCTATTCCGATCGGGCTAATGATGTATCGGTAGTTTTGGATTTGATGATCCACGACATCGATTTGCTGCTGGAATTGGCATCTTCCCAGGTGGTGAAGTTGACCGCTAGCGGCAGCAGGGCATCGAATTCGGGTTATTTAGACTATGTAACAGCTACTTTAAACTTTGCTAACGGCATTGTGGCTACCCTGACTGCTAGTAAGGTGACGCACCGCAAACTCCGTTCCATAGTGGCTCATTGTAAGAATTCTCTGACAGAGGCCGATTTTCTCAACAACGAAATCTTGATTCACCGACAAACAACCGCCAATTATGTGACGGATTACGGTCAGGTGCTTTACCGTCAAGATGGGTTGATTGAGAAAGTTTACACCAGCAATATTGAACCGCTCCATGCTGAATTGGAGCATTTTATTAATTGCGTGCGGGGTGGAAATCAGCCTTCCGTCGGGGGAGAACAAGCTCTGAAAGCTCTGCGGCTCGCAAGTTCGATCGAGCAAATGGCTCTCGATGGTCAAGCTTGGTATCCGAAAGAGTTAGAGTCTACTTTACAAGTAAGTTAGATTCAAACAGATCGTGTCGTTTCCGGGTGCTTCTACAGTTTAGGTTTGTTGTGTGTTAATGGGGTTTTTAACTGTATTTTGGCAACCGGATTCGATGTCTGTAGATTTGGGTTTTGAGATTTTAAATTTGAGATTTACTCCACAGATGAATCTCAAGCTAGTATTCCAAATTAGCTTAGGATTTATGGTAAAAAAAAGCGACTATTTGACGAGTGATAGTTTGGCTAACTAGCTGATTTCCTTGAGGACTTAGGTGAATGCTGTCTCGATACAAACTGGTAAGTTCCGTCGCTGAATTGAAAATGGGCAGAAAATCTATGTAAGTAATTTTCTCGGTGGCGACGAGTTCGGCAAGACGCGATCGAGCCTTGACTTCCCAGTCGTGAGGGCCATTCTCGCCTAATTCGTGCCGTTTTGGTGTCAAGGCTAGTACAAACTTGATGTTGGCAAGGTTTGCTGCTGTTTTGATTTGGCGAATAGCTTCTAAGTTGCAGCCAACTTTGTCCTCATTAGGGGCTACAGGTGTTGTCAATTTTTCCCTAGGTACTGTGGGTA
Source organism: Microcoleus anatoxicus (assembly GCF_042465725.1). GTDB lineage: Bacteria > Cyanobacteriota > Cyanobacteriia > Cyanobacteriales > Microcoleaceae > Microcoleus > Microcoleus anatoxicus. The sequence continues at coordinate 3,557,028 of NZ_CP120853.1, read as the reverse complement.
TTAGGTAGCGATTTAATAGTTGGACGATCGCCATCAACGGTTTACGATCGGGGTAAGCTCGATCGCGCCCCACTACGGCAGAGCAAGGAGCAGATGCAAACAAATCGTCCGTATTCAACAACAAAACCACCACCAAAGCCCCAAATAGACCAAAACGCTTGGCGTAAGCCAGTTGATTCCTCGGTCCCCAAGAATTGGCTGAACAGTTGAGAACTTCAAAGTCACAATAATAGTTGACTTTTGAATGTAATTGTGCATCGGTGCTGAGAGGGCACATTTGCAGCCTCAACTGCCGAGGGATGATTTCCGATATGGTATCCATTTGATCGGTCCACCAGCCACCGTTAGCGACAGAATCTCCTAACAATAAAACTCGCAGAGTGTCTGAAGCCGGCAGTGGGGCGATGGCACCTGTACGCATGGAATACTCATTAATCTCAATCCGGTTTCCCCAGCGACGCACCCTCTGGTTGGGAGCGAGCAAATAGCCACACTCCGCATCGGGAATGTAAATCAAAGCATTGCCAAAACCCACAAGTACCCGCAGCAGCACTTCTATTCCTAACAACAATCCTGCGGTGACAGCCAAAATAATCAGAGCTACTTTCACATTTTTAACCTCGATCGACAACCAAAAGCAGCCGATCGCCAGACGGATCTACAGATATAACCAGATTTCGAGTCATTCGATCGCCCTTGTGGATATAGAATTCTAAAATATGCCGTCAAAATCCGCCGTCAGCCGTAGCGTCAACTTGGTGGTTTCAGGAAAGCCCGTGGACTTAAAACAAATATTCAAAACGCCGAATCCCATAATCGGTGTCGTACATTTACAGCCTCTACCAACTTCCCCCCGCTGGGGGGGGAACCTCAAAGCAATTATCGGGAGAGCCGAGCAAGAGGCTACAGCACTGGCTTCTGGCGGCGCAAACGGTATCATAGTCGAGAACTTTTTCGATGCTCCTTTTGCCAAAAATAGTGTAGATCCAGCCGTGGTGAGTGCCATGACGCTGATCGTCGAGAGACTAACCAATCTGGTGACATTGCCCATCGGCATCAATGTGCTGCGAAACGATGCCCACAGCGCGATCGCCATCGCCTCCTGTACGGGAGCTCAATTCATCCGCGTCAACGTCCTCAACGGCACTATGGCCACAGACCAAGGCTTAATTGAAGGTCAAGCTCACCAGCTACTGCGCTACCGACGGGAATTGGGTAGCGATGTCAAAATATTAGCAGACGTGTTAGTCAAACACGGGCAACCCCTTGGTAGCCCTAACTTGACCACAGCCATCCAAGAGACGATCGGACGCGCCTTAGCAGACGCGGTGATCCTCTCCGGGCCTACCACTGGTAGCCCTCCTAATCTCGAAGAATTAGAAATCGCCAGTTTAGCCGCAGCCGGAATTCCAGTTTTCATCGGTAGCGGCGCCTCCTGGGAAAACATTTCCACACTCATGCAAGCTGCTGATGGCGTCATCGTCTCTAGTTCCTTGAAACGAAACGGGCGCATCGATAATCCCATCGATCCGATTCGCGTCAGTCAGTTTGTAGAAGCAGCCCGCCGCAGCTTGTCTCAGAAACAGCAACACAGCGAGGCTAATGGCTCTGGCGGGCTGATGCCGGAACTGGGTAAAGTCAAAAGTAAAATCTAAAATTAGGAATGGGTAATTCGGAACAGGGTCATCGGTCATGGGTAATTGGTAGCGGGCAATAACTGAAAACTCATAATTCACAGTCAAAAAAGCACCAATTCCCGATTCCCCATTCCCCATTCCCAATTACCCATTGCCAATTATCCATTACCAAATCGAACAATGATTCGCCGACGTTCAACCCCTTGGATTCATCGCTCGTCTAGGACTGTGATGGCCGCGATCGCAGTTATCGGTGTTCTAGAAACCGCCTATCTGACGATCGCTAAATTCACAACAGGCTCAGTAATTTGTCCCACCAGCGGCTGCGACAAAGTTCTCAACAGTCCCTACGCTACAGTCTTTGGCGTAGTGCCTTTAAGTTTGTTAGGTTGTTTAGCTTACCTGAGCATAGCAATCCTCGCCTACGCTCCCAAAACCGTCAATCCTGACACCAATAAAGGACTGCACACTCAACTAGAAAATTGGACCTGGCAAGGGCTATTCATCATCAGTGCTGCGATGGTAATTTTCAGCAGTTACTTGATGTATTTGATGGCTTTTGAAATTCAGGAACTGTGCATTTATTGTGTCAGTTCTGCGGTGTTTTCCCTCTCCCTCTTTGTGTTGACCTTAGTCGGCCGCGAGTGGGAAGATATTGGTCAACTCGTGTTTACAGGCATGGTGGTGGCCATGGTGAGTGCGATCTCTGTATTGGGACTTTACAACAGCGTCAAAGCACCTCCTGTGAAGGTCTATAAGCCGGGTATAGCGGCTCCTCTGGTCACTACCACATCGGGACCGGCGGAAATGGCTTTAGCCCGACATCTGACACAACTTGGTGCAAAGGAATACGGTGCTTACTGGTGTCCTCACTGCTACGATCAAAAAATGCTGTTTGGCAGAGAAGCAGCAAAATTAATTGATTATGTCGAATGCGATCCCAAAGGAGAAAATTCTCGCGCCGAAATTTGCCAAGCTGCTGCTGCTAACGTCAAAGGTTTCCCTACTTGGGAGATTAAAGGTCAGTTTTATTCTGGGACTAAATCTTTAGAACAACTTGCAGAATTGTCTGGTTACAGCGGTCCGCGCAATTTTCTCAAAGTACCGTAAGGGCAATCCCCGTGTTTACATCTACATTTGGATAGGATGGGTCAAACAATTTTGGATTAAAATTTTGGATTGTTCCGGTGAGTCAGTTGGTGCATGGGAATTAATTAGGGGGCTCGTTCTTCTTTTAATCCTAAATTTCACATCCCAAAGCTACAATTGCCATGGTTATTGCTATGGGCGATCGAGCTTCTACCTGAACCTATGCGGGCAATTCTCAAAAAATGGCTTTACCAAGAACGCCGGGTATTGATTACTGCAACTGTGGCCGCCAGTACGGTCATCTTAGTTCGCTGTAGCGGACTTTTGCAGGTATGGGAATGGGCAGCTTTTGACCAATTTATGCGCTGGCGCCCGGCAGAAGCAACGGACAATCGCATCGTCATTGTCGAAATTGGGGAACGTGACTTGCAAAAGTACGGCTACCCCATTTCTGATGGTGTGATGGCCCAATTGCTGCAAAAATTAAATGCTGGTAAACCGCGGGCGATCGGTATGCCTCTAATCATTAATTTATTGGACAAGAATGAACAATGCGTACATGGTGAGCCATAATACTAATATGGCAAAGTACGTGAAACCAAATGAAGCAGCTAACACTTTGGGAGTTTGCCTCCGAACCCTCAGACGATGGGAAGCAGAAGGTAAAATCAACACAATCAAAACACCGTCAGGTCAAAGACGGTACGACATCGAAAAGTTCATCAAAAAAGAATCAGAACCAGAGGGAGGACGCGCCACTGTTATCTATGCTCGCGTCTCTACCCGACCTCAAAAGGCAGACCTCGATCGACAAGTTGAACGACTATCAACGCTCTAAAGGGGCGCTGAAATTGTTAAGGAAGTGGGAGGAGGACTCAATTTTAGGAGGAAAGGACTCATCACCCTTTTGGGACGAGTTTTGCTCCGCGATATCGCAGTTATTGTGGTTGCCCACAAAGACCGACTTGCAAGGTTCGGATTTGACATTATCGAATGGCTCTGTGAGCAATTTGACTGCCAAATCGTGGTTCTCAACCAAATCAGTCTCTCTCCACACGCCGAACTCGTTCAAGATATCGTCGCAATCCTCCACAGTTTTTCAAGCAGACTTTACTCCATCAGAAGGCTTGAAAACCAAATCAAGCAGGAGTTACAAGTCGAATCCGAGGCACAAGAAGGAGAAGAAGTCGCCCAACAAAACACTTAAGATTCGGGTTTATCCTGAGCTGGGACTGCACCAAAAATGGAAGTCTTGGCTATCAGCATCACGTTACTGCTATAACAAAGCTATTGCCACCTTGAAAGCAGGCGAGAAAATAACCAGTGCTTATTCTTTGAGGGACTACGTGTTAGGACTGGACTTACCTGATTGGGTTAAGTCAGCACCGTCTCACCCAAAAGAAAATGCTATTTTTGACGCTTGGGATGCTTGGAAACAAGCCAAGTCTGTCAAAGGAGAGGCAAGTTTTAGAAGCTGTCGTCAACCATCACAGTCAATCAAATTCCACAAGGTTAATTTCAACGGCGAGACTTGGTTCCCATCCTTAGTTAAAGGGCTTAGCTTTAGAAGTACAGAGCCAATTCAAAAGACCGAGTTTGCGACCCAACTTGTTAGAGATAAAAAGCGATGGTTCGCTTGTATCCCAGTAACAGAAGAGGCAAGGACGAAGGAACTGGATAAGGTAATTGCACTTGACCCTGGCGTTAGAACCTTTTTGACTGGCTACGACGGCGACTCATTTCAAGAATTTGGCAAGGCAGACATTGGACGCATTCAAAGATTGTGTTCTCACCTTGACAAACTAATGGGACGTGCGTCAAAAGCTAGTAGAAAGCAGAAACGCCGGATGCTAGAAGCGGCAAGCAAGCTGAGAATCAGGATTCGTGACTTGGTTGACGAGTGCCACAAGCAGGTAGTTAATTACCTGACAAGTCAATACAAAGTCATATTGCTGCCTACATTTGAAACATCACAAATGGTTGTTAAATCAAAGCGCAAGTTACGCACCAAGACTGCTAGGCAGATGCTCACTTGGGGGCATTATCGTTTTGAATGCCACCTCAAGCAATCAGCTAAAAAACGGGGTGTTGTTGTTATTGACGTTAACGAATCCTACACTAGCAAAACTTGCACCAAATGCGGACACAAACATTCAAAGCTTGGTGGTTCAAAAACATTTAAATGCCCTAACTGCGGTCACGAACACGACCGAGATTGGGGCGGCGCTCGAAACATTATGATTCGAGCTTTGAGGGACGGCTCCTTTGCTCTCTCTATCAATAGTGAGAGTATTGCTATCGCGTATGCCCTGTTTGTCCAGGGTTGTACAGCGTAACACCGTCAGGTCTTGACATCTACCGAGATTTGCCAACTCCACCCGGTAATCCCGAATTACTCAAAACTTTTACAACTATTCCCAACTTAGTTGGGATTGAGTTGATGGCCGACGAAACGCGCTTGGGAGTTCGGCCACCTCCGTTACTGAACAAGCTAGATCGAGTTGGTTTCAACAATGTAGTCATCGATGCTGACAGTAAGGTGCGTAGAATGTTGCTTTACGCTTGGCCAGGAGAAGGCAAAACTCGCCAGAGTTTCGCACTCAAATTGGCTTTGCTTTATCTCCACAGCGAAGGGATTTCCCCTCAGCCAGCCTCCGTTAATCCTAAATACTTGCAGTTAGGTAAGGGGGTGTTTCAGCCTTTTCAACAAAATGATGGTGCTTATGTGCGATCGGATAGCCGCGGTTATCAAATTTTGGCTTCCCTGCGCGGCCGAGTAGGCAGTTTTCACGCTGTGTCCATGAGTGACCTGCTTTCTGACAAAGTACCAGCGGATTTTGTGCGATCGCGCGTTGTCTTGATCGGCTCAACAGCAACTAGCCTCAAAGACTTTCATCAAACTGCTTACAGCCACAGCTTGTTCTCATCTCCCCAGGAAGTATCGGGAGTGGAACTTCAGGCTCATTTCTTGAGTCAAATTTTGAGTGCATCCGTTGATGGGCGTGGGAGTATTCATGTTTGGTCAGACTCTGCGGAGTGGCTATGGATTTTACTATGGTCTTGGGTAGGAGCAAGTGTGAGCTGGAAGTTGCGATCGCTGAGTCGATCCGCTTGGTGCTTATTGACAATCACCACCTTTGTAAGTATCACTGTTTACTTAGGTTTCTTAGCTGGTTGGTGGCTACCATTAATTCCCCCAATCCTCAGTCTTTTAGGTTCCGGAGTCGCATTTGTCGGTTATCTGGCTCACTTGCAAGAAGAATTGAAACGGTCTAAAGAATTTTTACAATCCTTAATTGATACAATTCCAGATCCGATCTTTGTCAAAGATAAAAATCACCGACTCGTGGTTTTAAATCAGGCCTATTGTCGATTTATTGGTGCTGCTTTGGAGCAGCTTATTTCTCAAACCGATTATGATTTATTTCCCAAATCCGAAGCAGATATCTTTTGGGAACAAGACGAATTAGTATTAACCACTAATTTACAGCTAGAAAACGAAGAAAACTTTACCGATACTCACGGCATCACCCATCTCACTGCTACTAAAAGGTCACTCCATAAAGATGCCGCCGGCAATCTATTTTTGGTGGGAATTATTAGAGATATTACTGAACGCAAGCGCTTGGAAGAAGCACTCCTGCAAAAAAATGCTGAACTTAGTCACCAAGCAGATCATGATGCTCTCACGGGTTTGCCCAACCGTAAATTTTTCTATGAACGATTGAATCAATCTCTAGAAAAAGCATTGATTAATAATGAATTGGTAGCTTTACTATTTTTAGATTTAGATGGATTTAAGTTAATTAATGACACTCTCGGACACAACATTGGCGATTTGCTTTTAAAAGCAGTTGCCGATCGCCTCAAACGTTGCTTGCGTGGCAGCGATACGATATGCAGATTGGGTGGCGATGAGTTCACGGTCATTTTGCCTGGAATTCCCGGTCGGGAGGAAACTGCGACAGTAGCTGAAAAAATACGCGACACCATTCAGCAACCTTTTATATTAGAAGAACATACAGTTTCTGTAAGTACCAGTATTGGTATTAGTTTGTACCCCGTTGATACTCAAGATCGAGATGTGTTAGTGAACAATGCTGATACTGCAATGTATCGTGCTAAGAAACTTGGTAAAAATCAATATCAGTTTAATTGAATTAGGCGATCGGGCATCAGAAGGAAGAGAAATGCAATTCCCCTCTGTTAAGACGCTTTAAGTCTTATTTTTGAATTTTAAGCAGTGTCTAAAAAAATATTTTAGTCTTCAACCCTACTGACAAGATGCAACCCGATGTATGACACCCTCTACGGTGGTAGTACACCCACTTGGTGCAACACCCCCTGATGTATTTTTAATGATAGTGAAACTTATTCAACAATTTTGAGTCTGAATTTCAAGTAATATTAAAATTTGCCAAAATTCTAGTCCGGCACAAAATTTAAATAGCTGAAAAAGCCTTTATTTCAAAGGATTTCAGCATTTTTACTAGGTTCGTTTACAAAAAAGTCAAGACATCAGTGAATTTACGTAATTTACTCGATATAATAGTTTTCACGGAAGTGCATCAACGGGAATAAACACTATGGGTACTTTGATTCGGCTCACAACCATGGCAACGCTAGCTACCTGTCTGCAAGTGAATATGGACAGACCAGCGCTTACTGCTGGACAAGTCAGCAACTCGACTGGTAACTTGACAGCAGGTCGATGGACTTCGACTGCTTCCAATAACTTTAACTTTGAAAATTACTCACAATACGAACCAGACCCGAATGGGAACCCGAAAAGTGACGGTACGGGCACCCGCTAAACAGACCCCCATCTCTCCCTCTGTGTCAAGAGTGTTCTCTGCGGTTAAATCATTCCAATACAACCGGAAACGATCTCAATTGTCCTGTGGTTGCGAAACAGGACCAGATTTATACCAATGGCAATGATGAATTAAAGTGTGCCTGCACCAATCAGGGTGACTGAGGGGATAGTCAAGTCGGTAGTGACCACCTCTACTTTCAGTACGGAAAGCAGCACTTTTGAGAATTAAGTAGCCAATATCCAATAAATTGCCAACTTCTCCCCAATTTCGTAAAAGTACACTGTTTTCTACATCAGTAGGGGAAAAATTGAGAATTTGTCCAGGCCGTAAATTATTCAGCATTTGACTCAAAGACAAAGAGGCAAATTCTTGTCGCCAAATTTCCACTTGACCGATCGCACTTTCCAAATCCCTTTGGCCGCGACAAATTCCCGCACTCTGCCACACTAAATTCGGCAGATCGATCCGTAACTTTTCGATCGCCTCAATGTCAGAAACATCAATCGATTTTGCGATAATTTCCTCTGAATATTCTTCATCCTCAACAGCCTTGTCGCTGATACTTTCTACCTTCAACAGCGCCATTTGCGAGCCAAAGACTAGACATTCTAGCAGGGAATTACTCGCCAATCGGTTGGCACCATGTACCCCCGTGCTAGCAGTTTCTCCCACAGCGTACAAACCCGGAATCGAAGTTTCGTTGAACCGATCGGCGATAATCCCTCCCATCCAATAATGGGCTGCTGGGGTGACAGGCACCGGTTCGGAAAACAGATCTATGCCCCAATGAGCACATACTTGAATGATATTCGGAAACCGGTAGCGCAGTCGATCGACCGCAATCGGGCGCAAGTCCAGCCAAACATGAGGTTCCCCTGTCTTCTGCAACTGGCGGAAAATAGCACGACTGACAACATCCCTAGCAGCTAGTTCACCCGAAGGGTGATAGTCAAAAGCAAACCGATATCCTTTACTATCCACCAAGTGAGCCCCTTCACCCCGCACCGCTTCGCTAATGAGAAACCGAGGCGCGCCCGGTTTAGTCAAGGCTGTAGGATGAAACTGCACAAATTCTAAATCTCGCAGCATGGCCCCGGCGCGCCATGCAAGGGCTACCCCGTCTCCGGTACTTACTGACGGATTGGTGGTTTGAGCAAATACCTGTCCGCCGCCCCCAGTTGCTAGCACCACGGCCTGAGCCCGCAACCACTTGACAGTAGAGCCACAAATGGCACTAATCCCCTGACAGCGCCCGGTGTCATCTAGCCAGAGACTGAGTGCAAATGCAGGAGAAAGCAGTTGAATATTTTGGCGGCTCAATACTTGTGCTGTCAGGGTACTCACCACTGCTTTGCCGGTGGTGTCTGCTGAGTGGAGTACGCGGTGGCGGGAGTGGGCTGCTTCTAGGGTGAGTGCTAAATCAGTCCCGGTGCGATCGAATGCAACGCCCATTTTTACCAAAGCATCAATACACTCAGGCGCTTCTGCTGCTAAAAATTTCACCGCTTCCCAGTCGCAAAGGCCAGCCCCAGCTACGAGTGTATCCTGAACGTGGAGTGCCGCAGAATCTTCCGGGGCGATCGCCGCGGCAATCCCTCCTTGAGCCCAATCGCTAGCAGAAACAGGCAGGGTATTTTTATTAATCAAACCCACCTGCAAGTGTTCTGGCAGGCAAAGTGCCGTGTACAGACCGGCCGCCCCGGCACCTACAACCAATACGTCAAATTTGTCAGTCATTACTCCGCATTCGTTAGACTTTTCAAGTCCGCCTGCGCGGATGAAAGTTTGTATAGCTTCTTACTTCACTATAGCAATGTTTATCTCATTTTTAGCGCTTGCTTTTTTAGAAATAATGCTCATTATTGACGGTATATTATTCCTTATTTTTTCTGATTTTTACTTGCTTTTTAGGGAAGTCCGACATCAATTAGAAAGCAGAAGTCATCAGCCTCAATATTTTTTGCTTTTCAGCTTTTGGCATTCTGACTTCTGCTTGATGACTCAGCCGTCTTGCGACTGACGGGGTTTGTATCCCAAAGTTTCGTTCAATCCAAAATCCTTGCGGGTGACTGTGGCTTTCTAGTCGTAGAGACCATTGTTCAATCTGTTGTCTCCTTCAATAAAGACTGATTCAACATCTGTCACTGTGAATTTGTCCAGGTTAGCTTGCAACAATTTTTTCTGAGCTTCTGTCAAGTCGGAGATTTTGAGTACATCCTCAACTTTTTCGTAAGGAGCATTCTTAATAATTAATCGAGCTAAAGTGGGATACAGCCCTGGATATTCCCGAAAGTATCGGACACCGCTGTTGTTCAAATCCAGTTTTTTGCCAAATTCTGTGGCCAGCTTTTCGTCGGCGCGATTGGTTCTCGTCGGCGCTTCCACGGCGATCAGCGATGATGATGGCAATACCAGACTGCTCAAAGAAGCGGCGATCGCGCTTTGGTCCCCAGCCCAGGCGAAGCAGCCCAGCACTAAGCCCAATATTGCCAATAGACGACCTAATCGTTTCATGAAGTTATGTCTCCCAATTTAATACACAGCATTTATGTAGAGATTACCATTTTGCTTATGCAGTTTTCGCAAGAAATCGGGCACGGGCGCGGAGTCCGAATTCTTGGCTAACTCTTGCCCATGGATTTCAAAAAAGTGTCCAAGTCTCTATAGGTACTCCCGTAAGTCACTGTCGGAGTGTCGTAACCTTTCAAATCCACGACGTGGCGATCGAAAGCGCTCTCTGCCCCCAATTCCCGCAGGTATTTGTAGGTAGTTTGTCCTACGGCGATGTCTTTACCCAGTTCCTTCGTGCAAGATTCCAAGCGAAACGCAGCATTGACAGTATCTCCCAAGGCTGTGTAGTCCGATCGATCGCTGCTACCAGAATTTCCTACCATTGCATAACCAGTGTTAATTCCCACACCGACTCGCAAAGGAAAAGGCAGGGGGTAACGAGTGCTCAGTTCATCCGTTGCCTTGTGCAGTTGGCGAATAGCTTGACAAATTAGCATCATGTCCTCATTACTCACACCATCGGTTTTGTGGAACCAGACTGCCATGATCGCATCGCCAATGTATTTGTCTACCCAACTACCGTGTTTGCGAATGATGTGTCCTGAAGAACGGAACCAACTCCCAATCACTTCCGACAGGATAGTTTCGTCTAGCTGCCGAGTCAGCACCGTGAAGTCTCTAATATCCATTACCATGACACTAATCAGGCTGCGGACTGTTAAAGTTGCTGTAAAATCATCGGAGTCTGTGTCGTAGGTCTGAGGCAGTTGGCGACTAGCGGTTGGGTCATAGAAGTCTAATTCGGTTTGACCAAACATCAGCCGATCGCCATTTTTGAGTGTCACCGGAATACTTACCCGTCGCCCATTGACAAAAGTACCATTGCGGCTTCCCAAGTCGATCAGGTAAAATTCTCCAGTTTCCATTTGCTGTAACATCGCGTGATTCCGGGAAATCCAGCGATCGACTAACACAAAATTATTGTCATCACTCCGCCCTACTGTCCAGCAATTGCTGCCAGCCAGGGGCAAGTAGCGATTGCCACCTTCTGTGCGAAGTACCATATGTGGGTTCGTTTGCAAAGTCACCACAGTCTTAGAAACGACATCAATTCGACCGATTTAAAGTTCTACACTTGCAATTTTAGATTGACCGGGAGTTTTATAATTGATAGTTTGGCTAAAAAAACTCAAATCCCTTGTTCTAAAATTTTAGATTGTTTAGTCGATTTTCGATGCACCGGACTGACTTAGTATGACCGAATTCTAGGGCACCCACAAGCGAGCTTATCTATTTTTGCTGCCAAAAATTACGCCCATGCAGCAACCCTTGTTCAAATAGAAACCAAATAATTTTATGTTGTCGAAAAGAATTTTGCCCTGTCTGGATGTAAAAGCTGGCCGCGTAGTCAAAGGTGTCAATTTTGTTAACCTTAAAGATGCTGGCGATCCGGTAGAAATGGCACAGGTTTACAATGATGCTGGTGCTGACGAGTTGGTGTTTCTGGATATTACTGCCACTCATGAAGACCGGGACATTATTATTGATGTAGTGTACCGGACTGCCGATCGAGTTTTTATCCCTTTGACAGTCGGTGGTGGTATCCAATCCTTGGACACGATTAAAAGTTTATTGAGGGCTGGTGCCGATAAGGTGAGTATTAATTCAGCGGCGGTGCGCGATCCAAGTTTAATCGACAAAGCGAGCGATCGATTTGGCAATCAGTGTATTGTAGTGGCGATCGACGCGCGCCAACGACAAGACGCAGATAATCCCGGTTGGGATGTGTACGTGCGCGGAGGGCGAGAAAATACGGGCAAAGATGCCGTCGCCTGGGCAAAGGAAGCCGAAAAACGTGGCGCGGGCGAATTGCTAGTGACAAGTATGGACTCTGACGGCACTCAAGCTGGCTACGACTTGGATTTAACCAGAAGCATCGCTGAAACAGTCGAAATTCCAGTCATTGCTTCCGGTGGTGCGGGCAACTGCCACCACATCTACCAAGCAGTGACTGAAGGCAAAGCCGAAGCAGCCCTGCTAGCTTCGCTGCTGCATTACGGCCAACTCAACGTCGGACAAATTAAGACTTATCTAGCAGAATGCCAAATTCCCGTGCGCCTGTAACGTGAATTTAAGCCGAAGGGAGATGGGGAGATGGGGCAGGGCTGTTTCATTCTCAAGAAAACGATGATTGTGTAGGGGTAGTGTCAAGAATGCCTACCCCCCTCACAGACGATTTTGGATGTGTTTGGTGAGATTGGGGCAACCACGGGGGGTTTGCCCCTACAAGAGAATGAAATAGCCCTGGGAGATGGGGATAGTTCTCAGAACTATCACCTGACGCTGCAACCGGAATTGAGATAAATTCATCCTCGGCGTGTGTCCCCATCACTTTCTTTTCCCTGTTTCTTGTTCCCTCTTCCCTATTCCTTGTGCTTTTTTCAAAATATTCCCTGAGAAGGATTTCAAGCGCCTGTTGGTTTAGTTAAATATATATTAGTTCAATTTGAAAGACGGCAACTGCTCAAGGCTATTGCTTCTCTCAAAATTCAACTTAATATTGTCCAGGGTTTGAGTAATCATCAACCTGTTAACAATTGTCGCAGCGAAAAAAAATCTAGAAAAGGAAACTTGTTGGTATGTCTTTTATGAATTTTAATCTATCTGTCAAGGGTTTAGTTCGCAGTTTTGTAGCAATTTGTTTTTGTACATTGTTGTTTGTTTCTAACGTTTTTCCTGCCTTTGCAGTTACTAGCAAACTTACAGAAGCTACCGACCAACTTTTAGGCATTGAAAAAGAAGCTCAAAAAGCAGTTTTAAAAGACCCGATGTCTATGGAAGAAACTCAGAAAAAAGCCAACGAAGGGATTAATGAAGTTCAGGGATCTGCGGACAGCGAAAAGATGCTGAATCCTGGCAACACCAGGGCTACATCCTTTGAGCAACAAGTCAAAAAGGCTGTTAGCAAGATCAAAGACTAATTTATTTGTCAGTTTTGAATTGTTAGTCTCAAACTCCTATTAAATCCCTGGCTTATTCAATAAGTCGGGGATTTCGTCATAATTAATCCGGCAAATTACTCTTCGTTCAATCCAAAATTTTCTATCCCAAATCCCAAATCGGTATGGGGATTAAATTGAATAAAAAAGCGGAAAAGATTTAGCATCTTTGGGTTTAACAAAAACTCTTTGTTGTGGCTGCAACTGTAAATTGTCAAACCTTTCTCTAGTCAAATTAGCATTGACTACTTGACCGTCATCTAAAGTTAATTCTACCTGAATTTCCCACCCTAAATGAATCAAGCGACTGATTCTGGCTGGTACTGTGGCACTGTTTTCTGTAGTTTCAATTACCACGTCGTGAGGGCGCAAGAACATCTCCGGGTTGGCTGAGTCAAAGCCGTTGTCTTGAAACATCCTCGAACTGCTGGGCAATACATTCACAGGCCCGATAAAACTCATGACAAAAGCACTGGCTGGATGGTCGTAAATTTCTGCGGGTGTTCCTACTTGTTCGATTTTACCTTTACTCATGACTGTAATTCGATCGGCAACTTCCATCGCTTCTTCTTGGTCGTGGGTAACAAAGACTGTGGTAACGTGAACCTCGTCGTGCAATCGTCGCAACCAAGCACGCAAATCTTTCCGAACTTTGGCATCCAGTGCTCCAAAAGGTTCGTCCAACAGTAGCACTTTTGGTTCCACCGCCAAAGCTCTCGCTAGGGCTACCCGCTGTCGCTGACCTCCTGAGAGTTGGGACGGGTATCTATCGCCCAATCCTCCCAACTGCACCAAATTCAACAATTCCTCTACCCGCGATTTGACTTTCGCAGGTGCTGTTTTCTGAATTTCCAGCCCAAAAGCGATATTTTTCCGCACTGTCATGTGTTTGAATAGGGCGTAGTGCTGAAACACAAACCCAATTTTGCGGTCTTGGACGCTGGTATTGGTGGCATCTTGGCCTGTGAGCCAGATTTTGCCGGAGTCGGGCATTTCTAAGCCGGCAATCAGTCGCAGCAGGGTAGACTTGCCTGAACCAGAGGGGCCAAGCAATGCGACTAGGGAACCGGATTCAATTTCTAAGCTGACTCTATCGAGTGCTTGGAAACTGCCAAAGTGTTTTGATACGTTTTCGACAACTATGCCCATAGGAAGAAGTCATTAGTCATTAGTCAGTAGTCAGTAGTCAGTAGTCAGTAGAAAGAGGGAAGAATCCCAATCTCCTGTTTGTGGATGAATTAAGGTAAGTTTTTGATAGAACCATACCACATCTGTTTGTTCATTCTAGGGTTTTTGCGAGCCGTCAAACACCGTCCAAGTCAAAAAAATCCACCTCCATAACAAAAAAAAACAATTCTTGACCACCAAAGTTGCCGTTTGATACTATAATGCAGCAAAAGTTAAAGCGTTTTTTAGATTTCAAGGGCTGAGGGATAAAAGAAAATGGGAAATGTTGGACGTGTGCCTGTAGGCATTATCGGCGCTTCAGGGTACGGCGGCGTGCAACTTGTGCGATTGCTAGCGGATCATCCAGCGGCCGAAGTCGTGTATTTGGGCGGGGATAGCAGTGCGGGAAAACCTTATTCCAGCCTGTATCCGCATTTGACTAACTGCGTTGATTTGACTGTCGAGGCGATCGACTTAGACAAAATAGCGGCTAAATGTGAAGTTGTGTTTCTGTCGCTACCCAACGGTTTGGCTTATCAAATGGCACCAAAGCTGATTGAAGCCGGCTGCAAAGTCTTGGATTTGTCGGCTGACTACAGGTTTGAAAATCTTGACACTTACAAAGCTTGGTACGGCGGCGATCGATCGGACTCTGCTCTAGCAGCCACGGCTGTTTACGGTTTACCAGAATTGTATCGCGATCGCATTAAAAACGCTCAATTAGTCGGCTGTGCTGGCTGCTACGTCACCGCTAGTTTATTAGCCCTGGCACCCTTGCTCAAACAAGGTATCATCGTTCCAGAAACCGCAATTATCGATGCTAAGTCTGGATCTTCGGGAGGAGGCCGCAAAGCCGAAATTAATCTATTGTTGGCAGAAGCTGACAATTCCATAGGCGCTTACGGCGTGGGCCGCCACCGCCACACGCCCGAAATTGAGCAAATTTGTAGCGATTTAGCCGGACACGATATTAAAGTCCAATTTACTCCTCACCTGATGCCGATGGTGCGGGGAATTCTGGCAACTGTTTACGCAAATTTGCGCGATCCGGGATTGGTGCGGGAAGATTTAATCACCATTTTCAGTGCTTTTTACCGCAATTCTCCTTTAGTAAAAGTGTTGCCGGCTGGGGTTTATCCGCAGTCAAAATGGGCTTGTGGCACGAATCTTTGTTATATCGGTGTGGAAGTAGATCCGCGTACTGACAGAGTAATTGTGATGTCGGCGATCGATAATCTAATTAAAGGTCAAGCCGGACAAGGCATCCAGTGCATGAACTTGATGATGGGCTGGGAAGAAACTTTGGGTTTACCTCAATTGGCTTTTTACCCTTAATTGAGAATTTGGTAATGGGTAATGGGTAATTGGGTCGGGGCGGGTTTACGAGATTATTGGTTTTAGGCAATTATTGTTTGTAAAACCCGCCCCTACAGGATGTGAATTCCCGATGCCCGATTACCCATTAACAAGTGTTATTTTGGCCCGTAACCGATCGCACCAGCATAAATTGCCCGATCGCCCAATTGAGCCTCAATCCGCAATAAACGGTTATATTTAGCCACCCGTTCGCTGCGACACAGAGAACCAGTCTTAATTTGACCAGCGCGAGTCGCTACTGCTAAATCAGCAATGGTGGTATCCTCAGTTTCACCGGAACGGTGGCTGATAATCGAGCGATAACTGTTACGTTTACCCAAGTCGATCGTATCCAAAGTCTCCGACAAAGAACCAATTTGATTCAGCTTAATCAAAATCGAATTACTCGCTTTCAAATCAATCCCTTTTTGGAGGCGTGTACGATTAGTCACAAACAAATCGTCACCCACTAATTGAACTTTGCTGCCCAATTTTTCAGTCAGCGCTACCCAACTATCCCAATCGTCTTCATGCAAACCATCTTCAATGGAAACGATCGGATATTGACCAACCAAACCAGCTAAATAATCGATTAATTCTGTTGGGGAATGAGCCACACCATCATAGGTGTATTGCCCATCTTTGTAAAATTCGCTAGCAGCAACATCCAAAGCCAAAGCAACTTGTTCACCCGGTTTGTAGCCAGCTTTTTCAATTGCCATCATCAACAAATCCAAAGCTTCCTGATTCGAGCCTAAATTAGGAGCAAAACCGCCTTCATCACCAACACCAGTCAGCAAATTTTTGTCTTTCAAGACTTTAGCTAAACTAGCAAATACTTCTGCTCCCCAGCGCAAAGCTTCCTTAAAAGATGGTGCTCCCACCGGCACAATCATAAACTCTTGAATGTCCACATTGTTGTCCGCGTGGGAACCGCCATTGATCACGTTCATCAGAGGCACGGGTAGAACGTTCGCCAAGGTGCCACCCAAGTAGCGGTAAAGGGGGAGTCCTAAAGTCTCGGCCGCCGCCTTTGCTGTGGCTAAGGAGACTCCGAGAATGGCATTTGCGCCCAGGTTGGACTTGTTGGGGGAACCATCCAAGTCAATCATGGTTCGATCGATTAATTCTTGGTCGATCACATCTAAATCAATCAAAGCAGGCGCAATTTTGTGTTCAACATTGTCAACAGCCTTGAGAACCCCTTTACCACCGTAACGTTTTTTGTCATCGTCGCGGAGCTCATGGGCTTCAAAGGAGCCTGTAGACGCGCCACTGGGGACTTGGGCGAGTCCGACAACACCGTTGGCTAGGTAAACTTCCGCTTCAATCGTGGGGCGGCCACGGGAGTCGAGGATTTCTCTGGCCTGAATAGATTCGATCGCAGTATCTAGCATATTAACGATTCCTGACTTAACTCAAGGTTCCATGACAATTAGCATTCAGTTGGTGCTTGGTCACTGAATGCCGATCGCTAATAGATTACGCTATCCTGAGAATTATTGCTTCATAATTCAAAATATTTGCAGATTTGGGCGATGCGCCGATGGGGACAAGATTTATTCAAAGTCCCCCTTCTTAAGGGGGATTTAGGGGGATCGGGATATGTGCAACGACCCATTAAATTGGTATGACCAGTAACCAATCACCAATCACCAATAACCAATCACCAATAACCAATCACCAATTGGAACGTTTATATAAATCAAAGTGTCAACAAAGTCAATCAAAATAGGAGAAAGTTAGGATGTCAGAAACCACCGTGGGAGAAATTAGAGCATTAGCTGAAAACACCGACCCAATTATTGCCGATCCCCCAAACATCAAATTATTAACTGGCCCCTTGCCAAATCAAGGCGACCCCAACTTTTTTGACCTGACTGCCAATGACGATATAGTTCAATTAGCCAATGGAATTCTCCGCAATACTCCGGGGGGAGTGCGGGCCTTGGGAGGCAACGATTTTGTCCGAGGTTCCGGTGGTGCGGAACTAATTAATGGTAACAGTGGCAGAGATACTTTAATCGGAGGTTGTGGTAGCGACACTATTCGCGGCGGTCAAGATTCTGACCTTATTTATGGAGAATGTGCTAATGATATCCTCAGTGGCGATCGAGACGATGATTATGCTTACGGAGGTACGGGAAATGATTTTGTTCGGGGCGGTAAAGGCAATGATGCTTTATTAGGAGAAAGTGGTAACGATACTCTGATTGGTGATGCTGGAGTCGATCGACTTTGGGGAGGAGAAGGTGCAGATTTGTTTATAATTAGAAGAGAAGCAGGAGCAACCTCCACAGAATTTGGTTCCGAGCAACCCCGTCCTGTGGGGACTTTTCCTTCTAATGTAGAAGCAGTACCCGCAGATTTTATTCTCGATTACAATCCATCTCAAGGAGATTTAATTGGATTAGCGTCTGGGCTGACGAGAAACGATCTGATTTTAACCGAAAGGTTTATCACAATTGGTGATGCCAGAGATTACGACAGCAGCGGGCCTATTCCTCCAGGAAGCATTATCACTACTGAGTTTAGAATATTAAACACTAAGGCGACGGTGATTCGGGAAGCAAGTACCGGCAATATCTTGGGTTTAGTGAAAGATGTGTCACCGAGTCAACTTCAGTTTACCTCTGTATCTGACAGTGCGATCGCCCTGGGATAGTGATGCGTAGGCAGCGGAGGACACTCAAGATGCCGTTTCCCTACGATAATTTTGGGGTAGGGAAACGGCATCTTGAGTGTCCTCTGTCGGGCTCTTACGATCGCCACCGCGAAGAAATCGATCGCATTATAGTTTCTCAACAAACCGAATAGTAGAATAGTAGATAGCTAAAACAGGAAGTTTAGACATGGGACTGAATGAGTATTTTGATTTCTTAGCAGCGGATGATATTCGCATTAAAGGACATCGCATCGGGATTGAGACAGTGCTATATGAGTATTTGTATCGGGAACGCACCGCCGAAGAAATTCAGCAACTCTATCCCTCTCTAACTTTGGCAGAAGTTTACACAACTATTTTGTATTATTTGCTGAACAATGAATCAGTAAGTCGATATATACAAGATTGGTTGGAATGGTCGCATCAGCAGCGAAAAATGCAAGCAGCAAATCCCCATCCGGCAACAGAAAGGTTGCGAAAATTGAAAGCTGAACGGGAAAGACAAACTGCAATCCAGGGTGCTTAAGGAATGGCGCTTAAATATTTGATGGATGAGAATGTTACGCCCATTTATGCCACACAGCTTCGGCGGAAACGCCCTGATTTAGTAGTTTGGTCAGTGGGCGACATTGGTACACCTCCGAAAAGTACACTCGATCCGGAGATTTTGATTTGGTGTGAGGATAATGGTTTTATTTTAGTGACAAATAACCGGAAGTCAATGCCCGTCCATCTGGCAGATAATATGGCTGAAAGCAGACATATTCCAGGAATTTTCGTTTTGAACTCAGATTTAAGTATTGGGCAAAATATTGAGGAATTGATTTTGATTGCTGATGGTTCATTCGATGATGAATACCAAGATCAGATTGTCCATCTCCCATTAACATAAACAGGACTGATGCGCGGGTGACCAGAAACCGGGTTTTTCTGAGAATATTTCATTACAGTCGTAGAAACCCCAAAAAACCGGTTTCTGGAGTTAGATGCGTAGACCAATTCGTGACATGAATCCAAGAATATTAAGACTGCCAAAAATCCGCCACATCATATCCCATATCCCGAAGCATTTGCCGCAGCAAAGGCAAACTCAAACCAATCACATTGGTATGACAGCCTTCGATTTTTTCTATAAAAAACCCCCCTTTACCTTCGAGAGCAAAACAGCCGGCACAGGCGAGAGGTTCTCCGGTAGCAACGTAAGCAGCAATTTGGCGTGAGGTAACTTCGGCAAAATGAACTTTTGTAACTTGACAGCGAACAATCGATCGATCCATTGCCTCATTGAAATCATCCAATCTACGATCAATTAAAGCATGGCCAGTATACAGTTCACCTACTTTACCGCGCATTTGCTGCCAACGGGAAATTGCCTCTTCGGCATCCTGCGGTTTGCCGTGAATCTCCCCATCAATCACCAAAATTGAATCACATCCTAACACCAAACAGGAATTAGGATGAGGAATTTGGGGATGAGAATTAGCCCGCAACAACTCAGCTACAGCATCAGCTTTTCCCTCGGCTAAAACCTGGACTAATTTAGAGCATCCCTCATTTCAATTTGCCCTTCATCAAAATCGCTTGGGCAAATTACAGCTTGAATTCCAGCATTTTTTAGCAGTTGGCGGCGTGCTGGGGAAGCTGATGCTAATACAAAAGTTGGTTTTTTCATAAGTTAAGAAGTCATTAGTCAGTAGTCATTGGTCATTAGTTATTGGTTATTAGTTATTTATTTTGCCAATGCCCAATGCCCAATTCCCAATTCCCAATTCCCTAATAAACAGAAAAAGATTTAACTACTTTCTCAAAAGCTTCTTTTACCTTCGGCCAACGTTCTTCCGTAGTGGAAATGTTGAGTGTAAATAGTTTGCCGCGACTGACGGCTACGCTTGCTAAGTTATGTCGTTGTTGGTTTGGAAGCTTGACGGCGTATTCTAAAATGTAATAGTTTTTCGATCGCGATTCGCGAGATCCAGCATTGACTAACTCAGCTTCTCGGCCAGAATCGGGAGGAGCGATCGCATTTTTGCTAAGTTTGTAACCAACCTCCGATGGTGTTCCCAAATCTGCCAGAGTTTTATCTCCCGTGACAGGACTGATGACTACGCTAACATTCTCAGTTTGCTGAATCAAATCGCGAAATACCACATCCGGGCCATTAGCAACCGCAATTGGTAGCCAGCCGTTGGGATAGAGAAACTGATAGCCATCGCCAGTATCCACATGGCTTTTAAGTCCGACAACATTAGATACACAACTGGTCAAGGTAATGCTGAAAACTACCAGAAGTATGCTTACAATTCGTTTGATCATTATTTTTTGCGATCGAATGACAGTTAAATATTTATTTTTAATTATCCCACCAAACCTTGCCCCTAAAAACAGTTAAGCTATGGATTGCAGTTTGCCTAGCGCTTACAACCCATAGCCGTCCAGTTTAATTTTTAAGAGCATCATTACAGATGGGTCAGCCAGCTAATCAATCCATGTTTGGTGGAAACTTCCAAAGCCAACAGAGAGACAAAACCAATCATGGCGAGGCGACCGTTTAAGCGTTCGGCGTAGGGGGTGAAGCCGGTGCGCTGTTGGTCATCCACGTATACTGTAGGCTCGATCGCAAAATTGTTCAGTTTACCTTGGTCGTCCAGCATTAAGCCTTTGTTAGTCATGTTTTTTTCCTAAATTGGTTTTGCGTACTGTAAATAAATGTAACAGACTTATGAAGATATGTAAAGGAATGTGAGAAAGTTTTTTTTAGATAGTCGATCGAAACAGGAGGTAGTAGACTCTCGGCCCCCGACAGGGGAGGATAGAGTCAGCGAGGTTAAAGAGTGCAAGGTATATAGCAAATCCGGTCTGGGTTTGACGAAAATTTGGGAACAGAGGAAAGAATTATGCGTACCAGTCTGGAAATGCGGTGGTTTTGTAACGGAATGTTACCAAAGGCGATCGGGCAATGGTTTGGAAGCGAAAGTCTCGGTGGGTATCTTTCACCCCCTGAAGAACGAGAAGACTTATATTTACTGATACCGGGCTGCGACTACTTAGGAGTCAAACTGCGACAAAAAAATTTACAAGTAAAGTGGCGACAGGCAGAAAGTGGGGCGATGCTGTTCGGCAACCGTTGGGAAGGGAAAGCCGAGAAGTGGCTGAAGTGGATTTGTGCTGACACCATCGGGCCACTGCCGCCGGATTTAATCGCCACAGGAAAGTGGGTGAAAGTCAAGAAAAAACGAGCACAGCGTCTTTACCAAGTTTCTGCCCCAGGCGTACTGATGTCTGTCCCTGTAGAAGCGCCCATACCTCAAGGCTGCATAGTGGAAATTACTCAATTGAATATTAATGGCAGTCCATCCTGGACTTTGGGCTTTGAAGCCTTTGGAAGCGAAAGTTTTTTGACAGAAAGTCTGCAAACAGTAGCGACTTGGACTAGCAAGAGTTATCAAGCGCAAAAGTTGAAAGTTGAGGATTCTTCTGGTTATCCGATTTGGCTGGCAATTCTTCCTACCCCAAAATAATCGCGCTCGCGAGCAACGGAGGACACGGCAATGCCGTTTCCCTACCCCAAAATAATATTGTAGGGAAACGGCACGCTTGAGTGTCCCTACTTACGATGGGGGTTCAAGGTTTCGACACTTCGTGGCCCCTGATCCCTTCGACTACGTGGTCCCTGAGCGAAGTCGAAGGGCGAGCGGATAAACTGCGCCGCTTCGCTCAACCACCGGGGTTTTTTACGACAATACTTGGTTCAAACCCCTAGATTCGGTAAAAAACTCAGTTTCTTTGCTGTGGGTAACTCTCCGACACACCACCAACTATCTGTAGCTGTAGTTTTTATAACAGGAGCTACGCAGGCACATAGTAGGGTTTTCTACTAGATCCAAACCCTTATTCTATCAATCTATAACTTCATCTGACGCACCCGACAAGTTGATTTAAGTGTGATAATTGGCTTGAATTATGTATAATTTTTATCCCTATTTCAATCCGTGTTGAGTACCGCTTTCCCTCACTTTTCATCCTGAACTTTGGCTTTTTTAACTGTTACACAATCTAGACATGGTAAACCTTGAGGTTGTGTTAATAAATATTAAATAAACATATAATCTCAAAAAATATGCCCTTAGTATGATATATTTACCTCGAATATAATTTATACAAACGCATTGTAACGCGATGCCAGTGAAAGCCCACTTCATCTCAGGACTACCACGCTCAGGCTCTACTTTAATGGCGGCTTTGCTGCGCCAAAATCCCCGGTTTCACGCGGCCATGACTAGCCCAGTGGGGGGTTTAGTAGAGCGAATGTTAGAAGCGACGAGCGAAGACAATGAGTTTTCCGTATTTATTTCACCGGAACAAAAAAGGGCGCTGATTCTGAGTATCTTTTCTGCTTACTACCACCCGCAAGCTGAAAAAGAAATCATCTTTGACACCAATCGACTGTGGTGCAGCAAATTACCCTTAATTCGGGAACTATTTCCTATATAGCAATCCTAAATCATTTGTGAATTTCTTACTCCCGGACCTTAATAAGGGGAGGGTTGGGGTGGGGTAAAAAACTTTACGACTCCTGCAAGGATTGCTATAGATTTTTAACGGGTTGCATATCTAAGACTAAGCAAAAACTATCAGACGATATACAAATATGAACAAGCAAATAATTTTCGTAGACTCCTCAGTCCAAGACTATCAAAGCCTAATTGACAACGCCGATCGCGCTCAAATTTTCATTTTAAATGAAAATTTGAGCGCGATCGATCAAATTACAAAAGCCTTGGCAGGAGAAAAAGATATTGAAGCAATTCATATCCTTTCTCACGGGAGCGACGGCACTCTATTTCTGGGTAACTCTCCCCTCAACGAAACAACCCTAGAAACCCACGCAGCCACCGTAAAACAGTGGGGCAAAGCCTTAAAAGCTAACGCAGATATTCTCCTCTACGGATGTAATGTTGCCCAAACTAAGCAAGGAAAAGCCTTCGTTAAACGCCTTAGTCAATTAACTAAAGCTAATGTCGCAGCATCCACTACTCCCACAGGAAATGCCAAGCTAGGAGGAGACTGGAACTTAGAATTTATTATCGGTGAAATTAAAGCTGCTTTAGCATTTTCTCCCGCAGTTACGGCCGCTTACAGTGGTATTTTAGGTGATGGATTGGGTGGAGTTGGAACAGGTACAAATAATTTAAAATTGTGGCTAAAGGCCGACGCTTTAACAGGATTCACAAATGGCGCTTCTGTTGGTACTTGGAACGACTCATCTGGTAATGGAATAGTTCTTACTCAAGCCACTGGCGCTGCACAACCTACCTATAAAACTGCGGGCTTTAATAGCCTACCCACCCTCTCATTTAATGGCACCCAATACTTAGACACTGCTTTTAACCCAAGCTTAAATCCAAATCAATACACGGTTATTACAGTCAACCAAGTCACCGATGGTGTAGGCACAGTTCGGTCTCCCATTACGAGCCGAGATGTCTCTCCCCTTCGGGGATATACGCTCTATGCTTTAGATGATAATCAATGGTTTTCGCAGACAGGTACAGGTGATTTTTCTGGTTGGAGTGGGGTCGGTGATAATAATCCTATCACTTTAAATAGCGGATATATTACATCTGGTTCCTACAATGGTAGCCAAAATACAATATCAGTTAATGGCACACAAACCAGTTCTGCCACTACTTTTTCTCCAAATACATCAAAACCTCTCCGGGTAGGAGGTGGACAAACCGAAGGAGCTGTTAATTTTCTTTTCGTTGGGGATATTTCGGAAGTCATCTTGTATGACAAAGCTTTGAACAACGCCGAACACACCCTAGTTGATAACTACCTCAGTGCTAAATACAATATCACTACTATCAGTAACGATAGATATGCAGGCGATAATGCTGGTAGCGACTACGACTGGAATGTAGCAGGAATCGGCAAAGAAGCCAACGGTAGCAACATTTCTGGCAACACCACAGGCGGTTTAAAAATTGATAATGGCACATTCCTGCAAGACAACGGCGACTATCTCGTTGCCGGTCAAATAGAAACAGCGAATGCTACCAATGTGACAACAGACCTTCCCAGCGCCACTGGCATTAATCGTTTATCTCGCGTGTGGTATCTCGATAAAACCGATGTCAATACTAATGGTGGAACAGCCAACCTCACCTTCGATTTTTCCGACTCTGGATTAGGTGGTACTCCTAGTGGAAAATATCATTTATTATATCGCTCTGGAACCACAGGTAATTTCGCTTACGTTAACAATGCCACTTTCACGACTAACAGCACTTTTAGTATTACTGGCGACCAAGTAACTTTCAATAATGTTAATATCGGATTACTCAATGATGGCTACTACACATTAGCATCAAAAAATAACGATGTCCCCCTCCTGGGTAACATCACTAATCCAGCCGCAATTAATGAAGAAGCGGCTCAACAAACGATTACTCTCACAGGCATAAGTGATATCGAAACCGCAACTAACGCCCTCACTATCACAGCCACTTCCGCGAACACAGGCTTAACGGGTACACCCACCATTACTAATAACAATAATGGCACGGCTACCCTCCAATATACTCCCGTAGTCAATGCTAACGGCACTGCTAACATCAGCGTCACCGTCACAGATGCGGATACTGGTACTGTAACTAAATCCTTTGCTGTCAACGTCAACGCCGTCAATGACAAACCCAGTTTCAGTAACGCTGGCAATCAAACCCTAACAGCTTGGACAAACACAGCTCAAATTGTTAGCAGTTGGGCAAATACTGTTGTCATCGGCCCCGCCAATGAATCAACTCAAACAGTCCTCAACTACCTTATTACTAGCAACAGCGACAATAGCTTATTTACAACTCAACCAAGTGTAGCAACCAATGGCACACTAACCTACACTCCCAGTGGTAAACCCGGTACCGCCACCGTGAGTGTGCAACTGCAAGATAGCGGCGGTACAGCGAATAGTGGTGTTGACCTTTCCAACACAGCTACCTTTAATATTACCATTCCCGTACCGAAAGTTAACCTCACTGCCAGCACAAATACTGCCAGCGAAGCTGGGACAACAGCTATTACCTTTACCGCCACTGCTGAAGGTAATGTCGTCGGCGCTCAAACAGTCAATTTAGCATTAACTGGTACTGCTAGTCCTGCTGATTTTACTGGTGCTATTCCCACTCAAATCACGATACCAGATGGTAGCAAGACGGGGCAAGTAACCATTACAGTTAATGATGATAATCTTATCGAAGGTGAGGAAACGGCTACTTTAACGATTAACAGCCCATCAACAGGAATAGCATTAGGAACTACTACTAATCAAAGTGTGACGATTACTGATAATGACACCAAAGGCATCACAGTCAGCCCAACCACCGGATTAACTACCACTGAAGCCGGAGGTAAGGCTACATTTACAGTAGTTTTAAACACGCAACCAACAGCCGATGTCACTATCCCATTGACTAGCAGTAACATCGCTGAAGGTACGATAGATAAATCCAGTTTAACTTTCACCTCTGCTAACTGGAATGTAGCACAAACTGTCACCGTTACCGGAGTAGATGATACCCTAGTTGATGGAAATATTGCCTACAACATTGTCACTGCTGCGGCCACCAGTGACGATACTAATTACAGTGGTTTTAATGCCGCTGATGTAGCCGTCACCAACACCGACAACGACACCAAAGGCATCACTGTCAGCCCAACCACCGGATTAACAACAACTGAAGCCGGAGGTAAGGCTACATTTACAGTCAAGTTAAACACGCAACCAACAGCCGATGTCACTATTCCATTGACTAGCAGTAACATCGCTGAAGGTACGGTAGATAAATCCAGTTTGATTTTCACAGCAGCTAACTGGAATGTAGCACAAACTGTCACCGTTACCGGAGTAGATGATAGCGTAGTTGATGGAAATATTGCCTACAACATAGTCACTGCTGCGGCTACCAGTACCGATACCAATTACAGTGGTTTTAATGCCGCTGATGTTGCTGTTACTAATACCGACAACGACACCAAAGGCATCACTGTCACACCCACCACAGGATTAACAACAACTGAAGCCGGAGGTAAGGCTACATTTACAGTAGTTTTAGATAGTCAACCAACAGCGAGTGTCACTATTCCATTAACTAGCAGTAAACCTACCGAAGGTACGGTAGATAAATCCAGTTTAACTTTCACCTCTGCTAACTGGAATGTGGCACAAACTGTCACCGTTACCGGAGTAGATGATTCAATTGCTGACGGAAATCAAGCCTATCAAATTCTGACGACGGCTGATACAACTACCACAGATACCAACTACAAAAATCTCAAACCCGCTGATGTAGCCGTCACCAACACCGACAACGACACCAAAGGCATCACTGTCACACCCACCACAGGATTAACTACCACTGAAGCCGGAGGTAAGGCTACATTTACAGTAGTTTTAAACACTCAACCAACAGCCGATGTCACCATTCCATTAACTAGCAGTCAAACTACCGAAGGTAGTGTCGATAAAAACAGTGTTACTTTCACATGCTAACTGGAATACTCCCCAAACTGTCACTGTCACCGGAGTAGATGAATTAGTAGTAGACGGAAATGCTGCTTACAACATTGTCACCGCAGCAGCTACCAGTTCCGATACTAATTATAATGGTGTTAATCCGGCTGATGTCGCAGTCACTAATACTGATAACGATACCGCACCAACACCAGCACCAACTCCTGCACCAACACCAGCACCAACTCCTGCACCAACTCCTGCACCAACACCAGCACCAACTCCTGCACCAACACCAGCACCAACTCCTGCACCAACACCAGCACCAACTCCTGCACCAACACCAGCACCAACTCCTGCACCAACACCAGCACCAACTCCTGCACCAACACCAGCACCAACTCCTGCACCAACACCAGCACCAACTCCTGCACCAACACCAGCACCAACTCCTGCACCAACACCAGCACCAACTCCTGCACCAACACCAGCACCAACTCCTGCACCTGTACCAACACCAACTCCTGCACCTGTACCAACACCAACTCCTGCACCTGTACCAACACCAACTCCTGCACCTGTACCAACACCAACTCCTGCACCTGTACCAACACCAACTCCTGCACCTGTACCAACACCAACTCCTGCACCTGTACCAACACCAACTCCTGCACCTGTACCAACACCAACTCCTGCACCTGTACCAACACCAACTCCTGCACCTGTACCAACACCAACTCCTGCACCTGTACCAACACCAACTCCTGCACCTGTACCAAATGACGACTGCATCTGCGATGACATTCCCTATCCCAACTTAAACCAACCTAACTCTGTTGAAAACACCATACTCGGTGGATCTGGAATTCAAATAGACACCGCCAAAAACGATGAATTTCTCGGCAGCAACTCTGGGAATATATTCGATGCTAAATCGGGGGATGACAACTTATCTGGTGGCGATGGAAACGACATATTCAACGGCAACGAAGGCAATGATTTTATCACTGGTGGTAATGGGGATGATATTTTATTTGGAGATGAAGGAAACGACATCATCCTTGGTGACTTGGGCAGCGATTTAATCTTTGGAGGCAAAGGCAATGACTCGCTAAATAGCGGCGAAGGTGATGACATCGTTTATGGGAATCGAAATGATGATTTCATTGATGGTGGCAAGGGTAATGATACCTTATATGGAGGTAAAGGTGATGACATCATCCTTGGTAGTGATGGTGATGACTACCTGTTTGGAAATGAGGGAAATGATACTATCTGTGGTGGCGAATCCAATGATTTAATCAGTGGTAATGAAGGAGCCGATATCCTGGGAGGCTGCGAAGGAAATGATACTATTTATGGAGGTGAAGATAACGATACTCTCATGGGCGGGAAAGGCAATGATATCCTTTACGGAGATTTGGGTAATGATAGTTTGATCGGAGGTAGTGGGAATGATATCTTTGTCTTAACAACTGGTCGAGGATTTGATGTTATCGCTGATTT
Organism: Microcoleus anatoxicus; assembly: GCF_042465725.1. Classification (GTDB taxonomy): domain Bacteria; phylum Cyanobacteriota; class Cyanobacteriia; order Cyanobacteriales; family Microcoleaceae; genus Microcoleus; species Microcoleus anatoxicus. The sequence continues at coordinate 3,528,772 of NZ_CP120853.1, read as the reverse complement.
TACCGTAGGTCAAGATTTGATTGGATTAAGCGGAGGCTTGAGTTTTGGTCAGTTGGAAATAACTCAAAATAATCAGGGAACAATTATCAAAAACCTCTTGACAGGGGAGCAGTTAGGTGTGATGATTGGAGTGAGTACCAATGCGATTACATCTGCTAGTTTTCGGTTGATTTAGGGAAAGAATGAAAAGTGCGATCGCCCTTGGTAGTGAATTAAGGGCGATCGTAATAATCTACCGGGATAGGGGCTTTTCATTAGACCTTTCCAGAAAAGCAGGTCTTGAACAGGCAGGATGCCTGTTCCACAATGAATACGATCGAGGTCTATTTGTTAATTTTTCCCAACTCGGCCAGCGGTTCTGAGAATTTGACAGGCCAAAATTGCCGCACCAAACCCATTATCAATATTCACCACGCCAACACCAGCCGCACAAGAATTAAGCATAGTTAAAAGAGGCGCAATCCCGCCAAAACTAGCGCCATAACCAACACTTGTCGGCACAGCAATCACCGGACAATCTGCCAAACCCGCAACCACACTCGCCAAAGCACCTTCCATACCCGCGACTGCAATCAACACATCAGCATCATCAATAACGTGGCGATTACTCAGCAAGCGGTGAATGCCGGCAACTCCCACATCCCACAAACGCTGTACTTGAAAACCGCAAAGTTCGGCAGTAACAGCCGCCTCTTCCGCTACAGCCAAATCTGCTGTTCCTGCACTAATAATTGTTACTTTACCTGGATGTTGCGAAGTAGGAGAACTAGGAGAAATAGCACAAATTCGAGCTTTTTGGTAATAGCACAAATCGGGTATTTTCTGCTGTAATTGCTCGAAAACGAACGGTTCAATTCGCGTCGCCATCACCGCAGGGTTTCGCCCGCGCATCGCCTGGATAATCTCCACAATTTGGTCTGGTGTTTTACCAGGTCCCCAAATTACTTCTGGGAAACCGGTTCTTAATTTGCGGTGGTGGTCAATTTTTGCAAAATCGCCCACTTGTTCAAAGTCAAAATGCTTGAGTTTTTCTAAAGCTGTGGCGGGACTGACATCACCGGCGGCTACAGATTGGAGTAACTGTTGTAAGATTTCTGGTTGCATGAAAATTGGGAATTGGGAATTGGGAATTGGGAATTGGGAATTGGGAATTGGGAATTGGGAATTGGGAATTGTCGCTATCCTAATGACTAATGACTAATGACTAATGACTAATGACTAATAACTAATGACTACTGACTATTCAGTAATTTTTAGTTCGTATAAGTTCCAGAAAGCACCTCCTATGGCACTGTATTTTATTCCTGAAATGCGATCGCGCACCGCCTCAAAAGTCAAGGGATTCACCATATAGATAAACGGCACTTGTTCTGCGATAATCCGCTGTGTCTCAGCATAAAGTTCCTTGCGCTTCGCCTCGTTTAGTTCCTGGGAAGCTTTCACGTAAAGGTCATCAATTTTTTGTTCCCAGTCAGCCACTTTCCAACCCTTAATCTGCGGTTCTCCAGCCTGCGGACCCTGGTTAAAACTGTGTAATGTACCGTTAACCGACCAAATATTGTAGCCGCTGTGCGGTTCAAGACCTCCCGTAAAACCACCGAGGTAAGTATCCCAATTTTTAGTCAAACGCAGCTTTTCCACATAAGTGTTAAAACTCAGAAATTGTGTATCAATTTGCATCCCTAACTTGCCCAAATCTTGTTTGATTTGCGTTCCCATTTGTTCCCGAACTTTTTTTCCCGCAGCCATTAACAAAGTAAATCGCACTTTGTTCCCATCCCGATCCAATAAATCCCCTTCATCATTATACTTGAACCCAGCACTTAACAGTAATTCTTTGGCTTTTTGGGGAGCGTAGTTGTAAGTTTTTAATCCTTCTTTTGGGGATAAGTAGAACGGGCTTTGGGCTGGAATTGGGGAATGCAGGGGCGCGCCAAGTCCGCGATAGATATTGTTAGTCATGGCGTCGCGGTTGATACCATAGGCGATCGCCTGCCGAAACTCCTTAGTTGCGAACCACCGAGATTTAATCGGGTCTACAAAGGGCTGATTTTGAGCATTACGACCCTGATTCAGATTGAAACACATAAATACACTGCCAGTGTCGGGACCACCGTTAAATACCGTATATTTACCGCGTTTTTCCTCCCTTTTCAGCAGCGGAAACACTTCGGGCTGCACGTCCAGACTATCCAAATCACCAGAGCGAAAATTCAACAGTTGAGTATCAGTATTTTCGATAATTTGCCAGACTATTTGCTGGATGTAGGGCTGAGCTGTTCCCTGAGTATCTTTACGCCAAAAATAGGGATTTCTTTCTAACACAACTCGCTGATTAGGAGTATAGCTTAACATTCGATATTGACCATTACCGACAATTTTTTGGGGGTCTGTATCGGTTCCCCAGGTACTCAGGAACTTCGGCTTGCCTTCACTATCTGTATTGCTAATTGATTCTTGTAAAATATGGGCAGGTAAAATTGGTATTCCCCCAGCATATCTAATAAATGGAGCAAAGGGTTCTGCTACCGAAAATTCAACCCGACGACTATCAATTTTTTTGAGTTTGGGGAATTGGCGACTCATCCCAACTCTGAGAGTATCTTTTAAGCCGCTGGGGATTTTATCGTTGAAATAAATCTTGTCATAGCTGAAGATAATGTCATCCGTAGTCATCGGTTCGCCATCAGACCATTTCAATCCCTCTCGCAGGGTGAAGACAATCTTTTTGCCATCTTTAGAGACTTTCCAAGACTCTGCTAAACCGGGTTCTAGTTCTGATGTTAAACCGTTTTCGTTGATCAATCCTTCATTGAGATAGCCAAAAACGCTGTAGGCTGACTGATTTAGCGGATAGTTAAAGGTGGCTGGGCCGCTGGGGGTGGGGACGATGAGTCTGTTTGTTAATTGCGATCGGGCTGGAGTGCACGCAGACAACGCTATGGTAGCAATTGCTGCTAGCAGAACAGCCAGCCAGCGGCGCTTTGAATGTAAAATAGGGAAAATTTTCATAATAATTTACTGTACCACCTGCGTGTAATTATGATTGAGATTGTAGCCAACCTAGAAAGTTTTTAGTGGCAGAGAAATACTTTGTAATCCCCGCCTCTCGCAAAGTATTTTGAACTTCCGATAGACCAAATTCTTTGACGTTACCGCTGAGAAATACTTTGGTTTCTGTAGAATGCGATCGGGCATGACTGAGGATACAGTGTAAAATCAAATTATCTGTTGGGTCTTTTTTGATAATAGGTCTGTTTAAACTTGCTTGAATAATCTCTGAATTTAATACAATCATTTGGGCATTTTCTGACATCAGAGAAATTGCTTCACGCAACCGCAATTCAATTTCATCTATTCGTTCGAGATAGTAAACTAATGACTCTTCTAGGTAAAAAGATAGAGATGCGACCTTTTCAGAGGTCACATCTCGCTTTGTTTCGCTAATTTGGCGGCTTAGCTGTTCCTTAAAAGAGTTTTGTCGCTTCAGCTCGTCCTCGAAAGCTGACCAAGCTTCCATATAACAAACGCTGGGTATGACTAACTGAACTGATGAGGACAAATCTCTGAGCAACATAATTGCTTCAGTCTCACGCCCTGTAGCAATACTCATCAGAAAGTTGGTCTCGATATATATAATTGCCACCTAATTCCACTCCTGATTTTGTTGTTCCACCTGCGAGTAATGGCAGCAAACCGATGGCTGCTATCTGTTCTGATGCTGGCGGATTTTCTGATTTCCAGTTATAATCTAAGTCATGCAGCCACGATTCAATCAGTCCCCCAAGGGTACGTTCAGAGAGCCATTTACTACCAAAAGTCGGCATATAATAGCGACATATCTCACCAGTATTGAGAGTGCAAACAGGCTCCGATAAATTCACACCATCCCATTTAAAAATCAAAATTTTTTCCGCATCAACAAACATAGCATAAGGAACGATCGCGTTTTTTTCAGACAGCTTAGCTAACACAGCTTTCAGCCAATCGGTCGCGCGATCGATAATTTTCTGTTTCGCGGCTGGTTCTTGAGCTTGAATAATTTTAACCTCGATTAGCACGACTATGTTATCGTCCTTATCCAACGCGATCGCATCCGCGTCTACGGGTAATTCTAACTCCCAAGTGTCAGTGTCCATGATTTCAGGCTTCCTAGCGATGTTGGATTTGAGATTAACTTTACAGTCAATTAGAGATTCTATAGTTCTATTTTAGCATTAACAAAACTACAGCGTAAGCTGCGATGCCTTCTTCTCTCCCGACGGGGCCTAATTTTTCGTTGGTGGTGGCTTTGATGCCGATTTGGTCTGGGTTGAGCTTGAGGACGCTAGAAAGGCGATCGCGCATTTTTTCAATATGCGGTTTCAGCTTCGGACGTTCTGCTACAATTACAGAATCAATGTTGCCGATTTCCCAGCCTTTATCTAATATCAACTGGTTGACTTGTTCTAGCAAGACTAGACTATCAGCACCCTTCCATTTGGGGTCAGTCGGTGGGAAATAATGCCCGATATCTCCGAGGCTGAGTGCTCCAAGCATTGCGTCCATAATCGCGTGAGTGAGTACGTCGGCGTCGCTGTGACCGAGTAATCCCAATGTGTGGGGAATGTTCACGCCGCCCAGGATGAGGGGGCGATCGGTCACTAAGCAGTGAATGTCGTAGCCGTTACCGATGCGAATGTTCATTTGGGAATGGGGAATGGGGAATGGGGGAATGGGGAATGGGGAATTGGTGTCAACTTAAGCCTGAAAGCCCGCCAAGTCCGTCTGTGGGCCCGCGAGTCCGACAGGGGTTGAAACCCCTGTCTCAAAGCTAAAGTCCTCTCAAGAGGACTGAAGAGAAGAATGTTCAACTCATTAGTCCTCTTTTAGAGGACTTTAGCTATTAGACAGGGGTTTCAACCCCTGTCGGACTATCGGTTTGACGTTAAGTTGACACCTATGGGGAATGGGGAATGGGGAAAATCCAACTTCAAATATCCAAGCAATCAAATTTCATCTGGGTCAATACCCAACTCTCTTAATTTGGCGGCTAACTTTTCTTTCTGTTGCTTTTCAATTTCTAATTGTTGTATTGCCTGCTCTTTCTGTTGTCGCTCTAATTCGGCTCTTTGAGTTTCAGCTTCATCTCCCATTAATACTAAATTTCCATCGGCATCAAAAAACCTCAACCAAGCACCTTGAGAGTTTTCTATTTGACCTTCCCATATGCCCAGCCACAACCCTAACGATTCACAATATAATCTCCCTTGTTGATTAGGAGATAAGGATTGATATCGACGATTAATTAATTCCCAACCTCTTAGAGAACTAGGATTTTTGGGATTGTAGACAAAATAATCTTGGGTTTTTAATTTACGCTCGTAGATATCTTTTTTGGTGGTTAAATCTACTTCGGCAGTTGAGGGAGACATTAATTCAATTACTACATCGGGGAGGCGACTATCTTCTTCCCAAGCAATCCAAGCATCTCTATTTGTGGTTCCATCTACATCTAAGACAACAAAGAAATCAGGGCCTTTGAAGTCTTGATTTTTGACTTGGTTTATGCTGTAGTAGACAAACATATTGCCACCTACAAAAAAGTCTTGTCGATCGCGCCAGTAATATTTGAGGGATTGGATGAGTAAATTCATCGAAACTCTATGGTTATTGCTTTCCATCGGTTCGCCATCATCGGTAATTAAATCTATTGGTAAGTTTTCTACGGCTAGTGACATAAGTTAGAGCTGGTAAAACAGAGTTATTTATGTGTTTCTTTAGGATAGCAGATGATCTATTTTCCCCCTTCGTGCAACCAGCGTTCATACAAATCAGGGCGGTGCGATCGAGTTTTGGCAATTTGCTGTTCCCTTCGCCAACGGGCAATTTCCGCATGATTCCCAGATAATAAAACATCAGGAACCTTCAATCCCCGAAAATCGGCTGGTCGAGTATACTGCGGATAATCCAAAAGTCCGTCCTCAAAACTCTCAAACTTCAAAGAATCTTCCTTCCCCACAGTGCCGCGCAACAGCCGTAAAACTCCATTAATCAAAGCCAAGGCCGGAATTTCGCCCCCTGTGAGTACAAAGTCGCCCAAAGACACCTCACGAGTCACTAAATCCAAAACTCGATCGTCCACACCTTCATAATGACCGCAAATCAACACCAACTGGTCGCACTCAGCAGCCAACCGCCGAAACATCGCCTGCTGCATTGGTTCCCCCTGGGGAGTGAGCAAAATCACCTCCCGCCTGGGCAAAATTGGCAGGGACTCCACCGCAGCGAAAATTGGTTCCGGCTTCATCAACATCCCCACTCCACCACCGTAGGGTTCGTCGTCCACTCGGTGGTGCTTGTCTGTGGTAAAATCACGAGGATTGACAAAGTTAACCTCAGCAATATTTTTAGCTAAGGCTTTGCCCATCAGTCCCGACCCTAGGGGAGCAAAGAAAAATTCTGGAAATAGGGTAACAAGGTCAAATCGCACAATAATTGGAATTTATCAACACACTTCCTCTAGTTTGACCTCTAGATGGCGATCGATTTTCGGTAATTGTATTATTCTTCATAATTTCTTAAAATTTTTGCACCTCAATTTTTATTTTTATGTATACAACGGCAAAGTAGGGACACTCAAGCGAGTCCATAGGTGTCAACTTAAGGTCAAACCCAGTCAGAGACTACGGTTTTACTGTTAAGCCTAGATCCCCCCTAGCCCCCCTTAAGAAGGGGGGAACCGGAAATGGATCAAAGTCCCCCTTCTTAAGGGGGATTTAGGGGGATCTAGACTTGGCTATGAACAAGAGATACAAAGGCTTTCAGACTTAAGTTGACACCAATGGGCTCGCTTGAGTGTCCCTACAAGAGCACTAAACTAGCTTCCTGATGTGCGCGCGATCGCGATCGCCGCTCAAATCTCCAGCCAAATTATTCAGTCTTCAAAACGCCGATCGTACCCACAACACGGCAAAATTTAATTTCACACCTAACTTAGGAAGACACACCATGCAGCAATTGACATCTCCAGCCCTTGAACAAAACATCCCCCAGCGCACAAAAACCTCGATTATGGTGATCGGGGGAGCCGAAGACAAAGTTCACGGCCGCGAGATTCTGAACACATTTTTTCACCGTTCTGGGGGTACAGAGGCGCGGCTGGCGATCGTTCCCTCAGCTTCGCGAGATCCAGAAGGGATTAGCAACCGCTACCGCACCATCTTTGACGACATGGGTGTCAGTGCAGTCAAAGTAGTTGACATCCGGGAACGCCAACAGGCCGAAAACCCCGTGTGGAAGGATTACTTAGAAGACTGTACGGGCGTATTTATCACAGGTGGCGACCAACTGCGGCTGTGCGGGTTGCTGGCGGACACACCCGTAATGGACAAAATTCGCAAAGAAGCCAGAGAAGGCAAAATTACCCTAGCTGGAACCAGTGCTGGGGCTGCTGTGATGGGCTATCACATGATTGCAGGCGGCGGGAGTGGCGCTTCTCCCAATCGCTCTTTAGTAGATTTGGCAAACGGTCTGGACATTATACCGTCCGTGATTGTAGATCAGCATTTTCATAACCGGAATCGCATGGCTCGGTTGCTGTCGGCGATTTCCTCCCACCCGGATCTGCTGGCTCTAGGTATTGACGAAGACACCTGCGCCCTATTTGAAGGAGACGACACGATTAAAATTCTCGGTAAAGGAACTGTGACTATTGTCGATTCTAGGGAAATGCTTTACACCAACGAGCCTCACGTAGGAGCGACAGAACCATTGAGCCTGTTCAATCTGCGCCTGCACGTACTTTGCCACGGAGATTGTTACAATATTGGCCTAGGCAAAGCGATGCCCTCCTCGGCTTGTGCCGAGTCTGGGTGGCCTCCTGAATGCCGCACTTCGAACTAAGACAGCAAATAATAGTCATCCGCCCTCGTCAATCATGAATTAGTAGCCAAAGATTGAGGACGGAGGATAAGCTATGGGAACATCAGAAACCCATGCCCGATTGTCAGATTGCCGAAGGGATGTGGCTCTGCCCATCTCACAGCTCAAATCTCCAATTCCGTGGGCAATAACTGAAAAATTAGTACAAAAATGTTCTTGGCGAACAGTTTATCGGAGACTCAGGCTTGAAATTGAATAAATGATCCAATAAAGTCAAAGATACATTGCAAAATGCCAATGGTAACTGCCCTGCGAAGCTCATCCTTCCAGTGCAATACTCAGCAGCCACAAACTCAGTTTGAATCACCCTCAGAAGAGAGTTTGTGGCGAACAGAAAAGGTTTTGAAGAATTAAACTGATTGGTGAGTGCTACCAAAAAGTTGTTTCTCAATAATTGTTGTATCTTGAAACTGGGAATTTAAACTATCAGATTTCCGCCTAGAAACTGGCAAAAAATTGACCCAAAAGGCTCAGGGACTCGATATAAAGTTTCTCTCCTACAAATCCAGTCGAGTCATGGCGATGAAAATCCCCTGAGTAGTTTTTCATCATCCAACTCAAAATTTAGGCTTTCCAAACATCTACGAGGCTTTATGAAAATACTAAAAATCCAGACCTTGCGCGGCCCTAATTATTGGAGTATCCGACGCCAAAAACTGATCGTCATGCGTCTAGATTTAGAAGATTTAGCAAACAAAACCACAGCCGAAATTCCGGGATTCTACGAGGGTTTACTGGGGGTGCTGCCGAGTTTGTACGAGCATTTTTGTTCCCCAGGTCGTCAGGGAGGGTTCCTACAACGTGTTAAAGAAGGCACGATGATGGGACACGTCATCGAACACGTCGCCCTAGAACTTCAGGAAATGGCAGGAATGCCTGCGGGATTCGGTCGCACCCGCGAGACTTCGACCCCAGGCATTTACCAAGTGGTACTTGAGTATCAAAACGAACAAGCAGGTCGCTACGCCGCAAGGGCTGGGGTCCGCTTGTGCCAAAGCATTGTCAGTACCGGCACTTACTCAGCTACAGAGTTGGCCCAAGATTTAAGAGACCTCACAGATTTTGCAGCGTCGGCGGCCTTGGGACCGAGTACCGAAACACTGGTCAAGGAAGCGGAAGCTCGTGGCATTCCTTGGATGCAATTGAGTGCGAGGTTCATGATCCAGTTAGGTTATGGGGTTCATCAAAAGCGGATTCAAGCAACTTTGAGCAACCGCACAGGAGTTTTGGGAGTAGAACTAGCCTGCGACAAGGAAGGTACTAAAAATATCCTGGGTAGTGCCGGTGTGCCAGTACCCAGAGGTACGGTAATTAATTATTTAGATGAACTCGAAAGTGCGATCGAAGAAGTGGGCGGCTATCCCATTGTGATTAAACCCCTAGACGGCAATCACGGACGCGGCATCACCATCGACATCAATTCCTGGGAAGTAGCAGAAGAAGCCTACGACCTCGCCAGCGCAGCCTCAAAAACCAAAAGCATCATTATTGAACGCTATTACACAGGTAGGGATCACAGAGTATTGGTAGTCAACGGTCAAGTCGTAGCCGTAGCAGAACGAGTCCCAGCTAACGTGGTGGGTAATGGCAAAAAGACCGTAGAACAGTTAATTGAAGAAGTCAACAGCGACCCGCAGCGGGGAGACGGACACGATAATGTTCTCACCCGGATTACGATCGATAAATTGTCTTTAGATTTGCTGCAAAAACAAGGCTATAGCCTCGACTCAGTAGTACCATCAGGGAAAAGAGTATTTTTGCGGGCGACAGCCAACTTGAGTACCGGGGGAATTGCAGTCGATCGCACCGACGAAATCCACCCCGAAAACGTCTGGTTATTTTCCAGAGTTGCCAAAATTATCGGTTTGGACATCGCCGGCATTGACGTCGTAACCGCCGATATCTCAAAACCCCTGCGCGATGTCGATGGTGTCATCGTCGAAGTCAACGCAGCACCAGGTTTCAGAATGCACGTTGCACCGAGTCAAGGTTTGCCCCGCAACGTCGCCGGGGCAGTGATGGATATGCTGTTCCCCTCTCCGGGAGTGAGTCGGGTGCCGATTTTAGCAGTAACGGGGACAAACGGCAAAACTACCACCACTCGCCTCCTGGCCCACATTGTCAAGCAGACTGGCCAAGTTACTGGGTATACAACTACTGACGGTACTTACATCGGTGAATATTTGGTGGAAAGCGGAGACAATACCGGGCCCCAAAGCGCTCAGTTGATTTTGTCTGACCCAACGGTGGAAGTCGCGGTGCTGGAAACAGCTAGGGGCGGAATTTTGCGATCGGGCTTGGGCTTCGACCAGTGCGATGTGGGCGTCGTCTTGAACGTCGCCGCCGACCACTTAGGCATTGGCGACATCGACACCGTGGAACAACTGGCCACCCTCAAGAGCGTGCTGGTAGAGTCGGTGATGCCCAAGGGCTATGCAGTCCTGAATGCAGACGATCCGCTAGTATCACGAATGGCGCAAAGTGTCAAGGCTCAAATTGCCTATTTCTCCATGAATCCAGATAACGAACTGGTGGCAAGACATACGGCTGCGGGCGGGCTGGCTGCAATTTACGAAAATGGCTATTTGTCGATCCTGAAGGGCGATTGGACGCTGAGAATTGAGCAGGCTGTCAACGTGCCTCTGACGATGGGCGGACGGGCACCGTTCATGATTGCCAATGCTTTAGCAGCTTGTTTGGCTGCTTTTGCCCAAGGAGTGAAAATAGAGGACATTCGATCGGCTTTGTCAAGCTTCCAGGCATCGGTAGGTCAAACTCCCGGACGGATGAACCTGTTTAATTTGGGTAAATATCACGCTTTGCTCGACTATGCCCACAACCCTCACAGTTACAAGGCTTTGGGGAGTTTCGTACAGAATTGGGATGGAATGCGGATTGGGGTAATTGGTGCGCCTGGAGACAGGCGAGATGAGGATTTTGTCCTGTTGGGTAAACTTTCGGCGGATATTTTCGATCGCATTATTGTCAAGGAAGATCTCGATCGGCGCGGCCGGGAACCCGGTGTGGTGGCCAAGTTAATTTGTCAGGGGATTGCAGAGAGTATGGCTGCACGAACCGGCGCTCAATCTAAGGTTGAATATGAGTTGATTCTCGATGAAACCGTTGCGATTAACAAGGCTTTAGATGAAGCACCGGCTGGCAGTTTGGTAGTAATTTTACCTGAAGGTGTCAACAAAGCTCTGAGTTTAATAGAAGCGCGGAAACCGATGAAGGAATCTGTGGCAGTTCAAAATGGTTTAGATCGATCGAAGTCGGAAGAAAGTTTAAAACCGACTGTTGATGCAAAGTAAATGATTTTCTAGAAACTTCTTGAATAATCAGGTAAAAGCTGGTACTGTTGATCGAGTGTTGAAGCATCAGACTGCTAAATATAGCAGTTTTGTAGTAGACATAACGAAAGAATACACATCAAAAACCTGTTCAAAGTATGGACAGAGATTTAAATGGCGCTTTCAATATTTCGTTGAAAGCTTTGAGAGATACCTCCTTGACGGGAGAGCTTGCTGCTTTCACCCGTCTTGCCATACACGGCTAATTCTGGCCTAGTCCTGGATTTACCGGGTTAAATGTATCTGTTGTGAATCAAGGCTAAAGTCTTAATTCTCATTTAATTAATAGGTTGGGTTTAATACAATTAAACCCAACCTGTTTTTTTTTGAAATCTAGTCAACTTAAGCCGAAAGCCCGCTCTTAGACTGAAGTCCCTGTCTAATAGCGAAAGTCCTCTAAAAGAGGACTAATGAGTTCTTCAGTCAAGAGAGAGAGGACTTGAGCTTTGAGACAGGGGTTTCAACCCAGGGTTGTTTCATTCTCTTGTAGGGGCAATCCCCCCGTGGTTGCCCTGATGCCTGAAACACCTACAAAATCGTGGATGAGGAGGGTAGGCACGCACCATCCACTACCCCTACAAAACGATGATTTGTTTGAGAATGAAACAGCCCTGGGTTTCAACCCCGGTTGGACTATCGGTTGTACCTTAAGTTGACACGCTTTGGGCACGTGCAGTGTCCTCTATATCATAGGTCGTGCTACCAGATTTGATATGATAAGTCCTAGGAAAAATCAGCAGTAGCAGGGTTGAAGCATGAATGAAGCCGATCGCACCAGAGTCGAAACATTCATCACGCGCTGGGAAGGTTCTAGCGGCAACGAACGCGCCAACTACCAGTTGTTTTTTGCGGAAATGTGCGATGCGCTGGGAGTCGATCGCCCTTTGGATAAAGGCAGAATTCCCAACGATCCTTACTGCTTTGATAAAGATGTCAAAATTTTTCACCCCAGCGGGAAAGTGACTCCGGGGTTTATCGATTTTCACAAAGCCGAGCATTTTTTGATTGAGGCAAAACAGGGCGGAACTACTAGCAAAAAAGGAACGGCAAAACGGGGAACGAATAGCTATTTGCGAGAGATGGAAAAAGCGTTTGTGCAAGCAGTTGCTTATACGCGAAATCTCAGCAGCAAACCACCGTTTTTGTTGACTTGCGATATTGGCGACCATTTTGAATTGTGGATGGGTTTTAGCGGCGATTACGGCGGCTATGGGGCGCGGCGAGAAATTGCGCTGACAGAGTTGGAAAAGGCCGATGTTTTCGATTTGTTTGTCGATATTTTTAGCAATCCACAGCAGCGCAACCCAGAGAAAATTGCGGCGCGGGTGACGCGGGAAGTGGCGGCGGATTTAGCAGAGTTGGCGAAAAGAATGGAGGCGAATGTCGATCCGCAGCAAGTCGCCCAGTTTTTGATGCGCTGTATTTTCACCATGTTTGCTGAGGATGTGGGTTTGCTGAAGGAACATCTGTTTACGCAGGCGCTGGAAACGCGATGGATTCTCAATCCGAAGATGTTTAAGCCGGAGGTAGAGGCGCTGTGGGTGGCGATGAATGAGGGGACGAGTTTTGGTTTTCATGGCCAACTGTTGCGGTTTAATGGCGGATTGTTTGCCGAATCCCAGGCGTTTGCGTTGACAAAGACGCAGTTGGAAGTGTTGTTACAGGCGGCGAAGCGGGATTGGTGCAATGTGGAACCGGCGATTTTTGGGACTTTGTTGGAAAGGGCGCTGGATGCACGGGAGAGGAGTAAGTTGGGGGCGCATTATACGCCGCGATCGTATGTGGAACGGTTGGTTAAGCCTGTGGTGATGGAGCCTTTGGGCGATCGCTGGATTGCGGTACAAGCGGAGGTTAAACAGTTGCTCAACGCGGGGGAATCGGAACCGACTGCGAATCAAAGGAAAAAGGCGATCGCGGTTTTAGAGGCATTTTTGACGGAGTTACAAGGGGTGAAGATTCTCGATCCGGCCTGCGGATCGGGGAATTTTTTGTATGTGACATTGGATTTGTTGAAAGGGTTGGAATCGGAGGTGTTGCGGCGCTTGGAGGATGTCACCGGATCGGCGCAGTTGCGGTTAGATATTGCCCAAGTCAATCCCAGTCAGTTTTTGGGAATTGAGATCAATCCTAGGGCGGCGGCGATCGCGGATTTGGTGATTTGGATTGGATATTTGCAGTGGCATTTTCGGCGCTTTGGCGATATTCCGCCGATCGAACCTGTGTTGCGCGAGTACAACAATATTGAATGCCGGGATGCGGTGTTGGCCTATGACGGAATAGAGCCAATTTCGGGTAAAACGCAAAAGGCTACTTGGCCAAACGCGGATTATATTTTGGGGAACCCTCCGTTTATTGGAAATAAGAGAATGAGGTCTACTTTAGGTGACAGTTACGTTGCAATTCTTCGCAATACTTGGAAAGAACTTCCTGAAACAATAGATTTTGTAATGTACTGGTGGCATAAAGCTGCCGAGCTTGTAAGCTCTAGAAAAGTTAAATGTTTTGGCTTTATCACTACAAATTCAATCACGCAAGCTTTAAATAGAAAAATAGTGCAGCAAGCTTTAGAATCGGGTATGTCAATTCTTTTTGCGCTACCCGATCATCCTTGGGTGGATAGTCTTGATGGTGCAGCAGTCCGCGTTGCCATGACTGTTGGTGGCTCAGAGCAGATTCAAGGCAGGTTACTTACTGTGCAGAACGAACTTTTTGGAGAAGATGAAGTCTCTGTTGTTGAACTATCTGAACAACGAGGCATTATTAATCCAGATCTTACTGTCGGAGCTAATACTGTCACTATGGTAAGTTTATTATCTAACAAATCAATATCCTTTCAAGGTGTTATCCCACTTGGTGAAGGATTTAGACTCAGAGAAGAGGAATTGGATATGCTTGGTTTAGATATTAATAATTTACCCCCTGTTGTCAAACCATACATGATTGGTCGAGATCTAGTTCAGCAACGGAAAAAAAAGTGGTTGATTGATTTCTTCGGTTTGAAAGAAGAAGAAGCATATCTGCAATACCCAATTCTTTATCAGAGGATCTTAGAGACTGTAAAGCCACTTCGTGACCAGAATAATCGAGAGTCTCGAAAACGTAACTGGTGGCTATTCGGTGAGAATGCACCAAAATTACGAAAATCAATATCAGGAATCAAACGCTTTATAGTCACTCCTGATACATCTAAATTCAAACCATTTTTATTTGTAGATGCCAACTTATTACCCGATGTTCAGCTTTATTCTGTAGTTTCAGATGATGCGTGGGTTCTTGGTGTATTGCAATCAAAAATTCATCAAAAGTGGTTAGAAAAGGTGGCTCCACGTATGGGAATAGGGAATGATTTACGTTGGAAACCTGCAATCGTGTTCGACCCCTTCCCCTTCCCCGACTCCAACCCTGCCCAAAAACAAACCATCCGAGAACTCGGAGAACGCCTCGATAGCCACCGCAAACGAGTCCAAGCCACTCACCCCGAAGTCACCATCACCGGGATGTACAACCTCCTCGAAAAACTCCGCCAAGGCGAACCCCTCGACGACAAAGACAAAGCCTTCAACCAAAAAGCCCTAGTCTCTACCCTCAAACAAATCCACGACGAACTAGATGCCGCCGTATTTGCCGCCTATGATTGGGAACCCACCCTCACCGACGACCAAATCCTGGAAAACCTCGTCACCCTCAACGCCCAACGCGCCGAAGAAGAACGCAACGGACTCATTCGCTGGCTACGTCCCGACTACCAAGCCCCAGGCGAAACCTACATCCAACCATCCCTTGCAGGTATCATAACCGAAACCGAAATTGCCGTCTCCCCCACGGAACAACAACCCTTCCCCAAAACCCTCAAAGAGCAACTTTCCGCCATCCGCGACTTATTTCGCACTCAAAGCGGCGAATGGACAGCCGCCCAAGTCACCGCCCATTTCAAAGGCGCGAATCGCAAACAAAAAGTGATTCTCGACTGTCTAGAAAGCTTGGAAGATTTGGGGATTTTGCTCAGTCATGCGGAAAATGGGATGACGTTTTGGCATTTGGCGGAAGTTGGAAAAGCTGGGTAAGCTTGGCTTTGCAATTGTTATGTCCAATCTTCCAAAACCAGTCCTGGGACTTGTGCAAAATCTTGTCGATTTCGCGTCACTAAAATTGAGTTATTAACCAAAGCAATGGACGCAATCCGCAAATCTTGTGTCCCAATTCGTATTCCCTGACGGCGCAGCGCCAAATATTGCTCGTAAGCTGACTCGGTAAAATCTAGAACGAGAAAATCGTTGAGAAATTTAACAGCCGATCTCAAACCAACATAAGCCCAAGTTAAGCGTTGCTGCTGTCCGGGTTGCGAAGCTTGTCGAATTGCATTGAACCAGCCCTGAATCAATTCCTCAACATTGATGACAGTAATAGCAACATCGCTCGTGTGAAGAGTTTCAAAACGTTTTAATATGAGTGGATTAGAGTGTTGCAGCAGTGTGATATGGTCGGTATCGAGAATATATTGAGTCATAGGGTCTCAGACTCAGGAAAATCGATATCGGCATTTCGATCGCGCCGATACGCTGCAACATATTCCGTGACTTCATTCAACAACGGATTGCATCTCAAAAGAGGCGAAACATTCAACATCGGACGCGCCTCGTACCAAGCAATCCGATCGTCAATTTCTGGCTGATTATCCAGATAAAAACTAATCGCATCAAACACTTGAGCCGCCGTCACGAGTTGCAGTAACTTCTGTGGGATTTCTTCAGGCTTGATTCCTGATTTCCAAAACACCACAATATCCCGTACAGTAACTTGAGTGTCTGCAATAATCGGTTCCCCCTGCAAAACTTCAGGATTGCGGGTGACATAGCGAGAAATGCTTGTAGGAGACAGCGAACTGGTCATAACGACATTATCAGAAAATGTAAACCAGCTTTCATCTTAGCGTAGTGGACAGAAGATGCCTATTATTTCCCAAACTCCTTCTCTATTCCATTTGCAAATATTCCAAAACCAGCAGCCGCAAATAGTCTAGCATTCGGATATAAGACCGCATTTGAAGATAGCCAGATCGCATCTCATCATAAAACTGAGCGATCGCAAAACGATCGCCTTTTAGATCAAATCTGCTCTTCATCGGAATGATTAGTAGCCGAAATTAGGAGACGGCAGTGCCCATAGGTGTCAACTTAAGCTGTCAGCCCGCCCCGTGTCTGTTAGTCATCCCGCGACTCCGACAGGGGTTAAAACCCCTGTCTCATAGCCAAAGTCAGTTGAAACTGACTGAAGATTTGCCCCAAACCAATACCTATCAACTCAACTAATTCTTCAGTCCTCTTTGAGAGGACTTGCGCTATGTGAGACTCGGTTTCAACCCCTGTCGGACTATAACTTTTACCTTAAGTTGACACCAATGGGCACTGCCGTGTCCTCTCCCTACAAGAACTCTGTGGTTGTTAAACAATTCCGATCCAAATCAGAATTGATATTACCCCTTAACAACCGCCCACTGAGTCACCGGTGCAAGCGGCTTCCAACCCTGAAAAGAACCGATCGCCCCAACCCGCTGAATCCCAATTCTAATTAATTCCCCGCCATGTAAAGAATGCCATTGCAAAACTTTCAATTCACTCTCAATAGTCACCGCATTCACAACTAATCGGCCGCCCTCACCCAAAGCATTCCAACAGGTTTCCAGTAAAGCTTCTGCGGTGACACCACCACCGATGAAAATAGCATCCGGTTGAGGCAAAGAAGCCAAAGCATCCGGCGCCTCTCCCGCCACAATTTGAAGTTCCGAAACACCCAAATTAGAGGCATTTTCAGCGATGTATTGCAGTCGAGTTGGGTGGCGTTCGATCGCGATCGCCCGACAACCCCGATGACTCCGCATCCATTCAATGGCGATCGAACCACAACCAGCCCCCACATCCCACAGCAACTCACCCGGAATTGGCGCTAAGGTTGACAGAGTAACCGCTCGAATCTCCCGCTTGGTAAGTTGTCCGTCGTGGAGATAGGCACCATCCGCCAAACCAGAGGTGCGAGGGAAAATCCTAGTTTCCCGAACGGCTGCAACTACAATCGCGATCGCATTCAAATCAGCCAAATCCGGCACATTCCAGGCTGCTGCGACCCCCTCGCTCCGCCGTTCCGAAGCCGCTCCCATCCGCTCGAACACCGTCATCAAACTGCTACCAAACCCCCGCTGTGTCAACAATTCGGCAACCTTTCCCGGAGTGTGTCGATCGGCACTTAAAACTAACAACCGCGCCCCCGGATATAGAGAAAGGGCGATGGAGGCTACTGGGCGGTTTGTCAAACTGAAAGTCTCAACCTCCGCCAAAGCCCAACCCAGACGGGCGCACATCAAGCTAAAAGCCGATGTAGCGGGAATTATCATCATTTCGGCGATCGGAATCCGGCGCGACAGGGTGACACCAATCCCGTGACACATCGGATCGCCACTAGCTAGCACGCAAATCGACTCTCCCCGGCGACGGATAATCTCATCGACTGTGGCTTGTAAAGGTGAAGCCCAGAGCAATTTTTCCCTGGTGTCGTCGGTGGGTAGCATGGCTAGGTGACGGGCACCGCCGACAACGACTTGAGCGCGATCGAGCAGGGTACGGGCGATCGAACTCAATCCCGATAATCCATCTTCCCCAATCCCCACCACCGAAAGCCATTTGTCTACCATCAGCCCTACTCCTGCAATTTTTGCCACTCAGCATGAATCTATTTCCAGCATATTGGACAACAGCCAGTTGACTAATTGACTACAGCTAAAAACTAAATCGCCTGGTTGGCAACTTCCTTGATACAAGCTTTCCAGCCATTTCAGCATTTAGGTAAGTCACCAAATACAAGCCACATAGAAAAAGTGACACTTTTAGTTGTTTAGTAATTCGTCTTTTTCCCTAAAGTTTAAGTAGAGGCAAACAAAACACCTAAAACGTTCAGCCTTTTATTTATATTACTTACAACGGGGTCTTGACTATGAAATGCCTAAATATTTTAACCTTAATGTTTTTCTGGACTACTCTCAGCATCACCTCTCCAGTCAAACCCGATGAATTGCCAGCCTTCACTAATTCTAATAATGTGAATTCTCTAGAACAAATTTTAACTCCTAGAAATATCGAGGGAGAAACTCAGCCGACGGAATATCAACAAGATCCAATGTTGTTTGGAGATATTTTACCTGTGGCTACCTTTGGTTTGTCATTGGTTTGTTTTTGTTTTAACTCCCCTACCGAACCTGATTGAAAACTAGGCGAGTTTTCATTACTCAAGGCAATTGTGTGAGGGGGAATTTGTTAAGAAAATTGAGCGTTTTGGTTTTGGGGTGCAAAAATGTGATACCTTTCTTAAACCTGAAAGCGGGAAAGTCCGGTGCAATTCCGGTGCTGTGCCGCAACTGTCAAAGCCAGAATGCCGATTTCAGGAGTTTACTTGAGATTCCCTGCGTCGCACGGGGAGGAGTTTCTTTGTTAAGTTTGAGTGAATTACCGACTTGTCCGGGCTTATTTTCTGGTTCCAGAGCCAGAGACGGAATATTATCGAGGATGCGGATTCCGGGGGGAATTTTAAATGTAGCGCAGTGTGGGGCGATCGCAGATTTAGTCGATCGATACAGTACCGGCTATTTGCAAGTAACAAATCGCGCTAATTTGCAAATCCGAGACTTAAACTCGGCAATTTCTGCTGAAGTCTGGCAGGATTTGCAAGCATTGGGATTAGCATCTCGCTTAGTTGAAATTGACCCGATTCGCAATATTATGGCCAGTCCGACAGCGGGTATCGATCGCCAACAATTACTCGATACTCGCCCCCTAGTTACAGATTGGGATGATTATCTGCAAACCCATCCCGAATTGTCGGAACTTTCGCCTAAATTCAGTGTCGGTTTTGACGGCGGAGAATCGGTTTCGATCCGCGCTATTCGCAACGATATTTTATTAGCAGCAGAAAGGCGATCTGCTGATTCAGAAATCGTGCTTCGGCTGTATTTAAACGGCGACACAGGGATTATAATTAAAAAATCGCAATGTATATCTGTATTAGCAGCCCTGGCTAACACATATCTTGAATACAGCAAAAAATATCCTGTAATTGATGGTAAAAAACCTCGTTTGCGTCACCTGCTCGCAGATTGGGGTGTGGAAAAATATCTCGAACAAATACAGCATAATTTACCGTTTGTATTGCAGCAAAGCTCGATCGCTCCGTCTGAAAAGTCGATCGCCCGTTACCAACATCTCGGCATTCACCCCCAGCAACAATCCGGTTTTTCCTACATCGGCATCGCCCTGCCACTAGGCTGGCTAAAATCGCAGCAATTGCGAGATTTGGCAAATTTAGCCCAAAACTTCGCCGGAGGCACTCTGAGGCTCACGCCTTGGCAAAATCTGTTGATTTCTGACATCCCGAACCACCGCCTTAGCGAACTCGAAAAGTCGATCGCCCGTTTGGGATTGCACTCATCCGCAACCAATCTAGACTCATGTTTAGTTGCTTGTGCCGGCAACACTGGCTGTGCATCGGCGATGACAGATACCCAAAGCCACGCCCTAGCAATGGTGAAAGATTTAGCCCAAAAATTGCAGATCGATCGCCCAATTAACATTCATTTCAGCGGCTGCGAAAAATCCTGCGCCCAACATTCTCCCATTGATATTACCCTCGTGGGAATTCAGATTAGACAGGGAAATCAGACCATTGAAGGTTATGACATTTACGCAGGTACAACAGATTCACCTTTTGGGCGACAAATTTTTGAGGGCGTGAGTGTTCCACAGATGCCAAATTCGATCGCCCAAATGTTGCAAATCTATCAGCAATTTCGATCGCCCGACGAATCCTTTGGCGCATTTATCGATCGATGTGCGATCGACCAATTGCAGCAATTGCTTAACCCCAAAAAACCAAACCACAAGTGAACCTCTTTCTTCCTCTTTCTTCCTTCGCGCCCTTAGCGCCTTCGCGGTTCATTCAAAAAAGATCCAGTTTTAAATAATGCTTGACTATATTAAAGACGGAACAGAAATCTACACCAAATCCTTGGGCGAATTTGTAGATCGAAGTGCGATCGACCAATTGAAGCACTGGCTTAAAGTTAAGTCCGGTTAGTAAGTTTTCTGTTTGCGAGTTTAGTATTCTCAATGGCTTGTAACTCAACCATGACTAAATTCCTTCTAACGCGCTATTATTAACAAAAAGCTGGTGCGTCCTCACTTCGCGTTAAATTTTACCAGAAAAATCAATATGCTCTCCATTCCAGGCGTAGCCGTTGTAACACTTCTCTATGAAAGTGCCAACTCCCTCGTTTACCGGGCCATTCGGGAAGCAGATAACCAGCCACTTATCCTCAAACTTCTCAAAGACAGTTACCCCACACCTCAAGAATTGGTGCGCTACCGCACCGAATACCGCATCACCAGAGCTCTGAAAGAGGCGGGAGTCGTGCAAGTTTATGACTTGCAAAAATACCAAAACACCCTCGTGATGTTTCTGGAGGACTTTGGCGGCGAATCCTTGAAAATATTGATGCAGCAGCGTCAGTTTAGCCTAAAGGAGTTTCTGCAAATTGCGATCGCCACCACTGAAACTTTAGGGCAAATTCACATCGCCAATATTATTCATAAAGATATTAACCCCTCAAATATTGTTTACAACCCGAAAACGGAACAATTAAAAATTATTGACTTTGGCATTTCCACTCAGCTAAGCAGAGAAACACCGACTCTGAAAAACCCAGGCATTCTGGAAGGAACCCTCGCTTACATCTCACCAGAACAAACCGGGAGAATGAATCGTACTCTCGATTACCGGGCTGATTTTTACTCCCTCGGTGTCACATTTTACGAATTGCTGACAGGAAAACTGCCTTTCGAGACAGAAGATGCTTTAGAGTTAGTTCACTGCCATATTGCCAGACAGCCAGTTACCCCCCAGGAAATCGAGCCAAATATTCCTCTGATTATCTCCCAAATAGTTATTAAATTGATGGCGAAGAATGCCGAAAATCGCTATCAAACAGCATTAGGATTGAAGCACGATCTAGAAAATTGTCTCGTTCAATTACAAGCAACGGGTAACATTGAGCAGTTTGCCTTGGGAAAGCGGGATATTACAGACCGTTTCTTGATCCCAGAAAAGCTCTACGGCAGAGAAACTGAAGTTTCCAATCTATTAGCAGCCTTTGAACGAGTTGCATCAGGACGATCCCCCCAACCCCCCTTATTAAGGGGGGCTTCATCCGACTCCCCCCTGAGTAGGGGCGGTGGATGGTGCGTGCCCGCCCTAGGGGAGGTATCGCATTTATCCCGCAGTGAACTGATGCTGGTGGCGGGCTTTTCTGGGATTGGTAAAACCGCATTAGTAAACGAAGTTCATAAGCCGATAGCCAAACAACAGGGCTATTTTATTAAAGGCAAATACGACCAATTTGGGCGCAATATTCCTTTCTCAGCGTTTGTCCAAGCTTTTCGGGATTTAATGGGGCAATTATTATCAGAATCCGATGCTCAATTACAAATATGGAAAACCAAGATTCTCACCGCAGTAGGCAATAATGGGCAAGTCTTAATTGAGGTGATTCCTGAATTAGAACGCATCCTTGGCGCTCAACATCCAGCAATAGAATTATCGGGGAGTGCAGCACAAAATCGCTTCAATTTGCTGATGCAGAATTTTGTGCAAGTATTTACCACCGCCGAACATCCCTTAGTGATATTTTTGGATGATTTGCAGTGGGCAGATTCGGCATCTTTGAAGTTGCTACAACTATTAATCGAGGATAGGGGGCATCTGTTAGTTTTGGGTGCTTATCGGGATAATGAAGTATCGCCTACTCATCCGTTTATGTTGACGGTAAATGAGATTATTAAGTCTGGGGCAGTGGTGAATACTATTATGTTACAACCATTGAGTTTAGCAGATCTGAATCAATTGGTAGCAGATACGTTGATTTGCGATTTATCTTTGGCTCAACCCTTGACAGAATTAGTCGCTCAAAAAACTCAGGGTAATCCTTTTTTCTCGACTCAATTTCTGAAGGCATTACATGATGATGGACTAATTACTTTTGACCCCCCTCAGTCCCCCCTTAGTAAGGGGGGAAGTAAAGGGGAGTCCCCCCTTAGTCAGGGGGGAAGTAAAGGGGAGTCCCCCCTTAGTCAGGGGGGAAGTAAAGGGGAGTCCCCCCTTAGTCAGGGGGGAAGTAAAGGGGAGTCCCCCCTTAGTCAGGGGGGAAGTAAAGGGGAGTCCCCCTTTAGTAAGGGGGGAAGTAAAGGGCATTGGCAGTGCGATATTGCTCAAGCTAGACTGACTCACGCCTCGGATGTAGTGGAGTTTATGGCGGCGCAATTGCAGAAGTTGCCCCAAGAAACTCAGGATGTCCTCAAGTTGGCGGCTTGTATTGGAGCGCAGTTTGATTTAAATACATTGGCAGTTGTCAGTGAAGAATTACCAAAACAAACGGCATTATCACTCTGGAAAGCTTTGGAAGAAGAACTGATTTTACCGATTCACGAAAATTATAAATTTTTTATTCCAACAGAGGCTCAATTCAAGACTGATTATATTTCCAATCCAACTTATCGCTTTCTACACGATCGCGTCCAGCAAGCGGCTTATTCATTGATTCCCGATCGCCAGACACCAGCCACTCACCTCAAAATAGGACAATTACTGCTACAAAGTTCCTCGGAGAGCGAAAGAGAGGAAAAACTGTTTGATATTGTCGAGCATTTGAATCTAGGTCAGGAGTTGATCGCCCAAGCAAATGAGCGGGAGGCCTTAGCACAACTTAACTTAAAAGCTGGACAGAAAGCTAGAAATTCTACCGCCTACGCTGCGGCAAAAGTTTATTTGCAAATAGGGATAGAGTTATTGACAGCAAACTGTTGGCAAAGTCAATATGAATTGACATTAAATCTTTATGTTGCTGCGGCCGAAGTTGCCTATTTGAATGCTGACTTTGATGATATGGAGCAAATAGCAGCAGAGGTGTTGGAGAAAGCCCAGACAATTTTAGACAAAGTTAAAACTTACGAAATTTTAATTATTGCCCAGACAGCCCAGAGCCAGACTTTAAAAGCGATCGCAGTAGCCAGAGATGCACTGGCGCAATTGGGAGTTGAACTCCCTACCGAACCGGATCAAGTCAAGATAGATCAAGCACTACAGAGCCTTGCTAGACAACTCCAAGACAGAAGGATTGAGGAACTGGTTAACTTACCTGTGATGACCGATCTTCAGACTCAAGCAGCCATGCAACTCTTAGGAATGTTATTTTCAGCCATTAATCAAACCATGCCGAGTTTAACGCCCCTACTTAGCTCCACGATGGTGAGTTTATCGCTCCAGTTTGGAAATGCACCTGCATCGACGGTGGGGTATTTGATTCACGGTTTGGTGCTATGTTCTTTTTTGGGAGATGTCAAAACTGGCTATAGCTTTGGTAAATTGGCACTGAATTTACTAGATAGGTTTAATGCAACAGAATTTAAGTCCCTAATTCTGGCTGTATTTAGTAGCTGGATTCAGCATCACCAAGAAGCTCTCAGAGCAAGGATACCAATGAGTAAAGATGGCTATATAGCTGGTATGGAAACTGGCGATTTTCTATATGCGAGCTACAGCATACTTGTTTACTTTGAGGGCAACTTGTGTGGTGGAGTAGAAATAGATATTTGGGAAGCAGAACTGGAAATTTACAGTGCTGCATTTGCTCAAATAAAGCAATATTCTGCCCAGATTATTTTAGATATAACGTGGCAGACAACGAAAAACTTGAGGGAAACTGTAAGTACACCGGATTGTCTAATCGGCCATGCCTACAATGAAACAGTGATGATTCCTAAACATCATCAGGACAATAACTTCACTATGATTGCTATTGTCTACACATATAAACTGATGCTTGCTTACTTCTTTGGTAATTATCCGGCGGCCCTAAGCCACATTGCCCAAGTCAAGCCGTATTTGATGTCAGTATCGGGATTGATTTTTTTCCCCATTTTCCATTTCTATGCCGCCCTGACACACTTAGCACTCTTTCCCACCTACCCAGAAATTGAGCAAGCAGAAATTCTTGCCTTAGTGGAAAAT
This sequence comes from Microcoleus anatoxicus, assembly GCF_042465725.1. Classification (GTDB taxonomy): domain Bacteria; phylum Cyanobacteriota; class Cyanobacteriia; order Cyanobacteriales; family Microcoleaceae; genus Microcoleus; species Microcoleus anatoxicus. The sequence continues at coordinate 3,504,398 of NZ_CP120853.1, read as the reverse complement.
CATCAAATCACTCTGCAACAGTGGGCGCAAAATGCTCCCATGAATTATCTGCATAAATGGTATTTAGTTGAGGCAGAAAAGCAGCGAATTTTAGGCAATAAAGCCGAAGCAATAGACTTGTACGATCGCGCTATCTCCCTCGCTCAAGAAAATCAATTTCTCAACGAAGAAGCCCTAGCCAATGAACTAGCCGCCAAGTTCTATCTAGAATGGGGCAAAGAAAAATTGGCCGAAATCTATATGATTGATGCCTATTATGGTTATGTCCAATGGGGAGCCACTGCTAAGGTAAAGGATTTAGAAACGCGATATCCCCAGTTATTGAAGGTAACTCAACCGGGAAGGAAAAACACTCAAACTACCGTATCCATGACAACCACGGGTTCGGGTAATCACGTAGATATCACCGCAGTCATGAAAGCTTCTCAGGCGATTTCCGGCGAAATATTGCTGGATAAGCTACTGTCTAGTTTGATGAAAATTTTGATTGAAAATGCAGGGGCGCAAAGGGGATATCTGATTTTGTCAAGCCAGGAACAACTGTTAATTGAAGCTGAAGGGACAACTGATGGCGCTAGCGTCACCGTCTTACAGTCAATCTTAGTTGATAATTGTCAAGAACTTTCCTCTGCGATTGTGAATTATGTCGCCCGCACTCAAGAAAGTGTGGTACTAGATGATGCTGTGAAGGAGGGACAATTTACTAACGATCCATATATCCAAAAGCATCAGCCTAAATCAATTTTATGTGTGCCGCTGATTAATCAATCTCAAATCGTTAGTATTGTTTATCTGGAAAATAATCTGACAGCAGGAGCTTTTACGCCAGAAAGAGTGGAATTATTAAAAGTATTATCTGGACAGGCGGCTATTTCGATTCAAAATTCTAAGCTTTATACAGAAGTACGCGAAAGTGAGAAGAGGCTGGCTCAACTCAATAAAGCTTACGAGCGTTTCGTCCCCAGTCAATTCCTCAAATTTTTAGATAAATCAAGCATCATTGATGTGGAATTGGGCGACCAAGTGCAGTTGGAAATGTCGGTTTTGTTTTCCGATATTCGCGACTTCACCACGCTTTCAGAAAGTATGACACCGGAGGATAATTTCAGATTTATCAATTCCTATCTCAGTCGCATGGAACCCGTCATTAATCAAAATAATGGGTTTATTGATAAATATATTGGCGATGCGATTATGGCGCTGTTTAGCGGGGATGCGAATAATGCCGTAAACGCGGGAATTGCCATGCTCAATCGTCTTTTTGAATACAATCAAAATCGCGCTAATTCTGGTTATACCCCGATTCAGATTGGAATTGGGATTAATACGGGTTCTTTGATGCTGGGAACGGTGGGAGGACCAAATCGCATGGACGGGACAGTCATCAGTGATGCGGTGAATTTAGCTTCTCGCGTGGAGGGATTGACGAAAAATTATGGGGTGTCGCTGTTAATCACCCAGGAAACTTATTCGCGTTTAGAAAATCCATCGAAGTACGCAATCCGCAGCCTCGACACGGTAAAAGTCAAGGGAAAATCCGAAGCGGTGACGGTTTATGAGGTGTTTGATTGCGATCGCCCAGAAATTAAAGATGGTAAGTTAGCCACGCTGGAATTGTTTGCGGAAGGTTTGGCGATTTACTCCGAAGGGAAGTTTGCTGAAGCGGGGCGGCTGTTTGCAGAGTGTTGGCATCAGAATCAGGGCGATCGCGCTTCTAAAATTTATTGGGAACGCTGTCATGTACCTTAGGGACTAGGGAATGGGGAATGGGGAATAGGGAATGGGGAATAGGGAATGGGAATTAGTTATGATTTATAAGTTATGAGTTATGAGTTATGAGTTATGAGTTAGTTATAATGACCAATGCCCAATGCCCAATGCCCAATTACCTATTACCTATTACCTATTCTCGCTCGTACCTCATCTTTCCGATCAAGGCTATACCAATTACCAATTATTTTAATGCTTGACTACATCCGAGACGGAACCGAAATCTACACCAAATCCTTCGCCACAATTCGCGCCGAAGCAGACTTGTCAAACTTGCCCCCCGACTTAGAATCCGTCGCAGTGCGCCTGATACACAGTTGCGGCATGACAGATATTGTCACAGATTTAGCAGCTTCCCCCGGCGCCGCCACCGCTGGATACAACGCCCTTGTCGCCGGCGCGCCCATCCTGTGCGATTCCCGCATGGTGGCCGAAGGCATCACTCGCAAACGTCTCCCCGCCGACAATCCAGTGATTTGCACCCTCTGGCATCCCGAAGTCCCCGAATTGGCGCTAAAAATCGGTAATACTCGATCGGCCGCAGCCCTTGATTTGTGGCTAAATGACTTAGAGGGTGCAGTAGTGGCGATCGGCAATGCCCCGACTGCTTTGTTCCGACTGCTGGAAATGTTGGATGATGGAGCTCCGAAACCGGCTTTAATCCTGGGTTTCCCGGTAGGATTTGTGGGGGCGGCCGAATCTAAAGCGGAACTCGCTGCGAACAGTCGAGGAGTGCCATTTATCGTGGTGCACGGGCGGCGCGGTGGTAGTGCAATGGCAACGGCGGCCGTGAATGCGTTAGCTAAAAAGGACGAATTATGACTGAGACTACTGGTAAATTGTACGGTTTGGGTATTGGCCCTGGCGATCCAGAATTGATTACTTTGAAAGCTTATCGGATTTTGCGCTCGGTGCCTGTGATTGCTTATCCGGCGATGGAAAATGGTAAGGTGTTGGCGCGATCGATCGTCGCGGATTATTTACTACCAGAGCAAATTGAGATTCCGATGCCACTGCCTTTTAGTCCGACGCGATCGTCTCAACCTTATTATGATATTGCGGCCGAGAAAATTGCAGTCCATCTGGATCAAGGACGAGATGTGGCGGTGCTATGTGAGGGGGAACCTTTTCTATACGGCAGTTTTATGTATCTATTTAATCGTTTGTCGGGAAGATTTACGACGGAAGTTGTGCCGGGAATTTCTTCGACAATGGCGAGTGCAAGCGCCTTGGGAGTGCCGCTTACTTACCGCAATGATGTGTTAAGTATTATGCCTGCGACTCTGGATGCTGAGGTTTTGCGCGATCGACTGGCGGTTGCTGATGCTGCTGTGATTATTAAGCTGGGCCGCCACTTTGCCAAAGTCAAGGATGTGTTGATTGAGTTGGGACAGTTCGATCGAGCATTATATATTGAACGAGCAACTATGCCAAATCAGCGCATTCGGGCGATCGCAGATGTCGATCCGGCGGAAGTTCCCTATTGGGCTCTGGTGATGATACCTAGCCAACAAAAATCCGTCACTTAAATTATCCCTTGTGAGTCGGCGCCGGCAATGGAAATATAGTGGTTTTCGCAACTCGCTTTTTCTGCCACAACTTATCTGACTGCTTCCGAAGCTTTCAGATCTTGCTGCATCTTCATTTCAATTTCATGCTGCTGCAAGGCAATCTCGATCGCCACTCGCAAGTCTTTTTGTTGCAATGGTTTCACTAGATAGCCAAAGGGATTGGTAAGTTTAGCTTTTTCTAGTGTTTTTCGATCCGCATAAGCTGTTAAAAATACTATCGGCACGTTCATTTTGGAGTCGATTATTTCCGCAGCAGTTATGCCGTCCATGTCACCTTTAAGTACGATGTCCATTAACACTAAATTCGGCGGGTTTTCATTGATTTTTTCCATTGCTTCTTCTCCAGAAGAAACTGTAGCTATTACTTGATAGCCGAGTTTTTTTAATCTACCTGCTATATCTTGAGCTACAATCACTTCGTCTTCTACGACCAAAATTTTTATGGGATTCATATTATTTTAAATACGTCGCCGATAATTCAATTCTTTAAACAAAATATTATAACAGATTCCACACTTACTTTCAATTGTAATTTCTCCATCTAATTGCTCTGCCAACATCTTAACCAATCGCAATCCTAGGGTCTCAGTATTTTCCACATCAAATCCTGGGGGAAATCCTCGACCATTGTCTTGAATACTTAAGTGAAATTCAGTGTCTACAAGTTCCAAAAAATTAATGGTGATTTCACCTTTCCGAGTGGGAATGAAAGCATATTTTAAAGAATTAGACACCAGCTCGTTAATAATCAATCCGCAAGGAATAGCTGTCTCTATATTTAAATAAATTGGCTCTATATTCAGATTTATTTGGATCGAATCATTGTATAAACCAAAAGATTGAAACAAATTAGCAGCCAAGTTTTCTACGTAATTTTGAATGTCGATCCGAGCCAGATTATCCGATTGATAAAGTTGTTCGTGAATCAAAGCCATGGAATGAATCCTGCTCTGGCTTTCTTCAAATAAAAATAGCGTCGCTTCATCATCAATGTATTGAGCTTGAAGTTCTAGCAAACTCGAAATTACCTGCATATTATTTTTAACTCGGTGGTGAATCTCCTTAAGCAATACTTCTTTTTCCCGCAGTGTTCCTTGGAGGCGCGATTCGGCAAATTTGCGATCGCTAATATCTTCGCAAATACCAGCCACGCGATACAGTTTCCCCGACTCATTGTAAATGGGAAAAGCTCGATCGCACACCCAACAAATTGTGCCGTCTGGACGTAAAATTCTATATTCAGTGTTAGTAGATTCGCCGGCTACGATTCGCCCAAATGACTGATGCAAAAGGTTTTGGTCTTCAGGATGCACCCAATCTATCCAATTGTAGTTATGGGCGTACAAATCTTCGCGCGATCGCCCCCAGATTTGTTCGTAAGCTGGGCTGACATACAAAATATCGGTCAACTCAACAGAAACTAGCCAGAAAGAATCTTGGATATTTTCTGCTAACTGACGGAAGCGTTCTTCACTTTCCCGGAGAGCTTTTTGGGCCTGTTTCCGTTCGGTGGTATTCCGAGAAACTCCGACGGTCATTACCACTTTACCTTCCGTGTCAAAAATTGGTGATTTAATTGTGTCGAAATAGTTGACTTCACCGTAACTATTTTTCAGAGGTTCTTCTAATATTTGCCCAACTTCACCGGTGTTGAATACCCTGGCATCGTCGAGGAGATATTGTTGAGTATATTCCGGTTCTTGAAACTCAGCGTCAATGATACCTATCAGTTCCGAATTTTCCCTTTGGTAATAGTCGCGAAAGGCTTTGTTTGCCCAGACGATGCGAGATTCTGGCCCTTTTACCAGTATGATGTCTGTAATAGCATCAAGAATTTGCTGATACATTTGCTTGGCATCTTGTAGTTCTTTTTGTACTCTTTTTCGATCGCTGATATCTTCTGCAATGCCAACTATACGGTAGACTGCACCCGTTGCATTTGTAATCGGAAAAGCGCGGTCTCGAATCCAGCTAATTTCCCCATTCGGTTTAACTAATCGATACTCTTCATCGTATTTACCCAATATTTGTTTTGGTAAATTACCAACAATTCGCTGTTTATCTTCTGGATGAATTCGCTCTAAAAAAGACTTTGGTTCAGCATACAATTCCGCACATTTTATACCCCATATTTTTTCGTAAGCAGGGCTGACGTAAATTATTTCATCTTTAGGAATATCGCTAATCCAAAACACACTTTCGATATTTTCTGCTAGCTGTCTAAACCTTTCTTCGCTTTCTTTAAGTGCTGCTTCTGCTTGTTTTCGTGCGGTAATATCGCACTCCACGCCAAAATATCCGACGATTCTGCCATAGGTATCGTAAATGCAAATATAGTCAGCTTTGACGCTAATGGGAGTCCCGTCAAACTGGCGATGGTCGCATTCTATATGAATTCTGCCAGCTTCAAATAATTGCCTGATGACCTCTCTACCATCAGCCCAGTTGTGGGATAAAAAAAAGTTAAGTGTCTGACCAATAAACTCTTCCCTAGTAGAAGCATATTGAGCTATCAAAGCATCATTTGCTTTCGTTACTCGCCCCCGCTCAAATACATAATCCAAGACTTGTTCTCGATCAACTGCATCATTCCACTCTACAGGTTCATCTAGCATCACAAATAAAAAGCCATCTAAAGATTGAGAAAAAAACAGTTCTAGCTGTTGCTGACTTTCCCTCAAAGCTTCTTCTGTGCGCCAGCGCTCGATAATTTCTTCTCGCAACAGTTGGTTGGCAATTTTTAAATCCTCAGTACGCTTTTGATATTTAATTTTGAGATCGTTTTTAATTAATCCCAGCGCTATTTCTGCTTGCTGTTGTGCTGCTATATCTTGAATTCGGTAATGTTCCTGGCTTTTTTGGAGAGATGCGATGAACCCGGTGCGAGTCTCGGCGAGATCCAATTGAGTGTTGGAATCGAAGGAGCAGAGATATTGGACGGCTTGGAGTTGTGTCCCTAAATATACGCACAATTCTTTTTGTTGCTGTAACTCATCTTCGAGTTCTCTGATTTTTAATTTTTGCTTTGCTACTAATGCTTGGCTGGTGTCAAGAGTTTCATCGTCGCCTGTGGGATGAATACACATACTCGGTAGTGAATTTGTAGTTCCAAACTTGAGTTTTTTCAAGCCTAACATTTTCTACACAAACAAAACCCACTCCAAGCGGGTTGAATTTCTGGGTGGAACAAAAGCGGTTAAAACTGCTTTTACACAAACAAAACCCGCTGGCGCGGGTTGAATTTCTTTAGTCCCCTAGGAGTGGACTTCGTTGTTGTAGGAGCGAATTATATTCGCGCTGAATATTCTGTTAAAGCTGAGGAACGTACTGTTCTTTTTCGGGGACAAAAGTGTATTCAGCCACTATTTGCCGGAATTCTTCACCGTCGATGGTTTCTTTTTCAATCAACAAATCAACTAGGCGATCGATTACTGTGCGATTTTCCCGAATAATTCGGCGCGCATCATTGTAGCAATGATCGACAATTGCTCGAACTTGTCCGTCAATCCGAGAGGCTATTTCTTCGGAATATTCCGATCGCGCTGTGTAGTCGCGGCCGAGGAAAATTTCACTTTGTTGAGCTTCTAAGGCGATCGGGCCCAAGTCTGACATTCCATAGCGAGTCACCATTTGGCGCGCCATACCGCTGACTTGTTGCAAGTCGTTACCCGCACCGGTGGTTACTTCGGCATCGCCGAAAACTACTTCTTCGGCCGCGCGGCCTCCCAAAGCACCGCTAATCCGTGCCAAAATTTGCGATCGCGAAATCAAACCTTGGTCTTCGCTAGGCATAAACCATGTTAAACCACGGGCTTGTCCGCGAGGGACTAAAGTTACTTTTTGCACCGGATCGTGGGCTTGAATCACCGTACCGACGATCGCGTGACCGATTTCATGGTATGCAATTAAGCGTTTGCTCTTGCTGTCCACCAAGGGAGTGCCTTCCATACCTGCCACAACCCGATCGACTGCATCGTCAATTTCCAGCATCGTAATCGCTTCTTTCCGGCGACGGGCAGTTAAAATCGCAGCTTCGTTGAGCAAGTTTGCCAAATCAGCCCCGGTAAAACCAGGAGTCCGACGGGCGATCGCATCCAAGGAAATCTCAGCAGACAACTTCTTGTTGCGTGCGTGTACCCCCAAAATCTCCAACCTGCCCTTGATATCCGGCGTATCTACGCTCACTTGGCGGTCAAAACGTCCCGGCCGCAGCAAAGCAGAGTCGAGCACGTCAGGACGGTTTGTGGCCGCAATGATGATAATCCCAGTATTGCCCTCAAAACCGTCCATTTCCGTCAGCAACTGGTTGAGGGTTTGTTCGCGCTCATCATTACCGCCGCCGATACCGGAACCGCGCTGACGGCCCACGGCATCAATTTCATCAATAAAAATGATACAAGGAGCGTTTTCCTTGGCTTTCTTAAACAAGTCTCGGACGCGGGAAGCACCCACACCTACGAACATTTCCACAAATTCCGAACCGGAGATGCTGAAGAAAGGTACGCCGGCTTCCCCTGCGATCGCTTTTGCGAGCATAGTTTTACCTGTTCCGGGAGGGCCAACTAGCAGCACACCCTTGGGAATTTTCGCTCCCACTGCGGTGAACCGTTCTGGTTTTTTCAGGAATGTGACGACTTCGGCGAGTTCTTCTTTTGCTTCTTCAACGCCGGCTACATCATCGAACAACACGCCTGTTTTGGCTTCCATTTGAAAGCGAGCTTTGGATTTACCAAAATTCATCGCTTGACCAGGGCCACCGGGAACGTTACCACCGTTGCGGCGGAACAGAAAAAACAACCCTCCCACTAATAGCAGGGGAAACACGAGATTGCCTAAGAGTCCCCACACAGCGCTGTCGTTACGCAGGGGGTGAGTGTCGAAGCTGATTTGGGAGGCTCTGAGTCGGGAAACCAATTCTGGGGCATTGGATGGTAAATCCACTCGCCACCGCTGTACGTGATTGTCCAGTTCTGGATCGACAGCTTCGACAATGGCCGTCCGACCTGCATCGTAAAGGTCTACGCTGGTGACTCGACCGGCGTTTAAGTAATCTAAGAATCTACCGTAGCTGAGGCGGGTGCTGGCGGTGTTCTTGGTCATTTCTGCAGGCGAGGGTGCAAAAGCGCCTTGCCACAGGAAGAAGCCGATCACTAGGGCCGGTAGAGTCCAAAGTAGTATAGTTCGCCAAGAAATTTTCATAAATTATGAGGGTCTAGAATTGTGGACAAATCAGGTAAGATCGCGGTGTCGAAGGAGTGGGAGCAAACTTAACACTCAGAATCTTAACTAAATGTAACTTAACAATGCCCTCTCAGGCAACAGGGTATGGTCAAGACGATGGAAAATAAAACTGACAATCAAGCATCCGGGCGACAACTGGGCCCAGATGAATCCGTGGAATAGCCCGTAATATCTAGAATCTAAATCTAAATTCATAAAAGGCGATCGTCCCGAATATAATGTTTGGTGCTGATTTGAATGCCGATCTAGGTAAAGTTAGAAAAATCGCGGCAAAACCCACTGTCTTTAAGCGTGGCAGTGTCCAGGGATAAGGCATGATAATGGTGAGGCTCAGTGAGGTAAAACGTTTCAATGACAACTAGACAGCTTGTTCCTAATTCGGCTATGTTGACGCAACAGACTAAGATCGCTTCTCACAAATCGATTATTAGTGCTGATTTGGGTCGGACGGCAACTAAGGCCTGCGTGAGCCGCAATCCCAATGGTGTTATTTTTATCCCCGCCAACGTGGCTTCTATGCCAGTAGAAAAGGTACGGGGCGGTAGCTTTGAGTCGAAAGCCACAGACCCTCTGTTGGATATGTGGCTTGAGTATCAGGGCAAGGGTTACGCTATAGGCCAACTGGCTGCGGATTTTGGCGCTAATCTCGGCGCCGCCGACCAGTCTAAAGTAGTAGATGCTTTAGTTAAGGTTTTTTCCTGTGCTGGATATTTCCAGATGAAAGGCGACATAGCCGTTGTGCTAGGTTTGCCCTTTTATTCCCAGGATCAGTTTGAGAAGGAAAAGGAAGAAATTGTCAGCCAACTGCGCTCTCCGCACCTGATGGTTTACCGGGGCGAGCGGGTCGATATTAATATCAGTCACGTTTGGGTGATGCCTGAAGGGTTCGGCAGTCTGATTTGGTGCGAAGCTCAAGACAATAAGGAGTTTTCGCCGGAGTTGCCAGAACTATCGGTGGCTGTAGTCGATATCGGACATCAAACTACTGATTTGTTGATGGTCGATCGTTTCCGGTTTGCTAGGGCTGCTTCTAAAAGCGATTCTTTCGCCATGAATAAGTTCTATGAACAAGTCGCCTCCAAAATTCCAGGGGCAGATGCTCAATCTCTGTCTTTACTAGAAGCGGTTAACAAGCCGGAAGGCCAGCGTTTATATCGTCCTAGAGGAGCTACTAAGCCAACTAATTTAGATCCGATTATTAAGGATTTGCGCGAGACTTTCGCTAACGAACTATCCGAGCGTTTGGTGCAGTGGCTACCAGAACGGGTGACGGATGTGGTTCTGACTGGCGGTGGCGGCGAGTTTTTCTGGGAAGTTCTCCAACCCTTGCTCAAAGAAGCTAATCTCAAGGCTCACTTGGCTCAGCCCTCTCGGAAAGCAAATGCTTTGGGACAGTTTATATATGCTGAGGCTCAGCTAGCCACTATTAAGTAACGCATTAAGGCTTGAACCCTATGGCACTTTGGGCAAAAAATAAGGCGAATTTCTCGGTGGCGTTTACGGAAGATGCAGCCGATCAAACTTTGTTGGCCGCTATTGAAAAAGAGCTGGCTTTGACTAAGTATCAGACTTTCAGCAATCTCTGCAAGCAAGCTTTGTGGCAGTTTTTGTCGGTGTCTGAGTCGGCTGGTCCTACACCTAGCTTTCAGCGGTTGGAACAGCGTATTGCTGAACTGGCGGTCAAATTTGCTGAGTTCGAGCACAATGTTTCTGCTGAGGAATTAAGCCGTTTGGAAGGACTACAAAATCACATGAATCAACTGAGTACGCAGTTGTCGCAGTTGCAGGGTAGTGTGAATAGCCAGTTTGCTAAAGTTTCTTTTGCTCAAGTTTCCAAAGTAGTAGAGCCTGACAGGGTTGAGCCGGAGTCTGTAGCAGATAAGAATGTAGTTGCTGATGCTGAGGTTACTCCTCGTCGGGAATCCGATCCGTTGTTGGATCGTTTAAGTTCTTTGTTGCCGCAAGATTTCTAAAATGAGGTAGCCAAGGTTTTTTTTAACCTTGAGATTTGCTGTTAGTGGCTGGCTGTTTTCGGCCAGGTGAATAAATAAACTAGGCGATCGCTCTTTTAACAAAAAGGGCGATCGTTTTTTTATGAGTTATTGGTTATTTGTTATATCTATTCCGGTTCTATCGGAATCATTTAACCGCGAAGGCGCTCATGACGCGAAGGAAGAGAAGAGAGAGTTTAATACAGGACGATGAAGAGAGGATTTTATATTATTGGTTATTAGTTGTTGGTTATTGGTTATTGGTGAGGTTCTAACCATTCCCTATTCCCGATTCCCAATGCTCTATTACTATTATTCCATTAATCCTAATTTTCGCAATCGCGAACGAATGGCCCCAGATTGTCTCTGAAATTTCTTGGCTAATTCGCCAATTTTTTGACCGCTAGCATATTCATTCTTCAACTTCTGATCTTCTTCTCGACTCCACTTGACATAAGCTCTGGGATACTTCTGTCTAATTTTTTCAACATCGTAGGTTTTAGGTCGATCGCCATTTAAACCAGAACCCAAATTTGGGTTGATTTCCCCGCCGTGACGCTCTACCGCCGCCTGTACTTGGTTAGGAATAGTAGCAATTTCTTGGGATAGCTCACCCAAAGCCTTTTCTACTTGTTGCTGAAGTTCTGTTAGCTGTCGTTGCTGCAAATTTCCCCACTGCGGCAGTTCGTTGATAAATTGCTGCAAATCGAGAATGATTGTTGTTAAAGTTTCGACTTGTTGTAACTCTGGCCGCTGTTTGAATTGGCGGCTGGTAATTTCGATCTCGGTTTGAATCATTTTCATAGTTTTTTCTAAAATTATTAACCGCTGACGCATATTTTCAACGGCTGAAATTAAAGAATGTACGTTCTCTCCCGGTTGAGCATTGATATTTTCGTTTGCTATTTGGGGGAGAGCTTGATCTAAGGATTTTACGGCTATTTGTAATTGTTCGATCGCGCGATCGGTTGTTGTCGCGTGTCGATCTACCCGATCGAAGGTTGAAGCCGTACTCATCCTAATTTGCTGCTGCAACTTCTGTCGATTCACAAAATTCAACAGTAGCGAAATGGCGATCGGCACTTGGGCGTAAATGCTCTGCTGGAAAACCAAACTAGCAGCTAATCCAACGGCAGAGACCGCCAAAAAAAACAATTCAGCCGTTTCTGACAAATTGGTCAATTTGGGATTTTGGATTTTGGTTTTTGAATTGGATGAGGACATATGTTAAATGGGAATTGCGAATTGGGAATGGCGAATTAGAAATTAGTAATTGATACTTGGTAGGATCTACATTACTGAATTTAAAATTACTCTGGGTTTTTGATGTATCTAAATCTACTTAAATATATTAAACCTGCAAAATTAATCTAGCTAAAGAAAAATAAATTAAGACACCGAGGACATCAACTGCGGTAGTGATAAAGGGTGCGGACATCAAAGCTGGGTCTAAACCCAAAGAACGAAATAAAAAGGGCAAAGCTGAACCTGCAATCGACGCTAACATTGCGATCGCCAACAAACTGATCCCTACTGCGATCGCCACTGCTAAATTCCCTTGCAGAATATAAGCCCAAACAGTGGCTACCGTCCCCAATATAGCTCCTAGCAGCGCTCCCGCCATCCCCTCGCGCACAATTATTTTCAACGGCCCCATGGCTGTAATTTCATCGGTGTTCAAACCGCGAATTACCACCGTTGAGGACTGGGCTCCCACATTACCTCCCGTACCTGTGAGCAATGGAATAAAGGCTGCTAGAGCTACAACTTGCTGCAAAATATCTTCTTGAGCTCGAATAATTGCCCCCGTAACAGTATTAGTTAAGAGCAGCACAAATAGCCAAACTACCCTTTTGCGAGCAACGGTGATTAAATCGGTCTGAAAATAATTGTCACCGCCGGACTGAACACCGCCCAAGGTATAAATATCTTTGGCTGCTTCTTGTTCCAAAATGTCGATCGCATCATCCACTGTAATAATACCGACGAGACGTTGTTCCCGGTCTACTACCGGCACTGCCAAAAAATCATAACGCTGGATCAGCCTAGCGACTTCTTCTTGGTCAGTACCAGTTTGAACTGAAACCACCTCGCGAGTCATAATTTCACCGACAGTTTTGTCTAGGGGAGAAGTGACTAAATCCCGCAAGGACAAAATACCCGTTAAACAGCGACCGGCATCGGTGACATAAAGAGAATAAATTGTTTCTGTAGTCTTAGCCAAAGATCGGATTCTATCTAAAGCTTGGGTGACGGTAAAGCTTTCTTTGAGAGAGATGTATTCTGGGGTCATGATCCGACCGGCGGTACTAGCTTCGTAACCCAACAGTTGAGCCGTAGCTTCCCGTTCCGTTGGGCTCAATTCACCCAACAGGCGGCGGACTAATATTGCCGGCAGTTCGTCAAATAGTTTAGCGCGATCGTCCGGTGACATTTTGTCTACAATGTCAATAACTTCTTGGCGTTTGAATTTTTCACACAGAGACTGCTGGACGCTGGAGTCGAGATATTCGTAAACTCCGATGGCTTCGTCTTTAGCCAGCAAACGAAAAGCGATCACCTGCATAGTTTCTGGTAAACCTTCGATGGCTTCAGCGATGTCAGCTTCCTGCACCGGCTGCAAAATCGCTTTTGCTCCTGTCCAGTCTCCTTGTTCCAACAGGGCCTTTAATTGCGATCGGACTAATTCCCGCAATTCTTTTCGCGCGTAGGTCGGTAGCGAAGATAATTGATAATTGTTTTCCGTCACTGGCCACCCTCCTAAACCTGTGTTGCCCGCGTTTCTACATCCAGTCTATAACCTATTGACACCCATGGTTATAGTTATCAGACTTATAATGAGGAGAAACTATGTTAATTTTTAAATGCCTCACCATCTCAATCAAAATGTATCCTACAAATCATGTTTATTGGTGTTATTTTGGGTAAGTAAGTCCTCCTAATTAAATGCAAGATCCAAATCGCTCAAAAGCTTACTGGCTTGCTATTAGACATCTCCCATAATTCCTGTGGAACAGGCATCCTGCCTGTTGTTGACTATCTTTTTAGGAGATGTCTATTCTTCACATCGATCTTCCCCCCTTGGGGGGGGCAGGGGGGGTCCTCTTCCTTCTTCCTTCTACTTATCTGGAACTGCTTAAACCAACAATTGATATTTTTCTTGTGCTAAACGGTAAAGCGGACGCCACACTAAACGGTTAGTTAATACAACCAACAGCGACATCACAGAAGTAGCAGCCAACAACAAGGGAAAATTACCGGAAGCTGTCGCTTGAGAAATAGTTTCTCCCAAACCCTCAGTCATAATTATTTCACCTTTGAACTGCACGTATTCACTAACAATACTGGCATTCCAAGCACCACCAACCGCCGTAATAATACCTGTAATTAAATAGGGGAATATTCCCGGCAAGATTAAATTTGTCCACCGCTGAATCAGGGACAGTTTATAAACTTGTGCAGCTTCAAATAACTCAGAAGGTATTGCTTGAGCACCGGCAATTACATTAAACAGTAAATACCACATAGTACCTAACATCATCAAGGCCACGGAACCAATTTGTAAGCCACCACCCGCGTGAATTAAAGCTAGCAATAATACTGGGAATAAAGCCGTTGCTGGTACAGAAGCAGCTATTTGTACTAAGGGTTGCAAAATCTGAGCTAAACGCGGATTTCGACCGATCGCCACTCCCACTGGTACTGTCCACAATAGCGATAAAAATAAGGCGCAGATGACTCGCAAAGCTGTGAAAATTGCACCTCCAATCACTTTTTGCCAGTCGCCCAAACTCAGCATTCGCAGCAACAGCACGGCTTCCCAAGTTCCCCAAAGCACAATCACAGCAAACCCGCTGACAAATATCCAATTAATCCAATTACCAATGGGATTTGTTTGTTGGGGATTTTTGGGTAAACTAGCTGGTGCAAAAGCTCTGGCTAAACCGCGATCGAAATTGTCCCCGATCGGCGCAATGCGAGACTTCAACATCCGCAGTGTTGCCGATCGCCTGAAAAAATCCAAAACATTTGACTGAGGTACATTAGCCGCTTCCACAGCTTGATATTTAAGCCCAAGCAATCAAAGGCTGCCATACAAAAAAATCAATGGCTACAATCACACCGATTAAAACTGCTAAGCCCCAGCCGATCGCACCAAAATTTCCTTCATTGGCCGCCTTACCCAAATAGGAACCAAGTCCCGGTAGTTGAAAGTTTTTGTCTCCCAAAGTAAAAGACTCGATCGCAATCAAAAAGAACCAATTTAATGTGAAGCTGCATATATCTCGATCCCCCTAAATCCCCCTTAATAAGGGGGACTTTGATCGGAATCTTGTCCCCCCCTTATTAAGGGGGGTTAGGGGGGATCGAATTCTATGCAGCCTCATAAAAAATTGGTATAACAGACAACAGACAACAGTTAACAGTCAACAGTCAACTAACTACTCACCTTTATCTTCCGATTCTAAGAAAATTTCGCCTCCCGGTTCGTCATAACTATACAACTCAGCATAGCGCCCCCAATCAATAGCAGTTTTCAATTGCCGCATTGCTTCTTGGGGGCTAAAATGGGCTTCCAGAATATCCAAAATCAATTCTTCAGAAATGCGGTGATTGCGCTTGGACTGAAGCATTCGCGAAATCTGCTGTACTAGGCGAATATTCCCCAGAATTTGGGTACGAACAATTTGTTTGCGCCGATCTATCCCACCAGCAATGAACTCCAAACCAACAGCAGTCAGGAAGAGGTCTCCTTCTTGGATTGCTAGAAAATCCATTAATTTTGCGGCTTCAACGATCGGCAAAATGTCGTCAACCTCTAACATTAATTCTTGACCAAGCCGATAGAGGTCTTTCTCTTTGCGGTCTTCTAATAGTTCTAAAAGACCTGCAACAGCCCCAATTCGTACTTGGGGGAGGGATTGGTATTGAGCACTTTGAGCGGGTTGAGGTTGAGATAAAGTAGTGTCTGGCTGCGGGACAGTTTCGCAACTCAAATCGGGATTGGTCAAAATTTTGTAAACTTGGTCTACGATGGCTTGAAATTGCGGAGTTTTGCGATCGCGATAGTGCGGCAAAGGAACCGTCAACTCGGCGCGAATTCGCCCCGGATTGCGACCCAAAACTACAATCCGATCTGCTAATATTACTGCTTCCTCAATCCCGTGAGTCACGATTAACACTGCTTGAGTTGGAATCTTTTTTTCTAGCCACAAATCTAATAACTCAAACCTCAAGTTTTCTGCTGTTAGTACATCTAAAGCTGAAAATGGTTCATCCATGCACAGTAATTCTGGTTCCACCGCCAAAGCTCTAGCAAATCCCACCCGCTGTCGCATACCACCAGAAAGTTCTTTCGGATAAGCATTTTCAAATCCGTCCAAACCGATAATATCAATCATTCGCAAAGCTTTTTGTCGGCGCGGTTCTGGCAATTCTCCTTTAGCTTTTAAGCCTAATTCTACATTTTCTAGTACCGTCAGCCAGGGATAAAGGGCAAAGTTTTGAAAGACAATTGCTATCCCTGGATTTAATCCGACCAAAGGACGATTGTGGTAAAGAACTTGACCCGTACTGGGCGGTATCAGTCCGGCAATCATCCGCATTAATGTTGATTTCCCAGAACCAGATGGGCCGAGAAGGGCTACTATTTCCCCCGATCGCAATTCTAAATCAATGGGTTCTAAAATTGAGATTGTTTGACCGTTGGGTTGTTGGTAAACCTTACTGACACCTTCTAAGGTAATGAGGCTTTCTGTTGCTATTTTAACTACCACAACTAAACCTCCTCTGTTTTGTTGAAATTAGTCAGTAGTCATTAGTCATTAGTCAGTAGTTATTAGTCATTAGTCAGTAGTTATTAGTCATTAGTCAGTAGTTATTAGTCAGTAGTTATTAGTCATTAGTCAGTAGTTATTAGTCAAAACTCTCGAAAAATGACAATAGATACTTGTCCGCAGGCACGAGTCCGCGTTGGCTAGTTTTACAATTCCAGGACTTAGGCCACACCACCACAGACTGGGTAATGGTTCGACAGAGCGGGCGACGCAACGATCGCGCCTACCGCCACGGGGCGATTGCCGCTACCTTCACACCATATACGGACACTGGGCGTAAGTCCTAAATTTATTCTTGGGTTCCCATACCTATACCCCATAAAGTCATTTTTAGCAAGACCTGCTAGCGGGAATGCCTATAATCTGTCAAATATCAATTAAAACTGAAATGAAGAGCGATCGCACAAACCCGATTTTATCAAAAAACTGGATTTTAAATTGGGCATTAATTTAATCAATAGCCCACCCAATGGGCGATGATTAAGATTTTTTTACTGTTATTTTATCTATTTGCCAATTCGCGCTAGAATGATACCTAACTGAACCGCAATGACTCCTAGTATGGCACTGCCAGCCCAGTAAAAAGTTGCCACGCTATAAGATCGATCGCGCCACAAGGCATTTGTCTCTAAACCGTAAGTAGAAAAAGTCGTATAAGCACCCAGGAAGCCAGTTGTTACCATTAACCGAACTTCTAGAGGAATAATTATAACTCGTTCCGATACTAGGGTAATAAAAAATCCCATAGCAAAGCAACCAGTAATGTTAATAAAAAAAGTTGCGTAGGGAAAAGCAGTGCTAAAACGGTTAGCAAACCATAATGTGATATAATAGCGGCTCAAAGCGCCGGCAACTGCACCGAAACTAATGGCGATCGGAACTCGAAAATTGGGATTTTGTAGCATAAAATTAAATAGTTGTTGACAGTTGACTGCGGTGCCCTGAGCGGAGTCGAAGGGTTGACCGTTAACTGTTATAACAATCGCCAAGACTGTTAAGGTGATTTAGTCATTGTGCCCTTCGACTCCGCTCAGGGAACAATGACTAAAGCGCCTTACCGACTGCCATAACTCTTACCAATTTCCAATTCCCAATAACCAATTCCCAATAACCAATTCCCAATAACCAATTCCCAATGCCCAATTCCCAATGCCCAATTCCCAATGCCCAATAACTAAAGTGTGCGAAACCGTACCTGAGAATTGGCGGTATTCTACACATGAGCTTTCATGATATAAATACTACAATGTAAACAAGCGATCGCCAGAATTGATTTGGGCGCTACACACAAAATCTGCCTAAAGACTGTGGACTTTTTTCAAAACGTTTGCTAATCAGGAGATGATTCATATGACAGATCCAAATATGACCGAAGAAACAATTATAGATGTAACTCCCGAAACGACTGCGATCGTCAAAAAGGAGATGCCCGAAGCTACAGAAGAGGCGATCGCAGAAACTGCTGTATTATTTGAAGCGATTAAAAAACGTGCAGCCGCAGAGGTACAAGCAGCCGGCGATCTCACCCGTGAAGCTTACTTAAAAGCTGTGCAGAAAGCCCAGGTAGCCCTCGCCAAAAATAAGACCATCGCCAAAGAAAGAATGACAGATGCAGTGGGGCTGATTCAAAAAGAAGCAGAGAAAAATTGGCTGGTGGTTGATGCGATCAAAACTCGCGCGCAATCACAAGTGCAAGATGCAGGCGAAGTCAGTCGCGAGGCCTATTTGAAAGCGGTTCGCCAAGCGCGAGAAGCGGTAGAACAAAATAAGTTGATCGAACGCGATCGCATTGAACAAGC
This sequence comes from Microcoleus anatoxicus, assembly GCF_042465725.1. Lineage (GTDB taxonomy): Bacteria > Cyanobacteriota > Cyanobacteriia > Cyanobacteriales > Microcoleaceae > Microcoleus > Microcoleus anatoxicus. The sequence continues at coordinate 3,486,189 of NZ_CP120853.1, read as the reverse complement.
TGTTGACCAAATTCAGAAAGAAACTGAAAAAAATTGGCACGTTGTGGTTGGGGAAATTGAGTCGATCGGCAGTCGCTTGACGGATGCGTCGAAGTCTGCATGGAATGCGCTGACCAAGTTTTTTGACAAGAAGCATTAAACTCATATTTTGCAGCATTTTGAGCAACAGGCTTTCCGGCCTGTTCCACAAAGATTGAATTTTCTTGTGGAACAGGCATCTTGCCTGTTCATAAAAGGTTTTGACACTAAGCGCTATAATCAAAAAGCCTTATTTTTAGTTCATAAACCCCCAACCATGAGAAGTTACTACTGCGGCGAACTGCGAAGCGAACACATCGGACAAACTGTCACCCTCTACGGATGGGTGGATCGCCGCCGCGATCATGGCGGGGTGATTTTTCTGGATTTGCGCGATCGATCGGGCTTATTGCAAATTGTCAGCGATCCCCAACGCACCCCCGATTCCTATCAAGCAGCAGATGCTTTGCGCAACGAATACGTAGTCAAAATTACCGGGCGAGTCACCAGCCGCCCCGCAGATTCCCTCAACCCGAAATTAGCTACGGGTGAGGTAGAAATTTATGCAGACGAAATTGAATTGTTGAATGCGGTGCGCAAACAGTTACCGTTTCAGGTAGCCACGGCGGAAAATGAAAGCGTGCGGGAAGATTTGCGCCTGAAATATCGCTATTTAGACTTGCGGCGCGATCGCATGAGTCGCAATTTACAGCTTCGCCACCAAGTAGTCAAAGCCATGCGCCGCCATCTCGAAGATGTGGAAGGTTTCATGGAAATTGAAACACCGATTTTAACTCGCGCCACTCCCGAAGGTGCCAGAGATTATTTAGTTCCAAGCCGCGTCAATCCCGGTGAATGGTATGCTTTGCCGCAGTCGCCGCAGTTGTTCAAACAATTATTAATGGTGTCTGGTTTTGACAGATATTATCAGATTGCTCGCTGCTTCCGCGATGAAGATTTGCGCGCCGACAGACAGCCAGAATTTACACAATTGGACATGGAAATGAGTTTCATGTCTGTGGAAGAAGTGATCGAATTAAATGAAGGTTTAGTCTGCAATATTTTTCAAAGTGTGAAAGGCGTAGAATTGCCTTGTCCTTTCCCGCGTTTGACTTACGCCGAAGCAATGGATCGCTACGGTAGCGATAAACCCGATACTCGCTTCGGTATGGAATTAGTCGATGTTTCCGATTTGATGAAAGATTCGGGATTTAAGGTATTTTCCGGTGCAATTGCTGCGGGCGGAATTGTGAAAATTTTGCCGATTCCGGGCGGGAATGATGCGATTTCTAACGTGCGAATTAAACCGGGTGGCGATTTGTTCAAGGAAGCCAGCGAAGCCGGTGCGAAGGGATTAGCTTATATCCGGGTGCGGGAGAATGGCGAAATTGATACGATCGGCGCAATTAAGGATAATTTGACTGAAGCGCAAAAACAGGAATTGCTCGATCGCACGGGGGCGAAACCAGGTCATTTGTTGTTATTCGCAGCAGCCGACGCAATAACTGTCAATAAGACTTTAGATAGATTGCGTTTGTTTGTCGGTAACGAATTGGGATTTATTGACAAAGACAAGATGAATTTGCTGTGGGTGACTGATTTCCCAATGTTTGAATGGAACGCCGATGAGAAGCGTTTGGAAGCATTACATCACCCGTTTACCGCACCGCATCCCGACGATATTGCCGATTTGAAAACAGCGAGAGCTCAAGCTTACGATTTGGTATTAAACGGTACAGAAATCGGTGGCGGTTCTCTGCGGATTTATCAGCGGGAAGTTCAGGAAAAGGTGTTTGAGGCGATCGGCTTATCGACTGAGGAAGCTTACAATAAGTTTGGCTTTTTGTTGGATGCGTTTGAGTACGGAACCCCTCCCCACGGCGGCATAGCCTACGGTTTGGATCGGTTGGTGATGCTGTTGGCTGGCGAGGAGTCGATTCGGGATGTCATGGCGTTTCCGAAGACGCAGCAAGCCGGGTGTTTGTTGACGAATGCGCCGTCTAGTGTGGATGAGAAGCAGTTGAAGGAGTTGCAAGTGCGATCGACTTATGTAGCCAAGTCATAGGTATCTAAAACACCTTCAATGAATAGTGGATGGGTGGCGAGAAACCGGGTTTTTTCCAGAATACTCGTCACACCTCCCAGAAACTGCGAAAAACCCGGTTTCTAGGATTTGTGGGTTATCAGAAACCGGGTTTTTTCCGAGAATACTTCGTTATCATTCAACTAAAAACGCTATAATTATCATAATCAAAAATAGGTAAAAACGATGTCAACAGTTTATCGTTTAAAAGCCAGTGAACTCGATATTAATTTTTTAGAACAAATCAAAGCGACTTTTGGGAATAAAGAGATTGAAATAATTGTTTCAGAATGTGATGAAACCGAATATCTTTTGCAATCAGAAGTCAACAAGCATAAACTTTTGCAAGCTATTGAAAATGTTAAAGAGCGAGAAAATTTAGTTGAAGTTAACTTACAGAATTTGCAATGAGCAGAAGAATTGTTTTTGAATCCTCTGCTTTTGCAGATTTTAATGAATGGGCAAAATTAGACAAAAAGATTTATCGCAAAATTGTAGAATTAATTAAAGATATAGACCGATCGCCCTTTGAAGGATTGGGTAAACCTGAACCTCTGAAATACGAGTTAAGTGGTTTTTGGTCTAGGCGTATTGATAACGAACATCGTTTAGTTTACCAAGTCACGGAGGTCGAAATTGCGATCGTGGCTTGTAAGTATCATTACACTGATTTATGAAACACCTTGACAATTTAACCATCCATCGGTTCCGAGGCCTGCGAGATTTAACCTTGCAGGACTTGGGCCAAATTAACATTTTGGTTGGCGGGAATAACTCAGGCAAAACCAGTGTTTTAGAGGCGATATCAACCTATTGTCGCCCCTTAGATCCCCTGGAATGGCTAAACACATCGTGGCGGCGAGAAATAAAATATTCTCGCAAGCCAAGACTAGATGCACTGAAATGGCTGTTTCCTCAAAATAAAGAAGAAGAAGAAGAACAATTAGATTTTAACCAAATGGAAACTCACGTTTCTGGTAATGGTAAGTTTTCAGTGAGAGAGTCGAGGGCAATTTACCAAGAATTTGATGGAGTGGAATTATCAGAAGATGACGAAATTCAATCCTCAGAAGATATTGGGTTTGACAATACTTTGCGAGGTGCAGAAATAGAGCTAAAAGCTATTCTATCGGATTCACCCAATGAATTATCTGAATATTTTGAAATTTGGGAAAATGAGCGTTTAACGAATCGGCGAATTCGCTCAGATGCCATGCTGTCAGTTGATACTGTGACACCTTTTTCTCACCGCATAGAACAATCACAAGTTGGCTTGCTCTCAGAAGCTATTTTTCAGCGTTTTAAGCCAGAAGTGATTAAGCTATTGCAAGTGATGGATTCAGGAATTATTGATTTAGTGATTCTATCGCATGGTGGCAATCGTAGCAGTCTCTATATCGATCACAAACAAGTGGGAATTTCACCATTAAGCTCTTTTGGTGATGGAGTACGTCGCTTGCTATTTATTGCTCTAACGCTGACAAAAGTCAGAGGTGGAGTGTTGCTAATTGACGAGATAGAAACAGCAATTCATACGGTCGCACTTCGCAGTTCATTTACTTGGATTGTGCAGTGGTGCAAGCAAATGAATGTTCAGTTATTTGCAACTACCCATAGTTTAGAAGCAATTGATGCGATTTTAGATGCTAGCGATTCAGACACTGATTTAGTTCTTTATCGTTTAGAGAAACAAGAGTCACAAACTAAAGCAGTTAGAATTGAACGGGAAAGATTGCAAAGATTGCGGGAGGATTTGGGTCAGGAGGTGCGCGTGTGAAATACGCCATTATTGGAGTAGAAGGCCCCCACGACCAAGCTTTTGTCGGTAAGGTTCTCAAGCTTTTGGGATTTAAAGATTTTCGGGAGGAGTTGAAAGGATTAAAGTCAGATTTAGACCCCTTTTGGCGCAAATTTATTCCTGTGTCAGCGTTCTCAAACCAGGGAAAACTAATACAACAAGTATTGCTGATAATAATTGGGTCAGCGAACAGACGCAGCAGCAGGTTCCGGCTTTGGCAAATTTTATTGAATTTTTGAGCCAACTTTTAGCATTGATTTAATCGCCAGTCTTGAACACACGAGTGACCAGAAACCGGGTTTTTCCCTTGAATACTCGTCACACCTCCTAGAAACTGCTAAAAACAATGATTAGGGAAAGTATCTATAAATCTCTTTTCGGTGCAGTATCCTAACGAAAGAGACTATGCCATCATTAACTTTAATACCGATTCGGTAATCTCCCACTCTAATTCGATAGTAGTCTCCATCACCTTTAAGTTTTTTAACATTGCTGACTTCATTTAATTTTTCTGCATTCTCAACTTCTTCTATCGCTTCCCGAATTCTTTCAAACAAATCCGCATCAAGAATCTTGAGCAAATCCTTTTCAAAACTCTTTCTAAATTCAATATTCATGGTTGTTGTTTGAGAATTTGGAAGATTCGATCGCGACTGACTGTTTCAGTATTTTCGCCTTCTTTAATAGCATTTTCCATTCCTATATCTTCTAGGGCTTCTGTAAAAACAGTTAATTTACTGTTTAATACTTCTTTTTCCAGTTCTTGACATAACTGCAATTTTTCTGGATAGGGCAGTTGTTTGACTAGGGCTAAAATTTGTTCAAAGTTTAGGGAAAGTTGATAGTTAGCTAGAGTCATTGTTCGTTATGTTGAGGGGTTGTTTATATTTTATCTCAAATCGCGGGAGGCCAGAAACCGGGTTTTTTCCAGAATACTTCGCCACACCTCCCAGAAACTGCGAAAAACCCGGTTTCTTTGGTTAGTGTGAAGCAACAAGAGCTTGTTGGACGGGTTCTGAGAGTTCAATTGGCATAAAATAACGACTTGGGTATAAGTAATCTTCTCCCGATTCATCAATGACGCGAATCATTTGATGAGTATTGGCATCAGTGTCTGGCAAAACCTGATAAATTTTGCGGACTTCTAAAGAAGCTGAATAGTCTTGGTTATTGATGCAAACAACAAATTTCATAACCTTGACTCCAAAATATATTACTGAAAACCCTTTAAAAATATCGCTTTTACCTAAGTCTCGATCCCCCTAAATCCCCCTTAAGAAGGGGGACTTTGATCGGGATCTTGTCCCCCCCTTCTTAAGGGGGGCTAGGGGGGATCGAGGCTTAATCGTCCGACAGCAGACTGATACTAAGTTTGACGTGTTTGTTGACACCAATAGGCATTGCCGTGTCCTCAGTTGCTGACAGTCAACAGTCAACTCCCGACTATCATAACTCAGGACTCTAAATGAACTCTTTTGAGCCAATTTACGACAGATTGCAGTAAATCGGGGTCATGGGGCGAGAACGTTTGCAGGGGTGGGTGAGGTGAGTCGGTGATGAGACAGATTGTACCGTCGAAGCGGGTAAGGGCATTGAGGAAAGTAGGGCTCAAACTTTGGGCGGCGGGGGATGTGGGGTCTTGGTAGAAGATGAGGATGGGGTGTTTGTCGCTGTCGCGGCGGAGTCGATTCCAGTAGGATTTGAGTTGGGGGAGGGTTTCGGGTTCGCTGTTGGGGCGTTGGGGACAGTTTTGGTCGAGGAATTGTTCGTAGATTTCGAGGGCGGGGTTATCTGTGTCGATGAATTTGCTGGTGTCGATGCAAAAGACTTGGAGGTTTTGGTGGAGGTTGGTTTCGGTGAGTTGGATTTGCAGGAGTTTGGGGAGTTGGGCTAGGTTGAGGGTTTGGACGAGGGGGGAGGTTTGGGTTTCCGTTAAACCGTGCCATGCGCGGTAGAAGTCGGGGTAGGGTATTTGGCTACCCCACCAAAGGCAATCGCATATAAATTCTAAAAAATTACCTACCAATTCGATTATGGCATCTAATTGGTCTGGGATTTGCTCAAGATAAATTATTAGTAATTTGATAGAAATTTTCGGCGATCCGAACAAAGGAAACAACATATTTTTAGGTTCAATAATTGATATCAAGTGTCGAAAATTATTTTCTATAATCGAGTTTATATTTGCAAATAATTCATCGGTATTTTCTTTGTCATTTATTATAGGAGTGTTGGCTACATTATCTTGTATAAAATTATCTACGCTAGTTATTTGTTCCTGATAATCAGGAGATGTATAAGTTGATCGATCTGTTGTTTTTTCATTACCATCATATTTTTGTCGTAAAAGTATTTTGACATCATCAATGGTTTGAATTAAGTCTTTAATTTTTTGCTCTAATCTTGCTTTTGCCATTTTACGATACCCGATAATGGCTTGATGGTTAGGTTCAATTTCTTCTAATAAATAATCTGCTTCTCTGCGAATAGATTCATTTTCAGATATCTGAATAATTTCAACTAAAAAAGCAATAACCAAAGGTCGAAAGCTCTCCTTTAGTACATTTTTGGCAAATTTTACAATCTGAGGGTGAGGTTTCTCCAACTTCTGCCTATTTTCATCAAAAGGATCAAAAATTAACTTGACAATTCCACTGATAATATCATTAATTTGACTACACTCACCAAATTCTCCGGTACACGATGCAGCGAGAAAATAAGCTCGATATTCATAAAATCCTTTATCTACTATCTTAAGATTCCATTCTTTCCATTCCCCACACCCATCCTCAAAATTTACTAACGCCTCAATAAACCCCTCCTTCTCCTCATTCGCAATATCCCCATGCCCTAACCACAGCAAAATCACCTGCTTCCACGGCGCTTCAAAAATCCGATATTCCTTCCCCACCACCGGAAAATCAACATGATTCCGAGGTAAAAAATAATCCCAATCATCCACCGCCAACGCCGCAAAATACTCCTGAAATGTCGCATGATAAAACGCATAGACAGATTCTTCAGGTTCGTCAATATCGATACCTACCCGATTCAACCATCCCAGAGATAACGCCAATGATAATAAAGACGTTTCATCGCTGCGTTCTCCTAAATACTCACTAACTAACTGATAGGACAAGCGAAAACGACCAGATTTCCCATCAATTGCAGCTTTTGCTAATTCTCCTAACGCTTCATGTAAAAGTTTCTGACACTCACCCTGAGTTTTTCCACATAGCTTTGCGTAGCTTTTGATAATCTGCTCTTTCCAGCGATAGAAATACTTAATAAAACTTGCATATAATTTAGCCTGAGTATCCGGTAAAGTTCCGTCTCTCAAACTCCAAATTTGACACAACATCCACAACCGCAACGGATTTTGAATCAACTCCTTGAGACGGGAATTCTCCGACTCTGCTAACGCCGACTCCAAACTCTCCCCCGTCGCAGCATCCCCCATCCCCGCAAACCAACGGCGAATATACTCCGTCACTTGTTCCGCATTAAACTCCAAATTGCTAAACACATCAAACCCCGAAAAAGCATTTTGATCCGCCTCCCAAACATTCACCCGACAAGTCACCACTACCCGCGCCGCCTGCACCCATGTCCTTAATAAATCTTTCCCCAACTGCTGCATTCCTTGAGTGTGCGTCATTTCATCCACACCATCCAGCAACAACCAAACCCTACTAATTTGTGCTTCTAAATCACCGCGCGTCACTTCTCCTTGACACCGAGACAACCACACTTTTTCCAAATACTCACAGATATTTTGCTCCCTTAATTTAGCTAAATCTATCCAAATCGGCAACCCCAATTCTTGCTCTAAAATCCAATCAGCAATCTTCTGTAACCGCGTGGTTTTCCCCGCACCCGGTTCGCCAATAATCGCAATTTTTCGCCCTTGACTGATGTCGCTTTTCCCTTGTCGCAACACATCCTCAAAAAAGCGTTCTTCAGCAATGGGAATCAGTTTTTCTGTTTCTTTTTCCTTTTCTTCTGGCTGATTCCTTGGCTGAGATTTGGGTTTTTGGCGTTGGACAATGGCTAAGGGAACATAAACGCCATCGAGTTGCGGAGTCATCCCGCTGGCGTTGGTGAAGAGGTTGGTGGTGAGTTCTTTTTGTAGCGCGAGGTTTTGGCGGCAGATTTCTTGCCAGTTTATAGTTTCTTCTTTAGGTTTAGGGGTTTCATGGGATATCTCGACTGTGACAGACCCAATTTTAACCTTCCACTTTTCCTCAATTACTTCTAAATTATCTTTTTTCTCGGCAGTTTGATGCTTTAGCTTGAGCGAAAATTTCCAAAATCCTTGATTTCTTGCACTAGGTTCAAGGACAAGTATACCTAAGTCTTTCAGACAGTCGAGAACATCTTGGATTGCATCTCCTCTTCTCTTGGCGTTATCGACATTCTTTTCATCCTTGGGTTGAGAGAGTTCTAATGCCTTTCCGAAACATTCCACCAATGCCCATAAATCATCCTTAGTTGTCCCTTTCTCAACGGTTTGGGTTTTGTTGTTGCGTTTTTGCTGAACCTGAACCTTCCCGGATACCCGCAACTCATCTTCCTTTACCCCCCATTCCACGTTGAAGGTAGCTTTCAGCTTATCCCCCGGCACGGCAATTTCCTCATTCGCGAGGGCGAGTAACGCCTCAACCAGTTTGAAGACGTTATTTTTTGTGGTGGCGTTTTTCGCGTATTTTCGTCCCATCGCTACCTTTTGAATAAAATTCATCGTCGCTTGGGCAAGTTTGCCCAAACCAGTTGGTTTGCCCAAGCGCTTAACCCCGATTATACAAGGGTTTCAGAATTTTTGCTTTTTGCTTGATTGGGTAAAAGCCCAAAAAAACAATTTACCTCATAAGCACAAAACGAGGTGAATTATGGCTACCCAGGAAGATAGAATCAAACAACGCGAAGCATTAGAAGATGCTCATGGTAATTTTGTTGAGCCATATATTAATCAATTGATTGAAGTCAACGCCCAGTCTTTACCCAATATTGATGTTGCGCTTCCTGGGTTTTGCTATGTGTCGGGATGGTTGGTGTTGGTTATATTTTATGGTTTTTGGATGCGCTATCGAATGTCATTAGAATAGTAAATCGGGGGTATTTATGGCCTGTATTATTCGGCGGTTGAAACCGCTTCTACACATATGGCCTGTATTATTCGGCGGTTGAAACCGCTTCTACACAAGCGAAGTCTGCCTCCGCAGACTAAGTGGTAAAATGATAGTCGTGGAGGCAGAAACCGGGTTTTTTCCGAAATACTGCATGAGAGCCTTTAACTGTCGTGAAAAACCCGGTTTCTTTGGTATTTAAACAATCATTCTTTCCAGTAACGAGTTAAAATCCGCATCACCTCACCCGCTAGAGGCGAAGGTAGAGGCGGGCTCCACTCTCCAACTTGTGCAAAACCCAAAACGTGCAGCAGATTAACGATGCTTTCTACCGCTTTGGGAACGCCACACAACAACAAACGAATCGGTTTTTTGCCTTGAGGTACATCAGGAATTTCTTCCCGGAGCATTTCGGGAACGGACTTTGGCTGTGATATCATAGGGTTTGAATTACACGAATAGTGGAATTGCGATCGCCCTTGAGTTTTCTAGGCTAGGGGGCGATCGCTTTTCCGTTTGTACATCCTGAGTCTAGTTCATTCTCTGCATTTAGTCAACTGTTCCAGATAAATAATTTACCGCAGCGGTTGACTGACGAATACTGAAGGTTGTAGGATGCTAACATCAGCTTGCAATATCATGGCCAGCAGTTGAGCGTCAGCAGTGATCCGTTGGAAATTAGCAGTTGTAATGGCCGAGCGTAATATCAGCAATAAAGAGTTGGCTGCTTTAATTGGGATGCACCCAACTTCCTTTTCTAGACTCAAAACCCGTCGCCGACTCACCCGAATCGACGAAGCCACTCTCAGCGCTTTGTGCAGAGCACTGAACTGTCAGCCGGGGGATTTAATGGTTTATGAGGAGGACGAGCCCGATCGCGAAAAATGACATAGTGAATACACTACCGATTACTTACTCTTCGCCAGATGAATGTCTATTTGCTGCTTGAGGGCGATCGGTCAAATTCAACAACCTGTTTTTGACCAACAGATGTCATTGCTAAAACCAAAACACTTAACGTAATCCCTAAAACCGCGTAACTCGGCAATGAAAAAACAGTTACTTTCAACAAATAAGGCAATTCCCCATCCTTCCAGTTCCACCGCTTTCCCAGAAACACCAACAACCCAGCATGAATCACCGCAGTTTGCATCAGGAGACAGCCAACTCCCAATAACCAAACAGACATTCTCTTGCCATAAAAGACACAATTTTTAATCTGAAAACATAAATCGTTCAGAAAAAAAACCACCGCCGGTGCTAACATCACAGAACTGGTTGGCTGAGAATAATTTATGCCAATACTCAAACAAGAAACTAACACCATTTCCGGTAAATCAATATTTTTTGACCAAGCAGTGCGAGGGTGCATCTCAATTTTGTGAGGGCGAAGCATGACCGCAGACAATTTATTAGTGAGAACTAGAGATTTACTGCGGTCATGCTTCGCCCCTACGAATATATTTGCAAAGATGGGATGCACCCCAGTTCCAGATTGTTTTTGGTAAAAATACCAACTCACTAAACCAACCAACACCAGAATAATTAAATCCGAAAATAGCTTCGCCGCGAAGGGACTCTGGGGGAAAAATCTCGGCCCCACCACCCTTAAATCGATGCGACTCATCGAAATATAAGGATTATTTGATGGATCGTTGAGCCACAGTGGAAATCCACGAATCGCATCCTGTAGAAATCCTGTTAAGGAATTACCGGATATTGCTAAACCGAACAATGCTAGAATAATTGCCGTAATTATGGATACAAAAACTAGATAAAATCGCTTTTTAATGATAAAATAAGGAATAAATAATACAACTAAGGTGGGTTTAAACAGGGCAATTCCCAATAAAATCCCTGCGGGTAAATCCCTATTATTTCGAGCTAAAATAAACATCCACAACAGCAGCATAGCAATAAAAGTTGCCACATTGCCAACTTGCAAATCGAAGACGAAACCGTAGAGAAATGCCACTGATATACTGCAAATAGTCCTCAAAGCTCGTGACTGCGACTCCAACAGGATATTCGCTCCCCATAAAACAAAACCTGTGGCGATAAGATGCAGCACAGTCCAGATTGTGAATGCAGTCTTCATCGGAAAATAACCAAGAAACCAGATGACAGGAATGATATTAGGTGGATAAACAAAAGATGGAATCAGCCCACACACTTTTGTGATTCGACAAAAACCTTGGTTAAACACTTCGACATTAAAAGGACTCAAGTGATCGTGGGCTAATTTACTTGCTACATAAAACCACTTGAAATCCCAGTAAGGAGGGTCTGGTCGATTGGTCAAATCGTAAACTAACCAAATTGTATAACACAGGAATCTGGTGACAGCTAATATAATGACAGCTTGGAAAATCCAGCTAACGATAGGTCGAGAACAAAACTGACTAAACTTTTGGAGAGTGGGAGCTTTTAAAAATAAAGAATTTTGCCATGCTGTTTGGTCGCGGTCTAATCGCCAATTATATTTGAGAAACCAAGCAACTGTAATGATAATAACTAAATTCCACCATCCCAAGCTAATCATAGGAATTGACCTCCTATTTTAGGGTAACTTGTTTTTCCCCAAATAGCTGGTATTGCAACAAAATTTTACAATTAAATCCGTCCTTTTAGGAAGGGGGTTTCCACCCATTTTTGCGATCGGATTGGTGAAAATTTGGTATTTTAATCTTAATAGTTAGTAATTGCCAAACTGGAATTAAATAGAAGATAGCTGTATGGTTGGCATCGTCCATACAGCTATCTTCTAGGCTATTGCTGTTAGTTCAACACCTTAGACAGCGATCGACATACTCATTTCATGACTGATTCTATCTAGCATCCGCTTCGCTCCAATAGCAGGCTGACTGAGAATGCTGCAACATCTCAGTGTCAATCAACTCCCCGACTAGCTTGCTTTAATCGTTTAATCCTGTCTTACTTCTCCGTATTTCCCGCAGCAGTTGTTGCGTCTAGTCTCGTGCAAATTGCTTTCAAAGTTGCTTCTTGAGCTTCTTCTAGGGTCGCCATTGCGAATAAGATTGCTGTAGTGGCATAGTCCTCAGCTTTATCCGCTCGATGTTCGAGTTTCTTGACTTCCCGACTCGCTTTCCATTCCTCGACGTTCGACTTCACCTCAGATTCTTTTTCGTCAAATTGAGTTTTAAGCTTTGCCCGATACTCATCAAATTCTTGTTTCTTAGCTTCTAGATTTGTCTTCATTTCGTCGATTTTCGCTTGAAGCTCAGCTTGAGTGTTTTTAGTCGCAGATTCCACGCTTTCTTTTAGCGATTTCGCCCTGTTTTCAACGGCTTCTAAATTGTCATGAAGTTGTTGAGTGAAGTTGTCAATTGTCGTACTCATGATGTTTTCTCTACTATGTAGAGTTTAGGGGAATTGTTGATTGTCTTATTAAATTGCTTTCCAGTCATCAAACTCTTTGTTGTTAATTACCTCATCTACTCAATGGGTGAAAACATCAAATAACTATTTGATACATTAATTATTTCACAATCTGTTTTTTTCACCATCTATCTTAGGTTTAAGATTAGAATATCTTGAGAGGTAGAGCGTCCCTAATTATTCACTACATAAAGGCGTTATAGCGTTCCCGCGATCGGCAATCGGAAATCTTCTTTAATCCCGAAACTAAAAGCGAATTATGAACATTTATGCCACCCTATTCACTCAGTAGCTATTTGGGGTTTTTCTCTACCAAATTGCCACAGCAAGAGCGCACCCAAGCCGAATAGATTGACTAGGCAAACTACTAAGCCTCCGAAAAATGGAATTAGTGTTAGAACTGTCAAGATTGCCAAACCTATCAAGAACTGCTGCTGTAACGATCGATCGCCTTTACTAACTAGGGCTTGACCGACAAAAAGTGCCACACCTAACGATCCAACTAGAGCCGTCATCACCCCAGTCAGACTCAGGAGTGGAATCAGAGGAATACCAATGAGCGTTAGTGCTAAAAATACACCGGCAAAGACAAAGGAGACGATCGCCCCAATCCCCCATAGAGCAGTCAAACCGGGGTGTTGACGCAGTTTTGTCGCCAAAGAAGGTAGGAACTGAGGACTGGTATGCAAAATAATCAGTCCCAGAATAGCTGCTACTACTGCGGAACAAGCTCTAAAAATGGCACTGAAGAAATAGTGCACGAAAAAGCTACTTCTGCCTCGATCGGACCCATACATCATGCCATGTCGATCGCTGAATGTAGCGCGTTCACCACCAACTATCGCACCTGGTTCCTGTATAATTTTGCCACCAAAGGAGTAAGCATCACCCTCTACCCGCGCTCCTTGTTTCAGAAGGACATCCCCGCCAAACGCGATCGCAGTATCCAAAACTTTGCCCTTCGAGGATACTGTAACACTCCCGCCAAAAGCAAGGGCATTTTCGACTACTTGGTTCTCTGGTACGGTGACGCTGCCACCAAAGCGAATCAGGTTAGTATTGTTGATATTGATATCAGTCTGCGCCAGGGCATTGCCTGCAAATATTAAGCAAATAGTGGCAATAAAAGCCAAAATTAATTGTTGCCATTTCATAGACTTCATCCTTAAAAATGAGCACAACATGGAGTGTCTCTCATAATATTGAACAAAGATGAAGAACCTGTGAAGAATCTATGAATTAGTTGGCTACTAATAAGCATCCCATTCCGAACTGAATATTCCCAGAATCGAGCGCAACAAGGCATCGCAGTCACCTTGTCCTTGAAACGTCATCTTGAAAGAAATTTGTTTACTCATAATTGCCTCCAGTATTTTGATTTTGATATTTCTGGCGATCGCTCTCCCTCACGATGCAAACTCATAATTAATCTCTGTAATTCTTCCTTTAAAATAGAGCCTAGTGCCTTCTGGATATTCCCATCCCACTTCGCCTTCTAAGGGAATCAGCATCCCATTCCGAACTGAATATTCCCAGAATCGACCGCACCAAGGCATCGCAGTCACCTTGTCGCGATAACGAGCCTGGGCCCGAATAGTAGCGATCGCCCCTTCAGCATTAAAAGTAAACACCAGGGACACAGTTGTTGTACCATCCGTCAGGGTACCCCGTGCTGAGGTATCATCGATCGCCTCCCAGAGTACACCCTGACTGGGTAATAGTGCAGTGGGATACCAAGTAGCCTCAGCAAAGAATCGCAATAATTCACCTTGATTGTTTTCAGGCGCACCGTGCATTTTTGCAACGGTGAAAAGACCGAGTAATGATGCGTGTAAGCTGCCTTCTCCTAACAGATATGTATCATGGACAAAGGCATTCACTCCAGGAGCCATCTGGATGCGTGCATCCCAATCAAAACCCGGACGTTGAGCGATCGCAATTTGAGTGGCGGTAAACGGCATCCACTTATCTTCCGTTTCACTCAAATTGAACTGTCCCTGCTGAGAGAGTTTAACCGCAGCCACGATGGGTTGTCCGTCCTTAATTACTGTCCGAAAAAATCGCTGTACGGGGGCTGGTAAGCCTTCAATTTCTTTTTGGTCGTAGATTGGGGGCTTAATTGTCCGCCGTCCATTTGTTAATTTGGCTCGTAGGCGATCGGTATCTGACTGCCAGCGATAGCTCCCATAAATGGCAATAATTCCCAAGCTGACTACGATGAAAACACCAATAATTGCCATCCAATTAATCCACATGATACTTACCTATGTTTGTTAATTCAAAATTTGATATAGCAATCCTAAATCATTTGTGAATTTCTTACTCCCTCCCCTTAGTAAGGGGAGGGTTGGGGTGGGGTAAAAATATTTACGACTCATTTATAATTGCTATAGATTATGATAATCGTAATGATTGTTACAATAGTTGTATAGATTAAAAACGTATACTTATTGTCAATCAAAATCTTGAAAATTTAAATTCTATCTTAGATAAATTAGATCAAAAACTCATTGAAACAGATGATTGGTTATTTGTCAATTATGATGAATTAGATCGATTAGTTGCTTCCTATACTGCTTTAGCAAGTCCAATTCGTGAACTTTTAGCTTTGTGGCTCGATCGATGGCGACGTTGGGACAGAATACGACCCAAAATCTTTTTGCGTACCGATCTATTTCGAGATGATTTTTTGAGTTTTCCTGATGCTTCCAAATTACAAGCCCATCAAATTCGATTGGAATGGAAACATTCATGGCTTTACCAACTTTTGGTCAAACGACTTGCGAACTCTGGTACTGAAATGACAGAATATTTGCAAAATATCCCAGGGTTGATTGTTGAAAATAAAATGGGCTTGGGCTGGACTGCAACATCAAATGAAAAATTGTTTGAAGAGCTAATCGAAAGGATGATTGGTAAGTATATGGGGGCTAATGCTAAAAAAGGAATTACCTATCGCTGGATTCCCAATCACCTTCAGGATGCTGGTGGTCGAATTGCGCCGCGTTCTTTTCTCAAGTTATTTGCCCTAGCTGCACAAAGTCGAATACAACAGCACTCGACCGTTGAACAAAATACGCTACTCTTGCAACCCTCTGATTTACAAGGGGCTTTAATGAATACTTCAGATGATAGAATTCTGGAATTACAGGAAGAGTATCCTTGGCTAGAATCTCTCAAAATGAGCTTAGTAAATCTGAGCGCTCCCATGTCAAAGGAAGTATTTTTAGAGAGGGTAAAATCAACTACATGGATTCCTGAAAAACAACCACCTGTAACTAACCCTGAAGGAATTTTGCAATATCTACTTCAACTTGGAATTATAGAAAGTCGTTCTGATGGACGAATTAATATGCCTGAAATCTATGCTCTTGCCAAAATCCTAATAGCACACTAATGATGCACCCAGGACTACCCTATAAGTCTGTAGGAATCGTTGAGACAGGCTATAGATTTAAAAGGAGTAAAAAGTGCTAGCAGTCGGAGAAAAAAATTAGATTTATCTGGCTGGGGAGTTTATGTCCGCTTACCTGGTTATTGGATTTTCCACGCCATCAGACCAACAAGCACAATTAGACCTAATGCTCTCCGAAAGTAATTAACGCCTAGAAATAATTCTTCCCAAGCCCAAGTAAACAAGGAACCAAAAGCTAGTAGTTCCAACCCTAAATTAACTTTTCCCGTGGTAAAAACCAGCTTTAATAAACTAGCTAGAATCCAGACAATTAGTGGTAAATTTGGTGGTTGAGCGATCGTAATTTTGCCTTCGCTGTCCCGGAATGTGCGATCGAATAACGTATTCTCCATGAAATCTCCCTCTTTTTTAACGTTTATACCAGCACAAATAGGCTCAGTATCAGCGATCTACCGTCCGCTTAGCAGTGGCCCTCTAAATTTTTAACGGTATCGCTATTATGGTTTCATAATTCGGATTGATTGCCATCCATCTTTAGACCCAAATTTTTGGTAAGGTATATATCTCCTCGCTCCCAAATCTGGGTTAGCAGCCCCCTCGATTCTGGGGATAAAGAAACTCCAAGGGCGATCGCAACAGCATCAGGGTGCTATTTTCCCTCAGCAGGATTTTGGGATTCCCGCAAATCAGCAACCACCCAAGACTTCCGGCCGATAAAATATGCCACCAAGTCATAATTTGAATCAGCCGGATTTGAGCTCGGTTTAATAATCCAGGATGCAAAAAACCCGGTTTCTTCCAAAAATTGTCGTTTTTTTCGACAAATATTCACGTAGAAACCGGGTTTTTGATTCCCCATGCGTCCAGGACTGTTTAAATCGCTTTCAAAATTTGATCGTCTACTGAAAAATCAATCTCCGCTTTGTCTCTTCCCGAAACTAAATAATCATTCTGAAAAGAATCTTTTAACCCAGAAACTAGGTCAAATTCTGGCTGCCAGTTAAGTTCGGTGACAGCTTTGTTCACTGAGGCAAAAAAGTGCTGTAATCGCATGGGGAAAGCTTTCTTTTTGCCAAAGTCAAATTGTTTTGGATCGTAGTGTACAATCTTAATAGCATCTGCTGATTTGCCGGCGGCTAAAATGCAGGCGCGGGCTAAGCCATCAAAGGTGACAAATCGATCGCCCGAAACGTTGTAAATTTGCCCGATCGCCCTTTGATTCCCCAAAACCGCCGCCATCGCCCTAGCCAAATCCTGACAGTGCCCTAACTGCGTGAAGTGCATTCCATTACCAGGAATCGGAATCGGGCGATCGCGCGCAATGCGATCGAAAAACCAAGCCTCTAAATCGTTATAATTTTGGGGGCCATAAATGTAAGTCGGGCGAATTGAAGTCCAAGGTAAACCGGACTCTGCCAAGTAACTTTCGGTTTCAAATTTGCCCAAATGTCGGCTTTTGGGATCGGTAGCGTCCCCTTCAATATGAGGCATTTGATCGGATTTCAAATAAACCCCCGCAGAACTCATATAAATAAAGTGCTGCACCCTCCCTTTAAATATTTCAGCTAAAGGCTTTGTATCGCTCAGTTCCCGACCGTTATTGTCAAAAACGGCATCAAACTCAAGAGTCGATAATTGTTCTTTTAGTCCATCGACATTAGTGCGATCGCCCTGAATTTGCTGCACTCCTGAAACTGGTACTGGCTTATTGCCACGATTAAACAGTACCACCTCATGCCCTTGTGCTGCTAAAATCTTAGTCAGATAAACCCCGATAAATCGAGTACCGCCCATCATTAAAATTCGCATTATTTTCCAGACTCCTTACAGTTAGTGTCAACATCTTACAATAAAATTACTGCTTAGCTTTACTCAAACATCCCTATGCAAGTTCCACGGCTACATCCCGAAACCATCGAAGAAGTCAAACAAAGAGCAGACATAGTAGATGTCATTTCCGGCCGCGTCGTCTTGCGAAAACGAGGCAAAGAATTCGTAGGTTTGTGTCCATTTCACGACGAAAAATCTCCCAGTTTTACCGTCAACCAAGCCAAACAAATGTACTATTGTTTCGGCTGTGGCGCTGGCGGAAATGCCTTTAAGTTTCTCATGGAATTAGAGAAACGCTCTTTTAGCGAAGTAGTATTAGACTTAGCTAAAACCTATCAAGTACAAGTCAAAACAGTCGAACCAGAACATAGACAAGAATTACAGCGCCAAATTTCTCTGCGAGAACAACTCTATGAAATTTCAGCCCTCACCGCCAAGTTTTACGAACACGCTTTAAGACAACCCCAAGGACAAGAAACCCTAGCCTATCTCAAATCAAATCGCCAGCTTAGCGAAGAAACTATCCAACAATTTCAGTTAGGTTATGCACCCCAAGGTTGGGAAACACTCTACAGCTATTTAGTAGAACAAAAGCACTATCCAGCCCAGTTAGTAGAACAAGCAGGATTAATTGTACCACGCAAATCAGGAGGCAGTGGCTATTACGACCGCTTCCGCCATCGCGTGATGATTCCCATTCGCGACACCCAAGGTAGAGTCATCGGTTTTGGTGGCAGAAGTCTCGGCGACGAACAACCAAAATATCTCAATTCTCCCGAAACAGAACTATTCGACAAAGGCAAAACTTTATTTGCCCTAGATACAGCTAAAATCGCCATTAGCAAAGCAGATGCCGCCGTCGTCGTAGAGGGGTACTTTGATGCGATCGCCCTTCATGCAGCGGGCATTGGCAACGCCGTCGCCTCCCTCGGTACAGCCCTCAGCCTAGATCAAGTGCGGCAGTTATTACGCTACACAGACTCCAAACAAATTATCCTCAATTTCGATGCCGACAAAGCCGGAAATCAAGCAGCAGAAAGGGCGATTGGAGAAATAGAAAAACTCGCCTATCAAGGAGAAGTACAACTAAGAGTTCTCAACATTCCCGACGGCAAAGATGCCGATGAATTTCTCAAAACCTACTCAGCCGAACAATATCGAGAATTGCTAAAAACAGCTCCTTTGTGGCTGGACTGGCAACTACAACGAATGTTGGTCAACCAAGATTTAAAACAAGCTGATATTTATCAAAGAATCACTAAAAATATTGTGCATTTATTGACAAAAATTACTGATGACAATCAACTGGCACATTACCTCCAAAAATCCGCCGAAATTCTAAGTAAAGGAGAGTTTAAGTTGACAAAAATGCTAGCAGAAAGCTTGCTAAATCAAGTAGTTAGCGATTGGGGTAAAAGGCTGATTCAAGATGAATCCTTGACAATGCCACTGTTAATTAGAAAAAAACTCAAGCCAAATAAACAATACAAAACTCAGACTACAAGCCGCCTCAAAAATCGCTCCCATGAAACTTTTTCCGCCGTAGCCAGAAGTCTTTTAGAAGAAGCAGAAGCGCAATTGTTGCAGATTTACTTGCATTGTCCAGAATATCGCCAAGATGTCAGAGAATCCATAGAAGCTAGAGAAGTGCAGTTTAGCCTTTCTCACCATAGATTTTTGTGGCATCAGATTTTGAATGCCGAAATATTGCATAAAAGCTATTTACAAATAGCGCCTTCTGAGTTAATATTAAAATTACAAGATAGTTTGATAGAATATCCCCATCAACTCAATCAAATTTCCCATTTATTTCATCTAAATGAGTTGTCGGAAAAAAATGTTTATCGCGCACCTTTAGTAATTCGATCGGCTCTGGCGTGCATCGAGCAAATTATCAGCATGAAGCGCCGTCGCATTGCACTGAATATGTGGGAAAATACGAATGTGGCGAGTCATTGTGAAGAAGCTGTAGAATATCACCAACAAGTCCTCGCTGAACAAGAATGGATAGAGGAATTGGAGCGGTTGCGTCAAGTCAATTTTTACGATTTAATATCAGTACCCTGGAGTGGGAATTTTTAGATTACTTTTGGGTACTGATACTAAATTTTGTTTTAATATCCCTTTATTGTTCAGTCTCGCGTTGCGCGGACATTGTTTTTGGTAGGGGCTCTTGGCCCCGTGGTTGCCCCGGTTTCAACTGCCGGGGATATAATCAACTCGTCATTTATGTCCATAGTCGCAAACTTCAGCACTTGATTAAAAGCTAAACCCCGTATTTTTAGCTCCCAACGAATACCTTTTGCTTTCATCCGTTTGGCTTTTCGCATATCTACATCCGTAACTTGTTGATGCAACAGTAAATATTTCATTGCTGCTATAGCTTCAACTTTTCTGGGATAGGCAATATAAGTGATAAATCCACTCTCCCAGTGATTGGCGTTACGGATGCTGCTGATAGTAGCAACTCTCGGACTAAAGCGGTTCCAGTAAAAGTCGCTATATCCGACTGATTGTGTTTTAACTTGGAGTTTGTTTGGCATTTGACTTAACTCCTCTAACCTTTTCTGTGGGGTTAGCAATACCACTTGGGTGCTGCTATTCATAATTATAGCAAATTATTTAGTGACTTTCAAATTCTCTTAAATAAAATTTGCATTCAGCCAAAACTCCATCGGTGTTCCCGCCTGTCCATTTCGGTTTCTCTCTGGCTAGTTTATGGTTTGTTTAAACGCAAACCGATAATTACTACATCTCTTTCTACTCCATCAAGTTCGGCGACTTGTGGTAGATGTCCCCAAGTCTGAAATCCAAATTTATTGAACAATTTTAAGCTGGGTTGATTGTGGGCAAAAATTATGCCGATTAAGGTTTTAATTCCTAATTCTGGACAGCGCCGAATTGCGTGTTGGAGTAATTTTTGTCCAACTCCGCAGCATTGGCGATCGGGCGTGATGTAAATGCTAACTTCTGCTGTATGCTGATAGGCGGCGCGCCCGTAAAAACGCTGCAAGCTCAGCCAGCCAATGATATTTTGTTCTGATTCCATTACCCAAATTGGTAAGGAATCAGGGGAGTGTTCTCTGTACCAAGCCAGCCGACTTTCGACGGAGATTGGTTCTAAATCTGCTGTAGCCGATCGCCCTGGTATGGCTGCATTGTATATTTGAACTATTGCTGGTAAGTCGCTTTCACTTGCGTCGCGGATTTTCATGAATTATTGTAATGCTAAACGCGGACTCGATGTTATCCTTGAATTTCAGTTATTGACTCGTTCACTTCTTCGTCTTTAACATCAAAATTAATTCGTTCATAAATCTCTCTGAGTGGCATTTGGAATTCTACTGATTCCAGGGTTAATACCGATTCCTCTGAGTCATACTCTGTTAATACCCATTTGCCATTAGAGTTTTTGGCGAATTGCTCAATATGATAGCTATATTGGTCTATTAAAATGTATTCCTGAAATTCAGGAATTGAGCGATAGGCGAGAAATTTGCCACCGCGATCGTAATCTTTGGTTGAATTGGATAAAACCTCGACGATTATCAGAGAATTTGTAACAATTGTTTTGTTACTTTCTTGATATTTTGGTTCTCCTTGAATGACCATGATATCGGGATAGACGTAGCGGCGAGTTAAGGGTATCCACAGGCGCACATCATTGATAAATGTCTCGTAATCTTGACCATTCACAGTCAAGGGGAATTTTCGGCAAAAATTCAGTGCGATTTTGTTGTGGTTTGCGGTTCCGCCTGTCATTGGTACTATCTCTCCATCATGGTATTCACTTTTATCGATCGCACTTTCTTCTAATGCCAGATATTCCTCCGGCGTGTAGTACCGTTTTTCGGTTGGTGGTTGCTTGGCGATTGCTGGTTTTTCTTGGGTTTGCATTGTCGTTCCCTTCTGCTCTGAAGTGATTTTATGATAACAGCGATCGCACGAGAACTCAGAAACCTGGTTTCTTAGTAAAATCTCGGTGAGGATGCCAAAATTGTCGCAGAAACCCGGTTTCTTGGATGGTGGCGCGCTCGCACGTCAGAAACCGGGTTTCTGCACAATTTGTTCGTGCCCTGCTTGAGGATCGAAATTGAGGCGAATGAAATGACCTCGTTCGGGGATGTAGTTTACCAAACTTCTTCTCCTTCTGGTTTCCCCCAAGAGATTTCTTCGCTGGGTTCTATTTCGCCTGCTAATAATTCATCTAGGGTATATTTGGAAATTTTCTGATTTACAGGCTCTATGACCATTTTTCCATTTTCTATACTGCAAATTACTGAATCATCTGCTTTCAGGTTGAACAATTTTACAATATAGTCTGGTATTGGCAAAGCTAAGGAATTACCCAAGTTGCTGATGTGTATTTTTGCTGTCATACATTTGCGATTTTAATGCTCAGGTTTATCTATCCTGATTTAGTGTTGTAAATATTTTAGGAGAGATCGCGCCGGGACTCAGAAACCGGGTTTCTTACCCAAATCTCGGCGAAGATGCCAAAATTATCGCAGAAACCCAATTTATTTCTAGGAAAAATTATCAGAGAAACCCGGTTTCTAAGTTTCTGAGTCACTCCACTGCCACTAACGTTGAATTACACAAGAAGGATCGTCAGCAATTGTCCACCGTCTTTGATGAGTGCGTTTTTGACAGCGTAGTGGATGATGTCTAGCTTGGGCATAGGCTTTGTTATAAATCTTTACGAAATCCTGAAACCCTGAAACGCTTAGATGTTACAGTCTACAAGTCTCGACGCGAACATTTCAAACAAACTTACTCCCGAGACCACTCTTCCAGTCTTCTCTACTATTCTCTCTACTACAACCCCATTCTCAAATCTCAACCTTTCCCTATTCTCTTCTATCCCCCCACCACTTTCCCCTACTGGGAGGTGAGCTTTTGGTGCTTTGGTAGAAAAATTAAGCTCGTTATAGTACAGCCATTTATTGTTTTGCCTCCAGCCTACACGATTGCCAAACCTCTCCCAAACTTCCCCATCATATTCACTGGTTCCCCCCAGACTTTGATAAATGCGCTTCTGCACGCTAAAGCCGAAGTGACCATTTGAATATTTTACCCAAAGTTGGTCAATGGTACGTAAGTCCTCGCAGGGGAATTTTTCAATATATTCTGTAATATGCTCTGTAATATGCCGCGTTTCTTCCTCATCTAGCCACTTTTCTTCCTCCAGACCCATTGCTATCTTCAAGATTACTCTCTCCATCACTTTCTCCGTTTCTTGATCGGCTTCTTTCCACTTTTTTGCTGCCAGTAAATCGCGCAGATTTGTATAGTCTACGTTGCTACTAACAGAATTATCTTGAGAATATTGCTCATTTTCTTGCTGACGCTTTATCACCTCCCCAATCATCTCCCGATAACGACTTTCCCCGATCGCAGCCAAACACCCAGTCAGCTTTTCCGCATATTCACTATCCGCCACCGTCAAAGTCGATTTAAACACCTCCAATAAATTCTCCAAATTCAACAAACTCAGTTTCTCTTCAGAAACCCCATTTCTCAGCTTCAACCAAGCTTTAATCGAAAACTCAACCTGCTTTTTCGCCCAAGATTTATCCGACAAACCACTCAAACTCAACGCCAAATCTAACAACAAATAAGGAATCGCATTAGGGCGTTTCCCCTCAATAGACTGATAGAGACTTTGATAACTGGAAACAATCTCACCCACCAGCATTTCATTCAAACTATTGCTCGGCATTTTTTCCAGCAATCCGGGCAAAAGTTCAGGCAATTTCGGACGCACATCCCCATGATAAAAATGGTATCTGTCCGCCATCAAACCCACTAAAATACAGTGGCAAATCCCTAAAAACTGCGCCAATTCCTGAATGTACTTGTCTTCTTTAACATTGTACTGATAATCATGTTGACCGCCCCTGCCCAACTCCCGATCTTCTTCCTCTTCTTCCAAGATTAAAAGATTCAGTTCATTATCCCCACCCCGGCGCTTCAATTCCTCTAAACTTCTGCCTTTTTCTAATAACTTCATCCGGTACTCTCGCCACTCTTCGGCATATTTCCGGGCGATGGGATACAAAACTTCCTTCCAAGGAATAGTTAGCACCTTTTCATAGTGAGGCACTTCTTGCATCATATCCCAACCCGCCACATAAACCCTGAGTAAATCCCCATCAAACTTAGACTCTAAAACCACAGTGGGGACTGATTTGAGGACGTGGTGCAAAGTATCGATCCCAGTTTTCCCATGAGAATATTTACTTTCCCAATCCGCCCCTTGATATCTTACAGGTCTTTCCTGATTATTGAGAGAATAATGTTTGCAAAACTCCTGTATTTCATCAATCAATCGGTTTTCAACTAGACCAAATCCCTGAGCCACATGAGGGAATTTTTCAAACTGCAACGCAGGCGGCGAAATCACCACTAATAGAGGAATTTGTTTCATATTGTCCTGATAGCTTTTGTAAGCATCTAAAATTACCCGTGCGGGAGTTTTCAGAGGGAAACTTTCTCTAATTTCCTTATCATCAGCTAAAGTTAAAGCTGTTAGCAATTGAGCGCGAGATAAAATCAGGTGAGTTTCGCGGCGATACTGTTCTAATTTTTCCTCATGTTGGAACCGTCTAGCTAACTGTTCCCGTTCAGAATCGAGGCGTTTTTGCAGTCGCACATCCTCACAATATTGTCGATAGGCTTCCATTTCCTTACTATGTTCTTGACGCACTCCTTCCATCAACGCTTGGAACTCCAGCGATCTATTTTGCATTTCAATCTGGGAAGCAATTCTATCAATCTCATTTTGCCGTTGCGTCATCGCCATCACTGTCTGAGGCCCCAAAATGCCGTTAACTGCTGTTATAATTCCCTGGGCAAAGTTCCAAATCATAATCATTTCTCCTGATGTGAATTTGTGTTTGCAGAAACCCGACTTCTCCAAGAAACCGGGTTTCTAGTTAAGACCTCATTTTTATTTTAGAAACCTTTAGAAACCCGGTTTCTCAGGTTTCTAACTAACTAATACCAATTTTTTATGAGGCTGCATAGAATCCGATCCCCCCTAGCCCCCCTTAATAAGGGGGGGACAAGATTCTTCTCAAAGTCCCCCTTCTTAAGGGGGATTTAGGGGGATCGAGATATATGCAACGACCCATTAAATTGGTATAAGACTACAACTATTAAAAACTAAAGTTGCGGCAGCCCAACGAGCAGTTCCGCCTGTAGCAAATAGCTTATCATCCGTTGTATAAGCTTTGCCAGAAGGCGTAACATAACCAATTTTATGTGCATCAGCATCATACACATTCATATCTGCACCCAACCGCCCGATATAATGACCGTCGCGATAAAATTTGTGTCCATCTACAGTCCCCGCTTGACCCCAAGCATAACCATGCCAATAAACTTGATCGCCAACAAATCTAACTGAATTGTTATCATCTTCAGTAATCGCTCCTGAATTTGTAGATGAACTTTTTGCCGAAAACTCAACAACATTTTCCGAGTGATTATCCGATGAAAAACTATCCTGATAATGGTTATGATCAGTATGCGATATAGTTGAATTAGAGACTAAACCTTGATGATGACTTTCTGAATAAAGATCCGTTTTGTTCTCAGCCAAACTCTCTCGATATGCAGCATCCAAAGCACCCGCCGGAGTCATCAATGAATGGTGGGAACGATCGACCCCATCTAAAGCACCAACATGGTTTAAATCATGGGGATGGTGAACATCCCCCAAATTCAAGTTAAGGTGAGATAAATCAAGAGGATCTGAGGGGTGATGGTTGTGGTGGTGCGAGTCTGAACTATGGGAGTCTGAACTTAAAGACTGTATAAAGTCATCCAGTGGAGAATGACTGCTACTGTCAGAGTTGGGGTCAGAGGGATTATTCATAGCCTGCTGCTAAAGGAGGGAAATATAGTTTGTATTTTAGCAAGGTTATCTGTTTTCCGCCCGTGTTTGGGGCGATCGCGCGGCGTTGAGAAACCGGGTTTCTTACCCAAATCTTCGTTATGATGCCTAAATTGTCGCAGAAACCCGGTTTCTTGGACTAGGCGCGTGGAGATTCAAAAACCTTACTCCAACCTCATGAATCGCCAAAATATTCGTGTTATTTTGAAGTCAGCTTAATCAATATTCAAATTGTACAGTTGCATCACATCGCTAATCGCCATTCTCGAATGTGCTCCTAAAGTTAATGGTGATGCGTGTCCCTGCTGCAAATGTTCTGCCGCTGCACAGGCGATCATTGCTGCATTATCAGTACAATACTTTAAAGGTGGAAACAATACTCGCAAATTGTGTTTAGCTGCTGCGGCTTGCAAATGTTGTCGCAATCCGCTGTTAGCCGCGACTCCGCCACCGATCGCAATAGTGTTGAGTCCCAGATTGACTGCACAGGCGATCGTCCTTTTTGTTAAACTCTTAGCTACACTCTCTTGAAAACTAGCCGCTATATCATTAATTACAGATTCTGGCAAGATGCCCTCGCTACCAAAATGATTATTTTCTTTCTTGAGTTTCTGCACTAATTGCAAAACAGCAGTTTTCAAGCCACTAAAACTGCTGTCATAGGGATGAAAACCACCTTCTGGTAGAGAAATTTTGCCTTCTGGCAACTTAAAAGCTGTAGGATTCCCCACTGTTGCCAATTTGTCAATTAGCGGCCCGCCCGGATAGCCTAGCTGCAATAGTCTTGCGACTTTATCAAAAGCTTCCCCCGCTGCGTCATCGCGAGTTTGTCCTACAGTTTCGTAAACTCCACAATCTTTGACATGAATTAAACTGGTGTGCCCCCCAGAAACTAACAGACACAAAAATGGTGGCTGCAAGTCTGGTTCAGTAAGGTAAGAAGCATAAATGTGCCCTTCCAGGTGGTGTACGCCTAAAAAGGGTTTTTGGTGGACAATTGCCAAGGTTTTGGCCGCCGTCAGCCCAACTAATAATGCACCCACTAAACCGGGGGCGCAAGTCGCTGCAATCCCGTCAATTTCTGACCAAGTGAGGTTTGCTTCAGCAAGACACTGGACAATTACCTGATTGATCATTTCTAAATGACTCCGCGAAGCCACTTCTGGAACCACCCCGCCGAACTGCTGGTGGATTTTAATTTGTGATGCCACAACATTGCTGCAAACTTGACGATTCTTAACAATTGCTGCGGCAGTTTCGTCACAACTTGTTTCGATCGCGAAAACGGTTGCCATTAACTGGTAATTTTATTTGATAGGTTGTCTACTGCTAGCTTAAACTGTTAATACAGCAGTCATCTGGATGACCGATCGGCAAGTTGAAATGCTTGTAAAAAAACTTATTGTTTTGTAACAAAAGGAAACAATTTCATGCGACGATTGTTTGCTGCGATTTTAGTGGTGAGTCTTTGGATTAGTTTTGCTCCTGTTGCCTCGGCTTACAATTTAGTGCCGTGCAAGGACTCTCCCGCATTCAAGGAACTGGCTCAAGATGCCCGTTCTACCAATGGCGACCCGGCATCTGCAAAAGCCCGATTTGACCGTTATTCCGAAGCTTTGTGTGGCCCGGAAGGATATCCTCACTTAATTGTGGATGGCAATTTGAGCTACGCCGGCGACTTTTTGATTCCTAGCGTGCTGTTTTTGTATATCGCTGGCTGGATTGGTTGGGTTGGCCGCGCTTATCTCCAAGCAGCTAAGAAATCTGGCTCTCCAGAGGAAAAAGAGATTATTATCGATGTTCCTTTGGCGGTCAAGTTTATGCTGAGTGGCTTTTTGTGGCCTCTGGCTGCTCTTAAGGAAATCACTACTGGTGAAATGTTTGCGTCTGACGACGAAATTACCGTTTCCCCCCGCTAGTAATTTGGGATTTGAGATTTTAGATTTGAGATTTTAGCTGGTTGACTAATGCCAATTAGAAAATCCTCAATCTAAAATCTGTTCGCGCATTGTTTTTAAAGTTGTCTAAATTTTCGAGGAGCAGTATTTATGCAATACTTTCTGAAGTATCTTTCAACCGCACCAGTATTGGCGGCAGCTTGGATGGTGGTAACGGCAGGAATTTTGATCGAGTTCAACCGTTTTTACCCTGACTTGCTTTTCCACCCGCTGCGCTAGCATCTTAGCGAATTTAGGTTCCTAAACCTAGGTAAAACAGTTGAGAGTTTTGAATTTTGAGTGGTGATTTATCAAGTTATTTCAAAGCTCAAATATCAAAACTCTCAAAATCAGGGAATAGAGAATAGGGAATAGGGCATAGGGCATAGGGCATAGGGCATACCTCACTTTCTTGAGAACCCCTATAATGACCACTGACCAATGACTAATGACCAATGACTAATGACTAATGACCAATGACTAATGACCAATGACTAATGACCAATGACTAATGACCAATGACTAATGACCAATGACTAATGACCAATGACCACTGACTAATGACTAATGACTAATGACCACTGACTACTGACTAATAACTACTAACTACTAACTACTGACTACTGACTATTGATATCAATGAAGTCTTATCTCGCCGCAGCAATTCAAATGACTAGCTTGCCTGACCTGGAAAAAAATTTGATCCAGGCAGAGGAATTAATCGACCTAGCCGTGCGTCGGGGTGCGGAGTTAGTTTCTTTACCAGAAAATTTTTCCTTTATGGGAGAAGAAGAGGAAAAAATTGCTTCTTCCGAAGCCATCGGGCAACAAAGTGAAAAATTTCTCAAAACTATGGCTCAGCGTTTCCAGGTAACGATTCTGGGTGGCGGATTTCCGGTGCCGACGACGGGGGGTAAGGTATACAATACTTCCTTGCTAGTCGCTCCCAACGGTACTGAGGTGGCAAGGTATGAAAAAGTACATTTGTTTGATGTGAATGTGCCCGATGGCATTACTTATCGGGAATCGAACACTGTGAAGGCGGGTGCAGATTTGCCGCCGATTTATGTGTCGCCGGAATTGGGGACGCTGGGGCTTTCGGTGTGCTATGATGTGCGGTTCCCGGAATTGTACAGGCATTTGTCCCAGCAGGGGGCGGATGTGTTGTTTGTGCCGGCAGCTTTTACGGCTTATACTGGCAAGGATCATTGGAAGGTTTTGTTACAAGCTAGGGCGATCGAAAATACTTGTTACACGATCGCCCCGGCACAGACTGGACACCACTACGGCCGCCGTCAAACACACGGTCACGCGATGATTATCGACCCTTGGGGTGTGGTTTTGGCCGATGCGGGGGATGAACCGGGTGTGGCGATCGCCGAAATTAATCCCGATCGACTAGAACAAGTCCGCCGCCAAATGCCCTCACTCCAACATCGCGTTTTTCTCTGAAGGATTTTTGAGACCCATGGGTCTCAAAATTGCCGAAATTAATCCCGATCGACTAGAACAAGTCCGCCGCCAAATGCCCTCACTCCAACATCGCGTTTTTCTCTGAAGGATTTTTGAGACCCATGGGTCTCAAAAATCCAGTTTCAGTCAGGAACAAGACCAGAATAATTTTAATTCGAGCGAGGAATTGTGTACGTTCGTACACAAATTTTCAGTTGTCGCGAGTGCCGACAGGGAACGCTCTTACCCCCCCGTACAACATAATATGTAGAATTGCACGAAATGCGTCTTTTTGGATAAATGAAACACACTCTTTCGGTTTTAGTTGAAGATGAAGCGGGTGTCCTCACCCGAATTGCTGGTTTGTTTGCCCGCCGGGGTTTTAATATTGAAAGTCTCGCCGTTGGCCCGGCCGAGCAAGTGGGAGTGTCTCGGATTACGATGGTGGTACCGGGAGATGACCAAATTATTGAGCAGTTGACTAAGCAACTGTACAAGTTGATTAATGTGCTCAAAGTGCAAGATATAACCGAAATTCCTTGTGTGGAACGGGAATTGATGTTGTTGAAAGTTAATGCTGCTACCGGGACGCGATCGGAAATAATTGAGTTAGCTCAGATTTTTAGAGCGCGAGTGGTGGATATTGGTGATGATACCCTGACTTTGGAAGTAGTCGGAGATCCAGGTAAAATGGTGGCGATCGTCCAGGTGCTCAATAGATTTGGTATCAAGGAAATTGCTCGTACTGGGAAAATTGCTCTGACGCGGGAGTCGGGAGTAAATACCGAGTTTCTCAAGTCTTTGGAAGCGAAGGTTTAAGTTAGTTGACGGTTGACGGTTGACAGTCAACGGTCAACAAACTAATTACCATTTTGGCTTACTCGCGACTAACATGGTTGCTGTATTGCTGTCTACAGGTTTAGAGAAAAAATATCCCTGTCCGTATTCACATTGCAGTGCCCTGAGCAAATTAAGCTGTTCAATAGTTTCTATACCTTCAGCAATTACATTCATACCCAAATGACCGGCTAAAACTAAAATAGTCTGCACAATGGCTTCGTTTCCTTCATCTTCCGTCATCCGGTTCACAAAATCTCGATCGATCTTTAAAGCATCAGTGGGAAAAGTGTGCAGCCGACTCAAAGAAGAATAGCCAGTGCCGAAATCGTCAATATATAATTGAACCTCTAAACTTTTCAACTCCACGAGCACAGCCGCTGCTGATTCGGCATTCTCCATAATTACACTTTCAGTAATTTCCAACTTTAAAGTGCGAGGATTAAGCTGAGTTTCTGCCAAAATTTCCCTAATGCGTTCGATTAAATCTGGCTGTTTAAATTGTTGGTTAGAAAGGTTGACGCTGATAGTTAGATGAGGATGCTCCGGGAATTGCTGATGCCATTGTTGCATCTGCCGGCAAGCCGATCGCATCATCCACCAACCAATAGGTATAATCAATTTGGTTTCTTCTGCTACCGACATAAAATCAGCAGGAGAGACCACTCCCCGCGGCGGGTGATGCCATCGCAGCAGCGCTTCAAAACCGCCGATCGTACCGCTAGTTAAACAAATAATCGGTTGGTAGTAAAGTTGAAACTCCTGGCGTTCTAAAGCGTGGCGCAGGTCATTTTCTAGTTGCAAAAGGGCGACGGCGCGAGTGTGCATACTTAAGTCAAAAACCTCGTGACGAGCTTTACCAGATGCTTTAGCATGATACATAGCGGCATCTGCATCTCGAAGCAATTCTTCAGGCCGATCGTACAAAATTTGAAGCTGCTGGATAGGGGGAAGGGCGGAGTCGGCAGCAAAGGCAGATAAACCAACTTCTATGTTGTTAATATCCCGATCGCCCGCGAGGGATTGTTCTGAATTTGCTGATGACTGCTGCGACAAACCGGAACAAACAATCCCAATACTAGCACTGCTAAACACCTGATATTCGTTGAGGTAAAAAGGCTCCGATAGTTCGGTTTGAACTCGCTCGGCAATATAAATTGCATCCTGCTTGTCTTTGATATTTTGCAGCAAAATAGCGAATTCATCGCCACCGAGGCGCGCCACTGTATCTCCATGACGCAAACAAGTTTGCAGTCGTCCAGCGATCGCAATCAGCAATCGATCGCCCACTAAATGCCCTAAACTGTCATTGACCACCTTAAAACGGTCAAGGTCAATAAACAAAACCGCAAACAAAAAATTAGGACGACTTTTTGACAAGTCGATCGCCTCAGACAACCGATCCATAAATAAAGCTCGATTCGGCAAACCAGTCAAGGTGTCGTGCAAAGCGTCATGTACTAACTTTTCTTCGGTTATTTTGCGATCGGTGACATCTTCCACAGTGCCTTCATAGTAAAGCAAAATTCCCTCAGCATCGCGAACTGCCCTGGCATTCTCCGAAACCCAAATAGCCGTACCATCAGCGCGGTAAACTTCCGACTCAAACTCAGACACATAACCGTGTTTTTCGATTTCCGACAAAAACTCACCCCGGCGATCGGGTTCAACATATAGTTGGGTATCGATATTTTGTATTTGTATCATCAATTCTGCCGCCGACTCATAGCCATAAATCCTGGCCAAAGCTGGGTTTGCACTGAGGTAGCGCCC
Organism: Microcoleus anatoxicus; assembly: GCF_042465725.1. Lineage (GTDB taxonomy): Bacteria > Cyanobacteriota > Cyanobacteriia > Cyanobacteriales > Microcoleaceae > Microcoleus > Microcoleus anatoxicus. The sequence continues at coordinate 3,454,621 of NZ_CP120853.1, read as the reverse complement.
GTCTGGACTCGTCTGGAAAATCCCCTCGCTGGCATTTTCAAAGATGCTGCGATATTTTTCTTCCGCCCGTTGTAGTCCTTCTTCCGCTTGTTTGCGATCGGTAATATCAGTCAGAGTGCCAATGTAGCCGAGAACTTCCCCACTTTTAGCAATTTCCGGCACCGCTTGCGAAAATACCCAAATTGTGCGATCGCCCTGGTAAAAACGGTACTCTAACTTAAAAGGCAATCTCTCTCTCACCGCCCGGTACCACTGCTTCAAAACCCGGTCATGGTCCTGTGGATGCAAAGCTTTAGTCCAACCAGAGCCCAGTGTCTCCGTCAGACTCAGCCCCGCCATCTCCAAAAATCGTTCATTGACGTACAAACACTCTCCAGAAGCATCGCCCCGAAAAATCCCCACCGGGAGAATTTTTTCCAAAGTGTAATACCGTAATTCACTTTCTAGTAGCGCATTAGCCGTTACTTTAGTCTCCGTGATATCAAACATTGCCCCTTGCAGGATCAGAGACTGGCTGGCTTCGTCGCGAACCACAATCGCCCGGTCTCGAAACCACAGCACAGTGCCATTGCGGGCGATCGCCCGGTATTCTGAAACAATCGGCCCCTCCGAGGGGATATATTCTCCATCAGCGAATGTCTGTGTAACGCTTTCAGCCAGCACCCGCTCGCGATCGTCCGGGTGAACCACTTTCAGCCACAAATTCGGGTCAGCCTTCCATTCAGCCACAGAATAGCCAAGCCAAGTCTCAATTTGCGGGCTAATATCAAGTTTGATGCTAGGGTTGTTGAGCGGAGAAATGTAGGTGACAGTAGGTGCTTGTTCCACAAGAGCACAGTATTTTGCTTCCACAGTGTAGAGTTGTGCTTGCAGTCGCTGCCGCTCTAATTCCGCCGTCGCCCGCGAGGCAAAGATTTTGAGAATTAATCTAAATTGAGCTACCTTTTCAGGGGAAAAGGGTCGATCGTCGAACAGACAAATAGTGCCTAGGGCTTCGCCGTAGGAGTTGACTAGGGAGACTCCCAAGAAACTCCGCGCCCCTCTAGCTAAAGGTCTACGGTCTTGAGGAAAGGTTTCTAGGAGGCAGTCTGGACAGGAGTACATTCCCTGGTCGATCGTCAGTGCTTCGGGAGTATTTACCGTGTCGAACTCAAAGTTGGGCTGCCGTTGTCGATCGCTCCAAAAGCTGATAACTTGCAATTTAGGACTAGAACCATGGCGATCGTGAGACTTGAGCAATTGCGACAGGATGGCGCTGCGAACGAAGAGTGCGGACGCTAAGTGGCGAACTAACGCCTCAAAAAATTCTTCTCCCGTCGCGCGATCGATACCTGCTAAAATTTTGCCCAGCAAATCTTCATCGAATTGAGAAGCACCACTAACTTGGGGATCGTTACAGGCCAGAGACTGAATTTCGTATTGAGAACCGTCCATAGTTATCAGCTTTATAGAAAGATATAGATACCAGCGAACCTGCGCTGTTTTGTAAACAGTAATCCGATCCAAAAAAGAAAACTTAGATGTTTACTGTACGACTACTACCACTCTCGCAGACACCGACTAAAAAAATAACTACATATCCTCACAGATGAGTAACATAGCAAGGTAGGATCGGAGCTAGAGCATCTTTAACAATTAACAAAAAAATATGAAAGCAATTGTTTTTGAAACTCCCGGAACCCCGGAAGTGTTGAAACTGCAAGATATCCCAGCCCCTACTATACAAAAAGAAACCGAAGTTTTGGTAAGGCTCAGAGCCGCGGGAGTAAATCCGATCGACACTAAGTTGCGGGGGCGTGGCACTTTTTATCCCGATCGAACTCCTCACGTTTTGGGCTGTGACGGTGCTGGAGTTGTTGAAGCCGTAGGTTCTGGCGTACAAAGTTTTCAAGTTGGGGACGAGGTTTTCTTCTGCAACGGTGGCTTGGGCGGTCCGACAGGGACTTATACTGAGTTGGCAGTGATAGACGAGCAGTTTCTCGCCCTCAAGCCTGCTAGTTTAAGTTTTGTGCAGGCGGCGGCGTCACCGTTAGTCTTAATTACAGCATGGGAATCGCTGTACGATCGCGGACGCTTGCTAGCTGGTCAAAAAGTTTTGGTTCAAGCAGGTGCTGGCGGTGTCGGCCATGTCGCCATACAGTTAGCCAAATTACAGGGTGCGGATGTTTGCACTACCGTCAGTTCCCCAGAAAAAGCCGAATTTGTCAAACAATTAGGAGCAGATTCAGTTATTTTCTATAAAAAAGCCGATGTTGTCGATGAAATTTTGACTTGGACCCAAGGAGAAGGAGTCGATTTAGCCTTCGATACCGTTGGGGGAGAAACTTTTTACCAAACTATTCCGGCTGTAAAAATTTATGGAGATTTGGTGACAATTTTGGAACCAGACCCCGATTTAGGCAATTTGAAAACCGCCAGAATGCGAAATCTGCGCATCAGTTTGGAATTAATGTTAACCCCAATGTTGCAAGGTTTGGTAGAAGAACAGCAACAGCAGGCTCGTATTTTGCAGCAATGTGCCAGTTTGTGCGATCGTAACTTACTAAAAATTCACGTCAGCCAAACATTCCCCCTAGAACAAGCCCAAGCCGCTCATCAATTACTAGAAACAGGTTCCGTAACAGGTAAAATTGTGTTGCAGATTTCCTAAGTACAAGGAAGCAAGTCCAACGACTGCGTTTACCGACATCGCGAAGTAGAACGATACCCAACCGCTTCAGGAAGAAAGCAACCCCTCTCACCCCCCAAGGGGGTCAGCAACCAGGTAAATCTCCAATCTCCAATCTTCAATCCCAAATCCCAAATCCGAAATCGAATGGCTGACAAACCTTATTCCATCCTTTCCTGCGACGGCGGCGGCATCCGCGGCCTAATTTCCGCCATTATTTTAGAAAAATTGGAACAAAAACTACGCCAAAAAGCTCCCGATAAAAAACTCAGAGATTATTTCGATTTGATGACCGGCACTTCCGCAGGAAGCATGACAGTTTGTGCTGTAGCTAGAGGAATTGATGCTAGCCGCATCAAAAAAATGTACATCGAAAGAGGCATAGAAATATTCCCCCCTTTCAAAAATGTCTTTAGTAGTTTTATCAACCGTCTTTCCGCCGGTTTTTCCACCCAGCCAATCTACGACGGTGTAGGTTTAAAACAAGTGCTTCAGGCATTTTTTGGACAAGGAGAAATTAATTTTGAAAAACTACCAAAACCAATAAAACCAGAAAATTTAGTCGGCAAACCCTTACTATTTCAAGAGTTGCCAAAACCAGTTTTAATTACCAGTTACGACATTTATAACCGCCAACCAGTTGTTTTCAAGAATACCAAAGTTGCCCACGAAAAAATCCCTGTTTGGGAAATTTGTCGCTCCTCTGCGGCCGTACCCATTGCGTTTCCCGCCCACATAATGACCAATCCCGACTTTCTCAAAAATTGGGAGGAAGAGGGGAATCAAATCCCCGTAGCCGGCAATGTCAAAGGTATTCCTTTAATAGACGGCGGATTTGTCGCCAGTAACCCAGCATTATGTGCGATCGCAGAACGTTTGCGCTGGAATAGCAATCCCCCTGCTAATCCCAAATGGCGACAAAATCCTGCTAACCCCTGGCGCGATACAGTAGATATCAAAGATATTTTAGTCACATCTTTAGGCACTGGTCAAAACCTCAAACAAATCGGCATTTCAGAATCCCAAACATGGGGTGCGGGAGAATGGATTAATCCCCTAGATGGTATTCCGATTATTGATGTTTTTGCCGATGGTTCATCCGACGGCATCATTTATATCATCAATCAATTAATGAATGCCGAGCAATATGTTCGCTTTCAACCAATATTGTCAAAAAACTATTCTGCATTCAATGCGAATCAACAAATACTTTTGGAAATCCAGCAAGAAATTGAAAAATCATTTTTAACCAATAAGAAAGAAGATGAAAAACTGAATAAGTTAGCTGATATTCTGTTGTCCCGTTGACCGATAAGTAAATCCACCTAATTAAACGTAAGATACAGGTGGCTAAAAAGCTTACTGTATGAGCATTCTTCACGTCGATCTTCTTCCTTCTTCACATCGATCTTCTTCCTTCCTTCTACTTATCAAATCCTGTATTAAACTCTCTCTTCTCTTGCTTCGCGTACTTCGCGCCTTCGCGGTTAAATCATTCCGATACAACCGGAATTGATATAACTCCCCTGAAAATTCAAAAATAGACGAAATTTTGTATATATATTATATTAGGATACCCGACTTTTTAACAAAGTCGGGTACTTAACATAAAATGACGATTAAGTCGTATACTCGGCATTAATTTTTACATAATCGTAACTCAAATCACATCCCCAAGCTTTCGCAAAACCTCCGCCATTGCCCACACTAACCTGAATTAAAACCGTATCATTGGTCAAATATTCTCCCTCAGCCGCCGCTTTCATATAATTACTCGCGGCAGATTTATCGTAGGCTAAAGGTTGCCCATTTTCCATCATCAAAAAATCTCCCAATTGAATTCGCAAATTCTCTTGTTCAAAAGGTACGCCCGCACGCCCAGCCGCCGCTGCAATTCTTCCCCAGTTTGGATCGCGTCCAAAAATTGCTGCTTTTACCAAAGAAGAACCAACTATAGTTTTGGCGATTTTACTAGCTGAAACTTCATCCGGCGCGCCACTAACTTGCACTTCTACTAAACAAGTTGCACCTTCACCGTCACGGGCGATCGCCTTGGCTAAATGCACGCAAACTTCTGTAAGCATCGCCTCTAATTTCTCCGCATCCGCACCCATTTCTGTAATTGCCGGTGTGCGAGATTGTCCGTTAGCCAAAGCAATTAGCGAATCGTTGGTGCTGGTGTCTCCGTCAACAGTAATTTGATTGAAACTTCTGTTAGCCGCGCGAGTGAGCATTTCTTGCCACAAATGTGATGATACCGCGGCATCACAAGTTACAAATCCTAGCATTGTTGCCATATTTGGGTGAATCATTCCCGAACCTTTGCAAATGCCACCGATGCGTACCGGGCGATCGCCAAACATGGTTTCTAGGGCGATGGTTTTCGGCACTAAATCAGTTGTACAAATAGCCTTAGCAGCCGCATCGGAACCGGTAGAGGAAGCCTCGGCTACTAATTGCGGAATTGCCGCCCTTAGCGGTTCCATTTTAATCCGCTGCCCGATCACTCCTGTCGAGGCCAACAGAATTGATTCTGGGGGAATATTCAGCGCTTCTCCCAACAATTTCGCACTTTCGAGGGCATCGGCTAAACCTTGTTCTCCCGTTGCTGCATTGGCTTGTCCCGCATTGCACAAAATGGCTTTGGCGCTGGGTTTAGCTTGCAGTAACTGGCGGCAGTAGTCCACGCAAGCAGCCCGGACGGTCGATGTGGTGAAGACTCCCGCGGCGATCGCATCGACATCTGACAAAATTAAGCTTAAATCCGGCAAGCCAGAAGGCTTCAAACCCGCTGTAATTCCCGATGCTCGATATCCTTTCGGTGCTGTAACTCCGCCGTCAATTACTTTCCAGTCTGACATGATTCCCTCCCTAAAGCCTTCTATTCCATTGAGACCGGATTATATCAAGTATCTCAGCCCATTTATAAAATTAATCGCGACTTTTTCTTGAGAAATTCAAACTCAAGAAGAAATCGCGATGATGATGTAAATGGCATTATTAAAAGGCTATATTTGCGATCGGCCTCTGTACTGACTCTGGGCAATCAACTGTAGATCAGTTTAGCAAACTATTTGCCACTTAAATCTTGCTCCAAAGGTAGGTATTGACTTGGCCGACTGTTGGCAATTGAGCTTGCTTAGCTCATGGTGGCGTTACTGCGATCGTAACTAGCTTGCAGGCTTGGCTGCGGCTTCCCTTGAATATGACCCCAGTAGTTAGGATCTTCCATACCCACTTCGGTGGCGCTACGGTTGAGCATCGATTGCTGGCGGTTTTTCACTAAGTGGTGGTGGCGCATCATCAGGGAGCGAGCTTGATTTTCGGTAGACATATGCGGTTCCTCCGTCTTGCTTGACTAAAGTTGGGCTGGTCTTTCTTGTCCATATTTTCAATATAACAGATAATTCTGTATCTAAAGTTACTAAAGTGTAATTGTAATAAAACTTTACATACAACTGGCACTCCCAGGGCTCGGACACTTTTTGGGTAATGCTGGCGATCGCCCTTCCATCTCCCCATAAGCGATCGCATCAAAAATAGTAGAGGAGGCAAAAACTCAATTTCTGCCACCTCTACTATTTTTGTATAATTTAGCAAAAGCCCTGATGCCCCATGCCCCATGCCCCATGCCCCATGCCCCATGCCCCATTACCGATTACCTAGTAACCACCTAACCGAGAAAGGCTATAGGTAAATCTCATGCTTGGAATCACACTCAGCAGTCGCTACAACATTATCCGTCACTTGGGAGGCGGCGGATTTGCTCAAACTTACCTAGCCGAAGATAGGCAATTACCAGGAAATCACCTCTGCGTCGTCAAGCAACTCAAACCCCAAACAACAGATCCCAACAGTCTACAAATAGCTAGACGTTTGTTTGATACCGAAGCACAAGTTTTGTACAAGTTGGGAAATCACGATCGCATTCCCCGGCTTTTCGCCTATTTTGAAGAAAATCAAGAATTTTATTTAGTTCAAGAATTTATAGAAGGTCATGATTTAAATCAAGAAATTATCCCCCCTTCTACTTCTGGGGGGGCTAGCAATTGCATGAAGGAAAATGAAGTCCTTGGCATCTTACAAGAACTTCTCGAAATTCTCGACTTTGTACACCAGCAAAATGTGATTCACCGCGATGTCAATCCCCGCAACATCCTCCGCAGAGATCGAGACGGAAAATTAGTTTTAATAGACTTCGGTGCAGTCAAAGAAATTACTACTAAAATCACCAATCCTCATGCCAAAAACAGCTTAAGCGTCAGCATTGGTACCCCCGGTTATATGCCTAGCGAACAAGCCCACGGCAACCCAAAACTCAGCAGTGATATATATGCAACAGGTACGATCGCCATTCAATGCCTCACAGGCATAATTCCCCAACAATTACCAAAACACCCAGACACAGAGGAAATTATTTGGCAGGAAAAAGCATCAGTCACTCCAGAATTTGCTAAGGTTTTAGATAAAATGGTGCGCTACGATTTTCGCCAGCGTTATGCTAGTGCCGGCGAAGCCTTGGAAGCGATTAAAGAATTAAAAACAGCAACCAGCGGTACTGTGCCTTTATTGTCTCCTATCGTGACTCCCAAAGGCCCAGTCAAATCTCGCAAAAAACTGTATTTAAAAATATTGTCGATCGCCAGTTTAATTAGCCTCACTATTCTAGCCTCCACTTATACTGTCAACACTCTGAATTCAGCTAACGCCACAGACTTACACAAACGAGGCAATACTCTTTACAATTTAAACCGATTTCCCGAAGCTCTGGAAGCTTACGATCGCGCCCTTAATCTAAGACCAGACTACGCCGAAGTTTGGCAAGAAAAAGCCAAAACTTTGTCCGAACTGAAACAATACCGAGCATCCCAGTCAGCCTACGACAAAGCAATAGAATTAAATCCCGAATACTTAGAAGCTTGGACTGGACGCGGTTATGTTTTGGACAAGTTGCAACAAGATAAAGAGGCGATGGCATCTTTTGAACACGCCTTAAAAATCCAGCCAGACTATCCCCCAGCGTGGCAAGGTAGAGGCGATTCACTCTTAAATTCCCAGCGGTACGAAGAAGCGATCGCCTCCTACGAAAAAGCAGTCAAATTTCAGCCAAACTTATACCAAGCTTGGTACAATCAGGGACAAGCCTACCAGAATTTAAAACAGTACGAACAAGCTGTAAACTCCTATCAAAAAACAGTAGAAATTAAATCCGACAACCCAGAAGCCTGGTACAATCTAGGGAATGTTTTCCTAGAATTGAACAAAAACCAAGAAGCCTTTGAATCCTACGAAAAAGCCGTGCGCTTTCAACCAAATTTTTACCAAGGCTGGTATAGCAAAGGCATCGCTTTGTTGAAAATGCGGCGACATGAAGCAGCGGTAGAAGCTTACGAACAAGCTATTAAACTCAAACCAGACTATTATCAAGCATGGTACAATTTAGGCTGGTCTTACCACGAATTACGCAGGTACGAATCAGCAATTGAATGTTACAGCAAAGCCCTAGATTTAAACCCAAAGGAGTATCAAGCTTGGTACAACAGAGGGAATGCACAATACAATTTGAAGCGGTACGAAGATGCGATCGCCTCTTACAATGAAGCTGTCTATGTCAAGCCAGACTACCCCGAAGCCTGGTACAGTCGTGGTAATGCCCTGGTAGCAGTCAAAAGATATCAAGAGGCGATCGACTCCTACGACAAAGCACTTCGCTATAGACTAGATTATGGAGCCGCGATGGAAGCAAAAAAGCGCGCTGAAAGTCAGCTAGGAAACCATCAACCCCAACTCATACCCAATCCTGGCTAAAAAACCCCTTGATTGCTGTATTAGGGCAAAGGGCACAAGTAAAACATTAAGCAATCATTATCTAACAGCAGGAGAAATTAACGTCACCCGGCGGCTGTCTACCAACATGGGCCAAAAACCTCGATCGCTCAATGCTTTTACCGCAGCAGTAGCAGCAGCTTGATCCGTTGTATAAGCCACGAACAAAAAAGGACGCTGCCCGTAAGAAGCTAAGCCTACTTGCTTCCCTAAAACTTGCCTCACTTGGGCGGCTAATTCCGGTTGGTTAAAATAATCCACCAACACAGCATAACCGGAACCCAGGGGTTGGGGATTAAAGCCCACACTGCCATTGTCGGGATTACTAGCTGGTTCAGGATTGTAGACTGGCAAATCTTGGGTAATTGATTGCGCGGGCGATCGCACCACATAAGCCCGTAATCCGACAACTTCTTCGATATATTTCACCCAATCGCGAGCGATTTGCGAATTGCGAAAGCCGCCAACTCGCGTTACCGTGTCAGTGATATATTGGCAAACTGTATTATTAGTATTTCCAGGAAAAGAACGTCTGGCTATTTCTTGCTGTTCCGGGGTTTTGGTAACAATTAACAGTAGATACTCATCGGACTGAGGCGGTTGGCAACTCGGCTGAGCTTTCACAGAAATCGATGAAATTGTCAATGCAAAAATGGCGATGAAGCCAGCATAAAATATCCGCAACTTAACCATAAAATTGTTGATTTTGCTGATAAATATTGCCAGCTTTACAATCTAGCTTTTTGCTTTTTGCTAATTTGTTCATGCTAACTGTAGGGATGCTAAGGCATCGGGGATAGTTTCTGAAGGTGATTCAAATTCACCTGTCAGTACATATTCTAATCGCAGTTTCAACCAAGTGATGAATTTAGGATCGGTGGAAATAATGGCCGCTGAGGGCTGAGGGCATTGTGCCTTAACTTTCGCCATTGTCGGTGCTTCTAGGAAAGCTGGCTGTTTAACTAACCAGAAGTCTATCTGTTTTTCTTGTTCTTGGTAGTTGCGAGTTCTTTCTTTGAATATTTCATCTAGGGCTTCCTCTTCTAATAAAAAGCGTTGGCTGGCTAAAACGTAGTAGTAGGTTGACATTTTTGGTGCTTGTTAGATATTAGTGGTTAGGGTTTAACCTCCCTCGTAACCTCAGTTTTGCTGAGGTAGGAGCGGTGGGTTGAGTTGCTAGAGTGATGGAACTCTAAACTCTTGTGCCGTTTACTTTACCTTATTTGCTGTCATTTTTGCAAATATCTTCGTAGGGGCGAAGCATGACCGCAGACAATTTATTAAGTAGAAGGAAGAAGGCCCTTCGACTCCGCTGACTGAACCGCTTCAGGAAGAAGGAAGAAGGAAGAAGATTTATGCAGTCAGCTTTTCGGTCATCCGTATTTTACGTTTAATTAAGTGGATTTACTTACCAACTGTTTAAGGAATAGCAACTTCTCGCAACAATCTGTCAACAATCGTCTTCGCCCTCCTCCCAGCCGCAGGAATTAATCGATGAGCAAGTACGTGGGGAGCCAAATTCTTGACATCATCGGGAGTCGCATAATCTCGGCCAGAAATAAACGCTAAAGCTTGGGCCGAACGATGCAAAGATACAGCACCTCGCGGACTAACTCCCAGAGTAATCTCCTCATCTTCGCGAGTCGATCGCACCAAATTCACAATATACTGTTTCAAATGCCCTTCCACCTTGACCGTCGCACACAAACGGCGCAACTCCTGCACCTGTTCCAAAGAAATACAAGGCTGCAAATCTTCCACCGCAAAACTATCAGACAGCCTCTCCAACATTTGCAACTCTTCCAACTGTGCAGGATAACCCAAAGTCAAAGATAAAGTGAAGCGATCCATCTGGGCTTCTGGTAGCGGAAAAGTGCCTTGATATTCGATCGGATTTTGAGTCGCAATCACAAAAAACGGTGCTGGAACATTCCGAGAAACCCCGTCTACTGTCACCTGCTTTTCTTCCATCACTTCCAGCAAAGCAGACTGAGTACGCGGTGTCGCCCGATTAATTTCATCCGCTAACAACACATTAGCAAACACTGGACCAGGCAAAAATTCAAACTTCCCGGTGCTGGGATTCCAAATATTAGTACCAGTGACATCCGTTGGTAACAAATCGGGAGTACATTGAATCCGCTGAAACTTTCCATCGATAGAGCGCGCCAAAGACTTCGCCAACAGCGTTTTTCCCACACCAGGCACGTCTTCCAACAGCGCGTGTCCCCCCGAAAGCAGGGCTACAATCACCAAGCGAATCGCATCCGTCTTCCCAACAATAGTCTTGCCTAGATTTTGCTTGAGCCGATCGATGTTTTCTCTCATTTTTCTGATTTTTAATTGTTTAAACCATTACAGAGAATGCCATTTGCCATCTGCCATTTTCCCTAGCACTTCCCTATAACAACACACTTCTAGCAACATCACAATCTGCCTGAATTTGAGTTTTGAGAGCTTCCAGAGAAGGGAATTTTTGTTCAGGTCGCAAAAACTCCACCAAACTCACACTCAAGGTTTTACCGTACAAATCCCCAGACCAATCTAACAGGTGAACTTCCACTGTTGGTTGCTGACCGTCCACTGTGGGACGACAGCCCACATTCATCACCCCATTGACCAAAGATACATCTAAGGATTCCCCCAGCATTAGAGATTTGGGATTTTCCCACTTATAGGAAGAACTTTCATCTGGGAAGACTCCATCTCCATCCTCGATCGATACTCGCACTGCATATACACCAAAACGAGGCAAAAACTTGGAGGGTGGTAATTGAATATTAGCGGTAGGAAATCCGATTGTCCTGCCAAGCTGCTGTCCCCGAACTATGGGACCCACCAAACTGTAAGGACGGCCCAGCAACTGATTTGCCCGTTGGAGGTCTCCGCTGGCGAGACTTTCGCGAATCACAGAACTGCTGATTCGTTCGCCACTACCGCAGGTGTGAAGTCCTACTAGAGTAACATCAATGCCGTAGTTAGAGGCGATCGCCTGTAAATCCACAGCCGTGCCCGTCCGTCCCCGTCCAAAACGAAAATCCATCCCGACACTAATTCGACTCGCTTGCAGTTGTTCCACCAAAATTTCCTCGACAAACTCCTGGGCACTCAAAGCCGCCAATTCGCGATCGAACGGCAACAGCACAAGCTGCTCGACACCCATTGCTTCTAGCAATTCTATCTTTTCTGCCAGAGGAGTCAGCAGTTTTTTTGCTTGACCAGTAAAAAACTCTTGTGGGTGCGGATCGAATGTCACCACCGTTCCGTAAAACCTCACGGCCCCATCAGAGTTCCAGCCTGGAATCTCATTGTCTTCAGTCCTAGTCTGGGACAAACCAACATCAGAATTCTTGCCCCAGTGGGCGAGGACGAGGCTGTCTGCCGGATCAAACTCCCTCCTAGTCTCCGGTTCAAAAACCAAATTTTCGTTGTTATTAGGCCCTGGTTGTCCTAAATCCCGCTGCGGTGCAGAAACAGTCGCCGAAATCTGCCCAGAATTTTCCCGAATCGATCGATTTAAAATTGGCTGCACGACTTGTCGATGCCCTAGGTGCAAACCATCAAAGTTTCCCAAGGCAACGGCAGTTGGAGTCAGAGCAGCAGTACAAGAATAAGTTACCCACACGCTTTAAATTTTCACCAAAGAAATGGGTCTGAAGCCCCGTCACTTCGGCTACGCTCAGTGCATCGCCTTCGCTTGACGGCTTGAATTCTCCTAATTCTATCAGAGAGTTATAGTATAATAGAGTAAGTAAATAGCCCGCAAAAATGAAAGCGCCGAAAGTCCTAGCTACAAAAAACTAGATCGGAAAATCCGCCAACTTCAGAAAAAACTAGCTCGTCAACAGAAGGACTCCAAACGTAGAAACAAAACTCGAACCCAGATAGCCAAACTACACAATCAAATTTCAGACACTCGTAAAGACTTCTTGCACAAACTGTCTACTAAAATAGTTAACGAAAACCAAGTAATTGTTTTGGAAGATTTAAATGTGTCTGGTATGTTGAAAAATCGAAAGCTCTCAAAAGCGATTAGCCAACAAGGTTGGTACGAATTTAGAGCTTTGTGCGAGGCAAAATCTGAAAAGTTTGGCAAAGAATTTAGAGTAATTAGTCGTTGGGAACCAACGAGTCAAGTATGTGCGGACTGCGGTTTTAAGTGGGGTAAATTAGACCTGTCAATTCGAGAATTAATCTGTTTAAACTGCGGTACACACCAAGACAGGGATTTGAACGCTGCGAGAATTATACAAAAAGTCGGGATAGGGCATAGCCACGACTGTAAATGGCCGCAGAGGGAAGGTAAGACTGCTTGCAGCACATCCCAATGAAGCGTCAAGAATCACCGCACTTTCAGGGCAGTGAGTATGTCAAACACGTAGTCTGATTGCGATCGTCATCCAAATTTATGTTGAAAATACAACTAAATCACTTTCTCATCGCACGTTTCAGGGAGACTCTTTTCAGGAGGAAGCAACTGTAACGACAAACCTTCCCGCGCCATCAAGCTGTTCGGGAACCTTTGAGCAACTTGCTCTCCCACTTTGTCTAAGAACTCATCATTGTGCAAAGGATCGTGGTGAAAAATCACCAACTTTTTGACGTTAGCCGCCTTAGCCACTTTCACCGCTTCCTGCCAAGTTGAATGTCCCCAGCCAACCCGGCTCGACTTTTCCGAATAATACTCCTCATCCGTATAAGTAGCATCGTAGATCAGGACCTCAGCATCCTGAGCTAATTTCACCACATTTTTATCCAAGCTGTCTGCAAAATGTTCTGTATCACTCACGTAAGCCGCCGCATAGCCCCGCCAGTTAACTCGGTAGCCCATAGCTTCTCCTGGATGGTTCAACAAAGCAGTTTCCACCTTGATCTCCCCGATTTCCACTGTATCGCCCACTTTAATATCCTTGAACTTCAGGTCTGCACCCATAATTTGTAGGGGGACTGGAAAATTTGGGTGAAGCATCTGGTCGTTTAGGCGCTGCTGGATAGTAGCTTGGTTAGGAGCAACAGCACCATAGATGTGAAAGCAATTGCCCTTGACAAAAGCTGGGACAAAAAACGGAAATCCTTGAATGTGATCCCAGTGAGAGTGAGTGAAAAACATATGAGCTTCTACAGGCATCTGCGACAGGAGAGTTTGTCCCAAAACCCGTAACCCTGTACCGCCATCGAAAATCAAGCGGCTGTCACCCACTCGCATTTCAATACAGGGTGTGTTGCCCCCGTAACGTACTGTTTCAGCTCCCGGAGACGCTATGCTACCTCTAACGCCCCAGAAGTGAACTGTGAATTGGCTTTGCATACTAGACATGGGTTTTCCTGCAAGATTGCTCCGGCGATCTGTTGGTAAGGTGTTTACATCTTGTTGACATACTCACCGCCCTAAAAGTGCGGTGATTCTTGACGCTTCACCAGGGTCTGCTACCAAAGTAGTCTTACGTCCCTTCTGCGTCCGAAAGCGAGTCGTGGCAATGCCCTATCCCGACTTTATTTATATTTTTAGCTGCATTCAAGTCTCTGTGTTTGTAAGGGCTGTGCCATCAAACCTCAGATCTCGGAAGTCTCGATCGCTACGCCTCTAATCGCTGATTCATTGGACAAAAGTAGAAAACACATACATATACCCATCGTTGCGGTGGATTGATTTACAGTATTTATGACGCACTGGGCTAACCTTGCCAAGTGGCGTTCTCATTTCAAAAACTCCGCTTTCTCTAACGGTCAGCCTGCCGACGTGAGTGCCTGCAAACTTCCCAAAGGGAAGAATTGCACTTACCATGTCGCCAGTCCCAAACCCAAAAAACGTTTTGCACCGCGTTCTGTGCTTGACAGGAAATCCGCAACTATTATTTTTTTGAGCTGTATTTGTTACCAAATGTTAACAAATACATTATTTGAGATGCTGTCTCGAATTTTGTGTGTATCCAACATTGATAGCAGCATTCCCATCTCGATTACAAATGTTACCACTACTTTACCGGGTTTGAGACCGATCGGACAAAGTGGAATGCCCCTTATCTCCTGCTCCAACGCAGGAGGGAGTGCTATCAACAAGCACTCGTTTAATGATAACTGAACTCTAGCAGTTTAGGGTAAAGAAGTGGCTAGATGCCCCGTGCAGGCTTCCCAGACCATTGGGCGATCTGGTCTAGGGGAGCATTACTGCTTGTTGTTACTATTTCAATATACAAATTGATCCAAAAACTCAGTATGGAACGAGTAAAAAAAACTACAGCCAAAATGCCTCCCAGACAAGAGGAACAGTCAGAAGCTAATGACCAACTGCGATCGGACCACTTGCAGAAATTACCCTCATCCATAACCGATGTCCAGGTTTTGAAGAAAAATACACCGGAAAACCGTCCATTTCCTCAAACTATACCACCAGCCCTTCCTGAGTCAGCCAGACACCCTAGGACTGACTTTCAAAGATCCTCGAACCGGCCTGTAATTTCTACTACCTTGCTCAAATGGGTGTTAGGGCGTTGGAATAGATCGTCTGGCACCCTGGCAGTTTTAACAGCTTCAGCAGTTTGGGGCTGGTGGAACAGTCAATTACTGGCTGCTACGGGCTTGGGCATCGGAGCGATGATGCTGGTTTACCGGGCACAGTCCTGGGATTGGCAACAATTGCGATCGCACATGGAGCAATTTTGGGACAGCCCCAGCCGACGGTTGGTAGTAGCAGTGGGTAGTGGCGGTCTTGCTACTTTAGGAACTTACATGAGTTTTTCGATTTGGGAACAGTCAGAGAGTAACTCGATCGCTCTGAGCGCAATTTTACAAAATTTGGGGACGATCGCCATTGTGGTATTGTTGGTGCGACAAGTCTGGAGCCAAAGTGCTTCCAAAGATGAAGCCGTAATCGATGGCATCCTGGCGAATTTGACCGATGCAGACCCTGTAAAGCGTTTGATAGCAGTGCGGCAAATGACCGATTTGGTCAAAAG
The DNA here is from genome assembly GCF_042465725.1 of Microcoleus anatoxicus. Taxonomy (GTDB): domain Bacteria; phylum Cyanobacteriota; class Cyanobacteriia; order Cyanobacteriales; family Microcoleaceae; genus Microcoleus; species Microcoleus anatoxicus. The sequence goes on along the minus strand of NZ_CP120853.1, from coordinate 3,439,171 downwards.
TCCTGGGTTTTGGAAACCCAGTTCCCTCAAAAATTCCATCGGTCTGTCCCACACTGCGGAGTGCTTTCGCTTGATGCTGAATCAAGAACCAGAAGCTATAGTCCGCAATGCCCTTCTAGAAGGTTTACAGACTTTGGACTCTCTACATTGTTCTGAAAAAACCAAATCAAGCTGAGTCGTTAAAAATTAAATTTGAATTCGGAATTTTTAAAAGCCAAACATTAAATCATGGACTACTAGCTGACCATCAAAAGCGTAAAAAGTGATTCGAGAAATATTTGGTGCTTTGACACGCAGTTCAGTGCTCGGCTTAATCGCAGAATTAGACCCTACCAGATTCGGTCCAGGCATTTCATCCTGAGCAATTTGGACACCATCAATGTCGCAAGCAGACAAAACCGTTCGCCGGGAACTGGTGACAAGTCCTGACACAAAGCGAACTGGATACTTAAAAGAGATTTCTATCTGTCCACTTTTGGGGGCTCCCATTAAAATTGTGATCCCAGGAACCGTCAAAAATGCTGGGTTGGAAGGTTGGATCGCCACCACATTGGAAAAAGTTAGCCCCCAATGTTTAAACTGGTGTTCTACTACTTCAAAGCATTTCAACTCTTCTAAAGCTAGTCGCACAGAATCCGGTGCTACAGCAGGCATCCGAGGCTCTGCTCCCCCCACAGAGCGGTCGGGAGTAGCAACCACAACATTATTTTTGCCGTTTAAATCTACGCTTCGACATGGAGTCTCAAATTCTGCTATCCTGTCAGACTGAAGACTTTTTGTGTCAACCATAAAACCCTCGCGATCGCTTTTCCTGAGCAGTTGCATCGTTAGTAGACCTCCCTGAGATTAGTTATTTTTGGTGGGGTGGAATCGATCGGGGGGCGACTAATGATTGCCAACCCCCCCATTCAGCATAAACAACCGATCCTCACCCTTCTAACAAAGACTTTCGACATCAAAAGTCCCTGCTCCGCAAAGTATCGTGATTAATGATTAGACATCTCCCATAATTTCTGTGGGATAGGCATTCAGCCTGCCCTTGACAGCCTTGTTAGGAGAGATCTATTGGTTATTTAGTCCCACTTTTGTGATAACTTCAGCGTTTGGGTAGAGCGCTACCTATCCATTGTCAATTATTGTCCCGTAAATTAGTTACCAAAGTCAGACCGATCGACCGCAAACCCACCCTGGGCTGTGAAAGAGAGCTTTAGCACTGTAACTGTGCAAGCATCGCTTTGAGATAGCGACTCACTGAGTTTTTGACAGTGAGGGGTATTACCCATCACCTTGCTATTATCTCCGATCCACAGTAGTTTGCAAGGGTGAGGATAACTACACAACCCGAACAGCAAAAATCTCAAAACTTGCTTCCTGTCTGTAGTTTGACCCTTCACCTGTAATTTCATATAATTAAATCAATACTCAAACTTTACAAAAGCACCCTCAACTAAACAATTTTTTTCACATTCAGACTGATGCCAGACCCAAATCTACCATCTCACAACAATTGAGGTTTATTTATGCTTTTGCCCCTAGGCTTCGGTCAACGATCGACCGTTACTTCCCAAGGCCGAATGGTTTACTACACTGCGGAAAAAACACCTTGGATGAACATACCTACCTCAACTTCGGATAATTTGCCGAACTTGGTATTTTTTCACGGTTTTGGAGGCGGTTCCAGTGCCTACGAGTGGTCGAAAGTTTATCCGGCTTTTGCTGCTGACTATCGAGTTTTGGCACCGGATTTAATCGGCTGGGGACGATCGGAACATCCGGCGAAAAATTACAAGGTTGACGATTATATCACATCTTTAATCGAATTTCTCGAAAAAACTTGCGGGAGTCCGACGGATGTGATAGCTTCTTCTCTGACTGGGGCGATCGCAATACGAGCTGCGATCGCCAGACCTGACCTGTTCAAATCCCTGATTTTGACCACACCTACCGGTTTGTCGGACTTTGGCAAAGATTACAGCAAAAGTTTATTTGCTCAAATAGTCAGCACACCTATTTTGGACCGCTTGCTTTACAATACCGGAATTGCCACCGATGGGGGCATCCGCAACTTTCTAGAACAGCGGCAATTTGCCGATGACCGCCGAGTTTACCAAGAAATCGTAGATGCTTACCTAGAATCTGCCTTGGAACCAAATGCAGAGTATGCCGCTCTTTCTTTTGTGCGAGGAGATTTATCCTTCGATTTATCCCTATACATCACTCAGCTAACCACGCCGACAGTGATGATTTGGGGAGAAAAGTCACAATTTACCAGCCCTGAGATTGGCCAGCGATTGGCCAATCTCAACCCCGAAGCCATCAAAGTCTTCCAAATTTTGGAAAATGTCGGTTTGACACCGCAGCTAGAAATTCCCGCTGTCACCATTGGCTCGATCCGGCAATATTTAAAGTTGCTATCGGAAGGGTAAAAAAGTCAACTGACAACGGCCAGTTGTTATGGGTTATTGTTGATTGGTTATTGTTGATTGGTTATTGTTGATTGGTTATGAGTTATGGGTTATGAGTTATGGGTTATGGGTTATTCATGATTATAATAGTGTGAATAACTAATAACTAATAACTAATAACTAATAACTAATAACTAATAACTAATAACTAATAACTAATAACTAATAACTAATAGCTATTTGACGCGCACATCAATGACGCTGGCGTTGAAAATATACTTCTTGCCTTCGAGCTCTAGGGTAGTGCCAATTTTCACCTTCGTATTGCCTAAAACAGGGCCGTTGTCAGTAATTTGACCTTTACCTTCTAAGGTAAACATCATATTTCTGCTGAAAGATTCTTCTTCTCTGGGGTCTGGTAGAGCTTTCAATGTGCCATTGGGCTGAGGAACGGCGAGGGTTCTGGTCAAGGTTTTGACAGCTTTGATCGTAATCTGACCGGAAGGTTGGTTACGGATAATCACATTGATTTTATCCCCTGCTTTGAATAACTCTTGAAAGTTTGTCCCTTTAAGACCGATCGCAATGGCATCGATTTCTACTGGTTTGACATCGGCACCGCCAACTTGGGCTACAGAACCCCCAGAAGTACCAGGGAAGAAGAAGATTCCGACTGCAACTAGCAGGATGATCAGAGCAGCACCTAGGTCTAGGATGCTAAGTTTACCGAACAAGCGGCCTTGTGAATCCAAAATTTTCATAAAAAATCTTCGGGAGTGTAGAAACCGCGTAGCTTGATAGTCGCGGACGAAACACGAGCCGCTGAATTTATCCAGCGTCTTCTGTGAGGGGTTGATAGCTTAAGAAGTATCTGTACAAGCCAAAAGATATTACCACGATCGCAGCCCACAATCAGCAGGAATTGAAGACTGATATGTCAGAGTCTCAAGGGCGACATAAAATTGAAAAAGTCCCAGCATTGATTCTGGGAATCTCCCTTGTCAATCAAGCTATACTTCAAGTATGCCATACATCCTATTCACAAAAGCGGTCGAAACAAAGGCTATATCTGTCATGTTTAAAAAAAATTGGTTGACAATCCGGCGTAGATGTGGTAAAGGAATTTATTTATTTCTGTCTCTGATTGTGACTGCGGGAATCTGGGTGGTGTCGCCGGAACCGATGCAAGCATTTTCTTTGCCAGAACTGATTTTTCGAGGTATTCAAGTTATTAAATTGTCGAATGTGTCCGATCGCCAAGAAGTGGCTATAGGTAAAGAAATCAATCAGCAGTTGGCTGGACGGGAATTTAAAATTTATCCCGATCGCGCCACTACAGCATATATCAACCGCATCGGTCAGCGACTGGCCCAAAATAGCGATCGCCCGAATATTCCCTATACCTTCCAAGTCGTTGACGATGACAATATTAATGCTTTTGCGACAATGGGCGGTTTTATTTATGTGAATAAAGGTTTAATGACCGCGGCAGATAATGAAGCTCAATTAGCCAGCGTAATCGGTCATGAAATCGGTCACATTAGTGCTCGCCACGCGATTAAACAAATGCGTCAAATGGCGATCGCCTCTGGTGTCGCTTCCGCAGCGGGACTTGATGGTTCTAAGGTAGTGCAGCTAGGGGTAGAACTGGCTTTGCGCCGTCCCCACAGCCGTCAAGCTGAATACGAAGCAGATCAGTTGGGATTGCAAACAATGGGGCGATCGGGCTACGCTCAATCGGGGATGGTGGATTTTATGAAAAAGTTGCTCAACAGACCTTCTCCTCCCAGCATTTTGAGCACTCATCCAGCTACCGATTCCCGCATTGTGGCGATCGAACAGGGAATCGATCCAAGTTTGGCTACGGGTGAAGGCTTAAACAATGGGACTTACAGACAGGAAATCCGCCGGCTTCTGGGTTCCTCGCGTCAGTAGTCAACAGCTACCTCGGTGAAACAACTGGACTCAAAACCGATTTCTGGAGGGGAATTTCCGAGGAGTTCAATGGTCTAACCAATTCGTCTAAGGGCAAAATTCGGACTTGATGGTTAAACACATTGACTTGATAAACTCGGCGGTAGTTGAGGTCAAATCCTGTCAGCCAGCCACTCTTGGGATGATAAGCCCCTGTATCAATATCTAGCCACCCTTGTCCTCTGACTAATTCTCCCGGTCTGACGCCCTGAAACGTAAAGGTGATCGTGTGACCGGTGATAATTAATTTATCGGGAAAATAGGGTTGAGAGATATTGTGAAAATCCTTGCGAATCCAGCATAGTTGTTCGCTAGACTGCTGGTCAACGGGGAGTGTGGGATCGACCCCGGCGTGGACTAGCCAGATGTCGCCCAAGTCGATGTGGGTGGGGAGCGATCGCATCCATTCTAAGTGCTTGTAGGGCATCATCCCTGTATTTCTGTAACTGTCGATGGTGGCATCACCGCCACTGCAAAGCCAAGCTTGCCACGATCGCATATCAGCAACGTCACTGACTAGAGCATTTAACATCAGTTGTTCGTGGTTGCCTAACAGAGCTTGGTAACGACTTTCCTTGACAAATTCTACTACTTGAGCACTCTTAGGTCCGCGATCGATTAAGTCTCCCAGAAAATACACGCGATCGTCCCAGCCAGGGGCAAGTGCCTCTAGTAAGGTCATTAAGCCATCGAAATGCCCATGTACGTCACCAATAACAATGCGGCGATGCTCCATTGTACTTATTCAATTTCCTGACTCTCAACAAAAACCCGTAGCTAACAGCATCTGATTTTGCCGCTAGGCTTTTTCCCCTCTGGTTCCTAACAGGGGGGTCTCACCCATTATACTGTTTTGTATAAAGATTTAGTAAAGTTTACGAGTATTTACAGAAGACCGAAAATTTGGGTTGATGCAAAAACCCAGTAGATTTAACCACAAGCGACACAGCTCTTAACTAACCTCGCATCCACAGGCTGTCGCGATCGGTCACATAACCTAGGCAGTTGTTATACTTCTATAGCAATCCTAAATGAGTCGCAAGTTTTTTACCCCACCCCAACCCTCCCCTTACTAAGGGGAGGGAGCAAGAAATTGACAAATGAAGAAAGGGGACTCGAACAAGTCAAAGTCCCCTTTCTGAAGCAAAGCTATTTCATTATGACAAACAGGGTTTTGTAGGGGTAGGCCCCTACAAAAAAATTAACCAGTCAGTCTCCCTGTTATTTAGACGAAGCGCAAAGAAGAGCTGTCTAGGCTAAAGGAAGAAACTGGTTGGACGATCGCAATCAATTCATCCGAGCTCCCAGTCTTCTTGAAAATAGCGTTTCCAACAGGCAATCCGGCGGGAGAAGCACCTAACACATAAGTGGTAGGAGCGCCTTGAAGCTGGATGATATCTTGAGTGGGGTTGAAGCCGACAATCAAAGCGTAATCGCTGCTGCCAGTAGCGCTATCGATGCCATCGTTGTAGTAGAACTTGGTGGCATCTCCCAGGAAGAAAGTATCATTGCCTTCTGCGCCAATCAGGGTATCGATTTCGCCCAGCCCTGGATTAGCAGCAGTGCTGTCAACACCAGTCAGAAAGTCATTACCTTCTTGGCTATAGAGGAAATCGTTGCCAGTACCGCCCAGCAAAACATCATTATCTTTACCGCCGTACAGGGAGTCATTACCAGCGTCACCGGCTAAAGTATTTTTGCCTAGATCGCCACTGAGGACATCATTGCCTGTACCACCAAACAAAACATCGTCACCTTTTCCTCCTAACTCCGTATCGTTACCATCGCTTCCAATCAAGGTGTCATTCCCTTGGTTGCCATTGAGGAGATCGTTACCGTCGTTGCCAAAGAGGGCATCGTCACCTTTGCCTCCGAAGATGATGTTGTTGTCGCTATTGCCATAGAGGCTATCGTTTCCTTTGTTACCGTACAAAGGATTGTTAGCATCGTTGGCGACGATGACGTCATTGCCGCTGCTGCCGATCGCCTGTGGCGCTGAGCCTGTCGGTGCGGGTGAGTTTGTCATTGTGGGTGCTGACGGCGCTGTGAATGTCAGAGCAGGTGCGGGAGTGAAAATGGGTGTGGGTGTGGGTGTTGGTGTGGGTGTTGGTGTGGGTGTTGGTGTTGGTGTGGGTGTGGGTGTTGTCACCGTGGGTATTGTCACCCGTGTGGGTGTCGGTGCGGTGGGTGTTGGCGCGGTGGGTGTTGGCGCGGTGGGTGTTGGCGTCGTGGGTGTCGGCGCGGTGGGTGTTGGCGCGGTGGGTGTCGGCGCGGTGGGTGTTGGCGTGGGTGCAGACGTAGCCTCAGTCAGATTAGCAGCCAAAATTGCTGCACCAGTGAGGTTGGCTACAGTTTCGATGAAGCCAGCACCAGCCAGACTCGGTGATGCACCGAAGAAGTCGGAAATTACCACGTCATCCGTAGCCCGTGCGATACCGTCTTTGTTGATGTCAATCAGTAAACTCGTGCCTTGTCGAGTCAAGCCTGTATTGCCCGATGACAAAGACAGCGACAGCGTAGGGCTGGTACTGATATTAGCCTGAAAATCAACAAAGTCTAGGCGATCGATCCCACCTGTATCCTGAATTTGCAGTTGATTCTGCCCGTTATCCTGCCACAAATAGCGATCGTTACCTGCACCGCCTCGCAGCACACTGCCATTGCCACCGCCATTGAGCGTATCATCGCCAGCACCCCCTTCTAAGGTGCTATTAACATTACCAGTGAGAATGCCATTGTTTCCTAAGAATACCCTCTTGGAGCCAGCCGATAGATAGTCATTACCCGCACCGCCATCCAAATTTAAGCCGTTTTGCAGCGTGTCATCTCCATCGCCACCAGCCAAACTACTATTGCCACTGAAACCTCCATTCAGAAAGTCATTGCCGATACCTCCAGCCAGGGTGTTATCGCCGTCGCCACCAAGGAGGCTGTCATTGCCTCCACCCCCGCTGAGGCTGTTGTTTCCTGCACCGCCCAGCAAGGTGTCGTTGCCTTCTAAGCCACTGATTGTGTCATTGCCATCTAAGCCTGCGATGTTGTCATCGGCTGATGTGCCTGTGAGGTTATCGTTACCGGAAGTGCCACTGGTTGCACTGCTTCCGGGTGTCGCCGTAGCCTCAGTGAGATTAGCAGCGAGAATCGCGCTACCAGCGAGGTTGCCGACAGTTTCGATGAAGCCAACACCTTCGACAGTCGCCGATGCACCGAAGAAGTCGGATATTACAATGTCATCTGTAGCCCGTGCAATCCCGTCTTTATTCATGTCAATCAGTAAACTCGTGCCTTGTCGAGTCAAGCCTGTATTGCCCGATGACAAAGACAGCGACAGCGTAGGGCTGGTACTGATATTAGCCTGAAAATCAACAAAGTCTAGGCGATCGATCCCACCTGTATCCTGAATTTGCAGTTGATTCTGCCCGTTATCCTGCCACAAATAGCGATCGTTACCTGCACCGCCTCGCAGCACACTGCCATTGCCACCGCCATTGAGCGTATCATCGCCAGCACCCCCTTCTAAGGTGCTATTAACATTACCAGTGAGAATGCCATTGTTTCCTAAGAATACCCTCTTGGAGCCAGCCGATAGATAGTCATTACCCGCACCGCCATCCAAATTTAAGCCGTTTTGCAGCGTGTCATCTCCATCGCCACCAGCCAAACTACTATTGCCACTGAAACCTCCATTCAGAAAGTCATTGCCGATACCTCCAGCCAGGGTGTTATCGCCGTCGCCACCAAGGAGGCTGTCATTGCCTCCACCCCCGCTGAGGCTGTTGTTTCCTGCACCGCCCAGCAAGGTGTCGTTGCCTTCTAAGCCACTGATTGTGTCATTGCCATCTAAGCCTGCGATGTTGTCATCGGCTGATGTGCCTGTGAGGTTATCGTTACCGGAAGTGCCACTGGTTGCACTGCTTCCGGGTGTCGCCGTAGCCTCAGTGAGATTAGCAGCGAGAATCGCGCTACCAGCGAGGTTGCCGACAGTTTCGATGAAGCCAACACCTTCGACAGTCGCCGATGCACCGAAGAAGTCGGATATTACAATGTCATCTGTAGCCCGTGCAATCCCGTCTTTATTCATGTCAATCAGTAAACTCGTGCCTTGTCGAGTCAAGCCTGTATTGCCCGATGACAAAGACAGCGACAGCGTAGGGCTGGTACTGATATTAGCCTGAAAATCAACAAAGTCTAGGCGATCGATCCCACCTGTATCCTGAATTTGCAGTTGATTCTGCCCGTTATCCTGCCACAAATAGCGATCGTTACCTGCACCGCCTCGCAGCACACTGCCATTGCCACCGCCATTGAGCGTATCATCGCCAGCACCCCCTTCTAAGGTGCTATTAACATTACCAGTGAGAATGCCATTGTTTCCTAAGAATACCCTCTTGGAGCCAGCCGATAGATAGTCATTACCCGCACCGCCATCCAAATTTAAGCCGTTTTGCAGCGTGTCATCTCCATCGCCACCAGCCAAACTACTATTGCCACTGAAACCTCCATTCAGAAAGTCATTGCCGATACCTCCAGCCAGGGTGTTATCGCCGTCGCCACCAAGGAGGCTGTCATTGCCCCCACCCCCACTGAGGTTGTTGTTTCCTGCATCGCCTAGCAAGGTGTCGTTGCCATCTAAGCCAACGAGGGTATCATTGCCTTCTAAACCTGCGATGTTGTCATCGACGGATGTGCCGATGAGGTTGTCGTTTGTGAATGTACCAGTCAATACTGCCAATGTTTTTTTCCTGCCTAGAGTAAACCGGCGGGCGCTATTTATGAGATCAGCACCTCGCCTTAATTGTTTATCTGGGCACTCTCCCCAAAATTATGCAGTTTTTCCAAAAAAACTTTTTTTTTGGCAATTCTTTTTTTTTCCCAGACTCACGACTCACGACACAGAGGCGATTAAGGCAGTAGGGGATCTCGCATTCGGGCGGAAAATTCTTGAGTAAAACCGATAAATTATCTGCCCGAATGCTTCGCCCTTACCCCAAAGTTATGCCTTAACCACCTTGGCGGTTGCTATAGCAGTCGCCAAGGCGGTTTGGTCATTGAGCGGAGCGTCGCCCTGAGCGTAGTCGAAGGGTCGAAATGTCCACTTCGACTACGCGAGCGTGACCGAAATATCCTAATCGCCTTGGCGGTTGCTATAAGACTGCTGGCGGTGCATCTCAATGAAGTGTCAAGAATCCTCGGCCTTCTGTGGCCGGGATTATACAGCGGTTCCTGCTGCAAGAGCGACAAACTTAATGAATCCTTAATATTTAATAAATTGGTTTGTTAATTGCTCCTGGGAGCATCCCGATTTGGGAAACACGCCTAGGGCGTGTTTTCAAACCCAAAGATCCCCCCCAGCCCCCCTTAAAAAGGGGGGGGAAAGAGTCTTTAAGTCCCCCTTTTTAAGGGGGATTTAGGGGGATCTAAATCTTAAGGAGTAGTTTGAAAACACGCCCTAGAGGGCGAAGCATTCGCGTTGAAAATCTCTGATATATCTATAGGAGATGGGCGCGAATGCGAATCCCCTACAAAAATGCGATGCACCCCGCTTTTGTACCTCATAACAGTTGAAAATCTCTGATATATCTATAGGAGATGGGCGCGAATGCGAATCCCCTACAAAAATGCGATGCACCCCGCTTTTGTACCTCATAACAGCAGGAACCGCTTTATCAACCATGCGCTAGCTGTGTCCCGAATTGCTGGGAATACCCGGATTCAAAGCTTCCTCTCACCAATAACTGATAACAAATAACCAATAACAACTAACTTTAGTTTTTGCCGATGACGGACAATCCTTCGACAATTACAGAGGGTGTATGGCAAGAACCGTTCCACTCGGAGTCCCCTCCTAATTCTACTAATTGTTTGAGGACTGTATAGACGTTGCCGGCAACCATTGTGTCTTTGACTCTGCCAATTATTTGACCTTTTTTGACGCGGTAGCCGAGATCGATATTAATCGAAAAGTCGCCGGAAATTCCCGCACTACCCCCCAGCATTTGATCGACTACAATTCCGTCGTCTAATTGGGCGATTAAATCTGTGAGCGATCGCTCTCCTGGTTTAATTAAAACATTGAACAAACTCGGTGTGGGATAACTGCCCAAACCAGGGCGAAATCCGTTGCCGGTGGTGCCACTGCCTAATGTTCGACCGGTGGTGCGATCGGTATAAAATAACTGCAATACTCCATTGTGTAGGAATACGATCGATCTAGTGGGAGTGCCTTCGTCATCAAAGGGACAGCTATAGGGCCCCGTATCCGGCTGTTGGGAGAGTGTGACTAGGGGGGATGTGACTTGTTGGCCCAATCGATCGCTCCAAGGCGAAGCCCCTTCGAGTACCTGTTTACCGTTGAGGGCTGCACAGACTGTGCCCCACAGTAAATCGGCGGCTTTGGCGGTGAACAAAACTGGTACCCGCCCTGTGGCTGGTGCTACATTGTCTTTGGCCCATTCCAATCGTTGCAACACTCGCTGGGTGATGGTGTGGATGTCGATGGTGCTGCGTTCGGTTTCGCCCTCCCAAATATTCAGGAAGTCTTCTCCCCGCACTAATTCTGCTGATAAGTAACCGCTGAGGGTGGTGTCGGTGTGGCTGCAATCCAAGCCTCTAGTGTTAAGCAAGCGGGTGCTTTCTATTTCGCAGTCAAATTCGGCGGTGCAGATGCTTTCTGGGTAGGCTTGGCGAATGGTGGCGATCGCACTTTTGCCCCATTCTACTAGCTGTTGTGCTGCGATCGACTGTCCGAGGTCGGGATAGACAATTTTGTTACCGCTACCGAGTTCGATGATTTCCGGTTCGTTGAGTTGCGACAGGGCGATCGCGCGATCGACCAAAATCTGCGGTTCCACGGGCCCGTAAGCCACTGCCAAACCCGGCCTCCCATCCCTCCACAGCCGCAGAGCAATGCCTTCTGCTTGGGCAGTTTCTAGCTGTTTGAGGCGATTTGCTTCAAAAAATACCGGCCGCGATAAAGATTGCGACTCCAATACCTCAGCAGCTTCGGCACCTGCTTTGGTGGCTAATTCTAGCAGTTGTTCTGCTGATTGGTGATTGGTCATTGTTGTTGGTAATTTGAAGGAAGAAGGAAGTTGAACTTTTTATCGATATTTACGAGCAGAAGTTATTGGTTATTGGTTATTGGTTATTGGTTATTGGTTATTGGTTATTGGTTATTGGTTATTGGTTATTGGTTATTGGTTATTGGTTATTGGTTCTTCACCTAACAACTGACAACTGACAACTGACAACTGACAACTAACCCTTCGACTACGCTCAGGGCACCGCAACTAACAACTGACAACTGACAACTAACAACTAACCCTTCGACTACGCTCAGGGCACCGCAACTGACAACTGACAACTGACAACTGACAACTGACAACTGACAACTGACAACTGACAACTGACACAACTAACAACCCTAAATACTTAATTCATGCAGCAGCCAAAATCCGTCGAAAGATTCCGATTCTGGATTAGACTGGATTGCCAAAAAATGTACTTTTTTTGCTTCTTTTTTCGCAGCTTCAAATTTTTTTGCTTCTGCTTGAGTTGCCGAGTCTCTGATATTAGCTAAAATCCAGCGATCGTTAGCACCCGTATCCAGTATCAACCTAGGGGGGGTAGGAGGGGAGCCGGAGTCATATTTCATAAAAGCTAACTCCAAACCCGACATCCAACCAGCCAGGGCTTTAGCTCTCGACGAAAATATAATTAGCCCCGGAATTTGGGTTTCTGGGTTCAGCCCTGTCATGGGTAGCCCAAAAGCTTCGCCAAATCCGATATCCCACTCGGACATTTCATCAAAAGCCGAGAGTGGCAAACTCACAAATGCCCATTTTTCGCCGATTAAAGCGTCCGGCAGTGCCACGGGCGTTTCGGGTACAAATTGCACAGAAGGGTTAACAGTAGCTTGATAACCCTCTTGTGCTGGATAATACGATCGCATCCGTTCTTCTAGCCACAGGCTGATGGCAAGGGTGCGGCGACTCGCTGCCACGGGTATGTCCAAATCTTCGCAGGCTTTGGTAATCATGTTGGCCATTTGGCGACGGAAAAAGCGGATTTTTTCGGGAGGTTTGGGTGCAGAGGCGATCGCCTCTTTAATGGCACCAGCCAGCCACAGGGAATTTACCGTTGAACTGGGGCACCACTGTGAGTAGCGAAACAGAGATTCTGCATTGTCACCGACATTCAGCGGACTTTCGCAAATTAACACTTCCCATTTTTTTTTCTGTCGATCGTCTAAAATCGGACGACTGTAAAAATCGAGTTCCCAAATAGTAGCCATGCTGCGCGGTTCAAATTTATCCTTTCTCATGTTACCGGAGATCGGTCAAGTTTCTGATACCGAGCATTGGCCAATGATTTTAAATCATCGAGCATTTTAAAACAATGCTGAGGGGATGGTTGATCCGAGTATTCACAGCCCACAGGTTTCTTAGTCTCTTGCAACCTGAATCGATCAATATGGTAAACTGGTCGAGACTGCGAATGCGAAAAATAACAAATAGAAGATAATTAAAGGTCGATCGCCTTTATTCAAAAACTAACTAATCGAAATTCCATGACCAAACTCAGCGTCAACATCAACAGAATTGCCCTCCTCAGAAACTCTCGAAACATCGGCATTCCCAGCGTTACTGAAGCCGCCAAAACCGTAATTGCCGCCGGAGCCCACGGTGTCACAGTTCATCCCCGTCCCGATGAGCGACACATCAAAGCCTCCGATGTTTATGAATTAGCCAAAATGCTAACCGTAGAATTCAATATCGAAGGTAATCCTTTTCAAGATCCGTTTATGGATATAGTTTGCGATGTCAAACCAGCCCAGTGTACCTTGGTACCAGATGCTCCCGATGTACTCACCTCCGATAGCGGTTGGAATATTCCCGAAAATCGCGATCGACTCCTACCAATTATTCAAAAATTAAAAGATAACGGCATCAGAGTCAGTCTATTTATGGATGCAGACCCTGCTCTCATGGCCCTAGCAAAAGAAGTGGGCGCAGACCGAGTAGAATTGTACACAGAACCCTATGCAACGGCCTTTCGCGAAGGGAAAGTAGAATCAGTTTTTGAACAATATGTATTATCAGCTAAGGCTGCTCAAGCTGTCGGTTTAGGTGTGAATGCAGGACATGATTTAAACTTGCAAAACCTAGCTAAGTTTTGCTCCATTCCCGATATCCTAGAAGTATCGATCGGTCACGCTCTCATTGCAGAAGCATTAGAAATGGGCTTGTCTAACACTGTACAAGCATACTTGAAAATTCTCTCGGATTTATAGTAGACATCTCCAACAATTATTGTGGCGAGTACGGGTGAGGTATCCAGGGTGTCCTTGACAGCCTTTTTAGCAGATGTCTACTCGCCCTGGAACCCAAACCATCGCCCAAACTTTGAGCTGGGAACTACCCGATCGCAGCTTGTGTATCGGTAGGGTATACTCAGATGTGCCCATAGGTATCCTAATACTGCTCTATCCCCAAAGGCGATCGACAGCCTTTAATCCGGTATTGACAGGGAAGCATAAGTAACCATATACAACTCATTACCCTTAGAAACACGACATGAAAAAACTAATTTTACTGACTGGGATGCTACTGATGATGATGGTAAAAACAGCCTTTGCCAGCCCCGTAGCTCCAAAGGTTGAAACAATGGATCGGATAGCAACCTCGGAAATTCGAGAAACAATCGAGAAACCCACCAACGATGTTGCACCCCCACAAATTGAACCCATCAAGCCGATGTCAACATCGGAAATTCGAGAGACTATCAAAAAATCCACCACCTATATTTTTGAAGGCATCAAAGGACGAGAACTCACACTTTCCCTATGGGCTGGAGAACTGAGCGCCGAACTCTACACTCCCAGTGGCGAAAATTTGGGAACCCTTGACAAAAGAGATAATCAATGGGTAGGGAAGTTACCGGAGTCGGGCATCTACCGCGTCCGAGCCATCCCTAAACGCGAAACCAGTAGTTTTGTATTGGAACGTGACTTTAGTGCCAAGTGGACTTATCGCCCCGATCGCTTAATTCCCATAGCATTCGGAGACAAAGAAGGTAAAATTCAACTGAAAATGTCCGGCTACCAAGTCCAGCCCCTGACAATTGAGGCGAAACGGGGACAGACAATGAGAGTCACTGCTAGCAACAAAAATATAGATGTGGCGATCGAATCTCCGTCAGGAATACTCCTGGATCAAGGGGAAGGTCAAACTTTCGCTCAACTGCCAGAATCGGGAGTTTATCGAGTCCTCGTAGTTGCAAACAGACCAATCAAGCCTGCAATCAAAGTTTCTCTGCAATAGTCAAAATAGCCAGAGAAAAAATTGCCAAAATACTATCTTAGTTCTGGTATTTGCCACCAAAAAATACCAAAGCTCGCCTAAAGGGCGAGTTTTTTTTAGACCATAATATAAATTAATACTTAACCCTAGTTTCTTAATAATTAAACAGATTTAGAGACATAATAAAGAAGTAGTGAATGCGGATAAAAACCACCATGCCTGCAAACCAGTCAGACATAGATATTGCCCCCTCGATCGACTACGGCCTAATCGACCCGACAGCCACGCCAGACCAAGTAGAAAACTGTTGCCAACAAGCAGAGAGATTTGGCTTTGTCACAGTGTGCGTGTATCCATGCTACGTCCGAAAAGCTGTTGAGCTACTGCACGGAAAACGTCCAAAAGTTTGTACTGCGATCGGTTTTCCTACCGGTGCTTCGACTTCCAGGGTGAAGCTTTACGAAGCCCTAGAAGCCGCTGACAATGGAGCCGTAGAGTTAGATGTTTCCGTTAACTTAGGATTATTGAAAGCTGGAAAAATTGACGAATTCCATCGGGAATTAGCGGAGATTTGCGAAGAAACTAATCTCACCATCAAAGCAATTATCGAAAGTTCTCTCCTTTCGGATGCGGAAAAACAATTAGCTGCTGAGATTTGTATGGAGGCTGGGGCTGCTTATATTAAAACCAACACGGGCTTTTTTGGGGCGGCGACAGTTGATGATGTACGGCTGTTGAAGGAAGTTACGAAGGGGCGGATTGGGATTAAAGCGGCCGGGGGCATTCGCACTCATGAACAAGCTCTAGATTTGATAATGGCTGGTGCGACTCGTTTGGGGACTTCTCGCGGTCCTGAATTAATCCGCCAGCGGGATAATTTGAACAAGAGATGATTAGAAATTACAAAGCAACTGGCATTAATCTCAAGAGTTCGCCCCTAGGGGAATCCGATCGCGTGTTGACAGTTTTAACGCGGGAGTTCGGCTTAATTAGAGCCGTAGCACCCGGTGTTCGCAAACAACGATCGACCATCGGCGGTAGAAGCGAATTATTTGTTGTCAACGAATTGCTCCTCGCCAAAGGCCGATCGCTCGACAAAATTACCCAAGCCGAAACTGTAGAGTCCCATCCGGGCTTGAGTCGCAACCTGGGAAAACTCGCATCCGCCCAATATTTGGCGGAATTGGCGATCGCCAGCGCCCTTTCCGATCAACCCCAAGAAGAACTATTTTGCTTGCTGAGCGAACACTTGAAGCGTTTGGAGCGTTTGTCCGATCGCACCGATGCAGACTCCCTAGCCTTACTTGTCGCCCACCTGGATCAGGCAATTTTTCACCTGCTAGCCATTGCCGGCGTTGCACCCCAAGTCCAAGTCTGCTGCGCCACCAGACGCCCCTTGATGCCAAATTTCAGAGATCCAAACTGGCAAATTGGATTTAGCATACCTTCGGGGGGAACCTTCAGCTTGTCCGAGTTAGCTAACCTAGAGACAGAACGATCCGAAGCAACGGGTTCGGCTCACATTGGGGCTTCCCGTTCCCCGAAAACTTCTGCCAGTAAACACTTGACAGATTTTTGTATTAATGCTAGGGAATTAAACGCACTGCAACAGTTGGGTAGCCCAGAACTAAAAATAGGAGGGATTGGCGATGGCGGAGCTTGGGTATCAGTAGAAAATATTTTGCGGCAGTATGCCCAGTATCATTTAGGTTGTGCGATTCGATCGGGAAGTTCGATCGATGCTTATTTAGAAAGTTTTGAGTTTTGACAAGAGGAAAAAGAGCGATCGGCACGCTCCGAACCCCAATCAGGGCGAAACCCGAACCAGCAAGTAATTTCAGGTAAAGTCCAAAGATTCTGAGAACATTGGATAATAAAAAAGTTACAAATTATTAAACTTGGCTGTTCCAGCCCTAATTTGAATTTCCCATCCCGCCGAATCTCGATCGTCAAGAACGATTTTGCCCCAAACCCCATGATGCGACTTTCCGATTCTGATTTGACAAGATCTGTTTTAAGCGTGACTCATCACCAGATGGAAGAACGAGAAAATTTGCCCAACTTCGACTCTCATCCAGTTTCCGATGTATGGAGCAAGGGCAAAGACTCAGCAATGGATAAATATCCCAGCACTCCCGAACCAAACAGGGGAAATGGCCGCGTCAAGCAACCGGAACAAAAACTCCCCCAGCAAACCACCCCCGAACCAACCGCCACCAACTCAGCAGCAATTGTCGAAAATCCCGAACCAGAAACAGGATTTCTGCCAATTCTGAAAAACCGTAATTTTTTAGCATTGTGGAGCGGCCAAATTTTCTCCCAGCTAGCAGATAAAGTGTATCTGGTACTGACCATCGCCCTGGTAGCCAGCAACTTCCAAGCAGCGGATCAAACCATCAGCAGGTGGGTGTCAGCAATCATGATTGCCTTTACAATTCCCGCAGTGCTGTTCGGGGCCGCCGCGGGAGTCTATGTTGATAGATGGCCAAAAAAAGCAGTGCTCGTAGCCACAAACCTGCTGCGGGGAAGTTTAGTTTTAAGCCTGCCCATAGTGCTGTGGCTATCTAAAGGCATAGAAATAGGTCAATTACCCCTCGGATTCTGTTTGCTGCTGCTGGTGACCTTCCTAGTTTCAACCCTAACTCAATTTTTTGCCCCAGCAGAACAGTCAGCCATTCCTCTGATGGTAGAACGTCGCCACTTGCTCACCGCAAACTCCCTCTACACTACAACCATGATGGGTTCGGTGATTATTGGTTTTGCAGTGGGAGAACCCCTACTAGCTTTAGCCGATACTCTCTTTACTAACCTTGGTGGCGGCATCGGCATTGGCAAAGAATTAGTAGTAGGAGGAAGTTACGCACTCGCTGGAGTCTTGTTGCTTTCCCTGAAAACTGGCGAAAAAACCGAGGTGGAACACGAACCGCCACATCCCCTAGCTGACTTGAAAGATGGGCTACGTTACATCAACGATCAACCAAAAGTTCGTAATGCTTTAATCCAACTAATTATTCTGTTTTCGATTTTTGCAGCCTTAGCAGTTTTAGCAGTGCGGTTGGCCGAAATACTTCCAGGTATGAGGGCTTCTCAATTTGGCTTTTTGCTGGCGGCGGTGGGTGTCGGTATGGCCTCCGGAGCCACAACAGTTGGTTATCTAGGTAACAAATTTTCTCACTCCCAATTCAGTTTAATTGGCTCCATGGGCATGGCATTTGCTCTGATTGGTCTGTCTCTATTTACACACAATTTGTGGATATCCGTACTATTGATTACCCTGTTGGGTGTATTTGCGGCGATCGTCGGAGTGCCAATGCAGACTACAATTCAAGCAGAAACTCCAGAAGAAATGCGGGGAAAAGTTTTCGGGCTGCAAAATAATGCCACTAATATCGCCTTGAGTTTACCCTTGGCCTTGGCTGGAGTTGCTGAAACATTTCTGGGTTTGCCAAAAGTATTTTTGGCTTTGGCTGGGTTAGCGATCGCCGGTGGTGTCTTAACCTGGTATATTTCCCGTAATACCACAGTCGATCGACTCCCATAAAATAACAAACTCAAATTTACTTGAATGCACATTGCTTGGCTGGGAAAAAAATCACCTTTTTGCGGTAACGTCACTTATTCTAGGGAAGTCACCAACGCACTTTTAGACCGGGGCTACCAAGTCAGTTTTCTGCACTTTGCCCAAGAAGCAGAACTAGAAAGGAATAAGGCAGCGTGGAGTATGGCTAATGGTTCATGGGGCGGGGAAATTGCTCCCACCTCATTTGCTGCATCACTCCCACCCGCGAGTTGCAACGAAGTCTCCTTACCCTGTCTTTACAAGTCGCAAATTTATACAATTCCCACTTTCAAATCCAGTAAAGTGCTGATGAAATCCCTGCGGCGGCTGCAACCGGATGTCGTTCACGCTTCGCTCACCCTTTCGCCTCTAGACTTTCTGCTACCAGAAATCTGCCAAGAATTGAATATACCCCTGGTAGCAACTTTTCATCCGCCCTTCGATCGCAAATTGCGGAATTTGACATCGGGAACCCAACACCTGATGTATCAACTGTACGCTCCGTTTTTAGCTCACTACGACTCCACGATCGTATTTTCTCAGATTCAGCGGGATATATTGGTGAAGTTGGGAGTACCCGAAGAGCGGGTGGCTATGATTCCCAATGGAGTAGACGCAGTTAAGTATTCTCCAGGGCCTTCGGGGTTGAAGTCGGAACTAAAGGCCGATCGCATTTTTGTCTACCAAGGCCGCATTGCCCCAGAGAAAAATGTCGAGTCCCTGCTAAAAGCCTGGAAACAATGTAATTTTGGCCCTGGAAACCTATTGGCGATCGTAGGCGACGGGCCCCTCGCCGCCTCGCTGCAACTATTCTACGGCGAAGATGAGGGCATTGTCTGGCTCGGATTTGTCGCCGACGAGGAACGGCGGATCGAAATTCTGCGGGGTGCAGATGTGTTTATTTTGCCTTCTTTGGTCGAGGGATTGTCGCTGTCACTGCTGGAAGCGATGGCCTGTGGCTTAGCCTGTTTAGCCACCGATGCTGGCGCTGATGGCGAAGCCTTGGAGGAAGGGGCTGGGATAGTTTTAAATACTCAGCGGGTGCGGAGTCAGTTGCAAACCTTGCTACCGTTGTTTTGCGATCACCCGGAAATGTCACAGATGCTTGGCCAAAAAGCTCGCCAACGGGCGATCGATCGGTATACTCTCAGTCAGAATATTACTGAGTTGGAAAAGCTCTATGCACAGGTTTTGCAAGGCCAGCGCCTACCAGTTCGCGGTTTAGCCTAACAGATTATCTGACAGTTGCTCGTTCCCAGGCTCTGGCCTGGGAACGCAGATCCGGAGGCTCTGCCTCCTCCGAGTCCCAAGAGAAGCGAGGCAGAGCCTCTAGATATGGGTTCCCAGGCTCTGCCTGGGAACCAGTTCAACCAGTTCAATTCCGGTGCAACCGGAATCATTAGTAACAAGTTAGAAGGGAGTAGATTTTGTCAATACCTCTTGGGATAGAAATATTAGGTAATAATAATGATAATCAAATAGGGGTAAGGGTGAGAGAGTCCTCCTGCGGTGGACTCTCTCACCCAAGCACGATTATCATTATTAATAAGTTGTGGACTCGATTGGCGTTGCACCACGATCGATAATCGTGACGGGCGATCGATAATCGTGACGGGCGATCGATAACAGTGACGGGCGATCGATAACAGTGACAGGCGATCGATAACAGTGACAGGCGATCGATAACAGTGACGGGCGATCGATAACAGTGACGGGCGATCGATAACAGTGACGGGCGATCGATAACAGTGACGGGCGATCGATAACAGTGACAGGCGATCGATAACAGTGACGGGCGATCGATAACAGTGACGGGCGATCGATAACAGTGACAGGCGATCGATAACAGTGACAGGCGATCGATAACAGTTGCGGGCATTGGTATTATCGAAGGATATAATTGACAAATAATTGAGCGATTGTGTAGGTCAGTAAATATGGCTAAAAGTCAGAAAACCAACCGTGACCACGCCAAAAAAACTACAAAACCGATGGTGGAAGACGAGGAGATTGCCTCACAACTATCGGCATTACTAACACCGGCCATTACCTCACAAGAAAATTACTACCGTCAACTAGGTTTACGAGGGAGAATTCTTAACCTACCGTTGATGGTAGCAGCAGTATTAACCCTACTGTGGCGAGAGGTGGCTGGAGTAACAGAACTTACAAGAATGCTGGCAAGGGAAGGTTTTTTGTGGTGCGGACCTACGACAGTCAGTCAACAAGCAATGTCTCAAAGATTCTTAAGTTTTCCCGCCACATTATTTGAGGGAGTATTCAAAAATTTATTACCGAATTTAAGAACTGCTTGGCACCAGAGAAACCAACGACCTTTACCAGAAAGCATTCAATTTACCTTGACCAAATTTTCGAGAATTTGGATAGTAGATAGTTCAACTCTCGAATCATTATTTTGTCAGCTCAAAAGCCTCGAACATATACCCAAAGGGCAGTTGGCAGGAAAAATGGCAACGGTCATAGATTTAATGACCAGACTCCCGGTTGATATTTGGTTTCAGGAAAACCCGAGAGCTTCTGATGTTAAGCTTGAAGAAAATATCCTGCAATTAGTGCCAAGTAAAACCTTACTCTTACTGGATAGAGGATTTTACCATTTTAGCTTTTGGCTCAAATTAATTGAAGCAGATATCCACTTAATTACTCGTTTAAAAAAAGGAGCAGCCATTCAAGTAAAGCAAGTATTTACCAAAAGTTACGACCTGAGAGATAGTCTGGTACGTTTGGGTTCGGGAACAGCAAAAACTCCATTTATTACCTTACGTCTGATTGAAGTTCGTTCGGGTAAAGCTTGGCATTCTTATTTGACAAGCGTACTAGATCCTCAAGTTTTACCACCCTACGTAGTGGCAGATTTATATCGCAGGCGCTGGAGGATTGAAGATGCTTTTAATACCGTAAAAAGGCTTTTGGGATTAAGTTATTTGTGGACAGGTTCTCTCAACGGCATCCAGCTTCAAATTTGGGGGACTTGGATATTTTATGCAATCTTGGTCGATTTAGGTGATGCCGTTGCTGACCGACTATCTTTACCAATAGATTCGATTTCATTAGAGATGATTTACAGGGGTCTTTACCATTTTTATGTGGCTCATCAAAAAGGTAAGGCAACTGACTTGATCGAGTATTTCGCCGCGCCAGAAAATCGAGATTTAGGTATTGTTAAATCTCAACGAAAACCCAACGTTAAGTTAATTGTGGCACCTTTCCCCGATCGACAGCGAGGGTCTGACTGCTTTTTCTTTGAAGCATCTTCTCAAATCCCCTTGACAACAGCCATCCAAGCTTAACTTGTTACCAATGGCGCATGATAGGTTGATTGCTAAAAGATTGACGCGCTTTTAGATGGTGGCACGCTTATGTTTTTAGGCACGATGCAGAGATTTTCTCCTGAGTATATCTTGAGGCTAAAACAAATAGGGTTAGCTTTTTTTGAGAAGATAGCAACTGACCGATCGATAGCTGGAGAAACCCAAGATTTTTATCAGGGATTGCTTGCAGGATTGGATCGGGCAGTCAAGTTAATAGATGAAGAAGGCGGGGTACAAACACTTAGGGCTTGCTGAATAATCGATCGCTTTTTGGCGATCGGGAGTGATTGATTATTCAACCAGAGTTAAAGATGAGTTTTTCCTGCCTCATTTTGAGTGAAATATAAGCGCAAATTATGTTAAGCCCAAAAACAGGCATTGTTTTCCCCGAATCGCATAAAAACACACAAAAAACCAGGCGCCACCAGGTAGAAAGGTTCATTACTAAAAAAGTAATTGCAATAGCTGTACCAGAGGTATTCTCAAGTTTTGTCATTACCAGATTCAAGCTAAATCTTCGTTTACCTTGCCCAAATTTCCCTTCAATTGCCTGACGAATCTTCTCATCTTCCTTGGCTTGCTTCTTTTTTTCTTTACTCACATTTGCTGGGGGTCTTCCTAGGGGGGGTCCACTAATTCTAATGCCTTTTTCTTTACACCAAGCTCGGTTCTCTCTTGTACGGTAAATGCGATCTGCATGAACGGACTCTGGATAATATCCTGTGAACCTATGATATGCTTCTACTTGTGCTTTCAAGTCTCCTGATTCGTTAAAATTATCCCAGCTCATCCGGTCTAAAAATACATATCCTTCAAAACAACTCGCTGATAGTTTGGCTCCAAATTCTACCTTTTTCCCTGCTTTTCCTCTGATAATGGGACGAATATGGGGTTGACTTAAACTTACTATTCTATCCTCTATGCTCTGTTTGTTATTATCAAATAACCATTGCTGTTGGCGATAGACTTCTGTGAGAACCAGCAAAGTTTTATATTGCTTTTTATTCAGACTTTCTAGGGTCGCACCTGACTCGATTAGCTGTTCAATATGAGCGATGTTTCTTTTAATATATTGGAGTTGTTTTTTAATTGCCTGTCTTCTTTTGTTTCGGGTGGGTCGTCTTTGTTTGGCTACTGCTAAGTAGTCTTTTCTTGCTAGATTACGGTAGGTTCTTGGTTTTTTATGGTTTTTTTCTTTGATTTGTTTATACAGGATGTCTAGGATTTTTTCTGTATGAACTCTGGCTTTGTTTAATAGTCCTAAGTCGGTTGGATAGGTAATGTCGGCTGGAGCACAGGTTGCATCTATGATTAGTTTTCCGCGATTGGGTGACTCATTTTTGGCGTCCGAATCCTTTTTTTTTTCGGGTTTGATTGGGGTGAGTTCTCGCATTTTTTCAACCATGCGTTCGTTGACTTGATTAATTAGGTTGGGACTGATTCGTTGCCGAAAGTGTACTAATAGTGATGGATCAAATGGTAGTTCATTGCTGTAGCTTGATTGACCGATAAAGTATTGTAGATAGGGGTTTTCGCGGATCTGTTCTACTGTTTCAAGGGTCGCTAATTCCCAGTTTTTATTTAATAATTAATGCCCCCAATGCCATCCGAAAGGATTTGGCCCTTAAGCCCTTGGATGTGGGGAAGTTTTGAGCGTATTCTGATTCAAATTCAGACCACGGGATTAGTTCGCCCATTTTTACCCAACGGTTGTCAGCAGACAACCTTCCTCCGAAAGGCAGTTCAAACTCGGATGGGGGGCTAGAGGCAAGCTCAGCTTTTTTGTACACGATCGCAGGTGGTGATGCACGGGTTTTGACCTATTCTACCTCTTTATCTTGCACTTTACTCGATCGCGCCATCGAATAACTTTTCGCCACGTCAAGTGCGATCGATTATTCAGCAAGCCCTAAATAGCTCCACCTAATTAAACCGAAAACGCAAGGGCCGCATACTGTCCTCGCGTAGCCCTGGTTTCCAGACCTCTTGCGATCACGATCGCCAAATCGTACTCGTCGGCAAAAACTTGACAAGCTAACTCATCCCGCTTGAGATGTAACCATTCATCCTCAATACGATTCATTTGTGGACTATAGAACCCATTTGAGATCTTTTTAGTGATCGAGTAAAATCAGCAAGATAGAGAGCAATTTAAGCAGGTCAGGGCTGAAAATGGGTTATTCCAGCGATGTGAGCGACAAAGAGTGGGAAATTATCGAGCCATTATTACCACAAAAGAAAAAAACTCGACCGCCAGTGTGGACAAAGCGACAAATCCTCGATGGTATACTTTATCAACTCAAGAATGGTTGTAATTGGTCTGACTTACCCAGGGATCTACCACCATATTCCACGGTTTTCTGGCATTACCAAAATTGGTGTGAGGATGGTGTACTCGATCGGATCATGACAACATTACATAGCAAGGTGCGCGAACAAGTCAAAAAAAACCACAGTGGACGACATTGATAATAGTTGACTCACAAGCGGTGAAAAACACTTGCAATGAAGGGTGTTGAGTCGAAAGGTTTTTGTTTCTACAAATGCACTAATGGCATCAAAAGACATCTGGCAGTGGATATCCTAGGCTTTCCCTTCTTCACTCATTGCACCAAAGCTAACATATCTGACGACCCTCGGGGTTGATTGAAATGTTTGAGAAAAACATCGATTATTTCAAATCTAAACCGGCTTCGCTGCCTAAGACCACTATCTTACTAGATAACGGCTACCAAGACTGAAAAACTTACTCAAGCCTTGGAAGATATTTATCCCCAGATCATGACTAAGATTCAATTTGAACTCTCAGCCAAACCATCGAAAGCCGAAAAAGAGGCTTTCATGACAATCTGGATTTGTGCCTGTTGCCGCTAGATGGGTGATTGAGAGGTCGAACGCTTGGGTGGAAAGATGTAAAAGCTTGATCAAAAACTTTGACCGTACACTGGCTCGTTCCAATGCCAAGCTCCAGCTTTGTTTTATTCGGCTGATGCTTAAACGACTAGGCACCGCCTAAAAAGATCTCAAATGGGTTCTATAAGGTGGCAAAAAGAAAATTAGCAAGCCTTGTTATTGTCTGTCCGACAAATCACTCAAACCAATCAAGGTAAACAAACCGCTGGTATTGATAAGGAGGTAATCAACTCACCACTCCAAAGAGTGGAATTTGTTAATAGGTTGCCTATTCTTCTACCGACTAGCAATTACCATAGGTTCCTATGGTGCTAATTGCGGGATGAGATCCTCCTCTGTATTTTTCTCTAGGTCCAGTTGGTTTTGGCGAATGCATTCCTCCAATGCCGCCACCCATGAATCGGAGATAGAGGCTGCCTTGGCCTCTGCAACAATCTGTTCAAGAGGATTTATGTGAGCCAAGCTCAGTCCCCTCAAACTAGCGATCTGGTGATCGCTCACATCTTGCTCAAAGCATTCGGGTAAGCCAAGCCCCATAACACGAAAGTTCAGAATTGTCCGAATGCACTTCTCACAACATCCACAGTTCCGATCCAGGTGTTCTCCCTGCCAACACACACGGATAGAGCGGGTGGCTTCTTTCCAACTAGCAATCTCACGAACCTTCTCATTACGTGTAACGGCAGCAGCGTCGTGAACGATCTGAAAAGAACCACTCGACATCAAGTGATCTGTAACTGGGTTGGAACCCCAAGGCAGTAGCAAGCTGTTGTATGGCTCTGAGCTAGCTATAAGCCCATCAGTATATTCGTTCTGTAGCAGCATCAGGCATGACGCCATGCCTGAACCAAATGCATCCTCCCAATCTGGAAGATGAGCGTGCCACAACTGGCGGAAATTGGTTGCGATAGGTATCAAAGTCACTCCCACACTAGCAAGTGTTGCTTTTGACTTCCGGGCAGCACGCTCGTAAACGTCAGTCTCCGAAAGCGGGATGTCGAACCCTTGAATCATAATTGCTGCCTGGAGATTGCGTTTCCACCGACCGCAGCGCCCAGTGCTGTGCCGAAAAGCAGTGAAAGAGCTATCAACGCCTCCAGAGAAAGTCATTAATGCCGTGTCGGAAGTTGCTCTAGGCTGCTCTTTCTCAATATCTGGAAAGATCTCGATCTTTGTATATCGGTCGGGCCTCCAGTGCACCCAAGCTGCCTGAAACTCCTCAAGATTCCTCATTAGAATTGGCGAAACTTCGCCGTGAACTATCAGGTCGGCAGATTGGCGCATTGCCATGAAAAGGGTAGCTAAAACAAATGAATCACACCCTTTGGTAATCGCAAAACGGTGCTCAGCTGGCAGCTTATACCACAAACGAACATTACTTTGCTCAGACCCTTCGATTTTTGCAGCAGCAATCACCGAGCCATCAATCTCTTCAATATTTTCTCTCCAAAGATGGATTTGTTGCATTTTACAGTCCTCGCGCTAATTGCTGTAATAAAAGTTGAACTAACTGAGTAGAAACCCATCTCAGCCTTACAATGGGAACTAAACCAGATCACATGCCTCAGGCGGCATCCAATGAGGATCGCGGTTTTTCCACTTAACGTTGCAACCAATCGGATTAGTCTTCTCAACAGCAGGACGCCTTCCAGCTAGCACGGCCTCAATTGCATCGCACAACTCACGGGTGGTTTCAGAACCTGGGTTGCGAGGGTTGTCATCCATTCGCCCAGTGTAGCGTAGTCTGCGATCAGCATCGAACAAGAAGAAATGCGGTGTGCGTAGCGCGCCGTAAGCTCTAGCCACGTCCTGGATCTCATCGCGTACGTAGGGAAACTTAAAGCCCTTTTCTTTGGCACGCTCAATCATGTGCTCGAAGGAATCTGTGGGATGGTTATCTGTCTCATTAGAATTGATTTCAATCATTGCTAAGCCCTTAGGAAAGTAATCCTCATAGATTGCTTTCATGCGTTCCTCGCTACCTATTACAAATGGGCAGTGGTTACAGGCAAAAACAATCAGCAAGGCGCGTGCCTCCGCAAAATTTGAAAGAGAATATGTCTTTCCGTCTACACCAGGAAGTTCAAAATCCGGTGCGGGACTGCCAATCTCCAGCGTAAAACCCATGACTGTCAAACTCCTAAAAACAACTCAGTGAATAGAGTATCACAAAAACTACATATCTATCCTTTCCAGTTTTTCGGTAACTGGTTCAGTTCAATAATATTCCCCTCTGGGTCTTTAAAGTAGACGAACTTCAGACCATTTGCAGCTGGTGGCTCAGTGACAAGAATTGGCTTTTGAGAAAAGAACTCTACACCCCTGCTCTGTAGGCTCGCAAACATTTCGTCAATATCGTCAACAACAAAAGCCATGTGCCTAAAGCCAGGACAATTTGACAGAGATTGCTCAGGACTTCTGCCAATCTTAGGAGTATATTCAATCATCTCAATTTGTATATCACTGCCTGGGACTCTCAAATGAGTACCTCTCGCACTAGCATCGGGAATACCTACACCTTCTCTGAAAGCGGCAGTATCAATCGTAAATTTCCATGCAATTTGGAAATTCAGATATTGGGTATAAAATAAAATCATTCTGTCAAGGTCTTCAACAACTAGTCCGACATGTCTTGCGTTAACTACTTTTGCCATAACTTATCGCCTTCCTCTTTAGATATTTGCCTGAATTCAACCCCTATTTTACCATCAAAATATAGCATTTTGCGCTTTTCTATAAAATCAAGAAAATCACAACCTAGGCTATCAATCTTATTATTACTGAATAACTGAATAAACCAGAGTTGCATGAGATCGAAGTCATGATTTTGGGAGTTCATTATTCCTTCTGAAAACTTTTTATTAGTTAAACTTAAAACATTCTTCATTAGCTCTGAGAATGAATTAATTTTATTCCAAGTGGCAAAACCTTCGGACTTATCTTCTTCAAAGCACTGAATAGCATGACTTAGCATTGCAAGCATGTTATTATCAGCCTCGTTGAAGAACCGACTCTCAATAAGTTCTTTTCCATGAAAAAGAACCACACCAGCTTCTACTCCAGATAAGTTTTCACAGATAGGGGCATAAATTGCGTGTAGGTAGTAATTATTCATGAAGAAGATATCTAGATATCTATAAACTCTGTTAGCACAAAGATTGGAATAGTGAATATACAAATTTCCATCAGCGTTTTTACCTATAATTACACCTTGACCGTGGTCTTTAAGAACTCTGTCTTTCAGAACCATATCTTTGCTATTTACGTAAACCAGATCTGTTATATCACCAAATAAGTTGTTACAAATATATAGTTGATGTGGAATTTCAATTTCAAACACTGACGGAGGTAATTGTGATTCTCTAAAAGCCCTAGCTTTTGAAGATTCAAGACGTCGATCCTTAGAAAAGTTGGTAACAGCTATATGTAATTTTAGTTGATACCTATCAATAAAATTTCGTATGTTATGGTGTACTTTTGAATGCAAGTAGTTCTCAATTTTTATGATTTTGATTTTCTCTATCAAACTCTGACTCTGTTCACAATCTTCAAAGATAATGAAAGGCTTTTCAACAATGTAATTTTGAAATCCATATTCAGTCATTTTTTGAATAATCTCAAAAAAAGTTCCACTGGGAGTGCAGAGATCAATAATAGTGTCTTGTGGATTAATTTTGGTTTCGCTGATTAATTCACCAATGTCTAAATATACTTTGTAGTATCCTCCCACCTGCAAGAGTAAATTCGATAATTCCTTTCCAAAGGCATTTATCCTATCGATAAAATATATTTTACTGATATCACACGTTCCCCCTTTGGCTAGATCATAGTATGATTTAAAATGAAGAAATCCAGCCTTCCCAGTACCCACAATTACAATATTCATCTTTCCTCCTTTACAATATTCATCTTTCCTCCTTATTTGAAGGCTACTGAAGGTAATGCATCCGCTCTTCAGATATATTCTTACATCGGCAAAAATTATTGGGAAATAAGTGTTTATGGCACAAATTTTATCTGGAAATAGCTATCTACGCTGGCACTACTTTAGTCGCGAAACGTAGATAGGCTATTTGAGATTCTCCGCCTTACAAGCCAGAATTCTGAGGGATTGGATATCAGTTAGCTGCTTCTACTGAAATGTGCTCAACATCTTCAAAAAATGAGCCGTCAGCAATGTGAAAGGCAATATACTTTACTGGTTGATCGCCAACGCAGCTCAAGCAGTGTTCAGTCTTGTAAGGAATAACTGTGCACATGCCAGGTTTCAATGAAAGTTCTTGATCGCCAATACTTAACTTTGCATTACCTTCCAAGATGTAATATCTCTCTTCAGTTAAAGGATGAAAATGACGTTGACCAGCGCAATTTGGATGAATGGTCGCGTAGGCAAGCCTAACAATATGTTGATTTCTCCTCGTGGATGACGCGAAGAGCAGTACTCTTTCTACATTTCCACCATATACAAATGCAGTATCGATCGGACTAAGATAGTTATGAGCTTTCATTTTTTTATGACACTACTAAGAGACAACTGGTGCGGCCTCTAAGAGACCAACTTTGACAAGTACGGTGGGATGAAGCCCATACTGCTCCGCTAGTTCGGCAAGGGTCTGATCCCCTCGCAGGGTGGCAAGGGCGACTTGGGCTTTGAACTGAGGACTGTATTGTTTACGTTTATTACTCATGAACTACTCCTACCATTTTCAACAGCTCAGAGCTTAGACCCCTGTTCAGTTTGGGCAGGCTATTTTATCAAAAGTGATTTTTTCGTGTAGATTACTTGATAAGGTTTATTCAAATAAGCCTTTCATTGACACCAGAAAAGTACGGTTATGAATTTTCAACCTCAAACAGATCGAATCATCATCTTTGACACAACCCTAAGGGATGGAGAACAGTCACCGGGCGCGAGCTTAACGCCTGAAGAGAAACTGATCATCGCTCACCAACTAGCTCTGCTGGGGGTCGATGTGATTGAAGCTGGATTTGCAGCTTCGAGCCTTGGTGATTTTGAAGCTGTGAGAAACATCGCTCAGAAAGTTGGAGTCGAGGGAGGACCTGTTATTTGTAGTTTAGCAAGAGCTATCCAACAAGATATTAAGATGGCAGCAGAAGCATTGAAACCCACTGCCCAGGCCCGAATTCACACTTTTATCTCAACTTCTGATATTCACCTCAAATATCAGTTGAAGAAATCAAGAAGCGAAGTGCTGGCAATCACCGAAGAAATGGTGGCTTATGCCAAGTCGTTTGTGAATGATGTTGAGTTCTCGCCCATGGATGCAACACGGTCTGATCCACAGTATCTGTACCAGGTGTTGGAGCGAGCTATTGACGCGGGCGCAACTACTATTAATATACCTGACACTGTCGGCTATAGCACACCCAGAGAGATGGGGGATTTGATTCGGGGGATTCGAGCGCATGTTTCCAACATAGACCAAGTGATCCTCTCCGTTCATACGCAAAATGACCTAGGCTTGGCTACAGCTAATGCACTTGCAGCGCTTGAGCAGGGAGCACGCCAGGTGGAGTGCACCATTAACGGGATTGGCGAGCGATCAGGCAATGCCGCCCTCGAGGAAATCGTTATGGGGCTAGAGACTCGTAAGCGTTACTTTAATCACTTCTTAGGTCATCCAGCTGACTCGGAAACACCGCTGACCAACATCAATACCCGAGAAATTTACAAAACGTCTCGACTTGTCACCAACTTGACGGGAATTTTGGTCCAACCTAACAAAGCCATTGTTGGAGCGAATGCCTTTGCTCACGAGTCTGGGATTCACCAAGACGGTATTCTCAAACATCGACAGACCTACGAAATTATGGATGCTGCTTCCATCGGCCTGAGCGAGAACCGAATTGTCCTGGGCAAACACTCCGGGCGAAATGCCTTTCGAACGAGGTTAGAGGAACTGGGGTTTGAACTGAGCGAAACAGAGCTGAACAAAGCTTTCATTCGCTTTAAGGAAGTTGCCGATAAGAAAAAGGAAATGTCGGATTGGGATCTAGAAGCGATTGTTAGAGATGAAACCCGAATTCAGATAGACCCAGGCTATCGGCTAGAGCACATTCAAATCTCCTGTGGCAATCACGCTTGTCCGACTGCAACAGTGACGATTATGACACCCAATGGTGAAGTCTTTACTGAGGCGGCAGTAGGTACAGGTCCAGTAGACGCAGTCTATCAAGCTATTAATCGGCTAGTGAAGCTGCCCAATAAACTTATTGAGTTCTCTGTACAGTCTGTGACTGCTGGAATTGACGCTCTAGGGACAGTTACTATCCGGCTGCTGCACCAGGAGGACATCTTTTACGGTCAGGCGGCAGATACTGATATTGTGGTAGCCGCAGCCTACGCTTATATGAATGCGCTGAATCGACTCAATAGGTATCTGCAGCAATCAGGAACTGTGCAAAAATCCAAGTAAGATCCTCACAATATATGGTTCGCTATACGATGTTAGCAACTGGAAGATTCAAAGAGTTCTAGAAGTCACCTCAAAAATAGGGAGTTAGAGCCAGAGAAGTTGATTTGGGTAGAATCCATGGATTTGACAGATGGTCAAAGGAGGTTTTAGCTCGGCTGATTTCTCAAGGTTCTCAACCTGCTAATAGGAGAGGCTGGTCTTGCAGGAACAACTGATATGGCTCCCGAAGACAGGAGCCAGAGAGCTGACGGGGTGACACCCCCGTCAGCTCTCGCGATAAAATCAAGGACATAGCCCTCATACCCCTCTGAAAAAATGGTAATTTATTGCGCCTGATTCTCATTAATGAGCGTAATAATGTCTTAACAAAATTCCATGCCAATTCCCTCCGCTTCGCTGCGCCCAATATTGACCATATAATCCTATCCAAAAACTACTGTGTCGCCTGATTGAGCGCCCGCACTCAGTTAACCTACCCACATATTTTTGAATTCCCATATTCTTGATTTTTTGACATTGAAGAACAGCACAACTGTAGGCAAATGGCTATCAGTAATATTAAGCTGTTTAAGCGCTGATTATTAGCGTGGCTTTTCTCGCTTATTATAGCAACCGCTTTCGTCGGCGCCGGACGCAAGGCGTAAGACATTCTTGATCGCCAGAACGTAAGCAATCAAACTGATTCTTGTGTTTACGAATTCGACTCTTAAGCCAAGACCAGCATTGTTCAATGCAAGTTGAAATCTGGGGAGTACGGCAGTAAATACAACAGTCTACACCCTGCACTTTGAATCAATTCCTGAATCCTACCGCGTAATTGACCTCTAGCATTTGTCCCAGAATGATGTTTCCCAACTGGGTATTGACGTATATGATCGATTGTATTGCAAATCTTCAATCAGATTATCAACCCACCCCTGATAAGAGATGTATGGCACCTTAAAAACAGGTCTTAACTCTTCCCAATCCTCCACTTGAAAAAGATAGGGCGCTAACTGTTCTAAGTAGGAACGACCGAACTGAAATTCCATGTTGAGATTCCGAATCTTCGACAGTAATTTCTCTGAAATGGAAAGTTTTTCAAAGATATCTAATTCTGAAATACCCTTAACTGCCATGCTGTCTATTAACAAGACATAAAGCCTTTTGCGGGATGTTATATCCGGTAATAAATCAGCTTTAATACGCTGTAAAAATAAGTCGCGCTTCTGAATTTGTTCGGCAGTTAGCGTGGCATTGAAATATTGAATAAATGGATCTTTTTCTCTTGTTAAGATGCTTTCCGATACTTCTGCTGTTGTGCTTTTTTTTTACGAGCGATCGCCTCATAGGGATCTTCATCCCCTTCCGCATATTGCATCAACTCTGTCATAGACCAACCGATCGCATAGGCAAACTGGACTAACTTTTGCAATCTGGGATCGGCTTTGCCCTCGCTCCAGTTCACCAGCGTGTTGAATGAAACTCCTGTAATCCTTCCTAGTTCCCTAGAACTACCAACGCGCTCATCCTCCACCAACGCCTCTATTAACTGACCGAGACGTTTCTGGATTCCACTATCGAGCGCTAAATTTTCCTCTACTTTCGTTGACATTCCTGTTTTCTAATAGCTAAGGAGTTGCCGCAGGCATAATTGTATCGCCTGTATTATACCAGAATAACTCGTTTTACAGTCAATAGTATGATTCGCCTAACTTAATCTAAGCTCCAATTGCTAGCCTTAGACGGGATAATGATAGCCACTAATACTTTGACCCAAAACGTAACAATTCTTTACTTGATCAAAGTTATACTCGGCTATATGCTAGTTAAATGATAAATACTTTTATCAGACCCTCTAAAAATTTTGCCTCACCCTAATCCTAGTCGGAATCGCAAGTGAGGCTATTCTACCAGTGGAAGAGATACAGTTGTACAGAAAAACAACCTTAGAATCCCCATTCTGATTTTTTTCTGAACTGGACTCTTCCCAGACATTAAACACCGACGGCTGTTTGACAGCGATAGCCACCGGACCTACTGAAGTTGTCATCTGACGAGAGAGTTAACTGCCAGATCGGGCAGACTCTTGACTGTACTTCCATCGACCGGACTTAACCGACTCTTGATGGCGGTACATCACATCTATCGGCCGACTTGTTGGAGCCGACTCTTGATGATGGTACATCTCTGGCCGACTTGTTAGAGCCAGCTTTTGATGATGGTACATCTCTGGCCGACTTGTTAAAGCTGCCTTGATGGTTTTTCCATATTAAACCATTAGAAGCACTGAATCAATAGGTATGTCTTAGAATTTCTAGTATTTAAGACATTTGCTGCTCCAACATTCGGCTTCCTCTACCCTTTGGAATAGGAGCCAAAATGCACTACAACGACCTAAGCACCCGCCTGTACCAGGGCTTGTCGCGGATTCCTCAAGACTGGCAACTCTGCTTGCTCGACGGCAAGAAAGTCCCTCAAGGCACGGGCTGGCAGCAAAAGCCACTGACTCCCGCCCAAATGAAAGAAGCCGTAACCAACGGCTGGATGGTAGACAAAGCCGATGGCACTCAATACCGCTGCTACCCCAAAGGCTACGGACCGATCACCGGTACGCCAATTGCCGCCAACGGCGCTGCTTACGTAGTCATTAGGGCAATCAAAGACTGGCAAAAGCAAAAGAACTCAGAAACCGCGAAGACGGAGGAGAGTTGATAGCGATCGCTGACATTTACCCCCAGCCCTGCCACCGCCGCTACTCATTAGTAACAAGTTAGAAGGGAGTAGATTTTGTCAATACCTCTTGGGATAGAAATATTAGGTAATAATAATGATAATCAAATAGGGGTAAGGGTGAGAGAGTCCTCCTGCGGTGGACTCTCTCACCCAAGCACGATTATCATTATTAATAAGTTGTGGACTCGATTGGCGTTGCACCACGATCGATAACAGTGACGGGCGATCGATAACAGTGACGGGCGATCGATAACAGTGACGGGCGATCGATAACAGTGACAGGCGATCGATAACAGTGACAGGCGATCGATAACAGTGACGGGCGATCGATAACAGTGACGGGCGATCGATAACAGTGACGGGCGATCGATAACAGTGACGGGCGATCGATAACAGTGACAGGCGATCGATAACAGTGACAGGCGATCGATAACAGTGACAGGCGATCGATAACAGTGACAGGCGATCGATAACAGTGACGGGCGATCGATAACAGTGACGGGCGATCGATAACAGTGACAGGCGATCGATAACAGTGACGGGCGATCGATAACAGTGACGGGCGATCGATAACAGTGACAGGCGATCGATAACAGTGACGGGCGATCGATAACAGTGACAGGCGATCGATAACAGTGACAGGCGATCGATAACAGTTGCGGGCATTGGTATTATCGAAGGATATAATTGACAAATAATTGAGCGATTGTGTAGGTCAGTAAATATGGCTAAAAGTCAGAAAACCAACCGTGACCACGCCAAAAAAACTACAAAACCGATGGTGGAAGACGAGGAGATTGCCTCACAACTATCGGCATTACTAACACCGGCCATTACCTCACAAGAAAATTACTACCGTCAACTAGGTTTACGAGGGAGAATTCTTAACCTACCGTTGATGGTAGCAGCAGTATTAACCCTACTGTGGCGAGAGGTGGCTGGAGTAACAGAACTTACAAGAATGCTGGCAAGGGAAGGTTTTTTGTGGTGCGGACCTACGACAGTCAGTCAACAAGCAATGTCTCAAAGATTCTTAAGTTTTCCCGCCACATTATTTGAGGGAGTATTCAAAAATTTATTACCGAATTTAAGAACTGCTTGGCACCAGAGAAACCAACGACCTTTACCAGAAAGCATTCAATTTACCTTGACCAAATTTTCGAGAATTTGGATAGTAGATAGTTCAACTCTCGAATCATTATTTTGTCAGCTCAAAAGCCTCGAACATATACCCAAAGGGCAGTTGGCAGGAAAAATGGCAACGGTCATAGATTTAATGACCAGACTCCCGGTTGATATTTGGTTTCAGGAAAACCCGAGAGCTTCTGATGTTAAGCTTGAAGAAAATATCCTGCAATTAGTGCCAAGTAAAACCTTACTCTTACTGGATAGAGGATTTTACCATTTTAGCTTTTGGCTCAAATTAATTGAAGCAGATATCCACTTAATTACTCGTTTAAAAAAAGGAGCAGCCATTCAAGTAAAGCAAGTATTTACCAAAAGTTACGACCTGAGAGATAGTCTGGTACGTTTGGGTTCGGGAACAGCAAAAACTCCATTTATTACCTTACGTCTGATTGAAGTTCGTTCGGGTAAAGCTTGGCATTCTTATTTGACAAGCGTACTAGATCCTCAAGTTTTACCACCCTACGTAGTGGCAGATTTATATCGCAGGCGCTGGAGGATTGAAGATGCTTTTAATACCGTAAAAAGGCTTTTGGGATTAAGTTATTTGTGGACAGGTTCTCTCAACGGCATCCAGCTTCAAATTTGGGGGACTTGGATATTTTATGCAATCTTGGTCGATTTAGGTGATGCCGTTGCTGACCGACTATCTTTACCAATAGATTCGATTTCATTAGAGATGATTTACAGGGGTCTTTACCATTTTTATGTGGCTCATCAAAAAGGTAAGGCAACTGACTTGATCGAGTATTTCGCCGCGCCAGAAAATCGAGATTTAGGTATTGTTAAATCTCAACGAAAACCCAACGTTAAGTTAATTGTGGCACCTTTCCCCGATCGACAGCGAGGGTCTGACTGCTTTTTCTTTGAAGCATCTTCTCAAATCCCCTTGACAACAGCCATCCAAGCTTAACTTGTTACCAATGAACCGGAATTGATATTATTTCTTCCTTCTTCCTTCTTCCTTCTTCCTTCTCTAACTTCCCGGCCGCAAATAATCCCAAAGTCGATCGCCCGAATCAGCCCGAATCAACGCAACTACAACATCCGGCAAACTACCCAAACTGGGATAAACCAAATAACGCGCTTCCCAGCGCGGCCCAAACTTATCTTTAAAACTGTGCAATCCCTGAAAATTATAAAACTTACTCAAGTGTTCAGAAAGATAAATTAACACCTTTTCCAAACGCCCAGATTTTTCAGCTTCTCCCACTCCCACCAAAGCCGATAAACCCAAGTCAAATTCTGTATATCCCAATTCTTGACAGTGCTGCAACATCGAAGCAAATAAACACTCCATCGTGCCATTTTCCACCTCGGTCACTCGTCGCATTAAATCAACTCCAACTACCTGATTTCCCGAAGATATCATATTAGCAAAAGCACTAATTTTACCATCGGGTGTATGGATAGCTATAGCGCGAGTTTCTCGTAGATATGTCTCGTTAAACCAGCCTACAGAAAAACGTTTTTCTGCACCCTGAACCATTGGCAGCCACTCATCACTCACAGCTTTCATTTGCCGTATCAAGTCAGAACTTAAAGGTGGTTCGTAAAATTTGACTTGGTGTCCGGCTTTGGTCAACCGATTTATGGCAGTTCTTAAGTTTTGTTTAGCCTTGCCTTTGAGACTAAAATCTTTGAGATTGACCATGGCTGATTCGCCAATTTGTATGACTCGAAAACCGAGAGCATGATATATTTCTAAATCATCCGGTAAAGTTTGATAAAATGTCGGATACCAATCATTGCGATCGCAAAATTCTTGAAACCCCAAAATGGCCTCTTTGCGGTCTTCTATTGGCCCGATGGGGTCTCCCAAGGCGATCGCACCTCTGCCTTTTGGCACATAGGCGATCGCCGTTTTTCCCGAAGGACTAAAATAATAAGATTTATCCTCAAGTAACGCTAATCTCCCTAGGGTAGTCCGTCCATATTTGGCGATAATTTCTTGAGCTTTATACCGTTCTGAAGAACTTGCCGAATCTCGCAACAGCACGGGACGCAGCAGCATCAAAAGTGCATAACCAAGCGTTACCGAACCCACAGCATAAATCGAATCCGCAAAAAACATTGCAAACCGAGCTTTTGGAACCAATCCTGCATTATCCGCCGTAAAAAACATTGCCATAGTTTGGAATAGCGCTCGATCCCAATCAAAATTAACCCCTTGTTCGTTAACTTCAAAACGCCCATCCAGAATGTAAAAACCCATCGTCCCGTAAGCGAGGGTAAACAACAAAGCGCCTAGCAAAACCCGAATTCCTTGAGCAATGGAAGGGCGATCGGACTTAGCAGTAAAAGTCTGACGCATCACCAACAACTGAAACAAGAGTACCCCAGAAAGCAAACTTTCTTCAACATCCAATCCCTTGATTAAATGAACGACAATAGAAAGGCTTAACAATCCTACTGTCAGCAACCAAGCAATCCGTTTTCGCCTCAACAAATTAGTTGCCAGAGTTAGCAGCATAAATCCGATAACTGCGGCAAAAAAATGCCCGCCAGCCCTGACGGTAAAAGGAAA
The DNA here is from genome assembly GCF_042465725.1 of Microcoleus anatoxicus. Classification (GTDB taxonomy): domain Bacteria; phylum Cyanobacteriota; class Cyanobacteriia; order Cyanobacteriales; family Microcoleaceae; genus Microcoleus; species Microcoleus anatoxicus. The sequence continues at coordinate 3,401,823 of NZ_CP120853.1, read as the reverse complement.
AAAGGCTCTAACCAATTTCGGCGATCGGGTAAACTAGGAGTTACAGCAGACAGCAGATTAATCACTCCTACCAATCCGGTTAAAAATGATGCCGTCCAGAGTCCAATTCTAGTTTTTTGACTTAACACAGTTCACCTTTTTATTTGCTATTTGCTATCTTCTATTTTTTCTGTGCGCTCAGTGATATGTTAAACCAATTTTTTATGAGGCTGCATAGAATCTGATCCCCCCTAACCCCCCTTAATAAGGGGGGGACAAGAGTTACTCAAAGTCCCCCTTATTAAGGGGGATTTAGGGGGATCGGGATATGTGCAACGACTCATTAAATTGGTATTAAACTGCTTTCCAACATAACTCAAAGAATCCGCCAAATGCTTATGCCAATAATTCCAACCGACATCAGGGCCAACAATCCCATGTCCCCCCGGAAATTTGTTAAACTCATTCGCAACACCCAAACTATTTAGTTGAGCGTGAAACTGTTGAGTGGAAGTAAGAAACTTCTCATCTCCTTCCCCCGCATCCAAATAAGCCCGGAGTCTTTGTCTATCTTTAATAGAAAGTTTCTCAACTAAATATTTAGGACTATTAGCCTTGCCACTTTGATCCGTAAAATAGCCACTGTGGCTGAACAGAATATTAAAATTATTCAAGTAGCGCAAACCGATATTAAAAGCACCCCAACCCCCCGAAGATTGTCCCCCCCATTGCCCAGAATTTGGGGTCTTCCAGGGTTCGATAGCGCGATTTGATCTCAGAAACCAATTCCGAGCCGATCGCGCTTCCCACCAGACCATTAGGCCCATCAAAATACTGCGGGTCCCACAAAGGACTCGTACCCCGCTGGTCGTTTCCGTCAGGAGTAATTATAATTGAGGGCGGTAATCTTTTGCTTTGATACAAGTCGTGAAGCACAGAAGTAACAGCAGCTTTGTCTTGATAAGCCCGTGGGTCTCCGTGTCCCCCGTGTAACAAAAAAATAACTGGATAACGCTGTTGGGAATTTTTAGCGTACCCAGGTGGTAAAATTAAGCCGTAAGTGCGCTGTGAATTCATAGCCACACTTTTATATGTTTTGAGTTCAAAATTCAAGTTGACATCGGTGACTACTTTCGGAGGGTCTAACTGAGGTGCTCCGGCGATAAAAACGTACCAATATCCAGTTGCGCCTAATAGGAGAATAGTAACTGTACCGACACCCAAAACTTTGCCGATCCATTTAGGCATAATGTTAGTTGATTGTTGACGGTTCACTGTTGACTGTTATTTGTTACATATAAAATCATTAATGCCCGATGCCCAATTCCCAATTCCCAATTCCCAATGCCCATGCCCAACAAAATGACTTATCAAAATCCTACCCCTACAGTTGATATTATCATCGAATTAGTCGATCGCCCCCACCGCCCGATCGTACTCATAGAACGTCGCAATCCTCCCTACGGCTGGGCGATTCCCGGCGGCTTCATGGATTGTGGCGAATCCGCAGAAACAGCCGCCAAACGGGAAGCCTTAGAAGAAACCAAATTAGAAGTAGAATTAATCGAGCAATTCTACGTTTATTCCGATCCAAATCGCGACCCCCGCAAACATACTCTCAGTATTGTCTTCCTAGCTTCCGCCACCGGAATTCCTGAAGCTGCTGACGATGCTAAAAATTTAGAAATATTTGAATCTTGGCGTATTCCGGCCCAATTGTGCTTCGATCACGATCGCATTTTACGCGATTATTGGCGATACCGTCATTATGGACTGCGACCGCAATTGACAGTTGACAGTTGACAGTTGCCGTACCCTGAGCGTAGTCGAAGGGTTAGTTGTTAGTTGTTATGTTTTGGTGACAATAACCAAATAACCAATGCCCAATGCCCAATGTCCGATGCCCAATTCCCCCATTACCAATTCCCAATTCCCCATAAACAATTCCCAATTACCCAATGGCAATCTTGACAATATTAGGCGGAGGTGCTTGGGGTTCAGCCTTGGCAAATCTAGCAACTAAAAAAAGTAATCAAGTTCATTTGTGGTCGCGCCGCAGTTCTTTTGAGCTAGAGTCTGTTATAACAGGTACGGATGTTGTGGTTTCGGCAGTTTCCATGAAAGGAGTTGCCGCTACAGTCGATCGACTTCTGTCCACAAATCTAAGCCCTAACACCATTATAGTTACTGTTACCAAAGGTTTAGACCCCGCCACTACTCGTACTCCTTCACAAATTTGGCAAACAGCTTTTCCTCGCCATCCGATTGTGGTGCTTTCTGGTCCCAATCTTTCTGAGGAAATTCGGCAGGAATTACCCGCTGCAACAGTAGCAGCTAGTTCAGATTTAGCAGCAGCTAAGCAGGTGCAGCATATTTACAGTTCCGAAATTTTTCGGGTTTATATCAATCAAGATCCCTTGGGAACTGAATTAGGTGGTACCCTGAAAAATGTATTTGCGATCGCCGCTGGTGTGTGCGACGGTTTACAATTAGGAACAAATGCAAAATCTGCTTTGCTAACTCGTGCTTTGCCGGAAATGATTCGAGTTGGTGTTCGTTTGGGCGCTCACGCAGAAACTTTTTATGGCTTGTCAGGCTTGGGAGATTTACTCGCTACGTGTAATAGTTCTTTATCGCGCAATTACCGTGTTGGTTTTGGATTGGCTCAAGGTAAATCTTTAGAGCAAATTTTGCACGAATTACAAAGCACGGCTGAGGGAGTAAATACTACCAATGTTTTGATTGATTTAGCTAATCAACGTGCTATTGAAGTACCTGTTTCCCGTCAAGTTTACCGTTTGCTCAATGGTGAAATTACTCCCGAACAAGCAGTTTTAGCTCTGATGGAACGAGATTTGAAACCGGAAATATAAGCATGGGCATGGAGATGGGAAGAGGGGGAGAGGGAGAGATGGGGAGATGGGGAGGTGGGGCGATGGGGCGATCGCGGGAACCCCCGGAACCATTGGTGTCAACTTAAGACTGAAAGCCTTGATAAATGTCGCTTTTACCTAAGTCTAGATCCCCCTAAATCCCCACCCCCCCCTAGCCCCCCCCAAGGGGGGAAGGGGGACTTTGATCGGAATCTTGTCCCCCCCTTCTTAAGGGGGGCTAGGGGGGATCTGGATTTAATAGTCAAACAGCAATCTGTGACTAGGTTTGACGTTAAGTTGACACCAATGCCCCGGAACCCACCCCCGGCCCCTCCTTGGAGGGGAGGAAGAGGGGGATCTAGACTGGGGTAAAAACCAGATTTCTCAGGGCTTTCAGGCTTAAGTTGACACCAATGGGCACTGCCTTGTCCTGATTTCGGGTAATATTACCAACTAACAAATAACAACTAACAACTAACCATGCCCAATTCCCAATCCCCAATTCCCCATGCCCAATTCCCCATGCCCAATGCCCTATTCCCAATGCCCAATTCCCTATTCAGTCACTTGACTGAGCCGCCGCAAATTCAAAATATCGCTCATATTTTTAATTTGCATACAAGTGCGCTCGAACTGTTCTTTATCCTGGATATCCATGCACAAGTCAATTAAGGCTGGAAAACCGGGATATGTTTTTACTTGAGCGCTGCGGACGTTGACCTGATTGTCTTTTAAATGCGATAATACATCATTGAAAACTCCTACTCGGTCTAGGGCTTCAATTTGAATATTAACCGCATAAGTATTCGGGCGACTGCCATTGCGAGGGCTCGCATTCCAACTCACAGGAACCAGCCGATCCCCCGGCACACACTCAACGTTTACACAACCTTGTCGGTGAATAGAAATGCCACGGGTGCGAGTCACAACTCCAATAATTGCTTCCCCCGGAATTGGACAACAGCAGCCTGACAAATGATAAAGTAATCCTTCAACACCTGCGATCGGCGATTTGCTCGGAGATGAACTCGGCACTGGTTTAGGTGGCATCATCACAGGTATTTGTGTAGGCAATTCCTGAGCTGAACCCACGGTGGCAACTTCAACTTTTTGGCGGATTTTTACCAAATCTTGGATGCGATTTACTACCAGATTTAATGTCAGTTCGCCGTAGCCTAAACCAGCTAATAAATCTTCGACGCTGTGGTAATTGCAGCGATGGGCTACGGATTGCATCGGTTCGGATTTGAGCAAAGATTCAAAGCCACTTTTGCCTAATTCTTTTTCCAATAATTCCCTGCCGCGGGCGATATTTTCATCTCGGTGCGATCGCTTAAACCACTGTCTAATTCGGTTTTTCGCTCCGTTTGTTTTGACAAAGTTCAGCCAGTCTAAACTGGGACTACCATTTTTTTTAGTCATAATTTCGACAATATCGCCATTCTTTAAAACAGTGTCTAGTGTCACCATCCGCCCGCCTGCCCGCGCCCCGGTGCAATGATTGCCGATTTCGGTGTGAATGCGATAAGCAAAATCTACTGGTGTGGAACCTTTATTGAGAGCAATGACATCTCCGTTGGGAGTAAAAACATAGATATCTTCGTCAAATAAGTTGTCTTTAATGCTTTCTAAATATTCCCGATCGTCTTTCAGGTCGCTTTGCCATTCTAGCAGTTGCCGCAGCCAAGTAAATTTCTCGTCGTCTCCGGTGACTTTCGTATTGCTAGAACCACCTGTTTCTTTGTATTTCCAGTGAGCCGCAATCCCGTACTCTGCGATGTGGTGCATTGCTACTGTACGAATTTGCACTTCGATGGGCCGGCCGCTGGTTCCGATTACTCCTGTGTGCAAAGATTGATAGCGATTTGCCTTCGGTAAACCGATATAATCTTTAAAGCGGCCTGGTATGGGGCGGAAAGAATCGTGGACGATCGCCAAAGCTCGATAACAGTCATCATTAGTTTCGACAATTATCCGCACCGCAGCAATATCATAAAGTTGGTGAAACCCTTTTTGACTGCGCTGCATCTTCCGATAAATCCCGTACAAATGTTTGGGACGGCCGCTAAGTTCATAGCATTTTATGCCTAATTTTTCAAGTCTTTCTAGCAAACTATTTGTAACTTCTGCCAGTTGAATTTCGCGATCGGACCGTTTGACAGCCACTAAATCCTGAATTTCGCGGTAAGCATCCGGTTCCAGGTATTTAAAAGCTAAATCTTCCAATTCCCACTTAAACCGACCGATACCCAAACGATTCGCCAGGGGAGCAAAAATTTCTCGTGTTTCTAGGGCAATGCTGCGGCGCTTTTCTTCTGGCAGATGCTCCAAAGTCCTCATGTTGTGCAGCCTGTCTGCCAACTTGACGACAATGACTCGAATATCTTTAGCCATTGCTAAAAACATCCGCCGAAAATTTTCAGCTTGGCGTTCAGTTTTGCTGGAAAAATTAAATTTAGAAAGTTTTGTTACCCCTTCCACCAACTGTCGCACTTCATAGCCGAACTTTTGTTCCAAATCTTCGGCAGTCACGTCTGTATCTTCAACAACGTCGTGAAGGAAGCCCGCTGCGATCATGGCACTGTTAGCACCCATATAGCGTAGCATCCCAGCCACAGCTATCGGATGGCAAATGTAAGGTTCTCCTGACTTTCGGTATTGTCCTTCGTGCAAGTCAAGGGCAAATTCAAAGGCCTGACAAATTAAGTTGTTGCCAGTGGGACAATGGGAGCTAGAGTCTGCTTCTAGGGTCGATCGGGCATTGAGGCATTCTTGTAGCCAATCGGGAACGATCGCAGGATCGATAGCAGGAGTGAGAGTTTGAGCATTCATGGTAGGCACCTTTAAAACTTACAAATACAAATGGTGAAAAGTCTGTGTTCGGTTCAATTGCCAAAAATATGTGTTTAGCTATACTAAACTAATTAGATGTCAGAAGTTGCAATCGCCAAAAAGAGTGAATTTTTTTTGTCAACTATAGCGATTTAATTCCACATCGCCGCCCATACCAGGGAGGAAAATATAGTGACACTATGGTAGCCCCTGCGGGATACCGATACTGTAGAATCAGAATATTTGGGCAGTGAGAGGTCAGGCAAGGGCGATCGAGTTATGCCCTCGGTTCCCAAAAATCTCACTAACTTTAAGAAAAGCTCTACTTTGATTATAAATAGAAATTGATTTACAAAACTATGATCTTGTCCGAAAATCGCTATCAGGGGTATCACAAATTAAAGCAAGCACTCGAACAGCTCCAAAAAACTGCTGCACAGGATAATCTCGATCGAGCTGGACTGATGGCGGAATACAAAAAAGTGCAACAATTTTTCGGAAACCAAATTATGACAACCGACAACAGTGAGTTAGAACCCTCAGAAACACCCGCAGAACAGTCCTACCTGACGGAAATTCACAAGCAACTGCGAATGTTGGGTACAGATGTCACATTTTTGCAAGCATCCCGCCAGCCAGCGACAGCGACAGCCAGACAAACTGCGGCGATGGAGAGGATTAACACGCTAATTGGCTACTGCGGTGTGCTGCTGCCCAAAAATTATGTAGCTTTAGATACCGCCCAAAAGGCAGAATAAACAACTGAGTTAACCAAGAATTGAGCAGGTAAGGAGAAATTAAAGCCGTGGAATGTCCAAAATGCAAACATCCCAACTTAGAGGGTGGCACTTTAGCCGGTGCTATTTCGGTGCAATGGTGTCCCAACTGTTATGGTATATGGATTCCAGGCCGAGAATACGAAACTTGGCAAAAAAACCAGCGCCAGTGGTCCCTCAAATCCGACAAACGGGAGACAGCCACTGTCGGCATAGAATTTACACCATCTCCCTACGACAGCAAAGCAGCCCTGTGTCCCGAAGATGGTCACTATCTGTCGCGAACAAAAGTTCCTTTTAGCAGAATGCCGTTTTACATAGAGCGGTGTACGCTGTGTGGCGGAATTTGGTGCGATAACGGTGAGTGGGACATTCTCGAAAGTTTAGGATTCCACACCGAGATTGACCAAATGTTTTCTCCCACCTGGCAAGCTAAAGCCCGCTTGCAGGAACTGGCCGAAAGGGAACGCCAAGTCCTGATAGAAAAGCTAGGTCCAGACATCGGCGGCTATGTGTTGGAACTTGCAGAAGTTTTAGCAGATCATCCCCATGCAGATTGTGCGGCTACTTATATACTGCGGAAAGCTGAGTTGAAGCGAAAGGAAATTTAGTCCTTTGTGAGTTGACAGTTGACAGTTGACTGTTAACTGTTAACTGTTGACAGTTGACAGTTGACAGTTGACAGTTGAGAGTAAAAAAAACAACGAATAACAAACAACGAATAACAAATAACTAAGGACTAAGGACTAAGGACTAAGGACTAAGGACTAAGGACTAATAACTAATGACTAATGAATATTCTTTGTTTTGCGTCGAAAATCTACGAGTAGCTTATCCTCAGCGCCGAGGCCAATCCGGTTGGGCCGTTGACGGCGTTTCCCTGACACTGCAACCGGGAGAAAAGCTGGGATTAGTTGGGGAATCGGGATGCGGCAAGTCAACTTTGGGACGGGCGGCGATGCGTTTGCTGCCGGAGTCAACCCTGATTGAAGGGCAAGTTCTGTTTACTGGAGAGTCAATATTTGAAATGAATGCTTCGCGACTCAGAGGGTTTCGGGGCGAAGCTGTGGCACTGATTTTTCAAGACCCCATGACTCGCCTCGATCCTTTGATGACTGTCGGTCAACATTGTATTGAAACTTTGCAGGCTCATCGACCGAATTTGTCGAGAAAGGAAGCTAAAAAACGGGCGATTGAAGTTTTGGAATCTGTAAAAATTCCGGCTTCTCGTTGGTCACAATTTCCTCACGAATTTAGTGGCGGAATGCGCCAAAGAGTGGCAATTGCTTTGGCTCTTTTGCTCGAACCTAAATTAATTGTGGCGGATGAACCAACTACCAGTTTGGATGTTACTGTCGCGGCCGAGATTTTGCAGGAATTAACGCGACTGTGTGCCCAACGGGGAACGGCTATTTTGTTGATTTCTCACGATTTGGCGATGGTGGCTGAGTATTGCGATCGCATTGCGGTGATGTATGGTGGCAAAGTGGTAGAAACCGGACCTGTGGAGCAAGTTTTTCAACAGCCACAACACGAATATACTCGATCGCTCTTAAAAGCAGCTTTGCACATTCAGAAGGAAGAATACAACCCCGTACCCGGAGAATATAACCCCCCCCTACCCCCCCCAAGGGGGGAAAATCAGCCCCTTCCAAGGGGGGAAAGTCAAGCCCTCCCTAACCTCTCCCAAGAAAGTCTTGCCCTCCCTAGCATGGAAGGGGGGAACGAGGAAAGCAATTCTCCTCTGTTGAGAGTGACAAATTTGCAGCAGCACTACAGTTTAGAAAGCAATTTATTAGAACAGTTATTTTCTCGGAAACGTGATGTAATTAAAGCAGTAGATGGGGTTAATTTCCAGCTAAAACAGGGAGAAATCCTAGGGCTGGTAGGGGAGTCAGGCTGTGGCAAAAGTACATTATCACGGACGATTTTGCAGCTAATTCCCTCAACAGGTGGCAAAGTGGAATTTCAGGGAATAAATTTGACAGCCCTGACTAGGGATGCTGTCAGGAAACACCGCCGCCAAATGCAAATGGTATTTCAAGACCCCCACGCTTGTTTGAATCCAATGATGACTGTGGGAGAAAGTATTGCTGACCCTTTATTGATTCACAAACTAGCTAATACCCGCGAAGCTAAAAGACAAGTAATCCAAATGTTAGAGCGGGTGGGTTTGACTCCTGGGGAAGATTTTTTTAGTCGCTATCCAGCGGAATTGTCAGGAGGACAACAGCAGCGGGTTTCCATCGCCCGCGCTTTGATTACTCGCCCACAATTGATTATTTGCGACGAACCGGTGAGTATGCTGGATGCGAGTGTTCAAACGCAGGTTTTAGAACTGATGTTGGAATTGAAGCAGGAATTTAATCTCACTTATTTGTTTATTACCCATGATTTGTGGGTGGCGCGATTTTTTTGCGATCGCATTGCAGTGATGAATGCTGGCAAAATTGTGGAAATTGGCAAGACTAGGGATATTTTTACGAATCCACAGCACCCTTACACTCAGCAGTTGTTGCAAGCGGCTCCTTTATTGGCTCGAACCAATTGATTTTGGATTTTGAATTGGGGATTTCGGGAATTTGGCTTTAAATTCGTTAAAGTAAAGGCAGACATTTGAAATCATTCCACCGACACCAAGCACCATATGGCAGAATCTGACCTAGGCAGTTTTGCGGTGGCACCGGAAGCCTCATTCGCGATCGCAGAAGAAGACATCGAGATCGATCTGCCGATTTTAACTCGCTCGTCAGCATACAACAACTGGTCTGCCGACGATCCCGTCGGAGCTTTGTTCAAGGAAATGGCTCGCTATCCTCTGCTGAGTGCGGCCGAAGAGGTAGAATTAGCCCGTCGCGTCCAAGAATTGGTAGCCCTTGAGGAACTAGAACAGAGTTTGAAGCAGGAATTGGGGAGAATTGCCACAAAAGCTGAACTCGCAGCGGCTTTGGGTTTGAGCGAAACTCAACTGCAAAATCTCCGGTATCAGTGTCAGTCAGCGAAACGGAAAATGATTAGCTCAAATTTGCGGTTGGTGGTTTCCATCGCCAAACGCTATCTCAACCGGGGCGTGCCTTTTCTCGATTTAATTCAAGAAGGGGCTTTGGGTTTAAATCGAGCAGCCGAAAAATTCGATCCAGAGAAAGGTTACAAATTTTCTACCTATGCCTATTGGTGGATTCGCCAGGGAATTACTCGCACAATTGCCAATCAAGGGCGGACGATTCGATTACCTGTTCACATTGTCGAACAATTAAATAAGCTAAAAAGAGTTTATCGGGATGTGAGGCGCTCTCTCCAACGCAATCCCACCGAAGCTGAACTTGCTAAAGCCATGGAAGTTACTTGCGAACAACTTCGTTACCTCCAGCAAGTACGCCGACAATCTTTGTCTCTCAACCACCGTATCGGCTCGGAAGAAAGTTCGGAACTGTTGGATGTGATAGAAGATAGTGTGACCCAATCTCCTGAAGCTCAGATGAATGAGATGATGATGCGCCAAGATATTTTGGAGGTGTTGGACAATATTTTGACAGAGCGGGAAAAAGAGATTGTGGCAATGCGTTATGGCTTAGTAACCGGGGAACCTTATACTTTAGAAGAGGTGAGTAGTTTGTTCAATTTGTCGCGGGAACGAGTGCGTCAAATTCAAAATAAGGCGATGCGGAAACTCCGGCGACCTCAAGTGACAGAACGCTTGAAGGGCTGGCTGAAATAAGATCATTCGGCGGTTGAAACCGCTACTACAGAAACAAAGTCCGCCTCCGCGGACTCAGAAATAATGGTATTTTAATGTTTGATTGTCATTTACTACTTGTTTATGTCTTATGAGGTAATTTTGCGTCCAGCTACGCGGGCAGATGTGCCGATGCTGTTTGATTTGATTAAAGCTTTGGCTGAGTACGAAAAGTTATCTGATGCTGTCACGGGGAGTGCTGTGGATTTGGAGAATCATCTGTTTGGCGATCGACCTTTTGCCGAAGCAATTTTAGCAGAGTCCGAAGGTCGAGTGGTGGGCTGGGCGCTGTTTTTTCACAACTATTCGACTTTTCTGACTCAGCCGGGAATTTACTTGGAAGATTTGTTTGTCCTCCCTGAGTTTCGAGGGCGGGGAATTGGCAAGTCTTTGATAGTATATTTAGCGCAGTTGACAGTCGATCGCGGCTGCGGGCGTTTGGAATGGAGTGTGTTGGATTGGAATGAATTGGCGATCGGATTTTACAAAGGCATAGGTGCTAATGTGATGCCCGATTGGCGGATTTGTCGGCTAGCGGGGGAATCTCTGGCGACTTTGGCCTCAAAGTAATTCAGATCGAGCTAGGAGTAAAAACAAGTGGCACAGGCATCTTGCCTGTGGTAAAAAGTAAATTAGGAGAGTAAATTGTGATTATTTGGGTAAACGAACAAATCGATCCATCAGGCATTCTCTATGCTTGCATTGCCTGTGTCAATGAGACTCAAGCTAAACAATGCCATGATTCTTTTGAACAGAACTTGACCCCAGAACAAAAAAAACAGGGCTGGGTTGCTACATTGCGCACTGTCAGCGCTTGGGATGAAGTACCTGTTAATGCTTTGAAATTGAATTAATCAGTGTAATTCAGTTAATTTCAACTCCTCGTATTTGGAACCTACATATTTGGTGTATTTATTGCTAGTTATTACGGACATTCCCAGGAAAAGAATAACTTGTTTACTCAGCTAAAAGATGTGCTAACAGTCCCCGCATTGTGGGCATTTTTAATTGGTATTTTCACCAAAAATATCACCTTACCGGAGACAGTAGAATTGGGATTGCAAGCAGGAGTTTGGTTCGTAATTGCCAGTGCTTTGCTATTAGTTGGTATTCGGCGGTTAAATAATTCCGATACAACCGGAATTAATATCACTAATAACTAAACCCCAGCAGCAGTAAAAGCCGCCCAGTAATAAGGATTAGCAAAAGGATGAGGCTTGCGGTTGCGAATTTGTTGCAAAGAAGCTTCAGCACTAAGGCGAGAACTTTGAGGAAGTCTGTCGAAAATTTGGGAAATTTGAGGTTGAAAATCAGCCAGCAGCCGATCCAAATCCTCGCCATTCAAATCTCGCAGCCACCTTTGAGCATGATTGAGGGCGTAAGCGACATCTCCCGTTTGCAACCTGGGAAAATTGGCTACATTTTCATAAAATTTGCTCATCAGCAGCAGCGTCGAAACATCATTTACCTTCCACAGACTGCTGACAACACTAGAAGTACCAGCATAGAGCAATGCCGCCGCAAATCCCACAGAGTCACCATCATGACTGATGCCACTTTTCTCATTTTCGCAAGCAGATAAAGTGACTAAAAAGTATTGCCGAAAATCCCAATTAACGATTTCCTCTAAAGTCAAACAATCATCAGGAAAAGACAAACATGATTTCAGAGGGGAAGCCAAATTTTGCAAAGCTAAACAAGCAAAATGAGCGACTTTTTTCGAGGATAACTGTCCTGTTGTTACTGCTACATCCCCATGCAGATTACCAGCAACAGCATTCTTAACAGCTTGTTTATTTATCTGCTTAGGACGCAAAACTTCCGCACTGGAAAAATATTGGCAAATATGGGCGACTTCAATATTGCTGTAGAGACCATCTTTATTAAAATTGGGAACTGCTACCAGTTGCTGCAATCGGGGTCGATATCTACCAATAGCACTGCTGCGCGTAATTTGTGTCAAGCGCCATAGCTGACAGGTAGGAGCATAGCGAATTCCTCCGACAAATCGATCGATCAAATAAGTAGCAGGTGGTTGTAGGTTGCTAAAAGCCGAACCTTGAGAAAAGTCTGAACCGATGAGGGTATCCAAATCCGAACCGGTACGATCGACTCCGGGAAACCGAGAATTTGTCACCCCTTCAAAAAATAACTCTCCCATCCCTAGGGGCAAACCGTGGAGGGGCAAACCGTGTAAAAATCGGTGTGGTACAAAAATCAGCCGATCGCAATTTTCCGGCACCTGGGAAACTACTTGGTCTATTTCCAGCAACGTGGCCAAGCGGTTGAGTCTAGCCTGGAGCTGATTGATCCAGCGACCTTTTTGGTCAGAATAAGCGCTATGATACTCTGATATCCAATTTTCGAGTTCCAAAGCATTTTTAGTCGAACAAACGTGTACAGCGGGATATGTGCCATTAGTCAGAACCACAAAAGCGACCAATACCTCCCCCAAACTAGCCCACACCACCGCAGCACAATTGTCATCCGGTAACAATTCGCGAATTTGCTCAAACCCGATCGGTTGAACTTTACGAACTAAACTCAAGAAAGGGTCTTTTGGCTCCACTTCCCTAGCTATCAACTCGTCCAACTGCTGCCAGAGTTGATTGAGGTGCGTACAATCTGAGTTCCCCAAGAGGGAACCACTGTTCAAACCTTGGCTATCATCCCCAGGGGTAATCAGGACACTGACACCATCAGTAACTCCCTGTTCTTGGTGCTGCTGTTGGGCCATAATTTCCCGTCGCAAGCACTCCAACTCCTCTCGAATGATTGGGGGGATGTCGCCTTTAGGAGTTAGTTGGCATTTCACCAGCAGTTCTACCAAATTCAGGGATTTGTGGCGTTCTGTGTATTCGAGCGCTTTGGCATAATAGCCCGGTTTAGTTGCGCCCAGTTCCAGGCAAACTTGTACCAGGGCTTTGTAGAGTCGAGTCCAGGTGCGAGTAAATTTTAGCTTCTGGGGCATCCCTCGATCGCCGGCATCACACAAATCAACCGTAGCTTCGCAGCGCAAGAATTCCACAGTATCGACAGCAGCAGCAAAAACACTGTAAGCTCGGAGCAATTGACCGTTAAGTCGGTGAGCCTGACCCAAATAAAACAAAGTTTGAGCCAAGCGGTGGGGATGAGTTTCGCGAGTGTAGACTTGGCCTGCATTGTGATAACAGGCGATCGCCGTTTGAAGGTGAGACGAGCTTTCGGTATCCGTCAATTCACAAAAAGCTTGACCCAAATGGTTTTGCAGCATCGCCCAACGCTCTGGAGAGTTTTTGCGAGTGTATACTTTCAAAGCATTTTGATAGCAGGCGATCGCACTTTTGAGGTTGCGGTTTCTTTCCCCTTTGAGATGTTCGCTCAAAGCGCGGCCAAGGTAAGCGCACAACATCGCCCAACGTTCAGGAAACTTTTGGCGATTGCAAAAGAGCAAAGCATTTTGATAGCAACTAATTACTAATTCGATATTGTCAGCTTTCTCACCTTTGACTCGTAGGCTGTAGGCTTTGCCCAGGTAAGTTTGTAGTGTCGCCCATCGTTCGGGAAATTTTTGCCTACTATGAACTTGTAAAGCATCAAGATAGCAGGCGATCGCCATTTCCAAATTTTCGATTCTGTCACCTTTGATGCGATCGATCAAAACCCTGCCCAAATTACTTTGAGTTGTCGCCCACTGAACTGGAAAACCTTCCCTAGTGCGTATTTCCAGAGCTCTTTGATAACAGTTGATAGCGTATTCCAGATTTTCGGCTCTATTTCCCCGGAGGCGAGCGCAATAAGCATTGGCCAAATTATTTTGAGTTGTGGCCCAGCGGCGGGGAGACAACTTGCGGTTGTAGACTTGCAAGGCATTGTAGTAGCAAGCGATCGCCAGTTCCAAATTTTGGGCCCTGTCTCCTCGGAGTCGGCGACTGTAAGCGCGGCCGAGATTATTTTGAGTGCTGGCCCACTCTCCGCCAAAAATCTCGCGGGTGCGGACTAGCAAGGCATTTTGATAGCAATTGATCGCCCTTTCTTGATTGTCTGCTGGATCTCCCCGTAGACGATCGGTGTAAGCATTACCCAGATTGTTTTGCAGCATCGCCCACTGTTCCGGGTACTGTTCTGGAGTCCGAACTTGTAGAGCATTTTTAAAACAAGCAATGGCCAGTTCCAGGTTTTGGGCCCGATCGCCCTTGAGGCGATCGCTGTAAGCATTACCCAGATTATTTTGGAGCACCGCCCAATCTTGAGGAAAGTAAGACCGAGTAAACACCTTAGCTACGGTTTCATAACCTGCGATTTCGATTTCCAAATTATTTGCCTTATTACCAAGGGGAAACCGCCCGATGGCTTTGCTCAAATTGCCAATCAGGGCGCCTAGGCGTCTTGTCTCAACGGAGGTAGCCCCCGGTAGTACCGAACTAGCCCACTGGCGCAGCAGTTGGGCAAAGTTCTGGTCAAGTTTGTCTAAATTATTTCTCAGCAGGGGGTAGACTTGGTGCAAGTCAGGGCTGCGCGTCACTGTTTGCAATACTTCTGCTAAAAAAGTGAGATATGCTTGGGGGGTGGCTGGTAATTGAGCATTTTCCCGCGCCTGCTCTAAGGGTGCAATCACCTTCTGAAAAAATTTCGCCGCTGTGACTAAACCTTCTGGTGTCAGTGGCGGCACTTCCAAGTAAAGCGTTTCCACAGACTCAGAGTCGATCGACTTTGAGTCAATCTTCAAAATCAAATCTGTTCCTGAGTCCCCAGGATTTTCCAGCAGCGCTCGGAGCATATTAAGATCAGTTTTGCGACGCTGTTCGTCCATCGTGAATTCCGCCGAACTATTAACGATAGGATTACTCCCCCGTGCAGCCAATTAAATCAGGAAATGGAGAAATATAAACAAAGGCTTCCCCCAGCTTAGCAAGACTGGGAAGAAGCCCCTCAAAACTATCAAATTCCGAATCAACTCTATTGTGTTGCTATTACAAACAACTGTCGATTTACTAAACCGATTGGGAAGCAAGGGCTTTTTCGACGGCCGCCAAAGCTTGGGCTACTTCAGCCTCTGTGACAATCAGTGGTGGCACAAACCTCAACACTTTCGGCCCGGCGGGAACCAATAGCACTCCAGCCGCGATCGCCGATTTAACGATATCACTGGATGTAAGCGCAATATCAGCTTGCAATTCTAGCCCCACAATCAAGCCCCAGCCGCGCACTTCAGCAATTAAATGGGGATAAGTGGCCGCCATCTGGTTCAGTCCTGCTTTCAACTGTTCACCGCGTTGCTGTACATTTTCTAGAAGGTTTTCCCGTTCTAAAGTTTGACAGACACACAAAGCCACAGCACAAGCAAAGGGATTGCCGCCGAAGGTGCTAGCGTGACTTCCCGGTTCAAATACATCGCAGCTCGATTTGCACAACATAGCGCCGATCGGAATACCGCCACCCAATCCCTTAGCAGAAGTAAAGATATCCGGTTCGATGCCCAGATTTTCGTAGCCCCAATATTTACCCGTGCGTCCCATCCCGACTTGCACTTCGTCGAGAATCAGCAAAATACCTTTTTCGTCACAAATTTCCCGAATTCGTTGGAAGTAAGCGATATCACCGGGGCGAACTCCGCCTTCACCTTGCAGGGCTTCCATCATAATTGCAGCCACTTGGCGTTCGTCTTTGTCTAGTTGTTCGATCGCCTGTTCGATCGCAGCCACGTCATTGTACGGCACATAATGAAATCCTGGCACCAACGGGCTAAAACCCTTTTGGTACTTCGGCTGTCCCGTCGCTGTAATAGTTGCCAGAGTCCGCCCGTGGAAACTAGCATGAGCGGTGATGATAGTCGGATTAGCGATATTTAATTTTTCGTGAGCATACTTGCGGGCGAGTTTAATCGCAGCTTCATTAGCTTCCGCGCCAGAGTTACAAAAGAAAACGCGATCGGCACAAGAATGATCTACAAGCCACTTAGCCAGCTCACCCTGTACGGGGATATAGTAAAGGTTAGAGACATGATGTAGCGTCTTAATTTGCTTAGTTACGGCTTCGATCAGAGCCGGGTGAGCGTGTCCCAGAGTGCAAGTAGCAATACCCGCAACAAAATCCAGATATTCGCGGCCGACCGTATCCCAAACACGGCAGCCTTCACCCCGTTCTAGGGCAATATTAAAACGCCCGTAGGTTGTCATTACATACTTGTCAAAGCTTTCAGAACTAAACGGACTAGCTTCGGATTCGACTAAGAGTTCTTTGAGTAAGGTTTGTGGACTCACGAATTGCTCCTTAAAAAATTATATTAGGACTCACTATAAATCCCAGAAACCGGGTTTTTCACGAAAAGACGAGTTGTAACCGACATCTTGCACCATTCTCAATAAGCTGTAGGGGCGGGTTCACCATTAGCCTTAAAGCTTGTAGACAGGTTAAGTAAACCCGCCCTCCCCCATCGAAAATACCTTTATTGACATTGGTGCAAGATCTCAGTTGTAACCGAAAGATTTGATAAAAAACCCAGTTTCTTTGGCGAAGTGCATAAGTCCTGTATGTACAAGTCTTGATTGTACGACAAAAATTCAGTTTAACGATATAGTCTGCCAGTTATGTCATAAAATCATAACAGCAAAAGCAATTAATCTTCCACCAATCTACCGATGAGTTATTATATTTCTCCTAACTTTCTCGATAAAGTTGCAGTACACATCACTAAGAACTTTTTAAATTTACCAGGAGTCAGAGTTCCCCTAATTCTGGGAATTCACGGCCGCAAAGGAGAAGGCAAAACATTCCAATGCGAACTGGTTTTCCGGCGCATGGGTTTTGAACCAGTCATGATATCTGGCGGCGAATTAGAAAGTCCAGATGCGGGAGATCCTTCGCGTTTGATCCGCTTGCGCTATCGAGAAGCTGCGGAACAAATTCGGGTGCGCGGTGAAATGTGCGCGATTTTTATTAATGATTTGGATGCTGGTGCTGGCAGATTTGATTCTAATACTCAGTATACTGTCAATACTCAGATGGTCAATGCGACTCTGATGAATATTGCTGATAATCCAACTAACGTCCAGTTACCCGGAAGTTATGACTCTACTCCCTTACACCGAGTGCCGATTATTGTGACTGGGAATGACTTTACTACATTATACGCGCCTCTAATTCGGGATGGGCGGATGGAGAAATTTTATTGGGAACCGAGTCGGGATGACAAAATTGGGGTTGTCGAGGGGATTTTTGCATCTGATCAATTGTCAAAGTCTGATATAGTGGCTTTGGTGGATAAATTTGCAGGACAGGCGATCGACTTTTTCAGTGCTTTGCGATCGCGCATTTATGACGAACAGATTCGCCAGTTCATTCACACCATAGGAATCGAGCGAGTTTCCAAGCGTTTGGTAAATAGTGCGGAAAAACCACCCGGTTTTCAGAACCCGAATTTCAGCCTCGCTCATTTAGTAGAAATGGGCAATTTAATGGTTGGACAACAGAAGCGGATTCAAGAAATGCGTTTAGTCGATGAATACAATCAATCGCGGTTGTTCAATCTAAAAACTCCGGCCAATGTTGCGGCTGATGTGCCGACACAAAGCCAATCAAACGACCCTTCATCAAAATATTATAAAGCTTACGTCGCACCCGTCGCTGAAATTAGTAAAAGTCAAAGTTCGCGACTGAGTTCCGAAGTATTGGAACAAGTGCAGCAACTTTTAGCCCGTGGCTGTAAAATTGGCATGGAATATGCAGACAATCGCCGATTTAAAACTGGTTCCTGGCAAAGTTGCGCGACAATTCAAACAGCACAGGAACACGAAGTGATTGCATCTTTGGAAACCTGTTTAGCCGAACATGGCGGCGAATACGTGCGGCTAATTGGTATCGATCCGAAAGCAAAACGTAGGGTAGTTGAAACAATCATTCAGCGGCCCAATAGTTAAAATGCTGTAGGGGCGGGTTCACCAACCATTTACGAGCAAAATCGACAAATCTCAAAAACCCGCCCCCACCCAACCACAAATGCTGTAGGGGCGGGTTCACCAACCATTTACGAGCAAAATCGACAAATCTCAAAAACCCGCCCCCACCCAACCACAAATGCTGTAGGGGCGGGTTCACCAACCATTTACGAGCAAAATCGACAAATCTCAAAAACCCGCCCCCACCCAACCACAAATGCTGTAGGGGCGGGTTCACCAACCATTTACGAGCAAAATCGACAAATCTCAAAAACCCGCCCCCACCCAACCACAAATGCTGTAGGGGCGGGTTCACCAACCATTTACGAGCAAAATCGATCAATCTCAAAAACCCGCCCCCACCCAACCACAAATCACCATTTCAAATTAAGGTTGATGCGGGTTATTGGTGTGGTGGGGGCGGGTTTATTTAGATTGTTTATCATCGTTGTATATTGTTGGCGAACCCGCCCCTACAGATCGATCGAAAACAGCAACTGACGCACCTTACTACTAATACTTGATGTGCTACAATCGTTAATAAAGGTCGTTTAGCCACGATAAATTACCGCTATGACTACCCTCACCCTCAACCTCAACCCCATTATTAAGCTGACAGACGATCAGTTTTTCCAACTCTGTCAGGAAAATGAAAATATTAGATTGGAACGTACAGCGAAAGGAGAATTAATCATCATGTCACCAGCAGGAGGAGAAACTAGCAACAGCAATGCAGGATTAACAGCACAGATTTGGAATTGGAATCAGCAAAATAAATTGGGCAAAGTGTTTGATTCCTCAACAGGTTTCAAACTTCCTAATAGTGCAAATAGAGCGCCTGATTCTTCTTGGGTAAAATTAGAACGCTGGAATGCACTAACTCCCGAACAACAAAAGAAATTTCCCCCGATTTGTCCTGATTTTGTCGTCGAGTTAATGTCTCCCAGCGATAGCTTGAAAGAAACTCAGGATAAGATGAAAGAGTATCGAGACAATGGTGCACGTTTGGGTTGGTTAATTAATCGCAAATCGCGACAAGTAGAGATTTATCGTCCGAACCAAGAAGTTGAAGTGTTACAATCTCCAACCACTGTATCAGGTGAAGATGTTCTCCCCGGATTTATTTTGAATCTTGAATCGATTTGGTAATGTACGCGCGAGCGAAGTAAAATAAAGTCGGCGGTTGAAACCGCGTCTACAAAAACAAAGTCCGCCTACGCGGACTAAGAATACTGAGTTTTCACATACTGTTTTAACACAGTCGGCGGTCATTAGTAACAAGTTAGAAGGGAGTAGATTTTGTCAATACCTCTTGGGATAGAAATATTAGGTAATAATAATGATAATCAAATAGGGGTAAGGGTGAGAGAGTCCTCCTGCGGTGGACTCTCTCACCCAAGCACGATTATCATTATTAATAAGTTGTGGACTCGATTGGCGTTGCACCACGATCGATAACAGTGACGGGCGATCGATAACAGTGACAGGCGATCGATAACAGTGACGGGCGATCGATAACAGTGACAGGCGATCGATAACAGTGACGGGCGATCGATAACAGTGACGGGCGATCGATAACAGTGACGGGCGATCGATAACAGTGACAGGCGATCGATAACAGTGACAGGCGATCGATAACAGTGACGGGCGATCGATAACAGTGACAGGCGATCGATAACAGTGACAGGCGATCGATAACAGTTGCGGGCATTGGTATTATCGAAGGATATAATTGACAAATAATTGAGCGATTGTGTAGGTCAGTAAATATGGCTAAAAGTCAGAAAACCAACCGTGACCACGCCAAAAAAACTACAAAACCGATGGTGGAAGACGAGGAGATTGCCTCACAACTATCGGCATTACTAACACCGGCCATTACCTCACAAGAAAATTACTACCGTCAACTAGGTTTACGAGGGAGAATTCTTAACCTACCGTTGATGGTAGCAGCAGTATTAACCCTACTGTGGCGAGAGGTGGCTGGAGTAACAGAACTTACAAGAATGCTGGCAAGGGAAGGTTTTTTGTGGTGCGGACCTACGACAGTCAGTCAACAAGCAATGTCTCAAAGATTCTTAAGTTTTCCCGCCACATTATTTGAGGGAGTATTCAAAAATTTATTACCGAATTTAAGAACTGCTTGGCACCAGAGAAACCAACGACCTTTACCAGAAAGCATTCAATTTACCTTGACCAAATTTTCGAGAATTTGGATAGTAGATAGTTCAACTCTCGAATCATTATTTTGTCAGCTCAAAAGCCTCGAACATATACCCAAAGGGCAGTTGGCAGGAAAAATGGCAACGGTCATAGATTTAATGACCAGACTCCCGGTTGATATTTGGTTTCAGGAAAACCCGAGAGCTTCTGATGTTAAGCTTGAAGAAAATATCCTGCAATTAGTGCCAAGTAAAACCTTACTCTTACTGGATAGAGGATTTTACCATTTTAGCTTTTGGCTCAAATTAATTGAAGCAGATATCCACTTAATTACTCGTTTAAAAAAAGGAGCAGCCATTCAAGTAAAGCAAGTATTTACCAAAAGTTACGACCTGAGAGATAGTCTGGTACGTTTGGGTTCGGGAACAGCAAAAACTCCATTTATTACCTTACGTCTGATTGAAGTTCGTTCGGGTAAAGCTTGGCATTCTTATTTGACAAGCGTACTAGATCCTCAAGTTTTACCACCCTACGTAGTGGCAGATTTATATCGCAGGCGCTGGAGGATTGAAGATGCTTTTAATACCGTAAAAAGGCTTTTGGGATTAAGTTATTTGTGGACAGGTTCTCTCAACGGCATCCAGCTTCAAATTTGGGGGACTTGGATATTTTATGCAATCTTGGTCGATTTAGGTGATGCCGTTGCTGACCGACTATCTTTACCAATAGATTCGATTTCATTAGAGATGATTTACAGGGGTCTTTACCATTTTTATGTGGCTCATCAAAAAGGTAAGGCAACTGACTTGATCGAGTATTTCGCCGCGCCAGAAAATCGAGATTTAGGTATTGTTAAATCTCAACGAAAACCCAACGTTAAGTTAATTGTGGCACCTTTCCCCGATCGACAGCGAGGGTCTGACTGCTTTTTCTTTGAAGCATCTTCTCAAATCCCCTTGACAACAGCCATCCAAGCTTAACTTGTTACCAATGGTCGGCGGTTGAAACCGCGTCTACACAAACAAAGTCCGCCTACGCGGACTAAGAATACTGAGTTTTCACATACTGTTTCAACACAGGATTCAAACTAAACAAAGTTATCTTTTCCTCATCTATTGCATCCAATAAAAACCGATTTCCCAGAGATCGCACTGCATTGACTATTTCTGACGGCGAAAACGGTATTTTGTTGAAACATTGCGACATAGCAACGGGTTCAGGTTGATTAGCCAGGTGAACCATCACCGCCAACTCTGCCGCAGTCAAACGCCCAAAAGGTTGAGATAATTGAAATTGCAACCCTTCATCTAAAATCGGCATTTCGCACTGCAAAAACTCCGAAACTCTGCCCCCAAACAACTCTCGAATCAGTGTTGCAGTCAACTCCAACCACAGAGGATTTCCTTGATAAATGTCAATCAAAGTTTCCCATGTTTCCTCATCGGATAACTTTTGGGATTTCAAAATCTCTTTAGCTGCTACTCCCAAACTTCCCAATTCAAAACATCGCACGGGACGATCGTCTTTTGATAATCTGGCAATTTCTCTGGGTTTTTCCCAACTATTCAATATCAAACAACTTTGATGACAGACATCGGCAATTAGTTTAAAAAATAACTGATAATCTTCATATCCAGTTTTATATTGTCCTGCGAGTTGTCGGCTGGTGAAAAGCATTTGCACGTCATCGAGGACAATCAGACATCGGTACTTTCGCAGGTAATCGAGGATTTGGGAAATTTTGGTTTCGATGTTTTGGGGAATTTCGGATGGTTGGGAAAAGATTTGCAGCAGGTTGGTGAGGGTTGTTTCTAGGGTTGGGGAAAAGCGGAGGCTGCGATAGATGACGTAATCGAATTGGGTTTTGATTTGGTCAATTAGGCGGAGGGAGAGGGTTGTTTTGCCGATTCCGCTGATTCCGAGGAGTGCGATGAGGCGTGTGTGTTCCTGTGTTATCCAGTTTTCGAGGGTGGAGAGTTCGGAAGTGCGATCGAAGAATGTGAATATTTCGGGTGCGTCGCCTAAGTCTATGTGGAGTTGTTTGGGAGTTTGTTGGGGGTTTTGGGGTTCTGTTGGACTTCTCGCCCTTTCTTGACAAATATTGACGTTATTAACTGTTATATTATCGCTACCGATAGTTGATTGATAATTGTTAAAATTTGCCCTTTCCAGTATTGCTCTAACATTTCCTTTACTAACGTCTTCACCGAAGACATCTGATAGTATCTTCCATAATTCAGAAGCGGCAACCCTAACATAACCATCGCTACAATCACGGTCTTGCGCTACTTTTGCTGCATATTTTCGACCTTGGAGGGTTTCTTTTAGAATAGCTTCTTGCAGGTCGTCTAAGTGCTTCCCTGTTTTGGAAAAAACTTTGTCATCGGCAAATCTTAAGACTTCCTTAAGCTCCATAGATCGCGTTTGGGGTAATTTTTCCTGATTATAACTGATTTTTGATAACTTTTTACATAATAAAACATAACTTTTTCTAACGCGAGTGGGTGGGCGATGAGGAAATGGGGTCGTTGTATGATTTTTTTTAGCGAAGGGTGCTAGTAGTCTACTCTTTCAGACATTGCTTTCGAGATTTGCGATCGGGCTGTCTGAGAAGAGTGCCGACATTAACGAAGTCATCCTTGTCCGAAACTGAACTTTAAGTGACTAAGGTAAAAACAAATGGGTAGAAGAAATGAGGTTGGTGGGCCTGTATGTAGCCGTTGCAACAGCACAAAAATGGAAGAGATAAGTAGAAGAACAATAAATCAATACACAGAAAGGGTGGTATATAAATGCCGGGACTGCAAAGAAGAAACTCCCATTGATACTGATGCAGCCCCATAAAAGTTTGATTGATAAAAGTTGCGATCACCAACATTAACATTTACAGGAAAAGTTAAAGGTTGGGCGATCGCTTCACCAAATCTGCTAATTAGAGTTCAGTTAATACTGAGATTGAGTAGAATCTTACAAAAATCAAGGGAGTAGTTATGGCTAGAAAACACATGGGTACAGTTAAAACGCCGACAGATTCTTCTTACGATTATTATTGGGATGAAGATACTGGCGAAGTATATGTTGGAAATGAATCTGCTGGTAAAGCCTCATCTGCTGAGGAAGCTTGGCGTAAAGCGAATTTCTACGCAACTACGCTTCAGAAATGGAAGGATTGATTGAGAAAAATTGCGATCGCCCACATTGACAGGAAAAGTTACAGGTTGGGCGATCGCTCTCTCGAATTTACTATGCGTTAGTGGGAAGGATGGGAGAGGGTAAAGGGGCGATCGCAGTTTTTTACGAAAGTTTTTGTTAAATCTATAAAAACTCAAAAAAATGGCTCAAAGACTGATTCAGCAGGCTGGACAACTAGCTAAAGCCTTATGGAAACAAGCTGTGATACTCTACAGGGAGTGGTTCTGGCAACCGTCAAATTGGCTAAATTATGCTGAAAAACAGTGTCAGTTAGGAAACTGGCTAGGAGCGATCGCATCTTGTGATCAAGCTCTCAAACGTGACTCAGCTAATTATTCTGCTTGGTATAAGAAGGGGCAATTACTGTCTCAACAACAACGGAATCAAGAAGCTCTCACTTGTTTTAATCAATCCCTGAATCTCAACTCAAATTCTCATACCGTTTGGTTTGATCAAGCCAATATTTTACTTCTACTTAATCAATATAATGAAGCAATTGAATCCTATAGTAAAGCCATAAAAATCAAACCAGATTTTTATTGGGCTTGGGTCAAAAAAGGAGATCTGCTCTCCACGCAAAAACCACGAATTGCAGCAGATTGTTATGAACAAGCATTAAAAATAAATTCAAAGGATTCTGAACTTTTAAGAAAACTTAACTCGTTGCAAATTCAGTTACAGCAGTCCGCTGATACTTTGCTGATTCAAGGTAATCATTTATGTCAAAGTGGCAACTTCAAGGATACGATAAAACTTTACGATCAAGCTCTCGAACTTCGACCTGATTTTAATGAAGCTTGGTATAAGCGCGGTAATGTTTTAGCTGAATTGCAACTATATAAAGAGGCGATCGTATCCTACGAAAAAGCACTCAATCTCCAATCGGATGATTATCGAGCTTGGGTTGGCAAAGGTAATGTTTTTACTGAATTGCAACGCTATCAGGAAGCCTTAGAATTTTACAACCAAGCTTTAAAATTCAAACCGAATGACTCGGAAATCTTAAAGAAAAGCGAACTCACTAAAAATGAGTTGAAAAAATTAGAAATATACGCCGAAGATTTACTGAATCAAGGTATAAATTTCTATAATATGCGTCAATATGAGGAGGCTATAAGAATTTATGACCAAGCTATTGAATCTATCAGCAAAAATTTGGTTTCAAAGAGCGAAAGCATTAGCTGAATTAAAACGTTACGAGGATGCTATTGCTTCAGTGGAGAAGTCTTTAGGAATTTTAAATCCAAGTGATGAAGAGTTTAATAAAGCGCGATCGCTACAAACTAATTTGAGTGAAAAGGCAGGAAATATTCATCTACGTGAAGGAATGTCTCTAGCCTTTCAAGGAGAACATCATCAAGCGATAGAAAAATATAATCGAGCCATTCAGTTAAATCCTAACTTAGCATCAGCTTATCACTCTCGTGGTTCATCACGCTACCATTTACAAGATGTTCAAGGTGCTATTCAAGACTGGAATCAATGTTTGACGCTTGCTCCTAATTACTCAATAGCCTACAAATCTTTGGCTTTTGCTTACCATGATTTAGAGGACTATCAAAAGGCTTTAGAATATTGTAATGAAGCGATTAGACTCAAGCCTGATGACTCGCTTTATTATTCACAAAGAGCGCAAACTCGTTGTAGTTTAAAAGACTATCAAAGGGCAACTGATGATTGCAATCAAGCATTACAGCTAATGCCAGAAAATTCTCATGCTTATCATGTTCGTGGGCGAATTTATCAAGCCGTTGAAGATTATCAAGCAGCTATTGAGGATTATTCTCGATCCCTGCGGATTGATCGACAGCAACCTTCGGTTCTTATGGATCGAGGCCGTGTTTTCATAAAAACAGGTAATTATCAGAACGCTGTGGAAGATTACACGCAAGTAATTAACTTAGAACCTAAATATGCCCAAGCATATAAAAATTTAGGTGTAGCTTGGACTGCACTTGAAGATCAAAAAGAAGAATTAGCCAACTATCAAGAGGCATTAGCCAGCTATCATCAAGCAATCAAATTATTCTCGGAAGACGGAGATAGTAAGGCAAGTAATGAACTGAAGATATGGGTTAAAGAGATTGAAAAATATAGCAAGCTTCGTTCTCTATTAATGGCTAAAAAATGGGAAGAAGCTGATGATGAAACTGCAAGAGTAATCATTGCTGCTGGTGTTTTGACTATTCCTGGTGAAGATCTCCGTATTATTGATAACTTATGGGTCACAGCTAGTGATGGACGCTTTGGGTTTAGTGTCCAACAAAGCATCTGGAAAGCTACGGAAAAGGGTGCAAAGATTATTAATGATAGATTTTATGGCTTTGGCGAGTACGTTGAATGGTGGAATGGTAGATGGCTACTATGGTCAGAACTGACCTATAGCATAACTGCCCCAGTTGGACATCTTCCTAGTGGTAAATTCAGAAATCCAGGAGGCGCAGGTGGTTGGGGCCAATGGGAAGCATTTTTTAGTCACGTTGAATATGGGATGTTGAATTCAGATAACTAATCTCTTTAACTTACCGAGCGGAAGGGGTAATCTAAGTTAAATAGTGGGGAAATGCGATCGCCATGATTTCCCAAAGCGCGATCGCCCTTAAGTTAATCATAAATTTCTCTACCAAATAGCTCATTACCCTTTTATGCCAATTTTTTGATAAACTTCCCCAGGTTCGATGCTATTTTCTCCTGCTTGTTTCCGCTTCATTGACGCTAACAATTTCAGCTTGACTTCTTCCTTAACTTCTAAACCTGCATCAGGATCGCCCAAATATTCTTCTAAGCACTGTTCAACGGTGTGCCGAATCAAGTCCCGCAGTTGCTCAACTGTCATATCTTTGACTTGCATCTTAATCTCCTAGTTTGTGGGATTATCAATAAATAATAGCAAGTTTAGTACGGTTGCTCCTGTAACTAAACTATCCATTCCATGAATTTCGTTCCTGATTCACATATTCTTGAGCATCAATTCCATGCCAAATTTCCTCACCCAAGCCTTCTAATTCTAAAATACTGCGCTTGGGCTTAGGAATCATTCGTTGACGAATATGTGCAAACAATTCAGAGATGAGTCGCATTTGCTCATCTGGTGCAAGTTTTAAAACCTGAGTCAGTACCGTGCTGTAAGTAGACATAGACTCTGCATTAAGATTTTTTGGCTGATTGTCATTATAGCAATTTAGGAGCTAGGGAAGTGCGATCGCCCTTTTATTCCCAAAGTGCGATCGCCCTTATTTACCAATCAGCCGATCGTACTCTGCGTGCGTACCAATCCAAAACCACAAAATACCTGTTTTAATTTCAATACCCAACGCCCGATAAGCTTGTCCAGCCCTTACAGACCAATAGTTACCAACCTTCTTAAAATGCAGAGAAGGATGAGACGGATCTGCCTTCAGCAACTCATAACATTGATCTGCTGTAGCCTGTACATTTGATGGCAAAGCATTGTAACAATCCCAAAACTTTCGAGTAGTATAGTGCATTAAATCGCTCGATAGTTACCACTCTCAAAATCTGCGATCGCCTCTGCTGCTAAAGCATCCAGTTTACCCTCAGCAATATCTCGATCTAACTGAACATCCCATCGTTGGTAATCCAAATTTAGAAACCACTCTAACAACTCTCCAATCTTGTTGGGCGGAAGTTGGAGAATCGCATTTTCTATCTGTTCAATAGTCAACATAGGCTATCTTAACTTACACTTTTACTTAGTTGATTATTGTAACACTACTTTGAGCCTCATCAACAGCATACACATCTTGGTCTATCAGAAACTTCATAATTTAAGCTAATGCCAAATACACATCTTCCGCCGCCACCAGTGCGATCGCATAACGCAAGCACGCCCGAATATCATCCATTTCCAAATCGGGATAGTAATCTTGGATAATCTCTGCAAAAGAAAGCCCTTCATTTAGTAATTCGAGAACGCTCTGTACAGTAATGCGCGTACCCACTATGCAAGGCTTACCGAAGTGAATTTGAGGGTTGACGGAGATTCTGTCCATTTTGACCACGCAGCTCTATGTCTCTTCTATTTTAAGTCATCAGTTAGGCGATCGCAACTTGTCTTTTTTCAGCAGTGAGCCTATCGCCCTTTTATTTCCCAAAAGTGCGATCGCCCTTATCTTCCCAAAGTGCGATCGCCCATCTTTCTTAAGTCTCAAACGGGTTAATCAGTGTGAGTTCAGCAATCCACCGAAAATCCCCTATATTTCTTGTGACTAAAGTTTTGCCATATACCAAAGCTGTTGCCGCAATCATAGCATCCCCAATAGTCATTTTTTTCATCTGTCGCAACAGCACTGCGCGATCGAGTACAGCGTTAGAAATTGGTAAAACCTCCACCACACCAAAGAATTCCTCAAAGTACAATCTATACTCTTCCGTTAGCTGATGATAACCCAAGACTTCAACGTAACTTATTGCCGATACAACTATGTCATGTTCACCAATAAACTGCCTAATCTGCGCGTGTTCTGGTTGAGAAGCGTAGATAATAATATTACTGTCAAGCAGCATTATTCATCCCTACCTGGAAGTGGACGATCTTGACGCAATTCTCGCTGCCATTCCACCGGATCGATAATATCAGCAAAGACATTATTTGCTGCAATTTTTTCCAATATTTCAACTATTCTCTGACGGCGAAGCTCAGCACTTAAAGTCGATCGCTCTTCTTGTAAAGTAACGTAAACTCTGATAGGGACATCGCCCTGTCTTGGAACCTCATTAGCCCATTCTAAAAGGTTTCCCTTCAATATAGCCTCAAATACTCGCTGCATAGCTAATATCAACTATTCTCTATTTTTATTATTATAGCTCTTTGATGACTGGCTCGCCCTTATTTTCCCAAAGTACGATCGCCCTTTTCTTCCAACACCAGTGCGATCGCATAACGCAAGCACGCCCGAATATCATCCATTTCCAAATCGGGATAGTAATCTTGGATAATCTCTGCAAAAGAAAGCCCTTCATTTAGTAATTCGAGAACGCTCTGTACAGTAATGCGCGTACCCACTATGCAAGGCTTACCGAAGTGAATTTGAGGGTTGACGGAGATTCTGTCCATTTTGACCACGCAGCTCTATGTCTCTTCTATTTTAAGTCATCAGTTAGGCGATCGCAACTTGTCTTTTTCAGCAGTGAGCCGATCGCCCTTTTATTTCCCAAAGTACGCGCGTGCGAAGCTATCCCGTAGGGAATCGCCCTTCGGTTAATCATAAATTTCTCTCCGGTGTCCAATCTGGTGAATAGTAATCACCTTTAAATCATCATCAAAAGAATAAATTACCCGATAATCACCCACTCTTAACTTAAAGAAACCTGCCAGATTAGCCGACAAAGGCATAGGAGTAATTTGTTCAAAATTTTCCGCCAACCAATTGATTTTATTACCTATACGCTCATGCACAGCCTGAGTCAATCTTTCTTGGTTAACCAGAGCTTCCGCTGTCAACTCAACCGAATAGCTCATTACGATTTTAGACCAATTTTTTGATAGACTTCCCCAGGTTCGATGCTACTTTCTCCTGCTTGTTTCCGCTTCATTGACTCTAACAATTTCAGCTTGACTTCTTCCTTAACTTCTAAACCTGCATCAGCATCGCCCAAATATTCTTCCAAGCACTGTTCAACGGTATGTCGAATCAAGTCCCGCAGTTGCTCAACTGTCATATCTTTGACTTGCATCTTAATCTCCTAGTTTGTGGGATTATCAATAAATAGAAGTATTGCTTCATCACTAAGCATTCCTCGTAAACTCAGCCTCCATCTGTAGCACTTGAGCTTGATACTCTGGATCTTGTGCCATTTCAATCAGTGCTGCATCAATTTCCAATCGTTTACTCTGAGTTTGGGTTGTTACCCGATCGCGCATCAATGCTGATAATACTTCTAAAAGCTGCCGTTGCTCGTCAGGAGTGAGACTTTGAGCCTGACTCAGTACCTCGCTATAAGTAGACATAGGCTTGATGTTGAGATTTTTTGGCTGATTGTCATTATAGCAATTTAGGAGCTAGGGAAGTGCGATCGCCCTTTTATTCCCAAAGTGCGATCGCCCTTATTTACCAATCAGCCGATCGTACTCTGCGTGCGTACCAATCCAAAACCACAAAATACCTGTTTTAATTTCAATACCCAACGCCCGATAAGCTTGTCCAGCCCTTACAGACCAATAGTTACCAACCTTCTTAAAATGCAGAGAAGGATGAGACGGATCTGCCTTCAGCAACTCATAACATTGATCTGCTGTAGCCTGTACATTTGATGGCAAAGCATTGTAACAATCCCAAAACTTTCGAGTAGTATAGTGCATTAAATCGCTCGATAGTTACCACTCTCAAAATCTGCGATCGCCTCTGCTGCTAAAGCATCCAGTTTACCCTCAGCAATATCTCGATCTAACTGAACATCCCATCGTTGGTAATCCAAATTTAGAAACCACTCTAACAACTCTCCAATCTTGTTGGGCGGAAGTTGGAGAATCGCATTTTCTATCTGTTCAATAGTCAACATAGGCTATCTTAACTTACACTTTTACTTAGTTGATTATTGTAACACTACTTTGAGCCTCATCAACAGCATACACATCTTGGTCTATCAGAAACTTCATAATTTAAGCTAATGCCAAATACACATCTTCCGCCGCCACCAGTGCGATCGCATAACGCAAGCACGCCCGAATATCATCCATTTCCAAATCGGGATAGTAATCTTGGATAATCTCTGCAAAAGAAAGCCCTTCATTTAGTAATTCGAGAACGCTCTGTACAGTAATGCGCGTACCCACTATGCAAGGCTTACCGAAGTGAATTTGAGGGTTGACGGAGATTCTGTCCATTTTGACCACGCAGCTTTATGTCTCTTCTATTTTAAGTCATCAGTTAGGCGATCGCAACTTGTCTTTTTTCAGCAGTGAGCCGATCGCCCTGATCTTCCCAAAGTACCTGAAGCACAGCGGGTGCATCTGTGTTTTGCAAATATACTCGTAGGGGCGAAGCATGACCGCTGTAAATCTCTGTCTCTCGCTAATAAATTGTCTGCGGTCATGCTTCGCCTATGCAAAATCGGGATGCTCCCAGCACAGCTATCCTAAAGTGCGATCGACCTAAATCTAACTCCCCGAAAATAAAAACTCAGTAGCAACATTCCACTGACTACCATCATGAATCAATAAAATCAACGCCGAAGCAGTAAACTCAAAAAAGATCGATCGCCCTTTGAACTCCAACCAAGCAGCATCAAAATTTGGCTTAGTTAAATCGCTAAACGCCACAGTCATATGCGGTACAAAAGAGCGAGTCTGAGAAACGCGATCGACAATTCCCAAATTTCCCCCAACATAACTCATCAAATCTGTTTGAAGTTCCAGCAATGCCGGCGATTTGACAACATCAACATAAATGACGCGGGGCGCAAAAGCAGCAAAACCGGAGAGAGTAATCGGAATTGGTAAGCGCCCAGCAGCAAACCCCTTCAAACATTCCTCCAATTTGGGAACATCCGCCACAGCCCATTCAAACGGAATTTGCAGCGTGATGTGCGGCGGTGACTGCAAAGCGTGGCGGCTGTTGTAGTTTTCCGCAAAATACTCTTTAATCTGAGTAATCTGCTGTTGAATCTCCAGAGGTGGCACCAAAGCAATGAAAAATCGCTGTTTTAATGGATTCATAGGATAGTATCGCAGTCAAGAAAGGATGCTAGAACATGGAACATAGAGCATTGGCGTGATGGCCCACTTGCCCGCTGACTCATTCCCAATCTAAGATCGAAAATAAAAAATCCCAAATAAAAAAATGCCTTGGTTTGTCAAAATTGAGCAAGGAATTGTCGAAAAGCCTGTATTTGACAAGTACGTGCCAGCTCACAGAGCTTATGTCCGAGACTTGATTTCAAAAGGACACCGAGCGAAAACTGGCTACTGGGCAAGGAGAGGCGGTGGTATGTTGATGTTTGAGGCGGGTTCGATGGATGAGGCAAAGGCGATCGTCGCTCAAGACCCCCTGGTGAAGAACGGTTGCGTTAGTTATGAAATTTATCACTGGTGTGTGGTCGAAGAATAGATTAACTGTGTTATACTCATAAATGAACTGGACCCACGCGATTACAACGCCCAAATCTTGTCAGGACCGGAAGGTAGCAGCAACACGGGATGCTTGTGATAGGCGTGGTATCCGGTTCACCCAGTTTTTTGAGGTGTAGCTTCTATGCCTGGTTTTGGAGATATTTTACAAAAAGCAGTTTACCTAGGCGTTGGGCTAGCTTCCTACGCTGGCGAAAAAGCAGGTAGCAAGCTAAATGAGTTGCGTGCTGAAGCTGAAAAGCTCTCGGAAGAATTGGTGAAGCGGGGCGAGATGTCCACGGAAGAAGCTCGTCGCTTTGTTGATGACATGGTGCAACAGGCTCAGCAGCAGCCCCAGTCAGTGGAACCAGCGGGAAATAAAAACACGACGGAACCGCGACGGATTGAGATTGTTTCTGAAGAAGACGCTTCGGCAAAAGATGCTAAAGAAGTTGACGGCGTGGACAAGCTGCGGGAACAGGTACAGAATTTACAAGACGAATTGCGACGGCTGAAGCGAGATTAAACCGCAAACAGTGCGATATCAAATCATAAAGGGAACTTAGAGTCAAGCTCTTGAGTTCCCTTTTTGAATATCTACCCCATAATCTCAAATCAAATGTGGACGGATCTGAGGCAAGAGGTAATAGAATTGTGAATAGGGTATCAGCACTTTGCAGTTTTTGCGTCAGTGCTGTGTAACTCACCATCAAATTCTTTCCAAGGACTAAAGTCCTCACTACAAACTGAAGTAACCTTACAAATTCATGGAAGATTGGTCAAAAGGTTTTTTTGAAGTAATCGAAAATGCTGCGTCTGAAGTAGAGCATTTTTTCACGGATATGAACGAAGATTTTGCTGAAATGCTGGAGGTGTTGACCAAGATTTCGGAAGAGTTTACAGAACAAGTACAGAATAATCTGATTAATGAGATAGATGGTTATTTCAATGAGTTGGATGGCTATTTCAATGAATTAATAGAACCGATTATTGAGGTTTACCGCGAATTCGAGCAGGATTTTGATGAGATAGATTCTTCTTTTGTGACTTATGTAGACCCTTCCCCGATACAACAGCAGGCTTGTCGCGGTTGTCGAAACTATCACGGTCAAGTTTATGGGGGAAATTTGTTGGTTTGTGCGATGCACCCTACTGGTGTGGAATCAGAAAGTTGTCCAGATTGGGAATCTGACGGCGATAATAATTTTTAATACTTTTTGAGGGGTTAATGGCTTATGGTAATGTTAATTAAATCTCCGTCAAAACTTTCTCTGGAAGAGTTTTTGCTGCTTCCAGAAACGGAGCCCCCTAGCGAGTATTTTGATGGTCAAATTTATCAGAAAGATATGGCACAAGGAAAACATAGTACATTACAATTCGAGTTTTCATCTGTGATTAACCGAGTTGGCAAGCCACAGAAATTAGCTTATGCGTTTCCTGAATTACGCTGCTCTTTTGATGGACGTTCTATTGTTCCAGATATCGCAGTGTTCGAGTGGGATCGGATTCCTTTGAATACTCAGGGAGAAATTGAAAATAGGTTTGAAATTGCGCCGGATTGGATAATTGAGATTTTATCACCGGAGCAAACTTCTACTCGTGTGATTAATAAGATTCTGTTTTGCCTCAAAAATAACACTAAATTAGGTTGGCTGATTGACCCGGAAGAAAAATTAGTCATTGTATTTAAACCTCAGCAGCAACTTGAAATTAAAGAGAATGAAGATGTTTTACCTGTACTCGATGTGCTGTCTGGTTTGCAATTGTCGGCCGCCAATTTGTTTGATATGTTAAAGTTTTAATTAGAAATTAGTTACGGTTGAATCAGGATAATATTGCATCTAACTGTATTTAAAAGTGAATCTATCGATCGCCAATAATCCCCAATTCGGGTTTCCGAAAATACCGCCATCGCTACAATTGCGGCCATATCAGCGAGTTGCGGTGGCTAATTGGTTTGCAAATCAGGGGCGTGGTACGCTGAAGATGGCGACGGGTAGCGGTAAGACGATTACTGCACTGGCGATCGCCACTGAATTATACCAAAAAATAAACCTGGAAGTCCTCCTCGTAATTTGCCCCTATTGCCACCTAGTGAATCAGTGGGCGCGGGAATCGGAAAAATTTGGTTTAAAACCTATTTTGGCTTTTGAAGAAGGCCGCAGTTGGCAAAATAAATTAAGTAAGGCTTTGTATGAAGTGCGATCGGGCGATCGGCTATTTTTGACAATAATCACTACTAACGCCACATTAATGTCCGATAGCTTGCAATCGCAACTGCGCTATTTCCCAGAAAAAACCCTAATTATTGGAGACGAAGTTCACAACTTGGGCGCGCCCCGTTTAGGACAAAGTTTACCCCGGAATATTGGGCTACGCCTCGCCCTTTCCGCCACCCCAGAAAGATATTTTGACGAACAGGGAACCGAAGCTATTTTAGATTATTTCGGTCCTGTTTTGCAGCCGGAGCTCACCTTGCGAGATGCCATCCGCCAAAAAGCATTAGTACATTATTTATACTATCCCATTTTAGTAGAATTAACCGCCACCGAAAGCCGCAAATATTCCTACTTAACTAAAAAAATTGGCTGGGTACTTTCGGGAGATGAAAAAGTAGCAGAAAACGATGCTTTAACAACTTTATTAATCCAGAGAGCAAGGTTAATTGGGGCGGCTGGTAATAAGTTAATAGCTTTGCGAGAATTAATGATTCACCGTCTCGATACTGCACACACTTTATTCTACTGTGGCGACGGTGCGATGGAAGGGGCAACGCGCAAACATAACAACCGCCAACTAACAGAAACCACGAAGTTACTCGGTGCAGAATTAGGCTACCGAGTTAACACTTATACTGCCGCCACACCTTTAGCAGAAAGAGAACGATTGCGCCGACAATTTGAAACCGGAGAATTGCAAGGTTTGGTAGCGATTCGGTGTTTAGATGAAGGGGTTGACATTCCAGCAATTCGCAATGCCGTAATTTTAGCCAGCAGCAGCAACCCGCGACAGTTTATTCAGCGTCGCGGGCGAATTTTGCGGCCGCATCCGGGGAAGGAAAGAGCAACTTTATTTGACATGATAGTTTTGCCTCCCGATTTAGGTAGAGAAACTTTAGAAGTCGAACGCAATTTGCTCAGAAAGGAGTTAAAGCGGTTCTTAGAATTTGCCGATTTGGCTGACAACGCTGGGGAAGCTAGGGTGAAATTGCTACAACTTCAGAAGCGGTATGGTTTGTTAGATATTTGACATTTATTAGGGTTTGGTTTATGTTAATAAGTAGAAGAATAGAGAGGCGAACAATGATTGTACAGTCTACTGTTTAGCCCTTCATATTTTACCTAAAGTTAAGTGAATTTACTGATAATATAATTATTTTAAGCACCCTTGAGTGATTTTTTTAAGAATAGGGAAAAAGTTGAGGTTTAATTTGATGGAAAACTTGAGAGAAAGTTGGATAGAAAATCAGAGCAGTACATATAAATATGGAAACAGCCAGACTCCGACAATATCAACAGAAATATTAGCCGAAAAGCGCTCTCCTTATCAAATAGAAAACAATCTCAGCGACGTACAGGAACCGATTATTAGCGCGCCGCCGGAAGTGCGGCAAATTATTGAGCGGGTATTGGAAATTGAGAAAGATAAGCTATATATGAAATCTCCTCGCTATATCAGCGATGACATTTTGAAAATAATTAAGGAAGCGGTTATATGAAGTTAATTTCCCTTGTTTTATGCAATTTTCGCCAGTTTTACGGAAAAAGTCCCGAAATTAAGCTGGCTGGTGGTAAGCAAAATACTACTGTAATTCACGGCAATAATGGTGCGGGAAAAACTGCTTTGATGAATGCGTTTACCTGGGTACTTTACGATAAATTTAGCGCCGCTTTTGCTGCAAAAGAGCAATTAGTAAACAAGCGGGCTCTAGCTGAGGCAGAAATGGGGAAAAAAGTATCTTGCTGGGCAGAAATTGTGTTTGAGCACGACAGTACCCGCTACAAAGCCCATCGTATTTGTCGCGCTTACAAAAGTGAAAACTCGGTTGAACTTAGCGACAGCGAATTGTCGCTGACTGTAGCCAAAGATGACGGGCGCTGGATACCGACGGCGCAGCACGCTGAGGATATTATCGGACGGATTTTGCCGGAAAGTTTGCATCAATATTTCTTTTTTGATGGAGAAAGAATCGAACAAATTGTCCGACAAGACAACAAGGCAGAAATTGCTGAAGCTACTAAGGAGTTGGTGGGCGTAGAAGTGTTGAATCGTTCGATTCGGCATTTAGGAGATGCCAAAAAGTCTTTAGAAACAGATTTAAAAATAGTTGGTAATGCGGAAAGCAAAAAGTTATTAAATGACAAAGATAAATGCGAATTAGAAATTGAAAAACTTGCTAAGCGTCAAGTCGAGATTGAGGGTGAGTTGGCGAGTCAAGGGGAGTTAAAAAGAGCCATTAGCGGGAATTTGCTGGAGCTCAGCGGTGCTGGGGAAATGCAAAGGCTTCGAGATGAATTGGAAATGCAGAAAGCTTTGCTGAAACAACAGATTAGCAGGTGTTTAGATGCTATTAAACGCTCGGTTTCTGTGCGGGGTTATGTGGTGTTTTTGTCGGAAGCTGCGACGGATTTTCAAGCAATTGTTGGAGGTTTGCGAAAAAAAGGTGAGTTGCTGTCGGGGATTCAGCAGCCGTTTCTGTCAGAGTTGTTAGCGAGGGAAAGGTGCATCTGTGGTGCGGAATTAATCGAGGGTTCGGAAGCTCATGCAGAGGTGAGCGGTTGGATGGATAAAGCGGGGGTTGGTGATGTGGAAGAAACTACGATTCGGATTAGCGATCGCGTCAATGAAATCGACAGACAAATTGCTGATTTTTGGGAAGAAGTTGATAATCATCAAGCTAATATTAAGGCCAGCAGAAGCGAACTTTCTAGGGTGGAAAATCAGTTAGATGATATTCACAACAAGCTGCGAAATTATCCTGACACCGATGTCAGTGGCTTGCAAAAGCGCTTGGATGAAATTGAAATTGCCATTGGCGATTTGCACCGAGAAACTGGCTTTAACCAGCAGCAAATTGAGAGTGCGAGGGCGCAGATGGCGAGTTTAAATAAGCAAATTGACAAGCAGCAAATGAATGAGGAGAAGCAAATTTTGGCTCAGCGGCGGATTGCTGCTACTCAGGATGCGATCGATCGCCTAACTGAAGTGCGATCGCGTTTGGAAAAACAGTTTTGTTCTCAGCTAGAAAACAGAATTCAAGATATTTTTAGTCAAATTTCTTTTACTCCTTATATTCCAAAATTAAGCGATAAATACGAATTGACATTAGTAGAAAATACTTCGGGTAAACCAGCTTTGGTTGCTGCTTCTACTGGGGAAAATCAAATTCTCAGTTTGTCGTTTATTGGGGGAATTATTGAGGGGGTGCGGGAGTGGAGTCAAAAAAATACTTTGATGGGCCCGGATAGCAGTACATTTCCCATTGTGATGGATTCTCCCTTTGGTAGTTTGGACGAAATTTATCGGAAACAAATTGCGAATAAGTTGCCGAAATTAGCAAATCAATTGGTAATTTTGGTAACAAAAACTCAGTGGCGGGGAGAAGTCGCGCAAGAGATGGAAAATTGCACTGGGAGAGAATATGTACTTGTTTACAATTCTCCTAAACCTGATTGCGAAGAAGATGCGATCGAACTGGGTGGTTCGCGCTATCCTTTAGTTAAGCACAGTCCCAATGAGTTTGAATATACGGAAATTGTAGAGGTGGATTATGGCTTCTAATTCGGGAATTACACAGGTTTTGGAAACCGATATTTGGGTGAAAGCGACATGGGGAGAGTTTCTAGCCTTCGCTGAGGATTCAGCTTGGGAAAAAGGCAATTTTTATTACGATCGAGAACAAATGAGGATAGAACTGTCACCAGTAGGGCCATTGCACGCGCGTCATAATTCAATTATCCCGTATGTAGTTATTCTGTTTGCTGCATTGAAAAATATCCGAGTAGTTCAATTTGCTAATGCCAGTTTCCGCAAAGTAGGTATTCGTGAGTTTCAACCCGATCTAGCTTACTACATAGGTTCGGATTTGAGGGTTCCTCCTAATGACAGTAATTCACCTGTTAATTTGAATGAATACGATCCGCCTAATTTGGTAATAGAAATTGGCGCATCTTCTTTTAGTGATGATTTGGGTAACAAGCGGTTGCTTTATGAAGACGCAGAAATTAGCGAATATTGGGTGGAATGTGCAAACACGCGGGAGGTTTTTGCCTTTGCAATTAATGGCGAAGGTAGTGGCAGGATTCAACAGTCGCGGGTTTTACCTGGGCTAGAAATCGCGTTAGTTCAGGAAGCTTTGAATCGGAGTCAAACTCAAGATGATGGGGCGATTAATCGCTGGTTGATTCAAACTTTTAGTCAAGGTTAAAGGAGTGTTTTAGGTGGGAAAAGAGTATCATAAGTTGGTGCGCGATCGCATTCCTGAAATTATTCGAGAAAATGGTATTGAATGCGAAGTTACTGTTTTATCCGATGCCGAATACTGTCAAGCTTTGCGGCAAAAATTGATGGAAGAATCTGGGGAAGCTGCGGAGGCTGAGGGGGAAGATTTGGTGGCGGAATTGGCTGATTTGTATGAGGTGATAGATGCGCTGATGGCGAGTAGTGGCATTTCGGGCGATCGCATTTTGCAAGCACAAATCAAGCGCCGGGAAGAAAGAGGCGGTTTTGCACAAAAAATCATGTTGTTGCGGACATTGTGAGTAATCTGAATACTAAATTTATCATTATAATTTGACGATTGGTTTTGCCAAAATATATAATAGTTAAAAACTACAAATTATGGCAATGGCTGCTAACAAAATTAGAATTGCTAAAGATAAAGCGGAGTTAGTCAAATCTTTAACTTTATCTGATAACAACACTGGTCCTTTCCAGACTTACGCCGATGTCATCGCCTTTGCTGCATCCTTGGGAAATAAGCGGAAAAAACGTTTACGTTTGGGGGAAATTTCTAAACGAGAACCGGGGGCGATCGATGTTGATATTTTTGTCTCTAGGGGTTACGATATGGTGATTAAGTTAATTGCGATCGCCGAAACTAAAAATCCTCAAATTCTCTCCCATCTCGACGGAGAATTGGAAGCACAACGCTTGCAAATTTTTGAAGAATATGCTAACGGCGGGCTGGAAATATTGCGAGAAGAGTTTCGGGGTGCGGCGGATTATACAGACAAACTGTTGTTATTTTTAATCACGGAAAAAGATAATCAACATCGGTCAAATGAAGAATTCGATTTAAGCAAGTTCTTATTCTAATAGCTTTTCAATGAATTACCTACCAGAAAATATCCTCAACAGATACTTCAAGCAATCTGCAAAAATTTTCGCTTACAGCTACTTAGCATTAATTATTGGCTATTTAATTCTCAAACTAATTTTTTGGGATCGGCTGTGGGTTATAGCCTTAATTAGCACTTTTATCCCCTTGATTTTTTTCCCAACTTTCCTGCTTCCCATCATCGGATTCTCAATTATCCAAAAAAGATGGTTTACGATAATTTCGGCGATCGCCTGCATTATCCTCATAAGTTGGCTGCACCTCAAATACTTTTCTCCCGCACGAGTCAACATCACAAATTCGCAGTCCGGTCTCAAAATTTTATCCCATAACCTCGGTTGGTATACCACACAATCGCCAACTTTAATTAAACTAATTGAAAGGGAAAAACCTGACATTATATTTCTACAAGAAATCGTTGAGAAGCATATCGAAAGAGCTTTCACCTGGTTAAAAGCAGACTACCCCTATCAAATTGCCATTCCCCCAGTAGGAATTCTCAGTAAATATCCAATTGTATCCAGCGAAATATTGAACTTAGCTGGTCATCCAGAAACCCAGCAGCGAGCAATTATTAACTTCAACCAACAAGATATAGTCATTTATAATATGCAAGCCACAGGGCCCTGGTTTCGGAAATCTAAAATATTGCCTTTAGTCAGAATTCCTGTTTACAAATATGCCAAACGCGCTCCCGAAATTCAAGATTTAGTAGAACGAGTCCAGACAGAAACTTTGCCCGTAATTGTCGCAGGGGATTTTAATATGACAGAGGAAACTCAAGACTATCACAATGTGCAAAAAGTCATGCAAGATGCTTTCAGAAAATCGGGATTCGGGTTTGGTTTTACCTGGCCTCACGGTTGGCAACTTAAGTTCTTGATTAAAAGCTTGAATTGGAAATTAAATTATCCTGTTTGCCGGATTGATTATATTTGGTATTCAAAGCATTGGGGTGCTAAATCTAGTTCAGTTTTAGAAGCAACAGAGTCAGATCATTTGCCCATAGCAGCGGAATTAGTTTTGTTACAATGAATTGGATTTATATGTTAATATAAGTATTAGGTGGAATGCTTAACCCTAATGCCTACTAATTACCAGCTAGAGAGTTTATATCGCATCTGTTATCAATTAACCTATACAATGCTTCAGCCCATCCATCTTATTTGTGTTGACGATCGCACTCATAACGTGTACATATTGGCTGGGTACGATGAAGAGCTTGAGTTCCAAATTTTACCCAATGGGGAGTTTGCTGATGAGCCAAGTTAACTATAATGCAATGTCGAATACTGAATTGAAACAGTATTTTCTAAAACATCGTGGAGATAGAGCCGCTTTTCAGGCGTACTTAGACAGAATCAATCAGCATCCGCTGAGGATTATTGCAAGTCCCGGCGATCCAGATTTTGATGAGAAAGTTCAAGCTGCAATCCGTCTAAAATTAGAAGCAGCAAGAAATAGCAGCACTTAGCAATCTAAAAAATCACCTGATTCTAGATTGTAGATGTGCGTGCATCTGCGGAGAAAAAATCAACTCAGTATCGGTGGCAATCCCACCTCTTGCGGCCGCACAAATTTGCTATTAAAACTAATCGCTTTACCCTCAAAAGTTCTCGCTTGGGCCACCGCTTGCCGCAAATGAGCTCTATCCATATCGTCCTGAATTCCCGCTACCAAATATACAATTAGCTTCGCCGCTAAATCCTTCCCAGAAACTAGCATTCGCTTTTTATTCGGATCGTACAAAATGCCATACCACGCAGACTCAGGATTGTCCATGTGGCTGAATCCTTCATCCACATCGAATCTGCGCAGTTTGTCAAAAATTGATTTCAGTGACAGTTTTTTTCTAAAAGTGAGAATTCCTAAAGCATTAGCTAAGGCAATTTGACCGACTGGACGAAACAAAATATTGCCCTCTCCCCCTGGCTTTTCAAAACTAAATCGGCGTAATTCTGCTGTTTCTTCGCCGCTTTCAATTCTTTGATAGCTTGGCAAAGTTGCTAAATAATCGAACAGTTTCTTAAATTCTTCAATCCCCTCTTTCAATTCATCATCTTCGGGACGCATGGGAATCAAACCTTTTTTTTCCGGCTTCCAATGAGGGAATTTGTATTCTAAATACCGTTCAGACATATCTTGCATGGCTTGCAATGTGGTTAACACAGTTGATTTGGCTGCGACGGTGGCGCTGTCCCAATTGACGCGGGGGTTTCTGCTATCTTGCTCTTTTAATAAAGGATGGGTGACGGCAATTTTGCGGGCGCAGATTGCAAATCCATTGTCCTCATTTAGTAATGCTAATTGACCCTGACTCAGCGTCACCGCCATTAAGTTAACGTGCACGAAGATCGATCGCACGCGCCGTTGTGCTTGCTGTCGCGTTTCCCCAGCCACCACGGCTGGAATAAACTCAATGCCGATTTTTTCCTGGGCTAAATCGCAGACTTTTTCGGGGTCTAGTTGATATTCTTCGGCTAAATCTTCGAGGGTAATTGCCGCGCCGACTGGTTTTTTGTTTTTGTTATATCTTTGCAGGATTCCGGTTTTAATTAAAGTCATCAAACCTTGAACTCCCATCAACCGATGCTGGCCGTCTAAGGCAAAAATTGAAATTTTTTGAGAAACATTCAACAGCCCTAAATTTTGGTTTTTATCAAAGGATACGAATTCCGCAGCCGATTTAGTTGCGACTTTATTTTTATCCCATTCATCGGCTAGAGGATTGTCTACCCACGGGGGACTGATGACCACTAAAACTGCGGGAAATTTGTGGGATTTGCGGGCGGCTAGATATTGAGTGAGGGCGGCTTGGCGGGACCAATCTAGGGGGCGTTGGATGATTTCATCGATGGTTTCGTCGTCGCGGAGGATGTTGTTAGTTTGGAGGTCGAATTTTTGGCGAAAAAGTGGCATTTGGGATGCGAAACGCACGCGGGAATCTAACCATTCTAGGGTGACTGAACCGATGTAGGCTTCGCTGTTTCCCATCTGGGTTTTTAGGACAAAAATGCGATCGTCTTTTCCTAGGTAATTATCTAATAACAGTGCGATTTCTTGGCGATCGCTATTTTCTTTTTCTAATATTTTATTAACAAGCTCATACGCTGGATTAGTGTTCATCGGCGGTTTTTATATAAATATGGTATTTTTTCAAAAAATATCACGTTTAAATTTTTGTGTCAATGGTTGTTTTTTAAAAAATATTGTGAAATACTTAAGTAATGATTTATCCAGTTGTCTTGTCTGCGCCATATCTCGAAAATCTGCCTGACACTGGTTAAAGTCTTCCTCTAAAACCAGCGTAATAGGGAAATCATTATCACCTATTAACTCGCCGGCAGCACTTTCAATTAACTCGTGAATAGCGCGCTTGCGATGCTGTCCATCAGTAATATCTAACTTAACGCCACGAGGAATAACTACTAGACAAATCCCCCGACCTAATTCTATAATTTCAATCTTTTGAGGATCGACATTTGCTGTCAGTGTCCCCAAAATCCAGGGTTGATCATTTCTAGCGCGTTTAAGAATATATTGTTTTATGTCCTCAGCATGACCCTTTACCTCTGGACGATTTTTACCAGAATCAGGATCATTCCCAGTTGAGGGTTTTGCTTGGAGGAGGGTAGGTAAGTGATTAGCCGGGATATTTATTTGCACCATTTTTCGCTTTCCCTGCTGGAAAATTAGCCCTGGATAGCAATCCTTACGGTGGTACTTGGCCAAGTATGGAGCAAGTAACTCATCAATTCGTGGAGCTGTATCGGACTCAGGAGGGTTATTGTCAGACATATAAGTTAATTAAATTTGCGTAGAGACACAATTTTACCTCACCAACCATATAAATGTAAACTAATTACGGATACTATTGTGTACCATTTACAAGCAACCAAATAAAAAAATATGGTTCTAGCGAGGAGCGCATCTTATCGTAAAATATTAATATAGACAATAGGAGATTTCAGAAATGATCCAAAATAAGCAGATATCATTATTTCCAAGTCGTACCCTTACAGAATTAATAGAAGATATAGAAATGCTCACTGAAGAAATTCAAAACTTATATTGTCTTGACGAAATTCCTTGGGTGATTGGATATAGTGGGGGAAAAGATTCAACGGCAGTATTACAGCTAATTTGGAATGCGATTGCCAAGATTCCACCGGAAAAAAGAATCAAGAGAATTGATGTCATTACAACAGATACTCTAGTAGAAAATCCGATCGTATCTACATGGGTTCGTAAGTCTATTAAGCAAATGAATATTGCAGCCATAGAACAAGAAATGCCCATAAATACTCATGTGTTACAACCAGAGTGGACAGATACTTTTTGGGTAGGTTTGATTGGCAAAGGATACCCAGCACCCAGAGGTAAGTTTCGCTGGTGTACCGATCGCCTAAAAATTTCTCCATCTAACCGTTTTATTCGTAATGTTATCCGAACTAGCGGGGAAACAATACTTGTATTAGGGACTCGTAAAGCTGAAAGCACAAAGCGTGCTCATAGGATGAAAAAAATGGAAGCCCGACGGGTACGCGATCGCTTAAGCCCTAATATGAACTTACCAAACTCTCTGGTTTATAGCCCTATAGAAGACTGGCGTGATGATGAAGTTTGGCTGTATCTGATGCAGTGGGACAATCCTTGGGGATACAGCAACAAAGATTTGTTCGCTATGTACCGAGGCGCTAGTGCTGATAATGAATGTCCCCTAGTTGTCGATACTTCTACCCCTAGCTGTGGTAGTTCTCGTTTTGGATGTTGGGTTTGTACGATGGTAAGTCAGGACAAATCACTAACAGCGATGATTCAAAATGATGCAGAAAAAGAATGGTTGCAACCTCTCTTAGATTTTCGCGTAGAATTGGATGTTGAAGATAGTCGCGATCGACGTGACTTTCGGCGACGAAATGGAAATGTTCAACTGTATGAGCGTAATGTAGAGGGTGAAATAGCTATTGAGCCTATTCCGGGCCCTTATAGTAAAGAAGCACGGGATTATTTACTGACTCGACTTCTTTCTGTTCAAACTGAAATTCGTTCTAAAGCACCTGAAGATATGCGTGACATCACTTTGATAAGCAGCGAAGAACTTAGTGAAATCCGCCGAATTTGGCTGGAAGAAAGACACGAATTCGATGACTCTTTACCCCGCATTTACGAAGAAGTCACCGGTCAACCCTTTGAAGACAGTCGCCCCGCCGCCGAAAGAAAACTCCTCGGTAGCGACGAATGGACTGTGCTCGAAGAAATGTGCGAGGACAAAATGCACCTGGAATTAATGGCAAAACTCCTAGACACAGAACGCCAATATTACACCAAAACCAGGCGTCATGGCATTTATGGCGATTTGGACAAATGCTTTGAAACCAGTTCGCGCTCTAAAGAAGAAGCCATTGGTAACGCCCACTATCAAAGGAATCTGAAAAACGCTGTCGAAGCTGTCAAAGCAAATCCGACTCTCAATATTCAGCTAGTAAAAGATGCGATCGCCCAAAGCAATATTTCTGCAACAGAGGATACCGTTAATGTTGCCAAACTGAAAGAAAAGCTCGAAAGCAGCACCAACCAAAGTAGGCAATTGTCTTGGGCGGATATCAAATTTTCACCCCCAAATCCCTAAAGTAGAACCAAGAATCCCCGCGCCTCAACGCGCGTGGGGAGTGTCTACTTGACTTTTGTCGCAATTGGTGATATGACAACCCCCCATGGGTGTCATAAAAAAAAATATCAATAAATATTAAATTTTTATTAAATTTTGTATTATAATCTTAGTCATCTTCCAGTAAGTATTTAT
The DNA here is from genome assembly GCF_042465725.1 of Microcoleus anatoxicus. Classification (GTDB taxonomy): domain Bacteria; phylum Cyanobacteriota; class Cyanobacteriia; order Cyanobacteriales; family Microcoleaceae; genus Microcoleus; species Microcoleus anatoxicus. The sequence goes on along the minus strand of NZ_CP120853.1, from coordinate 3,357,143 downwards.
TCCCATTATGATAGCGGATCAATTTCCTTGGCTGACCGCGATAGTCCTGTTACCCCTCCTAGCTTCCGTCGCCATCCCTTTTCTACCCGATACAGGGGGCAAAACAGTTCGGTGGTACGCCCTAGGCGTCGGTTTGGCAGACTTTGTACTCATGTGCTGGGTGTTTTGGACCCATTACGATCCCACAATCTCTACTTTCCAAATCGTAGAGCAATACCCCTGGATACCTTCTCTGGGTCTCAACTGGTCTGTTTCGGTTGACGGATTGTCAGTACCCTTGGTACTGTTGGCTGGACTGGTGACGACTCTCTCAATTTTTGCAGCCTGGGAGGTCGATCGCAAACCCCGACTTTTCTACTTCCTGATGCTGGTGATGTACTCGGCACAGATAGGAGTATTCGTCGCCCAAGACATCATGCTACTGTTCATTGTCTGGGAACTAGAACTAATTCCGGTTTACCTGCTAATCTCGATTTGGGGCGGACAAAACCGTCGCTACGCAGCCACCAAATTCTTGATTTATACCGCTGGCGCTTCAATTTTCATTCTGGTAGCTGCTTTAGCAATGGCATTCTACGGCGGAGGCAATATCACCTTCGATATGGTAGAACTAGGCTTGAAAGACTACCCCCTGGGTTTAGAATTACTGCTTTATGCGGGATTGTTGATTGCCTTCGGCGTGAAACTGGCGATTTTCCCCTTCCACACTTGGCTACCTGATGCCCACGGCGAAGCATCTTCTCCCGTGTCCATGATTCTGGCCGGTGTGCTGTTAAAAATGGGCGGATATGGCCTGATTCGTCTGAATTTGGAACTGCTTCCTAAAGCTCACGTTTACTTTGCACCGATTCTGGCCGTGCTGGGCGTAGTTAACATTATCTACGGAGCACTGAATTCCTTCGGCCAAACCAACATGAAGCGCCGCCTAGCGAATTCCTCTATTTCTCACATGGGATTTGTACTCCTGGGTATTGCTTCTTTCAATGACTTGGGAATCAATGGTGCTCTGTTGCAAATGATTTCCCACGGTTTAATCGCCTCAGTATTGTTCTTTCTGGCCGGCGTTACGTACGATCGCACCCATACCATGATCATGGATGAAATGGGCGAGATTGGTAAAGTCATGCCCAAAGTATTTGCCTTGTTTACCGCAGGCGCTATGGCTTCCTTGGCACTTCCCGGTATGAGTGGTTTTGCTAGCGAACTTTCGGTATTTGTCGGTGTGGCAACTAGCGATATCTATAGCGATTCTTTCCGGGCTGTGATTGTCTTCCTGGCGGCGGTAGGACTGATTTTGACACCGATTTATTTGCTCTCGATGCTGCGCCAGCTCTTCTATAATTCTGGAGCAGCAGCCGCTTGTGACATCGAGGATTTAGATTTGCAAAATCAGAGAAATAATCTGGATGAAGCGGTTTGTTTCGGTAATAGTTGCGTTTTGCCTGCGGATGCAGTATTTATCGATGCTCAACCTCGCGAAGTGGCGATCGCCTTTTGCTTTTTAATCCCGATTGTTGGCATTGGTTTCTATCCCAATATGGCGATGCAAGTTTATGATGCCAAGACTGTGGCAGTGAATGCAGAAGTCCGGGAATCTTACATCCAAATCGCTCAAGAAAATCCTCGGATTTATGCGAATCAACTTTTGGTTCCCAAAATTGCCCAGGCTCAAACAGCTCCTGCTTTGGTTAAAATTACAGGTTCTGAATCAGCCTCAGTTTTGGGTATTGTCAAATAATCCAACTCTGTGACTGTGAGATACCAGACTGCTTCACAAAGTCTGGTATCTCAGTTTTAAGACTCAGTTTGTGCCATAATAAGCGCCATATTTTCTCTAACATATCCCACTTCAAAAGTCGATTTCTCTGCCAGCAAAGATGCAAGTTTGTTCAGGATATTTAAAAGTTCTTCATCTCCTTGAGTTTTCTGACACAAAACTTGCAACCGATTTTTTACCATTCTGAGAATATAACTGGTTGCCTCGTATTTCCCTACTTTTTTAGCAAAATTTATGCTAAAATCATAATCTTTCAACAACCGCATATTTTCGATTTTTTGCGTCTTAATCGTCTCCAAAATCTCATATTTAAGCTTTTCTACTAACCTATCGGCAACATATTTCATCATCAAAGGCTGAAGCACAAACACTGTTTCTGTACCCTGATGGATTTTTTCAATCAACGAGCGGCGGCTCAAAGAATCGAGATTTTTCACTAAATCAGAAAAAGAATACTTAGCAAAAATTTCCTGTCGCAAAGTTCCGAGGGAAACCGGAGTTTCCGCAATAGTCAGCCAATAGGTAATCTCGGTTTCAGCAGTAGACATTCGCTCTAACTGCTGCGCGATTAGATTGCTAATATGTTCTTCAATAAATAATGCCGTTGCTTCCAAAAAACTACCAACATTCCCCTCGAAAAAATCCAGAATCGTTGTGGCTACAATCTTAAATGCTAATAGATTTCCTCCGTAGCGCCCTAACAAAATTTTCCACTCACTATTTTTAGCAGATAAACCTTTTTCTTGAAAAATATTCTGGGCAATTTCCAGGGAAATCTCTGGTTTGAAAGAGCGTACTTTTTCCCCAGCTAGCAAAGCGATTTCTGTAGGTTCTTCTGCACTAATTACCAGCAGACAGCTACGGTGATTAACCTCTGATATCCGCACAATTAAATCTCGATATTCCTCCCAACCCTCTCGGTAATGTCCTGCTAGTTCTTCCGGCTTCAGCACGGCTTCAAAATCGTCGAAAATCAGCAAACATCGGTGCTGGCGCAAATACTCAACTAGCAGGGAAATTTGACCGTTGATGTTGTCGTTCTCTGGTGGTAAATCGCTTCTTTGGTGGTTGGAAAAAAATTGAATTAAGTTGGTGAGAAACAGTTGAGGAGTCGGGTGCGATCGCCAAGAGCGCCAAACCACAAAATCAAACTCATTCTGGATCTGTGAGACTAATTTTACTGACAGAGTTGTTTTACCGCTACCAGCCAAGCCCAACAACGCCACCAGCCGACAATTATCTGAGACAATCCACTGCTTTAAAGTGTTTAATTCTTGAGTCCGTCCGTAAAAAACCGTAACATCCGGTGCTTCGCCCCAATCTTGTTGTCGGTGTGCGATCGCCATTTTTGATAGGCTTCCTTTACCTGTGGGACTAAAATCCCTGAAACCGAGTTCCTGATGGTATGACAACAGTAACTGATGCCTCAATTCTGACAATTTTCCCGGGCCCTTTCCGCCAATTTGAAACTTTTTGTAAACCTCGCCTAGTCTTTTGCGAACTGCGATGTCGCTAATACCAAGCTTGGTGGCGATCGCGGCCGTAGTTTGACCATCGAGAGCCATAAACACAGTTTCTAACTCGGCATCTGTGACACCGCGCTCCTTGGCGATCGTTTGCACAAAGTTCTGAGGAATCTGAGTAGTCAAGGTAGGAATCTCGCCCATGCTAAAATATATACATATTATTATATTGTGTTACCTTCTTTTAGAACCCCGACTTGCCAGAATTAGTCGGGGGTTTAGGTCCGAACGCATCTCAAATCTTCTATCTAAAATCTCACATCGATGGGTTCGGAAGAATTACCGCTGGCACCGGAAAACTCTGACTGGGATTGATTCGGGTAAAATCGCTGGCTAATCCCCAAAGTAATTTGCTTCATCACCCAATACAAACTAGCAATTACTACAAAAGTCGCAGCAATTAATAAAACCGGACGTTTCCCCATCAAATCGTTCATCACAGTATTAACTAACGCATCGGGATTAGTAATGATATCCCAACTGTTGAACCGGATAAATCGCCCTAAATAAATGCCGATCGCCGAAAGTGCGTGTATAGTTAACTCTGCTACTAGGACAAATTTGCCCCAACCCTGTTGGCTCAAATAGTAACCAAAACTCATCACCGACAGCACGTAAGCCTGAACCCCTGCGATCGTAAACACCAAATATTGGGGAATCAAAGCTAGAGTCACCACCCACACCGAGTGTCCCTGTTTAATCTGGTCGATCAAATGGATGATATCAGTTAAAACATAGGGCGCATTGGGCAAAAAGGCAATGAATGCCAAAAAACCACCCCACCAGCGGAGAGAACGCACACCGCGCTGTCGCAGTACCCAGATATCTACAGCCATCAGTGTCAGCGTAATCGCGATCGCCCCCAAAACGTAAGTTTTGCCCAAATCATGGACAATGTACTTCAGATGTAAAAAAACCAGGGATAGAGAGGGCAAAAAAGTAGCCCCCAGCAGAAAACTTGTCCCCCACATCAGCCAGCGCGATCGAGGTTTGCGAAACAGCCAAAAACTCAGCGCTAACGGTACTAATGCTAAGAACAAATTCCAAGACATCCATCGGACATTGTGTCCCATTGACTGCAACGCTTCTAGGAGCAATCCCATCATGTCAAATTTCCTAAAAATAAATGGTTCAATGCAGCACCGCTTCGCCAGCAGCTTGAATCTATTTTAATCGCTTATTGTTTTCGGTCAATTGGGCACCAGACTAATGGGAATTGAAATCCTAAAAGTTGTACCGCGTCCTATTTCTGAAAAACACTCTATTTGGCCTTTGTGCTTCTGAACCACAATCGAGTGAGAAATCGACATTCCCAAGCCCGTACCTTTTCCCACTTCTTTTGTAGTATAAAACGGATTAAAAATGCGATCGATCGTCGTCTGTGGCATTCCCGTACCATTGTCGGAGATTTCCACCGCTATCATATTCTCACCAATCACCTCAGTGGCGATCGCAATTCTGCCAGGATTTGCCTCCGCTGCCGCCACAGAGAACTTTTGATACCGTTCCTCGATCGCATCAATGGCATTAGCAATAATATTCATAAATACCTGATTCAGTTGGCTAGGATAACAATCCACCAGTGGTATGTTGCTGAATTCATGAATTATATTAATTTCCGGCCACCCATTAACCCCCTTCAATCGGTGCTGCAAAATTAACAAAGTGCTGTCAATTCCTCCATGAATATCCACTGGCTTCATTTCCGATTCGTCCAGTCGCGAGAAATTCCTGAGCGACAAAACAATTTGCCGGATACGTTTTGTTCCTACCTCCATCGACCTCACTATTTTATTTAAATCTTCTGAGACAAAATCTAAATCCATTTCTTCAATTTTATCAAGGATTATAGAATTAGGCTCTGGATATTCTTCGGCGTACAAATCGACCAATTCCATTAACTGTTTCGTATAATCCTCGACATATTTAATATTGCCATGAATAAAGTTAACCGGATTATTGATTTCATGAGCAATCCCAGCAACCATTTCACCCAAAGAAGACATTTTTTCCGTTTGAACTAACTGACTTTGAGTAGAGCGCAATTCCAACAGCGCTTGTTCGAGTTGTTGAGCTCTTTCTCTTTCTCGTGCGTCACTTTGGCGCAGTGCTTCTGTTCTCTGTAACACTCTATGTTCTAAGTTTTCATTCAATTGTTGAAGACTCTCTTCTGCTTGTTTGCGCTCGATGGCAATTCCTGCTAAATTTTTGACCAAATCTCTGAATTCAAACTCAAATTTTTCGGGGTATGTGGCTCAGTATAATACATGGCAAAGGTTCCCAAAAGCTTGTCGTTAGATGATAGAATAGGAGTAGATGAACAAGCTCTCAGTCCAAAACTTAAAGCAAAATCTCGATAATCTTCCCACAACGGATCGGTGGCAATATCTGTAACAATCACAGACTCTTTCCGATAGATAGCAGTGCCACAGGAACCGACATTGGGACCGATCGCCATGCCCTCAATAGCAGCATTGTAACTCTCAGGTAAACTCGGTGCAGCTCCGTTCACCAGGTGTTTGCCATCTCGATCTAGAATCAATATCGAACCCATGACATCTGGACATTGCTGCTCGATAATTTTCACTAAGGCATTTAAAGTATCGCCCAGAGGCGCACTTTTAGCAATCATTTCTAATATTTGTTTTTGGGCGGCTAACCAACTTTCACCTTGCTTGCGCTCCGTAATGTCACGGGCTACGCACAGAAATGTGTTTGACTGCATAGGTGAAATAGTAGCAGCAAACCAGAGGTATTTGTCTCCTATAGGTAAGCTGTATTCTAGTGAATTGGTTTGTTTGGTTTCGGCGGTGAGTCGAATTTGATTTAGGAAAAAATCTGCTATTTCTGGTGGCATAATCTCGGCGATAGTTTTGCCGATAACTTCCGTCGGTGGTTTGTACAAAAGGCTGGGATTTGTCGGCGCAATTTTGAGGTATCTTCCCTCTATATCAATTACAAAAATGACATCATTCATGGCGGCAAATAAAGCTCGCAGTTCTGCTTCAGAATCTTGTAAGGCGATTTCAGCTTTTTTGCGATCGCTAATATCAGTTCCAATACACAACATCCCTCTCAAACGGCCTTTCCGATCTCGCAAAGCTTGATTTCGCCACGCGATCCAAACTCTTTCTCCATGACGGCGGATCTGTTCATTCTCCTGAATTGTAAAGTATCGATTCCGGTGTAGCAGGAATTCCCGCATCATGGCAGGGAGTTGATTTTTCGACAAAGTTGTCTCCGATATCAGATTCCAGAAATCATTTTTGCCAATAATTTCGGCTTGTGAATACCCAAAAAAACTTTCAGCAAACTCGTTCAAAAAAGTAACATTTCCCTCACGGTCTAACTGCACAATAATGCAATTGGCATTCTCTACCAATTGCCTGTATTTAGCCTCACTTTCTCGCAGCTTTGTAGATCCATACACCAAACTAAAGACCACCACAGAGCTCACAACTGCCAGCAAACCACCACCAGCAAGCAGCAACCCCCGCTGTGGCGAATTCTGGGGCCATCCCCCCAGGGGAATGGCGACTAACTGCCAGGAACCGTTGGGCAATGTCACTTCCAGCAATACGGGTGCTTGCTGGAAAATTGCAGAGTCGCCAAAAAACACTTCCCCGGTCACACCCCTGCCATCTTTGCCTCGCAGAGCGTATTGTAGCTGGGCAGAATGGTCTTTGATCCCTGCCTCTTGGAGGAGGGTATCTTCGTCGATGAGAACCCCTGTTAACCCCCAAAAATCACCGCTTTCTGGATCTGCGCCCGGTGGTGTCAGAAAAATGGGCGATCGACTGACAAAGCCCACATTCCCCGCTAATAATTTCACAGGGCCCGCCAGTACAGTTTTGCGAGTCGCGATCGCCTCTTCGACCATTTTTCGTTGCTGAGGTACGGTAGTCAAGTCCACCCCGATCGCCGATTCATTTCCTTCTCGCGGATACATATAAGTGATGATGGTCCCTTTCACTAAACCTATACTGCGAATGCCAGTTTGGTTTGCCAGCAGAATTCTCCCGGTAGCTGCAAACTCCTCTTCGCTGATGTTTGGGTTTTTGGAAAGATCCGCCACCAAACCGCGCATCAAAAACAGCCGTGAGTTCAACTTACCTTCGAGATTAGAACGAATTGTGCTGAGTTGATTGAGAGTAGTAGCACGGTTTTCCAGTAAAAACCGCTGCTGTTGAGATCGATCTAAAATGCAAACTCCGGCCACAATTGCTACTGCTGCGGTAATTGCGGCTAAATACGGTGAAATTTGCCAATTTTTCATCCTCAAGTCAGGCATTTCTGTCTAATTTAATGATTTTTTTCAGTCTTAAGATAGATTTATTTTAGTCGGATCTCGCTAATTGGCTTCCATTCTCCCATTCTCCGCCTCTTCCACTCCCTCCCTAACCAACACTTTAAATGCGTAGCTGCCAATTTACCCTTGGGGGCGATCGGCTTTTAGTCGATTCAGCGGATTAAAATAAAGTTAGCTATTCTTTACAACGCTAAGGCGACTCACTCCTAGGGACAAATAGATGCAGGAACAATTGATGGAAGCGATCGCACCCTACCGCGATCGGGTAGATTATCTAGAAGTTCGCCTCGAACAAAGCGAGTCAACAGCCATTAGTTTTCGTGGGCCTCAGTTGGATGCTGTCAACCGCAGTTTTAGCCTTGCTGGTGGTATCCGCGCCTGTCACAAAGGTGGCTGGAGTTTTGTCACTTTTAATGGTTTGGCTGAATTAAAAGACCGTATTGAAGAAGCTGTAATTCAGTCTCGCTTAGTAGGTAGCGAAAAAACTATACTAGCAGATGTCACCCCGATTCAAGATTATGTAGCGGTGGAATTAGGTAGCGATCCTCGCTCCATTACTTTAGCCCAAAAGCGACAATTGCTCGAATCTTACAACCAATTGTTATTAGATTATGACCCGCGGATTCAGACTACAATTGCCGGTTATAGCGATCGATTTGGAATTACTTATTTTGTAAATTCCCAAGGCACTTCCATCGCTCAAGAGCGATTGGATGTCACCGGACGTTTTGGCGCGATCGCCCGTGGTGACGGCGGCATTGTCCGCCAAGGGTTTGAGTCTATTCATTCGCGATCGGACTACAATGTCTTGACAAATATTGAAGATCGTGTTAAGAGTGCGGCCGTTCGAGCTGTCAGTCAACTAGAAGCAAAATCAGTCAAAGGTGGCCAGTATCCAGTCATTTTAGACCCTTATTTATCAGGGGTATTTATTCACGAAGCTTTCGGCCATTTATCGGAAGCAGACGGCATTTACGAAAACCCCAAAATGCAGGAATTGTTGACCTTGGGTAAACCAGTCGCCATCGAACAATTGAATGTCATCGATGATGCCACATTACCAGGATTACCGGGAACATTGAAATACGACGACGAAGGCGTACCCGCCCAGTGCAAGCATTTAATTAAAAATGGGGTGTTAACCACTCGAATGCACAATCGGGAAACTGCCGGCAAAATGGGCGAAAGTCCCACGGGAAATGCGCGGGCTTTGAGTGCTACTTTTATGCCCTTGGTACGCATGACTAATACGGCGATCGAATCTGGAGAAAATTCTTTTGATGACATGATTGGTGACATCGCGGAAGGAGTTTATGCAGTGCGGATGCTGGGAGGACAAACCAACGGTGAGATGTTTACCTTTGCAGCGGCTCAAGGTTACATGATTCGCGACGGCAAATTAGCAGAACCTGTGAGCGATGTCACCTTAAGTGGTAACGTATTTCAGACGCTCAAGGATATTGAGGCGATCGGAAATGACTCAGTTTATGCCTACGGCGGTTGTGGTAAAGGCGGCCAGGGCGGCTTACCAGTCAGTGTCGGCGGCCCCCATTTACGGATTAAAAATGTGGTTGTCGGAGGCAGATAATCCTGAATAACTCATAAAAAACCCCGGTTGCTAAAAAGCTTGCTGTATCAGCATTCTTCACCTCGATCTTCTTCCTTCCCCCCTAGGGGGGGCAGGGGGGGGTGACTTCTTCCTTCTTCCTTCCCCCCTAGGGGGGGCAGGGGGGGGTGATATAAAATCCTCTCTTCATCGTCCTGTATTAAACTCTCTCTTCTCTTGCTTCGCGTACTTCGCGCCTTCGCGGTTAAATCATTCCGATACAACCCACATTCCGCACCCCCAACTGGCACATACGCGAATTGAGGGGGTAAAAGTGAATCATCCGAGACAAGAGCGAGTAAAAATACTCAATTATTTTGGTAGCGCTCGGTAAAAGACCAAGTTTATGACATATCCGTAACCCGCTCGCATCCGCGAAAGTGCGTTAATTGCGATCGCTCTTGGGTAACCAATCATCACCAAAAATAGTGTAAACTGGCGATCGCGATGAACGCTCAAATCAGGATTCAGCAGCCCATGCAGAAAGCATCCCAGATGAAAGTAGAAAACCTAGATCATCTGGGCTTGATAGCCGGTCTAGTTGATGAAATAGGAATTGTGGAAAGAATCAATCAGTTAGCTGGAAAAAATCCTGATTGCGGTCTTGAGTGATTATGATTGCGGTCTCCTACATTTATGGGCCAACTTACAAATCACCACCCAAAGCGCGATTCTCTTCTAAAGCCGGGATTGACTCACCACCATCAACAACATTACTACCAAATGTACTGAATAAATTTATTATATACATCACCATTCTGATTGCATAAAACAAAGATACACTAAACCACAAAAGATTGTTACTTGGAAACTTAAAAAACGCAATATTTGTAGGTATAAAAGCGACTACAAAAGGAACTATGCTAACATTGCGGAGGATCTGTCCTTGTGCTAAACCCAAGAAGTATCCTTCCAGCGTATAACCTATTGAACAAAATACTAAGATAGCTTGTAACCAAGGCAGAGAAATATTTATATTTGAGGTGACTTCAGTGTGGTTAGTGAACAACCTAAAAATACTATCGGGAAATAGCACGCACACTCCGCCGAAACACACTCCTACCACGAGAGCAGTTGAGAGAGAAACAAAAGCTATGGGTGGTAATTGTTGTGAATCTCCTTTTCCTTTAAAGTTTCCGACCAAAGTTTCTGTACCAAACCCCAGTCCCTCTACAAAATATGTATTAAGGTTAAATATCAGCCACAATAAGGCATTTTGAGAATAAATTAACGTTCCCATTTGTACTCCTTGATAGCTGAATGTTAAGGAGACAACCAGAAGAATTAAATTGCTGAGCAGGATGTTTGTATTGAGAGTCAAGTTAGATTTTATAGCTGATATATCCCATATTTTTCCAAATAGGCTTCGGATTTCAATCCACTGGAATTCCTTGAAAAAAAATATCACTCCCACCAACAACGCTAAATATTGGCTTGTAGCATAAGAAACTCCTGCCCCTACACTTGCCCATCCCAGGTGGACAATAAGTAGATAGTCAAGTGCGATTTTGCCACCATTTCCAAGGACTGACAAAAACACAACTAAGCCATTTTTTTCTCGCCCTAGAAACCAACCTATCAACACAAAATTGAGTAAAATTGCAGGTGCTCCCCAAATTTGGGTGTTGAAATAGGCAAGCCCTGAAGATTTAATCTCTGGGGGAACATTTATCAGAGCAAATCCAAGTTCTCCCAAAGGGTATTGTAAGAGTATGAGAGCGACACCTAGCACTAGAGCTATTAAGCCATTACGCAGTCCTACTAACAACATACCTTCTCGGTCATCTCGTCCCACTGCTTGCGCTGTAACTCCAGTGGTTCCCATTCGTAAAAAGAATAAAGCTAAATAGAGAAAGTTAAGCAAGTTTCCAGCAATGTTGACTCCAGCAAAGTGGCGAATTTCTTCAAGATGACCCAGAAACATGACACTAGCTATATTGGCCAGTGGAACCATAATACTTGATAGGACGTTGGCTACAGCTAATCGGAAGTAGCGGGGTATAAAATTATACTGAGCTGGAAGAACTAGGTTCATAGATCGAGTATTGAGTTATGGGGTCTGGCACTTAAGAGAATGTTTGAAAAGTTAGAGGTTGAGTCACAAGCTATCAATTTACAATGCCTTCGCCGTTTTTAGCTATAGCATCATCAACTCATCCTTGGAGATTGGCAAAGGTATTGCTTAAGAATCCCTTTATTTGTAGATAATGTGGTTTCAACAATGCCCTGTTTGTGGTTTTGAGGATTTATGTTTGCAGTTCACTATAGCAATCCTAAATCATTTGTGAATTTCTTACTCCCTCCCCTTAATAAGGGGAGGGTTGGGGTGGGGTAAAAAACTTTACGACTCATTTAGGACTGCTATATATCTATTTATCTTGGTGACAGTCGAGGATGCGATATGGGAGCTATAAATAGTCTTTTAGCGTTTTAGATAGAAACTGCAACAAAAGTTGTCTATTTTCATTTTCATTCAGGTAAAAGTGTCCACCTGGGAACATCTCTATTGAAAATGAGGAACGGGTGTAATCACGCCAAGAAGCAAGAAGATCATGACTGGCTTCCGGATCTTCAAGACCACCCAAAGCAAAAATGGGACAATCAAGAGGTTCATCTGGGAAAGGGATATATGTGGTTCCTACAGTCACATCTGCTCGCAAAATAGGTAAGAACAATTCCATGAGGTCTTTATCTGCTAAGAGTACTTCTGGTATAGCAGCGTAAATCCTGACTACTTGTTCAATAAATTCTGTATCAGATAACAAATAAACGGGCGGATTTAATTCAGGTAAGTGCGGAGCATAGCTGCCTGATACAAATAAACAGACCGGATTGACGTTTCTTTGGTGGAGTTTTCTAGTTAGATTATAAGCAATTCGCGATCCCATACTATGACCAAAGATCGCAAATGGCTTATCCAAATGTTGCAGTAAGACCTCCACTAAGTTGTCTGCCAGAATTTCAATATCTGAAATTGGTTTTTCTCTGATGCGATTTTCTCTTCCCGGCAGCTCAATCGCACAAAGCTCTACATTTGACGGCAATTCTTGAGGCCAGAGACGAAAAATCGATGTCCCACCTCCTGCATAGGGTAGGCAAAATAAGCGTAAATTGGCTTGTGGATTGGACTGGGGACATTTAATCCAGAGATTAGGTATTTCTGTTTTCATAAATAATATTACCTTAAGGAAAATAAGCTTGTCTCTAAATATAATATCTTAACAATGCCTTGTACGGTAGAAAAATTAGGCTTACGTTGTAAAAAATTTGTTTATGCCAGCTAGCAAGATACCTGAGTGCAAGAGTTAAGACATTACTATCGGCGCTGGTTAGACTGGATTTATATCAGAAATTAGTATTTGTCTTATGAAGCAGGATTAAATCTGTAAATGCCACGCTTGTTCGCCAGAGTGGTAGATTGTGAACCAGTGGTTGGTAATATCCCTGGAAACAAGAGTGGCAAATTTTAATTCCGAAAACGAGGCACATTACATCTAGGCTTCTTAATCTACCATCAATGCGTACCTATTTTTTCGAGTAACGTTTGGGAATCCTGTAAACGGTTACTCTGGAACGCGCTCCCAAATTATAAAAGCAGTTTGTTTCTTACCATCCATCAATTCTGGAGCCTGATTCAATACCAGCTTGCCATTCTCAAATTTATAGAAGCGTTCTTGCCTTGTACCAATATAATTCGGAAACAGGCTGACATCAGGCAGATGAACAACTCTATCTGGTTTGACTTCATATTTACCGCAATAGGCAATATATGTTTTTACTGCCTCGGCCTGTTCTTGTAATGTTCCTCCCAAAATGTCTCCTCCAGGAAAATTAGGACGTTTGTTTTTTGAAAGGGTTGCACACATATGTCCATCGGGGCTGTAAATAAGGTAGCCAAGAGCATCCTTTCCATATGGATAGGTAACTTTCCCTTCTTCATCCTTGTTTTCCCAAGATACGAGCCGCCAAGTTCCTAAAACTTTTTTTTGTGCGGCTGTCAACTCACCGCGAGAGACCTTATAGGGAGGATGTTCCATCCCGGAGGGGATTGAACCTTGCTTAGGTGAAATTCCGTCCAGTTTTAAGTTAGTAACACCTTGTTGAACGGCAGTAGATTTCGATGCTTCAGCTTTAATTGCAGCCGCACCATATGATGCAATTAAGGCTGCTGTTAAACCTCCAGAAAACCATTTAATAGAGCGCTGGAGACGATGGTTTTTTATTCCCGCTTTCTTGCGCTGTTCAATACTGGCATCAATTGACTCATTAGAAATAGGAGCCATAATTCATCCTCAATAATTTGGTAACTGTCCCAGGCATTATGCAGCAATGAGCGTTTGGGGAAATCACACAGAGGCATAATGCTGTGGCTGGTGCCTTGCAAGATAATACCATAAAAACATTCGCCGTGTCTACATCTAAAGTCAGGACATCCAAGAATTATCTTAGGGTAGCCTCAAAGGGCGACAAGGAAGTTGAAAGACCTACCAGGTAAGGGGTTGAGTTGATATGCCTTAAAAAAGCTCCTTACTTCGGCGATCTAAAATGTGTAATTAATTCTGTCCAATCACTTAATTGTTGCAATCTTTTTTGAGGTTCAAAAGCCTAAGCCCTTACCCTGAGAGCTTTGACCTGAGCGAGAGCCTGATGAGCTACCTCTTCCGACCAGCACCGAGCATAGAGTGGTTCCCCATTTTGAAAGTAGCGCCCCTCAGCTAGCGATCCGGCTTTTACAGGCACAAACTTTGCTTCTTCAATCAACTGAGCTGCGATCGCCATTGCCTCTACATCATCACCAGCGTAAAAGATGGCTAGCTCAGAGAAGAGCTCTCCATTGGCTCGAGCCTCTATCTCTTCAAAAAACATCATATTGAACGCCTTAACAACCGCTGTTTGCGGAAGCCTCTTAGCAATGGCTTCGCTTTGGCTTGGTGCGTCAATCTCAATCTCGCCATCACGCAGAGGGTAGTAATTTGAAGCGCTGATGAGTATTTTCCCAGCGAGTGCATCTGCTGGCAATGATATCGTCGCCCAGAAGGGAACAGCTTCTAGAACAACATCTCCGAAAGCGATCGCCTCTTCAGGTGTTCCTGCCTGCGCTCCGTTACCCGCCTTTTCAACCAGTCCGCGTAGACTATCGGGATTTCGCGAGGAAAAGAATACGTTATGCCCCGAATGTGCCCAGAGCCTTCCTAGTGGGCCACCAATCTTCCCGCTGCCAACAATACCAATTTTCATAAAAAAAGTCCTGTTTATATGATTCTCCTTACGGAGTTAATTTTATAGCCTAAAGTGTAACGCCAACGCAATGACGTTGTTTATTTTTGTCCAACTAGCTTTACCAATTTAATTTTATCTGGATGTGACTAATTTTCCTAGCAGTTAGAGAAAACTATAGAATATCTACAGAATTAGATCGTGATTGAGGCAATCGCGATCGCATCTGATGCTACATTACAAAATAAAAGGAGTGATGAAGAGGTGGGACTACCCACTCTCTGATGCTAATACACGGTTTCGGGGGTGTTTTACTGCTTAGTTAAAGATTTTCCTCATCACTAAACCTGGTATGAATTTCCTCAAGTAGTCGGACAAAAGTAAACGACACTGTGTTAATAAATATTAACAAGCCTGAAACCTTTACTGTTCGCCGTTCCCTGTTCCCTGTTCCCTTGTCCTCATAGTTAACTTTATTTTTGTCCGACTACTTAGCATAGAGCGATTTTACTATCTGTTTGGCATGACGAGCAATATGCCTGGAAGTAAAAGTTAACGATTGGGAGCATTAGTTAATACAGTTACTACTGTTACTCAACCTCCGGCTTTCATGAGGCGAGAACACAGGGATGGGAAAATTTTTTTGGCATCACCAACCTGCTATTGTGGCTGGCGAATCATTCTGACAATAATCGGTGTATCACCAACTTGATACTGGCTAATTAACTCAAACCCTTGCTGTTTATAGAATGCTACGTTTTTGGTAAGACATTCCACACAGGCAGGAATACTATCGCGATCGCATTGTCCCAGAACAGGCCGCAATAGGGCTGAACCAAAGCCTTTACGCTGTTGAATTGGCTCCACACCCAGAAACGCCAGATACCAGTGAGGCTGACTAGGATGATCATGCCCCAATCGATCGAACAATTCAAATGCCTCTGCTTGGCGTGACTCAGCGATACCTTCTTGAAATACTTTCCTTAATGGTTCTGCATCCCATTCTATCCCTGGCGGAATCCATTGCACCGCACCCCCATAACCATCAACATAATAAGAAGTCTGGTGGGCTAAGGACTCGTTCATATATGCTCCAAACAGGAGTGGGAAATAAGTGAGATATTGATAGGGGTCAGGATACATCCAGCGGATCACAGGATCGTTGTTAAAGGCTAGAAGCATTGCAGCACTAATATGTCTCTGGTCGGAAGCTGATGCAGTTCTGATCTGAATGTCCTTCTGTTTTATTGAAGGATTGGTTTGACCAGACTTTGTAGCGATGATGCTGTCGTCAATAGGATTTGTGTTCATTTCGGAGGAAGACATAGGCTATTTTCATCATCAGGAATATGGATTAAATAAAATATAGCAATAAATTTTGCGATCGCGCTGCAAAAAGGTCTACTTACAGTTTATGCCCTAACCGCCAAGGCGGTTGCTATAATATAGCATTTGTAGATTTGGAGATTTGTATGAATAGTCAGACACAACGCTGTGCTCTCATTACAGGTGCAAGTAGTGGAATTGGTAAGGCAACAGCATTAGCTTTTGCCGAAGCTGGAATTAATTTAGCGCTGGTAAGCCGCTCGGGCGAAAAACTTGAACAAGTAGCAGAAGCAGCTAGAAATTTTGGTGTAAAGGCCAAAGCTTTTCCCTTAGACTTAGCCAAAATTGACGAAGTGCGAGAACAGATCAGGGCGATCGATACCACTTACAACCCGATCGATATTCTCGTGAATAACGCCGCGATGGGTTATACTGGGTTATTACTAGAAACACCTTTAGCAGACTGGCAAAGAGTTATTGATCTAAATCTCACGAGCGTATTCCAATGTATTCAGGGGATTTTACCAGGTATGCGCGATCGCCGGTCTGGAATAATAATTAATGTTTCTTCCGATTCTGGTAAACAAGTTACTGCTGAATGGGGAGCTTACTGTGTCAGCAAATTTGGGTTGATGGCTCTTTCTCAAACCCTAGCTGTAGAAGAACGTGCGCACAATATTCGCGTCAGTGTAATCTGTCCTGGTGCTGTCAATACACCACTTTGGGATACGGAAACCGTCCAAGCTAACTTTGACCGTTCAGCCATGTTAACCCCAGAAATAGTGGCTCAGTCAATTTTACATATTGCTCAATTGAACGATGCGGCCGTGATTGAGGAACTGATGCTGATGCCCAGGTACTAGGTTCAAACTATTTAAATACGAATGCCATGCGCCACAGTGAGCGTCAGCCGAACGGTTTTTCCTGAACGAAGTACGGGCGTATTGGCATATCTTACGGTCTCGCAGTCAATAACTATCGGTTTTAATTCTCAATAATCCCTGTTCCCTGCCCATGACTTACGTCACGCTACGCTATCACGGACAACTTTTTCAGCCAACCCTAATTAGTAGGCGAAAACACTGCCCCGGAAGCGACTCCGGGGAGCAGTTTAAGCCCTATTCATCATCAAAGCTTACAAAAGTAGCAAGCACATCTTGAATCAAATAATGAACTAATGCCTCTGCTGTTGGATATTTATAAAACAAAGTTGATGACAATGGGATGCCTATCAAGTTTTGCAAGCGATTTCTTAGCTCTAGGGATGTCATAGAATCCATTCCTAAGTCGAAAAATTCTTGTGATAGGGAGAAAGTCCTATCATGTTTATCTCCCAAAACCTGAGACAATAGAGATTGAATATGAGCAATTAACAGTGCTTTACGTTGCTCTTTCTCAGTTGCCTTTAACTGTTCGACCAAATTGAGTGAAGTTCCTTCTCCCTCTTTCTTTTCGAGAATACCAGCTATCAAAGGTTTATCTTGTGGTTCCCACACCACCTGATCGGCAAAATCTTTGCCAGTGGGCTGCTGAGGTGATGGTTGACCGAGCGAATGGGCAACGCTCTGGGTGTCAGATTGCGTCAGAGGTTGTGTATGTGTCACATCAATCCAGTAGCGCTCTCGCTGCCAAGGATAAGTTGGTACTCCCACTTGGCGGTAGCCATAGTCACGATGGAAGCCCTCCCAATCAATCGCCACGCTCTTTACATACAATTGACCTAGAGCCTGAAGCACCCCTTGCCAATCGCTTTGCTCTAGCTGTAACGTCGGCTGCCAGGTTCCATACCCTGATGGCAAGCACTGACGACCCATACCCAGCAATATAGGTTGGGGCCCCATCTCCACAAATATCTCTACTCCTTCTCTTTGTAACGTCTCCACACCGTCAGCAAATTTCACTGGTTTGACCACATGATCTACCCAATATTCTGGGTCTGTGGGTAAAACGCGCTCAAAGTTGCCCGTGACATTGGAGATAAAATTGACTTTGGGTTGGTGGAATGTCACCTCTTGCACCACCTGGCTAAACTCAGCCAGCATTGGCTTCATTAAAGCTGAATGGAAGGCATGGGAAACCTTTAAGCGCTTAGTTTTAATTCCCTTGTGTTCTAACTCCTGCACTACTCGACGTACCGCTTCCCCTTCCCCAGAAATGACGACGCTTTCAGGCCCGTTGATAGCCGCGATGCTTACTAAGTTCGTATCTTTGATTGCTTCTGCCACTTGTTCAACCGAAGCTAACAGAGATACCATTTCTCCGTTAGATGGCAGTTTTTGCATTAACTGCCCTCTGGCAGCAATCATTTTTAATCCGTCTTCTAAGGAGAAAATCCCCGCTATGCAAGCTGCTACATATTCCCCGACACTATGACCGATGACTACGGTTGGTTCTACACCCCAAGATTTCCACATAGAGGCTAGGGCGTACTCTAAGGCAAATAGCGCTGGCTGGGTATAAGCGGTTTGCTCTAGGAGTGAACTGTCAGCGCTTTGGTACAGGACGGAGAGTAACGATTTTTCCTGCTTCCCAATGGCATTTAAAATTTCCTCACAGCGGTCTAATGCCTGACGAAAAATTGGTTGTGTTTCGTATAGGTCCCGTCCCATCCCTAGATACTGGGAACCTTGACCTGTGAATAGAAAAGCGATTTGAGGTTGACTTTCGCTCTTGCTACCTTTAAACAGATGGGTGTTTTCTGAGCCTGCAAGATGAGCTAATAATTTTTCTCGTGCTTGAGAAACTGAGTCGGCAACCACAGCTAAACGTTCGTGGAAATGAGTGCGCCGAGTATTAGTTGTGTAACAGACATCAGCCCACTCTAAGTTGGGATGGGTAGCTAAGTGCTTCTCGTAGTTACGAACCATCTGTTCGAGTGCGGGTTTAGTTTTGGCACTAAGAGTGAGCAGGTGTAGGGGGCGCTTCCAAGTTTCTGCCTCACTTTTTGCTGCTACTGGTGGTGCTTCTGAAAGAACAGCATGGACATTGATGCCCGTAAAACCAAAGGAACTAACTCCAGCAAACCTAGTTTTATCTGTTGCTGGCCAGGGTATCTGTTCGCTTGCCACTTTTATTGGCATCTCATCCCAAGCAATATAAGGGCTAGGCTCTTTGAAGTGTAGGTGTTGTGGAATCAGCTCATTTTGTAAGGACAGAACGATTTTGATCAAACCTGCTACGCCTGCTGCTCCTTCCAAGTGTCCGATATTAGTTTTCGCAGAACCTAAGATCAGAGGTTCTTCCCGTTGGCGAAAAACCTTTATCAAAGCATTTGCTTCAATTGGGTCTCCCAGAGAAGTACCTGTACCATGAGCCTCAATATAATTGACATCTTTGGGCTTAATACCTGCATTGGCAAGCGCTCTGCGAATCACATTTTGCTGAGAAGAACCGCTAGGTACAGTTAGACCGCTGGTTCGTCCATCTTGCCCATGCGCTGTGCCTCTAATTAAGGCCAGAATATTGTCACCATCAGCTACTGCATCTGAAAGACGTTTGAGAACGATGATGCCACAACCTTCGCCGCGAGCATAACCATTTGCTCCTGCCGCAAAAGTTTTGCAACGACCATCTGGAGACAGCATTCGGGATTTGCAAAGGTTGAGCCAATATTCCGGCGAGACATATCGCTGTACGCCTCCAGCCAGCGCCAGGTTGCAATCTCCCCTTCGCAAGTTGGTGACAGCTAAGTGAATGGCAGCCAATGAAGAAGCACAGCCAGTATCAACAGCGAGACAAGGGCCCGTAAAGTCGAAGAAGTAAGAAAGGCGGCCTGCCACTGGGCTATAGGCGTTCCCCGATCCTATGTAGAAATCTGTTTCTACAGGGTCTTGTTTGACAAGTTGCCAAACGTAGTCATTGGCACATATCCCAATAAAAACACCTGTCTGGCTGCCTGCCAATTTTTCGGGGACAAATCCAGCGTTTTCTAAGGCTTCCCAAGCTACTTCCATCACCAGTCTATGCTGAGGATCTAAACTTGCTGCTTCTCTGGCGGAAATCCCGAAAAAACTAGCATCAAAATCTGTGGGAGATTGGTTGAGAAATCCTGCACGCCGCATATACACCTTGCCTGGCACGTCTGGATCTGGGTCGTAATAGGGATCTAGATATGAATGATGACCCTTTGGGGCTTCTCGAATGGCATCTACACCATTGGCAAGTAAGTCCCAAAATGCTTCAGGATTATCGGCTTCTGCCAAGCGACAACTCATACCAACAATAGCGATCGGTTCGCGTTCTTTCTGCTTTAATCGCTCAACTTCAGCTTGTAAATCGGCTATTTTTTGCGACGCTACCTTCATCAATTGAACATAGCGTTGTTCATTACTTTCACTCATCTGATTAACCCCATTATATGTTGCCTAATTCTTCTGCATTCATTGATCTGAACATAGCGCTGTTCATTATTTTCAATCATCTAGATACTCATCTAAACGATGAGTATCTAGATTTGGGTTCATCTAGTTAACCCATTGCATACCTAATTGTTCTGCAAATTGTTTTGCAATTTCATCGGCATCATCATTTTCCTCTAGGGGCTGGAATGTGAGGGCTTTACTATCTATCTGGAAGGACTGATCGGATACATCTTCATCTTCATCTTCATCAGCCTCTTCTAGAAACTCTGCCATCAGATAATCCACCAACTTTTTAACAGTTGGATAATCAAAAGTTAGCGTAGCGGGCAAACGACAGCCTAAGCTATTTTGCAAATTGTTCCTCAACTCTACAGATGTCAGAGAACTCATTCCTAAGTCAAAAAACCCTTCCGAAACAGAGAATACGCGATCTTTCTGGTAGCCCAAGACTTTGGATACTTGAGATTGGATGTGAGCCACTAAAAGTGCCTGGCGTTGCTCTTTTTCAGCAGCCTTTACCGTTTCCAGGAAATTAAGTGAAGTTTTTTCTTGCTCTTTCTTTTGGTCGGTAGTTTTCCGGAAGTCAGTGAAGAACGCACTTTCTACCGTATATTTCGACCAGTTTATTGGCATCGCGCCTACTTGTGGTGCTTTGGCGGTGAACAAGTTAGCAAATAGATGCGCTCCTTGACTCGGCGAAATCATTCCAAAACCTATTGCCTCCCAACGACTTTGAATATTTGCATCCAATCGAGTTGCCATCCCAGAAGTAGCCCAAGGGCCCCAGTTGATGCTGACAGCGGGTAATCCCAATGCGTGTCGGTGATGGCAGAGTGCATCCATAAAGGCATTGGCCGCAGAATAATTTCCTTGACCTAGCGCACCTATAACTGAGGTCATAGAGGAAAAGCAAACAAAGAAATCCAATGGCATTTCTTTGGTCAGTTTGTGCAAGTTCCAAGTACCTTGAACCTTGGGAGCCATGACTTTTGAGAAGCGCTGCCGGTTTTGATCCCTAACCATCCCATCATCTAAAACACCTGCGACGTGAACTACTCCTCGTAAGGGGATATCGGTTGCGGCAGTTAGCGTTGCTACACTATCGGGTTGAGAAATGTCAGTTTTGACAATCTTCACCAACGCCCCTTTGTCTTCTAACTCCTTGACTCCTGCTTGTGCTTCTGGGGATACTGCTCCTTGTCGTCCCACTAGCAGTAGGTGGCGTGCGCCTTGTTCCACAAGGTAATTTGCCACTTGCAGTCCTAATGATCCTAAGCCACCAGTTATTAAGTAACTGCCTGATGAATCAATTTTTGCTAGGTGGGTGATAGTTTTAGCATCAGCACGTTTCAATCGAGCGACATAACGCTTTCCATCTCGAAAAGCTACTTGCTCTTCTTGCTCTGGGAAGAGGATTTCTTTGAGCAGGATTTCGCTCTCATTAACTTGGTGCGAGGAAAGATCGATACAGACGGTTTCTAGTTCGGGATGTTCTAAAACAATGACGCGGGCTAAGCCCCACAATGGCGATTGTTCTACTTGTAAGGGGGATTTTGTCACTGCTTGGGCATTACGAGTTACCAAGGATAAACGAGGCATCTTTTTGCCCCAATGATGGGGAGGAATTGCAGATAATGCTTGAACCAAATACAACAGACTAGAACATAGATCCAGTGCTGTTGTTGGCACATCTGATATCTCCAGCTTGCGATCGAGACCCCATAAGTAAACTATCCCACGGCAGACTGACTGCTCTTTCTTGACTATTGCGGAAAGTAGGTTCTGGAAGTCTTTTGGTTCGGAGGGGTTGATTTGATAGCGATCGCCCTCTAATAATGAAAAAGACGCTCCTTGTGAAATTAAAATACAGCGATCGCCCTGTTTTTTGAGAAGGTCAGCTAAGGAGTTGCTTACTTCTCCCCCATCGCTGAAAATCAGCCAACTGCCTGCTTTAGAGGTTTTGTTATTCGTCTTAGCAAATGACGAGCTTTCTGCCAAGACACGCGGTTTTACTTCCCAACCAATTCTGTATAACCAATCATCTGTTTGATTGGCTAGCAGCGCAGTTTGATTAGCACGCCGCACCTGTAAATTAATCAGATCGGCTACTGCTATTCCATTCTCATCAACCAAATGTAAATCGAAAGCAGTCAGCAAACCAGAGTTGCCCTGATTTGATGATTGATGAACGTGACACCAAATGCTTGTACTAGGCTGCTTGAAGAAATTTAGACGCTCTAAACCGACTAGAAAATAAGTCTTGGTATCGCTATCAGGGCCATCTTCAAGAGCCGCCGCCAAAAGCTGCAAGCAACCATCCAACAGCAGCGGATGTAAGCTGTCATTTACACCACTCTCTACCATTTCAGGTAATTTAATCTTACCGAGGACTTCTGGTGAGTCACCCTGAGAACGCCACAACTTCTCAATTACTTGGAAGTTCGGGCCGTACTCTACTCCCAAATCGCTGAATTTTTGGTAATAGCCCTTGATTTCAATCTCTTGGTTAACTTTTTGCTGAACACCAGCCAAATCTAGCGGCGCTTTTGCCACCGGAGCTTGGGCACTCAAAAGATAACCTTGGGAATGGCGAGTCCATGTTTCATTCTCATCAACATTATCTGAGTTTTTGCGGCTAAAAATCCCAAATTCATACCCGGATTCGTTGGGTGTTAATACTAATTGAACCGAGACTGTTTCTTCAGGATTCAAAACTAGCGACTGCTCAATCAGAAATTCTTCAACTACTAATTGTGGATGATTCTCCAGCGACCCTGCTCCGAAGATTTGCGCTCCTGCTGCTAACGCTATCTCCACATAAGCAGCGGTGGGGAAAATGACTTTCTCATAGAGAGCATGATCCGCTAAATATGCAGGGAAATCTGAGCTGAGTTGACTTTCAAAAACTATTTGTTGATTTTTCAGCGCTGCACTCCGAATTCGTTGACCCAGTAGAGGATGATGCCCGTTCTGCATTCCCGATTCCGTCTGTGGTTGTCTTTGTGCAGCATCAATCCAGTAGCGCTCTCGCTGCCAAGGATAAGTTGGTACTCCCACTGGGCGGTGGCTAGAGTCGCGGTGGAAGCTCTCCCAATCTATCGCCACACCCCGTACATACAATTGACCCACTGCCTGAAGCAGTCCTTGCCAATCGCTTTGCTCTAGCTGTAGCGTCGGCAGCCAGGTTCCATACCCTAATGGCAAGCACTGACGACCCATCCCCAGCAATATTGGCTGAGGCCCCATCTCCACAAATATCTCTACTCCTTCTCTGTGTAATGTCTCAATTCCAGAGGCAAATTTCACTGGTTTGAGGACGTGATCTACCCAATATTCCGGGTTTGTGGGTAAAACGCGCTCAAAATTGCCCGTGACATTGGAGATAAAGTTGAGTTTTGGTTGGTGGAATGTTACCTCTTGCACTACTTGGCGAAAATCTGCCAGCATTGGCTCCATCAATGCTGAATGGAAGGCATGGGAAACTTTTAATCGCTTAGTTTTAATTCCCTTGCTTTCTAATTCCTGCACTACCCGACGTACTGCTTCCCCTGCACCAGAAATGACGACGCTTTCAGGCCCGTTGATGGCTGCGATGCTTACTGAGTCAAGTCCTTGCAGTGCTTCTACTACTTGTTCAACAGAAGCTAATAGCGATACCATTTCGCCGTTGGATGGCAGTTTTTGCATTAAACTGCCTCTGGCTGAAATCATTTTCAAGCCGTCTTCTAAGGAGAAAATCCCTGCTACGCAAGCCGCGACATATTCCCCAACGCTATGACCGATGACTGCACTTGGTTCAATGCCCCAAGACTTCCATAATTCGGTTAGGGCGTACTCTATGGCAAACAAGGCTGGTTGGGTGTAAGCAGTTTGCTCTAAAAGGGAATTGTCATCATTTTCGTAGAGGATCGAGAGTAGCGATCGCTCCTGATTGCCGATGGTATTTAAAATTTCCTGAGAGCGCTCTAGGGATTTCCGAAATGTTGGTTGTGTTTCGTATAGCTTCCGTCCCATCCCTAGATACTGGGAACCTTGACCTGTGAATAGAAAGGCAATTTGAGGTTGACTTTCGCTCTTGCTGCCTCCGTACAGATGAGTGGTTTCCGCTCCTGCCAGATGAGCTAATAATTTTTCCTGTGCTTGAGAAACTGAGTCGGCAACCACAGCTAAGCGTTCGTGGAAATGAGTGCGCCGAGTATTAGTTGTGTAACAGACATCAGCCCACTCTAAGTTGGGATGAGTGGAAGCGTGTTCTGAGTAGTTGCGAACCATCTGTTCGAGTGCGGGTTTGGTTTTGGCACTGAGGGTGAGCAGATGTTGGGGGCGCAGGGCTGTTTCTCCCTCGCTTTTTGCTGCAACTGGCGGTGCTTCGGAAAGGACTATATGAGCATTAGTGCCGCTAAACCCAAAGGAGCTGATTCCAGCAATTCGTTGTTTATTGACTGTTGACCAAGGAGTTAATTCAGTGGGCACTTTGATCGGTAGTTGCTCCCAAGCAATGTAAGGGTTCGGTTTCTCAAAGTGCAGGTGAGGCGGAATCTCTTTGTGTTGTAGGGAGAGAACAACTTTGATCAGACCTGCTATACCAGCCGCTGCTTCTGGGTGTCCGATATTAGTTTTAACGGAGCCTACAATCAAGGGTTCTTCCCGATCGCTAAAGAGGCTACCCAAAGCATTTGCTTCAATTGGATCTCCCAAGGAAGTACCCGTACCATGCGCTTCAATATAGCTAACTTCCTTCGGCTTAACACCGGCATTTTTCAATGCCTGACGAACTACTGCTTCCTGAGAAGGGCCGCTAGGTACGGTGAGGCCGCCACTTGCCCCATCCTGATTGAGGGCGGAACCTCGAATTAATGCTAAAACGTTGTCTCCATCGCGGATGGCTTGACTAAGGCGCTTCAAAACAACAACACCACAACCTTCACTGCGGACATACCCATTTGCACTCTGATCAAAGGTTTTACAACGACCATCGGGAGCAAGCATCCGGGCTTTTGTGAAATTGATGCTGAGGCTTGGTCCTAGCAGCAAGTTCACACCTCCGACTAAAGCTAGGTCGGATTCTTTGTTACGCAAGCTGTTTGCAGCCAGATGCACCGCCACGAGGGAGGAAGAACAAGCTGTATCTACTACCATGCTTGCTCCTTTCAGTCCCAAACTATAAGACAAGCGTCCTGCTGCTGGACTCAAAAGGGTTCCTGTGCCTAAGTGAGCATCGATTTGCGATCGCGCTTCTGAAAGGCGCATAGCATAGTCAAAGGTACTAATGGCGATAAATACGCCAGTGGGAGTGCCAAATAGCTTTTCTGATGACTGACCGCCATTTTCTAAGGCTTCAAAACTTACTTCTAGCAGTAGCCGCTGCTGTGGGTCAAGGGACATTGCTTCCCGAGGCGAAATCCCAAAGAAGTGAGCGTCAAACTTATCCACTTCCGATAAAAAGCCACCATAACGGCTAGACATCTTTCCTGGCGCATCTGGATTGGGATCGTAACAGGCATCGATCTTCCATCGGTTAGCAGGTACTTCCTGAATTGCATCCACACCATTCGAGAGCAAATGCCAAAAAGAATCTATATCTTTTGCACCAGGAAAACGGCAACTCATGCCAATAATGGCAATCGGTTCTTCTTTTGCTTGCTGAACTGCTTCTAGTTTGGTACGTGCTTCCTCTAGGGCATTGAGCAACTGTAATGTTGTTGGTTTGGCGGGAGTTTGTGTCATGTTAAATATTACCTAGTAGTTTATTGAGTTCTTCGTACTTGCTGGCAAGTAAAATGTCCGCTTCCTCTTCTGGAAGTTCTTCAAATACTTGGGTTGATGTCGTTTGGTCTTCTGTTTGCTGGACACTCATATCCTCTAGAACTAGAACCTCTTGTAGCAGGTAATTCACCAACGCTTCTAAGGTTGGATAGTCAAAGAGTAGAGTTGAGCGCAAAGAATGTTCGACACTTTTTTCCAGATAGTTTCTCAATTCCACCGCCATTAGGGAGTCAAGCCCTAAGTCGAATAAAGACTGGCGCGGCTCAATCCTGGTACTGGCATTTAATCCGATTACATTTCTAATGGTGGAACGAACATGATCCATCAAAATTGTTCGGCGCTCGTTAGCCAGAGTAGCTTTTAGTTGGGAAACTAAAGCTGGTCGTTCTTCAGATGGTGTAACAGTTGTCTGGAAGTTTTCATAGAATGGCGTAATTTTTGGTAGTCGTTCCAAAAATTTCGACCAGTTCATAGGCAGTACCCCGACTCGATCGCAGTCTTCGTTTTTGACCAAGTAGTTTAATGCTTGCAAGCCTTGTTCAGTTGGAATAATACCCCAACCTTGGGCTTTCAAACGACTAGCAAAAGCTGCTGCCATTCCTACCTCACCCCAAGGCCCCCAATTTATGCTTAAACTTGGTAAACCTTGCGATCGCCGATAATGAGCTAAACCATCAAGGAAGGCATTAGCTGCGGCATAGTTGCTTTGACCTGCATTCCCCAACAAAGAGGCAGCGGAGGAAAAACATACAAAGAAGTCCAAGAATAAATCTTGAGTCAAGGTATGCAAGTTCCAAGTTCCTTGTACTTTGGATGCCATGACTTTTTTGAAGCGAGTAGGTGTTTGCTCCTGCAACAAACCATCATCTAAAACACCTGCGGTATGAACAATTCCACGTAAATTAGGGCATTCACTCAGTATTTTTTGGACATCCTCCTGATTAGAAATATCGGCATTAATTACCGAGACTTTAGCACCTGCCTGCTCTAATTTTCTGATAGCTTCATTTGCTGCCTGTTTGACACTGCTTCGTCCTGTCAGAACTAGATGTTTAGCACCTTGTTCTACCAGCCACTCAGCCACCTTTAATCCTAATGCTCCCAATCCTCCCGCAATTAGGTAACTGCTGTCTGGGCGAACCCTTACATTTTCTGGAGTCTGAAAACTTAACACCACTTTACCAATGTGCTTAGCTTGCTGCATATAGCGGAAAGCATTTACAAATTCGGTAATTGGGAAAACTTTGGCCGGTAATGGTTTGAGCTTGCCTTCCTTAAAGATAGTCATCAATTCCAGAAACATTGAAGAAATTTGGGCCCCATCCATCTCTCCTAAATCAAAGGGGAAATAAGTAGCATCAGGGCGCTGTGATTGCAATTTCTCCTCATCCCAAATGCCAAGTTTACCGATTTCTACAAAGCGCCCTCCTTGGGTAAGTACGTCAAAGCTCCGATCGATAAACTTGCCAGTTAGACTGTTGAGGATGACATTCACGCCTTTTCCATTGGTGTCAGTCATTATCTGTTCGGCAAAATCAAGGTTGCGCGAGCTGTATATATGTTTAACACCAAGGGACTTTAAAAAATCCCACTTGGGGGGGCTAGCTGTCGCAAAAATTTCTGCTCCTTTCAGCTTGGCTAATTGAACAGCCGCTTGACCTACACCTCCAGCCGCATTATGAATCAATACTCGATCATTTGGGCCAATTTGAGCGCATTTGACTAGGCCGTAATAGGCTGTCAAAAAAGTAACAGGAATCGTTGCTGCTTCTTCAAAACTGAGTTCGGATGGTTTAGGAACTACCAATTTTGCTTTAGCCTTAACCGTAGTTGCCAAACTACCTGATGTGTAGGCAATGACGGCATCGCCTACTTTAAAGTCAGACGACTGTTTGCCAACGCGCTCGATCGTGCCTGCACATTCAAAGCCGAACAATATATCGCTGGCTGTTGCAGCAATACCTAAAGACTCCTCAACTTCGCGCATCATGCCTAACGCACGCAGCACATCTCTAAAATTAAGTCCACTTGCCCGAACTTTGATCTCGACTTCATCAGGTGCCAACGTTGGGGCAGAAGCGGGAACCAAAGTCAAGTTGTCGAGGGTGCCATAGCTGGTCAGTTTCAGCGCTACAGGAGCAATGCTTGGTGCTTGTATGGGGTGGAAAGGCTCTAATCTAGCTACATAGCGTGTCCCGTTTCGATAAGCAATTTGGTCTTCTAGATCAGGTGCGAGTAGTTCTTGGAGTAAAGACTTAACCGTTTCAACCGTTTCATCGGAGTGACGATCGGATGGTAAGTCTAAACAGGTGGTGGAAAATTCGGGGTGTTCTAGAGATAGCGTTTTACCTAGTCCCCAGATCGGTGTTTGCCAGAAAGCAACTGTATCATCCTTGAGCGCCGACTGTGCCCCTTGCGTAACCAACCACAATCGAGGGGAAGTCTTTGCTGAAGTCAGAGATTGAACTAGATGCAATACTTGCTCGCAGCTTGAATCGCAGGAGTCATTTTCATCAAGGCTCCAAAGGTAGACTACGCCTTGATAGGATTTACTCGCCAACAATTGCTGCCAGTCGGTTGGATCTGTCCAGTTAATAGCATATTGCTCTGGCTTGGAGTTCCCATCAGTTGTTTTGGCATAGACGAGGTGCGATCGCTGTCCGCTTCCCTTCAACAAGTCAGCCAAGGTTTCGGCTACACCAGTACGATCTGCCAAAATTAACCAATCGCCTTTGTTTGTTGTGCTTGCAGTTCCCGCTGTTTTTTTGACTTCTTTCCAGGCAACTTGCACAAGCCAATCTTTCCAGGGTTCCTTCTGCTGTAATGCTTGCAACCGAGCCTTTTTCAGTTGCAGACCGATCGCTTCGACATAAACTTGACCATCTTTCCCAATTAACTGCAAGTCTGCCTTCAGGGTTTCTTGACCGGGCTCTCCATGAAGTTTAACGTAGCTGAAAACCTCGCGGGTAGGATGCTGCCAAAATGTAAAATGCGGATAGGCAACAGGTAAATAAGTTTCTGCAAAGTCAGTAGGCAGAGCTGCTAAAAGGATTTGGAAACATCCATCTAACAGAGCCGGATGCCAATGATAGGGATGGTTGAGAATATTTTTGGGCAGTTGAATTTGTCCGAGGGCTTCTCCTTCAGAACGCCACAAGCGACGCACAGTTTGGAAGCTTCCCTCATAGACCATCCCTCGGGTGGCGACTTGCTCATAGAAAGCTTTTATGTCCTTGTGTTCTTGGAGGTCAGCTTGTAAAGCAGTTAAATTTGCTTTATTGTCTGGAGTTGGGATCTCTTTCCCTACGCTAATCTTTCCTGCTGCGTAGCGCGTCCAAGTTGTTTCTTCGTTAATGAAGACCAAACTAAAAATTTGCCATGAATAGCCTTCGAGATCGGGGGTCAAGACCAGTTGCAATGTTTGAGGTTCTTCTAGCTTGAGAGCTTTTTCAATTGCTACGTCTTCAAAGGCGATCGCACGGTCTCCAAAAAGTTGATTTCCCGCTGCCAAAACCATCTCAAAGTAGGCGGAAGCTGGCATAATTGCTTGACCGAAAGCACGATGTTCTGCTAAGTAGGGCAGATCGTCGGTAGAAAGGTAAGCCTCAAACTGAACTTCTCCTTGTTTGAGTACGGATGAATAAATCCTCTCTTGTAGTAAGGGATGTGCGCAGATTTCACTGCTCTTTCTGGCAATACGCTCTTGTCTGACATCAATCCAACAGCGCTCTTTTTGAAAGGGATAAGTTGGTAATACCACTTTGCTACGGTGTTGGGCTTGGAAAAACTCTTTCCAATTGATATTGACACCGCGAACATACAATTGAGCTAAACTTTCCACTACAGTGGATGATTCTGTATCAGGACGGATACTAGGTAGCCATAGAAGGCGTTTTTCCTCATCAACCAGGCAACTAGCTCCCATACCTAAGAGAATTGGTTTAGGCCCGATTTCTACAAAGCATTCTATCCCCATCTTTTGTAGGGTATTCATGCCATCGGCAAATCTCACGGCCTGACTAATATGGCGAGTCCAATAATCAGAGGTTGCTACATCGTCCGTTACTCGATCGCCTGTGAGGTTAGATATCAGGGGTATTGTGGGTACAGAGTATGTCACCTGTGCAGCGACTTCAGCAAAGGGCTTTAATACTGGCTCCATTAGCGGTGAATGGAACGCATGAGAAACTGTTAGCTCATGGGTTTTGATCTGCTTGGTTTTCAGCTCGGCGACGATCGCATCTATGGCCTTACTATGACCGGAGATGACTATGCTCTGCGGGCCATTGACTGCGGCTACAGACACCTGTGTACCGTATGGCGCGATCGCTAGATTTATGAGGTCTTCGCTTGCCATAACGCTGACCATTTTGCCATGCACTTCGTGGGGCAATTGCTGTATTAGTTGTCCGCGAGTTGCAATCAGCTTTAAGCCATCTTCTAAGCTAAACACCCCTGCCACGCAAGCCGCGACATACTCGCCTACACTATGTCCGATCGCAACATCAGGTACGATGCCCCAGGATTTCCACAACTGGAAGAGAGCGTATTCAAAGGCAAAAATCGCAGGTTGCGTATAGACAGTGAGATCGATGATGTTTTCTGGTCGATCGGGATAAAGTATTGACGCAATGGGTCGGTCTAAATAAGAACGCAGAATTTCATCGCATTGCTGCAACGCTTGGCGAAAAGTAGGTTGCGTTTCATAAAGTTCGCGTCCCATGTCAACGTATTGGGAACCTTGTCCAGTAAACAAGAAAGCGATTTTAGGCGTTCCTTGGTAAGTATCACCTTGGATCGTGCCTGTAATTTGTTTACCCTTGATAAAAGCATCAAGCTGTTGGGATATATTTGCTTTCGAGTTAGCCACAATAGCTAACCGATTGGCAAAATGGGTGCGTCCAGCGGCGGCTGTATAGCAAATATTTGCTATAGAATCCTCTGTCTTGTCCAAGAAAGTTAAATAACGATGGACGAGATCGGTGAGAGCTTTTTCGCTCTTACCAGATAAAGTAAGTAGATGGTATAAAGGTTCAATTCCCTCGCCAGAAGACTCAACTTGCGGTAGCTGTGGGGCTGCTTCAACAATTACATGGGCATTGGTTCCACTCATACCAAATGCACTTAGGCCTGCCAGTTTTGGTTCATGTTCTGGCCAAGGCATCAGTTCATTTGCTACAGTAATTGGCAATTTCTGCCAAGGAATACGCGGATTAGGTCTATCAAAATGTAAGTTGGGGGGAATCTGGTCATGCTGAAGTGAAAGTACAACTTTCATTAAACTAGCTACACCTGCGGCTGCCCCTAAATGCCCCATATTGGTCTTCATCGATCCAATTACTAATGGATCTTGACGATCTTTACCTAATACTTTTGCTAAGGCTATAACTTCAATTGGGTCGCCTAAAGGCGTTCCGGTTCCGTGTGTCTCCACAAATTGCACCTGATGCGGCTCAATGTGCGCGTTTTCTACGGCTTGGCGCAGCATTGCTTCCTGTGCGGCACTAGCAGGTGTTGTCAGGGTTAAACTGTAACCATCGTGATTGATTGCTGTACTTCTGATCGTGGCCAAGATCGGATCGCGATCGCGAATAGCATCGGAGAGACGTTTGAGAATAACAACACCACAGCCCTCTCCTTGTACGAATCCATCTACTGAATCCGAGAATGTTTTGCAGCGACCATCTTTGGCTAAAACCTTCATTTGGCAGAAGCCAACTGTTAGTTTCGGAGAGAGTAGCAGACTGACACCACCAGCTATAGCCAGATTGCACTCGCGATCGTGCAGGGATTGACAGGCCAAATGGACGGAAACTAATGCTGAGGAACAAGCTGTATCAATTTGCATTGTTGGCCCATGCAAGTCCAATACATAGGCAATTCGCCCTGCTGATAAACTTCGTAAATTGCTCAATGTAGGGTAAGCATTGATTTCACTAGGATTCACCATATAAAAGCGTTCTGCCGAGTAATCATCCCAGTGAATACCGACAAATACACCTGTCTGGCTACCCGCCAAAGATGTAGGTGCAATTCCCGCGTTTTCGAGAGCTTCCCAACTTACTTCTAGAAGCAAGCGTTGTTGTGGATCTAAGTTCGCCGCTTCTCGCGATGCCATCCGAAAAAATTCGGCATCAAACTGTTCTATCTCATTTGTATCTAAGAAAGCCGCAGAACGCACATAAAACTTGCCCGGTGCAGGAGTAGGGTCATAGTATCTCTCTAGATCCCAGCGAGAAGAGGGAATATCTGTTACAGCATTTACGCCATTACGCAACAGTTCCCAGAATGCTTCTGGGGTGTCGGCATTTCCTGGGAAACGGCATCCCATCCCAACGATCGCGATTGGTTCCTTCTGAGGATTTTCGATATCAGAATCATGGTTAGGATGAGTGATTTTGTTCATGATTGATTTTTTTGAGAAGGGTTAAGATTATTGCAAATTAGGATAGACACGAACGGTCAGAAAATTCCAATGTGGAGTTGGAGTCAATTACAAAGAAATGAACGATTAAATCCTATGTTTACTTTTGTCTCAGGGAATAATACCTTCTTCCTTCATACCTGTGACGCCAATTTACCAAGTATATAAGCTTTGATATGGTCAATCGTTTCAAAGTTTTTTAATACGAGTTCTTCAGGCTCCCAAAAAATTCCAAATTCTTCTTCGACAAAGCGAACCAACCGAAAGAGATCCATTGAGTCCACTATCCGTTGCTCTACGATCTTTAAACTATTAGTTAGAACCAAGTTAGGTTGGTCGTATGCCAACTCTTGAGTGATATACTCTTTGAGCATTTGTTCGATCTTTTCTTCTGTCATTGTATTGTTTCCTGTTATTGCTGTGTTTCTTGAGATAACTGAACTTTGTCTATTTTACCAGTTGAAGTGTGGGGCAAGGAACTACGGAACTCAAACAAATCGGGAACCATATATTTGGGAAGCCGATCTGCACAAAACAATTTTAAAGCCTGTATTGAGACATCAGGAACTTCCGAAGCCATCCCTTCTGTGAGATTGTTACTACTACGTGGCACCACAACAGCTTTGATCCGATTACTGATTTCACGATCGGGAATGGGAATTACTGCGGCTTCTTCCACTTGAGGATGGCTGTACAAAATGCTCTCTATCTCACCCAATTCAATGCGATAGCCCCGACTCTTAAT
Source organism: Microcoleus anatoxicus (assembly GCF_042465725.1). Classification (GTDB taxonomy): domain Bacteria; phylum Cyanobacteriota; class Cyanobacteriia; order Cyanobacteriales; family Microcoleaceae; genus Microcoleus; species Microcoleus anatoxicus. The sequence continues at coordinate 3,324,089 of NZ_CP120853.1, read as the reverse complement.
CATATGATCGCGACGACCTAAAAAGATATAATTGCCATCCGGGGCTTCTTTGACAAGATCCCCCGTGTGGTAAATCATCTCAGATCCCAAGCTACGATGCAAAGTAAAGGGAACTCGGACTTGAGCACTCTTTTCAGGCAAATCCCAATAACCTGTCATCAACCCAGGGCCACGCACGCAAAGCTCACCCACCTCACCTTTAGCTACCAATTCATTACTTGTACTCAAGACAAAAACTTCAGTATTAGCGCAGGCTTTGCCAAGTGGAAGTGATTCGGTTAGTTCAATATCAAGTGGTGAAACTTGGTAATAGGTGCAGACATTCGTTTCAGTGGGGCCATAGAGGTTGTAATAGGAGGCCTGGGGAATATGCACCATCAACTGACGCAAATATTTGATGGGGAAAACTTCACCCGCAAACAAAATGGTTCTTAAAGCGGGGAAGGTATGTTGCTCTAATCGACCATATAAGACCAAACTTGTGAGAATAGAGGGGACTGAATACCAGATCGAAATTCTTTCTTGGGCTATGAATTTAGCCAGATTAATTGGAAAGACCGATAAAGCGGCTGAGAGTAAAATTGTCGTGCCCCCAGCTTTGATAGTTGTAAAGATATCAAAGATGGAAAGATCGAAATGAAACGGCGCATGATTGGAAACACGGTCTTCTGCTGTTACCTGAAATGTGTCATAGGCCCAATTCACAAAGGTAAGAGACGCTCGGTGGCTAATCATCACCCCTTTCGGAGTTCCTGTCGAGCCAGATGTATAAAGGATATAAGCCAAATCGTTTTCAGTCAGATTTGGTTCTGGGGGTGGACTGTAAGAAGCTTGTAAAACCTCTGACCATCTGACAATTTTTCCCAACCACTGCGTTGCTCGATCGTCTTCATCTGTCAGAATCACACTGTTGAGACTCTGCAACTCTTCTAGGGAGTTGGTTCCTAAAGCATCTATTCTTTGCTGTGTCGAAATCAGGAACTTGATCTGACAGTTGTTAATGATAAAGGTAATCCGCTTTATTGGAGCGTAAGGGTCTAGAGGTACATAGGTGGCACCGGCTTTTAATATGCCAAAGATAGCAATAACAGCTTCAATTGACTTATCGAGGTAAATGCCAACTCGGTCTCTCCGTTCTATACCTGCATCTATCAAGGTATGTGCCAGTTGGTTACTTTTCTCGTCCAACTGACGATACGCGATCGTGTGTTCTTGCTGCTGTACAGCAACGCGATCGCTATGGGTTCGAGCGCTACTTGTTAACAGATGTTGCAGTAGATATGGCATGATGACCTTGCTTTACAATCCCAAGAATTTAGCAATGACGACTCGTTGAATTTCAGAGGTACCAGAGTAAAATTTACTGCCAATAGCATCTCGCAGCTCTCGCTCTAACTCTGTATTTGTTAAATAACCATAGCCACCGTGAACCTCGATTGCTTCCATACAACACTGAACCCAAGCTTCGCTAATGTACAAGTTAGCCATGGAGGCTTCCATCAGAGCCATTTGCTTATTTTGTTTCATCCAAGCAACTTTATATAAGTATGACTTGGCATTCTCCAACCGCAGTTTCATCTCCACCAACTTGTTGGCAACTAATTGAAATTTTCCAATCGCTTGACCAAATTGCTTGTGGCTTCTAGCGTAACGAATAGACTGCTCCAACAATCGTTCTATTGTTCCCACAGCAGAGGCTAGAATAAATCCCCGCTCCCACTCCATGCTATGATTGAATATGGCTAGCCCTGTCCCTTCTTCACCTAAGCGATTAGCGGCAGGTACCTCACAATTTTCCAACCTGAGTTCTGGTACTTCTGCTGTACGCATTCCCATTTTAGATATAGGCTCTGAAAGGATGAGACCAGGTGTATCTTTTTCGATAATAAAAGTCGTCAAACCCTCTTTCCCAAGAGCTGGGTCTACAGTAGCAAAAATGATGAAAAGGTCTGCAATGGTTCCATTGGTTACATAGTGTTTGTATCCGTTGAGAATGTATTTATCTCCATCTTTTTGAGCCGTTGTCTTGAGACTATAGATATCAGACCCCGCTTGTGGTTCGGTAGCTGCGTGGGACGCAATCCACCCTTCCCGACAAAGCAAGGGCAAATATTTTTCCTTTTGTTCTTCCGTCCCGAAGGTCAGCAGGGGCATTTCGCAAGCCCAGATATGGGCACTCATAGCAAATATCAGTCCGTTATCCTTGCAACCGTATCCTAATCCTTGCAAAGCATAGGCGGTAGTGAGAATATCTAGTTCCTGTCCGCCATAACGTGCAGGGATAGGCCATCCATGAACACCAAACTCACAGCACTTTTTCCACGCATCATGATTAAAGATTTCCTCTTTGTCCTGTTTAATCAGGTCGGAGATCAATGACTGTTGGGCAAATTGAATCACCTTTTTTTTAAATTCAATTTGTTGACTGTTCCAAGCAAAATCCATTACACCCTCTGCAATTTCAACTGATTTACCGGTTGTGTTCGCATATTAATGCGATTTTTCGCTTAATACTACCTCTTTAGATAGCCCTAGTCAACTACTAGAGTATTCCTTTAGATATATGTTTGTCTATATCTAATTCTTAAAACTTTGTAAAGATAAATTTGACCTAGCTAATCTTCTAGCCCACATTCCGCACCCCCAACTGGCACATACACGGAGTGAGGGGGCAAAAGTGAATCATCCGAGACAAAGCGTGAGTAAAAAATACTCAATAATTTCGGTCGCGCTCCCATCACGAGTGTTAAAAATTCCTGACAAGAGACGTGAGGGTATGAGTTAAATCTGATACCAGTTAAAATTGCGATCCTCTGCGAGGGCTGCGCTAACGGTAAAAAACCAAGTTTATTACGTATCCGTAACCTGATTGATGACCAAAATGCGTTAATTGCGATCGCTCTTGGGTAACCAATCATCACCAAAAATAGTGTAAACTGGCGATCGCGATGAACGCTCAAATCAGGATTCAGCAGCCCATGCAGAAAGCATCCCAGATGAAAAATGTGGGATACAACCGGAATTGATATGACTTCTTGCTTCTACTTAATCCTGATTGACTAATAAAAAACCCCGGTTGCTTGAAGCAACCGGGGTTTTTTTCTACGGAATAACAGAGGAGTGAACTTTCACAGGTATTGATGGCAAGAACTCTGCATTTCTCACACAATCACTTGACCTGCACAGACAAATTCTAGACGACAAATTTTTGTGTTCGCTGATTTAAAGCTGTCTCATTTCTTCTTCCAGCACCCGAACCAAATCTTGATTGCCACTGGCTTTCGCTACTTCGATGCGGTGCATCAGTTGCTTTTGAATATTAGCTCGGTGGGTTTCAGCAATTTTTTTGACGTTTTGGCGATTTGTGTTCATGGTGGACGTTCCTTATATTAAATTTGGTGTAACCTGCTACTCCTTTAATATAGCGCGAAATGGCAAAAAGTATCTAAATTTACAAAAACTTTATAAATATTGACCCAGCGACCAAAATAGTGTATACTAGACTGCGAAAGTCAATAGCGAAATCTTGACAATCAAAAACCAGAGGACATCGGGCATCGGTAGCCGTCTGTCCCCTCTCCCTTAAATTTGTGCCAAAGCCTTTGCCAAATGCTGAAGGTGTGCCAACTCATGAGTTGCCATCAGCGAAATCCGAATTCGACTCACACTCACAGTCGGAGGGCGAATGGCGGGGGCAAAAATACCCATCTCCTTGAGTTTGCTACTGGCGGTTAAAGCTGTGGCTGCATCCTTTAAGGGAAAACTGAAAATGGGCGAGAGTGAATTGGTAATCGGTAATTGGTAATGGGCGATCGCCTCATCTCGGAAATTTTGGATATTTTGCTGTAGCCTCCGTCGTCGATCGGGTTCTTGCTGTACAATCTTCACAGCTTCCCAAGCAGCAGCCGTGTCCGCTGGTGTCAATCCCGTAGTATAAATCCAAGTCGGAGCTCGATTGCGCAGAAAATCAATCACAGCAGCATCCGCTGCAACATAGCCACCCAAACTTCCCAAAGCTTTGCTTAGTGTACCCACTTGAATCAAGGTTTCTCCCGTACACCCGAAATGTTCGACACAACCAGCGCCCCTAGCACCGAAAACTCCTGTAGCGTGAGCTTCGTCTACTAATACCATGCAGTTAAATTGTTTTGCCAAATCTAGCAACTGCGGTAACGGGCACAAGTCTCCATCCATACTGAAGACGCTATCGGTAACAATCAAACACTTGCGGTATCGATCGCGATGTTCAGTAAGCAGAGCTCTCAAATCCTCAACATTGCAGTGAGCGTATTCTACACTCTGAGCTTGGCTAAGTGTCGCTCCATTTTTCAGGCTGGAATGGTTGTACTTGTCAGATAATATCAAATCCCGTTTACCGACGAGGGAGGCGATCGCCCCTAAATTCGCCAAATATCCCGAACTAAAGACTAAAGCATCCTCAGTTTGTTTTAAATTAGCAATACTCTGTTCTAGCTGTCGGTGTAAATCCCGGTGCCCCCCCACTAACCTCGAACCAGTCGTACCCGTACCAAATTCCTTAGTTGCAGCCATCGCCGCTTGAATCAACCTATCATCCCCCGCAAGTCCCAGATAATCGTTGCTAGCAAAGTTAATTAGCCAGTCCCCTGCTAATTTTACCCTAGGGCCTGGACAACTTTCGATCGATTGTGGCGATCGATACCAATTGGCGCGGTGAATAGTGTCTAAATCCTTCTCTATCCAAGCATAAGGGTCAGCGTTCATAGTGGAAAGCGATCGAGTAATAAGTTATATTGTGTGATAATCAGTTCCTCAATTTCTCAAAAGCATATGTCAGACACTCAAAAATACAGATTAGTCACCCGCAGCGATTTTGACGGTCTTGTCTGTGCCGTTTTACTCAAAGAACTCGATATTATCGAAGAAATTAAATTCGTGCATCCTAAAGATATGCAGGATGGAAAAATCGAAATAACCAACAACGATATTACCACAAATTTACCCTATGTTGAAGGTGCTCATCTAGTTTTCGACCACCATTTCAGCGAAACTCTCCGACACGAAAAAATCCAAAAAAACCATATCATCGACCCCTATGCAGCTTCCGCAGCCAGGGTATTATACAAATACTATGGAGGTCCAGCCAAGTTTCCCAAAATTTCCGAAGCAATGATGGAAGCTGTTGACAAATCCGACTCCGCTCAATTTTCCCAATCCGAAGTTTTACATCCCGAAAAATGGGTATTGCTCAACTTCATTATGGATGCCAGAACGGGATTAGGCAGGTTTAAGGAATTTACTGTTTCCAACTACCAGTTAATGATGGAATTAATTGATTACTGCAAAAACCACAAAATCGAAGAAATATTGGAACTTCCTGATGTCAAAGAAAGAGTAGAACTCTACTTCGAACACGAAGAAAACTTTAAACAACAATTACAGCGTTGTGCCAAAGTTTATGACGATCTAGTTGTTTTAGATTTGCGAAACGAAGAGATTATTTATGCAGGAAATCGCTTTGTAATTTACGCTTTGTTCCCCCAATGCAATATATCAATTCACGCACTTTGGGGACTGAAGCAACAAAATACTGTTTTCGCCGTTGGGAAATCAATTTTTAACAAAACTTCTCAGGTAAATATTGGACATTTAATGTTAAGATATGGTGGTGGCGGACACATGAATGCCGGAACTTGTCAAATTGAAAATGACAAAGCTAGTAAAGTTTTGAATGAATTAATTGCACAAATAGATCGAGATAGTTGAATAAAAAAAAAGAAGAAGAGAAAAGCAATGGGTGCATCTGTGTTTGGCAAATATATTCGTAGGGGCGAAGCATGACCGCTGTAAATCTCTGGTTATCGCTAATAAATTGTCTGCGGTCATGCTTCGCCTATGCAAAATCGGGATGCTCCCAAGGCAATTCTTCTACCACCATAAGGTTATATTCTCGTTATTGTAGTTTTTCAACATCTACAGTTTGTGAACTATTACCTTTCACGGATGGTAAATGGTCTACCAAACCCATATCAAAAGCGACATCCGGCAATTCAGAAACCTGATATTTACCAGGTTCAAACAATCGTCCAGGAGTAAAACAAGGCTGTTTTAATTGTACAATTTCTCCCGGTGCAAACATCCCTCTAAATCTTTTACTTTCCAGGGCCATAACTTTCGTTCCTAAAACAACTGTCTCATTAATCTTAGCAACTTTTTACCCGTCGCTTCCCAATTAAATAAATCCGCCGTCTCTCTGGCTTTTTGAGCCACCTGAAAACGTCTTGAATCTGCAACAATGTTCCGTAATTGCTCTCGAACAGACTGAAGATTTGGTTCGGCCCAGTGAGGAGAATTGCTAATTTTCAGATGATGAGTATCATAACACAATCCTACGGGAATTATATCGTAAGAAATCGGATAACAGTTATCAACATTAGCATACTCGGTCGGACCACCGTAAAGAGGCATCGCCACGGGCAAACCTGCGGCAAAAGCATCCAAAATTTTGATGGCAAAACCCTCGCCACGAAAGGGAGCTAAAAAAGCATCTGCCGATAAGTATAAATTCGCTAGTTCTTGTTTGTCAAGAAACTTAGGTATTATTTCAACTTTTGGTTTAAACCTACCACATCTATGTTCAAAATCTCTAATTATTTCTACGATAACGTCAGGATTATTGCCACCGTCTTTGATAATTAATTCAACATTAGATTCATGTTGAAATTCTTGACAAAAAGCTTCAATGGCAATATCTGTACCAAATCTAGAGAAATCAAAAGAATTGGTCATGTGCAGAATAGACGTTACATAGGGTGGGTTTTTGGGAGCTTTTTTAGCATATAGTTCCGAGATTAAAGGATTGAATCCCAAAGGAAGGACGGAGATGTTATTGGCGGGACATCCTGCTTGGATTAAAACATTTTTAGAATACTCGCTGACAGCAAGTTTGTGAGATGAAGTGTGGACAGCATCGTACATCCAATAATCGAATTCATCATGGTTGGTGGCGAATTCATAGTTGATGGCAAAAAACTCTAAATTCAGATGACCATTGAGTTCTTTTAAGAAATAGGGTTTCCAGTAATGAGACCATTTTATTTGAAACAAATCCGATGGATGGTTGCTCATCCACTTGGCGATTAGACTGTTTTCTTCTGCCGTGCAAATGCGCTGCATACGAGGTGTAACTTCTGAGTCTTCGACGGAAATAGGAATCCCCATTTTGTCTAAGGCTTTAGCTAAGGAGAGTGTGATATCTGTGAAGGAGTTGAAGTGTTGAAATCCGATGTTAAAATGAACCATTTTTAATATTTTTGAGTTTTGAGTTTACTCGTTACCAGGAATTATCCCAGGGAGGCAGAGCCTCTAGATATGTGTTCCCAGGAACATCCTGGGAACAAGACTAATAACTAATAACAACTAACTAATAACTAATGACTAATGACTAATGACTAATGACTAATAACTAATTTGCCGATCGCACTAAAATGATTGTACACTCACACCCGCGCGCCACAGCCTCCGGGATATTCCCGTGCATCACCTGTTTGAGCAGTCCTTCGCGGCTAGCTCCCAAGACGATCGCATCACACTGGTCATTTTGAGCTAAATCAATTAAAGCATCAGACACCGACTTAGCGCAAACCGAAGTTGAAATTACCTGACAGCCCACCTGGCGCTTGAGAAACTCCGCCGCTTGGTCCAATTCATCGCGATTCGGTGATGCGACAGAAGGCTGGTGCACCTGACATAATCTAATCTCCGGTACTTGACTCGCCGCTACAAAAGCAGGTAACAGTCGCAAAGCCGTCGCTTGCTTGTAACCACCACGAATCGGCACCAGCCAGCGCTGCAATCCCATGAGGGTGTGTAATCCCAATTCCTCGGTTTGAAGGTGGGAATGTGGCGCAGAAATTTCTTCAGTTTCCGATTCAGGATGTGTGATTTGAGATGGGGAATTTTCTACCATGTTTATATTGGTTAAATCCAGAGATTCTTGACTCAATGCTTTTTTCGGGATTCCTATTTTGTTTCCCCAGTCTCCTTTCTGCCCTTTTTGTAATAACTTTTCGCTCCATTTTACTAAAACTACTTCACAACCAGCTTGCCGAATTACGGTATCTACAACATCGCCAAAAATGCGTCCACTGGTGGATTTTTCGCCTTGCCAGCCCATCAAAATCAGATCGATATGTCGCTCCCTAATTGTCTCTAAAATCGCATAAGCAACGTCGTGAGATACCCGTATTTGGGTGTGTAATGGGAGATTCCAATGGCGGGCGATGCGCTCGGCTTGTTGCAAGAGGCGACGGCCTTTTGTTGTCCGCACTGCGGTTTCTGAAGGAGAACTGTTGCGGGGTACTAGCATGATTTGCACGCATTCTAGTTCGTAGTTGCGATCGCGCGCAATTGTCGCCGCCAGGCGTAGCAAAGCTGGTGCTGTGTAGGGATTCGAGAGCGGTACTAACAAGCGGCCGTTTCCTACCTGGGGCGCTCTGGTTTGATATACAACATAAGAAGGTTCTGGACTTGCCCCCTGGTTTGTTTCTCCGCTCAATCTATTGGACTCAACTCGAATAATATCACTCCGAGTAATAATGCCTATTAAATGTCGTCCTTCTGTGACGGGTAAGCGGCTGAGATTGTACTTGCTAAGCCTGTGTAAAACTTCGCTTAAAGTATCGTTTGCTGTCACAGTTATTGGCTGGGTAGTCATAAATTCTTTGAGCAGTGCATTGCCCAAAAAATTACGTTGTTTGGCATTGGCTAAATCTGATTGACTGACAATTCCCACTAATTTTCCAGCTTCCACTACTGGAAAACCTCGGTGAGTCGATCGCGAAAAAGCCTGCATCACTTCATCAAAAGTCAGTAGACTCGAAAGAGTTTCAACTTGGCGCTGCATCACGTTAGCTGCGTACAAGTCGCTCAAAGCATCAACGGCTGGTTTATCTTTGGTCAGTTGAATGCCTTTCAACTCCAAAAGGCGATCGTACAAAGAGCCACTGTCCACCTTTTCCGCAACTAAATAAGCAACTACAGAACAAATCATCAAAGGTAGCACCAACTTGAAATCCGCCGTAATTTCAAACACAATAACTACCGCCGTAATCGGAGCCCTAGAAACCGCACAAAAAAAAGCTCCCATTCCCGCCAAAGCGTAAGTGACCGGCAAACCAACACCAAGCCAATCTTCCTGTAATATCCCCACCATATGACCTAGGGCAGAACCCAGAACTAAGGAAGGCGCAAATAATCCTCCCGGTGCTCCTGAAGCAGCCGAGATAATAGTCAAACAAAAGTGAGCAATAAAAGCAATTAAACTTGTGACACCGCTAGCTTCTCCGGTTAATAAAAACTCGCGTAATCCCGTATTGTTGCGAAAATTTTCTGGCAATAATGCTATTACTAAACCGCAAATTAATCCAGCTAAAGCTATTCTAAAAGGCAAGGCAAGTTTGAGAGTTTTTCTATTAAATTGCAATCCTGCCAGAATTCCTTTACTGAACAAAGCTCCCAGGAAGCCTGCTAAAACTCCTAACAGTATATAAAACGGAATTTCCCCAGCCGAAAAACTGGTTTGATACTCTCGTAAATTGAGATTTAAACTATCACCACCCAAAATTTGTGAGACAACCGCACCGATGAAAGAAGCAATAATTGCAGTACCTAAAGTCAGCCCTGAAACATCGTGCAGTAGTTCTTCGACGACAAACAAAACTCCTGCAATGGGAGCATTAAAACCCGCAGCTAATCCCGCCGCAGCGCCACAAGCAATCAATTGTCGGCGGTAGTCTGGAGAAGTTGGCATTAAGTGACCAATCCAGTCGGCCAAAGACGCTCCAATTTGGACAGTAGGGCCTTGTCTGCCCAGGGTTAAACCGGAACCAACTGCTAAAATAGTGGTGATAAGTTTAGCAACGGCTACTCGTAAATTTAAAGAAAGATTGACACCAGAAAGAGCAGCTTTGACGTGGGGAATGCCACTACCCGCAGTTTCAGGAGCCCAACGTTCCACCAAAAAACCTGTCAGCAACCCGCCCAATAAACCGACAGCCGGAAGTAAAATTACTGCTGGAATTAGTGTTGATGTAGCAACTCGCCAACTGCCGAGCCATCCCACTCCTAATTTGAGTAAAACGCCAGCTAATCCAGCCACTAAGCCGATCAGACAAGCTTCAAAAATGGCGAGGCGTTTTGGCTGCAAAAAAAGTTGAGATTCGATGACTCTGGAAGCTTCCCTAAATTGTTTAGGGATAGGAATATACCACATAAATAGGGTTTATTATTATCCAATACGCTTGGGTTAAAACTATTTATTCATCCGGATCCCCCTCGCATCCCCCTTAAGAAGGGGGACTTTGAGTAAGTTCTTGTCCCCCCCTTTTTAAGGGGGGCTAGGGGGGATCGAGATTAACCCAAGCGTATTGGTTTATTATCTGCATCTGCGAATTATATGCTCGATCGCACTTTAGCAAAAAAATGTTCTACTTGGCAAAATATAACTAATTTTTAACGGGAAATTAACGCAGATTAACGCGGATTAATTCTATATGTTTATAGAACCCATTTGAGATCTGGCGATCGCTGCGCTCATAGCAGTCAATTTAGCATCACAAGTAGGGAAGAACTACTTCCCTGATGTGTTGAGATTCACTCTGTGGAGGATTCGATCGCCCCTGAAGGCAAATTCAATTCCTGTAACACAACAACCCTCAAAAGTCAACCCTAAACCACTCTCATGGCCAAAGATCCGACTTTTCCGACTTTTCCGATTTTTCCGACTTTAAAGATCCGACTTTTCCGACTTCTACAAACAGCCACTACCAGAAATAATAGACATACCGAAAGTCAACCCTTCGACTACGCTCAGGGCACCGCCCGCGATCGCTTGGGTTCTATGCAGTTGGATATTTTTGAACTGTAACAGGTAATTTTTATTACCTGGGAATTACTTGAGCGATCGCAACATTTGTACAAAACAATGTATCTTATGGGGGATGCAGGTATCAATTGCCAGTCTTAGCGAATAAGTGCGATCGCGCTCTCCCCATGCCCATAGCAGTTCAGAAAATTCTAGTGTGAGGTTTGTTATGACTGATAATAAATTACCAGACGACTTAAAAGATACGCTAGCTGAGGGGCAGTGGTGGCTGCTCAACACCGGACAGGAAGTTCCGAATAATAGGAATGTCGAAAATAGTCCCGGTATCGACCTCAATGTACTCCCTCTGTGGCCGTTCTATACTGGCAAAGGCATCAAAGTAGGCGTCGTTGATGATGGTGTCGATCTCAACCACGAAGATTTTGAAGGCAACTTCGTTTCCCTGCCCAGCAAAGAAACAGGGGGCTTGTTGCCAGAGAAGAAAAACAATAATCACGGTACGCCTGTAGCTGGCATTATCGGAGCTAGAAGAAACGATCTCGGTACAGTGGGTATTGCCTACGAAGCAACGATCGCCAGTTACTCATCAAATAACAGTGATTCGAGTTTAAAGGCACAAGCTGAATTAGACGTTTCCAACAATAGCTGGGGTGGCACCCGTCACTTCGATCAAAACTTTTCTGTAAAGGAAGATCAAGAAAACATTTCAGGAATCATAAACTCTGTCACCCAAGGCCGCCAGAAGTTAGGCACGGTATTTACCTGGTCCGGGGGAAACGAGCGTGACGACAATAACCCAGCCCAGAAAGGAGCAGCAAAACGGGGTAGAAATGTCAACTCAGGCAAGTCCGAGAACAACCGCTATGTAATAGCTGTAGCAGCGATCGACAATACGGGAGTTGTCACATCTTACAGCAATCCCGGTGCGCCGCTGCTCGTCTCAGCCTTCGGCAGCGAATTCCCCCAAAGTATTGCCACACTCGATCGTAGCGAAAACGACGGCAAAAACACGGACAAAACAAAAGGTAAGAAAGATTTTTCTGACCCCAACTACACCAAAAAATTTAACGGCACATCAGCAGCGGCGCCGATGGTTGCGGGCGTTGCAGCCTTAATCCTGCAAGCCAATCCCAAACTCGGCTACCGCGACGTTCAGGAAATCCTCGCTTACTCTGCACGCAAAAATGACCCCGATGCAAAAAAAGATGACTCTGGTAAGGATACCTGGGCATTCAATGGTGCGAAAAACTGGAACGGCGGCGGACTCCACGTCAATCACGACTACGGCTTCGGATTAGTCGATGCCACAGCAGCAGTACGGTTGGCTGAAAATTGGCAGCCGCGATCTGCTGGAACTACCAAAAATGATGCTGCGGCAACTGCGGAAAATGAGAAATCTCAACTTGCCAATTTGACCCTGCCAACACCAGTAGATATCCCCGACAATGACCCCGCAGGGATCGATCGAACCTTCACAATTAATCAAGGCATCAACATCGACAAGCTCGAACTAGACTTGAATATTGAGCACGGTCAATTTCAAGACTTAGTAGTTACGCTGACATCTCCCGACAAAACCAAGAGTGTAATGCTCGATCGTGTTCCTTACTACAGTGGGGCACAAATAGACACTGGGAAAGACAAAAAAACTTTAACAGTCGAAACAAAAGGAGATTTTCGTATTGTCGATTTCCGCGACGGAGCAAAAGGTGATAACTATGGCTTCGCAGACACAACCATTAACTACACTTTCACCAGCGCCCGCCATTGGGGAGAAAACGGCCTTGGCAATTGGACGCTGAATATTTCGGATAATAGCAATCAAAACGACCCAGAAAATACTGGTAAAGCAAACATCTACCGAGACAAAAAAAATCGATCGGAAAATCTGCAACCAGACGAGAAGATAGCTGTAGGAGCAGACCCTACGGACGAAGAAAAAAAGGAGGCAATTAAGACCAGCGGCAAAAATACTGGCATACTCAAAGGTGCAACTTTACGGCTGTACGGCGACGACTTAATTACCGACAACACCTACATCTACACCAACGAGTTCGCAAGTTTCACCGATACTGCCCGCAAAACTCTCAGCGACACCAACGGTGGCAACGACATCATCAACGTTGCCGCCATCACCGATGACGTTATCGTCAACCTAGCGCCCGGTTCAACAAGTACCCTACCCGGCCGCGATGTGACAGGAAAAATAAAACTCTCTGATCAAACCCTCACCATCGCCCCCGGCAGCATTATCGAGAACGCCTTTGCCGGCGAAGGAAATGACTTAATAGTCGGCAACGATGCAGCCAACACCCTCTTCGGCGGCCGCGGCAACGACACCCTCGTCGCTGTTTACAGCACCGCCTCCGGTAGCGGCGACACCCTCATCGGCGGCGGCGGTAGCGACTCTCTAGTTGGAGCGATTGGAGACACTACTTACATCCTCAATGCCACGACAGCCAAAGGCAGCAAAATCAAAAATGTTGGTGGTGTCGCCAATAATTTAATCCTCTCCAACAGTACGCTGCCCAGCACCCTCGCAACATTGCAGGACTCTAAGTTGCCGAAGCTTACTCTAACAAAAACCCTCGCAGCGGGACAGAACGGGATTGCCAAAGAAGGTAACGATTTGGTGATCGACCTCAATGCTGACGGCAAGGTAAAATCGCCGGATGATTTGACCATTGAAGACTTTTTCTTGCCTACTAGCGGCAAATTCCAAAACGTCGGCAACCTGCTTGGCGCTGACATTCTCGGCGTTGCCCCAGCCCAGTCAGGGAAAAATGTCATTGCTGTGGCAGCTCCATCGACAACTCCATCTACGACTCCATCGACAACTCCATCGACAACTCCATCGACAACTCCATCTACGACTCCATCTACGACTCCATCGACAACTCCATCGACAACTCCATCGACAACTCCATCTACGACTCCATCGACAACTCCATCGACAACTCCATCTACGACTCCATCGACAACTCCATCGACAACTCCATCTACGACTCCATCGACAACTCCATCGACAACTCCATCTACGACTCCATCGACAACTCCATCGACAACTCCATCTACGACTCCATCGACAACTCCATCGACAACTCCATCGACAACTCCATCGACAACTCCATCTACGACTCCATCGACAACTCCATCTACGACTCCATCGACAACTCCATCTACGACTCCATCGACAACTCCATCTACGACTCCATCGACAACTCCATCTACGACTCCATCGACAACTCCATCTACGACTCCATCGACAACTCCATCGACAACTCCATCGACAACTCCATCGACAACTCCATCGACAACTCCATCGACGACTCCATCGACAACTCCATCGACAACTCCATCGACAACTCCATCGACAACTCCATCGACAACTCCATCGACAACTCCATCGACAACTCCATCGACAACTCCATCGACAACTCCATCGACAACTCCATCGACAACTCCATCGACGACTCCGGCTTCGGGGATAATATTGGGAACTCCCCAAGCTGATGCGATCGAAGGTAGTCCGCAAAACGACACCATCGACGGCCTTGCAGGTGACGATGAAATTTTCGGTGAAGCAGGAAATGACTCCATTCTAGGCAATGCCGGAGATGATTACTTAAATGGCGGCGCAGGAAATGACAGCCTCTTTGGCGGTGCGGGAAATGACTTCCTAGACGATGAATTGGGCAATAATTTGCTCTCCGGCGGCGACGGAAACGACGAAGTTTTCGGTGGAAATGGTGCCGATACTATCACAGGAGATGCCGGCGATGACTCTTTATTCGGCGACGAAGGTAATGACTCTATTTCTGGCGGTATTGGCAACGATATCGCAGATGGCGGCGATGGTAACGATACCTTAGCTGGCGGTGACGGCAATGACGAACTAAGCGGCGGCGAAGATAACGACAGTATCAACGGCGGCCTTGGCAATGACGAACTCTACGGAGATGATGGTAACGATACCCTAGAAGGCGGTGGCGGTGTAGACAGTCTAGCAGGCGGCATCGGCAATGACTTCTACGTTTTAAATGCTACCTCGGCAGGGGGCAGCATCATTGCTGACGACAGCGGCATCGATAGTTTAACGCTCAATGGTGTCACGCTGGCGATCGGTCTTGCAGCAGGTACTGCGGGAGTAAAACGATCCGATAACAACGGCACCGACTTAGAAATTGACCTCAACAAAGATGGGGTGTTCAAAGCTGCTGACGACTTGTTGATTCTTGACTTCTTCGCTGAACCAAATCTGGAAGAAGGAGATGGTTTTATCGAACAAGTTGGCAACCTCTCAGGGGCCGCTATTCTCAAGAGTTTCCCGCTGAAAGCAACGCCCGGCCCTGATTTTCTCGATGGCGGTAGTGGCAATGACAGCATCGACGGATTGGCCGGCAACGATGAGATTGAGGGCAATCAAGGCAATGATTCGCTGTTCGGCAACGCTGGCAATGATGTGTTGAATGGCGACGAACTCATTGTGATTAGTGAGGCGGAGGGTGACGTAATTCTCGGTACGGGGATTGGCAACGACTATCTCGACGGCGGTGACGGCAACGACACCCTCGACGGCGGCGAAGGTAACGATACTCTGTTAGGCGCTGCCGGTGATGACAGTCTCTGGGGTGGTAAGGACAATGACATTATCAATGGAGGAGAGGGCAAAGATTCTCTGTACGGCAACGAAGGGAATGACAGTTTGTTTGGCGGTGCCGGCAATGACATTCTGTTCGGGAACGAAGACAACGATACTCTCGACGGTGGCGATGGAGATGATTCCCTAGTTGGTGGTTTGGGCAATGACAGCATTGTCGGCGGTGCCGGTATCGATACGGTGTCCTATGCTACTCTGCTGAGTCCTGTTAACATTAATCTTGCTACTGGAATTTCCACAGCCGAAGGTACGGATACTCTCAAAGGTATTGAATTCATCATCGGTACAACTTTACCCGATACCATAGTCGGCAGCAGCAGCGATGAAACTTTAATCGGTAACGGCGGCGCAGACATCCTCACCGGTGGAGGCGGCAACGACACCTTTATCCTCGACCCCGCCAAATCCGGTGGTAGCAAAATTCAAGGTGCCGCCGGTACTGACAATCTCATTGTTACTGGTAATACCTTAGCTTTATCTTTGACTCCCGGTTCCATGGGAATTGGCCGTAGCGGTACTAGCTTAGTAGTAGACCTCAATAAAGATGGTCAAATCAACCTCGCTAATGATGTCGAACTGCTCAATTTCTTCGCATCTACTAGCGGTAATATTCCCGGTACTGGATTCATCGAAAATGTAGCAGGTACTCCCGGCAATACAATTCTCGGCAAGTTTGCCACACCCATAGTCATACCCACACCGACTCCCACTCCCACCCCCACACCTCGTGGCCCCCGGATTTTAACGCTTCCCATTGAGATTCCGAATCCAAATACTACCGTTGATTCCACCTTCAATGGCGGCCCGCTCAACGATTTGTTATTCGGAAATTCCCAAGCCGATGCCCTCAAAGGATTGGCTGGAAACGATACGATTTTCGGCTTAGACGGTGCTGACAATATCCTGGGCGATGACGGTGAAGATTCGTTATTCGGCAATGCTGGCAACGACTTTATCGATGCTGGAAACGGCAATGATATCGTTTACGGCGGTAAAGGTAACGATCGCATTTTAGGTGCCGGAGGTAATGATTCTCTGTACGGAAATGACGCCTCGGATGCTGTTTTTGGAGGAGATGATAACGATGTAATTTTTGGCGGCAAGGGTGATGATTCTCTGGGCGGTGATGCTGGAGATGACAGCGTTTTAGGTCAGTTGGGTAACGATTTCTTGCTGGGTGGCAGCGGTAATGATGCTGTCAGCGGTGGCGAAGGAGATGATACTTTAGCGGGTATCGATCCGATCGCACTTACTCCCGGAGTAGGAGAATTTGATACTTTGACTGGCGGGGAAGGAAAAGACCGTTTCTTGCTAGGAGATAGTGATAAAATCCACTATTCCGGCGATGGTAATGCGGTAATTAGTGATTTCAATTCTGCGGAGGATGCGATCGTTCTTTCGGGAGTTAAGGCAGATTATTCGCTGTCGGTTTCGGGGAATGTGACTAGCATTTTCCTGAAAAAAGCTGGTCAATCTGACGATCTAATTGCGAGTGTGCAAGGGGTGACGGATCTAAATCTCGATCGACCTTATTTCACTTTCCTTTAGGAACGGTTTTTTATTAACCGCAGATTAACGCAGATAAATCTTACAGAACCTACGCAAAAAACCCGGTTTCTTTGAACAATCGTCGCTCTATCGCCTGAGATATTGACGCAGAAACCGGGTTGTTTACCCCCCGTGTGTCCAGGACTGTCTGATCTTCTTTGCGTTAATCCGCGGTTTTTCTTGCCATCACAAGCAGCCTGCTTTCTCATATCAATTCCGGTTGTATCGTCAGGTGATTTAACCGCGAAGGCGCGTTCGGCGAAGCCGTTCCCGTAGGGTAGGACGCGAAGTTCGAGAAGAGAGAGATTAATACAGGACGATGAAGAGAGGATTTGATCTCACTCCCTTGTCACCCCCCCAAGGTACCAGGGCTGTTTCATTCTCCGAAAAATCATCGTTTTGTAGGGGTAGTGCCAAGAATGCCTACCCTCCCCGTCCACTACCCATTTTTGCCAAACTTACTATCCTGCAAAGAATTCCCAATCCCCTGAATAACTCCCCGCCCCACCAAGCCAATTCCCCGCCCAATTACCTCAGTCAAAACATAAACAACACCCACACCAAACAGCGAAACAACTGCCCGAAGCCTAGGCGCGATCGCATCCCTCGCTTCCAGCACCAAAGTCAACGCCAACTGCCATCCAGAAAGCCGTGCTAACTCCATATTTCTGGGAGCATAAATACAAACTCTCTGAATTCCAGAATCCCTCAACACAAACAGCCAAAACCTACTCTCAAAAATAGCCTTCGGTTCCACAAAATAACTTTCCCAGCGATACTTCCAAGATAAATTATTCCGAAACCGCTCAATCTCTCGTGTCGAAATTAACTTTCCGTCATAAAAATTTTGCTTAACTTCCTCAACATTCCCAAAATTGTTTAGCAGAGGCTGCACCACTCCACTAGCAACTTGAATTACCAAATTTTCCAACAAATATTCAGCCCGCTGCATTGCTTCAGGACTCCCAGCCAGACAAGAATTATTATCAACAATCAAGGGATTTTCAAATAGCAAATGTGCAAAAAAATCAACTGCCAGCGGTATTTTGTCAATAATTTCCGCCCCAACATCCTCCCGGTCAGAAAGTAGCACTGGGACAACTTCTACCCCATTTATTTTTCCTAAAAATTCCCCACTTTCAGCTAAACTCTTGGATACTTTTAAATCTGTTTCAACTTCATTTAAACTTGCATTTTCCCTGACTTGCAGCGTATAGTATCTGCCAAAAAAATCGATGATTGTATCTGCCCACAAATTTCGCAAAATAGCAGGCATTTTTTCTGCCAATTGAGTTGGCTGCACCTGAGAAAAACGTAATTCTTCGAGCACTTGCTTCAATTGTCCCAGGATGCAATTAATCAACTCCAGCTTTTTGGTCGATCGCAAAACATCTATTTCCAAAGGCACGCCACTCAAATTCACCACATCAAACTGCAACTTAGCAGCCACCGAGTCAAATAAACTACCTTGCCAATCACCTCCCTTTGTCGAATCATCGACCAAAAAATCTGTATTCTTAACTACTAATTCCGAATTAATTAATAGATTATTCCCTCTTCCCCCTCCCCTCTGCTTACCCTGAACCCCAGGGATTTCTTCCCTCTCCCTTCTTCTTTGTGTTGGCAATAACTGACTCACCACCCAGC
The DNA here is from genome assembly GCF_042465725.1 of Microcoleus anatoxicus. Classification (GTDB taxonomy): domain Bacteria; phylum Cyanobacteriota; class Cyanobacteriia; order Cyanobacteriales; family Microcoleaceae; genus Microcoleus; species Microcoleus anatoxicus. The sequence goes on along the minus strand of NZ_CP120853.1, from coordinate 3,305,370 downwards.
GAGCAGCCAGCAATTCTCGGTGATGCCCGCTCAGCAATAAACCATCCAAAACAGAGCCAAAATCATCGTTCCCAGTAGCTTTTGTCTCTTGTAATTCAGCCTTTACTACTGCCAAAGTTGCGTCTATTTGCCGCAAGCCAGACCAGCAAATATCAGCCAGCATTTTTTGGTATAACGGCGTAGTAACTGTCTGATAATCTACAGTTTTTTCCACATCTGTTGAAGAGTTTTCTATTGATTGAACTCCCTCTAAATTCAGTGGAATTTCCGAGTTCACTGCCACATCTTCTGGCCAATAACTTGCACCCGATGCTACCAAGCGAATCACCGCCATTGTCAGCGCAATATCTCTACCTTTAGGACAATAGCCATTGACACCTGCTTCCTGTAGAGTTGCCCGCGATTCCGCCGTCAGTGGCGCACCCAGGAACAACAGGGGCAATTCGCGGTACAAACTGGCTAACTGGCGACAAAAGGCGATCGCCGACATTTCGCCCACTTGGCCCACTTCGCCCGATCGCACCAGTGGCGTATCAAAATCAAATATTACCAAATCTGCTGGGGAAGCTCCTCCATTGGCGATCGATCGCCCTTCTAGAAGCAACAAAGCCTCTACCAGGGTTGAAACCTCCCCAAAAATTTGCAAATCAGGATAATCCTGGCAAGCAATTCGCAATCCCAGGCGAAAAATGGGGTCATTACCGATCGACAACAATTGAAAATTAGTCATCAAACAGCAAACAGTAAAAGACAGCAAGAGAATAGAAGAACATACCGACAGAGCATTTCTGGAGCTATCTCCCTAGAGCAATGGCCAGGGAGCGATCGGTCAAATCCCGATTACTCTGGAATTAAATTACGGTCTGGAGGACCAGCCGACTCCGGGATCGGAGGTGGAGGCGCGGGTTCGGGAGCCGGAGGCGGAGCAGGTTCAGGAGCGGGAGCCGGAGCCTCCTGTCGCGCGGGCGGATAGTAAGGCTCCTCCTGTCGCGCGGGCGGATAGTAAGGCTCCTCCTGTCGCGCGGGCGGATAATAAGGCTCCGCTTGTCGCGCGGGCGGATAGTAAGGCTCAGGCTCAGGCGGCGGTGCTTCTTGCCGAGCCTGCGGGTAATAAGGTTCAGGAGCCGGAGCAGGTTCAGGAGGTGGCGCATATTCCTCCCGCACAGGAGGTGGAGCGTATTCCTGCTGTCGCGGAGCCGGCGCATACTCTTCCACAGAAGCCGGCTCAGCTTGGCGAGGACGTTCCGCAGGTACCGGTGCGCTTCTGGCACTCAGTTCCGCACTCCAGCGTCCGATCGCGCTAGCAGCCTCCGAATGCAGAGCTCTACCGTAACTGACCTGGGATGCCATATCGATCGCCGCTCCCAACCTGCCTTGAGACGCCAACTCAGCAGCTCGATCCAGAATTGGTCGATCTTGAGCCACTTGCAAGTCGCTGACCCATTGATAGACATTATCCTGAGCTTTAGCATATAAAGTTCTACCGCTCTTGATTTGGGAAGCCTTATCAATAGCCTCGCTTAGCTTTCCTTGCTTTGCCAGAGCCAGCGCCCCGTCCAAAAACGGCTGATCTTCCACAATTTCTATGCGTTTGGTCCAGCTCGCCAGGAGAGTTTGGGCTTCTAGCCTGCGGGGGCGGTTTTGAGCGATCAGAGTTACCTGAGCGATCGCACCCTTTAGCCCCTCAACAGTTCCCGGTGCAGCCAACTGCTTGGCCAGCATCACAAAAGATTTGTCCTCTATCCGCTGAATGTCTTTGCGCCACGCAGCCACCAAAGTTTGAGCGTGCACCCGTCGTGGCTGATTCGGCCCAATGGTTTGCGCTTGGTCGATCGCGATTTCCAAGGCTCCAGGTAGACCAATACTGGCGATCGAATTCGCCATTTGCAGCCGCACCAAATCTTGAAACTGCACTTGCAAACTCTCTATTTGACCTTGAGCCTTCTGGTATAGAGGACGGCCTGGAGCTATCTTACTAGCAGCACCTTGACCTTCTAGCAAGCTAAAAATATGTTCCCCCAGAGGCGTGGTAATCGACTGATTCCAAGTCACCGCCACAGCCCTACCGAACTGCATCAAATCTTGGGCTTCGGCAAACAGAGGTGAATCCGGTGGCACCACAGAAGCCGCCTCGATCGTCCCGTTCAAATCCTTCGCCTGCAAGCGTTTATTCGCCATTGCCAGCAAAATCTTACTCCACCCTGCAATTTCCTCCTCTGCTTTGGCGCGCGCAAACAGTTTCGAGTCTATTTTTCTAGCCAAGACGATCGCCTCTGCAAACTTTTGCGGAGTTTCATCCTTCGCCAACTCCTTCGCCTCGGACAAGCGCTGCCAGCCGTTTCTTTCCACAGCTATCTGCTGGACTAACTCGTTGTAGCGTTTCTGACTCCAGAAAATATTGTCCAGTTTAAACAGAGCTTGAGCGTAATCCCAGGCTTTTCTTAAATCGTCTACTTTCAAAGCTGCTTGAGCAGTATCGTAGAGCTTTTGACCTTCCTGCCAATTTTTTTCCCAAGCGGTAACAGCCTCCTGTACCTCCGGGTAAGACGGACTCGTTTTGGGAATTTTTCCCACAATGTCCATTGCACCTTTCAAGTCCCCCGCCTCGATTCTTGCTTTGGCAAATCCCAAAATTGCTTTCGACCATTCTCCTACCAAATGTTGGCCCTGGGAGTAGAGTGGGTGTTCTTTGGGCCAAGCCTGCACCAGGACGATCGCAGATTCTAGCTGTTCCAGTTTCCCAGACTTAGCCGCTTGCTGAGCGCAATAAAGCCGCTCTCCGTCGGCTGCTAGTGGCGAAAGTTGCTGGCAATTGGGAGGCGGTGGCATCGTCAGCAACCACAGAAATGCTGCTACACCCGTTACTCCAAAGCCCACCAGGACTGTCAGCCAGATGAGCTGCCACTGCCAAAAACTTCTTCTAGTTTCGACTATCGGTGGCGCTATGGCTTCCGAGCCATCATCCCCTGTAACCGAGTCTGCACTTAATTTTGCTGTCGGTTCCGAGGGGTGGTTGTATGTCTCTGGTCTTGAGAATTTGTCAGATTGTCGTCTCGCCATTACTTCAGCCTATCCTGTAATGCGCTTGTGCATTTGGTAATCAAACGCAGCTAAATTATACAGTAATTGACATACTCCCCGGCATTCTCAACAGGGGAGATAATAATTCATGCTGCAAAGATGCTCGATCGCGTTGGCAATTTGCAACTGCTCAACTGTGGAGATTTGCACTCAACACCCAATTTTTTACGAGCCGTTGGGGAGTGGGCCTTGTGTCGTTGATTCGGGCGATCGATAGCCGTAGAAGTCGATCCGGTAATCTACGATCCGAACTCCCGTTTGTTGTTCAATTTGTGCGATCAAGTCTGGGGGCAATTCCACATGAATGTCGAGAATCTGAGACGTATCCAGACAATTGACGTGAGAGTGAGAATCGCTGACATTGCCGTACAATCGTCCTTCCGATCGCTCTATGCACTCAATAATCCCTTCTCTAGATAGGGCTTCGAGGTTTTGATACACAGATGTGTGACCGATCGAATGTGCTTGTTGATTTAGGCGATCGTATATTTCACGCGCTGAGAGGTGTTCTTGCGCCTCCCACAGGAGTTCGAGAATAAATCGACGCTGGCGGCTCAAGCGCATTCCCATCGCCTGACAGCGATTTAAAGCATCTTCTAATGAACGAATTGGTTTCACAGCTACCGCCTTCTAAAGCCTGCTCGATTTTTAACTCTCGTACAACGTTGCACGCGGACCCTAATTTCCTTAATTCTAACGCAGGGTGGCCCAAAGGTATAGCAGAAGGACAAAGGAAGATGGAAGATGGAAGATGGAAGAAGGAAAATGCCACAAAATCCATGATTTCTGCAATTAAGAAATTCCTAACAGAGAAATTGGCCCTTAAAAAAGCCTTCAAACCTAACATCCTTCCACCTTCTAGCATCCCAAGTCCTAGGGAGAAGATTTGATAGCGTGAATCAGTAACTTAGCTATTTCCGAGAGTTGCTTTTTGTTAAAAGTTTTGAGCAAAAGCTTGACTACCGCCTTCGGTTCCGCAGGAAGTGCTATGGACTCAGACGCTGGGGCTGTTGCTGGAACGCTGGCCGCTACTTGTGGGGATGCTGCCAAAAGCAGTAAATTTTTACTCGGAGCGATCGCCTTGACTTTCCCCCCTTGCACCAAATCACCAGCATCCTTAAGTTCCTTAATAATCAGTGGAGCTAACACTTTATAAGAGTTTTTCGGATTGGCGATCGCCACTCTAGCGGTTTTGACTAAACTTTGCCAAGTTTCGATACCGGTTCCCAACTTATACAGACGAACACACAAATCAGACAACTGCTGGCGAGTAGCAGCCGACTCTTTCGCCTTGAACACCTGCAACATTTCTTTGAGTAACACCATCACCGAAGCTGTAAAATTTGTCGTCGAGACTGTGGGAGCAGCCCCAGACGAACCAGACTTAGCCGCCACCCCAGCAACTTTGCCAGAAACTAAGTTATTGAGGTGAGTTTCCAGTTGAGCAAAGGCCGGCATGATTTGCTGGACCAGTTTCTCTCCCTCTTCATTCCTCAACCCAAAAGGCCCCGACATCCGCTGCACCAAATCCTTAAGCGTATCAACTCCTTTGAGAAACAAAGATTCTGCTGTTTGGTCAACCTGTTTAACGGGCCCGTCCTTGAGAATCTTAAAACAATCTTCCAATCTGTGAGCGGTTGTTTTAATACTATCCAAGCCCAGCATCGCCGCCCCACCTTTGACTGAGTGGGCGGCTCGAAACATCTCTTGAAGGCTTTCGGGGTCTTTCATCGTGGACTTTAAATCCACCAAACCATTTTCTAGAGTATCGAGGTGCTCCTTAGCCTCCTCTATAAATAAACGTAAAATTCGGTCTTGCTGGTCTGACACAACAGTCCTCCTAACAATCTCAGCACCCTCCAGAAAGCACTCCTAACCAGGAAAGTAACGCGACTCATACCAAGAGTCGGAATCTCCTATGCAAGATATTCTAGCCTCAACAGCTAGCACAGTCACATTGTGGTCTTAAGAATCCCTGTTGCTTCAGCACAGGGAGTGTCAAAATACTGGTTTGCTCCGAAGGTTAGATTCCATCGAACTGGTGGGGTGAGATGCGGAAGATTGATTCTACAGTTCTGAGGCCACCTCTATGCCCATTCCTGATTGCATCATCTGCTGATCCGTAATCAAGTCGCTCAATTCCTGGAATTGGACGCCGATGTTTTGGCAAGCTAGCTTAAGTTCGCGATCGAATGTATGAAAGTCACTACCATAGCCGCAAAGTTGGGCTGCTGTGGCAATACCTTGTGGGGCGTTGGCTTTAGCGCAGTCGATTAACTCAATGCCTTTGAGGGGTTGGGAGGATGCCATAGTGTTAAACCGCATATTTACATTTTTCCCACTGTATCCAGAATGTGGAGGGCGATCGATCTATCCAAAGGCAGGAGAAGTCTCGCACCACCAAAGTCCAGTTAATTTTTGGGCAAAAACTGCCAAAATAGCATTAATCATGTGGATTCCTTGACATCTACTCTGCCTAACTTGGTATAAATCTAATTGTGAAAAACCAGTCCCTATATAAGACGCACTGGCTCTGGACAGTCCGGCATCGCCTCTTGGTCTCTGTTTTGTTGGCTATGGCTGTGGGGTTTCTACTACCACCAGACTATCTCAAGCTGACGAGAGCTCTGTGTATTTGGGACACCGGCCTGGTCAGCTTCCTGGGTTTGACTTTGCTGCTCATGCTGCAAGCCACCCCAGAAATGATGCGCCACCACGCACAACAGCTCGACGCTGGTCGCGCGGTGATCCTCAGCTTGATCTTGGCAGCGGCTTGTGCTAGCGTCCTCGCCATATTCTTCCTGCTGCACGATACCAAAGGCCTGGACTCCAAGTTGCTAGTTCTGCACTTGGGGCTTTCGGTTTTGACCATAGTTGGGTCTTGGCTGCTGGTGCATACTATCTTTACCATGCACTATGCCCACGCCTACTACCAAAACCCCAGAAAGCCGCATCACATCAAATCTGAGCCGGTCAAGGGTTTAGATTTTCCGGGGGACGAGGCACCTGACTACAAGGATTTTCTCTATTTTTCCTTTGGGGTGGGGATGACTTGCCAAGTTGCTGATGTGCAGACGACTTCTCGCTCTATGAGGTCTTTAGTTTTGTTGCATAGCGTGTTGTCTTTCTTTTTTAACACTGCGATTCTGGCGATGAGTGTCAATATTATTGCCGGATTGAGTTGAAAAGAATTACATGAGTAAACGGGAATTTCATCTCTGTCCAAGAAACTGGCCTTGCTGGTGTAAGATTCTTCTATTTCTTGATAGAGAAGTCCATATCGTTCGCAAAGAGATTTGAGTTTCCCACGAAAGTTCTAGAAGGGGATTTGAACAAAATTCTGATTATTAATCCCACCCATATTAACTTCTTGCTTAAGGCCGGGATTGTACCCAACAATAATCTTGCCGATTTTAGTTGAAATCATGTTATCTTATTCAGTCCGCGTCCGGCTGACATCGTTTGTATAAACCTGGTTTCAACCGCCGTCTGATTTCTTATTTTTGTTTCCAATATTTGTAAGCAGCACTGGCTAAGGTCACAACCCCAGTAATTATGGCGGCTTCATCGACCTCAAATTGCGGATGATGGAGAGGATAATTGGGTCGATCTTTTAATCCAACTCCCAGGCGAAACATGGTTCCCGGTGCGTGTTCTAAATACATTGAAAAATCTTCCGCGCCGAGGGATGGTTCTGGTAAAATCTGGACGCGCGATCGCCCTAAAGTTTCTAAAGCCGCTGCTTCGAGTAATTGGGTGAGACTGGGATCGTTTTGCACTCCCGGTACACCACGTTTATAGTTGAGTTCATATTTTGCGCCGTAAGTTTGACAGACACCGGCCACAATTTGTTCGATCCAAGCTGGTAGTTTTTCGTAGGTTTCAGGATGGAGCGATCGCACCGTGCCTAATAATTTTACGCGATCGGCAATCACGTTAGGTGCTCGTCCCCCACTAATTTGCCCGATGGTTAAAACCACAGGCCTCAATGGATTTTGCATTCTACTAATCGCCTGCTGCAAAGTAGTAATAATCTGCGAAGCTATCCAAATTGCATCGATCGCCTCGTGGGGACGCGCGCCGTGGCCGGATTCACCCATGACAATCAATTCTAGGTCATCCGCCGCCGCCGTCAGTGCCCCGTGCCTAATGCCGATCGCACCGCCGGGAATCGTCGGAAAAACGTGCACTCCCAGGATGCCCTCAACGTCTTTCATCGCCCCATCTGCAATCATCCAACGCGCGCCTTGGGCTATCTCCTCCGCCGGCTGAAACAAGAAGCGGACGTGACCAGGTAATTTTTCTTCCAACTGAGCTAATATCATCGCCGCGCCCAAACCGACGGTGGTGTGGATGTCGTGGCCGCAAGCGTGCATGACTCCTGGGTTTTTCGAGGCAAATTCCAAGTTGGTGCGTTCTTGCATCGGCAAAGCGTCCATATCGGTACGAATTGCTAGCCAGCGCGACTGGTTGCTATGGCCTTTGATCTCGCCGATGACACCGGTTTTGCCAATTCCTTCGATCGCATGAACTCCACTGGAAGCTAAAACACCAGCTACATAGGCCGCTGTTTGATATTCTTGCCCGCTGAGTTCGGGGTGAGAGTGGATGTGGCGGCGGATTTCGATTAAGCGAGGTGCAAGGGTAGTAGCTAATTCAAGAATGCGGGCAAGCATGAATTTATTTGGGGATGGCGGTACAAACGATTTTCAATTAGGTTAACGCAAATGTCCCACGAACAGGCAACCAGGCTTAAGTTGCGATGTTGATATATCCGGGCTGACTTTTGATGCGATCGATCCAAGATTCAATTGCTGGAAATCGTCTTAAATCGAATCCTCCCTCCCCAGCAACATGAGTATAAGCAAATAAACCGATGTCAGCAATGGTATAGCGATCGGCTACAAAAAAGTCATTTGTTTCTAAATGCCGTTCCATCACTCCCAAAGCAGCATAACCCGGTGCTTGTTTTTGCTTAAGTGCTTCCTGGAATTCCTCACTTTTACCAGTCAAATACCAAAAACGAGAAGTTGCAATAAAAGGTTCGTGGCTATATTGTTCAAAAAACAACCACTGCATGACTTGAGATTTTTCAAATTTATCATTGGGAAAAAACTCAGTACCTTCGCTCAAATAAAACATAATTGCATTGGATTCAAATAGAAATTTGCCCGGTTCTATTTCTAACACCGGAATCCGCCCGTTGGGATTTTTCTGCAAAAATTCCTTAGTTCGACTTTCTCCTTTGAGAATGTCAATTTCTAGCGTGGCAAAGGGAAGATGAATCTGAGTTAACAGCAAGCGGATTTTGTAGCAATTCCCCGACATCGAATATTGGTAAAGTTTCAACATTCTTTTTTTTTATACCGCAGAGGACAGAGAGAACACAGAGTTAATGTTCACAATTTATGATGGTAGCATTATTCTGTTGTGGCTACGGTAGCTATGGGTAAATAAGTATCAATTAAGCTTGTATCTGACGCTCAATTAACAGTTATTCTGCAATTTTATTATAAAAATTAAAAATATTTGACATTTGGTCACAACTAGACATAGAATATTATCGCTATATTTTTTTAGAATCATCAAATCCTATGAACTAATACGTTCGTGTCTTAACGGCAGCGCCCAACTGCCACTATAGCAACCGCCAAGGCGATTAAGGCAGTAGGGGCTCTCGCATTCGGGCCCAAAATCCTTGAGTAAAACCCATAAATTATCTGCCCGAATGCGAGAGCCCTTACCCCAAAGTTATGCCTTAACCACCTTGGCGGTTGCTATACTTTCAGGTATCAGTGCGATCGTACTATATCCCTGACCGATACCAACAGGTATGCCGTGAGGTAAGGCTGTAGGTTGATGTTCATAGGTACGTTCTTTGAGGGTACGTGCATGGGGTCTTAACCATGCTGTATGATCGATCGCTAATACTGGACGTTCTACTTGTGATAGTTGTTGGATATATTGTTCTAACTTCATTGCAGGTAGATTTGAGATTTTTAGCTGAATTCTCAATTTTCTACCCTTACGCTGTCTGTTGAAACTATCGCAGACAGTTTTTTTCTCGAATTGCAAGTCTCGGAGAACGTCAACGGTCGCTGGTCTTTAGATTATGGTTGAGTCTGATAGCAGCTCGCCAGCGACCATTGCCGTTCTTGAGAACTGCGAGCTAGTCTCGCTTACGATCGCACTTTTTGACTTGCTTAGTCTAAACTCCAATTATTAAGGGGGGTTAGGGGGGATCTGAGCCAATCAGTAGACTTTATACTAATACTATTCTTGACATTAAGTTGACACTAATGGGTCGCCACCTAGTCCAACTTCACAACCATTTTCCCGACATTTTTTCCCTCAAAAAGACCGATGAACGCGCTCACCGCCTGGTCAATTCCTACTACCACTGTTTCCTGATTTTTCAATTTGCCAGCTTGAAAATAACCGCCCACTTCCTGTTCAAATTCGCTTTGACGATCGAGCCAATCGCGAACTAGCAACCCTTTCATTGTCAACCGTTTGCCAATCATATTAAATAGATTGTTTGGGCCAGGCTGCGGCTTGTTGTAACCAGAGATGCCGCCACAAGCGATAATCCGGCCGTGTACCCGCAGGGCCGACAGCGCCGCTTGGAGGGTTTCGCCTCCGACATTATCGAAATAAACATCAATTCCGTCCGGTGCCGCCTGGTTCAATTGTTCGAGGATAGGGCCGGAATTGTAATTGAAAGCGCGATCGAATCCGCATTCTTCTAGTAGAAACTTGACTTTATCGGCTGAACCGGCGGACCCGATGACACGACATCCGCGCAATTTTGCCAGTTGTCCGGCTACACTTCCCACCGCACCTGCCGCACCGGAAATAAAAATGACATCGCCGGCTTTCACCTCTACCAAATTCAACCCCACCCAAGCCGTCATCCCTGTCATGCCGATCGCGCCCAAGTAAACTGAGAGCGGTTGAATTTCGCTGCTAACGGGATGCAACTCTGTTGGCGCTGCAATGAAGTATTCCCGCCAGCCCAAGTTGGAAGTGACAATATCACCGGGCTTGAATTCCTGGGCGCGCGATTCGATGACTTCGCCGACTGCGCCGCCTTCTAGCGCTTTGCCTAACTCGAAGGGCGGAACATAGGATTTGCTCTCATTCATGCGTCCGCGCATATACGGATCTACCGAAATGTAGCGATTGCGAACGAGTACCTGCCCATCTTGAAGAGGCTTGATTTCTGTTTGGGCGATCGTAAAATTATCTGCGGTGGGCATCCCCTTGGGGCGGGAGACTAGCTGAATTTCGCGGCTCATCATATCTGTCATGATTTTTATCCTTGATGTTAATAAATGGGAGTTCGGAAACCCAGCGGCTTTAGCCACTGGGATGAACAACTACATGGCGATTAAAATCGCTACTTTATCAGAGCGGGTACTGCTACCCGGCCTCTTGCAAGGATGCCATATCAATAACGAAGCGATATTTGACGTCGCTTTTCACCAGGCGATCGTAAGCTTGATTTATGTTCTGAATGGGGATGAGTTCGATGTCGGATGTAATGTTATGCTTGCCGCAGAAATCCAGCATTTCCTGAGTTTCTTTGATGCCGCCAATCAGGGAGCCACTGAGACTGCGCCGACCAAAGATCAAGGTACCGACATTAAGAGAAAGCGGTTCGGGTGGTACGCCAACTTGGGTGAGGTTGCCATCGCGTTTTAATAGAATGAGGTAGGCGTTGATGTCGTGTGGCGCCGATACAGTGTCGAGAATGAAATTGAAACTATTGAGATGTTTTTTCATCTCGTCGGCATTTTTAGAATTGACAACTTCATCTGCTCCCAGGCGCAGGGCATCTTCAACTTTGTTCGACGAGGTGGTGAATACGACGACATGGGCACCGAAACCCTTCGCCAATTTCACCCCCATGTGTCCCAGTCCACCGAGTCCCACCACACCAACTTTCTGACCTTTGGTAACATTGTGGTGGCGTAATGGGGAATAAGTGGTGATTCCAGCGCAAAGCAGCGGGGCGACGGCAGCGAGATTCAAATTCTTGGGAACTTGCAGCACAAACGCTTCATCTACGACGATGCTGTCAGAGTATCCCCCGAAAGTCATGCCACCAAGGTGTTTGTCGGGGGAGTTGTAGGTCCAGATGGTGTTGTCACAGAACTGTTCTAAGTCTTCCTCGCAGTTGGCACAAGTCCGGCAGGAATCGACCATACAACCGACTCCTGCGGTGTCGCCTTCCTTAAATTTTTTGACGTGGGTTCCAACTTTTACCACCCGTCCAACGATTTCATGGCCGGGTACGCAAGGGTATGTGGTGTTTTGCCATTCGTTGCGGACGGTATGCAAGTCGGAGTGACACACGCCGCAATATAGAATTTCGATCGCGACATCGTGCTTGCCGACTTCGCGGCGTTGAAAGTTGAAGGGTGCGAGTGGATTCGTGGCGTTTTGGGCTGCGTAGGCGTTTGTTTTCATGGATTGTGCTCGTGAGGATTTGTTGATAATTTAGCAGTAGTAATGTCCACCTGCTAATTTAACTGCAATGCAATTACTGGCGCGACATCCTAACGATTGACGCTGCTCATATCGGGGTAGCGATCGCCCACGGCAATTCCTAATGGCAGCGCTTTGGCGAGCTTGTCTAGTTCTGCTGGAGTCAGCGCCACATCGGCTGTGGCAATGTTTTCTTCCAAGTAGGTGCGACGTTTGGTGCCTGGAATCGGCACGATGTCTTCGCCCTGGGCTAATACCCAAGCCAGCGCTAACTGTCCGGCTTTGATGCCCTTAGCGGCTGCCATTTGCTCGATTTGCTCGACGAGATCTAGATTTTGCTGGAAATTGTCGCCTTGAAAGCGAGGATAGCGTTGCGATCGATAGTCTCCTTCAGATAGCGTGTCCAAGCTCTTGATTTTGCCTGTGAGAAACCCGCGCCCCAGAGGACTGTAAGGCACAAACCCAATCCCTAGTTCTCGACAGGAGGGCAAAATCTCGGCTTCTGGCTCCCGGCTCCACAGGGAATATTCTGTCTGTAGTGCGGAAATAGGGTGGACTGCTTGGGCGCGGCGGATGGTGGCGCTGGCGGCTTCGGAAAGGCCGAGGTAGCGAACTTTTCCGGCTTGGACGAGCTGCGCCATTGCGCCTACGGTGTCTTCGATCGGAGTATGGGGATCGACTCGATGCTGGTAGTAAAGGTCGATCGCATCTACGCCCAGACGCTTGAGACTGGCATCACAAGCAGAGCGCACGTATTCGGGTTTGCCGTTGACTCCCTGAAAGCTGCCGTCACTACCGCGCACGTTGCCAAACTTGGTAGCGATAATGACTCGATCGCGATGGCCTTTAATCGCTTTGCCCACTAATTCTTCATTGTTACCGACACCGTACATATCAGCGGTGTCTAGCAAAGTCACGCCTAGCTCTAACGCACGGTGAATGGTGGCGATCGATTCTGACTCATCGGTTGTCCCGTAGAACTCGGACATCCCCATGCAGCCGAGTCCTAACTCTGAGACTACTAATCCTTGATTGCCGAGTTTTCGTTGTTTCATGTTAGTTGTTGTATTTTCATCGCTAACCGTCGTAGTCAACTCAGTGGCCACGGCCCGTGGTGAGATATTAGTCGAACCAATTTCACCGTTGGACTCTAATCGCAGCCCTTGAGAGATCGCTTTGATATTTTGGAGCGGTTAAACAGGAAACATTGGGTGGTGTTTAAGCTCAACCAGCTCAACCCGGTCAACTAGCTTGTAGCTCGATTAATGTTTGTGTCCCAGCAGCATCGCTAATCCGAAGCGCTATCACCACACCGTTTGAGTTTTGTCCGGTTAAAACTTCGGTTGGTGAATCGATCGTGTGAGCGTAAGTCACCTCATCTTTGCCCACTTCAATTACCAAATCATCTCCTTTGCCGGGGCGATCGTAAACCATCGCCATTAAAGGTGCGTTCTTAATCAGTTCTGCATCACCGAGTTCTGAACCGATGATTTCGATCGAGATATGCCGGCCGCGATTGCCATCGGTAAACTGATCGAAAAATTCACCCCATCGCTCGCGGGGCACAGATTTGTTTATTTCAATCTTATTGGTAATTTCCATTTTATTCACCATGATGATTTCTTATTATTATTGTTTTTTTTTTGAGTTTTTATTTATTTTTTCATTAGCAGGATTTTTTGTCATCTATCTTAGGTTTAAAAGCTGCATATCCTCAGAGGTAGATCATCCCTAATTTTTCACGGGATAATTCTCGCTTAACAAGTCCGACTTCCTGTTCCACAAAGAGTTAATTTATAGTGGGGTGGACAGGAGAGCCTGTCATAGCAAAGCTGATTGCAAATGGTGCAATATCTAAGTTTTTAGTGACTGCTGACTCCATCAGTCGTGCGTCCACTCATTTCAGTCTCGTGGATGCGGTAAATGGCGATCGCCTCTGAACGTCCCTCAGCATCAATCCAGGTGCGATCGATCGCAGGTGACAGCATGGGATTGCGCTCTTGGATGAAGTGCATGGCTCGATCGATCTCTTCCTTGATAGTGAGACGGGAGGCTCTACCATTGACGATCGCGCTGCGCCAATGAAGTGCATCCTGAATTTCTTCTACCTGTAGGCAGACTTCTGGATTGGCATCTATGTCATGAGTCTTCATGCCGATCGTGGTAAACAGGTAGATTTCCTGTTCTTCAATATAATAATTCATGGGCATCACGTAGGGTTTGCCTTCGTGTATGCAGCCAAGATGACCGTATCCTACTGTGTGTAGAAGTTGCTCTATTTCTTTTGAACTCATTTCATCAATATCTAACATTACTATTTTCCTAAAAGTTTAGTTAATTAGTAGTATTGAATACAAATAATCTCGGCTTTACATCTGTCCTGAGATAGAGTGGGTCGGCTCACGAATCTTCTGCCCGCTTAATTGATGCTTTTTTACCCGCAGCTACGCTTTGCCCGATCTCACTCGATCGCCTTGCCGCATCTGCCACCTTCAAAGCATACAAACTACTAGCATTATTCACATACAAAGGCGTACCATTTAACAAGTATTCCAACACCATATCTGTATCCTTAGCAAACAAACCGCGCCGCGTTCCAACTTCTATTGTTTGTCTATTTTCGCCCTGAATTAATTGACCGGATTCGGGAGTAAAAACCAGCGTTCCCTCTTTTCCGTAAATTGTAAAAACGTTTTCCGACTGCGAAAAAGTTTCGCCTTTTCCATAAACAGCTTCCGCAAAAACTCCATTCGCAAAGCGTAACTGGGCGTTACACAAACAAGCTTTATAAAAATCTGGCTGAGTGTCCCAAAATTGAGTTTGACAGTTCACGCTTGTCACTTCTCCAAACAAATCGGTAAATCGATGTAGTCGCGAAATTGCACCAATTAATGGGAACCCAAATAGCGAATGTTGATAAGTCCAACGCTTAGGTACTGAACGTTGAGCTGTAATAGTAACGTAGCGGGTGTAAAAAACTTTGCCAATTAAGGGCAAAGATGTTTTGATGGCTTGGTGTAAGCCACCTAATAATTCTATGTGTTCGATGTGCAGGAGTTTTTGCTTTTGGGTGGCTAGCTCGATCGCCCTTTCTCCCTCAGATATATCTAAAGATAGAGGATATTCCACCACAACGTGCTTTTCGTTTTCCAAGGCCGCGATCGCGATCGCCCCGTGATCCCGATTCACCGTACACACAATCACCAAATCCAAATCGTTCCTTTCCACCAACTTGCGCCAAGAAACCGCAGCCTCCGCGCCGAAGGCTTCACAAAATGCTTCCGTCTTGTCGGGGGTGTGACCCGCCACTGTCACTAAGTCAACTCTTGCGTCAGTTTGCAACATCTCGGCTCTCAACTTAGCAGCAAAACCAGTGCCCACAATCCCCACCCTAATTGGAGCATTGACCGAAAAAGGCGATCGAGTATCAATATTTGTCATAGGATTTTAGATGTCACATTTTCAAAAATTGCTAAAAACAAGCGCCACAAAGCTTTACAGCTCGATCTCCCAAATCTTGAATTGGTGTAAAAATGCGATCGCGGGATTTTCGACCCAAATCTTGATGCCATTCAACTATATATTTCCTCCTCATGCCGAGAAACTACAGCAGGTATAAGTAATCAAGATGAAATTAGAAAAAATTATAACTAATCCCATTCAAATTTTTTGTAAATGAGTGTTGCAACCTCCCTTATTTCCCCTACTATCAGAGAGAGAACCAACCTAAGAGCAAACCTCAGAGCTAATAGAGCTTTGAAGTTTCCATTAGGAAAGCTTATATATCTTGTTGAATTTTTGAGAGGATTAGTGCATGGCAACTTACAAAGTTACCCTCGTCAGCGAAGCTGAAGGAATTAACCAAACCATTGAAGTTGACGAGGATACTTACATTCTCGACGCTGCCGAAGAAGCAGGACTAGACCTCCCGTACTCTTGTCGCGCTGGTGCTTGTTCCACCTGTGCCGGCAAAATCACCAAAGGGGAAGTCGATCAATCAGACCAATCTTTCTTGGATGATGACCAAATTGAGGCTGGATTTGTCCTCACCTGCGTCGCCTATCCTAAGTCTGATTGCACCATCGAAACTCACAAAGAAGAATCGCTGTACTAAAAACAGCCTCAGCCTTCGGCTGTCACTCCAAGCTATTAATCAATAGTTGTTTGAGCTGATGGCTACACTGAAATCTGGTCAAACAGAGGTAATGTCAGTTAGGGACATGGCACTGCCATGTCCCTAAATATATGTTAGACATCTGGGAAAAAGCTTTTTAAGAATAGGTTGGATACTTGTTCTACACTAATTATTGTTGATGCCTATGGATTCTCAGGTCGCCAAAATGTAATCCCATCATTCAGCGGGACAACTTGAGCGCCTGGAAAATAAAAGCTGAGAATGCGATCGCTACTCCAGCCCAAATTAGCCAAATTGTAAGAACCCGTTTGACTCATTCCCACCCCATGTCCGAAGCCACCTCCGACAAAAGCATAGCCATTGAGGGTTTTGTCTGGATTGTAAATCGGATCTAGGTAAAACAAAGTGCTGATGGGAGGGAAAAAAGCATTGCGAATTTCGTCTTTATCAATATCGATTGTCCCCAAGTCAGTTTCTACCTTCATTTGCAAAACTCGACCACCGGGAGACCTCTGCACCACCAGCACCTGACTAATAGTTTTAAAATTAGCTAAAGGATGCTGTTTTTTTTGCAGATACTGTTTTAGAAACCCAGCAATTGATGTTAAAGAAGCTTCTTCGCGCCAGCGAAAAGTATCTTGTTTTTCCTCATTAAACCCCTTCTTCAAACTCATAAAGCGACGAAAATTGTTTTCATCAGACAAACTCTGCTTCGACAAATCCCAAATATTCTGAGGCGCATCAACTATGGAGCGCAAATAAGGGCGTTCCGAGCCGTGCCAAACATCCCCAAAAAGCGCAGTAACCCCGCCACTAGAAGCGGAATAAAGGGCATCAACCAACTCCTGACGATAAGTGAGAACTAAACCGCTAGTTTTGGCGATCGCCTTATCCGTTTGCGGAAAAACCTCTGTCAAACCCTTATACACTTGGCAGTTAACATCAGCACACAACTCGTAATTATCGATCGCAAAACGGCGCAAATTTCTCAGGGCATAAGTTCTCGCCAAAATAGCCTGTGCTTCCTGGGAAGCATAGGGCGAAAAAGCACCAATTTCGTGCGGCACTACTCCCCGTAAATAAGTTTCTGTCGGCACTTCATTGACCAAAGTATAAGTGCCATAAGCATTTTTCTGTAGGTGCAAACTCCCACCATAAAGGCGAGTTTGTTGAATAGCTTTTTCTTTTTCAGTAGCTGTCGCCTCTTGAGTAGTTTGTTCCAGAACCTCAATCACATTTTTACCCGCCGTCACATCTAACTCATTGCGGTTAAAACGAAAACCGTTTAAAACCCAAAATGCCTGGGGGATTGTGGGCAAAACTTTGCTATCCAAAAAAGCTGTTTTATTGCCTTGTTCCTGCAAACTTTGCAATAATAAACGTCGCACTAAAGGAGAGTTATAATTATCTCTTTTTGCCCAAACTTGCCAGCGCAAAGGTTGAGCAATTTCTACTTCAATTCCCTTAGCTCGCCATTGATTAGCACTATCTTCTGCACTTTCAAAACTGCGGTGGGAACTTAATACCACTCGTTCTTCTACTGCTGGTGTTTCCAGCGGTTTCGCGGCGATTTCTAGCTTGATGCTAGGAACCTGGGCGGTTTTTATGCCTTGAGGAGTTTTGTAACTTAAAGTTAAGCTGTCACCGGGTAGGGCTTTTAGTGTCAACTTATCCGTTGCTTTCGTGCCAAACCGCTGTACTACACCGATTTTGATTTCTCGATTTTGGGGGCTTTGGGCGGTGGCGGGAGTGCTAGGGAGCGGCCACAGGCACAACGCTGCGATCGCAGCGCTAGAAATTGAGCTAAACCATTTGCAATTGGGCATTTTAGATGTTTGAATCCACACAGTTTTTGTATTGTAAAACTTTAATAATATTATAAGCAGTAGTAAGCAGAAGTAGTATTATATAGTCAGGAGGACGAAATGAAACTACCTGACTACGCAAAAGCCATAGGCATAAGTTACACAACCGCATGGCGCTGGTGGAAAGCCAATAAACTGCCACATCCAGCAAGACAAACGGAAAGTGGTCTAATTATAGTTGACTACTCGCCGCCAGCGCCATCAATTGAATCAAAGAAAAACCGAGTCGCTATTTATAGCCGAGTCTCATCTTCTGAGAACAAAGACAATCTCAACCGCCAATCAGAGCGATTAACCGAGTACGCAATTGCCAACGGTTATCAAATTGTCAGAAATGTCAAAGAAATTGGTAGTGGATTGAACGACCACAGAAAACAGTTAGAAACACTCCTGCAACAAGATGATTACGATATTCTTTTGGTTGAACACAAAGACCGTTTGGCTCGATTCGGAACACATTATTTAGATGTACTTCTGGTGAGATTAGGAGTCAAACTAGAAATTGTCAATTTAACTGACAACGGTCAAGATGAATTAATGCAAGATTTGGTGGCAGTAGTTACGAGTTTTGCAGCGCGACTTTACGGACAACGCCCCGCTGCACGAAAAATAGAAAGAATCATTGCTGAATTAAAAAATGGAGAGTCTGAATGCAGCTAGCAGAGAGACCACATTATTAAATCCACCGAACATCGTTTTGTGGAAATTGACGGCTTAGCCTTTCAATCCAAAAATCTCTAGAATGCTGCTAACTATTCTGATAGTGGAGATTTAGCAGTTTTGATTTTAGCTGAGCTTGTAGTGGACATCCTGACCGAGCTCAAGCAACTGTGATACATTTTACTTGCCAAGTCGAAGTCATTACGAGTATGATTTAATCAGCAGCAAAAAAGAGGAGCCATGAGGATAGAAGAAATACCCCTCAACCAGATTCGCCGCCCCCTGCCGCGAGTCAACGACTCAGCCAAAGTCAGCACTCTGATGGAATCCATCCGAGAGGTAGGTCTAAACGAACCCATCGACGTGCTAGAAGTAGATGTTGACATACTCACCGGCAGATGAGCGCGGTGATTCTTGACGCTTCACCGACTGACGCTACCAAAGGTAGTCTTACTCTGTCTCTGCGTCCGTTTACAGTCGTGGCAATGCCCTGTCCCGACTTTGTTGATATTTTTGGCTGCGTTCTCATCTCTATCGTGTTCATTACCACAGTTCAAGCACTGAACAGATCGGACTTTGAGATCGAGTTTGCCCCATCTAAAACCACAATCTGAGCAAATTTGGCTTGTAGGTTCCCAACGACTGATTACCCTAAAATCCCTACCAAATTTTTCCGACTTTCCCTCGCACAACGATCGGAATTCATACCATCCTTGCTGGCTAATCGCCCTAGCAAGTCTGCGGTTTTTTACCATTCCCGATACGTTCAAGTCTTCTAAAACAATAGTTTGATTTTCACTAACTATTTTAGTAGACAGTTTGTGCAAGAAGTCTTTACGAGTGTCTGCAATTAGATTATTTAGTTTGGCTATCTGGGTTCTAGTTTTGTTTCTACGTTTGGAGTCCTTCTGTTGACGAGCTAGTTTTTTCTGAAGTTTGCGGACTTTCCGATCTAGTTTTTTGTAACTAGGACTTTCGGCTCGATCGCCATTACTCATCACTGCAAAGGTTTTAATCCCCAGATCTATGCCGATACTTTGGTTCTGACGCTCGGTTTGAATTGGTTGGATCTCGACAACAAAGCTTAGGAAGTAGCGATTAGCGCCATCCTTGATTACAGTTACAGAACTAGGATCGGATGGCAATTCTCTAGACCAGATAGGGTTAACAATCCCAATTTTAGCTAGATAAACACCACCGTTCCCTTTGAAAGAAAAACCTCCGCGAGTCAATCTTGCAGACTGACTATTTGTGCGTTTTTTGAACTTAGGATGACCAACTTTACGCCCCTTTCTTTTGCCTTTACAGGAATCAAAAAAGTTTTTAAATGCTACCTCTAGATCGGCTACAGATTGCTGTAGTGGGATGTTTGAGACTTCTGACAGCCAAGCTCTTTCGATCGTTTGCTTTGCTTGAGTAATTACTAACTTTTGGAGTTCGGCCGATTTGGGCTTTTTATCGGACTGCTTGCAGATAGCTAAGGCATCATTCCAGACTACACGGACACAACCAAACAATTGAGCTAAGCTCTGTCGTTGTTGGTCGGTCGGGTAGAATCTGTACTGAAATCTTGCTTTCATTTTTTGCTAATTACTTGATTATTGTATTATACTATGACTTGCTAATAGAATCAGGAAAATTAAAGCCGTCCTAGAAGGACGGGGCTTGTATCCCAAATTCTTGGTCAACTGATGAAATGGCAACAGAGCTCGAAGATTATATTGATACGGTGGCGGAACGGGTGACGGCTTTGGGGGGTTTGGCTGTAGGAACAGCCCGTACAGCGGCGGCTGATTCGATTTTGCCAGAATTTCCTTTTGATATTTTAGATGGCAAAGAGTACGTGACTGCTTTGGCCGATCGCTACGCACCTTATGCTAAACATCTGCGAGTAGCCATAGATAAAACAGGGGAACTCGGCGATGCTGATACCGCTGACTTATATACTGAAATTTCGCGGACCATTGACAAGCGCTTGTGGTTCCTAGAAGCACACTTGCAAGCTGTTGCGACAACTACAGCCTCGGCTACCCCAGAAAAAGTAGCTTTGTAATCGCTACTGATTAACTATTTTGACCACAATGATGGAGCGGGTTCTCTGACCCGCTCTCAAAATGGAGTTGTGGCACTTGACCGATTACTATAAAGAATATATTAAGTTATTAATTGGGATGGCTTTTTTGTGGTAAGCAAGATTCCAGATTACGCTCCTCAACTACAATGTCTGATGCAGCAAGCAGGGCTAGAGAGCGATCGAGAACTCAGCCAAACAGCAGGAGTTGGTGAACTTCAGCTCAGCCGTTTGCGTCGGGGCTTAGCCTTGCAAATGTCAGCAGATATCCTGCTGAAAATCAGTCAAGCCTTGAAAATTTCCTTAAACGAACTGCTGGCAACTTTTGCCCATGGTTCTGTAATGTTAGAGCCACCAGCACCGACAGCCCTAGAACAAGAATATCAGCGGCTGCAAGCTACACTGGATCTTCAACGATCGTCTTTGATGGAGGAATTCCAGCTTTCTAGCTTGCAGATTTTAGAATCCTGGATGTTGCAGTGGCCGACAGCAGCTAGGAAAGCCCAGGAAAACCAGGAGTTACCAGCAGTCAAATTACTGCCTTTGGTACGACCTGTCGAAAAATTGTTGCAGGAGTGGGGAGTAGAGTCGATCGCCCCTGTGGGAACTTCCATCCCCTATAATCCGCAACAGCATCAACTGCTGGCCGGAACAGCCCAGCCGGGAGAACAGGTGACAGTACGCTATACCGGATACAGACAAGGCGAAAAACTGCTTTACCGTGCCAAGGTGATCCCAGCAGGAGCGATCGATTAGATATCTAGGTCTATGCTAGGTATTTGGATCGGAGTCCGTCTCGCAGCTATACTAACGTAGTCTGGCTAGAAATTCTGACATTCCCACCGCAAAATATGAGTCCTGTAGTTAAAATTATTCAACCCTCTGGTATTTTAGACGGCACCAAGGCCGGTCAATTCCGCCTAGAGATTAGCGACCTCGTGCAAGCGGGAGCCGATGTCGTATTAATAGACTTCCAAGACGTGACATTTATGGACAGTTCTGGTTTGGGCGCTTTAGTCTTGGCGCTCAAAACAGTCAGGGCCGCTGGGAGTCAGTTAGTCGTCTGTTCTATCAACGAGCAAATCCGCATCTTATTTGAACTCACCAGTATGGATCGAGTTTTTGAGATATTTGCCACCCGTGATGCTTTTAATAGCAAGATTGCGCTTTAAATAACTAGATCTTTTGGCTGCTAACTTCTGAGGTCAACTAAATCTCGGTCAATCTATGCAGGCTAACTAAAAGTGTCTAAAATTGCTGGTTTCATCTTCCAAACCGATCGCTTCTGCCTTAAACTTAGAATTAATCGATCCTAAGTTTAAAGCTTGGCTAACAGACTGGAAAATTGAAGTCAAATATTTAAGAGTCCGTAAGAGTCAAACCTTGCGGACTTCTGCATATTTCATCGAGCTATGGGGCCGCCAGAAGTCCCTTACCCAAAATTGATCTTGAGTAAAGACCAATCATCATCAAACACGGCTTTAGCGTTCAACTTTTGAACGTAGCTCAAAACTAACTCTAACTGGTCGGCAGTTGCACCGTTGTAAGCTGCTAACAAATCAATGAAAGGATCGAGCCCCCAGATATTGCCATCAGGTTGGTGAATCTCGTAAACGCCGTCGCTAAAGATGTAGAGAGTGCTCAAATCCTCGACATGGCAGGTGTTATCGACATAGCGGGCTTCTGGGAACATCCCGACCGGCATTCCGGGGGTTTTCAGTTGCTGGACTTTGGCATTGCTAGTGGGGGACTGGGAAATCAACACCGCCGGGGGATGGCCGGCGCTGGCGTAGACTAACTGGCGATCGAGCCGATTGTACACCCCGTACCAGATGGTGAAATACTTGTCATTTTGATAACTCATCTGGAAAGTGGTGTTCAGCGCCCGCAAAACGTCGCTGGGTTTGTAGTAGTCAATGTTGGGTAAGGCGCGCGATCGCAACAAATTCAACACTGCCACAGAAGGCAGGGCCGCCCGCAAACCGTGTCCGGCTACATCTAGCAAATAAATCGCCAAATAATCCGAGTCTAGCCAGTTGTAGTCAAAGCAATCTCCTCCTAACTGACGGGAAGGAATGAATTTTGACTCAATGCTGACGGGTTCCACCATCGGATCTGGCAATAAAGACTGCACATATTCCGCCGCCTCAGCTAGTTCTGCTTCCAGATTTTGCTTGGCAATTTTCAAGTCTCGGCTGAGTTGGTGCAGCCTTAGTCCGGCCCGCACTCTCGCCTGCAACTCGTTGAGTTCAATGGGTTTGGAGATAAAATCATCGGCACCGGCATCAAGTCCTTTGACTCGATCGGCGATCGACCCCAAAGAAGTCAGCAAAAAGAATTGTGTAGTTGACAGATGTGGATCTGCCTTGACTCGACGGCACACATCGATGCCTGTCAAGCGTGGCATGATCCAATCGCAAATTATCAAAGCCGGACACAGCTTTTGCGCCTGTGCTACACCGTCTTCGCCATTACTTGCTACCGTTACTTCGTAACCCTGTTTTTTCAGGGTTCTTCGGAGCAGTTCTTGAACCGCAGTATCATCGTCTATAACCAGAATTTGAAACATGGCACTCAGGTACTACAAGTCTTTCAATGTCTGGGGGTCATTCAAAATATATCCTGTCAGCGCGTTGGTCTGAGATTGAGTATAGTCTAATAACATCGCTTTCTAGGTAATTGCTGTTGACAGCGGGTCTTTGAGTTCAATTTACGTTGAAATTTGAGGGAAATTTTGGCGCGATCGAACTTCACTAAGTTTATATTCAAAATATAAATTTTTATAGACTTTTATTTTGCCCTAGTGCTGGTTGACATCGACCCCCTACGTATGGTATCATCTTTAACCGATAAGTGTATCAAATATGTACACGGCCTGCCCCTCGAAACTACTACCCTCAAATTATCATTTAATTTTCCCGCCGTTGTATTTTGTGTCGTTGTATTTTGTATTGTTGTATTTTGCCCACCAGTCACTGAAATTCTTCATGGGCTGAGATTGATTGAATTGAAAGGTTACGAAAAGTTGGCGATGCTCAAGAAAGCGGATCTTCAAGTCAATACAGGTCTAAATGGATTAGACAGCGTTTTGTCGTGGTTTTCAAAATTGTACGAGTCGCGAATTCCCACAAGTGTGTGGCTCAGGTGTCAGTTGGCTTTGGCGGAGGGCTTTACAAATGCCGTTCGTCACGCCCATAATGGCAAACCAGCGGATTTACCTGTGGAAATTCAGGTGGTGGTGTTCCCTGAATTTGTAGAGATTAAAATTTGGGATTGGGGCGATCCTTTTGATTTAGAAACAAAAATCAAAAATATTTCCGAAACAGTAGATATTGAAGCTCCGGGTGGCCGGGGTCTAAAATTAATGAAAGACATCGGTGATAATCTCAGTTATGTGAGAACCGCTGATGGACGGAACTGTTTGTTGATAGTCAAAAATTACTCCCCCTGTCTCAACGATCGAAAAGAACACTAATTATTTTTTAGGAGGGGTAGGGGTTGACGTTAGCCCCTTTTCCCACACCTAAAAAATCTGACCAAAAAACGAGATGCAAGCCCCTGGCGATCGACTTGGGGATAAGTCGGTAGCGGTTTCAACACTTCGACAACGCTTGCGTGAGGGAAGCCTTCAGTATTAACACAATTTAATACATAACCACCGTAGTATAAACATTATGATTACAGATATATTCGGCTTGCTTCCCTTAGTTTATTTACTAATTTTATTTTTGATATTCCATCAAATAAAGAATTGTTGGCGCAGTGCGGTTTTGTCGGCTGCGATTGCATGGGGAGTCACGATTGCTTTATCTACGGAAATTTTAAGTTTATTCAAATCCATCGCTTTTAATTCGCTATTTTATTTGTGGTTATCCGCAGATATTGTGATTTTAATCATCTATCTAAAAAGTTTAAATATCAAGCCCAATTATTTACTAAATCATCAAATTAAAATACCCCGCTTTTTAGTAGGTTTACTAGCAAGTATATCATTGATTTTTGTGACCATTGGTTTAATAGCTATAGTTTCGCCACCTAACAATTGGGATTCCATGACATATCACATGAGTCGGGTGGTTCACTGGATGCAAAATAGGAGTGTCGAGCATTATCCAACCTCCTATGTACCGCAATTATATCACCCGCCTGGAGCAGAATTTGCGATTATGCACTTTCAGATTTTAAGCGGGGGCGATCGCTTTGCAAATCTGATACAATGGTTGAGTATGGTTGGCAGTGCGATCGCCGTTTCTCTAATTGCTCAGCAACTGGGAGCGAACTTGCGGGGTCAAGTTTTTGCCAGCGTCTTTGCTGCAACTTTACCCATGGGTATCCTCCAAGGTTCTAGCACCCAAAACGACTATGCTGTATGTTTTTGGGTAGTGTGTTTTGTCTGCTGCGGTTTAGCGGGAATGTCAGCAGGAATTACTCTATCTAACACTCTCAAAATAGGTGCAAGCTTGGGTCTAGCTTGCTTGACAAAAACCACAGCTTACATATTTTCACTACCTTTTATAATCTGGTTTTTAATAGTAGGAATTAAGCGCTTTCATCAAAAAATGTTGCCACCCATTTTGATGATAGCATCTGTAACTATTCTCCTGAATCTAGGTCATTATTGGCGAAATTATGATTTGTTTGGATACGCGATCGGCGCTCCTCAAGATTTTACTAAAGAATACAAAATCGAAATATTTAGCCTCCCCACTTTTGGGTCAAATATAATTAGAAATTTAGCCATGCACACCGGCACCAGTATTTCCCAAATTAATGGCTTAATTGTCGCAGTAGTTAAAATGCTGCACAAAATATTAGGTATTCTGCCAAACGATCCGCGAATCACCTGGCCTCCTGGACAAGTCTATGCTTTAACTACACCGTCATTCAATGAAAATAATGCTACCAATCCCATTCATTTTGGGCTAATAATTGCTACTTTTATCCTAATTTTAAATAACGAAAAAATCAGAAAAATAAATCTAATAATAATTTATTTACTGGCTACCATAAGCACATTTTTACTACTCTGTTTAATCCTCAAATTTCAGCCCTGGCAAAGTCGCCACCACATGACATTTTTTGTATTATTCGCACCGTTGTTTGGAATAACAATATCACAATTGTTAAATTATAAAATAGCCAACTATATGGTAGGAATTTTGATATTTATGTCCCTGCCTTGGATTTCTCATAACAAATTTAGACCTTTGCTAGGAGAAAGC
This sequence comes from Microcoleus anatoxicus, assembly GCF_042465725.1. Classification (GTDB taxonomy): domain Bacteria; phylum Cyanobacteriota; class Cyanobacteriia; order Cyanobacteriales; family Microcoleaceae; genus Microcoleus; species Microcoleus anatoxicus. The sequence continues at coordinate 3,279,846 of NZ_CP120853.1, read as the reverse complement.
AACATTCTTAATACAACCAGAAATGAACTTTACTTTACAAGTAGGCCGAAAATCGAGGATTCTTACAATCAAACAGTAGATTTTATCAAAGCTCAAAACTGCACAAATATAGGACTATCATTTTGGACTAAAAATTCCTGGGAATATCCCTTGTGGGTACTTTTAAAAGAACCGGGAAAACCCGCACCTCGCATTGAACATATCTCTACCATCGATCCTGTAGTCGAGAAAAAATTAAATTTTGAACCCTACAAGAGCTTTATTCCCTGTGCGATAATTTACCAATCTAGCAAAAACGATCGCCAACCAGGAAAAGAAATGGTTATCAAAAATCAAACTTATGTACAAAAATTTTCCGTTGCACCCCTGAGTGTATTTATGAAAAAATATAGCAGTCCTTGCAGGAGTCGTAAAGTTTTTTACCCCACCCCAACCCTCCCCTTATTAAGGTCCGGGAGTAAGAAATTCACAAATGATTTAGGATTGCTATAGATCTGTGATTTAATACTTAAAAAGCAGAATAGAAGCATCGACTATCATGAAAAACATACCCAAATATTCCTTGGTAATTCCTATTTATAATGAAGAAGAAACTCTCCCGGAACTTTACCGACGAATTAGTGCGGTGATGGCTCGGATGGATGGACCAGTAGAGTTAATTTTAATCAATGATGGCAGTCGCGATCGCTCTCTGGAACTTCTGCGAGAATTGCATGAAAAAGATGCACGCATTTCTTACCTCAGTTTTGCCCGCAATTTTGGCCATCAAATAGCCGTGACTGCTGGTTTAAACTTTTCTACAGGTAAAATTGTAGTAGTAATGGACGGCGATTTGCAAGACCCGCCGGAGTTGATTATAGACATGGTAGAACAATGGCGGCAAGGCTATCACGTTGTGTACGCTCAACGCACTCAACGCCATAAAGAAGGTTGGTTTAAGCGGTTGCCAGCTTATATGTATTATCGCATTTTGCGCCATCTTGCCGATGTTGATATTCCCATAGATACAGGAGATTTTTGTTTGATGGATCGTTGTGTAGTAGATGTACTCAACGCCATGCCAGAACGAAATCGTTACATTCGGGGATTGCGGGCTTGGATTGGTTTTAAACAAACAGCAGTTAAATTTGAACGCGATCCGCGTTTTGCCGGCGAGGTGAAGTATACGTTTAGAAAATCTTTGAGTTTGGCAATGAATGGTTTAGTGTCTTTTTCCAAAGTTCCCCTCAGACTTTCGATTTATTTGGGATTATTTGCGGCATTTGTATCTGTATTAATGGCTTTTTTGATTTTGTATTGGCGGATTTTTTATCCAAATTCGGCCTTAACTGGTTTGACTATTGTGATGATGGCGGTTTTCTTTTTAGGTGCGGTACAGTTGGTGAGTATTGGGATTTTGGGTCAGTATGTAGGGCGGATTTATGAGGAGGTAAAGGGGCGGCCGCTTTATACTTTGGCAGAAGTTGCGGGTTTTGATAGCTCGCACGATCGCACTGACAAATAAACTACCATCTGCTTTTGATTAAATAATGCGATCGCTCTTGAGACACCTCAATTAGCGATCGTCAGAATCTTCGGTGTTATTTTCAGGAAAAACAACATCTTCATACAGCAAAGAAATCGGACAACGGAAATCAACGCTGGGAAAATCAACTTCTACTTCTGTACCATCGATAGTTGTTGCGTCAAGGGAATAAGCAGTGAGTTCCCATTTGCCTTTTTCATTGATCCGGTAACATTCGACGTTCAGGCGATCGGCTTCAATTAGAACGTATTCTGTTAAACTTTCAATTTGACGGTAATTTCTAAATTTTTGGCCGCGATCGCCTGAGTGCCAGTTGCGTCGGGTGCATCAAAACCATTAATGGCTGGAGTTTAGACTAAACAGCGATTAAATCGCGATCGTCACCGCACTCAATAACGGCAACGGTCGCTGGCGAGTTAACCAGGAAGCTCAACCATAAGACAGAAGCCCAGCGACCGTTGACGTTCTCTTTGAGGGCGCGGCTCTCTCGTAGTTATGGTGATAAGTAATGCTTATAAATGAGCAAAATCAAGGGTTTGAGCTTTCACGATTGAAAAATGTAGTATTATTTGCTACATTTTGCACCAAATATCCGAGAGAGCCGTTTGTGACGTACCAATTCGCCCCGATGAAGCGGTTTTAGGCGCAGAAATCAGCGTGCCCACACCCGATGGTAGCGTGACGATGAAAGTGCCTAAAGGAGTGCGATCGGACAATCGCTAAGACTGCGCGGCAAAGGCTGGACATTGCAAAAAGGGGGACGCGGTGACTTACTTGCCAAACTTCTGATTGTCACGCCAAAAGACTTAAGTGCGATCGACCAAGAATGCTACATCGCCACGAGATTGCTCGAATTGCTCAGATTCAGCGCTTGCGTCAAGACTTGGGCTTGAACTTAGTCGGAGCCGCCATGGTGCTAGATATGGCTGCTGAAATTACCCAACTACGAGCACAACTAAAGGCACATCAGTGAAATTTAAACCCATAACTGCGGGTGCTATTCTTTTTAGTGGCCTTGTCTGCGATCGACTCCCACCCCAAATTGACCTTGAAAATAGTAGACTCAAAATCATAAAATAGGTGTATAATGTGTCAAAAGTCATTTTTTACCGTCGTTCCTAAAAAGTAAACATAAGTAAAAAAAGACAAAGGCGGACGTAATTCAGTGGTAGAATGTCAGCTTCCCATGCTGAACGTCGCGGGTTCGAGTCCCGCCGTCCGCTTATACTATACAAACCTCAAACCAACGAGAAATCAACGGTTTGAGGTTTTTAAATGCTGATTTTTGGGGCTATCAAGGGGTCTAGTTGACTAGAAATTGACTACGATTTGACTACGGAATGACCAAACTGAGTATCAACTGACTACGATTTGACTACGGTTTTTTGACCGTAGTCAGCCCTTCCCCGCAAAATATCTCGCTTTCACTGGTAAGTCAGAGTTCTCTCACAACCAGCCGTCAACTAGCTAAGCAACTCGATAACCACCTCAATATCACCTAAATCAGCTTTGGACTTTTTGCGCCGTGCTTTTAACTGGTTGAGTAAGTCGGCCGGCTCTGGAAAATCTTGGCTGGCAATGACTGATTTTTGTCTGAGGTCGGAGAGTTGCGATCGCAGTTGGGCGCAAATTTCTTCCCGATCGTCCAACTCTTCCTGCAATTCATCCCACCGAGTTTTCTCTGTCTCAAGTTGCGATCGTACTTCCCTCACTTCTTCCCTAAGTTTATTGGTAACTACGGCGCTGGATTTTAGAAGCGCGGCATAGTCAGCGCGTTCTGTTTCAAGTTGCGATTCTAGTTTTCTAATGTGTTCTTCCTTTCCGTCTGCAATTTCCCGCCATTCTTGCGAGGTTTCTTTTGCCAGTTCTAGCTCTTCTTTTAGTTTCTCGGTTTCAACCTTTAAGTTACATATTGAGATAGGTAACTCGCTGTCTATAACCTTGGGCAACTCCTGAGAATCACCCGATTCGGACTTTCCCTGCAATGCCTCCTGTAACGCTTCAACGGCTTTTACTAATGCCGCTACCTGCAACTCTAACGCTGTTACTCTACTTTCTGCAACTCTTTCTGTAACCTGTGGGGATTGTGCAACCTCTGCAACCCATTCTACAACTTCTGCAACCTGCTTGACCCGTGGTTCTGTGGGTATCTCCAAGGCTTCTGCAATCTCCTCAAGCCTTGCGATGTTTACCTCTGAGCTTTTACCGATGTATTTTTTACGTACCTTTCCCTCAATCTTTCTGCAACCGTACCAGTAAGCACTCGCTTCTTTGCGAACTGTGTAAGGTTTGCCGTCTCCTGCGGGCTCATATCTGAAAGAGCCGATCGTCTCCAACCACGCCACACCCTTGGGAGAATTTAGTTGAAATACCTTGCCGTCCTCTGCCTCTATCAATCCTTGCCTCACCGATGGAATTTTCATAGGTTGCCTACCCGGTTACTTAACCACTTAAGCAACCAACCTAGGCAACCTTTAAGCAACTGTCAATGGGTTACATAGGATTAGTTACATAAGTTTATTAGGTAACTACCAATATTGGTTACACATAGTGGTTACATAAGTTTATTAGGTAACTATCAATAGTGGTTACATAAATTTATTAGGTAACTATTATTGTTGGCAGTGAAGACACAGAAAATCCCCCAAGGTCGGGGGATAAGAGTACCAGTCGTTAGTCCTTGGTCATTGCCTAGTCAGGAATCACCCTTAAGTCTTGGGGGTTGAGCCAAGTCGTAAAACTGCCCTGATGGCTTCAGACAACAAACGTGGTGGTTTTTAACCTCATCAACCACAAGGTCAAGTTTTCCGTACTGTGCTACGCAGCCAGCATTGTTACCCACGTAGCGGACTCGCACACCTTTTTTGAGGGTTACGCGCTTGGACTGTGTTGGAGGTGTTGGCTGTTCCGGTTGAGGTTGAGTGAGTATTTCTGCCAGTTTTCGCCGTTCCTCATCTGTGAGTTTAGACGTGAGTTTTGAGAGTAAATTGCAAACTTCTGAAAAAGTTGGATTTAGTGCTCCAGCGTCTCCAGCAGCGCCCTGCGTAAGGATTGTTTGCTCCAGCGGTGTTCCAGCATAATTTTCTTGCTGGAGCACTGCTGGATATAAAACAACGGTAGAATCAGGTGCTGGAGACGCTGGAGCACTTTTTTCACTTCTTTTAGAATTTTGCTTGCTGATGCCGAGATAGTAAAAATCACCCTTCGTCCGTTGAGAGTCCAAAACCGCTTCAGTGTGTCGGTGTTTTTCTAACTTAGGGAATAGTTCACTGAACCGAGCAAACACTTGGTTGATTGCCTTAACAGGAGTGTCCCGCCCAGGTAACTCGTTCCAAATCAGTTTTCCCTTGTCACCCTCTATCTCAAGAATGCCTGCCTCTACATACCAGTTCCGCAACTCCTGCCACAAATCTTTAGCGTAAACCCGCTCACCTTGACCAACCTCATACCCCATATCCCTGACAAACTGCCAAAGGTGCTGAGACTTTTCCTGAGCTTCCCGTAAAGCCGCGTCACTCGAACCGTAATTAATCCCTTGAGCCAGCAACAACGGTATCCGCTCCAGCATCCTGTTCAGCAGCGCCGGTGCAATCCGTTCCAGAATAAAGTTTGGGTCTTCCTTAAACCGAGGGTCTGCCTCTAACTCACCCTTACTAGAATCAGCCCCGACCACGTAAGTTTTCTTAAAACTCAGAATGCAGTATCGGCTGCGGATAGCTTCTGCGTCACTACTGATAGATGGCAGAACATTGCAGTTAGCAAGAAATATCGCCTCTGGCTTGTATGGATACTCACCACGTCCCTTATGTTCAATAGTCAACTCATCCCCGGTGATGAACTGCTTGAGACTTTGTAGCTTGTCCAGTTTCACCGCGTCCGCATTCTCACCCTTACCAGTTGCACAAAGAATTCTCCAGACCAGCGAGGGGAAACTTTCTCCCAGTGTCATAAATCTGAAAGTCCTTTAAAGACTTCCCAGTCACACCGCGTCCCAACACCGCCACCAACGCAGTCCGCAAAGTATCTTTACCGTTGCTACCATCGCCGTGACAAAGCAGTCCTTTGACCCGCGACATCTTCAAACGAGCTAACGGTAGACACAGTGCAGCAGCAATTGTCCTGAGAAAAATCTCACGTTGTTGTGGTTCAAGACACTCCAAAAGGCGATCGCAATCTGTGGCATCAATGTCAGGGTCATATTTGCCGCCGATGTATGTGTAGACCTGTTTTGGGTCATGGGGGGTAATCGTGTGTGAGCCGTCAGAGTTGATTTTTACCACCCCGTTAGAACAGTTCAATCCCGGCGGGTTCACAGTCTCAATGTCTACAGCCAGCCCTAAAACCATTGAGTTGTAGACTTCATTTGTGCTACTTGAGTTAACTCGGCTACGACGGTACACGCCCCCTTTCCCTTTCTCTGAGTAAGTCCTCAACCACTCAAAGATGCGACGTTTCTCGGAAACCTCAGAACGCAACTCGTAGTAACTGCCAGTGAATCGGTAAATTTGACCCGCAATCGACACCCAATGACCGTCAGAGTACAGTGCAGATTCAGCTTTTAGAACGTAATTTTCTTCTGAAACTGGTGCTGTGTCTGGAATGTAATCGTCAATGTTACTATTAGACGACAAATATACTACATCTTCACACGTATGCGGGCGTGAGAGTAAAGGATTTTCTTGTATTTCTTCCGTTGCAGCGCCATGAATTTCCGCTTCTAATCGGCGAATAAACTCTTCAATGTCCATAGTTTCCAAAATCTCTCGGATATCCCCTTTGTCTGGGATATCTGGACAAATGGCAACCGGGTCAACGACTAGGCAAGGGAATTGAATGTGGTTGCAAACCAGCCGAACCTCTGTGCCCTTCTTAACTCCTGTGTCATCGTTATCCCGCAGCTTCACGAGTACGATATTTTTGCCTGTTGCTTGCAGAGTTTCAGCCATCATTTGTATCTCATGGTGGCTCCATTTAGACCCCTGCATGGTCAAAGCTGCGATACCGTGAGACCGCGCTAGCTCTACGTTCGGTTCACCCTCAAGCATCAGAACTGCAACAGGCTCACCGTCTGGTACACCCGCTAAAACCTCAACTACTTCATCAATGCGGTAAGCAGACCAAGGTAAATCACCTTTAGTCCATACCCGTTTACCGTTGCCGTCAATGTGAATCTGACGGTAGGTTTTGTCCCGTCCCTTTGGCTTGCTCAGGTCTATCCACTGAAACCGAAAGACTTCCTGTGAGGCACTGTAAACGTAGGTGACTTGCTCTGCATCGACAGGTACATCCTTTGGGATGTATTGAGGTTTGAATGGTTCAGGCCCGTATTGTGGTGCTAGCAGCTTTAAGAGCTTCAATCCTGTGGGAATTGGGACTGGTGCTGACTGTGCTTTCTTGGTAGCTTTCTTGGCGGGCTGACGTGTGCTGGCAGATTTGTTGCCATGCTGCTCTGCCAAGAACTCGGATAACGGCTTAATAGCTTCACGGATAGCAGCGCTACTACAGTCGCCAGACCAGCACTTATATTTGCCAGTTCTAGGTTCAACGCTTAGGTTGTGTCCGCCACATACCGGGCAAGTGTATTTATTCTTCTCTTTGCCTGGTTCCAGCTTGTTCAAGTGGTCACGGATGTCGAAAGAGCCTGTGTTCAGTTGGCTGGAATTTTCTGAGGAATCGGATGCAGAATTTGACTCTGTGGAGTAAGATGTAGTCATGAGTTTTAAGCCCTCCAAGGCTAATCCAAATACCGCTGCACTTCAGGTACTAATTGAGAGCAGCGGTTTTTTGGTGTTTACTTTTGTTGAAAATTTAGAGCATAGGAAGTACCGCCCCGACAAATTAGATTGCAGGTACGGTACTGTCGCTACGGGCACAGCCACCTATTTCAGCATCAGGCAATGGCACAAAACGTTTGGGCGGGCCTCGACTGACTTCAGGTTTTGGTAAGTCTATTTTTGTAGTGGCGATGTAGTCGTCAGAAGGTGCGTAGACAAAAGAATGGACGAGCGAGAGTATAAGGACAAAAGCAACGAGATAAGGCGTTTTAAGTGAAGACTTTAGTACCGCACGTATTTGTTCTCTGACCAAACGAAGAATTAACCGCCAAAAATCCCACTTAGCAAGGGACAACTGTCAGAGGAAACTGGAAGCGATCGCACAACTCACAAAAGTGTTAAAAAGTGCGATCGCCCTGCTCATGGTTTTGTCCCTTGTAGCTTGGCTTTAATTTCGCTGATGCGACTTTCGGCATTACTAGCTGCTTGTTCTAAACCCATGCCTAATCGAGCGTAAGCAGGACGCAAGCCGTGCAAGTGTTTACCCAGACCTGCGTCGGCGCGCTTTTTTACGAGTTCGTTGTCGGCAACCACGCCCTCGTATTTGCGGTGGTGTTTGTGGACTTTGGCATCGGCTTCCTCAATCTTGCCAACCGCTTCATAAGCCCGTTTGGCGTGACGTGCGCCCTCAGTTTTCTCCTTTGCTAGCGCCTTCATAGCGTCGGCTTCTTCTTCTGTGAAGTAGCGGGGTTTTTCGATGATGGGGACTGAGCGTTCACTTGCTGCGAACTTGCCGGGATTTAGCGGACTGATTGCGTCGGCACTGGTTGGGGCTAAAACGGTGGAATGGTTAATAGCGTGGCTACCATGGCTTAAACCGCCCGATTTTTCGTCATTTTTAAAGATTTTGTTCATGCGTCCCATATTCGGCTCCTATTTGAATGTTGATGCGGATTTTAGGGAATAGATTGAGCGGGTTAATTTGTCGCCACATGGACATAGCCAGCACAAATACCCCCACAGAAGCGAGTACAAGTGCGATGAGTTGCCCAAAATCAACCCAGTCAAAGAAGGTGGAATTCTGGCGGGTAAAGCAGACGGGGAAAGAACCGTCATTAGTCCAGTCGAGGGTGTCTACACTGTCTACAGTTTGTAAGTCAAGCGGTTCAGATGTTTTGTCTACACTTACCGCTTTATTAGTGTCTACACTGTCTACAACTTGTAAGTCAAGCGGTTCAGATGTTTTGTCTACACTGTCTACAGTCGCCGTCTCAAGGGATTCACCGTCAACTAGGTACAGTTCTAGCAATGCCTCCCATGTGGCAGTTTTGCTGAGTTTCCCGAACTGTTTGGCATCTTCATTGGTGAAACCGCGGTCGTAGGCGATCGCTTTTAACTTGTCAATGCGACGGTGGCTGATGGGGGGTTCAGTCATGGCAAAACCCCGCCAACTCAATCATTAAGAGTTGCGATCGTCCGCAAAGACAATCGGCTGAAAGTGGCATAATTTATAGGCTCCAAACGTTGTTGGTGAACGGTTTGGGGAAGTCGTAGTTAATCTGGTGTTGGCACACCGGGTTAACCGCGCATATCAAATCTTCCTTAGTTACTCACGATTACAGATTCACAGCCCCTTGTCAACAGAGGGACTGTAAAGTTTTGTTTCGCCTCACAACCCAAGTAGCTGGTCACAGAAAACAGGAATATTCAACCCATATCAAACTCTCGCAACACGCCCGGTAAATTAATCCGCTCAATATCAAAATGTAAATAGTGCTGCATAATCACTTCGGGCGAATTCCCTACAAGTTTAGCTAGCTTTTGAATAGGAAAGTCATTATTAGCGTGGTATGAAATCATCGTGTGCCTCAGATTGTAAGGAATACGATGTCGCATCTCAAGATTCTTGAGTAATGTTTTCCAAACAACATTTAAAGCAGCCTGACTGATAGGTTTTCCTATCTCATTGGTAAATACAAAACCTTCTCGGTGCGGGATTGACTCAAGCAAAAGTTGCAATTCTTGATTGACGGGAAAAGTTCGCACAAACTCCGTTTTAGTACCTTCTTTTGAAACAATTTTGCCCCCAGAAGTAAGTACCCGTGTCTCGCAAAAAGTTATGATTCTTTTTGCAATATTGACGTTGTTCCACTTGAGAGCAATTGCCTCACTGGGACGGCAACCCGTCAACCAAAGAAAGTAAACGTACCTGTAATATTGACTATGCTTGCCCTTGAACCGAGAATGGGTATCATCTTTAAGAGCATTTAGGATGCGGTAAACTTCATCAACCGCGTACACGTCAATTTCTTTTTTCTCTTTTTTCTTGCCACTAATTTTGACAGACCCCAAAATATCGCGATATTCGATACCCCACTTGCGAGGTATATTACCCTGCTTACTGTTCCAGTCAACCGCTGCGGTTAAGTGCATGAACCGTTTTTTCGAGGTAGCAGCAGAGCGTTTTGTGTCATCAAGTATCCACTGAAGAATCTCTGACTTGTCCTCTAATCGCTTAAACGGACATTTTTCTAGCAGTCTAGAAACATGGGTAATTTCATTGTTGATGTAAGTTTGTTCCCACGCACCTAGCGCTTGGTGAAAGTCAACATATTTTTTCCACAGCAGTGAAAATTCGTCTTTGCGAACTATACGCAGAGAAGCTTTGTCACTACTAGCCAGTAGGGGTTTTAACTCCCTAACAAAAGTTCGCAGATACTCCAAATCAATTATTTCAGCGCCATCAACGAGTCGCTGTATTTCTCTGTCAAGCTTGCGTGCCAACACCAGGGCTGTAAATTCGTCACAACCGAGTCCGATAGTCGATCGCCCAAATTTCTGATGCAAACGTGCTGCATAGTAGGGCCTGACTTGGTGTCGCTGCACCTGAAGATTGAGCCACCGAAACTCAGAATTCGCTGCTGGGTACATACTTACCTCTCCAAACTGAGATTAATTCTACTCAGGAATGGTATATGAAAATGGTATATAAACAGCATTTATTTGAGTCGAGGTTCGTACAAGCCTTATCGTGCAAGGGCTAGCGTCATAGAATAGGTAGACTCGAAATCTACTTTAGGGGTGACTCTAACGTGGGTTCAAATCCCACCCTCTCCGTATCCCTTACCCGGTAAGAAATTCATTAATTAACAAGCCTTCTTCGATAGGCGGTATATCCCATGTTCGTATATATAGCAACCGCCTTGGCGGTTAGAGCGTAAACTGAGGATAGTCTTTTTTGTTGCGGAGCGATCGCACCACTTATGCCTCAACCCTACAGCTACGATCTACGCGAGAAAGTCATTCAAGCTATCAAGCTTGATGGCTTAAAAATTATTGAAGCCAGTCAACTGTTCAACATTAGTCGCTCTCGCGTTCGCCCTATGGCTGAAGCGACAAGACGAAACAGGAGACTTTCTAGCTTTACCCAATCAGCCTCCGGGTAATGGTCATAAAATCACTGACTGGGAACTATTTCGTCAGTTCGCCAAAATTCATGGGGATAAAACCCAGGTGGAGATGGCCAAACTTGGGGATGGGGAAATTAGCTCACGCACCATCTCACGAGCCTTGAAGAAAATAGGTTTTACTCGAAAAAAAAGACTTATGGCTACCGGGAACGAGATGAAGCCAAGCGGCAGGCTTTCGTAGCTGAGTTGTCCACCTTACTCCCGGACACAATTGTTTATGTTGATGAATCAGGGATGGATGATCGAGATCAGTATGATTATGCGAGTGAATGAACGAGGTGAGCGCTTCCATGCACTGAAATCTGGGCGACGAAAAGGTCGAGTCAATATGATTGCCGCCCTATGCAACCAAAAATTGAGCGCCCCTTTTACGATTGAGGGAGCGTGCAATCGAACAGTTTTTGAAATGTGGCTAGAAACTTGTTTAGTTCCAACATTGGTTACAGGACAAGTGGTGGTGATGGACAGTGCCACATTTCATAAAGGCGGTCGGATTCAGGAATTGATTCAAAGTGCAGGATGTAGACTGTTGTATTTACCGCCGTACTCCCCTGATTTCAACTTGCATTGAACAATTTTGGTCTTGGCTTAAGAGTCGAATTCGTAAACAAAAGAATCAGTTTGATTGCTTACGGGATGCGACCCTTGAATGTCTTGCGCCTTGCGTCCTAACCGCCTTGGCGGTTGCTATAGAACCCATTTGAGATCTAAGAAGCTAGCCTCTTAATCATCAACCTAATAAAACAAAGATTCATCTTTGCAGTTGCATTATCTAAAGTTCTCTCGAAGTTTTTGATGAGAATTTTACACCTTTCCATCCAAGAATTCGAGCGCTCGATGACCCACCTTGTTTTAACGGGCACAAATCCCGATTGTCCTCTTTCTTCTTTTTGTTTTTTTGAGGGTTTTTCCGAGAGTTAAAACTTAATTTTGGTGAGAATCTGTGGGTAAATTTTCCCAATTACACCCATTTTTGAGTTTATAGAAGATACCATCCAAGATTTCTCTTTTAGTCCAGCTAGGAGGTCTAGTTTGTTTTTTAACGGGTAATATTTGATGTAGTAGAGGCTCGCTTAATTTCCCATTCGGAGTCCGTTAGGTAACAATATACAACAATTAGTTAAATCAATCAATAGGAAAACTTTAAATGACACTTATATTAACACTTGCAGTCAACGGAACTCGCCTCAACAGCAGCATTACTCAACTCGCCCAAATCGGCAAATTGCCAGGAGGAGGAGTCTGTCGGGTAGCTTTTACCAAAGAAGATTTACTCGCCCGCCTACTGGTGGAATCTTGGATGGTAGAAGCAGGGATGACAGTTCGGATTGACGCCGCGGGGAACATGATCGGCCGATATCCGGGAAAGGGCGAGGCTGGAGCTCTAGCAACAGGTTCTCACATTGACACAGTTCCCGTGGGCGGCCATTACGACGGAGTTTTGGGAGTTTTAGCAGGGATTGAAGTCGTGCGGGTACTGCATGAAAACAACCTGCGCTTGGAACATCCCATCGAGATAATCGTATTTACCGACGAAGAAAACAGCGTCATTGGGTGCAAAGCGATGGCCGGGAATACAGTCAGCGATGCCGAATATTATCGTCGCAGCGACGGTACTTCCATTGAAACTTGTTTAGCACAAATTGGCGGAGATTGGTCAAAAATTGCCCAGGCAAAACGCCATCCCCAAGAAATAGCAGCTTTTGTAGAACTCCATGTCGAACAAGGGGGTGTTTTAGAAAGTACGGGGGATGAAATCGGCATAGTTCAAGGCATTGTCGGACAATACCGCTATGGAGTGACAGTCACCGGCCGCCCCAATCATGCCGGTTCAACACCGATGCACGATCGCAAAGATGCACTGGTAGCCGCTGCACAAATGGTACTTGCAGTCAACAAGCTGGGAGTTGAAACACCGGGGGAACAAGTAGCAACGGTTGGTTACTTAAACGTGTCGCCGAATGCTACAAATATTGTACCAGGAAAAGTAGATTTTAAAATCGACTTGCGGGATATATCTCAAACTAATTTGGAAGAATTATTAGTTAAAATGAAAGAGGAGTTTAGGGCGATCGCACTAGCCACCAAGACCAAAGTTGAAATGACCGAAATGCTGCACGTATTGCCGACCTTAGCAGCACCAAAGATTCAAAATGCCATAGCCGAAGTTTGCCAAGAATTAGGATTGAGTTCGACGCATTTAATCAGCCGCGCCGGACACGATGCTCAAGAAATCGGCAGGTTTACTGATATGGGGATGATTTTCGTGGCTTCTCGTGGCGGTATCAGCCATGCAGAAGATGAATATACTTCCCCAGAACAGTGTACTCAGGGAGCAAATACGCTGCTGCAAACCTTCTTAAAACTCGATCGACTTTACGACTAGGGCGAAGCGACGACAAAACCGATGGTTTTAGGAATTCCCAACGTCCTAAAAACCTAGGTGAGTTGATAAAATTTAGATGACAGATAATAAAGATAATGTCCGATTCCCAATGACAATATCCTCAAAAATCTTACTAGCCAAAACTCTAGCAAAATTTACCGGAACAGCATTGCCTACCATTTTGTATCCATCAGCAATCTGCTTATACTTAAAAATAAACTCATCGGGAAAAGTCTGAACTCTCGCACATTCCCTCACCGAAAGTCGGCGGTAAGGCCGAGGCGAATTTGGGTCAAAAATGCGTTTATCCTTCGCAATCAAAATCATTTTATTAGCTTGAGGATGGATAGGCGCGTGTCGGCCACTAGCCTGAATTGTAAAAGAAGGTTCCGACCAACCTCTAACTCGATTTCGCGACATATAAATACTCGAAAATCCCAAATCCGCACATTCATGATTGGGAATTAGCGAGTGATAGTTATTTAATTTACCTGGAACAGCCATAGGTGCGATCGCCCTTAAGTCAAAAATCGCATCTTTCAAAGTCAAAACTTCATCCCCAGGTTCGGGAAACTCAAAACCAAAACCCAGACTTTCCCGATAACCGACCACAATCACCCTTTGCCTATCCTGCGGTACACCAAAATTTTTAGCATTCAACAACTTGAACGAAACCCGATAGCCAATTTCCTCGAATTGCGATAATATATAAGTGAAAGCATCCTTGTTTCTAGGAGCTAAGATACCGCTGACATTCTCAGCCAAGAAAAACAAAGGCTGCTTGTCCCGCACAATTCTGATATAATCCCAAAAAAGCTGACCCCGACTGTCATCAATCCCGCGTTTCGCACCCGCTTCACTCCAACTTTGACAAGGAGGGCCACCAATGATCCCGATACAATCAGGAACTTCATCAGAATTGATTTTTCGGATATCTCTGCGATCTAAAATAGTATCAGGATGGTTAAGCTCGTAAGTATCCCAAATAGTGCGATCGTGCTCATTCGCCCAAACAATATTAAATCCTGCTTGTCGAAAACCCAAATCCAACCCGCCACAACCTGCAAACAGAGATATGATATTCATAATGCCTTTACCTTTAGTGTTAGATTTTGTAAGTAATAATTTTAGCAGGTATGAGGTTTACAGGATTATCGGGACATTTAATCCGCTGAGTATTAATATTAAATCCTGGAACTGATATGGATTCGATCATTGTTCTGCTGTCAAGTGGCAAAGACAAATATTTACTTTCCTTCATTATGGCGATTATCTGAAAATTGGTCTGGGGGTCATATCCTGTATTTATATAATCAAAAACTATCGAAGGATTATTTATGCCCCACATGCCTCTAATTCTTAAGTAAGTTATACCTAATGGGTCTACTTTATTCACTCTCCCTAATTCTCTTGTTTTGCTAAATTCGACATCTGGAATTGCATTAATCCCAGTGGCTATTTGATCTCTAATTCGTTCATAATATTCTTTGCTGGCAGCATAGCAGTCACCATAAATAAGCCATAGCCTTTTCAGAGTTTGTTTGGTCTTATCCGCACTGGTGGCTCCAATTGCATACACAATATCCTTCTCTGTCCATGTTTCACACTTACGACAAGCAGAGGCAATTTGTGGATTGTTAGAAAATAATTTTGATTTGGGATAAGAACTATTTAATGGAATCTGGAGGCTGGAAGTCTGTATTTTCTTGACTTCTATGGCATCGCCATTTCTGATGATTAAATCAGGAGGATTATTCTGGTTGCCACTCCAAGAAAATAGTTCACTGTACTTTTCAAGTTTATTGCTGACTTCTGGTTCGTCTATAGTATTGGCAAAAGCGTCCTTGACAAAATACTCTAGGGCATCACCCAGAGCATTAATTCTATTATTGCTTTGGCTTTTATAATAACTGAGTAAGTCAGGTATAGGATGATTAATAATTGTAGCGATCGCTTGCAGTATATTCGTCATTTGTTATAAAAATTAGATACCCCACTTTTACCAGGGGACAATCATAGCAGATATCGTCAATGAATGCAAGTTCCCTCCTCCAATCATACCAACATTTCGGCGTCCATCTCGGTCTCGAAAGAATCAACCAGCTTCTCGAAAAACTAGATAATCCCCAGCAAAAAGTACCAATCATCCACGTCGCCGGCACAAATGGGAAAGGTTCCGTTTGCGCTTACCTATCCTCAATATTAACCGCAGCAGGATATCGAGTCGGGCGCTACACATCCCCGCACTTAATTGATTGGACAGAAAGAATTTGCATCAACCAAAAACCAATTTCTCCAACCGAACTACAAGCATACCTCAAACGAGTAATAGCCACCACCCAAAACAACACCGAAACCCCCACCCAATTTGAAATCATCACAGCAGCAGCTTGGCTGTACTTCGCCGAACAAAAAACAGACATCGCCATCATCGAAACCGGATTGGGTGGTAGATTAGACGCGACTAATGTTTGCGAAAATCCCCTGGTTAGCGTCATCACATCCATCAGCCTCGAACATTGGCAAATACTCGGCCCGACTGTCGCCGATATTGCTGGGGAAAAAGCTGGTATTCTCAAAGCAAAATGTCCGGCAATTATTGGAGAATTGCCAGAATTTGCTAGAATAGTCATAGAGAAACGCATCCAAAAATTAGACTGTCCCGCAATTTGGGTAAAACCCGCCAGAGATTTAGGACAAGGATTAGCAGAATATCAGTTAAGCCAAAATGGTGTTAAAGTAAGGTATGAATTGCCATTGTTGGGAAAAATTCAACTGATGAATTCGGCAATTGCGATCGCAACTATCCAAACTCTACAAAACCAAGGATGGCAAATTTCCCAAACAGCCATCAAAAACGGTATAGCCAAAACCCAATGGCCAGGAAGACTCCAACAAACAACTTGGAGAAACCAGACAATATTAATAGATGGAGCTCACAATCCAGCCGCCGCTATTGCGTTGCGCGAGTATGTCGATAATTTCAGCAACTATCAACCAATTAACTGGGTAATCGGGATTATTGCTACAAAAGACTGCGATGATATATTAACAGCATTACTCAAAAAGGGCGATCGACTTTATCTAGTATCCGTACCGGATCAAAATTCAACACCACCCGCAGAATTAGTCGCCCTCGCCCAAAACATCTGTCCTGAATTAACACTCTGTCAAACATTCCCCGACTTAACAACAGCCTTAGACGATGCTGTTGCAGATGCCAATTTAACAGTCATTTGCGGTTCTCTGTATCTCATCGGTTATTTCCTGCAACAACAAGCCTCCCCTCTTCATTCAGCATCCATTTGCGGTTAGTAGGGTGCGTCAGAACCAAAACTCTTAATCATCGCCCTAGAAATCGGTCTGACGCACCCTACACACCTCTGCATCTGCGGTTAGTAGTTAGTAGGGTGCGTCAGAACCAAAACTTTCAATCATCGCCCTAGAAATCGGTCTGACGCACCCTACACACCTCTGCATCTGCGGTTAGTAGTTAGTAGGGTGCGTCAGAACCAAAACTTTCAATCATCGCCCTAGAAATCAGTCTGACGCACCCTACACACCTCTGCAACAAACATCCCATTAAAGTTAATTTTGCCAGATTCTTGGCTGTTTAAACACCAAACTGCTACATCTACAATTACTTAAATGTAAGTCGGTTTTGCCAATCAATAATCGACTTCATTTCACAATAATAAATAACACTAT
This sequence comes from Microcoleus anatoxicus, assembly GCF_042465725.1. Lineage (GTDB taxonomy): Bacteria > Cyanobacteriota > Cyanobacteriia > Cyanobacteriales > Microcoleaceae > Microcoleus > Microcoleus anatoxicus. Next base: position 3,262,983 of record NZ_CP120853.1, on the reverse strand, counting down.
AGCAATCCTAAATCAGTCGCAAAATCGATCGAGGCCAGAATCATTGCACTGAGCATCTTGCTCGCGTATGATTTTGCAAATCATTTAGGATTGCTATATAGCCTTTCTCATAAAGATGAGGTACGATCGAGAATTGGTAAGCAGATGGTCGCATTCTGATACGCCGGACATACAAGTGCTGACTAGAAGGGAACCGTAGCGACAGGCGGTGTCTTTTTCGGTTACGAATAAGTCTCCGAGCTTTTTGGCTAGGGTTTCGTCACCAAAGTAATAGCTGTTGCCAGATTGAAAGATCATGCGTCGCTTAATTCCGTCTTCTGGGTTGTGGATGCTGGCGCGTAGTTGGTGAGGGTCGGGATTGGATTTGTCAAGTTTAACTATTATTAATGAGTTCAGTTCTTCTGGTTGAAACATTGCTTGCAGAATCGAGTGGCGCAGGATTTCTGGGTTGTTGAAGAATTTGCCTACATTGCGACCTTTGGCATCGGTGTAAGCGGCATCGAAAACGGGGATTTTGAGTCCTTCTTCGGTGGCAATTGTGGCGACCATGAGTTGATTTCTCCTAATATTTGAGTTGAAAAGGTATGGCGGGACTATCTAAGCGTTAGCAGGTTGAAACTCGGTCAAGTGTTGACCGTTGGAAGTGTTTTTGAGGTGATGGAAATGGGACTAATGGTTGATGCGATCGCTAGTTCGGTTCTGTTTGAAGATGAGGATACGGGGTTGGTGGAATTGGCGATCGGGCTGGATCATGAGGATAAATACTCATTCGTGTGTCCCAGTAGCGCTTCGGCGGACTTGAGCGACAGGCCGGGGAGAGCGATCGCACAATAGTAAAATATGGACTTTGATGAGCGAATTCAGGCTGACCCTACATATATCGATAGGGTTTAAGTTGGGGATTTTTTTTATGAGGCGGCGGTAGTTGCCGTTTAATGATTCTTAGTTTGAGCAAGTAATGGAAAATTTTCTATTGCTTGTTCAGCTTAGGCGAATTTGGCAAAGAAGATATAGTTTACATCCTCAATTGTTCCTCATATTGGTTATACCAATATTCAACAATATATAAAGATGCTCTTATTAGCATATCCCATTTCTTATCGTCGAGATTAATAGACTGAGTTGCTGGCCTAAAATGAACTATAGAATTCCGAATTTTATAAATAAAATCTCCACATTTACCTTCTTCTGTACCATCAAGCAATGTTTTAATTTCTCGCACTAACTGAAGAGCTTCTTCGGGGGAATCGTCAACTAGCTTATTAACCGCTTCATTTTCTTTAGGTTTCCAACCAATGTACTTTTCAACATCAGCCGAAAACTTTAAGAGCGAATCTGTGATCTTCAATTCCTTGTGAAAAACATCCAAATATGATATACAAAACAGCCTTTCTATACATCTATAAATATCAAGGAATGAATATTTCCAAGAAACAGAAACTAAACTAAATAATAAATTTTCATAAGGTATGCTCTCTGAACCTTCAAAAAAAACCTTTTCAAATTTATCAAGGGTTTTACAAGAAAAATTCAAGGCAATTAGTTGGCTATTCTTTAAGGCGTAGAAACCTGATATTCTTATTAAATCTATATCGTCTTTTTTAAGAAAAGCAGAATCTTCTTGAATTCGATAGACAGAAAATGGTTCAAAACAATTTGCTATTAAAGAAAAATTGTATTCAATTGTTGAGTTTTCAGATTCATATAAAATTTCCTCGGCAATCTCATAAGCGCTTACTTTATGACTAAGAGGAATTTTCAATTCAAAGAGTAATGCTGTAACTATACCCGCATTCAGTTCTACAAGTTGAATAACTTGATCACTATCAATAATTTGTTAAATTTGCCAACCGACGGCAACAAAATATTTCTGGGTATTAAATTCAAACGAGGCTGTCTGGAAGTTGGGTAAAATTAGCTGTTTGTTTATAATTTTGAGTTTTTTCAACCATTCTTTTTCTTCTGTATTCGTCTCAATACATCGTTTTTTATCAAAAACAGACACAGCAACTTCACTTAATTGGACAAACTCAACTAATATTTTAAATATATATTCATTAGCCTCGATCATGTTTCTAGACATAAGCTTTTCAGTAAGATCTCCAACATGGAGTCATATTGTCAACATTAAAATTTTCCTCGATTAAGGTCTTAAAAGCTTGCAGAAAGAATTCTCTTTCATTAGACTTGGCTGGTTTTTTACCAATCAGTTCATTTAAAGTTGGAAAATCTAAGAAATCTCTTCTTTCGCTACTGTTTAGATTAGATAGACGTTCTAACATTCGATCAGCACCAGTTTTTATTTGATCCCATTTTTCATTTTGTTTTTCTGCGCTATGATCAGAGCCAGGTCTACCCAGAACAGACAAACCTATTGCTGTTACAAAGCCAACACAAGCTGGTTGACTTTTTCTAAATAAATTACCGTCTTTAAAATATTCTTCCGAATTTTCATCTCTATCTGTGGCTATAGCTTGATCAAATTTACCCAAATAATTTATCACTTCATAAAATATATTGGTAAAATTTGAATTGGCTGCTGATTCTATAAAGTCTTGCCGCATAAATTCATCTGCTAACCTTTCCTGTAAGTCAATTTTTTCTTTTCTTGCACCAAAAACTAAAAATAATTCTATAATATTATCAGCCTGAAATTGTCCATATGATGAACTTCGCCTCTCTTCATTTATTTCCAAAATCTCAACTGAAGTAGATTTTTGTTTTAATTCTTTGATAATTGACCTAAAAACTATTTCAATCTGTCTCCTTATATTCCAAGGAACTTGCCCCGTATTTAAAACTAACATCCGGTAGGTAAGACTATTTACTTGAGAGGCAATCCAATATTCTATACGAATTTTGTTTTTACTAATATCTTTCTTCGCCTCTAGTGCTTCATGTAGAGCTGTAGTTCTTTGCATTCCGTCGATAATAGAAATGCTATCACTATCAATTTCTTGAATCAAGGCTAAAAAGGAAGATATGTCATTTAATTTATGTATTTCTGAGAAAGTATCCGGCGACACGATTACTCCTAAGACTATGGGTGGAATTAGTGCGCCTGCTTCTATATCTTGAACCATTCTTTTCCGAATACGAATAGCTGTTGTTGTTTTTAATGTATCTCTTTGTCCTTCTAAGCCTCCTCGATTTTGAAATGTTTTGCTTACCATACTGAGATAACCTTCAATACTTAGCTGTACCATAACAGAGTAGCAATTTACCTTTTCATCTTTTAAAATATCGAGATCTGTTGTCATAAAAATTTCCTTTTTTATTTCAATAACTATTTTTTTGTTAGCCCCAGACAGCCTTAATCAGCACTACCATCTCAGCACAAGATAGGTTATTTGTCAACTCCTCTGATTTCGGCTTCAAAAGGTCAGGAGCCTGGAGCATCGGAGATGGCAGCCTAGCACATCCCAGCCCCCCAAAATTATAGAACTCCGGGTCAGTTTCCAAAGAACTGCCCAGCAAAATTTGTCCGGCTGCGGCATGATTTCCGCAATCCAAATACCACACGCGGGGGATTTCAGAGCGGCTGTAGAATTGGTTTAACTCAAGAACCTGGTTAATTGCCGCTCTCCCGGCTGCCGTATCCACACACCCTACCAGGATAGTCAGCTTGTCGTAGGCGTAGCGAATCAACTTGGGGTCAAATTCCTGCACGAAAGCCGTCGCGTCCACTCCCCAAGCGATAGAATATCGCAAAGCTAGAGCCTGCGCCTTGGGCAATCCGATTTCCTTGTCACAGAAAGCCTGCCTGCTGATGTTGGCTTCTTCAACTATATCGGGATCTGCGATCGCAAACTGCACCTTCTTCCCCAACTTGCCCAAACTCCGTGCCAGCCGTGCAATATGGTACGATAGCCAAGAACCAGTTCCTCCCGCCCCAATTAGCCAAAAGTCGATCGAATCAGCCTGTCTGACAATCAGAGGCGAAGCTGACAAATAATCATAATTAAACATGGGGTAAATCTACAATGAAACTCGGCAATTCAAATATCCAGTCAGCAGGAATGTGCCAGAATTGCCGATAAACTCCCACGAGGCAAATAATTTCAGTGACGATCGTAATCGTAGGGTGCGTCGCTCCCGAAAAATTGGTGATGATTTGAAGCTATTCGATGCGACGCACCCTACAGTTGAAAGCAGATTTATGCTTATATGACGGCACGGATTCCCATTATTTAATAATACGTCAAGATGCCAAAAAAAGCAAGGGGCTGACTCAAAAATATCCCGCCCCAACTTCAATTAAAAACTACTTTTGATTCCAAGCCAGGGCCGCATCAGCCACAGCTTGCTCTACCGATTTCTCCCCCAACATTGCCGCCTGCAAATTGTCATAAATCGCCTTTTGCAACTTCTTAACATCCTTGAGAGGCGGAATCAGCAACTCAGCTTTTTCCAACCCAGAAGCACTGACAATCCGAGCTTTATCAGCAGTAGGAGCATCCGCCGGTACACTCTTAAAATAAGAGTCCTTTAAAGCATCAACATTAGAAGGCAAAACATTAGCAGCCTTAGCAAAAGCCAACTGATTCTGAGAATTAGTCACAAACAAAGCAAACTTGACAGCATCATCAGGGCGCTTGCTGTCGCGAGGCACCACCAAATTCATCACCGCCACAGTCTTCTTGCCGTTTGGACCAGTAATTTGAGGAGCCACAGCCGAAACAGCACCTATACTAGGAGCATTCTCCGCGATCGCCTTTAAGAATTGAGGCCCTGAACCCAACAAAGCAGTATCCCCAGATTGATAAAGCTCGATCGCCCGACGATGGCCCTGAACCAAAACATCCTGGGGCAAAAATCCACCCTTGTACAAATCTACCCAATACTCAAAAGCAGCCTTACCTTTATCGTTATTAAAAGCAGCCTTACCTTGAGCATCAACCAAAGTGACACCCATCTGCACCAAAGATTGCAAAACCTCCGCCGAATCCTCCGGTACAAAAGTCACAAAAAAAGCAAACTTACCAGTCTTCTGCTTCACCTGTTTTGCTACTTGAGCCAACTCAGTATAAGTAGTAGGAGGCTTAGCAATTCCCGCTTTTTTCAACAAGTCCGTATTATAAATTGTTACCCCAGTTGTGAGATACCAAGGAATACCAAAACTCTTGCCGTCGAGAACGCCAGATTTCCAGATATTTGGGAGATAGGTCGATCGCACTTTTTCCGAAATCCGCGAGTCCAAATCCAACCAAGCATTGCGCCCAGCCAACAGCGAAGCAAAATCAGGATTTAGGTTGACCACATCCGGCGCAGTTTTCGCCGAAACAGCCCCCAAAATCTTGCTTTCCATCGCCGACCAAGGCACATCGACCCAGCGCACCTTCACGGTCGGATTTTCCTTTTCAAAATTGGCGATCGTCTGATTGAAATATTCCGTAAACTGAGGTTGCAGTTGCATAGTCCAGAACTCAAGTGTCGCCGAATTCTTGGTCGGAGAATTAACAGCAGGCTTGCCACAACTGACCAATGCAGACAACAGTAGCCCCACTAGCCCAAAAATAGTAAATAATTGCCAAGATTTACGTTTCATCTTTCTGCCTCCTTGTTTTAACTATTAGGTAATTTATTAGGTAATTCCTCTGGGTGATTTCCAGAATTGACCAGCGGGTCGATCGACCCAAGTTGAAATTTGTTGACATTCACACCAGAATGCTCAATCTCAAGTAGATTGGATAGGATAAAATCGGACAATCGCGCAACACACACAGTGGCCACCGTTTAGGTACTGCCCAATAGCGAGATGTCAGCACCCTCGCCGCGTGGAAACAAAGTTTCCCACAGCCAACTGCTGACTCAGGCTGGCCAAGCACAAGTTAAAGAAAATAGCAATTACCAGCGACCCAATCACATGGTTAACTTTTTCAAAAATCTAATTTCCAGACGCCAGCCCGGAATCGGCATCGAACTAGCCTCAGACCGCATCAACATCATTCAACTGGAAAAGAAAGCTCAGGCATTAAAAATAGCCACATTAGCCTCCATAGAAGTACCAGAAGACATAGTACAAGAAGGACAAATAGCCGACCCGCCAGGGATGGCAGAACTGATACGTTCAGTCCTCGCCGAAAACAAAATCAAAGCCAAGCACGTAGCCACAGCCATTCCCGGACGGGAAGCCGTGATTCGGTTAATTCCAGTCCCATCAGAACTCAACAACGAAGAACTGCGAGAATACATGAATTCAGAAGCAGGGCTATACTTGCCATTTCCCAGAGAAGATGCCGACGTAGACTATCAAAAAATCGGCCTATTTGTCGATGACGACGGCGTAGAAAAAGTGCAAGTTGTACTCGTAGCAACCCGCAAAGAAGTGACAGACACCTATCTAGAAACCTTCAAAGAAGCCGGACTGATTATAGACGTGCTAGAAGTAACCAGCTTTGCCCTGATCCGCACCCTCAAAGACCAACTGCAACAATTTTCCTCCCAAGAGGCAGCAGTCTTGACAGATATAGAATTTGACAGCACCGAGTTAGCTATAGTAGTAGACGGCATACCACAATTCAACCGTACCATCCCGATCGGCACTTACCAAATCCAGACTGCCCTCAACGAAGCCATGAATCTGCCACCAACCAGAGACACCAGCGAACTACAAGGCATGACCTTACCAGTAACAGATACAATGGGGACATCAGGGGATGCAAATCCGGGTACAAATGCGATGATTAAAGTCTTGGGAGAACTCGCAGACGAACTGCGTCGTTCAGTAGACTTTTATCTCAACCAGAGCGAAGAACTAGAAGTAGCACAACTCCTGTTAGCAGGGCCAGGAGCTGCGATCGGCAAACTAGATGAATTTTTCATGCAAAGATTAAGCTTGCCAGCTTCTCAAGTAGATCCCATCGACACCCTAGGACTCGAAGTCAGCGAAGAAATTAGCCCAGAACAGCGAGCAGGTTTAGGAGTAGCTTTAGGTTTAGGACTAAGGGAGGTTTTGTGAACAGTCTCTTAAAATCTCAAATTTAAAATCTCAAATCGAGTAAAGCCATGTACAGCCTAGATATTAACTTTCTCAGAGACCGTCCCGAATACAAACAGGACGAACCCAGCCAAGCTCCAACCAAAAAAGGTTCGGGTTCGGCAAAAGACCAACTGCCGTTAATTGGTGCCGTACTCTTCGCCATGGGCATCAACGTCGCCGTCATGGGTGCCTGGTGGTGGGCAACTAACGAAAATAACAAGTTGACTACACTACAAACAACCCTTGACCAAGAAGTTACCAAATTAAACACTGAAGCAACTGCTGTCAAAGCCATCAACACCGAAACCGATAAAGTTACCGCTGAGTATCAAGCTTTAGCAGGAGTATTCGACCAAATTAAACCTTGGTCGGCAATGCTGCAAGATTTGAGTAGCCGTACTCCGGCGGGAGTGAAAATTGCCAAAATCGAGCAAATCGACCCCAGCCCGTCTCCCATAGCAGCACCTCCCCCTCCACCTCCGCCCACCCCCGCAGCCACAGCGAGTCCGTCCCCAGGGGCGAGTCCGTCGACCGCAGCTAGCCCTACCCCGGCGGCAGTTCCTACCCCAGTCGCCCCACCCCAGGCAGCAAAGATCGTAATTTCTGGAGTAGCCAGTACCTTCGATCAAGTTAACGACTTTATGCTGCTGGTTCAGCGTTCTCCTTTTTTCCTCAACACTGATACCAGACTGGTCGCAGCCACCTTAAAAGATAACCCCGCACAGGTACAAGTGCGTAACCAAAGCGCCCTAGGGACTGTAGAAATTCCCAAACTGCGGCAGGTGGTGGAATATAAAATTGAAACTAGCCTTAGCCCCACTGTTGCTTCCGAGTTGCTTCCAGAGTTGCGGAGTCAGCAAGCAGATGGGCTGGCAATACGGATAGAAACACTTCAAGAAAAAGGAGTGCTAGAAACACCAAAAGGTGAACAAAAAGGAGAAGTGAAGAAACTATGACAGCATCAAATGAGTATAGTCCCAGTGGAGAACAAGTAGAAGAGTCGTCAGGTCAGGAATTATTCGGGATTAAGCTGACACCCCAAGTCCAAGCAATAGGTGTCGCCGTTGTCGGACTTGTAATTGCCGGTGGCATCGGCTACCAGTTTGTGCTGCCAGAAATACAGAAAACCGCCGAAATCCAGCAAAAAATTAGCGAGGCTAAAACAACGCAACTGAGTTTGCAAACTCAAATTAAAAAAAGGGCAGAAGCAGAAGCCAAGCAAGAACAAGCAAAACAGCGTCGTGCCGATGTGACGTCAATGTTTGCCAGCGACGCGGGGGCCACGACGCTGTTGTTGGATATGACTCAACTGGTTAACAGAATCAACATGGGTGTGGAAGGGGATCAGGGCAAAGCTAAACTCACAAAATTTGAGCCAGATATTTTGCCAGCACCGACAGCCGCCACCGCAGCACCTGTAGACCCTGATATTCTGAAAGATACGTCTTTCGGAGCGTCTCTGGCTGGCAAACTCCGACGCAAAAAATATAAGGTAGAGTTTGAAGGCAATTTTGCTCAAACTCGCAGCTTTATGCGTAACTTGGAGTTGATGCAGTCGTTGTTGGTAGTGAGGAATTTGAAGTCTGAATTGGCGGAGGCAAGTCAAACGATAGAAGTTGATTTTTTGAAAGGGAAAATAGTCCCCGTTCAGCAACAGCAAACTAAACTTAAAACGGCTTTTGATTTGCACGCATTGCTGCCGTTAAAACAAGAGGAAAAACTGCCGAGTCCTAGTCCGAGTGCAGGGGCAACTCCTGTTGCTAAATAAGTGGATCTACAAAAACAGAATACAAGTAAGCTGTTACGCATTTAAAATAGTATTGTAGGGTGCCACGGCCCACAGCCTTTCCCTTGCCGATGAAAGCGATCAAGCTGACGCACCCTACAGGTCTAAATAAGTCGATCTACAAAAACAGAATACAAATATCTCTGACTTTCTAAAGAAGTTTCGGAGATAACAGACAATAATTAATCTAGTTTATTTTAGGAGTGAACGTGAAACAGCATCTACGATCAACTGGAGGACTTCTGAGCACTGTTGCCGGAGTTCTGGTAGCGCAAGCCCCCGTTTGGGCTGCGCCAACTCAAGTCACAGGAGTGCAAGTAAGTCAAGTCAATAATGGGGTAAATATTGTCCTGGCGACTGAAAAGGGCGATCGGCCGCAAGTCTTCGCCATTAACAATGGCAATACCTACCAAGCCACAATCATCAATACCCAGCTCCGCTTGAGCCAAGGCAGCACATTCCGGCAAGAAAACCCAGCTCCTGGCATTTCTTCAGTAGAAGTCACCCCGGCAGACGCTAACAGCATCCGCGTGTTGGTGACAGGCACTAACGGCGTTCCCAGCGGACAAATCGTTCAGGGACAAGGCAATGGCATCGTTCTGAGCGTTGCCAGACAGGGCGGTACACCGCAATCTACTCAAGCTGCACCGCCACCACCTCCTAGCCTGCCCCTGAGCCAAACAGCCCCTGTGCCGAGTCCCCAAATCCGTACAGCGCAAAACCCAAACGTGGTCTTGCAAAATCCTGAAGTTACAATCACTAGAAACGATCGCCCACCACTCCCCAGCGAAATTCAATCTCCGACCAGTCAGGCCGCGCCTTTCCTACCGCGGGCAGTTGCTCCACCCCTAGGAGATATCGCCGTTTCTAACATCGCTCCAGCGGCGGGAAATATCGAGCTGAGTTCGGGAGAACGCATCCCTCGGTTAGTCCTACGGGATGCCCCTGTTCGGGACGTGTTGGCTCTGCTGGCTCGTGCTGCGGGGTTGAATATTGCTTTTACAGGTGGCGGGGCTCCGGGTCAGCCAGGCCAGCCAGCGGCTGCACCGGCGGCGGGTGCAGCAGGAGGTTCGGATGAAGGGCCGAAGATTTCTTTGGACATCGAAAATGAGTCGGTGCAAGATGTCTTTAACTACGTGCTCCGGCTGAGTGGGCTGCAAGCTAATCGGGTGGGACGGACGATTTTTGTAGGTGCTAATTTGCCACTGGACTCGCGCAATATTATTGTTCGGACTCTGCGGCTCAATCAAGTTCGGTCTACGGATGCAGCTAACTTTTTGAGCGCTCAAGGTGCCGAAACTCAACTCCCGATTACTCGCGTGACTATTCAAACGGTGGGCCAGGGTAATGCGGCGCGGGATGTGGAAATTCGGGAACCTGATATTAAGGCGATCGGGGCTAAGGATGGTAATGGCCCGTTATTGTTGAGGGGACTGTCGGTGCTGGCCGATGCGAGGCTCAATTCCATCACTTTGGTGGGAGATCCGCGCAAGGTTGATGTCGCTGTAAATTTCTTGACTCAGCTAGATTTGCGCCGCCGTCAAGTGGCGGTGAATGTCAAGGTGATCGATATCAATTTGTCGGGAGTAAACAACAGTAGCAGCAGTTTTTCTTTCGGCATTAATAACAATTTCTTCGTCAACGACCAAGGGGCCGCAAGTCTTAATTTTGGTGGCTTACAGCCTGCGAACACTAATGATGTCAACGCTAGCCGATCGACTCCGCCCATCGTCCCCAACCAAGTAACCGGAGACGTTTTCTACGATGCGAACGGTCGCGTTACCGTCCCATTGACTGGTCAAGGTGTCAACGGTCCAGCTAAGGGTGTGTTCCTTCAGCCTACAGCCCCAGTTAGTAATAGCCCTACACGAGTTGGAATTACCGATTACACACCAGGATCGGCGACTACTTCGGGAACCGCAGAGTTCGGATTGTTCCCGTTGTTGCAGTATCCGAGGAGGTTCCTGTCTGCGTTGCAGGCACAGATTAACACCCTCAACGCTAAAATTCTGACTGATCCGACTCTGGTTGTTCAAGAAGGGGAAACGGCAAATGTGAATATCACCGACGAGGTGCTTACTAACATCACGCAACAAACGCAGACCACCGGAAATACCAGTACCACAACAACTACGGCTGTCAAAGACAAGGCGGGTTTGCAGTTAGGGGTGGCGATCGATCGCATCGATGACAACGGTTTTATCTCTTTGCGGGTGAATCCGATCGTCCGAGCTCCTGGCGCAGAGCAACAACTCTCTACGGGCCCGAATACCAATACGATCAGACTGCTTTCTGAGCGCTCTTTGCAGTCGGGGTTAATTCGACTGCGAGACGGTCAGACTTTGATTGTATCGGGGATTATCAGCGACCAAGAACGGGTGACAGCCAGGAAGATTCCGATTTTAGGAGATTTGCCGATTATCGGTTCGCTGTTCAGGAGGACTAATAAGGAAAACCAGCGGGCGGAAGTGATTGTATTGCTGACACCGCAGATTTTGGATGATAGCGATCGATCGAACTTTGGCTACCAAAACAACATCAGTCCCGACGCCCGCCAACTGTTGCAGCGGGGTCAGCCGATCCAACCTAGGTAGTAGTCCGAAGGAAGAAGCAAGAAGAACCCCCCCCTACCCCCCCCAAGGGGGGAAAAGAAGGAAGAAGGAAGAAGAACCCCCCCTACCCCCCCCAAGGGGGGAAAAGAAGGAAGAAGAACCCCCCCAATGGGGAAAACAAGGAGGAAGGAAGATGGCAAACTCCCCCCTTTTAGCCCTTGACAAATGACATTTTGTTCCTTCTGTTTCTGCTTTTTTCCGGTTCTCAAATCCACCGAGGGGAGAAATCTGCTCTCCAAGGTGGTATTTTTTTGACACTCCCCGACTTAAAAGCGACGCACTGAGCGTAGTCGAAGTGTACGGGGATTCTTGGTTCGCAGACATACCTTAAAACTACCTATCCTTTCGGCAATATTTAAACCAAATACCCGTTCGATTGAACCTGTGCATCTAGTCCAACTTAGATAGCCCCAGAGGGCTTGTCTCCCCAAGCTTTCGGAGATTTTTTTCCGTGTTTCCGTGTGCCCCACGGTACGTTTAACATTCAAAATTTGAGTTTTCTGGTGCAAGGCTTACGTTAGGCAGGCCGGCTATGTTTATTCGTGGTGTTCGCCACCCACTAACCATTATTATTTTCCGACCAGTCGTTTGAGCTTGGTGTCTCATGTGTATCGGCGGTTATGCTACCTGTAGTATTCTTTGAATCTACCATAAAAGGAATTTGTTTGTCTCGTCATCCACCCGCCCATCTTCCACTCTTCTACGTTTTCACGTCACGCGCCAGCGGGTGGAATCCTCATCTCACGCGCCTTTCATCCACGCGCGAAGCGGGTGGATTCCCGTCTGTCTAGCTAAAAATTGTCCAAATCCATATAAATTAAAGGTTCCACCGATCCATAAGGGTCGGGAAGACTTTAGAATGATTCAGTGAAAATTATATGCTGTCGGGTTTTCAGCAATCAAAAATCACAATTCCTTTTCTGACCAATTACCCTAGGGTAATTGGTATTCAGCAGGAGTTTTGATTCGGGGAAGCGGACAGGGGCGATCGGGTACAACCGAAACCTCCCCAGGCACAGCCCCATCCAGTTGATAACTCACAGCTAATAGTTAAACTCTGTTGAACGTATTTTGCAAATCCAGAAGGAGTTCCTAATGAACAAAGGTGAATTGGTTGATGCAGTCGCGGAAAAGGCTAGCGTGACTAAAAAACAGGCAGATGCCGTTTTGAGTGCCGCTTTGGAAGCAATCATGGAAGCTGTCTCCGACGGCGACAAGGTGACATTGGTCGGTTTTGGCTCCTTTGAGTCACGGGAACGCAAGGCTCGTGAGGGTCGCAATCCCAAAACAGGCGCTAAAATGGAAATTCCGGCTACCAGAGTTCCTGCTTTTTCCGCAGGGAAATTGTTTAAGGACAGAGTTGCACCGGATAAAGACTCCTAAATATCGGCAAACTAAGCTTTGACTAGACCTGTTCACGGTGGGAATTTAGCTTGGGCAGCCACACTGGCTGGTTGCCCTGCTTCTGCTATTCTCGATTTTTCTGCCAGTATCAGTCCTTTGGGCCCTCCTAAGTCGGCTCTGGATGCGATTCAAGCACACCTGGGCAGTCTGACTGCTTACCCAGACCCTGATTATGGACAACTGAGGGCTGTTTTGGGTGAGGCTTTGAATGTTGACCCGGATTGGGTTTTGCCTGGGAATGGTTCGGCGGAATTGTTGACTTGGGCGGCTTGGGATTTGTCGAAGCTGGAAGCAACTTATTTGGTGACTCCGGCTTTTGGTGATTACTGGCGGGCTCTTTTGGCTTTCGGCGCGAAGGTGCTGGAATGTCCTTTGGATCTTACATCTGGCACCATGGTCAATAACGGGCAAGATGCCCATTCCACAAGAAATGAATTTTCTTGTGCAACAGGCATCTTTCCTCTTCCTAAAGAAGTCCCGGTGCCTCTTGCTCTGAATCGCGATCGAGCTTTGCTGCTGAATAATCCGCATAATCCTACGGGTTTGCTGTTCAGTAGGGAGGCGATTGGGCCTTATGTGGAGCAGTTGGGTCTGGTGGTGGTAGATGAGGCTTTTATGGACTTTCTACCGCCGGAACAACAGGAGAGTTCGATCGATGCTGTGGCGGAGTTTCCGAATTTGGTGATTTTACGATCGCTCACTAAATTCTATTCTCTGCCGGGACTGCGGTTGGGCTGTGCGATCGCCCATCCCGATCGCCTCCGCCGTTGGCAGTTACAGCGAGATCCTTGGCCTGTGAACGCTCTGGCCTCGGCTGCGGCGGCTGCTGTGGTGCGAGATGTTGTGTTTGAACGGCAAACCTGGGATTGGCTACCTGTGGCTCGCCAAGAGCTATTTGAGGGTTTGGCTAGTTTACCGGGTTTACGGCCGTTTCCGGGTGCCGCTAATTTTTTGTTGGTGGAGTCGTCGGTTTCGGTGGCGGTGATTCAACAAAGTCTGCTGGAACGTCACCGGATTTTGATTCGGGATTGTTTGAGTTTTCCTGAGTTGGGCGATCGCTTTTTTCGGGTAGCTGTGCGCGATCGGGCAGACAATCTACGACTTATTTCTGCAATTCAAGAAGTTATTGGTCATTAGTTATTGGTTATTGGTTATTGGTTATTGGTTATTGGTTATTTATTGAGTTCTTAGACTCCGCTCAGGGAGCAATAACCAAAACGCCTTGGTAAATGCTCTAGTTAACAGCTAAAAACTAATAAATACCCACTAATAATTACCCAAGAATAACTACTAAGTAGGAATCAAGAGTAAATAATTAACAACAAATAACCAATATCCACTGACTAACAACAAATAACAAATGACTAATAACAAATAACAAATGACTAACAACAAATAACAAATGACTAATAACAAACAACAAATGACTAACAACTAATAACTAATAACTAATAACTAATGACTAATAACTAATAACTAATAACTAATGACTAATGACTAATAACTAATAACTAATGACTAATGACTTATTAAATTTATGATTGACTACGATTTAGTAATAATTGGTGGTACGACGGCCGGACGCTATGCTGCTTTGACTGCAAGTGGTTTCCAAGCTCGTGTTGCTTTGGTGGAACCCTTGAGTGATTTACAAAATTTGCCTAGGGCGGGCCAAGATGCGATCGCCTTAAGTTTGCAATACAACCAAATTTTGAGTGAGAGTGGCAGATTTGCTGAACAAATCACTAACCAGAAATTCGGTGTACGTTGGGACAATACTAATTCGGAAACGCCGAGGGAATTGCGATTTGATGAAGTGATGCAGTGGACAGAAGGAGTTGTTTCTAATTTGTCAGAAATCAACGATGTGGGTATTTTGGCGACTCGCGGGGTTGATGTTATTTGTGGTGATGGCGAGTTTGTGGTGAAACCGGATTTGGCTTTTGCTGTGAATGGGCGGAAATTGCGATCGCTTGGTTATTTGCTGGCTTGTCCCAGTCTCCCGGCGATTCCCCATATTGAAGGACTTTTGTCTGTTGGTTATTTCACTTCGGAAACTGTCTGGAAATTAGCAAAACTTAAACAAGTTCCTAAAAGTTTGGTCGTAATTGGTGCAGATCCTAGCGGTGTCGAAGTTGCTCAAACTTTTGCTCGATTAGGGGTGGCTGTGACGCTGGTGGTGAAGGGTTCGCGTATTTTGGCGAAAGAGGAGCCAGAGGCTGCTGGCTTGGTTCAAGCTGCGATGGAAGCCCAAGGAGTGCGGATTTTGACGGCTACTGAGGTGACTCAAGCTAGAGCGATTGATGGGAGGAAGTGGATTCAAGCGGGGGATTTGGCGATCGAAACTGAGGAGATTTTTATCGCTGCGGGGCGCAAGCCTAATTTTCAATCATTAAATCTAGAAGCGACTGGTGCTAAATGCAATCACCAGGGATTGATTTTAAATGAGAAATTGCAAACAACTAATCCTCGGATTTATGGAATTGGTGATGTTGCTGGCGGTTATCCGTTCCCTCACATTGCTAATTCCGAAGCTTTGGTTGCTGTGAAAAATGCTTTGTTTTGGCCGAGGTTGAAAATTGATTACCGGGGGATTCCTTGGGCGATTTTTTCTGAACCACAGTTGGCGAGGGTTGGTTTGACTGAGGCGCAAGCAAGGCGTCGTTTTGGTGATGATATTATTGTGAGTCGGGAATATTTTAAGAATATTGAAAAGGCTCAAATATGTGGGGAGATGACTGGTTTTTGTAAGATTGTGGGACGGGGTAATGGGGAAATTTTGGGGGCGAGTATTGTGGGACAAAATGCTGCTGAGTTGATTCATGTTATGGCTTTGGCTGTGCGTGAGGGAATGACTGTTGGGGCGATCGCGGAACTTCCTTTTATTGGGTCGACTTTTTCGGAGATTACTGGGAAAACTGCTGCTATTTGGGAATTAGAGCGTTTCTGTCGCAATACTTTTATGCGTAATTTATGGGAAAATTTGTTTCATTGGCGCAGGTATTGGAAAAGGTAGTTTTGGGAGTTTGGTATTGGGTATTTTTGGGTTTTGATGCCATGATTGTTGTTGAATTATTTAGGGTTTGCTGAATAATCGATCGCCAACCAAGAGCAGGAGCTCACGATATCTGAAAGCTCAGTTAAAGATAAGTTTTTTCTGTATCGAGTCCCCCCAATTATAATTGGGGATTATCTTCAACCTAAAAACAGGTGCTCTGTTTCCAAATAGACAGAAAAACACACAAAAAACCCGACGCCACCAGGTAGCAAGGTTCATGACTAAAAAAGTAATTGCAATAACTGTACCAGATGTATTATCGAGTTTAGCCATCACTCGATTCAGACCGAATCTTCGTTTCCCTTGTCCAAACTTTCCCTCAATCGCATTGCGAATTCTCTCATCTTCCAACGCTTGCCTCTTTTTTAATTTACTCACATTTGCTCTTGGTCTTCCTAGGGGGGGCCCACTGATTCTAATTCCTTTTTCTTTGCACCATGCTCGGTTTTCCCGATTTCGATAAATGCGATCGGCATGAACTGATTCTGGATAATATCCGGTGAACCTATGATATGCTTCTACTTGGGCTTTTAAGTAAAGAGATTCGTTAAAGTTGTCCCAGCTCATCCGGTCTAAAAATACATATCCTTCAAAGCAACTTGCTGATAGTTTGGCTCCAAACTCTACGCTTTTTCCGGCTTTTCCTCGCGACGTTGGGACGGATATGGGGTTGGCTTAAACTTACTATTCTATCCTCAATACTCTGTTTATTATTATCATATAACCATTGCTGTTGGCGATAGACCTCTGCGAGGAATAGCAAGGTTTTATATTGCTTTTTATTCAGACCTTCTAGGCTTGCACCTGAATCGATTAACTGTTCAATATGAGCGAGGTTTCTTTTGATGTATTGAAGTTGTTTTTTAATTGCCTGTCTTCTTTTGTTGCGGGTGGGTCGTCTTTGTTTCGCTACTGCTAAGTAGTCTTTTTTGGCTGAATTACGGTAGGTTCTTGGTTTTTTATTTGTTTTTTCTTTGATTTGTTTATACAGGATATCTATGATTTTTTCTGTATGAACTCTGGCTCTATTTAATAGTCCTAAGTCGGTCGGATAACTAATATCGGCTGGGGCACAGGTTGCATCTATGATTAATTTTCCGCGATTGGGTGACTCATTTTTGGCGTCCGAATCCTTTTTTTTTTCGGGTGGGATTGGGGTGATGGAGCGCATTTTTTCGACCATGCGCTCGTTGACTTTATTAATCAGGTTCGGACTGATTCGTTGCCGAAAGTGTACTAATAGAGATGGGTCAAATGCGAGTTCATTGCTGTAGCTTGATTGACCGATGAAGTATTGTAGATACGGGTTTTCGCGGATCTGTTCGACTGTTTCGCGATCGCTAATTCCCAGCTTTTCTTTGATAATTAATGCCCCCAATGCCATCCGAAAGGATTTAGCTGGTGCACTATGAGTCTGTGGGGAAGTTGGCCGCATATTCTGATTCAAATTCAGACCACGGGATTATTGTGGCCATTTTTACCCAGCGGTTGTCAGCAGACAACCTTCCTCCGAAAGGCAGTTCAAACTCGGATGGGGGGCTGGAGGCAAGCTCAGCTTTTTTGTACATGAGCGCAGGTGGTGATGCACGGGTTTTGACCTATTTTACCTGTTTATCTTGCACTTTATTCTCGATCGCGCGCTCGAAACCTAGACCACGCAATATGCGCTCGATTATTCAGCAAGCCCTATTTAACCGCAGAGAGCGCAGAGAGCGCAGAGGAAGAGAAGAGAAGAGAGAGAATTGTCTTGATTTAGTGGCTGATTGTGAAGCGGAAGAAAGTAGCTCTACTTTATTTACGATAGATCATATTTTACCTCGATCGATTGGTGGTAGCGATGAACTTGAAAACTTAGCTTTAGCTTGTCATCGGTGTAATAATAATCGCTATAATTTTGTTACTGGTACTGATCCAGAAACGGAACAGGAAATAACTTTGTTTAACCCGCGTCAACAGCAATGGTTCGATCATTTTATCTGGTCTGCGGATGGTTGAGAAATAATTGGTATTACTCCAATAGGTAGGGGGACGTGCGATCGCTTAGACCTTAACGATCGCTATCATAATGAAAGAGCGATTATCAGAGCTCGTCGTTTATGAATTACAGCAGGGTGGCATCCTCCCTCTAGCGATCCTCGCCTTAAAGAATAGCGATCGTCCTTCCCATCCAGAAAGGCGATCGCGATATTTTCGTGACCAACGCGATCGCCCCCACATTGATATTGACATCAAAGGAATCGCGCTTCTTTTACCCCAGATAAACGAAAAACCCTATCGCGCTTCTTCTCCAGAAACCGTATCGTGCATTGGCGGGGGCGGGTTTAGGGAGATTTTCCGTGAGAATTGAATAGGGCTGTCGAGAGAGCCCCTACAGGATTAACTCAGCCAAATTTTCATAAATTCCCTAGCCGTGACAATGGGGATATTCTGATACAGATAAACGCGGATGGAAAAAGGACGATCGCGTGCATTATTCTAGCAAGTTTCACGGTTGGGTGGGGGCGGGTTTATCAGGATTATCTGTGGGTGGCATAATCGATCAGTTAACCCGCCCCTACAGGAATCATAGTCAATCAACCACACATAATACAACTTCACCAGTAGAAGATTATTTACTTCTTCCTTCGTGTTCTTCGCGCCTTCGCGGTTCGATGTACTAAAAAGTAAAACAAAGCTAATTGAACATAATCAACCCAATTCAAAATGCAATACTCTTTAGTTGAACTCAACCAAATCAGCCAGGAAGAATTCACCCTAGCCCTGGGCGCGATATTTGAACACACGCCCGACATCGCCCGTCGCACTTGGGACGATCGCCCTTTTGCATCCACAGCCGACTTATACGCCAAAATGGTAACAGTAGTCAGCGCCATGACTTCCGCCGAAAAACTAGCTTTAATTCAAGCCCACCCAGATTTAGGAAGCAAAGCAAAAATGGCAGAAGCCTCCGTTAGCGAACAAGCCGGTGCGGGTTTGGATAGGCTATCTGTCGAAGAGTTCGATCGCTTTCAATTCCTAAATCGATCGTACCGCGAAAAGTTTGGTTTTCCCTTCATTGTGGCGGTAAAAAACCATACTAAAACCAGCATTCTCGAAGCCTTTAAACAGCGCCTTGATAACTCCCCAGAAACGGAAATGCAGCAGGCTGTAGCTGAAATTTGCGAAATAGCCCGCTTTCGCATCGAGTCAGCAATTCAATAGTCCTCTCCACAAAAGCAAGTCTTGAACAGGCAGAATGCCTGTAATCTTCGCACTCAGTTTAGCTTTTAAGCAAGTGCTATTCCCATAGTCCGCCAGGGGTTAAAAACCCCTGTCTCATAGCGAAAGTCCTCTTAAAGAGGACTGCAATTGCTCTGATTTTATCTCAAACTATTGAGTCGGTTTCAACCGACTTTTGCTATGAGGCAGGGGTTTAAACCCCTGACGTACTGAGTCGAAGCCCATGATTGTTGGCACCTGCGGGCCAAGCTCAAGTCCCTACAGACGTGTCACCTGCAATCTATGCCTACCTGCTACAGAAGCTTCAATGTGCTGTATGATTGATAATGAGTCAGCCAAAACCTCCTGTTACATAACATAAAAATATGAGTTTTGATGCTGAATTAACAATTTTTAACAATACAGAATTTACTGTAGTTTGAACTTAAGGATAAGTAATTTTGGGCCTGTCATTTCGCGCGATTCGCCGCACTCAATATCGATCGCCGATGCTGCCGATCTTTACGATTGTCGCATCGCTTTGGAACAATTATCAGCCGCCGGGGCTAGTCAAAATGCGACAGAGGCTCAATTGAAACAACTCGAATCGATCGTCTCTCAAGCAGAAAATAACACACAAGTGCGATCGGGCGAACTGACAAACTATCAATTGCTGTACGCAGACTACCAATTTCACCGGTTGCTAGCCCAATGTTCCGGCAATTCTTGGTTAGTAACTCTGTTAGATCAGGTATTTGACAAAATGATCTTAGTGCGACTCCGTACAATGCAATACAATCCCGGAGTATTGGAAATCCGCACCGAACACCGCCACATTTTTCAAGCTGTCATCGAACAAATAACAAACAACAAATAACCAATAACCAATAACAAATAACCAATAACAAATAACCAATAACTTATATGACAGCAAATTATCCAAGAGACTTAATCGGTTACGGTCAAAATCCCCCAGACCCTAAATGGCCCCAAGGAACCCGCATAGCCCTGCAATTTGTGATTAACTACGAAGAAGGAGGCGAAACCTGCATCCTCCACGGAGATCCCTCTTCCGAAACATTTTTATCCGAAATTGTCGGGGCAGTTCCCTTATCCGGGCTGCGACACATGAACATGGAATCCTGTTACGAATACGGCAGTAGGGCAGGTTTTTGGCGACTGCACCGGATGTTTACTTCTAGGGGAATGCCACTCACAGTTTATGGAGTAGCAATGGCCTTAGAAAGGCATCCCGAAGCAGTAGCAGCAATGCTAGAAGCCGATTGGGAAATTGCCAGCCACGGCTGGCGCTGGATAGATTATAAGTATTTTGGGGAAGAGGCGGAACGGGAGCACTTGCAAAGGGCGATCGCCATTCATACCCAAGTTACCGGTAGCCGCCCCCTCGGCTGGTATACCGGGCGCACGAGCCCCCACACTCGCAAGCTAGTAGTGGAGGAAGGCGGTTTTCTCTACGATTCCGACAGCTACGCCGATGACTTACCTTATTGGGTGTACGAGGGCGACAAACCCCACTTGGTAATTCCCTACACCCTCGACAACAACGACATGAGGTTTGCTACCAATCAGGGGTTTAATTCCGGCGACCAATTTTTTGCTTACCTGCGGGATGCTTTCGACGTACTCTACGCCGAGGGCGAGACAGCGCCCAAAATGATGAGTGTGGGGCTGCACTGCCGTTTGGCGGGAAGGCCGGGGCGGGCGGCGGCCCTGGGGCGTTTTTTGGATTACGTGCAGCAACACGAAAAGGTGTGGGTATGCCGCCGCATCGATATCGCCCGACACTGGCATCAACATCACAGGTTAAGTGGCGAGAAACCGGGTTTTTAACCCTCATATTTGCTTCAAACCAATAACATCAGCAAAAAACCCGGTTTCTTTAGTTCCATGGCGCAACTGCGGTCTAATTTGGTCCTTTACTTGCTTTATAAGCGGCCCACCCACCGCGATCGGAAATATCTTCCCACTGGTACTTTTCAATCAACTCCTGGGGGTACAAGAAAGCGGTTAATACTTCCCCGTCCTCCAAAACCACATCGGATGGATACATATGCGGCGGTTCCCCCGCTGCAAGCTGTTCAAATTGTTCTGACGATAATTCATACACTTCGCCCGGAATCGATACACCGGAGGTAGCAACTTCATAAATTGCAGGATGCCAGCCCTTTTCTGCTGAATGCAGCCGGTAAATCGGACGAGTTTTTGCTTCTCTAATAAACTTAGCATCTCCGAGGTTGGTGTTGTCCGGCTGACCCCGAAGGGCCGAACCGCAAATGAACACTCGTTTAGTTGCAATTGCTGTTTGACTCATATAGAACCCATTTGAGATCTTTTACGCGGTGGCTAGTCTTTTAAGCATCAGTCTGATAAAGCAAAGCTTGAGTTTGGCATTTGAACGAGCGAGTGTGCGATCGAAGTTTTTGACTAAACTTTTACATCCATCTGATAAGCTAGCTTTGGTGCAATGAGTAAAGAACGCAAAGCCCAGGATATCGACGGCTAGGTGTCTTTTGATACCGTTGGGTAGGTCAGACCAATTACATCCATTTTTGAGTTGATAAAATATGCCGCCCGTGAATTTGCCGTTTTGTCCACACTGGCGGCCTAGTTTTCTTCTTCTGGGGCAGCAGCTCGATGATTTCCCACTCTTTGTCACTCACATCGCTTGAATAACCCATTTTCAGCCTTGACCTGCTTAATTTTACTGATTCTACCCGATCGCCTGCTGTGAAGCCGATCGCCTGCTGTGAAGCCGATCGCCTGCTGTGAAGCCGATCGCTAAAAAGATCTCAAATGGGTTCTATAAGCCTCATCAGTTTAACTGTCGCTAGACCCCTTTACAAACCTTAACGATCTCGACTTGGCTGCTGGTGAAACAACACCAGTTGCAATGGTTGCTCCTTCTATCAACGGTTAATTTTTAACTTTTGATAATCAAAAAGCGCTCCTAGAAATAGGGGCGCTTTTTGTTTGGTCTTTTTTAAAATCATCAGTTAACAGTCATCACTGAACAGCGAGCGATCGTGTCTGAGTGCAGCCCGAATTGATATTATTTCTGAGGTTGAACATCTGGTTTGTTCAGGGGTTACAATATTGGCACTGGGCCGGATCGGCAGTTTCTCTGCCCTCTGGAAATAGTTTTTCTTGGCGATAACCGCAAGCTTTGCATTGATAAATTGTCGATCGCACTAACTGAGTCGGAAAATAGCACAGTCCGCAGGGCAACCCTATTTTATTTTCGACATAATCAAATCCCGGCCAACCGCACTCCGGGCAGAATTGGTAATATTTTTTGACTAAATCAAGAGTGGCCTTGGCGATATTTTCCATCCGAGTTGGATTGTGCATCGCCCGCATATCTGTTTCGACATGAACTTTACCACTGGCTGATTTGTTGATACCAGCGCTAACAGCATCAACCAAATCTTTTTCTGTAACTATTCCCTTGACAATTTCGCCCTTACCTGTAGCCACATCACCAGCTACAACCACCAGAGCGTGTTCGGGAAATCCAACTCTGTTAGCAAAAACTTGCGCTTCTTCTACAGTGGAAACTAACTGATGACTGTAGTTAGTTTCCACTGATAAAGATTCGCCAATCAGTTCGAGATTGTGTTCTCTATCTAATAAAATCACAATTTCTCGATTAGCAGGCAGATAGGGCATTGCCGGATGAGGGCCGAAGCTACCTTCGCTGGCGAAAGCAAGAGTTTCCCCGGCAATATCCAGAGCAGTTGCTGCTTTTAATCGCACCGCTTCTATTTGAGTTCCTAAGCGTTTAACTTCTCTGGTAAAAGTGCCAAAGGAGTCTGTGTCTAAATCCGCAGGTACTAGGATTTTGACACCTAATTCCCGCTCCAAAATCGGAGCCATCACCCGTTCTTTTTGGTGCATGGTGGCCAGAATTGCCCTGCGATCGCGCAATAATAGATCTATGTTCACAGCATCCCCAAAATTAGACATAGACTAACTTCCTCCTGTCGCCCCTCCAGCTTGACCTCGGAGTACAAAAATTACTCCCGTCATAATTAACCCCATGCCTACCAATCGCAACGGTGGTAAAGGCTCGTTAAAGATAATTTTCCCTCCTAAGACAGTAAACAAGTAGCTAATTGACAGTAAAGGCGAGACTATGCTAAGGTTGGCGCGAGAAAGTACAACAATAAACCCTATAGAAGAAACTGCATACAAAGTCAGACCGCCTACTATCAGAGGCTGAGTAGCCATTGCTAGGATTTTTTCAACTAAATTAGCAGCACCAATGGGCCCTAATATTTTAGCTCCAGCTTTCAGGCTAAATTGACCGACAACGCCACACAAAATAGCAGCAAGCAAAACTAGAAAAACGCTTCTATTCATGAATTTCCCCACCTATAAGACAGCCATAATAATTGTATAAAAAAACATCCTTAACAGCTTTTATTAAGTTGTTTTTAATTTGGTTGCCCACCCATAATTTAAGCAAAGATACGGGAAAAATAAGGATTATCGATCGCGAGCAAGAGTGAAACAAACATATGGCACAGCAGACCAAGGCAACCGGGGAATACACTCTCGAATTATCGATACTAATGCCCTGCCTGAACGAGGCAGAAACACTAAAAATCTGCATAGAGAAGGCACAGAAGTCTCTGGGCGAACTCAATATTGCTGGCGAGGTCATCATAGCAGACAACGGCAGCACTGACGG
Source organism: Microcoleus anatoxicus (assembly GCF_042465725.1). Taxonomy (GTDB): domain Bacteria; phylum Cyanobacteriota; class Cyanobacteriia; order Cyanobacteriales; family Microcoleaceae; genus Microcoleus; species Microcoleus anatoxicus. The sequence continues at coordinate 3,239,232 of NZ_CP120853.1, read as the reverse complement.
GTCTCAAGAAATTGCCACCAAAATGGGAGCCAGAGTGATCCCAGTACCAGCCAAAGGCTACGGTAGCGCCCTCATGGGAGGGCTCGTCGCAGCACGCGGAGTCTATATTATTATGGGCGATGCTGACGACAGTTACGACTTTTCCAACCTCGGCGCTTTTGTCGAAAAATTGCGAGGTGGCTGGGATTTAGTCATGGGAAACCGCTTTCAAGGCGGCATCAAACCGGGTGCAATGCCACCGCTGCACAAATACTTAGGAAATCCTGTGCTGACATGGGTTGGGCGGCTATTTTTCTCAAGTCCCGCCGGCGACTTTCACTGTGGGCTGCGGGGTTTCCGAAGAGATGCAATTTTAAACCTGGACTTGCAAACAACAGGGATGGAATTTGCTAGCGAAATGGTAGTCAAAGCCTCTCTGTACAAACTACGAATCGCTGAAGTTCCCACCGTACTCTCTCCCGACGGCCGCAGCCGTCCGCCACATCTGCGAACTTGGCGAGATGGCTGGCGGCACTTACGATTTTTGCTGCTTTACAGTCCCCGCTGGCTGTTTTTGTATCCGGGTGTAGCGCTGATGATTTGGGGTCTAATTGTGGGCATCTGGCTATTACCCGGTACTCAAAAGATTGGCCGTGTTAGCTTTGATGTGCACACTCTGCTTTATGCTGCGATCGCAATTATCATTGGTTTTCAAGCAGTAACATTTGCTTTATTCACCAAAGTTTTCGCCATCAGCGAGAAACTACTGCCTCCAGACCCCAAACTCAATAAAATATTTCGCTATGTCACCCTAGAGACAGGATTGATTGTCGGAGTCGCCCTCATATTAATTGGAATAGTTGGCTCGATATTATCGTTAACTATCTGGAGTGAAACTGCTTTTGGCATCCTTAATCCTTCCAAAACTTTGCGTTTGGTGATTCCGTCGCTCACTTGCCTGACTGTAGGTTTGCAGATGGTTTTATCGAGCTTTTTCCTCAGCGTACTAGGTTTAAAGCGTAGGTGAGAAAATCCCAATTACTGCCAATATTTTTACTAAAGCTAATGTCATATCGTTTCCGGTTGGATCGGATTTTTTTTACCACAGAGAACACAGAGGACACAGAGGGAGAGAGTAGAGAGATGAATAATTTAGAGGCTACGGGATTTGATATTAATAATCTAATTTTTCATAAACCTGGAATAATGAAAAGCCGCCAACAACGGGTCAGACTTCCCATTTTCAATCAAATCAGCCAACAATTTCGCCGTCACAGGAGCCAACAAAATACCATTACGATAATGCCCCGTCGCCAGGGTCAAATTTTCCCAAGCACTAGCACCTAAAATTGGCAATTCATCAGGGGTAGCTGGCCGAAAACCCCACCAAAACTCCAGAATCGGATAATTTTGCAATTCTGAATATAACTTAATAGCTCCGGCTAGCAAATTTTTAATTCCGATCGGCGTATTTCCTGGAGTAAAATCTACATTTTCGCTAGTCGCGCCAATAATAATCCTACCATCTTGACGCGGCACAATATAAATCCCGGTTCCGAATAAAACGGTTTGCAGCGGCTGAATCACTTCGTAACTTTCCGGGACGCACACAGACAGCATTTGCCCTTTTCTGGGATAAACAGGAATATCCAATAATGTCTCAGACCAAGCACCTGTTGCCAACACATAACGGTCAGCTTTTAATTTTTTCGCTGTTGTTTCCACACCAACAACTCTATTTGCTTCCCGAATAATTTCGACAGAATTGTCTTGAATAACTTCGATTCCCAGTTTTTTAATCGTAAATTGAAGCGTCCTAAACAAAGCGCGGTTATCAACTTGAGCATCGTCAGGATACCACCAACCGCCAACTACTTCTTCACCCAGTCCCCACTGGTGTTGGCGAATAGTATCTGCATCCAGCCATTGAGCATTCAGATTTGGTAAAGATGACTTGTCTTCCCAATCACCTTGACAAACTGGTGCGAGAATTCCCGATCGCCAATATCCCGTTTTCAATCCGGTAATCTCTTCTAGCCGATCGACCCACGTAGAATACAAGGCGCGACTTTGCAAACACAAATCCAGCATCGGACTGGGAGGAATTTTTTCCGCTTGAGGTGCCAGCATTCCCGCTGCGGCGCGTGCGGCTGCTTGTTTGAAATCTCGATCGACTACACTCACAGAGGCCCCTCGCAATTTCAGTTCAACTGCTAGGGAAAGACCGATAATTCCGCCACCAATAATCAGAATATCTTGAGATATATTCATGGAATTTTCTATGGACTTTTTTGCCCTTTTGACCTCATTCAACGTACAACTATCTTGTTTCAGAACCCTGACTTCGCAGAAATTGTCAGGGCTCTGGATATTTTATCTTTTTAGGTGTCGTTCACTTATCTGCGTTTTTAAATCAACAATCTAGGCGGTTGGTTTCCAGACTGTTTCAGAACCTTGACCCCAAAAACCGTCATATTTTGTTACCTTAATATCCCCTAAAACTTGAGTTTGGCAAGACAGACGGCGGTTGGATGTGGGAGAATGGGGAGGGAGGGAAAGTCTGGTTGTTTCGCGCCACTGGGGTTCGGAAACTTCCCCCTCGATGGTGACGGCACAGGTGCCACAAGTGCCGAGACCGTGACAATTGATGATTTTGGCATTGCCGTTGTAGAGATCGATGCCGTTCTCTAGCAAAACTGCACGGAGATTGGCTCCCCGATCGCACTCAAAAGTTTTTCCTTGTGCTTGTACTTTAACCACAGCAATTCACCCCAATTAGATCTATATTAATTTTCCTATATATTATCGCATTTATTTCCCAGATTTTAATCTAGTATGATAATTCATATATTACCAAATTGAAATTTCTAATTCCCCATGACAAATCGGCTCTGGATCTACGATACCACGCTGCGAGACGGTGCCCAGTGCGAGGGACTCTCCCTATCTCTGGAAGACAAACTACAAATTGCTCGTCAGTTAGACAGTTTAGGAATTCCTTTTATCGAAGGTGGCTGGCCAGGGGCTAATCCTAAAGACGTACAATTTTTTTGGCGACTGAAAGAACAGCCGCTAACTCAAGCAGAAGTTGTGGCTTTTTGTTCGACTAGGAGACCGTCCAGGGCGGCGGCTAATGATGAAATGTTGCAGGCTATTTTGTCGGCTGGTACTCACTGGGTAACACTGTTTGGCAAGTCTTGGGATTTGCACGTCATTGAAGGGTTGAAGACGACGCTAGATGAAAATTTGGCGATGATTGCAGATACCATTGAATATTTGCGGAGTCAGGGAAGGCGGGTTATTTATGATGCTGAACACTGGTTTGATGGCTATAAACACAATCGAGATTATGCCATTCAAACATTGAGGGCGGCGGCACAAGCTGGTGCTGAATGGCTGGTGCTTTGCGATACCAACGGCGGCACTTTGCCTCATGAAATTAGTCAGGTTGTGCGAGAGGTTTCAGAGGTTTTAGGGATCGATTCAAACTCGTCTTTACAGTTAGGGATTCACACTCATAATGATTCGGGGGTTGCGGTGGCTAATGCTTTGGCTGCTGTGCAGGAAGGAGTGAAGATGGTACAGGGAACTATTAATGGCTATGGCGAACGCTGTGGCAATGCTAATTTATGTTCTTTGATTCCTAATTTTCAGCTTAAGTTGGGTTATGATTGTATTCAAGATGAGCAATTAATCAAATTAACTCAAGTTAGTCGATCGGTTAGTGAAATTGTCAATCTTGCTCCCGATGACCACGCTCCTTTTGTGGGGCTTTCAGCCTTTGCTCACAAGGGCGGGATTCATGTATCCGCTGTTGAGAAAAATCCGCTAACTTACGAACATTTAGAACCGGAAAAAATCGGCAATTGTCGCCGCATTGTGATTTCAGATCAATCTGGTTTGAGCAATGTTTTGGCCAAGGCTAAAACGTTTGGAATTGAACTCGATCGCCAAGATCCTGCTTGTCGCCAAATTCTGGAAAGATTGAAAAAATTGGAAAGTCAGGGCTATCAATTTGAGGCTGCTGAGGCGAGTTTTGAATTGTTAATGCGAGAAGCTTTGGGAAAGCGTCAGCCCTGGTTTACAATTCAGGGATTTCAAGTTCACTGCGATAAGGTAGGCGAAGATTGTGCGGCTTTAGCGACGGTGAAATTGTCGGTAAATGGCACAAATATTTTGGAAGCTGCGGAAGGAAACGGCCCGGTTTCAGCTTTGGATACGGCTTTGCGGAAAGCTTTGGTTAATTTCTATCCGGCGATCGCACATTTTTACCTAACAGACTACAAGGTGCGGATTCTCGACGGTGGCGCGGGAACTTCTGCTAAAACTCGCGTGTTGGTTGAGTTTAGTAACGGTCAAGATCGCTGGACGACGGTTGGGGTTTCTGGTAATATTTTGGATGCTTCTTGTCAGGCTGTTGTTGAAGGTTTGGAGTATGGTTTGGTGCTAGAAAATCAAGAGGCGATCGCCCTAGTTTGTAGGGTGCATTAACTACGGAATAAGACAGTTAACGGTTGACGGTTGACGGTTGACAGTTGACAGTTCACCGTTGACTGGATTTTACCAGGATGATGCTAGCAAATTTGATATTACAGACGATGATTAGGCAAAATCTGTGGGGATTAAGATATGGCAAATAACTTATCAATTCCAGAAGATTATCATGATTTTCTGCGGGAACTTAAGGGACGTATTTTACAAGCTCAAGTGCGGGCTATACTTTCTGTTAACCGCGAATTAGTGTTGCTTTACTGGCAAATTGGACGGGATATTTTAAACCGCCAGCAGCAGCAAGGATGGGGAACAAAAGTTATAGATAATTTAGCTACTGACTTGCGAACAGCTTTTCCTGAGATGAAGGGTTTTTCACCTCGCAATCTCAAATATATGAGGAGTTTTGCGGAAACTTACCCGGATGAGCAATTTGTGCAAGAGGTGCTTGCACAAATTACTTGGTATCACAACATTGCCTTAATGGAAAAACTGAAATCGTCAGAGGAACGCCTGTGGTATGCACGCCAGACTATCGAGCAAGGATGGAGTCGAAATGTATTAGTTCATCAAATAGAAAGCGGGCTATACCGACGACAAGGGAAAGCTGATACAAACTTCTCTCGGACTCTGCCTAATCCTCAATCAGAATTAGCGCAGCAACTGTTGAAAGATCCTTATAATTTTGACTTTATCAGTTTAAGCCAAGAAGCACAAGAGCGAGAATTAGAGAAAGCTCTAATCGATCGCATTCGCGACTTTTTGCTAGAGTTGGGAGTGGGTTTTGCTTTTGTCGGTAGTCAGTATCACCTGGAGGTGGAAGGGGAAGATTTTTATATTGATTTGTTATTTTATCACTTACATTTGCGCTGTTTTGTGGTAATTGATTTGAAGGTAGAAGCCTTTAAACCAGAGTTTTCAGGGAAGATGAGTTTTTACGTTTCGGCTGTGGATGATTTGCTGAAACACCGGGATGATATGCCAACTATTGGGATAATTTTATGTAAGAATAAAAAGCAGAAGATTGTGGAATATGCTTTGCGGGATCTGAATAAGCCGATCGGGGTTTCGACTTATCAATTGCGGGAGGCTTTGCCGGAACAGTTACAGGGGAGTTTGCCGACTGTTGAGCAGTTAGAAGCTGAGTTAGAGGCAGTGGAGATTGAAATTGAGGAGGAATGATATAGCAACCGCTTTCGTCGGTTAGGACGCAAGGCGCAAGACATCCAAGGGTCGCATCCCGTAAGCAATCAAGTTGACTGGCTTCAATAATTTTTAAGCCATCAAGCTTGATAGCTTGGATGACTTTCTCGCGTAGATCGTAGCTGTAGGGTTGAGGCATAAGTGGTGGTGCGATCGCTCCGCAACAAAAAAGACTATCCTCAGTTTACGCTCTAACCGCCTTGGCGGTTGCTATACCACATTAAAAGTTAGGCGAACTAACGATAATCAGCCGTTTATTGGAGTTAATTTCAAAACAGAACTTTAGAAAAATTAGCTCCTAGTATTTCACTAGGAGCTAACAGAGTTAATTGATTGCGGGAAATTTAATCCGTGAAACTTACAAACCAAAAAGTGGTTTAATTAATGAGATTAATTCTTGAACCACCTTAGCCGATGCAGCAAAGTCCTTAACTATGCGTGTAAGCCCTCTGATGGCTTTATTGGCTAAATCTTGATTTTGTTCAGGTTTTTTACCTGCTTCTGCTAACGCCTTCACTTCGTCTAGAGCGTCTTTTTTGTCATCATCTGATAATTCTTCAGAAGATTTTATTTGTGTTTCTAGCTGAGTTAACAGTTCTTTGATTCCCGGTTTATTTGGATCAGATGAAGAAGGTAACTGCTGGATAAGATTATTAAAGGTGCTATGGTCTCCCATATTGGCTATAATTTCACGGGCGTTAGTAAAATCTTGAGTACGATGGTCGTCTTGCATTTTGGTATTGTTTCCGATTTGTTCGACTGTATGTGTGAAAACGTGAAAGATATTCCCGTTGTGGGTAAGCGTGTTTGTGTTGTGGGAAGTCGTGTTTATCTTGAAAAGATTGTTCAACATTCCTATGTAGTCAGTGATAGGCGTTGGCTCATCAAAATGCACGATCTCAACAAATTGGACTTGTGAAAGAAAGGGTTGAGGGACTTGAATAGGATCTGGATTTATTGTACGGTCTGATTTTCCATAAAAATCGTATTTTCCTCCAATCCCACATTGGAACGTATCAGTATTCCAAAGACGCTTACCGCTTTTATCAAGTAAAACAATGATGACTCGACTGTGAGCGCCCTTTAATTTATTTTTTGTCCAGCTTCGTGTGGATAGAGTCAATACCCCGGATTCACTTAGAGAGCAAGACGTTTGGATGAAAACGCCGTCTGCTATTTCATCGATTCGAGATTGAAAGTAGATAGGAAACGCCATCAGAAGACTCCTTCTAAGTTTCTATATAATGCTTTTCTGTTTCCCAGGCTTCATACCGGATAAATAAAATGTGGAAAATTGTACATCACTGTGTGGGGGAAACCGTACAGGATGCGGACAACAACAAAGTACGATCGCTTGTTAATTTTTCTGTAATCCCAAGTTTTTACGAATTTAGGATCTTTCCAAACATCGGATTTATCGGCTTCACATAGTTACGGGACTGCCTGTTATTGCAACGGTGGCTAAAGCTTGTCAAGAATTACTACCATTAATTACATCATTTTTCGGCTTGTAGAATCATTGCTGTTTATAGCGATCGCGTCGTCCCCACTCGTTGAGGAAATTAGTTAAATGGAAACGAAACCCCCTTAAGTAACACTGACTTAGGGGGGTTTGTTGGTATAGTACATTTTTACTGAGAAACCAAATAACGTATGCCAGCTTTTACTTCAGGAGGTAAATCGTTATAAGTTGCGTAGACTTCCTTGATAGTGTGGTTCACTACTTCCCGTGCGCTTCTTCCACCACTTCGATCTTGAACAAAGATATCGATTTTTGCTATATATTTAGCTACTTCAGGGTTAATTTGAAATTGGTTAGAGCCGCTCCTATTTGATGAACAACTATCGGGCTTACTGCAAGCAGTTGGTATGTCAAATACTTGAGATGCAAAGAGGGCACGACCTTTACTGTCTGAACCAACAACAAAGACACTACCCTTTGTCCCTGAAGTATACGAACTACTTACTGCGTGTGTTTGAATAACAATCAATCCGTTTCGGTAAAAAGTTGCATTTGCCTCTGCATACCCTCCACCCATGCTTTTCCTACCATGTCCCTGAAGTATCCCGCTGATTTCTACAGGAAGAAAGCTGTTTCTGGAAGATACCTGCGGAGAACTAGCAGTGCGAGTTTCTTTACTCTTATTGGTTTGAGTGTCTGGAGCCGTTGTCTTGCCTGAATATTGATGTTGTGGGGCGGGAGCTTGGTTAGCGAAAGCCGGCTTTAATCCGACAGAATTCATGCTGGTAAAACCGACTAAGGAAAGAGTGAAAATTAATGCTGATTTTTGCAGGTTCATTTTGTTTAAGTCCGTCTGTGTTTTCATACTTAAACAATAGGGTGAACTTAATTAGCGTTGGTTAGTGGTTGTGAGACTTTCAATAGATGGTTACAGTTTTAGAGGAACTTCAACCCATTTCTGCCGTTTGACGCTGTTTGAGTGTGGACGGTTGGTGAATTGGACTACCGCGATCGCCTGAAATTACCGAACAGAAGAAGGATAGGGAGCGATCGCCTGAAAATTAAACAGGCTATAGAGCGGCTATGGAGAGGCTATAAAACAGGGGTGATTTTTTAGTGTGCAGCGAGGGGCTAGGGCGTGTTTTCAAACTACTCCTTAAGATTTAGATCCCCCTAAATCCCCCTTAAAAAGGGGGACTTAAAGACTCTTTCCCCCCCCTTTTTAAGGGGGGCTGGGGGGATCTTTGGGTTTGAAAACACGCCCTACGCCTACGCGCTACTCTCTGATTGACGAATCACTCACCAACAATGACACAACTCGAACTTTTCCCCGACGACTTCAACACTAAACCTAACGTCACTCAGCCTCAGTTATAGCAGTCGCCAAGGCGAAGAAGGTCGTTGAACCCTTCGACTCCGCTCCCTGAGCGATCGCATAAATGCCTTAACCACCTTGGCGGTTGCTATAAAATGCGATTTCGCTGCCAGATTTGCGATTTTACTGATAGATTATTGATAGCGACGCACCTGACGATATTTTGTAGGGTGCGTCGCTACCAAAAAATTGATTTTACTGATAGATTGTTGATAGCGACGCACCTGACGATTATCGCGCTGTGAAATCTAAATACACAGCCTGAACCGCTATAATACGAGTAATTCAGAAACAGAATTACTATTCGCTAGAGAGCTAACCCATGACCGCAGCGATCGCGACACAAATCAATCAAATTAAGTTGACTCCTGGTAGTGCCATGATCGTTTCAGGGCTAACCTGGAAAACCTATGAAGCGTTGCTGCAAAACTTGGGAGATAATCGCCCAACTCGCATTGCCTATAACCAGGGAGTATTGGAGATCAGGATGCCAGGAGAACTTCACGAAATCGTCAATCGGTTGCTGGCAAAAATCATTACAATGCTGGCAATGGATTTGGGGATGGAGGCAAATGATTTTGGTTCCACTACGCTGAATCGTGAAACCATCGATCGCGGCATTGAACCCGATACCTGTTTCTACATCCAAAATGCCACACCAGGGCAAGGGATGGAGACAAAGGCTTCTGAAAGTCTTGCCCCCGATTTGGCGTTGGAAGTAGATATTGCCAGTTCTTCAGCCAGCAAAATGTCTATCTATCTGGCAATGAAAGTTCCCGAAATCTGGTTGTATCGGCGGCATAAATTGAGCATTCAATTGTTTCAGGATGGGCAGTACACCGATGCACTTAATAGCCGTGCTTTTCCTATGGTGAGTGTGGACCAGTTGAATCAGTGGATTGAACTACGAAAAACGGAGACGGATCTGACTGTGTTGCGAGAAGTGCAGAATTTTGGTCGGGAATACATTGCATCAAACTGAAAATCAAAGTCTGCGATCGTAATACTACCCTACTTTTATAGATATGCAATCCAAAAATTTCATCAGTTCTAACTCGCTCAAGGATGCAAAAACTCTAAATGATCTCCGGGAATCGATCGCAATCTGGCAGCAGATCCTTGCACTTTCAACTTCCCCCGTTCTAACATAATAATCCAATCAGCGCGATCGATCACCCTCGGCCTGTGACTGATAAAAATCGTAGTTTTTCCGTGTCGGTACATCAACAACTGTTCTAAAACTTCCGCTTCACTGGCCGGATCTAAGCCGGCGGTAGATTCGTCTAAAATCAATACGGGTGGATTGTTGAGAATTGCACGGGCGATCGCCAATCTTTGTCTTTGTCCACCAGAAATATTCGCTCCAAATTCCCCTAAAACCGTTTGGTACTTATCTGGTAATTGACTGATAAATTCATCCGCCCCAGCAATTTTACAAACTTTAACAATTTGTTCAAAGCTAATTTCTGGATAACCCAAACGGAAATTTTCTAGAATCGATCTACTCCAAAAATGTGCTTCTTGGGGAACCAAAACTACCTGCTGTCTGAGACTGTCAAGAGACAAATCCTGTAAATTATAATCACCAATTCTAATATTACCAGATTGCAGCGGATACAAACCAGCAATTACTTTAGCTAGGGTACTCTTGCCACAGCCGGAATAGCCAATTAAAGCGATGGATTGACCACCAGGAAACGTGACCGAAAAATTTTCCAGCAAATCCAGTCTACCTGGATAGTGAAACTTAACATTTTTACAAACAATATCGTCCCGGTTTTGAATTTGTACATAAGGTTTATTCCGGTCGCTTTTGCTTTCCGGTTCAGCGTCTATCACCTCCGATAGCCGCTGAGTTGCTGTCTGGACGCGAGTCATTTCGTCACTAAATCCTACCACTGAGTTTACTAAATTTGTCACATTTTGATTCATGCTGATAAAGGCTAGTAATTGACCGATACTCAATACTTTTTCAATCACTAAACCGCTCCCCAGCCACAGGATAGTAATGCTCCCCGCCGAGGCAACAAAACCCGAAAATATATTATTTAATATCCCAATTTGGGTAGTCCGAAAAGTAAGATTAGCTAAACGACCAAAGCGTGTTTGCAATTCTTCCCAAAGTTGTTGGCTGCTGCTAGTAGTTTTGACGGTCAACGCCCCTTTAAAAGTTTCTACCAACATCCCTTGCGTTTCGGATTCTAGTACAAGTAAGTTGCGTGTTTTTTGCTGTAATGCGGGCAGAAATATTATAGTAGAAGCAGTCATAAAACACGCAATCAGTGTAGCGGCTAGTGTGAGTTCTTTGCTATAAAAAAGCATGAAGCTAAAAGAAACTATTGCTATAAAAAATTGACTGGGTAAGCTGATGGCTACTTGAGAAACTAATTGATTTATTTCTTGAATATCTTTTAATCTACCGATGACTTCGCCACTGCGTCTACTTTCGTAAAAGCTCAGAGGTAAACGTAGTAGTTTGCGCCCGAATTCCATCACGAATCCCAATTCTAATCGCTGGGAAAACTGAGCAATTAAGTTCGACTGCACGAGTCCTAAACTGCTGCTAAATAGGTTCATGACTATAACGGCGATCGCCACACTAGCCAAAAGTTGCGTATCGCCTCGTACCAAAATATCATCGGTGAGAATTTGCACGAGAAAAGGCGAAGAAATTGACAGCAAACCTAAGACTATATTTAGCAAAAATGCTTCCATCAAAATCGAGCGGTAAATCCCAATGCGTCGCATCCATCTCTGTAGAGAACTTGCGGATGCTTGACTCTCTCCTTGGGCAAAAAACCGCTCTGGATCTGGTTCCACCAGCAAGCACAACCAATCGGTCCAAGCAGTAGCTAATTCCTCTTTGGAAACATAGCGGATGCCGACTCCTGGATCGGCGATCGCATATTTTTTGCCCTGCTTTCCATACAAAACTACCCAGTGATAACCTTTCCAGTGAATAATAGCAGGTAGAGGGGCATCATCCAGCTTGTCTAAAATGGCAGATGCTGCTCGTACCGATCGAGCATTAAAGCCGATCGCCTCAGCTCCTTGTTTTAAGCCCAGTAAAGTCGTCCCTTGTTGACCGGTACCGACGAATTCTCGCAAACGACTAATAGTCAAATTTTGACCATAAAATTTAGCGATGGAAGCCAAGCAAGCAGCTCCACAATCTTCTTCACTATGCTGGAGAACAACCTGATATTTCATAAATTATTGACTTTTTCGGAGATGGTATTCTCTGGAAAAATCACAACATTTTTTGACAATTTATTGTCATCACCAGAGCCTAAAACAGATTACACATCGCCGGATACTCAATCAGAAAAAAGCACCCATAATGTTATGGGTACTTCCTCGATTCACAGTTATAAAGCTGAATTAACCGACTTCAAATTTACCAGTAGCGAACTACTGCTGTGAAAGTACCGTTACGATTACGGCGGTATACAATGTGACGACGGGGACGGTAACAGCCATAGTAACCACCGTTGACACTAGCAGATTCTTCAGCAGTGATTTCAGTAAACAGTGAGCTCTCTTTAGTTGCTTGCATGATAAACTCCTTTTAAGCTGATAAAATTGGACAATAATTAGAAATTTCAGCTAAATTCTAGATCATCGTTTAAATTGGAATTTCTGAATTTTTACACCAAAATTTCTGAAGTTCTCACAGTCAGTTACCAGTCGTAGTAGCGACGATAGGACACATTGTGTACGTACCCATGAACTGGGCGACCATCGAAGTAGGGATTGTAGCTGTAGTTATCGCAGTTGCTACGACGGCTGACATAACGATAACGATGAGCCCCGTTGACACTGGCAGATTCTTCCGGCGTGATGTCAGTAAACAGTGAGCCCTCTAGTGAGGTGTCTTTAGTTTCTTTCATGATAGACTCCGTTTTATGCGCTCAAATTGGACACAAGCTAGAAACTTGATAAACTTTCTAGCTTCGTTTAAATACTGATCTATGTTTCTTAAAAGCAGATGGTTCTCCGGAATATTACGGAGAATTTTTCCCAAGTAAGCCCCTACACTTACTTTTCTAAACTACGATGGTTTTATAGGGACGCTGGCGACTCGGATCGTACATATAAAGTTGACTGACATCCGGTACAAAAAAGAAGGTATTGATATCATCAGCATTGCTATTGCTGGCATCGCTATTACTGTGGATATCGCTGACACCGCTGCTCCTATTACCACCGCTGACAGTAGCTGATTCGGCATCTGTTAGTTCAGTAAACAGTGAGTGTTGTTGATTTTCAAACATGAGGAACTCCTTGGAAATTTAATTAATCAAAAATTTGCAGTCAAGACTTTTTCGTCCCTCTGTCTCAGAGAGATCGATTTCAAGTCAAAGATTCGGTGAGATATTCAATACTTACGTGTAATGAAAATAGAACCCGGTTTTTTTACCAGTCTCGATATGGGAGCGAAGTTGGGATGCTCATTCAGGGAATCTGTGCGGATTTTTGGCTGTAGCCTACGAATTTTGATTGAGACTTCTAAATGTATCCGGGCTATCCGGAAAGTTAAAAATAAATGCGCTCAAAGAAATAAGGATGTTTAGAGTTATACCATTTTCATCAAGTCCTACTACAGATGTAGTTCTTAGCCCCCCCCTTAATAAGGGGGGGTTGGGGGGGTAGATATGTAGCGCTACTTTATGAAATTGGTATTAGTCACTATGTGGAATTTTTAAAGCAACCCGAACCGTGGTTAGGACATGATTAATTGCTGAAATCGTTAGGGCTAATTAGGCGATCGCATAAATTTCTTCCCTTTTCCATCTTCCATCTTCCATCTTCCCTCTTCTTACCCTGTTGTCGCCATGTCTCCTCTTCCCGAATCCCCATCCGTTGAAACCTTTGAGAACGACCAATTTTTGCCCCCTGTCAGCCGCTGGACAAGTTGGGGGGGAATTTTGATGGTGGCTACCTTTGGAGGTGCGATCGCCCTTGCTAGCGTCACCAAATACAGTGCTACAGTTAAAGCAGATGCGATCGTCCGCCCCGCCGGAGAAGTGCGCGTTGTACAAGCGACAACAGAGGGCACCGTCGAAAGCATTGCGGTTACTGAAAATCAGGTGGTGAAACAAGGAGATCCGATCGCCGTTGTGGACGCATCCCGCTTAGATAGTCAAAAAAAGCAATTCCAAGAAACTGTCACTCAGTCTCAGACAGCAGCCGATGAAATCAATCGCCAATTGCGGGAATTGGACAATCAAATTTTAGCTAGCGCCCAATTTCCGAGTATCCAAAATGAAAGTTCCGCAGCAGATAAATTAGTGGAATCAGCTCTGGTAAAATTAGCAACATCCCTGCCCGATGTAGCCGAACGATTAGGCAGAAGTCGGCGGGTTTTGCTGGTGAAGCGATCGTCAATTCAACAGCAATTGATTCAAGCCCAAAAAGAACTAAATCAAGTTGAATTAAAACTCAAATATAGCGTTGTCAGATCCCCAGCAGACGGTACAATTCTCAAAGTAGAATTACAACATCCTGGTCAAACTGTGCAAGCAGGAAGTGCGATCGCCCAAATCGTCCCCAGCGACGTACCCCTGATAGTCAAAGCCAAAGTAACCTCCCAAGACATCGCTCGCATCCAAATCGGCCAACCCGTACAAATGAGAATTTCCGCCCTTCCCTTCCCCGACTACGGAACATTGAAAGGTACTGTCAGCGAAATTGCCCCAGATGCGATCGCCCCTCAAAATCCTGCTAATAATTCAGGTGGTTCTTATTACGAAGTTTCGATTAAACCCGATAAAACTTATCTAACGAGAATCGAGTCTGCTAGCGGCAATTTTTTGGGAGGTTCCCAAGCAAATGAGCCGCGCCAATATGCGATTCAATCTGGAATGGAAGGAAGAGCCGATATTATTACCGGTCAAGAAACAGTATTGACATTTGTGTTGCGGAAGGCAAGGTTAATGACAGATATGTAATTAGTCATTAGTTATTTTGAGACGGTGATTGAAACCGCACACTCTTCAACCCGCGCACCATCCGGGTTTTGTTTGTGTAGACGCGGTTTCAACCGCCGAGTCTAATTACTTTTGCAATATTAGAAGATTATGACAATACAATTGCGATAAATCTTAACAATTATGATGAGAAATTCGCTCAAATATATGCTAAAGTAGAAAGCGATAAGGAAGAACCATCAATATTAAATAACTTCAGTAGAAAAACGGCTCGTTATATGCGATCGCAAATAGCCGGCGACCTAGGATATTTCCACCACGGCACAAACTTAATCGACCAGGCGATCGCCTCAATTCGCGGCATAGTAGAAATAGAACAAGCCAGGAGCGATCGCACCAACCAAATCGCACTCCGCAACAGTGAGGACAAAGAGAAAGATCGGGACGATCGACTACAAAGCACAGTACAGGCGATCGGCGTCGGTTTAGCCGCCGGAGGAATTGCAGCATCCAGCGGCACAGACAAAGTATTCGAGACAGTCCAAAACTATAAAATTCCAATTTTAATGCAGTTGCATCCCTTTCTATTTTCCTTTGCCTTGAGTTTTGCGATCGCCCTTTTCGCAGCCAGCATCACTTGGTGGCGCACCAAACCGAAAAACAATTGACAATTGACAATTGACAGAGAGGTTTTTCAGACTGGGATTTAAACCTATTTATAAAAATAATCCGCCTTAAATACCCGTTGATTCTTGAGTCCGCGCAGGCGGACTTCGTTTGTGTAGACGCGGTTTCAACCGCCGAGTTATATTTGACTTAGATCGAGATAACGTGTCAATATAGGAATGTGACTTAAATTCTCCTCTTTCCTCATGGGTAAACAGCGCGTTCTTTCAGGAGTGCAGCCAACAGGCAATATGCACCTAGGCAATTATCTCGGTGCCATTCGCAACTGGGTAGAAGGTCAAAATCAGTACGAAAATTACTTTTGTGTAGTTGATTTGCACGCAATTACCGCACCGCATAATCCAGCAACTCTCGCATCAGACACTTACACCATCGCCGCGCTTTATTTAGCTTGCGGCATCGATGTCGAACATTCGACTATTTTTGTGCAATCCCACGTCTCGGCGCACACAGAACTAGCATGGTTACTTAACTGTATTACGCCGATTAACTGGCTCGAAGATATGATTCAGTTTAAAGAAAAAGCAGTTAAACAAGGCGAAAATGTCAATGCTGGATTGTTGAATTATCCCGTATTAATGGCAGCAGATATCTTGCTTTACGATGCCGATAAAGTGCCAGTGGGAGAAGACCAAAAACAGCATTTGGAACTCACTCGCGATTTGGTAAACAGATTGAATCACCAATTTGGTACACCAGAAAACCCTATTTTAAAACTTCCAGAACCGTTGATTCTGACTGACGGTGCGAGAGTGATGAGTTTGACAGATGGCACTCGCAAGATGTCCAAATCTGACCCTTCCGAACTGAGTCGAATTAATATGTTAGATTCACCAGATACGATCGCCAAAAAAATCAAGCGCTGCAAAACTGATGCCGTGCGAGGCTTGACTTTCGACGATCGCGATCGCCCCGAAGCCAGAAACCTACTCACCCTGTACCTGCTGCTTTCCGGCAAATCCAAGGAAGAAGTTGCAGCGGAGTGTGAAAATATGGGTTGGGGAGACTTTAAACCCCTGTTGACAGAGACGACAATCAATGCCCTGAAACCGATTCAGGATAAATATGCAGACATAATGGGCGATCGGGGATACTTGGAGTCAGTATTACGTCAAGGAAAGGAACAAGCTGAAACTATTGCCAACCAAACTCTAACTAAGGTTAAGACAGCTTTCGGTTATTCTTTACCAAATTAGTTGTTAGTCATTAGTCATTAGTCATTAGTTATTGGTTATTGGTTATTGGTTATTAGTTGTTGGTTGTTGAAAATAACAAATAATCAACAACCAACTGCCAACTGCCAACTGCCAACTGCCAACTGCCAACTGCCAACTGTCAACCGTCAACTGTCAACAAATAATGAATCGTTTTCGCACTGCTTGCACCACCCCCGGAGAATTTATAATTACCGCCGAAGTTGCCCCCCCCAAAGGCGGTGATATCACTCACACCCTGGCAATGGCTGAAATGCTCAAAAACCGCGTTCACGCCATTAATATCACCGATGGCAGTCGTGCAGTGCTACGAATGTCTCCCCTAGCAGTATCCGTAATTTTATTGCAGCACGGCATTGAGCCGATTTGTCAAGTTGCTTGTCGCGATCGCAATCAAATTGGTTTGCAAGCAGATTTGATGGGAGCACACGCTTTAGGCATCCGCAATATATTAGCACTAACAGGCGATCCAGTCAAAGCAGGCGACCATCCAAAAGCCAAAAGTGTATTTGATTTTGAAGCAGTACGATTGCTGCAAGCTATTAAAAAAATGAACGGTGGTACCGATTGGAATGACAAACCTTTAACAGATGGAGTTACTGATTTATTTGCCGGTGCTGCTGTTGACCCACAATCACCCAGTTGGTCAGGTTTACAAAGTCGCTTTGAGAAAAAATTAGAAGCAGGAGCCCAGTTTTTTCAAAGTCAATTAATCACAGATTTTGAAATTTTAGATAAGTTTATGCACCACATTGCTGCGGGTTCTAACAAACCAGTTTTAGCAGGAATTTTTCTGTTTAAATCCGCTAAAAATGCTGAATTTATCAAAAAGAATGTGCCGGGAGTTCACATACCACAAGAGACGATCGATCGTTTGGCAAAAGCTCCAGAACCCTTACAGGAAGGCATAAAAATTGCCGCCGAACAAGTTAAGCTAGCGCGACAAATTTGTCAAGGAGTTCATATGATGGCTGTCAAGCGGGAAGATTTAATTCCTCAAATTTTGGATTTGGCAGGAATCAAACCCATGAACTAACATTAAATCCTAGGGGCGGGTTGTATAAATTATCCATGTTTAAAACTAATGATTTAGTAAACCCGCTTTTCCCCGCTGTAGATAATCCAACAACTTCTGAGTTATACCATTTCTCTAAAATCGTGCAACAATCTTTGACCCCCCCTAACCCCCCCTTATAAAGGGGAGGGACAAGACTACTGTTGCATTCTTTTTTAAAATTGGTATTATATTAATCAACTACCTTTAAAAATGCTCCCTTCGACTCATTAGATATCTAATTTCAATAGAATTCTAGACTAGATGGTAGCGGATAAAATTAACTACCGATTCTAATCCTTCCTGGCTTTTCAAATTAGTAAAAACAAAAGGTTTTTCCCCACGCATTTTTTGAGTATCCCGTTCCATCACTCCTAAATCTGCTCCCACATAGGGTGCGAGGTCTGTTTTATTAATTACCAGCAAATCGGATTTAGTAATTCCTGGTCCTCCTTTGCGGGGAATTTTGTCTCCCGCAGCCACATCGATTACGTAAATTGTCAAATCTACTAACTCAGGGCTAAAAGTTGCCGCTAAGTTATCCCCCCCACTTTCGACAAAGATTAAATCTAAGTCAGTGAATTTGTATTCCAATTGTTCAATAGCCACTAAATTGATCGAAGCATCTTCCCGAATAGCCGTGTGGGGACAGCCTCCGGTTTCTACGCCCAAAATTCGATCGCTATCCAAAGCTTGACTCCGCACCAAAAACTGTGCATCTTCCTGAGTATAGATATCATTAGTCACCACAGCCATCTTGTAGTGCTGACGGAGGGATTTGCACAAAGCATCAAGTAAAGCTGTTTTTCCCGAACCAACAGGGCCCGCAATTCCAACACGAAAAGCACTCATAGCGATTTTTGATTTGATATTCTCTGATTTTTAACTGCGAAATAATCGAGTATATTGAGTTTCGTGGGCCATACTAGCTAGGGCCAATCCCCAACTACAACTACCAAGGTCGTCATCTTCTAATTTTAAAACTTCTTGGGCAGTAAAGCTAATTTGTGAGTGCAAATCTAACAATAATTGTTGACCGGCTGTTTGACCAAGGGGAATCAATTTCACGCCCGCACTCGCCAAGTTTGTCGCCCAACTGTACAAATATCCTAACACGGCGGCTTCTTCTTCAATCTGCCAGCAAGCGCAAGCAATGCTAAAGGCGATGGCAAAATTGCACTGATTACCCTCCGATGCCACGAATTCTGGTACTATTTTCGTTAATCCATCCGGTGTGGGCGATCGCAAATCTAGCAATAACCGCATCAAAGTCCGTCCCATTTGCCAACTTTGCGATCGCAATTCTTCAGTTTCCTTAGTCGCCGTCGCCCATCCATTCCAGTAACTTAAAGCTGTTAAATCCCCTTTCTTCGCCGCTCTCAAACCCCGTACCGCCAGCGCAGCCTCTACTCGAATCGCCCCGAATTGCAGGGAGTCTTGCAACCAACTCCTCAAGCTAACTTCGCTATCGATCTCACCTGTTTCTACTAAAATTTCGAGCCCTTCAGAATAACTATAAGCTCCCACAGGTGCAAAAGCTAGCTGCAATAAACATAAAAGTTGACTGTTCACTGTTGATTGATTTGGTTTGCCTTTACTCTTGATTGTTCTCTGTTCGCTTCTTTCGTAAATCTCAAATCTCAAATCTTAATGGCTATGGCCATAAGCTCCCACTTCTGGGTGAAATGGTACAATTTCTGCTGTTACTTCCAAACCCATTTTTTCCAGCATTCCCTGCAAGACTGAATCGGGAGAAAACTTTAAATAATTATCAGCCACTTCTAAAGCTACGTGGCGGTTTCCTAAATGATAGGCCGCCCGCATCAGTAGCAGCCGATTTCCAGCACGTACTGCGAGCACTGCTTCTGGTTTGGCTGTGACTCGCACTAAACAATTACCGTCTTCCGACTGCAATAAATCCCCATCGCGCAGTACAGTACCTCTGGGCAAACGCAAGTTTACCACTTCCCCGGCATCCGTTTCAAATCGGTGACGACTGCGAGTGCGATCGTCCGCAGTCAGGGGTAAAACAAAGCTGACTACAGCATCAGGATTTGCAGGCAAATGTTTTGTAAAAATTAGCATATTTATATTTTATCCCTCACAGGATTTGATGTCGCACCTAATTTTTGAGGAATATCTTATTTATCGGGATTTTCCTTTGAATCGGGAATCGGGAATAGGGAATTGGTGATTAGCTATTGGCACCAACCAATCACCCATAACTAATCACCAATCACCAATCACCAATCACGAATAACTATGGATTAGCAGTTTGTTGTTGCAGCCGTAGCAACTCGGCTTGAATTTGTGCTTTGACAGCCGGATTAGCTTGCTGGAGCAAAGTAAGCTGGTTGAAGCGAGCAACTGTCAAACCACTATTTTCTATAATTTTTTTAGCTTCGTCGCAGTAATTTACTGCCACGCCGCGAATGTTTCCAGAAAGCCTATTGATTCCCTGAGCTTCGTTGCACAATACTCTTGGAACCGCTCCACCTGGTGCCATTCCTTTTATTTCTCTATAAGCTTTCTCGCGTCTAGGTTCCATTGCTAAGACAGCACGAGCGTAGCTAGTAATCTCCTCTCTGCTAATCTCTTGAGCTTGGGCGCTCGATCCAAAAACCAGGCTGGGCGAATTGCCGTAAAAACCGGGAACCCATCCGCTAGCCAAGGCTGCTGCGGAGATGATGCTTGCTAGCAGGGATTGCCTCAGCATTCGATTGAGATGCAATTTAGGGGTGTTAAGTGAAGTGTTCATGGTCGTCGGTGATTGCTTGTGTTTAGATAAAAATGACACAGGGCTGGGAGGCTCAATCTTTTTGAATAATTTGGTGGCAAGAAAGTTCCTGCCAGGAAAAAAATGTTATATTTTCGCAGAATAGTTTGGGATTTTCTCAGGGCGATCGAATTTAGCTGGATGCTACAGGTAATTCTAGCCACATATATATATTGATAGCTTGCCTATCTGGTCGATCCGCATCGTCAAACAGCCTGTGGCTCACGCGGCAGTTAATAACATTTTTTCCATGACATTACATATTCTAACATTGTTGGGAACTTCCGAAAATACGAATTTTTGAGCGTGATTTATTGCTAGAGAAAAGGAGACTATTTTTTCTCATAATCAATGGGGATTAAGAAAGTTTAAATAAATCTAAAATCACTTGACATCATGGGCGATCGCCCTGTCAAAAGTCAAACAACTCCCTTAGACTCGTAAAACCTACAAGCAGCGTACCCCACCGTATAAAACATCACAGCATTGGTACTCGCGCCGATCGCCATTCCTGCCAGTGGCACATTTCGCAGCCCACCAAAAAGCACTTTCAGCACTTCGGAACTACCCACCGACAGGCCAAAAATAGCCAAAACTTCCGCTCGCCTAGTTGGTTCGCGCACATCCATACCGTAAGCCGCAGCAATCTGATAAACCATTTGGGCTTGCAACTGCGTTGTCGCTACCAAATCCACCGCCAGCAGCGCCAAGGCGACTCCAGGGACAACGCTACTTACCAAGCCGATACCGCCAGCATAGATGGCTTTTTCTACTACAATCCTTTGATACTCCCCAGGGCTGAAGCCACGGGGATTCTTGAATGAATCCGAAAACTCTCAAAGGTGCTATCAAATCACCTCTACACGCTCAAAACAACTACCCTTATAAAAGATATTGCAATTGCGCTTACTTTTAAATTGTGTTTGTTTTCATAGACCATCACAACGCCAGATAGGTACGCTTCACACTCTGCCATTACTTGTCAGTTATACAGGCTTACTACTCCTTGAGGAGTGTGGTGGCTCACGCTCGCCGGGATTTCTCCGATACTAGAATGTTTCAACACGTAGATGGTTGTCTTACTTACAATCTATTCTAACTCAACTTTTCAATCAGTTAGATCGGGAAATATTGAAGGCGGTTGAAACCGCAGCCACTTTCCTCCCCATGTCTAAAGCCAGGGGCTTCTCGCTCGTTTTTTGGTGAGCGATTTCGGCAGGAGTTTCCTGGGGATACTCTTGCTGCAACTTTTTCACAGCAGCTTCAGCACTGGCGACATCCACCATACCGATTAAGGTTAGCAGCCCTTCGGCACGGAAAAACTTCAGGAATTCTCGCAGCAGAGGGTTGTCGCCCACTGCTTCCAAAACTTTTCCTGTCTCGCGGGTGGCTGTGTCGAAATATTCCTGGGCTTGTTTGAAAGTTGTCTCGGCTGCTTCCCCCGCACTGGCGGCGGCAGCCGTGCCAATTTCCGTTCCTGCTACACCGATCGCGTTAAGTGCGATCGCCGCCGTTTCCGCAGCAGCTTGAGCCGTTTTTACCTGCACCTGAAACGCTTCACAAACCGAATTTGCTGGGGGCTTGATTTCCTCTGTTGGTTGCTGCTGTTTGTCTGTCATGAAAGCTAAATTCCCGATCGCATTACCTCAATTTCTAATTTAGCAATGCCAGCCCAAATCAACCTAGGGCATGAGACATAGGGCTTTGGATAGATTTTCTAGTTTTGAGTTGCAACTTAAATCAACCTCATTAAAACTAATACCATTTCTCTACAATCGTGCAATAATCTTTGACCCCCCCCTAACCCCCCCTTATAAAGGGGAGGGACAAGACTACTGTTGCATTCTTTTTTAAAATTGGTATAAAAAGATCTCCTGTGAGAGTCCCGCAGCAGTTTAAGTGGTCTGGGAATCTGGGTCTGCTATTTTTTTTAGGAAAACTGCCGGAGGACAGAGGCGAGATCCGGCAACGGGCGATTAAGATTTTCATAAAATACCCGTGCTGTTTTTTTGGGTGACAATCCGCAGCCGTTTGTCAAAGTTCCCCTAGCGGTTAGTTGTTGACGGGGAAAACTGGGTAACTGTTTCACAAACAGCGGATTTTGGCAAGGATTATTGCTACAAATTTACAATTTTTAATTAATGCTCTCCCATGAAAACTCAAAAAGAAATTTGGCGAGTTATTCTCGCAGTGGCTATTAGTGTGGTAGGGGTTCTCCACTTTGCAGTCCCCGCACCTTTTATCAAAATCATGCCACCCCAGCTTCCTTACCCAGAAGCATTGGTTTATATCAGCGGTTTTTTCGAGATTTTGGGAGGGATTGGTCTATTAGTTCCTCCCGTGAGTCGCGCCGCCGCCTGGGGATTAATTGCTCTGTTTATTGCCGTGTTTCCAGCTAATATTAATCAGGCCATGAACAGCATTCCCATAGAAGGGATTCCCCACCACCCACTTCTGTATTGGTTCAGGCTGCCTTTTCAAGCTGTCTTAATTGCTTGGGCTTGGGTTTATACCAAACCCGATCAAAGGATGGAGGGGAATTCTGTAGTTTCGGAGAGAGTACAAAACCCTCAATGAAGCAATTTGACTACAATCAGGATTTTAAGACGATCGACTTTCGAGAGCACCCGCAACTTTATCGGGTAGGGAAAGGAGAACAGGGAGTGCTGTTGGTGTAGCCCTATAAAGGAGAAATTCTGCCTTTTTGGAGATTTAAGACTCCTGAAATTGCCGCGGAGTCCAGTAGCAAAATTTACTCTCTGTTTTTAGAGTATCTCGATTGGAACCGGATTCGGAGAAAGCGGAATCTGCCACTATTTTTAAAGAGAAATGGATGCTGGCCAAAAATAACCCCAAATATCTACAGCTTTTAGCCAGACACAAACAGATGTACGAATCGTGAGCGAACCTGACGGTCTAACGGTACTCCGTTAGACCGCAAGCTTCTATTTCCCTTTGTGCAAGGGCTTTTTTGATTAAAAGTTGCCAGTTGGGGACTACCACCTGTTTTCTTGCCTTTTCGATCTAAGTCCCATAGTTAGAAAAACTGACAACATAGAATAGGACCCCCAAAACAGCAGTACAGTTAAGTTTGCCGAACTGGGGGCTTCTGAAATCGAGCTTGGTCCTAGTAAATTACTCGTCTGCTTCTTCCTGCTGCCACTGCTGCCAAATTTCAAAGGGATTAAACCCCCTGTATTGGAGGTAATTCAAGACTTTACCCTTGGTCTTTGGATCTACTTTATCCCAAGTATCAATCTTGTATTTTCGCATGACTTTGGCTTTTAATCCGGCAAGTTTTTCTGCTTCGGAGTCTACATTTTCAGCAGATTCTTCCTCCCAAACTTGCTCGAACAAATCGCTGGAAATTCCTTTTTGCAAGCACTTGCGCTTGACGGCAGACTTCCCGTATTTGCCTGCAGCAGAGGCGATCGAGTTTGCCACCAAGCGAGTATCGGACTGATAGCCCCGGTCTTGAATTTGCGCGATCGCCTCCAATATTTCGACCTGGCCAAAACCTTTCTCTTGCCCCTTTTTGCGAAGTTCAGAGGCACTGTAGTCTTTGCGAGACAAGAGAAAATAGAAATAGTCAAGACAGCTCATCAGTTAAATCGAAGGTTGGCGCGCAAATATTCATACAGTGAATGCCAAATTTAGTCGCCTTACCATCGGCTGACTGCATCAGGTTCGCTGCTATTCTTCTGTATCCTCCTCTTGATCGTCCATGTCTACATCAGCTCTGTCCACATCGATCTGAATCAAGCGAATGTGCTTGTATCCGAGTTTAATTTCAAACTCGTCTCCGGGCTTTAATCCCATTTCTTGGGTATAATTTGCCCCGATCACGATGGAACCATTCTTGTGAACGCTAGCTCGATAACTGGCTTCTCGTCCGCGTCCATCAGCTTTCGACTTCTCTAGCTCAATTCCCTTAGCAGCTAACACTGCATCGTAAAACTCAGCCAAGTTAATCCGAGTTTCTCCACTCTTGCTCACTGTGAAGTAGCCGCAAAGCTTTGCCAGTTCTCTGCGTGGCAAATCGCTGCCTTTGATTTTTTGAAGCAGACCTTTTCCTGTTAAGGGTGCTGTTGCTGTTTCTGCCATTGACCGTACCTCGCTTATTGGACTTTACTTATATCAATTACAACACATTAGATGAACTTTGTTTGACTGTCAATACTAAGAATTCTGAATATTAAGATTCTGGATTAATTTCTGCGGCCTCAAGGTCTGGTCTGAAACTAAAGATGCTGGATCTGTGATATATTTGCTGCTCAATCCTGATGATTGAGCTCGCGACGGAGATCGACTCCGGGATTGTTGCTGCAAATTAAAGAGTTTACTTTTGGAGAGTAAAGTCTGTTCAGCAGCTTTCACCAGTCCCCCGATCGGGTCTGCCATTAAAGTAAAAAGCCAAGCGCGATCGCTGGAAATACCTAGGGTACCAGGTAGAGGAAATCTGTGGAAACCGCCGATCGCTGCGGGATGAAATTTTACCAAATTTTACGTCAACAAGATGAAGCGGTACTGATTGTCAATGGCACTGGCACCTACTCGAAAAGCCAGTTATTCGCCCCTGGAATGACCTCAAAACCCCAAATCCCTGGGAGGAATCTTCTATTAAACTGTTCACCATATAACTTGTAGAGAACAGACCAGGGGGATGGCAATCCGATCGGAGTTGGGTAAAATTTGCCCTAGCCGTTGCACAGGTTTTAGCCCAAAAGGCACTCAATGAGCACTGGTACAAACCATCGCGCAACCACCCTGACAGCTAGTGCAAAATATTGGCCACACCACAAATTCACAGCCGTTCCTGGCAGTGATTTGCGGCAGTAATGTACTGAATTTCTACTGGTTCCCTGTAGGTTGTCGCTCCCAAAGCACGATCGGCCACAAATCCACCACCAAGGCAAAGTCGTCCCTGAGCCTCACTCTTGGCACAAAAACGATCCAACACCCTAGAGGTAGAGCAAATGCCTTGGCACACAGGACTTTTTTAATTGCTGAAACCATTGATTTTGTTGAATTTTCCCCTCAAATTCTGCTTCTTTCTGCTCCAATTGTGCGTTGTTCTCTAAATCAATTTGCCCGATCGGACAAGCCGATCGACACTTGCCCACCAGCGTATTTGGGCTGAGTGGACCTGTCGATCGGGTCACAAAAATTGTACATTTTAACAGTGGATACAGAGAATCACAACACTAGAATATTCCTCCATACTTTTGATGGATCATCGCGCTTTTTGCAACTTTTGCAGGGACTGCCAATCGCGAATTGCCGCCTCGGACCACAGCCAATTTTTCGCCAGGGCATCAGGCCCAAAACTCAGCGGATCGCTAGCAATCACTTGTTGGCGAAATTCGATCGCTTTGGTCAAACGAGCTGCTTGCTGTTGAGGCGTCAGGTTGGGAAGAGATTTTGCCATCACCATTCCCAAACCGGCGATCGCAGTTAAAATATCATTGCCCGCTTGCACAGACACAGAAGCAGTTGGTTTGTTGGGAATCGGTGCGATGGAATTGAGCACTTCCGCCCAAACTTGATAAGCACGATCGAAATTACCTTCAGCATAATAAGCAAAACCTAAAGCATTCCGATACTTCAGGGAATGTGGACGCGCCTTGAGAGCGATCTCCCAGGAACGCCTCGCGTCGTCAACACTGTATTTTTTGTTGCCGATTTGTTGAAATTGCCAAGCCAAACGACCTTTAAGAAAATTAACTTCTGGCTGATCCATGGCAAATTTGGGGACAGCTTGCAGAGCACCTTCTGCCTGTGGTAGTGCTACTCGATCGAGCAATGCTTCTGTGGCTTTAAGACCGGCCCAAGTCTCCCCAGCCTGAAAGTTGTTCAGAGCGATCGCCATTACTTTAGCAGTCTGAGTTTGTTCCAAATTTACCCGCTGTATTTGTAGATAACCTTGGGAAATAGGAGTCCGCACCGTCGGTAATAACTCTTCGGGTTTGGAATTGCTGTTTTGCAATTGCCGCCACCCCAAAAAACCAGCCCCCAAAGCCAGAGGCAACGCACAAAACGTCACAGTCAGATATTTTTTCCATCCCAATTTTTTGACTGGTTTGACAGTAGCTACTGGAGTCCGACTTTGTTGAGTAGTAGCAAGGGAAGAGCCAGGAGTAGAAATGGGGGGTGTTACTGCCGGAAGTGGAGACCGGGCATTTACAGTCGAGAGAGCAGAATTTTGCTCCCGCCCATTCATGGGAAACCCTAATTTGTCTGGAAAATGGCTCCTGACTTCCCCATCAGCACAGTCTGCTTCTTCCTCAACATTAGCGGAATTCCAAGTCTTCGATTTGGCACCAGCCAACAGTGGCTGCGTTTCCGACGCTAGGGATTTTTTGGGCTGCAAAGAATCTCCTGTCCCTTGTTGAGTAGGAGTACCTGTCAGATAGCCGTCAAATTCGGGGTGCTGGTAGAGAATCGGCAAAGCCCAGTATAACTGATGAGAACCGTAGGCAGTAATCAGTCCCGCTCTAGCCCGACTCAGGCTCAGATCCACTGGATAGCCTTGATTCAAGTTGCGGTAAAACAGCCGTGTCAGAGTCAGGGCCACATCGTCGGGGATGCTTTCTGCCATTGCTAACACCGCAGGAATCCCCCGCTTGACCAAAGCTTCTGTTAAGTTGCGTTCGGGGCTATCTTCCCCTTGCTTTGAGGCATTGCTGTAGGCGCTTCGGCAAGAGTTGAATACGGCCATTTGAATGCCGTTGTTGACTAGCAAACCTGCTAAGTCGTCGCCACTTAAGGTTTCGGTTAAGCCCGTGCGGCTGCTGACTAGGTAAAGTTCGCCACCTCTGGAACCCAAGTTGCTATGTCCGGCGTAGTGCAGAACTTGGTAGTGCCCTTGTTCTAGGGCTTGGGTTAATTGTTCTCGATCGGGCTGTTCGAGAATTGTCAATTGAATCTCTGGCGCGTGCAGGTTGTGTTTGAGGGGGTTCACAGTCCGGTTTTGGAGTTCTTCTTGCAGGTGAAGAACTTCTCGCTTTAGTTGCAAGCTGTCTCGATCGCTGGGAGAGGCGATCGCCATTAAAATCCTTAACGGGCCGCTATTGGGAATAATGTGAGTTGGTTTTACTATGTTTGTACCCGTGTGGTAGCGCGAGAAGACCACATCAGTGCCAGTGGCCAAGGGGCGATCGTCAGCGTGTAGAACCTCCCAAGGCAACCGTGACAACCGTCTGTCTTTGATTCCCACACGCAGTTGCAGCACTTCTCGGCGATGCTGTGCTATGCCTTGAGCGCAAGTCCAGCTATCGCGCAACCGCCCTTGAAATAGCCCACTGTGTAATTGTTGGCCGAGGGCTACTAAATTTGGTGCTGGATTTTTTGCCGATCGCGACAGCACGCGACTGGTTTTTCCCTGAAGCAAGCCCATTAAGGGGTCATTCATCAGTTCGGCAGACAAAGCCAGCCATTGGTCGATCGGCCAGCGGACTCTTTCTTCTCCCAAGGGTACACCGGGTGCAACCTTTTCTGTCCGCACAAAGTATTCGTCATCCTCAACAGGGGTGACAGACAGTCTAAATTCTTGGCTCACAGATTTAATGCCCTCCCGCCTCAATTCTGAACTTTCCTAGGTTTTTGTCACTAGCAATAACAATTGACCAACTTATGTTTACTCTTTCAATCAAAGTTTCTGAATCGGCGTCTTCCCATCTGGCGATCGCCTGGTTGCGAAATATTTGCTCAAACACTTTGAGGTTATAAAACTTGTACTTTAATAACAGTTTATTAGTTTTTATGGCCTTGTGGCTCTTGGAAAGCTTACTTAACTTAAATATTCCTATTTTTGACATTTTGCACCTCTACCACAGACCCCTTTACATTGGCGGTAAACTCAAGTTTTTCATTGCATGGTGAAGTTAACTTGGGAGCACTTTACCAGGCGGATCTTTAGTTCTTATTAGAATTACTTCTACTCTCACCCACCGGTTTCAGGGTAATATGGCTAACAAAGTTGAGGTAATTTTTCGGGGAGAGTGCCTGGGAGGTAAATGTCGCCACCGCTTATCCTCTACCATCTGCCCTCCATCTCCCACCTCCATAGTGTGTCAATTATACCATTTTCATAAATTCCTACTACAAATGTAGTTCTTAGCCCCCCCTTAATAAGGGGGGGTTGGGGGGGTAGATATGTAGCGCTACTTTATGAAATTGGTATTAGTTAATTGGTCTGTCGATTGAGCATTGGGTATTTGCCATTGGGGATTTGGCATTGCCCCCCTCCAGACCAGGGGCATCAATGAATCTGCGGGGTTGTGCTTATTTTTATCGAGTATCCCCAATTTAAAATCTCAACCCTCCGTCGTTCGTCATCCATCAAAAAATTACTATTTACCAATTACCAATTACCAATTACCCATTACCAATTACCAATTACCTATTACCTATTACCTATTACCCATTACCAATTACTAATTACCAATTACCTATAGCAATCCTAAATCATTTGTGAATTTCTTACTCCCTCCCCTTAGCAAGGGGAGGGTTGGGGTGGGGTAAAAAATTTACGACTCCTGCAAGGATTACCAATTACCCATTACCAATTCTCGCTCGTACCTCATAGGAGAGTTAGAAAGGCTATATTACATTTTTCCCTTTTCTATTTTCTCTGGATATTTTCATAATCTGTCTTGAGATAGATATAATTTTGCCTGCTTTTTACTATTTAGCAATAAAAACATATTTTTCCACTCCGATCGGGCAAAGGGGCGGTCAACGAGATTGCCACATCCACAACAAAAACAAATGTTCTGATCAGTAAACTATATAAAACAATAATTAATTATCGGGAACTCGAAGCAGGAATTTTAAGTCACTGTCCCTAGAATCCTGCACCTGTAGGAATTTATCATCCCTGGGATTGTTGTCCACAGATTGTTGTCAAGGGATTGTTACAAAATTTCAATATAATCCCTGCTAGATTTCTCAAAAGCCCGCTCAATTTTAAGGATTTAGTGTTTAGGGTAGTTATGGGCTGGGCTTTGTACATTGCAAGTAAAAATTCAGCGAATTATACTGTGGGAATTACGTAGACAATTTAAAATCAGGGTCTTGAACTGTGGAAAATACGCAAAAACACCAGTAAACTTAGTGTAAGGTCAAGCTTACTCTGTATTTAGCATCTCAATTATTGTTTGTACGTAATTCCCGAAAAAAAGACTTGCAATTGCCAAATATAAGGTTTACAATCAAACTGGAATATCTTGCCAAAAATTGCCTTTTAGAAGCCGATCTAAAAGACAAAATAAAGAAGCTTGAAAGTGTTTTCCTGGCTCCTATTTGAGCAGGATAACTTCCCGTCTAATCATCAAGTCGTTCGTAGGAATAATTAAAGATGGAAGAAGAAATGTTGTTAGCCAATCAGTCGGGGACACTGTTTCCCGATCGAGGTGATAGTTTGGTTGAAAGTTCCGACTCTGATAATTCCGATCTCGATTTCACAAAATTAATTGAAGAGGCGATCGCCCAAAAGTTGAACAACACCGTTGACAACAAAAACGAGAGTGCATTTAACGACACACCCGAAGAAAGTAGCGCCGATCCGAGCGTTGACACCAAAGGCATCAAAGAAAAGGGCGACACCATCGAAGGTACCGATGACGATGACTTAATCAGCGTCACCAGTGGTAACAAATCGATCTTCGGCAAAAAAGGCAAAGACGACATCAAAGGCAGCCGTGACAAAGATAAAATCTACGGCGGTAAAGATGACGACAAATGCCATGGTGACGATGGCGATGACGAAATCCGAGGCGATAGCGGTAAAGACAACTGCGACGGAGGCAGCGGCAACGACTCCATCTTCGGTGGCAAAGGCAACGATACCATTACTGGCGGTAGCGGCAACGATACCTGCAAAGGTGATGATGACGATGACTTCGTATACGGTAACGACGGCAACGATGACGTTGATGGCGGCAGTGGCAGCGATAACGTCTACGGCGGCAAAGGCAACGATACCTCCAAGGGTGGCGAAGGCAACGATACCGTCAGGGGCGACTTAGGCAACGACAATTGCGACGGCGGCACTGGTAACGACCAAGTTAACGGTGGTAAAGGCGACGATACCGTTGTAGGTGGTATTGGCGACGACACTTGCATGGGTGACGACGGCGACGACAGCGTGACAGGTGGTGAAGGCAAGGATACCATCATGGGCGGTGCCGGCAAAGACACTTGCATGGGCGATGACGGCGACGACAGCATTGTCGGTGGCGCTGACGACGACAGTCTCATGGGCGGTGCCGGCAATGACATGACAGACGGTGGCGACGGCGACGACACCGTGATGGGTGGCGGCGGTGACGACACTTGCATGGGTGGTGCCGGCAACGATACCATCGTCGCTGGTGACGGTAATGACATGACAGACGGCGGCGACGGTGACGATAGCGTTGTCGGTGGTGGATTAGGCGATGACACTTTGATGGGCGGTAATGGTAACGATACGATCGTAGGCGGTACTGGCAACCATACCTGTACCGGCGGTGCTGGAGATGACATTTTTGTCATTAGCGATCGCACTTCTGGGCCAAATTCAGTCATCACTGACTTCACAGAAAATGACAAATTTCTGGTATCTGGCAGCTTAAATTTTAGCAGTTTGTCCTTTGTCCAAGTTGGCGTCAATACCGAAATTCGCGGCAGCAGTAACTTTGTGCTGGCGCTATTGTTGAATATCAACGCTAGTATTCTCAAAGCCGCCAGCTTTTTGGGAGTTACTGTTTCTCCCCCAAACAATACGGTAACAACTCTAACGCCGATTAACACTCCTCCGCGACTGGAAGCTAACAACGATGTTATTCTTGGTTCCGGGAAAACACAGACTATTACTTCTAGCGATTTGAAGTTTTTCGATCGCGAACAAAGTCCCAACGTCATTATCTTCACGCTGACGGAACTACCTCCTGCTACCAGTGGGAAACTGTTCTTAAAGGGAGTAGAAGTAACACAACTAGGTTTAACCTTCTCCCAAGCAGACATTAATGCCGGTTCATTAACTTTCCAAGGCGTAGCTAGCTTCACCGGTGCCGTTAGTTTTGGCTTTAAAGTTACCGACGGCAAAACTACTGTCACCAATCAGAAATTCAGTTTGAATGTTGTTCAAACTGTCTTTAATTTTGCTGGCAATACAGCTCCTCAAGTGATTGTCGGTTCTGCGATCGATGACGACATCGAGGGCGGCGATGGTGACGATGACATAAAAGCTGGTAAGGGTTCGGACAAGATCAAAGGAGGGAAGGGTAAAAACAAAATTAAAGGCGACGAAGGCGAGGACGACATCGAAGGCGGCGATGACGAGGACTCCATCGAAGGTGGCATAGGCAGCGACAAAATCATTGGCGGTGCTGGGAATGACACCTTAACCGGAAATGAGGGCGATGACTCCATCGAAGGTGGAGAAGGCACAAATATTCTCACTGGTGGTGCTGGGAAGACTCGGTATAGTTACAAGAAATCCCGCGAAGGCATCACCAAAGTTTCAGACGCCGACTTAATTACTGACTTTAAAGTCGATGACGATGTTTTAGAGTTCTCTAATGCTGCTTTTGGTTTCAGCGCGGCTAGCTTCACCCGAATTGAGATTACTGCTAGTTCTGTTGTTGGCAGCATCGGCAGCAATAATTTGCTCGACTTCAGCACTGATACCACCGTCACCAGCATTGCAACTTTGCAAGCGCGGTTTAGAGCTTTAGGGGGTAATAGCGAACAGCCTGTATTCTGTCAGTTTACAGATGCCGAGACAGGCCGTAATGTGCTGGTATTTTCAGTTGGGGTTCGCTTTGAAATTGTCGCTAGTTTCTCAGTGAAATTTAGCTTCAAAGTCAGTAACTTTGTGTTCACTGGCCCACCGCTAAATCTTCCTGTCGGTACTCCCGGCCCTGACAATGTGAATTTCAGCACTTCTCCAGCGGGAATTAAATTCGATGGTTTAGCAGGCGATGACAACATTGTTGGCAGCAATTTTAGTGATAGCATCAACGGCGGTGACGGCAACGATACGATTACAGGCGGCCTCGGTGCGGATCTCCTGACAGGCGGTAGCGGTGCTGATATCTTTGCTTACACCACAACGAAAGAAGGTGGCGATAAAATTCTTGACTTTAAGTCAGGAGTTGACAAATTGCAGTTCGTCAGTGGCGCTTTCGGCAATTTGACTACAACTAACTTTGATGCTGTTAGCGGTAGTGTTCCTGATATTACTGGCAAAGAGTTGGTGATTTTCACACAAGGTACTTATGCCACTGTCGAAGCTGCTCAAGCTAAGGCTCTAGGCTCTTCCACCACTCCTGGTTTCTTCGTATTTACGAATGCAGCCAACGAGACTGTATTGGTGTTTGACTCCAACGGTACTGCACCTGGTGGTTCTACCACAGTGGCTAACTTTGGTACTGCTGCTGTGAGTTTGGGCACCTCGGACTTTGTGTTTACAGGTTCCCTCGGCTCTGCTCCACCTCCACCGCCTAATAACAGTATTGTTGACTTAAATGCTCCTAACAATACTTATCCCGTCGCCTTTAACAACTTCGGTTCCGGCGCCGGCGGTTACAATTTCAGCGGCCCTGTATTGTTCATCGGGAATGACAGTGTAAATAACGTTACAGGTACGGCTTTTGCTGATATTTTGAACGGTGGTTCCGGTGCTGATATTATCAGTGGCGGTAGCGGTGCAGATACTCTCAACGGTGGCATCGGTGCAGATTTGCTCACTGGCGGTTCCGGTGCAGATATCTTTGTTTACAATGGCCCCTTGGACGGTGGTGATACCATTACCGACTTCGCTTTTGGAGTTGACAAATTGCAGTTCGTCAGTGGCGCTTTCGGCAATTTGACTACAACTAACTTTGATGCTGTTAGCGGTAGTGTTCCTGATATTACTGGCAAAGAGTTGGTGATTTTCACACAAGGTACTTATGCCACTGTCGAAGCTGCTCAAGCTAAGGCTCTAGGCTCTTCCACCACTCCTGGTTTCTTCGTATTTACGAATGCAGCCAACGAGACTGTATTGGTGTTTGACTCCAACGGTACTGCACCTGGTGGTTCTACCACAGTGGCTAACTTTGGTACTGCTGCTGTGAGTTTGGGCACCTCGGACTTTGTGTTTACAGGTTCCCTCGGCTCTGCTCCACCTCCACCGCCTAATAACAGTATTGTTGACTTAAATGCTCCTAACAATACTTATCCCGTCGCCTTTAACAACTTTGGTTCCGGCGCCGGCGGTTACAATTTCAGCGGTCCTGTATTGTTCATCGGGAATGACAGTGTAAATAACGTTACAGGTACGGCCTTTGCGGATATTTTGAACGGTGGTTCCGGTGCTGATATTATCAGTGGCGGTAGCGGTGCAGATACTCTCAACGGTGGCATCGGTGCAGATTTGCTCACTGGCGGTTCCGGTGCAGATATCTTTGTTTACAATGGCCCCTTGGACGGTGGTGATACCATTACCGACTTCGCCTTTGGAGTTGACAAATTGCAGTTCGTCAGTGGCGCTTTCGGCAATTTGACTACAACTAACTTTGATGCTGTTAGCGGTAGTGTTCCTGATATTACTGGCAAAGAGTTGGTGATTTTCACACAAGGTACTTATGCCACTGTCGAAGCTGCTCAAGCTAAGGCTCTAGGCTCTTCCACCACTCCTGGTTTCTTCGTATTTACGAATGCAGCCAACGAGACTGTATTGGTGTTTGACTCCAACGGTACTGCACCAGGTGGTTCTACCACGGTGGCTAACTTTGGTACTGCTGCTGTGAGTTTGGGCACGTCGGACTTTGTGTTTACAGGCTCCCTAGGCTCTGCTCCGGCTGGTAATACTACTGTTTCTGCTTCTAGCAGTGTGGTTGACTTGACTGCTGCTGGAAATACTTACCCCAGTGGCTTGAACAACTTCGGTTCCGGCGCCGGCGGTTACAACTTCAGCGGGCCTGTCTTATTTACAGGCAATGAGAGTGCTAACACCGTGATTGGTACTCCGTTTGCGGACATCATCACAGGTGGTTCTGGTGTTGATATTCTCACTGGTGGTTCTGGTGCGGATCTGTTTGTTTACAAGGCTCCTGGTGAAGGCGGTGATACGATTACTGACTTTACTGCTGGAGTTGACAAATTGCAGTTCGTCAGTGGCGCTTTCGGCAATTTGACTACGACTAACTTTGATGCTGTTAGCGGTAGTGCTCCTGATGTTACTGGTAAAGAGTTGGTGATTTTCAGCGGCGGTACTTATGCCACTGTCGAAGCTGCTCAAGCTAAGGCTCTAGGCACTTCCACCACTCCTGGTTTCTTCGTATTTACGAATGCAGCCAACGAGACTGTGTTGGTGTTTGACTCCAACGGTACTGCACCTGGTGGTTCTACCACAGTGGCTAACTTTGGTACTGCTGCTGTGAGTTTGGGCACCTCGGACTTTGTGTTTACAGGTTCCCTCGGCTCTGCTCCGGCTGGTAATACTACTGTTTCTGCTTCTGGTAGTGTGGTTGACTTGACTGCTGCTGGAAATACTTTCCCGGTTGCTATTAACAACTTCGGTTCCGGCGCCGGCGGTTACAACTTTACCACCCCTGTATTGTTTACAGGCAATAGTGCTGTTAATAACGTCACTGGTACGGACTTTGCTGACATTTTGAACGGCGGTTCTGGTGCTGATATTTTCAATGGTGGTTTGGGTAACGACAGTCTCTCTGGGGATGACGGTAACGACAGTCTCTTCGGTGGCCCTGGTAACGATACCATTAATGGTGGTGCCGGAAATGACACTTTAATCGGCGGTTTGGGAACTAATGTTCTCAACGGCGGTGCTGGTTCGGATGTGTTTGTCTTCAGTGGAACTTCTGTTGGTGGCGGGGATTTAATTACCAATTACAGCACTGCTGATGATGTAATTAACCTCGACAAAACTGGTTTTGCTGCCTTTACGACTGGTTCTGGGCCTTTGGGTTCGAGTTTCTACGCTTATAGCAGCACCGTTGCTACTGTAAGTGCGATCGAGTCAACTTTGACTGGCCCGTCGATTATTGCTCTCTACGATGGTGCAGTTACTAAACTGTATTACGATAGCAATGGTTCTACGGTTGGTGGCAACAGTTTGTTTGCAACTGTTGATGTCAATTTGGGAGCTTCGGGCAACTCTAAGTTGTTCTTGTTCTAACCCATTGCTCTAGTATTCCTTTTCTTAAACTGAAGGGGAATACTAGACTCAATATTTTAGGTGGCTTGATGCCACCTAAAATTTCAAATATTTTTTTAAGTAGAAGGAAGAAGTCACCCCCCCCTACCCCTCCCAAGGGGGGAGAAGAAGATCGATGTGAAGAATAGCAAGCCAGTAAGCTTTTGAGCGATTTGGATCTTGCATTTAATTAGGTGGACTTACTTATTATTTGACCGATCGCTTGAAATCGATCGCGCTTTTGAAACTATTTTAAATTTTAGATTTTGTGATGGGAAACTTAACCGAATACAGCAATGCTGGTACACTAGCAGCTTCTGCGGGTTTAATTCCCTCATCGCAAATAGATAGATGTTCCTGCCAATGACAAGGGCTTAAAATTGGGTTATGGTGGTGAGCAAGCCTTCCCTACAAGGATCATTGGCATGAAAAAGTTTTTCGTTCTGTGCTTATTTTTTATCGGCCTCGGCTGGGCAATTTCTAGTTTCCCAGGATTGGCGACTCAAGGGACCTATGATTCTATTTTGCTGGATTTCCGCGAAGATGTTGGTGCTGTTGAGATTGTCAAACAAGTAGAGGCGATCGCCAACAAGTACCATGTCAATCCCCAGCTCAATAGCGAGTTTTCCCAACAGGATAATGTGTATGTTGTCAAGGGCGATCGCACTTTGTTAAATGCCCTGAAAAAATCAAAATTGGCTAAAGATACCGAATACATTGAACCAAACTACGTTTACAGCGCTTTCGAGATTCCCAACGACCCCATGTATAACAAACAGTGGAATCTCCGCAGCATCAATGTAGAATCTGCCTGGAACGAAACCAAAGGCAGTGGCACAACAGTAGCGATAATTGACACGGGAATCACCCCGGTTACGGACTTAAAAGAAACCAAATTTGTACCGGGCTACGACTTTGTAAACGATCGCGCCGAAGCCTTTGATGACAACGGCCACGGTACTCACGTCGCCGGTACAGTCGCCCAATCAACTAACAACAATTACGGTGTTGCTGGCATTGCTTACGAAGCAGCCTTAATGCCACTAAAAGTGTTGGGCGGTAGTGGCGGCGGTACGGTTTCTGACATCGCTGAAGCCATCAAATTTGCGGCGGATAATGGCGCTGATGTGATTAATATGAGTCTCGGTGGTGGTGGCGAAAGTCAGTTAATGGCAGAGGCGATCGACTACGCCCACAGTAAAGGCGTTGTTGTCATCGCAGCAGCCGGCAATTCCGGCGATAGTTCCGCCTCCTATCCAGCCCGCTATCCCCACGTCATCGGCGTTTCTGCCCTCGGCCCGGACGACGAAAAAGCTTCTTACTCCAACTTCGGCGCGGGAGTTGACATCTCAGCCCCTGGTGGTTCTGAAACTGGGAAAATTCTCCAAAGTACGATCGACCCAGAAACCGGTGCAGAAATTTTTGAAGGCTACCAAGGTACAAGCATGGCATCTCCCCACGTTGCCGCCGTTGCAGCCCTGATCAAAGCCTCCGGTATCCAAGAACCAGACCAAATTCGCAGCGTACTTTTACAATCGGCGCGAGTTGTCGGCGAAGACCCCCTCAACCATTTTGGTGCCGGAAACCTCGATGCCGCGGCGGCTGTTCAGCTAGCCCGCAAAGGTCAAATCAACTTCCGCGATTTCTTCCGCTGGTTGCATGACAACGGCTATCTCAGTCCCCATTTCTGGATCGATGGCGGTGCTGTGGCGCTGTTACCTAAGATTGCAATGGTGCTCGGTTCCTATCTCCTAGCTTTCTTGTTGCGGAACTATTTCCCTTTCCAGTGGACTTGGGGTTTTTCTGGCGGTTTGATGGCTGGTAGTTCTGGGTTCTTTTTCCTAAAAAATCTGTTTGTATTTGACCTGCCGCAATGGCCGCTGCGGGTGATGGGCAGTTCTATTCCCGAACTTGGTGGCGCAATTAATGGCAGTAGTATCCTGAATCCGATCTTTGCTAGTGTGTTGATTCCGGGGATTTTGATTGTGTTGCTGTTGGGACATTCACAGTGGAAGTGGATTGCGATCGCCACATCGATCGGCTTTGCTAGCAGTTTAGCAGTCAATGCTTTTGTGTCTCCCAGTGTTTGGGGATTGGGAACAGGTTTAGTAGCACAAACATTTTTAATTGTCAATGCTTTTATGTGTTTCGCGCTAGCACGTTTAGCAATTAAAACAGAGGTTCAGTCAGCATGAGTATTACAGTCAAGGGTGTAATTGAACGCCAAGGTTTTGGACCAGGTACTTGGGCCTTGGTGGGCGAAGATGGGGAAACTTATGAACTTAAGGATGCTTCTTCTGAATTGAAAAAAGAGGGTTTGAAAGTCCGTGTCAAAGGTTTGGTGCGTAAGGATATTATGACTTTTGCGATGATCGGGCCGGTGCTTGAGGTGCAGTCTTTTGAACTGCTTTAGGCTAATTGGTTAATCCAGTTTGCCAACTCAAAAAAACCCCGGCCACATTTGGCTGGGGTTGATTCATCCGGTTAGCAACAGTAAGTTAATTAAGTTAATCTATTCACAAAGCTATCCATCCTTACTGCTTGGGTAGCTTTCCTCGTACCATGGCTTCCTTGACATCTCGATCGACTGTTAGCGCCTAGTTCTATTTGTTTTTGCGCTAACCATTGAATAGGTGTTTGAGTTAATTCAATCAAGTGGGGGTTTGTTGCAACTCAGGGCGTTCATCGGCGACGATCGCACCTTCAACAGGACACACCTGCAAACAAATACCGCAGTCAATGCAGGTATCAAAATCAATCCAAAACCAATCTGTACCCTTGACATTTTTGCCATCGCCAGGTTGGATGCAAGCAACCGGACAAGCGCCGACGCAATCAGCAACCCCTTCGCAAATATTCGTAACGATAGTATGTGACACAGTGTTCTAATTTCTGAGATTTGGCAGACGAATCCATTTTTTCTCTAATTTAACACTGAAGACATAACTTATGGCAGTTGCTTTGATTTTTCCACCACCTTAAACAACTCTTCAGCCACAGCTTTGTGACCGTCTTTGTCAAGGTGAACCCGATCAAATTTAATATACATCGGGGCAAAACGACCCTCTTTTTGAGCAATTTGCGATCGCCCGCGGCGCAATCCTTCAGTAGAATCGACATAGGGTAAACCAAGAGACTTACTAATTTCCCCAACTCGCTTACCCGGATCAATAGTCAGTCGCTGTCTAGGTACTTGATGTTCGTTATCAGAAAAACCCTCAAAAGCCATAAAGCGACTAGGCAAGTAAACTACAGCCAAAGAGCGGCCGTCAGCAGCAACAGAGTCCCGGAGTATAGTCAAATAGGTCTCGAATTGCTTCCAAGCACGTTCGGTGAGATCAGGAGGCAAATCAGCCTGCTGCCAACCCAAGGCTAGAGCCCCAAAAAAAAAGTGTGGAATAGGTTGCTCCTGAAGCACCCATCCTACCAGCCGATCCTTTCACAAGAGGAGAACACTGAAAATCAATATAACCTTATTGAAATTTAATGTCAATACTCATGAGAAAATATTTTAATAAGCTCTGGTAAATGACAATGAAGGATCGTATCGGGCATGGGGAATAGGGAATGGTGAAACGCAACAATCAAAACGTTGCTGTCATTCCCAACCAGCAGCTTATCGAAAGGCGAAAAAAGGATTATAATGGTTCAGATCCCTCCTCTGAGCTAGTACTTATGCCACCGCAACTACGAGTCTATGTTCCCCCTCACCCCCTAATCAAACACTGGCTGGGTGTTGCCCGCGATGCGGCGACACCACCACCGCTATTTAAGAGCGCTATGACAGAATGTCCCCGTTCCCCGTTCCCCAAAAAAAGTGTGGAATAGGCTGCTGCTGAAGCACCCATCCCACCTGCCGATCCTTTTACAAGAGGAGAACACTGAAATCAATATAGTCTTATTGCCACTAATCCAGCGACAAGAATGGTCAAAAAAATCATGAAAAGTCTATTTACAAATACAGCAAAGTCTGTTATTGACATAATTCCCGACAAAAAGCTGCAAGATGCTTTAACCCAAGCTTTTGAAGAAGCGGCTGATTCAGTCCGCAAGTGCGAAAAGTTCTTTCAACTGATACCGACTCAGCGTTTGTCCGACAAATTCCTTGCCACATTTTTTAGCACCTGGAAAGCAACTCACCTGAAAATGTTGGCTATCTATGGCTTATCCTGTCGCCTACAACGTCTGGCTTTAGCTGCTGACGTTCAAGCCAGAGAAGAGCTCATGCTATCTAGTGCTTATAATGCAGAAACCAGTTACGAAGATTTGGGTTTGGATTATGAAGGTGTTACCCACACTCAATTGTATGAGGATTTGGCATCTAGCTTTTTAGGCAATTATCCTTGGCAATTAGAAGAATACTGTTTGCCGAAAGCACAGGAGTTCAAAAATTGGATTTATCGCAATATGGTGGTTGGCGATATCACCACAGGACTACTCACAAATATGTTTTCGGAAATCTACAATCATGCTGAGTACACTACCGCCCTCGCTAGTTTTTCGCAATATGTAGATGCTCACTGCGATTTCTCACCTGAAAAGAAAGAAAAGGCTCTCATCTATATCAATGCTCATGTAGTAGACGAAACCGAAGTGAATCACTTTTTGGTTGTGGTCAAAGCATTGGATGCTTACAACCAAGCGACTAACAAGCAAATCGATTATGAGCAAGCAAAGGCTTTGTTTAAATCCTATCTGACTCGTTTAGGCTTAGTGATGGAAGAGCTAACAGTGGCAATGCAGCAGGAAATTAATGAATCCAACAGCCTCTTGTGTGTCTCTTAAGCCAGAGCGTGAATATAGTTTCGCCACTGCACAAGAAGCCATTGCCGCGATGGGTGGTTTCCAACAACGTTTAAAGACGATCGCCCAAGCGCAAAAACAGCGGGGAGAATTGGTTAACGACCAAATTTTTCCCACTGAAGTAATAGCCATTAGACCAGGAAGAACACAAGCGCCGCCTTTAATTTTAATCGGTGGAATGGGACCTTTGGCTGGTTTAGGGGGATTCGAGCAAGCCTGTAAAAGATTTCCTACTAGGGAAATAGTCCTGTTTCAAGCTTGTTCCCTACAAAACAGAACTTCTGTCATACAGCATGAAACTTGCCAAAGTGCAAATTATTCAGAACAGCAGTTTGTTACCATGTTCGCAGCAGCAGTGGTAAAAGCGATGGAGTATGTTAGCTCTAGTGAGAAAACCATACACATCATGGTTCTGTGCAATACGGCTCATTACTTCCTACCTGAAGTAATAGAGCGATTGCAGTACTATCACCCGCAAGTTTTCCAGCAGTTGCAATGGTTCTCTTTGGTCGATTCTGTTGTAGAATATCTGCAATGGCAAAATCTGCAACATCCTCTGATTCTTTGTACCAATGGCACAAAACAAGGGCGTGTTTACTCTAGCCCCTTACAAAAGTCAGGCATTGCTTACACAGAATTGAATGACACCTTGCAATCAATCCTTATGGATAGTATCTATCAAGGGGTCAAAGCGTTCGATAGCGATTTCGCTTGTCAAGCTGGAGAAAAACTGTTTCGAGAGTGCTTGAAAACGGAGTCGGAAATTGATTGTATTGTTGCCGGATGTAGTGAAATTCCTTATCTATTAGATTGGTTAAAAATCTCAGCATCTCATTCAGTGCAACATTTTATATCCGCAGTAGAAAATATTGATCCTGTCGAACTAGCTTTAACTAACACTAGCAAATCCCTTTCTTTCGCTTATAGCAGGTAGCTTGATGATTGGGGGATTATTGTAGGGGCTCTTGGCCCCGTGGTTGTCCCAACACCAATGGCAATTCCAGTAGGGGCTCTTGGCCCCGTGGTTGCCCCAACACCAATGGCAATTCCAGTAGGGGCTCTTGGCCCCGTGGTTGCCCCAACACCAATGGCAATTCCAGTAGGGGCTCTTGGCCCCGTGGTTGCCCCAACACCAATGGCAATTCCAGTAGGGGCTCTTGGCCCCGTGGTTGCCCCAACACCAATG
Source organism: Microcoleus anatoxicus (assembly GCF_042465725.1). GTDB lineage: Bacteria > Cyanobacteriota > Cyanobacteriia > Cyanobacteriales > Microcoleaceae > Microcoleus > Microcoleus anatoxicus. The sequence goes on along the minus strand of NZ_CP120853.1, from coordinate 3,197,885 downwards.
GCAATTCCAGTAGGGGCTCTTGGCCCCGTGGTTGCCCCAAAACCCCGACGGGGGCGGGCACGGGGGCACCGCCCCTACAGTCGGATCATTCCCAGAATGTGCAACGCGACAAAATAAAATCGAGTAATCAAAAGAAATAATCATGAAAAATGAAGAAAAAGTAAAAACTGAATCCACAAATCAAGCCACACAAAAGTTTATTTCCTTTCCCAAAGACGCGGTAGAACAGTCAATCCCCGAACGTTTTTTACAACAGGTAAAGTCTCAACGCGATCGCGTAGCTATCAAAACCGATCAATATCAACTGACTTACCATCAACTGAATCAATTATCAAACCGAATTGCCAGAGGAATTCTCGCCCAATCTCACCCCGAACCTGAGCCAATTGCCTTACTCTTAGACAGCGATGCGCCCTTAATTACCGCCATGCTAGGAGTGTTAAAAACGGGTAAATTTTATGTTCCCCTTGATCCATCCCAACCCCAAACTAGAATCGGTTATATTGTCGCGGATTCTCAAAGTCGGTTAATTATTACTAACAATCAATATTTAACCTTAGCAAAACAGCTTATTTCTGATGGTGTATCTATCCTAAATTTAGACGAAATAGATAGTAATTTATCAGCAGAAGAACTCAATCTATCTCTATCTCCCGATAGCCTTGCATACATTATCTATACCTCCGGTTCCACAGGAAAACCCAAAGGTGTGATGCAGGCTCATAACTATGTCCTGCATTTAACCAAAAGCTACACCAATCGCGGTGAAATTACAGCAGAAGACCGCTTGGCCTTGTTATATTCTCCCAGTTTTGCTGGTGCTGTGAGAGATATCTATTGCGCCCTTCTCAATGGAGCAAGTCTGCATTTTTTTGATGTACAACAACTCGGACTAAATCATTTAGCAGCTTGGCTAAAAGAAGCAGAAATTACAGTATTTTTTGCGGTCGCGACGATGTTTCGTCACTTCGCCATGACATTAACAGGCGATGAACAATTTCCCCATTTACGCTTAATTTTATTAGGTAGCGAGACAGTTTATCAACGGGATGTTCAACTGTATCAGAAATACTTTAGTGGTGACTGTCAACTGATCGTCAATTTGGGCGGTACAGAAGTTAGCCCGATTCGTCAATTCAAAATCGATCGCGATACCCAGATTACCACAAGTAACGTACCCGCGGGATATGCCGTAGAAGACCATGAAATTTTACTTCTTGATGAAGAAGGGCGTGAAGTTGGTGCAGGAGAAGTTGGGGAAATTGTGGTTAGAAGTCCTTATCTAGCTATCGGTTATTGGCAACAACCCGAATTAACGGCCGCGGTTTTCAGTGTTGACAGCCAAAACCGCCAACAAAGACTCTATAAAACAGGCGATTTAGGTTGCTTATTACCCGATGGTTGTCTCCTGCATTTGGGGAGAAAAGATTTTCAAGTCAAAATTAGAGGATATCGGGTTGAACTGAGTGAAATTGAAATGGCTTTATGCCGTTTACCCGGAATCAAAGAAGCCGTTGTCACCACTCAGGAAGACGCTCTAGGTGAACCCATTTTAGTGGCTTATATTGTCCCTTCCGAGTCGAATTTAACTCTAGATACCCAACAGTTGCGAGATATACTCAAGGAACAATTACCCGCGTATATGTTACCAACGGCTTTTGTTAGTTTGTCAGAGTTACCATTAACCGCGACAGGTAAAATCGATCGTCGTTCCTTACCCGCCCCAACAGAAGTTAATTCTCAAGTATTCAAGGATTATCAGGCTCCACATACCGATACAGAGAAAAAACTGGCAGAACTTTATGGAGAAGTTTTAAAGCTTAACCAGATTGGCATTAACGATAACTTTTTTGAGTTAGGGGGACATTCCCTATTAGCCCTACAAGTCATTGTCAGAATTAACAAAATTTTTGGCATCAATCTCTATGTCAAAGACTTCTTTACCTTAGCCACAGTAGAGAAACTGGCTAAGTATATCGAAAGTCAAGAAGTCCAGAGTTTCAGTGTGGTAGAAACGATTACCAAAATCGCCAGAAACGAAAATTTACCCTTATCCTTCGATCAACAACGACTCTGGTTTATTGACCAACTTGAAGGGGCAAATTCAATCTATAACATTACTCGCGCCTTTCACTTACAGGGAGAATTAAACCTCAAAGTATTAGAGCAAGCCATTCAAACAATTATTAACCGCCAAGAAAGCTTACGCACTAGCTTCAAGACAGTGCATGGTGTTCCCGTAGAACACATTTTAGATGAGATATCTTTCTCCTTGCCAGTGATTGATTTACAATCATTTCCCAAAGCCACGCGCCTAGCAGAAGCCGAAAAACAACTGGCCCAAGAATGGCGAAAAACCTTTGATTTAACACAGTCCCCGCTATTTCGAGCCCTTGTGTTAAAAATAGAGCCAGATAGCCACCTATTCCTGTTTTCTCTGCATCACATTATCGGGGATGATTGGTCAGTTCAAGTCTTTTTACGGGAAATCTCAACCCTATATGATGCCCATTTAAACAAGATTCCCGCGAATTTACCTTCTTTATCAATTCAATATGCCGATTATGCTCATTGGCAGCGTCAATATTTACAGGGAGAGGTATTAACCAATCTCCTAAATTATTGGCGGCAACAACTCGCGGATGCACCGGAAATTTTAGAATTACCCTGCACTCGCGCACGCACAATTAACCAGCCTTTTGTTAGCCAAAAAATTCCCTTTCGCCTGGGTGCAGATTTAACTCAAAAGTTAAAACAATTAAGTCTGCAAACCAAAACAACCTTATTTGTCACCATACTCACCGCGTTTTATACCTTACTTTATCGCTATAGCGATCGACAAGATTTGGTGATCGGCACTGGGTTAAGCAATCGGAATTTTTTAGAAACAGAATCATTGATTGGCTTTTTTGTCAATCTTTTGCCTTTACGCTGTCAACTGACACCCGAACAAACATTTCAGGAACTTTTACTCAAAGTTCATCAAACCGCGTTAGAGGGTTATGCTCATGGGCAATTACCCTTTGATTTGCTAGTCGAAAATCTGCACCGAGAACGTCATCCGGGTTACACTCCCGTGTTTCAAATTCTCTTTCTCTGGCAAAATGTGACCCAAGAAGTGTTAGATTTACCCGGTTTAAAAACCGAACCTTGGGAATTAGATAAACCCACCGCCGGAGCCACTTTTGATTTGACATTCTCGGTGCAAGAAACCAACGCCGAATTACAAGGATACTGGGAATACAATACAAACATTTTGGATGCAGATATCGTTGCAGGATTAACCGGACATTTTCAAACCCTGCTCAACGCGATCGTCGCTAATTCTCAACAATCTATTTGCAAATATCCTTTACTCACCGCCGCGCAAAAACATCAACTACTCGAAGATTGGAATACTGATACGATTTTCGACAATAAATTATGCGTGCATCAGTGGTTTGAAATCCAAGTAGAACAAACTCCAGATGCAGTGGCGGTAGTGTATGGAGAACAAACACTGACTTATCGGGAGTTAAATCAAAAAGCCAATCAACTTGCCCACCATCTGCAAAGTTTAGGGGTAAAATCAGAGCAATTAGTCGGAATTTGTGTCGAACGTTCCCTAGAAATGCTGATTGGGGTATTGGGTATTCTGAAAGCGGGTGCGGCTTACGTTCCCTTGGATGCACAAAATCCCTGGGAACGTTTGGAATACATTATTAATGATGCTAAACTGTCAGTATTACTGACGAAACAAGCATTAGTTAGTACCATTCCCTCTGCCGATTCAATCATTGTTTATTTAGACAAAGAAGAGACGTTTAGCAACTATAGTTCTCGGAACCCAATTAGTGGGGTGAAACCGGATTCTCTAGTTTATGTAATTTATACTTCCGGTTCAACAGGTAAACCCAAAGGCGTTTTGGTTGAACATCGAAATGTAGTGCGTCTTTTCCATGCCACCCAAGAGTGGTATAAATTTAATTCTTCAGATGTGTGGACGCTGTTTCACTCCTATGCTTTTGATTTTTCTGTATGGGAAATGTGGGGGGCGCTACTGTATGGAGGACGTTTAGTTATAGTGCCCTATTTAATCAGTCGTTCTCCTGAAGATTTTTATCATCTTTTGGCTCATGAGAAAGTAACAGTTCTGAACCAAACTCCATCAGCTTTTCGTCAATTAATTCAAATCGAAGAGTTGTTAAAATCTCCACCAGAATTAAGTCTGCGTTTGGTTATCTTCGGTGGGGAAGCGTTAGATTTACAAAGTCTCCGCCCTTGGTTTAAGCGACATGGCGATGCCAAACCACAATTGGTAAATATGTATGGTATTACTGAAACTACCGTTCATGTTACCTATCGCCCGTTAACTGAAGCCGACTTGAATAGCAAAGGAAGTGTTATCGGTCGAGCAATTCCTGACTTACAACTGTATATTTTAGACTCATACTTGCAACCCGTTCCTATTGGGATTCCCGGAGAAATTTATGTGGGCGGTGCTGGAGTGACGCGGGGTTACTTAAACCGCGAACAATTGAGTGCAGAGCGATTTATTGCCGATCCCTTTAATCCAAATCCCGATGCTCGTCTTTATAAAACTGGCGATTTAGCGCGGTCTTTGCCCAATCGAGAAATTGAATATTTGGGACGAATTGACCATCAAGTAAAAATCCGAGGTTTCCGCATTGAATTAGGAGAAATTGAAGCCGCTTTAGGTCAGCATTCCAGCCTTCGAGAAAGTCTGGTAATTCAAAAGTCAGATCGCGACGGGAATAAGCAATTAGTGGCTTATATTGTTCCCCAATTAAACACAGCTTTCCCAGTAGTGCAGATGTTAAAGTTGCAACGGCAGGGTATTCTTCAGCCAGAATCCTGCTATGAATTAGCCAATGGGATGACAATTGTTCATCAAAACAAAAGTGAAACTGACTTTGTTTATCAAGAAATTTTTCAAGAGCGATGCTATCTAAAACATGGCATTACTCTAAATGATGGCGATTCTGTAATTGATGTGGGAGCGAATATTGGCTTATTTAGTTTATTTGTGGCTCATCAATGTAAAAATGCCAAGATTTATGCTTTTGAACCTTTGCCACCTCTGTATGAAAAGTTGCGTTTGAATGTTGAGCTTTATGGGGTTAATGCTCAGGTTTTTCAACTGGGAATTTCTCAAGAATCGAGACAAGCAACGTTTACTTATTATCCTCATAATACCGTTGTGTCTGGACAGTACGCCGATGCTGAACAAGAGCGAGAAACTGTCAAAACTTTCTTGTTAAATCAGGAACAAGAATTTGTCACAGGGGAGAATATTGACCAATGGTTAGAAGAGCGATTAAAGGGAGAACAATTTACCTGTGAGTTGACAAGTCTCTCTGAGATGATTCGGAAGTTGCAGATTGAGCGAATTGACTTACTAAAAATTGATGCTGAGAAAAGCGAAGGCGATGTTTTAGCGGGAATTGCAGCAGAAGATTGGAAAAAAATCAAGCAGTTGGCGATCGAAGTTCACGATATTGAAGGACGATTGCAGTCAATTCAAGAAATGCTGATCGAGCTGGGTTATACATTGGTTATCGAACAAGATAAACTGTTAGAAAATACCAATTTGTATAGCGTGTATGCTCGGTTAGTCACCGATGAAAATCAAGCTTTAAGTCGAGAGAATCAAGCTGATGTGGAGTTAAATTGGCAGTGGAGCAGTCAAAATAAACTACTAGCAGACTTGCGGCTTTTCCTACAAGCTCAATTGCCAGAGTATATGATTCCTTCTGCATTTGTGCTGTTGGATGCTTTCCCGCTTACGGTTAATGGAAAAATTGATACTCGCAGTCTTCCCGAACTCAATGCCAACGGTGCTATCCGTAAAACGTCAGAAAATCCTCAAACTGAAATCGAACAAAAGATTGCAGCAGTTTGGCAGGAAGTTCTCAAATTAAATGCTGTGGGGCGCGATGATAATTTCTTTGAAGTTGGCGGACATTCTTTGCTTTTGATCCAAGTGAATCAAAAGTTAAACGCGGCTTTAAATGCGAAATTGTCGATGTTAGAAATGTTCCAATATCCGACGATTCGGGCTTTAGGGGAACGTCTGAGCGAAACTAAACTGGAATCTGCTCCAACAACAGATAATAAAGGTCGTCGTCCTGAGCGTCAAAATTTGCTACAACAACAACGAAAAGCTCGACAACAAAAACGCTAAAGGCAGCCCGCCCGCCCGCCAGGGAATTATAGCACCCGCCAAGACGGTTAGGACAAAAACGCCCTATCCCACCCTATGAGCTCTGTAGGGGCGGGTTCACCGATATCTGTGGCACCAAACAGACAGGCCAGAAAACCCGCCCCATCCCCACCCACCAATTCCCAATTAATTCTATGTAATTGGTGGTTGGGGTCTGTTGATGGACATTATTAGTGGGGTGGGGCGGGTTTTTGGAGGTTATTTGTTCGTGGGATAAATTCGGGTGAACCCGCCCCTACAAGAGCTGTCCTAATAGCCTTGGCAGTTGCTATAATTCCCTGGCTCATAGCTTAAGTCCAGTGGACTGAAAAAAGTGAGCGATCGCGTAGATTTCGTCCGCTTGAGATCCATATTTAAGGAGAGGAATAAAAGATGACTTTGAATAATTTTAATAGTGAGGTAAGGGATGCGGATATTGCCATTATTGGGATGTCCGTTAATGTGCCAGGAGCCAAAAATATTGATGAATTTTGGCAGAATTTAAAAAATGGGGTGGAAGCGATTCAGTTTTTCTCGACAGAAGAGGTTTTAGCTTCTGGAGTGAAGCCGGAATTAGCCTATAATCCTAACTATGTCAAAGCTAAGGCGGTGGTGGATGATATAGATAAGTTTGATGCTGAATTCTTTGGGATTCATCCCAGGGAAGCCGAAATTTCTGACCCCCAACATCGTTTATTTTTAGAATGTGCGCGATCGGCTTTAGAAATCGCGGGTTACGATTCTCAAAGTTATGATGGATTGATTGGGGTTTATGCAAGTACGGGAATCAGTCGATACTATTTGCAGAATATTTATGGCAATAGTGAGTTATTAAAGTTTTTTGATGATTTTCAACTGTACTTAGCTAATGATAGCGAATTTCTTGCCACTAGAACCGCTTATAGATTGAATTTAAAAGGGCCGGCGATTAATGTTCAAACCGCTTGTTCGAGTTCTTTAGTAGCTGTTCATTTGGCTTGTCAAGGGTTACTAAGTGGAGAATGCGACATCGCGTTAGCTGGAGGTGTCACCCTCAAGGTAAATCCTGAAATTGGCTATTTATATCAAGAGGGAATGATTCAATCTCCTGATGGTCATTGTCGCGCTTTTGATGCTCAAGCAAAAGGAACTGTTGGGAGTGGTGGAGTGGCAATTGTCGCCCTGAAACGAGCGACAGAAGCGATCGCGGATGGGGATTACATTTATGCTCTCATTAAAGGGTCTGCTATTAATAACGATGGTGCGGTGAAAGTCGGTTATACAGCACCGAGTGTTGAAGGTCAAGTGAATGTGATTCTGTCGGCTCAATCTGTCGCGGATGTAGCACCAGAAACCATTACTTATATTGAAGCACATGGTACGGGAACGCAACTTGGAGATCCCATCGAAATTGCCGCATTAACTCAAGCTTTTCGTGATAGTACAGAGCAAACTCAATTTTGCGCGATCGGTTCCCTAAAAACTAATGTGGGACACTTAAATAGTGCGGCGGGTGTGGCGGGTTTAATCAAAACGGCTTTAGCAATTAAGCATCAGCAAATTCCCCCCAGTTTGCATTTTGAGCATCCCAATCCCAATATTGATTTTGCCAATAGTCCCTTTTATGTTAATACCCAATTAGCTGATTGGGAGAGTCAAGAAGCACCTCGAAGAGCGGGAGTGAGTTCTTTTGGGATTGGGGGGACGAATGCACATATTATTCTGGAAGAAGCTCCCACAATTAATAACCAAAATCGGGAGGAAAAATATCCCGAACAATTACTCATTTTATCGGCTAAAACCCCAGCCGCTCTTGAACAGGCTACTGAGAATTTGGGACACCATCTGCAACAGCATCCCGACTTAAATTTAGGGGATGTTGCTTATACCTTGAGGGTGGGACGTAAAGCTTTTGAACATCGGCGAATAGTAGTGGCGGCTAGTCTTGAAGAAACAACGAATCACCTCTTATCCAAGGCTTCTACTTTAGTAACTGGAAAGGCGAAAAAGAGTCCCCCATCCGTGATTTTTATGTTTTCGGGACAGGGTTCTCAATATGTCAATATGGCACGGGGTTTATATGAACAGGAAACGGTATTTCGCGAAACGGTTGATCGATGTGCTGAATTATTGTTTAGTGACTTAAAATTGGATTTGCGTTCCCTGATTTACCCGGAAACTGAAGCGCAAGAAAAAGCCGAACAACAACTGCAACAAACCGCGATCGCGCAACCCGCGTTATTTACCATAGAATATGCTCTAGCTCAATTGTGGCAATCTTGGGGGATTCAAGCCGCCGGATTTATTGGTCATAGTGTGGGAGAATATGTCGCGGCTTGTTTAGCAGGAGTTTTCTCCCTCCAAGATGCACTTTCCTTGATAGCAGCACGAGGAAAGATGATTCAAGAACTTCCACCCGGAGCGATGTTATCTATTCCTCTTGCTCCCGAAAAAGTACAACCCTTTTTAAATGAATCCGTCGCGATCGCGGCGATTAACGAACCCTCTCGTTGCGTTGTTTCTGGGACAATAGACGCGATTTCTGCTTTAGAAAATCAACTAAAAGCTCAAGGAATTGAAACACGACCTTTGAAGACTTCCCATGCTTTTCATTCGCCAATGATGGAGCCAATTTTAGATGCTTTTAGCCGTCGTGTGGCAAAAGTAAAGTTGTCTTCCCCTCAAATTCCTTTGGTTTCTAATGTTACGGGAAATTGGATGACTCCAACCCAAGCTACCGATGCAAAATATTGGAGTAAGCACGTCAGATCCTTGGTCAATTTTGCTGGCGGAATTAAGTGTTTTCTGGACAATCCAGACCAAATCTTCCTAGAAGTTGGCCCCGGAAGAACTTTAAGCACCTTCGTCAAGCGCCATCCCCTTTTCCAAGCCACCCAAATTGTCTTAAATTCTGTGCGCCATCCGCAAGAAACTGAGTCAGATATTCGGTTTGTTTTGAAAACCTTGGGACAGCTTTGGGTTAATGGTGTCGCGGTGAATTGGGATTGTGTTTATCAGGATCAATCGTACCCGCGTATTCCTTTACCTACCTATCCCTTTCAACGTCAGCGCTATTGGGTAGAACCAAATAAAACTACTCAAACGACGCAATCTTCCCCTCTTGTTATAGATTCAGATTGTTCCTCTAATAGTAGACCTGAAATGACTCCTCAAACCTCAAACTTAGTGACTTCGCTTACTCCTAATTGGATGACCGATATCAAAGAAATCTTTGCCGAAATATCGGGACTCAATCCTGCAGCATTGGATGAATCAGCAACCTTTTTAGAAATGGGTTTTGATTCATTAATCTTAGCGCAAATTAGCCAAGGGTTAGAAAAACGATTTAAGATCAAATTGACTTTCCGCCAACTCATTCAAGAATTTTCTACCCTGAAGTTGTTGTCTGATTATTTGAGTGCCAACTTACCCCCAGAGTTAGTTAAACCAATTCAAACTAACCCAATTCAAACAACCCCAATTCAAACAACCCCAATTCCCTCTCATCCCGTCACTATCCAAACACCGCATACTTCCCCTAGTAATCAATCCGATATTCAATCTATTATCACTCAGCAATTGCAAGTGATGTCCGAGCAGTTAGCGGTACTGCGCCAATGGGAAAGTGGTGTTCGTCCAGAAGTGCAGAATCCGCCAACAGGAAATAATTCCCTTACTAATGGAGTTGATATTACTCGCAATTCCCAGCCAGAAACATCACCTAATTACAAACCTTTGACTGTGGGAGCCCGGATTCAAAAAAAACCCAAACAAGCCTTAACTCCTAGTCAGCAAAATTTTCTTCAGGAATTAATCAAACGATATACCACAAAAACAACTCAATCCAAAGCATACACTCAAGCGAATCGCTCTTATTTTGCCGATCCTCGCACGGTTTCCGGGTTTAATCCCACTCTCAAAGAAATGGTTTATCCCATTATCACCACCCGTTCAGCAGGCGCAAAACTATGGGATATAGATGGGAATGAATACATAGATTTAGTTAACGGTTTTGGCTCTAACTTTTTAGGCCACTCATCTCCTTTGATTAAAGACGCGATCGCGACACAATTAGAAAAGGGAATAGAAATTGGACCGATGACTCTTTTAGCCGGAGAAGTCGCACAATTAATTTGTCAGATGACTCACTTCGATCGCGCCACATTTTGTAATACGGGTTCAGAAGCCGTATTAGGAGCGATGCGAATTGCTCGTACAGTGACAAATCGCAGCAAAATCGCCATTTTTTCAGGAGGTTATCACGGCATTTGTGATGAGGTAATCGTTCGTCCTACTAAAGATTACCGAGCCATTCCCGCCGCTTGTGGTATTATGCCAGAAGCCCTGCAAAATATGGTAGTAGTTGATTACAATAACCCTGAATCCTTGAAAATTCTGGCAGAATTGGCGGATGATTTAGCTGCAATTTTAATTGAACCCGTGCAAAGTCGCTATCCTGATATTCAACCCCAAGAATTTCTCCGTCAGCTTCGTCAATTCTGCGACAAATCAGGAACAGTTCTCATTTTTGATGAAATGATTACAGGTTTCAGAATACACCCATCGGGAGCGCAAGCAGCCTTTGGCGTTGAAGCCGATATCGCGACTTACGGCAAAATTGTGGGGGGAGGAATGCCCATCGGTGTAATTGCCGGAAAATCGCGTTTTATGGATGCTTTAGATGGCGGATTTTGGCAATACGGAGACGAATCAGTTCCCGAAGTCGGAGTCACCTTTTTAGCCGGAACTTTTGTCCGTCATCCCTTAGCAATGGCAGCCGCGAAAGCAATATTGTCTTATTTTCAACAAAAGGGTGACGAGTTACATACCCTTTTAAATCAGAAAACGCATCAGATGGTGACAACCCTAAACAATTATTTTGACTCAATCCAAGCGCCACTGAAAATGGTGAATTTTGGCTCTCTGATCGTGCTGAAATTTACCCAAGACATCAGTTATTCGGAACTACTTTTCTATTTATTGCGAGAGCGAGGAATCTATATCCAAGAAAACCGACCCATTTTCCTCACCCTTGCTCACTCTGATGGGGAAATTCAAGGGGTAATTGATGCTTTTTGTGACAGTGTTAAATCACTGCAAAAAGCAGGTTTTTGGGGACAGATAGTGACGGCTACCGATACCAACTTAAGCGAAAATACCGAAAAACAGCCCCCTTTCCCAGGAGCTAAATTAGGACGAGATCCCCAAGGAAATCCGGGTTGGTATTTTCAAGATCAAGAAACAGGTGGTTATCAACTGATCAAAAGTTTGTAGTCATACCAATTTAATGTGAAGCTGCATATATCTCGATCCCCCTAAATCCCCCTTAATAAGGGGGACTTTGATCGGAATCTTGTCCCCCCCGAATGTAGGGGCGGTGCCCCCGTGCCCGCCCTCGGTTAGGGGGGATCGAATTCTATGCAGCCTCATAAAAAATTGGTATCAGTAGGTTGGGTTGAGCGAGAGCGAAACCCAAAATTGCACAAGTGTTGGGTTTCGTTCCTCAACCCAACCTACAGATATCGTAAATGTTTTCGCGGACATAATATAAACAATTGAGTAGCATTTAGTATATGTCAAAACCCCTTTTCATCCCCGTAGATTTTGACCCCTTTACCAAGGGGGAATTACAGTCAACAGTCCCCACCACAGAATCACAACAGGAAATTTGGCTCTCTGTACAGATGGGAGACGATGCTAATTGTGCCTTCAATCTCTCAGTGGTGCTAAATTTATCGGGTTCTCTCAATATAGAGGCGTTGCACTTTGCTATTTCTGCGATCGTCCAACGACATGAATCTCTAAGAAGTACCTTTAGTCCCGATGGTTGTCAGTTATGTATTGCTCCTAGTATCAAGTTTGATATCCCTTTGATTTCACTAGAAGAAGTGTCTATTGATGAGCAAAAACTAGCTTGGCAAAGGATTCAAGCAGATGCCGTCAATGAACCCTTCGATTTGATTTGGGGACCAGTATTTCGGGTTAAATTAATTAGGCTCAGTCCCCAAGAACATCGGCTCCTGTTTACCGCCCATCATATTATTTTTGATGGTTGGTCTTTAGGCGTTTTTTATGCTGAGTTATCAACCCTTTACAATGCCAAAAAACGAGGTGAAATCCCCAAAATTCCTGATGTTGTTCCCTTTAGTGAATATGCTATTTTGTCGCAACAACAGATGAGAACAGAAGCCTATTTATTGGCTGAAAACTATTGGTTAAACCGACTTAATCCCCCCGTTCCTCCCTTAAATTTGCCCACCGATCGCGCCTATCCCCAAGAGCGAAGTTTTAAGGCCGATCGCGAAAATTGGGAGATTCCTGCCACAACTATCGTCCCCCTGAAAAAAATCGGGATGAGTCAGGGGGCTACATTTATGATTACGTTAACGGCAGCTTTTGAAGTTTTTCTCTATTCCCTTACTCAACAGTCAGATTTTGTTCTCGGTATCGCGATCGCGGGACAATCAGTCAGCGATAAACTGCAATTAATCGGACATTGTGTGAATTTGCTGCCTTCACGCACTCAGATTAACCCAGGAATCACTTTTTTAGATTATTTGCGCGGGCGCTCTGACATTTTAATGTCAGATATTGAACATCATCAGCTTACATTTGGCAGTTTGCTGAAAAAGTTAAAGTTGAGCCGACAACCCAACCGAATTCCTTTAATTTCGATTAGATTTAATGTCGATCGAGTGACGAAACCGCAACAACTTCACTTAGACGGATTAACGGTTGAAAGTTCGATCGGACCACGATATTACGAAAACTTCGAGCTCTTTATTGATGGTTTAGAAACCGAGAATAAATTAGTGTTACGGTGTTACTATAATACAGATTTATTTGAAGCTCAAACCATCTCTAGCTACCTGCAAGAATTTGAGAAGCTACTGAAGAAGATGGTGGATAATCCCCAATTGGCGATCGCTCAATATGCAGAACTACTCAGTCCAGAGATACAAGCACGATGTTTACAAATACCCCATGAATCATCTGTAGCCAACATCAATAAAAACGGTACAATTACGCCATTACTTGAGCAAAGGACAACCCCAAAAACAGTCTTGGCGATCGATGCACTGGAAACAAAACTAATAGAGATTTGGGAAAATATTCTCCAAACTCAACCGATTTCAGTTGAAGATGATTTTTTTGATTTGGGAGGAAACTCTTTACTGATGATAATTCTCAGCGTAGAGATTGAGAAACATTTTGCCATAAAATTGCCCTTACGTTCATTATTTTCAGCATCAACAATAGAGGAGTTAGCGAAGATAATCCGTCAGAAAAAATGGCTCTTCCGTACTTAGTGTGCTAAAATATTAAGATGTTTCTCACCCAAGTTTGGGCTGTAATGAGCCAATCGGTGCACGTAGTAAGGGATTGGCTCATTACAGCCCCAGGGGGGGTTCATGAGGTCAAAAAAATCAGGATTGTTATGAATAAATTAATGACCGAGATTCTGAATTTACCTGGAACGATAGTCGAAGAGATTCAAGAAATAGAAAATACCTTAATTTTGTTTGTTAAATCAGCTTCCAAAACAGCAATTTGCCCCCGTTGCGGTCAGCGAAGCCATCGACTTCATCAGAATAAAAGACATTTAGTTAAAGATTTACCGTGGGGCGAGCGAGAAGTAATGTTGTCTTACAGAAAAAGCGTGAAAACAATTCGGAGATGGTTCGGCGAGATAGTTGGTTACTTTGAATCAAGAACAACTAATGGGGTGGTCGAAGGAATCAACAATAAATTAAAATTATTGAAACGCAGTGGCTTTGGATTTAGAAATTTTGATAATTTTCAATTGCGTGCTTTACTTTTGTGGCATTTACCTCAAGTCGTGAATTAAGTTGAGAGTCTAAGTCATTAATTTATTCATAGTTAATTATCCAGCCTGAAGAAGTAGGGGAGTTAATGATTCAATTCCTTACTACGTGCGGAATTGAATCATTAACTCCTGACGAAAGTGGCAAATATTTTAATATTTTAGCACACAAAGTACGGAAGAACCGTTTTTTGTAGAATATTTACAGTCCCGACTTCTCTAAAAAGTCGGGTTCTCGCTTTTTTTTCCCAACTATTAATTTACCATTTCAATTGTCGGGAATCCTTCCGCATTCACCCAAGCAATTTGAGCAATGCGTCGATCGCGCGCATATTCCCGCACCCCATCCACAGTCTCCCGACTCTCCAAATCCATTTCTACCCGAACTACATCGCTAGACTCTCGGAGTTTTCGAGCATAAACAAAAGCCGCAGCCTCCGCATCAGAGGTTTGAGGCACAACCAAAAAGTCGCTGGCTGGGGTCTCCTTCGCCAATTGACCCTCATTTAACAAAATTTGGTGCAAATCTTCAATATTCAAACAAAACCCAATTCCAGCGTGATTTTGCCTCTTAGGATCGAACAATCCCAAGAGGCGATCGTACCGTCCCCCTTGTCCCAACACTCGCTGTCCCGTCTTGGGACTACTGACAACTTCAAACACAATTCCCGTGTAGTAGTCAAAGGTTTGAATCAAACTCAAGTCTAGGTGGATATGGGATTTCAGATTCGGGATTTGGGATTGACATTTGTACAGCAATTCGATCGCCGATTTCAGATTATTTAAGGCTGCTTGTTGTGGCTCATCTAAATCGAGCTTTGCCACAACAGGAAACACATCTTCTGGGCGGCCCCGCAAGTCAAATAATAGTAGAGCTCTTTCTCGCAATTCCTTAGACAGCGGTAAATTTTCCAAGCCTACTCGATCGAGATTGGCGATCGCCCCCCGAACTTGGGAGCGCACATTTGGCGGAAACGGTTCCAACAAACTAGCAGTTAAACCCGCTTCTCCCAGCACCAAATGCCAGTCATCAATTTCTAAACCCTGCAAGCACTCAGACAGCAGTAGTAGCACTTCCGCATCAGCCATCGTCCCCCCGGAGCCTAGCAACTCTACCCCTGCTTGATAGAACTCCTGCTGCCCCCCAGAGCCTGTATCGGGGCCTTTGCGGAACACATTCGCGTTGTAATATAGACGCTGAGGCTGCCAGAGAGTCCCGGCCATCCGCATCACAGCAGCGCGGGCGATGGAAGCAGTCAATTCTGGACGCAAGCCTAGTTCTCCATCGACGGCATCTTGCAATTGAATTAAGGTCGATCGGTCGATCGCCCCTCCAGCCATCAATGTCTCCAGCCTTTCTAGAGTCGAAGTAATAATCCGGTGATAGCCCCAGCGATGAAAAACTTGCTGCAAACGGCGTTCGATCGAAATTTTTTGAGCTACGTCAAGGGGCAATAAATCTCTTGCGCCCGATGGGGGTTGGTGAACCATATCAATTTGGGATTTTAGATTGGGGATTTTCGATGCAGCTACAAACTTAGCTTGAGGGGACGATGTTAAAGTCGAACCTGACCAGTTTAGCATTCGACTTTAACCAATTCAACTATCACCAAGTCTAATTTTTTTGCCTCCGTCTCATCATTTCTTCTTCCCCCCACCAAACAAATTGGAAAAACTCGCAAAAAAGCCACCTTGCTTATCCTCACCCTTTTTAGCTTTCGCCCCGGAAGCTGGCTGTTCCAGCTTTTTCTTCACTTCCAAAGCCATCGGCTCTTCTGGATTAGATACCAAAGCTTTTTGCACCTCCAGCTTAGCCATTGTTCCTTGACCTTGCATCAAATAACACATTGCCAACATAGCGTGACACTTGCTATTTTTCGGTTCGCGCTTTTGAGCTTCCCTCAACTCCAAAATTGCTTTGGCGTAATTTTTGCTATCCATGAATCCTTGAGCACGGCGACAATTTTGTTCCACCAGGGAATCTTTGTTGGTAGTCGTTGGAGGAACAACCGGAGTTGGATGTACTACTTTTGATTCTATTTTTGGTGGCTTTTCCGGTTTCGGAGTTACCACCCCGGTTGGAATCATGACGTTTTCTTTTCGCAGCAGGTAAACCAGATTGAGTTCGCTCATTTGATTGATGACCTCTTGGGCTTGCTCAGCGGATTCGTATTGCTTCTCCGCCAGTTTGCTCATTGCGGTTTTGTAAGTTTCTTCCCAATTTCCCGCCCTGGCTAACTGTTTGGCTTCTGCGCTTTCGATTTGCTGTTTCTCTTTTTCTTTCGTGGCCCGCTTGCTGATAGCCGTTACTAGCAAATTATATTCTTTGCGATCGCTTTCCTTGGAGAATTTGTTGTAAGCGGGATTGACCACTTTTGACAAAAACTGATTAGCCCAATCTTTATCAGCTTGACTTTCAAAAGGGCAAGTATCCGAGTGCAAGCGGCGGACTATTTTCATGTAACGCTTGCGGATGTCGTTAAACTCAGCATCTAAGGGAACTCCCAAAATTGCGTGCTGATCTGTAAAGTCAAACTTAAACAGCCCTTTTGTCATTTCAAAAGACATAAATGTTACTCTCCTTTTCCAGGCTTGTGACGATGCTTTATTCTTTAATGTAGCTTCTGTTAAGGGGTTATGACCCCCGTACTAATGCTTAGCCCTCGGCTCCGGGCGGCTAGGGCGTGTTTTCTCTCCCCGGAGATCCCCCCTAACCCCCCTTAAAAAGGGGGGAGAAAGAAGCTCTTTCGTCCCCCTTCTTAAGGGGGATGCGAGGGGGATCAGGATCTGATGGATCAGGCAAGAAAACACGCCCTACCCCCAAGACGATAAAGGGGGTGTTTTGAGCAATGCGTCGCTAAGTTCAGCGTGAATCTTGCCGTTTGTCGCCAAAACTCGACCAGAGTTAATCTCAAAGGGACTCTCGTCATAGGCTGTAACTTTACCTCCAGCTTCCGAGACAATGACTACGCCGGCGGCTACATCCCAAGGGGACAGTCCCCGTTCCCAGTATCCATCTAAACGGCCGCAGGCGACGTGAGCTAGGTCTAGAGCTGCCGATCCACTGCGTCGCACTCCTTGGGTGAGGTGGGTGAGGTGACAGAATTCGGCATAGTTATTATCGGCTGTTTCCCGTCGATCGTAAGCAAAGCCAGTAACTAACAAACTTTTGGTCAATATAGAGGTTTGGGAAACGGAGATCGCCCGTCGATTGCGGGTAGCACCCAATCCTTTGGCAGCCCGAAACAATTCGTTATGAAACGGATCGAAAATTACGCCAATTTGTGGTACTCCTTCAATTAAAAGTCCGATCGACACACAGGCAAATGGATATTGGTGGGCATAATTAGTTGTACCGTCCAAAGGGTCGATCGCCCACAGGTATTTGCTACTGGCATCCCCTAATTTACCTGATTCTTCAGCAAGTATCCCGTGGTCGGGTACATGACGACCCAGAATTTCTAAAATGACGGCTTCGGAGGCTTTGTCGGCTTCTGTAACTAAATCTCCCGATCGACCTTTTTCTTGAATTTCTTCTAATTTTCCGCAGAAAGATTGCAGAACGGAACCAGCAGCGAGGGCCGCTTCGGTGGCTATTTCTAATAAGTCTTGAATTTTGTTAGTCATTTGTTATTTGTTATTTGTTATTGATTATTTGTTATTTGTTATTTTGCTGGCGAAATTCTCCGGGAGTTTGACGCAGCGGCTGTTTAGGATTCCAAATCCCTTTACCCATTAGTCTCGCCCATTCTTGAGCATTGACAAGTCGCTGCTGGTACTTCTTGTTAGGCGAGCGCACTGTTGCCAAAGCATAGCCTTCTTTAACTAGCCGTTCATTGACCAACACTCCATCTTCCCACAAATAGGCTAAGAAGCGATCGAACCTATCTTTCTCTTCAACATCTAATTCTAACAACACCTGTTTCCCGCCAATAAGCTGTTCCAGTTGGTTTTTGGCTGCTTCTCCCCAAGGCTGTTGCTTTAAATCCGGTGCTTCAATCCCAATCAACCTAACTTGTTCTAACAGGGCAATTTTGTCTGCTGTACGGACAATTTCGATAGTTTGTCCGCTGACAGTCCGTTGTACTTTCACTAAAGTTCCTGTGGGAATTTCCGGTTTTTGGCAGCTAACTAACAACCAACAAAGGGCGATCGATAATAGCCGATGCAGAAACTTTCGGCATTGGACACTTATGCCCAGCGTAACCGCAGCATTAGTCCTTGCGTACTTGAGCCTCGCGTAGCCAAAACCTAGGAGATGAAGAATGAAACTTGGCATTTTGCATATTTCCGTAGGCATTGCGCTCACTCTTCATCTAATGGCAAAGCCACACGCACTTTACCTTTCCCGAAGTAGCGCCCAAATTGAAGTTCATATACTTCATCTTCATCTTGCGTCTCTACTTCCATGTTGGAACGAGGATAACTGACACACAGCAAAGCATAACCCTCTTTTTGCAGTTCCACCGAAAGTCCCATTGCTTCTGGCTGGTAAAGTTCCCCCGACTTGACACGGACAGCACAGGCCGTACACGCGCCGTTGCGGCAAGAATAGGGTAAGTCTACTCCTTGATTTTCCACGTTTTGGAGGATGTAGCGGTCTTCGGGTACTTGCACTGTGTGGCACGAGCCTGTTTGTCTGTTGTGAATTGTAATTGTGTAAGAGCGAGTCATGGAATTTTAGATTTTAGATGTGGGATTTTAGATTTGAGTTTGGAGACCAAATTCTTGATATGAATCGGTTTGCGACATCTGGAAGCAGAATTTGCCCTACTTGTTTTACGCCCTATCCACATTAAACAATAAATTTATGCCCTTAGGCCTTGCCAAATCAGATTTCTTCTGATAAGGTAGTAAAACTGTGGCTAAAAAAACAAAGTTCAGCTTTGGAGAGGTGGCCGAGTGGTTGAAGGCGCAGCACTGGAAATGCTGTTTGGGGGTGACTTCAACGAGGGTTCGAATCCCTCCCTCTCCGTTGTATCTTGTTATACAAGCTTTACAGCAAAACGACTTAGTTAGATATCTAACTAAGTCGTTTATTTTTGGTCTGCTTTTATACAACTTAGCGGGCTTGGGGGCTGCCATAGTCTGGGGCCCTAAAAAAAAGCAGAAATCAAATAAATAGCCTTTCTCAGTTAGGTGAGGTAATGGGTAATGGGGCACTTTGGCTCTAGCGTTGTCGAAGTATAGGGCATTACTAATTACCTATTACCAATTACCTATTACCAATTCTAGATCGTACCTCCTATGAGAGATCGAAAGGCTATAGCCGTTAATCAAGCTCAAGAAGCCTTCTTTTTAGGAGCCACTATCCGTTCCACACTCATAGCAGCGACGCTCAATGTCACCACAGCCATGCCGAGAATTGCCACAGGCTTTAACTTCTCATTAATTATCAGAAATCCGAAAAGTGCAGTCATCGCCGGCCCCAAAGTGCCAATGACTGATGCTAAAGCAGCCCCCGCAAATCGGATTGCAAAATTATTTAAAAAATAGCTAAACAGCGTCAGCACACCTAAAATTACACCCCCAACAATCAAACCAGGCCAAACATTTTGGTCGATACTAGGAGCAAAATTTTCTGACAGTGGCACCCACAAACTCAGGGCAGAAAACACAAAAATCGCGGCAAAATTGACTAAACTAAAAGGAATTGGATGCAGTTTGCCAGCGACCATTTGCATCAGCAATACGTAGCCAGCAAAAGTAATCCCTGAACCAAGTGCGGCTGTCACTCCCACTGCCACATTACCACCGCCAGGAGCCGGAGAGGCAAAACTGGACCACCCAGCTAAAATCAAGCCTGCGGTAATACCGCAAATCGCTAACAATCCCACTGTGCTGGGGCGTGAACCAAACAAGAGCCAAGAGCCGAGTACCGTGACGATCGGATAAATAAAGAAAATGGTAATGGCAATTCCCGCCGGAATATTGCCGATCGCCAAATAAATCAAAACCTGAGACAAAAACAGAAAAAATGCGCTTCCTAAAACCTTACTCCACAAAGCTCGATCGCCAGACTGGAACAACCGCCTAATATCTTTCCAGACAGAAGGATAAAGAAATGTCGCCAACACAGGCATCAAAGCCATCACCACGATCAACCGCATCAATAAAATCAACAGAGAATTTCCAAAACCAGGAGTCACAACCCCAGGCACTTCAAACCAGCCGAAAATCATCCTAGGATTGCTGCTTTTAATCAGAATTCTCAAACTAACATTAAATATCGACAATACCACCGCTGAAGACAAAGCCAACACCAAACCGATCTGCATTTGAGAAGGTGCTTTAGCCACGGCTGCTGTCGGCTGCACCGGATGGGGCCGTGGAACTGCTTCGTGGCTATCAGCAGGTACAGCAGGCATAATTTGTGGACGGACAGAATTAGTTAATTCCTCTGGATAGGAATCTTCTGCATCAAAAGGATTGTCAAGATATGCTTCTTCTTCTTCAAGTTCTGCCCTGATGCGGTTAACCAGATTCTGCAATAACTCTTCGCCTTGTCGCTCCAAGGTTTGCATATTGTTTAGCCGCACCGACAATTCACTTTCATAGCTGCTCAAATCTTGTTGCAGCATCTGAAAACTGCGATCGATCCGATCGTCTAGCGCCGCCAATAACTCAGAAGCTCGTTCATCATAGTTGCTTGGTGGCATCGGTATGGGGAACTCGCCACTGGGAATAGGACTACTGAGAGAATGTCCAGAATTAGCACTGAGTTCGTTAAACCGCTGCACTAACAAATCTTGGAGATTGTGAGCCAAAACTTGAGCCAACTGTTTGAGCCACAACTGCTGCTGATGAATATATCTGCCCGACAAAGATTCCATTTGCTGAGACTGCAATTTACGATATTGCTGTCTCAGGCCTTCAATATCCTGGATCAAGTGATTTTTTTCACTTTGGAGCCGTGTAATGTCCTGATTTAACTGACCCTTGACATTTTCATGCAAAGCGTCCAGTTCCTGAATCACGGAGTTAAGGACTTGTTCTGCCGATTTGGCATCCTCTGGATCGCCTGCTGAGTATTTGTTCTCTTGCACCATTATTAACGTATAACCTCTAATTTAAACTGTACGTTCAGTATTCTGAACTATCTTTTAAATTAGTTGACAATTTTCAGTCACTTTATCTAAAAGACGGCTGACACTATAGTAGTTGCTAAGTTGGAGAGTAAAAAATTGGGTCAAACGAAGCTATCCCGGAGGGAATCGCCCGAAGAACACTTTGTGCAATTAGAAATTATACTACAACGCCATGCTGAAGCACTCGAAGCCGAAGTCAGAGCTTTGCAAACCGCAGATGAAACCGCCCAGTGGTCTGGTGACTGGAAGCGTTACTACAACTGGCGTTTCGCTAGAATTTTTGCCTCTGTAAAGATTTTTCGCAACTGGGGTGCAGATGCTGCTGCTTGGCAACTACTGCCACTGCGACAGTATCCCAATCGAGGCAATCAGAAGGATTAGTTCGTTGTCAGTTGACAGCAATTAGGTAGGTGCCGTACAACGCAACTATGTAAACCATCGAAAGTATCCCAAGGCCCTCTAGTCCATGACTATTTTATTGAGTGGGCTAGTTTTTCTATTTGAATACAATCCATTGAACGATACTGAAAATTCCGGCACCCAAACCAGCGGCGATCGGAATTGTGACTAACCAAGCCGAACCAATAGACCGCAAAGTTTGCCAACGTACAGATTGCCAACTATTGACAAGTCCCACTCCTACAACTGCACCCACTAAAGCATGGGAAGTGGAAACAGGCAACCCCAAGCGGGATGCTAACAAGACAGTAGCAGCCGTGGCTAATTCTGCACAAAATCCCCCACTTGGTTGCAGTTGGATGATGCCCTCCCCCACTGTGGCAATCACATTTTCGCCCCAAAGGGCCAAACCGATGACTATTCCGACACCTCCGATGACTAAAATCCACAAGGGAACACTGAAATCATTCAGAGGAAAGGAACCTGTGCGACGGATATAGGCGATCGCAGCTAAGGGCGCAACCGCATTACCTACATCATTGGAACCGTGGGCAAAGGCCACAAAGCAGGCACTGAGCGCTTGAAATCTGGCCATTTGTTGCTCGATGAGAGAGAGAGAAAGGGGAGTTCCCTCTTGTTTCCCCCCTTGGGGAGTTCCCTCTTGATTCCCCCCTTGGGGGGGGTAGGGGGGGGTTCCCTCTTGCTTCCCCCCTTGGGGGGGGTAGGGGGGGGTTCCCTCTTGCTTCCCCCCAACGGGAGTTCCCTCTTGATTTCCCTCAACGGGAGTTCCCTCTTGTTTCCCCCCAACGGGAGTTCCCTCTTGCTTCCCCCCAACGGGAGTTCCCTCTTGATTCCCCCCTTGGGGGGGGTAGGGGGGGGTTCCCTCTTGCTTCCCCCCAACGGGAGTTCCCTCTTGCTTCCCCCCAACGGGAGTTCCCTCTTGCTTCCCCCCAACGGGAGTTCCCTCTTGCTTCCCCCCAACGGGAGTTCCCTCTTGTTTCCCCCCAACGGGAGTTCCCTCTTGATTCCCCCCTTGGGGGGGGTAGGGGGGGGTTCCCTCTTGCTTCCCCCCAACGGGAGTTCCCTCTTGCTTCCCCCCTTGGGGGGGGTAGGGGGGGGTTCCCTCTTGATTCCCCCCAAAGGGAGTTCCTTCTTGATTCCCCCCTTGGGGGGGGTAGGGGGGGGTTCCCTCTTGATTCCCCCCAAAGGGAGTTCCTGCTGATGCTAATTTTTGCCAGCTAGTTTGGGTCAAGGCCATAGTTGCGATCGCCCCAAGGCCAATCGTCACATCCTGTACTGGAATATTCCAGCCAAATCTATGGTGGATTTGGGCCAAAATTCCTGTCTGCACAAAGGCCACATCAACAATTGACGGCAATACAATAATCCCAAATATGCTCAGCATTGCTGTACTCAGCCAAGGTATCCATTCGCGCATTCGATCCAGAGGGTCGGGTCGATCGAGAATCGAATACTTGACTAAACTGTAAAATATGGCGGCTAAAGCACCACTGGCGAATGGTGTCGCCAGCCAAGTTAGGGAAATAGTCCCGATAGTTAGCCAGTCAACAGCACCAATGCCCGCAGCTACCCAGCTAAAACCGGCGATCGCACCTACCACCGCATGAGATGAAGAAACTGGTAAACCCATACGGGTAGCGATTTGCAGCCATAAACCACAAGCTGCTAGCACTGACACCATCCCGATTAAAAATACTTGGGGCTCCTTGGCAAAGACTTCTGCATTTACTACTCCCGTTGCCAGAGTTTCGGAAACTCCTTTGCCGAAAAGCACCGCACCTGTGAATTCCAGTATGCCAGCCACAATTATTGCCTGCTTGAGCGTTAGCGCTTTTGAGCCTACCGATGTTCCCATGGAGTTAGCGACATCGTTAGCACCCAAATTGGCCGCGACGTACAAAGCTAGTGCTGCGATCGCCAACAGGGGTATAATTTCGCCCACAGAAATATTTAACATAAAGTTTTTTTGACATAAAACAGGCAGTTCGATATATGATAAGGGATTGTGAGTTTTGGAAAATCTTATGAAAGGCGCAGAAATAATCCGCTCCCTGGAGATGGAAGAAATAGATAGAGTCAAGGTAGAACTCAGCAAAGTGCTCCCCGAAATTTACGTCGGCGACACAGTGCGAGTCGGGGTGAAAATTAAAGAAGGCAATAAAGAACGGGTTCAGCCCTACGAAGGCACTGTGATTGCCATGCGTAACGGCGGAATTAATGAAACTATTACTGTGCGCCGTGTATTTCAGGGTGTGGGTGTAGAACGGGTGTTTTTGATTCACTCGCCCCGCATTGCCACGATCCAAGTGATGCGACGCGGGAAAGTCCGCAGAGCCAAGCTGTACTACCTGCGCGATCGGGTGGGCAAAGCTACCCGCGTCAAACAGCGGTTCGATCGCTCTCTTTAGGAATGCACTCAGGCTATTCCCCATTCCGAAATTGGAAATTGTCAAAATTTCAAAAAAAGTTTCCAATTTACGAGCGCACTGTGTTAGAATAAAATTCTAGAGGTTAAGCAAATATTCGCAACCTCACCTGTGCGCTCTTAGTTCAGTTGGTAGAACGCAGGTCTCCAAAACCTGATGTCGGGGGTTCAAGTCCTCCAGGGCGCGCTGAATCACCAAAACTTAAATTCTGCCCGAAAGCGCCCGGATTATTAGCTGGTAACAGCGGAAATCTCAAGCTTTTGGGTAGAATTAATTTTTGTGGGCGGTTCGCAAAAATCAGGACTTGCAGCAATGCAAATAGGGTAGGGCAGACCCGAATTAACGCTTGGGGAGAATCCCACCTCTAGTCTAGATGACGGCACGACTCTAGGTTAAGTGGTTTCGTTGAACCAAGAATCCCCGCGCCTGATTGTCGGGGAATGTCAAGCTCAGATAGATTTGGCTTGTCAAGTGGTTGCTTTAGATTTGAGATGGAAATTGGGCTAAGTGGTTAGTGTCAAAAAATCTGAGACCCGATCGCCACTGACACAATCTAAAATCTAAAATCTAAAATCTGAAATCGCAAGGGGGATTCAATTGTGGCAAAAAAAGACGAAGCTCAAGAAACTCAAGAAATAACAGCGCCTGGGTTTGACCCTGCGGGTTTTTTTAAGGAAACGAGAGAAGAACTCGAGAAGGTAGTTTGGCCGAGTCGCCAGCAGCTAATCAGCGAGTCTTTGGCAGTGCTTTTGATGGTAATCCTCTCAGCAAGCCTGATCTACTTGGTGGATAACTTCTTTAACTGGGGCGCAGCAAAGGTGTTTGGACCATGACTTTTGCATCAGAAGAATCTGAGTATTCCACAGAAACCACCGCAGAAAAAGGCTCGCCAGAGGTTCCGGCGATCGTGGCTCGCTGGTATGCTGTTCAGGTTGCTTCCGGCTGTGAAAAGCGGGTGAAGGCAAACTTGCAGCAGCGAATTCAAACTTTGGATGTTGCAGATCGCATTGTTCAAGTGGAAATTCCGCAAACTCCGGCGATTAAAGTCGGTAAAGACGGTTCCAGACGGCAGTCAGACGAAAAAATCTTTCCCGGCTATGTACTCATCCGTATGTTTATGGACGAGGATACATGGCAGGTGATCAAAAATACCCCGAACGTAATTAACTTTGTCGGGGCAGAGCAAAAACGCCGCTACGGGCGCGGCAGGGGTCACGTCAAACCGCTACCTCTGAGTCACTCAGAAGTAGAACGGATCTTCAGAAATGCTCAGGAATCAGAACCAGTTGTCAAAGTATCGATGGCAACAGGAGACCACGTTGTGGTACTTTCCGGGCCATTTAAGGATTTTGAAGGTGATGTGATTGAAGTTAGCCCGGAACGGAACAAGCTCAAAGTTTTACTCTCGATTTTTGGGCGCGATACGCCTGTAGAATTAGAGTTCAATCAGGTTCAGAAACAGAACTAACTAATGGCAAAGAAAGTTGTTGCAGTAATTAAGTTGGCGATTACGGCGGGAAAAGCCAACCCAGCTCCTCCCATCGGCCCGGCCTTGGGTCAGCATGGCGTCAATATCATGATGTTTTGCAAGGAGTACAATGCTAGAACCGCAGACCAAGCGGGTCTAGTGGTTCCAGTAGAAATTTCGGTTTTTGAAGACCGCAGTTTTACGTTTATTCTCAAAACCCCGCCGGCGTCGGTTTTGATTCAAAAAGCGGCTGGGATTGCAAAAGGTTCGGGAGAACCTAATCGCAAGCAAGTAGGCAAGATTACCCAAGCTCAACTGCGAGAAATTGCGGAAACAAAAATGCCTGACCTTAATGCTAATGATGTTGAGGCGGCCATGAAAATTGTGGCTGGAACGGCTAAAAATATGGGCGTGGCGATCGCGGATTAAAGTCAGTTGACAGTTGACAGTTGCAGTTCCCTGAGCGTAGTCGAAGGGTCAGTTGATAGTTGACAGTTGACAGTTGCAGTTCCCTGAGCGTAGTCGAAGGGTCAGTTGATAGTTGACAGTTGACAGTTGCAGTTCCCTGAGCGTAGTCGAAGGGTCAGTTGATAGTTGACAGTTCCCTGAGCGTAGTCGAAGGGTCAGTTGCAGTTCCCTGAGCGTAGTCGAAGGGTCAGTAATTCCTGATTGTGAAGGTAAAATCTTCAATTCTTTAATCCAAAATCTAAAATCCAAAATCGCTCGATTCAGGGGGAGAAGCAAAGCTTCGCTAGGAATCGAACAAATTTTAGAGATCAGATTGGCTGATAAGTTCAATCTAAAATCTAAAATCTAAAATCTAAAATCGACAGACCCCAAAAAATCAAAATGGCAAAGAAAGTATCGCGAAGACTGCAAGAACTTCAAAAAAAAGTTGAAGAAAGAGCTTATCTACCACTAGAAGCTCTGGAACTTTTGAAAGAAACAGCTACAGCCAAGTTTGCTGAGTCGGCTGAAGCTCACATCCGTCTAGGAATTGACCCAAAATATACTGACCAGCAGTTGCGGACAACTGTGTCGTTACCCAAGGGAACTGGTCAAGTAGTCAGAGTTGCGGTGATTGCTAAGGGCGAAAAAGTTAAAGAAGCCCTGAATGCTGGTGCAGATATTGCTGGTTCTGAAGAGTTGATCGAGGAAATTCAGAAAGGCATGATGGATTTTGATTGCCTCATTGCGACTCCAGACGTGATGCCCTTGGTGGCAAAATTGGGTCGATTGCTTGGCCCTCGCGGTTTGATGCCTTCTCCCAAAGGTGGGACGGTGACTGCTGACGTTGCTCAGGCGATCAACGAGTTCAAAGGTGGTAAGATGGAATTCCGTGCCGATAAAACCGGCATCGTTCATGTTATGTTTGGCAAGGCTGCTTTTTCAGCAGAAGATTTGCTGGTTAACCTTCATGCTTTGCAAGAAACTGTTGACCGCAACCGTCCTTCTGGTGCAAAAGGTCGCTACTGGCGGAGTTTGTATGTATCCGCAACAATGGGCCCGTCGATCGAAGTCGATATCAGCGTCCTGCGTGATACTAAACTTGATGCTGGCTAGAAAGAATACTAATTTCTGTGTTCTCTCGTCAAAGCCTAATCCAAAATCAATAAGCTGAAGACCGCAGGTGCCGATCGCGCTTAATTTCCTGCCGAGGCTGAAGAACTAAAAACTCAGGATTGAAAGATTTAAAAGTGACTATTTTTAATTCTTTATTCTTAATTTTTAATTCTCTGCCCCGGCTCCCAGGTCGGGGTTTTTGATTGTCAGTTTTCGATCATCCTTAAAGGAGGTGAAATAAGTATGGGCAAAAGTTTAGCAGTAAAAAATGAGATTATTGCAGACCTCAAGCAAACCTTGAGCGAATCTCAACTGGTAATCGCGATCGACTACAAGAGTTTAACTGTTGCAGAAATCACGGATTTGCGCCGGCGCTTGCGTCCGAAAGGTAGCAGTTGCCAAGTCGCAAAAAACACGCTAATGCGAATTGCGGTTGAAGGTAACGAAACCTGGCAGCCGATGCAGGAATTGCTGACTGGTACGTCGGCCTTTCTATTCGTGCAAGAAGATATCGGCGGCGCGATTAAAGCTTACCAAGAATTCCAAAAAGTCTCGAAAAAGACTGAACTTCGCGGCGGCGTGATGGAAGGACGGGTACTGAAAGAAGCTGATGTTAAGGCATTAGCCGATCTGCCATCGAAAGAACAACTCATGGCTCAAATTGCTGGTGCTATCAACGGTGTGGCTACCAAGCTGGCTGTGGGTATCAATCAAGTTCCTACTTCGATCGCTCGCGGTCTCAAAGCTTATGCTGAAAAAGACCAAAACGGCGATTCAGTAGAAGCCGAAGCAGAAGCACCAGCAGAAGCAGAAAGCGTATCTGCTTAGTTATTAGTCATTAGTCATCAGTCATTAGTCATTAGTGTGGATTCACAGACTGACGAATGGAGACAAGAGACTAATAATTAATGAGCAATCGAAAATCCAAAATCCAAAATCTAAAATCGAATTAGGAGTTCAACAAATGTCTACTGCAACTGATGAAATCTTGGAAAAACTTAAGTCTTTGACTTTGCTCGAAGCATCTGAATTGGTCAAGCAAATCGAAGAAGCTTTCGGCGTTAGCGCTGCTGCTCCTGTCGGCGGCATGATGATGATGCCCGGTATGGGTGGTGGAGCCGCTGCTGAAGAAGTAGAAGTGCAAACCGAGTTTACTGTCATGCTCGAAGAAGTTCCTGCTGACAAGAAAATCGCAATTCTGAAGGAAGTCCGCGCGATTACCGGTCTTGGCTTGAAGGAAGCGAAAGACTTGGTAGAAGCCGCACCGAAGGCAGTTAAGGAAGCTCTTGGTAAGGATGCTGCTGAAGAAATGAAGAAACAGCTTGAAGCTGTGGGCGCAAAGGTATCTGTCAAATAGTAATAGAGTATAGCTGACGGGTTTAAACCTGTCGCTATCAGACCTCAGTCTTTAACATAAAGACTGAGGTTTTTTTGTCAATGACAGAACTAATATTTATAGTAACCGCCAAGGCTGTTAAGGTGATTTGTTTCTTGCTCCCTTCGACTCCGCTCAGGGAGCAAGAAACAAAGCGTCTTGGCGACTGCTATTGTTGACCGTTGTATAGGAATGATTTAACCACAGAGAACACAGAGGACACAGAGTCCGAGAACAGAGAGATGAATAATTCAGATGAAGAGAGGATTTGATCTTATTGAGCATGGACAAGTTCACCCATAACATAGGTTGCTACAATTGTTCGGTCGTCGCCTAAGACGATCGTACTGAATAGCTGCTCCCCTAATTCTTCTATGGTGATTGGTGTCATCTGCTCATTGTTTTGCTCGTTTCTAAATGCCATAACTGGAGTTGCTCGTGGATTGAGAACCACAAAGTCTGCTTCTTTACCTACATCAAAGTTGCCGATTTTATCTTCCAGCTTTAGCGCTCTTGCTCCACCGAGTGTGGCTAGGAACATGGCTTGAAACGGTGAAAGCTTTTGCTGCTGAAGTTGAGCTACTTTGTAAGCTTCACTGGCAGTTTGCAACAATGAAAAACTGGTTCCAGCTCCGACATCGGTGGCTAAACCAAGCTTAATTGGTGCGTGTTTGGCGGTAGCCTGCTCGATATTAAACAATCCGCTGCCCAAGAACAAATTAGAAGTTGGACAGAATGCGATCGCGGCTTTTGTCTGAGCGAGTCGATCGAATTCAGCATCGGTTAATTGAACACAATGGGCAAAGATGGAGCGCTCTCCCACCAAGCCAAATCGATCGTAAACATCCAGATAGCCCTGACTGTCTGGAAACAGTTGTTGCACCCATTCCACTTCCTTCATGTTCTCAGAGAGGTGCGTATGCAAATAGGTGTCTGGAAATTCGCTTAAAAGCTGGCGGGCGTAGGTTAGTTGTTGGGGGGTTGAAGTTGGTGCAAATCGGGGCGTGACAGCATAGAGCAAGCGATTTTTGCCGTGCCATTTTTCGATGAGCGCTCTGCTCTGGTAGTAAGACGACTCGGCTGTATCACAGAGAAAATCGGGAGCATGGCGATCCATCATCACCTTACCTACGATCGTGCGGAGATTTCTGCGATCGCATTCCTCAAACAATGAATCTACTGATTCTGGAAATACAGCTCCTAGTACAACGGCAGTTGTCGTACCATTGCGTAATAATTGGTCGATAAAAATTGGCGCCACGCGATCGCAATAAGCTTTATCTTTGAATTTATGCTCGGTGGGAAAAATATATTTCTCTAGCCATTCTAAGAGTTGTTCTCCGTAGGCCCCAATAATTCCAGTTTGAGGAAAATGAATATGTAGATCGATGAATCCAGGCAAGAGGAGACGATCGGGATAAGACTCAATGGCAATCCCAACATACTTCTCTTTTAGTAACTCATAATCACCAAGCTCTTTGACCTTGCCCTGTTCTAAAACGAGTAATCCGTCTGGAATATAGCGAACACTCTCCGATTCAGACACATAGAAAGGATCGTCAACAAAATCTAAAATTGCACTGCGAAACCCTTTCAAAGTCATTGATGAAACCTCACTGCCATAAAGATGAATCGAGCAATGAAGATAGCAGCAATGATCCAAGTACCTCTAGGAACTTGATGAGCTTTCCCTTGCATCAATTTCACCAGCGGATAAGCAATGAAACCAAAGGCTAACCCTTCAGCGATTGAGTAGGTTAGCGGAATCATAAAAATGGTCAGAAACGCCGGAATTACCTCAGCCATGTCATCCCAGTCAAGTTCCCTAACTTCTGCCAGCATCATTGCCCCAACAATCACCAATGTCGGAGTTGTAGCAAACGCTGGAATCGCTTGAATCACCGGAATGAAGAACAGTGCTACTAGAAATAATGCACTAATCACCAATGCCGTAAATCCGGTGCGTCCACCTTCTGCAACACCCGCAACCGATTCAACATAGGCAGTGACGCTAGATGTGCCAAACAGCGGTCCGACTGTTGTGCCAATCGCATCTGCCATCAGCGCTTGATTTGCTCTGGGCAGTTGCCCATCCGTGGTAATATAGCCAGCTCGCATCCCTACACCCGTGAGAGTGCCAATAGTGTCAAAAATATCGACAAACAAGAACACTAACAACACTGCAACCCAATCAACAAAGTTTTGAGCATTCAGATTCTGCAATCCTATAATTGCTTGCCCAAACAGATCCGTTGGCATTGTAGGTATCGCAAACAGTCCAGTTGGAGGGGGTGAAACATGGAGCACCCAAGCCAGGATAGCGGTGCTGGCAATCCCCAATAGCAATGCACCTTTGACTTGTCGCACGACTAACCCTGCCGCGATCAGAATCCCGATGCTTGCGAGCAAAGTATTTGGTTCTGCAAAGCTGCCGAAAGCTGTCTTTGTGGCTTCGTTGGTCACAATCAGGCCTGCCCCACCTTTAGTAACATCGCCGGACAAACCGATGTAGGCGATAAACAATCCAATTCCACCGGCGGTTGCGTGTTTAATTGAGGACGGAATTGCTTGAATCAATAAGCGCCGCACATCAGTAAAAGTCAAGGCCATAAAAATTAAACCCTGAACGAACACACAGGAGAGGGCTAGCCGCCAGTCAATCTTCAAGCCCAATACTACAGAAAAGGCAAAAAAGGCATTTGTTCCCATACCGGGTGCCAGTCCAAAGGGATAGTTGGCAAAAACTGCCATGCAAAAGGTAGAGATTGCTGAGGCAATGGCGGTGGCTACGACTAATTGAGAAAATAAATCACCAGATTTTTCCAGAAAAATGGCGTTTGAGAGAATGATCGGATTCACAACCAGGATATATCCCATGGTCATGAAGGTGGTGACACCAGCCAAAATCTCTGTTCGGAAATTAGTGCGGTAGAAGTTAAACTTAAAGTAATTGGCAAGTTTTGCTTGCCAACCTCTATATACGTATGGCGGCCGCACTTCTACTTCGGTTTTGCTCATGTAATGCTCCTCAACAATAGTTTGAACATCGAGTAGTGGGAACTAAGCTGTAAATGATGAACTTAATTTATGAAATCTAGAGGATATACTTTGGGTTTTCTGTATTGAATTAAACCGTATTTGTTAGAAATGTTAGTAAAAAACTATTGATAGAGGCGATTTTGATTGACGATAGCTCAGTCCACCATCAATATCAGACTGGCGGGAGCGAGCCGCACATACCAGGGAAAGGGTCGATCTTTGATGGTATTCCACTTTTCTTTAAAGACTTCTGCTTGGACATGATAGTCGTGCAAACTCATGGGTATGCCATTGAATTTGAGAAAGAGTGTAATGCGGTGAGGGGTTTCACTGGTGGAAGCTAACCAACAAGCATAGGTATTATCACGATCGGGTTCTGTGGTGATGCTAATTTGGTGGGCGCGAATGCCAACATCGGTGAGTCCATTATCCAGGGCTTCGAGCACTTGCAAAGTAATTCCCCAATCGGTTGCTATCACTGAATTCGCTCCCTGTACCACGGCACGGGAAAAGTTTTTACATCCCGTCAGTTGAGCGATGCGAACTGTTTTTGGATGCTCAAAAATCTGATGTTTCGAGTCATAGGCGATCGCTTTTCCGGCAGACATTACCATCAGGTTTTCACAAATTCGGTAGGCTTCCTCTAGGTTATGAGTCACAAATAACGTAATGCCGCGGTAGGTTGCTAGGGTTGCCAAAAGTTGCCGCTCCATTTGACTGCGCAGATAGGTATCTAGGGCTGAAAAAGGCTCGTCGAGCAATAGCAGTTCCGGTTCAGTTGCTAGTGCTCTTGCCAGTGCTACCCGCTGTTGTTGCCCCCCGGACAACTGATGGGGATAGCGATCGCCTAACCCCTGCATTTGTAACAGATCTAGCTGTCGATCGACTCGCTGTCGGCAGATTGATTTTGACAGATGCTGCAACCCAAAGGCAATATTTTGAGCAACCGTCATGTGTGGAAACAACGCATAGTTTTGAAACACCAAACTCACCTTGCGTTGGTGGCTGGGAAGGTTAATATTCTTGTCTGAATCAAAAAGCGATCGCCCATTCAAGACAATGCGCCCTGTGGTAGGCGTATCAACACCAGCAATACAGCGAAGAGTCATGCTTTTACCCGAACCCGATCCACCAAGTATGCCTAAATTTTCTTGCTGTGCGCTGAAAGCCGTGTCGAGTTTAAAGTTCGATAATTGTTTTTCAATATCGACAAGCAATCCAGATTCGAGACTGGGAAGTTGCGGTTGAATACCATGCCCTAAACTAGCAGGTTGCGTGCATTTTCCACCACGATTCACAGGCTCATTTGCTTCGATTCCTATCCATATTTTGTGCTGTCTATTTTGTGCGTAGCGCTCCTGCAAAAGGTTCACAGTTACGATCCCAGATAGGGAGATAGTCATAATCAAAATTGCCCAAAACCAAGCCTCCTTCATTTCTCCAGCTTCCACGGCAAAATAGATTGCCATTGGCATTGTTTGGGTTTGTCCGGGAATATTTCCAGCCATCATCAAAGTAGCTCCAAATTCTCCCAATGCGCGTGCAAAGGAGAGTGTGATTCCTGCCACAAGTCCGGGAACAGCTAAGGGTAATATAATCTGAAAAAAAATTCTTGTTTGAGAAGCGCCCAAGGTTCTGGCTACTTGTAGCAAACTACTGTCAATTTGTTCAAAAGCACCCAATGCTGTTTTGTACATCAGGGGAAATGAAACCACTGTGGCGGTTAATACTGCGGCATACCAAGTAAAGATAATCGTGAAGTCAAAGTGCTGCATCAATTGTCCGATCGGACCGTTTTTACCAAACAGTAATAGTAGTAAAAAACCAACCACTGTTGGTGGCAAAATCAGCGGTGAAATCAGAATTCCTTCTATTAATGATTTCCATCTACCGCGATAGCCCAACATCCAGTATGCAGCAGCAGTGCCGAGAAAAAATGTTGCAATTGTTGCCAGTCCAGCCGTTTGTAGAGAAATCCAGAGGGGCGATAGATTAGCAAACATAAGAAGAAGGAAGAAGGAAGAAGGAAGAAGGAAGAACGAAGAAGGAAGAAGGAAGAAAGAAGAACGAAGGAAGAAGGAAGAAGGAAGAAGGAAGCATTGGTGTCAACTTAAGACTAAAATCCTTGATAAATCCCGTTTTTACCCTAGTCTAGATCCCCCTAAATCCCCACGCCCCCCCAAGGGGGGAAGGGGGACTTTGAGCAAGTTCTTTTTCCCCCCTTCTTAAGCAGGGGTGTTTCATTCTCAGACAAATCATCCTTTTGTAGGGGTAGTGCCAAGAATGCCTACCCCCCTCAATTAGCTATTCCAAATCCGTATTTCTTGAAGATATTTTGAGATTGTCTTTTCCTTAAAAATTCAACGTAAGCACGGGCAGACTGTTGATTGCGACTTGCTTTAATTACCGCGATGGGATAAACAATGGGTGAGTGTAAGTTGCTGGGTGCTGTTGCTACTTGCTTGACTTGATTGGAAATTTTGGCATCTGTCAGGTAAACAACGCCTGCATCTGCGTTACCGCTTTCTACTGCGCCTAAGACGCTGCGAACTGAGTTACCGTAAACAAACTTCGATCGCACTTGCTCGCTGATTCCCAATTTACTGAATAATTCTGTGGCATACCGTCCAGCGGGAACACTGCGGGACTCGCCGACGGCTACTCTTTTAACATTAGAGTTGGTTAACTGGCGAAAGCTGGTTAGTCCCAGAGTGGAGTTATTAGGCACGATTAAAACTAGATTATTGGTCAATAGATTGCGACGGGTATCGTTCACAATCAGATTTTTATTTTGTAGTGTATCCATCTGCAAAGTTGCAGCAGAAATAAAGACATCGACTGGTGCGCCCTGTTGAATTTGCTGATGCAAGGGACCCGATGCTGCAAAGTTATAGTTGACTGCGATACCAGCATTAGCTTTTTCAAATATGGGATCG
Source organism: Microcoleus anatoxicus (assembly GCF_042465725.1). Classification (GTDB taxonomy): domain Bacteria; phylum Cyanobacteriota; class Cyanobacteriia; order Cyanobacteriales; family Microcoleaceae; genus Microcoleus; species Microcoleus anatoxicus. Next base: position 3,163,564 of record NZ_CP120853.1, on the reverse strand, counting down.
ATTTCCTCTAACGCATTCTGCAAACTCGCAGCAGCGGCAATCAAGATTGTTTTCGATTGAGCTTCTGCTGGCTGGGGCGAAACTATATTGAAAACACCAGATAGTATGAGGATGCTCAGGAGACTGCTGAAAAAAGCAATTACAGGTTTTGTCATTGTCATTAATAGATTAAAATTCTGCGTTCATTTGGCGCACGACTGTTAAAGCAGAATAGGAGACTCCGGCGGTTCCTTCTCCGGGATGGGTGGAGTCACCGACTAACCAGAGGTTTTGAATCGGTGTGCGATTGGCAAAGCCGAAGGGTCCGAAGGTGGGTATTCGCTGGCCGATGCCTCCTACAACGCCTCTATCTCTGGCGGTATAACGCGCAAAGCTGCGGGGTGTAGCTGATTCTTGATGGACGATCGCCTCTGGTGTTAAATTGAAATATTCGCTCAAACGGGCGATCGCGCCGGTAGTATATTTTTGCTTCAAAGCTTCATAATCTGCACAATTCCACCACATTCGAGTATCGGTAAAGGAGGAAGCAATCACCGTGGCCATTCCGGTTGGAGCTCTACCATCTCCCGGATGGCTGACAGAAACAAACAAGGAATTATTCTCTCCTATCTCGCCTTCGTAGTCATAAAGAAACTGAAGGTGAGGCGGACATTTTGGCGGAATTGCGCTTGCTTTCACTCCTAAATAGATGACAAAAGCGCCGGATGCTGGTGGCAATTTATCGACTCGATGTTTGTAGCTTTTCATTTGATATGGCAAGGGATGTTCCGAAGATTCGGTAAGTTTTTTCTCCGATAATTCTGCGATTTCTGGTGAGATGTTTGAATTGGTTTCTAACAATTTTACCAGATTTTGGGCGGTGACGTTGGCGACAATATCATCGGCGCTTTCTGTCCATACTTCGCCAGTTTTTTGATTGCGAATAGTTGTACCCGTAGCTTTGCCGTTCACTGTGATAATACTTTCAACTGTGTGACGGAGTAGGACTTGGCCGCCGTCTCGTTCGATCGCTTCTACGAGTCGATCGCTCAATACCTGCATACTCCCTTGTAGATGATACAATCCTTGTGGTTCTTGGGAAACTCCTAAAGCTGTGGCTGCGTAGAGTAGGGCTGTTTCTTCGGTATCTACTTGAGAATACAATTTTAATTGCAAATCGAGAAAAGTTTTCAGACGCAAATTGTCGCCCAATCCACAAAGTCGCAAAGCATCTCCCACTGTCATGAAAGTGAAAGGTAAGGTAATCAAAGTATCGGGGCGAACAGCTTTAGTTAATTGCCAGAAATCCCAGAAGTTTCTGGGTGGTAAAACCGGATCGCGTCCTTGAAATTTCCAGCTAGCTTGGAATAATGTAGATAATAATTGCCAAAATGGTTCGCTTCCGGGAAACTGTTTTTGTCTTTCTTGTTGCCATTTTTGGGGTTCTCGCCAGACGCTAATGGGTGTGCTTTCTCCTGGTAAAAATACGGCACAGGCTGGATCGCAGGGTGTGGCGGCTGGGAGTTCGATGTTTAATTCGGAGAATATGCGGTGGTGAATTCCTCCGGGTTCCAATCCTGCGACTTGGGTGGCGCCGACATCGAAGGTAAAGCCTTTGCGTTTGAAGGTGGAAGCGCATCCGCCAGGGACGATCGCCTGGTCTAAGACTAGCACTTTGTATCCTCGGCGAGCTAGTAGGGCTGCTGCTGTGAGCCCGCCGATTCCGGCTCCGATGACGGTGACGCGGGATTTGCCAACAGGGGTGCGATCGCTGACCATAATTGATTTATTGTAATATTTCTTAATATTATGCTCATATTTGGCAAAAAAACGTAAAACGCGATCGGCGTCGGCTTCCGGATTTGTTAAACACATATATCCAGGCTCAGACAACGCGATCGCGCAGTATTTTTTTTTGCTAAATCAAAATTATGGACGGCGCCACTTGTTGAGATAAGCTTCTCCAATGCCAGCTACAGGTTGCTGTTGGGCTAGCTGTTCTCGTAAACCTTTGATGGTTCTTATCTGTTCTTGAGACTGCTGCTGCAAAGCATCATAATTTCGCTGTTTGGCCAAACTTTGACTCAATTGATTTTCCAAAGCTTGCAACTTGGTTAGTTGAAGTTGGAAGTGCTGGATGGAGGTTTCTCGTTCCGATAACTGAGCAAGTAAACTTTCGTAACTTGACTTTGGTACTGTTTCGGCTAATTGCTGTTCCCAACTTTGCTTGGCTTCGGCTAGTTGAGAATGCAAGGAGTTGAGGGAGTTTTCTCGTTCTGACAATTGCTGATGCAACTGTTGTTCGAGATTTTGCTTTTCTGCTAGTTGAGAATGCAATTGGGCGATCGAGTTTTCTCGTTCTGTCAACTGTTGTTGCCAAGATTCCTGTTGCTGCAATTGCTGTTCCAGATTTTGCTTGGCTGCTGCTAATTGAGAATGCAAGGAGTTGAGGGAGTTTTCTCGTTCTGACAATTGCTGATGCAACTGTTGTTCGAGATTTTGCTTTTCTGCTAGTTGAGAATGCAATTGGGCGATCGAGTTTTCTCGTTCTGTCAACTGTTGTTGCCAAGATTCCTGTTGCTGCAATTGCTGTTCCAGATTTTGCTTGGCTTCGGCTAGTTGAGAATGCAAGGAGTTGAGGGAGTTTTCTCGTTCTGACAATTGCTGATGCAACTGTTGTTCGAGATTTTGCTTTTCTGCTAGTTGAGAATGCAATTGGGCGATCGAGTTTTCTCGTTCTGTCAACTGTTGTTGTAAAGATTCCTGTTGCTGCAATTGCTGTTCCAGATTTTGCTTGGCTTCGGCTAGTTGAGAATGCAAGGAGTTGAGGGAGTTTTCTCGTTCTGACAATTGCTGATGCAACTGTTGTTCGAGATTTTGCTTTTCTGCTAGTTGAGAATGCAATTGGGCGATCGAGTTTTCCCGTTCTGTCAACTGTTGTTGTAAAGATTCCTGTTGCTGCAATTGCTGTTCCAGATTTTGCTTGGCTTCGGCTAGTTGAGAATGCAAGGAGTTGAGGGAGTTTTCTCGTTCTGACAATTGCTGATGCAACTGTTGTTCGAGATTTTGCTTTTCTGCTAGTTGAGAATGCAATTGGGCGATCGAGTTTTCTCGTTCTGTCAACTGTTGTTGTAAAGATTCGTAACTTGACTTTGGTACAGTTTCGGATAGTTGCTGTTCCAAATTTTGCTTAGCGGAAGCTAGTTGAGCATCCAATTGGGCGATCGAGTTTTCTCGTTCTGTCAACTGTTGTTGTAAAGATTCGTAACTTGACTTTGGTACAGTTTCGGATAGTTGCTGTTCCAGGTGTTGCTTGGCGGAGGCTAGTTGAGCATCCAATTGGGCGATCGAGTTTTCTCGTTCTGTCAACTGTTGTTGTAAAGATTCGTAACTTGACTTTGGTACAGTTTCGGATAGTTGCTGTTCCAGGTGTTGCTTGGCGGAGGCTAGTTGAGCATCCAATTGGGCGATCGAGTTTTCTCGTTCTGTCAACTGTTGTTGTAAAGATTCGTAACTTGCTTGCAGTGGATTTGGCTGCGTACTCGTCGGATTTTCTGCTGGAGTTTGAGCCGTTTGGGTGTCATTAATTTCCCTTACTTCGGCTGTTTCCCCTGGGGATTCGGCGACATCTACCGGAGTTTCTTCCGTTTTTTTCCAAGTTACACTAACTTTTGTCTTGTCGGTAGAAATCTCCAGAGAACCCTTGGCTAAGCGTTCTAGGAGTTCTGACCTGGATATGTCCAGCTTGCGAGCGATTGCGTTCAATCGATCGGCACTATAAGGAGTGAGCGAAAGTCCGATTTTGACTTTGCTTTCTGGATCTGAACTAGCTACATTGCGACTTTTTTTTACCATTGGCATTTTCCTCATGCCAACCTACACTAATTAGTATAGTGGCTGAAGTTTCTATTAAAATCAATTTTTGTTACTTACTAATTGTTGCAGATTCCGTTCCCAATCGAACAAAAAGCTGTGAATGTCATTTTCAGTTCCAGGATCGCCGTAGAACCGCTTCTAGATTCCTCGCCCAGAGTCTTTTACGGCACGATACCGCCATGGGCGCTGTTTAGCTTCTCAAATACTATCCAACTTTTGACACTCTGTGAGCCGATGGTCGATTTTTGATTTTCGACTTACCCCAGGGATGAATCTGGGTGCTTGTTACCAGATTTTTTGCCGTCACTGGTTTGGAGCGCGATCGACTAATACACTCTATGTGGGTGAAAGTCAAATACTCTGGGAATGCTGCTAAAACCCGAATTTGCCAAAAGTCCTTTGCTTAGGGATCGTCCATGACTAGGACTAAAACCAACAAAAGGTTAGGCGGACTGAGGAAAATCACCGCTGAGGTAAAGGGCTGTTAGGGGGATAGAGAGATTGGCTCGCCCGATCGATCGTATCACTGAGGCGATCGTCTGATGTCAAGGAGTGCGATCGGAGTCGCGGTCAACAAAAGAACGTAATTATTTATATAAAGTTTACATAAAATTTTATAAAATTGATACAATAATAAATAATACACCACCGATTATTGCTATAACTTTACAATTGTGTGACCTATGACTATCAAAAATCATCAACAATACCAGCAATCCTTAGATTGGTTGCGACAATTTCAGCAGTTTATCACAGAATTTGATAGTAATGAAGCTTTGAAATCAGAAGGCGAAATCTGGAAACTGCCCAAAGAATCTTACCAGACTAAAATTGACAAATTAAACTTAGAAATAAGCGAGTATGAAAAACTGATTAATTGCGACAAAAAACAGCCACTTCAAATCAACATTGAAAGTTTAAAAAAACTACCAGATGCTTTAATTAAAGCTCGCATAGCATCAAAAATCAGTCAAAAAGAACTGGCAGATAGACTAGAAATTGATGAAGAAATCATTAAACAGCATGAGGACACAGATTATCAATGTGCGAGTTTTCTAGAAATCATCGAAATTAGTACCGCTTTGGGCATAAAATTTGAACCGGCTGCAATCCGAGTAGATTTTGACGAAGTAACCCACATTAAACACAATGCAGAAAAATGCCCTCGGAAAATTTTTGATTCAGGAGAATATACTGACAACTCTTTACAGCGAACACTCAAGGAACTTGCAGATGTAAAGTTTGCCCTGGATCAATCCTCTATCGTCGCTATTACCGATCGCCAAGGTAAGATTACCTACATCAATGACAAGTTTTGCGAAATTTCTCAATACTCGCGAGCCGAACTATTGGGAAAAACTCACCGCATTATTAATTCAGGATATCATCCCAAAGAATTTTTTAGCGAAATGTGGCAAACTATCGCTAGTGGCGAAGTCTGGAAAGGAGAAATCAAAAACCGGGCTAAAGATGGAACTTATTATTGGGTAGACACCACCATCGTCCCTTTCCTGAATGCAGCAGGCAATCCTTATCAATATGTGGCAATTCGTAATGACATCACTCATTGTAAACAAACAAAAGAAGCACTACAATTTCTGAATGAAGAATTAGAAGCTAGAGTGGCAGCGCGGACTGCTGATTTAGAAAAGGTGCTACACAATCTCCAGCAGGCCCAAACCCGATTAGTTCAAAGTGAAAAAATGTCAAGTCTTGGACAATTGGTTGCCGGAATCGCCCATGAAATTAACAATCCAGTGAATTTCATCTACGGCAATGTCATTCATGCCACCGAATACACTCAGGAATTGTTAAGACTACTTCAGCTATATCGACTGCACGATAGAGACACCCATCCTGAAACCTGGGAAGAATCGGAAGACAGCGATATCGATTTTATGATTGAAGATTTGCCCAAAATTTTGGAATCTATGGGATTTGGGGCTAAGCGAATTCAGGGAATTGTCACATCGTTACGAACTTTTTCTCGGATGGATGAAGCCGAGATTAAGAATGTTAATATCCATGAGGGCATGGATAGCACTTTGATGATTTTGCAGAACCGTTTGAAAACTAAGTCGGAGCGGCTAAGTATTGAGGTGATTAAAGACTATGGTAATCTACCTCGGATCGAGTGTTACGCCGGACAACTAAATCAAGTGTTTATGAATATTCTGAGCAATGCCATCGATGCTTTAGAAGAGGCGTATACGAAAGTAGATAATTTCCAAGGTTGTATTACAATTCGTACCAGTTTGTGCGATCGTCAACAAGTAGTGATTGAAATTGGTGATAATGGTTTAGGAGTGCCTCCATCAGTACAGCAGCGATTATTCGACCCATTTTTTACCACAAAACCAGTGGGTAAGGGAACTGGTTTGGGATTATCCATTAGCTATCAGATAATTACTGATAGGCATAGGGGTACACTACGCTGTGAATCAGAATTGGGCAAAGGTAGTCGGTTTATTATCACAATTCCCACTTCCCAAATAGCTAAGTCCAAACTTTAATTTAATACTGCCGCGCATCAAATCCTCAATGATGGGAAATTGGAAGTTGATTCATGGAAATTTTATCCAAGAGCAACTCGAAAGCCCACAATACTAGCCCTACAATCAGGTTGATATCTGAGGCGACAGGCGCTGCGACAATTCGGAGCATGATCGTTCCAAGAACCGCCACGCAATACCCTCAGCGACTCGTCACCACGATAGTCCCAAACACGACCATCGGTAGGTGCACCATTGTAATTACTATGCCAAAAATCCGCGCACCATTCCCAAACATTTCCGTGGAAATCGTACAATCCAAAAGCATTAGGTTTAAAACTACCAACATCAGTTGTTTGAGCTCGATAAATTCCCTTTGGTGCTTCAGCATAGTTAGAAGTACCGTTGTAATTTGCCAAGTCAGTTGTAATCGTTTCTCCAAAGTGAAAAGCCGTCATAGTTTCCCCCCGACAAGCATATTCCCATTGGGCCTCGCTAGGTAAATGATAATTCTTACCAGTTTTTCGAGCAAGTCTAGCACAGAACTCCACAGCCTCGTACCAAGATATATTTTCTACAGGTCGATTTACGCCTTTAAAACGGGAAGGATCGGGATTGAGGAATATTTTAATTTCCGACAGTGCCGCCACTACCGCCCACTGGGCCTGAGTGACTGGAAATTTGCCAATATAGAAAGGTGCTAAAGTCACTTGTTGCTGAGGTTTTTCATCACTATCTCCTTCATTACTTGCAGAACCTATCAGGAAATTACCGCTAGGAACTGACACCATTTCTATCACTCTGCCACTGCCAATAAGTTCTTCAAAAGAATCAGCTTTTCCTACTTTAATATGAGTTTGATGACCCCCTTTGTCTAGCGTTACCCACTCAAATTCAAAGGTGTTTTTTGGGAAATTGACATTTTTCTTCCCCTGGGTAACGGCGACACTGCTATTAAATTTTTCCTGGTTTTCAAGATCCACATTGCTAGGAAGTTGCGTGGGGCTAATCTCAGGATTTTGGACAACAAGTGACCCCCCTATTTTTTGTTCAGAATTGAGAGCAAGTTTACCTGCTGATTGGGGCAGAGGAGGTTGGGGTGGTAAGGAATAAAGATTTAAAGCTTTGATTACTTCATCAGCAGATTGATACCTATTTATGAGATAATCTTGAATTAATTTATCTAATACTTCTCCCAATTTTCGACTTAAACTGGTGTGGGGTGGTAATTTTTTTCTCCAGTTATCAATGCCTTTAGTCGGGTCATAAAGCTCATCACAACCGTCAACTTGTGGCAAACAGTTAGTTAGCAAGCGCAAGCAAGTTATCCCCAAGCTGTACAAGTCACTGCCCGGAAAAACTTGACCCCGCATTTGTTCCATCGGTGAATATCCGCGAGTCCCCACTGTGGTACCAGATTTACTCATCAGCGATCCTGTTACCTGTTTAGAAACACCAAAATCGATCAGAACTAAATCTCCGCGCCCTCCCTTTCGGAAAGCTGAATTGCGCAACGTTCTAGTTTTTGGTATAGCTGAGTTAAGGGAGGTGCGACGGCGGATGATATTCTCAAGTTTTATATCTCGGTGAATCACATTGCGATCGTGAACAAATTTAAGAACTGGTAGTAAATCTGCTAGTAACTGCCAAATTTTTTCTTCATTAAAAACGCCCTGTTGAGTTAATTCGGCGAGTAAATTTTGCCCTTCTATTAACTCTTGTACCAAATAAAGTCGCTGGTCTTGTTCAAAATAAGCAATTAATCTAGGAATTTGGGGATGTTCGCCTAGTTCGTAAAGTCGTTTTGCTTCTTGCTGAAACAGTTCTGTTGCTTTTTCAATGGCAGAGGTTCCATGAAATTGTGGCATAAACTGCTTAATTACGCAAGGGTCGTCCATGCGGTCTGTATCTACTGCTTCATAAGTTCTGCCAAATCCCCCTTCGCCCAAAAGTCGAATTACGCGGTAGCGGTTTCTGAATAAAGCTGTGAGGCCTTGAACTCCGCAACTTTGACAAAATTTACAGTTGTCTGGATTGAAAGGATTAGAACACCTGGGGTTGGAACAGTAGAACATATCTGGGAAGAAATGATCCGGTTAAGATTATGATATATCTTTTATGTGTGTTTGCCTCCTCATGGAGTTATCAAAATTAGAAACAGATTTAAATAGCAGGAATCCTAGCCCGATCGACTAATTTTCGCCACCCTCTGTGCGCAGATATTTGCCCTTGTCCTCGCTAATGGAGTGATATAAATCTCTGGATTTCTCAAAAATAGGACTGAGCCGATGGGTCTCCGTAGCATTAAGTATAAAATTAAACACTGCCGAAGGGTTTGTTAAATATTGTGAAACTGGCATAGACAGAATAGTTTTATCTAATTTGATGGCATAAAGATATTGAGTCAACCATTTCATAGATATAAAAAGGCTTTTTCAAAGGGCTATGAACTCGATCGCTGAAGTGTGGCAGCACCAAAGGTGGCATTGAACTTACGACACCAAATTGCCGCTGAAGCATAATCTTCTGAGTTGATGCTGGCAGGAATCGCATAGCTTTGAGCACCGCTGTATGATTTGAGTGGCGCGATCGACACATAGTCACCTTTTTTGAGGGGATAGGCGGGAGGAACTGTCGAGCCAATGACATCGGGGGATTTGTGTAAAATGACTACCAAATCAGGACCAGAGGTTGAGGTTTCAAATGCTCGATCGAGTTCCAGAATGCGCTCATTCCCTTTCTGGACAATGCGGGCAGTGCCTTTGGTGGGGTGTTCGCCATCGACAAAAGTGCCAGAAGTTAGAACTTTTGCGACTTGAGCCGTTGTGGGTGATGTCGTTGGCCGAGTTGGCGTGGTTTCAGGAGTGATGGATGACGCGATCGTAGCTCGATCGCCAGCGGTTTTGGTGCAGCCGATCGCGATTGTTGACACGAAGGTAATACTAGCAAAGTTGAAATAGCGACGTTTCATAAAAAAGCTTGTTCCTTAAAATATTAAACACCCCGGAAACCGATCGCGGTTTCCATGGCATCGCGAGGATTGGGGTCAACTAATTCTCGATTTATTTTAGCTTGATGTAAGTTGCCTACCAAACCAAATATCATCCCGACAAACAACAAACTTCCCCCTAAATATTGAGCTAAAGTAGGAGCTTCACCTAAAATTAAATAGCCCATAATTATAGCTGCAATCGGGTTCAATAAACTAGCTAAATTAAGTTCTGTTGAAGTCGCATTTTTTAGACCAGCCAACCAACATAATTGACCAGTGACGACAATAACCGCCGCATAGATAATCATCCATTGCCACAGAAAAGGTGATAAGACTTCGGCAAAATGGTGAGGTCCGTAAAGCAAATTAGCCAATAGGAAAAAAAATACCGTCCCCAGAATATTGCGATAAATCGTAAAAATGCCCAAGGGAATCGATTGTAATTGCAGTTTACCAACGACGGTAGCAATGGAACCAACGATCGCAGCGATCGCCACAAAAATTTCTCCGGTGCCAATTTGAAATCCACCCATCGTCATCATCTGACTTGAACTCCCTAAAACAGCAGTCACTATCACCCCAGCCAAGGAAATCAGAGAGCCTGCAATTGCCCAAAAATCTACCCGCGAACCCAACAGCAAAACACCCAACAACAGGGTTAAAATTGGTTCGATGCGCCCAATTAACACAATATTAGTAACATTAGTCTGTCCCAAGGCTGCAAAAATTAACGCCGGAGCGATCGCCCCCGATAAAATACCTGTAATAGTTAAACTAATCCAATCTTTACGAGTCAGAGCTTTCAGAGTCGGCCGTTGCCAATCTTGATAAAAAATTAGAGTCATCAACCCCAAGGCACAGATATTACCTACAAATAAAACATTGCATAGTGAAATAGGATTTCTGCCATTAATCGCATGACTTTCCCCTATTTCCACAATTTTACGAGTTACCGAATTGGAAGCAGCAAAAATTAAAACAGCAATGCCAAGATACATTGGGCTAGGAACTCGGATGAAAAATTGATGTAATTTATTTGCAACTTTCATGCTCTTGATTTCTCTAATTTTTTAAACCTTAAAATTAGCTTATTTCGGTTGAGGACAGGTTTTATTAGTGTAATCGCATTGATAGATATACTGTGATTGCCAATGGAGGGGAATTTCTAGTAAATCTCTGGCACCAGTGATTCCCTGACCGATAAAGAACAGGAGAGCCAAACAATTGAGAATGATATGAACCCTGCGCCAGCGATTTTCTCTATCCTGATAAATATCTTGGACGATCGCCACTGAAAAAATCATCAATAAAGAGGCTATCATACCGTAGTAATAATGGGAAACAAACCATTCATTATCGCGGCGAAAGATTTCTGGTTGAAACCCTAAAATCATCAATCCCATGCCCGTAAAAGTGGCAAATATACCTCGCCAGAGTTTAACTCTTGCCTTAAATAGTAGTGCGAAAGAAGCAATGGTTAACAGGAAAATGGCGATCGCAAAAAAGAATCGAAAAGGTTCTTTGGTGATGGTATCGTTACTGAGCATTTTGGAGAAAATGGGGTAGGCCATTCCCAGTAGAGCCACCCCTACCACTGAGCCGCTCAACCAATTACCCATGGCTACGTGCTCGGAACCTACTACGGGCGGAATTTTAGTTTTTCCCCCGTCGGCGACAAGCAGGCGGCGTTGACGGGTGAGGAAGGCGCGATTCACCACAATTCCGATTAAGGGAAAGACGACAACAATGGCGATCGCCGGATGTAATAATGCAAAGATATCTTGAAGTTCCATGTTAAAGATCCATTAATTCACTATTTAGGGACAATCAAAATTATCGATCGCTAAGCAGCCACAAACAGGGACAATAAGATGGCGATCGCATCGGCGGGTTCATAACGCTTGCTATAATCCACGTCAATGTGAGCTAGGGCAATATGTCGATGGCGATCGATAATAAAAGTGGCAGGAACAGGTAACAGCCAATCTTCCGTCCCATTGTAATCTGGGAGAGCGTGACCCAATTCGGTATAAAGTAATTTAAGAGGAGGGGGAATTTGAAATACAATACCATAATCACGAGCAATTTGGCAACCCGCATCACTCAGAACATCAAAGGAAAGTCCGTTGTTGAGGACTGTTTTTCGGGAAGCATCAATTGTTTGGGGAGAAATGGCTAAAACCGAAGCTCCCAAGGCCTGAATTTTGGGTAATAGCCCCTGATAAGCCCGTAATTCCAGATTACAATAGGGACACCAACTGCCAAAATAAAAACAGAGAATAACGGCTCCTTGATTTAATCGCTCGTACAGACTAATCTTTTGACCGTCAGTATTTTCGAGGACAAAATCCGGGGCATCATCATCAATTCTTAAGCTTCTGCGATTTTTAAATTCCTTGGCTAATGCTTGAGTTGCTCGTTGCATAATCGCCGCTTTTTCCGGGGGAAACCTTGCCAAGAATTCCTGGTAAAATTTATGAAATTCCAGTTGTAAATTCACGATATTTCCCAATATATATGTAGGAAATTTTCCCTTACTTAAAATCAGCAAGGGAACAGGCAAATTACTTCACTTCATTTGGTGAAAACATTGCTACTTTCCCTTGTTTGACAGCGACAACAACGTCGTAGGTTGCACAGTAGGAGAAGGTAACATCGTTGGCTTTGTTATACAGATTGACCACCATGCCTGCTCCACCGGGTTGTACTCCTAACGGCAATAAATCACCAAAGAAAAATCTTCGCAATTGGTCGCCACTACCAATTTGTCCTTTGTTTTTACTAATCATCTCAATCTTTTGCTGAGCAGTCATTTCCGGGGCGGCGATCGCGCTATTTTGCAATTGAGGTACAAAGCTATGTACAGCAACATCTCCGGCAGTAATAACGCTAGCCAGGGCTAGGGGAGCAAACAGAGGGCTGAGGGATTTGAGTTTTAACATTGATGTTTTTGGGGTGAGAACGGTTGATGAGACTATCATGATCTATTTCAATTTCTTTGAGAAGCAGGCAAAATAGAATATGCTATATGCCATTTAGGAATAGGTGCTGTATGGACCGAATTGCTTGTATGCAAAGTTTCGTTCGGGCGATCGAATTGAACAGCTTTTCTGCCGTAGCGCGGGAACAAAAGACTACGCAACCGACGATTAGTAAGCAAATCGCCGCTCTCGAAAAATATTTGGGGGTACAATTACTCACTCGTTCCACTACCAATTTGAATTTAACCGAAGAAGGTAAAAAATACTATCAATATTGCCAGCAAATTTTGGAAACCGTTGCCGAAGCAGAGGCCAGTTTAACCGGGAAAGAACAGGCCACAGGAATTTTACGATTGGGCTGTCCCGTGCTGTTTGGGCAAATGCAGGTTGTTCCCCGTTTAAGAGCATTTATGAAACGCTATCCCGATGTCAAGGTAGATCTAATGATGGCAGATCATTTTGTGGACATTGTAGAGGATGGTTTAGACCTGTTAATCCGCATTGGTAATCGTCTGGATAGTTCCCTAATTGGCCATCGCATCGGCACGACGCGCCGCGTCACAGTAGCAACAACAGACTATTTTGAGCAAGCGGGAGAACCCAAAAAACCGGAGGATTTAGTGCATCATGATTGTATTGTTTACACTCATCTGTCAACGGGCAATGAGTGGCATTTTCAAGGAACAGATGGCACTATTAAGGTGCGGGTGGGGGGCTGTTTTCAAACTAATAGTTCTGTGGCGATTCGAGCCGCAGTGTTATCGGGTTTGGGGATTGCGGTAGCGCCGGTGTGGATGTTTGGTGATGAGATTTACCGGGGCGATATCAAGGTTGTGTTGCAGGATTATCAGCCGACTCCGTTGCAAATTCATGGGGTGTATCGTCGGAGTCGTTTTTATCCAGCAAAGATAGTTTGTTTTATTGAATTTTTAGCGGCAGAATTCAAGCTCGATCCCTGGGTTTCAGATTATGGGGTTTGAGCCAGATAATTAGAAGACATCTTCGATCGCATTCTCAAAGGCTCATTCGGAAGTTCTTAAGGAGATTATTGTATTCTAGCTGTCTCTGAGGGTATATATCTTGGCTTTGCCAGTGTTCGATTTTCATGTTTTCTGAGTTAGGACGAATCCGTTGCATACAGTAACAGCAAATTCCTCTTTGCTCGCTCACTAGACTTGCTCTCAGGTCATGTTTTTCGGCATAGTTATCATAGTCAGTATTTGTATTGCACCGATGCTGTGTCAAGGACGTTGGTTCGGTCTTTTTCTGGATGTTTCTCATTCATTACCTTCTAAGAATTTAATCAGCGATCGAGCTTGAGTAATCTCAGGAGCTTGGTGTCCAATTTTTTCACCAAGGGGAATCATAGCTTGACGTGCGCCATCAAAATTTTCATCATCAATTAGTTGAAAAAGAGCGTGAAGCTTGTCTGCTACCTCTTTGTTACGTTCTGACGCTCCCATCTGCTCCTCTAGTATTCGGTTGGCATCAAGACCATAAGATTCTAATGGAATGGTAGAAATAACTTTGCCAGTTTCTTCATCACGTTCTAGGACTCTAATACAGCTTGCTTCAACTTCACCAATAACAAGTGGCGAATGGGAAGTGCAAACAAACTGGATTGAGGGGAATGTGTTGGTGAGGTCATTCACAACTTGATGTTGCCATTTTGGATGGAGATGTACATCTATTTCATCAATTAGAACTAGCCCTGATGTTTGTTGCAAAATCAGAGGCAATCTTTGATTATATCTATCTGATTCTTCAGTTAAGAAAGAGGCATTTTGAGTGACAATTTTGATAGCAATATCGGCGATTAGACCTACCATCATTTTTTGACCAGCACTAAGGTTACTAAAGGGTTGGGGGTTGCCTTGAATAGAAACAACAATTTCCGATCGCTCTGGGTCAAACCATAGGTCATCGGCGTTGGGAATACAACGCAAAATAGCCAATTTTACCACCTTGTAACCAGGGCGCATTTGTCCCTGTCGATTGACCGAAGCGATCGCTTCTTTCTGGAACCAAGTATCGATATCGGCGATTCTAATCCGTTCTTTAAAGCAGTCATAGAAGGCATCCCAACGGCGAGCGGGGCTAGTGTGGGTAGTTGCTTTGTCGCGTTGGTTGGAGGGTAGCCAAGCTCTACCTGCTCCGTAGTAGGCGATGATGGGTAGCCAAATTTTTGCGCCTGCTTCAATCTGTTGAAATAAAGTGGAGATAATTTCTAGAGCTTGTTTGGCTTCTGTGTTGGAGGTTCTAGAGCCGTTAGTTTTGAATTGTCTGAGCCATTGGACTGGCTGACTGTTAATCGTGCCGATCGCCCTAATCTGAACGGGTTTTCGTTGTATAAATTGGGTGATGGTGTCGGATTCGATCGCTTCTAAGCGAATTTCTGAGGGCAGAATGTTACGGCGGCTATTGTTGAGGGTTGTGTCGGGGGAGTTGACCAGCCAAATTCCAGCCGCGATCGCCAAAGCATCGAGGATCGTCGTTTTACCTGTGCCATTGTCCCCAACCAGCAACGTAAATTGGGGATGCAAGTCAAGGGTATAGTCTGAAAATTTCTTGAAGTTTTTGATTTCTAGTCGGTCAATTCTCATGGTAATGTGCTACTGTCGATCGGTATTCAGCTTGTAATTTGTAGCATAGAAATCATCGTAGTACGACACCAACAAATTTAATTATAGGATATCTATATGTCTCGCAAAAAAGAACGATCGGGCTAGAAACTAAAAGGGCGATCGCAGTAAATTGAATGGCGATCGCGAGTCGCTAAGATGAGTGACGACAGATTACCTCAGCATCCCAGCCGAAATCTCCCGTCCGTCAGAGAGTGCGTTTTGAGGTTGCTGCTGAGTAGATGACTTTTTGAGTCCTTGTAAACTATCACGATTTTGGACTAATACAAATGTGGCAACTACTAGCAAGAAGTAACCGAAACTTTTTTGCAGTTGTGGCGCTGGAATAAACTGTGCAAGATAAGCTCCAATCACTGTCCCACATCCAGCTAAAAATGTGAATGAAACCGTGAGATTCCAGTCTAGGGAAATATGCCCTAAATAACCTAACAGCCCTGCGACAGAATTACACGCAATAATTAGCAGAGAAGTTCCGATCGCCTGTCGCATCGGTATGTTTCCCAACAACACCAAAGCAGGGACGATCGCAAATCCACCCCCCACACCAACCAATCCTGTTAAAACACCTACTGCAATCCCTTCAGTCATCAGCCATAGCCAGCAGTATTTACAAACAGGTTTGACATACTCAACAGCATCTAGTTCATCCTGACTAGATACAGGCTTTGACTTGCTGGTGCGATAAATCATCAATCCGGCAGCAATCAACATCGACAGTCCAAATAGAGTCATCTGGAATGCGCTGGTAATGAACGGCAACGTCGCTATTCTTGCACCGAAATAAGCCCCCAACATGGTCGCAGTTCCAAAAATAACTGCGGTTTTGAAATTAAGATTGCCACGCCGCGCATGGGGAATACTGCCCAATAAGCTAACAGTCCCCACAATAATCAAAGTCATGGCGATCGCAGGTTTGGGCGCAACACCCATCACATAAACCAGCACAGGCAATGCTAACACAGAACCACCACCGCCCAATAAGCCTAAACTCACACCAATACCAACTGCCAGGAAATGTCCAATTATCCAGATCATAGTTTATTTCCGGCTTGTTGGTTATAAGGTAACTTTGCCAATAGCATTCCCATCGCACAGGTGTTAGTGACTCCTGCAAACACTAAGCCAGCACCCACAAATCCACTCAAAAGTAAAAAATTAGGTGAGACAAACACCCCTAAAACTGTTCCCAGTACAACCAATGAGCCAGCCACAATCTGCACCTGTCGAAACAAGCTAATCGGCGCATTTTGACTTTTTTTAATCGGATAACCTGCATTTTTCCAAGTAGGAATTCCGCCACGCAGATGAATCACAGAATTGAATCCTGCGTCTAAACATTGTCTGGCGGCTTTGGCAGAGCGATTTCCAGATTGACAATAAAGAACGAGTTTTTTCCCTTCAGACGGTCGTACTCGATCGGGATTGAATTGTGAAAGTGGATGCAATTTTGCGCAGGGAATTCGTTCAGTTGCATATTCGGCAGCTTCCCGAACATCCACTAAAGTTACGGCGTTTTCGTCAAGCAATTGTTTCAATGTTTGAGCATCAATTTCTTGAATTTGAGCATCGTTAGTCATTGTCATTGTGTTACTCCAAATAAAATAGATCTAAGGTTTAAGCTAAAATTGAAGTTAGGTTGCCACACCGTTCATTCGCTGGCACAGCTTCCATCATTTTTTGAGGATTGGGCAGATTTAGTGCATTCATAAATTCAATAAACTCATCCCGGCTGCGCCCCACAAACCGAGGGTTCCAGCGTTTTTCTTCCTCAATGGAAGAAACAGTTTGCCCGCGATAGTCGTGTCCTGGATAGATTGAGGTAGAGTCAGGCAAGGTGAATAAGCGTTGAGTGACTGAATCAAACAAGGTTCCGGCGTCCCCGCTTTGAAAATCAGTGCGTCCACAACCGCGGATAAATAACGCATCGCCGGTCAGCAAGTGAGTTCCATTGACGAGGTATGCCATATGGCTATCTGTGTGTCCTGGTGTGGCGATCGCCTGCACAGCAACCAATCCAACCTGTAGCGTTTCCCCTGGGTGGATAAAACGGTCTGCACAGTTAACCTGTGCTTGGGCTGGAACCACACTCACACAGCCTGTTGCTTCGCGCAGTTGAGATGCACTCGTAATGTGATCGGCATGAACATGAGTTTCCAAGCAATAACGCAAGGTCAAACCCAGTTCTTTCAGCAACTGAAGATCTCGCTCAACCTGTTCCAAGACTGGATCGACCAATAGGGCTTCTGCGGAATCCCGATCGGCTATCAGATAAGTAAAGGTACTGCTTTCCCGGTCAAAAAGTTGACGAAACAGCATGGCCATTCCTCTCTATTTGTTTGTAATATTACGATATAGTAATATAGTAAATAAGTCAAGTCAAAACTCTAGTCAACAAACTCCTGCTTATGTCTCAAATCCCAGTTTCCGCTCTCGCTCAGCTTGCCGATTACTTCAAAGTTTTATCAGAGCTGAGTCGGCTGCAAGTGCTGTGTGCGCTCAAGAGTGGTGCTAAAAATGTGACTGAAATCATTGACGAAACAGGGCTGGGGCAAGCCAATGTTTCCAAGCACCTCAAGATTTTGACCCAAGCAGGCATCGTTCAACGGCAGCCGCAGGGAGTCAGCGTTTACTATCAAATCACTGACCCGATGATTTTTGATTTATGCGAACTTGTGTGTCAGAAGCTCGAAACTCGATTGCAAGAACAGTCACAGGAGTTAAAAAAGCTCGACAGATTGCGTCAACTCTAACCGCCCCTGATTGCAGCGTCTAGACACGCTTAATTGTTTCTATCCCAGGAGCGATCGAGCCATGGTAATAGCGTACCTACGTGCCGAAGTGGATCGGGGCTGCGCGGATCGCGATGAACCACACCGCGAGCGTGGAAAATAAGTAGAGGTAGAACCGCAGGATGATGAGATTGAACGTGCAATGGACAGCACTATGCAAGGCGCGAAATACAACGAATATCCACGCGACATTTACATAGACTGCATCCACCTGATTTGTGATGAATAGATATAGGATAAGCGCATAGAAAATTATCGGAATCTCGAACAAGTTCTTGAGGTTATCCGATGGATTGGATACGTTTGGTGGCGATATCTGCGCCAGCGTACCCGGTACAGAAAGCTCCTTTTGGCTGAGCTTTCTACTGGTGATGAAACTGATACGGCGGATGTACATATACACCCAGACTATGAGTGTCAGAAACACTGTTGCAAAGAAGGGGCTGAAGATTGCGTCTTGCGTCATTTATACCTCTCAAATTTGATTGTTTTGATGGTTGCTGGACGATAAGGTGCGCGATATGCGACTGCGATACAAGGCTTGAAGAAATATAGAGTAAGGTAAATCTCATCAGTTGCTTTTGAGATTATAAGGGTAATATAATTGGAGTATTGCAATGTTTCTAGTCCTCGATCGGGTACTCTTTTTGACACCATGACCAGGAAAAGTCCCTTACAGCTTTTATTTCAAGAAATCGACCAGGTGAAGGATGAAGACGATCTGCGATCGCAAATTGTGCCCGCAATCGGCGAGTATTTTGCAACTAAGCGATGCGGAATCTTTTTTTTCGACCAGCTTTTAGCCGATCGCCATCTTCAGAAATTACTCAAAGTAGCGTTATCTGTCGAACACAATCCTGTGGCACGTTATTTAGTCGAGCGTCATGCTCCCGTGCACGAAGCCTTGGTGACAAAATCACCCAAGGTTTGGACAATGATTTGTCCGCGCCCCGATCATTGGCACGTCATGGCGGGGCCGATCGTCGATCGCGCTCAGTTAGTGGGCGCAGTGGGCTGCACTCGCGAACAGTCAATGCCCGCTTTTGATACCCAAAATCTAGCCGATTTGAGTGCAATTTGTTTGCACTTATCTGTTTGGGCTGCCACAGTACGCGAGGCGAAGCTATGCCGTAGGGAATCGCCACAACAAGCTTTTAAGAGCGATCGATTAACATCTCGTGAATTGCAAATTGCCGAATTGGTTGCTTTGGGACGAACCAACGCAGAAATCGGGAGGGAAATTTGGATTACTGAGAATTCAGTGAAACAAGCTTTGAAGCGAATATTCCGTAAGCTTGAGGTTTCGTCTCGTGCGGCAATGGTGGCACAGCTTGCCGCAACAAAATACGATTTATCAAGTGTCAAAAATAACGCTATCTTGGCAGAAAAATAACCCTATAAATTAAAATATTCCTGGACGCAATTGTCACACTTCAATTAAGTTGTAGGGTGCGTATGGTGAGTTTAACGCTAGATTACCTTGTACTTTTTGGCAACAATTGATTTAGCGCACCACACAAGTATTTCTTCAGTGAAATTTTTCCGGGTTACTATTTCTACCAAGACGATTTTATGCGCATTGGGCAGCGTTCTTGGCCGGCACTCTTGGCACAGCCCCTACCAAGAATGAAACAGCCCTAGGGCAGGGGGAGTGTCAGTTACCTTCCTTCAGCAACTGCTCAAAATCCGTTGCCGGCAAAGGACGACTGAACAAATATCCTTGCATATAATCGCATTGATAGCGCATGATAAAGTCTTTTTCGGATTCCGTTTCAACACCTTCGGCAATTACTTCCAGAGACAGACTGTGAGCCATTTCAATAATAGCTTTTACAATCGCTGCATTTCGAGAACCATCTGTGATATTACGAATAAAAGAGCGGTCTATTTTTAAAGTATCGAAGGGGTATTGTGTCAGATAGCTTAAGGAAGAATAGCCTGTTCCGAAATCGTCAATAGAAATAGAAACTCCCAATTTTTTTAATTGTGTCAAAGTAGCGATCGCGCTTTCGGTATCCTCTACCATCAAACTTTCAGTTAACTCTAATTCTAAACTGCTTGGTTCCAAACCAATTTTTTCTAAAATTTCAGCAATTTTACTGCTGAGTTCCTGTTGGTGAAATTGACGAGGTGATAAATTAACCGCCACCCGCAACCCAGAAAAACCATCATTTTGCCAAGATTTTAAATGCTGGCAAGCTGTCTGCAATATCCACTCGCCCAAGGGTATAATAAAGCCCGTTTGTTCAGCAATCGGAATAAATTCTGTAGGTGGAATCAATCCTTTTTCTGGGTGTTTCCAGCGCACCAAAGCTTCTGCACCGACAATCTTCCCGGTAGTTAGACTAACCTGGGGCTGATAGTAAACCAGGAATTCTTCTCGTCTTAAAGCAGTGTATAAGCTTTTTTTCAGTATGATTAATTTTTCCGAGGCATCTTGTTCTATGATATGCTCCTTGGTTTGTATTTGTAAATTATTGTATTGCTCGACAAAGGCTTCTTGTTTCTTCAACCGACTGGCGATCGCCCCTACCAGTTCAGCTTTAGTAAAAGGTTTAGTCAGGTAATCATCGGCTCCCAATTCCATGCCCTGCCGCATTTCAGCGCGATCGGTTTTACCAGTCAGAAATACAAAAGGTACTGTGGCAGTAGCAGGATTCGCTCGCAAGGCCATCAGCACCCCATAACCATTAAGTTCCGGCATGATCACGTCGCAAAGAATCACATCGGGCAGATTGGACATCGCTAAAGATAAGCCCTGCATTCCATTTTCGGCCCCCATCGCATCAAAACGTTCAAACTTGAGGATTTTGATAATATTCTCCCGAATCACACGATCGTCCTCGATCACTAAAATTTTTTTCATATACTATTCCAGGACAGCGGTATAATTAATCATTTACCTCAACATCATCTAATCTAAACAATTGAAAAGCTACACCCCCCTGAGAGAATAACCAAATAGTACCGAAAAAAATTACAAACCCATGAAAAATATTAATTTTCACTGACAATTATATTAAGAATTATTTAAGTTTTTATCCCCGATCGTATTAATATGAGGTTGATCAACAAATCTCTAAATTAATTATAAGTGCAATCCTCAAAATCGAGCGGGATAAATGCTAAAATAGTTTTCCCACTTGTTAAGGATAAACTCGCAAACAATGTCAGCTTATTTACCCAGTGGATTCCCTGAACCCGCAGAGATTGGCACTATAGAAGTTAAGCAATATCCTCAGTACCGCGCTGTCACTTACTCCCACGCTGGTGATGTGCGACAAGCTACTGGGGTTGCCTTCAATCCCTTATTCCAACATATCAGCAATAACCAAATTGCGATGACAACGCCCGTAGAAGCCCGCTACACAGGAATTGCAGGGCAAATGGATGTTCCCGAAGTACAAGTTTCTTTCCTCTACCCATCACCAAATATCGCTCCCAGCAGCCTTAGCTCGGCTGTCACAGTCACCGATACGCCACCGATGACGGTTGTTAGCATTGGTGTCGGCGGGGCTTACACTTGGGAAAGCTACGAAAATAACCTCCAAAAACTCAAGAATTGGCTTCAACAACATCCAGAATACTCAATAGTCGGACCTCCGCGACGTTTTTTTTACAACTCCCCGATGACACCGGAAGCAATGAAAATCAGCGAGGTGCAAATTCCGATCGGAATGATTTAACCGCGAAGGCGCGAAGTACGCGAAGGAAGAGAGGAGAAGAGAGAGTTTAATACAGGACGATGAAGAGAGGATTTTATATTATTGGTAAGTGGCTACCAATTACCAATTACCAATGCCCGATGCACCATGCCTAATTCCCTCTCTTTCAGTTACCACTGATATGAACCACCAGTTCGCGATTCTGCCCCCGCTGACGATGTTCCCACAGGTAAATTCCCTGCCAAGTTCCTAACAGCAGCCTACCGCGATCGATCGGGATTTGTTCAGAAGTATGAGTCAATGCAGTGCGAATGTGAGCCGGCATATCGTCGGGGCCTTCTGCATCGTGAATATAGCTTGCACCCTCCGGTACCAGTTTAGCTAAAAAGTTGGCTAAGTCCTTGAGTACATCGGGGTCTGCATTTTCCTGTATCAGTAAACTAGCAGAAGTATGGCGCAAAAACAAGGTACAAAGTCCTGTGTTAATACCAGAATTCGCTACCACATTTTCTACCTGTTCGGTAATTTTACACAAAGACTTACCGATAGTTTTAATTTTGAATATCTGTTGGTAATGAGTCATAGGATTTTAGATTGGGGATTTGGGATTGTGCAATAATCTTCAGCCGGCGAAGGCAGAGGAAAGTTTGACAAGCAGCGAATTGTCTTGGCTTTATTTGATTGACTTTTTTGCTATTTAAAATAATCTACAACAGCTTGGGCGATCGCCTCCGTACCATTCCTCGCCAATTTTTCTGACAAACGCGGGGGCTGCATCGGTTTTCCTAAAAACTCCCAATCACCCTCAAAAAACTCCGCAGCAGTGATAATTTGATGGGAACCATAGTTTTGCATCCCTTCGAGTAAAACATCAGCTTCTGCAAAACCTTCTCTCATGATAGAAACCACAGGTATGGACAAACGCAAAGCTTCCGAAAAAGTGCTATACCCCGGTTTGGAAATCACCCGTCCGCAGACAGGCATTACATCAACTGGACGCGGTAAAATCGGGAAAGAGTTGGCAAACTCCTGACTCTTGACTCTAATCAAATTTGGCAAATCAGGAGCAGCAGCATCAAAAGTGATAAATTGGCGATCGCTAAATTTGTGTAAATTGTGATAAGGGATATGTTCCAAACCGAGTCCACCAAAAGTCAATAATACAGTATTTTCTAGGGATGTTTCGATTCTGAATAAGTCGCGAATTTTATCATTACTATACCGAGGATTGCCTCCTGTGAAACCAACATCTTCTATGTGGGGGAAAAACGACATTTTTTCGTGCAAAGGGAGACGAAAAAGGCGATCGCACATTCCGAAGCACTCACCAATCCAATCGACTATTTCGTCAAACTCCCCGCCCCAATCACGATAAATAAAATCCCAACCAAAATTGCTCATCATCCAGCAAGGAACACCAGCAGCCTTAGCAATCTTTGTCATCACAGGTGGAATATCTGCCAGAATCAAACCCACCCGATTTTGTTTAATAAAATTTACTTCGCTAGCAATTAGTGAATTTTGCTTTTTCCGAATTTCCTGCAACTTTTCCAGTGTCGCATCTAAATCCATATTCAAACTGTCAGACTGCACGACACCAACATCAAAAGCGCGGGGACGGAGAATGAAATCACCTGTGATGTATGATTCTAGCAACCAACGGGGTGCTGTTGTGGCGATAATTAATAAAATTTCTGGATGTAATTCTTGAATTTTTGCTGCTACTGATGAGACTCGGACGGCATGGCCGAATCCATGATTAGTGATGGCGATGTATAATGTTGGTCTAGACATTCTGATTGGTAATTGGTAATTGGTAATTGGTAATTGGTAATTGGTTATTGGTTATTGGTGATTGGTTATTAATAATTGGTGATTGGTGATTGGTTATTGGTAATTGGTGATTTTTTACTCGATCGATAATTTCGCAAGCCATTGCTTCCAAGGATAACACTCGATCGGCTAAACCAGAATTAGCCACACTTCCCGGCATACCCCAAATTACGCTACTAGCCCGATCCTGAACTAAAATTTGACCCCCAACCTCCCGAATACCCTCGCAGCCGTGAAGTCCATCTTGTCCCATCCCCGTCAGCACTACAGCTAAAACCCCCGCACCATAAATTTTAGCAGTCGATCGAAACAACACATCCACCGCAGTGCGACAAGAATTTTCCGCAGGAGCTTGATTAGTCCGAATTTGCACTTCAAAACCATGTCTTTCTAACAACATCTTAATTTTTAAATTTAAAATCTAAAATTTAAGATCGGATGGCCAGATAGGCAACTGATTAATCTTTTCCAGCGTTATATCTACATATTTTTCCTCACCAGCCACCCGATTTTCTCCAAAATATCCATCATCACCATCATGCTTATGAGGACCACTCAAACCTTCTGCATAACGATTTTCTAAACGAGCTTGATTGAATGGTGAACCCACAAACCAGTACCAGCGACTGGGAAAAACTATACCACCAATATCCTCAATTGAGTCGCGAGAACCGCGAAAATGAAAAATGCGATCGGCATCTCCAAAACCATTTTCTCCCGAAAACACACCGCCAACCGAAACAACAGTAATTTCTCCCTTCAGCCATTGTTTAAGATAGTGAGTAGCACCCAGAGCAACTTGTGCCCCACCGCTAGTTCCAATTAAAATAACTTTCAAAGGTTTTTCAGGAGCCTGTGAAATCGGATATTTAGCATTCATCCGCTCAATAATTACATTGGCAATTCCCTGATTATAAGCCTGACCGTAGCGATAATCTAAAGAAATTGCAAACCGCCAGAGATTGCGAATTTTGATGAATATATCGCCCGCTATCGGCCCACTTTTTGCGTGTTCTGCAAACCGCCAAAAAGGTGCTAACAGCCTTTCTCCTCCTAAACTTTTGTTAGAAGCTGAATAAGGAAAAATATCACCCACGGCGACACACTGGGGATGACTTTTCACTAAACTATTGAGAAAAAATGCTTCCCCACGAGTTAATTCGTCCCCCGAAAAATCGCCTACTCCTGGCAAAAAAACAATATAACAATTGAGAGGAGAAGACTTACTTTCTTCTAGATTAATATTGTTAGAAGGCAATATTTCCGGCGGAGCTTTCTTTAAACCCAAACTCTCGGCATTTTGACCAAGCCACCAGATAATAGTACCCACTGGCGAAACAATACCCCAGACTATGAGTATTGTACCTGCGACGAGCAACAAATTTAAACTTCCCCCACGCAGCCAGACAAGTATCTGTAAAATCAACTTCAACATTTAATAAAATTTGGTAAAATACCAATAATTTTTCTAATTTGGGAACAATACTTGATGTATTTTTCTGTATTAGACCCGATTATGTAGAAATTGTCAACTATCTTCTGGAGCAGTAATCAAAAGTGAGGGGAAAAGATTCAATTGCGGGTTTAGGGGTAACGCTGTGGAATGCCCTTTCTTTAAACAGCAATTTTTACGAAAATACTTCATACACTCCCAAAACTAAGCGGATAGCGTTAACAATTGTAATTTTAGCAGCAGTGTCTAAGATTCTGGGCAATGCAATCATTTTGTTAATCAATCGAACAGAGGCTTCGGTTCTATTTTTAGCTCTTTTGATAGATGGCTTGGCAGTGGTGGGAGGTTATTATTTTTGGACTTTTACTATCTCTAAAATCGGGGATTGGCTAAAACCAGGTCACGTAAATTATGGGGAATTACTAATTCCCATCGGATTTGCCTACGCCCCCCAAGTGCTGAATTTTTTAACGCTAATTCCTTTGTTGGGAGAAGGAATAGAGCGTATATTAGCTGTCTGGAGTTTGCTAGCGGTAATTGTGGGAGTTCGCCAAGGGTTGGATATTCAAACTCGCTGGGCGGTGTTAATTTGTTTGGTGGGTTGGCCGTTAATTCAAATTGCGATCGGATTTATGAAAATAATTGAACAATTGCTTTCAGTGTGGTTCTAATTCATTAATAAGGAAGCACAATTTTAAACTCTGCTCCCTCTCCCGGTGCAGAGTCACAAATCAACTTTCCTCCGTGCTGCTCTAGCACAATTTTATAACTGATTGACAGTCCCAAACCAGTGCCCTTACCTACTGGTTTTGTAGTAAAAAACGGATCGAAAATTCTGGCCTTCACCTCCGAAGTCATCCCCATACCATTATCAGCAATCCGAATCGCCACTTTATTTTTTTCTAAAACTTCAGTAACAATCCAAATTGTCGGAGGCTGTGTCTGGTCAACTTTGCTCCCAATTCCTCGAGACAAAGCATCAATAGCATTCATCAGTAAATTCATAAATACCTGATTAATTTCTCCGGCATAGCAGTTCACCAAAGGCAAGTGTGCGTACTGCTTAATCACTGTTATTCCACTTAATCTTTTCTGCAAAATCATCAAGGTACTGTCGATGCCTTCATGGAGATTCACCCATTTTATTTCTGATTCATCAAGTCTGGCAAAATTTCGCAACGACAGCACAATATCGCGAACTCTCCCAACACCCAGTTTCATCGAATCAATAATTTTATGAAAATCTTGCATTAAAAAATTCAACTCGATTTCCTCACATTTATCTACTATAGGCTGCACCGGCTCTGGGTAATATTTTTGGTATAAAAGCAATAAATCAACTAAATCTTGAAGATATCGATCGCTGTAATGCAAATTTCCATGAATAAAATTAATCGGATTATTGATTTCGTGAGCAATTCCCCCAACTAATTGCCCTAGACTAGACATTTTTTCACTTTGAATTAACTGTAATTGAGTGCGACTTAGTTCTTCTAAGGTGGCTTGTAATTCTTGAGTTCTTTCTACTACTCGCTTTTCCAGAACTGTATAAAAACTGGCATTTTCTAGAGAGATCGCTGCTTGTGCAGACAGCATTTTCAAAACTTCCAACCTTTCTTTGGTAAAAGCACCTTTGGTGACATTATTTTCTAAGTAAAATATTCCTTTGAGATTGCCTTGATGAATCACTGGCAATACCAGAATAGATAGGGGTTGATGGAGGGTAAAATAAGGATCTAAATTGAATCGATCGGGGACTGTAGCATCGTCTAAAACTAAGGGTTTTCTCGTTTTTTCTACATAGTTAATCAAGGAAATTGGCAACATTCCTCCTTCGGTTATTGGCAGAGATTCCAGCACGGTAACATCATTTGTGTTGCCGAATAGTGCCACTTCTATTGCTAATTCATTACCTGTATTGGCAATAAAAATTATTTTCTGCGCTCCGGCATTTTCCCTGATAATATATAGGAGTTTCTCTAACAAACTACTGATAAAAATTTCCCCAGAAAGAGCTTGAGATGCTTTGAAAACTGTTGATATATCTAGGGATAAGTTCTGATCGATCGTGGTTGTTACAGTGGTGGCACTGACATTAGGATAGAGGATTTGTCGCGAGCGATCGACTAAATAATCATAGCGAGATTCTAAGTCTTTAACTTTGGCTATAGCTCCCCAGTGTATGTAAGCATAATAAGCTTTATCCAGATAAGCTCTAGCAATTATTTCCTTACCCCAAGATTGATAAAACTCTCCAGCTAATTCGTAAGCTAATGCTTCTTCTTGGAGATAACCGTTAGCAGCAGCTCCTTTAATAGCTAGGTCATAATAGTCCATTGCTTCTAGCTTATTGCCTAAGATTCGCGCTTTTTCCGCGGCAACCAAATCAAATTTATGTTGATAGTTCATGGGTGCATGGTATGCCCACAACTTCATTTTTATCTGATTGAATTCAACAATAGCTAAAGATTCTGTTTGATTGGGTGTTTGGGGGTAATGAGCGAGGAGAGAAAGCGAATAATAAAAGTTATGTACGCCGATAGTAATCAGCCCGATCGCGCCATCTGCATATTCTACTGCTAGTTTAGCCCTAGCCACAGCCAGAGCATAATCTTTAAATAAGAACAGCATCATCACTTGAGCTACATAAGCAGCAAACAGCGACATTCGATTATTCTGTTTCCGCCACAGAGACAGCATCGCCGTGTCATTCAATCCACTGCTAACTAAGGCTACTTGCTCTGGTGTTTCACTTCTTAAACTCAAAGTAATTACTTGCCAAATCTTTGCATAACCAATGGCAAATTCATGCTTATTTTTTACCAAAGATTCCATATATATAGCTTGTTGCTGTTCTACATATTCTAAAGGTTTTCCCACTAAAAACAAATTGATAATGTAGTGCTTTGAGCTATAAATAGCCCATTCCATATCGCCTATTTCTACACCGCTTTTCATTGCCTCTAAAAATGCAAAAAGTGTATTTTTAGCAGGCTCTTTCCAAATTTTTATGTGAGCATTAAACATGACGTAAACTTTTGCTTTATGTTGAATTGCATGGAATTTATCCAACAGTTTTAAAGCAATGATTCCAGCATGATATCCAGAGACAATATCACCTTTAACTCCACATAACATCATGCCATAAAGAGTATAGGGAAAAGCAGCTAACCCTGAATGACCATTTGTCAGACAAAGATTGACCATTGTCAAGACGAGGGGCGACACAATTTCTGGTTTGGCAATATAAGCAGGAGGATAGATAGCTATTAGTATTTGCAAAGCTGCTAGTTGATAGGGATCTGTCATTTCTGGCAGGTTTTCTACATCATCAATGCTCGGCAAGTTAGGAATTTTTAGGTTTTCGTCTAATAATTGTAACCCCAGAATATTCAAGACTTCAATGCCAGTTTCCACAGCTTTCAACATCTGGCTTTGAGCTTGAAATATCTGTATTTGAATCTGATACACTTTCATGCGATCGAGTCTATCTTTCGCACAACTTAAAACTACTTCAACCAAAGCTGTTGCTTGCTCGAAATTAGTATTGAAACATTCTGATTCTGCCAATTCTACATAGAATTGAAGTGTCAAATCATAGTTACTAACCCAACTATCAGATGCTAAGAGTGACATTCCTGCATTCAAATATTTGACAGCAGCTTCGCAAGCATTAGCAGCTTTTGCCTTACGTCCAGCAATCAGATTTAATTCTGCCATCTCGGTCTTTTCAAGTACCGCTTCGATGTTGTCAATTCCCACATTCAATTGATTAACAATATCAAAAATATTTTCCTCTAATTTATCGTGGGGCGTGCTTTCCAAGAGCAATTTACCTATGCTCATATGGGTAGCTTTTTTGTCACTATCGGGAATCAGAGAATAAGCTGCTTGCTGGACTCGATCGTGTAAAAATTTATAACCTACTAGGGCAGGGTTGAAGCTTAAATCAATTGCTTCTTTTCCATCGAAAAGTAAAGGAATCAGGTAGCTTTCATTCAAAGGAAGTATCAACCCGGCTTGCAAAGCATCCCATAATTCCAAGCCAGTGACTGACACAGACTTTTTGTTAATTGTAGACAGAACATTTAGAGTGAAATGGTCTCCGATACAAGCAGCTAATTGTAAAATATCTTGTGTGATTTTTGGTAGTTGTTGCAGGCGACTTACTAATAGTTCTACTACAGTTTTATCTGTAATTCCAATAGCTTGAATAGCTTCTATGTCCCACTGCCATTCAGCCTGATAAAAATCAAACTTTAAGAGATTTTCTTGATAAATAGCTTTGATTAACTGATTTAAAAAAAATGGATTTCCACCAGTTTTATTCCACAGTAAGCTAGCTAAATTTTGACACAATTCTGATTTGTTTAATGTGTCAGACATCAATCTATTAACCTGGTCTAAATCGAGGGGTTTTAATACTAATTTATTGACAATAGTTCCTTGTTCCTGAATATGTTTGACTGTTTGCATCAAAGGATGTGTCGAGTTAACTTCATTATCCCGATAGGCTCCAATTAATAACAAATATTTCGTGTCAGTATTTGTAGCCAATAATTCAATTAATTTCAATGTCGCTGAATCTGCCCACTGCAAGTCATCGAGAAATATGACTAATGGATGCTCTTTCCGTGCAAATACATGAATTAAATCTTTGAATAACCTGTTGAAGCGATTTTGGGCTTCTTTTGGGGCAAGTTCAGCGACTGGTTGCTGTTTACCAATCAGCAATTCTAGTTCAGGAATTACGTCAATAATTACTTGTGCCGAATCACCGAGTGTGGCTAAAAGTTTATGTTTCCAGTTTTGTACATTTTTGCTGTTTTCTGTAAGTAATTGCTGGAACAAAGATTGAAAAGCTTGAATTAAGGATGCGTAAGGTATATTCCGCTGGAATTGGTCAAATTTACCGGAAATAAAATAGCCCCGCTGTCGGGTAATGGGTTTATGAATTTCTTTAACTACCGCTGATTTGCCGATACCTGAATAACCAGATACTAACATCAGTTCGATTTGGGAATGGGAAGAATTTTCATCGACGGGATTAGCTACTCGTCCAAAGGCGGCTAATAATTCGCTTACTTGTTTTTCCCGTCCGTACAATTTTTGGGGAATCCATAACTGACTTAATATATCTAATTTTCCTGGGCAGAAATCAGTAATTTCTCCCTGGTTCGTTAATTGATGTAAACATTTTTCTAAATCTGCTAATAATCCGGCGGCGCTTTGATACCTGTCTTCGGCATTTTTTGCCATCAATTTCATGACTATTTGTGAAATACTCCGCGGAATTTTGGAATTTATTTGGTCGGGCAAAATGGCTGGCGAGGCTATGTGACTGTAAACTATTTCTAAGGGGTCGTTGCTGGGAAATGGTAATTCACCTGTTAGCATTTCATACAGACTAACTCCTAGGGAATAGAAGTCGGTGCGGTAGTCTAGAAATCGGTTCATTCTCCCTGTTTGTTCGGGAGACATATAAGCAAAAGTACCGACGGTTGAGTTAAAATTATTGATTTGCGAATTTTCTTTAGGCAATTGCGAAGCAATACCGAAATCGGTTAATTTAATCACTCCTGTTTGAGAGTTGATAATAATGTTGCTGGGTTTGATATCTTTATGAATAATATTTTGAAGATGCAGGTATTGTAAGCTGTTGGCGATCGCGATCGCAATCTTCAAACAAGTAATGATTTCGAGCTTTTGTCTCGACATTAGTCGATCGACTGATTCGCCACCAAAATCTTCTAAAAGCAAGCCCAAGCGGTTGTTATAACTTTTCAGGCTCAGGACTTTCACTAGACTAGGATGGTCTAAGTTTTCCCGAATCCGGTACTCATGCTTAATGCGAGTAATGGCATCGAGGGTAGGATATTCTCCTTTTAGGATCTTGAGTATGGTTGTTTGCTGCTGCTGAGGAATATTTCCTCGGTAAATAATGGTTTCTATACCTTCGTACAAAGTAGAATGGATTTGGTATTGCGAGCGAAAGGGCATGGGCTTTTCCAAATAATTCAGTGGATTAGAGATTTATACTTGACATGGCAATCATGGTATGGTTAGGTGAAAACCAGGAAAACGTTGATATGTCGAGCTGGTGACACCTACATGATTCCGATATAGAATATTGGTAATTATGTAATTATTCTGAGATTCCTTCTCATTAATATCCCAACTAAGTAGCGGACGGCAACCACCCCCCTACTATTCGGCTCTCCCCACTGTCGGCACATCCTCAGCAGCGATACATTATATTGAAGTAAATACACAAAAATTTACATATATAATTTGTGTATTACTCAAAATCGCTCCTCACCAGCAGCGATACAGCCCTCGCCAAGTTAGTAGGATAGGAAAATATGTTTGAACGCTTTACAGAACAAGCCATTAAAGCAATAATGCTAGCCCAAGAGGAAGCGCGTCGCCTCGGCCATAATTTTGTGGGCACTGAGCAAATCCTCTTGGGACTTGTGGGCGAAGGCACTGGCATCGCTGCAAAAGTCTTACTGGAAATGGGCCTCAACTTGAAAGAGGCGCGCAATGAAATCGAAAATATCATCGGCAGAGGTTCCGGCTTCCTACCCCCTGAAATTCCGTTTACGCCTCGCGTGAAGCGGATTTTTGAGACGGCGCTGAATGAAGCGCGGCAGCTAGGGCACAATTACATCGGCACCGAACATATTTTACTGGGACTGATCCAAGACGATGAAGGTGTGGCGGCAAAAGTGCTGCAAAACTTGGGGATCGATCGATCCAGAGTCCGCACTCAGGTAATTCGTGCAGTGGGAGAAGTGGCTGCGGTTTCTGGAGGCCGTCAAAGTACCGATCGCAAAATCCCGACTCTAGAAGAATTCGGCACAAACCTCACCAAGTTAGCAGCCGAAGGTAAACTAGATCCTGTCGTGGGTCGCGAAAACGAAATCGAGCGCGTCATTCAAGTGCTAGGCCGCCGCACGAAGAATAACCCCGTGCTAGTCGGCGAACCGGGAGTAGGCAAAACAGCCCTCGCCGAAGGACTGGCCCAGCGGATTGTTAACAGAAATGTGCCGGAAATTTTGGAAGACAAACAAGTAATCAGCCTCGATATGGGTTCGCTGATTGCAGGGACAAAATTCCGTGGCGAATTTGAAGAACGCCTGACGAAAATAATGGCGGAAATTCGCGCAGCAGGCAACATTATTCTGGTAATTGATGAAATTCATACCTTAGTGGGTGCAGGGGCAATTCAAGGCAGTATGGATGCCTCCAATATGCTCAAACCAGCATTAGCTAGAGGGGAATTGCAGTGTGTCGGTGCTACTACCCTAGACGAATATCGCAAATACATTGAGCGCGATGCAGCCTTAGAACGGCGGTTCCAACCAATCAAAGTTGGCGAACCGAGTGTGGCGGAAACGATCGAAATATTGTATGGTTTGCGATCGGCTTACGAACAACATCACAAACTGACAATTTCCGATGCAGCTTTAGAAGCAGCAGCTACACTTTCAGACAGGTACATTAACGATCGATTTTTGCCCGACAAGGCGATCGACTTAATTGACGAAGCAGGTTCCCGCGTTCATGTGCTGAATTCGCAAACCCCGCCAGAAGTTAAAGAACTTAAAAAACAACTGCCGGCTGTCAGCAAAGAAAAGGATATCGCTGTTCGGGAACAAGACTTCGAGAAAGCTAGCAAATTGCGCGATCGCGAATTAGCAATCGAAGCCGAAATCGCCGAAGCGACAATCAACAAAAGCCAAGTCAGAATCTCTCCCATCGTCACCGAAGAAGACATCGCCCACATCGTGGCGAATTGGACGGGAGTACCAGTCAGCAAACTGACAGAATCCGAATCGGAATTGCTGCTGCACATGGAAGACACTTTGCACCAGCGTTTAATCGGTCAAGAAGAAGCTGTCACCGCAGTTTCTAAGGCGATCCGTCGCGCGCGGGTAGGGTTGAAAAATCCAAATCGCCCGATCGCCAGTTTCATCTTTTCCGGCCCCACAGGCGTCGGCAAAACCGAACTCACCAAAGCTTTAGCAGCTTATTTCTTCGGTTCCGAAGAAGCCATGATTCGGTTAGATATGTCCGAGTATATGGAACGCCACACAGTTTCCAAACTTATCGGTTCGCCTCCGGGTTATGTCGGCTACGATGAAGGCGGCCAACTCACAGAAGCAGTCCGTCGCCGTCCTTACACGGTAGTCTTGTTCGATGAAATCGAAAAAGCCCACCCCGATGTCTTCAACATGATGCTGCAAATCTTAGAAGACGGCCGCCTGACTGATGCCAAAGGTCGGACAGTAGACTTCAAGAATACCCTGCTGATTATGACCTCAAACATCGGTTCTAAAGTGATTGAAAAAGGTGGCGGTGGCCTCGGTTTTGACTTTGCTGAAGATGCAGCCGATGGTCAATATAACCGAGTTCGGAATTTGGTAAATGAGGAACTCAAACAGTTTTTCCGTCCAGAATTTCTCAACCGCTTGGATGAAATTATCGTCTTCCGCCAGTTGAACACACAAGAAATTAAGCAGATTGCTGACATCATGTTGCAGCAACTTTTCAGCCGCTTAACAGAACAGGAAATTACCTTGTCTGTCACAGAAGCATTCAAGGAACTGTTAGTTAAAGAAGGCTACAACCCCAGTTATGGTGCCCGACCATTACGGCGCGCAATTATGCGATTGCTGGAAGATGTACTGGCTGAGGAAATGTTGTCTGGTAGGCTAAAAGAAGGCCAAAGTGCGATCGTAGATGTCGATGAAAACGGTGTAGTGAAGGTATTACCCGGTGACTCATCGGAACCCAAATTACCTGAACTCGCTTTCAGCGTTTAATAGAGAGTCCTGTAATATAGGACACAGCACTGATGTGTCCCTACCCAATATCTCTATTGGGTAGGGACACAGCATTATTTTTGATCTAGTTTCCGCTTGTATCGGAATGATATCAAATCCGTTGACATGGGAATTATTATTTCTCTCTACTCTTTCTCTGTGTCCTCTGTGTTCTCTGTGGTTAAATCATTCCGATACAACGGTCAACGATATGATATAAAATCCTCTCTGCATCGTCCTGTATTAAACTCTCTCTTCTCTTCCTTCGCGTCCTTAGCGCCTTCGCGGTTAAATCATTCCGATACAACCCGAATTGATATGATTTAACCGCAGAGTACGCAGAGGAAGCAGAGTAGGGGGAGAGATTTGATTCCGATGCAAACGGATTTGATTTGACTTAATATTGAGGCACTGAGGGGTCTACTTCTTGACTCCAAGCCGTAATTCCGCCCTTAACATTAATCCCCTCAATACCAGCTTCTTTCAAAATACCCAAAGCCTTCGCAGAACGCCCGCCCATTTTGCAATGTGCAATTAATCGGTGGCCATTCAACAATTCCTTGACTTTCTCAACACCATTGCCATTTTCAATATCTGGTAATGGTACTAATACTGACCCAGGAATTTTAGCAATTTGATACTCGTTAGGATTCCGAACATCTAGCAGCAGAAAATCCTTCGCACCGCTATCGATTAACTGCTTAAGTTCCGTGACAGTCATCTCAGCAACTTGTATTTTTGCTTCCTCTGCTTTGGCTTGAGGAATGCCGCAGAATTGTTCGTAATCGATTAACTTTTCAATGACTGGGCGCACTGGATTTGGCCGCAGTTTTAACTGCCGGAATGTCATGTCTAAGGCATTGTACAGCAACAGTCGGCCACTCAAAGTAGTGCCTTGACCCAAGATAATTTTGATCGCTTCAGTTGCTTGAATGCAGCCAATGACTCCTGGTAATACGCCTAAAACGCCACCTTCTGCACAGGAAGGTACCATCCCCGGCGGTGGGGGTTCTGGGTACAAATCTCGGTAATTCGGGCCACCTTCGTAGTTGAAAACTGTTGCTTGTCCTTCAAATCGGAAGATGGAACCGTAGACGTTGGGCTTATTTAATAGCACGGAAACGTCGTTCATCAAGTAGCGAGTCTGGAAGTTGTCTGTACCATCGATGATGATGTCATAGGGTGTCGCAATGGCGATCGCATTTTCGGAACTAACGCGAGTTTCGTACAAATCAACTTGACACAAAGGATTGATTTCTAAAATCCGATTTTTAGCCGATTCAATCTTGGGTTTTCCTACCCAAGATGTGCCGTGAATTACCTGTCGCTGCAAGTTGGAAGTGTCAACAATATCAAAGTCTACAATACCAATGCGGCCAATCCCTGCCGCTGCTAAATACAGCAGCAGTGGTGAACCGAGTCCTCCTGTGCCGATACAGAGTACGCTGGCAGCTTTGAGACGCTTCTGCCCATCCAATCCAACTTCTGGCAGGATTAGGTGGCGAGAGTAGCGTTCGTATTCTTCTTTGTTGAGCTGGATCTCGTCCAGATTAGGATTTAGCATGATATTCTGTGTAGCGCCGATTTTGAATTATATCCTATCTAAATCTTTCGCAGTTTTGCGTGTTTGTGATTTTTAGTAATTATTTCTTAATCTAATGTGAGGATTTCCTCGGCTTGGAATTTGTTTTCTCTGTCTAGAGTCCAACTGCGGACGTCTTCACAACGGCCTTGTGGAACGGACACAATGATGTAGGAGTATTGCGGCCAGGCTAGGCTGCGATCGCACTCTGATGGTATTGCCTGACCATCTGGGTGAGAATGGTAGATGCCGATAATTTCTAAATTGCGATCGCGCCCATCTTTCATTCCCTTCAGCATATCTTGTGGCGATATAGCATATCTGCGTTTTTTTGTCAATAATTTTGAGTCTGAGCAATTATCTTCAGTTTCCGCACTCCAGGCATTTTTGGTTGGCCAAACTTCTACTAAGGTTTTAACATTGTCCGCGATCGTACCTAACAACAAACCGCAGCACTCTTCAGGGTAGGTGTTTTCAGCGTGGCTGCGGATGGATAATAGGTGAGTCTGGGAAAGTGCGATCGACTGCATTGGTTATTGGCTATGGGTGATTGGTTATCTGACCGCCATTGCTTTTAATATCATTTTAGGATGTTTTTGTGGTGATTTTACCTCAAAACAATCAAGGAAGGGACAACCAACTGCAAAACCTTTCCAGGCGATATTTTAAACCGAACCACCTGAAAAAACAGCAGCTTTTAGGCGGCGATGGGCTGCTGTGAGTCGATCGCTATTTGTGAAGCTTTAGCTGTCATCGACAAAAAAAACCCGGCCAAATTTGGTCGGGAGTTAATTAATCAGGGTGCATCTACTAATTAAGTCTCCGGTATGTTCAGACCTCTTTCAGGATGAATTTGATTTTTTTTACCTCCTAGGGCGTGTTTTCTTGCCTGATCCATCAGATCCCGATCCCCCTCGCATCCCCCTTCTTAAGGGGGACGAAAGAGCTTCTTTCTCCCCCCTTTTTAAGGGGGGTTGGGGGGATCTCCGGGGAGAGAAAACACCTCCGAGGGACTCAGATTTTTGGCGCTGTGGCTTTAGTAGACAAAAAAAACCCGGCCAAATTTGGTCGGGAGTTAATTAATCAGGGTGCATCTACTAATTAAGTCTCCGGTATGTTCAGACCTCTTTCAGGATGAATTTGATTTTTTTTACCTCCTAGGGCGTGTTTTCTTGCCTGATCCATCAGATCCCGATCCCCCTCGCATCCCCCTTCTTAAGGGGGACGAAAGAGCTTCTTTCTCCCCCCTTTTTAAGGGGGGTTGGGGGGGATCTCCGGGGAGAGAAAACACCTCCGAGGGACTCAGATGTTTGGCGCTGTGGCTTTAGTAGACAAAAAAAACCCGGCCAAATTTGGTCGGGAGTTAATTAATCAGGGTGCATCTACTAATTAAGTCTCCGGTATGTTCAGACCTCTTTCAGGATGAATTTGATTTTTTTCACCTCCTAGGGACTCAGATGTTTGGCGCTGTGGCTTTAGTAGACAAAAAAAACCCCGGCCAAATTTGGCTGGGGTTGATTCATCAGGGTGCATCTTTATTTACTTTTCATGGGCTGGAGGGATGTTCAGGATGAATTAGGTTTTTTTGACTCTTCGAGGGATGGAGATGTTTGGCGCTGTGGCTGTCATCGACAAAAAAAACCCGGCCAAATTTGGTCGGGAGTTATCAATCAATCAGGGTGCATCTACCTATCTACTTTCCTGGGGATGCTATTTAGATCCGGAAAGTTTCCTCTCAAACATCCAAACTATTTTCGATGAACTAAGGTTGCAGTGGCTTGGTCTGTGGGAACTAGCAAAATTTCGCTAATATTAACGTGGGGCGATCGCGTCGCACAAAAATACACGACATCGGCTACATCATCACCAGTCAGCGGTGTTAATCCTTGATAGACATTTTTGGCTTTTTCTGTGTCGCCGTGAAACCTAACATTGCTAAATTCTGTTTCCACTAACCCGGGTTCTATGTGTGTTACTCGGACTGGTGTTCCTAACAGGTCTTGTTTTAACCCTTCGGAAATTGCTTTTACTGCCGCTTTGGAAGCACAATAAACATTGCCTTTTGGGTAGGTTTCGCGACCGGCAATGGAACCAATATTGACTATGTGACCGCGACCTCGATTTACCATTCCGGGTACGATGTAGCGAGTCATGTAAAGCAAGCCTTTTACATTGGTATCAATCATTTCTTCCCAGTCTTGAAAGTTCCCTTCGTGCAGTTTATCTAAGCCTCGACTTAACCCGGCGTTGTTAATCAAAATATCGATCGCTTTCCAAGCTTCGGGAAGTGTATTTACAGCCGATTCGACTTTTGGGCGATCGCGCACGTCTAACTCTAGCAAATAAATTTGGTTGGCCGATGCTGTTAATCCGGTTTCTACCAGTTCTTTTGCCAGTCGATCGAGCTTGTCGATGCGCCGCGCTGCTAAAATTAGTTTAGCCCCACCCCTAGCAAATATCTTGGCACAGGCTGCTCCGATACCGCTACTGGCACCCGTAATTAAAACAATTTGATTTTGGATATAAATCATTTTTGTTATTAGTTATTAGTTATTAGTTATTAGTTATTAGTTATTAGTTATTTAATTTTTGCCAATAACCTGTTACCAATAACCAATAACATCTTTACTTGACAACTCGTA
Organism: Microcoleus anatoxicus; assembly: GCF_042465725.1. Taxonomy (GTDB): domain Bacteria; phylum Cyanobacteriota; class Cyanobacteriia; order Cyanobacteriales; family Microcoleaceae; genus Microcoleus; species Microcoleus anatoxicus. The sequence goes on along the minus strand of NZ_CP120853.1, from coordinate 3,125,810 downwards.
AGCGCACAGTGACTGTGGTTATACCACCTTGTCGCATCAATACTGCTGAAACCAACCGATTTTCCGGTGTGGCTGGAGCTTTACCTACTTTAAAAATTCCCCCGGAATTTAACAACTCTAAATCGACTTGTGGCGGCTTGATGGATGTTTGATCGCCGACTGGTGCTTCCACCACTGTTCCTATTAAAATATCATCCCCGATCGGCTCTCGAACAATTGCATCAAAATGGTAGTCTTCACCCACCTTAACTTGCTCTGGCAAGTTCACTTGAATCGTGGGAGGATTTTTGCCAGAACTAACCTGAGTTTGTTCTGCTAAAATCTCTTGTTTGACTATTTTTTGACCTTCAAAGCGTTGCTGAGAACGAATAGTAGCTTTGAGAGTTAAGTCTCTACCGTCTTTTTTCTGAGTGCCGGCGATTGTAGTCACGGTTTCAGCAACGATCGCGCTGGCTTCGGCTTTCCAAGATTTGATCTCTGTGCGGTAATTTAAACTGGGATAGCGCTGCCAAAGTTGAGTTAATGCTGTTTCCATATTCTGACTGTTGAATCCGTCAGAATGAGTGAAATTTTGACCATAAAAGGCCATGACTGCTTTGACATCGCGACGATTTGCCGCTGCGTCAATTTCTGTTAGCAGTTTTGTCAATTCAGCCGGTGCCGCTGTAGGGGTTTGAGCTTGTACTCTTGGATTCGCCTCCCGCACTCCTTGGGCTCTGACAGCAGCCGGATGCAGTATGCTACTACTGAGAACTGTCAAACAGATCAACAAAGGGGCGATCGAGCCTTCGACTACATTCCAAACAACCGACAAGCGGATGTACGGGCGATCGGCTTTTTTGTGCCGATGGCTGGTCCAATACTGAGATACACTTGGCACTAAATTCAAAAAATTACGCATTAGATGATAATTTGGTTATTTGTCAGGGGTCGCGAAGCGGACCATGGTTCGCCTGCAACGAAGACTGACAACTGAGCGGAACACGGCACTATCTAATTTTAGATGGCTGATGAGAAATTGGCTGAAACTGCCGGAAAAATCAGCATAATAATCTAAAACCCTAAACCCAAAATCGATCGAGCTGTGGAACTTGTAACAGAGACAAATACCTTGACAAAATCCCCTATCCGGTTGTTGATTGCAGCTAGTGGCACAGGAGGACATTTATTTCCGGCGATCGCCACCGCTGAACAGTTGCATGACTGTCACATCGAATGGCTGGGAGTTCCCGACCGCATGGAGACTCAGTTAGTCTCGCCCCTTTACCCCCTCCACACCATCGCCGTTGAAGGCTTTCAGCAGCGATTGGGACTCGGTACAGTGCGAATTTTAGGTGGTCTCGCCAGCTCGATTCTGCAAGTGCGCCGATTGCTCAAACAGGGAAATTTTCACGGAGTATTTACTACCGGAGGTTACATCGCAGCACCCGCAATTTTGGCGGCTCGCTCTTTGGGTTTGCCGGTGATTCTTCACGAATCTAATGTTTTTCCGGGTAAGGTGACTCGTTGGTTTAGTCCTATTTGCAGTGCAGTGGCGATCGGGTTTGAAGCCGCAGCCCAGTATTTACCCCGCGCCAAAACTGTGTTTGCTGGTACGCCCGTGCGATCGCAATTCCTGACTCACGAACCTCTCAATTTACCAATTCCTGACAACGTACCTGTAATTTTAGTCATGGGTGGCTCTCAAGGTGCTGTCGCAGTTAATAAGTTAGTGAGACAGTGTGCTCGATCTTGGTTTGATGCTGGTGCTTGGGTGGTTCACCTCACCGGAAATAATGACCCGGATGCTGAAAGTTTGCAGCACGCACAATATATATCGATGCCATTTTATGATAATGTGGCTGGTTTATTGCACCGGGCAAATTTAGCAATTAGTCGATCGGGTGCTAGTGCTATGACAGAATTAGCAGTGACTGGAATGCCTGCTATTTTAATTCCTTTTCCTTTCGCCGCGGACAACCACCAAAATTTTAATGCCGAAGTGTTTGCCGCTTCGGGAGCAGCTTTGGTATTTCGTCAAAGTGAATTGACTGCTGATATTTTGCAAAGTAAAGTTTTACATTTACTCAGCGACACTCAACATTTGGCAAAAATGTCCCAAGCTGCTACTCAATTAGCTGTGACAGACAGTGCAGAGCGTTTGGCACATTTGGTTAGGGAATTGGTGGCTAACTAAAATTCGGCTAGATCTCCATTGCATCTTTGAGTTAGCTTTCAAAACTTTACCTATAATTGGTAAACTGCAAAGCTACGGGGTAATCTTCTTGCTTCAATCGTTGAATTACCAACTGCAAATCATCTTTATCCTTGGCAGAAACCCGCACCGCATCGCCTTGAATCGATCCTTGAATCTTTTTAAATTCATCTCTAATTAATTTAGTAATCTTTTTAGCAATTTCCTGGTCAATTCCTTTTTTGAGTTTAATTTCTTGACGAACCCGACTGTTACTAGCAGCTTCAATTTTGCCATAATCAAAAATTTTCAGAGACAAATTGCGTTTGGCAGATTTAGTTTGCAAAACAGTGTGAATTGCATCCAATGTAAATTCACTGTCGGTATTGACAATAATGGATTCAGCACCTAATTCCACGGTGGTTTTGGTGTCTTTCAGGTCGTAGCGACTTTGAATTTCCCGTGTTGTTTGGTCAACAGCATTAACTAATTCTTGACGGTCGAAGTCGCTCACAATATCAAAGGAATAACTGGCTGCCATAAAATGATAATTGGGAATGGGGAATTGGGAATGGGGAATGGGGAATTGGGAATTGGGAATTGGGGATTGGGAATTGGGAATTGGCTTACCCCCCCCAAGGGGGGAGGAAATGGGGAGATTGGCGATTGGAATTAATACAAATAACCAATAACCAATCACCAACAACCAATCACCAACAACCAATCACCAATCACCAACAACCAATCACCAATAACAATTAGTTATTAACAGCCATCAAACTGAAATAAAATAGAGTGACAGTGCAAGAAGAACTAATGGCAAACATGAGCGATCGCCCCAGTGGTATATTCAGGATATAGAAAACTGAAAACAACAACCGGGCGATCGTAAAAGCGATCGCAGCCCAACCAGCCGCCTCCGAATCTACCCCCGTCACAAAAGCCATCAAAGCTGCCGCTGAAAACAGCATAAACGTCTCAAAGGAATTTTGGTGAGCCCAAGTAGCCCGTTGAGCGTAAGCAGGTAATTTCTCAAACATAGCGCGGGGCGCTGCTCGATCGTAGCCTAACTGCAAGCGGGCGTAGGCAACCACCAAAAACGGGGCGTACACCAGGGCGGCCGCAGCAACAATACAATCAAGCAAAATAACCGAAACAGGTAATCCTAATAGCATTATCCGCCTCGTATTTCAATCAAAATAGAACAGAGTAACGACTTTGCGCTGTTCCTCTGCATCCTGACAAGTTTTCAGCAAAGTGTGACTTTCGTGAAAAGCAAAACAGAGCAGTTGCTGACACCGAGAAATAATCTCCTGATTGCACAGGGCGCTTGCTTCTGGGAGAGACAAACTGTCATTTTTGGGATTTTCTACCAAATGTATCACTTGTTCTAGCTGCTCGCGAGACTCTCGTGGCTGGCGGCTCATGCTTTGTGGCAAAATCACGGTCAGCAGATTGGGATCTGCTCGCATCGCCCCCCGAATCGCTGCTGAATTGGTGCCTGTAGCGCCAGAAGTTATGAGCTGATTACCAGACAAAACTAAGGCGTAGCTCAGCATCTCAATTAGCTGCTGGTGGGTAATGGGAACATGGCGAGAACCCAAAAGAGCAAGCCGCTTGGAGCTTGTTTGCTGGATTGCCGCAAGTTCTTGTAAAAAATCATCAACTCTGGGTAGCTCAATTGATTGACTCAAAGAATTTATTAAATTAAATAAAACTACGTTGTGGATTCTAGCAGACGGAATAGCTATTGCAGCTAAAAAGAAGTTAAGAATTACAGATTTACCCGATCGGACTGGATGAGGAATATATCCTCTCATCACAAATATACCAGCCGGAACCAGCAAAAAGCCACAAGGAAGAAGGCCAATGCCATAAAATCAATGGTTTGGGCGATTAAAAACTGATTGAGTCCAGAATGTTGGTATCGGCCGGCCGAAGGTTGAATTTTACCACTCCTATGGTTTCGGCACAGTCAACGATCGTCTGACTCAAAAGCAGAAGTAGGAAGAATCAAAAATTGAGACTTCCTGTTTGCTTCTGGCTACTTATTTTTTCCTTAGATAGGAATTTAATCACCCAGGGTTAGGGAAGCCATCAGTGCGTTAATGTCAAAATGCTCTGCCATTAGTTGAGTAACGCATTCCACCTTAATGGTCTCGTGCAGGCGCACGTTGCCAAAGGTACTGTCGATAATTTCCACAGTGGTTAAGGTATCTAAATCCACCGACAACACTGGAATTTCCATTTCTTCTGCTCTGCCGATGACTAGGGGAGAAGGAGGCAAGTGTCCTGTGAGAATTAAGCACTGAGTAGAGCTTTCCAGAGCTGCTAACTGGATGTCGGTGCGATCGCCCCCTGTCACCACTGCCATATTTCTGGCTTTGCGGAAATACTTGAGAGCGGAACTAACATTCATTGCACCAATTGTCAAGGTTTCGACCATCAAATCCAAACGGTCTGGGCGACACAGTACCTCAGCTTTCAATTGGTGAACCAGTTCTTTGACGCTGACACTGCGTAGCAAAGCGCTTCTCGGTAGCATTCCCAGCACTGGAATTCCTTGTGCTTCCAGAAAAGGTCGCACAGTGGAGGCGATGGATTCGAGTTTGTCGGAGGGAACGTCGTTGAGGACGACACCTAGCAAACGGGAACCTAAACGTTGCTTAGCTGAAAGCAAATCATCTACAAACAGATCGATCGGGCGTGTCACCAGCAGCACAGAGGCATCAACGGCCTGGGCCACTTGAGGCAAAGACAAGTCAAACAGACTGCCTTCCTCTAAATTAGCAGGACCTTCTAGCAGCACTAAGTCTGTACTTTGGCCTTGGACATATTCCGCTAGAGACTGGCGGTAATCAGTCCGATCTTCTCCTCGCAGTCGCTTGTGAACAGTTTCTTCGTCCAAAGCAAGCAGAGTAGATGGCATTTGGGTATCTTTGAGCTTCAGGGTCTCGATCGCGAAGCGCACGTCTTCCTCTTCGGCACCAGGTTCATCAGAGTTAAAAGAAGTTCCCAGGGGTTTGCCGTAGGCGACGGTCAATCCTTGTTCCCGGAGTCCGAGTGCTATCCCCAGGGCGATAGCGGACTTGCCACTGTAAGCTTTAGTAGAACCGATCAGTAAATATTTAGTCAATTTCGGTAAGCCTTTACTCCTCAATTTGCACCTGTCTATAGCGTTTCTCAAATAGATGAAGTAGGTTAGACTCTTGCGATCGCCAAACCCAACACCTTATTTTAAATGAAGAATTGGGTAACGGGAACCTCAACCCAACCTCTCTATTTTGAACTTCACTGCTTTGAGAACCGTTATATTTCAATAAATTTAGTTTATTCAACAGTATTTCTGCACTGCCACTCAATTTTGCAATAGTATTATACTCGATTTATAATTTTAAATCGATATGTATTATTAGTGATTAATGGTTAGTGGGAGCGCGATCGTTCAAACTGATATCTGGTGCTGCCAGCAATAAACTGTTTAGGAGGGGACTGGTAGATCTTGCCTAAACAGATCAATTGTCTGGTGCAGTGGGCTGGCATTTCGATCGCCCAAAGGTTGATTCGATGCCAGCCCGATCGAAGTTCAAGGGCTGTAGATTGAGTTTGGATCGCCAGCGCCGTAGGCGTTGTCTTCTCAACTACCGAGTCGCAAAATTTGAACGAAATCTGAGGGCGCGATCGCGCTTGCTTGCACCCCATTCAAAACGGCTAAGAGTTCCCCAGAGTTGGCAATTCTGATGAATGTAGTGGGACTGGCATCTTGCCCGTTTGTACTGTGGCTAATGCTCAGTTGAGCGAAAGTCAAACCGCCGGCTAAACTTAGCAAATCTTCCCCTTTCCTGAAATCAGAAATGGTATCACTTCCTTGTCCTGATGTCAAGAAAAATAAATCGCGCCCGCTGCCACCGAGCAAAGTATCACTGCCCTCATCGCCAATCAACACGTCGTTGCCAGCACCGCCGACCAAGCTGTCACTGTCTTTGCCCCCCAAAATCGTATCGTTGCCAGCATCGCCGTTGATGGTATCGCTCCCTTCATTGCCGAACAGCAGGTCATTGCCTTCCCCGCCACACACTTGGTCTTGACCGCCAACAACCCCGACAGGCAGGGCGCTGCCGATATCCCCATACACCGTGTCATCGCCCTCGCCGCCGCAGATAGAGTCATTGCCTTGGTCGCCCAACAGCGAGTCGCTGCCACTATCGCCTAAAATTACATCGTTCCCTTTGCCACCACGGGCAGTATCGCTTCCCTCACCGCCAGAAAGACTATCAGAGGCATCTTGACCGTAGAGTAAGTCATTTCCTGTGCCACCGAATAACAAGTCGTTTCCGGCGCGATCGCGGTCAGATTGGCTGTTCGTGCCACCGTAAAGAGTATCGTTTCCTTCCTCGCCCTCAAGGGTGTCAGCACCGAGTCCGCCCCAGATAGCGTCGTTATCTTTGCCACCGAAACCAGCGTCGTTGCCCTCGCCGCCGAACAGGGTGTCGTAGCCTGCTTGACCGTTGAGGTAGTCGTCACCGGGTCCACCGTCTAGCAAGTCGCGATCGACAGAAGGCCCAACAGGAATGTTGCTGATCAATCCCCCAAAGAGGTTGTCGTTCCCAGCCAAACCCACAAGAACATCGTCTCCAGGCAAACCATTGATGCCGTCACCGCCACTGCCGCCAGTAACCGTCTCGTTTGTATCTCCACCAACCAGGTTGTTGTCAACAGGATTGAAACCCTGAAGACGCCCGATCTCCGGTAAGGTAATTTGCCCGCAAATGCAATCTGGATCTTCGGTTGGCTGCGGGGTTAGGACAGGAGTTGTTTCCGAGAGGGGGGTTGGGGTTGGTGTCGGCGTCGGTGGGGGAGTCGGTGTCGGCGCAGGAGTTGGTGGGGGTGTCGGCGTCGGTGGCACGATAATTGTGGGCGAAAAGTTGATGGCTGGTGTCGGTGTCGGTGGCACGATAATTGTGGGCGAAAAATTGATGACTGGTGTCGGTGTCGGCGGCACGATAATGGTGGGCGAAAAATTGATGATTGGTGTCGGTGTCGGCGGGGCGATGTCGTTGTCAGCGATGGTGACGCTAATGGGCGCGATCGCCACTGGCAAGTATTCGGTAGCGCTGTCGGGGGCGACGCTGGAAAAAATCAACCCGGTGTGGGTTCCTTCCACGATGGTGTCGTCGGTAGCTTTGACGGTGACAGTTTGCGCTGCATTCCAGTTAGCGGGAGTGAAAACCAGAGGCGCGATCGCATCTATTTGACTGCCCGCGGCGAAGTTGACGGTGACATTAGCCGTCGGCGCCTTGGTGAGAATCACGCTGTAACTGCCCGTTGCACCGCCTTCTGCGGCATTGGTACTGGTGGGAGTGACGGCAATGCCGGGGGAGTCGTTATCGAGAATCAAGACATCAACTTTGGGGATGTCGATCTTGTTGTAAGCCAGATCTGTACTGCTAGCGCTGGAAATAATGGTGCTCAGGTGCGTTCCTTCCACAGCCGAGTCGTCCACTGCTTTGACTGTGGCGGTTTGAGGCAGGTTCCAGTTAGCGCTAGTGAAGGTGAAGGAGGCGATCGCTTCTATTTGACTGTCTGTGGCGAAGCTAACTTTAACATCATTTTTGGGTTGGCTGTTGAGCGCTACTTGATAGGTGTCGGTTGCACCACCTTCGGCAACAATGGTGCTGCCGCCTGTTTGAGTAACAGTGACGCCAGCAGGAGTAGTAGCTGTGTCGTTGTCGGTGATGCTGACACTAACGGGGGCGATCGCCACTGGCAAGTATTCAGCAGCACTGCCTATGGCGACGCTGTGGCTGATTGTGGCGCTGTGAACTCCTTCGATAACAGTGTCATCGGTAGCTGTCACGGTGACAGTTTGCGGCACATTCCAGTTAACCGGAGTGAAAGTGATGGCGGCAATCGCATCTATTTGACTGCCGGTGGCAAAATTGACGATGACAGGCGCTGTCGGCGATTTGGTGAGGACAATGCTGTAACTGCCCTTTGCACCGCCTTCTGCGGCATTGGTGCTGTTAGGAGTGACGGCGATGCCGGGGGAGTCGTTGTCGATCACCAATACATCAACTTTGGGAATGCCGATTTTGTTGTAAGCGGAGTCGGTACTGCTAGCGGTGGCAGTGATGGTGCTAAGCTGCGTTCCTTCCACTGCCGAGTCGTCCACTGCTTTGACTGTCGCAGTTTGAGGCAGGTTCCAGTTAGCGCTAGTGAAGGTGAAGGGTGCGATCGCTTCGATTTGACTGTCTGTGGCGAAGCTAACTTTAACGTCATTTTTGGGCTGGGAAGTCAATACCGCACTGTAACTGCCATTGACACCGCCTTCTGCCGCTGTGGTGCTTGTAGGAGAGATTTTTACTCCAGCAGCAGTAGGTGTGTCGTTGTCCACGATCAAAACTGTAACCGGCGCGATCGCCACAGACTTGTATTCCGCAGCACTGCTAGGGTCAATGCTGTGACTGATGCTAGCGCTGTGAGTTCCTTCGACTAAACTGTCGTCGGTAGCTTTCACTGTGACTGTCTGGGGTAGATTCCAGTTGTCTGAGGTGAAGGTAAATGTGGAAATCGAATCGATTTGAAAGCCCGTATTGAAGTTGACCTTAACTGGCGCAGTCGGTTTGCTAGTCAGCGCTACCTTGTAACTGCCTGTGGCCCCGCCTTCGGTAGCATTGGTGTTTTGAGGAGTAATTGTGACTCCGGCGGTATCGTTGTCGGTAATTTGGGCAATCACCGAGGCCGTAGCAATCAGGTTGTATTTCGCGTCTGTACTGGTGACTTTGTGGGCGATCGTACTGGTGTGCGCGCCTTGGTCTACAGTATCGTCCACGGCTTGCAAAGTCACCAATTGAGGCACGTTCCAGTTGTCGGGAGTAAATTTCAGGGCGATCGGGTTTCCCCCTCCAGCCCCCACATCGCTTTGGCTGTCTGGGGAGGCGGTGACGGTAACATCCGCCGTTGGCTGGCTGGTTAACACGGCCGTATAGTTATCGCTAGCCCCACCTTCGCCGAGTTTGGTGGTGCCGCCAGTTTCGGTAATTTTTACGCCAGCAGTGTCGTTGTCTGTGATGTTAGCTGTGAGGGTAGCAATAGCAGTACCGTCTATTCTGATAGGCGGGGTACTGCCGTCGTAGTTGGGATCGGCACTGCTGGCTGTGTGGAGAATCGTGCTGGTGTGGGGACTAGCTTCAGTGATATCATCGTCCACTGCCTTGACAGTGACGGTTTGCGGGACATTCCAGTTAGCGGGGCTGAAGTTGAGGGCGATCGGGTTTCCCCCACCAGTCCCCAAGTCTGTCTGCTTGTCCGGTTTAACAGTCAGAATGACTAGGCTTGTCGGCTGGCTGTTGAGTACCGCTGTGTAGGTGTCTGTGGTGCCACTTTCGGTGACAGCCGTGTTGCCACCGCTTGAGGTAATGGTAATCCCTGCGGTGTCGTTGTCGGTAATATTTAAGGTCGCAGTATTCTGGGTGATGCCGATCCTGGCATTGGCGGGATTTGTTAATGTCAGGGTGAGATTTTCTGTCGGTTCAACTAAGCTGTCATCGTTGATGGGAACGATAATTTCGGCACTGGTTTGATTGGGGGCAAAGTTGACGGTTTGGGTGGTGAACACAAAATCTACCCCTAATCCCAAGGTAGCCCCGCCTGTGGCGCTGCCGTTACTTAATTTTACGTCAATCTTGGAAGTTCCGTTAGTAATGCCTGTGCGGTTGATGGTAACTGCTGCCCCGACAACTTTCCCATCTTCCTTGACTTGATAAGTGGGTTGGGAGAAATTGAAGCTGGGCGGAACGTTCAAGAAAATTGCCGAGTCATAGGCACTATCGCGAGTGTCGGCGATCGCAATCCTCAGTTTATTCGTGATATTCGGGATCGCGGTTCCTTGAGCGGTTAACAACTTGGTAAAACCGTCAAACTGCGTATTATAAGGAGTCTTCCCCAAACCAAATGTAGTCGGGTCGTTGTCTATGTAAAATGCTGAGTTTTTGTTTTTATTAATAGTGTTGATGGAAACTGGTTGGTTCGTCCCAGGAATCAAGGGAATGTTGATGCCATTCAGGACAAAGGCAAAAACATCGTTGTAACTGTTAACAAACTCATTGTATTCTTCCGAAGCAAACACGTATTCCAAACTAAACTGACTTTGCTTGGGTATGAATTCAAACTCTAAAATAGCAGCATTTTTTGTCGTATCAGGAGCAACAAGGGGGTCGAGAGTCACTGGATCGCCGGCACTCGCTAAGTTGGAACTCGTGGTGTCTGAATTATTAGGCCCATTAGCCTTCGCAATCTCTCCGGTGCTGAAAATCACCCCTGCTTCGACATTTATCCCTTCTGATATCCCTCCCCCGAAAGTGCCAGCCGCCCGATTGTCACCCGTAAATTTCGCACTGCCCGGAACGACATTGCCTGTATCTCCCACAATAAATTCGGCAAGTTGCTGGGCAGTCAAAGCAGGAGGGTTGAGATTTTTAGCGATCAGAGTCATAATCTACCTCTTTGCAAATATTTGTCGGTTTTAATCTGTATATGTCGTTTGCTCCCTGTTATCCTGTTGGCTCACTCATTACTTAGGAGTAATGAAAATAACTGATGTGTGGCGTTGTGCTGCTTAAGTCGTTGCTACAGAATATTGGCTAGAAGGAATTAGGATAATTTAATGTGACTTCGAGCCGCTTACGTCCAAACTTTGACCATGATAACTAGACCGCCACCATGGCGGTCTAGTTCTCATCTCAAGAGTGCCAAAAATCAAAAATCAGGACTTATATTAAATCCCTTCCAGCGCAAGATTCTTTAAAATTACTTGCTGATAAAAGGTTTGATGATTCAATGGGTTGTCTGAGAAATTAACTAAGATGAGTTAATTTTGATCGTAAGCTATATCAGTAATATCACGTAACTTTTTTACAAATATTAATACAGGACTTACGCCCGCGGGGTCAAAAACCCGGTTTCGGTGTCAAAATCTCAGGCGAGAGAGCGACGATTTTTTCTCATAAACCAGGTTTTTTGCGTCCAGGATTGTGATACTTAGGATATAAAGTTGATATTTAGTTGGGGAAATTTGTGTTGCAGATCGATCGCACACAAATGTCAGAAATAGGCTTGGGCGCTGTTCGACAACAAATACAGCAGTTTTTACATGAAATAATCGAACAACTCATACCAATTTCATAAAGTAGCGCTACATATCTACCCCCCCAACCCCCCCTTATTAAGGGGGGGCTAAGAACTACATCTGTAGTAGGACTTGATGAAAATGGTATCACTTACTATTGCAGGTTTGTCAAATAGGAATGGCGCACCAGTAGTGTAAAGTTCCTGTGGTGGTCGATTTACACTACTGGTGCGCCAGTTACAGCGCCAGTCTATTGCAGAATTTCGAGAGTAGGGGTGTGGCAAAAATTACTCATCCATCCGCATTAGCTTCCGGTAAAAAACTTTAGAAAAATCGACGGTGCGAGTGCGCTGAAAAATCATCAGTACCTCAATCAAGCAATTCACAAAATCAGAGCTTTGCATCGTTACTTCGTAGCTGAGTTCAGCATTGCCGTCAAACAACACTCGACAGCGGGTCAAATCGATCGGCAGTGATGAAATATTCCAACTAGCTACAAACGGAATCTCCTCGCCACCTTCAATTTTTCTGGCACCTTCCAAGGTTTTGAGCTTGTAGAGAGCTATAGCGTAGGGTAAAGACTTGCGCCTCTGCTCTGGAAAAAAAGGTGCATAGACTTTTGATTCTTTTTCATCGGCGGGCTTGAGTTGAGGAATAGACATATTTGTTAAGTAAAAGATCGATGGGTGCAAGAAAGAAGGAAAAATGCTCATTCAGCAAGCTGTTTAGCCATCCGTATCTGAGGTTAAATTAGGTGGATTTACTTAGGAAAAAAATTGGTAGAGCATCAGTGTCAGCAGAGTGGGGCTGAGTTGCCCTCTGGGTCAGCTTTCGACAAAATCCCAGAAACTGATAGAGTAGATACTTATCTCTACTAGGCATCTCTCATCATTCTGTAGGGTAGGTATCCAGCCTGCCCTTGACAGCATTTTTGGGAGAAGTCTACTAAATCCAAAACTATTGGTGATTGAATCAAGTAACCTATGCAGGAGAGTTCTTGGCAAGAAAACGACGTTCGCAGCGAGCTTAACTTGGATATCCCTGATTTAGCTCCTGAAGAACATGAGAGTTTGACCTCAAACCCCAAGGTAGGCACGATATTTGCTACAGCCTCCGGTGGCGAAAGGAAGTTTGACGTGGAAACCACAGGCGCTCCAACGGTAGCGATCGAGTTGCCTAATTCTCCCTCTTTTCCTCAAAAATTATACCAGGGACGCCGGAGGAAAGCTGCTATACTCCTGACGGCGATTTGGGGCGGAACGATTACTTTGCACTTGGTTTCTTGGGGTGCTTGGGTAGTCTGGGGATTGACGGGACTGCTGTGGATGCAAGCATTTCGATTTTTGTTTGCTTCACCCAAGCCGACAATGCCACCTCTTTCAGAATCCAATCAAGAGGATTGGCCCTACGTGTCGCTGCTGGTAGCGGCGAAAAATGAGGAAGCGGTAATTGCCAGACTTGTACAGTCCATTGGTAATTTGGATTACCCGATCGACCGTTATGAACTTTGGGCGATCGACGATAATAGCACAGACAGTACGCCTATGGTATTGGAACAGCTAACCAAACAGTACCCGCAACTCAAAGTATGGAGGAGAGGAGCCAATGCTAGTGGTGGCAAATCGGGAGCCCTGAATCAAGTTTTACCCCTGACTCGCGGGGAATTTGTGGGGGTATTTGATGCGGACGCGACGGTGACACCAGACTTGCTGCGCTTGGTACTGCCGGTGTTCGATCGATCCCAAGTTGGAGCTGTGCAAGTCAGAAAATCGATCGCCAATGCTCCCCTAAATTTTTGGACTCGCAGCCAAGAAGCAGAAATGGCGCTAGACAGTTTTTTCCAACAACAACGGATTGCGATCGGTGGTATTGGAGAATTGCGCGGTAACGGTCAATTTATGCGTCGCACAGCCTTGGAAAGCTGCGGAGGTTGGAACGAGGAGACGATTACCGACGATTTGGATTTAACAATCAGGCTGCACTTAGAGCGGTGGGATATTGAATTTTTGGCTGTTCCCCCCGTATCTGAAGAAGGAGTCACCAACGCCCAGGCTCTTTGGCATCAGCGCAATCGCTGGGCCGAAGGTGGCTATCAGCGCTATCTTGACTACTGGCAGCTCATTGTTCGTAACCGCATGGGAACGGGAAAAACTTGGGATTTATTTGGATTTTGGGTATCTCAGTATTTGTTGCCCACAGTAGCTCTGCCCGACTTTTTGATGTCGATCGTACTGCGCCGAATGCCGATCGCCAGTCCCCTAACTTTCATGACTATTACCCTGTCTCTGGTGGGAATGTTTGTCGGTTTGCGTCGCACTCGCCAAGAGACCAAATTTGACCTCAAAAGAGTTTTTGCCACCTTGATGCAAACCCTGTTGTCTACTGTATATATGCTTCACTGGCTGCTAGTAGGTGCTGTGACAGCTAGGGTTTCCGTGCGTCCTAAACAGTTAAAATGGGTGAAAACAGTCCATCAAGGCACTGCTAGTAGCAACTAAAACTGGCAAAAAAGTATCTAAAATTGCCAGGATTCAGGAAAATATCAACAATTAGAATTCTACTCACTAATGATGGTAGAATTTTAACAGAAAATGTCTTTTATCAAAAAAATACACAAGAGGCGATGGGTAAGAGCAAATAAGTAATCGGTAATACAAAAGTCGGAAATTATAAATATCGCCAAGATTTTTAAATTTTAACTTGACAAAATACCAATTACTATCTATTAATTATGATTAATAGATTGCGAATTACCAATTGCTTGTTGCCAACTACGAGTCACCAGTTATTGATAATGGATTTGTTAGAGTACCAAGCTAAAGCTTTATTTCGTCAGATGGCAATTCCGGTTCTGCCCTCCCAGCGGATTGACAATCCCGCAGACCTCAAAGGGCTGAAGATTCCCTACCCAGTCGTACTCAAGTCCCAAGTGCGGGCGGGGGGACGGGGTAAGGCCGGTGGGGTGAAGTTTGTGGAAAATACGATCGATGCGGTGGCTGCGGCTCAGACAATTTTTAATTTGCCGATCGAATCGGAGTATCCCGAAGTCCTGCTAGCAGAGGCAAAGTACAACGCAGACCAAGAATTGTACTTGGCTGTATTGCTAGATCCCGTAGCGCGACGCCCCGTACTTCTGGGATCGCAACAAGGAGGTATGGATGTGGAAGGGTCGATCGAGAAAATGCAGCAAGTTGTTGTAGATCAAGAATTTTCGCCTTTCTACGCGAGGCGATTGATGCTGAAAATGGGATTGCAGGGAGATCTGATTCAATCAGTCAGCACGATTGTGGAAAAAATGTATCGGCTGTTTGTCGCAAAAGATTTAGATTTAGTAGAAATCAATCCTCTCGGCATCAGTCCCAAGGGAGAGGTAATGGCTCTAGACGGTAAAGTCAGTGCCAATAATGATGCCTTGGGACGTCATCCCGACTTGGTGGCACTGGGGGAAAAGAAAGCAGATAGCAAGCTCCCAGGAGACAAGAGACGTCAGGCCGATCGCCGGAGTGCCCACTCAAATTTGCTGCACTCGCCCTTGGAATTGGGAGGGAGTTCTCAATCCCAATTCTCCAATTCTGAATCTTTGAACTTGGTGGAACTAGAGGGGAATATTGGGGTTTTGTGCAACGGAGTGGGTTTGACAATGGCGACTTTGGATGCAGTGACTTACGAAGGAGGCAAACCAGCTAATTTTGTGAATCTCGGTTCCCTAGACCGCTACGATGGAACAAAGACCCTGCGCGATCGCTTAGAGTTATCTCTGGAGTTAGTCTCTCAGGATAAAAGCGTGAAGGTGGTGCTGGTGAATATTTTGGCTAGTACCGCAGCCAGCGAGGCGACTATCTCGGCAGTGGTAGGCTATCTGGAACGGAAAGCCCGTGCCAATCGCCAAGTTCAGGTGGTGCTGCTCTTGGTGGCGATCGATCGAGATGGGGTGAAAAAGCGTTTGGGGCAGTTGCCTGTGCAACTAGCGAGCACTTTGGATCGGGCAGTAGCACAAGCTGTGTCTTTAGCTAAATAGCGGGAAGCCCAGACACTATAGAAACCTTCAATCAAGGGCCGATCGCCTTCGTCGTTGGGCAAACTTCCTTGCTCCTTCTTCCTTCTTCCTTCTTCCTTCTTCCTTCTTTTCTCCCCTTGGGGGGGTGATATCAATTCCGGTTGTATCGGAATGATTTAACCGCGAAGGCGCGAAGGACGCGAAGGAAGAGAAGAGAGAGTTTAATAATTCCGATGAAGAGAGGATTTTATATGACTTCTTCCTTCTTCCTTCTTCCTTCTTCCTTCTTCTGCGATATAAAAAATGAATTTAACTCCTGAGAGTAAAGTCCTCATACAAGGCATTACAGAATCTCCCGCGTCAACCCTTGTGGGGCTGATGATGAAAGCCTACGGCACAAATGTAGTGGCTGGTGTCAGTCCCGGTAGGGGCGGGCAGGAGTTGGAGGGAATTCCGGTTTTTGATTTGGTGGAACAAGCTGTGGCGGCGGTGGGGCACATTGATACCACGGTGATTTTGGTGGAACCCTACTGGGTGCTGGATGCGGCCCTGGAAGCGATCGCTGCTGGAATTCGGCAAATCGCGATCGTTACTCCTGGAGTGCCTCCTCTGGATATGGTGCGCTTAGTCAGAAAAGCTGAAGCTATGGAAACTTTGGTGATTGGGCCCAACAGTCCGGGAATTATTGTGCCTGACAAGTTATTGTTGGGAACTCATCCCAAGGAGTTTTACACTCCCGGCCCGGTGGGGATTATCAGCCGCAGCAGCACTTTGACTTACGAGGTGGCTCTAGAACTGACTAATGCGGGGTTGGGACAGTCGATGGCTGTTTGTATTGGCTGTGATGCGATTGTGGGTTCTTCTTTTATGCAGTGGCTGCAAATTTTGGACGAAGATGAGACTACGGAGGCGATCGTGTTGGTGGGGGAAGTTGGCGGCTGGAGCGAACAAGCTGCTGCTTCTTATATCGCTGAGGCGATCGACAAACCCGTGGTGGCTTACCTGGCTGGCCGCTATGCTCCCAAAGGGCCGTCTTTGGGCCACGCCGGCATCCTGATCAGCTCTAGGGCTGCTGCGCGGACTGCCTTTGGGGTGACAGCAGAAAATAAAATGGCCGCCTTTGAAGAGGCAAATATCCCAGTCGCTTCTCGACCTTCGGAGGTACCTAAGTTGATAAATAAATTACTCAAGAAAAATCAAGACGTTTCCTAAATCCGATCGGCTTTATTCATTTTTTCTGAATCTGTATTTATTCATAGGTTTGGAAGCTAATATTTGGGTAGCTATGGTTACAAAACCTTGACAAAACCTCTGTTAATCTGGTAGCAATTAATGATATTGGAAGCTCGCTGCTGTGGGATGTCTTAGTATTTCAATTGTTGAAGGGAATCCGCACCTGCGATCGCTCTTGGGCTGGCATCTACAGCAAGTCGGTCACTGGGTGCATCAATCAGCGGATATCAATCATGCTAGGGAAATATTTTTCAGCCAACAGCCATCCCTAGTAATTCTGGATGCGGAATTGCCAGATGGAGACGGTTTGGAATTTTGCCGATGGCTACAAAAACAGCAGCAGTCGCTGATTTTAATGCTGTCAGCCCGGAATTCTGAAGCGGATATTGTTGAAGGTTTGAAGTCGGGGGCTGACGATTACCTCACCAAACCTTTTGGGATGCAAGAATTTATGGCGCGGGTAGAAGCTTTGATGCGTCGCAACCGCACGATGATACCACCGGCTACCCTGGAGTGCGGGCTGCTCAAAATTGATTTGGTGCAACGCCGAGTGCGTTTGTACGAACAACATATCGAACTCACTCCCCAGGAATTTAGCCTGTTGTACGTGCTGGCTCAAGCTGGAGGAGTCCCTCTGTCGCGATCGGACTTACTGCGCAGAGCTTGGCCCGATGCTATTGACAACCCGCGCACCATTGACACTCATGTACTGTCTTTGCGCAAAAAAATCGAAATCGATCCGCGACAGCCGAGTCTGATTCAAACTGTGCGGAATGTTGGCTATCGGCTGAATTTGGAATTGTTAAATGCGAATGAATGGCATTCACCGCTATCTAGGGTGGTGATTTCTTAATTTGCGGGCTGATTTGATGTTGGGAATTAATTGGCGATCGCCTCGGTTTTTCCTGACACCATGAATAGGATTATTTGGGACAGGGCAATTGTCCGTTAGGAGTTACGTAAACATTGTGATTGAAGTCATTAATGAAACATACGAGCAATCCTTGGCGGTGATTTTTTTTACCATCATTCCACCGGAATAATTCGGTATTTGCTGTGGTCCGCCTTGGTGCATCGGCAGTTTCTTCTAAGGTGCTTTCCCCTGGATGGAGCGATGATTCTACGCTAATACTTATTTTCTCGACTTCTCCGGTTCGTTTGCCAAATTCATTAACTTTGTGATTATGAAGGACAAAGTTTTTGATATAAATGCGCTGATTGGAAATATTAGTCAGCCGTAACATTCCCTGTTTGACTGTTTCTACTCGCAGCACGTAGGTAGGTGGAATGAAAGCAGCAAGAGATACAGAGGCGATCGCCATTCCTGTCAAAAGTGATAAGATATTTTTCAAAATATAATACTTAAACTCTGATTTTGAGTCTTTATTTTACTACAGTATTAACCATTCAAAAAGTCACCCGGCGGTTGAAACCGCGTCTATACAAACAAAGTCCGCTCAAAAAGTCACCCGGCGGTTGAAACCGCGTCTATACAAACAAAGTCCGCCTCCGCGGACTAAGAAGATCCAGATCGAGAATCTGGCAAATCTCCCAGCAGACGTTGTGCTAATTCTAAAAATTGTTCGGCTTGGGCGATTAATTGATTAGCCTCATCTTCGGGAATGGCTGATATTTATGCTCCGGAGATCCCCCTCGCATCCCCACCCCCCCCTAGGGCGTGTTTTCAAACTACTCCTTAAGATTTAGATCCCCCTAAATCCCCCTTAAAAAGGGGGACTTAAAGACTCTTTCCCCCCCCTTTTTAAGGGGGGCTGGGGGGGATCTTCGGGTTTGAAAACACGCCCTAGCCCCCCCCCAAGGGGGGAAGGGGGACTTTGATCCGATTCTTGTCCCCCCCTTTTTAAGGGGGGTTAGGGGGGATCGTCTTAAGTAAACCGTATTGACTAATAACCTAGCTGCCCGCAAGCTTTCACCTGCTTTTGTTAAAAGAGCAATTTGTTCTGGTATCAAATCAATACTCCTTCTCTACGAACATTTAGAAAGAAAGGACTTTTCTCTTCCTGAAAACGTATGGAAGAAGCAAAAGCACTAGAAATTACTACAGTCCGATCTAAGCACAAAGCGGCAATAAATTCACTGGTGCTAGCGATTTCTTTGCCAGCATGAACTTGCCCGTCCAACACAACTAAAATATCAATATCAGAATCGGGTTTGGCATCTCCTCTAGCTTGGGAACCGTAGAGAATTAACTGCACGAGTCTTTCGCCATATAAGTTATGAAAGTAGTGGCGGAGTTCTGCTAAAATTTCTGGTAATTTATCGTTCATTTTGATTCGTTATGTTTGTAATATCAATTCCGGCTGCACCGGAATGATATAGAGGAGACGGCAGTGCCGTTTCCCTACCCCGATTAATTGTAGGGACAGGGCACTGCCCATTGGTGTCAACTTAAGCTGTGGGCCCGCCAAGTTCGTTGGTCATCCCACCAGTCCGACAGGGGTTTAAACCCCTGTCTCATAGCTGAAGTCAGTTGAAACCGACGGTCGATTTGCCCCAAATTAAGACATATAAACCAACTCTTCAGTCCTCTTTGAGAGGACTTTCGCTATGAGACAGGGGTTTAAACCCCTGTCGGACTATTGGTTTGACCTGATTGTTGACACCTATGGGCAGTGCCGTCTCCTCCGTTTATATCATTTCAACCAATCACTTTTTTAATCAAATCTAACTTACCTTTATAAGGAGCATAGCGCCATTTCAATTCCAGCCAAAAAAACTTTTGCAACACGCTTTTGTAATGGGAAAAAGTATCAAAACTTGCTTTCCCGTGATAACTCCCGATGCCGCTTTCTCCAACTCCGCCAAAGGGCAAGGTTGTTACTCCCACTTGCATTACTGTGTCGTTGATACAAACTCCCCCAGAAGAAGTTTCCCGCAGAACTCGTTCTTGTTTCTGCTTATCCTTGGAAAAGAAATATAAAGCTAAAGGTTTGGGGCGGGCGTTGATTTGGGCGATCGCCTCTGATAAATCATCATACTCCAACACTGGCAAAATCGGCCCGAAAATCTCATCTTCCATCACCGGGGAATCCCAGGAAACTTTATCTAAAACCGTCGGTGCAATATATCTATCTTCCGGTTTCACTTCCCCGCCGATCGCAATTTCTCCGTCTTTGACGAAGGCACTCAAACGTTCTAATTGCCGCTGATTGATAATTCTGCAATAGTCGGGACTTGTTTGCGGGTCGTTGCCGTATAATTCAAGAATCGATGCTTTGATTGCTGGCATCAAATCCGGCTTAATTTTGCGATCGACTAACAGGTAATCTGGAGCGATACAGGTTTGACCAGCATTGATGAATTTGCCCCAAGCAATCCGTTTTGCGGTGTGTTCTATCTGCACATCTGAGTCTACAATGCAAGGACTTTTCCCACCTAATTCTAATGTTACAGGAGTCAGATGTTTGGCTGCGGCTTCCATCACAATTTTACCAATTTTTGTGCCTCCTGTAAAGAAGATGTGGTCGAATTTTTCAGCTAACAATTGTTGGCTAATTTCCACACCACCTTCGATGGCGGCTATGTAAGCTGGATCGAAGGTTTTAGCAATCATGTCGGCGACGACTTCGGATGTGTGGGATGCTATTTCCGAAGGTTTGAGAATGGCGCAGTTGCCGGCGGCGATCGCCCCTACTAACGGTGATATCATTAACTGAAAGGGATAGTTCCAAGGCCCGATGATTAAAACTACGCCTAAAGGTTCGGGAAAAATGCGGGCTGAGGCGGGGAATTGGTCGATCGAAGTTGGCACTTTTCTGGGCTTTACCCAAGATTTGAGGTTTTTGATGGCATACTTAACTTCGGCAATGGATGCGATTTCAAAGTAAGCCTCGAATTCCGGCCGATTTAGGTCAGCATTGACAGCATCCACTATTCGTGATTGATTAAGTTCGATCGCGCTTTTAAGTTTATGCAATTGTTCCAGCCGAAAATCCACCTCTTTAGTTTTTCCCGTCGCAAAAAATTGTCGCTGCTGCTGGAGCATATCGCTAACTAACATCTTTTGTCCTCCATGTTTATCAATAAATGTTAAAGCATTTCTGAAAATAGGCGATCGCACTTTAGCTGCGATCGTGTTTCCCGGAAAGTCCCTGCATTTGAGATTAATGTTAAAATAAAAGGGTTGACATGGGTATTGTGTTTATGGTAACACTTCTGCTTGCTGTGAGTATGTGTCAATGTCACCAGTGTAACAGCTTGGCATGGGACAGGGATACTCCCAAAAGCTCGGAAAAGCTCGGAAATTACTGACAAGAGTGAGGGCCGCGAATCTGTGACACCAGATTCAGCATTAGGGCAATTAGCCTAAAACAGGCAAATTATCTTAAAAAAGCGGGTTTCTGCCTAGGTCCACAGTTGACTAAAAAACCTTACTGTTTAAGAGTTTTTACTTAGTAATAGGAAGCAGAACAGTTGACTCTTGGCGATCGCCTAAGCAAACCTTTGATTAAGTGTCACAGTTAGGCCCATGGGTTTTCTCAACCAAAAGCACTATCAATTAATGAGAGCACTTATCAAAGTAGCAACTCAGGTTCAGCGAGGACAACTGTCATACTCAGTTTCTATAGAGGATAACATTATGAAAAACATGACGACGCGACCAACTATAAGTGCCTTAGTAGCAATCCCTATTTTGCTCATGGCACAGACAACTCAATGTTTGGCTAGTATTAGTGCTATGACTGGAACTCCAATCAAAGCAGTTTTGGTTGGTGGCGATGGGATGAATTCGGAGAATTTGGATTCACAATTCATCGCCGTTGAAGAAAGCGAAAATTGGGACTTACCTAATTTTTCTGAGGAGGGGAATATACAGACAACCAAAATTAAGGAATCTCCTGTTAAATCAGAAATTACTTCCCCAGAACCAAAGCTTTATATCAGTGCAGCTAGGGGTAGATCCAGCCGCAGTTGTCGTATTTCAGGACTCTGCTAATCAATCCATAGTCATTTCCAAAAATATAAGTCTTAGGCTGGCAAGAGGCCTACCCCACCAGAGTGGTACAATTTGATGCAGTAATTGTAAATTTTTTCCCTAATTTTTGGTTGATTTTTATCTAAATGTGCTAAGAGCAGAGAAAGGATTTTTTCAGGGTATGTATTTTTTCGCTGGACTGAAACAATCATCGGCTATGTGACATCTCCAAAAAAGGCGATCGAGGGCTGGGAGGATGGCTACCCCACAGAAAATATAGGAGATTTCTATTTGACGATCGCCTTTTGGGAAGCAGAGAATTGTCCTACCGATATCTCTATTTCTCGGTGGTTAATACCAACGGATTATTCAAATATTTTTTCAAAATTTAATATGATTAATTCACACTACCAAGAAGATACACCAGGGCTGGAAAACAAAAATGCGCTGCAAACTCTCGCCCGCACTCTCAAAATGTCTCAGGGGCAGTTTTCTCTGACTTTGGTACGCTGCAATTACGGTGTTCTCCGAGAGCAAATTGTCAGACAATTGCACCAAGCTTGTGCGGTGGAAGTGCGAGAAATTTTTCTACCCACATCTGTAAAAACTCTTTATACTACCATAGAGGCAGAACTTGCTGGTAGCCAGCCCCAGGCTTTGATGGTGTTTGGATTAGAGTCGGTAAATGCGATCGATAAAGTGCTGACTTCTACCAACTATGTGAGGGAAGAATTTCGCAATAACTTTCCCTTTCCGGTGGTGCTGTGGGTGACAGACAAAATTTTAAAAAAACTGATTCGCTTAGTCACAGATATTGAAAGTTGGACGACAACTATTGAATTTGTACTCCGCCCCGATGAGTTAGTAGACTTTTTAGGAAAAAGTGCCGATCGCATTTTTTCGGGTATTTTAGAAAACGGCAATTGGCGTTTAACTAATTCTGCCATTCTGGGTACTGGTGCCTTGACTGAATTAGAGTCAGCCAGGAAAGATTTGGAAACTTCCGATATCCGCGTGGAACCAGCGATTGAAGCTAGTTTACAATTTCTGCGCGGCCGCAACGAATATGCTTGTCAGCGCATGGATACTGCCATTGCATTATATCAGAAAAGTCTCAATTTTTGGAAGTATCAAGTAGGATTACTTGGTCATCAAACCGAATTTAGCAACTTGTTATTTACGATTCACCCCGCACCAGTATTAGAGGGGATTGTGCTATTTCACATCGGGCTTTGCTACCGATTCCAAGCAGAACAGCACCGTAAAGGGAACCGTCCTTACTGGACGGAAGCTAAAAATTATTTTCAAGAATCTATTGAGGTTTTAGAAAGAGCCGGACAGCACGATACTGTTGGTAAATTTATCAATCAATTAGGCGAAGTATTGCAGTATTTAGAAGATTGGGATGCACTCTGGAATTTAGCTATCAAAGCTCGGAGGTTACATCAAAACATGGAAAATTCAGCAGTTAATTTAGCTCAAGATTATGGTTTTTTGGCTAAGGTAGCCTTAGAGCAAAAAAATTGGCAAGGGGCTAAGGAATGGGCTTTAGTGGCTCTAGATGTTCTGAACTCCAATTTAGATACCGCTGGACAAGGAACCTCGTTAAAGTCCCAGCATCAAGGCTTGTACCTGTTAATTTTAGCAGAAGCAGAGAAGGAAATTGGTGAAATTGAACAGGCGATCGCACATCTAGAAATGGCGCGAGCCCAAACCCCACCTTGCTACAACCCGCAGTTGTATTTGCGAGTGTTAGAACTGCTGCGATCGGTTTATTTTCAACGAGGGGAATATCTCCAAGCATTTCAAGTTAAGCAAGATTATCGATCGATCGAACATACCTATCGTTTCCGAGCTTTTATTGGTGCAGGAAAGTTGCAGCCCCACAGACAAGCAATGAATCCCACCACAGAAACTGTTACTGTCAATACTACAATTGCTGATGAAATTACTGCTTCCGGTCGGGAACAAGACCTCAACCGTTTGATAGCTAGGATGAACAGCGCCCAAAACAAAATAACAGTAATTTACGGTCAATCAGGAGTTGGTAAAAGTTCCATGGTCACGGGGGGATTAGTACCGGCGCTGAAACAAAAAAAGATAGAAAACCGCACTGTTTTACCAGTATTGCTACAAGTTTACAATAATTGGCCGCGGGAATTGACCAGACAGTTATCTGCTAGCAAATCAGAAATATTCGAGCGAGTAATTGCCGAAGATAGGTTGGGTTCAATCGAAGTCGAATCGGCAGGTGAAACCTGGGAAACCAATGACACTTTAATGGCGATATTAAATCCTCCTGAAAATCGCCCTACCGAAGATAAAATTGTTCCCGAACAGCCTGTAGAAGTAATCATAAAAAAACAGACTATAGAATACGATAAAATAATCAAAGAATTGCAAACAAATGCCGAACATCTAGTCACAGTTCTCATATTTGACCAATTTGAAGAATTTTTCTTTGTGTGGAAAGAACAAGCAGAAAGGGAAATATTCTTTGAGTTCTTGCGGGAATGCTTAAAAATCAAATACTTAAAAATTATCCTATCTTTACGGGAAGACTATTTGCATTATTTGCTGGAATTTTGCCGACCCAAAAGCAATCAACAAATCATCAACAATGATATTTTAAGTGACATTCTCAGCAAAGATATTTTGTTTTATCTAGGCAATTTTTCGGTAGCAGATGCTACCGCGATTATTCGGAGTTTAACTCAACGTTCTCAATTTTATTTGGAACCTAAATTAATCGAAGAACTGGTCAAAGATTTAGCAGGAAACTTGGGAGAAGTTCGCCCCATAGAACTACAAGTTGTGGGTGCGCAACTCCAACAAGATGACATTACCACCTTAACTAAATATCAGGAACTAGGCAAAAATCCTAAACAAAAATTAGTAGCCAAATTTCTCGAAGAAGTCATCCAAGACTGTGGTCCAGAAAATGAAGGAGCAGCCCGTAGAGTTTTGTACTTGCTCACAGATGAAGATGATATCCGTCCTCTGAAAACTCGTGCCGAACTAGCCTTAGATTTAGCCACCTTTGAAGAAGCTGATAAATTAGATTTAGTTTTAGAATTGTTGGTAAAATCTGGTTTAATTTTTCGTTGGACAGAACTGCCAGCCGAGCTTTATCAGTTAGTTCACGACTATCTAGTTGGTTTTATCCGCCAGCAACAGGAATTAGATAAAAAAGCTGAATTTGAGGAACTACGAAAACAACACAAAATTAATAGAGATGTCATCGAACAACTCCGCAAGGAAAAAGAACTAAATGCCCTGCTTTCAGAATCCAGAGACAAACAGCGTCAAGCTAAAGAAAAACAGCATGAGGCTGAAGCGACACTCTACGAAAATCGCAAATGGCAACTGCGATTAGCAGTGCTGGGAGTGGTGGGATTGACTGGTCTTTCTGGCCTAGCGCTTTATCAAACAAAAGTAGGAGACGAAGCGCGACAACAGGCTGAAAAAGCTCGCACTGATGCCCTAGATTCGGGTTCCCGTGCTCTCGTGCTTTCTAATGAAAAAGACCAAATGGGAATCTTGGAAACCAGTGTGAAGATTGCCAAAGATTCTGTCAATAGTACAGCCTTACCTCTGGATACTAAAAACCAGATTGCCGAAAGACTCAGACGAGCAGTTTCTGGGGTGCAAGAATACAATAGTTTTGAGCAGCACACCAACTTTGTTTTGGATGTGAGTGTCAGTCCAGATGGCAATAAAGTTGCTTCGGCAAGTGCGGACAAAACGGTTAAATTGTGGAGCAAAGAAGGTAAGTTATTAAATACTTTTAATCACAGCGATGGTGTCACGAGTGTTACTTTTAGTCCCGATGGCAAAACCATTGCTACTGGTTGTGGCGATGGCAAAATTAGAATTTGGCAGTTAGATAATAATAAAAAGCCCATGGCCACTTTAGAAGGTCACAAAGATATAATTACCAGCGTCAGTTTCAGTCCCGATGGCAAAACCATCGCTTCCGGTAGTTATGACAATACTATCAAAATCTGGAACATCCCCAGCCAAAAATTGCTACAAACTTTAACCGGACACAAAGACTTGGTACTTGGTGTCAGATTCAGTCCCGACGGCGAAACAATTGCTTCCGCAAGTGCGGACAAAACTATCAAACTTTGGGATAGAGAAGGTAAAAGCGATAAATTTAAAACTCTACCCAAAACTTTAAATAAGCATTCTGACATTGTTTACAGTGTCAATTTTAGTCCCAATGGTAAAGAAATAGTCTCGGCAAGTGCGGACACCACAGTCAAAATTTGGAATCGAGAAGGAAAGGAAATTAAGACGATTAAAGGACACAACGAAGAAGTGGTGAGTGCGAGTTTTAGTCGCGATGGCAACAAGATTGTCAGTGGTAGTGCGGATAACACTCTGAAAGTTTGGAGTCGCACCGGCACTTTGCTGAACACTTTTCGAGGACATCAAGATGACGTGAGGGCAGTAACTTTCAGTCGCGATGGCACTATTGTTTCGGCAAGCAAAGACCAAATGGTTAAAAGTTGGAAACCGAACAATACTCCTTTGAATCAAATTTTGGCTGGGCACGGTGACTGGGTGAATAAAGTTAGTTTGAGTTCAGATGGCAAAATAATTGCTTCTGCTAGCAGAGACAAAACTGTGAAACTTTGGCTGGCTAATGGTAGTTTGTTGAGAAGCTTAGTAGGTCACGAAAATTCTGTTAATTGGGTGAGTATTGCGCCGGACAATCGCACCATTGCTTCGGCCAGCGATGACAAAACAGTGAAAGTATGGAGTATAGACGGGAAACTGTTAGATACTCTCCCACACGGCGACATTGTTAACAGCGTGAGTTTTAGTCCTGATGGCAAAATAATTGCCACAGGAAGCGATGATAATAAATTGTACCTTTGGCGTTGGCAGAATGGTCGGGCAACTGCGATCGCCAAACTAGACCACATGAATCAGGTAGTGAGAGTAAGTTTCAGTCCCGACGGTAAAACCATTGCTGCGCTGACAAACGACAAGCCAGAACCCAAAAAAAATCCTTTAAAAGTTGCAGCAACCAAGAAAGTTTACCTGTGGCAAATTAATGGTATGTCGGCAAAATTGCTGACTACCCTAGACCACGACAATAGTGTTAAGGATGTTACTTTCAGTCCTGATGGAAAAACCATTGCTACGGGTTGTGCTGACCAAAAAGTTTACTTGTGGAATTTTGATGGGAAAAAAGCAGTTTTAGCCGAAAAATATAACCATAGCGATAGTGTGGAAAATGTTAGTTTCAGTCCGGACGGGAAGTTAATGGCTGCTGCTGCGGGCAATACTGTTAAATTATGGAATTTTGATGGTCGGAAGGCGACGCTATCTAAGACTTTGGAATCTAGCTATCGGATGTTTAGCGTTACTTTTAGTTCTGATAGTAAAAATCTGGCTTTTGCTATGGACAGAAATGTGGTTCTGTGGCCTGTGGAGAATTTAGAATTGAATCAGATAGTTGCTAAGACTTGCGATTGGTTGGGGGATTACTTGAAGAACAATCAAAATGTGACTGAGGGCGATAAAAAGCTTTGTGTTGGGTTGGGGAATCAGGGTTTAAATCAGGGAAATAAGTAAAATTACTGATAGAAATTTAGTTGTCACTATAAACCTGTGAGGGTGGGAGCATCCCAATTTTGGAGGGGCGAAGCATGACCGCAGATAATTTATGAGTTAAAAGCAGAGATTTATATAAAATCCGTTAGCATCCGAATTATTAAACTCTCTCTTCTCTTCCTTCGCGTCCTTTGCGCCTTCGCGGTTAAATCATTCCGATACAACCGGAATTGATATTACTGCGGTCATGCTTCGCCCCTACGGATATATTTGCCAAAATGGGATGCTCCCGTGAGGGTTCTTAGTAAGGACTTTAGGAAACAAACACAGTTCTCATAAATCTATCTATTGGCTAATCTTTCTAGTAATAAATTTACGGTAAAATTCCAGTAGTCAATTCAACAGCGAGGTAAGCCCGATGGACACCAACTCACAAAATGTCCAACCAGTTCCGCCATTCAACGAGAAAAATCAGGAAACGCCAGAGATAGGTGGCGGTTTGCCGGTAATTGAGTTTTGGGCAGAACATACCTTGTCACCGGAAGGCCCAAAACTTTGGAAAACTTTGCTGCATAAAAGCGCGTGTTTGTCTTGTTCTTGGGGGACGGGTGGCCAGAAAGGAGGCTTTACCAACGAAGAGGGTGAAAAACTTCAGCGCTGTATGAAAAGTGTGGAAGCAATTTCAGCAGAAATTAAACCTGCTGTCTCCAGTCACTTCTTTGCAAACCAGAGTATTTCCCAACTTCAACAATTAACTTCCATGGAAGCTGACAGGCTGGGAAGGCTTGGTTTTCCGATGATTTTGCGGGCGGGAAAGTCTCATTACGATCGCATTTCTTGGCAAGAGGTTTATGAGATTGCCGCCGATGCTTTGCGAAAAATCCCGGAACGAGTGGCATCTTATAGTTCTGGTCGCTCCTCCAATGAAGCGGCTTTTTTGCTGCAATTGATGATGCGATCGCTAGGTTCTAACAATTTAGCAGATTGTTCCGATCTGTGTCATGCTCCTTCAACCACCGGGTTAAACGAAATGTTTAGTACCCGCACTTCGGTGGTGAGTCTAGAAAATTTGAAACAAGCAGATTGCGTGGTACTTGCAGGTGCTAATTCTGCTTACAATCATCCCCGCTTGATGAACGAGTTGATTAAAATCCGTGACAAAGGCGGTAAAATAATTGTGATTAACCCCATGATGGAAATTGGGTTAGTCAAGTTTGGTTCTCCCGCGTTTCCAGTCAAGTCACTGATTCCTGGTTCCGATATTTCTTCCCTATACTTGCAACCAATTCCCGGTAGCGATACAGCCCTATTTGTGGGGATTCAAAAGTCTGTAATGGAACAAGGATTGCTGGATGAAAGTTATTTAAAAGCCTACACAGAAGGCTGGGAAGCAGTAGTACAACAAGCCCGCGAAACTACCTGGGAAACGATTACTGAAACTTGTGGAGTTTCCCGCGCTGAAATTGAAGCCACGGCTACAATTATTGGTAGTTCCAAGCGAGTTGTCTTTGGTTGGGCGATGGGAATTACCCAACATGATAACGGTGTAGATAATGTTTTCAGTATTGCCAATACTGCCTTAATGACCGGAAATGTCGGTAAAGAAGGGGCGGGATTAATGCCGGTGAGGGGACACTCAAACGTCCAAGGATTTGGCTCTATGGGCGTGACAGTGAAGCTGAAAAAAGAAATCCAAGAAGCTTTAGAAAAATTGTTGGATCGTCCCCTCAGTCGCGTTAAGGGCTACGAAACGCGATCGCTCATTGAAGCAGCAGATGCAGGGAAAGTCGATACGCTGATTTGTCTGGGCGGTAATTTGTATGGGGCGAATCCAGATTCTACTCAAGCAAAACGCGCGTTAGGTAAAATTGAAACTATTATTTACCTCGCCACTAAACCCAATTTAGGGCATTTTCACGGATTGGCTAAACACAATACAATTGTGATTCCGGTTTTAAATAGATTTGAAAATCCTCACAAAACCACTGTGGAAGCTGGGAATAATTTTGTGCGTTTCAATGATGAGGGTAAAACTCATCTCACTGATGCTGATTTGATTCCTGAAGTGACATTTTTAACAGAATTAGCTAGCAGAATTCACGGTAATTATCCCGTAGATTGGCGCAAACTTCAGGACACAAAATATGTGAGAAAACTGATTGCTCAAACTATTCCTGGCTATGAAAAAATTGGGGAAATTGATGAAACTAACGAGGAATTTACCATTAGTGGTCGCATTTTTACCGAACCTAAATTCCCTACAGAGTCTGGTAAAGCGAAGATGTTTATCACGCCTTTACCTCATCTGAAACTACCGGAAGCCCAAGAGTTTGGAGTATCACCATCAGTGCGGGGTATCGTTGTGGCTTTGATGACGGGGCGCAGCTATTCTCAGCATAATACTGTGGTTTACAAAATTGATGATAAGTATCGGGGAATGCCACACCGGAATTGCATTTTGATGAATCCTGCGGATGCAAAAAGTGCTGGTTTGCAAGAACATCAGCGGGTTACGGTGCAGGGAAATGTGGGAAAAATGGAGAATGTTGAGGTGATTTATGGGGCGGTGCGTGTGGGTGCTGCTTTGATGTTTTATCCTGAAGTTAATGTGATTTTCCACCCGGAGATTGAAAAGCGATCGGGCACGCCTGCTTATAAGCGTGTACCTGCTTTTGTTTATGCAGCAGGGTAAAAAAACAGCGTACTTAGAGCTCCGATTTTTGCCAGCAGTGGGGTTCAAAAAAACATAGTTAAGGCATAACTTTGGGGTAAGGGCTCTCGCATTCGGGCAGATAATTTATGGGTTTTACTCAAGAATTTTCCGCCCGAATGCGAGAGCCCCTACTGCCTTAATCGCCTTGGCGGTTGCTATATTAACTCTTAATTTGCAATGTTCTACCCCGCCAAGTCCATCCCCAACCCGTTTCGGTTTTAATTGCAGACCCGATCGCGATCGCCGCAATTAAGGTTCCTCCCAAACCTCCCAACCACCAGTATTTCGTTGGGCATTCGGAAATCTGGGAACCCAACTCTCGCAAAGTATACTGTTGCCAAATTACGATTATTGCTAACAGGAAA
Organism: Microcoleus anatoxicus; assembly: GCF_042465725.1. Lineage (GTDB taxonomy): Bacteria > Cyanobacteriota > Cyanobacteriia > Cyanobacteriales > Microcoleaceae > Microcoleus > Microcoleus anatoxicus. The sequence goes on along the minus strand of NZ_CP120853.1, from coordinate 3,095,698 downwards.
GAAGGAAGAAGGAAGAAGGAAGAAGGAAGAAGGAAGAAGTCACCCCCCCCTACCCCCCCCAAGGGGGGAAATTCAGGAAGAAGGAAGAAGGAAGAAGTAAACCCGCCACCAAGGGGGGAAGGAAGAATGAAGAGGGAAATTATCTGTTTCAGAATAATGAATAATCCGATCCAGGGAATTGGATAGAGAAATAACATAATTGTGGCCATGTAAACCATTGCTACCCAACTGCGGTTAGCACCCAGATATAAATTCTTTGTCCAGCCTTCCCACAAGGCGCTCCAAGACCGATACATCCGCACAAATGCCAAATTTGACCCTGCATAAAGTCCTAGCTTTAAACCCGCACGTTTGATGCGTCTGGATAATTCTACATCTTCGACAATTTCGCCAGCAACTGCTTCGTGACCGCCGATTTTTTCGTAGGCCGATCGCCTAAATAGCATGAATGGCCCAGCGGCAAAAGCACTGTCTGTCGTCGGATCGTTGACGGCGGTAAAGTCGAAGCAAACTGCTAGGTGATTGAACATTAAGGGCTGGACTAACCATTCGGCGAAACACTCACAAACCAGGGCAGGCATACAGGTTAGTAGGTCAATTTTTTCGGTTTCGACGGTTTCCAGGGCAGTTTCGATCGCCTGGGGTTTGAGTCGGACATCAGCATCGATAAATAATAAGAAATCTCCCGTTGCTACCTCGACAGCTTGGGCGCAGGCCCAGTTTTTGCCCGCCCAATATTGGTTGGCCGGTCGGGGCTGACCTGCTAGTATTTTGAGGCGGGGGTCATTAAGTTGCTGTTGGAGAGTTTGGGCGATCGCCAGTGTGTCATCTGTGGAGCGATCGTCTACAATCAAAACTTCTAGGTTGTCCACAGACAGCGGTGTACTCTCCAAAATCGCGATCGCGCAATCCCGAATATTCTCGGCTTCGTTGTATGCTGGTACGATTACTGAAAATTTAGGGAACTGAGCAGTAGAGGGTGCTGACTGCTGAGCCGGACTTTTACCCGTTCGAGGTGCGTTTTCGACCGATCGGCGTAAATTCTTAGTGTAGGCTGTACTGACAATTAGGGAAAAAATCAGCAGGGTTAGCAATATCAAAGTGATGTTACCTCAAAATTTCGTCGCGGTCACGCAGTTGACTTGGTTAAATACTAAAAAACATTACAGCAAAAAGCTAGTCGATCGCCCGGAAAGTTATTTTGGCGATCGCTCTTGCTATAATTTGTGAGCATCTTTCGCTCAACGGGGCTTCATGGGTCAAACCAATCACCCGATTAGCGACGGAAAAACCGAGGATAGATATCAGTTGTCAGAGGATACTGCAATGGGTGAATTTCTTACCGTCGATATATTAGCAGACGGGATAGCGATAGTAGGTGCTTTGGGTTTCTTCTTTTTGGGATACCAAGCTTTGCAGATGTTAAAAAAATAAAGTATGGCAGAAGCTAGAAGCTAGAAGCAATAAGCAAGAAGCTAGAAGGAAGAAGCTAGAAGCAATAAGCAAGAAGCTAGAAGCAAGAAGCTAGAAGCAAGGAAAAAACTATTCCCAATCCCTTCGCTTCGCCCCATGCCCCATGCCCCATGCCCCATGCCCCATGCCCAATCCCAGAGCTTCGCTTCGCCCAATCCAGGAGCTTCGCTTCGCCCAATGCCCAATGCCCAGGAGCAACTAAGTTATTATCATGGTGAGCCAACTTTTAGATGGACGCTATCAAATCATTGAAGTCATAGAAACAGGAGAATTTGGACTAACCTATCTGGCTAAAGATATTCGCCGTCCAGGTGAACCTCAGTGTTTTGTCAAGCACCTGCGTCCAGGTAGCAGCGAACCGAAATTAATTAATGCTACGCGCCGTCTTTTCCAAAAAGAAGCAGAAGTTCTAGAAAAGCTCGGTTTACATGACCAAATTCCTCAATTATTTGCTTATTTTGAAGAAAATGAAGAGTTTTTCTTAGTAGAATCATTTATTGCTGGTCACTCCTTATCCACAGAGATTGTCCCCGGCAAGCCACTAACAGAAGAAAAAATGATTTCTTTGCTGAAAGAACTGTTAGAAATTTTGGTATTTGTACATGGACATGGAGTAATTCACCGAGATATCAAACCAGCCAATTTAATTCGCCGCTATGCCGACAATAAATTAGTTTTGATCGATTTTGGGTCGGTGAAAGAAATACATATAGCCCAAAGACAAGCGCCGGTGACTGTGCGGATTGGGACTCTGGAATATATGCCGATCGAACAATTTCAATATAACCCCCAACTCAATAGCGATATCTATGCTTTGGGAATGATGGGAATCCAAGCGATTACTGGCGTGCCGGCTTACGATTTGCCGAAACTGCGAGATTTGAAAAATTCTAATAAAGGTGAAATAATTTGGCGCCATTTAGCAACCTGTTCCCAAGGGCTAGCTGATGTTTTAGATAATATGGTGCGCTACGATTTTCGGGAACGATATCAGTCGGCGACGGAAGCTTTAGCCGATTTGAGAAAAATAGGCGATCGATCGCGATCGCGCATTCCCAAACTCACCATATATCGCGAAGAAGTCGATCGACGCACTAGCAGTCGCGGTGACATTACAGTTGTCGGCCGCCGAATATTAGACGAACTGCGTGTCAGCTTGGATTTGCTACCAGAAGAAGCAGAAGCCATCGAAGACGAGGTATTAAATCCTTACCGCAAATACAGGGAAAAAGGGGAACGCTACGAACAAGCACTGCAAGAAGCAATGCAGCAAGAATATCCGTTTTCGGCGACAACTCGCGATGAATTAAAACGGTTGCAGCAAGTTTTAGGACTTACGGATGAAGATGCGGCAAACATAGAAGAATTAGTCGTCCCTAAATCTTTATTCTCGAAATTATATAAGGCAATTTATACAGTCTTAGCAGGACACGGCAAGTCTAATCAGTCCCCTGGGGAAACTATTTCTCCACTCAACTTGCAGCCCAGTCAAGGGACCTACTCACCGCTTAATTTAAACGGAAAAACTGACTTGACGGTCAAGAATACCGCACCAATTGCCCCGCCGGAAACTCGCAAATTCAATCCTTTACTTGCGGGAGCTGCAATGGCGGCTATTTTAGCGGCGATCGGCGGAATTTATGGCTATTTGAAATGGCAAGAATGGCAGCAGCGACTGGCGAGGGACTCGCAACAAGTTAATCAAATTAATGCTCTTTATCAAGAAAGCAATTATGAAGAGTGCATCGGCGAAATACCCAAAATTGCTAACACTTCCACTAGCTATTTATCAGCTAAAAACTTACAAGAAAAATGCCAAGAAGGCCTCCGCTGGCAAAACCCCAAAGTCAAAAATTTTGCTCAACATTCCGATGCAGTTGGAGCAGTTGCTTTTAGTCCAGATGGCTTGATATTAGCCAGCGGTTCCAAGGATAAAACTATCCAAATTTGGGATTTAGCTACAGGTAAGTCGCTCCGTACTTTTCAGGGTGATTCATCCACGGTTTGGTCCGTTGCTTTTGACTCAAATGGCTCGCGATTGGTAACTGGTACGGGTTTTTGGAGAGTGATGCTATGGGATTTGAAAACAGGGCAATTGATTCGCAGTCTTGACCATAATGCTTCTGTTTGGTCCGTGGCGATTAGTCGCGACGGTAAACTAATTGCTAGTGGCAGTGGAGATAAGACAACCAAGATTTGGGATGCCGTAGATGGCCGACTAATTCACACTTTGCCAGACCATACAGATTTTGTTTATTCTGTAGCTTTTAGTCCCGATGGTAAAAGTTTGGTAAGTGCTTCTAAGGATAATAAAATTACAATTGTTGATGTGGTAACTGGGAGGTTGATCGAGACTCTTGATGGTCATGGAGACCAGGTGAGAACCGTGGCTATTAGTCCCGATGGCAAAACATTAGTTAGTGGTTCTTATGATGAAAGTATTAAAATTTGGAATCTGGAAACCGGGGAGTTGATTCGTTCTCTTAAGGGGCATTCTGATGATATTGTATCGATTGCTATCAGTCCTGACGGGAAATTTATTGCTAGCGGCAGTAAGGATAAAACTATTAAAATTTGGGATTTGGCTACTGGTGAATTGCTGAATACTTTGACTGGACATTCTGATGAGGTTTATGTGGTGACTTTTAGTCCCGATGGTAAAACTATTGCTAGTGGTTCTAAAGATAATACTATTAGGTTGTGGGTGAGATAATCATTCTAGGGGAAAGTTTGACATTTTAGATGGGAGATTTTAGATTTTCAATTTAAAATTGAGTCCACAATTGACAACTGACAACTGCTCTAATTCCTCGTGATTTGGATAAATGTCCATTGAGTCTTCTCGTATCTTAAAATAATAGTAGAGATTAGCCACAGTTAAATCTGATATTTCTTGCCAATTGGAGGGGGCTAAAGCTGGATATCCAGTGGCGATCGCCTGTTGGCTGATATAAAATTCCTGTCCTCGGCGGAGTTCCGGCTTCAGGGCGATCGCTAGCTGGTCTCGCAAGGAGAGAAAGTGAGACTTTGGCTTTAAATTTTCATAGAGTGAAAATTCCGGGGCTACTATGGTGAAGGGAGTCTGGATAGTGCTTTTTAAATGATCTACACTTAGTTGATCTAAACTCGCTAATTGGTGCTGATCTTTTGGGGACAAAGTTTGCATCCAATCAGCCTCCAGATGCCAAAATTCCAGCGCATTTAAATCGTGACCGAGAATTCTGACAATTTCGGGAAATAAAAAATCTAGTTCTAGTTCCGATTGGCATTCTTTAACAACTGTTAGACAATGTTGACGGATTTTTGATTGGAGTTCCCGGAGGCGATCGCTAACCATATCATAGGCGCGCTGCAACTGAAACGTAACGGCGATCGCCTGTTCTATCACCCAAACGCATTCCATTTTCCTCATTTGTGCCGCGGAACACAACCCCTCCAAAAAACAGGAATTTTCATAAATTTTTAAAGCCTCAAACAACTCTTCGCGCCCGCTATTTATTTCCGAATTCCGCAGTTTCACATCCCCTACAGTCAGGGCAGACTGGCAGCGTTTAATCCCTTTAGAAAAAACATCATAACCATTAACCAATTGCTGGCGATGTACCTCAAATTTTGAGTCATGAGCCACCTTATAAATCTGCTGAATTACCTCTACTCCTTTGTCTTTGAGGATATGCCTGAGATCGATAAAACCCTCTTTAATTTTTAGCCTTTGCTGCTTTGCTTCTTCTTTTAATTGTAATATTTGTTCGAGATTTACTGCTGACAAAATTGTGGGGGATACATTCCCGACACCAATAACAGCAGTAGTGGCTTGCATCACAGCCAAATTAATTTTTAGCGAATTAAGCATTCTGTATATTTTTTGAAATCCCACATGAGTTTGAGTAATCTGCAAGGGTGCCATTGTCAGATGCACAGGGGCTACTAATGGCTCTAGGGGGCTACCTCCTGCCAAGTGTGCTAGCAATCCTAAAACTCCGCGAGTTTCTGGAATTTCACTCGTTGATTGATAAAATATTTTGGCAATCTCCACAAACTCCCCAGTCATTGGATCTCTAGCAGCCGGCAGCATTTTTCCTGTTTGGGTAGCAGGCTGTACCAGGTTGCCAGTATTGAGTAGAGCCTGAGTTGTAGGGGTGAATACATAATTCATGTTGTGGCTCAGTTTGCATTCAAAAAGGCAGATCTTGTGTATTGTATGCTATTTAGGGAAAGAGAGGAATAAAACCCAATGAATGAATATCTCAAGGTATTCCAGGCTATTATCCAGTTTAGCGATCGATTGCTCGCAGACGAATACAAATCCCTAGAAATGAAACAGTCAGCTACTAGCCTCAGTGTAGATGTGCAACCCTGCATTCAAGAAATCAAGCAATCTGCCCTCAGACTCCAGGCTTTACTTCAGGTGTGTTTTAAAGATGTATCTCATGCTGAGGATATCTGGCGTAGCAAGCCGAGAATTGCTCAAGCATCTTCGGTGGATATTTGGGAGCAAATTGGCAAACTCAGCGGATGCGATGCTAGAATTCGTAATTTAGGAAAACAGGGCCAATATGAAGCTGTTGTTAAAGTTCGCCAACTCTGGAAAGAAAAGGCTGCTAAGTTACAAAATCAGTGGTTTTTGTGGGATGAACCTCAGCAAAAGTTTCAAAGAGATACTATCGGTTTTTATGAGAAAAATAATTTACATAAAGAGTTACGAAATGAAGTGAATTCCCATGCCGAGCGGGTGGTTTTGGTTGTAGAAAATGAACTTTATGTAATTTTTAAAGAATTACAAGGTCTAGACATAGAAAAACTTGAATTTTGTATTGAATGTTTCGATAGTCAAAGTCAATCTAAATTTAGAGAGCAAGTACAGTCCATAGGCGGAGAAATTGTCTCTAAGTTTACCGAACCCATGAAATATTTGCCAATTTCTGATATGAAGACTTTTAAAGAAACTGTCAAAACTCCTGTGGAAACTCTGGTGCATAAAAGCAATATGGGAATCAGTTTGGTCGATTTTGAAGAATGTTGTAAGGTGATTGGAACGATTATAGATAATTTGATTATTTTAATATTTGAAGACCGGATTAATTTAGCAATTCAAACTATTGAAAAAATGATGAGGTTCTACAATGATTTTTTAGATAAGCAGGTGAGATACCAGAAAGAAACACCGGAACAGCGAGAGGCGGAAAAAGATTGGATGGAATTGCAGTTCCAACAACTCCGGGAAGTTCAGCAGCATATTGAATCAGTCATTGGTCAATAGTTATTTGTTATTGGTTATTTGTTATTGGTTATTTGTTATTTGTTGTTGGTTATTTGTTGTTGGTTGTTGGTTGTTGGTTGTTGGTTGTTTGTTATTGGTTGTTGGTTGTTGGTTGTTTGTTATTGGTTGTTGGTTATTAGTTATTGGTTATTTGTTGTTTGTTATTGGAGGCAGAGCCTCCAGGTATGTATTCCCAGGAATATCCTGGGAACAAGACTCTACAAGACTCAAAACCAACAAAACAAATAACAAATAACAACTAACCCTCAACAACAGTCAACAGTCCACTGACTATTGATATTGACCGCTGATTTCGTAGGCGATCGCCCCGAAAGAGGCTAAGCTAGCTAAAATTAACATTCCTGCTGGCATGAATTTGCGAGTTTTTACTAACCGCAGAATAAACACAACTACTAAAACAGCAGAAATGGCGGCTGCTAATATCAAACCCCAACTTTGTCCCATGAGCTGGGCGATCCCAGCTAAAATTAGCAGCGAACCGCTAACGAGACCTGAAATTAAGGAGGCTTGGCTTTTTGCCTTGACGTAGCCCATGATGCCACCAATCAGGGTTAAAGTCCCATAGCCCAGGGCTGCTGCTATACCTAAATTCATTTTTTATCCTTCTGATTTCACAAGTGCATCTAAATTTATACAGCGCTGCCTGCAATTAGTGTCACGAATTGTTAGAAAATTTATTAAACCCCACTGGGATATTTCACTTCGTTATACAACAGCAATTATGTCGGCCCTAACTTCTGGTGCGATCGCCCAAATTCGCTACTTCCAACGTCAAGCAGCATCCCTGTTGCTATATCAATCAGTCTTCAAAAGCCTTGCTGGTCAAGCTTTTCTGGATTTGCTGCAAACCCTGCACCACAGCGAAGTCAGCGGTTTTGACTGTCTGACAGCCTATGGGAATTGGTTTAAAGTTCAGGCTGCTCAAAATGTGAGCTGGAAAGATTTCCTGATTTCCCAAATCCTCAAAGACGAAAACCCCTTTTCTCGCCAATCTCAGAAAACAGATTTTGCCAGTTTGTCTCCCGCCTTAGTAGAGGCCGCGCGACATGATTTACAAGTATTACAAAATCTTTATCAATGCAGTGGGGAGCAGTTGAGTAAGTGGGTGCGAGTCGCTGGACAACTTGAAGCCATACCTCCGATTTGGGATTCAGAAACTATCAAAGAAAGCGATGGTTTGCCTCTGCATGGAAAACTGGAAAATTGGTCTACTGCTGCGGAATCTTTGGCAGAATATTACCGAAGGTTTGGCACTGGTTTATTTGCACAATATCGCGCATTTCAGTGGAAAAATGGTCATTTGGCGAGTATTTATCATCCCGATCGCATCAAGTTGAAAGAGTTGGTTTGCTGCGATTGGCAGCGAGATGCTTTGGTCAAAAATACGGAATTTTTGCTGGCTGGTTATCCGGCTTTGCACGTTTTGCTATACGGTAGTCGTGGTTCTGGTAAGTCTTCTTTGGTGAAGTCGCTGTTGAATGAGTTTGGCGATCGCAATTTGCGCTTGATTGAAGTATCTAAATCCGATTTGCAAGATTTGCCGCTAATTATGGAACAGTTGCGAGGTGTTCCTCAGAAGTTTATTATTTTTGTAGATGACCTTTCCTTTGAGGAAGATGATGATGCTTTTAAAGCCTTGAAAGTGGTTTTAGAAGGGAATGTCACCGCCAAAGCTCAAAATGTAGTTGTTTACGCCACATCTAATAGGCGGCATTTAATTCGAGAGTTTTTTGACGATAGGCCGCGCCCCCGCGATGGTGATGAAATTCATGCTTGGGATACGGTGCAGGAAAAACTTTCATTTAGCGATCGCTTTGGCTTGACTTTAACTTTTGAACCGGCCGATCAAAACACTTATTTAACTATTGTCCGACATCTGGCACTCCTGGCTGGTATCCAACTGGCACCTGAAGATTTGGAACACCGGGCTAAAGAGTGGGCAACTCGCCGTAATGGGCGATCGGGCCGAACAGCCCGACAGTTTGTAGATTTTCTGAAGGCAGAGTTAGCTCTTTCACAAAAGTAGTACAATTCAAACACTAAAGAATGAGGAAATTACCATGGGTTTATTTGATAAAGTAGCGCAGACTCGCCAACAGAGTGAAGTCACTTTGGGGCCGGCCGAAGCATTTGCAGCGATCGCCCTAATTGCCGTAGCAGCCGATGGTTACATTAATGACAATGAAAGTCAAGTTTTAAGCATGACTTTATCTCGGATGCAACTGTTTAGAAGCTATCCGAATGATGTCATGAAAAAAATGCTCGATCGACTACTGATGCTGCTGCAAAGACAAGGAGTTAAGGTATTATTTAATGCGGCTTTAGCCACACTTCCCGACGAACTCAAAGAAACTGTTTTTGCGGTGACAACTGATATTGCTTTAGCAGATGGTGAAGTTTCCGAAGAAGAAGAACAGCTTTTGAACGATCTGTACATTGCCTTGGAAATTTCCGAAGAAATTGCCCTCAAAATTATCGACGTGATGTTGATTAAAAACAAAGGTTAAAACAAATCAGGAGAAAATTCATGAGTTTTGAATTAAATAAATACCAGATTTTTAACTCAAAACTCAAACCTCAAAACTCAAACCTACTGCAAATGTCTTTTACTTACACCCGCACTGTCCGCTTTCAGGATACCGATGCTGCTGGAGTTGTATACTTTACTAACGTCTTGGCGATGTGCCATGAAGCTTACGAGGCATCTCTGGCCGCATCGGGAATCAATCTCAAAGCATTTTTTAGCAATGCCCAACTAGCCATTCCGATAATTCATGCTAATGTAGATTTTTACCGCCCGATGTTTGCGGGCGATCGACTAACTATTCAATTGACACCAAAACAGCTTGCAGGCGATGAATTTGAAATTGCCTATCAAGTTTTTTTGGGAGAAATTACAGGGAAATCCGCAGCTAAGGCTGTTACTAAGCACGTCTGCATTAATTCAGTTAACCGAACTAGAACACAGCTATCGGAACAATTGATGCAGTGGCTCAGCCCATTGTAGAGTTTAGATTGTTTCTACTGTTTATTTCTTGATGATTAATATGCCAAATCGCAATCGCAATTATGCCATCGTCGGCACCGGAGCTTTAGGCGGATTCTATGGTGCTAAATTGCAAAAAGCCGGTTTTGAAGTTAATTTTTTGCTACGCAGCGATTACGAGCGCGTCAAAAAACACGGTTTGATTGTCGAGTCTCCCGAAGGTGACTTCACCCTCTCCCAAGTCCGCGCCTACCACGACGCGCACAAAATGCCTAAATGCGATGTCGTAATTGTAGCCCTAAAAACCACTCAAAATCACTTATTGCCCAATATTTTACCTGGTTTATTAAAAGATAATGGCGTGGTTTTAGTATTGCAAAATGGACTGAATATCGAACCAGAAGTAGCTAAAATTGTCGGTCCAGAACGAGTGATTGGCGGGCTGTGTTTTTTATGTTCTTATAAAATTGGGCCCGGTCACATCTGCCATCTAGATTACGGGACTATCACCCTGGGGGAATATTCCCAAGACTATAATCCCCCAAAAATAACTAATAGATTGAATCTGATAGCGAACGATTTTAAACACGCCAAAGTTCCGATTAAAGTGAGCGAAGATTTACTTTTGTCTAGGTGGAAAAAACTGGTTTGGAATATTCCTTATAATGGACTGTCTGTAGTATTGAACGCGAGAACCGACGAACTGATGGCTAATCCAGATACTCTGATTTTAATAGAAGAAATCATGAAGGAAGTAGTAGCGGGGGCGAAAAGTTACGATCGCATTATTCCCGATAATTTTATTTCACATATGCTCGACTACACTCACAAAATGAAACCTTACCGCACCAGCATGAAAATCGATTACGATGAATTGCGCCCCCTCGAAGTTGAAGCGATTTTTGGGAATCCCATACGATTAGCGGAGCAAAGAGGAATTAAGTTGCCACAAATAGAGGTGCTTTACCGAATGTTGAAGTTTGTGGATGTTCAAAATCAAGAATTGGAAAGGAAGCGACAGCTATTAAGTTTGTAGTAATTGGGAATTCAATAGGTTTGTAGTCATGACTTTAGTCTCGTTCAAATTTTGAGGACTTTAATCGTCACTACAAACCATTTTTTATTACCGACTAACAGGAGATGATATCAATTCGGGTTGTATCGGAATGATTTAACCGCGAAGGCGCAAAGGACGACCCCCCCCTGCCCCCCCCAAGGGGGGAAAGAGGAAGATAAGAGAGAGTTTAATAATTCCGATGCTAACGGATTTTATATGACACAATCGCAATTTCTTGTAATAATTCGCGATTGATTTTCCCTTGGGAATTTCGCGGTAATTGTGCCGCCAAAACCCAATATTTAGGCCGCTTAAACTTGCTCAATTTACCTTCTATTGCCCTTTGCAAAGCTGTGACAGTAACAGCGGCATTTGTGGGAACGCAAATCGCCGTTACTACTTGACCCCAATGTTTGTCTAGCAAACCAATTACTGCCACATCGGCTACTAAATTAGTCGTCCTAATGGCGGCTTCTACTTCGGCAGGAAATACGTTTTCTCCGCCTGTAATAATTTTATCACTGTTGCGTCCCACAATATTTAAGTAGTTATTACGATCCAAAAAACCTAAATCATCTACTTGAAAGTAGTCGCTATCACCCAATTTTGGGGGATAATAACCCAAGGCTAAAGACTTAGCATTTACTGCAATATTTCCGACTTGATTATAGTCCAAAATCTCGCCTTTAACACTACGAATTGTTACTTGAGCGTGGGGTAAAATATGACCAGAACTGTTATTTCCAGCTAGGAAATCTTCGGGTTTGAGTGTGGCAATTTGCGAAGCAGTTTCTGTCATGCCATAGGTTAGGGCTAATTTAATTTCATATTTTCTAGCTGCTGCCAAAAGTTCTGGCCAAGCGGGAGCACCGCCCAAAAGTACGGTAGGAAATCGTCGAAGCCAATTAGTTGTATCTGGGTTTTGCAACAGGCGTTGCAGTTGAGTTGGAACTAGGGAAATGAAAAATTCTTCGGGTTCGATATGGCATTTTTCTCCTGATTCTAGTCTTTTAAATACCTGGATTGCCAGTTTTCCTCCCGTACTAAAGCAACGCATGAATTGCATTAAACCGCTGACGTGATATAAGGGCAAAACGCAGAATGAGTTAATTCGATCGAGTTGAAAATATTGTTGGAAACCTTGAACTGATGCGGTTAGTGTTTCCCAAGTGTGGATGGCAAAACGGATTTTTCCTGATGAACCGCCGGTGGGAATCATAATTAATGGTAATTTGTCAGTTTCGGAGGGATGGACTTCCGGTGAATGGAATTCGTTGCTACAGGAAGCAAGTCTGCTTTCGCAAAGTGCATTTTCCCCAATAATTATGTCTGGTTTGACTAAATCAAAAACTTGTTGCCATTCTGATTTTTCCCAGTTGGGATTGCACAGAAAAATGTGGGATTTGCTGGCACAAGCAGCTATGAAACTGGCAATAAATTGTACTGGTTCTGATTCGGCTAGGAAAATTATTTTCGGTGTGGGCTGTGGTTGATTGTGGGTTAGTTGGTGAAATAGGCGATCGACTATTTGAGCAATTTCACGACTATCACCACCAATCAGCCAATTATCAGGCAATCTGGATGCGATATTTAGAATATTTACTGTTACATTTGTTGCCATAGATGCTTTCACGAACTTTTTGAGTTATCAGTATTCAGGTCAAATTAAAAATCTAAGATTGAATGATTTTTGTCGTCGAACCAGTCATCGGTGCCGAAGCCTAATGCTCTAGAATTAAGAGATAATTGTCTTGCTAAATTCAATGCTGCTTGTCTGCCTATCTGGGTTTCAAATACGGAGGAAAAAACAGCGTCTATAGGGTGGATTTCACAAAACTTCCGCAGTTGGGATGGGGAACCAGCAATCGCAGGTTTGATGACGAAAATTCCCCTCCAGCCTCGCTCGTAGCATTCTTTGATGCGATCGAGATTGGCGACTGATTCGTCTAGGGCGATCGGAGTTTTGTAAACAGCACTCAATGCTAGCATTTTATCAAATTGTGATACAGGTAATGGCTGTTCTAAAAATTCAATTTTTACGGATAAGTCTGGATTTTTTAACAGATTGTCGCCAGTGTTTAGCCAGGTTTCAGCTTGGGAGTAATTGAGTCCACCGTTGGCATCTAATCGTAAAAATACTGGATCGCGATCGCCCAAATCATCCATTGCCTCGATTAGCTGATGAAAAACCTGTAATTCTTCGTCCATCGCAGCAAAACCAATTTTCCATTTAAACGTCCTAAATCCCTGTTTCCAAAGCGTTTGTAAAGCTGATAAAGCTGTTTTTCCCGCGGGCAATAAACCACTGTACCGACTATTTTCTGCCTCATGTAGAATGGATGCAGAGCCTGAACACGAGTTAGATAGTGCTGACTCAAAGCCAAATTGACAAGCAGGCAATTCACTGGAAATAGCGAAAATAGTTTCTTTTGAAATATTAGTTGGTAACGATGTGCAAAAATCTAAAGCTTGGTCAAAAGTTTCGGAACCAAACCAGCTCAAAGGGGCAATTTCTCCCCAACCAATTTGACCTTTTTCGTCCGTAAGTTTCAGGATAATTCCCGCTCGCATATCCCAAACACCGTGACTTGTTTGTAATGGACGCTTAAATTTTCGATGATAAGTCTGAAATTGAAATTGATATAGCATTTATAGCCTTTCGAGCTCTCATATGAGGTACGATCGAGAATTGGTAATAGGTAATTGGTAATAGGTAATTGGTAATGCCCTATACCCTTCCCCCCTTGGGGGGGTCAGGGGGGGGTTCCCCATTAGCCATTGGTGTCAACTTAAGCCTGAAAGCCTTGATAAATGTCGTTTTTACCATAGTCCAGATCCCCCTAAATCCCCCTTAAAAAGGGGGACTTTGAGTAAGTTCTTGTCCCCCCCTTCTTAAGGGGGGCTAGGGGGGATCTAGGCTTAACAGTCAAACAGCATTCTGTGACTGGGTTTGACGTTAAGTTGACACCTATGCCCATTAGCCTGTACCTCACCTAACTGAGAAAGGCTATACACAGAGGTTTAGCGTAAGTTTTGTCAATCATAAAATTGTCTCACAGCGCCGACAAATTCATCGATATTTTCAAAATGGATGTTGTGACCAGCTTTGGATACAATTTTGTTATGGGCTGCGGGACATAAACTGGCAATTTCTGCATTAATCCTTTGAAATTTATCATCGTATTCTCCCGCTAGCAACAGGAGAGGAATTTGATTTTGTGCTAGTTTTTCCCAGAGAGAGGGCTGGTTGCCGGTTCCCATGTTGCGGAGGGATTTGGCTAATTCTATGGGGTTATTTGCTAAACGGGTTTCGATGAGTCGCTCGAAATTAGGAGATTTTTTTAAGGATTGGAACAAAGGGCGATCGTACCAGTAGTATAAAAATTCTTGAAGGTTGCTATTTTCCAGTTTTTGTGATATATGCAAATCCGATTCTAGGCGGTGCGATCGCTCTTTTTGGGTCTTCAATCCCGGCGAAGCTGACTCCAGCACTACTTTCTCGAATCTGTCAGGAAAATGTAAGGTCATATAAAGCGCCAATCGCCCGCCCATTGAATAGCCTAATAACAAACATTTGTGTATTTGTAAATCATCTAATAGGTGTATCAATGCTAGGGCTGTATTTGACATATTATAGCAAGTTTCTTCGCCCCTGATGCTGGTTTTTCCGTGACCTGGAAGGTCAACTGCTAGACAGTAATAACTTGGAGAAAGTAAGGCAATGATGGGGGTAAAATCTTGCAAATCACCAGTAAATCCGTGGAGAAATAAAATTATTGGCTGTGTGGATTTTCCCGTTAAAGAATAGTTAACATTATATTTTTTAAGGTGTTTCATTTGTGATTAATAGAAGTAATTCTGTTGGTAGTCAGGACTTTAGTCATGATTGACTAAAATTTGGCAAAAATGACTAAAACCTTGACTACGAAACATATTTCTATTTTACTTCAATTGGCGATCGCCCGATTTACAAAACAAACCCCAACGCCAGCAGTAAACCGCTGACAAAATGCAGGGTGACAGCAATAAACTTGCAGTTGCTGACTTGTGCTGGCCGATCGTGATAGTCTGTGACATGGCGGCAAAGGTCGATCGCAAAAAACAAACTCCCAAAAATCAACAGCGTCCACATTGGGAAAATTTGCAACACCACAAACAGCACAGTCAAAGCATAAATGCTCCCGCAAAACCACTGCAACAACAGGGCACCTTTTTTTGTACCGAGTCGGACAATTGGCGACTTTTTACCCGCAGCCAAATCATCCGCAACTTGATGAAAATGAGAACAAAATAAGATAATACTCGTAGTAATTCCTACGATTAGTGACGCGCCAAAATTAGTGGCTGACCAACTTTGAGTTTGACTGTAATAAGCAGCAGCTAAAGCTAGGGGACCGAAGGTGAAAAAGCAGATAAACTCGCCTAAACCCTGATAGCCCAAACGAAAAGGAGGCCCTTGATAAGTGTAGCCAAGGGCGCAACACAAAATTACGAGTAAAATCACTGTTGGATCTTGTTGCCACCAAGAAATAGCACAGATTCCCGACACTCCCAAAGCTAAAAACAGATTAGCTAACCAGAAAATTAAAGCTTTATTTCCGGTTAAGTTAACGAGGGAATGTGCTTTGTTTTTGTCGATTCCGGTTTCCGAGTCAAATACATCATTGGTGAGATTCAGCCATGCTATAATTAAGATGGCTGACATTAAAAAAGTCGAAAATATTGACCAATTAATCGTTTTAGTTTCCGCAAAAGCAATTGCAGTTCCTACCGAAATAGGAATCACGGCAACACTGTACATGGGTGGCTTGATTGCCGCTAGCCACAGTTTACTATTGGGACGTTCAATTAACTTTGTTGTCATTATACAAACTTGATTCAATTGATAGCAGCTTAGTAATTTTACAATTTTATTGGTTAAGTAGGTGTAATCTGTATCAGGTTGAGTGCGTGCAGGCATCCATTCAAAGGCTGTGGGGTAGTCAAACTGTGGAAGTATCCCGTCTGTAAACCTCTGTGGCGCGATCGACTTTTGCCGACAGTTAGGCGATCGATCTATAAAGTTTTGTGTCTAAATGTTTCGATAGATCGCCCCAGAGTCTGTTTTTTTGCCCTAGGGAGTCGAAACAGGGAGGGAAACTAGAAACGTCATGTTTGGCGATCGCCCTCCCGTGCTTAGATCGAATTAGGGGTTATGGCGGGACAAACCCGCACTCTTGCTGACAAATCTGTTATTCTCGATTTCATGACAGTAATACCGCACCGCGCTAATCTTTTGCAAGACCGCAATCAACTGCATCAGTTGCTGTTAGATTGTCAGCAGTCTTTAACTGACAAATATCAAACCAAAATAGTTAGTATTTCTCAGGAGATTTACCCTCTCGATCCGCTAGCTGTACTGCAAGAGATTTCCGAACCTTGTCAGCGGCACTTTTACTTTGAAAAAAGAGACATCATTCCCGACAAAAGTTTTGCGATTGCCGCCCTTGATTCGGCAATCCATCTCACAGTATCAGGAAGCGATCGATTTGCTGCGGCGCAAAACTTTATTCGTTCAACACTTGCCAGTACAATTACGATTGGTACGGAACGCTTGCCCTTAAGCGGGCCTCACTTTTTTTGCAGTTTTGGTTTTTTTGATGAGAACATTGCCTCTAATTCTTACTTTCCACCCGCTACCATATTTTTACCAAAATGGCAAATATCGATCCAAAATGATAGCTGTATTATCATCGCAAATGCCATGGTAGAAAAAGAGATAAATGTTAAAAAATTAGCTGAAACTATTTGGCAAACTTTTGATAAAATTGCATCTCGCCCCTACCGTAAATTAACTAATTATATCCATAATTCTATATCTTTCAAACAAATACCAGTGAATGATGCCAATCAATTTAAAACATCTGTTAAATCTGCGTTAAAATTGATTGAGTCTAAATATTTTAGTAAAATTGTTTTATCACAAGCCATAAATGTGATTTCTGAAACCAGTTTTAGTGCGATCGATTCCTTGAGAAATTTACGCCTCAGTTATCCTGGCTGCTATGTATTTTTAACCAGTAACGGTCAAGGTCAAAATTTTATTGGAGCCAGTCCAGAACGGTTAATTAGCATTCACAATAATCAGTTATCAACAGATGCTTTAGCTGGTTCAGCGCCCAGGGGGAAAACAGAGGTAGAAGATGGGAATTTGGCAAAAGGTTTATTACATAGTGAAAAAGATATTCGCGAACATCAAGTCGTGATTGATTTTATAGTCGATCGCCTGTCGCAACTTGGCATAACTCCCAATTGTTCCCCAGTACCAAGACTGCTACAGCTATCAAACATTCAGCATTTGTGGACACCCATCACCGCTCAAATTCCGCCTGATATTCATTTATTAAAAATTTTAGCCCAACTGCATCCAACCCCAGCGGTAGCCGGCGTACCGAGAGATATAGCCCTAGAGCAAATTCGTCGCTGCGAAACCTGCGATCGCTCTTTGTACGCAGCCCCCATCGGCTGGATAGATGCCCGTGGTAATGGGGAATTCGCCGTCGGCATTCGATCGGCATTAATCGACGGCGATCGGGCTATACTCTATGCTGGTGCCGGTATTGTCGCCGGTTCGGAACCGGAAAAGGAACTAGCAGAAATTCAGCTCAAATTACAACCACTTTTAAATGCTTTGGTTTAGTTAATTGTTTCTTTGGTGAGAGTACATAAAAATGTATTCTGATAATTATTTGGGTATAATATCAAATCCTGGTTAAAAACCCCGTTTATTTCTTAGTCCACGGAGGTGGACTTCGTTTTTGTAGTAGCGGTTTCAACCGCCGAATCATAGAGGGGGTAACAAGGCTGTATTTGGTTATAATATCCTAGCACAATACAGAGTCGCTCTACTCAAATTTAGCAATGCCAATAGATTTTCGCAATACAAACACTCTCTGGTCTTCAATATTAGCAGAAACATTACAGCGCCTGGGATTAACTACCGCTGTCATTTGTCCCGGTTCGCGATCGGCACCATTAACAATCGCCTTTGCCCAAAATAACAATATAGAAAGTATTCCCGTACTCGACGAACGTTCAGCCAGCTTTTTTGCATTAGGAATTGCCAAAAAATCTGGTTTACCCGTCGCACTCATTTGCACATCTGGAACCGCCGCCGCCAACTTTTATCCTGCTATCATAGAAGCCAGAGAAAGTCGAATTCCGCTGCTAATATTCACAGCCGATCGACCTCCCGAACTGCGGGATTGCCATGCTGGACAGGCGATCGACCAAGTGAAAATCTACGGCAACTATCCCAACTGGCAAGCGGAATTAGCCATGCCTGCCACGTCCCTAGGAATGTTAGGCTATTTGCGACAGACGATCGCCTATGCTTGGGAGCGGACACAATTTCCAACTCCAGGCCCCGTTCACCTCAACACCCCCTTTCGTGACCCCCTTGTACCCGTTTCAGATATTGCTGTAGAAGCTTTAGAAACACAATTTGATATCGAGGATTTCTTTGCAGGATTAGAACCGATTATTATAGAAGAAATTTCTACCCCCCCCAACCCCCCCTTGCTAAGGGGGGGAGTAGGAAGAGGAAGTGCCATAGAACCCAGCCACCCCTTGTTAAAAGGGGGAGTAGGAAGTGGCATAGAACCCAGCCCCCCCTTGTTAAAAGGGGGAGTAGGAAGTGGCATAGAACCCAGCCACCCCTTGTTAAAAGGGGGAGTAGGAAGTGCCATAGAACCCAGCCACCCCTTGTTAAAAGGGGGAGTAGGAAGTGCCATAGAACCCAGCCACCCCTTGTTAAAAGGGGGAGTAGGAAGTGCCATAGAACCCAGCCACCCCTTGTTAAAAGGGGGAGTAGGAAGTGCCATAGAACAATGGCAAAAGTGCAGCAGAGGGATAATTATTGCGGGCGTTGCACAGCCTCAATTTCCCGAACAGTATTGTAGGGCGATCGCCCAAATTTCCCAATCCTTAAACTGGCCGGTTTTAGCAGAAGGACTATCCCCACTCAGGAACTACGCTCAACTCAACCCCCATCTCATTTCCACCTATGATTTAATCCTGAGAAACGGCGAACTAGCAGATAAATTAACCCCAGAAATAGCCATTCAAATCGGAGACTTACCCACAAGTAAAGAACTGCGAAACTGGTTAGATAAAACGCAACCCAAACGCTATATAATCGACCCCAGCCACCACAACTTCGATCCCCTACACGGCAGAACCATCCACCTGCGAATCTCCCCAGAAAATCTCGCAACAGTTATCTCCCCTCAAGTCCCCCCCCTTACCAATACCCAATCAACTCAAGTCCCCCCCCTTACCAATACCCAATCAACTCAAGCCCCCCCCCTTACCAATACCCAATCAACTCAAGCCCCCCCCCTTACCAATACCCAATCAACTCAAGCCCCCCCCCTTACCAATACCCAATCAACTCAAGTCCCCCCCCTTACCAATACCCAATCAACTCAAGCCCCCCCCCTTACCAATACCCAATTAACTCAAGTCCCCCCCCTTACCAATACCCAATCAACTCAAGTCCCCCTTACCAATACCCAATCAACTCAAGTCCCCCTTACCAATACCCAATCAACTCAAGTCCCCCCCCTTACCAATACCCAATCAACTCAAGCCCCCCCCCTTACCAATACCCAATCAACTCAAGTCCCCCTTACCAATACCCAATCAACTCAAGTCCCCCTTACCAATACCCAATCAACTCAAGTCCCCCCCCTTAGCAAGGGGGGGTTAGGGGGGGTTAACACCTCTGAATCAAACGAATACCTCCAACTTTGGCACAACACCGAAACCCAAGTCAGACAAGCAATAGACCAAAAAATATCAGCAATTCAAAACATAATTGAACCCAAAGTTTCCTGGCTGCTTTCCCAAATATTACCAGCAGGCACACCGATATTTATTGCCAACAGTATGCCAGTCAGAGATGTAGAGTTTTTCTGGCAGCCAAATAACTTAGAAATCCAACCTTTTTTCAATCGCGGTGCTAATGGCATAGACGGCACATTGTCAACAGCTTTAGGAGTTGCACACCGCAATCAAAGCTGTATAATGTTAACAGGAGACTTAGCACTTTTGCACGATACAAACGGTTTTTTAATTAAAAATAAATTGGTCGGTCATTTGACAATTATTTTAATTAATAACAACGGCGGTGGGATTTTTGAAATGTTGCCCGTTGCTAAATTCGATCCACCCTTTGAAGAGTTTTTTGCCACCCCGCAAGATATCAACTTTGCTAAGTTGTGTGCAACCTATGGTGTGGAACACGAGATAATTGACGATTGGGAACTGTTCCCAGCAAAATTAAGTTTTTTGCCAAATAGGGGGATTCGGGTCTTAGAATTGGCAACCAATAGACGCACAGATGCTAAATGGCGGCTGGATAATCTCAGTAAATTTGCCCCAGGTTCGTAGTCAAGCATTCATGCCTTTGTTGGGTAATTTAATGATTAAATTCCTGACTATGAACCTGATAGGGACTGTATTTAAACTGCTGGTTGAACTAGCAGCGGCTCTAAGTTTCCTTCGGCATCAAGTTTGTGAATTTCATCGCAGCCGCCGACGTGTTGGTTATTAATGAAAATTTGGGGCACGCTGCGGCGTCCGTTGGCGCGTTGAGCCATGGCATTTCTAGCTGCTTCGTCGCCGTCAATCTTGTATTCGGTGTAATTTACGCCTTTCCACCACAGCAAGGATTTGGCGCGGATACAATAGGGACAGGTTTGCCATGTGTAGATTTCCACGTTGGCTTTCATGCGATCGGGTTTGCGCCCTAATATGGGATTGAGAAAGTCAAGCATTTTGAGTACCGGGGGTAAAAGTTGAACTGTTTGAGGGATTAACGATTATTTTACTAAACCCGGTCATTCCCAAGTCCTACCCAAAGGTGAGGGTTGGGTGGAATTGCCCGCCACTATCGGTGATACTGTGACTCAAGTCACAAATAAACTCTATTTGGATCACTTGCCGGCACCCAAAATAATCACCTTCCTATCCTCATCAATGTCACCGCTGTTTTCGGGAAATAGGGAGATGATGTATATATCGAATTCAACCGTACTGCCATGAATCCCGTACAACTCCTCCCCGGCGCTATCTCTGAAATCCTCGCTTCTGTAAGCGACACAGGTGTTTTGACTCTAGCCGATCGCTACGGTTTGATGGCTGCCACCTTTGACGAGTCTCTGAATGAGGAAGAGAGAGGCTGTGTCAACCGCTTGCTACGGGCTGTCAGAAAAGGCAAAGTCAAAATCGTCAACGAATTTTCAGCAGCATTCTGATCGGGATTGACAGTTTTGTTCGGAATCCAAAGTCACTCAACGGTAGATCTCAATGACGGTGAAAATAGGCGGTAACTCCAGCAGCGGTAATTTGAATTCGATTGAAAGTTTTCTCCTGTGACTGAACAACGGTTTTTTTCTCTAAGCAGCCTGTAAAGGTTGCTTTTTTTGTGACGTAGAGTTTAACGGTGTGGCCCAAAGATTACAAATTTTCCTGTATAATTCTATAACATTCATCTATAGTGGCTCTTTTTTCCATGGCTGTAACTAGAGATTCGTAGGCTAATTTATGGCTTTCGATGAGATTTTTGGCTTGGAGAGCACCCCAGTTTTGCTTGAGTTGAATTTCGGAACTTGGACGCCGGAGTTGTGTTAAAATTGCATTGATTTTAGTGCGGTCTTCTGCTCCGCCTTCGGCATTGCCATAGACAAAATTTTCAGCGACTATTCCTGCCATCCAAACGGTGCAGTATCGGTCTAGAAGTTGGGCGGAAAGTGTGCCATTTTGCAGTTGTAAGGCTAATTGTTCGTCTTCAAATCGAACGCCTCCTTGGGCGGATTGGCCTTGTTTAAATGCTTCCCAAGCGTTGAGGGCGTAGCCTGTGACGGGAATTCCTAATAGGTGCGCGACTAGGAAGTGTCCGGCTTCGTGATGGAGGATGCGATCGCGCCTTTGTTTGGAAGTGCCCGCGAGCAAGTCTAATAAAATTGTCCCACCTTGACCTTGCCACTGGAAAGTGTCTAAGGTGGCGAGGCCCAAAAGACAAAAAGTGGCGATCGCCGGTACGGCCTCTGGCAAATTGAATAGGGGTCCTAATAAGATTGAAACAGTGATGGCAAATATAGAAATAGCGATAATATTCAAAGAAGTTTCTTTCATAAAATGGTTATTAGTTATGGGTGATTATTTATGGGTTATTACTTATTAGTTATTGGTGCTTTGTGATTATAGCAAAAACCAGCAACTGAGTAGTGACTCATCTTTAATTTGGTAGATCGATCGCACTTTTGACCAAAATCGACACCAGCCGGATGGCCCACGGGAGGGGACTTTAGCTTAAAATGCTATCTTCCAGTGTGATTGAAAATTACCGCTCCGATGCCACCTATCTTAAAAAAGATATTAAAATAAATCAAAGTCAAATAAAAGCATAATTGGAATCCTTCATGTCTGTTTTGGCAGCGATCGCAGTTTTAGGTATCCTCATTGTCGTTCACGAACTCGGCCACTTCCTGGCGGCGAGACTGCAACACATCCACGTCAACCGCTTTTCCATCGGTTTCGGCCCCATCCTGTGGAAATACCAAGGCCCAGAAACCGAATACGCCCTCCGAGCCTTTCCCTTGGGAGGTTTCGTAGGTTTTCCCGATGACGATCCCGAAAGCACTATCCCCCCAAATGACCCGGATTTGCTCAAAAATCGGCCCGTGCTCGATCGGGCGATCGTCATTAGTGCAGGGGTAATTGCCAACTTAATTTTTGCTTACTTCCTGTTAGTAGTGCAATTTGGGACTGTCGGCCTCGCATCAATGGACTACCAACCAGGAGTTAAAGTCCCAGAAGTGGCGCTAGAAGTCAGTTCAGCCGCCGCCAAAGCCGGCATTAAATCGGGAGACATCGTTCTGTCTGTGGACGGTAAGGAATTGGGGGCTTCCAGCGAAGCCATCAAATCTTTAGTCGCGGAAATCCAAAATCATCCCAACCAACCCCTAGCCTTGGAAATTCAGCGTCAAGAACAGAAATTTGTAGTAACAGTAACTCCCGAATTAACCCCTGACGGTAAAGGTCGTATTGGGGTGCAGCTAACTTCCAATGGTACTGTGGTGCGGCAGCGAGTCGGAATAGTCGAGGCCTTAACTAAAGCCTCGGCTGAATTTGAGCGGATTGTGGTGCTGACTTTTCAAGGTTTCGGGCAATTATTGAGTAATTTCAGTCAGACTGCTGAAAAGTTGTCCGGGCCAGTAGCGATTGTGGCGGTGGGCGCAGGAATTGCGCGATCGGATGCAGCGAGTTTGTTTCAGTATGCTGTGCTAATTAGCATCAATTTGGCAGTGATTAATATCTTGCCTTTACCTGCTTTGGATGGCGGTCAGCTAGCTTTTCTGTTAATCGAAGGAATGCGCGGTAAACCTTTGCCAAACCGTATTCAGGAAAACGTGATGCAGACTGGTTTGGTGCTGTTGCTGGGTTTGGGAATTTTCTTGATTATTCGGGATACAGCTAATTTGGCTGGGATAGATTTTAGATTTTTAATGAAACAATAATTCTTAGTTGTTGGTTATTGGTTGTTGGGATCGAATAACCAATAACAAATAACCAATAACAAATAACTAATGACTAAAAAAATAAGTTTAAAAAAGCGATCCCTAGAAATTTTGAATCGCCTCAAATCCCTATATCCAGAGGCTCCTTGCACTCTCGATTACGAAACTCCCGTGCAGTTGCTGGTGGCTACTATTCTTTCGGCTCAATGCACCGATGCGCGAGTTAATCTGGTGACACCAGCTTTATTTGAGCGTTTTCCCGATGCAATTGCTTTGGGAAACGCGGATTTGCAGGAATTGGAGAATTTAGTGCGATCGACTGGTTTCTATCGGAATAAAGCTAAAAATATTAAAGGTGCTTGTTGGGCGATCGCCAATAAATTCAATAATCAAGTCCCGCAGACAATGGAATTGCTGTTAGAATTGCCGGGAGTTGCGCGCAAAACGGCCAATGTAGTTCTCGCTCACGCTTTTGGAATTCATATGGGCGTGACAGTCGATACTCATGTCAAGCGATTAAGTCAGCGCTTGGGCTTGACCAAACATCCAGATCCTGCCAGGATTGAGCGAGATTTGATGCTCTTGTTACCACAGCCAGATTGGGAAAATTGGTCGATTCGGTTGGTGTATCATGGTCGGGCGGTTTGTAATGCCAGAAATCCAAGTTGTGATGTGTGTGAACTTGCTGATTTGTGTCCTTCTGCTAATATTTCCTAGAGTCTAAATTATCGATCGGTCTTCTCTCTTCCTCTGCGTTCTCTGCGTTCTCTGCGGTTAAATTATTTAAATCCATCCAAAATGACCAAAACATAGTATAATACTAGATTGTGATTTATCTAAGGATATCAACAGATTATGGCTAAAAAGAGCATGGTCGAGCGCGAGAAAAAACGCCAAAGACTCGTAGACAAGTACGCTGACAAACGCGCAGACCTGAAAGACCAGTTCGACCAAGCTGCGAATCAGATGGATAAAATGGCGATTCACCGCGAACTACAAAAGCTACCCCGCAGCAGTTCGCGGACTCGCTTGCGTAACCGCTGCTGGGCGACTGGTCGTCCCAGAGGTTACTATCGTGACTTCGGGCTGTCTCGGAACACGATGCGAGAAATGGCTCATGAAGGTCTTTTGCCCGGTGTAGTTAAGTCTAGCTGGTAGTAGAAAGAACGAAGGAAGAAGGAAGAAGGAAGAAGAACCCCCCCAGCCCCCAAGGGGGAAAGGAAGAAGGAAGAAAGCCCTTCGACTCTTCGACTGCGCGATCGGCTACGGAGAAAAAAAAAAACTCACAATCAATTTAATGGGCAAGATTGTGTTTTGGGTAGATTCTTGTTTCCTGATTCTGAGTTAAATTTTCCTCTTTCTTGCTTCATTGTCCGCAGCATTTATCGATGCCCAGACTTTCTAGTAATAAGTCGCTGACGGCATTGGCGATCGCAAATTCGCCGTAGAAGCTTTTAGAAAAATCATAGGCTTGCATTTCGGTGACGATCGCAATTACGAGACTGCCCACATCATTTTCGCCTTCCATGCGTTGGCGGACATAGATTTGGGCTGCTCTTTTAGCTATTTGCTGGTTGGCAGCTTCTGGGATAAACTCAGAGTCCAGCCATGCGAGCAGTGTTTGTTGGAGCCATTCACCTTCCTGTTCTGGGTTTTTGGCTGGTGGTAAGGTGATGGGTGCGATCGATTCTGACATAGTTATTCCTAATTCCTAATTGCTAATGTTGGCGGTTAACGGTCAAGTGACAAACAACAGATAAATTTATGCAATATGATATACAGTCAATTATACAAGGATATGCCCAAGGCTATTTCCTGATGGCAAATGACGGTGAAGATAGTTTGGGCTGGTATTCCAGCCGCCAGCGGGCGCTGATTCCCCTAGATGGAAGCTTTACCTATCCTAAATCCCTCCGCCGTCAAATCAATCAAAATCGGTTTTCCGTGGCTGTAAACCGCGATTTTGGAGCGGTGGTTGAGGGTTGTGCCGATCGCGAAACTACCTGGATTTCTCAAGAACTAAAACAGATATATTGGGCTTTGTATCAGACCGGTTGGGCTTACAGCTTCGAGACTTGGTATGGTAACGAATTGGCTGGGGGAATTCTCGGATTGTCTATAGGAGGCGCTTTTATTGGTGAATCGATGTTTTATCGAATTCCAGAGGGTTCTAAGGTAGCGATGGTGAAATTGGTAGAGAGATTGCGCGATCGATATTATCTACTATTCGATGCTCAAATGAACAATCCTCACCTCGAAAGATTCGGGGCTTATACTGTCAAGGAAAAGCAGTACAATGCTCTCTTGGAAGAAGCTTTGAAGCGCAAGTGTTCGCTGTTGTAAATCGCAAATTCCTCGTTCTTCAGCTTGGCTTGGGAACGAAGAATTTTGCAAACCGATTCACTACTTACCCATAAAAACCATCATCGATGAACTGTTAGTTACTAGCCAGGAGCCAGTATTTAGGTAAGAAAAATTAGGTTTCACATTCCCCTGAAACTACCTACAAAAACTGGAAATCTGAACCATTAATCGCCAATGCAAACGGACTTGCCGTTTCAAATGAACCAGTTAGATCGAAGTTGTTATTATTCAACACGATTCCCAAAATCTGCCCATTACTGCGGTTACGAATCACCATATCGTTCACAATTCCGTCATTGTCATAAGCGATCAGATTATCGTCAGTAAACAGCAAACTTAATTCAGTTAAGCCATCGATGAGACCAAGGCGATCGCCCTGGTCAAAATTAAAATCAGTAATCACATCAGCTTGAGCAACACTAAATGCTTCATCATTGCTTTTGATCGCAAATATATCACTACCAGGGCCACCAGTCAAAACATCAACACCGCGATCGCCCACGAGGAAATCATTACCTTCATTGCCCTCTAAATCGTCATCTCCTTGCCCACCTCGCAGTAGATCGTTGCCACGGCTCCCAAACAAAACATCGTTACCAGCATCACCTCTAATGACATCATTGCCCTCATTTCCATCAAGTCTATCGTTATTTTTGCCACCGTAAATAATGTCATTTCCCGGACCACCTGTGATGACATCATTGCCGTTATTTCCTAATAGTCGTTCGTTGCTATCGGAGGAACCTAAAATCGTATCGTTCCCATCTAATCCCCAGACTCCCCACGTAAAAGCAGACAAATCTCCCTCTGTTACATTGATATCATCGTCCGTAGCAAATCCCAAAAAACGCGGTCCCCCCCCAGCCGACACGGGAAAACCAGTCAGATCTCCGAGTAGATTGTTAATCGTTAAAACCATGGATATCTCCTTTTCAAAATGCTGATTATCCTATTATATTTTAAAATTTGCAGAGACGCTCTCAATTTGAGTAAAATTTATTTTGGAACTTTTTGGTGTAAAACCAGTCAAGCGCAACTTGCTTGCCTATTTGCCATTTCCCAGCTCAAATATATTGACTAGGACTGCTAATATTTAGTACGTATCAACTGTTTACCACTTATAATAAGCCTAACAGGCAATGTGCTAACAACGTTAATGTAACCCTGTAACGTCGAGAGGGCAAGGTTGTTTGTCAAGGAAAGTCAAAGTTGATGGGCGCGATCGCCCTGGGAAAATAGCCAGTTTTCGATCGCCAGACAAAAGCTTTATAAACAGGCTGTAATTTCTTCACCAAAAAAACTGGGTCTGAAGCCCCGTCCTTTTAGGACGGCTTTTCTTTGACTTTGAGGCTTCTGATTAATTCCCTAAGTACATCGGTTTTAGTCCGACCTACAGATTTGCAATGTTCTTCAAGGATTTTAAATTCAGACTCTTGAATCCGAAAATCTCAACCTTTCTTCGTGATTTCATCCGTTGTTTTGCTGTACAATTATATAACAAGGAGGATAACTCATGTTTGGCTGTCAACAAAACTTAATTCGAGCTGACTCAGAGATTAAGGCGATTCTCGAATATCTGTCTTCTGAGTCGGCAAAACTTTCTAATTGCGGAATTTACTATGCCCGTCAGTTATATTTTAAAACTGGCAAGGTTCCGAACCGCGCTCAGTTGCACAAGGTTTTAGGAACCGAAAATCAAAATCGACACTATCAAGCATTTTACTCTGATACGGCCCAACAAATTCTGACGGGCGTAGCAGAGTCTTTTAAGTCTTTCCTAGGGCTAATGAAAGCGTTTAAAAATGGGATAATTATAGACCGCCCCAAGTTGCCGAAATATCGTCAAGGCCCAATGGCTGTGGTGACGTTCACAGGTAGGTCCGTAAAACTCAAAGACGGAATGTTGAGATTTCCCCTAGGCAGCAAGGTCAAAGTGTGGTTTGGTCTAGATGCGTTTTACTTGCCCATGCCATCTAATCTTGATTTCAAGGCTATTCGGGAATATCGCATTCTTCCTCGAAACGGCTGTTTCTACCTAGAATTTGTCTACAAAACTACTGAAATTCAATCAGATGTAGATATTGCCAGATGCTTGATGATTGACCACGGCGTAGATAATTGGCTAGCTTGCATGAGCAATGTTGGTACAAGCTTTATAATTGATGGTAAGCATTTAAAATCTCTCAATCAAGGTTATAACAAGCAAGTTGCATTTTTGATGAAGGGGAAATCTAACGGGTTTTGGTCTAAAAAACTTGCCAGCGTAACCGAGAAACGAAATCGTCAAATGCGAGATGCCGTCAACAAGGCAGCCAAAAGAGTGATTAATCATTGTTTGAGTAATCAAATAGGAACGATTGTATTTGGCTGGAACAAAGGACAAAAACAATCTGCCAACATGGTACGTAAAACTAATCAAAAGTTTGTGCAGATTCCTACAGGTAAACTGAAGGATAGAATTAGTCAATTGTGTGAGCAGTACGGTTTAAGATTTCTGGAGACTGAAGAATCGTATTCCTCAAAGGCTTCATTCGTTGATAATGATTTGCTACCTACATTCGGCGAAAAACCCGAAGGGTGGCTTCCATCTGGTAAACGAATTAAGCGTGGCTTGTATCGAACAGCTCAAGGTTGGCTGATTAATGCAGATTGCAACGGTTGTGGCAATATTGGTAGAAAAGTAGCGGTAATGCTTGGACTCGATCTAAGCGGAATCAGTAGGGGCGAATTGTCAGCGCCTTTAAGACATAAATTATGGGCTTAAGAATCCCTGTCGCTTGACTCGCAGGGAGTGTCAAAAATCCTTAAATTCCGGCTCACCAAGATTATTATTGGCAAAATTCACTGTTTTCAGGTGTTTTACTCATGTCTACTCCTAAATCCTCATCTCGTCAAAGCAGCAATAACTCCGCCAAGTCACTCATGCCCGCAAATATAGACTCCACTGAACAAGATAATCACAGTTTGCAAAGCGAAGTTAATATGGAACAGCTACTGCAAGCTTTGGCTGCAGGAGTACCGAGTCAATCTGGCGAAATAGAACGGTTGAAAACATGGAAACAAGACTTGCAGTGGGTGTTTCAATTCCTCGGCAACCGTCGCGTTTTAATAGCAGTAATCGAGCCGAGGACTTTTGCCCTGCGGTACGCTAACGCAGCTTTCTGCCGTTTGGCTGGCTGGGAAGGAACACCCCTGGGAAATGGGCCACTAGGCGGTTTGTTTGCAGGAATGGGTATTACTTTGCTCGAACTATTCGAGGAGTGGGACACCAAAACAGCGGAAAAATTATACCGCCGCCATCTTTTGCACTGGGTATTTAAACAATCTTATCAAATTGACCTCGCAGCTTTGCGAGTCCTCGACGAACCAGTGATGGCTACTGTAAAAAATCGGGTACACCCTGAACCAAGATTTGTCGAATTTTGGCTGGGTTCGGAACAGTTGCAAATTGCAAGAATTGACCCAAAGATAGATGAATTTGCGGATTTACATTTGAATTTAATGCCAGTAAACGAACGAGAATCTTGGTTGATGCAGTCGAATCAATTGGCGATTTTAGGCGATCGCTTACAGTTGGATAATTATCAAGTAGAAGGTTTACTGGTACTCGAAGGTTTTGATGTCACCATACAGGAACAAATTCGGCGGCTGACGCAGTTATTAATCGATCGCGATTCCATGCTGCGCCCAGACAAATTTGAAAGAATAGATGGTTGTTTACGATCGCTCTTTAATGCAGATGGGACTGTGCTGCTGCGCCCTGACGGCGAACAGGTACAGATATTAGTGGCTAAAGGTGGCCAACATTTGCAGCCAGTGGTTTATTCAATGGACTCCCTAGAATCTTCTCATTTTTTGAAAGCAACGGCGGCAAATCAAGTTTGGAATGTTCCCGATTTACGCAGAGAATGCGATACCGAATGCGATCGCGCTTTGCGAAAAATGGGCGTGCGATCGATGCTACTGGTACCCCTAGTGGTCAAAACTGTCACCCGCGAGGGCTGCGTGCAGCGGATTTTGGGCCTAGTAGGAATGTTATGCGATCGGCCCAACCACTTCAACCGCATTGACTCCCAGCACGCCCAAGAACTCATTCCCGCCTTCATAGCAGCCCTGCGGCAAGCCATGCAGCAGCGATTTAGCCACATCCACAACATCCACCCCTCCGTCGAATGGCGCTTCATCCAAGAAGCAGAAAGACGAAGTTGGGGACTACCACAGGAAACAATAGTATTTTCTGAAGTTTATCCACTGTTTGGAATTTCCGATATTCGTGGTTCTAGCGAGGAGCGGAATCGAGCCATTCAAACTGATTTACTAGAACAATTTCGCTTAGCCTTAGACATAGTTGATGTCGTTTGTGTTTCACAAACTACTCACCTCGGTCAGCAACTACGGCTAGATTTACTAGACTATATTGAGCATTTAAAAGAAAAAATAACAGTTGACATGGAGGTGCGAGCAGCGGAGTATTTGAACGAACATTTAGAAGTATATTTTGACTATTTTTTGCAGTGCGGGCCGAAAGTTCAGGACGCAGTGGAAGCTTACCGAGCAGCTTGTGAAAACGAACACAACTGCGTTTACTGCGATCGCACTCGCTACGACGAAATGCTACATTTAATTACTAGCGAACTCCAAGAAACTTGGACACGCTGGCAAGAAAAAATGCAGAAAATTCTCCCCCACTACTGCGACATAGAATGTACCGACGGCATGGATCACATGATTTATGTTGGCAAATCTATAGATAGCAGATTCAGTCAGTTTCATCTCCACAGTTTGCGTTACGAACAACTGCGAGCAATTTGCGACTGCGGGCGCACCGTATTTCGCCTGGAAGCAGATTCGCAAATAAATATGGAACTCGCACATTTAGTGTTAGTACAAAATACCACGATCGACATTTTTCACAACGAAAATACAGAAAAAATGTTTGATGTCAAAGGCACCCGCGACATCCGCTACGAACTTGTCAAAAAGCGCATCGAAAAAGCCGTTGACAAAGATGCCCAAGAGCGAATTACCCAGTCAGGAATGTTGACTATAGTTTATTCAACCGAAGACGAATGGGAAGAGTACCAGCAATATTTGCGCTACTTGTCTCGCGAAGGTTGGGTAGAGGCAAAAATTCAAACAGGGATGGTGGAATCGCTGCAAGGAGTCAGCGGTTTAAAATTTGCCCGCGTCCGTATTTTGCCCGCACCCGAATCAATTGTTCATGTCAGTCAAGTTACAGTTGTACAAGATTGAAACTCCGCAATTTGGCTCTCTCGTAGTTAGGGTGATAAGTAA
This sequence comes from Microcoleus anatoxicus, assembly GCF_042465725.1. GTDB lineage: Bacteria > Cyanobacteriota > Cyanobacteriia > Cyanobacteriales > Microcoleaceae > Microcoleus > Microcoleus anatoxicus. The sequence goes on along the minus strand of NZ_CP120853.1, from coordinate 3,064,679 downwards.
TGGTTATAACTTAGCAAAATCAAGGGTTTGAGCTTTCACGATTGAGAAACTTAGTATCGATTTTAAGATCATTCTCTTTCGTCCCCCTTTTTAAGGGGGATGCGAGGGGGATCGAGACTAGGCTAAAAACGACCTAACACATATTTAAAAATTTGTCAATGTCTAATTATCTCTGAAAAAGTCCGCTGTTCACAGTCTAGATTCGGCAGTATGCAGTTACATTGTTAGCTAAATGTCATAAGTGTATTTGATAGGAGTTTTGCCAGTGAACGCTGCCGAACAAGCTAAAAATATTGAACTTACGAGCAAAATTGCTGCGGTTGTTAATTTATTCAAATCGGAATTCCCGGATGTGAAAGTCGATTTGAAACCTTGGATGAATGACGCAGATACTAGAGAACTTGTCGATCCAGATTCGATCGACATTGGCTTTCATTTTCCAGGTAGAAGTCGCTTGTTACAAAGCCGCAGCATCCTGATTCAAATCCGATTTTACCAAGATCCGGTAGAAGGATCGAGAAGGGCGATCGGAGTTGAAGCAGCAGGCTACGATCATACTGGTCAGCAGTGGCGTTTTTCTACTGTGGAAAATTGGAGTTTTCTTGGCCAAACCGAACCTGCTGCGGAGTCGGCGCAAAAACTCAAACATTTTTGCCAGGAGATATTAAATCTCTTTAATCCATCTTTTTGAGGACTAAATTCCTGACTACAAACCTGGTTTTTTAGGACTAAAGTCCTGACTACGAACAGGTTAGTAGCAAGGATTTTAGTCCTTGCTATGACCGCAATTGTCGATCGCCCGACAGCCAATAGCATAAACTGAGTTGTAAGTGGTAGAACGCTTGCCAAATAAAGTATAGCGATTATCCCGCACTTGTTCGTAAACGCGATCGCCCATCCACTTCATCCCCGGAATAGCACGGTAAGCAGCCACAAATACCTCACCTGCGGGTAATATTCGCCCGATTTCCTCCGCCGCATCGCTACCTTGCCAACGCCGTTGCGGTGTGTCACTATCGATCAAAATCATCCCCATTTCGCAGTCACCAGAAGTTATCTCAAAATGCTCTAATTCCTGTAAATCTTGCATAGGAATATACTCAAATCTCTGGCCTCGATCTAAGTTTTCCAGTAGCTGCACTAAGCTGACGCAGAGATTGCAATTGCCGTCGTAAATCACATTATATTTCATAGGAATTGGGAATGGGTAATTGGGAATTTGGAATTAGTTAAGTGACTAATGACTGCTAACTATAGGAATCTCGATCGCAAATTCGGTTCCTTGACCGGGCGCTGAATAGCAATGCAACTGTCCGCCGTGCTTTTCCACCACAATTTGATAACTAATCGACAGCCCCAAACCAGTCCCTTTTCCCGGTGCTTTTGTCGTGAAAAAAGGATCGAACAGCCTTTGGTGAACTTCTGCTGGAATTCCTGGTCCGTTGTCAGCAATCCGAATTACAATATGAGTGGGATTGCGGCTGGAAGCATCATAAACAACATTGTTTCTCTCCATCAACACGTCCGGTTCATACTTTACTTCTGTACAAATCCGCAACGTTGGTGAAGGACAAGAAGGAATAAATGAATTCACATCCTCAGCCCACTGGCCAGTTTCCATAGCTTCTTCCAAAGCATCAATGGCATTGCCAATAATATTCATAAATACCTGATTCAATTGCCCCGCATAACACTGTACGCAAGGCAAATCCCCGTATTCTTTGACTAAGGAAATTTTAGGATGTCCCGGCGTTTCTTTCAGCCTGTGCTGCAAAATCAACAAACTGCTATCAATGCCTTCATGAATATCTACGTGCTTTTGTCCGGCTTCATCCAAGCGTGAAAAATTTTTCAGCGAGAGCACAATTTGGCGAATTCGCTCAGATCCCATTTTCATGGAATTTAAGAGCTTTGGCAAATCTTGAAGCATAAAATTTAAATCGATATCATCTATCTCTTCTCGAATTGCTTCCGTGGGTTCCGGGTATTCTTTCTGATAAAGTAGCAGCATTTTCAACAAGTCTTGAAAGTAATCGTCAGCGTGCATGACATTGCCGTAAATAAAGCTGACTGGATTGTTAATTTCGTGAGCTACTCCGGCTACCAATTGCCCCAAGCTGACCATTTTTTCATTTTGCACCATCAGGCTTTGAGTTTGCTGCACATCCCGCAGAGCCTTGGCCAGTTCTTGATTTTTAGTCCTCAATTCACTTTCAGAAAGTCGCACTGCTTCTTCGGCTTTTTTTCTAGCAGTAATATTTTTGCGAATAGCTACATATTGATGGGGTTCTCCTTTGGCGTTTAAGCAAGGTACAATGGTAGTATCTAACCAAAAATATGTGCCATCTTTAGCTCGATTTTTCATCTCTCCCCGCCAAACATTGCCCTGGCGAATGGTTGACCAAAGCCGCTTAAAAAAATCGGCAGAGTGATAGCTAGAATTGACCAGCCGGTGAGTTTTGCCAATCAGTTCTTCTCGATGGTATTTAAAGAGTTCGCAAAATTGGTCGTTGACATAAGTAATAGCGCCGAACTCGTCGGTATTAGAGACGATCGCAGATTGATCCAAGGCAAATTTTTCAAATTCTAACTCTTGGAGGGTTTGACGTAATTCCGCTTCGGCTTGTTTGCGATCGCTAATATCAGTAATCATCCGCAAAACCCCAGAAAATTCGCCATTGACATCAAACATCGGTGTCGCAGAGACGATCGCCCACAAGTGAGAGCCATCTCTGCGAGTAAACTGAAAATCGTGGCGTTCCCGGATACCTTGGCGTCGTCGCTGCACGTAAATATTGGCAATTTCCTTAGTATTGTCGTCAATAAATTCAAAGAGCGATCGCCCCTGCATTTCCTCCACTGTATACCCTAGCATTTCGGCCATCCGAGAATTAGCAAAAGTCGTTTTGCTTTCTGAGTCAAACATCCAAACGCCCTCGGAAGCAGTCTCCACAATGCAGCGGTAATAACTCTCCCTCTCCCTGAGTATTTCTTCTGTCTGTCTGCGATCGGTAATATCCAAAATTACCCCGTCGAAACAAACCACTCCCAACTGCGGACTAGGGAGTTGGGAAGGGTAGGAAACTAAGGAATCCAGAAATTTTTCTGGTGCTTTTAACTCGGCAATTTTACCATTTTCTATTTCTGTTTTCAAATCTAAGTGCCTTGGTATTTCCTGGGAATTAGACACAAAATTAGCATCTTTTACTTGGCAATAAACAGGTTTGCCTTTTTCATAAACCCAGCTAATACCCCCGTCATGTCTGACAATCCGGTATTCCAGGATGTAGGGAGTTTTAGATACCACACTTTGCAGCAACAAAGCTTCGACATTCTTGCGGTCTTGAGGATGAATAATGCTAGCAAAATCACGGACGCGATCGTTGACAAAATCCGAGGCGGGATAGCCTGATATTTCTTGAATCGCCTCGCTCAAAAAAGCCATCCTCCGTTTACCAGCCGTGGGGTCGCTCAAGTCCCAGATACAACGGTAGATAGCACCAGGAATATTAGCCACTAAAGTTTTATATGTTTCTTCACTGTTTAACAAAAATGAATCTGCTTCACTAGGAGTTGCGCCATCCGTAACTTTAGATGAATTTGAGTAAATTTGCATATTTTTTTACGCTGGTGAGTGCGGGTTGAAATATTAAAGTAGATGGCCCATAAAAAGTGAATTTGATTAAAACAAGAATTCCTTATTGATTAATATAGTATATAATTTGTTGTTTAAACATTCAGAAAATTTGATAGCCGCTAATAGGGAAATGTATAGAGTCGGAAATACAGTGGAGGCTAGGGTTTGGGATAAACAGAGGTTTTGGCACGGGATCGATCGTCTGAGACTGGTAGCAGCGGGAAGACAGGGGTGGGGATCGAGGCAAAAACAGCGATCGACCTAACTTTAGCCTCAGTCTTCCTGATTTTTTGCTTCTGTGAAAATTCATAACTTGTATTGGGTTTAATTACCTCTATCGGGAGGGGGAAGCAGCAATAATCAAAATTATCTCCTCTCTTCCACTCTCCCTCTTTTTCACTCCCCCCCTCTCCCACTCCCCATCTCGTTACAATAAATAAGTTGCCCAGAATCGATCGCCCCTCAAAACACCATGACTCAACAACAACCCCGGATTTGCATTCTTGGCGGAGGCTTCGGCGGACTCTACACGGCCCTGCGTTTAAGTCAGTTACCCTTCCCCAAAGCCGAAAAACCCGAAATAGTCCTAGTCGATCGCCGCGATCGATTCCTATTCGTGCCCCTGCTGTACGAACTCCTAACCAACGAACTACAAACTTGGGAAATTGCCCCACCCTTTACCGAACTATTAGAAAACACAGGCGTGCGCTTTTGTCAAGGCACTGTCTGTGGCATCGACATAGAAACAAAACGAGTCCAATTACACGAGGGTCCAGAATTTGCGTGCGATCGCCTCGTGTTAGCTTTAGGAGGCGAAACCCCTCTAGATATGGTCAATGGTGCCGTTGAATATGCTTATTCATTTCGCACACTCAAGGACGCTTACCGACTAGAAGAAAGACTGCGATTTTTAGAAGCCAAAAATACCGACAAAATTCGGGTGGCGATCGTCGGTGCCGGTTATTCTGGAGTAGAATTGGCTTGCAAACTAGCCGATCGACTCGGAGAAAAAGGTCGCGTGCGGTTAGTCGAACAAAGCGACATGATGTTGCGGACATCGCCGGAGTTCAACCGAGACGCAGCCAGAAAAGCCTTAGAAAAACGACAAGTTTGGATCGACTTAGAAACCAACGTAGACTCGATCGGATCGGACACAATTTCCTTAATGTACAAAGGACAATTAGATATTCTGCCGGTAGACATAGTATTGTGGACAGTAGGAACTCAAGTTAGTCAAGCAGTGCGATCGCTCCCTCTCAAACAAAACCAACGCGGTCAACTAATCACTACCCCCACATTGCAAATAGTCGATCGTCCAGACATATTTGCCCTAGGAGATATAGCCGAATGTCACGACGCCAGCGGCCAAAAACTTCCCACTACAGCCCAAGTAGCCTTCCAGCAAGCTGACTACACAGCCTGGAACATCTGGGCTTCCCTCACCGGTCGGCCTTTACTTCCTTTCCGGTATCAGCCACTAGGAGAAATGATGACATTAGGAATAGACAACGCCACCCTAGCAGGTTTAGGAATTAAACTAGACGGACAACTAGCCCACATTGCTCGCCGCTTAGCCTATCTCTATCGGATGCCAACCTTTGACCATCAAGTGAAAGTTGGTTTCAATTGGATTAGCAGACCAATTCAAGATTTGTTAAAAAATTAATGGTTAAGGGTTAATTGTTAATTTTTGACAATGTAACTGTATTCATTAGTCCGCGCAGGCGGACTTTGTTTGTATAGTAGCGGTTTCAACCGCCGAAGTATCTAACAACCAACAAACCACAAATAACCAACAACAAATAACAAATAACAAATGACCAAAGTAATTTTTTTAGATGCCGCCGGCACACTATTTGACGTGGGCGGTAGCGTCGGCGAAGTTTACGGAAAATTTGCCAGCAGTCGGGGAATAACTATTTCTAACGAAGAGTTAAATACAGCATTTTACCAAAGTTTTGCCAACTCAACTCCGATGGCATTTCCCGGAAGAGAATCAGCCAAAATTCCCCAACTAGAATTTGAATGGTGGCAAACAGTTTGCGCCAACGCTTTTCAAATAGCAGGCGTTTTTAATCAATTTTCAGACTTTCCAAAGTTCTTTGCCGAACTCTACGCTCATTTTGCCACCGCCGAACCTTGGTTTGTCTATCCCGATGTGTTACCCGCATTAAATAGGTGGCAGCAACAAGGAATAGAATTAGCCGTAGTCTCGAATTTTGATTCACGAATTTATGCAGTATTAAAAGCACTAAATTTAGCAGAATATTTCACATCAGTGACCATTTCCACCGAAGTTGGTGCGGCCAAACCAGACTCGAAAATTTTCACTACCGCTTTGCAAAAACACAACAGCATTGCTGCAAATGTCGTGCATATAGGCGATAGTTTCAAAGCAGATTATTGCGGGGCTATAAATGCTGGCTTAAAAGCAATTTGGTTAAATCGAAAACAGGAAAAATTTGATTTAGGGAAATTGGATTTAACCAATTCCCAAAACATACAGGAATTTCCCAGTCTGGATTTCATGTCAAAGCTCTGATTTTTAGAGTTATCTGTAGCCGCTTAGCGCATCCGCCACCGATCGCGCTAGAGTAAATTTGACTGAATTTGGGGCTGGAGACTAGGAAAAAAGTCACAACCGCCAAGTGCTTTTTGATATCAAATCCGGTAGCATCCGAATTATTCATCTCTCTACTCTCTCTTCTCTTCCTTCGCGTCCTTAGCGCCTTCGCGGTTAAATCATTCCGATACAATCGGAAACGATATTACACCGCCTACTAAATTCTGATTTGACATAGATTTAGCTTGATTAAAAAAGATGAGAAAGAAACTTATAAATCAAACGAAATATAGCAGTTGCAGCGATCGCACCCAAAGCCCCCAACCACCCCACAAACAACACGCCCATGATAGTAGCACCAGGATAAATCACAGTTGCCGCCGATCGCAAAGCCGGGAAAAACACCAACAAAGCCAGAGTACCAGCGCCAATAGTCAACATCTCAGTTACTTCCAGCGTTCGGCGATACTGGCCATAAATCAGCCCCCCCAGAATCATCCCCAACAATCCCATACTCAGCCCAGGAGAGGGCAGCAAACTCGTCAGGGCGATCGCCAGCAACCCTCCCTCAAAACCCGTAAACGCCGCCCCCGACAACACCTCCCAGATCGAAAAAGACCCTCTCGGCGAAGGTTGCAAGCCTCCCGGAGGAGTCCCAGGAATTAGCGTAGGAGGCAGCGGTTGCGGTGCGGGAGGGGGCTGCGGAGTCCCTATCGGAGGCGGTGCCACGACGACAGTAGACTGTTGAGAATGTGGTTGAGGCCCCGACTTGAGAGCCACTTCCACCAGGGCCACAGATTGAAAACGCTGGCTGGGAGCTGATAACAACATTCGATCGAGAACTTGAGCCAAACGCGAGTTAATCTGCACCCGCGAATGCCAATTCCACTCATTTCTGTAACTATCAAACAACTCCGTCGGCTGCAAACCACTCAGCAAAGTAATACAAGTCACACCCAAAGCATACAAATCCGTAGCCGGATAAACCTCTTGGCCGTTCATCTGTTCTGGGGGAGCATAACCCAAAGAATAAATCCCAGTAGAAGCTTTAGCACTTCCAGCACTTTGCGTTACCTGTTTAACCGCCCCAAAATCTAATAGATAAAACCGACCATTTTTCCCCCGCATAATGTTAGCAGGTTTAATATCCCGGTGAATCGAACCGCGAGAGTGAACAAAATCGAGAACCTTCAAAATTTCCCGCAATACTTCCACCGTTTCCGATTCCGAAAACTTGCCTTTTACAGCCAGTTCCTGCTCCAAATTTTCACCATCAATAAATTCTTGAACCAGATAGAAAAACTGATCGTTTTTCCCCGCCTGCAAACTGGGAACAGTCAACTCAAAAAAAGCCAGCAAACTCGGAATTTGCGGGTGTTCGTTGCCCAGTTCTTCCAAAACCGCCGCTTCCCGTTCAAACAGATTCTGAGCGATTGTTAGTTGTGCCGGAGTCAGACTCACCGACGGTTGCAACAGTTTAGCAACGCACTGCCGCATCGCCGGAGTATAGCGATCGCGGGCCAGAAAGGCAGCCCCAAAACCGCCTTGACCCAAAAGCCTGACCGGCAAATAGCGGCCGCTCAGAATCAGGGGCATTCCACAGGTTTTGCAATACCTTTGCTGCACAGTTTTCAGCAGCGAACTGTCATCGAGGTCGGGAAAATAGTTTTGAGGGCGCGGACATCCTGGGCGCGTGCAATAAACTTCCATTATCAGTTTTAGATTTGAGACAAAAGAATTGAAGAATCGACCCTTAGCTATTCAACTTCCTCATGGTGAGGAGAAGCATTCTCACTACCAACTCAGACCGGGATAGACACAACAATCTAATAGACATCGACCATATTTATTGTGCAACAGACCAGAAAGCCTGTTCAAGACTTACTTTTTTAAAGAAGTCTAATCAACTGTCGCCCCTTTAAATTGTATACTTAAATCCTTGGGGAAAAAAAGTAAAATTCTATCCCCCCTCTCCCTTTGTACCCCTGTGTCCCTCCCAAATTAACAAACACTTAAGATGGCTACCCGCCACCGATCGCGCCCCAGTCCACAGATTAACTACCCGCCGAGTTGGGAGATAGAATCTCTCTAGGATCGAACTCAAAGCCGGGAGATTCTTTTCTCTCCTTGACACCAGAATAAGTAGCAAAGGAAGGCAAAATTTCATTACTGAAAGCCTCGGCAGCTTTAGAACGATAGCGGTTCGGGTTGCAAATCAGCGACAAAACCCGAGTCACTACCACTTCCTCCATTTTAGATTTGTGCAAAACCCCCATTAGTAACTCCTTTTCGATCGCCGAAACCGAGACAAAAGCAGCGCCCAACCCAGACTGCACCGCATTTTTAATCGCCTCGATGGAATTTAGTTCCATCTCAATTTTCAGGCGGCGAGTATCAATGCCGCTGCGAGACAACACCTGATCGATAACTTTGCGGATAGTAGACTGGGAATCCAGGGAAATAAACTGCAATTTGTAAAGGTCTTCCTTTTGGATGGTTTCTTGTTGTACCATCGGGTGAGACGGAGGGAGAATCAGAGCCAGTTCGTCCTCAGCATAAGGAACAACATCCAAGGCTTCCAGAAGTTCCGTAGGAATTTCTCCACCCACAATCGCCAAATCGATTTGTCCGTTAGCCACACTCCAAGCAGTACGACGAGTCGAGTGAACGTGAAGTTGTACCGCCACATCCGGGTATTTTTGCCGAAACATCCCGATCATCCGAGGTAGCAAATAAGTCCCAGTAGTTTGAGACGCCCCCACAATCAAGGTGCCACCTTGAAGATTTTGCAAGTCTTCCAGAGCTCGACAAGTTTCTTGACAAAGCGATAAAATTTTCTCGCCGTAACTCAGCAGCAGGTGTCCCGCTTCCGTGAGTTGAGCCCTACGCCCCCCTCTATCGAACAGCGGCACGTCCAACTGTCTCTCTAAGTTTTGCACCTGCAAGCTAACTGCTGGCTGGGATACATAGAGGCTGTCAGCAGCGCGTTTGAAGCTACCTTCAGAAGCGATCGCCTTGAGAATACGTAACTGGTCTAAAGTGAAAGGAAGGTCAGACATATATCTACTCGTCAGTTGTCATTTGGTAGTTGTCCGTTGTCCGTTGTCACGAAAGCAGTGGGCAGCGGGCAGTTGTCAAGAAAGCAGTGGGCAGCGGGCAGCAGGCAGTTGTCAAGAAAGCTGTTGTCATTTGTCTGTAGCTGCAAATTGGCCTAGCGCTAAGGACTAAGGACTGATGACTAAGGACTAAGGACTGATGACTAAGGACTAAGGACTAAGGACTAAGGACTGATAACCGCTGAATGCTCCCATAGATACTTTGTGACACAAATTGGCCACGAATCAATAACTTTTCTTAATATTTACAATGACGATGAATTTGGCACTCGATAGCCACTTAGTTATGCTCGGACTTTTACTCGGTTTTGCGATCGCCCACAGCGGTTTAGCAGCCCTCCGCCCCAAAGCTGAAAAGCTCATCGGGGCAAGACTTTACCGCGTTTTATTTGCCCTAGTCAGTTTGCCCCTAGCAGTCATTCTGATTGTCTACTTTTTCAACCACCGCTACGACGGTATACAGCTTTGGCAGCTACAAGGCATCCCCGCTGTCAAACCCCTAGTTTGGATACTTTCGGCAATTTCTTTCCTGTTTCTGTACCCAGCAACTTTCAACCTCCTCGAAATTGCCGCCATCCAAAAACCCCAAGTTCACCTCTACGAAACCGGCATCATCCGCATCACCCGCCACCCGCAAATGGTAGGACAGGTGATTTGGTGCATAGCCCACACCCTCTGGATTGGCACTAGCTTTACCCTCCTGACTTCCATTGGTTTGGTACTTCACCACCTGTTCGGAGTGTGGCACGGTGACAGGCGACTTCAGGCCCGTTTTGGCGAATCCTTTGAAACCATCAAATCTCGGACATCAATTTTGCCATTTTTGGCTATCCTCCAAAAACGTCAAAGCCTTGATTTGCTTGAGTTTTTGCGCCCTTCCTATGTAGGTGTAGTCATTTTTACTACCCTGCTGTGGAAAATTCATCCTTTTTTGATGCGTGCGACTGGGAACATATACTGGTAGCATGATCCCTAGGATAGAAAAAATTTATTAATTTTTGAGGGATCATGGTGTTGTCCGTTAGCGAACGCACTTTTGCACAAGAGGTTTTTCAAGCGTCTACCCCCGTTTTAGTTCATTTTTGGGCGCCCTGGTGCGGTCTGTGCCGCGCGATCGACCCTACGCTCACAACATTTGAGAGACAGTGGGCAGGAAAAGTCAAGCTCCTAGGGGTGAATGCCGATGAAAGTTTGAAATTAGCCAACACTTATCGCCTGACAAGTCTCCCGACGCTGATTTTGTTTGAAGGGGACAAAGTTCGATTTAGATTTGAACATTACCAAGGACGGGAGGAACTGCGCCGGACTCTCGACTCCTGGATGCTGGCGACCTCTGGGGTATATGCCCCAACTCAACGGCTGCAACCCCAGGAAGCAGTCAACAGGTAACAATTCAACGGTTCAAAGGCATTCGGCTCTTGTGTAGCAAATATTCGGCTGGTATGTAGAAGGCAGAAGGAATTCCCCATTTGTCGATCGCTATGCCTCTAATTACTAATTAAGTGGACAACGATTGACAATAAGTACATACACAGCTAAACCGATCGGCATCCGATCCAAAATAAATATCGCAGTCTTGGAGACACAGGACTGCGAGATTTGTCTATCTATGTTTTGAAATAGATTTAAATAAGACCGGGCGGTTTCAACCGCCGTCTTATCTGATCTTAAGAATTGTAGAGAGTCTTTCTACCCATTCATGCAGGCTTGTGTGACAATTGTTTACAGTTTTGTCAATCTAGTAGAAACTTTAAACTTCATCAGTCATGGAACTGCTTTATCAATACGCTTGGCTGATTCCAGTCCTGCCACTGGCAGGCGCAATGCTAGTAGGTCTAGGCTTAATCACCTTTAACCAAGCCACCAACAAACTCCGGCAAGGGAATGCGATACTAATCGTCTCCACGCTTGGAGGGTCAATGGTACTCTCTTTTGCATTGTTGTGGAGTCAACTACAAGGTCACGCACCCTACACCCGCACTATTCAGTGGGCTTCTGCTGGGGACTTCTCGCTGAATATGGGCTATATCATTGACCCCCTGACCTCGGTCATGTTGGCGATCGTCACTACGGTCGCCTTTTTAGTGATGATTTATACCGATGGCTACATGGCTCACGATGACGGGTACGTGCGTTTTTACGCCTATCTCAGCATCTTCAGCGCCTCGATGCTAGGTCTAGTAGTCAGCCCCAACATCGTTCAGATTTATATCTTCTGGGAACTCGTAGGTATGTGTTCCTACCTGCTAGTGGGATTTTGGTACGATCGCAAACCCGCTGCTGACGCCTGCCAAAAAGCCTTCGTCACCAACCGCGTCGGCGACTTCGGCCTGCTGCTGGGCATCCTCGGCATTTACTGGGCCACCGGCAGCTTTGAATTTGACGTGATGGGCGATCGCCTGCACTCCTTAGTCGAATCAGGTGCCCTGAGCGCCACTTTGGCCACCATCTTCGGAGTCCTGATATTTTTGGGGCCAGCCGCCAAATCCGCTCAATTCCCCCTCCACGTCTGGCTACCAGACGCCATGGAAGGCCCGACACCAATTTCAGCCCTGATCCACGCCGCCACCATGGTAGCCGCCGGCGTATTCCTGATTGCTCGGATGTACCCAGTATTTGAAGGGTTGCCGGTCGTCATGAATTTAATCGCCTGTACGGGCTGTTTTACGGCATTCATGGGTGCTTCGATCGCCATTACCCAAAATGACATCAAAAAAGGTCTCGCCTACTCCACCATCTCCCAATTGGGCTACATGGTGATGGCAATGGGCGTCGGCGCTTATAGTGCTGGACTGTTCCACTTGATGACTCACGCTTACTTCAAAGCCATGCTGTTCCTGTGTTCTGGTTCCGTGATTCACGGTATGGAAGCAGTTGTCGGCCACAACCCCGCCCTCGCTCAAGATATGCGACTGATGGGCGGGTTGCGCAAATATATGCCCATTACGGCAACTTGCTTCTTAATCGGAAATTTGGCAATCTGCGGCATTCCGCCGTTTGCCGGTTTTTGGTCAAAAGACGAAATCCTCGCCCAAGCTTTCCAAGCAAATCCCGCTCTGTGGGCTGTGAGCTGGGTAACGGCCGGGATGACCGCGTTTTATATGTTCCGGATGTATTTCAGCACCTTTGAGGGCGAATTCCGGGGTAATGACAACGCCATCAAACAGCAACTTCTGCAACCAGGTTTGGTTTTCGGCCCTGGGGCGATGAATGTTAAGGAATTGGCCACGACTGGCGAAAGTCACGATGAACACGACCATTTCCCTCACGAATCTCCGCTAACAATGGCTCTGCCTTTAGTGGTGTTGGCAATACCTTCTGTGTTAATTGGTTTTGTCGGTACGCCCTTTGCCAATTATTTCGAGCAGTTTGTGCGCGCGCCTGGGGAGTCTCTGGAAGAAGTATTGGAACACGCCGCCGAGTTCGATTTGACGGAATTTCTAATCATGGGTGGCAGCTCTGTGGGTATTGCTTTGCTTGGCATTACTTTGGCTTCCCTGATGTATTTGAGCCGGAAAATTGATGCTGGGGCGATCGCCCAAAAAATCAAACCACTTTACGAATTCTCCCTCAACAAGTGGTATCTCGACGACATCAACGAATTTCTGTTTGTCAAAGGCAGCCGTCGTTTAGCGCGGCAAGTCATGGAAGTAGATTTGCGAGTTGTCGATGGTGTAGTTAATTTGACTGGTTTTCTCGCCCTGGTAACAGGCGAAGGACTTAAATACATTGAAAACGGTCGCGCTCAATTTTATGCCCTGATTGTGTTTGTCGCAGTTCTGGGTTTTGCGATCGTTTCTGGAGTTAGTTGAATCTGTTGGGACACGGCATTACCAATTAGTGTCAACTTAAAGTCAAACCAACCGTATCTTTTGTTTGTCTCGAAGTCTAGATCCCCCCTAGCCCCCCTTAATAAGGGGGGAATAAGAGTTTTCTCTCAAAGTCCCCCTGATGGAATAAGAGTTTTCTCTCAAAGTCCCCCTTCCCCCATCCCCCATCCCCCCTTGGGGGGGGCAGGGGGGGGTGGGGGGGCAGGGCGTGTTTTCAAACTACTCCTTAAGATTTAGATCCCCCTAAATCCCCCTTAAAAAGGGGGACTTAAAGACTCTTTCCCCCCCCTTTTTAAGGGGGGCTGGGGGGGATCTTTGGGTTTGAAAACACGCCCTAGGGGGGGTGGGGATTTAGGGGGATCTGAACTCAGCGATCGACAAGAGATACAAAGGTTTTTAGAGTTAAGTTGACCGATTAAAAGTATTGTCATGTCCCACCAGAATATATTTTAAGAACTGACCTTAACTTAATAACTTACAATTGACAATTAGCCAAGAGAAATAAATCTTTGATTCAACTCGAAATATGCGATCGCATCATTCGTAGCAATTATTGCAAAAACTCGGCTTCGTATAAAGAAAGTATAAAATTTAGAGCAAAATTGCCAAAATATGTTTAAACCTAATAATTGATGGATAACTTTAAAACGCAATGGATACAGCTAACTTTCCCTGGTTAACAACAACAATCCTGTTTCCTATTGCTGCGGCTTTGCTAATTCCTTTAATTCCCGATAAGGATGGCAAGACGGTGCGGTGGTATGCTTTGATTGTCGGTTTGATTGATTTTGCTCTGCTTGTTTACGCTTTTTACACTCAGTACGACTTCAGCAATCCGGGACTGCAACTGGTAGAAAGTTATACTTGGGTACAGCAACTGGATTTGAATTGGTCTGTGGGTGCTGATGGTTTATCGATGCCGCTGATTTTGCTGACGGGTTTTATTACTACTTTAGCTACTTTAGCAGCTTGGCCAGTTACGTTTAAACCGAAGCTATTTTACTTTTTGATGCTGACAATGTACGGCGGGCAAATAGCCGTTTTTGCCGTCCAGGATATGTTGCTATTTTTCCTGGTTTGGGAATTGGAATTAGTGCCGATTTACCTGATTTTGTCCATCTGGGGTGGCAAAAAACGGCTCTATGCAGCAACTAAGTTTATTCTCTACACGGCGGGCGGTTCGCTGTTTATTTTGGTTGGTGCGCTGACAATGGCGTTTTATGGCGATACAGTGACTTTTGATATGCGGGCGATCGCGCTTAAAGACTTCGCCCCCAATATCGAATTGCTACTATACGCAGGTTTCCTAATAGCTTACGGCGTCAAACTGCCGATTTTTCCCCTACACACTTGGCTCCCCGACGCTCACGGGGAAGCCACCGCACCAGCCCATATGTTGCTAGCAGGAATTCTGCTAAAAATGGGCGGTTACGCTTTGCTCAGGATGAATGCGGGAATGCTCCCGGATGCTCATGCTACCTTCGCACCGATTTTGGTAATTTTGGGTGTGGTAAACATTGTTTACGCCGCCTTAACTTCTTTTGCTCAGCGCAATTTGAAGCGGAAAATTGCTTATTCTTCGATTTCCCACATGGGCTTTGTGCTAATTGGGATAGCTTCGTTTACCGATTTGGGAATTAGCGGTGCAATGCTGCAAATGGTTTCCCACGGTTTAATTGGGGCGAGTTTGTTCTTTATGGTGGGTTGTACTTACGATCGCACTCACACCCTCATGCTCGACGAAATGGGTGGTGTTGGGCAGAAAATGCGTAAGGTTTTCGCCATGTGGACTGCTTGTTCTATGGCTTCTTTGGCTTTGCCGGGAATGAGCGGTTTTGTAGCAGAATTGATGGTGTTTGTCGGTTTTGCTACCAGCGATGCTTACAATCCAGTATTTAAGGTTTGTGTTGTATGTCTCGCTGCTGTCGGAGTGATTTTGACTCCGATTTATCTACTGTCGATGCTGCGAGAAATTTTCTACGGGCCTGAAAACAAGGAGTTGTCGGAACACGAGGAATTGGTGGATGCGGAACCGCGAGAAGTGTTTATCATTGCTGCGCTGTTGGTGCCGATTATTGGCATTGGTTTGTATCCGAAGATGTTGACTCAGGTTTATGATGCAACTACTGTTCAGTTGACGGCAAGATTGCGAAATTCTGTGCCTTCGTTGGTGGCTAAGGCTGCTGCTGATAAAACGGTGTCTTTGGGAGCACCTGCGATCGAACCTAGCAACTTGTAATTTGCACTGGATGCGAGGAAGAAAACCCCCAAACCTGTGAAAGATATGGTTTGGGGGTTTTCTATAATGAGTACACCACCTTTACCAGTGTCCTTTGTCAATATTTATTAAGCAGTCAAATTAACTAGGAGTGTAGTTCTGGACACACATATAGTGTGTCTGCGTAAGTCCTGATGAAGGAATTACTTTCACAAACCAGGTTTAGGTGTCCAGGACTGGTAATCAGAGTCGCGATCGCCCATAATTTAGATCGAAATAGTAAATTTAGAAGCCCCCAGCTTCAGCATTGACAAACTACCACAAATAAGTTCTAACCAAGACACCACTATGGGAAAACCAACAGGCTTTATCGAATTCTTGCGCGAACTACCCTCCGAACTCTCACCAGTCGAGAGAGTCCACAACTGGGATGAATTTCACCTACCCATGGACGAGGACAAACTCCGCACCCAAGGAGCCCGCTGCATGGATTGTGGCATCCCATTTTGCCACACCGGAAACCTGATTAGTGGCATGGCCAGCGGCTGCCCCATCAATAACCTAATTCCCGAATGGAACGACCTAGTATATCGCGGACTCTGGAAAGAAGCCCTGGACAGACTCCACAAAACTAACAACTTCCCCGAATTCACCGGCAGAGTTTGTCCCGCCCCCTGCGAAGGCGCTTGCGTACTCGGCATCAACAACCCGCCAGTCACAATCAAAAACATCGAAGCCTCAATCATCGACAAAGGCTGGGATGAAGGCTGGATTACCGCCGAACCACCGGCCAAACGCACCGGCAAAAACATCGCCATCATCGGTTCCGGGCCCGCCGGTTTGTCCGCCGCCGCCCAACTCAACAAAGCCGGTCATTGGATAACAGTATACGAAAGAGCCGATCGCCCCGGTGGCCTGCTAATGTATGGCATCCCCAACATGAAGCTAGACAAAGAACAAGTTGTGATGCGCCGCCTGAAAGTCCTCGAAGACGAAGGAGTAAAATTCGTCTGCAACACCGAAGTCGGCAAAGACTTACCAGTAGAACAATTACTCAAAGAATTCGACTCCGTTGTCCTCTGTACAGGCGCCACCAAACCCCGCGACTTAGGCATCGAAGGACGCGAATTAAAAGGCATCCACTTCGCCATGGACTTCCTCACCGCCAATACCAAAGCAGTTCTCGACAAGAGCACCAACGATAACTTCATCTCCGCCACGGGCAAAGATGTCGTCATTATCGGCGGTGGCGACACAGGCACCGACTGCGTGGGCACCTCCATCCGCCACGGCTGCAACAGCCTGGTACAGCTTGAAATCCTCCCCAAACCGCCCTCCGAACGCGCCGCCAACAATCCCTGGCCCGAATGGCCAAAAGTCTACCGTCTCGACTACGGCCAAGAAGAAGCAGCCGCCAAATTCGGCGACGATCCCCGTGGCTATCTCACCACCGCCACCAAATTCGAGGGCGACGAAAACGGCAACGTCAAAGCCGTGCACACCGTTGAAGTGGAGTGGACAAAGAATGACAAAGGACAGTTCATTCCCAAACACATCCCCGGCACCGAAAAAGTCCTACCAGCCCAGCTTGTCTTGCTAGCGATGGGCTTCCTAGGTCCAGAACAGCCCTTGCTGGATGCGATGGGATTGGAACGCGACGCCCGCAGCAACGTGAAAGCCGAACACGAAAAATATACAACTAGCCTTCCCGGAGTATTCGCCGCTGGTGACTGTCGCCGGGGTCAAAGTTTGGTAGTTTGGGCAATTAACGAGGGGCGGGGTGTCGCCCGCGAGTGCGACCTTTATTTAATGGGGAGCACGGATTTGCCTTAATTGGTAGGTTCAAAACTTTAAGTTAATTTAAAAACAAAGCTACCCATATTTTACAGTTTGGGTAGCCTTGTCCCTAAATTAATTCAATCACATGAATTTCTCAAAGGGGGACAAATTTTACCAAAAAAATACCTCTTTTTTAAGCCCCTCAACCCCTCACATTTTCCATCAACCAATTAAACTTAGCCTGGGCTAGACCAAAATTCTCCATCACACTCGGATTAATATCCTCACCTTCTAATTCAGAGTTTTCTAATTCAATATTACGACCATACTCTATATGTCTAATCGTACCCCGCATTCTGTCAGCCAGACAGAGAGAAATTCCACAATAAAATCGGGAAGCAAAGCCCATATCATGTTGCAGTTTGATAATTAATTGTCGCCGTGGAATTGCTAACAACTCAGTTTTTTCGATCGCCTTCACCGTTGCCAAAGGAGGTCTAG
Organism: Microcoleus anatoxicus; assembly: GCF_042465725.1. Classification (GTDB taxonomy): domain Bacteria; phylum Cyanobacteriota; class Cyanobacteriia; order Cyanobacteriales; family Microcoleaceae; genus Microcoleus; species Microcoleus anatoxicus. The sequence goes on along the minus strand of NZ_CP120853.1, from coordinate 3,047,035 downwards.
CATCAATAAAAGAAACTTCTCCCACCAGTTCTCCGCTACCTATTTTTGCCAGTTCTTTAGTAGACTTCGCCTCTAGCAAAACACTCAAAGTTCCCTTCAATACAATGTAGAGGGCATCGATTTGTCTCCCTTCGTGGATCAGTATCCTGTCGGGGTCAAGAATTTCCTTCTTAGCTTTTTGGACTATCCAGTTGATGTCATCGTTATTTAACTGGCTCAAAATGAAAAGTGCTTTTTTTCTACTGCTGTCGGTCATGAATTTAGCTCCCGATGGCTTTTTTTATAAAAAATTAGATGCATAATCTGTCAATAATAGCATTGGTTAAACAAATTTTTTAAATAGAAAACCTGACATGGGCGCGGGGCACAATTCACCCCGCCCATAGTCTCTAACTAAATCGATCGCAAATCGGGATAACCTGCCAACATATCATCAGCAGTCAAAGTATCGCCATTAGCTTGAGGAGTCCACAGCACCTCAACCGCCAACAACTGCTCGCTAGACACTCCCCCAATTTGACGCAAAGCCATGCGCAAATCTTCAGAATTTTTGACTACTGGTAATTGCAATTTGCCTAGGGTACCGACAATCAACGTCACCACAATATATTCACCAGGAGCTTGACTCAAATCCCCAGCCACCAGTACGCCATTTTCCTTCACACTTGGCAGTACATTGTTGCTTCCAGATTCCCGAAGCTGGTTGTTAAAATTTGAGAGAGTTTCTTCTGTAAATTTACTGCGTTCTGCCAGAGAAAATTGATTAAATTTAGCTTCTGCTGCTTCCAAGCGAGTTTGCTGAGATTCAGCACCGGCATAAACCCAGTATTCTGGATGGCGCAGCAACGCCAGAGTAGATTCTTGTAGCACCTGAGCGCGACCCGTTGCTGTATCGGTATCCGCTGTTTTTGCTAAGGAGTCGAGTTCCGATTGCAAACCGCGAGCATCTGCTAGCAAACCAACTTGCAAACGAGCCACAGAGACGTTTGTCGGTGTGCTGTAGCCTAGTTCTTCCTCCCCTGTGCCCCCGGCGCGGCGTACGCTTTGGACGAGGAAATTCGCGATCGAAATAAAAATCAAAATCGAGAACAAACCACCAAAGCCGCCCCCAAACCCAAAAAATGGCAGCAAGAACGGGAAACCAAAGCCACCACCAAAGCCACCACCAGGGTAGTACCCCCCTCCAGACGGTGCGTAAGTGCGGCTAGGAGACGAATAGCTGCGCGCTGGAGCCCGAAAAGAGCCACCACCGATGCGTCCCCCGCTGCGGGCCGCCTGGGCTCCATCAGCGTTACCCAGGGCTAGTGTCAGTACCAGCCCGATCGCAAATAGTGATTTCAAAAGCGGTTTGATTCTTGAAATTAGTTGCTTGTACATAAGACCATTACTATGCGATACATATATAATTTACAGTCTATTCTCGCCTGTGGGCAGCCCGGTTGCAGGCGTGAAATCGGTGAGATATCCGTACTCAAGGACTCAAGTCCTGACGAAAAACTATAGAGGTCGCTCTCCCGCTAACCCTTGGGGATAACGGGAGATAACTTCACCTTAGAAATTCTGATTATCTGTGGTTGGAGCCACGGAACCGGGCTGGTTGATAAACAGGTTTTTGGCACTATCGTTTTGATAGATACAATTGATATCCGGTTGACTTTCCAAAGTACCGGTGAAGCCAAATGTATTCATCCGATTTTTGCACTCGCGTACTTGGTCTTGGCTGACGAGCTTTCTTTGTTCTAGAATTGCCCAGTTATTGGTTCTGAGCACGCAGCCAGGGCGCATAGTCGGCTGTGAAATGTAGACGTTGAAAGGGTTGAGGGTGACATAGGCGCGCATATCTGTCACCATCGCGCTGGCTCCAAACTGTACGCAAAGTTCGGGATTGGGGGCACTGCGATCGATAAATTCGCGGGATGCTACGTTTTCTGGGCTAATGGTAGCGGTAGAGCTAAAGGCAATGCCAATCCCAATTCCGAGAATGAACACCGCTGCTAAAATCCCCAAGGATGTGTAGTTGACTAAGGAAGGTTTCCCAGAGGGAGTCGCGCGTCGGGATTGTCCGCCAAAGGGACTGGAATAGTCGGAGTCTTCATCTCCTCGCGGTGCGTCGGCTGTGAATCTGTCGTTGTAGGGTTTAGGTTTGCGTTTCATATAAGCTTCAGTGGGTTTTGGAGAGTTACCAGGGAGTAGTTTTTTATTTTTATCTTTTGTGTTCTAATTGTACGGCGATCGCCCGGTCACGGTAACAGGCTGGGGAGACAGGAGTTTTTCCCAACTGCATCTGCGTCTGGCGATCGACTTTTTGGCTACTTTGTCGGAATTTGATGACCCCACAGGATGTCAATTCAATTAAAATAACTGAAAGTCGGATACCATTGCACAGCGGAAGAATCCGGCTCAAGATTATTCACAAATTTTAACATTTTACCCACCAGGAGGATACAAAGTAGTGTCTGTCGAAATTATTGTAAAGCCTTCAACAGTCCGTAAGCTTGCACCCCGCTACCGCGTTCTGCTGCACAATGATGATTTCAACCCGATGGAGTACGTGGTGCAGACTCTGATGCAGACGGTTCCGAGTCTGACTCAGCCACAGGCTGTGAATATTATGATGGAAGCTCACACCAACGGGCTGGGACTGGTGATTGTGTGTGCCCTAGAACACGCTGAGTTTTACAGCGAAACGCTCAACAATCACGGATTGAGTAGTACGATCGAACCAGACGAATAGAGTCTGAGTTTAGAGCAAGACTCTGTCATCTCAACAAAAAAAACTGATAGCTAAAAGCCAAGGGCTTGACCCTTGGCTTTAGCGTGTATTTAAAGTAAAGCAGGAAATTTGAACAGAAGGCGGTTCGGAGCTAGGTGCCCTTCATCGGAAATCTCCAATATCAAATCTGCGTCCGAGGAAATTAATAACGTCCTCCCCCTCCTCCTCCACCGCGAGCAAATTTTCCAGGACCACCTCCGCCGCGGTTGCCGCCGGAGCGATTACCTTCATCTTCGCGGGGTTTGGCTTTATTAACTTTTAGGTCGCGACCCATCCACTCTGCTCCATCGAGAGCAGCAATGGCTGCATCTTCTTCTGCATCGTTTGACATTTCTACAAAACCGAAGCCGCGGGGGCGACCTGTTTCTCTGTCGGTAGGTAGATGTACTCGCTTAACGGTTCCGTATTCGGCGAAGACGGAGGTGATGTCTTCTGGGGTAACTTGGTAGGATAAGTTACCGACGTATATCGACATGGGAAATAACTCCAAAATTTAGACAGTGCAAAGATTTCAGTTTCGGAGAGTTCCCTGCCGATACAGAAGGGCAAGTTTTTAGACAATTCTGTAGCAATGAACAAAGCCTACAACCGAATCTAATTCACATTTGGTATTTTAACACAGAATAGTCTCTGATGAGTAGGTTTCAACAGTTAGTTGCGCCGAGTCTATTTACGGCAGGAAAGATAGGTCTACCTTGCCAAAGTTGGTACTCAAAGCTAGATTCACGTTTTCTAGGGCTTTCACTAACCACATCACACCTGTTCTGGCAGAAAACTCGTAGTGACCGAACAAAATTGCCAAACGCTTTTCTAGGTATGGTTTGACTTTGCCGCAAATTAGTACAATTTTCAGCAGCAAACCTGTAGTCTCGGTGGGGCCGAGATTGGAGATGAGGTCAATGAAGACAAAGTGGTTGGGTCGTTTCTGACTCTCTACTACTAAAAAATTCAATAACTGGCTGCAAGTTCTCATCATTAAACATTCGTTTAACTTCTGAGAGTCGCTGTGAGGAAAGGTGCTTTGTAATTGCTTATACAATTTTTCCTTAAATTGACCTTGACCGTAGCGGTGGTTGGTGACACCAGAAATCAAGTATTCGTATAAATCATCTTTAAAAGAACCGTAGGACTGATTTTGGCTAGTGTTGGCAAGAAAACTATTCGCTAGGTGTCTGTAAGTATTGCCTCCTTCTACTTTGCCGACAAATTGCTTCAAGGCGAACAACAGTTCGGTGTCGTTCAAAAGCGTGGGGTTTTTTATAGTTTGTATAGGTCTGCCAAAGGAAACCGAGGTTCCCCGGCGAGCTATTTGCATTTTTCTCACTTGGTGAGCGACGTATTGGGAGAGGTTGATTTCAAATTGCTGCTGCTTTCGGGCTTGGATTTTTTTAATGATTCTTTGTTGCTCGTAGTTGCTGTCGTCGCTCAGGAGGCAGTGGCTGTAAAGGTATGGGTAGTGAGGAATCAAGCTTCCCAGGGCTAGGTTAGTGGGGGTTTTGCTGTTGTTACCCTCTTCTGAACCGTGAAGGATAACTTTGGATAAGCGTTTGAGGGCGAGGTATTGTTCGCTGGTGGTAAATTGATTGACTAATTTGGCGATTTGACCGATCGCCCGCGATCGATCGTATCCAAATATGACCTTGGGAACCCCTTCAAATACAGCGATCAATTCCGGGATGGCCGCTTGCTTGTTGGGGTAGGTTTGCCAGCGGTTGATGGCGATGTGACAGCAGCGGTTGAGGATGTACTTGAATTCTGGTTCTGCATCTTTTGAGGTGGCGATTTTTTCCAAAGCCTCGACGATCGACCGATCGGGATATTTCTCACAATTGATAAATAAAGTGCGAAAACGATGGATAATTTCCGCCGGTGGTTCTACTTGTACCAGATTCAACCAGTGCTGATAAAGTAGCTGTTCAGCTTCGTAGCTAGATCGGCTGTAACTGTCTTTCCAGGTATTATTCACTCTTTTTACCCTCCGAAATTGGGCAAGATGTTGCAGCGCCATTGGCTCGATAAATTAGCTGAAGAAGCACCTGAATTGAATTAATGGATTTGCTCGATTCCCAAAGCTTTGGGGCGGCAGCGGTCAGCATCTTGGGCCGATCGCTCTTTTTTGTCTAATTAAACTATTTACTAACAATAGCATGACACAAATTCTTGGCACCTCGCAAGGCCTCAATCACTATTATTTTAGGTAAAAAATTACTCGCAAATGTAGACCCCCAGTTAGAGATTTGTGAGTCGGAGGGCGATTTAGTATTACGATTGTTAAAGCAAATCCCGATCGACAGCCCCCAAATAGTTAATTTTGAGGTCTGGCGATCGGCGACGAGTGCTGAAATTGACTATTTAAAGTGTGAGTGCTAGTAATATGGTTTGTCGCGTCACTATTTCCCAACTTGCTGAAATTTTAACCGTAGCTTTGCCTGTTGCCTCTGAGGCTGTGTTGACAACATTAGGCACTGGTATTACCACAGACACGCGCACTATTCAGGGGGGTGAGGTATTTTTGGCACTGCGGGGAGAAAATTTTGACGGGCATCAATTTGTGGAAAAAGCCAGGGATTTGGGGGCTATTGTGGCGGTAGTCGATCGCGATTGGCAAGGCAAAGTTCTTAACTTTCCCCTATTGCGAGTTGACAATACTTTAACAGCTTATCAGGCGATCGCCCGTTGGTGGCGCGACCAATGCAGTATACCGATAATTGCAGTCACTGGTTCTGTAGGTAAAACCACTACTAAAGAATTGATTGCAGCAGTTTTGTCAACCCAAGGGAATGTACTCAAAACTCAATTGAACTATAACAATGAAATTGGAGTACCAAAGACCCTGTTAGAGCTGTCGCCAGAACACAATTATGCCGTTATTGAGATGGGAATGCGGGGACTTGGTGAAATTGCGCTGTTAGCGCAAATTGCCCGCCCCACGATAGCAGTAATTACGAATGTGGGAACGGCGCATATTGGGCGATTGGGGTCATCGGAGGCGATCGCCACCGCTAAATGCGAATTGTTAGCAGAAATGCCAGCAGCCAGTATTGCTATTCTCAATCATGATAGTGACAAATTAATCACAGCAGCAGCCCAAGTTTGGCAAGGAAAAACTTTAACCTACGGCTTAGAAGGTGGAGATTTGCATGGCACATTCATCGACAATAATTCAATGGGGATTGAAGATCTAGAATTGCCACTACCTCTACCAGGAAGGCACAATGCTGTGAATTATCTAGCAGCTTTGGCCGTAGCCAAAGTGTTAGATATTGATTGGCAAGTTTTCCAGCAAGGTTTGTCTGTACAATTACCTGATGGGAGAGCGCGTAAGTACGAATTACCGAAGGATATTGTGATTTTAGATGAGACTTATAATGCGGGTTTGGAGTCGATGTTGGCGGCCTTGAGACTGTTGGCGGATACTCCAGGAAAACGGCGGATTGCGGTGTTGGGAACGATGAAAGAATTGGGCGATAAATCCCTAGAATTTCACAGACAAGTGGGAACAGCAGCCCGAAACTTAAATGTCGATGCTTTGTTTGTGTTTGCTGATTTTGAAGAAGCTGCGGCGATGGCGAGTGGTGCTGCTGGTTTGCCTTTGGTGGAAATAGAAGATATTTCGGCGGAAAATGCTCACGATGTGCTAGCAAGGCATTTAATGGAGTTTGTAGAAACAGGCGATCGCCTTTTATTTAAGGCCTCTCACGCGATGGAGTTAAATAGAGTAGTCGATCGGCTGAGGACTGATATGATTGTTGACAACTGACAACTGACAACTGACAACTGACAACTGACAACTGACAACTGACAACTGACAACTGACAACTGACAACTGACAACTGACAACTGACAACTGACAACTGACAACTGACTAAAAAATCTCAAATCCGATGACTCAAGTTTCGATGAATACCCTCGTTGAAAAAGCAATTTCTGGCACTGCTATAGTCAGTTTTCCCACTGATACTGTACCCGCTTTGGCCACCTTGCCCGATCGCTCCGAGTTGATTTTTGCCGCTAAACGGCGCAGCCAAGACAAACCGCTGATTTTGATGGCAGCCTCAGCAGAAGATTTGTGGGGCTACGTGGACGGAAGTCCAGCAGATTTCCAAGTGTGGGAACAAGTCGCGCAATCTGTTTGGCCGGGGGCCTTAACTTTGGTGCTCCCAGCTTCAGCAAAAGTACCCGTGGCGATGAATCCGATCGACCCGACTACAATTGGATTGCGAGTCCCTAATTGTACCCTGGCACGCAAAATTCTACAGCAGACAGGCCCTTTGGCTACCACCAGTGCCAATTTATCAGGCCAACCCCCTCTGGAGTCCATGGCAGAAATTGAAGCCCAGTTTCCCGAAGTCCTGACTTTACAGCCTTTGGAATTACCAACCATAGCCACAGCTTCGAGTCTTCCTTCCACGGTTGCTAAATGGACTGGCAGTGGTTGGAAAATCTTGCGACAGGGCGCGGTACAGTTAGAATAGTGACCGAAAAACAGGCACTTAAATTAAATCTTGGTAAAAAATCAAATACCCTCCTACCTGTTCCTGCTATGCAGAAAGACGCTAGGATCGTGTGAAAGTTTTTACCAGCCTTTATCCCACCGGCAAATCCTCGATCGGATTTCGCGCGAGGGCGAGGCGCGAAATAGCTAAACTCGAAGGCAAAGTGATATGGCGCTGATGGGCTGGAGCGAATTGATATATATAGGAATGGGGCTGGGACTTGGTTTGGGAAGCAATTTGATCTGGCGTCCGCGGCCAAAAAGCTCGGAACCGCTAGAACCTGCAACCCACCAGCAGTCAACTCCTCAAGAGATTTATTTAGAGAAGTTTGATGCCATTTCTGACCAACTGAAGCAAACTCAATTGGCTTATCAGATGGCATCGGAAATGAGTCAATTTAAGGCTGGTTTTTTGGCTAGGACTTCTCACGAATTGCGATCGCCACTGAGCAGTATGATTGGCACACTGCAATTAATTCTGTCGGATTTGTGCGACGATCCTGCTGAAGAACGGGAGTTTGTCGAACAAGCTCACATTGCAGCACTCAAGTTAGTGAAATTGATCGATCAAATTATCTTTGTTGCTAAAACTGAACATGGCACTGAGACGATGGATATTGAGCCGATTCAGTTAGCTAAAATCTTTGATGAAGTGGATGATTTAACTTACTTACAAGCAGCTAACCGGAGCATTCGTCTAGAAATATCGCCGCCCGATCCGGAAATTTATGTATTGGTTGATTTTCCCAGATTTAGGCAAGTGTTAGTCAATTTGATAGATACTGCTATTGCGGAAATGGAAGAGGGGAGTATTTTTGTTTCTGCACACCCTTCACCGGAATCTGGCTACGTTAACATTTGGGTAGACGATCAGCGTTCCATCAGTGCTTGGAGCGAGTCTTGGGATTTATTAAAGCACGATTTAGAGACAGATAATAAGAGTACCGATCCAGTTAAAGTGTCTTCGGGAATGAGGTTATTGATGGATCAGACGCTGCTAAGTTTAATGAACGGGCGTTTAGAGGTTCTGGCGGTTCCTTCGGAGACTGAAGAGTCCAATTTCACTCGGACTCAATGTTCTATTCCTTTAGCTCAGCAGTGATTATTCAGTTATGGAAGACGAACTGCCATAGGAATAGGATCTCAAGAGCTTGCGAGTGAGAAAGGCAGGCAATGCACGCAAGAGTTTTGGCGGGCTGAACTGGAACCTGATGTTGCAGAAATGTTTCCCGACTCTCTACGGTTTTGGATAAAAGTTATGAAAGACAATAAGCATCCTCTGAGCAATATCAGAGCTAGTACCTAGCTAGCGAATAAATAGACAAAGTGGTACACTTGTAGACAAATCTACGATGTACCACTTTGTTTAAACCACACGAATTCGCGAAAAAACTTGGATTATCAGTAAAGACGCTCCAGCGCTGGGATGTCTCAGGAAAGCTGCCAGCCAAGCGCACCCTGTCGGGTCATCGTTTTTACACAGAGGACGACCTTTTAATCGCCAACGGATTGAAACCCATAGAAGCCAAGCGAAAGACAATCGTCTACTGCCGAGTCTCATCTAGCGCGCAAAAGCCAGAACTCAAAAATCAGGTACTGGCAATGGAAGCTTTTTGTTTAGGTCGAGGGCTGAGCGTCGATGACTGGGTATCAGAAATCGGTGGTGGGCTAAACTTCAAGAGGAAAAAGTTTCTAGCAATTATGCTGTCAATGATTAGAGGCGAAATATCAACAATAGTGATTGCACACAAAGACAGGATGTGCCGTTTCGCATTTGAATTTATCCAGGAGCTTGCTACATCAGTTGGGTGTGAGATTGTAGTTGCCAACCAAGAGTCTTTGTCCCCTCAACATGAATTAGTAGAAGACTTGATGGCGATAATCCACTGTTTTTCTTGTCGGTTATATGGTAGGCGAAATTACTCCAAAGACATCAAGGAAAAGCTCAAGGATGCTATTGACAGACCAGTACAAGACGTGTCTGAATTGAGCAATCAAGAAATACAGTGTTGAGGTCGAGCAATGCTTTGATCCATCAAAACAAAGTTAAAGCTCAACAAAAATTAAGCAACAATAATGAGTTCTTGATTGATAATTTCTAATTCGACATTCTCTTCTAATGGCTGATTTTCTAGTACCATTGTCGTGCTGGCGTTATGCTGAAAACCGATGCGCTCGTAGAAGCTTTGTTTGTAAGTTGTCATCAGGTAAATTCGCTCTACTCGGCTCATTCGAGGGTGACTTAAAACTGTTTGGACTAATTTGCGTCCCAGTCCTGCACCTTGGTAATCTGGGTGAATGGCAACATCCCAAATGGTAGCTCGATAGATGCCGTCTGATGTTGCTCTGGCAAAACCGATCGCCCTTTCGCCATCCCAGACGGTGACAACTGGTTCGCTGTTGGCGATCGCGATTTTCCAATCTTCTATTTTGCGTTCCCTAGCCCAAAATGCAGCTACTTTAAATAGATGTTGAAGTTGTTCGAGGTCTACTCGATCGTGACCTATGCAAAATTGAATGTGACTGGAATCTCTAGTCGTTGATGTCATTCTAAATCTGCCCGTAAATTGTATTTAATTCTAAAGATACAAACATAAATTAATTCACCCATATTATCTGACTAATTTCCGTAATCATTAATACTTTTTACTAACAAAATGCGATCGCTATCAGAGCCACCACTTTACACAAAAAGTCGCCGCTCTGGATGTACAAAAGTCGCCTTAATAGCCACCGCTAAGGCTATTAAGGCGATTCTCAAGCGTTGTGAGTGAGGGGGGTAGGCGGGGAGCACTACTCCTACAGAATCATCGTTTTCTGGACAATGAAACAGCCGTGCCCCCCAGGGCGGTTTTCTTCGCTTGTAGGGGCCGTGCCCCCGTGCCGGCCCTCTTTCCAATAGATGAAGTAGGTTAGGTAGCCCTTGGACTACGACGGGGTATCAACCGCGGAGATTTCCTCAGCCTTTTAACCAGCGGGCGGCATCTTTGGCGTGATAAGTTAAAATCAAATCAGTACCAGCACGTTTGAATCCTGTCAAAGTTTCCATCACTACTCTTTCTTCATCAATCCAACCATTGAGAGCAGCGGCTTTAACCATCGCATATTCTCCAGAAACGTTGTAAGCTGCAACTGGCAGATTAGTTGCTTCCTTAACGCGCCAGATGATATCCATATAGGCTAAAGCAGGTTTAACCATGAGCATATCCGCACCTTCGGCAATATCGAGAGCAATTTCTTTGAGAGCTTCACGACCATTTCCGGGGTCCATTTGATAGGTACGTCGATCGCCAAATTGTGGTGCAGAATCCGCCGCATCTCGGAACGGGCCATAATAAGCCGAAGCATATTTTGCCGCGTAGGACATGATAGGAATATCTTCAAATCCAGCATCGTCCAATCCTTCCCGAATTGCTCCGACAAAACCGTCCATCATCCCAGAAGGTGCGATAATATCTGCACCGGCTTTAGCTTGAGCAACCGCTGTTTTCTTGAGCAATTCTAGGGTTGGGTCATTCAAAACACGACCGGTTAAATCCCCGACTTGCAAATAGCCACAGTGACCGTGACTGGTATATTCGCACAGACAAGTATCGACCATGACGATTAAATCTGGTACTGCTTCTTTGACTGCTGTTGTCGCTTTTTGGACGATGCCGCAATCGTGCCAAGCACCGGTGGCGTCTGTGTCTTTATCCGCGGGAATTCCGAATAAAATAATTGCCGGAATGCCGAGGTCGTAAACTTCTTTTGCTTCTTCGACTATTTTGTCGATCGAGAGCTGGTAAACTCCTGGCATTGATGTGACTTCTTTAGCAAAACCTTCCCCCGGTACGGCAAATAGGGGGTAAATTAAATCATTGGTTGTCAAGATGTTTTCGCGCACCATCCGGCGGAGTTGGGGATGGTTGCGGAGGCGGCGGGGACGGTGTGTGGGAAACATAATGTGTTTTTTAATGTTAGGTCAAGTCCGGTCTTGGAGACTTGTGGATGGTTTTAAAAGTCTAGAGCTTATTGTTGGGCAGGCTAGGACGCATCCTATCGTTTCCGGTGGCATCGGAAGGATAAAACAGTCAACAGTCAACAATCACCTGAGAGTGCAACCGGAATTGATATCATATCAAATCCCGTGGCACCGTCAGATGATTTAACCGGGAACACGGCAACAGGGGGTTCAATTAATCCGATCGGTATTGGGTAGCGGTTCGCCAAAGTTAATTATCCCCTCCGAGCGTGCAGCAGGACGTGGCACGGGAGCCACACGTATACCCCGCCGTTCCTCCACTGCTACCCTCACTAAAGGCACTGTTATGGGTCGGATTTGGTCATTTTGGGTTGTTTGTTGGGCGGGAGGGCGATCGTAAGTTTGAGTGGCGATCGCACTTGGTGAAACAGGTTCTGGAGTGGGCGCCGAGTTGGGAGTTGTTGTCGCCTGGGGCTGTGCTATGGCTGTAGCTGAGGGGGTTGTGGTTTCTCTGGTGTTGGCGATCGCACTTGGGGCGATGGCGGGAACTAACACCCAGCGATTGGTGGCACCGATTTTTTGGAATTGAGTGCGATCGGGCCAGACAGCAAATCCTCGTGCTAACTCCATCACAATTCTCACTTGGAGTTTAGACTAAGCAGGTCAAAAAGTGCGATCGCTGTGAGACTAGCTCACGTTTATCAAGAACGGCAATGGTCGCTGGCGACTAGCTATCAGACTCAACCATAATCTAAATACCAGCGACCGTTGACGTTCTCCGAGACTTGCAACAAGAAAAAAACTGTCTGCGATAGTTTCAACAGACAGCATCAGGATAGAAGATTGAGAATTCAGCTAAAAATCTCAAATCTACCTGCCATGAAGTTAGAACAATTACGGGAATTTCGTCAACTAGCTTATGAATGTCTCGGCAATGCCAAAGACGCCACCTTTGAACTAGCAGACGCGGTAATGACAACCCGCCACATCTCATGCTTAGGAGATTTAGCCCTCAATCCCTTATTTCGGCGTGAGTGGTCGAGCGTCTATGAAGCATTACAAGACTGTAGACCAGACCGAGAACAATTGATGCAACTATACATCCAACAGATGTCACAAGTAGAACGTCCAGTATTAGCGATCGATCATACAGCGTGGTTAAGACCCCATGCACCTACCCTCAAAGAACGTACCTATGAACATCAACCCACAGCCTTACCCCACGGCATACCTGTTGGTATCGGTCAGGGATATAGTACGATCGCACTGATACCTTCGATGAGCGCTCGTTGGGCGCTGCCCTTAAGACATGAACGTATTACCAGTTGGGAGAACCCAATCGGTAAAGGCGCTGAACAATTAGCACAAGTATGTCAATATCTTCAGCATAGACCGATCGCCCTATTTGATAGTGAATATGGGTGTGCCCCTTTGGTCAAAGCCACCGCAGCCATTGCCGCCGATAAATTGATGCGTGTCCGTTCTAATCGTTGCTTGTGGTCAACACCCCCAGCCTATAGTGGTAAAGGCAGACCCAAAATTCACGGTCAACAGTTTAAGCTCAACGACTCTCAAAGCTGGTGGACACCAGAACAAACTCTGGAATCTGTTGAACCCAAATTCGGAAAAATTCGGCCCGTGAAAATGGGATGACTTGCATTTTCGAGGCAGTCCCAAACATCCAATGACCTTGATTTTAGTCGAACGTTTGGAAACTATAACGGGCCGGTTAAACAGTCAACCTTTGTGGTTAGTGTGGGTTGGTATCCAAATGCCGTCTCTGGCTGAAATTTGGCAACTATATCTGCGTCGTTTTACGATCGAGCATTGGTATCGGTTAGCTAAACAAACCTTGCATTGGACTGTGCCGAAGTTGAGTACCAAGCGAACAGTGTGAACGATGGAGTGATTTGATGCCTTTGCTCACTTGGCAATTATGGTTAGCTAAAGATCTCGTCAGAGAAATTCGTCTCCCCTGGCAAAAATCTCTGCCTGAATTGACGCCTGGAAGGGTTGTACAATCAATGCTTCCACTTTTAATCAAGATTGGGACTCCGACTGTTGCTCCCAAACGGCGAGGAAATTCAGATGGATGGCCTCAAGGAAGACCTCGCACTCAAAGATGCCGCTATCCTGTGGTCAAAAAGGGTAAAGGTCGGTTCCAAAACTCGTCAAAATCGATTATTTAACCTGGTCAGCTCTCTCTAAATTCAACACAATTTCTACTCAGCGTTAGCTGAGTAAATTTGTGCTTAGTCTAAACTCCAATTCTCACCCTTCCCGGTTGAATTTGACTCATTCCCACAGAAATTACTAATCCTTTTGGATATAACTGAGTTGCATCTACTGAGATTTCAGTATTGGGCAAATCCACAGCAATTTGATTGGAGTTTAATACAGAATATTTGGGAGTTATGCCTTCTGGGAGGCTAATGATTAACTCATTTGTGGCTGGATCGAATTGCCAAAGGGGAACAGTGGAAGCGGTGGCTTGTTGTTGTCCGATTGGCATCAAAACTGTGGTGGCGACGGCTAGATTCAGACTCAGGGACAAGCTGGCTAACAATCGGGGTGCTAGAGAATTAAGAGTCAATTTTTGTAAGTGTTGCCAAAATTTTTGGTATTGCATGGCTGCTCCTTAAACTATATAAGATTAAATGAACCGCGAAGGCGCGAAGAACGCGAAGGAAGAACCCGCCCTGTCCCCCAAGGGGGGAAGGAGATATGTGCCACGACGGATTAAATTGCTATAATCGGAATCGCGATCGCCTAAAAAAATCCTGCCGTCAGAACCCCTATGGCTTACAGTAACAGCAAACTTGAGGGAAAATCTTTCTATCAATCGGAACCTTTAATCGCCAGATTGAGGGGAATTATCCGCGATTATCCCGAAGGTGTGGGGATTCTCAAGGAGTTAATTCAAAATGCTGACGATGCGAAAGCCACGCGAGTAGAAATAACCCTCGATTGGCGAAACCATGAAGTCAAAGAATTGCCTGACGATCGCATGGTACGGTTAATGGGGCCGGCGATGTTAGTCTACAACGATCGCGTATTTACAGACAAAGATTTTGACAGCATTCGCAGTTTGGGACAAAGCGAAAAAGCAGGAGACTTGCAGAAAACGGGTAGGTTTGGCGTCGGTTTTAATGCAATTTATCATGTTACAGATTTTCCCAGTTTTGTGTCGCGCGATCGCCTGATTTTTTTTGACCCTCACGGGGCGGCGATTCCCGGTACTTCTAGGCAAGAACCTGGGCGTGAGTGGAACTTGGCAGAGGCGAAATGGTACGAAAAATATCCTGGTTTTATGCAAGTCTACGCAGCGGGAGGATTGCCCTTTGGAGATAATAACTTTCAAGGTACTCTGTTTCGGCTACCTTTGAGAACAACAGAAAGCGCCAAAAATAGCGAGATTCGTAAACAAGCTTTTACTGAATCAAACGTCAAGGAACTGCTAGATGAATTGAGACAGTCTGGTGAAGAACTTTTGCTGTTTTTGAAATCTGTTCAAGAAATTAGAGTTTATGAAATTCCGGAAAACAGTCAAGAAACCAGACAAGAGATTCTGGCGATTGTGACCAAAAATCCGCTAGAAGTCCGAGAAGCGCGACAAAAACTCCTGGATGCAATTCCCGATACTCCCGACAAGTTACTGGAATTGTGCAGCCACAATCCTGATGGTTTAGTCTCAGTTTCTTACCGCCATGAGATAGAAACGATTAGTTGCGATCGCACTATCAAGTCTACTTGGAGAATAGTCAGTTTAATTCGCACAGACGAAGGTGGCGATTTGGCAAAAAATATCACAGCCATGCACCAAAGTCAAGAGAAAGTAGTGCCTTGGGCCGGTGCTGCTGCTAGAATTAGTGCTGCTAGTACCGAGGGAAGTATCCCGCTATTTTCCGGCAAAGTTTACTGTTTTTTGCCGCTTCCTCTGGAAACTGGTTTGCCGGTGCACATCAACGGTTTTTTTAACTTAAATAGTTCGCGGGATAACCTCAGCAGCGACAGCGGACAAACCGGAAAAGACCGACCCAGAGCTATTTGGAATCAGCTACTGGCGCGCCATGTTTTGGCTCATGCTTATGCTAACTTAATTGTGGATTTAGTACAAGATATCGGACGGTTTGAGCCAGAGGAGTTTTACAATTTTTGGCCGATTTGCAAAATCACTACTAGCAAAGCTCTGGAAGAGTTGCACAACTTTGTGATGCAGTTATTGTACCACAAGCAAGTTGTGCGATCGGCTGTCAAACATATTGTAACTGATGGTAAAATTAACGAGACAAGATGGGTAACACCTCCGACAGTTCAAAATCTACCCTCAAAAAAGTGGTGGGATGAATTATTAGCACCGCTGTGTGCCGATAATATTGATATTCCAAATCCGGAAGCTAGACTTTATGGTTCGACTCCGCTCACCAACCACCGCGCTAAGGATTTATGCTTCATTCAAGATGCTTGTTTAGTAGCCAGCCAAAAGTTCATATTTGCACGTCCTCAGCGGGACTTGCTGAAGGTAGAAATCAGGAATGCCCTGGGTTTTGAGCCTGTCGAACCCAATACAGTCATTGAACATTTTGATGTTATCATAAAACTTGGGGAAAATGATATAATTCAATTATCCAACACTCAAAACGCACTATTAGAATCAGTAAAGACAATTTACAAGTATTTTTATGATACTTTGGTAAAAGGCGGTATTTCAGGCGATCGCCAGAGACAAGTTCAACAGCGTTTTGCTCGGCGTAAATGCCTGTGGGATGAGTCTACAGGCAAGTTTTGGCAACCACAACACGTCTTTTTAGATGATGTACCATTTTTCGGAAATCGTCGCACAACCATAGCTAGTTCTCATGCTTATTGCGAAGTTTATCAGTTGTTAGGACAAAGGCGATCGCCCGTCGTACAAGACTACTTAGACTTTCTCACCGAACTAGCAGAAGAGTACCACACTTCGACTACGCTCAGTGACCACAACAACTCGTTAAATGAAGCGGATAAAAACTGTGCGATTCAGGTAATTAGCCGCCTGGAATCTCAACAGTTTTTAGAAGGAGTCGCCGTTAAAAATATACCGATACTTACTGCTAACAATACGCTGGGTGTGGCTGACAAAGTTTTCATAGCCGACGCAGCTTGGCGCAAGGATTATATTGACCCCAACCGAATACTGCACGAGCTAGTTTCTACTAAATTTGCTAAATCCGTTGGCTGTCTTTCTTTGCTCAACGATGCAGTAGAAAGCCCGAAAACAGTAAAATTAGCCCGGAACATCAAAAGCTGCGATTGGTGTCTAGAATGGCAAAATACATTAAATTCAGCAGAATTTAGATCTGGTTTGAAGCGGTTGATTTTTCACGATCGCGAATCCGAACCAATTTTAGATTTAATCTGGCTGGCTAAAGCTAAAGTTTCGGCCGCTAGTCAAATTAATGTAGATTTATTTTTGAGCGATGAAACCCTCATTGCGACAGATATACCGGGTACTCAACACTTTGAGGAATTTAATAAAATTTTTCATATTATCAGCAGCGCTAACAGATATATTATGCTCTGCTTTTTAGCAGAAAGCGTCAATGTTAGACTCGGAGAATATGCGGTTAAAAATTTGCTGCCACTAGCCACCATAATTGATGCTAAACCGAGTATGATTAATAGTTTACTAGACGAGTTACGCCTTAGGTCTTTACCATCGCTTGTTACTGATACTGCAACGGAAAATCAAGAAAATAATATTAATACATCGCCCAAAAATTCGAGGGGGGAGTCTTCAATTTACTGGGGGGCATTTTGAGGGAGTAAGATTAATTCCGGTTGTATCGGAATGATTTAACCGCGAAGGCGCGTTCGGCGAAGCCGTTCCCGTAGGGTAGGACGCGAAGGAAGAGAAGAAAGAGTTTAATACAGGACGATGAAGAGAGGATTTTATATAAGATTAAATGAACCGCGAAGGCGCTAAGAACGCGAAGGAAGAACCCCCCCTGCCCCCCCAAGGGAGAAGAAGATGCAATTCTAACTTCGTGCTCTTCGCGTCTTCGCGGTTTAATCATTCCAATGCAACCAGATACCACCTAAACTGACAAGAAATCCGCAGCCGTAATCAAACTATTAGCCCCAATTACCTTAGCCAAAACTTGATTAGTTCCAGACAATTGTAGTAAAAATTCATTGCCAGTTTGAGCAACTTGCAATTGTGAAAAACTCAACCCCCCAGTCAGAGCAAACTTGTCAACTCCTACTTCAAAATTGAGCACAGTGTCGATACCGCTGTTAGCACTTAACATAAAGCGATCGCCCCCAACACCGCCAATCAAAGTATCATCTCCCCCATCACCACACAACCAGTCATCTCCTGCACCTCCGTTGAGAATATCGCTATCTTTCCCTCCGTAAAGAGTATCGTTACCATCATCGCCGTTGAGAATATCTTGCCCTTCGTTTCCATAAAGCAAGTCATCGCCACTGCCGCCATTGATACAATCTTGTTGCCCGATCGCACCTACAGATTTTCCGTTGTCGCCCCCATCCCCAAAAATCGTATCATTACCATCATCGCCACATAAAATATCGCTCCCATTATCACCGTAAATTAAATCGTCTCCAGCATTTCCATCGACCAAATCATCATCGTTTCCACCACGAACAAAATCGTTACCAAAACCACCATCCAAAGAATCAGAACTATCTCCACCATCGAGAAAATCATTCCCATCTCCGCCAAACAATAAGTCGCGGCCATCAACATCACTAACTAACGGGTTTTGCAAACCACCATAAAGGGAATCATCTCCGTCATCGCCGACTAGAGTGTCAGCCCCCAGTTCGCCCCAAATAATGTCAGCATCTTTGCCACCATAAACTAAGTCATTACCCTTACCAGCCAACAGGGTATCGTTGCCACTGCCACCGCCGATGATATCGTCGTTGTCATTACCGAAAATTAAGTCACCTTCGGAAGTAGCGATCGTGCTATCAACAGCTTTACCATAGTCGCCGAGTATGGTGTCAGAACCGAGGCCGCCGTAGAGTGTGTCGGCATCACCTTCGCCGAAAATGCGATCGCCTCCCTTTCCGCCAAACACCAAATCGCGACCATTACCACCAAGCAAAGTATCATCGTTATCTTGACCGTTGAGTAAGTCGTTACCGTCTCCTCCAAATAGCCAATCTTGTCCTTGAGAGTCCTTGGCGAGGGCATTGAGGACACCACCGAACAGGGAATCATCTCCGTTGTCACCCAACAAAGTATCCGCACCCCGATCGCCCCAAATCACATCATTTTCGATGCCACCATAGGCGATATCTGCACCTTTACCCCCGTACACAGTGTCCTTGCCTTGGTTGCCAGCGATCGCATCAGCACCTTCTCCACCAAAAATTAAGTCGCCGTCATTCTCAGTCAAATCAAGACTGTTACCATTGTCACCGACGATGGTATCGGGACCGCGATCGCCATAAAGGGTGTCGGAACTGCGATCGCCAAAAATGCGATCGGCATTCTTACCTCCGAACACAATATCGCTTTCCTTCCCGGCATAAACAATGTCGTTACCCCAGCCCGCAGCAATGAAATCCTGTTCTCGATCGCCAAAAACAATATCTGAACCACCTTCTCCCAAAACCGTATCATCTCCCAGGACTGCAACAAACATTTCATTGGCATCGGAACCAGTTAAATAATCATTTCCCGCAGTCCCAAGGACAGTGTTGTTAATATCGATCGACTCTGCTGCATTTGAGTCGAAGTTGAGAATTGGGGCCGGCTGCGGTTGCGTAAAAGTTATCCCAGGCAAGACAGGCAGAGGTTGACAGCCACAACCTGTATCCGGTTCCGATACCGGCGCAACCATTATGGTTGATGTTGATGTAGGTGTTGGTGCCGGTGTGGGCGTAGGTACTGGTGCCGGTGTGGGCGTGGTGATTGGTACTGGTGCCGGTGTGGGCGTGGTGATTGGTGCAGGTGTGGGCGTGGTGATTGGTGCAGGTTCCGGTGCAGGTGTGGGCGTGGTGATTGGTACAGGTTCCGATACCGGTGTGGGCGTGGTGATTGGTACAGGTGCCGGTACCGGTGCCGGTGCTGGTGTGGCTGTGGGTGTAGGTGCTGGTACAGGTGCTGGTGTTGGGGTAATTTGTGGCAGAGTAGTAGAAACTATTCCCACCGTAGGACTGATATCGCCCGTGTTGTCCTTAGCGGTATAGGTGACAACTGCTCCTGTAAAACCACTACTAGACTGAACAAACACCTCCGTAATTTGACTCGGAGTCAAAACTTGACTAGATGCGATCGCGACTCCCCCCTGAGTCGGGTCTCCCAAGAACAATGTACCTTCCTTGGGTGGTAAAACAGTATTGACTGTATAGGAAACAATTTCACCGTCGGGGTCTTTCCCCCCCAATCCGGGGACTTTGACAGTGGTTTCTGGCAACAGACTCACACTAGAATTGTTGGTGACTGGCGGTTGGTTAACCACAGGCAAGAACAGACTAGCCGTAGCAGAGGTCAGACCGATCGCACCGCGACTATCTTTGGCACTGTAAGTCAAGCTAGCCCCCGCAAAAGTACCAGTTGCTTGAAAAAATAACTGGTTGATTTGGTCAGGGTTCAGAACTTGACCGGCAGTAATTGCCACTCCGCCCTGGGCTGGATCGCCCAAGAACAAGATGCCTTGGCTATTGAGAGGCAGAGTATCGATTGTATAAGAGGCGATCGTATCATCTACATCCTTCGCCCCCAGCCCTGCCAGCTTCACCACAGCATTCGGTGTCACCGCAGTATTTGTGTTTACAGCCACCGGCGGTTCATTGAACTTTGGCAAAGCCAGAGAAACTACGGCTGCTTCACTGCTGCTTCCCCGATCGTCGTTACTGCTGTAACTAAAACTTGCCCCTGTGAATGTTCCCGCCGATTGGAAAAACAACTGGCTAATTTGATCCGGTGTCAGGACTTGACCGGCACTCACCGGCACCCCACCTCGATCGGGATTTCCTAGGAAGAGAACACCTTGATTGCTTGGCGGCAAAGTGTTCACAGTAAAAGAAACCACAGTGCCATCTGGATCGGTCCCTCCGAGTCCACCGATGGCGATCGTGTTTTTCGGCAAAATTATAGTGGTGTTTTTGTCGGCTATGGGAGATTGGTTTGTCGGCGCCGTCGGGGTGAGAGTAGTGATGACAGTCGCATTTGGTTCGGAACCATTGTTATTATTCAGATTGGGGTCTGTCGTAGTCGATCGACTCGAAGCAGTATTTTTGATACCTGTCTCTGGAACCACCAACGTCACGAAACGATTGACATTCTCACCGCTTGGCAAACTGGAAATAGCCGGGAAAGTGACAATCCCAGACACCGGATCGTAAGTACCGTTATCAGATACCTTGACTCCGGTTAAACCAGGAACAATGCTGTCAGCGATCGCTACTCCCACCGCAGCATCAGGCCCCTTGTTCGAGGTATTTATAGTATAGGTAACAGAACTACCAACAGTCGCAGATGTGAGACCGGTTTTAGTAGTTACCAAATCCGCAGTAGGAATAGTAGGACCCGCAACCACACTGGTAGTGACTTTAGCAGTAGCAGAGGAACCATCGTTGTTGCTGAGGTTAAGGTCTGCCGTCGTTGATTTACTGCTGGCAACATTGCTGATGCTGCCACTGTCGGGAACTACCAAGCTAACGGTACGAGTGATGGTTTCACCCCTGGACACCTTGGCGATCGCCGGAAAATTCACCAGCCCAGAAACCGGATCGTAGGTGCCCTCGTTAGAAACCACAACTCCCCTTAACCCTGGAACTATACTGTCGCTGATGACAACATTAGACGCATCGCTTGGCCCGATATTGCCCGTAGTAATTGTATAAGTGACGGATTGTCCAGGCGATGCCGATGTCACTCCACTTTTAGTAGTTACCAGGTCTGCTACAGCCCCAATCGTCGTAGACACCTTAGCCTTGGGGTCTGTACCGTTGTTATTGCTCAGGTCTGGGTCAGTGGTCACAGCACTGCTTCTAGCCGTGTTGCTGATGGCACTCAGGGTCCCTGGCACCACTATCCCAACCGTCCGAGTGATGGTAGCGCCATTGTCGATCGCCACTGGTTTCCAAGTCACTATCCCCGTAACTGCGTCGTAAGTGCCTCCATCCGATGCCGTGACTCCCGTTAACCCCGGAATGATACTATCTGTAATCGTCACTCCTGCTGCGGGACTTGGCCCTTTGTTCGCAGTGGCGATCGTATAAGTCACCGTTTCACCAGCTTGACTCGAAGTAGACCCACTTTTAGTAGTTACCAGGTCTGCTACAGCCCCAATCGTCGTAGACACCTTAGCCTTGGGGTCAGTACCGTTGTTATTGCTCAGGTCTGGGTCCATGGTCACAGCACTGCTTCTAGCCGTGTTACTAATCGCACTCAGGGTCGGTGGCACCACTACCCCAACGGTTCGAGTGATGGTAGCGCCATTGTCGATCGCCACGGGTTTCCAAGTCACTATCCCAGTAACTGCATCGTAGGTTCCTCCATCAGATGCCGTGACTCCCGTTAACCCCGGAATGATACTATCTGTAATCGTCACTCCTGCTGCGGGACTTGGCCCTTTGTTCGCAGTGGCGATCGTATAAGTCACCGTCTCACCAGCCTGACTCGAAGTAGACCCAGTTTTAGTAGTTACCAGGTCTGCTACAGCCCCAATCGTCGTAGACACCTTAGCCTTGGGGTCCGTACCGTTGTTATTGCTCAGGTCTGGGTCCGTGGTAACAGCACTGCTTCTAGCCGTGTTGCTGATGGCACTCAGGGTCCCTGGCACCACTATCCCAACCGTCCGAGTGACTGTAGCACCATTGTCGATCGCCACGGGTTTCCAAGTCACTATCCCCGTAACTGCATCGTAGGTTCCTCCATCAGATGCCGTGACTCCCGTTAACCCCGGAATGATACTATCTGTAATCGTCACTCCTGCTGCGGGACTTGGCCCTTTGTTCGCAGTGGCGATCGTATAACTCACCGTCTCACCAGCTTTCGCTGATACTGGCCCTGTTTTGACAACAGAAAGATCGGCGGTCAAAGTTAACTCATTAATACTTTCTACAATTACATTGTTGAGCTCATGGATATTAGTATTACCTCCTGTAGCCGCCGCAAATCCAAACTTCAGGGTAGATGGTACTTCTCCATTTATTGCCTTTAAATCTGGTATATCAATAACCGTCTCTCCGGCATCAAATACTCCATCACCATTGAGATCGAAGGCAACGCTAAGACGGTTCGGTGTTGCAGAACGCACCGGAAACAGAGTGATTTGAACGCTTCTTTTGGCCGCACTCCGAATCGTTGTATCTTTATTGTCTATACCAATAGCAATAGAAGCATTGGTTAAAAACTGGTAAGAATTTTTTTCGCTACCCCTAATACCTACAGAATCCGGGGAAAATCCCGTGCCACCAACTCGCCCGGCCGTAGGATTTGAGAAATTACCAAACTCATCTAACCCAACCCCTAAATAACCTCCCGAAATGCCGGTGGAAACAGGGGTACTACTGATGTTTTGGGCATAGCCAAGGGACCCTCCAAAGCCTCCTGCTTTTGTTGGTGTAGCTGTTCCATCCACCAGGAAAAAGCTAATACCATCAGCACCAAAAAGAGTACCATTCTCTGCGGCGACGGTGCCATAAGCAAAAAAATCAAAAGTAACTTTTAGACCCTCAGTAGCTGGGATAGCCTTGTCATAGAGTACAAAAGCTTCCTGTCTTCTAATTGATGGAGTCAGCCGCAGGACTCCGTTACCTGGTGTGTCTCCACCCAAAGCAGGAATTACGCCGGATATGGTTCCTCCGGTAATACCAGGAACCATTTGCCTGGTGATGGGGATTGTAGGATCGTAAAGTGCTCCGTTAGTGCCTCGATAAATCCAGGGGCCTATGATTGTATCGTTTTTGAATGTTTCGCTGACTAATGTCCCCAGGATACCGCTATATTCTTGCTGTACTTGGCGATCGATCGCGATGCTAGCTTCTATTTGGCCGATCGCAAATTCTAATTCCCAGTCGCCACCCAGGGCCGCACTCCCCGTCAAATCATCAGAAGCTGCAATATCTGCACCAGTAATTTCACTCAGTCTCCCCAGGAAAGCTTGACCGCTTTTCCCTGCTGCAATGCTGCATCCCAACAACAAAATATCCCCTTTCTCGCTGAGAGATTTTCCCCACTGTTGCAACAAATGGCTGTAGCTTTCTATGTTGTTGCTATTGAGTTCCATCGACCCTACTTGTAGTCGCCCTTCTTGGCCGTGAGAAACTATCTGAAGGCTTTCTAAATCTCTCCAATTAGCCAAAATTCTAGTAATTTGCTTGACTCCATCCAGGTGAGGATCAAGCATGAATACCTCTGTACCCTCCGTTGCTCCTTTTGCCAAGCTGTCACTATTTTCTACTCTTCTATCGACTATCAGTAGATTTTTAACAGGATGGGAACGCTTGTTCCCTACAAGGTTGGTGTTTTTACCAAGGTTTTTGGTTGTGGAAAGGGTGGGATAGATGCTTTTCATGATTCAAAAAACTCACAAATTATCTAAAATAAACTATTTGTTGGACAACAGATTTAGTCGGAATTGAAAGTAATATATTCAGCTCTTTTGAGTTGTGGGTGACTAATCGAAACATGAATTCAAAGATTCAAATCAACAGTCTATTAATTGGGATTTGATAGCTTTGCAAGTATTGCCAAACGAGGGAGAATATTTTAGAAGCCCAAGCCCCTGGTTGGATTTATTGCTATCAATTTATTAGTGCTGTTTACATTCTGTTTGGAAGTGGAGTTGGGTTGAACATAGATCTATTACGTCCAACAGTGGGCAAAAACAGGAATTATCAAAATTTTTTTGATGATATTCTCCCTCGTTAGCCTCTACCATAGACAGTCTGATTTAGCCGTGGTGTTCTAGGTAACAATTCATACCAAATCCGGGTTAAAAACCCCCTTTATTTCTTAGTCCGCGTCGGCGGACTTAGTTTTTGTAGTAGCGGTTTTAACCGCCGAATCATAGAGGGGGTAACAAGGCAGGATTTGGTATCATCGGTGATTGGCGAGCGATCGACTCACACTTCCATGTCTTGAAAATAGCTATCCACCTGATGTCCACAAACAGGTAGCAATAATTACCACAAATTTACGAACGGGGGCTGACAAACCAGGTTTGTGCATCCATATCTCTCGGACATATCCACGATATTTCGGATAAAACGGCTTTTTTTTGCCTTAGTGCTACACGGAAAATTAAATGGTTACGATTGCTACCTTGCAGAATCCGTTGACCTAATTTCACCCTTGGCTGTTGATAATTCATCCTCTGGAAATAGACATACCCTGTATCGATGAGGATGCTCAAAAGTTGGCTGCTGATAATTCATCCTCTGGAAGTAGATGTACCCTGTATCAATGAGGATGCTCAAAAGTTGGCTGCTGATAATTCATCCTCTGGAAGTAGACATACCCTGTATCGATGAGGATGCTCAAAAATTGATAAATTGTAACCCGGAAAAGCAAAATCTATGCTTTAGAACACCCTAGCAATTGTAACAATTGCATCCCGGAGTGTGATTTTTTTCTACTCTCTTTGAGAAAGTAGATTGGAGATTTGCCATCTGTCTAAGGGCAAATTTTTAGGGTTAATTTGCTTAACCATAAAAACACTTTCTACAATGCCAGTCCTGTCAAGCCTAAGCTATCTATAGGTTCTATGAGGTTTTAAGTAGTCGGTATTAAATCTCCTGATTCAGAACAATTTGAAACAAAACTCTTCACACGTAAGTACATAGTAACTGATAATTAGCCTATCGGCAAATACTCGTAGATGCAATCCCTTATATAAGTTAGACCTTTTAAAGGGGAACGTCAATAGTTTCGGGAGTAATATCTGCGATCGCCTAACCGATGCCTTCTATATAAATTACCAAGCCTGTGTATAGTTGAGTTTATAGGAGTATAAAATTTAATTAAAATCCGGGTTTATTACCCCTCAATCCCTGGGTAGTTGAAAGCCTTGAAAGTTATACTATACAAGCTTTTTTTTTACATAAATATAACAACAAATTAGGGGATTTGTAACCGGATTTTTTTTAAAAAAGAGGCGATAGTCATATAAAATTCTCTCTTCATCGGAATTATTAAACTCTCTCTTCTCTGCCTTCGCGTACTACCCTACGGGAACCCCTGCGGGGAACGCGCCTTCGCGGTTAAATCACCTGACGATACAACCGGAATTGATATCATTAGTCATCAGTCATTAGTTATAAGTCATACAGCATATTGCAGGTTCATCAAGTAGAGTATGAATCGTCCGCGTGCGTGGCTGCGAGTTGAGATCCCACAAGAGAATTTGCAGATAGCAGTCAACAGTCAACAATCACCTGACGGTAAAACCCCGACTTCTGAGGGTGAAGTCGGGGTTCCAAGGCCAGTTATCCAAAATCATGCAACAGTAGCTTGAGGGTGCATCGCCATCTACAATCCTCCCTAGGGATTATGGGAGATGTCTCACAGAGATCGCATTTTCTGTTAAACAGGCGCTACATCCATCACCAAGTCCATCATCGAAGCCGTACTCTCAACCTTAGCAACATCCAACAAAGTCTTCAAAACAGAATCTGGATTCAAACTAATCGAATCAATTCCCAACTCAACCAAGAACCGAGCAAATTCAGGATAATCACTAGGGGCTTGACCGCAAATTCCAATCTTGCGGCCGTATTTTTTCGCCGCTTTAATTGCAATTTCCACCATCCGCTTCACAGCTTCATTTCGTTCGTCAAAAATGTGCGCAACTAAAGCAGAATCCCGGTCTAATCCCAATGTTAGCTGAGTCAGATCGTTAGAGCCGATGGAGAATCCATCAAAAACTTGGGCGAATTCATCAGCAAATATGACATTGCTAGGCAATTCGCACATCACATATACCTGCAAGCCATTTTCGCCCTTGACTAAACCGTGTTTCGCCATCTCCGCTAATACCTTTCGCCCCTCCTCCGGGGTGCGGCAAAATGGAATCATCGGAATCACATTTGTCAAGCCCATTTCATTGCGAACTCGCTTCAGGGCTTTGCATTCCAAAGCATAAGCTTCGCGGTAATTTGGGTCGTAATAGCGAGACGCGCCCCGCCACCCAATCATGGGGTTTTCTTCCTTGGGTTCAAACTGTCGCCCTCCTAACAGATTAGCGTATTCATTGCTCTTGAAATCGCTCATCCGCACGATCACAGGATTGGGATAAAATGCCGCAGCAATTGTACCAATTCCGTGGGCTAATTTGTCGGTAAAGAAATCGGGCTTGTGTTCGTAAAGCGCTGTGAGTTTGGCAATTTCGCGTTTGACGGATTTATCTACCAATTTGTTAAAGTGAATCAGTGCTAACGGGTGTGCTTTAATGTGATTGGCAATGATGAATTCCAGTCGCGCCAATCCCACACCGTCGCAAGGAATTGCTGATAAACCAAAGGCTTCTTCGGGGTTGCCGACATTCATTAAGATTTGAGTGCGAGTGCGGGGTAAATTGTCGATCGCACTTTCTTGGACTGCAAACGGCACCAAACCCGAATAAACTTTGCCTTCCTCTCCTTCAGCACAAGAAACAGTGATTTCTTGACCATTCTTTAAGAGTTTTGTCCCATCACCGGTGCCGACAATTGCCGGAATTCCCATTTCTCGCGCAATGATTGCTGCATGACAAGTGCGGCCGCCAGAGTTGGTGACAATCGCACTGGCTTTTTTCATAATGGGTTCCCAATCTGGGTCTGTTTTGTTGGTAACTAAAACTTCCCCTGCTTCAAATTCCGCGATTTCGCTAACTTCTAAAATTACGCGGGCTTTCCCTTGTCCAATGGCCTCGCCCACAGCCCGTCCCTTCGCCAAAATAGCGCTAGAACCTTGCAGTTTGTAACTCCGCAAAACTGTAACTGATTTTTGAGATTGTACTGTTTCCGGTCGCGCTTGGACGATGAATAATTCGCCAGTATTGCCGTCTTTTGCCCACTCGATGTCCATGGGCGTGGGAGTTCCGCGCACTTGGGAGTAGTGTTCTTCTATTAATACTGCCCACTGTGCTAATTGCAGAATTTCGTCATCGTTAATGGCAAATTTTTCCCGTTCTGTGGTTGCTACTGAGACGTTTTTGGTGTATTTGGAACCGCCAATATCGTACACCATTTTAATTTTTTTGGTGCCGAGGCGTTTGTCGAGAATTGGGCGGAAACCTTGTTTCAAGGTTGGTTTGAAGACTAGGTATTCGTCGGGGTTTACGGCCCCTTGAACGATGTTTTCCCCCAATCCATAGGCTGCGGTGATGAGGGCGGCATTTTTGAAACCGGTTTCGGTGTCGATGCTGAACATGACACCGGAGGATGCTAAGTCCGATCGCACCATTTTTTGCACACCTACTGATAAGGCGACATCAAAATGGTCGAAGCCTCGGAGTTGACGGTAGGAAATCGCTCTGTCGGTGAATATGGAAGCGAAGCATTTGTGGCTGCATTCAAGCACGCTGGTGCAGCCATGTACGTTGAGGTAGGTTTCTTGTTGTCCGGCGAAGCTGGCGTCTGGTAAGTCTTCGGCGGTGGCGGAGGAACGAACTGCTACATCTGTACTCTCGCCATAGCGATCGCACAATTTATCGTAAGCGCTGGCGATCGCCGCTTGCAAGTCTCGCGGAAACGGCGTTTCCAAAATCAGCGATCGTGCTTGCTTGCCTTTTTGGCGCAGGTTGTTGACATTTTCGACTTCCAAGTCAGCAAAAAGTTCGCGCAGTTTACTATCTAAACCCGCCGACTCGATGAAGTAGCGGTAAGCGTATGCTGTAGTTGCAAACCCGTTGGGAACATTCACTCCTTTGGGGGTTAGCTGTTGAATCATTTCCCCCAAGGAAGCATTTTTGCCACCGACTAAGGGGATGTCAGCGATGCCGACTTCATCGAACCATAATATTAACGCTTTGTCTTTGGGAATTTGAAGCTGCTTTTCTGGAATTGCTAATTTTTGGGTCATTGCTTTTTCCTCTACTTTTTAGATCGTTTCGGTCAAAGGACAGCAAAAAGTTTGAACTTAGTTTTCTTACGAAGTCAATCTCTAAATATCCAGATTTCTTGATTTTCCCGTCACTATTTATTAGCTGTATCCTGCCTGCTAATCATTCAATCCAATGAATTACTCACCTTAACAGCTAAGATTTTCTCCAAGTAAAACTATTTTAATTATCACTAAAACCTTGATCCCCGGCTCCTTAAAGTGAATTTAAGTGTATTTATGCACAGAGCGTGCCAGAGGCTCCCTAGCTCAATATCGTTTATTGCCTCTATTTATAGATTATCACTTTTTTGGAAAAACACAAGAGACACGCGAATTTTTTTCTAGGTTGCCACAAGTAAAAAGACGGCAGCGACTAGGAGGTATCAGCTATCATAAAGCTCAGACAAAAAAACTAGGTCACAAACCCTGTATTCATCCCTCCTGTGGATTTTGATGGGACGATCGCTTTTAAAGGTGTGTCAACGATTTTCTTACTCAGGGGAGAGAGTCGCAAATTTCCGCTGAGTCAGGTAGAATTCAGTCAACAAGTTTTAAACTATTCCCACTTGCATATTTCAATATTGAATTGCTTATATGCTATAATGGTTAGTACGACTGCTTTACGATAAAAATCTGGGTATTTATGATATCAGTTTTGAACCCAACCGCAGAGCGCAATGGCTTTAAGGTTCTCCTCGTCGAAGACAATCGGGCCGAAGCTGAGCTGATCGAAGAATTATTATTAGAAACCAATGTTTCCCGATCGTTGCCCCAAAGGCTATCGATAAGTCGCGCCGATCGCCTGAGTAAAGCACAGGAGCTTTTACTAAAGGAAAAATTTGATGTCATACTACTAGATCTATCGCTGCCGGACAGTCAAGACTTAAGTACAATTGTTAAAATTCAAGAATACAGCGTCAATACTCCGATCGTGGTACTCACGGCCCGCAACGATGAAGAACTAGCCGTGCAGTCGATCCAAACAGGAGCTCAAGATTATCTAGTCAAAATAAAAATAGACAGCGAAGTGTTAATGCGATCGCTGCGTTACGCAGTGGAAAGACAACACAACCAAGAAGCTTTGCGAAAAAGTGAAGCAAAATATCGATCGGTAGTGGAGAATTCCCTAGTCGGAATCGCCATTCTGGCCGCTCCAATTTCTCCCGCAGAACCAGATCGATGCCAGTGGCTAGAAGTCAACGATGCTTTGTGCAATTTGCTGGGATACGAGCGCGAAGAACTGTTGCAGGGTAATTGGGAGCAATTGAGTTTTCCTGAAGATTGGCAAGCTAGTTCAGAGCAGCTCAAGAAAATTTTAATGGGTAAGAGTCAAGGTTACGTTTTAGACAAAAGATGGCGCAAAAAAAACGGTGGAATAGTTTATACTAGAGTGTCGCTGCGCTGCATCCGGAGCCTAGACGGGTCGATCGATCGGATGATTAAAGTGGTCTTGGATGTGAGCGATCGCCACCACTATGAAGTCCAACTCAAAGCATCTCGACAATTTTTAAAGCACACGATTAATGCGACACCAGACCCAATTTTTGTCAAAGACGAACAACATCGTTGGGTAGTATTAAACGATGCTTTTTGCGAGTTAATGGGCAAACCGCGAACCGAACTTATAGGTAAATGTGGATACGACTTTTTACCGGAAGAAATAGCGAGCTTGTTTTTACAAAAAGACGCAGCGGTATTGAAAACAGGAATTCCTGATGAAACGGAAGAAAAATTTATAGATAGTCGCGGTAAAAAAAGGATTATATCTACAAAAAAAATTATTTTTAAAACAACCGAAGGCAGTAAAATGTTAGTAGGTACTATCCGAGATGTCACCGAGTACAAGCGACAGCAAATAGCATTGAAGCAAACCCGCTCTCGGCTGGAAAAAATGACAGCTAACGTACCGGGAATGATTTATCAATTTCGTATAAATAAGGATGGAGAAAAGAAATTTTTCTACGTTTCTTCTGGTTGCAATGATATTTATGAATTAGCACCTAAAGAACTAGAAGAAAATGCCGAATTGGCGTTTAAAAATATTCATCCAAATGACCTAGAAGAGTTCCACAAATCCATAATAAAATCTGCGAAAATGCTGCTGCCATGGCATCAGCAGTGGCGACAAATTATGCCGGACAAAGTGAAGTGGTTGCAAGGCGCTGCTAAACCAGAAAAGCAAGCCAATGGCGATTTAGTTTGGGACGGCTTGGTGATGGATATCACCGAATTAAAACAAACTCAGAAAGAGCGCGATCGCTTCTTTAACATTTCCCTAGATTTACTTTGCATTGCGGGTTTAGACGGCTATTTCAGACGCTTAAATCCTGCTTGGTCAAATGCTTTAGGTTACAGCGAAGGGGAACTTATAGCCAAACCTTTTATAGAATTTGTGCATCCCGAAGACCGAGCAATAACCATAGCTAAATTGGAAACACTCAAAAGTGGCAACCCAGTTATTAACTTAGAAAACCGCTACCTTTGCCAAGATGGTACTTATAAATGGCTGTCCTGGACGGCATCGCCCTTTGCTGAAGAAGGTTTAATTTATGCAGTGGCCCGCGATGTTACATTAAACAAACAAGCCGAAGCAGAATTACGCAAAAGTGAAGCCACCAATCGAGCTCTTTTAAACGCCATACCCGACATGATGTTTCGCTGTCGCGCCGATGGCACTTTTGTAGACTTCAAACCTGCAAAAGAACCGAATATTATACTTAAAGAAAGTATTTTTATAGGCAAAAAAGTCCAAGACATCTTACCGTCGGTTTTTGGTGACAAGATCCTATCTGGGAACAAACAAGCGATCGACAATGGTGAAATTCAAATCGTAGAATATCCCATGTCAGTTAATGGCGAACTGTACGATTTTGAAGCAAGAATTGTATTTTGTAGCGATGACGACATTATCGCGATCGTCCGTAATATCACCGATCGCAAACGTTCTGAGTCGGCAATTCAGCGACAAGCCGCCGCCATGTCTGCCGCTTCCGAGGGCATCGCCATCATCGGTGCCGGCGGAGAGTTCATTTATTGCAACGCAGCTCAACTCAAAATGTATGGTTGCGAATCTCCCGAAGCCATGTTCGCTCAAAGCTGGAAAATATGCTATGAAAGTGCAGAACTACAAAGGTTGGAGCAAGAAATCCTCCCCACTTTAACCACAAAAGGATATTGCAACACCGAAGCCATCGGATGTCGCCGCGACGGCTCCAACTTTCCTCAAGAACTGTCCCTAACCATGCTGGCCGGGGGCGAAATTATTTCCATTGTACGAGATCTTTCTGCTAAAAAACAAGCCGAACTAAAGCTGCAAGATAGTCAGCGGTTCGCTGAAAAAATTGCTGAAGCTAGTCCTAATATTTTGTATGTTTACGATTTGATTGAACATAAAATCATTTATGCTAATGCTTCCATTTATCACGTTTTAGGCTATACAGTAGAAGAGCTTCAGGCTATGGGTGTGGAGATGATTTCTCAATTGATGCACCCGGAAGATTTGAGCAAAATTCCTGATTATCTACAACAAGTAGAAACAGGTGGTCAAGGGGATATCTTTGAAGTTGAATACAGAATGCAGCATAAGGAGGGTTCTTGGCGCTGGATTGTCAGCCGAGATACTGTATTTATGAAAACCGCAGCCGGTCGATTAAAACAAATTTTGGGCGCGGGAACTGATATTACTGAAAGTAAGCAAACAGAAGATGAAATCAAGTTGTTGTTAGCAGCAACTCAAGCAATTAGTCAGTCGCCAGACTTCGAGAGCGCGATCGCCAATGTTTTGCGCTTTTTGTGCAACGCCATCGGCTGGAATTTTGCCGAAGCTTGGATACCTGCTGCTGATGGCACTGTTTTAGAACATAGTCAAAGCTGGTATGCTAGCGACCAGACTTTGCAGGCTTTTGGACGTGCAAGCAATCAGTTTGTATTTCCACTGGGAGTCGGACTCCCGGGGCGAATTTGGCTGACTAAACAAATGGAGTGGAAACAAGATATATCCGATGGTGTAAATCCCGTTTTCTCGCGATGGCAACTAGCAATAGAAAGTGGACTCAAAGCTTGTTTCGGCATACCAATTCGCGCTGAGGGAGAAGTGCTGGCAGTTTTAGTATTTTACCAGCGAAACCCCTCGGAGCTAGAAGGCCGTATAGTAGATTTAGTAAAAGCAGTGGCAACTCAATTGGGTTCCCATATTCAGCGCAAACAAGCCGAAGAAGAATTAAGAAAAAGCGAAGAACGCTGGCAGTTAGTTCTTAAGGGAAATCAAGACGGAATTTGGGATTTTAACCTCCAAACTAATGAAGTTTTTCGCTCGGCTCGCTGGAAGGAAATTATTGGTTACTCAGACACGGAAATTGACACTAACAACAGCGAATGGACTGAGCGAATTCACCCGGAAGATTCTTGGCGCGTGCAAACCGCTATCCAAGATTACCTCGATCGCAAAACCCTGAATTACGCCTCTGAATACCGTCTCCTATGCAAAGACGGCAGTTACAAGTGGGTACTAGCCAGGGCTCAAGCAGTGTGGGACAAAGCCGGAAATCCGCAGCGGATGGTGGGTTCCATGACTGATATTAGCGATCGCAAACAAGCAGAACTAGAGCTGTTGAAAGTTACTCAAGCCGTTGAAAGTACCAGCGACGCGATCGCGATTACCGACTTGAAAGGACGCTCTATTTACCACAACCAAGCATTCATTCAACGGTACGGCTACACAGTCGAAGAACTCAACACGCTTAATGCAGCCGAGGCGATGTACGTCCAACCTAAAATTTATAAACAAATCTATAAAACCCTTCGCACAGGCCTGTCATGGAGCGATGAAATTGAACTAAAAACTAAGAATGGTGAAGCAGTAACTACTCTGGTGAGAGCCGATAATATCAAGGATGAAAATGGCAATTTTATCGGTTCTGTGGGAGTAATTACCGATATTAGCCAGCGCAAAAAAGTCGAAAAAACTTTGCGCCAACAATTAAATCGGGAGCAACTAGCAGTCGCCATGCTCGAACGCATTCGGGGTTCTTTAAACTTAGAAGAAATTTTAACCACAACTGTGGAAGAAGTGCGGCTATTTTTGCAAGTAGACCGCACAGTGATTTACCAATTTACTCCTAGTTGGAGCGGGTTTATCGCTGTAGAGTCGGTAAAGGAAGATTGCATGGCAATTGCGGGAAGGGAAATTTACGACCCCTGTTTTGGCGAAGCCTACGTTGACCTTTACAAAGATGGCAGAATTAGAGCTACAGATGATGTTTACAACGCTGGTATCGCTGAATGCTACTTGAATCTGTTAACCGATCTCCACGTCAGAGCTAACCTGGTAGTACCGATTTTGCAAGGCGAAAAATTGTGGGGGCTGCTAATTGCCCACCACTGTACAGACTCCCGTCCTTGGCAGAAATTTGAGGCAGATTGTCTGCAACAATTAGCCGTGCAGTTGGCGATCGCCATCCAACAATCTACTTTGTTTCAAAAGGCGCAAACTGAAATTGCCGATCGCAAACAAGCAGAAGCCGCCCTGCAATTAGCAAAAGAAGCCGCCGAAGCTGCTAACCGCGCTAAAAGCGACTTTCTCGCCAATATGAGCCACGAATTGCGCACACCTTTGAACGGGATTTTAGGATACATTCAACTCCTGAAAAACGAGCGTAATTTAACAACAGAACAACTGGATATCCTGACTAACGCTCTACAGTGTGGCCACCACTTACTGACGCTGATTAATGATGTTTTAGACCTGGCAAAAATAGAAGCTAATAAAATGGAACTGTCTGTGAGCGAGGTAGATTTTAGAAATTTAATCAAAAACATTGTTGACTTGTTTAAGATGCGTTCCGATCAAAAAGGAATTGCATTTAATTACGAGGAGCTATCTGTTCTGCCTAACTACGTTTTAGCTGATGAAAAAAGAGTCCGACAAGTTTTGATTAATTTGCTCAGCAATGCTGTTAAGTTCACCGATCGTGGTGGAGTGACATTGAAAGTGGGTTACGTGGATAATGTCGCTGAATATGCCAGTCCCATCAACTCCATAAATTCCAGTTTAACGGCGGCAAATCGTGATGGAATGGCAACTTTGACCCCTAATCTAGAACCACAGAAGCAGTCCATCGCCCCTGGTGACGCCACAGAAGCACCAAACTTAGCAAAATTACCACCAACTAAAATCCGCTTCCAAGTCGAAGATAGCGGCATTGGTATCAGAGAGAACAAATTAGCAGAAATATTTTTGCCCTTTCATCAAGTGGGCGATCGTAGCAACGTGGTGGAAGGTACCGGATTGGGCCTTTCCATCAGTCAAAAAATAGTAAACATGATGGGCAGCCAAATTCACGTCGAAAGTACCTCCGGCATAGGCAGCATTTTTTGGTTAGATATAGATTTGCCCGCCGTCGCCCAGTGTTCAGAAATCCCCTCTCCACCGGAAAAACATCGGATTATTGGTTTCGTAGGCCTCAAGCGCAAAGTGTTGGTAGTAGACGACAACGAAGCAAATCGGGCAATGCTGCATAAAATGCTCTCTCGTTTGGGCTTGGAAATTGTAGAAGCCACAGACGGCGAAGACTGTTTGCACAAAGCACTGGAATTTCAACCCGATCTAATTTTAATGGACTTGCTGATGCCAGTAATGGACGGCTGGGAAGCTACCAGGCGGCTGCGACACTTGCCGGAATTAAAAGATGCGGTTATCCTTGCTTTGTCTGCTAGTGTTTATGAGACTACCAGGCAAGAGAGCATACTTGCAGGCTGCAATGGTTTTCTCAGTAAGCCTATTCAAAACAACGAGCTTTTAGAATCGTTGCGAGTTAATTTGGGACTAGAATGGGTTTACGAAGACGGAGCATCGGCTAACAAACGCAAAGCTCCAACCCCAAAAACAGCATCAGACTTGGCTGCTGCTGACTCAAAGATCGTGTCTCCCCCCTGCGAGTCAGTCTTGGCTTTGTTAAGACTGTGTGCCATGGGCGATATAGAAGCTATTCTGGAGGAAATTGCTAAACTTGAAAATTCTGACCCCAAATTAGTGCCTTTCGCTCACCACGTCCGCCAACTAGCTAAGGGATTTCAGATCAAGCAAATTAGAGCTTTTTTGAAGGAACATTTGTCTTAGGATTAAAGTTATGTAAAACTTTGTAAGTTGACAGTTATGATTGTGACCAACAAATCAAAATCATTCGACGGGGATTTTAATTCACAAGTCACACTTCAAAAGTCAAAATTCACAATTCACAACTATTCAAATTGATTTTTTTCCTTGAATATGAACGATAAAAATTCTGAAAGAAGCATTATACTAATTGTCGATGACAACCAGACCAATCTGGATGTACTTTTCGAGTTGTTGAGAAACTATGGGTTTAAGGTATTAGTAGCCCAGGACGGCGAAAGTGCGATCGAGCAAATTGAATATATCCATCCAGACTTGATCCTTTTAGATATCATGATGCCGGGAATTGACGGGTTTGAAACTTGCCGTCGCTTGAAAGCAGACCCGCCGACGCAAGACATTCCCATCATATTTATGAGCGCCCTTTCCGATACCCTTGACAAAGTAAAAGGCTTTCAAACAGGAGCAGTTGATTACATCACTAAGCCGTTCCAGCACGAAGAAGTATTGAGCCGAATTGAAACTCACTTGACTATTCGTAGTTTACAAAAAAAACTAGAAGAGAAAAATGCAGAGCTTGCTCACCTCAACCAAAATCTGGAAAGACTTGTCGAACAAAAAAGTAAGCAACTCATCGACCAAGAAAAAACTGCCATCATCGGTCGCTTGACTCAGGGCATGGTACACAACCTGAAAAGTCCGCTGCAAGTGATGCAGACTAGCGTGGATCTCATTGAAACAAAAGCAACAAAAATTAACGACTATTCGTTTTTTAGTTACACTAAGTATATTTTACAAGCCATCACAAAAGTCAATCAGATTATGGATACTCTGATGGTGAAAAGCAGAAAAGAGCAAGAGCAAGATTTGCAGCCTGTGAATATAAACGAATTAGTGCAGCGAGAGATTCAGCTATTGGAAGGAAATATGTATTTTAAAAATAAAATAAAGAAAAAATATTTTTATGACGATAAACTGCCAAATATTCCCTTAATTTATTCCTATATTTCTCAAGTATTTTACAACTTAATAAATAATGCCATGGATGCTATGTGGGATAAAAAAAGCCGAGAACTAACTATTGTGACTCGACAAGATGAATCGAAAATTTATCTGGAGATTGCGGATACGGGATGCGGGATAGCACCGGAAGATTTTTCAAAAATATTCGATCCTTTTTACACATCAAAACCAGCTAAAGGCGAGGAACAAAAAGAGGGTGAACCCACAGGAACTGGTCTGGGACTTTATACTTGTATTGAACTGCTAAAACCTTTTAAGGGCGAGATTGCTATTAGCAGTAATCTCGGCAAGGGTAGCATATTTACAGTTGTGTTGCCAAAACGGCAGTAAGATTGAAGGCAGAAGGAGGCAGAAGGCAGAAGGAAGAAGAACCCCCCTTGGGGGGAAGTAAGAAGGAAGAAGTCATATCAATTCCGTTACCATCGGAATTATTCATTTCTCTCCGATCTCTCTGTGTTCTCTGTGGTTAAATCATTCCGATGCAACCGCAAACGATATCATCCCCCCCTTGGGGGGAAGGAAGAAGAAAGAAGAACCCCCCCTACCCCCCCCTTGGGGGGAAGTAATAGACATCTCCCATAATTATTGTGGAACAGGCATCCCTTCGACCCTTCGACCCAACGACTGCGTTTATCCTGAGCGTAGTCGAAGGGCTCAGGGCGACGCTCCGCGGTTCAGTCAGCGTAGTCGAAGGGCAGGGCGACGCTCCGCGGTTCAGTCAGCGGAGTCGAAGGGCAGGACACCGCCTGCCTGTTCAAGACTCGCTTTTTGGGAGATGTCTAATATAAAATCCTCTCTTCATCGTCCTGTATTAAACTCTCTCTTCTCTTCCTTCGCGTCCTTGGCGCCTTCGCGGTTAAATCATTCCGATACAACCGGAATTGATATAAGAAGGAAGAAGTCATCCCCTAAACAATCATAGCTCTTAGGCCCAATGCCCATAACGCTTCGATGCTTTCTTAAATCTGCAAAATTATAGTATAAATATTCCCAATCGCCTGAAATCTCACAGCAACTATGCGGGTATTCAGGTAATTAAAGATTACCAACAACTGCAAAATGTGGAATGTTTTCCTGGTCTGTTAAATCAGGTATTTATGAATATTTTGATTAATGCGATCGATGCTTTGGAAGAACGGGATAACCAGGAGACCATGCAGGAGTGCGATCGACCTCCCAGTACCATCACTATTCGCACTTATTTGACTGCTGGGGGCTTCGTAGCGGTATCAATTGCTGACAATGGAGGGGGGATACCTGAATCTGTTAGGTCTAGGCTGTTTGACCCATTTTTCACCACTAAACCTGTGGGTAAGGGAACTGGTTTGGGGCTATCGATTTCTCATTCAATTATAGTCGATCGACATGGTGGCAAATTGAGCTGTACTTCCACGGTGGGAGAGGGTTCGGAGTTTTTGCTAGAAATTCCAGTCCAGCAAAATTTAACCTAGACGAGTTTGGATTGATATATTGGTTGTGAAAAGCCGATAATTTTTTACATGAAATCGCATCTGAGTGTCACAATAAAAACAGCAAATGTCAACTTACCCCTTGTCAAGTTATGAGTGGTTCTCCCAGGGAAGCTAAACTACCCAAACAATCCCCGATCGCGAATTTTTCAGATGTCGGCGAAAATTCTTGGCGCGACTGGGCAGATCTAGTACCAACCCTGCTGTGGATAGCAGATGCAGAGAGCAATTGTCATTACTTTAATTCGCAGTGGACAGAATTTACAGGGCTTAGTCAGGAACAAATTTCAGCCAGCGGATGGACGCAAAACATCCACCCCGAAGACTTAGATAGCTGGGAAAAAATATATGCAACTGCTTGGAATTACCCTCGAAAATTCGAGAGAGAATACCGCCTAAAAAGAGCCGACGGCGAATATCGGTGGATTGAAGAAACAGTAGTTCCTAAGTTGACACCAGCAGGTAAATTTCAAGGATTTATAGGTACGGCGACGGATATTAGCGGACGTAAAAAAGCCACTGACGAACTCTTAGAATACCAGCAAAAACTAGAAGAAACTCAAAAAGTTGCCCATATCGGCAACTGGGAATTCGACCTCACTACTGGCGAAGTTACTTGGTCTGATGAATTAAAAAGAATTTACGATCTAGAAATAAACGCACCAACACCAAGTTATCCTGAACTGGTGCAACAAATTCATCCTAACGATAGAGAACGCTTTCAACAAACTATAAATGACGCCATCACCCACCGCCAACCCTACGAAATTGACCACCGCATTTACCGTTTAAACGGAGAAATGAGATATCTAATCGGTTGGGGACAAATTGTCCAAAACCATCAAGGGGAAGTCATCAAATTATTCGGAGCCGCCCTCGATATTACCGATCGCAAACAAGCAGAATTAGCACTGCAAATGAGTCAAAAACGCCTCCGTGCCGTTGTCAACAATGCACCCATAATTTTGTCTTGCATTGACCGCCGAGGCATCTTTACACTTTCGGAAGGAAAAGGGTTAGAACCTTTAGGATTAGTTCCAGCACAAGTAGTTGGCTTATCGGTTTACGGACTGTACGAAAAGTACCCCCAAATTATCGAAAATATTAATTTGGTTTTGGCTGGCGAAGAAAAAATTTGGTCGGCTGAATTCTCTGGTCACATTTACGAAACTCGTGGCACCCCAATCTTCGATGAAAAAGGAGAAATTCTAGGATTAATTGCTGTTTCTGTGGACATCACGGAGAGGGCGCGAGTTGAAGAAGCTCTCAGGGAAAGTGAAGCAAGACTACGCTTAATTCTCGAAAATATGCCAGTAATGCTCAGCGCTGTTGATGCCGAACGCAATATCATAGTCTGGAACCGAGAATGCGAACAAGTTTTGGGTTACAATACCTCAGAAATGGTCGCCAATCAGCAAGCGATACAACTACTAATACCAGATTTTCAATACCGCCAAAAAGTCTTTAAAGAAATTGTCAAACTTGAACATAATTTTCGTGATTTAGAATTAGAAATACAGGCTGCTGACGGGACGGTAAAAACAATTGCTTGGTCTAATATTTCCGCTGAATTTTCGGTTCCAGGCTGGGATTTTTGGGGAATTGGTGTCGATGTTACCGAGCGCACAGCAGCAGAAATGGCACTGCGAGAATCCGAAGCTAGACTCAGAGAACAAGCAGTGGAATTAGAATTAGCTTTTAACACTCTGGGTAATACCCAAGCACAGCTCGTCCAAAGTGAAAAAATGTCTTCCTTGGGTCAATTGGTTGCTGGCGTCGCCCACGAAATCAATAATCCTGTCAGTTTTATCTTTGGAAATATTACCTATGCCAAAGATTATACCAAAGATTTGTTAAAAATTCTGGAACTTTACCGTGCAGCATACCCTAAACCTACGGCAGAAATTGAGGAAGCACTTGAAGAATGCGAATTAGATTTTATCCGCGAAGATTTGCCGAAGCTGTTGGATTCCATGGAAGTTGGAGCCGAGAGAATTCAAGAAATTGTTAAATCTTTACGTACTTTTTCTCGCCTTGACGAAGCCGAATTTAAGGCGGTTAATATTCATGCAGGCATTGATAGCACTTTGATGATTTTGGCTCACCGTTTGAAGCAGAAACGGGAACAAGCTACTATTTCGCTAATTAAAGAGTACGGCGATTTACCCCTGGTGGAATGTTACTCTGGTCAATTAAATCAGGTGTTTATGAACTTGTTGAGCAATGCGATTGATGCTTTGGAAGAAAAGGCTAAAGAACTTGAATCTGCCGAGGATAAATCTTCTGTTTATACAATTAAGATTCACACAGAAGTTGTGGATGAGGAGCGGGTGAGAATTACGTTTGCCGATAGCGGTACTGGCATTCCAGAATCAGTAAAGCAGCGGTTGTTCGATCCTTTTTTTACTACGAAACCTGTGGGAAAAGGTACGGGATTGGGATTGGCTATTAGTTATGAAATCGTAGTTGAAAAACATCACGGAACTTTGGAGTGTAATTCTCAGTTAGGGGTGGGGACAGAATTTGCGATCGAAATACCGATCCGTCAAGGGATTTTAGATTTGTGATTTCAGATTTTAGATTGATGAGAGTCAAGGGATTTGAGATTTGAGATTTGAGATTGAAGAAACCGACTCTAGGGATAAATCTGGGGGTTTGTTAGCCGATGAGTGAGGGTTGCTGCTGGCGTGACAAATGCGATTTTTGCCTTCACTTTTAGCTTGATAGAGAGCTCTGTCAGCACTGTGAATTAGGCTGTCGGGAGATTGATCTGGAGAAGGAATCGTGGTAGCAATCCCACAACTGAGGGTAACGTAGGGATCGATTTCCGATCGCGCGTGGGGGAGTTTTAGGGCACCGAGGCGATCGCAAATTGTCCTGGCGACAACGTTGGCCCCCTCGGCTTCAGTGTTGGGAAGTAGTACGGCAAATTCTTCACCACCATAACGGGCTGGCAAATCTCCAGCCCGCTTGACAGCAGAGGCGATCGCCCCAGCCACTTGATACAAGCAGTCGTCGCCGGCAAGATGCCCGTAAAAGTCGTTGTAATATTTAAAAAAGTCGATGTCAAGCAGGATCAAAGACAGCGGCAATTCCTCTCTTGCTAGCCTACGCCACTCCAACATCAAAATTCGATCGAACTGGCGGCGGTTAGCAATCCGTGTCAGTGCGTCTGTAGTTGCTAGTTGCTGCAATTTTTGGTTGGCAATTGCTAACTTGCGGTAAAGTTCAGATTGTTCGATCGCGATCGCCACTTGATTTGCCAAATGTGTTAAAAATTCTATTTCCCATGCCTGCCACTGCCTAGCTCCGGTACAATTGTATGCTGTCAGCATTCCCCACAAATAATTTTTATTTTCTGCGCCAGAGTCAGATTCATTTTTGAGAATTATCTGCGGTGTCCCACCACACAGCAGCGTCATTAAATCTTCGGAATAATCCTCATCTTGTTCTTCTTCCCACCTAGAGTCTGAAGATATTTTATTTGTCGCTTCCTTGCCTTCAGATTGCCAGATTGGAACGCTTAAAACTGCTGCAATTTCACAATCAGCGAGCATTTTTTTACAACTACCAGTCAATTCCGTCTCCCTGACATCTGATATTGCTTGTACCGACTGAGACTCCGCCAACAACAGACAAGATACCGCCAAAGCAGAACAAATATTTGGGTTTTCAATATAACCTTGTGGCAATCCATCACCTGCGACAATCTCGCATTTTTGCTCTTCGCTGTCGAGTTTTGTCGCAGAATTGTGACAGCGATAAATTAAAACCCGGTCTGTTTTCAGAAATTGACGTACTTCTGCCACGGTACTGTGGAGAATACTTGTAGCGTCTATGCACGATCGGATATTTTCGATCATTTTAGCCAAAAGTCGCTCTCTTTGGGCTTGTTGTCGCAATTGTTCCTCTATGCGTTGCCGTTCGATCGCATAGTGGATTGCCCGCACCAGAAGAGTTCTATGAAATCTGCCCTTCACCAAACAATCTTGAGCGCCCGATCGCAATACTGACAGTGCCGTATGTTCATCATTCATATCTGTTAGTACCACAATTGGCACCGTGGGCGATCGGGCTTTCAGCATCGCGATCGGATCGCTTCCCTCCAAACTATCTTCCACGGAAAAATCTAATAGTATGGCATCAAACTCTGCTCCTTGCAGACATTGTATTCCCTCCTCCATAGACTTAACAATTTCAAGCTGAAATGTAGCGTCACTGAATGACCCTAAAAGGTCTTCAATCAGAGTCGCATCTGCGAGGTTATCCTCCACCAACAAAACTTTTATCGAGTGGTTAGACGTTAACACAACTATAGCAATTCGAGCGGGTTGACAACAACTATTTAGAACTTCTAACTAATAGCCGACATAGCTACTAGCAACGGAAACCATCTCATTTTTGGAAACCTCCCCTAGGGAAAATTGCATTGGGGCAGAAAAGTTTGGGTTTTACTCAGAGATTAATTCCCCTAATCCTTGCCCCTTACAACTCAGCTTATACAGCCTTCGGCGGGAGCGAAACGATTTCAAACCAATACTGACACAAAGTCTGCATTACTTCAACCAATCCTTCAAAAGTCACTGGTTTGGATATGAAAGAATTCGCACCCAAGCGGTAACAAAGCAAAATATCTCCGCTGCTTTGCGATGTAGTCAGTATCACTACCGGAATCTGTTGCAAGTCGGGGTCCGATCTAATCAAAGTTAGTGCTTCTGGCCCGTCAAGCCTCGGCATATTCAGATCTAAAAGTATCAGGTCGGGGAAGCGCCAATTGCTAGCCTCGGCATAGGAGTCGCGACAGTACAAATAGTCTAGCACTTGTTCCCCATTTTCCACAAATTCGATTCTAATTGCTATGGGAATCTCTCGGAGTGATTCTTGCACGAAAAAGCGGGTATCTTCGTCATCATTAGCCATTAAAATAGTGAATGTTTGGTTTTTATTATTCACTGCTTTGACTCACTACCAACGAATATTCTGACCTGGTATAAATTGAACAAACATCCAAGGATATGTCAACATCTGTTGCCATAATTTTAGTGGTTTGACCAACCGGGCTGAGTTTGTGTAGCAAAAATTCTTTTATTTGCCTTCCAGGCAAACAGTTGTCATTAATGCTTGTTTCACTTAGCACTTGTTTCCAAACTGCACAAGCCACACAACTAGAACTATCGCCAAGGCTTGCCTCCGAAATATAGTCTAAATTACTGTAGGGGAAAGTCAGATACTCTCGATACAGTTGAAATAAATTGAAAATTATGCCGTGCACCGCTGATGTTTAACTTTTACAAGATTTGAGTTAATAAATTGATTATGAACTCTTTATTTGTTTTTTGTCATCAGTAAATATGCTACATTTTGATCGCAATTCTGTAAAGTAAATATAAATAATCCCCCAAAATCACTAAATAAATTACTATTTCCTTTCTGTTGCTTCCTCCATCCGGATTTTTAAGGGGAGCCAAACCGCAGCAGCTTATAGCTTATAGCTTATAACTTCTACCTTCACTCCCCTACAGGAAGACAAAAATAAAAAATCGCTCCTCGATTGGGTACTGATTGCACCCAAATGCGACCGCCGTGGCGATCGACAATTTTTTTACAAATCGCCAAACCAATACCCGTTCCCGAATAGTTTTTTTGAGTATGCAAGCGCTGAAAAATCTGAAAAATACTCTCCTGATACTGTTCTGCAATACCAATACCGTTGTCCTCTACAGAAAACAGCCAGTTATCCCCCTGTCGGGAAACACTTACGTGAACCATCGGTCGATCGCCCCCGCGGTACTTAATAGCATTGCCAATTAAATTCTGAAATAGTTGCACTAATTGAGAACTATCAGCCATCACCAACGGCAAATCAGCCCTACTAACAATAGCTTGATTCTTACGAATAGCCCACTGCAAATTAGCACAAGCATCCTCAACAACTAAATTGCAATCAGTCAACACAAAAGGTTTCTGACTTCTGCCAACTCGTGAATATTCCAGTAAATCATCAATCAAGTTTTGCATCCTTGTACAAGAACTAATTATATTACTAATAAATTTATAAGTTTGAGAATCAAATTGGTCTTGACAGCGCCTTTCTAATAATTTAGCGTAACCCGAAATCGTTCCCAAAGGTGCTTGCAAATCATGGGAAGCAATATAAGCAAACTGTTGTAATTCTGCATTAGAGCGACTTAATTCTTGAGCATAGCGAGTCAGAGTTATTTCTGCCTGTTTACGTTCGCTAATATCGCGCGTGAGTACCACAAAAGCAGCAATATCAGCATCCTCAAGCCAGTTAGTAGCCACTCCTTCTAGCCATACCCAATTACCATTTTTGTGCCGCAACCGATATTCCATAAGTTTAGAAATACCCGGATTTGCTCGCATCCAAGCAATTGCCTCTTTTTGGGAAGCCAAATCATCGGGGTGTAACACTTGCAAAGGCATTTTACCCATAAATTCTGCTGGAGAATAGCCCAAAACTCTTTCTACGGCTGAACTTTGATAGATGACATGACAATTTGCATCCGCCAGGGTAATCATATCTGAGGAGACTTGAGCCAGGGCCAGAAAGCGAGCTTCGCTGGCGCGAAGGGCTGCTTCCGATCGTTTTCGTCCGCTAATATCCCGAAAAGTGACAGCCAAACCGTCATTTAATTTCACAGCCACAATGTGCAGCCAAGCACTGAATTTGCGATCGTGTTCGTAATAGAATTCTCGCTCTACAGTTTCTCCTGTTTCTACCACAGAAACATACACATCAAATAGACCATTTTTGCAGACTAGAGGAATTTGTTCTAACAAATACTTCCCTATTAAATTTGGGGACACCATACTCAGCATTTTTTCCGCAGCCCGGTTCAACAAAATCCATTTGAAATCAACAATATTTCCCTGACTGTTGCGAACAGCAGAAAAAGCTACCACACCGTCTAGGGAACTATTCAAGACGCTTGCTAGCAATAATTGCGACTGTTGCAGTTGGACATTTTGCTT
The DNA here is from genome assembly GCF_042465725.1 of Microcoleus anatoxicus. Lineage (GTDB taxonomy): Bacteria > Cyanobacteriota > Cyanobacteriia > Cyanobacteriales > Microcoleaceae > Microcoleus > Microcoleus anatoxicus. The sequence continues at coordinate 3,002,154 of NZ_CP120853.1, read as the reverse complement.
TTTTAATTGCTGTTGCAGTTTGTGTAAATCAATTTGCTTTTCGATTCTTGCTAAAATTTCTTCCCCTTGAAAAGGTTTAGTAATGTAGTCTAATCCGCCCACTCGAAAAGCTTCTATTTTATCGTTAATATCATCTAAAACGGTTAAAAAAATTATAGGAATCTGCGCTGTTTCGGGTATGTTTTTTAGCCTCTGACATACTTCATATCCGTCCATTTCTGGCATTCGGATATCCAACAAAATCAAATCAGGAGCATAAGCGATTGCAGCATTCAAAGCTAGTTGTCCAGAAATTGCTCTGTAAACTTGATAGCCATGAGAGCTTAGTAAATTAGATAAAAAACGCAGATTAATCGGTTGATCGTCAACCATCAATATTTTAATTCCGCTATTATCCATTTATTCTAAAATTAATTTAGTTAAATTCACTATTTTGTCAAGTCGGTAATCCTCAAGTAAATCCTTTAAAGCATTCGCTAAAGTTGGATGACTTTCGGAAATGCGATCGACAACCTGAATCACCAACTCTTCATTAACATCATTAGCAGCCTCGTCCAGTTCCTCTAACCAACTTTTTGGCATCTCTGCCAACAGTGGTAAAAAAAATGAATCAGGTTTTTCGCCGTTCAAATAACGCCTCCCTCCTACCCCAAAAGGTATAGACAACTCTTGATAAATATAGCGCACTCCCAAATAGTGAGCAATCTTATCAAAAATGATTTGTTCTTGAAAAGGTTTACGCACAAAATCGTCGCAGCCTGCTGCGATAATTTCGCCTCTTCTTTCTTCAAAAATGCTAGCAGTCAGAGCAATAACTACAGTATGCGATCGAGTATTTTTCTCCCTAGCTCTAATTTCTGCCACAGTTTCAAAACCATTCATTACTGGCATTCGCGTATCCAGCCAGATTAAATTCGGCTGCCAACTTTCCCAGATTTCAATTGCTTGTCTACCATTTTCAGCTTCTCTGACTTCAAAGCCAATGGGTTCGAGCATTTTAATTAGCAGCAGCCGATTTTCAGTATTATCATCCACTGCTAAAATTCGATAAATTCGCTGCTCTGGTTCTAGCCCCAGCACCCGTTGCAATCTCGTGATATTTACTTCCGAGGGAGCCACCGCACAGAGTTTAATATTAAATTTAAAAGTAGTTCCCTCACCTAAAATACTACTTACTTCAATATTACCTCCCATAATTTCCACGTATTTTTGGGTAATATTTAACCCCAAACCCGTGCCGTCAGCAGCTTTTTTGCCAGCTTCTGTTTGCACAAAAGCATTAAATAAAGTATCCATTTCTTCGGCTGCTATGCCAACTCCAGTGTCTTGAACCTCAAAAAATATTACACATCGCTCGTTGGAAATCGAGTTAGAATCAGTTTCTGTTTTTAGTGACTGGAATGTAACATTTTCCAGACCGACTATTAGCAAAATCTCACCACCGTTTTCAGTAAATTTGATGGAATTTCCCAGCAGATTAATTAAGCAGACACGCAGTTTTTTTTCATCGGTTTTAATATATTGGGGAACCTGGGATTCCACGGAAAATTTGAGGTGCAAATTCTTAGTTTCAGCTTTGATTTGAAACATCTCTTCCAAAGTATCCAAGACTTGATACAAATCAAAACTACTCTCATCTAAAGCAACTATTCCAGCTTCAATTTTTGACAAGTCTAAAACATCATTAATTAATTCCAGCAAATGTTGACCGCTACGGTTAATTATTCTGAGATTTTCTATATTTTCATGACTCAGTAAACAATCACGACTCATTACTTGAGTAAAACCCAGAATCGCATTCAGGGGAGTCCTTAATTCGTGGCTCATATTGGCAACAAATTGACTTTTTGCTTGAGAAGCCGCGGCTGCTTTTTCTTCAGCTTTTTTGCGTTCAACTATTTCTTTTTGCAGTTGATTATTGCGATCGATTAGTTCTTTTTGTAGTCTTTTTATTGTCAGTTGGTGTTCAACTCTTGCTAAAACTTCTTCTACCTGAAATGGTTTGGTGATATAATCCACCCCACCAATTTGAAATGCTTTTACTTTATCTAAAACTTCATCTAAAGCGCTAATAAAAATAACCGGAATTTCTGATGTTTCCCCATCGGCTTTGAGTTTGGCACAGACCTCGTAGCCGTTCATCTCCGGCATTTTGATATCGAGTAAAATTAGATCCGGAGAACCAGATTTTGCCGCTCTAATTGCCATTTTACCATTGATTACACCCCGAACTTTATATCCGCGATCTAACAGTGTGGCTGATAAAACTTGCAAATTTTCTGGAGTGTCGTCAACAATTAATATGTTGCCTCTATTTTCTTTGGTAATATTTTTAGTCATCGATTGTTGATTTTTGTTATGTAATTGCTGATTTAAAAAAAGTTTTCAATTTGATATTCTAGCACAAGCTGTAATTATTCTGGCATATTTCTAATTTTAATAATTTCTCAATTCTTCAATTAAATCAATAATCCGATCGCACCGGAAGTTATTAGCCAATTCTGCGATCGCGCTGCCGAAATTAGCATGAATAGGAGGAATCGCCAAAATTAACCGGAAAATCAAATCATTGTCCACTTCTTCCGCCGCCTCATACAATTCATCAATCCATTCACCAGGCATCACTTCAAAGGACGAAGCACTCAGCGTAAAAAGTAAATCCGCTGTTCCCATCTTTTCATTTTCACCCATTTCGCCACTAAACAAACCCCCAGCAGACTGGCTACCGTGAGAATTACCCGCAAGTTCGCGATCGTAAACATAGCGGACTCCCAGATATTTTGCCATCTTTTCCAGAATCACCTGTTCTCGAAAAGGCTTCGCGACAAAATCATCGCAACCCACAGACAAAATCACCGATCGCTCCTCATCAAAAGCACTAGCCGTCAAAGCAATAATTACAGTGGCTTGACCCTTCAAATGCGCTTTGATCCGTTTCGTAGCTTCATAACCATCCATCACCGGCATCCGCATATCCATCCAAATCAGATGAGGTTCCCAACTCGACCAAACATCGATCGCCTCAACCCCATTTTCCGCTTCCCGGACAACAAAACCCAAAGATGAAAGCATTCTCACTAGCAATAAGCGACTTTCCAGGCGATCGTCAACAGCCAAAATTCGGTATTCCGGCTGTCCGGGCTCGATACCGACGACACGACGAGCTGTTTGGGTCATCTGAATTTCCACTGTATTAGGGAGAGAAACTTTAATATCAAACTTAAAAATGCTGCCCTCACCCACAGTGCTCACCACACTCATTTCCCCTCCCATTAAATTCACAAACTGTTTGCTGATTGGCAAGCCCAAACCAGTTCCTTCTTGAGCTTTTCTCCCGCTTTCTGTTTGTGCAAAAGGTTTAAATAGACTGTCCATCTCTTCAGGAGAAATTCCAGGACCAGTGTCCTCTACTTCAAATAACAAACAGCAATTCTGAATCTCTGGTGAATTAGTAAGTGTATTCCCGCTGTTTAACACTTCATGTTTAACCCTTAAATTCACCCCACCCTCCGAGGTGAACTTGAGTGCATTACCAATAATATTAATCAAAACTTGGCGCAATTTACTTTCGTCTGTTTCTATATACTTAGGCAAAGTTGGCGCGCCATCAAAAATCAACTGCAATCCTTTTTTTTGTGCTTGAATTTTCAGCATTTCTTCTGTATTATTCAGCATTTTTTGCAGATCGAAAGTGCTGTTGTTAAGTGTCACCAGCCCCACTTCAATTTTTGACATTTGCAAAATATTATTAATTAAAATCAGCAAATGTTCCGCACTGCGGATGATAATACCTAAGTATTGCTTTTGCTCTTCACCCAAGCCTGTGTCGCGAGATAGCAGTTGACTGAAACCCAGAATCGCGTTGAGAGGAGTACGCAATTCATGACTCATATTCGAGAGAAACTCACTTTTGGCTTTGTTGGCTCTGTCCGCTTCTTCTTTTGCTTGTCGCAAAGTGATTTCTGCTTGTTTTCTTTCCGTAATATCGCTGGCAGTACCTGTCGCACCGATCGCATTTCCTTCAGAGTTTAAATGGGCGATCGCCTTGGTATTTATATCAATTATTCTCCCATCTTTTCCTAATACAATACTTTCATACTGAAATACTGAATTACCTGTCAATAAATACTGCTGAAGTTGCAAATCAGGAGCTGTTGATTCCGGTGCAAAGAAATCGCTAAAAGAACAGCCAATCATTTCTTCAGGTTCATAACCATAAATCTGTTTTACCGCTTGGTTGACAAAAGTAATGTGTCCTGTCGCATCGCAAGACCAAATGATATCTTGCGAAGTTTCGACTAAGTGCCGATATTTTTCTTCACTTTCAACCAGGGCTATTTCTGCCAACTTACGCAGAGTAATATCCATCAAGGTTGTGAATATTTTTGTCACTTGTCCTTGGTGGTTTACCACTGGTTCTCCTCTAGCTTCGATGTAGCGAATAAAGCTTCCTTGATTTGTTTGCGAAGGTATATTACGATCGGTAATTATTGATTCCGGCTGCAAAATTCGATATTCCAACGTGTATGGTTCCCCGGTAGTCATCGCAGCATTTATCCCACTTTGCCACTTTTCTAGATCGTCGGGATGAACGTATTGAGCAAACTCAGCTAGTGTGGGTGCTGCCTGGCTTGAATCCAGACCAAAAATCCGGGATAATTCTTCTGACCAAATAGTTGTGTTTGTGGACAAATCCCATTCCCAATTGCCGACGTGGGCGAGTCTTTGGGCTGCGGCGAGAGAAGTAGCTAAAGCGCGGAGTTTTTCTTCTGCTAATTTGCGATCGCTAATATCCTGACTGACAGAAATCACGCAGGTTTCGTTGTTGATTTCAATGATTTCTGCTGACAATAAAGCCGTTCTTATTTCACCTTTTTTAGTTATAAAATTAAACTCATAGTTACGCACTATTTCTTTTTCTTGTAACATCAAAAATATTTTTTTTCGGGCTTCTTGGCTGACCCAAATATTCAAATCAATTGCAGTTCGACCAATAATTTCGGCGGCCGAATAACCTATAGTTTGGCAAAAAGCATCATTGATTTCCAGGTGGCTGCCATCTTTAAGTCTGGTAATGGTAATTGGATTAGGAGAAGAACGAAAAGCTTTAGCAAATTTTTCTTCCGAAAAACGCAATTGTGTAGTCCGTTCTTCTACTAAACTTTCTAATTCTAGATTTAATTTTTGTAATTTAGTGTTTTGTTCCGCTAATTGTTTTTCCATAAAATAGCTATTAATCGCTTCTTTTACGGTCAATTTCAAGTCTTCTGACTGCCAAGGTTTCGCTATGTAGCGGTACAATTTGGCGTGTTTAATAGTATTCGCTACGGCTTCGAGGTCTGCTTGTCCTGTCAGCATAATTTTGATAGTTTTCGGTGAAATGCGGTGAATCTGTTTTAGTAACTCGTCCCCTTTGATATTAGGCATCAAATAGTCGGAAATCACCGCCACAATTTCACTTCCCTCTGCGAGCAGTTCCTCCGCCAACTCCAAAGCATCTTCACCACCTTCAGCAGTTTCTAATAAATGTTCTTCTCCGAGGGCTTTTTTTAACTCAATTTTTAAACTTTCAAGGATTATAGGTTCGTCATCGACACAAATAATCACAGGTTTGTTGTTCATGCTTTTGCTAAACCAGATTTTATTATTTCTACTAATTCTTTGCCATCCCAGGGTTTATACAAACATTGGTGCAAATTTGCTTGTTTTTTTACCCTTTCTATGGCTAATGCGTCCGCTTGACCGGTCAATATTACCTTCACAATCTTCGGATATTTTTTGTGGACATCTATCAGAAATTCATCTCCTTTAATACCGGGCATTAACCAGTCTGATACGATTACCAAAATATGACTGGCTTCGGCTTCTTCTTCAATTTCCTGAATGATTTCCATAGCTTCCTCTGCATTTTCTGCTATTTCATAAAGGTAAGTATCTCCAAATTCTTTTTTTAATTGGATTTTTAAACTGTTTAAAACAACCATTTCATCGTCAACACACAAAATTACTGGTTTTCTCATAAACTTTTATCCCTGTGATTTTATGAAAATTGTGGATTTGCCCATAAAATTTTTGCTCCTTAATTACCGTCGGTGGTTGGCACTGGTAAGGATACACTAAATGTCGTTTTACCCGGTACACTTTCTACTTGCAGTTTACCTTCATGTTTGTCAATAATTTTCATCACTATATCCAATCCCAAGCCACTACCTTCTCCAGGAGGTTTAGTGGTGAAGAAAGGCTCGAAAATTCTGGGCATGATTTCTGGGGGAATGCCTTTACCACTGTCGGTAATGCTAACTGAGACTGCATTTTTTCGGTACTTGACATCAATTTTTAACACTCCTTTATTATCCATCGCTTGTAAAGCATTGTGAACTAAATTAGTCCACACTTGATTTAGTTCATCAGGATAGCATAACACAGAAGGTAAATTAGTATCATAGTTTCTAATTACTTCTACCCCGTGTTTGATTTGATAATGGTAAAGGGTCAATACAGTTTCTATACCGTCGGTGATCTTAGCGATGACCTTGGTCCCCGATTGGTCATAGCGAGCGTAGCTTTTTAAAGCAAAGACTATTTTTGCCGCCCTATCTATCGCTGTCGCGATATTTTTAGTGCTTTTTTGTACTGTAGCAAATTGATAAGCTGTTTGTAAAATTTGGTGTTTATCAGGAGCTTTAAATAAATCTAAAAAAGGTGCTATGTCACTGCCAATACCGATATCCAATAAAGTACAAGCAAGGCTGTCAGCGCTTTCAATTCCTTCGGTTTCTAACTGGCGTTGTACTGCTTTTTTTAATTGACGTTTTTCTTTGCTAGATAATGTATCTTGTTCTTGACTGGATCTGTTGAGGAGAGCAAAGAAATCCTCCAGGCGTTCTAGGGAAAGTTGCTGGAAAAATTTTGGTAACTGAGCCAGATTTTCTGCCCAGAATTCGCCGATATTCTGCACAGACGATCGAATCGCACCCAAAGGAGAATTGATTTCGTGAGCAACTCCGGCTATTAGCTGTCCCAAAGCAGCCATTTTTTCTGATTGAACCAGTTCTTTTTGGGTGCGCTTGAGTTCTTGAAGAGTGTTAGCGAGTTCTTCATTTCTTTTTGATAAAACTGACTCCGCTAGTTTGCGATCGCTAATATTGCGGGCTACCCAAATAACCGCATCTTTGGAAAACATAGAAATACAGGCCGTAAACCACAGTTCGCGATCGCCAACTGTGAAGCTGTAGTCAAAATTAAGTGTTTGCTCCGTCTCTAAAACTTGTTGAATTAACATCCACCAATCATCGGGGTTTTCGTCGTCAAAAAAATGTTCTATGGTGAGGCTGACTATATCGCTATCTCCTTCGGAAAACCCCGCCGTATTTGTTGGCAAAACTTCTATATTCCCTTGGCTATCGAGGACGAGTACGATGTCTGTCATCGCTTCAAACACCGCGCGGACTTTATTTTCCGAAAAGTGCAATTTTGCTTCCAGCAATTGGCGATCGTTAATTTCTTGCTGCAATTTTTCGTTGCTAAATGCTAGCTCAGCGGTGCGTTCCCGGACTCGTTGTTCGAGTTCGGCATTGAGACGTCGCACTTCGGATTCTGCCGTGGCACGCTCTTGTATTTCTGCTTTCAATTGATTGTTGGCACTGATTAATTCTAAAGTTCGCTGCTTAATTTGTGCTTCCAAATTTTCATTTAACAGCCGTAACTCTTCTGCTATTTCTCGGCTTGGGCTCGTTTCTTTTTGCAATTGTTCGTTCACTGCGATCGACTCCTGGTTTTTTTCGGCAACTATGGGCTGCAAAACCTCAACCTTCCCTTGCTTTTCTGCATCGTTTTTTCTAAACATACCCAGCAATTGTGGCTGTTGAGCGATTAAAATATAACTGTCTGGGGTCTCGATCATCGTGACCGCCCCATTCAAGAGTGTGTCACGAACCCGCGCTTGCTGTGGGGGGTCGATCGCCTCTTTTGGCAATTTATGGGTATCAAAAACTAAGGTTGACATGGGCAAACCTGGGTAGAGATGCAGGCGGAAGCGAAAATTAATACAAACTTATTAGTAGATGTTAGCTTTATAATCTGCTGCATAGCGCTCTTGGTAAGACCAAAACAGTATGGGCTCCCGTGTCTACTAATGTGGTGGCTGTTGTCCTTGAATTAGGAAGCCCACACTAAGAGCCCTACGCGATGAGTGTTGGGTAGTTCACGAGTCTATCTAATCATAACCCTGCCTCTGTATGTCAGCACAGAGGCAGGGTTATGAATTGACTATGGAGAATTATTTATTCCTAGCTTAGCGCACGGTGCTTCGGGATTCAGCTTCAGGCAAGCGCCACCCACCCAGTCGAGTTATTTTAGCGCTGCGCTCGGCCAACATTAGCAGCAAATAAATAGTCATTACATAGCCCGTGGCCAGAATGGGAATAATTAGAGGAATATCACGGTAAATCATAATTAGAGCCACCAGTCGAGGAGGAGAAGGTCAAACAGGGGGAGGACGGGTTCAAAACCTACTACATTAAGCCAGCACACAAAACAACGCCTTGACTCTAAAGGCTGCTTTTTCATATAAAGCGCTAGGGAAAAATAAACCTTTCCCTATCCACTATCATTTACTGCTTTATTGATGCTTTAACAGCCTAAAGCATTCCACTTTAGCTGCCTTGAGCTACCGCACACATACAATGCACTACCATTAACTCGTGTGTTTTTTTGCTCCCATGAGCATAAAATATTTCCCAGAGTTTTTGGTCGCGATCGGGTTAACAAGGCTGGCTCTAACAACCTCTTGCAGATACTCTAAAGCTGCCTGCTGATTTAGCTGGGCTTAATGTATGGAATTGTTTAAATCCTTAATATTTAGTATAGCACAGGTTTTATGGCATTTAAAGATTTTTTCCCAAAGTCCTTAACAATTCGATACAATAGGGTCACGTCTCTGGTAGCCTGCTGCTGCTCGCCCTCAGCCCCATAACTTGTGGCTGATGACAGACGATCGATCGCTATCGATCGCAGAGATTTTTGTTCCAGAACGCAGATAATTACCTTAAAATAAAGATATGATATGTAAAATTTTGTTACTTTACGGCTTGAGTCGGCGTATCCATGATCTCTAGCACTCTCCTATTTTCCTCGGTTGAAGAAGACCTGCGACTGTTGACAGAAAACTTGAAACAGTTAGTGGGTGCCCGTCATCCCATTTTGTACGCGGCTGCGGAATACTTATTCGGCACAAAGGGAAAACGGGTGAGACCCGCAATAGTCTTGTTGGTCGCCAAGGCGACGATGCCCGATCGGGAAATCACGGAAAAACACCGTCGCCTCGCCGAAATCACCGAAATGATCCACACGGCAAGTCTAGTCCACGACGACGTGGTGGACGAGTCGGATCTGAGGCGGGGAGTGCCGACGGTGCACAGTCGGTTTAACAATCGAGTGGCAGTATTGGCGGGAGATTTTCTGTTTGCTCAATCCTCCTGGCATTTGGCAAATCTCGACAACCTGACAGTAGTCAAACTGCTTTCAGAAGTGATTATGGATTTAGCAGAGGGAGAAATTCAACAGGGACTAAATGGGTTTGATACCAGTTTGTCGATCGAAGCGTACCTAGAAAAAAGTTATTACAAAACAGCCTCTTTAATTGCCAACAGTTCCAAAGCAGCGGGCTGTTTGAGCGAGGTTTCAGCGGAAGTAGCAGACGATTTGTACAACTACGGTCGCAACATTGGTTTGGCATTCCAAATAGTAGATGATATATTAGATTTCACCGCTTCAACAGAAACTTTGGGGAAACCCGCCGGTTCCGATTTGATCAGCGGTAATCTGACAGCACCAGCACTATTTGCCCTGGAAGAAAAGCCTTACTTGGAAGTTCTCATAGAACGAGAGTTTGCCCAAGAAGGAGATTTAGAGCAGGCCCTAGCACTGGTGGCAGATTCTCAAGGTATAGCAAGATCGCGAGAATTAGCCACAAATCACGCACAGAAAGCGGTCCAATACTTGGCATCCATGCCCCATTCAGAGTCCCGCCAAGCTTTGATTGATTTGGCGGAGTACGTTTTGAGCCGACTTTATTAGAAGGAAGAAGTCACCCCCCACCCCCCCCTGCCCCTCCCAAGGGGGGATGGGGGATGGGGGATGGGGGAAATTCACCAAGAAGGAAGAGGGGAGAGTGGGGGAGCAATGCCCAATTCCCAATTCCCAATTCCCGACGCCCAATTCCCAATTCCCAACTAAGCGATATCGGGGGGGAGATTGCTAGAATTTGACAGTAAAGTCGATCGATACTGTTGCAAGTAAACATTAATTAAGTTCTGCACTTGCTCGCGACTGACTTGGGTGCCGACTTCCAGATTGCCCGGAGTTTCAAAAAAAACAATACTGTCAAGACCTTCGAGAGCTAGCATCTGAAATAAAATGTGAGTAACAGGTATTGATACAGGCAAGACACGATCGCCCGCAGCAGCCGGAGCCTGGGAAGCATCTTTCAAATTACTCCAAGCATAAATCACCCGCTTCTCTTGCCCAGGTTGCTTGAGATTGCTCAAAACCGAGAGCGCCCAACTTCGATCGAAGTTTTGCAAAATAAAGTATTCCAGATGCTCGAGCTGTTGGGCAAGTAATCGTAGCGCCGGGGAAATCGCCTCTAGAATTTGTGGTGTCGAACCGTCAGGGGGAGCTTTGTCGATCAGTGCTCGAATCTGTAGATCTAAATCCATCGGTCGCTATAATTTGAGATTGGATATTCAGAATTTCAGGTTAGCAGGTGCGCGTCCAAGTATTGTAAAACTTCATTAAGATGGTAAGCATCAATAAACAATAGTAGTATCATATAGTCAGGAGAGTTAAATGAAATTGTTTCGCTCGTTACGAAGGTCGAGTCTGGATGCAACTAACAGAAAGGCACATCATTAAATCGACGTCACACCGTTTCGCACTGATTGATGAATTAGCTTTTAAATCCAAAAATCTCTACAATGCCGCTAACTACGTGATTCGTCAGAGTTTTATCTATGGATGGGGCTATATCAACTACAACGAAATGAACCGTTTGATGAAGTATCATCAAGCCTACAAGGCTTTACCTGCTAAGGTTAGCCAACAAATCTTGATGATATTGGATAAGAATTGGAAATCATTCTTTGAAGCAGTCAAAGCTTACAAAGCCGATTCCTCTAAATTCACCGGCCGCCCAAAACTGCCGAAGTACAAAGATAAAGCTAAAGGGCGAAACATTCTTGTCTACACGATTCAAGCGATTAGCACTACACAGTTGAGAAAAGGAATTATCAAGCTTTCGGGTACGGAGCTTTTAATCAAAACTCAAATCAATCCCGAGGGAATTTGTCAAGTTAGACTGGTTCCCAAATGCGATTCCTATGTAATTGAGGTGATTTATGATGAACCGGAGTCCACCGTTAGTAACGGCAACTCTGTAGCTAGTATTGATTTAGGATTGGATAACTTAGTGGCGTTAACTTCAAATCAGCCGGGTTTTATCCCTCTGTTGATTAACGGGCGACCATTGAAATCAATCAACCAGTTCTACAACAAACGTAAAGCACAGTTACAATCTCAGTTGAAAGGAAGCCGCAAGATTTCACCCCGCATTCAACGCTTAACTCGCTGTCGCCACCAAAAAGTCGATAATTACTTGCATCATACAAGTCGCCTAATTGTTGACCATTTGGTAGCCAAACAAATTGGGACGCTAGTAATTGGTAAGAATGCACAGTGGAAAACCGAGATTGATTTAGGAAAGCAAACTAATCAAAACTTTGTCAGTATTCCTCACCCTCGATTAATTGAGATGTTGGAATACAAGACTCGGTTGGTTGGGATTAAGGTAATCGTGCAAGAAGAATCTTACACTTCGCGCGCAAATTTTCTGAATCTCGACCCAATCCCTGTTTACGGAAAAACCGATAAAGACCCTGTGTTCCAGGGTAAGCGAATCAAGAGAGGTTTGTACAAAACATCAGACGGTCAATTGATTAATTCTGATGTTAATGCTGCGTATAACATCCTTAGAAAAGCAATCCCAAATGCTTTCAGCAATGGGATAGAGAGCTGCGTAGTTCAGCCGAGGCGGGTTAATCCGCTCAAAGTGAAAGTGAAGGGGGAGGGACTTGACGCCTCCCATGTCATGTGCAATAAATGACTATACTTTTGCCAGCTATTGTAAAACTATGGGATAGCTGGGACAACCTGCAAGCATCTCACAAATCTAAAATCTTCCATCTAAAGTCACATGAGTGTGCTAATTTCAAGGTTAGTTGTAAACAATCATGCGGGAAATCTGCCAGAGCGTGGAAACCATCTTTCAACTGCTGTTAGACGAACTTACAAAGTCCACTCGCGCGTCTGAGCAGAATTGCCGGGATGTAGCAGGACGACTCGCAGCAGAAGTCAACAGAATATGCACAGAAAGCCAGCGGATTCAAGCCTCTGGAGACATAGAAGGTTCTGCCCTAGGTCTCGCCCAGCACCGCTTGCAACAATGCCTCCATTATTACAATTTAGGCTCCGGCCCAGGACGAGTAGAATTACACAGTACCCTCAGCGCGATCGTCTATCGGTACATCACTCCACCCCAGGTGCAGTCTAGCTACCAGGCGCGGATTGAGCTGATCAAAGATTTCTTGCAAGGATTTTATCTCGAAGCTTTAAAAGCATTCCGGCGCGAAACGCAACTGCCACCCACCTACAGCCCCCGCACTCGCTTAGAATTAGCAGAGTACATGGCATTTGTAGAGCGCTTTGGTAAACGGCGTATTCCTTTGCCTCGGAACCGCAGCCAGCAACTAATTATTTTGCGGGCCCAAACCTTTTCCCAGCAGCAGCCCAAAGAAACCTCCGTAGATATGGAACAAGCCGCAGACGGAGGGGCTACAGATTCTGACCAAACCTGGAACGACTCTTCAGTACACTCAGTACGAGAGGCGATGGCCGGACAAGGTGCTAGTGGAATTCGCCCCAACGGCGAGGAGTCAGAGTCTCTGCGACAAAACGTGATTGACGAATTAGTTGCTTACTTGAAAGAGCGCAACCAACAAGAATGTGCAGATTATTTTGTGCTGAGGTTGCAAGATTTGCCAACCCAGGAAATAGAGGCAATTCTGGGCATCACTCCCCGCCAAAGAGACTATTTGCAGCAGCGCTTCAAATACCATTTGCTTCGGTTTGCGATGTCTCACCGCTGGGAACTGGTTCACCAGTGGCTAGAAGCAGACTTAGATCGAAACTTGGGTTTGCTGCCGGCTGAGTGGCAAGCTTTTTCTGAGCAAATTGGCCCAGAGGGACAGCGTTTGCTAAAGTTGAAGCAACAGGGTCTGTCAGATTCAGCGATCGCACAAACCCTCGGCAGCACGGTAGCCCAGGTACAGAAAAGGTGGTTTAAGTTGCTGGAACTGGCCTGGGAATTGCGTAATCGTTCAGATTCCGGAGAAGGGGCATCTAGTGATGAATAACGAAACGAACAGGGATGCAGAGGCTTTCGAGCGCCATTTTTTAGACTGGATATTGCAAGCGCCGGAGAATGCCTTGAGTGAAGATGAGGAAAAATTAACTGGGTCGTTTCCCTCCCAAGAGTGGGACGACACAGGAGAGCATTCCGAAAGGGAATACTGGGAATGGGACGAACCAGACCCACTTGAGTATCAAGTAGGGACCCAAAGCAATGAAACCGCACAACCGCTGACAATGGGAGAAATACCGACCGTGCAAGATCGTTTTCAGACTTTGTTAAAACAGAGGCTAAGAGCCTCCATTGAATCCAACCCGCCGCTGTTTCCTTGGGAAACAGAAATTCAAAGCTACGACCACGACTATCCAGACGATGTAACCCCCCAATGGGTTCCCCCCCTGCACCTCTGGACACCCCAACTCCAAAATATCAGATGGGGACGCCTGCCAATTCCGATCGCCCAAGGGGTATTTGCTCAACTCCTAGAACCCTGTCAGAATCTGGTAATGTCGTCGCTGCGAGAAGGATCGAAATTAGTTCAGGCTGTAGATAGCTTGTTTCCCGACCAATCTCAGGAACTCAACGAATTAGCTGGCTTAGTGCTCAGAGGTGCTGTCCGCGGAGTTGAAGTTTTAGATATAGAGGATTTTCCTAATTACGAAGCCGCAACAGCCGACCAACAAATGCTACTGTCGCTGATGGCCGCGCGGGAAATTCTCGATTCTCTAACTTTGAATTGTCCGGCAAATCAGTCGCCAGTATCACGAGAATGGCTGACTGCATTGGGTTCCCTCACTCTAGAAGCCCAATACCAGTCAAGGATTGACACAGAACATTCGATGACATCTTTGAGAGTTGAGTGTCAATTTCCCGGAGGAGGAAGTTTGGAACTTAAAGGAGAAAATGCACAAGCAAGTGCACAGCGACCAAATTCAGGTAATTTAAGTGTGGAGTTGTTTGACCCGCAACCTGACAAAACCTATGCACTAGAAGTTCGGTTCCAAAACTTCGATGCCAGACCTTTGATGTTTGCGATTCGTCCTACTTTGGCTGTCTAAAATTGCAACTACAAAGGCAAATATTAAATAAATAACTGCGTTTTTGAATAGGATTTTTACCGATGGCAATTTGGTAATCAGCCCCCAAATCAATCGGTATAAACAATCAAAAATAAACCAGGGAAAATCGAAGGGGTGCAAATGACAACTGATAACCTGCGAAAGATACCTTTTTTTGGTAAGCTGTGGGAGCAGATTGAGGCAATGCCTCCGCCGGTGACTGAGGATTCTTTACTGCTGCGAATCCTAGTTCAGTTGTTGGTAATAGTGGGAATTGTGGCTACGGATGTTGCTTCGGAAGAGAATCTCAATCTTTGGGCAGTGCCTGTTAGTATTGTGGGGGCAACTTGGAGTTGGTATCGCCGGCGCGATCGCAATGTAGCAGCTAAATTCTGCATCGCCATTGGTATGCTGGTGGCCCTGTTCGCATTCTTCAGCCGTTTGGTAGGAGAATTGAACGATACAAGGTTAGTTTTAGCCCAACTATTAATTCAAGTTCAAGTGCTGCACAGCTTCGATTTGCCGCGCCGCAAAGATTTAGGCTACTCGATGGTAATCGGGCTGATTTTGTTGGGAGTAGCAGGGACTCTCAGCCAAACCTTGACTTTTGGACCACTGCTGTTACTGTTTTTAGCTTTAGCACTGCCAACTTTGGTTTTGGATTATCGATCGCGCTTGGGACTCTCCCAGCTAGACAAGACTAAGCAAAATGTAGAAAATCAAGATCAAAAAAACAAAAACTGGTCATTATTTGCAGCCACCTTATCTCCAAAATCTTTTGGTTTATTGTTGCTAATAACTGTGGGATTGGGGCTGACTATATTTGCATTTTTACCACGCCTCCCTGGCTATCAATTACGGACTTTTCCGGTGAGTGCTCCCATTGAATATCAGGGGGAGTTTGACTCCCGCAGTATTCTGAATCCCGGCTATGTCAGAGGGGGAAATCAAAAAGGAAGTGGCACAGGAAGGGGGAGAAACCCAGACAAAGGGCCAGGAGAGGTAGATTCTACTTTTTATTACGGTTTCAATCAGCGCATCAATCAAAATTTACGGGGGGAAATGACACCTCAAGTGGTGATGCGGGTGCGATCGCAGGCGGCGGGTTTTTGGCGGGTATTAGGCTTTGACAAATACACCGGTCAGGGCTGGGAAATTTCTCGCAACGAACAAGCTCAAAAGATTAACAGACCAAGGTGGTCCTATCAATTTTATCTGAATCCGTTTCCGAATGCACCCCGGACTCAAGAAGTAATTCAAAGTTATACTATTGTTGCTCAATTGCCGAATTTGATTCCGGTTTTAAACAAGGCTAAGGAGCTTTATTTTCCGACTACGGATGTGGCGATAGATGCGGAGGGCGGATTGCGATCGCCTGTGGAGTTGGCTGAGGGTTTGACTTATACGGTGATTTCTAATGTGCCTTATCGCGATCGGGATTTGTTGGATAAAACTGGTACTGATTACCCGAAAAATATTCGCAAGTTCTATTTAGACGTGCCTCCGAAAATTGCGGCAAAGGTGCGGGAAAAAACCGAGGAAATATTGCTGGCTAGAACCAGAGTATCAAAGTCCGAAAGGGCGATAGACTCTCCCTACGAAAAAGCTTTATATTTGGCTCAATATTTAAAGCAAAATCCGAATTATAAAATTGAAAAAGCCTTGCCTTATTTAGAAGAAAATGAAGATTTAGTCGAGAGTTTTCTGTTTGGTTATCAAAATACCCAGGGCGGCAAAAAGGTAACAGGTGGATATCCAGACCACTTTTCGACGGTGCTGACAATCATGCTGAGGTCGATCGGAATTCCGGCGCGGATGGTGGGGGGATTTGACACGGGGGAATTCAACCCATTTACGGGTTTATATATTGTCAAAAATACCGATGCTTTCTTGATGACGGAGGTATATTTTCCCAATTACGGCTGGTTTGCTTTTAATCCGATTCCCGGTTATCCTCTGATTCCGGCTTCGGTGGAAGATAACCAGACTTTTAGCGCCCTGGAATCATTTTGGAAGTGGGTAGCGGGTTGGCTACCAACACCTCTGAGAAGTGGGTTAGATTCAGTCATAGGTTTTGTAATTGGCTGGATTAGTTTAATGGTGGGCTGGTTTTTGGCGCAGTTGGCGAAGGGCTGGGTGGGGCTGTTTACTGGCTTAATTGCTGCGATCGCCTTTGGCTTCCTAGGCTGGTTAATTTGGCAACTGTGGCGCAAGTGGCGTTACCGTCGTTGGCTGGGGAAATTACCACCTGTGGAGGGGGTTTATCAGGAAATGTTGAAGGATTTGGCTAGTCGCGGATTTGCCAAAACTCGCGCTCAAACGCCTTTGGAGTATGCTGAGGCGATGCGCCAAAATCAGGGAACTGATGAAGCAGATGTGATTGAGGAGGTTTCTCAGGCTTATGTACGCTGGAAGTACGGAGGGGAAATGGGTAATTTGAACCAGTTGCGGCAGTTGGTGGAGAATTTGAGGAAATCTCACTTAAAAAAACTGAAAAAGCGCTGGCTTTAACTTAAACAGTCCTGGACTCAAAAAACCCGGTTTCTTCCAAAAATCGTCGTTTTTTTCCACAAATATTCACGCAGGGTTTCGAATCCGCGGTTCCTGAGCCACCAGGGGTTTTTGACCCCCAATGCGTCCAGGACTGATATCAAATCCTCTCTTCATTGGAATTATTAAACTCTCTCTTCTCTTCCTTCGCGTCCTACCCTACGGGAACGGCTTCGCCGAACGCGCCTTCGCGGTTAAATCATTCCGATACAACCGGAATTGATATGATTCAGTTTTTATTACGAAAAAACGGGTTAACCCTATGAGGTTAACCCGCCAGCTTAGAAACGCGCAGATCAATTAGTTTTGAACTACCAGCTTAACGTTGGCGTTTTGCAAACCACGTTGCTTGACTGCTGCCAAGGTTTTGTTCACTGCGTACTTCTGGTTGATCGAGTTGATCAACTCAGTTTGATTGTGCTTTTTGGCAACGCCCCACAAGTCTGCAATCAAGTCGAAAGAACCGTCGCTATTGCGAGACCAACCCAAGTCATATTCGCCTTCGAGAGTTGCTACGATGTCGGAGCGAACACGTTGGCCGTTGTAGCCGCGAACATCAGCTTCTGACTTGACTGTGATACCCAAGTCGCGTAGGGAAGCTTTCAAGATTTCGGCATCGGTGATTTTGGTACGCAGAGTGCTAAAGTGAGACATTGGATTTCCTCCTAATAGAACTGAGAGAGAAACAACAACGGTCTGGACTTAACGGTGCCGCTGGGCGGCTCTTGAATCGAACTGCTAGCTGTGGCTAGCCTTTGCTCCTGTTTGGACCAGGAGAAAGCTTTTAGAATTCCATGCGCTGGTATTCAGCGACGGAAGACGCAGCGGGCCGTGCGCGCTGTCTCGCCCAATCTCGGAGGGCGCTGACCTGTTCGGTCATAGTTTTAGACAGTGGCATTGTAGATTTAATGGCCGCGATGATATCTAGCTGCGTAAACTCTCTGTCTTGAGCGAAGGCTTCATACATTGCTGCTACTAGCCCTTGCTCAATCTCTGCACCTGAAAAGCCCTCGGAAACGTTGGACAGTTGCTCTAAATCGAAGCGAGAGATGTCCATACGCCGCTTTGACAGGTGAATTTTGAATATATCTTGGCGTTCTTCTTTCGTTGGCAGGTCAACAAAGAAGAGTTCGTCAAATCGGCCTTTCCTTAATAACTCCCCTGGCAATCGGTTGACTCCGTTGGCTGTTGCCATTACGAACACTGGGGAAGTCTTTTCTTGCATCCAAGTGAGAAAGGAACCAAAAACCCGGCTGGATGTACCTCCGTCTGAGTCGGCAGAACCAGGGCCGCCTGCAAACCCTTTTTCCAGTTCGTCAATGAAGAGAATGGCTGGAGATATTAATTCTGCCGTTTTAAGAGCGTTGCGAAGGTTGGCTTCCGATCGACCTACCATTGAGCCGTCGTACACTCTACCCATATCTAGCCGCAGCAGGGGCAGTCCCCACAAACGGGATGTAGTCTTGGCAATTAAGGATTTCCCGCATCCGGGGACACCCATAATCAGCATCCCTTTGGGTTGGGGCAAGCCGTATTCTCTCGCCCTCTCTGTGAAAGCGTTGGAACGCTGTCTCAGCCAATTCTTGAGTGCTTCTGAACCGCCTACAGCCTCAATGGTTTCGTCTTCTTCAATAAACTCTAGAATGCCGTTGCGCCGAATTAGTTGCTTTTTCTCGGACAGAACTATGTCAACTTCATCTTCCGTCAAGCGTCCCTTGCAAACTTGGGCTTTGCGATAAACTTTTTCGGCTTCATCCTTGGTTAATCCCAAGGCTGCTTTCAAGAGTTTTTCTCGCCCTTCTGTGGTAATCCGTCGCGACTTCGTTTGCTCCAACTGGCTAGACAATACTTGGTTTAGTTCCTTCATGTCTGGGAGCGGGAAGTCTAACACTACCACTTCCTTTTCTAGCTCGATCGGAATTTGCTGCAAAGGAGACATCAGTATAATTGTCTTTTGTGTTCCTTTGAAGTTGGCGATCGCATCACGCAACAACCTAGTTACAGCCGCATCATCTTTAAAAGGATGAAGATCCTTGAAAATATAGATACTGGGGTTGCTGTTGGGTTCTCGCTGCCGGATCACCCATTCCAGAGCTGCCTGTGGCGAGAGCGTGTTTTGCTGGGCGTTTGTCCTAGGTTCACCGTACTTTAGCATACCCTGGGTTACAGTCCAGACAAAGACTTGCCGTTGTGGTTTGCCTTGAGCTATTGTCCAAATTGCTTGCTCACACCGCTCTTCCTCGGATGTCACGAGGTAGATCAGAGGATATTGAGCTTGGATTAGAATACTGATCTCTTCTTGCATATTCCTCGACCCACTAGAGACGGTGCTATCTTTGCTAAATCTCAATGCTGCCATTAGCTGAAAACTGACTATTTCAGTTCTAGCCGCTTGCGGCTAGCAAGGCATTCTTAGCAGGGAACTAATTCTTCCTCTCCCGGTAGGGCTGTGCTGGCGCTGACGCCGGACACCTGCTTTACTGGAAGATCCTGCTCAGCCAATACGCTTGGCTGACTTGTTAACGATGCCAGTTCTCCATCTCGCATTACTACTGAACCCGTGCATTCTGGACAAGTGTATACCCGATGGGTTTGTCCGTAGGAGGCTTCTACTTCGTCAACCAGTTCGGAGTTTCCTAGGTAAAAGACAATTGCCCTTTCTGCAATTGATGACATCGGTTCAGATTCTACTGCGGCTTTGATTTTGAGCTGGCGATGCAGTTCAGGTGGAAGATACAGTG
This sequence comes from Microcoleus anatoxicus, assembly GCF_042465725.1. Classification (GTDB taxonomy): domain Bacteria; phylum Cyanobacteriota; class Cyanobacteriia; order Cyanobacteriales; family Microcoleaceae; genus Microcoleus; species Microcoleus anatoxicus. Next base: position 2,982,340 of record NZ_CP120853.1, on the reverse strand, counting down.
TAACTTTTTGCTTTTCTTGCATAGGACTGTGAATTGACTTACCCGGGTATGTATATCAGAATAGCGGCTCCTTTCTTGGCTGTCAAGACTCTATACAGTTTTAACGTCACTTTGTAATATATCGTTACAATATTTCGGTTCTCAAACGACAAACTAGGGTATGTAGCTGATGAGTCTGGGGCGCTGGGAGACGGTGGCAGATATGAGAGCATCACATATATATATTGAGTGGGCCGATCGCCGACTTGCCCATCTTTGCGATCGCCACAGTGGCACTAACGGCTCGGTACCAAAAGTTTCATTGCATCTATCTAAAGGTATCTATATGGCGATTATTGTAACAGAAAACTAGGCTATTTTACTAAACTTCAATCGTCCTTTGGGTTGATGTAATTGACACAGTAAATCGGTTTTAATGAATGGAAACTTAGATTGTAGGAAACAGTTTCAATGCGTAAGTTAAACATAGGTCTATCCGAAGAGCAACGTGCAGGCGTCATCGAACTGTTGAATCACGACCTGTCCGATGCTTATCTGCTGTTAATCAAAACTAAGAAGTACCACTGGGATGTAGTTGGCCCACAGTTTAGATCGCTCCATCAATTGTGGGAAGAACACTATCAGGCGTTAACACTCAATATCGATGCTATGGCGGAACGGGTGAGAACTTTAGGTGGCTATCCAATTGGTACTGCTGAGGGTTTTCTGAAGTATGGTTCGATTAAAGAACATATCGGCGATTTGCCTTTAGCTACGGAAATGGTATCGCGTTTAGTTGATGACCACGAGTTGGTTATTCGCAATCTCCGTGAACACGTCGAACAGTGCAGTGAAGAGTTTAAGGATGATGGAACGGCAGACTTTTTGACTGGTTTGATGGAACAGCACGAACAAATGGCTTGGATGCTGCGGTCTTTTATTGAAGGGGAATCTATTTCGCCCGATGGTAAGCAGCCAAAAGCTAAAACTCCTACAGCTTCTCATGCTTAAAAATTTAGACGTAGAAGCAAGCAGAAATCAGGAATCAGGAAAATATATTTTCTTTTGTTTAACCTGATTCTATAGATGACATCAAAGACCAGGTTTATTGCTAAAATCTGGTTTTTTGATGTTGGTTTATTTGCCGCCTTGATTTACTAAAATATTGAGTCTGATTCGTTCGTATACCTGAGATGGGAGCATTTTATGAATCATGGTTCGGCGGTTGACGGTGGCCATTGTTGTTCCTTCACTTGAGGGCAATTGTTGTTTAAACTCTAACCCAGATGTAGTAAATGGTTTAACTAGAATTTTTCCGATACTTTCCAGAGATAAAATATAAAAATTGTGACGCAAAAGAGTCATGAATAAATCTTCTTTAAAAGCTCGATATAGCCAAAACAATGTACTCAAATGGTTGCCGTTACGGTTGCTTTTTACTGCTAAATTGTAAATATAAAAACTGCTGTTTGACCAGCCATAAATCTTGGCAGGAATTTCAGGATGCCGCTCGTGCACATCTGCCATAATTAGAGAGTGAGATTTTGCCATTGCTGCATAGTTACAAGACATACTGCTGGAAATTTGTCGGTAGCCAACTAAAAATTCTGGTACTACTTTAAATTGATAATGTTCGGCGATGCGGAGAAAAAGTTCCAAGTCTTCGCAGCCTTGGGCATTTTTGGTTTTCAATTGGCGATTGTAACCGCCGACTTTCTCGAAACAAATCCGGCGGATCAGACATGAACTCGCATTACCCATAAAATATTTATAAACTAAAGCTGTGTAAACTTCTCCTTCTACCATAGAGTTGTAAAATCCACCTGTGAGTAAGTCTTGTTCGTTGATATCAAGGGACCACGAATAGACTACTCCTACGGATGGCTCTGATTTCATTAAGCAGTCTAATTGTTTTTCTAGGTTTTGAGGATACCAAATATCGTCGGCATCGATGGGAGCAATATATTCGCCTCTAGATTTTTCAATGGCGAGGTTGCGCGCGACGGCTACGCCTGCATTTGATTGTTCCAATAGGATAACTCGCTTATCTTTTTTGGCGAAAGATTTGATTATGTCTGCGGTGGTGTCTGTAGACCCATCGTTAACAACTAATATTTCTAGGTTTTGATAAGTTTGAGATGATACAGATAAGAGTGTTTTGGCAATAAAATTTTCAGCGTTGTAAGCAGGTATGATGACGGAAATTAAAGGCAAATCTAAATCGTTGTGGGAAATGTTCATATATGGTCTAAACTGGTTTTGGTAAAATTGTGGATCGAAAAGGCTGAGCTAATGGTATGTTAGGAAAGGACTACAGGTCGATCGTACACTGTCGAAAAGCATCTCAAGTATATGTGCTTCTTTATACCTCGAAAGGAGTTCGCCATCGCAATTTGGTGTCTGTCAACACAGTCACAGAAGAGGGTGGAGCGTGCTTGTCATCAGCTTTACACAAATCCATGGTATTTTTAAAGATTTTGTAAAGCTGTTGCTTTTATACTACCAGTGTGCGCCAAATCCGGCGTAAAATACGGGTAGAAATTGGGGAAAAAGCAGCGACAGACCCCAGAAAAAAATGCCGTTGAATAGAAACAAAGATCGGGTTGTTGAGTAAAAAGTAGAGCTAGTACCTAGCTAGCGATTAAATAGACAAGCTGCCTTTATCCTGTGTAAAGTAGCATCTGTAAAATTAACCGAAGTTTTTGCTAGGAAAATTAAAGAAATTAGGTGATGATTTATACTTCTGAACCAACTGTATCCGTGATTATCCCAGTCCACAACGGGGGTGCTTACTTCCGCACCTGTTTGTCAAAACTGGATCGAGCTGTACCGAGACCGATGGAGATTATTGTAGTAGCAGATGGGGACAGCGATGGTTCCTGGCGTTTGGCAAAGGAATTTGGTGCTAAATTAATCAGAATTCCAGAATCCGGTGGCCCTGCGCGGGCAAGGAATTTGGGAGCTCAGGCTGCGAAGGGAGATATTCTATTTTTCGTGGATGCTGATGTGGCTGTTTGTCCCGAAGCTATAGGCTACGCGATTTCGGTGTTCAAAAATAACCCTTATTTAGCTGCGGCAATTGGTTCTTACGACGATGCTCCTGGAGATCCAGGTTTTTTGTCGCAATATAGAAATCTGATGCACCACTACGTCCACCAAACAGGTAATGAAGAAGCTTCGACTTTTTGGGGTGCTTGTGGATTGATCCGCCGGGAAATCTTTTTGCAGATGGGTGGCTTTAATGAAAGTTATCGCCGACCTTCGATCGAAGATATTGAACTAGGCTACCGTTTGAAACAAGCAGGTTACAGAATTAGGTTATGTAAAACATTACAGGTGAAACACTTAAAACGGTGGGAACCTATTTCGTTACTGAGAGCTGATTTTTTCTACCGAGCATTGCCTTGGACTGAGTTGATTTGGCGCGATCGCAAATTGAACAATGACCTCAACTTGCAAGTTTCGAGCCGCCTCAGCATAGTTTTAACTTATGCAATGCTACTCTCATTTTTGGGAACTTGGTGGTCGATCGGCTGTCTGATATTGGCTAGCTTGCTGGCTGTACCGCTGGTAGTAATTAATGCTCCGCTTTACGGCTTTTTTTGGCGGAAACATGGTATGATTTTCGCTCTGAAAACAATTCCTTGGCACTGGCTTTACTACTTTTACAGCGGACTAGGCTTTGCGATCGGCACTGCTCGCCATGTGTTGTCCCAAAAAAAGCCCTTGACTGTCAAGGTTAGCTTGCCAGTATCTGCTCTACCGCTCAAGACTAACTGAAGAAGGTAAATGTTTGAATCGATCGAGCAGGTCTCAGGGTATTCACGGGTGCATCTACTAAGTTCACAAGTTATAACAGCATTAGATAGTCATATAAAAAACTAGAGGTAGGCAAGTGTGAAACATTATCCTGTTGCGATCGTCGGTGCTGGACCTGCCGGTTTGACCGCAGCCTACGAGCTAGTCAAGCAGGGTATCATCCCTGTGGTATTAGAAAAAGGTGATAAAGTTGGGGGAATAGCTCGCACCGAAACTTATAAGGGCTATCGTTTCGACATTGGTGGCCACCGCTTTTATACTAAAGTTGCTGCTGTGCAGCAGTTGTGGCAAGAGGTGCTGGGTAATGATTTTATCAAAGTGCCACGATTGTCCAGAATTTATTATCGAGGTCGTTTTTTTGATTATCCGATAAGTGCCTTCAATACTCTATTTAATTTGGGCATATTTGAAAGTATGCGGATTTTGTTGAGCTATCTGAAAGTGAGAATGCAGCCACTTCCTGAAGAAAAAACTTTTGAACAGTGGGTGATTAATCGTTTTGGAGAACGACTATACAAAACATTTTTCAAAACTTACACTGAAAAAGTTTGGGGAATTCCCTGTTCGGAAATTCAAGCAGATTGGGCTGCACAGCGAATTAAAGGATTGTCATTGAAGACAGCAATTATTAATGCTTTGTTTGGTAGCAATGATACTAAAACATTAATTAAAGAGTTTGATTATCCGGCTTTGGGGCCGGGGATGATGTGGGAAAAGTTCGCGGAAGCTGTGGAAAATAAAGAGGGTAAAGTTTACCTGGATACTAAAGTCATTAGCTTGCAGCGTGAAGGAAATAAAATTAAAAGTATTACTGCTGAACATAATGGCGAGTTAGTGCAATTTTCGGCGGATAATTTTGTGACGAGTATGCCGATATCGGCGCTGGTAGCCAGAATGGAGCCGCCGCCGCCACCAGAGGTTTTGCACGCGGCGCGATCGCTCAAATATCGAGATTTTTTGATTGTATCGCTGATTGTCGATCGCAAGGATTTGTTTCCCGACAACTGGATTTATATTCACTCTCCCGAAGTTAAGGTGGGGCGAATTCAAAATTTCAAGAATTGGAGTGCTGCTTTAGTTCCAGACGCTAGCAAAAGTTGTTTGGGAATGGAATATTTCTGTAGTGTAGGTGACGAGATTTGGGAAATGTCGGACGCGGAACTTGTGGAATTGGCAAGTCGCGAGTTGGTTGGTTTGGGTTTAGCAAAATCTGCGGATGTTGAGGATGGAGTTGTGATCAGGCAACTCAAAGCTTATCCAGTTTATGATGGCGAATATCGGGGACACTTGCAGGTTCTGGAAGGTTTTTTGAAGGGAATTGAGAATTTGCAGACGATCGGGCGCAATGGTATGCACCGATACAACAATCAAGACCATTCTATGCTAACGGGGATATTGGCGGTGAGAAATATTCTGGGGGAAAAGCACGATTTGTGGGATGTGAATACTGAACGCTCGTACTATGAAGATTTTTCAGTCGATCGCTCGAAGGAAAAAAAGGATTCGGATTTGATTTCGCAGTCTAGTTGAGATTTGGTAATGGTGACTGCGGAGGCGATCGCTCATTTTTGGTGTAGGGGCGATCGCTCAACTATCATCACCCAAACATAATCTAAACTTGCGTTCGCTATCAAAGAGCGCATCACGATTCAGCAGCCCATGGAGATTGAAGAATTAGGGTTGATTGGTGTGATGTTTAGCTATTTTGAATTGTGGGAGACATGGCTATATTTTGTGCTTGTGTCTGCATGAATTCAATATCCGATCGCGACCAAGTGCGTGGCCCGCTGCACTGATGAGCAATTAACAGTCCCCAAAGCCCCTTCGCCGTTAAAATTGGCACTGCTAAATTAGCGCGCACCTTCAGGCTACGCAGAAAATCTCGGTGACATTCGTGAATTGGTTCTAGTTCAATATCTGTAATTCCTCTGACTCTACCCCCTTGGTACAAAGTAGCATATTCGCCGTTAAAACAGTCACTAGGCCCGGTGGAACCTAAAATTGACAGTTCGATCGCACTTAACATCTCGCAGGTAACTTGACCATGCCACTGTCTGTAAAAATAGTAGAGTACGGCGCGATCGCTTTGTAAGACTTCTCGAATTTCGTATAGGGATTTTTCAACTAATACATCGCGCTTGAGACGAACTGTCAAGCTATCAACAATTTTTTGCAGGCGATCGACAGACATGGTATCAATGGTTTAGACAAGTACAATTACAGGATAGCGTACCTAAATTTTGCTGCGATCGCGCTCGGCTGTATAGTGATGGGGATTTGGTGATAAATTTTAGTGTAAATTTCGTAAATAACCTTTCCTCAAGCTTGTTTAACTTGAAGAAATACAACTTCTGTAAACTTAATAACTACACCCCTAAGTTAGACTTGGCTATAAATTTTGATGCCATTTTTTATCAAAAAAATGATGAAAATTGAGGCGATTTATTGAAAAATTTAAAATAGTGATATTACTTCTGTTATTGCTTTGCTCCAGGTTACTTAGTGATGCTTATTTTACGGTACAAATACTTAAATCCGTCCGGTGGCGATCGCCAGACCATGCCTGGTGAATTCTGAGTATTGAGGTGTCAGACCTCTCACACAAGTCCAGGGAGTTCCCTTCCCTAGGTGAGAGTAATTACGGTATGGTCCAGAAAAAAGTGAGAGAGTTAACCAGCCAAGTACAGTCCTCTAGTATAATCTTTGATAGAGTCAAAAGGAAGATTAAATAAAGTTAAGACAATTGGTAGTGTGGCTTATAATCAAAAAAATCGGAGATTTTGGGTCTAGTGTTACCGCATAAGTTTATGATGCCAAAATCCTGACAATTACCCCGACTACCAGAGCCGTCAGCATCTATTGGTGGCGGCCAAATATCTGAACCTTTACGATGTCGCGGTTTTGTAACCAATATCACTCCTATGCCCCCTGATGTTTATTCCCTCCCTCAATCAGGTAATTAACCGCAATCCCCTCATTGTAACGCCTCAGACACCCATAGAAGAGGCGATCGAACTGATGAGTCGCACAGGGGCGAGTTACGTGCTAGTGCTAGAACAGCACGGGAATTTTCAACGAGAAACTTGGACAGACCCGAATGCAGCACCAGCAAGGAAAAATTTAGGTTTTTACGATACCGTACCGCGTCCGGTACACTCAGATTTAAATGGGCGGAGTCTCAACAGCTCAAAACCAAGCTATCCGGCTGATGGCCCCGTGCTGGGTATCATCACAGAACGAGATATTGTACAGCTAAATTCGATCGGGGCGTCTTTGAAAGGATTTGCGATCGAACAAATTATGATCAGAACGGTAACTGTAGCCAGAGAATCGCAAATTACCGACATTTTTGCCTTGGGAAGTCTGCTGGAAAAAAACCAAATAGGCCACTTGCCCATCGTCAGCGAAGTTGACGAACTTGTCGGTATCATTAGCACTCAAAGCTTGCTACAAATGTTACAGGATGCTGGGAACTCGAAAAAAAAAGCAGTTAGTAGCGTTTCCTCACCTCAAACGGTATTGACACCCCCTCCGCCAGCGCCAAGTTTGCATCCGAAATTAGAGTTGCCAGCTAACTCAATCAAACTTTATCAAATCCCTCGCATCGCTGCCTCCCGGATTATTCATGCTCCGGCTAGTGCTTCAGTTCGTTACTTGGCGCAACTGATGTTCAGAAACAATGTTAACTATGTATTGATCACCGAAACCGCTGAACAAAATGCGACGGGGACGACTCAGAATTCAAAATTTACCAACAACAAGCTGCTTGGGGTGGTCAGTACCCGCGATATTGTGCTGTTGCAAGCACTGGGAATAGACTCTAACCAAACTAAAGCGGGAACGGTTTGCAGCAGCCCGCCAGCCCTGATACGGCCTTACCAAACTCTGGAAACAGCCATCGGTCTTTTGCAAAAAACCTACTGCCAACTGCCTTTATTAGTTGTCAACGAAAATAGTCACCCGATCGGTATTGTTAATCCTAAAACCATCCTATTGCAAGCCCTGGATTCAAAATCTCTCTATTCGGGTTTAATCGCTTTGCAGCGCCAGCTAGAATCTACCAGCACCCAATATAAAAAACTATCTGCACAAATAAAAATGGCGGCGGTGCATCGCCAAGAAATTGAACAAATCTCTCAAAAAAGTTCCGACCTAGCAAATCTGGCGCTTCAAATCAACAATCAAGGGATTTGGAATTGGAATATTGAAACTGATGATTGTTTTTATTCCGATCGCTGGAAAGAAATGCTGGGTTACTCTGAGAGTGAAATCGACCACCGAAGTTCCGAATGGTGGAGCCGAATTCACGCCGAAGATCTGGATTTAGTCAAAGCAGTTGTAGAAGATCACCTAGCAGGAAAAACAGCGGAGTTTGTAACAGAATACCGGATGCAATCCAAAGACGGTAGCATTATTTGGGTGCTCAACCGGGGTCAAGTTTTGCGAAATGCTGAGGGAAAACCACTGCGGATGGTCGGAACTCATACAGATATTACTCAAAAGAAGGAGTTAGAGGTAAAACTCCGCGAAAGCGAGCAGCAGCAATCAGAAATATTTGACTCTCTGAAAGCAACTGTAATTTTTCAGATGGATGTGCGAGGGGTTTGGACATTTCTGAGCCGTGCTTGGACGGACATGACTGGTTATTCAGTGGCAGAAAGTTTACAAACTCATTTTTTAGATTGGATACACATCAATGAGCGACAGCAGTGTGCCAAATTATTCGATTCTTTGGTGGCGCGCAAGTCAGAATTTCATCGGCGCGAAGTGCAATTTTTGAAAAGGTATCCTATCGGTTTTGATGAGTTAGACAATAAAAGTTGTTCCGGCTTTATTTCAGTGGAAATATTTGCCCAGGCGAGACTGAATTCCGAAGGTGAAATTGTTGGAATTTTGGGGACTTTGCATGATGTCAGCCGCCGTGTCGAAGGGGTTGAGGAACTGCGGGAAAGTGAAAGGGCAATTCGAGCGCTCTACGAGGTAATGGTGAGCTCTCAAGGCTCCTTTGATGAGCGCACGGCGAGGCTGCTGGCAATGGGTTGCAGTCAGTTTGGCATGGATATTGGGCTGTTGGGACGGGTTTTGGGCGATCGCTACGAAGTGATGGCGGCTTATTTACCAGAAGATTTTCCCTTCGGATTTGCTAAAGGAGACGGTTTTGCTTTAAGTAGAACTTTTGAACGAGAAGTGTTGCGATCGTCAGAACCTATTTCCATCGAATCCGCGGGTACTACTCAGTGGCGACACCACCCGGCTTACACAGTGCGTCGGCTGGAGGCATTTATGGGTACGCGGGTAATGGTAGGCGGCCGAGTTTTTGGCACCTTGAGCTTTACATCCCGCACCGCTAAACCTCCTATAAAACCCCTCAATTTAGAAATCTTAAAGTTGATGGGGAATTACATCGGCTCGGAAATTGCTCGCGAGGAACGAGAGCTAACTTTGCAGCGACAATACCAGCGGGTTTTGTTGCTCAAACAAATCACTCAAAAAGTGCGATCGACCTTAGATACCCAAGAAATTGTCCAAACAACCGCCACCCAAATCGGCCGCGTATTTGGTGTCAATCGCTGTACAATTCACACCTATCTAGTCGAACCCTATCCCCACCTTCCTTGCGTCGCAGAATACTTAGAACCAGCCTACGAATCAGCTTTAGATTTAGAACTCTCTGTAACTTACAACCCCTATACCGAAAAACTACTTTCGGAAGATGTAGCCCTAGCATCTCCCGATGTGTTTGCCGATCCTTTGCTCGAATCCTCAGTACCCATGTGTCGCCGCATCGGACTGAAATCGATGTTAGCAGTTCGCACTTCCTATCAAAACAAACCCAACGGAATTATTACTTTGCACCAGTGCGATGCAACTCGTCAATGGAATCCAGACGAAATAGAACTTTTAGAAGATGTTGCCGCTCAAGTCGGCATTACTTTAGCTCAAGCAAAGCTTTTAGAAACAGAAGTTGAGCGACAGCAGCAACTGGCAGAGCAAAATGAAGCTTTAGATCAAGCCCGACAAGCAGCGGAAGTTGCTAACCAAGCCAAGAGCGAATTTTTAGCTACCATGAGTCACGAAATCCGCACTCCCATGAATGCAGTAATTGGCATGACTGGTTTGCTGCTAGACATGGCGCTGACTCCTGAACAGCGGGATTTTGTCGAAACGATTCGCAGTAGTGGCGATGCTTTACTGACTATTATTAACGACATCCTCGATTTTTCCAAAATAGAATCGGGTAAATTAGATTTAGAAAAACATCCTTTTGAATTACAAAACTGTATAGAAGAATCTCTAGAATTGCTCGCCCCGAAAGCTTCGGAAAAAGGCTTAGAATTAGCTTACTTGATCGACTCTTCAGTTCCTAAAAAGATTTTAGGCGATGTCACGAGACTGCGCCAAATCTTAGTGAATTTGTTAGGTAATGCCGTTAAATTTACCGAATCAGGAGAAATAGTAGTACGTTGTACCGCTAGAGAAATTCATCCCTGTGCTGCGGGAAATTCGCCCTTAGATGAAAAGAGTTTAGAACAAGAACAGTTCGTAATTAACCCGGAAGACTTAACAGTTAATAAACAATACGAAATTCAATTCGCTGTCCAAGATACGGGAATAGGCATTCCACCAGACCGGATGGATCGGCTGTTTAAAGCTTTTTCACAAGTCGATGCTTCAACTACTCGACAATACGGGGGTACTGGTTTGGGACTGGCAATCAGTCAGCGCCTTAGCGATATGATGTCTGGTAAAATGTGGGTTTTTAGTCAGGTATCTAGGCCAAATAGTAATTTCCAAACATCACTGCCTGAGTTGAGAAAAAGTGTGGTGGGACAAGCGCCTGCGGAATTTGTAGAGCCGTCGATATCGGGAACCGGCTCCATTTTTTATTTTACGCTGATGGCGGAAGCGATCGAAGGTAGTGCGGAGGAAAAACAGCCGGATTTTGTGATAGGGAAACGTCTGTTAATTGTGGAAAATCATGAAATTAATCGGCAAGTTTTGATTGCCCAGGCTGAGTCTTGGGGCATGATACCCGTGACGGCAAATTCTGCCGCTGAGGCGTTGGAAATAATTCAACACAATTCCGAGATAGATTTGGCTATTTTGGCAATGAATTTATCAGATATGGATGGTGTTGCCTTGGCTGTGGAAATTCGGAAACTTGAAATGCACAATTTTTTGGCCGACAGTGAAGGCCTAGATAGGAATGGGATAAATATTCAAAGTAATCACAAAACTCCACTGCCTTTGGTGCTATTTACTTATTTGAGTAAGGCGGAAGTTTGGAAAAAACTTGAAACTACAGAAGTGCATTTTGCAGCTTTTTTAACTAAGCCTCTGAAACAGTCTCAGTTTTATAATGTTTTGGTGCAAGTTTTTGGCTATGTTACTGCCAGAAATAGCCGGGGGGATGTTTCAAGTGTGGCGACTTTGACTTCAAGATTGCAGTATTTTGAAAATTCCCAGACACAACAGCGCGTGCAGCCAACTCCTGTGGTGTTGAGACAGGGGGCGATTTCCTCCCCGGATGGAGACAAGAGAGCTCCGATTCGGATTTTGCTGGCAGAGGATAATGTGGTGAATCAAAAAGTAGCGATACATTTGCTCGATAGGATAGGATATCGGGCTGATATTGCTGGTAATGGGTTGCAGGTTTTGGAGATTCTGAAGCGACAATCTTACGATGTTGTGCTCATGGATGTGCAGATGCCGGAAATGGACGGATTGGAAGCGACGCGCCATATCTGTCGGGAATTTCCGGCTCACAAAAAGCCGAGAATTATTGCCATGACTGCTAATGCGATGCAGGGCGATCGCGAAAAATGTATGGCAGCGGGGATGGATGATTATATTACTAAACCTGTCCGTCGGGAAGAGTTGGCGATCGCCCTGAGTAAATGTCAACCTTTCAATCTGGATGGAGTGACTGGGGTTAATGATTCCCAAAATGGCACTGTTCCTAGCAAATCAGAAAGGGGCTATGGGACTGGTTCTTCTATTGTTAAAACAGAAAATGTTTCGCCGATAGATTTTCAAATTTTACAAAATCTCAGCGAACTAGATGATGATGATGACCCCAACTTTTTGGCAGATTTAATTAATATCTATTTGTTAGATGTACCGCGACATTTAGAAGCAATGAAAGAGGCGATTTTTCGTGGCGATGCTGACAGTTTGAAGCTGGCTTCTCACACTCTAAAATCCAGTAGCGCTAATTTGGGAGCGGTGTCTTTTTCGGAAGTTTGTAAGGAGTTGGAGTCTATTAGTCGTGCGGCGGTTGAGTCGGGAGGGAGCCAGACTTTTGATGTTGGAATAGCCAGCGATTGGCTGTTTGAAGCGGAAGTGGAGTGGGAAAAGGTGCGCGTGGCTTTTGAACGGGAGTTGGAGAGGCGGAAATTGCGATCGCCCATTGGGTAATTGATTATTAGTAATTGGTTATTTGTTAAAGAACCAATTACCAATAACAAATAACAAATAACAAATAACCAATATAACTATTTAACTTTCACCTAAATATGCTTTGCGGACAGTTTCATTTGACTGCAAATCGCTAGCAGTACCGGCGACTACAACTTGACCTGTTTGAATAACATAACCGCGATGAGCTACACTTAAAGCCATACGGGCGTTTTGTTCTACGAGTAAAATAGTTGTACCTTGAGCATTAATATCGCGGACGATCGCAAAAATTTGACTAACTAACATCGGTGCGAGTCCCATACTCGGCTCATCCAATAATAACAGACGGGGGCGGGACATCAAAGCGCGACCGATCGCCAACATTTGCTGTTCACCACCGCTAAGAGTACCGCCTTTTTGACTAATTCTTTCTCGCAAACGGGGAAATAAATTTAATGCTTTTTCCATGTCTGATTTAATACCGAGAGTATCATTACGGAGATAAGCACCCATTTCTAGGTTTTCTTGTACTGTCATGCGCGGGAAAATCAGCCGCCCTTCGGGACTTTGAGAAATACCCAAACGGACGATCGCCTCTGTAGACAGCGATTCCAAAGGCTTCCCTTCAAATAACACAGTACCTTGGCGTGGACGCAGCAGCCCTTGAATCGTGCGGAGAGTTGTAGTTTTCCCAGCCCCATTGCTACCGATTAATGTCACAACTTCTCCCTGAGAGACTGTTAGCGATACTCCTTTGAGGGCGTGAATATTTCCGTAGTAGGTGTGAATGTCTTTGATTTCCAACATAATTACTCTTTCTGCTTTGTCCTTCGTTATATTATCTGAGTTTGAAGTTAAATAAAAAGTTGAGGAACGAGCTCAAATATCGATCGGGTAAAGTGAAGGGCGCTACCCGTTGGCATCTTCTTCTTTTCCCAAATATGCCTCAATCACGCGAGGATTAGCGCGAACTTCATCGGGAGTTCCCTCGGCAATTTTAGTGCCATATTCCATAACACTGACGCGATCGCTAATGCCCATCACCACTTTCATATCATGTTCAATTAGCAAAATACTCAAATCCAACTCATCCCGAATCCGGTAAATAAAGCGAGTTAAATCGGCTGTTTCGTTCGGATTCATCCCCGCAGTCGGTTCATCTAAAAGCAAAACTTTCGGGTCCGATGCCAAAGCCCTGGCAATTTCCAATCTACGCTGGTCGCCGTAGGAAAGGTTTTTTGCCAACTCCGGGGCTTTCGCAGCACCTAAACCGACAAATTCTAGCATCGTCAAGGCTTTTTTCTTAGCTTCCCGTTCCTCCAAAGTCACAGTGGGAGGGCGGAGAATTGCACCCAATAAACCTGTTTTTAAGCGGCAGTGTCTACCTACTAGCACATTATCCAAAACAGTCATGTTGTTAAACAAACGGATATTTTGAAAGGTTCTAGCAATGCCAAAAGTTGTCAGGCGATCGGGCGGTAAACCTGTAATATTTTTATTTTCCAGTACCAACTGGCCCGCACTTGGTTTATAAATGCCCGTCAGCATATTAAAAAATGTGGTTTTACCTGCACCGTTGGGGCCGATCAAACTGGCGATCGATCCTTTTTCCAAAGTTAAGCTGACCTGATTTACGGCAGTCAAGCCACCGAATCGCATGGTAAGTTGTTGTGCTTCTAATAATGACATTTTTGTTCTATATTTATAATATTGGTTAAGCTGTTAGAGAGCCGATTCTATATAATACCAAATTCGATATGTTAAATTGCGTCAGCTTGGCTGTGGTGGGATGGTCGTTAGGACACGGAAAGATTTGGGGGTCGGAATTCGTTACAGAAAGTCTTGGGCTAAGCTTCATCACTGCGTTTCGGTTTAAGGTTCCCCCTTCAGTTGAAGGACAAAAAGACTGGAAAATTAAATTACACTGATATTTTGTCGGGGGCGATCGGCTACTCTAGTAAGGGGTAGTGTTGAGGCCGGAATTATGATGAAGCTTGGTTTGCTGGTGCGATCGCGAAGCGTCTCCGCAGAAAACTTGCCAAACAACGACTTAGGAATCGGAAAAGTTACCGAGCTATCTTATTCTACGGCAACGGTTGAATACTTCTGCTCGATTGGGCAACGCCTAGAAAAAATCTTACCCTTAACTTCGCTTTATAGAGTTCAACTCCCGCCTCAGACACGATGCTACATCCAGCCAGAAAGCCTGGATACATGGATAATTGGCCGAATTTTTGATTGGGATGAAGAAAAAGGTCAGTATCGCATCGATCTACCAGATAAAAAGATAGCATTAGTGCCTGAACAGGAAATTTACGTTCGCTGCAACCTACCCATCGACGAGCCCATCGAAACTCTAGCGATGAAAGGTCAGGAAACGCCCTACTTTCACGATCGACGTTTAGCTTTTGTCCAGTGTCTCATCCAACAACGCGCTGTCAGTCGCGGGATGACAGGACTGATTTCTGCTAATATTGACCTTTATCCCCATCAAGTTGAAGTTGTCCGCCGCGTACTCGAAGACCCGATTCAACGCTATCTCTTAGCTGATGAAGTTGGACTGGGAAAGACGATCGAAGCAGGTGCTATTCTTCGCCAGTATCTCCTCGATGAACCGCAGGGACGTGCAGTGGTGCTTGTACCGCAATACCTGCGGGAACAGTGGCTTCAAGAATTAGAACATAAATTCTATCTCTCTGACTTGGACAATCGTGTCCAGGTACTTGCAGTAGAGGATGTCGATCGAGTCAGCCCGAATGCGGATTTGGGCTTCCTGATTTTAGATGAAGCACATCATATTGCAGCAATGGCTACCTCTTCAGATTCGATAAAGCGCAGGCGTTTCCAAACTTGCAAACACCTCGCTCACAAAAGCGATCGCCTACTTCTATTATCTGCAACTCCCGTTCTCAATCACGAGCAAGATTTCCTGGCGATGCTGCACTTACTCGATCCAATCACTTATCAACTTGATGATTTAGAAGGTTTTCGTGCGAGGGTGAAAAACCGCCAACAAATTGGTCGAGTTTTACTCTCATTTAAAGAGAAAGCAAATCCGTTTGTGCTTAAAACTAACCTCAACCAACTGCGAAACCTTTTTGCTGAAGATAAATATCTGCTAAATCTCGTAGAGGAATTACAAAATTGTTTGGTTTCTCCAGAAACACTCCCGGCCGATCGAGATCGAATTGTGCGATCGATTCGCACCCACATCAGCGACACCTATCGGTTACACCGTCGAATGCTCCGCAACCGTCGCGCTGCGGTGGAAGATGTAATTTTTGACCGAAATGTTACGCCAAAATTAGAGTATGACTTAGATGAGCGATCGCCCCAAATTCACGAACTAATTGATGAATGGCGCACAGTCGCTCCTAATGAACAACAATATCAGCACATTTTTCTGCTTTTATTCCGTGCTGCTGGTACTTGGCTGGGAATCTTACAACAGGTAGTTGAAGTCCGTTTAAATTCTATCTCCCATGCTAGCATCATTCAGGAATTTGGGATTGATAGCGCCCGAATTTTGACTGAAACTCCCAAGTTTTCAGGAGAAGCAGAAATCCTGCAATCTTTGCTGCAAATTACTCAAGAACCTTCTGAAGAAGGCGATCGCATCGAATTACTCAAGATTGTTCTACTTTCTCATCTGTCAGAATGTTTGAAACTTCAATCTTATCGCAGCAACCTTGATAGATTGCTGGAACAGGTGCAGCAGCGAATTCGTCGCCCGATACCGGGAGATACCCTACCAAAAGTTATCATTTTTACCAGTTTTATTCAAACCGGCGCTGAGATTGTCCGGTGCTTATCAGGTACTTTCGGTAGCGGAACTGTAGCTAGCCATCAATTAGGGATGAAACGCTCTGATGTTGAAAAAAACCTCGATGGCTTTAAAAAGGACCCCAATTGTTTTATCCTAGTGTGCGATGCCTCTGGTGAAGAAGGCCGCAACTTCCAATTTGTGAACTGGATGATTAATTTCGATCTTCCGTGGTCGCCAAATCGTTTAGAACAAAGGATTGGTAGGATCGATCGTATCGGTCGCCCTTTAAATGTTCAATTTACAGTATTCGCAGGCTCAGACTTAGAGGATAGCCCTCACAGTGCTTGGTATGAATTCTTAAAAGATGGTTTCGGCATTTTTCATCAATCAATTGCCAGCCTTCAGTTTTATGTAGATGAAAAACTGCCGGAACTGGAAACAGGACTGTTTCAATCTGGTGCTAGCGGACTATTAGAAAAACTCGATTCAATCCGGGAAGGAATCGCTGAGGAACAAGTGAAAATTAGCGAACAAAATGCTTTAGATGAAATTGATGCTCAGGATGAAAATGCTACCGAATATTTTCAAGCTTTAGATGATTGTGACGCACGCCATCAGGAAATCCAACGAGCAACTGAAGACTGGATTTGTCAAGCGCTACAATTCAAGGCAATTGACGATATGAATTTAGCAAAAGTGCAGCATTATAAACATACGGCGCGCACTTTAATTCCCATTCACGATCTAAGAACTCACTTTGCTGATTGTGGAAAACTATCTGGTACTTATAACCGGAGAATATCAACTCAACATCCTGGTGTCAATCTCTACCGTATTGGGGAAGGATTTGTGGAAGCGCTAGCATCTTACATTCATTGGGATGACCGAGGTCAATCCTTTGCGATGTGGCGGTGCGATCGATCTTGGGATGCTGGAGAAGGGATGGAATGGTTCGGTTTTCGCTTTAATTATGTAGTCGAGGCTGATTTGGAATTAGCCCAGCAAGTTTTAACAGATTTTGAGCTGGATCGAAGTAGATTTGTATCTGTGAAACGGCGCGCTGATGCGTTATTTCCTCCGATCGTAGAGACAATTTTTATTGATACTCGCTACGAACCAATGAGCATTGTTGAAGATGAAGCTGTTTTGAAGATTCTGCAAGGTTCGTACAAGGGTAAAAGTTCTCATCCATGCCGAGATTATAATTTAGCAAAAAGTCGATTATCGGTTCTCAATGAGTTTGTTGATGAGAGTAAGTGGCCTGATTTGTGCAGTCAGGCGCGTGAGACTTCGGAAATACTGTTGCGCGATCGCACTTTTTTCATCTCGCTCTGCGAACAGCGCGCCCGAATCGCCCACCAGAAACTAGGAAATAGACTAGACCAACTGCGACTGCGCCTCAACCGAATGGCTGAAAGCGAACAAACTTCGCATTCTTTACTAACCGAGGAACTTAACATAGAAACTGCTTTAAGTCAAGCTATGTTAGAAGGGATTCGCTATCCCCGAACCAAGCTTGATTCTGTAGGATTCATTGTTGTTTCTGGGCGACCTCCGGTTGAATCTCAGGAAGGGGGAGATGAGTGATGGCTGATTCTTTTCAAAAGCTCAGAGAAATCCTCCAAACAGGTAAGATTCCTGCCGATACAAGTCCGTTTTCAGAAGCCGGTTACAGGCGCTTGCTGGAAACTTTGGATGCTGCGGGAACTTCTTATGCGCCGGGAATGGGAGATATTGCGGCTCTGATCCGTCAGGTTCTGCGGCGAGAATACGAGCAAAAGGGCGGGATACCCCCAACTTTGAAAATACCTCGGACTTCTCTTTTTCCCGATCGCGAAATGTGGCAACAAAGCGGTATCGATATTTTGATCGAAGGTGCGGATTACTATCTGATTAGCGCTCACCCTTGGCAGCCTGATTGGCTAGATTTTTCCGCACAATATCCCCCAGATAAACCCGTATTTGATGAGAAAAAACGCCGCAATTACGAGCCAGTAGAGGGAGATCCGTTTCTGGAATTGGTGGATAGGAAAAATTACCGGAGTGTGGGACAGCGCGAGGCAATTCGTGCTGTTTTAACTGCTCCTGACAATTCGACACTAGCGATTAATCTGCCTACTGGATCGGGGAAAAGTCTTTGCGCTCAACTGCCGGCGCTGGTGCGATCGCAAAATGCTGGTGTAACAGTTGTTGTAGTACCAACTACAGCACTAGCCCTTGACCAAGAACGAGCTTTGAAACGTTTTGTTAACCATGCCACTGCCTATTATGGCGACGAGTTTGGGCAAGAACAAGAGAGACGGCAAGAAATTCGCGATCGCATTCGCAACGGCACTCAGCGAATCGTTTTCACATCACCCGAAAGCTTGATGAATTCTCTGGCACCGGCTCTTTACGAAGCCGCCAAATCAGAAATGCTGCGGTATTTCGTAATAGATGAAGCGCATATCGTCGAACAGTGGGGCGATGAATTCCGTCCCGCTTTTCAAGAACTCCCAGGTTTGCGAAGAGATTTGTTGCGCTTAACTTCTTTTACAACTTTATTGCTGACTGCCACCTTAACAGAATCCTGTTTAGATACCCTGGAAACTTTATTTGGGAAACCCGGCCCTTTTCAAGTGATATCTGCCGTACAGTTGCGACCGGAACCGTCCTACTGGTTTGCTTGGTGTCAAAGTGAAGAAGTCAGGAAACAGCGATTAATTGAAGCAGTTTATCATCTTCCCCGCCCTCTGATTGTTTACGCCACAAAACGCGAAGATGTCAGGCGATGGAAACAGGATTTATTGCGTGCTGGATTCCAACGGTGTGCCATTATGACGGGAGAATCGAGCTCGCTAGAACGCTCTCAACTGATTCAAAACTTGCGCGAGAGACGAGTTGATATAGTTGTTGCTACTTCTGCTTTTGGATTGGGTGTGGATCAGTCAGATATTCGGGCAGTAATTCATGTTTGCATTCCAGAAACGATCGATCGTTTCTATCAAGAAGTGGGTCGAGGAGGTCGAGACGGCAAGGCAGCAATCTCGCTCACCTTACACACCAATGAAGACTTAGAGATTGCCAAATCGCTTAATGACAAATCTGCCATTACGATCGATCGGGGTTTTCAGCGGTGGGAAAGTATGTTTTTGAGGAAAGAAATTCTCCCCGATGGGCGGTTTCGCGTTCCCGTCAATATTCCTCCATCCTTACAACCAGGAGACATTGACATGAACAGCCAACAAAATCAGGCTTGGAATATCCGCACTTTAACGCTGATGAGTCGATCGGGTTTAATCGATATTGATGCCGATGAACCGCCGCGAAGAAGAAATTTTAAATCGGAAGCAGCTTATAACGAAGCTTGGGAACTGCACAGAGAGTCCCGGTTCATCCGCATCCGAGATGAATCGCATCTGAATCGTCAAACTTGGGAACATAAAGTAGAGCCAATTCGCCAACAGCGCCAAAACTGGAGCTATAAAAACCTGCAATTGATGCGCGAGGTTTTACGGCCGAAACGCTGTATTTCCGAAATCTTTGCTGAAGCTTACACTATTCCCGCCCGTGTAATGCCAGAACCGAGAAAACTGGTCAGAGTTTCTCCCGCTTGCGGTGGATGTCCTGTTTGCAGAAAAAACAGGGAACCAGAGTTTTCGGGAATTATGCCCGCGCCATTACCTGTATGGCAAAAACCGAATTTTTTTGTAGGTGAAAAACTAAAACGATTGCTAGGAGGAAATAAATTAATGCTAGTTTTCTATGAGTCTCTTGAAGCTCAAAGCTGGAAACTCAAAAGCCCTAAACTTTTTAACTGGTTAATCGAGCAGGGAATTAATAATCTGGTGGTTTCTGATGAATTTCCGAGTATATTGATTGAAGAAACAAATCGGATAGCCGATGCTTGTATATTTTTGTTTCAAAAATACGAGCCTCTGCTGATGCCGCCCATTCCCACCCTTATCTTTCATCCGCCCGGAAAGACTATCCCTCACAACTATCTGTCACTCAACAGAACTTCTCAAGCTCCGCTGATTATCGTGCTTCCTGTCGATACACCCGATCCGAGCCGCGATGACCGCAAGCTGATTGATATTTTTTATGGGAAATTTTTTATGTTTGACCACTTTTGCAGGGAGGTTAATTTATGAGCGTCTTAAAAACTGCTTTGGCTACTCCTAGCCGAATGCGAGGAATATTTAGATATTTACTTGAAGCACCCAAACAGCGCGAAAACAAGGAAAAACTCACTCGGCTACTTTCTCCACATGAATTGTCAGAAGGGAGAAACAAAAGTGCCGAACATCCGATGTTTGATGCTGCACTGCGAGAAAGCATAAAATGTCGCTTATTAATCGCAGACAATGATGATATTGCTATAAATTTTGACCTTCCCGAAGCATCTCGACATCCTAAAATGGGTGATAAATTGTTACCCGATACGCTGGTACAGCTATTGTTTGCTTCTGATAACGAAGATGAAGAAGATTTAGGTCGGTTAATAGCATGGTATTTAGCACAGGATATTTATGATGCTCCCGGTACATGGCAAGAAGTAGAACAGCGCGTCGCCGAACAGAGAGTTGCTGAGTCTTTAGATTTGAAAATATCCAGCAATAGTTTGTTTGGTCAAGTCGAGGACTGGATGTGTTATTTAGGGTTTGCTTGGGGTCATGCTTCAGATTCAAACAAAAGACTTGTTGTGGCTGAGCCAACTGCTTATCTCAGACGAAATTTAAAGGATTTATTTCAAGGAGAAGCAAAAGCTAAACTTTCAATTCGAGATTTTCTCGATCGCCTTGCTAAAAAATGTCCTCTGTTTGAAACTGGAAAATTTCGAGAACAGGTAGAAGAAAAAATTGGTGATCGCTTACCAAATCACTTATCAACTAGCACGGCTTTTGCTTTATTTCGCCTTCAGGATGATGGTTGCATCCAGCTTAAAAAAGAGTCTGATGCAGATTTATTCATCTTTCCCGGAGTAGGAAATGAAGAAGGATTTTCTCATATTATTTGGACGGAAGTAGAACTATGACATTTACAAAATTTGTTTGCTGGGATGTCGATCGCGTTCGCCGCGTGATGGGTGTGGAGGCTACCCAAACTCCAGATAGTATATTTGTGGCAACTCACCATCCGATCGCCATGTACCGCCAGGAACTTATCGATGCACCGTCGCGTGTTACCTACAGTGAGGAACAATTTCTGAAAGACTTTCTCGCTGAACAAGATTTCGCTTTCGTGCCAGTTTTAGGCAGTTCGGGGACGGGAAAATCTCACCTGATTCGCTGGCTAGCTGCGAATATTGAATCGACCCAAAAGCGCCGAGTTTTGCTCATACCCAAAATAGGAACGAATCTCAAAGATATTCTCAGTTTAATATTAGAAGGGATGCCAGGAGCAAGTTTTGATGAATACCGGCAGCGTTTAAATCGAGCCACTAGCAGCTTGACAGAAGCCCAAGCGCGGGAACAACTTCTGAATCAGCTTGCGGCTGCTGTTGGCCCAAACGGTCGGGGCGATCGCACAAAACTGTCGGATGTGGAAAATTACCTAGTTGGTGCTGTGGATTCTTTCCTATACGATCCATTTTTCCGAAAAGAATACTGGCTAAAGGATGGAGGTATTATCCATCAATTGGTTATCCACATTCTCGGACAGCGAGATACGGTAGAAGTTGTGGAAGAACGACGGCATTTTTCGCTAAATGACTTGCCTCTCAATGTTTTAAACTTGCAAAAAGCTGGGCAGTCTGCGCGGGATTTTTATAGCTTACTCATCGGCGATGAGGATACTCAAATGGCAACTGTACATTGGTTGAACCGACATTTAGATGAAGCCATAGCTCAGGTTTTGAGCCTGGGGCGCGCAGATTTACAAAGATTGATGGGGGAAGTTCGCGAAACTTTAGCCCAACAAGGAATAGAGTTAGTTTTGCTGATTGAAGATTTTGCTAAATTGCAAGGCATCGATCGCGAAGTTTTAGAAGCTGTTTTAGCGCAACCTCAACAAGCGGGTGGCAAACATTTGTGCGCGATCCGAACGGCGCTAGCTTGTACTACGGGCTATTTTGACAGTCTGAGGTTAGATACTGTAAAACAGCGGATTACTTTTAGCGTTAATCTTGACCTTGGCACAGTTGGCGAACAATCTTTAGTGAATTATGCAGATATCAAACAATTTGTGGGTCGATATCTCAACGCGGTGCGTTTGGAGGATAAAACAATTCAAAATTGGTGGGCTGACTCTCGCAATCGCGAAGATTCGGATCGAGAATCTCTACCTAGTGCTTGCAATGAATGCGAACACAAACTAGCTTGTCATGCGGGTTTTGCAGAAGCAGACGGTTTTGGTTTGTATCCTTTTACGCCTGAAGGATTAGAACAAATGCTTGCTAAAGTCAATCCCGGCAATTTTAACCCTCGGATTTTGATTAAAGATGTTCTTAAGTGGACGCTAGAAAATTCTATTTCTGATATTGAGCAGGGAAATTTTCCTGCTATTTCTGTGCGGGAACACTTTGGCAATAGGTTGCTGGATACAATGTTTCAGAAAGATATTAAAGCCAAAGACCCACAAAATTGCGATCGCCGCCAGATTCTTCTCGATTGGTGGACGGATAGTAATGAGCTTTGCGATCTGCACCCAGAAGTTCACTCTGCATTTGATATTCCGGCGCTGGGCGTGAAGGTTCAGCCTACAAAAAAATCATCATCAGTTTCGGGTGCTAAAGAGTCTAGGTCTTCTGTTAGTAAGTATCAAGTTGAGTCACAATCTCAAACTAAAAAAAATCTGACAGCAGCCGGACAAGTTCCCGACAAGCTGACTAGGCAAAAAGAAATTCTTGATAGGTGGAACAATCAAGAAATTCTCCCGCAAGATATCGCTGGGGAACTGCGGCCGTTGATTTACTCAGCTATCGGCGAGCGGATCGAATGGGACACGGAAATGCTGCTTAAGGGGGTTTTTTCTAGTAGTGGGACGACATATTTTAAAAGCAGAAATATTACTTTTTTTAGTCCAAAAGTGACGAGGGAGACGATTTCTGGAGTTAAACTATCTCTTCCTCTGAATCCTGACGATGCAGATGAGTTTCGGGAAACGGCGATCGCCTTCCAAGCAATTTTGCAGTACAACCATTACAAGCATTGGAAGTTCCACGATGGCGATCGCTACTTTCGCACCTACGCCAAACAACTGGAAAAATGGAGTCAATATGTTGTTGACCAGATTCGCCTGTATCCCCGCGAATCTGGGGAACCCTGGAACCCTGTCCCTGCGGCAGTTGAGCTACTGGCGATCGCCGCAACAATGGCCGGACATTCTACAAATTCGATGGAAGATTTGATTAATAGTTTGTTTCTGGATTTAGAAGCCAAAGATTTAGAAAATCGTTCAGCTACCTGGAAAAAGCTATTTAATAGCTTGCAAAAACACCGCGAAGCTTTACTACAAATTGTTACCAGTCGCACAGCTTGCACAAAAGGAAGTTCTAAACAATTTCAGATTATTGATGTTGTACAAATCCTAGACCCATTGAAACAGGTTAGCAAATCTTGGCAACCTCAATGTGAAATTCCGCCAGATGTTCGAGAGAAGTTTCCCGAAATCGATAAAGCGCGTCAAGCTGCGGATGAACTGCTAGAAAAAGCGATTCAAGAAGAGTGCGATCGCCAACTTGCTGTTTACAATTATCTAGTAGCTGAATTAGGGGAAGACATCAAGAAAAAAGATGTTACCGATTTAGTAAAGCGGGCGATCGATAGCTCGCAAGAAGCTGGTGTATTTCGAGGAGGCAGAAAGAGTGTCGATGAGCTAAAATCTGTGTTGGAACAGTTTAATCGTGTTAAGCTTTCTAGCTATTTGGGAACAATGAAGCGCGTGCAAGCTGAGAAAGATAACCCAGATAGTAAACCGAGCAAGCTGCTTAAAGATGTCAGTGAAAATCATCAAAAAGCAATGATTGAGGGTTCGGAATTTCTGGGAAACACTAACAATTTTCTTGATAATTCTCTAATCGAGGTTAATAACCGAATTGAGGAATTAGAAGTGTCTGGTGGTGCAACAGTAGAATCTTGCCATAGAGCTATTGAAGATGGATTGGCTAAACTGCGAAATCTAATTACTGAAATTAAAGGATAGATAATATGCTTCTCGAAAAATCCACTCAACTGATTGAGTTATCTCAAAATAAAATTAATCTTCAGAGGTATGCAACCAATCTTGAAGGCTTTCAATCTCGACAACAACAAATCGAGCAAGCTGTCGCTGGAACTCTACCTCTCGTTCAATGTTTGAGAGCTTTTCATCAAAAAGGAATTACCAATTTTCATTTAACTCAAAAGGCTGAGATTCTGCTGACATTTATTGCTAATGTTGAGGCAGAATTTAAAAAAAATCCTGAATGGATTATACCAAATGAAAATTTTAACAAAAAGAATTTCACTTCTAGGATAGAGCAATTACAAAATTCTCTGAAAGAGCAATTGAATCAATCTTGGCTGGTCTACCGAAGTCAAAAAATGCCCAGCACTAATAATGAAATCCTAAATTTATTGGATAAAGTTTCGGCATTTAAGCCAACTGTCCAAAGCATTAGAAATTTAGATGTGCAAATTCGGGAGTCTAACTCAATTCCCCAAAGCAGTGAGGATTTTGATAAAGTCGATCGGCTAATTGAGCAATTAAAGCAGTGCTGGGATCGCCTAGATGCTGATGAAGTTCCTGAAGCAGTGCTGAATTTTCTGAGAGTTGCTGCTAATGAGGGTGCTACCCGGAGTCTTTTAACGCCAGAGGTAGAAGATTGGTTGACTAAACATAATCTGATTGATTGTTTGCGAATTCGATTGACTTAATAAATGGTTTGCGATTGTCCAAGAAATCACTGAGGCACCCTCCTGCATTTTATAGCGTACAGACAAAGTTTGGTAAGGTGCGTCAGCAGAATATTATTTGAGTTGAGTCAAATCTCTTGACTGACGCACCCTACTGCATTTTATTCTGCTCTAAATTCTGCCACAACAAAAGCAGTACCAGTTACATTACTCATCGCTTATTTCCCTCTACTATTATTGACTTCTCGCATCTGCTAAAGATTCATTGCTAGCCTCAGCATCCTCATGCAGTTCTGCTTGATGAATTTTATCTGGAATTAGTCCTTCGGGGCGGACAATCATCATGACAACTAGAGTTAGACCAAATAGAAATAAACGCATTTGAATCGGGTCTAAACTGGTGGCGAGAAAGTCTGCTAACTGGGGGATTGCAATCCTGGGTAGTACAAAAGTATTCAGAAAACCTTTAAGGACTTGGGCTAGTTGGGGTAAATAGAGGCGATCGGCAGACATGATAATGATACCCCCCAAAATTACCCCGGTCATGTTGCCCAAGCCTCCTAAAATTACCATGCACAGGATGATTACGGAGACTGAAAAATCGAAGACGCTGGGAAAAATGGCGCTGATGTATGCGGCGTAAAACGCGCCTGCAAACCCCGAAAAGGTTGCTCCCATCGCAAAAGCCGAAAGTTTGGTTTTGACGAGGTTAATGCCCATGGCACTAGCCGCTAATTCATCTTCGCGCATGGCATTCCATGCCCTCCCTAGGCGGGAATCTCGGAGTCGGGAAATCATAAAGTATGAGAAGACTACTAATAGTAAAATTAGGTAGTACCAGGGAAAGTAGTTGCCGGTGCTGAAAGTGCCGATGATGGGGAGAGATGGACGCCCGATCGGGTTGATTCCTGCTTCGCCACCGGTGAGGTTAAAAGGCCGATCGCACCCAACGAGACAAAGCACCAATTCTGGTTTCCCCAACAACGAAGCCACAATCTTTGAGACTGGTTCGTCGATGCGAATCGCGGTTAAATTCCTAAATACAACCGGGATAATTTCGCCAAAGCCGAGGGTAACAATTGCCAAATAATCGCCCTTGAGCCGCAGTGTCGGAATACCCAGGATTACGCCCGATATGCCAGCTACACCGGCGGCGATCGGCAAAACTATCCAAAAATTCCAAGCAATATTTACCTGTCCAGAAGATAGCAAAGCCGTGGTGTAAGCGCCGATCGCAAAAAACGCCGCATATCCCAAATCCAACAACCCCGCAAAACCCACAGTAATGTTTAAACCCAGCGCCAACATAATAAAGATTTGAATCTGTACTACAGTCGCAATCCAACCAGTTTTAGCCTGAATATCAATGAACGGAAACAGAATTAGAATAAAAGCTAATGTTACCAAAGTTGCCAATCGCTGACGTTCATTTGGTAAACCTTGTAGAGCACCCATTAATGTAGCGGTAAAAGTTGCGATCGCCAAACTGCAAAGTCCATAAAGCAAAGTAGTCGCTAAATCCACCGCAGATTGACCAGAAAAAGGTCTAACTACCACCCCTTCTACCACGCTAGCAACTAATAGCCAAACTCCCAAGCCCAAGCCCGCTAAACTGCCAATTATCGCACCCATTTTCGGGTTGTAAGCCTTTTGTTCTTGACCAGCCATAAAGCCTGCGGCTGTTCCCATCAGCCAGCCGATGACAGTTCCACTCCAGCCGCCGAATAGGAGGACTGTCAAAGAGGCGATCGCCCCTAAAAGACCACTAGATTTAATTGCTTTGATTATTTTATTAGTCATTAGTCATTAGTTATTAGTCATTAGTTATTAGTCAGTAGTTATTAGTCATGCGCCAAATAGAAGAAGGCTAAGAGTTGCAGTATAGATCCGACTGACGGGGGCTGTGCCAACTTCTGCCTCAACCAATTCCCTAGACTGCTTGGTCTGGAAACTGGGAGACTAGGTACAGTTTAAAGTCTTTTGAGTTCGATTGTTGCACCAAAAGCGACGAAAATTGAAATATACTGGGACTATTACCGCAACACACTTCAAACCGGCGATCGCGATATGGTACAAGCTCCAAAAAAAACTATCACCTTAGACGAGTTTTTGCAACTGCCAGAAACCAAACCCGCTAGCGAGTACGTCAACGGTGCTATTTTAGAAAAACCTATGCCAAAAGGAAAACACAGTACAATTCAGGGAGAACTGATCGCGACAGTTAATGCAGTGGGCAAACCTCAGCGGATTGCTTGGGCATTTCCAGAACTTCGTTGCACCTTTGGGGGACGTTCGATTGTTCCCGATGTCGCGATTTTTGTGTGGAATCGCATTCCCCTAGATGCTGACGGCGAAATTGCCAATACATTTAATGCTCACCCAGACTGGACGATCGAAATTTTGTCCCCAGGCCAAAGCCAAACCAAAGTTACCAACAATATTTTGCACTGTTTGAACGCCGGTTGCCAGATGGGTTGGTTACTCGATCCAGATGAGAAAAACATCTTAGCTTATCCCGCAAAGCAGCAGCCGATTTCCTTGCAAGAAGCGACAGATATACTTCCGGTTCCCGAATTTATGCCGCCAATGCAGTTAACTTTAGGCGAAGTTTTTGGCTGGCTTAAACCTGGTAATATTTAATGCGATCGCGATCGATTTTTTAGGCGATCGCAAATCCAGTATGTTTGCGTACTTCCGGCGAATGAAACGCCAAAACAATACAGTGTGTATTGACCGATCGCATTTTCCCAATCTTTGACTGGAGACTTGCCGACAAAACTTTTGATTTCAACTGCAATTCTTTGTCCTTCGCGTTCGGCTGCTAGCAGCTTTTTAGCTCCCAAATCCACAAACACACCGCGCGAACCAAATTCTACTCGTTACCAGGCTCTGCCTGGTAATGCAGATCCGGAGGCTCTGCCTCCAATTTTACCAAGCGAGGCAGAGCCTCTGGATATCGGTTCCCAGGCAGAGCCTAGGAACCAGTTAAAGTACTACTCGTTACCAGGCTCTGCCTGGTAATGCAGATCCGGAGGCTCTGCCTCCAATTTTACCAAGCGAGGCAGAGCCTCTGGATATCGGTTTCCAGGCAGAGCCTAGGAACCAGTTAAAGTACTACTCGTTACCAGGCTCTGCCTGGTAATGCAGATCCGGAGGCTCTGCCTCCAATTTTACCAAGCGAGGCAGAGCCTCTGGATATCGGTTTCCAGGCAGAGCCTAGGAACCAGTTAAAGTACTACTCGTTACCAGGCTCTGCCTGGTAATGCAGATCCGGAGGCTCTGCCTCCAATTTTACCAAGCGAGGCAGAGCCTCTGGATATCGGTTCCCAGGCAGAGCCTAGGAACCAGTTAAACCAGTTAAAGTACTACTCGTTACCAGGCTCTGCCTGGTAATGCAGATCCGGAGGCTCTGCCTCCAATTTTACCAAGCGAGGCAGAGCCTCTGGATATCGGTTCCCAGGCAGAGCCTAGGAACCAGTTAAAGTATCTTTTGCCATTATTTCAAAAGAGCACATTCAAACCTTCTCCTGAACATTCTCACCCAACAAACCACCCGGCCGAAAAGCCAAAATCACCACCAAAACCCCAAACACCCAAGCATTAGTCCAGCGACTCGACAAATACTGATCGCTCAAAGACGAGAGCACCCCAATCAAAACCCCTCCTAACATCGCCCCCACAATATTACCAATTCCCCCCAAAACCGCCGCCGTAAAAGCCCTCAAACCCGCCGTAAACCCCATCGTAAACACAATAGTATTGTTATACAAACCCACCAAAATTCCCGCCGAACCAGCCAAAGCCCCACCAATCAAAAAAGTTAGAGCAATAATCTGATCCACATTAATCCCCATAATTTTAGCAGCATCGCGGCTTTGAGCCGTTGCCCGCATCGCCTTTCCCAGACGAGTGTACTGCACAAACACATGAAGCAAAACCATCAATACCACAGCTACTACCAACACAATTAAATCTTTAGTAGTAAATACAATAGTCGTTTCAATTCCCATAGCTTTGAGAATATCAACTCGTGGCAACAAATCGGGAAAACTTTTCGGAGCAGCCGAATTAGAACCCATCACCGGAAAAAAAGCTTTCAATCCTCCCCAAAATAATCCCATATTTTGGAAAATAAACGAAACCCCGATCGCCGAAATTAACGGAGCCAAACGAGGAGCATTTCGCAAAGGTCGATAAGCATACTTTTCCACCACAATATTCAGACCCGCACAAAACACCGAACATACAACCAAAGCGATTAACATCACCGGTATCGCAATACCTAAAGGTGCACCGTCTTGAATGCCAAATGCCCCAAATACAGTCAGCGAAGCAAAAGCGCCCAACATATACAAATCGCCATGAGCAAAATTGATTAACTCAATAATCCCATAAACCATCGTGTAACCCAAAGCAATAATTGCAATCAGCGCCCCGTTGACCAAACCCACTAGCAATTGTTGAATCAGAACTTCAGGACTTTTGACTATTTCACCAATAATTTTGGGTAAATCAAATCCGGCGATCGGACCCAACAACAAAACTATATAAACTACACCTATATATAAGAGAATACTTTTCCAGTTTTTCATTTATTTGGGAATTGAGAATTGGGAATTGGAAATCGGGAATTTCTACTCGTTCCCAGGCTCTGCCTGGGAACGCAGATCCGGAGGCTCTGCCTCCAATTTTCCTACTAGAAAAGCGAGGCAGAGCCTCTAGACATCGGTTCCCAGGCAGAGCCGGGGAACCAGTTAACTAGAAAAGCGAGGCAGAGCCTCTAGACATCGGTTCCCAGGCAGAGCCGGGGAACCAGTTAACCAGTTAACCAGTTAAACTGACAACTGACAACTAACTAATTATTCAGTCTTAAGCGGGCTAACAAACTCCCACTTCCCACCTTTAACAACATTTCCTGACATAGTAGTCAAGCTAGTATCACCATTAGCATCAAAACTCCAATTACCAAGTACCCCATTAAAATCTTTAGTTGCCAAAACAGCATCGCGGATAGCTGCGCGGTCATTTTTACAAACCTTATTAATCGCGCCGATAATTACCTTAGCCGATTCATAAGCATAAGCTGCATAAGCTTCCGGTTCAGCATTATATTTTGCCTTGTAACCGGCGTACCACTTCGCACCCTCACCAGTCAATTCTTTTGGAGGTAAGCCACCAAAGGTAGCATAAACACCTTCAGCATCCTTGCCTCCAGCATCAATTAAAGCTTGCTCTTTAATGCCGTCGGGACCCATAAATTTGACTGCTTCAGGTGTCATACCCACATTTCTCATGTCTTTAATTATTTGTCCGGCATTGCTTTGGGTCGTACCACCAAAGTAAATCATTTCGGGATTTAAAGCTTTGATCTTATTCATTAAAGCTTTATAATCACTCGCTTTGATATCAATTCCCTCACGACCGAGGACATCAATTCCCAAAGTTTTAGCCGTTGCTTCAAAAATATCAGCAATACCTTTGCCGTAGAGCTCTTGGTCATCGAGAATATAGACTTTTTTAACTCCTAAAGATTTCGCCCAGTTAGCCGCGACAGCACCTTGGAGGTCATCAGCCGGGACAACCCGGCTGAAATTGCGAGTGCCTGCGGGGTAATAAACATTGGGTTCTTTCGGCTCACCTTTTCCTGGTTTTGTCAAGCCCGGATAGGTGTTTGCCGGACTCACCATCACTACATTAGCTTGGTTGAGCACGGGAATTGAAAGTTTGGCAGCGCCTGAGTTATAGTGACCGATCGCAGCAACTACCGAACCATCGGCTGCTACTTTATTAGCATTGGACGTAACTTGGCTTGGGTCCCATTTGCCAGCCGCAGCAGTGGCGTCATCGAGCACTTCATATTCCATTTTGATTTTGCCGTCGCAGGCTTTGGAATCGGTTTCAGCCAGGGCTTGTTTAATCCCATTGACCATTGTTTGAGCTTGACCCAAGGCACTACCTGTCATCGGCAGCATAGAGACAATTTTGACAGTGTTGGGGTCGGCAGGACTGCTAACTGCAACGGGAGAGGCTGCGGGAGTGCTGCTGGGAGTGCTACCGGAACTTGTGGCGGTGGGTGTTTGCGGGCTTTGACAACTCGCGCAGACAGAGGCTATGGAAGCAGCCACGAGTAATGTCCGTAACCCTATGGCGTTGAGATGCTGTGTTGGGTAAGTTTTTGTGGGTGTGGGACTTTTGCCCCCTAACTTCAGTGACAGGTTCATAGGTGCGTTGGTTTGTTGCTTGGGTCTTAGCATATTTTCACTCTGTAAGTCTGTAAGTCAAGACTTAGCACAAATTTAAAAAATTTATGATGACTTACGCAGCATAGTTATCGGTAAGATCTGGCATAGCGCCTAGGGTTCAGGAACAGCGGTTCCCCCCGTGCCCCATGGACGAAACTTTACCACAGCCTATGACCCAACCCTAGATTTTTCCTTTCCTGTGCCTAAGTCCTACTTGAGTTAAAACATACAGCCTATTCTAGGTTCATCGAGTACAGTATCTGCGACAGTCCTGGACGCAAAAAACCCGGTTTATGAGAAAAAATCGTCGCTCTATCCGAGAGATATTGACCCAGAAACCGGCTTGTTGGCCCCCCGTACATCCAGGACTGTGCGATTGAAAAAAGTTGGCACTAACTAGGTCACTAAAATGCCGGAATATCAATGCACTAATACCCTATTTTCTAGGGTTTAGAGAATGACATTCCGGCATTTTAGGGAGGCTTGGTCTCGTTTCTGTAAAGGATTGAGGTTGTGGTTCTGCTTTAATTTTTTAACAATTTCAAACCCATTTTTACCTTGTCCAAAATCGTCTTTTGCGACACACAGGTAATCAGGCAAAGCTTACCGCAATTCAGAGTATCCCGGCGGACTTTCTGAGCTTTTTCGCCGTACCAAATAGCGCGAGCACTTTCTTCTTTCACATTCCCAATTACTGGATATTCGTCGCAAAGTTTGACATCGCCACGGGTATCAATCCAGTAATTCCGAAGTCCTACCCGACAAGGGCGAACTCCATCGGGGGCTTTTTCGTCGCGGAAGTGAGGTAACATTAGACGCAATACTTCGTCACTATTCATAATTGGCGCACCTTTCTTCTTCATTTCAATTAGGCGCTCAATTACCTGCGAAAACTCCTCGGAATCCTCTTCTTCCACCCACAATTCCTCATAGGTTTCTTGTGTCCAATGATTTACTGGTTGGAAATTCACCGTTGTCGCTCCAATTTGTTGAGCCCAGGTTACTATCTCTTCCATGTGGCGGAAATTTAGTCGGTTCAGCGTCGGTTTGACGTTGATGGGAAACAGAACCCCTTGTTTTTCCTGTTCCTCCCGCAGATATCCAATTCCCTTAGAAAGCCTGTCAAACAATCCCGGCTGACCGCGCAGATAATCGTGTAGTTCTGCATTGGGTCCATCAACGGATATATTCACATTAAAAGGACGAGCAGCGACTGTTTTGGCTGCGTTTTCCCTGGTCATGCAATAGCCGTTTGTGGTGACACCGGCGTGAATCCCATTTTTGTTGGCAAAAGTCAGCAAGTCAAGAAAACCTTTTTTAATGTAAGGTTCGCCACCGCTAAAGTTGATGGAAAATTCCCCCACAAATTCTTTGATACTTAAGAGAGCATTTTGCCATTCTTCGATGGTCATTTCATCTTTATATTCTTTGAGTCGCCAATACTCGCACTGACGGCATTTAACATTGCAGTGCTCGTTGACAATCCCGTAAAAAGTGACTGGGCTGGTTATGTCATATCCGGTGTTGATTCTCAGGGATTCGGCTACTGCACTCTTAGTGTGCTTGACTCCCAGTCTCGACATTGTTAAGGCATCCATATCTTCTATCTCTTAAGTATTGTTGATATTCGGGACTAAGTAAATTTGTCGTATTCAGTTTCGTACTGATTACCCGTTGCTTCTGAGTACGTATGCACCATACTAAGGGCTAGTTTTAGCTAACAGGAGATGTTTTTCAAATATTTATAATATTAAGATATGTAACATATAACAATTACAAATATATAGATGTAAACTTTTGTATCTCAGTAGGGTAGGAACCGACAGGAAACCACAGATTATTAGCAGATAATTAATTCTGTGCTAATAATCTGTAAATTTAATTACGTTTTTGTTAATAACCTTAATACTTTATACAGTAATAATACTTAGGTACATTGTTTAAATAACTTAAAATTATAGTCAAAGGGGAAGCCGAATCAGCAATTAACTTCATCGCAGCTTTACAATACGATTGAAAGTATTTCCAGGATCAAAAATGGCGATAAATATGGGACGATATGTGCACGTAGTGAAACTATTTTGGGGGGCGGCGATGGCGGCAGAACTCGAATACCGCATCAATTTTGTCCTCGCGACTCTCAGCAGTATCGGAAACCTGACTGGTAGTTTGTTTGGGCTGTTTCTGTTCTACCGAAACGGTAACACATTTTCTGGGTGGAAATGGGAAGAAGCCCTAGTTGTACTGGGCATTTTCACGATTTTGCAGGGTTTTTCCTCAACCTTTCTCGCACCTAATCTTAGCCGGATTGTCGATCGAGTGCAGCAAGGCACCCTGGATTTTGTCCTCCTCAAACCCATAAGTTCCCAATTCTGGCTGTCTGCAAACACTGTATCTCCGTGGGGAATACCCGATATCATCTTCGGCGGGGTGTTGCTGCTGTACTCGGCAAACAAATTGGGAGTAGAAATCAGCAACTATTTCCTAACTGCAATACCGCTGTTATTTGGCATGGTGAGTCTTTACAGTATCTGGTTTATGTTGGGCGCAACCAGTATTTGGTTTGTCAAGATTTATAACGTTACTGAAGTCCTCAGAGGATTGTTAGAAGCTGGTAGATTTCCCATGGTAGCTTATCCCGCAGCTTATCGATTTTTCTTTACGTTCATAGTCCCGGTTGCTTTTTTGACCACAGTCCCGGCAGAAACAATGTTAGGCAGAGGTGATATACTTTGGATAGCAGGAGCAGGCATTTTGGCGATCGCACTTTTGTTCGCTTCCCGCTACTTCTGGCAATTTGCACTCCGATTTTACACCAGCGCTTCCAGTTAGTTATGAATTCAAACAGTAAACAGTTGACTTTTGACTGTTAATTGTTGTATGATGAAATTACATATTTTAAATAGCCATAACAATCTAACTCTACAGATAAACAATCAAAAAAAGGCAAACCAATGAAAAACAAAAAACTCGGAAACACTAACTTTAATATCAGCCCAATTGGTCTGGGAGGGATGCCACTATCCTTAAATGGTAGACCAACAGAATCCCAGGCGATCGCAGTAATTCACCGCGCCCTGGATTTGGGAGTCACATTAATTGACACGGCAGATTCCTACTGCCAAGATCAATCCGACAAACACCATAACGAGGAACTAATTGCCAAAGCCTTACAACAGTATACAGGAGATATTAGAGCTGTAACTGTCGCCACAAAAGGTGGGTTGATGCGACCTCAAGGTGCTTGGACGCGGAACGGCAACCCCCACCATTTACGCAAGACAATTCGCGAAAGTTTTGAAGCCTTGGGTGGCCAAAAGCCCATCGACCTTTGGCAATATCACGCCCCCGATCCTAGTTATACCATCGAAGAAGCCCTAGCACCGGCAAAAGAAGCGGTGGCAGAGGGAATAGTTCGATTTGTGGGAGTCTCCAACTTCTCTGTAGAACAAATCAAACGCGCCCGCGATACAGTAGAAATTGCCTCAGTTCAAAATCAATACAATCCTTGGCACAGAGAACCAGAATCAGACGGCGTACTGGAATATTGTGAAACCGAAAAACTGACATTTTTTCCTTGGAGTCCTCTCGGAGGAAGCCGTCGCGTCACCAGTTTGCAAGATATGCCAGCGATCGCGAAATTAGCAGCAGAAAAAAACGTTTCAGTTTACTGTATAGTATTAGCCTGGTTGATGGCAAAATCTCCCTGTATCGTTCCCATTCCCGCTGCGACAAAACTATCCAGCATCGAAGACTCTGTAAAAGCGATAGATGTCAAGTTGACTGATGAGGAAGTACAACAAATCTCCGCAAGTTAAGCAAGGATAACAAAATAATAGAATAGGCTTTCGGGCCTGTTCCACAAAGAATTAATTTTCTTGTGGGTGATCCATAACAGGCAAGATAGCTGTTCCACAAACAGTAAACTTGATAGTGTGGCCCGCAGGATAACCAGCCCAGAAAAGCAACATTTTTAGAGGAGTGAGATTTTATGGAAATGAATCCAGTCAAGGCAGATTTAGACTTACCAATAGAACATCAAAACGTACCTATCGCCCATGAAGGACTGCACAACTTTTTATACAGTTCCGATGAAGAACATGGTGCAGCGACAGCAATTCCCGCCTTAGAAAATGACGGAACCAAAGTAGTGTCAATCCCAGCTTGGCGCGATTTAGCAACTAACGCTAAAGTCGCCGGCGTCTATGCCGTCATAGACACGAACCATCAAACCCAATATATAGGTTATTCCCGAAATATCCTGCTTTCTCTCAACGGTCATATCGCCCAAAATGGCAGCGAAAATTGTGCATTCCTCCGCGTCAAAACTTTCAAATTCCCCAAGCGGGAAGAAATGGAAAATTTGCGCGATGCTTGGATAGCAGAACTAGAAAACATTCCCCCAGGAAATAGTATAGACAGCGAAATGTGGGCGAGTACAGTCGGCCAAGCCGCGCGGGCGGCCATGTCTGCTGACGAACAAAAAGCCTATGAAGAAAAGAAACTGAAATTACGCAAAGCAATGGCAGATTCCACTCTGACTAAAGAATTGGAAATAGCAGCAAAAAGTGCCGACGAACGTGGCAAGGATTTGGCAAGTGCTGTTAATGAAGATGACTGGAGTGCTGTGATTCAATCGCAAACCCAGGAAACAAAGCCATCTATTTAAATATCGAAAAACCAAACAGCTTCTGTGGGCATAAAAAAAATTTGCCCACCAAACTTGATATAGTGGAACATAGATATTTCGATCGCAAGAGGGCGCTGTGCAACCTGTAGACTTGACAACTTTAACTGTGGCTTGCAGCGAACTGCGGGCCCAATGGCTGCCAGCACGCTTAGAACAAGTCTACCAGCGCGATCGCTTCACTGTGTCCCTAGCCCTACGCACCATGAACAAACGGGGCTGGATTGACCTTTCCTGGCATCCCGTAGCCGCCCGCATCTGCGTCGGCGACCCCCCGCCCCGCATTCCCGACACCTTCACCTTCAGCCAACAACTGCGACACCAACTCAGCGGTTTAGCCCTAGTTTCCATCGCCCCCATCTCCCCCTGGGAAAGAGTTGTAGACTTGCAATTCGCCCAACGCCCAGGAGAACCAGCCCTGTGGCACCTCTACGCCGAAATCATCGGCAAATACAGCAACGTCATCCTCACCGCCCAGGACAATCTCGTTGTCACCTGTGCTCACCAAGTCAGCGCCAAACAGTCCAGCGTGCGCCCCATCCAAACCGGGCAACCCTACGAAATGCCCCCAGCTTTGACCGATACAGCACCAAGCGCGATCGAACCTCAAAACAGATGGCAAGAAAGAATTAGCCTCGTTCCTGGGCAATTACACCGCAACGTGTTGAAGAATTATCGAGGGTTGAGCAAGGCTTTAATTTGGTCTATGATTCGATCGGCCAATTTAGACCCAGAACAATCCACCGACAGCCTCAGCCCCGACGACTGGCAGCAACTATTCCAGCGGTGGCAATACTGGCTAGAATCCCTAGAAAACTCAAAATTCAAACCCAGTTTGACACCCCAAGGCTACACCGTCATCGACTGGCCAGCACCCGAAAATCATCACGTAGGGGCGGTGGATGGTGCGTGCCCGCCCTCTGATTCTCCCCCGATTCTTTCCCCCCTTGGGGGGGGGAGGGGGGGGTTCACCTCGATGGGGGAGTTAACCTCTGCCTTCCCTTCAGTCCAAGAATTACTCAACAGCTACTACACCAGCGAAATCAACCAAGAAGTATTCGCCCAAGTGCGACATCAACTTAGTCAAAAACTGATTAACCTGCTAGCCAAACTCAAACTCAAAGCCAACACCTTCAAACAAAAATTACAGCAGTCAGAAGTAGCCGACACCCACAAATCCCAAGCCGATTTGCTCATGGCAAACTTACAACATTGGCAACCGGGAATGAAAACCATTTCACTACCAGACTTTGAAACCAACCAACCAGTTGCTATTCCCCTGAATCCCGAAAAAAACGCCGTTCAAAACGCTCAAGCACTCTACAAAAAGCACCAAAAACTTAAAAGAGCTCGCATTGCTGTAGAACCGTTATTGGCCGCCGTCCAAGAAGAAATAGACTATCTAGAACAAGTAGAAGCTGCACTTTCGGTATTAGAAACCTACCGCAACACCCAAGATTTGCAAACCCTCGCAGAAATCCGCGAAGAACTGATTCAACAAAAATATCTAGATGCTCCAGATTACCGCAGTACGGACAAAAATGCTGCGATCGAATTTCACCGCTACCAAACCCCCAGTGGCTTTGAATTATTAATCGGCCGCAACAACCGCCAAAACGACCAACTCACCTTTCGCGTAGCAGGGGACTACGACATCTGGTTCCACACCCTAGAAATTCCCGGAAGTCACGCATTGCTGCGCGTCACACCGGGTACAGTTGCCGAAGAAGCCGATTTACAATTTGCCGCCAACATGGCCGCCTACTACAGTCGCGCCCGTCAGAGCGAACAAGTACCAGTCGTGTATACAGAACCGAAATATGTGTATAAGCCCAAAGGCGCAAAACCTGGTATGGTTGTATACAAGCAGGAGCGCATAGTCTGGGGCAGACCGCAGCAAGCCACAGCTTAATCTAAGTCCGTCCCGAAATGTAAAGTTTTATTGCAAAAATTAAATTTTCTTGCTAAAAGAACCCTCTCGAAGGATGATATGTTTTGAAGAACCCGCTGCAAGGGAACGCGCTGTTTGGGTTTCCTCACTTTGAGAGAACAACGGACTTAATTAATTAGCAGACCAGCTTTCACAAAAAGCTGGTCGTTCTTGTTGAATATTTAATATTTTTGACCGTTGCATGGGAATGATATCAATTCCGGTTGTATCGGAATGATTTAACCGCGAAGGCGCTAAGGACGCGAAGGAAGAGAAGAGAGAGTTTAATACAGGACGATGAAGAGAGGATTTTATATGATTTAACCGCACAGATTAACGCAGACCATGAATCTGCGTTAATCTGCGGTTAAAAACAACCTAGAAAGTGAAAGTCGTTCTAACTACCCCAATCAACAAATCAGAGTTATTCTTATTGTGGTCGGGAGCAGTCAGCCAAATTAAACCAGGAGTGATGGAAATATTGTCACTCAACTTGAACTGATAGAAACCTTCAATGTGCAACGAAGTATCCTTATCTTCGGGCAATGTCCGATTAGTGGAACTCGTCACTCTCGGTTCCATACCTACCAAAAAGCCAGCGACATTTCCCTCTTTCAATAAATCGGGAAAAGCCAAAGTAACTGCCCAGTTCCAGATTTTTTGGTCTCCCCGCTGGACAGAACCCGTAGGAGTTGCCAAGTTGGATAAAATGCGCTGATTGGTGTAACCAGCCCAACCGCCAACCGCAAGTCCACGGTTCACCTTCCAGGAAGCCTGCAAGCCGTAAGAATTGCTAGAAACCGGAACAGTACCGTCATCTAGCCCGAAGTAACTGAGTCGGGCAGGAAAATTAGAAGCATTGCTGCCGGTACCAGTGACGAAGTTGTAGGAATTAAGGTAAGTCAAACCTAAAGCAATGCTACTTGTCGGTTTAAAAGTCAACTGAGCCAAACCGCCGTAGGAGCCGTTAAATAAACCATTTCCCTTGGTTGGGTTAGCAGCATTGCCGGCCAAATATCCCAAACTCAGTTCCAGTTTGTCCCCAAATTGATGCCGCAAAGCGATACCGGTACCTGCTGTCAAATAGTAAATCGGGTTGCGAGTACCGAAGTTAGACAGAGCTCCGCTGCCCCCATCTCCGTCAAAGTAAGGGTTGACCGTATTTGTGAAATCGTCAGCAGCCCCGGCATTGGCTTCGAGAATGACTGTAGTGCTTTTGCCTAGAGGGAATTGATAAAACAACGCATCTAAACCTACAGTATTGCTAGCAGTGCCAAAAGGCCCAGCATTAAACCGCAATTCTCCTTCGGCCGTTTTGGTGTTATTGGTAGAAAATGAACCCAAATTTAAGACTTGCAGTCGAGTTCTCAGTAAATCTTTGCCTGTGAAACTCGTGTCGAAATTGAGACGAACTCTGCTGCCAAATGCGGTTGTTTTATCAGCATCGCGACCCTTAGCATCTTCTCCTCTGGCGATGCCTGTCAAAGCGAATATCACTTCGCCATTGAGTTTAGTGGTAGTCGAAAACTGATTTGCTTCTAATTCAGCCGTCCGTGCTTCCAAAGCATCGACGCGGCCGCGCAAGGTTGCTAATTCGGCGGCAAATTCTTCTTGCAATTTTTGCACAGAAGCTAAATCTTCTTTAGTTGCTAGACCTCTGGCACCGCCTTTAATCAGCTCGTTCACTTTATCCAAACAGGCGTTTAAACCGGCCGCAAACTCGTAGCGAGTCATGGCGCGGTTGCCGCGGAAGGTGCCGTCGGGATAGCCAGCGATACAACCGTAGCGCTCTACCAGGGACTGCAATGCTTGGAATGCCCAATCTGTAGGCCGCACGTCCGAAAGTTGCGAAACTGAGGTGACTTGAGCCGCCGCATTTTCACTGTCAGTACCTTCGGCGCTGTATTGGTTGATTTGCTCTAAGGCATTGGGCAATGCTGGAGATGTGGCCTTGGGAGCTGTCGATTGGGAAATTTGCTCCGGTTGTAGTGCAACTGCCCTGGTTGAGTCGGTGGCTGGTTTGGCTTCGCTGGTGTTTGCCCCTAGGACTGTGCTGTTGGGTTCTGCGACTGCTGCTGCGGCGACAGGCTCTGTTGTGATTAAATCTGCTGCTGCTACTTTGTTGGCTGGTTCTTGTGACTGTTGAGCTACTGGGGCGATCGACTCGATCGCACTTTTATTGTCAATAGTCTCAATAGTCTGAGGGCTAGCTAATGAGACTGAATCTGCCGTTAAGGCTTCTGTATCGGGCTTGGCTGCCTCTGTTGCCGCACCTGCTAATTGCAATTTATTAACTGGAGTCGTTGCTGCAATTTCCAGAGGTTGCTCTGCTAGGGAAGCAGAAGATAAAACCAAACTTGCTGCTAATACAGCGGGACTGACTAAGAGTCCTTTCCACAAAATTTTAGACATTGTTACCTCACACCACATGGGATCGATCGCCAGTCCCTAAGATTTAGGCGATCGTAAATACTATACATCAATTGGGCCTAATGGTATTAGCTGTCAATAATCCTCTCCAGCCAGCCCGCTCACGCTCCCAAAACAGCTTTGTACTGTCACTTTCAGTAAGTCGGGCATTCACCTTAGCCAAAGTGATATTGACAGAATTAGCCCAAACAAATAGTTCGATCGACTACAGACAAGAAGGATTGTTTTTTTTTGCTAGTCTCAATCCAAGCTAAAAATTGTTACTGGTGTGGAGACAAGAGTGAAATCTGCTGTAGAAAAACTTAAATATGCCCTAGTTCACGAATGGTTAACGCCCTTAGCCACGGGCGGTTCAGAATTAGTAGTAGAGGAAATCCTCAAACACGTAGAAGCCGATGTCTATGCCCTCATCGACTTTGAATCGGCAAATCCCGAAAGCTATCTTTTCCGGCGACAGATTGGCACAACATTTTTGCAGCACTTTCCTTTCGCCCGCAAAG
The DNA here is from genome assembly GCF_042465725.1 of Microcoleus anatoxicus. GTDB lineage: Bacteria > Cyanobacteriota > Cyanobacteriia > Cyanobacteriales > Microcoleaceae > Microcoleus > Microcoleus anatoxicus. The sequence continues at coordinate 2,941,771 of NZ_CP120853.1, read as the reverse complement.
GTGTCCAAAAATATTTGCCTTTTTTACCGATCGCGATCGAACAACTAGACTTGCGTCAATATGACATCATCCTCTCATCATCCCATGCCGTCGCCAAAGGCATCCTCAGCAGTCCCAGCCAACTACACGTCTGTTACTGCCACACACCCATGCGTTACGCCTGGGACATGACTTTTGACTATTTGGACAGTAGCAAAGCCGGACGAGGCATCCCAGGGGTGCTGACGCGATATTTACTACACCGACTACGGCAGTGGGAAGTCATTTCCGCCAATCGCGTTGATTATTTCATCGCCAATTCCCAACATACAGCCCGCCGGATTTGGCGGTGCTATCGGCGACGCGCCGAGGTGATTTATCCACCAGTCAATATTGAGCGATTTTCCTTAGTAGCGCAAAAACAAGACTTTTACGTGACTGTTTGCCGATTGGTAAGCTACAAAAACATCAGTGCGATCGTCCAAGCATTTAATCAACTGGGGCATCATCTCATTGTCATCGGCACCGGGCCTGAATTAGAAATGATGCGACAACTCGCCAAACCCAACGTGCAAATACTCGGATGGCAACCAGCAGAAGTAGTGGAAAAATACATGGCCCAAGCCAAAGCCTTTGTATACGCAGCTTGCGAAGATTTTGGCATCGCCCTGGTAGAAGCCCAAGCTTGTGGAACACCAGTAATTGCCTATGCAGCCGGTGGCGCCTTGGAGACAGTGCGCGACATTCGCCAACATCCAGAGACAGGGACTGGTTTATTTTTTGCTTCCCAAACCCCCTCCGCATTAGTCGCAGCGCTGGAGGAGTTTGAACAGTTGCAAGGCAAATTTCAGCCAGAAATAGGGCGACTCCACGCCGAGGAGTTTGCCCCAGAAGTCTTTCGCCAGCGCTATCTAGCCTTTGTGGAACAATGCTATCAGGAATTTCACTCCCGTGAATTTACCCAGTCTGGGAATTAAAAGGGGAGAGAGTCCCAGGGGGAGAGAGTCCCCAGGGAAGAGAGTCCCAGAGAGAGAGAAAGATATTCCCACAGGGGGAGAATTTTTTCTAAGCCCACTGACAACCCTCAACCGCCCACTGACAAGCACCAACCGCCCACTAGCCACTACCCACTGCCCACTGTCCACTGCCCAAGGCCCCAGAAAATTGACGATTAGAAACATAATTCACAGAACAAAGCGTCTTGAGGCTTTATGATCAGGACTGTGTGTGGTGTGAAGTGAAGGAGTAAGATGACTGCCGACAGCCAACTAATCTCCGGCAAGGTAATTCGAGCGATCGCGAGACGCGGTTTTCAGCCTGTCTTGTCTAGAGACAGACGCATAAGTCGCTCTCTCCAAAGCCTCGACGGAGAATTTTTCAAACGGTTATTTGACATCATGTTTTCCTTGTCGGTTCTGATCCTGTTTGCTCCGGTTTACCTGCTTTTGGCTCTCTCGATAGCCTTAAGCTCCTCCGGGCCAATTTTTTATGTACAGGAACGAGTAGGCAAAAATCACAAGATGTTTTATTGCCTGAAATTCAGAACGATGGTGGAAAATGCCGACGACATCTTGGTGGAAATCATGGAAAAATCGCCGCATCTCCGTCAAGAGTTTGAGGACAATTTCAAGCTGAAACAAGACCCTCGAATCACCTGTATCGGAAGGTTTCTCAGAGCGACCAGTTTAGATGAATTTCCCCAATTTTGGAATGTTTTGAAGGGAGATATGAGCGTAGTTGGGCCCAGACCCTTAGTTGAAGAGGAATTGCCTAGATACGGCACTTACATCAACAAAGTTCTGACCATCAGACCTGGAATTACAGGCCTATGGCAAGTCTCCGGCCGGAACGACATTCCCTATCCCCGCCGAGTCCAGATCGACCTCTATTATGCAAATGAAAAAAACCTGTGGATGGATCTGTGGATCGTTTTCAAAACAATTGGCGTGGTGATTTTTCCTAAAAATAACGGCGCATACTAATTTTTGTCCGCAGTTAGCATCAGTAGTTATTCATGATTTGATACTAACTACTGATGCTTACTACTGACACTCTAGGTCAAATCTTTGTAAAGCTTGGGCAATTCCTTAATGCCGATCGCAAAATTTTGAGTTAGTCTAGAGTCCGAGCATAAAACTGGCAGGAACAATAGCTTTCTGCCCAGAAAATTGTGAATTTAAAAAGTCTGTCACAGGAAAATTCAGATGACGCAACGGAAGCGAGCGCTAATAACGGGTATTACAGGTCAAGACGGCTCTTATTTGAGTGAGTTACTGCTAGAAAAAGGATATGAAGTTCACGGCATTATCCGGCGAAGTTCTAGTTTCAATACCGATCGCATTGACCACATTTATGTCGATCCTCACAGCGAGGACGCCAAGTTGTTTCTCCACTACGGAGACTTAACCGACGGCACCACTCTGCGCCGGATATTAGAAGAAGTCAAGCCAGTAGAAGTTTATAACCTAGGGGCTCAATCTCACGTTCGAGTTAGCTTTGACTCCCCAGAATATACGGTTGATGCCGTAGGAATGGGCGTATTGCGCCTCCTAGAAGCAGTTCGAGACTATCAGCGACGCACAGGCATAGAAGTGCGGTTTTATCAAGCAGGTTCTTCTGAAATGTTTGGCTTAGTACAAGAAGTTCCGCAAAAAGAAACAACGCCTTTTTATCCCAGAAGTCCCTACGCTTGTGCCAAAGTTTACGGTCACTGGCAAACCATAAATTATCGCGAATCCTACGGTCTTTTTGCCTGCAACGGCATCCTATTCAACCACGAATCTCCCCGCCGTGGTGAAACATTTGTAACTCGCAAAATCACTCGCGCCCTCGCCAAAATTTTAGCAGGAAAACAGAAAAAACTTTATCTCGGAAATCTCGATGCCAAGCGAGACTGGGGCTATGCTAAAGACTATGTGCGAGCAATGTGGCTGATGCTGCAACAAGAAAAACCAGACGATTACGTCATTGCGACCAACGAGACCCATTCCATTAAGGAATTCCTACATTTAGCCTTCAGCTACACCAACTTAAATTGGGAAGATTATGTAGAGTTTGATGAGCGCTACCTACGTCCCGCCGAAGTCGAACTTTTGATTGGCGACTCGACAAAAGCCCGCACTCAGTTAAATTGGGAACCCTCTGTAACTTTTGAGCAATTAGTACACTTAATGGTAGATGCTGACATTAAAGCTCTGGATCAGCAGGGGCGAGGTTCTGGGAACGGATTTGATTAATTTTTGCATTTACTGAACTCTTTCACGGTGGTCACCAAGCTGTAGGGGCGGGTAAACTTCTCAGCTTTTTCATAGTGCAAATCGATGGGGTGCTCTACTATCCCGAACCCCTAAAAATTGTGCAAAAACTCACATGAGATACCCTAAATTCAATATTACTCATGGCGGTTGCGTCTAGGAGAGTGAAACAAACCCGCCCCCACCCACAAACAAGCCCATGATTAATACTGGTTTCTTCGGTGAGTAGTTAAGCTTCAGCGCGGGGGTTTAATCTTGCTGATATTGGATATTGTCGATCGACCCTGATGCAAATAAGAGGATAAAATTATGACCAGCTTAGATTTAACTAACAAACAGATTTTAGTCACAGGTGGCGCCGGTTTCCTCGGCCGTCAAGTCATCGACCAGTTAGTCAAAGCAGGAGCCGATGCTGATAAAATTAGTGTAACGCGATCGCGCGATTGCGACCTCCGCGTCATGGAAAACTGCCAACGCGCCGCCGACAAACAAGACATCATCATCCATCTAGCAGCCCACGTCGGCGGCATTGGTTTAAACCTACTCAAACCCGCTGAATTATTTTACGACAATTTGATGATGGGCGCGCAACTAATTCATGCAGCCTACCAAGCCGGAGTTACAAAATTTGTTTGTGTTGGCACAATTTGTGCTTATCCAAACTTAACTCCAGTTCCTTTCAAAGAAGAAAACCTCTGGAACGGCTATCCAGAGGTAACTAACGCCCCTTATGGAATTGCCAAAAAAGCTTTATTAGTTCAATTGCAATCCTATCGCCAGCAGTATGGATTCAACGGGATCTACTTGCTACCAGTCAACTTATACGGCCCGGAAGACAACTTTGACCCCAAAAGTTCCCACGTCATCCCCGCCTTAATTCGGAAAGTCCACGAAGCCCAAGAAAGGGGAGACAAAACATTGCCAGTGTGGGGCGACGGTAGCCCTACCCGCGAGTTTTTGTATTCCACAGATGCAGCGCGGGGAATCGTGATGGCAACTCAGGATTACAATGACTCCGAACCAGTGAATTTGGGAACCAATTCTGAAGTACCAATTAAAGATTTGATTGAGTTAATTTGCGAATTGATGGAGTTTAAAGGCGAAATTGTTTGGGAAACAGATAAACCGAATGGTCAGCCGCGCCGCTGTTTGGATACCGAAAGGGCAAAAACAGCCTTTGGATTTACTGCACAGACGGAGTTTAAGGAAGGGTTGAAAAATACGATCGAGTGGTATCGGAAACACGCAGTGTGAGTGCGAAAACCCGGTTTGTTGGAGGAACCGGGTTTTTTAGAATCAGGTGGTGTATGGAACTAAATCAACAGAAAGAACTTTTCAGTAAAGCTTATGTACGCGCTGTGGCGGCAGTTGCGGGTTTTTCTGTAAATCAGCTAGAGGTAGACGACGACAGCATCGATTTGCATATCGTGGGGAGAGGTGGCGGCGGAACTATCTTTTCCCCTGAGCTGAATTTGCAGTTAAAATGTACTTCAAGGGATATACTCGATCGGCAGTTTATCCGATATCCACTCAGGATCAAAAACTATAACGATTTGAGAATCAACTCACAGGTGCCACGCATCTTAGTTGTAGTTTTAGTACCAGAAAATCTCGAAGACTGGTTACAGCAGTCAGAATCAGAAATCTGTATGAGGAATTGTGCTTACTGGATGTCGCTGCGGGGACAGCCAGAAAGACAAAATACAACTAATATCACAGTTGAGTTACCCCGATCTAATCAGTTGACAGTAGAGGCTCTTAAGTCTATCATGCAGCGTCTTAGCCAAGGAGGTTTACCGTGAAAGTAACTGTACGAGACTACCAAGTTCTTCAGACTATAGATCCAAATGTGCTAGAGGCGCACTTGCAAACAAGCAACTGGCAAAAAGTTGCTGTAGTTTATGAAAATACCTTGATTTGGCACAAAAAAAATGATAGCGGTCAGCTTTTTGAAATCAAGCAGCCTTTGAGACAAGAATTTGATGCCCCTCAGCTTATTGGTGAGGCTATAAAGACGCTAGAAATAGTAGAAAATCGTTCGCAACTAGAGATTCTCAGCGATTTAATAACTTCATTGCCTAATGTTGCAATCCCAGGATGGATTAATAAACTGCACGGGGAAGCATCGGGAACCTGTCAAGTGATAGTCATGGGATTTGTGGTGGGTAAATTGAGGGAAATTCATCTGGAATTGAGGGAATCAGATTATGAGTTGGCTCTCAAGGCCTATGAAGAGCGATCGGCCGTAACTTGCTCAGGTGATTTAATTAAAGAGGATGGCTGTTTCGTGTTAAAACATCCGCATATTTTTGTGGGTGTAACTGAAGTAATATCAATCAAATAGTTTGGCAAATACTTGTTATGATAAAATTTGAACCACAAATAAATTTGCTGTTTTAGCAAGTTTAAATCGATCTCGAATGAAATCATATAGAACTTACATTTGGGAAAGTCAATGATTGAAGATTCAGAAGCAGAAATTGATGAACTGCGATCCAGGGGATAAATGGAAAGTGCGATCGCCCTTCACTCAAAAAAGGGCGATCTTCATGTAAGGTTATAGTAAACTTAATTGCAAGTATCCTATATAATTAGTTAATGAGTGGCATTAACCGCGAACTAACACCAGACCCAAGAACCAGTTTATTTGACAAACATCTTCCAGAAACACCACAGGTACAAAGACTGCTGAGAAAAGAAGAAAAAGCTCATGTGTTTAATGACATAGCCACAATGAATTTAGTGATACAAGCTATTATAAATAGAGGAGAGCTTACAGGGATTGAGGATGAAACCGATGACTACGATCGCTACGGGCTATACTTTGATTATCCTATAGGTTATCAAATCAGAGCCGACGGTAGTCGCATTCCGCTGTATTACGCAGAAATTAAAATCATCAAAGGAACTGATAATTATCATGTTATCCCCCGCACAAAACCTCGTCGAACAAATCAATGATTGGGAATTTATCGAGTTGTGGGTTGATCCGATTGTTTTCCCACCTCGGATTCTGATGTTAGTGGGTGGCAAAAATAGTAAGTGTGGTATTTACGAACCATCGCCGAATTATAAACTGCTGTTTTTAGGTTCAAGTTACGATGAGGCTCACTCGTGGCTACTGGAAGATGAATATGAGCGAGTTGATGGTAGGCTTTTAGCCTCTGAAATAGTTTGAGTTAATATAATGAGGGCGATCGCCCTTCAGTCAAAAAAGGGCTATCGCCTATCCTCAAACTTCAGTTGTTAATTAAATCTTGGAACACGAACCCGAATCCTCCTGTTTCTATTATTGCTAGGTGTCCAATCAACATCAGAAACTGCTCCCGACCAATTGTTAATATTGATTACACAGCTTGCGTTTTGAACGTGTGCCCAGATGTGCCAAGTATTCTTTTGAACACTTTCATCGAAAATTCCTACTTGTCTAAGCTCGGCAAAATTGCTGTTACAGACAGAATCTGCTCGTTGCTGATTCATATTTCGCAAATTTGGTAATCCACTAATGAAGACAAATTCATGTGGTTCGTAAGCCATTGCTTTTTGATTTATTCCTTGTCCCCAATTTATAGTCAAAGACATACAAAAAGTTGACATAAATAGCAGAATTCCCAGCGGTTGATTTTTCAAAATATGCTTTGCCATTGAACCCCCTAATTTTCCTGGTATCAATAAAATGGTTGATTGCGAACCTGACACTCGGTGAAAAATCATTAAACTTACAATAATTTCACCTGCTGTACTAAATATCAATATAGCTAATATTCTAGGTTTTTTTACATTGAAAATATCAGAAAAAGTCAGATATTAATCATTAAAAAAGTCAGCTTATGTCATCTTTGTCATAAAATGTCAGAAAATATATGCTAAAATAACCAAAACCGTCACAACTACCTGACCAATGGACGTTCAAGAAGTCTTGAGATTTGCTGACGACCTCATTTTCGCCAAAACAGGAGATCACTTGGACGATCTGCAAAAAGCTATCCTGCTGGGTGTATGGGAAGGTCAAAAATACTCTCAAATCGCAGAAACATCATATTGTAGCGAAGGTCACATCAGAAATATCGCCTCAAAATTATGGAAGCGTTTATCAAATGTATTAGATGAAGAAGTAACTCAATCGAATTTACGCTCAACACTTGAAAGACGACAAGTATTCATCGTATCATCAAATTTTGGGAATGATTTTCTACACATTGGTAACGTCAATGTTTGTAAGAATAGTCAATCTTCAGAATATCCAAAAGATCGATCGCCCTCAACCCCCACCTCAGACACATCCAAACCCCAAACCCGACTAGACTTAGCAGACGCACCTCATATTTCATCATTGTGCGATCGCACATCCGAACTCGCCACCCTCGAAAAATCCATCATCCAAGAAAAGTGCAACCTCGCAGCAATATTAGGAATCAGTGGCATTGGCAAAACTGCACTTTCCCTCCACCTCATCCAAAAAATTCAACATAACTTTGAATGCGTCATCTGGCGAAGTCTCCGCCACTCCCCACCCTTAGAAACTACCCTAAAAAATCTCATTCAATTTATCGCCAATCAATACCCCCCCAACCCCCCCTTACCAAGGGGGGGCGAAGAGGGGTTTTTACCTACCAGCATCCCAGAGCGACTTTCCCTGTTAATGGAATACCTGCGCAAAAACCGCTGTTTAATTATCCTCGACGACGTGCAAGCCATTCTGGGTAGCGGACAACTAGCAGGAAATTACCGCCCAGAATGCGAAAACTACAGCATCCTTTTCAGACAAATCGGAGAAACAACCCACAACAGTTGTTTAATCCTCAACAGTTGGGAACCACCCAGAGAAATTATTGCCTTAAAAGGTGAAAATTCACCAGTTCGCAGCTTACAACTCAAAGGCATAGGTGCAGCCGCTACCGAAATTTTCAGACAAAAAAGTTTACTCAATCCCGAAACATGGGAAAACCTAATTAACGCCTATCAAGGCAATCCATTGTGGTTGAAAATAGTCGCCACTACCATTCAAGAAATATTCCGAGGTAGGGTTGCAGAATTTTTGAAATATGATATGCTATTCTTAGGGGAAGAATTGGCAGCAAATTTGCACCCGCAGATAAATCGTTTGTCAGAATTAGAGAAAAAGCTAATCTCCCAGCTCAGTCGCGAAGTGAATCCAGTTTCAATAGAGCAATTGCTACAAGATGCCGAGTTATCGCCTTCGGAGTTATTCAACGGGCTGCAATCTTTGGGGAGGCGATCGCTCGTTGAAACTGAGGAACAGGAGAATCAAACTTTATTCAATATTTGTCCTGTGGTGAGACAATATGTAATCTCAAATCCGGTTTGTTGACGCTTTCGGTGCAGTCCGGCAGTCCGGCAGTCCGGCAGTCCGGCAGTCCGGCAGTCCGACAGTCCGGCAGTCCGACAGTCCGGCAGTCCGACAGTCCGGCAGTCCGGCAGTCCGACAGTCCGGCAGGGGTTTAAACCCCTGCCTCATAGCGAAAGTCGGTTAAAACCGACTAGAGAATGCGATCGAAAATGCCATTAATTGTAGTCCTCTTTGAGAGGACTTTCGCTATGAGACAGGGGTTTTTAACCCCTGTCGGACTGTCGGACTGTCGGACTGTCGGACTGGAACTAAAACGATAGATTCGATCGCAAATATGAATACTCCTGAACCTTTATTAACTAAAGCTGAATCAAGACAATCGCTCCTGCAAACGCGCAAATCTTTATCACCAGAAGCATGGAGAGAAAAGAGCGATCGCCTTTGCAACCACCTACAAACCTCATCCCTATTCACCCAAGCCAAAACCATCCTCGGCTACTTCAGTTTTCGCCAAGAACCAGATTTAAGTCCCCTATGGACCACCCCTAAAAAATGGGGATTTCCCCGCTGTGTCGGCAAAGAGCTATCCTGGCATATCTGGCAGCCCGGAGACCTTTTACATACAGGAGCTTATGGCATTCTCGAACCTCTGCCTGATGCTCCTAAAATACACCAATCAGAGGTAGATTTAATCCTTGTACCAGCCGTCGGTTGCGATTTGCGCGGCTATCGTTTGGGCTACGGCGGTGGCTATTATGACAGGATGTTGAGCAAAACTGAGTGGGAGTCAAAAGTTGCGATCGGCATTATCTTTGAATTTGCCTCGATCGCGCAACTCCCTGTTGACTCCTGGGATAGACCTCTGTATGGAATTTGCACAGAAAGCGGTTTAGAAAAAATACAGCAAACATCTTAAAGGTCGATCGACAAATTAATTTTCCCCAATTAAGTCTCTAAGAGTTATTGATTTGTCTCCTTATTATCCAGATTTGAATCTAGCCGTTTGACAGAGTTCAATCATATCGCGAAACCGAGGTTTGAACTGAGACTCAAACCTCGATCGCATCGATAATTTCGCGGATGGATGCCGGTTCCCTAGATAGCTAGGAAATGGGAACTGTTGATAGAAGCAGCTTGCACTCCTATCAAAGTAGCTAAAACTTCATTGGTAGCTGTTACCTTGATGATGGTATTGGCAGGATTGGAGTCTGAGGCAATGGTTAGCTGAGCAAATGTCAAGCCACCGGCTAGGCCCAGAGTGTCTTTATTGCCACCTGTAGCAGTGAAGTCCAGGAGGGTATCAACTCCGTTTCCAGAAGCAAAAACAAATAAATCTTGGCCGTTTCCGCCCGTGAGGGTGTCGTCACCCATTCCGCCCGTGAGGGTGTCCTTGTTAGCGCCACCATCGAGCCAGTCATCACCAAAGCCACCGAAGAGGGAATCAGTGCCATTTTGACCGGTGAGGGTGTCGTTACCAGTTTCTCCGTCGAGGTAATCATTGCCGGTGTCGCCGTTGAGGGTGTCGTTACCAGCACCACCGAGAAGGGTGTCATCACCTGCATTGCCAATGAGGGTGTCATCGCCTGCATTGCCCATCAGGGAACTGGAGCCTGAGTTACCTATTAGGAGGATACCAGGGACGGGGGAAGGTGCAGGTGTCGGTGTTACCGATGGTGTCGGTGTTACCGATGGTGTTGGTGTTACCGATGGTGTCGGTGTTACCGATGGTGTCGGTGTTACCGATGGTGTTGGTGTTACCGATGGTGTGGGTGTTACCGATGGTGTGGGTGTTACCGATGGTGTGGGTGTTACCGATGGTGTTGGTGTTACCGATGGTGTTGGTGTTACCGATGGTGTGGGTGTTACCGATGGTGTGGGTGTTACCGATGGTGTGGGTGTTACCGATGGTGTTGGTGTTACCGATGGTGTTGGTGTTACCGATGGTGTGGGTGTTACCGATGGTGTCGGTGTTACCGATGGTGTTGGTGTTACCGATGGTGTTGGTGTTACCGATGGTGTTGGTGTTACCGATGGTGTTGGTGTTACCGATGGTGTGGGTGTTACCGATGGTGTCGGTGTTACCGATGGTGTCGGTGTTACCGATGGTGTGGGTGTTACCGATGGTGTGGGTGTTACCGATGGTGTGGGTGTTACCGATGGTGTTACCGCTGGTGCTGGTGTTACCGCTGGTGTTACCGCTGGTGTTACCGCTGGTGCTGGTGTTACCGCTGGTGCTGGTGTTACCGCAGGTGTTACCGCAGGTGTTACCGCAGGTGCTGGTGTTACCGCAGGTGCTGGTGTTACCGCAGGTGCTGGTGTTACCGCAGGTGTGGGTGTTTCCCTTGGTGTTGGCGTTACCGATGGTGTGGGTGTTTCCCCTGGTGTTACCGATGGTGTGGGTGTTACCGCAGGCGTTGGTGTTACCGATGGCGTGGGTGTTTCCCCTGGTGTGGGTGTTACCGATGGCGTGGGTGTTACCGCAGGCGTTGGTGTTACCGATGGCGTGGGTGTTTCCCCTGGTGTTGGTGTTACCGCAGGCGTGGGTGTTTCCGCAGGCGTTGGTTTTTTCCCTGGTGTGGGTGTTTCCGCAGGCGTTGGTTTTTTCCCTGGTGTGGGTGTTTCCGCAGGTGTGGGTGTTATCGCAGGTGTAGGCGTTACCGCTGGTGCAGGTGTTACCGATGGTGTGGGTGTTTCCGCAGGCGTTGGTTTTTTCCCAGGTGTAGGTGTTTCCGCAGGCGTTGGTTTTTTCCCAGGTGTGGGTGTTTCCGCAGGCGTTGGTGTGATCGCAGGTGTAGGCGTTACCGATGGTGTGGGTGTTTTTGGCGTGCCCAATTGCAAGTTTTTGAGGATGGCTAAAAGTTCATTATCTTTGCCTTTGCCACGCCAGACTAAGGTATCTTTGGCATTTTCGCCGGTGCCGTTGGTAAACTCTAATTCATCATTTCTCAGTCCTTTTAATACACCTAGATTATCTTGACCGATCGCATAATCCCAGACGATATCTACTCCCTCACCAGGAGAAAGCATAAAGATATCTTGACCGTCGCCACCATAGAGGTTATCGTTGCCAACTTCGCCGTAGATTACGTCGTTGCCGTTGCCACCAAGGATGGAATCATCGCCAACATCCCCGTACAGGGTGTCACCATCTTCGCTACCTAAGAGGGTGTCATTGCCGGCACCGCCGTAGATGAGGTCGAAACCGAAACCGCCGTCGAGGGTGTCGTTGCCGGAACTGCCTTCGAGGATGTCGTTGTCTCCGCCACCACCCATGTTGTCGTCGCCGGAACGTCCTAAGAGGGTGTCTTTGCCGTCGCCGCCTTTCATCCAGTCATCGCCTTCGCGACCGTCCATGTAGTCGTCGCCGCTACCGCCTTCTAAGCTGTCGTTGCCTTCGCGGCCGTCGATGATGTCGTTGCCGGCACCGCCATCAAGGGAGTCGTCATTGTTTTTGCCGTCGAGGGTGTCTTGGCCGTCGCCCCCTAAGAGAGTGTCGAGGCCATTGTTGCCGATGAGGAGGTCGTCGCCTTCTTCCCCGGCTAGGAGGTTATTACCTAAACCGCCATCGAAAATGTCGTTGCCGGCACCGCCGTAGAGGGAGTCGTCGCCGTTTTTGCCTTCGAGTTCATCGTTGCCGTCGCCGCCTCGCAGGATGTCGTTACCGTCGCCGCCATCGAGTTTGTCTTCTCCACTTTGGCCTAAGAGTTCGTCGTTGCCGTCGCCGCCTTGGAGTTGGTCGTTGCCGGCCCCGCCGTCCATTGAGTCGTCCCCTGCTTGACCTAAGAGTTGGTCTTCGCCGTCGCCGCCGGCAAGGGTGTCGTTGCCAATACCGCCGTCGAGTTGGTCTTCGCCTGCTTGACCGAAGATGATGTCGTTGCCTTCTTCGCCTTCTAATTGGTCGTTGCCGTTGCCGCCGTCTAGGTAGTCGTCACCGGTGCGACCGAATACTTTATCATCGTCATCGCCGCCGTAGAGGGTGTCGTTGTGGGCACCGCCGTCTAAAAAGTCTTGGCCTGCTTGACCTTGGAGTATGTCGTTGCCGTCGCCGCCTTCGAGTTGGTCGTTATTGTTGCCACCGTCTAGGGAGTCGTTGCCGGTTTCTCCCCAAAGTTGGTCTTCACCGTCGCCGGCGTTGAGGGTATCGTTGTCTTCGCCTCCCCAGAGTTTGTCTTCGCCTGCATCGCCATTGATGATGTCGTTGCCGGTTTGGCCGTAGAGGAGGTCTTTGCCGTCGCCGCCGTTGAGAAGGTCATCTTCGCTGCCGCCTTCTAGTAGGTCGTTGCCACTGTCGCCGTTGATGGTGTCTTTGCCTGCGTCGCCGTAGAGTTTGTCGTCTTCGCCTTCGCCAAACAGGAGGTCGTTGTCTTCTCCACCTCGGAGTAAGTCTGTACCGGCGCGGCCGTGTAGTTCGTCGTTGCCGTTTTCGCCGTAAAGTTCGTCGGCGGCATCGCCTCCGTCTAGGAAGTCGTTGTCGTTGCCTCCGTAAAGGGTGTCTTTGTCTGCGTCGCCTTGCAGGACATCTGCGCCGTTGTTTCCCCAGAGTAGGTCTTTGTCTGCGCCACCGCTGAGGGTGTCTTCGTTATCGCCGCCGTAGAGTAGGTCTTCGCCGTCGTTGCCGAAGAGTTGGTCTTTGCCGGCATCTCCCTGGAGAATGTCGTTGTCGGTGTTGCCACTGAGGTTGTCGTCGCCGTCGCCGCCGCTAAGGGTGTCTTGGCCGGCATCCCCGGTCATTAGGTCGTTGTCGCCGTCGCCATACATTAAGTCGGCATTGTCGCCGCCGCTGAGGGTGTCGTTACCGCTGTCGCCGTGTAGGAGGTCTTGATTTTGTTCGCCATAGATGAGGTCATTGTCGCTACCGCCGTTGAGGGTGTCGTTGTCGATGCCGCCATAGAGGTTGTCGTCGCCACTGTCGCCGTTGATGATGTCGGTTCCTTCGGCACCGTAGAGGGTGTCGTTGTTGCCGCCGCCGTTGAGGAGGTCGTTACCGAGTTCCCCGTAGGCGAGGTCGTTGCCGTTGTCGCCGTTGAGGGTGTCGTTGCCCGTTGCGCCGTAGAGAAGGTCGTCGTTTTCGCCGCCGTTGAGGAGGTCGGTTCCTTCGGCACCGTAGAGGGTATCGTTGCCGGCATCGCCTCCGAGTTGGTCGTTGCCAAGTTCGCCGTAGAGGAGGTCTGCGTCGTCGCCCCCCGCGAGGGTGTCGTTGTCTTTGCCGCCGTAGAGGAAGTCGTTACCCGCGTCGCCGTTGATGTTGTCAAAACCTTCTTGGCCGTAGAGGGTGTCGCTGTCACCGCCACCGTTGAGGAGGTCGTCTCCGAGTTCGCCGTAGGCGAGGTCGTTGCCGTTGTCGCCGTTGAGGGTGTCGTTGCCGATGTTGCCGTAGAGGAGGTCGTCGTTATCGCCGCCGTTGAGGAGGTCGGTTCCTTCGGCACCGTAGAGGGTGTCGTTGCCGGCTTCGCCGCCGAGTTGGTCGTCGCCTTCTTGGCCGTAGAGGATGTCGGCGTTGTCTCCGCCAAAGAGGGTGTCGTTATCGAGGTTGCCGTAGAGGATGTCGTTGCCGGCTTCGCCTTGGAGGAGGTCTTCTCCTTTGCCGCCATAGAGGGTGTCTTGGTCGGTGCCACCGCTGAGGGTGTCTTGGCCGTCTTGACCTAAGAGGGAGTCGTTGCCGGCATCGCCGTTGAGTTGGTCTTGGCCTTTGCCGCCGTAGAGGGTGTCTTGGCCGTCGTTGCCGTTGAGGATGTCTTCGTTATCACCGCCGTAGAGTTCGTCTTGGTCTGTGCCACCGCTGAGGGTGTCGTTTCCTTGTTGGCCCAGGAGGGTGTCGTTGCCGGAGTCGCCGTTGAGTTGGTCGTTTCCGAGTTCGCCGTAGAGGGTGTCTTGGCCGTCGTTGCCGTTGAGGATGTCTTCGTTATCGCCGCCGTAGAGTTGGTCTTGGTCGGTGCCGCCGCTGAGGGTATCGTTTCCTTCATTGCCAAGTAGGGTGTCGTTGCCGGTGTCGCCGTTGAGTTGGTCGTTTCCGAGTTCGCCGTAGAGGGTGTCTTGGCCGTCGTTGCCGTTAAGGATATCGTTGCCTTTACCCCCAAAAACTTTATCTTGGTCGTTACCGCCAGAGATTTTATCCTCTCCTGTACCACCTAAGATTAAATCGTTATCGGCATCACCAAAGATTTCGTCATTGCCTTCATCTCCTGCGATGCTATCGTTACCTTTACCACCATAAATTAGATCGTCACCATCATCTTCTTGTTGTGTTTCGATGTTAGCTTCGGCATGGATTTTAGTGGTGTGGCTAGTATTAGTAGTATTAGCAGCAAGGCGAGTATTACTTGCTTCTGCATCAACACCTAGACCTGCTATTGTAAAACTGGCTTCACTGTTAGGGCCACTTGTGTTAATTTCTCCATCTCCCCAGTTTAGCCCTTCAAAAGAACCACCAGCAACATAGTCATTTCCATCTCCACCGTAGAGGGTATCTCTGCCGCCTTCACCTTTTAATACATCATTATCCGTACCACCGTAGGCTTTATCATTACCATTTGCACCGTAAAAAGTATCATTCCCTGAATCACCTTCAAAGTAATCATCTCCTGAATCGAAATTATCTGTTACCAATCCATCGTCATCAGCTAAATCATTACCTTCGCCCCCATAATATTTATCATTACCTTGGTTGCCCTCAAGATAATCATCTCCACCCTCTCCTTTTAATTCATCATCACCACCTCGACCATAAAAGCTATCTTTTCCTCGACCACCAAACATTTGATCGTTCGCATTAGAACCAGAAACTTTTTCAATATCAACTAAAACATCTATTTCTCCACCGTCTGTTACTTCATAAACATCAGAACCAGAACCAGGATAGTTTTCTCTTTGCCTTACAGTAACACTGCCTCTATCTTCATAGCTGGCTTCGTCTTCACCTGTTCCACCATCTAGGAAATCCCATCCTTCACCACCTATTAAGTAATCATTACCACCATTGCCGCGTAAGACATCATTACCTCTTTTTCCTTGTAATCGCGTATCATCTCCTGGGAAAAAAGCATCATTACTTGAACTACCTTCAATCCAATCCCCATCGTCTGTTGGTGAAGGCCATAATTGTGTTTCAACGATTTGTGGCGGGTTAGGAAAGTAATAACCAGAGGAGTTGGCGGCATTAAAGAGGTTGATAAAATCTCTTCCCTGCCTAGAATCTTGAATATATCCTTGGGATAAAACAAATCCATCTGTTATTGCATTTAAAATTAAATATCCAACTCCTAATAGAGGATTGATGGCAGTCAATGCTCCCGAAACGACCACATCTAAAGGATTTAACAGGTCAATTTTTGTTGGATTAAATGATGTCGCAAACCCTAAACTATGATCAACAGCCAATCCTTCTGAAATACCACTAACAGAAACAATATTATCGAGTTGTTTTAGGAAGAATTTGAACTTATCTGTTGAATTAGTAGCTGTATAATCAAATCTTAATCCTGTTACAGGGTCTTCACCATGCTTTCGGATAACAATATCAGTTTTGTTGTTGTCGAATGGAGCGGCATTATTTTTATAGCTCAACTCGAATCCATTAATTTGTGAATACTGTGTTGGAGATCCTAGAGAAATAACTTTAATTCGATTACTGCCATATCCAGACAAAGAAGAGCTTAGTGCATCTTCTAAAAAATAGTTTCCTTGAGAATGTGCGACAAATATAACAGAGTTTTCATTATTTTGATTCAGAAAATTTATGGTTTCACCCACGTATTTATTGTTGACATTTGTACTAGCACCCGATGGTTGGGCATTCCAATATTGAGCAAATGACTCCAATAGATCTGTAGGAGCATTGTCAAGGCTGTATCTATTAATCTCTTTTTCAATTTCTGGCTGAAATAAATCAAGATCATTAACACTCTTATCGTTGCTGGTATTGTAATAAGCCGACAAAAAAGTAGTTAAATCATTGATTTTGTTGCTACCCAACTCACCAAATTTTATTGCACTACCTCTTATTCCAAAAGCAACGTCTCTTCCTGCCTTATATTTTTCTTCAAGTTGTTTTTTTGTCTCCGTATCAGCATCATTTATATCTTTGTCAAAAGCAGTTATAGCATCTTTCAAAAAAAGATTACTAAATTCTGTCTTAAAATCTACCAATGCTTCTGGTAACGATTTGAAATCGTCATAAAGAGATTTATTGTAACTAGACTTACTTTCGCTACTTTCAGGATCACTAGCTTCATTGGAGTAAAAATCGATGGAGTTTGGAAAACCAGAAGTAGAAAGGTTAAAACCTATATTAATATCTTTCAATCCCTTATTAAAATCCTCTGAATTATTTAATATTCCATTTATAAAAGCAACGCGAGTTTTAGGTCTATCCTTAATTATTTGACTAAAAACTTGAGTTCCTAGCCCAGAAGTGTAACCATTAGAATTTGCGTCTTGTTCAGCTTGAATTTGATTATCATTCGCCAGTAAATTCAATAATTGAGAATCATTAAAGTTGAGAGTAATCGCATCATTTTCTTGCTTCAAACTCTGAATCTGCCCCTCACTCAAACTAATCCCTTGCACCACATTAGAAAAGAACTCCCCTTCATCCCCAGGAGTATCAGAAGTATTAATGTGCCAATCCACAGAATGACCAATCTCTTCCAATAAAACACTGGTAATCGCTTGAGGATTATCAGTATATTTAGTCAAAAAGTCTTGAGAAACATAAATCGTATTATTTGAACCAGCATAAGCAGCATTAGCCCCTTGGAGTTCTGAACCACTGCGAATTTCTATCGGTGGCAGAGATGTAAAATTACTGTTAATCCACTGCTGACGGATTTCTTCTAACTTACTCGCGTCAAAGTTCGTACCAAAAATAGATTGAATTTTGGCTAGAAAATCATCACCTTTGGCAAAATTATTTAAGGTGCTGTAAACCTGTTGCAGAGAGGTTTCGATTAAAGTGTTGAGTGAGTTATTAGAAGTCAACATGGCTTTTTTCTCCAATCAATTATGTTAGTGAACCCTGAACAATGTAAATGCAGATACGCGAAACTGACTCGCCTTTTTTGCCAAGCGATACTATGAGGAAATAATGAACGCGCACCCCTGGGAGGGCGAAGCATTCGGGTACGAAACATCGGTTTTTTGCGGTAAATTATCCGCCCGAATGCTTCGCCCCTACTATACCTATTAGGGTTTGCCCCTAATTTTTATGCAGTTTTGCCGAATTTGTTACAAAACTTTGCATAAAGCCCGTCACATCAAAATCCGCCCCTGGAAATTTCCCAAGTGCGATGCCTGCGGCTGGCTACACGCGCTTCCCTAAAACCTTTCATATCAATCTTCATGCACCCTCCAAAATCGAAACTTTGTAACCTCTGTCTATCTATCAGTCTCAGCCCGTGACTTTTATGCAAAAACTCAGCTTTTTGTTACAAAACTTTGCATAAAGCCCGCCCAATCAAATTACGCCCCTGGAAAATTCCCCAGTGCGCCCTTCCCTAAAACCTTTAATATCAATCTTCATGCACCCTCCAAAATCGAAACTTTGTAACCTCTGTCTATCTATCAGTCTCAGCCCGTGACTTTTATGCAAAAACTCAGCTTTTTGTTACAAAACTTTACAAAAAGCCCGCCCAATCAAAATACGCCCCTGGAAAATTCCCCAGTGCGCCCTTCCCTAAAACCTTTCATATCAATCTTCATGCACCCTCCAAAATAGAAATTTCGTAACTTCGATCTATCTCTGTTTTTATTCCGAACTGATACTAATTCGTATTTATACCAATTTAATGGGTCGTTGCACAGATCTCGATCCCCCTAAATCCCCCTTAAGAAGGGGGACTTTGAGAAGAATCTTGTCCCCCCCTTATTAAGGGGGGCTAGGGGGGATCAGATTCTATGCAGCCTCATAAAAAATTGGTATTACTAGCAATATTAGACCAAAACTACCTTTAGGGAAATCACGTAAACGCCCGATCGCAATTAATTTCTCTCATTGGTGCGATCGCGCTAATTACGCACTCCTAAAATCTTGTATAAATATCTAAGTACAACTGCTAATTTACCCGCAAAAAAACCGGTTCTTTACTATTACTTCACACAAACTTGATTTTTTTCTCGTAAATATGGCGTTGGGCAAGCAAGCGCGATCGCTCAACTCAGTATTTTCACTGAATCCCTGCTACAACATAATTATCTTGACACTCTCAGGTCTTTCATACGCTGAGATTCTGCGGACAAAGTAGGCTTGGGTAATACCCAAAGTCTAACTCTCGCTACGTTCGTCAAGCAACGTCTACCAAGTCGGCTGAGGTCTACGCCTAGCCTACTCGCTACTTTTCTCAGAATGTTGGCAGCGCCATTTAAGTCTGCATTTACCACCCTGCCATTAGCTGACTGATACAAGCCACGTTTAATCCGCTTTCCAGATGCTTTCCACCCAGATGGTTTTTCACCATATTTGGGTAGGGAGTCTCCATCTAAAAAACTAGCTTTCGATGTATACGCTTCTTCAGTTTCAACAAACCTGATACCGTGCAAATCACATAGTTCTTTTAACCTATTTTTCAGCTTACCTAAAGGCATTTGAACAAACTTTTGATTGTTCGCTTTACCGAGATTACTATTAAACTTAAAACCTTCATTCCACCCAACTATCAGTGTACCAATTCCGGATTTAAGGCAATGGTTGGCAATCAACTTGGCAGCCTTATTGATACCATCACGCATTTGGTGATTACGTTTGCGAGTCACACTGTCTAGCCAATTATCCCAATAACCTTCTGGCTTTCCTTCTTTTCTAGTTGCTACTTTTTTGTTCCACAATTGATTCATCGCTTTCATTCCACGAGAATCAATTAAGAAGGAATTTCCTAGTGTATCGACACAAGCTGCTAAATTATCAGCAGTTCCCAAGTCAATTGATAATGCTTGACCTATGTCCAGATTGTGTTGTTCTTTTTCAACCTCGTAGGACATTTCCAGGTAAAAAGCACCATTTTTAGGGAGAATCGTAAACTCTTTCACGTTGGAAAAATCAAGATTTGACGGCATAGGTAGAAAGAATTCAGGAATTCCAAACCATCGCCTCACGGTTAAGCCCAAGGAGAATCTTAACTGATTGCCAACAAGTTTCGGTCTTAAACCTCCAGAATTAGGATAAGCTACTTTGAACAACTTAGAACCTGTCAGGTATCCCGGTGGCTTGGGCTTAAAATGCAATTGACCTTTGATGTACAAGTCTCTTAATTCTTTAAAAGATTTGAAGGCTTCTGTGACTGACATCAATGTTTGCTGCATTGGTGTTGATGGCAACGACTTAGCAACCATTGATTTGGCAACTGACGATTCAAAAGATAAGTCGAATTTTCCCGTCAACAGTTTTCCGGTCTTAAAAAAAGTTTGACGAGCTAAATAAACCCCACTGTTGTAAAGTTTACCTGATTGTTGGCAGAGATACTCCAACAATGCTTTAACCTCTTTGTTTGGAGACAGTAATACTTGCTGAACTCCCATTGTTTTTTGGGTTTTGGTCACCTCTATTTTCCTGAATATTGGTTAATTTGTCTACTTTTAGTGATTATAGTAGATATCTCAAGCTTGATCGACAAAATATTTAGAAAGAAAGAAAGAAAGAAAGAAAGAAAGAAAGAAAGAAAGAAAGAAAGAAAGAAAGAAAGAAAGAAAGAAAGAAAGAAAGAAAGAAAGAAAGAAAGAAAGAACACGGGGACTAAAGTCCCTCGCGCCGCTTCCCTAGGAAGGACTGAAGTCTCTGAGTTTCCCGCATCCCGTATTGATTTATGAAACCATGACATGAAGGCACAGGTCGCCTCTTGGGGAAATAGGGCTGACACACGGGCGCTCTACTACCATGATTTCCCGTAGTAACCCTGACGATTGTTGAGAGAATATCGTACTGCAAGTCCTATTCCGCTATCCTTTTAATCTATAATCCAAAATCTAAAATCTAAAATCCTATGGCTTCACGCTACGTTCGAGTCAAAACAGTACAAGGACAAATCCATTACGGTTTACTGCAACTAAGCCGCAGCGTTCAGGTACTTGATGCACCTCCCTGGTTAAAAGGAGAACCCACTGATTTGGAACTTCCGCCAGATAGTTACCAAATTCTCGCCCCGTGCTCTCCCAGCAAAATCATAGCCGTGGGCAAAAATTATAGCGACCACGCCGCCGAAATGGGAACTTCCGTACCTGAAGAACCGCTATTGTTTTTCAAGCCTCCCACGGCTGTGATTGCCACAGGTGGGGCGATTCGCTATCCGCGCCAGTCGGAAAGAGTGGACTACGAGGGAGAATTAGCCCTGATAATTGGCGAACATTGTACTCAGTGCACTCCTGAACAAGCACAGGGAAAAATTTGGGGTTATACGATCGCCAATGATGTCACAGCTAGAGATTTGCAAAAGCGGGACAATCAGTGGGCGAGGGCGAAAGGTTTTGATACATTTTGTCCCCTTGGGCCTTGGATTGTCCGAGAACTCAGTCCCGCTGCACAATTACAGACTTTTGTCAACGATGGCGATCGCCCGGTACAATCCGATCGCATCGATCGCATGGTATTTTCCCCAGACTTTATCGTCTCCTACATCAGTCAAATCATGACTCTCCTTCCTGGTGACGTAATTCTGACTGGAACGCCGGAAGGAGTTGGGCCGCTGCAAATAGGCGATCGAGTCCGCATTGAAATAGAAAGTATTGGCAGTCTGGAAAATACAGTCATTAGTCATTAGTTATTAGTCATTAGTCATTAGTCATTAGTCATTAGTTGTTAGTCATTAGTTATTAGTCATTAGTCATTAGTTGTTAGTCATTAGTCATTAGTCATTAGTTGTTAGTCATTAGTCATTAGTTGTTAGTCATTAGTTGTTAGTCATTAGTCATTAGTCATTAGTTGTTAGTCATTAGTTGTTAGTCATTAGTTGTTAGTCATCAGTTGTTAGTCATTAGTTGTTAGTCATTAGTTGTTAGTCATCAGTTGTTAGTTGTTAGTTGTTAGTTGTTAGTCATTAGTTGTTAGTCATTAGTTGTTAGTCATCAGTTGTTAGTCATTAGTCATTAGTCAGCGTTCAATTATTGATTTTAATTATTAGTCACTCGTCAATTGTGAGTCATTAGTTATTGCCAACAACCTAACCAACCTACATTGGCTTCAAAGACAACTAACTAATGACTGCTAACTAATGACTAATGACTATCGTACCTGCATATAAACTGCATCCGAAAGTGGAGGAATCTCTGCATAGCGTCCCAAGGCCGACTGAACAACTGCATAGACAAATGCAGCCACAACGCCTAAAAACACCATGTTATAGAGAGTTTCGGCAATAAATACGATTTGAACCTTAGCTAAAATCGGCAAAACCAGACCGCACAACATCAAAACAATGTCTAAAAGAATCGCCTGCATCGCGTTAAAGCGAATAAAGTGACTAATGTTTTCGTTTCTCACAACCCCTAAATATAGGGCAAAGAAAATCACCAAGCTAGCGAAGGGCAAACTATAAATTTGCATCAAGGGAGCTAGCGGTATGAACAACAGTTGGAGAACAGGAAACTGTTGAAACAGAAACCTGCCAAACATCAGCCCGTCAACCAGCGGCAGCAAATAAGGCAAAGAAGCAAAAATCCGGTCTGAAACAGTTGTAGACCCGCGCCAAGTCATAGTGAACTCTCCTGAGTCGATCGACTAACTATCAATTCCCATTAAATTCAGGATAACGCAGCAGCAGGCTCAGTTCCGACTCGCCGGGAATTTGCCCACACTCAGATCCCTGTAGATTCAGGGATACTTATATCAAGTCGGGTTAAATAGTCACTAGGCCCGATGACCAATTCCCAATTCCCAATTCCCTATGCCCTATGCCCTATGCCCTATGCCCTATGCCCTATGCCCTATGGCCTATGCCCGATAATTATTTAATGTGAGCGATCGTGAAGCCCATTTGACACTCGTAGCGATCGGGCAAATTTTCCGTAGGTTTGCGAACCGGATGGCCGCAGCGGAGTTCGCCATCATTCCAGCGGGGTTGGCCAGTGCTAGAGGCCAGCAAACAACCTTGGCAAACACGCTGAGGGGCAAGCATCTGATTTTCCATTAAAATGACTAACATTTGATACCTCCGGCAGGTTCCACACCAGTAATTACATTGTATGTCAGGATTTTGGAACAAAGAGCTTAACCTGAACACAATGTAATATTTATGTCAATGGGGCGGAATCCGTAGTATGGTACAAGATCCCCAATTCCCAATCCCCAATTTCTTAAGAGGTTGATTATTGTGACGGACTCTAACTTTGAATTTCTTTCCAAAACCGATCCCCTAATTGCCGATTTAATCGGGCAGGAACTCCAGCGCCAACGAGATCACCTAGAACTCATCGCCAGCGAAAACTTTACTTCCGCAGCGGTAATGGCAGCTCAAGGCTCTGTGCTGACAAATAAGTACGCCGAAGGATTACCAACCAAACGCTACTACGGTGGCTGTGAATTTATTGACGGCATCGAGCAAATCGCGATCGATCGCGCCAAACAGCTATTTGGAGCAGCTCACGCCAACGTCCAGCCCCACTCCGGCGCTCAAGCCAACTTTGCAGTGTTTTTGAGCTTGCTAGAGCCCGGAGACGGCATTATGGGCATGGATTTGTCCCACGGCGGACACTTGACCCACGGCTCACCGGTCAACGTATCCGGCAAATGGTTCAAAGCTTTTCACTACGGTGTCAGCAAAGAAACAGAACAGTTAGACTACGACGAAATTTTGGCGATTGCCAAACAAAATCGACCGAAATTACTAATTTGCGGCTACTCAGCTTATTCGCGAATTATCAACTTTGAGAAATTTAGAGCCATCGCTGACGAAATCGGGGCTTATCTGCTCGCCGACATCGCCCACATCGCCGGGTTAGTCGCCACAGGGCACCACCCGAATCCTCTGCCTCACTGTCATGCAGTCACTACTACCACTCACAAAACCCTGCGCGGGCCAAGAGGCGGTTTGATTTTGACAAATGACCCAGAACTAGGCAAAAAGTTCGATAAAGCAGTGTTTCCTGGTACTCAGGGCGGACCTTTGGAACACGTCATTGCTGGTAAAGCAGTAGCTTTTGGGGAAGCATTAAAGCCAGAATTTAAAACTTATTCTGGTCAAGTAATTGCAAATGCTGCTGCTTTAGCTGCACAGTTACAGCAGCGGGGTTTGAAACTGGTTTCTGGGGGTACGGATAATCACTTAATGTTAGTTGATTTGCAATCTATCAACATGACAGGTAAAGTAGCCGATAAATTAGTTAGCGGTGTGAATATTACAGCTAATAAAAATACGGTGCCTTTCGATCCAGCATCGCCCTTTGTTACCAGTGGTTTGAGACTTGGTTCCGCAGCGATGACAACCAGGGGTATGGGAACTACAGAATTTATCGAGATTGGTAATATTATTGCCGATCGACTGTTAAATCCTGAAGACGAAAGCGTGGCGGCCGATTGTTTGCGGCGAGTGGGCACACTCTGCTCGCGCTTCCCCTTGTATCCTCACTTGTACCTGAAAGTCCCAGCATTGGCTTAATTTTCCTGATTGACAAGGCGAAATTGGTAGTTGGGAGTGTACAGGTAAAAGGGCAATAGAGCAGGAGAAGATTGAGAGTTATGAGTTTTAAGCGCAGAATTAACAACTCTTTAACTTGCCACTTGTAACTCCCAACTCTCCGTATCTTAATCCCCCAGTCGCTATTCCAAGATTTTGCCTGGTTAAAAGCCATCTGAAATGTAGTAGACTCTGCCTGAAACCCAAATTACCCGACACTCTATACTGATTTCAGATGCTCCACCATCTGTTCTACCACCTACTAGCCTTTATCGTTTCCGCGATCGTCGTCCTACTGAGTACGCCAATAGTCAAAACTATTGGTCTCAAAAGCGGACGAGTCGATCGACCAGGCGATCGTAAAGTTCATCAACGCCCGATGGTACGCTTGGGAGGAGTATCTATCTTTCTCGGCACTATCATTGCTCTGGTAATTGTCTGGCTCTCAGGAGGCTTCATCGATGCTACCGGACAAATTCTCAATCGGAAAGACGAATACGAAATTTGGGGAGTCACCCTCGGCGGCATCGGATTCTTCCTCATCGGT
Organism: Microcoleus anatoxicus; assembly: GCF_042465725.1. Lineage (GTDB taxonomy): Bacteria > Cyanobacteriota > Cyanobacteriia > Cyanobacteriales > Microcoleaceae > Microcoleus > Microcoleus anatoxicus. The sequence goes on along the minus strand of NZ_CP120853.1, from coordinate 2,917,087 downwards.
TTAGCAGACGATTTATTTTCGCTTTCGGCACTAAGACGCTTGCTCATGCAAATTGGTGTATCCAGCATCGCTTGGATGGCCGGTGTACAAATTGAATTTCTCACAGTTCCCTCCCTGGGACTGACAGATATTGGCTGGCTGAGTTTGCCAATTACGGTGATTTGGCTAGTCGGTATGGCTAACGCCATCAATTGGATTGACGGTTTGGACGGTTTGGCGGCGGGAGTTTCAGGGATTGCAGCAGTTGTAATGCTGATTGTCAGTCTGTCGATGAACCAACCAGCGGCGGCATTAATTGCAGCAGCCTTAGCTGGGGGGACTTTGGGATTTCTGCGCTACAATTTCAATCCAGCTCAAATCTTTATGGGAGATGGAGGTGCTTATTTCATAGGCTTTACTCTGGCGGGAGTTGGAGTCGTTGGGTTAGTGAAAACTACGGCTATAACTTCTGTGTTGCTGCCATATTTGATTTTAGCTGTACCGATTTTAGATATGTCTGCGGTAATTCTCGATCGACTTCGCAACGGCAAGTCTCCGTTTATTGCTGACAAACGTCACCTCCACCACCGACTGCTCAATGCAGGATTATCCCATCGATTTGCAGTTTTATTTATTTACTCGCTGACACTGTGGGTGGGAAGTTTAGCTCTAGCTTTTTCGGTTCCCAGTGGCGTAGTCTATGCCATGGGAGCTACCAGTTTACTGGGATATGCTAGCTGGAAAGTTTGGAGGCACGCTCGATAGTCATTAGTCATTAGTCATTAGTCATTAGTCATTAGTCATTAGTCATTAGTCATTAGTCATTAGTCATTAGTCATTAGTCATTAGTCATTAGTCATTAGTCATTAGTCATTAGTCATTTACTACCAATTAGCAATGCCCGATGCCCGATGCCCGATGCCCAATGTCCAATGCCCGATGCCCAATGCCCAATGCCCAATGCCCGATGCCCCATGCCCAATTTTTCAATCTAAAATCCAAAATCTAAAATCAAATTGAATGGTTGCTGAAATAATTTGTGTTGGTACTGAATTGCTGTTAGGGGATATTCTCAATAGCAATTCTCAGTTTTTAGCCAAGGAGTTAGCAAGTTTGGGAATTCCTCACTACTATCAAACAGTGGTGGGCGACAATCCAGAACGCATTAAACAGGTGTTAAAAATAGCAGTAGGGCGATCGCAACTACTGTTGTTTACAGGAGGACTAGGCCCAACACCAGACGACCTCACAGTCGAAACTATAGCGGATTATTTTGGTGTTCCCCTCCTAGAAAGGCCGGAAATTATCGCTGACATCGAACACAAATTTGCTCAACGGGGACGAACCATGAGTAAGAGCAATCGCAAACAAGCTTTAATTCCAGAAGGTGCTGAGATTTTGCCAAACCGCACAGGTTCTGCACCGGGGATTATTTGGCAACCTGTTCCCAATGTCACAGTCATGACATTTCCGGGCGTACCAGCAGAAATGCACTTGATGTGGCGAGAAACCGCCGTTTCTTACCTGCAAAATAACGGCTGGTGCAGGGGCACTATTTACAGCCGCACATTAAAATTTTGGGGTATTGCTGAGTCAGCACTCGCCGAAAAAGTAGATAGTTTTCTCAATTTAACCAATCCTACTGTTGCTCCCTACGCCAATCACGGCGAAGTCAAATTGCGGATTTCAGCCCGCGCTGAGTCGGAAGCGGTGGCTAAAAACTTAATTGAGCCCATCGAACAACAGTTGCTACAGATTACTGGTCTAGACTGTTACGGTGTTGATACCGATACCCTCGCCTCGACTGTTGGTAAATTGCTGCTGTTGGGTGGCGAAACTCTCAGCGTGGCTGAATCCTGCACGGGAGGAGGGTTGGGGGCGATGCTGACTGGTGTTGCCGGCAGTTCGAGGTACTTTTGGGGCGGGATTATTTCCTATGACGATCGAGTTAAGGAAAAATTATTAGGTGTTAATCCGCAAGATTTAAGTGAATACGGTGCTGTCAGCCACCAAGTCGCAAAACAAATGGCTGCGGGAGTGCGTGCTAGCCTCAATACCAATTGGGGATTAAGCATTACAGGCATCGCGGGACCAGGAGGCGGCACTGATTCTAAACCGGTGGGACTGGTTTATATAGGTTTAGCCGGGCCTAATGGTGAGGTAGAGAGTTTTGAATACCGCTTTGGCGATGCGCGCACCCGCGATTGGATTAGAAATCTGAGTGCTTGTACGGCGCTCGATCGACTCCGACGCCAACTTTTGTTGAGAGAAGCTCAAAAAAACTGAAGTGACTTGTAAATTGTCAAGAGGTAAAAGTAATCTTAAGTTTTATTTAAGGCTGAAGGAGCCGAAACAGTTCCGTAATTTATCGCTTCCCTCTTGATTATCTGTAAAGATTCGTTATGATAATAAGATAAGACTGATTGGCAAATACACTCCCTCTCGCGGTTGCTCCCAACAACTAATCGAGAGAATTCAAGTTTGACTGTTGATTTCATGGTTATGCTTGGTTGTATTCAGAGAGTTAGCCGTCGGTTTAAGAATCAAGATTATAAAAAAAGGAGCTATCCGTTCAATGGAAGACATTGAAAAGGTGCTGGAACAAATCAAGGAATGGGTTCGCAAGCTGATTGAAGGATTGCTGAATCCAGAAGCTCAACCGGAACTGCAACCGATTCCAATTCCAGTCAACCAACCAAGACATCGCAGGTAGCCTAAACTGGCTTGGTTAGTTTGAGAATTGAGATTTGAGAGTGGTTATAAGACCGAAATCAAAATCCTCACACATTTTGTCGCGCTGGAAATTTTAAAATTGTTAAATATCCTGGTACTGCATGGCCCAAATCTCAATCTGCTGGGTCAGAGAGAACCTGGAGTCTATGGATCGGCAACTTTAAATGATATCAACAAGTTGCTAGAGCAAGAAGCTCTTGCGCTCCAGGTGAAAGTCTCAATCCAGCAGTCCAATCATGAAGGAGTATTGGTGGATGCCATTCATTCGATGTTAGGGCAGCACCAAGGCCTTTTAATTAATGCTGGAGCTTATACTCATACGAGTGTGGCAATTAGGGACGCGATCGCCGCCGTCAATTTGCCTGCGGTAGAAGTTCATTTGAGCAATATCTATCGCCGGGAAGATTTCCGGCACCACTCGTTTATAGCACCAGTGGCGATCGGGCAAATCAGTGGTTTTGGTTCAGAGAGTTATCGGCTAGGGCTCCAAGCTTTAGTTAGTCACTTGAAAAACTACTGAAAATTTACCTAGTACCAACCTCCCCGAATTCTTGTTTAAGAAATCGGGGAGTTAACGGCGCTTTAATTAAGATAAGTTTTTTGATTCGGAAGCCAGGGATTATAGGTTCGATCGGACCGCAAAAAATTAATATAAAAACCAAAATAACAAATAACAAATAACAAATAACCAATAACAAATAACCAATAACCAATATGCGACATTCTCTATTGAACAAGTTTCAAGGAAGCTTAATGGGTTGCGCTTTAGGAGATTTTATAGGCATTCAATACGAGAAACAAATTATGGGTATTCTCCCCCAAACAGGAGACTTCCAACCGATTTTACAACTGACTAAACACCAACCATTGTCCCTGAGTGGGGCAAATTTGGGATGGAAATCGTCCAAGGGTAAACTTCCAACTGGCAAAAACTCATCCGAGTGCTGGATGCGGGCTCTAGCCGCAGCTCAAAGTTTAATTAGATGTGGCGGTTTAGATGTAAAAGATTGGCGCGATACTTGGGAAACATTTGCTCAGTCTGAGCTTTACCATTCGCCAAACACAGAAGCTAAAAGTCTACTTAACCCTTGTGAAACTGCGGTTGCTGCATTGCCAACAGCACTGTTTTATCACGAAAATAAAGCCAAGCTCCGAGCAAAACTCATGCTGGCGACAGATGTTTGGCACAACCAAAGCGCTTCAGAATGTGAGACAGGAGTTTTAGCATTAGGGTATGCGATCGCGCGATCGCTCAAAGAAAAACTTGACCCCGCGACGGCAATTCCTCAAACAATTACCTACCTGGCAACAGATAATGCTTTAACCGAGCTGCTTTCACAAGTACAAATATTATTAGAAAAGGGAGCAGATTTAGAAAGAGCCAAAAACCATCTCTGCAAAAGCGCCATAGCTTTGGAAGAAAGCCATACCAAGGGTGAAAAAAAATCACAAACTAACTCAATTGTCAACCCAGGAAATTTCATTTCGATGGCGATCGCTTTCTACTGCTTCTTAAGTACCCCAGAAGATTTGCGTTTGTCAGTTTTCCGCGCTGCCCGGTGTGGTATCGCAGCCCCGCTAACCTGCTCGCTGACGGGAGCTTTGTCAGGATCTTACAATGGTGCTGCCGCGATTCCTGTAGAATGGCGATCCAGACATTCGGCTGCGGTGGCATCGATCTCGGCAGCAGAGGGGACTGAACCCTCGGTCTGTTTAACGGCTACGGATGCCAAAATCAAACAGCTAGCTAATCACCTATTTTCCGTCTGGACGGGAGTTTACAGTCCCGATGCCGGAGGTGAACCCCCCATCATGGGGGCAGTGGTGGCTGCACCTTATGTAATTAGATCTCGTAATTAAAAAAACAGAATACCCAGATTCTTGACTTCTGAAACTGCTCCGACGATCTAACACAATAGGGTTTGATGCTTAATGAGAGCTACTCGTACCATCGCCAAACCATCGCCCACCATTCCAGTGGTCAATTTATGAACAAAGTTGGTTCGCCCATCGCTAAAGTAGGAACTATGGATAACAGTACCATCAAGGAAATCTTACATACCCTTCATCGGGCTGTTAAGAAGTCCACATCATAATCTGTACTCAGATTTGATGTGGGAGTCTGTCACAAACAGCAATATCGGTTGGATGTCGGACTGATGGGAGGTGTTCGATCGCAGGCTGTGGGGCCTGTGCCAAACACAGTAAATCTAACTGTGGGGTGGGATCAAGAGTCAGTCGCTGCCAGCCTGATTGAGAATGCTGCAAGATGTTGGAGACCAGCTATAATGGAAAGCTTTTTGCGTGATGAATCACATTATACAGGTTACTTTGTCAGTGCCCCCATAGCGTCGATCGATATTACGGGGATGGAACTACTGCCCCGTGTCGCTTCCCTCTCAGTTCAGAAGACGCTGAGTTTCCGGCTTCCGGTGAAATTTTTATGAATACTCTCTCCTCATTGATGCGGCAAATAGAACAACTAGGGACTTTCCGCTCTCCGCGCCAACAGGTTGCGAAAGTGCAGCATGATGGTAGCAAACAAGAATCAGACGATCGCCCGCGTGGCTCTATGCTCAACCGTTTTTTCCCCAAGAAATCCGATCGACCCAAAAGTTTTACTGGTTATAAAAGTAAAAATTCACAATCCTACCTCAAAAATCAAGCTCGTTCCCCTCTGTTGGCGATCGTCGCCGTCATTTCCCTCAGCAGCACTCTGGGACACCGTTTTTACAACCAACCGAAACTAGATGTAGGCACAAAAGCTCCTCAGACAATTAAGGCCCCAGCTAGTGCGAAGGTCTCCGATCTCAAAACCACGGAAGAACAAAGGAAAGCAGCGCGGATTGGGGCGGTAGCGATATTGATGGTTGACGAGAATGCCGATCGCAAAATATATCAAGAATTGCAACAATTTTTACAACATGGGACCGAACTGCGACTGGCGATCGGTTCTTTGCCTTTGGCCAGGCCAGAATTGCTGTCAACTAAGGTTCAATTGTACCTGCGGAGCTGTCCAGAATGGGAGTGGCGATCGATCCTAGCGCAAGTAGGAGACGGTAGTACCAAAGCTACGCCCTTGAGTCTGGAGTCCAGCAGTCCGACGCAGCCGACGGGAAATCAATCTCAACAAGATGCTGTCGCTCAACTGCAAGCTTACAGTCGATCGGTCTCCAAGGTAGAATTCCAAAATCTGACAAACGGTATCTCCGAAGTTCGCCAGGGCTATCTTAACGCTGTGGAAGCGATGGAAACCAAATCGGTGTCCCGACTAGGACAGATTTATGATAATTCCCTGTTTGATTTGTCCGATACAGCATGGCAGGAAACCCAAAAGGGTATGAGTCTGGTAGCAAAAAAAATGCTGGCTCAAGGTATTCCCCAGGGTTTGCCCAAAGATATTTTAAAGGAAGCTGTGAGACTGCAAGTGGCCGACTCAGTGCCTGGGGTATCGCAAAATTTTGCCATAGAAGCTTTAACAGCGATTTTACAGCCCAATTTGGTGCGAGATTCGGAAGAAACCAAACAGCTAGCTGAATTAGCGGCCCAAAAGGTACAAGTGGTGACACTAGAAGTAAACCAGGGCCAGATAATTGTTGCAGAAGGACAAGAGATCTCTCAACAAGATTTCGTGTTACTCGACTATTTCGGTTTGAGTAGGCGGGGTGTGAATTGGTTGGGGCTGGCGGGCTTTGTCTGCTTAGTTGGGGCGGCGATTGGGATCGTCCTACTGGTAGAAAGGCATTATCGCTTGCGCCGTAGAGATCATTTGCTGCTGTTGCTGTTGACTTTGAGCGCGCCTGTGTTGGTAAGTTTGGGGCTGCCTTGGACAACTTTGCCGGCGATCGGCATTTTAGCAAGCGGCTTCTACGGTTCAGCCGTGGGGGTTACTGTGGTGGGGCTGTTGTCACTGGTGTTACCCATTGGCTTGGAAATTGAGTTGATTCATTTGGTGGCTAGCGCGGCGGCGGGATTGCTGGGTGCTTTGATGGCGAGCAGGTTGCGATCGCGCGAAGAATTGGCTCTCTTGGGCGTGGCGATCGGCTTAACTCAGGGCATCGTTTATCTGGTGGGGACAATGATTGCCAGCGTCGCTGCCGGCTCTATTTGGTACGTTGTGCTCGGTACCGTGGGTGCCCAAAGTTTAGCCGGTTTAGCTTGGAGCGTTGTAGCTCTGGGCATCAGCCCTTATTTAGAACACGTTTTTGACTTGATTACCCCCATCCGACTAGCAGAATTGGCTAATCCCAATCGTCCCCTATTGAAGAAGTTGGCTGCGGAGGCTCCTGGGACTTTTCAGCACACGCTGTTTGTGGCTAGTTTGGCCGAAGCGGCGGCGCGGGAACTGGGCTGCAATGTAGAGCTAGTTAGAACTGGGACACTATACCATGATATTGGCAAAATGCACGACCCAATCGGATTTTGCGAAAATCAAATGGGCGGGGGTAATAAACATGATGAAATTAATGACCCTTGGGCCAGTGCCCAGATTATTAAAAAGCACGTTAGTGAAGGCTTAGTGATGGCACGAAAACATCGATTGCCGAAGGCGATTCAGGCGTTTATTCCTGAACATCAAGGGACGATGTTGATTGCTTATTTCTATCACCAAGCAAAGCAAATTGTGGCTCAGGAATCGGCAGATTTAAAGATGGCTGTGGCCGATGGGCATAATTCAACAACAACAACGTTAACTATGGAAAGTCGGGAAGTGAGGGAAGAGGATTTTCGCTACAATGGGCCGATTCCTCAGTCACGGGAAACTGGGATTGTGATGGTGGCGGATTCCTGTGAGGCTGCTTTGCGATCGCTCAAGGATGCCACTCACGAGGAGGCTTTGAGTATGGTTAATAAGATTTTGCGTGCTCGTTGGCAGGATAATCAGTTGATTGATTCGGGTTTGACGCGGGAGGATATGTCTCTGATTGCAGAGATTTTTGTGCGGGTTTGGGAACAGTTCAATCATAAGCGAATTGCTTATCCTAGTGCGGTTTTTACTCCGAGATAAGGAGAATTTGGATGGAAAGAGTGGGTAAGATTAAATGAACCGCGAAGGCGCGAAGGACGCAAAGGAAGAACCCCCCCAAGGGGGGAAAGAAGAAGATGCAGTTCTGACTTCGCGCTCTTTGTGTCTTCGCGGTTTAATCATTCCGATGCAACCGGATTTGATCTAATGCGGATTTTTAAGATGGATATTATCCCTTGACTCCCGTCGCTGTTTCTGTGGGTACAATGTATTTTTGCAATATCAAAAATAGTCCTAAAACTGGTACAATGGAAATAATAGAACCGGCCGCCACTAAACGCCAATCTAAGGAAAATGTCCCGGCTAAATTAGCGACTCCTAGCGGCAAAGTATAATATTCTGGTCTGTCTAAAACTAGCAGCGGCCACAAAAAGTCACTCCAAGAGCCGATAAATACAAAAATTGCTAAAGTGACTAATGCTGGCTTAATTGCTGGAATCATAATGTGCCACCAAATGCCTAATTCGCTACATCCATCAATGCGGGCGGCTTCTTCTAATTCTTTGGGAACTGCGAGGAATGCTTGGCGCAGTAAAAATATGCCGAATGCTGAGGCTAATCCGGGAAAAATTACGCCTAAATAACTGTTTTTTAGTCCTAGTTGTACAGTTAATACATATAGAGGAATCATCACGATTTGGAAGGGAATCATGATGGTGGAAACGATCGCAATTAAGATGGCTTCGCGGCCTCGAAAATTGAGTCTGGCTAAGGGATAGGCGGCCAGGGCACAAAATAGGACGTTGATGCTAACGGTGAGGGTAGCAATCAGGGTGCTGTTGAAGAGGTAGCGCCCGAAGGGGTTTGTTTCCCAAACTTTGATGAAGTTTTCTAGGGTGGGCTGTTGGGGCCACAGTTGGGGGGGAAATTGAAAGATGTTTTCGGCTGGGGATTTGAGGGATGTGCTCAGCAGCCACAACAGGGGGAATAGCATTAAAAGGGCGATCGCACTCATCATACTGTACATCCACAGGGTATGCCACTGGGAGGGAGTGCTGTTTGGGGAATTTGGTTTTTTAGTTTTGAAATTGTTCATTGTTGGGATATGATAATAAGTCCTTGCTTCGCGAGAAGCCTTGTTGTCCATAAGGGATTTTTGGCATGAAACCGTTTATTTACGAAACAATGTACATTCTGCGCCCAGATTTGGGTGAAGAAATGACCGATCAGGCGATCGCGAAATATCAAACTATTTTGCGCGATCAAGGTGCGGAAAATATCGAAACCCAGCACCGTGGGAAGCGTCGTTTGGCTTATGAAATCGGCAAGCACCGCGACGGAGTATACGTTCAAATGAACTATACAGCTCCGGGCGCTGCAATTTTCCCTATGGAACGCGCCATGCGTTTGAGTGAAGAAGTGATTCGCTATTTGACAATCAAGCAAGATGTCCCAGATGCGCCTGAAGCGGAAGCCGAAGAAGTAGCTGCTGAGTAGGTTCAGGAGTTTGTAGTGAAGGAGACGGCAGTGCCCATTAGTGTCAACTTAAGGTACAACCAATAGTCCGGCAGGGGTTGAAACCCCTGCCTCAAAGCTAAAGTCCTCTAAAAGAGGACTAATGAGTTGAGATTCTTCTCTTCAGTCCTCTTTGAGAGGACTTTCGCTATTAGACAGGGACTTCAGTCCCTGGCGGACTCGCGGGATGACTAACGGACACGGGGCGGGCTGACAGCTTAAGTTGACACTCCTTCGGCAATGCCGTTTCCCTACCCGAAAATAATCATGTAGGGACACGGCACTGCCGCCTCCTAATTTCTTAATCCGAGCTTAAAAATTCCAAGTAATTATTAGTTAACTCTTTGACTGCTAATTCATAAAATTGCTGGCCATGTTCGGGAGTTGCTAAAGCCGGGTTTGAACCCATTCTGCCATCGGGAAATCGGCGACGAAAGTCAGTAGCACCGTAGATTTTGTGCCCGGATGCAACTTCCTCAGAAAGTGGAGCTTGCTTGATTGCTTCTGGATACAGGTACTGAGTTAAGGCGACTTCGCTAGGGGTGGCGTGTCCACCTTCTTGGTTTCCATACAATTCTTTGGCTAGTTTGTATACGGAGCCGCACATAAACCAATTGCCGATTTGACATTGAATTCGATCGCAATTCGGCAGATTCAAATCTGATAAATGGGCGTAAGTCTCGGAAAATGCTGCTTTCATCGTCGCAATATTCCCACCGTGACCGTTAATAAAGAAATATTTATCAAACCCCGCTTTTGCCAAAGATGTGATATAATCCCTGATTACCAGTATCATGGTTTGTGGTCGCAGGCTGATGGTGCCGGGAAAACCAGTGTGGTGCAAGGCCATGCCCACATTAATGGTCGGGCCAATTAAGGCATTGGCGGCTTCCCCCACACCGCGGGCGATCGCCTCCGCGGCTATGGCATCCGTCCCGATTAATCCAGTCGGTCCGTGTTGTTCCGTAGAGCCGATCGGGATAATTATGCCACGGGAACTCTCTAGATAGGTTTCTACCTCCGGCCAGGTACTTAAGTGCAGCAACATTATAGGCAGTTTACAGATTTTTTACTTACAAACTCGATCGTAGTCGGCCATTGCAGAAAATAGGATCTAGCCAAATTGATTATTTTATAATTAAACTAAGCGATCGCCAATTCATATTTATATTACTTGACCTTAATAATTTAACTACTTAATTACCAAAGCTTTACCTTTTAATAACCTTTTAAGAGTAAGATAACAACCATCTCCCTATAGATTGGGTGTTACCTGGTCAATTATCAGCGGGCAATGTTTTATGAAATTAACACCACCCCCTAAAAAAGACCAGGCATCAAAAGCCTGGACGCAGGCAGACAGCGCGGCTTCGGCAACTGCTCTACGGCTTTATTCCTTGCACGAGCAAGTAGCAAAGGTCGAGCGCGCATCTGTTGGATGGACTGGCAGAGGATGTAAAGCGATTGAACAGGCGATCTTATAAGTGCGATCGCAGCGTGAGGCGCGCCTGAGCCACTTAACAAGGCGCCTTCCACCAGCCACAAACAAACATAACTCAAACACTGATTTTTATGTCTTCTGCTGAATTAAGCGAAAGTCCTTCAAGGTCTACCGTTGGACAAGCGGGTCGGATCTTGTTACTCGAAGGTGAAGACCTATTGCGGGAAATGCTAGCTTTAGCCCTCCAAGAACAGGGCTATGAGGTGGTGGTTACTAGCGACGGGCGCAACGCTCTCCCTTCCATCCAAAGTGGATCGTCATATCACGGTGATTCATGCTTTAACTTGCTGATTATGGATTCAATTAACGGTTTAGATCTGTGTCGAATGTTACGACATCAAGGAAATCCCGTACCTATTTTGATTATTGGTGCCAGGGGAAGTGCAAATAATTGCGCTTTTTATCTAGAAGCCGGTTCTGACGACTACTTAACCAAACCTTTTGGAATGCGAGAGTTTATCGCTCGCTGTCGAGCACTGATGCGGAGACAACGCCTCGGTCAGTTGCCACAACCAGTCATGCTCCAATACAAGAACATAACTGTTTATCCTGAAGAATGTCGAGTGCTTGTTCGCGGTGTAGAAGTAAAATTTTCTCCCAAACAATTTCGTTTGTTAGAACTATTTATGAGTTATCCCCGTCGAGTTTGGTCTCGCGATCAGTTGCTGGAAAAAATTTGGGGACAAGATTTTATCGGAGACAGCAAAACAGTGGACGTTCACATCCGCTGGCTGCGAGAAAAATTGGAAATAGACCCCAGTCAACCGGAATATATCATTACAGTGCGCGGGTTTGGCTATCGATTTGGCTGAATTATAAAATTAATGAGAAGGTGCTATATTAGCCATTGAATTAACTTAGGGACACAATTTTGTTGTGTCCTTATTTTTGAGCTTGTGTTAGAAAAGATGAGAAATCAGACAAAGGGTTAGATCGAGTTATATCAATTCCGATTGTACTCACACATGATAGTTCGGACACTCAAGCGAGCCCATTGGTGTCAACTTAAGGTCAAACCCAGTGATAGACTGCTGTTTAACGATTAAGGCCAGATCCCCCCTAGCCCCCCGATCGAAGGGGGGGACAAGAGTCTTCTCAAAGTCCCCCTTCCCCCCTTGGGGGGGGCTAGGGGGGGGTGGGGATGCGAGGGGGATCTGGACTCAGGTAAAAGCGAGAGATACCAAGGGTTTCAGGCTTAAGTTGACACCAATGGGCTCGCTTGAGTATCCAGATGATTCGACTTCGGTGACAAATCTGCTGATAACCTCTCGTTAAACTCTGTTTTACCTATGACTATCAAGCGTCGCGAATTCCTACTTTTCTTAGGTGCAAGTGCTGGTACTTTTGCACTCAATTCTTGCCAACAGAAAGCTTTCATGCCCTTCGGAAATCCTGTTAGTGCTACGAACACATCTGCCAACATTGAAGCAGGCATAAACTTTAAACCTCTTAAAGGGCCAATGCCTCTCTCAGGTAGCAGTACAGTAGCGCAAACCGGAGAACTAATCCAAATTAGTGCCGCATCCTCACAGCAGCAAATCCAAGCTTACAGCGCCTACGAAGTCCCAGACGACCTGCTAATCCCTGAAGATTTTATTTACGATATTATCGCTGCTTGGGGAGACAAAGTAGGCGATTCTCGCTTCGGCTATAACAATGATTATCTCTCCTTTGTTGAAACCAGCAAAGATGAAGGATTTTTGACTGTTAATTTTGAATACATTAGGATGCCGGAGCGATTTCAGACCCTGTAGAATTAGTCATTAACAACCCCAACCTTCAGAAATTTTCCCTCACCGCCACCGCCATTGCCGGTGCCGCCAATCAAGCTCCAAATTTGACTGCGATCGCTCCCATCAACGTTAAAATCGGAGAGACATTCAAACTGCCCCTCACCGCAACCGACCCCGACAGCGACCCCATTAGCTTTGCCATCAAATCGTCCACTCCCTTACCCACAGGCAAAATCTCTGGTAACGGCACCCTAGAAATTTCTCCCACTCCCGAAGAAATAGGAACCTACAACTTTACAGTAGTCGCCAGCGACGGAGTTTTAGAAACCACTAAACCCGTCACAGTCAACGTTACGGCTTCCACTGTCGGCAACACCCGTATTTCAGGAGTAATTCAAAACACCAACCAGCAACCCTTAGAAGGTGTGTTGGTGGGACTCGGCGACTTGCGGGCAATCACAGCAGCCGACGGTTCCTTTGAAATTCTGCGGCTGGAATTTCCCGGTTTGGCGGAACTCGGACTTCCCGAATTAGTGCCGCCAGATACCCTGCAAATTTACGGCGACGGCATTACAGGCGAAGACAACTACCCCTACATTGCCGAAAAACTGCCGTTGTTGTTGGAACACCAAGTTTACTCCAACGTTAACAACGTCATCTCCCGTCCGATTTACCTGCCGCCAATCGACACCGCCAACGGCAAAACCATCAACCCAGCCGCCGACACTACCGTCACCACCGCCGCCATTCCCAAAGCATCCGTATTTGTCAAAGCAGGTTCCCTCAAAGATGCTGAAGGCAATCCCTACACCGAAAACCTCAGCATCACCGAAGTCCCCACAGAATTAACTCCCGCCGCCCTGCCGCCCAATTTACACACCGACTTGGTAGTTACGATTCAGCCAGGGGATATGGTATTTAGCACCCCCGCCCCCCTCTCCTTACCCAATCGCGCCGGATACGCACCGGGCAGTACGATGGACTTGTGGTCAATTAACCCCACCACTGGGTTTTTCGACAATGTAGGTACGGGTAAAGTCACCGCCGACGGAAGTGCGATCGAAACCATTTCCGGCGGCATCCGCAACAGCAGTTGGCACTTCTTCGCCCCACCCGCGCCAGCGCCCGAAAATCCGGGTCAAAACCCCCGCAACCCCAAAGACAACTGCAACGAATGCAAAGCAAAAGGAGACTTAACCTCAACCGTAGAACTCCACTCCGGCGCAGTAATAGAAACCCACAACCTCGTACCCTATCAATCAATGGGAGAAAGCCGCAGCCTCACCTTAACCTACGACTCATTAAGGGCAGACCCCAGACCGATAGTCCACTTCGGCTACAATAACGCACCAAGCGACACAGCCCAAAAATTAGTCGCTAAATTAACCGTAGATGCAGGCAAATCTAAATATCAAATACCCGGATATTCCGGCAACCAATACAGTTTAACCGGAGGCGAACACTTCTGGTCAATGCCAAATAATGGAGGTAAAATTGACGCAGCCCTGCAAGTCGATATGAGTGCCCTACCTTCAGGTCAATACGACTATACAATCAACAGCGGCATCCGCCGATTTACAGGCAGTATATTTGCAGGTTCATCAACCGACACCAAAGACAAATTAATATCAGTAAACACAATTAACAGCCCCTTCGGTAGCGGTTGGGGAATAGCAGGATGGCAAGAATTAGTAGAAAACTCCGACTCCTCAATATTATTAATAGACGGTGACGGCAGCGAATTAGTATTCGAGAAATCCACAACAGCAGGGGGAGGATATGTATCTCCTCCAGGGGATTTCTCCAAATTAGAAAAACTGACAGACGGCACATTTCGCCGCACCTTAAAAGACCAAACTGTTTACAGTTTCAATGCAGGCAAGCGCCTGGTTTCGGTTAAAGAAGCTAACGGCAACGAAACCAAATATATTTACAATTCATCCGGTGAGTTGTCCCAAATCATCGACATAGCCGGGTTGATTACCAAGTTGACCTATGCCAACGGCAAAGTAAGTCAAATAGAAGACCCGGCAGGACGGTTGACAAAGTTAGAATACGACGCAGCAGGCAATCTGCAAAAGATTGTTGACCCCGACAATCAAGCAAGGACGTTCAGTTATGACAGCGAACGTCACATCACAAAAGAAGTAGACAAACGGGGATTTTCCGAACAAACATTATACGACTTTGCAGGTAGGGCAACAGGGGGAATTCGGAAGGATGGTTCGCAGTTGCAAGTGGCACCAGTACAGGTACAAGGACTTTATCGACCCCAGGATACAATTAATCCTTTGAATGCGCCTGTAGCTAAACCTTTAGGTGCGGTGGAAGCGAGTTATGCTGATGGTAGTGGTGGGGTAGTTACTCAGATTCTCGACCAAACAGGTCAAGTTGTTTCGGCAAAAGATGGCGGAGGATTGAAACCTACTTTTGAGCGGAATCAGAATTTGTTGGTGACGAAAAGAACTGACGGGCGGGGCAATACTACTTCTTACGAATACGATGCTAAAGGGAATGTGAAAAGCATTTCTGATTCCCTTTCCGGTTCCGGTCAAACAAATTCAAATAACAATAATACCAACATCGATTTGCTCTTAAATGGCAGCAACTACGCTGTTGGTTCTGGTCCTGTATCTGTAGCGGTGGGAGATGTTAACGGCGATCGCATTCCCGATATTGTAACAGCAAATTCTGGCAGCCGCAATATCTCATTACTGCGCGGTAAAGAAGATAAAACTTACGAACCTAAAATAGACATTACTCTTGGCACCAACAGGCAACCAAAGGCTGTAGCATTGGCAGATACCGATGGTGATGGCGACTTGGATATTGTTGTTGCTGATGGCAATATCACAACCAGTGGAGGTGTTTCCAGCTCCAACGTATTAATATTGTCAAACAGCGGTAGTAATTTTACTGTTAATACCAACAATCCGACTGTGGGGGTGAGCCCGATTGCCCTCGCGACTGGAGACATGAACGGTGACGGCAGGTTGGATATTGTTACAATTAACGGTGACAACAGCAACCGACGCATATCAGTGCTGTTGGCTGATTCTAGCAGCAGCAGCGGTTTTTCTACAACTCACTATCAACTCAGCAGTCAAGCACAACAATTGGTTTTGGCGGATGTTAACCGCGATGGTAGGTTGGATGTAGTTGCTGCTACTAATCAGCCAAATAATCAGTTAAATATATTTGTACTGTTGGGTAGTGGCAACGGTTCTTTGAATTCACCAATTACTTCTACTATAAATTCTTTAGGATCTGTAACATCCTTAGCTGTGGCGGATTTGAATGGGGATGGCAATCCAGAGGCGATTGTTACTCAATCCGATTTTTATGGTGGCAGTAAGCATAATCTCATTGTATTATCGGGCAGTGGAAACGGCTCATTTAATTCCCCAATTAACTATGCTTTCGGTACCGATATCTACAACGTTTCCTCACTCTATTTCGATCCGCGTTCGGTAGTTGCGGGAGATTTGGATTTCGATAATGATGTGGACGTGGTGATTTCTGGGCAGGGTTACGGTTCAGCTCCCGATCGAGCTGTGGTGTTGTTAAATAATGGTAGTGGCAGTTTGACGCAAGCAGACACTGCCAACCTTCCCTACGGTCCAACTGCTTCCGTTTTATCAGATTTAGATGGAGATGGCGATTTAGATTTGGTTGTTGCTAATGAATATAGCAATACTGTTGCTCTGAGGTTTAATAATTCTGAATCTACTGGAAGCGGTACTGGTGGCAAACGGAGTTATACTTACGACCCTGTTTTCAATCAAGTAACCAGCGAAACTGACGAATTAGGCCGCCAAACCCTCTACGAAATTGACCCGCTTACTGGTAACAGAAGAAAAGCCACAAAGGTAGTAGGTGCTGTTGGCGGCAGCGATGATGTTGTTACTAGCTATACCTACACCAACAAGAACCTAATCGACACTGAAACTGACCCCAACGGACGGGTGACAGATTACGATTATAATGCTCAAAATCAGTTGGTTAAGATTACTGTTGCTAAGGGGACTGTTGATGAAGCGGTGCAGCAGTTTGAGTACGACACAGCGGGGAATCAAAAGGCGGTTATTGATGAAAACAATCGTCGCACTGAGTACGAATACGATGCGATGAATCGGTTGAAGAAGACGACGTTTGCTAAAGGTACTCCCGATGAAGCGGTGCAGCAGTTTGAGTATGATGGTGATGGTAATCAGACGGCGGTAATTGATGAGAATGGCAGCCGTACTGAGTCTGAGTATAATATCATGAATCAGCTCGTTAAAGTGACGGCTCCTGACCCGGATGGTAGCGGGCTGTTGACTTCACCGGTGACGAGTTATGAGTATGATAAGAATGGGAATCAGGTATTGATGATTGACCCGTTAGGAAGGAGGACTGAGTATCGGTATGACAGTCACAATCGCTTAAGTGAAACGGTGAATCCTGACGGAACTGTGGAGAAGATGCGGTATGATTCTGATAATAATCAGACGGGGAATATTGATGCTAAGGGGAATCGGACTAATAAAGTTTACGATGCGCGAGGTCGGTTGATTCGAGAGGTTGATGCAAATGGGAAAATTACTCGTTTTGAGTATGATGCGACGAATCAAATGGTGGCTCAAATCGATGCTAATAACAACCGGACTGAGTATAAATATGACTCGTTGGGAAGGCGGACGGATGTTACTCTAGGGGCAAAGACTTCTCTGGCTAGTACGAGTAAAACTGAGTACGACAAGGTTGGGAATGTTACTGCGGAAATTGATGGGAATACTAACAAGACGCAGTACGTTTACGATGCCCGAAACCGCCAAACCCGCGTCATAGATGCTTTAACTCCATCGGGAATCACTACCACTGAATATGATGATGTTGGCAATGTCACATCTATCAAAGACCCGGTAAATAATACGACTCAATTTGTTTACGATGCCAGAAATCGGTTGAAATCGGAAACGAATCAATTCAACAAAACTCGTGCTTTTGAATACGATAAAGTTGGCAACCGCACTCGAATTACTGACCGAAATAGTCTGGTGCGTTCCTTTACTTATGATGCCCTAAATCGAGAGACGGCAGAAAATTGGCTGAATGCTACAAACAATCCGATTCGGACAATTACTTCTACTTATGATGCGGCAAATCAGCTAACTTCTGTTAAAGACCCGGATTCGACTTACCAGTTTAGTTACGACCCAAAAGGAAGGCAAATTGCTGTCGATAATACGGGGACGCCAGGGGTACCGAATGTTCTGTTAAACTACACCTACGATGACCAAGATAATCTGCTGTCTGTCAAGGATACAATTAACGGCGCAGCTAAGGGGAATACTGCTTATACTTACGACACGCTAAACCGGGTAAGTCAAATTACTCAAAGCGGTAATGGTGTGGCATCGAAGCGAGTAGATTTCGGTTACGATGATATCGGTCAAATCAAGTCGGTGAATCGTTATTCGGATTTGAGTGGTAGTCAGTTGGTGAGGGGAAGTACCTATACTTATGATGCTAAGAATCGTTTGGATATTCTGAGTCACGGAAGTGGGGTTTCTTATGACTTCGATTACGACAATGGGAATCGGATTACGAGGATTGCGGATGTTGATGGGGTGACAAATTACACCTATGACAAGAACAATCAGTTGACTGTGGCTGACCATTCTAATAGTAACAAGCCGGATGAAAGTTTCAATTACGATGCGAATGGGAATCGTAATAGTTCAGGGTATCAGACGGGAAGTAATAATCGATTGAATTCTGATGGTAAGTATAATTATGCTTATGATGATCAAGGGAATTTGATTCGTCGGACTGAGATTTCGAGTAATAAGGTGACTGAGTATGAGTGGGATTATCGGAATCGGTTGGCGGGGGTTTTTGATAAGGATGTGGCGGGGAATGTTACTCAGAATGTAGGGTTTAAGTACGATTCTCAGAACCGTCGGATTAGTAAGAAGGTGGGGAGTACGGAGACTCGGTTTGTTTATGACAGGGATAATGTGCTGTTTGATTTTGTGGCGAATGGGACGAATCAACCTGTTTTGGATAAGCGGTATTTGTTTGGGGCTGGTGTTGACCAATTGTTGGCGCAGGAGAGTGCTCATGGTAGTGTTTTGTGGGCTTTGACTGACCAGTTGGGGACGGTGGCAGATTGGGTGGATAATAGTGGGAGTGTGGCAAATCATGTGAGGTATGATTCGTTTGGTGGGGTGGTTTCTCAGTCGAATTCTGCGTTTGGGAGTCGGTATGGGTTTACGGGGCGGGAGTTGGATGCTGAGACTGGGTTGTATTATTATCGGAGTCGGTATTATAATCCGGGGATAGGGCGGTTTATTGGGGAGGATTCTGTTGGGTTTGGTGGTGGGGATGCTAATCTTTATCGGTATGTGGGGAATAGTCCGATAGATAGAATTGATCCTTTAGGAACTAGAGATACACGATGGCCTGCGAATGGATCGGTAACGAATAATAGTAGCCAACCAGTGATTATTCTCAACAGTAATGAAACAGGTGACTATCTGGAAACATTACAGCGTGGTGATGCTACTCCAGATAGTATAGGTCGATCTAAGGATGCGGATGGTGTGTGGGTATGTAGAAATAACAAGTGGGCATTTTATGAAGTCTCTGTAGGCAATATACAATGGCAAACTATCTCTGTTCGATTGCCTACGACAGTTGGAATATCCGTGCCTGTACCCGTACTTGTTCCAAGAGATGCGACTATTGGAGATGTCATTGTTACTGATAGTCTGGTTCGCGATCGTGGGGGACGAATTCTCTCTCCTGGTTTGCCACAAAATCGTGGGCGACAGTCCAGTAATACTCCACCAGGCGGTTCATACGAC
The DNA here is from genome assembly GCF_042465725.1 of Microcoleus anatoxicus. Lineage (GTDB taxonomy): Bacteria > Cyanobacteriota > Cyanobacteriia > Cyanobacteriales > Microcoleaceae > Microcoleus > Microcoleus anatoxicus. The sequence goes on along the minus strand of NZ_CP120853.1, from coordinate 2,897,809 downwards.
TGTTCCTGCCTTGATAGAACTGTTCAACAATACCCAGATGCCTCTGTCTGGCGACCAGTCTTGCCAGGAGATCAGTGGCGTGGGACCTATCTCGAACAAATTATTAATAGTATAGAAGGGCAGGTAGACGAAATTAAAACTAAAATAATCAACGACCTAAAAAATCTGGGGTTTCCATCATATTAGCTCTGGTTTAGGTTTTAGAGGCATTAAATCTTCAAACACACAGCAGGATAAAATATTCAAATTTTATTCTGAAAATATTCATGATCTTGAATAAGCACCGGAGGTAAATTATGATGTTGTTAGTTGAGAAAAATATGTCAGTAATTGCCGACATTATTGATTTTATTTCGATAATGATGATTTTTATTTTGCCGATCGTGCTAGTTTGGCGCTATACAACTTGTGGAGTTTTTATGGCGACGCTAATTAATGAAATTAATATTATTTTGACTGATGTTTTGATTTCTAAATTACGTGGGCAACAGCTTGACAATGAGAATGTCGAATTCTGGATAACAATATGGATACCCGTGTTTTTTTACTGCATTTTTATTTGGCTTATCAAGTTTTTTTTCAAAATATGTAATACCAGTTCTTAAAAGTAATACAACATCAGTTATATGCATACTCTAACTAAAGATGAATTTCATTTAGAAGCAGAGCCTTTCCTTCGGAAAATTTTTGTTCATGACAATCCGTTTAAAGAACCTTTTTCATCACAGGTGATAGGACGTACAATTATCTATGACACGTCTCAAGAAATCTACACACTTTCTGGTCATAGTAGTTCCGTACTTTCTGTAGTAATTAGCCCTAACGGACAAATTTTAGCAAGTGGCAGTGCGGATGGTACTATCAAATTATGGGATCTAACAACATGGCAAGAAATTCGCACTCTTACCAGTCATAATTCCTCTATTTTATCTTTAGCGATCGATGCCGATGGCAAGATTTTAGCAAGTGGCAGTGCGGATGGTACTATCAAATTGTGGGATGTAACAACAGGGCAAGAAATTCGCACATTGGATGCTGAATGTGGTTTTTTTTTACTGTTTGCTTTCATCCAAACGGACAAATGCTTTTTAGCAGTCACGAAGGAGACAGAACTATAAAATTGTGGAATTTGCTGACACAAGAAGTAATTTACACAATTCCTACAGATGAGGAAATAGTCTCGCTGGCAATTAGTCCCGACGGACAAATCATTGCTGGTGGCGGTGGATATTCCGGTTACCGCGTTATTGGTATGTGGGAAGTGAACGCGGGAAAAGCGATCGCCTCTTTTTATGCTTCTACTAACAATTCGATCTATCATCACCGTATTGTTTATTCTGTTGCTTTTAGTCCCAACGGACAAGCACTTGCTAGTGGAAGTAAAGACACTACCGTCAAACTTTGGGGAGTTCCACCGCCTATTAAGATTGAGTAATGGAAGTAATATCAAGTGAAAACGCGATCGTCGCATATCCTTTTCAAAAAAATGCTTAAGATTATTCTTTATCGAGAAATACTATTTATTTAACCCTAAAATTTGCTTTCAAACCCCTGCATTAAAACATTAAACCATGTTATCTTGACAAGCGTCAAACTGCGACTGCTTGAAATTCCCAATGACCTCCTTAATCTCCATCATTACCACCACCTACAACCGATCGCAATACCTCAGCGCCGCCATAGAAAGCATTCTCGCCCAAACTTACCCCAACTTTGAGCTGATAATTTGGGACGACGGTTCCACTGACTCCAGCGTCGCGATCGCCCGCAAATACGCACAGCAAGACGCGCGACTTCAAGTAATCTCCTCCCCCCACCAAGGCCGAGGAATTGCCCTCAAAGTGGCTCATACCATGTGCAAAGGAACATACACGGGTTGGGTAGACAGCGACGACTTGCTCGCACCCACCGCCCTCGCAGAAACCGCAGCCGTATTAGACGCACAACCAGAAATCGGAGTAGTCTACACCGATTGTCTAACGATCGATGAAACAACTCAAGTAAAAGGACTAGGACACCGCAGCCAAATACCCTACTCTCCAGATAGGCTGTTAGTAGACTTTATGACCTTCCACTTTCGCTTATTTCGCCACCAATTATACGATAGGATAGGCGGCATCAACTCCGAATTCAACCGCGCTGAAGATTACGATTTCTGTCTGCGGCTTTCAGAAATCACCCAATTCTATCACCTCAAGAAACCCCTTTACTACTACCGCCAACATTCCCAGCATACTGTTCAACAGCAATTAGACCAACCAAATTCTCGAATCTCAATCAGCGATTTCACAAGCGCTTCAAAGACGCGGATTGAGCGAAAGATTTGAATTAGAAGTAGATATCGTCAGTCGATTTTTTCTGTACAAACGCCAGCAAAAAGAAACAAGTTGAGCAGGACTAAGTTATCTTTAGTTAGTATAAAGTGCAACGTGCATCGCCCTTATCATCAATTCTTCAATCCCAAATCTAAAATCTAAAATCTAAAATCGCTTGTATGACTCCCATCTCCATTGTCATGACAGTCTACAACCGAGAACGCTACCTCAAAGCTGCCATAGAAAGCGTTATCGCCCAAACTTACCCTAACTTTGAACTCTTAATTTGGGACGACGGTTCCACAGATAACTCTCTCAATATAGCCCGCAGCTATGCAAAACTAGACCCCAGAATCAAAGTCCTCGCCGCCGAACACCGAGGCTCCGGCTATTCCCTAATGGCCGCCATTAGAGAAGCCACATTTCCTTACTTTGGCTGCGTAGATAGTGACGATTTATTAGCCCCGAAAGCACTAGCAGAAACAGTCCCAATTTTAGATGCTAATCCTCAAATTGGAGTTGTTTACACTCACTATTTACTCATCGACGAAAACGACTGTGTTAGTGGCGAAGGCCCTCTTTGTCAAATTCCTTATTCCCCAGAGCAACTGTTAGTAGATCCGATCGTCTTTCACTTCCGCTTAATTCGGCGATCGGCTTACAATAATTGTGGCGGTGTTGACCCAAAATTTGCCAGTGCTGTCGATTACGAATTGTGCCTGCGGCTGAGTGAAGTTACAGAAATTAGAAAAATCAACAAACCGCTTTATTATTACCGCATCCACCAGCAAAACATTTCTCGCCAGCGTCGGGCAGAGCAAATATTACTATGCCACACCGCTGTCGAACAGGCGCTTGTGCGTCGCAAACTTGCCGACAAATTGGAGTTGGGAGTAGAACTTGTCGGTCAATTTCGCTTGCGACCGAAGCAAGTTAATGATCAAATAGATAGGAGCAAGTTTTCGAGCGCGGATGCTAATTCACCCAACAGCCAGTCAAGCATTTTTTTAGGCGCTAAGGCTAATTCACCCAGCAACAAATCGACCGTATCAAGTCCGATTTTTGTAATAGGAGCCGAACGTTCGGGGACAACTCTCCTGCGTTTAATGCTCACAGCGCATCCAGATATCTGCATTCCCCCTGAAAGTCTGTTCTTTGTTGCCCTAGAGTCAAAATACGGTGCTGTCAATGACTTACTACCTCAAATTGAAGATTTTTTAAATGACCTTTACAACAACAATTTTCACAGGTTTGGGGAGTGGAATGTTGACCCACAGCTTTTATTAGATAACTTGACAAATAACAAGCAATTGAGTTACGCTCAAGCAGTTTCTACAGTTTATCAAACTTACCGCCAGCAGTTTGACCCGACAGCTTCGATTTGGGGAGACAAAAATCCTTTTCACATTTATCAATTAGGAAAAATCAGGAGATATTTTCCGGGTGTTAAGGTGATTTTGATTGTGCGAGATTTTCGGGCTTGTTACAGTTCTATCAAAAAATTAGTAGCAAAAGAGCAGGAAAGGGGAGAAGTGTGGCCGGGAATAAAAACGATAGCGGGACTGACGCACCAATGGAATCAAGTTGTTAAAATGATCGAAAAATACCATCAAAAATGGGAGCAATTTTATTTAGTTTCTTACGAAGATTTGGTAAGAGAGCCGTCGGCACAGTTAGCTAAAATTTGCAAGTGGATTGGGGTAGATTTTCAGGAGTCAATGTTGGAATTTTATCAGAGAAATGCCGAGTCAGGTTTAGTTCCGCCGAGTCAGATGGTGTGGCATCCTAATACTTTAGAGCCGGTTGGGGTCAAGGGAATTAATGCTTGGCAAGATGAGTTGAGTTTCTCGGAGGTGGAGACTATTGAGTTGATGAATTGGAAAAACTTGGAAAAACTGGGATATAAATGCAGTTCGTTGTTTTAGCAGGTAAGTTGATGGGCGATCGCTCTCAACGCAGAGCGCTCTGCTATTCGTTTTTTAATCGCAAAACTTGCCGATTGGTGAATAAGCACAGTGAGGTTATGCTTGATGGCGGCATTGCTTCATGTCAACCGCAGCGCTTGCATCATTAACCAAACATATCAATAAACCGGAGTGCGATCGCCCGAACCAAACTTGCCGACCCCGCTCCCCAATCGTCGCCTCATTAAGAAATCCACCAGATGAATGCAGTAATGCAGTCCTACGCTTAGTTCTAGCTTTGGCACGAGTGCGATCGCTCTTGGCAGCTTTCACCACTGATTCTTGCTGTTGGTGAGCCGATTCCCAATCGTCCTCATCAAATAGCATCGGAGCCAACAGAGAACGCATTTGCCATTCTACATAGGGTTTGCTGAATATATCGATCGCGTGTTACTTAGCCTGGGTTACGCGCTCGCGCGATCGAGAGTTTAGTGCAAGATAAAGAGGTAGAATACGTCTTCATCCGTGCATCACCACCTGCGCTCGTGTACAAGAAAGCTGAGCTTGCTCTCCTCCCACCCTTAGACTTTGAACTAGCCAACGGCTCTAAATTGTCTGCGGACAACCGTTGGGTAAAAATGGCCCAAATAATCCCGTGGTCTGAATTTGAATCAGAATATGCCGCCAACTTCCCCGCAGACTCATAGTGCACCCGCCAAATCGTTTAGGATGGCATTGGGGGCATTAATTATCAAAGAAAAAATCGAATTTACCGTAAAGCGTGAAAACCGAGCTTGGTGTAAAGAAAGAGGCATTAGAATTAGTGGGCCACCTCTAGGAAGACCAAGAGCAAATGTGAGTAAAGCAAAAAAGAAGTAAGCCGCATATGATGAAAGAATTAGAAATGCAATAGAGGGAAAGTTTGGGGCTTGCGGAAAAGAAGATTCGGTCTCAATAAAGTGATGGCTAAACTCGATAATACCTCTGGTACGGTTATTGCAATTACTTTTTTGGTTATGAACCGATGCTTCCTGGTGGCGCCGGTTTTTTTGTGTGTTTTTCTGTCTATTTGGAAACAGAACACCTGTTTTTAGGTTGAAGATAATCCCCAATTATAATTGGGGGGACTCGATACCGAAAAAACTTATCTTTAACTGAGCTTTCAGATATCGTGAGCTCCTGCTCTTGGGTGGCGATCGATTATTCAGCAAACCCTATTTACAATTACAAAGAAAATCAAAGCCGTCCTATAAGGCGATGTGCTGAGCGTAGTCGAAGTAACGGGGCTTTAGACCCAATTTCTTGGTAAGGTGCTGCGAACTAAAAAAGAAGTGCAACAGAGCAAAAATGAAACTTACGCATCAGAGACAATAGAGTAAAAGGGTCAACCAATCTATTTGCTCAAAAGATTGTGACTTTTGGCGAAATAGTTTTCTGATAGTTCTGGTTTTTATCGCAAAAATTAGCCAATTCGCTTAGGGAATTTAAGACATATTGCTAATGCCTTCTAGCCCCCAAATAAGTTATGTTCCGTTTACAGTTTGTAACATATTCCACAGATAGGCGGGAAATCAAGCTCACCATAGCAGGGATTTTAAATATCCCCCCATCTAGAATCTGTTTGCTGGTATAATCAGTTCTGAACTTGTTCGGGTGCAGCTCATCGAAATGATATAATACCTCATCGCCAACAAGTCTTTCTAAGCATGATTACACGATCGAGCGTCAAAGTTGCAGACCCAACTCAATCTGCGGACAAATTAGCGATTATAAAAAATGCTCGCTCCCTCCCTCTGCGAACAGTCCTGATAGTTCCCTTCGTCCTGCAAATCTTCGCTGCGGTGGGAGTTGTAGGCTATCTGTCATTTCGCAACGGACAACAGGCGGTTAATGAAGTTGCTTCTCAGTTGCGACAAGAAATTAGCGATCGCATTTCGGAGCGAGTTCAAGCATACATGACCTTTCCCCATCAACTCAATCAATTTAAAGCTAATGCTTTTGAATTGGGGGATCTGAATTTGCAAGATACTGCCAGAATCCAGCGTCACTTTTGGAAGCAACTGCAAACTTTTGACACTGTAAGCGTTACATATGTTGCTACTCCAGCGGGAGATTTTATTGGCGTGAGGCGTACAAATGAGGGTAATTTTTTACTGCAAGAAAGAAGCGACATGACCGAAGGCAACATGAACTATTATGCTGTCAATAAGGAAGGTGAACGTACTGATTTAGTTAAAGTTAAACCTAAGTATGACCCGCGAGTCCGTCCCTGGTACACCGCAGCAACGGAAGCAAAAAAGGCAACTTGGAGTAAAATTTACGCTGATTTTACTAGCAAAGGACTTGGTATTACAGCAGCCCAGCCATTATACGACGCATCGGGACAGTTGCAGGCAGTCTTGGGTACAGACTTACTTTTTTCGCGAGTGAATGAGTTTCTTGCTAAGTTAAAAATTGGCAAATCAGGACAGACATTTATTGTGGAACGTTCGGGGGCTTTAATCACTACATCGACTACGGCTCCAGTATATTTAATCAAGGGTGAAGAAACCGAAAGAATTCGGGCTATAAATAGCGAAAATAGCGTAATAAGTCTGACAACTAAATACTTGGAAGAACGCTTTGGAGACCTCAATAATATTCAGGATAGCCAACAGCTTAATTTTCAAATTAAAGGCCATCAACAATTTCTACAAGTTACTCCTTTAAAGGACGGCAATGGTTTGGATTGGTTGATCGTGGTAATTATTCCAGAATCTGACTTCTTGGAACAAATTAATGCCAACACTAGGACGACTATTTTGCTGTGCATTGCCGCTTTTACAGTAGCCATCATTATCGGCATACTCACGGCAAGATGGGTGACTAAGCCAATTTTATATTTGAATGAAACCGCAAAAAATATTACTAAAGGTCAGTGGGGAAAAATTGTAGAAATTAACCGTAATGATGAGGTAGGGGAACTGGCTCATTCCTTTAAGAGTATGGCGGAACAACTGCAACTATCCTTCGCGGAAATGCAAGCTTTGAATGAAGAATTATCTGAGAGTAAAAGCCAACTTAACCAAATTTTAGAAGCCGTCCCAGTGGGGATATTTGTAGCTGAATCTAACGGTCAGCCCTACTACATTAATTCTCGCGCCAAATCCTTGCTAGGAAAAGGTATAGTGGGGGATATTAATCCTGATGAAATTAGAGAGGAATATCAAATTTATCTGGCTGGTAGTAATGAAATATACCCTCCAGAGAAACATCCAATAATTTGTGCTTTTAATGGCTCAAGTGTCAATTTTGATGACTTAGAAATCCACAAAGGCGATCGGGTGATTCCCCTTGAAGCTTGGGGAACGCCAATTTATGACGAAAAAGGAAAAGTCAGTTATGCGATCGCAGCTTTGGCGGATATCACTCAACGCAAAGAAAGTGAGAAGTTGGTAGCGGAATATAACCACACCCTCGAAATTCAAGTCGCCCAAAGAACTCAAGAACTTTCGGAAGCTTTGAACTATTTGCAAGCGACTCAGAACGAACTAATTCAATCGGAAAAAATGGCGGCGTTAGGACAATTAGTAGCCGGAGTAGCCCATGAACTAAACACTCCTTTGGGTGCGATTCGATCCAGTGCTGGAAATATGACTAAATTTTTGGGACAAACTCTTTCTAACTTACCCTCGCTGTTTCAGTCACTTTCCACCGCCGAAGCTGAAATCTTCTTCCTTTTGCTCAACAAATCTCTGCAAAAAGATATGAGTTTAACAGCCAAAGAAGAAAGGAAGTTAAAGCGGTCTTTAATTAGCAAACTGGAAGACCAAGATATTGATGATGCTGATGACATCGCTGATACCTTGGTAGATATGGGGATTTACGAAGCCGACGAATTTTTGACTTTGTTACAAAAGGGCGATCGGCATAGCATATTGGAAATGGCTTACAAACTATCAGAAATTCAGCGGGGAACTCAAACAATAAATACGGCAACAGAGCGAGCGTCAAAAGTCGTATTTGCCCTGAAAAATTATGCCCGTTACGACTCGTCGGAAGCCATGATTCAATCGGATATAGTCGATGGCATAGAAACGGTACTAACCCTGTACCAAAATAACATCAAACACGGCGTAGAAGTATTACGAAATTTCCCAAAAATAGAACCAATCCTCTGCTACGCAGACCAACTCAATCAGGTGTGGACAAATCTGATTCATAACGCCCTGCAAGCAATGAAGAATAAAGGAACATTGACGATCGATCTGCTTCAGGAGGGTAATTATGTCAAAGTTGCAGTCACCGATAGTGGTCAGGGAATTCCACCCGAAGTTCTGCCCAGAATATTCGAGCCATTTTTTACTACTAAGCCCCCCGGAGAAGGTAGTGGTCTGGGGCTGGATATTGTCAAAAAAATTATTGAAAAACATCATGGTAAAATAGAGGTGGAATCGGTTCCCGGCAAAACCACTTTTACGGTTTTCCTATCGGCGAATCTTGCCTAAAATTTCCTAAAAACAGGCTGAGGATCGAGTAGCTATAAAAAACTCCCAATTTTTCCTAAATTCGGTTGTTTGTCAATTCAAAATCAATGAAAATTATAGTTGATTCAAACCCTGACAAATTCCTAGTATTATACTCAATACTTTGGTGATGATGACATTTTGAATTACTAAAATCATTGATTTTATTGCATCTTCCATCTTCCATATTCCTTTTGGTATAATCCTAATCAACAGGCCAAAAATGTCTAAGCCAATCATCCTGTGCGTTGACGACGAAAAAGTGGTATTGAAAAGTCTCAAAACCCAATTAAAATCAGCATTTGGTAGTAACTATGCCTATGAAATGGCAGAGAGTCCTGCGGATGCTTTAGAGTTAATCGATGAATTCAACGATGACGAAACAATGATTATTTTAATTGTTTCTGATTGGTTGATGCCAGGAATGAAGGGAGACGAGTTTTTAGTTCGAGTCCATAAAAAATTTCCGAATATTGTTAAAATTATGCTGACTGGTCAAGCGGATGAAGATGCAGTCCAGAGGGCGTTCGATGAAGCAAACCTCCATCGCTGTTTGCACAAACCTTGGTCAGAAGAAGAGTTGATCGAAACCATTAAAACGGCTTTATCACTATGACCAAACAAGTTATTATTTGTGTGGATGATGAAAAAACAGTTTTGAAAAGTCTCAAAACTGAATTAAAAGATGCTTTAGGTAATACTTATCGAATTGAAATTGCCGAAGGAGGTGAAGATGCCCTAGAATTAATTGCTGAATTGATGGAAGACGAGTATGAAATTCCCTTAATTATCTCCGATTACGTGATGCCAGACATGAAAGGAGATGAATTGTTGAGGCGAGTCCACCAATTATCTCCTAAAACTCTCAAGGTGATGCTAACAGGTCAGGCGACTATTGAGGCGGTAGGAAATGCCATCAAAAATGCTAAACTTTATCGTTATATAGGCAAACCTTGGCAAACAGAAGATTTGAAATTGACGGTAACAGAAGCAGTCCACAGCTACAGTCAAGATAAAAAACTAGCTGCACAAAATGCGGAACTTTGGAACATCAATCAGGAGTTGGAATTTGCCCTAGAACAGCAATCAAAATTAACGGAAGCTGCTAAACGCTTTGTACCTAATGAATTTGTCTCGCTGCTAAGCCGTGACACGTTGAGCGATGTTAAATTAGGGGACAGCGTGGAAAAAGAAATGTCGATATTATTTTCTGATATTAGGGATTTTACTGCTTTGTCGGAGGGAATGACACCCCAGGAAAATTTTAAATTTATTAATGCTTATTTAAGTCGAATGGAACCGGGAATTATTGAAAATCACGGTTTTATTGATAAATATATTGGGGATGCAATTATGGCTTTATTTGGTCACAGTGCCGTTGATGCAGTCCAAGCCGGAATTTCTATGTTGCACAGTCTAGATGATTATAATCAATATCGGATTAATGCTGGTTATGGGCCGATTAAAATTGGGATTGGTATCAATACAGGTTCATTAATGTTAGGAACTGTTGGGGCAACTAATCGAATGGATAGTACGGTGATTGGGGACGCGGTGAATTTAGCTGCGCGGGTGGAAAGCCTGACAAAAAGCTATGGAGTATCAATGTTAATTACTCAAAATACTTTTTCCAAGTTAACCAATTTTCCACGGGATTGTATCCGCAATATCGGTCATGTTCGAGTCAAAGGAAAATCTAATTTGGTGACAATTTATGAAGTATTTGAAGCGGATAAACCTGAAGTAAAGGAAGGCAAGGCAAGGACTTTATCTATATTTCGAGAAGCTTTATATAACTACAGTGCGAGTAAACATAAAGAAGCTGCACAACTGTTTGGTGAGTGTGTGGAACAAAATCCGCTGGATCAGGTTGCACAAAATTATCTGGAACGTTGTCAGGAAATGCAGTCTATATTAGCTCCCAATCGAGGGGAGTTTATTTAATTATATAGCAATCCTAAATGAGTCGTAAATATTTTTACCCCACCCCAACCCTCCCCTTACTAAGGGGAGGGAGTAAGAAATTCACAAATGATTTAGGACTGCTATAGTTAAGGTTAATTAGTGTAAATATTAAAGGATAAAATAAAGGATATACATTTTAATTTTTCTCCCAATATCAATGGTCAATAAGTCCAAGTTTGTAGAACTTTTCCGGCTAATTTCTTGCCAAACCAAGGCGTATTGACCGATCGCGACTTCAAACTTTGCCCATCAACAGTCCAACTCTTTTGCGGGTCGAATAAAATCAGCTCAGCAGGGACTCCTGGTGCAGCCGTAGGGGGGGTTTGCCCCAGACAAATGGCGGGGCTGGTACTCAAAAATCGCCACAGTTCTAGAGCCGAAAAATGGCTGGTTTCTACCAAATTCTGCCAGAGTAAAGGTAAAGCTAATTCCAAACCGATCGCCCCTGGTGGAGCATCAGCAAAAGCCACGGTTTTCTCCTCATAAGTATAGGGAGTGTGGTCGATCGCGATCGCATCAATCACCCCATCTAGGAGCCCTTGAAGCAGCGCCAACTGGTCAGCCTCATTACCCAAAGGCGGCTCTAAACGCAAATTTGGGTCATAAGGAAAAGAAACAGTGGTGTTTCCTGAAATTGCCCCCACATTTAACAACAAGTGCATCCAAGTCACACTCGCAGTCACCGGCAAACCCCGCGCCTTCGCATCTCGAATTAGCTCCACACTGCGAGCACAAGAAACCCGCATGATGTGAACGGGAGTCGGCACAGTAGCGACTAATTCCAGGATTGCAGCCAAAGCGGAAGTTTCCGCAGCAGCCGGAATTCCTGGTAAACCCAAGCGAAGGGAAACCGCACCATCCCTAGCGACTCCATTTCCTGCCAAAGTGCGATCCATCGGCCACAAAGCCACCGACTTACCCAAAGGCTGTATATATTCCAACAAACGTATTGCCAGAGCCGGATTAGCCAGGGGTAAACCATCGGCAAACCCCACAATCGCGCTGGATGCCAACTCCCCCAACTCAGCCATATGTTGCCCTGCCACACCCGTGGTGAGAGCGCCCCAGAAATATAAGCGGGTTCGGGAAGGGGAAAAATTGCGGATATTTTGCTCTAACAAAGCTAAACCGGCCAAATTGTCAAGAGGTGGAGATGTATCGGGCAAAATCGCCACCCGCGTAAAACCGCCGGTAGCAGCAGCCTGCATCAAAGATTGCAGGGTTTCTCGATCCTCAAAACCCGGTTCTCCGCTGTGACTGTAAATATCAACCAATCCCGGCCCCAAAATCAGTCCGCGACAATCTCGGATTTGTGTGTCAGGGGGGAATTGGGCAATTTTTGGCTCAACTGCTTTGATATCGCCTTCAGCAATCAGAACATCAGCGAGGCGATCGCCCTGTGATACTGGATCTAGCACTCGTACATTTTGCAGCAATTCAGAAGTCATTGGGAATGGGGAATTGGGAATGGGGAATTGGGAATGGGGAATTGGGAATTGGGAATTGGGAATGGGGAATTGGGAATTGGGAATTGGGAATACAGTCAACGGTTAACAGTCAACAGTCAACCGTCAACTGTCAACTGTCAACAGTCAACCGTCAACTGTCAACCGTCAACCGTCAACTGTCAACTAAACTTTTGTCCCACACTCCGGACAAAACTTATTAGTCGAAACATTCTTGGCCCCACAACTGGGACAATAAATTAACTCTGCCGATTCCAAGCTGCTGCGTTCGGGTAAACCAACCATTTGAGCGTTGCTCTTACCGGGAACAACCATCGGATAACAGTTTTCGTCCCTTGTCACCTTCGCATCCATCAGCACCGGGCCGTCATGGGCCAGCATTTCGGCGATCGCCCCCTTCAGTTCCCCCGGCTCCGAAACGAGCATCCCCTTCACCCCATAAGCTTGAGCCAGCATCACAAAATCCGGCATCCCCACAGTCATGTTCGAGGACGAATAGCGCTCCCCATAGAAAGCCTGCTGCCACTGTCGCACCATGCCCTGCCAGCCATTATTCACAATTACTAGCTTGACATTTATACCGTACTGTGCTAGTGTTCCCAACTCTTGAATATTCATTTGGACGCTAGCATCGCCAGCAATGCAAATTACTTGCTCCTGGGGCAGAGCCATTTTCGCGCCCATGGCGGCCGGTAGTCCGTAACCCATCGTTCCCAAACCAGCACTAGAAATCCAACGCCGAGGCCCGTTGTTCAAAAATTGAGCTGACCACATTTGATGTTGACCCACATCGGTGGTGTAGTAAGCATCCGGCGCTTGAATGCCCAATTCCGAAATCACCTCTTGGGGAGACAAAATTTCCGGGTAATGAGGTACGACTAAGGGGTAATCGCGTTTCCAGCCGTCGATCCTGTCGAGCCATGCCCGTGTTTGTCCGGGATTTCCCGAAACTGCTGTTTCACGACAGCGACGCAGCAAATCGATTAAAACTTGGCGGACATCTCCGACAATCGGAACTTCCGGTCCACGATTTTTACCTACCTCAGCGGGGTCGATGTCGATGTGAATCACCTTGGCGCGGGCGGCAAACTCGTCTAATTTGCCTGTGACGCGATCGTCAAATCGGGCTCCGACAGCAATCAACAAATCGCACTCGGTGACGGCAAAATTGGCGTAAGCAGTGCCGTGCATCCCTAGCATTTTCACTGACAAAGGATGGTTTTCATCAAAGGCACCTTTGCCCATCAGCGTTGTGGTGACTGGGATTTGGAACAGCTCAGCTAGTTCTTTAATTTCATCATGGGCTCCCGCTGCGATCGCGCCACCACCCACATACATCAAAGGACGTTGGGATTCCTTGAGCAAATGAATCGCTTGATTAATTTGCCGGGGATTTCCCTTCACCGTCGGCCGATAACCAGGAATCCTGACTGCTCCAGGCTCGATCGGCAGATAGTCAAATTCCTCCAAACCCACATCCTTGGGTACGTCCACCAACACTGGCCCTGGACGCCCCGTACTGGCGATGTGGAAAGCCTCGGCGACTATTTTCGCCATATCTCTGGGGTCGCGTACTACATAGGAATGCTTGACAATGGGCAGTGTAATGCCATAGATATCGGTTTCCTGAAAAGCGTCGGTGCCGATCGCCGGCCGAGCCACCTGACCGGTAATAATTACCATCGGGATCGAATCCATGTGAGCCGTCGCAATCCCCGTCACCAAGTTAGTTGCACCGGGCCCGGAAGTGGCGAAACACACCCCTACTTGTCCGGTAGCGCGGGCATACCCATCAGCGGCATGAGCAGCACCTTGCTCGTGGCGCACCAGAATATGTTGGATGCCGCCCTCGGCTTCAGCGCGGTATAGTTCGTCGTAAATCGGCAGAATTGCGCCGCCGGGATAACCAAAAATATGCTTGACACCGTGTCGTCTCAAGCTGTCAATCAGAGCAAATGCACCAGTTGCACGCTTTATGGCTACTTTAGTTTTTAGTTGCACAGATTTTTTTCCCTCAAAGTAATTATAATTTACGATTAAGGCTTTCATTTTACTTCTTTCTCAATATGGAAGCTTTAAAAGTTGGAGTGTTGATATTTTTCTCAACACTTGAGAATAAGACATCGGCTTGGGGCATAGAAGTTTTAGAATCCGAGAGGGAGACAGGGGAGATTCCGATCGCGGGAGAACCCCAGAGGGCTGAGCTGGAAATACGCTACCGTCACGCATCTAACCCGCATTCCGCATCCTCAACAGTCACATCGACAGTTATAGCTGCTCAATCTTAATTCGTAACTCCCTGAGATCGAGATGTCGATCGATGTCCAATTGATTGGCAGCCCAATTAATTTTTTTTTTAGAGAGATATATTGAGATTCTTGCTTTTGCATTTGTTTTTGAATATCTTTCCCGTGAAACCAGATTACATACTGTTTCTGCGACCAAAATTCTGATTTACTAAATTGCTGGTGATAATTAGCTAGGCTTGCTTCAAATCTATCTAGTGTAACTGTTTCGACAGCTTGTCTAAATTGGTTAATTAGTTCTCTAGCTTCAGTTCGACAATTGGTAGTGTTTCTAAAACCCGCTCCAGCAGTTGGGCATCCAAACTTCTTTGCTTTCCTTCGCAGAAAATAATTTTGCTACTGACAACACTCACAATTACACCTCTAGCCTGATAATGTGTGCTTCAGGCACTAATTGCTCCACATAATCAGAGTGGGTTGTAATTATAAACTGATTATTATTGCCTAGCTTAGTCAAGGATCTAAGGAATGCCTGTTGCATTGGTGGGTGGAGGTGCAATTCAATTTCATCAATCAAGATGAGCGAATTATGAATGTTCCAATTGGCAAAATCCATGAGGATGGGAAAGACAGCTCGTTCGCCTCCAGACATCTCAGAAATTTCATACTGCTTTCTGCCGTCGTAAAGATAAAACCAAGGTTCGCTCAGGATATCATCTATATTCTCGCGCGGGACGGGGCCTAGAAAGCTGCGTTGGGGAAAAACTCCTTTGTAACCTCGTTCAATTTCAGCATACAAGTCTTTTTGTCCCGGTCGCAGTTGCTGAATTCTACCTGTTTCGACATCTTGATGAAACTGCCGCCATTTTGATAGCCGATCGCGCAAAATATCCTCAGTAATTTCTTGTTGCTTTTCGGGATCTTCTGTTGTTAGGCTAGTTGCAGTTCTTTGCTCGGTGTACCAAAAAACGCTGCCAACTCGCTGAAACGCCTGAAAGCCTTCAGAACGAAGCAGTCGTTTAGCGTATTCTCGTCCTTTAAATTGAAATAATTCAGGAGCCCTATCCGCTACGACTAGCTCAGATGGCGATCGCCATCTGAGTTTCACACTATGTTTTTGTGCCGGAGTAACTTTTAAATTGTGTCCCATCCCTTGTAATTTTTGGTAAAACTCTGCAACTGCTTGAAGTTCTTGGGAGGAAAACTGTACCTGTAAAGTGACTTCTGGTGCAAGTCCTCCCCAGTTGTTTCCTAGCAATTCATAGTTAAATCCTGCCCATTCTAAGTCAGAAAATTTTTGTAATCGTCCGGTAGCCGTACCTAATGTTGCTGCGATCGCTTGTAAAAGACTTGTTTTGCCAGAGCCGTTCATGCCAATTAGAACAATCAGATTTCGTGCCAACCCAGTTTCGGGATCGGTGAAATCAAATACCGGAGGATTCGCAAATTTCTTGAAATACTTTAGCTCAACAGATTGAACTTTCATTTGGGAAGTCTCTAAACATCGTTGACTGATGACTAATAACTGATGACTGATGACTGTTGACTAAAAAAATGGGATTCAAGCCCCTTCTTCAGTGGTCGGCTTTATTTATGCTACAATAGTTGCCGTAGAATTGTTCCACGTCAAGTGATTGTCTTAGAATTCAAGGCGAAAGGAAAAACAACTCAATATTCGGCGATAGACGAGGCGATTAGAACCGCTCAATTTGTCCGCAACAAATGCCTCCGATTCTGGATGGATAATCGTGGTGTAGGACAGAAGGAACTATATCGCCATAACACTAAGCTGAGGGCAGAGTTTCCCTTTGTAAATGCCTTGAACTCTCATGCCTGCCAAGTTGCGGTTGAGCGTGCCTATTCTGCAATCGCTCGGTTTTACGAGAATTGTCAAAAGGCAATTCCTGGAAAGAAAGGTTATCCTACGTTCAAGAAGAATTGTCGCTCAGTTGAGTACAAGACTTCAGGCTGGAAGCTTTCGGAGGACAGACGTACAATCAGCTTCATCGACAAGAAAGGCATTGGTAGACTAAAACTCAAAGGAACGTGGGACTTACATTTCTACCAGTTAGATCAGATAAAACGAGTCAGGTTAGTACGTCGGGCTGATGGCTACTACGTTCAGTTTCTGATTAGGAATGAGAACCAAGCAGTAGCTGCTCAACCAACTGGTAAAACTGTTGGTTTGGATGTAGGGCTTAAAGAGTTCTACACCGACAGCAACGGTCAAACCGAACCTAATCCCAAGTTTTATCGAACCAACGAGAAGCGGTTGAAGTTTAGACAACGCCGTGTTTCTCGTAAAAAGAAAGGCTCTGCCAATCGCCAGAAAGCCATTAATAGACTAGGGCGAGTACACCTCAAAATAAGTAGGCAACGTGAAGAACACGCTAAGAGAGTGGCGCGTTGCGTAATCCAATCTAACGATTTGGTCGCCTATGAAAATTTGAGGATTAAAAACTTGGTAAAGAATCATTGTCTCGCCAAATCTATCAATGATGCAGGTTGGTATCAGTTCAGGAAGTGGTTAGAGTATTTTGGAAAGAAGTTAGGTAAGATAACTGTTGCAGTTAACCCAGCCTACACGTCCCAAGAATGCTCATGCTGTCACACGCTGGTGAAAAAGTCTCTATCAACGAGAACTCACGTTTGTCGATGTGGGCTGGTTCTAGACCGAGACTGGAATGCGGCACTTAACATTCTGAGCTTAGCCTTGAGTACCACAGGGCATGTGGGAACTTGGGTCAAAGACCCCAACGCTTCGGGAGATTCGACCTCTACTTTGATTGGAGTAATCCAGTCTGAGCAAGTTGGGTCTGTGAACGAAGAATCCCCGTCCTTCTAGGACGGGCGAGTGTCAATAAATTCAAACAACATCCTGTAAAACATTTCGGGTATGTCGCCAAGCTACAAGCCCCATTACCGCCACTAAACAGCCCAAACTCATCAACACGATCCGCAAACCGAGGTCATCGGAACCTACGGCTTTACCGACAGCATCTGTCAGCGGGCCGGTAATTGCCAGAGGTAGACTGAGGGCAATATTAATCGCATTGTTCTCAAATCCAAAGACTTTTCCTCGCATTGATTCTGGAGTTTGCTCTTGAATTAACGCTTGCATCGGGCCGTTAATCAGGGAAGCGCCGAAACCGAACAAAGCGCTTAAACTAAATCCCAACCACAACTGTCTAGTGAAAGCAAACATTGCCAACACAAAACCCATCATCACGAAACCAATTAATGGTAAAGGTTTGTGGTGCACGCGATCGCCCCAATGTCCCAAAAAAGCTGCACCAAAAACCATACCGATTCCCGCAGCAGCCAGCAAAAAGCCAAATTGAGTTTCTTTGAGACCTATTTTACCTGAAAGGGCGATCGCCAACACCTGAAGTGCAGCAAACACGGAATACAAAATCGTCAACTGTAGCATCGCGTTACTGACCAGGGGATTGCTCTTCAAATAGCGCAAACCTTCTTTAAAATCTTGCCAAGGATGGATCTTTTTTACGCTGCTCCCGGCATGATTTTCTTTGATACGCATCCCATAAATCAAACCGGCCGATATCAGGTACAACGCGGCCAGCAAAAACTCTCGCGAACCTGCTCCGTAGCTTTGTTTGATCAAACTAAACAGCGGTTCGCCGATCGTCATACCCACAATGATGCCACCCATCGTGGATGAGGCGAATAGGGCATTGGCTGACATCAGTCCCTCTCGCCCCACTGCTAGGGGAATGGCGGCTGCTTCTGCGGGAGCAAAAAATTGGGTAACAGTAGAAACCAAAAACGTAATCACCAACAACACAACAAAAGCTTTGGGCAAAAACGTCATCGCGACAATCAATAGGGCGCGAATCACGTTGCACCCAATCAGCATTTGCTTCTTGGAAAAGCGGTCTACGACAATACCTGCGATCGAACCAAAAACGATTGCCGGCACTGTGTAGGCAATCATCACCGCTGACAGCATGGAATTTTCAGAATTGTGACCTGGTGTGTAACCGCCTGTTTTCAGGAGGATAATCAGCAATACATAAAAAATCTTATCTGCCACTTGGGCCAACAACTGCCCAGTCCACAAGGCGAGGAAGGCGCGATTTCTGAACAGGGCATCGAGGCCGTTACGGTCAGGGGGAGGGCTAGCTGGGTGCATAGGAATAGTTTAACTGACCGCCTAATTATATTTTTCAAGAATATGTGCCAACTTGACATCACAAAATTGAGACTGGGAAAACTCCTGTCTCCTAGGTGCTTTTTCTGTTTTAGCAGATCGCCGTTGAAAGGCTGCGGTCTGTTTGACCCTACTTCTAGCGGCTCAACCTAACCCAGCCTTGAGTAAAATCAAGGAATTTTGTTAAAGGTTGGTCTAGATTTCAATGGCGTTGGAACATACGGTAGTATATTTTACAAAATGCAATGGCGTTGGCAATGATATCAAAAGGTGTCACCCCAATTAAGTAATATAACGAAAGAAGTAAGTGTCAGGAGTGAAAAACTTGAAAAAAGTTGAAGCTATTATTCGTCCCTTTAAACTTGACGAAGTAAAAATCGCCCTTGTCAATGCCGGCATTGTAGGGATGACTGTTTCTGAAGTTAGAGGTTTTGGCCGCCAGAAGGGTATGACTGAACGCTATCGCGGTTCTGAGTACACGGTTGAGTTTTTGCAGAAACTCAAGGTCGAGGTCGTTGTTGAAAACGATCAGGTTGACATGGTGGTTGATAAAATCATCGCTGCTTCTCGCACTGGCGAGATTGGCGACGGCAAGATTTTTATCTCTCCTGTAGAGCAAATTATCCGTATTCGCACTGGCGAAAAAAACCTAGAGGCTATCTAGGAAATTGGGGAATCGGGAATGGGGAATCGGAATTTGTAGCCGTCTCTGGCCCTCTCCCTATCTCCCTATTCTTTTACTTGACAAGTGTCTTTATTTGTGGTATCAAAGACTGGAATGCTTGGCCACGGTGAGAGTACAATCGCTTGGTATCAGGTGTCATTTCTGCAAAAGTCTGTTGCTGTGCGGGGATGTAGAAAATGGGATCGTACCCGAAACCTCCGGTGCCGCGAGGACTTTGCAGAATCTCACCGCGGCAAATTCCTTCTACTTGCAGGGCAATTGTACCGTCGGGACGGGCGATCGCGATCGCGCACACAAATTGGGCTTGCCGGTTCTGTTCATTGCCCAATTCTGCGATCATTCGAGATATCCTGTCAGCATCGCTTGAACCGTAGCGCGCCGAATAAATTCCGGGTTGGCCATCCAGTGCATCTACCATTAAACCGGAATCATCTGCGATCGACCATTCCCCAGTTGCTTTAGCAATTTCCGAAGCTTTCAAACAAGCATTAGCAATAAAAGTCTCGCCAGTTTCTTCTATTTCCAACTCTTCCGGTTTCAGTTGCAATTCCCATCCCAAATCCTGAAGATAAGCCTGCATTTCTTTGAGTTTGCCGGGATTACTGGTAGCGACAACTAGCAATTTATGATTAGTCATTATTTCCCTTAAAACTTACGGATTGATATTAACAAACATTTTGCACCATTCTCAATAAACCTTTCACGGGCGGGCAGGATACCCCACAAGAAAGAAAATTCATTCTTTAACGAACCGCGAAGACGCGAAGGACGCGAAGGAAAAGAAGAGAAGAGAAGAGAAGAGAAGAGAAAGAGATATTAAATCTCAACTCATCCCCGTTTATCTGCTTTGCTCTGCGGTGAAAAACTCGGATTAATTATGCGCCCAAGCTTTCGCCCAATTTAAGTTTTGCATCACCTCTTTCAAAGTTGCCGCTTCCGAATACAACCGCAAAACTGGTTCTGTTCCGCTAAACCGAATTAACAACCAACTTCCATCAGCTAAACGGAATTTATATCCGTCAACTTTGTTGCAATCAACAACTGCTTTACCGGCGATTTCTGTTAAAGGTTGATTTTCTAACAGCGACAACAACCGCGAACGTTCGTCCATATTTGCTAAGTGCAAGTCGATGCGATCGTAAGCTGAAGTAAAATTAGTCTCTGTTTGCAGTCGGCGATAGATGTCGCTCAAGTCTTCCCCGGATTTGACGACTGCTTCTAACAAATACAGCGCTGATAACAAAGCATCTCTTTCCGGGATGTGCGTACCGTAGCCGATTCCTCCCGATTCTTCGCCGCCGACTAGGACTTGGGTTGTTAACATTCGATCGGCTATATACTTGTAACCGATCGGCGTTTCAAACAATGGTAAGCCGTAAAGTTCAGCAATTTTGGGCATGATGTCGGAACCGCTGACTGTTTTGATGACTTCCCCACTCAACCCGCGCCGTTTGGCTAAGTGTTCGATTAATATGGGAACTAGGATTTGGGAACTGAGAAAGTTGCCTTGGGAGTCAACAGCAGCAATGCGATCGCTATCTCCGTCAAACACAAATCCGATCGACAAACCAGAGCTTTGGCGTTGGTGAGTGCGCATCACCCGAAACAACTGCGACAGATAGCGCGGCAAAGGTTCAGGAGCACCGCCTCCAAATAGCGGATCGCGATCGCTATTGACTTCCTGCACTGTTTCTTCTAAAATCTGTGCCAATCCTCCGGCGGCCGCCCCGTGCATGGCATCTACAAATACGGTAATTTTGTTAGAGGCGATCGCCTCTTTAATCCCATCAATATCGACCATTTCCCGCAAGGTTTTGCAGTAAGCAGGCCAAGGATTGAAACTCTCCAATTTGCCCGGAGTTGCGGAAATTGGGGCTGGATTTCCTAACTTTGCTTCTATCTGTTGAGTAACTTCCGGCGAAACTGAACCTCCAAAGCCGCCCTTGACTTTTAACCCTAAATATGCACCCGGATTGTGGCTGGCAGTTAGGACGATCGCGCCCAAAGCATTTAATTGTTGCGCAGCCAAACTAAAGGCGGGAGTGGGAGCGTAAGTATCGCTCAGCAGCACGTCAAATCCGGCGTTCTGGACTGCAACAGCCGCTGTTTTGGCAAAATCTTCCGCCAAAAATCGGCGATCGTGACCGACGATTACGGTACCGCTGCTGGCATCATTGCCGCCGGTTTGTGCGAGAACTTGTGCTGCTAGCGGAGCGACCAACGCTACTCGATCGAATGTAAAATCGTCAGCAATAATGCCGCGCCAGCCATCTGTACCGAATTTAATAGGATTCATTAGTCAAAAGCCATGAGTCACCAATCTATTTTATTAGCTCAACGGGCGATCGTCATCTAATTTGAGATTTGAGATTATGGAATTGTTCCTAAAGCCTCTACTCTCACTACTGACTACTGACTACTGACTAATGACTACTGACTAATGACTAATGACTAATGACTACTGACTATTGACTAAAAGAATGCCGGTTGATGGCGAATCAAATTCAGGAATTCTTCGCGAGTTTTCTGTTCGTCTTGGAATATGCCCAACATCGCACTGGTGACTGTCCAAGCACCGGGTTTTTGTACTCCGCGCATAGTCATACACATATGACTAGCTTCCATCACCACAGCTACTCCCCTCGGTTCCAATATGGTCTGAACCGCTTCGGCAACTTGGCGAGTCAAACGTTCCTGTACCTGTAACCGTCGGCTGTACATCTCCACAATGCGGGCTAATTTGCTCAACCCTACTACTTTTTGGTTGGGGATGTAAGCGACATGAATTCGTCCCATAAACGGTAGCATATGGTGTTCGCACATACTGAAGACGCTGATGTCTCGCACCAACACCATCTCATTGTGACCTTCGTCAAAGATAGCGCCGTTGAGTAGTTCTTCTAGGGATTGACTGTAGCCACTGGTGAGAAACCGCATAGCTTCTGCTACCCGCTTCGGGGTTTTGAGCAATCCTTCCCGTTCGGGGTTTTCTCCGATTCCTAGCAGCATTGTCCGCACTGCTTCCATCATTTCCTCCTGACCTACTTCGGAGGGTACCGGCACCTGGGATTCTTGACCGTTGGATGAGTTGCGGTCTGGTCTAGTGGGGATGCGGGGCAAATTGTTGTCTGGGGTTTCTGAAAGTAGTGTGGAACCGTTGTTCGATGCAATTGTCATAAAAAATTGGTGTTAGGGTAGATCGATTTTTGATTGGGGATTTTCGATTCGAGGAGATAGCTATATATTCAAAGATTGTTGAATTCCGAGAAAAACTCAGCAGTCTCAAATCTCCTGTTCACAAAACTCCAGCATTCGACATGAGGGTGATTTCTTCAATTACGGCGCCATCGGGTAACTGTACTGCGTGCAGTATAGATTCGGCGACGATTTCTGGAGTTAACATGGCTGTGCGATCGAAGTCGGCTTGGACTGTTTCCGTGTCCCACATGGGAGTGTTGACAGAACCTGGACAGATTGCTGTTACACGAATTCCGCCAGCCCGTTCTTCTGTCGCTACAGCCTTAGACAAAGCCATGAGACCGAATTTGCTGACGCAATATAGTCCCCAATTTGGGAAGACTTGGCTGCCGGCGATGGAGGAAACGTTGATGATGATTCCTGATTTTCGATCGCGCATGGACGGCAAAATTCCTTGAATGCACTGCCAGACGCTAGTCAAATTCAGGTCTAAAACTCTCTGCCAGTCGGCTAGAGGAGTTTGTGTCAAGGGGCCTGTATAGCCCATCCCAGCACTGTTGACCAGGATATCTACTGGTCCAAATTGAGCTGCGATCGCACTGATGCTACTTTCCACTTGGTCAATTTTTGACAAGTCTAAGGGATAAGCTTCTGCTTTCACTCCGACTTCTCTGGCTGCTGCGGCAACGGCTTCTAAGTTTTCTGACCCTCGACTAACTAAAGCCAGGTTTATGCCGGCTTTGGCAAATGCTAGAGCCGTGGCTTTGCCAATACCGCTGCTTGCTCCGGTAATCAGAGCCTGCTTTGTCGTCGGATAGTTCATAGAAAAACTCGGTATGGAGGAAACTCAGTTGATGACAGTTTCCATGAGTACAGTTATTTCTGAGATCGACATTAAGAAATGTTAAGCCGATGTCACACAAAGAATTATAACACTGCTGGCAGATTCGCAGAATTCTCCATCGCTATTTGAGAAGATGAGTTTTTAGTTAAAAATTGCTTAACTGATTCCTGGGAATCGATCGGCTCAAGCAGGAATTTCTGTGAATACACCGATGTGGCGGAATTTTTGATACCGCAGTTCCCGGCGCTGCTGGCTGGAAAGCTGACTCAGTTCTGCTAAATTTTCCAACAATGCTCGTTTCAGTATGGACGCAGCCTTGAGGGGGTTAGAGTGAGCGCCACCAATGGGTTCTGGTACTATTTGATCGAGAACGCCGAGGTTTTTCAAATCCCAAGAAGTAATTTTTAGAGCTTCGGCGGCCAAGTTGGCTTTCCCAGCGTCTTTCCAGAGGATCGCGGCGCAAGCTTCGGGGGTAGCAACGGTATAGACGGAATGCTCTAGCATCAACAATCGCTCGCCGACGCCTATGCCCAAAGCACCACCTGAACCGCCTTCGCCGATGACGGTACAGATGATGGGAACATCGAGGCGAAACATTTCTCGGAGGTTACAGGCGATCGCCTCTCCTTGTCCAAGCTGTTCGGCTTCTAAGCCCGCCCAAGCCCCTGGAGTGTCGATAAAGGTGAAAATTGGCATGGAGAAGCGATCGGCGTGTTCCATCAATCGTAGGGCTTTCCGGTAGCCACCGGGAGCCGCCATACCGAAGTTGCGGGCAATATTATCTTTGGTGTCGCGACCTTTTTGGTGGCCGATGATGACCGTGGGACGCCCATCAATGCGGGCAATGCCACCAACCATGGCCGGGTCATCGCCTCCCCGTCGATCGCCGTGAAGCTCAATCCACTCGTCGCTAATTGCTTGAACGTAATCGAGGGTACTGGGGCGACGGGGGTGACGGGCTAGTTGCAACCGCTGCATGGGGGAGAGGCTGCTAAAAATCTCTTGCCGCAGTTGGTCTGTTCGAGCTTCCAGCTTGCGAATTTCGTCGGAGGTTTCTTCAGAAACATCCACACCGTTTTCGGCTGCAAGTTGGCGAATCTCGTGAATTCGGGCTTCGAGTTTTGCCAGGGGCTTTTCAAAATCTAAGAGTAGTGGTTTCCGGTCTGGGTTTGGCACGCTGAGAATTTCTATAATTTGTTTTGCAAGGTTGAGTCGATCGACTCAAAGGAGATCCTACCGTGTTAGGTGTTGCTCCAAAAGAGGGCCCGATCGAACTCACGCCTGCGGAAGCTGTGACAGCCATTTCAGTGTTAGCTGTGGTTGCCGCCGGTTTGGAAATTTCCGACGAACTTGGCAACAAGATTATGGAAGTTATGACTATCAAAAACTGCGCTCAAAGCTTCTTGTAACAATTAACAGTTAACAGTTCATTGTTAACTGTTAACTGTTAATTTTCAAAATCAGAAGGACATCAAAGGTCGGAAACCGTGTTTAACAGAAATCTCGCCGATTTGCTCCATCTTTTCCACAGTAATTTGATTGCGTCCCCAAGAAAAATTGGTGTACAACTTTTCAAATTCCAGCAGCATGGATTCAGCAAAACAGGCAAACAACTGTCTTCCCGGTACATCCATATTGACAATCTTCATGATTTTCCACTCAATATCGAGGGAATGCTCCACAATGCCGCCATTGAGGACATAAATTTCGGGATGCTGAATCTGAGTTCCCAAATTTTTGGGATAGCCGCCATCAATTAGCAAACAAGGTTGTTTCAATGTAGAGGGATCGATTTCTACTCCCTTCGGCATACTCGCTACCCAGACGACAATATCCGCCTGGGGTAGCGCCTCTTCCAAACCCATAATTTTGCCGCGCCCTAATTCTGTCTGCAAGTCTTGCAAACGTTCCTTGTCACGGGCAATCAGCAACAATTCTGCTACATTGGTTTTAACGTTGAGCCAGCGACACACGGCACTGCCAATATCCCCCGTAGCACCGCAAACCGCCACAGTAGCCTTGGACAGTTCAATCCCCAATTTTGGGGCTGCTTGTTCTACTTGGCGACAGAGGATGTAAGCAGTGTGAGTATTACCTGTGGTGAATCGCTCAAACTCCAACTTGAGATTGCGAATTTGCTTAATTTGCTGCAAGTTGAAGGTTTCAAAAATGATCGATGAAAACCCACCTAAAGCCGTGATATTAATCCCGTTTTTTTGAGCGTGTGCCATCGCGTTAATGATTTTGCGGGTGGCTGCTTTAATCCGGCGAGTGGCTAGCATTTCTGGCAGAAAACAGGACTCCACATAGCGACCTTCTATTTTTTGCCCAGTGATGCTGGTCACGGTTATATTATCGACTATTTGGGGCGGTGCGCTGCACCAAAAATCAAGACCTTGATCGGCATATTCTGGATAGCCCAGCTCGTTAGCTACCGATTGGGCGTGTTCTAAGCTGGTTAAGTGACCGATTAAACCAAACATTCAGTTGTCAGATTAAGGAAAAAGGAAAAAGGAAGAAGGAAGAAGGAAGAAGGAAGAAGGAAGAAGGAAGAAGGAAGAAGGGAAAATTAAAAAATTTTAATTTTTAATTTTTATCTGATTCCTCATGTTCCCATTAATTAGGTTATAACCATTGTGATGGATGAAGAATGGAGAAGTAAAAATTATTTTTTTTTAAATTTTTACTTTTCCATTCCTGATTTTATACTTGATTAGGCTATGAGACCTTGTGCTGACATTCGCATGATGTCACGGTTGTTAAAGCCAATGTTTTTAAGGGCTTCACCGTAGGCAATCATAAAGTCTTCAATTAAAGCATCTTTTTCCATTCCCAAGACTTGAGCATCATCGGCGACTTTGTTTAGTAGTTTCCAGATGATGGGCAAGTTTTGGCGGTTGGCTGCTTCGAGTTCAGCTTTGGATTCTTCAAAGTGAGCTTCCAGCCAAACTTCCCCAAAGTTGAGGTGGGTGTATTCTTCTTTGACTACGCTTTCAGTGATTGTGCGTGCAAAGTCGTCAGCGACGGGAATGTAAATATTGTAGGCTGCGATCGCGAAGCATTCGATAATCAGCGATTGAATCAGCAAGCAAGTTACAACCTTACCTTCGGCAGATGCCTTTTGGAAATTCCCGTGCAGTTCACAAAAGAACTCCTTGGCAAATACCATGTCCGGCGTGACTTTGAGATTCCGGCCACAAGCTTGGAAGCCTTTCATATGGCGGTTCTCCATCTTGGACAAACCAATTAACTCTTCCTTTTTGTCAGCCAACATTTGGGCCAGTGTCAAGTAATTGTCGTGAGCTTCTTGTTCGCCTTCAATCACAATCGCGTTGATTCGGCTGTAAGCATCTTTGTAAGTTTCGGTTTGAAAGTCAGTTGCTGGGATGGCCTCAAGCTTTGGCATATGATATGTAGTCTCCTGAATAACCTGTAGGATGTTTGGACACCCCTTTAAAATTTGGGGTCAGTGACAGTACACTTTACCTATTTTCGACTAAAAATTCGCGGTTGTGTGGGAATCTGGGAGGAGATCGGGTTTGAGAGCCTCACAAGGTTATTATTTTAGATTAATTCACAAGTTTATGGGCAAATCTTTGGACAGATCTAGGGCACTGGAACTGCTGAGTTTTATGGGGTTGCTAGGGGGTGCAGCACTGGTGCTGTTGCCTCTAGCTGCTGTATTTTTGGTTTCTTTATCACCATCGGGTGTCGGTGTCAAGGTCACGGGCTGGACTTTTGCGAATTATCAGGAGGCTTGGCGACGCGGTAATTTTTTGTTGGCATTTGTTAATTCTACTCTAGTGGCGATCGCAGTAACTGGTTTTCAGGTAGTAACTTCGGCTTTAGCCGGCTATGCCTTGGCCAGGCTGAAGTTTCGAGGGCGACAAGCCCTAGTGTTGGTGGTTTTGGCAACCCTGGTAATTCCCTTTCAGCTTTTGGTGATTCCCATTTTCTTGGTTTTGAAGTGGGGCCATTTGCTCAATACCTACGGGGCGCTAATCTTACCCACGGCTGCTAATGGTTTTGGGATTTTTCTCCTACGTCAGTATTTCCTGACAATTCCCGTGGAATTGGAAGAAGCCGCCATGTTGGATGGGGCAAACCGCTGGCAGGTTTTGTGGCAAGTGATGTTGCCTTTGGCCCGCCCTGCATTGGTGACGCTGTTTTTGTTTACGTTTATCGGCGAGTGGAACGATTTGTTTAAGCCCCTGGTGTTTACGACGCGCCCAGAGTTGCGTACCGTACAGTTGGCTTTGGCTGAGTTTCAGGAACAGTTTACTAGCAGTTGGCCCTTGTTGATGGCCGCGGTGGTAATTGGGACTGTGCCAGTGGTGTTGCTGTTTTTGGTCGGTCAACGGCAGTTTATGCGGGGTATTGCGACGACGGGGATTAAGAATTAAGAAGTAACGGAGGACATGGCAATGCCGTATCCTCCGTATCCTCCCTATCATCTTAAATCCTCGCTATCTTTGGCAAAAAATCAAAAATTTGTACCGCAGATTAACACCGATACTTAAAAGTGTATTTACTCGCTAATAATTTGCAAACGAATAGAGCGTTCTCCGTCTCCAAAATCCACTTCAATCTTTTCCCCCGAAAGCGTGTCTAAACATCCCAGCAGTAATCGCAAATTCGGCGTACTAGCTCCTGTATCTACATACAATCTATCTGTTAAGCTCCCCAATCGCTTCCAAATAGTGTATAGTTTGACCACTGTTTGTTCCAGTTGCGCTGCCTGTTTCACAACGTCTGCGGTGGTTCCCAAACAGCCTACTCGTAAGGATTCTTCTAAGGCCATTTCCATATCTAAATGAGACTGATTGAGCGCCTGGACTTGGGCCGCAGAATCGAGATATTTAGATAAATTCTTGGCATCGGAAGTTAGTTGTTTGACTGTATCTACATCAGGATTTTCTGCTACTTCTTTTTGAATTTCAATTTGGTGAGATGGAGATAGTTTCTCCATTTCTTTGACTAAGGGGGCTAGGTAGCGGGAAGGTAGGGAACCTGTGGATGCTTTCTCTTTGACTTCTTCTGGGAGTAAGTCGGAGTTCAAAGCCATCCATTCGTCGGAGAGTTGTTTAACTTCACGCCTGGTAATACGATCGCCTTTTCCGGCCGCATCTGTTACCATTAGCTGTACTTCGGGAGATGCTTTGGCGGTTTCTACAAAGGCTCTTTTGCTGAAGTTTCTAATGGAATCGGGGTCTAAATCTCCTTGCTCGATCAAGGTATCGGCACTCTTAGCTAATTCTATGAGAGAATAGGCTTGACTTTTGCCTATTTCTCGTTCTTTTAGCCAGTTCAAAAAGCCCGTACCGCGTCCATCGCCGCCTTTTTTTTCTCTGTCTCTGACTGTTCGGAGAATCCGTCCCCGCCAGATATCTGTTTGTAAGTCAAAGCGATCGCACACTTTCCAGGCATTGTCAACCTGATTGTCAAAATCGAAGTCTGGTATTTGTTCGTCTTCGGGATCGGGTAATTGAAAATTGATATCCGTAAAGCCTTTGAGGGCTTCTGCAAGTTCTGCGGGATTTTGGGGGACTTCAGCCATTAGGAAAAAATTGTGTAGAGCAACAGCCGGTTTGATTTGGAACTTACACGGGTTGACAGTTGAAACTCTATATGTAGCGGTAACGCGGGGAATGCCCACTCTACTAATAGAGTTTGTGTGCAAGTCTTATCATTATTGCACGATCGGGATGTTTCGAGACAATTTACCTGATGGCGAAGCCAAAAGGCCCAATTCCCGATTCCCGATTCCCAATTCCCAATTCCCAATTCCCAATTCCCAATTCCCAATTCCCAATTCCCAATTCCCAATTCCCAATTCCCAATTCCCGATTCCCGATTCCCGATTCCCGATTTCTACTTTCTTCCTTGGAGCCAATAAGTCACCATATCCCCCTTACCTTTGATCGGAGTCAAACCTCGATTCTTAAACAAATACTTATCTTTCAAAAGCTCATAAGTAACATCCGTAACTTGAATACTGCCTGCAACTCCTGTAACTTCCATCCTCGCCGCCACATTCACAGTATCCCCCCACAAATCGTAAGTAAATTTGCTAACACCAATCACTCCCGCAACTACTGGCCCAGAATTGATACCCACGCGAATTGCCAAATCTTCCCCTGTTTGGGCGGACAATTTTGCTATTTTTGCTTGCATTTCCAGGGCCATTTCCGCGATCGCCTCAGCATGGTCATCTCTGGGTGTAGGTAATCCTCCAACTACCATGTAAGCATCACCAATAGTCTTAATTTTTTCCACACCGTACTCTTCTGCTAATTGATCGAATTGGGAAAAAATCACGTTTAAACGCTTTACGAGTTCCGTCGGAGACATTCTAGCTGACAACTCAGTAAAGCCAACAATGTCAGCAAATAAAACACTTACTTCTTCAAAACTGTCAGCAATTGTGCTTTGCTCAACTTTCAATCTTTCGGCTATGGGTTTTGGTAAAATATTCAACAGCAACTTTTCAGTTTGATCCTGTTGAAATTTCAGGGCTTCTTGGACTAACTTTCGCTCTGTAATATCAGAAACAGTACCTTCATAGTAAATTAATTTACCTTGGGAATTGCGAACTGCCCGGACATTTTCCGATACCCAAATCCAAGCACCGTCCTTACGTTTAACCCTCGATTCAAAGCCAGAAAGAGCATTGTGTTCATCCATAGCAACTACGAATTCCCGACGGCGTTCGGCATCAATATAAAGTTGCTCGGAAATGTTTTGAATGCTGGACATCAGTTCCGTAGGCGATTCGTAACCATACAATTTCGCTAAGGCTGGATTAGCGCTGATAAATTGTCCTGAAGGGGTACTTTGAAAAATGCCTTCCATGGCATTTTCTACAATACTGTGATATCTTTCTTCAGCTATCTTCAGAGACTCTTCTGCTTTTTTTCGCTGAATTAATGAACCTAATTGAGTGCAAACAATATTAAAAATGTCAATAAATCGCGAGTCCTTGGGACCAGATACAAGTTTAAAAAAAACTAAGACTGCTAAGACTTCATCCCCGACTAAAATAGGTACACCAAAACCTGCTTTAAACCCAATTTCTAGCGCTATTTTAGTTCTCATAAATTCTGGGTATCCCACGGAAACATCTTCTACCCATTCAGGTTTCCCGGAAACCCAAACTCGTCCTGGTAGCCCGATATTTCTAGCAAATGTCAAGTTTTCACTTTGCTGGCGGAAGATTGCCATGCTGCTATCTCTACCATACCAACCGCGGCTCGATTTCAACAAAGTTCCTTCGGAATCAGGAATCCAAGCTTCTCCTAGATCCCATCCGATTGTTTCGCCAACTTGGTGCAAAATTACTTCTAAAGCAGAGTTAAAATCCACCGATTCGCCGATCGCCCGCGTAGTTTCCAGCAAAAACCTAATTTCTTCTTCAGCCCGCTTTCTTTCAGTAATTTCTTGCTCCAACAAAGCATTGCGCTCTTGCAACTCTCTAGCTTGTTGTTGCAGTTTTGATTGCAAAGAGCGCAAGGAAAGTTGGCTTTCAACACGGGCTAAAACTTCTTCTATTTGAAATGGCTTAGTAATATAGTCTACTCCTCCTACTTGAAAAGCTTTTACTTTTTCTAATACATCATCTAGGGCGCTAATAAAAATGATCGGAATATCTTTAGTATTATCATTTTTTTTTAATTTTTGACAAACTTCATAGCCGTTCATTTTCGGCATATTAATATCTAACAAAATTAGACTCGGAGGAGACATTTGTGCTCCTTGCAAAGCAAGTTGTCCGTTAATAGCTTTCCTGACTTGATAGCCGTGAGATGTAAGCATGGTGGATAAAAGTCGCAAGTTATCCGGCATATCGTCAACGATCATAATATCTTTAGTAGTCACTGGGAGTGGATGGTCGTTCATCATAATATAATTGAGTGAGATCGATGATGATATCTATCCGAAAGTTTTCGACCAAATCTGTTAAAGCCTTAGCGAGATTTGCCTCACTTTCAGGGATTTGCTGGATAAGTTGCAGTAGGCCGCTGTCATCAACGCAAATTGCTGCTTGGTATAAATTGACTAACCAGTCTGTGGGCATTACACTCAAATCATCTGGGGTTAAAATTTTCGGAGATGTCTGGGGTGGTACAGAACTAGATGGATTTTCTTCTTCATAAATATAACGCAATTTTAGGCGATCGGCTATTTTGTCAAATAGAACTTTTTCCCGAAAGGGTTTACAGATAAAATCATCACAACCAGTCGCAAAAATTACTTGTCGCTGTTCTTCAAAGGCACTAGCAGTCAGGGCAATAATTATGGTTTTTTCGCCTTCAGGAGTTTGCTTAATTATTCTGGTTGCCTCATATCCGTCCATAATGGGCATCAACATATCCATCAAGATGAGGTGCGGTTTCCAGCTTTCGTGCAAAGCCACAGCTTCTTCACCGTTACAAGCTTCGATAATTTCAAATCCCAATGGTTTCAAAATCTCGATTAACAGTTGACGGTTTTCTAGTACATCTTCAACTATCAATATCCGATAAACTGGCTGTCCAGCTTCTAAAGAAATGACTTGTTTGGTGCTAGATTTTTCTCTATCATCAATTTCTGTTAACACATTCACTTGGATATTAAAGGTAAATTTTGTGCCTCGATCGATTTGACTTTTAACTGATATATCACCTCCCATAATTCGGACAAACTGCTGGCTAATCGGCAAGCCTAAACCAGTTCCTTGCATCGATTTACGTCCGGTATCTGTTTGCACGAATGGCTGAAATAAAGTCTTAATTTCTTGCGGAGAAATACCAGGTCCGGTGTCCATTACTTCAAAAATTAATTGGCATTTTTTGGCTCCATCTAAAGTTTCTTCTGCTTGGCTTGTGACTCGCAGACTAACGCTTCCCTTCACAGTAAATTTAATAGCGTTGCCGATGAGGTTAATTAAAACTTGCCGCAATTTGGATTCATCAGTTTGAATGTATTTTGGTAAATTATCCGGTAGGTCAAAGATTAGCTCCAAGCCTTTAGAGTTGGCTTTTAATTGCAACATTTCTTTCAGGATATCGATAAGTTTGTAGAGATTAAAGCTATTTTCATTGATACTAATCTGACCCGATTCTATCTTAGACATGGATAATACATCATTGATGAGTTCCAACAAATGTTCGCCACTGCGATTGATGATTTCGATGTATTCTTTTTGTTCTTTGGTGATGGAAATGTTTCGAGCCATGACTTGAGAAAAACCAAGAATAGCGTTGAGTGGGGTGCGGAGTTCGTGGCTCATGGATGCGAGAAATTGGCTTTTGGCACGATTGGCAACTTCCGCATTTCCTTGAGATTTAATTAGTTCCATTGACTGTCTTTGAGTGTGGGCTAGCAACTCAGCTTGTTGCAAGGCGACTCCTAGCTGCGTACCTATATGAACTGCGACGTTGATTTCAGCTTCGCTCCACTGGCGGGGGGCTGTATTTTGATAGGATGCAAGTAATCCCCAAAGTTTTTCTCCGCAAAAAATGGGGACGGTAATATAGGCTTTGACTTCAAATCTTTCTAAGAGTTGGATGTAGCAATTATCGAAGCCCTGTTTGTAAATATCTTCGACGCAAAGGTAAGTCTTACCACGGCTGTAAGGGCCGCCCTGGGTTTCTTGCAAATAGGTGTCGCATACTTCTTGTAAGCTGCTATCAAATTTTTGGACGAGGCACTTTTCGCTTTCTAAAGAATCTTCTGTGAAGTTGGGGTCTATTTGCTGTTCTTGGATGAGGGAAATCCAGTTATTATCAACGGATTCCGCTACAAATTCACCACTCCAGTCTGGATTGAAACGGTAAATGGCGACTCGATCGCATTTCATGGTTTGGCGCAATTCTCGTGTTGTCGCCTGAAAAATTTCTCGGATATCTAATGTCTGCCGCATTTTTTCAATAATTCGCGCGATCGCTCTTTGCCGCAATGCACTTTCTTGTAGTTCCATTTCTGCTTGCTGGCGTTCGGTAATATCCACCGCCATTAAACCGATGCCGATCGCTCTACCTTTTTCATTAATTAGCGGAGTATTATACCACTCGCAAACTATTTTTTTGCCATCTTTTGTCTGGGTTTCATAGGTGGTAGAAGTTGCACTAAATTCCCCAGTCATATTGTTGTTTAAAAGTTGAGATATTTGCTGGTAACAACTTTCGGGAATGATTAAATCTGGGACGTTATGACCGATAACTTCTGCTTGGCTATATCCAAAAATATTTTCCGCAGCCGGATTCCAAGTGATCACTTCTAAATTAATGTTTAATTCGATAATCACTATAGGTGTTTGCTGCAATAGAAATGAAATT
Organism: Microcoleus anatoxicus; assembly: GCF_042465725.1. Taxonomy (GTDB): domain Bacteria; phylum Cyanobacteriota; class Cyanobacteriia; order Cyanobacteriales; family Microcoleaceae; genus Microcoleus; species Microcoleus anatoxicus. The sequence goes on along the minus strand of NZ_CP120853.1, from coordinate 2,864,194 downwards.
CTTTGCTGGGATTCACGCAATTTTTCAGCGGCTCTTTTGCTGTCGGTGATGTCGTTAGCCGTACCAAGAATTTGTTTAGGTTTACTATCAGTTTGTCTCACAAATACTGTATCCCAACTGTGCATCCACCGCCATTCGCCGTTTTTGTGTTTCATGCGGTATTGACATTCAATGACATCGCCGTCTTCGGATCGCTCCACTTTTTCGACACTTTCTAAAAAGGCTGGTAAATCTTCAGGATTGAGCAGCCTTAACATCATTTCATTACCCATATCTTTTATTTCTTGGGCGGTGTAACCTAGCATTGCACTAATTTGGCGGTTGGTGTAAACGTTGCGGTTTTCAACTAAGTCGTAAACGTACAATAGATTGGGATTGGAATCGGCGATCGCCTGAATGAAGTGCTGACTTTCTCGAAGTGCGAATTCTGCTTGTTTGCGATCGCTAATATCTCGTCCCACAATAATTACTGAATCTTCAGACAAGGGAGAAACTTTAGCATCGAGCCATATTTCGCGTCCTTCTACAGTATAATTATATTCAATATTGATACTTTTTTTGCTTATTAAAACCTGTTTGATAGTAGCTAATATCAGGTCGGCAATAGATTTGGGTAAGACTTCGTGGGCTGTTTTGTTAATCATTTCGCTGAGAGGTTTAATCAAACTCGACGCACTTGTGGGAGCGATTTTGATACAACGCCCTTCGGCATTTCTCACTAAAACTAAGTCAGTCATGGCGGCAAAAATAGCTCGCAATTCTGCTTCAGATTCTTGCAGAGCTTGTTCGGCGCGGACGCGGGTGCGAACTTCTGCTTGTAAGTGTTTATTTTGTCGATCGAGTTGTTGCAGTCGCTGTTGTTCTCGCTCTAAGAGTTTAGCTTGAGCGATCGCAATTCCTACTTGAGCAGCCACAGTTTCTAAAAGATCGATTTCTTCTTCTGTCCATTCTCGGTAGCGATCGCACTGGTGTAAACAGATAGCACCGTTTGCTTCCCCTTGGTAGGAAGTGCGAATTGCTAACATCGATTTCAACTTCACCTCGCGACAAATGGGTAGCACTGCTTGTAAAAGAGGATCTGAGTAAACATTATTGGAGGCGATAGCCCCATCTTGAATCATCATTTGTACGACGTGAGGATTCCCCCAAATCGGAATTGAGATATGGCGAATTGATTCGCAATCGGGTTCCAGATACTCGGCCGCCAAAGGAATATCTACCTGGGGGTTAGTAATATAGGTGTGAATCAAACAACGATTCACACCGAATGTCTGACCAATTTGAGTAACTGCTGTTTGAAATATTTCGCCCGGTTGTAAGCTAGAGCGAATCTGCTGAGTTATTTTCCCAATTAGCAATTTTCGCTGAATTTGTCGCTCTAAGGCTGTTTTAGCTGCCGCTTTTTCTAAATCTGATTGTTTGCGATCGCTAATATCAAAAAGTACCCCGTACCAAACAATATCTCCATTGCTACGCATTTCTGGTCGAGAATTAGATTGCAACCACTTAATCTTCCCTGACGGTGTAATAATCCGCCATTCGCAGGCAAAAGGTGCTAAAGTTTGGGCGCTCATCAGCACAGCATTTTCAATAGTTTTTCGGTCATCAGGATGATTTAGTTTAAAACACAATTCAGGGTTGTTTAAAATTTGTTCGCTCTCTAATTCATATATGGTTTTACAATCAGAACTGATATATTCAAAATTTAATTTTCCCTCACCATTCATCACAAATTGATAAATCACTCCCGGTATATTAGTCGCCAATTTCTGCAACCGTGCTTGACTTTCCCGCAGTGCTTGCTCTGTCGTGTTGCGAACCGCCACCTCTCGCTGTAGTTGGGAGTTCTGCTCTTTTAATTGTTTTGATAAGTGTTGAATAGTTAGTTGATTTTTGACACGAGCTAAAACTTCTTCGATTTGAAAAGGCTTAGTAATGTAGTCAACTCCACCAACTTCAAAGGCTTTAACTTTATGATAAGCTTCATGGAGTATGCTCAGAAAAATTATGGGGATTTCGCGGGTTTTTTCGTTAGCTTTTAGTCTTTGACAGACTTCATAGCCGTTCATTCTCGGCATGACAACATCCAACAAAATCAAGTCAGGTATAGAATCAAAGTCAGAATTTACTGTCAATTCACCGGAAATAGACCTCTGAACTTTGTAGCCATCTTTACTTAATATGTTTGATAAAAATCGCAAGTTATTAGGTCGATCGTCAATGATTAAAATTTGGATATTTCCGGGATCGATCGACATCTTTTGTTCTGCCATATTTTAATTCTCTACTGTGAGTGCGAGAGTTATATTCTAGTATATTTATTTAATCATTAATTTACTTCTGATAATTTTATATTATAGCAGCCTTATCAACGATCTATAATTGGTGGTTCACAAATAGATTTCAACGATGCCCAAAGACAACAAAACCGCCACCACATCGCGCCCAAGTCTTTGATTCCTAGGGCTGCAACATCATCTCATGGAAAAAGCTGTTTAAATTTTATGGTGTTTATCTGCTAGTAATTCCTGAAGTTTCAGAATATTTTCGGCAGTAAGAGTGATTTTGATTTCCAGTTCTTGTTCTACATCCCATAGCAACATAAGATTATCTTCGCCTAGGGCAAATTCGACATTTTTCAGTTCAAGGGTTTGATATTTAATTTCGGGAATTGCTATCCGAATTACTATCTCCGATTCTAACTGAGGATAAATGTAAAGTTGCTGTTGGAGGTTGTCTAGTTCCAGCTTCTGAACTATGGTGTTCCTTTCGACTGGAGAATCTGGTTTGTACCAATACAGAGTATCCCCACGAATTTCAGGATTGACCATAATAAAATTTTCGTCAAACCGCTGGGGATGCCAGTGAATTTCACTCATATCGCCGGCCAGCGGAATAATGCGCTCCACCCAGGTAATTGCTTTGCCATTGAGATTTGCCCACCACTGACTGATATGATGTAAATTCTCAGTATTGTTGGGGTTGTTAGTTTCCAATTCCCAAACTATTTTTAGTTCCATATACAGGTTCTCCAGCGAATTTATTTTTTTGGTAGTTTGCACTTTCAATTGGAGATTTATTTTTTCTACAATACTCTCAATGGACTTACCAATTATTTACCACGAAGATTACGTTGCACCCCTGCCACCGGGTCATCGCTTCCCGATGGGCAAGTTCCGGCTGCTTTCTGAAATGCTCGTGGCGGATGGGGTCGCCTCCCACGATCAATTTCACGCCCCGGAACTTCCTCCTTCAGAATGGATTCAATTTGTCCACGATGAGTTTTATATTCAAGCTTACTGCAACGGGACCCTTGATGCCAAAGCTCAGCGCCGAATTGGTCTTCCTTGGAGTCGAGCCCTTGTCAATCGGACTTGTATCGCCTCCTCTGGAACGGTACTGACAGCCAAGCTTGCTTTAGAATGCGGTTTAGCTTGCAATACTGCGGGAGGAACTCATCATGCTTTCCCTAATTATGGGTCGGGTTTTTGTATTTTTAACGATTTGGCGATCGCCTCTCGTGTCCTGCAAAAAATGGGTTTAGTTCGTCAAGTATTGATTGTGGATTTAGATGTACACCAAGGGGATGGAACCGCTGTTATTTTTCAAAATGACGACAGTGTTTTTACTTTTTCGATGCACTGTGAGGTGAATTTTCCAGGTACCAAACAAAAGGGCGATTTAGATGTCGCTTTGCCGATCGGTATGGAGGACGACGAATATTTGCAAACCTTGGCTAAATATTTACCAGATTTGCTGTCAGATGTCAAGCCAGATTTGGTTTTATACGATGCCGGAGTAGACCCTCACCAGGGGGACAAACTGGGAAAATTAGCTTTAACTGATACGGGGTTATTTCGCCGGGAAATGCAAGTTTTATCTACTTGTTTGGCGGGGGGCTATCCAGTAGCCTGTGTGATTGGTGGTGGCTATTGCGATGACATGAAGGGATTAGTTTATCGGCATTCGCTATTGCACCGAGCGGCCAGTCAGGTTTATCGCCAGTATCGACTTTAAACATTTGTATTTATAAAATGTCGATCGCCAGCCCTTGCCAAACAGAGACAAACTGAGCTAAAAATTATTAAACAGACGATCGCCATTATGTCCAATGCCATTGCGCCAAATCATCCGTATCCGCTACTTGTGGTCATCGTTAACTACCGAACCCCGGCTTTGACCATTGACTGCCTGCGTTCTCTAGTTAACGAAGTCGAATCCCTTCCCGGTATGCGGGTTGCAGTTGCAGACAACGCCTCTGGTGATAACTCAGTCGCAGAAATTAGCAGCGCGATCGCAGCAGAAGGCTGGAGCGAATGGGCATCCTTCGTACCCCTAGACTACAACGGCGGATTCGCCTTCGGCAACAACGCCCTGATCCGTCCCGCCCTGAAATCGCCCAATCCCCCCCCTTACATCCTGCTGCTCAACCCAGACACCGTAGTTCGCCCCGGTGCAATCAAAGCCCTGGTCGATTTCATGGACACTCATCCCGAAGCAGGAATCGCCGGCAGCCGCTTAGAAGACCCCGACGGTACCCCCCAGGAGTCAGCTTTTCGGTTTCACAGCCTGTTAACTGAACTCGATTTTGGTTGGCGCACAGGCTTCCTATCCAAGCTCTTGAAAAACTGGGCCGTAGCGCCTCCGATTTCCCAAGAAATTTGTCAAACTGATTGGGTAGCAGGAGCCAGCATGATCGTCCGTCGCGAAGTATTTGAACAAATTGGCTTGATGGATGAAGCTTATTTCATGTACTGCGAAGAAATGGACTTTTGTCTGCAAGCTCACAAAGCAGGCTGGAGTTGCTGGTATGTACCCCAAAGTCGCGTAGTTCACCTAGTAGGTCAAAGCTCAGGCGTCACTGACAGCAAAAAGCCTGCGAAACGACTGCCTACTTATTGGTTTGATTCCCGACGCAGGTACTTTCTCAAAAACTACGGCTTGGTTTACACAGCGTTAACTGATGTATCCTGGGCTTCGGGCTTTGCCACCTGGAGGGTGCGTCGCGTACTTCAACGCAAGCCCGACGGCGATCCACCAAAATTTCTCAGCGATTTTTTATTGAATAGTGTATTTTTTAAGGGGGGTAAGATTGAAAAATCCAAAAATTTTTAAAGGAGTGGGTAAATAATTCAAACCAAAATAAACCCGGTTAATATCAAGAAAATATTGTGTGATGTACCCTAGAAATTGGTATTCTAGACCTCAATAAACCGGGTTGAACCGGGAGCATCCAGATTTTGCATAGGCGAAGCATGACCGCCGACAATTTATTAGCGATAACCAGAAATTTACAGCGGTCATGCTATAGCCCCTACGAATATATTTGCAAAACACAGATGCACCCGTTAAACCTTCCTCAAAAAAACCACTAAACAAATTACTATCAGGGGCATCTAGGAACAGGGTAAACAAGCAAGAAGTGTGAATTAGAACTTATGGTAACTGACGATCAAAACTTAATTGGCAGTGCAAATCAAGTAGAAAACCCCCCACTCGGGCTGTGGCAGCAAATTAAAGAAGACTGGATTGCTCATGGTCGCGATTGGACAAAACCGGGGTTTCGGGCGGTAGCAGTTCAACGCTTCGGTGTCTGGAGAATGAAAGTTGAACCGAAGCTGCTGCGAGCTCCCTTGAGTATTCTGTATCGATCGCTCTACCGAAAAGTCCGCAACACCTACGGCATAGATTTGCCATACACCGTGAAGCTTGGCCGCCGGGTGGTGATTGAACATCAGAGCGCGATTATCATCCACGGACACTGTACGATCGGCGATGACTGCTTTATCCGCCAAGGCGTAACCCTGGGAAACCGCTATTTGGACAAACCCCTAGAATCGCCTCAATTGGGCGATCGAGTGAACATCGGCGCCGGTGCAAAAATTCTCGGCAAGGTCAGCTTAGGAGACGACGTAAATATCGGTGCCAATGCAGTAGTTTTATCCGACATTCCGGCCGGTCAAACTGCTGTTGGTATCCCCGCCAAAATTATTCAATCTACAAAGAAACAGGAAAATGCTTAAGTCAATCCTCCAAAGATTCCTTCGCCATCAGGCTATGCGTTACGGCAAGTTTTCCAACCTCTACATCAGATTCTGTAACCCCGGTTCCCAAGAATACGCCGAATTTCTCCGTCGCCACGGCAACTTCTACGCGATCGGGGAAAATTGCACCATCCTGCCGGAGACCATGTTTACAGATCCAGCCTACGTCCGCATCGGCAACAACGTCCACTTCTCCTCTTGTACCGTGATCGGCCACGACGGCTCCATCGCCATGCTCAACCGGGCTTACAACGTTAGACTAGATGCCGTAGGCAAGGTAGATATCCGCGACAACGTATTTATCGGCTACAGGGCGATCGTCCTTCGCAATGTCACCATCGGCCCAAATGCGATCGTCGGCGCCGGTGCCGTCGTCACCAAAGATGTTGCCGAGGGCGATATAGTAGCAGGCGTTCCCGCCAGACCCATCGGCCGCGTCTCAGACTTAGTGAAAAAATTGCAAGCCGAAACCCAAAGCTGGCCATGGGCGGATTTGATTAACAACCGTGAAGGCTGTTTCGACCCAGAAATCGAAGAGGAACTCTTACAGTTACGAGTCTCGCACTTCTACCGCAACACATCAACTCCCACTGCGTTGCAATTCAAGTAATCTCCCTACAGCAGTTAGAGATTACTTTTCATGTAAACTCCACAAATAAACACAATTGTATACATCATCAAAATACTGAACAAACAATGGTTGAGTCAATCACTAAGCCAATCATTTCTGCTACAGAACCAGACTGGAGTCGCGAACAAGCTGGTAAGTGGTGGGAACCCAATTGTCAACTGCTCAAATCTATCCGTAATTACCAAAAGTGGCAGCAACATGGTGGGATTTTAGGCTATTTGTTATGTCGCTTAAATATCATCTACCATCGTTTTTGGAGTGTTGTAACGGCAACAGACATCCCCTTAAACTGCCAAATAGAAGGAGGACTGGTACTGCCTCATCCTAATGGCATTGTCATTCATCCCAGCGCTTCCATTGGCCCTAACTGTTTAATTCTGCAACAGGTGACAATTGTTGGTGATGTCAAAATTGGAGGCCACGTCGATATCGGTGCAGGAGCAAAAATAATTCGCTCCGTAACCATCGGCGATCATGCTTTGATTGGTGCTAATGCTGTGGTGATCTGTGATGTGCCACCCGGTGCCACCGCAGTGGGAATACCAGCAAAAATTATCGAAAAAAAAGCGAGTAAAGCAGAAAAATCTTTTCTAGAAGTAGAAGAAACCATATCAAAATAGCTGGGCTTTGATTAAGATCTGAAACAGACATCTCCTCAAAAGACAGTGAAGAACAGCCAGGAGTGCCTGTTCCACCAATAATTATGGCAGAGGTCTCAGGAATAGTTTAGTAGTTGCATTCAACAGGAAAAACTTGAAAAAAATTGGATTAGTGGCGATCGGACGAAATGAAGGGCAGCGCCTCCGCCAATGCCTACTCTCGGCCACAAACAAAGTTTCCCGCGTCATCTACGTCGATTCCGGCTCCACAGACGGTAGCCTAGAATTAGCCCGATCGCTCGGCGCCGATACCGTAGAACTCGACCTATCCACACCCTTTACCGCAGCCCGCGCCAGAAATGAAGGCTTTACCCGCCTGCTGGAAATAGCACCAGACATCGAATTTGTCCAATTTGTCGATGGCGACTGCGAAGTCGTTGACGGATGGATCGATCGAGCCTACAACGAACTCACAGCCAAACCCGACGTAGCAGCAGTCTGCGGGCGCAGACGCGAACGATACCCCGCAGCCACCATCTACAACCAACTCTGCGACATCGAATGGGATACCCCCATCGGCGAAACCAAAGCCTGTGGCGGCGACTCCATGATGCGCGTCGCAGCCTTGCAACAAGTCGGCGGTTTCAATCCCACACTCATCGCCGGCGAAGAACCAGAGCTCTGCGTGCGTTTGCGCCAAAAAGATTGGAAAATCCTGCGTTTAGACGCCGAAATGACCCTCCACGACGCGCAAATGACCAGTTTTACTCAGTGGTGGAAGCGCGCCCAAAGAGCAGGTTACGCCTACGCCGAAGGTTCCTGGATGCACGGCGGGGAACCAGAGCGCCATTGGGTAAAAGAAACCCGCAGCATCTGGCTGTGGGGATTAATCTTGCCAGTGCTAGCCTTGGCAATGGCATTGCCGAGCAAAGGTTGGAGCCTGTTACTATGGAGCGGCTATCCCTTAGCAACTTATCGCACCTATAACTATTATGTAAAGCATCGGAATATCACCACTAAAGACGCAGCTATCTACGCTTTGTCTTGCGTATTAGCCAAATTTCCTCAGCTACAAGGTCAAATCCAGTTTCACCAGCGCAGATTACTGGGTCAACAGAGCAAGTTGATCGAATACAAAACAACCAACTCCATTAATTCCGCCAGCTAGCACCAAGCTCACTAAAATTTATTCACCACCAGAGGTAGTAAACAAATGAACAAGCAAAAATTAAAAGTTTTACTAATAGTAGAGCAATGCAATCCTGAATGGGCATCTGTACCTTTGGTTGGCTACAATTTTTTTCACAAAATCAACAAGTTAGTAGATGCCACCCTCGTCACCCATATTAGAAATAAATCAGCTCTGGAAAAACACCCAGAATATGAAAAAGTTTTCTACCTAGAAGAATCGAATTTAAACAAGCAATATTATAAGATAGTAGCAAAAGTTACGGCCAACGGGCGAGTAAATTGGCCTCTTTATAACGCATTGAGTTATCCAATATATGAAGAATTTAATCGGCAAGTATATCAAAAATTTCAAACACAAATCTTGAACGGAGACTATGACATAGTTCATGCCATTACCCCGATGATGCCACGGTATCCGTTTAAAGTAGTCACTGTATGTCAGCAGACTCCTTTTATTCTAGGGCCTGTGAATGGGGGCATTCCCTTCCCACCAGGCTTTCAAGAAACGGCAAAACAAGAATTTGCTCAATTCAACTTTTTGAGAGCAGTGGGTCGAGCCTTAATTCCAGGTTATGTAGAAACTTACAAAAAAGCTGACAAAATCTTAGCAGGTTCAACTTATACTTTGAATATGCTCAAAGATTTATTTGCCATCCCTGACGAAAGAATTGATTTGTTCTACGAAAATGGCATTTCCGATGAATTTTTAAATGCGACCCATATCAAAAATAAAGAGTCTAAGGAGATAAATCTGCTGTTTGTCGGCAGATTAGTCCCCTACAAATGCGCCGACATTGTGATAGAAGCTATTGGCAGATTAGACCCGGTAATTAAAAATAAAATCCGGTTAACAATAGTGGGAGACGGACCGGAAAGAAATAACTTGGAAAACCGAGTGCAGGAACTTAAGTTAGGGGAAATAGTGAGTTTTGCCGGATGGGTGAATCAACAAGAAACTCTGGATTATTACAGGAAAGCAGATATTTTTTGCTTTCCTTCTATCCGAGAGTTTGGCGGAGCTGTGGTAATGGAAGCTATGGCTTGCGGACTCCCCTGCATCGTTGCCAATAATGGCGGTATTGGTGAATATGTGAATGAAGAAACAGGTTTTAAGATAGAGCCAAATTCTAGGGAGTATCTCACCGAGGAGTTGACAAGTAAAATTCAACTGTTGGTTGAAGACGATCGCCTGCGGGAAAGTATGTCAGCCAAGGCGATGGAAAAAGCCAAAGAATTTGCGTGGGATAAAAAGGCAGAAAAGATTGTAGAAATTTATCAAAAAATGCTTGGCGAACCTCTAAACTCTAAAAGTTAATGTTCAAAGACAATAAAAATGGCGAGAATTTTTCTATCCGCGGGTCACGGTGGCTTTGAAAACGGGACGAGAGACCCCGGAACAGTGGCCGGTGGAACTACTGAAGCCAGGGAAATGATCCTGCTTCGGGACTTGGTGGTTGGCCAATTGCGATCGCGCGCTGTGGAAGTGCTGGCTGTCCCCGATGAACTCAGTCAAGTGCAAACCATTGACTGGATTAACTCCCGGTCTCGGATTGGCGATGTGGCTTTGGAAATTCAAGCTAGTGGCGCTTCTAACCCCTCGGTGCGCGGTGCCGGTATTTTTTATATTGCCGCCAACAACCAGCGGAAAGCTGATGCGGAAATGCTGATTATGTCCTTGCTGCGGAGGTTGCCGCAGTTACCTAACCGTGGCGCAACACCGGATACGGCTACGGGTTTGGGACGGCTGATTTTTTGTCGCTGGGTTTCTATTCCTTCGATGTTAATGGAACTGGGCTTTCTGACGAACCCGGACGATCGCCTTTTGATTCAAAATCGGCGGGGAGAGATGGCGATGGGAATTGCTGACGGATTGGAAACTTGGATTCGCCCTCGTGCGGAACCTCCAACTCCTAGCCCCATTACTTATCGATCGATTAATATCAATCTCAATGGTGGGATTTATGAAGAACAGGGGGTTTTAATTAATGGGAATGCTTATATTCCCATCGATCTAGTGGATAGATTGGGCATTGATTTATCTAATATTGCCCGACTTCGCCGCGTTAGTTACAAGAATATTGTCTACGTTCAGGCGATCGAACTGCGGGATTTTCAAGTATTAGTTACTTGGGATAATGCTAATCGGACTGTGGTTTTGCGATCGAATATCCAGCCTCCCGCTCAAGTTGGCAAAATTATGGGTGCTGGAATCACCACTGAAGTGCAGTTAATCATGTTTCTCAGAGCCAATAATCCCAGCGCTTTAACGGTTTTTCCTGACATAGCAAAGCTTTATCGCGAAGAAGCGAGGGTTGAAGGAGTCAACTACGATATTGCTTTTTGTCAAATGTGTTTAGAAACTAATTTTTTGCGTTTTGGTGACAATATCAGACCGACTCAAAACAATTTTGGAGGTTTGGCTACGGTTGGGGAAGATAGTGAAAGCGCATCTTTTGCTAGCGCCCGCATCGGCGTTAGGGCTCATATTCAACATTTAAAAGCTTACGCCAGTATTGAACCTTTGGTTCAGGAACTTGTAGATCCCAGATTTCGCTTTGTGACGCGGGGAATTGCTCCAGAAGTCGATCGACTCGGTGGGCGTTGGACAGCGGATTTGCAGTATGGCACGAAAATTACAGCCTTGGTAAGGAGGCTTTATGAATTGATGCAATCTGCGAGTTGAAGCGACTTAAACGTAGAATGCGATCGTGATTAAATTCCCGACTTCTTTAAGAAGTCGGAAATCTGGGTCTGATATTTTTTTAGAAAGTCTGTCAAAAACCAGATAATTTAGATAATCCCCGGCCCTTTGCCACGCATATCTGTTTCGGCAGTCAGTTTACCTTCTTCACCTCTTTTATCTTTAATTTCTGCCAATATCCGCGCGCGTTCTTGGGCTTCGGCTTCTTCTTTTGCTCTCAAATCACCCGGTTCGTCAATGTACATTTCGGGTTCGATGGCGTAATTGTTAACAAGACCTTCTTTGTCTATTGTATAGCCATCTGTAGTGCGAATACTTTCATCATCGGTTTGGTCATCAGTTTTGGCATCTTGCTGATGTTGTTCTGTGGTTGTGTGCATGAAGTTGCTACCTTCACGTTCTTGCCGCGCTGCTGTTTCGGCAGGAGTGATGCCCCTGTCGTAGTGGGGGGCTTGCATATTAGATTCCATTTCTACATCTTTTGGTGTTGATTTGCTAATACTCATGATTTATTCCTCGGTTATTTTTTCAAAAAGTGTCTTTGACCTATGTTTAAATACTAGACTTAAGCTCACTCATTCCCCAACTGTCTTTGGTTATAGTTTCCTAACGATCGATCTTATGACAGAAGGAATAAAAAAACTCTTTCTCACAGAAATCTTCTCAAAAGACTGTCCAGAACACCCAGGCGGTGCCCCTCAGCTTGGTCACAGGGATGCGTGGTCTACAATAATTATGAGAGAGGTCTCATCAATTTTCACCCCCCAAACTTAGTGATTACCACTATTTGACATCTATCTAAAGGTAGGGAATGGGGAATGGGCATTGGTGTCAACTTAAGCTCGAAATTAGTGCCATACTGCTGTTTTACCCTGAGATATAGATCGCCCCTAGCCCCTGGGCAGTTTCATTATCGGATGCCCAACAACCTGATATTAAATTCTTCAATTATCCCCAAATTAGGTAAAATTATTGGGGTGTCTGAGGATAAACTGTATGCGTTTGGTTAAATATATTGCGATCGCCATTATCAATACTTTCGGTGTCATCATCGGTATCATCTGGGTAGCAGTCCCCCAAACCCTCGCCCAACCTTCCCTCAACAACCAACTCCAAATCTCTGGGCGACAGCCAGACACCGAAACTCCCCAATCCCTTGCGGAATTATACAAATTGCGCGATCGCCTTAAACTAGAATTAGACCAAATTGCCAAAAATCCCGATCGCACCTCATTTTTCTCAGAACCTTGGAAACCCCAAATCCAGCGCCAAAAATCAGAAGCTTTGGTTCTGCAACTGGCCAAGGTCAACAGTAGCATTCAAATCGAAGAAACCGCCAAAAACACTTGGAATGAATCCGCTAAAATAGCCAGTGAAGCCGTCATCATCGGACGCACCGCCAAAAATTCTCCAGCTAGTTGGGAACAGTCACAACGTCTGTGGCAGTCCGCTATCAACACGCTTCGGAAAATTCCCCACGGTTCTTTTTTCGCTAGTGCGGCCATCGACAAAACCATCGACTATCAAGGCAATCTAACAGTCGCTACCTACGAATTACAAATTGCACGGAACGTACAAAAAGCCTTAGCAGAAGAACAAGAAAAACAAGAGTTAGCCAGAATAGAACTTGAGAAAAAAGAACAAGCCCGCAAAGAACTAGAAAGACAAGAGCTTGAAAAGCAAGAACAAGCCCGTAAAGAACTAGAAAGAAAAGAGTTTGAACAAAAAGAAATAGTTCGGAAAGAACGAGAAAAACAAGAACAAGCCCGCCAAGAATTAGAAAGACAAGAACAAGCAAAACAAGAACAAGCCCGCCAAGAATTAGAAAGACAAGAACAAGAAAAACAAGAACAAGAAAAACAAGAATTAGCAAAAAAATCACCAACTCCTCAAGCAACTCTCACCCCAAATCCCAGCCCACTTTTACCCACTTCAGCGCCATCTAACTTCTTCTTTGCGGGAGATACCAACAGAGATGGCGAAATTAATGACCAAGATGAACCAGGTAAAGAACAATGGTCTTTGTCTAAGGGAGCCCTAGTTCTATTTAACGACAAATCGGGCGATCGACGCAAGATACCAGTTTGGCAACAAACCAAAGTTAGCGCCCCACGCCGCCCAGCAATGCTGTCTCAAGTTCACTTAAAAATGTCGGAAAACTTCAAAGGTTCTCAAGTATTTATCACGGCTGATAACCTGGCTAGCCCTCACATAAATGTTTTTCAAAAGACCAGCGATGGCTGGCAAAATGTAGACATATCAGGTACTAAACCGCTAGTTTTTAGCAAAAATATTGTCTTAGGAGTAGAAGCCAAACAATTTGCCGATCGCAATTGGAGCGGTCGGATTAATCTCAAAGCAAATGCCATCAATAATGGTCAAGAAATAGCCTCAAAAACAATCCAAATGGGCGTTACACCTTGGATAATGCCCTCCAATAGCGCACCAGTTACAGAGGTTCAAGTTAGCGACAGAGGCTCAGGAAACAGCGAATTCATCTCCCAACTCAAACAAGCAGTAGAACCTACAGGAGCTAAAGTCAAAATCATCCAAGGAGACAAAGCTTGGATGCAGGACATTCAGAAAAATGGCTACGTTCAATTTCCCGAAAAATCCCAAACCCGCAATTTGAATGTAGCCCTACAAAACAATAGTAATGCCCTAGGTAATTATCCCCCAAAAACCAATCCCGATGAGTATTTGAGCGTAGTCAAAATCGGTCAACCTCGCAATCTAGAATCAGCAAATAAGTGGGCTGATGGCTACGGAAATTTACAAGTAACACCGCCGATTCCTGGATACCCCATGGGTCGAATTTATTACGGTAAATCCGGGAATGCTAGTTTTAATCCAGAGGTACTAGATTTTATTCAAGCTCAGCAAATTCAAGGGCCTGCGGTGGATATTGATACTTCTTGGCTGTTGACTCGCCAAGTCGATGAAATCATCAATTTTATTCCCAGTACAACTCCCGGAAAGTATATAATGGCGATCGCCAGTCCAGAAGCCGGAGTTAAGCTCCTAGAAGAATTGGCAGAAAAAGGTTACGGTGATGTTAAGATAAATCGTGGATTGAGCAATGAAATTACAGTCAGCGCTGCTTTGAAAAATCAAGCTTTAATTAAGCACAATCTCAATTTGCAAACACAAAAACTTAATCCGATTATCGATAAGTTAAAAAGAGAATTTTCCCTGAGAGATGACCAAATTATCCAAATTCCAGTGATGTTTGGCTATAGCGGTTATGCTTGGTGGCCGAATCTGGTCAATTCCGTACCTGTCAATGGCAATTTGTTAGTCTCAAATCCTCGCGGGGCGATAATTGACGGCAAGGATTATACTCAGGAAAAATTACGTCAATTACTACTACCTTTTGGTGTCAATGTTAGTTTCCTTGACGATAGGTATTATCAAGAACTGAGGGGGAATATGCAGTCTGCTACAAATACTATCAGAAAGGGAGAAGAGCGACCTTTTTGGCAGTCTTTACCTAATAATTAATAATTGCGAATGGGTAATATCGTTTACTTTTGTGTTAAGATTATTAAACCGCAGAGGCCACAGAGTTCACCGATGAAGATGAGAGAGATAAATCATTCCGATACCAACGGATTTGATATAATGCAGATGTTCCATATTCATCTGCCTTTATCTGTTAGTCCATTTGCGATACAACCGGAAACGATATAATACCAATATAATGGGTAGTTGCACATATCTCGATCCCCCTCGCATCCCCCACCCCCCTACCCCCCAAGGGGGAAAAAGGGGGACTTCAAAAAGCTTCCGGTCCCCCCCTTCTTAAGGGGGGCTAGGGGGGATCGAATTCTATGCAGCCTCATAAAAAATTGGTATAACATAACTATTTTCTTGTTTTCTCAAGAGCATCGGCGTATCATCTCAGTGCCCCGATCGCACAAATAACGTAAAATACTCAACAGCCATCTTTATACTATAATTTTATCCCTATGAGTGACCAACCAGAAAACAATCAAATTTTGACTCAGCATCCAGAAACAATTGCCACTTTAGAGTCAAATTCCCTATCAGCAGAAACTCCGCGACAAACATCCCTAGACGAACATTCTATTGCTGATTCCCAACCAGCAACAACTCAGCCAGAAACTTCCCTAGATGAAGAACATTCTTTAATTACCGATTCCCAACCAGCAGAAACTCAGCCAGAAACTTCCCTTGACGAACATTTTATTAATGATTCCCAACCAGCAGAAACTCAGCCAGAAACTTCCCTTGACGAACATTTTATTAATGATTCCCAACCAGCAGAGACTCAGCCAGAAACTTCCCTAGATGAAGAACATTCTTCAACTACAGATCCCCAACTAGCAGAAACTCCACCAGAAACTTCCCTTGACGAAGAACATTCAATTACTGATTCCCAACCAGCAGAAACTCCGCCAGAAACTTCCCTTGACGAAGAACATTCTTTAAATACCGATTCTGAACCTCTGGATTTTTCTATAGAAACTATGATAACAGCAAATATTTCAAATGCTAATGCTGACCCGGAACCCACGGTCAATCCTGCTATTACAGAAGATATTTTAAATACTAAAATTCAATCCGAAAATAGCGCTGAAACTGCCATAAAAAAAGATATTTTAATGGCTAACTTGGAAACAGAAACAGAAACTATTCCCATGGCTGCGGACATCGTACCGCCAACCATTGACTATGACAATTACCCAACTCAACTAAATCAGACTCCGAATCCCGAACCGAAAAAAACAGGAGTTTGGCAAGTTTTAGCAGTTTTTTTGAGCGGAATGTTAGTCGGTTCTGTGCTGAGTTTGGGCGCTTTGTTAGCCTGGAGAATGTATCAGGAAAGAGTCAACCTGCAAATCAAATTACCCGCAGATGTACCACTTCGTCCCAGCCCTTCCCCTATCCCAGCCACTCCGGCTAATCGACTACCTGGGATTCCCCCAGCGCCCACAACTCCACAATCACCTGTCTCCAGCATCCCGTCGCCCACTCCCACTCTGACACCAACCCTGTCTGGAGTGCCACAATTGGCCTCTCCATCGCCCTCAGCATCCCCCTCTCCCTCGCCCTCAGTATCCCCCTCTCCGGCGGCCCAAACGGCTGTGACTGAGCGAGTTAGCTTTGAACCAGGTGCGATCGGAGTTACTCTCAGAAATACTTTGCCAGACAACAAATCAAAGCGCTACTTACTGGAGTGCAATAGTGGCCAAAGCATGACATTAAAAGTTGAAGAAGGCACAGTTAGCGCCACAATTATTGCTCCTAATGGTGAAAAAGTAGGTACTGCAAATAGCACAAGTCGGTGGGAAGGTCAACTACCCAGCAGCGGGGACTACACTATTGAACTTTCTGGCGACAATAAAGCAAACTATGGAGTTAAAATTGAAGTAAAATAGTAAATCCGTCTCTGGTTCTTATTAATTATCAATCACCAATGATCGCACAAGTATCTCCAAGTATCTACGAAGCAAAAACCCAGGAAATTGCTAAAGAAATTCTTAAGGCAACTCAAGAGAAAAAACGCTCCTTTTTGGGCCAACTACAAGACCAAATGCGCTGGGACGACAAGCTGCTAGACTGGGCCATGGCTAGCCCCGGACTCCGGGTGCAATTGTTTCGATTTATTGATTGTTTACCAGCCCTCCGCAGCAAGCCGGAAATTGCTCGCCACCTGCAAGAATACCTGACTGCTGAAGAGGTAGAATTGCCCGAAGCTTTGAAAAAATTGCTCAATTTTACTAATGCTGATTCGATTCCTGGTCAATTGGCAGCCACAACAGTTGCGCCGGCGGTGGAAACTTTGGCGCACAAGTATATTTCTGGGGAAAATATCAAGCAAGTAGTTAAAACTTTAGAACGACTTCGCAAGGATAAAATGGGTTTTACCGTTGACCTTTTGGGGGAAGCTGTAATTACTGAAACAGAGGCTCAAAATTATCTCGATCGCTATTTGGAACTAATGCAGGAATTGAGCATCGCTGCGAAAAATTGGTCTCAGGTAGATGCGATCGATAAAGCTGATGGTGAAACTTTACCACGAGTACAAGTATCTGTCAAGTTAACTGCATTTTATTCTCAGTTTGACCCGCTGGATGCCAAAGGTAGTGAGGCCAAAGTTAGCGATCGAATTCGCTTTTTACTCCGTCGCGCCAAGGAGTTGGGCGCTGCTGTCCATTTCGACATGGAACAGTATGTTTATAAAGGTTTAACTCTCAGCATTCTCAAAGACTTATTGTTAGAGGATGAGTTTCGCGGACGCACGGATATCGGTATCACATTACAAGCCTATTTGCGCGATAGCAAACAAGATTTGCAAGGCTTAGTTGCTTGGGCGAAAAAACGCGGAAATCCCGTAACTGTGCGGTTGGTAAAAGGCGCTTACTGGGATCAGGAAACAATCAAAGCTATGCAGAAAGATTGGCCGCAGCCTGTCTACAATGACAAAGTTGCTACGGATGCCAACTTTGAAGAAATGACTCAGTTGCTGCTGGAAAATCACGAATATTTGTATGCAGCGATCGCAAGTCATAATGTCCGATCGCAAGCCAGGGCGATCGCCATTGCCGAAACTCTCAATATACCACGCCGCCGCTTTGAAATGCAAGTATTGTACGGCATGGGCGACAAATTGGCTAAGCTTTTGGTCGATCGGGGTTATCGCGTCCGAGTCTACTGTCCCTACGGCGATTTACTCCCAGGAATGGCCTATTTAATCCGCCGTTTGCTGGAAAATACCGCCAACAGTTCCTTCATCCGGCAAAGTTCCGAAGAAATGCCGATCGACCAATTATTAGCCGCACCAGTAGCCAAGGGCAATGACCAGCTAGTTTACAGCAAAGTATTTCCCAACGTAGCCGATACAGACTACGCCAATACCGAACTCCGCAAACAAGCAGAAACAGCCATCAAATCAGTGCGGGGAATCCTCGGACAAACCTATTTACCCCTAATTAACGGCGAATACCAAAACACCGAAACCACAGTCAACTCCCTCAATCCTTCCAACCCCACAGAAGTAGTTGGCAAAATCGGATTGCTTTCGGAATCACAAGCCAGACAAGCCCTGCAAGCCGCCAAAGATGCGTCTACCAGTTGGCGGAAAACCCCCGTCAGACAGCGCGCCGGCGTGCTGCGCAAAGCCGCAGAATTGATGGAAAAAAGACGGCACGAACTGTCAGCTTGGATGGTATTTGAAGTCGGCAAACCAGTCAGAGAATGCGATGCTGAAGTTTCCGAAGCCATTGATTTTTGTCGCTACTACGCCGACGAAATGGAACGGTTGGACCAAGGACAAAATTACGACATCGCCGGAGAAACTAACCGATACAGCTATCAGCCCCGCGGCATTTCTTTAATCATTTCTCCTTGGAATTTCCCCCTAGCAATTCCTGTGGGGATGACAGTTGCTTCCCTAGTTGCAGGGAATTGTACTTTACTCAAACCTGCGGAAGTATCCTCAGTAATTGCTGCTAAAATTACCGAAATTTTGCTAGAAGCGGGCATCCCCAAAGGCGTATTTCAATACGTGCCCTGTAAAGGTTCAACCGTGGGCGCTTACATGGTGAAACATCCCGATGTCCACATGATTACTTTCACCGGTTCTCAAGAAGTTGGTTGCAAAATTTATGCCGATGCTGCGATTTTACAACCAGGACAAAAACACCTGAAACGAGTGATTGCCGAAATGGGTGGCAAGAATGCCATTATTGTCGATGAAAGTGCTGATTTAGACCAAGCTGTAGCTGGGGTTGTTTATTCTGCCTTTGGATATAGCGGTCAAAAATGTTCCGCTTGTTCGCGAGTAATTGTCGTCGAATCGGTCTATGACACTTTTGTGCAAAGATTAGTAGAAGCCACGCGATCGCTCAATGTTGGTCCTGCGGAAAATCCCGGCACTCAAGTCGGTCCAGTTATCGATGCGAATGCTCATGGCCGCATCCGCGAATATATCGCCAAAGGCCGCGCGGAAGCTAACATCGCTTTAGAAATGTCAGCACCCGAAACCGGCTATTTCATTGGCCCAGTGATTGTGACGGAAGTACCACCCACAGGAATTCTTGCCCAAGAAGAAATTTTTGGTCCGGTTTTGTCAGTGATTCGGGCCCAGAATTTTAATGAAGCGATTACGATTGCTAACGGCACCAATTTTGCTTTAACTGGCGGATTGTATTCTCGCACGCCTTCCCATATCGATCGCGCCGCCGCAGATTTTGAAGTCGGAAACCTGTACATCAATCGCGGAATTACAGGGGCAGTGGTATCGCGGCAACCCTTCGGAGGATTCAAACTTTCGGGAGTTGGTTCCAAAGCCGGTGGCCCGGATTATTTGCTACAATTCCTCGAACCTCGCACCATCACTGAAAATATTCAGCGACAAGGTTTTGCTCCCATTGCAGGAGTAGACGATTAATCTCAAATTTCCTTGATTGTAATCTAAACAGTCAGGTATCCCGATTTTGCATAGGCGAAGCATGACCGCAGACAATTATTTACAGCCGTCATGCTATAGCCCCTACAAATATATTTGCCAAACACAGATGCACCAGCTATCTGGCTATTAAATTTGGCTTTTTGATGTTGCTAGGTTAACCATAAATTAAGTCGGCAAATCTGCCAAACAGCTCACATTTACTAAGGTTAAATCTGGAGTTGTTCGTTTAATCAAACCTGTGAGCACTTTACCTGGCCCAATTTCCACAACTCGATCGATTCCCTGTTGTGGCAATTGTAGGGAAATTTCTCGCCACCGCACGCCTTTAGTCATCTGCTGAGTCAAGCGCTGCTTCAAAGTAGCTGCACTTGTGGTAGCTGTCGGTTCCGAATTGGAGAGCACCAGCATCTTAGCATCTGAGAATCTGGCCGATTTTAAAGCTTGTTGAAACTCCGCAGCCACTGGTGACATCAGGGGAGAGTGAAAGGCGCCGGAAACATTCAATTTTAGCGCCCGTTTGACTTTGATTTTGGCCAGCAATTCTTCTACGGCTGTGGGGGTTCCAGAAATGACTACTTGTGCTTCGCTGTTATCGTTGGCTAGCACGACGTCTCGACTGTATTGAATTTGCAATTCTAGTTCCTGTCTGTCGAATCCGATCAAAGCTACCATTTGCCCGCCGGAGACATTATCCATCAGTTCGGCGCGGCGTTTCACTAAGCGCAATCCTGATTCAAAGTCAAACACACCCGCAGCATAGAGGGCGGTATATTCTCCTAAACTGTGACCGGCCACTAGGGAAGGTCGATCGAACTTTTCGCGCACTAAATCGGTCAAAATGCTTTCTATCACGTACAAGCAAGGCTGAGTGTAGAGAGTCCGAGAGAGTTTTGCTTCTTCTTGGCAAATCTCTGGGACAGACCAGCCTAAAATCTCTTTTGCTAGATCGAATTTGGCTTTGGCTTTTGGCAAGTTTAATAAGTCTGCACCCATCCCGATCGCTTGGGAACCTTGTCCGGGAAATACCCATGCTGTTTTAGTCATTTTTCCGGTAATTTACTAATTGGTATTTGCTAATTGGTGATTGCAAAAATTATTTGTTTCTCGCTCATTCACTATCTATGCGCGACTTACAATTATAACAGAGCGGGGAACTTTTTTGAAAATTTCCTATAATTTATTTCTGCTACTTTAACGGCATTACTCTTCGTGGAATAATTTATTAGCTTCCGAGTGCCGAAAGTCAATCGCAGCAAGAGAATTTTTAGTTTCACAAGCAAAAGCTACAATCCACCGCCACCAGTATTGAGCAACACGCGATCGATCGCCCGCAAGGGTTGATGCTGTGGCAGAATTGTCAGATTTTACCTCTTAAATTTTCCCGCGATCGCCCCAGAGCCTGAACACAACTAAAATGAATTTATAGTCTGTCGCCCTTGCTTCAACTTCCCCATTGAAAAATCACCGCCCCCCAACTCAAACCTGCACCGAAACCAGCCGCAGCAATAGTATCTCCCGCTTTGACTTTACCCTGACGCACGGCTTCATCCAGAGCCAAAGGAATTGATGCTGCGGATGTATTTCCGTAATGTGCCAAATTACTAATGACTTTTTCCGGCGGAATATTTAGCCTTTGGGCCACTGCATCCAGAATTCGCTGATTCGCTTGGTGTAACAGCAGCCAGTCAATGTCTGAGGCGCTAATATTTGCCCGAAACATCGCTTTTTCGATTACTTCCGGGACTTTTTTCACCGCAAACCGATAGATTTCTTGACCATTCATGGTGATAGGTTGAAAAGCACCTTGTCCAATATTCACACCCTCAATTAATTCTTGGGACTGTGCTTTGTAAGCCAGGTTGAGAGAGGAATTTTGAGTACCATCGCTGCGAATTTCAAATCCCAAAAAGCGATCGACTTCTGAAGCTTGCAATACTACCGCACCTGCACCGTCTCCAAACAGAATGCAAGTACCTCGATCGGACCAATTCACCCACCGAGATAAAATATCTGCCCCAATCAGCAACACATTTTGATAAACCCCTGTCCGAATGAACTGAGAGGCTGTCACCAAACCAAACACAAAGCCCGAACAAGCTGCTGTCAAATCAAAAGCCACAGCCTTTGTCGCACCCAAGCGATATTGAATTTGACCCGCAGTCCCAAACAAATCGTCAGGGCTCGATGTCGCCAAAATAATCAAATCTATATCTGTCGGCAAAATTTGTGCCATGGATATCGCCTGTTGAGAGGCGAATGTGGCCAAATCGCACAAAGACATTCCATGATGCGCCAATCTGCGCGATCGAATTCCTGTGCGCGCCACTATCCACTCATCAGAGGTTTCCACTATCTGACTCAAACCGTGATTATCTAGCGAAACCGGCGGTGTACAAGAACCGCTACCCGTGACGGCAATACCAAACCCTGATTGCTGCAACATTCTTCTCCATTTATGAGCGATCGGTCTAGAAATTAAAAATTAAAAACTACAAATTAAAAAAATTAAGCAGCAACTGAAATCAGTTTATTTCAGCCAAAAAACTTGTTTAATTTGACATTTTTAACTTGACATTTTTAATTTTTAATTTTCCAGTAAGTAGCTAAACATATATGTTGCGTGTCCACACCTAGAAGCAAAGCAATCGCTCAGACTAGGGACAAGCTTTGTAACTCTCTGCGGATCTATAGCAATCCTAAATCATTTGTGAATTTCTTACTCCCTCCCCTTAATAAGGGGAGGGTTGGGGTGGGGTAAAAAACTTTACGACTCCTGCAAGGACTGCTATAGTGACGTTGATTTATGTCCATCTACCTACTAACTTTAATTCCTAGCTTCTTGTTCGATGGCACTGTGGCGATATTCCGATTGAATTCGCTCCAGAACTTGGTTATCAATAGCTCCCTTCGCCAAACGCACCGCATTGGCAATGGAAGCAGCTTGAGAGGAACCGTGGCTGATAATGCAAACTCCAGCAACGCCCAACAACAAACCGCCACCGTGTTCAACGTGGTCTACCCGCTGCTTGAATCCTTGCAGACTTTTTTGCAGCAGAGGATCGTTAATTTGATGTTGGAGTCCTTTGACCAATTCTTCCTTGAGCACCTGCACCACAACTTCGCCCACAGCTTCGGCAAACTTCAACAAAACGTTGCCGACAAAGCCGTCACACACAATCACGTCGAAGTTACCAGAGAGCACATCACGACCTTCAGCATTCCCCACAAAAGGAATATGAGGGTTGTCCACCAATAATTGATGAGTACGCACTGCTGCGTCATTACCTTTAGAAGGTTCTTCACCAATATTGAGCAGACCGATTTTGGGTTCAGCCACACCCAGTACGTACTGGCTGTAAATGGTACCCATGGCCGCGAACTGCTCCAAAAATTTGGGGCGACAGTCCACGTTAGCACCGACATCCAGAATCAGTACAGCGCGACCAGCTACCATTGTCGGCAACACCGCACCGATGGCTGGGCGGTCAATCCCAGGAAGTCGTCCCAATCTCAACAGAGCCGCAGCCATGGCCGCGCCGGAGTGACCAGCGGACACCACAGCATCGGCTTGCTGCTGCTTCACCAAATTCATCGCTACGTTAATCGAAGCTTTAGGCTTGCGTTTGAGGGCACTCAAAGGTTCTTCGTGCATTTCCACCGTTCCTTCAGAAGCAACGATTTCAAGCTGACCTGCACAGACGCGGCCGTGCGCGTCTTGTTGTCGGAGCGAGTCTTCTATTTGCTGCGGGTCGCCCACCAGCAAAATCTCTACACCTAATTCTGTTTGTGCCTTAAGCGCTCCAGCCACAATTTCGGCGGGGGCGTGATCCCCACCCATAGCGTCTATTGCAATTCTTGCGCGTGTCGATCCCATTGCCCAATCTTTGAGAAACCTTCAAGATTCTACCAGGAAGTCTGGAGCCTGAGTCGAGAAGTATGAATAAAGAATTACATTTGGCGATCGCCAAATGAGACTATTGCCATGGAGGACCCTACTGATACAGTCTAAAATCCTCGAATCTTCAACTTAAAATCTCAAATCGGTGGACGGGAAATTCCCAAACTCAATGCAATAGTTAATAAGACTTTAGGAGTGGAAAATGCTGGATTTATTTAGCTCTGGAATTATATCTGTGTGGCTGCATATGGCTGGGGTCAGCAGTGCCGGGGCAAATGCCGCCTCGGTGCTGGCTTGGGAGGGAGGGATACCAGGGTTAGGAGTCGCGATGGATTTGGCGAACGGGGGAGTCTCACGGACCAATCCCGATTTACCAGCCTCCACCGCAGTGCAGGAATTTCTCAAGGATTTGAAGAGGAAGGGGCTGACTGAGGGAAATCAGGGAGTTTGGGTCCAGGCGGGAATGTTGCCACTGGTAAGTCAGCAGGGAACCACACTGATGCCAGGGGCTTCCCTGACCAAAATTGCCACTTCTCTGGCTTCCCTAGAAACTTGGGGTGCGGATTATCAGTTTGAAACCCGGTTCCGGGGGACTGGGCCGATTCGCAATGGCGTGTTGCAGGGGGATTTGGTGGTGAGCGGGGGGGGCGACCCTCTGTTTGTGTGGGAGGAGGCGATCGCCGTTGGTAATGCTCTCAACGATCTGGGAATTCGTCGCGTCGCGGGCAATTTAATTGTGACTGGCAATTTCCGCATGAATCAACAGTCCGATCCTGTGACGGCGGGGGATTTGTTGCGGGAGGCCCTCAATGGTCGCAGTTGGTCGCGGGATGTCCAGTCAATCTATTCTAAAATGCCTCCGGGTACGAAGCGACCGCAGGTGGTTGTGGTTGGTAGCACAGTTGCTCAGCAGCAATTTGTGGGTTCTGGGCGGTTGCTGATGACGCGGCGATCGCTCCCTTTGGTGGAAATTCTCAAGCAGATGAACGTCCACAGCGATAATCAAATGGCTCAGATGTTGGCTGACAATTTGGGCGGGGCAAAAATTGTGCAGCAGCAAGCTACTTGGGCCGCTGGTGTGCCGGCGGCGGAACTTCAATTAGTTAACGGTTCGGGATTGGGAGTGGAAAATCAGATGTCTCCCAGGGCTGCTTGTGCAATGATGCAGGCGATCGGGCGTTATCTTCAAACTACTCCGTTGACTGTTGCTGACTTGTTTCCGGTGTCTGGGCGCGATGCAGGGACTCTCGAACATCGGCACATTCCCCCCTACGCTGTGGTGAAAACAGGCACTTTGGACAGCGTGATTGCCTTGGCTGGAGCCATACCAACGCGCGATCGGGGTTTAGTTTGGTTTGCAATCATTAATCGCGGTACCGATTGGGACTCTTTGAGAGCGCAGCAAGATGTGTTTTTACAAAAATTGGTTGGCCGTTGGGGAACAGCATCGACTTTACCGAAGGTAATTACGCCCCATATTGACGGCCGCAGACCAGCCCTAGGGGCAGCAAATCGCAGCGATATTTTGCTGGGAGGTTGACCGTTGACAGTTGTCAGTTGTCAGTTGACCGTTGTCAGCGAACAGCGAACAGTCAACAGCGAACAGTCAACAATGCCCCATGCCCAATTCCCAATTCCCACAGCATTGTGATGTGTCCTTGTTGTATGTCACAATTACTAGAGGACTATTGTGCAAGAAGATGATCAAACTGCGATTAAAGAGATACGGGAAGAAACGCGAGGCAAGCTACCGGATTGTAGCGATGAACAGTTCTACCCGCCGCGACGGCCGCCCTCTAGAAGAGCTCGGCTTTTACAACCCCAGAAATAACGAAACGAGGCTGGATGTTCCAGCGATTGTCAAGCGCCTGCAACAAGGCGCTCAGCCAACTGACACTGTGCGTGACATCCTGAGAAAAGCGAATGTATTTGAACAAGTCGGAGCCGGAGCTAACATTGAATCCAGCAACACAGCCTCCGTTAGCTAGTCCCAACTACGCTGGACTGGTGAAATTTTTAATAGGCCCTTTTTTAGAGTCCCCAGGCTCTTTGCGGGTTGATTGTGAAATCCACCCCCGTCAGTCGCGGGTCTGGGTGAGACTAGCTTTTGACGATCCAGACAAAGGACGGGTATACGGTAGGGGTGGACGTAATATTCAGGCTATTAGAACTACCCTCGAAGCGGTGGCACAGACGGCCGGCCAGTCCGTCTACTTAGACATATACGATGGTGAAGCTGGTGAAATGCGATCGCCTGCACCCAGGCCCGATCGCCCCGATCGCGGTTCTCGCGATCGAGGAGACTTCCGACCCCGAACCTCCGCACCGCCACCCACGACCTTACCTAGCAGAGCTCCCAGAGAGCAACCTCGCCGCACTAATACACCTACGTTTAGAACCAGCAGAAATACTCCAGGCTATTAACTGCTCTGTGGCGAACAAGTCTGCAACCAAATAGTTTTAGATTTTAGATTGTCTGTTGTAAACTTTTTTTTACAAATCCCGTCTGATTTTAGTTGGCCGATTGTGCGATCGGGCAAAAAATTCAAATCTAAAATATGAACGGGATTAGATAGATCTAAAATCTAAAATCTAAAATCTCACATCTAAAATCTAACATCTAAAGTTGCCTGACTTGATAGAAAGGAGATTTGATTTGTACCTCAAGCACCAAACTCATTTGGGAGCTAAATCTAAAAGACGCCTTAGATACTAGGTAAAAGCTAGTATCGGGCGCTTTTTTGTTTGCAAAATGCGACCAATCTAACTGGTAATTGTTAACTTTTAATTGCTTATTTGGAGGGAGCTTATGTTGGCATGACTGAAACACTAATCATAGAGTTGCCGAGCCCTCAAAGCGCCATGTCGCTTGCCGGCCATCAAGAACAAAATCTGAAAACTATCTCTAAGCAAACCGGCGCAAACTTAGTCATGCGTGGCCAAGAACTGCTGATTTCCGGCACAAAAAATCAAGTAGAATTGTGTCATAAATTAGTGCGATCGCTCTCCGACTTCTGGAAAGCAGGTAAAACAATTACCGGAGTGGAAATCCAGACAGCGCGCCTCGCTCTCGATACCAACCGCCAAGACGATTTACAAGACTTGCAGCGAGACGTTCTCGCCAAAACCCGCCGTGGCGAAGAAATCAGAGCCAAAACCTTCAAGCAGCGACAGTACGTCCAAGCAGTACGCACCCATGACCTGACTTTTTGCATCGGGCCAGCCGGTACTGGCAAAACATTTCTAGCAGCTATTTTCGCCATCCAAGCCCTGTTAAGCAAGCAGTATGAAAAGCTAATTTTAACTAGGCCAGCCGTAGAAGCCGGGGAAAAATTAGGCTTTTTACCGGGAGATTTGCAGCAAAAAGTCGATCCTTATTTGCGGCCGCTTTACGATGCCCTCCAAGAAATGATCGAGCCCGAAAAAATGGCCGATTTAATGGAAAGAGGGCTGATTGAAGTAGCTCCTTTAGCTTATATGCGCGGGCGCACCCTCAGTAATGCTTTCGTAATTTTAGATGAAGCTCAAAATACCACACCGGCTCAGATGAAAATGGTGTTGACTCGTCTGGGTTTTCGATCGAGAATGGTGGTTACAGGCGATATCACTCAAACCGATTTACCTCCCAATCAACAGTCGGGATTAGCAGTTGCACAAAAAATTCTCGGTAATGTTGAGGGGATTGCTTTCTGCGAATTTTCTCAGGCGGATGTGGTGCGACACCCGTTAGTGCAGCGGATTGTAGCCGCTTACGAATTACATGAAAAATAGTCATTAGTCATTGGTTATGGGTTATTGGTTATGGGTTATTGGTTATTGGTTATTGGTTATTGGTTAGCTAAACAGACGGGAATCCCCACACTATACCGCCTCGGTTAGTGTGGGATGAAAGTTTCCACAAAAAACCACATAACTAACTCATAACGAATAACCTATGGCTCTCTCGGATATTTGGTGAAAAATGTAGCAATCAATACTAAATTTCTTAATCGTGAAAGCTCAAACCCTTGATTTTGCCAACCTATAAGCATTACTTATCACCAAATATCCGAGAGAGCCAAAATGTTTAAGATTATTTTAATGATTGTTTCTGATACCTGCATAGACTAGCAGAGTCTATGGTCGATTAAGCTAGTTAATAATTATTAACAAAAGTTCAGCTTTGTAAAGATGAGAATTTATCATAACTCAGATAGAATCTTAGCAGTCTCCCTACTTCATACTTTTTTGGGTGGAAATTAGAGACAACGACTTGCTTAAAGAAATTTCAAATTCAGGGAAAATATTTTCATGACAAACAATAAAATGTTACCCAAAAGAGTCCGTGCAATTTTTTTGATCGGAGTTGTTAGTTGTTTCGCACTCTGGGGAATGCCGGCGCGATCGCAAGAAGCCGAAGCCACAGCCTCAGAGGAAGCCACAGCCTCACCTAAAGCTGAGAAAATTGAGCCTCCACCAAAAGCAGATCCCAAAGCAGCAGTTACGACTAAAGATCCTGAAATTCCAGTTGAGGAATTGCAACTGCTAGTCAAACCGCTCACTTTGGATGAACTCCAAAACGAAGCCGCAGCGTGGCAATTGTTGCTCCAACAAAAAGTCAAAGAAATTAGCGATGCCGAAATCGCCATCAAGCGTCAAAATCGCTCCATCAAAAAACAACAAGAAGTTGCAGGTTCCCTAGACGAAGCTAAGAAAGCACTAGAAGAAAGCGACAAAGCTCTCAAGAGCGCATCCCCAGACTCAGCAGAATACAAAGAAGCCACTAAAAAGGCAGAAGAAGCTAAAGAAAAACTCAAAAAAGCCCAGGAAGGGCTCAAAGAAGCAACTCAAACCAAAAAGGAACTTAAACAGGACAGTACCCTAAACGATGCCTTAAAAAAAGCGGAGAAAACAGGCGAAGTAGATCAGGCAAAACAAACCCTAGACGAAGCGAAGAAAGAGCGAGAGAAGATACCCGCCGACTCGCCGGCGTACACTGCGGCTACTGAAAAAATTGACGCGCTAGACAAGGCAATTAAAGCCTATGAGGACGCAGAAAAAGCCCAAAAAGCTATTGCCGATCCCAAATCGCCGGAATACCAGGAAGCCACCCAAAAATTAGAAGAGGCTACCGCACAAGTCAAAAAAGCGCGGGAAGCGATTAGCGGGGCTTCTACCACTGGTGGTACAGGCGCTGCGGAAAAATCTGCTCAGAAGCTCGATGAAGCCACAAGCACCCTTGAAAACACGAAAATCAAGACTGGCGGTGAAACAGGAACTGCGGGTTCGTCTGCTGCTGCTAACAGTCAAGCAAACCAAGACAAAAAAGGGCAGCTTGCAAAAACGTCAGACAAGTTGCAAGCGAATGCTAAAGATGAATCAGCATTGAAGAACCAACTGGTGGTCAATGCTACCAATCTCCAGTCTGGGCGAACAGCCGTTGTAGACCGCTTCAACGTGATTTTAGAAGAATTAGACCGCAAAGGTGGGGACTCCAAATATTACCGCAAATACATTGAAGCTATCACTAAAGCCGAAATTGATGTGAAGGATACTGAAGGTCTAGGCGTCAGAGTCCTCAGTTGGTTGAAATCAGATGAAGGTGGTTTGCGTTGGGTTAGTAATATCGGTAAATTTGTCGGTATTGTCTTGGCTTCCGCGATCGTTTCTCAAATACTAAGCTTCGTGATTAGCAAGCTGCTGAAACTTTCTAAAACCTCCAAATTGATGCGCCAATTTATCGTTGTTGTCATCAATCGAGGGGGACTTGTAGTTGGCGTACTCTTAGCTTTGACAGCACTAGAGGTTAGTCTCGCGCCTGTTTTGACTGTACTTGGGGGTGCGAGTTTTATCTTTGCCTTTGCTTTGCAAAGCAACCTCGGTAACTTTGCTAGCGGGTTGATGATCATGGTTTACAAACCCTTTGATGTCGGTGATGAAGTGAAAATCGGCTCCCTATGGGGGTGGGTAGATTCCATCAGTTTAGCCAATACCAAAATCAAAGGATTTGGGGGTCAGATGTTTACAATTCCCAACAACGCTGTTTGGAGTGACACGATAGAAAACCTCACCACCAGTGACATTCGCAAAGTTAAATTTAGCTTTCGGATTAGCTTCGATCAAGATGTGACAAATATAGAGAAAGTGCTCGTAGACATTTTCAAATCCCACCCTCAAATTTTGGAAGAGCCAGCGCCTTCAACTTTTGTGTTTGACCTAGAAGACGAATACATTAATCTGATTGCTAGCGGCTGGGCAAAAACTGACGAATTTTGGAAAGTATCAGCCGATATTCTCCGCACAATCCAAACCAGGTTTGAGCAAGAAGGGATTAAACTCGGGGCGCCCGCACAAGATATTCGGATTCTCCCTGAAAGTGATGAGAATAATTCTCTAACTCTCGATCGAGAATTCACTGAAAAACAATTGCTTCACCCAGAAACTGCAAAGCCAGCGCTCAAATAAGTGACGAATTAACTCAGAGCACTTTTTCTAGGAAAAATCATGCAGATTGCTGGGAAAGCAAGTTAATTATGGCGAGTCTACAATCTGGAGCATTTTCTGTTGTGATTTAACAATACCAAATCCGAGTTTGCCACCCTTTTTGTGATTCGGCGGTTGAAAGACACTGTTGGCGAATGTCTGAGGGCATAGGTGTCAACTTAAGCCTGAAAGCCTTGGTATCTCTAGTTCATAGCCAAGTCTAGATCCCCCTAAATCCCCCTTAAGAAGGGGGACTTTGAGAAGACTCTTGTCCCCCCCTTCTTAAGGGGGGCTCGTTCGGATCTAGATTTAATAGTCAAACAACTGTCTCTGACTGGGTTTGACCTTAAGTTGACACCAATGGTCTGAGGGGTCTCACTCCTCACTTGTGAATCCAGCGCCCGCGCAAGTTTCTCGCATAGATTTTGTAGGTTGGGTAGAGCGTCAGCGAAACCCAACACATTATTTTAAAAGACATCTCCCATAATTATTGTGGAACAGGCATCCTGCCTGTTCTTGGCTATCTTCTTAGGAGAGGTCTAAAAGAGTTGGGTTTCGCTCTCGCGTTAACCCAACCTACAAAATCTGTTGTGATTTAACAATACCAAATCCGAGTTTGCCACCCTTTTTGTGATTCGGCGGTTGAAACCGCTACTACACAAACGAAGTCTGCCGGAGCAGACTAAGGGATAAAGGAGGTGTTTAAGCCGGATTTGGTATTTTCATTGACGGACGGTAAGCTGTTGGGCATTTAAACTTAGGGGCGTAGGGTGCGTCAGTATTATCAGGTTTTCCGTTTCAGCGTAAGGGTTCTACCCGTGGCCCCCTACTAGCCTCGTTACTGGTTTAAATGGAGAACAGCTTATGTGTGGCAAAATTTCTGCCTGCTGATTCAGCAAAAGCCTAATTATACCCTGGCAACCAGCAAACCACATTGAGTCGAAATAATCGTTAAATTGAGGGCAATTGAGGGAAACCAATCCAGAAAATCGGCAAGTTCCTGCTTCCGATCTTCCACATTATCAGCAACCAGAAGTATCTGCTGACCACCACAGCTTTCGATAATAGCAGAAACATCGTCTTTATAAGGCCGTTTCGCGTGATCGATAAACACAAAATCTGGCACAGGAATCTCCTGGGGGATTTTGGAAATTGCCTCAGAAGAAGGACACACCCACTGTTTAATTCGATGGGAAATTCCCGCTAATTCAAAGTGTTTCTTAGCTTCCTCGGCCACAGCACTATCAAACTCGACAGTATGAATGATAGTTTCGCTATTTCCCAATGCTAGATAACAAGTAGAAAGACCATAACCAGTGCCTAATTCAAGGACAGTCTTGGGTTGGGATGCCATCACAAGTGCTTGCAAAATTGGGCCGGTGTCTTTGCGAATTGGATTTCGCCAAGCACTTTCCCCGTACTGTTCGCCACCGAGGACACTGATTTTCTCAATTACTGCTAAAACTTGTTGGTTCATCGGAAACTCTTGATAGGTTATTTAAGTTAAAAAGAGAAGGTTGTTCTCACTACTCCCACAACAACATCCGGGTTGCGATCGTCATGGTTGGGGGCGGTCAACCAGATTATACCAGGGGTAATAGTGATATTGTCGGTCAGTAGATGGGTGTAAAAGGCTTCGATGTGAAATCCCATGTCGCGATCGCGGCGTTGTCCTGCGGGTAAACCAATCGCTTGAGCGATCGCCCCATTGCTCGTATTGGTCAGCCGGGGCTGCACCCCAAAAACAATACCAGCTAAGTTGCCTTTTTTACCTATGTCATAAAAAGCCATAGAAAAACGATAGTCCAACACATTAGCATCTCCCTTAGTACCATTGCCCAAGGCACGAGCCTTAATCAAACCAACAGAACCGCTTAACCCCAAAGTCGGGGAGACTCGATAGGAGATTCCAGGAAGATATGCGTTGCCGACAACGGGCCCAGCCCCCACAACTTTGGCAGCGTTACTACCACTCGCCGTATCAGCCCCAAATTGAGGAGAGTAGAAGTGGATATAATTTAAAGCAAGATTGAGCTTGTTGAAAGTGAAGATCGTTCGTACAGAACCACTGTAGCCACCACTGAAGAGACCTACAGTCGGGTCGTTTGTCCGGGATTCGCTGCCGGCCGAGAAATCGACGTTCAACCAGGGAGTTGCTTTCCACTGTACGCCAATCCCTGTCTGCTGACCCGTGGGGTACAGGATCGGGTTCATTGAACCAAAGTACGATATAGATCCTGTTGTAGAGCTGGAAAATGGACTCAGGGGTGCTGAAAGTATCCGATCGCTAGAAAAGGCATTTAGAAAAACCTGTAGTTTGTCACCCACCGGGAAACTGTATTGCAAAGCGTTGAGCTTAAAACTTCCATCCCCAGATGTGTTAGTGGCAGAAAAAAGCGTTTCATCAGTTGCACCCCTCAAACGGCTTTGCGGAAATTCGGTAGCAGCGTTAAGCCGTCTTAAATTTGTGGCTTCCAGTCCGACTAACAAGTTATCTTTACCCGTGAAACTGGTATTTAAGTTGAGTCGGACTCTATAGCCGAATGCAGTGTTATTCGCCTCACTAGCATTTTTACCAAAAGCATCTCCCAGATAAGTCAACACCTGACCGTTCAGCTTTGTGGTTGTGGAGAATTGGTTGGCTTCGAGTTCAGCCGATCGAGCTTCCAGGGTATCTACGCGCCCCCGCAGAGTCGCCAATTCCGCTGCAAATTCTTCTTGCAGCCGTTGGACGGCTGCCAAGTCTTCT
Organism: Microcoleus anatoxicus; assembly: GCF_042465725.1. Classification (GTDB taxonomy): domain Bacteria; phylum Cyanobacteriota; class Cyanobacteriia; order Cyanobacteriales; family Microcoleaceae; genus Microcoleus; species Microcoleus anatoxicus. Next base: position 2,831,482 of record NZ_CP120853.1, on the reverse strand, counting down.
TTGGTAGCTAAGTTGATCGTCCCAGAGGTAATTAGCTCCCTCACCTTATCCAAGCAAGCGTTTAAACCGGCGGCAAATTCGTAGCGAGTCATAGCCCGGTTGCCGCGAAATGTGCCGTCAGGATATCCCGCGATACAACCGTACCGTTCGACTAGAGATTGTAATGCTTGAAATGCCCAATCTGTTGGCTTCACGTCGGATAGCTGGGAGACTGAGGTCACTTGGTCGATCGATGTGTTGTCCTCTGATGTTTTTTTGTCAAAGAGGGGGTTGACGGTTTTTCCCGTTGCTGGCAATATATTATCAAAGAGTGAGGTATCCTGTTGTGGAAGTTCTGCTGTTTGTCCAGAGATAGGAAGTACCTGTTCCGTCAATATGTTCTCTGGCGATGGATTGGAAACTAAGGAATTTTCCTTGGCCCTCGAAGATCCTCTGTCCTGATTTAGACTTAGATATTGATTGAAATCTTCGGCTTTCTGCGTTGGTATTTCTTGGTTAGTAGTGGTTGGGAGCAACACGCCGTTGAGGGAATTATCCCCAACCTTTTCAGCGCTAACTACTGACTCTGGGACTGCCTCTGGTTGTACATTTATTTGAGGATCGGTTTCCTCGCTGTTGGCTGGTGAAGCAGTTGGTTGTTCTGTAATTGGGGAATCGACGGTCTGGGCGATCGCTGCCGGCGTCAGTCCACTACCTAAAACAGTTAGCGTAACTACTAAAGTTTTGTAAACAAGTGTATTCATAGTTGATACTCACCCTCACATCTTAGTTTCAAAAACAATATCACAACTTCTCCACTCACTAACTTTTTATTTCGTCGTTTGTGGTGAGCAAGCAATCTCCAACCTTGATGTTTCACCCTTGGTGGGTAATTTGCTATCATAAATTCTTTTAGGCGAGTAGAACGCACAGAATAGAGAAAGAAGAAAAAGAAGAAAAAGAAGAGAAATATATGTTGTCAAAGAGGTTGGCCCAATGTGTTATATCAATTCCGGTTGTATCGGAATGATTTAACCACGAAGGCGCAAAGGACGCGAAGGAAGAGAAGAGAGAAATAATAATTCCTATGTCAACGGATTTGATACGATCAAAGAGGGCTGTTTGGTATGAGAGCAATTTGGAGTTTTTGTTTGGTTTGGGCGTTACTTTTGTGGAGTGGTGATGCGAGGGCGGGGGTTTTGGGCGATCGCCTATCGAGTTTTCCGGTTTGGGACAGCAAACCTCCTATCGCTGTAGCTAAGGGAGATTTGGTTTATCCAGACTGGATGGCTGGTAATTGGAATGTTGCGAGCACTTTGGTCGATTTAGCAGCCCCTTTAGCCCCAAATATTGTCAGTCCTGGGTTTGAGGGAAATCGACGCTATTTGCAGCAACCAGTATTATTTAAAGTACGGTTTGAACCAGAACAAAATTTGGGTTTGATTTTAAATAAAAAAGATAAGCGAACTCATGAAATTGTAGCCGATCGCACTTTCAATGGTTTCAATATCGCTAAGGCTTATTTGGGCGATGGCGCTGTACTTTCAGTCAAAGTCGATCCGACCAATCCCAACCGCCAAATTACTGTTTTGAAAGGGGAAAAGCAGCTCATTTCAATTGTGACCGGTCGGGGAACTGAGACACCAAATCCCGATCGATTTGTGTCTACAGAGATTTCTCAGCAGGTATTTCGGGGAGAGTCGGATATTTATTTAAATGAAGTGGAAACAACTACGGCTTATCGATTTGTTGGGGGCGACGACTCTGCAAGTAAAAGAATTGAAGCCGATCAGGTGACAGCGATTTATTTGTCGCCACAAGACCCGGATTATTTTGCTGCTAGGGGGCGTCCTGTCGCTTTGTACCGATATCGGTTGGAGTTGAAGCCAGCATAATCACCATAGCTTTGCATTCCCATCCACCTAGACTACATAACACACAGCAACCAATCCCTTACATAAGCCCAGCTTATAACCCTCATCAGTTTAACTGTCGTTACACCCCTTTACAAATCGTAGTGATAGCCGTAATAATAGAGACATCATCCGAACATTGACAACCAAATACAGCAATCATAAAACCATGACAACAACCTTACAACAGCGCGAAAGCGCCAACGTCTGGGAACGCTTCTGCGAATGGGTCACAAGCACAGACAACCGGATTTATATCGGTTGGTTCGGTGTCTTGATGATTCCTACCCTCTTAACTGCCACCATCTGCTACATCGTTGCCTTCATCGCAGCTCCTCCAGTGGACATCGACGGCATCCGCGAACCAGTTGCAGGTTCCTTGATGTTCGGTAACAACATCATCACAGGTGCTGTTGTTCCTTCTTCCAACGCCATTGGCTTACACTTCTACCCAATCTGGGAAGCAGCTTCCCTCGATGAGTGGTTGTACAACGGCGGCCCTTACCAGCTAGTGATTTTCCACTTCCTGATCGGTGTATTTTGCTACATGGGTCGTGAGTGGGAATTGTCCTACCGCCTAGGTATGCGTCCTTGGATTTGCGTAGCCTACTCTGCACCAGTTGCAGCAGCTACCGCAGTATTCTTGATCTACCCGATCGGTCAAGGTTCCTTCTCAGACGGTATGCCTTTGGGTATCTCCGGTACATTCAACTTCATGATCGTGTTCCAAGCTGAGCACAACATCCTGATGCACCCCTTCCATATGTTGGGAGTTGCTGGTGTCTTCGGTGGTTCTTTGTTCTCCGCCATGCACGGTTCCTTGGTAACATCTTCCTTGGTTCGTGAAACAACCGAAACCGAATCGCAAAACTACGGTTACAAATTCGGTCAAGAAGAAGAAACCTACAACATCGTTGCAGCCCACGGCTACTTCGGTCGTTTGATCTTCCAATACGCTTCCTTCAACAACAGCCGTTCCTTGCACTTCTTGTTAGGTGCATGGCCAGTTGTAGGTATCTGGTTCACAGCACTAGGTATCTCCACCATGGCTTTCAACTTGAACGGTTTCAACTTCAACCAATCGATTATCGACTCTCAAGGTCGTGTAATCAATACATGGGCTGATGTGATCAACCGGGCTAACTTGGGTATGGAAGTAATGCACGAGCGCAACGCTCACAACTTCCCACTCGACTTGGCTGCTGGCGAAACAACTCCAGTTGCATTGGTTGCTCCTTCTATCAACGGTTAATTTTTAACTTGAGATAAACAAAAAGCGCTCCTAGAAATAGGGGCGCTTTTTGTTTGGGGAAATCTGAATTTATAATTGACAATAATTAACATTTTGTAAATAATGCCAACCCATGGTTGAGATTATGCCGTGTCATAATGGGTAATCAAAGGGTATTTCAGCTTAAAATATATATTTTGGGAATTACACTATGCTGCCTTGGCGTTACCTCCCTGCCTGTACTGTTCTAGCTTTGTCCGCTTTATTCGTAACTGGTTGTCAAACTATACCTATCAACCAGAAAGTTCAGGAAAGTACCGTTTTGATTTTTGCTGCCGGAGACAAAAAGGGTAGTGGGAGTGGGTTTTTCATTCAGGGACCAAAAGAAGTTTGTGCCGTACTCACAGCCGCTCATGTAGTAGTTAGCGATGATTTAAAGTTAAGAACCTATGACGATAAAATTTGGTCTGCTGCCAATTTTCAACGAATCGGCGAAAACCTGGATTTGGCAGTGGTGACATTCAAGGCAGAAGGCGACAAAGGATGCACCTATAAACCTCTCAGTTTTGCTGACTCGGACAAAGTAAGGGTAGAAGATGTCATTAACGTGGGAGGGTTTCCGGCTCCGGCGGATAGTAAACCATCTAATTTAGTATTCCAGTTTGTTCCTGGCAATGTAACAGCAAAAGCTGCTAAAGTATTAGGCTACGGCATTTCTTACAATGCTCAGACTATCGGTGGCACTAGCGGTGGTCCAGTGGTGAACAAGGAGGGTCTAGTGATTGCAGTGCACGGTTTGACTGATGTAGAAGTGCGTTCACTTAGCGATCGCCAACAAGCGAGTGTGACTGGAAAAGGTGATGAAGCTTCAGGGAAGCAAATTGGTAATACCGGGTTAAAGTGGGGTATCCCGATCAACAGCTATCCCAAAGATTTCAATATATCTAGTCAACCCGATGTTTTGCAAAATGCCAGAAAGTGGTTTAGTTTTGGCGAAGGTTCTTACACTCGCTCTGATTATGAAGGTGCGGTAGCTGCCTATGAAGAAGCAATCAAAATTAAGGCTGATTACGCTGAAGCTTTTTATAAAAAAGGTCAAGCCCAAGTGATGTTAAAGAACCACGAAGATGCTATTAAATCCTTCGATAGAGCAATTAAAATTAAGCCAGACTACGCTGATGCTTGGAGTAACAAAAGCTCAGCGTTATACACACTAGAAAGATACGATCAGGCATTGAAATCTATAGATCAAGTTACCAAATTACAACCTAATGATGCTTTGGCTTGGATTAATCGAGCTGATATACTAAATAAATTGGAACGGTATAAAGATGCTATCGACTCTTACGATCAAGCGATAAAATCAGAACCCAACTACGATGAACACTGGTATAAAAAAGGTCGGGCGCTAGAGAAAATAAGTCGGACGCAAGAGGCTTTTGAAGCCTACGATAAAGCCACTAAGCTCGATCCTACTGACCGTATTAATTGGTTATTTCGAGGCAATGTTGCTTATAACTTGAGTCTATATCAAGAAGCTTTTCAATCTTACGACCAATTTACTAAACTCAATTCAAACGATGCTGATTCTTGGAATAAGAGAGGGAATTCATTAATGCAATTGAAAGAGTATGAAAAAGCTCGAGAATCTTATGAAAAATCGACAAAAATTGAGGATAACTTTTACGATGCCTGGACTGGTAAATGTTGGGCCCTAAACGAATTAAAACAGCATGAAAATGCACTGATAGCTTGCGAAAAGGCAATCAAAATTGACTCAAAAACTGCTGGTGCATTCTATTTGAAAGGGGTAGCGTTAGAGGGATTAGCATATTATAACGATGCTCTACAGTATTATGAGAAAGCCCTAAAAATTTCACCTGGCTGGCAATTAGCCATAGATGGGCGAAACCGGGTAAATAGCAAGTTAGCTCAACCACCGCAATAGTCCCAGAACGCAATAGTCTTGAAGGCACAACTAATAGACCTCTCCAATAATTATTGTGCAGCAGGCATCCTGTCTGCCATTCACTGGCTTTTCTGGAGATGTCTATGAGCAATTTATTCCGAGTATTTGTGGAAAAAATTTTAGTAAACTGTATTACTTCTTGACCGTTGAAGGTATTGTGCTATCCTCTTTTGCTAAATAGGGCTGTAAATTAATAGATACCGCCTCCGATGGAGAAATACTCGGAAGCCGACCGCCATCACTATTTTCGGGGTAACCATCAGTTCCTGGCTTTAGATTACCCAGCACTTCATCAAGAGCTTTATAAGGGTCTTGTTTGTCAGGTCTTAGGGTCAACAGCAAACTACAGTTATCAGTTTTCTTTGTTCTGGCACAAATAACCCATTGACCGGGCGTGTTATCATCACGGCGATAGTCCAAGGCTGTCAGACCATCTTTTCGATAATCTTCCATCCGATCAGCAATGGCTTGACACCGTTTTGCAGGTTGCCATTTATCGGCATCTAAGCTTGTTATTATCTTCAGCCAAGGTTTCTCACCTTGCTCATTACGATAAATTACCTTCCAAACATCCCCCTCGTCCTTCGGTGCAGCACAATAAAAGCGATCGTTCCAGCCCAATATAGGAGGGCGCCAGCCAGTATATATGGTGTAGCCCAAGCTGGCGATGCCCACTGCACAAGCAGTTATATTGATAACTAGATTTCTTTTTAGAAAAGATTCTTTATGTGACATTAAAGCAGCTTGATGTCTTGATAATTCTAAGATAGCATATCTGCCCAGTGTAAAGCACGCCCGATCGCACTTTCATTAAAAAGCCAGTTTCTGAAATAACTCCGCAATCACCAGAGTAAACTCAGCGACGATATCTTCGCCATCTAGGGAATCAGTAGACTTAAGCAGGCGATCAGGTTCTTGGGACGATCGAGGGAATTACGAGCTCGATCAATTATCGTAGATGACACACCCTACATTTGTTGGTAATCAAATAGCGATCGCCCCTCCCCTACTATCCCCAGTAGCAGAAGAAGGGTGATCGCACCTCATTAACACCTGATTTTAGACTGCTACTCTCGCCCAACCCAGTATTGTGTTCTACGCTTGTGATGTGCAACCGCTAAAATGCGAATCAGATCGCCTTCTAAAATACGATAAAGCAGAGAGTAGGAGAACTTTGGTAAAATCACCCGACGAACAGAACTTCTAACCTTTGAACCAGCTTCAGGATATAGCATGAGGAAGTTTACTGCGTCTTCTACTTCTTCCAAAAACTCTAGCCCAAGCCCAGGTTTTTGTTCTTCATGATAGGCAGTGGCATCAATTAATTCTTGTTCGGCTAGTGGATGAAATATCACGTTTTTCATTACAGAAGCCCGCGAATTTTCTTAAACACTTGTTCAGCCGGAATCCCAGTAACTTGGCCGCCATCCATTTCTCGATCGCGCCTTTGGGCTTCTTCGACCCAGACAGATGCCACTTCTGGATCGATTTCACTACTTTGTCCCAAGTGCTTTAGGAGTCGCGATAGCAAGATTGCTTGAGAATCCCTTGGCAATGCCATAACCTCAGCTTCAAGATTTTCAATGGTCATAATATTTAAGGATTTTATGATACATTAATTCTATCATACTTTGGATTGGGCATATTACGCCTAACTCTGCCTGTTGCAGTAGTTTGTGCTAGTGCGCCATTAGCAAGACAGTAATATCCAATAACCACTTTGCCAGCGCAGACAACGTAAGTCCTTGAAGCGCCCTCCAACTCATTTTTTAAAGCACGACGTTTTAACCATTCATTTAACTCATTGTTATCTGAATTAAAGCTGTCAATTTGATGTGATGAATTCAGCTTTTCGGGAGGAGAAAGCTGCTGTCTATCTTGTTCTAATCCCAGGGAGATTGAGTTGTTAGTAATGTCTGTAGCTTTTCATTTTCCATAGGTTGAGCATCTAGCAATGCCACAAATTCATTAAATTTAACTTCATCTAACCCAAAAAAACATCGGTCTAAAAGAACATCTTGGGCTTTTTGATAAGCTGAATCCACCATGAACTCTGAGGGACTTTTTCCTTGTATTTGAGCCGCGCGATCGATTAAATCGCTTTGAGGTTGATTCATTCGGATATTGATTATCAGATCGCACCTTTGGGCCTCCTCACCCCCGATCGACCCAACTTCTCGATCTATTTCACCACGCCACAAGTGTTCTATAAGTCGCGATAGTAGTGCTGCTTGAGAGTCCTTTGGAAGTGCAAGAACCTCAGCTTCAAGATTTTCAATTGTCATAGTATTTAATAAGTTTTTGATACATTAACTCTATCATACTTTGGGATGAAGAACTATAGCCCGATCGCCCAATTAATTAAAACGCCAGTTTTTGAAATAACTCCGCAACCGGAAGAGTAAAGCCGGAGACGATTTCTTCGCCATCGAGGGAATCAGCGGACTTGAGCAGGCGATCGGGCTCTTGGGACGATCGATACACCAACACATACTTTTCTTTAGGGTTAATCACCCAAACTAAACGCGATCCATTCTCAAAATATTCTACGAGTTTGTCGTGAATTTCTGCCACTGTATTGCTAGGAGAAAGGATTTCTACGGCAAGATCCGGCGCACCTTCTAAAAAGCCATCGGGTAGTTCTTCTAACCCTTGCAAGCGTTCTTTTGCCATGAATGAAACATCTGGCGATCGCTTGTTTCCTGATTTCATCTTGAAAGCAGTGCTGGAATCGAACATCGCGCCTAGCTTTTGAATGTGGACATAACCACCGAGCAAAATCATCAATATACTGCAAACATAACCGTGTTTTGCACCCGAATTTCCCATGTCAATTAGTTCTCCATTTACAATTTCGTAGCGGTGTCCATCTCGGTTGAGTGCCATGAATTCAGCATCAGTCCAGACTTTTTCCTCTGCTGGGGTTTCAAGTTGGTTTTGCCCTGGATGTTGAATTAGAGTAACCATAGCTTTCTCCTAAACTTATATTTTTAGTTAAACATGATTCATTTCAAACTTGAAAAAATCGCCCTTAAAGACTAATCCGGCGGTAGACTTCAGCCATCGGAAGCTCTATATTCAAGCTGTGCAGGACGATCGCCCGATCGATCCCATCGTACACTTGCCATTGCCAGCGATCGCTAGTTTGGCGATCGAGATTGTGATATTGCTCAATATATGGTTCAGTTTGACTCACCAGCAGATATTCACAGAAACTAGCAATAGAGCGATATTTTCGGAACTTTTCACCGCGATCGTAGGCTTCCGTAGATGGCGAAAGAATTTCCACAATCAATAAAGGGTTGAGAATTTCATCCGTGCGATCGCCATTGAGCTCCGGTTCGCCATCAATTACCGTAACATCGGGATAAGTGCCGTGATTGAAGCTAGGAATCCAAATTCGTAAATCGCCGTTATAGGTTTGAAAATTGGTGTCTCGGAGAGCCACGTTGAGAAAAGTCGTAGTATCTACGGCAATACGGCTGTGAGCGGGGGAACCTCCTGACATAGCGATAATCTCTCCGTTACAATATTCGTGACGTTCTTGGGCAGTTTCCTCGATCGCCCGGTATTCATCTAGAGTGAAGCGAGTCTTTGTCGCGTCGGTCAGATTTGGTGGGTTGGTTTGAGTAATAACCACGATCGCACCTCCTAAATAATTAGACTTTAAATAATTATGGCTTACAGCTAGATAATTGTCTCAACCCAGAAGCGATCGGATTTGTAGAAATTTATCTTTCATCAATTTTACCCGATCGCCTATTCATTATTGAGGGCGAAACCCTTGCACAAAATTCGTCTCTCATTTGTTCCTATAAAACTGTATTGTAAAGCCTTAATTTAACCGCAGCAGCATTTATCTGCGTCGAGGCAAAGAAACCGGGTTTCTTCCTAAATTTCGATGAGGATGCGTAAATTATCGCAGAAACCCGGTTTCTAACTCCCCACAAACTCCAAGAAACCTGGTTTCTGCGACAATCTCGGAATTCCACCAAAACTTAGGAATAAACCCGGTTTCTGAATGCCCACAAAATTATTTATATATTACAATCAAAGCCATTTGCCGCCACGAAAACGCCAGTAGGGAAACAAAATTAGGAGTTAATGTAATAGTCGATCGCCCAATCACAAATAAAAAGGTGAAAAATTAATTTTTCACCTTTTAACTCTCGACTCTCGACTCTCAACTTGCCCGCTACCGAACAAACTTCTTGAAGGCCAGCGTCACGTTGTGGCCACCAAATCCAAAGGAATTCGACAGCGCCACATCAACTTTTAGATCGCGACTGTGATGTGGAACATAGTCCAAATCGCACTCTGGATCGGGATTTTCCAGATTGATTGTCGGCGGAATTTTGTCCTTGGCGATCGCCATTACCGCAGCTACCGCCTCAATTCCCCCTGAACCACCCAAAAGATGACCGGTCATTGACTTGGTAGAACTAATAGCTACTTTGTAAGCATGGTCTCCCAAGGTCTTTTTGATTGCCTTGGTTTCGGTAGAATCGTTGGGAAGAGTGCTAGTACCGTGAGCATTGATATAGCTCACCATATCTGGTGTCAAACCCCCATCCTTGAGGGCTAAAGCCATGGCTCGCGACGCACCGTTACCCCCCGGTACTGGGGAAGTCATGTGGTAGGCATCGCAAGTTAAGCCGTAGCCGACGATTTCTGCGTAAATTCTGGCTCCACGGGCGATCGCATATTCCATTTCTTCGAGAATTAGAATGCCAGAACCTTCGCCGACGACAAAACCGTCCCGATCGCGATCGAACGGACGACAAGCATGAATCGGGTCATCATTGCGAGTCGAAAGCGCCCTCGCCGCAGCAAAACCCGCCACGCACAAAGGTGTCACCGCAGCTTCCGTACCGCCACAAATCATGGCTTGGGCGTAACCCCCCTGCACGAGGCGAAACGCATCGCCCACCGCATTTGACCCCGCAGCACAAGCCGTCACTGTACAAGAGTTCGGCCCCTTAGCGCCCGTTTGAATTGCCGTCAGGCCAGCAGCCATATTCGCAATCATCATCGGAATCATAAACGGGCTGCATCGATCGGGGCCGCGATTCAGATAAATCTCTTGCTGGTCTTCTAAAACCTTCAGCCCGCCAATGCCAGTGCCAAGAATGACACCCACCTGTTCTGCGTTCAGGTCATTAATCTCAAACTTCGCATCAGCCAGAGCCTGTTTGCTAGCTGACACTCCAAACTGAGCAAAGCGATCCATCCGCTTTGCTTCCTTGCGCTCTAAATAGTCGTGAGGATCGTAACCCTTCACCTCTGCGGCAAAGCGACAGTCGTGCCGCGACGAGTCGAATAAGGTGATCGGGCCTATACCATTCTTCCCGGCAAGCAACCCGTCCCAATACTCGGACAAAGTATTACCGATCGGTGTAATCGCGCCGAGACCCGTAATAACAACGCGCTTACGCTCTAAATTTGTCATGATTTCAGTTTCAAAAAAATTAAACACCCAGAACGCAGAACAAAAGAGGAGTTTTCAGTTGTCTAACTTGTCTCCTCTTAGGGGAAAAGGCTGGTATTTTATGCTTTTGGAGCGGCAAGTTTGCTGCTGATGAAGTCTACAGAGGCTTGAACCGTAGTAATTCCTTCGGCTGCCTCGTCTGGAATTTCAATATCAAACTCTTCTTCCAAAGCCATTACCAACTCTACTGTGTCTAAGGAGTCTGCTCCTAAATCGTTAGCAAAGCTGGCTTCTGGCTTGACTTCATCCGGATCGACTTCCAGTTGCTCTGCCACGATTTTCTTGACTTTAGCAAAAATGTCCTCTTGACTCATACCATCATTTCCTCATTGGTTGCTGCGTATCTGATCTTATCCGAAAGGGGGATCTTCAGGAAAAAGGCTTGCCGCTTTTCTAACTGACACTGTGTGTAGAGAGTCGGCAGTGGGCATTGGTAGCAAATTCAGGACTGTGGCGGGGGTGCGATCGCTATTTTAAGACTGCGATCTAGATCCAACTTTAACTTGCAGAAACTCAGATTGCCAACAACTCGACTAGCCGATCGGGTTACTCAACCTTAATAATTGTCTAAAACTAGGTAAGGATATGGAGAACACCAACTAAGCAGGAAGCATCCCAACTTCGTTAGCGCAGCCCTCGAAGAGGATCGCTCTCCTTTGTTGTCCCTTGCCTTGTTGTACCCAGCAGAAACAATTATGCCATCTCAAAATCTCAAATATGCTTACTTTCCCGGTTGCGTCGCCCAAGGGGCCGCCCGCGAACTTTACCAGTCTACCCAAGCACTGACTCAAGCCTTGGGCATCGAACTGGTGGAACTCAAAAAAGCTTCCTGCTGCGGTTCTGGCACTTTTAAGGAAGATTCGCAGTTGCTGGAAGATACTGTCAATGCTCGCAATATTGCATTGGCTGAGCAACTGAATCTGCCTTTACTCACCCATTGCAGCACTTGTCAAGGGGTAATTGGTCATGTGGACGATCGCCTCAAGCAATCCCAAAAAACCGATCCCAACTACCTAGAACAAGTCAATGGTTTACTGCAAAAACAAGGCTGTTCGCCATATCAAGGCAGTACCGAGGTGAAACATCTGCTGTGGGCGATCGTTGCCGACTACGGTTTGGAGGAAGTGCAAAAGCGAGTCACTCGCAAACTTTCGGGTTTGAAGTGCGCCGCTTTTTACGGCTGTTATTTGCTGCGAGCTCAGGACCATCTAATTTATGATGACCCGCACCAACCGGAATCGATGGAAAATGTGTTTCGGGCGATCGGGGCAACTCCAGTTTACTATCGAGGACGGACGCAATGCTGCGGCTGGCCCCTAGCGAGTTATGCCACTAACCAATCATTTCAGATGGCTGGCAAACATATTGTAGATGCTCTTGACAACGGTGCCGATTGTATGGTAACACCTTGTCCGCTTTGTCACTTAAATTTGGATTCGCGACAGCCCGAAGTGGAGAAAGTAATCGGGCGCAAGTTAGGTTTGCCGGTGTTGCATTTACCGCAATTGGTGGCTTTGGCCTTGGGTGTTGAACCGAAAAAACTAGGGCTGGACAGACATATTGTTTCCACAAAGCCCCTGTTGGAAAAATTAGGCTTTTAGTCTATGAATTTGCTCAGGTTTGTAGTAAGGACTTTAGTCCTTTCTAACACTGAACATCAAATAACTGTGAAGTTTTGTCGCTTTTTCGCCAAGTGCTTCCAGGCACTGCGGTAGACTTACTTTTAATTCTCTGTGCAGGTTATAGCGGTGGCCTCAAGCCGTCAAATCTTTTAACTCGCAGAGTCCGCAAATTTTTAGTGACTCGTTGGGAGCCTTTATTCAATGTCTCATTCAGTCAAAATCTACGATACCTGCATCGGCTGCACTCAATGCGTCCGCGCTTGTCCGACTGACGTTTTGGAGATGGTGCCCTGGGATGGCTGCAAAGCAGCTCAGATTGCCTCATCTCCCCGCACAGAAGACTGTGTAGGCTGCAAGCGTTGCGAAACTGCTTGCCCTACCGATTTTCTCAGCATCCGGGTTTACCTGGGAGCAGAAACAACTCGCAGTATGGGTCTAGCTTACTAAAATTCGATCGACAGCGATCGAACTACAAACACCGGAGAGGGGGCGATGACATTGCTCCCTCTCTTTTGCTGTGGGATCTACATTCTGCCCCAGTTAGAAGCTATAGCAACAGCAAGCAGAGCAATGTGAAAATACAGCGATATAGCCTTTCGAGCTCTCATAGGAGGTACAATCGAGCATTGGTAATTGGTAATTGGTAATTGGTAATTGGCTATGAGAAAAGTCACTAACAAGTAACCACTAACAATTCGCCATTCGCCATGGACACTCCCCTGTACCTCATTAATAATATTTTTTATTTTGTATTACCATAAAAAACCATAATATTGATACCGTTCAATGCACAGTAATTAATAATTAATCTAGTGGTTTGATTAATCGAATCCGGCAAATCCCTTCCATCTTGGTCTTCAAGGGACGGGGTTTCCGCTTCCCGTGCTATCTTGATAAAAATTGGTTTTGACTTACGATCGCTAAGCAGGAGTACCTCAAATGTGCGGAATCGTTGGCTATATCGGCACCCAAGCAGCAAGCGAGATTTTGCTAGCAGGATTAGAGAAACTGGAATATCGGGGTTACGATTCAGCGGGCCTCGCTACCATCTGGGAAGGGAAAATTACTTGCCTCCGGGCCAAGGGTAAATTGCACAACCTGCGGGAAAAACTAGCAGAGATAGAATCTCCAGCTTCCATTGGTATCGGACACACTCGCTGGGCAACTCACGGTAAGCCAGAAGAATATAACGCTCACCCTCACATGGATAATAGCGGGAGAGTTGCAGTAGTTCAAAATGGCATTGTCGAAAATTATCGCGAATTGCGGGAAGAATTAAAAGCGAAGGGACATAAATTTGTTTCCGATACGGATACAGAAGTTATTCCTCATTTAATTTCTGAATTATTGGCTGAATTCACAAGGAATAAGTCAGAAGCCGATGCCGAAATTTCATTTTTAGAAGTCGTTTTAAAGGCTGTAAATAGATTAGAAGGAGCCTTTGCAATCGCGGCGATATGTGCAGATTTTCCAGACGAATTAATTGTCGCCAGACAGCAAGCTCCTTTGGTAATTGGCTTTGGTGCTGGCGAATTTTTCTGCGCTTCAGACACCCCCGCATTAGTGTCTCATACCCGCGCTGTTTTGTCTCTGGAAAATGGAGAAGCAGCCAGACTAACTCCCATGGGAGTTGAAGTTTACAGCTTTGCAGGGCAAAGGCTGAAAAAAAGCCCGCGCATCCTGGGGTGGAGTCCAGTTTCCGTCGAGAAACAGGGCTTCAAACACTTCATGCACAAGGAAATTTACGAACAGCCCGCCGTAGTCAGAGCTTGTTTAGAGACGTATTTAGACAACAAATGGAACCCTGAAAGTCAAGACTCTCCGATTAATCTCAACTTGCCAAAGGAGCTTTGTGCCGATGTCGAACAAATTTCGATCTTAGCCTGTGGAACGAGCTGGCACGCCTCCCTAATTGGCAAATATTTGTTGGAACAGTTAGCGAATATTCCTACTTCGGTGCAGTACGCTTCCGAATATCGTTATGCACCGGCACCGCTGACAGCCAATACTTTAATTATTGGGGTAACACAGTCTGGAGAAACGGCAGATACACTGGCTGCTTTGGGAATGGAACAACAGCGTCGAGCGGGTTTGACTGATAAATTTCGGGCGAGAATGTTAGGCATTACTAACAGGACAGAAAGCTCGATCGCCCACATGATACCACACATTATTAACACCCACGCTGGTATCGAAGTTGGGGTGGCTGCTACCAAAACTTTTGTCACTCAGTTGATGGCTTTCTATTTCTTAGCCTTGGATTTGGCACATCAACGACAGACTATAAGTAACGAAAGATTGGCAGAAATCCTGCTTGGTTTGCGCCAGTTGCCTGCTATAATTGAAAAGTTTTTGGAGATTCAGGAACAGTATGTGGAGGAATTATCCCACCAGTTTACTGAAACCCAAGATTTTATCTTTTTGGGACGGGGAATTAACTTTCCCATTGCTTTGGAAGGGGCTTTGAAACTGAAGGAAATTAGTTACATTCATGCCGAAGGATATCCGGCGGGTGAGATGAAACATGGCCCGATCGCCCTTTTGGATGCCAAAGTGCCTGTAGTGGCGATCGCCATGCCCGGAAGCGTCTACGAAAAGGTACTTTCCAACGCTCAGGAAGCGAAAGCCAGAGATGCCCGTTTAATTGGCGTTACCCCTAAGCAAGGTGCGGCGGAAGCGGATATTTTCGATCATGTTTTGCCCGTACCTTTTGTAGATGAATTATTGTCACCAATTGTTACGGTAATTCCCCTACAACTGTTGGCTTATCATATTGCGGCGCGACGGGGTTTGGATGTGGATCAGCCTCGGAATTTGGCGAAGTCAGTGACGGTGGAATAATGTCAGTTGACTGTTGACTGTTGACTGTTGGCAGTTGATAGTTGACAGTTGATAGTTGACAGTTGACTGTTCACTGTTGACTGTTGTTATCGGTTATTTGTTATCGGTTATTTGTTATTTGTTTCCCAGTCTATGCCTCCGATGCCCGATGCCCAATGTCCAATGCCCAATGCCCTATTCCCGATGCCCAATGCCCTATTCCCTATTCCCTATTCCCGATGCCCGATTTCCGATTCCGCAAATCGCGGCTAATAGTAGCCAGCTTATAGTATTAACTCGCAAATCAAACAATGTTACATCTACAGTATTAAACAAAGTACAGGCGGCGAAAGCTAATAAATAACTGAAGAAGATGAGCCGATCGCCTGAATTTACATCTTGAGAAATTACCCGATTTGTGATATTAGACATTGAATTTTCCTCTATCTGCTGCTGTTGAGTATCTACAGGAAAATGCGATCGCCAATTTAGCAACAGCAAAACACCCCTAGCCAAAATCCACCCAACTAAACCCAAAAAAAACAGCGTTACTGGTATTCCCGTTTCCGCAGTCAGCATCAGTATCAAACTGTGAGGATGACCAAGCCATTCGTGCATTTGAGCTTCATAGAGATCCGTAAAATTTCGCAATCCCCAACCAGTCCAAGGACGCTGCTGAGTCATCGACCAAGCAAATTGCCATTGAGTAGTTCTTAAAGTCGCTGTCGGTCGATTGGGAAACATCTCATCGGTGAGTCTCGCCCAGAAAAAAGCCGGGATAATTGTTCGTAAATATTGTCGCAAAGGTTGCGGACCAAAAGCGGACAAAAAAACTGCACCAACAGCACTAAAAACCGCAGCTAATATTTTTTTCCAACCTGCATAAACAGCAAAAGCCACAGCAGCCAAAACGGCCAATCCCCAAGCATTACGAGAATTAGTAAAAATCAAGCAAACAGCATTTCCTAGGACGGCAAAAGTTAAAAACAGGAATGGGGAATGGGGAATGGGGAATGGGGAATGGGGAATTGGGAATGGGGAATTGGGAATGGGGAATGGGGAATTGGGAATGGGGAATTGGGAATTGGGAATTGGGAATTGGGAATTGGGAATGGGGAATTGGGAATTGGGAATTGGCAGTTCATTACTTGTTTCCCTTATCCTTCTTCCTTCTTCCTGAAGCGGTTCCTGAGCCCTTCGGCTGCGTTTATCCTGAGCGTAGTCGAAGGGCTCAGGATAAACGCAGTCGTTGGGCCTTCTTCCTTCAATACACAATCCCAAACCTAAAATAAAAACAATAGTTAGATAACAAGCTAAAATATTGGCATACATAAATACAGAAGCCATCCTACCAGGAGGATTGCCTGTGGGTTCGAGTACCCAGCCAAAAACGGGCTGTAATTGAACAATGCCACTCCAACCTAAAAATTGCTGTCCGAAACCCAAAATTATGACGGGAATTGAACTAATTACTATTATCCAAGACAATTGCCGCAATTGAGTGGGAGTTTGAATTAAACGACTGAATGCCACAAAAAGTATAAAAAACGGCAAGAAATTACCCAACCCTAAAAAAGCCTTGATGTGGTTGTTAGCAAAAACCGCCGTGATGACTAGCAACACGCTGAGAATTGCAAAACCTCGATTCACCGGGTGAGTGCTAATTTGGCTAAATTTTTGTTGGGAACAAGTGCCGATTAATCCCAGGAAGATTCCTAAAGCTCCCAAAATCGGAATTACCGGAAAAATCAGCACTCCCAATTGAGCGAAATTCCAGGGGGTTTGCAAACTGCGATCGGGATGTTTTTGAAGTCGAGATTTGAGATTTTCTACTGTCAGTTTTACGCCTAATTTTAACCGTTTTTTGCTATTCACCGACACTCCTAGTCTAAAATCTACAATCTCAAATCTTTAGGCTAATTCCCAGGTGCATTCCGATCGCGTTAAGCGAATTTGAGCCAAGGCAAAAATGGTAGGAATAATCCGACTATAATTAGTTGAAATCGAGCGCCAGCCTAAATCAGCTAAAAACCACGTCCACAACACCGGGCCGAGAAATGAAAACACACTCCGCGTCACACCGTAACGAGCAGCACTTGTCGCCATAGAGCGTCGGGCAGTCTGAATGGCGACATAATTTTGAAACTGGGTTGCTGCGGCTGTTCCACCGGCGATCGCTGCTTGTTTTGCCATTTCATAGGTGGCAAAGTGCAGTGCAAATTGATGGGCCATGAGTTTGAGTAAAACTGGTTTGACGATGGAACTAACAGCTAAAGCGCTGCCACCTTTGAACAGTAAACCCAAGGGGTCTTTTTCCGCAGAAATTGGCAGAGGTTCCGAGAGTTTAGACTCGACAATTGCTCGCTGTACTCGTACAGTCAATGCTTGTTTTTCTTGGGAAGGTAACTGCTTCCATGCGCGGCCCATTAAGTGCAAAAATACTTCTGCTTCTAAGTCGGTTGTTGACAACTGTTTGGGATAGGGAATTTTGAGATAGCGACAAACTTGAATTAGGGCTTGTCTGTAAGTTACTTGTTCAGTCCGCCCTCTGAGTACCGTCAATCCGTCGGCTGAGAGGTAGCGAAACCGTTGTTCTACGGCATCTAGCCAAGCTTCGCGATCGCGACTTTGGACATCGATCGGTGCTGGGGTTTGCACGTAATCTAAAGGGTTAAACCTGCGGCTGAACAGGAGTTCTGTCAGTTGTTGCAATTCTTCTTCTGTAGCCAATTCTAGCGCTGCTCTGAGTTCGTCCAAGATTTTTGCCCTCCCTTATGGGATTTTAGATTTGAGATTTGGGATTGCTGTTGTTTGACAACGATCGGGTTGGGAAATTTGCCTACAGTGGCATTTTTTTTTAACTGGTCTTAATCACGGATTCGTGCTGTCCTTAATTCTACTACTTGGTGCGGGGCGATGGCGGGGAGCCGCCCTAGCTAGGACTGTCAACGCTTGGCCACAAGTGGAAATATGGCACAGAAACTTCCCCCAGAGCCTTTAAGCTGATAAGTGGACATCTGGTAAAAAGCTAGTCTTGGGTGGGCCCAATGCCTATCCCACAAGAGTTTTTGGAGATGTCTAAGGACTATTGAGTATAGAGTATTGACTAATTATGTTTGATGTTGCGGTGATTGGTGCTGGTATGGCGGGGCTGAGTTGCGCTCAACAGTTGCGCTTGGCTGGTTATTCTGTGGTGGTTGTGGAAAAATCTCGCGGTGTGGGCGGCAGAGTTGCTACTCGTCGTGTTAACGGTACTAGGGCCGATCATGGGGCTCGCTATCTGGAATCCCAGGGGGATGCGGTGCAGGGGTTAATTGATGTTTTGGTCGATCGCGATATCCTGAAACTGTGGACTGATACTGTTGGGGAATTTCGAGAGGGAGAAAATGGAGTCGGGGGAGAGGTTTTTTCGATTCCCAGGGACTGTTATGTTGCACCTGCGGGAATGAATGCTGTAGGTAAGTACCTGGCTGAGGGTTTAGAAATTTGGTCAGGGCGTCGCGTAGAAGCTATTTCTAGTACAGATAACCAAATGTGGCATCTTTCTCTAGAAGTTACTGATGACAATTTTAACAAGCCTCAAGAATTGATTGCTAAGGCGATCGTAGTCGCAATTCCTGCACCCCAAGCTTTACTGTTTTTAAAGGCAGACCAGGGATTTTCGCCAGATTTTCTTGACAAATTGCACTCGGTTAATTATGACGCTTGCATTACGGTTATGGCTGGCTATTCTGCGGAACGCCAACCAGATTTGAGTAATCTAAATTACCCGTGGAAAACTGTTGATTTTCGAGATAATTCTGATTTAGCTTGGATTGGTTTTGATAGTAGCAAGCGACTGGAATCGCCTCAGCCCGTGTTTGTGGTTCACAGTAGTGCCAGTTTTGCCGATCGCTATTTTGATGCTACGGATTTGCCTAGTGTGGGTCAACAATTGCTCGATCGCACTTCTGAATATTTGATGCCTTGGCTAAAAGAGCCTGAATGGTTGCAGGTTCACCGTTGGCGCTATGCTTTTTGTAGAAATCCTTTGCCTGTTTCTTGTTTGGCTGCTGAGGGAACTTTACCCTTAGTTTGTGCAGGGGATTTGTGCGGGGGAAATCAAATTGAAGGTGCTTTGCGATCGGGTTTGGCCGCCGCTAATTGGGTCAAATCATAAGAAAAGGATGGGAGTGTCGAAACGAGCGTGTCTTCAGACCTGAGAGGAAACACGACACAGGGGAATTTATTCCCCTTGAAATATTAGTTTACTAAATGATGTGGATCTTCAATATATTTTTTAACAGTTTCGCTGCTGATATTACCAGCACTGCTAACAAAATAACTACTTGTCCACAAGCTAGGTAATTTTAGCAAGTGTGGAAATTATTTTCTCAATAAATTACTAGACCTACCCTTAAATGCTTTACATGATTATGGGTTCTGTATTCTGGTAGAGGGAGCATATTTATTTAATTTGGGGTTGACAGAATCACTATAGTTGATTACCATAAAGAGGTCAAGAAAATCGTGATATTCGAATTAATGGCTAAAATAATAGGAGTGCAGCAAATCTTGTTGTCTCTAGATCCAGAAACCCGTGCGTTGATAGAATATCTTTGTCAACAATCAGGTAAATTGTACAATACAGGGATTTATTTCGCTCGTCAAACATTATTTAAGACAGGTAAATTATTAACGGGAAAGTTTGATTTAGCATTTGAACCATCGGTATCAAAATCTTTGTTGGCACAATCAATGCCATCAACACCGATGCAGCAGACCTTAATGTCGGTAACAGAAGCATTCAAATCTTTCAAGAATTTGAGAGATTTACATAAAAAAGGTCAATTACATTTTCGACCCAAACCTCCTGGTTATCTCAATGGTTCTAAACTATTCAAAGTTGCTTACCCTAATTCTGGGGGACAAAAGCCAACGTTAATTAACGGTCTACTTAGGTTTGCCCTGGGACTAACAGTTAAAAGATGGTTTGGGGTATCTGAATTTTTCTTGCCTATGCCATCAAATCTTGATTATTGTAAGGTTAAAGAATTTACTATTCTTCCTAAGAATGGTGCTTTTTATTTAGAAATGTCTTATGAAGCAGAGAAACAAAACCATGAATTAGATATCAACCAAGCGTTGTCTATTGACCTGGGAACTGCCGATAATTTAGCAGCTTGTGTTGATACCTTGGGAAATTCTTTTTTAGTTGATGCTAGAGTGATGAAAGCTAGGAATCAACTTTGGAACAAAAAAGTATCAACTCGTAAAGAAGGTAAGCCTCAAGGATATTGGGATAATTGGTTAGATCGTGTAACCCGTAAACGCAATCACCAAATGCGTGATGGGATTAATAAAGCAGCCAAACTAATTGTTAGCCACTGTCTTAAATATGGTATTGGAACCTTGGTGATGGGTTGGAATGAAGGGTTTAAAATTAATGCTAATTTGGGTAATTTGAATAATCAAAAGTTTGTTCAAATGCCTTTAGGTAAACTAAAATCCCGCGTCAAACAACTTGGTAATTTACACGGGATTAAATTTGTTGAAACTGAGGAAGCCTACACTTCAAAAGCTAGTTTCTTGGATGGAGACTCCCTACCCAAATACGGTGAAAAACCGATGGGGTGGAAAGCATCTGGAAACAGAATTAAGCGTGGACTTTATTGGACTGCTGATGGTTTTGTTGTTAATGCTGACCTGAATGGGGCAGCCAATATTTTAAGAAAAGTATCGGGAAGATTAGGTTTGTCGCTCGATCAACTCAGTAGACGATCTTTGGCAATCGTAGCGAGAATTAGATTAAACTAATTCTGTCCGCAGAATCTCAGCGTCTTCAGACCTGAGAGTGTCAATGATTAATCAGATAAAAGTCGATCGCGGGCAAGAGTAAAGTCACAAAATAGTAAACTAACGGTGCTGTAAAAACATAACTGTCAGTGCGATCGAGAATGCCACCGTGACCGGGGATCAACTGCCCCGAATCCTTAACACCGGCATCTCGTTTCATCATCGACTCAGTTAAATCCCCCAACAAACTGGCAACACCAATCAACAGACCAAAAGCAGCCCCAGTATAGGGCCAGCCAGGCCAATTCAAATACCAAGACCCGGCGGCAGCGACTGCTATACTGCCACAAACTCCAAACACGGCACCTTCAACCGTCTTTTTCGGGCTGATGTGGGAGAGGGTAGTGCGGCCGAAGAATTTGCCGACAAAATAAGCGCCAATGTCCGCGGCCCAGATGCAAAGGAAAGCCAGAAATAGGGAAGTTAGTCCTAAGGAGATATGACTGATATCCATCCAAGACTGGGGATAAATTTGAGTTAGCGAATTGCTGGCGACTGCTTGACCAAATCCAGTTGTAGCTTGATAAACTGGGTCAAGTCCGACTCGCAGCCGTATCCAATAGCTGGGCAAATAACCGCCGTAGAACAATCCTAAAATTGAAGCGGCAATATCGGCGATCGTCGATAGCTTAGGCTGGAACAGCAGGTAGAAGCAGATGAAGGTTCCCGCTAGGGGAAACATAGCATCTACCAGTTGCGGTGCAAGGGCGGCCGTAATTAGCAGAACTTGACTGACAACTAAGGTAGTTTTGGCAGCAGGTGCAATACCCTTAGCCCTGGCTAGTTGAAAATATTCTAGTTGACCTAGGTAGACGATGATCCCGAAGCCGACGGTGAAGTACCATCCGCCCAATATAATCATGCCCAAAGCAAGGACGATCGCAACTATTCCACTGAGGATACGAGACCACGGCATAAAATGAAATTCTCTTGCAGACGGGGGCGGGTGATTCGATTTTGGATTTTGGATTTTAGATTTTGGATTTTTGTAGGGCACGGGTTCTTCCCCCATCAGTCATCCAAATATCTCAAGTCACGCGGTCAATCGAGTTATGTTTGCCCTTAATCTTAGTATGAAGGTTAACGGGACTTAAAAAAGGTTAAGAATTACATTTAGTCATTAGTCATTAGTCCTTAGTCATTAGTCCTTAGTCCTTAGTCCTTAGTCATTAGTCCTTAGTCCTTAGTCATTAGTCCTTAGTCCTTAGTCCTTAGTCCTTAGTCATTAGCTAGAGGCCGGGAAGCCCCACGCCATCAGCTGTAAACCCTCTCGAAGGTTAGGTATTGCCTGGCAATCTTGGAGTTCTATCAAGGCTACAGAAAGCCGTCGCATTTATGCCTAGGGTTGTTTACCCTGATGACTGATGACTGCTGACTACTGACTAATCTAGCTTTTCGCCACTGAGAATAAATATGGGATTGACAGCGGCAAAGGTTTGACTTAGCCCACGAGTCTCTAGGCGGTTGACGGCGGACTGAACTACTTCAATGTTGCGGACTTGCAATTGGGCGAAGCTTTCGGAAAGGGCGTAAAGATTCTCTAAATTGCTGGCGGTGGCGACAATTCGACCCTGGGGTTGCAAGTACCCCCAGACTTCTTGGACAATGGCTTTAATGGGGCGGCCTCCTTCTATGCAAACTCGGTGGGGGGGGTGGGACAGATTTTTGAGGCATTCCGGGGCGCTACCTTCTATGACTTCGACGTTGTTGAGCTCGAAGCGATCGCAATTTCTGCGAATCAAATTGGCCACCTCTTCATCTCTTTCGATGGCGATAATTTGACCTTTGGGACATAACAAACCTGTTTCTACGGCGATCGTACCAGTACCTGCGCCAATGTCCCAAACCACTGAGTCTGCTTGTAGCCGTAGGTAAGAAATTAACAGCAGTCGGACTTCTCGTTTACTCATGGGAATACCCGGTAAACGTTCAAATAAATCGTCTGGGATACCAGGAGTGACGTAGGGCCAAAGCATAGTTGTTCTATTTGAGATTTTAAATTCCAGCCAGACCGCAGTGGGAAATGAGGAACCTTTAAAAATTCTCCCCATTTCGCCCAGCCTTAATATTTACTTTCGCACAACGTTGAGACTTTGGAGGTGGGTATCGCTGCAACCTGTGATTTTGCCACCCGCGGAGTGGATTTGTTTGAGGTATTCCAGGGCTTTTTGGGTAATGATTTCACCGGGCATCAACACAGGTATGCCTGGGGGATAAGGACAGATTAGTTCGGCACTGAGTCGATCGACTGCTTTGTCTGCTGCTACTGTTTCCGTTGGGCAAAAGAAGGCCTCGCGAGGGGAGAGTGGAGGAGGGGGAAAGTGGGGGAGTGGGAGAGTGGGGGATGGGGAGAGTGGGGGATGAGAAAAATCTTGTTTCTTCCTTCCCCCATTCTCCCCTTGGGAACCACGAGGGAGGGGTAGTTCTTCCTTCTCCTTCCTTCCAGCTAAAAAAGTACAAGCTTTAACTAAATTGTCAATATCTGATTCGGTATTTCCCAAGCTGATAATAAATGTGAGATGTTGTGGCATTGGCAATTCTGCGGTAACGCCAAGTTGAGAGTGCAGAATTTCATCTGCTGCAAATCCTGTGATTCCCAAGTCAGATACTTTTACTGTCAGTCGCGTGCGGTCTAAATCGACAAAACCGGGTGTATTTAATGCTTCTAAAACTGATATACCTGGAATTTTACTGATTGCAGATCGCGCTTTTTCTGCTAGTAGTAAAGTTTGGGTCATCAACTGTTTGCCGTGGAGGGCAATTTGTTGGCGGGCGGAGTCTAGGGATGCTAATAATATGTAACTCGGACTGGTGGATTGTACTAACTGTAAAGCTCGATTTAATTTGGGGATATCTACCCTAGAACCCTTGACATGGAGCATTGAGGCTTGTGTCATTGCACCGAGAGTTTTGTGGATTGATTGTACTGTTAAATCAGCACAGGCTGATAGTGCTGGTTCTGGCAAGTTGGGATGAAAGTTGAAGTGGGCTCCGTGGGCTTCATCTACTAATAATGGTATGTTGTATTGATGGGTAATTTTGGCGATCGCCCGCAAATCTCCACAGACGCCGTGATAGGTTGGGTAAAGCACCATGACTGCTTTGGCATCGGGATGTTGTGTTAATGCTGCTGCGGTGGCTTCTGGGGTGATGCAGTTGGCAATATCCCAATCCGAGTTGTACTCTGGATTGACAAAAATGGGAATTGCACCGGATAAAATCAAACCAGAAATTAACGATTGATGGATGTTTCGAGGTAGGATAATTTTATCTCCTGGGCCGCAAGTTGCGACAATTGCCGCGATGATTCCGCAAGTCGAACCGTTTGCTAAAAACCAAGTATGTTCGGCCCCAAATGCCTCAGCAGCTAAATTTTGAGCTTCTGCAATTACGCCCTCTGGGTTAAAGAGATTATCTAATTCTGGTAATTCGGGGAGGTCCGATCGAAATACTTGTGGCCCTAATAACTCAACTAACCGCCCTGAGATTCCTTGACCGCCTTTGTGTCCGGGGGCGTAAAATGGGGAGTGATGGTGATTTGTGCGATCGCGCAAAGCATCTAATAAAGGCGTGTTTGTTTGAGAGTTCATCCGTGATTTGTTTCATCCTGAGTTGATTATTTGAGAGTGGCTGGAGTTTTGGCTAGGCTGTGTGCAATTTTTGGGAATTTATCGGCAACGACTGTTAATAATTCTCTCTTTGAATCGCCGAATCAAGTGACAGCTACAGCCTCACCCAAAGGATGTTCCTGCAAAACAACTTGCAGATATTTCCCAGTATAAGAACGAGGATTAGCCGCCACGTCCTCCGGCGTTCCAGCCACAATTATCTCACCTCCCTTATCTCCCCCTTCCGGCCCCAAATCGATCGCCCAATCGCAGCACCGAATCACATCCAAATTGTGTTCAATCACCAAAATGGAATTCCCCTTATCCACCAATCTTTGTAACACATTTAACAAATGATGAACGTCATAGAACGACAAACCAGTCGTCGGTTCATCTATCAAATAAAGCGTCTTCCCAGTAGCGCGACGGGACAATTCCGTTGCCAATTTCACCCGCTGTGCTTCGCCCCCAGAAAGGGTCGGTGCGGGTTGTCCCAACTGAATGTAACCCAAGCCAACATCAGCCAAAGTTTGCAGTCTAGCCCCCGCCCTAGGAATGTTTTTAAACATTTCCAAAGCTTCCTCCACAGTCATGTTCAAAACATCAGAAATTGACTTGCCTTTATACTTCACTTGCAGGGTTTCCCGGTTGTAGCGCGCCCCTTTACAAACCTCACACTGCACGTAAACATCGGGCAGAAAATTCATCGAAATGACGTTAACACCTTGACCGCTGCAAGCTTCACACCTGCCTCCTTTTACGTTGAAAGAAAACTGTCCGGCTTTGTAACCTCTGGTTTTAGCTTCAATGCTTTCGGAAAACAAATCTCGAATCACATCAAAGACTCCCGTGTAAGTGGCGGGATTGGAACGTGGTGTACGACCGATGGGAGATTGATCGATGACAATTACCTTATCAACTACATCTTCTATGGAGCGTTCACCTTTTGTTTTGAGCGCGTCCATATCTGGTGGTAAAGGAACTTTTTTGGTGAGGTAGTGTTGTAAGGAAGGATACAGCAATTCATTGATTAATGTAGATTTTCCAGAGCCTGAAACTCCCGTAACACAGACCAGTTTGCCCAGGGGAATTTCTACATTAATATTTCTTAAATTATTGCGCCTCGCATTGGTGATGGAGAGGGATTTGCCATTGCCTTTTCTCCTTTGGGCTGGGGTTTCAATTACTCGCTTTCCTGACAGATAAGCACCAGTTAAGGATTCTTCAGCGGCTAGCAAGTCTGCTAAACTTCCTTGGGATATAATTTTGCCGCCGTGTACGCCGGCGCCCGGTCCGATATCCACAATGTGATCTGCCGATCGCATTGTTTCTTCATCATGCTCTACGACAATCAAAGTATTGCCTAAATCTCGTAACTTTGTTAAAGTTTGCAGCAGTCGAAAATTGTCTCTTTGGTGCAAACCAATGCTGGGTTCGTCCAAAACATAAAGCACTCCAGTCAAACCGGAACCGATTTGAGTAGCTAGTCGAATTCGCTGGGCTTCCCCACCAGAAAGGGTCATTGCTGCGCGGTCTAAAGTCAAATAATCTAATCCGACATCAAGCAAAAATTGCAGTCTGGCTTTGATTTCTCTGAGGGCTAAATCGGATATTTGAAATTGCCGATCGCTCAATCCTAAATTATCTACTCGTTCCCGGCATTCCCGAATCGAAATACTGGTTAAATCTACAATGCCGTACTGTCCCAACCGCACTGAAAGTGCTTCTGGTTTCAAGCGTTTACCCTGACAAACATGGCAATGTTTATCAACGCGATACTGTTCCAACTTCTGCTTAATCAAATCAGAACCAGTATCTTCATACTGGCGTTGCAACATGGCAATTACACCTTTAAAATCTCTTCTTAAATCGCTGGAATTGGGGTCGCGTTTCTTATTTTCTCTTGTTTGATTTTCCTCATTGCCATACAAAAGTACCCGCTGGTGTTCCGGCCTTAAACGATACCAAGGAATGTCAATATTAAATCCGCAAGCATCAGCAACACTGCAAAGTAAAGAGAGATAATAGGAATTGTCTTTGTCAGACCAAGGGGCGATCGCACAATAAATAGGCGCTTTCGCATCCGGGACTACCAACTCTGGCGCAAAGGTGCGTAAACTGCCCAAACCGTGACAGTTTGGACACGCACCATAGGGCGAATTAAATGAAAATAACCGGGGCGACAGTTCTTCCATTACTGCGCCGTGTTCCGGGCACGCAAAGTTTTCGGAAAATACGATGGGTGGATTTGGTTCGGAATTTTCCTCTGCTGGTAACTCTTCTATGATGGCAATTCCTTCTGAATGACGCAGACAAGTCGAGAGAGAATCAACTAAACGTTCTTCTAAACCAGGTTTTTTAATTAACCTGTCAATAACTATTTCGATGTTGTGCGTTAGATTTTTATCTAATTCGATATTTTCCGAAAGTTCTAAAATCTCGCCGTTAACTTTGACTCGACTAAATCCTTCTGTGGCTAAACTGGATAATAATTTGCGGTGAGTGCCTTTTTTTCCGCGTACCACGGGCGCGAGAAGGTGAAAGCGAGTACCGTCAGGAAGGGCCATGACGCGATCGCACATTTCATCTATTGTCTGTGGCGCAATGCAGCGATCGCAAATCGGACAGTGGGGTTCGCCAGCTCTGCCGTAGAGTAGTCTCAGGTAATCATAAATTTCTGTAACAGTGCCCACAGTCGATCGCGGGTTGTGGGAAGTTGACTTTTGGTCGATCGAGATAGCCGGACTCAAGCCCTCAATCGCGTCCACATCCGGCTTATCCAACTGTCCCAAAAACTGTCGCGCGTAGGCGCTGAGAGACTCCACGTAGCGGCGCTGTCCCTCGGCAAAAATTGTATCGAAAGCCAGGGAAGACTTACCAGAACCGGAGACACCCGTAAACACGATCAGGCGATCGCGCGGCAGTTCCAAATCGATATTCTTGAGGTTGTGCTGTCTGGCACCGCGAACCCGAATCGTATTTTGGTTATGAGAGTTAGGAGTCGTCAGATTATGCCCGTTGAGGGATGCACTTGGCTGGCTGTTTGAGGTTTCGGGGCGTTGGGACATGGGAGTAGTGCAAAACAGTGCTTAACTATCTTAGCGCTGCCTTTGGAATAGCTGGCATCCAAACTCAAGAATATCAAATAATTGTCAAATAAGTTTCCGTCGCCCCGTGGGGCTAAACCTGGAATCTTTGATTTTTCAAATCCAGTTCCATATTCTGTACGAATTAAAAATTATCCTTGGTCTTCCTAGGTGATATCAAATCCTTTCTTCATCGTCTTGTATTAAACTCTCTCTTCTCTTCCTTCGCGTCCTTAGCGCCTTCGCGGTTAAATCATTCCGATACAACCGGAATTGATAGGAGATGCTGGGAACTATGGCACGCCAATAAATTTATGAATTTGCAAAGATAACCTGTAACGAGGATTTTGTTTGAGCAATTCCAATATAATCGGAATAGCTGCATCTTTAGAGTTCCATTCCGGTTGTATAAAAACTGGAATATCAACATTGATTGCCAAATATTTCTGATAAAATTCAACTTCTTTACCAGTGCTAACCACCAATTTAATTTCATTAGCTCTACTCCAAAAAAGCTCTTGTACGGGATATTTAGGACTGACGTGTTCTTTAGGAGAAAGAGTAATCCAAGCCTGGGGTGAAACATCTAGCCAGTAAGCACCAGAAGTTTCAATACTCACTTGCTTATCGGCTGCTAACAAAGCTTGTACTAACTGAGGTAAATCCCGGTGAATGAAAGGCTCACCGCCAGTGATTACAACTCTTTTTGACTGCAACTGAGCGAGCAATTGGGCGATCGACTGTGGTACTGCGGGTAAATCTTTGCCACCATTAGAGTAACCAGTATCGCACCAAGGACACCTCACAGGGCAACCGGCTAATCTGATAAAATCAACTAAAGTCCCCGTCCAGTATCCCTCGCCTTGAACGGTAGACTGAAAAGTTTCGTGAATTGGCAATTTTACCTGTAAATTAGACACCAGAATTTCTGCCTCAAACCAATTAATTATGTTATTTAAATATAGTATTTAACTACCAGACGCTGACCGATAGGGCGGTACAGCGGTGGTAGTTCAATTCTTTTGAGGTTCCATCATCGTAGCCCAGCGGCGTTTCAATGCCAAAGTCAGTCCATCAGCAATCGGGACAACACTGAGAGTTACTCTGGGATCGTTACGCAATTTGTCGTTGAAAGTACGAAGGGCTAGGGTACTTTGGTCTTGTACTTGAGGATCTGCCACTCGTCCAGACCACAGAACATTGTCAATTACAATTAAACCGCCATTGCGTACCAGTTGGAGCGATCGCTCAAAATAACCCTCATAATTTTCTTTATCCGCATCAATGAAAGCAAAATCAAAAGTTCCTGTTTGTCCTTCGGCGATGAGCTTATCGAGAGTATGAATTGCCGGACCCAAGTGTAAAGCAATCTTGTGGGCGACACCCGCTGCTTCCCAATAGCGACGCGCGATCGCAGTATATCCTTCACTGACATCGCAAGCAACAATTTTCCCGTTTGAAGGCAGTGCTAAAGCTACGCACAGGGAGCTATATCCCGTAAAAACCCCAATTTCTAAGGTTTTTGTCGCTCCCATCAGTTGCACCAGCATCTCCATAAACTGACCTTGTTCAGGAGCGATTTGCATCATACCCATAGGGTGTTTAGCAGTTTCTTCTCGCAGTTGCTGAAGAATATCTGGCTCCCGCAGGGAAATAGATAATAGATAATCGTAAAGTTGATTTTCTAGACCAAGAGTTGAGTTCGCCATCGGTTTGTCCTTGCTGCTGACTTTTGATTTTAAGTAGTAGACGGCCAGATATTTACATGAAGACGCTAGAGTCAATTGTAGATGCTGTGCGTCCAGGACTGAGTTAGAGACACGGAACTCGCTGAACGGGCGATCGCCATCCAAATCAGTTTATCTCAGCCCTAAGTGATTCTGCTGGTATCTGAGACTTCTCCAAACAAACAGTCAAAAACAGGCTCTGGAGGTGTGTTCCAGAGGAATTAGGAAGCTTTCCTAACTGTCACACCCTTTTTACATACCAAAAGCCCCTACGTAATGGCTAGCCATCAAGTTGAATAGGAAGCTTTCCTAACTGTCACACTGTTTTCACCTACTCCTGCAAACCCGCACACAATCAAAAAAACATTCCACAAAGGCGATCGCAATGTATTACACTTTCGCAGGTTTTGGTGCCAGCACAGGCATATTTTTACTATTAGTTTTTGCCATTCTGCAATGGTTGCACATCCCCGCCGGCAGCTTCATTGATTGGGTAATTGCCATTGCTATTTTTGAATGGCTATTGTTGATAGTTACAGTTCCGTGGAATATCCACTTTGAAGCTAAAGAAGTTTTAGCCCAAGCCACAGAATCCACCGAAAAAGGCATCGTAGTTGACGAGAAACAAGTCAAATACGTTACTGTATTAGTTAGTCGATCGCTCCTGGTGGCCATCGGACTGCACCTGTTGAGTGCGATCGCCCTTTACGCCCTCGCAGCCACCGGAATTAGCGCCATTGGCTATCTCAGTTCCGGTGCTGCACTGCTGTTAACTATACTGCGTCCAGCGATTAGAGGTTATCAATATTTAGCAGCGCGGCTGACAATGATTCGCCGTCAATTTTTGCACCCGCGCGAAGACATTCTCGAACTCCGCAGCCGATTCGCCAACTTAGAATCTACCATTAAAAATTTAGAAGCTCAATTAAACTCTGACGATCCGAATTCTTGGGTAGCTATCCAAGAGCGAAAGCAGGAAGCTACCAAAAGAGACTTAACTCGACTAGCAGCATCTCTCCAAAACTTGACGGCTACCAATGAGGCAGAACATACTAAACTGGCAAGAGATGCAGAAAGTGCGATCGCGCAACTCACCGATGACGGAAAATTCCTCAACCACGTCCGCGAAATCATCAGATTCTTCAAAGAAGCGTAAACTTCTGAGCGCTAGCTATTCCATTCCCCATAGGTATCAACTTAAGACGAAAACCATTGATAAATCTGGTTCAGTTGTGAGCGATGCAGTCGAATAAAATCACCTCGATTGAGAGTCAAAACTGCTCGCTCATTACTCACTGCAAAAGCCAATACATCCTCATCAGGAATTCCTAATCCTGCGTTTCCGGCTTCTTGAACTGTTAAAACATCGTGACCTAAAGGTCGAAGAAACTCAACTACTGGCAACGGATACTGTTCGTCTGCATAAATTCGTGCCATGTTTTAGGCTTCCTCATTTTCTTTAATTGCTTGTTCAATTTCGTCTGGGTAAGCATCGGCATAAGCCCAAGCATTAACTAAATCAGCGGCAGTCAAATGGGGATAGAACTTCAAAAGTTCAGCATCGCTGCATCCGAGACGGCGATAACCCACAAGTACCCAAACTTGTATGCGAGTATTGCCAACACAGGCATCGTCGCCACACACGCCGGGAGTCTTTTTAATGCCTATAGCACCAGTGCTTAAGGTTTGAAGTAAAATTTCTATAGCCGCTGCTTTGTCGGCTGAATTTAAGGATGCTAGATCGATTTTTAATTCGGTGAGTGTCATTATTTACTATCCCATTTTTACAGATAGAATATCCTAGCTAAATTATAACGGAATAAGATTTACATAAGGCCCAGAAACCGGTTTTTTTACGAAGATACTTGGTTTCTGTCCACAGATTCGATAAAAGTGAGTCCACAAAATCTCGATCCCCCCTAGCCCCCCTTAAGAAGGGGGGGACAAGAGAGCAGTCAAAGTCCCCCTTCTTAAGGGGGATTTAGGGGGATCTAGACTTGGCTACCAGCGAGAGATCGAGAGGCTTTTAATCTTAACTTGTCACCTCTCGATACTCCCATCTCCTTACCCGTAGCTACGACTTCAAAAAAATGGTATACTTTCATGTTAATCTCCTATCTGGAAAACAACACATCACTACTGTTGTAGAAATTATTCATTTACTCCCTTATTCCCTAAAACAATCAGCAAAATCTATGAAATTTCGCTCTTGCTGGCTAATTTTTTTCCTCATCGGACTGTCCTTAACAAGTTGCTCCCAGCCGAAGTCATCTCAAGAAATTGCTGAAACAGTTAACAAGAGCCTCGTGCTGATTTACTACGAAAATCAAGGCGGACACGGTACCGGGTTTATTGTACCGGGAAAAAAGGGAGTTTGCACTGTTCTTACCGCCGGTCATGTGGTTAAAGGCTATAGTTTAAAACTGCAAACTTATCAGGATAAACAAAGTCATACAACTGACAGCATTCAAACAAGTCCTACTTACGATTTAGCAGTGGTGACATTTAAGTCTGCTGGGGAAAATTGTCCTTATCAAAGTGTCAATCTTGGCGATTCTAACGAGCTGAAAGTAGGACATAAAATCTATATTTCTGGTTTTCCTGTTCTTCAAAATGAAGATTTAGCGCCGGAATTTTTGGAAGGTTCAGTATCGAGGATTAATGTTGTGTTGACGGAGGGATATGGAATTAACTATACAGCTCAAGTTTCGGTTGGGATAAGTGGTGCGCCTGTTTTAGATGCTAGCGGTAAAGTGGTTGCAGTTCACGGGCAGGCGAAGGATAAATTGCCGAGGGGAATTCCGATTAAAACTTATCTGGCAAATCGGACAAATCTAAATCTAAATCCAACTCAGTCCCCCGGGACGGAATCCTTCGGAAATCCAATCCGGCAGTCCCCCGGTTCTAAGCCGAATCCGCTTCTCGGAAATCCAATCCGGCAGTCCCCCGGTTCTAAGCCGAGTCCGGGAGTAGCGTCGCCAAGGGCGCTGAATAGCAGGTTGAAGCAGTGGTATAAGAGTTGGTTGTCGAGGACGCCAAGTGACGAGGCAGTTCTGGTTTGGTGTGGTGTGTACTTCATGGGGGGTACTGGTTTACTTGTGGGTGTTGTGGTTATTGCGGAGGGAGTGTTGGGGGAGCGTTGGAGTTTCGTTGGGTTGTTAGGGGGGCTTGGGGTTTTTGTTTTGGTTTTTTTGTGGGTGTGGAGTTTAGTTTGAGGTTGTAACCCAACCTACTAAATTTAATATCACTTAGCAGAATTAGATCCAGCAATCCGATCCTCTTCAGCCAAAAAAGGAGTTAAATCAATCTCTGGCGAAGACGGAGAAAAATTAGAAGTTGCCACCTTACCATCGCTATTTTGATAAACCGCATTACCACCATTCAACAAATTTTCAGTCATATCTCGCATTGCTTGATAAGCCTCTGTTTCGCTACCGGGCTTCAACGTCAACACCAGCGGACAAACCTCGTCGCCACTCAACTTAGTTTTAGCACAAATCACGTATTGATTCGGCGTCTTAGGCTCCTCTCTATAAGCTAACCGAATTAAACCATCTTTGCGATAACCGTTCAAGCTTTCAGAAATTATTTGGCAGCGTCTTACAGGCGTATAATCACCGCCTAAAGTTGTGACCATTTTTAGCCAAGGTTGTTGACCTTTATCGTGACGGTACATGACAGTCCAAACTTCACCTCCCCGCTGAGTATCTGGGCGAAGTTCGCAGGAAAAACGAGCGTTTTGTCCAACCAACAGGGGCATCCAACCTTGAGCATAAGCAATTCCCGCACCGACAACAGCCGCTAACAAACTTAGTACACCAACAGTCAGGTTTGCGACGTTAAAGAACTTTCCACTATTACTCACGGTACTGAATCCTCGATAAAATTTTGATAGACAACAAGAGCGATAATAAGTTGAGAATTTCTACATCAGCCAAGTAACGGATTCCCGAAAACTTGCCAGATGTCGAATAATGCTATGATAGTATTATGAAGTCAACACAACAGTTTACAGCAATTATTGAACGAGAAGGCGATGGATATGTATCCCTTTGCCCAGAACTTGATATTGCCAGCCAAGGTGAGAATATAGAAGAAGCGCGACAAAATCTGATCGAGGCGCTAGAACTATTTTTTGAGACAGCAGATCCTTCTGAAGTCAAAAATCGGCTGATAAAATTCGGCGATTGAAATCGCTTCTACACAAACCAAGTCGGCCTCCGCCGACTGAAGAATATTTAGATAGATTCGGCGATTGAAATCGCTTCTACACAAACGAAGTCTGCCTCCGCCGACTGAAGAATATTGATATCAAATCAGACTTAAATACCCGCTCATTTTCTTAGTCCGCGAAGGCGGACTTTGTTTGTGTAGACGCGGTTTCAACCGCCGGGTTTCTCCAAAGAAACCGGGTTTTTCATCAAATCTATCGACTACAACGAAATATTTTCGTAAAAAAACCCGGTTTCTCGGCATCGCAAAATCCTACAACTGCTTCACCTCAGCAACCAACTTCGCAACCACATCCTTAGCGCTACCAAACAACATCATTGTCTTATCTTTATAAAACAACTCATTGTCAACACCCGAAAAACCAGCACTCATCCCGCGCTTAATTACGATCGTATGTTTAGCCTTATCAACCTCCAAAATCGGCATCCCATAAATCGGGCTCGCCGTATCGTGACGCGCCGCCGGATTCACCACATCATTCGCACCAATCACCAACGCCACATCAGTCTCTTCAAATTGCGGGTTGATATCGTCCATGTCGTACAACTGCGGATAAGGCACATTTGCTTCTGCTAGCAACACATTCATGTGCCCCGGCATCCGCCCAGCCACCGGGTGAATGGCGTATTTGACGTCAACACCCATTTTTTCCAAACCGTCGGCTAACTCGCGCACGGCGTGTTGTGCTTGCGCTACAGCCATCCCGTAGCCGGGAATAATCACAACCGATCGCGCATAGCCTAACATCATCGCACTTTCTTCGAGATTGATGCTGCGAACAGTTTTGTCAGTAGCGCCACCACCAGCAACTCCAGCAACCGCAGCACTTCCACCACCGCTACCAAACGCGCTAAACAGTACACTACCAAGCGATCGATTCATCGCCTTGCACATGATTTGCGTCAAAATAATCCCCGACGCGCCTACCAATGCACCAGCAATAATCAGCATATTGTTCATCAAAATGAACCCAGCCACACTCGCCGCAATCCCGGAATAGGAGTTAAGCAGCGACACCACCACGGGCATATCACCGCCACCAATCGGCAGCACAAACATGATTCCCAAAATATTGGAAATCAGCACCAAACCCAGGAATACCGGGACATCCTCCGGGTTAAACAACATATAACCGCTGCCGGCTAAAAGTGCGATCGCCAGCATGGCATTAAACGGCTGTTGTAGCGGAAACGTCATCGGCGCACCCGGTAGCAATTCTTGCAGTTTCGCAAACGCCACAAGGCTACCAGTGAAAGTAATCCCGCCAATCAACACGCCCAAAAGGATCGTGATTGTCGCGTCAGGTGCCGGCGATTCCGGGATGCTGAGATAGCGCCAGAATTCGCCCACAGCCACGAGTGCAGAAGCCGCGCCTCCAAAACCGTTAAGCAAACCTACCATCTGCGGCATATCCGTCATCGCCACGGTATTCGCCATAATCGTTCCCAAAATGGAACCCACGATGATGCCGACAGCAATCAATTCGTAGCTGATTACTTGTTTTTCTAGCAACGTACCGACGATCGCGATCAACATCCCGATCGCAGCTAACACATTTCCTTGACGCGCAGTCGCCGGTGAACCCAATTGTTTCAAACCGACGATAAATAAAGATGCGGCTACTAGATAGCCTAGCTGAATGCCACTGGGCAGAAAATCACTCACGCTTTAACCTCCTTTTTCTTGAACATTTGTAGCATTCGATCGGTGACTAAGAAACCGCCGACAACGTTAATTGTGGCAAGGGCGATCGCGATCGTCCCCAAAATAGAAGTAACAGTCACATTACCTTGGCCTGAAATTAGAATTGCGCCTAAAACCGCAATTCCTGAAATCGCATTGGAACCCGACATCAAAGGTGTATGTAGCGTCGGGGGGACTTTGTTAATTACTTCAAATCCCACAAACGATGCTAGAGTAAACACCACTAAACCTGCAATCAATCCTTCTGCCATAATAAGTGTGAATTGGTAATTGGTTATTTGTCATTAGTCATTAGTTGTTAGTCATTAGTCAGTAGTCATTAGTTGTTAGTCATTAGTTGTTAGTCATTAGTTGTTAGTCATTAGTTGTTAGTTGTTATTTTCAATGACTCCCGACTCCCGACTCCCGACTACTAACTACTAACTAATGACTACTAACTAATGACTACTGACTAATGACTGCTGACTGCGGAAGCAGCCAAAGCATCCCGCACTCGCTGATTGCTAATCTCACCATCACGAGCCACACAGGAACCAGCAATGATATCGTCTTCAAAATTCAAATTTAGCTCCTTATCTTTCAGCATCAACTGAAGCAAAGCCGAGACATTCTTCGAGTAAGTTTCGCTAGCATGAACAGGCATTGAGGATGGCAAATTAATCGGTCCAATCACATTAACTCCGTTCCATTCCACATCTTTACCCGCTTCCGTGCACTCACAATTGCCGCCTTGTTCCGCCGCGAGGTCAACAATTATTGCTCCCGGTTTCATTTGAGAAACCATTTCTCTAGTAACTAAAATCGGGGCTTTTCTACCAGGAACTTGAGCCGTTGTAATTACTGCATCGGAAGCGCCGACGTGCTGAGTAAGCACTTGGCGAGTATGTTCTTTCGCTGCTTCTGATAATTCTTTGGCGTAGCCACCTGCTGCTACAGTTTCTTCCTTGAGTTCGACATCGATAAATTTAGCACCCAAGCTTTGCACTTGTTCTTTTGTTTCCGGGCGGATGTCGAAGGCTTCGACTACTGCGCCCAGACGACGGGCTGTGGCGATCGCCTGTAAGCCCGCAACGCCCACACCCATTACCAAGACTTTCGCGGGGCGAATCGTACCCGCCGCCGTTGTCAGCATCGGAAAATACTTCGGTAAAGCCGCTGCTGCGATTAGTACGGCTTTGTAACCAGCTACGTTAGCCTGAGATGACAGCGCATCCATGCTTTGAGCACGGCTGGTGCGGGGGATCATTTCCATGCTGAATGCGGTAACATGGCGATCGGCTAAACGCTGCACCAAAGCCGGATTTCCCAAAGGATTCAAAAATCCGATGAAAACTGCTCCTTCACGCAGTTGATGAACTTCTGACTCTTGCAATTCCCCGATTTTGACGACGACATCGGCTTCGCCCCACAGCGTAGCGGTATCGGCGACAATCTGAGCTCCGGCTGCTTCGTAAGCAAGATCCGAGAAAAAGGATTTTGCTCCGGCACCGGCCTCAAGCAAAACTTGGACGCCTTGTTTTACCAATTTGGCCACAGCGTCGGGTACTAAAGCCACCCGGCGCTCGCCTGCTGCTATTTCTTTTGCGATCGCTAATTTCATGAATTCTCCTTTACTCTAGTTAACCCTTGTCTGGTTGAAACCGCGCCTACACAGACACTGACGCGCCTCCGCAGGTTTCTGGAAGTGCGATTTTTAACCGCCAGATGCCTTGCTTTACATTGGAGCAGCCGTTACCCTAAACTTCTCTCGTTGATAGTAAAGCCGATCGCCCAAATTCGAGCCGTATCTTTAACTTGTCTTATAGATTCAGATTCGCTAAACTGTTAAATTTGTTGCAAAACATGATATACTAACGTGCTGACTAATTCTGTATCTTGAATATCAGCCTGGGATATGGCATCAAAAAATTCACCTATATTGTTAAGCGATCGCCCTCATCAAATTTCTCAGAGAGTCGGTAATATTGGAGAGCTAATAGCAAATTGTCAGCACTAAATATTTGCTAAATATTCAAGGTTCGATCGTAATTTTAGTTAGAGGAGTTGTGATTATGCGACGATTATTTTCAGCACTAGCGGTTACAAGTTGCTTACTGACTGGCTTACCCGCCATCAGTTTAGCCCAAGGAATGCCGGGATTCACAATTTTCGGAGGCCCAGAGCGCGGGAATCAGTTAAACTACCGCTTAGATTACGGCAAATCTGGGATGAGTGGTGACAGATATAGACTGCGCATTCCAGCCAAAAAAGTAAGTCTGGCGATCGCCCAACTCAACATTTCCTATCCAAACTACTACAAAGGTGAATTCGACCAAAAAGACATTCAAGTGCGCGTCAAAAACAAATCAATAGAATTGCAAGAAGTAATCTGGGACAAAGAAAATCGTTTCATAGAAATTTATCCCAAAGATCCCATTGCTGCCGGCAACAATGTTGAGGTTGTGCTCTCCAACGTCAAAAACCCATCGCCAGGAGGAATGTACAATTTCAACGTTCGCATCCGCACCCCTGGGGATGTCCCCTTGCTACGTTACCTCGGTACTTGGCTGTTGAGCATAGATTAGAAAAAGGGGAATCGGGTGGCGGGAAGAAATATAGCAATCCTAAATCATTCATGAGGATTTGTAGGGGTAGTGCCCCCGTGCCTACCCCAGCATAAGCGGGGCAACCACGGGGGGATTGCCCCTACAAAAATTACACAACTGATTTAGGATTGCTATATCTCGTTTCCTGGTTTTCGGGAACCGAAAAATAGAACCTCTGGCTGATACAGCAATCCTCAGCGATCAGTAAAATGAGCTGTTAGATAGCCGACTTCTTTGGGAAGTCGGCTATCTAGCTACTCTGTTTTTTAAATCGGCTTACTTACCCTAAAAAAATCTTGACAAATCAAATAGGATAGCTATAGCCCTACTCTCATATCATGATGCCCATTAGTGTCAACTTAACGTCAAACCCTGTCACAGACTGCTGGCAAGACTATTAACCCTAGATCCCCCCTAGCCCCCCTTCCCAAGGGGGGGACAAGAGTCCGATCTTTCGTCCCCCTTGGGAAGGGGGATTTAGGGGGATCTAGAGTTGGCTATGAACGAGAGATACCAAGGCTTTCATGCTTAAGTTGACACCAATGCCCTATGCCCTATGCCCTATGCCCTATGCCCTATGCCCTATTCCCGTACAATATCTGTAATTAACTAGACTTAATATCAAATGAATCCACTAGCCAAAGTTAAAAATATCAAACTTCCTCGCGCGCTGCGATCGAGAAATTATCGCCTATTTTTTGCAGGACAAGGCATCTCTCTGATTGGCAGTTGGATGACACAAGTTGCTACTGTTTGGCTTGTGTACAATTTGAGCGATTCACCTTGGATGCTCGGTTTAGTCGGATTCACAAGTCAAATTCCCACACTAATACTACTGCCTTTTGCAGGAGTTTTAATAGATAGATGGAACCGCCACCGAGTGATAATTGCCACTCAAATTTTGGCAATGATTCAATCATTAATCCTAGCATTTTTAGCACTAACAGGAATTATCAACATTTGGCAGATAATTGTCCTGAGTTTGTGTCAAGGAGCAATTAATGCTTTTGACGCGCCAGCCCGCCAAGCTTTTGTACCAGAGCTAGTAGAAAAGAAAGAAGATTTAGCACAGGCGATCGCCATTAACGCTTCCATGTTCAATGGAGCCAGATTAATCGGCCCAGCAATCGCCGGTTTGCTGATAGCCACAGTCGGACCAAGTTATTGTTTTCTCATAGACGGACTCAGTTACATCGCCGTAATTGTAGGCTTGTTAGCCATGAATATCAAGCCCATAAAAATAGCAGAAACCAATACCAAACCCTTACAAAGACTAAAAGAAGGATTTATTTATGCCTTTGGATTTCCGCCAATCAGAGCCATTTTAGTGCTATTAGCATTAGTCAGCTTTGCCGGAATGTCCCACACAGTTCTCGTCCCAATCTTTGCCACTAAAATTCTGCACGGTGGCCCGCAAACCCTAGGCTTTTTGATGGCAGCTTCCGGCATAGGAGCATTCGCAGGAGCGATTTATTTAACCACCCGCAAAACAGTAGTTGGCATCGGCAAATTAATAGCCATCTCACCAGCAATTATGGGCTTTGGACTAATCGGTTTTGCCCTGTCAAAAGCCCTGTGGTTGTCATTAATCATGATGCTGTTTGTAGGAATTGGTTTCATCTTGCAATTTGCAGCAGGAAACACATTTTTGCAAACCATAGTTGACGACGAAAAACGCGGCCGAGTCATGAGCATTTACACAATGGCATTTTTTGGAATCACCCCCTTTGGCAACTTAGTTGCAGGTGGATTAGCCAACTATATCGGAGCACCCAATACAGTCCTAATCGGAGGGATAATTTGTGTATTAGCAGCCACAGTTTTCACCAAACAATTGCCAGCCTTAAAACACCTAGTTACACCAATCTATCAAAAAATGGGTTTAATTTCCTAAACAACTTGTAAAATACCCTCTTCCCCTCTCTTACTCTGCGCCCTCTGCGCCCTCTGCGGTTAAAAAATCCAAATTAATTACACCAGAGGTAAAACCAATGGCAAATCCAAGTGCAATTATAGAACAGCAAAGCGATCGCGTTCCCCTAAAAACCTGGATCGGCGTCATGGGAACAATTCTCGGCGCATTCATGGCAGTTTTAGACATCCAAATCACCAACGCTTCCCTCAAAGACATTCAAGCAGCATTAGGCGCAACCTTAGAAGAAGGCTCTTGGA
Organism: Microcoleus anatoxicus; assembly: GCF_042465725.1. Taxonomy (GTDB): domain Bacteria; phylum Cyanobacteriota; class Cyanobacteriia; order Cyanobacteriales; family Microcoleaceae; genus Microcoleus; species Microcoleus anatoxicus. Next base: position 2,791,510 of record NZ_CP120853.1, on the reverse strand, counting down.
TTTCCACCGCCTATCTAGTCGCAGAAATCGTCGTAATTCCCATGACAGGTTGGCTGTCCCAAGTCTTTTCCGTGCGCCGATACATCTTAGTAAATGCCGCCCTGTTCACATTTTTTTCCATGTGCTGCGCTTGGGCGTGGAACTTGAATTCAATGATTGTATTTCGAGCTTTGCAGGGGTTTACAGGTGGCATTTTAATTCCGATGGCGTTTGGATTTTTGCTGACGAATTTGCCACCCAAAAAACAGCCAATTGGTATGGCGCTGTTTGCTCTGACAGCTACTTTTGCACCCTCGATCGGACCGACATTAGGAGGATGGTTAACAGAAAATTATGGATGGGAATATGTCTTTTATTTAAATTTGGTTCCGGGAATGCTGCTGCTAGCCGCTGTTTGGTACGCAATTGACCCTAAGCCGATGCAATTAGAACTGCTAAAAGGGGGCGACTGGTGGGGAATTATCTCAATGGCGATCGGCTTGGGTTCCCTGCAAGTTGTCTTAGAAGAAGGGAGTCGCAAAGACTGGTTTAGTTCGGAGTTTATTGTCCGTCTCAGCATCATTGCTGCAATTTTTCTGGGGACTTTTTTCTGGATCTAACTAACGCGAAAAAAACCTTTAATTAACTTGCGGTTGCTGACACGTCGCAATTTCGGTTTAGCTACTATTGTGAATGTATCCTTGGGAGTGGGATTGTATGGTTCAGTGTTTATTTTGCCGATGTATTTAGGTCAAATTCAGCAGTACAATGCCATGCAAATTGGCGAGGTAATTATGTGGGCGGGAGTACCGCAGTTATTCATCGTACCGATGGTGCCGAAATTGATGCAGCGTATCGATATGCGACTGATGATTGCTGTGGGTGTTAGTTTGTTTGCGCTGAGTTGTTTTATGAATGCCAGCATGACTCACGATACGGGTATCGATCAGTTACGTTGGTCCCAATTAGTGCGGGCTTTTGGGCAGCCTTTAATCATGGTGCCGCTATCAACGATCGCCACTGCGGGTATGGAGAAACACGAGGCTGGTTCGGCTTCGGGTTTGTTTAATATGATGCGAAATATGGGAGGTTCCATGGGGATTGCAGCCTTAGCCACTTTGGTGACGCAGCGGGAGCAGTTTCACTCGAATCGTTTGGGGGAATCGATTTCTTTGTACGATCCGGCGACGCAGGAACGAATTAATCAAATGACTCAGTTTTTTGTGAGTCGGGGTGCTGATCTCTACTTGGCTAGAAATCTCGAAGCTATTGGGGATTTGGCTGATTGTTGCTGGGGAATACGATCGCACATTCAACAAAAAGGGCGATCGCACTTTGCTATTGGGGCAACTCGCCAAAGCGATCGCGATATTGAGCCACCAATTCTTCAGCCGTCAAATACCTACTACCTCCTTCGTCAAACCAGTACAAAACCTCCAACTGTGTTTCCCCATCGCTGTATCGACCTCGACCGATTCCTAAACCCACTTCCGGCATCCAAAAAGGTTCACCAATTTGCTGTTCGTACTCGCCATTTACCAAACGATAAACTTCAAAGGGTTGATGTTGGTCTCGCCGCCAGTAGTAGGGATTGTAAATCACATAGTACAGCACGCCCAACTTCGCGTAAATATCAATTTTTTTATCGTATTCACCGCCGTAAGTTTGAGAAACAATCTCTAGGGCAAAAATCGGGGGAATATTATTTTCTTCCCAAAGGACGTAACTGAGGCGCAAAGTATCGCCTTTGAACCTTACCACACCCAAACTCAAGAAGCCATCAGGAACAATTGGAACCAGATGACTTACTCCCGTCGTGTGATAAACTCCCATATCGACCGCAAAAAACCAGTCGTTCCGCTGCCGCCAGTGAAATTTGAGCAAGAATAACAGTAAGTTGGGAAGGAAGTTTTGATTTTCGTTATCCACAGGAGTATCATCCGAAGAAGGAAGTTCGGCGCTAGTTGGCAAACGCATTTCTCGATCGAATAGTACCATGATAGAAAAATGGCAAATTTATTAATTAATTGTATCATCCAAAAACCGGGTTTATTCAATAAACCCGGTTGCTAAGTCTTTTAATGGATATCTTGCCCAAGTCAAATTCACCCCCCTTAGTCCCCCCGCGAGTTCGGGGGGAAACAAGAATAATCTTGCCCCCTCCCCTTAGTAAGATCAATTCCTCTCTTCATCGGAATTATTCATTTCTCTCTGTGTTCTCTGTGGTTAAATCATTCCCATGCAACGGTCAACGATATAACGACGGGGAAACAAGAATAATCTTGCCCCCTCCCCTTAGTAAGGTCCGGGTTGGGGAGGGGTGCATTGTATTTTTGCAAGAGTTCTAAGGGCGATCGCGCGCTAGTTTCAACACCTCAACTGCATCTTTATGACCCTCAGAAGATGCCCAAATTAAGGCAGTCCAACTGTTGTTATCCTTAGCCTTAATATCAACTCCTTTCTCGATTAAAAACTCCACAACTTGAGTCCGTCCACTACCAGCGGCACTCATTAAAGCTGTCAAACCAAAATTTGTTTTAGCGTTCACCTGAGCTCCCGCCTCCAACAAAAGTTGTACAATTTCTCTATGTCCCGCAGCAGCCGCGCTCATTAAAGGTGTCCAACCGTCATTATCCTGACTGTTGACATCGGCACTTGCAGCGAGCAATTTTGTTACGAGTTCAGTATTGCCAGTCTCAGCCGCAGCCGTCAAAGCCGTAGCACCTTCCTCATCTTTGGCATTGATATCTGCACATTGTGCGATCGCAGATTCTACAGTAGAAACATCACCTGTTTTGGCGGCATTAATTAAATCGGTCATATATTCTCCTTTGTATCCTCTAAAATCTTAAATCCCATGGCAGTCGATATTTTAGTCCTCTCTAACGGCCCCGGAGAATTAGCAACCTGGGTACGTCCCGTCGTACAAGCCTTGCGAGAACATTTAGGATGCGATCGCACATCTGTGCGTATTTCCGTTGTCCTGTCCCCCTGTCCCCACGCCACGGGGAAAGAAGCACAAATCGCAAGTTCTTACCCAGAAGTTGACAGAGTGCAAGCACCAGAGGATTTTTTGCCATTCCTATTATCCGGCAAAACAGTGGAAAATTGGGATTGGCATGAAAAAGGAGTTGTTTTATTTTTAGGTGGCGACCAATTTTTTACAGTTATTATTGGTAAAAGGCTCAAATATCGCACTGTTATCTATGCGGAATGGGAGGCAAGGTGGTATCGCTGGATTGATAAATTTGCCACCATGAAACCACAAAAATTTGATAAAATACCTCGAAAATATGCTAATAAATTTACAGTTGTCGGAGATTTAATTGCCGAGGTTTCTCGTTCCCAGGCAGAGCCTGGGAACGCAGTTCCAGGGGCTCTGCCTTGTCCAACTCCTCCAAAAGAACTAATTGGATTGTTACCAGGTTCCAAGGCTGCCAAACTAGCTTTAGGCGTGCCTTTGTGTTTGTCGATCGCCCAATCCATCCATCGCCTCCGCCCGGAAACTCGCTTTGTAATTCCGGTTGCTCCCACCATAGATATCCAAACTTTAGCAGGTTTTGCAGACCCAGAAAAAAATCCTTGTTTACATTTATTTGCCAACTCCAGCGCCAAACTTCATGTAACAGAATCACCATTTTTAATGACAGCAAATGGCTTACAAATAGAACTTTGGACTGAGACACCAGCCTATGATTTGCTATCAGAATGCAGTTTGTGTTTAACTACTGTGGGAGCCAATACCGCCGAATTGGGTTCTTTAGCTGTACCGATGATTGTTTTGCTACCAACGCAGCAATTGGATGCGATGAAGGCTTGGGATGGTTTGCCGGGATTGCTGGCAAATTTACCGTTTGTTGGTTCGGTTTTTGCGACGGTGATTAATTGGCTAATTTGGCGATTGGGGAAGCGAAAACTGTATGCTTGGCCGAATATTTGGGCGCAAGCAGAGATTGTACCAGAGTTGGTTGGGAAACTGGAACCTGAAGCAGTGGCCGAGTTGGCGATCGACTATTTGAGCCATCCTGAAAAATTAGCACAAATGGGCGATCGTTTGCGTGGGGTTCGAGGAGAATCCGGGGCGGCGAATAAAATCGCTGAATTGGTTTGTGAAGAAATTGATTGCAGCAATAATAAATAAAATCTTGTAGGGGCGGGCGGTGCCCTGAGCGTAGTCGAAGGGTTTACCAACAATCTCTGACTGTAATCGACTATCTAAATAAACCCGCCCCCACCCAACGGTAAATCTGAATCCGCATTATTCCAGTATTTTATAAATAAATGTAGATGGAGATTGTTAGTGGGTGGGGGCTGGTTTATCTATCCCTTTCGCTGCTAATAAATATTGTTGGTAAAACCCGCCCCTACGGGAAATATATGCAGATTTTTTGTGGGTGGGGGCGGGTTTATTTATTCGTTTTGTTGGTTATCCATATTGTTGGTAAAACCCGCCCCTACGGGAAATATATGCAGATTTTTTGTGGGTGGGGGCGGGTTTATTTATTCGTTTTGTTGGTTATCCATATTGTTGGTAAAACCCGCCCCTACGGGAAATATGGTAATTTTACTGGCCCACAGAACCTTTCCCGAAAAACTTAGGCGGTGCTGCCATAGTGTAAACTTCGGTTTCAGCCGCGATTACTTGTCGCAAGTGACCGGCAACTTGCATCAATCCCAACAGTGTAATTCCGTCGAACATTCGGAACCCACCAATGGTTTGTTCAGCGAGTAATTTGTCCGTAACTTCTGGTTCTGGACGGGTGTTGATTTCCTGAGTTGAAGCTACTGCAAAACCCCAAGGTGCTCCATAGGTAGAAATAAAGCTGGTGCAAGATTGAACGTTGGGGAAAACTGATTTCAGCGTATTGACAATGCGGGCGTGCATTTTCATTTCTGCTGGAGAAACAGGACCCGCTTGGACGACGAAATATCCCGTAGGTGACAGGACGCGGCGAACTTTCTCGAAGTATTCTTTTGTAAACAACTGGAAAGAAGGGCCTTCTTCAATGGGATCTGACAAGTCAGAAATGACAACATCCCAATCGCTGTCACTGTTATCTAAATAGTCTAAAGCATCGCCGATTACGACTTCGCAACGAGGGTCATCAAAGGCATTTTGGTGCATTTCTGGAAGGTGTTCGCGGCAAGCATCTACTACTTCACCGTCGATATCGACCATCACTACTTTTTCAACACTTTTCCAGCGCAGCACTTCTCTAATTGTCGCGCCTTCACCGCCACCGAGAACCAGGACTTTTTTTGGTGAACCGTGCATAGTCATGGCTGGGTGGACTAGGGGTTCGTGGTACAAAAACTCGTCGCCTGTACAAGATTGCCATTTGCCATCCAATACTAACCCTTTGCCGTAGGTGCCGGTTTCAACGACGTACATTTCTTGAAAGGCTGTTTTTTTGTAAGCCAGCACCCGTATGATGCCGTGAACGTAGATATCCCAAGGGGTAATGTACTCGCTCATCCAAAAATCTGCACGGACTTCGCTACCTGACATCCAATACTCTCCCAGTGTAAATTACTTAAGTAGTAATTCATAGCACAAAATGGCGATCGGATGTAAGTGCGATCGACACAAACAGCTTATGTTGACAGTTGACAGTTGACAGTTGACGGTTGACAGTTGACAGTTGACAGTTGACAGTTGAGGGTTGACGGTTAACTCTAATTTACTATTCCGATGCTAACGGATTTGATATCATTTGGTTGAAAACTGCTATATTAGCTAAATTTAATAGTTAATTTTAATATAAATTATGCAGAAATAAGCTCAGTAAAAATGCCCAACTTATTTAAAAAGTCAGGGATAAAATAGCAGAGTATTTTATGTTTAATTTTGAAAAATTGAGCGATAATAAAAACTCTCTTTGATTGAAAGCTCTTTGGTCTCATGCCCCCGGATTCATTCTGAAAGCAGGCTGACTGGGGGCATCTAAAATCTCAAATCTAACATTTCATGACTGCGGCTGTTTCTAGTTTGGTGTGTAATGCTATGTCTACTCTCACTTTTGGTTTGTCAACGCCCTCCGCTGCTGAGTCTGGGGCATTTTACGGCAGCGATCGACCTCCGAGTCGCCCCACCGTGCCGGCACAGTGGATCGAAGTTTTGGTAGACTCTCCTTTCAGGGGTGCGGGGGACACCCCAGGGGAGGAAAACAAGTTATTGACCTATCGGTTGCCGGCCCAACTGACGGTGCAACCAGGAGATATTCTGAGTGTACCATTTGGCAGTCAACAGGTGGGGGCGATCGCCATTCGTTTTGTTTCTCAACTACCGCTAAACTTAGACCCCGCACAGGTTAAAGATGTTGAAGATGTAGTCAGCACTGGATTTTTTGTTCCTACTTACTGGGAATTGATCGAACGCACTGCTACCTATTATTGCACGCCTTTAATTCAAGTAATTAGAGCTTCCTTACCACCGGGATTGTTAAGCCGTTCTGTGCGTCGCATTCGGTTAAATAAAAATGCTATTGCTCCTAATGCGGAATTATTTCTGAATCCCGCTGCTAGTCAAATTTTACAATTATTGCAAGCTCAAAAAAACGGCGATTATACTTGGCAATACCTCCAACGGCAAGTGAAGGGGGCTTATCGGGGATTGCGAGATTTATTAAAACGGGGTTGGGTAGAAAGTTATTTAGAACCCCCTCATCCTCCCAAACCAAAACTCAAACCGGCAGTCACATTAATTGTCAATGCTTTTGTGACGGATTTGACCCAGCGTCAACAAGAAGTCTTGGAGGTTTTGCGGCGCGGTGGCGGTGAAATGTGGGTGAATGATTTATTAAAAATTTGCAGTGCTAGTTCGTCGGTTGTCAAAGCTTTGGAAGTCAAAGGTAGTGTGGTAATTGACCAAAGGGAAGTGCTCAGGGGCGATCGCCCAATTCCCCAAATTGCCGACTCACCCAAAACTTTAACTGATTTTCAGGCTGAAGCTTTAGCATTTATTAACAGTTTTTCGGGTTTTCGTCAAGTGCTGCTACATGGTGTGACAGGTTCTGGGAAAACTGAAGTGTACTTACAGGCGATCGCCCCAATCTTAGCTAGTGGCAAATCCGCTCTCGTACTCGTCCCAGAAATCGGCCTGACACCACAACTTACAGATAGATTTCGCGCCCGTTTTGGCGAGCAAATTTGCGTATATCACAGTGCCCTCTCCGACGGAGAACGTTACGATACATGGCGTCAGATGCTCACTGGAACCCCACAAATTGTCATCGGCACGCGATCGGCTATTTTTGCACCTTTACCTGAATTAGGCTTAATTATCCTCGATGAAGAACATGACACCAGCTTCAAACAAGAACAACCAGCCCCTTGCTACCACGCCCGCACCGTAGCCAAATGGCGGGCAGAATTAGAAAATTGTCCCCTAATTTTAGGTTCTGCTACCCCTGCTTTAGAGACTTTTTTTGCCACTCAAATTAATAATTCGTCCTTGCCAAGTATTCATTATTTGTCATTGCCAGAACGCATTTATTCGCGCCCAATGCCGCCTATTCAAATAGTCGATATGCGCCAAGAATTGCGACAAGGAAATCGCTCGATTTTTAGCGTTGCCCTGCAAAATGCTCTGGAAGAATTGCAAGCTAGACAACAGCAAGGTATTCTATTTATTCACAGAAGAGGACACAGTACCTTTGTCTCTTGTCGGAGTTGTGGTTATGTAATGGAATGCCCAAATTGTGATGTGTCGCTTTCTTATCACCAAATCAGCGAGGGAACATCAGAAATGTTGCGTTGTCACTACTGCAACCATACAGAAAGACACCCTCAAAATTGTCCAGAATGCAGGTCTCCTTATTTCAAAAATTTTGGGAGTGGTACTCAGCGAGTCGAACAGGAATTAACCAGATTGTTTCCCCAATTGCGGGCAATTCGGTTTGATAGTGATACGACTAAAAATAAGGGCGACCACCGGAGATTGTTAACTCAATTTGCCCAGGGGGAAGCTGATATTTTGTTGGGGACACAAATGCTGACTAAAGGGTTGGATTTAGCTGGGGTGACATTGGTAGGGGTTGTTTCGGCTGATGGGTTGCTAAATTTGTCTGATTATCGGGCCAGCGAACGGGCATTTCAAACTTTAACTCAAGTGGCGGGGCGTGCTGGTAGAGGTGACGATCCGGGAAGGGTAATTATGCAAACTTATACTCCCGAACATCGGGTAATTCAAGCAGTTAGGCGGCACGAATATGCAAGTTTTATAGAAACAGAATTAGCCGCAAGGGCTGCCCTGAATTATCCTCCTTCGGGGCGGCTGGTTTTGTTGCGATTAAGTAGTTTGGAGGCGGCGGAAGTTGCGGTGACGGCGGTACAATTGGCGTCTGTTTGTCAGGAGTATATTGAGGGATTGTCTGTACCGGGTTGTGAGTTGTTGGGGCCCGCACCGGCCGCGATTATGCGGGTAGCAAATCGGTATCGGTGGCAGATTTTGCTGAAGTTACCTTTGGATGAGTCGGTGGATTTGTCGGATTTGATCGGATTGCGCGATTCCCTTCGGGATAGCTTCGCTTCACGCATTCCTCGTTCTGTTAGTTTAACTATTGATGTCGATCCGTTGAATTTTGGTTGATTGCTTGGATGGGGGCGGGTTGATGTAGATTTTTTGTCAGTTTCCCATATTTTTGGTAAAACCCGCCCCTACAACCAATCCTAGGCAGATATTGCAGGGTGGGGGCGGGTTGATTTAGATTTTTTGTCAGTTTCCCCTATTTTTGGTAAAACCCGCCCCTACAAACAATCCTAGGCAAATATTGCAGGGTGGGGGCGGGTTGATTTAGATTGTTTGTCAGTTTCCCCTATTTTTGGTAAAACCCGCCCCTACAAACAATCCTAGGCAAATATTGCAGGGTGGGGGCGGGTTGATTTAGATTGTTTGTCAGTTTCCCCTATTTTTGGTAAAACCCGCCCCTACAGCCAATCCTAGGCAGATATTGCAGGGTGGGGGCGGGTTGATTTAGATTGTTTGTCAGTTTCCTCTATTTTTGGTAAAACCCGCCCCTACAGCCAATCCTAGGCAAATATTCCACCGTAAACTGATAACTTTTTATTATAAATCATATAAACAATATCTATCGTTCATTGTTGCACTTAATTGTCAAAAAACCTTTAAGATGATTTAGTTATTGCAATTAATTGTCAAAATGTAAACTAGCATTGGGGCTAAAACAGGAGAGAGATTAATGAATGTAAGTTTAAAAGTGCTGGCTGGTGCTAGCGCAGGATTGTTGCTGCTAGGGAGTTTGGCTGCGAATACCATGGGAATTGGGCAAAAGGCGATCGCCCAACAGACTCCCAAAGGCGATCGAGATTTGAGAGCACAAGCTCCAATAAATCGCATTAGAATTGTGTTTGCCAATCGTAGAGATGCCACAGATTTGCAAAACAAAGCTAATCAAGTAGCAGCCATACTCTCAAAAGCGATGGGAATTCCTGTAGAAGCAGTCATCGGCGACGAAACCGCAGCCGTCGAAGCTTTGAGAGCAAATAGAGCTGATGTAGCTTTTGTCGCAGGGCGCGCCGCCTTGAAAGCTGAGCAATTAGCCAAAGCACGGATGTATTTAGCCGAAGTTCGCAGCGATTATTCCGGCGGAAATACCTACGATTCTGTATTTGTCGTGCGTCAAGACAGCCCCCTACGCCCGAAAGGTAGTGCAAAGCAAACCCTAGAACAATTGAAAGGTAAAAAAATTGCTTTCACCTCTCGGACTTCCGGTTCGGGATTTATTTTTCCAGTGGGAGAGTTGGTTGGTCAAGGATTAGTGTCAGGACCAGATAGATTAGAAAGTTTCTTCGGAAATGTCACCTATGGTGATGGTTACGGTAGCGCTTTACAAGCAGTTTTAAAAGGTCAAGCAGAAGTTGCTGCGGTATCAGAATATGCTTTGCTACCACCTTGGATTACAGCAGCAGAAGGTAAACAATTGCGAGTGTTGCAACAAGTTCCGGGAGTTCCCGCCCATGGAATTGTGATTGACGATCGCATTCCTGCCCCAATGCGAGAAAAGCTAATTAATGCTTTCTTGACTATGAATGAGTCTACAAATAATTCATTGTTCCGCAGTTTGTACAATTCCCAAAGATTAGTAAAAGTCGATCACAATACCCATTTAGCAACGTTAAGTCAAGCTTTGAAACGCGCTAAATTAGACCCATAATTTGATTAGGTTTATTGTTTACTATTGACGGTGAGTCATTGGTTACTTCGACTGCGATCGGGGAGCAATACCTCGTACCTCGTTCCCAGGCTCTGCCTGGGAATGCAATTCCAGAGGCTCTGCCTCAGCATGAAAATAGCCTTAAACTGGTAATTTGCTGTTCCAAAATTTATCAATAAATACTGATGATGACCATCGAATGTTCTCAAATAAAAACACGTTATTCCCCCTCGCTAAATCGGTCAATTCTCAACGGAATTGATTGTAAGATCGAACAAGGAGAATTTGTCGCCTTACTGGGTTTGAACGGTGCGGGAAAATCCACCCTATTGCGCTCCTTTGTTGGCTTAGTCCCCGTCGAAACCGGAGAGATGCGGATTAATGATATGGTGATGAATACGCGCACGATCGCCCGAATTCGTCGGGAGATCGGCTTGATTTTTCAAGGTGGCGGTTTGGTGAAGCAGTCCCAGGCGATCGAGAATGTGTTGTGCGGTTGTTTAGGAAGCTTAAATACTTGGCAGACACTGTGGGGTTTTCCGAAACCAAAGCGCGATCGAGCTTTGGAATTACTCGCAGATTTCGGACTCCAAGACCTAGCATATCAAAAAACTGGACTACTCAGTGGTGGACAACAGCAAAAAGTAGCCATCGCCCGCGCCTTAATTCAATCTCCACGGATTTTATTAGCCGACGAACCTACCACCGGATTAGATGTCATCGCCGCCCGACAAGTCATGGAAATTCTCGCCAAACTCCACAAAGAACAGGGGATGACAGTAGTGGTAGTATTGCACGACTTAGCCATGGCGAGCAATTATCCAGAAAGGGCGATCGTCCTCGATGCCGGTCAAATAATCTATGATGGCAAATGTCAAAACTTGTCCGAAAAATTCAGCAGATTAAAACAGTCCAAAATTGCAGTCTAAACTCTACCCTTCTCCACTCTTCCTCTGCGCCCTCTGCGCCCTCTGCGGTTAATAAAAAAAAATCACCAAACACAAAATATCACTGTAAATAAAAATATAAACAAATACAAATGACTGAACAAAAATTAAATACTTTAGCCAAAAACTATAGTTGGGTAAAAAACCTAGGGATTATAGCAGGTTTAATTATCATTTATGGTTGGGCGCTCAGGGGATTAGAAATTGACGCGGAAACCTTGGTTAGCAGTTGGCCTTACATGACCGATTTTATTTCCCGTTTGTGGCCTCCGAATCTGGAAATTATAGATGTAGCAATCAAGGCTTTGATTGAGACTATTCAAATGTCTTTATGGGGAACCACTATGGGGGCAGTTTTTTCTGTACCGATCGCTATTTGTAGCGCCCATAATATAGCACCAAAGTGGTTGCAATTGCCGGCTAATTTTATCCAAAATGCGGTGCGAGCCGTGCCTTCGATTGTGTTAGGATTGTTGTTTGTATCGGCTACTGGTTTGGGGGCACCGGCGGGTACTTTGGCTTTGGGCATTTATACGATCGGCTATTTGGCTAAATTTTACCAGGAGGCGATCGAATCTGTAGAAGTGCGATCGATCGAATCTTTGGAGGTAGGAGGTGCATCTTGGCTGCAAGTTGCCCAATATGGAATTTTCCCCCAAGTATTGCCCCTAGGATTGGGTTATACCCTGTGGATGTTTGAATATAACATCCGCGCTGCTTCGGTTTTGGGAGTAGTTGGCGCTGGTGGTATTGGTTTTGAATTAGTTAATTATATTCGAGCTTTTGAATATAATAAAGCCACAACTATGATGTTAGTTTTGTTAGTTGTGGTGACGGTTATAGATGTGATTAGTAGTAAATGGCGGCAGCGTTTAGAAGCTAAGTAAGATTAATTGAACCGCGAAGGTGCAAAGAACCCCCCCCTGCCCCCCCCAAGGAAGAACCCCCCCCTGCCCCCCCCAAGGGGGGAATGATATCAATTCCGGTTGTATCGGAATGATTTAACCGCGAAGGCGCGAAGGACGCGAAGGAAGAGAAGAGAGAGATTAATAATTCCGATGAAGAGAGGGTTTGATATGAAACAGCCTTGCAGCCCCAAGGAAGAACCCCCCCCTGCCCCCCCCAAGGGGGGAATGATATCAATTCCGGTTGTATCGGAATGATTTAACCGCGAAGGCGCGAAGGACGCGAAGGAAGAGAAGAGAGAGATTAATAATTCCGATGAAGAGATGGTTTGATATGAAACAGCCTTGCAGCCCCAAGGAAGAACCCCCCCCTGCCCCCCCCTAGGGGGGAATCAAACAGCCTTGCCCCCTTGGGGGGAATGAAACAGCCTTGCCCCCTTGGGGGGAATGAAACAGCCTTGCCCCCTTGGGGGGAATGAAACAGCCTTGCACCCCTTGGGGGGAATGAAACAGCCCTGCCGCCGCCAGCGGGTTCAAAATTTACTTGGCATCAGCCCCGTTATTCCTACTTGGTTAAACCGTGTTCGAGGGCGTAACGAACTAATTCTGTGCGACTATTAGTACCTGTTTTGCTAAACAAACGACTGACATATTTTTCCACATTCCGCACGCTAGTTTCTAAGCGGCGGGCAATTTCTTTGTTCATCAAACCTTGGGCAACTAAGTCTAAAACACTTTGTTCTCGCGGAGTCAAATCTATTTTAATCAGGGAAGGACTTTGGGTTATCGAACTCCGTCCACTCAGCAAAGACTCAATTCTCGCCATCTGATTGGCTAAAGCTGCAATATCGGGATTTTCCCCATTCTCGCTCATCTCCTTAGCCGCCGCGCGACGAGCCAGCAAATTGGTGACAATGGCCACTAATTCATCGGGATCGAAGGGTTTAGAAAGATAGGCGTCGCAACCTGCTGTATAGCCTTGAATACGATCGCTCGTCATGCCCTTAGCCGTCAAAAACACTACGGGTAAAGCCTTATAGCGAGGATCTTCCCGCACTTGTTTGAGAAACTGATAGCCGTCCACCTGGGGCATCATAATGTCGGAAATGAGCAAATCAGGATTTTGCTTTTGCAAGATTTCCCAGCCGTCGCGAGCATTACTGGCAACCTCAACCACAAAATTACTATCTTCTAAATAAGCTTGTACTGCTTCCCGCAAGCCCGGTTCATCATCTACCAGTAATAATCGTGCTGACATTTCTCTTACCTTTGTCCTTTATTACTATTATGTTAAAATTTTGCCAAATTTAACTATTATTATCTTGACTAATGAAGGCAAATATTGTATGCTGAGCTCTTCGACTCCGCGGCGGTTGGTATCTGTGCTGCCCAAGGACTGCTAATATTACCCCCCCAACCCCCCCTTACTAAGGGGGGGCTAAGACTTCATCAATAGCACATATGAAAGAAAAATGGTATAAGTCGAAGAGTCAACCAATCTCGACCATCAAAACTTGAGGTTAAAACTCCAAACTGTTTAAACTTTAGAGCGATCGGTCAAAATTTCATAGCCGGTTTCTGTCACCAACACAGTATGCTCAAATTGAGCAGACATGGCATTGTCTACCGTGACAGCAGTCCATTTATCAGCGAGTGTCCGAGTATACTTAGAACCTGCATTCAAAATTGGTTCGATCGCCAATGTCATACCCGATCGCAATTTTACATTCGGCATTTCGCGAGTACGGAAATTGAAAACCGACGGTTCCTCGTGCAAATTGCGCCCAACACCGTGGCCTGTAAACTCCTCAACGATGCTAAAACCATTACTTTTGACATGATCTTCGATCGCACCAGCGAGATCGAGCAAATAAGCACCAGCCCTTACTTGTTCAATGCCTTTATAGAGAGCTTCCTCAGCAACTCTAATTAACTTAGCCGATTCCGGTGTCACCTCCACAACGGGAATCGTAATACAAGAATCGCCGTGAAAACCTTGATAATACGCTCCCGTATCCACCTTGAGAACATCTCCAGCCCGAATCACTTTTTTCTTACTAGGAATACCGTGAACTACTTCATTATTAATACTAGAGCAAATCGAGCCTGTGAAGCCGTGATAGCCTTTAAAACTCGGAGTTGCACCCATAGAACGAATGCGTTTTTCCGCATAAGCATCTAAATCGGCCGTAGTCATTCCCGGCTGCACCATTTGGGAAATTTCCTTGAGGACAGTAGCGACAATTTTGGCTGCTTGCCGCATAATTTCGATTTCGCGTTCCGATTTAATTTCAATGCCTCGGCGCTGTTTTTTGACTTGGGGTTGTTGAGTTGGGCTAGAAAGGAGACTGCTAAAAATATTCATGTATTAATCGAGTAATTTTCTACTTTGACACTCTCAGACTTGCAAACTAAATTGTACCAAATATGGACAAGGATTGAAATCGTTTCCAGTTGCTGACCTGTGAGATGGAAAAACACGATCGCTCGTGCTCTAAACTAGCTTAATATTTTTCTCAATAATTGGCAGGGGATTGGGGGTCAAAAAAGCGGTTTCAACCGCCGAGTGCCTTTCAACAGCATTATTTCCGAGCCTTCCTGCGAGGTTAACAATTCCGTCAATTAACTGATTTATTTCCACCGGTTTAGATAAGTGCATTTGGAAACCAGCTTTCAGGGCTTGTTGGCGCTCTTCCTCTCTGGCGTAGGCAGTCAGGGCGATCGCAGGCATATTTCCACCCCCGATCGCCTCCATTTCTCTCACCCGCGCAATCAACTGATAACCATCAGCTCCTGGCATTCCAATGTCGCTCAGCAGCACATCCGGCCAAAAAGTCTCCAGTGTAGCTAGAGCCTCCGGCACCGATGTCGCCGATCGCACCATAGCTCCTTCATCTTCGAGTAAAGCAATCAAAAACTCCCGCGAGTCATCGTCATCATCCACCACCAGCAATTGCAAATTCACCAGATGTGGCGGGGGGTCTGCCGCGTCAGGGAGATCGAACAAACCCAGCCCTGCTTCTTGCCCGTTGAGCTCAACAACGGGCAGAGAAACCGTAAATTTCGCACCCTGGCCCGGATTATTCTCTGATGCGAAGGAATTTAACTGATCCACCATGATATTAATCGTGTTTTTCAGTTCCAGAATTTCGCCTTTGACATCAACAGTAATTTTTTTAGATAAATCGCCATTTGCCACCGCCGTTGTCACCTCCGCAATGTTGCGAACTTGGGCAGTTAAATTCCCCGCCATGGAGTTAACGGAATCGGTTAAATCTTTCCAAGTTCCTGCTACTCCCTGCACTTGGGCTTGCACGCCTAATTTACCTTCGGTTCCCACTTCCCGCGCCACCCGCGTTACTTCCGAAGCAAAGGAACTCAACTGATCCACCATGATATTAATCGTGTTTTTCAGTTCCAGAATTTCGCCTTTGACATCAACAGTAATTTTTTTAGATAAATCGCCATTTGCCACCGCCGTTGTCACCTCCGCAATGTTGCGAACTTGGGCAGTTAAATTCCCCGCCATGGAGTTAACGGAATCGGTTAAATCTTTCCAAGTTCCTGCTACTCCCTCCACTTGGGCTTGCACGCCTAATTTGCCTTCGGTTCCCACTTCTCGCGCCACCCGCGTTACTTCCGAAGCAAAGGAACTCAACTGGTCTACCATTGTGTTAACAATTTGAGCAGTTTGGAGGAATTCTCCTTTGAGGGGTCTGTCTTCTATTTCTAAGGCAATGGTTTGGGATAAGTCTCCCTTGGCGACGGCGCGAATTACTCTGGCGGTTTCGGAGGTGGGTTGAACTAAATCTGTGATTAGGGTATTGACAGAATCAACGCTAGCTGACCACGAACCCTCGGCGTTGCCGATGGTGGCCCGCTGGGAGATTTTACCTTCTTTGCCGACAACTGTACTGATGCGATCGAGTTCGGCTGCCATTCTCTGATTGAGTTCGATAATATCATTGAGGGTATCGGCAATTTTCCCTCCCAACCCAATCTGGTCTATGGGCATCCGAACTGAAAAGTCTCCTTTTTTGACAGCTACGAGGGTTCTCAGTAGCTGTTTGGCATAAAGTTTATTGGGACTTTCCTGTGTGTTCTGTGCTGTTGACATGACCTTTTCCTTTGGCGATTTGTAATAGGGAGGGGGAATATTTTTAAGTTTTGATATTATTGATATTATGGCGCTCAAGTAGTGTCTGATTGCTTCTACCTAAAGATGGATGACAAATTGCTGGTTATTAGATGCGGGCAGTTGTTATTGGTCTGCTGTTTGACTATAGGCCCAGAGATCCCCCCTAGCCCCCCTTAAAAAGGGGGGAACCGGAACACTCAAAGTCCCCCTTTTTAAGGGGGATTTAGGGGGATCGAAACTTCGATACAAATGAAAGATGCAGAGGGTTTTAGCCTGGTTGTTGACACCAATGGTGCTTACGGTATGCCCTACAGATTACCAATAAGATTACTTCCAGTTTTGCCAGGAACTATTGAAGACAGAAGTACCCGGAAATGCGATGGGATTGGCATTCTGTTGCAACCGCAACTGTAACACCTCCAAATTTGGCTCGCGGGAGGGCAATTCGTCCACCAATTGATAAGGTATAATCCCATTTTCTAGGGAAAAAGCAGCCGTAATTCCGGCGGCTGCACCAGCGGACCATTCAAAAGAATGCACCCGATAAGCCGCCGCCGCTGTGTGGCTGACAGCAATACTTTTACCAGCTACTAACATATTGTCAATTTTCTGAGGAATCATTGCCCGCAGCGGAATTTGGAAGGGATAAGCTTGACCTTGACCTTTGCGAGTTCCTTCGCGTTCGGTGTTTCCGGGGGCTTCAGGGGGACTGTTGGTCATGCAGGGGTGAAAGTCGATCGCATAATGACCAATACCGACAGCATCTGGATAAATCGTAGCGCGCGATCGCGATTTTGTATTCTCAACCGATTGACTACCCACAGCCAAAGCCGGCGCATTCAAACCACCCAAATTCAGCCACAAATTCCGGTAATCTTCCGCCGACAAATTCTGACGGTAAAAACTATCCTTAAAATTAGTGCGAGACATATCAACTTCCCACACCGTAAAACCTTGAGGCTGACTCAAACTTGGTCTCCCAATAATTCGTCTGCCCTCCCGCATATAAGGATATTTAGAAAGTCCGTGAACGGTCCCCATCGGCGAATCTAGTCCGCTCAAAAATCGATTATTTGGATAAGGCTTTTTGACACCATTACCGAGTTGTGAGTCAGTGGTTCCTGCTACCAACCAGTAGAAAAAGCCTTTAGCATTTTCTTCCCCACGCCGCAAAGTTTCTGTTCGCAAACCACCCATCCAGCCACCGGGTTGCAGTTGACCGTTCGCTGCGAGTTGCGCGCGAGAATAAATTAAATTATCCTGGGAAGAACCAGGGCGATAGTCATTACCCCAGGTCCAGTTTTGCATGGAAATATCCCCAGGGTAAATTGGGAATTGCTTGGGGTCGGCAGGGCGCGGTTCATCCGGTTTCATACTCCTGATTTGGCGGTAGCTGAAAACCAAAGGAAAACTAGCTAATCTCTGCAATTCGTAACTGTAATAAGGAGCATATTGCTGATAGAAAGATGGCTGTTGCTGCTGTTGGGGTTCCTTCGTTGCCTCCATGGCAAAGGTGTAGGTAAAACCTTGAGTACAATAAGCATCGCCCGTAGGACTTCCAGAGGAAGGTTCTAGGGGGGAACGGGGGTCAATCCCCAGGCGGTAGGGTACGTCGGCTAGTCCGATTAATTCGCCGGTTTCTGTGGCATCGACAACGTACCAATCAGCACCCCCCCTAGCCCCCCCTTGTAAAGGGGGGGAACTTGTGGCATTCCCGCCCCCTTGTAAAGGGGGGGAACTTGTGGCATTCCCGCCCCCTTGTAAAGGGGGGGAACTTGTGGCATTCCCGCCCCCTTGTAAAGGGGGGGAACTTGTGGCATTCCCGCCCCCTTGTAAAGGGGGGGAACTTGTGGCATTCCCGCCCCCTTGTAAAGGGGGGGAACTTGTGGCATTCCCGCCCCCTTGTAAAGGGGGGGAACTTGTGGCATTCCCGCCCCCTTGTAAAGGGGGGGAACTTGTGGCATTCCCGCCCCCTTGTAAAGGGGGGGAACTTGTGGCATTCCCGCCCCCTTGTAAAGGGGGGGAACTTGTGGCATTCCCGCCCCCTTGTAAAGGGGGGGAACTTGTGGCATTCCCGCCCCCTTGTAAAGGGGGGGAACTTGTGGCATTCTCGCCCCTGACTAAAGGGGGGGAACTTGTGGCATTCCCGCCCCCTTGTAAAGGGGGGGAACTTGTGGCCTTCTCGCCCCTGACTAAAGGGGGGGAACTTGTGGCCTTCTCGCCCCTGACTAAAGGGGGGGAACTTGTGGCCTTCTCGCCCCCTTGTAAAGGGGGGGAACTTGTGGCATTCCCCCCCCTTGGTAAGGGGGGGTTAGGGGGGGTCTGACGTGGTTTGGGAATAAACCGGATAATGGTTTTGTTAAATCGCGCCGAATTTTCGTAGCGGTAGGCATCTTCGATGGTTTTGGAAAGGGTTTCGGTGTTGATTGGTGGGGTATTGGGGGCTGGTTTGTGCGAAATGCCGATCGCACTTTTAATTTGTTGACCACCCACCGTATTTCCCGCCACAGCAGGAGTAATTTCTAGTTCTTTAATTACCGTATTGGGAAACCATTTCAGCTTACCATTCCCGGTTTTAGCAGCATCCTGTAACATTTCAAATAAAATTTTGTGACCATTGTAGGGCATGAAACAGGAATAACTAACCCAACAGCCACCAGGATTAAGACGGCCGTAATGTTCCTTGATGCGCCGTCGCAATTCTAGGTAGCCGCGGGGGTAAAATAAGAGCGATCGCTGAGTCTCTCTTTCATCTAGTGCAGAAGTTCCCTGGGAGGAGATTTGGCCACCTACCCAGTCGGTAATTTCCGTCACACAAACCGTGCGACCAGCCAGTAAACCTTCGTAGGCGGTAGCAGCACCAGCCAGTCCGCCACCTGCTACCAGAATATCACAAGTTTCCTCCCGATCTAGATTGCGATTCGGCGCGGAAAATACGGGTGAAATAGTGGATATTACGGAAATTAGACCCAGAGATAGGCTCAAGAGCGATCGACTTTTGAGCCAGAATAAATAGTTGGGCAGTTTCATCGCAGATTGTTGGTTAAATTTTGACATAACTCCAGATAGTTATTGCGTCCAAATCTTTATTTTGCACTATACTGACATTTAAGTGTACAGTCAGAGCAACTTTTTATTTTTCTGACGGATTAGTACCTATAACAACTCTTTAATATCCCAGGAACCCGATGAGCAACATTCTTAGATTTTTTCGATTATTGCTCCCTTTTGAAAAATTTAAAATTACCACAACTTTAAGTTTTTCTAAGGTTCTACAAAGATTAGATGAAGTTGTCGATACTCCCAAAATTTTTAGAATCGTGATACCTTTTGGGCCACCACCTCCCAAACCTTATGAGGGAACCATAAATGGCAAGACTTTTAAAATTAGTCGGATTATCAGCGGTCGCAATTCTTTCCTGCCATTTATTCAAGGAGAAATACATCCTCAACCCTTCGGTTGTGTAATCGATATTAACATGAGTTTGCATAAACTTGTGATGATATTTATGATTTTTTGGTTGTGGTTCACAGGTAGTATTGGCATTTTTGCTTTATTTGCTTGGTTCACAGAACCCTCTGTGGGACCTATATTTCTTCCCTTGTTAGGAATGTTTATATTTGGGTTGATTTTGTTTATAGTTCCGTTTAAGATAGAAGCAAAAATCGCTACTAAGTTTTTATCTACATTGTTTAATTAAGTAGAAGGGAGAAGAACCCCCCTCCCAAGGGGGGAAATGCTGGGAGAATTTACCTCGGTATTGAAATCACCTTTTGTTAAACTTTACTTTCAAATCGTTAACGGTGGGCGCTCTTTGCGGTAGGCTTATATTACGATCGCTCTTTGCTTGCTCTGGCGATCGCATTGTTAAACTAATTCGCTTCAACTTCTCATTCACCTCCAAAACTCGCACTTTCACCACTTGTCCGACTTTTACAATCTGTTTCGGATCTTCGACAAATCTGTCTGCTAATTGAGAAATATGCACTAAACCATCTTGGTGTACTCCCACATCGACAAAAGCCCCAAAGTTAGCTACATTCGTGATTATTCCTTCCAATTCCATCCCCGCTGTCAAGTCAGACATTCCTTTGATTCCTTCTTTAAAAGTAGCGTATTTGAACTCAGCTCGCGGGTCTCTACCCGGCTTTTCTAGTTCGGAAATAATGTCTCGCAGGGTTGGTTCGCCCACTTTTTCTGTGACATATTTCTTAATATTTACACCCTTGAGTTTTTCGGCTATTTGTGTTACTTGGGTCAGGGGTATGTTCAAATCCTTGGCGATCGCCTGAACTACTGCATAACTTTCGGGATGGACCGCGGTATTATCTAACAGGTTTTCGCCGTTGCGAATGCGGAGAAATCCGGCTGCTTGTTCAAAGGCTTTGGGACCTAGTTTGGGGACTTTCAGGAGTTGGCGACGATTTTTAAATGCGCCGTTTTCATTGCGGTAATTGACTATATTTTTGGCTACTGTTGGACTCATTCCTGACACAAAAGTTAGCAATTCTTTGGAGGCTGTGTTTAAATCTACTCCTACATAGTTGACACAGCTTTCGACTGTTTCATCTAGTTTCTTTTTCAGCAGTTTTTGGTCAACATCGTGCTGGTATTGTCCAACTCCAATGGATTTGGGGTCGATTTTGACCAGTTCGGCTAAGGGATCTTGTAAACGTCTTCCAATGCTGACTGCGCCCCTGACGGTGATGTCGAGATCGGGAAATTCGGCGATCGCCACTTCACTGGCTGAATAAACCGATGCGCCGGATTCATTCACCATCACTTTAATTGGCTTGGTGTCTAATTCTGCCAAAACTTCCCCCACAAATTCATCGGTTTCGCGGGAAGCGGTACCATTACCGATCGCAATTAATTCAATTTTATATTTTTCAATTAAATGCTTGACAATTTTCGCAGCTTGGTGTCTCTGACTGGCTGCTTGGTGTGGAAAAATCGCTTGATATTCCAAAAATTGTCCAGTTTCATCCAGGGCGGAAACTTTGCAGCCGGTGCGAAATCCCGGATCGATCGCCAATGTCGGCTTCATTCCCGCCGGCGCAGACAGCAGCAACTCCCGGAAATTGGTTTCAAAAGTGGCGATCGACTCAATATCCGCAGCAGTTTTATTGTTCGATCGCACTTCTGTCATCAAAGAAGTCTTCATCAGTCGGTTAAACGCATCCTTCAACATCGATCGATAAAACTCCTTAACAAAAGGTATCTTAGTTTTAATTTCCTGAAATTCCAGATAAGCCATCACCGCTGCTTCATCAAAAGTCAAGTCTAAATCCAATATTCCTTCACTTTCTCCCCGAAACAGTGCTAACATATTGTGTGAATTAACACTTCTGGCGGCCACTTGGTAATTGCGGTACATTTCAAACTTGGTACTTCCTTCAGGAAAATCCTCTTTAATCTTCGAGACAAACAATGCTGTTTCCATCAAAAACTCTCGCAAGTATGCCCGCAACTCTGCTTTTTCCGAAACACCTTCTGCTAAAATATCCCCAGCACCTTTGAGAGCATCTTCTGCTGTTTTCACTCCCTTTTCTTCAGAAATGTATTTAGCTGCTTCCGCTTCGACATCTGCTAGTTTAGCTTCGGGTTGATTCAAAGACTGAATAAACTCGGCGAGGGCTTCTAAACCTTTTTCTCTGGCAATTGTTGCTCGCGTCCGCCGCTTTTGTTTATAAGGTAAATAAAGGTCTTCTAATTCATTCTTTTGCAAACAAGATTGAATCTTTGCTTCCAGTTCTTCCGTGAGTTTTCCTTGGGCTGAAATACTCGCTAAAATAGATTTTTTGCGGTCTTCGATTTCCGTCAGATAGGTAAAGCGATCGGAGATATCGCGTAACTGAATTTCATTAAGAGAATCGGTTTTTTCTTTCCGGTAGCGGGCTATAAATGGAATTGTTGCTCCCTCAGAGAAGAGTTCCAGAGCATTGTTTACTTGAGCAAGATTGATGGACAGTTCTTGAGCTATTAGTTGAGGAATGTTGAGCATGGTGCAGATTTTATGGTCAATTGCTGGCGATTAAGTAATTATTTAGGAGTGGCGGGGATTAATCACAAAAATTAACCCCAGAGGAGAAGAGATTAAGAAGAGTTGGGTGCATCTGTGTTTGGCAAATATATTCCTAGGGGCTAGGAGTATTATAGTGATTTTAGCACAAATGCAGTCATTTCTCAAATTCTGACTCTTCGGTCATTTGAATGTTTCTGCATAGGGAGATTGGTGCAAGTAGGCTTTGTTTGCGGAACCGAAAAGCTTGAGTTTGCCAGCCACCACCGATCGCATGGCATCGATCGCCTTTGTCATCACTTCCAGTAAATCAGGATCTGACAAAGAACTGCTAGTTTTCAACACCTCCATATAAGCTTCCCGAACCTCGGTGTTGACATTGAATTTAGAGACACCTAATTTAATAGATTCACTAATCATTGATTCTGGTAAACCGCTAGCACCATGCAGCACTAAGGGCACTGAAACTAAAGCCCGGATTTTTGCCAACCGGGGAAAATCGAGTTTGGGTTCGCTCAAATATTGACCATGAACATTGCCAATTGTTACCGCCAAAAAATCCACTTTAGTTGCTTGAATAAACTCAACTGCTTGTAAGGGGTCGGTCATTTTTGCAGCTTTTGCTTCAATAGTCAAACCATCTTCCGTGCCGCTAATTCTGCCAATTTCTGCCTCAACTACCGCGCCGTTAGCGTGGGATAATAAAGTCATTTCACGGGTAAAACTCAAGTTTTTTTCGTAGGGTAAAGGAGAACCATCTGCCATAATTGATTTGATACCAGCGGCTAGGGCTAGATGGATGTCTTTTTCTGAGGTACTGTGGTCTAAATGTACGGCGATGGGTACTAAGGATTTGCGGGCTGCTTCCATGCAAAGGGCGACTAAAGGCGATTTTCCGTATTTAAGGGCGCTGGGGTGAAGTTGAAGCATGGCTGGACTTTGAAGCGCTTCGGCTGCATCAATCACGGCTTTAACTCCTTCGAGGTTATAAACATTAAAAGCCCCGATCGCATAAGCATTTCTCCGGGCTGTTTCCAGCAATTCGCTAGTTGATGTCAGCATAAGTACCAGGCTCAAAACGGTTCTGAATACTTACAATTTTATCGGTGAATGTACAAAATGTATAAAATGTACGGAATTGTGGCAAAATATCGCCTAAAAACTCCAGTGTTTTGAGCTTTCAGACACCGGAGTTGCTATCCCCAAATTCTCCATCGCGCTTTCAGGATTCAACCGTCAGTCTCAGTAACAGTCTTAGTAACAATATCTGCCATTTTGAGCTGTTTTTTGTCTTTGGGCGATGCGTTTATGTCCTAAAATTGTGGAGATAATCACACACCGATCGCCCTTTGGGAGATGAGGATGAGATAATGTAAGGGTTGCTTTTGCTCGAATACTGGTTAAGCCACAGTCGTCAGTGCTTTTATAGACGGGACAACCTTGGAAATTGAACATGGCTCGTCGAATAGCTCCATTTTTGTCATATTCATTTTGCTCATTGAACACAACAAATGTTGTGTCATTTGTATTTATTTGAATATCCGGTTCTAAACTTTTCCATTCCCCTGGGGGGAGTTTGGCTGGGGGAATTTCGGATTTGTGAATGGCTACTTGTACGATGTTTCCTACTTGTTTGAAGCTGGCTTGCCATGCAATTTTATCACGTTTGGCGTTGCTGCGGGCTGTTACCATGGCCTGATAAGCGCGATCGACTGATGTTTTGATGCGGTAGTGGTTGATGAACATTTGCCAAGCGGGAGCGCTAACTGCGCTGACAATGCCTAAAATTAATACTATGGTTAGTAGTTCAACCACTGTAAAACCCGCAGCAGAGGCTGTTGCTCTGCTTTTGAAACTTTTATGAATTGACATTTAGATGCACTCCTAAATGGCGTGAAAAAAAGTTATCTAATTGAATTAGGTTTATATTAATTGCTGAATTTGATGTATGTATAGATCGGTATTTACGGAAATTTAAGGAAAGGTACGATCGCACTTTCGATGTGTAGCGTGTTTGTGAAATATCGATCGCATTTGGCATCCTCCGCGATTTATCGAAGCTGAGCAGGGCTGTTTCATTCTCTGTAGGGGCGGTGCCAAGAGTGCCCGCCCCCATCTTTGAGACTAATACCATTTTCATAAAGTCATACTACAGATGTAGTTCAAAGCCCCCCCTTGGCAAGGGGGGGTTGGGGGGGTAGATATGTAGCGCTACTTTATGAAATTGGTATAAGAGGGTAGGCACGGGGGCACTACCCCTACAAAACGATGATTTGTCACCAGAATGAAACAGCCCTGCCCCATTGGTGTCAACTTAAGCAGATCATCTGCGAGTCCGCGAGTCCTAAGCGGGGTTGAAACCCCTGGCTAATAGCGAAAGTCCTCTCAAAGAGGACTGATATCAAATCCGGTAGCATCTGAATGATTCAGATCTCTATTCTCTCCCTCTGTGTCCTCTGTGTTCTCTGCGGTTAAATCATTCCGATGCAGCCGGAAACGATATGAAGAGAAGAATCTCAACTCATTAGTCCTCTTTTAGAGGACTTTAGCTTTGAGACAGGGGTTTAAACCCCTGTCGGACTTTAGCTTTGAGACAGGGGTTTAAACCCCTGTCGGACTATCGGTTTGACGTTAAGTTGACACCAATGGCCCTGCCCCTGCCCCCCCTAGGGGGGATGGGGGGATGGGAGAAGAGGGACGAAAGATCGTACTCTTATCCCCCCCTTCTGTAGGGGCGGTGCCAAGAGTGCCCGCCCTCTCGGCTCGTTCAGATCTAGATTTAATAGTCAAATTTTTAATTGGTATTGTAAATATCGTGCAACATTCTTCGACCCCCCCTAGCCCCCCCTTGCCAAGGGGGGGGACAAGAATACTGTTGCATTCTTTTTTTAATTTAAAATATCTTAACAATTTAGGAGTGACGCGGAATTGATGTTAGAGATTAAAAAATATCTGCCAGACTAGGGGCAATTAGACCCTTCTTCAGTTATCATTGCTCCTAAAATGGTTTGAACAATTACACACTTTTTCGCACCGCCACCAGTAGGTTGAACTGTGACAGAAAAGCCATCAGTTATGTTTCGTGGTGTTTGACTGTTTATTGATGGGCTTGTGATATTTCCTTGATAATCAAAGGTAATTGATTGGGTGGTAGATCCATTAGCTTGACTTGAAAGTAAAATAGTGCGTGGTTTTATTTCGCCTCCGCCGTCGAAAGTCACTGTTTGTATTGGAGGGGTTGTTGTGAGAGCAGTTTGTGTGGGAGGATTGGTCGCTGGATTTGTTAGGTTAATCGTAACTGTTGGAGGGTCAGTAGCCGGAGTAGGATTAAATGTAACTGTGATATCCCGCTTACTTCGCTTTGCTTCGCTTTGTGCACTTCGCAAGGTTTGCAAAACGCGATCGTTGACTGTGCGCACCCTTTGATTGTTGATGAAAGCCAGCCAACCGGGAGCGGCGATGGAACTGAGGATACCTACGATCAGGGCGATCGCCAGCACTTCTAGAAGGGTGAAACCCTCATCGCCTTTTCTCGGTTTAGTATGTGGGGAATTGCCGATTTTTTGGGTGTTATAGATATGCAAAAATTTGAATAAAATTGGAACTTTCATGTTATTTTCCTGTTTTATGTGCTATATATGCGATTCTTAAATATGTTTCATCAATCAGTTATTTTCCTCGCGCACCGAGACCTTTTACTTGGACGGTTGCTGTGGGGAAAAATGCCGAACTGGTGGTTTTGAAGTCAGCATCGTTGGCTTGAAGGCGGCGCAGGCTATTTCCTCTGATTGTGACTCTGGCTATGTTTTTAGCTGTATCTACACAAGCGTAGAAGCTATTTCTACCTTCTGTATCGGTTGCTCTTAGCGTTGTTTCTTTCAAGAATTGTTCGGTTTTTTGGTCTTTAGGGTTACCAAGAGCCGTTTCGCATTCAGTGGGTGGTAATTGCGTCTGGGTATTACTACTGTGGTCGATGTAGTTAACCAGTACCTGGGATTGAAGATTTGTCAGTTTCGTAACATCTGTCACGTTTAGTGTGGGTTTATTAAAGTCAAATTTTTGATTAAAAGCTGGATCTCGTTGTTGAGATAGTATTGTATCACTATCACTGTAGTAAGGGTTTGTAAAATCTGTGGCGTCAGGGTTTTTTACCCCATCCTTAATTTCATAGCGGGCAATGCGGGTAGGACAAGTGCCTCCTGAAGGCTGACACCAAGTATCGTCCTTGTCTTTAAACTGGTAGTAGGCAACTAATGACAGTACATCGGTGTCGTTGCATTGATCTTTTTTATTATTATCAGTAGCGCAGTCTTTTGGTTTTACTGTCTTATAAACAGTCGGGTTAATAGGAATCGCATTTTTTATCCGTTGGCGTTTCCAAAATACGAGGATCGGAATTTTATTTTGATTTCCATTCTCGGGAAGTTGAGATCTAATGGTATTAATAGCGGCATTATCGTAGATATAAATGGCTTGACTCAAATCTTGCGAGATGAAATCAACCGCCGCCTGGAGGTCTTGCTCGGTGTTCGATTTGAGTTGTTCCTTGCGATCGGTATTCAGCATATCGACTACAAAGGCGAGCATCGGTGTGATGATTAAAAATGCCATAATCGATCCGACTAATAGCTCGACTAGAGTCATGCCCTTTTCTGTTTGATCTAACTTAGATCGGTTTTGTTGGTGCTGATTTTTGAGAAGCAACCTGAGTAAAGTTTTCATTTGACTTCTTCCTTTACCTAGTGATGGGGATGGATTTTAATGTAATAAAAAGGAATTTAATAGTTACACTTTGTAGTACCATATTGGAGGCGACTGCACAGTGACCTGTAAGCGGCATCTCCTGTAGGGTCTACTGTTGTGGCGGGAATCTCTGCACCCATTTCTACTACTGGCATTGTCTTGTCGCCCAAGCCTGAACCCACGATTGATTGTTTGATCGCCTTCGGATCATTGGGAGCCTTCAAGGTAACACCTGTAGCAAAGGAATCAGCCCTGTAAACTCGGACTAATAGCTGGTAGCCAGTTTTTGTGGGATCGCCACCAGTAGTAACATTTTTATTTTGCCAAGCTCCCTGAACGTAAAAGTCTTTGTTGCTACTGGTGCTACAACCTCCTCCATCCAAGTCAACGCAGTATAAATTGTCTTTATTTGTCGGAGCCGGTGCATTAGCCAAATCTGCGGAGTTAGTGGGAAAACCTTTTATGGTTCCAACGGGTGTGATCGTCCCCGATCGCAAACCGTCAATGTAAGCTCTCCCCGCCATCGCCGCCAGTTCGGTTCGTCGCGCTTGGACGCGAATTGCTACGGAGAAGGCCATCACCGGGGCGATCGCAATCATCAGCACCGAGACCACGATCATCGCTACCAAAGACTCGATAATCGTGTATCCCGAATCTTGTGCCTTTGATTTTTGGACGCAACTGCCAGATTTATTCTCGGCCAGGGAGCCGTTAAATTTTGTTGCTGTTTTTGCTTCCTTAAACAACAGTTCCGAGTAGCTGTTGTCTGTTAGTAGTTTATCCATGATTAGGCACCTGCTTTAAATTTGCAGAATGAGTCTGTTGGGCGCAATTTGTTAGTGATATCGATCGCTGGCGTTGTCGCCGTAGTTGCGTCATCGATGAAAGAACACAACAATGTTTGCACCCACTCGTCATCGCGAGATACTTCCCGGAAATACTCGTCCGGGGTTCGTTTTGAGGGAGGAGTCGTGAACTTTCGGGTAAATAAGTCGGGCGGCTGAGATAGCAAGCCTAAGTCATAACCCCAATTCCGAGCAGGAGGGCTGAAGAACGGAATGCGACCTCCTTTCCCCGCAAGGTTGGCGTTATCAGTTCTGTAGAAAGGCTTTGGAGAAGTAGCGTCCGGCGGATCAGTTGGGGGTGAGTCGAAAAGACTCCGCAACTGAATTGAATTAGCCGTGGTAGCCGGCACAGCCTGAGCAGCTAGAGCCGACATAGCACCAGGATCTATAACAGGGATATATGGCGCGGTGCTGAATTCACTCCGGCCGAACTGGATAAAGGAACCCTGGATGTTTGTGGAAACTTGCCCGGAATTCCAGCTTTCCATGAATCGGGGCAAGTTTTGCATACCGCCGTTAAAGTCACCGACGCCATTACCGAGGGCTCGCGAAGGACTATCGTTCGAGCCTACGACCATATTAAATGTTGTGTTGTTAGCCTGCGGTATCCATCCGGTTTTGATCACGATATCTACACCTGTTGGCTCGGTAGAATCCGCCGCTGTCACATTTTGGATCTGCAAAACTGGCATTAGTAGTGGCTGGGTGCCTTTTCCTGGAGCTATTGCTGTGTCTAATTGTGGCAGATTTGCACCGCTCCCGTCCTTCTGAGCCTGGTTAAACACATAGGGGAAATTTGAATTGTAAGTCACCGTAGAGTCACCAGCATTCACAGTAGTCGCAAACCACAGAGAATTATCTCTTGATCTGCCGGGCCCTTTGACAACTTTTCCGTTGGTGGTATCAATCCCTAATGGCTCAGGAGCAGTTAGCGAATCCAGTGCGTTAGCAGTTCGGGAAAAAGCAACACGGCGGGGGAAGCGTTGCAGTGCTGGCAATGGGGGATCGACCGTTGACCCAGCTTGAAAAGTAGAAGTATTGTCAATAGGTTTTGCATAAGGTTGACCTACAGTGGTTGTCGCCTTGCCTGGTGCTCCTGCCAGAGGATTTACATACCAGTCGTCATCCCCACACGCAGAAACTGGGATTTTTGTACAAACTTCCATCAAATACTCTGGGAAATTCCCGCGTCGCTGGACTGGAGTCACGAAGTTATTGAAGTAAGAACTCGATAGTGGGGGATTTAGACTCACGTAGGTACTGTCTATCAGGGGTGTAGCGGTAGCACCTGTGGTACTTACTAAATAGCCGTTACTTGAAAACGCCCCGCTCGAAAGTCCGTTTGTGACAAAGTTGTTGCTGTAAAATCCTTGCTGTTTGCGAGGTATTACAGCAGCAGCACCGGCATTATTTCTCAGGTCAAAATCTCCCTCGTTGCGGAAGCCAAAACGGTAATTGGTTGATAGCAGATTGACTGAATCTGATACTATGTTTGCGGGACGCCAAGTGTCGCCTGTTGTACATTTACCATTTAATCTGGGGTCTTTTGGACGACAGGCAAAGTTATTATTCAGGTCAGTGCTTTTGCGATCGTAAAAGGTACTCCAATCACCCACTTTCTGATTAAATTCTTCGTTGAGGTGAGGGTTAAAGTCGCCTTGGACGTAAACGGGCAAATTAGATGCTAAAGTCAGCCCTTTTTCTTTCACTACATCCGCCACAGTAGCGGGGTCGCCCGAATCTCTGGCTAACTGCTGACCATTAATAAGCAGAATTCCGTTGGGCTTGCGAGTAGGATCTAGTAGGGAATCTGTGGGGCTGACTGTTTTGCTCCTAGTTTCATCTATCCCTCCTGTGGCAAGACCTGGACGAAAACTGAGATCGCGCAGCGCGTCGTCGCGACTGGCATAAATTATCCCACTGTCTGGTAGCAAATACTCCGGCGTTGGCCCAGTCTTGTTACTTTGAGCGATCATCTTCTTCCGAAGTTGATCTAAGTCAATCTGAGTGGCGCGAATTTCTAGGGGTTGCCGTTCTTCTAATGGCAGATTGTAGTACCCTGTTAATTTGGCGGCTTGGGCACCTGTGGCGGGGCTGCTCAGAGTAAAGGCTTCGTTAACATTGGTTGTCAAGTCATCGCGATCGATCGCCTTAATTTCTCTACCATTCAAAAATGCTACTTCTTTAATTGCCCCGTGGGCAATAACTCCCTGATTGGCAGCACCGATCGATCCGTCAAGTATCTGTAGGGCGCAATTAGTCGAGTCGATCGCAGCTTTGTCTGCTAGCGTGCGCTTGTCTTCAGCTAGTACAAGAGCCTTTCTCAGCGGCCCGTTGGCAAACCGACCATCCGGGAAGACCATGTTTGCCTGAGCTTCCAAAATTGTGTCTCCACCGCTGAGCAAGCCTGTAGTCGTGTTCAGAGTAGAAATAGCGGGTCGCCCTCTTGTGGGGGGTCCGTAGGTGATGCCGTTGTTGGAGCCAATTTGACTGCCACGAGCCCCTAGTGAAGTATCCCCGCTGACATCTGTTCCTGCTGGAAGTGTACTTAAATTTCTTGCCGTTGAAGCCGTACTGGGGTCGTAGTAGCTGCTGATGCAGGCAATTGGGGTTTGGTCGGGTTGATTTCCTGCTGTTAGCTTTGTTGGGTCGTAGCCGTTATCTGCATAGTGATAAACTGCCGTTGCCCGCATCCGCAAATCGCCTTTGGCATACTGGGGAGTGGAGGGGTCGATCAACGAGCTGCCGACGGCTGGTGGCAGGTTTGTTGACCAAGAGTTTACCCATTTAGTCCAATTTGCATCATTGAAAGCGCCACCAGCACTATTGTCATAGACTTTAGACCCTTCTCCCAGGGGTGACATCGGCATCGAGTCTGGCCAGACAACGGGGAACTGCTCATTAGCAGGAGTTGCCGGGTCGTTGTAAGTAGCAGTAGTAGCAGGGTTGCCAGTTGTTGAATCTATCCAAGTGGGGGGCGGTAGGAAAGAATTTTTGCGCTCGTAAACCCCTGCACTGGTGATGACGCGCAAGCCGCCAACGCCATCCAGAGGATTTTTCGGTATTTCCGCTGCTGCTCCTTCCCAGAAACCTCCGCGATCAGTCGCTCCCACATCAGCGATCTTCGTCACATGCGGCGATCGCGTGCGGGGAAAATTAGGATCTACGGCGTCGGTCTTATTCCACTTCTGTCCTATTAATTTTTCCGGCTCTTTGGTAAATTCGGATTTG
Source organism: Microcoleus anatoxicus (assembly GCF_042465725.1). Lineage (GTDB taxonomy): Bacteria > Cyanobacteriota > Cyanobacteriia > Cyanobacteriales > Microcoleaceae > Microcoleus > Microcoleus anatoxicus. Next base: position 2,760,524 of record NZ_CP120853.1, on the reverse strand, counting down.
GTGGCATCCCATCTCAGGGCTGGCAAGTTGTTCCCCGCCACAAGGCGATCGCCCAGAAATCTTTCTTCCTCCGGTTCTTTTGAGGGGTCTGTTGCTTCTAGCTGATTAGCCGTTAGGCTGATGTTGGTTTTGGCAAGGTTTGTCCAATCGTCAATAGGTCTTAAGGTGTCTTGTGTGCCTACCATGGGTGGGGTTCCGGGTGGTACTGACCAGGTAAGACCGTAGCCTGCTGTTGCATCTCCTCCCGGCAGCACCTCCGCAAACGGAACCTTGCGAAGCATCTGTTTAAAATATTCTCCCAGTGCTTGTTCCCTGCTTTGGGTCTCCGGTTTCTGCCTGACTGAAAATGGGTCGCTAGGTTGGACATCAGGGTTTGCTAAGCCCGTAGCTGGTAGGGGTGCTCCCATCTGTGCTGCCACTAGCAAATCTAGGCGCTTTGTATAGGCCTCATCGTTGTAAAGAACCTCCAAGGTAGGATTGCTAGCTGACTCCCCTGTGGGATTCTTAATTTCTGATTTTTGACCCAGCATGAACGAGGTTCTGCCGCCCGCAGGAAGGGTACCACCTTCTTTTTTGAAAAGGTGCACGTCCACTGCATTCTTGGTCGTGTTGTTAGTCGCCGTACCATTTACTACATTACCTGACACAACAATTTTGCTGTTTTCTTGCTCGTAGTAACAAGAATCTGGGCTGCTCACCTGATAGAATTGGATACTGTTAGCGCTACCCGCCCCTGATACCAGCAGGTTACTGTTTGTAAATACCCGCCCGTTTAGTCTCAGCGGAGGTCCCGGCGATATGTCTAAATCGTTTTCATAAACAACCGCGTTGTTGGCGATCGGAATCAGACTTTGGTCTTGCTGATATTCCAGGGCTGAAATGCTAGAAGTTCCTGTGAATGCTTGATACTTATTAGGATCTATAGCAGCATCTTTGGCTGTCATCGGTACGTTCACTGTATAAACAAAAAAACTTTTTTTAAGTTTGCCGTCTATCCTGTACCAGCCTGAGTCTCCCGCCAAAGTAGCGACAGTACCTCCACCCTGTGTGCAACCAGCCTTAAGTTGCACCACCGGCGGGGTTCTTGCTTCCAACGGCTTTCTTTGTCTTAAGAAGTCGCCCACAGTAGGGCTTTTTGCATCATCGTCTCTTGGGGGGTTGCGGAAGAATATGCCGTAGAGGGTAAAGTTGTCAAATTTGCCATCGTTGTTTGTATCGACGGGATATCTCCAAGCAGTATTGATGGATTCATTTTTTTCGACAACAAACCCAGTATCGTTAACGCGAAGATCGGGACTTATGCTTTTACTATCGTCTAAATCATACTTAATTCTCAGGCGTGTCTCGTCCCCAAATGTATATCTATCGGTTGGACTTCCACTTGTAGTGGGGTTTGCTATCAGAAAGTACAAGTCTCTATCAGAAGGAGTACCCCTACCCTGGGTTTGCTGTAGCAGAAACTGAATTTTCGCCTTCGCCCGATCGATCGCCGGAGTTGCCGCCGCCAATACCTGCTGATTCACCCGCACATTCCGAGCATTATTCGCGCGATCGAACGATCGCAGAGTAATCGCCACCGTCAGCAAAATCACCACCAACAATACCATCGTCACCGTCGGCAGCACAAACCCCGCCACGGGCAAATTTGCCCGTCGGCCCATTGCCATGAGCGATCGCAACATTGCCCTCATTAGCCGTTTCGCACCCGATCGCGTCACACCGAGAACCCGCCGTAACAGGGATACGATAACTTTAGATAATTTGCTTTTATACATTGACGCCTTCCTGAATAGTTTCAGAGATGGTATTGCAGGTAGTTACTGCTCGACAGTACGATCCCTTTTTTATAATTCCCATTATATTCAACATTCATATCAACCCGTTGCAAAAATTCACATAATGTGTTATTTGGCTCAAAAATAAAATCTCCCAGCCCACAACCCGCGATTTGCCCTTGGGTGGGGCGGGTTTAGGAGATTATTGGTCAAAGGCCGAGATTGTTGGTAAAACCAGCCCCTACAAGCCTTGTTGGGCGCGATATATTTTATCGATCTTGACCAAGATCTAGATTAAGTTCGATCGGAGCTAAAATGGGCGATCGCGGAATTCTCGAATCGGGAAAGACATCTTGAGTCCTTTTCAAAGGACTTGCGCTATGAGACGGGGGTTTTTAACCCCCGGCGGACTATCGGTACAAATGCCAAATCCGAAACAGTCGCTACAAATGCAAAATATCAACCTACAACCCATGAACCCAATCCCAAAACCCCCCGACTTCATCATCATCGGCGTCCAAAAAGGCGGCACCACATCCCTATATAACTATCTCACCCAACATCCCCAAATCGTCCCCGCCACCCAAAAAGAAGTACATTATTTTGACCTCAACTTCGACAAGGGTGCAGACTGGTATTATTCCCAGTTTCCCCAGCCAGAAAACGGCGAAAATCTGACAACAGGAGAAGCCAGCCCCTACTATATTTTTCATCCCCAAGTTCCAGGGCGAATCCACGATTTGTGTCCCCAAGTCAAAATAATTGCCCTCCTGAGAAACCCCATAGACCGCGCTATTTCCCATTATTATTACTATATCAAAATTGGCTACGAATCGCTATCATTAGAAAGTGCGATCGCCTCCGAACCCGAAAGACTCCAAGGCGAAATTGAAAAACTGATCGCCAACCCCAACTACTACAGTTACGAACACCAACACCACAGCTATTTAACTCGCGGCATTTACGCAGATCAACTTCCAGCCTGGATGAAACTATTTCCCCAAGAACAAATCTTAATCATCAAAAGCGAAGACTTGTACACCAATCCCAGCCCTACCTTCAACACCGTCTTAGAGTTCTTAAACTTACCGCCCCATCAGCTACAAACCTACGAAAGATACAACTCCACCGAATATCCCCCCATCAGCGAGCCTATCTACGAGCAATTGAGAGCATATTTTCGATCGCACAATCAAAGACTAGCCCAAATGTGCGATCGAGATTTCGGCTGGGATTAATCAAATTTCCCTCAACCTCTAGGGGCTGGTGACACCATTTTTCTGACCTATGTGCTATGGATGAAGTCTTAGCCCCCCCTTAATAAGGGGGGGTTGGGGGGGTAATATCTAGCGCTACTTTATGAAATTGGTATTTGACATACTCCCCGTCGTAAACGAGCGGGGATTCTTGACACTTCAACGAGTCCTGCTACCAAGGTAGTCTTACAGTCCCTCCCTGTCCGTTTAAAGTCTCCCAATGCCCGCTCGGCGACTATCTGTATTCTAGCAAAAAGCCGTCAAGCGAAGGACGGGGCTTGTATCCCATTTTCTTGGTCAAACCAAAAATAATTGCCCAAAAACAACAATTTCGTGAGGACTCAAGCCCCCTAACTCGCGGACGAGAGGCAGAAATTATACCATTTCTCTAAAATCGTGCAACAATCTTTGACCCCCCCTAACCCCCCCTTATCAAGGGGAGGGACAAGACTACTGTTGCATTCTTTTTGAAAATTGCTATTAGACTAAAATAAAACAACAGTCATCTACCAAATCTCCCTTAATTATGCCCATACTATTTAACGTCCCTTCCATCGCCTGTGCCGGCTGCGGAGACACAATTACCAAAGCGATCCAAACAGTGGAACCAGAAGCGAAAATCAATGTAGATATCGCAGCTAAGACTGTAACTGTTGAGGCTAAAGCCGCAGAAGAATCAATCAAACAGGCGATTGTTGCTACAGGCCACACCGTCGAAGATTAAGTCGTTGGGGAGGGTAGGCATTCTTAGCACTACCCCTACAAAACTCTCATTTTTTTGAGAATGAAACAGCCCTGGGTTTCAACCCCTGTCGGACTCGCGGGATGACCAACGAACTTGGCGGGCTGACAGCTTAAGTTGACACTCCTTGGCCCATTCCCAATTCCCCATTCCCAATTCCCCATTCCCAATTCCCCATTCCCGATTCCCCATTCCCGATTCCCCATTCCCCCTTCCCAAAAGCTTAATCGGCTTCATCTAAGTGTTCCGCCACGGCATTATAAAGTTCCAAAACATGGCGATCGAGTAAACTATAAAAAACCTGTCTCCCCACCTTGCGATAACGTACCAATCGCATCCCCCGCAACGCCCGCAACTGGTGGGACACAGCCGATTCGCTCATCCCTAAAGTCGTCGCCAAATCACACACGCAGAGTTCTTGTTTTGCCAAAACCGACAACAGCCGCAGGCGGTTCGCATCTCCCAAAAGACTGAAAAATTCTGCCATGCGCTGAGCTTTGGCGGTGTCGAGAATTTGGGTTTGAATATCCTGGACTCGCAAACTGTCAACTAGGTGCGGTCGATCGCAGATTGGTGTATCATTTTGGGCGATCGGTCCATTTACCGCCCCATTCACAGCAGAGTTAGATAACATTCTTTCAAGATTTATTTTGGTTCTCATTTTCATTTTAATGCGATTTGAGATTTGAGGATTTCTAATAGTCCCTCCGCCCACTTTCAAAAATATTTCCTATCCCCTTGACTCATCTCTGAATATGTGTTCATATATAAATATAAGCAAACGAACCTACCGGGAAAAAACACCATGACCACTGCAACCCAAACAAAATGTGCCTGTCCATCTTGCTTGTGCACTGTCAACCTGAGTGCAGCCATTGAAAAAGACGGCAAACAATACTGTTCCACTGCTTGCGCCGACGGACACCCCAACGGTAGTGGCTGCGGCCACACAGGCTGCGAATGCCACAAGTAAGTGCTGAGCTTGCACAGAAGTTAAGAAAAACCTGTAAACTTTATCAAAAGGGGGCTGCGGTATCCGCAGCTCCCAATTTTGTTTAAACAAGGTTAAAGAAAAATTAAAATAACGGTAACATAAGGTTAAAATTAGATTAATAAAGTAAGTACAAGGCAAAATCAAGCAATTGCTACTTGCGCCCTACAATGGAAGCAAGCGATCGCCATTACAAACAGGAATTAGGAGGGGGGCAATGACCGAGCGGGAAGACTTTTTACATCCTCGCCATCGCTACTACGGCGATTTTACGCCAGAAAACTTGGCGTTCAATGCCAACTTGCAAGAGTTTGCTCAAAAAATAACTTACATTTGTTCCCTGGAAACAGGGGGCAAAATTAGCGCTGAGAAAGCTTATAAAGATATTAAAGCGCTATGGAAAGAATTAAAATTATCCAAGAAACAATTGGGCATAGGGCAAAAACCTCCCACTACCGATGAGCAATCCTAGTTGACACCCAGTTCCTAGGGTGGCAATCGATGGGTGCGTCACTTCCCGAACCTCTAAAAATTGTTCCAAAAACTCACAGGACGCACCCTACAATTGAATATCACTTCAGAAACAACCGAAAATCCATCAAAGAGTGCAATTTCCCCCAAGCCCAGAAACAATCGCACAAGTATTACTTTTCAGCATCCCCTCATAGGTATCAGCGCCACTACCAGGAGCCCCCAACTCGTCGCTGTAGAGTTCCTTGTCGGAAATTTTGACATTAGCCTCCCTCGCCACAGTCTCCATCAACTTGGGATTAGTCGTAGTTTCCACAAAAATTGTCGGTACTCCCGCCCTCTTAATTTCTGATGACAATTCGGCGATTCTAGCTGCTGTGGGCTGTTCTTCTGTAGTCACACCCTGCAAAGCACCAGCTACCTCGAAACCGTAAGCATTAGCATAGTAACTCAGAGCATCGTGAGTAGTGACTAACTTGCGTTTAGCTTGGGGAATCGTCGCAATTTGAGCTTGAATCCAAGTATCTAATTTTTGTAAATCTGCTATTAATTTGGCGGAATTTGTAGTATAAATCTCAGCGTTATTAGGAGCAACTTTTTTTAATTCATCGCGAATTACTTCCACCATCCGAATGCCATTTTGAGGATTATGCCAAACATGAGGGTCAGGAACTTTTTCCCCTGCTTCATGGGGTTTGGCTGCGGTTTTGTGTTCTGCTTCGTACTCGTGTTCGCCCATGAGTGGTTTGGGTACTGCGAGTTGGTGGACGGCGATTTTGGGCGCAGAATTGGTAGTAGATTGGATCAGTTTAATGATACTTGGTTCGTGGTCGTAACCTGCGTATAAAATCAGATTGCCCGTTTCAATGGCCTTACGGTCTTCGGGCTTGGTTTGATAGGCGTGGGGGTCATCTCCGGGTTTAATTAAACAAATAGTGTCGATCGAACTTGCGGCAATTTCTTTAGTGATGTCGCAAATAACACCAGTAGTGGCCACTACTTTTGGCAAATTGGTCGCCCGACTCTCAGGTATGGGATTGCTGGCTTGGGGCTTTTCACTGCATCCAACTAATCCTAGCGCGATCGCCAAAACCGCCACAACGCTGACTCTGCTGGTTTTCTCCGTCAACTTCTGGAACATAAGACTTCAGAAACGATAATCATTATTGGTTTTTTGAGCTATTCTATTGTAGTAGCTGGAAACAAGAATCGTTCTCAAAATCTCAAATTATGCTAGAAGTTCAAGACTTGGCTGTCAATTATCGAGGAATTTCGGCCCTGAACAACATCAATTTTCATTTAGCATCAGGACAGTTAACAGGAGTCTTCGGGCCCAACGGGGCGGGGAAAAGCACGATGGTGAAAGCTATGTTGGGATTGATTCCAGCCTGTCGGGGTAGGGTAAAATATGAGGGGCGGTTGTTGAAGGAACAGTTGGGGCGGGTGGCTTATGTGCCGCAGCGATCGCAAATTGACTGGGATTATCCGATTACGGTGTGGAATGCGGTGATGATGGCGCGCACAGTCCAGACTGGTTGGTTTCGCAGTCCCTCCCGTCAGTCGCAGGAATTGGTGAAAACTGCTTTGTTGCGGGTGGGAATGTGGGATTTGCGCGATCGGCAAATTGGCGAACTTTCAGGGGGTCAGCAGCAGCGAATTTTCTTAGCAAGGGCGATCGCCCAACAGGCCGATTTATTCTTCTTTGATGAGCCTTTTAATGCCATTGACAAAGCAACAGAAGAGATTGTTTTTGATATTTTTGCTGAACTCAAAGCCGCCAATAAAACTTTGCTAGTAATTAGTCACGATTTAGGAGAAAATTTAAAAAAGTATGATAATTTATTGTTATTGAACAAACAGTTAATTGCGATAGGTTCCTGTAAAGAAGTGCTGACAGTGGCTAATATTCATAAAGCCTATGGTTATGATTTAAGTTTAGTTTCGGTTTGAGGTCGATGAAAATTTATTTTTACCTGTAAAATTCATCGTAGCACGGGCATCCTGCCTGTGCAGGGTTGGGCTATATATTATGGCTGCATTGTTTCCTGCTGCGTTGTTCCTTGTCCTATAAATGTTAAACTTACTAATTGAGCCTTTGAAATTTGAGTTTATGCGTAATGCGATCGCGATCGGCGTATTACTAGGAATACTCTGCGCGGTGGTCGGCTCCTATTTAATTGTACAGCAAATGGGCATGATGGTTGACATGATTGCCCATTCCGTGCTAGCTGGATTACCCGTAGCTTTTGCTTTGGGTTTCAATATCGCGATCGGCGCGTTTATATCAGGGATAATCAGTGCTGGCATCATGGCCTGGATTCAGTCACAATCCCGAATCAAAATAGATGCAATTATGGCATTAATTTTGTCTACATTTTTAGCTATTAGCATCACGCTGATTAGTTTGTTGCGAACCACCAAGTTAGACCTAGACGGTTTTTTGTTTGGCAATATTTTGTCCGTTGCACCAGCAGACGTGCAACAAACTTTTGTCACCACCTTGATAATTTTGGTGGCGGTGAAAGTATGTTATAAGGAACTGCTGTTTTATACCTTTGACCCCCTGGGCTCTCAGGCCAGCGGTTTGCCTGTAAACTGGATTTATTTAGGGATGATTTCAGCGATTACCTTGACGATTGTTGCGAGTTTGCAAACCGTGGGGGCTCTGTTGGTGATTGCGCTGTTAATCGGGCCGGGAATTACTGCATATTTGTTGGTGAAAGAGTTACATTTAATGATGGGATTGGGAGCAATTATTGGGATTACTGCTAGTGTGACTGGTATGTATCTCAGCTATTATTTGAATATGCCGTCCGGGGCGGCGATCGTGTTGGTTATTTTTGGGTTATTTTTGCTAGCTTTTTTGTTAAGTCCCAGTCAAGGAATTTTGACCAGAAAGACAGCAAATTAATAGTAACTGTGAGGCGGGTAGGCAGGGTGCATCTGTGTTTTGCAAATATATTCGTAGGGGCGAAGCATTCCGGCTATAAATTTCTGGTTATCACTAATAAATTGTCTGTCGGAATGCTTCGCCTATGCAAAATCGGGATGCTCCCGCTAGGCACCGGGGCACTAGGCACTACCTCTAACTCATCCTTGTTTTTCGGAGAATGAAACAGCCCTGGGGGCTAGGGCGTGTTTTCAAACCCAAAGATCCCCCCAGCCCCCCTTAAAAAGGGGGGGGAAAGAGTCTTTAAGTCCCCCTTTTTAAGGGGGATTTAGGGGGATCTAAATCTTAAGGAGTAGTTTGACAACACGCCCTAGGGGGGGTGACTTCTTCTTTCTACTTAATAGGTTGCTTAGGCCAAGTAAAGCGAAAGGTTGCCCCTTCACCTTCTGCCGATTCCAAGGAAATAATTCCACCTTGATTTTCCACAATTTTCTTAACCAGGGACAAACCAATACCAGTATTTTCTACTCGATCGCGAGCTTCCAAAGTCTGAAAAATTACAAAAACTTTCTCGTGATACTGAGCCGCAATTCCCTGGCCGTCATCTGCTACAGCAAATTTATAAAAATCACCGATGTCTTCCACAGAGATGGTGATATGACCGGTGGGACTTCTGTGATGTTTGATGGCGTTGCTAATTAAATTAGAAAAAACTTGTTGTAAGAGCAGTCTTTCTGCTACAAAAGTTGGCATTCCTGGTTGCACTTCCACCACAAATTCCGGTGGGGGTGCTAGGGAATCAATTATTTCTGCTAATAACTTATCTACTTTTACTGTTTCGGAAGCCACTTGCATCCGTCCGACGCGGGAATATTGCAGCAGTCCTTCAATCAAACCTTCCATTCTGTGCACTCTGCCGCGCAGTAGGTTCATTTGGTGTAGAGTATCGTCTGTCATCGAGTCGCTGAGGTCTTCTTCTATCCAACTGCTGAGATTGGCGATCGCCCGCAATGGCGCTTTCAAATCGTGAGAAACTACATAGGCAAACTGCTCTAATTCTTCATTCTGCTTTCTTAAATTATTGCTGAATTTAGCTAGGGTGTCCGCCATCCACCTCAATTCTTCTCTTTGCAATCGCGAAAATTCCTCAGCTTGTTTGCGTGCCATAATATTTTCTACAGCACCCATTAAATATTTATTGCCATTTTGTTCTTGCAGCAGGGAAACACTTAAGTTTGCCCAAATCAACTCTCCATTTTTACCGATATAGCGCTTTTCCATAGAGTAAGTTTCAATTTCTCCTGCTAATAAGCGTTGCAAATGATGCAGTTCTGGTTCCAAATCTTCGGGGAAAGTAATTTCTTTAAAGTTTTTCTCACTCAGTTCGGTTCGACTGTAACCCAAAATTTCGCAAAGTTTTTGATTGACTAGCAGCAACTTGCCTTCGAGATTTGCTTGGGCCATCCCAACGGCGGCTTGCTCGAAGGTGGCGCGAAACCTTTCGGCGCTTTCGGAAGCGGCAATTTCGGACAATTTGCGATCGCTAATATCGTTGCTAATTTCCAAAATAGCCAGGGGTTCCCCTTCTTCATCCCGTTGCAAAGTCCAGCGACTTGCTACGGTGATTTTTGTGCCATCTCGCTTAGTACGCACCAGTTCACCTTGCCAATCTCCTGTAGAAAAAAACTCCTCTTGAATTGCCTCAAAGGGCAGATTCCATTCTGTTTGCAAAAGTTCATGAATATTTTTTCCCATTGCTTCGGAATTGCGCCACCCGTAGAGTCGCTTCGCCCCATGGTTCCAATAAGAGATTTTGCCCTTCAAGTCCAGTAGGGCGATCGTATCGTTGGCTAAGTCAAGCATTTTTGCTTGCTTGCGCAGAGTTTCTTCAGCTTGTTTTCGCTGTCCCAAATCGCGACAAATTGCAATAAATAAACGTTGATTTTTCAACTGCATTTCGCTGATTGCCACCTCCATTGGAATTTTTTTGCCGTCCCGGCGAATTCCGGCTGTTTCTTGCTGATAAACATTGAGTTTAGCACCAGGATTTAGCAAAAAATATTCAATGGAATAATCGCCAGTGCTTTTGTATGGTTGAGGTTTGGCGATCAGTTTTCGGAGATTTGAGCCAATTATGCGATCGGCACTCCAGCCAAAAATCCGTTCAGCAGCAGCATTAAAAGACTCAATAGTGCCTGTTTCGTCCAAAGTAATAATGCCGTCCGCTGCATGATCGACTACAGCTTGAATGCGAGTTTTACTCTCTTGCAAACTCACTTCCCGGTGGTTCAATTCTTTCTCTAAACTATCAAATAAATACCAAGAAGCTGCGGCACCCAAAAAGCCCACCACTAAAGCCGTAAATTGGACGTAATTAGTGAGACTCACCCACTGCTGCATTTGTGGGTCTAGAACGTTCTTGTAGGCTTCACCTGCGTCTGCAAAGGCATCAAATTTTTCCCGCAGCCTATCCATCTTAAATTTGCCTTCAGTGAATGCCTGAGTAATTTCCGGAGACTGGACTTTTATGTCTGAATTGTCAATCTTTTTTAGAGTCTGTTCCAAAAAATCTATTTGCTGTTCCGTTATTTTTTTAATTTCGGCAAATCGCTGACTTTGAATTTGATTTTTTTTAGTGATAGTCTTGAGTTCAGAAAGTTGTTCAGGCAAAGTTTTCTTTGCTTCAAAATATGGTACTAAAAATGCCCGCCGCTTGGTTAGCCCGTAACCTCGAAGACCAGTCTCCGCATCCACCACCGTTTTTAACAAGCGGTTTGTTTGCTGAAGCATTTCCTTATTGCTATCTAGTTCCTTTCTTGTTTGTATCGCTCTGTTTCGCAGTCCTGCTATGACTATCAGCGAAGCAAACAGACAAATTACGGGGATAGCTACGATGACTGTTCCCCGCTGGCGAATGGGTCGGTCTTTCCATACAACTTGTAAGAAGCGATCTAGCGAATCCTTCATGAATAGTTATCTAGACAGCGGGGGTTACAGAATGTGTGTTGAATTATATCACTTTTTGACAACTTCTGCTAATTTTTGATTTTTGCTCTGAAGCAAATGCTTTTGAGCTAGGTATATAAAATCCGTTTCTATCGGCAATAATTCAACGTTTTTTTGGTTAGAAAAACAGGTACTTATGCCTATAAACTTGGATTTTTATTCATCATTCAATGGGATAATGATTTAAAATGAGCAGATTTTTTGCCTTGGTGTTGGACGACAGACAAGGGGAAAGAAAAGTTTTTTGAGTTCAGCAATGCCGGTGGGGAAGCACTGGGAATCCTTTCTAGTTTGATTTCATTTTTACCCGCCACTTTGGGCTGATAAGTTGAGTCCGTTTGGGTGTGATTTTCAACAGTTTGCACTACAGTCCACTTACCTGTAACTGGATCGCGATAAGTGTTAAAAGGGTTAGTTTTTAGAGGTTGATTGGAAGGTGTAATCATCTTGATGCACTCCTAAATAATCACGATTTTCACGCAGTTTGAGGCTGGATTGATATTAACGTAGCGTAATGGCCTGATAATAAAGGCATTGTAGGCTGGTGACACACACTACTTTGTGATCTAGGACATGGTTAATTGCGATCTGAATCACAAATAACCAATAACCAACAACCAATAACCAATAACCAATAACTAACAACTAGCCTCAACCTTTGCTTTCAATTGTACAGTAAAAGTTGAGCCTACACCTAACTCGCTCTCAATGGTGATATCACCTCCCATCATCTGGCAAAACAGACGGCTAATTGCCAATCCTAAACCAGTTCCTCCATACTTGCGAGTGGTAGAAGCGTCTCCTTGAATAAAAGGTTCAAATAAACCCTCTTGTTGTTGAGGAGACATTCCAATTCCTGTATCTGCTACCCGCAAATAAATCCATTCAGTGCCGTCTGTTAATTCGCGAGTTGCGCTGATGACTACGGTTCCCTCTTGCGTAAACTTGAGGGCATTGGAGAGTAAATTAAACAAAATTTGCCGCACTTTAGTCAAGTCAGCATACATTACTCCCAAATCAGGAGAGGAAAAAAATTGTAACTGATTGCGATTCTTTTCAACCAAAGGGTACAAAGTTGCTACGACTTCTTCTACTAAATTACCTAGGTGAAAATCTTCTAAATAAAGCTCCATTCTGCCAGCTTCTATCTTAGAAAGGTCGAGAATATCATTAATTAAAGTGAGTAAATGTTTACCAGCGGTCTGAATTTTTTTAGTGTCGGGAATTAAGTCCTCGAACCCTGCTTCTAAGGCTTCTTCTTCTAGGATTTCGCTGTAACCGATAATGGCGTTGAGGGGTGTCCGCAGTTCGTGGCTCATGTTGGCTAAAAAAGTGCTTTTAGCTCTGGAAGCTGCTTCGGCTTTGTGCAATGCTTCTTGTAAAGCTATTTCGGTTTTTTTGCGCTCGGCAATTTCGATGCGGAGGAGTTTATTGGTGGCGGTGAGTTGAGCGGTGCGTTGCTTGACAGTGATTTCTAGTTCGGACTTGGCTTTGGAGAGGGCTTCTTGGGCTCGCTGGCGTTCAAATCCTTCGATCGCCAGTGCGACTAAATTTGCCAAAGAATCGGCGAAGGTTCGTTCTTCCAAGGCCCATTGGCGGGGTGCTCCGATATCTTCCAGAGACAGGATTCCGACTATCTGGCCGCCGAGCCTAATGGCTACATTTAACAGGGATGAATTTGGACTACTTTCCTTGTTTAGGATTGGGGTATGTTCTGCTTCTAAAGATAATGTTGTTACAGGGTTTTGATTTGTCAATGGCGAGTCTAAAGGATTGGGGGATGAATTGTTTTCGTCGCCTGCATCGCCTTCTCCATTTAAATTGGAAACTTTTATATGGTTTTTTGTACGATTCAAATGGCTTTTACTGGTCCGATCGTACAAATCGAGACAAACTAATTTGAGGTTTTGGGTTGTCAACTTAGAATGATAGACCTGATGCTCTGCTGGAAGCTCGATCGCCTCTCGATTGATGACCACACTTTGGTTGTGGGCGATCGCTCTAGCAGCCAAATTTGGCTGAGTATCTGTGGCGTAGCGAGTTCCAAATCTGACATGATTGTACAGCCAAACGCTCACTTTTTCCACATCCAAAGTGCGCGCTGCCGCCTCGGTAATTTCTCGAACTCCCAAATTCAGCGCCCCGTTGTTGATCGTCCTCTGCCTACCTAGCTGCAACAGGGCCAGACTTTGGCGGCGCAGTCGTTGTTCGCTCTCTTGGAGTGCTTGTTCTGCTTCCTTGCGCTGGGTAAGGTCGTACAAGGCACACAACGCTGTGGGCTGACCATTGAACAACAGGGACTGAACGGAAATGATGGCCCAGAAACTGCTACCATCTGCCTTTTTGCAGTGCAGTTCGTAATTTTTGATGTGTCCGTTTGTGGCCAGGATTTCGAGTACCTTTGAGCGTTCTGCGGGATCGAAGTAAAAGTCTGGGGTATGACGCCCGATCAATTCTGCTAAGGGTGTATCCAGGAGAGAAGCCATTTGAGCGTTTGCATACAGAATTAAACCGTCACAGAGGCGAGAAACCAGTACAGGAACGGGAGTTGCTGAGGCGATCGCCCGAAACTGCTCTTCGCTTGAACGCACGGCCAACTCAGCTTTTGATAGCAAGTCAGCTTCTATGGTATCCGAGTGTTCCGTTGTCGTCTCCAGCAAAATTTCTAGATCGGCTTTTTCGCGTTTCAAGTTTTCCAGTTCTGCACGCAGAGCCTGAACTTCCAAAAATAACTGTTCTTTCGATGGTTCTTCCTGCATAGCAATTGAAAATTGGTAACTTGTAGGAGTCAGTTCCGCAGTTTTTTAGCGTTTGCTGCGAACTTAACTATGACTTATTTTCCTGTATTGCAAATCCCTAGTTATGCTTCCCCGACTTAGCTTTGATCTCACGTTTACCTTGATGGATTAACTATTCCAATTCCAATCGCAAGGAAGGCATCAGTCGCTGCAAGTTCTTGAGGGACTTTCCCTGCCACGGTATTTCCTTGGAGCCTTTGACTGCGATCTGAATACTTTTTTGCTGTCGGACTTTGATCACAAATTTTGATATAATATTAATCCCTGAACTATTTAAAAATTCGAGTTTTCGCAAATCGAGAGTAATGGTCTTCTGCTCGCCGTCAGCCACATCATTGAGCAACTGTACGATCGGGGCGTATTCTTCCATTTGGCTGAGCCGGAAAGAGCCACAGCAGGTCACTGTATCAGTAGCGCTATCGTACAGGATGCTGTAATCTTGGGTGTTAATCTCCATATTTTTTTCAGTGGTCACTTGTTAGCGGTAAAGGGGTTTTGCCGGTGCGATCGGGTATCAGACCCACCCTGGGTACTGGCGATCGCACAGCAGAGAGTATGTAATTTTGATTACACGTACTGGTAACTGTACCATTTTTGTAGAGAAGCGATCGCGGATCTCTCAATCGCCAGTTGTCGATAATAATGACGAGATTGGCTATTGGTCTGGCAACGAGTTATCAATTTATCATATTTCCGGGATTTGCTATTGACAAAAGATGAAAAATATGAGATACATTTCACATCTTACACCGTAGCGATATGGAGAAAATTTAATGGCAATTTCAAATATTACCGAAAAACTTTTGGCAGCTAAAAAAGCTCAGGGAATTAGCTTTGCAGATTTGGAAAAATTGCTAGGTCGGGATGAAGTTTGGATTGCAGCGGTGATTTATCGTCAAGCAACTGCATCGGCAGAGGAAGCACAAAAAATTGTGTCTGCTTTGGGACTCGATGGCGAGATGGCTCAGGTTCTATCAGAACCTCCCCTCAAAGGTTCCTTAGATGCCACAGTTCCGGTAGATCCTCTGATTTATCGGTTTTATGAAATTATGCAGGTCTATGGAATGCCTCTCAAAGCAGTGATTCACGAAAAATTCGGGGACGGAATTATGAGCGCGATCGACTTTACTTTGGATGTGGAGAAAGAAGCTGACCCCAAAGGCGATCGGGTGAAAATAATCATGTCAGGAAAATTTCTGGAATACAAAAAATGGTAAGTCAGTTTTTCAAGGTAGAAGGAAACTTTTTTGAGTGTATAATTTTGCGAATGTCTGTATCAGAAATTGGTATTTTGATTTGTAACTAATGAATAATGACTAATGACTGAGGCCTCAAAAGTGTTAACTTAGAGACAGAGAGCGCGAAGCTGGAGTGGCTTGGGTATGCGATCGCCAAACCTTCCTGAGAACAGCACAATGTTCGATCGGGAGAAAACTCCCTAAATCCCAACAGCCAAACGCAAATGTAAATTAAGAGGAAAATAATGTCAAAATATGACTCCCATCTCAGATGCTCCTTTTGTGGCAAGTCCCAGGAGTACGTCCGCAAGTTAATAGCTGGGCCCGGCGTCTACATTTGCGATGAATGTGTGGAGCTATGCAATGAAATTTTAGAAGAGGAATTCTTTGACTCTGGCAAATTAGTGGCTCAACAAGCGCCCCAGTCAGAAATTCAAGATCCTCAAGGACAAAAAACACGACGCCAGGGTCGATCGAACAAATCCAAAATCACTTTAGCTAAAATTCCCAAACCAACAGACATTAAGCAACATTTAGACGGCCACGTCATCGGCCAAAACTCAGCCAAAAAAGTTCTGTCAGTAGCAGTTTATAACCACTACAAACGCTTAAGCGTTGACCAAGCCAAAGATAGTAGCAAACCTGCCTCAGACAGCGATGTGGAACTACAAAAGTCTAACATCATGCTAGTCGGGCCGACAGGTTGCGGCAAAACTCTTCTAGCCCAAAGTTTGGCACAAATGCTAGAAGTGCCCTTTGCAGTAGCCGATGCCACAACCCTGACGGAAGCCGGCTATGTTGGTGACGACGTAGAAAATATCTTGTTGCGACTGTTGCAAATGGCAGATTTTGATGTCGAAGCGGCCCAGCGCGGCATTATTTATATTGATGAAATTGACAAGATTGCTCGCAAAAGTGAAAACACTTCAATCACGCGAGATGTATCAGGAGAAGGGGTGCAGCAAGCCTTACTGAAAATGTTGGAAGGAACGGTGGTTAACGTGCCACCCCAAGGCGGCCGCAAACATCCTTACCAAGATTTTATTCAAATTGACACGAGCAAAATTTTATTTATTTGCGGCGGTGCTTTTGTCGGTTTGGAAAAAATAGTTGAACAGCGTTTGGGTAAAAAATCTTTAGGGTTTATTCAGCCAGTCGAAACTGACAGCAACTCGACTTTGTTACCAAAAGATAAGCGGGCTGCGGATATTTTACAACAGGTACAAGCTGATGATTTAGTGAAGTTTGGTTTAATTCCTGAATTTGTCGGGCGCATACCTGTGGTGACAGTGATTTCACCCCTGGATGAAGCAGCTTTGATGCAGATATTGACTGAACCTCGCAATGCTCTGGTGAAGCAGTATCAAAAGTTGTTAAATATGGATAGTGTGCAGTTGGAATTTGAACCAGAGGCGCTGCGGGCGATCGCCCAGGAAGCCTGTCGCCGCAAAACTGGTGCCAGAGCTCTCCGCAGCATTTTAGAGGAATTAATGCTCGATGTTATGTATGAGTTGCCTTCTCGCAAGGATGTAGCTAACTGTACGATTACCAAGGAAATGGTCGAGAAGCGATCGACTGCGGAATTGTTGTGGCATCCTGCTTGGCGTCAACAGCACGAAACTGCTTAATTTTGTAAGGTGGGCAAATGCCCACCTTGTTTTTTAAAGTCACTATTGGGCGATTGAAATAGCTACTATAGCAATCCTAAATGAATCGTAAATTTTTTACCCCACCCCAACCCTCCCCTTGCTAAGGGGAGGGAGCAAGAAATTCACAAATGATTTAGGATCGCTATATATATAACTGTCAACTGTCAACTGTCAACTGCTATAGAAGTGGTCGGAATCAGAATCACAAAAAACTCCATAGAAAGCCAATGATTGCAAATCAAAACCAAAATTACATCTCGCCGGAAGAGTATCTGAAATTAGAAGAACTCAGCCCGGTTAAACATGAGTATATTCAGGGTGAAACCTACGCAATGGCCGGTGCAAGTGATGCTCATGTAACTATTAGTGTCAACTTAGTTACCTTGTTGAGAAATCATGTTCGGGGTAGTGGCTGTCGTGTTTATATGTCAGACATGAAAGCTAGGATTGAGTCTAGGGATATTTATTACTATCCCGACGTGATGGTAACGTGTGATGAACGGGACAAAGCATTTCGATCTTTTAAAAGACATCCTTGTTTAATTATCGAGGTTTTGTCAAAAGGTACAGAAGGATTCGATCGGGGTGACAAGTTTGCTGACTATCAAGAATTAGAAACGCTTCAAGAGTATGTGTTAATTAATCAAAAGCGGCAGCGGGTGGAGTGTTTTCGCCGCAATGCTGAGGGGTTGTGGGTTTTGCATTCTTACACGCAAGGAAGCGAAATTCATTTGGCTAGTGTGGACTTTCGTGCTAGCATGGATGCTATCTATGAGGATGTAATCTTTACCAACGAAGATATTGTGCTGAATTAACCATGCTATAATAATGATAAAAATTAACCTCCGCAAATATGCCAAAATACCTGACAATTACAGAAGCGCAACAACAACTGCCAAAGTGGCCCGATGACTTAGCAACAGAGCCAGCTATCATCACTAAGGATGGGAAACCGGCAATTATTGCTCTCAGTTTTAAACAATTTGAATCTTTGTTAGAAACCATCGAAATTCTCTCTGATTCCGAATTTATGGCAGATTTGCGATCGGGCATTCAACAAGCCCAGAGGGGAGAAACAATAGACTTACAACAGTTAAAAGCAGAGTTAAAACTTTCCTACGCCTGACTCAATATTTCCAAAAACTCCTGCACAACTAAATCGGGTTGTTGGCTGCATCGGGTAGCATCGTAATGTTTGACAAGACTGATGCCTGAATCTCTCGAAAGTTCGCATATTTCATCTTCTGTGGCGTTTTGATGGCATGATTCGCTGTCAATTTTTAGCAGTCCTAACTTGTTTTGGTGGAAGATCAGAAAGTCAGCTTCTAGATTCTGTCTACCTTCTGGTGTTGTGATTCGGAGTTGGGAGTTGGGGATGAAGAGTGTGGAAGTGCGATCGAGTATTTCGGCAATTTTCACTTGGGCGTCGCAGTGAAAGCAAAAACCATTCCAGTTAATTTCTTTTTCAGAGTCATATAATTCAGTTTCACTGTCAGCATTGATTATTTTATCTAAATCAGCTTGAACATAATCAGCTTCATTCAAGTTTGCGAATAATCTAGCGCCACTTAAGTTTGCGCCACTGAGATTTGCTCCGCTGAGATTAACTTCGATGGTCAGATTTCGCTGTAGATTCACTTGAGTTCGCCGTAAGTATCGCTTTAAGACTGACTTGAGATTATCTTTTTTGACTTTTTCTTCTAGTGCTTTTGATAGTAGTTTCCATAGTTTAGCACCAGCATCTTTGATATAATCATATTCATATTCTGTGCTGGCTGCAATTTCTTTATAAGACCGTCCTTCCCAGGATTGACGAAACACTATCTCTTGAACTTTGTTGAGGCGATCGTAGTTAAGGGCTGTTTCTGCGATCGCGATGGCTTCGTCAACGGTCATCTATCAAATTCCTCTCACACCTAAAACCTTTCCAATACTAGATTATAGCGCAATAGTCAGTCCTGGACGCATCAATACCAAAGAAACCGGGTTTTTCACCGATATTAAAGGCTATGATGCAATATTTTCGTAAAAAAACCCGGTTTCTGCCTAAGTCCTAAATAGTCTAACCACTTGGTGTATACCCTTAATTCTTACTTTTCTATTACTTTTCTATTACTTTTTTATGTCTTAAGACTGATGTGTATTTGCTAAACTGGAATGTAATCACTACAAACAGTGTTGACCCTTAAGTCTTGTACCAAACCTTAGTCTAGGTTCATTTTTTGCTGACTATTAACTGAGTAACAGGAAGTTTCATGTTAAATCAAAAGTTCATAACATTCAGTTTTATTGCTTTATCTTACCTTGGTAGTGTAGGAGTATTGTCTACTTTAACTACGGGCTGTGACTTAATTAAACAAGATAAATCCCTGTCTGCAAGTAAAGCAGAGAGAATGGTTAATAAGTGGAAAAAATCTGATGGTACAATTAAGGTAGCAGGAGTTCGAGAAAATCAAAATAATACTGCTGTAGCTACATTACAGGTATCAGATTTAAAGATAAAAACGGAACAAAGAGAAGTAAACTACTCTGGCGCAGGGGAGGCTACATTTTCTCGTTATACAGATGGAAGTTGGGCCTTAACAGGATTAGTATTCAGTAATGGAGGGTTGGAAAATATATTCAATACCTTCACTGTCAGTAATTTAAACATAAAAGATGATTAGGTGAAAATAGGCACAAAGCAACGGTAATAGCTTGATGTCGTTCTCAACAACATTAGGCTAGTTATTAGAAATAGTCCTGGACGCAGGGGAGGTCAGAAACCGGGTTTTTTTACGAAAATTCTTCGTCGCAGCCCGCAGATTAGGTAAAAAACCCGGTTTCTTTGGTCTTGATGCGTCCAGGACTGAGAAAGAAATCTAACTGAAAAACAATTATTAGCATAGGAGGAAATATTAATGTCATCAGGTGGTAGCGGTGGTAGCGGTGGAACTGGTAGCGGTGGTAGTCAAACTGGTAGCGGTAGCAGTGGAACTGGTAGCAGTAGTGGCGGTAGTGGAGGCCCTACCGGATCTACAAGAAGAATAAGGATTGCTGCTATAGTTTTGGGAGGTATTGCAGGCGGTTTAGTTGCAGCCGCAAATGTAGCAAATATAGGAACTTGGCTTGTTGGAGGTGAGGTTCTATGTAGGTTTGGTATTTTGAAATGTTCAAATTCACCTCCTGCAGGGCCTACACCTGTCGCTTCAACTCCACCAAGCACAGTTAGCTCTTCCCCTTCACCTGAGCCTATTAAACCAGAGCCTATTCCTGTTTCATCACCGACATCCACTCCTTCTCCTGTGTCAGAGACTCCAGCGCCAGTTTCGCCATCGCCATCTCCAGTAAAACTATCTGCTGACGGAAAGCCTTGCACAGTAGAGCAAAATGGCAGTACCGTAAACCTTGGTTCTTTGGAGCATTCTTGCCCCTTCGCTGGTAATGTTAGCTCTAATAATTTAGAGAATCGTTACCGTTTCAAGATAGATAATCCCAGTAATATCAGCCTATTTTTAGATGACGTGAATAGCGAAGTAGAAATGTTTCTATATTCAGATAGAGATGGTACAGGAGTAATTCAATATCAACTTGAAAATATATCTGCTATTAAGTCAAAAACAGGAGTAATTGAAAAAGAATTGGGTGTGGGAAGCTACATTCTTGTTGTAAAAATGAAAGCTAGAGAGACCCCATATTCACTGCAAATAATTAACAATACAAGTCAAATAGAAAATGTTGGTTATTTAGAGGAAAAAACGATTCCTAAAAACGGGAGTATTAATTTAAAACACAGACAGAAATTTTACAGTTTTCAACTGGCAAATCC
Source organism: Microcoleus anatoxicus (assembly GCF_042465725.1). GTDB lineage: Bacteria > Cyanobacteriota > Cyanobacteriia > Cyanobacteriales > Microcoleaceae > Microcoleus > Microcoleus anatoxicus. The sequence goes on along the minus strand of NZ_CP120853.1, from coordinate 2,739,900 downwards.
TTCGAGCATTAGTCTGTCTTTGGGTGGCGTTAATAGCGAAGTAGAAATGGTTTTGTATTCAGATAGAAATGGAACAGGAGTAATTCAATATCAACTTGAAAATACATCTGCTTTTAACTCAAAGCCAGGAATAATTAAAACCAACTTAAGAGTAGGTAATTACATTGTTCTTGTACGGTCAAAACTTAGAGATACCGATTACACTCTTACTATGTCTGCTCCTTAGTTAATTCTTGAATTCTCTTTAATCGGCAGTTTATGTTCTAGCTACCACTCAGTAATTACTATGACTAACCCTCAAAACAACTCTAATCTTGCGCCTTGGAAATGGGCTTTAATTGGTGCTGGCTCAACTTTAGTGTTAGCCTTAGCTGGCTTTGGATTATATAATTTACTGAATCCTCAAACTTCTTCAACTTCAACGTCAACTTCAACGTCAACTTCTGTAGCTAATGCAAATCCTGAAAATTCTGTTGCTAAACAATTGATAGGTCAATGGCAAGGGCAAATTTCTGGTCAGTCTGTAACGTTAATCTTTACGCAGGAAGGGAAGTTATTTATTTTGGAGACACCCACTTCAGCTACCGAACTGAAGTATCAAATTAACGTAAATCCTCAACAAAAAGACCTGGATATATTAGTAGGAGGTAAAATTACCACGAGGACAATTTTTGATTTCACAGCGGATGGTAAGTTGCGTTTAGAATTAGATAATATTGGAGAATCTCGACCGACCTCTTTTAGTTCCAATGTAAAAACTTTTCAGAAAATATCTGAGCAAACGACACTTCCCGCTAATGTTCAAGTAGTTAATCTCCAAAATCAACAAAACAAGGCGAGACAGACAGAAGCAAAACAGTATGTTAGTTCAATGAACAGAGCCCAACAAGCTTTTTACGCTGAGTATGCCACTTTTTCATCTACCATACAAAAATTGGGAATTGGTATCAAGTCAGAAACAGAAAATTACTCATATAGCATTGTTTTGAGTAAGGATAATCGTTGGGTGCAAGCAATCGGTTTAGCCAAAATAGATGGATTAAAAAACTATACAGGCATAGTTTTTTTAACTAAAACCTCTGATGGTCAATATACATCTACACAATCTAGACTTTGCGAAAGCACTCAACCATCAAAAGAGCTTCCAGGAACACCAACAGCTACTAATTCTCCTGACATACAATGTCCTTCTGGTTATTCAGACGTGCTGAAGTAAAAATTTCCTCAAAATAAATAGCATATCCGCGATCGAATTAGTATCAACAAACTTGCCCACTTTATTGTGTAGACGCGATTTCCAATCGTCCCAAATTGGTGATTTCACCCTCACTCATCAGACTCAGACTCAGATTCAAAATCCACGCGATCGTAAATATCACCCAACCGCATCTCAAACTCCACACAACTCAATCTCAACACCGCATCAGCACCATCATACTCAGACAAAACCCACTTATTATCATCCGTCTTAACAAACTGTTCAACGTGCATCTCATATTGATCGATCAAAACATACTCACGAAAACTAGGAATAGAACGAAAAAGTTTAAACTTGCCACCTCTGTCATAATCCGCCGTCGATGCCGATAAAACCTCAGCTATCATCACCACATTACTAATCGTATCTTTCCTACCCTCAGCAAACTCCAACTTCCCCGCCACTAACATCACATCAGGATAAGTATAAAGTCGCTTAGACGGTATCCACAAACGCAAATCGTTAATAAATACTCGGTACGGTTGTCCTTTCGTAGCAAAATTTAGCGTTCCGCCAAAATTAACAGCTATTTGATTGTGATTCGGTGTTCCGCCTGCCATAGGGATTATCCTGCCATCCTGATATTCACTTCTAAATTCTGCCACCTCTTCCAGCATTAAATACTCTTCAGAAGAGTAATAAATCTGTACTTTGTCCTCAACTTTGTCCTTAACTACTTCTTCGCGAATTTCTGTTGATGTTGTCATAGTACATCCTCGGACGATCGTATTTACTATTATATATGACTTCAGTCCTGAAAAGATGGCAAAATTAACACTAAAGTTTTTATTAATAACTGGCTGTGAATTTATGCTACTAGATATTAAGCGGTTCACCTTACCAACTTAAGTTTTTCCCAAAATGGCGACAAATGCGGTATGATGTGAAGTTGCGATCGGTTCTAGCGGGGAGCAGCCGCTAGAGGAAGCGGGGAAAGTTCGGTGCAAGTCCGGCGCTGTCCCGCAACTGTAATGAAACACAGGTTGTTTCTAAAGTCAGAATGCCCGCCGATATCTAACTCACTTTGGAACGCATCTGCGAGGTACGGATGATGAATGGAATTAATAAGACTGTACGCACCAAGCACAGTCTACTTGTTTGCACTGCTTGCGCGAGTGTTTGGAAAAACGGCAAGCGAGAAGGCAAAAGTGGCGGCAAACAATTCTTGGAAGACTTGTCGCAACTGGCTAAGGATTGGGAATTTTCGGATGAATTTGACATTCAAGAAGTTGAGTGCATGAGTGCTTGCAGTCACTCTTGTGCTGTGTCTTTTGCTGCTGCTGGAAAGTACACTTATCTGTTTGGTGACTTACCTCCCAATCAATCGGAAAGCGTCGAGGCTGTACTGGAATGCGCGAGTCAATACTATGCTAAACCAGATGGTTTGTTGCCCTGGTCAGAACGTCCTCAAGCTTTGAAAAAAGGAGTTATAGCTAAAATTCCACCACTGCATAATTAGAGTATTCATCGTTTCCTTGTTCCTCGTTCCCAGGCTCTGCCTGGGAACGCATACCCAGAGGCTCTGCCTCGTATTAAAAGCGCGAGTTATTCGATCGAGGCAGAGCCTCTAGATCGACATTCCCAGGCAGAGCCTAGGAACGAGATATCCCATCACAAAACAACAACTAAATTACTAATGCACAAAATTCCTGTTACAGTCATTACGGGCTTTCTCGGTAGTGGCAAAACCACCGCCATTCGCCACTTATTGCAAAATAATCAAGGCCGCCGCATCGCAGTTATTGTGAATGAGTTTGGCGAAGTCGGCATCGACGGCGAACTGTTGCGTGACTGCCAAGTTTGCGATGAAGAAGAAGATGTCAGCAGCAATATTTTAGAACTCACAAATGGCTGTCTTTGCTGCACGGTTCAAGAGGAATTTTTGCCCACAATGCAAGAATTATTGAAGCGTCGCGCACAAATTGATTGTATCTTGATTGAGACTTCTGGACTCGCACTCCCTAAACCCTTAATTCAAGCTTTTCGCTGGCCGGAAATTCGTACCGGTGCTACCGTAGATGGTGTGGTTGCTGTTGTCGATTGCGAAGCCCTTGCTAGTGGTAATTTTGTGGGCGATATTGATGCTTTGATGGCGCAGCGACAGGCTGATGATAGTTTAGACCATGAGACGCCGATCGAGGAATTGTTTGAAGACCAGTTGGCTTGTGCTGATATGGTACTTTTGACTAAGGTCGATCGCGTGGATGATGAAACTCGCCACAAAGTCCAAACTTGGTTGCAGCAAGAATTGCGTCCTAGTGTGAAAATTGTACCTTGCAAAGGTGGCGAAATTAATCCTGATGTGTTATTGGGATTTAATGCGGCTGTTGAGGATAATTTGGAGTCTCGTCCCAGCCATCACGACACTGAGGAAGAACACGACCATGATGATGATATTACCTCAACTTATTTTATTGCCGATCGCGAATTTGAACCAGAAGTTTTGGTCCAAAAACTGCAATCGTTGATGCAAAGTCAAGAGATTTATCGGATTAAAGGGTTTGTGGCGGTTCCCAAGAAGCCGATGAGGATGGTGTTGCAGGGTGTGGGATCGCGCATCGAACATTTTTACGATCGCCCTTGGACACCTTCGGAACTTCGCCAAACCAAATTGGTGTTTATCGGTAGAGAACTCGATCGCGATCGCATTGTAGCGATAATGAGCAATTAATCACCCACGCTGACCTCAGAAACCGGGTTTCTGGCTATATTTCTCATTCCTGTGGGCAAAACTCGCAGAAACCCGGTTTCTAGCCCCATGCGTAATATTTTTATTACTAGCAACAAGTTTCGTGTAAAATATCAATGATACCAATTTTTTATGAGGCTGCATAGAATCTGATCACCCTGGCACCCCCTTAATAAGGGGGGGACAACATTCTTCTCAAAGTCCCCCTTCTTAAGGGGGATTTAGGGGGATCGAAATATATGCAACTTCACATTAAATTGGTATGACAGGTATCATAAAACAAGTGAGGTAAAATATGGTGACTGCTGCTGCGATCGAATCAGTACCCGTGACAGTTCTCACAGGCTATCTAGGTGCAGGCAAAACCACCCTACTCAACCGCATTTTAACCCACGAACACGGCAAAAAAGTTGCAGTCATCGTCAACGAATTTGGCGAAGTAGGCATCGACAACCAACTCATTATCGATGCAGACGAAGAAATTTTTGAAATGAACAACGGCTGCATTTGCTGCACAGTCCGAGGCGACTTAATTCGGATTATCGGCAACCTCATGAAGCGCCGGGACAAATTCGACCACCTAGTCATCGAAACCACAGGTTTAGCCGACCCCGCACCTGTAATTCAGACATTCTTCGTAGACGAAGATATGCGGGATAAATTACTGCTAGATGCCGTTGTCACCGTAGTAGATGCCAAGCACATATGGCAGCACTGGGACTCCGACGAAGCTCAAGAACAAATTGCCTTTGCCGATGTCATTTTGCTGAACAAAACCGATTTAGTCACCCCAGCAGAATTAGCAGAATTAGAAACGCGGATTCGCAGCATGAATGTAATGGCAAAAATTCATCGCACCCGCAATGCCGAAATAGAAATGTCAGCATTATTAGGAGTAAAAGCATTTGATTTGAATCGAGCTTTAGAAATTGAACCCGATTTTTTAGGAGAACACGAACACGAACACGATGACACAGTAACTTCCATCGCAATCCAAGAATCCGGCGCGGTTGATGGCAACAAATTTAGCGACTGGATCTCCCAATTGTTGCAGACTAAAGGCCCGGATATCTTTCGGACCAAAGGCATTTTAAATATTGCTGGAGAAAACAGGAGATTTGTATTTCAAGGCGTGCATATGCTGTTTGACGGTAGACCAGATAGAGCATGGAAAACCAATGAAACTCCGAAAAACGAACTCGTATTCATTGGACGCAACTTAAATGAAAGTCAATTAAAAGCTGATTTTCGTCAGTGTCTGATTTAACTGAAACCTTGCGAATTCATCAGTTGTGGAACTGGCCAGAAAGCCCGTTATTGAGAATACTGGAACATCTCAGATTAAATAAATATGGGTAACAACGACCAAAATAAAAGCGAACTAACCCTGAAATTTCACGCCAAAGAAATGCTGTCAGACTACGTGACTGCTGTTACTTGGTCGCCCGATGGCAAAACTCTAGCAGTCAGTTCCGCCGCCGGTGAAATTATGTTAGGGATTCTCGGAAAAATCAATAAATTGTCCTTGGAACCCCTGCAAACTGCAACTGGTAAATCAGTAGATTGCTTGTCTTTTTCTTCGGATAGTCAACTGTTAGCTGCGGGCGGACAAGATGGAAAAGTGCTAATTTGGCACGTAAATTCTGGGGAATTAATTGCTAGTTTGGATAACCAGCGTGTGTGGGTTGATAAGTTAGCTTGGAGTCCTCACGGTCATCAATTAGCTTTCAGTATGGGTCGTTCAGTTCAAGTTTGGAATGCCGATCAAAATACAGTAGAAGTAACCCTGAATTTTGATTCATCTTCAATCCTCGATATAGCATGGCATCCTGTTGATAAATATCTGGCAATTAGCGGCTATCAAGGTGTAAAAGTTTGGAACGCGGCAGATTGGAATGATGACCCAGACATCTTATCCGTACCATCCGTAACAGGTGCAATTTCCTGGTCCCCTTCCGGCAAATATCTAGCCTGTGGCAATATGGATAACACCTTAATTGTTAATGAATGGGGTAACTCGGAACCTTGGGTAATGCAGGGTTTTCCCGGCAAAGTTAGACATTTGGCTTGGTCCGATCGAACTAATTCATTGGGCGATCCTTTATTAGCTGCTGCGAGCTCAGAAGGCATTTCTGTGTGGGAAAGACAAGCTGATGAAAGTGTCGGTTGGGAAGCTTGGGGATTAGAAGTACATGAAAAAGTCGTCCAGGCGATCGGCTTTCAACCAAATACATTGTTATTAGCTTCAGCATCGGAAGACGGTCAACTTTGTTTGTGGTACGAAGCACAAGAATTGCTGCAAATTCTTGAGGGTGTCGAAGCAGGCTTTTCCTGTCTTTCTTGGCATCCCAAAGGTCAATTCCTCGCAGCAGGTGGCAACAACGGCGAGTTGTTGGTTTGGGAACGAAATTTTTCACTGCGCTAATCACCATTCCTTCACCGAACTCGGCGGCAAGCGCAACCTAGGAAATCTGTAAAAAGTATCTCCTTCATCATCCACTTCTAAAATCGCCGAAAAAATCTTAACTTGTGCATCTAAGTATTGCTGTGCAACTTGAGCCTCCACCCTAGCGCTAGCCGCCAATTGAATCAGCGAAATTTGACTATTTTGATTTTCCAATAACTGATAAAAAGCCTCATCTAAGCGTCGTTTTTGTTTGTTTTCATTCAAATTATTAATCAGTAATAAACCTACAAATCCACCCATTCCAATTACCAATAAAAATTCTAATAATGCCATATTTTTGTGCTAATTTATAATTTGAATAACCCAGATATAAACATCATTTACATCTTATAGCCCGCCTGGGCGGGCTTGGTTTGATAACAACCGATTTCAGTCGCCTTCACTTTTGTGTCAGAGCGATTGCAATCGCCGTCATTGATTAAACTGGGTGCATCTGTGTTTGGCAAATATATTCGTAGGGGCGAAGCATGACCGCTGTAAATCTCTGGTTATCACTAATAAATTGTCTGCGGTCATGCTTCGCCTATGCAAAATCGGGATGCTCCCATTAAACTTGAGGTCGCAACAAATTTTCCATTCCTTTAATTACCTTAGCAGATAGAATCTTGTCTCCCTGCTTCAGTTGATCCAAAACTTCTTTTCCCTCAATCATGTAACCAAAAACAGTATACCGACCGTCCAACAAATTCAGACCAGCAGGGGTCAGTTCCGGTTCAAACAAGAAAAAGAAAAACTGCGAAGAAGCGCTATCTGGTTCAGCTTCCGCACGAGCCATGGCCACAGTACCATAGGCAGAAAAAGGTAACACAGGTTCGTCGCGATAACGCCCCGCATCTTCTAAAGTAATTCCGTAGATGGGTTCTTTTTCGTCCCTGACGAGGACTTCGAGTGGAATATTCCGGTATTTACCAGTAGCTGGGTCTATAAAACCTACTTCCTTACCTTCGGGGTCTCCTGTTTGTAGCACGTAGGATTCTTCCGATCGAATAAATGGCAAACCATCATAAAAACCTCGATCGACTAAATCTACAAAATTACCAGCAGTCACCGGCGCACTGTAACCATCAACCACAACATTAATTGTCCCCTTCTCGGTTTCTACAGCCACCGTAGCGCGACCCTTCAGTTGAGGCAAATTAGCATATTCTGAAGGAACTTCAAAGGGAAACTTGGTCACCATCAACTCTTCGATGTCACCAACCGAACGGAGTATTTTGGCTTTCAAGTCAATCACTTTTTCCCTGTCTTTGGCCTCAACAGCCTCAGACAGTTGCGAAACTCCTTCTTTGACTTTTGCCACTAGAGTTTCGGCTTCGGGCTTTTTCGCGTCGGGAATACTCTTTAAAATATCAGACTCGCGAATGCTGAGAATTCTGGAAGCCTTGCTGATATCGCTACTAATTGGACCCCAACGTTTAGAGCGTATGTGGTTGCCGATGTCTTCGAGACTGATTTGCAACTCTCGCACCGTCTGATTGTCAATAGGTAGAGCGTAGCGCAGCAGCGCCCGGCCGTCTGTAATCGCATTGCCCGCAGGCATACTGCTGCTAGGGCGTTTGGCATGGGATACCGAACTGAAGCTGAGGGAAAAAGTGAATAGCAGGAGTGCTAAGACAGTGGTTTTGAGCCAGCGCTTGCACGTATCGATCGAGAAATTAGACCAATGCAACATAACTTTAACTTTTATGGCCTCTATCATCTTCCCACAGCACTGTCCGCCCTCTAGGGAGAATCAAGTGACAACTCCCCACAGCGATTAACAGATTAGTCAAGCACTTGCTCCCTTTGAACGGTAAAATAAAATGCCAATTGTTTTTTGATGCCGTCAGCTAGACTGCGGTTTGAAGCTGACAGTAGTTCCCCCGTGCCCTTGGGCGACGGGATTGCCTGCAAAAATTTATATGATTTCCAGTAACGACTTTCGACCAGGTGTTTCAATTGTAGTCAATGACGGCGTGTGGCGGGTAATTGAATTCCTCCACGTCAAGCCAGGAAAAGGCTCGGCTTTCGTGCGGACAAAACTCAAAAATGTCAAAACCGGCAACGTAGTAGAACGAACCTTCCGGGCTGGGGAGACTATGCCTCAAGCCAACCTCGAAAAGAGCGCCATGCAATATACCTATAAAGAGGGCGATCAGTTCGTCTTTATGGATATGGAAACTTATGAGGAAAGTCGCCTCAATTCCCAGGAAATAGGCGATCGGGTCAAATACCTCAATGAAGGCATGGAAGTTAACATCCTGCGCTGGAACGACCAAATCCTCGAAGTAGAACTGCCCAACTCCGTTGTCTTAGAAGTGACCCAAACCGATCCGGGAGTCAAAGGAGATACTGCCACCGGCGGTAGCAAACCCGCCATCCTCTCCACGGGAGCTCAGATCATGGTGCCTCTATTTATTTCCGTTGGAGAACGGATTCGGATCGATACTCGCGAAGACAAGTATCTTGGGCGAGAGACTAGCAACTAGGACTAGGGATAAAAAGACTGTTTTGAGTGGTGAATTTTGAGTTTTGAGTTGGGAATTAACTCAAAATTTACTACTCAAAGCTTAAAACTATCTCTTTACCTCCTCATGTGGTGGCATAGATCCAATTCCCGATTCCCAATTTTCAATTTTCAATTCTCAATTATCAATTACCCTTGAATCTGCTGTGCAACTAGACTTAAACCAGCTCTGCGAACTGCTAACTGTTTTAGACCAAACCGGCATTTCGGAGCTGACGTTAAAAAGTGGAGAACTTGAACTGACTGTACGCAAAGGCATTCCAGCCAACGAACCAAGAACCGTCGCTGTTGGTCATCCAGTAGTTACGACTCTCGCGCCGATCGCAGAAACTTTTGCTAGCCCCACCTTAGCGTCACCTCCTGCTGTAGACCAAAATTCAGCAGCAAATATCACTAGCCCAGCACCCTCGGCTCCTGCTCCCGTGCTGGCCTCCGTGCCTGCTCCTGTGGATACCAAATGGGTGTCAATTATTTCCCCGATGGTAGGAACTTTTTATCGCGCGGCTGCTCCCGATGAACCGCCTTTTGTGGCACTGGGCGATCGCATCAAGGTGGGCCAGACAGTTTGCATTATTGAAGCGATGAAGCTCATGAATGAAATCGATGCCGATGAGGTATCGGGTCAAGTGATGGAAATCTTAGTTCAAAATGGGGAACCTGTGGAGTACGGTCAAGTTTTGATGAGGATTAATCCGGATTGAAGGATTACTTGATTGTTATATACAGAATTAATCCTTCTATTTCCCGATCGCTTCTCCCAGGTGAGCTTGATGAATTTATCCCCGCCTGTTCCTCAAGAGGTTGTGCCACAAGTTGCTGAGTATTTCAGTATTTTGAGCGAGCCGATGCGTTTGCGAATTTTGAACTTGCTTCGCGACGGCGAAAAATGCGTGCAAGAGTTGGTTGAAGCTACTCAAACCAGTCAAGCCAATGTTTCTAAACACCTAAAACTCATGCTCCAAGCTGGTATCCTCACTCGCAGGAGTGAAGGAACTTCAGCCTATTACAAGGTAGAGGATGAGTTGATTTTTGAGTTGTCTACTATGGTGTGCGATCGGCTTGCGACTAGAGTCGAAAAACAAGCCCAACAATTTAGAGCCTTGAGTCTGAATACCAAGCCCTAATTTTTACTCCCCAGTCTCAGGGTCAAAAGTCATCAGCCATCAGCGAGCAGTCCCTATTCCCCGCCTTCTGACTCATGACTAATGACTAAAAATTACGGCACCGGAAAATTTTTATCGAAAGTTTGACGGGTACTCGGCTGAGCAACCTCCAACCCTTCGCCACCCAAAAGCTCTAAGGGCTTACCTTCCACCGAAATCCAAACTTTGGCATTCGGTTTTAAACTCGTGGCCGTATAGATCACTTGCCCCAAACGACTGCTCATCGAACTGCTGCCTCCTCCCGAAGTAAATTCGGCAGACAAATCGACGTAAACTCCTTGATTATTGACACTCAAACTCCTGAGTTTTGTCCCCTTGGGAATTTCGCTAAAAACCTTTGTATCCTTCGGTCCAGCCAACAAACTGTTAAAAGCAGCCTGTAGGGCAGCATCAGGTCGATCGACTTCTTTGAGAGCTACTTTGCTAGGAACTGCCTCAAACTTGCCTCCCCCATCTTTAACCCAGTAGACTTGCACTGTCTGGGTAGCCGTCGGCGACACAGACTTAGGCTGATACTGTTGTGGCTTGATAACCTGCGGTGTCAAAGCCTGGGGTGTTTGAGCTGATGGTGTCTGAGCCTGGGGTGTTTGAGCTGCTGGTGTCTGAGCCTGGGGTGTTTGAGCTGCTGGCGTCTGAGCCTGGGGTGTATCAACAGGAGTTGGAGCAGGTACGGGGATAATTACAGCAGGCGATTCCCCAGGAGTCGGGGAAAGTGCCGGAGAAGTCGGAGCTGTAGACTGAGTGTCTGCTGACGTTGAGGAACGGTTGGCCGTCCACAAAGCAATGCTCCCTCCCGTTAATAAAGCCAACCCGCAAACACCGGCAACCACGGCTGTGGGTACGCTGCGTGCTTCTTGTCCATCTTTCATAATACAAATCCTCCTTACATATAGATCGCTTGGGACAGTGAGGAGCTACTCCCGATCGGCTACATTTGTTTTTGCTGAGATTCTGGAACTGCCAACAGCTAAACTGAAACAATCCTGGCATCTTTAACAGCTTAGGAGCCATATTTAATTTTGACACCATCCCGCTCAGAAACACCTTAGAAGTCTGAAGGCACGACTGAGGGCAGTCTCTAAATTAAAGTTGGTCGCTGGTATGATGGCGATTCGCTATAACTAAGGATTTTGGGACTAATTTAGATCTACTCTGCAAGTTGACGCGGTAATGCTTCACCATCTTGAATCATGGTAATTCTCATCTGTTTGCTATCTGCTGTATAGCAAACACAAATATATCTCTAGTCCTGAATATATTTTCCCAAACAAAAAGCGCCCCTATTTCTAGGAGCGCTTTTTGATTATCAAAAGTTAAAAATTAACCGTTGATAGAAGGAGCAACCATTGCAACTGGAGTTGTTTCGCCAGCAGCCAAGTCGAGAGGGAAGTTGTGAGCGTTGCGCTCGTGCATTACTTCCATACCCAAGTTAGCGCGGTTGATGACATCAGCCCATGTGTTGATTACGCGACCTTGAGAGTCGATAATCGATTGGTTGAAGTTGAAACCGTTCAAGTTGAATGCCATTGTGGAGATACCTAGTGCTGTGAACCAGATACCTACAACTGGCCATGCACCTAACAAGAAGTGCAAGGAACGGCTGTTGTTGAAGGAAGCGTATTGGAAAATCAAACGACCGAAGTAGCCGTGGGCTGCAACGATGTTGTAGGTTTCTTCTTCTTGACCGAATTTGTAACCGTAGTTTTGCGATTCGGTTTCGGTTGTTTCACGAACCAAGGAAGATGTTACCAAGGAACCGTGCATGGCGGAGAACAAAGAACCACCGAAGACACCAGCAACTCCCAACATATGGAAGGGGTGCATCAGGATGTTGTGCTCAGCTTGGAACACGATCATGAAGTTGAATGTACCGGAGATACCCAAAGGCATACCGTCTGAGAAGGAACCTTGACCGATCGGGTAGATCAAGAATACTGCGGTAGCTGCTGCAACTGGTGCAGAGTAGGCTACGCAAATCCAAGGACGCATACCTAAGCGGTAAGACAATTCCCATTCACGACCCATGTAGCAGAAAATGCCGATCAGGAAGTGAAAGATTACCAATTGGTAAGGGCCGCCGTTGTACAACCACTCATCGAGGGAAGCTGCTTCCCAGATTGGGTAGAAGTGTAAGCCGATCGCATTTGAAGAAGGAACAACAGCACCTGTGATGATGTTGTTACCGAACATCAAGGAACCTGCAACTGGTTCGCGGATGCCGTCGATGTCCACTGGAGGAGCTGCGATGAAGGCAACGATGTAGCAGATGGTGGCAGTTAAGAGGGTAGGAATCATCAAGACACCGAACCAACCGATATAAATCCGGTTGTCTGTGCTTGTGACCCACTCGCAGAACCGTTCCCAGACATTGGCGCTTTCGCGCTGCTGTAAGGTTGTTGTCATGGTTTTATGATTGCTTTATTTGGTTTTCAATGTTCGTGGCGGTTGTTTGTTCCGCCATGTGTATAAACATAAAGCATATTCTAAGGTTTGTAAAGTATTACAACAACAGATTAACTTATAATTTATATAATCAAAACTGATATAAATATAAAATGCTTGCTGTACAAGGATTGCAAAGGCAAAATAGAAAATTATTTAAGAATCCGCCCATCGCATAAATCTCAGAATCTCGTTGCACAAGGAGATTCTGGACTACAGCCAATGTTAAGATAAGTAACAGGTGGCGATCGCCACTAGCAAAATTTGTAACTATATATAGCAATTCTTGGAGGAGTCGTAAAGTTTTTTTACCCCACCCCAACCCGGACCTTATTCAGGTCCGGGAGTAAGAAACTCACAAATGATGCGAGGATTGCTATAGATAAGTAATTTTTGTGTAAGTCCGATCGTATAAAACCCCAAGGAATGTCCCGCACCGTCACCTACAGCCCTGCTCATACGCTGGTTCCCACTTACGAGTGTTTTAATCGCTGCACCTACTGCAATTTTCGAGCTGAACCGCTGGAAAGTCCTTGGCTGACGCTACCACAAGCCGAAAAACGGCTCCAGCTACTGCAAACTCAAGGTGTGATTGAAATTCTCATCCTCAGTGGCGAGGTACATCCCCAAAGTCAACGGCGCAAAGCTTGGTTTCAGCGCATTTATGAGCTTTGTGAACTGGCACTTGCTCTAGGATTTTTGCCACATACTAATGTAGGTCCGCTCAGTTTTGAGGAGATGACTAAGTTAAAACAGGTGAATGTCTCCATGGGGCTGATGTTGGAACAGTTGACACCGACTTTGCTAAAAACAGTTCACCGATACGCACCGAGTAAAGTGCCGGCGCTGCGACTCCAACAGTTAGAGTGGGCTGGGGAATTGCAGATTCCGTTTACCACTGGTTTGCTGCTGGGAATCGGGGAAAGTGAGGCAGATTGGGTGGAGACATTAGAGGCGATCGCCCGGATTCATTCCTGTTACAATCATATTCAAGAAGTTATCCTGCAACCTTACAGTCCGGGAAATAAGCAAAGTTGGGATGGTGAAGTTTTTGATGTTACAAAAATGCCGGAATTAATTGCGATCGCCCGCAGCATTTTACCTGATGAAATCGCCTTACAAATTCCGCCAAATTTAGTGACAAAGCCAGACATATTAATCGCTTGCTTAGAAGCAGGTGCTAGAGATTTAGGAGGAATTGGGCCAGTGGATGAAGTTAATCCCGATTATCCTCACCTCCAACACCAAACTTTAACAGAAATTTTAGCAGCCGCGGGATGGCAACTCGTGCAGCGTTTGCCTGTTTATCCTCACTACGACAATTGGCTCCCCCAGACATTACAAACTGCTGTAAAACAATCGAGAGTTAGTTGTTAGTTGTCAGTTGTCAGTTGTCAGTTGTCAGTTGTTATACCAATCATGAAAAATACTGCTACATATAAATTAGAGGCAATCTTCTGTATTGGAGTTTAGACTAAGCAGGTCAAAAAGTGCGATCGCTGTGAGACTAGCGAACAGTTCTCAAGAACGGCAATGGTCGCTGGCGATCGGCTATGAGGCTCAACCATAAGATAGATACCAGCGACCGTTGACGTTCTCGGAGACTTGCAACAGAAAAAAAACTGTCTGCGATAGTTTCAACAGACAGCGTAAGGGTAGAAGATTGAGAATTCAGCTAAAAATCTCAAATCTACCTGCCATGAAGTTTGAACAATTACAGGAATTTCGTCAACTTGCTTATGAATGTCTCGGCAATGCCAAAGACGCCACCTTTGAACTAGCAGACGCGATAATGACGACTCGCCACGTCTCATGTTTAGGAGATTTAGCCCTCAATCCCTTATTTCGGCGTGAGTGGTCAAGCGTCTACGAAGCGCTGCAAGATTGTAGACCAGACCGAGACCAATTGATGCAACTATATATCCAACAGATGTCACAAGTCGAACGTCCAGTATTAGCGATCGATCATACAGCATGGTTAAGACCCCATGCACGTACCCTCAAAGAACGTACCTATGAACATCAACCCACAGCCTTACCTCACGGCATACCTGTTGGTATCGGTCAAGGATATAGTACGATCGCACTAATACCTTCCATGAGCGCTCGTTGGGCGCTGCCCTTGAGACACGAACGTATCACCAGTTGGGACAACCCAATCGGTAAAGGCGCTGAACAATTAGCACAAGTATGTCAATATCTTCAGCATAGACCGATCGCCCTATTTGATAGTGAGTATGGGTGCGCTCCTTTGGTTAAAGCCACCGCTGCGAGCGCGGATGATAAACTAATGCGTATTCGCTCCAATCGTTGCTTATGGTCAACACCCCCAGCCTATAGTGGTAAAGGCAGACCCAAAATTCATGGTCAACAGTTTAAGCTCAACGACTCTCAAAGTTGGTGGGCAGCAGAACAAACCCTCGAATCTGTTGAACCCAAACTCGGAAAAATTCGGCCCGTGAAAATGGGATGACTTGCATTTTCGAGGTAGTCCCAAACATCCAATGACTCTGATTTTAGTCGAACGTCTAGAAACTGTAACGGGTCGATTAAATAGTCAACCTTTGTGGTTAGTTTGGGTTGGTATCCAAATGCCGTCTCTGGCTGAAATTTGGCAACTGTATCTACGCCGCTTTGCCCTGGAACATTGGTATCGATTAGCTAAACAAACTTTGCATTGGACTGTGCCGAAGTTGAGCACTCCTGAACAGGGTGAACGATGGAGTGATTTGATGCCATTAGTGACTTGGCAATTATGGTTAGCTAAAAATGTAGTCAGAGAAATCCGTTTACCCTGGCAAACATCTCTGCCTGAATTGACGCCTGGAAGGGTTGTACAATCAATGCTTCCACTTTTAATCAGGATTGGAAGTCCGGCTGTTGCTCCGAAACGACGAGGAAATTCCGATGGATGGCAAACAGGAAAACCTCGCACTCCAAGATGTCGGTATCCTGTGGTCAAAAAGGGTAAAGGTCGGTTTCAAAACTCGTCAAAATCGATTAGTTAACCTCTCTACCTCTGTCTAAACTCACAAAATTTACACTCAACTTCTTCTGAGTGAATTTTTGCTTAGTCTAAACTCCAATTGACTATTAAGTCAATTCACTTGTTGTTAAAAAGGCTAAAAAATAGCTAATTGTTGTGGAGCGTTAAAATCAGGCATTTTCAGTATAAAGGCAGGTATTTGCTGTACAAAATTAGTAAGAATGCAGGCATTTGCAGGGACTGCATTATACCTGTTTTTACCCGAAGATGTCCGGCTTTCCGTCTGAATTTTTCGGTCAACTTGCTGCTTTTTTGTGTCGAGCGTGCATTTGTCTATTGAGGTCGGTTAGGGCTGTTTAGTTTTGGTAGCAAGCAATGTTTTTGCGATCGCAAATCGCACTTTTACGTGCAGGAAGAGAAAGAATGCACCCTCCTTTTACGGAAGCCTAACCGTAAGGTCGGGTTTAATACTTTCTTTAGCTTTAATGACAATTGTAACTATTTGTACTACGATTTAAGCTGAATATTCTATAGCTCTAAGAAATTAGAGGGAGAAAATGCTTCAAAAGCAATTCAACAAGCTCATCACTTATTCAAGTGCGATCGCACCTAAATCCACTATTCTATACAAATAAAGAAAATTATAGTCAGTCTCTACTTTGATAAACTGTCTAAACAGCCCTCTCCAATTGGAGGGGATAAAATCACCTGATTAGCGGTTTTTAATTACAGTTGTTAACTTGTATCTTGGGAAAAGGTTTTTACTGATTAAAAACTATGAAAACTTTACCGTCCGTCAAAACTAGAGAGCTGCTATCCAACCATATTCACATTCGCCTAACTGACTCTGACTACAATCAAATTAAAGCCAGAGCAGAGCAAGTCAATTTGAGCATGAGTGACTTCATGCGCCGTGCAGCATTGAAGAGAGCCATACCACGTCCTATAGCTGCATTTGATTTAAAAGCCTATCAAGTTTTGTGCAAGATTGATGCCCAATTTAGAATTGCAGGAAACAACCTCAATCAGATTGCTAAAGCTTGCAATAGTGCTGTAATATTGGGAGAACCAGTTGTTGTCAATACAGGACTCTTAGAAAGAGTACAGCAACTCATTCGAGAAAACCAAGCTGCAATTAAAGCAATAGTTGCAAACCTCGCCAAATCCACAGTACGCTAATTATTAACAAGCCTGGGCTTTACCGCCTGAGCAATCGATTCTGTGCAACTGACGGCTTTTCGGTTATGATTGGCAAACAAATCAAAGGTACAGGCTTTAGGGGCTGTTTGAACTACGTGCTGGGCAAAAAAGACGCTTATCTGATTGGCGGCACTATGTGCGGACAGACTCCTGAAGAATTGGCTGCTGAATTTGCGATCGCCCGACAACTAAGACCTAACCTGAAAGTAGCAGTTTTTCACGCCACTTTATCTGTCGATAGCACCGAAAAACTAGAAGATTCTGAAGAAAATGACCAGCGCTGGCTGGCGATCGCAGCCAACTACATGAAAGCGATGGAATTTGACAACAACCAGTACGCAGTTGTCAAGCACAGCGATACAGAACACGACCACATTCACATCGTCGCCAGTCGCATTTGCCTAGATGGAGGTGTTGTTGACGATAGCTGGGATTATTACAAAAGCCAAGAAACTATTCGCCAACTCGAACGGAACTACAACCTAGAAACTGTTACACCCAGTTGGGAAACAGACAAGCGAGCTCAGACTACAGGAGAACACAGGCAATTAAAAAGCAAGGGAAACAAGAGCGTCAGGGTGCAATTGCAAGACCTAATTGATGAAGTTACCCAAGACAACCCAAGTATGCCAGAATTCGTTGAGCGGTTGCAGCAACAAGCCGTAGAGGTGCAAGTCAGACTAACTCGAACTGGGTTCAGTAAAGGGATTTCTTACAACTTAAATGGAGTCGCTTTCAGCGGCACTCAGTTGGGTAAAGCTTACACTTTTTATGGATTGCAAAAGCATCGAAATATTAGCTACGATCGAGGGCGAGATAACGCCATAATAGAAGCTTTAATGCAGCCACAATACTTAGCTATCGCCCCTGGCGAGGCAGAGGAAAATGAGTTAGAGTTGTCACAATCCGAGTTAGTAGCAGGCGCACCTGGAACTCCTGCAACAGCCAATGAGTTAGAATTGTCACAATCTGAGCTAGAAACAACCGCACCTGCAACTCCTGCAACAGCAAATGAGTTAGAGTTGTCACAATCTGAGCTAGAAACAACTACACTTGCAATTCCTGCCACAGCAAATGAGTTAGAGTTACAATTATCAATCCTGCCTGAAAGGAATGAAAATCAGTGGCAAAAAGTGCGATCGCATCTAGCAGTCGAGTACAGTTTACCTTTAGAGTTACTCGATTTATTGCACTCTCATTCTTGGCTGTATGCCGACTCAGAAAAGGCTGTCTTTACAGGACGGACGCTTGAGGGGGAAGCCAGCTTCGCTTTTGTTCTCGATGAAAGAGGCAACTTTACTACAACCCATTCCCTGTCATCTGAAGCTGCTTTCTGGGTAGCCACTACTGGAGAAATTGAGCGAGCTGTGATTGCTTGTAACCCAATAGAAGCCCTTTCAATTTTGCTTATTGAACAGGAAAACTCTGCAACAGCACCAGCGACAATTTACCTAGGAATTGAACGAGCTTCACAACTGCCGATACAATTTTTACAAGAACTCGATAGCGTTATTATAGCGATTGCAGAAGATTATATGCTCGCTCGAAATGCGCGATCGTTGCTACCGAATGCAGAACTTGTTAATCCACAGTCAAGTTGGAATGATATCTGGATACAATTAATTGAGCAAGAACAGCAAGATATTCAAAAAAATAACCAACCTTATAAACAGCGCATCCAAGACATCGAACTGGATTAGTTATTGCCACTTAAAAGTTTGACTTTTATTAAATAAAAGCGCTAGCTAACAAATTTCATGGTTGCGACATAAATTCCTGGGTAGTTCTGCCATATCAGGGTTTTGATAACGGTGGGTCAACCGTTTTATCCCCCCAAGTATCCTTACCAGGTAGGACTACCAATTACTGATTACTGCCACTAATTAGGACAGCTTTTTTAACGTATTTATCAACTATTTTGGCGTAACTATTAAGTAAATTGAGACGGTGCTTGCTCAAATAATTTGTGAGTCAACATGGGTAAAAATAAATTATTTATACATTTTATCGTACTCACTAACATTTACGAAAAAACAAATTTATGAGCGCTGTCGCGCCCAAAAATAAAGCATCGGACAAAAAAATGGAACTATCACAAACCTACACCTATTACTTCAATAATTTAACCTGCGTCCACCAAACAGAAAACGAACTGTACATCATGGGCAGGGAAACAACAATTGTACTGAATTTTAAACAAACAAGCTATCAAACGCTCGACCAAATAATCCACGCTCTGCGACTTGTGAGAAACAAAAAAGTCCAAGACAAAAAGTCAATTCTTGAGCAAGAACTGCTGGCATTAAACTTCCAATTCACTGAAGAAAGCAGCAACCGTAGCAACAACGGCAGCAGCAACGGTAGCAACAACGACAGCAACAACGACAGCAACAACGGTAGCAGCAACGGCAGCAACAAAAACTGTGAGCTAAAAATCGACTGGTAATTCAATTATGCCGGAGAGACAAGTTTGTTTTTCCGGCAGCCGCAAACATCTTTCACCACATTCAAAAATGGCAAACAAAATGGCAGGATACGTGTATCTTCTGCACTTTGAAAAGCCGATATGTTCAACTCATCCAGCCCAACATTACGTCGGCTGGACAAAAGATTTGGACGAAAGGCTTTGGAAACATAAAAAAGGCAGAGGTGCTAAATTTTGCGCCGCTGCCCGAGAACGCGGAATAAACTTTGTCTTGGCAGAATGCTGGGTTGCAGACAAAAGTTTTGAAAGGAAAATCAAAAGGTCAAAAAATCACAAACGTTTTTGCCCTCTGTGCAAAAATTGAAAGGACAAATCAGCTTTTTTGTAGGAAATGCAATCCCACTAGGACGAAACATAACAGTTTTTAAACATTGTGAGATACAGTTGACCGATTACCTTTTTCCCCATTACTAAGAAGCCAATTTTCCGATCTACACCGCTTTCATTAGCTTGCATAAATAGTTGCAACTGGGTGTTAAGTTTCGTACTTAAACTCAACACCCAGTTGTTTGTGCGTAATTCCTGCTATCTATTAGACATCTCCCATAATGATTGTGGAACAGGCCCAACGGCCTGTTCTGAACTGTCTTTTTGGGAGATATCTATTGCTTTCGCCAATGCGCCTCCACCCCTCGTCCCCGACATTCCAAACGCCCAGCATCCCTTTCCCGGCGCAATAGACGGCGAATCAAATCAATTCCGACTGTCGGACACCGTTCCTGCAATTCCCTAATGGAGAATTCTTGAGGCAAATTGTTAATCGCATCCAATACGATCGCCGTTTTAGTTCCTTTTGCGGATGTAACATATCCTACCCGCTGCTCAAACTCCCGATAAGCTGACAGCAGCATGACTCCCAAGAAATACTCCCACCAAGGTAACAGGTTGTGCTGCCCTTCATGCCATCCTTGGGAAGATTGGTAAAGCGTATCATAATAGCTTTCCTTAGTTCTCTCCACAATCCGTTCCAAACTAATAAATCGCCCCACCTCATAACCGGCTTTGTATAGCAGCAACAAAGTCAGCAACCTTGCCATCCGCCCGTTTCCATCTAAAAAGGGATGAATGCACAAGAAATCCAAAATATAAGTGGGAATCAGCAATAAAGGTTCTATCTCGCCCGATTCCCAGAGGCGATTAAACCGTTCTTGCAGGCGTTCCATTGCCACAGGAGTAGCATAAGCGGGAGTAGGTTGAAACCTCACCACTTTAGTCCCGTCAGGATAAGTAGCGCTAATTTCATTATCCACTGTTTTCCAGCGCCCGCCTGTATTAACAGCAAATTGGTAAAGATCGCGGTGCAGTTGTAAAATGACACCTGTACTAAAAGGAATGTGGTTATAACTCGTGTGAATTGTAGTTAGCACGTCCCGATAACCCGCAATTTCTTGTTCTGAACGATCGCGCGGCGTTGTTTTTTCTGTTACTAATTTCTTAATCCGTTCTAGCGGCACAGTAATGCCTTCAATGCGGTTAGAAGATTCGGTACTCTGAATAACCGCAGCTTGGCGCAAAGTGCCTAAAACTTGTGGCGCTTGTTGCTTGAATAACTCCTGCTTTCCCTTGTATTCTCCAACTAAGCGAATCGTTTGCAAAAGTCTTTGGTTGAGCTGTTGACTTTCAATGAACCCCTCTTCAAATGACAGCATATCTATTTTTTATCCCTTTTAATGAATCCGTTAACATCTAAAATTGCCTTGGTACAACCCGAAAAAATCTGTCATTCACTCTGGATTTTAGCTGAAAATCAAAAATTACAGTTATTACCATAATGATTAACGGTTACGGTTGTGATGAAAGCCGATCGCAAGCAGAACCGACGCCAAATCCAGATAAATAAGTAAGGCGATAGTTGCTTTTAGCCATAGCCCTTGCCTCTCTTGTTGTCCAAGGTTTGACGCTCAGCAAATCGGGTTCAGTTTCCAGTTGCTTTAAATAAGAGCGATCGCCCGTTACAAAGGCGATCGCAATCGCCAGGAATTTGCAACAGCTCAAAGGAGCCTGAACCACCTGCTTTTCAGTAAACCTAACCACAATCCAATTCCACTCTAAGAATAATTGATTGCGGCGCATATCGCTGTCAGCATCGCAGCAGTGAGTGGGCTTCTTAGATTTGCCAGCATAAGGTTCATCAATCTCGACATCAATTCCGAGTCCAGATGGAGTGTGAATTACAGTAAAATCTGCTGAATAGCTCCTCTGAGATGACGGAATTTTAAACTCTGCTGCTTGGACAACTTCCTCGAAATATTGCTGCAAATATTGCAGAAAGCGTTGTTCACTCACTCCTTGCCGAGCTTGAGATATGCCTGTCGAACTAACCCGAAGTGACATCAAATCCTTGAGCGATCGATTTCTGGAATCTAACTCAACTTTTGCGCTTTTTAAACCTGTCTGCAACCCTTCTTTTTCCACCTTAAAACTAGAAAATTCTTGCTGTTTATTCGAGGATAATTTTTTATAGGCTAATATATTTTGTTCTTTGTACTCAAAAACTTGCTGCTTATATCTGGATAGCAGTTTTTGACGGCAACCAAACACATAACTATAAGCAGCCGCGATTAAACATGAATAAGCAGCTACTACCAACAGCATTTCCCACCACAGCCAACCCCAAGAAATAGCTAATAGCCCAAGTGCGATCGCACCATAGAGCCAAAACACCCAAATTAACCACAGCAACTTGACAGGTAACACCACAGGTGGTTGAGGCGGAGTCAGCAAAACAACAGGTTTCCCGAATTGTTGAGTTTCTTGAAGTTGGGATGAGGTGGCACAACTAGAAGTTGCCTCTAACAAAGGATATTGATGGCAGAACTGCATTACCACTTTTGGGTAAAAAACTATAGGATAATTCATATTTTTAAAGGCTCATTTTTTTAGTAGCGAGGCCGCGCTATTTTGAAGAAACTTTTTTTGAATTGTATGCAAAAAGTCAGCCAGTCAAATTCACAAAAAATAACTCATTCTCAACCAGTTAGCAAAATTCAAAACGACAAACAACTCTCTCTTAAATCCGACCCGGAAACAATGGCTGCACTTACTCAAATCGAAGAACGCCGCGATTATTATCACACCTGCATCAACGGAGGATACTAAGCATGAATTTAGCCACAGCGACGCTTGCTCAAAGTTCAATAACTGCGGCTCAACTTTGGCATCAACTAGAATCAGCAGAAAGCTCAGAAGAAATCGACCAACTGCTGCAATCCCTTTGGCAAACCCAAGAAACCCAGGAACTCGCTGTTGATGCCCATGCCGACTTAGCCGACCAAATTGATGCCGAAATTGCAGGAATTACAGCCCGGATGCAGTATTTGATAGAACTGCATTCAAGAGCTATCAACAAACTCCAGGGGTGGAGAGAGTGCTTAGACCAAACCGTTCTATACTTCAACGAGTGTGGCGTGTTAACTTCAGAAATTGTTGGCAAACACCGCCGGATTACTGTTAAGGAAAATCCGCCTACCTGTGAAGTTTTGATTGACTCATCTCAACTACCAGAACTCTATGGCCGAGTCGAAACCAAAACCGTAATTTCTGCCGACAAAAAGGCGATTGCAGACGCTTGGAAACAAGGAATGCCTGTAGATGGTACGCTTAGTTTTCTGGGGAAGGACTAAAAATCCCAGTCTTTGATATGTCCTTGACTGACGGTAGAGCAAAGGGGCGGTACCAAGCTGAATCAGAAGTGCTGCGTAACTCCCTGCTTGAACTGCTTTTTGAACCTGAAGAATTAGCATCCCTAAGCATCGTTAAACCCGACCCAAATGATAGCAGCTTCGACCCTCTGAAAAACATCGATTTCGGAGATGGTATTACCAGAAGAGTGGCTTTCAGCTCTGGCAAAAATGTGTACTTTGCAGACAAAGAACTCTCAACCAAACTGTTGAGCTTATTCAAAACTCAACCCGACCACGCCTGTCGCTACGGTTCACTGCTAGTTAGCAGTTGCAACCAAGGAGCCAAATTGTTAGATAGCTCCCTTGACGACGAAACCTTGCGAGTCAAAATTGTTGATTCTCAAAGCGATGACTCTAGTGAAAAAGCGAAAGCTCGTAAGTGGCAAACCGGAGACTGTCACGGTAAAATTTCACCGGCACTAGCCCAACAATTTGGAGGGAATTATAACCGACCTTTTCAATTCAGATTTGCCTGGATGCAGGAATGGGAACAAGAAGACTGCCACACTCCAGAAATTAGCTTTCTTGCCAAAGGAACGCTGTTGCCTGATGCTAATTTAACCTCCGACTTGGGTTATGATATCATTATGGATCGCTCCTCTATCAAAGGAGTTGCCGCATTGCAATTAGCTGAACTTATCCCCTGTGGCGACTACGAATTTCCCAAAGCTATACTGGGAAATCGAGGCAACGCCAAAGTAACTGAATACGAAAATTCCTGGCAATTTTCGATTTGGTATTCCGAAGCAGCTATTCAGGCTGACATAGCCACACCAACTAAAGTTGAAGCCCAAAAGCTAGCTGACTTGCAAAACAACCGGCTGCAACTTGCCAAATACTTAGTCGAACAGCACGACAAAAAAGCTGCTTTTCAATCTAGCCTTCACGAAGACAGCAGCGGATTAGAAGATGAAACAGATGAAAAAGCCCAACGCAACGAATCCCGGCTAATTTCAATTTTGAGGAACGACAAACTCGGTCAACTCCTCGACTTTCCCAAAGTCGTCGATTTCATGCAAGAACAACTGGCTAAAAAGTGGAAAGACTTAGCAATTAAGGGAGCAATTCATCACGGTTCAGCAATGGCTCAACCTTGTGAAAACCTCAAACCCGGTACAATTGTTGCCCCCCACTTGCGGCACGGCACAGAAGTTATCGTTACCCGATACCCAATTGTCAGTAAAGATAACATCCGCCGCTACACAGTAGACAACAAAAACCATCCTGAATTAACGCAGTACAAAGGGTGCGTTTTCATTCGCTCCGACCAAGCCATGCAGCACCACCAGTGCGATTTTGACGGCGACCAACTGGTAGTTACGCCTGCTTCTCGGATGCCGAATATTGCCTCTGAAACCAGGCACGCTAATCAAGAGAATGAGTACGATGCAGTTGAGAAGCGAGAGAAAGTTGACTACACTAAAGCTATCGATAGTAATGGCGATCGCAAGTATACCAAATTGCGGCAAATTGCCGTAGCGATCGCCCAAAATAAAATCGGCTGGGTGGCTACCTTAATCGGGAGAGTGCAATCGTCAGCAGCAGAACCAGGACAGCCAGAAAGTTTATTCAATCAACAGAAGCGGAAGCTTCTTGGAAAGCTGTTTGATGCCCTGCAAATTGAAGTGGACAGCCCCAAAAGTGCTACTCGTACCGAAGACCACCACCCCACCCTGCTGTCCAAGGCTAAGCAGTGGTCAGAACAGCACCCAAGCTACCTATTTGACTACAAAGACGACCCCAGGCTTTACAAAACCGTGCCATTACCTATAGGAGACGGCACCGCTATCAATTGCATTGCTAAGGAGGCTGTTAATCCAGAGTGGGAACCGACTCGTCTAAAAAGCCGCCACCGCGACGAATTTCGCTACCTGTTCGAGTCTCCTTCTGACTTAGATGAGCGAGAAAAATGGGAGAAATATTATGTCAGGTGGGCACAAGATATTAAGGAACGCTATCGAGAAAGGATGGGCGAAATCCACTTGGAGTGCGGCGGCGATTCTAAGGCAATTAAAGAAGCCGTCAGCAAGTTATACGAGAGCTTAAGAGCCGATGTGACCGAAGCTTGGACTGACCCTGAAGAACGATTTTTAGCTGCTAGTGCGATGTGGCACGTCGAAACCGCAAATCCCAACTTAGAAGTCCCTCGCAAAGCTTGTAAGGAACTTTCTCGCCAATTGCTGATTGAATTCACCCTTGAACCTGAGTACGAGCGACTGCACGAAGCAATGCCAAAAGACACTTACGTTCTGAGCGTCCCTTTCGAGGAATTTGAATTGGACGGCAGCGGTAAGACTGTCAGGGATAAGAAGCGACAGCCAGTTGGCAAAGACTTAGCTGGACATTGGAAAGAATTGTTAGACAGCAAAGGTATTAAATATGAAGCAACTTTGCATTCAAGCCTGCCAATGGTCAATTTTGCCTTCAATCGATTGAATTTACCCTGATAGAGTACGAGCGACCATGCACGAAGCAATAAAAGTCAATTCTGAGCGTCCCAAGGAATTTGAATTGGACGGCAGCGGTAAGACTGTCAGGATATAGAAGCCAGCCAGTTGGTTAGTCTGGACATTGGAAAGAATTGTTAGACAGCAAAGGTATTAAATATGAATTGAACCCAGCGACAAACTGGTGGGAATTCTTGAGAAGAAGTTTTGCGAAAATGTCAACGACATCGACAGTTTAGACTTAACCTACCGCGATGGTCTTGGTCGCACCAAAGATGTCAGTTCACGCATTGTAGCTCCTGCTGATTATACTTGGCTTGAGTCCCAAAACCAAACACCTAAAGCAGCATTGGTTCTCAATTTGTTTACGGATGAAATTTGCCAGCAATTGCAAACCTTTCAGTTTGACAGAGCTGAACTGATTGGACAGAAGTACAATGACTTGAAAGATGTTGACTTTAGCGCTCCAAAATGGAGGCAGAAAACATTGACTTTTGAGGTGGGTTTTGTTAGCGGCACTGGTTCAATATTCGACGGCAGTCCTATTGTCCTGCTTGATGGACAAGAATTAGTCATGTTCTCTGCTAATTCACCTAAATTGCTGATCGGCACTACCTTTGAGGTCACTATTGGACTCTTGCCTAAAGGTAGTGCGCTGGTGTTGCCCATGCGTAGTGTAAAATGAAACCATCACTAAAATTGCTCTGGTGGGGGTAGTGGATGCCTGTAGGATTGCCTGAATTTGTTGAGAACCCGGAAAATCGGTGCCCCGTTCTCCTGTTGCTCGATACATCTGGCTCTATGGCGGGAGAGCCGATTCAGGAGTTGAATCGAGGGATTGCGGCTTTTAAGGAGGACGTACTGAAAGATACGAAAGCCTCCCTGAGTGTCGAGGTAGCAATGATCACCTTCGGCCCAGTGCGCCTAGTGCAAGACTTCGTAACCATTGACCACTTCACACCGCCACGACTGGAGGCTAGTGGCAAAACTCCAATAGGTGAGGCTATTGATTGCGCTTTGGATCGACTCGAAGCCCGCAAGGAGACTTACAAAGCCAACGGTATTCAGTATTATCGCCCTTGGATCTTCTTAATTACAGATGGAGCGCCGACTGACACCTGCTGGCCATTGGCAGCGCAGCGCGTACAGGAGGATGAGGCAAAGCGCCGACTCTGTTTCTTTGCGGTTGGCGTGAAGGACGCAGATACGAAAATTCTCGCACAAATTGCCCCGCCAGAACGTCCACCTATAATGCTGAATGGTCTAGATTTTCGCTCTCTGTTTGTGTGGCTGAGTACCTCGATGAAACGGGTTTCGAGTGAGAAGATAGGAGTGGCTGTTGCGTTGCCACCTGTCGGATGGGGTCAAATTACTACCTAGATACTGAGGATATTTCGTGGATTGGAAAGCGATCGCACGTTCCGCAACAGGAACTAGCCACAAAAAACAGCAGCTACCCTGCCAAGATTACGGACAATTTATCATCTCCAACAAGGTGATCTTGGGAGCTGTTGCGGATGGGTCTGGCAGCGCCAAACATTCTGATGTTGGTGCAAAGTTGACGGTTAAGACAGCGCTTGATGAACTCTTAAGGTTACGCCAGTGCAACGTTGAATTGCATTGGCCCGCTAAACTTCTCCCTGATGAACAAGCTGGAAAATTCTTTACCATTATTTTAAACAAAGTAGTAAAAGCTTTGCAAGAACAAGCAGCCAGTAGTGATTACTCAGTTAATGATTTAGCTTGTACTTTATTAGTATTTTTGGCTACTCCGAATTGGGTTGCTGCCATGCAAATTGGAGATGGATTCATAGTGGCGCGTCTTCGGGAAGGAGAAGATCAACTACTTTTTACCCCAGATAAAGGAGAATTCATCAATGAGACAACATTTGTAACCTCGGCAAATGCCTTAAATGAGATGCGTGTGCGTGTTCTACCAGGTCAGCAAAAGTTCATTTGTGCATCAACAGATGGACTGGAGCGAGTAGCAATTCGGATGAGTGACTGGACACCTTTCCCCCCTTTTTTCCAGCCACTAGAAGAATATATGGTAGAAACCAGTCATCCAGAGCAGGAAGACGAATATATTAAAAATTTCCTTGACTCTGAAAGGCTAAATGCTAAAACTGACGACGATAAAACCTTGCTTTTGTGCCTCTATGACGATAGTAAAGTGAAATGACAGTTCTTATTTGTGCCAGTACAGGTCAATCGATCGCTCTAGTTGAACAAATAGCCAGCAGTGGTGAAGGAACAGTTTGGAAAACCGATCGCAATGGCTATCTAGCCAAGATTTATCACTCTTCACACCACGAGCGGGTTAAGAAGCTGGAAGTCATGGTAGCGAACCCACCCAAAGAGCTTAACTCACATCTCAATCATATTTCTTTTGCTTGGCCCCAGGAACTACTGACAGATCGGAATGGTTCAGTGTTAGGCTTTTTAATGCCAGAGATCAAAGATGCAAAAGAATTACTAGATGTGTATAATCCACAGCGTCGTAAGATGCTGAAGCTTGAGGTTGACTGGAAGTTCCTCTACACGACAGCGCTAAATATTGCCTCATTTATTCAATTAATTCATGACAAAGGTTATGTCTTAGGTGACATTAAACCACAAAATATTCTGGTTAATAATCGTACTTTACCTTCGATTATTGATACAGATTCTTTTCAGGTTCGCCATCCTAATACAGGCGAGGTGTATCGCTGCCTGGTAGGTACAGAAGGCTTCACCCCTGTAGAACTGTTAGAAAAAGATTTTCATATTACAGATCAAACAGAAGTCCACGACCGTTTTCGATTGGCAGTAATTGTTTACCTGTTGCTGTTTGGCGCTGAGCCGTTTAAAGGAAAATGGGTAGAAGAAGGAGATTCGCCGGCACCGAGTGAACTAATTCGCCAAGGATTTTGGCCTTATGCCCCAAACAGCCTGATCCAGCCTGGGCCATTGACAATCCCCTTAGATATTGTGCATCCTGAGATTCAGCGATGCTTTCTCAGATGCTTTAATGATGGGCATACAAAACCACATTTGCGACCAACTGCTGGGGAGTGGTACAAAGCACTGGAAGTGCGATCGCTGATTTAACCGAGTGTGACCAGATTACCAACCATTACTACAACAAAAGTTATGGTAAATGCTATTGGTGCGATCGGGCTGCCCAACAAGGAGTCGATATTTTTCCGGGTGTTCCCAGAGTCCAAATACAGCCTACTGCTACTGTACCACCTTCACAATCAAAAGTTTTTGCAGCCGATAATGTACCAGAGTTGCTGAAGCAAAAGGGAAAAACAATTACCGTTGTAGGTCGAGCATTTAGCACGATTCATAATATTAAAAATATTCATCATCAGTCTTTTTCTATTAATTTTGATAATCCTACATCTTCAAGCTGCAAAGATGGGAGTTTTAGAATAGTAATTTCGGGACAAGGTTTGTACAAATTCGCCCAAATTCAAGGAATAAAACCAGAAGAATTAAAAGCTTGGAAAGGTCAATTTATAAAAATTACTGGTATTTTGGATATTTACCAAGCTAAAAAACGTTGCTTTACTCAAGTTACATTAGAAGATCCTGCTCAACTAGAGTTACTCGCTGAGCCTGAATTTAAAAGGTTACTTGGACAAGCTTTCACTCAACAACCTTCTCCAGTAAAACTTACTCAATTTGCTTATCAACCATCTGCAAAAGCTAAACCCAAAAAAATTATATACAATAAATATTCACGATCGGAGTTAATTGCTATGGACTATTATAAACAGGGAATCGAGTTTACAGCTCAAGATAATCATCATGCTGCTATTGAATGTTACAATCAAGCTTTGAATATTAATCCTAATATGTCCGACTTCTATCGCAGTCGGGGAAATGCTTATTTTTATATCCAAGACTATCAGAGTGCTCAAATAGATTATAGGAAAGCTTTGCACTTAAATCCTAGCGACAAGAAAGCTGAATACAACCTTAGTGTTACTCTTAAGTATCTGAAAATCTTATGAATATTTCGGGGACTTTTTGATAATTGGTAGAAATATATTCAACTTTACAGTATTAGTCTACATCACTTTTCCTTGAACCCAAAGTTCCGACCAGTTATAATTTACGCTTGTCACTGCAAAATCTGGCTTTTGCTGAAATGGACGCTGAACATAACGCAAAGTACAATCATTCAGAGATAACTGTGTTGACTCAGAAACTTCCACCAAAGCCAAGATATAACTATCAGGTTTATTCAAAGCTGTAATGATTTCATTTTTTGTGACTGTCACCGTACTCGCACCCCGAATTCGACCTTTGACTTCAATAAAACGCAGCCGATTCGTGCCGGGGATGCGCGATTCAATATCGTAACCGCACTTGTCAGCACTTACATCGCTTGGCTCAAATCCCTGCTTTCGTTCCGCCGCCATCACTGCTTCCATAGCCAGCTTCTCTACTTGCTGTTTTTCTTCAGCGAAATTACCTGGAGTTTGTTGAATTTCCCCTTTCAAATGCTGGATCAAAGCCACAGGTACAATCAATGCACCGCCCAAAACCACTGGCGATTTAGCTGATATATTACGCTCTTGCTCTAACTCTGCCAGTCGCTTTTCCCGGCGTGCTTTTAGTTCTTCTGCTCTCCGACGAGCACGATCGTAATTGAGTTGTGCAGTCGCCTGCACCCCAATTTTTAGCAGAAATTTTTCGGCTTGCTTCTCACAGTAGTTAATTTCTGTAGTCAGTCGCTCTTTTACAGCTTCTATTGTCTTATTAATCCGCTCCGTCCGCTGCTGTTGCACTTCCCCTTTATGCAGGGGAACTAGGTGTTGAATGGCATAATCTCGCGCTTGTTCCTCAATCCCTTTCTGTAGGATTAAAGATTGATTCATCAAAATGTTTAATATCTGGGGTACCAGAGATTGTTCAGATTGCTGCAAAGGTCGGTAATCTAAATAAGGTGCGTAACCTGCATTTTTAGCCTGACCTTCTGAGTCAATCTCAACATACTGCATCTGCCTAGATACAACTCTGAAATTGCCAGACTTGTCCTTACGAGCATCTTGAATAGAATGTTCTAGGTAGACTAAAATGCGAACTCGTTCACTCAAGTCATTCTCATCCACAAGGATACAGCCTTGTTTTAATAAAGCACGATAGGGTTCCAAAATTAAATCTATTGTGTGATTTAAGAGTGGATGACCGGGATAGATAAACTCAGCAGATGGTTTATCCCGCAGATTAGCCTGAGTTTTCTCAAAACAAATGTGGCGGTAACGCTTAGATAATCGGTTGCGGAGACTAACTGGAATAAAAGTCACTTCATAACGTCCCGATTCACCTCCCTGTATGTTACCACCAAGCAGCCTTTCGGCTGCTACAAAAAAGTCTACTATAAAGTGGGGTTGTAGCTTATGCACTTCTGCGCGTTCAATATTTTCATAAATTTGACGCAGCTTAGAAGTGTCCATTAAGTTATGATAAAGTGACCGTTTTTCTAGGATCTTTTGAAGGTGCTCTAGATTAAGTTTGTCCTCAATATCTTGCTCTAGTTTCGCTTGCTTGTCGGGTCGATCACCATAGCGGATAGCCTCAATTAAAAGTTCCCCTAGTTGTTTACCATCGATCGCCTCTCCTAAGACATCAAAAACTTTACCTCCTAATGCTTTTCGCGCCACTTCTAATTTTTCCAGCACCCTTTGGAACACTTTTCCCTCTCGTGTATCCACTGCTACCAAATTCCAGAGATGGCATATTTCTGTTTGACCAATCCGGTGAATGCGCCCAAATCGCTGTTCTAGTCGATTGGGATTCCAGGGCAAATCATAATTAATCATTAAATGGCAAGATTCATGGAGGTTAATCCCTTCTCCCGCAGCATCATTAGCCACTAAAACTTGCACCGTAGGATTTTGGTTAAATGCGACCTGTATTTTCTGGCGATCCTCTTGTTTGATACCGCCATGAATCGTAGCAACTGCTTTTTCGCCTATGATTCCCCTGACACGGAGTACCAAATAGTCCAAGGTAGCGCGATGTTCAGTAAACACAATAATTTTGCGCCTTTGTCCCTGAGAATTAAACATTTCTGGATTATTTTTAAATAGCTTAGAAAGCTCTTCCCATTTTGTATCAGTACCACTTTTTCGTACTTCTTGTGCCAATTGTACCAATTTTTCTAGCTTATCAATTTCAGCTCGAAGTTCCGCAATAGTTGAAGCTGCCGTAGCTTGATCTACAAATTCATCTTCCAGATTTTCTATTTCAACAACTGGTAAATCTTCTAAATTCTCTGATTTGGGACAGGTGGGTATCTTCAGTAAATCTTCTTTTTGACGCAATTTATTTTCCAATCGCTCCCGTCGTCTTTGCAAAGACTGGTAAATTGCTTCTGGGGATGATGCCAGTCGTCGCTGTAAAATCGTTAGGGCAAAACCGATGCTCGTCTTGCGTCCCTTCTCTAGTTGATCAGCCCTATTGAATTCTTTCTCTACATATTCAGTCACTTGTTGATAAAGCAGGTCTTCCAAATGTGATAGATGATAAGCTAAAGAGTAAGATAGACGTTCTGGCAACAGAGGCTTGCCTTCCAAATCTACTAAGTCTTCTTTTAGCATCCGTCGCATCATGTCAGAGGTGTCTGCATAATGAACGCCATTACGAAACTTGCCCTCGAAGCGATCGCCGTCTAGCAGCCCATGAACAGTTGAAAATCTTCTTCTTTGCCGTTATGAGGCGTAGCAGTCATCAATAAAAAATGGCGGGTAGTTTCACTATCTGATAGGATCTGCCCAAGCTTGTAACGTTTAGTTAGCTTCACATCACCCCCGGAGAAAGAGGCAGACATTTTGTGAGCTTCATCGCAGATAATTAAGTCCCATTCAATTGACTTGATATTTTCTTGAAGTTTTTTCTCTTGACTCGATTTATCTCGTTTTAATTTATCTACCCTAGCAATGACCAAGGGCATCTTTTCAAAAACGTTTTCTGTGAGGGTGGTCTTGATGTGGTCGTTACTAAGAATTTCAAAATCTAGCTCAAATTTATCCTTGAGTTCTCGTTGCCACTGAATTACTAAGTTACCAGGAACAACAATTAAACAACGCTGCAAATCACCGCGCATCATTAACTCTTTAATCAACAACCCGGCCATGATGGTTTTGCCTGCACCTGGATCGTCAGCCAGCAAGAAGCGCAAAGGTTGACGTGGTAGCATTTCTTCATAAACTGCCGTGATTTGGTGGGGATACGGCTCGACTTGTGATGTATGAATAGCCAAGAATCGATCGAATAGATGGGCAAAGTCAATTCGGAGGGCTTCCGAAACTAGGCGAAATAAAGCCCCATCAGCATCGAATCGCCAAGCATATTTCTGGCGAACAATCTCTAGATTTTGCTCATCTGACCGATCGAGTACCCGATCTCCTAGAAGACCGCTATCATCAGTTCGATATATTACTGTGACAGCATCGTCTCCACACTTTGAAACAACCTCTACCGTGACTGTGGTGTTAGGTAAAATTCCCTTGAGCTTAACCCCTGTGCTTAATTCCTCAAGTTTAGCCATGATGAGTGCGATCTCCCTTATGAGCTTTGAAAAGCTTGTAAATAAATCTATGCGGTCGATGATACTCCAGTATCAAAGGAAGTCGAGTTGCTACCGAACTTGCACTGGGCAATGCACGGGCACTACATCGTTGTTGCAGCAGCACTCCTCAATCCAGTTCAAGCTCCTTCCGTTTAAAAGGCGACCTCTACTTCTGGTATTATAGAACCCATATATCTGACCGGATGGCTTTCTTTTCAAACAGGGCGGCAAACAATGAATGACTTAGTTGCACAGCTATTGGGAGAAGCAACGAGCCGCATATCTGACCGCCTTGATAACTACTTAAAAGAAGGGGTTGGGAAAGGAGAAGGGAATTATAATAAAATGCAAACTGGTTCGGTGAACCAACTTCGCCCAAGTCAAACAGCCGGAGTCACAATCAAACCAAATGGGAAAAGAAATGGGTCAGACTCTCCAAAAACAATATTCCGTCAACAAAAAACAAATTCTGCTTTTCCCACCCCAACCTCAACATTCAACTTGCACGATTTCCACATCAGCCCTAACTGTCAAGCCTTTATCTTAGACCGTTCGGGACACTTAGTTGCTCGGAACGAGGTAACTGAACTAAAACCGTCTATTTCTGCTGACTCCCAGCAGCGAATTCGCGCCCGAACTCTGCAACAAAAAGTAATCCGGCTTTCAACAGAGTATTTGCTTAAACATTATGGCAGCCTCGCTGCTATTAACAGCAGCCAAAATCTTAACTTTACTGCCAGCAACTCACTATACTTACTGCAAGTCAGACCTTTTGAAAACTCGAATGGCTTAAATTGGCTGATTGTGGCAGTTGTACCCGAAACCGACTTCACGGAATTGAGGCGGTTAAGTTGTGGCGAAAGTACAAGCCGCATTTAATTTGGATGGATTTGAGGATGCCTGTTTTAGACGGTTTTCAAGCTACTCAAAAAATTAGAGCTTTGCCTGACGGTTCTAACACTAAAATTATTGCTTTGAGCGCTAATGCTTTTGTTAAAACCCAGGAACTTGCCTTGTCGAATGGCTTTGATGATTTTGTTGCCAAACCGTTCCGAGAAACAGTAATTTTTGAGAAGATGGCGCGACCTTTGGTTATTGCTTTGAGCGCTAATGCTTTTGTTAAAACCCAGGAAATCGCCATGTCGAAAGGCTTCGATGACTTTGTTGCCAAACCGTTCCGAGAGGCAGTAATTTTTGAGAAGATGGCGCGACCTTTGGGTGTTCGCTATATCTATCAAGAGGAGTCGCCGAGGAAGTCCGAACAGGATGAGCCTGTTGTGCAACTGACTTCTGAGTCGCTATCTGTGTTGCCGCGGGAGTTGATTGAGAAGCTTTATAAAGCAGCCGCTTGTGGAGACGAGCAAGCGGTAAGGCTGTTGATTGAGCGAATTCCCCTGTCGCAGAAGCCTCTTGCTGTGGCTCTGACTAAATTAGTTGATAATATGAGCTTAGATATTATCAGCGATTTGACTCAGAAGTGCTTTTCTGCAGATTGTACGATCGCCAAATCCCAAGACAGTTCTCAAAGTTAACTGAGGTATTATCCGGTATTGTCCAGAGAATTTTTTATTTAATCCACCTCCCTGTTTAGAACCAGTACCTCAGATATCGATATATGAATTTCGGCAGTCCATTTCAGTCAGAGAGCATGAAGAAAACTGAAGCCAGTCAACCGTTCAACAGAGCGTCGCTTGTGCGATAAACGGAAAAGTTTTACGCTCGTGCTGGGAATACAATCAAAATCCCAACACTCGGAACATTCCGGCTGCACGAA
Source organism: Microcoleus anatoxicus (assembly GCF_042465725.1). Classification (GTDB taxonomy): domain Bacteria; phylum Cyanobacteriota; class Cyanobacteriia; order Cyanobacteriales; family Microcoleaceae; genus Microcoleus; species Microcoleus anatoxicus. The sequence continues at coordinate 2,705,233 of NZ_CP120853.1, read as the reverse complement.
CCACTGGAATTTAGTGTGGTTTCCCAGACTTTTATTTTATCAAAATCAGGAAGTCATAGACTGTAAAATTTTAGGAGTTCATAAACACGGAAGGGTTGGGCGAGTCAACTGAACAATTTGCATTAAAATACCTAGAATTAGTTGAATATTTTCAATAAAATGCTCTGTTGTTTCAATATAAACCGTACTTTTTTCGAGTTTCATAAACTTCCAAATACTGCCGGTTGTTACGGCACCATAAACACAAGAAATACTGTTGTTTTTTTGAAGATTAAACATCTGGGCTGCCAACATTTCAGCAATGCACTGGGCAATTCCAGATTTGATATTGTCATTCTTGGCTTCGACAAGTGTAAACACAGGGGCGTTTAAAGATAATTGTTCTGGTGAATGGCTAATCATAAAGTCACAGACACCGTTGAGTCCTTTGACTCGATCGATATTGAATTCCGTACCGGAAAAGAGGCTGATTTGACGATCGCAGCGCCTGCGGAGTTCAATCAATACCGGAGCGACTATCATCTCAGAGCGCGCTTTTTCCGTGTCGATTCCCAATGCTAAGGGGATATTTTCTGCTAAGGTTTCCTTTAAAAGCTGACTGGGTTCGATCGGTTCTACAGCCGTAATAACTTCAGAGACTTCTCGAATTGTCAATCCGAGTTTATTTTTAATATCATCTAGGGAAAATTCGCTATAAGACATAGTTCCACCTTTCACTCCGTCGTTCTAACTTTATACTTAGATTTAGATAAACACATTGCCATTTACCTGAATTTTCTCAGTCAGTGTTTTAACCTAAGAGCGTTTTTTAGGAGTGCAAGCATCCTGCTCGCTTGTATTTCTATCTCGCGAAAGAGAACTCCGGCTCGCACTCCTGTTTTTACTAAATTGGGATAATCCTAACAGATACAACAATAATAACCTTTGTTCCCCCTCCCAGTTCGCTCTGAATCTCCAAGTGACGTACTCCCACACTCAATCAAAGACTAGAGTGTGGGCTTCTCCTCCGAGAATTCCCGGATTCGCGTTTTATAGTGAGGCGAACGCCCAACCCCACTTTCTTTATTAGAATTCCAGAGTTCAGGTCACGAGGCATGGATGTACCACAAGAGCATTCATGCCACCTATCACTTAACTCCTTTGAAACTCTGTTGAGGCACATTGCACAATGTTGAGATGTTCCAGCAGGATTAACTTTCACGACCAACCGCCCAGCTCTTTGGGCCTTGTACGGAAGGATTTCGTTCAAGAACCCAGCTATCCCCGCATCAGCAAAACTCTTGTTCAACCCGGACTTTGCGGATTGACCATTAGGCAAAAACTTACCCGATTCATCTTGCTTGGGTTTGTTGCGTTTTGCCATATTGGAAACTTTAAGGTCTTCTACAAAGATAACCTCAGCCTTGTTGACCAACTCACCTGCAAGCTCAAAATGCCATTGTTTGCGTTGTCTAGCTACCTGTTGATGTAACTTTGCAATGCGTGACCCAAGTTTGCGACGTGCAGTAGAACCTTTTTTTCTTAGCTCTCTTTTGGTTTGCAGTTTGGCTAATTTCTCTTCGGCTTGCCGATAAAATTTAGGAGGTTCTACCATCGTGCCGTCTGAGCAGACGGCAAAATATTCCAATCCCGCGTCAACGCCAATACTGTTAGTTTCAGTCGGTTCAATGCCAATAGTAGGAGTGTCAGGGACTGATGCATCTTCTAGAGTCAGTGTCGCATACCAACCATCTGCTTTGAGAGTAACCAATGCTCTCTTAATGACAAAACTGTCAGGAATAGGGCGATGTTGAATGAATTTGATTTTTCCTAGCTTGGGAAGTTCAATTCGATTCCCTTGGATGCAGTCAGACTTCACTCGCTGATAAGCGAAAGTGCGATAGCGGTTTTTGCCTTTAAATCGAGGCTTCCCGCTCCGCTTACCATTGATATCACCTTTGATAAAACGAGCAAATGCCAGGTCTACTCGCTTCACCATGTCCTGCAAGACATCGGCATGGATATCTTTGTACCATTCTCTTTCTGTCTTGAGAGACACAAGTGAGCGTTTCTGTCCGTAATACTCAGGATGTTCCCTTGGGGATGCAATACTGCATACCAGTGGACAGGCATTAACTGAACACCTGTTCATTTCAAACCAATCAAATCTGTCTGCCAACAAAAAATTGTATTGATGCCGTAGCATATCGAGCCATTTGCTCATACGGCGTCTTTGGTCGGACGTTGGCAGTAGTTTGAACTGGTAGGCTAGTTTCATGAGACAATTGTACTGCATATTTAATGTAAATACAATCGTGAAACAAACAGAAACAACAACGTTTAGGCTTACTTCAGAAGAAAAAGAGGTTCTGGTCAAGTATTGCGAGTTAACATCTCGAACCCAAAGCGATGTGTTTAGAGAATTCCTACGAACATTACAAAAGAAATTGTCAAAGAAGGGGGTGTTGAACCCCCCTCTTTGACCCGCATTCCTCTCAACGCTGACCCGTATAGGGTACAGCGTGAGGCTCCTGCGGCTTTAGCTGAGCGCCAATCTACTCTGCCCGCTGCCACATTCCACCCAAACTAAATCCGCTCACTTGCTGCTGCGGATCGAAGCAGCTTCCGTCGCGCACAGAGAGTCATAAAAATGCAGACTTGAAAAATCCTGCTTTAGCTGTTGGGTGATATCGAAGAAGTTTTCTAGAATATTAATCGGATCGCAACCCGCTCCTTCCCCAAGAATTTGCCAAGTGGTATTGACCGCTTCATCGAAGTTTTCCAAAGTTAGTGAGGCGTTGACAGCTTTGGCCGTAGCTTCTTGTTCGGCGATCGCGATTCTCCAATAAACGGTTTTGCGCTTCTTGTTCGGCGACTCGTTCTTTTTAGACACTCCCGGATTGCTGCTTGGGTACGATCGCGTTCAATGGCACTACCAATACAAACAGTCGCCGTTTTCACGCATCGCCAGTTCAGCCAAACCTTGATGCTTTGCTTTCCGGCAGTCGTCAAAAGCCACCATCCCCCAAAATTGACCTTCGACAAAAATAGGAACAGCGTGTAAAGCTTTCAAACCAATTGCTGCTTGCCCACTGCGAAACGGTTCTGGCATCTGCTAGCATCTCTTAAGAGAAAGTTGGATCGCGCTCGCTTAGCTCAGATATTGATATATGAAGTTTGATTGCATTTCGGTAGATTGTACGATCATCATCCCAAGATGGTTTTCAAAGTTAACTCGGCGGTTATAACGTAGCTCAGATATTGATATATGAAGTTCGGTTTCAATCGAGCGATCGAACGAACATCCTTTTCAACTGTCTTCTCTTGTACTAAACTTGACGAGATTCTGCTCGATCGACTAAATATTAACTTGCTGTTTCAACGTGGGGCCCAACGGTGGTTTACCGCGATGCTCTCATATATCGATATCTGATGCCGACTCTCGATATATGATACTTAAATCATCTACTTAATTCAAAACCATGCAAATTCGACTAGCAGTCATCAGCAATGCTGGCGGCACTGGCAAAACCACACTTTCAGTTCACCTCGCCTACGAACTGGGGTTAAGGGGTTTGAAAGTAGCCATTATGGATCTCGACCCCCAAGGCTCCCTGACCCTTTTTTGCGGTCTAAATCCGCCTGAGCCAGAACACACACTGTCCGCCATAATGCGAGAAAGCTTCAATGGCTCTTGGCCTCTTACTCCTAGCTGGAGTCCCCACACCAATAATGTAACCGTTTGTCAAGGCGGAATGACGCTGACGCAAACAGCAGACGAGTTAGTTCTGCACAAGCGTGGCGCTTATCTTCTAGGCGATTGCCTGAGCGACTATCCAATGGATCACGACCTAATTATCTTCGACTGCCCCGCTACCCTCGGCCCCTTGCCCTTGATGGCACTAACTGCTTGCACTCATATAATAGTGCCCGTACAGCTCGAACCAAAATCAATTCAAGGAGCAGCTCACCTGCTGGAGTGGTACTACCACCATTGCAAACAATTACGCCTCAAGCCGCAACCAGAAATTTTAGGGTTTGTACCCAACCAATACGATACGAAACGAGCCGTCCACCGACAACTTTTAGAGTCCTTGCCAGCCCAGCTAGAGCAGATGAATATCCGCGTTTTTCCACCTATTCGAGACAGTGCAGAATTTGTCAATGCCAGCGGTCAAGGGTTGCCATTACACCTTTATCGCCCGCTTCACCCAGCTTTAGGCGACTTCAAAGAGATTGTTAAACAGTTAGCTACTTTAATGGGAAATGGGGTCGAGCCGGCTGTTGCCAAAAAAGGGAAAAAAAAGAAATAGTGTTTGATTCGCGATCGCAACTTGCTTTCGCATAAAAACGAGTTTTTCGTTTCTCTTACTGCGGCCTATCCCACCAATCTGCTTATTTCGCAACTTGCTTTCGCATAAAAACAAGTTCTTCGTTTCTCTTGCTGCGGCCTATCCCAGCAGTCTGCTTATTTCGCAACTTGCTTTCGCATAAAAACAAGTTCTTCGTTTCCCTGAATGCTATTTCCACACTTCATTCTTAAATCGCTATGGCTACCCGTAAAGCTCCAGACCTAGGAAATTATTTTTCATCGGCCAAGCAGTCAATGCACCTCTCTGAAGCTGAAACAGAGATTCAGCAACTCAAAGCAGAGATTGAAGAACTGCGAAAATCGGGATCGACCGAATTGGAAAATCCGCTGGCCTCCTTGCGAGAACAACTAGAGTCCGCAAGCGGTATCCTCTCCATTTCGCTCGATCGAATTGTGCCCAATCCAGAGCAACCCAGACAGACATTTTTGCCAGAAAGTATCGAGTCCATGTCCCGTTCCCTCGCTAGTGACGGACAACTGCAACCCATTATCTTGATTCAACGGGGGGATTTGGTGATATTCGATGGAGAGCGGCGCTGGCGCAGCGCTAAAAATCTGGGCTGGGAAACTTTACAAGCTGTGATCGTTCCAGAACCCGCGGCTTTGCACCGCAAAGCACTGCTGACTTCCCTGCACCGGGAAGATCTCAATCCCCTCGATAAAGCAGAAGCTATTGTGCGGGAGTTGTCTGAAAATACGGGTTTGGAAGCTGCAACTATCCCCCGCATTCTCTCGACAGTGGTGCGACGCTTGAACGCGCAAAAACGGATGAACTTGGTTTCCGAGTTGGTGACGGTGGCACCTGACGAGCAGCAACAGGGTTTGGCCGCTTTGGGTTTGGATGAACAAGAGTTGGCCGTTTTGCGGACACTGTTGGATTTGCAGCTCAATCCCGCTTCTATCGATGCCAACATTTTCCCGATGCTGTCTTTGGCTGATGACCTTAAGACTGCTATCAGGCAATTAGGACTTAAAGGGGTTCATGCAATGGCTCTTTCTAAACTCTCTGCTAAAAATTTAGTCTTGCCAGAGGAAGAAGCGCAGCCGATTAGAGTTCAAGCAACCGATCGAGTTATTGCCGAGAAATTGTCGGTGACTCAAACTCGTAAATTGGTGCAAGAAATTATCAATTCTAATCTGGATGATTTCCCAGGGGCAGCCCGCCAATTCAAGCAGGTTAAGTTGGCAGCTCTTAATTTGAAAAAGCTCTCACCTCAAGTGTTGGAGCAAGCTGAGGTTGACCAACTTGTGGAGTTGCAGGAGGTTTTGCGCCAAAAGCTGGCGGAAATTGAGGCGGTTTTAAAGCAAAATACTGAGAAATAACGGCAAAGTTTCGATCGGTCTGCTTGCTAAAATCGATCGAGTGGAAACACTCGCCGTTTTCATCGCTCCGTATGCCTCTAATCTTGGCAAACCAGGGTACGAGAAAACCGCTGAGATACCAGCGGGAAGGGGGTTGGTTGATGATTTCTGCGGCGTGGGCTTCGTCGTCGGGGATGGGGCCGATCAGGTCGAGTTGTAAGGCGTCGATTAGGTGTTGGCGGACTTCGGCGGGGGTTGTTGGGGTTGCATTGATATTCATTATATGCCTTTACCTTTAATTAGATTGTTTAACAATTAGTCCAAACTTTAATCCCTAAATGATTCCTTACTTGTATCAAAGGAATCTTTTTTTTTGAATCGTAGCTTGCACGGCTGTATGAAGGTTTCCTAATTGAATCTTTGTTTTTTTGCCAATAAAACGCTGACCTGTAGTAATCACTGTATAAGGTTTGACTGTCAGCACTTGAGTGCTGGTGTTATACGAATTCGGCTTCATCAATTCTTCATAAGTAGTGACAAGATTAACTGTTCGCAGGTATCCAGGGTCTTCCAACGACAGTTTTTCTCCTTCTTTTTTGATATTTTTATAAGCTTTTTCTAAGTTAGAAAATAAAATTAGAGCTATCCCCATAGATTGTGGATTTACTGTACCAGGAATCGATCGGCATTGTTTTATGCGGTAACAAGGACTTGATCGGGTGACAGAAAAGCTAAGATGATATCGTTTTGAGGAATGCCTTCCTCAATTAAATATTGGGTAATGCCGCATTCCATACCGTCATATTCAATGTAGATTTTACCAGCTTCCAACGTGATATAAATGAGGTTTCCTCTGATTCGCCGCCCCCGATCCCAACCAACTTGCATCAAGGCGTAGCGATCGTGAGTTTCGTCAAACACGGGATCAAGTCGGATCTCTCCGTGAGAAGGCTTTAATTGGGCATATTTCCCGATTACCTGTTTGACAATTTCTCGGTATGTGGTTGGATTATCCGTTAAGTTATCCATTGTTGAACCTCTATTTTTTCTAAATCGATTACTACCAAATTTAAGGGTATTTCTGTAATGGCGAGTTCGCCAATAGGTTCGCTGAAAATGCCGTTATAGGCCAGAGTGGGAAACGCCAAGGTTTTTTCTTCTGGCGTTTGCTAATTCCTTCGCTTTCTTCTTCTTCGTAGTCGAGGATGAATTCACAGTCGGTGGGGATGTCTGTCCAACCGTAGGCGTTTAATGTTTTATGATACGGCTCGATCGCATTCTTGATGCAGTTGGCGCAGTTTTATTATATCCGGGTGGCGTTCGTCCGGGTTTCTGCAACCGCTCCTGGTACGCCCCATAGATGGCAACAAGTACGAATTGGTAGCGGGAGAACGGCGCTATCGAGCCGCGTCGTCGTTAGGCTTGACTGAGATTCCTGTTGTGATTCGGGAACTGACAGACGCAGAGGCCCTGCAAATTGCACTGCTGGAGAACTTGCAGCGGGAAGATTTGAATGCGATTGAGGAAACCGAGGGGATTTTGCAATTGCTGGCAATGAAATTGAACTCTACCTCTTCGTCAGTTATTGCTTTGCTCGGAGCGGCCGCGCACCCGGAACGCGCCGGTGTGGATAACGTTATCCACAGCTCGGAGTGGAAAATAGTAAGCGATATATTTGCACTCGTCGGGAAGTACACTCCAGAGAGTTTCCGAACCAATCGCCTCCCGTTGCTGAACCTGCCAGATGATGTGATTGGAGCGCTGCGGAAAGGACGGATTGAGTATAGTTCCAAGTTGAATAGACAAATATAGTCATCTGCCTAAACTACTTGTTTGTAAGGCGTTACCCTTACTGGACTTACTACTAAGTCCTGTATCGAGTCCGAAGCAAATGCCTCATTCCCGAATGCTTTTCTAATTATGTTTAGACTACCATTCATATCGGCGTTGATTAATTGCCCATCACTCGCTCTGAACAATCCTCGCTTTATTCTTCTTCCTTTGTAGCTCTGTTGCTTGCCCAGCGGCTCGAAATCGAGGAAAGAACATTTGCTGGTGTAGCTTTCTTCAGTAATTACTACTTTAATTCCTGCTAAGGAAGCTTTGTACTTCAGCATCTCAATAAATCGAGCGTGAGGAATACTGACAAAGTTCTGATTGTTACGCTTGCCGATGTTGATTTCCTGTTTCCAGCCCTCATTTTTTCCAATCACCAGTGTCCCTATCTGGTTGGCTGCCAAGTGATTGATGATAAATCGGCTAGCGTTGTGCAGGTAATTATCAACTTTGCAGTTGCGTTTCTGGGTCAGTTGTTTGATTCTGTTGGATGTGTGCTTCTCTCTTTTGAGCTGAGATTGCAGTTGAGCTTTTTTCTTGTTGTAATAAGCATTAAGAGCTTTAAGAGGTCTTCCATTAATGATTAATGGTTTCAACCCCAAAACATTTGAACTAAGTGCTGCAAGGTTATTTAACCCGATATCAATACCTGCAATAGTTTCCTCATTCCCTTGCTGTGTTTGGACAACAGCTTCATATACTACCTCGAGCGCATAGTGAAAAGGTAATGGTACAATTCGTACCTGTTGAATTTCACTAACCCGAGTTGTCAAAAAAATGTCTGTTTGGGAAAGATGAACTACTCCTTTTTTGAGCCATTGCTGGCTAATTGCCTGAGATGTGTAAGTAACAACGAATTGACCATCAGTTTTATGTTTGTACTGAGGAAGCTTGGGACGCCCAAGAAACTTCTGCGGACAATTCGTATACTTCTTACTCGCCTCAAAAAACGAGATCCAACTTTCGTGCAATCTCATTAAAGTCTGTTGGCTAACCTTAGCTGGCAGTGCCGTATAATCAGCCGTTCCCTGACACAACTTCACCATAGCGTTGTAGTTAAGGTATTTGGCCTCAAAGATGAAAGATTGCCGAATCAGATAATTGGCGTAGTTGAACAGATTCTTAGACAGAAAGCACAAGCGAGCGCACTCAGCATAAAAGCCGTGATGTTTGTCAATAATATGTTTCTCTACTAGCCTCATCTGTCTTACTGTTGTACTAATAAAACTATGGCAGATGTTGGGACTAACGGCAAGAATATCGGATAAGGTTTTGACGGTAAGAGTACCAGACATAGAGATGGAAATGTTAGAGCGCCCGCAGCGCTCTGACAGAAAGGACAAAAACTGACGCGATCGAAGAGCCGATCGGGGGTTGGCCTATTAAGGATAAATGAGTATAGATGAGGATAAGTGTCTATAAACTGAGTGAAGTTTCCCAATACCAAAGCCAGAGCGATCGCCCGAGTTAAGGATAGCTCAGAGCGCTCCCAATTACTAGAGGAGGCGATCGATCTCGACCTCTCTCTGACCCAAATCAAACAGCGCATTGCCGATTTAAAAGCGAAAAATACGGGGGAGGCGACGGCACCGGATCGATCGCTTAAAAGTCGCGTAGATGCAGCTTATGGCAGAGTGAAAAAGTCTAAGGTTTGGGATGACCCCAAAAAGCAAAAGAAACTAGAGAAGCTGTTAGCTGAACTGGAAGCATTGGTGGGTGACGGATAGGAAAAATGAAGCGAATTTTAACTAACTCGCGGGAAGTCCCGCGCTCTATCTGAAAGATGAGCGTCGGGTTAGCACAAGGTAGGGTTCATAAATGACCCCTACCGGACTTTGTGTTCTAACCGACGAAAGCGGTTGCTATATTTGTCAACTGCGAGTACGGCGAAAGAAATAGGTTCTCCAATTTATAAAAAAACATTCGGCAAGCGGAAAACTCTGAGTCTTTAGACCTGAGATGCAAGCGGCACGGGCGGTTTCAACCGCCTTGAATCTTTCTTAATTCGTAACATTTAAAAGCAGAGAAAGACGTTAAGATGTAAGCAAGGAGGTGAGGAAGATTGTTGACAAACTATGTTTATAAGTTGCGCCCCAATCGAACACAATCATCGAAAATGTCTGCTTGGATAGATATGCTGCGAAGCCAGTATAATTGGTGCTTGGGTGACAGAATCTGTCAGTACAGCCAGCAGTTTATCCAAGGCGATTACTGTGACATTAGAACGAAAGGCGAAGCTTCACCATTGACCTGTTTCGTAAGTAAAAGTGGCGCAACTGGAAATCCTTGGAAAGACTCTAAGCTTGACAAAGAGGGCAAAGCTAGAAATCCGCGTCGAAGTGCTGGTGACATTCAGATTACAGCATTACCTGAGTTAAAAATGGCTAGACCTTGGTATAGTGGAATTGACTCAACAGTTTTACAACAGAATGTCAAACGCTTAGACATTGCCTACAAAAACTTCTTTGAAGGCAGGGGATTCCCGAAATTCAAAAACCGCAGCAATTTCACATCCTTTACTTTCGTAATGGGAGTAAAAATCAAGGGTAATAAAATTTACCTACCAAAACTGGGTTGGATGCGGTTTTACAACTCTCGCTCAATCCCAGATGGGTTTACCATCAAGGCTTGCGCGGTTAGAAAACGCCAGAATGGCTGGTATGTTTCTATTAGAATAGAGGATAAATCCGTACCCGAATACAGTGCTACTGCTGTTGGCGATAACCCCAAAGTAATAGGTGGCGATTTGGGAATCACTAAACTGGTTCATCTTTCTGATGGATACCAAATTAAAAATCCCAAGCTTTCAACGAATAAAAAGGCTAAGCGGACTCTAAAAATCAGGCAAAGACGGGTTAGTCGGAAAACTAAGGGGAGTAAAAACCGCAAAAAAGCAGCTATTCAAGTTGGAAAGTTCCATCAAAAAATTAGCGATAAGCGTCAAGCATATCAATGGAAAGCTGCGAATTTAATAGTATCTCGTAACGTCGATGTGATTGCCATAGAAGATTTAAATATCTCTGGGATGATGCGTCGATGCAAGGTAAAAAGTGATGAGAAAACTGGAAGGTTTCTGAAGAACGGGCAATCCAGAAAAAACGGATTGAATCGTGCTATCTCCGATGCAAGTTGGGGAGATTTGGGATTAAAGATTGAGTATCTAGCTGCAAAGCAAGGAAAAATCGTAATCAAAGTTAATCCCAAACATTCTAGTCAAGAATGCAGGAATTGCGGTCATATCGACAAATCAAATAGAGATGGTGAAAAATTCATCTGTGTAGAATGTGGATATCACGAACACGCCGATATTGGCGCTGCAAAAACGATTGGAGATCGAGCTTTGAAAATGGTACGCGGGGACTCCGCGAAACCTGGTGTTCAACACCTAAACGCCCAAAAGATATCACCACGCCGGACAGGCAAACGTGGTGAGGCAAGGGAACCTGAGCAATCAGGATATTAAGAACGAAATTTCTTAAGAATCTCAGCGTCTTTAGACCTGAGAGTGTCAAGTCCGATGAATTCCCCATCATTATTGTCACCCCTCAAGCTTACGAACTTTCTAATCAGGAAGCAATGGGGAGCAAGTATAAGTTTTGGTTTGAACACCCAAAACTCGGCCGCTGCCTGTACAAACAAGCAAGACTTGATTTAGGCGAAGATTGGGCAGAAAAAGTGGCCTCCGAATTGTGCGAATTACTGGGAATTCCTCATGCTAATTATGAACTGGCCGCCACGAGTGAGGGGAATCTCGGTGTAGTCTCTTCTTACTTTTTGCCTAACGGTGGCACCCTCGTTCACGGTAACGAACTTCTTACTCCCATCGTACCAAATTACCCCACCTTTGCAACCTACAACCTGTCACAACATACAATTGATCTAGTGCTGAGAATTATCTCTGATGAATCTGTGAATTTACCTATTGGTTGCACAGTACCCAGTGGCATCCAAAAAGCTGTAGAAGTGTTTGTCGGCTATCTCCTGTTAGATGCGTGGATAGGCAATGGCGATCGCCACCACGAAAACTGGGGTGTTGTCCGAAATAAGGCAGTGCCTACTACATCCGAAACAACACACGTAGCACCCACTGCATCCAAAACAGTAAATCTAGCGTCCACTACATCCAAAACAGCACACCTAGCACCAAGTTACGATCATGCTTCCAGTCTGGGGCGCGACCTCTCAGATGAACAAAGGCAAAAACGCTCAGTAGACGCTTATGCTAACAAATGTTTCTCAGCGTTTTATGGCAACGTTGATGACAAAAAGCCCCTCAAAACTGTTGATGTATTTGACTGCGCTGCACGTTGTTATCCGAATGCAGCGCATATATGGATTGAGCGACTTGAAAGTATCTCAAAGGCGAATCTACTAGATATTTTTAATCGAATTCCTAACACTCGTATCTCACCGATTGCAGCCGAGTTTGCCCAAAAAATTCTTGAATTCAATCAACACAGACTGCTTAACTTGAGGAAAACGCTACCGTGAAAACACACTCAACGCTTTTTTTGGCTTGGCAAGATCCAAACAGCCGTTCCTGGTTTCCCATTGGCAGGCTAACATTTGACGGAACCAACTACCAATTTACCTACACGCAAGGCGTTTTAGAAGCTCAAAAGAAGTGCGGTTTTGAACCCTTGCCCTCGTTTCCGCGCTTAGGTGAAGTATATACATCAACCTACTTATTTTCCGTATTTGTTAATCGGCTGATGCCGAAAAATCGCCCCGATTACCCAAGTTTTATTCACTGGCTAAATCTGACTCAAGATGAAAGCGATCCAATTGCCATGCTAGCCCGCAGCGGTGGGCGGCGAGAAACAGATACTCTAACTGTTTTTCTCATTCCTGAACCAGATTCTGAAGGGCGGTATCGCCTTCACTTTTTCTTGCAGGGACTGCGGTATTTGCCACCCTGTGCAATTGAGCGAATTAACCGCTTAGAGACAGGAGAAAAGTTGTGGTTAGCTCACGAATTTCAAAATCATTATGATTCTAAAGCCTTGACTTTAAATACAGAAGACCACCATATTGTCGGGTATTGTCCGCGATATTTGAATAGTGAGATTTTTGAAGTTCTATTGAGGAATCCCAGTTTGGTAGAGGTGCGCGTAGAGCAAGTCAATCTACCGCCGACACCACTCCAGTTTCGCCTGCTGTGTAATATAACTGCTCAATGCTATAATGACTTTCGCCCCTTTTCAAGTTATGAATATCAGCCCCTCAGCAGCTCTTGGGTTTAAAGTGTACTCTAGTGGGGACTTACGGCGTAATAATTAAAAATCTGGCTTTGGGAAAAAATCTGTGCAACCTAAAAATAGTGGCAAAAAGCTAGTCTCATTGGTATCGTTTCTAGTCTCGCTGTTCATCCCTTCTTTTATGAGTGCAGTTGGATTATTTCTCAGCCTCTGGGTCATCGTACCAGCGCCCACACTGTCCCTGTTTCCTTTGGCAGTGGGAGCGCCAGAAATTAGCCCTTGGCTTGTGGGTATTAATGCGATCGCCATGCAGCTAACCATCTTCAGACGACAACAAGGCTGGCTCTACAACACATCCGTTCTGAAAAACTTACCCAGAGCTACCCAAATCTAGACTTAACTGGAGATGAGTAATTTTGGTGTTAACTTCCTGTTTCACCGTAGCGACAACATGGCTATTGTCGGGTTTGTCTACTCCGCAGGCTGACGCGGTGGAACTCACCGCCATATCCGAACGTTCTGGGACAAAAATACCTTCAAACCAACGTTCTATGTTTCTCGCCGCATTCAAATCTCTGTCTTGAACATTGCCACAATCAGGACAGACGTAGACACGATTCTTTAAGGGCATTTTCTGTCGATGTTTGATGCAGTGGGAGCAAATCTGCGAACTAGGAAATAATCTATCTACGACTGTTAGTTTAGATGAAAACTTAATCGTTTTGTATTCTAATTGCCGCTTAAATTCGTACATCCCACAATCAGAAATCGCTCCGGCTAATTTGTGATTCTTCAAAAACGCTTTAATATTCAAGTCCTCAATCTTAATCTCGCTGTGGTTTTTGGCAAGATAATTAGTCAGCTTGTGTATGGCGTCTTTTCGGATATTTGCTACTTTAGCATAGAGTTTGCTCAGTTTATTAATCGCTTTAGCACGATTAAGAGAGCCTTTGACTTTACGACTTACCGAACGCTGTTTTCGCTTGAGCTGTTTGCTCATCCGTCGGTAAGCTTTGGGATTCGCAAAGACTTTACCGTCCGAGCAAACAGCAAGTTCTTTAATCCCGATATCAACACCAACAACCGGACGACTTGTTGCAACTTCTGGCAATTCAACTTCGTATTTGATGGCAATAAACCACCTATTGGCGGTGCGACTAATTACGCAATTGTGAACTGCTGTCAGCGGCAATGGTTCGGCAAGTTTTACCCATCCAATAGATGGCAATTTGACTCGCTTGCCATCGTTATTAATTCCTGGCTTGGCTTTGGTTCCTGATTCTAGGTAAAAGGAATCTTTTTGTCCCTTTTTCTTGAATCTAGGTTGCTGAGATATTTTTTTGAAACACCTGTCCCAGGCTTGACGCAAGTCTCCTAATGCTTTTTGTGGGACATTTTTATTGGTTTCATAGTACCAGTTATTTACTGATTTTACTTCGGCAACCAACCGTTTGTGCAAGTCAATGGCTGATGGTATTTTGAGTGTTTTGTCGGATTCGCGTTGTTTGAGCAAATCTTGAATCAGGGCGTTCCCCCAGTTGTAACTATGTCTGGCAACGCCTGATGCTTTTTTGAAAGCTGTAATTTGCTTGTGGTTCGGGATTAATGCAGTGAAGAAACTTAAAAGCATTGATTCGACCTTTCAATGTGTGGTACAAGTAGGTTAACCTACACATACAGGTGGTGTCAATGCCTTTTCAGAAACACAATACATACGGCGCTCTCAAACGACTTGCGCGACCAACAGACAAGGCGGTTATTGCGTTTAGGGGGTATGAAGGACAGAAAGAGAAACTCAAAGCTATCCCTGATTGGCAAGAAAGGCTGAGATTGTTTGTTGACCAATTAATTGAGGAAGAGGGACAAACTGGGTAGTTTTGGGTAGACATGGGTAGAAATTAACTTTCAGTCCACATCCCTGGTTTGTAGCCTGCTTGCCTTGATCCTCAGCCTAATCCCCCTGCTACAGTTCCCAGCAGCCAATGCACGGATGGCGGCCGAAGTTCAAGCAGTTTTAGGGACAAACTATTTAGCAGCCGTTCCTCAAATTGAACAGGCAAAACTACGCCCTCAACCGTTTATCCTAGCAGATGCCTTCCGGGGAATTCCCCTTCGGGAAGTTCGCATGAATGAAGGCGTTGTATTTGCCAACCCCGATCGAGTGAAACTGCAACTAAACGTTTACCGGCCGATGCAAATTGGTAGATATCCGGCGATCGTCATCCTCTACGGAGGAGCTTGGCAAAGAGGCACTCCAAATAGCAATGAGGAATTTAGCCGCTACATGGCTGCGAGGGGCTATTGCGTAGTAGCAATTGATTACCGCCACGCTCCCCAGTATCGGTTTCCAGCTCAGTTGGAGGACGTAGAAACCGCTCTCTCGTATATCAAAACCCATGCCGTTGAGTGGGAAATCGATATTGACAGAATTGCTCTGATGGGAAGGTCAGCCGGTGCCCATTTAGCATCGCTTTATGCTTATCGTTCAACTACAGTTCCAGTTCGAGCAGTAGTTAATTACTACGGGCCAAATAACCTGCTCCGGGGATATTATGACCCACCTTTTCCCGACCCCCTAAACGTCCGAGCCATTCTGCGTGACTTTCTGGGAGGAACCCCCGACCAATTAGGAGAGCTTTACCGTCAAGCTTCTCCCATCAATTATGTTAAACCCAACCTTCCCCCTTCTCTACTGGTTTATGCAGGTCGCGACCATATAGTTGAAGCCAAGTTTGGACGCTCTCTCTACGAACAATTACGAGCCACTGGCAATCGTGCGGTAATGCTCGAAATTCCTTGGGCTGAACACGCTTTTGATGCGGTTTTTAATGGTGTGAGCAATCAACTGGCTTTGTATTACACAGAACGCTTTTTGGCTTGGGCACTGAAGTCTTCTGATTATACCACATCCGGGTCAGCTACCCCCTTTATGATGGGGAGAAAGAAACTCACTCGAGCAATCGCAGGAGAATCTGCGCGATCGTTATTTTTCCCTCAACAGGATTGTCAGCTTCCGGCTATCAAGGCAACAAGCCTTGACTTCCGGCTCATAAAATATGCAAAAAAGTCATAATTTCAGTTGGGAGAGTGAAAATAACGATCGCAATTATGAAGTTACCCGCCTCGAAAAATTATTAGTTATACTGTGGTGACAATTTCTGACGACGACCACAAATGATAAAACGACCTCAAAAAAGAGCTTTTGGGGGCGCTCGACTGCTTGCTTGCGAGCGATCGCCCTCAAGATATCAAAGCGGTTCTATTAACTGATAAATATCTAAACTAGCAAAAATACACACGAGAGTTGCGAACATCAGCAAAGATTCTATACACAAACTCACGACTCACCTTGCCAAAAACCACTACCTACTTATTATGTTAAACGCTGACACTCAAGAAACCTTCAAAATAACAGTCATTCGTTTGATAGAAGAATATATTTTACAAAGAATTACACAACAGTATTGGATATTCAAAACTAACCTCAGTTCTTTCTCCCATGAAACCCACATTCCGCAGGTTGACCTATCGAATTGAGCGGTATTTTTTATGAGTAATCAGACCTAAAAATCAACTAATAACGATCGCACTCGCGCGAATCCAAGAGAGTTGGGTCATTGATGGCCAACTCTCTTGGATTCGTAGCAGTTGCCAAGGCTCCACCGGATCTCAACTCGGTAGTCTATGAGTAATGGTTATCTGTTTGAGGTCTGTTTCTGAATCGGTCTGCGGTTTTGTGTCTTCAAAGCTATTCGGTGAGGATCTCGTATCACCCTTAACTAGAATTAACTGAGGGTAGGTACTGTCCATCAACGTGAATAGAACTGGTATCTAGATGGATGCTGCTCGTACAGATATCAAACAAGTAGATAAAAAATTCAGTTGGCTTACTGACTTTAACAAAGTGACTAATTTTGTTTCCCAAATTCCGTAAAAACTCACCGAAGAGCACCATTCTCAAGAACCGACCCTAACCCTTGATTTTCCGTTGATGCGATCGCCAAAAACCTAGCTTTTATAGGCTTAATGACATTGGTGCAATATCTCAGTAAAAACCGATTGTGACAGTAGAGGGTGCGGAATGTGGGTTAGAAGTTTTGCGTAAATTCTAGTTTCATTACGGCCAGCCTTCCGGAGACTGGTTTTTTAAGTACAGAGTTCAGTACAAAGTTTAGTACAAGCTGTACTAAAAAAAATTGTCGGAAAAATAGCCTTTAAATACTTACTGTGTAAAGGTTTGAGCTTTAGTACAAAAATACCCCATCGCCCGACCAAAACGCCCCATCGCTTGACTAAAACGCCCCATCGCCTGACCAGCTATTTTTGAAAGCCTTACTGTACAAAGGTTTCAGCCATTGATTTGCCCCTTGATCAGTTTGATAAAACTGATATGGTACTAAATCCCATTACGGTGGGTCTGGCAGTATTGGAAAGATGGTCGCGCGCTGACCCTGCAACAAATGCAGACCCTGCAGACAGTCTTTGTAACTTAATTGGTTGAATAGCGCTACCTCGCGGGGGTGTGCTAAAACTGTCCACTTTGTTCAAAAAGACCTCAACCGCTGCGGATACCTTCGCGACCTGCCTGAACGCTGCTCGTCGTGTAGAGCGACACTGCGGAGTGCATCCCACCTTCGACAGGCGATCGCTCAATACCCCCCTGCCCACTTAACAACAGCCTCTTTCGCGCGAAAGAGGCTGTCACAGTCGCCTGAAGGGACATTTACGCTCATTTTTACCCCGGAATAAAAAATGGTTGCAGATACAACTACCTGGCACAAACCGCCATTCGCCCGACACGCCGCAATTTACGAAGCCCTAGCCTCTATACTAGAAGGCGCTACCCCCAGCGCCCTCAAACTCGCCCTCTACCTGTACAGAACCTGCATCGGTGGCAAACCAGAGGAAATCGACATCAATTGCATCCCCTTGGGCGAAAAACGAGCCACAAGAGTCCGAAACGGCAAGCCCTACAGCCCCAACACCAGGCGGGCAGCCCTCAAACAACTCGAAAAACTTGGTTTGGTCAAAATCCTTAAAAACTATGGGTGCGGCATTTTCCGCATAGCAGTGCAGCACCTGGGCGACGTTCGTCCCTTCACTCACACCAATTCAAAATTCCAAAAACTGAGCAATCCGTCAAAAAATCGACTGAACCAGCCAAAAATTGAGCAAACAGGGGGTTCAAACCCTGATGGTGCCGTACTCTTTACAGAGGATAAAAAAGAACAGCAAAGCACTGAAAATGTTGCTGCTGTTTTTTTAAATTGTTCTAAAGAGGAAGAAAATTTAACATCACAAGATAAAAAACCACAGCTTGTAACTGGGATCAAATCTAAAAGCACTGAATTAAATAAAAATTCAGAACAAAAACTAAAAACCCCTACTGAAAATAAATATTCCGCCCCAACCGCTGAATGTCTGACTATTAATTCAGATAACAGTCAGGCAGTCGATGTGGCAATGCCTTGCACTCCAGAACAAAGAGGTTTGACCTCTAAACCCCCGCAAAAACTGCTGACAGAACTCAACAGCCTCGACAATCCAACAATCTCTGCCGCCAAATCACCAATACCTACCAATAAAGCTGTTCCGTTAAGTCCTGAAATATCTTCGCCCGTTACTCCCCAAGTTCTTGAAATTGTCGAAGCGGTTGCAATTGCCAACCCCGATGCCACTGAAACTGTCAAAGCCGTTCCAATTACTAATTCTGATGCGACTGAGATTATCGAAGCGGTTGCAATTGCCAACCCCGATGCAACTGAAACTGTAGAACCAATTGCAATTGCCAATTCCGATGTGACTGAAACTGTAGAACCAATTGCAATTGCCAATTCCGATGCGACTGAGATTGTCAAAGCCGTTCCAATTACTAATCGTGATGCGACTGAAATTATCGAAGCGGTTGCAATTGCCAATCCCGAAGCAACTGAAATTATCGAAGCGGTTGCAATTGCCAATCCCGAAGCAACTGAAATTGTCGAAGCCGTTACACGAGCCACAGGAGGCATGAATCCCGAATTAAAAACTTGTGTGCTCCAGCACAGCTTAAACGAAATTCAAGCCGCCATAAACCTGCTGCAAGTCCGAAGCCAAACAAAGCAAATATCCAACCCTTCAGGGTGGGTCGTTGATTGTTTGCGCGGTCGCTGGTGGGAAAAAACTAACGGTTTTCAAAACTTGAACCCAACAAATGTTGTTTCGTCTCCAGCTTCAACAGGCTCTTCTCCAACTCCAAAAGATTCTTCTTCTGCACAGACAACAAGAATAACTGAGGATTATGTTGACCCTCATTATATGCCATTAGAAACTCACCGAACGTTATGCGAACAGTTCCAGCAACTAGGCAAAGAAGCTTTTGCAGCGCTAGGTATTCAGCAGCAAATTTACTTGCAGTGGATGCATCGATTTCCTCAGCACGTAAAACAAATTTTCAACAAATTATCTACTACTTAGTTATTTAACTTAGCTGTGAAAACAGTGATGATTTAACCCATGTAGACAGCATCTAATCCTTTAGACAACTTTTAGTACAGTTTAATTAACAACAAGCTCAAAGGAGAATACCAGACATGGCAGTCAGTTTTGTTGACAAAATTATGCCGAGCAACATTGATGCAGAGGAAGCAGTTTTAGGCGGAATTCTGATCGACCCAATCGCGATTAACCGAGTCGCAAATATTCTGCGTCCCGAAGCGTTAGCAATTACAGTCCACCAACACATTTATCGGGCCGCTTTAGCGCTGCACTCTAAGGAGCAGCCCACAGATTTGATGAACGTCACCACCTTCCTCGACGACCACAACCTGCTGGAAGTAGTAGGGGGTCAAACCAAACTGGTAATGCTGGTAGACCGAACTGTTTCAGCCGTCAACATCGACCAGTATGCCTTGCTAGTCGTAGACAAGTTTGTCCGGCGCGAACTCATCAAAGTTGGTAATGACCTCGTGCAGCTTGGCTACGAGACTTCCACCGAATTGGATGCGATACTAAATAAAGCCGAGGAAAAGATTTTTGCCCTCAATAAGTACAAAGAAGAGCGGCAAAAAGCTATTCGGCCTCTCTCGGAATACTGCGGGGAGCTTTGGCGATATCTAGATGAAATTGAGGAAGAGCGCTTGGAGACTGCTAACTACTTTCCTGGAATCAGCACGGGGTTTTACGACCTCGACGACCTCTTGGGAGGGGGATTTTACCGAGGTGAATTGATTGTCATAGGAGGTCGCCCCGGCAGTGGCAAAACAGCTTTGGCTTGCGCGCTTGGCTACAACATTGCTTCCCTTTCCACGAACGGTCGAGTTTTGATGTTTTCGATGGAAATGCCAGGTCGGGACTTGGCAGCGCGACTAATGGCACTTGAGAGTGGGGTGTCGGTGAAAGATATCAGGAAAGTTAACCTAGCTGGTAAGTACGAAGTGCTAGCTTCGGCTTTGGGGAAAGTTAGCGATGCTGATTTTTGGATAGACGAAAGTTTGGAACCGTCTCCCTTAGAGATTCGTTCCAGAGTTAGGGAGTTTGTTTGTGAGCGCGGCCCATTGGGTTTGGTAATTGTTGATTACTTGCAATTGATGGTGAATTCGGCGGATGAAAATGTTGTCAATAAAATCAGCGAAATTACGCGACAGATGAAGATTTTGGCTCGCGAGGTTGATGCGCCCGTTTTGCTGCTTTCTCAGCTCAATCGGGGGGTAGAGACTCGCACGAACAAGCGTCCGAGTTTATCGGATTTGCGTGGCTCTGGTGGAATTGAACAGGATGCGGATGTTGTGCTTGGAGTTTACAGGGACGATTATTATAATCCTGATTCTCCTGATGGGGGAACGGCTGAAATTATTGGATTGAAAGGACGGAATAGCGGAACGGGAACGGTTAAGTTGCTGTTTGATGCTGAATGCTGTCGGTTTCGGAATATCTATAAACTCCGGTAATATTAAAGGACAGACAGGAAAATATTGAACTCTGTCGCCTCACTTCAAAAGCCCAATCGCCTTGACAAGCTGTTCCGGCTGTACCTCCAAATAGCGCTGGAGACTAGACAAATTTTTGTGTCCCGAAATCTCCATAATCACCCGCAGTGGCACCCCAGCATTGCTCAAGTTCGTGAGTGCTGTCCGCCTCATGGAATGTGTGGAAGCTCCCTTAATTCTTACCCGCTTGCAAGCTTCTTTAAAAATCAAATCTGCAAAAGAGCGCGTCAAAGGCTTCGTACCCTCTCGCCCCGGAAACAAAAAACCCACATCTGGATTGTAAGCCTTTAAATACTTAGCCAGCATAGGATGGAGCGGCAGCGTTCGCGTTGCTGATTTCCCCTTTGTCGTCGCTTTCCGCAACGTGACTGACCCCCCAACAATGTCGTGAGTTGTTAAAGCTAACGCCTCTGAAATGCGGCAGGCGCAGTAAAAAGTTACAGCAAACAAAAGCCTGTCCCTTGCTGTAATAAAACCCCGGTCAAACAGTCGGTCAATTTCTGCAGGCGTCAAAATCTTAGCGCGCCCATTCCCAAGAACCTTCACGGCGCAGCCTCTTAGAGTAAATTCCTTGATTATTGGACGAAAGGGAGCTTTCGTCAAGTCTGCCTCCAAGCTTTTATCGCTTGATGGGCCACTTGCGGGGCGCAGCGCCTCCGATGCCTCCGCCCGCGCCCTTTATTGCAGTTAGATTGGCTTTTATTGCTACTCAACTGACTTAAATTCTCAGGCAAATTGATAATTGGCAAGGTGGCGATCGCATCTATGAGGTCTAGGAAGGTAACAGGTTTAATTGCCGCCATAACAGTACGCTCAAATAGAAGTGGCGCTTGTAATAATTTGATTATACTATTTTTAGATTCACTTTGCAAGTTGTTTTGCTAGTTTTGTTCCCCTTTAATAAAAAATTAGGATTTTATTGGAAAATCGCTTATTCTGGTCAAAAGAACTGCCCAAGCCTTACGAAGGCTTGGGCATTGTTATAAGTTTCGGAGGGTAAACGAGTGCGCTGGTTGGTTGAGAAACTTTTCGTTCGCTGTTAGGACACTGAACGCGCACTTTCACCTAGTTCGGAAGTAGCAGATGCTAGAGTATTTGCAATCACCGCTTTGGGAGCAAGCTTGAGGATGATAGGCATCACAATTAGGGGAGAATTTTCCAGCCGATTTTTGATTTGAGCCTGCAACCATTCAATAGAGGAATCAGAGCCGTTAACTTTTTGCTTGAACCCCAGTTCTGGCGCAGCAGCTTTGATGGCGCTAGCAATTTTGCGAGCTTGCCTAAGTGAAATTATTGAAGTATTAACGGCAGGAACTGAGGTTGTGCTTGCGCCTGAATGTGCGGCAAAATCAATTTGTTTTGCTGGTTTGTTTGGTGTTTTTTTGCCTGTGGTCTGATGGCGAGTGTGATGGGATCTGGCTGGTTTCTCAATTTCAATTGTTGCTCCATTTACGGCACTGCCAATACCATCGGATGGTGTTGCGACTGTTGACACATTTACTTGGGTTCGATTGTCTGTGAGTTCTTCTTGGGCTGCTTCAGGTTTGTGCAGGAATACTGAGGCTAAGCAAAAGAGAGTGGTAAAAAGGAAAGGGGGAAATAGTACATCGTTGATAGTTTGGATAGTCATATTAACAGAAAACTCCCAATCAAAATTTTCGCGGTAAGCATTGCTAACCTTTTTTAGATTGCAACAGTTGACAACATGGTGCAGCATGGCTACACGGGCTGAAAAAACGGATAATTAACTTCAGCCTTTTGGATGATTAACTGAGGAGAAATACACCTCCTCTGATAATTAATTCAAAGGCTCCGACCTGCTGTACGAGGATCTAAGCGGTTTCAGGAAAGCGAAAAGTTGTGTTTTTTTTCTTTGCGATCGCCTCGCGCGTGACGGGCGCCAATGCGAAGGGGACATTGGCGGATGAGCATTCAGTCGTCACAATTAGCACTCTCTGCGGAGAGTGGTTTCAGTAGCTGACTTTTTTAGCCACTCAAAGGGCGGTAGGCGCGGAGGTTAATCAAAAATTAATCGGACATTACCGAACTGCCACTTCACCCATATCTTGGCACGCTAGTACAGCTCGGCGTAAGTAGACAGACTATATTTGGGGCAGGGCTATTTCATTCTAAATAATTCCTTGAGTGTGTTAAGACCAAACCCAGCCAGTCCTTGAGCTTGAGCCATATTCTGAAATCCATACTCTCGATATAAATTGAGTGCAAAATTACGCGCCGTTGCCCAGATTTGCACGCTTTGGGGTAGTTCTAATGCGTGAAGAATCTTCTACGCCGGGTCACATCCCGTACATAATGCACTTTATTCTCTATTCCCCAATAACCACGGATTCTTTTTCCAAAAGCTTCTGCTGTATCAACAAATGAAGCTATATAATAGCGGGTTTCTCTGCCATACTCGATGATGTTGGCACGATATACTTGTCGTTCTGATTCAACTCTAATCAAGGTCTTGAGTCCCGGAAATTTGGGAAGGTCTGTCAAATCCTGTGTAATACTCACTGTCCTTTTTTCAATACGACCATGACCTTTGTTCATTTTTTGAGCGCTCTGTTGTGATTTAAAACAGCCTTTGACTGCTTTTAGTAATCCAGATTGGTTGCCCTTGAGCGCACCCACGTAATCATTCTCACTGTCAACGATCACCTGAAGTGTTTTTTTTGGGTGCTAATGGCATCAAAGGCAAAAACCACGCCCTTGACTGCCATCTGTTCGATAAATGCAGGAATTGCTGTGATTTCGTTTGTTTTTGAATCCACCTCATAAGGTTCCAGAATCAAGCCCCGCTCAACAATGTAGGCGCTAACCAGCATAATAGCTGGATGTGAATCCACATGCGGGATCATCGCTGATTGCCTCATATGAACCTCTTACTACTTTACCGTCCATAGCGATTGTTTCTCTTGGCAATGGTTGAACACCAAAAAAACGGGATAAGCAGGCTGAATAACTCTGATACTCTGTCCGCAAAGCGAGTGCGTTGAATCGTACTATAAGAAGGAATTCGTCCCTTTGGTGGTTGAAAAAGTTTTACTAATTCCGCTTTGTGCGCTCCCTCGCCAATCCCCAATTGCGAGAAAACCTTTGTTCCCGGCAGCAACTGCAACGCCGTGAACATAGCAAAACAAAGTGCCTGCTGATGGCGCGATCCTGTGCCGCAACGAGTATCAATCAAGTCAGAGAAGGCTTCAACAATTGCAAGTTGCGTCATTACTCAAAACAATTTGAAGGAATATAGCTTCAACTTATCACCCTTCTCTCAAGAATGAAATAGCCCTGCCTGCACGCTGTTGATTAATAATGAGCATTTTTGTTATAACAATAGTTCGGACAGTTTTTAAGCAGCCAGAGTACCATAAGACAAGACTGAAGGAAGGTTAGGGTGATTTAAAATCAAATCCGGGTCTAAATCTAACTTATCAATAAAGGTAGAAAGTAGATGCTTATTGAATTCCAGACGTTTATAAGAGGCCATAGAAAACACAAAAGATTTGGCAGATGAATGACAACTAGAAAGTTCATGTTTGGCTAAGTTTAAGGCAATTAGACTGGCATTAAAATGAAAATCAAGTCGTGGTAAATGACGAGCTTGACAATCAGACAATCCCGTAAATTGTTTGGCATCACGAAAAATAAATTCTATTTGAAAACGAGCCTGATAATATTCAAGAATTTGCTCAGGTGGTAGGTGAATATCAGTGCTAAATAATAAAGTATTTTTGATTTTCCCATTGGCTTGAGCCTCAGAAATACAAGCCAAACTAATTTGGCAATTTAAACAACAACTCCAGACCACCAGTGTATAGAGTGAAACCCCCGGTTTTATTTCTTTAACAAAGTTTAGACGACTTAGATCTTGGCAGTCAACCTTACCATCATATTTTCGAGGAGCTCCCAGTTTATTTTGTTCACCTGTATAGAGATAGCGTAGGTTAGCATCAACTCTTAACTTGCCAATAAAGTCTAAATTCAACTCCCGCACAGCATCCCAGAATTTAGAGCGATAATAATAGCCATCAGCCACCAAATAACGTACAGAAGTTGGGAAGAAACAACGAGTATTTTTCAAATGTTTTGCATAGTCATCAACTCTTGTGATGTCAGGCATTGAGCTTTGAGAGTCCGGTTTTTTGCGAGATTTTTTTGACGAGCTATTCTTCGGTTTTTTTGGCAGTTTTTTCACGGGCTTTATTTGAGGGCGTGGCGGAGTTTGTTGTACGCTTAAGCTATAAGATAAACGAGTCTCAATTTCGACAATAGAAATCACAGAAATTTCCAACCCCTGTTCCGATTTACCAGCTACACCATTATAGAAATAAGCCTGACCGTCAGTTTTTTTACCACTTTTTATTAAAAAAGAACAATCAATAACAGCAATGACTGTGTGTTCAGGATTTAAAGCTTGTTCGAGGAAATATTGATTAAATTGTGGAAAGTTAAAGCTTTTGAGAAAGTGACGACGGTAGGTTTTTTCACTCAAACAACTATAACGACTGAGATTCGTGAAGTTAACCTTGCCATAGGCTAGCAAAATAGTTGAGAATAAAGTAATTAAAAACTTCTTTTGGGGTTGACTAATCCCTGGCATTTGTTGTAAGATGGATTCCATAATGTTCATAAGGCAATCTGTTGAGCTTGTGTGTTTTTATAGCTTAACCTAAAAGAGTGCCTTTTTTTCTGTTCATTTTGGGTTCAGATTGCACTCACTTTTTTCACTTCTGTCTTTTATTGCGATCGCATCCCTCTTGAAAAACTGTCCGGAGTATTGTTATAACTCCATTCACTAATTTAGAACCAAATAAAACCTCAACCCCAGAACCAGATCAAACCTCAACTCCCCCAACCAACGTTAACTTTGACTCAAACGCATTCACTGTCGATGAAAAAGGAATAGTCGGCATACAATTCACATCCGACGGCGGCTGGTATAGCGGACAACTAGCCATCGTCAGCCAGCTCGGAATCGAGAAATTCGTTCCCGGTTCCGAAGCCTTCATCAAAGAAGCAGCAAGTCGAGCTTTAAGCAACTCGACAAAGGGCTACATCGCAATGGATGACGATTTAGAAGGAGCATATTACACCGCTCCTAACGACTCAGAAAACCTCAATTCCGGGCAATATCTCGGCACAAAAACATTTGCCATGACACCTGGGGACAAATTCTTTTTCATGCTAGTCCCCAACGGCACCGTACAGCAAGTATACGACAACCCCGCAATCGGAGGCGACAAAAAACCCCTATTTTCCATAGCTACAGACAATCCCACCGATGGCTTCAGTATCGGTCAAATTGCCGACATTACAGGAGAAGGCAAACTCTTCGTCATGGAAGACATGGGGCTGATTCTCCGAAGCGATCTGGATTACGACGATATCACATTCCGAGTCACGGGCGCTACATCTAAAATCATTCCCCTCAGCCAATTAGTTGACCCCAAATCCGCAGCAATTCACTCCCAGTTAATTCAAAAACTGAAAGGTGAATCGGATAAATCAGAGCCGAAATCTCCAGCAGAATCAACTGCTACTAATTCGGCTAACGAATCGCAGGATAAAACATCATTAATAACTGCCGGTACCGACAAACAAAAGCCTCAATCAGCAGAAACACTCACTGATTCAGATACTCAAAGACCTCAACCAAAAGCAGAAACTGTTGCTGGCGACTACAGTCAAAAACCTCAATCGACGACAGTAACAGTTACGGATTCAGACAGTCAAAAAGCTCAACCAACAACAACAGTCGCTAACCCAGATAGCAAAGAATCGCCACCAACAGAAACACTAACTGTTAGCCAACCTCCCAATCAAGAATCTACAAAAACAGGAACATCAACAGTTGGTAAATCTCCAACTCAAGAATCGCCAACAACAGTCACACTAACAGTTGATAAATCTGATAGCAAAGAACAGTCACCAACAACATCAACAGTCGATAAATCCGATAATCAAGAGTCGCCAGAAACAGGAACATCAACAGTTGGTAAATACCAAACTCAAGAATCGCCACAAATAGAACAAACAACCCCTAACCCAAAAACACCTAGCGCTAGCGTTACTGAATTAAATTCAGAAATTGAACAGATTGAATATGATACCGCTTTTCCTGAAATAGCAGCCGACGTATTTGAAACCGAACAATGGGCGACAAAAACCGAGTCAATTTCAATTATTGCCGCACCCGAAGCTGCCGATACGGTTGAACGCGCTCTCCCAGTTGCTGAAATAGCAGCCGACTTCGTATTTGAAACTGAAGAATTGCCGCCAAAAACAGATTCGATCGCTCTTGCAGAATTCACTACTGGTACAGTAGAATATGGCATCCCTGCCACCTTCACAGCAGCCGAATTAGCAACTGAAATCTATCCAATAATTGCTATTAATTCTGACGAACCAAAACCGCGATTTTTCAACTCTAACAGCAAACTTTCCGACAATCTTACAGACAGTCAATTCCCTGACAATCTTGCAGACAGTCAACCCAATTCAACACAGCGTACTGGCAACTTCCAAAGCAATACCAATTCCCCAACAAATCTCTCAATAACAACAACAGCCAACTCACCCAGTGGGACTTTCCTTGTCGATAACCAAGGGAAAGTCAGATTTGACTATGTATTTGACGGCGGCTACTTTCAAGGCGAACTCGGAATTTTCAGCCTGGCCGGAATGTCCGCATTTACACCAGGAACTCCAGAATTCATTGCCGAAGCATCCCGTAGAGTTTTAAGCAATTCCACCGACGGATACGTTGTAATCAGCGACTCGCAAGAATCCGCAAAATTCACCGGTGCGATGCCCTTCGACGGGGAGTGGGACAGCGGCGAATATCAGGGTATAAAAACTTTCAATATGACCCCAGGCGACACCTTTGCCGTCATGTTAGTCCCCAACGCTACAATACAATCATCCCTCCAATCCTCGTATTCGGGAAATTGGTTCCCCGAAAACCGTCCCTTATTCAGTATCGCCACAGCCAATCCCAACGATACATCTTACGTGTTGCCGATCGCCGACACAACCGGAACCGGGAACACATTTGCGATGGAAGATATGTCAGCCGCTAACTCTGACAGCGACTACAATGACCTTATCTTCACAGTGCTTGGGGCAACAGGAAACGCACCGCTGCTGGATTCCGTTATCAATCCTGACAGAGAATGGCGCAATACTCAGCTCGGACAGCAGCTAATAGAATACGCCAACAGCCAAGTGCCATCGGAGACAGCCCCCCCCGCAATTGCAGCAGCGCTAGTTAACGACACCGGTTCTAACAGTGCCGACGGCATCACCAATAACCCCGCCATCAGCGGAACAATTACCGATGCCAGCGACATTGCTAGCTTCCGCGCCAGCTTTTCGAGGGAGTCTACCGGCATTGAACTTAAAGACTTGCTAACCTCCGACGGCAGCTTTGCACTCACCCCCAACACACTCTTCACCGTCAACGGCAACACCTTAACAGACGGCACACATACCCTATACCTGCTTGCAGCCGACTCTCACGGCAACACCAGCACCTTTGAACTCCCCTTCACCCTCGACACGACACCGCCAGAACTAACATTTGGCTTAAACCCAGCTTTCGATACTCCTCCCGTTGCAGACGGGCAAACCCTAGACTCCACCGTCACCTTAACCGGGCAAACCGACCCCGGAAGTACCGTGATCCTAGCTGAGACAGGCGCTATAACTACTGCGGACTCTACAGGACGCTTTGAGTTTGCAGGAGTAACATTAGCTATTGGCAGCAACAGTTTCACCGCCACTGCCACAGACTTTGCAGGTAACTCCAGCACCGCCAGCAGAACTTTTACCCGCATCGCAGCTACGGACTCAGGCATTATATGGCTGGCTGAAGAAACATCCTTCACAGAAAAATTAGAACGGCCCATGACAATTCCAGCAGTGCCGTCAACCCTTACTGTGAATATCGCCGGTCTCAACTTCGATAGGGCAGACTCCGACTCCATCAAGGATGCTTTTGAAATAGCTTTAGTCGATGCCAGCGGCCGCTCTTTAGTTCACACTGTAGGAACAGGACTCAATAGTTTCTTCAATTTCACCGAGGGACAGCCTCCCCAACTAGCACCGGGCGTTACTTTCAACGGCTCTAATATCAGTGTAAACTTATCGCAAATAGCGGATGGTACGGCTGCTACACTGCAAATACGGTTGGTCAACAACGACAGCGATACAGCTACCCAAGTCGGCATCACCTCAATAGCCATCCAACCTTCATCGGCTATAACAGCTCCTGTAACAGCATTACCATCCCTGGATGTATCCCCTAACGTACCAGTCAATTTCAATCGCTTGCAGGACGTTTCGAGCAGTCTGGAAGCAGAATACAAACAGACTTCCTTCAATTCAAACAGCAAAATTCTTTATGCGGATTTAGCCGTAAAAAATGCGGGTCAGTATCCGGTGCGGGGTACGTTGTTGGTAGGAATAAACAAGATTAGCGACCCAACGGTGCGACTGTTGGATGCGGACGGAATCACGCCAGAAGGAATCCCTTATTACGACATTACTAAACTGGTTGGCGGTGGCATTTTAAAGCCAGGGGAACTGACATCAACCGATACGTTAAAGTTTTACAATCCTCAAGGAGTTCAGTTTAGTTACGATTTAGTATTTTTAAGTCAATTAAATCAAGTTCCACAATTTAAGGCGACACCAAATACGGAAGCTTTGGTGGGTAAAAGTTACGTTTATACTGCAATTGCTGTTGATGCCGATGGGGATGCGCTGACTTATTCCTTGTTGGAAAAACCGTTGGGGATGGAGATAGATGCTCAAACCGGGATTATTAGTTGGAATCCGGTTGCCGGAGATATTGGAAATCACGCGGTGACCGTGCAGGTTGAGGATGGAAAAGGTGGAATTGCCAAACAAAAATATGTGCTTTCAGCTATTAATCCGCCGCCGAATCGACCTCCGATTTTTACTTCGACGCCAGTTGTCGATGCAGCCGTCAATACACCTTACCGCTACGATGCCGATGCCAAAGACCCAGACTCCGATACCCTAACCTACAACTTGGTACTCGGCCCAGAGGGAATGAGGGTCAACCCAGAAACGGGAATCGTCCAGTGGACTCCGCCAGCAGCAATGGTATTTGGCGACACCGTACTGGGGCGAATTGGCTCTCTTGGCGAACAAGATATCTATACCGTAAGCGCCCTGGAAGGACAGCGACTTTACTACGACTCTCTTAGGAGCACTCCTGGACAGACATTAAAGTTGTACAGCCCGAGCGGCTTGCTGGTACTCGATAGCAATACAAGCTATCAAGGCACAAACTATCAAGGCCCTCCAATCAACCTGACTGAAACGGGCAACTACCGCTTAGTCATTGACGGTGCTGCGGGAGACTACGGCTTCAGCTTAATTGACATGGAGCAAACACCCGTTGCACCTTTCGATAGAAACGTGACCGGTCTGCTGAGTCCCGGCTCAGAAGACGACGCATACCGCTTCAACGGCTTCAAGGGACAAAGGCTGTACTTTGACCAACTCAGCACCAACTCCAACCTGAACTGGGTACTATATGATGGGGAGGGCAGGCAGGTAAGCTCCTGGGTTGACGGCAAACAAGTAAGCTCTTGGTACACAGGCTGGTACGACAACGAGATCGTCTTGCCCAGCGACAGCGAGTATACTTTGGTAATGCGGGGCAGCGCGCCCTTCTTCGGCAGCACCTCTTATACCTTCCGAATTGTTACACCCGACACGATTACTTATCCGCTACAGTTGGGCAACAACGCCAACCCCAACACCGTCAGTGCGGCCATTACCGAAAAAGGCGAACAGGATATCTATACTTTTGGTGGCACGAAAGGGCAGCGCCTTTATTTTGACTACCTGCTGAGTAATTCCCAAGTAAATGCCACCGTAAAGCTGGTCAGTCCCAGTGGCTCCATTGTACCCCAGCTTAACAACATCGGCTTAGGCTCAGATACAGAACCATTTACGATCGACGAGACAGGCACTTACCGCTTGGAGATTGACGGTTACTCCGAAAGCACGGGCAACTACAGCTTCAACTTGCTGGATGTGGGTCAAGCCACGCCCATTAACTTAGATGCAGATGTCACCGGACAGCTAAGTCCCGGTTTTGAAACCCACTTTTATTCCTTTACTGGGGACGCCAGTCAGCGCCTTTATCTCGATTCAGATATCAATCCGGGGGGGGCAAACTGGACGCTTTACGGGCCTGGGAATCAGGCGATCGCTACGGACAGCAAGACAACTTTTGGCGGCTCCAACACCTACGCTGGGTACAATCCCAGCGGTTTAGGTGGCGATTTTGAGGTCGTGCTGCCATCAGCCGGCAGCTACTTGCTGGCAGTCCAGGGGCGCAATGCCACTCCTATTAATTACAAATTCCGGGTAATTACCCCCCAAACTCTATCTGGGGGAACGCTGACGCCAGATGCGGGGGGCAACTTCAGCGTATCCGGCAGCATCAGCGAAAAAGGAGAAAGAGATGTCTACACTTTCAGTGGCAGCGCCAACCAACGACTGCTACTAGACGCCTTGGTTGAGACACCTAACACTTACGTGAGATTGGTCAGTCCCAGCGGTATTGAAGTCTTTAATACCCCTGCATCTGGGGACTCGGGGAGAAATATCCCATATATTCTCCCTGAAGCTGGAAATTATCGGCTGATTGTAGACGGGTATGTCGAATCCACAGAAAATTACAATTTCCGGCTGCTCTCTTTAGCAACAGCACCGACATTGAACCTGAATGCTCCTACCAGCGGTACTTTGAGTCCGGGGTCGGAGACGGATATTTACCAGTTTACAGGCACGGAGGGCGATCGCCTGTATTTGGACACCCTCCTTTCCTCGTCTCCCGGCGGTTGGCGGCTAATCGGGCCTGGCAATCAGTTAGTGAGTGATAATTACCTTTGGAGCGACATAGAAACAGTGCTGCCTGGGAGCGGAACGTACTATGTAGTTTTGCGGGGGGATGGCACTCCTGCACCTGGTGGCAATGGCACCGCTGCACCTATCAGCTACAGCATTCAACCCTTCTTCTCGACTGCCAACCCTACTCCCCTTACCTTGGGTTCCGTCAACAATGCCAGCATCAGCAAACCGGGAGAGCAGGATGTTTACACATTCACGGGTAACGTCGGACAGCGAATGTACTTTGACCCCCGCAGTGGCAACGGCAACATCACGGCTAAAATCATCAGCCCCAGCGGTCTGGAAATCTTCAGCGGCAATACGGGTGCTGATGGTCTGTCCAATACTCTCACCGAAAGCGGCACCTACCGCTTGACAATTGACGGCAATAATGATGTTTTAGGCAGTTACAGTTTCCGCTTGGCAGATGCGACAGCAGCCCCAATCTTGCCATTGGGGACGGCAACCCCAGGCAGCTTGCCTCCAAACGAAGCAGTGCTGTATCAAATCAGCGGTACGGCAGGAGGGCGAATCCAATTCGACAGCTTGTCACCTGCGGCATCGGGTGCAAGCTGGGCGCTACACGCTCCCGGTTTTCCCAACTTTTCGTCACAAATAGGTGGCTCTTCATTAAGCAGCGATTTTGAAGTGTTGCTACCGGTAACAGGTGCTTACACCCTAGCGTTGCAGAACGCATCGAGCAGCAACGTTAGTTACAACATCTCCGCGAACAATATTACCTCCCCGCTGGTGGCGAAATCAGGTTTGGGGATAGCACGCAGCGGCACGGTTTTGCCGACAACCCCGGTCAACCAAACCTTCACTGCCAGTGCGGGTACCTTAGTTTACTTCGACAGCCTTGATACGGATGGCGATGCTGTCTCTGTTACGCTGTTCAATCCGAGCGGCTCTGTTGTCTCTGCCCTCAATGGCTCCAGCGCCAGCACAGATTCCTCAAGCCCGATGCAGTTGCAGCAAACGGGAACCTACACTTTGCGAGTACAAGGAACTGGCGACTACGGCTACTCCTTGCTCGATTTGGGGGCATCCCAAACGCTGAATTTGAATACGACTGCGAGCATCCCGTCAATCCCACCTTGGGGCACAGCAGCTTATAAATTTGAGGGCGCGGTGGGTCAAAAGGTGTATTACGACGGGCTGACTAATAACCCAGGCGTCAGGCTTAAGTTAATTTCTCCCAGCGGGCGGGAAATCGATAGCTTTACAGCAGCAGAATATTGGTCAAGCGTCACAGCGGATAAGCTCAACACCTTAACCGAAAGCGGCACTCACTACTTGCTGGTATCTAACGACCAAGCAACACCAACCGCTAACGTCAGCTTCCGCCTCCTCGACAGAACCATCGCTACCCCCTTGGTTTTGGATGCAGATGTTGAAAGCACCTTTGCCCCCAGCCCCTTTGAAACCGACTTGTACCGCTTTAACGGACAGGCGGGTCAGTATTTGTACTTTGACGCCTTAGATGGTTCGTGGTCTAATACGTGGACTCTTTACGGGCCGGGGGGACAGACAGTTATTAACAGAACGCAGGCACTTAGCGACTTTGAGTTAGCGTTACCTGGTGATGGCGAGTACCTATTAGCTTTGCAAGGACACAACGGCAGTCCGGCTTCCTACAAATTCCGAGTCGTGACACCGACAATGCCCGTAGCATCACTTCCTATTGGCACCGCAACCCCACCCAACAGTACGATCGGCGAGCCTGGGGAACAAGACATTTATACTTTCAATGGAACCGCAGGCCAGCGCCTGTACTTCGACGGCATTGCAGATAGCGGTTCAAAAAACGTTCGCCTTCTGAGTCCCAGTGGCGTGGAGGTATTCCCCAATATATCGACCTCCGGGAACAAGGAGTTGTTCGCGCTGCTAGAAACGGGCATTTACCGTGCTGTTGTCGATACTCCTACAACAACATCAATGTTTGAGACCACCAAAACAGGCGCTTACAGCTTCCGCTTCTTGGACGCTTCAACAGCAACGCCAATAACGCTAGATGCCCCCGCTCAAACTTGGGCTGTAGCAGCCAACGAAACGCGGTTGTTGCAGTTTGCGGGCACAACAGGGCAAAACGTCTACTTTTTGAATGATGGCAGCAACTGGACGCTTTACGGACCAGGCAACAGCATCCTGAAAACGAATTGGCCGGGCGATGAAGAATTAACCTTGCCTACCGATGGCACTTACACCGTAGCGCTCGTTAACCCACACAACAGCAGCGTAAATTACCCATTCCAAGCAGTTACTTCCGATCGCACTACGGCCCCCATCGGATTAGGGAACGCGGTAACGGGTTCCATTGCGAAAATGGGCGAACGGGATACCTACACTTTCACAGGGGAGGTAGGTCAGCAGTTAGTCGTAGATAGCCTGGTTGCTAATAACCCTTCTTTGAGGACGAAAATTTTCAGTCCCAGCGGCAAAAACATTTACGAACAGCAAGCAACAACAGAACAGAAACCAATAACTTTGGGAGAGGCGGGCGCTTACCGAGTTGAAATTGATGGGGATTTCAGAGCCACGGGCAACTACAGTTTCCAACTCCTCGACACTGCCAGCACCAACCATCCCAGCGTCTTTGACTTGCGCCCTGACCAAAACATATCGGGTACTTTAGCTAATGCCCGAGAGCGGCAAGTTTATCGGTTTCAAGGAACCGAAGGGCAACACCTGTATTTTGACCTAGCAGGAAGCTGGAACCCCAGCAATGGCACTTTGTGGGAACTTTACGGGCCGGGGAACCAGAAAATCGATTCGATCTCTGGCGTGCCGGGGCCGGATTTAGAAGTCAAGTTGCCCGGTAACGGCACTTACACTTTGGTAATTGGTGGCAACACTAACATCACCGCCCCAGAGAGTTACCAATTTAAGGTGGTGACACCCGAAACAACTGTATTCCCTCTAACTTTAAGTTCGCCCATCACGAGCAGCATCAGCGAACCAGGGGAACGGGATATCTACAAGTTTACCGGTCGGCCGGGGCAGCGAGTGTTCTTCGATCGCTCTCTTGGCAACACCAACTTCACCGCCAAGCTGTTCTCTCCCAGCGTACCCACCGATACGGTACTCAGCGACCCCAACAGCGGCAGCATAAACGAGTATTGGGGGCGAAGTATCGTGCCGACATGGGACGGCAATTTGAATGCTGACATGACCGCCCCTATATTCCTGTCCGAGGCAGGCGAGTATCACTTGGTCATTGACGGCACTAACAATACAACGGGCAATTACGGTTTCCGTTTGGTCGATGTGGAAGACCCGCAAGCAGTACCGCTTTTAAATCTGGATGCCGATATTTCAAATACCCTCGCACCGGGAACCAAGATAGATTTCTACCAATTCAAACCCGCCGTCGGGCAGCCGCTTTACTTCGACTTGGCAGCCAGCACGGGCAGCGACGTTCGCTGGGTGCTTTACGGGCCGGACAACAAACCGGTTCCTGCATCGGGGTGGACTAATTCTGACTTTGAGATAACGCCAACAATTAAGGGCACCTACATCCTCGCCCTTCAAAACAATTCACCGACCCCCGCCAACTACAGCTTTAAGGTCGCTACTCCTCCCGTCCCTACCCCCACAGCTTTGTCCTTAGGCACCACTGTATCGGGGACTATTGGGGAAGCTGGGGAAAGAAAGGAATATACTTTCGCAGGAACTCCCGGACAGCGGGTGTATTTCGACAGTCAGGGGGCAAGCAACAACAACATCCAATTCAAATTGGTAAGTCCCAGCGGTGCTGAATTTGGCAACAATACCTGGAATGCAGCCAATCCAGGAGCCTACTGGAACCCGGCAAATACTGACTTGCCACCGACAACTCTTACCGAGTCGGGAACTTACCGTTTGATAGTTGACGGCAGCGATAGCGCGACGGGCACCTATACCTTCCGCTTGCAGGATGTGGCAGCAGCAACTCCTCTACCTGTGGCCACCCCGACCCCAAGCAGGCTCGAGCCGGGCAATGAAACCGAGCTGTATAAATTTACGGGCACGGCAGGGCAAAGGCTGAATTTTGATGTGGCTGTGCCTTTTGGCAGCAGCGCTAGCTGGATAGTCTACGGACCAAACAACCAAGTCGTTCCTCAAACTGGCGTGTCTGGGTCTGACTTTAACTTGATGCTGCCGACAAATGGTGAGTACCTCCTAGCCGTTCGCGGCAACAGCCCAACTCCCGTTGACTACAACTTTACGGTAACGGACTCTACACCGACACCCGTGGCGACGACCGGACTCGGCACCGTGCAAAGTGGAAATATTGCAGCGGGACAGGTTGTCAACCACACTTTCACAGCAAGCGCGGGAACTCGGATTTACTTCGACAGCCAGGACGTAGATAATGACGCGGTTAATGTCAGGCTGCTCAACCCAAACGGCACCCAGGTCTTCTTAATTAACGCCAGCAGCGACTTTAACCCTCCCTTCATTCAGTTGGAGCAAACGGGGACTTACACGGTCGAGGTGCGGGGCAGCAATCCCACCAGCACCGGCGACTACCGCTACCAGGTTCTCGAGCTGCCCTCCGTTACTCCCAACCCGCGCGACAGCGAAAATTCCATCCAAATGGGCGTGACGGTTAGCAAGACCTTCGACCCCGGACAAGCTGCTGAAGTTTACAGTTTTACTGGTAAGGCCGGACAAACAATCTTTTACGACGGCTTGGTTCCGGCTGGTGGAACGGAGACAGTGAACGTCCGCTTGATCAGTCCCAGTGGCGACCAGATATTACCCAACTACTGGTATGAAGGTTCATCTGCCAGCGATTACGCCCCTTATACTTTAACTGAACCCGGTACTTACAATTTGTTGGTTACTGGGGGACAGGATTCGCCTGCCGATTTCCGCTTCCGCGTGCTGGATGTTGCGAATGCTGCCGAACTGCAATTGAACCAGCGCACCAGCGCTACCTTGGAGCCGGGAAACCCCACTCACCTTTACAAATTCACTGGAACGGAGGGTCAGCAGATTTTCTTTGACTCGCTAACCGGAAGCAACGCTAATTGGGTGCTTTACCAGCCGGGACACCAGAACAGGGTTGCGACGAGGACTGTTGCTGGGTTTGACTGGGGTGGCATCAGTACCGATCGAGATGTGGTGCTACCCGTTGATGGAGAATACGTTCTGGCGGTGTTTGGCAACAACTCCAACACGCCTTCCTCCTACAGTTTCCAAGCTTTGTCGGGGAAAGCAATGCCTGCTGTCGTCACTCCGGGCGACGGCGAGACTAGCGGTGCTGTTGGCGAGGAATTGGGCGCTTATCGCGTGGTTTTGGAAACGAATGACGGCAAGGGCGGTGTCGCCCAACAGGATTTTCGAGTGCAGGTGGGGGCGGAACCTGGAAACAGCAGCCCGACTTTCAATACTCCGCCTGTTACTGACGGTTATACAAGCACTCGCTATATATACCGCACCAGTGCGGGTGACGCCGACGGGGATACTCTCACTTATTTGCTGGAAGATGCGCCCAGCGGGATGATTATCGAGTCGGAAACCGGCAGGATTATTTGGGCGACGCCCTCTGCCTCTGCACCGGGCAATCCTCACAAAGTGAGGGTACGGGTGGAAGACGGTCGCGGTGGGGTAGATACTCAAAGTTTTGACATCAATATCAGCAGCGCCGTCCCCGGTACGGTTAAGGGCAGCGTGTACTTGGATGCGGACGGGACTGGAACTCGTCGCGTTACGAATCCGGGTAACATGACACCGGACAGTCGAGTGGTAGTGGGCCCGCGCTTTGCAGACAACTACGCCGCCTACGACTTAAATAGACCGGACGGCGTACCCGGCATATTAGGGGCGATGACCTTCAAACGCAACCCCGACGGTACTGTTGACCCGAATACCTTGCTCTTGGGTGGCGGTGCAGCATCTGGCGGTGGTGCCCTGTATGAAGTCAAGGTAGTGCGGGGAGAAAACGGTCATATTATCGGCTTAGACGACGACGGCGAGGCAGAAACTCCCTACACAGCCAATTACTTTGCCGGTTCGCCCTACAGCGATGCCGGTTTGGTCTACACCCCCGACAACGTATTGTTGGCCAACTTGTGGAAACCTTCGGGCATCTATTCCATCAAACCGGGCGGCGCGCCCAGCGGTGGGTATCCTGCTGCTATGGGCGGCTTGACTTTCGTTCCCGAAGGGTTTCCGGGAGAGGGGCAGCTTAAAGCCACTGGTGCCTACCCCAGCAACGGATTCTATACCCTCACCTACGGGCCCAACGGTACTTTCCCCGACGGCACGCCCCGCTATACCATCAATCCGCCTAAATTGGAAACAACCGCAGGTGCGGGCCCGGGTGCCTTCATTTATATGCCTGTCACCGCACCTAATTTCGACAGCGGTGAAGGTTTGTTGATGGCAGAATGGAATGCTGGTGGCATCTGGGCCTACGACTTAGATATCAACGGCAACCCGATTCGCACAACCCGGGATCCTTTCATCACCGGCTATGGCGGCGCTTGGGGCGCAACAACTGACCCGGTGACAGGAGACTTACTGTTTAACGCCTGGGCTGGATTTAGCAACTTAATGGTAGTCCGAGGCTTAGGCAAACCAACCGACAACGAACCGGGAATGGAAAACTGGTTAGTTTACGTTGACACTAACCGCAACGGCATCCAAGACAGCAACGAACCCTTCACCTACAGCGACGCCAGCGGTAATTACTCATTCACCCTCGCCCCCGGAAACTACCGCATCGTCTCGCAATTACAACCCGGATGGACTCAAACATCTCCAACCAATCCCATTTATCAAGAAGTCACAGTCACCGCTAACAATACGAAATTTGGAGTAGATTTTGCAGCCACAAATTCCAAACTAGCAGGCCCCAATACTGACCCCGAATTTACCAGTACCCCACCAACAACAGTCAAAGCAGGAGAAAGATTAGTCTACAGAACAACTGCAACTGACTTAAACAACGACGACTTAACCTTTGAATTGGTACTGTCACCAAAAGGCATGGCAGTTGCCCCCAACGGTACAATATCTTGGCGTCCCCCACTGTCAGCAGTCGGCACCCACGATATCATTGTCAGAGTCAATGACGGCAGAGGCGGCACCGACTTACAAGCCTTCAAAATCCAAGTCACCCCCGGAAACAACGCCCCCGTTTTCACGAGTCAACTACCACAAAACATCAATCCGGCTGTCAACCAACCATTCCAATATCAAGCCAAAGCCATAGACTTAGATGGAGACACAATCACCTACTCCATAATTCCCAACTCCAGCAAACCAGTTACCCCCACCAACGCCACAATTAATCCAACAACCGGAGTCGTAAATTGGACTCCCACAACCACACAACAAGGAGGCGCATTCAATTGGGTTTATGCCGGCGAAATCGAACCTTGGGAAATTTTAATTAAAGCAACAGACAACAAAGGAGGAGAAGCATTCCAAAGACTAGAATTAACCGTCAGCCCAGCCGCCCCAAATCGAGCACCATCCATCACCTCAACTCCCCGCACAAATACCCGTTTGGGCAAGACATATTTCTATCAAGTAGAAGCCAAAGACCCCGACGGCAATCCCTTAACATATACTCTATTAAATCCGCCATCCGGCATGGCATTCGCAACGCCAGCTACGACACCCGCCGGCATGACATTCTCCGAAGGATTGATTAGTTGGACACCCGGAGTCTCGCAGCAGGGAACCTATCCAATAACCGTCAGAGTTAGCGACGGTTTGGGAGGAACTGCTACTCAAACATTCAATCTAATTGCCGATAATATTACCAACAATCGCGCACCGAGTATCGATTCTACTCCCGCAGAACAAGTTACCAATCTCACCAAGCTTTATCAATACAATTTGGCAGGCAGCGATGCAGATGGAGACAGGTTGCTGTGGAGTTTGGACAAAGCACCTTCGGGGATGATTGTTGACCCCCAATCTGGTTCTTTACGCTGGCAGCCGAATGCCGAACAAATTGGCGAACATACCATTTCTGTACGGGTAATTGATGGCAACGGCGGTTATGCCGTTCAAGAATTCAGTCTGACTGTCAGGGGAATTAACACGCCGCCCGCGATTGTTTCCCAGCCTCCAACTAAAGCTGCAACAGGACAAGTTTATAGTTATGCAGTTGCGGCCTCTGATTTGGAAAATGACCCGCTGACTTTCAGTTTAGTCAGCTATCCTGCCGGCATGGCAATTGACAGCAACGGCAAGATTCAATGGACTCCGAATGCGAATTCTATCGGACAGCATTCTGTGGAAGTTGCCGTCACGGATAAGCAGGGGGCAATCTCGACTCAAGCCTTTATGGTGAATGTGGGAACTGATGCCATAAATCTGCCGCCTGCTATTACTTCAACTCCGGTATTTACTGCATCACCAGGACGCGCTTATACCTATCAGGTACAGGCAACCGATGCCGACGGTACTATCTCGCAATATCAGTTATTGCAATCTCCTCCGGGGATGACAATTAATTCGATGACTGGTGTTGTTACTTGGAACAATCCTGTTGCTGGCAACCATCAAGTTGTCGTTGGGGCTGTTGATAATTCCGGTACGGGTGCGGCGCAGGGTTTCGAGTTAATTACCAGGGCTAATTCAGCAGCGGTTGTGCCAACTATTCCGATTCAATCTGTTTCGCCCGGTGCCAGTTATCGCTACGATTTGAAGGCGACTGATGCGAATGGGGATTTGTTGACTTTTGCTTTAACTCTATCTCCCAGCGGGATGACTGTTGATGAATTCGGGCGGATTAGTTGGAAGCCGACTGCTACTAATATCGGCAATCATCCGGTTTCTGTTAAGGTGACTGATACTTTTGGGGAAAGCGTTACTGTTTCCTACAATTTAAGCGTTGTTGCCGATACTGTCGCCCCTAAAGTCAATATTGTTGCTAGCAATAATACCGCTAATCTCGGAGATTCTGTCACCTTCACCGTCAATGCTGTCGATAACGTCAAAGTCGAATCTTTGGGTTTGACGATTAACGGCACTCCTGTTGTTTTGGATGCACAAGGTAAAGCAACTGTCAAGTTAAATAACTTAACTCCCATCACGGCAATTGCCACAGCTAAAGATGCGGCTGGAAATGCCGGAACTGCGACTCAAACAGTAGCAGCAATTGACCCCACCGACATCAATGCCCCCACTCTCACCATCAACTTGGAAGATGATACAGAAATTACCGCGCCTGTCAACATCACCGGCACAATTTCTGACAGCAATTTGCAATACTATACGTTAGAAATCGCTCCCGTCGGCAGCAATAATTTTAAGGAAGTTTATCGGGGAAATGCTAACGTAACTGGCACGGTTGCGACATTTGACCCGACTGTTTTAGCTAACGGCGCTTACACTCTCAAATTCACTGCCTTCGATACTAACGGTAACGGTTCGACTACTGAAAGGACGGTGAATGTTGCGGGGGATTTGAAGTTGGGCAACTTCCGGTTATCCTTTACCGATTTAACCGTTCCGGTTGCGGGTATTCCGATTAGCGTGACTCGGACTTACGATTCTTTAAATGCCAACAATAGCGACGATTTCGGTTACGGCTGGCGGATGGAATTCCGGGATACGGATTTGAAGACTTCGCTAAAAGCTGACCCGACTTATGAGGAGTTGGGGATTAATACTGTACCGTTTGACAGCAAGACTAAGGTGTTTATTACTTTACCGGGTGGGAAGCGGGAAACTTTTACTTTTAAGCCGACTCCGCATCATTTGAATCAGTATTTGGGGGCGATGGGGCCGGGGGCTCAAATGTTCAAGCCTGCGTTTGAGTCTCAAAAGGGTTCGACGATGACTCTGACGGTTAAGGACGCGAATTTGGTCAGGAATGAGAACGGGTATTACGGGGTGAACGCACAGCCCTTCAATCCCGAAAATCCTGCTTTTGGTGGTGTTTATATACTGACGACGCAGGAGGGATTGGTTTACGAGATTGATGCTAAGTCTGGGGATTTGTTGACTGCTACTGATAGTAATGGGAATAAGCTGACTTTTAGCGATGCGGGGATTCAAAGTTCTAGCGGTAAGTCGGTGGTTTTTGAGAGGGATGCTGCGGGGAGGATTGTTAGTGTTGTTGACCCGGATGGGAACAAAGTTAAGTATGAATATGATGCGAAAGGGGATTTGATTGCTGTTCGAGACAGGGAGACAAATCGGACTCAATTTAAGTATGAATCTGAGGACAGACCGCATTTTTTGACTGAGGTTGTTGACCCCTTGGGACGGAGTGGGGTGAAGACTGAGTATGATGAGAAAGGTCGTTTGAAGCAGATGGTGGATGCCAACGGTTCGGCGGTGGAGTTGATTTACGATGCCTCTAATTCGATTCAGAAGGTTAAGGATGTTTTTGGGAAGGAGACGACTTACGTTTATGACGGTCGGGGGAATGTTCTGACTGAGATTGACCCGTTAGGGAAGCGGATTGACAGGACTTACGATGCTGACAACAATCTACTGACTGAAACTGTTATTACTAGCGAGTTAAATGCTGCTGGCAATCCTGTTATAGTGCGGCAAACAACTGAGTGGACTTACGATGCGAAGGGGAATAAGTTAACTGAAAAAGACCCGTTAGGTAACGTTTCTCGGTGGACTTATAACAGTCGGGGGCAGGTTTTGACTGAAACCGATGCTTTGGGGAATACTGCGACTTATACCTATTCTCCGAGTGGGAATTTGCTAACAGCTAAAGATGCGAAGGGGAACGTTACTAAGTTCAGTTACGATTTGCGGGGAAATCTTCTCACTCTTACCGATGCCAA
Organism: Microcoleus anatoxicus; assembly: GCF_042465725.1. GTDB lineage: Bacteria > Cyanobacteriota > Cyanobacteriia > Cyanobacteriales > Microcoleaceae > Microcoleus > Microcoleus anatoxicus. The sequence goes on along the minus strand of NZ_CP120853.1, from coordinate 2,662,884 downwards.
CAACAAAGTTACTAAGTTTACCTACGATGCTTCGGGCAACGTACTTTCAGTAGAGGATGCTTTAGGACATAAAACAACTTACACTTACGATAGCAGCGGCAACCGCAAAACTGAAACTCGCACCGTTACTACTCCTTCGGGGCTGCAAACTTTAGTTAGTAAATCGGATTACGATAGCAATGGCAAAATCAGGTTTGCTACCGATGCCGAAAACAAGGTGACGGAGTACAAGTACGATGCCAATGGCAATCAAATTGCTGTCATCGATGCCCGTAACAATAAAACTGAATACCGCTACGATAGTAAAGGTCAACTCATCGAAACGATTTATCCTGACAATACTCCCGGTAGTTTAGCAGACAATCCCCGTACAATTAACATTTACGATAAGGGCGGGCGTTTGCGGGCTACTATTGACCCAGATAAGCAGGTAACTCACTACAATTATGATGATGCGGGGCGGTTGGTTGAGACGATTTATGCCGATGGAGTCGATTCTATCGCGCAATTAGTAAGTGCGATCGCTCCGAATCAAACTCCTGCTACAATTGACTGGACGCAGGTAATTTATCCCTCGGTTTCGCCTGCTTTCTTAGCGAACAATCCCCGCAGCAAAACTGAGTATTACAAGAATGGCGATGCCAAAGCTGAAATCGACGAACGGGGAAATCGCACCGAATACCGTTACGATAATAACGGGCGGTTAGTAGAGGTAATTTATCCCGACGATAGTCCAAACACTTTAGCTGACAATCCAAGGAATAAAACAGAATACGACGATGCGGGACGGACTGTTGCGAGTATTGATGCTAAAGGCAGGATAACTCGTTACGAGTATGATGATTTTGGACGGTTGGTAAAAACAATTTATCCCGATTCCACTCCTAACAATCAATTAGATAATCCGACAAATCGCACCGAATACGATAGTTTGGGACGCCGCATTTCTGCTACTAATGCTGCTGGTAAAACAGTCAAATACGAGTACGATGCGTTGGGTAGATTGACTGCGGTAGTGCAGACTTTGAATCAGTCGGGAAATAATCCTGCTAATCTGAGAACCGAGTACGGTTACGATGAAGCTGGAAGGTTGATTTGGCAAGAGGATGCTTCGGACGATCGCACTAAGTTTGAGTACGATAAAAACGGGCGTCGGGTTACTGTAGAATTGCCTTTAGCTCAAAGCTCAAGAACTACTTATGATGAAGTAGGAAATGTTAAAACTGTAACTGATTTTAACGGCAATACTGTTACCTACGGTTACGATGCTGAGAATCGCTTGACATCTAAACAGTTCTCTGTTAAAGGAGAATCTCCCGTTACGTTTACCTATACTCCAAGCGGGCAGATTAAGACTGTTGTTGATGGGCGGGGAACGACTATTTTTAATTACGATGAATTGGGAAGGTTGGTGTCGAGAAAAGACCCGGATGGGCCGTATTTGGGAAGCGGGGCGACGATTGAGTACGGGTACGATGCGGCGGGAAATCGAACTGAGGTAAGGACTCCTGCGGGTGTTACTCAGTATGGCTATGATGAACAGAATCGCTTGAAGAAAGTTACCGACCCGGATAATAGTGAGACGAAATATTTCTACGACGATGCGGGGAATTTATCAAGAACCGAGTTGCCGAATGGGGTTGTGGAAACTCGAACTTACGATGAGTTGAATCGATTGAAGTTGTTGCAGTATCAAAGGAATGGGGTGACGCTTCAAAGTTTTGATTATACGTTAGATCCGATCGGTCATCGCAAGGTTGTTACGGAACAGAACGGGCGCAAGGTTGAGTATGAGTATGATGATTTGTATCGGTTGACAAAAGAGACAATTACCGATTCGGTTCGGGGAAACCGCACGATTAGTTACGGTTACGATGCGGTGGGAAATCGGTTGACGAAGACTGATTCTATTGCTGGGGTGACGAGTTATGTTTATGACGGTAATGACAGGTTGTTGAGGGAGGAATTAAGGCAAAATGGCATTTTAGTGAAGGCGACTGAGTATCGTTACGATGCGAATGGGAATACTACTCGCAAGATTGAAAACGGTACTCAAGAAACGGTTTATACTTGGAATCAAGAGAAGCGTTTGGTTGCCGTTCAAACTCCTACTGGCGAGAATATTAGCTATGCTTACGATGCGAATGGGGTTCGCGTCAGTAAGACTGTTAATGGGGTGACGACTGAGTATTTGGTTGATAATAATTTGCCTTACGCTCAAGTTTTAGACGAGAGTGTTAATGATGCTTTGACTGCTAGTTATGTTTATGGGTTGGATTTGATTAGTCAGGAAAGGGGGAATGTTGATTCGTATTATTTGGTTGATGGGTTGGGCAGTACGAGAGGGTTGACGAATGCGTCAGGTGTGGTGACTGATACTTACAGTTACGATGCTTTTGGGAATTTAATTGCGTCTGCTGGCGGTACTGCGAATAATTACCTGTTTGCTGGAGAGCAGTTCGATCCTAATTTAGGGGATTATTATCTGAGACAGCGGTATTATGACCCTGAAACTGGAAGATTTACCAGACGGGATACTTATGAGGGTAGCTTTGAAGATCCGATGTCGCTGCATAAGTATCTTTATGGCAATGCTAATCCAGTCACGTATACTGATCCTACTGGTTTGTTTAGTGCGGGTGAGGCTCAAGCAGCAGCGGATATTGCTAACACTTTAGCTGGGATACAGTGGGAGAGTGGTAGTTATCTTATATCGGCTACTCTAAACGGAGGCGACTATAGCCTAAAAGACTTTCTCACTGACATGGCAATTAATGGAGTATCTGCGTTAGCACCCATCTTAGGTCTATTCTTTGCTATGTTTAGTAATGGAGGTACCGGTAATGGAGCTAACGGCTCAACTGGTAGTTCTTTTTCATCTGAGGGTGAAGAATATATCTTCCGTGGGGACAGTAGACCTCCAGAAGATATATTCAGAGATGGATTTACCGCATGGAACTCAGATCCTAATTCGGACATTAGCAATGATGCTTTATGGCGTCACGTTAATAAAGATCCTGACGTAAGTCCATTTATATCAGCTACTACCGATCCATTAGTGGCGAGAGATTTTGGTGGAGCTGGTGGATACGTTTACATAATACGTCGTCCGCCAGGTAGTCGTGACGTAAATAGAATTTTTTCAGACAACGACTATTATGGCGAGTACGAGATTGCGGTACCGAGACGGATCGATCCATCTAATATTATTGCCGTCAAACGAGTCGGTGTTAGTAAGGATGGATACAGCGAAAGATTTGTTGGGAGAGTACAACTTAATCCTAGATTTAGTAGGAGGTTTTAAATATATATGCACGGAACTGTAAATCTCCAAATCATAAAAATCTCAGAAGGAAGCAACCATTTATCTGAATGCACGCTCTCTTATCAAAATACACAGCCTTGTGTGATTGATTTTCACAATTCTGAATTAGAGCATCATCATTTTGAAGGTAGAGATGTTTTTGATTGTCTTTGTCAACTTCGAGTTTTTCTTGAAAAAAAAGGTTGGAATATTTTATGCAATGGCTCACGTATTGATGCTTATCCATCACCTATGTCACGAGATATGGGGGGAGGTATGAAGCTTTATCATCTAATACTAGGTAAGCGTCCTCAACGTGGCGATTTACTTAGAATATTTGATCGAGCAGAACCAGATCAGATTGGAACAATTGAAGAACAGCGTGCTTACTATGAAAAGTGGCGTGCGAGTGACAAATCAAATTAAAATAAAATTAGATTGGTTATCGTTTTTATGACTCATAATAAAAATCAAACTTCTGATAAAATCCTACAAGAAGCAAAGCAGAATCCTAACGGTTGGGTTTACAAAATTGAAGGGCGATATGCTCCTAATGAATATGTTCCTCCTGAAGCTATTGTAGGCGCTTGGAAAGTTGATGCCAATGGAAATATTGTGGGAGATTTTATACCTAATCCTACCTACAACCATAAACAAGATAGAGACAAAAGTGATTAAAATATTTACAACATAATCACCTACGATGAATTGGGTCGGGTCAAGACTGAAACCAACGAACTGAATCAAACCACTACCTACGAATACGATGCCAAAGGTCGGGTAAAGGCAGTTATTAACGCCAAAAACGAACGCACCGAATTTGAGTACGACCAACGCGACAACTTAGTTCGAGTTACCGACGCACTCTTACAATCGACCGCTTTCAAATACGACGAATACGGGCAGCAAGTAGGGGTGACTTTCCACAACGGTGACAAAGTTGCGATGGGTTACGACAGATTCGGCCGCCTTACCGCTTACACTGATGAAAACCTCAGCTCGACTAAATACACCTACGACAATTTCAGCCAGCTAACTCAAATTGAACAGCCCAAGCAGTTAGTTAACGGTCAGTTGCAAGATACTTTCACCAAGTACGTTTACGACAATCTATCTCGCTTGCAAAAGATTGAGGATGCCAACACTCAAGTTACCGAATTCAAATACGATGAATTCAACCGTCCCTGGCAAACAATTTTACCGCTGGGTCAAAGCAACCGCACCGATTACAACAAGTTCGGACAAGTTACTGCTACCACCGATTTCAACGGAGATAAGATCGATTACGGTTACGATTCCTTCGGGCGTTTGAACGGCAAGAACTTTACAGACCCCGGCATTCCCGATGTTTCCTATACCTACGATCCGGTAACCTTGGGACTGGCAACAGTCACCGACGGGCGGGGCGTAACCCGATACGGCTACGATAATTACGACAGGTTGCAAACCGTAACGACGCCCGACCAAAAAGTAGTTCAGTACGGCTACGATTTGTTGAGCAACATTACTTCTCTAGTTACTCCGACGGGAACTACTACCTACGGTTACGATGCTTTAAATCGCTTGGATACTGTTAAAAAAGGCACTCGAATTCTGGCGGATTACGATTACAATGCTGCGGGCAATCTCTCAAAAACTACGCTGGCTAACGGTTCTGTTGAAGAACGCAATTACGACACTCGCAACCGCTTGAAACAGATTGCGACTAAAAATTCAACGGGTACTATTTTCAGCGATTTCAAATACACTCTCGATGGAGTTGGCAACCGCAAGAAAGTTGAGGAATTCGACGGTCGCACTGTCGATTACACTTACGATGCCCTCAACCGCCTGACTCAAGAAAAAATGGTCGGCGGCGTTACGTCCAATCGGACGCTCGATTACACTTACGATTTGGTTGGCAACCGCTTGACTCGGAACGATTCGGGGACGGGATTGGCGAATTATTCTTACGACGCCAACAACCGACTGCGACAGTTAACTCAGGGTTCTCAAACTACTGCTTTCAATTACGATAATAACGGTTCGATAATACAGCGAAATGACGGCACGCAAACTGTCAACTACGACTGGTTTAATGACGGGGAAAACCGCTTGGCGGGGGTTACTAATTCGGGGCCGGGAGGGACTTCTGGAACTAATTTCGTTTACGATGCTTTCGGCAACAGGGTAGCCAGCATTGCTAACGGCGTCAGAACGAATTATTTGACTGCTTCGGCGGGCGGTTTGCCTGAGGTATTGATGGAGTACGATGCGGCGGGTCAAGTCACTGCTGATTACACTCACGGTTTGGGCTTGGTTTCTGCCGTTCGCAACAATCGCGAGGGATTCTATCACACTGACGGCATCGGTTCGACGCGGGCGATTACGGATAGCGTGGGTTTGATAACAGATCGCTATACTTACGATGCTTTCGGCGGGTTGTTGAACCAAACGGGGACTTTCGGCAATTCTTTCCAGTTTGCGGGAGAACAGCGGGATGGTTCTACTGGATTGGATTATATGCGGGCGAGGTATTACGATCCTTCTTTGGGGCGGTTTATCTCGAAGGACGCTTTCAGTGGCTTTTTGAGCGACCCGTACAGCCAGCACGACTACCAGTACGCGCACGCCAATCCGGTGCGGTTTACTGACCCGACTGGCTACTTCAGCATGCAGGAATTGATGGGGACTGTTGCCGTGGCGGGTCAGTTGGCGGCGATTGGCGCGACTTCTGGCGGCATCGGTGCCGGCTTGGGTTACGTCACCGGGGCTGCGATCGGCGGGGCTAGCGGCGAAGAAATCTTGGGAATGTTCGGGGATTGGGGTGCGGGTTTTGCTAGCGGGGTATCGGGCGGTTTCCTGACTGATACCTACGCACTGCACTCCGGTAGCAAGTTTGAACCGACTCACGGGGCGCTGTGGAGTGCGGGGACTGTGACGGGAATCGGGGTGTCGTTCCTGTTGGGGATGAAGCTGCCGCTGTTGGTGGCGACATCAGTAGGTCCGCTCCAGTGGGCTGCTGCTGCGGGGATGGTTGCGGATACGGCGTTTGATGTTTACGGGGCGGCACAGGCGACGGGGAATCTTTACAACAGCTACCAGGATAATGGTGCGTGGGAGATTCAGGATAGTTGGAATTTGCTGGCTTACTTGCCATTTGCGGGGATGGTCAAGGGGGTCAAGCAGGGGCTGGGTGCTGCACGGAAGGCGGCCAAGGGCAGTACGCCTGGGGCTGACGATTTGTTGGTTGATAAAACCAAGACGCAGGTAATTGGTGCGTGCTTCGTTGCTGGTACTGAAATTCTGACTGTTGATGGAATTAAGAATATTGAGGATATTCAGGCTGGGGATTGGGTAATTGCTGATGACCCGACTACTCCATCCGGGGTGGAGGCGAAACAGGTTTTGGAAACGTTTATCAGGGAAACTGATGCGTTGTACGATCTGTATGTTGATGGGGAGGTAATTTCGGCTACTGGGGAACATCCTTTCTGGACGCCGGATTTAGGTTGGGTTGAAGCGAAGGATTTAACTGTTGGGTCATTGTTGCAAACCGCTGATGGTCGGGTTGTTGATGTTGATAAGGTCCAGAAACGGGAAGGTAAGTTTGAGGTTTATAATTTTAATGTTGAGGGTATTCCGACTTACTTTGTCTCGGATTTAGGGATTCTGGTTCATAATGCTGATTATCCCAGTAGTGAAAAATTGTGGCGTGGGGTTGATAAAGATAGCCCAGCATATCCTAATGCGGAGAAAGGTATTGCCAGACCTCGTGGAGGACATTCCGATCCGGAAATGCATAATATAGGTGATACAGACAGTGTATTTACTTCTTGGACGCGCGATAAATGGCAGGCTGAATATTTTGCCACAAAGTATACTGGTGAGGGAATAGTTCTTGAAAAAGAATTTGAGGTTCCCAACAAGAGGTTCTATGAATCTCCAGATATGATGAATGAAAAAGAAGTGTTAATCAGAGGTCTTGTTAATGATGCTAGAGTAACACATATTAAAAGATAGGAATGGTAAACTAATGAAAACAACAATGGACAGTATTAGAATGCTTGTGTCTTTGTATTTAAAAGAACAAAAATTAGAAAAATACGAAAACATTTTGATTGATGAGCATATTATCAATATTAAATCTTGTACGATCCCTACGAAACAAGCATATGATATTTATAAAACTCGTGCGGGAATGCCAGCAGCATTATCAGGCAAGGTCAGAGGATTTGAAAAGTTATTAGAAGAGTTAAATAGAATGCAGTCTCCGACAGTATCTCTTCATTTAATATCAGGATGCGACATCAAGTTGCTTGCCTTTACAGATATTGAAATTACTAGAGTTTTAGGTGTCCTATTATTTGAATAAAAATTTATTATGCTAAAAAAGACAGATCTAAACGGGATAGAATTAGCAATTGTGATTAAAACCAGTAATTACAATCCAAAGATTCTAAATTTAAACTTTTTAAAAAGTTCCATGATTGTCCCACAAAATTGGAATAATGGACAACAAATTGTGTGCAAAAATCAAATTTCTCAGGTCATATTTCGCGACAGAATTAACATTATTGCAGAAGCAACTAAAATCACTTTTATTGAAAATATTGATTTGGAAGCGTTAAGTTCGTCAAACTCACCAAATATAGCTTTACGATATACCGATATTTTGTCTGCTTTGATTAACATCAGCTACTTTAGTGTAAATATAATTTTTAAAGGCTATGTTTTATTTCCTCAAAATTCAGACTTACCTCATAGATACATTTTTCAGAAGCTTATTCGCCCGGCTGTTGAGGAATGGACAGAAATTACCAGTTCTGCCCCACAAGCTAGTGTAAATTTCTTTTACTCATTGGTAGACAAAGAACTCAAACTTAGTATTGATGAAGGCACGTTGAAAACTCTAGAACAAGATAAATCTCCTATTATACTGTTTACAGGAAATTTCAACTACATAATTAATGATGAGAATTCAACAGTTCAAAGCATGAAAAATTGTCAAGTCATATCGGGTTGGCTTCATGACTTAGAAATCTATATACAAATTGTTAATAAATTACTCAGCTTGAATGATGAATAACAGTTTATGTTTTGAGTTTATAAGGTGACAACACCGTCAAAACGTCCGTATCATCAGGGACATAGCCCTCAAACCCCTTACCATAATGCCCAAATTACGGTGGTTCCCACTGTAATGCTGTTCACTTAATGAATTCTCAACATTTAAGAAATTGGTAAAATTAATTTTTGCTACTCATAAGAGCAAAAACCGTTGTAAAATTGTAGACATTACTGTGCAAAGTTTCCGACAAAAATTGTCTAAGCGCAAAAATTAGTTAACAATAAAAGATATTATGACTACGATAAAAATCTGGAAAGCTGATACAACTTCGTGGGAGACTTATACAGAAGCAAGAATACTTAATCGAGAAATCGCAGCAAAGATAAGTCCTTACATTTCAAGATGCCAATCCCTGAAAAATACAAACTTAACATCTAATATAGTTTTAGAAATATACTCAGAATATCCACCAACATACCCACCAAATGATTTTTTTACAACTGGTTCACTTCGGATAATTTCTAGTAAAATTAAAGAAATACTAGATTCTATTGATAATATCAAGGTGGAGTTTTTTCCAGTTACAGTTATTTATGAAGGTGAAGAATATTTAGAAAGAAGTTATTTTCTTATGCACATTCTTGACGAGTTAGACTGCTTTGATTTTGAAAATTCAGAATATAAGTCTCATCAAATACAGTCCAGTGGAGCTAGATATATAGATTCCATAACAAAACTTTCTTTACTACCTGTAGATACATCAAAATACAAAGTGTTCATAGTAGGAGAAGTTGGATTTTTCATCATTTGCATCGACAGCTTTATTGCAGATAAAATAACTGAAGCGGGTGCTACTGGGGTAAAATTTATAGACCCTTCAGAAGCTTACTGATAAGTATAAATGGTACTCAGCTCTTCTATTTTTCATAGGATGAGTTAAAGCACTCTTCCTATCATCGCAAACATCATCGCAGACCTCACTCACCTTTGCTAAAAAGAGTATTGAGGATCTGAGGGTTGGGGATTGGGTAATTGCTGACGACCCGACTACTCCTGGGGGGATTGAGGCGAAAGAGGTTTTGGATACCTTTGAGAATGAGGCAACAGAGCTGTACGATCTGTATGTAGATGGGGAGGTGATTTCTACTACTGCGGAACATCCTTTCTGGGTGCCGGGTCAGGGTTGGGTGAAAGCTAAAGATTTGGTTGTTGGGTCGTTATTGCAGACGGATAAGGAGACGAAAGTTGATGTCGATAAGATAGAGCGACGCGAGGGGAATTTCAAGGTTTACAACTTTGAGGTGGAGGGATTCCCGACTTACTTTGTCTCGGAGTTGGGGATTCTGGTTCATAACACTTGTTTCGATCTTCCAGAACTCGAACTAGGAGAGTTCAAAGGGACGTTTTTTGCTACTGTCCCAGATGACCCAAGCGCTGTTATCAACATGGTTACACCCGAACCTGGTGTTGTTGTTGTGCCAACGATTTACAGAGGCAATCTACCACCTGGTAGTGGTGGACAATTCTTGGGAGAGGCATTGAAAGGGTTAAATATTACTCCTTCAAAACAACTCAAATTTCAAAGTATAGCAAATGAGGAAGTTCAAAGAGTATTTGAGGCGGGTGGAGATCCAGCTAGTAGCTCGCTTGGAAAAGCAGGAAGAAGAGCTCTTGAATACTTGGGTCTGACACCTAAAAGTTTCAGGTTTGAAAAAGTTGATGATGAGTTGAATTTAATAATTGATGTTAACTAGAGGAGGTTGAAATGAGTTATTTTATAGGTGAGGATTTGGAACTAATCGAAGCTTTGGTTTATCAGCCAGAGCTAAAGCCCTGTTACGATCCAATGCGAGATGCCTTAGTGTGGATGGATGAGTGGCCCAGAAGCATAAGTTCGGAGGGGCTTAAGAAGCTATGGCGACTTTGGGTGGCTCGCTCTTTTTTACACAGGGGAATTCCCTTCTCATCTTACAGGCTAAATCCTGATTTGCTCGAAAGGGTTTGGTCAGAAGCTCTAATGCAAGGATTTAAGTGGCCTGGGTTTAATCGTTTAGAATTAAGCCCAAAAGATAGAGAATATTATGAGGAACAAAGAAAAAATCCTTTCTAAGAGTTTTTCAGAGAGGTAGGAAATAATACCCTTTATCTAAAATCATGCTACTGTTGCATGGGCACAGCTTTCCAGAATCGAACCGTCATAATCGGGGATAGCAAAAGCGATACAACTAACGGAACTCCCCCATGTGGAGGGAAATTATGTTGCTAGAAAAATTTTAATAGTTAATGAGGATAAATCACTCTGTTAACGATCGGTTTAATTTGGCAGACAAGAGCAATTTCTTGAGTTCGGTCATTGTTACCGAAACAAAGTTATATAATAATTGTAGTTTAGTCATATTCAAGGCTATTGAAACTCAATGATTACCATTATTTACTCCGAACATTTCCTCGAACATCAAACCGGGTATATGCACCCTGAACAGCCCGAACGATTGACAACAATTGTAAATAGATTAAAAGCCTCAAAAGTTGCTGACTTAATTGAATGGGTCGAGCCTTCTTCTTCCAGAAATACAATCGAGGCAATCAAACAAGTTCATTCTATGACTTACATCGACTTGGTGAGTTCTTATTCTGCAAGAGGTTGGGGCTGCTTTGAGTCAACCCAAATTTTTCCGAAAAGCTTTGAAGTGGCGGTACTGGCTGTGAATGCTTGGTTAGATGGGCTTGATCGAGTTTGGATGCAAGGAAAACCTGTTTTCGTTTTAGCAAGACCTCCAGGACATCATGCACTCCCAGATGAAGGTATGGGGTTTTGCATTTTCTGCAACGCAGCCATTGCCGCTATTTACGCACTTGCTAATGAGAACATCAAGCGTGTTGGTATTCTAGATTGGGATGCCCATCATGGTAATGGAACCCAAGCTGCTATAGAAAGCTACCCTAACATCGCCTTCTGCTCGATTCATCAATCGCCCGGTTACCCGCACACAGGAACATCAAAAGAACAGGGCAAATTTAACAACATTTTGAATCTCCCTATAACCCCAGGTAGCACTATACAAAAATACCATCAATTGTTTGAAACCAAAGTTCTCCCCTTTTTCCAGAACTTTTGCCCAGATTTGCTTATTGTCAGCGCAGGGTATGATGCCAACCAAGCCGATTTACTGTCTAAAATCAATCTACAGCCCCAAGACTATGCTGCACTTACACAATACTGTCTAGAAATTACACCGAGGGTTATGTTTGGTTTAGAGGGTGGGTATGAATTAGACAGCCTTTCGAGTTCAGTCTTGGAGACAATTAGGCAATGTTTAAGTGGAAGTAACCATATGGAAGATTGAATATCCGATTGTACAAAAGCCATCCATCCAGTATAAAATGCAACAAAATCTCGCTCTACCAACAACCATGACACCTACAGTAACCATCCAAGAACTAGCCTTATCCCTCACTGCCAAAAACCACTCTCCCACGCTCCTCAACGCAGACTTCCTCAAATACAGCGGCATCGTTCCACCTGACTGGGAACTAGCCCGCCCCCCCATTTTTAGTCCCCAAATCTCCCAAATTGCCTTCACCAACGGCATCAACATCGTCGCCCAATCGAACGCCATCACCTTCATCGAATCTCTCTCTACAAAATCACAAGAAAACGCAAAAATTCCCGGTATCATCCGCAAATACGTTGAAGCACTACCCCGCACGGACTATCAAACTCTGAGCATCAATCCCAGAAGTTTCATCACCTTTGAAGGGGGAGATGAAAATGCTGCTCGCGAGTACATTACCTCCACTTTATTGTCGAAGGGAACTTGGTCTGATGTGGGGAAAGCTCCGGTCAAAGCTGCCGTTAATTTAGTTTACTCTCTGGAACAAGGAGAACTCAACTTGAGCGTTGCCGAAGCTTTGTTGCAACTGCAAGATGCCGAGCCAACTCCCGCAGTATTGTTTTCGGGGAGCTTCCAGTACGAAATAACCGGGGACTTGGAAGGCGAAAAACTGCAACGCTTGTACCAACTTCTGGAGAATTGGCAGCCGGATTTAGAAGCTTATCAAGAAATTGTCAACGAACGCTTTTTGGGGGTGAAAGAAGTTGAAGAGTTGGTGTCTGCATATAAAGATTAAGACTGTGGAGGCGTGAGCGTGCACCAATTTTCTTACCTGAAAGTACAGATAGAACAAACTTTCTCCATCCCCTAAACAACAGCAAACCCTGTAAACTGCCGCACGAAAGGAGAACGAAAAGCCAAAACAATATCGTTTTTAGGAACCCCTAGTTCTACCAATTCTTCCGCTAATCCTGCTTCCGTAAAATCCCGTTGAACCCAGATTTTATCATCTTTAATATCGATGTGAATCGGACATCCGTGAATCCGTTCTTCATCCCGCCAACCTACGTGCAGCAAGAGATAGCGACCCCGTTCTTCATCGAATACCGCCTCCATTTCAATAGAATCTTCACTACTTTGATAGCTTAAATATTGGGTCAGTAATTGTTTAACTAAATCCCGATAATTTAGTCTTTCCATAAAACAATCTCCTCTTGTTTTGGATTAAATACAATCAGTTTGAGCTGATGTTGTTCTACTGCTTCCTCAACAAACGAATCTGCAAAAAAGTCTCTATAGGTGTCTTGGGGGACTGCTAAATATAAAACTCTTTCGGATTCTACTTTTTGTAAGGCTAATCGATAGTTGAGATATTGACCCACTGCCATGTGAAACTCCGCGATAGTCGAGCGTCCGATAAAACTCTTAATCTCGACAGCTATTTGAATTTTTTGTCGTTCTGCTATTAATAATTTGTCGGCCGCCAAATCGATAAAAAACTCGGTTTGCCGACTGAGTTTCAAAAATAGTGGATCGTGAATAATCGTCCATCCGTCTTTTTCTAAAGCCGATCGAACAATCTGGTGAAACACATCCTTGGCTGGCATAAAAATATTTTAGACCTTCTTCTATAAAAGAGCAATTGTTCTCAGACAAGAATCGACTAGCAACCCTTAAATTATACCTGCTTAGTGGCAGTATCCCATACAACGACGACTTAACCTTCGATTTAGCAGTCGCCCCCAAAGGTATGGCAGTTGCCCCCAACGGTACAATATCTTGGCGTCCCCCACTGTCAGCAGTCGGCACCCACGATATCATTGTCAGAGTCAATGACGGCAGAGGCGGCACCGACTTACAAGCATTCAAAATCCAAGTCACCCCCGGAAACAACGCCCCCGTTTTCACGAGTCAACTACCACAAAACATCAATCCCGCCGTCAACCAACCCTTCCAATATCAAGCCAAAGCCATAGACTTAGATGGAGACACAATTACCTACTCCATAATTCCCAATTCCAGCAAACCTGTCACCCCCACCAACGCCACAATCAACCCCACCACCGGAGTCGTAAATTGGACTCCCACAACCGCACAACAAGGAGGCGCATTCAATTGGGTTTATGCCGGCGAAATCGAACCTTGGGAAATTTTAATTAAAGCAACAGACAACAAAGGAGGAGAAGCATTCCAAAGAATCGAATTAACCGTCAGCCCAGCCGCCCCCAATCGAGCACCATCCATCACCTCAACTCCCCGCACAAACACCCGTTTGGGCAAAACATATTTCTATCAAGTAGAAGCCAAAGACCCCGACGGCAATCCCTTAACATATACTCTATTAAATCCGCCCGACGGCATGGCATTCGCAACGCCAGCTTCGACACCCGCCGGCATGACATTCTCCGAAGGATTGATTAGTTGGACTCCCGGAATCTCGCAACAGGGAACCTATCCAATAACCGTCAGAGTTAGCGACGGTTTGGGAGGAACTGCTACTCAAACATTCAATCTAATTGCCGATAATATTACCAACAATCGCGCACCGAGTATCGATTCTACTCCCGCAGAGCAAATTACTAATCTAGCCAAGCTTTATCAATACAATTTGACGGGTAGCGATGCGGATGGAGACAGGTTGCTGTGGAGTTTGGACAAAGCACCATCCGGGATGATTATTGACCCCCTATCCGGTTCTTTACGCTGGCAGCCTAACGCAGAACAAATTGGCGAACATACCATCTCTGTACGAGTAATTGACGGCAACGGCGGTTATGCAGTTCAAGAATTCAGTCTGGCTGTCAGGGGAATTAATACGCCACCTACTATTGTTTCTAATCCTCCAACTAAAGCTGCAACAGGACAAGTTTATAGTTATGCAGTTGCGGCCTCTGATTTGGAAAATGACCCGCTGACTTTCAGTTTAGTCAGCTATCCCGTCGGCATGGCAATTGACAGCAACGGCAGGATTCAATGGACTCCGAATTCTACTCAAATCGGGCAGCATTCTGTGGAAGTTGCGGTGACTGACAAGCAGGGGGCAATTGCTACTCAAACTTTTACTGTCACTGCGGGAACTACTGCTATCAATCTTCCCCCAACAATCACTTCCACACCTGCATTCACAGCCTCACCAGGACGGGCTTACAGCTATAAGGTACAAGCAACTGATGCTGATGGTACTATCTCGCAATACCAGTTATTGCAATCTCCTACTGGGATGACAATCAATTCAGCTACTGGTGCGATTACTTGGAACAATCCTGTTGCTGGAAATCATCAAGTGGTAGTCGGGGCTGTTGACAATTCGGGTACGGGTGCAGCCCAAGGTTTTGAGTTAATTGCCAGGGCTAATTCACCAGCGGTTGTGCCAACTATTCCGATTCAATCTGTTTCGCCCGGTGCAAGTTATCGTTACGATTTGAAGGCGAGTGATAGCAATGGAGATTTGTTGACTTTTGCTTTAATTCAATCTCCTAGTGGCATGACTGTTGATGAATTGGGGCGGATTAGTTGGCAGCCAACTGCTGCGAATATCGGCACTCATCCGGTTGAGGTTAAGGTGACTGATACTTTTGGGGAAAGCGTTACTGTTTCTTACAATTTAAGCGTTGTCGCCGATACTGTTGCGCCGAAAGTAAGTTTAATTGCAAGCAAGAATGCAGCTAATGTTGGGGAATCGGTAACGTTTACAGTCAATGCTGTAGATAATGTCAAAGTCGAGTCTTTGGGATTGACAATTAACGGCACTCCGGTTGTCATAGATGCACAAGGCAAGGCAACTGTCAAGTTAAATAATTCAACTCCAATCACAGCAGTTGCAACAGCTAAAGATGCGGCTGGGAATGTAGGGAATGCGACTCAAACTGTAGCAGCAATTGACCCCACCGATGTCAATGCGCCTGTTATAAATATCGCCCTGGAAGATGATGCAGAAATCACCGCGCCCTTCAATATTACTGGCACGATTTCTGACAGCAATTTAGCTTACTATACATTGGAAGTAGCCCCGGTTGGTGGCGGGCAAATTCCGGGCGATGGCGGAGGATTTAAGGAGGTTTATCGGGGAACTGCTGCTGTCAGCAACGGAACGGTTGCGACATTCGACCCGACTGTTTTGGCTAACGGCGCTTACGTTCTCAAATTCACTGCATTTGACGCTAACGGTAACGGTTCTACTACTGAAAGGACGGTGAATGTTGCTGGTGATTTGAAGTTGGGGAATTTCCGCTTATCTTTTACTGATTTGACGGTTCCGGTGGCGGGAATTCCGATTAACGTGACTCGAACTTACGATTCTTTGAATGCGAATAAGGGCGATGATTTCGGCTACGGCTGGCGGATGGAATTCCGGGATACTGATTTGAAGACTTCGCTAAAAGCTGACCCGACTTACGAAGAATTGGGCATCAATACCGTACCCTTTGACAGTAAGACTAAGGTGTTTATTACGTTACCTGGTGGGAAGCGGGAAACCTTTACTTTTAAGCCGAAATCGCACCATTTGAACGCTTATTTAGGAGCTGCCGGGCCGGGCGCTGCCATGTACAAACCTGCGTTCGAGTCTCAGAAAGGTTCGACGGTGACTCTGACTGTCAAGGATGCGAATTTAGTCAGAAACGAGTACGGCGAATATTACGGAGTAAACGGACAACCTTTCAATCCCGAAAACCCTGCTTTTGGTGGCATCTACATACTGACTACTCAAGAGGGATTGGTTTACGAGATTGATGCGAAGTCTGGGGATTTGCTGACGGCTACTGATGCTAACGGCAACAAGCTGACTTTTAGCGATGCGGGGATTCAAAGTTCTAGCGGTAAATCGGTGACTTTTGAAAGGGATGCGGCGGGGAGAATCGTCAGCGTTGTTGACCCGGATGGCAAAAAGGTTAAGTATCAATATGACGCCAAAGGCGATTTAATTGCCACCACCGACCAAGAGCAAAACAAAACAGAATTTGTTTACAATACCGATCGACCTCACTATTTAGAAAAAGTCATCGACCCGCTAGGAAACACGGGAGTAAAAACAGAATACGACGACAAAGGTCGATTGAAGAAAATAATTGACGCAGACGGCGACCCCGTAGAGTTGATTTACGACCCAGACAACTCAATTCAAACCGTTAAAGATGCCTTTGGCAATCCCACTACCTATGTCTATGATTCGCGCGGCAATGTTGTCAAACAAGTCAATGCGTTAGGTCAGGAAACTAACTTCAAGTACGACGATAACAACAATTTAATCGAAACAAAAGATGCCGCCGGATTGGTAGCAAAATACACCTATGATGCTAGCGGCAACCTCCTATCCCGTACCGAACCCTACTGCGGTTGTCCGGGTACGGTGCCTGGAATCACCCGCTACACTTACAACAAATACGGTCAGCCTACATCGATTGTAATGCCCACAGGAACTTCCCTGCATATGGAGTACGATCGCGCTGGCAATATGCTAAAAATGCGGGATGGACTCGGCAATGTCATCCAATCCTACGTCTACGATTCCCAAGGTCGAGTCGTTCAAGAAACCGATACCTTCGGCACTACTTATTACGGCAATTTCGATGCTTTTGGCAATCCCCGCTGGATGAAAGATGCGTCGGGTAACGAAACAAGAATGACTTACAACGCTAAAGGTTTGTTGGAAACCATGACTGAAAATGGCGTTACCTCCACCTTCTTTTATGACGGATTGGGACGGCAAACAAAAGCTGACTACGGTGACGATTTATGGGTAGAATACGATTATGAAGGAGCAAGGTCAGATTGGACGGCAATAGAAGCGCCAACTATCGGTCGCATCGAACGCAAGTTTACTGATGATGGCAAGTTGGGAGGTTGGGTGACGAGCGGCGGCGGCGAGATTAAATTTACCTACAATGAAGCAGGTCAGTTGGAAACGGAAACTGACCCTAACGGTAGCGTTACCCGGTACGGCTACGACTCAATTGGCAGGGTGAAAAGCGTTAAAGATGAATCGACGGGAGTGGAAACTATCTACCATTACGACACGCTGGTAGGCGTTGACCCCGACCCCGGCGTGGCTGATAATTTGACCGGCAAGCTAGCAGGAAAAACTGTGGTTTTGGATGCAGGTACCAGCTACACGACCAGCTATACTTACGACGAAAACGGCCGGATGAAAACTACGACAGACCCGCGCGGTAATGTCTGGAAGTACCGCTACAATTCCAATGGAACGACAATTATCGACCCTCTGGGAAGAGAGACAACTTCGGTACAGTCGCCCAATTACTTGCCCGTGGAAACGATTTATGCCGACGGCACCAAGTCGAAAGTTGAGTATCTTTTCAGCAATAACTTGCAGGAAGCGAAAGATTATCCGACTCGAATTTTAGACCGGGGCGGGAACGATCGCAAGTTTACCTACGATAATTTGGGACGGTTGGAAACGGTTACGGATTTGGGCGATACTGTCTATACCTATCACTACGGTGAAAGCGGGTTGGAACGAGTTACCGGGCCGAATCAAGAAACTTTACTGTCCTATCAGTACGAAGATGGAAATCTCAAGAAAATTATCTATCCCGATGGCGGTGAAAAGGAATTTATTTACAACCCACTTACCAACCGCCTCGAACAAATAAAGTTGCCCAGCGGAGTAACGGTAAGTTACCAATACGATAGTGCGGGACTGGAACAGCGGCGGGTTTCTTCTTTGGATGGAGAGGTTACTTCTATTTGGAATCCTCAAACGGGTCAGCTTTTAAGCATGACGGATGCTGCGGGAACGACTGTCTATCACTACGACCCCGATACGGGCGCGCTGGCAGGTTTGGATTATCCTAACGGTGGCAGCATTAGCTACCAACGAGATGGTTTGGGTCGAGTTGAGAAGGTTGTCGTTAAAGCTGATAAGAATGCGCCTGATTCTACTGCTTACACAACCGAATACAGGTACGATGCGAATGGCAATGCGGATCGAGTGAAGGCAACTTCCCCCGGCGGTCAAGTGTTAGAAACTGCGATGGTTTACGATGCAGTAAATCGTCTCAAAGAACGGACTTTGCCGAATGGGGTGAAGACGGTTTACCAGTATCAGGATAAGACTGATTTGGTTGAGAAGATTACTCATTTTGCTCCTGATGGGGTGACGGTGTTGGCTTCTGTTGCTTACGAACGTAAGGGCATTGGAGAACCGACTAAGATTACCAGGGAAGATGGTTCTTATGTCAGGTTGGAGTACGATGCTTCGCTGCGGGTGGATAAGGAAAGTTATTACAGTGCGGCTGGGGTTTTGTTGCAGGAGATTGATTACGGTTACGATGCTGCTGGCAACCGTCAAGTTGTATCGAACGGTTTGGCTGCGGGGACTTACAGTTACGAGAATGTCAATCAGCTTACTTCGGTAACGAATGGGGCGAATGTGGAGACTTATACTTATGATGCTGGGGGACGGGTGGATGTTGTTAGCAGAAATGGGGTGATTCGGGATTTTGATTACAATACTGATAATTTGATTTCGCAGGTGAAGGATAATGCCGGGAATGTGTTAGTTGAGTACGAGTATGATAGTTCCGGCCGGAGAGTTGAGAGCAAGAGTGCGGCGGGTGAAAAGGATTATATTGTTGCGCCTTCTATGGGTGATGGTTTGGAGTCGCCGCAGTTGGTAATGGATGGGAATGGCAATCCTTTGGGTGCTTATGTTTATGCGGGAAATCAGCCGTTGATGCGGTTTGATGCAAGTGGGAATCCGGTTTATTATTTGACTGATGCGATGGGTTCGGTGATTGGGTTGGCGGGTGCTAGCGGTCAAGGTGTTGCTAAGTTTAACTACGATAGTTTTGGCAACCTAAAAAGTTCGTCTGGGACAGCAGCTTCTTTACCTGGGAATGCAGGTGGGGATTTCCGGTTCCAGGGACAGTGGTTGGATGAGGCGACTGGGCTGTACAATTTCCGGGCGCGGTATTACGATCCTGAAACGGGGCGGTTTATGAGTTACGATCCGATCGATTTGATTGAGATGGAACCGGAAAGCAGCAATCCTTATCAGTTTGTTTACAACAACCCTCATGTTTATAGCGATCCGACGGGGATGTTTTCGATTATGGAACTTAATTCAGTAATAAGTGTACAAGATGCCTTGGCTTCTATTAACACCTACGCAAAAGCTCAAGCAAAAGACTACGTTTTGGACAAATTGGGAGAAACCACAGGTAATATTGTAATGAGTGCCCTCAGCAATTTTATGCCGGGTACAGACCTGGCAAAAGGTCTTCTTGAAGCCCTTGATGGTAACATATTTGAAGACTTTTTAGCCGACACAATGTGCCAACATTTTGAGGGTATCCCTTTAATAAATAGTTTACGGTTTTTCCCACGAGTACAGATAGACGGAAGAGCTAACGGTGGTTTCAGTTGTCACAATTATAACGACCCTCAGAATCGTGCAATTGTAGAAGCTAATAGAGGAGGTGGCTCTCGCCCAGATTTTATATTTATAGAAGGTAACTATGTACCGAGAAACCCAAATTCATATCTCATCGGTGATATCAAATTGACTCAAGCTGCGGTGCGACGGGATATAATAGAAAACGATAACCAATGGCAAGCCATGTCTAACTACGCCACAAGATATCAGCTTTTCCCATTTGTTTCTTATATCTCATTACTAGAAGCCATGCCTGGGACACCTGGTGAGCGTGGTCGCGGGATATCAAAAACAGATAGACAAAAGATGGCGAGAGAAGCATTGCAACAAGGAGTAATTTTAGTTCTTGCTAACTTTATTGACTGAATAAAAGTTTTTTGCTCCCAGGGTGATATATAGACTGTTTGATGAGCAGAGCAAACACACACTAATAGTTAAATAATTGCTATATTCTTCAACTATTAGTTTTAAGAAGAATGGTGATTGTATGCCTAATGAGAACTACGAATATCATAAATTTCAAATAAACGGTCTCGAAAAATATAGTTTTTCTATTTCCCGACATTTGTCTTACGGGTACGATCGTAAAGGGGTTATCTGGCAGGAGCCGGAACTTACAGAAATGCAGAAAAGAGGAGCGATCGTCAAAGAATACCCTTATAAAGAGGTTTTGTGCGAACGGGCAGTTCTTGGGTATATACAAGAATGTTTGGATGGTTCAAGGCTGGCATCCACTGCATATTTCGAGCCCATAATGGAAATTTTGGGCTTTATCAGTCAATTTTATGCGGTGCGATTCTTGCATCAGATAATCAAAGTAAAATATCCGCAGGCAGTTGGCGATGTTCCTTCTCTACTTTCAGAGCCAGGCAAAACAGACCTACCGCTAAAAAAAGCAATAAACTATACACCAGATTCTCTTGAAAATTACACTTTTACTTTGAGTCAAAAATTAGACTGTGGATACGATAGGCAAGGACTTGTTTGGCAGGGATTGGAAGTTGAAGAAATGCGTAAAAAAGGATTAATAATTACAGCAGATTCTCGCCAAGGCGTTTTTTTTGAAAATATGCTTTTGGGCTATTTACAAGAATGCCTGGACGGTACTTGGTTGGCGCAGAGTTGCTATAATGCTTTCGATCTAGGAGATACAGCAGTTTTTGGCTTTGTTAATAAATTTTATGCCGTGCGATACCTGCATCAAGTAGTAAAAGCCAAGTATCCAAACGAGATTGGAGATTTTCTTTATGTTCCTTGGGAAAACAAAGAAGATGAAGGATACGGAACTATAGGCTATAATATAGCATCTCGTGGGTTCAAATTGTCTGTGAGCGATTTGCAATTGATAGAAAATTGATATTAGTAAGCTGTGGCTCGGTTTAACTACGATAGTTTTGGTAATTTGCGGAATGCTTCGGGGACAGCAGCTTCTTTGCCTGGGAATGCGGGTGGGGATTTTCGGTTCCAGGGGCAGTGGTTGGATGAGGCGACTGGTTTGTACAATTTCCGTGCTCGGTATTACGATCCTGAAACGGGGCGGTTTATGAGTTACGATCCGATCTATTTGATTGAGCTGTACCTCATATTTATGGAAATTGTTATTTTACCATACAGCAATATAAAAAACATTCGCTTCCAACCAAATCATGCAAATAATTAACAAACAGTTCGCCAATAATACTTTGTTTCAAGCAATTAAAAATGGGAATTTAGAAACAGTAAAAAGCTTACTAAACAGCGAACTTGATTTAGAGCAAAAAGACGAGTGCGGTTACAAACCTTTGCTGTTAGCAGTTAACTTTGGCAATATAGAAATTGCTAAACTTTTGCTTGAGGCTGGTGCTAGCCCTGATTTCTGCGACGCACAATCAATGGTAAATTCGATAGAAAATCGCAGACCCGATATTTTATTATTTTTAATTGAAGCAGGAATTGATATCAATCAAAGATTGGTAGAAAATGAAGATAAGACTGTTCTAATAGAAGCCGCCCGCGCTGGCGATATTAATACAGTCAAAACACTTGTCGAACATGGAGCAGATGTAAATGCTGTCAGCCGTAAGAATCACTTTGCTTTGATGAATGCAGCTTGTCAGGGATGGCAAAAAATATATGATTATTTAGCTCCCTTAACATCTCCTCAATTGCGTTCTCGGGCAGAAAAAGAACTCCCAGCCGGTTTGGCTTATCGAAAAAGGAAAGACGATAAATTGCTGGGTGAATTCATTACCGCAGCCGCCACAGGAGATATCGACACTGTACGAGCAGCTATTGAGAAAGGAGTGAATGTTAACGCATTTGGTGTAGACGGCTCGACAGCTTTATTTATAGCAGCCAATTGGGGTTATGTATCCATCGTTCGGGCTTTACTCGAAGCTGGAGCAAATGTAAATTTAGGAGCCGAAGATAATAGAGAAACTCCCTTAATAATTGCTGCGACCAGAACTGCATTGAAAAAAAATAAAGTGTATGTAGGTGAATTAGGTCAAGTAGAAGTCATTAAATTATTAATTGAAGCCGGCGCTAATGTTAATGCCAAAACTGATGAGGGTTGGACTGCATTAATAGCAGCGACCAATGCAGGAAGCGTTGAGGCAGTTGAGCTTTTACTTAAAGCAGGCGCAAACGCCAAACACAAGACCCGCACAAGAGAGACTGCATCCAGCAGGGCTTTGGAGGGAGGATATCAAGAAATTATTCAGCTTCTGAGAGCGGCTGGAGCTAAATAAGATTGAGTAAATGCGGGTATTGTACTTTTAGATAAAGAGTGATTCGATCGCTCGTTCAACAACAGGCTTGTGCAATTTCTGGGCTTGGTATCCTGGCAATGCCGAGCTCACAAAAAATCCTCTTCTTTCCTCGGCAATGCTGCTTCATGCAGAAGAAATTAAGAATATCGATCGCGCAACTCTCCCCCTGTACGAAGGCAACGATCGAATTATACAATATTATCCAACACCCTCTACAAACAGCCATGACACCAAAAATAACGATTCAAGAACTAGCAAGCTCCCATTTGTCAAATTAAATTGCTCGATCGTCAAAAGCGCTCTCGCTAGACGGTGCGATCGCGAGTAACTACGCTCACCCGACAAAACCGATTCGCGCGATCAGCACGCGCCACCAACATACTCGTACAGCCGATTTGAACCGCCGGCAAAAGAGGAGCATAAAATTTTACTTTGAAATTAGCTTCTCTTTCGTTCCCGTGCAACTGCTGGCAATCCCCGTTCCGCTCGCTGCGACTTTACATTCAGCACTCTCCTAACTTTCGCCTTCCCCCTGTACAAAGACAACTTACACAGTATAAAATGTAACATAACACGCTCTACCAACAACCATGACACTGAAAGTAACGATTCAAGAACTGGCGATCGCCCTCACGGCTAAAAACCACTCCCCCACCCTCCTCAACGCAGACTTCCTCAAATACAGCGGCATCGTCCCCCCCGACTGGGAACTAGCCCGCCCTCCCGTTTTCAGCCCCCAAATCTCTCAAGTTGCCTTCACCAACGGCATCAACATCGTCGCCCAATCGAACGCCATCACCTTCATCGAATCCCTGAGTGCAAAATCACAAGAAGATGTAAAAATTCCCGACATTATCCGCAAATACGTCGAAGCGCTACCCCGCACCGACTATCAAGCTTTGAGCATCAATCCCAGAAGCTTCGTCACCTTTGAAGGGGGAGATGAAAATGCTGCTCGCGAGTACATTACCTCCACTTTATTGTCGAAGGGAACTTGGTCTGATGTGGGGAAAGCTCCGGTCAAAGCTGCCGTTAATTTAGTTTACTCTCTGGAACAAGGAGAACTCAACTTGAGCGTTGCCGAAGCTTTGTTGCAACTGCAAGAAGCTCCACCAACTCCCGCAGTATTGTTTTCCGGCAGCTTTCAGTACGAAATTGCAGGGGAATTAGAAGGCGAGAAACTGCAACATTTGTACAAACTTTTGGAAAATTGGCAGCCAGATATAGAGGCTTACAGGGAAATTGTCAACAAGCAATTTTTAGGAGAGGAAATTGAAGAAGTGGCTGCTGTCGCGTAAAGAACGAGAGTGGAAAAAGCCGGGGTGCGAGTAATTCAAATCCCGCAACCGATCGAACATAAGTTAATGTTGTCTGAAGCTGCTTTGGAGGATTAATATCAGACCTAGTTTATACAACTTAACATTTATGATGCTTGAACTGTCAGGTTAACTTTTTCCTTACGCCATTTCCGAGCACTTTGCTTGACAGCTTCTATTTCCTCAAAATCTACTTTGATAACGGCGATTTCAAATTCTACGCCTAAAACCGTACTAACTTCGAGGAGTTCTACAAAACTAGCACATTGATAATCTGTATCTTCATACTCCCTAACTCGCCGTTCTTCAATCCCCAGTATTTGAGCTAGTTCTTGCTGACCGATTTGGGCTGCAATTCTCGCTTTAATTAAAGCATCTGGCAGCTTGTTTAGGCTCTCAATTTTAATTGAAATTGGCTGCCTTTGCAAGCAATTAACAAGGGTTTCATATTCAGCAATTTCTGCTTGTAAAGCCATCAAGTGAGATTGTTTGACATCGCGAGAAAGCTGCCAACCATCAGGGTCTTTTTTCTTCAGTTCTTCATCTCGCTCTAACGCCTCGATCGAACTTTCAAATCTGCGGGCGCATTCTCTGCTAGATTCATACTCTTTTTCATTTTTAATCATACTTCCCACCTTAATAAATTTATGGCTATAATTCCTTTGGGGTTTAACTCTCTATCGCGCAGAAAGAAATCTAAAGAAGTTAATCCGTAATCTCCTACAGGTTGATCCGAACGAAAGATTTCACCTTTATATTTTGATTTCTGTGCGCTACGATCTAA
Organism: Microcoleus anatoxicus; assembly: GCF_042465725.1. Lineage (GTDB taxonomy): Bacteria > Cyanobacteriota > Cyanobacteriia > Cyanobacteriales > Microcoleaceae > Microcoleus > Microcoleus anatoxicus. The sequence continues at coordinate 2,637,950 of NZ_CP120853.1, read as the reverse complement.
ATTGTTCAGTAATTTAGGGGCATTTTTTCGGAGATAATCGTAATCCACGTCTTCCGGTTCCCAACACGCATCAAAATCACCTGGTTTTGCCTTGCTGGTAACAAAACTACCGTTAATATAAATAGTTCTACAGCCGGCTGCTTTTAATTGGGCTAGTGCCAACTCTAAACCATCTATCATTCGCCTCCTCGTAGAATTTGTACCAAATCTCTGTTTAAACTGCTCCCATTCGCAATAATGCACTCCTGGTGGTAGGTTGCCGTTCTCATCAAATTCTGGAATCATGCCCTCACACCTTTACATTTTAACACAATTTTCTTGTCTGCTTATAATGACTGTTAATTTACTCAGCATACCTCAATCATTAACAAAAAGCGATCGCTTTAGTAGTCAAGTAACTATGATAAAAACAACGAAGCGGTCAAGCTTTGCAGTTCGTGGAAGTAGAACTGATACCACCCAACAATCCTCCGGTCTTTACATCTGCTGCGCCGTCCAACCTCCAACCTCAAGCGGGTAAGCGCTTCGAGTATCGCGCGGTAGCGGAGGATGCTGACGGCGATAATATTACTTACACGATTTTACCCGGTGCACCGCAGGGTGCCGCAATTAACGCGACTACCGGACTGGTGACTTGGACGCCGACAGCAACTCAGTTGGGAACGAATTCTTTCACCGTCAAAGCCAGCGACGGTAAAGGTGGGGAAGCCAAGTTGGAAGTGCCGCTGCGGGTAATCGAAGCGATTCCCAACCGCCCTCCTGACATTACATCCACCCCCCGCACAGTAGCCCGCACCGGCAACGGGTATTTCTACAAACTCGCTGCAACCGACCCAGACGGCAATCCCATCACCTTTACTTTAGTTTCCAAGCCGGCTGGGATGACCGTTGATGCGGAGGGTTTAGTGTCTTGGATTCCCACAGCTTCGCAAACCGGCCCCATCGCAGTATCGGTGTTGGCTAGCGACGGCTTTGGGGGAAGCGATACTCAATCCTGGACTGTTAATGTCTCTAATTCGGCCGTTAACCGACCTCCAAGTATTACTTCGACACCGGATACGGTTACTAATTTGGAACGAGTTTACCGTTACCAGCTAACAGGAACCGACCCCGAAGGAGACTATTTGCTGTGGAGTTTGGATAATGCTCCCAAGGGTATGGTAATCGATGCTAAAACAGGCAGTCTTAGCTGGCAGCCAACTCCCGAACAAATTGGGGAACAGACTATTGCAGTGCGAGTGACTGATGCCCTTGGTTCTTATGTGGGTCAGGAATTCAGTTTAAAGGTAACAGGAATTAACACGCCACCTGCAATTGTTTCGGTTCCAGTCACAGTCGCCGGAATCAATCAAACCTACAAATATCAAGTAATCGGAACTGACCCGGAAAACGATGCCCTGCGTTATAGTTTGGGAACCAAACCTTCGGGCATGAAGATTGACCAAAAGACTGGTTTGATTGAATGGACTCCGGCTACTAATGCTGTAGGTTCTCTTGAAGTAGAGGTTTTAGCAACAGATACCCAGGGGGCGGTGGGGAATCAGAGATTTGCAGTATCTGTGGGCACTGCTGCTATCAATGGGCCTCCAACTATAGTTTCCAGCCCCGTGTTTGCAGCATCTTTGGGGAGTCCGTACAGCTATACAGTACAAGCGACTGACCCGGATGGTAACGCTTTAACTTATCAGTTATTGAAAGCACCAATGGGGATGGCAATTAATCCTGCAACTGGATTGCTAACTTGGGCTAATCCGATTGCTGGAAACCATCAAATAGTAGTCGGTGCTATAGATACTGGCGGCTTGGGGGCAGCCCAAGGTTTTACATTAACTGCGAGGGCAAATTCTGCGCCAGTTATTCCTACCGTACCTGCTCAGCAATCTGTTGCTGCGGGTGCTACTTATCGTTACGATTTGAAGGCTGCTGATGCTGAGGGAGATTTGCTTACTTACTCTCTGTTGCAATCTCCAACTAACATGACTGTTGATGAATTCGGTCGCATTAGTTGGCTTCCTAAATCGAATGATGTCGGCACGACTAAGCCAGTTCAAATTGCTGTCACTGATACATTTGGCAAGACTGTTACTGTTTCTTACAATTTAAGCGTTGTTGCCGATACTATCGCCCCTAAAGTCAACCTAATTGCCAGCAATAATACCGCTAATCTCGGAGATTCTGTCACCTTCACCGTCAATGCTGTCGATAACGTGAAAGTTGAGTCTTTAGGCTTAACTATCAACGGCACTCCGGTTGCTATAGATGCACAAGGAAAAGCAACTGTCAAGTTAAATAACTTAACTCCGATCACGGCAATTGCCACAGCACTAGATGCGGCCGGAAATGTGGGGAATGCGACTCAAGTTGTCAGGGCGATTGACACTAGCGATGTCAATGCGCCAATTATCAATATCAATTTAACGGATGATGTTGATGTTTCTGCACCTCTGGTAATTCGAGGTACGATAACTGATAGCAATTTAGATTACTATACTTTGTCAGTAGCCCCGGTTGGTAGCAGTCAATTTAAGGAGGTTTATCGGGGAACGACTGCTGTCACTAACGGCACGATTGCGACATTTGACCCCACTGTTTTAGCTAACGGGGCTTACGTTCTCAAATTCACTGCATTCGATGCTAATGGTAACGGTTCGACTACGGAAAGGACGGTGAATGTTGCGGGTGATTTGAAGTTGGGTAATTTCCGGTTATCGTTTACTGATTTATCGGTTCCAGTAGCGGGAATTCCGATTAATGTAACTCGAACTTACGATTCTTTGAATGCGAATTCTAGCGATGATTTCGGCTACGGCTGGCGGATGGAGTTCCGGGATACGGATTTGAAGACTTCGCTAAAAGCTGACCCGACTTATGAGGAATTGGGGATAAATACTGTTCCTTTTGATAGCAAGACTAAGGTGTTTATTACGCTTCCGGGTGGGAAGCGGGAAACCTTTACTTTTAAGCCGACTCCGCATCATCTGAATCAGTATTTAGGAGGGGCTGGGCCGGGTGCTCAGATGTTTAAACCTGCTTTTGAGTCTCAGAAGGGTTCGACGATGACTCTGACGGTTAAGGATGCGAATTTGGTGAGGAATGAGAACGGGTATTATGGGGTGAACGCACAGCCTTTTAATCCTGAAAATCCTGCTTTTGGTGGGGTGTATGTATTGACGACTAAGGAAGGATTGGTTTACGAGATTGATGCGAAGTCTGGGGATTTGTTGACTGCGACAGATAGCAATGGGAATAAGCTATCTTTTAGCGATGCGGGGATTAAGAGTAGTACGGGTAAATCGGTGACTTTTGAGAGGGATGCAGCGGGAAGGATTGTTAGTGTTGTTGACCCGGATGGCAAGAAAGTTAAGTACGAATACGATGCTAAAGGGGATTTGGTTGCTGTTCGGGATAGGGAGACAAATCGGACTCAGTTTAAGTATGAAGATGCAGGCAGGCCGCACTTTTTGACTGAGGTTATTGACCCTTTGGGAAGGAGTGGGGTGAAGACTGAGTACGACGAATCCGGCCGCCTCAAGCAGATGGTTGATGCGAATGGGTCGGCGGTTGAGTTGGTTTATGACCCGAATAATTCGATTCAGAAGGTTAAGGATGTTTTTGGCAAGGAGACGACTTATGTTTATGACAGTCGGGGGAACGTTTTAACTGAAATCGACCCGTTAGGGAAGCGGGTTGATAGGACTTTTGATGGGGATAATAATGTTCTGACTTCTACTGTTGTTACTCGGGAAACAATGAAAGTAGCAACTCCCACCGGGGAGAGAGAATTCGTAACACAATGGACTTACAACAATGAAGGACAAATCGAGTCGATTACCCAAGAAGACCGCACCATAGCCTACGAATACGAAGCCGGCCGCCAAAGTGCCAGCATCGAAAACAACCGCCGTAGCGAATACCGCTACAACTCCCAAGATAAATTAGTCGAAACCATCTATCCCGACGATACTCCTGCCACCAATTCCGACAATCCTCGGACTGTTACTCTCTACGATAAAGGCGATCGTCAAAGGGCAACCATCGATCGTGACGGGCGCGTTACCCACTACAAATACGACGATGCGGGACAACTAATTGAAACCATTTACCCCAACGATACGGCAAATCAAGTACAGCAACTGCTGAACGCTATTTCTCCGGGTACAACTCCCCAATCTGTTGACTGGACAACTATCGTTTATCCCGATACTACTCCTGCTTATTTAGCCAGCAATTCCCGCACTCTAACCGAATACTACAAAAACGGGCGAGTCAAAGCCGAAATCGATATTGACGGCAAGCGTACCGAGTACGAATACGATGCAGCAGGCCGCGTCAGTCTCACTCGTTTTGATGCTACCAATTACATCACCTATACCTACGATACAGTTGGCAACCGCAAAACTGAAACCATTTTTGCTGAAGGAATTTCGACGACTACTGTTTACAACTCTGAAGGTTTGGTAACAGCAGTTACTGACGTTAACGGCAAAACCACTCAGTTTGAATATGACGGTAAACGACAACTAAAAGCTGTTGTCGATGCAGCGCTGAAACGTACCGAATACGAGTATGATAATGCTGGAAATTTAAGCAGCGTTAAGGATGCTAACAATCAAGTAACGACTTATGAATACGATGATAAAGGTCGCCGCAAAACAATAATCCGACCGGATAACAAGCGTTCTACTTTTGTTTACGATGATGTTGCTAACACTGTCACGATTACGGATTTTAATAACAAGACGGTTAAGTATACTTACAACGACCAAAATCAAGTTATTGCTAAGCAGTATCAGAATGTCAGCGGTGCAACTGTTAGCGTTACTTACGCTACAAATGGGTTGGAAGAAACAATTACTGACAGTCGGGGTGCAACTGTTTATAAATACGACAGTTTGGGGCAGTTACTTTCTCGCAAAGACCCTGCAGGTCCTTATCTTGCCAGCGGTAATTCGATCGAATACAAGTACGAAAGCGGGCAAGTTAGTGAGGTTAAGACTCCGACTCGCACTACGAACTATACCTACTATCCTGAAGGAGATTATGAGGGTCGGTTAAAGACAGTCAGCACTCCAGACATGGGTACGGTAACGTATGTCTACTACCCGGATGGAAATCTGTGGAAAACTTCCTATTCCAACAATTTACTTGAGACTCGCACCTACGACAATTTTGGCAGGTTGGATGTGGTGAAAACTGCCAAGATTGACCCGATGACTCAGCAAGAATTGCAGGTAATTTCCACTTTCGATTATTTGGTCGATGCTGTGGGCAATCGCAAGGAAGTAATCGAACAAAGCGGGCGGAAAGTTGAGTACAAATACGATGATTTGCATCGGTTGTTGGAAGAAAAGATTACTAACGATCCGAATGGGAACAATCGGGTTGTCAGTTACACTTACGATGCTGTTGGCAATCGTTTGACTAAGACTGATTCTGTGAGTGGGGTAACTACTTATACTTACAACAATTTGAATCAGCTCGATTTCTTGAGTGCGTCGGGAGTGGTTACCAATTACACTTACGATGACAGTGGGAATTTGGTTTCTGAGGTAACGGGCAGCAATTCTACTGTTTATCGGTGGGAGAACGATGGCGAGAATCGGTTGATGGGAGTGACAGTTACTGAGGGTGGAGTTACTCGGAATGTTGCTTATCAATATAACGCTCAGGGGATTCGAGTTGGCAAGGTTGTTGATGGGGTAGAGACTCGTTATTTGATTGATGATGAGTTGCAGCCTTATTCTCAGGTTTTGGAAGAGTATGATGCTGCGGGGAATCCGAAGAATTCTTATGTTTACGGGTACGATTTGGTTGGGAAGTTACAGGGAAGTCAGCCGTCGTTTTATCACGCTGATGGGTTGGGTTCGACTCGGTTGGCGACTAATAATTTGGGGGCAGTTACTGATAGTTATGCTTATGATGCTTACGGCAATTTAATTGCTGCGACGGGTGTTTCTAGTAATGCTTATTTGTTTGCTGGAGAACAGCGGGATAGTGAGACTGGATTGGATTATTTAAGGGCGAGGTATTATGACCCGTTGGTGGGGAGGTTTGTTTCGGCTGATGCTTATGAGGGTACGCTGAATGACCCGATGAGTTTGCACGATTATCAGTACGCTCATGCTAATCCGGTGGTTAATACTGACCCTAGCGGGTATATGACCAATATGAGTGAGTTATTGGGTAATATGGCTGCGTATTCTGTGTTGGCTGGGTTGAGTTATACGACTGGGGCTGCTGTAGCAACAGTGGCTGGAGGAGGAAGCATGGGGGATGCAGTTGCTAAGTACGATCAGTTTTTTGCTGGTTTAACAGATGCTTTGACCTTTGGAATTAGTTCGAATCTTCGGGAATTAGTTTATGGAAAAACAGCGACAAATAATCACAGAGGAATTTTCTTTAACTTAGGTCGGCTAAGTGGAGCAGTTGCCAGTATGTGGGTTGGCTCCAAAGGTGCTACACTTCGTGAACTCAGCTCGGCTAACTGGGTAGCAAAGGCAGCTCTAGGCTACGATATATTTGGTGCCGGGCTTGGAATGGTTCAAAGCACACTAAATGTTGCGAAAGGTAAATCTACTTGGCTGGACATTCTGGCTTTTCTTCCCTTGGCTACTTGGTTCGCCATTAATTACAAAGTTACCCGCAATGGATTAAGCTACGGCATTAATGGTGGTGATTTCAACATAACACCTAGAGATATCAGACCCAACAGCGAACTGTTTAGTGACTTGATAAAAGATAAGGATCGTGTTACTCTTGAACTGTTTGGAGGTCAAGAAGGCATGATACCTGGTGCGATCAATATTGACATTGTTGCAAAACAAGGTATCAAAGCTGATATCCTAGCAGAAAAACTCACCTTCGTTGCTGACAACAGTGTTGATGAGATAATTACATTTAATCCCTTTATACCTCCAGAAGTAGGCGGTACAGGAATAAGGGATTATCTACCAGAAGCAGCAAGAGTTCTCAAGCCGGGAGGTACAATTACTATTAGTGGATCGAAAAACAATAAATATACCAAAATTACAGCGTCACTTTTGGACGAACTCGGTCTTGAAGTTATAGAAAAACAAATTCCTTTACCGGAGCGTTTTTCTCAATATAAATTTTTTCAAGTAGATGGAATTACCGAAGTGCCTAGAGATAGAATTTTGACTACAACATTAAGGAAAAAAGGATAATGGCAATTATCAAGGGCTATTTCGAGGGATTTCATTTTTCCGAGTGTAAAATAGAAAAATTTGAGTTTATTGGAGAGGATTTGATAGTTAATATCAAATCTGAATTAGCAGTTTATCCACCTCATCCATTGGCAGGCAAGCATAAATTTTTAGATCCTTGTAAGGTTGAGTTCAAAAACATTAAATATTCCCGGCAAACGTTTGATGAGTATGATGAAGAAGCAAGAGAATACAACAAAGAAGAGCAAGAATTTATTACAGAGTTCAGTCCAGGGGTTACATCTAATATTGAGTATGAAGAGTATGGTATTGAGGGGTTTTTGCTCACTCCCAAAAAAGGATGGGTGACATTTGACATCATTGCTGAAGAATTTTATTTTGACGATTTGAAGGATTGATTATGGAATGATATAGTAACTTGGTCATTAAAAAAGTTTACAAAAGTCCCTGATTCAATTCTAGCTTGGTTAAATCTCTGAGTGCTTGAGAAGTGAATTCCGTTGCTGCCCGAATTTTCTAATTTAACTTTCCGTCGCATCCATGCAAGTTAAATAGTTATTTTTTCTGGTTTGAGACTTGAGCATTCTCTTTTTTAAGAGAGCATTTCTCTGTGGGACTCTTTCATTATCTTTATACCACAAATGAAATGTACAAAAGCCCACTACCCACCATAAAATATTACCTAACACTTTCTACAAACAGCCATGACACCTAAAGTAACCATCCAAGAACTAGCCTTAGCCCTAACTGCCAAAAACCACTCTCCCACCCTCCTTAACTCGGATTTCCTCAAATACAGCGGCATCGTCCCTGCCGACTGGGAACTCGCCCGCCCTCCCGTTTTCAGTCCCCAAATCTCTCAAGCCGCCTTCACCAACGGCATCAACATCGTCGCCCAATCGAACGCCATCACTTTCATCGAATCCCTGAGCACAAAATCACAAGAAGACGTAAAAATTCCCGACATTATTCGGAAGTACGTTGAAGCTTTGCCCCGCACCGACTATCAAACATTGAGCATCAATCCTAGAAGTTTTATCACCTTTGAAGCAGGCGATGAAAATGCAGCCCGCGAGTTTATCACGTCCACTTTACTCGCAAAAGGCACTTGGTCTGATGTGGGGAAAGCTCCTGTCAAAGCTGCTGTCAATTTAGTTTACTCTTTAGAACAAGGAGAACTTAACTTGAGCGTTGCCGAAGCATTGCTGCAACTGCAAGACGCCGAGCCAACTCCCGCAGTATTGTTTTCGGGAAGCTTTCAATACGAAATTGCAGGGGAATTAGAAGGTGAGAAATTGCAACACTTGTACAAGCTTTTGGAAAATTGGCAGCCAGATTTAGAGGCTTATCGAGAAATTGTCAACAAGCGGTTTTTGGGGCAAGAAGAAGTTGAAGAGTTGATGCCAGCGTAAAAAATCGGACTGTGGAGGCGTGGCACCAATTTTCTTGCGTGAAGGTACAGATAGAATAAACTTTATCCATCCCTCTAAACAACAGCAAACTCTGTAAACTGTCGCACAAAAGGAGAACGAAAAGCCAAAACAATATCAGTTTTAGGAACTCCTAGCTCTACTAACTCTGTCGCCAATCCTGCTTCCGTAAAATCTCGTTGAATCCAGATTTTTCCATCTTTTATATCAATATGAATCGGACATCCATGAATCCGTTCCTCATCCCGCCAACCTACGTGCAGCAATAGATAGCGGTCAGATTTTTCATCGAATATTGTCTCCATTTCAATGGTGTCTTCACTGCCTTGATAGCTTAAATATTGGGTGAGTAATTGTTTAACTAACTCCCGATAATTTAGTTTTTCCATAAAACAATCTCCTCTTGTTTTGGATTAAATACAATCAGTTTGAGCTGATGTTGTTCTACTGCTTCCTCAACAAACGAATCTGCAAAAAAGTCTCTATAGGTGTCTTGGGGGACTGCCAAATATAAAACTCTTGCGGAACCGACTTTTTGCAAGGCTAACCGATAGTTGAGATACTGACCCACTGCCATGTGAAACTCTGCAATTGTTGAGCGTCCGATAAAACTTTTTATCTCGACAGCTATTTGAATTTTTTGTCGTTCTACTATTAATAATTTGTCGGCTGCCAAATCGATAAAAAACTCGGTTTGCCGACTGAGTTTCAAAAATAGTGGATCGTTAATAATTGTCCATCCGTCTTTTTCTAAAGCCGATCGAACAATCTGGTGAAACACATCCTTGGCTGGCATAAAAATATTTTAGACCTTCTTCTATAAAAGAGCAATTGTTCTCAGACAAGAATCGACTAGCAACCCTTAAATTATACCTGCTTAGTGGCAGTATCCCATACAACGACGACTTAACCTTCGATTTAGCAGTCGCCCCCAAAGGTATGGCAGTTGCCCCCAACGGTACAATATCTTGGCGTCCCCCACTGTCAGCAGTCGGAACCCACGATATCATTGTCAGAGTCAATGACGGCAGAGGCGGCACCGACTTACAAGCATTCAAAATCCAAGTCACCCCCGGAAACAACGCCCCCGTTTTCACGAGTCAACTACCACAAAACATCAATCCCGCCGTCAACCAACCCTTCCAATATCAAGCCAAAGCCATAGACTTAGATGGAGACACAATTACCTACTCCATAATTCCCAATTCCAGCAAACCAGTCACCCCCACCAACGCCACAATCAACCCCACCACCGGAGTCGTAAATTGGACTCCCACAACCGCACAACAAGGAGGCGCATTCAATTGGGTTTATGCCGGCGAAATCGAACCTTGGGAAATTTTAATTAAAGCAACAGACAACAAAGGAGGAGAAGCATTCCAAAGAATCGAATTAACCGTCAGCCCAGCCGCCCCCAATCGAGCGCCATCCATCACCTCAACTCCCCGCACAAATACCCGTTTGGGCAAGACATATTTCTATCAAGTAGAAGCCAAAGACCCCGACGGCAATCCCTTAACATATACCCTATTAAATTCGCCCGACGGCATGGCATTCGCAACGCCAGCTACGACACCCGCCGGCATGACATTCTCCGAAGGATTGATTAGTTGGACACCCGGAGTCTCGCAGCAGGGAACCTATCCAATAACCGTCAGAGTTAGCGACGGTTTGGGAGGAATTGCCACTCAAACATTCAATCTAATTGCCGATAATATTGCCAGCAATCGCTTGCCGAGTATCGATTCTACTCCCGCAGAACAAGTTACGAATATCTCGCGGCTTTATCAATACAATTTAACCGGTAGCGATGCAGATGGAGACAGGTTGCTGTGGAGTTTGGACAAAGCACCATCCGGGATGATTGTTGACCCCCAATCTGGTTCTTTACGCTGGCAGCCTAACGCAGAACAAATAGGCGAACATACCATCTCTGTAAGAACAATTGACGGCAACGGTGGTTATGCAGTCCAAGAATTCAGTCTGACTGTCAGGGGAATAAATACGCCACCTACTATTGTTTCTAATCCTCCAACTTCATCAGCAACAGGGCAAGTTTATACTTATGCAGTTGCGGCATCTGATTTGGAAAATGACCCGCTGACTTTCAGTTTAGTCAGCTATCCCGTCGGCATGGCAATTGACAGCAACGGCAGGATTCAATGGACTCCGAATTCTACTCAAATCGGACAGCATTCTGTGGAAGTTGCCGTGACTGATAAACAAGGGGCAGTTGCTACTCAAACTTTTGCTGTCACTGCGGGAACTACTGCTATCAATCTTCCCCCAACAATCACTTCCACACCTGCATTCACAGCCTCACCAGGACGGGCTTACAGCTATAAGGTACAAGCAACTGATGCTGATGGTACTATCTCGCAATACCAGTTATTGCAATCTCCTACTGGGATGACAATCAATTCAGCTACTGGTGCGATTACTTGGAACAATCCTGTTGCTGGAAATCATCAAGTGGTAGTCGGGGCTGTTGACAATTCGGGTACGGGTGCAGCCCAAGGTTTTGAGTTAATTTCTCGGGCTAATTCAGCAGCGGTTGTGCCAACTATTCCGATTCAATCTGTTTCGCCCGGTGCCAGTTATCGCTACGATTTGAAGGCGACTGATAGCAATGGAGATTTGTTGACTTTTGCTTTGATTCAATCTCCTAGTGGCATGACTGTTGATGAATTCGGGCGGATTAGTTGGAAACCGAATGCGGATAATATCGGCAATCATCCGGTTGAGGTTAAGGTAACCGATACTTTTGGAGAAAGCGTTACTGTTTCTTACAATTTAAGCGTTGTCGCCGATACTGTCGCGCCGAAAGTGAGTTTAATTGCTAGCAACAATACCGTCGATGTTGGGGATTATGTTACGTTTACTGTGAATGCTGTCGATAACGTGAAAGTTGAATCTTTGGGCTTAACTATTAACGGCACTCCTGTTGTTTTGGATGCACAAGGTCAAGCAAATGTCAAGGTAAATAATTTCGGCAATTTCACAGCAGTTGCAACAGCTAAAGATGCGGCTGGAAATGTGGGGAATGCGACTCAAGCTGTGGCTGCAATTGATACTAGCGATGTCAACGCACCTGTTATCAACATCAGTTTAGAAGATGATGCAGAAATCACCGCGCCTGTCAATATAACTGGTACAATTAGTGACAGCAATTTAGCTTACTATACATTGGAAGTTGCCCCGGTTGGTGGCGGGCAACTTCCGGGCGATGGCGGAGGATTTAAGGAGGTTTATCGGGGAACTGCTGCTGTCAGCAACGGAACGATTGCGACATTTGACCCGACTGTTTTGGCTAACGGCGCTTACGTTCTCAAGTTCACTGCATTCGATGCTAACGGTAACGGTTCGACTACTGAAAGGACGGTGAATGTTGCGGGTGATTTGAAGTTGGGCAACTTCCGGTTGTCGTTTACTGATTTGACGGTTCCGGTGGCGGGTATTCCGATTAACGTGACTCGGACTTACGATTCTTTGAATGCCAACAATAGCGATGATTTCGGTTACGGCTGGCGGATGGAGTTCCGGGATACTGATTTGAAGACTTCGCTAAAAGCTGACCCGACTTCCAACGAGGAGTTAGGGATTAATACGGTTCCTTTTCAATCGGGAACGAAGGTGTTTGTGACGTTACCTGGTGGTAAGCGGGAGACGTTTACGTTTAAGCCGCAATCGCATCATCTGAATCAGTATTTAGGGGCTGCTGGGCCAGGGGCTGCGATGTACAAGCCGGCTTTTGAGTCTCAGAAAGGTTCGACGATGACTCTGACGGTTAAGGATGCGAATTTGATACGGAATGAGAATGGGTATTATGGGGTGAACGGACAGCCCTTCAATCCCGAAAATCCTGCTTTTGGTGGTGTTTATGTATTGACGACGCAGGAAGGACTTATTTATGAGATTGATGCTAAAACTGGGGATTTGCTGACTGCTACTGATGCTAATGGGAATAAGCTATCTTTTAGCGATGCGGGGATTGCTAGCAGTACGGGTAAGTCGGTGACATTTGAGAGGGATGCTGCTGGGAGGATTGTCGGTGTTGTTGACCCGGATGGCAAGAAGGTTAAGTACGAATACGATGCGAAAGGGGATTTGGTTGGGGTTAAGGATAGGGAAAATAATGCAACTCGATTTGAGTACGAAGATGAGGACAGACCGCACTTTTTAACTGAGGTTATCGACTCGTTGGGACGGAGTGGAGTTAAGACTGAGTACGATGAATCCGGCCGTTTGAAGCAGATGGTGGATGCGAACGGTGCGGCGGTTGAGTTGGTTTACGATCCGAATAATTCGATTCAGAAAGTTAAGGATGTTTTTGGTAAGGAGACTACTTACGTTTACGACAGTCGGGGGAATGTTTTAACTGAGATTGACCCGTTGGGTAAGAGGGTTGACAGGACTTACGATGCCGACAATAACGTTTTGACTGAGACTGTAATTACTAGCGAATTAAATGCTGCTGGCAATCCGGTTGAAGCGAGGGCAACTATTGAGTGGACTTACGATGCGAAGGGGAATAAATTAACTGAAAAAGACCCGTTAGGGAATGTGTAATTACTAGCGAATTAAATGCTTGGCAATCGCGATGCGAAGGGGAATAAATTAACTGAAAAAGACCCGTTAGGGAATGTTTCGCGGTGGACTTAACAGTCGGGGTCATGGGTCAGTTGAATTTAGACGCGGTGGAACAGTCGGGGGGTTTTGACTGAGACTGATGCGTTGGGAAATACTGCGAGTTATACCTATTCTCCTAGTGGGAATTTGCTGACGACTAAGGATGCGACGGGGAATGTTACTAAGTATAGTTATGATATGAGGGGAAATATTCTAAGCCTCACCGATGCTGCTAATAACATCACCCGCTTTCAGTACGATGGTGGAGGTAACGTAACTAACTTAGAAGACGCATCCGGTAACAAAGCTACCTACACCTACGACAGCAACGGGAATATGCTGCGGGAAACAATGAAAGTAGCAACTCCCACTGGTGAGAAAGAATTAGTAACAGAATGGACTTACAACAATGAAGGGAAAATTAAGTCAATTACCCAATCTGGGCGCACTACAACTTACGAATACGACAGCAATGGCCGCCAAAGCGCCAGCATTGATGGAAATCGCCGTACCGAGTACCGATACAACTCTCAAGGTAAATTAGTCGAAACCATTTATCCCGACGATACTCCTAACAATTCTGACAATTCCCGAAGCATTACTGTTTACGATTCCGGCGGCCGTCAAAGGGCTACTATCGACGGTAACGGGCGAGTTACCCACTACAAATACGACGACGCGGGACAACTGACTGAAACTATTTATCCCACCGAGGACGCCAATCAAGTACAGTCATTGCTGAACGCTATTTCTCCGGGTCAAACTCCTCAATCTGTTGACTGGACAAATATCGTTTATCCCGACAGTACGCCTGCTTATTTAGCCAGCAATTCTCGAACCAAAACTGAATACTACAAAACTGGAGAAGTCAAAGCAGAAATCGATGTTTCGGGGAACCGTACCGAGTACGAATACGATGCAGCAGGTCGCGTCAGTCTCACTCGTTTTGATGCTACCAATTACATCACCTATACTTACGATGCAGTTGGAAATCGCAAGACTGAAACTGTTTTTGCTGGGGGAACTTCGACTACTACTACTTATGATAGTAAAGGTCAGGTAACAGCAACGACTGACCCGAATGGCAAAACTACTAAGTTTGAATACGATGCTAACGGACAACTCAAGGCTGTTGTCGATGCTTTGCAAAAGCGTACTGAATACGGTTACGACAGTGCGGGCAATTTGACAAGTGTTAAGGATGCTTTGGGTCAGGTAACGACTTACGAATACGATAATAAGGGTCGCCGCAAGGCTGTAATTCGACCGGATAGCAAGCGTTCTACTTTTGTTTACGATGATGTTGCTAACACTGTCACGATTACGGATTTCAATAACAAGACGGTTAAGTATACTTACAACGACCAAAACCAAGTTGTTGCTAAGCAGTATCAGAATGTCAGCGGTGCAACTGTTAGCGTTACTTACGCTACAAATGGGTTGGAAGAAACTATTACTGACAGTCGGGGTGCAACTGTTTATAAGTATGACAGTTTGGGGCAGATAATTTCTCGTAAAGACCCGGTTGGTCCTTATCTTGCTAGCGGTAATTCGATTGAATATAAGTATGATTCCGGGCAAGTTAGTGAGGTTAAGACTCCGACTCGCACGACTAGCTACACCTATGATTCAGAGGGGCGTTTGAAGACGGTTAGTACGCCGGATCTGGGGACGGTGACGTATGATTACGATTCTCTGGGGAATCTCTGGAAAACTTCGTATCCGAACAATTTAGTTGAGACTCGCATCTACGATAGTTTGGGTCGTTTGGATTTGGTGAAGACTGTTAAGGTTGACCCGGTTACTAAGCTGGAGTTGCAGGTTGTTTCTAGTTACGATTATGCAGTAGATGCTGTTGGTAATCGCAGGGAGGTATTGGAAAGTAGCGGTCGTAAGGTTGAGTACAAGTATGATGATTTGAATCGGTTGTTGGAGGAGAAGATTACTAATGATCCTAGTGGGAACAATCGGGTTGTTAGTTACACTTACGATGCTGTGGGGAATCGGTTGACTAAGACTGATTCTGTGAGTGGGGTAACTACTTATACTTACAACAATTTGAATCAGCTATCTACGTCTACAACTAATGGTGTTGCTACTATTTATTCTTACGATAGTAATGGGAATTTGATTTCGGAGGTGACTGGAAGCAATTCTACTGTTTATCTGTGGGCGAATGATGGCGAGAATCGGTTGATGGGGGTGACGGTTAATGAGGGTGGTGTTACTCGGAATCTTGGGTATCAATATAATGCTCAGGGGGTGAGGGTTGGTAAGGTTGTTGATGGGGTGGAGACTCGGTATTTGATTGATGAGTTGCAGCCTTATGCTCAGGTTTTGGAGGAGTATGATGCTCTTGGGAATGCTAAGGGTTCTTATGTTTATGGGTATGATTTGATTGGTAAGTTGCAGGGGAATCAGCCGTCGTTTTATCACGTTGATGGGTTGGGTAGTACGAGGGTTTTGACGAATGGTTTGGGGGCGGTTACTGATAGTTATTCTTATGATGCGTTTGGGAATTTGATTGTTTCCGCTGGGGGTTCTAATAATGCTTATTTGTTTGCTGGGGAACAGCGGGATGGGGAGACTGGTTTGGATTATTTGCGGGCGCGGTATTATGACCCGTTGGTGGGGAGGTTTGTTTCGGCTGATGCTTATGAGGGGACGCTGGATGACCCGATGAGTTTGCATGATTATCAGTATGCTCATGCTAATCCGGTTGTTAATACCGATCCTAGTGGGTATTTCTCTATTGGGGAGTTGCTGGGAACTATGGCGGGGTATTCTGTGTTGGCTGGGTTGAGTTATACGACTGTGAGTGCTGTGGGGACTGTGGCTGGAGGAGGAAGCGTTTGGGATGCTGTTGCTAAGTACGATCAGTTTTTTGCTGGTTTAACAGATGCTTTGACCTTTGGAATTAGTTCGCAAGTTCGGACATCAATATACGGAGATACAGCTACAAGCAACCACAAGGGAATTTTCTTTAACTTGGGTCGGCTTGGTGGGGCGATCGCCAGTATGTGGGTGGGTTCTAAAGGTGCTACACTTCGTGAACTTAGCTCGGCTAACTGGGTAGCAAGGGCAGCTCTAGGTTACGATATATTCGGTGCTGGACTTGGAATGGTTCAAAGCACAATAAATTTTGTGAAAGGTAAAGCTACTTGGTTGGATATTCTGGCTTTTCTTCCCTTGGCTACTTGGTTTGCCATTAATTACAAAGTTACCCGCAATGGGTTAAGCTACGGCATTAATGGTGGTGATTTCAACATAACACCTAGAGATACCAGACCCAACAGCGAACTGTTTACTGACTTGATAAAAGAGAAGGATCGTGTTACTCTTGAATTGTTTGGTGGTCAAGAAGGCAAAGTACCTGGTGCGATCAATATTGACCTTGTTGCAGAACAAGGTATCAGATCTGATATCCTAGCAGAAAAACTCACCTTTGTTCCTGACAACAGTGTTGATGAAATAATTACATTTAATCCTTTCATACCCGCAGAAGTTGGTGGTACAGGAATAATGGATTATCTGCCAGATGCAGCAAGAGTTCTTAAACCAGGAGGTCGAATAATTATCAATGGCACTAAAAATAATAAGTTCACAAAAGTCACAGATTCAATCTTAGCTTCGTTAAATCTCCGAGTAGTTGAAAAGCGAATTCCGCTAATGCCCGAATTTTCTAATTTAACTTTCCGTCGCATTGATGGAAGTGAAATAGAACACAAGTATATTTTGACTACAATTTTGGAAAAGGTTGAATAATGGTAGTAGTTAAAGGATTTTACGAAGATATCCACTTCACTGAAAGTAATATTAGTGGATTCAGTTTTGTGGAGAAAGACCTAATTATCAAGATACATTCTGGTCTGGCAATTTATCCTCCTCATCCCTTAGCAAATCGTCATACAATGTCAGAACCCTGTTGCTTGATATTTAAAAATGTAATATCATCTCAAAGAATGTTCTCTATCTATGCAGGAGATCCTAAAACAGATGGTTTTAAAGAAACTCAGACAATTTCTGATAACGTAGCCACACTTGAACCTCATAAAGTCTATGAAGAGTATGGTGTAGAAGGAGTATTACTAGAACCCAAAGCATGGATTAGTTGGGACATTGTTGCTGAGGAATTTTATTTGGATGATTTGAAGTAGCAAAATAATTTTACTCATTTTTTTATTTCCTAACTAAATCACAAAAACCTTTAGTGTATTTACTGCCGATCGCAATTATTTTTTAGGGCTTGAGACTTGAGCATTCTGTTTTTTAATACAGCATTTCTCTGTGTGACTTTTTCATTATCTTTATACCACAAAGGTATATCGTCGTAATCAGGTATTCCATCATCAATTAGATATCGAGCATTAGGGTCTTTAGGGTATCCCATAGGAACTGCACCAGCACAGATTACAAAAATCCCATTTTCTTCAGCCTTCAGCGCCCGCTTCACTGTGGGGGAAACACGAACTAAATCACCGTGAGTAAGGTCAATAATCTCACCATTAATTTGTATTTTACCACTCCCTCTAATAACAATATAAACTTCCTCTTGCTCGCTATGGCTGTGAGTAAAAGTGTACCCTTCATTAGGGGACAAATTGATTAATCCAAGCCCAACAGCTTCTAAGCCTAGCTTTCCGCGTGGACTGGTGAGCCAGCTAAGAGAATCAAAATCGAAGTGTACTTTAGTATAAGAAGCCGTCATTGCTATTTTTTGCGTTAAGTTAAATTTATTAATTTACATTAGCATAAAGATGTTCTTGGTAATGAAACCACACACCTTTGTTTGCTGGAGAACAGCGGGATGGGGAGACTGGGTTGGATTATTTGCGGGCGAGGTATTATGACCCGTTGGTGGGGAGGTTTGTTTCGGCTGATGCTTATGAGGGGACGCTAGATGACCCGATGAGTTTGCATGATTATCAGTATGCTCATGCTAATCCCGTGGTGAATACTGATCCATCAGGCTTTATCACTCAATCAGAGCTAATAGCCATATTTAAGATCATTGATATCCTGGTGACAATTGCTAATCCAGACCCTTTGAGTATTGCTTTGCTAGTTACTCCCCCGGGTGTACCGGCTGGCTTTGTAAAAGGACTGAATAAGGTTTTGAAATCAGTCGCACGTGGACCTCTGTTTGCTAGGATGGCTAAAGGAGTTGCAAATGGTGCAGCGTTGTTTGTTAAGGGAGAAGAATCAGCGCTACTTGCATACCAATTCCTCAGAAATCAAAAATTGCTCCCTTTCATTAGCGATGAATATCTTCAAGCACTAAAAGTTTCATTAAATTTGGGTAAAGGTTATAAAGTAGTTGACTTTGTTGCAGAAGGGAAGAAAGGCTTATATTTGTGGAAGCTAAGCCAAAACTGACCCCAGCCTATATAACTCAGGCTGTTGATGAAGGTGGTAAATTTGTTGGAACTTCAGATATATTGAAAAAACTCTATGAAAAAGGAGGTGACGCTTTTCCAGGCATAGAAAAACAGATAATTACATCCACAGATTTATCAGGTATAGCCACTGGTACAGGACGTGCTTATTGGAAAAAGCCAACTGGTTTACCTGGTGAATTCCAACTTTTTAAGGGGGCTAAGCCAGTTATGCCGAACGGTCTACCAGTGTTTCTCCAAGAAGTAGTGAATTGACGATTTTAATTTACGCTAACACTGTGAGGTTTACGAGCAAGTAAAAATGTTAAAGCAAATACTTCAAGTAGCTCAAGAGATAGAAAGTACGTTTGAGAGAAGTCAGGCGTTCGCATACGTCGTTCAAGCGCTCGCTCAAACGGGGCAATTTGAGCGAGCGCTCACAATTGCTGAAACCATTGAATATCCCTACAAAAAAGTTGATGCTTTGACTAGCATTGCTCGGGCTTATTCAAAAGCTGGTCTCCAGGAGAAAGCATCTGAAATTTTAGAGCAAGCTCTTCAAGTTATTCAGTCGAACTTGAAAGATCCAGATAATCGCTTGAGTGTGATGGAGATTCATCAATTAATTCTTGGTCTCATTACTAAAACTTACGTTGCTATTGGACAGTATAGCCAAGCTATTCAAGTTGCTCAAAATTATTCCGATCGCGCTCAGAATGAATCTTCTAGCCCCATCAGGGACGACTGGTTTTTAGATCCCGCCAGGAGAGCTGAGCTATTGGAATTAGCTAAAGCCGAAAATTTTCAGCAACTCACTCAGACATTGCGAGTGACGGATAATGAGATTACTCGCGAACACCAAGCTACAACATTAGCCGAAGTAGCCTGCGAGTGTGCAAAGGCTGGACAATTACAGTTTGCTATGCAAGCGTTGCAGTCGGCTGAGTCAATCGGATTTCCAAAGGAGTCGCTAGCAGGAGCGCTAAAGTTACAAGCACTATCTGCGATCGCTGTGAAGTATGCAGAAATTGGAGAATATAACCTAGCTACTCAGACGCTTGAAAAAATTGACGCTATTGGTTGGATATCTAGCACATTGAAAAAATTTGCCTGCAATCTGGCAAAAACTGGGCAGTACGATCGAGCTTTTAAATTGATTGAAACAATAGAAGGTGCTAATGAAAAAAATGAGGCTTTAGAAGAACTGGCTAAACAGTACGCAGAAACAGGAAATTATGACAAAGCACTTCAGATTGCTAAATTAATCAAAGATATTAACTATCAGGACTCGGCTGTGTTGAGCATTGTTGAAAAATATGTTGAATCTGCTCAGTACGAGCAAGCCTTCCAGATCGCGAAAAGAGCTAGGAGGAAGGATTTTAAATTAGATTTATTGATTGCTATTGCGGAAGCTTCGACCAAAATAAAAGAAGAAAGTCAAGTCTCTGAAATTCTCTCTCAACTTTTACAGTTATCCGCTGAATTCAAAAATAGCAACGCCGAAAAAAATTCCTTGCTAATCAAAATAGTTGAACACTACATTAGGATAGGACAAAGTAGCAAGGCTTCAGAAATTTTATCCCAAGCATTGCTGGAAACTAAGACTATAAAATCTCCAGGATGGAAAGTATTTGCGTTAACTGATATAGCAATTAAATATGCAGAATTTAGACAAGAAACTAAAAGTTTCATCCTTTTAGCTCAGGCTATTAAAATTGTTGAAAGTGATGAAGCTATATTGAGTAAAGCAAATACTCTGAGTCAAATAGCTAGCGCACTTACCGAAGCTGGACAGTGCGAACAAGCTCTACAGATTATTGACAGAATAGAAATTAGTGATGATTTTTCTTGGAGCAGGCAAGGAGCTGCAATGAGCAAATGTATGGCTTTATTTGCTGTAGCTAAGAAGTATGCGGAAATAAATCAAAAAGATAAAGCCACTGAGATATTATCTAAAATTTTTCTAGTACCATATCTGGACGATCGTAGTAAAGCAGGTTATATAGATACTGTGACTAAAATCTACTTTAGCATCGAAGATAATAGTCCTTAATTCTCAATAAATATGTCTTGAGGATTGGACTACGGAGCCACACGGATCAAACTTAAAGTTCTCCCACGACTTCTTCCAATCCTCTCTCCCAAAAGCTAAATATAGATCGCAAACTAACTTCCACTTCCCCCTGTACAAAAGCCACTCACACAGTATAAAATGTAACCCTATACCGCTCTACAAACAACCATGACACCTACAATAACCATCCAAGAACTAGCCTTAGCCCTCACAGCCAAAAACCACTCCCCAACCCTCCTCAACGCAGACTTCCTCAAATACAGCGGCATCGTCCCCACCGATTGGGAACTCGCCCGCCCCCCCGTTTTCAGCCCCCAAATCTCTCAAGTTGCCTTCACCAACGGCATCAACATCGTCGCCCAATCCAACGCCATCACCTTCATCGAATCTCTCTCTACAAAATCACAAGAAGACGTAAAAATTCCTGCCGTTATCCGCAAATACGTTGAAGCTTTACCCCGCACCGACTATCAAGCTTTAAGCATCAATCCCAGAAGCTTCATCACCTTTGAAGGGGGAGATGAAAATGCAGCTCGCGAGTTCATTACCTCCAGTTTATTATCCAAAGGAACGTGGTTTGATGTTGGGAAAGCTCCCGTCAAAGCTGCTGTCAATTTAGTGTACTCTCTCGAACAGGGAGAACTAAACTTGAGCGTTGCCGAAGCTTTGTTGCAACTGCAAGATGCCGAACCAACTCCCGCAGTATTGTTTTCTGGTAGCTTTCAGTACGAAATTGCAGGGGAATTAGAAGGCGAGAAACTGCAACATTTGTACAAACTTTTGGAAAATTGGCAGCCAGATTTAGAGGCTTACAGGGAAATTGTCGATCGACGGTTTTTGGGGAAAGAAGTTGAAAAGTTGCCGTCTGCCGCGTAAAGGATAAGATTGTGGGGGCGATCGCGAGTACGCAAACAATGAACAGTTGTGCGATCGCCCGAACGAGGGGTGACTGAATAATTCGTAATTAAAGGTACAAGCTAATAGTCAAATAATTCGGAATTAAAGAAACCGATCGCTAATTCCGAATTTAGTGCCAGTAAACGAGAGCCTCATTATAAAGCCTGCTCGATCGCCCGCCGCGCCAATTCCACCTGTTCCACAGCATCCAGATAAGCTAGCGCTGCTGCATCCCAAACCACTCTTCTCTGCATCCTGTTTAAGACTATTTTCCCAAACTCGTACACCGTGCCGAAGCTTTGCAGCCTGAGAATTCGCTCAGCCCTAGAGCAAAAACTCGGCGTTGGGTTCAATATCGCCACCACATCCGAGTGAAGGAGCGACACCACCTCTGAACCCATATCGACTTTCAAAGTCGCTCCAACCTCCACAATCCGGCCCCAAAATCCATTCCACTTCCTTTCCGCTATTTTTTCTTTAGGAATAAAAGGGATTTTGACAATAACCCAGGAAAGAGCGCTTTACGTCAAGTAGGCTAGCTGGCTTCTATTCTTTGATGGCAAACAAAATCTGGCTCAATCTTTTTCTGGACAATCGGAGGCGCTTGTTGCAACTCACTTTCCGCTTATTGCTATTCAACTGACTCGAATTCTCAGGAAAGTTGATAATCGGCAAGGTAGCGATCGCGTCGATGAGGTCTCTGAAGGTAACAGGTTCAAGGGCTGTCATAACACCGCGCCACCAAGAAAATTATTAGTAACTAATCTAATTATACTATTGTTTGATTCTACCTGCAACCTTTTTTGCTGGCTGGTTATATTCTGAAGAACAAGTCCTCAATATTCTCCAATAGTTCTTCTACTTCCCGGTGTGGTTCGATTTGGAGACGTTTGTCGATCATCGCACCTCGCTGACGAAAGCAAGGTAGGGTCGAAAGAAGATGTTACCATCTTCTCCCTCCCATTCGGAACCGTGCGTGAAACTTTCGCTTCACACGGCTACTCGGGTGTCCTCTTGTCATTTGAGGGCTTCCCTTTCTTCCGACTTGTTTGAGGTTTCTTTCCTGAAGATACGAATTCCAGGTTATGTTTCCTAATTAATTCCAGGTCGGCTTTAGTTTTAACATCGTGACAATGCCGATGCAATAGTTGAAGATTTTTGTACTCATCCTTGCCTCCAATGGCTCTGGGGACGATATGGTCAACTTCCATTACATCTTCATTTCTGAAAATAAATTCGCAATGAGGGCATTTCCCTTTCTGCCATTTCAGGAGTTTTGATACCCTACTTGGCAAATCAGGATTCTTCCCCATTCTGGAACTCCAATAAACTAGGTCGTCATCGTAAGGACTTTTATCTCCTTTAACTTTCACATAGTCGGTGCTGCTACACTCGAATTCTCTATGCTTTAGTAACCTTATAGGGTTCGCTCCCTCTTCTCTGGTTGAGAATGCCCAGTTATCACCGCCAATAGAATGCCAATACAGTTGATGTCCTGCATTGATGTTTCCACAACGGCGTTTTGCCCAACGTCGAAGTTTCAGGTATGTGAGGTTATCTTGTTTAGCTAGTTCTCCAACGGTTTTAGCGTCGGAGTTTGTATAAAAAGAAGTCCATCCCCTTATTACAGGGTTTAAGTCTCTAATTAACGCCGATTGTGGCGATGAGATATGTTTTTTGATGATTCTTCCGATTTCCTCTTGGTGAGCCTTACTTGACTTCTTATTTGGGGTAATGAGTGTGTTAAAACCTAATATCTCACGGTGCGTACCTAAACTGCTCCGATGTTTTCCAGCAGGGTATTGCTGAATGTGATGACCTAAAAAGTCAAAACCAGCTTTACCATCCTCACTTAATTCATTTTTGAAAGTGTGAGTTAGCCTCGTCTTCTCAGGTTTTAATTCTAGACCCATGCCAGCTAACCATTCGGAGATTATCTCTCGACATCTTTGGACTACGAGCTTATCTCTGTGTAAAACCACGAAATCATCAGCATATCTGATGAAGCTCAAGGACATTACTTTGTATCGCCAGTCAAGTTGATAACCACGTTTATCTTTCATGTCTATGGTTTTGGCGTATTCCATGAGTGTATTTTCAAGCCCGTGGAGGGCGATATTTGCCAATAACGGAGAAATGACCCCGCCTTGTGGCGTACCCTCAGATGTTGCAGTGAATACTCCATCGTCAATTACTCCAGATTTTAGCCAGGATTTTACTTGTCTCCTGACCTTGCCTTTTATGTTCAA
Organism: Microcoleus anatoxicus; assembly: GCF_042465725.1. Classification (GTDB taxonomy): domain Bacteria; phylum Cyanobacteriota; class Cyanobacteriia; order Cyanobacteriales; family Microcoleaceae; genus Microcoleus; species Microcoleus anatoxicus. The sequence goes on along the minus strand of NZ_CP120853.1, from coordinate 2,614,112 downwards.
CTTTTGGAGTAGTTCATAATGGTTGATGCGGTCAAAACACTTAGCTATGTCTGCATCTAATACAAACTTCGCTTTATGTTGGATACAGAGTTTAATCTGCTTAATCGCATCGTGACATGACCTGCCGGGTCTAAAACCATAGCTGTTTGGCTCAAAAATTGCCTCCCATTCCGGCTCAAGTGCGGATTTTACTACGGCTTGTAAAACTCTGTCATATATTACAGGTATCCCCAGTGGGCGTTTTTCATTACTTCCTAGTTTTGGTATCCAAACTCTTCTAGTCGGTTTGGATTTTCCGGTTAGTTTTAATTCCCTTGCCAGTTCTAGACGAGCTGCTGGGGTTAAGCTTTTTAGCCCGTCCACTCCTGCCGTCTTTTTACCAGTGTTATCCTGAGTGACCCTTCTTACTGACAAAATCCTATTAGACCAAGACCTCATCAGCGTCTTCTGAAGTTGGCGAACTTTCTTGATATCACCACAACGGTTAGCCGCGAAAATGCGTTTTTGCAACTTGAAAACATATCTTTCGGCTTGACGCCAATTAATAGCTTTCCATCCCTCTGTATTTGTTGACAAATCAGATTTAGGCTTGTTCATTACTAATTGCACCTTTTCACTTAACCACCTTCGCGGTTTACGTCAGCATATCCTGGGCATTACCCCATCCCTTTTTCGGCATTACCTGTTATTTCAGGTTAGGCATTAGCTTCTTAAACCATCCCAGCCTTTCGCAGCGTGTAGCCTGACAGCCTACCTCAACAATTGTTCTTTGAAGATGAGCATACAAAAGGATTACTTCGTTCCTACTATCCATTGATTAAATCCGTTAGGGTTTGTCTTTCCGCCGGGGTTCTAGGTGGTGCGCTATCTCGGTTGTAGAAGTCTGATAGTCCTTACCCTTGTCAGATGTTCCTGACCCAGAAGTTCAGATTTCTCTGAGAGAGCTTATATCCTCTGGCAATAAATTACGACGGTTGTATCGACAATTTGCTAGCTTGCGCTTCTACCCCACGACTTCATTACTTTCGTAATGTTTCGGTTATAGGATTTTTGCTTGCGGTGTCGGTATTCAGCTATCCCGATAGTCCGCGTTCACCCCCGCTTTACGCAAAGGTTGTCAATCTTTGTGTAGGGGAAACCAGATTTATTTCTGGTTCTTTGTGTGCTTTCAATCACGCACCATGATGTCAGGACTTGGTTTATTTTGGATTTTGGTTATGATGTTGGCTTGCACCTTTATCTTTCCCATTTTCCCCTAGTTGTCTTAGCTAGATGCTTGACTAGGTTTCCTCACCTGCATGAATAGTAAGTTGTCGGCGGTGGGGGATTAAAGTGCGATCTCTAACCCTTGCTTGGGTTTACCCCATCGCTGCTAGCCATCCCCCCTTTCAGGTTGTCGGGTAAGGTTCGAGAGTCACCTCTCTCCCCTCCCCTAGGAACCGTGCGTGAGACTTTCGCACTCACACGGCTCAAGCCTTACTTCAAGCGAGATTTAACTTGGGTTTTATGTACCTGCTTATGACACGCTGTGTGTAAGTGTTGAAGGTTTTCCATGTCGTCTGTTCCGCCTTCTGCAACAGGTACTATGTGATGGATGTCGATTTCCTCTCCATTGAATAAAGGTTCGCCACACGAGGGACATTTCCATTTTTGGTTTTCCGCTATTTTGTAGAGCTTAGAGCCTTTCTCGAAGCGAGATAACCCGTGTTTTTGATGGCGTTTTTCCCAATACTCTTTTAATGAAGGGTCATCGGGACTTGCTTCTCCTTTCACCTTTATATGGCGCTCGATGGTCGTTTTCGCTATCTGGTATAGAGTAAGGTTTTTCTCCTTCCCTCGGCGGTCGTTTATTATACAAGCGAATGTCCATCTGTTGCCTTTAATGGTTTTAAAGTAACGCTTGCGAATCCACTTTGTGTTTTTGTTGGGATGTCTACGCTTAGCCCAACGCCAAAGGTATTGCCATACTCGGTGTGAGATATAGCCGTAGGTTTCTTTGCTAACTACACCTTTGTAGTAGTTCGCAAAACCCCTGAGAATAGGATTCAGCTTTTTGATTAAAACTTCTTGTTCTGCACCATTAAGGTTTCTAACCTCTTTACCAATCCGTTTGCAGAAGGCAAGTACCTTCTTCTTGGATGGCTTTATTAGTAGTTTCCCATCGTAGTGTCGGAAGTTGTACCCAAGAAAGTCGAAGCCATCTTCTATTGACGTTACTAGCGTCTTCTCAGGGCTGAGTTCTAGACCTCGTTTTGACATCCATGCTTTAATCAGGTCTTGGGCGGTTTCAAGACTTTCTTTGTCTCTAGCCGTGACGATAAAATCATCGGCATACCGTACCACACCAAGTTTAGGGTTGATGGTCTTTATAAAGTTTTCTAAACCATGCAATCCTATATTGGCTAACAAAGGGGAAATTACCCCTCCTTGTGGTGTGCCTTGTTCCGTTGGATTAAGATTTCCTTGGAACACAAAACCCGCTTTTAACCATCCTTTGATGAGTTCTCGATTTGGAAATGTTCCCATCTTAGTCAGAATGGATTCATGGGCGATGTTGTCGAAAAAGCCTTTGATATCAGCTTCTAGAACCCATTTGTGCCATCTTGAAAACAGGTTGAAACCTTGTTCTATTGCGTCTTGACAGCTTCTTCCCGGTCGGAAACCATACGAGTTTTGCTCGAATACAGCTTCCCATTCGGGTTCTAGTGAATTCTTTACTATTGCCTGTTCGATTCTGTCGCGCACGGTCGGGATTCCGAGCGGTCGTTTTTTGCCATTTGGTTTGGGTATTTCTACCCTTTTAGTTGGTTTGAGGTTTCCCCCTTCCCAGTTTTTTACCAGAATTACCCGCTGCTCTGGGGTATTGATAACTTCTTTATCAATGCCTGCCGTTGCCTTGCCCTGGTTGGTCTGGGTAATACGCCGAACTGACAATAGTAGATTGGCGTAACTCTTTTTTATCAACTGGGGTATCTCAAAAAACTGATAGCCTAGCCCGAGTTGGGCTTTGAGAATAGTTCGTCAAATATAGATTCCAATTGATTGATTTAAGGAAATATCGCGCTGCAATTTCTTTATCAAGAAATTGGCCTAAAAACCTATCAAAACAAATCTGTTGCAGTCGATGCACAGTTGAGAACTCATGTCAATCTCAAAAGGAAAGCGAGATTTGATTTCGGGCCTGCCACTAAAACATTTGAATGATATACCACCTTCAATTGAGTTGCCTGCAAGTTTTGCCAAAATTCATCCCCCGCGCTTTGAGTGTGGCGAGATGGTGCGCTGGGCCGATGTTGGCGAAGAAGCCGATTGGGGAATAGTTATTGGCAAATTTTACAACTACGAACAGCGCCGTTGCTGTTGGATGTGGTGCTACGTAATTTGGCTGGCTCCTGATTCCAAGAGTACAGCTTGGTGTCAATTTGATACGGCGTGGGAAGAAGATTTAGAGAGGTGCGAGGATGAAAAAACCGCATACTTTGACAGATAGAGAATGCAATTTGATTGCAGTTTACAGCCAATGCCAATTGGGCATGACGCCGAAACAGTTTTATGTCAAGTGGGGGGTAAGTTACGAGCAAATTGCCTCCATTTGTTCCCGCTCTGATTCGACAGTGCAGGGTTGGTTTAAACGGGGAAAAAATCGAAGATTTCCTACTGCTGTTGATTTGCGCCATTTGGCAGTAATGGATTTTCTGCTGGAACACTTTGAGGAGATTCCCGACGTACTGGCGAACTTGCTGTGTCCGCATTCCGAAGATAAGAAGGTGCGTTAGAAGAGAATGTGAGCAGTTGATAGCACAAACCTAATTAATTGTCAAGGTCAGCGTGACCTGTCTTGGAGAATATTCTCTCAACTAGCGTAATGGCAAGCAAGGAAAAAAGAACGCAACCTGTTACTGTCGCTGGTGAGGTTAAAATGACTTATTTTGAGAGATTGCATCCGTGGTGCATCATTAAGCTGCTTCCTAATTGTCAGCGTATTGTTGTGGCACGATTTCGCAGGAGGAGGGATGCAGACGATCATTTTCGGGTTTTGCAGCGGTTTGTCAAAGAATTCACATTTGTGATTGTTTTTGACATCCCACCAAAGCCTACTTTGCCTAAAGAATAACGACGCAGCTCTGTTTGAAATCGAATTAATCGAGATACCTGCGTTAGATTAATATATCCGCTTTCGGGCGAATTACCCCAGCTACAGCTCCTACTGATAGCTGGGTAATTTTTTATCGACAGAAGGCTGTTAACTGGAGTAATAGATTGTCAAAACCGGGGTTATTAAAGTGTACTAACTAGAGCTTGTTATTAGACTTTTAATTGACGCAAAGGAGCCATCGCATTTTGTATCGATTTCTCTACCTATATGAGTAATAATCCTCATGTTGATAGCTGTGCGAGCGTTAATCTGGCTGATACCAGTATAGTTGGCGATTGCAACAGAGTCTCCCCTCTAACAACAGCTAAGTCATTTCCGACAATTGGAGCAAGAACCATTGGTTGAGCAAATCTCTAAATTAATTAAAAGCTATTCCCTAGCGGGAGAAGCTGAGGGATAACCAACTTCTTGCTGTTATGAACGCTAACAAGTCTATTATAAACCCCCACAAGACTTTTCCTGAATCAGCTAGCCAGCACTTCCCTCAAGCCAAAGAAGTAGTTGCAGTAATTTTTCCTTTCCTCATTTCCGCACCTGCTGAAGAACATCCCTTCAGGTTAAATGATATCGTTAAAACTGGTAACCAATACGGTATTGTTACTTCTCTCAACAAAACTGAAAAACCTGTGACAATTACTTGGGACGCAAGTTCGGGCGAAAAGGCATTTTCTTGGACTTATAGCCTTGATGAAATCCGCGTCCTTAAAATCTCCATCGTGCCTCAGTTTATTCCTCAAAATACTGCGGGAGAACTTCCAGCTTGCACAACTATCGTACTCGCTAATTCCGAACAGATACAATTTAGTAACGCAACTCGTTTCAAAGTAGAATCGCTCACTGAACAGCACATTCTCATCTCGGCTCTCGACCAATTGTATCACTTTCCCATCAACTTGTTTCCCGGCTACCCGACTATTTGTACCATAGATATCCCGACACCCCAGCAATTAAAAGCCGCCAGCTATTTATCTGTTACCGATATCAGAATCAGAGCTAAAACGCATTTAGCTCTCGAAGTACCCGACAATTTTTTAGAATTCGCTATGCCAATCTACAAACAGCAGTTAAAAGAAAAAATAGCTCAACAATTGAGCGAAGAAAATTACCAACTTCTCGACTTTGACATAGCTTGGGAAGAAGCCTGGAAGCAGCAGTTAGAAAACCTAACAAAGAAACAAGGCTTCTACGGATTTAGAGAGGGAGATTGCATTTTACAGCACCGAGAAGGATTTCAACGAATGGGGAGAGTCCAACACTTGAACGTTGAAGATCCACGTCCATTTCACATCCAGTGGAACAGCGGAGAACTCCTAAGTTACAGCTTGAGAGAACTCAAAGGTTTGGGTATTGCCCGCATCAAACCTATTGTTAAATTATCGCCCAATGTGGCTTATTGGAGTTTAGACTAAGCAGGTCAAAAAGTGCGATCGCTGTGAGACTAGCGAACAGTTCTCAAGAACGGCAATGGTCGCTGGCGACCAGCTATCAGGCTCAACCATAAGATAGATGCCAGCGACCGTTGACGTTCTCGGAGACTTGCAACAGAAAAAAAACTGTCTGCGATAGTTTCAACAGACAGCGTAAGGGTAGAAGATTGAGAATTCAGCTAAAAATCTCAAATCTACCTGCCATGAAGTTTGAACAATTACAGGAATTTCGTCAACTTGCTTATGAATGTCTCGGCAATGCCAAAGACGCCACCTTTGAACTAGCAGACGCGATAATGACGACTCGCCACGTCTCATGTTTAGGAGATTTAGCCCTCAATCCCTTATTTCGGCTGAGAGATACGGTAAAGACTGACAAACACCAAGCCAAAAGGCAAGGATAGGGCATAAGCGATTTGATATTCGACTTATAAGCACCGCCCAATAAACCCGGTGGAGAGTATCACGCTAAAGACTCAACTAATGTGTAATCGGAACGAATTAACCCTTAATTATCTCTGGTAAAGGTCGATAACCAGTAAGTAGCTAACGAAAGGTAACTAGGGACAGGATTGTATCAAAAGCGAATGCCTCACTGTAATGGTGTGGATATGCTGACAGATACACGGTAATTCCAACGGAGTAGAACAAGTAGCAATATATGTCTAATACGCTGAACAATCAGACGGTGGAATGGAAAGACCTAAATTGGCGCAAGCTAGAAAGGATAACTTTGGATGGATTGGAATTAAAACAACACTCAGATACGCCAATCGTAAGGCATATCAAAGTAAAGGGTGCTGCCAGCCCGTTTGATGGAAACTGGATTTATTGGAGTAAGCGTAGAGGCGAATATCCAGAAACACCCGCAAGGGTTGCATCTTTAATCAAGAAACAAAAGGGTATTTGTCCTCACTGTGGTTTGTACTTTACGAGTATAGACATTGTAGAAGTTGACCATATTAAACCAACATCGTTAGGTGGAAAGGATACCTACGATAACCTACAACTTCTGCATAGACACTGCCATGACGCAAAGACAGCAACAGACGGGTCAATGCACTCAAAAGAAAGTGCCAAAACCTGAGAGTTAGTCTTGAATCGTATCCATAACAAGGATGGAATTATCAAGGAGCCGTGTGAGGCGAAAGTCTCATGCACGGTTCTGAAGGAGAGGTAGGAGTGGTAACGCTCCTATCGACTCTAACCAAGTCGAACGTCCAGTATTGGCGATCGATCATACAGCATGGTTAAGACCCCATGCACGTACCCTCAAAGAACGTACCTATGAACATCAACCCACAGCCTTACCTCACGGCATACCTGTTGGTATCGGTCAAGGATATAGTACGATCGCACTAATACCTTCCATGAGCGCTCGTTGGGCGCTGCCCTTGAGACATGAACGTATTACCAGTTGGGACAACCCCATCGGTAAAGGCGCTGAACAATTAGCACAAGTATGTCAATATCTTCAGCATAGACCGATCGCTCTATTTGATAGTGAGTATGGGTGTGCCCCTTTGGTTAAAGCCACCGCTGCGAGCGCGGATGATAAACTAATGCGTATTCGCTCCAATCGTTGCTTATGGTCAACACCCCCAGTCTATAGTGGTAAAGGCAGACCCAAAATTCACGGTCAACAATTTAAGCTTAACGACTCTCAAAGCTGGTGGGAACCAGAACAAACTCTGGAATCTGTTGAACCCAAACTGGGAAAAATTCGGCCCGTGAAAATGGAATGACTTGCATTTTAGGGGGAGTCCCAAACATCCAATGACTCTGATTTTAGTCGAACGTTTGGAAACTGTAACGGGTCGGTTAAATAGTCAACCTTTGTGGTTAGTGTGGGTTGGTCTCCAAATGCCATCTCTAGCTGAAATTTGGCAATTGTATCTGCGCCGTTTTGCTCTCGAACATTGGTATCGGTTAGCCAAACAAACCTTACATTGGACTGTGCCGAAGCTAAGTACCAAGCGAACAGTGCGAACGATGGAGTGATTTGATGCCTTTGCTAACTTGGCAATTATGGTTAGCTAAAGATGTTGTCACAGAAATTCGTTTACCCTGGCAAAAGTCTCTGACTGAATTGACGCCTGGAAGGGTTGTACAATCAATGCTTCCACTTTTAATCAGGATTGGAAGTCCGGCTGTTGCTCCGAAACGACGAGGAAATTCCGATGGATGGCAAACAGGAAAACCTCGCACTCCAAGATGTCGGTATCCTGTGGTCAAAAAGGGTAAAGGTCGGTTTCAAAACTCGTCAAAATCGATTAGTTAACCTCTCTACCTCTGTCTAAACTCACAAAATTTACACTCAACTTCTTCTGAGTGAATTTTTGCTTAGTCTAAACTCCAATTCTGTAGGGAAACGGCATTGCCGTGTCCGGCGCGGAACTCTGCAACTAAACGATAACTTATATAAGATAAATCATGGTAGCAATACTTTTAAAAGTTGGTATTATTTGTCAATTGTCAGTTGTCCTTAGTCATGCTGATTTCTTAGTCCGCGCAGGCGGACTTGGTTTGTGTAGAAGCGGTTTCAACCGCCTAGCTATTAAAATTTCAAATCAAAGAACCACCACCATCAATCCAGACTTCAGTACCTGTGATGAAACTGGAGGCATCTGATACTAAAAATAAAACTAATTGGGCAACTTCTTCACTAGAACCTGCGGTATTATTAGTCAAAGGAATCAGATCGTGAATGAAATTCGCTGCTCCTGGAATGCGATCGAGATTTCGCTTAGTGGTACTTTCCTCAATCCCAGTCAGCACCCCACCCGGACAAATGACATTAACTCGGATTTTGCTAGCAGCAAGTTCTAGTGCCAGCATTTTGGCAAAAGTTACTTGAGCAGCTTTAGAACAAGCATAGGCCGTGGCACCAACTTTCCTGAAATTTCTAGTACCATTAATCGATGAGGTAATGACAATAGAACCGCCTTGTTTTTTTAAATAAGGAACAGCATACTTGACAGTCAAAAAAGTACCTCTGAGGTTAGTATTAATTGTCCTATCCCACTCATCCGGTTCGAGGTCTTCTATGGGCGACCAGACACCATTAATCCCCGCATTTACAAACACAGTATCTATTTTTTTATATTGTTCAAAAATTGTTTGAAATGCCTGTTCCATTTGTTCAGAATTTGCTACATCTGCGACAAGTGCCAGTCCACTGCCTCCTTGATTCACCAACTGGCTGACAGTTTCTTGCCCACTATCGAGAAGGCGATCGATAATAGCAACTTTTGCCCCTTCCTTGGCCATTAAAATTGCTGCTGCACGACCAATCCCCGACCCGCCACCAGTAATAACGGCAACTTTATCTAAAAGATTCATAATTTTTATATCTAAAATATTTGAATAATTATAATAATTAAAATAACAACTAACAACTAACAACTAACAACTAACAAGATGTATTTCTTGTTAGTTGTTATAGGGTCTTTAGGATTCTGGAACCCAGACCGAAACTGAACCAGCATTACACCTAAAATCAGCCCAACCTTCGTCATTAGTTGTGATAGATTCTTTGATGTGTTCGGTGAGATCAATATAGGTGCGATTCGGTTGTCCGACTTCCATAAACTTAGTACCATCACCCCCGTTACTCAACACAACAGCCATGCCACCTGGATGTTCTTCATCTCCGAGTCGCGTCCAGCCAATTGTATTGGCGTGGTCAAAGTAATCGTATTGATTACCGTAGGAATAAGTTTGGCGGGCGAACAGGAATTTATCAATAATCCATTGATGTTTCTCTAACCAAATTTCGTATTCGTTACCATCTTTTCCTCTATCCTTATAATGATCGCCGTAATAATCGGGGTAAAAAATACAGGGATATCCTTCACGACGCAGCAGAATTAAAGCATAAGCAAGGGGTTTAAACCAAGACTCGACAACTGACTCTAGGGATTGTAAAGGTTGGGAATCATGGTTATCTACTAGAGTAACGGCGAGGGTTGGTTGGTGCTGGACGAGGCTACCGTCAAAAATTGTTCTCAAGTCATAATTATTACCGGCTTTGCTTGCTGCATAGAAGTTGTAATGAAGAGGTGCATCAAATAAGGATACTTTACCATCAGTTACTGTAATGAAGTGGTGCAAAGCTTCGACTTCATAGGACCAATATTCGCCGACGGCAAATAGCTCACGTTTGGCATAATTGCGAACGTGTTCTAACCATTCTTGGAAAAATTTTGCTGATACGTGTTTGACAGCATCGAACCTAAATCCATCAACGTTGGTTGTATCGACATACCATTCGCCCCAGTATTTTAATTCCCCGGTGACTTCTGGGTTGTCCATATCCAAATCACAACCCATCAGGTAGTCAAAATTGCCTTTTTCTAAGTCTACATTTTGGTCAAATTCTTTGCCTTTGAGCAAGTAAACGGCATTGGTATTTGTGTCGTAAGCATTATAATCAATGGCATCAAAATGCCACCAATGCCACTCCATGCTGGAATAGGTTTTGCCACGACCAGGGAAGGTAAAATGAGTCCAAGCTTTAATTTTTTGATACTCGCCTACGGTGTCATTGCGGTTGTCGGGATTGAACGGTGTGGCTTCGACTTCTTCTTCTGCATCAGCTCCTAATTTGTGGTTGAAGACAACATCAGCATAAATCCGAATTCCTGCATCTTGTGCAGCTTTAATCGCCCGCAAATATTCATCTTTTGTCCCGTATTTCGTCCGCACCGACCCTTTTTGATCGAACTCGCCTAAATCGAATATATCATAGACGCCGTAACCCACATCCATTCCACCGCCCGTTCCTTTATATGCTGGTGGCAACCACAGGGATGTAACGCCTATTTTTGCTAAATCTTTTGCAGATTCTGCTAGCTGATTCCACAGGTTGCCGTCAGCGGGGTTGTACCAGTGGAAATACTGCATCATGACGCCATTGACTTCAGACATAAATTTAGTTTCTCCTGATTGGTAAAGATGCGGGCGATATTTTTTTGTTACTTGTTAGTATAGCTATGCCTGCAATCTCTGGTCAATAGATATTATAAAAAATTTGGCTGATTAAAAGTATCTATCTATTGATAGATTTACAAAATAATGTAAGTTTGATAATAATTATTTTGAGGATATCAAAAATCATTAATAGGGTGGTGATTCTTGGGCAACTCGCTCAACTTTTGTGTTCCAAGTGCCGTCGATCGCCAATTCGATCAACCTAAATCCTGGAGGAATTTGGTCAAGTATAATAGGAGAGCTTTTCGGTAAAAGTTGGATGCAGGTGCTGGGTGTCCCCAAGTAGGTAACTGAGCCTCGCTGTTGATGGAATTCTTGGTGAATGTGGCCGCAGAGGACGATTTTGATTTGAGGATATCGATCGACAATTGCCAAAAATTCATCAGCATTGTGGAGCATCATCCCATCCATGATTTCACTTGCGATCGCCAATGGATGATGGTGCAAGGCGATCATAACAGCTCGATCGCCTGTTTGTTGCAATTGAGAGTCCAGCCAATCCAAGCTTTCTGGGGAAAGTTTGCCACCGTCGCATCCGGCTTCCACACTCGAAAGCAAGAGAAATTGCCAGTTTCCTAGGTTCCACGCTCTTTCTGGGGAAATAGGCGGCTTATCTAATATTTGCTGCATTACCGCCAAGTTGTCATGATTCCCAGGTATCCAGTAAGTGGGGATGTTTAGCGGGGAAATCAGGGAGGCGAGGAGCTCGTAGGATTGGGGTGTTTCGTCTTGGGATAAGTCCCCTGTTAGCAGGAGTAAGTCTGGCTGGGGCTGAATCTGTTGTAGGTGTTCGAGAACTGTTTTGAGGGTGTGGGCGGTTGAGAGGCCTTTCCAAGTGCGATCGACCTCTGCAAACAAGTGGGTGTCGGTGATTTGGGCGACGAGTAGGGGAGAAACGGGTGTCATGGATGATGTTGCGCGCGATCGATTTAGTTCTAGAGTACCCTATCACAAGGGTTTTGGGGATGTGGGAACAAGGGCGATGGAAATTTTTGAGAAAAGTGTTGAAATAATCAAGATTTGGTGTAAGATAAAAAAACGTCAAATTTCTGACGTGACGGCGGCATAGCCAAGTGGTAAGGCAGAGGTCTGCAAAACCTCCACCCCCAGTTCAAATCTGGGTGCCGCCTTTTTTAAGGATAGCCAAAAAACTCTCAAACCTGCTTCTTTGCGCGGTTTTAGGGATTGTTGCGAAGTGTGCATCAGATACGATAAAGCTCAAAAAGTAATGCAATTCTAATGAAGTGCAAAATTTAGAGAAACAGTGGTACTGTGTATTAATCTAATTAGTTGGCTTCACATACCAAAAATAAATTAATTTATAAAAAAAATAGGAATTAAGGGGCTTGATTAGAAAATTAAATAATTCTTGCAGTTTACCTGGGGCTGCTTGCATTTGTGGTACAAATGAGGAAATAAGAAATGTTGAAGGTCACGCCTCATGGATGAAAAACCCCTCCGAGCTTACCTGAATCTGATTCAATTGCTTGCTGAGTTGTCCCGCAGAGGAAGAGGGTAACAGTTGCGGGAGCACTCTGAGTTTGTTGACTCACGCTTGATTGAAGTGATGCAGCAAGTGGCGAGTCGGATGGCGGCGGATGGCGATCGCGCTTAACTCGTAGAGTTTGACAGAAACAAGAAATCACGTCTAGTAATTAATGAGGAATAGTAATCGTATGCTATCAGAACTAGAAAAAGCATTTGCCGAAGATCAATCCAAATCGGCTGAACTAACTGCCAAGGAAATCTTCGGATCTCTAATTCAATTAAATCAGTACGTCGGTGAAGTCTATTCCATCAGCTACGAAACTGCCTTAGTTCAAATACACGATTACTACCGTAAGCAAGTAGGTGGAATTCCAGGTCTTAGCTTTCTAATTGCTACTCGTGTCAACCCAAAAGATGGTATCGACTACACGACTGAAGACGCATCTGTAGTTCTTCTGCGTGTGATGGATGCTGCTCCACTTCCTAACGCATTTGAAGCTGAAAGGGTTCGAGTCGAAGCGGCCCAGCGAGCTAGTGGAGAAGATATACACTGGGATAATCAAGATATGATGGATTCCCAAACTCATAATCTTTTGTCTTTTGCTGGGATTAAGTGTAAAGTTATTGGTACTTTTTTCTTAGATAAGGCTTCTGAAAGTGGAGCTGCTGATTTGCTAGTTCTTCGTTTTGGTAGTGACATTTCCAATTACTACCCAAATCGAGGTCTGAAGGTCTACAAGCCAAACGACAAAGCCTTATCACTGATAGTCAATTATCGAGATCCAGACCGTAAGGATCAGCAGACAAAACAATCTGTTGTTGTGGGTCAAATCCGCTACGCATCGACCAATCGCTCATTCCAAGGAGTTTCTAATGTCAAAGTGGAACTTCTGCCAGCAGATTTACTGGGTCAAAAAACTGCTCTATTTGGTATGACCCGCACTGGCAAATCAAATACTACTAAAATTATCCTTCAATCCGTATTTAATCTGAGATTTGACAAAAAAAAGCCCCTCCGAATTGGATCGATAGTTTTCGATCCCAATGGCGAGTATGCAAATGAAAATGAGCAAGATGCTAATCAACAGAAAAATCCATCAGCTATCAAAAATATTTGGAAGTCTAATGCTGCTGGCAAAGAGGAAGATGTTATTACTTATGGAATTTTGCCTCATCCAAACGATCCTAAGCGGAAACTGATGCTCTTGAACTTTCTAGATGAAAAAAATCTTCAAATTGGTAAAGAAATCATTGATGGTACACTAGCATCTGACGGCTCAAAGTACATCCAAAACTTCCGGCAGGTCGTTTTTGATCCACCTGCTAAAGATGACTACAGTGCCACGACGCGCTACCAACGTCGTGTTCTTGTATATCGCGCTCTGCTAGTTCAAGCTGGCTTTGACCCTTCACTACAGCTTAAACCAGAAACTGACAAATTATTCAATAAGGAGCTACTTGAGGCTATGAAGAATAGCCAGGGTAAAAATAGCACAGATCATATATCTGCTGCTGAGATCCTGAGTAAGAAAGAATCTACATGGTCTCAAATAGCCAATGCACTTAATCATCTTTATGACTTTATGATGGATAAAAATAGTGGCTATGAGGCATTTGAAAAATGGTATGTTAGTGAGCGCCCAAAGGCATCAGGTGAGCTCTGGGCAGATGAGGATTTGAAAAAGTTGTTGGAAATGTTTAGTCGCCCTAACGGACCTAGACAAATTGGTAAAGTACGCAACCAACACACTAACACTACAACGGGTGATTATGCTGTAAAAATTTACGAACATTTGAAGGCGGGACGGCTGGTGATTATCGACCAATCTAGTGGCGATCCTGAAATTAATCAATCTTCGGCCGACCGGATTATGTGGCATATTTTTAGACAAAATCAGAGCCTATTTCGTCAAGGTGAAAAAAATATTCCTGAAATTTTAGTTTATCTGGAAGAAGCCCATAACCTTCTGCCCGTAGGAACAGATATGGATCTGAAAAATGTATGGGTGCGGACAGCAAAAGAGGGTGCCAAATATCATATTGGCATGGTCTATGCAACCCAGGAAGTTAGCAGCATTCAACGTAATATACTCAAAAATACTGCTAATTGGTTTATCGGACACTTGAATAACACAGATGAAACCAAGGAACTCCGCAAATACTATGATTTCGATGATTTTGAATCATCGATTCGTCGCGCTCAGGATCGTGGCTTCCTTAGAGTTAAGACATTGAGTAATCTCTTCGTTATTCCAGTTCAAGTCAAAAAATTTGAGGTTTAAATTATGCCATACGAAGGAGAATTTGCCAAATATAAACCATTACGTCGCCTTGTAGAAAGTGAACGTGTAAAAAAACTACTTGGCAGTTACGAACTCCGAAGTAAATCAGATCAATTAGAGTCCCTCCAGACACTTAATCCAATCAAGATACAGCCTGGTGACTGGATACCAAAAATGCTAATAGCTATAGATGGGAGCCATGCAGAAGTAGAGATTGAAAATGGTTTCCCAGGGGCTGAAGCTTCTTATGTGACAGTGGCTTCTGTAATTTTAGATGTTGAAAAAATGAGAGAACTGGATCAGCATCGTCCCGTCGAACCAAAAAAATTCCGAACAATAGAGACAGCTCAGTCTATTGACTGCGCCTTGCCGGGATGCAATGTTATTTCAAAAGGTGAAAAATCAGCTAAAGATTCGTTGAGAAAGTCAATCTTTGAAGTTTTTGGAGATGTTCAAGCGTTCCCTGATAGTGGAGGAGAATCGCTGCTTGATACTTACGAAACTTTGTTGAAATATAAGCCTGCTGCTGAAGATAATAAGAAGCAGCAGCAATGTCCTTACGAAGATTGTCCAGAAGATAGAGATTACCAGCGTGGAAAAGGTCAATATACTTGTCCCTGTAACCTTTCACGCACTCTCTATTCTACAGATGCCTTACGCATACACGAAAGGATGAATCCAGCAGGTACCAACGGCGCTATATTTGGCGAGATAATGCAAGTATGGGAAACAGTCTGGATGGTTCATATTTTAAGGTCTTTAGAGGCAAAAAAATGGCTTTCTAGCTTGGGTAGACTTGCAATTATCCTAGATGGTCAACTTGCCGTTTTTGGACAACCTGCTTGGATAAGCCAAGCCATTTATCAAGAACTATCTAGAATTAATGCTGTAACCAAAGAAGCGACTGGAGGCCAAGACATTCTTCTCATTGGGGTTGAAAAAACAGGAACATTCGTAGAACACTTTGAAGATTTAGATCGTCAAGAAAAAGGTAGTTTTGGGGCTTTTCCTTGCCAGTCAGTTGGATTACTCACTGACTCATACATCAAACAAAACATAATTTTCTCAGACAGTACAAGACCCTATGGGGCAGCAACATACTTTGGGCGCAAGTTTTTCTACAAAACAAAGTCTGGGGCGCGTATAGTAGCTACTTTACCCTTCCTTTCAGAGGAACATAAAGACTTGAAAACTGCTGAGTCCTCTCAATTTCCACGTCTATCAGATGCAGTTGGACTTCTGGATCAACTGGTATCTTCACGCTTTCCTAACGCCCTTGTCCCCTTAGTATCGGCAAATGCAGAAGCTGCGATCCCTCTGCGCCTTGGTAATAAAGTTTTAGAAAGGCTTGCAAAAGAACTAATGGCGGAAAACTGAAGATGAGCAATTCAACTCTAAATCAACTCAGTCTGAGTACAGCCATCGGCCGATGGTCTGGCTTAGGCCCCTACTACGCCATGTTCCCCAAAGAATTTGCCTTCAAAGTTGTAGAAGAGTATTCAAAGCCTGGAGATGCAGTTATTGATCCGTTTGCAGGTCGCGCATCAAGCGTCTATGCAGCAGCAGCAATGCAGAGATCGGGCTGTGGTATTGAAATCAACCCTGTTGGCTGGCTGTATGGTTTTGTGAAACTAAAACCTGCTTCAAAGACTGAGGTGTTGACGCGCATCAAGAATCTTGGGGAAATGGCTAGTTTAGTTGAACAACAGAGACTAGATAATTTGCCTGAATTCTTTACTGTTTGTTATGCCCGAACCGTATTAGGCTATCTCATAGCTGCGCGTGATGCACTTGATTGGAAAAATAATTTAGTTGATGCAACACTAATGGCAATCATACTGGTTCACCTACATGGCAACAGAGAAAACTCACTATCAAACCAGATGCGACAAGGAAAAGCAATGAGTCCAGATTATTCAATACGTTGGTGGAGAGAAAGACAACTTACCCCGCCAAAAATTGATCCGGTAGAGTTTCTGACTAAGCGCGTTGAATGGCGTTATACAAAAGGAGCTCCAAACCTAGAAAATGGAAATATGCTTTTGGGTGATAGCACCTCATTGATTGGTGATTTAGCTGAAAAAGTCTACTCTGGCAGTCAGAGTCGTTTTAATCTTCTATTTACTTCACCTCCGTACTTCGGCATTACGAATTACCACTACGATCAATGGTTGCGACTGTGGATGCTGGGGGGGACAGAGCGACCTACTTGGACAGGGGAAAAGTGGCGGGGTAAGTTTGAATCTATGCCTGATTATCGCAACTTGCTACAAACAGTTTTCCAAGGATGCGCTGAAATTATGACCAGTACAGCAAGTATCTATGTGAGAACCAGTGCCAGAATTTTTACACACGAAACAACTATCGACACTTTGCGTGAAGCTTTCCCACAAAAATCTTTAAAGTATATTAAGCAACCATTTACTAAAAATACACAGACAGCATTGTTTGGAGATAAGTTAAAGAAGCCGGGTGAAATTGACATTATTATGCAATCCTGATTAGTTGATTTGTTGGAACTTCTTGCGGGA
Organism: Microcoleus anatoxicus; assembly: GCF_042465725.1. Lineage (GTDB taxonomy): Bacteria > Cyanobacteriota > Cyanobacteriia > Cyanobacteriales > Microcoleaceae > Microcoleus > Microcoleus anatoxicus. Next base: position 2,597,236 of record NZ_CP120853.1, on the reverse strand, counting down.
AATATTACAGAAATAACTGTTGGCTAATTGCCGATCACACGAACGCAATTAGCACAACCAGCAACATAGCAGTTTTCAATGGGATGAAATACAGAACACGGCAGTGCCGTGTCCCTACCCGATATCTGTACTTCTTACCCAAACAATCACATTTTACTGATAATTCTCTGCACTATTTCCACGCCCGTTACCGCTTGCCAGCCAAACAGCCCCAAAAGCGCAACATTCAGAAAGATGTGAGTATATCTGGCAAAATCATTGCCTTTTTGCATCAAAGGAGTCAGCGACGCAGATATGGCAATAATTGCCGTCATCCCTAACCCTGCTAGCAAGTGGGAACCCACGAACAATTTGCCGTTATTGATGTAGGTGACAGCCATACCGCCGATCGCCCCTGTTACCATCAACGCTAGCAGCAAAGAACCCATCTGGTGGTGCTTGAGGTTGAATTTACCCTTAATTAACTCTTTTTTGACTTCGCCTTCCGCACTCCTGGTGCGTCGGATTTGAACGCCGAGATACAAAGCATACAATGAGATGGCCAGCAGTACCCACATTAACACTGGGTGGAAAAATTGGCTCCAAACTTTAACAGACTGCGGAATTTCGAGATTCATAGTGTTCTCAGGATTAGCAAACATACTTCATAAAACTTAGCATACCAGTAAGTCCGTCTCATGTGATGGTAAAAACATACAGAATGAGACGTTATTATGACTGCCACTAAACAAGACGCTGTATTAATCCAAGCTGCCAAAACTGGCAACATTATTCACGTACAAGCCTTACTCGCTAAGGGTGTTAATCCTGACTCCAAAGACTCTGAGGGGACGACAGCTTTGATGTTTGCGGCCCAAAAGGGCTATGCCGAAATCGTGCGTATTCTACTAAATAATGGCGCTAATGTCAATCATGTCAGAAGGCGTTTTGGGCTGACGGCTTTGATGCTTGCAGCAGCTCACAAGCAGGCTGATTCTGTACGGCTGTTGCTGGCTGGGGGCGCTGATGTTAATGCTAAAAATGATGATGGTAGTACGGCTTTGATGGCGGCTTCCCTGAAAGGTGATATCAATGTTGTGCGGCTGTTACTTGCTGCTAGTGCTGATGTGAATGTGCGCGATCGCGATGGAGACTCTGCTCTGAAAATAGCTGCTTTATCCGGGAATCAAGCTATTGTCAAAGCTTTGGCAGATGCTGGTACTGTTGCGGATAATTATATCCTATTTTTAGCAGTTAGTCAAGGTCGCGCTGAAATTATCCGAATTTTGCTCAATTGTGGCGCTGATGCTAATGTTAAAAATTCCGATAGCAAAACTGCTTTGATGGAGGCTGCTGCTGCGGGTAATTTGTCCGTGGTAGAGGTGTTGTTAGCTGCTGGTGCTAATGTCGGAATTCCAGATAAAGATGGTGAAACTGCTTTAACTTTGGCTGCTGATTTTGGTCATATTGATGTGGTGCAGGTTTTGCTGCGTGCTGGTGCTGATGTGAATGGGAAAAATGGGGATGGGGGAACGGCTTTGATGGCGGCTGCTGCTGGGGGAAATTTGCCGATCGCCCAGATATTACTCGATGCTGGCGCCGATATCAATGCTAAGGACAAAGATGATGAAACTGCTTTAAATTTCGCTGTTGTCGAAGGCTATGAGGATGTTGTGGAATTGCTGTTAAATCGCGGCGCTAGTGTTGTGGCTAGAAATCGGTTGGGCGATACTCCGTTACTGGTGGCTGCTGTTCATGGTTACAGTGCGATCGTATCAGCTTTGTTGCAAAAAGTCAATCACGATAATGCTGATTTTCTGAATGCTAAAAACTTTGAGGAGACTGCTTTAACTCTGGCGGCTTTTCAAGGACATACTGAGACAGTAAAGGCTTTGCTCGAAGGTGGTGTTGACCCTAATATCGCAGGGGAGCAAGGAAAAACGGCTTTAATGAAAGCCTGTATTCGAGGTCATGTGGCGATCGCCCAATTATTAGTTGACAACGGTGCTGATGTCAATAGGCGGGATGCTTCCGGTGCCACTGCTTTAATGTGGGCGGCCCATCGGGGTGCTGTCAGTGCTGTCAAGATTTTAATTGATGCGGGTGCGGATATAAATCATAAAAATTTGGGGAACTATACGGCTTTAATGCTAGCTGAATTTAACGGTTATAAAGATGTGGTGAAACTGCTCAAAAGTGCAGGAGCCATAGAATAATATTGGTGTTATCCTTAAGTTTGTAGTAAGGACTTCTGTCCTTTCTTTGTCTGACGAGCGATCGCGACCTTAGTCCTTACTACCAAGCTCAATCTGTTCGCCTTACCCAACCATTAATCGTAAAGCGACTGTCAGCAAAAGCTTTCGAGGGACAACTAACTGGCAAAACTTCGTGCATATAGCGACTCAGAAAAAATACGATGCTATTATTGCGAGGTTCAACAGTTTTAAAAGAGTCAGCCGCTACATAAAAATTGTTCTCAATTTTGCTATCATAAATCTGCAATTCTCCGCCAGTAAACGCCTTGGGTTCTCGATTGAAATAGTAAACATAGGTGAAAAATCTGGTTGCTGTTTCTGGAGAGCCACTATCGTTATGAAGTTTGTAATAATTATTGTCGTTGTGCAGCGTTAATTGAGCTTCTATATCACCCACAGAAAATGAAGGTAGGTTTAATTTTCGCAGCACGTCGGGGAGAATAGCTTTAATGCGATTAATCATCAGTTGTGAAAATTCGGGGAAGGAATGGAGAACCATAGAACGCCGATAATCTTCTGCCTTGGTTGAGGTGCTGGTACTCACAAATTCTGATTCTTTTGCTAAAACATATTTGATGAGTTTATTTTTTTCACTGGCTGTGAGGAAGTTCTCAATTTGGGCGTAGCGAGATATTAAGTCGTCGTTTACATGAGCAGGAATTATAGGAATCTCCAGGGGAATTTCTGGGTGAATCTCTACCGGAACTTCGGGCTGTGGCGGTTGCAGTTGAGCTAAGTAAATGGGCGGTTCGGTGACTAATCCCACTAGGTGTTCGCTGGGGAAACAAAGTGCGGAGCGCCCTTCGTCTATGGGAATCTGAAATAAAGTGGGAAAACCGGGGTTCTGTTGGGTCCGATCGACTAAGGTTTTAACCAGATTGTGCAATAAGGGGGCGTCAGATTTGAGGGTAATTGTGCATTGATGTCCGCCCGCGAGCAGGATTTTAACTTTGACATCTTGGGGTTTAATTTGCGGTTGAGTGTAAGTCATAATTTTTTCAGGACTGGATGGAAAACTAGCTAAAGATATGATTCGGAAGAAAAATAATTAGGTAGGGATACAACAGTTTTGTTTCTCTGCAATATGATACACAATTAGTGGGGACACAAACAAGACTGTTTATTGGTGTCATGGTCGATCGCCAAAAATTGAGGTTAATGGGGGAAAGAGTTAAGGAACCGCAGAGGGCACAGAGAGCACAGAGGATGGAAAAGAAGAAGCAGAGGAATAGTCATGAAAGCAGAGTATGATTTTAGTCAGGGTAAGCGAAGGGCGATCGAGCTAAAATTACCTGGGGAAACTCTAATATTCCACTTATATTGGTATTGATTGGAACGCACCTTATTTTTTGTTGGGAATTGAACACAGTTGCAGCCAGACAAAGCATTAGACATCTTGCTACAATGTTTTTATATAGTTCAAGTCAGGCACAATATGTCCCTAATCAGCCCCCCAGCAAAATTCCCAGCAACCTCTCCCCCTTTCCGTTGGGATGAAGCGGGAGGTATCCGTATAGGTTCGAGTCGAGTTACCCTAGATAGCATACTTGCTTCATACCACAATGGCTCCACTCCCGAAGAAATCGCTATTCAGTATTCAGTTGTCCGCTTAGAAGACATATACAGTACCATTGCTTATTATCTCAACCATCGTCAGGAAATTGACAGTTATTTGGAGCAGCGCAGCCAACAAGCTCAGCAACTGAGACAACAACTTTCTCAAAAACACAACTTAGTCGATCTGAGACAACGTTTGCTTACTCGTTATCAGTCAAAAGGGGAGTCGATACCAAGTGCGCCTTCTAACTGATGAAAATTTTAATGGAGCCATATTGCGTGGGCTGGTGAGGCGTTTGCCTGAATTGGATATTGTTTGAGAGCGATACAGTGACAGCCTTAGTAGCAAGTTTGAAGCGTCGAGGTATCAGCGATGCAGTGATTAATGAGGCATTAAACGAAGTCGTTCATGCTAAATCCTGTTAATTGTGTCTAGCCAGCAGTACAACACCGATGCACCCGACCGCCGAGAGTTTATCGGTTATGATGCAAAGGCTATCTGTGGCCGGTGATGGGCAACGTTATACCGAAGGAGGTACGATCATTAACCGAAGATCGTTTATTCAATTTACTGCTACTTGTGCAGGTTCTATTTTAATGAGCAACCTTGTTGGGAGTTGTAGCACCTCTAAAAGTATGGAGGCAACTATAGCCAATCCGATTTGGCTAATGCCTGATGAATCCGATCCCCATAAACGCACCTGGATGTCATTTGGCGCTAGCCGTAAAATTTGGGGGCAAAAGTTACTTCCAGGAGTGCAAGATAATTTAGCGACAATTGCTAAAGCGATCGCGAAATTTGAACCTGTTTATATGCTGGTTCGCCAAGCAGACTATGATATCGCTGCGCGTAAATGTGGCTCATCTGTAAACTTGGTAGTGTCCCCTTTAGACGATCTGTGGATGCGCGATATTGGCCCTGTTTTCATCAAAGATGATCGCGGAAATCTTGGGGGCATCGATTTTAATTTCAATGGCTGGGGTGAGAAGCAAGATTATAACGACGATGCCCAAGTAGCCAATTTTGTCATTCAGCAGTCCAAGGTGCAGGCAATCCAAACCAAACTTGTACTAGAAGGTGGTGGGATTGAAGTAGATGGACATGGAACAGCAATCATTACTGAAAGCTGTGTTCTGAATCAGAATCGCAATCCAGGCATGAGTAAGTCTGAGTGTGAAGCTCTGCTCAAGCCACTCCTGGGCTTACGCAAGATCATTTGGCTCCCCGGCATTCGTGGAAAAGATATTACGGATGGTCATACTGACTTCTATGCACGGTTCGCCAGCTCGGGCTTCGTGGTTGCCGGATCTGATCCTGATCCAGCATCATTTGATCATCTAGTTACTCAAAACCATTTGGAAATCCTGCGCTCTGCCACTGATGCTGACGGGCGTAAACTAGAGGTAATTGTGCTTGAAGGACCCAAAACCATTCGGCCCCAATTTGAGACTCAGGAATTTGCCGCAGGCTATATCAACTTTTACATTGTCAATGGAGCTGTGATGGTGCCAGAGTTTGGCGATGCGATGGCAGATAGCAAAGCAAAATCTACATTGCAAGAACTATTTCCCGATCGCGACATCGTGCAACTTAACATTGATGCGATCGCCGCTGGGGGTGGTGGCATACACTGCACTACACAACAGGAACCTCTTGCCTAACAACGCCCATGCACACCGACCGACAAAAAACGATCGGTTATGATGCAGGAGTGACTCCCGGCGGGTGATGGGCAACGTTGGCTTGGTCTTTAGAAGACAGAACGTTGATGCGATCGCAGGGTAAGAGCGCGAGGTTTGCCGCTGGTGACACTGGAGCCGATCGATCGTAGTTTCCTGGGGCGCTATGGTGGGCGATCGCATCATTGGTTGTTAGGGGGCAGGGGCGATCGCCTTTCTCCGAATGGCTCGGTCTGGGGCGATCGCACTGACATCATCTAAATTATTATTCTGATGCAACCGGAAACGATATAAGTCCTGTTAAGCAAACTTAATCTTCAAATAATCATCCTCCATCTTCGCCCCCGAAGGTTGCAGCGCCGCTAAAGCTTGCGGCAAAACCATATTACGGCGGTGATTCCCAATCCGAACATTCAACTCATCTCCTGTTTTGCTCAACTGAATCTGATCCTTAGCAATTCCCGGCAAGTACAGTTCTAGAACATATTGATTATTGTCCTGAACAATCCTAATCGTATTTTCTTTGTAATATATTTGACTAGGATCTTCGTCTTTGTAAAGCGTTTCTTTCAAGCGCTCCAAAGCTGGCAAACCGCACATTTCTTCGGAATAAAGCGGCACTTCTTTCACGGGCAATGGTCTAAAATTCTCGTGAATTTCCTGACGATACTGCTCCTGGCTTTCTTTCCACCGTTTGAAAAATGGGTCAGTTACTTCTTCGGGAATAATGCGGTTTGCTACTATTAAATCTGTGGCTACATTGTACAAACTCAAATAGGCATGAGCGCGCAGAGACTCTTTAATTACCATTTTTTCAGGATTAGTAACTAACCTTACCGAAGTGACAGTATTGTCAGTTAAAATCTTTTCCAAAGCCTCAATTTGTTCGTAAAATTCATAAGGTGCATCCATCACCTCTTTGTCTGGCAAAGAAAAACCCGCAATTGGTCTAAAAATAGGTTCAACTAAAGGTCGAAGGGCGGCGGATATGCCTTGCAGCGGCTTGTAAAATTTTCTCATGTACCAGCCGCCAACTTCCGGCAAACTTAACAGTCTCAATGCTGTTCCAGTGGGAGCTGAATCGATAATTAAAACATCAAATTCGCCTTCGTCGTAATGCCGCTTCATTCGCACTAAACCAAAGATTTCATCCATTCCTGGAAGTATGGCCAATTCTTCAGCTTGAACGCCTTCGAGTCCCTGGGCGCGCAAAACTTGAGTAATGTAGCGTTTAACTGCTCCCCAATTGCCTTCTAATTCCCTGAGAGCGTCTAATTCTGCTCCCCACAAATTCGGTTTCACCTGTCGGGAATCGTGGCCGAGTTCCATGTCGAAGCTGTCGGCTAGGGAGTGAGCGGGATCAGTGCTTAGCACTAGGGTTTTGTATCCTAATTCGGCACACCGCAGCCCTGTGGCGGCGGCTACGGATGTTTTACCGACGCCGCCTTTTCCGGTCATTAATATTAAGCGCATTGATTGTTTAGCTCGCCTGAAAGTTCTTTACTTATATATTGTAACGTTATGTAACAGAGATTAATTTAGTGGCGGATTTAATTTGGGCGACAACTAGCCGCACAGAGGCAGAAACCGGGTTTTTGACCAAAATACTGCATCGCAGCCTTTAAATAAAATGAAAAACCCGGTTTCTTTGGTATCTATGCGTCCAGGGCTAATACAGGACATTTCCACTGATGCACTAAATCTGTGCGATGTCAATAGAGAGTTGAGTTTAAAGGGCGATCGCACTTAATTTGTAGGTGTTCAAAAAGGGCGATCGCACTTAATGCTTGTTCAATAAAAGGCGAACCAGACAGACACCGGGTTTTTCAGAAATATCTGGTTTGGAGCTAAAGCACCGATCGCAACGCATTTAGTCCTTGACAAAAATATCCTTTTCAGTTACGATAAAACTTAATACTAAATATTTTAATTTATGCCTGATGAAACAAACAAATTTGCATGAATTAAATGAGCAAGTTTTGTTAGAGGAAACTCAGCCTCTAGCAATAGAGTATAATGGGCGATTAGTTGGTTATTTTTATCCAGTCAGTGCAATGCCAAGTGCGATGGAGGAAATCGATCGCACTTTTACAAATTTAGTACAACAATGGCGCAATGAAACTATAGGTATTTCCTCTACTACGGATTTAGTGATGCACCCTGCTTACCAACAAATTATTAGGATGGGTTCAGTAGTAATTCCTCTGTTATTAAGGGAAGTGGAAAGAAAATCGGGGCGTTGGTTTCATGCTCTGTGTGAAATTACTGGAGAAGATCCAGTACCTTTAGAAAAACGGGGTAAAACTAAAGAGATGACTCAGTTATGGTTAGATTGGGGGAAAGCCAAAGGTTACAAATGGTAGAAAATAATGCTTGGATGCAAAATATTAAAGAATGGATTGAACAAAATCATCCTAATTTAGTGACAACGGGATATAAAATTACCAGTTCAGACACAACTGATTATAATTGTATTGCTTGGGCTGCTGGAAATACAGAAGAATGGTGGTGGCCAGATGCCAAAGGTGGAGACTACTGGCCGCCTAATATACTGCGAGAGGAATCTCTGACTGCTTTTATGATGGCTTATCAAACTTTAGGGTATGAAGTCTGTGAAAATGCTTTGCTGGAAGCTGGTTTTGAAAAGATAGCGATTTATGTTTTAGATGGAAAACCTCAACACGCCTCCCGACAACTTCCTAATGGGAAGTGGACTAGCAAATTAGGTCAGTATGAGGATATAGAACATAATTATTTAGAGGGTTTAGAAGGTAGTATATATGGTGAAGTTTCTTGTGTGATGAAAAGGCGTTTGATTGAGGGGGAGTAATAAACTCATCAAAAGCGCGATCGCATCTCAGCCTGAGACTTGAGAAACCGGGTTTCTGTGATATCTCTGATTTTCACCAAGAATCTCTCATCAGAAACCCGGTTTCTTTGGCCCTGCGTAAGTCCTAATTTATTTAGACTTGGGATGATCTTGACACACTTTTAACTTTTGTTTTTCCTCTGGACGAGTAACGAAATAATCCTTTAAGCGATCGCACCCTGTCGCTAATAGTTCATCTAAGTTCTGATTGCGCCAAATCATCACTTTTCTACCTCCGATAGTTAGGTAGTGACCTCATTCCATAACCGCCGTCATTTTGGATCAATTAGCAAACTTTAATTCTCCCATCACCGCAAACCAGAACAATTAAAACCCGCCCAATAAATAGGATGAGAAAAGGGGTATTCTTCAGAGCAAAGAGATGTCAGTCTGTTCTTGGCATTTTTGATTTTATTAACAATCTTATATCGCTTATCCCAGTTTTGCTCCCATTCTAAATATTCTGGTGAATTTTCTGGGTAGTCGTTAAGTTTGTTCTCCGCTTTTTTGAGATCATCTTTAGCTTGAGGTAATTTTTCGTCTAACATTTTAGTCAAACTTTCCTTGTAGCGAGATTCAAAATTTTTGCCTGTAAGATTACGCAGTTCTTGTTGGGCTTTTTGTAACGCAGCAGGGCGAGTCATTTCTTTATTGTCTTTACGATACTGATAATAAAGAATGCAAAATATCGCGGTTGCTAATTCATCTACTGACCAAAGGGTACTAACAACACTTCTAGCACCCGCACATAAAAACCCAAACCCAATTGTTAGGATATCATCGGTGATACCGGGGTTTCCTACATTCGTTTCGCAGCAAGAGAGGAACACTTCTAAAAGGTCAGGAACTCGCCATCCAGGGGTTAATAATTCTCCCAAAGTCAGTTTTTCACCATTAGCTAAGAGTAATATTGATTCTAACGGTTGATCTAGGCGAGATGAAGCATGATGGCTGGAGTGCAGCACTTGGACTTTTTCATGTTTGACTAATTGACGATAGTTATTTTTAGTAGCTTGGCTGCTTCCTTTTAAGCGCAACTGATTAGGAATATCATACAATTGGGCAATTTCTTCACATTCAAAACTAGCACAGGGTAAGTCATCCGTAGCATCTTCTACCGTGCCATATTTTAGAGCCGTTTCTACAGGGGGACGTTTTTTGCAGAAGTCTAAAACTTGACAACTGGGAGTATAACGAATTAGAAATTTATCGCCTAAATATTCGTTTTCTTCAAGGGGTAAAGCGGCAAAAGGTATCAGGTGCAGGTAAATATGGGGAACTAATATTAGTTCTTCAATTCCCTCTAAATGTTCGGTAATCAGTTTATTTATTTGTAGGCATTGGGCGAGTTTTGTTAGAAAATTGCTGATATTATTTTCCCATGTTTCATTATCGTTTTTATACACAGATAGCCAGTTTTTGACAATCCATATTTGCAGGTTTTCTATACCTTGTCCAGTACAGGTGTGCAACTGAATTCCGTTTTTTCGCAGCACAAAAATATGGGTGTCGCTGCTAATTGTATAGAAACTGAGAATGGCAGTATTAGGCTTCTCAATCAGTCGTCGCATATCAATCAACTCAAGCGGACTGACCTGAATCTGTCCAGCCAGCACTGGGTCTAGTTTGCGGAGTTTTTGCCAGACCTGCTGTTTTTCAGATTCTAAGGTTGCGATGGTTTCGTTGTCGGCTTGTATAGCAACATCGGTGCTTGATGTAGTTCCCAGTTCAAGCATTTCCTCAGTGTTGTTTAAATTGTTTCTATGACGTATGTAGATATATTCAAGTTGTTGTTGCAAGGCCTCATATTCTTCCAAATTCTGCTGGACTTGTGGAGGAATTTCTCCACCAGAATCGAGATCATTGCTCTTCATTAAATCTACAAGCATTTTGGATCGGGAACGCTCGGCGTATTGCAGTGCTTTACCAAGTTGTCCATCATTGATACAAGCTTGCACCATTTTTTCGTATATGCCTTCAGTGGTAAATCCAGCGACCAGTTCTTGGCGTTGTAATTCGGAACTTATGTAAGTACGAACCTGTTCAAGACCATCAATAGCAGCAGTATAACCTTTAAGTGCTTCTGGCCATAATCTAGCATTAAAGGCAGTATTGCCCAAGTCTCGTCCGATATTTAAGCTTTCCCAAGGGAAAGCAGTAGAATTAATACTCTTTAAGGCATCTTGGAAAGTTTGTATGGCTTTCTCAACTTGTCCGTTCTGTTCGTAAACCTGCCCTAAATTACCTTGGAGCGTAACCCATTTATGTGGAAAAGCTTCACGGGTTAAAATCTGTACGGCATTTTCATAGCACGAAATTGCTCGCTTCAGATTCTCTGTACGCTCGCCACTAATGCGATCTTTGTAAATACTTCCCAGATTCGTTTGGATTATTGCCCACCTCTCAGGAAAAGCTTCACGGGTCAAAACCTGCAAAGCATTTGTAGAACAAGCGATTGCCCGTTCCTGATTTTCCGATTTTTCTCCAGATTGTTTTAGAGCGTAAAATCTAGCAAGATTAGCTTGGATTACCACCCACGACGCTGTATTAGCTTCACGAGTAAAAAATTGTAAAGCATTTTCATAGCAGGTGCTGATTAAATTTTCAATATTATCTTCCTCATCATTCTGAGTAGGAGTAGGAATCTGATACAGATTTCCCAGATTCATTTGAATTTCCGCCCATTGTTGTCGGTAAGCTTCATAGGTAAAAATTTGTAGGGCATTATTGTAGCAGTTAACAGCTTGTGCCCACTCTTCTACTTGACCTCCACGAACCCGCTCATAATAAATAACGCCCAAATTATTTTGAGCGAATGCCCAATGTTTGGGAAAATCATCACAATTAATCTTATGTAAAATATTTTCATTATGTACAACTGCTAGAGCCAAATTTTCCGGTCTTTCCCCATAAATTCGCTCACAATAAGCAACTGCTAAACCAATTTGTGTTTCTACCCAGTCTTGTGGATAAGCTGCAAAACTAAGAACCTGTAAGGCATTTTGATAGCAGGTAATCGCCAGTTCTAAATTCAGCGATCGCTCTCCAGAAATGCGGCGATTGTAAGCGTTACCCAAGGTTATTTGAATTTGCGCCCAGTTCTCAGGAAAAGTTTCTCTGGTATGAACCTGTAAGGCTCTTTTACAGTAGATAATGGCTTCCTCCAGATTTTTAATTGGTTCGCCACAAATACGTTCAGTGTAAGCAGCACCCAAGTTGTTTTGGATGGCAGCCCAGTTTTGAGGAAAATCTTCACGGGTATAAACACGTAAAGCCTTTTTATAACAGGCAATTGTCTTCTCAATATTTTCTGCTCTATCACTATGATGACAAGAAAAATAAGCCTGTCCTAGCGTTCCCTGCGTTAATGCCCATTGTTCTGGAAAGGCTTCACGGGTAAAAACCTGTAAAGTGTTTTCCATGTAGGAGATAGCCATATCTAAATTATCTGTTTTTTCACCATGCAATCTTCCACTGTAAGCAAATACCAGCAAACCTTGAATCTCAACCCATACCAAGGGAAATTGCTCGCGTGTGTACACCTTTAGACTAGCAGTGAAGCAGCTAATCGCTTCCTCTAAGTTATCCGACTGCTCGCCTCGGATGCGCTGACGATAAGCCTTTCCCCGTGTGAATTGAGCCGCAGCCCACACATCAGGAAAAAGCTCACTTGTGCATACTTCCAAAGCCTCAGAACAATTATTTATTGCCAGCTCCAAGTTTTCGGCTTCTTCCCCTCTGATGCGCTTCAGGTAAACCGCACCTAAACTTTTTTTAGTGCTGGCCCATTCTCTAGGAAAGGCTTCACGGGTAAGAACCTGTAAAGCATTCTCACAGTAAGCCAGGGATTTTTCAATATTATTTGCGCGATCGCCTGGGATAAATTCTATGAAATAGGCTAAATAATTTTGAATCTTTGCCCAATTTGCTAGAGCATCATTTGAGATTTTGCCCCTATCTGCCAGTTCAACTGATACCTCTTCCATCGTCTGTACTAAGCCAGAGTCAATCAAATCTTGATTCGCCCCCACAATCTCTATAGCTTTGTTACTGGGGGAGTTTAGTAATGCTTGGATGAAATTGCGGTAGGCTGTGTGGCGTTGTATGTACATGATTATGTTCCTCTCAATAATTTTGAGTCACTTTGCTTAGTTTAATTTCATCAATAAACTTATTCTTCGGCCCAGATTTCAGCTAATTTTTTCGCCAACTTTATTGCCAATCTCAATAATTTAATTGTTTCCGATCCCTCACTTGCAGAACGCATATTCTTGTTCTGTGCAGTTGGCGTACTCCCAGCTAAGATATCTACCAAAGCATAGGGAAATGTAGTTGCAGAATTGTTTCCATAAGCTGTATTAAATTGAGCCACAATTTCCAATATAGAGCGATTTTTTAACATTTCCCGAACTTGCACTGCAACTGGATCATCACTATCTAAAAATTCGATCCCTGCTGTTATGGGGTCATTATTGGAAGCAACTACTAAATCATTAATAAATAATGACAACCATGTTGGGGAATCCAATGCTAATCTCGGTACATAACAATCTGGCTGCTTTAACTGTTCCCATAAGCCATTGGATTCACTTTCAGATAAGCTAGGTAAATTAACAAATTTGTATTCTCCTCTCTCATTAGGGCAAATTTCTCGCGCTATTAAAACCGCTTCTAAATCTTCTATTAATTCATCTCTATCCAAATAATAATTTCTGCTAGATTCATCATAAACTCCCTCAGTTGTTAACTTTTTATGACTACAAGCTCCCCAAAACCGCAACCATTCCTCATCAAGATTGATGTACACTCCTAAATAATAATCACCAGCAAATTGAGGTAAGTCAACTAACTCTTGAGGAACACATAAATCACCCCCAATATTATTGCTGTCACTAGGAATCACCACTAAGCGAGTTTCCCCTAATGTTAAAATAGTGCCGTTAATAAACTCTAATACTTTTGATAAATCCGAAGGATAATAACCTAGTTTTTCTTCTAAACCTAACTGAGATTTAATTTGAGAGATAGCCTCAACTACTAAATAATTAAGATACGCTCTCCATCTAATAATATCATTCTGAAAGTTTTTTTCCGCTTGATTCCAAGCATTAATCATCTGTTCCGCTGACAATTCAATATAGAGTTGTTCAGGGTAAAATGTTCGGGTTAATTCTAGTTTTGTTTTCATGGGTTTTTCTCCTTATCGTTTACTAAATTCTGGCGCGGTCAAATCAAATATTCAGGGTTGTTCAGGGGTAACTTTAGCATAAACTTCAACTAAGCGACTAATGGGTGGCTCTAGCAGTGCTAATCCTTCTGGAGATGGATCGAAACCCGCGTTCTTAATTGGCTCAGTAATTTTTTCCCTTACTTTCACTTTTAAGCGCTCAAGTTGATCGTTAGGTCTAGGTATGGGAATATCAGCTAAATCATCGACAATCCAAGAGCGAATTAGAGAAAAGTAGTGATCGGGTAGTAATTCTTTTTCTAATATTTTTTTGATCTCGGCAATTGCATCTAAATTTAATTCTCTCTCAGGACTTAGTTCTCTAATTAAATTAATAAGTCTGGTCAATGCGTTTTGCTTTTTTCTTTTTACCCAATCTTGAGGGTTTCCACCTAAAATCACTCCGATCTCTGTTTGATTCAGTTGAACATTTCCTTGCCCATCTTCTGCCATGAATAAGTCATCTTGAAAGGCATATTCTAACAGTAACAAAACTTTATAGGGGTGTTCAACAGTGTTATCTAACCGATCAATTAAATTAGGGAGTTTTTCTTTTAATTCTGTTGCTTCTGGACTTGGTGGAATGCTAGGATAGTGAACGTCTTTTCGAGATTCAGAGCCATCATCATTTTCTTGAGTATTATCAAGAGTATCTATATTTAGAGGGAAATCTTTACTAAGATATTCTTGGTAAAAACCCAGCAATTCATTTTTGATTTCTTGCCAATCTTTTTTAAGGAGTAAACGCCGATTAAATTCATTAGCCATTCGTTGTAATTGCTCATTATTTGGATCTCTATAGCGAGGTTGCGGTCTGCCATTTCTGATTTCTTCTTCTCGCACATACAGTTGAGCAAAGACTAAAATTAACTCGGTAAAATAATTAACACTGTTTTCAGGAATTTTTAGCCTGTTCAATGTGTTTTGGCGTTCTTCTGGCAAACGCTGAGAAAAATTTCTACAAAAATGATATAATTCTTGCCAAGGATTATCTCTTCTTTCACTATCATATTTCCTGATAATTTCATCAGCAGTCCGTTTATAAAGGCGGTTAACAGCCCAATTTTCTAAAGGATTATTTCTCTCCAACTCAAATCCTGCAAAAACAGTACATTGATGAATTGATTCGATTTTAATAAACAAAAATTGGTTTTCAGAAGGTTCTTGATAAGGCTGATTTGTTCTATTCAACACCTTTTTGAATAGAGGCATTGGGGCTTTAATTCTTTGTTGTTGAAGTTGATTATTCGCCCGTGACCTTGCTCTGGTGGTCACAGTTTCTTGATCGAATTGACCATTTTCTATCAGTTCTTTTTTGCATTGAAAAATTAAAATAGCCCGAAAAACTTGTTCAGTCGCTTTTTCGCAATAGTGTTCTAAGGCGATCGCCAAATGGTTAGATGCTTTTTGGAGTGATTGCTCAACTTTTCCTTTTTTATCACCATTAAGCGACCACTCATTAATAATTGTATGGATTTTAGAAGTATCTCTCGATATTTGTAAAAATTGACGACACCAATAGTCATCTCTGTCCCTATCTCCTTCAGGACAAAACTGAGATAATCCTTGGAAATTATCTTGCCAAATTGGATCGGTTTTTCTTCTGATTTGTTTATCAGCCTTGTATCCTATAACACGATCATAAAATATGGGAAACATTGAATAAATCCTTAATTTCGACGAAAATGAGAGTTTTAGCTATTTTGTTGATTAGAAATATTGCGAAATAAGCTGAAACCCTCAGAGTTCCGTTTGTAAGGATCGGGATTTGAGCCCATTCTGCAAGATGTCTATTATTCTATAACACTTACACACCTCAAGGCTTTATAAGCAAAGATTATATTAATTCCGCTAATGATTAGCGGAATTAATAAATACAAAATTTCCGTCCAAAATTCAAAACCCACTCCGATTAAACAGTATAAGGCTTAAACGCCAAAGCAAACCAAAAGCCTACATGGAGGCAAATAAATGCACGAACAATTCGACCGCGAACACAATTTCCATTTTCACGAGCCCCACGCGCATCAGATCCATCACGCAGATTTTAATTCAATCGGGGATGGGGACGACAATAACTTTTTGAGCGACTGGCTGATTGAAGGAGCAATTTTTGTTCTGAACTTGTTCTCTTAGTCAGTAATTGATTGGCTATTAACACCTGTTGATAGCCATTATCAACCCTCAAACATCTCGAAAATACTCAACAACATCAAGAGGAAACTCATGTTAAACAACCACTATTGCGCTGTGCATGGAAACCACTGTTATAGATGGCTGATTTCGCCATACTTTGCCATTAATTTCAGAAACTGGGTTTCTTGAAGAGGTCAACTAAATATCCGCTTGTCCAACAACAGAAACCCGGTTTCTTGACATATCACCTGATTACTTTCGGATTAAAAGGAGTCCTTCGATTATGAACAGTAATAATGGTTTAGCCACTACTGCTGTAGGTGGCGCATTAGTCGCCGCTAAATTAGCCACCATCAGTGGAGCAACTGCTACTGGTATCGCCACTACTACTGGTGGTATTGGTATTTCTACTGTGGCTACAGCAACAGGAACAGCAATGTCAGTCGCGATCGCACCCGCCATTGCAATTGCAGCACCTGTAGTCGCTGTTGGAGCATTCATTTGGTGGTTGTCGCGTGATTAATTCTCACTAATCTAATTTTGACGATAGGAGAGTCATGACTTACGCACGAAGGGCCAAAAACCCGGTTTCTGCGTCAAAATTTATCGAAAAAAGCGACTATTTTTGGAAGAAACCGGGTTTCTTTGCGTAAGTCCTGAGAGTTGAAAAAGCTCTGCTAAATACCACTGTTGATATCGACCTGTTATGGGTCGATTTTTTATTTCTAAAAAACGCATAATTTTCAGACACCAGGCCTCACAGGAAATACCAATTGTTTGAGCACATCCAACCGCGAACAGTTCCAGTAATCGATGTGAGAAACGATTAAATCATCACTGTTGACTTTCATTTCGCTTCTACCTGCGATCGCCATTTTCGGCCGCCAAGGTAACGGTGCTTTCCAACTCAGCGTCCACCGGGTGTCTATGCTATCTCCAGACTGCGAAATATCGTGCAAATCTAGATTTATATCCTGAAAAAAAGTCCCCATAAACCCGATCATTTTGCGGTAGCGATCGACTCCTGTAAATCGATTCACCGGGTCTTCAAAATAGACATCCTTTGCATAAATGCTGTAGGTCTGATTTTTGGGAAATCTTTGATAATCGTCTTTGAGAATTTCAATAATATCCATTTTGATTAATCATCATTCCTCTGTTATTATAATATAATTTTGATATTCTTGAGAAAAAACCAATAATTTATGATTGACCTCTACACTTTTACCACACCCAACGGCCGCAAAGTCTCCATCATGCTCGAAGAAATAGGCTTACCCTACAACGTGCACGTCATAGACATTAGAAAAAACGACCAATTTAGCCCAGAATTCATCGCCATCAACCCCAACAGCAAAATTCCCGCCATAGTCGATCGCGATAATGGCATTACCGTCTTCGAGTCTGGCGCAATCCTGATCTATCTTGCCGAAAAAATAGGCAGATTTCTACCCACAGACAAAGAAAAATACTTTCAAGTGCTTGAATGGCTGATGTTTCAAATGGCCAGCGTCGGGCCAATGTTCGGTCAACTCAACCACTTCAAACGCTTTGCACCAGAACCAATTCCCTATGCAATTCAACGCTACGAAAAAGAAACCCTGCGGCTGTATGGAGTATTAGACAATCAACTAGCAAAATACGAGTACATCTGCGGCGACTATTCAATTGCCGATATTGCTACCTATCCCTGGGTTGCCATTTATGAATTTCAAGGATTAACCCTCGACAACCATCCCCATCTGAAACGTTGGGTAGAAACCTTGCAAAAGCGTCCCGCAGTACAGCGCGGAATGGCAATTCCGGCTGCACAAAAATAAATAGATATCATCGGTAGGGACAGAACACTACTGAAGCCTGAAACCTCTGATATATGTCGCTTTTACCCGAATCTCGATCCCCCTAAATCCCCCTTGTAGGGGCGGTGCCCCCGTGCCCGCCCTCTTTAGGACTTGGAGAAGATTCCTGTCCCCCCCTTGTAGGGGCGGTGCCCCCGTGCCCGCCCTCTTTAGGACTTGGAGAAGATTCCTGTCCCCCCCTTGTAGGGGCGGTGCCCCCGTGCCCGCCCTCTTTAGGAATTGGAGAAGATTCCTGTCCCCCCCTTGTAGGGGCGGTGCCCCCGTGCCCGCCCTCTTTAGGACTTGGAGAAGATTCCTGTCCCCCCCTTGTAGGGGCGGTGCCCCCGTGCCCGCCCTCTTTAGGACTTGGAGAAGATTCCTGTCCCCCCCTTCTTAAGGGGGGCTAGGGGGGATCTGGACTCGAACAAAAGCGATATTCCTCATGGGTTTCAGGCTTAAGTTGACACCAATGAACACTGTTGTGTCCTCTTCCTCTGTTGCCAGATCAATCCGCGAAATGCTTAATAATCGCCTCCGCAAACTCCGAACACTTCAACTCCGGCACTGGGGGCTCCATCAAGCGAGCTAAATCATAGGTAACTTCACCGTTAGAAATAGCCGCAGCCAAACCTTTCTTAATCAAGTCTGCCGCTTCCTGCCATCCCATGTATTCCAACATCATCACCCCAGACAAAATCAGCGAACCGGGATTGACTTTATCCAAACCAGCGTGTTTCGGTGCAGTACCGTGAGTGGCCTCAAAAACTGCACATTCATCGCCAATATTAGCGCCGGGGCCCATGCCCAATCCGCCGACAATTGCGGCCGCTGCATCGGACAAATAATCGCCGTTCAAATTCATTGTCGCCAAAATCGAATATTCGCCTGGTCGAGTTTGAATTTGTTGGAAAATGCTGTCAGCAATTCTGTCATTGACCATGATTTTCTCTTTCCATTTGCCGTCGCCATGACTATCCCAAATTGCTGCTAAAACATCAGCGACTTCCTGAGTTATTTTGGCTTGTTTTTCGGGTGTCAAAGCATCAAATCCCGGATCTATTTTGCGGGCATTATCTTCTAAGCTAATGTCAGGATTTTTTTCTTTGTTCCCCAGAATCCAAGACTCTCTTTCTGTGACGCACTCAGCACGATATTCGGTGGTTGCTAATTCGTAACCCCAATCTCGGAAAGCTCCTTCGGTGTATTTCATGATGTTGCCTTTGTGCACCAAAGTCACTTGCTGCTTTTCTTTTGGCAACCGCAAGGCGTGGGTAATGGCACGCCGTACTAACCGCTGAGAACCTGTTTTGCTAATGGGTTTAATGCCGATTCCAGAATCGAGGCGAATTTGTTTTTTGCCGTGTTCTGGTGTGGCGGGAATTAATTCATTATTGAGGTATTCAATTAGTTTTTGGCCAATTTCGCTATCTTTTGCCCATTCAATTCCGAGGTAAATATCCTCTGTATTTTCCCGGTAAATAATGACGTCTAGCAGTTCGGGAGTTTTGTGTAATGATGGGGTTCCATCATAATATTTGCATGGGCGCACGCAGGCGTAAAGGTCAAAGATTTGTCGCAAAGCTACGTTTAGCGATCGAATTCCGCCGCCTATGGGCGTTGTCAGCGGGCCTTTGATGGCGACACCGTATTCTTTGATGGCATCTAGGGAATCTTGTGGTAAATATTGGTAAGTACCGTAGACATCACAGGCTTCGTCGCCTACATAGATTTTAAACCAGTTGATTTTGCGATCGCCCCCGTAGGCCTGTTCTACAGCAGCATCCATGACTTTCTGGGATGCTGGCCACAAGTCCACACCCGTACCGTCACCGCGAATGAACGGAACGATCGGGTCATTGGGGACGATCGGCAAACCGTCTTTGAAAGTAATTTTAGAACCAGTTGTCGGGGCTACAATCTTTTCGTACATATCTTAACAGTGCGGATAGCAATTCTTCCTATTTTGCCACGATTGTCTGTCTAAACTTCAACTAATTCTCAAGAATTGCCTAAATTTTGAATAGTTTATCTGCTGCTGTATCTCTTGTAACCAAATTGGGATTATATTAATTAATTTTAAATCGCAGATGGACGCAGATAAACGCAGATTTTTTGTGATCTCTGCATTTATCTGTGATTCTATTCTTTTTGCATATTCTTTTTGATAATCCACAAAATAAACCAGATGACTATAATCACGACAACTATTTTGGAAACAGGAGCGAGATATTGATCTACAAGTTCATAATTTTTCCCTAGTTTCCCTAGTTGATATCCGGCAAAGGTGAGAAAACTAACCCACAAAATAGTGCCGCCTGTTGAGTATGCCAGGAATGGAATTAAAGGCATATTGTTGATGCCAGCGGGGAGGGAAATCAGGGTGCGAACTCCGGGGACGAGGCGACACAAAAACACGGCTTTGTTGCCGTGTCTGTTAAACCATCGATTTGCTTTGTCAATATCGGCACCTGATACAGTAATCCATTTGCCGTATTTGTCGGCTAAATGTTTTAACCGTTCTTCGCTCAATAATTTACCGGCATAGTACCAGGGAAGTGCTCCGAGAACGGTGCCGATGACTCCGGCTGCGATCGCCGGTGCCAACTGCATCTCATTACTTTTCGATGCGGTGAATCCTGCAAAGGGCATAATCAATTCTGAGGGTATGGGCGGGAACAGGTTTTCCAAAAACATCAATAATGCAATGCCCAGATAACTCATGGACTGCATTGTGTTAGTTATCCATTCAACCATTTTGATTTAATAATTTGGTAATAGGTATAGCAGAAGGAAGTTCGGCAACGGATTATGTAACGGATGTAACGGATGTCAGGAAGACCGAATGCCGAAGTTCATGAAGTAGGGACACCGCAATGCCCAGGGAGTGTCAACTTAAGGTCAAACCCAGTCAGAGACTGTTGTTTGACTATTAAATCTAGATCCCCCCTAGCCCCCCTTAAGAAGGGGGGGACAGGAGTCCGATCAAAGTCCCCCTTCTTAAGGGGGATTTAGGGGGATCTAGACTTGGCTATGAACGAGAGATACCAAGGCTTTCAGGCTTAAGTTGACACCTATGGGCGAAAGCCTGTGTCCCTACGGTGGGATAGATGATTAAGTACCAGAAGTCCAAGAGTTTGTGTACTCAATTTGCTCTGGAGTCAAGGTATCAATGAAAATACCCATTGCTTCCAATTTGAGACGCGCGATTTCTCTGTCAACTTCGACAGGGATTGAATGAATACCTGGCTCTAATTTGCCTTTATTAGTGACAAGATGTTCGGCGGCTAAGGCTTGGTTAGCAAAGCTCATATCCATCACGGCACTGGGGTGTCCTTCAGCGGCGGCCAAGTTGATCAAACGGCCTTCGCCCAAGACAATAATCGACTTGCCATTATTGAGACGGTATTCTTGGGTGAAAGAACGTACAGTCTTGACATCGGTGCTTTTTGCGCCGAGGGATTTGAGGTCAATTTCAATGTCGAAGTGACCGGAATTGCAAACCATTGCGCCGTCTTTCATGGTGTCGAAATGTTCGGCACGAATGACGTGTTTGTTGCCCGTAACGGTGATGAAAATGTCTCCGACGGTGGCTGCTTCGTCCATTGGCATCACGCGGAAGCCGTCCATCACTGCTTCGATCGCGCGAATCGGATCAATTTCAGTGACAATTACGTTAGCGCCCATGCCGCGAGCCCGCAGTGCCGTGCCTTTGCCACACCAACCGTAACCTGCAACCACAATATTTTTACCGGCTAACAAGATGTTGGTAGCGCGGATAATGCCGTCTAGGGTGGATTGACCGGTACCGTAGCGGTTGTCGAAGAAGTGCTTGGTGTCGGCATCGTTAACGTTCATCGCGGGGAAAGTCAACACGCCATCTTTCAACATCGCCCGCAGACGCACGATACCTGTGGTGGTTTCTTCGGTGGTGCCGATTAAGTCGGAAATTTGGTTGGGGCGGTGTTGGATCAGCGCTGCTACTACGTCGCTACCGTCATCGATGATAATGTTGGGACGGTGGTCTAGGGCTGTGTAAACGTGACGTTCGTAGGTAGCTGCGTCTTCTCCTCTCATGGCGTAGACGGAAATGCCGTAGTCTTCAACTAAGCAAGCTGCTACGTCGTCTTGGGTGCTCAAGGGGTTGCTGGCGATGAGCACGGCGTCTGCACCGCCCATTTTCAGGGCGATCGCCAAATGAGCTGTTTCTGTAGTAACGTGGCAGCAAGCTGAAATACGGATGCCTGCGAAGGGCTTTTCTTTAGCGAATCGTTCTTGAATTTGGCGCAACACCGGCATTTCCCGGCCTGCCCACTCGATGCGTTGTCTTCCCAAGGGGGCTAGGGATAAGTCTTTGACTTCGTGTTTAATCTGAACTGATGTTGCAACCATTTATGTTATTTCTGACAAATCATTCAACTGTGTTAGTTGTACCAGATTAACCTAGGGAGCGGCAAGTTCCCGGATTGGATGCTGGTGAGACGCAGACGGGCTAAATGGAGGTTAGATGTGCGATTTTCTAGGCGAATCTACGGAATCTGGCAATAGACCCCATTACTTTCGGTCGTGTTATATTGCTAGTGCGATCGGCTCCATCTATCCGTCTGGGACCCTCGCCCTCAATCTTTTTTGCTGTGGCGGCGTTCTTGAATGATATGAATAATAGAAGGCACAAAAGAAAACACAATTATTCCCAAAACTATCGGCAATAAATATTTATCCACATCAGGAATTACCCTTCCCAAATAATAACCCATCAACGTGATGCCAAAGGTCCACAAAAACCCACCTGCTAAGTTGTAAGACATAAAAGTTTTGTATTTCATTGCCGCCACCCCGGCAACTATCGGCGCAAAAGTGCGGATAATTGGCATAAATCGTGGCATGACAACACTATCTGCTGGATTAATTGGTCAGGTGGGCGAGTTCCAGAATTACTAAAAATTAAATAGTTCAAAAAACTCGCCTGACGCACTCTAAAATTCGATATTACCCATGCCTGTTGCGTCGAGGACTGTTTATCTTCCGCTACCTCGTTCGGGAGCAGAATCTTGATCTGTCTCTGTGGAAGAATTTGGATTATCGGCTTGGGATGTTAACAATTCGGGAACATATTTGTACTCAGAAAAAAATGTCTGAGGAATTTGTAGGCTTTGAGCGTTAACTGGAGTGCTGCTCAATAACAGAGTTGACATTAGGATAGAAGAGTAAGTACGCATCATAAAGTTCGGTGTTTCTAGTTTCCGCTTCTTGATACGCAGTCTCTGCTCTGATATCAGGGTAAAAAAAATGCAAGTTTTGCAAAATTACCAATTAATAATCGATGCAATCTGCAAGTTTTTTACGCCTCCGATTTAGGGGGTGATACCCCTCATTAGTGTCCCCTGAAGAAGGGGCGGCAATTAAATCTCATAGAATTTTAGGCTTGATATCCCCGACTTATTTAAGAAGTCGGCGAGAGCGCACAAATTTTTCAAGGCAAAATTTAAAATCGGCTAATGATGGCATCTACCTGGACAAACAGCGAGTCGAGACTGGAGGAGTTGTCCAAAACAACATCAGCTTTCTGACACTTTTGCTCTAGGGGAAACTGACTATTAATGCGGGCATTAGCTAGATCGACACTCAAGCCATCTCGCTTGATTAGCCGTTCTAACTGTACAGAGGGTGAACAGTAAACTACCCAAATTTCTGTACATAAATCTGTCATGTTAGCTTCAAACAGTAGTGGGACTGCTAAAACCAGAGTCAATGTGTTTGTGGATACAAGATGCGATCGAGCAATGTAACTTTGAGTGGCTTCAACAAAACGGTGACGGACATAAGGGTGAATTTGTTGTTCTAGCCACTGCCGTTCGGCTGGGTTACAAAAAATAATATTTCCCAACTCCGGGCGATTTAAATTGCCGTCTGGGAGTAAAACACCAGCACCGTAGCGTTCTACAATAGAACTCAGTATTGGCGAACCTGGACACACAGCTTCGCGGGCATAAATATCGGCATCTAAAATCCTCCATCCATAACGATCGCCCAGATAATTAGAGATAGCGGTTTTACCCGTAGCGATGCCCCCTGTCAAACCAATGATCCGCAAAATTAGATCGCTCATACTGCCTTATTTGTTGAATTGCTGTGTTTGGACAGTGCTTGCCAACGTTTGCTATGTTGGTGACACACTCAAAATTAGACTAAGAATTTAAGATTTGAGAGCGAGAGCTCACGTTAGGAATAGTGAGGATTGGGGTGCGATGACTGTTTTTTGGCTAAAATCTCCATTTTTTTACTCCTATTAAGGTCTAGACCGAGGCAAACTATTATGAATGCTCAACGTGCTGTACGGTCAATTCTGGCAGCAATTCCCATTGCCGGACTTTGGATATTAGATTTTTCACCCAGTCTGCTGTTGGCGAAACAAAACAGCACTAGATGGGTGATTGTAGGAATTTATCCCCAATCTCAAATTGCCTGTGCCCAATCCATTGTTCCCGCCACAGACAAGACGAACACGACTGTTACTCCAGGTGCGACAGGGCGCTATGACATTACAGGAGGCGCTACCTCAAAAGATGGTAAAAATCAATTCCACAGTTTCACTCGATTTGGTTTAAATTCTGGGGAAACAGCGAATTTTATTTCAAATCAGGACATAAAAAATATATTTGGCCGCGTTGTTGGTGGCGATGCTTCGTTTATTAATGGGTTGATAAAAGTTAGCGGTGGTAATTCCAATCTATTTTTGGTCAACCCCGCAGGAATCATTTTCGGCAGTAATGCCCGCCTGGATGTGCCGGGGTCTTTTTTTGCTACTACTGCTAGCAGCATTGGTTTTGATAATCGTTGGTTCAATAGCACAGGGATTAATGATTATGCAGCCCTGGTGGGAACACCTAGTGCTTTTGCTTTTTCAGCGCAGTCAGGGAGCATAGTTAATGTTGGTAAATTAGCCGTGGGCAATGGACAAAATTTAACTCTGCTTGGGGGCACAGTCATCAGCACAGGAGAACTTTCGGCTCCTGGGGGTCAAATCACAGTCGCAGCAGTGCCGGGAGAGCATCTGGTGCGCTTGAGCCAAAATGGGATGTTGCTGAGTTTGGAAGTTTCTGGGCCTACTGGTGTTTCTGACTCAAATTCTTTGCCGTTTTCGCCACTGAGTTTACCTCGGCTGCTTTCTGGAGGAGGGAGTGACCACGCCACCGGACTTAGCACCAATTCCCAAGGTCAAGTGGTACTGACTGGAGGAGAAGCTATTTCGGCAAGTCCAGGAACGGCTGTAGTATCGGGTGCTGCCAATGTGTCGGCTCCCAATGGCACAGGAGGTACTGTTCATGTCTTGGGGGAAAGAGTAGGGCTGTTTTCGGCCAAGATTGATGCTTCGGGAGCTGAGGGTGGGGGTACCGTGCGAGTTGGGGGAGATTATCGAGGTGGGGGAACTCTGCCTACTGCAAATATGACTTATGTCGATGGCAAGAGTTCGATCGCCATTAATGCTACTCGATCGGGCAATGGGGGTAGCGCCGTCGTCTGGGCGGATGGTACAACCGTGTTTTCCGGGAATGTGAATGCTAGGGGTGTTTCTACAGTTCCTAATGTTGGTGGTGCGGGTGGGTTTGTCGAGGTTTCTGGTAAAAAAGGGTTGATTTTTAATGGGAGTGTAGATACTAGGGGTACAAATGGTTTGGGGACTTTGTTGTTAGACCCGGAAAATATTGTGGTGACAGATGCCGCAGCCGGTGCTGATGATGCTGCAATTTTGGCTAATGGTGGTATTTTGGGTTCTGCAACTTCACCAGGATTGTCCAGTAGTTCAGGGAGTTCTTTGACTATTTCAGCGAGGGCTTTGGAGGGTATTTCGGCGACTACTAATGTAGTTTTGGAAGCTTTCAATGATATTAAAATTTCTGATTTGGCAGACGATAGGTTGAGTTTTCAAACTACTACTGGTTCTGTGACTTTTCGGGCTGATGCCGATGGTAATGGTACGGGTTTGTTTGCAATGAATAGTAGGGATACTATTAGCACAGAAGGTGGGGCTATCGCAATTTTTGGTAGGGAAATTAATGTGGGTAATTTGTTGAGCAAAGGGGGAAATATTAGCTTGACGAGTCAGGGAGCGATTGTTGGTAATAATATTTCGGCATCTAATCCCAACAATGGTCGCAGTGGCAATGTTTTGCTGGAAGGGCTGAGCGTAAGGGCAGAAAAAGTTGATGTGAGTGGTTCCCGAAGTGCGGGAATTGTGAATTTAACGGCTCAGAATGTTCTGAGTGTTGGGGGGATTGCGGGCGGTTCGGGAAATATTAGTTTGACGGGCAATGAAATTGACTTGAAGGGTGGGAATAATTCGGTGAGTGGGACTGGTTTTTTGGTGTTGCAACCTTGGAGTCCTGGTCAAAATATAGCGATCGCGGGTACGGGTAACTTGGGTAGTAATAGTTTTTTGAATCTGACGGCGAGCGATTTAGGAAGTTTACAAAATGGTTTTGCCGGAATCACGATCGGGCGTAGTGATAGCAGCGGTTCGATTCTGGTTGCTAATAATTTGAATTTTTCAGACCCGCTGATGATTCAGTCACCTTCGGATCGGGGAACAATCACTACTACCAGTTCCCTCACCGGCACAGACAATGCCTCTGTTACTCTGAAAGCTGATGGCAGTATCAGAACTGGTAATATTTCAACTAACGGTCAGGAGATTCGCATCACCAGCCAAACAGGTAACATTATTGCCGATCGACTACGGACAGGTACAGAAGCGACTCTCACTTCTTCATCGAATTCTGGGGCGGTGTCGCGAGTGGCTGGGGATGTGACGCTGACGGCTGCGGCGAAAGTGACTGTAGGGGCGATCGATACTAGAGGAAATATTGCTGGTAATGTGACACTGACTGGTAGGGAGGGAGTAAGTGTCGGGCCGATGGAGGCTGGTGGTTTGCAAACAGCGGGCAATATTACTTTAACTGGTGGGGAAATTGACCTGACGGGTAACAAAAATTCCGTCGCTAGCAATGGTAGTTTGGTGTTGCAACCAACGGAGGCACCTCAAAATATCACCATTGGTGGTGATGGAAACAAAGAAGGTTTGAATCTGACTGGGGCTGAGTTGGGGACTTTGCGCAATGGGTTTGTTTCTATTGCGATCGGGCGTTCTGATGGTAATGGTCAAGTTTTGATTGGGCTATCGCCTTCAACACCCATGCCGAGTTCAGCTCCTAACTCTACTCTAGTACCTACTGTTACTTTTCAAGACCCGATCGTGATTCGATCGCCCTTGGGAACCGGTACTATCATGGGAACGGCTGCGATCGCGGGCATTGACAACGCCTCTATTACCTTAATCGCCGGTAGCGTCAAGATTGGCGATATTACCTCCCCCGCAGGCATCAACATTACTAGCAGTCAGGGGAACATCACCACAGGAACTTTATCTTCTCGTTCCACCAACGGGGGGGCAGGAGATATCAACATCCGCAGCGCTAATGCTGTAGCATCGGGCAACATCGATGCCTTTGGTGCCAAAAGCGGCGGAGATATCTCCATTACCGCACCAGGTTCGATCGCGACAGGGGTGATTAATTCTAGTTCGGAGTTAGGAAAAGCCGGTTCTAGCACCATCACGGGGCAAAAAGATATTCAAGTTACTTCGATCAAGGCTCGTGGGAATACGGGGGGTGATGTGGAAATCACCGCAGGAGGAGCTTTTCGAGCCACAGTTACCAACACAAACACTGAGGGCGACCCCGTTAGCATCTCCACAGAGGGCCAAGTGCGATCGGGTTCCCAGACTTTGCTGCAAAGTAGTTGCAAATCAGGAACCTGCACTGTCACGCCTCTGGCCACTGCAAATTCTAAGCCTAACACCACGACAAATACAACTACTGGCTCGATCGCGATCGAACCGAGTCCAGCACCCAAGACAACCATCCAACTAAAAACCACAACCAATTCCCAAGAATTGGTGGTGGCGCCGAATTCGATCGCGATCGACCCGGTACCAAAGAGCACAACGACAAACATCTCTTCAGACCAGGCTGCCAGCAGCCTGGGGAGTAGCAAAACTAGCACTCAAGGAGAAACCCAATCACTGTCTCCATCGGTGTTAAATAACAATCCAGACACCGCTAGCTCCACCAATAGCGACGGAGGGACAACTGCCCAAAAGCCGGGTAGTTATCAGAGTGTGATAGTTGCCGAAAGTTCTCGATCGAACAATTCCATAACTCAACGAAATCCCATCGACGCAGTGCAGCAAAGAGAGCAAATTCAGGGGAAAGAATTTGAACGTTATTTTGGCGGCAATTTATCAGAAAAATCTGTAACGCCACAAACTATTCGAGATACCCTCAGCAGCGTTAATCGCTTGACCGGAGTAAAACCTGCGATCGTTTATGTATGGGCCAAAGCCAACAATTTAGAATTGGTACTGCTCTTACCCGATGGCAAAAATATCTTTAAAAGCGTACCAGCCAGCCGCGAAACAGTGCTGCAAGTTGCGAAGGAATTTACCAATGCTGTGCGAAGTCCCCGGAGATTAAGCAGTGCTGACTATAAGGAACCGGGCGAGCAACTTTACCAGTGGTTAATTGCACCCCTGGAAGCAGATTTGGAATTGCATAAAATTGATACTCTAGCATTTTCGATGGATGCTGGTTTGCGAACTTTACCTTTGGCTGCTCTTTATAACGGCAAGCAATTTTTGGTGGAGAAGTATAGTTTGGGATTGATTCCTAGTTTGAGCTTAACTGATACTCGCTATAGCAATCTTAAAGATGCTAGGGTTTTGGCGATGGGTGCATCGAAATTTCCTGAAAAGTACGATCAAAATCCTTTGCCGGCTGTGCCGCTGGAGATATCCACAATTGTGGGTAAGATTTGGCCTGGTTTGTCTTTTTTGAATGAGAACTTTACTTTGCCAAATTTGAGGGAAAAGCGTCAGCAGGAGTACAAAATTATTCATTTGGCTACTCATGGTGAGTTTCAACCAGGGGGTGCTGAGAATTCTTATATTCAGTTTTGGGATACTAAGTTGCGGTTGAGCGAGTTGGATGAGTTGAAGTTATCGAATCCGCAGGTGGAGTTGTTGGTTTTGAGTGCTTGTACGACGGCGGTGGGTGATGAACAGGCTGAGTTGGGTTTTGCGGGATTGGCGGTGAATGCGGGGGTGAAGTCGGCTTTAGCGAGTTTGTGGTATGTGAGTGATGCTGGTACTTTGGGGTTGATGACGGAGTTTTATCAGCAGTTGCGTGTAGCTCCGATTAAGGCTGAGGCTTTACGACAGGCGCAGTTGGCGATGTTGCGGGGAGAGGTACGTTTGGAGGATGGTTATTTGGTGCGATCGGGTAATCGTCAGGCTTTACCTTTACCTGGGGAGTTGACGGCGCGGGGAGACAAAAATTTGTCCCATCCTTATTATTGGGCGGCTTTTACAATGATTGGTTCGCCTTGGTAATTGGGAATTGGGAATTGGGAATTGGGAATTGGGAATTGGGAATTGGGAATTGGGAATTGGTAATTGGTAATTGGTTATTGGTTATTGGTTGTTGGTTGTTTGTTATATAAAATCCTCTCTTCATCGTCCTGTATTAAACTCTCTCTTCTCTTCCTTCGCGTCCTTAGCGCCTTCGCGGTTAAATCATATCATTTCCGGTTACACCGTCAGGTGATGTTGACAGTTGACGGTTGACAGTTGACGGTTGACGGTTGACAGTGAACAGTGAACAGTGAACTCGAATTTACTATTCCGATGAAGAGAGGATTTGATATTATTAGTTATTCGTCCTCACAAATAACTAATAACTCATAACAACATTCAACATTCAACATTCAACAATCATTGCAACTGTTCGATTCTTTTACGAGCATCTTGATAGGCGCTTGTTCTCCCACCTTGTTTGTAAAGTTCTGCTGCTTTTTGAAAGTCGGCAATGGCTTGGGGTTTGTCTTTGTTTTCGAGGTGGGCTAGGGCTCGGTTGTAGTAGGCGTCGGCAAAGCCGGGATTGGCTGCGATCGCCCGCGTGTATGCTTGAATAGCGCTTGGACCACGGGTGGGATCGACGCTACCGATGAGAGTGCGGGCATTGCCGATATTGAAGTATATTTCGGGAGTGTAGTTAGACTTAGAAGCAAGCGCTTTGTTGAAATCCGCGATCGCCTCCCAAGCATCTCCTCGATCTAACCGCGAAAGTCCTCGAAAATAATAGCTTTGGGGATCTTGAGGATTAGTGCTCGATACCGGGCCTTGGATGGCGGGGGTATTGTCTAGTCTCAATTCCGATGGTTTCATTCCCGCCAGGGCCAGTTTCGCCATAAAAGTATTGATCGGAACTGCTGCATTAAATCCTGTTTTAATTGGGGCGACTTCACCGGAACTGGTTTGGGCGAAACCAAACTCGCCTTGTCCGTGTAAGCCGATGACTCGACCTTCGGAGTCAAACACTGGCCCGCCACTCATACCACTCCAAGTTACTGCTTGATAACGCAAAGTGTAACCTTCGGGTCGATTTCGCGGGCGGCTGGTAACGAGTCCGGGAGAGAGTTCTGGTTCTCTTTCGGCGCCGAAAAGTCCGCCCGTAGCGGGATAGCCGTAAACGAAGATTTGAGTACCAATGACGGCTCGATCGGAATCGGCGATCGTTGCTACTGGGTATTCTTCTGGACTTTCAAATTTGACTAAGGCTAAATCCGCTTCGGTTTGGGATGTTTGCAAGCGGGTGACTGAGGTTGCTTGATAGTTTTTGCCAATGGAAGTGCGAACTGTATATTTGACATCGGCTTTTTCTACTACGTGATTGACGGTTAAAACTGTGTAATTTTTGCCGTTTTTGGCAATGATTACGCCGGAACCGTCTCCTAGGGTGCTGTTAACTTGTACTGTTAGTGGGCCGGCAATGTTTGCTACTTCTTGGGGAGTTTTGGCGATCGCTGGTTGGCTGATAATGATTGTTAAGGCTGCGACGCTAGTGCCTGCTAGTATGCTGCTTAAGGTATCAAAACGGGAAAAATTTATATTCATGGCTATTCCTAATTACTATTTGACCAGGGAAATTTTGCCGGAGGGGATGGAATGTTTGTGCTGTGTTGGTTTTAAGTTTTCTTAATTACTTGACGCAAACCCTGTCTAGTTTGTTCTTGTTCTTGATTAATAATTTTAGTCGCTATTTTTCCGATTTTTTTGAGATCGAATACCAAGCGATCGCACTTTAAACCCCAGGATTTATTGACTGTACTTGACTGCCGTGGGCGCGGGGGTCTGAACTGCTTGTTTTCCTTGGTCCTGTGGCGGGAGTAAAATTAGAAACTTGACCTACTGATTGAGCGTGGGGCAACTCTTTCCCTGCAATTAAAGCTTCTAAATTAGCTTCCATAATGCTGCGGGGCGCTTCCCCGATCGTTTGAGCAACGGCGCTACCTTTATTGTTTAAATAAACGAAGTGGGGGATGCCATCTACTCGATATTTGGTAATTTCTGGTAGCCATTTGTCATTGTCCACATTCAGCATCACAAAATTTAGCGGTTCTGCATATTTTTGTTTAATTTCGCTCAAATCCTTGGCCATTGCCTGACAGCTACCGCACCAATTAGCATAAAATTCCATGAGTGTGGGCTTGCCATTGGTTAAAGCTGTTTCTATTGGTGCGGAGGCTTTTGCCATTTCGGTGAGACTACTTGATGGGGTTTGGGTGCGTAGTCCCAAAAATATGGATACCGCCAGGGCGATCGCTGCTAACACGATTAATAAGTTTCTGAGCCGCGAGGCTGCTGAATTTGTTTCCGAATTTTTGGTTGCCTCGACAGCACTTGAGTTTGGCGAATTGGGACTCATAAAATTGATTGCAATCTTAATTCTAGGTTTTTATTTTAAATAACCGTCTTTGATTATACCATATTTTGAGACAATAAGCTATCTGCCATCAATAATTTGGCTGGTGTCACAGCCTAGGCAAAGTAAGCTAAAACATAAGAGCAGAAAAATTGCTTGTAAATTACCGAGGATTAAAGGCGTGAAAAAACGGGTAACGCTGACGTTTCCGCAACGATCGATCCAAACGCCTGTCACCTATAGACTGGCAAAGGATTTTAATGTAGCAGCCAATATTATCCGGGCCCAGGTGGCTCCGAATCAAGTGGGCAAACTGGTGCTAGAGTTAGCAGGGGACATAGACCAACTAGAAGCGGCGATCGACTGGCTGCGATCGCAAAATATTGGAGTTTCCCTCGCCAGCCGGGAAATACTCATCGATGAAGATGTCTGCGTTCACTGTGGCTTGTGTACGGGAGTTTGCCCCACAGAAGCCTTGACCCTGAACCCAGAAAGCTTTAAACTAACTTTTGTTCGATCGCGCTGTATAGTGTGCGAACAGTGCATCCCTACCTGTCCGGTGCAAGCTATTTCTACTAACCTGTAGGCGGCCTAAACACTAATTATTTATTGGATCAACAAACAACCTCTGATACCTGGAGATTGCCTACCAAAATCCTGCTGAACAAAATCAACAAATTCTCTCCCCTATTGCCCGCCATCTCCCCCTTCACCGAGCGTCCCCAAACTGTTGAGCAGATGAGAAAAAACTCTTGGCCTTCCCTCACCCTACTTTTTATTAGCTATTTTTGTTTGGGCTGGAAATTATCGGAATTTGATGTTCCTCCCCATATTGTTTGGTTTTTAACTGTAGCTGTTAGTTTAATCCTATCGATCGCCTTGTCGTTCCCATTGAGGAACACAAAAACCTTCATTATGCGGTGGCTATCGACAGATGTGGGTGCTTTTCTTTCTATTATTGTCTGCTCTTTTTTAGCAGTGATAGTTGTGACTTGGCTGCACCTTTTTACTACTTGTTTAGTATTGACATCAGCCGGAGCTTTGGCAAGACTGGATATTCAAATATCGGGATTCAAGAGATGGCGGTCTTTTTTGATGTTAGCTACTATTTCTCTGACTGGTTTGGGTTTGGGAGGAACCCTAGAGTTTTTATCAAAAAGTGGCAGACTTGTATTGTTTTAGTTTGGCATGGGCACGGAAAGAAGCAAGAAGTCACCTAACAACGGATTGCTTTTGCCTTTCAATTTGCAATAAAAAAGCAGCTTGAAGGAGCTGCTAGTCAGAATTGCATGAGGTATTGTTTTCAGAATAAGGCAGCTTAAATTCGATCGATGCTGGGTTACATTTTTTGATACAAGAGATTTTGTCAGTGCATGGACGATTATAAAATCGTCACACAGGCAAATAGGGTTGAGCATAAATTTCCCGACAATTAAAGAAGCGTTTAACTGTCCTTGCGCCCTACAGCCCGATCGGGGTGTGGGGCCATTTTATTTTTTGGCACAACTCAATGATTCTGGACAGACATCCCTGTCGCCTTTGTATCTAGCTGCTATACAAATACTAGACAAGTCTAGACACTTGCTTCTTGCTTCATCGGGAGCATGGGAGCGGCTATCCCTCAGCAAGCTTTCACGGTTTAGCCAACCGCGATACACCAGTTACTCCACTTGGGGACACCCTAAGACCGCACTGGCTTAAATTAATTGCTGCGTTCAAATCTCTGTCCATCGCATGACCGCAACTTCCACAGTTGTAAGTCCTTTCTTTTAGTGGCATATCTTGGATATGTCCACAACTTGAACAGGTTTTGGTTGACGGAAACCAACGGTCAGCAATGATTATTTCACAACCAAACTTTTTAGCCTTGTATTCTAACTGACGTTTGAATTCATGGAATCCACAGTCAGCTATTACTTGTGCTAGTTTGTGATTCTTTAGCATCCCACTGACCTTCAAATCTTCTACTACTATCCTTGCGTGGTTTTTGCATAAGTAATATCGTTTCCGGCTGCATCGGAATGATTTAACCTTACTAGAACGCAGAGAACACAGAGGGAGATAAGAGAGATGAATAATTCCGATGTTACCGGATTTGATATAAGTAGTGATTTGATGCAGAGTATTTTTTCGCTCGGTTTGCTATTTTTGCATGATGTTTCCCTAGCTGGACTTTAGCTTTTTGTCTATTTCCAGAACCTTTTACCTTTCTCGCCAGAACTCTTGATAATCTCTTGAGTTTTGCCTGATGCGATTTGTAGTGTTTTGGGTTGGGAAATACTACGCCCGTTGAAAGGGTAGCTAACTCTTTTACTCCCAAATCAACTCCTACAACTTCATGACTTTTGATGGTCGGTTCATGATTTTGTTCATACATAGACGGCGCTAACACCGTGTCAATTAATTAATATCATTTCGGATTTTTGATTTAAGAACTTTTTGGATTTGCTCGATCGCCCTAGCAGCAACAACTTCCGGCGTTTCCCTAATATTAGCGCTGACTCGGACATCTGCTTGAGCATAGAAACGCTCTCGCTGCTGCCACAAGGTTTCCAGCTTGGATTTGATCTCCCCATCCCGCAGTAGGGGGCGAGTGGTGTCTTCTCGCAGCCGATCGCACAATTGATCTACAGGCACATCCAACCAAACCACTATACCGTGGTGCAGGAAACTCCAGTTAGTCAATCGCAAAATAGTGCCACCACCAGTAGCAACGACTAAATTAGTATAAGCCGACAATTGACCGAGCACTTGAGTTTCTAATTCCCGAAACGCTTCCTCTCCTTGATTCGCAAAAATATCTGCGATCGACTCATTAGCAACTTGAGCAATTACGGCATCACTATCAAAAAAACGGTAGTTTAATTCCCTCGCCAAAATCCGCCCCACGGTTGTTTTCCCCACGCCCATCATCCCGACGAGATAGAGATTAACTCCTCGCAACAAATCCACAATCAAATCCTCCGATAGTGTGCTATTTTTTCAGGTTAATCGGGCCACCACTGGGGCGATCGCCCTCCAACTCATCATCCTCATCCAATCCCCAATCCTCCTCATCTTCTGTATTATTTGGAGCTACTTCCCCATCAGCTATGTCAGGAATCGGCGTCCCTTGGGGAGGAGGAATCACCCGATAGTCGGCATCGTAGACAGACTCTGTTTGTCCAACCCCAGATTTGCTCGGATCGCGATAGCCATAGGAGTAGACAGAGCCTGACCAGGACTGGCTTTTCGGCTCCTGTTTAGCTTCGTAATCCCTTGGATTTGCCTCTAAAACCTCATTTACAGGCGGTCGATCGACAATTTCGCGATCGTCCCCCCAATCATCATCACCCTGTTGAGAGCCAATTTTAGAGGGTTCAGAAACCCAATCGTCCTCATCATCGGCTGCCGCAGAAGTTCCAGCTTGAGCAGAAGTTGTAGCATTACCAGAGTTTGGGGGCCTAACATCCTGCTGGAAAGTCTGAGCATTATAAGCAGTGGGCGTACCATACTCAGTTTGGTATCCAGAAGTAGGCTGAGTTTCCCGATTACCCCTAGGGCGATCGGGGTTAATTTCCTGTTTTCTGGGAGCAGGAGACGGTGAGTAAGGTGTCCTCCGATCCTGAGCAAAAGTATTGCGAGGGGGACTGTTGCGACTGGTGCGGCCTCGCATTTGAGATAGGTAATTTGAGAAAGCGAGCAAGCCAGAAATCAACAAAGAAGTGACAACTCCTGTGCCGATACTGAATAATATCCAGATGGATAGTGGCACAGCGGGCGATCGCATTCCCAAAAACACCAGCGACACCGGATCAACATTTTGTAGAGCAAAAATAGTCAGCCCCACCACAATTACTAGCAAAAATACAGCACGCATAATAATATTGGGAATTGGGAATTGGGAATTGGGAATTGGGAATTGGGAATTGGGAATTGGGAATTGGGAATTGGGAATTAATCTGCCAATTAACCAATAACAACTAACCAATAACTAATGACTAATGACTACTGACTAATGACTTCTTTAATCTTCCTTCCAACGTTTGAGAGGAACACAATCAATACCCAACTGATCTAAAGTACGAGCCACCACAAAATCTACCAAATCTTCAATAGTTTGCGGATTGTGATACCAAGCAGGAATCGCTGGCACAATTCTAGCTCCAGCTTCCGCCAAAGTAGTCAAATTCCGCAGGTGAATCAAACTAAAAGGCGTTTCCCTGGGTACGAGTACCAATTTTCGCCCTTCCTTGAGTTGAACATCGGCCGCTCTTTCGAGCAAATCCGAACTCAAGCCAGCAGCCAATTTCCCTAATGTACTCATGCTACAGGGAATAATTATCATCCCTTGAGTGCGAAAGGAGCCACTAGCAATATTAGCACCGACATCTTGCCACGGATGACAGCGGAGTTTGCCCATTGTGGGGACTCCCGCTTTTTCCCGCCAGAATTCCTCTTGAAGCGTTGGTTCTGCGGGCATTCGGATGTTCTGTTCGCTTTGCCAAACCATGTAAGTAGATTTAGATGCTACAAGTTCCACAGCGCGATCGGCTTCCAAGAGATATTTGAGAGTTCGCACCGCGTAAATCAGTCCCGATGCACCAGTAACTCCTAGGATTAGAGGCTTAGCGGGGACTGAAACAGAATTAGTCATGGGCAACGATCCAGCAATAAGCTCACTAATTATAGCGCGATCGAATTACCCCAACATTGCCGACTTGATATTAATTATCTACGTCTTCCTTCTTCCTTCTCTTTTCTTCATTCTCTTTTCTTCCTTCGCGTCCTTCGCGTCTTCGCGGTTCGTTCAATAATACTAATTCTGCGAGCCCGAAAGCACTAAAATCACCAATATCGCCTTACTCCTGAATATTTTTTGGCTTAATTTTATCTACAATCAGCCACAAGCCATATCCAGCCAGCAGACAGATTATTGGCATAATGGCAAGGCGAAACCTATGGCTGCCAACTATCCCACCTGATACAGTCAGGAAGTAGACAGCGACGCTGACAAGGGTAATCATATCAATTCCGGTTGTATCGGAATGATTTAACCGCGAAGGCGCGAAGGACACGAAGGAAGAGAAGAGAGAGAGTTTAATAATTCCGGTGAAGAGAGGATTTGGTATCATTGACAGATTATTCAGGAATCTCTTTGATAGTAATGCTGTGGCTGCACCTAAAAGATATACGCCTGATAATAATGACAGGCTTAAATTAGTCCAAAATACGATAGATCTGTATCGATCGAGATTTTGATATGAAGGAGCGATCGATCGATCGATCGAAGCGCCCCACGAATAGTGGTACATATCGGTTTGCTGGGGTCTGAACTAAAGTCATGAACATTCCTTTTAAATGGATTATTGAGTAAGTTAAAGGCTGACTCAAAATCATCTTTTTTCCTTCTTTACCCATGTAACGGTAGATTTGAGCCTGACTCCACTGCCGCTGTTCAGGATGAAGCATAAAATATTTCTCGTTTTTAGTACACCCCAATTGTTCGTGGCTATCTTCAAACTCTATTCTTTTTTCATCGGCGATTAAAGCAGATCCATTATAGCAATATAAGTTGTAATCAGAAACAGCAGCAAATCCAGAATATCCTGCTTTTACATAGTTTCTGATTTGCCAAATACCAACGCTACCCATCGCCACTACCAAAAAAATACAGGTATGAATAATGAAAATTTTCCTTACCTGCATTTTTTTTAAATTCCAGATTAGGAGGATAGCAGTTATCAGGAAAGGCAAATAATACCCGATAGGTCTGACGTAAATAGATGCTGCTAAAGTAATAGCTGCCAAAGCCAGGTGTTTTCCTGACTTATTCTTGAAGTATTCTAACAGCAGCTTCAAAAACAAAGTTAATAAAGTTGTATGTAAAGTCTCAGACATTAAAAAAGCTGATCTGAGTATTGGCAAGGGTTCAATGGCATATAGTAAAGCACATACAATGGCAATTTCATCTTTTTTAAAGAGCAGTAAAGCAATTTTGTAGATCAGATATACAGTCAAACAATCTAGAATTATTTGAATGAAAATGGTCACGTTTTCCACATTACCTACTAATAGTCCGGGAATTAGTAGTAAAGGATAGCCAGGAGTGCGAAATAGTTCTGGTTGATTATCAATGTTTAAAAACTGACCAACTTCTATTAGCTTTTTTGCAGGGATTATGAATGACAATGTATCACCTCTATTAAACATTTCTAAATTTTGGGTAATACTCAAAGCTAAAACAGGCAGTAAAACCCTCATCAATAAAGCGAGTAACAGCACTGACAAAATAGTAAAGTTAGGCATGAATTTTTGGGTATTTTTTATCATTTTTATAATCACCTATTTCCAATTGTAAAATTACGGTATACTGCCTCTTAAACATTAAAATTACCAGCTATATATCTCCTTACTCCTGAATATTTTTTGGCTTCATTTTATCTACAATCAGCCACAAGCCATATCCACCCAGCAGACAGATTATGGGCATAATAGCAAGGCGAAACCTATAGCCACCAGCAACCCCGCCGGATACAGCAAGGAAGTATGTGGCTATGCTAACCAGCGTTATCATTGCCCGATTTTTCAGGAAATTACTGGATAGTAAGGCCGCAGTCACACCTAACAGATAAACTCCTGATATTAATAACAAGCTTAAGTCAGAAAAAAAGAGTAGAGGCGAAAGGTGAAAATCACTAAATATTGCTCTCCAGCTTGTTTGACCAGTTAAAAGTTTAGAAATTTGAGAGGAAGGACTTAGAGCAGGATTACGTTGCTTAGTGAATCGTTTTAGGTACAGCCTTGCGGGTGTCTCAATCAAGGTTCTAAGAGTTCCTTCTAAATGAATAATTGACGCATCCCAAGTATTGCTCATAATCATTTTTTTCCCTTCTTTCCCCATGTAACGATAAATTTTGCTCTGACTCCATTCTTGCTGTTCGGGATGAAATTTTAAATACTTTGCGGGATTATTACATCCAAGCTGTTCAGACATCTCTTCAAATGTTATATTTTTTTGTTTAGCAATTACAGATGCACCGTTATAGCAATATAGATTGTAATCAGAAACAGCCGCAAATGCCGAATATCCCGTTTTTACATAGTTCCTGACTTGCCAAATGCCAACGCTACCCATCGCGACTATAAAGAAGACGCAAGCATGAATCATCAAAATCTTATTTTTTTGAATTTTTGTTAAGCTATCTATCAATAATATAGCAGAGATAAGGAAAGATAAATAATACCCTATAGGTCGGACATAAATAGATGCAGCCAAGGTAATTGCTGCACATAGTAAATATTTCCACGACTTTTCAGTAAAGTATTTTATCAGTAGATACATGAATAAGGTGATTAAGGCCGTAAACAGAGTTTCAGGCATCAGCAGCGTCAGCCATAGGATAGATACTGGTTCAACTGCGTACAGCAAGGCACAAAAAGTTGCAATTTTGCTTTCACCCCAAATAGCCAATGCAATTTTATATATTAGAAATATCGTGAAGCAGCTCAGCATTATTTGAATGAAGATTGCCACAAGTTCTTGATGACCTAATAAAATTCCTGGTATTAATAATAGTGGATAGCCAGGAGTGCGGAAGATTTCAGGCTGTACGCTATTTGCAAATTGACCTGACTCTATTAACTTTCTGGCTGTTATCAGGTATGATTCGGTGTCTAGAGTGTACGCTCCTGATGTGTGGTTAATAGCAAAGACCACACTTGTTAATAAGCACCTCAGTAAAAAAGCTATTGTTAGCACTCCCCTGATTGTGAAATTAAAGCCATAAATTTTTGTATTATTCATCTATTTAATTCTCATTGAAAGCAATAAATCGATCGGGCCTTACGCAAGGTAGTCAGAAACCGGGTTTTTTACCAAATCTGTGGGTGATAACGAAGTATTATCGTAAAAAACCAGGTTTCTCAGTCCCACTAAAATCTCTTCTTTGATATTCGTTGTTGCAAAAAATGTAGGATTTTTCGTCGCCTCCCAACACCAGCTAGCCTAGCGGCTGTAGTCGCAGCATCAACACTCGCTTCCTCGACATATTCACTGTCAGAATTTACCTCCCAAAGGTCATGTTTCCCTGGGTTCAACACATTCTGGGCCGCTAAAATTCCCATCAACAAACTATGGTCTTGGTTGTTATACTTAAAAGCACCGTAACGACCCACAACTTGCAAATTCTCAAATTGCTTGATATAAGTTTGAATTTCTGATAAAATGTGTTTGTAATCCCCTGCATAAATTGGGTAAGTACGGGGCAAGCGAACTACAAAACCTCCCGCAATCTTCTCATCGCGAAGCAACTGAATTTTTCTCAATTCTTGTTCGGCCAAACTCAAAAGTTCAGCTTCCGGCTGCCGCCACATCGGTTCGTCAAAATTACACCAATATTCGCAGCATAAAGGCGTTTGGTGCTGGTTCGGTAGCATCTGGGGCGACCAATTGGCAAAATTAGTCACCCTCCCGACGCTGACACTGGGCTCGTTGATATAAAGCCAGTTGTCAGGGAATAACTGGCTCCCTTCAATTATTAGATAAACGAGAATTGTGTTGCGAAACTTGAGCGATCGCGCCAATGATAAGATTTGCTTACGGGGGGGGGCAAAATCATTTGTTCTACTAATGTATTCAGCGGCACTGAGGAAATCACTGCACTACAGCCAACCGTTGACTCTACTCCGGTGTGACGATTTCTCAGAGTCAGTTGAGTGACGCGGCTGTTGTGTTCGTGCACCCGCACTACTTCTGTATTCAGGAGAATTTCCTGATTTTTTTCCAGTAGATAGTCGCTGATTTTGTCGTATAATTGCCCTGAGCCTAAACGGGGAAATTGAAATTGATCGATTAGGCTTTTAACTTTGCCATCACTACCAAAAAAAGCCGTGCGAAGTGCTTTTAGCAGGGAAAGTCCTTTAATCCGCTGGGCGGCCCATTCAGCACTAATTTCAGTGCAGGGAATCCCCCAAAGTTTTTCTGTATAAGCTTCAAAAAATATCTCAAATAAACGCTTGCCAAATTTAGCTGTTACCCATTCTGAAAAGTTTTTAGGGTGGCGGTTGGGTAACAGTTTTGCTGCTAAATAAGAAAAAAAGATGCGTATATTTTCAACTATACCGAGGGCAAATAAGACTTCTAAGGCTTTGAGGGGATAGCTAAAGTATTTGCCGTTATAGTAAATGCGGGTGAGGCGGCTGACTGTGACTTGTTCGGTGCCCAAAACTTCGTTCCAGAGTTTGAGGACGGGGGGAATTTTAGTGTAAAAGCGGTGGGGGCCGAGGTCGAGAATAAACCCTTGGTACTTGATGCTTTTAGCGAGTCCGCCAACTTGCGATTCTCGCTCAACGACGACAACTGTTTGACCTTGCTGTGTGAGGGTATAAGCGGCAGCTAGACCCGCAGGCCCAGCCCCAAGTATGTATATTGGGGGCACGTTTTGCTGTTGATGAATTTTTTATAACCAACTTTTTAGAATAGCACAGTCTGCCAATAAAATAACCCACCTATACCAATTTTTTATGAGGCTGAATGGAACTTGACTGCTGCCACCAACTGTATCTGCTGACTCCCGATCGCGCCAGGGAACCTTTCGCCACCAACATCATCCCTCGGCAACAGTATCCGCACCCACCTCAGATGCGGACTTTGCACCCGGCAGTAACCAGGTGCAATTGCCAGCTATATTGACATATAAGCCGAAAGTAGAAAAAATAAAGGTACGAGCATGGCATCCATCCGCGAGTTGCACCGACAACTGGTCAATAAAGAACGCTCTGCTGTGGAAATTACTCAAGAAGCATTAGACCGTATTACCCAGCTAGAGCCAAAATTAAAAAGCTTTCTGTGCGTGACAGCAGACCGCGCAATGGCACAGGCAGTCCAAGTGGATGCCAAAATAGCCGCCGGAGAAGAAATTGGGCTCTTGGCCGGAATCCCGATCGCCGTTAAAGACAATATGTGTACCAATGGCGTTCCCACAACCTGCGCCTCTCGGATTTTGGAGAATTTTGTCCCTCCTTACGACGCCACTGTTGTCTCGAAACTCCAAGCCGCTGGTGCGGTGATTGTGGGTAAGGCGAACATGGACGAGTTCGCAATGGGGAGTTCGACAGAAACTTCTGCTTATCAAGTTACAGCGAATCCTTGGGACTTAGAGCGGGTTCCCGGTGGTTCTTCTGGCGGTTCTGCCTCTGCGGTAGCGGCGGGAGAATGCGTTGTGAGTTTGGGTTCGGATACTGGAGGTTCGATCCGTCAACCAGCTTCTTTTTGTGGCTTGGTGGGGCTAAAACCGACCTATGGGTTGGTTTCTCGCTACGGTTTGGTGGCCTATGCTTCTTCTCTCGATCAAATCGGCCCCTTTGGCCGGACTGTTGAGGATACGGCAATTTTGTTGGGGGCGATCGCCGGTTACGATCAGAGAGATTCCACGAGTCTGAATGTGGAAATTCCTGATTATGCTCAAGCTTTGAGACCTAATTTGCGCCCGAAAGGTCAGATTAGAATCGGGGTAATTAAAGAAACTTTTGGTGTAGGGTTAGAGCCTGCGGTGAAAGAATGTGTTACTAAGGCGATCGAACTATTTCAAAAGTTGGGAGCAGAAATTCAAGTAGTTTCTTGTCCCAGGTTCCGCTATGGTTTGCCCACTTACTACATTATTGCTCCATCGGAAGCTTCGGCTAATTTGGCGAGATATGATGGAGTTAAGTACGGTTTCCGGGCTGCTGACTCTGACAATCTTTTGGATATGTATGCCAAAACTCGCTCTCAAGGGTTTGGTTCCGAGGTGAAGCGCCGAATTGCGATCGGCACTTATGTTCTCTCGGCGGGATATTACGACGCCTACTATTTAAAAGCTCAAAAAGTTCGGACTTTAATTAAAGAAGACTTTGAGAAAGCTTTTGCTCAAGTTGATGTTTTAGTCTGTCCTACAGCTCCAACTACGGCTTTTAAAGCGGGCGAAAAATTCAACGATCCCTTGAGTATGTATTTGTCAGATTTGATGACTATTCCGGTGAATCTGGCTGGTTTGCCCGCTTTGAGTTTGCCCTGTGGCTTTGATGATAAGGGACTACCGGTGGGCATACAACTGATTGGTAATGTTTTGCAAGAATCTCGCTTATTTCAAGTGGCTCACGCTTACGAGCAGTCTACCAATTGGCACTTGCATAGCCCGAAATTGCATTGATTTTTGAAATTAGGCGGAATGCTGCGGCGCAAGTTAGTAATGGATTATGGCTAATTATGTCAATTCATAATTAGCCATAATTTTTGACTAATGGCCAATTAGCCGTGCACTCTCCTATTTCCCATGAATAACTTGCTGGTCTTAATTTTGTCTAAATCTTTCATCGGTTTTGGGATATTTCTGGCGATCGCCTATTCTGGTGCTTGTGTCTATTTATTTGTAGCGCAAGGTAAGTTTATCTTTTTTCCGACGCAGGCGATCTCTTCAACTCCCAAAGATTTTCAGTTGAAATATCAAGATGTAGTGCTCCCAATTTCCAGTAAAACTGGTGGAGCAGAAAGCGTACACGGCTGGTGGATTCCCACATCCGATACCCCCCCCAGCCCCCCCTTAGCAAGGGGGGGAGTAAGAAAATCCGTTCCCCTAAACAATGACAAACCCGTCTCTCCCTCTCCTGTCCCCCCCCTTCACAAGGAAGGCTCCACTCCTGTCCCCCCCCTTTATAAGGGGGGGTTAGGGGGGGTAGTCTTATACCTGCACGGGAATGGTTTAAATGTAGGGGCCAACGTGGAACACGCTAATCGATTTCATCGGTTAGGTATGTCCGTATTCCTCATAGATTATCGCGGTTATGGAAAAAGCCAGGGCGAGTTTCCGACAGAATCTCAGGTTTATGAAGATGCTCAACTCGCTATGGATTATTTAGTGAAACAACGGGGAATTAACCCTAAGCAAATTTATATTTATGGTCATTCTTTGGGAGGGGCGATCGCGATCGATTTAGCAGTGCGAAACCCCGAAGCCGCCGGGTTAATAGTGGAAGGCTCTTTTACTTCGGCACGGGAAATGGTAGACTTTCAGTCTGGAGTGTATCGGATATTTCCCATTGATTTATTGCTGAGACAGCGGTTTGATTCTATTGCTAAAGTCGATCGCCTGGAAATGCCTGTACTATTTATTCACGGAACCGCTGATACTGTAGTTCCCGTTGCAATGAGCAAAAAACTGTTCGATGCAGCCCCTCAACCCAAACAGTTGTACATAGTTCCAGATGCCGGTCACAATAATTTAGCAGACTTTGCTGGTGCTGAATATCTCGAAAAAATCAGCAATTTTTTTCAACAGGGAAACACGATTAAACATTAAATAGTAAACAGAATAATCCAGATACCCGAAATATTAAAAAAAGTCGGGCATCTAACTGCGATCGCCTAATTCTTGAATTTGAAAAGATTCAAAGGGCTGGACAGTAATTGCAGTAATTATTCATCTTGATTGATTCAGATTCCCCTTTCTTAG
This sequence comes from Microcoleus anatoxicus, assembly GCF_042465725.1. Classification (GTDB taxonomy): domain Bacteria; phylum Cyanobacteriota; class Cyanobacteriia; order Cyanobacteriales; family Microcoleaceae; genus Microcoleus; species Microcoleus anatoxicus. The sequence continues at coordinate 2,553,411 of NZ_CP120853.1, read as the reverse complement.
TTGGACAACCTCGCTGAGATGTTTTTTTGTTGGGCATCCGGGCACCGCATAAATTGGCATCTTTGAGATTGGATTTAATCAATCTAGCATCGCTGAGGTTCGCATTTCTGAGATCTACACCAGTGAGATTTGCACCAGTTAAATCCGCTTCTGTCAGATCTGCACCGCTGAGATTTGCACCAGTTAAATCCGCATTCCTGAGATCTGTCCCACTTAGTTGAGATGCACTCAAATTCGTACATTTTAAATTAGTAAACTGAAGAGAAGCCTCTCTGAGAGAACTCTCGCTGAGGTTAGCATTTTCTAAGTTCGCTCCCCTGATGTCAGCCCTGCTGATGTTAGCTTTGCTGATGTCAGCGTTGCTCAAAAAGGCATTTCTCATGTTGGCGTTGTTTAAATTAGCTTCCCTTAAATCAGCCCCGGTTAAATCGGCATCAATCAGGTCTGCCCTGCTCAGGATAGCACCGCTTAAATCAACTCCAAACAGGTCTGCACGGTTCAAGGAAGCTCCAAATAGGTCGCATCCTGGACATCCTCTGGTTTCTAACAGTCGCTGGACTAGGGACAAATTTTGAGCTGGTAAGGGAACTGCTGCGAAAAATGGTAGCAGCACTATTGCTGCTGTCAGAATAGTCCGTTGGATTTGGGTCATAGCAAATATTACTTACGTAGTTCGGGTGAAAGTTCCGGTAACAGTAGGGGTTTGAGGGTGGGCTAGAATATCTGAGCCATCAGCAGTCTCAGCAATCAAAGGGTTCTCCATGTAGGGGTTACACCCCCTAGAACAAACGAATTTAGAGTACAAAGGAGGAATATTTATACTCTGTTAAGTTTTGTTTTACTACGGAGGGTAATGGTCTGCGTACAGGTGTTGAGTAACTAAGCCAATTGGCTTAGAGTCTTTAGACATATTGCTGATGCCTTGGCTTCTAGAAAAAAGATAGCATTCTTGTGTAATCGCCGAAATAATACTGAGTACGAAAGTATAAAAAAGTACGGCTAGTAAACGGCGGGTGTGCAAATTGATTAAAGCTAACACTTTCAGACGAGGAGAACAAATGTCTACTAGCATAGATGAACTGGCAGAAGGCGGCCGAGGTATTAAACTCATGTGGCAGATTGCAGACCAGGTAAGTTACACCCGCACTTTCGATGGTCGCAATTGTTTGTTACTGAGTAAAAGTTACGAAACACAAGGCCCCGTTCGACACGAAAAAATTCAAAAAGCCAGTGCTTTAGATGGGTTAGTAAATTTTTTAAATCGGTGGGATTGGCTGGATGCAAAACAACAGGAAGAAGTATTAGATGATATTCCCGTTAGAGCACTTAACCTGCAAGTAAATACTGATTTAAATGATGTAACTAAAGTTTTCGAGTTGTTTGAGCAATTGCAGGATTTATCGTTTCCTAGTGAGAGTTGGTACGCGCTTCAGCTAGCAGTGGTTGAAGGTTTCACTAATGCAGTTCGTCACGCTCACAAAAATCTGCCCGTTGAAACTCCTATTCAACTGGAAGTTAGGGTTTTTCACGGACGCTTGGAGTTCTTAATTTGGGATTGCGGAGTGTATTTTGATTTGGATGCTAAAATCACAGAATTCATTCTGGAAGATAGAAAACTCTGCTTAAATCTAGATGATTTTAGCCATACTTCCTTGATTCCTCCTAGCAAAAAAAACACTTTTGTCAACTCTCAGTTTCTGATTGCTGGATAGAGATGTTATACATGGCAATCAAGAGACTGCGTTCTTTGAAATTATTCTTGAATAAAAACGGTGCTTAGGGGAATATTTATCGGTTTTGTCTGTGGGTTTTGTCTGTAGATGGGAGAAGGAGGAAGGAGTTTTACATACTGCCTTCGTGTTGTGAGTTTTGGTAATATCTACGGTGCTTGGGTGAGTCTGTAGAGTTTCGAGGGAAAGTGGTGCATCTTTCAAATTAAATATTAAAATTTTAAAATTGTTGTCAATAATCTTAAAATTTTGATTTATGATAGTATCTGGTCAATCACGAATTACTAACGATCGCTAATGATTGCTAAAGAAAATTTATTTGTTTTGTCTCTGTTTCCATACTTGGGATTTCTCTGGTTTTTGACTAAATCGGGAAAAACACCACGTTTAGCTCTGATGGGGTTTTATGGTACTCTCGTGTTTGTGGGTGTGACGATTCCCGCGGCAATTTATGCAAAAGTTGCTTATAACGAATCCCTAGCAAATGTTGACTGGCTTCACGGTTCAGCGGAATTATTTTTAACAATTGCGAATATTTTAGTAGTTTTAGGATTTAGGGAAGCGGTGATTAAAGCCAAAGAATCTTCACCGGAATAGTTTCTGGGTGCATCTCAATTTGGCAAATATATTCGTAGGGGCGAAGTATGACCGCAGACAATTTATTAGTGATAACCAGAGATTTACAGCGGTCATGCTTCGCCTATGCAAAATCGGGATGCTCCCTAGTTTCTCAAGAGTGAAGGGATTTATCGGTGGGAGTAACAAAAAGCCAAAAGGCACAATGCAGAAAAACAAAGTGTTTTAGTCTTTTTTATTTCACTTTTGAGGATGTGGATTTACTATTTCTGCTATCTCTAAAAGGGATGGATTGCGGTTGGTGATGATTGAGTGAGATAGTTCAGATAACGAGAAATGCGATCGGGTTCTGTACCCAGTAAACGACTAGCCCAAGAGTGTAAATTTAGTCGATCGCGCATTTCTCGAAATACGAGAACATCCCCATGATTATTCAGGGGAAAAATGCGAGCATCAAATCCCGCAGACTTAAGACGGCTAACAGTTTCTTCGCCATCTTGCACCCACAATTGAGGGCTAATGCGAAGGGGTTGACAGGAATATTCACCTACCACAATTCCCCCCACCGAAACGCTACCATCTTGTCCTCGATTGGAAAGTTCTTGCAAAATAGCTTTGAGAGAATTCAGTTTTTTGGTATCTTTTATTTGCTGGGGTGTCAAGTTAATAATCACAATTTGTAAAACTGCTACAGGTTTTGGTACTTGTACCCTGTTGAGTGGTTCGGTTTCCCAAGTTTTTGGCTCTTCTACTTCTAAGGGATTTGTTTCTTCTCCAGTCTCTACTGCTGTTAATGGTTTAGCACCGTCTACAATTATCTGAATTTCCTCCCCATCTTTCTCAATTTTTCCACTAATCACTAACACAGCATTTTCTGTAATATGGGAGCCAATCTGTTCGTAAGTTTTGGGAAATACCACAGCTTTGACTTGACTTGTTAAATCTTCTAATTGCAAAATTGCCATTTTCTCACCTTTTTTAGTAACTACGGGTTTGATAGCACTAATCATGGCAATAACTGATACTTTTCCCTTCTTTTCTGCTAGTTCTTGGAGAGTAACGACATCGGGTTCTTGGTTTACTAAGAGCAAAATTTTCAGGGGATGTTCTGATACATAAAATCCGAGCAATTCTTTTTCAAATCGCAACTTTTCTTGTGGATCAAAATCTTTGACTATTTTAGATTTTGGCGCAGACTCATACTTATTCGCAGACTTCCCAAAGTTCATCCCACCTAACAAGTCAAATAGATTACCTTGACCGCTTTCTCGGTCTTTTTTACGGTCTTGGGCCCATTTAATTACCCCTTCCATGTCGTTGATTAATTGCTGGCGGTTATTCTCAATTTTGTCAAAGGCTCCGCATTGAATTAATGCTTCCAAGGCGCGGCGGTTGACAGCATGAAGATTGACGCGATCGCACAAATCGGGTAAAGATTTAAAATCCCCCCCTTCCTTTCGCGCAGCTAAAATATTTTCAATTGCACCCTCACCCACATTTTTGACCGCCGAAATCCCAAACAAAATTTTATCTTTTGCAGGTGGTTTCATCTTGAGCGGTGTAAACGTCAGTTCAGAACTATTGATATCCGGCGGCTCTACCTCGATACCCAGCTTGAGACAATTAGCGATATATCTCTGTACTTTATCCTGGTCGCCACTGTTAGCAGTCAGCAGTGCAGCCATATATTCTACAGGAAAATTTGCCTTTAAATAAGCAGTTTGATAAGTGATGTAGGCATAGGCCATTGAATGGGATTTATTAAAGCAATATTCCGCGAAATTAAGCATTTGATCGAACAATTCTTCGGCAATTTTTTGAGGGACACCATTTTTAGTTGCCCCATCAATAAATGTTTCCTTTTGCTTCTGCATTTCCTCTGCTTTTTTCTTCCCCATGGCGCGACGCAGCAAGTCAGCTTGACCCAAAGAATATCCGGCTAAATCTTGAGCCATCCGCATAATTTGCTCTTGGAAACAAAGGGTTCCGTAAGTCTCTTTTAAAATTGGTTCTAACAGTGGATGGTCGTATTTAACGACCTCTCTGCCGTGTTTGCGATCGATAAATTGTGGAATCAAACCAGCATCCAGGGGGCCGGGACGGTAAAGTGCAAGAATAGAAGAAATATCATCCAGACAAGAAGGTTTAATTTTTTTTACTACATCCAGCATCCCAGAAGATTCTAACTGAAAAATACCTTCTAAATCTCCTTTTTCTAAGAGTTTATAAGTTTTTGCTACATCACCGGGTAACTTGTTGTTTCTAGTAAATGTCTCTTGAGCTCTGCGTTCTATATCAGAAGGTAAGCCTTCGGCATCGATGGTTATATCTTGCGTTTGCTTAACATAATCAACGGTTTTTTGGAGCGTTGTTAAATTTTTCAGTCCCAAAAAGTCCATTTTTAGTAACCCCAAAAATTCCAAATCTTCCATGAAATATTGGGTAATCACAGCACCTTCGTTATTCTTTTGCAGCGGTACAATTTCATCTAGGGGCTGGGAAGAAATCACCACACCGGCGGCGTGAACGCCATAGGTTTTGTTGGTTCCTTCTATGCGAATTGCCATATCAATCCACTGACGGACTGGGACTTCGGTGCCTGTTTCTGCATTGATGCAAATTGTATTTTCGTAGTTGTCTCTAAATTCCTGTGCAGGTGTTTCACCGGAAATCATCACTTTGAGTTTTTCCGGTTTTCCTCGCGACACAGGAATCATTTTTGCCATTTCGTCTGCTTTTTTGTAGGGGATGCCCAAAACTCTGGCAACATCTTTCAAGACAGCTTTTGATGTCATTCTATTAAAGGTGATAATTTGCGCTACGCGGTCTTCTCCGTATTTGTCGGTCACGTATTTAATCATGTCATCCCGTCTTTCGATGCAGAAATCGCTATCAATATCTGGCATAGATTTGCGTTCGGGATTGAGAAATCGCTCGAATAGTAATCCGTGGTGTACGGGGTCTATATTGGTAATTTTGAGGACGTAGGCAACTAGAGAACCTGCGGCAGAACCGCGTCCTGGTCCGACGGGAATATTGTTATCTCTGGCGTATTTGATGTAGTCCCAAACTACTAAAAAGTATTCAGAAAATCCCATTTGCTGAATCATTTTGAGTTCGTATTCTAGTCTTTGTTTGTAGACGGGAGGTATTTCATTTTTGGTGCGGGATTTGAGGCGTTCTAATAGTCCTTGCCAGGATATTTCTTCTACATAGGTATCGGCGGTATGTTCTGGGGGAATTGGAATGGTGGGAATCCGAGCTTCTCCTGTTAAGTCATATCTTGATACTTTGTTTGCTACTTCTAGCGTGTTTGCGATCGCCTCTTGGATGGTTTCAGCATCCAAATGGTCTTGAAATAGTTGCGCCATCTCGTCTGCGGACTTCAAATACTCTGTGCCGCTGTAGCGCATTCGCTTTTCTTCTTCAATTAGTTTATTGGTGTTAATACACAACAAAGCATCGTGAGCTTCTACGTCGTTGCAAGAAATATAGTGAGAATCATTTGTTGCGACTATTTTAATGTTTAGTTCGCGAGCAATTTTGAGAATTTCTACATTCACAAGTCGGTCTTCTTGGGAACCGTGGTCTTGTATTTCTAAGTAGTAATCTTCGCCAAATACTTCTTGATACCATTTGGCGACTTCGCGGGCGACATCTAGCTTTCCTTGCATAATCATTTGGGGAACTTCTCCACCCAAACAAGCGCTGGTAACAATTAAGCCTTCGGAGTATTGTTTGAGTAGTTCTTTGTTGATGCAGGGGCGGGCAAAAATTCCTCTTTCTGGCATTCCCTTTAAATGGGAAATTGTAGTTAATTTAACTAAGTTTTTATAACCTTGGGTGTTTTTAGCTAAAACAACTTGATGGTATTTTCTTCTACCTCGAACTTTGACTTCGATGTCGCCGTTGACAACGTACATTTCGTTGCCAATAATGGGTTTAATATTTTTATTGCGACAAACTTTAATCAGTTCGATCGCGCCATACATGACTCCGTGATCCGTAAGGGCGATCGCGGGCATCCCCAATTCCACCGCCCGCTCTGCTAGCTGCTGTAGCTGAGATGCCCCGTCTAGCAGGCTGTAATCGCTGTGGATGTGCAAACCAACGAAAGACATAGGGATTTAAGATATGAGATCTGAGATTTTAGATTGTACACCATGGGGGTAGAGAAAGATAAAATAAAAAGATTTGGGAGTCGAAATAATGATGTCACCGATTTAATTAATTTTAAGTAAACAATAACGGTGAAATATCATCATTAGACAGATCCCATAACTATTGTGGAACAGGCTCTATGCCTGTTCAAGACAGGCTTTTTGGGAGATGTAATAATAGGTGAATGGGGGATTTTTCTGACCAAATTCTAGTCCTGTTTAATTTTTTCTGTTGTTTGAGCCGATCGCCAAATCCACCAAGCAGCCGCCCATAGAGTAAAATTGCCGATGAGAGTCATGGCGGCTTGCAGGGTAACAATCCATTCTAGGGCTGGAGAGTTATCAAAATAGTGCCATGTACAGGCACACATAGCGCTGACGAGGGCGGGTAACATGGCGGCGGAAAGGGCCCACCAAGCTCGGTTGTGAGTAACTTCGCCGTAGGTCCAAATTAACCAGATGGCGACAATCCACTCGACGACACTAGAAATGTGAATAATCCAGGTGGGAATTGACAAAGCGTGCATTGTTTGTATTCTGAAATAAGATGCAAGATGTATTGATTAGATATTGTAATAGTTAGATTCCCCATCGTAAACTAAGAAAAAAGTAAAAATGCGAGCAATTTTGTGCGGCTATTACGGTAAAGGCAACGGTGGCGACGAGGCGCTATTAGCCTCGCTACTGCAAATGTTACCAGATGATGTGACACCGATCGTCCTTTCTGGCAATCCTGTCGAGACTAAACAGCGTTATGGTGTAGCTGCGCGCGATCGCATGAATGCCTTTCAAGTCCTCGAAGCACTCCGCACCTCCGATGCCCTAATTTGGGGTGGCGGCAGTTTAATCCAAGACACTACTAGCACGATCAGCCCATTTTATTATGGCGGCTTGATGGGATTAGCACAACAAATGGGATTAAAAACTGTGGCTTGGGCCCAGGGAATTGGGCCTTTGAATCGAGATATTACCCGTAAGTTATCTCAGCGGTGTTTTACTGGATGTACGGCGGTTAGCGTGCGGGATAAAGGCTCTGCTACCCTGCTAGCAGATTGGGAAATTCCCTTTACTTTAGCGCCCGATCCGGTGTGGGCTTTGGAAAATTCACCAGTGTCGGGTTTGTGGGATTTACCAGCGCCCAGAGTTGCGGTTTGTTTGCGATCGCATCCTAGCCTAACTCCGGCTCGGTTATCTATCTTAACTCAAGCTTTAGTGGACTTTCAAAAAGCCACCCGCACGTTAATTTTATTGCTACCATTTCAAGCTTCCCAAGACTTAGAAATTGCCAAATATTTGCATGAAGCCCTACCAAAAAGGAGTCGTATCCTAAGTTTAGCAGACCCCAGGAAACTCAAAGGAGTGTTCCGGGGAGTAGAAATGGCGATCGGGATGCGCTACCATAGTTTAATTATGGCAGCTTCAGAAGAATGTCGCTGTTTTGCCCTCAGCTACGATCCGAAAGTTAGTCATTTGATGGACGAGTTAGAAATGCCGGGATATTTATTATCAGACTTGCCAGACGATCCTTATTTAATCAGTAAAACCTGGATCGAACACTATGCTAACGGCGACGCCTTATCGCCAGACAGGATAAAATTTATAGTAGGGCGATCGCTCTTTCATCAAGAAGTATTGAAAACCGCACTCCAGCAATCTCCATAAGAGGTAAAATACCATGACAGTCAGTACAGCCGACTTGAAAATTACCTGGGAAAAATTGCCCGCCGATTTTATTTTAGACGAGGAACCTGTGGAAAACATCGACCAGCCCTTGCTCGCTGCTGCCTTGCGAGAAATCTTAGAAATTGCAGGGCTAATAGTAGCAGGAATATTAATTGCTCCAAATATGGGCATTTGTGCGACAGTAGACAGCAAGCTAGTTATCAAAGCTCCAGATTGGTTTTATGCCCGCAACGTACAAGCGCTTCCCAGTCAAGAAATTCGCCGCAGTTACACTCCCAACTTAGAAGGGGACATTCCGGCGATCGTGATGGAGTTCTTGTCAGCTAGTCCCAACGATGAATATTCAATCAAGCCAAGTTATCCCCCCGGTAAATGGTTTTTTTACGAACAAGTATTGCGAGTTCCAATCTATGTAATCTTTGAACCCGCCGCCGGAGTGCTAGAAGTCTACCAGTTGGATTCAGGAGGAAGGTATCAACCACAGCAACCCGATTTAAATGGTCGTTATTGGGTTGCAGGAGTTGGGCTATTTCTGGGTGTTTGGCAGGGAACAAAAGCCGAAAGAACCGGATATTGGTTGCGCTGGTGGGATGAAAGCGGACAGATGTTATTGTGGGGAGCAGAAATGGTAGAAAGAGAAAGGCAGCAAAGGGCGATCGCTCAACAGCAAGCGGAACAAGAACGAGAACGATCGGAAAGACTAGCTGCACAATTAAGAGCAGCAGGCATTGAACCAGAAGCTTGATACAATAATTAGAAATGAAAAATCGTAATCATGCCATTTTTCATTTCTAATTTGGCGATCGCTAATTCGTGAAAAAAAATATACTCCATCGCAAAAATCAATAATTATCAGCATTAATCTGCATTCATCTGCGGTTAAAAATCACATTAAGGAGACATCAAAATTGGCAAGAGTTAGAGTTCGGGAACACGTCAATCCCCTATCCATTCGATATCAAGCATCCGTAAATCCCCCGGATTGGACAAAAATTTATGCTGACTTAAATTTGCCACTGCATTTAGATATCGGTTGCGGTAGGGGAAGGTTTTTGTGGCACATGGCGCAACTCCAAACAGACTGGAATTTTCTAGGATTAGAAATTCGGGAACCTCTGGTAGAAGAGGCGAATGTTTGGCGGGATGAAAAAGGCTTGACAAATCTCCACTATTTATTTGGCAATGCCAATAGTTCTCTGAAGCCCATTTTAGAAACTTTGCCGCCAGGTATTTTGCAGCGAGTTAGCATTCAATTTCCCGATCCTTGGTTTAAAAACAAACACCATAAACGGCGGGTAGTGCAACCGGAATTAGTCAATGATTTTGCAACTTATATGGCAATTGGTGGCGAAGTTTTTATGCAATCTGATATTGAAGAAGTAGAAACGGAAATGTGCGATCGCTTTTCATCTCACCCTAGTTTTCAGCGTCAAAACAATGGCGAATGGTTAGCAGAAAATCCCCTACCTGTGGCGACGGAAAGAGAAATTGGTAGACTCCAACGCGGCGAACCTGTTTATCGAGCATTATATCATAAATCTGGAACACCATCTTAAATTAATTAATCCCCATCTGCTGGGACTAAAGTTTGGTGCATCTGTGTTTTGCAAATATATTCGTAGGGGCGAAGCATGACCGCTGTAAATCTCTGGTTATCACTAATAAATTGTCTGCGGTCATGCTTCGCCTATGCAAAATCGGGATGCTCCCCGAAAGTTTGATTTGCTTAGGGATTTCAATCGCCGAATCCACCCTATTTCAAGCCTGAATTGGGATAGTTTCGCGGTTTATTGGTTTCAGCTTCTTTGTCGATCGCACTTCGGTAAGTATCCACCACATGATTCGGCATCACATCACCATTTTGCGCCAAAAAAGACCATTCTTCACCAACATGGACATATTCAGTTTTAAAGAATACAGTAAAAGGTACAAGGGTAATAGCATCTGCTAAATTCACCACTCGATAGCTGTTGGGTACAACTCGATTGTGCTCTCTGGCAAAAACTCGATCGCCTACCCTGGGGCTAGCATAAGTGTACAACTGGACTTGCTTTTGCAATCGAGGAATATTCACCGCAATGTCGATCGCAGCTAAAGTAGCGATCGCAGCACCCAAACTGTGTCCCGATATGTAGCAAGGAACCGACGGATTTAGCTTTTTGGCAGCCTCAAGGGTTTGAACAGAAATATTACTGTAGATTGTAGAAAAACCAGGGTGAATAGCACCATACAACGGACTGGCAACTTTGCGATCGTTTGTAGCATAAAGGGCATTGATATTAAGTATCCATTCAATGGTTCTTTGAGTACCACGAAACACAATAATATTGTGTTTTTTTGAACTCAGAACAAAACCAAAATAAACCGGAATTTTCTTTTTTATCTTAACTACTTCTTTAGCAGTATTTTTAATTACCTTCTGAGCATTATCTACATTGTCGCCGATGGGATCTGTATCGCTATTTGGGGATGTTGGTGACTGAGGAATATCTACCTCTACTTGTTCTGAAATACTCGCTTCTACTCCTTTGAGCGCAGAAACTTGAGTATAGTCTTTGAATTGAGCCGTGTAAGCTGGCAGCGATTTGATATCGCCATTATAGCTAGGATCGATCTTGCCTTTGAGGTACTGTTGCGTGGCTAATTTGCTGCACTGAATCAGCAGTTTAGAAATCTCACGATTGTAGGGAATAGGTGGGGGAGATAACTTAACAGATGCCTGAATTTGTCGCGCTTCATTAATTTTTTTAGCATCAGCTTCTAAGGTTTTTTGGAAAAATTTATCGGCATCTCTGTCGTTGAGTAAGGCTAAAACTTGTTTCTGGCGATCGCTTTCTGCTAGACGGCGCAAATATTCAGGTATTGCCGTCGCAGCCGACGCGGCGGCTAATCCTCCAAGTAAGAATTTTCGGCGGGTAAGTTTTAAATTAATATACTTTACCATAACTCAAATAATTTTAGATTTGATATTAGACAATTGACTCTTTTGACAACCACTGGCATAATAAAGGTGCGTTGCTTGTCCCAATCTCCAAGTCAGGGCAAACAGCGATGATGCCACCGCAAAACCCCCAACAAAAGGCACAAACAAACCCGCAACATACATTGAGATCCAAGCCATAAACGCAATCCAAAAAGAACCCACACCACCAAAAAAATTGCCTCCGATCGCCAAAGCATCTTGACCTTTGGGATAGCCCCATTTACCCCCAATATCCCGCATCATCTTTAACAGCAACACACTAGCAGCCAGCAATGTAAAAGTCAAAGTTCCTGGGAGTGGATTCAGTCCCAAAATAGCCGCTCCTATGGCATAGTCTATAATCAATTCACGGATTTCTTTGTTTAGTTCAACAAGATGAGGTGTCCGCGCCATCCCTTCTATATCCGCTGTTTTTCTGGGCAATTTGTCACTCCTCTAATTTTCTTCCTTCTGGTATAACTTAAATCCAAGAGGGAAGCCACATCCTAATTTTCCATTCAAGTTCCGACAAAGGGAGTCCCAAATAAATAGGCATCCAGAAAGCAAAACCACCCAAAACCATAAAAATAATTGTCACCGCCATCCCTCGGAGACGATTTTGATGACTATTAATCCACCTGTCAACCCACCAAGCAAGTGCCAGCGTTGCAAATACAGAACAACCCATATAATGATATAAAAATACACAACGAGTCACCTTTACCCAAGGCAGCAAATTAGCAGCCCAGTTAACTATTAAGTATAACATTAACCACATTTCAGTAGTGGGCGGAAACACAAATAGCTGCTGCTGTTCCAGGAGAGTAACAGAATCCTCGTTACGGGTTTGTTGCCAAACCCAAAAGCGGTTAACCAAAATTACTACTACTAATATTAAAGCTAAAGTTGACAGCCACCAAAGCATGGGATTCCCCATCGCGTGAACGTCAAAGATTACCTTAGTCGCACCAGTTGGCAAAGGTGGCAAAACAGGGTCTGGTTGTGAATTATTCGTAGCAGTTTTGTAGAAGTAAACTATCGGGCGCAGCATCAGAGGCCAACCGTACCACGCGGAACAGTAAGGATGCACGTCTGGGCCGCTCTTAATCCGCTGGTGATAAGTCAAAATCTCTGTTTGCATCTGCCAGAAATCGGGAGTTGGATTAAAGTGGAGGTGAGGAATCCAAGAGATGCTGTAAACTACAATAGGAATAATAGCTAAACTTAGCCCTACTTCTAAAAAATTGAGTTTCGTCAATTTTTGGACTGGACTTACCGCCGGAAGCATTGTTGATAATTCCTGGTTTTCCAGTTCTGGTTCTTCTTGATTTTGTTGAGTAAGTTGCACCATCCAAGCGCAGATTAAAATTAAATAAGTTCCAAAAAGAAACCATAATCCGTTCCATTTAATAGCAGTGGCAGCGCCGAAACTAGCCCCCGATAGCCCTAGCAAAACCCAGCGGTTTTTGCCTTCTTTTTCCACTGATTTTAAAATAAATATTTGACCTAATATTCCCAATAAAACTAGATAAATGTTATTCAGTGCGTAGCGAGATTCGACTAAAAATAGACCATCGCAGGCGGCAAATAAAGCAGCAATAAAGGCATAACTGCGGCGTTTAACGAGCTGATAGGCTAGCGCTCCCACAACTAGGGGAATAAAGGAGCCGGTGAGAGCGTTGAGCCAGCGGTAATCCCAAGGAGAAAGTAGGGAACCAGCCATACTGTTTACGGCGGTTTTTCCGAAGGGAAGGTGAGTGCCTAGCCAGATGCCAACGGCAATTATGTACTGACTCAGCGGCGGGTGAGCGTTGAAAAAAGGCGTTTTGGTGAGATAATCGTTGGCAAATTTAGCGTAATAAACCTCGTCAAATACGAAAGTGTTAAATCGCTCTAGTTCCCAAAAACGGAGAGTTAAGGACATGAGGAACACAGCGAGCATTCCCAGGGTAAAAACAAAATTCGATTGGTTGAATAGTTTTTTGTTCGCTTTCATAAAAGGCATCAAAAAGATAGTAGATAGTAGATTTGAGAGTGAGCGAAGCCGAACCATCAGGACACGGCGCGCCAGCCCATTTGTGTCAACTTAAGCTTTTAGTCCGCCAGTCCTCCCACTTACCCGGCAGTCCGCCAGGGAATCAATTCCCTGTCTAATAGTCAAAGTCCTCTTCAAGAGGACTGAAGAACTCATTAGTCCTCTTCGAGAGGACTTTCGCTTTGAGGCAGGGGTTTAAACCCCTGCCGGACTATTGGTTGTACGTTAAGTTGACACCAATTGGGATTGCCGTGTCCTCCGTGGGTGTTTTGTGGATGATTATATCCGTTGGTGTTTCGTCAATGGTTATATCCATTGACGTTTTGTCGGTGGTTATATCCGAATCGCACTCGCAAGGAGAATTTCATCATCCAATTCGGTTGATTTTACCTGTTAGAGCGTATCCGAGGTTTATGAAGTGCAGGAACACGGCACGGTGCGGTGTCCTTACCAAATCGACTATGATACCGATTAACAAGGTCTGGTTTAAGGGGTGTTTATGAATCTCCGGCTGTGGGTTTGGGGGATAGCTGTAGGTGTGGCTATCCTGCTAGGAGTCCCGGCGGTGGCTGCACCCAGTGCGATGAAAATTAGTCAAGGGGTATCGCAGCAGTCCGGGGGAAACCGGGATGCTGCTGCTGAAAGAGCCTTTACAGAAGCGCTTGAATTCTTTTCTACGCTGCTACTGCCATTCTATCCATTGCTTCACAATATCTTCTAGTTCCCCAGCAAAGGAATCAGTTGCATAAAGAGCAAAGTTATTAACTATCTCGCTTTTTTCAGGTATAGACTCAGCCTTAAACCGACATTCATCTAAGTTAAAAAGCGATAATTGTCGAGACTCGTCATTTGATGTATTCTGGTGTAGGGATGTGGGCTGGCTGACAAAAGCGCCCATGGGTTCGCAACCCTTAGCAAAACGGCGCAAAGTAGTGGCGATCGCCTCGGAACTATTATCAATTCCTATCCACTTCCTCCCAAACTCCGAAGCAACACTCAAAGTCGTACCCGAACCAGCAAAGCAATCCATCACTAAATCATCAGGATTTGATGAAGCTCGAATAATTCTACTAAGTAGATCGCGGTTTTTCTCAGTTGGATAACCTGTAATTTCAATATTTTGATTGTGAGCATCGCGAAACTCAAGCCAAATATCTTGTACTGGAATCCCACTACTACTATCCAAATATATCTTGCGACGGGGATTTCCAGTCGCCGACCAATATATTTCCCCTCTAGCATCCATCTCATCTAGTGTTTGAGGTGGAAACTGCCAATGTTTTCCCGGTGGCGGATTCCTCCCTCTCCAAGACTTGCCAGTTTCGCCATTTCGGACTCCCGGTGCATGAATCGGAACCTTTTTATATCGCCTCCCAGTTTCTTTTTCAATGTATTCATATTCTTTGTTAGCGCGCTTATCCGTCCATTCTTCAACTGGACGATTCCAGATATAATTATCTGATTTACTATAAAATAGAATAAAATCTGAAACATTTCCATAAGTCTTTTTTGTGTAATTTTTAGGGTTACATTTTTTACGAGTAATCCAGTTTCTAAAATTACGCGAACCAAAAACTTCATCCATAATTACCTTGATATAAAAAGCCATATTTTCATCAAGATGTACGTATATTGAACCGTCATCAGCTAATAACTCTCTCAACAATATCAACCTTTTACGAACAAATTCAATATAGTTGTTGCCTGCTAATAAATCAGAATAAGCATCAGTCTGAGAACGAGATTTAAATATACTTTTAGTTGCAAAAGGCGGATCTATATAGATTAATTTTACTTTACCTTTTACTGAACTATTTTTGAGCAAAGATGCTAAAATTGGTAAATTATCACCATAGTAAAGACGGTTTTCATTTGCCGTACTTGGCTGTTCATTGCGAGGCCACAGTTTTACACACTCAGCTCTATCGGTGTCTAAAACTTCACTTGCAGGCACTTTTCCTGGATATGAAAAGCACGCATCCAAGTTATTGTTTAGTTGGCTTTCACTAAAATTTGATGCAGCTTGACCCTGCGATTGTTTTTTAGAAATACCAGTAGCCATTGTCACTCCTATTTTCAAGAACGTAGCCATTCCACTGTAATCCGATCGGGAACCATGCGCAGTGTCAATACAATAATTCTTTCTGGCCAACTATTTTCAATATTTGCGTAGTCATCCCACATTGAACCGAGTAAAAGACCAGGCCCATCATTTAAAAAAATTACCTTAGTTTTTAAGTTGCGATCTTGTGTGTAACTGAGGATTTCATCGGCACAGCTACGATAGCCACCTGTTCGATCGTCTTCTTGTGCACCACCTCTATCTGAATCATATCGTGCTAATCCTATTGCCAGCAATTCATTTTCATTAATATCGTATATCGCAAAATCAACAGGGCGTTTCGGGTTTGGATAGTTTGCGAACACATTTCCCATCATAATATCTTTTCCGGCTCGCTCTGGTCCTCGGATTGCCAAGTATGGAAAATGTAAGCGGAATAAGGAAAAAAACCTTTCAGTTAGGTCGTATCCTTTGTTACCACGACTTTTGTATTCCCACAACAAAGCTGACATTGCCTCGTCGGGAATTGGACGAGTCATGTATGCAGCTTGAACTTCTTGAACAGGCCTAAAACGACTTCCAAACTGGTTGCAAATATCCGTTGTCTTTTTTTTTCTTCTGAGCATTTCAACTGGAATCTCAGGGCTAACATACTTGCGAAACACCCTGAGAAGTTGAACTCGCATCCATGTGCTAGGAACCTCTGAAATCTGTATAAATAGGCGCACTGATGATTCAGAAGTCGTGAGTAATTGTCCAAACATTACTAAAACTGGTTCTTGACATACTCCCGGGCGTGAACGCACTCTTGATTCTAGCTTCAAGCAGTAATTGCAGGACTAGCCTGTCTGACATCACCTAAGCTAACAGTCGATGCCCCGACTGCTTGAATATTTTTAGCGGCGTTTTCGTCTCTTCCGTTAACCGATTGACAGGAGGGACAACGCCACTCTCGAACTGATAAATCTAGTTTTTCTAGAACCTGTCCACACTCTTTGTGTAGGGCAATGCAATGGTTATAAATCACCCCAGCAGCATTAATTGTGCGCTTGAGGTGTCTATTCCGTTTGTGTGCGTAGAGTTTAAACTTCAGTGTTTTCATGCTAGTATTCTACCATAGGTTGACAGCAATATGACGGCCTTAAAAAATTAACGGTTCGGTGTTCTAACGAAGAGTATGAAATACTTTTGAAATATTGCGAGAAATCGGAGCGCACTCAAAATGACGTGCTTAGAGAGATGATCCGGAAGTTAAAGAAAAGCCGTCCTACAAGGCGATGTGCTGAGCGTAGTCGAAGTAACGGGGCTTTAGACCCAATTTCTTGGTAAAGTTGGCAAGCCTCTTGTAATATATCTGGATAGTATTCTCCGGTCATCAAAGTTATCCAGTTGTGTGCATCCGGTTTGTAATCTGCAAAAGAGTTGCGTCTTCCCGATTTCATATTAGTCATCATTCATCTCAACACTAACTCCTTCGTAAAGTTCGCTCAATTGCATTTGAAATTCCATCGCACTTAAGTCATAACTTCTTAATACTAACATTATACAAAAAAAAGCGGCTCCGCTTGCCGCAGAACCGCCATAAAAGAAGAGTGAAAATCCAAACTTAACGCACAGCACCCTCAACAGAAGGTGATTCGATTGTCTTCATGAAGTAAAGCTTCAGTAATTGCCAGCCATTGGACAAATACAGAGGCAATTTTTGGAACAATTGCAAGAATTTGGGAGTATTTGACTCAACAATTGCGGTCAATTTTTGATTGTTCTTGAGACAAACATCCAGACGGTCATAAAATTCTGGATTGTTCACATCTAGCATGACTGGGAATACTCGACCGGCGGTTTCGTTGGTCTTTTTGATGACTTCGATGTCGTATTCGCGAGCATCTAGTCCGAGCGATCGATAAAAACCGGCTCTCTGGATATCATTGAGATACATGGTGGCGAATACCGACAGCAAGAAGAAGCGGCACCAAAGTTTTGCCTTCCAATCGTTCAACATCTGAGGCTGAGCTCTCATCACCGCATCGAAGAAATCTCCGTGGCGGTTTTCATCCTGACACCAATTTTCAAAGAATCGGAAAATCGGATAAATTTGGTCTTCTGGATGAGCCTTTAAGTGTTGGTAAATGGTGATGTAGCGCCAATAACCAATCTTTTCAGACAAGTAAGTAGCGTAGAAAATGAACTTTGGCTTAAAGAAAGTGTAGCTGCGGCTCTTAGTCAAAAAGCCCAAATCCAGGGACAAATTAAAATCTGACAAAGCTTTGTTGAGGAATCCGGCGTGCCGCGCTTCATCTCGCGACATCAGGTTGAAACCTTCGGCGAGCACTGGATTTTTTCCCTTGAGTCTGCGTCCCAATTCTTTGTATAGCAAGAAGCCAGAAAACTCAGCCGTGCATGAACGTTCCAGAAATTCAATGAATAACTGGCGCTTTTCGCCGTCTATGTGATCCCAAGATTGAGCGAACTCTTCATCCCGCACGAAGTGATTTTTGTTGTAGTCAACGCGGAACTCTTGCATGATTGCTTCTAGTTCGGCTTCGTTGATCGAGATGTCCATTTTTGCCATCTCGTCAAAATCTGTTGTGTAAAATCTCGGTGTGAGAATAGTTTCTTTGGCTGGGGTTTTCACTCCCGGCCGCATTTCTTCAAAAGTTGGTTTTTTGAGGGAATCTACCATATTTTTATTGGATTTCTGCTTATAACTACTGGCTGGTTTCAGTTTTCAGGTATTGCGATCGCCCGCGGGAGCCTCTGTTTTTTTCCACTGAACTACGGTCTGGTAGTCGGGGTGGAATCAAGGGAGGCAAACCTGCTGTAATTTCCACGTCCTCCAGTGTACCAATCTCTTGACCCAGGGAATATGTTGCTGGCATTAAGAATTGCTACGCAGAATCCCCAGCGACATACTACAAATAGACTACTTGTAACGCAACCTGCTGCACTCGTGATGCAGGCGATCGCCTGCATCCGATCGGCACAACGACTCCCAACCCGATCGCCCTAGGCCACAAAATCTCTCGGAGGACTGATGAATTTCTTGATGAATCCCCATCGAGTTCAACTTTCACTGTTTTATTCTCAGTCCGTCGGACTGGGAATCGGTGAGTCGGTTCGGCCACACGCCGCGAGAATTTGCAGTTTGACGCAGAAAAAACTAGCGCCCCACCAGTAAAACTTGTGCGATCGCCAGTGGCGACTAAGGTAGTAAAACTTGTTTTCAAAGAGTAGGTTGTGGCGATCGCACAGGATGCGTAAATTTCCAAAATCTGCTAGAGTGAAAGGCTGCACGCAAAAAACAGTAATCTGGAGGGCAATATGTCACGGAAATGTCAGCTAACAGGGAAGAAAGCGAATAATGGTTTTGCAGTTTCTCACTCACACCACCGCACTCACAAGTTGCAAGAAGCAAATTTACAGTGGAAGCGGATTTGGTGGCCACAGGAGAAACGCTGGGTGAAACTGCACCTTTCCACAAAGGCCATTAAAACCTTGCAACACAAGGGTTTGGAAATTATGGCGAAGGAAGCTGGAATTAACCTATACAAAATGTAAGAAATTTCGATCCCAAGAAAGGACTAAAGTCCTTACTACAAACCTCTTTTTTAGGTTCGTAGTAAGGACTTTAGTGCTTAATACTGATTTCTACCTTTTAATAAATAAGTATTCATCAGACCTTTGCCTTTAACTTCGATTGCAGGACGACTTTCAAATATATACTTTTCCTGCAATTTATGATAGGTTGTGGATGTCACCTGAATGCACCCCGGCAAGCCGTGGGATTCCATGCGGGAAGCGGTATTAACAGTGTCTCCCCACAAATCATAGATAAATTTTTTAATCCCAATCACTCCCGCCACCACCGGACCTGTATTGATGCCGATTCTGATGCTAAAAATTTGATTATGCAGCTTACTAAATTCGGTAATTGCCTGTTGCATATCAATGGCCATTTGGGCGATTTTTTCTGCATGATCTAAGCAAGGAATTGGCAGTCCTCCTACTACCATGTAAGCATCACCAATGGTCTTAATTTTTTCCAAACCGTGTCTTTCAGCTAGGTAGTCAAATGTTGAAAAAATTTCATTTAACAAGGCAACTAATTCTGTTGGAGAAACAGTCGCACTGAGTTGAGTAAAACCTACGATGTCGGCAAATAAAACAGTAACATCAGAAAAAGTATCGGCGATGGTACTGTCTCCTTGCTTTAAACGATCGGCTATTTGTTGTGGCAAAATGTTCAATAACAACCGTTCTGATTGTTCCTGCTGCACTCGCAGTGCACTTAAAGTATCATTTAGCGCATTAGTCCGTTCTTGCACTCTAAATTCTAACTCTTCATTGAGCTTGTAAAGCTCCATTTCTGCCCGCCTGCGGTCTGTGATATCCGTACCGATTGCCAGCATTCCTGCGAACTTTCCTGCCTCGTCAAACAGCGGTTTATTTGCCCAGGATACCCAAACGCGATCGCCATTGCGCCGGATACTTTCATTTTCATTGCGCGTGTACTTTTCGGGATTTTGTAAAATATCTCTCAACTTTACTGTCAAGTCGTTTCCTATGGTATCTGTATGGGGAATAATTGTTCCTACTGCATTTTTACCTAGTATTTCTTCTTCCTCATAACCAAAAAAAATCTGTGCAAATTCGTTGAAAAATGTAATATTTCCTACCCGGTCTAATTTTAAAATAATGCTATTAGCATTTTCCACTAATTCCCGATACTTAATTTCGCTTTGCCGCAGTGCATTCTCCGCTGAAGCGCGTTCAGCTACAGTTGCAGCCAACAGCAGAGAGGTAATAACAATTACGCTCATAAAAGCCTGCAAAAATAAGATTGCTTGATTGATACTTTGTGCTTTAGTAATAAAAGGACCAGCCCCCTGAGACCCCCCCCAAATGGCGATGCTGGATACGAGGAAAGATGATATGACAGCGCCACGTTGACCGAATTGAATGGTTGCCCAAATTACTAAGGGAAATGGCAAGTATTCCAGGGGATACCCTGAAAAAGTAGGGGTTGCTTTGGAACTATATACTACCCAACTGACTGCGATTAATGACATCAGGCCTATTCCTGCCCAGATTCGATTTATGCTGCTGATTTGGCGATCGGCTGTTGCTGGTTTTTGGTATAAAATCAACAACAGGGGAGCAAAAATCAAAACTCCTAACGTATCTCCCAGATACCAATTCCACCTAATTTCCCAATATTGGTTCCAGTCAACTAGACCAGTTAAACATAAGCGCAGTGTGCCCAGAGTGCAGTTGATTTGAGTAGCAACTACGGCACCAAAAAAAATTAAATTCACAACATCTATCAGTCGATCCAGTGACTGTCGAAATTTTAATTTATTCAGTAAAATAAAGGCACACAAAGATTGCAAACAAGCACAAAAAGCAGAGACTAATGACAAGATTAAGGAGACCTTCATGTCGATTTTTTCAAAAAAGAAAACCCCTAATGCTACTCCTGGCCAAAAGCGCCACCCAAACAATAAAAGTGCAGCTTGGGCAATTCCTGCGGGGGGCCACACGCAGGTAGCTAATTTATTGATGCCGGGAATGGAAACTGCCAGTTTTGCTCCTAAAATATAAACGAGCGCAATTGCAGCTACTTTTCCTAAATATTGCCAATTTCTAGATAGAACAAATAGACGAAACTGACTATTGTTTTGGTTCATACTTAGTTTGATAAATTAAATTAATTCATTTGATGCCATTGATAAAATAAGTGTTCATCTTACCTTTGCCTTTCACTTCAATTGTCCCTCGACTTTCTAATAAATACTTTTCTTGCAATATATCATAAGTTGCAGGTGTCACCTGAATGCGTCCTGCTAACCCGTGGGATTCCATCCGGGAAGCGGTATTAACAGTGTCTCCCCACAAATCATAAATGAATTTTTTGATACCAATGACTCCGGCGACAACGGGGCCACTGTTGATGCCAATTCTGATGCTGAAAGTTTGGCTGTGGCTATGGCTGAATTGGGCAATTGCTTGCTGCATATCGAGGGCCATTTGGGCGATCGCCTCTGCACGATCGCTACGGGGCATTGGCAGTCCTCCCACTACCATATAAGCGTCACCAATGGTCTTAATTTTTTCCAAACCATGCTTTTCTGCTAGCTGATCGAAGGTAGAAAAAATCTCATTCAGCAATGAAACTAATTCCCTTGGAGAAATTTGGGAGCTAATTTGGGTAAAACCGACTATATCTGCAAATAAAACAGTAACATCAGTATATGTCTCGGCAATGATACTTTGGTCTTGTTTGAGCCTTTCGGCGATGGGCTGGGGCAGAATATTTAGCAACAGGCGATCGGATTTTTCTTGTTCTAAACGTAGAGCTGCTTCAGAAAGCTACTTGAACTAAGTATCGTCCAACTCCAGATTGAGGGAATCGCAGAAACTGATTTAAGTTCAGGTTCATATCTAGATTTAATTTTTAGCAGGTTGATATTTTTTAAATCCTAATAAGATAAAAAAACCTTTGTAGTGAGGACTATAGTCCTGTCCATGCTAACAGGAAAGGACTGAAGTCCTTACTACTAATTTTAAATCCCAGTAAAATATATCATTGGATAGCTTCCTCAATCCATTGTTTTAAGGTGGAATTTACTTCTTCGATGAGAACTTCTTGGGATTTGTGAGTCGCTCTTTCCACTACTTCAACTTTACCAGATTTCAGGGAACGACCGGGAACAATTCGATAGGGAATGCCGATTAAATCCGCATCTTTGAATTTAACTCCTGCACGTTCATCGCGGTCATCTAACAGAGTTTCAATGCCAGATTGATTGAGTTCTGCGTAGAGTTTTTCGGCGACTTCCATTTGTTGAGTGTCGGAAATATTGGGGATGCTGATGATAACGTGATAAGGGGCGATCGCCACTGGCCAAATTATCCCGTCTTTGTCGTAGGATTGTTCTACGGCTGATTGAGCTAACCGCGACACACCAACGCCATAACAACCCATAACTAAGGGCATTTCTTCGCCTTGTTCGTTAGTGTAGGTAGCGCCCATTGCTTGGGAGTATTTTGTCCCTAATTGAAAGATGTGGCCGACTTCGATGCCTCTGGCGGTTTGCAATGTTTGTTCGGGATTGTGCACAGCCCGATCGCCTTTTTTGGCCTTCCTGACATCTACTGCTAAATTCGGTAGGGGAAATTCTTGGCCCCAATTTGCTCCCACAACGTGGTATCCTGATTCGTTCGAGCCAGTGACAAAGTTTGTCAAGTCAATTGCGGTGCGATCGACTAAACGCAAAAACTTGGGAGATACCCCCCCCTGCCCCCCCTTACCAAGGGGGGGATTTGAGTCTTGTTGCCCCCCCTTACCAAGGGGGGGATTTGAGTCTTGTTGCCCCCCCTTACCAAGGGGGGGTTGGGGGGGGTTCGAGGCAATGTAATCATCAGCAACATCAGGAGCCATATAACCCAGAGGCAAAGATTTAGCGGCCCATTTTTGCTGAGCTTCCGCATCTGGAACAGTCAAAAATAGGATAGTTTTTGCTTGATAATTTCCCGCTAATTTGGTTAATTCATTCAGCAATTTTACCTGATTGACATCTTGGTCGCCACGAAGGCTGACCAGTACCAATACAGTCGTACCGCTGTCATAAACTGCCTCATAAAGTACATTTTTGACAACTTGAGTAGGAGAACACTTGAGAAACTTACAGAGTTTTTCAATGGTTTCTGTTCCCGGTGTTTCTCGCTTTTCAAAAGTTGTAAAATGGGAATTTTTGGCATCAGCAGGTATAGACACAGCCTTTTCTAAATTAGCAGCATACTGACCATCTTCGGTGTAAAGAACTTCATCTTCCCCAGCTTCCGCCAACACCATAAACTCTTGGGAACCAGAGCCCCCAATGGCTCCCGAATCAGCATCTACTGCTCGGAATTGCAAGCCCGATCGCCTCAGCATATTGCTGTAAGCTTGAGCCATATCCTGATAAGTTTTTTTCAGGCTTTCTTCGCTAGAGTGGAAAGAATAGCCATCCTTCATAATGAATTCACGACCGCGCATCAAGCCAAAACGGGGGCGAATTTCATCACGAAATTTAGTTTGAATTTGATACAGATGTGTAGGCAATTGCCGATAAGAACGAATCATATCTTTAGCAACTGTAGTAATTACTTCTTCGTGAGTTGGACCCAATCCCAATTCTGTATCGCGACGGTCTGTGAGAGCAAACATGATACCTTCAGCTTGAGTGTAGGTATCCCAGCGCCCCGATTCCCGCCACAAATCGGCCGGTTGGAGTTGTGGTAAGAGGCATTCTTGAGCGCCTGTGGCGTCCATTTCTTCCCGCACAATTTGGGAGACTTTTTTGAGCACACGCCACATCAAAGGCAGATAAGCGTAAATCCCGCTACCGATGCGGCGGATGTATCCCGCACGGAGTAATAGTTTGTGGCTGGGAATTTCAGCTTCGGCTGGGTCTTCCCGCAGGGTGACAAAAAGCATTTGAGAGAGTCGCATCGGTGATTTCCTTTAATGACTGAATGATTTTAATCTCACATTAACTTCTGATATTATCAGAGGCAAGGCAGATTTGATGAGACCTTTCCCATAATTATTGTCGAACAAGGGTGCGACCTGTTCTGGAAAGTCTTTTTACGAGATGTCTCTTAGATATTTAGGAGATATATATTAGATATATGAATAATATTTTGCCAAACTATCAATAGGAATCCTCCGTCCCACGCTACTGATTATGCAGCTCGATCGCTCGCAATTACTAGCTAATTTTCACCGTAATCATCCAACAAAATCATAACTTGATAGCGCACTCTACGATATTTAGGGTACGCTGTGGCGTACTTTACTAATATTTATAATTGGTGGCGATCGCCCACGGCATCGGATTTGGTGCTTTTAAACGAACTCTGCGTTCTTAAATTATTGCCAAACTAATTTCAGACTTTAGAGGGATTAATTTATCAACCCCTGTTGCGATGATAAATATATACAAGCATCGCCATTAAAAACGATTGTTTTGGATTGCTGAGTTACCAAGCATCCCAACTGAATATATTGCCAAAATGGGAGATGGCTACTGAGCAGTAACTCACTCATAATTCAAAAATCTTGTAATTGCCCAAAAACCATCTAAAGATGGCAATATCCCCTTCCAGAAAATTGGGGATAGATTTAACTATGCCTAATAAGGCTGAAAATGTTGGAGGTAAATTATGTTAGAAAACGTACCATTCGACCACCCGGATATCGGAGGGCTAATGTTTTTAAGCCCACAGTTCTTTGTAGCCTTAATCGCCGGAGTGATTATGGCTTTCGGCTTCCAATTTTTGTTAACCAACTTTTCGATTGCAGCCAAAATATCTAATTGGGATGAGGCTTTACTCGATGACGATGACGAGTCAGAAAGTTTAGGCACGAAATTTCGTAAAACAGAAGGTCTAGTAGGCGGTTGGATTTTAGTAACAGTCAACATAGCCTTATTTTTGGCTTGTTTTCTCGCAGTCAAACTAACTTCTATTGCTAGCGTAGATGGAGCGGCAATTATTGGTGTTGTCATCTGGGCTGCCTACTTTTTAACTCTGGTTTGGCTGGGTTCTAGCGCCGTCG
This sequence comes from Microcoleus anatoxicus, assembly GCF_042465725.1. Taxonomy (GTDB): domain Bacteria; phylum Cyanobacteriota; class Cyanobacteriia; order Cyanobacteriales; family Microcoleaceae; genus Microcoleus; species Microcoleus anatoxicus. The sequence goes on along the minus strand of NZ_CP120853.1, from coordinate 2,528,602 downwards.
GTTCCTTGATTGGTTCCTTGATGAAAACAGCATTTTCCGGCGTTCAAGGCGTCATGGGTACTGCCGGTGCAGCCATGAGCGGGAAGATGGCCAGCGACCAAATGGTCAATACTGTAGAGGCATCTATAGCCGCTGTCCGCCGCGAATTGAGTTCGGCGGTAGACCCCGACAGCATTCGCGAAACAGTACAAGATTATGTTGGTTCTTTGCAGTTACCGAAGCTAGATGTCAAAGAAATTCGCGGTCAATTTGAAAAGTTGCTGGGCGATGCGGATATCAAATCTTTGGCGGGAAGCGATGTTCTGAAAAATGTTAACCGCCAGACTTTTGTAGATTTAGTTAGCAGTCGCACTGATTTTTCCAAAGATGAAATAAATCAAGTTGCAGACCAACTTGAAGGCGTATGGAAGCAAGCATTCGGTCAGCAGCAACAGCAGCAAGACCCCAAGTTAGAGTTGGTTAACTTTCTTAAGTCGGCGGCACCGGATTTGCTGAAGTCTGATGAACTGAATGCCAAACTATCTCAAGTTTTGGCAACTACAGAAAACAAATCTGAGTCTAGCAATGGCATGAACCGAGCGATGCAGTTGGGTGTCGAAGCTCTAGTCGGAACTTTGTTGTCGCGGACGGATTTGTCGGATTTAGATGTGGAAAAAATTTCTGGTAAGTTACAGGAATTCACTGCTAAAGGAACGGAAACAGCTAAATCTCTGGGGTCTAAGGTGGCGGATAAATTCCCTGCATTTTCTTTCCATACGGTGAAAGCAGATGTGGAGAATTATTTGCTAAATTCTCAGCCTTGGCATTTAAACAGAGAGACTATTAAGCAGGAATTTAGGGATGTTATTTACGACCCCGAAGCTGCTCCCGGTGCTATTTTACACCAATTAGAACTGTTTAATCCAGAGTATTTTGTCGGGATTCTCGGTCGCCGAGAAGGTTTTACTGAGCAACAGACAAAGGAAATTGCTGAACAGCTTGAAAGTGTCCGCCAGGAAGTCCTGGAAATTGTGCAAGGTGCTGCTTCTGAGGAACAGTCTCAAGATTTGCGGAGTCGGATCGAAAATTATTTGCGATCGACTGGTAAGGAAGAATTGAATCCTGAAGGTATCGAGAAGGATTTTCAAGCGCTGTTGGAAGACCGGGATGCTGGTTTTGAGGCTTTGCGCGATCGCCTGTCGCAATTCGATCGCGATACTTTGGTACAGTTGCTAGGTCAGCGGGAAGATTTCAGCCCCGAAGAAGCCGACCAATTAATCGGTCGCCTCGAAAGTTCGCGCGATCGAGTGATTTCTAAAGCTCAGGAATTGCAAGAGCAAGCGAAATCGAAAGCGCAAGAATTGCGCCAAAAGGTAGAAGAATACCTCCGCAATACTAACAAGGAAGAACTCAATCCTGAAGGTATTGAGCGCGAGTTCCAAACTTTGTTTGAAGACCCGCAAGCAGGCTTTAAGGCGCTGAAGGAACGCTTATCTCAATTCGATCGCGATACCCTGGTGCAATTGCTGTCACAGCGCCAAGACCTCAGCGAAGAACAGGTAAATCAGGCGATCGACCGGATTGAATCTGTGCGCGATAACATTATCCACGCGCCGCAAATAGTTGCAGATAAAGCTAAGGAGCAGTACGAAGAAGTTACTACTAAGATTGGCGATTACTTGCGGAATACCAACCTGGAAGAACTAGATCCAGAAGGTATTAACCGAGATTTGACCAAACTATTTGAGAATCCGAAAGAGGGTGCTTTGGCTTTGCGCGAAAGACTTTCTCATGTCGATCGCGAAACTTTGGTCAAGTTGCTTTCACAACGGGAAGATTTGAGCGAAGAACAGATCAATCGGACGATCGATCGCATCTTGGATGAGATCCGCAGCATTGTTAAATCTCCGCGCCGGTTGGCCTCTCGCGCTCAAGCAACTGTGCGGGATTTCCAAGGAAGTCTGGAAAATTACTTGCGGAATACTAACAAGGAAGAACTCAATCCTGAAAGTATTAAACGGGATTTACAATTGTTGTTTAGCGAACCCGGAATGGGGATGCAGAATTTGGGCGATCGCCTCCAGCATTTCGATCGCTCGACTCTGGTAGCCTTGCTGTCACAGCGGGAGGATATTTCGGAAGAAGAAGCTAACAAAATTGCCGACCAAATTGAAACCGTTCGCAACCAATTTGTCGAACAAGTTCAAATGGTTCAGGAAAAGTTTCAGTCAGCACTAGACGGTATTTTCGCGAAAATTCGGGATTATCTCAATTCTCTGGATCGCCCGGAACTTAATTATGAAGGTATCAAGCGCGATTTCCGCAAAGTATTTGACGATCCCCAGGCAGGATTTGAGGCGATTAAGGAACGTGTAAGTCAGTTCGATCGGGAAACTTTAGTTGCTGTAATTAGCTCTCGTCCAGATATTTCCGAAGCTAATGCTAACAAAATTATCGACCAGATTGAAGGAGCACGGGACACGGTTCTGTCGCGCTCAGAACGCCTGCAAGAGTCAGCGAAAAAACGCATCAAACAACTTAAGGAGAAGGCTAAACACCAAGCAGAAGAAGCGCGGGAAGCTGCTGCAAGTGCTGCTTGGTGGTTGTTCGGTACGGCTCTCACTTCTGTAGCTGTTTCGGCTTTAGCAGGTGCGATCGCAGTGGGCGGCATTTCAGGTTTGCTTAGCTAAAGTTTAAAAGAGTTTGATCTACAATTCTCCTGATGATAGGCTAGCCAAAAGCTAGCCTTTTTTTTGAATGAAACCCGATGCGTCAGCTTGAGAACCCAGCCTTCTTCAAGAAGTCTGGGATCTATTTTTTGAGGTCCGATCGATCTACTAAACAATCTTAATCAGTAGCAGGTACAACAATGTTGTCCAATCCGCCTCATTCTTTGGTGGCAATTTTTTCAGTTTTGGGCGAATTTACTGCCATAAATTACGTTGGGGATCATCTCTATCTTAAGCAAGATTCTAGGTGGAGTGTTTATTCGCTAACTTTCATTAAGAACTAAAAACAGTTTTCCAAATTAATCAGAGAACTGAGCAATAAATTACCCTTTGGAGGCTCGAATGACATTTACCACCACCAGCGCTTACGACCAAGGAAAAGCAGACATCAAGACCTTGAGTGTAGACGACCAATTAGGTTTACTGTGGTTTGTTTACACAGAAATGGGCAAATCGATTACCCCTGCTGCTCCCGGTGCTGCTGGTTCCGAAATCGCTCAGGGTTTGTTCGATCGCGTCAAGGAATTGCCCCACGAAGAACAACTGCAAGTGATGCGCGATATTGCCTCAAAAGCGAATACTGAGATTAGCCGCATTTATGGCTCCCTGAGTCCAGAAACAAAGCTGGCTTTTTGGTATTTCTTAGCAGTCGGAATGGACGAAGGAACTATTATTCCCATGCCTGCTGACTATCAGCTACCAGAAGCAGGAAAAGCATTATTAGGCAAGATTGAAGGCATGGACTTTCAGCAGCAAATTGATTTTCTGCGCGGTACTGTTTTAGAAATGGGTGCAGAAGCTGCTCCGGGCGCTGGCATTTAAAAAAATTAGCAATTTTTACATAATTTATGCTGTGAGAACCCCGAATTATTAAATAATTCGGGGTTCTGAGTTTTATCTTGATTTTAGCACTTGCTTAGTTAAGTAAGTCCACCTAATTAAATGCAAGATTCAAATCGCTCAAAAGCTTACTGGCTTGCTATTCTTCCTTTTTCCTTCCCCCCTTGGGGGGGGCAGGGGGGGGGGACCTCTTCCTTCTTCCTTCTACTTAATAGCTGAACTCAACTGCTTTGTTACCGACAACTTCCGGCCCATTTGCGATTAAATGTAGTTCTTTGCAGGCAACAGTTAGCAAAGGCTGACCTAAGTTCAACCGGGCAAAAGGGCTCTCTTGAGGTATTTCTAATTCGCCTCGAATCAATCCGGTGCGACATTGAAATTGTCCTTGAAAAAATAGCAAATTATTGCTGTTGGCACTGAAAACATTGCCACTCAAAGACAGCGGTAACGCCCAACCTTGTTGACTGTAACTGAGACTGCACAGTTGACAGTTTCCTTGACGCACAGTGATGCGGTATCCCAGGGATGATGCTTTGATCGAATCGCTGCCTTCCCAACTAAATTGAGCTATTTCTTTAGGTAGTCCCCAAATCTCGCGTCCGCCTGCTACAGAGTTAGGATTGTCTACATAAATGTGGGAAATCCAAGCGCCACATTTGCCACCATAATTGGCTATCCCACTAACTATAATTAATTCGTTATATTCCATTACGGAACCTGACCCATAGGAGGAGAAATAAATTCCACCCAGGGTTTTTCCGGGAAACACAGAGATGATTTCTAACTCCGCAGGAACCAGGGGGCGCACGAGTGCAACATCTACTAATTGTAAAGTGGCGATCGCATACCCTTGCAACTTCCAAGGTGCAGGTGGATATATCATTTTAAGTGATTTTAACCTGAATACTTTATATTTATTTTAGCTTAGGGTCTAAAAAGTAACAACCCTTTGTATTTCTTCACATATTGTCAATAATTTTACGTGTATAAAAATGTCAATATGTTTATTTTTATTAAATAGTTGACATTTACTCAAAATTTACATACTCTCTAGTTGTGGATACTTAAAAGGGAACCTAAACCTATATGCTGACATCTTACAAACCAGATGTTTTCGATTGTTTAGATCATTTTTTCACTGCGAAAGACCTGCTAGAGCAAGCCAAAGACAAAATGACAGAACTGGGCGCGATCGTCCGCCGTCACGGTTTGCAAAAGCAGGTTGGTATCTGTTTGCTGCACAAACACTTCGACCTCTCCGATAACGAAAGATTAGTGGAAGAATTTGATGGCAACAATGCTTATATCAAGCCCACGGCAGAATACAGTGATGCTATTCCCTATATGTGGAAAGTAGAACACAATACAATATCTGGCGAATCGGTTTGGTTTCCCTTAGAGTTTGTCAGAGTTACTGATTCTGTATCAGCAGCAGTGGAACGGTCAGAAGCAGTGGTCAACAATGCTGAATTTCTTCAGGAAATTGCGGATAAATTGTCAGAATTGGGCATGACTAATATGTTTGGGATCAGCATTTTACACCGAGATGCAATTAAAGTTGCTGATGGCGAAATTTTGGTAGAAAGTACAGACGACGAAGCCCGCGTCTTGACTTTTTCATCAGTTCCCCGCCCGGATATTGACCCCGCAACTTTAACGCAAACTCTCTGGCAGTTTCCGAATGCAGAAGGGTTTGAAGTAGGGGCTATGTGCTCTCACTGCACTCACTGCACTCACTGCACTCATTAAACAAAATTGCGGCAATAAGGCAATGATTTTGTAGTCAGGACTTGAGTCCTTCCCAGTTCGTAGTAAGGAGATCGGTCCTGACTGTAGATATTCAGAATAAAGGACTAAACTCCTTACTACAAACTGGTTTTTATGATTGAGCAAAAATGTCCCATCTTCGCCGGAGTATAGTAATTTATCGGTGTCAAAATCTGGAATTAGAAACTACAGAACCAGATTTGCAAATTCCTAGAGTGTGGCTGAGTTCAGGTACGCAGCCAGCTTTTGATAACGTACCAGGGAGAATTCAATATTGTGAAGCGGCTTTTATGCCTCAAGAACCTTGGAGAGAACCGACAACCGAGGAGTCGGCTTTGCTGTGGACACAGGAACCACCGCCAAGTTATTCAGGTGTAGGAATTGTGCGTTTACCGTCGGATATTTTAGCTTTGTTTGCTGCTTCCGGTATGGCTGCGCTAACAACTCCGCTACAGGTTGCTGAGTTTAAAAATGAGCCAAAATGCCGACAGGTGCTTGACAACTTAATTGAGTATTTTAAGCCTTTTTGTATGTCGGATGCGCCACCATTTATCGGCGGTATGGGAGGCAGACAGTCGGGATTGAGTACGGCGACAATTGATAATAAACGGGGATGTCGCAACGGTTTGCATACTGATAGTTGGGACGGACTGCCGCTGGCGAAAAAGCAGGATTCAACTAATAGAATTTGTGTCAACTTAGGTTTAGACAGCCGTTACTTTTTGTTTATTAATTTGACTGAAATGGATATTTTTGAAATGTTGGGCTGTCGCGACTCGGATGTTAACAAACCTTGGACGAGACAGTTAACTAATGAGTTTATGCAGCGCTATCCAGATTATCCTGTTGTGAAGCTGAGAATTGCACCGGGAGAGGCTTACATTGCCCCGACTGAGAATATGATTCATGATGCTTCCACTGCCCAAATGAAGCATTTAGATATTAAGGTAATGATGCGGGGTTATTACAGGATTCCATTATGAGTTTTGATGACTGTACTTTGGCAGATTCACTCAAACAAGAGGGGAAATTGGAGGAGGCGATCGCCCTTTATGAAACTGCGGTTAAACTTAATCCAAAATCGCCCTTAGCTTACCACAATTTGGGAAAAGCGCTGCAACAAAATGGGCAAATTGAAAAGGCAGTCGTCTGTCAGCAACAAGCTATTATCTTGCAACCAAACTTTACACCTGCTTACTTCCCCCTACTATACGCGCCGCTGCCTAAAAATTCTCCGCTAATTGACGATATTATTGCTGTTTACCGCCAAGTTATCGAAAATTTGCCCAATTTTCCGTTAGCTTATATTAACTTGGCAGTGGCGCTGAGCAAGCAGGGAAAAATTCAGGAGTCGATCGCACTTTTTCAAACCGCAGTCCGTTTACAAACTGTAGCATCTCGCCCGGAATTGTCTAAAATAGAATGGAATTCCGAAAAATTGCGATCGCCCGATTTCACAATCATCGGTTCTCCGAGATGCGGCACAACTTCGCTATACAAATATATCACTTCCCACCCTCAAATTTTAGCCGCTGCCAATAAAGAAATCTGTTTTTTTTCCGAACATTTCAACAAAGGACTTGCTTGGTATCAAGCGCATTTTCCCCCGGAAACAGAGGGGCACGATTTTTTGACAGGAGAAGCAACTCCTACCTATCTCACGCACCCGCTGGCGGCAGAAAGACTGTACGGGTGCTTACCAAAAATGAAGCTGATTGTGATTTTGAGACATCCGGGCGATCGGGCTTTTTCGCACTATCAAATGCTTGTCAGGCGCGGTACGGAAACCCGGAGTTTTGAAAGTGCGATCGATGCAGAATTAAAATTGCTGGATGGTGCTACAGAAACAAGTTTAGCAGATAGAAATAATTGGAAAGATTGCCATTACATTTACAAAAGCCTGTATTTTTATAGTCTCAAACAGTGGTTGCAACTTTTTCCCAAACATCAGTTTTTAATTTTACAAAGCGAAGATTTTTATGCGAATCCCGCTATTGCACTCAAACAAGTTTTTGAATTCTTAGGTGTGCCTGATTTTCAACTCAATCACTACCAAAAATATAATGGTGCTAATTATCAGCCTGGGAATCAAGTAGCAAATCAGCGATTGCGGGAGTATTTCCAGCCACACAATCAGAAATTAGATGAATATCTAAATTCTGTAGGGGCGGGTTTCACCAACAATACATGGCTATAACTAGGGTTTGCTGAATATATCGATCGCGTGTTACTTAGCCTGGGTTACGCGAGCGCGCGATCGAGAATAAAGTGCAAGATAAACAGGTAAAATAGGTCAAAACCCGTGCATCACCACCTGCGATCATGTACAAAAAAGCTGAGCTTGCCTCCAGCCTCCCATCCGAGTTTGAATTGCCTTTCGGAGGAAGGTTGTCATCAGACAACCGTTGGGTAAAAATGGGCGAACTAATCCCGTGGTCAGAATTTGAATCAGAATATGCTAAAAATTTCCCCACAGAAAAGGGGGCACCAGCCAAATCATTTCGGATGGCATTGGGGGCATTAATTATCAAATAAAAACTCGGAATTAGCGACCCTTGAAACAGTAGAACAGATCCGGAAAAACCCCTATATGCAATACTTTATCGGTCTATCAAGCTACAGTAATGAACTACCATTTGATCCATCACTATTAGTACATTTTCGGCAACAAATCAGTCCCAAACTAATTAATAAAGTGAACGAACGCATGGTTGAAAAAATGCGAAAAATCACGCCAATCAAACCCGAAAAAAAAAAGGATTCGGACGCCAAAAATGAGTCACCCAATCGCGGTAAACTAATCATAGATGCAACCTGCGCCCCAGCCGATATTAGTTATCCGACGGACTTAGGACTATTAAATAAAGCCATAGTTCATACAGAAAAAATCCTAGACATCCTGTATAAACAAATCAAAGAAAAAAACCCTAAAAAACCAATAACCTACCGTAATAAGGCCAGAAAAGACTACTTAGCAGTAGCCAAACAAAGACGACCTACCCGCAACAAAAGAAGACAGGCAATTAAAAAACAACTTCAGTAGACGTTCTCTTTGAGGGCGAACTATCGCGGATGATGTTGATGGCGACCTTTGGGGAGTTAAGATTAAAAAGGACACTTGCGATCGCCAATAACAACAATACGATCGCTGGTAACAAAAGTACGATCGCGCTTTGGTTCTTCTTGTGTGATACGCAAAGCATAAAAAATACCGGGTAAACTCATATCTGAATTGACCCGGATGGCGGAAGATAGGGAAGTCTCACCAACCCGATCGACCGCTATGAATGTTGTCACTCAATTGCAACAGTTTCGTCAAGCCATCTACAAGAATTTATGTAAAGCACAGGATGCTACCTTTGAATTAATGGATGCAGTCTTGCTGACGAGAACAGCTCAAAGTTGAGCCGATTTATCGTTGTCTTGTGTCTTTCGCCGTCAATGGTCGAGTGTCTACGAGGCAGTGCAAGATACGCGACCCGATCGAGAGCAATTAATGAAACTTTACATCGCACAAATCCCGCAGTCAGAACAGATTGTCTTAGCAGGCGACCATACAAGTTGGTCCAGACCTCATGCAAAAACCCTTAAAGAACGCACTTACGAACATTCGCCGTCACAATTAGGAGGTCGTCCGGTAACAGTAGGATATGGCTACAGCACATTGGCATGGATACCCGCAGAACAAGGCAGTTGGGCCCTGCCATTTTTGCACGAACGAATTACCAGTTGGGACTCTCCGAGCTCGTTGGCGGCTCTATTTAACAAGATTTGCGATCGCTCACTGGTATCGTTTTGCTAAAAATCGTCTTCATTGGACTGTTCCTCAATTAAGTACGCCTGCCCAATGCGATCGATGGAGTGATTTAATGCCGTGTGTTACTTGGCAATTATGGCTGGCCCGTCACCTGGTCGCACAACGCCCATTACCTTGGCAAAAAGCTCAGGTTAAACTTACCCCTGGACGAGTGGCTCAATCGTTTGGGAGCATTTTAGCCCTGTTAGGTACACCGGCCGTGCCTCCCAAACTCCGAGGTAAATCGGACGGTTGGATTAGAGGACGGAAACGACAGTCCAGAATTCGATATCCTACAGTCAAAAAAGGGTTTTCTCGACCGAGAAAACCCGCCAAAAAGTCTCCTTAATCTGAAGTTTGAGAGCGACCACTCTTGAGTGCATTCAATTTACACAGGACTTACGCAGACACACTATATGTAGTGTGCAGACAACTACGTTAGCGAAGCACTCGTTGCAGGATCGCACCCACTTGACTTAGAGGACTATCGACAGATCAAGGGCGATCGACAGATCAAGGGCGATCGACAGATCAAGGGCGATCGACAGATCAAGGGCTCAGGTATTTTTGGTATCTTTCAAAATGTTAAATACGAGGTAATCAGAGCTAAAATAAGTAATTCACCATTGAAGGCAATGTGTAAATATGTCATTCAACCATTTGGATTATTGCCAATATTTACTTAGTAGTCAAACCAATTACACCTTGACAAATTTAGCCGACTATCTGCAACAATTCAGCCATGATACTATCAATCGTTATCTCAAGAAATCAGAATTGACCCCTAGTTTATTGTGGCAGAATATTCAACGAGACATCCAAAAAAGTGATGAGGATTGTGTAGTATTTGACGACACAATTTTAGATAAAAGGTTTGGACAAAAAATTGAATTAGTTCGTCGTCAATATAGTGGTACAGAACACAGAGTTTTACCCGGAATAGGATTGATTAATTGTGTGTATATCAATAGGGAAATCAACCAATTGTTCGACAATTGACTTCACAATTGACCTCTGACAGCCCATCGCATCAATGGTGACAATACTTCCATTTAATTCTAATACTTTGAGTAAAGCCGGAATAGCTGTGATTTCATTAGACTTTTTGTCAACCTTAACTTGTCCTAAAACTAATCTTTGACTGGTCGCCCAAGCGCTGACCATATGAATTGCTTTTTTGTCTCCTCCCCGATCGTAAGAATGGCGAATAGTTTTACCATCAATTGCGATTACTTCTCCTGGATTGAAGCAACTAATAGATTGAATCCAACTCAAAAAACATTTCTGAAATTGCTCCGGTTTGAGGCGAGAAAATACTCGCGCAATTGTGTCATGTGAAGGAATGCCATTCGGCAATTCTAAAATTGTCTTTAACCATTCGTATTTAGCTCGCCCGTAACTTTCGATATCCACCCATGTATCAGCACCGCAAATCACGGCACAAATTGAGAGGGTGATAATATCAATTAATTGATGATGTTTCGTTCGCTCAATTCTTGGATCTTCTAAGTCGGAAAAATGCTCGGCAATGGTGATTTTAGGTTTGAGTTTCATAATGGTAAACTCTAATTAAATGTTTTTTGGATACTCAAGAATTATGCTCCAATATACCATATTCTGTTAACAGAAAATTTAGATGCGTTCGCCCTGCATTTTATCGGTGTTCAAAAAATCGGTAGAAAAATAGGAATAGCATCTATGAATACCTGAGTATACTGTTGGTTTACTCGTTGAGTAAGCTATTTGATGAAAGTGAAAAAAGCTTACTCAATGAGTCCCTTTCCTCTCTTCATACTGATTCTCATTCTCACTAAGTTAGCCAGCTTTCCTCATCTCTGTTTTGGATCATTTATTTTTTGGAAGTCCCTAATCTGTTATTCCTGCTGCTCTACGTAACTTATTTAAGTCTTTATTAACTACGGCTCTCTCGGATATCTGGTGCAAAATGTAGCAATCAATACTAAATTTCTTAATCGTGAAAGCTCAAACCCTTGATTTTGCTACAGTATAAGCATTACTTATCACCCTAACTACGAGAGAGCCATAAATATTTTATTCGTATCGTTGAGTATGCCGTCTTTTAACGTCCAAAAAATCTATTATTTCTGTGGGATACCGTTGACAAATAGGACAGTAAAACTGCCGTCGTGGGATTTTTAGATACACAGGACGACGAAAAACAGACAAATATCTTACTAGAATTGGTCGATTTTGATGCAGTTTTTCGGTAGGATTGTTACAATGAGGACAAACAATTCCTTCTGATACAATGCTCAGTCCCAAGAAAATTTTTCCCTCAACTTGAGTACAAGTTTCAACCCTGACTCCAGGCAAGGCTAATAGATAGTCTAGATGGAAGCTCATAACGGTCAATGTATTATTAGGTACATTTTACACCATAAACTCAGGAGAGCCGTGCGATCAATACTTGGGCTGATGTTATCAACCGCGCTAACTTGGGTATGGAAGTAATGCACGAGCGCAATGCTCACAACTTCCCGCTTGATTTGGCTGCTGGTGAAGTCACCCCAGTAGCAATGGTTGCTCCTTCTATCAATGGCTAAGTTTTAGCTTTTGATTGACAAATAGCGCTCCTAGTAATAGGGGCGCTTTTTGTTTTGGCAAGCAGAATTTGAGAGATTTTTTTCTGTTAAATCCGTTAAATCCGTTAAATCCCATACACTGCGCCTTGCCGAACTTCCCGATCGATCTGATATATTGATTAAGAATTATTATTTTTGGCAATCATCAAAGTGGCGATATTTAACAGGCACAACTTTGAAAAACTCGTGGTTCATAAATCAAAAACATTAGCCTGGGCGATCGCACTTTTCAGCGGCATTTTGATGGCATTGACAACCGCACCAGTAAATGCTTGGCTATTGGCTTGGGTAGCATTAGCTCTCCTGTGGATTTTGGTTGTTAGTTATCAAAAGCCAAAAATAGAAGAACAAAAACAAAAATTTCTCTTTCTTCCTTCTTCCTTCTTCCTTCTTCCTTCACTCTGGGGAATTGGCTATCACGGATTAGCCTTATCTTGGATTATGGGAATTCACCCGATGACTTGGTTGGGAGTTCCTTGGTGGCCGAGTTTGGCGATCGCACTTTTTTGCTAGGCATTCATCACCCTCTGCGGAGCCGCCTTAGTCGCCGTTTGGGCATGGCTATTTGTAATTCTCAACTCCCTCACTTTACCAGGCAAAAATTCAATTCTTATTCTTAACTCCCCCCCTTTACAAGCTATCCTTTATAAGGATCTTTCTTAACATAAAAGTTGACAATAATTAACATCTGTGCTGTTGAAGGAGCGGGCGATCGCCCAGGAGTCAGGTTAAAATGATCGATCAATGGGTAAGGCAAGAATTAGAAAAAACTCAATTGGGAGATACAAGAAGAACAAATAGATTCATGAAAATTTGGGAGAAAAACATTTTATTCTGTTGGTCTCAAATGTGCGATCGGGAAAAACCCCGATCGCACTTGAGCAAACTCATTGAAAGAGGGAGACATCAATGAACACTTTTTGCAGGATAATTCGTATTCAATCAGAAGCGATCGCCCCAATAGCTCCTACACAAGTAGTTACTTTTGTCAACTTTCTTGTTAAAAAAGATGTTTATAAAGCATAGCTTTACAAGGGGGGGCTGGGGGGGTAGCTCCGATCTTATTCTTCTTAACTCCCCCCCTTTACAACGGGTGGCTGGCGGGGGTAAAGCTCAATTTTCAGCATTAACTCGCGTTTTAATTGGCACAGCTTTGTGGTGTGCCTTAGAAAGTATTTGGAGTACAGGTTCGCTGTGGTGGACATCACTATCTTACACGCAAAGCCCGCACAATTTAGCAATATTGCATCTCGGTCAACTCTCCGGGCCCAGCGCAGTAACAGCCGCTATTGTAGCAGTAAATGGCTTAATCGCAGAAGCTTTTATTGAAGGAAGAAGGAAGAATTGGATTGGTTATATTTTGCCTGCCAGTTTGTGTTTAATTTTGCATATTGCAGGCTGGAGTTTATACAACCGCCCTTTGAATCAAGAAGCTGCAACAGATTTAAAAATTGGCATTATTCAAGGCAATATTCCTAACGAGATTAAGTTTGACTCAGCGGGTTGGCAGCGCGCTTTGGAAGGTTACACCACTGGAGACAAACAGTTAGCAGACAGGAAAGTCGATGCTGTGTTAATTCCAGAGACAGCTTTGCCTTTTATCTGGACAAACGAGTATCAACGTTCTACCCTTTCTTTTTACCAAGCTATTCTCGAACGCGGTGTGGTGGCTTGGATTGGAGGATTCGGACAGCAAGACAATAGTATCACTAACAGCTTATTGGCGATCGATCGCACTGGAGAAATTGTCGGTCGCTACGATAAACTCAAGCTAGTGCCCTTAGGCGAATACATCCCTTTTTACGAAATCTTAGGCGGGATTATCAATCGGCTTTCTCCCTTAGATGCTCATTTAGTACCCGGCCACTCCAAACAATTGTTTGATACGCCGTTTGGCCGCGCCATTGTCGGAATTTGTTACGATTCAGCGTTTGCTGAAGTTTTCCGATATCAGGCCGCAAATGGGGGCGAGTTTATGCTCACAGCTTCCAACAATGCCCATTACAAACCGCCGATGCTGGCTCAACATCACGCTTTAGATGTGATGCGGGCAATTGAGACGGATAGATGGGCAGCTATTGCAACTAATACGGGTTATTCTGCTTTTGTAAATCCTCGTGGCGAGACGGTTTGGAGGTCTACAATTAATACTTATGAAGTCCAAGATACTACTATTTATCGCCTGCCAACTCGGACTTTGTACGTGCGCTGGGGAGATTGGCTGACGCCTTTATTGTTGGTTTTGGCTGGATTAGCGAAAGTTTTCCAAAGAGGCTAACGGGAAATACAGCACTTTTGGTGGGTTGGTGGTACAAAAAAACTGGTGTCGCTCAGGGTTTCACCCCTGTGTACTCGATCGACCTGCAATCTGCTGTATATTCCAACTTTTATTATACGTCATTTAGATGCTGAATAGCTTACCCCTTAAGAGTTTTTGAGGACTTGACCCCCGGTTTATTTCTACCTACGGACAGGTAAAAGGCGAACCCTTGCTTAGCAGTAGTCGGGTCTAGTCCTGTCTGCACAAAACTGCTGACAGGACTCTGATTAATGCTAGCATCAACCGCATTCCCATTATCCTCTGACTCGGACTCTCCTATCGGTTTAATGCCATTCCAATTAAGGTAAGTATTCCGCAGATTGCTGAAAATTTCTTGATAAATTTGGCTTCTGACGCGATCGCCCCGCTTCCCATCTTCCAGTTTGATATCATCCACAAAAAAGCCGATCTGCAATTCAAGATACACCGAGGATTCCTCGTGATTCATTCCGATCATCCTGATTTGCGGTTCTTGCCATTTTTTTCGCGGTACTTTCAACTTTTCTCTGATCCATTTAATTATATCCATGACATAATCATCTAAGCGAGTTTCGTCAGCTTGAGGGTTCGAGATTTTTTGATACAAGCGTTGCGCTCTTCGCTTTAACAAATTAATCTTTTGTTCCCATTCTTCAGAAATGAAGTATTGATCGTCATCCAGCAAATTTGGATCTCTCAGCCAAATTCGATACCACTGCCTAATTAACTCAATCAGTCCCTCTTCATTATATTCTTCAAAATTAACTACAGCACGGCTATCTTCAGTTGCCTCGATCACTTGAAAACCAAAGAGTTCTAAGATTGCTAAATATTCCTGTTGGACGTTTTCTCTTTCATCTTGAGTTAACCCTCCTTTTTCTGCAAACTGCACCGTAACAACCAAAGATTCCAGGGCTTGTTCAATTTCCTCTAATTTTAAATTGACCTCCTGTTCAGCCAGTAGTCGCGATTTCCCAACTTCTTGTTGTTCGACTAGAGCGGCATCACTTCCTTCCGCGTTATAGTACCTATCAATTACCTCCAATTTAGCATCCATATCCCCTAGTGTATCTGGATGAGCTAACACAATTTCTTGCATCAGCTTCTTGGAATCCTCAAGATTACCTTCCGAGGGTATTTCTATTTCTATAGAGTTATAGTATAAAGAGGTAGGGCGACTTAGATTAGTAAGTTTTTGACCCTGCAATACACTGTTGGGAATATAAACATCGGAATGGTTGCTAAATATATATAGCTGAGTCACCCTAATCCCAATCCGGCGCAGCATTCCGATTGAACCATCTTCAAGGAGCAGAATATCACCAAATCGAAAAGGAGTATCAATAAGTAAAACAACTCCACTAAAAAAGTTAGACAAAATATCCTGAAGCGCAAAACCCAGAACAAAAGTAGCACCGCCCAAAGCTACCCAAATTCCACTTAAATCAACCCCAAACGAACTAATAACCAGCACACCGCCACCCACGAAAATAATCACAGGAACAACGGCTGAGAGGATGGGAAGCAAGACATCATCCCACATCACCTCAGTTTTTTTAGTGTACTCTTTGAGGTAGTAGATAAAAACTTCGATAAATAATTGAACACACCAATAACTAATAGTGATAATTAAAATCGGTGTCAGGATGTGTTCGATGGCAGCAAAAATATCAGGAGAGACTAACTTCCCAAAAGTGATTTTTAGACCGAAAATAGCGAAGACAATGAGAGCGGGATAGGCAGAAACATTTAAGGTGACAATTGCAATGTCCCGTTCAAATCTCCGAAAAATGGGGCGCAAGATATAAAACAATATTAGATATAATAGCCCTGTTCCCAGAGCGGTGAGTAGCAAACAGATCGAGAGCTTACTAATTATATTTAGCGTGTCAAATTGATGAAAAATGTTTTCTAACATAGTAGTTTATCCCTTAAATAAATTAACTTAATTTTTGTCACAAAAACTCCCTAACATTTTTGGTCATTAGTTGCATTTACTCCTCTAGAACAGTCATCAACTAATTTGACATGAATAGAGGTGTAAATTTCATAAAATGTTACGTTCGCTCCTAAAGATTTTACTTTATTCAACTACAAGCTTTAAACCTGGAAGCAATCGCTCTAAGTTTTTCAAAGATTTAACTTGCCAGGGCATTTTTTTTGTGCCTAAAACCACCAATTGACTCTTCTTTTTCCGCATCCCAAGTACAAATTTCGACAGCATACTGATGCCAGAACTGTTGAGAAATTTTAATTCTTTCACATTTAATGTGAGAGTTGTGGGTGCTAATTTAGCTACATCATCGAGCAATTTAACAATGGGAGCATAATCCTTGGGGCCTCCTAGACTGATAGCACCTTTAAAATAAACTGTTGAGGATGCTGGATCGTATTGCACCTGATAATCCTCGCCTTTGACTTCTTGATTGGTCATAGCTTTTCTGTCTTTTTTTGCTTCTGATGTCTAAATTAATCAGTTAAAATTATACCACAACTTGAGCCATTGTAGTAACGGTGATAATTTGTGGATTACTGGGATCGGACTCAAATTTCCAGCCGAGTTTGGCTGAATAATCATTGATCGCGGTCAGCAAACCTAAGCCTGAAGCTTCACTATCTTCGGATTCGGCTGCTTTTGTTATCTGTTCAACATATAAGTCATTAGGATCTGCCGATCGTAATTCCTCAATAAAGGCTTGAAATTTCTCCACACTTTCAGGACTAATACCGTTTTTGGTAAAAATTACAGCAGTGACTATATCCAAGTTTTCCCTAAAATGTATACCAAACTTAACTGGATCGTTCTCGATTCCTTCATGAAATTTTATGGCATTCTCTAAGAGTTCGTTTCCGATATAACTCACCGCGTTTTTCATGGCTTCGATGCGTTCTTCTACCTCACTATCCTCCTCGTCAATTGGCATAATATTAAAAAAATAGTCGGCGATAAAACAAGCTGATAAGCGGTTATTCAGCCACCGCCGTTTAACTGGTCTAGAACTGGAAGTAAAGCTCAGTTCTAAAGAATCATGTGACCGGGAAAAATCTTCAATAAAATCTCCAACAAGCTGGATCATCTTTGTTACCTATTAATTGATAAAGGTTGGTAAGTAGAAGGAAGAAGGAAGAAGGAAGAAGGAAGAAGACATACACAGCAAGCTTGAGCGCGAGCCGTATTTGACGTTTGCTTAGGTGATTTACTTATCCTCAACAATGTCATTAGGATCGCGAATTAAATAATTTACACTCTTGAAAGTGGGGTGGGATCGCGTGGCTCGCCCTTTCTGGACGGGCAACGCGATCCCATCCCACAAGAACCATCACGCATTGTAAGTTATTAAATTTTCGTTCCTTAGTTGTTAGTAACATTTTTTTTTCTGGATATTTGTGCTGGATGCAGAATAAGTTACCATTTTGTGAGGCTTTAAGGTTAATTGCTAACTGCAAAATGTTCAGGGAAAGCCTACGCAGATCAGTTGCGAAAAAGGTTGAATATATTCTTTTTGTTCACATTCTCTTTAACTTCCTCCACTAATTCTGGTTCCTCCAATGATTCCAGGTTATCAGATGCTTCTTCCTCAAATGATTCTAGGTTATCCGATGCTTCCTGCTTGATCACCAGTAAAGTAATGTCATCAAAAACTTTCTGCTTGCCAATAAATTGTTTAAGATCGTCAACGATCGCTTGTTTGATTTCTTCGGCCGAGCCGGCCCAATTATGACTAATAACTTCGCAGAATTTATCCAGCCCATACTGTTCTTTATCAAGGTTATAAGCTTCAGGAATTCCGTCGGTATAGAGGACAATTCCATCCCCCTCCTTTAATTCAATGATTGTATGATTGATAAATTCAGTAATTTCTTCATCTAATCCAATAGGGAAGCCTAGATTCATCGTGTCAACGCGCTCAACCAACCCGCCCTTTCGCACTACAATAGTTTCCTCATGCTGACCGCTGATACTTATTCTACCTTTTGTATAGGTGAGAATGACTAACGTCAAATTCTTCTCAGAATTCATCCGTCGGACATTTTTATAAATAGTGCGGTTGAGTGCATCTAAAAATTTAACCGGATCGAGTTCTCGAATTTCTTTAAGAGTACGAACTGCTGTTTGCGTCATTACCATTAAAATGCCACTTTCGAGTCCGTGTCCGGTGACATCACCGATGCCAATTGTGACGATTCCGTCTACGTAGAGAACGTCATAGTAGTCGCCGCCTATTTCGTCTGCGGGTTCCATAAACCCTGCAATTTCTAAACCTTCGATGGCGTCTAGTTCGTCTGCTGTAGGAAGAATCATCTGTTGCATTTGACGCAACATATCTAGTTCTTTAGCCATGCGGAAGTTTTCCGATTGGAGGATTGCTTCGGCTTCGTTTCGCTTGAGAAGGTTTACATAGGCTTTAGAGTGGTAGCGGATACGAGCTATTAGTTCTGCCTTGTCTGGGAGTTTAACTATATAATCGTTTGCCCCTAAAGCAAAAGCTTTTGCTTTAATCAGCGGTTCTTCTTTACTAGAGAGAACGATCAGCGGAACATATTTTGTGGGAGCGTTATTGGCTCGCAAAAAGCGTACTAAGACCAGTCCGTCCATCTCTGGCATCACTAGGTCTTGTAAGATGACTGTTGGTTGACATGACCTAGCGACTTTGATCGCCTGGGTAGGGTCGCTACAGTAATGAAAGGTGATATCTTTTTCTGGAAGCAACATTCGACGAACGGCTTCGCCGATCATTGGCTGATCGTCGATGAGCAAGACTGTAATCGGATCTTCTGTCACTGAGTTCACTTCCTTTTGAAATACTAACTTGAAGATAAAAAGTAAGAATTAGCTAACGGCTCATTGCTAATCGGTCAATTAGAGTAGAAGCGATCGCCTCCAGTGGTAAAATCTCCGCCGCCGCACCAAGCTCTACTGCTGCTTTGGGCATCCCATAAACCACACAACTTGCCTGATTTTGGGCGATCGTATGCCATCCCTTTTCGCGTAACAAACTGAGTCCTTCCGCTCCATCTCGACCCATACCTGTTAGTAACACAGCAGTTCCTTGGCGGTGCCAGTAATGAGCGACACTTTTGAAAAACACATCAACTGAAGGACGATAGGGATAATCAATCGGGTTTTTTGTATAACTTAAGCTAAAATTTGGTTGCAATGACAGGTGATCGTTTGTCCCGGCAACTAATACCTTTCCTACTTCCAAACGGCTACCTTCGGATGCTAGCTCTACGCTGAGGGGTGTTTGTTCGTTTAGCCATTCTACCAAACTGGGAGTAAATTGTGCATCTACGTGTTGGACGATCGCTACTGCTGCACCAAAGCTTGCCGGTAAGCGAGAAAGAATCTTTGCCAGAGCATTTGGGCCGCCAGTAGAAGAGCCGATCGCGACTAGGGGAGGAACGCGGGCTGCGAGGGGTGAGAATATAGATTGAGGGCTTTCCCTATGGGTTCTAGATTTAGAAGTTGCACCGGATTTGCCAATCAGTTTACCAATAGTCACGATTTTCGCAAGCAAAGCTTTAGCAGCTTCTGGGTTGCCGCTAGCCCCCAAAACAGGCGTGCTGACAGCATCTAATGCTCCATATCCCATTGCTTCAAACACTTGAGACCCATTTTTTTCAACGCTAGCCGTTACTACCACAATAGCGCAGGGAGAATTCTTCATGATGTGGCGAGTTGCCTCTACCCCATCCATGATTGGCATGATCAAATCCATCAGAATCAGATCTGGGGTATCCTCGGCGCATTTGGTAACTGCTTCAGCACCATCGCGTGCTACCCAAGCCACTTGATAGTCTTTGACTGTCATCAAGACGCGCCGTAGCGTCTCTACTGCCATCACCATGTCGTTTACAATTGCGATTCTCATATGATTGGTAATTGGTAATTGGTAATTGGTAATTGGTAATTGGTAATGAATGACTAATGACCAATCAAATCGTACACGGCGTTGACTAAAGTATCGTCCTGAAAACTTGCTTTTGTTAAGTAATAATTAGCTCCAGCTTCTAAACCGCGCAGGCGGTCTGCTTCGCGGTCTTTGTAGGAGACAATAATCACCGGAATCGAACTTAGCTTTGGATTGTTTTTGATCTTGCTGGTAAACTCGATTCCGTTCATGCGGGGCATATCAACATCACTAACTACTAAATCGTAATGATTTGTAGAAACTGCGTGCCAACCTTCCATGCCATCCACCGCAACATCAACATTGTAACCTTTGTTTTGCAGCAGTTTTCGTTCCATTTCTCGCACGGTAATGGAATCATCCACCACCAGAATACTCTTGCGACCGTCTACTACAGCTATCTCAGAACTGCTAATAACACGGTTCAAGTGGCTGTCATTAAGCAGATTATCGACAGAACGCATCAAGTCAGAAGCATCGACAATCAGGATAGGAGAACCGTCTCCCATCAAAGCAGCAGCACTAATATCCTGAACTTTACCCAATCGGGGATCTAACGGTCTTACCACCAAATCGTGTTCGCCCAAAAAGCGATCGACCACCAGTCCGTAATAGTCTGATTGTTCGCTAATGACGACGACTGATAAGGTATCTGACTGGGGCGGTGGTTGCTTCAATTCTAATACTTGATAAGCAGCTACTAAGCCGATATTCTTATTGTTCATAGTGAAATACTGGCGATTTTCCACTGAGGCAATCTCTTGTTTGTCCACATTGACAATTTGCTCGATCCGCGCCAGAGGAAAGGCATAGGGTTCGCCAGATATTTCTACTAACAGGGTGCGAACAACGGATAGCGTCAAGGGTAATTGAAAGTTAAAAGTCGTACCTTTTCCTAGATTAGAACTAGCTCGCACGGTGCCGCCAACTTCGTGCGCCATGCTTTTCGCGATATCTAAACCCACGCCACGACCGGAAATTTCGGTGACTTGTTTGGCTGTCGAAAATCCTGGTAAAAACAGAAATTCCATCAGTTCGCTTTCGCTAAGCTGAGCTACTATTTCCGGGGTTGCCAGGTTCTTATTAATAATTTTTCCGCGCAGCCAGTCAAAGTTAATTCCTCTACCATCGTCAGTGATGGTAATCGATAGCATTCCGCCTCTATGGGCTGCTTCTAGCCGCACGGTTCCTTCTGCTGGTTTGCCGGTGGCGAGGCGCTCTTCGGGAAGCTCCAAGCCGTGATCGATGGAGTTACGCAAAATGTGGGTGAGGGGGGCTTCCAGTTTTTTGATAATATCCCGATCGACTGGCGTGCCTTTGCCGAAAATTTCAAATTTTACTTGCTTGTTCAGCTTCCTGGCTAAATCGCGCATCATCCGAGGAAACCCCTGTACCCCATCGGCGAAGGGACGCATATTAGAGGCAATTACTTCCTGGTAGAGGCGATCGCTGAGACTGCCGGTGCGACGGGCATATAATTCTAGTTCGATCAGGCGATCGCTCAAAATCTGCCGACATTCCCGCTCCTTTGCGCGGGCTCCTTCTAAATAGTTTGCGGCTTCTTGATTGTGCTTGACTGCGAGAGTTTGCTGAAAATTATCTAAAATTTTAGATAATTCTAGTTGGCGTTTTTTGAGGATCGTCAGGGAATCGGCAAAGGGCTGAAGCCAATTTGCTTCGATCAAAGATTCGCCAGCCAAACCCATGATCCGGTTTAAGTTGTCGGCGCTTACCCGGACAACGCGATCGCTAGAGGCCCCTCCCTGTTCTGCTCCCGGTTTGACTTGCTCTACATCGCTAGATGTTTGCTTAACAATTGATTGAGTTTCACCTAAGTTATTCTGACCATTTGGTTGTGTTTGGATAGTACCGGGAGCGCTGAGCACGATTTCCTGTTTTTGCACAGGAGTAGATTGTGCCTGAGTTTCCTGATTAGATGGCAAGATTTCGGCTCTTTTCACTGGTGCAGATCCCGGTGTCAGCAGAGCAGAAATTTCCTCTCTAGTAGTTTCAACATCGTCCCGATTTTCCTTAACCCAACTTTGCCCTTGCTGACTGATGTTTAGCAGGAGATCGACTCCATGCAGTAGCACGTCAACTCCATCAGCTTCTAGGGTAATTTTTTGGTTCTGTGCTGCTACAAAACAATCTTCCATAACGTGAGCCAAATTAACCGCAGCATCGAGGGCCACGATGCGGGCGGCTCCTTTAACGGAATGGGCGGCTCGCATTAACGACTCTAAGACTTTGGGAGACCCTGGTTGGCTTTCCAGGGCTAAGAGTCCCTCACTTAAAATAGCTGCTTGGGCGTCTACTTCCAGCTTGAATAACTCCAACATTGAGGTGTCGCCGATGGTTGACATCTCATCTGATTCTGGATAATCTTGACGGTTTGCGATCGTGGTTGGCGACACCTCGGTGGTCACTGCTTCATGAGAAAGCGAGTTCAAATCTCTAGGAGATTGGTTGGGCGCAACCGATATTTTGGGGCTGTTTAAATCATCTTCTAAGCTTACCTCTACAGTAGGAGTTTCTGGCTTTGCCTGCCAGCTTTTCAACTCTACCCTTGGCTGAGTAACTGATACATATCCTGGTGTCAATAAGGTAGCAACACTGTTGGTAACGGTTTCGATGTTATCTTGATTTTCTGAAAGCCAACTGTCTAAATCGTCTTCCTTGACTCTGCTGATATTTAGGAGTAAATTTACACCTTGCAGCAGCACGTCAATCTCACCCGCACCCAGAGTAAAGCTTTGCTTTTGAGCACTATCGAGGCAGATCTCTATGCTCTGAGCCAGATTAATAGCATCATCGATTTCTACGAGCCGAGCCGTTCCTTGAATTGCATTAGCGACACGCATTAATGACTCTAGAATTTGGCGAGACTGGGGTTCGCTTTCCAGGGAGAGAAGCCCCTGATTTAGTATTGCTGCTTGGGCTTCCACTTCCTGCCGGAATACATCTAGCATCGTGATGTCGTTCATCGCATCCTCCCTCTGATCTGTCATAATATTCTTTTGTTTAAGGTGTAAAATAATAAATCAGAATCTATGTAATTAACCTTATGTGCCTGCCAGCGAACCACCCCTTTTGTATAAGTTTCTGAGGCTTTTGAAATCACTACAGGTGTATTTTCTAATTCCCTGAGCGGGAAGCGATGAAGACCGCAAACTTCGTCCACGATAAAAACCCAGCGATTGTCTCCACTTGCCATAACTATCATGCGTTTAGCAGCAGCAACAGAACTGGCACGATCTGAAGAGTTAGCGTGATCTTCTAAGTCAAGGAGATGGCTGAGGGAAACGCACATAAGAATTTCTCCTCTAATGTTGACCAAACCCATAAACAGTTCGTTGTTGCGGTGGGGTAGGGTATGAATTACACAGGGTTCTGTCACTTCTTGAAGCAACCGTACTGGTAAAGCTAACCATTCGCCGCCTAGCAGAAATATCATGACTGATATGGTTTCTCCAGAAACGACGATCGCCCCGTTAGTTTGTGCTAGAGAATGATCGGACGGAGTTTTTGCTAGTATCTCAGTCCACTCTTTTACATACTCTGGGGGTGCTTCCCTTTCTAATAAACCGCGTCCGGCGGCAGAATAAACGGGGCAATTCCGACAATGAATTACTGTTTTTAGTTGTTCGCAGGAGCGATCGCCCTCAACTCCTATTTGGTTCCAGCAATCATTGCTCATAAGTCCCATTCCAACGTAGTTTACTATGAACCATCAACTCTAACCCACTTTATAACCAGAGATTCTCTGGCGTAAGCCTTGTGCCGTTTCGTTCAATTCCCTGATCGCACTGTTGATCTCGCGTAGAGATTGAGTCGTTTGCGAAGAAGCTTCACTCAATTGCACCATGCCTTGACTGATTTGCTGTGCCCCCTCTGACTGTCCTTCCATGCTGCTACTCACTTGTTGAAAACGGGGGGTTAGGGTTTGCACCTGACCAATAATCGAATCTAATTTACCGCCGATAGTACGAACATCCTCTACACCTCGTTCTACATCTTTGGTAAATTTATCCATTTCCATCACCCCTGTGGTAACTGCACCTTGCATCTCTTTTACCATCGTTTCGATGTCTAAGGTAGCGACTGCTGTTTGGTCGGCTAGGCGGCGAATTTCACGGGCAACCACAGCAAATCCCGTTCCGTACTCTCCGGCTTTTTCTGCTTCAATTGCGGCGTTAAGTGAGAGCAAATTAGTTTGATCCGCTACTTTTGTGATTGTGGTGACAATGCTATTAATGCTGTTAGCTTTATCGCTAATAGTTCCCAGCTTTGATGAAATGGTATTAGTGGCCTCCGCTAACATACGCATA
This sequence comes from Microcoleus anatoxicus, assembly GCF_042465725.1. Lineage (GTDB taxonomy): Bacteria > Cyanobacteriota > Cyanobacteriia > Cyanobacteriales > Microcoleaceae > Microcoleus > Microcoleus anatoxicus. The sequence goes on along the minus strand of NZ_CP120853.1, from coordinate 2,504,349 downwards.
GTTTTTTCCATGTGGATCAGGTCTTGTTGGCTCTCACCCGTCCCCTGAGCCGTCGCTGCCGATGTGTATTCAACTTCATCCATTGTCTTCACCAGTTGTCCAGAGCTGGCAGCAATCTCCTTTACTGTGGCAGCCATCTCATTGGTGGAGGCCGCCTGTTCAGTCATCGTTGCCTCTAGTTGCTTGCCTGATGCGGCAATTTGGGTGGCAGAGCTGGTAATTTTAATGCCAGATTGCTGAATTTGAAGAATTAAAGAACTCAAGTTATTTGTTAGGTCGAATATCAGATATGCTAGCACCAGGGCTATAGCTATAATGGCTAGAGATGATAATTCTATTAAGTTAAAATTCTTGTCTACATTCTCACTTATTGTGTTCAACTTGTCTATTTCAATCTTGGCAAATTCTTGGTTTAGTGCGTCGAATTGTCCCAAGTTGCTTTTCGATTCTTTCAGGTATGTAGTTACTGCTTCTTGTTGCTTACCTTGATCTTTCAATTGGAAAGTTCTCTTCGACAGCTCTTCAAATTGACTTTCTAATTGAAGCATATTTCTAAATTTCTCTTGTTGTTGTGGATTTGGATTATCTTTAATTAGTATTTCGGCGCGCTTGGTAGATTCCTGAAACAGATTTCTTTGTTTCTCAAAAGATTCTAAAGCACCCTCAGCATTGCCCACAAGTAGATAGCCCCGAACTTGCCGAGCCATCATCGAAGCTCTTAAAATCATTTCATTGGTTTCTAGAATCGTACTCCGCGCTCTTCTTGTTTCCACGTAAAGTTCCCTTGTATGATGAGTGCTTGTATATACTAGGCAGCTTAAAACTACAAATAATAGAGCGGGTAATGAATAAGTAAGAAGCAGGCGTTGCTTGAAATTCATTTGGTTCAACATTCTAGTATTTCTCCTTGGTAATTTTCAGCATTTAACACGATCATCATACATTGAAATTAGTTACTTGCCACTTTAAAACGAGAGACTTCCATGCGTAAACCTTGTGCCGCCTCATTCAATTGGCTAATCGCACCGTTAATTTCACGCAAAGACTGGGCAGTTTGCGATGAAGATTCACTTAGCTGCACCATTGACTCGCTGATTTGCTCAGCACCCTGCGACTGTCCCTCCATGCTGTTGCCTACCTGTTGAAAGCGGGGGGTTAGGTTTTGCACTTGCTGAATAATCGACTCTAATTTATCGCCGATCAGACTGACATCTTCCACACCCCGTTCTACATCTTTCGTGAACTTATCCATTTCCATCACCCCTGTGGAAACTGCACTTTGCATTTCTTTGACCATATTCTCAATATCTAAGGTAGCAACTGCTGTCTGGTCGGCTAGGCGGCGAATTTCACGGGCAACGACAGCAAACCCCGTACCGTACTCTCCGGCTTTTTCTGCTTCAATTGCGGCGTTGAGTGAGAGTAAATTGGTTTGATCCGCTACTTTGGTAATCGTGGTGACGATGCTGTTAATGTTATTAGCTTTATCGCTAATCACTCCCAGTTTTGCAGAAATGCTACCGGTGGAATCTGCCAAACTCCGCATAGTTTTTTCCATCTGCATCAAATCTTTTTGGCTTTCACCAGCCGACTGTGCAGTGAGGTGCGATGAATTCTCAACTTCATCCATCGTCTTCACCAGTTGTCCAGAAGTGGTAGCAATCGATCGCGCTGTGGCGGTCACCTGATTTGTCGAGGCAACCTGTTCGGTTATAGTTGCTTCTAGTTGCTTGCCAGATGCAGCGATTTGGGTAGCAGAGGAGGTAATTTGAATCCCGGATTGCTGAACTTGGCGGATTAAAGAACTCAGGTTTTCAGTCATGGTGCGGAAGGCTGTCTCTAATTTCCCAATCTCATCCTGAGCATCTGTCGCCTGTACGCGGGTAGTTAAATCGCCTGTCGAAATTTTTTCGGCTACTCCTACAACTCCAGCGATTTTTGCACCCATTGGTTTGGCGATCGTATTACTGAAGTACCAGCCAAAGAGTCCAGCAGTCAACGGCCCAATGATTAAGCCTACAAGTATCCAGAATGTGCTGGCGCTCACATCTTGCTCTGCGGTCTTCTTAGCTGTTTCTGCCAAGTTTCTGTTGTGTGACAGGAGTTCTTGCAGGGCGGAGTCCGCTGTATCGAATACAGGATCTAATTTCGTAACTAAGAAATCATTCATTTCGGTTAGCGTCTGGATAGCTGCTAGGGCTGCTGTGTATTCAGGTGTATTAGTTTTCCCCTGTTGCAACAACTCAGTCTGAATTTTTCTCGGGTTGCTGAGACCAGTTCTCTGAAATTTTTCATGAATCTGGAGGTACTCTTGACTAGCGGCTTTCCACTTCTCCCATTCGACCAAAAATTGTTTGTATAATTTGTCTTCCTCCGGCTCGCGAGGCAGCTTTTCGTATAGGTTCAATCCTTCGTTTATTTCCTTGAATGCGTTTTGAACAGTGGTTAACTCTTTTTGCCTCTGAACGCTAGTTAATGCGTTAGCAATCAGCACTTTTTCCGCACCATGTGTCCTGGTTTTTGCTTCGTTTATTTTCCACAAGTTGTCGATGCTGGGCAAACGATCATAGGCGAAGGTGTCAATGTTTTTTTTCAGGCGGTAATTTCCACTCAAGCCTATCAAAGCCACAATTAAGACTATTGAACCTATGAACAGGAATCCGCTGATGAGCCGCCTTTGCAAAGTCATGTTTTTAAACATCTATTAACTCCTTTTGTTAGTTGTTTTTGGGTCAGTTGATAGGCGAGCGGCAGTCATTCTAAATTAACACGTTAGGTGACTCATATCTACTTGCCTAAGATTTTTGCAGGCGTTGGATTCGTTGCCGCAGGACTGCTGCTCTAGCAGTATCGCCGCGATTTTCTGCGAGTAAAGTAAGATGCAGGAGTGCGTCATAGTTATTGGGTTCTAAATAAATCGCTTTTTGGAAGCATTGCTCTGCTTGAACATCAAGCCCTTTAGCTTGATGAATTTCTCCCATCAATATATAAGCTTCAACACTGGTAAAGTTTTGCTTGAGATAATTTTCGCACATTGTCGTTGCTGCGCTTAACTGTCCCCCATCGGCTAATTTACGCGCAGTTTCCAAGTCGGTTGCTGGCAGTTGAGTTGAGTTTTGACCCTTCCCTATTTCCCTGGCAGATGTTGCTGGATCGCTCAAAGGAATGGTTTTCAATTGTGTGGTTTCTCGATTGGCTGTTGGATTGTTTTGTCGGGCGATAGTTGGAGAATCTTTTCTACTAAATAGAGGAGATTTATTTTGGCGGTCTAGCCGCGACAAGCTCACCTCTCCGGTAGATATTAACGGCTGATGTCTCATTAGTAGTTTTTCACCATTTATTAAACCGCCGTTATCATTTTCTTGCTTTCGGTAGGCGAAAGCAAAAGGATGTTGTACAGATACAAATGTGGATTCTAACATTTGCATCTTTTCCGCGTGCCCCAAAAATAGTAGCCCTTTATTTTTTAATAATCCGTTTAAATTCCGAATACTTTTTTCTCTAGCTGCATCGTCGAAATAAATTAAAACGTTACGACACCAAATTACATTGTAAGGATTTTTTCCTGTGATGAAATTGGGATCGACTAGATTGCCGTGCATGAAGTTAACGGCGTTTTTTACTAAGTCGCACAACTGATATTTATTGCCTAATTTAGTAAAATATAGTTGCTGAAATTGTAGGTTATTTACCCGAAATGAATTTTGGGTATACACAGCTTTTCTAGCTTTATCTAAGGAGCAGTTACTTATGTCAACCGCATCTATTTGAAACTGATTAGGTGTCAAACCTGCCTGGAGCAGGCTCATAGCAATTGAATAAGGTTCTTCCCCAGAAGAACAGGGCGCGCTGAGCACGCGCAAGATGCGGTGACTTTGGGTTGGCAACCACTCAGATTTGACGTAACGCTCTAAAAAAACAAAGGGTTCCCAATCTCGAAAAAACCAAGTTTCTGGGACAATTAATAATTCAATCAGTGCTTCGAGTTCCTCGGCTGATATTTGCAATTGCTGTAGATAAGTTTGTAGATTGGGGGAATTTTCGGCGGTCATCCGTTGTTCTACAGCTCTGCCAATTTCCTTAGAGCCAAGGATACTTGCAGACAAACCAATCCGATCTTTTAGGAGTGACTCAATTTGGTTTTGTATTATTGCTGTCATTATTCCTTCCTGCCAATAAATATTGTTGCTGCGAATCTGACAGCAAAGATTCTAACCTAATGCGTTGGATCATCCCCTTCTCATCCATAATCATTTCCCCTAAATAACCATGAGTTTCATCTAATTGTGTGGCTACATCGATCAACTCACTATCCGGCTTATTTAATGTTTCGGTGACTCGTTCTGCCATCAACCCGATACAACGCTTACTGTTATCCTTCCCAAAATAATTTACCATGATAATTCGAGTGCTCAAGTAGGAGCAACTGGGCTGGCCTCGAATTAAATAGCACAGATCGATTACTGGTACGATCGCCGATCGATATTGAAACATACCCCCAACATAGTCAGGCATTTGGTGCGTTTTTCTCAGGATAACTCTGGGTATAACTTCCACAACCTGGGAACTATCAAGCGCGTAAAGGTTATCCCCTACATAAAACAGTAGCATTAACATTGGCTGCCCTTCCTGATTAACTGTTCATGATTATCTGTTTTTCTTAATACTCTTGAATGCCAGAAACTCCCTCTAGCTGGAGAAACCTTTTATAGCGGTATACTATAGCATACTATACTGCTGTAAGCGGACGCTTCCATGAGCCAGCAGCCCTAGCCCAAGCTGCCGGAGGGCACCGAAGAGTGTCTGCGGAAGCTCAAGAATAGTCAGACAAACCGACTAAATCCTCGTTAAGTACCTGGAGGCTGTGGTCAAAAAAAAATATTTGTCACCATTACCAAAGATCGGGCGACAAATATTTTTTTTGAGTTCACATATCGATCGCTGGTGCAGTTCTATTCAACGTTAAGGTTGACAACCAAACCATAGGTTGACACATAATTTTCATTCCTCAGCTAAATCGACCGAACCATTCTTATCGCTGTCCAGAATAGTGAAAAGATAATCAGTGATGTACTCCCTCATTGCTTCCGAACTCCGTTCGCCTGTTGTTAAATCTTCAACCATCCCTAAAAGCTCCATAATTTCTGGTTTTTCGAGGGACTTACTGCCATCGATATCCAATTTATGGAAAAGCTTTTTGACATCTTCTGTTGCCACTGCTGAATATATCGATCGCGTGTTACTTAGCCTGGGTTACGCGAGCGCGCGATCGAGAGTTTAGTGCAAGATAAACAGGTAGAATAGGTCTTCATCCGTGCATCACAACCTGCGAGCGTGTACAGAAAAGCTGAGTTTGCTCCCCTCCCACCCTTAGACTTTGAACTAGCCAATGGATCTAAATTGTCAGCCCTCAACCGTTGGGTAAAAATGGCCAAAATAATCCCGTGGTCGGAATTTGAAAAAGACTACTTAGCAATAGCGAAACAAAGACAACCCACTCGCAATAAAAGAAGACAGGCAATTAAAAAAAAACTCCAATACATTAAAAGAAATCTAGTTCATATTGAACAGCTAATGCAGTTAGGCGCGACCCTAGAAAGTCTGAGTAAAAAGCAATATAAAACCTTGCTAGTCCTCGGAAGATGAGAAGATTCGTCAGGCAATTGAGGGAAAGTTTGGGCAAGGTAAACGAAGATTTGGTCTGAATCTGGTAATGACAAAACTTGACAATACATCTCAAACAGCCATTGCCATTACTTTTTTAGTAATGAACCTTTCTACCTGGTGGCGCCGGGTTTTTTGTGTATTTTTATGCAGTTATGGGAAAACAATGCCTGTTTTGGGGCTTAACATAATTTTCGCTTATATTTCACTCAAGATGAGGCAGGGAAAACTCATCTTTAACTCTGGTTGAATAATCGATCACTCCCGATCGCCAAAAGCGATAAATTATTCAGCAAGCCCTAACTAAAGATTAAAACAAACCCGCCCCCACCAAGCGGTAAATCATCATGTAAATTCTTTGAATTAGTTGTGTGGGGGCGGGTTGATTGAAAGTGGGAATTAGATATTTTTCGTAAAACCCGCCCCTAATATCCGCGTTAATCTGCGGTTAAAAACCTCACAATCTACTTAGTAGCGTAACCAGTATTTACCAAAAACTCGCGCAACTTTCCAAAAAACTCAGTGCGATCGCGCCCTTGATACACCCTTTCCAATAACAGCCAACTTTCCACCTGCTGTCCCAGTACATACTGGTTCGCCATATAAGCAGCGAAAACCCCTTTAGCCTCCTTATTTTCACTTAAACGCTTGTTAGATTCCAACCAAAGTTCACAGGAGTTGGTATAGACTTCCACCGGATACTGCTTAGTTACATCCTGCATTTTACCTTGACGGTATTGCCAAATTTGCAGTGGTAGCCGCGAATCAGCATAACTTGTAAAAGCCTCGGCAAATCGCCCATCTAGACTTTTGAACTCTGGGATATCATTTTTGCCAAAATCGACAATTTCATAGCTCACATTGCCCCAGAAATGCTTGATATGAGTGTATTTTTTGGTCGCCGAGTCGTAGCGATAAATAAACGAATAATTGCAGCAGTTAGAGCCGCTCTTGGTGGAGACCAACTCTGCCAACACTTCCGGTTCCTTGTCTCCATCAAAATCCCTGACTCGCAGAGATAAAAACCGCCCTTCTGAAACTTCTTCGCTGGGTTTTTTGTCCGGGTTGTCTACTAGAGAACGGGTCGGAATTAGCACAGGTTCGTCTAATAAAGTTTGACCATCACGGATAATTTTAATTCGCATATTTTTAGCATTTTCCGCTTCCCTCACAAAGGAAAATTCCGCCCTAACTTTATCAAATTCCGAGATTTCTGTGGTTCTAGGTGGCCCAAGATTAGGCGGAACTTGGGCGACATATTGGGAGGGAACTAAGGCTGTTTGTCCTGGTTTCGCAATTGCTTGACACAGGAAAGTTGCTACTTCGGCGCGAGTCGCGTTGCGAGTTGGTTCTAGTTGTTTGACAGCGGGATAATTGACCACCAGTTGTTTTTCGGCGGCGGCGGCGATCGCATTTCTTACCGGTTCTGGAATTTCCCGCACATCCTCAAAAGTTGCATCCAAAATTTCAGCCGCAGGTCCAGTGGGTGTATATTTCAATCCGCTGGTTAAAGCCACTAAAACTTGCCACCGGGAAATATTCAAAGTCGGGTTAAAAATACTGCCACTGTAACCGGACATAAAGCCTGTTTGATAAACTTCTCGAATAGCTTGAAAGCCCCAATAATTCGTAGGAATATCTACAAAAGTAATGGGATTACGGACAGTTTTTGCATCAGGAAAAGCCTTGCGAAGCATCGCCGCAAATTCAGCGCGACTGACAGGGCGATTTGGTCGAAAAGTGCCGTCTTCGTAGTAGCCGGTAATGATTTTTTTATCCGCTAAATCTTCGATACAAGCTTGAGCCCAATGGTCTTTCACATCCTTGAATTTAGCTTGAGCAAATGCCGGACTTAGATTTGTGCCCGGAAGCAGCAAATTTCCCAGGATTATCCCCAAAGCTACCAGGAAAGCAATAAATGCTTGACTTTTGTGCGATCGAACCATACAGCATCCTCCTTTGTCACCACATTTGCGATCGAAACTTACGCAAGGTTTACATAGTATTAGGTATTCTACCCTGATTTAGCACTTATTGAGAATCTAAAGTAATCTCCATCGCCAATTGAGTTTTTATTGTCGCTTCTTGAGGACTACCAGCCCTTTTAACACTCATTTCGCTATTGGAATTCATAGAAACAGCAGAGCGAACAGGCATTAATTTATCCAACCGGATTGTGGATTCTCCCCTACCTTGAGAAGCCAAAGATTGGAGATTTATATTAGAGCCGGCAGGAAGTTGAGGCGAGTTGACACTTTGGGGTTTTGCTTGCTGTTCTAAACCTATATTCAAAACGGCAACTCCGTCTTGAAAACTCATCAATTCATAAGTGGCAATATTGTTGATATTAATTCCGTTAGAATTCAGCGGAAAATTCAATCTCCATTTAGCTCCTTTGCCGACTGCTTCTGCCGGCAGTTGCACTGAAAGTTGCTCTATAGATTGAGACATTTGTCTAACTATTTGCTTAAAGTTATTATCAGCTCCTGCTGGCACAATAAACTCACCTCCTTTGGTGAAGCCGCGACTGTCCATGATGAAAGCTCCTTTCAATCCTACCAGTTTTTTGACTGCGGAACGCATACTTTCGAGCGCCGTGGCGGGAGCATTTGTACTATCGCTAGTGACATCTGCCTTAGTGTAAGAAAACTGATAGTGAATATCGCCATTGGCATCAATCTTAGTAGCTTCGGTTTCCATAGTCACCACCGATGTGGGGATTTTTATTTCCTGGGAAGACTGACCGCTAGCAGATATTTTCATGCCCATTTTTATAGTCATCAAGGTTGTTTGCTTGACATTCAGAGCGGGTTTTAAACGCATTTGCTGTCGCGGTTCTGCTCCCAGGTTGATGATTTGGATTTGAGGGGGTTGGGAGGTGCGAATGGGCATGGAGTTGTCCGTAGCTGGCGGCTGCTGTGCTACAATTGGAGGCTGTGCAATAACGACAGCAGGCATCAGATCGATCGCCCTTCCGGCACTCAAAAAACCAATAGATGCAATAAACAGTGCTTTTTTCATGAATTAATGCTGAAATGAGTTAATTTTTGACCTGTTGCCAAAGTTGCTCTATGCTAACAAAATTATAACCTCTTGCCAAAAGCAAGGGAATAATTTTTGCCGCAGCCGCCGCCACATCTTCGCCACCGCAATAACCGTCATGCAGTACAATAATTGAACCGTTTCCAGTTTGCTCCATGACGCGGTTGACAACTGTCGCAACCCCCGGCCGTACCCAATCTTCCGGGACAACACTCCACATCACAGGCCGATATTCCCACTGTTTTAGTAACTGGAGTGTTTGAGGGGTAAAAAAGCCATTGGGAGGCCGCACATCGCGGATTAATTTGGGGTCGAAATTGCAAGCTTTGGAAATAGCTTTTTGCGTATCTTCTAAACTTTGCTTTAATTCCTGTGGTTTGAGTTTGGGAAAGGCTACGTGTTGGTAGCCGTGGAGACCGATCCAGTGTCCGCGATCGCAAACTTGTTTAGCCACTTCGGGGTGTCTGTCAACGCAAAAACCCAGCCAGAAAAAACTAGCTGTAATATTATATTTGTCTAAAACTTTTAACAGTTGAGGCGTGTGCTGTCGGTGCGGTCCGTCATCAAAAGTTAGGGCAATTTTGCGACTGTTGACATCTCCCGTCCACAAGCATCCGGGAAAAGCTGTTTTGAGAATCGGGTGAACAACTGGAAATAAAGGTGCTAGCTGCATCAGCAGTACGAAGAAGACGAACATGGCGTTTGGACCAAGCCTTTAGTCAAAGTCTAGTTCCCAGAAAGTGGTAAATTAATAAAAGATAGAGTTTAGCCTCTAGAACTTCGGTTCTGGGGGCTTGTGCAATTTTAGATGGTAGATTGGGAAAAACAGAATGTGTAATAGTTGAAAACTTGCCTAAAGAAGGGTGCTATGGGAAAATCATACCATTTATCTAAAATCGTGTAACAATCTTTGACCCCCCCTAACCCCCCCTTATAAAGGGGAGGGACAAGACTACTGTTGCATTCTTTTTTAAAATTGGTATCATTATAATACTAATGTTACTTTGTCAAGTACAATATAGATATTTACCAGCTCAAACTCAGTGGCTCAATGCAAAAATACCTCTGTACAATTTGCAATTACGTCTATGACCCAGAAGTCGGCGACCCGGAATCGGGAATAGCTCCCGGTACTGCCTTTGAGGATATCCCCGATGATTGGGTTTGTCCCACTTGCGGGGCACAAAAATCCGATTTTGAACCAGAATAAGCGAGAAAAGAATTGTCAAATCGAAGCCTTAAAATTACAGTGGTCGGTGGCGGTGCTGCGGGTTTTTTTAGTGCAATTACTTGTGCTAAAATGTACCCCCAAGCCCGCGTCACTTTATTAGAAGCTGGGAGGCAACTCCTGGCAAAAGTTCGCATCTCTGGTGGCGGGCGCTGCAACACAACTCATGCTTGTTTTGACCCTGCTATTTTAGTGCAGAATTACCCCAGAGGAGGGAAAGCTCTACGCGGTGCATTTACTCGATTTCAACCTCGCGATACTGTGGAATGGTTTGCTAGTCATTCGGTGACATTAAAGACAGAAGCGGACGGGCGAATGTTTCCGGTTACAGATGATTCGGCGACAATTGTTAATTGTTTGATCCGGGCCGCTGAGGATGCTGGGGTGCAAATTCGCACTGGTGATGCGGTAGTTTTAGTCAAGAAATTAACCTCGGATATCGGGGAGGGCCCGCACAGTTCGGCTTCGCTCACTGACCGCGGGGACACCGCCCCTAGGTTTGAAATTGTGTTTAAGTCGGGGGAGCAATTAAAGTGCGATCGCCTGCTTCTGGCTACTGGTAGCAATCCCTCTGGTTTCAAGTGGGCAAAAGATTTAGGTCACACCATCGAACCGCCTGTTCCTTCTCTATTTACTTTTAACATTTCTGATAGCCGAATTCAAGATTTAGCTGGCGTTTCTGTTGCTAATGCTAAGGTAAAATTGCCAGGAGCAAAATTAGAACAAAGCGGGCCTTTGTTAATTACTCACTGGGGTGTGAGTGGGCCTGCTGTCCTCAAACTTTCGGCTTGGGGTGCGAGATTTTTGCACGATCGCCATTATCGAGCCTCTTTATTCATCAATTGGCTTCCCCAGTACAACCCAGAAGTTTTGCGACAGCAATTGTTAGGGGTGAAGTCCCAGTTGTCCCACCGATTGGTTGTCTCTAGTTGTCCGTTTCCGATTCCGCGTCGCCTGTGGGAACGTTTGACAAGTGCGATCGGCATTGACGAGCCAAAACGCTGGGCTGATATCTCCAATAAAACCCTCGACAAACTCCTCCAAGAGCTCGTCCAAGGCGAATATCAGATAACAGGAAAAGGCGCATTTAAGGAAGAATTCGTCACCTGTGGGGGCGTTAACTTAAAAGAAGTCGATTTCAAAACAATGGAAAGTCGCCGCTGTCGGGGACTTTACTTTGCTGGGGAAATCTTGGATATCGACGGCGTAACAGGTGGTTTCAACTTCCAAAGTGCTTGGACTACGGCGTGGCTGGCTGGAAATGCGATCGGCACATGAACAGGCGAATTACTGGCAAATATTAAAAATTGTGTTAGTTTTAAGATGTAAAGCATAAATTGTGCATCCTGTTCAGCCTGTAGAAAAAATTCGCAGTTTTGCCTAGTCAACATCGGGTCAAACACATGAAAAACTTAAAGCTGAAAACCCCAGAAGTCGATCGCAACTTGGAATGCCATTTTGACTCACCTTTCATCGAAAAAAATGGCTTGCTGGAACTCAACCCAGAATTTACAAAACCTGAATTTTTAACCAACTGGAATTTTGAGACAAACCTGTACGAAGAACCTGTTTGGATCGACCACTTTGTCATCACATTTCCCAGTCGCACAGCCTTAGAAAAATACGCCCAATCTTTCCGCCCATTCGGCGCAAAAACAGTCGAAGGACCAGACTTATTTCCCATTAACTTTTGTGCGGAAAACATTAATATTCCCTCGGATTTGTGGCTGCATTTAATGACCTTATTAATGCCAGCCGGCGGCTTAGTCGTATTAGATGCACCCCACGCAGCAGGCGACCAAACATACCGCTTCCAACAACAAAGAGGATTAGAAGCAGTTCACCATGTAGCGATTCGAGTCGAAAACGTGCAAAATGCTGCTATAATATGGCACAAGAAAAACTTCAAACCCCTATCCCAGCAGCCTCTAAATTCCAGCTCGTTAACTCAGTGGTTCCTGCAAAACCCCGCCGGACAAATCATCGAATTAATCGAACGCCACCCCGGCAACAACGCCACCTTTGACTGCAAAAACATCGCAGGTTTACGCCTCAGCGAAGAAGTTCGGCAACGGATTATGTAAGGAATGTAACGGATGGAAAGAAGTCCGAGGGCAGAAAGAAGAAAATTCCCAAGGCCCAATTCCCCATTTCCAATGCCCCGTTCCCCATTACCAATCACAAAATATATGGTCGCAATCAAAGTTCCCAAAGTCACAATTCAACCCCCAACCTTCAACTCAATAGAAGCCGAACGCAGCCACCGCAAACAGCGTCTAGCAGCAGCATTTCGATTATTTGCCCGCTTCGGATTCAGTGAAGGAATTGCCGGACATATTACCGTCCGCGATCCCGAACACCTAGACCATTTTTGGGTCAATTCCTTTGGAATGCACTTCAGTTTAATTCGAGTCAGCGACCTAATTTTAGTCAATCACAAAGGCGAAGTTGTAGAAGGAAATAAACCCGTAAACGAAGCCGCTTTTGCCATTCATTCCCAAGTCCATAGCGCCCGTCCCGACGTAATTGCCGCAGCCCACGCCCATTCCCCCTACGGTAAAAGTTGGTCGAGTTTGGGTCGCCTGCTAGACCCCCTAACGCAAGATGCTTGTTCTTTTTACCAAGACCACGCTTTATTTGACGATTACACCGGAGTTGTTTTGGAAATCGAAGAAGCTAAACGCATTGCCAAAAGTTTAGGTGATAAAAAAGCGATTATTCTCCAAAATCACGGACTGTTAACAGTGGGTGAAACAGTAGATGAAGCGGCTTGGTGGTTTATTGCCATGGAACGTTGTTGTCAAGCGCAATTAATGGCAGAAGCAGCGGGAAAACCGATTTTAATCAAACCAGAATACGCGCATTTAACTCAGCAGCAAGTAGGCTCGCACCGTATGGGATGGTTTAGCTTTCAACCGCTTTACGATATGATAGTGCGTCGGGAACCTGACTTGTTAGATTAGCATTAGGACTTATCAGACATCTGAGGGGAGCATCCTTTTTTATCAGAAAACTGGGTTTAAAAACCCGTTCTTCTAGGACGGCTTTTCTTGTTCGCGGAAGCGGGTGGTGAGTATATCAATCTAGGCTTCAATACCTGGTACTTTGCGATAGATATCTGGCAGGGTTAACTCACAATCAACACTCGGCAAATAGAGAAACTGCGATCGTTCTACCCCTACTCTATCTGTCACTTCATGTCGCAGCCATAGACCATCCTTAAGGGTGTAATGAACGATATGTTGCTGAGTCTGACTGACTAACACATAGTCTTCTAATGTGGAACAGGTTTGGTAATCGGCAAACTTTTCCGTACTATCAAAATTTGCCGTCGATTTTGATAACACTTCAATAATCAGTTTAGGGTAGCGGATAAAATCCTCGGTGGTCGTGATGTCCTCTGGATGGCAAGTCACAACAACATCGGGGTAATAGTAACAGTCTGCCGTTTCTAGCCTCACCTTAATATCTGATGCCATGACAAGACACGGCTGCTCTTTCAGATGAACATTGAGCAGTGACGATAGATTGCCAGCAATCACCACATGGGGTTTTTTAGCCCCAGCCATGGCGTAGACACGCCCCCGACGGTACTCGTGCTTGATGGGGCTGACACGCTCAGCTTCTAGGTAGTCTTCGGGGGAGATGTAGAAGTGTTGGGCAACCATAGAATGTGAAGATGACTGAGAAGGGCTATAGTGTTTTATTGTACTAATTATTTCAAAAATTTCCTTCCATTTCCAAGTCTTCAATTATCTGCAAACCGCGCGGATCGCCGACTCGCAACAGCGAAGATTTAGCATCTTCTCGCACGCCCATATCTTCGTCTTCTTCTAAAGCTTCGATCAAAGCATCGATCGCCCCGGCATACACTACATTATTCGGCAATTCGCGGGCTAGTTGCCCGATCGCCCAAGCAGAGTTACTTCGCACAGCAGACACAGCATCTCGGCGCAGCGATTGAATCAAGGGCGGAATCGCAGCAATCACCACATAGTAACCAACCTTTGCCATCTGACCAAGGGAACTGGCGGCCCACAAACGCACCGCTGAAATATCAGTTTTCAAAGCATCAATTAAAGGTACTAAAGCGCGATGATCCCGGCAATTGCCCAGAGCCCAAACTACTCCTTTGCGAACGTAACCGTTCCAATCCCGGTTTAGTTGGTCAATCAGGGGTTCCACAGCATCGGGACTTGGATTTCTGCCCAAGGCATAGGCCGCGCTCACCCGCACTAAGGGGCAGCCATCTCTCAACAAAATAATTAAATGTGGAATTGCTCGATCGTCTTGCAATTCGCAAAAAGCCCGCGCCGCCGTCATTCGGTGCTGAGCTTCTGGAGATTCGAGTAAAGGCAGCATTTCCTCTGGATCTGGCAGCGGGGGTTCGGATTCTTCGAGTTGATCCAAATAGCTTTCCAGTTCCAAGTCGGTATCAATGGCGATCGGGTAGTCGTTATTGTGCATAAAAAAACTTTACTGCACTGAGGATGCTCCTGGGCAACTCAGTCGGTTGGCGGTTGTCGGTTGGCGGTTGTCGGTTGGCTGTTATCTGTTGTCTGTTGTCTGCCCCCAATCAGGAATAACGAATAACAACTAACCAATTATAGAGATTTTATCATCGAGAGGGAATGACTTTTATATCCTAATTTTTGATACAGATTCAATGCGGGCTGATTACTCATAAATACTTGCAAACCAATTTGTCGATCGCCCCTTTTTTTTGCCCAATTTTCCGCATGATTAACTAAGGACTTACCGATTCCCAGACGGCGGTGTTCCCGCGATACATACAGCAGAAAAATGTGAGAGTAGCGTTCTCCGGTGCATTGGTCGATCGCATTTCCCAACCACAAACATCCCACAGCCGATTTGAGATTTTGAACTTGAGATTTCGGCTTTGGTTGAGAAGATGGAAGTGCCGATAAATTTGCTTCCTCTTCCCCCATATTGTTCTGACACTCCACCAACCAAAGCGGCGTCTGCTTGGAAAAATATTGCTCAACGGTTTGAGCCAAATGTCCCAATTCCCCATCTGGGTAAAGCTCTCGGTAAGTCCGGTGCATAAACTTTACCAAAATTGCCCGATCGAGTCCAGAACCCGATCGCAGCCTATAGCCCGGTATCAGATCCCCCGACATCTGATTAGCCCACACAGTTCGGGGAATAGTTGAAGCCCAAGAAAATCTGATGCACCGAGGCCGCTTGCTTTTCTTGACTCACTTCCTCAATCGGTGCTGGGGCCGCCATGTCAGCCGGCAAAAAGATGCGAGCGCTCACTGCTACGAGGGCAGCGAAAAATACTAATACCGCTATCAATGGAGCAATGTATTGACGAATGATAGTCATAAGCGCAAAAATCTTAATTTGGAACTGGATAATTTAAAGTATACCATATAAAGGCGAGCGGTTATAATTAATTTAAATGCACAATTAGGTCGCTGACTGGGCGGTCCTCAATACCAACAAACACCAAACATAATATTATGAGTTCCTCCCCTGCGGTTTATGAAGCTCTAGCCAAATCAATTGTTTATTTGAACGATCGACCAGACTCGCAAAATCTAGTTGCGCGTTTTTTGGACACTAACGGCTACTATATCGATCGCATCTTCGACGATCCCCAAACAGGCCTGTATGCGATCGGCTTCGGTGCAGTAGATCCCAAAACCCCCCCCGTTCTGGTATTTCGGGGCACCGACTTTATCGGCGACGATGCTATATTTTCCGACTCGCGCAACATTGGTTTTGCCGAATTTGAAAACAACAAAGATGCGATCGAAAACTGGCTCCAAGAAATCGGGAAAAATACATCTCAAAATCCCAATCAGTTATTGCCAGATGCGATCGGCCACAGTGCAGGCGGTGCTATAGCTCAAATAGTCGCCACAGAATTTACTTCGATTACTGGCGATATATTTACTTTCAACTCTCCCGGAGTCTCAAAGACTACAGTCAATGCTTTCAATAAAAATTTGACCAGAATTGGCAACAAAAATGTTAATCACTACATCGTCAGCGGAGATATCATCAGCCTGTTTGGCGAACAATTTTTACCAGGAAAAGTATTTGTTCAAACTTTTACAGACCCCAATATTGATCCACTAACTGTCTTAGCCAAGCATCGCTCAGAAAAGCTGCTCACTAATCCCCCAGCAGGTTTTTTCCAAAGGCAAATTTCTGTAGAAGACTTGAACAGTCCAGAATTTACCTATAACAACGACTCCGATTTTAATGAATTTATAGCGGCGATGAACTTTGCCCTACCAGAAGTGTCAATAGCAATCAGAACCAGAGCAGGTGCAGAAAGTTTAAGAACATCTCCAGAATTCTCTTTGGTGGAACTCATCAAAGATATTCAAATTGGTTTAGCTCCCCTACAACCAAACTATTTATTAGGAGACGATCGCAACAATGCAGCCACCGGGGGCAGTGGAGATGATACGATTATCGGCAACGGCGGTAACGATACTCTCAGGGGCAATAGAGGTAACGACAGTATCACTGGCGGTGGCGGAGACGACTTCTTATACGGCGGCAGAAATAACGATTATTTAAACGGAGGCGACGGAGACGATTTGATTGCCGGCGAGTTGGGCAACGATGTTTTAATTGGTGGCAGTGGACGCGATCGTTTTGTATTAGAATCCGGTGGAGGCTCAGATACGATCGTAGACTTTGAAGACTCTCAAGATTTAATTGCACTGTCACGGGGTCTAACTTTTGCTCAAATTAAAATTACTCAAGGTAATGACGGAGTTTTAATTAGTCTCCTGAATAATGGCTCCATTCTTGCTAATATTACTGGCGTATCTGCAAGTCAGATTTCGCGGCCAGATTTTGTCCAGATTTAGATAATTTCTGGTTCCTAGTGAAGATTTTAGTCATCATCGGGAGCGATAATCACTAAAGTCCTGAATCACATGAAAATTGTACATAAGTAAATCTACTTAATTAAAGGCAAAATAGAGGTGACTAAAAAGCTTGCTGTCTGAACATTGTTCCTTATTGCTTTTTTATTCTACTTAAACGATCGCTAGTGTAAACTTAATTAAGTAGCTCCAACAGCAATCCCAAATCAAAATAAAGGAAATAACAAAAATATGGCTTCTTCCCCCGCAGTTTACGAAAATATAGCCAAGCGATTAGTTTATATAGATGACAACCCCCAGTTACAATCTGTAGTTCAAGGTGGTTTAACCGCCGCTGGCTATCGAATCGATCGCACCTTCGACGATCCAACCACCGGATTTCACGCGATCGGCTTAATCTCCACCACCCCAGACAAACCACCAGTTTTAGTATTTCGTGGCGGTGATACGGCGATCGACGATGTTGCACTCGGAGACACGCGAGGTGTGGGTTTCAACCAATTTGAAGCCAACAAACAAGCATTAGGAAATTGGCTGACACAAATCAGTCAAGATACCACAAAAAACCCCAACCGCCTACCACCAGACGTTCTGGGACACAGCTTGGGCGGTGCTTTAACCCAGCTAGCAGCCACCGAATTCACATCCGCGATCGGAGATGTTGTCACTTTCAATTCCCCCGGAATTGCTCGAAATACAGTCAATACATTTACCCAAAAAGCGGGCGCAGGCAAAAATGTAACTCACTACATTGTCAGTGGCGACTTTGTGAGTTTAGGTGGAGAAGCTTTTCTGCCCGGAAAAGTTATTTTACAAACATTTACCGATCCGGTTATCAATCCACTCTTAGTCCTAGATAAACATAGTCAATCAGGCCTCTTAACAACTCCCCCTCCAGGTTTAATTCAGACAGAAATCTCGGTCAACCAGTTGAGCAGCCCTGACTTTACTTTCACAGATTCCGACTATTTAGAGCTATTAGCTGGCTTAGATTTTGCCTTGCCAGCACAGGGAGCAGCACTAAAATCACGCAGCACAACAGAGCAATTGAGACTCACACCCGGAGCCTCTTTTTTGGGAATTATTAGTGGAATGCAAGCTGCTCTAGCTCTCTCTCAACCTAATAACTTAGTAGGCGACGATGCCAACAATACAGCCTCCGGTTTTGCCGGGGACGATGTGATTGTTGGCAACGGGGGAAACGATACTCTCACTGGCAATCGTAACAATGATATCATTAGTGGTGGTAGTGGTAATGACCAGCTATTCGGCGGCAAAGGAGATGATAATTTAAACGGGGATACAGGGGACGATACCCTCGTTGGGGGAGTCGGTTCGGATCTGTTAATTGGCGGCGCGGGACGCGACGTGTTCGTGTTAGGAATAGGGGCTGGTAATGACACCATAATCGACTTTCAACAGGGTGAAGATTTAATCGGTTTGACCAAAGGTCTTACCTTTAACCAACTGACAGTTAATGCCAGCGATTTTTCAACTCTGATCCAATTTACCAGCACTGGTGAAGTTCTTGCTAGTTTCATTGGTCCTCAAGCCAACACTCTGACAGCTAGGGATTTCATCTCCATTTAATAGAAACCTCCCCAAATATTGATTGTGTGGCAGGCAACCAGCCTGCCCTTTACTAAATTAATCTGGATCGTCCAGTCCAGGTCTGGGCATAGATGCTAATTTTGGTTCATCTTCTAGTGGCAAAAAGAAGATTGTCATCATACCTGGAATCACAGCCAGTGCACTCATCAAGAAATAATTTTGATAGCCAAGATTCGCCTGCAAGTAGCCACTAAAAACCCCCGGAATCAGCACTCCCGCGGCCATGAAGGCGGTGGTAATTGCATAATGGGAGGCTTCATATTCCGGGCGGACAGTCCGCATCAGGAACACTGTATAGGCTGCTACGCCAAGTCCGTAAGTAAATTGCTCGATCGAATTTACGACATAAGCCCATTCAATCCCCGGTTGATTGATTGCCAACAGCCAATACAGCACGTTAGTAGAATTTTGCAGAATAGCCGTCGGCCACATCCATTTTTTCAGTCCTTGTTTCGCAATCAAATAGCCCCCCAACAGCCCTCCAATTAACAGAAACATTACCCCTAAAGTACCCGATAACAAGCCCATATCCGAGGTAGAAACCGCTAATCCTCCTTTTTCCACTTTATCCATTAAAAATGGAGGAGCCATTTTAAAAGTCAAGGCATCGCCCAATCTAAAAATCAAGACATAAGCCACAATCCAACCAATTTTATCTTGCTGAAAATAGGTGATAAATGACTCCATAAAACTGGTGGTTTGCCGAGGTGCACCCGCTTCCTCCGCATAATTTCTAGGATAGGGCAGATACCACCGTTGAAACAGATAAATCAGCACAAACATAATGGCACAAATGCCAAAAGCTGTCGCCCATCCGTAGCTAAGGGCAGTCACGTTAAAAGACGAACCCAAAAAAGACAACTGAATGTCTTGATATACTTTGGTATCGGTACCATTTCCCGTCACTAAATACTGTTCTGCTAGTTTACCAGCCAAGAAAACCAAGACACCGCTACCGGCAATGACAGCACCTCTATAAGCCGTGTTGCGAACGCCGACAAATAGTGCTTGTTGGTCTTTATTGAGCGTGTTTAAATAAAATCCGTCAATGGCGATGTCGTGAGTAGCCGAAACAAAGGCAATGGCCGTAAAAATGACCAGCGATATAATGATAGGATGGGGTGTTAACACACCAAAAGCTAGGAAAGCGAACAAAAAAGCACAAAGGATTTCCATGTTTAAAATCCACTTGCGTTTAGTTGAATACAAATCAACTACGGGGCCCCACAAACCTTTTAACACCCAAGGAAAAGACAAAAGACTTGTCAATCCGATCAGTTCGTTGCTGGTTCCCAAACCTTTCAAAAAAATCACCGACATTAAATTAACAACGGTGTAAGGGAGACCTTGGGCGAAATACAATACTGATACCCACAATCCAGCGTTATGTTTTTTTTCCATTGCCAAGATTTTTTACCTAGTTGCTTATGAGATTTACTGAGTGCGATCGGCATTTTCCGGTATGTAAAACTGCTTGCATCACAGTATATGGCATTGCGATACCAACGGCCGCAATATAAGCTTTGTATCTTAACATCATTGCGCCTCAGAAATTATCTCATTTGTCGAATAAGCCTGCAACAGATGCTGACCGTTAAAATGAACAAGGTGAGTAGCGTCTTCTGCTACCCAAACATCAGTTTCCCAAGCAATATCAGATAAATATTCCGCCATTGCTTTGCGACTGAGGAAAGATGTCACCATTACCAGAGGAATTGTGGAACCTTTGAAAAGCTTTTCAAGTTCAGTTTTACGTTTTTGATTAATTGGCCCGTGGGAAGTCACAGCTTCAATCAATACCAACCAGTTTTTTGCCGTAAAGTGAACAATTACATCTGGCATCTTACCGTGAGCATCTATTGTCACTCCTAATGCAGTGAGCGATGCTTCGTTGAAATGAGCAAATTTTTCATCTGTATCTCCGACATAAATCAGCTTGCCAGCAGGAGTAAAGCGAGAAGAAAAATCACTCACAATCTTTGATATTAAGACGTTATGACCTCCGGGCGAAAGAGTTTTGACATCACCTTCGATGGTAATTGGAATCCGAGCCATTTCTCGCTCTTGTGCATATCTTTGTTTGAGAGTTTCGACAGATGCGAGGTAAGTGCGGACATTTTTATCCCAATCAGAACTGCCGTAAGTTCGCAGTAGCTCTAAAGCACTTTCTTCAATCTGATATGCCGTTTTTGGACTATTCACCGGACGTTCTGGATTGTCAGGATTCACAACAATCAAGCCTGCATCGAGAAACTGATGCACTGTCTGACGGCGAACAGTTTCTCGCGTATTGGCTGCATATTTTTTACCGTATTGCTGCTTCATAAAGTCCATGATTGGTGTTATTCCCAGCAGTGGAGATTTTGCCAAATCCCATGATTCTGCTGGCTTGATCTCCAGCAAAGCAAGCAGGGTTAAGGCTGAACGTTCGTTAAGCTGCCCTTTTGGAAAGCCAAGTGCTGCAAGTATTTCTAAAGCTTCATTGATGTGATTTTCGCTAGTCATTTGGTGATTTTATAACTAATTTATTGCGTTCAGTAGTTGTTTTTCGACAAGTTCGTCAATTTGGCATTGTGTCGGAAATATTTCTCCCATTTGATTACCAAGTAAGAGTAATTGCTCTAGACTAGGATACTTCAAACTCCGCAAATCTGTAGCATTGACTTGAGTATGCCCGCTGAAGAGTCGAAAAAACCCATCTACAAGGTTGGAATTCAGATAAATTGCCAATCCTCGCGCGAGGATGAGGTCTAGTCCGCGTCCCTGTTTGTGAAAGTAATTCAAATGATTTTCAAAACCCACCCTAGAATTATTAATTTTGTCAGCATCCCAAACTACTGCCACGATTCGCTTTTTCTCTTCTTTAGATGAGAAACGCTTGACCAAAACATAATGTTCGTTAGGAACGAGCAAAGGAGCAGTTTTATCGTTAACTGCTAAAGCTTGATGTTTTTTCGTTAGTGTGGGATATTCAACATAACCAGCAGAAAAGTGGGCGGGATAAATCAGCGGAACAGTACCATAATCTGGTTCTATTCGCAATTCAGATAAAACCCTAAAGTCAACAACCTTGCCTGTTGAGACTGTTAAAAATAGTTCTTTGAGAGTGAAACTAAATTGTGCCATTTTATAGACTATTTTCTGGTCTATAGAATTTGGCAAAATACGAATAAATTGCTCTGAATCACTAGGATTAACTAGCTCGTCATAGCGCAGTGAGTGAGATGAAATTAGGTAATCGCCAGCAGTTGTGCTTGAGTTGACAAGTACAGTATCTGGCTTTTCTATTTGTTTGGTAGCGCGAACAATCATAGTTTCTTGCAAAACTGCATCATCGGCAAAGGGCAACCGTCGCGATTCAAAGATGTGTAATTGACGTAAAGCCATCATTTGTAGCAATACTTTGCGAAAATCTCGAAAGTATAAACCGTTGCAAAAGCTACGCGGAGTAATCGATACTAATTCACCATTTGGTTTGAGTAAGTGAGCGGTGGCAACTATAAAACCAGCATAGAGATTACTGGTTTCTACTCCTATAGAACGAAGCAAACTTCGGACTTGGGATTTAGCATTAATCTTGGTATAGGGAGGATTGATAATTGCATTGGTAAATTCGAGCTTTAATGCCTGTGTAAATAGATTAGGGTGTAACATATCAGCAGCGTCTTGAATGAAATCTAGTTGACGAATATCATAGGTAAAAGATATACCTGCACTGTGACATTCTCTACTGCACAAGTCTAAAGTTTGTTTGAGATATTCAATCAAAATAATGTCAATTTCATAAGCTGTAATGTGCAAGGTACGAGGTTTTTCGGGGCGCTGACACAGCTCGCAAACAACTGCTGCTAGCAGCGAACCAATACCAGCACCGGCATCTAACAGCGATATATCGGGACAGTTAAATTCAAACATTCTCGCCATTAAAACTGCCACGGATGAAGGTGTTAAAAATTGTCCTTTTTCTCCTCTCTGGCTTTGTTGCAACTTCCGGGTTGCTTCTGGGCGCAACAAGTCTACTCTTTCTAGGAGATTGCTGGCAGTTGTGTTTTTGTCAGCCGGAAGGGTTCGTGTTGGAAAATGTGGTGATATCATTTGTTGAGAAAAAGTCTATCTCTACTTGAGCTTATTTTCGCCTAAATTGGATGAGTGTTATTGAACCGCGAAGACGCGAAGGACACGAAGGAAGAAAGAGGAAGTAAATAAAATCTTCTACGGGGAAGGGAGTAAGAGGCAGGATCGCCTTTTCCTGCATACCGTGTGTTTTGCAATAAGGATTTTACTTATTTGCCAACTTAATATAACATTGTGCGAAAATGTCAACCGGACTCTCAAACCAATAGTCCGTAACAGACAGTTAAACGCTCTCTCACACAATTCTGATGCGTAAACCCAAAACATTCTTTTTGTCAAGCTTATTTTCGATCGGCTTAACAATCAGTTTTCTCCTGACTCCAGGCTGGTTATCACACTGGTTTCCGAATCGCGCGATAGCAAATCCCCCCCCACAAACCCAAACTTCGGAATTTCGAGCTTTCTGGGTGGACGCATTTAATCCGGGCTTCAAAACACCTCAAGAAGTCACCAAATTGATTGCAGATGCTAAACTGGCTAACGCCAATGCGATCGTCGCCCAAGTTCGCCGCCGTGGTGATGCTTTTTACACCAGTGCGATCGAACCACGCACCCTCGATCCTAACGTTCCCGTCGGTTTCGATCCACTCCAAGATTTGATTGACAAAGCCCACGCCGCAGGTATGGAAGTCCACGCTTGGATGGTAACGCTACCAGTAGTTTCCGGCGGTAAACTGCCCGCGGGTCACGTTTGGCAACAACACGGACCTAATGCTCCAGGAAGGGACAATTGGGCGATGCTGACTTACGGTGGGGAATCGAAAGGTTTTCTCGATCCGGGCCATCCAGATGCCTTGGATTATACTGTTTCCGTGTATTTGGACTTGCTGAAGCGTTACGATGTGGACGGCGTACAGTTGGATTACGTGCGCTACGGCGGGCCGGATTGGGGCTACAATCCGACTGCGATCGCCCGTTTTAACCAGCAAAACGGGCGCAATGGTACACCGAAACCAAGCGATCCCGCCTGGATGCAGTGGCGGCGCGATCGAGTAACGGAATT
The DNA here is from genome assembly GCF_042465725.1 of Microcoleus anatoxicus. Taxonomy (GTDB): domain Bacteria; phylum Cyanobacteriota; class Cyanobacteriia; order Cyanobacteriales; family Microcoleaceae; genus Microcoleus; species Microcoleus anatoxicus. The sequence goes on along the minus strand of NZ_CP120853.1, from coordinate 2,480,795 downwards.
AGTGCGGAAGCTTTATGTAGAAGCCCTGGCGATTAAACCGCGAGTGAAAGTGACGGCGGCGACGATCGCCTGGGGCGACGGCCCGAAAAATGATGAAGGTTGGTATAAAACGCAACCTTACAAAGAAGTCCTGCAAGATTGGCGCGCTTGGCTGGAAGAAGGTATTATCGACATGGCGATGCCGATGACCTATCAGCGCGAATACAAACCACAGCAGAAGCGCGGTTACGATAATTGGATCGAGTACGCTAAAGACCACCAATACCACCGCCAAATTGCGATCGGACCTGGTAATTATCTCAACTACATTGAAGACACCCTAGCCCAGATTCGCCGCGCCGAAGCGCCATCTGCCAAAGGAAATCAAGTCGTAGGTACGGTGCTGTATTCCTACGCTAGCAGCAACGTCTATGCTAATGTCGAACTGCGATCGGGCGGTAGTGGCGATTTGCCCCGTCAGCCTTGGAAATTCGTGTCCCAGAGTAATGATTGGTTTTATAACGCCCTGTCCCACCCTAGTCAATACGTTGACGGCGCTACGGGCAGAACTGTTCAAACTCAGCCTGTGTGGGCTACTCCGGCGGAGATTCCCGATATGCCTTGGAAGTCGCGGCCGACTATGGGTGCGATCGCGGGTAATTTGCAAAGGTGCGATCGAACTTGCGACGGCGCGAGCTTGACATTGCAGGCGATCGATGGTAATGGCAAGGTGCGTCAACTCCGAGCGGATGGTAAAGGATGGTTTGGGGCGATCGAGCTTGATCCTGGAACTTATCAGTTAAAGGTGGATGGAAGTCAGATTCAACAAACTGTTAATGTTGCCGCTGGTGAAGTCGCAAAAATTAGTTTTTGACACTCACCGCGCCCAAGCGACGGTGATTCTTAGATCCTAAACCAGACGTAGTAAAGATTTCAGTTTTTTGCATAACTGAACCTGAAGTTCCTCCTCGAAGGGAACTTCAGGTTTGTCTCCTGGCTTTGCTATGTAACACTTTTGGCGATCGCAAGCGGTCATATCCTAATTGATATTAGTTGAAATTAGGAATTGGACATGGTGCGGCTACCATAGGCATCCAAGCTGTAGGCGGGAACGCGAACGCTGTAGTCAATCTCTGTCGCTGTCACGGCTACAGCCAATTTTTCAAAAGATTCTGAGTTCCAATTGCGATCGTGGATGGGCTTGGACTGTTCGCCCAGGAAGTATGCTTGAGTGCCAATTACTGAGGCTGCTACCCAACCGACGATTAAAAGGGCGATTACGATAGTCATGGCTGCTTTTCCTTAAGTTTTGTTACTTTATGTAAACTACTGTAACAATTATTTGCCGAGGATGTCAAGGTAGTGTAATGTCGTGCCAACCGTCCAGTAAGTAGGGAATGCCACACCTGATGTTTCCAACCGCCGACTTCTAGTAATTTCACTCCGAGGGTCAGCACTCACCATCCACGACAAGAGTCAACATCCTGAACTAGCAGTAGGCATTTCCATTGTTGACAATATTGATGCCCAAGGAAAAGTTACCAGCAAACAGATTAGCTTCTGATTTCAGGATAGGATATATCGCAGATTAGCCAAGTTTTTTGTTAATAATTTATAAGTTTTGACTTCATAAACCATCGTGAACAACTCAGCCTTTAGTATGAGAAATTGCTAGGGTGTTATGAGTTATAATCAACAAGTTTGGATTTGAAAAATAGCAAGCATTACAGGATTTATCAACCAGTCGATCGATTTGATACCGCATCAGTGCCTTAGCGGTTCCTGAAACCCAAAAAACTCGATCGCCAATGAAATCGGATTGCTATAACAATTCTATCTACCCCTTTTCTTATTTCCCAGGATAATTATGCAAAACTCAATCTTAAATGACGACCCTTTGTGGTTCAAAGATGCGATCGTTTACGAGGTACCGATTCGCGCTTTTGCCGACAGCAATGGTGATGGTATCGGAGACTTTCGTGGGCTAACTGAAAAACTGGATTACCTGCAAAACTTGGGAGTAACAGCAATTTGGGTACTGCCCTTTTTTCCATCCCCGCTCCGAGATGATGGCTACGATACTTCGGATTATATGAGCGTCAACCCGATTTATGGCACTTTAGAAGACTTTAAACATCTTTTAGAAGAAGCGCACCTGCGGGGAATTAGAGTTATTATTGAGTTAATTGTCAACCACACTTCAGACCAACACGCTTGGTTTCAGAAAGCGCGTCGTGCTCCTAAAGGCAGTAAAGAAAGAGAATTTTATGTATGGAGCGATACGCCGGAAAAGTATCAAGATGCTAGGATTATTTTCCAGGATTTTGAAACTTCTAATTGGGCTTGGGATGCAGTAGCAAAAGCTTATTATTGGCATCGTTTTTATTCTCACCAACCAGACTTAAATTATGATAATCCAGCAGTGCGTCTCGCCATATTAGATGTGGTAGATTTTTGGTTAGCAATGGGAGTGGATGGACTGCGAATGGATGCGGTGCCTTACTTGTACGAGCGCGAAGGTACTAACTGTGAAAACTTGTCAGAAACTCACGTATTTCTCAAACAATTGCGGAAGCACGTAGATGAGAAATTCCCCAACCGAATGCTGCTAGCTGAGGCGAATCAGTGGCCGGAGGATGCGGTTGAATATTACGCTGAGGGGGATGAATGTCACATGAATTTTCATTTCCCGCTGATGCCGCGCTTGTTCATGTCTGTACACATGGAAGATAGCTTTCCGATTATTGATATTCTCCAGCAAACTCCCCAGATTCCTAATAACTGTCAGTGGGCATTGTTTTTGCGAAATCATGACGAACTGACGCTGGAAATGGTGAGTGATGAAGACCGAGATTATATGTACCGAGTTTACGCTCAAGATACCCAGGCGAGGATTAATTTGGGTATCCGCCGTCGCTTGGCTCCACTGATGGGAAATAATCGCCGCCGGATTGAGTTGATGAATGCTTTGCTGCTTTCTCTTCCGGGTACGCCTGTGCTTTACTATGGCGATGAAATTGGGATGGGTGACAATATTTATTTGGGCGATCGCAACGGCGTGAGAACTCCTATGCAGTGGAGTGGCGATCGCAATGCCGGTTTCAGTCGGGCTAACCAGCAACGGCTCTACGCACCGCCAATTGTTGACCCTGAATATCACTACGAATCTGTGAATGTGGAGGCGCAACGCTCTAATTCAAATTCTCTTTGGTGGTGGATGAAACGCCTCATAGCTATTCGCCAAAGATTCCAAGCATTCGGCCGTGGAACTTGCGAATTTCTTTACCCCGAAAACCGCAAAGTTTTAGCTTTTGTGCGTACTTATCAAGACGAACATATTTTAGTAGTAGCGAATTTGTCGCGCTTCGTGCAGACGGCTGAATTAGACCTTTCACCCTTCAAAGGTGCTGTTCCGGTGGAGATTTTTGGCCGTACAGAGTTCCCGGCTGTGGGCGATTCTGCTTATTTTTTGAGTTTGAGTCCTCACTCGTTTTATTGGTTTACCCTTACTGTCAAAACCGAAGAATTTTCCCTACACTTACCTCAAACCGAACTGCCGACATTAGGTATTGCAGGTAACTGGAAAACAGCTTTTGCTACCAATAAATTGAGTGAGGGACTGGTTCCTATTTTGCCTGATTACTTGCGCTCTAGTCCTTGGTTTATTGGTAGGGATAGGACGATTCAATCTTTGCAAATAGATGAAATTGTGCCAGTTGAATGTAAAAAATATTCGGGATTAGAATCAACAGTATACATTTTACTTTTGCAGTTAAATTATACTGAAGGGATGGCAGAAACTTACGTTTTGCCTGTTGGTTGGGAAGAGATTCAAGGTGATGTGGACGAACGGGCGATCGCCAGAATTCAATTTTTAGAAAAAAACGAAGTAGGGGTACTATTTGATGCAGCCACTGACAAAGCTTTTCTCAGTGCTATGCTAGAAGCGATCGCCCATTCTGGTAATTACAAAGGTGCCACGGGTACAGTGCTAGGAATTCCCGACAATGCACTCACCTCTGAACCAGATTTGTCAAAGCTAGAACCTCATGTATTCAAAAAAGAACATAGCAATACATCCGCAGGTTACGGCGATCGCTTCGCGTTCAAACTATTACGAAAAGTTGAAGAAGGTATCAACCCCGAATTAGAAATCGGGCGCTTTTTAACCGTTCGCAACTTGATTAAACACTTTGCTCCCATTTCCGGATATTTGGAATATCAGGCCGAAGGGAAACCATTAATGACCATGGGAATCCTGCAAAAATTCGTGCCCGATAGCAGGGATGCCTGGTCCTACACCTTAGACACATTGCGCGACTATTTCGAGCAAGTAATGGCAGTAGAAGCAAAGTATGCAGCAGACAACTTATCTACGGACCCCGAAAATTATTTACCCAATGCCAACACCTCACGAATGCAGCGGAATTCAAACTCGTTAGTATCCGATTTATCCCTAGCGATTCCCGAATTAGCTCGCGAACTCATCGGTTCCTATTTAGCCTCCGCCGAACTTTTAGGACAGCGGACAGCCGAACTTCACCTAGCTTTAGCTTCCGATGCACAAAATCCTGATTTTGCTCCAGAAAATTTCACTTCATTTTACCAACGTTCCATCTATCAACAGATGAGAAATTTAGCAGGAAGGACTTTGCTGCTACTGAAAAAACGGCTGTCCCAACTGCCACCGGAAACCCAAAAATTGGGACAAACTCTGCTAAATCGGGAAGACTTGCTGATGGAACGTTTCAAATCTATTTTGAACTTGAAAATCACGGCAGAGCGAATTCGCTGTCATGGGGACTTTCATTTAGGAAAAGTTCTGTATACAGGGAAAGAGTTTGTGATTATTAATTTTGGAGGAGAAAGAAATCGACCCTTAAGTGAGAGGCGGATGAAGCGATCGCCCCTGCGAGATGTGGCGGGAATGCTACAATCTTTCAACTATGCTGTTAGTTTGGGACTCCGCAATGAAGTAGAAAGTGGGATGATTCGTCCTGAAAATTTATCGGAGATGCAGCAGTGGGCTAAGGTTTGGGATCGTTGGGTTAGCCTGACTTTTCTGAACAGTTATTTGCAGAAAGCAGCGGATGCAAATTTCTTGCCCAAATCCATCCCGGAAATACAAGTTTTGCTGGATGCTTACATCTTAGAAAAAACGGTTTCTGAGCTGGTGTATGAACTTAATTACCGCGTCGATTGGGTAGAAGTTCCGCTTCAGCGGATGCTACAATTGCTGGAACGTTGACAGTTGAATTCTTCCTGAATATCCCTCATCCTCCCTTGGGGGCAGGGGTGTTTCATTCTCCAGAAAACGATGATTCTGTAAGGGTAGTGCTCCGGTGCCTACCCCCCTTACTTCAAATCCGGTAGCACGGGAATTATTGATCTCTGTTATCTCCCTCTGTGTTCTCTGCGTTCTCTGTGGTTAAATCATTCCGATCCAACGGTCAACGATATTACTTCAAATAAAGAGATGTTTGATACAAAACTTGTTCTTGATGAGTTAACAAAGTGCAGTCAGAAAGCGGGTAAGCTACACAAGTAACAGCGTAGCCAGCTTGCAATTCTGAGGACTTCAAAAACTTTTGTTCGCTTTGGTCGATTTCGCCACTAAGCAGCTTGACAACGCAGGCAGAACACTCTCCTTGCTTGCATCCATTGGGCAAGCGAATGCCGGCATCTTCTGCCATATCTAAGATATACTGGTCGTCTGGTACGGCGATCGTGCGATCGAGCGCCAGTTCCTGATTTACCAACCGAACTTGATAAACTGCCATTTTTTCCTCTGTATTCGCGAAAGGGCTGGTTTAGTATGCTGTTAGTTCTAGCAAAAATTTCGGGTAAAACCCGCCCCTAGAACTAGAAAAGGCGGGTTTATGATGGTGTTATTTTTACTACAGTAAATGTGTATATCTAAACAAGTGCCTGTTGATAGTCAAGATTTTCATCGAGATAAATAGCTCGAATATCATCGGGCAAATTTGATTCCAGAGTTTGATATCCTTTTTGCAGTAAAGCCCTTACCTGAGCCGGCGAAATAGCTTCACCTTCTGCTTGTAAATAAGCAGCAATTCTGGTTTCGCTCCAGCGGAAAGTCTGAGCCATCAACACAACTAAACGTGGTAGGGGCGCTAGCAATTCTAAGGCTTGTTTGAGGTAACACCAGAGAGGGGGTGAAGCGGATTGCAAAGAATAATGAATCGTCTCAACAGGAGGCAATTCGGCTTGATTTATGCAGATAGCGGTGACATTAATGAGCCAGTTTTGCAGACTGAGATTGTCGCCATCAGACTCTTGGATTTCCCGGCGTAAATCGAGGCCTCGGAGTTCGTGATAGATGTGCAGCCAAGTGTGGGCGAATAGGTAATCTCCTTGGACTGGCGATCGCACAGAATGGCGAATTAGGGAATGTACTATTTGAGCGTAGCGGCAAAAAATTGCCGTAAAGAACTTACCCTGATCGGGATGATTTTGAAACAGGGTCAATAATTGGCGATCGGTGTGATGGAACAGGGATTTGACCACAGGATGGTTGAATTCTGAAAAATTAGGTGTTTGCACAATTGTTTTGGTAATATATGCTGGTGCAGCTCGATTTTACACCATCTGTCCATCGAAATTCCAGAGTTGAAGCTGATTTGATCCGGGTTATGTGCGATCGCGCTCAGTAGCGTTAAACTTCATCTTGTCTGCCTTTCCAGACTGTTAAGATATATCCTGCACTTGCGGCTTACCTGAAAAATTGAAATGATTCCAGGCAAGCGACAAGTAACTTATTCTGATATAATAGGAGAGTGGACAGATTAATGATTCATCAATCTTTTTGTTAATTCATACTGTGAAACTATCACTCTTGGTTAATATTTAGTAAGTTACTTTGAGGGTAAAAGATATGCTGATAAGTAATGGAGTGCGAGGCAAAGCGACTACCCCTGTTAGCTCTAGAACGATATATTCTAAGTTGACAACCATATATATTACTAAGAAAATAGTCAAATTTGGAGATGTTATATATCAATTTTGTAACGTTACTGGATTTAAAATAACTGGAGTTGATGTTATAAATCCCTTAGTAAATATCGGAATATTTTTTTTATGTGGTGTGGGATTATCTTTGATTTTTATAAATATAAAATTAGGACTTTTATTTATGCTTCCATCATTATTTGTAATGATAATGCCAAAAATCTGGCTCAAAAAATATGGACTGGAAGTATCTATGAATTCTGGTGAAAAGGCTGTCTTTACTACAAATGATATAAAGGGGCTCAAAGCAGTAATTGCAGAATTATCCAAATTCATCGAGAGTGAAAATGAAACAGAAAACTGTGTCATAGATATTAATGATAGAAATATCACATTTGCAAGAAATCAGGGAATAACCGGGTCAAATTTGACTTGGGGTTCTGCATCGTTTTACGAACATCTCAATCCGCAAACCAAAACATACGAGAAAAGTGCAAATTCTGAAGATACGATCGCGCAAACGATCGCCCGCATTCGGGAAGCCAACCTAGCAGGGAATTTAACCACGGAAGTTCCAGCAACATGGGCAACTATCCACCTGGTACAAGTAATAAAAAATCAAGGATTAATCGCTAACTTCGAGTTAGTAGACGATGCGACGAACAAACATTTGCTCCTGCACCTCAACCCTAAAGGGAACAACAGCAGCACTGACAAAATTGCTGACAATCAATTCGACTGGCTAAACCAGGAATTTCCAAAAGAGATAGTTCCCTTACTGCAAGATTTGGAAAGTGAAGATCCTGCTGTTCGCGCTAAAGCTGTATTTTCCTTGGGAGACTTCTACAGTGAGCGAACAAAATGAGTTCACCGAGTCAAAAACCAGGACAATTCAATTGATATGTCATATTTTGCAAAACGATCCGTCTTCTCTCGTTCGCACTAACGCTGCTGAAGCTTTGGCGAAAATGGGTGCTGACAGCAAAGAGGCGATCGCTACTCTATATCAAGCTGCATTGGAAGATAGCGACCCAAGTGTTCGGGCTAGTGCTGTTGCCGCCCTAGGAGAGATTTACAGAAACGCTATAATTTTTAATGTACTAAATCAAGCCATTAACACTATGTCAGAGCGCAAAGTACAAATGAACTTTAACGCCCCCGTCACAGGTGCCGCCGGGAATGTTGAAGGTGATTTCATAAATAATCCACCTCAGAATTTAGTTGATGCAGCAGCAGAAATTCAGCAATTGCTGAATCAAATAGCACAGAATCCAACTGTGCCTGAATCTGTTGTAGCTGAAGAAATCCACAATAAAATCAAGGAAAATCCCACCCTTAAACAGCGATTGCGGAGTGCATTAAAAGCAGGTGGTATTGAGGCATTGAAAGCAATATTTAATCACCCGCTAGTCAGCGTTCCTATTGAAACTATTAAAGGTTGGATAGAAGCTGAATAATATTAAGGTGTCGCAGTTTTTAGATACCGTTTGGGGGAGTTATCACCCTCAAGCGGGTGAAGGCTTTCAACCGTGAAAATCGCTATAAAAACCATATCCTCCACCCCCAGGAGTCTCAATGACAAAAACATCCCCAAGCTGCATTTCCACAGTCGCCGTACTCCCCAACTCCTCAACTTTCCCATCAATCCTTTCCACATAATTCCGTCCCAAAACACCGTTTTCTCCCCCATTCAAACCGCAGGGAAAAATCACCCGCCTCCCCGATAAAATCCCCGCCGTCATCGCCTCCCGAAACCGCACTCGCCGCACCACACCATTCCCGCCGCGATGACATCCATTGCCGCCACTATTAGCCCGAATTGCAAAACTTTCCAACAACACCGGAAAGCGCCATTCCAACACTTCAGGATCGGTTAAACGGGAATTAGTCATGTGAGTTTGCACCGCATCAGTACCATCAAAATCTGCACCAGCGCCAGAACCACCGCAAATTGTTTCATAATATTGATAGCGGTGATTTCCAAAGGTAAAATTATTCATAGTTCCCTGGGAAGCCGCCATCACTCCCAACGCACAATACAAAGCATCGGTAATATTCTGCGAAGTTTCCACATTACCAGCAACTACCGCCGCCGGATAGCGCGGATTCAGCATACAGCCTACGGGATTGATGATTTCTAGAGGTTTCAAACAACCTGCATTCAGAGGGATATCGTCATTTACTAAGGTGCGAAAAACATACAAAACAGCGGCTTTGCACACTGCTGCGGGAGCATTAAAGTTGTTGATTTGTTGACCAGAAGTACCAGTAAAATCTATTTTGGCACTGCGGGCTGATTTGTCAATAGTGATGGCTACTTTAATCTGTCCGCCGCTATCCATCCCATAGGTAAATTCGCCATCTTGCAACACATCAATTACCCTGCGTACCGACTCCTCAGCATTGTCTTGGACGAAGCCCATATAAGCTTGCACTGTTTCCAATCTGTAATGTTCTACCATTTTGATAAGTTCTTCAGTACCGCGTTTGTTAGCGGCAATCTGTGCTTGCAAATCGGCTATATTTTGAGTGGGATTGCGCACAGGAAAATTACCAGTTGTTATAATTTCTAGTAATTGTGCTTCTTGGAATTTCCCCTCTTTTACTAGCTGAAAATTGTCCAGAAATACGCCTTCTTCAGTTACTATCGTACTGTTAGGAGGCATGGAACCGGGAGTGATGCCGCCAATATCGGCATGATGTCCTCGCGAGGCTACATAGAATAGAGGCAGAGAATTAGTATTATCAAATACTGGGGTAATAACGGTGATATCTGGCAAGTGCGTGCCGCCGTTGTAGGGATTGTTGGATACATAAACATCCCCCGGTTTAAGAGTAGCATTTTTTGCTAAAATTAAAGCTGAAATACTTTCGCTCATCGAGCCGAGATGGACTGGAATGTGGGGGGCGTTGGCTACTAATTGCCCGTTTTGGTCGAAGATGGCGCAGGAAAAATCGAGGCGTTCTTTGATGTTAACTGATGAAGATGTATTTTGTAAAGTGATGCCCATTTCTTCGGCGATCGCCCTAAACAGATTATTAAAGATTTCCAGCAACACCGGATCTGCTTCAACCGTAGATAAACGGGGACTATCTACGTTTATTTGGCTGCATATGCGGTTCAAAATGAGATCGTTTCTGGAAGTTAATTCGGCTTCCCATCCCGGTTCAATGACATTGGTTCCCGTGGGTTCGACAATCAAGGCTGGGCCAGTAATGCAGTCGTGCGATCGCAAATTCTCCCTTTTATACACAGGAGTTTCCCGCCAGCCACCAGCCACATACATTTCGACTGTTGAAATTGGTTGCACCGCTAAGATGCCTGTGTCACAATCAGAGGCAATTATTGACCTATCCGGCACATCCATTGTTTCTACAACTTCCACCGCAACTGCTTCCACAATCAGCGCTTTTTCTGGCATAATAAAACTGTAACGCTGTCGGTGGACTGCTTCAAATTCAGCCTGCATTATCTCAATAGTGGGAGCGAAATTTACTGGTAAAACCGAATCGCTTCCCTGATATTTTAAGTGCAGCTTGCTAATAACTAAAACCTCTGCCTTTTCCTCTGCCACTTCGGCGCTGCTGCGGTTCAATTCCCTCTTTCCCTCAGCCTCCAATTCGGCAAAAATTTGATGCAAATCATTAATTAAATCGAGACTTAATTGTTGCTCGATCGCCCTTTCGCGCATAGCCCGCACATCAGCCAAACCCATACCATAGGCGGATAACACCCCCGCATAGGGGTGAATAAATACCCGTTTCATACCCAAAGCATCGGCGATCGCACAAGCGTGTTGGCCCCCCGCACCGCCGAAACAGCACAATGTATATTCCGAAACATCATAACCGCGCTGAAGAGAGATTTTTTTCACCGCATTAGCCATCTTTTCCACGGCGATCGCCAAAAAACCCTCCGCCACCTGTTCCGGTGTCCTCTCGCCCCCAATTTCCGCCGCTAATTGCACAAATTTTAGCCTGACGACATCAGAGGCGATCGGCAAATCTGCATCCAATCCAAAAACTTTCGGGAAAAAATCCGGCTGAATTTTGCCCAACATCACATTGCAATCAGTCACCGTCAAAGGGCCACCTTTCCGATAGCAAACAGGCCCAGGATTCGCCCCCGCAGAAGCAGGCCCAACGCGGTAACGGGCGCCATCAAAAAATACAATAGAACCACCACCGGCTGCTACAGTATGAATTGCCATCACGGGCGATCGCAATCTGACACCAGCAATCTCTGTCTCAAATTCTCGTTCATATTCCCCATTAAAATGGGCAACATCCGTAGAAGTTCCGCCCATATCAAAAGTAATAATTTTATCAAAACCAGCGAGTTTACTGGTTTTAACTGCGCCGACAATTCCCCCAGCCGGGCCAGATAAAATACTGTTTTTTCCCTGAAATTGAGCGGCATCAACTAAGCCGCCATTCGACTGCATAAACATTAATTTAGGGAATGGGGAATTGGGCATTGGGCTACTATTTCCTGACCCCCCCCTGCCCCCCCCTAGGGGGGAATCGGAAGAAGGGGAGGGGGAATTGGGCATTGGGCTACTATTTCCTGACCCCCCCCAGCCCCCCCCTAGGGGGGAATCGGAAGAAGGGAATGGGGAATTGGGAGTTGGGCTACTATTTCCTGACCCCCCCCTGCCCCCCCCTAGGGGGGAATCGGAAGAAGGGAATGGGGAATTGGGAGTTGGGCTACTATTTCCTGACCCCCCCCAGCCCCCCCCTAGGGGGGAATCGGAAGAAGGGAATGGGGAATTGGGCATTGGGCTACTATTTCCTGACCCCCCCCTGCCCCCCCCTAGGGGGGAATCGGAAGAAGGGGAGGGGGAATGGGAAGGGAGTTCCTCGTTCCCAGGCAGAGCCTGGGAACGCAGATCCAGAGGCTCTGCCTCGATCAATTCATTGGTTACTTGTTCGACATAGCGGCGTAAAATGGGAGATAAATAAGCATCGACAACGGCAGTATCTCCCCGCGAAACTAATTTCATTAGGGGGCTAACTTCGTGAGATACTGATATTTGGGTAAAGCCAATTTGCTTGGCAATTTCAGCAACTTGTTGTTCGTGCTCCCAGTAGCGGTAGCCGTGCATAAATACGATCGCACAACTGCGAATTCCATCATCATAGGCTTGCTGCAAAGATGGGATAAAATCGAAATTAACAGCAATTAACTCCTCACCTGTGGCGCTGTAGCGTTCAGTAACTTCGATCGCTCGATCGTACAACATTTCCGGCAGCACAATCTGACGCGCGAAGATATTCGGGCGGTTTTGGTAGCCAATTCTCAGCGCATCGCCAAAACCTTTAGTAATTAACAGCAGCGTGCGATCGCCCTTGCGTTCCAGCAAAGCATTTGTCGCCACCGTCGTCCCCATTTTAATCGCAGCAATTGTGGCCGCGGGAATCGGAACATCTGTCGGAATTCCCAAAATATCCCGAATTCCTTGAACTGCGGCATCTGTGTAGCGATCGGGATTTTCCGATAGCAACTTGTGAATAATTAGTTTCCCATCAGGACATTTAGCTACAATATCAGTAAAAGTACCGCCGCGATCGATCCAAAATTGCCAGCTTTGGCGATCGACAAAATCAGCATTCATAATTTTTTCCTCAACTATACTATGAGAATAAATTAAAATTATTCAACAAAGTTACCAGCAAGTCAACTCATAAAAATCATAACTTCCAACTCATAAAAATCATAACTTCTATTTTCTTCCTTCGCGCCCTTCGCGTCTTCGCGGTTTCCCAAAAATGCCTATAAATGTCGAATAGCCTCAATCAGCCCCCCACAAACACCAGCGAGAAAATCTAAATCCAAAGTTTCAATCCGATCGCTAGCTTGATGATAGTGAGGATTGCGCATATTAGCAGTATCAGTCACCATGATAGCCGGATAACCATTATCCCAAAAAGGGGCATGATCGCTGCGGCGAGTATCCGGCACAATTAAACCTCGATTCGGCACCGGCAACCACTCGCACAACTGACCAGATTTGCGAATTTTGTCACTCAAATTAATCAAATCTGGAACAGTCCGCAGATTACCAATTAAAGCAATAAAATTGCCAGAATTGGGATAAAAATATTTCAATCCAGTAGGATACTTTTGGGAGTTGGGATTGTGGTTGCAATAACCCAACATTTCCAAAGAAATCATCAACCGAAGGGACTGTTTTTGTGCTTTTAACTTATCAGCATAATCCTTGCTACCGAAATAGCCGGATTCTTCCATATCGAAGGCGACTAATTTCACTGGATATTTGAGAGGTTGAAGTGCGATCGCCCTTGCGAGTTCCAACAAAACAGCCACCCCAGTAGCATTGTCATCGGCCCCAGGCGTACCGGGTACTGTATCGTAATGGGCACCAATGACGATCGGCAAATTATCTAGCTTCCCCCCCTTGCTAAGGGGTAGCTGTTCTAGCTTCCCCCCCTTGCTAAGGGGTAGCTGTTCTAGCTTCCCCCCCTTGCTAAGGGGTAGCTGTTCTAGCTTCCCCCCCTTGCTAAGGGGTAGCTGTTCTAGCTTCCCCCCCTTGCTAAGGGGTAGCTGTTCTAGCTTCCCCCCCTTGCTAAGGGGGGGACTGAGGGGGGGTAAATCCAAAATCAAATTGTGATGAATTCCCCCGCGCACCGCAAAATCATCTATTTCTACAGTTCCCCACTGTGCGAACTGTTCGCGGATGTATTGCTGGACATAGAAATGTCCACCTGATGCGAGGTATGGGTGGCGATCGCGTACAATTTGAATCAGATGACTGTGCAAGGGTTCCTTGAGATTCATGGAGGCTAGTACACGCTGAGTATAATCAAATTATATTCTGTTAGATCGGGAAGTTTAATTAGTCAACTAATATTGATTTATATTAATTTTTAAGTTTTAATATCAATTCCGGTTGCACTCCTGATTATATACAGCGGTTCCCGCTGTTACGAGGTACAGTAGCAGTAATTAACAAAGGCTACTCTTTCATAGTTCAGTCCGCCGTTGTAGCGCATAAATTATGCTGATTCTTAGCTAATTACTTTTGATAGTTGCTTTCTGTGGTACAGTAATTCTGCCTAAAATCGTGGCATCTTTTTGAGCAGGCACTGCTTGTCGCCACGCTTTGATACCGCCGGAAAGGACAACAAAATTAAAGGGCATATCCTGATTTTGTTGAGTCTTATTTCGCGGAATATCTTGGGAATACTGAGCCATTTTTTCCAATTTGTGGTATGCTTTAATCGATCGCCCTCCTCTAGCACAATACAGTACAACTATTGGCTGAGGTCGATCGGATTTAACTCTAGCTTTGACAATGGCTTGAACCTGTTTAGCCCCGAACCCAATCTCAATATCAGTTAGGGGAACCAGCGGACTGTCACCGATGCGATCTTCGGCGTATTCTTCAGGCGATCGCACATCGATCAAAATCACTGGTTTCAACTTACCTTCCTGCAATTCGGCAACAGTTACTTGTTTGGTATTTAAACTAGCGATAAAAGTGGGAATATCCATGTGATTAAATAGGGCAACTGCACTCAAAGAAGCAACACTCATCAAGCCAAATCCCATAATTACCAGCAACAGGCGAGAATAGCGATTAATACCTTGTTTTGAATTTTTATCTAGCATTTTTCATCATCCTTAAAAATGGATAAAACATTTGTCCGACATATCCAGCAGGTATAGAATCAGAGATACCATATTTATGAGGCATTTTTTTCGCTGGCATATACATAGTTCCAAATAGCAAATCTAACAAAGGAAACTGAGCAGCAAAATTTTTGTTGGGGACGAAGGGAACTTGACTGTGATGCCAGTGATGAAATTGTGGCGTTGCTATCAACCATTTTAACATCCCAAATTTGAATTTAATATTAGCATGAATTAAAAAGGCGATCGCCGCCGAATAAAGAGCATAAACCACGAAAGTCTCCTTGGTAAATCCCAACCAGACAAGAGGCATAATTTTGCAAATCTGAGTCAAGAGTTGCTCGCAGGGATGCACCCGCACTGCTGCCAACCAATCCATGTGTTCAATGCTGTGATGGACTGCATGAAATTGCCAAAGCCAGGGTACTTCATGCAGCATTCGGTGAGCGATATAATATGCCAGATCGGAAACGATAATTGCTTCTAGAAACTGCAACCAGACAGGTTGAGAAGCTACTTTGCTTTGAAATTCCGGATTGAGTAAATTAGTCATTAGCGACAAAGTTAGAGTCACAACAATAGCGCCGGATTTGCCAATAAAGTGACCTGTAAAAAAATAAGTGGCATCGGTTGCCCATCCGAGACGGAATATATTTTGCTTGTGCAAGACAAAGATTCTTTCTAGGGGAATGAATATGGCTGCTAAGATGATGAAACCTTTGACAATTTCAGGTAACATGAGATTCTGATTAATGTCGATATTTAATTCGTTAATGGTTGCGTACCAGCAGCGCAAACAGGAGCATCATTCCGAAGGATAGGATTAGCTGGTTGGATATTCCCAGGATAATTTGCTGCACACACAATGAATACAGTAGTCTTTTCATTTTTATCTGCTGGGGAAACAGGTACTAAAAATACAGCCCCGACATAGCTAAGAAGATTATCGCTGCGGGCTACCCCATAACTAAACGCAGCATTTTTGGTAGCTATGGCTGAATAGTTATAGTTGGTGGTCTGAGTTTTAATGCCGAGACCCAAGGGACTAATGGAATTGGAAAATGTATTGTTCTCTGCATAATAAAATTGTTGACCTTTGTTGATTGAGGCAACATATTGCTTAGCTTCTGAATGCTTCGCTTTATTGCCGCCACAACTCGCAACTTCAGGGATGGCGATCGCAGCAACTATCACAGAAAGTATTATACCCAAAGGAAAATACAGAAAAGTTATTTTCAGTAACGTTACTGCCACAGATTTACGTTTTTTTATTGGCCACAAATCTGGCTGATAATTTTTGGCGACAGATTTAGGTTCTGTGATGGGCCGATCGGGTTGATAAGTTTTTACCAAAGCTTCCGATTTTTGGTTAATTTGGTTTAGTTCAGGCTTTTCTTCGAGTTGCATAGTTGTTCTCCAAATGTTTGACACGAGAAGTTTTTAGACGATGATTTGTCTTAGGAGATGTGCGAGATTCGGCTTTGAGGTAGCGCCTCTTTGACCTTGGACTGAGGATTGGCCAACCGGGGCGATCGCACTTTCTACCATATTTCTATTAAATCACGTCACTATTTGAGAACATGAGTGATACCAATTTCATAAAGTAGCGCTACATATCTACCCCCCCAACCCCCCCTTATTAAGGGGGGGCTAAGAACTACATTTGTAGTAGGACTTTATGAAAATGGTATGAGTTCTCATCGACTTCTCATCGACTTTGATCCCCCCTAGCCCCAGGGCGGTTTCATTCTCCAAAAAACGAGGGCTTTGTAGGGGTAGTGGATGGTGCGTGCCTACCCCCTCCACCGACCATTTTCCGTCATTTCAGAGATTGGGGCAACCACGGGGGATTGCCCCTACAAGAGAATGAAACAGCCCTGCCCCTAGCCCCCCTTCTTAAGGGGGGGACTGGAAGCGCTCTCAAAGTCCCCCTTCCCCCCTTGGGGGGGGCTAGGGGGGGGTGGGGATGCGAGGGGGATCTAGACGATCGGGAAAAACGAGATTTCTCAAGGTTTTTAGTCTTAAGTAAACACCAATTCGATCTTCGCAAGGCCCGTTGCGTAAGTCTTGTAAGAATTATTTGCCATTTAGCCGATCGCGAAAATACTCCTCATACAAGCGACATCTCGGAATACAATGATTTCCATCCAACTTCACCAGCCCCATACTATTTAACTTAAACCCCAATTCTGACCTCAATCGCACTGGCTGGGAAACACTCGTCACCTCCCTCATCCCCTCCATTAATTCCCCATATTTCTCTAAATTCCACAAATGTCTGCGCAAATGATCGCTGTAAATTCCCGCTTCAGTTGCAGATTCTTTGACTAACCGATCTAAAGTCACATCTTGACGCGAAATATGATACATTCCCAGCCGCACTAAATAAGGATTTCCGCCTACTAAACCCATCAATTCTGCAACTTCAGCAGCACTCCAACTCAATCCGTGCCGCCTTGCCAAATCTTGCACTTGCTGCAAATTAAACTCCGGCAATTCTATCGGCAATCCCACATTAAACGGCGATTTATTCACATCCAGCGGGATATAAACTTCCGTAGAATGCACCACAATCAAGCGAAAGTTTTTCCAAATATCTCGCCGTTTTGCTTCTTCGTGCAAAGCCCGCAATAACCCAAAAAAATCATCGGCAATTTCCGGCGATTCAAAGAGGCGATCGCACTCATCCAAACCCAAAGTTAAAGGCGGTGACAATTCCGACAGCAAATACTGTTCAAAGTAAGCCTTGCAGCACTGATTGCTACCAATCAAATCTGCTAATTCCCAGCACTTTGGTAACTGTTCCAGCATTCCCAACTCTTGACCGACGCTAGCACAAAACCACTGCAAAAATGTATCTGAACTCGCAAAAACTCTCCTATTTGCTAGCTGAAAACTCAGCGCCACGGTGCGACAACCTTGCTGTTCTGCATGATGCAAAATCCTCGCCATTAAAGAAGTTTTGCCCATCTGTCTGGGAGCTTTAATCCGAATCAGGGCTCCAGGCTGGACAATGGTTTCATAACAGCGAGATTCAATGGGAGGGCGATCGATATAAAAACGAGAAGCTAAATCTACTTGTCCTCCCGGCAATTCTGGTGCTGCTGCTGGTAGAGGTTGAATTATTGCTTGTTGTGTGTTAGTAATTTTGCTCAATTTGACAGCTAATTCATGGTCAGCATTTAAGGATATGCGACCTTCTTTAACTACGGTCAAAATTTCTGATATTAACTGAGATGAGTCGCGGACACACCGCCATTGCCAAGACTGAATTCCTGCTAAATAGTTTAATAAATCAAAGGAAAATGGTGCATTTAATTCAACCCAAATCGGTAAAATAGCTGGTTTTTTAGCAGTTAAATTGTGTAATTCTTTGGCTAGCTGGACTTGTTCTAATATCATTTCGCTAGCAGCATATTCTTCGCAAATTATCAGTATTAAATAATCGCTAATTTTCAAATATGAGCTGGAATCGCTGCTGTTATTAACTAAAAATACTTGGTGGCTAGCGGTAGTCAAAGCTTGGTGCAATTGTTGAACCAGGGTGTTGTTTTGACTGGATTGGGCGTTAGCGAAGCCCTCGAAGAGGATCGCAATTTTGGCTGCGATCGACTGTATTTCCACAGAGTCGCATTTATCCTCAAAATCGGCTATATCGCGCCATTCCTGATTCAATCCGCGACAAATTTCGATGAAATTGGCATAATCCACAGGTTTGCCATTTAGGAAATGACTGACAGTAGATTGGGCTATCCCTAAATCCTCAGCCAGGATTTTCTGACTGGGAAAGCCATTTCTCAGCAGAGACGATTTAACTGTGGGAATGTACTGGAGACGCAGCCTGAGCGATCGAGGCATTGTTTATAACGATCGAGACACTGGAACCATCATAAATGCCAAGCGTCCCAAAGTCGATGAAAAGTCGATTGCTGTACCGATATCGTTTGTAAGTCCGACAGTCCGACAGGGAATGAATTCCCTGTCTCATAGCGAAAGTCCTCTTAAAGAGGACTGAAAAGGCAATTAAATCAACTTCTTAATCCTCAATCTCAAATCTCAAATCTCTAGTCGGTTTCAACCGACTTTCGCTATGAGGCAGGGGTTTAAACCCCTGCCGGACTGCGGATTTGACCTTAAATTGACTGCTAACCGTCCCTAAAGTTGATAAAAAGTCGATGAAAAGTCGATGAATTCTCGAATAACTCACTCGCCAACTCAAATAGCCACCTGATTAGATTAGAAATAACCAGGTTGAGCACTGTCACAAGGGGGTGAATAATTATGTACTCTATCCTAAGTTTGCCGCTAGCATTAGCAACTAATCAACCAACTTTCGCATTCACGCCGCCGATGTTCTGGTTGCTCATCGCAGTTGTGCTAAGTGCGATCGATCTATTCATCCAAAAAACTCAGCCCCAAAAATACAAATTTTACCTGCTGATGATGGGGGCTGCTGCTTTAATTTCATCCTTTGTTTTGTGGAGAGGAGCGATCGCATTTCAGTTCAGTTGGGCCAACGTAATGTATGAAGATTTTGACTGGCAGATATTCTACTGGATGGGGATATCTCTCGCCCTGAGTATCTGGATTAGACCAATTTTTATTGTTCGCAAAAAGTTTGTGATTCCCGAAGCAACGGAAGCGACAAGTATCTCCGAAATTTTATCTGGAGAAACTGGAATGGTGATTTATGAAGGTGCTTCGTGGAAAGCTCGCAATGAAGATAACCAAGTAATCGCACCCAGACAAAAAGTTTACGTTTTGCGCCGCGAAGGAAATACGTTGATTGTTGTACCTGACAAATTAATTCATGTCAACAGATGACTCGGCGATTGAAATCGCTTCTACACAAACAAAGTCCGCCTCCGCGGACTAAGAAATCACTATTAACTGTCAATTGTCAACTATTTACCAGGAGATTCACTATGTATCAGTATTTTTTGATGGTGTTGTTTGCAATCACCGGAGTATCCTTAGCCAGCAGTGTTAAAATTGTCCGTCAAGGAGATGAAGCCTTAGTTGAAATTTTCGGAAAGTACGATCGCAAAAAACTAGAACCTGGTTTGACATTTCTGATTCCCTTTGTCGAAACAGTCGCCTACAAACAAACTCTGCGCGAGCAAATTTTAAGACTACCACCGCAACAATGCACAACAGGCGATCGAGTTTTTGTCACCGTTGAATTTATTGTGTACTGGCGAATCATTGACTTAGAAAAAGCTTCCTACAAGGTGCAGAATCTCAAGGAAGCCATGTTCAATATGCTGATTCTTTCCATTCGGACTCACATTGCTAAATTAACTGTAGAGGAACTTTACACGGCTCGCAATTTACTCAACAATGCTTTAGTGGAGGAGTTGGATACAACCACCGATCCTTGGGGTGTGAAGTTTACGAGGGTGGAATTGCGCGATTTTGCGATCGGCACTAAAGCGATTCAGCCAACATCAATTGACCGTAAAGATATACAACACCTACGAGCTTAGCGATTAGTATTTCCTAGTTTTCCTCGTTTTCAGTATCTGCCCATTCCTGACAATAAACACGCGCTTTCCCAAAGTCCAGCAGGGGTTTAAACCCCTGCCTCAAAGCGAAAGTCCTCGCTATGAGGACTCAGGATAAGACTTTGAAATTTATTATACATCTCAAAAAAATAATTTAAAAGCCTTGTCCTATTTAGACAAAAATATAGTTTCTGGAGATGTCTATTAGTCCTCATAGCGAGGACTTAAGCAAAGAATTTAAAAGTTGTGTCGGCGGTGTCTTTGTAGTTGCTGTTAAAGAACTTGACACATATACTGCTGTAGATAAAGTAACGACAATATCTATAATGTGCGAAGCGGATTCTCCCGGTATAATTAAACCAGCGGAACCAACTTATCAAAATGGTAAAATTGCTTGCGCTAAAGGCACAACAGAGTTTAGGTCTAAACTATTTTTAGTAAACCCAAGATAATGGCAGTCGATTACCAGTATCAAATCGGCGGCAGTCTCCCGCAAGATTCACCTACTTATGTAGTGCGAAAAGCTGACTCAGAACTCTATGAAAGCCTAAAAGCTGGAGAGTTTTGTTACGTGCTCAATTCCCGACAAATGGGCAAATCTAGTTTGCTGGTGCGAACTGTACAAAAGCTCTCGGCTGATGGCATTGCTTGTGCTACGATCGACCTTTCGGATATTGGCAACCAGCAAGTCTCTCTCGATAAATGGTACGGCGGTGTCGCTTACAAACTTTTGTGCAATTTTAACCTGTTTAACGCAGTCGAGTTTATGACTTGGTGGCGAGACAGAGAATTGATGTCGCCAGTCCAACGTTTAGGAGAGTTAATTGAAGAATTATTGCTAGTCAAAATTCCTCAAAACATTGTCATTTTCATCGATGAAATTGATAGCATTCTCAGTTTCAAAGAATCGCTAGATGACTTTTTTGCCTTGATTCGGTCTTGCTATAACAAACGCGCTCACAAATCAGAATACCAGCGCTTAACATTTGCTTTGCTGGGAGTTGCTACGCCATCAGATTTAATGAGTGATGCAACTCGCACGCCGTTTAATATTGGTCGAGCTATTGAAGTTCAGGGTTTTCAATTACACGAATGTTTGCCTTTAGTCAAGGGGATTGAGGGGAAAGTTGACAATCCTCAAGCAGTTTTACAAGAGATTTTGAAGTGGACCGGCGGACAGCCGTTTCTGACTCAAAAGTTGTGTAAACTGATAGTTCAAGGGAAAGAAGAAGAACCCCCCCCTACCCCCCCCAAGGGGGGAAATAAGAAGGAAGAAGGAGCAAAGTTGTTGATTAGGGAGATTGTGCAATCTCAGATTATTGATAATTGGGAAGCTGCTGATGAGCCAGTGCATTTGAAAACAATTCGCGATCGCCTCCTCAGAAATCAGCACCGTGCCAGCAGGTTATTAGGATTATATCAAAAAATACTAGCACTCTCAGGTCAAGGAGAAATTTGTAGGGGTAGTGCCCCCGTGCCTACCCCTGCCCCCGTGCCTACCCCTGCCCCCGTGCCCGCCCTAGCAGAGGGGATCGAAGCCGATGATACTTCCGAACAAACTGAATTGCGACTCAGCGGATTAGTAGTAAAACGCGGCGAAAAATTAACCGTATCTAACCGAATTTACGCAGCAATATTCAACCAAAAATGGGTTGAAAAAGCACTAGCTGACTTACGCCCCTATGCTGAATCGCTAACAGCATGGATAGTGTCAAATTGTCAAGATGAATCTCGATTGTTGCGCGGTCAAGCATTGCAAGATGCGCGAGAATGGGCTGCTGGAAAAAGCTTGAGCACCCAAGATTATCAGTTTTTAGCAGCTAGCCAAGAGGCAGAATTTGCCCAATTGCGCGATCGCGAACAACAAACTAAAGCAGAAATAGAATTATTGCGTCGGGAAAATCAGTTATTAGAACAACTAACCCTAGAGCAAAAACTGAGGAAAGCTACTCAACTTAAACTCTGGCGTGAAGAACAACTGAAAGTACAAATTTTCACGGTAAGTTCAGCATTACTGATTTCAATCTTACTTGCTGCTTTTTGGATAAAACCCTCAATTGAGGAAAGAAACAACAAAATCCTGACTCTCAGTTTGTTTTCCGAAACCCTATTGGCAGCCGATAAAAAACCGGAGGCTTTAATAGAAAGCCTTCGGGCTGTCAAAGAAATGAGGGGTTCGCTTGGAGTGAGTTCAGATATCCAAATCATGGTTTTAACCGTACTAGAACAAGTAGTTTACAGTTTTAATCAACGCATAACTTTTCCCACTTCAACCAGTAAATTAGGTTTTATTACTTTCAGCCCTGACAGTCAAATGCTGGCAATACCTAGCGACGACCGCACGATTAAAATTTGGTATACTAACGGCAGTTTAAAAGCTGTATTAAAAGGTGATAGCGCTAAAATTAAAAGTATACATTTCAGTGCCGATAGTCAGAGGCTGATTTCAGTTAGCGATGATAATATAGTGAAAAATTGGCAAGTTGACGGCAAGTTGATTCAACCTTTACCAGGGGACAGCGACCAAGTTACTAAGGTAAAGAATGATAGAATTTTGCCTAAAATTTTAAGTTTAGATGGCGCAATGTTTGCCACCGCAAATAACGATCAAACTGCCAGCATTTGGAGCAAAGACGGTAAACTGCTGAGTATTTTTAAACATCCCAGCCAAGTTACAAATATTAGTTTTAGTCCCGACAGCCAAATGCTGGTATCGTCGAGTGCAGACAAAATGGTGAGGCTGTGGAAAATTGATGGTACATTGCTCAAAACTTTAAAGGGACACAAGAGTGCGGTGGGGAGTGCGAGTTTTAGTCCTGATGGTCGGGCGATCGCCAGTGCGAGTGCTGATGGTACGGTGATATTGTGGAATTTGAATGTGGATGATTTGCTGGCGCAGGGTTGCAATTTAACTCGCCATTATGTTCAGGTTAAGTCTTTGGTTAATCAAAGCGATCGCCATTTATGCGACGGAATTAGCGATCGAGAAAAAGTGCGATCGCCTATCCACAAGCCCTAACTGGCAAATATTAATCGATCGCCATAAGTACGCCAAAAATAGTTAAACTTGGTAGCACATCATAGGTAATAGGCCAACCCCATCGGTGTATTCTATTCTCGAACAAAAATATCAGCGACTGCAAAAAGAGTTAATGGGCGGTGTCATCGCCCTTGGCGGCATTTTCTGCACGGGTACTCTCTGGTATTGGCTGGTGGAAAAATGGTCTTTGTTGGATGCGGCTTACATGACCGTATTTACCCTAGCAACAGTGGGCTACGGCGAACTTCATCCCCTCGGTAAACGGGGGCGAATGTTTACCATGTGCCTAATTTTGATGGGTGTTATTGCTATTGGTTTTATTGTTAACCGCTTTACAGAAGCCCTCATTCAAGGATATTTTCAGGAAGGAGCAAGAATTAGGCAACAACGGCGCTTGGTAGATTCTTTGATTGGGCATTACATTCTCTGCGGTTTTGGGCGCACTGGGCGTCAGATTGCTGTGGAATTTCAGGCAGAAAATATCTCTTTTGTGGTGATAGATTCGGCGGTGCAGTCGGTGGAGGCAGCTTTGACCCTGGGATATACGGCGGTGCAAGGAGACGCTACTTTGGACGAAACCTTGCTAAATGTGGGAGTCGATCGGGCAATTTGTATCGTAGCAGCTTTGCCTTCGGATGCTGAGAATTTATACACTGTGCTGTCAGCGAAAACCCTGAACCCGAAGATACGGGCGATTTCCCGTGCCACCACAGAAGAAGCCGTACAGAAGTTGCAGCGGGGTGGTGCCGATGCTGTCGTATCCCCCTACATCACCGGCGGAAAGCGGATGGCAGCGGCTGCTTTACGCCCTCAAGTGATGGATTTTGTGGATGGGATTCTGACGGGAACCGAAAGTTCTTTTTACATGGAAGAATTTCTGGTAGATTCCAAGAGTTGTGTCTACGTCGGACAAACTTTGAGAGATGCCAAATTGCGATCGCAATCGGGGGCCTTAGTTTTAGCAGTGCGACGCGCTAGCGGGACTTTGATTGTCGGGCCAACCGGAGAAACCGCCATTTGTGGAGGAGATATGCTGATTTGCTTGGGTACCGCGGAACAATTGCGCGCCCTCAATCAAATCCTCAGTCCCTTAAAATCTCGTCTGACTCGCCCACCCAACCATACATAAGTCCTAGGCCAACCATAGACAAAACAAGCGTTCTACAGCATTCACCAGCCGTAAAACCCTTGTTTAGTGTGTATCTTCTCAAATGGAGAATAGCGGGCTCGAACCGCTGACCCCTACAATGCCATCGTAGTGCTCTACCAACTGAGCTAATTCCCCTTTCGTTGCGCGCCTTTCATAATGCCTTAACTTACCGATGTTTGTCAAGCTTTTTTGCATAATGAATTTATCATCCTTGACTGACAAGGTTTTTAGCCTTTTTTTTTACGCCTCCTCCCTTCAGGGCAATTTTCCATCTGTACTATAGATTAATATGTGTGTTGAGATATTTCGGTCAAATGACTCAAACAAGACCCCATGAGGAAGTAGACCACTACCAAGGCTGCTGCTGAAGCCGCAACTAGGGTGCCGGCTAGCATTAGTGAAAATTCCCGTTGTGCGATCGCCTCCTGCATTAAGTGCAAAGACCACGCAACTAGAGCAACGTCAATTATTAAAATAGAAACCAGCATAAGTTACGTTTTGTAACAGCTCACCTATTGTAACAAAACTTTTGGCTGCGTGCCGATAAGCTAATAAGCATTTAACTATTGCTGTTAAACGCACAGGGAGCAGCGAAAACAACGCGAAAAAAATATAGCTTTTTTTAATAATTACAATATGCAAACTAAATGAGAGCTAGCTCAGCTTTCTTGGGTAGTTTTAGCGGAAAATCCTCGATCGCCCTTTTTTTTCCGGCCAGAGTGCGATCGCCAATCCTAGGGACGCACTCAAGTGATGATTTGGTATGGTGCGTCGCTAATGAATTCTTGCTCGTAGCCATCATCGCGGAGGGCGACGCACCCATGTACGGAATTAATTTCCTATAAGTCTTTGAGGCAAAATGATAAGTAGAAGGAAGAAGGAAGAGGTCCCCCCGCCAAGGGGGGAAGATCGATGTGAAGAATAGCAAGCCAGTAAGCTTTTGAGCGATTTGGATCTTGCATTTAATTAGGTGGACTTACTTACTATTATTTAGCTTCAATTTTCGATCTTTTCCAAACCAGAAACCACAGGTGCGATCGCATTTAATTTCAACACAGGATGTTCCCCTTCCACCTGTTGACAATTCCACTCATTTCTAAACAGTAAAACAGGCCTTCCCCAACTATCCTTAACACTCACCGTATTAAACAGTCGCCCCACTTTTGCCATGGCATCCCAACCACCATCAACCCAGCGAGCCACACTATAAGGCAACAGATCGATGCTAGTTTCTACATTATATTCAGAAAGCAGTCTAAACTGCACCACCTCAAATTGCAACTGTCCCACAGCCGCTAGAATTGGCTCCCGTTTTGACTCATCAACCGAATACATAATTTGCACAGCGCCTTCTTCCTGCAACTCCGAAACACCCTTACGAAACTGCTTGAATTTAGAAGGATTGGGATTTCTCAAATAAGCAAAAAGTTCCGGTGAAAAACAGGGAATCCCTTCATATTCCAATTTTTGACCAGTGTAAATCGTATCGCCGATCGCAAAAACTCCCGGATTATTCAAACCAATCACATCCCCAGGATAAGCAACATCGATCGACTGCCGATCCTGAGCAAATAATTTTTGAGGTCTTGACAAACGCACCGTTTTACCACTGCGAGCGTGAGTTACATTCATGTCCTTTTCAAACTTACCCGTACACACCCGAATAAACGCTACGCGATCGCGGTGTCTGGAGTCCATATTTGCTTGCAATTTAAACACAAACCCAGTAAAATCTTCATAGGTTGGCGGAAGTTCTCCAGCGCTGCTTTTGCGGGCGATCGGTTTCAGAGCATAGTCTAAAAACGCATCTAAAAACAGCTCAACCCCAAAATTACTCATCGCACTGCCAAAGAAAACCGGCGTCATTTTTCCAGCAGCAACCAAGTCTAAATCTAGCTCATCCCATAATTCATCGAGCAGTTCCAAATCATCTTTAAATTGATAATAAATATCCGACTCCAAAAGTTCTTCAATACGCGGATCGCCCAAGTCAATCACCGTATCAATAGCGGCGCGAGAACCATGTTGAGTGCGCTCGAACAAGTGAATTTTACGTTGGCGGCGGTCAAAAACACCTTTAAAGCGATCGCCCGTACCGATCGGCCAATTCACCGGATAAGTCTGTAACCCCAACTCCCGCTCAATTTCGTCCAACAAATCTAAAGGTTCTCTGCTAGGGCGATCGAGCTTATTAAAGAATGTAAATATAGGCAGACTTCGCAGCTTACAAACTTCAAATAACTTCCGAGTTTGCGGTTCCAAACCCTTAGCCGCATCCTCCAACATCACCGCATTATCCGCCGCCGCCAGAGTCCGATAAGTATCTTCACTAAAATCTTGGTGTCCCGGAGTATCCAGCAGATTAATGTGATATTTTTTATACTCAAACTGCAATACAGTAGAGGTAATCGAAATTCCCCGCTGCTGTTCCATTTCCATCCAGTCAGAAGTAGCGTGTCGCTGAGAGCGACGGGCTTTCACAGAACCAGCTTCATGAATTGCACCTCCGTAAAGCAGCAACTTTTCTGTCAGAGTAGTTTTACCCGCGTCGGGGTGTGAGATAATGGCAAAGTTGCGTCGGCGCTCAACAGCAGTTTGCAGTTCGGTTTCAAGTTCTGTGGTCATCCGGTTTTAGATTTTAGATTTTAGATTTTAGATTACTCCCACGGCTCAATCCGCGGTTTGTGACCCCTTGGTTTTCGGCGATCGCAAATAAGGTAGGGGAATCATCACCAGACTGCCATTATAGCCTGTGCTAAATTTATGATTAAAGGTAAACTTATCATAGAATTCAACAGAAAAGTAATATGTACGACTCCGACAAGCGGAAGCTGCTATCACTACTGTGCCACGGCGCAATTTTTTTGAGTACGTTATTGTTTTCCATCGGAGTGCCGATCGCTGTACTATTAGTATCCGACGACCCCGTGGTCAAAGATAACGCCAAAGAAGCCATCAATTTTCACCTAAATGTATGGCTCTACAGCAGCATTATTGCAGTGTTAACTATCATTACTTTTGGTCTAGCCGGGTTTGTCCTGATACCCCTAGGTTATCTGGTACATTGGGGACTGACAATTTTTGCGATTCTCCACGTTTTACAAAATCCCAACCTACCTTACCGCTACCCCTTTATTTTCCGCTTAGTTTAAAGCGACTCTGACATCGCCGACTTCTTGAAAAAATCGGGTATTTGCTTCTGAGACATCTCCTAAAAACCTAGTGAAGAACAGGCTGTTTTGCCTACCCCACCAGCATCATAGGAGATGTCTATTAGAGATCTCCTAAAAAGCAAGTGTGCAAGACCAGGATGCCTACTCCACAAGGATGATAGGAGATGTCTATTAGCAATTTCCCCGTACCAAGTCACAATTATCGCAACTCAGCAACTTTAGCAGTATCCGGTAAAGACAGAACCGCTTCTTTAGCATTCAATTTTTGATTCAATTCGCGAATCCGGCGCGACAACAAACGGATAATATTCACAGCAATTCCCGGAGTTTCATCAATAGCATCATAAAGCTGCATTTGAGTCAACATCAAACACTCGCAAGGTTCAAGAGCCGTAATAGAAGCCGATCGCGGTTCCGCATCAAATAGCGACATTTCACCAAAACAAGCACCAGCTTTTAACTGTGCCAAATCCCGATCGCCAATGTGAACCCGCACCGTTCCCGATACCAAAATATAGAGCGATCGACCTTCCTGTCCTTCCGTAAAAATTGTGTGTTTAGAAGGAAAAGAAAGTTCATCCATTACCGATGCTAGACGCACGAGAAAATCATCCCGCAGTTCCTTAAAAATTGGAACCGCCCTTACAAATAATAGGCGTTCAACGCTGGTTAACATAGTGCAATGCAGTGATTGATTTAAACTTAAAAATGAGAAGAATAAAAACTGTTGACTGTTGACTGTTGACTGTTGACTGTTGACTGTTAACTAACAACTGCCAACTGCCAACTACCAACTGCCAATTGACCAATATTACCTTCTTCCTCCAGCGCCCAACTGGGTCATCATCTCTTCGACTTGACCTGATACTAGACGATCGGGGTCATTTTGCAGCCTAGGTAGCAATTCCAGCAAAGCCCTGGGCGAGGCTATTTTCAAATAGGCTAACACTGCTTCGCGCACAAAACCTGTAGGATGGCGCAGACAGACCAAAGTTTGTTGAGCGGTGAGAGTCCAGCGGGCTTCCCTCGCCAAATGAAAACAACAAGCTAATGTCCAATCCGAAAGGAAGTGACGCAATTCTAGCAAGCGCCGTAAACGATCGCTAGGGGCTAGAGGTTTGTACACCATCAATTCCGAGAGGTTGCTCAGTTTTTCCCTTTCCGAGTGCTGATCCAATAGGTTAATCAGCGATCGCTTATTCGCTATATCAACAGTATTGTCCAAAATTTCCAATCCCCTAGCAACCAAAGAAGGTTGGCCAGAAGCGATATTAAAAGCCGCCGCTTGTACAGTGTCTAGCGGATAAAGAAACTTCATCAACAAGAAACACCGATCGGTAGCATCAGATTCTAACCCCGCCAGGGCACGCTGCAACAATTGAGCCGTATCCGAAGCCGGTTCATCGGCGCTGTTTGCATATTCCGTTGAGAACTTGCCGTAGGTTGTTACCGAAGACAAATCCACCATACCTGCGTAAATTTGACCGATAAACATTAACTCCTGTTCAATGAGAGTTTCCAATCCGCTGCGTCCGATGCGGTCTAGAACCCCTTCTATGCCCGCTTCTGAGGGCATTTTCAACAGGATGCGGAGGATATTGCGCCTGGTAGTTCCCCAAGAAGTGAGCAAGTTACCGACGAGAATGTCGATCGCCTCTACAGTCCCAATTTGACCCAAAGCCGTCCAGGCCTGCAACCTCACCAAATCCGATTTGTGGATATCTTCTGCTAAATGAACCAGTAGCCCAATCGCATCATTGTGAAGTTTGACTATCGCCCCCAAAGCAGATTCCCTGGTCGATTTGTAACCTAGTCCGCGGATCAGAGAAGGATAATACTCTTCCGAATGAGTAGCAGAAATCACATCCAACAGAGCGCACCGCACCCGCAAAGATTCATCTTGCAACAGATTCGGTATATACAAACGCAATCCTTGGAGATAGTCAGCCTCTCCCAGAGCCCGCGTCCCCATCACACGTTCCCGCTCTTGCTTGTGAGTCAGCATTTGTCGCAGAGTATTAGTAGCTTCTGCTTTTTGCTGGCGATCGCCCCTTCTCATAATTAAAGCAGCAGCAGTCCCCCGAACTACCGGGTCTACAGTCGGCTGCAAATACGATCGCAAACTGTCGATATTCGGTTCTGCATCTGTCAGCCAGATGTACCGTAGGGCCAAAGCCAGCACTTCCGGAGGCAGAGATTGGTCGCTCAGGTTACGAACAGCCTCCAAATATGCAGGGTTCGGGTGTTGCAGCATCGTTTCCAGGCTTTGGCGCTGCAAGGATGGCGGCAACGATTCCAGAATCGGCGCCAAGACTTCACCCACATTTTTAGGGTCAATTTGGGTCAACAGTTCTATACAAGAACGCTTGTCATCTTCCCCTCCCGGCTGTTCCAAAGTTTCTACTACTGCCCGTTTCAAGGCTTTCAAGTCCACGTCAGTGACACCCAAGCGTCCCCGTTCTGCACTTTTAACCAACAAACCAACGTATTGAGAACGGATCAGCCAGACCACGAACAGCCACACCAGCGACAGCAGAACGATGACAGCAATAAAAACCAAGCTTTGCTGGTCGTGAAATTGATTTTCGTTTTCGTGAGGGAGTATGTAGTTTGTCACCCACAGTAGAATCAGGATGCCGACTCCAGTCACTCCGCAGGACAAAGGTTCGCCCACACCGTTGACCAAAGTTTGGATTCCCGATCGAATATTATCCGGGATTGGTTGGAACAACACCGGACTCACCGTTTCCAACAGCGTGTAGTGCAGCAGTTCGTCTAGAAACCTCAGAAATACCAGTCCGATAAAAACTGGTACTAAGTTTCCCAAAGACACTCCCAGAGTCAGCACTCCCAGTATCGCTATCCCCGCGGGTAGAATCATCGCTGTGACGAATACTCCAATTCTTTCCACCAAGCGGCTGGATGCAAACCACTGAGTCCCCACTTGAAACAACCCTTGAATCCCTTCATAAATGCCCAGGAAGCTAGCTATCCAACTAGCCCCATCCCCTGGGTTTTGGTATTCTAGCTGGCTATAAAATTGGAAATCTACTAAGACGTAGAGGACTTCTGCCAGTACGAAAAAGCTAACTAGAGGTATGGCGTATTTTTGCAGCGGGCCTGTAACTTTACGGGCGGTAAATTCTTGATTGTCGTCTTCGTCTTCGTCATCTGTCCAATGGGCTGTTTCTGGGAATGCTTGGCGGTATTTTTCCGTGAGGTAATACAGCAATATCGAGCCTGTGGCAACCATTAACCCCGATACCAGGGTCACATTTTTCAAACCCACTACGTGCAGCAACACCGGTAGAGAAAATCCGCTGACTACTCCAGCTACTAAATATCCACTGCTGACGAGGGGATAGGTGCGTTTAATTTCTCTGATGTTGAAGAGTTGGTTGGATGTGATGGAAGTATTGAGGTCATTGAGCACATAACAAGCTTCCACCCACAGCCACATCAGGAATATTGTAATGAAGGCGATGCTGATTCCAGCTATCTTAATATCTTCGTAGCCGATGCCGAATCGAAACAGGAATAGCGGTACCGACATCATTCCCAGAACGACTACCACGGTGCGCCGCAAGGGCAGGATTTTTTGCAGCCAGGAGTAGACAAAGCCTAAACCAGAACCGATGAAGGCGCTGGCTATGTAAATCCAGGGCATTTTGTCGGCACCAAATTCGTCTAGAAACAGACCTACTGTGCTGAGTTCCAGCCAGATTAGCCCTACGGAAGTTAAACTGTAGACAAGGAACATCAGTGCGGTTCGCTCTACTTCTTCCGATCGCAGGTTTAGCGATCGAAGCATCCCTTGTCTGACACCCCCTGAACCGCTGATTTGAAAATTGTCCATGCAGCGTTGATTTCCCTCTGTGGTAGCTTATTCCTGACGAACTTCCCAAGTCATCAGCTATCAGTCACCAGTTTATAACTAATGACTGATTGACACTCCACTGTCAACTGTCAACTCTGAGGGCGGGCACTCACAGACACCGCCCCTAGCAATAGTCAACAGTCAACTGTCAACTGTCAACTGTCAACTATTTATACTTTCTTCGGCGACAGCAGCATCATCATACTACGTCCCTCTTTTTTCGGGGCTTGCTGCACTTCGGCAATTTCTTGCAAATCCGTGGCCATGCGTTTGAGCAAGTCCTCTGCTAGGTTACTATGTTGGATTTCCCGACCTCTGAACATGATCGTGGCTTTTACTTTGTCCCCAGATTTGATAAAGCGGTCTGCTAGTTTGAGGCGCACTTGATAATCGTGTTCTTCAATTTTGTAGCGCATCTTCACTTCCTTGACATCGGCAGTGTGCTGCTTCCGCTTTGCTTCGCGTGCTTTTTTCTCTTGCTCGAATTTGTACTTCCCGTAGTCCATCACCCGGCATACCGGCGGGTCAGCTTTGTCGCTGACAAGTACGAGGTCGAGTTCTTTTTCCTCAGCGAGGCGCAGTGCTTCTGAGGGAGTCAATATCCCTAGTTGCGCGCCATCGGTATCGATCACCCGGATTTTGGGGTATCGAATGTTTTCATTAATCTGGGGGAGGTTACGATTTTGTCTTCTTTCAATCACAGGCATGAATTGTTGTGCAAGCAATAGTTTAATAGTGAGGCTTTTGATACTTTTTTGCTAACTTTTGCTAACAAATTTATTAGTTGAGATGAGTTCTCAACCAAGGCGTATCAACCGATGTCAGCAGAAAAATCTCGCAAACACCATTGATCTAATTGATCTATAACATAGGAGGCTGGTCAAGGACTCCAGAAGGAGTAACGCCTGAAGCCCCTTGCCTTTGGGGCGGGGTAAACATTATACTTGCCATTCTACTCAGTCTGGTTGAGTTTCTGCTTAGTTTTATTTTAACTTCACACGCGCGACTCCCGCTTGCCCCTGAAGCATGACACTATGGTCAATAATTTAGGGTAAAACCTCCAGAACCAACTAAAACCCCTTTACCTCTCCTCTCTGGCCATGGGCTTGAGCAAGTCCCCTATTCCTTCAATTTGGCCTGTAGAATAGGTATTGTTGATTGTAAATTTATGTTGCGAGAGTAGACAAAATTGACAAATTCTCTTCACTGGCACCAACGGGTTGGCACTCAAAGAGACTGGGTATGGCGGGGTTGGCAAACTCGCTATACCTATTTGCGTCCCTCTCGTTTCCCTTCGCAGCCAAATCAAGGCACGATCGCCATGGCCGATTCCACCACGCCAATAATTTTACTGCACGGGTTTGGGGCTTCCATCGGCCATTGGCGACACAATCTGGCAGCCCTCGCCGAATTTCACACAGTTTACGCCTTGGATTTGTTGGGGTTTGGAGCTTCCCAAAAAGCACCCCTGAATTACTCTGTATCTGTATGGGTCGATCAAGTTTATGACTTTTGGTTGACTTTTGTCCGAAAGCCGGTAATTTTGGTGGGAAATTCCATCGGTTCCCTGATTTGTCTCGCCGCGGCGGCGGCTCACCCCGATATGGTGGCTGGCATCGTGATGATTAGCCTCCCAGACCCCTCTGTACGAGCCGAGGCCGTGCCGTCGTGGCTGTTACCCGCGATCGAACTTGTCGAAAGTATCTTTGTTTCCCCCCTCATACTCAGGCCCCTCTTCTACCTGGTCCGCAAGCCTTCTTTTGTGCGTCGCTGGGCCGCCTTTGCCTATTCGGGCCCCGATGCCATCACCGACGAATTAGTAGACATTCTCTCCGGTCCGGCTGGCGATCGAGGTTCCGCCAGAGCCTTCTGTGCTTTATTTAAAGCTGTGGGTAGTTCACAGTTCGGACCTAGTGTCAAGAGTGTGTTACGAAACTTAAAAATTCCGATGTTATTAATTTGGGGTCGGCAAGACCGGATGATTCCCCCCCAGTTTGCGAAGCCTCATAAATTTGTCGAATGCAGCCCCAATTATGTAGAGTTAGTGGAATTAGATAATGCTGGCCACTGTCCCCAGGATGAATGCCCCGAACAAGTAAATCAAGAAATTTTGAACTGGATGGCCGGGAAGTTTGAACTTAAGTCAGTAGTCAGTGGTCATTAGTCAGCAGTCATTAGTCAGTGGTCATTAGTTAGTAGCGGTACCGATGCCTTGGACTACCCAACAGTCAACAGCCAACAGCAAGCATAAAAAAATCTGACCAAGTATGAATGACTAATGGTGATATTCTATTTCACTGAGCCCGCGTCCCTCGATCGCATCCGATGCCTGAAATTGCTCCTTTGAATAACCGTAAAATTCTACCTTCTAACTTCTACCTTCGAGCTTCCAGAAATAGCTCGTTTTATGCTGCCAAAAATAAATATGTTCCCTTGTACGGCAATCTTTCTATCAACTTTGGACAGATGGGCCACCAGCCTGTCACAGGGCGACTATGTGCCAAAATCTGGCATCGGTGAGTCTGTTAAGGCATAAAAAAGTCAATTTAGCCCAAAACTGAGAATCGGCGATCGCCCCAATCATCATCTTTCAGCCAAATCCTGAAATACTTTGGGCAAAGCATCACCCTTCCAGATAAAAGCAGCAACGCAAACGAGGAAAAACTGTCGTGAAATTCCACTGGCTACTACCGAGTTTCTTAGGTGTATTTTTGCTCACCGGAGCCGCCGAAGCAGCAAGACTGCAATCTTGGCGGTTTGATGCTTCTGAGAATCGGCTTTACATTACAACCGATGGGGGAGTACAACCCAAGGCTCAACTGATATTCAACCCAACCCGATTGGTGATCGATTTACCAGGGACCAGTCTGGGCCGTCAATCCCTAAATCAGCCCTTCTCAGGGGCGATCGAATCCGTGCGTTTAGGGCAGTTTGACGACGATACCACCAGAATAGTGGTTGAGTTAAAAGACGGATTTACGATCGACCCTGCTCAAGTAAAATTTCGAGGTCTTTCTCCCAGCGAGTGGACAGTGGATTTGCCAACGCCAACACGAGCCGAAAATCCCAATTCCAGTTCCGAATTAGGTGGCGAAAGGTTGTCCGTTGAGCCATCTGCAACGGCATCCAATACCGCTGAAACGACTGTAGTTCAGAACGTTCAGGTAACAGCAGACGGTTTTTTAGTCCGCACCGTAGGTGGCCGCCCCCAAATTAACTTTCAACAAAGTCGCGCAGGGGACATCGCCACCCTAGATATTGAAGGCGCAACTCTCGCTCCTGGGCTTAACAGCCAACAGCCCCAGACTAACGGCAAACACGGCGTAGAACGGATTGAAGTCCGGCAACTGCCAACAGATCCCCCCATTACCCGCGTCACTTTGCGGATGAATAGTTCTAACACACAGTGGCGAGCATCTGTAACCAGTTTGGGCTCCATTGCCCTACTACCTGCGGGTGCAAGAATGCCCACCACCCCTCGTCGGCTGACGGTAGACCCTCCTGTGCGCTCCTATCCTAGTATGCAGCCACCAGTCGATCGAACACGCAACCCCCAGCCGTTGCCCAGAACCATCACCGGCTCTACCGATTTGCCCCCTGTTTCTAACCGCCGCTCAGTAGTAGTCCTCGATCCAGGCCACGGTGGCCGCGATCCCGGTGCTGTAGGGATTGGCGGAATTCAGGAAAAGGATATCGTTTTGGATATCTCCTTTCAAGTAGCCCGCATCCTGGAACAGCAAGGCGTACAAGCGGTGATGAGTAGAACTGACGACAGCGAAATTGACCTGCAACCAAGAGTTTCTCTAGCTGAACGACTAAATGCTACTTTATTCGTGAGCATTCACGCCAATGCCATTAACATGAGTCGGCCGGATATCAGCGGGATTGAGACGTACTATTTCGACAATGGACTAGATTTGGCCAGGACGATTCACGCCAGTATTTTGGAGGGGACGGGGGCAGATGACCGCCGAGTGCGACAGGCTAGGTTTTATGTTCTCAGAAAGACTACTATGCCTTCTGTATTGCTGGAAGTTGGGTTTGTGACTGGTGCGGAGGATGCTGCCAAGCTTTCCGATCCAGCTTACCGCAGTCAAATGGCTGCTTCGATCGCCCGTGGCATTTTGCTGTATCTTCAGCAAAGATAATATATTGGCGGAGAGAGGGTAATTGGTAATTGGTAATTGGTAATTGGTTATTGGTAGCAACTGCCAACTAACCCTTCGACTACGCGAGCGGGCACCGCAACTGCCAACTGCCAACTAACCCTTCGACTACGCGAGCGGGCACCGCAACTAACAACTGCCAACTGCGAACTAACCCTTCGACTACGCGGTTCCTGCCCTTCGACTACGCTCAGGAACCGCGGAGTCGAAGGGCACAGCAACTGCCAACTGCCAACTAACTACTAATAATTAACAAATGACAACAGACTCTGGACAACAAAGAATCGGTATTTTTGATAGCGGGGTAGGTGGTTTAACTGTCTTGAGGGAGTTGTACCGACAATTACCCAAGGAATCAATACTTTATTTTGGAGATACGGCGAGGGTTCCCTATGGCACTCGTACTGCTGCGGAGATTGTGCAGTTTGTGCGGGAAATTATGACTTGGCTGGTGGAACAGGATGTGAAAATGGTGATTATGGCCTGCAACACCAGTTCGGCTTTGGCGATGGAAATGGTGCAGGCAGAGTTTGATATTCCGGTGCTGGGAGTAATTCTGCCGGGGGCCCAGGCTGCGGTACAGGAAGGGAAGCGGATCGGAGTCATCGCCACTCCTGCTACAGCGGCTAGCAATGCTTATCGCAATGCGATTTTGGAAATGGAAAATTCTTGCCGAGTGTGGCAAGTTAGCTGTCCGGCTTTTGTGCCACTGGTGGAGCAAAACCGCATTTACGATCCTTACACTACTGAGGTAGCGCGGGAATATTTAGCTCCTTTGATTCAGCAGCGTATCGATACGCTGATTTACGGCTGCACTCATTATCCACTGTTGGCTCCAGTGTTGCGATCGCTGTTACCTGCTGGGGTCAATTTAATCGATCCGGCGGTGCGGGTAGTGGCTGCTGCTGCTCAGGAATTAGAGCTTTTAGGGCTGCGGAATTCAGGTACTGCTTTGCCTACTCGTTTTTGCGTCAGTGGTCAGCCAGAGCAGTTTGCCGAAGTGTCTGTGCAGTGGCTAGGCTGTACTCCTGCGGTGGAGAAAATTGTACTGCCGACGGTGGTGCGATCGACCGTACCGATCGTCGAATCGGTTGAATAAACTCCATCCCATCTCAACAGCACTCCCGTTAACCTTCAGTATAACGGGAGGTAGATTCAAGAATCCCCATGGCCTAAGGCCCAGGAGTGTCAACTTTGATCCTTCTTGCTTCTTCCCTCAAATCCAGCTTGGCCCGCAACTCCTCCTTAATCCTATTTAAAATAGAATCATCATCCAAAGAAGACAAAATCTTGGTGACAACAGCCTTGGGCCCATCATCTCCCCAAGAAGCACCATTAGCCAAATAAGCCTTAGTAACTTGACCGATTCCGTAGCAAGAAACTCCCCCAATCGCAGCTTGCGTCATAGCTACTGAAACATAAGGTCCTAAAGCTAAGCCCCCGGTTGCCGGTGTTGCTAAACCCAACAATCCTTTCAAAGAACTCAAACCAAAATTCGCCACCAATTCCCCCGCCGTAATTCCCCCCATACTAATGGCAATTTTTTGTAACAATTCCACTGCTCCCGCTTCCGTCATCGCAATGCCGTAAACTTTAGACAGAGTTAAGATCATCACCACATCAATTACAGCACCGCTGAGGATATCAATTACAGTAATTGGATTAAGGGCGATCGCCACTGCTTTAGTCATTACCCCATTCCAGATAATCCGATTAGCAGCATCCTCTCGAATTTCCATTTTCCGCTGCACCAACTGCTCGTTAATATCCCCTGCACAGAGCATCGTATTCAAAGCGACCAAAGACTTACCTTCCCGGTCTAAAATCTCCAAAATCTTTAATTTTAAATCCTCAACTTGTGGCAAACCGCGAGTCATTTTCACACCCATACTGCCATCGGGACGGCGTACTGCATTCGCCGTCAAAGGCGATGCCGCAGCCATCACAATTTCATCAGGAGATAACAATTCTTTCACGCGATCGTCCCGAATTTTGTGATAAATTGCCAATCTGTCTGCATCAGGATATTGGTCAATTTTATTAAATACTAATAACATCGGTTTTCCGGCTTCTCGCAATTGCGAAAGTGCTTGATATTCCACTTTCGTAATGTCGCCAGCCACCACAAACAAAATCAAATCTGCTTGTGTAGCAACGCGCCTAGCCAAAAGTTCGCGAGTTTCGCCATCAACTTCATCTATTCCCGGAGTATCGATTAATTCAACTTGCGACAAACGGTAAATAATCGGCGAAAATCGTAGCGTAGCGGGGCGTAAGCCATCGGGCAAATTTTGATTAACTCCATCACCAACATCCCACTGTCCAATCGTTGTGGTGCGAGTCACACCGTGAGTCGGGCCTGTTTCAAACACATTTTGACCCAAAAGCGCGTTCAAAACCGAAGATTTACCCCTCCCCACCATTCCAAACACAGCGATTTGGACACAAGCGCGCTCTAGCTTATCGAGCATTTTCTCCAACCCCCTAATTTCCGGCTCTAGTCCAGTTCGCTCGATGGGAGTCAAGTCGAGATTTTCTACGATATCTCGCAGAGCATCTGTAGCATGGCGGAGGTTGAGTTCTGCCTGAATATCTGCGAAGCTTAAAATTGTGTCATCTAATTCTCGATCGACATTGGAGAAATCCGAGGCTTCAGTCATTGTTCCTTGATTTGATAGCTTTGTTTTATGTGAACTACTCACCGCTAACCTGGAGTACCAGGCACAACGCGGGGGCTTCTGTAATCACAGGCGAGTGCCTCAAGACAGACTTCCGTCCCCCTTTTGGTCTTACCTCCCCTCCTACAGCAGAAACGGCTGAACCATCCGTCTTTAGCATTCTGAGTCCTTCTGCTCTAATATTTGTGGCGGCGTTTCCATCCCTGTCGTGACGAGTGCCACAGTGATGACAAGTCCATTCCCTCACATCTAAAGGCATTTCACTTGCCTGACAAAAACAATTAGAACAGAGTTTAGAGCTGGGAAACCATCGATCTATCTCAACTAATTTCGCGCCTTTTCGTTCTAACTTATAGGCGAGAAAGTTAGTAAAAGTTCCCCATCCACAATCAGATATTGCTTTGGCTAACTTGTGATTGCGAACCATGCCTTTGACATGAAGATTTTCTATTATGACAACTTGGCTATCGCTGACCAACTTATGACTAAGTTTGTGTAGAAAATCTTGCCGAGAATTGCTAATTCGTTCGTATACTTTAGCAACAACTTTTCTATACTTTTGTCTTGACTTACTTCCTTTTTGTTTGTGTGCTAATTTTTTTTGTTTCCGTTTGAGATTCTTTTCATGCTTGGCCAGGTGTCTGGGATTATCATACTTAGAGACCTTTTTGCCATCGGCGACAACTGCGAAGTGCTTTATTCCCAAGTCAATACCATAGATATTGCCTTCTGAAACAGTAGTAGGATTTTCCCCTTCTCTTTCAATCAGGATAGATGCCAGGTATTTTCCTGATGGTGTTTTGCTAACGGTAACAGTCTTGATTTTCCCCTCTACTGCTCTGTGTATTTTGGCTTTAACTATTCCAATATTCCCAGGCATCTTAATATTACCATCAACAATCTTGACATTCTGAGGATACTGAATCGATTGCTTGCCATGTTTAGATTTGAATTTGGGAAAACCTGCACGTTTTTCAAAAAAGTTCTTGTAAGCTGTGGTCAAGTTAAGTGTCGTAGCCTGCAAAACCTGACTGTAACAATTGGCTAGCCACAGCGTATCTTCGGCTTTTTTGAGCTTGGGTAATAGCGCATTGAGTGCTACTTGTCCTAATCCTTTACCTGTCTGTTTATAGACATCAATGGATTTATTTAAGGCATAATTCCACCACCACCGCGCACATCCAAAAGTCTGCGCTAGTAGTATTTCTTGGTCTTTTGACGGGTACAGGCGGACTTGTACAGCTTTGTGGAGCATCTAATATCACCTCCTTCTCTCAAGATCCTACTACATACCACCGATGGCAGTAAAGACAATCCAGAAAGATTTGGTCAACTCCGTACCTACGTTGGCCCGCCTTTCATCTCACCGCTAAACTGGGTACAGTTATAGCGGGGGAATTCCCGGCGGTGTAGTTAAAGTTTCAACCACTACAATGCTATTCTAGCTTTCTGTGCCTGCTTCGTACAGAGTCCAGTAAGTAGCAGTAGGGCATTGGTCACAGAGTTCAATTTCAGTTTAAATGTAGTACCAGTCTT
This sequence comes from Microcoleus anatoxicus, assembly GCF_042465725.1. Classification (GTDB taxonomy): domain Bacteria; phylum Cyanobacteriota; class Cyanobacteriia; order Cyanobacteriales; family Microcoleaceae; genus Microcoleus; species Microcoleus anatoxicus. Next base: position 2,441,069 of record NZ_CP120853.1, on the reverse strand, counting down.
GTTTGTGAGTTCGAGAGTCCGACAGGGGTTAAAAACCCCTGTCTCATAGCTAAAGTCCTCTAGAAGAGGACTAATATTGATAATATATTCTATAATCTTGAGTCGGTTTTAACCGACTTTAGCTATGAGGCAGGGGTTTAAACCCCTGCTGGACTGATGGAAAGCGCGTGTTATTTGAGGGTTAATGACTAAATTAATTAAAATAGCCAGTTATCCATTTTTGGGGCGCATCCTCATTTTCCTGTTAGCTTTATTATCCATCTGGTTGCCCCTAGCAGCACCAATTTACTTATTAGTTAAAGACAGCAACCTCGCCACTATTCTAACTATGGCACTGTTGTTTAGTGAGTTTCTGTTCTTGGTGCGACTCTGGGGAAAAAAAGTTTACGGAAACAGCCAAGTGCTCAAAAGCTATGGTTTGATCAATACTAGACAGAATGGTTTCGAGTTTTTAATCGGATTGGCGATCGGGCTTTTGCTCACTTTCAGCTTATTTGGGGTGCAAGGACTGCTCGGTTTCGTCTCATGGCAAAATTCAGATAATTTGCCTAGAATCATTGCAGAAGGGCTTTTGAGTGCTTTAGGAGTGGGTTTTGCGGAGGAGTTGGTATTCCGTGGTTGGTTGCTCGATGAGTTGCAGCGGGACTACAGCGATCGAGTATCTTTGTGGGCGAATAGCATTTTATTTGCCCTATCCCATTTTATCAAACCTGTGGTTGCCATGCTGCGGAGTTGGCCGCAGTTTCCGGGGTTGTTGCTGTTGGGTTTGATATTGGTTGGGGGAAAGCGATCGCGCCAAAATCGTCTTGGTTTGTCGATCGGCTTTCATGCAGGTTTAGTTTGGGGATATTATATGATTAATGTCGGGAAATTAATTATATATTCTGGTTCGGTACCGGACTGGGTGACGGGAGTTAACGGCAATCCGCTAGCTGGTGCGATCGGGCTATTGTTTTTAGGTACATTGGTTTTAGGAATGCGAAAAATTTCTGAAAATTCTCATTAGTCGATCGCTGGTTGGTAGTTCGTATCCTCAAATCTCACATACTAAGTAGAAGGAAGAAGGAAGAAGTCACCCCCCCCCTGCCCCCCCCTAGGGGGGAAATTCAGGAAGAAGGAAGAAGACTTATGCAGTCAGCTTTTCGGTCATCCGTATTTTACCAACACTAATTCCTGTAGGCTAGATTTAGCATAAAATGTGGTTATAAAATTTATAACTATGTAACAAAAGAACTCTATTTTTGCTTGATTACCACCAAAGTAATATCATCAAAAACCTTCTGAACACCAATATACTGTCGCACATCAGCGATCGCAGCTTCCCGAATTTCCTGGGCTGAGCGTTGACGATTTTCAACCACCACTTGCCACAACCTTTTTAATCCGTACTGCGCTTTACTAATATTTTTAGCTTCAGGAATTCCATCAGTATAAAGCACCACCACATCCCCAGGATTTAACTGCACTTCTGCTTGAGCAACAAAGTCGCCAATCTCTTCTACTAAGCCAATGGGAAAGCCTAAATCCATCGTGTCTACGCACTCCAATGTTCCATCAGCCCGCACCACAATCATTTCTTCATGTTGTCCGCTTAATTTCAGGACACCTCCGGCATAATCTAAGATGGCTAAAGTCATATTTTTATCCGAGTCAATGCGCTGGAGATTGTCATAAAGTGTCTGGTTTATGATATCCAAAAACTTCACAGGATCTGTTTCGTTCATTTTCTGAAGCGTCCTGACAGCAGTTTGTGCCATAATCATCAACACGCCACTTTCTAAACCATGTCCGGTGACATCACCAATACTAATTTTAACTCTTCCATCCTGTTGCAATACGTCGTAGTAATCGCCGCCAACTTCATCTGCTGGTTCCATAAATCCAGCTATTTCTAAACCTTCAATTGCTGCGAGTTCTGACTGTTTTGGCAACACCATTTGTTGCAATTGTTTGACAATATTAAGTTCTGCATTCATGCGGACATTTTCGGCTTTGAGTTTCTGATTTAGGGTGCTAATTTCTTGATTTGCTTGAGCTAGTTGAGCCGTGCGTTGTTCGACTTTATCTTCTAAATTTTGATAAAGTCGAGCATTTTCGATCGAAATAGCTGCTTGGGAAGATAGGATTTTTAATACTTCTAATCTATCTGGGGTAAATACTCCCGTAGTCAGATTATTTTCTAGATACAGAATGCCGAGCAGTTTGCCTTTATTAATAATAGGAGTGCATAAGAGAGACTTGGGCTGATTTTTAATAATATAGGGTTCGCGAGTAAAAACTCCTTCGTTAGTAGCATCAGATAAAACGACATCCTCTTGAGTTCTTGCAACATATTGGATGACACCTAGTGGCAGTTTTTCGCTATTTTCAATGTTGATTGACTGTAAGACAGTGACTTGTTCTGAATCCACAGATGCTTCAGCTTCAATCAGTAATCTTTCCTGAGATTCTAAAATTAGGAAACCAACTTGCGCCCCGGCATTTTCGATCGAAATCTTGAGCAATTTCGGTAGTAGTTGCTCTAACATAACTTCACTCCCAATCGCTTGGGAGGATTTGATGACTGTGGCGAAATCTAAAGCGATGTCTGAACTTGTGGTAGTTTGTATTTGGGTTACACTCGTGCGCGCTTCTGTAATGCGAGTGGCTGCCAAAGATTTAGTTCGTAACTGCGGATATCTTGATTCCAAATCCTTAACTTTTGCCCAAGCTTGCCAGCGAGTATAGCTATAGTATGTCTCTTGCAAATAGGTTTCGGCAATTTTGTCCATACCACTTGCTAGATAAAATTCAGCCGCCAACTCATAAGCCAGAGCTTCATCTTGAATATATCCGTTGTCTATAGCACCCTTAATCGCTCGATTGTAAAGCTCTGCTGCTTGCCAATTATGACCTAATACCCTAGCTTTTTCAGCCTCCACTAAGTCGTATTTGTGCTGGAAGTTGACCGACACACAATCGACCCATTTTTTCATTTTATTTTGATTGAGATTTACTTGTTCGAGATATTCTATTTTTCGCTCGTGATCGGCATTTGGGTATAAAGCCAGAAGGGATAAAGAATAGTAAAATGGATGTTGAGTGGCAGGAAGCAATCCTGCCATCGCTTGTTCGTACTCCGTAGCGATCGCTGCATTGTTTGCAGCTTCCTGATAGTCTTTAAATAGATAACTAAGCATAGTTATGACTAGATAAAAGCAAAATAAAGAACTAAAATTATTATTCTCTTTAAAGAATACTAGCATTTCTTCTTCGTTGAAAAGCTCACCCATTAAGCGATTATTATTGTCAGTTTTACCAAGTAAATTCCAGGCTAAATACACCCAATTTTTGGCATAATAAAATGAAAATTCCTGTTTTGATTTATGAAAAAAATCAATATAAGTCATTTGCTTATCATAAACTGACTCCAAAGGCTCTCCCACCAATAATATGTAAGCACAATAGTGAAGAGCAGAATAACCGGCAAATTCTAAATCTCCAGTTTCCATCCCGAATCGAACGGTTTGGCGCAAAGCTTCTATTGAGGCACGAGCAGGTTCTTTCCAGTGTCTAATGAAGGCATTAAATACTTCATGAACCTTGCATTTTATATAGCTCGATTCAAATTTATCTAACACCTGCAAAGCTAATCTACCAAACTTATATCCCGCCTCGATATCGTTCATTTCCGTACACAAAAGAACTCCATAAAAAGCGTAAGCAAAAGCAGCTTGGGGCGAATTCCCTTCTCGAAGACATAGTTCGAGCATGGTAAATGCGATCGTCGGTAATAAGGCAGGATTACTAATATAGGCAGGACTAAATAAATTTACTAATATACGCATGGCTGACAATAAGGCAGGGTCAGTCATTTCTGGCAATTCATAAAGACTGTCAATGTTTAAGTTGGTCGGCGGTGAGTGTGACAAAGACACGCCCAGCATTTCCAGAAGTTGCAAGCCAGTATCTATCGCACAAGACATCTGATTTTGAACGCAAGCAAACTGTATCTTTGCCTCGTAAACATTAATTCGATCGAGTACAGTTTTGGCTTGTTGAAATAGAATCTCAGAAAGCTTTTCAGCTTCTTCAAAATTGGTATTTAAGTATTCTGCCTGTACCGCTTCTGTATAAATATTTAGTGTCAATTCGTACTGGAGTTCCCAACTATTTTGTGCTAAGAGATCTAATGCCTTATGCAAATATTGAACAGCTTCACCATAAGCTGTTGCTGCTTTTGCTTTATGACCCGCTATGAAATTTAGCTTGGCAATTTCGTCTCGCTCTTGTCGCTCCGTAATAATTTCACCAGCTTTATTAAAATGATCGACAACTTCAAATACTTTTTCGGATAAGGTTTCCGATCGCCTGTTTTGCCGAATTAAGCGACCAATTTGTAAATGAATTGCTTTTTTCTGTGATTCATCAATCAAAGCATATGCAGCTTCCTGGATGCGATCGTGTCCAAATTTATAATATTGGATTAAAAGTTCAGAATCTAATTCTGATAAGGAAATAATTAACTCTGACTGAATGGCAACTTTGAGATCTGAAAAAAGCTCTACTACCGATTTTCCGGAAATAAGTGATAGGATCTTCAAATCAAAATCTCTTCCTACACAAGCTGCAAAATGCAATAATTGCTGACTTGATTCAGGCAATTTCTTGAGCTTGGCAATCATTAAGTCAACTACATTTTCAGTAATCGATGTTTGTTCAATTTGGGCGATATTCCATTGCCAAATATGCGAGTCAAAATTGAAATAAATCAGCTCTTCATTGTACAACTTTTTCAAAATTTCGTTAACAAAAAAAGGGTTTCCATTAGTTTTACTAAATACTAATTTGGATAATGATTTTATGGTTTCTATGTTAGCAGACAATGTATCAGCAATAAGCTGGCTAATATGTTCTATACTTAAAGGTGCGAGCGCGATCGTATTGACAGTCGCACCTCCAGTGCGGATGTCTTCCAAAGCCATCATCAAAGGATGAGTTAAGTTGACTTCGTTATCTCGATACGCTCCTATTAAAAATAGGTATTGCGTTTCTGCATCCGTCATCATTAGTTGAATTAATTTGAGAGTAGCAGAGTCGGCCCATTGCAAGTCATCCAAAAAGATAACTAACGGATGATCTCGATCGCAAAAAGTGCGAATAAAGTTTTGGAATACTAAATTAAAGCGATTTTGCGCTTCAGCAGAGCCTAAATTGGGCACTGGTGGTTGTTTGCCAAGAATCAGTTCTACTTCAGGAATTACATCAATTACGATCTGACCGTTAACACCTAAAGCTGTTAATATTTTTTGTCGCCATTTATTTAGTTGTGTTTCTGTTTCTGTTAACAGTTGTCGAACCAAGTCTGAAAAAGCTGCCACTACAGCCGAGTAGGGAATATTACGCTGAAACTGATCGAATTTTCCAGCAATAAAATAGCCGCGGTCGCGAGTAATTGGCTTGTAAATTTCTTGTACTAATGCTGATTTGCCAATTCCCGAATAACCCGCTACCAGCATCAGTTCGATTCCGTCTATTTTCCCTGCTGCCACTCGCTCGAATGCTTCTAATAAAGTAACAATCTCTGCTTCACGTCCGTAGATTTTTTGGGGAATTTGAAACTTGCCGGAGGTATCTTTAGAACCGAGATTGAATGGCTCAATTAGGTTTTGGGTTTGTAACTGGTTCAGACATATTTCTAAATCAGCTTTGATGCCAAAAGCACTTTGATATCGATCTTCAGCCGTTTTCGCTATCATTTTCATCACAATATCGGAAACAGGCTTGGGTATTTCTGGCTTGATTTGATGGGGTGAATCGGGCTGTTTAGCAATATGACAATGTACCAATTCTAAAACATCATTAGTAGTAAATGGAAGTTGTCCGGTCAGGAGTTCGCAGAAGGTAATACCAAGAGAATAAAAGTCAGTGCGGTAATCGAGGAAGCGATTCATTCTCCCGGTTTGCTCTGGAGAAATATAAGCTAATGTCCCTTCTAAAATATTCGGGCTTTTCAGGGTGGGATTTTCACGAGTGAAGACGGTGGAAATGCCAAAATCGATAATTTTTACTTGTCCTGTTTCTTGATTGAGAAGAATATTGGCAGGGTTAATATCCTTGTGAATAACGTTGGCAGCATGAATGTTACCCAAAATCTCTGCTATTTTGATGGCGATGTGGAGAAACTGGCGTAGGGAGGCAATGTTTTGTGCTTCTACAGGATTGTTCATCAACATCTTCAACGAGCTACCACCAAAATCTTCCTGGACGATGACCAACATCCTTTGATATGCCTGGAGGCTGTAGACTTTGATGACTCCCTCGATGTTCAGATTGCTGGCAATCTCATACTCCTGCTTGTAGCGGGTCAGCTCAGCAGGCGTGGGATAGTCCTGCTTTAGCGTTTTGAGGATAACAGGTTGGTTATCCTGTTGTCGGATACCTCGATAAACTATAGAATTGGTGCTTTCGTAAATTTGACTGAGAATCTGGTAACCACTAAGTACGATCGTCATTATAATTTTTTCCTCAAAAAACACAATATTGAGATGTGCAAATAACAACTTAATTTACGACAGTATCTATTAATACCAATTGCTAAAAGTTTTGTTACGATCGCCAATCTTATAACAAAAGAGCAGCACGATTTAGGTTAATTCCCGCGTGCTGCAACCTTCAGTCAGCCAGATTATCCTTCAAGAGAAGTATCCGGATATTGAATCGTTACCCCTAGAGACCCTAAAAACGAAGTAGCGCGTCCGTTTGCCAAGTTTCCTGAAAATGTAGAACCATGAAAAGCTAAGATGCGTTCTTTTTTCTCTGAGTTAGCAGTAAAAGAAAAAGGCGCGATCGAGGTATTGATAGCATTGTTGGTTGTGCCGTAAGTTGCGGTTTGACCATTTTGAGTTATCAAGGTTAATTGCAGAATCGCTGTCCAACCATACCAAGTACCGTAATAACCCGAAACTTCAACGAGAGTATCTCCTGGTTCGATGTTAAAGATACTTTCTGTACCGCCGTTACCGCCACGCGCAAACATACATTCATCGCCATAGCATATTTGCAGGCGATCTATAATATCCCCGTGACGAACAACAATTTTAGTCAAAAATGGAAAAACTTGATTTTTCGCTGCTTCTGTATCATCAAACCAATTGTAAAGCTCATTATTGGTATGGTTTGAATAGCCAACGGCTTTTTCATAGCGCAGTAAGCGTTGCCCGTAATAGTACAGGCGCGAGTCTTGAGTTAGAGGTGAGTTGTCTTTAACTTTTGCACCTAGACGTTTAGCCACAGCGCAAGCAGCATTAATTGCTGTGTGCATCGCTCCTTCTGTCCAACCTCCTGCCCAAGAAACGCTATCACCAGCCAGGTACACTCCTCGATCGCGATCGTCCAAAACGCTTAAAAATTGATAGTAAGCCGCCTGAATATTGGGTTCTTGTCCGGGATACTGAAGCTTAAACGCGCCGTAGTAATAATTTTCTGCTTGCCAGTCTATGCACAAAATATCGTCCTTGTCCTTACCATCCTTGTCCTTAAACTGAAGGGGAACGAGATTTTCCGCAAACTCTGGACTCACGCGGGCGATCGATTTTTTAAACACTGCCAGCCTCTCTTGCGGGCTTAGTGCCATTAACTTAGTTGAATCATCTTCCCAAGTGTAGCTAACCACGACAACTCCATTTTGGTCGGGGTTGTATTCTTTGGGGTAGTCAAGGGCGTAGATACCGCGCGGTAGTTCGTCAGTTTGAATGTTTTGCGGAATATTCGGTTTGGGTTGGTCATTTTCATCCAACCAAAACTTCGTTTGCGTCCGAATAAACAGTTTTGAAGAAGTAGTTAAATGAAGGTTGCGTAACGCAACTTTAACGGATTGTTGAGCGATAACCGCATCAGAATTGCTAGGAGAGTCGAGGGTTAATCCCATGAACTGCATGGAGCGAGTTGTGCTGGTAACGATCGCAGCTTCAAAGGACTTCGATCGCTCGCTTAGATCGGGATTGGTATAATAAACGACGGGTTTACCATTTTTGTATTTAATGGCGGTAATTGGAGTGTTGAGATGCAGAGTATTTAAATCTTGCAGCGATCGCCTTCCTAGAGGAGAATCCACTGGTTCAGTGTAAAATTTCTGGATAAAAGTAGAGATGCCAAAAGGAAGAAGTTGCTGGTTGTCTTCCCACCCGTTAGCGATGATGCGCAGGAATTCTAGGAAATTGAGCGGAAATAACGGCCCAAACCCTCCCGAACCGATGCCCAATGCGCCAAATTTGTTGGCATCTTCATCTGTCCAACTGGAAATCCCTTGACGCACTGCTTCGTAGAAGCTGACATTTTGATAGCGATAGATATAACCTTGCCAAATTTGCGTTAGCTGTTTCCGCTTTTGTTCGTACTCTTGAGTATCGCCTTTTTCTTTGGCAGTTGCTAGTTCCCCCCAAGCTTTTTTCAGTGGCTCGACTAGCTTATTTACAAAAGCATTAAACTCGTTGCCAATGCGTTCAAATTCTCGATCGTCCGGATGCGGTAAACCCTGGGGCCAGTCGATCGGTTCATTTTGGTAATACAGTTTTGTGGGGACTTTCCCCGGATCGGGAAAACCACTTCCGTCGGGATGCCGCAGCTTGAAAACTTCGGTAAGATAGTAAAAAAAGAGCTTGCCAGAGGGAGGAAACCGCATCGCACCCAACTCGGCAACAACAGGAGATTCTTTGCCATCAAATTCGGTGAAGTGTTTAGAATAAGCTCGTCCGCCAATGCGATGGCTAGCTTCAAAAATCACAGGTTTTGCACCCATTTTCAAAAGTTCGTAGGCAGCAACCAATCCAGCAACTCCTGCACCGATTACCGCCACTTCCGTTCCCCAAAGGTCTTCTGGAAGCGTAGCAATGCGATCGCCCTTAACAAATTCAACGTAGTCAAAAATGGTGTCGATTACACCTAGGATATCTTCGGAATTGGGAGATGATTTTTGGCGTTGTGAAGCATTTAGCAGTTCGTAAAATGGCATACATATCTTCCTGATACTCTTGGAGCGATCGTCATCGATAACATTAAAATGTATTATAGAACCTATTTGAGATCTTTGACTGTCTTTACGGACTTTTTCGTTAATAGAACGACAACGATCGCTGGCGTTGAGTTGGGCGGTTCAGCCAGTAAATCTCCGTTATCTTTTACGAGTAACGATCGCTCACACTTTTTAATATAAATATCAAAATCTTAAAACTCAGCCCGAACCGTAAACGAATAATCCCCACCCGGTTCTAATTGATAATCCCACTTTTCTAGAAAACGATGTAGGGGTTCTTGAATCAAAGCCCTACCTTGAGAAGGCTCAAGTATCAGTGTTTTTTCTTCCCTGAAACGCCACTGAAACTGCCACTCGAAACTGCCGGCACTTACTTCACCTTCAATCGTGCCTTTTTGCCAAGATTGACCAGTAACCCGGACATATGCAGTAGTTTCAGGTAAACGTCTCGAACTCACCTTTTTGTTTCCGCATTTATTGCTGCGATCGTGCGACTATTGTAAAGGCTCATGGACTTTTCCACTCCCTGATGGAGGCTAAGTTCCACAGCTTCTCTAACCAGTTTAAGCACATTTTCTAATAACTGGATTTCCTCTGAGGAAAATTTTCCTAAAACGAAGGAAATGGTATCTTTCTCCTTCTGAGAAACTTCGTTTTGAGGTTTACCAATGCCGATGCGTAAGCGGGGAAATTTGTCTGTACCCAAATGAGCGATCGCTGATTTCATGCCATTATGCCCGCCTGCGGAACCGGAAAGTCGCATTCTGATTTTCCCGATCGGCAAATCCATATCGTCGTATACTACTAACACCGATTCGGCAGGTATTTTGTACCAATCCGCCACTGCACGAATTGATTGACCGGAAAGATTCATATAGGTCAGCGGTTTCAGCAAGCGAATTTTTTGTCCCCGCGGCCGATTTCCTTCGCCAAAGATGCCTTGAAATTTCCGATTTTCCGACAAAGAAATTTGCCAAGATTGTGCCAAGGCATCGACAGCATTAAAGCCGATGTTGTGTCGGGTGCGATCGTATTTAGGTTCGGGATTTCCTAGACCAACTATTAACTGAGGAATCACTAACTCGGCTGGTGTTTCTGACTTCTGAGTCTTATTCATCTAACTGTTTGCGCTATCTTCCTTGGGATTAGCGGCCGCGAGTTTTTCTGTTTCTGGTTTGCTGCTACTGACGACGGCTTCTTCTAATTGCTTGGCTTCCCGGTTCAACTCGGACTCAAAATCCCGCGAGGCATCCTGAAATCCGCGAAGTGCCTTGCCCATACTGCGACCAATTTCGGGCAATTTTTTCGGACCAAAAACCAATAGGGCGATCGTAAAAATTACTGCCATTTCCGGCAAACCAATGCCAAAAATATTCATTTGTTGCTCCTGCGATCGATTTAATTAGTTATCATTTATTTAGGGAAAAAGTAATCGAAAAGGGCAAGGAAAAAAGGAAAAATGGGAAAACATAGTTTTTGTCCTTTCTCCTCTACCCTCAGCTTTTACTTGTAGCCTGACTTTTTCGGGCTCAATTTTTAGCGGCCAAGACTCGACCAATCTACATCTACATTCTCTAGAATTAGAGAAGAGTTGTAGATTTGCAAAATAATCAACAAGAACACAAAAAACAGTCCGATAAACGTACTCATCAATAAAGTAGTTCCCCAACCGGGGGCTACCTTGCCGTATTCAGAGTTAAGGGGTTTGAGTATATCTCCTAACCAAGTCCGTTGTGCCATAAGTCACCTGCAATGAATCTCTACAGAAAAGTTTGACATATTTCCACCGCTAATGACGATCGCAATTTCGGGATCGAGTCGGCGATCGGAATTGGCACAGAGTCAGTCTGTGGCGAAAGATGAGAAAAATGCCCTGGTAGAAAGGATTTCAGGTTTTTGCCACAACCTAAGTAAAAAATAAAATTCAGCTTGCAGATACTCCTTCTCGTCACCTTGGTTTTACCCCTGTGTCGCCTCCATATCCTATGGCGTCTCAAATCAATATAATATTACACAAAATGTTATTTTTTGTAATATTATGAGGAGGAGCACTCATAATATTACAAAACTATGGAACCCGCAGCAGTTCTAGGCATTTCCCTGGGCGTGTGTCTGGTGGCAATCACCGGCTTTTCGATATACACCGCCTTTGGCCCTCCCGCTAAGGAATTGAGAGATCCTTTTGAAGAACACGAAGATTAGTCATTAGTCAGTAGTCATCAGTCAGTAGTCATCAGTCAGATTAATGCTTTTATGCCCCATCCCCCTCTCCCTGGTAGATATTCTTCTACCGGGAAGGGAGTGATTCTGTGGGGCGATCGCCTGTGGCATACTCGTCAATGGTATATTTTTCAGAAATACAGTAAATCTCTATTCGATTTAAGCTAAAAATTATTAGGTTTCAAGCTAAAGCATCATGGGCAACACATTTGGGCATTTGTTTCGGATTTCGACCTTTGGTGAGTCTCACGGCGGTGGGGTGGGAGTGGTAATTGACGGTTGCCCGCCACTCCTGTCCATTGACGCATCGGAAATTCAAGCGGAACTCGATCGCCGCCGTCCGGGTCAAAGCAAAATTACGACTCCCCGTAAAGAGGCTGATAGTTGCGAGATTCTGTCCGGGGTGTTTGAAGGGAAAACTCTGGGAACTCCGATCGCCATTCTAGTCCGCAATCAAGACACTCGTCCCCAAGACTATGGCGAAATGGCAACTACCTATCGCCCTTCCCACGCTGATGCCACCTACGATGCTAAATACGGAATTCGTAACTGGCAAGGCGGTGGTCGCAGTTCGGCAAGGGAAACTATTGGTAGAGTAGCAGCAGGGGCGATCGCCAAAAAAATTCTCAAACAAGTAGCCGGAGTCGAAATAGTCGGCTATGTCAAACGCATCAAAGACTTAGAAGGTGTTACAGACCCCGATACTGTCACTTTAGAACAAGTAGAAAGCAACATAGTTCGCTGTCCAGATGCTGAATGTGCCGAAAGAATGATTGAACTTATTGAAAAAGTTCGGGATAGCGGTGATTCCATCGGGGGCGTGGTGGAGTGCGTCGCCCGCAACGTACCCAAAGGTCTGGGAATGCCAGTATTCGACAAACTAGAAGCTGACTTGGCCAAAGCTATCATGTCGTTGCCAGCTAGCAAAGGGTTTGAAATTGGATCGGGCTTCGCAGGAACTCTCCTGACAGGCAGCCAACACAATGATGAATACTATACTGATGAACAGGGTGTGATTCGTACAGTAACAAACCGTTCTGGTGGAATTCAGGGTGGAATTGCTAACGGCGAAAATATAATTCTGCGGGCCGCCTTCAAGCCCACTGCGACCATTCGTCAGCAGCAACGTACAGTCACCCGCGAGGGAGCAGAAACGCTGCTGGCTGCAAAAGGACGGCACGACCCTTGCGTTTTGCCAAGAGCAGTGCCAATGGTGGAAGCGATGGTAGCTTTAGTGTTGTGCGACCATCTCCTGCGCCATCACGGACAATGTGAAACCTTAAAGTCTGAATTTTAAAATGGAAATCAGCTTGTCCTCTGTAGCGGCAACTCCCTTTGATGATTGCCCTCAACAGTCTGAAGCAATGGAAGGTATAGATGATTTTGTAGTGCAGTTCTGGGGTGTGCGGGGCAGTGTTCCCACACCGGGAGTAGAAACTGTTCGCTATGGCGGTAATACTTCTTGTTTGGAAATGCGCGTGGGTGGAAAACGCCTGATTTTTGACGGCGGTACTGGTTTGCGGATGCTGGGAGACCAGTTGCTGCAAGAAATGCCGGTCCAAGCTTATATGTTTTTTACTCACTATCATTGGGATCACATCCAAGGGTTTCCTCTGTTTGCTCCCGCTTTTATCCGTGGGAATAGATTTGATATTTACGGGGCGACTCCACCGGATGGAGATTGCCTCAAAAGGCACTTTGTGGAACGGGTGCTACACTCCAATTCCCCGGTGCCACTGATGGGTTTGCAGGCAGACTTGAATTTCAACGAACTGTTTCACAACCAGACTATGATGCTGGATGATATTGAGATTCGGACTGGTTCTCTGAATCACCCCAATACTGCTATGGGATATCGGGTGACTTGGCATGGGAGATCCGTGGTTTATTGTTCGGATACGGAGCATTTTCCCGATCGACTGGATGAAAATATTTATAATCTCGCCCTTGATGCTGATGTGCTGATTTATGACGCGATGTACACGGACGAGGAATATCACAACCCTAAGTCTCCCAAAATAGGCTGGGGACACTCGACTTGGCAGGAAGCGGTGAGAATGGGTAAGGAGGCTAGGGTGAAGCGTGTGGTGATTTTCCACCACGATCCGGCTCATACTGATGATTTTCTCGATCGCATTGCTCTGGAAGTGCAAGTGGCTTTCCCCAAGGCGGTAATGGCGCGGGAAGGCTTGATTTTACCCATCGGCATCTGAATGTTGCTCCTGTGTCCATTGCTAATCAACATGATGATGTGGAGTTGGTCAGATCGATCGGCTCCACAATTTTTTAAATTTCTAGCAAACTCATAGGTAAGTGGTATAATCTTTGTTCTATAACTTTTTGGACAGAGTATTTAAGATTTTTTCCTGGTGGAACTGCGTCCGCTTCCAGCCAAGATGTCAGATAATTGGGTCAGGAACCCCGCTCTTAAGAGACGGGGCTTGTAAGAGTAATCAAACAAGCCATTCTGACCAGCCTAAGTCTTCGCGGTGAAAAGGTGACAGTTTTAAATGTCAACAAACACGGCGAGGCGATCGGGTCAAAAGTGCCAGTTGGCAGTCGATAGACGAACCAAATCCTGGTAACAGATTTATTCTTAAGGACAAAAGCTGAGGTTATGGCTCTGATAAAATAAAAGCGCGATCGGCTGTTTCTGCTCCTGGATATTGACAAATCTGAAAAGCTCAGAGCTTTTCGCTACAAGCTGAGAGCTTTTTCAGCAGTCAATTTAACTCACAAGAAAGAGACGATCGCTATTTGGTTTACCAGTAGCTGCGGCAAGCGAATGTTATGACTTGACTATCAAAATGGCAAATTTACGTTTTAAATCACCAGCTAATCGATACAGATGGATTGCTTTAGGCAGTTTTGCTGTAATTATGGGCATTTCAGGGGCCCTTGCCTACCGTCTAGCCCCGCCTCCCGGATTCATGGCTCAAGGCACTCTGACTTCTAATAGTCCGCCAGTCAAATTTTCTAGCACCGGTACTACTATTCTCAAGCAAGGGGAACAACTGACACCGGATGTTCTGTTGGCAGATAATGTTGTCAAAGCAGTGGCAGATGCCGTGAAGTTGTCGCCTCAACAGGTGAGAGAAAATGCTAGCGTCAAGATTTCTAAGCCGGAACAACCGCTAGAGATTGCTGTTGGGTATCGATCGCTCGATCAGCAGCAAGCCATCAAAACAGCGGATATGTTGATGAAGGGGATGGTGGAAAAGAGCCGCCTGATTAACCAATATCGGTGGCAATCCGTCAATCAATCCCTCAATCAACGCTTGGCACAAGTCACTCAAGAACTGAAACAAGCTCAGCAAAAGCTCGACCAATATGAAAGAGAGCGAGCTCGCCTGTTGCAACAAATCAAGGTTCAGCAAGACTTTTACAACAAAACTCAGCTTGCAATGGCGGATACGCAAGCGTCGGAGAAAGAAATGGTGAGTAGTTTGGCCCCTTCCCAAACGCCACAAATTGTGGCGACACCAACTTCCGATCCCACAGTGCCTTTGATTTTGGGACTTGGCTTGCTGCTGTCTATTTTAGTCAGTCGCGGTTTGATTCCCACGGTGGCGGATTGGAGGTATAAAGCAGCTTTTCAACGAGAAGAGAGCGATCGCCTCCAAAGTGCTTTGTACCGACTGATCAAAGAAGGTAATGGGGAAATCACTCTGGTGCGATTTGCGATGGAGACGCGACTGTCACCGGATGTCGCCCAGCGTTTTTTGAACGAACAAGCGGAAGTCTTTAATGCTCATTGCGAAATTAAAGATGACGGTAGTATCTTTTATCACTTTCACATTTAAAGGATGGCGGGCGATCGCCCTCTATTGAATACCTTAGCCGATCGAGTTTTCGGATTGCTCGATCGGCTTGCTTATAGGATCTATACCCAGCGGAACCAACGCCAATCCGGGTGAAAAAACCCCTCTTGAGCCTGGGGGGACCAGAGGCAAGGGGAGAGGGGCCAGGAGAGAGAGAAATTAGCCGATCGACCCTAAAGTGGTTAGCTTTTCCCGGATTTGCGATCGGGATTGGCCTCCTTGGGAAACAGGAATCAGTCCATCAGCAACCTCATTTGTTAAAAAATATTAACTTTTTGACTGTTTGGCTCCAGATATGTATAATGGAGACAAATACGTAAATATACGGTTGTTTTTTATAAAGATAGCCAAAATTAAGTATATTACATTGGATAAAATTGCTGATAAAGTCTGCGGGAATCGGTATAAGCACTTGATTGTTGACAGAGAAATAAATCAGCGAACTAAGCAGGTTTGTCATCAAAACCAGGATTTAGCAACATCCTGGAATCAGCATTGGGCGATCCAACTGCGCCTTCCCCTAGGGAAATTTTGTAACCATATATTGAGGCGAAAAGATCATGTTTTTAATACTGTGTTGTTCTTTAATATTTTATTTTTTGTTAATGTCAATAGCCAATTACGGCGATACTGGAATTTGACACTCACCGCGCCCAAGCGACGGTGATTCTTAGATCCTAAACCAGACTTAAATCAAGAACATTGCTGCACTTAACCCAGAGATCCAATCTCCCTAAGCGTTTACTGTATCGAGTACAGAAGTTCCGACGTGCCCCGTCGTACCTATCCCACGATTAAGGATATTAATTGCGGCATTACGATCCCTATCCATTTCACATCCACACTGACAAATGTGGGTGCGAGTGGATAGAAATTTTTTAACGACTTCCCCGCAATTACTGCATTCTTGACTGGTGTATGCAGGATTTACCGCGATGGTAATCCGACCAAACACTTTCCCAAAGTATTCTAAGAACACTCTGAACTGATACCAAGAAGCATCGCTGATTGACTTAGCCAGACAATGATTTTTCACTAGGTTAGATATTCTCAAATCTTCATAAACTACTACATCGTTTGATGTGATTACGCACCTTGCCAATTTGATAGCATGGTCTTTACGCTGTCTACTTATTTTGAGATGTCGCTTACCTAAAATCACTTTGGCTTTGCGGCGATTTGACCCACCTTTGACCTTCCGACTTACAAGACGCCCGGCCTGTTTCAATCGTGCTTCACCTCTACGCAGAAATCTAGGATTAGGAGCCATGAAGCCATTTGAATCGGTGTAAAACTCTTTTAGTCCTACATCTAATCCAATTGTTTTACCTGTCATTGGAGCGGTTTCTAGTCGTTCTACAGAGATGCAAAACTGGACATAATATCCATCTGCTCGTTTAACCAACCGCACCCGCTTAATTTGGTCTGGTTGATAGAAATTCAGATCGCGAGTCCCTTTTAACTTTAGTCTGCCAATTCCACACTTATCGGTAAAGGTGATTGATTTTCTATCGAATGAAAGCTTCCAAGAATTAGTTTTGTACTCAACAGAACGACTATCTTTCTGGAATTTAGGAAACCCAACTCTTTTGCCTTTAATGCCTTTTTTGACACGATCGTAAAAGCGGGAAATACTAGCCCATGCTCTTTCTGCACTAGCCTGCCTGGCCATCGCACCCAACTTATTTGCACTCGTCAAATTCTTTTGCCCAAATCGCACAATACTTAGAAAGATCGAACCAAGATTTAGCGCCACCATCCATCCACAGTCGGATTGATTTGTTGCGAATGAATTGACAAATTCTAATCGCTTCATCGATCGCCTGGAACTGGTCTGGTTTTGCGTAAGCCTTGAATTCGAGAACGAGCATTTTTTTTCCTCCTGCTCCTATGATACTATGCTTGTCACAGGAATATGGAATTTGTCCAAGAACATGGAGAAATTCCCCCTAGAAGGGGGAGGCTCTAACCCCAATTTTCTGGTAGGCTAATGCAGCCTTGAATCCACTGTTTTGATTGGCAAAAATTTATGGATGAAGGAGTCGTTAAGTACCACTGTGACTGGACTTTTGCAGAACCTGTAGCTGTCGAGACCATAGTAGATTTGATGGCATGGCGCGATCGCCTCCACTCTTGGGGACTAATTGGGGTCTACGACAATGGCATTGGCTTTGGTAACGTGAGCGTCAGACTCGGTAATTCTTGCCAGTTCATAATTTCAGGTACCCAGACAGCACACTTGTCAACTCTGGGGCCTGAATTCTACTGTACTGTCACCGAATTTAACTTGGAAGAAAATTTCCTGGGCTGTCGCGGGCCGGTACCAGCTTCTTCCGAGTCTCTGACTCACGCGGCGCTGTACCTTCATCGGGATGATGTCGGTGGTATCATTCACGTTCATAACCCTCAACTGTGGCAGCAACTGCTGTTCCAGATTCCGACTACTAGAAAAGAGATACCTTACGGGACTCCTGGGATGGCATGGGAAATGTTTAGGCTGTTTGAGGAAGAGAATTTGGGCGATCGCAAAATTCTGGCGATGGCGGGCCATGAGGACGGGATTATTTGTTTTGGGGGCTGCTTGGATGAAGCAGGGCTGGTACTTTCGGCTGTAATTAACTAGATCGGCTTGATTGGTAGAGCTTTGATGGGTCGATCGGATCTTGGAAGCAGAAAATACAATAAAATTAGATACTTTGTTAAAAAAAACTCACGTCTGGTTTACTGTGGTGACAGAAAATCAGCGGGACTGCTGCATTGCACAGTCTCAGTGAGTTAGATAATTCGTAAACTATTTGATTTATTGGCAAATGTTAGCCCAAAAGGATTGGTGATGATGAACCCCAGTAAACTTGTAAGCACCAAAGAACTGCAATCGGAAGTGTCTCGTCTCAACGAAGAACTGCAAATGCGCGACCAATTGGTGCAGCAGTTGTCTCAAGAGCTGTTCAGACTGGTGAAGGGAAATACCAGTTTTGTGCCGGCACCGTCGGTTTCCGATCGCCAAAGCGCTCAAGTGCAGGCGATGCGCGAACAACTGCAAGCTGTTGAAGAACAGGTCGGTTTTTATCAAGAACAAATCGCCGAGCGGGATGCGGAAGTTTACCAACTGCGGCAGTCGGTGCAAGAATTGACCGATCGCTCTCGGATGCTGGAACAGGTAGTTCAGGAATTACCGGGAGTTTATCGCCAGAAGTTTGCCGAGCGGATCGAGCCGATTAAGGAAAAATTGGAACAACTACAAAAGGAAAACCGCCAACTGCATACTGAATTGCAGAGCGTAACTTACCGTCTCGCCGTGCGCAGCCGCAAGGCTAAAGGTTTGGATTTGCCAACTGTAGAGTCTGATGACAATCGGGGCATTCAGATGCCGAGCTTTGGCAATGTCTAGGGTTTTGATTGTGGCGGATGCCAATAGGGCACCGGCTTTGGCTCTGTCGGCTGCGATCGCCCATGTTAATTCTGCCACTGAGGTGAAGATCTGTGGAGTTGCGGACCTAGACGGTGGGGCGATCGCCAACAAAGATGCCATGATTTGTGCTTTGACACTGGATGTGCCGTCCCATCTGGTGTTTCCCGCTCAAGATTTGTTTAAATTTTGTCGCGATGTCTCGGCGGCGCGGGTGCGGGTACAACAGGAGTTGCAAGCTGCGACTGGGGAGGGCGATTTGTGGTTGCCTGTGGTGTGGACGGCGAAGGGCCCTCTGTATGCTGAGGCGATCGGTGTCGAGGGCCACCAGCAGTCTGGGGAGTTGAGCTACTTTCAACCGCTGCATTTGTCGGATGTTTGGCGACAAGAGTTGTATGACTTGGCTTACCGTTTGCTGACTCTGTTAAATGCACCGCCAGCAACTTATTTGATGCAGTTCGGGTTGGCTGGGGACAGGATTTGTTTCGATCGACTTTGGCCTTTTCCCGCTGCACCGGCGATCGCTTCTGTGGGGGTTCAACTGCCGGATTTATTTGTTTGTCATTGGTTGTGCTTGACAAATATGCCAATTTATGATATCCAAATTAGCTGTGGATCGATCGAAACAGTCGCAGATTTCAAAAAGTTGGTGTAGTTGACATTCTCACCGGCTAATCTCCTGTATTTGTCAACACAACGAAAGATTGCACTATTGGCTGAATCAAGCCAATATATAAAAGTATCGCAGCTTTGCAAAAGTTTACGAAGGCAGTATCGAATGTCTTTTGAGTTTTTATCGTTAGAGACTATTCAGAAATTTGCTCACGATTACGGCTACTGGGCAATATTTCTGGGAATTTTACTGGAAAATCTGGGAATTCCTCTCCCTGGGGAGACGATTACGATTGCTGGTGGCTTTTTAGCCGGCAGTGGGGAACTGAATTACTGGTTTGTGCTCGCAAGTGCGATCGCGGGTGCTACATTGGGGGGAAATTTTGGTTATGCGATCGGCAGATACGGCGGCTGGCCACTGTTGCTGAAGCTAGGAAAAATCTTTCGTTTTCGAGAAGAACAACTGTTTGACTTGAAAGAAAAGTTTAGTGAAAATGCAGCTAAGGCTGTTTTTTTAGGCAGGTTTATCGCACTGCTGAGAATTTTTGCCAGCCCCCTAGCAGGAATAGCCGAAATGCCTTTTTGGAAATTTTCGCTGTTCAACATTCTCGGTGCCACCAGTTGGGCCTCTGTAATGGTAAGTTTATCCTACTTTTTAGGGCAAGTTGTGTCTTTAGAGAAATTGGTAGCTTGGGCTGCTCAATTTGCGGTAGTGGCTTTACTATTAGCAGTGGCTTGGATTGTAATTCCTATTTGGTTGGAGTCGAGGAATTTGGATAAGACTAAGTAGGCTGGGAATCCGTTCCGCAAAAAATTAATATTCTTGTGGAACGGGAATCTATTTGGTTGTGGAACTGGCAGTTATTTATCTATTTTTCAAGCTTAGGCTATCTTAGACAAGACGCAGTAATACCAATTTAATGGGTCGTTGCACAGATCTCGATCCCCCTCGCATCCCCCGATCAAAGGGGGACGAAAGAGCAGAATCTTGTCCCCCCCTCTTGCTCCCCTCCTCGGAGGGGCTGGGGGTGGGTTCTAGGGGCTAGGGGGGATCGAATTCTATGCAGCCTCATAAAAAATTGGTATAAATCGGCAATTAGAGGCGTAGCGATCGCCGGCACTGTCATGATACCTCCACCTAATCCCAATCAATCGGATTCATCGATGAAACAGTCTCTAGATGCTGGTTTGGCTGCTTTGAAACAACAGGATTACGATCGGGCGATCGCCCTTTTAGAATCTGTTGCTAAATCCGCCACCAATCAGCCACTGGGTACGCGGGCAGAAATGGGCTTGGTGATGGCCTATAAAGCGACTGGTAATCTTCAAAAATCCATCGCCCTGTGCACTTCCCTCACCAAACATCCCCATACTCAAGTCAAAACTTGGGCCGATCGCACTTTAACCGCATTGAGCGATCGTCGCCCCCCAAAACCACCGGAAAATCCACAAAAAATCCCAGCAACTCCCCCGGAAACTGGCTTCGTCCCCTTTGATGTTGGCAATTCCCCACCGAAAATATCGCCCACAGGCGATCGACCATCAACCGACCAAAAAACAGATTTGGTGGCTTTTGAGCAGACTAGCAGGCAAAAAAACGTTAAATCGCCACAGATTCCGCCAGTACCTGCACCCCCCAAACCACCTCTGGTCAAGACTTCAGAACCAGAAACATCCACAACCACCGCCACCGATTCAGATGCTCCCACAGAGGTCCCCGGAATCGTAACTCCAGATACTTACGAACTGATTTGGCGCAATTCGGGGCGTGCTGCTTCGGGGTGGCGCAAGCTCAAACTGCTGAAATTGGCGCGTTTTCGGGTGGAGACACTCGCCTGTACGATCGCACTATTTTTGATGGTGCGATTCATCCTGGAATTCCTGCTCACCAATGTTAATGCTCTGTTGGTTCAGTTATACATATTTACTAGACTGCCGGTGTTTGCGCCGATTCAGATTTTTTATCGCGATCCGACTGCTTTTGTGCAATTTATGTTCGGATTGCTACTAGCTTCGTCTCCCTGGTTGATAGATGCAGTGTTGAAACTGATTTGTGGGATGGAACCTCTGGGGGGGGTAACTTTATTGAAGTCCAGCAAAGAAGCTAATCGGGTAGTGCGAAATTTTTGTAAACAGCAGAATATGCCGGCCCCGGTGCTCCAATTGTTACCAATTGATGTACCAGTAGCTTTCAGTTATGGCTGTTTGCCGAGATTTGCTCGGATTGCTGTGAGTCAGGGACTTTTGGACCAATTGACGGAGGATGAAATTGCGACTATTTTGGCGCGGGAATTGGCGCATATCGCTCACTGGGATTTTGCGCCGATGTCCTTGGCGGTTTTGGTAATTCAGATTCCTTACCTGATTTATGGGCTGGTGGTGCACTGGGAGGAGCGGTTATCTGGTTTAATTTCGATCGAGTTTTTTCGTTCTGTTGTCAAAGTTTTGGCGGCTGGGATTTCTGCTGGAAGTTACGGGATTTATAAGTTGCTGAGATGGCCGATGTTGTGGGTGTCGCGCCGTCGAGTATATTTTAGCGATCGCACTGCGGCAGAAATTACGGGGAATCCCAATGGTTTGACGCGGGCTGTGGCTAAAATTGCGATCGGGATGGCGAAAAATATTGAGCAGCAGCAGCAAACTAGCTTTTTCCTCGAAGGTTTCGAGCTGCTATTTCCTGTGGGGCTGGGACAAGCTGTAACTATTGGTTCGGCTGGATTACACGCGCCTCTGGAACAGATTTTGCTGTGGGATGTCAGCAATCCTTGTCGCAATTGGTTGACGGTTAACAGCACGCATCCTTTAATGGGTGAGCGTTTAAAGTTGTTGGCTCTTTATGCTCAATTCTGGCAACTTGAAACTGAGTTGGATTTGGCGAATCTCGGCACTTTGGAGTCTACTAAGGGCAAATTCCAGGTTTCCGATCTATTTAATTCAAAATTTTGGCCGCGCCATCCACCGCCCCTACTTTTACAAGGTGCGCCTTTTTTTGGAATTCCCATGAGTTTGGCGATTGTGGGGGTGCTGTGGCTGATTGGGGGGATTTTGTCTAGGACGAGTATCTGGTGGCTGGATTGGCTTTGGGGCGATCGCTCGATTCTGTGGGGCTGTTTGCCGATCGGCTTTTGTCTTGGTACTTTGATGCGGATTAATGATTTTTTCCCTGATATTGTGCCCAGAGCAGTCACTGCACCGAGTTTACCTCAAATTTTGTCAAATTCGGATAGTTTGCCCTTGGATGCTCAACCCGTGGGGTTGCAGGGGAAACTTTTGGGGCGATCGGGTATGGCTAATTGGCTGGGACAGGATTTGATTTTGCAGACGGCGACTGGGTTGGTGAGGTTACACTATGTTTCGAGGTTTGGTCCGATCGGCTCTTTGTGGCCACAACCTACTCGCCCTGGTGATTTGGTAGGACAATCCGTGGTGGCGACTGGTTGGCTGCGAAGGGGAGCTACTGTGGCGATCGATCTAGAAACCCTCCGCAGTCAAGGTGGCAGAGTTAGCCACAGCGGACATCCTATCTGGTCGGCGATTTTAGCCTTTGCGGCTGCTGTTTGGGGAGCATATATCATTTTTCAGGGAGAAATGTATCGATAGGACCCATCCCCTCTGGTCGGCAATTTTAGCCTTTGCTGCTGCTGTTTGGGGAGCATAGATAATTTGCACAATATTTATACCAATTTTAAAAAATAATGCAACAGTAGTCTTGTCCCTCCCCTTTATCAGGGGGGGTTAGGGCGTGTTTTCTCTCCCCGGAGATCCCCCCCAACCCCCCTTAAAAAGGGGGGAGAAAGATGCTCAAAGTCCCCGCGCAGAATCCTTCTTCCCTCTTCCTTCCCCCCAAGGGGGGGGCTGGGGGGGGTTCTTCTTCGTAAAGAAAAGTTGCTTTTTTACCAACATCCTGTTACATTTAGTTACATAAATTTGATTGGCCGACCGATCGCAATCACTTCAGTGACTAAAACCGCAAAGGTATTGCGTAAAAGTTGTCAACCTCCCAACACAGCAAATTGAGCCAGCCGCTTGTCGGCTGTTTTTTTCTACAGCCACTTTCGCTGTAGGAGATGAATTCACAAAAGTGATTCAGAGATGGTTTCGGTTAAATTGATCGTGAATCTTCCTAAATAACTAGCTGGCGTTGCCAAGGCTGTGATACCTTTAAATGATGGT
Organism: Microcoleus anatoxicus; assembly: GCF_042465725.1. GTDB lineage: Bacteria > Cyanobacteriota > Cyanobacteriia > Cyanobacteriales > Microcoleaceae > Microcoleus > Microcoleus anatoxicus. The sequence continues at coordinate 2,417,821 of NZ_CP120853.1, read as the reverse complement.
CAGAAACTCCCCAACCCGATTCAAGGGAGATTGGGGTAAATAGTCCTCAGCATTAGGAGCGAGGTAAAATTACTGGCTGAAAAAATGTTAGGGATTTTACCCATCACCGTATTAAACTGAATACTGGCATTCCGATCGCTTACAATTGACATCCTGGGAAATAAATTTCTACACGCCGCTGGCTATAAACATTCTGAATCAAAACCGGAAGCAAATAATACAGAATAGCCAAAAGCCTCAACATTTGAGTGATGACTAAAAGTTTACAGAACAACCTTAGATTTAAGATCTCTCTGCATAGGCTGCCAAGTTGCGGCTTCACGAGAGTAGATTATCTTTTTCTAAAAGGTGGCGAGAGCTGTCAAGGTTGGTCGGAAGAACGCGCAGATTCTGCGGTAATGTCGTCTTTCCCTGGGGTCAATATTCAGTTGACTTCGGGTAATGCTGTTCGATCAAACTAATTAGAATCCAAGTCTGGAGGAATTTTTCATGTCTATTCGTCTATATGTTGGTAATCTACCAAAGGAACTCGATCGCCAAGAACTGCAAGATGTTTTTGCACCAGAGGGTGAATCTGTCACCACCAAGGTAATTACAGACCGCAAAACTGGCAAATGCAGAGGATTCGGTTTTGTAACGGTGTTGACTGATGAACAAGCAGACCAAGTTATTGAAAAATACAATGGCTTGATGTTCAAGGAAAACCCGCTAAAAATAGAAAAAGCACTGCCACGCTCTAAGGGTAAATCTGACAAGGGTGATGAAGATCAACAACAGTCACCGCAATCGCCCCAGTTAGCCTCGGCACCTTCCCAGGGTCAGCCTCCGCAACAGCGACGCGATGCTTCCCCTAGCACTGGTGGCGGAGGTTCTGGTAAAAGCAGTCGCCGTCGGGATAACAACAAGTCGCGTCGCAATCCAGCAACCACAACTTCGTCTAGCGCTGATTCCGGTTCCGTGCAGCCAGATCCACGCTGGGCCAGTGCTCTGGAAGAACTCAAGCAAAGGTTGCAGGAAGCTCAGACTACTAACTAGGAGACTATGTTATCTAGGATGGTGGCTGACTGCTGCTGTCGATCGAGTTTGGTTGACTAGAAAAATCTGGAAGTGCGATCGAGAACTGGTTTTTTTACCCAGTGCTCGATCGTGCAATTTTATACTGGTTCCGCAAATTCGATAGTCTCAATAAAGTCTAAAATTTTGTCCATAATTACCTCTACTTCAGACTCCAGAGAACGCTCTTCATCCGCTTCCTGATAAACTATCTGAGAACTGATCGTGTAACAAACACCCTCAGCGATAAAAGACAAAAATCCTCGATAGGCATTCAACCGAGTCACTGGACTCAAGTTTTTCGGGACGCTGATAGTTGCACCACCAGGTATATCAACAACCGCAAAATAAGCTTCTTCATTTTCTAAAGATTCGGCGTGCAGTAACTTGGAGTGAGGAAAAGTACCAAGAATTGCACCATCAATAAAATTGTTGAGAAACGAACTAAGATAAGCTGCTTCCCCAACAGACTCGATGAATTCTGCCACTTCACCCCCAATCGGGAAATAATCAATTTTCAGCAAAACGCCAAAGTCATCAGAAAAAGTAACACTGCCTTCTTGCTCATCAATTTTACCGCCCTGTTGGGGGTCAACTGGAATAGGGACAGTAAAATTGCCTTCTGGAGACTCGTACAATGCCGCATCAAAATCAGAAACTTCCTCATCAGATTCTGAATAAGCAACAATTACCTCCTCGATAATTTCTTGAGCTTCCTCATCTTCCAAACCTAATGCTTGCTGGAACTCCTGCAAAAAAAGCTGGTATTTGTCAGAGACTTCGCCATCTACGACAAACATAGCTACGCTGACAGCAAAAGCATCTAAGACTAATTCATCTGGGATGGACTCCCAAGCGGTATTAAATAATGCTCCCACACCATCTTGGGTAGAAATGCCTGAGAGTTTTTTAAGCATGGCTGACATATCATCTTCGGAATATTCAGCAAAGATTTCCGATTCCCAAAGTACGCTTTCTAAGATATCTGCATCAGTGTCAGGAGAATTTGCCAGAGCTGCGACAAATGCTACTGCTGCTAAAGATTCCTCGGAACTCAAACTTACTTCAGACGTATCTTCGGAATTGAATATTTGATCTAACTGGCCCACAGGTTTTGCTCCAATAGAGTAGAGTTTTGCCATTTATAGCAAATTTATTCTTCAGCCGTGAGATGTAATCATGATTTCTCCGTGGCTGGTAGAGCACCCACTGAACATTTTATACTTTACTGTAGAGATATGATTGGTTTTTTCAGAAAAATTGGTTAGTCAGCCGACATCAGAAAATATCATCCCCACCTAGGGGAGTTGTTAAAGAGTTCAGGTATCTCAAGACTGCAAACTGGTAAATATGGCTCTGCTGAAGAATTGCTGGAAGTTGCTTTGCGATTGTGAGATGAATACGATCGCGCCGATCGCCAATGGATCGATGCTGTACGAGTTAAGATAGATGCTGCGGTTGCCATGTCCGAACATACTCCACCGATTGATGGCGAAACCTTTATTGCAGGGATTTGCGATCGTTTCCCAAAATAGCTTGTAGGCTGGGTTGTTACTTTCATCGGAAGATGGAGGCAATTTCATTCTTGTTCTTCATCGATCGAATCAGATTCATTCGTCGCCTTATCTTCACTATTTGACTCTTTAACTATGCTGGTATTTTGATGGGTATTTTCCAATAATCCCGACTGTTTTAACAAATGTCTTAGCAATCCAACTTTTAAAGATTTATTACCGTGAATTGGCACAGAAATTCGGATTGAGCTTCCAGCTTTCCCGTAGATATGGTGACTGCCTTGAACTCTTAATAATATCCAGTCATTACGTTCTAACAGCTTTGCTAACTCTTTGCCAGACATGGAGTTCATATCGCAATCTCCATAATTTTGTCTCGCTCATTTGTCTCGAAAGACTCAATATCTACACTCAGGCAACCTTCGATCGCTTCATAAAGGTTTTGCAGTAGTTCCTCGAAGGTTTCTCCCTCAGTTGCACAGCCAGGAATAGCAGGAACTTCTGCCCAGTATCCGCCTTCTTCTGCTTCGTGGATGATAATTTTGATTTTCAATTGATTCTCCTAATTTTAAGGCAACCTGCGACGATTGTAACAAAAAAACTAAGTGCGGGCGATCGATCCAGTAAAATTCGCACACGGTGCAGGCTTACTCCTCAAAGCTTACCTGCTTAACCACCTCTAAATGCATATCTTGGAATTTGGATTTTTTAACTACATTTCTAATTCTCTCAGAATAGTCCGAACTGGCAGAAATAGAGAACGCTGAGTCTTTCTAAAAGGCACAAAACCCTGTTTTAACCAAAATGCTTTTGCCTCCTCATTTCTAGTATCAACCCTAATCGCCTGAAATCCAATAATTTCTTGTTCAAATAGCAAGCAAATTCGACGATAAGCATCTGCCAACAGTAGGGGACTTATTCCTTGTCCTTGCCACACTTTATCAATTGCAAACTGTCCTATCAAAATAGCAGGAATCGGGAAAGAGAGGGGTTGTTTGTATTCATCGGGCAATTCTTTAACAGGAATTGTCGATGCGCTGAGAGTATAAAATCCGCAAACCTTTGCCTCTCCCGATTCCAAAATCATCAAGAAAGTTCTAGAAAAACCAGCTTCATCAGCCGTTTCCACTAGATTCTTCAGATAGTTATTAATCTCCTCATCTCTACAATCAAACTCCTCTCTTTGTAGATTGGGAAAATTTTTTAGGCTGCAAAATCTCCATCCCACGGTTCACTCCTGTCATACTTATCTTTAAATTCGGTAACAGTCAACTTTAGTTCTTCTGATGCTGGTGGTGGGTTATCCCATAAATTTTTTGAACTTGTGCTTGGTTTCTGGGCTGTTGATTTTGAAAGTTGAGAGTATTCCCGAACACTTAAACTTTCTGGGAACCACTGATACTCGCGCTGTAAAATTAAAAAGATTAGCACGAGCTGCAAAATAATTACGATTGTTAACAGCAAAGTTTCCATATTGCTTTTCTTCTGAGAGTGTCTGGATGATTTATACTGAAAATTAAATCATTTTTGTGTTCGTATCTGAAAATATCTGGTGATATTTTATTTTACTTCAACAAGGCAACCTGCGACGATTATAACAAAAAAACTAAGTGCGGGCGATCGCTCCAGTAAAATTCGCACGGGCGCAGACTTATACCAATTTCATAAAGTAGCGCTACATATCTACCCCCCCAACCCCCCCTTATTAAGGGGGGGCTAAGAACTACATTTGTAGTAGGACTTTATGAAAATGGTATTACTCCTCCAAGTCCACCTGCTTGACCTGCTCTAAAGGTATATCTAGCGCTTCTGCAATTTGCTCGTCGCTCAAGCCAAACTGCCGTAATTTGCCGTCGATGGTGTCGATCTCGAAATCCAAATTTTGCCGATCGCCAGTTTCAAACATCCATAAATGCGATATAATTAAAACAAACGGGTAAATAAATACTATGAGCATTACGCTGACGAAAACCCAAGAGATATTCATTCAAACTAAACTGCAAACTGGTAAATATGGCTCTGCCGAAGAAGTGCTGGAAGTTGCTTTGCGATTGTTAGATGAATACGATCGCGCCGATCGCCAATGGATCGATGCTGTACGAGTTAAGATAGATGCTGCGGTTGCCATGTCCGAACATACTCCACCGATTGATGGCGAAACCTTTATTGCAGGGATTTGCGATCGTTTCCGGCAAGCGTGCGAGACTCAACAACGCTATACTAATTGAAATGCTTGTATTATAGTTGCATTCAATTGCTGCATTTGCTGACTTCCTAACTCGCCCAATCGTCTCACGATTAATCTCTGTTCTAGACTGACAATCCGAGTCACTCTAACTTTAGAAGATACTCTTAATCCCGTGCTATAAAATTCTGGATCGGAAGCATTTAAAGCAAATTCATCTAAACTTAGGCTAGTGACATTTTGCGAAGAAATGAAGCAGATAGTAATTTCATCTATGGTTGAACTTGCCCACAGCACTAAAGCCGGACGTAACTTTTTTTGACTCAAATCTGTAAATGGAAATTCAGCTAAAACAATATCTCCTTTTTTTAGCTTCACTAAATTGGCTCTCCATCTTCAAGGGTGTAAATATCGGGTTCGTCATGCAGGAATTGAAATGCTCCACCGGTTTGGGCTAACTGGGCTATTTCCGCAGTAGAAGGATAGGGGATGTTACTAAATAGTTTTGCTTTGATTAGCAATTGCTCTTCTTCTGAGAGTGTCTGGATGATTTGTACCAAGGATTCAATGAGTTTTGTGTTCATAGCTGAAAATATCTGGGGATACTTTATTTTACTTCAACAAGGCAACCTTCGATTGCGACCTAGAGGTTTTGCAGCAGTTCCTCAAAGGTTTCTCCCTCAGTTGCACAGCCAGGAATAGCAGGAACTTCGGCCCAGAATCCGCCTTCTTCTGCTTCGTGGATGATAATTTTGATTTTCAATTTATTCTCCTAATTTATTCTCAAAACTTATCTCTTTATTACTGTACCAGACTTTACTCCTCCAAGTCCACCTGTTTAACCTGCTCTAAAGGTATATCTAGCGCTTCGGCAATTTGCTCGTCGCTCAAACCAAACTGCCGCAATTTCTCTATTGTTTCAATCTTAGTTTTATTTTTGGTTTCCTCCTGCAAGTCGGGAGTTTCCTGCTGACTTTCATCTGGGATAGGAGTGGTTGGTTCGGAACCCATGTTTACACAACCGATTATATTATTATTACTATTAAAGCTTCGAGCGCCCAAAGAAATATTTAAATTACTTTGCCGTTCTACGACGGATTTAAGATTTTTTTTATCAACTTCTTCATCAAAGATATCAGATAACATTTGCAAAAGCTCGTAACCGACATCCTTAGCATGACCCGCTGAACAACCACAATTTTCTGCAATGTCATCATACTTTTGACGCTTCAGCGTGCCTTCGATAATTCCGCGCTGCAAGTCATTTAAACGTTTGCGTGTCTTGGCGTAGACAGCATCATCTATAAATTGAAGTATTTCTTGGACGCGCATCATCCGGGATGTGGGAGGACATTGGTTATTATAGCCGACTTTATCCGTATAATTCCGTCTTTTTCCGATTTTCAAACTTTACAGAATCTTTACAAAAGATCCGTATAATTCCGTCTTTTTCCGCTTTTTAATTGTTAATGATTGATTTAAAGTGATATTATGCTGTGATCGTAAACGTTTCAGGATGAAAAAAAACAAAATATTGTTAGCAATATGTACTACTACATTGTTATTAACTACTTCTGTTAAACTTTTGGCTCAACAATCTAATCACACACTTATTCCCGAAAATGTTAGGCCTTATGGCGCTTTTATAACACAGCAATCACTAACGTTATCACCTACTCCCTTAGAGAAAATGTTAACCCTCAATGAGACCAGCACGGTACAACAGGCTAAAAAAGAAACTGATTGGATCGCAATAATAGTTTCTATACTTAGCTTGGCTATATCTTCTGTTGTTGGTTATACCTCTAGTCTTAGATTAGCAAATATTAAGTTATGTGTTGGCAGAAATATCATACTTTTTCCCGTTCCAAAAACTCATGTTACAACGAGTAGTGTGACTATGGCAGGAGTAGGATTCAACCTACCTATTACTTTCTATAATTGGAGTCCACAAGGCGGAACAATTCAACGTATTCGCTTAGCTATTGCAAAGGAAAATGATGATGATTTTTATGACATGACATGGACTACTTTTGTCAAAATTGAGACTGGTGGATTTGAAGATGATAATTTAGCTCAACCGATTGCTATAAAAGGGCTTTCTTCTGTGAATAAAGTAATTCGATTTGATTGGATTACTGAACTAGGAGGTAGGCAATTTGAGGTAAAACCTGGGAATTACGAATTGAGAATTTATGGATGGACAAAAAATACACAAAAACATAGCTTAAAATTCACAACTTCTTTTACAATCAAAGATGAAGATTGTCAAAATTTTAGAGACAGTGTGGCTGCAAATCTCAGCCGATCGATTTGGATACCATTGAACGAAAACGAAAAGCCAAATCGATTCTTATCTAGAAATGATATTGATAGATTTTACACTTAATAATTTATTTGTTTGTGATTAAGGAGTCGTTTAAATCATGTCTCAAAATGATAAATCAATTAAGATAAGCGGTGGAACAGTTTACAGTTCTGGTAACAGTGCAAGCGTTTACGGCGCTGTGAACATTGGAAGTGTGGCTAATAATCAATTTAGGCAACAGACGAACCAAGGCACTCATTATTATTTATATGAGGAAAAGGAAATTCTTTCGGAAGCAGCAGCAGAGATTCAACAACTGCTCAAACACTTAGAAAAAATGAATCCCATGGCTACTGAGGCTGAAAAGATTGAGTACGTTTATGATGAAACTACTCCTAGTTTCAAGCGTCGCGTGGTTGGTGCATTGCAGGCTGGCGGTGAAGCTGCGATCGAAGAGTTTTTAGATAATCCTTATGTCAATGTCACAAAGGCGATCGTTAAAGGTTGGATGAAACCAGAATAGATTGTGGTGTGCGAAGTGCGATCGCCCTTACCAAAAAACTAAGTGCGATCGCCCGTAACTACCAAATCGTTTCAACGTGAGGATAGCTCAGAATCTTCTCATCGCAAGTAACCAAAGGAATATCATACCGCCGCGCGATCGCTACTAAAATACGATCGGCTGGATCTTTGTGAAAATCCCCTGGAAGTTGCGTACTTTCGATCGCATCCAGCGGATTTAATGGCTCAATAACTATACCTGAATGAGTTCTCGCTTGTGCGTACCACTGTGCGATCGGCAAAGGTAAAGTCAGCTTCCCCAGACTCGATTTCACGGCTATTTCCCAAACGGAAATTGCAGAAACCAATAAACCGTTTTGGCTTTCCTCAGCCTCGATCGCACTATTTGCCGCCACAGACAAATTACTTGGATCGTGCAGCAACCACAGCCAAATATGTGTATCTAGTAAAATCATGTACCCAGCGCATCCCATAAATCCGACATCGGCTCATCAAAATCCTCGGCAATTACCAACGGCATCCCGCGCAGAGGATAATGCTTTTGCGCGGTCAATCCAGCACTCGAAATCTCAGCCAAATCGATCGACAGAGAAGGCTCAGACTGCGACAACCGTGTCTGACGCAAAAAACTCAATAGCACCTGAAGTACATCATCTGATGCTTGCTTAATCTCATGGATTAGTTCTTCTTGGACTGTCATAATTGGGCATTTTCCTTGCTAGACTTCATTACCATTATATCCAAGAGCAATTTTATGTCATTCGACCACCTACGATACTTTTGATGCTGGTACAGCTTTGATGCAGGCAATGAATCTGGCTAACCACAACGAAATTTGTCAAACTCCCCTATAAGTTGCAATTACTACCTTGACCTGCTACCGTTAACATAGACGCATCGTAGGAAAACAACCGATCGCACTAACAGAATTACTCCCTACCATTAGACAACTATCTGCGATCGTTCTCATTCCATCACATCATCTGTTGCAGGTTCGCCAGGATAAAAGCGATCGCTAAAAATGTCTTCTAAGGTATACGGGCAATTTTCTGGGAAAGTTTTTAGTGGCAAGTTGGTTTCTCCTGTTGCCAAATCTCTACCGCTTTCATATATCTTTTGTAATGCTTCCTGAAGATAGGGTTTAAGACTAGGGTTTTCTGACAGCAATTCTTGAGTATCGCGACGCTGAATGCGAATCGTCATTAACCAACTACGGCTGCGTCGTTTTCCTTGATATTCCCATTTTAATAAATGTCCAATTAACACCTTTAATCGATTTCTTAGTTCGGCACGTTGTTGTTTGCCCAATGACTCAATCTCCTCGATTAAATTCGGTAAATCTAGTTGATTCCATTCTCGTTCTTTCAAAAATTTTGCTTGAGCATAAGTCCAAGCAAAAAAATCTGTTTCATACAGACTTTCTCTTAAATCTCCCGGTATTGGTTCGACTTGTGGTGATTGCATAAATATATCAAAATTTAGGTTTTTTTCATTGTATAACTTTGAAAAAAATATTGCCACATTTTTGGACGATCGCGCTAAGCCACTCCAAAGCCCGTGTATTGCCGCACGTAAGGCGCTTGAAAACCCAAAATAATATCCTCCTTAGCCACACCCATTGCTACCAACTCATGGGCAATTCGCATCTCCGTTGTATTGTGCTCCACCCAAATTTTACCATCCTTAATATTTAAATGCAGCACGCATCCATGCACTCGCCGATTCCCATTCCAACCAACGTTAACAACTTGATAGCGATCTTGCTGAATATCAAAAATTGTTTGGGTTTCGATCTCACCATGAGAAATTGGAGTTGCCGCATATTCCGTTAATAGCGATCGAATTGACTGACGGTATAATTCTAGTTTATCCATTGCACAATCGCCTCATTCCATCACATCATCTGTTACAGGTTCACCAGGATAAAAGCGATCGCTAAAAATATCTTCTAGCGTATACGAACAATTCTCTGGAAAGGTTTTTCGTGGCAGGTTTGTTTCTCCCGAAGCTAATGCGATTCCTTTGCTGTAAGCTGTCTGGAGAGCTTCTTCTAGGTAAGGTTTGAGACTGGGATTTTCTTTGAGTAATTCTAATATATCGATACGCTGGATGCAAATAGTATTCACCCAACTGCGACTTCGTTTCGATATTTGATATTCCCATTTAAGCAAATGTCCAATCAAAATACTCAACCGATTTCTTAATTCAGCGCGTTGTTGTTTTCCCAATGACTCAATCTCCTCGATTAAATTAGGTAGGTCAAGTTGACTCCATTTTTGATGTTTGAGGAGTTTTGCTTGTTCCTCAGTCCAAGCGTAAAAATCAGTTTCATAAAGACTTTGCATTAAGTTTTCCGGTGTTTGTTCGACTTGTGGTGTTTGCATAAAATATCAAAATTTAACGTTGTATATAAGGATGTGCGGAATTTGCGATCGGCTCGAAATTAGAGCAAAGTTATCTACCTGCTTTCAACCACCCAAACACCTGCTCTACAGTCAAATCTAATGTTAAAAAACTTGGCACGAGCAACCGATCTTGTTCCGTTAACTCAACGGGTTCTCCTCCGGGAATAAATGCTAAAATAAACCGTTCCTCTGGATCGATTAACCATCCGAGCTGAGTCCCGTATTTCAAACAGTGTAAAATATTACTAATCACCTTAGTTGCTTTCTGGTCTGGGGATAAAATTTATACTGTCCAGTCGGGATAAATTTCAAAGGAATTCGGAACTTCGCCATCCGCTTCAAAAGTGATTCTATCCCAAGCAAACACTGTAGCATCAGGTACAATAGAACGCCCGCCAAAAGTACACCGCAATTCGGGAAAAGCCAGAGCAATTTTTTCCGTTTCCGCAACCAGATTGACACTATTGCAAAACTTGAGTTGCAATCGAGAATGTTTGCCTTGAGGCATAATCTTTTGGTGAATGCGTCCGTTAATAAATTCACTCGCAGGTTGAGTTTCCGGTAGTTTGAGGAAAGCTTCGAGAGTCAGAGAAATTGGAAGTGCTGCTGTCATCGCTTTGAACTTCGGTGTCATTGTCACTCTGCCATAATTTTATCATTAACTCGATTCTGTATCTGTAGATCGATCGACCTCACCCTCACCCTCATCCTCCAAAATCTCACCCAAATAACGCTGCACAAACTCCCGCGCTGCATCTATATCTAGCAATTTTAACGCCACAACTATCTTCACAAGCGTTTCTCCAGTTGGATCGATGAGCTCATTAAACCAACGATAGACAACAGAACTACGCACACCCATTGCGATCGCCAATTTGTTTTGGCTAATGCCATAGGTGTTCAGTACATCTCTCAAAACTCGACCAGCTTTCCCCATGCACCCCATGATGCCAAGGTATGCCCCAACCGTAAATCACTACACATATGTAGTTATTATAGTATGATAGTGGTAACTACACATATGTAGTTATCGGTTGATTTTGAAGATGAGGACTTCCCAATGGCTAAAGACTTTCTAACCGAACCGCCCAACGACACCCAACAAGACGCAAATCCCACGGACGATCGAGCAAACCGGGAACCCGTGCGTATTATGGTTGTTGGCTCCCGCCAAGGCATAACCGCCGTAGTAAATTGGCTGGTGCGACTGGGTTTTGCCCAAATGGCCGACTGGAGCGACTTGCAGCCTGCACCACATACGGGCCAGTGGATGCGCGTGCTGACAAAATGGTTGCAGAAGAATTGAAGCAACTGACGATTCGGGCGATCGCATTTTATAAACCTGATGTTTGGGAATCGTGCGATCGCCCGTCAAGTTCGTAGGCGCAAGCCGTGGCGTAGCCATCGACCTTCTAATACAATTAAGACAGCGAACGTTGAGGTTGCCATGACATTAGTAGTTGTAGCTGAACCTGCACCCCTAGAAACTAATGCTGACGGTGTGGTGCGAGTGGGTAAAACTCGCGTGACTTTGGATACCGTCATTGCAGTGTTTAAGCAGGGAAGTACAGCAGAGGAAATAGTTTATCGTTATCCTTCACTCAGGTTGGCTGATGTGTATGCCGCGATCGCTTTTTACCTCAATCACCAGCAGGAAGTCGAAACATATTTGCAGCTTCGACAGCAACAAGCACAAGAGATTCGCAAGACGAATGAAGCAAGATTTGACCCCCAGGGATTGCGCGACAGATTAATGGCCCGCAAACAAGAGCGATCGCATGAAATTCCTGGCTGATGAAAACTTTGACAATACAATTGTTAGAGGTTTGATACGTCGCAAACCAAACATTGATATTGTTCGCGTCCAAGATGTGGGCTTATCCGGTGAAGATGACCCAACAGTTCTGGAATGGGCAGCCCAAGAAGATCGGATTTTGCTGACTCATGATGTGGCTACGATTACGCGCTATGCCTATGAACGTATGGCGGCAGATAAGCCAATGTCAGGAGTTGTTGAAGTTACTTTCGATGCACCAATTGGTAGGGTAATTGAGGATATTTTGATCCTTTTGGAGTGCAGCCTTGAGGGAGAATTGGCAGGACAAATTCAGTATCTCCCTTTATGATAAATTTTAATTGTCTAATTTAGCATTTAGTTTAAAACTTTATTCCCGATTCCCACCATGACATTCATCAACCCCAAAACCGATTACGCCTTCAAAAAAATATTTGGTTCCTCAGAAAGCAAAGACATTCTCATCAGCTTTCTCAACGCCATGATTTATGATGGTAATCCTACCATTCAAGACTTAGAAATTATCAACCCCAACCTGCCACCACAAGTAGAAGGCTTAAAAGACTCTTCTTTAGATGTCAAAGCCAAGCTTGCCGACGACACTCTAGTCATCATTGAAATGCAGGTATTAAACGTCGAATGTTTCGGACAAAGAATCTTGTACAACGCCGCCAAAACCTACGCCTCTCAATTGCAGAAAGCACAAGGATATCGAATGCTAAAACCAGTAATTGCCTTAACAATAACTGATTTTGAGATGTTTAAAAATAGCAACCAATTAATTTCGCGATTTGTCTACAAAGAAGAGATTTCTAACTTACCATATCCCGATAACGATCTCAAGTTAGTATTTGTAGAACTACCAAAATTTACCAAACAAGTAGACCAGCTAGAAACTCTAGCAGATAAATGGCTCTATTTTATGAAATACGCGGTAACGATAACGGAAATCCCGCCAGTAATGGATAGCGTCCCCGAAATCCATCAAGCTTTTGACATCGCCGATCGAGTGAATTTAAGCCCGGAGGAAATAGCAAATATCGAACGGCAAGAAATGTTTATTTACGACCAGCAAGGCACGATCATTAAAGCTGTTAAAGATGCCGTTGAAGAAGGCAGACAAGAAGAAAAACAGGCGATCGCACGACAGTTACTCGATCGCCTAGATGACACAACCATAGCCCAAATAACCGGACTTAGCGTTCAGGATGTGCAGAATTTGCGATCGGAATCAAGTTGATTTCAAAAAGTGCTCGCCTTCGGGCATAGGACCGTAGTTATCCCGAAGGCGAAGCACCTACTTTTCCGATTCGAGATCCCTTTTGATACAATCGAGATAGCGATCGTCATTCCCGATTCCCACCATGACATTCATCAACCCCAAAACAGATTACGCCTTCAAAAAGATATTTGGTTCCTCAGAAAGCAAAGACATTTTGATCAGTTTTCTCAACGCCATGATTTACGATGGCAATCCTACCATTGAAGACTTAGAAATTATCAACCCCAACCTGCCGCCACAGGTAGAAGGCTTAAAAGACTCCTCTTTAGATGTCAAAGCCAAGCTTGCCGACGGCACTCTAGTCATCATTGAAATGCAGGTATTAAACGTCGAGTCTTTCGGACAAAGAATCTTGTATAACGCAGCGAAAACCTACGCCTCTCAATTGCAGAAAGGACAAGGATATCGAATGCTAAAACCAGTAATTGCCTTGACGATTACTGATTTCGAGATGTTTAAAAATAGCAACAACTTAATTTCGCGATTTGTCTACAAAGAAGAAATTTCTAACTTACCCTATCCCGATAACGATCTGAAGTTAGTATTTGTAGAATTACCAAAATTCACCAAAACAGTAGACCAACTAGAAACTCTAGCAGATAAATGGCTCTATTTCATGAAATACGCGGTAACTATAACGGAAATCCCGCCAGTAATGGATAGCGTCCCCGAAATTCATCAAGCATTTGACATCGCAGATCGAGTGAATTTAAGCCCGGAGGAAATAGCAAATATCGAACGGCAAGAAATGTTTATTTACGACCAACAAGGAGCGATAATTAAAGCTACTAAAGACGCTCTACAAAAACAAAAATTGACGATCGCACGACAGTTACTCGATCGCCTAGATGACACAACCATAGCCCAAATAACCGGACTTAGCGTTCAGGATGTGCAGAATTTGCGATCGAAAATTTGATAGGTCGAAAACCAGACATGAAATTGTTCTCCTCCAATCTCTTACTCTTAGTCCGCGGAGGCGGACTTCGTTTGTATAGAAGCGGTTTCAACCGCCGAATAATAAACTTCAAAAACCTATCCCAAAAACAACTTATAAGCCGGATTCTGACTCTCATCCCCATACTGATAACCCAGCGTATCCAAAAAAGCCTGCCATTCCTGCATCTCATCCGGCGGCACCTGAATTCCCACCACAATTCGCCCGTAATCAGCCCCATTATTTCGATAGTGAAAAACGCTAATATTCCAGTTAGGACTCATGGAACCCACAAACTTCATCAACGCACCAGGACGTTCTGGAAATTCAAAGCGATAAAACAACTCATTATCCGCCAGCATCGAACGGCCACCCACCATATGCCGCAAGTGCAATTTCGTTAATTCATCATCAGTTAAATCCAAAGTTTTAAAGCCGCAATCTTCAAAACTCGCTGCTATTTTCACCGCATCAGCGCGGTTTTGAATTTGCACCCCGATAAAAATATGTGCTGCTTTTTCATCCGCAATTCGATAGCTAAATTCAGTTAAATTGCGTTTACCCAGACACTCGCAAAACCTGCGGAGACTTCCCGGTTGTTCGGGAATTGTCACTGCAAAAATAGCTTCCCGACGTTCGCCAAACTCGGCCCTTTCTGCCACAAAACGCAGGCGATCGAAATTCATGTTTGCACCGCAAGCAACCGCAATTAAAGTTTCCCCTGCGATTTGTTCCCGTTCCACGTAAGCTTTCGCACCTGCGATCGCCAATGCACCTGCTGGCTCTAAGATCGATCGCGTATCCTCAAAAACATCCTTAATCGCCGCACAAATATCATCCGTATCCACCAAAATAATCTCATCCACATACTCCTGACAAAGCCGAAAAGTTTCCTCGCCAACTTCCCGCACCGCCACACCATCTGCAAACAAACCCACCTGGGACAAACGCACCCGTTTTCCCGCTTTCAAAGACTGATTCATCGCATCGGAATCCACAGGTTCCACACCAATAATTTTAATTTCCGGGCGCAATCGCTTCACGTAAGCCGCAATACCAGAAATCAATCCACCGCCGCCAATAGCCACAAAAATTGCATGAATTGGTTTCTGATGTTGTCGCAGAATTTCCATGCCGATCGTACCCTGTCCCGCAATCACATGGGGGTCATCAAAAGGGTGAACAAAAGTCATGCCTGTTTCCGCCTCTAATTGGCGCGCAAAGGCGTAAGCATCATCGTAAGTATCCCCATGCAAGACTACCTCTCCACCACGGGCTATGACCGCATTTACCTTGACCTGGGGCGTAGTTTCGGGCATGACTATGATGGCGCGAGTTCCCAGGTGGCGGGCGGCGAGGGCTACTCCTTGGGCGTGATTTCCCGCAGAAGCTGCGATCGCCCCTTTTGCCAGCAATTCCGGCGAAAGTTGCGCCATTTTGTTATACGCACCCCGCAGCTTGAACGAAAACACAGACTGCATATCCTCTCGCTTCAGTAGCAGTTGATTGTTGAGTCGCGCTGATAGATTGGGGGCGACTTCTAGCGGTGTTTCTTGGGCAACATCGTAGACGCGGGCGGTGAGGATTTGTACTAGGTAATCGCAAAGCATGGGGTTAGGAGTTGTTAGATGCGGGAGCGTGGGATAATTGTACGGTATTTGTGCGATCGCACTTCGAGAATAATTTTATTTTGAAACTATACTCCAAGCGCTATACTATTAAGTACCGTGCAGTAGATCGAACTTATGCTAGACAAAACTGCTTTACTCGATCGCATTACTCAAACTCCGGGTAAATGTGGAGGCCACCCCTGTATCCGAGGCATGAGAATTCGAGTTAGTGACATTCTAGAAACTCTAGCGGATAATGTACCTGCTAGTGAAATTTTGGCAGATTTTCCCAATTTAGAACCTGAAGATATCCAAGCTTGCTTGCTGTTTGCTACACGATAAAGGGCTAAAAAATTTAAATACCCGACTTCTTCATGAAGTCGGGAGTATAGACCCATAAAACCCGTACTTTCCAACTGTACATATATCTAATCAGGCCGTGCAAACCCCGTTCTAGGATCGCTAATAAACAACCCTAAAACCAACGTTTCCATCACCGTATCCCAGACAGGAGTCAAACGCTCAGCATCATCAACCCAGTAATCAAAAGTAATCAAACACTGAACATTAGAACCCAATCCCACACAGATTCGCGAATAAGCTTCCCGCTGTTCTGGAGGATCGATAAATTTAAATTCCGTCCACACAATCCGAGCAGTTTGCCGCTTCAGTTGAATGATTTCTCCCATATCAAACGGATTTCGGGAGTCTTCTTCCGCCACCTTTTTTAATAGCGGAGCCAAGGGAAAATCGGCCCAGTTTCCGGGGGGAAGTAAATTAAACGAAACTTCCAAACAACAATCATCATCCGGTGGCTTTTTGTCCGTAAACCGAAAAGATTTTGTATCCGGTTCAAAATGCCAATCATCGGGGACATCAAAGCGGACAGCACCTCTTCCGGCGACAAAGATGCGAGTTCCCGGTTTTGATTTCCAGTTATGATTTTCCTTGAGCTCTAGGGTTTCCTTGAGCCATTCTTGTTTTTTGCGCTTAGACATAAACAGAATACAAAAATGCTGCTAAGGTGTAGTTTTAGACTTAGTAAACACATTTTAACCCTTTTTTGCACGCCCTTTGCTCAAATATAACAATCCTTACAAAAATTATAACTCCCACTCTTCTCCATTCCTCTGTGTTCTCTGCGCCTCTGCGGTTTAAAAAAAATCCCTTTCACAATTTACTAACTTTTATTTATCACTCTTGGGAATCACGTATCTAATCCCGCCTTTATGTCCCTTCGCATCACCTCGGTAGCGGGGAATAATATGAATCGCAGCATGACTTCGACTTTGACCCGCATCTTTATGAATATTTATTCCCACATTAAAACCGTCAGGCTGAAATTCTTTATTTAAAATATCTTGCACTATATTAGCCATGAACCAACAAGCTGATTGTTCTCGAAACGGCAGTTCAAAATAATTAGCAATATGACGCTTCGGGATAATTAAAACATGACCTTTGCTGGCTGGATAACCATCAAAAATGGCATAAGCGGTGGCTGATTCAGTTAGTAAAGTGAGCTGTTTATGCGGATTGCAAAAAATACAATAATTAGTTGAATTTCTTTGATGATTATAATGGACGTATTCATATATTTCACAATACTCATCTAAGTGTGCTGACTTAAACGGAAGTTTTACTATACACTGATAAGTAGGTTTCTTGTGGATATAATGTTCTCGAAAACCTTCTTTTTTGAGGTCTCTCCTCACAGCAAAATATGCTTGCCCCCCGGGTTTCAGCAAATGCGATACTTCCATGATGACCTTAGCTTGTTCTTCTGGAAACAAAACATTCAAAACATAAAAACAAAGGATTGTATCGAATTTATTTTCGGGATATACTGGGAAATAGTAAGGGTCATAACCTGCAATATCAAAGCCTTTTTGCTGCAATAATTTCACATCGTTGCCAAAGCCACAACCAAAGTCTAAAATTTTACCTTGCAGCAGGTTTTGCTCCCATAAATATTTCGCCGGAAATGACAGGTAAATTCTTTCCATCGCCGTGAGGTGACTGAATTTGTTTTGCTGTTTTTTCATAGTAAGATGAATTTGATTTCAATAAGTTTAAAATTTCACTATTTAAAATATAACAGCGACAACTGCCTGGTGTTTGAGTTATATTATAGATTGTGTTTACCGAATATTCTTATGAATTTTTGTAGCGACAATGCAACGGGTGTTTCCCCAGAAATCATGGCTGCGATCGCAGCAGCTAATTATGGTAGTGTTTCATCCTATGGGGATGATGAATATACAAAAGGTTTGCAAGTTAAGTTTTCTGAACTATTTGAGACATCGGTGACGGTTTTTCCCGTAGCCACTGGTTCCGCTGCTAATGCTCTGAGTCTTGCGGTTGTGACACCTCCTTACGGTGCTGTTTATTGTCATGGGGAATCTCATATTAATCTTGATGAATGTGGCGCGCCGGAGTTTTTTAGCGGTGGTGCAAAGTTGGTGACAATAACAGGAAATCATGCTAAAATTGATGCAGGAACTTTAGAAAAAAGTCTGGCGCGTGCGGGTGTAGGAGTCGTCCACCACGTACAGCCAGCCGCCGTCAGCATCACTCAAGCAACGGAAGCTGGAACTATCTACACTCCGGCGGAAATTTCCCAGATTTCAGAAGTGGTTCGCCACCATAATTTACACCTGCATATGGATGGAGCTCGTTTTGCTAATGCTGTCGCCAGTCTTGGCTGTTCTCCAGCAGATGTGACTTGGCGGGCTGGGGTCGATATTCTCTCCTTTGGAGCGACTAAAAATGGTGCAATGGCGGCGGAAGCAGTGGTTTTTTTTAATGAAAAATTGGCTAATAATTTTCCTTTTTACCGCAAGCGTAGTGGGCATTTGTTCTCTAAAATGCGTTTTTTGTCTGCCCAGTTGTCAGCCTATATAACTGATGATTTGTGGCTAAAAAATGCTGCTCATGCAAATCAGATGGCTGCTAAGTTAGCACAAGGTTTGGCGGGAGTTGAGGGAGTAATTTTTTGTCATCCTGTAGAAGCGAATGAAATTTTTATTCAACTTCCTGAATCTGTAATTGTGGCGGTTTTAGCTGAAGGATTCCAGTTTTATCGCTGGGATAGCGAAACTGGGTGTACAATCAGAATTGTCACGGCTTTTAATACTCAGGAAGCAGATGTTATTGCTTTGGTGGAAGCGGTGAAACGCCATCAGTGATTATTTTATAGGGGCGGTTTTACCAATAATATCTCAGATCGCTTCCGGTGGCATCGGAATTAATATAACCCGAAATCAGGACACGGCAATTGGGTTGGGCGGGTTTGAGAGTTTGTTGGTTATTGGCAATTGGGTGAATCTGTGTTTGGCAAATATATTCGTAGGGGCGAAGCATGACCGCTGTAAATCTCTGGTTATATCAAATCCTCTCTTCATTGGAATGATTAAACTCTCTCTTCTCTTCCTTCGCGTCCTTCGCGCCTTCGCGGTTAAATCATTCCGATACAACCGGAATTGATATTATTACTAATAAATTGTCGGCGGTCATGCTTCGCCCTTACAAAATCGGGATGATTCCTGGCAATTTTTATTGGTGGAACCCGCTGCTACATTTTGATCGATTCAGAAATCGGTTCTGCAACTGCGGTTAATTCCGGTTCAACTACTGCGAGGTGTTCTTCTAAAAGAGCCAGATTTCTGATGTTGGATTTATAAAAAGCATCGAAGATATCTCCGATTAAAGGTATGGAGCCGATGACTGCTTCTAGACTTATATTATAAATCATTTTTCCGAGAGTTTTGGGTGGCAGTTTGAATCTAGTTGCTAAATAAATTAAGTAAGCGGAAAATGCGGTATCTACTAAGTCGCCCGCACCTGGTACTAAACCGATAATCGGATCTAAGCCAATGCGAAATTTGGTGCCAGGGATGCCAATGGCGGTATCCATCAAACGGCTGAATTTGCGGATGCGGTTGAGAGTGGCAAGACGCTCTGTGTAGTTCATTTTATGATTGTTGAATTCGGTGGAAATATTGAAATCTGTCGGGAGCTAGATACTTGCTTTCAGTTGCAGAGTATTTTTTGGTAGTAACTTTTTGGGTAGTACCTAACTTAAAAGTGCGTACTTCCCATAATAGCTTTACTTGGTCTAAACTTGAAATATAACAAAAACACCCCTATAGGTTTCACAGAGGATTCGGAAAATGATTGCTATTCGCAAAAGTGAAGCAAGAGGACACGCAAATCACGGTTGGCTGGACAGTTATCACACATTTTCCTTTGCCAATTATTACGACCCCAAGTATATGAATTTTCGCTCTTTGCGGGTGATTAATGAGGATGTCATTAACGGTGGCAAAGGTTTCGGTACTCACGGTCACACGGACATGGAAATTATTACTTATGTGTTGGAAGGAGCATTAGAACATAAGGACAGTTTGGGTACTGGTGCGGTGATTAAACCTGGTGAAGTGCAGCGGATGAGTGCTGGTACGGGTATCCAGCATAGCGAGTTCAATCACTCGCCAAGTGACCCGGTTCATTTACTGCAAATTTGGCTGTTGCCCGATAGGAATGGATTGACACCAAGTTACGAACAGCGGGATTTTCCCTTAGCAGAAAGACGGGGAAGGTTGCGGTTAGTGGCGGCGCGAGATGCTAGAGATGGTGCTGTGAAAATTCATCAAGATGTGGATTTGTATGCGGCTGTTTTGGATAAGGATGCGCGGGTTTCTCATGTTTTACAGTCAAATCGCTATGCTTGGGTGCAAGTAGCGCGAGGCTCTGTTTTGCTCAATGGTTTGGCTTTGGAACAGGGCGATGGTGCTGCGGTTAGTGATGAGTCTGAGTTGGTGATTGAAGCTACAGCAGATGCTGAATTTTTGCTGTTTGATTTGGCATGAAATTGAATGCGAAATCCCCGACTTCTCAAAGAAGTCGGGGATTTTAGTCGATGACATCTGACTGCTAAAAATTGATTTCAAGAATTAACGGAAATATTTTTTTTAGGTCGCCCGCCTTTTTTGCCATTTTGCCTTGCTGCGGCAGATTTAGAGGTTGAAGTTGCCTTTCCTCCCTTCCGACCTAATTCAGCCATCCAAGATTTTGTCCCAAAAATACCTGCGATAAGTTCGGGAATACCAAAATCAACATCTAAACTTTCCCAGTGTACGCTGCTACCAGAAGGGGGTAGCCAAACATCAGCAAGTTGTTCTGGTGAAGCGCCTTCTAAGCCTTGTCCCAGCTTTGGAGGAAAAGAAAAAATGGCGCCATTTTTCAGTTTGATAGTAATTAAATCTTCAGACTGATTATAATACACAGATTCGGCGCGAGGCTCTGTAGCTTCGGCTTGTTTCCATGCTTCTTTTGCTTGGACTATTTGCTCTCGGAGATTTTCCTCGCTTAATTCTTTGTCCCAGTTTTTAAATGCCATGTATTTATTTCCATTTACTTAACAGCGTTTAGTAAATAACTAGGATTCCCATACCTGCAATTTGTGTCAAAATATAGCACAACCCGGAAAACTTTTTCGTCAGTTGAGATATTGGTATGTTAAATTTAAAAAAAAATGAATTACAGCAAAACAATCCCGGCTGTTTTGAGTGCGACGATCGCCCTAAGCACCATCTCTCTTCTCCCCTTCACCTTACCTCAAATCGCCTTAGCCTTAACCGCAGACCAAGTTAAAACCGTTGCTAAAGCTGTCACTGTCCGCATTGAAGGGCCAAAAGGCGGTTCTGGAGTCATCTTAGAAAAAAAAGGTAACACCTACTATATTCTGACTAACTGGCACGTTGTAGACAAAGCTGGTGATTATCGGGTGATTACTCCCGATGGTAAATCTCACTCTATATATTATACTCTAATCCGGCGAATGCCCGGTGCGGATTTGGCGATCGTCCCCTTCAGCAGTCCTGAAAGCTATCGCCTCGCTGAATTGGCTAATTCCCCAGCAACTGCGGGAAAAAAGGCGATTGTGGCGGGCTGGCCGATATCTGGTGGTTCCCTCCGACAGCCGATTTTCATTGCCACAGAAGGCTTGCTGACTGGCCGTCAGACTGTCTGGAACGGTTATACATTAGTATACAATAACTTGGTGAGAGCGGGGATGAGCGGTGGCCCGGTGCTCGACGATGGGGGGAAATTGATCGCAATTAATGGCATTGTGAAGCTTGAGAACAATTCTGATAAAATCGTGGCGGCTGGGATAGAAATAAATACTTTCATGAAATGGCGATCGACTATTTCGCTGCCAGTAGTCCCTGAATCTCCCACGGCCAAAACACCCTCAAATCCCGTTAATAATTCGCCCCGCAAGTCTGCAAGTGCGATCGCCTTTGCAGCCACAAATACTCTCAAAGCCCCGGCAGAAGTAGTCAGTTCCGTTTCCTTGGCAACTGATTATTTTGCCACTGGTAATAGTAACGGCACTATCTCTGTTTGGAATTTTCCCGGTGGGGAATTGAAAACTACCCTGCGGAGTCACCGGGAAGCAGTAAATGCCGTAGCTATCAGTCCCGATGGCAAGATTTTAGCTAGTGGTAGCGATGACAAAACGGTCAAGATTTGGAATTTAGAAACTGGTGCTATTTTACAAACTTTGAGCGGACATTCCGATGCGGTTTCGACTGTGGCGATTAGTGCCAATGGTGAGTTTTTAGTTAGCGGTAGTTGGGACAAAACGATTAAAATTTGGAATCTCAAAACCGGGGAGTTGCTACGGACTTTGACCGGTCATTCTGGCTTGGTAAATACTGTTGCCCTCAGTCCGAATCCTCAAATCCCCCCCCTTAGCAAGGGGGGGCTAGGGGGGGTATTAGCTAGCGGTAGCAAAGATGGTTCGATTAAGTTATGGGATTTAGCTAGTGGTCAATTAATTCGCACGATTAGCGGCAAGAATTTATCGGTTTTGTCGGTAGCTTTTAGTCCCGATGGCAAGAGTTTGGCTGCGGGAAATGGCAACGGTACAATTGGCTTGTGGAATGTGGGAAATGGGCAGTTAATTCGGCGTTTGAGTGGCCATACGGATGGGGTTTGGTCGGTGGCAATTAGTCGCGATGGTAGTACGCTCCTTAGTGGGAGTTGGGATAAGAGTATTAGGCTTTGGGATGTGCGATCGGGGGATTTGAGGGGTACTTTGAGCGGGCATTCTGGCTATGTTAGTGCTGTGGCGATTAGTGGGGATGGGAAGATGATTGTGAGTGGTGGTTGGTTGGGGGAGATTAAGATTTGGAAACGGAATTGAGTTTTTTGTCAGGACTTAGGCATTATACTTCTGGGAGATGTCTAAAACCATCCTCCCACTTCCGAGTACGATCGCCTGTTGTGATAGATTTGGTTCTGACTGGACTAAACTCACAATCCCCCGGATTGGTCTGTGGGGTCACTTGGAAAATCTCAAATCTGAAATCTAACATCGCTTGACTTCTGAAAAATGATTGAAGTAGAACACTTAAGCAAAACTTACGGTTCCACCGCAGCGATCGCGGATGTGTCTTTCTCGGTCGAATCAGGGGAAATTCTGGGTTTTTTGGGACCCAATGGTGCCGGGAAAACCACAACCATGCGGATTTTGTCGGGATATTTACCAGCATCCAGCGGTACAGCCCGTATCGCCGGTCTCGATGTTCACGAAAATTCGATGGCTGTCAGACAGCGCATCGGCTATTTACCAGAAAATCCCCCACTCTATCCAGAAATGACAGTGGAAGGATTTCTGTTTTTTGTGGCCCGGATTAAGCAAGTACCGGCGGGCGATCGCGCGCGCTCCGTCACCTCAGCCATCGAACGCTGTGGCTTGGTAGAAAAACGGAAAGTTTTAATCCGCAAACTTTCCAAGGGCTTTAAGCAACGAGTAGGCATCGCTCAGGCGATCGTCCATGACCCCCCGGTGATTATCCTAGACGAACCAACCGTCGGTCTTGACCCCCGACAAATCATCGAAGTTCGCAATTTAATCAAAAGCCTTGGGGGACAACACACAATCATTCTTTCTACCCACATTTTGCCGGAAGTCAGTATGACTTGTAACCGCGTTACCATCATCAACGGCGGTCAAATTGTCGCAGCAGGTAGTCCCGAAAATTTGACTGGTGAATTGGCGGCTAATTCTGGCTATGAAATGGAAGTGGAAGGGGAAGCAGAGTTATTGAACAGTCTGCTGTTGCCTGCTGTAGAAAATTTACCCGGTGTTCGATCGATCGAATTAATCTCCAATCAAGAGTCTTTAGCCAGTCGTTATCGCCTACGGGCACTGTGCGAACCGGATCTAGAACCCGGACGAGAAATTGCCGCAGCTATCATCGCCTCTGGTTTTGGACTCTGCGAAATGCGTCGCAATCGCGCTAGTTTGGAAGATGTCTTTTTAAAGCTGACAACGGCCCAAAAGAAGCAGGGAGATGTTTTAATTGAAACTGAACCTGAAGTGGCCCAAACTTTGGCAGTTGCAGAAACATTACAGGAAATAAGTGATTCTCAACCTGCATCGGAACCTGTTGTAGAAACTTCTGAATTAATCCCAGAACCGGAACCTGTTGTAGAAACTTCTGAATTAATCCCAGAACCGGAACCTGTTGTAGAAACTTCTGAATTAATCCCAGAACCGGAACCTGTTGTAGAAACTTCTGAATTAATCCCAGAACCGGAACCTGTTGTAGAAACTTCTGAATTAATCCCAGAACCGGAACCTGTTGTAGAAAGTTCTGAATTAATCCCAGAACCGGAACCTGTTGTAGAAACTTCTGAATTAATCCCAGAACCGGAACCTGTTGTAGAAACTTCTGAATTAATCCCAGAACCGGAACCTGTTGTAGAAAGTTCTGAATTAATCCCAGAACCGGAACCTGTTGTAGAAAGTTCTGAATTAATCCCAGAACCGGAACCTGTTGTAGAAAGTTCTGAATTAATCCCAGAACCGGAACCTGTTGTAGAAACTGAAGAGTCGATAAGTGATGTGGAACCAGAACTGCAATTAGTAGCAGATTTTCTGGAAATTGTAGAAAAGCAAGAATTAATGGCAGATTCTGAACCAGAATCTGTTAGAGATACAGAAGAATTTATCGCCCATTCTGAACCAGTTTTAGCAACAGAAGATGCGATCGAACATTCTCAACCTGCTGTAAAGACAGAAGATGCGATCGAACATTCTGAACCAGTTTTAGCAACAGAAGATGCGATCGAACATTCTCAACCTGCTGTAGAGACAGAAGATGCGATCGAACATTCTCAAGCTGCTGTAGAGACAGAAGATGCGATCGAACATTCTCAAGCTGCTGTAGAGACAGAAGATGCGATCGAACATTCTGAACCAGTTTTAGCAACAGAAGATGCGATCGAACATTCTCAAGCTGCTGTAGAGACACCAGAATCCATCGAACATTCTCAACCAGTTGTAGAGACAGAAGATGCGATCGAACATTCTCAACCAGTTGTAGAGACACCAGAATCCATCGAACATTCTCAAGCTGCTGTAGAGACAGAAGATGCGATCGAACATTCTCAAGCTGCTGTAGAGACAGAAGATGCGATCGAACATTCTGAACCAGTTTTAGCAACAGAAGATGCGATCGAACATTCTCAACCTGCTGTAGAGACAGAAGATGCGATCGAACATTCTCAACCAGTTTTAGCAACAGAAGATGCGATCGAACATTCTCAACCAGTTTTAGCAACAGAAGATGCGATCGAACATTCTCAACCAGTTTTAGCAACAGAAGATGCGATCGAACATTCTCAACCAGTTTTAGCAACAGAAGATGCGATCGAACATTCTCAAGCTGCTGTAAAGACACCAGAATCCATCGAACATTCTCAACCAGTTGTAGAGACAGAAGATGCGATCGAACATTCTCAACCAGTTTTAGCAACAGAAGATGCGATCGAACATTCTGAACCAGTTTTAGCAACAGAAGATGCGATCGAACATTCTGAACCAGTTTTAGCAACAGAAGATGCGATCGAACATTCTCAAGCTGCTGTAGAGACACCAGAATCCATCGAACATTCTCAACCAGTTGTAGAGACAGAAGATGCGATCGAACATTCTCAACCAGTTGTAGAGACACCAGAATCCATCGAACATTCTCAAGCTGCTGTAGAGACAGAAGATGCGATCGAACATTCTCAACCAGTTTTAGCAACAGAAGATGCGATCGAACATTCTCAACCAGTTTTAGCAACAGAAGATGCGATCGAACATTCTCAACCAGTTTTAGCAACAGAAGATGCGATCGAACATTCTCAAGCTGCTGTAGAGACAGAAGATGCGATCGAACATTCTCAACCAGTTTTAGCAACAGAAGATGCGATCGAACATTCTCAACCAGTTTTAGCAACAGAAGATGCGATCGAACATTCTCAACCAGTTTTAGCAACAGAAGATGCGATCGAACATTCTGAACCAGTTTTAGCAACAGAAGATGCGATCGAACATTCTCAAGCTGAACCAGTTGTAGAAAGAGAATCTGTTATAGATACAAATATAGATACAAAAAAATCTAGTTCACATCCTCAATCTGAATCGAAACCAGTTGTCACAAATCGACAATTGAAAAAAAAGCAACAACCCCCTAGGGATGCTTCACCCGAACAACCACCACTTACCAAAAAACGACAAATAGAAAAAAAACAAAAACCTGATGACGACAGCGAAACACCCCCCGCTAGCGACACAGAATAAACCAATTCCCAATTCCCAATTCCCAATTCCCAATTCCCCATTCCCCATTCCCCATTCCCAATTCCCAATTCCCAATTCCCAATTCCCCATTCCCAATTCCCAATTCCCAATTCCCAATTCCCCATTCCCAATTCCCCATTCCCCATTCCCAATTCCCAATTCCCAATTCCCCATTCCCCATTCCCCATTCCCCATTCCCCATTCCCCATGTTAGTAATGATTAGTAATATTGTCGCGATTTACCGCAAGGAACTACAAAGCTACTTTGCATCACCATTAGCTTATGCCATCGCCGCCGTCTTTTGGTTAATCACCGGCTATTTTTTAATAGCAATCCTCCTCGCCCCCGACGGATTAATTCCCCAAGTCACCCAGCGAGATCAAATGGGAGTTACCGAACCTCCCATCGATGTCGCTTACGAATTCCTGCAACTATTTCTGCGAATCATGGGTTCCCTTTCATTGTTCGTATTACCAGCACTCTCCATGGGACTTTATGCAGAAGAACGCAAACGAGGAACCTTAGAACTATTAGCCACATCACCTTTAACCAACTGGGCCGTTGCTACGGGCAAACTCCTCGGCGTTTTAACATTTTATACCACCATGTTGCTGCCCCTGCTCTTTTGCGAGGCGATCGCCCTCAGTTCCTCAACCCCTCCCGTACCTCCCGCCGTTCTCCTCCTAGGACACGGCGGCTTAATCTTGCTAGCAGCCGGAGTATTGTCCCTAGGAATGTTTATTTCCTCCCTCACAGACAGCACAATTTTATCAGCCATTCTCACCTTCACTCTAGTATTATTTCTCTGGGTGATCGATGCAGCAGCAGTCGGCATCGGTGGGCCTTTCGGAGCAGCATTAGGACAACTTTCGCTCCTAACACATTACACCAATCTTGTCAAGGGAGTTTTCGATACCAGCAGTTTAATCATGTTTGGCACATACATTATTTTAGGAGTATTTCTCACCGCCCAATCCATCGATGCCTTGCGCTATCAGCGTTCTTGAAAAAAAACAAAACAGCCAGCAAACATAGGATTGCCAGAATTTAAAACTGGCACCATTTCCCCAAGTAATATAGTTAGTTGAAGGTTATTTTTTTCCGAGTTCATTCTACCAATTACTTCAAGCCATGAAATTCATCAATCCCAAAATCGACTTAGCATTCAAAAAAATATTCGGGACCACCGAAAACAAAAACATTCTGATTAATTTTTTAAACGCAATTCTCTATGAAGCACAGCCAGTCATCGAAGATTTAGACATCATCCACCCCCAGGAAGGAGTCGAAACCTTGGGAGTCAAAGACACCTACCTAGATATCAAAGCTAAAATTAACGACGACAAAATCGCTCTCATCGAACTTCAACTACTCCACTTATCCTCCTTCGGAAACAGATTTTTGTACAATGGTGGCAAAACATACAGCCGGGAATTAACAGGAGAAGAACGCAACGAAAGACTAAAAACAGTAATATCTTTAAAAATTGCCGACTTTGAAATGTTTGCAAATCAAACAGACGTCATTTCACGATTTGTCTTCAAACAAAAAGAACAAAAAACAGACTATCCAGATACTGAAATAGAGTTAGTATTTGTCGAAATGCCAAAATTCAACAAACAGTGGTCCGAATTAAAAACAGCCGCAGACCAATGGATATACTTCATAAAAAACAGCAGCATCCTCGACAGAATACCAGAAGATATAAATACAAACAGCGAAGTTTATAAAGCTTTTGAATTAGCCATAGAGGACAATTTTGATGGGCAAGAATTAAAAGCATTAGAAAATCAGGAAATGTGGATTCAAAACCTACAGGGTGCAATAAATGTGGCAAGAGAAGATGCGACAAAAAATGCTCAACTCTCGTTGATTTTGCGCCAAATAGTGAAGCGTTTAGGAACCATTGATGCCGAAACAGAAAACCGCATTCGTCAATTATCCCTAGAAGATTTAGAAAAGTTAGGAGATGCTGTGCTTGACTTCAAAAATATGTCGGATTTAACAGATTGGTTGCCTACTTATTCTGGATAAAATAACATTCTTCAATATCAATTTTATGAAAAGAAAAAAAAGCAATTTCAAATATATTTTTTGGCTTGGTCCCCTCCTGATAGCAGCGGGATTAACAGCAGCCTTTGTCTCCGCAGCCTGGGAACCCCTGACAGTTGGTCTGGTTATTAGCGGAACAGTGACGATCGCACTATGGCTGCTATATTTAACTTACGAACAAGGCTTTTGGGGACGGCGTTCTACTCAAGCCAGCACCAACGCCCTGATTTCCACCTTAGCAGTCTTCGTAATTCTCGGAGTAATTAACTTCATAGCCTTTCGGTATCCAACCCGCATCGACTTAACCGAAAGCAAACAATTTACCCTCGCGCCCCAGACTCAACAAATATTGCAAAATCTGCAAAAACCAGTCAAAGTTTGGGTATTTGACCCAACCCAAAACCCCCAAACCAAAGAATTGCTGCAAACCTATAAACGTCAGGGAGGCAAAAATTTTGAATACGAGTTTGTTGACCCCCTCGGCCAACCGGGAAAAGCGAGGGAATTTAGCATTTCTACCATCGGAGAAGTTTACCTGCAATCAGGGGACAGAAAACAGTTGCTGCAAAAAGGTGGTACTACTTTTGGTAGTGACCCAAATCAAGGGCTTTCTGAAATCAAACTTACCAATGGCTTAGAAGAAATACTCAGCACTCGCATTCCTACAGTTTATTTTTTACAAGGTAAAGGAGAACGCCAGCCAAAAGAAGGTCAAGGTGGAATTCAGCAAGCTGAAAAAGCCCTGAAAGACAAATACTATAACACCAAAACGCTAAACTTGGCAGAAAGCAAACAAATACCAGAAGATGCAGATGCTTTAGTAATCGCAGGTCCAGACAAACCATTTTCAGATACAGAAATTACAGCACTTAAAGCTTATCTCGATCGCGGCGGCAGTTTATTTTTAATGGTAGACCCAGCCATTAATATCGGATTGGACAAATTTCTGCAAGAATGGGGCGTAAAATTAGACAGTCGTTTGGCTATCGATGCTTCCGGGACTGGCCAAAGATTCGGCCTGGGCCCGACGGTTCCTACAGTCCGACGTTACGGCCAACATCCGATTACTCAAAGTTTCGCCACTGGTATTTCATTTTATCCTTTTGCCCGTCCTTTGGAAGTCCAAGCCGTAGAAGGAATCGAGGAAAAACCCCTGATTTGGACCAGTCAGGAAAGTTGGGCCGAAAGTGATTTGACAACCCGGAAATTGCAATTCGATCCCAAGACCGATCGACAAGGCCCGCTATTATTAGGTGTAGCTTTAGTGCGATCGGAAACTGCGACAACTCCATCCAACCCTTCACCCACAACATCCCCATCCCCAACCACATCACCATCCCCCACCATATCCCCATCACCATCCCCCACCACATCACCCACAACATCACCATCCCCCACCACCTCACCCGCAGCATCACCATCACCAACCACCTCACCTAAAACATCCCCATCACCAACCACATCCCCATCTCCCACCACATCCCCATCCCCAACCACATCCCCATCTCCCACCACATCCCCATCCCCCACCACATCCCCATCTCCCACCACATCCCCATCCCCAACCACATCCCCATCTCCCACCACATCCCCATCCCCCACCACATCCCCATCTCCCACCACATCCCCATCCCCAACCACATCCCCAACCACATCTGCATCTCCGACTGCTTCCCCCATTAGCTATTCGGTGATTGTGTCCCAAGAAGCTACACCTCCTGTAATACCACCAACTTCGCCCACACCCACAGCATCTCCCACAACATCTCCCACAGCATCTCCCACAGCATCTCCCACAACATCTCCCACAACATCTCCCACAGCATCTCCCACAGCATCTCCCACAGCATCTCCCACAGCATCTCCCACAACATCTCCCAGTCCCAATTCAACTCCTTCTGCGCCTTCAACTCCCAGAAAAACCTCGCGCATGGTAGTAATTGGCACATCTCAATTTGTGACCAATGGCTGGTTTGACCAACAACTAAATAGCGACGTGTTTCTTAACTCTGTCAGTTGGTTGAGTAAACCAGACCAGCAAAGCTTTTCTATTAGTCCCAAAAAAGCTACTAACCGTCGTATCAACATGACTGTCATCCAAATAGGCCTTTTGGTTTTAGCTTGGCTAATTTGGCCTTTACTCGGACTGGGAATTGGGACCGCTATTTGGTGGAAGAGAAGATAAATCAGTTGACTGTTGTCAGTTGTTACTACTAACAGCCTCCAAAATTCCCAATTCCCCATTCCCAATTCCCAGTGACTATGAAATTGCAGAAGAATACATTAGTATTGATAGCGGTCGCACTGAGCTTAACAGGCTTGGTTTTGTTGTTCGAGATACAAGTAGCTCCCAAGCAAGAGGCTGCTAAGGATGAAAAACAGAGAATTTTTGCTTTTAAGTCCGATCGCATACAATTCTTTACAATAAAAACCGCCGAAAACATATTGACTTTTGAGCGAGTTTATGCTGTAAAAGGAGGTAAGTCAAGTTGGGAAATGAAAGTGCCCATGCAAGCACACGCCAATCAGGCATCAGTAGATTTTTTATTAGACAGGTTGGGCACAGGAAAGAGCGATCGTACAATTAGTATCACCCCCGCTCAACTGCCAGAATTCGGCCTCGATCAACCCCAAGCTACAGTCACAGTAAAACTAGATAACCAGGAAACTCACCGCCTAGTTTTAGGGAAAACAGACTTTAGCGGCCGCTTCTTATATGCTCAAGCCAACCCGACCGAATCCCCATCTCAGAATTTGCCCGTAATTCTAGTACCTTTCGACTTTAAAAATGCCACTGTGCGACCTTTGTCAGAATGGAAAAAAACACCAGAACCCAAAACAGACAAACAACCAAAACCTACTGTAAGTCCGAGTCCAGACAACAAAGACATCGAGCCCAAATAAGACTAATTATAGTCCTGGACGCAGAAATCGGTTTTTTTTACCAAAAAACTGCTTTTGAGCCTTTAACATCCCAAAAACGAGTAAATCAAGCATTCCTCGCCTAAAATACAAAAAAGTTTAAGTTTAAACTGTATTAAGATAGCGTGCATTACCCCCAGGAACGGGCGAATATGTTTCAGACAGCACTCAACCAAGGTACTACAGCAACGGATACAGCGCTTGACGTTGAACTCCGCAAGGTCTTTAAGGTATTCAATGGCGAAACCGCAGTCCGCGGGGTTGACATAGAAATCCATCAAGGAGAATTTTTTAGCATTCTGGGGCCTAGTGGCTGCGGCAAGACTACCACGCTGCGGTTAATCGCTGGCTTCGAGACTCCCTCGGCGGGCGAATTGATGATTCGTGGTCAGTCCATGACCAACACTCCAGCCTACCGCCGTCCGGTCAATACTGTGTTTCAAAGCTATGCTTTGTTTGGTCACATGAATGTTTGGGACAACATCGCTTTTGGATTGCGGATTAAAAAACTGGGGAAAGCGGAAATTGAAGAACGGGTACGGGAAGCTTTGCAATTGGTGAAAATGGAATCCTTCGCCAATCGGTTTCCCGGCCAAATGTCCGGCGGTCAGCAACAGCGGGTGGCTTTGGCCAGAGCTCTGGTGAATCGACCAGCGGTACTACTGCTAGATGAACCCCTCGGTGCTCTGGATTTGAAGTTGCGCAAGCAGATGCAGTTGGAGCTCTCAAACTTGCATCAAGAATTGGGGCTGACTTTTGTGATGGTGACTCACGACCAAGAAGAAGCCATGAGTCTTTCTGACCGCATTGCGGTGATGAATGAAGGCCGAATAGAGCAAATTGGCTCTCCTGAAGAAATTTATGAGTGTCCGCAGACGGCTTTTGTGGCAGATTTTATTGGCGATACCAATTTGTTTGCTGGTAAAGTGGAGTCCATGGACCGATCGACTCTCACCGTTCGCACTCCCGCCGGACTAAAAATAGTCGTCCAGCAATCCGATATGTGGAGTGGAGGAACAGACGACTCTGTAGTAGTCAGTGTCCGGCCAGAAAAAGTATATTTGAATCTTTACCAGCCGGAAGTGTCGGTCAACTGTTTTGAAGGGCGGCTCAAAAATATCATGTACATGGGCACTCACGTTCATTACGTGGTGGAGTTGACCACAGGCGATAAAATGACGGTGCGGCAACCGAATACCGGTGGCTCTTTCCCAGACCCGCACACGCCGATTTACGCTTATTGGGGAACTACTGATTGTCTCGCTTTAAGTGATAGGAAATAATTAGTCAGTTGTTAGTTGTCAGTTGTTAGTTGTCAGTTGTTAGTTGTCAGTTGTTAGTTGTCAGTTGTTAGTTGTCAGTTGTTAGTTCCCATAACAACAAGTAACTAATAACAAATAACCCTTCGACCCAACGACTGCGTTTATCCTGAGCCCAACGACTGCGTTTATCCTGAGCCCAACGACTACGCTCAGGGCGACGCCAATAACAAATAACCAATCTTTGAATCTGTGCCTCCCACTAATCTACCAATTTCCCAGATTTCCAGGGCTAATTCTACACGCCGTCAGTTCCTCAAAAATTCGGCGGCGACAATCTCCGGCTTAGCCCTTTCGAGTTGCGGCTGGCGGCTTGCAGACGTACAATCTGCCCCTCCCATTAAAGGTAATGCCGACCAGTTGTTCATTTATACTTGGGCTGGCTATACAGACAAAGCTCTACTCGATCGCTTTGCCGAAAAAACTGGCATCCGCGTCATCGCAGACGTATTTGACTCCAATGAGTCGATGGTAGCTAGAGTTCAAGCCGGTGGTGGCCGCGCCTACAGCATCATTTACCCATCTGACTACATGGTGATTCAGATGAAGGAACTGGGGCTGTTGAGCCAATTAGACCACTCAAATTTGGGAGGGATCGATCGCCTCAAAAAACAATTCCAAAACCCTGTCTATGACCCAGGAAATCGCTACAGTGTACCTTTGAGTTGGGGAACCACAGGCTTAATTTACAACAGCGAACAGCTCAAAGAACCTCCCGAAGATTGGGACTATTTGTGGAAACACAAACAGGAGTTGACAAGGCGAATGACTCTGGCTAATGATGTTCGAGAAGTGATGGGTGCTGCCCTGCGGATGCTGGGCTATTCTCTCAATTCTACGAACCCAGAGCA
This sequence comes from Microcoleus anatoxicus, assembly GCF_042465725.1. Classification (GTDB taxonomy): domain Bacteria; phylum Cyanobacteriota; class Cyanobacteriia; order Cyanobacteriales; family Microcoleaceae; genus Microcoleus; species Microcoleus anatoxicus. Next base: position 2,384,420 of record NZ_CP120853.1, on the reverse strand, counting down.
GGTGAAACAAGCTTACGAAAAGTTGGTAGAGTTAAAACCGTCGATCGCATCTTTTACTACTGATGCTTGGCGGCCACAAATACTAACGGGGGATTTGAAGGTAGCCATGTGTTACTCTTCTGATGCTAATGAGGTAATTCCAGATAACGACAAATTGCGCTATGTTGTGCCAAAAAGCGGTTCTTCTCTGTGGACTGACACTTTAGTAATTCCTAAAAATGCTCCCAATCCCGAAGCAGCTTATAAATGGATAAACTTTATGCTGCAAGCGGATGTCGCTGCTTCTTTAGTAGAACGACTCAGCTTTTCAACTCCTTCGGAAGATGCTTTTAGTTTGCTGACACCGGAAGTTAGGGACAACAAAATTCTGTTCCCTTCCGAGGCTACTTTGAAAAATTGCGAAGGTGTAGCTCCCGTAGGAAAATTTATAGATGTCTACGATCGCTACTGGACTAAATTAACCAGCGGTTAACCTTATTTTCCCCATAAATTTCATGTACATTTCGATCCATCGTCTCGTGGGGGCGGGTTTATGAGATTGTTTATTTGATGCGAATATTGTTGGTGAACCCAACGGCTGCATTTATCCTGCCCGCCCCTACTAATCAAAAATCAGCAATCAAAAATCCCAACTCAAAATTATTATTTATGACTGTTTCCACCAAAGCTCCCCCTCCAATTCCTCCCCATACTCCATCGAAGGCTGAAACTATCTCCCGGTGGTCATCCTGGGTAGGACCACTGGCATTACTCGGCCCTTCTGGCTTGTGGCTAGCTCTATTATTAGTCGTACCAACTATAGTCATTTTCCAACTGAGTTTGGTGCCGAATATTAAGCCTGGAGATTTGGTGATTCCTTCGGGAATTGGCAATTATCTGCGAGTGTTTGAGCCTCTGAATTTGCAGGTGATTGGGCGATCGGTCTTTTTCGCAACTGGGACTACTATACTATGTTTGGTGCTGGGATTTCCCGTGGCTTACTGGATAGCCCTCAATGTCTCGCCCAAGTGGCGGAATTTAACTTTGTTGGGATTTGTTTTGCCGCTGTGGACTTCTTCGCTTTTGCGATCGTATGCGTGGATTACAATTCTACGTCCTACGGGGGTTCTCAACTCCGTCTTGGCACTTGTAGGCATTCCTCCTCTAGAATTGCTAAATCAAAGTTCCGCCGTTCTAATCGGCATGGCTTATAGTTATTTGCCTTATATTGTGACAATTCTCTACGCTTCTTTGGAAAAATTAGACCGTAGATTGCTAGAAGCATCTCAGGATTTGGGGGCGAATCCAGTAGAAACTTTCTGGCAAGTGACAGTACCGCAGACGATGCCGGGAATTGCAGCAGGTTCTTTGCTAGTATTTATTAGTTGTTTGGGCGATTTTGTCGATCCTGAGTTGCTGGGCGGTGCTTCCAGCATGACGGCGGCTCGTTTAATTTACAATCAATTTTTGGGAGCAACTCAAAATTGGGGGCTGGGATCGGCTCTGAGTATGGTATTAATTTTTGCAGTGAGTATTGGAATTGCCCTTTTGCTCAAATATGGCGATCGTAATGCAGTTTAAAGAAGTCATTAGTCAGTAGTCATTGGTCATTAGTTATTGGTTATTAGTTATTGGTAGCTAGTGACAAACAACAAATAACCAATAACCGATTACCAATTACCAATAACCAATTCCCCATTACCAAGATATGGAAAATATTACCGACAATCCACAGGAGGAAATACCCACCGATATGTTGTACTTAAAACCTAAATTTAAGATTTCTTGGCAGGTTGTCTTTGCCGTTTTGATGTTTTTCTATATGTACCTACCCATCTTGGTACTGACATTTTACAGCTTTAATAAATCGCGTTTTAGCGCTGGTTGGGAAGGATTTACATTAGATTGGTATGTTAAATTATTTAGCGATACCCGCATTTTGGTGGCCCTGAGAAATAGTTTAACAGTGGCTGTTTGTGCAGTTGCCATCTCCGCCGTACTCGGTACTTTAATGGCCGTGGGTTTGTCCCGATACCGATTCCCAGGCAAGAGTTTGTACCAGGGAGTTGCGTATTTGCCGATTATTATTCCAGATATTGCCAGTGCAGTTGCGACTCTGGTATTTTTAGCAGCCCTGGCGATTCCGCTCAGTTTGTGGACAATTGTAGCGGCTCACATTGTGTTTTGTTTGGCTTATATTGCCCTAGCTGTTTCTACGAGATTAGCAGACCTCAACCCATCTTTAGAAGAAGCTGCTTTAGATTTAGGTGCCACACCAGTTGAGGCTTTTATTCAGGTTTTGCTACCTCAATTATTACCTGGGATTGTCTCTGGTTGTTTGCTGGCTTTTGTCCTCAGTATGGACGATTTTTTGATTGCGAGTTTTACCGCAGGTAGCGGGACTACAACTTTGCCGATGGAAATTTTTAGCCGCATTCGGACAGGGGTGAAACCTGATATTAATGCTCTGAGCGTGCTGTTAATGGTAGGTTCGGGAGGATTGGCGTTTGCTGCGGAGTATTTGCGCGGCCGCAGCGACCAAAAACGGGCTAATTAGTCATTAGTCATTAGTCATTGGTTATTTGTTATTGGTGAGGGTATACGAAGAACCGATAACAAGTAACCAGCAACCAATGCCCTATGCCCTATGCCCTATGCCCAATTACCCATTCGCTATTTTGCTGGTAATTTCACCTTACTTGCCAAACCTAGCGCTTCCAGCAATTGAATTGTCATCCAAGTAAAGTCAATTTCCCACCATTCCATCCCGTGACGAGCAGAATATTGATAAGCATGGTGGTTATTGTGCCAGCCTTCGCCATAAGTCAGGACAGCAACCCACCAACAGTTAGTAGAACTATCTTTGGTTTCGTAGGTGCGGTAGCCAAATTTGTGAGTAGCGCTGTTGACAAACCATGTGCAGTGATACACGAAAACTAAGCGCACAAATATTACCCAAACTACAAAAGGCCAGCCTGCTGCTAAGTAAAGTAAGACCCCAAAGGCGATTTGAATTGGCAAAAAGTAGTTTTGTAAAAACTGATAAAATGGGTCGCTAGCAATGTCTTTGGTGCAGCGGGGAATTTCATCGTGGGCGGGACCTTTATAAAACATCCAACCTAGATGACTCCACCAAAAACCTTGCTGAGCATTATGAGGGTCGAGATTATTTTGGTCGGAGTGGGTGTGGTGCAAGCGGTGCAAGCCAACCCAATGAATGATTCCTCCTTGACAAGCTAGAGCACCGCAAAAAGCTAGAAAATATTCTACAAATTTGGGTGTCTGAAAGCTGCGGTGAGTCAGCAGGCGGTGCCATCCGAGGGTGATTCCTAAGCCACCGGTTATCCAGTGCATAAATACTGTTAAACCCACTGCTGTCCAGTTGAAGTTAGCAGGAAGGAGGGCAAACAAAGCGCCGATGTGAACTCCGGCTAAAGCAATAATGTGTGTCCAATTGTATTGGAGTTTGTCTTGCGTTGCGATTGTCATTCGGTTTCAGATTAGAGGTTTTAAATGGAGTAAAATTCAGATAAACTAGGTTAGATAAAGGTAAATAAACCCAAGCTAATCAAACATGAATTATGAAATGCTATACCTGAAAAGCTATATAGCTTTTCTCTGTTAAATCAGGTAATTGGTATTTGATAAAAAATTGGTTATTAGCCCTCAGTCTGCAACTAATGACTAATAACCTGTTATCTACGATCGCCAGTTACTTTTCTGCGACATCTGCTAATTTGACTTTGGTTGCCAAACCCAGTGTTTGCAGCAGTTGAATTGTCATCCAGGTTAAGTCGATTTCCCACCATTGAAGACCGTGGCGAGCCGAGTATTGAAAGGCGTGGTGGTTATTGTGCCAGCCTTCGCCATAAGTCAGGACGGCAACCCACCAGCAGTTGGTGGAGCGATCGCCAGACTCGTAGGTGCGATACCCAAATTTGTGGGTAGCACTGTTCACCAGCCAAGTGCAGTGGAACACCACTACAATCCGCATAAACACGCCCCAAACCACGAAGGACCAGCCGCCTAATAAATAGAGCAAGACACCGAAGACTATTTGGATGGGGATAAAATATGCTTGCAGAAACTTGTATACTGGATCGTCGCCAATGTCTTTTGTAAAGCGCGGGATTTCAACTCTGATGGGCAGATCCGAGAGCATCCAGCCCATGTGGCTCCACCAGAAGCCTTGATTGGAATCGTGGGGATCTGTTTCAGTGTCAGAATGTATGTGGTGTAACCGGTGCATTCCTACCCAGTCGATCGGGCCCCCTTCGCAGGAAAGAGTACCGCAAATTACTAGGAAATATTCTAGCCATTTGGGTGTTTGAAAACTGCGGTGAGTCACCAGACGGTGGAATCCGAGAGTAATTCCTAAACCACCTGTTACCCAATGGAGGAATACTGCTAGCCCGATCGCAGACCAGCTAAAATTACTCGGCAGCAAAGCAAATAAAGCGCCGATGTGTAAAAAGGCCATAAAGCCTATGACAGGCCAATCAGGAGAAGTTTTTTTGGAAGTTGCAATCGTCATGAATATATTATGTTTACAAACTAAGGGCCGCATCTACGCGATAACGAGCTGCGCGCACACAAATGGTGAGCGAGGTATAGATGAATAGCGTTTCACGGCTACAGGAAGCAGAACAGGGACTCCTTCAGATTTTTTCTGGTATTGACGCGACAGTCAAGCAAAATCTTCAACGAGTCTTAAAAGCTTTTCGGGGCCACCGGGTTGGAGTCCACCATTTTGCAGGAGTTACGGGTTACGGTCACGACGATTTGGGTCGGGAGACCTTGGACGGCGTGTTTGCGGAAGTAGTTGGTGCAGAAGCGGCCGCAGTGCGAGTACAGTTTGTTTCGGGTACTCACGCGATCGCCTGTGCTCTGTTTGGCATCCTGCGTCCTGGTGACGAAATGTTGGCAGTGGCTGGGTCTCCCTACGATACTTTAGAAGAAGTCATCGGCCTGCGGGGGCAAGGTCAAGGTTCACTGATTGAGTTTGGCATCCTTTACCGTGAGTTGCCTCTAACTCGCGAAGGAAGTGTGGATTGGCAGGCACTGAGCTGTGCTATTTCAGCAAAAACTCGCCTGGTTTTTATCCAGCGCTCTTGCGGTTATTCTTGGCGGTCTAGTCTGTCTATTTCTGAGATTCAAAAAATCGTCGCCATAGTCAAACATCAGAATCCTAACACAATTTGCTTTGTTGATAATTGTTACGGAGAATTTGTTGAGGATTGTGAACCGACTGCTGTTGGTGCGGATCTGATGGCTGGTTCTTTGATTAAAAATCCGGGGGGTACGATCGTCCCTGCTGGCGGTTACGTGGCGGGGAGGGCTGATTTGGTGGAGGCTGCAACTTGTCGCTTGACGGCCCCTGGAATTGGCAGTAGTGGCGGTGCAACTTTTGATTTAAATCGCTTGCTGTTTCAGGGTTTGTTTTTAGCGCCTGGGTTGGTGGGTGAGGCGATCAAGGGAAATCATTTGACGGCTTATGTTTTTTATAAGTTGGGTTATCGGGTGAATCCGATTCCTTTGGCCAAAAGACGAGATGTGATTCAGGCGATCGAATTTGGTTGTGCTGATAAGTTAATTGCTTTTTGTCGGGCTGTTCAACAAAATTCCCCCGTTGGTTCCTATTTAGATCCGGTGCCTGCTCCCATGCACGGCTATGAAAGTAAGTTGGTGATGGCTGGGGGTACTTTTATTGATGGGAGTACGTCGGAGTTTTCGGCTGATGGGCCACTGCGGGAACCCTATATAGCTTTTTGTCAAGGGGGGACTCATTGGACTCATGTATCGATCGCTCTTGAGGCTGCGATCGATGCTGTCGGGCCTGCCTCCGAGCCTATCTCCCATAAATACTCAACAAACCGGGTAGTTGACTGTTAACTGGCGTCGCCGTTGCCCATCGGAAATTATTTGGGTTGCGGCCCAACTCAATCACACTTGAGTAAAAAAGTCAACACCGTTTCATCAATTCCCTTCAATTGCAGTGGCTTATATTTAATAATTCTATCCTCCTCAACATAATCTGCAACGGCTGCCGAAATTAACACACTATTGGGTTCGGCAGCTTCTTGCAGTCTAGCGGCAATATTCACACTCGGTCCGATCGCGGTATAGTCCGATCGCTCCTCGCAACCAAACATCCCCACCACCGCAGTACCCTGATGAATTCCACAGCGAAAACGCACAGGTGGCACCCCATTCTCCCCAACAATACCCTGTTCAATCCAACTTTGGTTAAGCTCATTAAGAGCTCGCAACATTTTCCTGGCAGCCTCCACAGCACGCCGCACTTGCTCATTAGGGTTCAATTCTTCCGGCGCTCCAAATATTGCCATTACCGCATCTCCCACAAACTTATCTACCGTACCACCACTGTCAAAAATCGCTCTAGTCATGGCGGCTAAATATTGATTCAACAACTCGGCTACTCGGCGCGATCGCAATGTATTAGAAAGAGCTGTAAAACCCACAATATCGCTAAATAAAATCGTGATTAATCGGGGCTCCGGGCGCAAATTCAGCGCCAAATCTCCCGCCGCAGCCGCTTTCACCATTGCCGGCGGCAAAAAGCGGCGCAGTACCGACTCAGTTAAATAGGTATTCAACTGCTGGACACGGCGTTCGTTCTCCTTGAGAGCCAGCAAATTTCGCACTTCTGCCAATAATTCCCTGTCGTTAAAAGGCTTCGACAAATAAGCATCTGCCCCTCTTTCAACCCCTTCAATTCGAGTGTCTTCATCGGCTTTAGCCGTGAGTAAAATAGCAGGAGTCCCTTTCAAATCTCGATCTTCTCTAATCATCCGAATCAAATCTAAGCCCGACACTAAGGGCATCATCAAATCTGTGACAATCAAATCAGGACGACGTTTTTTGGCTACGGCAAATCCCTCCTCACCGTTGCGGGCAAGCAAAACAGAAAAGCCTGAATCTCGCAAAATTCCAGATACATAAAAGCGTAAATCCGGATTATCATCAACCACCAAAACTGTGCCAACTGCTGTTTCTGAGCTTACGGATTGGAGGGTTTCCAAATTCTCGTTGCCGATTTCAGCATCAGACAAATCACCTTCTACATCTGCCAATTCCACCATTGCTTTTGATGAGTGAAATTCTGTAGGTATTTCCAGCACTTGTTCTAGGGGCAAATGGGTGGAACCGAAGTGGAGCCAAACTGTAAAAGTAGAGCCTTCACCGTAAACAGATTCTACTGAGATTTGACCACCGTGCAGCTCCACTAATTCTTTGACCAATGCCAAGCCTAAGCCACTGCCTTCATAAGAACGGTTGGCGGAACCTTCTGCCTGACGAAAACGCTCGAATAAATAGGGAATTTGTTCGTTGCGAATGCCGATCCCGGTATCTTTTACTTGCAACAAACAGTGAGAACCTGCCGATGCAACTGTCAGGGTTATACTTCCACCTTCAGGGGTAAATTTGACAGCATTTGATAGCAGGTTATAAATAACTTTATCAAATCTTTCAATATCTAAATAGAGCAACGGACATTCTTGTAATTGAGTAATTAAGTTGATGTTTTTTTTCTCGCAATAGGGGCGAAATGATTCGGCGGTAGAGTAACAGAAACCTACTAAGTCGCAGGGGCGAAAACTCGGCTGCATTCGTCCAGCATCCAGTCGCTGCAAATCTAGTAGTTGATTTACTAAGCGCAACAGGCGACGGGAATTGCGAAGTGCAATGGCTGCTTGTTCGTAGGGTAAGTCTTCTTGGCGACTGCAAACTGATTCCAGGGGACCAATGGTGAGGGTTAGAGGTGTACGGAATTCGTGAGAGATATTTTGGAAAAACTCGGTTTTGAGTCGATCGGCTTCTAGGAGACGTTCGGCTTGCTGTCTGGTAGTTTGGTAGAGGCGCGACTGCTGTACGGCTAGAGCGGCCTGAGTTGCTACTATTTGAGCCAGGTCAATGTCTGAGGCTAGCCAGCGCCTGGTGTTGTTGTTTTGTCGTAGGGAGATGCTACCGATGATTTTACCATCGGAAAGCAAGGGGACTACCAGAAGGGCGCGGGCTGGCGATCGCAGTTGTAGTTCTGTAACATTCAGATCGGGACGTTCGTTGAGGTCGGAAATCGCCACCGGTGCTTTCGAGATCGTAATGCTTTGCAAAACCGGATTCCCTCGAATCGGCACTAAAGACTGGGGTAAGGAAGAATGGGGAAATATCCAGGCGCGGCCTCTATCCCTAATCATGTCGTTGGGGAGTAAATTAGGAGCGATCAAGTCCTCTTGGGTGGCTACAAAATTCTGATTTGAGTCATAAAGCCCCACGCATTGAACGTATTCGTCGTCTTCTGTCCACAGGGATAGCACGCAGCCGTCTACTTGCAGAGCTTGCCCTAGTTGTTGGGTAATGGCTGAAAAAATGTTTTGGGGGTCCAGGCTCGATCGAATTGCCGTGGTAATAGTATTGACTAGGGCTTCGCGTTTTGCTAGCGCCCGCACTTGTTCGTAAGCACGGGCTTGAGAAAGGGCCAAGGCTGCTTGGTCTGCTACTGTATTGACTAAGTTGATCTCGTGTTCTTCCCACGGGCGGGGCTGCTCGAAGGAGTGCAGCGCTAAAACTGCCATGAGTTCGTTTTGGTAGAACAGAGGTACGATTAAGCTCGATCGGATGTTGGCTGCTTGGTAAGCAAGTCGTCGCTGGTCATTTCCTGTTTGTAAAATGCGATCGTCTGTTTGAGCATCTTGAATCACCACTACTTCGGTAGTTTCCCACACCAACAGCGGTAGCAAGTCCACAGAAAGTCTAGCATCCGGGGCATCTAGGGGTATGGCGACAGCCTCCGATGATGGCAAATCTTGAGTTTCCTGGTGTGGATAAACGAACCATTCATCAGCCACTCTACCGTCTTGGAAGGGACGTAACAAGCAGCAACTCACCTGAAACATTTCGCCTACGGTTTCCACAATTCTTTGCAGCATTTGCTGGTAATTGAGAGCCGATCGAATACTATTGGTAACAGCATAAAGCAGTGATTCTTGCTGTAGTGCCCGTCGCAGTTCATTAGTGCGATTTTTCAGGACATGGTGAGTATCCACAGCTTGACTGACCAAAACCTTGAGGTCATCGGAATCCCAAGGCTTAGTAACGTATTTGAATACTTTGCCCGCATTAATAGCTTCAACTAAATCTTCAACATCCGTATAGCCAGTTAAAATAATTCTGATCACGTCGGGATACTCGACAGCAGTCAAGCGGAGAAACTCAGTCCCGCTCATTTTTGGCATCCGCTGATCCGAGATAATCACGGCCACTTCTTTTTCCCTTCTCAAGATTTCGAGGGCGTCAGGACCTGATTTTGCACTCAGCACTTTATAATCTCGATAGAAGGTGCGGTACAGCAACTCAATATTGTCTGGTTCGTCATCAACGATCAGAATTTTGACCTTAGAATTTGCTACGGAATTCATTTGTCTTCCCCCTGATTGCTCAACCACATAGCTGTGCTGTGCTTGGTGGTGGGAGTCATAGGGAGGCGGGATCTCTGCAACATAGCTATAGCCGTCCTTTTGTGAATGTGTTTCCAGTATTTGCGATTAATTATTTGCACCAGTCCCGTTTTAGTTAAAATTTTTTAAACTCACCTCAGCCATAGATGGCCAAAACCCACTTTTTTGCTAGATATCTCGTTGAGAAACTGTGATTTTTCAGAGAAACCCGGTTGATGACCCTAAGTTCAGTGCCTATTTTTGCGACTATTGACGCCTTATTTTACGATATAGACTCTTTGAAATCCGCAATTGAGCTCAGAGTCCGAACTTTAGGGAGGAGGAAATCCCACTTTATCTAACCCAGACGCCTTGAACCCTTCTCGAAACACCCTCACCCAGTTAACTATGTAACTTATTTAACCAGCCGTTAATTTTCCTGATGAATTTACTCTTCGTCAAAATCGGCTCATTAGCTCGATCGCGGTTTTGAATTTCTCCATCGCCTTCTGCATACTATCGAATTATTTGGTCATACCGCCCACAGACCGAATTATTGCGTGATACCCCAGAGACTTTTTCCAAAACCTCAGAGTGTAAATGGGACTTTTGGCAGAAAACCCCCTACTCTTACAGACAAGGTTGGTTCCATCGGATACAGGAGCGCCTGTGGCCAGAAGCCCTTGAAACTCGATCCTCGGCTTCCTCTGCCCTAACATCCACGAGCCTCAAACCCTGATTCATTCTGGCTTATCCTTGAGTTTTTCGATTACGGCTTGACGAATAAATTCAATTCTATCTGGTATTTCTGCAAGCATAGAGTGATAAGGTTCCGGGAACCTGACATTAAAACCTTTTTGATTGTTTTTAATACCCTTCCCAATACCTACAAATCTAGTATTAGGGGATGGGTTATTGTTGGCCATGATTTTTCTCAATCCCTTGACATTTCCAGTGTACATTAGATAAGATTGCCAAGTCAAGGCTAAAAAAGGTGGTGGTTTCATCGGGTCAATCAACTATGTGTATCAGTTATACCCCTAATATTACAGAAAGCCCACCCCGATCTGGTGGGAATGAATTGGTTGACCAAATCCGAGCAGCAATCATTTAAAATTAGCTGATAATGATTGAATGTTCTTGTGATTTTATAATTGATTTAGAGGGTAATGAATCACAATAAAATAACCATTCATAAAATAGTTATGTGTATAAATAACCATCCTACAAAATTAATATAGTGACTGCTAATTGTGAATTATTCATTTTTTTCCTCACCAACACGCGGTAAACAAACCCCCGAAAATTGTAGCTTTTTAGTTAGGATGGCTCGAGTCAATGACCTGATGCAGCTAGCAGATATTTTGGCTTCGAGCTTTCATGCCCGCGAGGGGGTAGTACACTGGGTATATCCAGTATTACGCTTAGGTATTTACGAAGATTTAAAAAATCGACTGCGTTCTAAAACTGAACATTACATTTGTCTGGTTGCGGAGCTAGTCTCGCGGGAAGAAAATGCTCTCGACAACCGGTCAGAGTTAATGGCTGGAACAGTAGAATTAGCTCTGCGTTCTCGCTTTGCTTGGCAATTCCCAAGTTCTGACTATCCTTATTTATCCAATCTCGCCGTTCACCCAGAGTATCGGCGACAAGGTGTGGCTCAAAAGCTACTGAATAATTGTGAAAAAACTGCCCGTGAGTGGGGATTTTCGGAAGTTTACCTGCATGTTCTGGAAAATAATCATGCGGCTCGACAGTTATATTATCAAGCGGGCTATCGGTTAGAACAGGTGGATTGGGATTGGAGTTGTTGGCTGTTCGGACAGCCACGACGACTGTTTTTGCGAAAGCATCTAGCAACCTGAGCTGCTAAATCATGGGAAATCAGGGTTAAAAAGCCCGATCGCCTTTCTTTTCCTTAATTCTACGCATTTTTATAAAAGAAAGTATTAATTTATACATCAAAAATAGACGACCAAGACGAGAATAGTCTGGTTTGATTTTTTTTGAGTTTATGTAAAGCCACCAAAAATTACCACAATACTAAGGTTTCAGCCCTGGGAAGGGCAAAAAGCATCCTAGTATGAAAGTTAATATAAAAAAAACCGCAACTTTACAAAAAATTAGGTGAAATCCCTTGCAAAAATTAGCGAGTATGGAAAAGCCGATCGAACGTGGGGCAAAATCCATAGAACTGAATCCCCAAGACCCTCAAACCTGGTACGATCGAGGTAACGCCCTAGAAGCAATGGGACGGTTGCAAGCGGCGATCGCATCTTGGGAAAAAGCGATCGAACTAGAACCAAAATTTCAGGAAGCTTGGTACAACAAAGGTGTCGCCCTCAAAAAGTTGGGACAGCTAGAAACAGCGATTTGCGCCTACAACGAAGCCATCAAAATTAAACCCGATCACCCAGAAGCCTTGTACAATCGGGGCAATGTGCTGCAAAAGTGTAACAGGCTTTCAGAGGCGATCGCCTCTTACGAAAAAGCTATCCAATTTCAACCAAATTACCATGAAGCTTGGTCGAACCGGGGCAACGCTCTGGTTAAGTTGGAACGCTACTCCCAAGCCATCACTTCCTACGACAAAGCCCTAGCCCTGAAATCCGACTACTGGGAAGCTTGGTACAACAAGGCATTTGCTCTGAAAAAATCAGGACAAAACGAAATGGCGATCGCCACCTACGACAGGGCGCTGGAAATTAAACCAGACCTACACCAAGCATGGTATCATCGCGCGATCGCTCTAGCCGATGCCAAACGCTACCTAGAAGCCGTCGCATCCTACGACAAAACTCTCCAACTACGACCAAAATCCCCGGAAGTCTGGAACAAACGCGGCACGGCGATCGCCCACATGGGAAAATTTGCAGAAGCCATAGACTCCTGGGACAAAGGCCTGGCCCTGAAACCAGACGACAGCGAAGCATGGTATAACCGCGGCCTAGCCCTGGCCAATTTACAGCGCTACTGTGAAGCCATCGCCTCCTGGGACAAAACACTAGAAACAGAACCGAAAAATATCGAGGCCTGGTACAACCGCGCCGTAGCCCTCAAAAAAATCCAGCGATACCCGGAAGCCATCGCCTCTTACGATCGAATCATCGCACTCAAACCTGACGATCCAAACCTCTACTATCAAAAAGCCTGCATCTGGGCCCTAGAAAAACAAGCACAAGAGTCAAAAAATCAGCCCGCAGTTGTAGCAAGTATCATCGACAAAGCAATAGAAAATCTCTCCAAGGCGATCGAACTTAATCCGAAAAAATACCTAAAACTTTCCCAAAATGACTCAAAATTGCATACAATACGTGAACAAGTGCGGTCTTTAGCTTTAACTCAGGGTAGGCAATGATTGACTAATATAGATGCCGCACTGCAACCTTTGTAGGCAAAAAGTACCGCTAACCCCAATCATGCAAACCCTAGACAAAACTGAAACAAAATTCGGTCAACTCACAGCCCGTCTTAACGAAATTATCGATATCGAATCAGCCTCTTCCCTGCTGCACTGGGATCAAGCCACCTATATGCCCGTTAGAGGTGCAAGCGCCCGGAGTCGCCAATTAGCTACCCTCAAACAAATATCCCACGAAAAATTTACAGATCCTAAAATTGGGGAACTGCTAGAAGACTTACGAGGCTACGAACAAAACCTCCCCTACGATTCCAATACCGCCAGCCTGATTCGCGTCGCCCGCAGAGATTACGATCGCGCCGCCAGAATTCCCGCAGCCTTTATGGCCAAACTATGTCGCCACCAAGCCGACTGCTACGAAGCCTGGGCTACGGCGAAAGCTGCTAATAATTTTGCAGCCGTCGAGCCATATCTGGAAAAAACCCTAGAATTAAGCAGGCAATACGCGGACTTTTTCCCAGGATATGAACATATTGCCGATCCCTTGATCGATCGTAGCGACTACGGCATGAAAGTATCCATTTTGCGACCATTGTTCGCTCAACTGCGTCAAGAATTAGTGCCGATAGTCGAAGCCATCACCTCCCAGCCCCCGGCTGACGACTCTTGCTTGCATCAAGACTTCCCAGAAGCCCAGCAATTAGAATTCACTCGCACCGTCGTAGAACGTATGGGCTACGACTTCCAACGGGGACGACAAGATACCACCTTGCACCCGTTTATGACTAACTTCTCCATAGACGACGTGCGGATCACCACCCGCGTTTACAAAGATCACCTGGATCAAGCTCTTTTTAGCAGTATCCACGAAGCGGGACACGCTCTTTATGAACTGGGAAATTCCCCCGAATTTGAAGGTACACTCCTAGCTGGTGGCATTTCCTCTGGTGTTCATGAAAGCCAGTCCCGGCTTTGGGAAAATTTAGTCGGCCGGAGTAGGGGCTTTTGGGAATGTTTTTACCCGCAACTGCAAGGGGTATTTTTGCGGCAGTTGGGACAGGTGCCGATTGAGGTATTTTATAAGGCCATTAACAAAGTCGGGCGATCGCTGATCCGCACCGACGCCGACGAAGTAACCTACAACCTCCACGTAGCCATCCGCTTTGACCTAGAATTGGCAATGGTAGAGGGAAAACTATCGGTTCATGACCTCCCCGAAGCCTGGAACAGTCGCTATAAAACTGACCTCGGTATTGTTCCTCCCACCGACAGCGAGGGTGCAATGCAGGATGTTCATTGGTATGTTGGGACGATCGGCGGTATGTTCCAAGGTTACACCCTTGGTAATTTAATGAGCGCCCAATTCTATGAAACCGCAGTCAAAATCAATCCAGAAATTCCGGTAGAAATAGAACAGGGGAATTTTACCGTACTCCATGATTGGCTCAAACAAAATATATATAGTCATGGTCGTAAATACACCGCCGTCGAATTGCTCGATCGAGTTACAGGTTCTCCTTTAAGTATCGAACCATTTCTGCGGTATATTCGCAACAAATATGGCGAATTTTATGTGATTTGAGGATAGCAAGCGAACATAGTTAGCTGGAAAAAGAAATGAAAAACAATCACCAAAAGCTATTGATTATGGGAATGCCGGATTCATCTATGGGTTGCTTTTTCATTGTCCAATCTCGTGACTAAAATCTAAAATTGATTGATGTAATGAACTAAAAAAATCTGGTTTACCCCTAGGTACTGACCTTCGTATTCCCTTCGCTTTCGATCCAGATTGCCACATTTATGAGGAAATCTACCGGGTAATCGCCCAGGGTCAATGTATATTTGTGTAGCCTATATTTGTGCAACCGAGTTGAAGTAAGTCCACCCGCTCGGATTTATTTAGTTGAGGTCAAAAAAGCGGTTTCAACTGCTTACTAATATCGTCTTCGGCTGCATCGGTATTAGACATCTCCCATAGTTTATGTGGAACAGCCATCCTGCCTGTTTTTGACTATCTTTTTAGGAAATGTCTATTGTTGAAACAGTCAACATTCAACCCTCAACAGTCAACAATCATGTCTGAGTGGAACCGGAATGGATCTAATTCCCAACTTGGCGATCGCCAAATACAGACATTCCCGTTGATTCCTATAGTGTTTGACCCCTTAGTAATTCATTGGTATCACTCTATCTAACATTCCTTAGATTTGACACTCTCAGGGCTGAAGCCACTGAGATTCTGCTGACAGAATAACTTTAGTTATTACCAAAGTCTGATTCTCGCTGCGGTGGCCAAACACCGACTACTCAGTCGGTTAAGTTTTACACCTAACTTACTGGCTACTTTTCTTAGAATATTGGCGGCACCGTGAAGATCCGCGTTAACTATAGTCCCATCAGCAGAACGATACAATCCACGTTTAATTCGCCTTCCAGATGCTTTCCACCCAGGCGGTTTTTCGCCGTATCTAGGCAGGGAGTCTCCATCAAGAAAGCTAGCCTTGGAACTGTATGCTTCTTCTGTTTCAGTGAACTTAATGCCGTGCAAATTGCCAAGTTGCTTTAAGCGCTCTTTTAATTTACCGAGAGGCATTTGAACAAACTTTTGATTGTTCAGTTTACCCATATCAACATTAGATTTAAACCCTTGGTTCCATCCAACTACTAGATTACCAATGCCGTGTTTCAAACAATGGTCAACAATTAGCTTCGCAGCTTTATTGATGCCATCGCGCATCTGGTGATTGCGCTTGCGGGTTACGCGGTCTAGCCAACTATCCCAGTAACCAGTAGGTTTCCCCTCCTTTCTGGTTGCTACTTTCTTGTTCCAAAGTTGATTCATCGCTTTCATGGCGCGAGCGTCAATCAAGAAGGAATTTCCGAGCGTATCAACGCAAGCTGCCAAATTATCAGCAGTTCCCAAATCAATTGATAGCGCTTGATTGCGATCTAAATCATGCTGCTGACATTCTACTTCGTAAGACATCTCTAAGTAGAAAGCGCCATTCTTCGGGAGAATTGTGAACTCTTTAACCTTTGTACAGTCAATGTTTGACGGCCTAGGGAGAAAGAATTCAGAAATTCCAAACCAGCGACGCACTGTTAAACCCAAAGAAAATCGTAACTGATCGACAACTAGCGTTGGCTTTAATCCTCCAGAGTTTGGGTAAGCTACTTTGAATAACTTAGACCGCGTTAGATAGTTTGGAGGCTTAGGTTTAAAGCGCAAATTACCTTCATTATATAAGGCTCTTAACTCTTTGAAGCCTTTAAATGCCTCTGTAACTGATATCAAAGTTTGCTGCATGGGCGTTGAAGGCAACGACTTGGCAACCATCGACTTAGAAATTGACGGTTCAAAAGACAAGTCAAATTTTCCGGTCAGCAGTTTTCCGGTTTTAAAAAATGTCTGGCGAGCGAAATAAACGGCGCTATTGTATAGCTTTCCAGATTGCCGACAGAGATACTGCAACACGGCTTCAACTTCTTTGGTGGGAGACAGTAATACTTGCTGTACTCCCATTGCTTTTTTGACTCTAGCCACCTCTTTTTCCGGAAAATTAGTTGATTTATTTAGTTTAGGTGAGTACACTGGATAGGTCAAGCTACAACAACAAAACTTTAGGCAATATTAGCAGTGAGGTTGTTAAGAAATACATAGAAGATCCAGGTCATTCTGCTAACTAAGAAAGACACGGGGACTGAAGTCCCCCGATCCGCTTTCCTCTCAGGGCTGAAGCCGCTGAGTGTCCCGCATCCCGTATGAATTTTTATGAGTAAGTGTGTCCTGCATGGTATTACAATTGAACACAGAAACCATAAAACAGTCCTAATTTACAAAAGTTTACTATCGTGAGGAAAACCTATGCGAGTGACTACTGCAACGATTCTCGGCTTAGTGGCTCTGGTAGCTCCTGGATTCACCAGGAATGCTACCGCAGCTTTCGAGTCCAAACCCTTTGTCCAAGAACAGTACCGCAGAGACTTTGTGGCTCCGGCTGACCCTGGTACTTCATCCCCAGAGGCGAATTCCCAAACAGATATGTTTAACAAGCCTTTTTATGCCGGGGAGCAAAAACCAGTCAAAAAGGAAAAAACTATATCCGCAGGAGCAGACGGACCGGAAGTTGCAGCCATACAACAACGGTTGCAAATTCATGGTTTCTCCATCGGCACGATCGACGGTGCCTATGGCACCCGCACCACCGCGGCTGTCAGTGAATTTCAACGAGCTAAGGGGTTGGATTCAGACGGCATCGTCAACAAAGAGACTTGGACAGCATTAGCAGCCGAGCCGGTATCTGCTCCTAAAAAAGTTGAGGAGGAGTCTCCCATTCAGAAGGATGCTTCAGTTCCCAGCAACGCTCCCAGCAACGCTCCCAGCAACGCTCCAACCACTGTAACTATTCTCTCTAAAGGCTCCTCTGGTGCCAAAGTGAAAACACTACAGGTGCGCCTAGAAGTTCAAGGTTACGATCCAGGTCCGATCGACGGTATTTTTGGTGCCAAGACCATTGCTGCTGTCAAGGGGTTTCAGGATGACAAAGGTTTCAAGGCAGATGGAGTGGTAGATGACACCACTTGGAAAGCACTGGGTCAAAAATAAGTTATTATCACAGACCAGCCAACCCGGTTTCAACCTCCAACTAGGCTGACTCAGAACCAAAACCGGGTTTTTCAATTAGGCTTGACAAATAAAGTAGTATGTGGTAGTTTTGTTTAATGTGAATACGCGGATATGGCGGAATTGGCAGACGCGCCAGATTTAGGTTCTGGTTCCGAGAGGAGTGAAGGTTCAAGTCCTTTTATCCGCACTAAATTCAATCCTTGATTAGTCAAGGATTTGAGCTTATCTAGAACGCCCAATTTGAGATTTTTCGGTTGAGCGATCGCCTTTTTTTTTAAATTATTACCCATGTCTGAAGAAACAAAATCAGTGGCTCAATCTACAACTGGCGCAGATGCGATCGATGTCGCGATCGCCTCTGGTATAGACTTTGATGGCTCTCCAATTCCCCAGGCAAAATTAGACCTTTACGAGAAAGTAATGGGATTAGAAGCAGGGAGACAGCGCAGTGGTGTATCAAATACCATGCGATCGCGCATCGTCCGCATCGGTGTCAAACACCTGCCTCAAGCAGAACTAGATCAAATGCTGATCGCTGCCAACTTTGCACCGCTCAAGGATAAAGAAGTTGCCTTTTATTACGGCGGCAAGTAACTCAGAAGTTATATCAATTCCGGTTGTATCGGAATGATTTAACCGCGAAGGCGCGAAGGACGCGAAGGAAGAGAAGAGAGAGTTTAATAATTCCAATGAAGAGAGGATTTGATATTATATCAAATCCTTTGGTATCGTCCTGTATTCATCTCTCTCTTCTCCTCCTCTGCGCCGTCTGCGCTCTCTGCGGTTAAATCATTCCGATGCAACCGTAAACGATATTACACAAAAACCCGATTTTCTGAGACCAAATCATACCCCCTTATTTTTCATTCTCGCGTGGCGCGGACGAAATTTTTTATGGTAGCTGTTTCAACCGCCAAATCATAAACGGGTTAGCAAACTGCAAAAACATCAAGGCAAATACTTTTGGACAATAGTCCATCCTGTCAGCAACACCAGCACAAATCCCCCACACAAAGTCAAATTAGCACCAATATGTAAAGGACGAGCCCAAGGATTTTTGGGGCTAATTTGCAGACCGCTAGCAACAGAAACTAACACCAAAGTAACAACTGCTAACCCCACAGGCAAATGAGCAGAATGACCTAAATAGCCGTATTCTCCCAGGGTTCCAACTACGCCAATTCCCAGCAGTAAAATTACCAAAGTCGCCATCCCCGCACCTGTAGCTAAATGGAAAGGACGCAGCCATTTTGGACGGGGGTTTTTGGTGCTACGAGCGGCGAACATCCATGTTCCAGTAACCGCCAGCAACAGGTAAGCAAACAGGGAAAAACCCATGGACCAAGCTGCTATTTTCCACAACCACAAGAAAGAAGGTAGGTTCATCTGCTGCATCCCTAATCAGAGATTGCTCAAAAAGTCTCATTTTGATTTTAGCTGGAATTGAAAGCAAAAATAAATAATCTAGCGCTCCAGGGCGATCGACTCAGGGGTAGCCAGCAATTTTCTGCCTGAAATATCCTATTTGCATAGGTGTCTCCAAATACCCTAATATGCTGTAATCCCTAGTAGCTGTGTATTTTGCTTCAATGGCGATCGCAATTGATTTTGGAACTAGCAACACCGTCGTCGCTCGCACGAATCCGGCGACATCCAAGCCCGAAACTTTGAAATTGCCGGGACTATCGGCAATTTCAGCTCAAAATCCCCCCCTAATTCCTAGTCTGCTCTATGTTGAGAACGCTGCTCACAATCAAGTAATACTTGGTCAACAAGTCCGCGACAAAGGCCTTGACTTGAGCACGGATAATAGGTTTTTCCGCAATTTCAAGCGAGGAATTGGCACTCCCATTCAGGGTTTTGTCCCGGAACTTGACGGAAAAATAGTTAGTTTTGAGCAAGTAGGACAGTGGTTTTTGAGTCAAATTGTCGGCTCCATTCGCGAACTGCCACTACCTGTAGATTCTTTGGTTTTTACCGTTCCTGTAGACAGTTTTGAAGCTTACCGCAATTGGCTGGGAAAACTCTCTCAATCCTTGCAAGTAGAACAGGTGCGGATGTTGGATGAACCCACGGCTGCTGCTTTGGGTTACGGTTTAGGCGATCGCGAAAATCTGTTAGTAATTGACTTTGGCGGCGGAACCCTCGACCTTTCTTTAGTACGTTTAGATATTTCTGCCAACAAAAAGCCCCTGGGTTTCCTGCTGAAATGGGGTGACAGATCCCTGGCTGAATCTTCAGGACAAAAAGCCAAAATAGCCCGTGTTTTAGCTAAAGCTGGACAAAATTTAGGCGGTTCGGATATTGATAATTGGCTGGCAGATGATTTCATCAAAACTACAGGAATGATGCCATCTTCCATCATCACCAGATTAGCCGAACGTTTAAAAATTCAATTGTCTGTGCAAGAACGGGCTACAGAGGTCTATTTTGATGAAGAAAATTTTGAGACTTATGAATTAGAATTAAATCGCGATCGCTTTGAAGCCATCCTCGCCGAACATCACTTTTTTGACAACCTGGATGAGTCCATGAATCAAGTATTACAGCAAGCGCGCCGTCAGGGTTTAGAAATAGGGGATATCGATGCAGTTTTGCTAGTTGGCGGTACTGTACAAATTCCGGCTGTAAAACGGTGGGTTGAACAATATTTCGATTCAGCAAAAATTAAGTGTGACAAGCCCTTTGAGGCGATCGCCCAAGGTGCTCTGCAACTGAGTCAAGGTATACAAATCAAAGATTTTCTCTACCACAGTTACGGCATTCGCTACTGGAATCGTCGCGAAAATTGTCATAGTTGGCATAACTTAATCAAATCCGGTCAGTCTTACCCGATGACCGAACCAGTAGAATTAGTATTGGGAGCTTCTCTAGAAAATCAGCCGAGTATAGAATTAATTATCGGTGAATTGGGAGCGGAAACTGGCGGCACAGAGATCTATTTTGATGGTGATAGACTCATTACTCGCCAACTCGCAGGTAAAACATCTGTACAGCCGCTAAACGACAAAGACGGAGCTCGCAGCATCGCTCAATTGACACCGCCGGGGTATCCGGGAGGCGATCGCATAAAAGCTTTGTTCCGCGTTGATGAACAGCGTTTTCTACGAATTACCGTCGAAGATTTGCTGACAAATCAAACTTTGTTAGAGGATAAACCCGTGGTGCAGTTAAGTTAACGTGAGTTCGACACGATCGTAGCAATAAACTAGAAAAGCAATAGCCATAGTTATTATGATAGACTACTGATTAATCACTACTCAGGTACTATTTATGACCCAAATATTACCAAAACCGATCGCCAGACAAGGACGAGTTTTCCCGATCGTCAACTTGACCCAGTAGAAAAAGCCCGACGACAAGCCGAGAATGAAGCCTTTGGCCAACGATGTCGGGCTATTTTTGAGCGAGTGGCTGGAGAGATCGCATTATCGCTTTATCGGGATTTTAATTAAGAGGTAACAGCATTAATAACTTAGCTTTTGCTTGTTGGCGTTGTAATCGTCACAAAGGAAGCGATCTGGGTTCATTTGATCCGAATACAGGTGAATTTAGTTTTTTATTTCACCCCCGTCAACAATTATGGTCTGAACATTTTGAATTGAGTTTAGATAAGAGCATAATTGGTTTAACTCCTGAAGGACGTACAACTGTTATATTGCTTCAGTTGAATAGTGATGATCGATTGAAAGAAAGACAGCGTTTGCGGAAAAGTTCACAAGTATAAACCCTTGATGGTTCCGCACTGCTATAAGGTAATCGTGATAGAGCGATCGCTATAATTAATCGAAATCATAAGTTGGGTCGCGCTGGAGCTTGACCCAACCTACATTGTGTACTAACGTTGTTGTAATTGTCTTAGTGCATCATCTAATCTTCTTTTAGTATCTTCTGCCTGCCTCATTTTTTCGTCAAGCATTCGATTAGGCACTCCATATATTCTACAGTCAACACCACTGCTTGCAAGGATGTACTCGTAGGTAGAACCGACACCCCAGCAAGCCTTTGCATGGATAGGGTTATGAAATATAGTTCTCGTAGTGATAAGAGACAATCCATAGAAACAGTCCCTGTCGTTGCAATCAACTAGGCCAAGAGAATAGCAGCTTTCACCATCACGGCTACAGCGCACACTTGGCCCCAATGCTTCACCTTTTGGTAGTACAAGATATTGTTTCCCTTGATAATTTACAATTTTGCCTTGAGCTAATACTGTTGTTGCTGAAAAAATTCCTAAACTGGCAAACAGAGAACCTAATATTACAAAAGTTTTAATTTTCATTTAGAAAACTCCTGTGTGGTAAGATACATACCTTTTAAAATATTCTAAACTACATAAACCAAGTACCTGTTTAGGAAACTTCGGGACTTAATAATTGCCAACTAAATTCGGAAAATTCGGAAAATTCGGAAACTTATGATATAATAGCTAAAACTCCAGCATCTCTTTAATTTATGAACATAGCCCAAGTTGTTAATATTTTAGATGAGCTACTATTTGATAAAACAGGGTCCCATCTGGATTTTATACAAAAATCTGTTTTAGAAGGCACTTTACAAGATCAAACTTATTCAGAAATTGCTCTAAAATCTGGATATAGTGAAAGTCATGTCGCTGATACCGCTTCTGATTTATGGAAATTTTTATCTGAGTTATTAGGAAAAAAGGTGAGAAAAGCTAATGTTAAAGCTATTTTAGAAAAAACAAATTTTAATCAAGTTTCTGGTGTAGTTGTTAGTGGTATTGTAGGGGTTACTAATAACATTAGCGTCTGTAACAAAACTAATCATCCCAAAAATAACTCACCCCCAACGCGAAAAACATCTAGCCCTAAACTCCACCTCAATAATGCTCCTAAATTTCCCTATTTTTACGGCAGAAATAACGAACTCTCTACCCTCAAAGATTGGATAATTAATCAAGAGATTCGCCTCATCAACATTTTCGGTATTAGCGGAATTGGTAAAACGGCTACCGCCCTTCATCTCATTAACGAAATTCCCCAACACTTCGACTATATAATTTATCGTTCTCTCTATTTTTCCCCTTCCCTTACCACCACATTAACTAACTTATTACAAATCTTCTCACCACCAGAAATACCTAACGATATTGAATCCCAAATTAATCTCTTTATTGACTACCTCACTCAATATCAATGTTTAATTATTCTTGACGATATCCAAAATCTTTTTACGCCCCAAAAATTAGCCGGAACTTGGCAAACCGATCGCACTTCCTATCACCTATTATTTCAGGCGATCGCCCAATCTTCCCATCACAGTAACATCATCCTACTATCTCAAGAAAAATGGCTAGAAATTCAACAATTAGAAAAAGCTAATTATCCCGTTAAATCTTTAATCTTATCAGGCTTAGACTCAGATGCAACAGAAATTTTACATCACCAAAACTTAGCCAATCAAGAACTATGGCCACAATTAATAACCCTTTATCAAAGTCATCCCTTATGGTTAGAATTGACTGCCGAATTAATCGGTGAATTATATGCCGGAAATGTTAGTGAGTTTTTAGAATATCAGGGATTAATTGTGCCAGAAGGAGTGCGATCGCACCTCGATAGACAATGGCAAAAATTAGCGCCAACCGAACAAACAGTCATGTTACAATTAGCCCAAGAAACTGCCCCCATTAGTATTTCTAAAATCCTCCCTAAAATCGACCAAGTAGCGACGGAATTAGTCAATAGTATATCATCCTTAAAAATGCGATTTTTACTGGAAATAGAAACTAGAGAAAATGGTAATTTAATCAGTTTAAGCCCCATTTTAAAAGAATATATTAAAAGTCGTTATTTGCTGAATCTACCTGATAAAGGCTATAACAACTAACAACTAACAGTTAACAACTAACTGTTAACAACTAACTGTTAACTGTTAACTGTTAACTGTTAACAGTTAGTTGTTAAAAACTAACAACTAACAATTAAGATTTGTGCACCACCACCGCCGTCCCCACCGATGCCCATTCAAACAGCCATTTAGCGTGATTTACCGCCACATTTGTACAACCATGAGTCACAGGATTGCCAAACAAATTGTGCCAATAAGCGCCGTGGATTGCCATCCCACCATCGTAATACATTGTATAAGGAACATCGGGGACATCGTAGTCCGGCCCAGTCATCCTTGCAACCCGATATTTGGTTTGAATCGCAAACGTTCCCGTGCGCGTGGGAGTCGATGATTTGCCACTGGAAATATTGACAGCATAAACTGATTTATTTCCTTCCCAAGCTATTAACTTTTGTCTTGATAGATCGATTTCAATCCAGCGTTGACTAGATTGTTGCAACTCCATAATTCGATAGGCAATTGTGTTGTGCTGTTCGCCAGCAATTACAGCAGTTGAACCACCACAAAAAGCTGCAATTGTCAAGGCGAAACCAGCACAGAAAGTTCCAACGCGGCGGAAGTAAGTTGAGTTTATATTGTTTTTCATGTCTCACACCTCGTATCATTTGAGAGTTATGATTTTAGAGTTTAGATTGGGAAGAGGATTAAGAAGTTGTTAAGTTTTGGGTGAGAGTTCGAGCAATTTGGCCGATCGCCTCCCAATCCCCATTAGCCACCAAATGTTTGGGAAATAAGTCTCCAGCTAAACCAACCGCGATCGCCCCAGCATCAATAAATAGCTTCGCATTATCCAGCGTCACCCCACCCGTCGGAATCAAAGGAATCTCACCCAGCGGGCCTTGCAGAGCTTTCAGGTAAGCCGCACCTCCCAAACCCGATATCGGAAACACCTTAACGCAAGTAGCGCCCGCTTGCCACGCCGTCACAATTTCTGTCGGAGAAAAAGCACCAGGGACGATCGGCACTCCCGCATCAACAGCTACTTTAATCATAGCTACATCCGTGTGTGGAGTAAACAGGAATTGAGCGCCACAAGCTATAGCTTCCTGCAACTGTTCTAAATTCAATAATGTGCCAGTACCAATACTAAAAGTAGGAAATTCCAAGCGGAGTTGAGAAATTAACTCACCCGCTTTTTCAGTATTCCAAGTAATTTCAATAAACTCAATTCCCCCTTTAGCTACAGCTTGTGCCATCCGCCAAGCCATGTCTCGATCGTCCGAACGAATAACGGCGATCGCCCGACGTGTTTTTAATGATGTCAACCAAATTTGATGATCCATATCAAATCCCTTGATATCGGAATTATTCATCTCTCCTTCTCTGCCTCTGCGCTCTCTGCGGTCTCTGCCGTTAAATAATTCCGAAACCATATCATTGTATTACCAGATCTCAACAAAAAGGCTCCTGCGATTAAACAGGAGCCTTTTAATGATTACACAATCAAATCAGCAATAAATGCGATCGATTAATCCAAATCAGGCATAGAAAGAACCGCTTCCGTCTCACGATTGATACCCTTCTCAAAGCCAGCGACAGCCGCACGAGCGCGACCAGCGTGCCACAAGTGGCCGACCAAGAAAAAGAAACCCATCACAAAGTGGAAACAGGACAACCAAGAACGAGGAGAAGTGAAGTTAAACGAGTTAACTTCAGTCGCCACACCACCCACAGAGTTCAAAGAACCCAAAGGAGCGTGAGTCATGTACTCAGCAGCGCGGCGAGCTTGCCAAGGCTGAATGTCATTCTTAATTTTGTTCAAATCCAAGCCATTAGTACCACGCAAAGGTTCCAACCAAGGGCCTTGGAAATCCCAGAAACGCATGGTTTCACCGCCGAAAATGATTTCGCCAGTAGGAGAGCGCATCAGGTATTTACCCAGACCAGTCGGGCCTTGTGCAGAACCGACGTTAGCACCCAAGCGTTGGTCGCGGATCAAGAAGGTCAAAGCTTGCGCTTGAGAAGCTTCAGGACCAGTCGGGCCGTAGAATTCGCTGGGGTAAGCAGTGTTGTTGAACCAAACAAAACAGCAAGCGATGAAGCCCATCAGGGACAAAGCACCCAAGCTGTAAGACAAGTAAGCTTCGCCAGACCAGATTAAAGCGCGACGAGCCCAGCCGAAAGGCTTGGTCAAAATGTGCCAAACACCGCCAGCGATACAAATCAGGCCCAGCCAGATGTGACCGCCGATAATGTCTTCCATGTTGTTGACGCTGACTATCCAGCCTTCGCCACCAAAAGGAGAGCGAACCAAGTAGCCAAAAATCACAGCGGGGTTGAGAGTCGGGTTCGTGATAATACGCACGTCGCCGCCGCCCGGAGCCCAAGTGTCATAGACACCGCCGAAGAACATGGCCTTAGCAACCAGCAGCAAGCAACCGCCACCCAAAAGAATCAGGTGATAGCCGATGATGTTGGTCATCTGGTTTTTATCTTTCCAGTCGTAGCCGAAGAACGAAGAATATTCTTCGAGAACTTCAGGGCCGCGAACGGCGTGATAAATGCCGCCCAAACCGAGAACAGCAGATGAAATCAAGTGGAGAACACCGACTACGAAGAACGGGAAGATGTCTGTAACTTCACCGCCAGGGCCGACGCCCCAGCCCAAAGTAGCGACGTGAGGCATCAAGATTAAGCCTTGTTCGTACATGGGCTTTTCTGGAATAAAGTGAGCGACTTCAAACAAAGTCATTGCTCCAGCCCAGAAAACGATCAAGCCGGCGTGAGCGACGTGGGCGCCGAGCAGTTTGCCGGAAAGATTGATCAAACGAGCGTTGCCAGACCACCAAGCGAACCCGGAGGACTCTTGGTCGCGACCGCTTGCATAAGAATTAGAGAGCGTTACCACGCGGTAGAACCTCCATCAATTTGGGATTTTTGATTGCGAATTTCAGGTTTTTTTGTTACCGGAGCGGTTACGGGGACGCAGCCCCTCCGCCTGGGAACTAGGATTTGGATATCAGTATTTAAAGATTAATCTGAAATCCAAATCCTGATTTATTAAAGTGCGTTACCACGAGGCAGAACTTCTTCTGGGAAGATAAAGTTTTCGTGTGGTTGGTCCGTTGGAGCCATCCAAGCACGAATACCTTCGTTCAACAGAATATTCTTAGTGTAGAACGTTTCAAACTCAGGATCTTCTGCAGCGCGCAATTCTTGGGATACAAAGTCATAGGCCCGCAGGTTTAATGCTAAACCGACGATACCCAAAGAGCTCATCCACAAGCCTGTGACAGGTACGAACAACATGAAGAAGTGTAACCAACGTTTGTTGGAGAATGCAATTCCGAAGATTTGCGACCAAAAACGGTTAGCTGTCACCATGGAGTAGGTTTCTTCAGACTGAGTTGGGTTGAAAGCGCGGAAAGTGTTAGCACCTTCACCGTCTTCAAACAGAGTGTTTTCCACCGTTGCACCGTGAATGGCGCACAAGAGCGCACCACCCAAGATACCTGCAACACCCATCATGTGGAAGGGGTTGAGGGTCCAGTTGTGGAAGCCTTGTAGGAATAGGAGGAAGCGGAAAATTGCTGCCACGCCGAAGCTAGGGGCGAAGAACCAGCCTGATTGACCCAAGGGGTAAAGCAGGAACACCGAGACGAACACGGCGATGGGACCGGTGAATGCCAAGGCGTTGTAAGGACGGATGCCGACTAAACGGGAGATTTCTAGCTGACGCAAGCAGAAGCCGATCAGTGCGAAAGCGCCGTGGAGTGCGACAAAGGCCCATAGGCCACCCAGTTGGAACCAGCGGGTGAAGTCCCACTGTGCTTCAGGGCCCCACAGGAACAGCAGGGAATGTCCGAGGCTGTTGGCTGGGGTGGATACGGCTACGGTGAGGAAGTTGGCTCCTTCGAGGTAGGAGCTTGCCAAACCGTGGGTGTACCAGGATGTGACGAAGGTGGTGCCGGTGAGCCAGCCACCGATGGCCAGGTAGGCGCAGGGGAATAGCAGGATGCCAGACCAGCCTACGAAGACGAAACGATCGCGTTTGAGCCAGTCGTCGAGTACATCAAAGATGCCTCGCTCGTTCTGGGCGCGTCCGACTGCGATTGTCATTGCTGTAAAATCCTCTTGCTTGTTAAAAGGTTAAGGTTTGTCAATTACCCCAACTAAAATTCTTCATATATGAATGTTAGGTGGGGATGAAAGGTGGTTCTAATTAAAGTTAACATAACTATACATTATAATTTCATAAAATTTCAACTCGATTGGTAGTTGAATTAAGATTTGGCTTTAACGCTTTTGAATTTTATGACTGCACAAACAACGACTTCGAGCGGACGCATCCTGCGCCAGCAGGTTTTGGGTTCCCGCCGCTTCAGCAATTACTGGTGGGCGACGGTGGTCAGCATTGGAGGGACTGGCTTCCTGCTGTCGAGCATTTCTAGCTACTTGCACGTAAATCTGCTGCCTTTTGCTGACCCGACTCAGCTCATTTTTATCCCCCAGGGCATCGCAATGGGTTTCTACGGTGTCTGTGCTCTGCTGTTGGGGTCTTACCTCTGGCTGACTGTTCTCTGGGATCTTGGTGGCGGATATAATGAGTTCGATCGCGAAACTGGCAGTATTCGCATCTTTCGCTGGGGTTTTCCAGGCAAAAACCGTAAAGTAGACTTTACCTGCAAAACATCCGATGTTCAATCGGTACGGGTGGACATCAAAGACGGTCTCAGTCCCCGTCGCAGTATTTATCTCAAGCTCAAAGACCGCCGTCAGTTTCCCCTGACTAGAGTCGGACAACCCATATCCTTGTCTAAGGTGGAAAATGAAGCGGCGGAATTGGCTCGATTTTTGAAGGTTCCCTTGGAAGGACTTTAAGAATTTGGGATTTGAGATGTGGGATTTGGGATTGGTAAAGGGGGGGGGTAACAACAGGTAGGCACTGACCATCCACCACCCCCACAAAACGATGATTTACCTCAAAATGAAACCGCCTCGCCTCCCATCCCCCTTCACTAGGGGGACTAAACAGAATGCTCCGATTCCTCTGTTTCGATTACCAACAGTCCTGGACGCACGGAAGGTCAAAAACCCCGTTTCTGCGTCAATTCTAGTTGCCAAGTTTTTAATCAAGTGAAAGTGAAAATGCAAATCAGAATTCAGCAGTGGTTTTTCTCAATTTTAATCATTGGTGCCCTTTTTGTAGGTGGATGCGGCAGTTCCACTCCCGCCAATTCTACTCCCACACCGAATCCGGCATCTGGTGAAAGTATTTCTTTGTCTCCGTCTCCGTCTCCTGCTGTTGTGGCTGCTAGTTCGCAATTTAGTAACTTGCCGCGTTTGGAAGGAAAAGCAACGGTGGTGATGACGGTTAAAGGATCGCCAATTACGATCGAACTTGACGGTACAAATGCTCCGATTACTGCGGGCAATTTTGTGGATTTGGTTCAGAAAGGTGTCTACGATGGGCTGGTATTTCACCGCGTAGTACGGGAACCTCAGCCTTTTGTGGTTCAAGGTGGCGACCCCCAGGGGAAAGATCCTAAATTCCCTTCTCAGCGGTTGGGAACTGGTGGTTTTATTGACCCGAAAACTTCTCAGGAACGATATATTCCTCTGGAAATTAAAGCTAAAGGTGCGAAAAGTCCTACCTACAGCACCACGTTTGAGCAAGCTGGGGTTACTGAGAAACCTGTTTTGGTGCATAGTCGTGGGGCTGTGGCTATGGCTCGATCGAATGCTCCTGATTCGGCTTCTTCGCAGTTTTATTTTACTTTGACGGATGTACCTTTTTTGGACGGTAGCTATGCGGTTTTTGGCTACGTCAAGCAAGGGATGGATGTGGTTGATAAGATTGAGGCTGGCAATCGCATTGACAAAGCTACTGTGACTCAAGGTTTGGAAAATTTTAAGGCTGTTAGTTAGTCAGTTGACAGTTGACAGTTGGCAGTTGATAGTTGATAGTTGATAGTTGGCAGTTGGCAGTAGTCATTAGAGAAACAACTGCCTTCTACTTTATTGCCAAAAGCAAGCCTTTTACTTATGGATGTTGTTGTTACTGGAATTGGTTTGGTTTCTGCTTTAGGCTCTCTGGAAAATAGTTGGAAAAAACTGTTGATTGGAGAGTCGGGAATTGAGCAGCATCAACCTTTTCTAGAACTTGAACCCCGACCTCTGGCTTTAATTGATCCAAAACCTGCGGATTTAATAACTTTAATTCGGCGGGTTTTGGCAGATGCTTTGCAAGATGCTAATTTGACTTTGCCGATTCCTGATTGCGGGATTGCGATCGGTTCTAGCCGCAGTTTTCAGGGAAATTTGGAACAGTTGCTAAGAGAAGGAAGTTCGGCAACGGATTCTGTAACGGATGTAACGGATGTAACCGATGGAAGGAAGACCGAAGTTGGAAGACCGAAGTTGGAAGACCGAAGAGGGGAGAAGGAAGAGGGAAGGGAATTCCCGATTACCGATGCCCCATGCCCTATGCCCGATGCCCGATGCCCCATGCCCGATTCCCGATTCCCAATGCCCTATTCTGAATTTGTGCATTTTTTGCCTCACATGGGGGCGATCGCGGTGGCCAGAGCAATTGGCTCTACCGGGCCGGTGCTGGCGCCGATGGCGGCTTGTGCGACTGGTATTTGGTCGATCGCCCAAGCTGTTGAGTTAATCCAAACTGGTCTGTGTCAGAGGGCGATCGCAGGTGCTGTGGAAGCGCCCATCACACCATTAACTCTGACTGGGTTTAACCGGATGGGTGCTTTGGCCACAACAGGTTGCTATCCCTTCGATCGAGACCGGGAAGGGTTGGTACTCGGCGAAGGTGGGGCTTTATTTGTATTGGAATCGGCGGATTTGGCAATGGGTCGGGGTGTTCAAATTTACGGCCGAGTTTCGGGTTTTGGCTTGACAAATGATGCGTGTTATGGTATAGCGCCGGAAATTGGAGGAAAAAGTGCGATCGCGGCGGTAAATCAATGTTTGAAACGGAGCAATTTATCAACGTTTGATATCGATTACATTCACGCTCACGGCACTGCAACGGAGTTAAATGACCAACACGAAGCGCTGTTAATTCACAAGTTGTTTCCTTTCGGAGTTGCTGTTGGTTCGACTAAAGGGGGGACGGGACATACTTTGGGAGCTTCGGGAGCTTTGGGTATAGCTTTTTCTTTAATGAGTATCAAAGAGCAGATATTGTTACCTTGCATCGGAATGCGCCAACCGGGATTTGAATTAGATTTTGTGCGCTGTGTCCGATCGACCAAAGTGAGAAATGCGGTTTGTTTGAGTTTTGGGTTTGGGGGTCAGAATGCAGCGATCGCTCTGAGTCAGTATAGTTAATTTTTTTAATAAAAATTTTTTAAACCAAAAGTTGATATGCAATTAAATTGAAGGAATAAGAGAAGATATAAAAAAGAAACTGTTTAGATTAAACTTCAGGTGGTATTTTCACATGGATTTGACATCTCATCGATTTATGTCCTACTTTGAACCCGAACAAGCAGCGCACCTGTGCAAAATAGCGATCTTGGAGAATTTTGCTCAGGAAACCCTGGTTTTTGAGGAGGGAGATCAAGCGGATTTCTTATATCTAGTCTTAGAAGGTGAAGTCAAATTTAGCAAACGGATTGACAACAATAAACATCAAACTGTTGCTCTAGCTAAACCGGATGACTTTTTTGGGGAACTCGGAGTTTTAGACGGACAGCCGCGCAGTGCGAGGGCCTTAGCCATTGCAGGCTCAACTTTAGCCAAAATATCTCGCACAGAACTCATAGATACACTCCATTTTAGCAAAGGAACTTCCGTGCTGCAAATTTTTAGCTTTATTGTTCAAAATTTGCGCGACACAACCGATCAGTACGTGAACCAGTTTGTACATAAACAAAAAATGGTTCTGGTTGGAGAAATGGTGAGTACAATTATTCACGATTTCAAAAGTCCTTTTACAGGAATTAAACTCTCAAGTGAAATGCTCAAAGAAATTCACCCGGACGAGGAAACTCAGGAGTGGTGCGACCTGATTCAATTGCAGGTTCAGCGAATGTTGGGAATGGCAGAGGAAGTATTAGAATTTTCTCGTGGAAATTCTGTTTTACATAAAAAATCAATTAATCTCATCCAGACTTTGCACCAATTTGAAAAGTTGAATAGGGTTTATTTTGAAGCGGCAAAAGTAGAGTTGGTAGTACGGGTAACAGAAGTGATAGTGCTGGCTGACGAAAATAAGATTTTGCGCGTTTTGCAAAATTTAGTCGGCAATGCTGTGGAAGCTTTTGGGGGACGAGGGGGCCGTGTAGAGATTACTGTAACAGAAAGTGAGGAGTGGGCAGAAATTAGCATTTACGATAATGGACCTGGTATTCCGCGCGCAATTAAGGAAAAATTATTTGAACCTTTTGTGACCTATGGAAAGCGTACTGGTACTGGTTTGGGAACGGCGATTGCTAAGTCGATGATAGATGCTCACAAAGGGGAAATTACCTATGAGTCTGAAGACGATAAAGGAACAACTTTTTACATTCGTTTGCCTAAAAACATAAGTTAAATGATGGGCAAAATCAAGTATAATTGAATTGAGGAATAGCTAAAATTATAATGCCACTTAGTATTCAAACTTTACCCCAAGAAGTGATCGATTTAATTGCCGCAGGCGAGGTAATTGACTCGATGGCTGCTGCGGTGCGAGAATTAGTGGAAAATTCTCTGGATGCTGGCGCAACTCGCATCATTGTTTCTGTCTGGCCCCAACAGTGGCGACTGCAAGTTGCAGATAATGGTACGGGAATGGATTTGGAAAATTTGCAGCAGGCTGCTTCTGCTCATAGTACCAGCAAAATTAGCACTGAAGCAGACCTTTACAAAATTGCTACTTTGGGGTTTCGTGGGGAAGCTTTGCACAGTTTGGCTCAGTTGGGTTCTTTGGAAATCTTGAGCAGAACAAATGATTTGGGATTTGCTGATTTAGATGAAAATCCAGAGGATTTGGCTCTTGAAAATCTCTCTGCGTCCAGGGGGGAAATAGAAAATGCTCGATCGGGCTGGCGGGTAGTTTACGATGGCGCTGGGGAACCTTTGGAGGTGGAAACAATTGCGATCGCTCCAGGGACGGTGGTGACAGTTAGTAACTTGTTTGGGAATTGGCCAGTCCGTCGCGGCTTTTTGGCACCGGCACAGCAAATGCGATCGGTACAATTAATTATTCAGCAAATTGCCCTGTGTCACCCTCAAGTCAATTGGCAGTTGCGACAAGGAAATACGCCTTGTTTTCAGATTACACCGGGCTTGACAGGAAAACAAATTTTACCTCAATTTGTGCGGGGAGTTCGCTTGCATGATTTGCAGTATTTAAAGGTGAATTTGCCCTCTGTTCCCAATAGCAATAAAATAGCAGACTCTTTGGTGAAAACGCAATTAGTTGCGTCAAAAACCGAGTCTAGTTATCCATTACCCATTGCCAATACTTCGCCTACGTGGCCCCTGAACCCTTCGACTTCGCTCAGGGACTATGAAGGGATCGGGCTTAACTCAGTCCTTGGGTTCAGTAAAAATTCCCCATTGACAATTCCGCATTTCCAGTCTTTAGAGTTAGTAATTGGTTTGCCCGATCGCTGTCATCGCAGACGCCCGGATTGGGTGAAAGTGGCGGTGAACCGGCGGGTGGTGCGATCGCCAGAATTGGAGCAAACTATTCTCAGCGCCTTTGCTCGTACTTGTCCGCGCGATCGCTATCCTCTGTGTTTTATTCACCTGCAAATTTCTCCCTCGGAAATTGACTGGAATCGACACCCAGCTAAGGTGGAAATTTATTTGCAAGATCCTAGTTTTTGGCAAGTACAAGTTAGAGCGGCAATTGCTCGTGCTTTGGAGTTGAATGAAGATGTTTTGCCGCAGCCGACTATTCCCGATCGAGTGGAAAAATTGCTCAAAGCATCGGAACAAAAAGGTACTTATAATCTGGGGATATCTAGCCAACCCAATGACGACGGCGAACAGGTAACAGCTCATCCCATAGGATTGATGGAATTGAGGGCGATCGCTCAAGTTCACCATACTTACATTGTAGCGGAACATTCCAGCGGAATGTGGTTAGTAGAACAACACATCGCTCACGAGCGTGTTTTGTACGAGCAATTATGCGCTGCTTGGCAGTTAAAACCTCTAGAAAAACCCATAATTCTCAGTCAATTATCGGCGTGGCAAATTGAGAATTTGTCTCGCTTAGGTTTAGAGGTAGAAACTTTTGGCGAACAGCTATGGGCGCTGCGGGAAGTTCCTGCCTTGTTAGCCGAGCGAGATGACTGTAGAGATGCTATTTTTGAACTCAGTAAAGTAGCCGATTTGCAAGCAGCTCAAGTGGCTACGGCTTGTCGTAGTGCCCTTCGCAATGGTACTCCTTTAACTCTGGATGAAATGCAAAATTTGTTGAATGAATGGCAACAAACTCGCAATCCTCGCACTTGTCCTCACGGCCGCCCAATCTATTTTGCTTTGGAAGAATCGACTTTGGCTCGAATTTTTCGGCGCAATTGGGTGATTGGTAAGAGTCACGGAATTTAAACTTTGCAATTTGAAAATACGACATGAAAAATACCATCACAATTTTTTCGATTTTTTTAAATATAATTTTGGTAGGGGTGATTTTTATCTATGCAGGAAAACGGGGATATTTGGGCAGGATGTTGGTGATGGCGAATGCTAATTACCTGGAATTACCCACAGATACACTGAGTTCTCAACCAGGGTGGCTGGATGAGGTAAAATATCAAGTTGCTGTGGCTCACCCTAGGCAAATTAAAACTTGTTTTTTTGGGGATTCTATAACTTCGATGTTGGGAAATACTCTCGGAAATGATACTTTTAATTGGGCGATGGGCGGGATGAGTGCAATTTCTCAGCTAGAACAGCTTAAGTTTCTCACTGCTGTGAAAGTTAAGTGCGATCGTGCCATCATTGCTCTGGGTACTAATGATGCTATTTACAGAACTATGGATGAGCAATTTGTGAACAATATGAGGCAAATAATCGCGACTGTAAAACAAGATATGGGGGCGAAACAAGTGGTTTTACTACCAGTTGTTTATTCAACTGTTGAGGCAAGCCACGATGTCAGTGTTGCTGCTCCTATTTCAAGAGTCGATCGGTTTAATCGGTTGATTCGTCAAGTTGCTGTGGTAGAAAAATTATCAATTGACGAAGAAGTTGTGCAGCCGTTATTTGAGGGCAAAGCTTTGAAGGCTAATTTGACATCGGATGGTGTTCATCTTAATACTGATGGCAAAATAATTTATCGTGAAGCTTTATTAAAAATAGTGGCTGATTTAGATAAAAATCATTAGAGTAGAGCCTTTAAATCAATAATAAAAATGGATTTTCCCAGAGCGCGACAACTATTTCATTTAGAAATTAATCAACCAGATAACTCGATAGATCTGGCAAAAGCTGCTTTGTATATAGCTTTAGAAGAATATCCTAACTTAGAGACACAGGAATATCTCAATGCTCTCGACGACATGGCGGATGAAGTTCGCGATCGCCTGCCGGCACAGAATTATCCCCTGCGAATCATTCAAACTATTAACCGTTACTTATACGAGGATTTGAGATTTGCGGGCAATGATGCGGATTATTATGACGCCCGGAATAGTTTTTTGAATCAAGTGATCGATCGCCGTATGGGTATTCCAATCTCTTTGTCTCTGGTTTATTTAGAAGTTGCCAAGCGGATTGATTTTCCGATGGTGGGAATTGGGATGCCAGGACATTTTTTAATTAAGCCAAATTTTGAAGATGCTGGGATTTTTGTTGATGCTTTTAACGGTGGTGAGATCTTATTTACTGAAGATTGTCAAGAGAGAATTTCTAGAATTTATGGTCAAACTATGGAGTTGCAGCCGGCATTCCTCGCCGCAGTCAGTCCCCGGCAATTATTGGCGCGAATGCTGGGAAATCTGAAGGCGATTTATTTGCAACAGCAAGATGCTAGGAGGGTACTCAGGGCGATCGAAGGAATTTTACTGCTATTTCCAGATGCCCTGGGAGAAAGGCGCGATCGCGGAATTCTGTACTATCAACTGGGGCGTTTGGCAGAAGCACGTCACGATTTGGAAGTATACCTAAGAAATGCTCCTAATGCTCCTGATGCTCCTAGAATTCGCCAATTACTCGATATGCTCGATCGGGATATGTGATCCCAAGTTGCACGATCGATCGTCCCTAGATTAAGGTAGATGTGGCTTTTATACAATTTATCCTGATAACCCCGTGTTGTGAGACTGGGAGTGTCAAAAGTTTTGCAAAGATATATAACCAATGGAGGAAAATATGTAAGGCGGTCACGTAACATATAAGTGACCAATGGACACCTATCTAATGAGAGGTTAAAATTCCTTGACATCACTGTAAAATTAGCTAGATTAGTATTGAATCGCTGCCTTGAAAACCAAAGAGGCACTGTCGTATTCAGTGGCAACAAAAGAATGCGCAAATCAATCAATCTTGCTCTCAAAAAAATATTTTGACGTAAACAGGCAAAAAACCATGAACTTTCAGTTTCAATCAGGTTATCTCGATGGAATGCGCCGGCAGTCAGCTCATTTTACCAAGAAAATGTCAAAGTCTTTATCATTAGGTTTGGCACTTTTGTTAGGAACAAGTGCAGTATTGCTCAGCAGCGGTAAGGCTTTGGCATTAGAAACAGTGACTGTCAAATATGGTGCTATTGATGTCACTTTACCCCTAGCCGACTTGCAAAGCTTTACACAAACTGGCAAACCATCTCCTCAACTGCAAAGCGTTCTAAGTCTGGCGAAACAAACTCCTGAATCAGTCCGAGAAATATTAACGCGAGAAGTAGCTTTAGATTCTCAATTAGTAACGAGGCTGGCAAATTCCTACTTCGGGGAAATTGTTTTGAAACAATTGGGAGAAGTAGCTTATGCACCAGCAACTCGCGCTCAAAGCGCTCCGGCCCTGCGAGATGCTTTAGTCGGAGCTTCCAAAGATGGCAAAATATCCTTGATCGAAGTGATGCAAAATTACACCCCTTCGGCTTTGGAAGTAGATGGAAATCAAGCTATGGCTGTCTATCAGCGGGTGATGAAAGATATGCAAGATTTGCAGGCAATGTATAAAAATTCATCTGCCATGCAAGGCACTGCTGGTCAAGCATTGAATTCGGCGAGACAAATGATTTGTCAGCCCAATTCATCGGGGAGTATGAAGTAAAAAAATCCAGTTAGCGGGTAGGGGAAATGGGGAATCGAGCATTGGGAATTGATAGTCTTTTCTATCGCTCTCCAATGCTCCCCTGTTTCTTCCTTGTTGCTTTTGTTATAATTGCTCGGCTACTCGTTTGAGGCGACGAAGTTGGTCTTTCATGTCTTTCTGGGTCCAAGGGGCTGCAAAGCGATGGAAACCAAATCGAATTAACTGATTGGGAATCTCAAATTCAAAGCGGTTGATCAAAAGTGTGCCTTGGATTTGTGGTTGACATTCCCAGCGATCGCACCCTTGAAAAAATCCATCAAACCCCCAGACAATTAAACCCGGTTCTCGCTCTAAAACTACACTCTCTAAAGTGGGTTGCCAAACCGGAATTTTTATGATAAATATGCTGCGACTTCCGACAGCAGTATCCCATTCGCCGACCGGCTCGCAGCGGAGCAATGGATTGAGCCACTGGTGCATTAAAGTGCGATCGGCGATACAGCGCTCCACCAAGGTAGCAGCAGCGCGAATTTCAATTGATTGCTCGAAAACTTGACGAATAGACATGAAAACCTGCAAGCTAGAAGCGTATTGTGACCAAATAACAGACGTTTACCACCTAAATATACCAGTCAAGAATCTTCTAGTTGTGGAACCCTAGTTAAAAATACTCTTTCCATGAGAACCCAGATTTGCTATCAATTTGGCATTGTTTTGGATAGAGACTATAATGCAGCATTGAATATTTTAGCTAAGACATTAGAAACGTACCGGATGGCATCCCGGAACGATTAAGCTTGGGGAGAGATGTACCTCTGTCTCAAGGATGTAAGTCCCGAAAGATAAGTGCGCTCCATCAACCAAGAATCCGCGCATTCCTGCGTGGGGAGTGTCAAAGTTTCTTATTTGGTCTGTCAACTCTGACGTTAACCTGAGAAAAAAATGAATGAAACTTGGCAACAAATAACTCAACCGACATGGACCCCCATGGGGCTTCTGTCCGATCGCATCTTAGCCCAGGGGCAGCCCGCCCCAAATCCGCTGGCAGATGCCGAACGTGGATTAAACAATCTATTTCAGGGTTCAAACATTGAAAATCTCATCTGGGCAGTGGGCATTCTGCTGTTGGGTTTGATCGTAGCCACCCTAGTTTCGTCAGTAATCGGAGGATTACTCAAAAAAACTAACATCGATAACAAAATGGCGGCCTGGGTTACAGGGCGTCCAGACTCCATACAGTCACCACCAGTCGAAAAATGGGTGGCGACTTCGGTGTTCTGGATCATTTTGATCTTCTTCCTGGTAGCCTTTTTCAACCGACTGAATTTGACTGCTGTCTCGCAACCGCTGAATACTTTTCTCGATCAAATAGCTGCTTTCTTGCCGAAGTTAGCCGGCGCCCTGATTTGGCTGGGGATAGCTTGGGTATTGGCCACTGTTGCCAAATTGGCCGTATCACGGGCGATGCGGGCTTTTGGTTTGGATGAGCGTTTGAATCAGCAAGTGGGTGGAGGACCAGGAGAAAGCCCTTTGCTGCTGAGCGAAACAGTAGCCAATGCGCTGTATTGGTTTATCTTTCTGCTGTTTTTGCCACTGATTCTGGAATCTCTGCAATTGTCTCAGGCGCTGCTACCGGTTCAGAATTTGCTCAATCAAATTCTGGCTGCTATTCCTAAGATTTTGGAAGCGGTGCTGATTGGGGCTGTGGGCTGGCTGCTGGCTCAGGTGGTGCGGCGGATTGTCACAAATTTGCTGGCTGCTACTGGGGCTGACAGTGTGGGCGCTAGGTTCGGAATTTCGCGGACGAATGGCGGCCAATCGCTGTCGTGGATTGTCGGGACGATGGTCTATGTCTTGATTTTAATTCCAACGGCGATCGCGGCACTCAACGCTTTGGACATTCAGGCGATTTCCCAGCCGGCAATCGCGATGCTCAACACGATTTTGGGCGCAATTCCCAATATTTTTACAGCCGCCATAATTTTAGTGGTTGCTTACATTTTGGGACGCTGGATTAGCGATTTGGTGATTAATATCCTGACGGGGATTGGCTTTAATAATGTCTTTTCTTGGTTGGGAGTGCCGGCGAAGCCACCATTGTCCATCGCCAAAGACCAGCTAGATCCCGATGCAACGGTACTCCAGGCGGAACCAGAAATTCCATCCCGTACTCCTTCGGAGTTGGTGGGGATTGTCGTGCAAGTAGGTATTATCCTGTTTGCTGTGGTTGCTGCTACTGATGTGCTGCGAATTCCGGCACTGACGGCGATTGTTAGCGGTATTGTGCTGGTAGCTGGTCGGGTTTTGTCTGGTTTGATCGTATTTGCGATCGGCTTATATTTAGCGAATCTGGCCTTTAGTTTGATTGCCAGTTCTGGCACTCGCCAAGCCCGGTTGTTGGGCCAAACGGCTCGGATCGCGATTATTGCCTTTGTGTTGGCCTTGGCGCTGCAACAGATGGGCATTGCTAGCGATATTGTGAATTTGGCCTTTGGGCTGCTGCTAGGGGCGATCGCTGTAGGGATTGCTCTGGCCTTTGGTTTGGGCGGGCGCGATATTGCCTCCGAGCAAATTCGCGAATGGTTAGCGGCTTTTAAACAAGATAAAACGCCGCGTTCATAACAAAAAAAATGGCGTTTGTCAAGTGCAAACGCCATTTTTTTTGTCCAAATCATTCCCAAAGAGTCAATCTTTTGGAGTTTAGCTTTCCCAGACTTGGTATTACCCAGGACTCAACAGAACTTGATACTAGACATCGATTTGTAATAAAATGCAACAAAAGCTTTGATAAACAATGCAAATAATGTCCTATACGCGCTGGAGATTTTCAGCTTTGAACCATGTCATCCTATGTATCGCAAGCGGTTTTACTTGTAGACGGCTATAACATGATTGGGCTTTGGCCTAAACTCCGAGAGAGGCGCGATCGCGACGAACTCGAAACAGCTCGCCGCGAGTTAATAGAAGTTTTAGTTAACTACAGCGCTGTTCAAGATTTTGAGGCTCGACTGGTGTTTGATGCTCACTATCGACATACTCCCAGCGTCAAAGAAATTATTACAAAACATTTATCTGTGCACTACACTGACTTCGGTCAGACAGCAGATACTTATATTGAAAAATCTTGTGCTAGTTTGCGCTATGAATTGCGATCGCGATCGGGAAAAGGTCGCATGATAGTCGCCACATCAGACCGAGCGCAGCAATTGACCGTCGTCGGCTACGGTGCCGAATGGATGTCTGCCGAGCAACTTGCCGCCGACATCGAATCGACAGCCCGCCGCTCCGAGCGCCTGCACAAATCTCGCAAACAAACTTCTAGTCGCTTTCTCGCCAGTTCTCTCGATCCAGAATCCCAACAGCGGCTGGCTAAACTGAGAATGGGATTGCCTTAACTCCTGAAACCCCCTTTCTGTATGACTTAAAAAAAAGTTTGTCAAAGGCCTTGCCAAATTCAGGATGTTGGTATTACTATTAGTAAATGTGGCAAGCAAAAATCACCAATCCTCGGTAGCTCAGTGGCAGAGCGGTCGGCTGTTAACCGATTGGTCGTAGGTTCAAATCCTACCCGGGGAGTTAGTAAAAATCAGAAGTTGGAATTTTCCAACCTCTGATTTTTAGTTTTGAATAATTTCGGAATTAATTATGACGCAAAGTTAGGAAACGGCACGTGCCCATTGGTATCAACTTAAGCTGTCAGCCTGCCAAGTCCGTTAGTCATCCCAGGAGTCCGGCAGGGGTTTAAACCCCTGCCTCAAAGCACAAGTCCTCTAAAAGAGGACTGACGAGTTCTTGAGTCCTCTTTTAGAGGACTTTAGCTATTAGCCAGGGGTTTAAACCCCTGGCG
Organism: Microcoleus anatoxicus; assembly: GCF_042465725.1. GTDB lineage: Bacteria > Cyanobacteriota > Cyanobacteriia > Cyanobacteriales > Microcoleaceae > Microcoleus > Microcoleus anatoxicus. The sequence goes on along the minus strand of NZ_CP120853.1, from coordinate 2,344,113 downwards.
GTATTTCGGGTAAGAGCGATATTTCAAGTTAAGTTGACACTAATGGGCAATGTCGCTTCCTCAATTTCTTAGCACATTAATTAACATCCCTGTGAGTATGAATTAACTCACCTTCCATAGGTATCGAAATATTCAACTTAGACAAATCGGGATTCAATATTGCATTGACGATACCAGAACTCACCATCACCTCCAAACAACCAAGGGCTTGATGCAGTGCTACTCGTGCGTGTTGCACAGAAAAACGTTCCTTAAACACTAGCACCAACTGCCGGTAAATTTGTTCGATGTACTCATTGCGGCTCAAAATATCAATCAGCAAACCGTATAAACCTGTAACAGGCAACCGCTGACCGTTCTTCACATAACACTTGATCTTGTTAATTTTACCTGCTTCGTAGACAGCTACAAACTCGATTTCTGCATCTACTAAATCTAACTGAAACACATTGTACGCCGAAAGCAGCCAAGGCACTTCTTGCTGCGAGAATCGCTGCATTACCTGTTTCATGGAACCTAAATCAAATCCGGCAATCACAGCTTGACCCAAAATATCATTGGTGAATCCTCCTTGCGCTAACCACTGAAAAGCTTTTTCCGGGCTTAGATTCAACCCAGAATCTCGCGCAATTTCCATTGAATGTTCTTGTAAGTCAGTGAATTGACCGTTGGCAGCGTACCAGTAATCGGCGAAGCGAATGTGCTGTTGCACTCGGCGTCTTTGATTGCCATCGTATTGAGTTTTTAGCCAGTTAGCCTCGTGTTTCTGCTGCTCTAATTCTAAGATTGTGTAAGCTAATTCGCGGGCTCCTGTGTGAGCTAAAGTCATGCCCGCCGCTAAAATTGGGTCGGCAAAACCCGCAGATTCCCCGACTAAAAACCAGTTTTCTCCTACTGTGCGATCGCTCAAAAATGACCAATCTTTTGTAGTTTCAATTTTCCCCGTACTGGTAGCATTAGCGATTAATTTGCTGATGCGGGGTTCGCTCTTTAGTGCTGCGGCATATATCTCCTCTGGTCGCTGTTTCATCTCCTTATAATGTTCCGCAGGACAGATGAAACCGATGCTGGTACGAGTTGGACCCAAGGGAATGAACCAAATCCACCCGTGACTCAAACTCATTACCTGGACGCGGGTGCCACCAACACCGATAAAATCGGCCCATTCAGCGTTTGTCCAGTAGTCCCAAATAGCGATATTTTGTAGTCGTGTCGGACAGTGTGTTTCGACACCCAAAACTCTGCGTAGCACGCCGATGTGGCCGGAAGCATCGATGTAGTAGCGGGCGGTGATTTCTTCCTGCGATCGCAAGTGTAGAGCTGTAACGCGATCGCCCTCTGTATCTACTTTAACCACCGGAGTTTCTTCTCTAACCAAACATCCCATTTCTTCGGCGTGTCTGAGCAAAATTTCATCATATTTTGCGCGATCGACTTGGAAAGCAGTTTGCCGTCTGTGTCCCTCAAATTTAGCAGGACGCCGCTCATCTTTAAACTCTTCCGGCTTGATAAAATTAAAATCCCAAGGTTGCGGATCTGTTCCCCAACGATAGGTAGCGCCGATTTTTATCGGGAAGTCGGCTGCTTCTACTTTATCCCAGCATCCCATTTCTTGAAGCACATCGCTAATTTGAGGTAATTGGCTTTCCCCAACACGATCGCGAGGAAACTTTTCTTTCTCTAGGATTAGCACGCTCAAATTCGGATTGTATTTCTTGAGCAAAGTGCCAGCCGTGGAACCCGCAGGGCCACCGCCCACAATCACAACGTCGTAATGGCTCATATTAATTAGGGTTAGTAGATGCTAAATTTGGGCATTGACGAGACAAATTTATAACTATTCAGCCTCGCTCCTTCCCAGGCTGAATAGTTATTTTCAACAGTTTTTATCCGACTGCTACTTTATCATTTTCAGCTAGGCGAGAACTTTGGGAAATTTCTAAATTCTCAGTCCAAGTATGAGCAATATCCAAATTCTCAGTCCAAGTATGAGCAATGTCCAGATTCTCAGTCCAAGTATGAGCAATGTCCAAGTTCTCAGTCCAAGTATGAGCAATGTCCAAATTCTCAGTCACAGTTAAAGAATTAGAGTTAAATTCTGACATGATGCCTCTCCTGGTAATTAATGAATTTTGTCTGATTCTAAGATTTGTCCGGTTCCAAAAATTGAAAATTTTACATCTGGTAAGCTAGGCTGCTTTTAAAGGTTGCAAAACCTCGCGAGGCTTGGCAAAAGGTTGCTCACAGCTATGGGTTTTTGCATAAACCAGAAGCTCATCGGTTAGTTTCGTGAAAGCTTCAAACAAATGCTCAACTACCTCAAAAGCCTCTTGACGGCTTTCAGGAGTCAGTTGTATGTTTCTAATCAATTGCTCAACTTCCGGTGTGCCCGTAGTATGACCTGTTTCCACAGCCAAATGAAAACAGCCAAAATAAAGAAACTCCTTGTGGGTAGTTGTTCGCAGTTCTTCGGCAATTGGGGCCGCCGTTGAAAAGAACACATTACCTGTGGCTTCTATCACTTCCATAATTGCTAATTTTGCGATCGGACTCGCTCCAAAAGCATATCGGAAAATTTGGTGTGTTACCCACCGCGAAGCTTTTGTTTCTTCATTCCAGAGAAAATTCAAAGCATCACTGAATTTAACAGATTTGTTAATACCCAGTGTTTCTAAATCTGCCAAAAACCACAACCAGTGATGATCGTCTTCATAGGTATGATTGTTGACTATTACCTGAAGTGGATCGTTGGTTGGTTCTTCTCGGAAGACATACTTGTTAAATTCACCAAAACTCATCACGAAAGGAGCAACGCAGGGAGCAAAAGCTAGGCGTTGTTTTGGGTTTATGCTTGTGTCTCGCATAAACTCAAATAGCCCAGATTTAGCAAATTCTTGCTTCTTGTTTTCAATCAATGCTAGGACTTCTTCCATTGTGATGCACCTGATTATGGAAAAATGCTACCAACTAGCTCACTGCAAGGCTGTGATCTGAATCATTTTTTTGGGTGATACACATCTTATCTAGTTTGAGGCTCGATCGCCTCCAACTGGATATTCCGTGGGCTTGTGGTTGGTTTTGGGAGACCAGGCTCTAATTGAGACCTAAATCTGGATGGGATGGGGATTGGTGGACTAGCATCTGCGATCGATATCACATAGTTTGTTACAATAGTGTAAAGCTCGACGGCGTGAAGTATCACGCTGTACATATCAGGGGGAGATGCAACCAGACCTGCTTTTGTCAGGCAGTTCCTACTCTATAAATTTTTATTACATCTACTAAACTAGAAAAATACAGACTAATTACTTTATTTGCTGTGTATCGTCAAGCACAAGATAAGCATAAAAACACTTAAGTACAGTCGCGCCACTGCTCGATCGACATTCAGCACCATGTTAAGCCAACACTTAGTCACAAAAGAAAAACCATGAATCTACTTCCCGGTTACAAAATCACAGAAGTTGTTCAACTTGGTGTCAAATCGATTATTTATCGCGCTGTCAGAGAATCAGATGGAGCCTTAGTCATCATTAAAACACTAAATAGCGACTATCCCACCATCGAAGAAATCACCCGTTTGAAACATGAATACCAAATTAGCTCAAATCTCAACATAGAAGGAATTATCAAACCCCATAGCTTAGAAAAATATAAAAACAGTTTCGCTCTCATCTTAGAAGACTGCGGCGGTGAATCTCTAAGACACCATCTGGCGGGGAAAAATATTAAATATAATAAATTTTTACCTCTAGCTATTCAACTGAGTCAAACTCTCGGCGAAGTACATAAAAACCACATTATTCATAAAGATATCAAACCCTCAAATATAATTGTTTTCCCAGACAGTATTCAAGTAAAAATCACAGATTTTAGCATGGCAACTCGCCTATCTAAAGAGGTTTATCAAAATAGTAATACCGCCGTCCTAGAAGGCACTCTAGCCTATATATCCCCAGAGCAAACCGGGAGAATGAACCGAGACCTCGATTACCGAACTGACTTGTATTCTCTAGGAGTCACATTTTATGAAATGTTGACAGGAAAATTACCCTTTAGCTCCACTGACCCCTTAGAATTAATTCACAGTCATATTGCCGTAACACCAGTTGCGCCGCATCAGCTAAACAAAGAAGTCCCCCTGGTGGTTTCATCCATTGTCATGAAACTATTAGCTAAAAATGCCGAAGACAGATATCAAAGTGCCTTGGGAGTAAAAGCCGACCTGGAAAATTGCCTAAATCAGCTACAAACTACAGGCAAAATAGACAACTTCATTCCAGGTACTCTGGATAAATCGGGTCAATTTTTGATTCCCCAAAAACTCTATGGACGCACCAAAGAAGTCGCTGATTTAATTGCTGCTTTCGATCGAGTTACCTTTGGAAAAACTGAAATGGTGCTGGTGAGCGGATACTCAGGCATTGGCAAAACCTCAGTTGTTAATGAAGTTCATAAACCAATTTTACGGCAGCGTGGTTATTTTATTGCTGGCAAATTTGACCAGTTTAAACGAGATATTCCCTATGCTGCACTGACTCAAGCCTTTGAGTCATTGATGCAGCAGTTATTAACAAAAAGCTCAGCAGATTTGGCAATTTGGAAAGAAAAATTGTTGTCAAAGCTAGGTCAAAACGGCGCAATTATTATTGAAGTTGTCCCTTCTGTCGAACTAATAATTGGTGCCCAGCCTACTGTACTCCAATTGGGTCCGACAGAATCTCAAAATCGTTTTAATCGATTGTTCAAAGAATTTCTGAATGTGTTTGCCCAAGCAGAACACCCCTTAGTTCTATTTCTCGATGATTTGCAGTGGGCAGATTTAGCTTCCTTAAAATTGCTTCAAGAGCTGGTAACAGACAGGGCTCTGCGACATTTTTTAGTGGTAGGAGCCTACCGAGATAACGAAGTCAATTTGACTCATCCTTTAGTTCAAACAGTTGAAAAAATTGAACAGTATGGTGCTGCGGTGCATCAGATTATCCTCCCATCTTTAGAGTTGAGCAGCGTCACTGAGTTATTACAAGATACTTTTGGTCAGACAACTGAAAATTTAAAGTTACTGGCAGAGTTGATTTTTAATAAAACTGGAGGAAATCCATTTTTTATCGCTCAACTGCTTTCAACTCTTCATTACGAAAAACTGTTAGCTTTTGATTTCAATATGGCTGCGTGGCAGTGGGATATCCTGGAAATTGAAGCCGCTGGCATTGTAGATTACAATGTCGTTGAATTAGTTGCTCGAAACATTCAAAAACTACCGGAGGAGACTCAGCAAGTATTAAAATTAGCTGCTTGTATGGGCAACCATTTTAGTTTAGAAAATTTGGCAATTGTTAGGGAAAAATCCCCCTCGGAAACGGCTGCTGATTTATGGGAGGCGCTGCAAGCTGGTTTAATTGTGCCCCTGAGTAATGCTTACAAAATTCCTCTGGTTGAGGAAATCAAATCTCAACGGGGAGGGGATGGGGGAGAATTGGGGATGCTCGATCGCTCTGAGGTAATGCAGGCTGAGAGTTCAATTGCTTACAGATTTTTGCACGATCGCGTCCAGCAAGCCACCTATTCTCTGATCCCTGACTCCCAGAAAAAACAAACCCACTTAAAAATCGGGTATCTGCTACTGCACAAGGAAAATGACACCCACGCACCATCTACCGCCCCTACGGTATCGGAAATAGCAGAAAATATCTTTGATATTGTCAACCAACTCAATATCGGAGTGGAATTTATCAGCGAGGGAGAACAGCGAAATCAACTAGCTAACTTTAATCTGATAGCTGGCAAAAAAGCTAAGAGTTCTGCCGCCTTTGAAGCAGCACTCAAATATTTTAATACAGGTATAGAACTGCTACCAGATTCAGCTTGGAAGACTCACTACGCTTTAATCATGGAACTCCATCTGGAAGCGCTAGAATTATCCTATATAAATACCGAGTTTGAGCTAGCGTTCCAGCTATCAGATGCAATCTTATCCCGCGCCCAAGATTTGCTAGAGAAAATTAAAATTTATGAATTAAAAGTCATTTTTTATTTTAATCAAAATCAACCCGAACTTTCGATTAATACAGCTCTAGAAGCGTTGAAAATGTTGGGAGTTTACATTCCTAAAAACCCTAATAAACTGAATGTAATTATGGAGCTATTTCGGACAAAACTAAGTTTGAGAAATAAAAATATTGAAGATTTAGTAAAACTACCAACAATGACTAACCCTAATACAATTGCGGCTATACGAATTTTAACAAATATGAGTCCGGCTGCGTTTATAGTAGCACCCAATACGTTCCCATTTATCGTCTTTAAAATCGTTACACTTTCTCTGAAATACGGGAATGCGCCTTTGTCTAGTTTTGGGTATGCAAACTATGGCGTGATCCAGTGTGGGGTGTTAGGTGATATGGATTCTGGATACCGATATGGTCAAATAGCTCAGGCACTTTTAGAAAGATTCCACACTAACTTACATGACGCTCAAATTTTACTAATTGTTAATGCCTTTATACGTCACTGGTCCGAACAGGTTAAGAAAAGTCTTATCGGTTTAATTGATGGTATTCAGAGTGGCATCGAAACCGGAGATGTGAATAATGCTTGTTATTGTGCGAGTTTTTACAGCAATTATATATTTTTGAGTGGGGAACCTCTGGATCTTGTGGAGAATAAGCAGAATCAATATATTCAAATGTTGGTCAATTATCAAAATGAATTTATGATTTATCAAGCTCTTGTTGGGGCGCAGCTTGTTTTAAATTTGCAAGGTCAAACAACTAATCCTTGCCTGTTAATGGGCGAAAGATTTAATGAAACAACTATGCTACCAGCCTTGATAGAAAGTAAAAACAATCTGGTAATATTTGTAGTATATTTAGCTAAATCCTGGCTGAATTATCTATTTAAAGATTATGTAAAATCTGCGGAAAATGCCATGACAGCTTCAAGTTATGCTGAGGCTGTTATGAGTATGATGTATGTTCCTATCCACAATTTTTACTATTCCTTATCGTTGTTAGCTTTGTATCCAATTGTTTCAAAAAATGAACAAAAAAAACATTTAAAAAAAGTGGTGGTGCTTCAGAAAAAAATGAAGCATTGGGCTGTGAATTCTCCGGGAAATTATCAGCATAAGTATGACTTAGTAGAAGCCGAAAAAGCGCGAGTATTGGGACAATCTGAAAAAGCTGCTCTGTATTACGATCGCGCTGTGAAAGGAGCGTCAGAGAATGAATACATCCACGAAGCAGCCCTAGCAAACGAACTAGCAGCAGAATTTTATCGGGCTGGCGATCGCCCCAAAGTGGCTGAGACTTATCTGATAGATGCTTACTACGGCTATCTTAATTGGGGAGCCACCGCCAAAGTCAAACATTTGGAGTCAGAGTATCCCATGTCTTTACCCCCTGCATCGGTGGTAAAATCTAGTGGCGATCGCACGATGGCTAGCACTAATTCTACTTCCAGCAGCAGCAGTCACAGCAGTTTATTAGATTTAACAACGGTATTGAAAGCATCTCAAGCCCTAGCTAGTGAAATTGTGCTGGACAAATTGTTAGCCAAATTAATAAAAATCGCGATGGAAAATGCGGGAGCACAAACAGGCTTTCTGTTGATACCAAGGGAAGGAAAATTGGTTGTCCAAGCAGCAGCATCGGTGCAGAATTCAGATATTAAAATTGAGGAATGTCCGACCTGCGACCCAGCGGCATTTTTGCCAATAACGGTAATTAATTATGTTGAAAGGACACACTCTGACGTGGTTTTAAGTGATGCTGCTAAGGAAGGTTTATTTACACATGACCCCTACATTCAAAGCCAGCAACTCAAATCTGTGCTTTGTACTCCCATCCTGAGTAAAAGCCAACTCACAGGCATTCTTTATTTAGAAAACAATTTAACTTCGGAAGCATTTTTTCCAGGTAGGCTGGAGATTTTAAAAATGCTTTCTTCCCAAGCCGCTATATCTATAGAAAATGCGGTACTTGTGGCTAATTTGTCGGCGGCTAAGCAAGAGTTGGAGGATTATTCGCAGACGCTAGAGGTGAAAGTAGAAGAACGTACCCAAGAATTAAAAGCTAAGGAAGCCAAGCTGCAAGAAGCTCAAAAACTGGCGCATTTGGGTAACTGGGAATTTGATTTAGCAGTGGAGAAATTCACTTGGTCTGAAGAAGTATTCCGAATTTTTGGTCTCGATACTCAACTACCTGAGCCGACTTTTTTAGAACACAAACAGCAGATTCATCCAGAGAGTATACAGTTTTGCTTAGAGCGAATAGATGAGATTATTCAATCAGGAAATCCCTGTGAGTTTGAGTTGAAAATTTTGCGTCCTGATGGAGATGTCAGATATATTTTTGTTAAGGCGCAAGCTATTTTTGATGGTGGTAAGGTAATTAAGTTATTTGGGACTGTACAGGACATTACCCAGCGCAAGTTAGCGGAAGATGCTTTGCGAGAGTCGGAGGCGCTGTTGAGAGAAAAAGCGTCGCAGTTGGAAGTTACTTTGTCGGAATTGCGATCGACTCAGAGCCAACTAATTCAAACGGAAAAAATGTCTTCTTTGGGGCAGTTAGTGGCGGGAGTTGCTCACGAAATTAATAATCCGATTAATTTTATTTATGGCAATGTAGTCCACGCTAGCGACTATAGCTCGGATTTGCTGGGATTAATTGAGCTTTACCAAGAGTCTTACCCAAATCCGACTCCTGAAATTGTTGCTAAAACAGAGGAAGTAGACTTGTTATTTATCCAAGAAGACTTGCCGAAAATGCTGCAATCAATGCAGGTTGGGGTTGAGCGGGTCCGCAATATTGTACTGTCGCTGCGGAATTTCTCAAGGCTGGATGAATCGGAAATGAAACCTGTGGATATTCACTCTGGGATTGAATCTACTCTGTTAATTTTGCAGCACAAGTTGAAAAAAAATGCAGATGGTTCTGGAGTTGAGATTATTAAAAAGTATGGTGAACTTCCCAAAGTAAGTTGTTATGCTTCAGGCTTAAATCAGGTGTTTATGAATATTTTGAGCAATGCAATTGATGCAGTAGAGTTGAGAGTTGGGAGACAGGAAAAAACCCAAAAACTAGAAAATATGTCACCGGAAATCTTTAAGCCAAAAATTAAGATTTGGACTGAAGTATCTGACAAAAACTGGGCGATAATTCATATTGCTGATAATGGCCCTGGGATGACAGAGGAAGTACGATCGCGCATATTTGACCCTTTCTTTACTACGAAAGCAGTAGGTAAAGGTACTGGCTTGGGGTTGAGTATCAGCTATCAGATTGTGGTTGAAAAACATGGCGGGAAGCTAATTTGTACTTCCGCACCAGGTGGAGGGACTGAGTTTGCGATCGAGATTCCGGTGCGACGGTGAGGTTTTTTTGGAGTCTCTAGCCTCACCCCTAGGGCGTGTTTTCAAACTACTCCTTAAGATTTAGATCCCCCTAAATCCCCCTTAAAAAGGGGGACTTAAAGACTCTTTCCCCCCCCTTTTTAAGGGGGGCTGGGGGGGATCTCCGGGGAGAGAAAACACGCCCTAGCCCCTGGGGGGGTCAGGGGGGGTTCCCCATTACCCATTAGCCTGTACCTCACCTAACTGAGAAAGGATATAGGGCATTACCAATTACCCATTACCAATTACCCATTACCAATTACCAATTACCTATATTTACATTATTCCTGTAATTCTTAAACATCCCGTTCTGTGCGTACCCATTTGGTTTGGCGTTTCAGCAGAAAACCCAGATACAAAGGGATTTTCCAGAGGATGTAAAAGGGTACGGATAACAGAGTGGAACCGGAAATATCGGCACGCCCAAATTTAGCCCAAGCCCCGACAATTGAAACTAGAATTAACAATCCTTGTATTGCTAACAAGATGGCTGGAAGTGGGGATGTTCCCAAGGTTGTTGCTAGTAATGAGGCTGCAAAAGCTGCTAGCCACAGGGCGACTAAAAGAGACAGGGGAGGGACTGATAAGTCGAGGGCGATCGCCAATAAGTCAAATCTTTTTTGCTGTAGGGATGCTGCTGCGAGGCGGGGGGTTTGGGTTAACAAAGTCTGTATGTGACCGTGTTCCCATCGGGTTCTTTGACTTGTGGCTGCTTGCTGCTGCTGGGGTAAACAACCGGTGACTCTGGCTGCGGGACAAAACATGGTTGGATGTCCGGCGATCGCCAAATCTAAACTCATCTGCATATCTTCAACAATATTACCACTGGCTAGGGAAACCGATCGAATTATCGACCAGGGAAAAGCCATGCCAGTTCCTGTTAGTAATGATGGGAATCCTAACTGTTTTAATCCGCTTGGTCTGACTAAGTTTTTGACTAGAAATGCTAAAGCAGAAATGGAGTCTTTGGGAGTAGGATTGGGTGGCTGTTCCATGAGATAAGTTGCTTGGACTGGCCGTTGGGAAGCAACTGCAACTCTGGCTAATGTCTCTAAGGCGTCTGGTTGACAGATACAGTCTGCGTCCACCATGATTACTACTTCTGGGGGGTCGGAGGCGATCGCCTGTAAGCCGAAATCTAGGGCGTATCCTTTGCCTTTGCGTTCCGTGTCTTGGCGTTCTAGCGCCGTTGCACCACATTTGCGGGCGATATTTGCTGTGGAGTCGGTACAGTTGTCTGCAATCACTAATAGGCGATCGTCCGGTGTTAATTGTGGCAATATTGTGGATATCGTGGCTGCAATGCCTGCTGCTTCGTTGTAAGCTGGAATTAAAACGGCTACTTTCGGACGGGGAGATTTAGTATCTGCGGTGGATTGACTAGCTGAAAATAAAGAGGCTGTGCATTCTAGAAATAGAACTGCAACGGGAATGAGAAGAATTAGCGCGATCGCCCATAACATGATATCAATAAATAGGAACACTAGCTGACTATTTTCCACGCTCTAGTACCTTATTTTAATTTGGCCAATCCTAGTCTAACCTAAAATTATCATACCGAGAAGCCCTACTTTTAGAAAAAGTCTGGCTTCTCGATTTATAGGTTTTCTGTTGTTAAAATCACAACTCATACCAATTTAATGTGAAGTTGCACATATCTCGATCCCCCTAAATCCCCCTTAAGAAGGGGGACTTTGATCGGAATCTTGTCCCCCCCTTATTAAGGGGGGCTAGGGGGGATCTAATTCTATGCAGCCTCATAAAAAATTGGTATCACTGAGTATTTTTGATGATGTTAGGCTGCATCACGGATGCGAACACCCTCATAATTGCTATTGGTTAATTGTGCCACTGGCATCAATTCTCTGACATATTTTGACACCGATCGCAAATACTGTACCTCCGATTCCCGATCTTCAAGTGCAGCCAAACTATTCACTAATTCATGAAATTCATCAGCGCTAATTCCCGATTTTTGCAACACTTCTGCATCAACTCTGCCGTAAATTCCTTGCAGCAGTAGTTCGATAATTTCGCTATAGCTATAGATGTCACTTCCGTAACATTGCAATTTCTTCGGATTGAGTCCCCACTGCAAAATTTTCAATAAATCGGGGGCGGCACTCCAGGCAAAAGAGGAAGCAATTATTTCTTTTTCTGCCGCCACCAGAACTTCTTTAATTTGTGATTCGGGGAAATCAGAAGCGTTGATAAAACTTTCCAAGTGAGACACTTGTCTATCAAACACCCGGAAAGAAAAAGGAGCCAACTCTGCACTCACGATATCGCCCGAATCGTCAATAATTCTAAAAGGGTCTTCCAGAACATTAATCAAGAGGTGAATTTCTGTAGGTTTGCTCCAGTCAAATTGTCCCATAAAAAATGGTTCTTCATAGCCTGGTAAAAGTCCTTGAAAATAAATCGGCAGATTTTTACCTGATTCCACAATTTTATAGAGAGCTACTTCCAAAGTTTCTGTGGGCCATCCGAGATTTCGCACCGTCAGAAATTTCAATTTGCCGGGAACGGATAAAACCAGTGCGTTCAGCAATAAATGAACTGCTTCCAAAACATTTTGAGCGGTGACGTAGCGGTGGGGAGCGTGAACGTTGACAATTTTTCCTTGCTCTACTTTCTTAGACATTTGTTCGCAAAACAAGCTGTTTTCCAGCATATGAGTAAAGCGAACCATCCCGTAGGTGACTTTTCCTGACTTAGCTGCTCTGGCAAATTGCCATTCAGCAAATTTTTTAGAAGCTGCGTAAACTTCCGTAGTAAAATACCGAGATGCTTTTCCCGTGGAAGAAAAAATGCACTGGTCCACACCGTATTCTTCCGAGAGTTGGATGACGTGCTTGGTTCCTAAAATACTGGTTGTCACTGTTTCTCGGATTTGAATTTCAGCTAGCCCTGGGGAGCGTTGAGCTGCTAGGTGAAAAACAATTTCTGGCTTGTGGACTTCAAATATCTGTTTAAGGGCTCCAAAGTTGCGAATGTCGGTAGCATAGAAGGTAACAGCACCTTCTTGTTGACAAAGGGAAAGAGTTTCTAAGGGGTTTTGACATCGGGCTTTGTCTACGGAAATGATTTGATTTGCGCCTAGGTCCAGGAGTTTTTCAATTAAGAAACGGCCGACGCATCCTTCGCCACCGGTGACGAGGATGGTTTTTCCTTGGATTTGGTTGGTGACTGCGGTGGCGTACAGGTGCACTTCGCGATCGCGCACGTCCTCAAAAGGTTCGCTTTCTAATTGTCCGTCTGCTTTGTAGGCCCAGATTAACTGTGCGGTCAAAGTTTGTAAAGCAGCTATAGTTTCAGGATCTTGCGGTTCCAAGGAGCCTGGGGGAACTAACTTTTGGATGCGATCGATTATTTCTGCTTTACTTGGACATTCCAATAATTCTGAGGGGTTAGAGGCACTCTTCACTTGTTTGGCTCCTTTGATTTTTCAAAATATACTCGTTGTAACTAACACTGATTTAACAGCCCAAATAACTCGGACTAAAAATACCTGTTTTTTTTTATCCACTGGTTAATAGAACTCCCTAAAAACCTGCTGCGACACAGATTATTCTGTTCATCCTGTTTGTAGCTTGACTAAGGGTTTTGGTTGACTGGTTAATTTGGGCATATTCTAAATTTAAAATCTTTATCAAAAAATATTATTATTACAATTGCCACTATTGTAAACTGAACTTCCTAGGTCTTGGCAATAGTCACAACACATCTTTATCATTTCTTTGCAATCATCTCAGGGTTTTTCCCTATTTTTAAAGTTTATGTAAAGCACGGTGTTTGTTAAAGAAATTTAATATTAAATTTCTTTAACATTTAGTAAAAAAGGGTAAAGTCCCATATACTCTTACCCTTCTGAGATGTGCTGCTACTTAGCACGAACGCCGCGTTCTTTTTTGCTACCTTTAAAGCCACGAGCATCCGCAGCATCATAGCCTCCTGTCCGCAAGCGACGGTCTAAATCGGTCGCTTCAGGAGAAGCTTTATTTGCTTCTTCTATCGTCACTATGCCCTCAATTACAAGGGTATAAAGAGCCTGATTGATAATCTGCATTCCTTCATAAGTATCAATTTCCATCAACCGGAAAGCCTCGTCATCAGCACCTTTCATTAAGTAATCGTGCATGGCAGGGGTATTCACCAAAATGTCGTGAACTGCGACCCGGCGATTGTCAACGGTTGGTAACAAAAGTTGAGCAATTACTGCTACCAACGAGTCGCAGATTTGAATCCGCATCGCCTGCTGTTCTTCTGGGGGATACATATTCAACAAGCGGTTGATAGCGTTAATGGCGCTGCGAGTGTGGAGAGTACCCAAGACTAAGTGACCTGTTTGAGCTGCTTGCAAAGCTGTATTGATGGTAATACGATCGCGCATTTCCCCAATCAGAATCACATCTGGATCTTCCCGCAACACAGCCCGCAACGCCTGCTGAAACTCGTGGGTGTGCAAGCCCACTTCCCGCTGGCTGACTAAACATTTCTTGGAAGGGTGAATGAATTCGATCGGGTCTTCAATGGTAACTACGTGTTTTTGCTCCATCTGGTTCAGGTGGTCGATCATCGCAGCCACGGTGGTCGATTTTCCCGAACCGGTCGGTCCGGTAACTAATATTAACCCTTGCGATCGCAGGATAATGCTTTTGAGAACTTCTGGCAATCTCATCGCGTCGATACTCGGTATTTGCAGATCGATCAAACGCAATACTATAGCACCGCCACTGAGGGAATCAAAACAGTTTACCCGACACCGCACGAAACCAGGATAGAAAATTGCTGCATCTAATTCTTTGCTATCTGCGAACTGTTTGCGCTGTTGGGGAGAAAGAATTTCTGCTAAGTAATGTTCAAAAATTTCTGGAGTTACTTTGACGTGGCTCATAGCTACTTGCATCGTGCCCCGAATCCGAAATCTTGGCACTTGACCGACTCGAATGTGAATGTCGGAAGCCCCAGCGGCATGGGCATCTCTGACCATTTGCTCGATCGTACTGAGGGGAACTTCTGGTTGTCGCGCGACTGCGGGAGCTGGAGGCGCAGGATGGACTGCTAAGGGTGGTGGCGGTGGCGGTGTGCGACGTGCTTGAGCCTCTGGTCGAACGGGTGTAGGATTATCTAATGGGTTCATTTTTTGGTCTCGATATGAATGTAGATTTTTTGCTAAAAAATGGCTGACTTCTAATCTAATCGCTAATATCTAATTCGCTGCTAAGTTATTAGAAGATTTTACAATTAGCTTGTGAGGACTTGGCGAGATTCCTCAGTGACTAGACCGAACTCAAAAAGTTGGTCAGTCAAGAGGCTAAATCCGATCTTCTTGCTAGTTTGATTGCGATTGATTAACCATTCCTCACCATTGAAAGTGCTATGAACATCGGTCTCAAAATTGCCAACTGGCTCGAAAGTCGCGCTGCAACACCGTCTTACGGTGCTTGGGTGCTGATCGGGTTGACTGTTTTCTTTTTTGGCTCTGCTACTAATACAATGGCTGGGTGGCTTTACGTACTCAGCGGTGGGAGTTTGGCGCTGTTGGGAATAGCGGCTTTTTTATCGACGAGATCGCTCCGTGCTTTGGAAGTCCGCCGTCGCGCGATCGAACCTGTGAGTGTGGGGGATAAAATGACGATCGAACTAGAAATCGAAAATTGCTCCGACCAACCTCAAACCCTGTTGCAAGTCATAGATGTCTTGCCCTTTGTACTCGCAGAGCCAGTAGTTCGCCCCATTGAGGCGATCGCACCCAAAAGTATTTACATGGATACATACTATCTGGAAGCGCAGCAGCGGGGTGTCTATCGCTGGTTAGAGGTCTACTTGAGGACAGCAGCACCTTTGGGGTTGTTTTGGTGTCGGCGCAGTCGCCCGGTGGCGACGAAGGCGGTGGTTTATCCCCAGGTTTTACCCTTGAGCACTTGTCCTTTGATCGATCGCATCGGTCAAGAAGATAGTCCGCAATTGTACGATCGTAGTCGATCGCAAAATGCTACAGAAGGACTCACCCGTAACCTCAGACCCTACCGACACGGAGACCCCACCAGACTGATTCACTGGCGTACCAGCGCCCGCCACGGGGAATTGCGGGTGCGGGAGTTGGAAGTTGCAGCCGGTGGTCAAGAAATTATGATTGCTCTCGACAGCGGTGCCACCTGGGAACCAAAGGAATTTGAACGAGCCGTGACAGTCGCTGCGTCCCTTTACTTCTATGCTAGCAAGCGCTTGTTAAACGTCAAACTTTGGACAACCGGAACTGGAATCGTATCGGGGAACCGGGTAGTTTTGGAAACTTTAGCAGCAGTTAATGCAGCGGAAGATGTTGTGCAAAACAGACCTAAACTGCCGCTAATTTGGCTGACTCAAAATTCTGCAAGTTTAAGCACTCTTACCCAAGGTAGTCGTTGGGTACTCTGGCCCAGACCTAGTACGGAAATCGGCGAAAAAATATTAGTAAAAAATGATTTTCCTGGTCTCGAAATTCGGTCCGATCGACCTTTACAAATCCAGTTACAATCACCTTTAGAAAGAGCGATGAATTATTAATCCTCATCCGCCATCTCTTCGGGTACCTCTTCGGGTACCTCTTCGGGTACTGTATCCAGCCGGACTCGCCGGATCGGCAGATTCGCAATCAACGATGTCGCCCGCTGGTCGCTGGCTAGGGAAAACTCTGACTCGCTAGTATCAATTTCCACATAACGCGACACCACCTCTAGAATTTCTCGGCGCATCGCCTCAACCATTTCTGGACTGAGTTCTGAGCGATCGTGGGCTAGAACCAGTTTCAGGCGGCGTTTGACCTCATCGCGGCTGTTATCAGACGTGCGCGGGAAAAGTCGTTCGAGGAGTGTATATATCATGATTGGTACTCATTTGTCAAGGGTGATGCCTAGAAAAAGTTAACTTTGGGAACATCTAGACGATGGTGCTAGATTCAGTCCCTATGGATGAAAGTCGATCGCCCCTAGCGGCCCCAGATTAAATAATCTTAGTATTGAAGAATTTGCGGAGGCGACTAAAAAAGGTTTCGGGACGAGGATTGAGATCGAGAAAATCAACTTTTTCCCCTTCCAAGCGACGAGCAATATTGTCGAAAGCGGTTCCAGCCAAAGAAGCTGTTTCTGACAAAACTAATGGTTCTCCTCGGTTGGTGGAAACAATGACGCGCTCATCGTCAGGGACTACGCCCAGCAACGGAATGGCGAGGATTTCCCGCACGTCTTGTACCGACATCATATCATTGGCGAGTACCATTGCCGGTCTGATCCGGTTCACGATCAGGTTGATTTTCTTGACATTATTAGCTTCCAGCAAACCGATAACTCGATCGGCATCTCTGACAGCAGCGATTTCTGGAGTAGTAACAATCACACCTTCTTGAGCCGGGGCGATCGCATTTTGAAAACCCTGTTCAATGCCCGCAGGAGAATCAATTAAAATATAATCATATTTTGTCCCCAACATCCCCACAAGTTGCTTCATTTGCTCGGCACTAATGGCATCTTTCATGCGAGTTTGGGCCGCCGGCAACAACACCAAACGTGGCTGACGCTTATCTTTCACCAAAGCTTGCTCTAAGCGACACTCTCCTGCAAGCACTTCCAGTGCAGTATAAACAATGCGATTTTCTAAGCCCAGCAGCAAGTCTAAGTTTCTGAGCCCAAAATCGGCATCAATCACCGCAACGCTGCGCCCCCGCTTAGCTAAAGCCATGCCAAGATTAGCTGTGGAGGTGGTTTTGCCAACTCCGCCTTTCCCTGATGTAACAACAATAATGCGAGCCATAAGCGATTTGAGATTTGAGATTTTAGATTTATTGATTGGGGATGGGGCATTGGGCATGGACATGGGGCATTGGGCATTAGGCATTGGTAACAACTAACCAATAACCAATAACAACTAACCAATAACCACTAACCAATAACCACTAACCAATAACCACTAACCCATTAACAGGGATTTGTCAAAATCAGCAGCCCTCCCAATCCTAATCCCTTTATCTGTCACGTAGGCGACTTCCGGGAAAAACTGAGCCGGTGAAGCTTCTGGACCTCTGGCAACATACTTAGCAATCCTAATCACCATCGGTTCCATCTGCAAGGTCATAATCACACTTTTAGTATTGCCGCCAGCACCAGCATGAACAATCCCCCGCAAACGCCCCCAAACTAGGATATCGCCCCCGGCGATGACTGAACCACCTGGATTCACATCTCCCAAAAGTACGACGGTACCCGGATGGCGAATTTCTACGCCCGATCGCACCGTCATCTGCAAATATAAAGGTTCCGCCAGGGATTGCGGTTTTTCCGTGGGTACTTTATTCAACGATGAAACAGGAGGCTGCTGTTCTACACAATAGCCGACAGTGGCGGCGGCAACCGCAGTTTGACGACGGCTGGTGTGGACTCGTTTGAGTTGAAGTTCCACTTCCGATAGGGCTTCGGCGATTTCTTGCAGTTGGCGAATATCCAAAAGTCGATCGCTCGCCATCAATTGTACTTCGGCATTCGCCTGCCAAAAGCGTTCTCCCGCATTCAGCCTCACCTTTAACTGTTGCCAAATTTCAGTCCAACTAGAGGCGGAGACTGTGGGTGTTTCACTGGTGTTAGTTTCTGAGGGTAACAGCAGCAGTAGCTGTCCATCTTCAGTTTTGAGACGGACTTGCATATCGAGGCTGACTTCATGTGTCCCTTGAGAGTCGGGGGCGGAAGTGGCTCCGGGAAAGGCATCGGGTATCATGGGAACGGGTCTGAGTTCGGGTAGGGACAAGTTACGATCAATCTTAGCTCGATCGGTCATTAGTCATTAGTTAGTGGTTATTTGTTATTGGTTATTGGTTATTGGTTGTTGGTGATTGGTGATTGGTGATTGGTGATTGGTTATTTGTTGCCAATAGCTAATCACTCCGCCCAATGGCTAATCCCGGATCATCGCCCAATTCCCCATTCCCAATTCCCCATCCCCCATCCCCCATCCCCCATTCCCCATTCCCCATTCCCTATTCCCAATTCCCTATTCCCAATTCCCAATTCCCCATTCCCCATTCCCAATTCCCAATTAAATCTATGCAGCAAATAGAACGTTATCGTGGTAGTCTTCTCGGTTTAGCGATTGGTGATGCTCTAGGAACAACTTTAGAGTTCACTCGCCCAGGAACTTTTACACCTATTAATGACATGATTGGTGGTGGCCCCTTTCGACTACAACCGGGAGAGTGGACTGATGATACTTCCATGGCACTTTGTTTGGCTGAAAGTTTGATTGAAAAACAAGGTTTCGATCCCATCCATCAATTAGAAACTTATTTGCGGTGGTGGGGATATGGACATTTGAGCAGCAATGGTAAATGTTTTGATATTGGTAATACGGTGCGACAAGCACTTCTGAATTTTAAAGCTACAAGAAAACCTGAATGCGGTTCTACCGATGCTCATACTGCTGGAAATGGTTCGATTATGCGTTTGGCTCCCGTGCCTTTGTTTTATGCTAAAAATCCTTTGGAAGTCATAGAAAAATCAGCAGCAAGTTCTCGAACTACTCACAGTGCTACTACTTGTGTGGATGCTTGTCGCTATTTTGGTAATTTAATTGCCTCGGCGGTGAATGGTGTTGCTAAAGATGTGTTGCTTTCAGAAAGATACTGTCCGATTTCTGGATATTGGGAAGCTCACCCGCTAGTGGCAGAGATTGATGAAATTGCGGCGGGTTCTTTTAAGCGACGACAACCTCCTGAAATTAAAGGTACGGGTTATGTTGTCAAGTCTTTGGAGGCGGCGCTTTGGGCATTTTACAACAGTGATTCTTTTGCTCAAGGATGCTTGTTAGCTGTGAATTTGGGTGATGATGCTGATACGACTGGTGCGGTTTACGGACAGTTGGCTGGGGCTTTTTATGGTGAAGGTGGCCTCCCGGAAAAATGGCGATCGCAATTAGTCCATCGTAATTTAATTGCAGATTTTGGCGATCGCCTTTTGACCCCTTATACCAATTTAATATGATGTTGGATATATATCTCAATCTCCCTCGCATCCCCCGTGCGAGGGGGACTTCCATCCCAATCTTGTTCCCCCCTTATTAAGGGGGGCTAGGGGGGATCGAATTCTATGCAGCTTCATAAAAAACTGGTATTAACCATCTGAGCGATCGTTAATCGGCGATCGCCCCTATACAAAATGATATCATTAGGACTTGCGTCATTTGAGACTGCCGATCTTAGCAATTCTCCACCCATCTCAACAACATCTACAATGCAATTCCTCGAACTCGTCCTCAAAAACTTCGGTCCCTATGCAGGAACTCAAACCATAAATCTCCGCCCAGAAAAAGACGGCAATCCATGCCCCATAGTCCTATTTGGGGGCATGAATGGCGGTGGCAAAACTACCCTCTTAGACGCCATTCGCCTCGCCCTCTACGGTGGCAGAGCTCAATGTTCCACCAGAGGCAATTTAAGCTACAGCGACTTCCTCAATCAATCAGTCAATCGCCACACTCCACCCTTAGACGATACCAGGGTTGAATTAATATTTGAACAAGTTCAAGATGATAAATTAAGCACATTTAAAATAGTTAGATACTGGAAAAAAAACGATATCAAAGACACCCTAAGTATTCTCATGTATAGCGATTTCGTTACCGATTGGTGGGCAGACAAAGCCCTGAGCAACACCTGGGATGAATACATCGAAACCATGCTACCAGTCGGCATATCTAACCTGTTTCTTTTTGATGGCGAACAAGTAAAAGAACTCGCGGAACTCGAAACTCCACCAGAATTTGTAGTGGGTGCAATTAAATCTCTTTTAGGTTTAGAATTAGCCGAACGCCTCGCCGTTGATTTAGAAATATTAGCCAGCCGCAAGCGTAAAGAAATGTCCGGCAAAAAAGACTTAGCAGCTTTAGAAAAAATTGAAGAAAAATTCAGTAAAATTACTCATAAAATCGCCGATGTCAAGGAAGATGCAACTAATTTAAAAAACAAGTTAGAGCAAGCTCAAAAAAATCAGCAACAAGCATCAGATAAGTTTATTTCCGAAGGTGGGAAAATCGCAGCCGATCGCAGCCAACTAGACAGACAACTAAACGACTACAGAGCCACTGCTGAAAAATCCCGTGAAGCGATGATTGAATTAGCATCCAATACCCTCCCCTTAGCCCTAATTTCCCCCCTGCTCAGCCAAGCCAAAACCCAAGCAGAAACAGAATCCAGCCAGCAGCGAGCCAAAATTGCCCAAAATATTATCAAAGAAAAAAGCGATCGCCTCCTCAACTACATCGCCGAAATTTCATTGAACCCCGAACAACTAGACAAAATACAAGACTTCATCCGCCAAGAAAATAGAGAACTAGAACAGCTAATCGGCTCCGACACCACCCCCTGGTTAGCAGCCGACAATGACCACATCCAACAACTAGAAAATATCCTCAACTACCAAATCCCCTTCCAGCAAACCACAGCCGTAGAAATTATAGACAAAATCCAAAATATTGAAGCAGAAATCGACTTTACAGACAGACAATTAGCCACCGCCGCTTCTCCCGAAGCCTACAAAGAACTAGAAATAGAGTTAAAAAATAGCCAAGAAGCAGTCGCTAATGCAGCAGCAGACTTGGTATCAGTTAACCGCTACATCGAGGAATTAGAAAAAGAATTAGCCCAAGTCAAAAAAGAATTAGAAAACTACAGCAGCGAATTCATCACCATCAGAAACAGCCAACACATCATCGCCTCCATCGCTAAAGCCCAAGCCACTCTCAAACAATTCAAAGAAAAACTTACCCTCAAAAAACTCAATAAACTCGAAGTAGAAATCACCGATTGTTTCCGCTACCTGCTGCACAAAACTGACTTAGTACACAGAGTAGCCATAGATACCCAAACCTTTAGTCTTTCCATCTACGATACCGAAGGGAAACAAGTACCCAAACACCGACTTTCAGCAGGAGAAAAACAACTGCTAGCGATCGCCTTTTTGTGGGGATTAGCCAGGGTATCTGGGAGACAATTACCAGTCGCCATCGACACTCCCCTAGGCCGCCTCGACTCCTCCCACCGCAACAACCTAGTCGAACGCTATTTCCCCTCCGCCAGCCACCAAGTCATCCTACTATCAACAGATACAGAAATTGGCAAAACAGAATATGATAAGCTGCAAGAATTAGAGGCGATCGCCCACAGCTACATCCTCCAATATGATTCCGCCAAACGCCAAACCACCGTTGAAACTGGTTACTTTTGGCCATAAAAATTCGCCCTAAAAAATAGACGCAACCTCTTGACTTTGCCCTGGGGTTGCGGTACTATATATAAGATAATGGGATGGTTGCGAAAATTTTATTTTTGCCACCATCCCATTATATAGGATACATCCTTATAAAATCACAATACCAGAAAACCTCGTACATTTCAACCCAGCGCCGTGTAAAAAAATGTAAATTTTATCGTAAATTTTTGTGGTGAATTTTGGTTAACAACCTCAGTTTTGAAAAGCCTATCTAGAGGCTGTGCCGGCTCAATATTAACAATCATACAACATATCAAAAAATCATCAACCTATGGAACCACCAGTCGATCGCATCCGCATCTCCCAAACAGGGAAAGACCAACTATCAAAACTGAAACGATCGACCAAAATTGACCAGTGGAACATCTTGTGTCGGTGGGGTTTTTGCCGATCGCTAGCCGAGCCGAGCATTCCATCTCCCGTACCGATTCCTAGCGACAGCAATGTAGAATTAAGTTGGGATGTTTTTGGTGGCGACATGGCTGATATCTTGATAATTGCTCTGAAGCAGCGCTGTCACAATGACAACTTAGGTACAGAAAAAGATACTCTCGCTAAACAGTTTCGCCTCCACTTGCACCGTGGGATCGGTTATTTAGCTGGCGATCCGAATATTAAAAAAATAGAAAATTTAATTACGATCGCCCTATCGCCAGAAAAATTAAGAAATTAACTGATTCTAGACTGTGGAGGGGAGCATCCCGATTTTGTAAAGGGCGAAGCATGACCGCAGATAAGTTATTGGTTAAAAGGAAAGATTCACTACGGTCATGCTTCGCCCCTACCGATATATTTGCAAATTCGGGATGCTCCCCTGTGGAGAGACTTCTGACTTCAACAGCGGGAAAAAATGACCTACAGGACCTTGACCTTCTCCAATATCTAAAGAATATTGGAGAATTCTCATGGTATTTTGACAAAGCTCGGATACCGTAATCGCTCAAAAATTCATTGGAATCTAACATTTTTTGCAAGATAAGTTGCAGTCGCTCTTGATTCACCAACGACAAATACAAGCCTTTTTTCCGATCGCTAACAAGTTCAATATTGCTGTGTTTGGTAAGCGTGTGGCGATTTTCAACAAACCAATACATGCGGTTTTTGAAATCGGAAGCTAAATATTTATCCACTGGAATTCAATAAAAATCTACATGGAGAGCAAGAAATAATGAGAGGACATGACGCATGAACGCCTTCGAGTTCGAGATTACCATCCAGAGCCAATCAGGTGTGAGTAGCTGGCCGATTGTTGTCAGGTGTAAGCAACCAGATGGGCTAACCACCCATTCAAAAGAGACTCTTGAGCTAACTCAGGATGACTTAAACAAACTCACCCAACAGCAAGAGAACGAGAAAGAATATGGCATCCTTTTGGGCCAAGCCCTGTTTCGAGGAGCTGTGCGCGAGACTTTTGTTCGCGCCCTATCCAAGAGTACCCAAGACTGCCGCCTGCGAATTTTACTCTCAATTGAAGCGGCGGACAACGATAAAGTCAAGACCTTACATTGGGAACGACTGTGTGCTCCGATTGATGCCGACGGAGATTGGTATCTTTTAGCCCGTAACCAGCGCGTGCCATTTTCCCTGTACATTCCCACTATTATAGATCGCCGCTTTCCGCCAATTGGGCGGCGTGACTTGCGATCGCTGGTGCTGGCAGCCAGTCCCTCGAATATAGGAAAATATCAACTAGCGCCCTTTGATGTTGAGGCAGCCTTATCAGGAGTCAAAGCAGCTCTCGGTGATATTCCTTACGATATGCTAGCAAATGACGTTACAGGTGCCCTCGGTCCGCCCACGCTACAAGAACTATCTAAGCAACTGACGAATGCCAAGAAACCCTACACCTTACTCCACTTGATCTGCCACGGCAAGCTGATGGCGACAGGTGAGACAGTTTTATACTGGGCGCAAGCTGACAATCAAGTTCTGCCAGTAACTGCGGAAGACCTGATCGGAGAATTGAAGAACATCGGTAATTATCAGAGGAGTTTACCTCACTTTGCCTTCCTCTGCACTTGTGAGAGTGCCGACCCCAGAGCCGAAGGAGCATTAGGCGGATTAGCTCAGCGATTAGTCAGAAATCTGGGGATGCCCGCAGTCATCGCCATGACCCGCAAAGTGAGCGTAGAGACAGGCTTGGCTCTAGGACAGAGCTTTTACCGACGACTCAGAGAGTCCGGAGAAGTAGACACGGCCCTGCAAGAAGCCACAGCCGGACTGTCCAAGCGCCACGATATTACAGTACCAGCCCTATTCAGCCGCTTGGGTGGACGTCCCTTGTTCAGCGATCGCCTCGACGATCGAGAACTGACAGACGAGGAAATCGAGTATGGTCTGGAAAAGCTGCAACAGCTCCTGCAAGAGCGAGCCCCTCATGCCTCCGTACTCAAACAGAGGTTTGAAACCCAGGTAAAGACGCTAAAAAATACCAGGGGAGCCGACTCACGCACCGCCCGCTCAGATCGTCATCAGGCAATAGTTGAACTCAACAACCTCTGCGACCAAGTGCTCGATCTCACTTTTGACGCTCTGGCAGCCTTGGGTAAGGAACCACCAGAATACAAGGCTGAGTGCCCCTTCCCTGGGCTGTCTTCCTTCGGTGATAAAAAATACCACAAGTTCTTCTTTGGGCGTGACGAGCTGATTAAGGACTTACAAAAAGAACTGGCGAAGGACAATTTCTTAGCCGTAATCGGCACTTCGGGTAGTGGCAAGTCATCGGTGGTGTTAGCGGGGCTGATTCCTAAGCTCAAAGAGGAGGAGCTAAGCCTCCAGTGGGCTTACATGACGCCAGGAAAAGAGCCTCTGAGACAGCTAGAAAGACAATTAAAAAGATTATCGAAGGTATTAGAGCCACATTCAATATTAGTAGTAGACCAATTTGAGGAACTTTTTACACTCTGTGAGGATAAAGACCATCGGCAAGCATTCATCGAAAAGTTGTTAAATATTGCCGAGCGGCGGAAAGTTGTAATCACGATGCGGGCTGACTTTTTGGGAGAGTGTACCTTCTACCCCGAACTGAGAAAGCGGATTGAAACCCGACAAAAATTGGTTGGGCCGATGGCACCTGCGGAACTGATTACAGCCATGAAGATGCAGGCAGATAGTGCGGGACTGCGCTTTGAATCGGGCTTGAGCCACTCGATTCTCAATGACGTGGAAGGGGAGCCTGGAGCGATGCCGCTGCTGCAATATGCGTTGCAGGAACTGTGGAAGCGACGGCGGGGGCGGTGGTTGTGCGATGAGGAGTACCAGGCGATTGGCAGAGTCGAAAAGGCGATCGCTAAGACTGCCGATGATTTCTACAATCGCTTGTCAGTGGCCGAGCAAGAGCAAGTCCGGAATATTTTCCTGCGCTTAACTCGCTTGGATGCGAGTGCTGTAGCAGGGGAGAAGCGACGGGACACGCGCCGCAGAGTGGAGTTAGAGGATTTAGTGCAAACAGGCGATGAGTTAGCCGCGACAAGGAAGTTGGTGCAGCAGTTGTCGGGTGAAGGGGTGCGGCTGGTAGTTACCAGTCGGAACGAAGCGACGGGAAAGGAAGAGGTGGAAGTGGCTCATGAAGCTTTAATCCGCTACTGGCCGGCGTTGCAAAATTGGTTGAATCAGAATCGCACTGACTTGCAACTGCGGGAAACGATTAATCAGGCGGCAGAGGAGTGGCACAACCACAAGGAGCAGCCAGACAAAGACAGCTATTTAGTACATCAGGGGGGAAGATTAGAAGATGCTGAGGTGCTGTTGAAGCATCCCAAATTTGTGCATCTTAACCAATTTGAGGCTGAGTATGTCAAGGCTTGTGTCCAGTTGCGCGATCGCATTCGCAAGCTTGAGGAACAACGCAGAAAGCGTATACTCATGGCGGCTGTGAGCGCCGCTTTTATCTTGGGTGGATTTGCCATTTTTGCTGGATTTAAGTGGAGAGAATCAGAAATTGCGCAAATTCAGGGTTTTTTAGAATCTGCTGAAGCCAGCTTGGCTTCCAATCAAACATTGGATGCAAGGATAGGCAGTTTACAGGCTGCCAAAGCACTCAAGCACTCATTCTGGCAAAAACTTTGGCCAAAGGCTGGGTTAAGGAATCAAGTGCTAGGCAAGCTGTCCCATACAATTTATGCAGGGCAGGAACTGAACCGTTTAGAAAGCAATCAAAGGCAAATTTATACTACAGCTTTCAGCCCGGATGGTAAGACTATAGCTAGCAGTGGATCTGAAAGCGTATTTAGCTCGGTGTCAACGATCGTCCTGTGGGACACTAAAGGCAAGAAGTTGGCCGATTTCAAAACGAATCAAGGCAAGGTCAAGAGCATGGCATTCAGTCCGGATGGCAAGCTCCTAGTCACTGCTGGAGAAGAAGGCACCGCCAGCCTGTGGAACACAAAAGGCAAGAAGTTGCACGTTCTCCAAGGGCATCAAGGTCAGGTCAATAGCGCCATGTTCAGCCCGGATGGCAAGCTCATAGTCACTGCTGGAAAAGACGGCACCGCCAGCCTGTGGAACACAAAAGGCAAGCAGTTGGCCGTTCTCCAAGGGCATCAAGGCGAGGTCAAGAGCGCCCTGTTCAGCCGGGATGGCAAGGTTCTAGTCACTGCTGGAAAAGACAACACCGCCCGTCTGTGGGACACAAAAGGCAAGCCGTTGGGCATTCTCAAAGAGCATCAAGGTGAGGTTAATAGCGTGGCGTTAAGCCCGAATGGCAAGCTTTTCGTCACTGCGGGAGACGAGGGCTTCATTCATGTGTGGGACACTTCCAGTGAACGATCGACCGACCGCAAACAGCATAAAGGTGAGGTCTATACCGTGGCGTTCAGTCCGGATGGCAAGCTTTTCGTCAGTGGTGGGCAAGACAACAAAGCCCACCTGTGGCAAACCGCCCGCCTGTGGGACACAAAAGGCAAGCTGTTTGTCACTCTCTATGGGCATAAAGGTGATATCAATAACGTGGTGTTCAGCCCGGACGGCAAGCTCCTAGCCACTGCTGGATTAGACGAAACCACCCGTCTGTGGGACACTACAGGCAAGCAGTTGGCTGTTCTCAAAGGACATCAAGGTGAGGACAATAGCACCATGTTCAGCCCGAATGGCAAGCTTTTAGTCACTGCTGGATTAGACGACAGCGTTCGCATATGGGACACCACCAGCAAGCAGTTGACCGTTCTCAAAGGACATCAAGGTAATGTCTATGATGCAAAGTTCAGCCGGGATGGCAAGCTCATACTCACTACTGGAGAAGATGGCACCGCCCGTCTGTGGAACACGTCGGGCAAGCCGTTGGCTGTCCTCAAAGGGCATCAAGGTAATGTCTATGATGCGGAGTTTAGTGATGATGGCAAGCTCATATTCACTGCGGGAGCAGACGGCACCGCCCGTCTGTGGTACACCTCTGGCAAGCCGTTGACTGTCCTCCAAGGGCATCAAGGTAATGTCAAAAACGTGGCGTTCAGCCCGGATGGCAAGCTCATAGTCACGGCGGGAGCAGATGGCACCGCCCGTCTGTGGGACATAAAAGGCAATCCGTTGGCTGTCCTCAAAGGGCATCAAGGTAATGTCTATGATGCGGAGTTTAGTGGGGATGGCAAGCTCCTAGTCACTGCGGGAGCAGACGGCATCACCCGTCTGTGGGACATAAAAGGTAATCCGTTGCACGTTCTCAAAGGGCATCAAGGTAATGTCTATGATGCGAAGTTTAGCCCGGATGGCAAGCTCATAGTTACTGCTGGAGAAGACGGTACCGCCCGTCTGTGGGACATAAAAGGCAATCCGTTGCACGTTCTCAAAGGGCATCTAGGCCTAGTTGGGGGTGCCGAATTTAGTGCCGATGGCAAGCTCCTAGTCACTGCGGGAGCAGATGGCACCGCCCGTCTGTGGGACATAAAAGGCAATCCGTTGCACGTTCTCAAAGGGCATCTAGGAAAGCTCTTGGGTGGGGAGTTTAGCCCGGATGGCAAGCTCATAGTTACTGCTGGAGAAGACGGTACCGCCCGTCTGTGGGACACTTCCGGCAAGCAGTTAGCCGTTCTCCAAGGGTATCAAGGCCCAGTCCATAATGCCAGGTTCAGCCCCGATGGCAAGCAGCTAGTCACTGCTGGAGGAGACGGCACCGCTCGCCTGTGGAAAATCGGAGAAATGGATGAACTCGTAGCAATGAACTGCGATTGGGTGCGTGACTATCTGAAGAACCTCCCTGCCGACGATCTCAGTAAGAGCGATCGCCATCTTTGTGATGATATTGGCACTGCTAGTAGTTCAACAAAAAATTAGGGAGCTTCAGACCGAAACCAGGATACAAGTCCGCTGTGGCAGATCGCTCCCTAACAACCTGAAAGCTGCGCGGCAAAAGTCCCGGCAGCCGTGAGCTGAGGTGCGATCGCTATTAACTCAATCCCTTCAACACATTCAAGAGATTGGTGGCTATTGACGTTGCTGTCTGCATACTTTCGGCGCTGTCAACAGGAGTTTTTTGGGCGGTATTGACAAATTGCTCTAATGATGATATAAGTTGCGTCTGAACTTGCTTCAGAGCAGCTTCATCAACAACTTGCTCTGGAGTTTCCTGAACCAAACCCTGTGCCAGATTAGAAGGCGAATAGACAGTTTCAATCGTAGGGCGATCGGTGCTGGCCTCTTTACTATCACTGACAACCAGCCGGACTGCTGGATCGCCGATAATGCCATAGTTGCGAGCATCATTATTAGCCGTCCACATACCAGCCAAACTCTGATTGTTGGGGATTCCCCCAAACTTGATGTCTTCTAGCTCAACGCTAAGGTCGGAGGAGATTTCAGCATAGCGCTGGTCAAAATATTCTAGCGCTGACCCCACTGGATGACCTTCTAGCAAACGCTTCACGGTACTCTGAAAAACTGCGATCTGCCTTTTTTCTGCACTAGAACCGCGAATGTCTGACCAGGAGAAAGAACAGCCCCACGCGCGATCGATGTGACCAATTACAGCGAGAGCACCTCCTTTGGGATGACTCAAGAGTTTTTGCGGTAAGCGGGCAATAAAGGGATACGGTGCAAGGTCTGGTCGTTCAGAAAGGGATTTTTTGTGACCGTCGAATTCATCTTTTTGGGGGCAACCTGCGCCATAGCAAGCAAAGTGAAAAGCAATTAGCCCTAGCAAGCGGGCTTGTTCGCCAATATCATCCCCAGAAAAGTAAAAATCTTCCGGGATCGGCTTTCGTCCCCATTCGCGACCCGGCCAGTCTTGGCACAGCAATGCGCCTTGGTGGGGCAACTGACGCGGATCGCCATTGGGAAAGCCCATGCCATGGCTGGCAGTGAAAAGCAAACCAGGCGTTTCGCTACCTCCTAGCAGTTGCCCCAAGCGGGCCTTGGTTGCTTCTTCTTTAAGAATCGTTTTTACATTCCAGTTAGGATGTTCCTCGACAACCCATTCAGATAACGGCTGAATCAGGTCTTGAGTGCTGAGATTAGTCGCAGCGTCTCCTGGGTTGCACACGCCGAAAAAGGCAGCGCTTGGGGATAGGGATAAATTGCTAGTTTCAGCTTCTACTACACTGTGAGCGTACTGCGCGTATTCCTGTAGCGTATCAAAATAAATGCGACCCACTGCGTATTGAACATCGAGCTGGCACTGAAAGCGATAGGGAATTGTTACAGGATCTCCAACAATTAGTAGGTAATAGGGCATTTTGTCTGGATCGGCTGGCCCTGGCCCTACTCCCTGACGCGACAGAAACTGATTTTTTGACTCGCCCGGACGATAACCCTTGACACCACTGTATTCCTGGTAGTATTTTTCTTTCTTCTGGGTGGCTTGCCTTTTGCGGTGATCTAATAGTTCGCTGAGTGCCTCCCGGATTGCCGGATCGACATTATGAGCGAAAATTACTCCCCAACCTGTTTCAGCTAGGTTTTTGGGGTCTACTCCCTCTATAACAGCAAAATCAGGCTCTTCATTTTGTCGCTTTTTTAGCTGGATATCTTCTATATCTTCTGGAGCAAATTCTTCGCCTTGGGCAATTCTAGATACTTGCTCCGCAGTCAGAGGGGGGAGCAAATAATCACCCGTCGAGCCATTAATTCCATTAAAAAATAGCAGGTCTTCTTCGTTCATATTTTTATTTCCTGATTGGTTACGCTAACAATCGCTATTTGATAAATATAAAACAGATAGAAACCCCACAAGCTTTTTGTACAGGGGCTTTCTGAGTTTCTATCCGTTCTGACAGGCAAAAAAATTTGGTCCAACCCTAGGGGTTACGTGGGATAAGCTGCCGACCACACGGCATGAGCAACTTCGGGTTTGGCAATGTCGCAATGGGCACCGCTAGTTGGTCCTCCTAGCTCGACGTTACAAATAAATTTGCTGCTTTCCAGGTTATAGATTTTGCCCGGTTTAAAATCATAAGAGGCATCGCAGGGGAGCATATTCGTGTTTTCCGCTGCGAGATCATCTCCACCTAGACCAAAGCTGCCAATTCCACCATACTTAGGCAATTGACCGGGGGCAAAATCCACACTACTAAAGGCAGTTTTTCCCGCTAGGGGGTACATCCTGCCGACTGCATAGTCGAACTGGGAGTGAGTTGTAACGATCGGACCTGCGACTTTACTTTGAGCGATGATTGTATTAAAGTAACCAGGCCGATCGCGTTCGTATGAAATCTTTGAACAGTAAGACCAGAGCGATACAGCGCCTTGTACCAACGCCAGAGAATCCACTGGGCGGACTAAGATGCCCTTTCCTTTTGGACCCGACAGGATGGAAGAGACAACAATGCATCCGAAACTGTGACCCATCAGGTGGAATCGCACCGTTTCAGCAGCCTTCTCTTGCAATGTTTTTAACAAGTTGAACCCACTGTTCTCACCAATTTGGCGAGCGCGTTCTTTCATTTTCCAATAAGACAGTACCCGTAGGGGGTCCAAAACCTTATCCCAGACTGAGCTGCTGTCGGTACTGAAACTTACTGGTTCATCTTTACTCGCTTCATAGATGGCTTCTGGATCGAAACCTTCCCAATCGGAACCCGGTGCCCCACCTTCACCTTCGGTACCCAAGTCAGCCTCTTGGTTTAACACTTGGTAGGCGCTTAGTACCTCTGGTGGCAAGCTATCAAGTGTATTGTCTTCGCTCGCCGAGTTGAGAATTGTGTGCAGGGCTTGTCGGGCTGCTTCTGTGTTCGCGATGCGCGAGGCATATTCATCAACTAACTGCTCGCGTGGATCTTCGTCGTTAATGTCAAAGGACACCGAACTTGTCAAATCTTCATTGCCCCAAGGCTTGCTAGGCCAGTGCACTCCTATCATTAAGGGACGAAATCCCGATCGCACCTGTTTGATTTTTTCAATATCGGCTGTTTGTTTAGCCATAGCACCAATCCAGTCGTTGTATTGGTTACGTGCTGCGGGGATGTCACCCATCCACCCGTGGCTCATCAGGAATACATCTGTTATTGGCTCATTGGCTAGTGCTGAGAAGATTTGTTCGCTTAGTTTCTTCCCATCAGCTTCATCGCGTTCGTTGCCATCTTTATCAAAGGCAATCAGGTAGTAATTCAAGGAAGTATTAGGTACTTTTTCAATTGGCATGGCATTTACTCACTTAAGAAAAAATGGCTGAACGGTTGGGTAAAGGAACCAGGTTTCTGATGGCGGTGTTTTGTTTCTACTTCTGGGCCTATGTTATCAGGCAGCTATCTACTTTGGGTTGCGCTGCCTGAATCAATCAAGTAGACCTCTTGCAAAAGTCAAATTTACCCCCCTTAGTCCCCCCTTATTAAGGGGAGAAACAAGAATAATCTTGCTCCCTCCCCTTAATAAGGGGAGGGTTGGGGTGGGGTGCTTTGGATTTTTGCAAGAGTTCTAGTAGAACTAAATATTTATACTTTGGGGAATTTGAGAAGGTAGCAAGAATTTGTAAGGCATGAGGCGGGAACGGTTTCTCTTGCTAATCTCCATTTCAATATCTCTTAGCTGATTTTGAAACTCGCCCAAATGTAACATGACTTTTGCATCTTTAAAGTGTCCTTTGTTGTATTGACCTAGCTGCGTGTAATATACCGAACCAAGTAAATATGTCACCCCAATTTGGGTTTGGGAGCGGTCTAGAGAAGGTAGCATACTTATAAAGTTCTCTTGTTTCTCAGAACTTGTAGGTGCTGGGGAGTAGATAGCGAAAGGAAAAGCCGGCGCATAGCTCATTAATTCCGATTGAGGAAAATTTACTGCCGCGTGCTGAGCACTTGCAGTAAAAATGACACTAGAGACAGCATCAATTAAATAATTGAGTGTTTTAATTGCACCTGAAGCATCTTCTCCAAAATTCTTTAGGCGACCCCCTTGGTCGGAAACTAATTCCTGTGCCCAATTTTGTAAAGCTTTATCTTCGAGTACCTGTTGGTCGCTAGTGTAGTAAATGCTTAAATAAGCACCAACCCAGGTATGAATAGCATCCCAAATCAGCAGTCCATCATCTCGATAAGGATGATCGGGTAACTGATCGCTGTTGCGGACACCCTGCTTTGTCAATGTTTTGGGAAACATTACATCATTGAAGTTGTGCAAATAGATTTTTGCTCCTTCAACGGTAGTAACTCGATCGTCCTCAATAGTGCTAGCTAGAAGCTGATCTACTTTTCCTCCATTAGCAATTAAGGTTTTATGAGCCCCGTAATTGATTAATATAGTTCCTTCAAAGTGAGGATCTAGCAAAATTCTTAATTTGTGATCTGCTGGCAATTTCCGCTTAGTAGCTAGAACAAAAGGTTCTACAAATAAATGAGTGCGACCTAAATGACTAACTAATTCGTGGTAGTTGCTATCCGCCATTTGAACAATGGTTTTAGCTACCATCCAGTTGTCACCATCTAGCGGCGTAAATACGGGTGGATTTTCACTGACAGAAGGGTGCTGGCATTGAATAGCTACTGGGATTAGAGAACGAGATGAACTATTAACTGGGGGAACCGCAAATAATGCTAAAGGCGCAGCAGGGTATTTTTTGACGTTGTTTGGAAAACTCCCCTGTGCCATGTCTTTTAACATGGAATAATCGGCTTGATAAAGTCGGCCTTCTTGCAGAGCAGCTTCAAGGGAGTCGGAAAACTCAAACTTTTCGATTATTTGCTGATATTTTTCGTTGGTAATCTGCAAAGGTTTATTTTGTTCTGATAGCTGCTGGAGCATAAGTGGGTTTGGCCCAGCAACTCGCATATA
This sequence comes from Microcoleus anatoxicus, assembly GCF_042465725.1. Lineage (GTDB taxonomy): Bacteria > Cyanobacteriota > Cyanobacteriia > Cyanobacteriales > Microcoleaceae > Microcoleus > Microcoleus anatoxicus. The sequence goes on along the minus strand of NZ_CP120853.1, from coordinate 2,311,233 downwards.
GGCAAAAATTAAATCTTCTTGAAACCTTTGGCTAATCTGGGGTAAGCGGATATCTACAAATAATTTATTGTAATCCTCCATGCTGGGAAAATCTTTAAATTCTGTAGAAAAATCTACATTTGAACTTGGCTCACTTTCTAATTCCAACAATTTTATGTTTTCTTTGATAATTTCCTTAAAAGCTAAATCCAGCGATTCTCCTGACCTATCTTCCAAGTCAGATCCAACACCAACACTAAAGTCTAATTCCTCTGAAGTTTCACTAGATTGGTAGGCTTTAGCAAATTGCTCATCTATATCTCTTAGCTGCTCATCAATTGCAGAACTTTCTGCCGATTCAATAGGATCATCTACGCTGAAAGATACTCCTCCAGGAGAAAGTTCTTGCGTGATTTGTTTAGCAGTCGAGGCTATTTTCCAAGCAATATTTGTCAAATATTCTTTACTATCAACGCTCTTAATTTCTTGTTCAATATCTTTCAATACTTGCAGTTTTTCATCAAAAAATGAACTTTCTTCTGTGCTAGGTCCCACACTAAAAGATGGAATATCGTTTTCAAATTTTCGGGCTTTATTAGCATTTAAAATTGTTATTTTTTGTACGACTAGCATCACCCATTCTTTACTTGGTAGCTCTTCACTTGGTATATTGAGATTAATGACAGGCACAGGCAATCGAGGCGAACTCGTCATAGCGAGGCTTGGAATATAATCATAATTATAATTATATTCCCCAAATGGACGAAGACGGAAAGCAAGTTTGACGAACTTATAAAGTGTTAAGAGAGTATTGATTAGGGTGGTTTTGTCCGAATGAGAATTTTGCGTTTCAGAAGATAAAGGCATATGCCCTCCTGTAGTTGTGAGAGATTTATTTAGCGAGTAAGCTTAAGCTTACCATAAGTAGGTAGGTGCTGTAAAACAAAACTATGTAAACGATCGTAAAGTATCCAAATACCCTAAGCGTGGCTGACAGAGCAATGTTTACATACTGTTACATAGATTTGTTTAATCCCGCTTACCTACTTATCGTTTCAGCCAAGCGCGTAAGCAGCGATCGCATCATCAAAGTGATTTTGCCTAACTAACGCATTACCCAGTATCATCTGGCTTGATTGTCAATGCCTGATGGTAAAGTTGGATGTCGTCGGGGTTGGATGCGATGCGAGAGCGATAGTAGTTCATAACTCTTTCTATTCCCTAAGTGGAACTTGCTCAAAATGTTGGGTGCGATCGCCCTTCAAAGAGCGATATATTTTGCAAACAGGCGATCGCCCGATCGGGATACCATTACCGGATCGACAACCAGCTTTTAAAATTCCTGAAAATACCTAATGTTTTCGCCCATCGAAGCAAACCCGCAAAAATTAGCTAACAACACTAGCCAATCCCCGTCTAAAATTCTCCTAACAATTGTCGAATAGTAGTTACTAATAATTTCATTTTAACTGGTTTAGACAAATATTCATTAGCACCAGCAGCCAAACATCTCTCGCGATCGCCTACCAGTGCTAGGGCTGTGAGCGCCACAATGGGAACTCTGTCTAATTTTGGTTCTTTACGCAAGGTTAGGATAGCTTCAAAACCATCTATAATTGGCATTTGAATATCCATCAGAATTAAATCAAGAGTGGCTGTGGTAGCAATTTCGATCGCCTCCTTACCATTATTGGCAATAATAATTTCATACCCACAAGCACTCAAATAAGAACAAAAAGTTTCAATATTTGCTTCATTATCGTCTGCCAATAAAATGACATTTTTGGCTCGCTCAACATCAGAAATAGTATGTGTTTTTTCCATATCTAGCATTTCCTTAATTAATTTAATCACCACGATTGTATCAGTTAGCCTATTTACTAGGTGACTTTGGTAGATTATTTTGAGTCAGGCTATAAACAGGAGTATGTTAGATTTATCTTCAATCCCGATCGATCGGCAACAATCACCTGATTGCGTCCAGCAGCCTTGGCTCGATACAGCGCAGCATCGGTCGCCTGAATCACCGCAAAACCAGTCCTACCTCGATCGGGGTAGGAAGCTACTCCGAGTGAAGCGGTAATAGATGTTATCTTTTTTCCTTGATAATTGAGTTGTAGTTTTGCGATCGCCTTTCTGATTTCTTCGGCTTTTTGATAAGTTCCTTCCAGAGAAGCTTCTGGTTAAAATCGCAACTAAATTGCTATGATAGAAAGAATTGTAAAGTATTATTTAAAACAGCCATGAAACTCACCAGAATTGACCTAAATTCTTGGATTTTTCACGTAGCAGACAAAACTATCCTCGTCGATCCCTGGCTGGTAGATCCCCTCGTATTTTACGGTCAACCGTGGCTGTTCACCGCCTACCACAACACGCCTGTTGCTTTCACTCCCGACACCTTACCGCCCATCGACTTGTTGCTGATTTCCCAAGGATTAGACGACCACTGCCACAAACCTACCCTCGAACGGCTCGATCGCACCATTCCTGCGATCGCATCTCCCACCGCCGCCAAAGTCCTCAGCAGTTTAGGCTACACTGATATCACATCTTTAGCAAATTGGCAAGAATTTAATTATCAAGAAAAGTTACAAATAACCGCAGTTCCCGGAGCCGAAATCCAGCCCGGACAGGAAGAAAACGGTTATTTGCTCAAAGACTTAACCAGCGGTGAAACACTCTACTACGAACCGCACTTACCAAACCTAGAAAAAGTTAAACAAAAAATAGAGACAGTAGACGTAGCGATCGCCCCTGTCATCGGTCAAATTTTCCCATTCCTCGGACAAGTCATCATCGGACCATCGGGTGCCCTGAGCCTCGCCCAAGCCCTAAAGCCTAGGTTTTTCCTACCTACAACTATGGGAGACATCCGAGCCACGGGCATTTTGCCAATGTTGGTGCGATCGATCGGCAGCATCGCCGAATTTCGCCACTTACTGGCAAATTCAGGACTTACAACCCAACTTCTCGAACCCGAACCAGGTCAAACCCTTGAAATTTAAGATTTAAGATTTAAGGTTCAATCCCAAATCCCAAATTCCAAATCATCTTGGTGGGAGTCGCTTGCGCAAAAAAGCCGGAATATCCAATGCCGAATCCTGTTGCTGTTTCGGGTCAGGCGTCGATTGAGCCGGAGCCACCTGAACAGTAGCAGCACGCCAAGGAGCATTAGCATTTTGCGTCCTACTCACCGGCTGCTGCGCTGGAATTTCCCCTGAAAAACCAGTAGCGATCACAGTAATCTTAATTTCGCCCTGAAGCCGCTCGTCAATCACCGCGCCAAATATAATATTGGCATTGGGATCGACCACCTCGTAAATGGTTTCCGCCGCCGCATTCACCTCGTGCAGGGTCATATCAGTACCGCCAGTAATGTTAAACACCACACCTCTAGCGCCCTCTATAGACGAAGCCTCCAGCAAAGGCGAAGAAATCGCCTGCATCGCCGCTTCCCTAGCCCGCGACTTGCCAGAACCCACGCCAATACCCATCAGCGCCGAACCTGCATCAGCCATGACAGCCCGCACGTCAGCAAAGTCAACGTTTACCAAACCAGGAATAGTAATAATATCAGAAATACCCTGAACCCCTTGGCGCAGGATATCGTCAGCAACTCGAAAAGCCTCTTGCACAGGCATTTGTTCCGAAATCACCGACAACAGCTTATCGTTAGGAATCACGATCAGCGTATCGACTCGGCTTTTCAACTCTGCGATGCCTTCCTCAGCTTGACTGGTACGACGCCGCCCCTCAAAAGTAAAAGGTCGGGTGACTATCCCCACAGTCAAAGCGCCCATTTCCTTAGCAACCTCAGCCACAATCGGTGCCGCGCCCGTACCCGTACCGCCGCCCATACCTGCGGTGATAAACACCAAATCTGCGTGATTTAACGCATTGGCCACTTCGTCGCGAGATTCCTCAGCAGCCTTTTGACCGATGGCAGGATTGCCTCCTGCACCCAAACCGCGAGTCAGCTTTTGTCCTACTTGCAAGCGTTTGGGTGCGTTGGATAGAACTAGAGCTTGGGAATCAGTATTCACGCACCAAAATTCTACGCCCGAAACCTCGCTAGCAATCATGCGGTTAACGGCATTGCCCCCACCCCCGCCGACGCCAATTACTTTGATTTTGGCTGCACTACTGGGCATGATTTCTTTGGGATTGACCATAGGATCGATATCAATACTATCTACATTTACATAACCAGACTTGCGTCTAAATGGATTGGTGGAATCGTAGGCCACCGGAAAATTTTTGACTTCTTCGGAAGGGGGACTGTCTTCGCCAGACCCCTGTTTAGGATTCAGGGTCATCTCTCTTCCTCCTTGGAGACTCCCGCCAATGCTTTACTCAGTTTGGCTTCGACGTGAGCGCTCAGCCGAGCGGTGATGAGAGGAAAAGGAAAGCATGGTAAGGGTGACATAACTATTCCTGTGGTCGGTGAGGGAACCGTTGCGCCTCAAAAGTGGTGAAACTCCTTGGCATACCTGCTGACATTGCAGGATAGAGACTACCGATATTATTCTCAAAAGATCCGCCTCGGTAGGGCGTTTGATTTGGGGATTTCTCCCCGCCGGATTTCTCCGGTATGGTTAGCGCGCGCCTTGGTTGTCAGTAGAGATCCCAGGAGTATGAACTTTACAGCTTTTTAGCTAAGCACTAATTTACAATCAACTATAGGCTAAGTTGCGCAAAAAACTAGCGCAAGCAAGGCTAAATATTCGCAAGCCTGGATTTGGTCTAGGAACTAGCCGAGAGTTAAATCCATCGAAATCTTTCGATTCATTATTTTTGCTTGACTTCTCCCTGGGGCTGTCTCAGTAGGGCGATGGCGAAGCTCAATTCTGCAGGCGAGTTGGTGAGGGACTTGAGTTTTCAGAACTCCGGAGGATGGAGGTTCGGTGGACGACGGGAAAAGCCGGATTTTTCAAGTCAATGTAGGCAATTTTGCTGGCATCTAGCTGTTTTGGCAATTGTCGCATCCGGTCTAAAACTTTCAGTTGCTCGATGGTTCTGGAACTATGGGGGCCTAGGTGTACAGTTCCAATCTCTGTTTTCAGGATCAAGTTATTGGGGTCTTGCCAATCTATTTCAAACACTTTCAACGTCAAAGTGCTCAACCCTTGGTAAAACGGAGGCCATTCGGCGCGATAGAGTTCCCAGTCTCCGATGACTTTTAAACTTGGCAAAGAACGCTGAGACTGTGTTTCCTGACTGTTGTTACCCAGGGAGCTACTTTGGGATTGTTTATCAGTAGTATAGCTGTCAAAGGGCATCCAACCTCCCTTAGCATCCAACCACCCTACTTTTTGCTTGTCGCTGTGACCGGTGGCCACCGCCCTAGGTTGGGCCACCGCCACCGGCAGCCTTTCTGCCACTTCTACCGTCAAACTCGGTGGAAATAGGTTGCGAGTCACCTTGGCTTTGGCGATCGGGCCGGTGGCTTCGAGTTTAGAAGCTAGGGCTTGTGGTTGAATCCCCCACAGAGACTGGGGGTAAGCAAGTGGCATCAAAGACCGGACTGCCTTGTCCGAAAGCCAATGATTCCCCTCCACCTTCACTTGTTCCGATCGAGCAATCAACCAAGTCGGCTGGGCTATCCACCACACTAGACCCCCAGCCATCCCACAGGCAGCCAGCATTTGCCACACCACAGTCGCCAATCGAGCGCGACGAAGCCGCTGCAACTGTTGGCGCCTGTGCCCTAACTCTGTTTCTGACACTGATGCAAAACTAGCCATCTACCTCTTGACAATTTGGTAATTATAAAGTATGGGCAACTCAAAACTATTGAATCTTTCTCAAGCTGCCTTGTTGTTCCCTACTATTTAAGCAGATCTCCGCAAAATTACCCAAATTCATCATCAGCTCAGTAAGATTACTGATCCAGCTTACACCTAAAAATTAGTTAATTATTCAGAATTCCAGCCTAGGGAAGCCGATGAGCAGACAGAGGTTGTTTAGGTATTGAGGGCATTACCCCACAGGGCAAAAGGCTAAAATTCAAACTAAACTAGAGTTTGAAAGTATATACTTTCTCTGTAAAATTTAACTTTTAGTTAGCTTCAATTGCGATCGCACTGGAATTAGACAGATTCTATAAAGCCTGCAACCCTAGCAAGACCCTTGTCGCGGGCGACCCAGGAGATTATCAATACTACATTGATTTTGCTTCGGTACGGGGCGGTAAAATCATTGAATCTTTGCAGCGGACAATTACCCGTATCTCCCCAGACCAGCCTACTTGTCAACTATTTACAGGACATATCGGTTGTGGCAAATCTACTGAATTGTTTCGACTTAAAGCTGAGCTAGAGCAAGAGGGTTTTTACGTCGTTTACTTTGAGTCTTCTCAAGATTTAGATATGGGTGACGTAGACATCAGCGATATTTTGCTGAGCATTGCTCGCCAAGTCAGCGAAACGATGGAGTCAGCTAAAATTAAACTCAGACCAAGTTATTTCACTAATCTGTTTGCAGAAGTCGCAGAATTTTTGCAGACTCCCATTGATTTATCCGCAGAAGCAGAGTTATCTGTAGGGATTGCTAGAGTTACTGCTAAAACTAAAGACTCTCCCAAACTAAGATCGCAGCTTAGACAATACCTCGAACCCCGCACTAATAGCATCTTGCAGTCAATTAACGAAGAACTCCTGGATGTAGCCAACCTCGAACTCAAACGTCAAGGTAAAAAAGGACTCGCAGTGATTGTTGATAACCTCGATCGCCTCGACGGAGGTCTCAAACCCAGCGGACGCACCCAGCCAGAATACCTGTTTTTAGACCGTGGCGAACAGTTGAAAAAACTCAATTGCCACGTAGTCTACACTATTCCTCTGACTTTAATTTTTTCCAATGACTTCGGTAGACTCGCCAGTAGATTTGGAGTTAAACCCAAGGTGATGCCGATGGTACCGGTGCAAATTCGATCGGGCCAAGACCACTCGGAAGGAATGGCCCTACTACGCCAGCTCGTATTGGCTAGAGCCTTCCCCAAGGTTGCTCCTTCCCAACGCCTCGATTTGATTTCCAAGGTATTCGACTCTCCTGAAACCTTAGACAGACTCTGCCGCATTAGTGGCGGTCACGTTCGCAATCTACTGATGCTGTTGTATAGCTGTTTGCAGCACGAAGACCCGCCTTTTACTCGCGAATGTTTGGAAAGTGTCATTCAAGAATATCGCGATGACTTGTTGGGAGCAGTCAACGATACGGAATGGGAATTATTGTTTCAAGTTGTAAACCGACAAACAGTGACTTAGGGTCAGTAGGGCCGAAGCGACTAGATAAGTGCGAAAAATTACGTAGTAATAAAGGTATAAAGTTATTGACGCAAATAAGTGTATATAAGTAGAGACAGTTTCAGTCATCATTAGGTTATTTATTTCTGCAAATGGGGTGCACGCATGACAGACATGATTAAATTACGAGAAACTGCCAGCTACAACGAGCGATCGCTCAAAACGCTGGTACGGTCGATCGCGATGTCTCAACAGCAATTCTCCCTAATCTTGGTGCGCTGCAACTACGAGCACTTGCGCCAGCAAATGGTGAAGCGACTGCATTCCCATAATAATTTATTAACTATTTTAATATTTGACCAGTTTGAAGAATTTTTCTTTGTCTCAACATCCGTAGCTCAAAGACAACAGTTTTATAAGTTTTTACGCTTATTTTTAAATCTCCCGTTTGTCAAAGTAATACTCTGTATGAGAGAAGATTATTTACATTATTTACTGGAGTGCGATCGCTTTCCCAATCTCGATGCCATTAATAATAATATTCTCGACAAAAGCATCCGCTATCAACTGCGAAGTTTTTCTATTAAAGATGCACGGGCTGCGATCGGACACTTGACAGAACGGGCAGAATTTTACTTAGAACCAGAACTGATTAATGCCTTCGTCGAAGATTTATCAGACGAATTGCAAGAAATTCGACCGTCGGCTTAGAAGCCAGACTGCACAAAGCAGAAGCTGACAAAAACATGAGTCAAGCACAGCTATACCGGGCGAATATTTTTCTCAAACAACTCTTGGGATTAGCAGCGATCGGCGTACTGCTGCAAACCATCCCACAACTAGCACCAGTAAATTGGGTCAGTCTCAGCCACAACGGTCAAATTATAGCCGTGGCCAGCGATGATGGTACTGTGAAACTGTGGAGTTCTGACGGTAGGCTAATCGCGAATCTGTGGCACAGCGAAAATAGAAAACCTTCTAAAGTTTACACCGTCAGTTTCTCCCCCGATGATGAAACTCTTGCTTCTGGTGGTGAGGACAACACAGTCAAACTTTGGAATGTCGGCCCACTTCAAAACAATCCACAACTAAATTCAATCGACAAAACAGACTTGCTGCTAACAACTTTGCGGGGACATAGCAAATGGGTATTTGGCGTCAGTTTCTCCCCTGATGGTCAAACTCTTGCTTCTGGTGGTGCTGATAGAACGGTCAAAATCTGGAGTCTGGTGGATATTCATGGAAAACACCCCCTCGATGCTACTAAGTTTAAACCTGTGGGCCGCTTGCTGAGAACCTTTGAAGGACACGCCGATCGAGTTACTCAGGTAAGTTTTAGCCCCGATGGGAAAACCCTGGCTTCGGCAAGTTTTGATAAAACTATCAGGCTGTGGCGACTTGATGACGTACCTCTGAAAACCCTCGAAGGACACCAAAATCGCGTCCTCAGCGTTACTTTCAGCCCCGATGGCCAAAGGCTGGCTTCTGCTTCTATGGACAAAACTATCAAGCTCTGGAGTCGTACAGGGGTGTTGTTGGAAACCTTGGAGGGACACACTCAGAGAGTATCCAGCCTCAGTTTTAGCCCCGACGGCTTGCTGCTTGCTTCTGGAAGTCATGACAAAACAGTGAAAATCTGGAGTTTAAAAGAAGATGGCATTACTAATATGTTGCCTTGTCCTTCGGCTCCACTGTTCCCCTGTTCTCCTTCTGTGTTGTTGACTCTTGATGGACACAGCGACAGCGTGACTAGCGTCAGTTTTAGCCCGGATGGTTTGTTGATTGCTTCGGGTAGTTACGATCGCAAGGTGAAGTTGTGGAGTCGTAGCGGCACTTTGTTGAAAACTTTGACTGGACATAAAGACAGCGTGATGAGTGTGAGTTTTAGCCCGGATGGGAAGGTTCTGGCTTCTGCTGGTAGGGATAATCGGGTGATTTTGTGGAATTTGGACCTGGACGATTTGTTAGTGAGGGGCGGAGATTGGGTGGGGGATTATCTGAGGACTAATCCGAATGTGAGCGATCGCGATCGGCATTTGTGCGACGGAGTAGCGCCTAAATCTCAGTTTTAGTCCTGTGATTGTTGACTGTTGGGTGTTCAAAACTTTCCTTACCCCAACTCTTCCCCTTCCCCCCCGCTTCCTGTAAAGTAAATAATTGTAAAGAAATATGAGTTTTCTCTTATCCTCTGGTTAAAACCGCCAGCTAGCATTCATTCACAATTGAGACCCAGATTAGAACTTCCTATGTCACAGTTTTTCCGACGCAAATTTCTAGCCTCTGCTGCTGCCTTTTTCCTGGCTTTGTCCCTGTGGGCGATCGCACCAGCAGCCCATGCTTTCAACAATCCTGATTTGTTGCCACAAATTCAGACTCCGATCATTGATTTAGCTAAAGCCCTTACAGAGATTGAAGAACAGGACTTGACAAAAAATTTAGATGCCTTTGAGGCGGAAACTGGCTGGAAGTTGCGAGTGCTGACTCAGTACGATCGCACGCCCGGTTTGGCTGTCAAAAGCTATTGGGGCTTAGATCAAAAAAGTGTGCTGTTAGTTGCCGATCCGCGAGGTGGTAATCTCCTGAACTTTAATGTGGGAGACTCTTTGTATCCTCTGTTGCCGCGCACTTTTTGGGTGGAACTGCAAACCCGCTACGGTAATCAGTTTTTTGTGCGGGACAATGGGGAAGATCGAGCGATTATTGAATCTTTGGAGTCGATCGAAGGCTGTCTGCGTCAAGGTGGATGTCGCGTGGTTCCCGGTTTGCCTAGGGAACAGTGGATTTTGACTTTAATTTCTTCGGTGCTAGGCGGGGTCATCTGCGGGTTTGCAGCTCAACCACGGAAACCGGGACAGTTGGTGGCTTGGCAGTGGGCGCTGATTTTTTCGCCTCTGTGGGGCATCTTGTTTTTTGCCTTCGGTGTCGGCCCTGTGGTGATTCGGACTTCTGAGTGGCTGCCTTTGGTGCGCAATGTGGCTGGTTTTGCGATCGGGGCTTTGGTAGCATTTCTCACTCCCGTACTCGGCAAGTCCTCACCGTCATCAGAAACTTAGTTTCTACCTTGGCAGTTGGCAGTTGGTAGTTGGCAGTTAACCAATCACTAAAAGCTGATAAGCTGATACTTGATAATTCACAGGCGACAGCTATTCAACACATGGAATGGCACTTAAGCGATGCCCAGAGTCTGGGATTAATCGATAACGAAATTGGCGATCATGGTTTTTCGGCGGCGGAATATGAAATTGTCCGCCGTGTGATTTATGCAACTGCTGATTTTGAGTATAAGTCTTTAATCAGTTTTTCCGATCAGGCTTTGCAAGCTGGGGCGGCAGCTTTGGCTGCTCGGACTACGATTGTGGTAGATGTGCCCATGGTGCAGGTGGGGATTACGCCACTGCTCCAAAGTACCTTTGCCAATCCGGTGTACTGTTCAATGGAAGCTTTGACGCGCCCTCAAAAGGAAAAAACGCGGGCTGCTTGGGGGATTGAAACCTTGGCTAAACGCTATCCTGAAGGGATTTTTGTAGTTGGCCAAGCTCAAACTTCTCTGTCGGCGATCGTCGATTTAATTGAGGCTGAGGAAATTCGCCCTGCTTTGGTGATTGGGACTCCTTCTGGGTTTGTGGGGGTGGATGTGGCTAAGTCTCGCTTACACGATTCGATGATTCCTCATATTCGGATTGAGGGGCGGAAGGGTTCGGCGGTGGTGGCTGTGGCGATTGTGAATGGGCTGGTGGATTTGGCTTGGCAGGCTTACGGCCAAGAGGGGAATAGTTGATATTACCTGAAAGGTGGCAACTGCTGCTTGATTTTAGGCAGTAGTTGCTTGATTTTGATTCCAAACATAAACACAAACCACACTGCGCCACCGGCTCCCAAACTAATCAATAGCACTAACACAAAAGGATGAATTTCAACACTACTCAATAATGGCAAGTAAAATTTGCGATCGGGCGCGTCTTGTTTAATCAGATAAGGAGCGCCACCAGCCACTACTCCCGCTACTCCCAAACCAAAGCCCACTGCTTGAATCGTAACTTCAAGTTTCGCATCCCGATAAGCTTCTTCAATGGAGACAACGCCTCGAATTGCTTCCATTGCTTTGTCTAGCAAACCCGAACCGTGTTGGAAATAACCTAAATCTGCCTGAATCTGCCTTTGAAACTGCGGGCAATTTTGCGTGCTGAATGTTGCGAGAAAACTTAAATCGGCATCACTATCATTATACTTTTTACAGGCTTTGATGTCAAGACTTATTTGATTTAATTTATCTTGGTAATTTTGAGCATTAATGGCGATCGTATTTTCGCGAAACTGCAAATCACTAAGCATCCGGGCATACTTGACAGCCCGCTGCGGAAGCTTAATCATCTGAGTTTCCAGATATTCCAATTCCTCCTCATTTAAACCCGCACCTTTCGATTGTCGTTGCTGGGCCCTATCCCTCTCCAAATAGTCAAAAGTCTTGTCAATATCCAATTGAATATGCTTGTATTCCTCGCGAATCACCGCGTAAAGCTTGCGGCTATCCTGATAAGCCCGCAGAATCTTATTGCGGTACAAAAACAAATCCATAAAATCGCTGTAGCGCGTCTCATCCCAGATATCATCAGTAGTTGGACTGTTGAAAAACCAGATAATAACGTGACAGTAACTATCGGGTTGACTGAGATTTCCGTATTCCAAAATCGGACTACCGAATAACTCGCCTTGACGACAGAAATCCGGGAGATTGTCACCGGAAATCAAGTTTTCTAGACACTGTTTGCCTAATTTTTTAATAAACTGCGAATCTTCCCGCGCCTCCTGATTTTGTTCCACACTCTGCTTAGCCGTAATCAGCAGAGTTTGCCCGAAATAACTCTGCACAAAATTCGGTAGCAAGCAATTATCGGGATTAAACTGCTTCAAGATGCTAACAGCGACATCGGCTGTTTTAACGTCTCCATCTTTTTCGGGAATCCGAATTTGCAAACCCAAAGCATAGCTATCATCAATTCGCATCGGTTGCGCGAAACCCTTGACAGGAATTGGCTGATTGTCAACCACAATCTCCTTAGCAAAGGCCAGAGAATTGCGGCCGTTAACTTTTGATTTATCAATTAAGTTAACACGCCGGCCTACTGGTTCATCTTTTTTGTGAAAATAGCTGTCATTAAATTTGTTAGTGACTGCTAATTGAGTTTGCAAAATTTCATGACAATTCTGCCACAAACTGGCGAATTCCACGGGGGAATTAGACTGTGATTCTAGGGCGTTGCAGGGGTGAAAGGCAAACAGATAGACGTTAGGGGCATAGATTTTGCTACTTGGAGTCATTGCTGGTATCTGATTTATTTTCTGCTGCGCTTTCTTGAAGTTTTTTGTAACTCTCTTCGATGCTGGTACGCAGAGTTTGAGTGATATTGGTTAGCGGCTGCATTGTAGTTGGGGTGGGTTCGCCCGGATCGTCAATTTCTTTTTTGCATTTAGCGACAGCAATTATTAATTCCTCTCCCAATGTATGAATGGCGCACCAATTGCTGATAGTCATAGCAATGGGAAACAATTCATCATCTGCTGATTCGGCTATTTCTGTTTGTAATTTAGGTAAATCTTGCCATGCTGTGGGCATAAAAATACTGGGATTTTCGTGCAGCCATTGCAGGAAAGCATAGATAATTTTGTCAGATTCCATAGTAATTCCTCCGGTGATTTAAAAAAATGAATTCGTAGGGGCGGGTTAACCAACCATAATTGCCAATTATCGACAATCTCGAAAACCCGCCCCAACCCAACCGACAATCACAATGTACATTTTAACATTTAATTCGTAGGGGCGGGTTAACCAACCATAATTGCCAATTATCGACAATCTCGAAAACCCGCCCAACCCCAACCAACAATCATTATCTACATCTTAACATTTAATTCGTAGGGGCGGGTTAACCAACCATAATTGCCAATTATCGACAATCTCGAAAACCCGCCCAACCCCAACCAACAATCATTATCTACATCTTAACATTCGATCCATATTTTCTGTTAATTCAGGTGATCTGTGGGGTTGGGCGGGTTTTTATATATTGTCTATTACTGTTATATATGGTTGGTGAACCCGCCCCTACAAAATTTGGGTAAATGTTCATGTGGATTATTGGTGGGGTTGGGCGGGTTTTTATATATTGTCTATTACTGTTATATATGGTTGGTGAACCCGCCCCTACAAAATTTGGGTAAATGTTCATGTGGATTATTGGTGGGGTTGGGCGGGTTTTTATATATTGTCTATTACTGTTATATATGGTTGGTGAACCCGCCCCTACAAAATTTGGGTAAATGTTCATGTGGATTATTGGTGGGGTTGGGCGGGTTTTTATATATTGTCTATTACTGTTATATATGGTTGGTGAACCCGCCCCTACGAGATTATGTTTTGACACTTTAATATCCCGTGGCACAAAATGCTGCCCAATTTATCGGGTCGCTAAACGGCTGTTCTTTACTCGAACACACCAACCATAATTCTATACTTTGTCTTGATTTTTTATCTAATTTTAACAATCCTACCCAAACTTCAAAATCCTCGCGAGTCACAGCGCGCATCCAGTTTTGCGCGGCATTCAAAGCAATCGCCACCGAATCTGCCTGGGGTAATTCCTGATAAAATTTAATCATCAAAATTGCGGTGGCAAAATCATCGACAGCCCACAGACTGCTGACAACATTCATGCTACCGGCATACAAGAAACCGCTGGGTAAACCAATGTATTCATCCGTCATTGTGGTTGAACTTGTCAACCCAGTTTCGCAGGCGGAAAGTGTCACGAGACTGCATTTTGGTAACAGCAATTCGCCGAAGATGTCGCCCAGGGTGAGGCATTTTTCGGGGATGGCTTTTCTGCCACTGCGTAGAGTGACGTAACGCTTGGTTTTTAGTCCATCTTTTTCTAACCCACCGTTAGCAAGAGGTTTTTCTTCTCTTAGCCCCCCCCTTAGCAAGGGGGGGTTGGGGGGGGGTTAATTTCTAATACCGGTTCCAGGGAATCGGCTAAGACTAGAGATGACTGTAGCGGATAGTCAAACTCGAAGACGCCGTGACAGGAAAAGTGCAAGTAAGTGGAATTTACCAGGTTTTCTTGGCTTTGGTTGAGGGCGATTTTTGTGGCTTGTTTTCTGAGTAAAATTTGATGGGAATTGAATCCGGTTTTGATGGTTTCTACTTCCATATCCGCGTTGAATAAATCTTCGGTGGGATTCTGGAGGGCGAATAGTTGTTGTTGATTTTTTGCGGTGGATTTTCTGGTGTTGATGCGGTTTTTTACGAGTTCCAGTAGTTGCAAGCTGGGGGCATATTTCACACCGTCTGGGAAGCCGTCGAGGAGGTTCCTTGTAGGGGCGGTGGATGGTGCGTGCCCGCCCGTGCCCCCGTGCCCGCCCGAATCTGTAGGGGCGGTGGATGGTGCGTGCCCGCCCTCTAATGGTAGGGCGTGGAGGGGGAATAAATGCAGGTAGCGGTGGGGTACTAGGATTAGTTGTTGGCTGGTGGTTGGGATTTTGGCGACTATTTCGTTGAGGCGCAGGATTTGTGAGAGTTGTTCGAGTTTTTGGGAGAGGGTTTGTTGCCAGGTTTTGTTGGTTTTTTGGTCGCGGTATTGGTTGAGATAGTTGTCTTTCCAGGTTTCTAATTCGGCTATTTCGGTTGTGGTGTAGGTGATTAATTCTATGTTGTTTTGGGTGAGGATAAATGCAAATCCCCCCCAGCTATCATCGGAGTTGGAGTTGTTGGTGATGCTGGGTTCTGATCCCCCCCGACCCCCCTTAAGAAGGGGGGAGTTGGAGTTGGAGTTGTTGCCGATGTACCATTCTATGATGGCGGTTTTGGGGTCTAATGTTTTCTGGAATTTGTTGATGTCTATGGGTTGGATTTTTTGAGTTAGTTTGAATTCTGGTTCTCGCTGTTTGAAGTTTTCTAGGTATTGTTCTAGTTGCTGTAATGCTGTTACTAATTTTTCTTGTTGTTGGGATAATTCGGGAGTGTGAGGGCGGGTTTGGGTTGTGCGTTGGGAGGGAGAGTCTGGAACCCCCCCCGGCCCCCCCTTGGTAAGGGGGGGAGGAAGAGGGGAAACAGGGGTGGGAGGAGGGGAGATAGGGGTTTGGGTTTCTAGGGATTTTTGGAGGGAGGCGATTTGGCTGCGCAAGTCTCTGAGTTGTTGTTTTTCGGTGGCGGTGGCGGTTTTGGGGTAGATTTCGCTGTTGGTGAAGAGTTCGACTAGGTAACGGGATTTGCTGCGTTCGATTGTTTGAATTGCTTTGTGATATTGTTGGTGGTTGATGCAGGATTGCATCATTTTTTCGTAGACGTTGAGGTTTTCTTCGATGATTTCTCGTTTGCGGTTGTCGGATGTTATCCACTCGCGGCTTTGTTCGACTGCTTCGATGGCTTTTTCGTAGCCGAAGATGGCTGTTTCCCACAAACTTTCTGCAAATCCTAAATTGCCGAGACTTCGCGCTGCGATCAAACATTCAATTGGCAAAGCTGTGGGAGTGTAAACTTCTAAAGCCAATTCATAACAGGCGATCGCCTTTTCGATATTCTCGGCTTTGTCTTCCCTGATTCTGTCACTGTAAGCAATTGCTAAATTATTTTGAGTCGTGGCCCAATCTTGGGGAGAAGCGGCGCGAGTGTAAACTTCTAAAGCCAATTCATAACAGGCGATCGCCTTTTCGATATTCTCGGCTTTGTCTTCCCTGATTCTGTCACTGTAAGCAGTTGCTAAATTATTTTGAGTCATCGCCCATTGTTGGGGAGAAGCGGCGCGGGTACGAACTTCTAAAGCCAATTCATAACAGGCGATCGCCTTTTCGATATTCTCCGCTTTGTCTTCCCTGATTCTGTCACTATATTTAATACCTAAACTATTTTGAAACATTCCCCATTTTTCCGAGTCAGCTTCGAGAGTAAAAATAATTAATCCTACTTCTAAACAAGCAATAGCAATTTCTATATTAGCGGCGCGACTTCCTAGGGGAAAACTGGAAATTGTAATATTAAAACTGTAGAGATTATCCGCAAAGTTGTATGCTTCCTCTGACTCCATTGCTGCGAGAGTTGGAGTTGCCCACTCTCGCAAGTATTGGGCAAAACCATCGTCTAATAATTCGAGATTGGTTTGCAGGATGGTGATTTGTTCGTCTTTTGGGGAGTTGAGGAGAGATTGGATTAGGGTGAGATAGGTTTCGCGGCGTTGTTCGTTCATTTTTCATAACCCATGTTTGGGATATTTTACATTGTTTGTGGGGGGGAATGCAAGTCGGGGGGGAATGCAAGAGACCCCGGCGGTTAGAAACCGCGTCTACACAAACGATGTCCACCTCCGTGGACGAAGATGGTATTTGGGGATGGAAAATAATGGGTAAAATCTTCAACCCACGGAGGTGGACATTGTTTATGTAGACGCGGTTTAAACCGCCGGGTTTTGGAAAATAATATTGTTTGTGGGGGAATGCAAGTTTGGGGTTGCGGAGGCCCCGGCGGTTAGAAACCGCGGCTACACAAACGATGTCCGCCGGACGCCGACGAAGATGGTATTTGGGGATGGAAAATCATTGGGTGAAATCTTCAACCCACGGAGGTGGGTTTTGTCTGTGTAGACGCGGTTTGAACCGCCGGGTGATTGTTAATCAAACGGAATTTAAAGGCCCCGGCGGTTGGAAACCGCGGCTACACAAACGATGTCCGCCGGACGCCGACGAAGATGGTATTTGGGGATGGAAAATCATTGGGTGAAATCTTCAACCCACGGAGGTGGGTTTTGTCTGTGTAGACGCGGTTTCAACCGCCGGGTTTTATGAATCAAACGGAATTTAAAGGCCCCGGCGGTTGGAAACCGCGGCTACACAAACGATGTCCGCCGGACGCCGACGAAGATGGTATTCGGAGATGGAAAATCATTGGGTGAAATCTTCAACCCACGGAGGTGGGTTTTGTCTGTGTAGACGCGGTTTGAACCGCCGGGTGATTGTTAATCAAACGGAATTTAAAGGCCCCGGCGATTGGAAGAAAACGGGTTTTTTATCAAATTTCCGTGTCGTCACAAAGACTCTGGCAAAAACCCGGTTTCTGGCCACCAACCCGCGCTTAAGTCGGATTAATAATCAGCGGGCGATCGCCTTTTTGTGCTTCTATTATCATTATCGCGGTCTTTTTTCCTACCTTTTTTAATCTGTTCGCTCATTTCAATAAATACATCTTTACGCAAATAAGGATAGTCGCTTACCCACACGTCGCGGCTGGGAATGTAAATATCTGAAACTTTGGCAATTCTGCCCAAATCTTCTTGATTCGACATGATTAACATCAAAGCAGCTTGGCCGGGGGCAATTCCTTGATGATTTTTCTGCAATGGCGCTCGAAGTGTGGTAGTAAATCCGGTTTTGTCGCCGACTTCTAAGTTAATTCGCGGTTCTAAGTTGTCTACAATTACTAATTGTCCTTTTTGGTTGACTGTTTCTTCTTGACTTGTGACTTCATCTGTGATGTATATATCCAAAACTCGTCCTTGCCAAAAACCGCAATATTTATATTTGCGACATTCTGCGTTTTTTAAACTCGCCCAGAAAATCGGCCCCCACAGCCAGTACAAGCCTGCAATCAATCCGGTGATTAATACTAGGGGGCCGACATCGGAACCGGCGAAGTTGTAGATGACTACGAGGAGAACTACGATTACGGCAGATATGAGCATTCTCCTCAAAAAGTCTGGGGGTTTTCCCCAGAAGTATTTGTATTGGGCTCCGGTGGCGACGGCGGGAATTAGTTCTTGAAATGTTTCGCGGGTTAAGGGAATTAGCATAATGGGGAATTGGGAATGGGGAATTGGGAATTGGGAATTGGGAATTGGGAATTGGGGATGTGGAATTGGGGATTGGGGAATTGGGAATTGGCTATCTCTCCCAAGTTTTCAATCACTCATTCGATCTTTTTTGTCACCTATTGAGTTTAGATAAGCATTGAGTTTTGGTGGCAGTTCATCAATTATTGGTTGATTTTTTTTTACTTGTTCATCTGCTAACAACTGTCTGGCGTATGCCAATCTCAACCAACTGATTGTTTCATATAAAGAGCCTCTGGCAATTTTAATAAAACGCCGATTGTCTTGATGATTATACCTGCCACGTCCTTCTGCGATATTAGCACAAACACTATCGGCGGAGCGTACAATTTGCTGGCCCATAGTATCTTTCGTGAAATAATCCCATTGTTTGACGATAAACCAAACCTCGTTTGCTAACTTTTCAGCCAACTTGGAAACATCTAAATCCTCAAAATCTGGTCTACTCATATCTACACCCCTCTATTCCCAATTCCCCATTCCCAATTCCCCATTCCCAATTCCCTAGAGTATTTTTTCTAAGCCGTAAACGAGCGATCGCAATTCAATTACTTTGCGTATAGATAGGATGACTCCGGGCATATAACAAGCGCGATCGCTCGTGTCGTGACGTAAAGTATAAACTTGACCCTCGCCGCCAAAAATTACTTCTTGGTGAGCAATTAAACCGGGTAAGCGGATGCTGTGAATCCGAATTCCTTCGTCGGCTAAAGAGCCTCTAGCTCCCTGCAATTTTTCGGTTTCTTCTACCTGTGGGGGATTGAATGTTTTTCCCATTTCTGCTAGCATTTGGGCAGTTTGAATGGCAGTACCGCTGGGTGCATCGGCTTTTTGATTGTGGTGGAGTTCGATAATTTCTACGTGTTCAAAATATTGAGATGCTGTGACAGCGGCTTGTTGTAGCAGAACCATGCCGATGGAAAAATTGGGTATAATTAAACAGCCAATGCTGGCTTTGTCGGCAAACTCGGCTAAGTTTTGAATTTGCTCGGTACTCAAACCAGTGGTGCCGACGACGGGACGAATGCCGTAGGCTATGGCCGATCGCACATTTTCGTAAACCGACTTGGGGTGTGTGAAATCTACCATCACCCCTGACTGTTTTTCCTGGGCTGCTAATACGAGCATTCCTTGCAAATCGTCGGTAATGGGAACTTCCAACGGCCCGCCCCCTGCTAATTCTCCGGCATCGGCGTTCAGGACTTCAGGAGAGTGGTCTATGGCCCCGAATAGGGTGAGGTCTGGAGCCTTGGCGATCGCCTTAATTACTTCGCGGCCCATTTTGCCGGCAGCACCGTTAACAATCACCGGAATTGGAAGTTGATTCGCCATAATCTCAAAAAAAATTCTGAAAGTCTATCGACTAAATTTTAACCCTACCAGGACTGCTGAAACAAAGTAAATGATTTCCTAGAAAGTTTTGGTAAATCCCTGTAAAATCTGGTACTATGTATTGAGAACAAAAATACCATCTAGCGATGACCAGATATGTCACACCGCGAGAAGCTTGCAAAATCCTGCAAGTCTCAGATAAAACCCTTAGAAACTGGGAACTTGCCGACAAAATATCAGCCATCAGAACCCCATCCAACCAGCGACGCTACGACATCGACAGCGTTCTTGGAACCGGACACGACCGAATTACAGCCATCTACGCCCGGGTCAGTAGCTACAAACAGCGAGAAGACCTCGACAGACAAGTCAGCTACCTCCAAAGTCTCTATCCGCAAGCTAAAGTCTTCAAAGACATCGGAGGCGGACTCAACTTTAAAAGAAAAGCGCTGCTTGCCCTTCTGGGACAAGTCATGTCAGGAGATATCTCAGCAGTTGTGGTCGGACACCAAGACAGGCTCGCAAGGTTCGGTGGCGATCTCATCAAATGGATCTGCGAGCAAAACAATTGCCAACTCATGGTTCTCAGTAGAAATGAGTTGTCTCCAGAACGAGAAATGGTTGAAGATATCCTTGCCATCATCCACGTCTTTAGTTGCCGACTCTACGGTCTCCGAAAATACAAATCTGCTATCAAAGAAGATTCGAGTTTACCCGGAAACCAAGCTAGCAGCGAAATGGAGGACTTGGATCTCAGCAAGTAGGTGGTGTTACAACCAAGCAATTGCTATTCTTAAAAACGAAAAAATTGGCAAGTACGATTTAAGAAAGAAGGTAATGGACTCGGCTCCTAAGTGGGTATCCGAGCAGCCTTACAATCCGCGACAAATGGCAGTATTTCAAGCTTTTGAAGCGCACAAAGCTGCTAAGAAAGTCAAAGGAACGGCAAAGTTTAGAAGCCGTTTCGACACATCTGGGACTATCCGGTTCCAAACATCTAACTGGAAGTTGGGTACTTTTTACCCAAATTCTACCAAGGGGCTAAGCTTTAAAACATCAGAACCAATCCTTGAGGTAATGCAACACGAACCAACACTCAGCTTGATTAACAGGCAGTGGTTTATCTGCTATGGGATTGATGCACGAGGAATGAAGCCAATCAATAGCGATTTGGCGATCGCGTTAGATCCGGGTGTTAGAACTTTCCTTACTGGTTTTGACGGCAGTGGTTTCATCGAAATAGGGAAAAACGATATTGGCCGCATCTATCGGCTAGCAAGACATCTCGATAAATTAATGTCGCGAATTGGGGTAAGTAAAGGAAGGCAATTCAAGCGACTGAGGTATTGCTTGCGAAAATCCGCAGCAAAAATCAGAATCAAAATCAAAAACTTAGTCAATGAATTGCACAAAAAAGCTGCAAAATATTTGACAGGTAAGTACAAGTTAATTTTCTTGCCAACCTTTGAGACACAACAAATGGTCAAGAAAGGTAAGCGCAGGTTGGCAACTAAAACCGCTAGAGCGATGGTCACTTTGAGTCATTATCGTTTTCAACAAATGTTGAAGCATCAAGCCACCAAACACGGTGGTGTTGTAGTAGACGTAACAGAAGAGTACACATCGAAAACTTGCTCAAAATGTGGGCATATCCATACTAAATTGAGCGGGTCTAAAGTTTTTAAATGTCCAGAATGCGGACACATTCTAGATAGAGATCAAAATGGCGCTTTCAATATTTTGTTGAAAGCTTTGAGAGATACCTCCTTGACAGGAGAGCTTGTTGCTTTCTCTGTCTTGCCATACACGGTTATTCCTGGCTTAGTCCGGGATTTACCGGATTAAATGTATCTGACACACTCTTAAGGTTCGTATAAACTTTGTTAAATCAAGCAATTATTTGAGGCAAACTCGTTTTTGCCACAACTTCTGAAACCATTCTGTGAAAACAGACTGGGAGAAGCAAATTTGTATAGGTCAATTTTTGCCGATGGCAGAAGTTGCTGCCGGCCTCAAAGCTCTCTCTCTGAATTTATGAGGTTTAATTATGCCTTCGACCTTCTGCTTTCTGCGATTTACTGTCGGATGAGTTCCAAATTATCTCAAAATATTCGATCGCTGTTTTCTGTCCTAACTCGCCTGGATTTGAGTTGTCAAGGTGGGCGGGTATGGGTTTTACCTGCTGTATTGGCGGGCGCAACAGTAACGCTACTGAATCTGGGAGTGCGTCGGTTGGGAGGGTTCCAAAGCTGGGAATTAGGCAGTTTTGACTCTTTAGTGCGCTTGCAGCCATCGAAGGGCACAGATCCTAGACTGTTGGTAGTGGGTATTTCGGAGGCGGATATTCAAGCCTTGGGCAGATTTCCGATTACCGATCGAGCCATCGCTCAAACCTTGACAAAATTGCAAAAATATCATCCAAAGGCGATCGGTTTGGATTTGTACCGTGATTTGCCACAAGCACCGGGAAATCAGGAATTGTTGGCGCAATTGAAAACACCGAATGTGGTGGCGATCGACAAATTGAGCGATGGGGAAAGTCCGGGAGTATCTGCACCACGGGGGATACCACCAGAGCGAGTGGGCTTTAACGACTTTGTGCTCGATGCTGATGGTGTGGTGCGTCGCAATTTGATTTCTGTGTCGAAACCCGATCGAACGATCGCTTTCTCATTTTCTGTGCAACTAGCTTTGCTTTATCTCAAAGACAGGTTGCAACCAGAAGATAGCCCTGTTCATCCCAACCAAATCAACTGGGGTAAGGCACAATTCCAACCTTTAAAACCTAACAGTGGTGGCTATGCCAATATTGATACCAAAGGCTATCAAATTCTGCTCCAATATCATTCTGCTAACAACGTGGCACGACAGGTGAGTATCAGCCAGGTGTTGAAGGGAGAAATTGACCCCAGTTGGGTGAAAGACAAGATTGTGTTGATTGGGACGACAGCACCTAGTGCCAGAGATTTGTTTCTAACACCCTATAGCCCAGCGCTTCAGCAAAGTCCAAAAATGCCGGGGGTGCTGCTGCACGCTCAAATGCTGAGCCAATTGTTGAGTGCAGTGTTGGATGGGCGATCGCTTTTTTGGATGTGGCCATCTTGGGCAGAAATTTTGTGGAATGCTTCCTGGGCGGTGATCGGCGGGAGTATAGCTTGGCGGATTCAGCACCCTCTTCGGGCTGGATTGTTTGGGCTTGGGGTATTGATAGCACTGTTGGGGATGAGTTTTGGCATTTTTACAGTGGGTGGGTGGGTGCCTCTGGTGTCGCCGACTTTGGGTTTGGTGATGACTGGTGTGGGTGTCAGTGCTTATAAAAAGCTTTACGATGCTTTTCACGATTCGCTCACAGGTTTGCCTAACCGGGATTTGTTTGTGGAGTGTCTGGGGCGGGCGATCGGCAATACTAGAGGTCGCCACAGTTATTTGTTTGCGGTGCTGTTTTTGGATTTAGACCGGTTCAAGGTGATTAATGATTCTTTGGGTCATTTGGCGGGGGATGAACTGCTGATGTCGGTTGTGCTGCGGTTGAGAGCAAGTCTTTGCCATGGGGAGACTGTGGCGCGGGTGGGGGGTGATGATTTTGCGATTTTGGTGAGAAATACCGATGTTGATAGTGCGGTGAATTTGGCCGATCGCATTCACCAAGCTTTAATTGTACCTTTTGAGTTGAGAGGGCAAGAGGTATTTGTCACCGCTAGCATCGGGATTGCGGTGGGGGGGGAAGCCACAGCTACCGTTAGGGAACAGCCGGAACATTTGCTCAGGGATGCCCACACGGCGATGTATCGGGCGAAGGCTTTGGGGATGGGAAGGTATCAGTTGTTTAATGCTTCGATGCACGATTTGGCCCTGGAGAGGTTGCAGTTGGAGACGGATTTGCGGATGGCGCTCAAGCGTGGGGAGTTTTTGCTACACTACCAGCCGTTTGTGTGTTTGGCAACTGGGAGGATTATTGGGTTTGAGGCTTTGGTGCGTTGGCAGCATCCGGTGCGGGGTTTGGTGTCGCCGGTGAAGTTTATTCCGGTGGCTGAGGAGACGGGGGCTATTGTACCGCTTGGTGAGTGGGTGTTGGAGGAGGCTTGTCGTCAGTTGCGTCTGTGGGAGGGGATGTTTGATTTCGATCGACCTTTGATGATGAGTGTAAATTTGTCTGGGAAGCAGTTTGCTCAGCCGGATTTGGTGGCGCGAATTAAGGAGATTTTGGGAACCACGGGTTTGAGTGCCGAGAGTTTAAAGTTGGAGATTACTGAGAGTGTGGTGATGGATGATGTGGAGTCGGCGATCGCGGTTTTAAAGCATATGAAAGCCCTGAATGTCAAGTTAGGAATTGATGATTTTGGTACTGGTTATTCTTCTTTGAGTTATTTGAGTCGGTTTCCCACAGATACTTTGAAGGTTGATAAGTCGTTTGTGGGGCTGATGGAGATAGAAAGCGAGGGGGAGAATGTGGCGATCGTGCGGACGATTGTTACCCTCGCCCATGCTTTGGGTATGGATGTGATTGCTGAGGGTGTGGAGACGGCGGCACAATTGGCTAGGTTAAGGGCGATCGGCTGCGAGTACGGCCAAGGTTACTTTTTTGCGAAGCCTTTACCGAGTGAGGCGGCCACTGCTTTGATGGCTTCTCGGCCACAGTGGTAGTTATTGGTAATTGGTAATTGGTAATTGGTTATTAGTTATTGGTTATTTGTTATTGGTTATTGGTTATTTGTTAAGTAAGTCCACCTAATTAAATGCAATTAAGGCACTAGGGCGTGTTTTCAAACCCGGAGATCCCCCCCGACCCCCCTTAAAAAGGGGGGAGAAAGAAGCTCAAAGTCCCCCTTCTTAAGGGGGATGCGAGGGGGATCAGGATCTGATGGATCAGGCAAGAAAACACGCACTAGGGGCTCTCGCATTCGGGTGGAAAATCCTTGAGTAAAACCCATAAATTATCTGCCCGAATGCTTCGCCCTTAGCCCAAAGTTATGCCTTAACCACCTTGGCGGTTGCTATACCAGTCCACTGTCAACTGTCAACAGCTATAATGCCCGCGACATTAGCCGACTAATTTAGATTTGCGTTTCAGCAACACGCCAACCAAAAAAGCAGCGGAAGTTACGATACCAGCAATTTCTGAAGGTTCGGGAACAGCTTCAGCACCATCAATCCCCCGCATCTTAAAAGAGAATATATCCCGATTAGATTCTAATGTTGAGGTGTTGCAGAGTTTTGATGGGGTTTGTGGGGAGTTGTTGGGTTTGATCGAGGGTGATTTTTGAAGGCAGATCCCCCCTCATGTCCCCCCCTTCTTAAGGGGGGGACATGAGGGGAGGAGTTGAATGGGTGGCTGAATGCGATCGCGCCATCTTCCAGTAGACAAAAATGTTGAATAACAAAATTTGATAACTTTTGTTATTATGGGGGTAGTAGTTGACTCAAATAGGTGACTCAACATCATGAATATATCCTTAACTCCTGAACTAGAGCAGTTTGTTCAATCAACAGTCAAAAACGGTAGGTACTCATCAGCTTCTGAAGTCATTCTGGCTGGGTTACAATTGCTAAAAGAACTGGAAATTTTAGTTGTTTTGAATCCGGTTTCGTCTGACGGGAAGCAGACACCAAGCTATGATTTTTCTGATTTGGTAGGGCGATTAACTTGGCGGGGAGATGCAGTAACAATGCAGAGGAATCTACGGGATGAGTGGTAATCGCTATGTGTTGGATACGAAGGCGATTGTAGCTTTGCTGTCATAGGGAATATTCAACTGGTTGAATTGCTTAAAGATGCTGATTGGATCGGAGTTTCAGTAATTCAGCAAGTTTGGTGACGGCCGATCGAGAGTTTGGAAAGGTAACAAGTTTAACAGTAATTAATTGGTAGCGAGATCCCTTGGTTGAGAAAAAGGAATAAAGGGATCTCGCACTTTTTGACTTATTCCAAAAGGGCGATCGCGCTACACTGGAGATGGTGGAGGAAGCGAATCAATATTAGCGATCGCAAAATTCAGAAAGTATTCTGTCCGCGATATCAGTTGTTTGGCAATCGCCTTGCATAATCGTTAGTCAATCTTAGGCTTGCAATCGACAAAGGATAAAGCCTCTTCATCGAGATAGCCGGCGATCGCCATTTCAATTACTGCCCAAACTGGATAGTTCATTGTTTTAGCGCGCAGGGATAGTGCTTCACGAATGGTTTTGGGTAATCCTTCTAGAAAGATTTGCGCTAATTCCGGTGACAGATGTTCGGTGATAATAGGCTGAGTTTGCATAGAATTAGTCCCTCGCTGGAATTTTCACGTTATAGGGTGGGTTAACAGCTTGAATGATGAGGCTTTCTAATTCTGATGATAGCTGAATCCATTGAGTAAAATCTAGCTGGTAAAAGGCGATGCGATGTCTGTGGCTTTCAATCCTTCAATGAATGCCCAAAGTAAAGCTTTGTGGCCACCGCGAAAGCGATCGCCCTTTCCATATAGCCAAAAATAGGCAAAAAGCGATTCCCTACGGGATAGCTACGCTTCACGCCCTTTTTGACTTATTCCAAAAGGGCGATCGCTTATCTGCGCTTACAAGCAAGGCGATCCTGCTATAGTTGGCTAAAGTTCCTGATGTTTAGCCAGAGGAGGCAGAGGAATCTGGGCGATGAGCTGCTAATCTCAAAGATGTTATAATAAATAGGAGTTACGGATAACCTCAATTAGTATGTTTTTATAGGTAAATTAAATGAACGCTAAAGAATTACTACTTAAGGAAGTAGAGAATATTCCAGAATTTATATTAGAAGAAGTTTGGAATTTCCTGCAATTCCTCAAATCAAAATACAATAAAGATAAGTTAGAAGCAAGCCTGCTCAGTGAATCTTCTTTGGAAAAAGACTGGTTAAAGTTAGAAGAGGATGAAGCATGGCAGAATTTATAAAAGGTGATGTAGTAGTTGTTCCATTCCCATTTTCAGATTTAACACAAGCCAAGCGCCGACCGGCTCTAGTAATAGCAACTTTGGCAGGAGACGATCTAATTCTTTGTCAAATTACTAGCCAAAATATCACCGATCGCTATGCTATTACCCTTGACAGTAGTGATTTTAGCGAGGGCGGACTAAATCAAATTAGCAACATTAGACCTAATAGGTTGTTTACTGCCGATCGAGGAATTATACTTTATAAAGCCGGTCAGCTTAAAACTGAGAAGTTAAACGAGGCGATCGCTAAGATTGTTGAAATTATTCAGCAGTAATTCTCTATTTTCAAGCCTTCCCTCTGCTTAAAATGCTGTTTGACTAGATTGTGTTGTGCGATCGCCCTTTCCAGCCCAAAAGAGCGATCGCACGTTTTGACTAATTCCAAAAAGGCGATCGCCCTTTTTGACTTATTCCAAAAGGGCCAGATCCCTAGTGGTCAAGTGAACATGATGTGAGATAAACTAATCCTGAAACTATTCCCTAAAAATATCGCCCCTCCCCCCAAAATTTCAATGCACATCTTGTCCCCCCCTTCCTAAGGGGGGTTAGGGGGGATCATTCCAAGACTAAACAACCCAACCATCGACTTCAACCAACATCCAGTCCCCCCCTTAATAAGGAGCACCAGGAAAATCATGCCTTTATTAAAAGACTCAAACTTCCACCTACCATACAACCCAAAACTCATCCCCATCGCCAAACAACTGCGTAAAAATCCAACTCCATCCGAAAAAAAACTGTGGCAAAATTTTCTCAGAAATTTCCCTTTGCGAGTTCTGAGACAGCGCCCGATCGACAATTTTATCGTAGATTTTTATGGTGCGGCTTTACTGTTAGTAATTGAGATTGATGGGGAGACTCATTTTACGGAACAAGGGAAACTATATGATGCAGAAAGAACCGGGATTTTAGAGGGTATGGATTGAAGGTTGTCAGGTTGACGAATGTTGATGTGTTGCAGAGTTTTGATGGGGTTTGTGGGGAGTTGTTGGGTTTGATCCCCCCTAACCCCCCTTAAGAAGGGGGGGACATGAGGGAGACGATCGCACGTTTTGACTAATTCTAAAAGGGCGATCGCTGTTCTTACCTCAGTACCTCAATTGCTTCTCTCAGAACTTGAGTTATTTCAGGTTTATCAGAAGCAATTACGTCATCTGGTAAGTGTTTGTGATAGGGGAAGTTAGGTAGATCGGGAAAATGAGGTGTGCTGTCATAGCGAAAAATAAGTTGATTTTGTTCATTCTGAAAGTGATAGCGGTAATCAAGAAATTCTAATTGATTATCTGTAACTACGATCGCCTCATTGATTTCTAGCAGGTATGTTTGATTAAAACGTAATCGAATTCGTAGATTAGCCCGTTTTGGGGTTAAAATTTCTTCCTCATAGCGTTCGACATAAACATTGCTGCATTGTTGAATGGCTTGCTCGACTCGATCGAGGTAATCAGATAAAATATTAGGCAGCATAATTCAGTCGTTGCGCTAGTTCCTGATGCAAAACCAGGTAATGTCGATAGTCATTTGCCCATTCTATAAATAGGGCATCATCCGATAATAATCCCTGGTTATATTGGTTGAAAAATTCTTCTGAGTCAATTTTTTGCTGCTTCTCATACAAGCTGAGTCGCTTGGCAACGGCAACTAAGGCATCTAAGGGTGATGTATATTGAATGGTCTGTTTACGCATGGGCTTCTTTCCTGTGCAATGGATTTATTTTGGTACTGATATTTGTATTGACATTTTAGCAAATCTATCTGTGTAATGGCATTTATTTGATGATTGATGAGAACAGAAAGGGCGATCGCACATTTCGACTAATTCCAAAAGGGAGCTCGCCCTAGTTGCCAAGTACACATGATTTGAGATAAACTAATCCTGAAACTATCCCCTAAATATCGCCCCATCACAGACAATTTCAATGAACATCCTGTCCCCCCCTTCTTAAGGGGGGTTAGGGGGGATCATTCCAAGACTAAACAACCCAACCCAAAATTTCCATTAACATCTTGTCCCCCCCTTCTTAAGGGGGGTTAGGGGGGATCATACCAGAATCATGCGAAAACTAAACGACTCCAACTTCCACCTACCATACAACCCAAAACTCATCCCCATCGCCAAACAACTGCGGAAAAATCCAACTCCATCAGAAAAAAAACTGTGGCAGAATTTTCTCAGAAATTTCCCTTTTAGAGTTCTGAGACAGCGCCCGATCGACAATTTTATCGTAGATTTTTATTGTGCGGCTTTACAGGTAGTAATTGAGATTGATGGGGAGAGTCATTTTACGGAACAAGGGAAACTATATGATGCAGAAAGAACCGGGATTTTACAGGGGTATGGATTGAAGGTTGTCAGGTTTACGAATGTTGAGGTGTTGCAGAGTTTTGAGGGGGTTTGTGGGGAGTTGTTGGGTTTGATTGAGGGTGATTTTTGAGGCCAGATCCCCCCTAACCCCCCTTAAGAAGGGGGGGACATGAGGGAGGAGAGTTGAATGGGTGGCTGGATGCGATCGCACTTTTTGACTAATTCCAAAGGGGCGATCGCCTTTGATTTCCGCTTCCGAAATAAAGGGCGATGGCGAGATATTCAGTTTGTATTGCACTATTGCACCAGTGTATACTAGATTATAGGGGTGTTTTGAGCTAGCTTATGCCACGTCTAGATATCTACCATAATGTCGTTAAAGCTGCTCTCATTAAAGACGGCTGGACAATTACTCACGATCCTTTCACTATTAGATTTGAAGACTTGACTGTTTACGCGGATCTAGGAGCCGAAAAATTAATTGCCGCCGAGAGGAGTGAGCGAAAAATTGCTGTTGAGGTGAAGGTATTTATCAGTCCTTCCCCAGTGACCGATCTCGAACGAGCCGTTGGACAATACTATCTGTATTCTAGTTTTATGGCGCGGCTGGAGCCCGATCGTACTCTATACCTTGCCATTCCGAAACGCACTTATGAAAACTTTTTTCAGCGTCCGTCGATTCAGGAATTTGTTAAAGAACGACAATTCCCTTTGATTGTTTTCAATCCTGACTTAGAGGAGATTGTACTATGGAAAAATTGACTCAGTATCGATCGATCGCGCGAGAAGTAATCGACGAATATGCCCGATACAAACCTAGTTTAGGGCAGAGCGATATGTCGGCAGTTTACGATATCGATCGCGACCATTATTTGCTGGTTAGTTTTGGATGGAATGGCGATCGGCGAGTTTACAGCACTATCCTGCATCTGCGAGTTTTCGAGGGCAAACTCTGGATAGAACGAGATGAAACTGAGGAGGGGGTGACTCAGGATTTGCTGGATAGAGGGGTTTTTCAAAAAGATATTGTGCTGGCTTTTTACCATTATGAAGACCGGAAGTTGACTGATTTTGCAATTGCTTGAGGTAAAGGACGATCGCCCTTAGTTGAGAAACAGGAATTAAGGGCGATCGCACATTTGGACTTATTTCAAAAGGGCGATCGCAGGTTTGGCATCTGGTATAGATGAAGGGCGATCGCTCTTTCCTGCAAAAATATTCGTAACCAAAAGGGCGATCGCCCTTTTTGACTAATTCCAAAAGGGCCAGATCCCTAGTTGTCAAGTAAACATCTTTTGAGATCAACTAATCCTGAAACTATTCCCTAAAAATATCGCCCCTCCCCCCACAATTTTAATGAACATCCAGTCCCCCCCTTCTTAAGGGGGGCTAGGGGGGATCATTCCAAGACTAAGCAACTCAACCTAGAATTTCAACTAACATCCAGTCCCCCCCTTCTTAAGGGGGGTTAGGGGGGATCGTACCGCGATCATGCCAAAACTAAACGACTCAAACTTCCACCTACCATACAACCCAAAACTCATCCCCATCGCCAAACAACTGCGGAAAAATCCAACTCCATCCGAAAAAAAACTGTGGCAGAATTTTCTGAGAAATTTCCCTTTGCGAGTTCTGAGACAGCGCCCGATCGACAATTTTATCGTAGATTTTTATTGTGCGGCTTTACTGTTAGTAATTGAGATTGATGGCGAGAGTCATTTTACGGAACAAGGGAAACTATATGATGCAGAAAGAACCGGGATTTTACAGGGGTATGGATTGAAGGTTGTCAGGTTTACGAATGTTGAGGTGTTGCAGAGTTTTGAGGGGGTTTGTGGGGAGTTGTTGGGTTTGATCCCCCCTAACCCCCCTTAAGAAGGGGGGGACATGAGGGGAGGAGAGATTGGTCGCTAATTCCAAGCATCGCACTTTTCGACTTATTCCAAAAGGGGCCAGATCCCTAGTTGTCAAGTAAACATCATTTGAGATCAACTAATCCTGAAACTATTCCCTAAAAATATCGCCCCATCACCGACAATTTCAATGCACATCCAGTCCCCCCCTTCTTAAGGGGGGCTAGGGGGGATCAATCCAAGACTAAACAACCCAACCGACAATTTCAATGCACATCTTGTCCCCCCCTTCTTAAGGGGGGCTAGGGGGGATCAATCCAAGACTAAACGACCCAACCATAAACTTAAACCAACATCCAGTCCCCCCCTTCTTAAGGGGGGTTAGGGGGGATCAATCCAAGACTAAACAACTCAACCGACAATTTCAATGCACATCCAGTCCCCCCCTTCTTAAGGGGGGCTAGGGGGGATCAATCCAAGACTAAACAACCCAACCATAAACTTAAACCAACATCCAGTCCCCCCTTAATAAGGAGCACCTGGAAAATCATGCCTTTATTAAAAGACTCCAACTTCCACCTACCATACAACCCAAAACTCATCCCCATCGCCAAACAACTGCGAAAAAATCCAACTCCATCCGAAAAAAATTTGTGGCAGAATTTGCTCAGAAAATTCCCCTTTCGAGTTCTGAGACAGCGCCCCATCGACAATTTTATTGTAGACTTTTATTGTGCGGCTTTACTGTTAGTAATTGAGATTGATGGCGAGAGTCATTTTACGGAACAAGGGAAACTATATGATGCAGAAAGAACTGGGATTTTAGAGGGGTATGGATTGAAGGTTGTCAGGTTTACGAATGTTGAGGTGTTGCAGAGTTTTGAGGGGGTTTGTGGGGAGTTGTTGGGTTCGATTGAGGGTGATTTTTGAGGCCAGATCACCCTGGCGCCCCCCTTAAGAAGGGGGGGACATGAAGGGAGGGGAGTTGAATGGGTGGCTGGATGCGATCGAGCCGATCGCACTCAACTGGAGGCTAATAGTTGTATAATAGACAAGCTAGGCAAGCACAAAAAGTGAAAACCTATGTCACAGGCAATCCTCAACCAAATTGTCAATCAGCTTGAAATGCTGGAATTTTTCGAGTTACAAGAACTAGATCGCGCGATCGGGAAATATCTAGCCCAGAAACAGCAAGCCACTCAACAAAATCAAAAATTGGCTAAAAAAAAGCAATTATTTCGAGAATGGGATGACATTTCTGATGAAGAAGCTGCGGTACTAAAAGCTGAGTTTGCCACCGAGGATTTAGCTTTTGCAGAAGTCGCCTTAAGTGATTATCTGCCTCGACTTCAGCAACAGGATAAAATCTGATGCTAGGAGATATTTATTTGGCAGATTTGAATCCTTCTAGAGGGTCAGAACAAGCAGGAATTAGACCAGTCATTATTGTACAGCGAGATACATTAGACCGCTTTACTACAACAGTAGTAGTAATTCCGGTAACAAGTAATCTGCGGCGTGCTAAAATACCAGGGACAATTATTTTACCGACTGGTGAAGGTGGTTTAACACAGGATTCAGTGGCGCTTTGCTATCAAATAGTAGCGGTAGATAGAGAGCGATTAATCAAAAAATTGGGCACTCTTTCAGCAGATTATGTATCAAGATTACAGGTAGCATTGCAGTATACATTGCAAATGGATGAATTTGAGAATGTAGAATAATATAAAGAGCGATCGCACTTTTTGACTTATTCCAAAAGGGATCTCGCACTTTTGGCATCTGGTATAGATGAAGGGCGATCGCGCTTCCCTGCAAAAATATTCGTAACCAAAAGGGCGATCGGGCTGACATTGCCAAGCATGGCGATACGGCTGACGCTACGCTTCGCGCTTGACCTTTACATTGCCAAGCATGGATCTTGCATTTATCCATTCCCATTTATGCGGTATCAATGCTAAATTATAACTTGGAGAAATTCAGTTAATATTTATGCAAATGAAGTAAAAGCATATATGCCACGGAAAATTCGGGACTATAAAGCAGAATTGATTGCGTTGGGGTTCGCGCAGCGGCGGGGAAAGGGGAGCCATCAGAACTGGAAGCATCCACAACTACAACTATTGATTACCATTGCTTTCAAAGATGGCGAGGATACACCATTGTATTTGGATAAATTGTTAAAACAAGCGATTCAAGAGTTAGAAATAATAGCAGCAGAGGAGTCAGAGGAATGAATTACCCCTATAGTTTATTAATTCAATGGTCACAAGAGGATGGATTGTATTTGGTAACGCTGCCAGAGTTTGCTAAATTGGCAATGCAGCCCTCTACTTATGGCAAAACTTATGAAGAAGCGATCGCCAATGCTAAAGAAGCGATCGCCAGCTACCTTGAGTATTGCCAAGAAGAAGGTTTAGTACCTCCCAATCCCGCAATCGTGGCAGCTTAAATAAAAGTCGATCGCACTTTTTGACTTATTCCAAAAGGGCGATCGACAATTTTATCGTAGATTTTTATTGTGCGGCTTTACTGTTAGTAATTGAGATTGATGGGGAGAGTCATTTTACGGAAGAAGGGAAACTATATGATGCAGAAAGAACTGCGATTTTAGAGGGGTATGGATTGAAGGTTGTCAGGTTTACGAATGTTGAGGTGTTGCAGAGTTTTGATGGGTTTGTGGGGAGTTGTTGGGTTTGATTGAGGGTGATTTTTGAGGCCTGATCCCCCCTAACCCCCCTTAAGAAGGGGGGGACATGAAGGAGGATAGATTGTTCGCTAATTCCAAGCATCGCACTTTTTGACTTATTCCAAAAGGGCGATTCCCTACGGGATAGCTCCGCTTCACGACCTTGTAGTTTATCAAGGCTAAGCAGCCATCGGGCAAAGGCTCAGAGTTGAACAATCAACTTTAATTCTCGGTCGCAGTTCAACTTGAACTAAAGTTTTGAATTCTTCATTTTTGGGGGCAACTAAAAATTCTAATTTACCGTTAATATAATCATTAATTTCAATAAAGTTCACGAGTTCAAAACACATAATACCTACAGTAGCATCGGCTATCTTTAATTCAATTTGAACTGATTTTTGAATGATATTCATTCCAAATTTGAGGGTGACACCTAATGAATCTGTCACTTCATAACACCAATAGCCATCGGAGGGTTGGGAATCTTTTGGTTCTTCACAAAATAATTCTAGAAAAGCTAGTTCATCAAATCCATCATGTAAATTGATTTTTGCCATTTTCTTACCTAAGATATTGAGTTATTTTCCATAGATTATAGCACTGAGAAAGCGGCGAGTTCCATCGGGCAAGACTTCCCATGAACTTTGGACTTGGGCGAATTTTCCGGTTCTCCCTGGCAACAGTGAATCTCTAAGCTCTGTATCTATTGTAGCCTCTTCTCCTGTAGTGTGGTTTGTATAAATATTAATAAATCGCTCAACAATATTACTTTCTTCTTGGACTGCTTGTTCTAGATGAGTTTGAATAAATTGACGAGATTCTGAATCGTCATCAAATCCCAAGCGATTTAGTTGTTGTCTATTTTGTACCGCTCTTTTTGAGTTATGAGCGTCTGGCTTTATGTTGACATTGAATAAGTAATCGAGCTTGCGATCGTTAATGATGCAGGGTGTTTTTGCGTCGGTGGGTCGATCGGATTGTGTCAATGGCTGATTTTTAAAATATAGATTTTGGGAATTGTAGGATTATATCATTTTGGCAGTTTTTTCATCCTACAGCACGATCGCACTCACAGCCCCAAAAAGGCGATCGCACTTTTTGACTAATTCCAAAAGAGCGATCGCCCTTAGTTGAGAAAGAGAAAGAAAGGCCGATCGCGATTTGCTGTTGAGTTTTCGATGGAATGGCGATCGCCCCCTCTGGCAAGCATAATGTAGTTGCACCCTGGTCTACCAAAACGTTATCTAGCGTGATGGAACGTATTTGCTCAGTTGGAATGAATCCTCGTGCAGCAGCAGACTGGTATGCACGATTGGTAACGGTCAGTGTTGTTAAAACTTTACCCATTGATTTGTCGGAAGTTGCGTACATTGCGATCGAGCCTCCGAGTTACTGTATCTTAAATATGGCATATTTAACTGACCGCTTGGGGGTTCAGAAACCGGGTTTTTGCACAAGATATCGGTGTATAGGCAAAGGTTATCTAAAAAACCCGGTTTCTTTTGTTTGGGTAAAGGGCGATCGCGTGGAGCGAGAAACCGGGTTTTTGCATAAGATATCCGTTAAGAGGGAAAGGTTATTTAAAAACCCGGTTTCTTTTGTTTGGGCAAGATTCACAAGTTAGAAAGTGCAGCCTACTATTATTCAGGCATATTAACCTAAATAAGCAAAGTAGTTAAAAGGCTTACCTCCAAATCCATGCTTACCATCATCCCCATTTACATTCTTGTTTTTCCAGTTGTCCAACCCAGCTTGGGCAGTCCGAATATTTGAAGCAGAACTTCCCGGAATCACAATAGCAATGTGACCGCTACCACAAGCAACAACAGCTTGACCATTGTTAGCTTTAGCTGCTGCATCAGCAGCGCTTACTTTCTGCCACTTGCCCCCACCACCATTGTTGAAAAAGGTGTCGAGATCCTCTGCACTTTTAGGTTTCATAGGGGGGTTGTTGACATAGATTGGATGAGGTTTGTCATAGAATGAGGCACTAGCGTCATAGCGGGGAATTGGTACTCCCAAACAATCTAAAACGTCAGCAGCAAACCAGTTACAAAAAGTCAATCCGTTGCGTTTCTGGTAGTACCACTGATCGGGATTGACTTTATTCACTGCATCTGTGATACGTTGTCCATTGCCGATTGGAGTTGGAGTTGGTGTCGGTGTCGGTGTCACATTGCCTACTGATAAGTAAGCACCAGCAATGTAGGCTGTTTTGCCATTGACGATGACTTCATACCAGTCTGTACGACCGTTATCGTAAGAACTACCAGTCACCTTCTTCACCACTTGTACAGTAGTTCCGTTATTCAGTGTCGTAGTAGCAGCTTGGGCTGTAGATGCTGATGGACGGACATTTACATATCCGACTGGAGAACTAACTTTACCTGTCTGAGTCGGTGTTGGAGTTGGTGTTGGTGTTGGTGTTGGTGTCGGTGTCGCATTGCCTACTGATAAATAAGCACCAGCAATGTAGGCTGTTTTGCCATTGACTATGACTTCATACCAGTCTGTACGACCGTTATCGTAAGAACTACCAGTCACCTTCTTCACCACTTGTACAGTAGTTCCGTTATTCAGTGTCGTAGTAGCAGCTTGGGCCGTAGATGCTGATGGACGGACATTGACATATCCTACTGGAGAACTAACTTTACCTGTCTGATTTGACGCTAGTGTTACCGGAGTCCCTGTCCCAGTTTGAGAACTCACTGGCAGATAAACCGACCGTCCCACCTGTAACTGTTGCGCTTCTGCCGCAGTAAAAGTCCCACCAGTCGGAGTTTTCACAATCTCACCCCAGCGGTTAGCATTCCCCAGTTCGCGTTGTGCAATGCCTGACAAAGTATCACCAGAACGCACAATATACTGCCGTTGCTGGCCGGGCTTTGCCGGAGGCGCGTTATAGGAATTAGTGCGCGCATTTTCCAGTTGGACAAAAGACAATCCAGCATATTCCGCTGGAGTCAGAATTCGTTTCTTAATCCCACTACCTGTCGGCGAATTTGCCTCAGTAATCTGAACCCGTCCATCGGGATAAACCTCTTCCAAAAAGGCAACGTGACCCCATTGTCGAGTTCCTTTAGTATAAGGAGGCCAAACCACTAAACCCCGCGCTCCAGCAGTTGGTGTAGAAGTAACGGGCAAACCTACCTTCAAAGCGTCATTCTTCCACGCTTCAGCATTGCCCCGAAACAAAGCATTATTCTTGATAGCTGCGGGTAGCAAGCCAGTTTCCAGCATCCGCCCGTAAGCATACCAGGTGCATTGCCCCTGCCAGTTGTAAGCAAAGGGATTAACTGGGCCACTCCGATAATTCGGTGAGTTGGAGTTAATGGGAACATTGGGAATGGGTTGCGGTTGTGGCTGAGGTTGTGGCTGTGGTTGCGGTTGCGGTTGCGGTTGCGGTTGTGGTTGAGTGCTACTACTGCCTGGTAGATATACCACCTGACCGATTTGGATAGTCCGAGCTTCGGCATCAGTAAATGCACTGCCATCAGATTTTTTGATTTCCCGCCAACGATTGGCATCCCCCAGTTCCCGTAGAGCAATTGCAGAAAGAGTATCTCCAGCTTTTATAGTATATGGGCGACCCGAAGGCTGAGGTTGTGGTTGCGGTTGCGGTTGTGGCTGTGGTTGCGGTTGTGGCTGTGGTTGCGGTTGCGGTTGTGCCGGTGGCAATAGTGATGGACGGCTAGGCGGATAACCATCAATCCAAATACTGGGAACCCAGTAAGCTTTACCGTTGTACCA
Source organism: Microcoleus anatoxicus (assembly GCF_042465725.1). Lineage (GTDB taxonomy): Bacteria > Cyanobacteriota > Cyanobacteriia > Cyanobacteriales > Microcoleaceae > Microcoleus > Microcoleus anatoxicus. The sequence continues at coordinate 2,274,256 of NZ_CP120853.1, read as the reverse complement.
AGTCCGGTAATACAAAGCATCCTGTTTTCCGTTTGCTGGATCGATATTTACACTGCCCCAAGTCCAAGCGTCAAAGTTAAGCCAAGTGTTCTGGGGAAGAGAAACCGGGCTGCGATCATTAGAGTTCGGACTGTTCCGCAGATTCACCCCATCCGAAGGCCAAACACGCAACTTGAAGCTTTCTGTTGTCTGGCTGGCACGCTCTGTGGGCGTTACCTTCCCTTCACCACTCCAAGTATCAGGAACAATGGTAGCTGCCACATCATACTCTTGCGGTATTGTAGCTAGAGCCAAAGCTACAGCAGATTCCAAATTGAGCAATCCACCACCCGTTTCATTATCCCAATTAGGCTCCTTCAAATCAGTCGCCGTAGACTTGAGAATATCAATCACTTGTCGATAACTTAACTCAGGATTCGCCGCCCAAACTTGCGAAACAGCACCCGTTACCTTCGCAGTCGCCACCGAAGTCCCCGCCATCGCACCTACGCCATCGCCAGTAGTGGACAACACTGGATTTTCCACTGTCCCCCCGTCGGCCATGATATCCAATCCGCGACCGTAACTGGAATAGTCCGATCGATCGTAAGCTTTAGAAAGGGCAATTTCATCATTAATTCGTTCCGCCGCACCGACAGTAATAATGTTGTCAAATTCCTGCGAAGCTTGACCCAAAACAGACATCACACCGCCATCGTTACCAGCCGCAACTACCAGCAATACGTTATGCTGACGCGCATATTCGATCGCACTTCTTTCCTCCGGCGTAAATTCATAGCGAGTTGTAACGCTACCATCTGGATTGATTTGAGTTAAATCTAAACTCAGGTTGACAACAGCATTCGGTTGATTCGACTCGATCGCAGCATTAACAAATTCAACCAAAGATTCCGCCCACTGTCCAGAGCCGATCGCACGCCCCACCCACAAAGGCGCTTTATCGTTCACCCCATCAATACCCACACCATTGTTTTGAGTTGCGCCAATAATGCCTAAAATGTGCGTACCGTGTTCGCTACCTTCACCTGTCGCCAGTAAAGGGTTAGCATCATTAGAAACGCGATCGCGCCCTAAAATAATCCGTGAATAGTCAATATCAGGATTATTACCGCTGAAACCCGTATCAATTACACCAACTAACGGCTGATTTGCTACAGGAAACTCCAACTGTACTGGCTGAATAGGTTCGACTGGTTTAGGTGCGACTTGCACAACCATATCTTCCAGCCGCGAAATCAACGCCGCTGTATTATCCGAAATAGGAGTCGATCCAGTTTGCTCCCTCAACTTCTCAGTCATGGTTTCCAAACGAGCAATCAAACTGCGATCGATCGCATTTTCGGCAACAACATCAGCACCACCCAAATTACTCAAACGCTGTTTAATGCTATCCAATCGCGCAATCCAATCAGCATTGACATCATTCTTGTTTTGTGCTACTTCCTGCTTAACCGGTTCAGTCACCGCAGCAGTCGAAGTATCCTCAGTTGGTTTTGCAACAGTTGGAGAAATTGGCAATAACTCTTTTGGTGCAGCATCATTAACACCAGCAGTCTCAGTCTGAGTAACTATCTCCTTGTTCCGCAAGTCTACAGCAGTATTCGTACCTACAACTGGCATAATCTCCGCTGCTGTCGGCGGCACAACCGCTGGAGTTTCTTTACTCTCAACCGCCACTGTTGGCTGACTTTCCTTCACCGACTCTACAGGATTTGCGGCTACAACAACTTGAGGAGTTTCAGTTTTCTCTACCTCAGTTACTAAAGCCGGCTTTGTTTCTACCTTTGTCAGACTTTCCGCTGGCAAAACTGATGGCTTTGTTTCTACCTTTGTCAGACTTTCCGCTGGTAAAACTGACGGTTTTGTTTCTACCTTTGTCAGACTTTCCGCTGGCAAAACTGACGGCTTTGTTTCTACCTTAGCCTGACTTTCCGCTGGCAAAACTTCGGGTTTAGTCTCTACTTTTGTCAGACTTTCCGCTGGCAAAACTTCGGGTTTAGTCTCTACTTTTGTCAGACTTTCCGCTGGCAAAACTTCGGGTTTAGTCTCTACTTTTGTCAGACTTTCCGCTGGCAAAACTTCGGGTTTAGTCTCTACTTTTGTCAGACTTTCCGCTGGCAAAACTTCGGATTTAGTCTCTACTTTTGTCAGACTTTCCGCTGGCAAAACTTCGGATTTAGTCTCTACTTTTGTCAGACTTTCCGCTGGCAAAACTTCGGGTTTAGTCTCTACTTTTGTCAGACTTTCCGCTGGCAAAACTTCGGATTTAGTCTCTACTTTTGTCAGATTTTCCGCTGGCAAAACTTCCGGTTTTGTTTCTACTTTATTAGTTGGTATCGTTGCAGCAACTTCCGTCTCAGTAGTAGATTTAGCTGGCAAAGTTGGCATCGCTGGTGCTTCAGTAACTTTGTCTTTTACCTCAGTCGTCACCGCTGGAGTAGTAGGCTTGGCATCTACCTTGTCGGTAGTGTCAACCTGAGTCGAATTACCAGAATTATTCGCAATATTTTTGACTTTTTCCTCAGTCGTCACCGCTGGAGTAGTAGGCTTGGCATCTACCTTGTCGGTAGTATCAACCTGAGTCGAATTACCAGAATTATTCGCAATATTTTTGACTTTTTCCTCAGTCGTCACCGCTGGAGTAGTAGGCTTGGCATCTACCTTGTCCGTTGGTACAACCTTGGTTGCATCAGTAGTATTTGTGGTGGTATTTACTACAGGTACTGAAGTTTTTGGAGTCTCTTTATCAGAAGGAGATGGCTTCAGAATTTCCTTTTCCAAATCATCAAGCAAATCCGATACTTCAGCATCTACCTTTGGTTTGGGTTCCGGCGTAACATAAGGTTTAGCATAAGCAATAATTGCCTTGCCTAAATCTGTTTTCCGCCAATCTTTATCCGGGTTAATCGAAGTATCCAACAAAGCTGCTTTTGCCGTCGCACCCCGCACTTGGAAAATGATATCGTTGTAATCTTTATCACTCCCTGCATCTAACCGCATATCCTCCATCACAAAGGTATTGCCTTCTCCCGTGACATCCGCAATTTGACCAAAGTGAAATCCCGCCACAGGATTCGCCATTGCCATTGAAAACAAAGGACGTCGATCGCCCCCAACAGTCGGATTATCAAACACAGACTTTACACTACCATTGGGAACCAACATCACCCCATATTTACCCCCAGCAGTTACCGCAAAACTCTTGACTCCTAAGTAGGCTCCTTCATTAGCATTACTCTCTCCTAACACACCAGAAAACCGCGCACCTTCTGTAACATCATTAATCACTACATGACCTTTCACAGAGTTACTTAAAGAACGTGCAGCTACTTCTTTGATGAATGCTTCTGAACCTGGTTCAAATTTCTCTAATCCGTCCAAACTGAAAAAAGCTAACTCACCTTGGAACATCCCACCATCAAAGGTGTAGTCTACACGAATTTGACCACTTGTATCCGTAGTAAATACGCCCGATGTAAAGGGAGCAATTAACTTTTTATCCGTAGTTGGTTCAGGTTCTTTTTTGGTTTCAGTTGTTGCTATGGCAGTATTCGCAGTCTCTTTCTTTGTTTCTTCGCCGTTGCTGGTGGCAGTATTTGGTTTTTCCACTGGCTTGCTGGCATCGAGAGAGGCTACAACAGGTTTATCTTCTGTTAAAGGAGTGCCTGTTTTGGTTTCTTGAGTGGCAACTGTTTCGCCTGTAATTGGATCTTTTGTGACAGCAGTTGTTGCAGCAGCGGTTGTTGTTGCGGGGACAGTTGTTGCCGCAGTTGTTGTTTGAGAGGCGATCGCAACCGGTTTGTCAGTAGTTGTTGATGTTGTTGCAACCGCAGATTCTGTGGCTGGAGGAGTTGTGGCTGGTTTGTCAGTTGTTGTTTGAGAAGTGGTTGTAACTAATTTTTCGGTAGTTGTTGATGTGGTGGAAACCGCAGATTCTGTTACTGCGAGAGTAGTTGCAGGTTTGTCAGTTGTGGTTTGAGAAGTGGTTGTAACTGGTTTGTCGGTGGTTATTGATGTCGTTGTCGTTTGGGAAGTATTGGTGACTGGTTTGTCAGTTGTTGTTTGAGAAGTGGTTGTAACTAATTTGTCGGTAGTTGTTGATGTTTTTGTTGTTTCAGAGGCTGTGGGAACAGGTTTTTCGGTAGTTGTTGATGTGGTGGAAACCGCAGATTCTGTTACTGCGAGAGTAGTTGCAGGTTTGTCGGTTGTGGTTTGAGAAGTGGTTGTAACTGGTTTGTCGGTGGTTGTTGATGTCGTTGTCGTTTGGGAAGTATTTGTGACTGGTTTGTCAGTTGTTGTTTGAGAAGTGGTTGTAACTAATTTGTCGGTAGTTGTTGATTTTGTTGTTGTTTCAGATGCTGTGGGAACAGGTTTTTCGGTAGTTGTTGATGTTGTTGCAACCGCAGATTCTGTTACTGCGAGAGTGTTTGCAGGTTTGTCGGTTGTTGTTTGAGAAGTGGTTGTAACTGGTTTGTCGGTGGTTGTTGATGTCGTTGTCGTTTGGGAAGTATTTGTGACTGGTTTGTCAGTTGTTGTTTGAGAAGTGGTTGTAACTAATTTGTCGGTAGTTGTTGATTTTGTTGTTGTTTCAGATGCTGTGGGAACAGGTTTTTCGGTAGTTGTTGATGTTGTTGCAACCGCAGATTCTGTTACTGCGAGAGTAGTTGCAGGTTTGTCGGTTGTGGTTTGAGAAGTGGTTGTAACTGGTTTGTCGGTGGTTGTTGATGTTGTTGTTTGGGAAGTGGTTGTAACTGGTTTGTCGGTAGCTGCTGTTTCCGAAGTAGTTGCAACCGATTTTTCGGTAGTTGTTGATGCAGTGGCAACCGCAGATGTTGTGGCTGGATTAGTTGTGGCAGGTTTTTCGGTAGTTGCTACTTTGTCGGCTGGTGCGATCGCCTTTTCCTCAACCACACTTCCTGTGATGGTGTCTTTGGTGGCAGTTGCTTTTTCCGAAGTGCTGCCAACTGGTAAAATTGCGGTAGTGGAAGTAGATGCTGTCTCTAATTTTGCACCTGTGAGGGTATCGGTATTTGCTGTTTTGGGAGAGTTTACTTGTGCTAAATTCAGCGTGTATTTGATGTCGCCACTGATTTGCAAAACTCGGATGGTATATTCCCCTGCTGATAAGCCTTCTGCGCTAATTGTTTCGGCATTTTTTTCGCCGTTGGAAGAACTCTTGATGATTGCGCCGGCTTTATTTAGTAGGAATATGTCGGCATTCCCACTCAAATCGTTGAGGGAAAATTGAAAGCTTCCCGGACTGCTGATGTTAAATTTGTACAGGTTGTCGATATTTGTAGTGCCAACAGTACCTGTGTAGGTTTTGCTCCCAGTCAATGCCCCGATGTTAAGTTCAGCCATTTGTACCCCTGAAAAGTAGTTGCTTCAAAATGTCTTCAAATGTATATCTGGATCGACTTGAGCTTTTTATGCAGATTCTGGGGTATTGTTACATAACTTTATATTTGGGCTGCCCGATCGCCCTTCCCGTGCCATCTACATCAGTTAACAGAAGTGGTGATTTTGCGGAAAACTATTGTGGGGTGCGCATCTTGCTCGCCCAAATTTGTTATGTAAATGCCACAAATCTTAGTTGCGCTTGGGTTTTGCAGAAACAGACTTACGCATTTACCCGAAGAAACCGGGTTTTTGGCGGAGTCTGTACACTGCGATCGAGTATTCTCGAAAAAACCCCGGTGGTTGAGCGAAGCGGCGCACGCTCGTGTAGTCGAAGTGTCGAAACCCTGACCACTCGTGCGTCCAGGACTATAAAATTGAAAGTTGATCGGAGGTAAGTGCGATCGTACCAGAATTATTTGATGCAGTCGAATTGTTAGTCAAATTCCCTGAATCTAATTTACATATAGGTGTTAGAGGGGCAATTGTCGATTGTTATTCAGATGGAACTTACGAGGTAGAATTTAGCGATCGCTATGGCGAAGCTATAGCTTTGTGTGTGCTGTCGTCGGAACAATTTTTGGTAGTTTGGCAGACGTAAGAAAGGCGTTGGTTATCTGGAAGATAGCGAATTTTTGTCATAGCGATAGTTTTTTTACAGTTAAGTTATATTGTCAAGGGCAATAATTAGTATTTCATTCGGGTTAGGACTAAAATGAAATCTTAAAGTCTCCGTTGCGGAAAATATTTCAAACTTTAAGATAATATCTTGAGTTAAACTTGGTTCAATTATCATTGGATTATCAATAGCAAGTTGAAATTCATTTTTAGATTCATCTCTTATATAAAAGTGACTGCTGTTATTGTTAACTAAATAGCTAATATTTCTGTCATTGACAATACTAACACTCAAATTTATTATTCCACAGTTGTGCTAAACATGATTAACCGTGATACTAATATCGCTAATTTTCAGTGTTTCGTTAATAACTCCATAGGTTACAGGATTAAAATCTAAAAGCTTGATTACTAACTGATCGACAGTAGTATAAGGATTTAATTCATAAATTTTATGATCGCAAGCAGCTAAATTTTGCGCCATCTCCATCCGCAACCATGCTGAATTTTCAATAGCTGTTTGAGTCAGGTTTTTAAGTCTAGAATAAATTGAAATATCTGCTTTTTTAGAATAGGCTGTAAAATAACCGGCTTCTTCCAAATAATCAATAACATTCTGCGATTTAGGGAAATCGGTTCGATTTTGTTCGTAATGCAATAAAATCCAATGCTCAAAAGCAATACTTGAAAACGCTAGCTTAATACCGTGTTTCTGTGCATTGGAAAATGCTTGTTCGTGTTTGGTATAACCATCTTTATCAAAAACTGCCCAAACTTCATCATAATTATTTATTTCTTTTTTCGCGAGTTTGACCAGATTCATCGCATCTGTTTTAATAGATTCACCTTCTTTTTTTAAGGCTTTTATTTGGTCTTCTTCACTTGGATAAACTTTGACGGCATATTTTTCAAACACATCATCTTGTTGAGCAATCTCCTCAAAGTAAATTCGTTCTGTATTAGTTCCTTCACATACTATGTAGATGGACTGCTTTAACTTTTTTCGTTTGTTCTCTCTTTTTTTATTCATCGCCAAATATAAATTCAACTTCTTTAATATTAGGTTGACCGCCAAATTTACCTTGCATATACCATTGGTCAAAAGGTTCATCACCTTTTACCTTGTCAAAGTCTTGGGCAGAAAAGAGTTGTGTTTCACCATATTTATTTTTTTCGGTAAACCATATTTGGTCTTTTCTGAACAATTCTCGATCGAGTAAAGTAGTTTCATGGCTAGCAAAAATTAGTTGGGCATTGCGGGGATTAGTTAACGGATGGTGAAATAACTTAATTAAAAACTTACACAGTCTAGGATGTAAACTATTATCTAATTCATCAATAACTAGAATATGACCTCTATTTAATATCAATAACATTAGAACACCAAGGCCGTAAAGCGTAATAGTTCCGATTGATTCTTTTTGGAAAAAAGGAAAGTTAGCTTCTTCACCTTCTGACAAGCCATCTCGAGTTTTATGGACGGCAAACAATTCATACTTATTGTCACGCATAATAATTTTTTTAATTTCTTCTGGCACCCGATCGTCAAATTCAAAATCAACATTTTTTTCTTCTATTTTAACTTGCTCGATATGAGTATCGGCTATTCTGATGAGTTTATCTAACTTTATTTTTAGCTTTTCATCTTTTTGCAATTCTTGATTAACATGACGTACTAAATAACTCCTCATATGAGTATCATTTGCTGCAAAAAAAGCATAGGTTTTTAAGTATTGATAAATTTTTTGCATTTGTTCATGTTCTTCACGAGCCACTTTTGATAAATAAGGATATTTAGTTAATGCTTTGGTTGAAAACAATCGCTTATCTTGAAAATAAGCACCGCGCTTGACCTCGTTTTTTGTACGAATAAATAAGTTTGCTTGTCTTTTATTTGGATAAAAATCTAGCTGTTCGTGATGAACTTCTCGACTGTCAAAAGCAATTTGATACTCATACATAAATCCTTCAATAATAAAAGTAAGCTTGAAGATTGAAGGCTGGCTTAAGCACGACTTCTCTAACTCGAATGGTTCGTAATAAGGAATATTGTCATCAACATCAATATTGAGAGCGTGAATATAGGAGAGCAGTGTAGTCAAAGCCTTGAGAATATTTGACTTGCCAGAAGCATTTGCTCCATAGATCGCCGCCGAGTAAAGCAAGCGCAGTTTATTATCTTCGATCGGCACAAAAGTATTGTCATTCTTCCTGGTGGAAGAGTCGGCAATCATGCTTAATGTTTGCTCTTCTTTAATTGACCTAAAGTTACTGACTGAAAATTCAATTAACATAAAGTAACTCAACTTTTAATGCGATAGACTTAGCCAATATATGCAGATAAAATAGAGAGAGAAATACCTCATAATTATAACTCTTGACGGACGTTACAAGATATTATAGAGGTGTATGAATTTTTGTAAACCGACTAGGCTACTCAAAACGACGATCGCCAACCTTTGAGTGACTGTTGTCCATCTATATGTCACAATAAACAAGCAATTATTATATTTTGAGTTATCCTGTGAGTCCTACTGCCGAAGTCAGCAATAACCTGAATGCGGGTGCTCTGCCAACTGTTACCGCCCCCCGCCGCGCTGTTTTTCCCTTTACTGCCATTGTCGGCCAAGAGGAGATGAAACTAGCACTGCTGTTGAATGTCATCGATCCGAAAATTGGTGGGGTGATGATCATGGGCGATCGCGGTACTGGCAAATCTACCACAATCCGCGCCCTCGCGGACTTGCTGCCGGAAATTGAGGTGGTAGCAGACGATCCTTTTAATAGTCATCCCAGCGATCCAGATTTGATGAGTGACGAGGTGCGCGATTCCCTATGGGATAGCTCCGCTTCACGCACTTTATCTCAAACTGACATCAAAATCGCCCACAAAAAAGTCCAAATGGTAGATTTACCCTTGGGCGCGACCGAAGACCGAGTTTGCGGTACGATCGACATAGAAAAAGCTCTCTCCGAAGGAGTTAAAGCTTTTGAACCAGGTCTTTTAGCTAAAGCTAACCGTGGTATTCTTTACGTCGATGAAGTCAATTTGCTCGACGATCATTTAGTCGATGTTTTGCTTGACTCCGCCGCTAGCGGTTGGAATACTGTAGAAAGAGAAGGCATTTCGATTCGCCACCCAGCTAAGTTTATTCTAATTGGTTCCGGCAACCCAGAAGAAGGAGAATTGCGGCCCCAATTGCTCGATAGATTCGGGATGCACGCCGAAATTCGGACTGTCAAAGACCCGAATTTAAGAGTAGAAATTGTCGAACAGCGATCGAGTTTTGACCAAAATCCAGCGGAGTTTCTCTCTCAATATCAACACCAACAAGATGATATGCAACAGAAGTTGGTGGAAGCCCAAGAAAGGTTGAAGTCGGTAAAGCTCGATCGGGATTTGCGAGTAAAAATCTCCCAAGTTTGCGCCGAATTGGACGTAGACGGACTGCGAGGCGATTTGGTCACAAACCGCGCCGCCAAAGCTTTGACCGCCTTAGAATGCCGCACAGAGGTCACAGTGGACGATATTCGCCGGGTGATGACCCTGTGTTTGCGCCACCGATTGCGGAAAGATCCACTAGAATCAATTGATTCGGGTTCTAAAGTGACCAAAGTGTTCGATCGAGTATTCGGCCTAGAAACCAACTCATAATCAAGACTTCAGCCCTAAAATTAGAACAACATCTTAGTCCGCGAAGGCGGACTTTGTGTGTGTAGCCCCGAATTATATTCGGTGGGGTCAATCGATTTTAGATTGTAGATTTTATATCAAATCCGTTGACATCGGAATTATTAATCTCTCTCTCTTCTCTTCCTTCGCGTCCTTTGCGCCTTCGTGGTTAAATCATTCCGATACAACCGGAATTGATATTAGATTCCAGAATGCGACCCCACTGATAAATACGGGAGTTTATGATGAGGATATGGAAACACGAATTTTAGGATTAGATCCAGGCTTAGCCAACCTCGGCTACGGCGCAATTTCTTGTCACATCGTCCCCGGAAAACAAGATGAAAACATCGTTTCCCTGATTGACTGTGGCGTAATTCAAACAACACCAAAACAGGAAATGGGACAGCGCCTCAAAACAATTTACGAAGATTTGCACTCCGTAATAGAACAGGTAAAACCAGATGTAGCCATAGCCGAAAAACTCTTCTTTTACAAAATGGGAAATACCATACTTGTAGCCCAAGCGCGGGGAGTATTGACCCTAGTATTAGCCCAGTCTGGAGTACCACTGTTCGAGTTTACCCCAGCCCAAATTAAAAAAGCCTTAACTGGGCGCGGGAATGCTGATAAATCGGAAGTGCAAGAAGCCGTAGCGCGGGAGTTAGAATTAGGTTATATTCCGAAACCCGATGATGCTGCTGATGCTTTAGCCGTAGCTTTAACAGGTTGGTATGATGATGATATTTGTCCGAAAAAAATAGCATTACAAACTGCCAAAAGTTAATCTTATCTTCCTTCTGTACTGACTCTGACAGGAATTACGCACTTTTCAGACTAAATTCCTGACTAAGAAGTTATTGGGGAAATTTGCCTTCTCTAACTTCTAGGGAATAATCTTTCACAGCTTGAGTAATTGTCGATCGCAAATTGGCATAAGCTTTAGCAAAAGGCGGCTGTTTTTCCGAAAGCCCTAACAAATCGGAAGTAACTAACACTTGTCCGTCGCAGTGCGGGCCCGCCCCAATACCAATGGTGGGAATAGTTAATTTTTGAGTAATGCGATCGCCTAAATCAGCGGGAATATGCTCTAATACTATGGCAAAAGCACCAGCTTCTTGAAGCGCGATCGACTCTTGCAAAATCCTCTCTCCCGCTTCCACAGTTTTTCCCTGTTTTTTGTAGCCAAGTTGGTGTACAGACTGCGGGGTTAAACCGACGTGTCCCATCACCGGAATTCCGGCAGATGTCAGTTGCAAAATAGTTGCTATCATGGCTGGATACCCACCTTCTAATTTTACAGCTTGAGCACCAGTTTCTTTCAACACTCTGCCCGCTGAGTGCATCGCTTGCTGGACACTTTCTTGATAAGTTAAAAATGGCAAATCCACCACAATTAAGGCTTCTGTCACACCGCGACGTACTGCTTTTGCGTGGTGTAGCATTTCATCGAGAGTTAGCGGCAGTGTTGTCTCGTAGCCCAATATAGGCATTGCGAGGGAATCGCCCACGAGGATGATATCTACGCCGGCTTGGTCTATGAGTTGGGCGATCGCATAATCATAGGCTGTCAGCGCGACAATTGACCGCCGTTGTTGTTTCCATTGAATTAATTGATGAGTAGTGACTGGCATTTTAGTGCAAAAATATAATATTATTTCTGGGTATTACTTATGATATCAAATCTTGGTTCGTTAACTCCTAGTTAACTCCTTGATTATTCGGCGATTGAAATCGCTTCTACACAAACGAAGTCCGCCTGCGCGAACTAAGAGGGGAAAATGATCTGGATTTTACACCCGAATATAACTTTGCATTCCCTCTGCTGGTAAAACAATCAACCGCTGATTTTTCAAGTCCGGTTCTAAACCCAAATCTTCGAGGGGAATTAAGCCGATTAAAGGTTCTTCTCCTGCGGGAATTTCTACACAATCATACCTGCCTTCCCGGCCAGCTACGGCAAGACTGACATTTTTGAACAGACGAAATTGTCTAGATCCTATTGCTGTATTTCCCTGGATTTCACCAACTAGGGTTAAACCTAACTGACAGATTACAATAATAACCCCTCAATTTCCTGTAACACTTCTGCTAACGTGGGTGCGGAAGAGGCAACAATATTTTTTTCACTCTCTTCATGCTTATGGTGAGGTAAATTAGGTAAATTCAACTTAGGTTTATGGTCAGCATTATCATAACGAAAAATTAGATTTTCCGACGAATTAACATAGTGATATGAATACATATCCCGCTCAACTTCTGTAATTACATAGACAAACTCGCGCCCAGGAAGTAATGAGCCATCGGGAAAGTAAACCCTCCCCCGCAAAAACCCAGTATAACTATCACGTTTGGCTTCTGTCAGTTGAAAAGACTCAACTGCTGTACAAGCAGCAATAGCCTCCCGAATGTGCTCAAAATACTCCTCTATGAACAAACTATGCCTCCCTCATTTCACTAACTAATTGAGCTGCGGCTAAATCGGCGGTGATTGTGGCGACAGTGCCATACCGCCGTGACTGCGGCGTTACAAAAAATTCAATACTGTTTAATTCCCTAGCATTATCTTGCAATCTCTTCAGCATCCTAGATTCACCAATCCACTCATCAAAGTCGGGACTATGATGTAATTCATCATTGCTAAACTTGCTCAAAAACTCTTGAGTGGAGAATTGATATTGAGTTTCAAACTCTCTCAATCTCTCCTCAGTGACTCTAATTCCATCAGTTAGTAATTGTAACTCTTTAGTAATAGCATCTGTGATGAAACGCAGGATTGAGTCTGGGCGTTCACAGATAATTTTGATCTCAGCCATTCTTGTGACTCCTTTTGAAGCTTAGATTATTATAACATTTGTCTAGACTTTTTATATCGGTGCGCTGAGCGAAGTCGAAGCGTCGAAGGGCTTTCTTCCTTCTTCCTTCTTCCTTCTTCCTTCGACTTACTTCCAACCCAACCACCTTAACAAAGGCACAACCAAATAATGACTAACTCCCAAACAAAGCCCGATCGCACTTCCCAACAAACCAAAAAACGCCACAGCACCCCAAACTTCCCACAAGCCCAGTGTAGCGCTAGACGAGGCAAAACTTTCCAAGAAACTCCCAGGAAAAATGCTCAAAGCATTCAGAAACAAAAACACCCCAGTAGAACACACAGCCACCACCAAAGCGTGCACCAATTGGTGACTCCGCAAACCCATTCCGATCGTTAAAGTGGCGATCGCAAAACCACCCAAAATAATCCCCTGCACCCCACTAGAAGCACTCGACTCCAACCAACACAAACCAGCTAATAAATAGCCTTGAACTCCCATTAATCCCGATAGCCAATACTGTTTTTGTTGGCGAAAACTGCCCGCATCTGTCAAACCGATCGCAGTTCCCAACCCCGCAAATCCAAACAGCAGCACCTCCGGCCCCACAGCGAAAGTCATGTTAGGAATTAATTGATGCAAACCTTCATTCAAAAAACTGGCAATTTCCGGGCCAATAGGCGAAGCATAACCCAAAACTAAACCGCCGATCGCCCCCGCACTTCCCCCAATCCCACCGAGCACCATTTCCCAGCCCGTATCCAGAGAAGCTACCACAATTTGGGCGATCGCCCCAAACACAAAACCAGTCAGGCTGACAGTTTTTTGCGCCCCCACCACCAATACTTGCCTACAGAATTTCAGCATAGCTTGACTGCTAGGGGCGAGCGCCATTCGTCCCTGATTCCGAGTAGAAATCTGCCTCAAACGTTGGCGAACATCCCCAGCCGTCGCCGGACGCTGCTGCACATCCGATCGCACCATATCATCCAACAAATTAGCAAAAGCCGGGGCGATCGGCGAAATATGCCGCCACCGCAACTCCCCAGTCATCGGATCTTCAATATCCGCCGGATACTTCCCCGTCAGCAAGTGAATACAAGTCCGCCCCAAGGCATAAAAATCCGTCGCCGGGCCCACACCGCCCCCAACAATTTGTTCCGGCGGGCTATACCCAGGGGAAATCAACCGCGTCGAACTCGGAGAATCATTCCCCATTGGTGCCACACCACCCATTTGTTTAACACCGCCAAAGTCGATCGTCACCAACTGCAATCCACCCAAACCGTTAGCCAGCAAAAGTTGTGGCGATTGTGGCATCCGCAGCATCAAATTGCTCGGTTTAATATCGCGGTGAATAATCTGGCATCTATGCAACTCCTCTAAAATTTCCACAGCTTGACTAAGCCAACTAAAAACCCATTCTGGCGGACAACCTTGGGGGTGCTCATCCAGAATATCTTCCAAAGTTTTACCGTGAATCTTTTCCATTACCAAACAAGGAAGCCTGCGCGCGGCAGCATTTCTCTCCCCAACCAAGTTTTGCATTTGCGCATGAAAATAACCCTCAGCCTCCACTCTGGGGACACCGGGATTGCGCAAAATTGCTAAAACCCAAGCTTCTTGCTCGAATAGTTTCACCGCTTTCGGCGAAGTTTCCAGCAATACTTTGAGCACGCGCTCGGTTTGAGATTCTGTATCCCAAACCGTGTAGATAGCGGCAAAACCGCCTTTACCCAAAACTTGTAGGGGCACATAGCGATTTTTCAGTCGCAGCGGCCCTCCGCAACTCTGACAAAAATTGTTGCCCCAAGTCTGAGGGTAGGGCTTTGGGCAATCTGGATTAATGCAGTGGACAGATTTTGAATGGGGGTGTGGCACAACCAGAGTAGAAATGGGGCTAAATATCCATTAAGACTTACGACCAGCTATCCCAGCAACCGGGTTGACATTCCGGTTCAATTGCTGTAAGCAGGTTTTTGAATTTAAGAAACTTGGCATCGCGCAAGTCCTGTCCATATTATGTGCTATGGTTTGGATTTTTGACGGTGGAAGACAGTAGTTAGAGATTGGGAATTTGCGGTTTGAGATTTTTTGAGGGCAGTTGAGTTCGATCGCGCGATCGAACTCAACTATCAACTATAATTTTAGGTATTTCTAACTAACTCTCCATTCCCTTTCTTTATTCTTTCTCTCCTAGATAACCAACTTTTTTTCCTGATTCCGTCTATCTTGTTCCCTCTCCCTTCTGTTGCGATCCCCAAGCATTATTCGTACCTTTTGTTTAATAAGAGATGTTACAAATAATTTCTTAATGTAAAGGTAAATAAACAATACTTATGATGATTAAAAGAATATTAAAATTTTAGAGCACCACTTTCTTGATATATTTCTAAGAGCCTGCCATCAGGCCCCAAAATTAAGCGAATACTAGGAAGCGAGATATGGCTTACGCGCAAACCCAAACTCAATCCAAGGCTGGGTATAAAGCCGGAGTTCAAGACTATAAACTAACGTATTACACACCGGACTACACCCCGAAAGATACAGATATTTTGGCGGCTTTCCGTGTTACCCCACAACCAGGAGTTCCCCCAGAAGAAGCCGGCGCTGCTGTGGCTGCTGAATCTTCCACCGGTACTTGGACAACAGTGTGGACCGACCTCCTCACCGACCTCGATCGCTACAAAGGCCGTTGCTACGACATCGAGCCAGTCCCTGGCGAAGACAACCAATACATTTGCTTCATCGCTTATCCTTTGGATTTGTTTGAAGAAGGTTCCGTCACCAACTTGCTCACCTCTTTGGTTGGTAACGTGTTCGGTTTCAAAGCCCTGCGTGCTCTGCGGTTAGAAGACTTGCGGATTCCCATTGCTTACCTGAAGACCTTCCAAGGTCCTCCTCACGGTATTACCGTTGAGCGCGACAAATTGAACAAGTACGGCCGTCCTTTGCTCGGTTGTACAATTAAGCCCAAATTGGGTCTGTCTGCTAAGAACTACGGCCGTGCCGTTTACGAAGTTCTACGCGGCGGTTTGGACTTCACCAAAGACGACGAAAACATCAACTCCCAACCATTCATGCGTTGGCGCGATCGTTTCTTGTTCGTTCAAGAAGCTATTGAAAAAGCTCAGGCAGAAACCGGCGAAGTCAAAGGTCACTACCTCAACGTCACCGCCCCCACCTGCGAAGAAATGATGGAACGGGCTGAATTCGCCAAAGAAATCAAAACCCCCATCATCATGCACGACTACCTCACCGGTGGTTTCACTGCAAACACCACCTTGGCCAAATGGTGCCGTCGCAACGGTGTTCTGTTGCACATCCACCGCGCCATGCACGCCGTTATCGATCGCCAAAAGAACCACGGTATCCACTTCCGCGTACTTGCCAAGTGCTTGCGGATGTCCGGTGGCGACCACCTGCACTCCGGTACAGTTGTGGGCAAACTCGAAGGCGAAAAAGGCATCACCATGGGCTTCGTAGACTTGATGCGCGAAGACCACATCGAACAAGACCGCGCTCGCGGTATCTACTTCACCCAAGATTGGGCCTCCATGCCTGGTGTCATGCCAGTTGCATCCGGCGGTATCCACATCTGGCATATGCCAGCCTTGGTGGAAATTTTCGGCGACGACTCCTGCTTGCAGTTCGGCGGAGGCACCTTGGGCCACCCTTGGGGTAATGCACCTGGTGCAACAGCTAACCGCGTTGCTTTGGAAGCTTGCGTCCAAGCACGTAACGAAGGCCGCAACTTGATGCGCGAAGGCGGAGACATCATTCGCGAAGCTTGCAAATGGAGCCCTGAATTGGCTGTTGCTTGCGAACTTTGGAAAGAAATCAAGTTTGAATTCGAGGCAATGGATACCGTTTGATGATTTTGGGTTTGCGATTTTAGGTTTTAGGTAGCAAACTTGCTGGGAAGTCTTTATCTTAGAAGAAGATTTACAAGTAAGTTTGCATCCAAAATCTAAAATCCACAATCTAAAATTTGAGGGAGCTGGGGTCAAATGGATCTCAAACAAGTTGCGAAAGACACCGCTAAGGTGCTGGCAAGTTACCTAACCTATCAATCCGTGCGGATTGTGATTGCTCAATTGAGCGAAACCAATCCTCCTCTGGCAATCTGGTTGAATGAATTTTCCACTAAGGGCAAAATCCAGGATGGAGAATTATACATTCGAGAGTTGCTATTGGAAAATCAAGATTTAGGATTTCGGATCATGACTGTGCGAGAATATCTGGCCCACGATGTGACAGAGTTTTTGCCTGAAATGGTTCGTACTGGCATTCAACAGTCAAATATGGAACACAGACGCCAGCATTTGGAGCGAATTACGCAACTTAATTGGTCTGTGGCTACCAGCAATCCTGAAACATCCTCAATAGATTCTGAACCGAATCTAGATAATTTGTCGAGTTAATCGATCGCACGAGTGCGAATCGAACACACACCTTAGAGATAGAAAAATGAAAACTTTACCTAAAGAGCGTCGTTACGAAACTCTGTCCTATTTGCCCCCGCTGACAGACGCGCAAATTGCCAAGCAACTGCAATACATCTTGGATCAAGGCTACATTCCCGGCGTAGAATTCAACGAAACCTCTGCCGCTGAAATGCGCTATTGGACTCTTTGGAAGTTGCCTTTGTTCCACGCTCGCAGCGTCCAAGAAATCATGACAGAAATCAACGCTTGCCGTCAAGAAAACCCAGCTTGCTACATCCGCGTCATGGGTTTTGACAACGTGAAGCAATGCCAAGTGCTCAGCTTCATCGTCCACAAGCCTAACACCAGAGGCTACTAAAAAGGATTGGCTGGCTAATCTAATTTTGAGATTAACAGTCATTGCTGATTTGAGGTGGGGAATATTCCCCACCTCTTTTTTATTGTAGCTATTGAGGAGACGGCAATGCCGTTTCCCTACCTCATAATCAACAACCGTCTTAATAGCCTGATTGAAGGAGCGCTCCAGAGAGCAAATCCGTTAGTTTAAGTGTAATCGCCCATTGGTGCAAATAGGTTCTATCTAAGCGCTCCCCTTGCACTTTCAAAACTCCCAAGACATCTCTCCACTGCTTTTGGGAACCGCCAGGAATTAGTTTGTAACAACTGAGTTTTTGTAAGACAATATCTTCAGGGGAGTAAATGTAGATTCCCTCCTCTTTTAAACCACTAACAACATGAAGCTGGCGGCGATTCATCACCGAAGTGGAAAAAGGGTCATCGGTACTCATCACAAAAATATCCACTTTCTCCATAGAAGGCAAGTATATCACATTGAAAGATGATTCACGAGGTGCTATTTTTGACTTAGTAATTGCTTCAGCCACAGCCGACTCGCTGATATAAAACTCCCTTGACATGACATCAATTAGCTGAGGTGCTATTCGTGCTTCCAAGTCTATCACTAAGTCCAAATCTTGGGTAGACCTGTTCTCTCCCAGCAACGAACTCGCCACTGAACCACCAACCACATAGGGAATATTCAGTGGCAACAAAATGTCAGCTATTTTCCTCGCTAACTCAATCGGATCTGCAATCACGAGCTGCTCCCAATCTTTGGTGTCTGATAAAACTTCGAGCCACTCAAAACCCAAGCACCTTTTAATAAATTCTTGTCGAACTTTTGTCTTGGTAGCATTGGGATACTGGCTCTCTATTCCTAATATTGCCATCTTTCGGACCGATCGAGCAAAAGCGCAAGTCCGCTGTACTTTTTGTTGGGGCGTTAACTGTCGCAATAGCTGAAACATCAGCACATCAGCCTCAATGCTGGTATCAATTGATTGTGGCTTGTATCCTGACTTAACTATAACTGTTGGTATTGGTGGCACGGTTCAATCTCGCTTCCATGCTTAGATTCCACAATTATATTACAGAATGGCACTTCGACTACGCTCAGTGACCGTATAGCGTTGGCGACTGTTATATAAACCTAATCTATCCTTTCCATCACAATCCCATCAACTATTTCATAACCCCAATTAAAATGTCGATTTGCGAACTGCTGGGCCATATCATATTCACCCAAATTGCAGAGTTCAACTAATTTTTGATATCCTTCATCTTTCTCTCGCTGCAATCTTGACCGCCGCAGTTGTTCTCGAATTTCGTCCGAAGGATTTCGGCGTTCTTCCCCCAACGGATTGATTTCGCTAATTCGTTTCATATTCGCCTTCTAAAAAGGAATTGATTCCACTATTTCACCATCTACTATTTCGTAGCCCCAATCTGGATTAGCAGCAATTTGTTTTTCAATTATACTGCGACCAAGAGGAGTATTGTAAGCTTTTTGCAAAGCAGAAATACTAGGAATTTCGGCGGGGATTGGTGATGCTTGCTCGGCCAGTTTGGGCGGTTCGGGAATCGCCTCAGATGTGGCTTGATTCAGGGCAAATTGTGGCGCGATCGCCCCTAATTTCCGCATCACGCTATCCTTGGTGATTTGCGGTTTTTCGTTGAAGGAAGACGGCATATATGGTGTGTCAACCCCCTGCTGTTTGGCTTGGAAAGCATCCTCCGCAAGGCGATCGCACTTTCGCAAAAAACCCTCCCACAAATCCTTACCCACAACCGGATTTCTCAAATCAGCACGAGCCTTAGAAACCGCTGCTTCCAGCGGTTCACCTTTGTGCACGTAATATTGAATTCGCTCCTCTTCAAAAGCCGGATAAGGCACTTCTGGTGCAATTTCCCAATCTCGCTGCACCTTCTGACTTTCTCCTAAAGGAATGCCAGCAATAAATTCATCCCAAAAAGTCGAAGCTAAGCCCTTAGTAAGGCTATCAATAATTTTGAAAGCCCAGCCCGAAGGATTACCAAAACCCAAGTTGCGTTCTCGAGCATAGGCTTCTAAAGCCCGTTGAAAATTGTGCAGTTCTTCTTGGGAATTCCAAGGGCCACTAAATTGGTAATTTGGGGTGACAGCAACAGCTATAGGTTTACGGGGCTGACCGAAGAATTTGTCTGTTTTAATGCTAGGACTAGATGAAGCATTATCGGCAACTATTTCTACAGGATAATTGAGACTCTTCGGGAGACTTTGTGTTATACTATCTTCAGGATTGACTGTCAAATAAATATTTAGTTTTGACTCAAATTCATCAATATCAGCCCATAGTTCTAGGCTTTCACTGTGAGGATTTGGGAGCTTTTCTTTCAATAAAAAACGCTCTTTTAATTGCTGCCTCGCGATAGCCTGTTCTGCGGCATTTAAACCAGTAGCTTTTTCAATTTCAGCCGTTTTAGTTTGCACCCAACCATCAGGATTAGTAAGTTGAGATTGCCATTGAAATAATTGACATAGCAAAATACTAGCCGAGACACCGCCAGTAATCTTCGCTAACTTGGGATAATAGATTAGGGGATTTCCGAGATTTCCTAAAAATATGCCTATCTGCATTTTATATATTCTCGTTTAACTACTCATGGACTCAAAAACCGCAGAACCTAACAAACCGGGTTTTTGGTGATTTTTGGGTGGTGTGATATCAAATCCTCTCTTCATCTGAATTATTCAGAACTCTATTCTCTCCCTCTGTGTCCTCTGTGTTCTAGTAAGGTTAAATCATTCCGATGTAACCGGAAACAATATGACAAAGTAGGTTGATAAAAACCAGGTTTCTCGCCACCCACAGAATCTCAGAAACCGGGTTTTTTGTAATTTTTGGGTGGTGTAACGAAGTATGTTCGTAAAAACCAGGTTTCTCGCCACCCACTAATATAGCTTTACAGTTTATAATCAAGAGGCTCGCAAAACTCATTCACCCCTGTTTTAAATACATAAATAATCACCGCAGTTATCAAAATATCCGGGCAAACTTTCGCCGCCAACAAATCTCCGAAGGCTGCATTCAAACGTCCATTTATCAACTCTTCTTTAATCTCAGATTTGCAAATAGCAACGCGGCATCTTTTGGCTAATCCGTCTAGCCAATTTTCAGAAATATTCGGTTCTTGTCCGGCTTGAATTGCCAGAGATATCGCTGCATCTTCGATATTTCCCTCGCAATCTTCGATTTCATCTAGGGCCTTCAATGCTTGGGAATAGGCTGCTAACTCTGAGCGAAATAAAGCAATTTCTTGGGAGGTAATAACGACCATATTATGTTACTATTTTCTCTATTTATTGGACACTTTTAGGAGTTAAAGTCGATAGTATACCACTTTTATTTTGGGATTTGTATCATTTTTAGCAACGGACTCTTCGACCAGTTCCACAAATAGTTAATGGTGCATCTGTGTTTTGCAAATATATTCTTAGGGGCGAAGCATTCCGGCTGTAAATCTCTGGCGCGAGCTAATAAATTGTCTGCCGGAATGCTATAGCCCATACAAAATCGGGATGCTCTATCGAGAACTTTATTCCTTAAATATCAGGACTAACATCCTGACTACCAACCTAATTTAAACTTTCGGTTGAATATCTTCCTCTTTCTCCTTCTCCTTCTCCTTGACGGGAGATTCATCCTCAGCTTGACTCACCCCTTCCTTAAAACTCCGCAAGGTTTTTCCCAAAGCATTTCCCAACTCTGGAATTTTCTTGGGACCGAAAATTAGAATAGCTACTACCGCAATAATGCCCATTTCGGGCAATCCTAGACCAAACATAGATTCATCTCCTGTAAAACTTGCTCGCTCGCCCGTCGATCTTACTGATATCCTTAAAAGTATCTACCTTTGTTCCTGCATCCTGCAACAGTTGAATAAAGTTTTGTTAAGCCGATCGCCCCATAAATCAGAATGTTAGAAATATCCAAGCCTTCTCTACGAGACCAACAACACTACCTCATCCGCGAACTAGCCGATCGGATAGAATCAGTATGGCGTCGGTACCTCGACCTGGAACCCTACCACCTGCCTGCTGAGTTGGGATATGTGGAAGGGCGTTTGGAAGGAGAAAAACTGATCATCGAAAACCGATGCTATCAAACTCCCCAATTCCGTAAAATACACCTAGAACTGGCCAAAGTCGGCCCCTTGCTGGATATCCTGCACTGCGTAATGTTTCCCAGACCAAATTACGCTTTGCCCATGTTCGGTACGGACATCGTAGCAGGTAAAGGCCAAATTAGCGCTGCGATCGCCGACCTTTCTCCCCTCAATGCCGATCGCACTTTGTCCGAAACCTACCGTACTCCACTGCAAACTCTGCCCGTCAACCAGTTTTCCTGTCCCCGCCAAATTCCCGAATGGGGCGATATTTTTTCAGAATTTTGCCTATTTGTGCGCCCAGATTCCCCAGAAGAAGAAAGTCGATTTCTGGACATAGTTGAATCCTACATGGAAATTCACTGCAAACTGGCAGTAGCCTCAGAACCAGTTTCTGTCGCCGAAGCATCGAAAATTCTCGATGCTCAAATTTACTACTGCACCCAGCAGCAACAAAACGACAAAACCCGTCGCGTGTTGGAAAAAGCTTTCGGTCAAGATTGGGCAGAACATTACATGACCGAGGTGCTTTTTGATTTCCCTAAATAGCTAAAATATGTTCACAATTACTTGCGGGAAGTCGGACGCTTAGTACCTGTTTTTGTAGAACTCTTCGATCCACTTTTACTTGCACTCTTACCTTTTGCCCCCTTAGCACCTGCTAACTGACTGTCATTGTCATTTGCAGGTCTGCCAGCGGCAGCTCTAGTAGTTCTGAAAGTGACATTCACTCCTTCATTCGACTGTTCCAGCACCAACATCGGCGTCGGTTTCGCCTTTTGGTCCCATTCAATGTGAACGATGCGACCTTGAATTGTGGGCTGCCAACTGTCGTGGTCGTCGGAAGGGCTCAGGTAAGTTTCCAAACAGTCAATAATTTGATTAATTGTCGCCGATGTTGCCTGAGTCGGGAGTTTCATCAACTTAATTTGAATCCGAAACAGCACTCGCTTTTCGATTTTTACCGCCGGATCGCCAGTTTCGTATTCGATATCAAACATCGAATCCACTTGTCTGCCACTGCCGGCATTCCCAGTTTTATCTCCTACACTACCCTGAGTTGGACGCAGAGCAATACTAATTTTTTCTTTGACTTTTACCTTAATTTGATTCACAATGGCAAAGTGAAAAACTTCTTCCGCCATCCGCATTCTCAGGTAGTCTAAATTAAAGTCTCGTGAGTGGATGAGGTCTGGATTTTTTTCCATTTTTGACAGGGTTTCCAGAGCCATTTTATATTTTTTCTGGAGTTCTCTATTTCTAAATTCCTCAAAAGTGAGCTTCTTGCTCAAACCATCCATTTTTATTTTGCTAAACACCGCTAAACCGACAAGTAATAACAACAGTAATCCCGATGCTCCCATCAAGATTTGATCGGAGGCTAAACCTCCTGGCTTAGCCTGTTTGGGCTTGGGAGAGGCTACTGCCAACCTTGGTTCTACAAGGATTATTTTGGTTGACATGGGCTTTTAAAGGGTAAAATTTGACGTTATATTTATAGAATGCCCCTGAGTGGAGATGACATTGCAACTCGCTGGTTCGAGCCACCTTGACTTCTTTCTACCACAATCTTTCTACAATTGGATTTCTACAACTCGAACGGGCACCCTCTAATTAATACTTTATCTTTAACTGCAAGCAGGTTCGCGAAATCTCGGAAAATTGCACCCTTGTACTGGCAAAAAGCGATGGTAAATAATGTGTGATATATTATACCAATACCCGCAGAAAAAATGTTTTTTCAGCAGAGCGGTTTCTCGAAAACATCAGTGAATTTACATAGATTAATAGTAATTCTCCGATCGCTCCTAAAAAATTTTGAGGAGCACAATCGATCGCCCGGACGATCGTAGCGCCCAAAAGACTTAGGTACTAAATGCTACGAGTTCTTCGTTCCACTCAGTTCGCCTCCAGAGAACTTGCTTTGAAAGTTGAGCTATGGTGCGATCGAACCACATCTCCCAAGTTAACATAACACCCATATTCGATCGTGACCTACGAACCCCTCCACCACAAATATCGCCCCCAGACTTTTGCCGAATTAGTAGGCCAAGAGGCGATCGCCCAAACCCTCACCAGCGCCATCCTCCAAGATCGCATAGCACCAGCATATCTATTCACAGGCCCCAGAGGCACCGGTAAAACCTCTAGTGCTCGAATTTTTGCCAAATCCCTCAACTGTATTTCTACGGGTGCCCCAACCCCCACACCATGCGGCAAATGCAACGTTTGCCAAGAAATAGCCAGAGGTTCCACACTAGACGTAATCGAAATTGATGCCGCCAGCAACACAGGAGTCGATAACATCCGAGATTTGATCGAACGCGCTCAATTTGCCCCCGTACAATGCCGCTATAAAGTATATGTAATTGACGAAGTTCATATGCTCAGTAACCAGGCATTTAACGCCTTATTAAAAACCCTAGAAGAACCACCAGACAATGTAGTATTCGTCCTCGCAACCACAGACCCTCAAAGAGTCTTACCAACAATTATTTCCCGCTGTCAAAGATTCGACTTTCGGCGCATAGCCCTCGATGCAATGACCGCCCACTTGCATAAAATTGCCAAATTAGAAAATATCAACATAGCCAGCGACGCAGTATACATGGTTGCTCAACTCGCCCAAGGAGGACTGCGAGATGCCGAAAGTCTGCTAGACCAACTAAGTTTATTTCCCGGTGAAGTCACCGTCGAAAAAGTTTGGGATTTAGTCGGCGCAGTCCCAGAAAACGACTTAATGGAACTGCTAGAAGCTATTGACAAAGACGATGCCACAGCCTTAGTAGACATGACCCGTCACCTGATGAATCGCGGTCGAGAACCGCTCATAGTTCTTCAGAATTTAGCCAGTTTTTACCGAGATTTGCTGATAGCAAAAGCAGCACCAACACGCTCAGATTTAGTAGCTTTAACCTCAGCCACTTGGGATAAACTTGTCAAGTTTGCAACTCATTGGGAGAGAGAGTTAATTTTAGCGGGTCAGAAACACTTGCAAACCCATGAAGTACAAATTAAAAACACCACTCAGCCCCGTTTATGGCTGGAAGTAACATTATTGGGATTATTACCTTCAGCAATTAGAACTCAGCCACAACCAGTAAATCAACCAGCACAAATTCACCCCCCCCAACCCCCCCTTGCTAAGGGGGGGAGTCAGATATCTCATATTGCAGATTCTGCAATGCCGAATGTGCAACCTCCTCCGACGACTCCGCCACCTATGGCTAATCCCACAGAAAACACATCCACCGCACCGATTCGAGAATCTATACCGACTGCTGACACCACAAATTACCCACCAATTAATTCCCCTAGGGAAATCGATCTAAATCAAGTGTGGGAACAGGTACTGACTCGCGTGCGCCCCCACGGTACTCAATCCTTGCTTCGCCAACACGGACATCTGGTGAGTTTTAGCAATGATGCGGCGGTGATTAAAATTAATTCGCCACAGTTGCTCAAGATGGTTAAAGACAAAGTAGCTAATATTGAAGAAGCTTTTTTGCAAATTTTTAACCGTCGAGTCACGGTGCAATTGGGCTTAAAAAATTCCACTGAAACTAATAGTTTAGAACCAAAGAATTTCCCAAATTCTAACGGACGTATGGGGGGAAATTCTCGAAATTATACTCCGGTGGATGATGGGAATCAACAGGTACAAAAACCGGAAATTTCAGAGGATTTTTCGAGGAATAGGGAAGAAGCACAAAAACACTCGCCAGCCCCTGAAAATACTAGCTCCAAGCTGTCAAATGCTTCGGAACCAGTGGGGGGGCAGACTAAGGGGTCGATCGCCTCTGGGAATGATTTAAATGCTCAAGCTGTGGCGGTGCGGGCAGATGCCCAAGATGTAGTCAATTCTGCTGGGGTGTGGGCTCAGATGTTTGATGGGGAAGTAGTGGATTTCTCGGATGGCTTGGAGGTTTGGGAGTCGGAAACTTTTACATGGGAATCTGAACCGGATTTACCTGCGTTGTCTTCTGAGTCAGATGAGGATGATTTAATTGATTGGTAGTTGGGAATGGGGAATAGGAAATCAACAGGCTCTCCGGCTTGTTCCACGATAGATTAAGTTTATGGTGGAATAGGCCGGAAAAGCCCGCCGATCAAAAGCTGATTGACAATACAAAAACTTTTAAGCCGACTCCGGCTTAGGTAGCGAAGAGGGAAGTATCAACAACTCAGCAGTCGATCGCTTCTCCACCATTTCCTTCGTAATCATACAGCGCGTCACATCCTTGCGCGACGGCAACTCATACATCACATCCAACATCAACTCTTCGACAATTCCTCTCAGTGCCCGCGCCCCAGTTTTGCGTCGGTATGCTTCCTGGGCGATCGCCCGCACAGCATCCGCCTTAAACTCCAACTGCACATTATCCATTTTTAGCAGCTTTTGATACTGCTTAACCAAAGCATTGCGCGGTTCCGTCAAAATCGCCATCAGCGTCTCCTCATCCAAAGGATCGACAACCGCCGCCACCGGTACCCGGCCAATAAACTCAGGAATCATCCCAAATTTCACCAAATCATCCGGTTCCAGTTGCTTCAGGACATCGGCGGCCCGCTTTTCCTTCGGCACAGCTTCTCCGGGCTGAATAAAACCCATGGACTTTTTGCCCGTTCTCTGCTCTACCACTTTATCCAAACCGACAAAAGCGCCACCGCAAATAAACATGATATTGCTGGTATCAATTTGGATGCAGTCTTGATAGGGATGCTTGCGCCCGCCTTGAGGTGGTACATTGGCGATCGTCCCTTCCAACATCTTCAACAGCGCCTGCTGCACCCCTTCCCCTGAAACATCCCGCGTAATCGAAGGATTTTCGCTCTTCCGGGCAATTTTGTCAATTTCATCAATATAAATGATGCCGCGCTGCGCCTCTTCCACATCCATATCTGCCACTTGCAGCAAGCGCAACAAAATATTTTCCACATCTTCCCCAACGTAGCCCGCTTCCGTCAGCGTCGTGGCATCAGCCACTGCAAACGGTACATCCAGCATATCTGCCAAAGTCTGAGCCAGCAGCGTTTTGCCACAGCCCGTGGGCCCGATTAACAGAATATTTGACTTTTGCAGTTCTACTTCTTCCGGTGGGTGCTTGCCACTATTTTTGCTATGAATAAAACTGAGACGCTTGTAGTGGTTATAAACTGCCACCGACAACACTTTTTTCGCCTCATCTTGGCCGATCACATTTTCATCGAGGTAGTTTTTAATTTCCCTCGGCTTGGGAATTTGACTCAGAGACAGGCTTTTCCCGGAAGTAGTGCGACGCTTTTGGCTGGTTTCCGGCTTTGGAGGTACTGCCGTCGCGGCCGGCACGGCGGTGGAGTCAAACAACTCCTCATCTAAAATTTCATTGCACAAGTCAACACATTCATCGCAGATATATACTGCTGGGCCTGCGATCAACTTGCGTACCTGCTCTTGAGACTTGCCACAAAAGGAACATTTTAGATGGGAGTCGTATTTAGACATAACAGCCTCTTAATTCAGTGCAGTGACATTCTCTCCCGCGGCCGGAAGGTTTTCCTTAGCTATGACTTTATCGACCAATCCGTAATCTTTAGCTTCTGCCGCTGACATGAAAAAGTCGCGATCGGTATCTGCCTCTAATTTATCGATCGGTTGACCTGTGTGGTGCGCTAACAGTTCATTCAGCTTACGCTTATGATAAAGGATTTCTTTGGCTTGAATCTCAATATCTACTGCTTGACCTTGGGCACCACCCAGGGGCTGGTGAATCATAATTCTCGAACTGGGAAGAGACATCCGTTTACCCGCGGCTCCCGCTGTCAACAGAAATGCACCCATACTTGCTGCTAAACCATAACAAATTGTCACCACATCCGGGCGGATTTGTTGCATTGTGTCATAAATTGCCATGCCGGCCGTCACCGAACCACCGGGGGAATTTATGTACATTTGAATGTCTTTTTCTGGATCTTCGGCGTCTAGAAACAGTAGCTGAGCCACTATGGAATCTGCCACTTCGTCAGTTACAGGGGTTCCTAAAAACACAATGCGCTCCCGCAGCAAGCGCGAGTAAATATCAAAGGCTCGCTCGCCCATCCCCGACTGTTCGAGTACCATTGGGACTACGTTGCTGGGGTGGTCGCTGACCTCAAAATTGTTAGAGCTTGTAATTAAGTAGTTGGAAGATTGAGATACAACCATAAGACACCAGTCAAGGATTATAGACTTTTTACGGCTGATTAAAGCTTGAAATTAAGCCGCCAGCTTTTAACTATTATGCCCTGTCTAGACTGAGATGGGGGAATTGGGGATTGGGAATGGGGAATTGGGGACTCCCCTGGCCCCCCTTTTCCCTTCTAGCTTCGGGTGCTAGTTTTCTCCTACTACTTCTACTTCAACAGTTGTGGATGCTTCTGAAGTTTCTTCATCATTTTCATCTTCATCTTCATCTACTACCGGAGTCAGAGAACCTTCTGGTAAGAGTTCGATTGTCCCCTTTTCTTCCAACCATTTGATGGTTTTTTGTTTGAGCAAATCTTCTCGGACAAATTGCTGCAACCTTTCGGGGTCAAAATCTCCTTTCGGAAACTGCTTTCTGACGCTAGCTACTTCTGCTGCTACTTCTGCTGGTTCTACAGACAAAGATTCCAGCTTGGCTATTTCTGCTAGAGCTAGAGACTGCTTGATGCGATGGATGGCTTCTGGACGGGAGCGTTCCCGCATCGGTCCCATGTTTTCTTCAGTAAACAGTTGGTTGATATCTATGCCGTAATTTTTCAATTGGGCTGCTTGTTGGTTCAGCAACAACTCGATTTCGCGTTCTAGCATTGTTTCGGGAATTTCCACTTCTATTAGCTGCACTAGGGCTTCTAATATTGCTTTTTCTTTGTTCCCTGAAGTTTTGCGCTCTTGGTCTCCTTTAAACCGAGTTTCTAGGGACTCGCGCAGTTCGGCCAAGGTTTCAAACTCGCTAACTTCTTGGGCGAAATCGTCGTCCAACTCCGGCAATTCTTTTTCCTTAAGTTCTTTGAGAGTAATCGTAAAGACTGCTGGTTTTCCGGCTAATTCTTCACTGCTATACTCGTCAGGAAACTGTACAGAAACTTCTCTGGTTTCTCCCGGATTCATGCCGATCATGCCTTGGATAAAACCAGGTACAAACTGATTTTCAGATAATTCTACTTGAAAGTCTTCTGCTTGACCGCCGGGAATTTCTGCGGGAGTTTCGCCTTCTGGCGCATCTGCAAATCTGCCGGAGAAATCAACTAAAGCCATATCTCCTAATTGAGCTGGTCTGCCTTCTATGGGGATTAAAGCAGCTTTGTCCGATCGATATTTTGCCAATACCTGATCTACTTGAGCCTCATCGTACTTAGCTTCTTCTGCTTGAAGTTGCAAGCCTGTGTACTCACCCATTTTCACTTCTGGTTCTACGTCAACCTTAGCTGAGAATGTCAATGGCTGTTCCGGGTCAAACTTAGACAGTAACTCTTCAAACTCGGTGCTGAGTTCAAAAGTGCCAATGGCTGCAATTTTTTCTTGTTCCAGGGCTTTTTGTAGGGAGTCATTAATCAAGTTTTCCAAAGCCGTCGCCTTCAATCGAGTTTGACCTAGGCGCTGTAGCAAAACTTGGCGGGGAACTTTGCCTTTGCGGAACCCAGGAATGTTAATCTCGCGAGCAAATTGTTTAATTACTTGCTCGTAGGCTTGTTTTGACTTTTCTGATGGTACTTCGATTTCCAGACCAATTTGGCTAGCTGGAAGTTTTTCCTGGGTTACTTTCATCGGCTTCTTTGATATTTAACAATAGTGATATAAAATACATACAAATCTGACTTTGCCTGCATTTTAAGTTTGTACGCTTTTAATCGTACTGGCACAACTACAAACACCTATACCTGACGAGGCTGCCAATCATTGTTGTGCATAGGTTTTGCGGAGCAGAACGCTTTGTGGAGGTTCAACACACTAATTGCCGAAGCACCATAGCACGTATCGCCTTCAGACGTCAATGCTACCCCACAAAAGCGTCTCAAAGTCAAGAATAGGCTATTTGTTTGTGGTTATGCCACAGGGCAGTTCATTCCTTGCTAAACTAGCGATGGCTACGATGCGATCGCAGCCGTGAGGCTGGAGTGGCAAGTCCGGTTAACTGCGCCCTTGCCATCCTAACCGATTCTGATGTCGCCTAAGATTAATTAAGTTTTATATTGAGTATTGCGGTTATTAAAATTCCAGATTTCGATCGCTTACAATCTAATTTGTGGAGGAAACTAATTTGTCTCAATCCTATCGAGTTGCCATTTTAGGTGCTACGGGTGCTGTCGGTGCGGAGTTGCTAGAACTCTTGCACAGTCGCAGTTTTCCGTTGGCAGACTTGAAGCTGCTGGCTTCGGAACGTTCTGCGGGTGCAAAATTGCCCTTTGGTAGCTCCATGCTATCGGTGGAGGCAGTATCCGATCGCTCCTTTGATAATGTAGATCTAGTGCTGGCTTCGGCTGGTGGGTCTACTTCCAAATTTTGGGCTCCGAAAGCAGTAGCAGCCGGAGCAGTGGTAATAGACAATTCCAGCGCTTTCCGTATGGATGCGACGGTACCGCTAGTGGTTCCCGAAGTCAATCCCGAAGCAGTGGCGTCTCACCGAGGTATCATTGCTAATCCCAACTGCACCACGATTTTGATGGCAGTGGCCGTTTGGCCTCTTCACCAAGTGAGACCAGTCAAGCGCATAGTGGTAGCTACTTACCAGTCTGCCAGCGGGGCAGGGGCTAGGGCAATGGAGGAAATGAAAGCTCAAGCCAGAGCAATTTTGGCGGGAGAAACACCCAAAACGGAGATATTTCCCTACCCCTTAGCATTTAATTTGTTTCCGCACAACACCGCGATTAACGAGTTGGGGTATTGTGAGGAAGAGATGAAAATGGTGAACGAAACTAGGAAAATATTTGGGACTGAAGAAATCAAAATTTCTGCAACTTGTATTCGGGTTCCCGTACTCCGGGCCCATTCGGAAGCGATTAATCTAGAATTTGCAGAGCCTTTTAGTGCGATCGAGGCTAGAGACATTTTAAAGCAGGCAAAAGGGGTTAAGCTGGTAGAAGACTGGCAAGCGAATTATTTCCCGATGCCCGCAGAGGCTAGCGGTAAGGATGAGGTGTTGGTAGGCAGGATACGCCAAGATATTTCTCACCCCTGCGGGTTGGAAATGTGGCTAAGTGGCGATCAAATTCGCAAAGGGGCGGCTTTAAATGCAGTGCAGATAGCCGAGTTGCTCGCCACAAAAAAATTACTGCAAACCCAGCGGGCGGCGGTTTCTAAGTAGCGGGAACCATCCCAATAGGTAAGAGGTTTTGCAGCATCAGGGATTTTAGATTAACGTTTCATCTAAAATCAAAAATTTCAAATCAAAAATCACAAGTCTAAAATCGGAGAAAGTGTGGTAAAGTTTGGACGGGTTCTGACTGCAATGATTACGCCGTTTAAGGAAGACGGCAGCGTTAACTATGCGGTAGCAGAGCAGTTGGCGGTGTATTTAGCCGATCGCGGTACGGATAGCTTGGTACTGTGCGGAACTACGGGCGAATCTCCCACGATGACTTGGGATGAGGAGTACGAGTTATTTCAGGTGGTGCAGCAGGCAGTAGCAGGTAAAGCAAAAGTCATAGCAGGAGCGGGATCGAATTCAACTCGCGAGGCGATCGAAGCAACACAAAAAGCAGCTAAACTCGGTTTAGACGGTTGCTTGCAGGTGGTGCCCTATTACAACAAGCCACCACAAGAAGGTTTGTACAATCATTTTCGGGCGATCGCGCAATCTGCTCCAGAATTGCCTATAATGTTATATAACATCCCCGGTCGCACTGGCCAAAATATGTTGCCGGAAACAGTGGCTCAATTGGCAGAAATTCCGAACATTGTAGCAGTAAAAGAAGCAAGTGGCAACTTAGATCAAGCCAGCCAAATTAGACGCTTGACATCCCCTGAATTTGCCATCTATTCTGGAGATGATTCCCTAACATTGCCGATGCTGGCGGTAGGAGCATCTGGTGTAGTTAGCGTAGCCAGCCACCTGGTAGGAGAGCAACTACAACAGATGATCGAAGCTTTTGAGAAGGGCCAAGTTCAAGTCGCTACCCAGATTCACTTGCAACTATTTGACTTGTTTAAAGCTCTTTTTCTCACCACAAATCCGATTCCAGTCAAGACAGCTCTTAAACTTCAAGGCTGGGATGTAGGTTCCACCCGTCCGCCCCTGTGCGATCCGCCCGTTGAGGTGACTCAAAAATTAAAGGACGCACTGAGTCAGTTAGCACAGATATCAGCTAGCTAGAGAGGCGAGAACGAGTTTTCTGAAAACTAAATATTGGTTGTGATTAGTCATTAGTCCTTAGTAATTAGCTATGAGTTATTAGCTGAAAACTAAGAATTGGTGATTGAAGACCCAAGACAACTGACTGTACGGGAGAGTAAAACCCGCAGGAGATTTTTCCATAAATATCATGGAAAAAATATCCCACATCAACAAACAGCAGAAAAAAAACACAAGACAACAGACAACAGTCAACAGACAAATAACAAAAAACTAACAAAGGATACGCATGATCAAAAATACAACTGGACAGGCTCTAAAAGTTATTCCCCTCGGCGGGCTCCACGAAATCGGTAAAAATACTTGTGTATTCGAGTACGGAGATGAAATAATTCTTTTGGATGCAGGTTTAGCATTCCCGACAGATGGAATGCACGGGGTAAATATTGTCCTCCCAGACATGACTTACCTGCGGGAAAATAGCCACAAAATTAAAGGTATGATCGTGACTCACGGTCACGAAGACCACATCGGCGGTATCCCTTATCACCTCAAACAATTTGAAATTCCGGTGATTTACGGGCCGCGTTTGGCTATGGCTTTGCTAGCCGGAAAACTAGAGGAAGCCGGAGTGTCTCACCGCACAGAATTGAGGACAGTTAGACCACGCGACATGGTGAGAATTGGCAAGAATTTCTTAGTCGAATATATTCGCAACACTCACTCGATGGCCGACAGTTTCACAGTGGCGATTCACACCCCAGTGGGAATTTTGATCCACACTGGAGACTTTAAAATTGACCACACTCCTGTAGACGGCGAGCATTTTGACTTCCAAAAACTAGCGGAGTATGGTGAAAAAGGCGTGCTGTGCTTGATTAGCGATTCCACTAACTCGGAAGTTCCCGGTTTTACGGCTTCAGAACGTTCTGTTTATCCGAATTTAGACAGAATTATCGCTCAAGCGACGGGACGAGTAATGGTGACGACGTTTGCTTCTTCGGTACACCGATTGCAAATAGTTTTAGAACTAGCTAAGAAAAACAATCGGTATGTAGGAGTGGTAGGTCGATCGATGTTGAATGTCATCGCTCACTGCCGGAATCTAGGCTACATCAAATGCGAAGATAGTATCTTCAAACCCCTGAAAGAAATTCGCAATTTACCAGATGACAAGGTACTGATTTTAACCACAGGTTCCCAAGGCGAACCAATGGCGGCGATGACTCGGATTGCTAACGGGGAACATCACGAACTGAAAATCAGAAAAGGCGATACAGTCATCTTCTCAGCGAACCCGATTCCGGGAAATACGATCGCAGTGGTAAATACGATCGACAAATTGATGATGCTGGGCGCAAATGTAGTTTACGGGCGCGACAAGGGAATTCACGTTTCGGGACACGGTTGTCAAGAAGACCAAAAGTTAATGATTAACATGACTCGTCCCAAATTCTTCTTACCGGTGCACGGGGAACACCGGATGTTGGTGCAGCACTCAAAAACAGCTCAAAGCATGGGCATTCCCGCTAGCAATATGGTGATTATTGACAACGGCGATGTTGTAGAATTGACCGAAAATTCGATGCGAGTGGGTGGTAAAGTGCCTTCAGGAATTGAATTGGTAGACTCTTCGCGATCGGGAGTAGTCAAAGCAAACGTGCTTAAGGAACGCCAACAGTTAGCCGGAGATGGGGCGGTAACAGTAGCGGCGGCTTTGAATTGGGAAGGCAAATTAGTCGCCAAGCCGGAAGTACACTTGAAAGGTGTAGTGACATCAGCCGATCGCACCGAGGTGATCGGACTAATCACTCAAACCATTGAAACAATTTTGAGCGATCGTTGGTCAGAATTTGTCAAACCTGCGGCGAATGCTGACTCACAAGTTGATGTGGACTGGGTAGGAGTGCAAACACAAATAGAAAAAGCAATTGCGCGAGTGCTGCGACGGGAATTGCAAAGCAATCCCATGCTGGTATTCCTGATGCAAATTCCTGAAGAAGCAGTGCGATCGGAAACTGTGCAAAAACAGCTTTCCATTGAAGCACCTAAACTAGCATCTTCAGTACCATCGCCAGTACCAGCCCCTGTAAATAAAGTAACAGGTCGTCGGCGTCCTCGGACTGCTGCAAAAGTAGCCTCCGTAGTTTCTTAGTTTGATAGAAACAGAAAGCCACAGGTTGTATCCTGTGGCTTTCTGTTTTGTTTCTATCAAATCCTTATATCAATTCCGGTTGTATCGGAATGATTTAACCGCGAAGGCGCGTTCGGCGAAGCCGTTCCCGTAGGGTAGGACGCGAAGGAAGAGAAGAGAGAGATGAATACCCGACTTGTTAAACAAATCGGGTATCTCAAGCCCATCGGGCATCTCTTGGCGGTGAAAAAATCAACCCCCAGCAACTGCCGGTACAATACTCACTTCATCGCCATCTTTAAGAGCAGTTTCAGTACCTTCTAAAAACCGGATGTCTTCAGCATTGACGTAGAAATTCAAAAATCTACGAGGTGTTCCTTGTTCGTCGCACAGGCTTTTTTTGATGCCGGGACAATTTGTTTCGAGGGCTTCAATCAGTTCAGAAATGTTTGCACCACCGCATTCTATTGTGGCTTGATTGTTGGTGAATTTTTGCAGTGGTGTGGGAATTAAAACTTTAACACTCATTTTTTTAGTCCTTAGTCAGTAGTCATTAGTCAGCAGTCATTAGTCAACAGTCAACAGTCAACAGTCAGCAGTCAGGAGTCAACAGCTTGATAACTAATGACCAATGACTAATGACTAATGACTATTTATTAAACCGAAACTTGCTGCCATTCTAGCCGTTCGAGTGTCCGAGCCCGTTCTAGGGCGCGCTCGAAGGCTTCTAGTTTTGGTTCGAGGGTGATGGGTTCGCCGATGTAGCCTTGGACAGCTTCTTGGGTTTTTAAGCCATTGCCGGTGATGTAGGCGACGGTGGTTTCATCGGGGTTGATTTTGCCTGCTTCTACCAGTTTCTTCAAGACGGCGATCGTGGTGCCACCTGCGGTTTCGGTGAAAATGCCTTCGGTTTCGGCTAGCAGTTTCATGCCTTCGATGATTTCGGTGTCGCTGACGGATTCTATGTTGCCGCCTGTTTTGCGGGCGATGTCGAGGGCGTACATCCCGTCTGCTGGATTGCCGATCGCGATCGACTTAGCAATTGTATTCGGTTTCACTGGTTTGACGAAATCGCGGCCTTCGCGGAAGGCTTGGGCGATGGGGGAACAGCCGTCAGCTTGGGCACCGCTGAAGCGGACTTTCTTGTCTTCAACTAAGCCGACTTCGGTGAATTCGTTAAAGCCTTTGTAAATTTTGGTGAACAAAGAACCGGAAGCCAGGGGAGCAACTACGTGATCGGGCAATTTCCAACCTAGTTGTTCGATCACTTCGTAGCCTAGGGTTTTCGAGCCTTCGGAATAGTAGGGGCGCAAGTTGATGTTGACAAATCCCCAGCCATGTGTATTGGCTACTTCGCAGCAGAGGCGGTTCACTTGGTCGTAGTTGCCGTGAACTGCCATCACGGTTGGGTTGTAAATTAGAGTGCCGAGGACTTTGCCTGCTTCTAAGTCTGAGGGGATGAAGACTACGCAGTCTAGTCCGGCG
Organism: Microcoleus anatoxicus; assembly: GCF_042465725.1. GTDB lineage: Bacteria > Cyanobacteriota > Cyanobacteriia > Cyanobacteriales > Microcoleaceae > Microcoleus > Microcoleus anatoxicus. The sequence goes on along the minus strand of NZ_CP120853.1, from coordinate 2,238,908 downwards.
TGGGCTGCGATCGCCGCCGTAGAGTTAGCTAAATTACCAGTGCTGGCACAGGATACTGTTGTAAAACCTAATTCTCTCGCTCTGCTGAGCGCAACTGACACCACTCTGTCTTTGAAACTGAGGGTGGGCATATTGACGGCATCGTTTTTAATATAAAGATTTTTTAGACCCAGCCTGCGCGCTAGGCGATGGGATTTTACTAGAGGAGTCATGCCGGTACCGACATCAATCACGTTATCTGTAGCGACTGGCAGAAATGCTCGGTAACGCCAGATCGAGTTTGGCCCGGCTTCGATGGTTTGGCGAGTGACGGTGCGGCGGATAGCATCGTAATCGTATTTGACTTCTAGCGGCCCGAAACAGCAATCGCAGACGTGTTTGGCTTGAAGTTCGTATTCTTCGCCGCATTCTTTGCACTTGAGGGCTGTGAAGGTTGCTGCTGTCGATTGGGTTCTGGTCGCCTGGGTCATAGCTAAACTCTCCAGTTTTGCAATGTTGTTAACTCTTTTCGCAGAATACCACGGTGAAATTAGTGCGTCAACCATACCCGATTTTTTTAGTCGGGATTAATTTTTGAGTGAGATGGTGGTTGTTTAACTTGCATCGTTGGGTGGGCTAGGTACAAGACTCCACAAGGCTTATACTCGTTTTCTGCCTCTGCCTGGAAATCCTCAGCGGTGGGTTTTGCCTCTTTGCCGATCGAGTTCCAGGATGATTTGACGAACAATTTGTTACAAAACTTAATATTGGTGTTAATTCCGATTCCCCATGCGCTATCCCCCCTTGGGGGGGCTGGGGGGGTTGCCCCATGCCCCATCCGCTATCCACTATCCACCACTGACAGGGGGAATCAGTACAACTTCGTCGCCCTCTTGAAGGATGGTGTCAGGGGAGACGAATTCCAGGTTAATCCCGAAGCGGGTACGATCGCGCCAGGGTTCTAATTGGGGATGTTGGGCGATCGCGCGATCGAGCACTTGAGAGACTGGGGTAAGGATGGGAAATTCCCATGTTTGTTCAGAAACACTGTAGGCTTCACTAAAGGCTGCAAAAAATTTAACGGTGATGGTAATCGAAGAGTTAGACACGATAATTAAGATCTCGAAATTTTAGCCAAGGCTCAAATACACAATACAATCTTATCTTGGGATAGCCTACTACCCAAAAGCGTAGGAAGTAAACACTAATTATCTAAAGACGGCTTTAGATAAGTTTACATAGGTTTTATCAAGCAGTAATAGTGAAGTTGGCGCGATCGAGATATTTATGGCAAATCATGATTTTAAAGTGCTTCAAATTATTGAAGCAAAGGGTTGGTATGCCTTTGGCAGTACCAAGCAAAGCCAGCACGTTGAGAGGTGGGTAAGACCTGTGGTGTGTTGGGTGTTAGTAGAAGATAAAAAAAAGCGACGCATTGTGACTGCTACCGCTAGCTATCAGATCCAGATTGACGATAAAGAAGTAGAGTTTTTTGCCCACGAGAGCGAAATTCAAGATATAGAGAATCTGCCGAAGTCAGTTTCCGTATCAGAATTTCTCAAAACTGAAGATTAATTGAGTGATAGAAAGAGTTTGTTTAAGAATAGATTAGTTGTTTTTTGCACAACTGGAAATGGGGAGAATGGGGAGAATCTTGCTTTTTCCTGACTCGGTTGGGCCCGCGAAGCGACGCAAAGCCCTTCGACTACCCACGCGCATACCCCCACTTCATCACTCAGAGTGCCGTTTCCCTCAGCATAAACGCAGTCGAAGGGTCATATAAAATCCTTTCTTCATCGGAATTATTAAACTCTCTCTTCTCTTCCTTCGCGTCAAGAGCGCCTTCGCGGTTAAATCATTCCGATACAACCGGAATTGATATCAAAGGGTCGAAGGACCTTATTCCTTCTGCGTTCTAAAAAATAAAGAGGGCGAAAGAGAGTAGGCAATGCCCACACGCTTCCGCCCTTGCTGAATAACAGGGTATGCATATGTTTTTAAATTATGGCAGTGAGGTTTTCGATCGATCAAGAGGGCTATTGCAATCGCCCACTTTTGCTTTGATCCTGTCTTTACAAGGCTGAAACTATTTTAAACTGGAAATTTTAATTTGACGGAAACAGCTATTCAATGGTTAGAACAAAAAACCACAAGCATTAGGTGTAATAGTCGAGGGTGATGCGATGGAACCTGGGGCAAGAAAAAAACCACCCAAACAGTAAGTTATGGATAGTTTAGTCTCAAAATTAATTTATAGTTTCAAACCCCGCTGACAACAGGTTCAGGCATCTGCTGTCGCTGCCTGAACCCAGTCATCACCATCGGCACACCGCCGGCTGGGCCTAAAGTCACCCCTCGACGCTTGGGTTGCACAGGCTTGTTGTGGGCCAATACTAGGTCGAAATCGCGCAAAATTTGTGCTAACACCAGTTTCATCTCCAACTGCGCCAGGGCCATGCCGATGCAGCGCCTGCTTCCCCCTCCAAAGGGGACATACTCGTAAGGGGAGAATTGCCTCTCCAAAAACCGTTCTGGTTTAAATTGCAGGGGTTCTGGATACAAGTCTTCGCGACGGTGAGTTAAATAAATCGAGCCGACCACAGCCGTACCAGGCTCTAGTTGATATCCCATCAGTTCCACAGGGGACTTGACTACTCGCGGAAAGGTGAGCATTCCCACCGGATAAATCCGCAGCGTCTCTTGACAAACGGCACTCAGATAGGGCAAGCGGAAAATCTCCATCGGGTCGGGATTTTCCCCCAAACTGTCCAATTCTTGTAGGAGTTTGTGGCGTACCGATGGCAAACTGTGAATCCAGTAAAATGCCCAAGCTATGGCTGTGGCGGTGGTTTCGTGGCCGGCAAACAGCAGTGTCATCAACTCGTCGCGCAATTCTTCATCGGTCATCGGTTGCCCGTTTTCGTCGCGGGCGGCCATCATTAAGCTGAGAATGTCGGTACGGCTGGCATCTGGTTGGTCTCTGCGTTCGGCTATTTCAGCATAGATTAGTTCGTTGATTAGTCGTTGGCGCTGTTTCATTCGTCCCCAAGGACTCCAGGGACCCCAATCTTGCTGCATCCAGTTGAAAAATAGCATACTCGATCGCAGGGGAGAACCAGTCATATCGAGAATTGAGGCAAGTAAGGGCCTGATTTGTTGCAATCGCGGGCCGTCATCCAACCCAAAAACCGCCTGTAAGATTACCCGCATGGTGACTTCCTGCATGGCGCTGCGGGCGAAAAAAGGTCTCTCCACCGACCATTTGCTGGCAACATCTAAAGCAATATCGCAAATTTGCTGGCCGTAGTTCCGCATCCGTTCCCCATGAAACGGGGGCATTAATAATTGACGCTCGCGTTTGTGCCTCTGACCTGAGAGGATAATCATGGATTGTTCTCCCAGTAAGGGTTTTAGGATGCTGTTCATGCTCCCTGGAGCTTCTAAAGCGCTACTGTTGAGCATGAACTGCACCGCTTCCGGGTTACTGACCATCACAAATGGTTCCATGTCTCCCCATTGAGTTGTGAAAATGTCGCCGTATTCCTTAGCACATTTATCCATGTATGTTAATGGATCGGCAATCCATTGAATGAGCTGTATAAAGGGCAGAGTTTTTGGGCCGTTAGGTAGTGTCATGGGAATTACCAGGGAGTTGGTCATCTGATTTTTATATTTTATATTTTATATTTTAGATTTTAGATTTTAAATTAAACTACTCAGATGGATAGGCGGGCTTGTGGTTAGGAGCGGGAATAAGACCTTTTTAATTATTATTTTGCTGAGAAGCCCCAACTACACTTGGTGATAGTTGGGGTGCGGGCGCGGGCTTATTCTCGAACTGTGCTCAAAATATCCTCTCCAAGCTCTGTAAAACGAACAGTTTTAATTTGCCAAGGAGCATAACTGGTTAAGGTTTGGCGCACGCCACCGAACAAACTTAACATTTGACAACTAGACAAATTTTGCAATTTTTGTCGGTCGTTCCCTGATGTTCGTAAATCTACGGTGGCGATACCCAGAGTGCGATCGATTCTAAGTCGATAACCTACCAAACCTAGACTCGTAAACACCTGCTGTTTTAACACTTCATTCACAGCAGATGACATTAGCTGGTTGTCTTGGCCTGTAACTGTTTCCGGGTGGAGACTTTTACAATTATTGTCTACTTTATAGACCGTTACTGTGACGGTGCTGTCTAATTCTGTGGTTCCAGTGGCTAAAACTGGAGGAACAGGATTAAATGGCTGCACCACTTGGTTCGATGTGGCCTCAATTTGATGGCGCGTCTGCTTTATGTGTCCGAACTTACGGTTGCTAGTTGGCGGTAGATCCTGGTTTTCCCCTGAGTTAGCTGCATCAGAGATCGAACAACTGAAGAGGCCGATTGTCATTAATCCGATTGCTAAATACCCCAACTCTGTATAGATACGGTTCATAGTTTTTAATACGCAACAAAACGTCCGTGTATTGAGGGAGACTTTTGGTGGTAGAAAGCATTTAATCCCTGATTACACTTAGAAGTATTTTCTGGTATCCGTAATACGGAGATGAAAATAAATTGAAAGTGCTTGTTTATTGCACAATATTAGTGTTAAATATTAGTGTTAAATCTGGTGATGTGCAATACCCCCCAGGGCAAATCTACCAGACCTAACGGGTAAAGCTTGTGGCCCGGCTCGCAAGCGATTTCAAATACTTTTTCAGTGGTGTCATGTGCCGTTGTAATAACAGAGCAATTCCAAGGTTGGAGGTTGCTACGCTTTTTCGCGAAAGCGAAAGCCTAAGTTTGACTCCACAAAATTGCGACCTGAAAAATAGTCCTGGATACAGCAACCGGGTTTGATGGACGGACTTAGTGCACGCCGGGCCTTTAACTAGGAGTGAACACTCCGGCGGAGTTTATTCTGTAACGAAGCGTGGTGTCGCAGGCGTGCGTAGTGGAAGTTTCGAAGGGCCTTTGGTATTTATGCATCCAGGACTAAAAAACATAATTCCGATGCAAGCTGATTTGATTTGAGTGGGTGCGTCAAGGAAGTAAACCCAGCATTTGGTAATTTTTGTGCCGAATGCCATCAATGAGAGTGAGACGATCGTGAAACAGCAATTATTCACAAAAGTTTTGGGCGCAACGGCGATCGCCCTCTGTAGTCTGACGGTTATTTCTCAACCCAGTCACGCTAGGCCGACCCTGGGAGAAAGCAGATTTTGGTGTAGCACCTCTACCGGCGTGCCGATGACGGTGTACCAAAACCCTCAAGGTGCGATCGAGCCTTGGATCGAGTGGGCTTCGGATTACTTTTCCGGTTCTGGCTACAATCCGACAACTCGGTGTCAATTAGTCAGCCAACGCCTCGAAACCTATCGTCGCAATCGGCAGCTAAGATACATTACCGTCGGTGTGATGAATGGTCAAAATGTAATTTGCACTGCTTACCAAATTAATGGCGTGTGCCAAAATTTGATTTATACTCTTAGGCGAGGCCAAGATCCGATCGCATCTCTGTATAACTTGTTGGCTTGGCGCCAAGGACAAGTTGAGATGCCATCTACCAATGAAAGCAGTAAAATTCCTTACATAGATGTGATGGAAAAGCTAAGATAAAACACTGAGGAGGGTTCGCAACAGCCCCTTTTTTCCCCAGACTCCCTTCTCCCTTTCCCTAGTGCTACCGAAATCTTTGCCCCAAGGCTATAGCTTGGGTTATACAAATGAGGTTAAAATTGGTATGAGTGGTAGTCCGATTTTTAATGCCAAAGGTTTGTTAGTTGGGATTAACGGTCGGGGTAAGTATGGAGATCCAAATTTTGGTGTCTATGCTTTTGAAGATGGAAGCGAACCCACCCCGGAATTATTGGAAAAAATGGTTAAATCTAGTTGGGGAATTCCCATCAGTATATATTTGCAGTTAGCCTCGTTTCATCTAGGGAGTTACTGATGAATGTGTGGAGTTTGCGCTTTGACGCACTGACAATCATCTTGACGGGTGCATTAACGGTGGCACAGGTGGTCATCGGACAATATACTGCCAGCGCCAAAACATCCCAAGAAATTGCCCAGTTAGCGATGTTGACAACTGTGGAAGTCAACAACACCATGGGTTTTGCGGGTAGTGGCTCAGGAGTAATTATTGCGAAACAGGGTAATATTTACACTGTTTTGACAGCTAATCATGTGGTAGTAAGCCAGGCCCAAAAATACAGTATTCGCACTCATTTGGAGAAAGATTATGCTGTCATCCGAATACAACGGCTACCGAAAAATGACAGAGATATAGACTTAGCGCTGCTACAATTTCAGAGCCAAGAACAGTATCCTGTAGCACCCATGGGAGAGTCAGAACGTGCAGTTGTCGGTTCTTCTATTTATGTTGCTGGCTATCCGCTACCCATTGCCTCTGGAGTGGAAAAAAAACTGGAGTTTACTGCTGGTATTATCTCTTCTCGGCTCGATCGTCGCGCATCATCGGGTTACAGACTGCGCTATCAAGCTGTGACCAGGCGAGGCATGAGTGGGGGACCTGTATTTGATGTTGATGGCAAAATTGTGGGAATTCACGGTCAAGGAGATACTGTGGGCACTGTGACTAGCCCGTGGAACGGTCAGAGTGAAGAGATTAAAACGGGATTAAATTCAGGAATTCCGATCGATATTTTTCTGGGGTTACTATCACAAAATAAGCTTAACAGCTTGGATATTCTCAGCAGTCTTTCTATGAACCGCGTTTCTAACCAAAACCAACCGAACATGAGGTCGGGGGGATTTTTGTGTGATACATCGACAGGAGAACCGATGACAGTGTATCAAAATCCCGCAGGGATTAGGGAGACTTGGATTCGGTGGAATTCTAATTTTTTTGCTAATTCTGGCTACGATCCTCTAACTCGTTGCCGACAAGTGACTCAGCGCCTAGAAAATTACAGTCGCAACCAACAGCTAAATTATGTGACTGTAGGTATGGTAAATAACCAGAAAGCGATTTGCACCAGTAGCCGCGTTAATGGACCTTGCGAAGGTTTGATCTACACCCTACGTCGCGATCAAGATCCGATTCCTGCCCTAAGCAGTTTCTTTGTGTGGTTGGCGAATCAAAAAGCTCAGCCTTCTATTTTTGAAAGCGGGACTATACCTTATATTGATGTTAAAGAACGGCTGGAATAGACTAGGGAACCTTAATTAGGGTTTGCTGAATAATCGCTCGCATATTGCGTGGTCTGGGTTTTCGATCGCGCGATCGAGAAAAAAGTGCAAGATTAACAGGTAAAATAGGTCAAAACCCGTGCATCACCACCTGCGATCGTGTACAAAAAAGCTGAGCTTGCTACTCCCTCACCTTCCGACTTTGAACTCCCCTCATGTGGAAAATTGTCACTCCTTAACCGTTGGGTAAAAATGGCAGAACTAATCCCGTGGTCAGAATTTGAAACAGAATATGCTAAAAACTTCCCCAGAGAAAAAGGGGCACCAGCCAAATCCTTTCGGATGGCATTGGGGGCATTAATTATCAAAGAAAAGTTGGGAGTTAGTGATCGTGAAACAGTAGAACAGATCCGGGAAAACCCCTACCTACAATACTTCATCGGTCAATCAAGCTACAGCAATGAACTACCATTTGACCCGTCACTATTAGTTCACTTCCGGCAACGAATCAGTCCGAACCTAATTAATAAAGTGAATGAACGCATGGTAGAAAAAATGCGAGAAATCACGCCTGTCAAACCCGAAAAAAAAAAGGATTCGGACGCCAAAAATGAGTCCTCTAATCGCGGGAAACTAATCATAGATGCAACCTGCGCCCCAGCAGACATTAGTTATCCGACCGACTTAGGACTATTAAATAGAGCCAGAGTTCATACCGAAAAAATCCTAGACATTCTGTATAAACAAATTAAAGAAAAAACCACTAAAAAACCAAGAACCTACCGTAATCTAGCCAGAAAAGATTACTTATTAATCGCGAAACAAAGACGACCTACCCGCAACAAAAAAAGACAGGCAATTAAAAAACAACTTCAATATATCAAAAGAAACCTAGCTCATATTGAACAGTTAATTGATTCAGGTGCGACCCTAGAAAGTTTGAACAAACAGCAATATAAAACCTTGCTAGTCCTCACAGAAGTCACTCGCCAACAACAGTGGTTATTTGATAACAATAAACAGAGCATTGAGGATAGAATAGTAAGTTTAAGTCAACCCCACATTCGTCCTATTGTCAGAGGAAAAGCAGGGAAAAATGTAGAGTTTGGAGCCAAACTATCAGCGAGCTGCTTTGAAGGATATGTATTTTTAGACCGGATGAGCTGGGACAACTTTAACGAATCTCTTTACTTAAAAGCCCAAGTAGAAGCATATCATAGGTTCACAGGATATTATCCAGAGTCAGTTCATGCAGATCGCATTTACCGAAATCGGGAAAACCGAGCATGGTGTAAAGAAAAAGGCATTAGGCTGAGTGGACCGCCATTAGGAAGACCGCCAGCAAATGTGAGTAAATTAAAAAAGAGGCAAGCGTGGGAAGATGAGAGGATTAGAAATGCCATTGAGGGCAAGTTTGGGCAAGGAAAACGAAGATTCGGTCTCAATCGAGTGATGGCAAAACTTGATAATACATCTGGTACAGTTATTGCAATTACTTTTTTGGTAATGAACCTTGCTACCTGGTGGCGCCGGGTTTTTTGTGTGTTTTTATGTCTATTTGGAAAAAGAACACCTGTTGTTGGCTTGAATATAATCTACAATTATAACTGGGTGGAATCAATGCCGAAACAACTTATATTTAACTCTGCTTTAATATATCGATCGCTCCTGTTCTTAGTTTGCGATCAATTATTCAGCAAGCCCTAATTAAATATCCGTGATATCAATTCCGGTGGTATCGGAATGATTTAACCGCGAAGGCGCGTAGGACGCGAAGCAAGAGAAGAGAGAGTTTAATACAGGACGATGAAGAGAGGATTTTATATAATATCAAATCCTCTCTTCATCGGAATAGTAAATTCGAGTTCACTGTTCACTGTTCACTGTCAACTGTCAACTGTCAACATCACCTGACTGTGTAACCGGAAATGATATGAGTTGACCAAATTCGCATGATAATTTAATCTAAATTTTCTCAAATTGAATTATTTTACAGTATTTTTGGGGAGCCTTATATTATTTAAATACTTGCTAAATTTAATTTGAGATGGGATAAATTTAAGTTATTTATGATAGATATAATAGAACTGATGATTTTTTGGAACACGGAAGCTATAAAATTACTGTTACATCAATCTAATTCAAATTTTTCAGGTATCAAGCATGACAGCAACTAGCCCGAAACCAACGTCAGCAACGCCAGCTTTTTGCGAAGGCATTCAATATTTTTCCGAGACAGTCCCTGGTTTTGAGACTTACGGGAAAGTACCTGCGATCGCACAGGGGAGCAAATCGATCGCCGATCCAGCCGATCCCGCAGCCGTCTTTCAGACAATGCTAGCAGCAGACGCCCTACGCTACCTGACACTGCAAGTAACAGCCAGCAAGGCCTCTGGACATCCGGGGGGATTTGCTAGCCAAGCCGAGGCTTACGCAGCCTTGGTAATGCTAGGACACAAGAATATTGTAACTGAAGTCGGGCATCACGCCCCCGGCTTTTATAGTGCCATGTTTCTCGATCGCTCTTTAGAAGACATGGGAATTGTCAACGTACAGCAAGTGCGCGACAAATTTCGCGAAAAAGACGGTTTGTTAGGACATCTTTCCGGCTTTATTCCAGGTCTTTTAGCACCAGCCGGTCCCCTCGGACAAGGGCAGCATTTTGCCATGTCAGGAGCACTTTTGCACCGCGACAAACTGTTTGCTTTCACAATGGGCGACGGCGGCATGGGCGAACCCTATCCGATGAGCAGCATGGGACATTTTCACACTGCTTATCCGAGCGTTACTAACTTTTTGCCAGTGTTAGTTTGGAACGGATATTCCCAAGAACATCATAGCATGGTTTCGACTAAAACCAATGCGGAAATGATTGCTTATTGGCAAGGAAATGGTTTTGAAGAAATCATCTTAATTGACGCTAAGGAATTTGACGATAAAAATCAACCGGAAGATTATGTTGACAGCACTGCTTTTTCCCTAGAACAGCGGATGGCGTTTACCAAAGCTGTTTTAGAAGGAGTTGACAAAGCTGCAAAATCTGCTCTTGGCGGCAAATTAACTGTGTTTATCATCAAACAGTTGAAAGGTGCAGGTGTCCACGCGCTTGGAGCCAAATCGCACAACCTTTATCCCAAAGATACCCTCGATGCACCGCACATTGTCAGTGCTTTAAAACAGCGCGCTTTGAGTGTGGAAGCTTGGCAATTGGTGCGGACAAATGCTGAACGCGCGGGCGGCGGGCCTGCTGCGAAAACTGTTGTGACTGAGTTTGAATTGCCATTAGCAGATTTAGGCGAATTGCCTTTGGAGGAATTTGCAGTTGGTGGTGAAGCGAAGGTTTCGACAACAGCAATGGGACGTTTGGTAGGAAAAGTCGGTGAGCGCGATCGGACCTTTATTGTCACCAATGCTGACGGTAACGAAGCATCGGGAATTGCCAACATCAACCAAGCTCTGAAAATAATTCACCCAACCACAGATGACCTGTACAATCAATCACCAAACGGTCAAGTTTACGAACCTTTAAGCGAAGATGCTTGTGCAGGTTTAGCCGTAGGTTTGTCGCTATTCGGCGCGCGGAGTTTGTGGTGTTCCTATGAATCTTTTGCGATTAATGGTTTACCAATTTGGCAAACAGTTACTCAAGCAATGGCCGAATTGCGGCGTGCAACTCCAGCTACTATCACCTTATTTACAGCAGGTGCTTTAGAGCAAGGCCGCAATGGTTGGACGCACCAACGCCCGGAAATTGAAGCTTATTTTGCGGCAATGATGCGGAACGGAAATGTGTTTCCTTTGTTCCCACCCGATGCTAACAGTATTCAAGCTTGTTACGATTGGGCTTTGACTGCGAAGAATAAGGGAATTGTGATTACTGCGAGCAAGTCGCCATTGCCAATTCGGACTACTTTTGAACAGACTCGCCAAGGTTTGGAAGATGGTGCTATTGTGTTGCAAGAAATCGAACCCCCCCAAACCCCCCTTAATCAAGGGGGGAGTAAGAAGGTTGTATTTGCTGTAATTGGCGATATGAGTTTGATTCCGGTGTTTGAAGCAGCGGCATCTTTGGAAAAATCAGGTGTTGGTTCGCGGATTGTTTCTATCATCAATCCTCGGCGTTTGTATCGCCCAACTGATGTTGCTTGGGATACTTGTTCCGAGGCTGACGGCGGCTTTTTGAGCGATGACAAATTTGCCGAAATGTTTGGCGGAGATGCCTTAGTTGGCGTGATAGGCGGCGCTTCTGGGATGTTGGAGCCTGTGATGCTACGCAGCAATTGTCCGCGCGATACTTTCGCTTGGAAGCGGGGGGAAACTACTGCTAGTGCTGGTCAATTGATGGCGTTTAATGGGTTGACTGCTGAGGCGTTGACTAAAAGGGCGATCGCATTAGTTGATTAGACCTTTTCAATAATTATTGTGGAACAGGCATCCTGCCTGTTCAAGACTGGCAATTCTTGCGATGTTTATTAAGAAATCAGGACACGGCAGTGCCCATTGGTGTCAACTTAACGTCAAACCAAGTCAGAGACTGCTGTTTGACTATTAAGCCTAGATCCGAACGAGCCCCCCTTAAGAAGGGGGGGACAAGAGTCTTCTCAAAGTCCCCCTTCTTAAGGGGGATTTAGGGGGATCTGGACTCAGGTAAAAACGAGATTTATCAAGGCTTTCAGGCTTAAGTTGACACCTATGGGCAGTGCCTTTGTCCCTACAATTGATAGCGGTAGGGAAACGGCACTGCCGTGTCCTCTATATCATTCCGGCGCAGCCGGAATTGATATAATATTTAAAATAGGATGGTGATACCTATGACAGCACAACTTTTAAAAGAAACAGTTACCCTTGCCGAACAGCGATTGGTTCTCCCTGGTTATTATAGTTGGGAGCAATTTGAGGCGCTCGAATCTTTGATGGGAGACTCTTCTGGTTTGCGGATAACTTATCTTGATGGGTGGATCGAGTTTATGACACTGGGCGAAGATCATGAAAGCTTTAAAAAGGCGATCGCTATATTGCTGGAAGCATACTTTTGTGAGTTCGGAATTACATTCTTTCCTGTAGGTAGTGCTACTCGCAGGGATAAAACCAAAGATGTTTCATTTGAACCTGATGAGTCTTATTATATAGGTGAAAAGAAAGAGCATCCCGATTTAGCAATAGAAGTGACGATGACTAGCGGGAGTACAAATAAACTAGCTAAGTATTTGCGACTTCGCATCCCTGAAGTCTGGTTTTGGGAAAATAATCGGCTTGATGTTTATGGGCTGCGCGAGGATAATTATGAGCAAGTTTCAAGAAGTGAGTTGTTGCCGGAATTGGATTTAGAATTGCTGGTGCGTTGCGTTTTAATGCCTTCAATAATTGAGGCAAGACAGGAGTTTATTAAGGGAATTCGTCCGCAGTAATTTGGTTAATTAATCAGAGTTACGCAAGAAATCGTTTGATATGGTATAATCTACATGGTTAAAGACTGACTTTTTGTCAGGCGCAACGGAACACAGTAGAATGGCTAAGTATCCCTATTCTACAAAAATGGTTATACATAACAACATTTAATACACATTGAACTATGTCCCTGCAAGATGAGATTGACAAAACAAGGCAAGAAATTAGGACTGATGGCTACTCAATGTCTATTGGAGAGTGGATCAGCCTTTATGAGAAGAGTGAGATTGATATTCATCCAGATTTTCAGAGATTTTTCCGTTGGTCAGATCATCAAAAATCAACCTTCATAGAATCAATCTTGCTAGGTATACCTATTCCACCAATTTTTGTGAGCCAAAGAGATGATGGTGTTTGGGATGTTGTAGATGGTGTTCAGAGACTATCAACAATATATGAATTTGTCGGTCTTTTGAAAAAAGATGAATCAGAAAAAGATGAATCAGAAAACAATGCACATCCAGTAGCTATACAAAAAACTACATATTTAGCTTCTTTAGAAGGTAAAAAATGGGACGATCCAAATGACAAAGATAATTCTTTCACTCAAACACAACGTTTATTGATTAAGCGCTCAAAAATTGCTGTCAATATTGTTGAGAAAGAAAGCGACAAAATGATTAAATATGAGCTCTTTCAGCGACTGAATACAGGAGGTTCAGTTGCTACACCTCAAGAAGTGAGAAATTGTATTCTTTTGATGTTGAATAAAAATTTATATCAATTGATGCGAACGCTGGCAGATTATGAATCATTCAAAAAATGTACGGCTTTAAGTGATAGGCTTTATGAAGAGCAGTATGATATGGAGTTAGTATTGCGCTTCATACTTCTATTCGATCAAGATGAGATAAGCCTTCAAAAATTGGGTGGTGATGTTAGCGTTTTTCTGACCGACAAAATGCGTGAAATGGCTCTTAATAAAAAATTAGATTATCAGCATATAGAAACTGCATTCAAAACAACATTCGATCTTCTGAATGAAACTACAGGTGAGGATAGTTTCAAAAGATATAAATCTGAACAAGACAGGTTCCTTGGTGGTTTTCTATTATCGGCATATGAAGTGGTAGCATTGGGAATCGGATATAACTATAAAAATCTACCTCAAACAAACCAGATATCTGATAAAATAAAAGGTATTTGGTCACATCCAACTTATCAAAAATGGTCGGGAGCAGGCGTGAATGCTGCAAGACGTTTACCTTACCTGATTCCGCTTGGTAGAGAAGTATTTTCACCCTAATGAGTATCCGAACTGCTGAACAATTAAGTGATAAGCTTTCAACTGATCTTGCTTGGCGAAAGAAGGAACTTTCGGAAATCAAATCCTTGGTAGAAGCGAGAAATGTTTCTCCTCAAAGGCATAGTGCGTTGATTCGGAGTGGAATATGTATTCTCTATGCTCATTGGGAAGGTTTTGTCAAATTAGCATCAAATAGTTATACCAATTTTTTATGAAGCTGCATAGAATTCGATCCCCCCTAACCCCCCTTAAGAAGGGGGGGACAAGAGTCCAATCAAAGTCCCCCTTCTTAAGGGGGATTTAGGGGGATCGGAATATGTGCAACTTCACATTAAATTGGTATTACCTAGAGTATGTTGCTATGCAAAAGCTTCGCTACGATCAGCTTAGTAGCAATTTTCTAGCTCTGGCAATGAAGACAAAATTGAATGAGGCGAGAGACACAAATAAACCATCATTATATATACCTGTTTGTGATTTCTTCCTTTCTAACTTAAATACTAAATGCTCTTTGCCATACAAAGACAAAGATGCAATTTCTACTGCATCCAATCTGTCTTCTGACATTTTGAAGGAAATAACTTGTACTCTGGGAATAGACTTTTCGGTTTACTCTACTAAGTCCGTGTTAATCGATATTAAGCTTTTGAAAACAAGAAACGAAATTGCAGATGGTAACTATTTGACGGTTGACAGAGAAGAGTATATAGAGTTACACACAGAAATTATGGGAATGCTTGATGTATTCCGTAATCAGATAGAAAATGCTGCTGTTAATAAGGATTTTATGCGGAATTCACCTTAGACGGGCGATCGCAACTCGTGCAATTATCGCAGTGTTTGGTATTTGCTGCGAAGGGCGATCGCGCTTTTTTTGGTGGGCGACAGCTACCAATGTTTACTTGATATTTTAAACCCGATCTTGCCAAAGCACTCTCAGGTAAGCTAGAATTGCAGGAAGTTTCTGGAGTCTGACATGGAAACAACGTTAAATATTGAATATCTTACGAACAAAGACGGAGATGTAAGCGCTGTGGTGATTCCTATTGAGCTATGGCGACAACTACTACTACCTAATGAAGAAGTTTCTGTCGATAAACTCGCGGGTGCGGTAGAAGATTATTGCATGAACAAAGCAATGGATGAAGCTGTTAATACTCCCTTGCTAAATCGCTCGGAAGCCTTAGCTTATCTTGAGGAATAATTATCTTGGAAGTTCAATACCGTCAGGCTTTTCTAAAAGACTTGAAACAACTGAAGAGTTCGACATCATACCAAACAATCAGCGCACTGTTTGGTATTTGCTGCGAAGGGCGATCGATCCACTGAAGGGATTTACCCCACACTCAGTAATTCATCAAGCTTGTTCTTTAGTTCGGGCGATGCTATTAGTGGTCTATAAACTTCACCTTCATAGGGCTTCCAAACATATCCAAGACTGAACGGTCGAAAAAGCGAAGACGATCCAATCGCTTGCCAAACAGCTTCAGCTAAAACCAATCCTGGAAAAACCAAGGCCGATTCTTCAATCAATTCGCTATAGGTTCTAAACTCGTCTACTTCCATACCCACTAAAGCATACCGAAACGGCGGAGCAAACCGCAAACTCTGATACAGAAAGATACCTATTTCTGTCATTAAATAAGCACTTTCTGGAGTGTCTATCCCAATCTCACTGATGCCACTTGGACAAACTCGGCACCACCAATTTTCTTCTATATCCTGAAAAATTTCTGCCCGACATTGGGAATGTCTACCGTTTGAGATCGTCCAGGAAATTTGATTGAAATATTGAGCAAATTGCTCTGCTTCAGATTGCTTTGTCCCACATTCAGCCGATAAGCTAAACACCCATGCCATTGCTGTTCTCCCCTTGACTAAATTAAACTATCAAACTTTCTCCCATTCGCTTTGTGTCTGGGCGAGGGCTGTTTCATATTTCTCTAAAAGCATTGTAGCGCTTGGCAAAATACTGACATGAGTTGGACTATCTTGTACAGCTTCAATATCTCCGACGATCTTGCTGTCGTCAATCTGCCAAAGAGGATCTTTTCCTGTGCCGCCAAATTTGGGGGGTTTGCGAAATGGTGGCAAGCCTTCGATAGATAGGGATACGGACATTCCTTTTGTGTTTCTAATAGCTACAGTGACAGATTCCTCTGAAGACTTGCGCTCTGTTTCTGGCCGTAAATAACCTTGTTCATCCAACCATTCTTTGGGCACTTGCTCAACATCAATGTCAATAGCGGGTCTGACTCCCAGTAGCCTCGCATTGCGTCCGATTTTGGGTTTACCGTTTTCTTCTGCCATGCCTCGATAATAGAGTCTTGTCATCAGCGTTTCATCAGCCTAACACGATCGCCAGACTAATCATAAGGTAATTGCTGCATTGGTTTCACGCGATCGCTCTTGATGCGCGATCGGGCGATCGCGTGAGGTGAGAAACCGGGTTTCTGAACAAAATCTCGGCGGCGATGCTTTAGTTATCTGAGAAACCCGGTTTCTGGCGATCGCGTGAGGTGAGAAACCGGGTTTCTAAATAAAATCTTGGCGGCGATGCCTGAGTTATCTGAGAAACCAGGTTTCTGAACATTGACGCTTGAGTTAAACTGTGATATAATGAATAAAGTAACTATGAAATGGCAATGGCTACACTTCAGATTCAAAATCTACCCGATGAATTATACACTCGTATTCAATGTCTTGCCTCTGAAAAAAATTTTACTCTCAATGAGGCAGTAATTCATCTATTGAAGCAATCGTTTGAGTCCGACAAGGTGATGATAGATCGGGCGCAAGAAAGCCAACTAACGTCAGCAATCCTACAAAGGATTCGCAGTCGTCCTAGAGTTAATCCAAGGGATTTTGGATTAACGGATAGCACTGTTTTGATTCGAGAGGATCGCAACAGATGACAGTTCCGCTACGATGGGTACTGGATACAAATATTTGTATTAAGCAGTTTATCGTCGATCCTTTGACTCCTAAAGTTAATCAATTATTCGATTGTCTTGACGATCCGGCTGTTGAGTTTTTTGTGCCAGATCTGTTTTATATTGAGTGTGCTAATGTTCTTTGGAAGTATGTTCGAGCTAAACTCTACACTGCCGAACAAGTTCAGGCCGATCTAAGTGACTTAAAAGCTTTACGATTTCAAGTTACTTCAACCAAAGAGCTAATGAATAAAGCTGTTCAAATTGGATTGGACTATGGTATCACAGCTTATGATGGCTGCTATAGCAATCCTAAATGAGTCGTAAAGTTTTTTACCCCACCCCAACCCTCCCCTTATTAAGGGGAGGGAGTAAGAAGTTCACAAATGATTATCCCGTGGGAGTGAGAAACCGGGTTTCTGAACAAAATCTCGGTTGGGAGACAAAAGTGATCTGAGAAACCCGGTTTCTGGGTTTGGCCGTATCGCGTGGGTGAGAAACCGGGTTTCTGAATAAAATCTCGGTTGGGAGACAAAAGATATCTGAGAAACCCGGTTTCTGGGCCGTATCGCGTGGGGATGAGAAACCGGGTTTCTTAACCAAATATCGGTTGAGATGCAACAGCTATTTGAGAAACCCGGTTTCTGGGTTGGAAGCGGTTTCTTGTGGTGGCGCGATCGCCTGAGTAGGGATAGGGCACTGCCGTGTCCCTACCTGCTACCTGCCGTGTAAGGACCGCGTACCTCAGACAATTTCCAACGCGATAAGATGGTGAGGGGAAAAAGTGGTTGGGTTTCAGGAGCATCAAGCTAACCGATAAGGTCTCTCAGAACATAAATTTATCTCGATCGCTGAGATTCTAGTTTAGTAAGCTTTGTTTCCAATTCCGTTACTCTTTTTTCCAATTGTGTTACTCTTTTTTCCACTGTTTCTCTAAATTTTGATGTCTGAAAAATTGTCACAAAATAAATTAAAACGATGATAAAAACAGCAACTGTATAATATAAGTTCTTGGGTACAATGGATCTACTTGCACGTCCATAAGACTTGATAACTTTATAGTCTACCTGTTCTCCAGAATCGCTATATTTCGGTGGTTCTTCAGACATATTCAATTCCCTCCTGTTAATAGACGGCGGATTAAAGGTCTAAGATCGTCTGTCTTTTTTGCAGATATTGTAAAACTTGAAAAATTTTCTATCTTCGATTCCGAACAAGCTCTAGAAATTTCTCCGATCATCTTTTCAAAATGATGTTCAGCATACTCTCTAGAATTCTGAAATTGGCTGATATCTAAATGTCCGCGATCGATCAATTTATCAATTATATCTAATTTATTGATCGCAAATATAACACTCTTCAAGTTTTTGCTATGTAAGCTAGTAAGGAGTAATTCTAAGGAAGCTTCATTAATATATTGGTATTGTTCTTGAACTCTTAATTTTATTTTCTCTAAGATATTTCCCTCACTAAGCCACTTAAGTAGAGATTCATCATTAAGCGGGTTGCCATGTTCGTCACTTTTTCTAGGGACAAGATCTACAATGAATAAAATCGCATTAATTACACGACTGTCTTTAGCACCAAAAAAGTCTGGCGAACTTTCCAGTATTACCTGACTGGGCTTTTGCCCTTTGTAGTCCGCTATTGCCACTTCCAGCAGGGGGGAGTTCTTTAATCCGAACTGAATCTGGAAATGATAATAGTCAAAATCATCAGTTGATTTTCTATTTTTATTGGGATCGGCGAGCGTAAAAGCAGTTTCTATAAAAGTAGTTTTACCACTGCCAGGGCGACCAAAAATGCAAATTCTATAAATTCTTTTTTTGATAAAAAAATTACCAATAAAACAATCTAATTCGTCTCGGAGAGGCTTAAATAACAATGCTCCAATTGCACTCGATACGAAAATTACAATAGCTACAGCAGCTTCTGGATGTGAAAAATTAGAAGAAAATATCCACCCTATAATAACAATTAAGAGGAATAAGTAAATACTTATGATTGCTAGACCCTTACGGCTCTTACGGCTCATATCATTTCACAACACGATTAAGGCGTTTTAACACAACATTTTAACACAACAATAGAGGCTATAAAGCGGCAAGGGTTTAATCTTTGAATTTACGCTTTATACTTTTCCCATTATTCCTTACAAATCAAAGGTTTGTCTAGCCCCAAAATGTCCTATTTTGCCGCCAATTTACCCCCAGTTTCACTCTCTTTCATCTGGTTTTGTACGAGACTGTACGAAATTGTACGAAAATGTTGGCAGATGTGAGCTACAATACAAAAAAACTCGCATCTACCAAACCAGATGAATCTTAAAGAAATGTTAAAATTCGCTGATGATATAGTATTTGTTAAAACGGGTCAGCACCTTGACGATTTACAAGCAGCGGTACTGCGGGGAACTCTACAACGTGAGACATACAAGCAAATAGCCAAAGACTTTGACTGTTCTGAAAGTCGCACCCGGGAAATCGGATCGCAATTATGGCAGATACTTTCAGAAGAGTTGGGAGAAGATGTTAATAAAACAAATTTTCGATCGGCAATGGAAAGGTGGCAAGTCTCCATATTTTCAAATGTTGTAGATTATGTTGGAGTTGGTAGTGTTAACATCTGTGGACAAGCTAGACACCCACCGAATACACCAAACCAACCCCCACCAAATCAAGAAACATCTAACACAAAACAACCTGAAACTCCACATCAAGATTTAAGCGAGATGCCAGAATTAGGTGCTTTTTACGATCGCACCCCCCAACTCCAAACCCTCACCACCTGGATTCTACAACAACACAGCCGCCTCATCACCCTCATCGGCATCAGCGGCATCGGCAAAACATCCCTAGCAGTACAACTCGTACAACAAATCAAAGACGAGTTTGAGTACGCAGCTTGGTACACCCTAGACGAATTCCCCACCATAGATAAATTTCAATCTAACCTAATACAGCTTTTATCCAATTCAGAAAAACAAGATTTCTCCCCAACAAACCAGAAACGCTTACCGCTGATTAAGTATTTGCAAAACCATCGCTGTTTAATAGTCTTAGATGACGTTCACAATCTTTTCTGTAGCGGCGAATCGGCAGGAAAATACAAACCAGAATGCGAAGAATATCGCTCTTTATTCAAACAAATAGAAAAATTATCCCATCAAAGTTGCTTGCTGCTAATCGGTTGGGAACAACCCAGAGAAGTGACTCAAGTTAAAAACCAAAATACTCCCATTCGTACTTTACAACTCAAAGGTTTAGACATCGCAGCCGGACGGGAAATCCTGAGAGATTATGGGTTAGAAGCAAGCGACAACAGTGAAACTCTCATTCATCGCTACCAAGGGAATCCCCTATGGTTAAAAAGCGTGGCGAGTCTGATTCAAGAGTTGGGAGGAGCAGTGACTGAGTTATTACCAAATGATACCATATTGTTACCAGAAGATTTGAAATGTTTTGCAGCAGCAGTTCGATCGCCTATCGGAACTAGAAAAACAAGTAATCTGCTTGTTGGCGAAAGAAAGCCAGCCAGTCGATCGGGCAAAATTACTTGAAAATGACATAATTCCGGTGTCAGATTTGGCAAATGCGCTGCAATCTCTATCGCGGCGCTGCTGGATAGAACAACAAGCAAACTTTTACACTCTGTCACCTATAATGAAGCAGTATATCAAAACTAGATTATCCCACTTAACAAACATCGACAATGAATAAACTTTTCAAACAACACCGCTTGTCAACTCTTGTTTCATCAAATTCGGCAACAATGCCAAAACATCCAAATACCACCACCAACGCTGAGGTGTAATCTCCTCAAATTTGCGCTTCTCGGTTAAATCCACAAATCTCGACAACTCCTCATAAAACTCCCTTGCTTGTTCAACTAACCGTCGATCGGCATTTGCTAATAAACCCTTCTCTTCCTCACTCAGTTGAGATTCAACTTTTGCCAACTCATCTCTAAGTTGCAACATTTCTAAATGTTCAGCCCCACTCACATCAGGAAATTCAACCATTACACAATAGTTGTTTACCAAAATATTCATAACAAATCCTTAATTAAACCTACATAAATAAACATTGAATTAGCCAGGTAGCTTTCCGGTTCCTTTGGAGGAAAAGCCGTTTCTAAAACTCCATCCAAGCCCATCATTACCAGCCATATGGTGTTGTTTACACTGCTGGTAACTGTCGGATAAAACGTTTTTCCGTAGACGTACACATAAACTTTAGCGTCAGCATCCCTAACAATAAAACTGATAACTCCATTATATTCTTCAAGGGTCGCGTCCGGCTCTAAATGCCCTAAATTAATCCTTTTAAGTAAATGAGACATTGCTTTTCCAGGTTTCCAGAGAATTCCGTCTCTCACCCGCTCAATTGCCTGCACAATCTCTAATTGCCTACCTTCATCAAAAATCAACTTTAACCTTATACCAATTTAATGGGTTGTTGCATATATCTCGATCCCCCTAAATCCCCCTTAAGAAGGGGGACTTTGAGAAGAATCTTGTCCCCCCCTTATTAAGGGGGGCTAGGGCGTGTTTTCAAACTCTCCAATCAGATCCCGATCCCCCTAAATCCCCCTTAAGAAGGGGGACTTTGAGAAGAATCTTGTCCCCCCCTTAGTAGGGGCGGTGCCCCCGTGCCCGCCCTCTTGGCTAGGGGGGATCGGATTCTATGCAGCCTCATAAAAAATTGGTATTACCGGAGAAAAACTGAACTGCAAACAAACATATCATAACCTATTGGGCATTCCCAAACAAATTACAAAACCTAAGTTCGATCGCCTTTCGGAACTAGAAAAACAAGTAATTTCCTTGTTGGCCAAAGAAAGCCAGCCAGTCGATCGCATAAAATTACTTGAAAATGATACAATTCCGCTACCAGATTTGGCAAATGCGCTGCAATCTCTATCGCGGCGCTGCTGGATAGAACAACAAGGAAGTAGTTACACTGTGCCGCCTGTGTTGAAGCAATATGCGATCGCACCTCGATGTAATTGATACAACCATTGCTGGCATTCTATGATACACTAGGAGTGAGCAGTGATAAGGACATATAAATCAAGTGGAAATCACGGGCTTTATCTGGCTAGAGGATATCGTTGAAAAACTAGCTCGAAAACATTCTGTTAGCCCACAAGAAGTTAGAGAAGTCTTTGAGAACTTTGCAGTTTTCCGCTTTGTCGAAAAAGGGCATCGTCAGGGTGAAAATGTTTACGCTGCTTTGGGACAAACTGATGCCGGACGCTACTTGATTGTTTTCTTTGTTTATAAAGAAGATAGGCAAGCATTAATTTTATCTGCACGGGACATGACAAATGCTGAACGAAGAAAATACCAGAAAACGTAAAAGTGCTATCTCAGAAGCTGAATCTTATCAGCAAATAGGCGAGTTTTGGGACGATCGCGATCTGGCAGATTATTGGGAGGAAACTGATGCTGCTGAGTTTTCAGTAAATCTTCAATCTGAGATCATATATTATCGTGTTGAAGTAACTTTATCAGAGCAAATTCGTTCCATCGCTAAACGTCAAGGTGTTTCTCCAGAAACGCTTTTGAATTTGTGGGTGCAGGAGAAACTTAGCAAAGAAATAGCGTGAAGGGACAACAATGAGTTGTAACCAAAATCTAAAATCTAAAATCCAAAATCAGATCGCCCTTTTCTTCAAGCTATTCTAGAAACATACTTCATTCTCGATCGCATTATGGTTGCCTTACCCGATCGCCTATCGATGAGCCCAGAAGAATACCTGGCTTGGGAACCCACCCAAGAGGAACGTTACGAATATTGGGATGGCGAAGTCGTCGCCATGAGTGGCGGCACCCGCAATCACAATCGGATTACCTTCAACTTCTCCAAGCTCCTGGATGATGCCCTTATCGATCGCCCTTGCGAGATGTACATGGCGGATGTCAAAGTCCAAGTGGAACCAGGGCGAAAGTATTTTTATCCTGATGTTGTGGTAACTTGCGACGATCGCGATAACGATCCACAATTAGTGCAATTTCCTGCCTTGATTATCGAAGTTTTATCGCCTTCCACCGAGGCAGTAGATCGCGGTATTAAATTTGCGAAATATCGCCAATTTTCAACACTGCAAGAGTATGTATTGGTGCAAGTTGAACAGCCAGGAGTAGAGATGTTTCGGCGCAATCAACAGGGGCAATGGGTTCTCTCTGAGTATGGTTTGGGCGATTCCTTGCAACTTGAATCGGTGAATCTAGAAATTGCGATCGCCGATTTATATCGCCAAGTACAATTTTCTTAATAATTTAAAGCCCAAGGGATTTGATATTAATTGTCCTAGGGAGTTTTTATTATTTGAACGAACCGCGAAGACGCGAAGAGCGCGAAGAAAGAACAGTACCTTCTTCTTTCCCCCCTTGGGGGGGGTTCTTCCTTCGCGTGCCTCGCGGTTGATTTAATCTTACTCCAGATTCCTAAAAAACCCGGTTTCTGAGCCTTTATCGTCAGTCCTATTTAAACAAACTGACCAGTTGTAGTCGATCGCACGCGACGAATTCCAATCACCGAAGGCATGGGGGAACGACGGGAATCATTGGAGATATTACTCGGCCACAAACTACCACGAGAAACAGTCCGAGTCTGATTGAAAACAGCACCGTTCAAATCCAACATTTCAATTTGTCGGCTGAGTACAGTACCATCATCGATCGGGCAATCTTCCCCTGGATGCTGCACCGCAACTACCAGCGTATCTCCGATAAAAGTTGGTCCAGTGATTTCGCATCGGTTCGGTCCGTAAGCAAAGGGAATTACACTTCCTGCATTCGGGCCGTTCGTTGGAATGTAAAACAGCCAATTGTTGCCGAAAACACCAGTAAATTCTGATGTATTACCAGTCTTCTTGTGGTCGATCGCAGCGGGTTTTCCAGCAGCGCCAACATCAAAACCGTTGTGCGTGCTAGTAGACATATCAGTGACACCCCAAATATTACCTTGAGTGTCAAAAGCTAAATTATCTACACTAGCAAATCCCGCCCCAGCTACCGCACCGGCTTCTCCACCTTGAGCAAAACGCTGCCACCGGAATGTCGAACCCGCACCGTCGGAACTATCTTCAATTATCTTGTAAATTCCTCCCGACTGCTGACCGCTGTTGAGGGCGGCAGTGTATTTCGCAACATTAAAAATGCGAGAATCTGGATAGCCGTCGCTTCCCGGTGCGCCGTCAGTATAAGCAATGAAAACTTCCTTAGTTGTAGGATGAATTTCCAAATCTTCAGGGCGTGCCGTCGGAGTGCCACCAATTAAATTAGCAGCTAAAAAGGCATCAACTAAAACTGCACCTTGGCTGCTATAGAAATTAGCAAGAGTTTTATTTCTGTAGCCTGGGAGTGCTGTTGCTTCATTAGTTGTATCGACAACAAAAGAACCGCCATCCTCGGTTTGACCGGCAATTCCTGCGCGTTTGGGTAAACGAGTATTGGCATCTCTTTGAGCTTTACCAAAACTTGCTAATTCGGCTTCGCCCATTTTTTTGGGACTTACTGGATTGGTTTGGGAATTGATTGTCAGCGGCAGCCATCTTCCCGCACCGTTGCGATTGTATTGGGCGACGTATAAAGTGCCGTCTTCAAACAAGCGACTGTTGTTTTTATCTGCCGGATTGGTGACAGTACCGTTGCTGACAAATTTCCAGGTGTGTCCGCCGCGGCGATCGTCACCCATGTACACTACTAACTTGCGGCCTGCTTCGGCGCGCATCGCGACGTTTTCGTGGCGGAAACGACCTAAAGCAGTGTGTTTGCGGGGGCGGAAATTCGGATCTTGGAGATCGACTTCTACCATCCAGCCGTATTTTTCGCCGACTAAGCCGAATTCTTCACCGGTAGTGCCCTTGGCGTAGCTGGTTTGGCCGCCGTTGGGTTTGATGTTTTCCTGAACTCCGACGAAGAATAGTTCGCTACCTTGGAAGTTTTCTTCGGCGGAGAGGATGGTACCCCAGGGGGTTGTGCCGCCGGAACAGTTGTAGGCTGTACCGATGATCCGGTTTCCCAGCCCGTCGCTGTTGACTTGGGCGAAAACTTGGGTGGCTGCCGGGCCGGTACCTGTAAGATAGTTGTTGTCGCCTTGTCTGCTTCCCCAGGATGTGACATCTTGGTATTGGTCGGCACGCTGGCTGTTGATTCCGAGGCCGGAAAGTCCGTGGATACGTCGGTTGAGGGGGTCGCGGGCGATCGCCCCAAATCGACCATTGGCTTGTTTGGTGATGCGGACGATGGAACCACCCATGTTGTACAAAAATTCGCCCAGGGTAGCGCGATTCTTTACAGATAAGTCTATACCGATGACGGCGCGATCGGTTGCGGGAAATGATGCCAAATCTGTCGGCGTTTCCGGTGCCTGTTTCGACATTGGGAAGGATATGTACTCGTGGTTAACCCAGAGATAGCCGTCGTCATTGCTGCCGCGAAGGCCTACGAAGCCTGTGTAGTCGTTGTTGTAGCCGAAATAGTCGGATAGATCGGGGAAAACGCGATCGCCCCAGCGGAGAATCACATAGCGTTCGTATTCTGGTGGTACAACCACATCGTCAACAACGCTGTAGCTGGTTAATTTAGTATCCTGCGAAGCCGCCATCACAGTTCCTTGTCCGTTTAGGCCCGTCGGCATAAAGCTGGACAATTCTTGATAAACTGGCAGTGGATGAGGAAGTCTTAATGGAGTGAAAGATATAGGACTGAACGCAGCTTCAGCCGAAGTGGAATTGAGGCCGAATAGTGTTTCAGTTAGTTGAGGTGCAAGCACAGTTGTAGCTGCACTGCTACCGAAGAAAATTAGCAGTTGTCGGCGAGTTATTTTAGACATAAATTCCTGTTCAACCCCACATCCTTAATCTGATGATTATCTATGAGATCTTATCGTTGTTAAATTAAGGGAAGTTAACATGAAGGTTAATTAAAGTGAGATTATATTTTGGTTAATGATTGGTTATTTGTTGTTTGTTATTGGTTATTGGTTATTTGTTACCGATGTCCGATGCCCGATGCCCGATTCCCGATTCCCAATTCCCAATTCCCCATTAGTCATCTCGAAAGCCTGGATCGTTTTGTCGGGAGGCCGGTCGGCTGGGTGCTGGTACGTTAATAATTTGCGAAGGCCCAGAATTTGAGGATGAGATATTACCCTCTCTGAATCCCAAGAGGTATTTAGCATCGGCAAAATATCTAGTCCACTGTTCGATTCTGGAATCTTTCTGCCACTGGTTGCGAGATACTCTCGATCGCAAAACAGGAACCATTCGTCTGCTGCGATCCGCTGTAACTATAATCGTCACCTCTGTCAATCCGGGATTTTCTTGGAATTCTTGGGCGATCGACTCCTTCGCTAAATCTTCCGCCTGCTGCACTAAATTGGCAAAAGATTGACTATCATCGGAATTTACGGTAAGATAGCTTTCCTTAGTTTCAGCCAAGGCGATCGATGTACTTGATATAAAATTAATAGTGACTAGAATCAAGGCAGACAAAAGGAGACGGTAAAAACTCATTAATTTGCAAATTAAACACTGATACTTATCAAGTATAATCAACAAAGATTAAGCATAAATTAAGCTAAAATTAAAACAATTTGTTACAGAACCATCGAGACTTATATCAAATCCACTCTTCATCAGACTTATTCATCTCTGTTATCTCCCTCTGCGTTCTCTGTGTTCTCTGCGGTTAAAATATTCCAATTCAAATTCCAATGAAATCAACAAAATGCGCCATCGCCCTCGGTAGCAACCTAGGGGACTCCCTCACAATTCTCAAAAGCGCGATCGAAACTCTAAACAACACCCCAGAAATAGAAGTAAAATCTCATTCAAGCTGGTATCAAACAGCCCCAGTCGGGCCAGTACAACCCGATTACATCAACGCCTGTGCCATCCTAGAAGTTACCCTAGAACCACAACAACTGCTAGCCAAGTTACTAGAAATAGAAATAAAATTTAATCGAATTCGCCAAGAAAAATGGGGACCCAGAACCCTCGATCTGGATTTGCTGTTATATGATAATTTAGTCCTACAAACTCCGACGCTGACTCTACCTCACCCCCGAATGACAGAAAGAGCATTTGTATTAGTCCCTTTGGCAGAAATTGCCCCGGATTGGGTGCATCCGGTGACAGGAAGTGCGATCGGACAAATGGTCCAAACGGCAGATTTTTCGGGAATAGAAAAAATGATAGTCTAGAAAACACACAAAACTAATTATCACTTCTCAATTCCCAATTTCTCATGCCCATGCAACCGGATTTGATATGATGTCATAAATCAGTACAGTCTCAAATTATTCATTTATTGCTTATGTCGAGCGATCGAGAACTACCCCAAATCCTCAAACAACGCCTATTTTACCAAGGACGCAAATTTAATTTTGACGTAGCCACTCTCCGGCTTCCCAACGGTGCCGAAGGCGAATGGGAGTGTATTCGTCACCCAGGCGGAGCCCTCGCAGTACCAGTCACCCCCGAAGGTAAACTCGTCTTGGTGCGACAATATCGTTTTGCGGCTCAAGGGCGAATTTTAGAATTTCCCGCTGGTACCATAGAAATTAATGAAAACCCCGCCGAAACCATTAAACGCGAAATCGAAGAAGAAACAGGATATCGCGCCGGTAAATGGCAAAAATTAGGGGAATTTTTACTAGCCCCCGGTTATTCAGATGAAATCATTTATGCTTTTTTAGCCCTAGATTTGGAAAAACTGGACAAGCCACCAGCACAAGACGATGATGAAGACATGGAAACCGTTTTATTCAGTCCTGAAGAATTAGAAAAAGCGATTTTATCTGGGGAACCAATTGATGCAAAATCCATTTCTAGCTTCTTCTTAGCCCGTCCTTTTTTAACTTAAAATGTGTGGTTTAGACGCAGTTTATCCTGAGCGTAGTCGAAGGGCTCAACCACCGGGAAAAAATCGTAGGCTGAGCGTAGTCGCAGCCCGGAATCAGTGGTTTCGACGCAGTTTATCCTGAGCGTAGTCGAAGGGCTCTACCACCGGATTTTTTATCCCGTATGTATCCTAAAATCTAAAATCTAAAATCTAAAATCTAATGTCTGATCTAATTTTATTTTGGCATCGCCGAGATTTGCGTATTTGTGATAACATCGGACTAGCAGCAGCAAGGCAACAAAGCCCGAAAGTAGTAGGTCTCTTCTGTCTAGATCGCCATCTCCTCAATCTAGATGACGTAGCGCCCGCCAGAGTCACATACATGATGGGATGTTTACAAAAACTTCAGCAAAGTTACGCTGAATCGGGCAGTCAATTACTGATAATTCAAGATGAACCTAGTGAAGCCATCCCCAGATTAGCCACAGCTATAAATGCCAAAGCAGTATTTTGGAATCTGGATGTGGAACCCTATGCAAAAAAACGTGATTTGGCAGTATCAAATGCCCTAGCACAAACAGGAATTCAAGTCAAAAATTTCTGGGATCAACTACTGCACGCCCCAGAGGAAATTCGCACAGGCACGGGAAATCCTTATACTGTTTATACACCATTTTGGAAAAAATGGAACAGCCTACCCAAAACCCAACCAGTAGAGACACTACCAATCATTTCTCTAGAAGAAATGACAGGATTAAGCGCAGCAGAAGCAGAAATTGCACGCCAAGCCGGTGCAATGGAAATATTGCCCAGCGCCAGAGACTTGGGCTTTATTTGGGAAAATCCCTTGTTAATAGAACCAGGCGAAAATGCAGCGCAAGAAAAATTGGAAGATTTTTGTGATTTGGCAATTTACGAATATCAAGACCAACGCAATTTTCCCATAATTAATGGCACATCCCAACTCAGCCCTGCGCTCAAATTTGGTGCCATCGGCATCCGCACAGTTTGGCAAGCTACCCAGATATTAATGGATAATTGTCGCAACGAAGAAGGGCGGACAAATATCCGTACTTGGCAACAGGAATTAGCGTGGCGAGAGTTTTATCAACACGCGATGTATAATTTTCCTGAATTAGCAGATGGGCCTTACCGTCAAGCGTTCAAAGACTTTCCTTGGGAAAATGATGAAAAACTTTTTCAAGCCTGGTGTAGAGGCAAAACTGGCTATCCGATTGTAGATGCGGCAATGCGACAGTTGAATCAGACTGGTTGGATGCACAATCGGTGCCGGATGATAGTCGCTAGTTTCCTCACTAAAGATTTAATTATTAACTGGCAGTGGGGGGAAAAATACTTTATGCAAAAATTGATTGACGGCGACCTTTCTGCTAATAATGGTGGCTGGCAGTGGAGTGCATCCAGTGGTATGGACCCGAAGCCTTTACGCATATTTAATCCCGTGAGTCAAGCTCAAAAATTTGACCCGGAAGGGGAATATATTCGGCACTGGGTTCCTGAATTGCGCCGAGTAGATACGAAACTTTTGCTAACTGGAAATATTTTGCCTTTAGAACGCAAATTTCTTCCTTATCCCGATCGCGTCGTAGATCATAATGAGCAGCAGCGTAAGTTTAAGGAACTTTATAAACAGCAAAAAATAGTTTAATAGTTATTGGTGATTGGTTATTGGTTAACAGTCAACAATGCCCGATTCCCAATTGCCATTACAAACAAGTTATCATAAACTTAGATAAATTGGAGGTTGAAATGGTAACTCTGCAATTAAGACAAATCACTGTACCGCCTGGACATAGAGTGCTGTTCCATGATGTCAACTGGCAGGAATTTGAAGCAATTTTAGAAGAGTTGGGAGAACACCGTGCCTCCAGAATAGCTTACAGTCAAGGAACTTTGGAGATTAGGATGCCACTACCAGAACACGAAAAAGCTAAAATAATTATTGGTTATTTAGTTAAAATTTTGTTTGAGGAACTAGAAATCGAGTTTGAACCATTTGGTTCGACGACTTTTAAGCGGAAAGGTATGTTACAAGGAATTGAGCCTGATGAATGTTTTTATATTCAAAATTACGCTCGAATGATTGGAAAAAAGCGCATAGATTTGAATGTAGATCCGCCACCCGATTTAGCAATTGAAGTGGATCTAACTTCCAAGACTCAACTGGATGCTTACGAGGCGCTGGGAGTACCGGAACTTTGGCGGTATGAAAATAATCAGCTTGAAATTAATGTGCTTGAAGATGGGAAATATGTGGCATCTGAAATTAGTTTAATATTTCCCAATTTGCCAATTGTTGAAGCTATTTCTCAATATTGCGAACAAAGTCAAGCGGCGGGCACGAGTCAAACTCTCAGATTGTTTCGTAAGTGGGTGAGGGAACAAATC
The DNA here is from genome assembly GCF_042465725.1 of Microcoleus anatoxicus. Taxonomy (GTDB): domain Bacteria; phylum Cyanobacteriota; class Cyanobacteriia; order Cyanobacteriales; family Microcoleaceae; genus Microcoleus; species Microcoleus anatoxicus. Next base: position 2,208,900 of record NZ_CP120853.1, on the reverse strand, counting down.
ATGCATTGAGGACTTAAGTCCTCAGTACAAACTTTACAAATTTGACTGTTTCCCAATGTCCTTACTGATAGAGACAAGTTATCATAAAATTAAATAAATCGGAGATTCAAATGGTAGCTCTGCAATTAAGACAAATCACTGTACCGCCTGGACATAGAGTGTTGTTCCATGATGTCAACTGGGAGGACTTTGAAGCAATTTTAGAAGAGTTGGGAGAACACCGTGCCTCTAGAATAGCTTACAGTCAAGGAAGTTTGGAGATTAGGATGCCACTACCAGAACACGAATTTAATAAAGAAATTATTGGCGATATGGTCAAGATTCTACTCGAAGAACTCGAACTCGATCGAGAATGTTTTGGTTCGACTACTTTCAAGCGCAAGAGTATGTTGCAGGGAATTGAGCCTGACAACTGTTTTTATATTCAGAATTATGCTCGAATGATTGGTAAAAAGCGCGTTGATTTAACTATCGATCCGCCACCGGATTTGGCAATTGAAGTGGATCTAACTTCCAAGACTCAATTAGATGCTTACGAGGCGCTGGGAGTACCGGAGATTTGGCGGTATGAAAATAATCAGCTTGAAATTAATGTGCTTGAAGATGGGAAATATGTGGGATCTGAAATTAGTTTAATATTTCCCAATTTGCCAATTGTTGAAGCTATTTCTCAATATTGCGAACAAAGTCAAACGGTGGGTACGAGTCAAACTCTCAGATTGTTTCGTAAGTGGGTGAGGGAACAAATCATGCATTGAGGACTTAAGTTATGACTACAAACCTGACTGTTTCTCGATGCCCTATGCCCAATTACAAATATTGATCTAAAGTCCAGTTGTTTTTTTTAGTTTCGTTTCTGAGAAATAGAGAGAGAATAGGGGTGTTGGCCTTGAGATCGATCGCCTACAAAAATAGTATAGGTTCCCTTATCCCCATAACCGGAAAATTCTACCGTCGTAGCAGCCGCATTGGCCGGTAGGACGCAGAAACGCCCCCTGGGCCCTTGAATCATCAAACTCGGAGCTCCAGTGGTTTGTACTGCAATCCGCCAGTGAGGTAAATCTTGGGTGACTTCGATGACGTGGTTTGGCCCTGGGGCGACAAAACCGCAATCGCCACTATTGTTGGGGCCGCCGGAAACTCCAGACATAGTTAGCGGTTCGGGAAATCCCGGAGCAATTTGTAGTGGTTGGCTCCTAACAGTGCCTGTAGCAGCTAAAATCATTGCCAAGGTTAAAGTGGCGATCGACCTTAACTTCGGTCTGGCGCGATCGCACGGATAGTGTATCTTCATATTTATCCTTATTGATCCCAACACAATAGCGGAAGTTTCCACTTCTTTGAGGGTAGAGGACGATCGGCGATTCCGAACACGCTCTTGTGACTGTTATCAATGTGACCGTACTAGAATGACAAAGGTACAGTTAAAGTAACTCCCCAATTTTTTTTTATGAATTATCAAAATAATTTCAACTGGCAGCAAGCATTCGGAGAACTAAAAGCTAGACTAGACCGATCGCCACTAATCAAAATTAATTTAGACAACTACCCCGCCGTCGAAACCTTCTACAATCAGTTTCTTCATAGGTTTCAAAGCCTCCCAAAACCAGGTAAAGTAGCAGTCTTTGGCGTGGGGGCGATAATTCTCCTGACAGTCTTCAATACAGTTGTACAGCTAATTTCTGCCCTGATGACCCTTGCCGTTCTGGGAGTGCTAATCTACATAGCGTATAAATTGACAATTACTCCAGATTCCTCAAATACTAACGACAATTAATAGGAAATTTTGAATATGGCTAGCCCCACCGCCCCCAGTGGCATTAATCAACCCGATCCGTCTTGGCCCTCACAATCCAAGCAAATGCCACTGCTGGTGCGCAGGTGTGGCGCTTGGGTAGTTGAAATTTCCTTAGTCGCAGCTAGTGCCCTAGTTCCCTTCAGTATCGGGGCGTTGGTGAATCGGGATGCTCAAACAGTGCCACTCAACTCGTCAATAGCAGCAGCATCTGAGACAGTTTCCCGTACTTTAGGGATACCTGTGCGCGATCGCAACCCCAGAGTCGCACCCCTGACTAATCTATTCTGGTCCGCGGCACTGATGGCGCCAGCGGTTCTGGCAGCTTGGGAACTGTTTTTACTCGCCAGAACCGGTCAAACTCTGCCTAAACGCTGGTTTGGGGTGAAAGTTGTCACAGCATCCGGTACTCCTCCGGGTTTGGTGCGAGTCCTGATTCGGGAAAGTTTGGGACGCTGGGGTGTGCCTCTGGGTGTCGCTTACGGCCTGTGGCGCTTGAGCGGTGCTTTTCCAGATTTGATCATTTTAGGGGGGCTCAGCGGCTTGGCAATGCTGGTAGATGGGGCTTTTGCTTTTCGCCACCACGGAAAAACTGGACACGATCGCCTCGCGAATACTTTGGTTGTCAATGCTCGATCGAACCAATTATCTATCACTCCGGTGAAGAGTGAAGATTGGACAGAGGAAGATGCCCAGATTGCCGCTTTGGTCTTGACTCCCGAAACACAGACCACAGAAAATGACAGTCTGTGGCAATGGATTCGTCAACATCCGGGGGCGACTTTAGTGATTGCCACCATTGGTACTTCGGGATTGATTTTCACTCTGTTTATTGGCACTCAAGTCTACATTCAAAGTCAAGCAAATTTACGAGATTCTCGGCAGCGAAACGACGAAGTATTTTTAGCTTTAGTTAATAAATTATCTCCCAATTCCGCTAACGGGACCGCAGGGCGGCGATCGGCAATTTTAGCCTTGGGAACAGTGGAAGACTCCCGCGCCGTACCGCTGCTAACCGATTTACTAGCTCAAGAAGACAATCGGACTATGCTAGATGCGATCCAGCAAGCTTTAGTCAGTACCGGACCTTCATCTTTGCCTTACTTGCAGCGGTTGAACCAAGCTTTTAGCAACGACCTCGATTCCCTGCGCTACGGCGGTAAGACCCAGGAACGGGAGTTAGCGGCAGTTCGCCAGCGCACAGTACAAAGGGCGATCGGCAAAATTCTCACAGTGTATAGCAGCCAGCTCAACGGCGCAGATTTGAGCCGCACAGATTTAAGCCAAAGCGCGGCCGGTCCTGCTCAATTTACATTAGTATTAGACAAAGTTGACTTGTCTGGAATTAAGCTAAAAAATGCGAGTCTCACCAATGCCAGCTTGCAGGGAACTCGCTTCTATGGCACCGGGGAAGACAGGCGACCAGGTACATTTGACGATTGGATTTCTGACTTGAGTGGAGCCAATTTTGAAGGGGCAAATTTGACCGGAGCATTTTTGAATAGTGCTGTAATGAATCGCACTAGCTTTGTGCGCGCTGTCTTGAACAAAGCTAATTTTTCCAACGGGAATTTGAATTCAGCTAATTTTAGCAGTGCTATTTTAATCGGAGCAAATTTGCAGCAAGCAATGTTAAAAGATGCAAGTTTTACTGGTGCAGATATCGGGAGTGCCAATTTGTCTGGAGCAAATTTATCTGGTGCGCGTTTAGGAAAAGTCAAAGCTCAAGGCGCTCAATTACCCTTGACCAATTTGGAAAAATCGGAATGGCAAGGTGCTAATTTATCCGGTGCAGATTTGAACGGCGCGAACTTGCAAAAAGCTGATTTGAGTTCCACTAAACTCGCAAACGCCAATTTAAAAGACACAAGATTGCAAGATGCTAACTTGCGGAATGCGGACGTGAGTTTGGCTGATTTTAGGGGCGCGAATGTAGCCGGAGCAAATTTTAAAGGTGCGGTGTTTATAGGGAAAGATACTTCCGATCAATTTATTCAAAGTCCTGCGGGTGCTAAATCGGGTAGATTGCAAGGAGTTGATTTTACTGATGCTAAAAATTTAGAGCAAAGTCAAATTGCTTATATTTGTTTGCAGGGTGGCCTTCATCCGAAATGCCCGCAGAAATAACCCAATAGAGTTGTAGGGGCAATCCCCCCGTGGTTGCCCCCGCTTATGCTGGGGTAGGCACAGGGGCACTACCCCTACAAATCCTCATGAATGATATCGTTTCCGGCTGCATCGGAATGATTTAACCACAGAGAACGCAGAGAACACAGAGGGAGATAAGAGAGATGAATAATTCCGATGTTACCGGATTTGATATGATTTAGGATTGCTATAAAACCCCAACTTCTTGAAGAAGTCGGGGTTCTAAGAACGAGATTTTGCAATTAATTGAGATTATCAGGATCGACTCCCAACTCTCGCAATCGTTGAGCTAATTGTTCGGAACGTTGAGCTAATTGTTCAGCACGCTGAGCTTCCTGTTGGGCACGCTGAGCTTCCTGTTGGGCACGCTGAGCTTCCTGTTGGGCACGTTGTGATTCCTGTTGGAGACGCTGCGCTGATTGTTTCACTTGTTCTTCAGGTGTCAGATAGCGTGTGCCATCGGCATCATACCAATACAACCACTCTCTTGTCACCCCAGAATAGTTTCCCCTTTCACAACCAATTCCCAGGCCTATTTCTGGCATCCAAACAGGGTTTCCTGGCTGTAACTCGTACTTCCCATTGACTAACTTGTGTACTTCCAAATGAGGTTTACGACGGCGGCGGGAAGAATAAATGACGTAATAAAGTACGCCTAAATCTTGATAAATTTCTAATTTTGTGCTGTATTCCTTGCGATATGTTGGGGAAACAACTTCTAGCACGAAAAGTGGCATGACATTTTCATCCCACAGCACGTAACTGGGACGCAATTCTTCGTCGTAAAACCTTTCTACTCCTAAACTTAAGAAAGCATCTGGCACAATGGCTGGTTCGTCTGGGTGATGATAAATACCCATATCTATGCCAAAAAGCCAGTCCATGCGTTCTGACCAAAGTATGAGCAAGATTGCTTTTAGCAACCCTGGTATTAGTTCTTGCAGTTCGTTATCCACTGGTGTTTCATCGGAGTCTGGTAGTTCGTCGGCTGAGGGCAAGTTCCTCGGCAAGTTGTACTTTAACATTGCGGCTTTCCTCAAAACTTAGTAACATTATAGCTTTGATTTGTTTGGCGATATTATTTATTGAATTAACCGCGAAGACGCTAAGGACACGAAGGAAGAGAAGAGAAGAGAAGAGAAGACGATCGCTAATTTTGACTGATTTAATCAGAATTTTTGTAAAATATCGGCCCAGAGTTGCGCGATCGACTATACTCAATCTAACAAGTCGGTTCTAATGGGGAGCAGCCATTGGAGGTAATGGGGAAAGTTTGGTGGAAGTCCAACGCTGTCCCGCAACTGTAATGAAAGCCCTGTAGCTTTTTGAGTCAGGATGCCCGCCGATGCGTTGGTTTAATTAGTCTCATCTGCGAGGTACTTGATGAAGGCGCGAAGTCGCAAAATTGTCAGTCTTGGATTGATGGCTGGCTTGAGTTGTTATCTGGTTTTGGGTTCGGCGACACCGGCCGCTGCTATGCACATTTCGGAAGGTTTTTTGCCTGTGCAATGGGCTGCGTTTTGGTGGATTGTGGCGTTGCCTTTTTTTGTGGTAGGTTTGCGTGCGATCGCCCGAATTACCAAAGAACACCCGGAACTTAAACTATTATTAGCTTTATCTGGCGCATTTACTTTTGTGCTTTCTGCTTTGAAGATTCCTTCGGTAACGGGGAGTTGTTCTCACCCAACGGGTACGGGTTTGGGTGCGATTTTGTTTGGTCCTTCGGTGATGGCGGTACTCGGTGCTTTAGTGCTACTTTTTCAAGCGGTTTTGTTGGCTCACGGCGGGCTGACAACGCTGGGAGCTAATATGTTTTCGATGGCGATTGTGGGGCCCTTTGCTGCATATTTTATCTATCAGTTGCTGATGGGAACTGGTAGGCAACGGTTGGCAATTTTTTGTGCCGCAGCTTTGGCTGATTTGCTGACTTATGTGGTGACTTCGATGCAGTTGGCGTTAGCTTTTCCGGCTGGGAATGGCGGTTTTTTGGCTTCGTTTATCAAGTTTGCTGGCATCTTTGCGATTACTCAAGTACCCCTGGCTATTAGTGAAGGATTGCTGACTTTATTGGTGTGGAATTGGCTACATTCTTACGGGCAACCGGAGTTGGAAATTCTGAAATTATTGAAACAGGAGTCTTAAGTGATGAATCAAAAACCGACGAAAAATCAGCAAGCTACTTCGCAACAAAATTGGATGTTGGTAATTGCAGTTGTCGCCCTTACCGTAATTCCCCTAGTTTTTGTACAGGGTGAATATGGCGGAGCTGATGGGGAGGCCCAGAAAGCAATTACGGAAATTCAACCGGATTATAAACCTTGGTTCAATCATTTGTTTGAGCCTGCTAGTGGCGAAATTGCTAGTCTATTATTTGCCACTCAAGCTGCTCTGGGGGCTGGTGCGATCGGATATGCGATCGGGCTTTATAAAGGGCGCACTGAATCTCAGAAATCTGATGATAAATCGCCGTTGGAATGAATCGCGAATAAACGGTGAATAAACGGCGAATAGAATTCGCTTCTACACATACAAAGTCCGCCTGCGCGGACTGGAAGACTTTGGCATTAATGATGAATAAACGGCGAATAGAATTCACTTCTACACATACAAAGTCCGCCTGCGCGGACTGGAAGACTTTGGCATTAATGATGAATAAACGGCGAATAGAATTCACTTCTACACATACAAAGTCCGCCTGCGCGGACTGGAAGACTTTGGCATGAATCATCAGATTGATAGTCTGGCTTACACTAATCGTTTGCGCGGGTTGCCGCCAACTCACAAATTATCCTTTGCGATCGCCCTTTTGATTCTATCCCTGCTTTCTGGGGCGATCGTCCAATTGTCGATCGCCCTTTGGCTAGCAGTTTGGATCGTCATCTATGCGGGCATTCCAGGGAAACTTTATCTGCGGTTGTTGTCGCTACCGTTGATATTTTTGCTGACAAGTTTGCCTGCGTTTGTGATTAGTGGAATTCAGTTAAATCAAATCCAGGGAATACACGCGGATATTTGGCAAGGTTGGGGGATTAGCATCGGCAATTTTTATCTGTATGTGAGCAACACTGGATTATACCAAGTGAGCCTGTTATTGCCGCGCACCTTGGCATCCACAAGCTGTATGTATTTCATTTTGTTGACGGTGCCATTTACCGAAACCTTGCAAATTCTCCGACAATTGAGCTTTCCGCCGTTGTTGACAGAATTGCTGTTGTTGATGTATCGGTTTATTTTTAGCTTATTGGCGATCGCCGATGAACTTTGGATCGCCCAAAACTCGCGCTGCGGCTACCGCACTTGGAAACTAGGAATGCGTAGTTTAGGCATTTTAATCGGGCAATTACTTCAGCGAACTTTGGTAAATTACCGTCAAGTTTCCTTGAGTTTAGCCTCGCGCGGCTTTAATGGAGAACTGCGAGTGTGGCATTCTTCCCCTTACAAACCTTCGCGAAGATATACATTTGAAGCCGTGTTTGGGTGTACAGTTTTAATGCTGTTAAGCGCGGTATTTTAATGCTAATTTTATGCTGTTAGCTTCCCGAATCTAATGGTTTATACGTTCTGCCTATTAGTCCGCCAGTCCGCCAGGGGTTGAAACCCCTGGCTCAAAGCGAAAGTCCTCGCTATGAGGACTAATGAGTTCTGTCTAGAACTTACGGGGAGCGAAAAACCCGGTTTCTGCGTCAATACTTATCGAATAAGTGACGATTCTTGGAAGGAATCGGTTTTTTTGCGTAAGTCCTAATTTCTTCAGTCCTCTTCAGAGGACTTTAGCTTTGAGACAGGGAATTCATTCCCTGTCGGACTGCTGGACTAATCGATTGTCGGACTGCTGGACTAATCGATTGTCGGACTGCTGGACTAATCGATTGTCGGACTGCTGGACTAATCGATTGTCGGACTGTTCGACTGAAGATATGACTTTTATGAACATAATCAATGACTTTTATGAATTGACTCCACAAGAAACCTGTTGAATAATTGTAGTCAACAGTTATCTGGTGGGAATCTTATGATAAATAAACGACCCCTCAAAAAAATAGTTTTTTTCTTACTAGCATCATTAACCCTGTTTTTGGTAACAGTAACTCATGCAGCGGCTCAACAACTACCGTTCTACTGGGATAACATTAATGTTGCGATCGATGTTCAGACGAACGGAGATATGTTAGTTACTGAAACGCAAAAATATGTATTCACAGCAGCATACAACAATGAACGTTATCGCTATATTCCTTTAGATAAAGTCGATGAAATTAAAGATGTCACAGTTGCCGAAAACAATCGCATAATTCCTAGTAGCACAGGAACTGAAAACAATCAACTTTGGATTCGTTGGCAACATGAATTAAAACCGCCAGATACACATACTTTTGTCATCAAATATCGTGTGGTAGGTGGATTGCAGTTAGATGGTGGGAATACTCAAGTTTATTGGAAAGCCATTGCAGCGGGTCGAAAAGCGCCAGTTAATACTGGAAAAGTTACGGTTAAATTACCCGAAGCTTTGTCAGGGAAAGTTATTTCATTTATGAATTTTGGGACGGCCGCAGTTCGTCGTCAAGTAGATCCTAAAACCTTTGAATTTGTGGCAAGTCAGGCTATTCAACCGGAACAAGAATTAGAAGTGCAGATTGCATTTCCACAGGTAATTTTGAATATACCTCAACCTGGTTGGCAACAAAGTGGTAATCACGGAGAAGAAGGCTCTTCCATCAACAACATAATAGCTGTAATAATTCTTCCGCTAGTTGGTTTGGCATTAATATTTTTTCCGTTGATGATTCTTCTCCTTGTGTTGACTTTCAGCATCATTATTTACCAAGGAATCAAGAAATCAATCAATGATCGACAATGCCCTGACTGCAAAACGTTCAATCTTAAACGGACTTATCAAGTTTTGATTCCTGCAACTACTAGCACTTCAGGAAAGAGGTATGTTACCCATCACTGTGGAAATTGCTCTTACCATAAAGAGTACGAAGAAGTAATTCCAGTCGATAGTGATGGTGGTGGCGGCGGTGGCGGTGGCGGTGGTGGCGGTGGCGGTGGTGGCGGTGGTGGCGGTGGCGGTGGCGGTGGTGGTTGATATCAAGGGGAATTACGCATCACAATCAAAGAAACCGGGTTTTTAGTTAATCTGTGGGCTATGGTGAAGTATTTCGTAAAAAACCCGGTTTCTGAGCACTCGCCCGCCCGTTAGCCCGCCAGGGAATGAATTCCCTGTCTAATAGCTAAAGTCCTCTAAAGAGGACTGAAAAACTCATTAGTCCTCTTTAGAGGACTTTCGCTTTGAGGCAGGGGTTTCAACCCCTGTCGGACTACTGGTTGTACCTTAAACCGATCGCACTTCATGCACAATCATATTCCAAATATGACTTTTATGAACATAATTAATGAATTTAATGAATTGACCTTAAAAGAAATCTATTGAATACTGATTGTAGTAAACAAATTTCCCGTACCTTTTCGCTTAAAGCAGGTTGAAAACTATGACTAAATCACGTTGGCTTCGCAAACTTTTACCCTTTGCAGTATCTTTCGCAACCACGATCGCAGTTGCAGGCACTTTTGCCCCACCAACTTCAGCCCAAGTCAAATCGCCACCTCCCCAACCCCAAGAAGTCCAACCAGCCCAAGCAGAAGGCTTCAGCATCCCGATTTGGATTTATCCCGTAGGCGCAATGTTCCTAGTTTTGATATTTATACCCAAAATTGGTTGGACTTTGGGCTTAATTGCGATCGGCGAACGAGAAGTAGGAATTGTAGTCAAGAAATTCTCCAGCAAAAACTTGCCATCCAGTAGATTGATTGCACTCGATGGTGAAGGAGGTTTGCAAGCAGATACCCTTCCTCCCGGCTGGCACTTTGGTTATTTTCCCTGGCAATATAGCGTTCGCAAAGAACCAGTTGTTGTTGTTCCTCAAGATGAAATTGGTTTGATTATTGCCAATGACGGAGCCACGATTCCTTCCGATCGCATTTTAGGCAAAGTCGTCGATTGCGACAATTACCAAAATGCCCGCAAATTCCTCACCGACGGTGGCGAAAAAGGACGGCAGCTAGCAATCATCACCACTGGTACTTATCGGATCAATACGGCTGTATTTGAGGTGATTACTTCAGCTAATGCCGCTGCAAAAGGTATGCAGCCATCGGAACTTCACCTATACAAACTTGCTCCCGATCTCGTGGGAATTGCCAACGTGCTCGATGGAGTTCCGATTGATGAAGGTGAAATCGCTGGGCCGATTATTCCCGGTCATGACAACTTCCAAAAAGCGCAATCCTTCATCAAAGGTGGCGGGCGCAGGGGCTTGCAAGAACAGGTGATTTTATCCGGTTCTTGGAACCTGAACCCTTGGTTTGTGAAAGTTGAAGAAGTGAAGATGACCGAAGTGCCGATCGGCTATGTCGGCGTAGTCATTTCCTATGTGGGGGAATCGCACAAAGATGTAAGTGGTGTGGCTTTTACCCACGGAAATCTTGTCAATAAAGGCGATAAAGGTGTGTGGGTGGAACCGCTTTATCCGGGTAAACATCCGATTAATACGAAAGTGATGAAAGTCGAACTTGTTCCCACTACTGATGTTGTTTTAAACTTCACATCGCGGTTCAGTGGCGAACACGGTTACGACTCGAAGTTAAGCGCTTTGAAATTGCTTTCTTTTGACGGATTTACCTTTGAGTTGGAAATTTTTCAAATCATTCATGTCGGTACTTTGGATGCACCGAGAGTCATTTCGCGGCAAGGTTCGATGCAAAATCTCATCGACCAAGTGCTGCGTCCAATTGTCGGCAATTACTTTCGGAATTCGGCTCAAGAATATACGATTCTCGACTTTTTGATCGCACGCAGCGAACGCCAAGCAGAGGCGGCAGAACACGTCCGTGAAGCCTTACGTGCCTATGATGTGCAGGCTGTGGACACGCTGATCGGTTTGATTTCGCCGCCAGCAGAGTTGATGCAAACATTGACCGATCGCAAAATTGCTCAGGAACAGGAAAAAACCTACGAAGTACAGCGGATTTCCGAGTCTCAGCGTCAAGAATTGGTGCGCGCAACTGCGATCGCAAATATTCAAAATCAGGTGGTGGCGGCGGAACAAGGGGTGAAAATTGCTCAATTGAGTGCAACTGCTGCGATCGAACACGCAAGCGGTGAAGCCGAAGGGATTCGGTTAATGGGACAAGCAAAAGCGGATGCTTATCAAGTTGGTGTCAACGCTTTGGGCACGCAGAGTTATACGCTATTGCAATTGATGCAGGCGGTTTCGGATGGTAGCGTTCGCGTTGTGCCCGATGTCACAGTGAATGGTAATGGCGGTAGTGGGGGTTTGTTGGACGGTTTGATGGCAATGTTGCTGCGGAATGAAACCAGTAAAAATGGAGAAAATGGAGCACATTCACCTGTAATTAATGTCAAGAAGTCTAAGTCTGTTGTTGTGGAACCTGTGACTGAATCACCAGTAGTAAAAGTGCATTCGGTGGAGTCACCAAAATCGCCGGAGTCTCCTAATCATTCACCAGTTTCTCAGTCTGTGGCTGTTGCTGAAACTGATATTGATTCGGCATTTGATGAATTGTCTGACGATATTTAAGCAGAGGTCATTGGTGTCAATTTAAGCTGTCAGCCTGCCAAGTCCGTCAGTCTGTCCGCCAGTCCAACCGGGAATGAATTCCCTGTCTAATAGCTAAAGTCCTCTTTCAGAGGACTAATGAGTTCTTCAGTCCTCTTTGAGAGGACTTTAGCTTTGAGGCAGGGGTTTAAACCCCTGCCGGACTATTGGTTATACCTTAAGCTGTTAGTCAATGCTAAAACTTGACATTTTAGAACATTAGATGTACAAGATGATGACACTTATAGTTGGAAATAAACACATGAATTTACCAAAGTCGATCGCACTTACTTGTAGTGTTTTCATTATCCTAGCATTATCTGGAAATGGATTATCTGCGATCGCACCAGAAACGCGATCTGGTTACAACCAACTTTGCTGAAACCCTTGTGGGAAGGTCATCTTGCCCGCCCCAAACATCCAAATATGACTTTTATGAACTTAAATTAATGAATTTAATGAATTGACTTTAACCGCAATCCCTTGAATACTGATTGTAGTTAACAACTTTTGAGTAGAAATCATATAAAGAGAAAAACTATGTCCCAAGATAACAAAAAAAGCCCGCCACCCATCTTTTTTATTATTGCCCTCTTCTTAGTTGCGTTTGGCGCATTCAAGTTCCTTCCTGGTTTATTCGCATCCAAAAGTTCAGATACATCTACACCTACACCTGGATCTCCATCTACACCGGGTGCGAGTCCATCGGGTCCGATCGCAACTCGCATCAGTTTAGGAAATCAGCTATTGGTAACATCCCAAACCACACCAGATAAACAAGCAGGCGTTGCAGCTTTTAAGAGCGGAGATTTCTCAACTGCGACCCAAAAATTTCAGGCTTCTCTGAAACAAAATCGCAACGATCCAGAAACCGTTATTTATTTGAATAATGCCACAGCCAGCAGTGGTTCTTCCTTGAAAATTGCTGTCAGCGTTCCCATTGGTAGTAACCCTAATGTCGCCCAAGAAATTCTCCGAGGTGTCGCTCAAGCTCAATCTGAAGTCAATAGTAGCGGTGGCATCAATGGCGCAAAACTGCAAGTAGAAATTGTCAACGATGAAAACAATCCAGCAATTGTTAAAGAAGTTGCAAACACATTAACAAAAGATGCAACTATACTAGCAGTAATTGGACACAATGCTAGCAACGCATCTCTCGAAGCTGCTCCGATATATCAGCAAGAAAAACTGGTAATGGTGACACCGACTAGCTTTGCTAATAACCTATCAGGATTTGGCAGTTACATCTTTCGGACAGTCCCCAATATTAGCATCATGGCGGCTCCCTTAGCAGAATATGCAGTCAAAGCAGGCAAAACTAATATTGCTATTTGTTATGACTCCCAAGCACCGGATAATATATCGTTTAAAGATGAATTTGTGGCTGCTCTGACTGCTGCGGGAGGCAAATTAGTTCCCACTGTTTGTGATTTTTCAGTTCCTTCTTTTAATCCCGAAAGTGCGATCGCCGATGCAGTCAGTAAAGGCGCACAAGGATTGATGCTAGCACCTCACATCGATCGCATCGATCGCGCAATTTTTCTGGCTCGCACCAATCAAGGCAAATTGCCACTCTACGGCAGCACGACAATGTACACCTTTCAAACGCTAAAAGATGGACAAAAGAGCGTTGACGGGCTTATTTTACCTGTCCCCTGGCATCCTGAAACTAATCTCGGTAGCACTTTTCCAAAGAATGCTACTCAGTTGTGGGGAGGAGTAGTAAATTGGCGCACCGCAACCAGTTTTGATGCGACTCAAGCTGTCATCGCGGGATTGAAGCAAAGCACTACGCGGGAAGGGTTAAAACAAGCATTCAAAACTGCCAGTTTCTCGGCATCAGGAGCAAGTGAGGATGTGAGATTTTTGCCAACAGGCGATCGGGCGGGGAAGCCGATTTTAGTGCAAGTTAAACTTGGAGGAAGCTCTGGCTATAACTTTGTCCCGTTGCGGTAGAGGCGGGTTCACCAATAATATTTGCCAAAAACCGGCAATCTCAAAAACCCGCCCCGGCCTGTTTATTATGCGCGATCGATGGGACTTTAGGGGCGGGTTCACAAACAATATTTGCCAAAAACTGGCAATCTCAAAAACCCGCCCCGGCCTGTTTATTATGCACGATTTTTAATATACAATAAAATGAGTAGATTAAAGGAGAGCCTTGTATATGATCGCGCAAGTTGAAACCAAAACCTACACGGCTGAAGAATATCTAGAATTGGAAGTCAATTCTCTGGATCGACATGAATTTATCAATGGGGAGATTATTCTGATGGCTGGCGGTTCACCGGATCACAATGAAATTGCCCTTAATTTAGGTGGGGCGCTGAAACTGGCATTAAAAGGGAAACCATATCGGACTTTTAGCTCGGATCAACGGCTTTGGGTTCCCCAGCTTAATAATTACACTTACCCGGATTTGATAGTGGCGGCGAAACCGATCGAGCTTCAATCTGGACGCACTGATACAATTACCAATCCTCTGCTGATTGCTGAGGTGCTTTCTAAGGGCACTAGAGCTTACGATCGCGATGACAAGTTTGCTGCTTATCGCAGTATTCCGAGTTTTCAGGAGTATTTATTAATCGATCAATATCGATTACGGGTGGAACAATACTCGAAAACTGATGCGAATAAGTGGATTTTTTCGGAATATGGTGTTATTGGCGATCGGCTGATGTTAAACTCTATTTCTGTGGAGGTTTCGCTGGCAGATTTGTATGAAAATATTGAGTTTGTGAATTCCGAACTCGGCGGTTGAAACCGCTGCTACACAAACAATGTCCGCCTCCGCGGACTAAGAAATAAAGAATTCCGAACTCGGCGGTTGAAACCGCTGCTACACAAACAATGTCCGCCTCCGCGGACTAAGAAATAAAGAATTCCGAACTCGGCGGTTGAAACCGCTGCTACACAAACAATGTCCGCCTCCGCGGACTAAGAAATAAACATAATTAATTCCTGCTTTATTCGCTAAGGGTTTGGGAATTCCGAGCTTTAACTAATAAACCATGTTTGGGAGCAAAAATCATCGCCAATACAAACATCAGCGTTTGTAGCACCACAATACATCCGCCTGTGGAACCATCAATATAGTAGCTGATGTAAGTTCCCATGACGCTAGAAAAGACACCAGTGGCGATCGCAATAAGCGTCATATGGTCAAAATTATCACTCAATAAATACGCCGTCGCCCCCGGAGTCACCAACATTGCTACCACTAAAATAATCCCCACAGTCTGAAGTCCCGCCACCGCAGTCAGGGATAGCAAAGACAGCAACACGTAATACAGAAAAGTGATATTTAAACCGATCGATCGCGCGTGAGTAGAGTCAAAACAAAACAAAATTAAATCTTTGCGTAAAATTGCCAAAGTTACTAAAGTGATGACACTAATAATTACAGTCTGAGTAATATCAGCATCCGAAATACCCAAAACATTGCCAAACAAAATATGAGTTAAATCTATCGAACTTCTGACTTTAGAAATTAAAACCAAACCAAAGGCAAAAAATCCCGTAAACACTAAACCGATTACCGTATCTTCTTTAACGCGAGTTTGGGCTTTGATAAAGCCGATCGCCATTACCGAACCTACCCCAAACAAAAAAGCCCCCACCGCCAAAGGAATATTCAACACATAAGCAATCACAACTCCCGGCATCACCGCATGAGAAACCGCATCGCCCATCAAAGCCCATCCTTTCAAAGTCATGTAGCAAGAAAGCGCCGAACAAACCAGCCCTACTAAAGCGCTGACTAAAATCGCCTTCACCATGAATTCATACTGCAAAGGTGCTGCAAACCACTGAATTAAATCCATTATTGTTCCTCCCGATTCACTTGAGTTAACCGATTTTTAGCAGACGAAAAACTCCCCACACCACCCCCAAAAGTGCGAGAAATATTTTCCTCTGTAAACACTTCAGAGGTGTTACCATAGGCGAGAATGCTGCGATTAATTAATACTACTTGGTCGCAAAATGTGGTAATGGATTCTAAATCGTGAGTTGAAACAAGAATTGTATGTCCTGTTTGACGCAGTTCCATCAACAGGTTAATCATCATCTTCTCAGTTTTGATATCGACTCCGGCAAAGGGTTCATCCAGCAGCAAAACCGTACCCTGTTGCGCTAAAGCCCGCGCAAAAAAGGTGCGTTTTTTTTGTCCGCCGGATAACTCTCCGATTTGCCGATCGCGCATATCCCACATTTCCACCCTTTCCAAACTTTCTCGCACAGCTTGTTTGTCGATCGCCCTAGGAATCCGCAGCAGATTCATATACCCATAGCGTCCCATCATTACCACATCATAAACATTCACCGGAAAATGCCAATCTACCTCTTCCGACTGAGGGACATAGGCAACCAGATTGCGTTTTTGCACTTGACTAATCGGCAACCCATTAATTAAAATTCGTCCCGTGTTCGGCTTCACAAACCCCATAATTGTTTTAAATAATGTCGATTTTCCCGCGCCATTCATCCCCACCAAACCGCAAATCGTCCCTGACTGGAGTTGCAGCGAGGCGCTGTGCAAAGCTACTTTGCCATGATAAGCAACGGTCACATTCTCAATATCAATGCCAATCTCATTCATCTGATTTTCTCCTTATTATCAATTACCTACATAACTTACGCAGAAGGCTAAAAACCTACTACCAGTCTCCTGTCTGACGATTAGGGATCGATCCCCCCTAGCCCCCCGATCGAAGGGGGGGACAAGAGTCTTCTCAAAGTCCCCCTTCTTAAGGGGGATTTAGGGGGATCTAAACTTTGCCTAAAAGCGACATTTATATGGGTTCAGGCTTAACTTGACACCATTCCCCATTCCCCATTCCCCATTCCCCATTACCCATTACCCTGTAACCCTTTTATCAGAGTATTGATGTTGTATTCAAGTAACTTAAGATAGGTTGATGCGGGCCCGTCGGGTGGAGATAGGGAATCGACATAAAACACCCCGGCAAATTTTGCGCCTGTTTCCTTTGCTACCTGAAGCTGTGCTTTGTTGTTGACGGTACTCTCGCAAAATACAGCCGGTATTTGGTTAGCTTTGACTGTATTAATCACCCGTTCCACTTGTTTCGGTGTGGCTTGTTGTTCTGCGTTAACCGGCCACAGGTAAACTTCTTTTAAGCCGTAATCGCGGGCGATGTAGGAAAAAGCTCCTTCGCAGCTTACTATGTAACGTTTGTCGGGGGGAATGGCTGAAATAGCTTGTTTTAGTTTGGCATCGATCGCCTTTATTTGCTGGCTGTATTTTGCCGCATTTGCGTCGTAGATTGCAGCGTTAGCCGGATCGAGATTTCCTAATGTCTTGCGAATGTTTTCGACGTAAATTACAGCATTTTTAGGAGACATCCAAGCGTGGGGATTAGGTTTGCCACGATAGGCATCTTCTGCAATATTTACTGGTGAGACTCCCTCACTTAGAGTAATGTGAGAAACTTTAGGGAGACTGTTGTAAAATCGGGTTGCCCAACGCTCTAAGTTGAGGCCGTTTTCTAAAATCAAATTAGCATTTTGTCCGCGTTTTAAGTCGCTGGGTGTAACTTCATAGCCGTGAATTTCCGCCCCAGGCTTGGTGATGGATTGGACGATCGCCTTATCCCCCGCAACGTTCTGAGCCATGTCTGCCAGGACGGTAAAGGTGGTAAGAATGACTTTTTTATCTTTTTTGGTCGAATCGCTAGCAGTGGCGCTAGAATCGCCATTCTGCTTGGTTTGAGGCTCTGTTGTCGGACTGCTGCACCCGCTGAGCCAAACTCCTAGTAATAGCCCGAATATACCAATTTGATAGGTTTTACGGCAGAGCGCCTGATGATTCATTGTGGTTTTTTATAATTCTTTCATTGTTTTAATTTAGCATAAAACCAGTAAAAATGAAAAGATTATGAAAATGAGGAGATATTGGCGATCGGGCTAGGAGAATTGATAAGTGCGATCGCGCCTGCTGAGTTTTTAAGAGCTATTGGAGCCTGAGAACTTAGGCTAAGTCTAGAAATGCTATAATCATTCATAAGAGCCGCCATAACAGAGGATATAAAAAATGCCACTTGCGTCTGTTGAAGAAAAAATGTGGGAGAAATCTCTCTCAAAAATTTGGACTAAAACATCTGAGGTTGAGATTAACGAGAAGTATGAATCAGGAGAGAAGAGAATACTTACAGAAATCAACCGTGAAAAGCTTCCCAACTTTGTGGAAGCGCTGTCAAAAAATCCTAAATACATGAATTTGCGCCCATTTTATCAGAGAAGGGCGCGTTGGGATATTAAGATGCAGTCACGACTAATTGAGTCGTTTTTGATTAACATTCCCGTTCCGCCTATTATTCTTTATGAGATTGATTACTACTCTTATGAAGTAATGGATGGTCAACAGAGAATCACCGCTATTCAAGATTTTTATACAAATAAATTTGCGCTGACAGGACTTGAACTTTGGCCAGAACTAAATAAACTTAAATACGAACAGCTTCCTGGTAACATTAAGGCTGGTCTCAACCGTCGTTCTATCTCATCTATAGTAATTCTTAGAGAATCAACATCCGATCCTGAAGAGGGTTTATTTCTCAAACAGAAGACCTTCGAGCGTCTGAATACTGGTGGAGTGGATCTAAGTCAGCAAGAAGTGAGAAATTGCTTGTATTATGGAAAATTTGATTCGCTATTAATAGAATTAGCGCGCCATCCCATATTTGCTAAAGCTTGGGGAATTCCGATCGAAGATAACAGCCCAGAATTATCAACAAATAATCTTTATAAAAAGATGGAAGATGCAGAGTTAGTTCTGCGTTTTTTTGCTTTGCGTAATGTAGAGTATTTCCGTAATGGTATGGAAGGATTTCTCGATCTGTACATGATGAAAAGCCTGGGGTTCTCTGAGCGAGACATCGAATTTTTAAAAGATGTTTTTTTACAAACACTCAATCTGGCTCATCAAATCTATGAAGAAAGTTTGTTCAAACCCTTTGAACCCAAGTCAGGGACTTGGAAGAAAAATTCTTATAAAGCTTACTATGATGCCGTTATGGTTGGATTGAGCAGGCATTTGGATAAATCAGAAATATTGATCGATAAAAAATCACAAGTAATTGAAGAAACAAAGAAGCTCTTTGATCGGAAAGAATCGCGTCTTTTAACAGGTGAAGGTAGAACTAAGGCTGACATCCAATCTCGAATTAGGATGTTTGACGAAATGCTATCGCAAGTTATCGGAGAATAAGTTGAGATGTTTGATGAGCTTCTCAAGATAGTAAATGTGAATATTTCCACAGTACATAAAATTATCAATACCAACGACAGGCTGAGAGAAATTGTATTTAGAAATGACACTCCAACACAACCGGAAGCCGACGAAAATACGCAATTTACTAAACTAATAGAAGGGGTTCCTAGTGAACTGGAGTGGCTAGTTTACGATCGCTGTGGTGTAGTTACACGCTTGTATGCTATTTACGAGCGCTTTGTTGAGGATTTAATTGCAGAGTGGCTGGAACTTTTACCCGATATTGTTACAGAATATTCAGATTTGGAAAAAAGCATTAAAGATACCCATCAGATAGGTGTGGGAAGGTTATTACTCGATCTTAAGAAAAAGAGATTTGAACACCTGTCTATTAATGAGGTAATTCAAGGTTTATTTGATGGAGTAACGGCTAAAGGAAAATACAAATTAATACCTGATGCTTTTCTTTTACACGAACAGAATTTACGCAGAGAAGTGCTAGAAAAATTATTTGCTGATGCTGGAATATCGAATGCTTGGGATTGGGTGAATAAGCATCGAACAGTTAAGCAATTTGTAGAGGAGGTTCTAGGGAGCCAAAATACTGCGGAAGGAGAACTAAATGAATTAATTACCTATCGGAATGATGCTGCACACGGATCTATTGTAGATGATACTGTAGGTACTAAAGAACTGCTAGAATTGGGTGAATTTGTTGAGATTATGATTAATGATGTTTGCCAAGAACAAGTTGTAATTACCAACGAACAGGAGGTGGGATTGAAGTTTGATATTGATGCGAAAAAAGGGTTAAGCCTTTATGTAGTTGAATAAAAAGCGATCGTCTAAATATTTCTGTTTTCGATAAGTCTAATGTAGTTCGGGTGAAAAGTCTGTCAATAACAGACTTTATGGACTACTCCACAATAATTGTTGCAGATGTCTAATCAGTTTTTTGTCAAATATCTAAAATAGTGGTAATATCCCCGTATATCGATCGCCTAGAAATGACAAACACACATCAGACGTAAGGGGGAAAGTTCGGTACGACTCCGATACCCTCCCCCAACTGTAATCAAATTATTACATCTCTGAGCCAAATTATTGCTAGTTACCAACCACAGGAAGCAATCATTTTTTTCTCGCTCGCCAATAATCACATAGATATCAATTTGTTGCAAAAGTTGGCAATTTCGCCGGTTGAGTGCTATGAACAAGTATGCAACCGCTGGGAAGAATTTCAACCCTGCCCGAAACCCTAAAACTTACGGAATTTTTCCAATGTCCCAGCCAAAATCTATCGAAATTTCCAACGTAACTCGCTACCAAAATGCAGCGCTTAATTACTATTTGGGCTTGACAGAATCCCCCTATCTTCACTATGGCTATTGGGAAACTCTACCTGTGCCGGCGGATGAACTAACACTCGCGCGACTACGTATCGCTCAACAAGCTTATACTGTAAAACTGTTGGATTTCATTCCCAAAAGCACTCATAGTATCCTGGATGTGGGCTGTGGGATTGGCGGAAATGCGGCTTATTTGCTCGATCGCGGTTTTGCAGTGGAAGGACTCGCACCCGATCCATTTCAACAACAGCGCTTTCTCAAGTGTACGGGCGATCGCACCATCTTCCACCTCACAACCTTTGAAAACTTTCAAGCAACCACATCCTACGATCTAATCCTCTTTAGCGAAAGTAGCCAATATATGTCTGCCGTTGATATTGCTAACGGCGCCGCCAAAATCCTCAATCCCGGCGGCTATGTATTGCTTGCCGATATGCTGCGCTCTGATGCTAATTATAAAGAGGGAATGTTCTCTAATTGTCATGTTGTTACAGAACTTCATGGAGCCTTAAAACAGGCTGGATTTAGTTTAGTAAAAACTGAGGATATTTCCGCCCATATTTTGCCCACCATCGATTTGTATGTCGATACTTTCCGTAGGTATGGACTAAACACGATGATTTATGTTGCAGACTTAATTGCGATCGCCGTTGGGCCCATACACAAACTCTTGCGCTGGATATTTCGTCGCTGGTTCAAAAAATTGGTGGTTGAAGGATTGGAAGCAGGCAAACTTTTTGACCAGCATTTGTGTTATGAAATCCAACTTTGGCAGTTATCAAAATCCGATGAAGGCTGACACAAACATTAGGGAAAGTCGCAATTGGGAATTGAGAACTCGTAATCAGCCATGGGAGGGAGAGCCTGTGGGTATTTATTCCTAAACACATAGCAATCCTCAATGATTCGCAAAATTTGTAGGGGTAGTGCCCCCGTGCCTACCCCTTATCTATCCCGGCAACTCTGGAAGACTAATACTAGGGAAAACTCCCCCCATCGCCTCGATCGCTAAGGTCTCCCCTCCCCCAAAGCCAGCATTAGCGGGGGTTTTTCACGCTGAATTGAGCTAACTAAATCAACTATCGATTTTATTCATACAATCTATGCAAACAATGATTTGATTGTCAATTACCAAAGAGTTAAGGTTAATTCATGAGGTAACAGATTGATTTTCATAAAATTGTGTTGTCTATATTTGGCAGTAAAAAATAGTAATATTTGCCAATATAGCCTGTAAATTTTGTGAAATTTAACACTACTTAGGTGTTGGCTATGTCTACTTATAAAAAAGTGCAAAAATCCCAATCATCGAGATTTTTTGGGATTGACCTTCGAGCTTTACCCGCTAAAAAACCGCAAGGGCAATGGCTCTTTTCAGCTATGAATCAAATTGGACAGTTTTTGCTAGTCGCCGCTGTGGGCGGGCCTAAACTGAGAATTTGGCAGACTGCCGATCGCGATGGTAATAGTTGGTGGCACGGTTTCGATCCCTTCACTGGTAGCTCTACGTTTGCCGCGACGGATGATGAAATGCGCGCTTGGATCGATCGCCATTATTACCAATAAACATTTCCCATAATTATTGCTTTTGATTTTTTGATTGGTGACAATTTAATTTCACAGGAGATAGTATGCTTCAAACAGCTTCTGAGTTAGTAGCACCCGACGATCGCATTATCCTGATGAAAAACGAGGTATACAGAGTGCCTCAAACTCATCGAGAAGTTCAAGTATTGTCAGGAATTGCCTGGATCACACTTGACAAAAAAGATATCATCTTGCATAGTTCAGAACAAGCATCACTTCCATTCAGTAAAAACCCTGTTCTGATTTCCGCACTCAACAATATGCCACTGATTATGGCTGTTTGGTGAGAGAAGGAATTTTCCCTAAGCAAGCTCAGAAGATATTAGCTGACAACAAATGTGCCAGTAAGCCAAAATAGCTCTATCTTGAAAGTTAGATAATTTGGCTTTTGGAGGACTTGTTCGGTGTACAGCCGCCCTTACCACTTCAGCTATGTCGCAGCTATAACTCTTGTCCTATCGCCTGCGCTGACATTCTTAGGCGTGTCAGAGGCTTTGGGATCTGCTCCAATTATAAATCCTAGGCGCTTCCCAGGGACCGATCGCGCCCAAGCAACAAACCCCAAAACACAAGCAGACACACTCCTGGAAAAAGGCATAAAGGATCACCGCCAAGGTTTGTTTCGGGAAGCAATCCAAGCTTTTGAACAAGCTTTGGCAATTCGCCAGCAATTAGGTGACAAACCGGGGATCGGAGAAACCCTCAACAATTTGGGGGAAGTTTACGGCGAAATCGGTTTGCTTCCCAAAGCTTTAGCAGTTTTGCAGCAAGCTTTAGTCATTAACAGAGACATCGGGGCTAGGAGTAGCACGGCGCGAACCCTCAATCTCATCGGTTTTATCAACCGGGTTGCGGACAATTTTTCCGAAGCGATGAAACTGCATCAAGAAGCTTTGGAATTAGCTAAAACTGCTCAGGATGAAATTGAAATTGGAGAATCTTTTCACAATATTGGAGCTGTGTATGGAGAACAGGGAAATTATGCCAAGGCGATCGAATTTTATCAGCAAGCCCGAACCCTTCGCACCGCTAAGGGCGATCGACGAGATTTAGGGCGTACCCTCAATAACATGGGTGGAGTCTATTACAACATCGGCGACTTCAACAGAGCGATGGAATTTTATCAACAAGCTTTGGCAATTCGTCGCGAAATAGCAGATAGGGCGGGGGTCGGTCGCTTGCTCAATAACATGGCACTTACTTCTCGCAAACTTGGTAAAGATAGTCAAGCCCTGATCTATTTTCAGCAAGCAATGATTATGCTAGAAGCAATCGGTGACAAGACAAGTGTGGGACGTTTGCTGAATAATATGGGTGCAATTTATGAAGGTCAAGGTCAGTATGCTAAAGCTTTGGAATCTTACGAACTAGCTTTGAAAAAGGCCCGCGAGGGTGGAGACAAAGCAGGAGAAACTACAGCGATGGAGGGGATTAAACGATTGTCTTCTGGTCAGCTTGTGCCACAATAGATAGGGAGCATCCCGATTTCGCATAGGCTATAGCATGACCGCAGACAATTTATTAGCGATCGCCTGAGATTTACAGCGGTCATGCTTCTCCCCTACGAATATATTTGCACTCATTGAGATGCACCCCAATAGATATCTCAAAAAAAGCCTGTGAATAACAGGCTGGATACCTGTTACCAATATATAGCTATCAATATTCGTACTGAAACTCCAGAAGATGTAGAAGCCGTTGGCAAAGTTAACATTGGGTCATTGGGGCGAGAAAATGAGGCTAATTTAGATCTACCCTTTTCCGTTTTCGACCTTGGAACCGTGCAAAGCAAAAATCGGAGTCAGAGCCGATTTGCCCTTGAGAGCAACAGCTCCCAAAGCCTCGCAATTGAATTCTAAGCCGATCGCCTCACACACCCTTTCGCCAATCAAAATTTCGTTTTCCCCAGCCTTGCTCATCAATCTAGCGGCCGTATTCACCGTATCTCCCAAAACATTAAACTCCCTGCGACCACGGGGTTCGCCAACCTCAGCAGCAAAAACGGGCCCCTGGGACAGCCCTATTTGACAGCTTACTTTGACTGCTTGAGAGCCGATAATTGGCGGATGCAAAGTTGCGATCATCTCTCGTATCGCCAGAGCTGCGCTAGCGGCGCGACAAGCATCATCCCGATGAGCGTCGGGCACCCCAAAATAGATCAGCATATCGGAACCGTTCAAGTGCGCGGTTACTTTTTGCAACACGCCTGCTTTTGCTGATACTACGGCATCGATCGACGCAAAAACCCTCGAACAACCGAGAATCAGAGCTACTTCTTCCTCCGGTGAAGCTTTGTCGATGGACTCCGGTAAGCCGACTAAATTGACAAACATCACCGTTGGTTCGGGAAAATCTGGGGGAATTTTTCGCCTGTTAGCATTTTCTACCAGTAGTCTCAGAATCGGCTTGGGGATATAGCTAGCAAGGGGTTCAACCCGGTTGAGAGCTTCCTGGATTTCGCTCACTAGGCCCGAAATGCTGCGATCGAGCAATACCGAACTCGGCATCCGCCGTCGAGTCAGAGTAATATCATATTCTGCTACATAAGATTGACATAAAGCGGACAAGAATGACATCTCGGACACTTAAAACTTACTTCCTGCTTCTACGTAGGGAGTCGGCTCCTTCTACTCTACAGGCGTGAATTCAGGATTAGCCATCCTTACTCTATCTCGTGAGACCGATGCTAAATTAATCGCGGCATTCAAATCTCGATGACAACTGTTGCCACAAGCCTCACAAACAAACAATCGGTCGGAGAGTGGCATCGGTTGAACGTTACCGCACTTTGAGCAAATTTTAGATGAGGGATACCATCGATCTACCACTTCGACAACAGTGCCGTAGATGGGAGATTTATAAGTTAGTTCTCGTCGAAATTCATAAAACCCTGAATCTAAAATTGCAGCCGCCAGTTTGTGATTTGCTGCCAGACCAGAAATATTTAAATCTTCGATGCGGATGCGAGCGTACTTTTGGCTAATTTCTGTAGTTGTTTTCTGCAAGAAATCCCGCCGTATATTGGCAATATCGGCGTGTTTTTTAGCCAGTTGTCGAGCGAATTTCCGAGCGTTTTTCGATGCTTTGATGCCAAGTTTTCGATTGCCTAATTGCTGGTTTCGATTGCGGTACTGTAGTTTCCCTAGCTTGATTTTCGCATTTTTTAGGGAATCTGGCAGTTGGTATACCGTACCGTCACTCAAGGTGGCAAAGGTGGATACTCCTAAATCTATGCCTGTCGCTTCCGATACTTCACGATATAAAGGGGGGATTTTGTCAGCTTTTATGGTAAAACTGACGTACCATTTGTCCGCAGTACGGCTGATGGTAAATGTTTGAGAGCAACAGTTGTACCCGATAGCTTCTTTCAGGCGAAACGTTCCCAGTGTAGGAATTTTTATCCGATTGCCAGCCATCTGAAATACTGGTCCATTGCTGCTGTCTACTGTAAACGAATCCCCGGATTTCTTGCGTTTGAAATTAGGAAACCCGCTTAACCCTTTAAAAAAGCGTTCGAGGGAGTTATTGAAGGCCCGGAAAGCATTTTGATAAACGCGGGATGATAAAGTGTTAGTCCATTGATATTCTGGTTGTTTTTTGATGAAATTGGTAAAGGTTTTTTTTATTTCGGCAATCTTTCGGGTGCGGCTGACTTTAATGTCCATCACGCCCACGTACAGGGTACGAGCTAGGTTGTAGCAAAACCGAGCGTAACCAGCGTGTCGCGCCATGAGGGTACGTTCAGCATTGTTGAGTTTGAGTTCTAGCTTCAGGGCGTACATAGCCAGGGAGCAAGTCAGGAGTGCCAACATTGATACTTATTTTACCAGTTACAGACAGCGATTGCGACAAGAACACCGTGTTTTTTGGACCTGATGTCTTTAATGTCAGGAAAAGTCTATGAAACTGCCGTTTAGTATCATCTCCCAGTAGATCCTCCGTCAGATCGTCCACCACCAAAAAATAACCCGCTGCTCCTGGTTCAAACCGAAATTGCTCTCCCAAACACAAACTAGAAGTAGTCGTCAAACACACCCTTCCCACAGTTCCAGAACCCTCAGCTTGCTTGGCTTGCTGGACTGAATGACCAAGCAGCACATGAGCCATCCGCAGTGGCGTACCAATGTCCGCACTAATGTAACGGCCGCAGTGGATACCCACTCGCATCCTCAAAGACAAAACACCCCGTGGGGTTTCAATACGCGCAAATTTAGCCATGGCTCGCTGCATTCGCAAACCAGCACGGACGGCCCTAGCTGTATCCTCTTGGTGAATGCCGGCCAGGAATTGCACTAACATCGCATCTCCGGTAAACTCCAGCAAATCCCCCCCGGACTTACTCACAATTTCGATCATCGAGGCAAAATAGTCGTTAATCACCGCCAGCAAGGTTTCAGCTCCCTGGCGTCCCAGGGCCGCATTTGCTTCCAATAAGGATGTAAACCCTGCTAAATCGGTAAACAGTAGTGTCCCTTCTTGCCATTGGTAGCTCACTTCCCCTGGATTGGGGGGAGATTCCGACACCTGTTTGGGCACGTAGTCGTGAATTATGTATCGGAGAGTACGTAGATGCTCGAAGACCCCCATTAGTGTCGCTGGCGACGAATCTACCCAGGCGGAGGTGTACAGTGAGGCTGGGAGCAGCCCTCGTAGTCGCAGTTCGATCTCTGCCAAAGGAGGATTGTAGGTTAATTTATTAATTTCCACCTAGTCTATTGTTAAAAAATAAGGTAAGTTCGATCGATCTAGTGGCGACACCAATAGCTAGACCTATACCATTATGATCAGTTTCCAGTGATAGAATACCAGTCCAGCCCAGAACCAATGAGAGAAACTTCCGATAGTTTCAGGTTACTTGCTCCTGATTTGATCCGAGTAGCTCGATCGGTCTATAGTCTATATCTCAAAGTTCATTCCGATCGCCTACAACGTCCGGCTGGTGTTGTTGTCTCTCAAGGAAGCGATCGAGGTCAGTTGATTTTCACTTCGCAGCCAATTTTGTTGCCCGGTGAACGTTTTGTTACTTTTGAAGAGATTGAATCGCAAATGTATTAGTTATTGGTGATTTGTTATTTGTTATTTGTTATTTGTTATTGGTTATTTGTTAATGGACATCATCTTTAATTGTCTTGTCTCTACTATTGTATTTGCTTTGGGTTCGGCGATCGGTAGTTTCTTAAATGTGGTAGTTTATCGCTTACCTGCGGGTTTGTCAGTAATACATCCTCCTTCTCGCTGTCCCAAATGCTTGAATCAGCTTCAGTCTTACGAAAATGTACCTGTTTTTGGTTGGCTGTGGCTACGGGGACGCTGTAAATATTGTCGCAGCCGGATTTCTTTACGATATCCCCTGGTGGAAGCGGCTACGGGTTTGCTGTTTTTGCTGATTTTCTGGCAGTTTGGACTCACAGTACAAACTCTGGGGTTTTGGGCTTTTTTTAGCTGGCTTTTGGCTTTGTCTTTGATCGATCTCGATACCATGACTTTGCCTAATTCTTTAACTCGATCGGGTTTAGTGATGGGGCTGGTTTTCCAAATCGCTAAGGGTTGGTGGCCGATATTTAGTCCGATCGACTCAGTAAACTATCTGGTACTCGACGGTATCCTAGGAGCCGTTGTGGGGCTGTGGCTGTTTGACATCATTGGTTTAGCAGGTTCTCTAGCCCTTGGTCAAAATGCGATGGGGGCTGGCGATACCAAATTGGCTGCTTTGATGGGAGCTTGGCTGGGGTGGAAATACTTGCTGTTAGCGGGCTTTCTCGCCTGTGCTACCGGGGCTTTTGCTGGCGGCGGGGCGATCGCCCTCGGATGGCTCGATCGACGCCAACCCATGCCTTTTGGTCCATTTCTCGCTCTCGGTGCAGCAATTACAGCTTTGTGGGGCGAAGCGATCTTATCTACTTACTGGCAGTTGTTTTTTATGAAGATGCCGTAAAACAGTGGTACAATAGTCAGTTGTTTATTGTCAATAGTCATATATAGGTTATGAATTATTAGTAGCAGCTAACAAATAACAAATAATAAATAACCTATAAACACAGTCAACAGTCAACAGTCAACAGTTAACAATTACTAAATTTTAATGTCTCTATTTGATTGGTTTGCAAATCGAAGAAAATCAGTACCGAACTCTCAAGAACGGCCGGAACGAGAAATTGCCGACGGGCTTTGGAATAAATGCGAAGCTTGCGATGCGCTCAGTTACACCAAAGACCTGCGAGCAAATCAAATGGTTTGCTTGGAATGCGGGCATCACATGAGAGTTTACAGCGACTTACGCATCGATCAACTGCTCGATGCCCATACTTGGATGCCCATTAACGAAGGACTCCACGCCACCGACCCCTTGAAATTTCGCGATCGCAAAAAATATAGCGATCGGCTTCGAGAATTTCAAGAAAAAACAGGCCACCTAGATGCAGTAGAAACAGGCATCGGCAAACTCGAAAGTTTCCCCATCGCCCTGGGAGTCATGGAATTTCAATTCATCGGTGGCAGTATGGGTTCCGTTGTCGGAGAAAAGCTGACTCGCCTCATCGAATACGGAACGCGGGAAAAGCTACCCGTCATCATTGTCTGCGCTTCCGGCGGTGCGAGAATGCAAGAAGGAATGCTCAGCTTGATGCAAATGGCGAAAATCTCCGGTGCTCTGGAACGCCACCGGGAAGCCAGACAGTTGTACATCCCAATTTTGACTCACCCGACGACCGGCGGTGTCACCGCGAGTTTTGCCATGCTGGGAGACATTACCATTGCAGAACCAAAAGCAACTGTAGCCTTTACCGGCGGCCGGGTGATCGAGCAAACTCTGCGGGAAAAGTTGCCGGAAAATTATCAAACTTCCGAATACTCCTTTGCCCACGGCTTTGTAGATATGATCGTCCCTCGGACTCAGCTCAAGAAAACCCTGGCTCAGCTAATTAGTATTCACCAGCCTCAACCTTTATCAGATCCCTCAGAACTAGAGCATCACACACCCATAGACAACCACGCTTTGCCCGCACAGACTCATGCTTTCAAGCTTTCACCCTAAGCATCAAGCCCCTCCTCATGCTCTGTGAGTTCGAGCTGCGGGTTCGGATGTTAAATGTTCATAAAAAAACTCGGTAAGTGGGATGATATTGATTGGAAGTTGATTGACTAGAAAGCTGAACTGAGCAAAAATGCCTAGTGGCCGTTAGAACTTAGTTGGCTCTGACAGACTCAATCAGGACTCAGGCGTTGTCAATAGCAGTAAATAGCCCCTGGGCAAATTCTGCATTTAACGATCGCTCTGGCGTTCTATAAACCTCAGAACAAACTAACAGCGCTTGGTGAAATTATCCAGATTTCAGTTAAGAGCGATTAACCCCATTTTTACCCGTCAGCGACCTAAAAACTATGGGTTTTGCAGACCTGTCCATCGCAGAAATAGCAGAGGACTTCAACGTCCCTGTTGAAGACGTGATCCGTTTGTGCGACGAGTTAGAAATTGCTTACAAGCACCCTCAAACCCGTTTGGCCCTAGAGGATGTTAAGGCAATTATGTCCGCTCTGGAAAAAAGGCGCGACTCAAAACTTCTTGCAGATTAGATTGATGCCATAATTCCCTTACCTTTAAAGGTACAACCGAATCAACTCTCACCAGTTTTTCCCGGCGGTGGAATCTTGAACAGCAATCTGTTTGCTAGCTCCCCAAAAGAGCATTCAATACTTTCCCCTGATTTTTTTTAAGGAGAACCATGCTTAAAAGATATTTCATTGCTCTGACTGCTGTATTCATGACTTTTCAATTCTTTGTCAGTAGTGCGATGGCAGTAGAACTCAGTCCTCAACTACGCACCGTGACATTAGATGACAAAGGCACTCCCGTAGTGCTGAGCCTCAAACAGGTTCAGGAAGGCAAACGGTTGTTTAACTCAGCCTGTGCTCAATGTCACGCCGCTGGCATGACTAAAACTGACCCGAATTTGAACTTGAGCCCTGAAACTTTGGCTTTGGCAAATCCACCCCGTAATAATATTAAGTCGCTGGTTGACTATATGAAAAACCCCACGACTTATGACGGCTTTGAGGAAATTTCTGAGCTGCATCCGAGCATGAAAAGCGCGGATATTTTCGCTGAAATGAGAAATCTTTCCGATGATGATTTGTACGCCATTGGCGGTCACATTCTGTTGCAGCCAAAAATTGTGGGCACCCAGTGGGCTGGCGGTAAAGGCGCTCGCTAATCGATTTTAGGAAATTTTAGATTTGAGATTTTGGATTGGGAGGGGGCTAGAGTTCCACAAAAGTGATTGTTGTTCCCTGGTTGGCTTCTATCGAAAATCTGAAATCTAAAATTTAACCTCTCCTTATTTAATATTGCAAAAAGTTGTAGGCCCTCATGCTGCGTCGTGGTGTTTTTGTCTGCTTTCTGTTAGGAATTTTGGTGATTTTGCCGATGGTGCTGCTGGCACCTCAACCTGTTTTGGCTGCTGCTGATTCCTATGTGACTCGCTATTTAAAAGTCAGCGAACCTGTGCCACTGGAATTGGATGCTGAGGGACACACTCGATTATTTTCGGCTGAGGATTTGTCCGCCGGCAAGCGGTTGTTCGAGCAAAATTGCCTCAACTGTCACGTCGGAGGAGCGACTTTGCCAGATCCGACTATCTCTCTATCTTTGACGGATCTCCAGGGAGCAACCCCTCCCCGCAAGGACATCAATAGTTTGGTAGCCTATCTGAGACAACCAATGACTTATGACGGTAGTGAGGAAACTTTTTGGTGCCGCCAAGTACCCGAAAGCTGGATGTCCCAGACTCAGATTGAAGATTTGGCTGCTTTTGTGCTTCGGGCTGCTCAAAAGGCTCCGGGATGGGGTATTGATAATCTGGAGAGTTGAATCGCCCGCCCAAAGTGGTTAACTACTCAAAAAATCGCGATCGCTACTAGGTGTTTGCGGGTTACTAAACGGGTAAAATAACTGAAGAATCACAATTAACTGTGTCCATTAGAGGAGAACTACGTTGAAAAGACTCTTATCGATCGCTCTGTTAGCGTTGGCAATTTTTACTGTCGGCTTCGGCAGCCCTGCTTTAGCTGGAGATGCGGCTAAGGGAGCTAAACTGTTTAGCGCCAACTGTGCTGCTTGTCACGTCGGTGGTGGCAACGTGGTTGTGTCTGCCAAAACCTTGAAATCCGCAGCTTTAGAGAAGTACGGCATGAATTCTATCGAAGCTATTACCACTCAGGTAACAAAGGGCAAAAATGCGATGCCTGCTTTCGGTGGTCGTTTGAAGCCTGCACAAATTGAGGATGTCGCAACCTACGTTCTCGAACAATCTGCCAAAGACTGGAAAGGCTAAACTGCTTGTCTGGACGGACTTGATTTAACCTAAAACTTGTCTTCTCGATCGCGCCCTCTCTCACCCTTTGGCGCATAAATGTCGGTTTGAAGCTATCTTAACCTTTTTGGGAAAGTATGCAAGAGATCGGATTTTTATGTGCCCAAGGGCGGGGGAGGGACATTTTATGGGAGATTTTAAATTGGACAGTCCTAGACGCAACTGTCACAAGGGTTCTATAGGACGGGTGATGGGGCGCAAGGCGATCGAGTGGCGATCAGCCTGAGTGGCAGTTGCGTCGAGGACCGTGTGTTTGAAATGCTGGAAAAACTCCGCACACTTTTCATCCGTCATTAGCGATTCATCTAGCGGCAAGTCGTGAATCATTTTGCAGCATCGGTATAAAACAAATTTACTGAATTCACTGCAATGCTCTCCCTACTTGTCCGTGCGTTATCATGTAGTGATTCGCAGAAAAGCCTAGCGATCGGAGTCAATATATGCAGGCAATCCTTTTAAGCCGTGAAGAAGTTGCGCGACGTGCCAAGCAATTGTATGAAAGCACCATCCGCCAAAAGGTAGAAGTAGAAGAGAACATCGGCAAGATGGTCATCATAGACATTGAAACAGGTGATTATGAAGTCGATAAAACTGGATTGCAAGCATCTCGTAACCTTAGTAAGAAGCACCCAAACGCTCGACTCTTTGGTATTCGTGTTGGATATAATGTTGCTGTCTCATTTGGTGGTGTTATGGAGCGTATCTGCAAGTGATTTGTGGGATTGTGACAAATAGACACGCAACTGTGATGAACGCACTCTTTATCGCCCTTTATTCTAGCGTATTTGAGATATAATGGTATGGTTATTAAATTGCAAAGCAGCTATTCATAAGAGCCACTTGGATTTTCAAGGTATCGTTTAAATGAGGTATTTATGAGCGAAGAAAACAATCAAGATAAAAGAGAAATGCAGCCCATGAGCAGCGGTTCCAGTGAAGAATACAAAGATGCTAGAAATTGGTGGATCGAAATTGTTTCATTGATAGCAATGGTTTATCTAATCTTTAGCCTAATTAGCCCAATGTACTTTGAAGAAAAGCGACAACCTCGAAAGATAGAAGCTCCTGATATTATACTCATTGCTCTTGTATTTCTCTTTAACTCTGGGTTACTTAACAGATTAGAGGATTTGGGTATTTCTAAGGATGGTGGCGTTACAGCTAAATTCAAGCAACTAAAGCAAGAAGTTAATGAACAGAAAAAGAGAATTTATGAGCTTCAAGCAAAACAATTAGAACAACTGGAAAAACAACAAAATAATTTAGAAGAAACGCAAGCTTTTATGTATAATTTCTTGCTTGGGGATAAGGATTATGAAAAAATAGACCAGCTTTACAGGCATTCTGAGACCAAGACAAATTATAACTTTTATGTTTCAGATAGAGTTGGTGATGAGTTAAGGCGTTTACGAGATTTGAAATTGATTACAACAAAATCTGGTTATATCAGCGATCTAGTTAGAGCGAGTGATTATGGGAAACGATCGATTAATTTGACCGAATACCTTGATGTTACAGATTTAGGCAAAAAATTTTTGGTAACACGTGAAACGTTACAATCTAAAAATCAACAAGAAACGAAAAAGCCTGGGGAAAATCCAGAAGTTGAATAGGCGGAAACTTCGTCGCAGTGGCAAAATTTGGTAAAAACCAGGTTTATTTGGTTAGGGTACGTAAATCCTGACGCGATTAGTCCAAGAAACCGGGTTTCTCTGATATTTTTCAAATCCTCATCAGATTTTACGCAGAAACCCGGTTTCTGAAGCCTCACGCACCTAGTTCATGATTTAAGCTGCCGTAGCTGCTGGTAGAAGATTATAGGACTTGCTATAATTGAGGCGTCTCATATCGATCTTTCATAATGAAGTATCCTCCCTTTCCCGCTATCAAAATTGGATTACTTGCGGTCGATCTGCGGGCTAGAGATGAAGGTAGTCATCTTGTGGAGTGGGCGATCGAATATGTGGCGACTGAACTTGTTCCGGTTGTTGGAGTTCTTAAGCATAGGTTTTTGACCTCCAGATTCTGTAGCTATAGTTTACCAATTCTTGTGGGGTAGAATCTTGTGGGATAGCTTGTAAGTCAAGCAAGTCTCTGCCTTATGTTAAAATCAGGCTAGTCCCTTGGAGCTAAACTATCCAATGCTAACCCTAGACCAACTCATTTCAGAGGCAACTGCATTACCAGATGCAGCCAAAGCTATCCTCATTGACAAAATTGTGGAAAGCATGACAACACAAATCGAGCAAGATATTTTGATGGCAGGAGTAAAGAAAGCTCAAGAACGGATTGCCGAAATTGAGAGTGGCGCAGTTCAAACCATTCCAGGAGATATTGCCTTGGCCCAAATACGGCAACTCTCAAAGCAATGAAATATGAATTTCACCCAGCCGCCCTGCAAGAATATGCAGAGGCTGTTCAATTCTTTTCCCAACAAGACAGACACCAAGATTTCATTGACACGATAGAAAATGCCATATTTAAAATTATTGGAGCACCAGAACGCTGGCCGATCGTTGAAGGTCAGATTCGTCGTTATTTGACCCTCAAATTTTCCTATGCCATCTTGTATCGAGTCTATCCAGACAGAATCGCGATCGCGGCGATCGTGAGTTGTCGTCGCGATCCAAGCTACTGGAAAGATCGCCTCTAATATAAATGACAATCAATGGCAAATCGATCAGATCAGGATATTATATTTTTTGGTGATGAGCGATCGATCTTGACCGAACCCGATCTTACAGGTAAAAACTGCAAAAAACCCGGCTTCTTGAAGAAACCGGGTTTTTATCTATTCGATCGCCCTCAAGCAAACTTACAATTACTTCAAGGTAGAAGTGCCACTTAAATCGCTACTTTTTGGTAGCTGAATCGGACTAGGATTCGCATTAAGTAAGAGATCGGCTTCCTTACCAGAAGGATTAGCAATAGGCGCGATCGCACTATTAACACTTGATGCTTTCAAAGGCAGAATTGGCTGACTTTGAGCGCTGGTGAGAGAAGTTAACAAGCTCTTTGTATCGTAGATGAGAATGTCATCGTCGGTTTCGCTAAAGGTCTTCATGGTTGGGATTGAACCGCCATTTAGCAAGATGTCATTCGTAGTATTTTTGGCAGAAGTTGCTGTTGAAATAGCAGGCTTAGTAGCTGTTGTCAACACTGGCTGGCTTGGGATTGCTAGGGTATTATTCGTGCTATTTGACTGAGTAATTGTTGCAGGAGTAGTGGTATTTGACTGACCGATAGATCCAACAGTCGTGTTGTTTGGCTGACTCATTACTGTGGCAGTCGTGTTTGATAAGCCAGTGGTAGAACTGTTATTAATTAGCACATCATCCACGCTATCCTCAACAGGTTCGCCAGTTAAATAATCGACAGGCGAGGGAGTATTGAAAGCTGCGGGAAGCGCGCCTCCGGGAGTGATGGGGATAAACCGAGAACTGTCGATCGCACTAAATTGAGTATCTTTCACCAAAGCTAAATGTTCGCCTGTACTCGCGATGCTAATCAACGCATCGTTAGTATAATCCTCGCTGCCTTGAACAATTTGCAATTGGTCAAAGGTGAGGTCTTGTGAGAGTCCGAAGTAATCGCGATCGCCCTGGAAGTAAACTATATTATCGAGTCCAGAACTAGGCGATAGCACAAATATGTCGGAACTGCTGCCTCCAATCAGCGTATCCTGACCGTTGCCGCCCTTGAGCACGTTGTTGCCTTCGCCGCCGTAGAGGCTGTCATCGCCATCGTTACCGTTGAGGCTGTCGTTGCCGCTGTTGCCGTTCAAGAAGTCGTTGCCATTACCGCCATCCAGGGTGTCATTGCTGCTGCCGCCATCGAGACTGTCATCGCCTTCGTTACCCAAGAGGTTGTCGCTGCCAGCTTCCCCGGTTAGCAAGTCGTTGCCACAACCGCCGTCGAGGGTGTCCTTACCGGCACCGCCCAGCATCGTGTCGTCGTTACATTCACCAAACATCAAGTCGTCGCCGTTGCCTCCGCCCATGAAGTCGTTGCCACCACCACCTGTGAGGGTGTCATCGCCGGAGTCGCCTGTGAGGGTGTCGTCGCCGGAGTCGCCGAAAACCATGTCGTTACTCGCGCCGCCGTCCATCATGTCGGTTTCGTCGCCACCGTAGAGGGTGTCTTCTCCGACTTCGCCTAATATCGTGTCTTGTCCTTGACTGCCAAATATCAAGTCGTTGCCGGCACCTCCAAACAGTTTGTCGTCGTCGATGCTGCCGTCAATTTTGTCGTTACCGGCACCTCCTAATAATTGGTCGTTGCCCGTACCGCCGAACAGTTCATCGTTGCCAGCGCCACCGTCGATGGTGTCGTAGCCGGAACCGCCGTCGATTTTGTCTTCGCCTGCTTCTCCAAAAATCAGGTCGTCGTCTTCGTTGCCCCAAATGTTGTCGTCACCTGCGCCGCCGTAAATCGAGTCGTCCCCTGCTTGGGCCCAAATGTTGTCGCTGCCGTCAGCGCCGAGAATCGAGTCTGCGCCGGAACCACCATCGATGTTGTCGTCTCCAACTTGTCCGAGGAGGGTGTCGGCTGCATCTCCGCCGTGGATTTGGTCGTTGCCGCGGCCGCCATCGATGAAATCTCGGTCTTCGCGGCCGTAGAGTTCGTCGTCGCCGTCGTTGCCCCACAGGGTATCGCTGCCGGTACCGCCGTCGATGAAGTCGTTGTCGTCGTTGCCTTCGAGGCTGTCGTTGCCGGATTGACCGAAAATGCGATCGTCCCCTTCACCACCTGCTAAGGTATCGTTGTTCGCGCCGCCATCGATGTAGTCGTCGCCACTGTTGCCGTCGGCGAAGTCGTTGCCGTCATTTCCGAAAATGCGATCGCGCCCTGCACCCCCAGTCATGCTATCGTCGTCTGCACCACCTTCTAAGTAGTCGTCGCCATTGTTACCGGAGAGGGTATCTTTGCCGATTTGACCGAAAAGTCGATCGCGCCCATCGCCACCATCCAGGCTGTCATTGCCAGATTCGCCCCACAGTTCGTCATCTCCGGTTTGTCCAAACAGCGTATCGTCGTTATCTCCACCCCACAGTTGGTCGTTATCGGCATTGCCTTCTAAGAAGTCGTTGCCTTGGCGACCGTATAATTTATCACTTCCCTCATTGCCGGAGAGAGTATCGTTTTCGGTACCGCCGTCCAGAATGTCATCACCACTGCCACCGGCGAGAATATCGCGGCCGGCTTCTCCTAACAGGCTGTCATTATCTTCGCCGCCGTCGAGGGAGTCGTCGCCGTTACCGCCGAACAGGGTATCAGTTCCCGATTCTCCCTGTAAGATGTCCGCGTCGTCTCCTCCCCACAGGGTGTCGCTATCATCGCCGCCGAACAGGGTGTCGAGGCCGGCTTGACCGTAAATGCGATCGCGCCCTTGATTCCCCTGAAGCAAATCATTGCCGGAACCGCCATCAACCATGTCATCGCCGCTGTTGCCGATAACGGTGTCGTTGCCGACTTGTCCGAACAAACTGTCGTTATTTTCGCCGCCGTCCAGGATGTCGTTACCGTCGCCGCCTTCCAGGGTATCGTTTTCAGTACCGCCGTCGAGAGAGTCGTTGCCGAGTTCGCCAAAAAGTCGGTCTGTTCCTGAGTTGCCTTCCAGGATGTCATCGCCACCGAAGCCGTAGAGAGTGTCGCTGTCAGCTTGACCGAACAGGGTATCGTTGCCTTCGCCTGCTAACAGCGAGTCGTCGCCGGCACCGCCTTGCAATAAGTCGTTGCCAGCTTGACCGAACAGGGTGTCTTTGCCGTCGCCGCCGTAGAGGTTGTCGTTGCCTTCTGCTGCATCGAGGAAGTCGTTGCCAGATTCCCCAAATAGGTTGTCGTCACCTGCTTTGGCTAATAAAGTGTCATCGTCTTGGCCTCCCCAAAGTACGTCGTTGCCATTTCCGGCGTCGAGGAAGTCTTTGCCGCGATCGCCGTAAAGGGAATCATTGCCTTCCGCTGCATAGAGGATGTCGTTGCCAGATTCTCCAAACAAGTTGTCGTCTCCAGCTTGGGCGAATAAGGTGTCGTCATCTTGACCACCCCAAAGAATGTCGTTGCCACTTCCGGCGTCGAGAAAGTCTTTGCCGCGATCGCCGTAAAGGGAATCATTGCCTTCTGCTGCATAGAGGATGTCGTTGCCAGATTCTCCAAACAAGTTGTCGTCTCCAGCTTTGGCTAATAAAGTGTCATCGCCTTCACCTCCCCAAAGTTGGTCGTTGCCGATTCCAGCATCCAGGAAGTCTTTGCCGTCGCCACCGTAGAGGTTGTCGTTGCCTTCGGCTGCATCGAGGATGTCGTTACCGCCTTCCCCAAACAAGTTGTCATCGCCTGCTTTGGCTAATAAAGTGTCATCGCCTTCACCACCCCAAAGTTGATCGTTGCCGATTCCAGCATCGAGGAAATCTTTGCCATCGCCGCCGTAGAGACTATCGTTACCTTCGGCTGCATAGAGAATGTCATTGCCATCTTCGCCAAACAAGTTGTCGTCGCCTGCTTTGGCTAATAAAGTGTCATCGCCTTGGCCTCCCCAAAGTTGGTCGTTGCCAATGCCAGCATCGAGGATGTCTTTGCCGTCACCGCCGTAGAGGTTGTCGTTACCTTCGGCTGCATCGAGAGTGTCGTCGCCCGCTTCCCCGTAGAGGTTGTCGTCGCCTTCTTTGCCGAGGAGGATGTCGGCATCGTCGCCACCGTAAAGTTGGTCGTTGCCGAGGCCTGCATTCAGGGTGTCTTTGCCCGTACCGCCGTAGAGGTAGTCGTTGCCAGTTCCGGCGTCTAGAGTGTCGTCGCCTGCATCGCCTCTGAGAGTGTCGTTGCCGGCTTCGCCGATGAGGGTGTCTTTGTCGTCGCCGCCGGAGAGTTCGTCGTCGCCGAGACCGCCGTAGATTAGGTCGGTGTCTCCTTCTCCGTAGAGTTTGTCGTTTTCGCCTTCGCCGTAGATGGTGTCTTTGTCTGCGCCACCGTAGATGTAGTCGTCGCCAGCGCCACCGTAGAGTAGGTCTTTGCCTGTTTCGCCAAAAATCGTGTCGTTGCCATAGCCAGCGTCTCCTGCCACGGTGTCGTCATCGCTACCGGCGTAGATTAAGTCGTCGGCATCGCCACCTCGGATGTAGTCTTGACCGGCTTCACCGTATAGTGTGTCTCGGTCTTGGTTGCCGTAGATGCTGTCGCCGCCGTCGCCGCCGTAGATTAAGTCGTCGCCGAATTCGCCGTAGAGTTTGTCGTTGCCACCGAGTCCGTAAATGCGATCGTTCCCAGCATCGCCAGTGATAACGTTAACGCTATCGTCGCCGGTAATATTATCGTCATGGCGAGAACCGACGACGTTTTCAATGCCAGTAATTTTGTCTTGGTCTCCCCAGCCGTCGGTAGCATCGCCTGTTTTTAAGTTGACAGTAACGCCGTTCGGGTCGCGGCGGTAGCTGAGAATATCGATGCCTTCTCCACCGTAAAATGAGTCATTGCCGGCATTGCCAATTAATAAATCGTTGCCTTCTAATGCCCAAATTCGGTTATCTTTTTCGTTGCCAATTAGGATGTCTTCAAAGCGAGTACCGATGATGTCTTCTAAGTTTCTCAAAGCATCGGTATTGCCAAAACCGTCTTTTCCAGTACCAGCAGCAATTTCAAAATCCCGTTCGAGTTCGGTATAATATTCGCTGGGATTGACATCAGTAACGAATTCTTTGAAACGTTGCTTGGTGTTAGTTTCGTAGTCGCTATTTTCGTCAATATTAACGATAACGCCCTTGGGAGAATTGATGTAATTAACGAGATCAACTCCTTCACCGCCGTCAATTAAATCATCACCGATTTCTCCGATTAACGAGTCATTGCCAGTACCGCCAAATAATTCGTCATTCCCTGCGTTGCCGTTGAGAGTGTCATCGCCGGCTTGACCTAAAAGTACGTCATCATCGAGGCCGCCAAACAGAGTATCTTTGCCGTCACCACCATCGATGTAATCTTGGCCTTGACTACCGAAAAGATTGTCATCGCCAGCTTGTCCGTAAATATCATCGTCATCGGCGCCACCATCAATAATGTCTTGGCCGTCGCCACCTTCCAGCCAGTCATTGTTTTCGTTGCCTTGGATGATGTCGTTGCCGCCTTGTCCGTAAATTCTGTCATCCCCTGTATTGCCGAACAGCAAATCTTGGCCGTTGCCACCATCGATGAAATCATCATCGGCGTTGCCTTCTATGGTGTCGCTGCCATCTTGTCCGTAGAGGATGTCGTTGCCTTCATTGCCTTGGATGAAGTCGCGGCCGCTGCCACCTTCGGCGTAGTCTTCGCCCGTGTTGCCTTGGATGATGTCGTTGCCGGATTGGCCGTAGAGTTTGTCATCGCCGCTGCCTCCGATGAGAGTATCGTTGTCGCTACCACCGTCGAGGATGTCGTCGCCATCTTCACCGAAAAGTTGGTCGTTGCCAGCTTCGCCGTAGAGTAAGTCGGCATTTAATCCACCGTAAAGTTTGTCTTGGTCATCGCCACCATATAAAGTGTCGTTTCCGGCTTCTCCTTTTAGCAAATCATCGCCTTGTTCGCCTCGTAAATCGTCATTTCCGGTGCCACCATCAAGAATATCTTTGCCTGTTCCGCCGTAAAGAGAATCGTTGTTTTCTTCTCCTTTTAAATCATCGTCTCCTTCTTCGCCGTAGAGTTTGTCTTCACCTTGGCCGCCGTACAAGGAATCATTTTCGGTGCCGCCGTAGAGGGTGTCGTTGCCGTTTTGTCCTCGGAGGTCATCCGCGCCTTGTTCGCCTCGGAGGTCGTCATTGTCATCGCCGCCGTAAGCTGTGTCATTACCAGTGCCACCGTAGAATGTATCGTCTCCTTTTTGTCCCCAAAAAAGGTCGTTTCCGCCTTGGCCGTAGAAGATATCGGTGTAGTCACCGCCAGTCACTGTGTCAGGAGAGGAGGAACCGCTTATAATTTCGATATTTCCCAGAGTGTCTACAGTTTTCTGGCCTTTTACAACAAAGCCATCTTCAACTTTGTAAACATCGGAACCAGCAACTTTTTCTGCCCAAACTTTAATGCCAATTGGACTGCTGAAATAACTAGCAGTGTCAGTTCCTCCTCCACCATCTAAAAAGTCGAAGCCAGAGTCACCGGCCAACAAATCATTACCAAAATTCCCACGCAAAACATCATTTTTGTCATTGGTTGGATTGTTAGCTTTTCCACCGTTGATTGTGTCATCTTGATCGCTACCTTCAATGAAATCACCATGAGATGTACTTTGATTTTGAAGATTATTAGTCACTAATTTCGGAAAATAATAGCCTTTTGGATGTAACTTATCAAAGAACTCCTCGAACTTGTCTTTTACATCTTGTCGCTTTAGATATCCGTGTTCTTTATCAGATCCTAAGTCGTGATATTTGATTGTACCGATAAGTGGAGCAAAATTAGTCCAATGTAGTGCTTTGAGAGCATGATTTAGTTTTGCCCCATAATCATTGCCAAACTGTCCTGCTTGATATCTTAGTTGTGTAATTGGATCGGCGTTGTTTGGATCTGAACCTCCTGTTGGAAAAAGTTTAATTTCATACTGGTTGTTTGGAGATACAGAAGAGTAATTGGTTGGCGAACCAAGAGATACCACGTTAATGCGGTTAGCAAAAACTTGAAACTCGGCTTTTTTTTCTAGTAACCCATCCTCAATAAAGAAATTTCCTTGGGAATGAGGAACAAAAATCACGGAATTATTCGGTTGAGAAAGATTCAATGGATTTTGTTTTAACCAGTTAATAGCATCCGTTGTCCAATCGTCATTAACTTTTGTACTAACATTTGAAGTGTCTTCGTACAAAAACTGGATGAGAGCTTCTACTAGATCGCTTTGAGGTGAAACTCCGGTACGATTAGAAAAACCTGCTATATCACCGTGTTTGCCTAAGAATTTTGTCAGGTTTTCTCGATCAAAATCTTCTAAAGTAAAAAGACGAGGAACTTTACCTATTTTGTAGGGATTTTGGATAATCTCTTCAGCTTTTTCATAAGCCTTATAAATATCCTTAAATTCTTCATAGCTAGTTTTGTAAGCATTATAATTACCCCTCAAAGGCGGTACTGTAAAGTGAAAACCTTCTCTTTTGTCTTTGTCATATAAAAAGTCAGCGATTAATCCATCGTAGTCATATTTAAAGTCTTTGACAGCAGGCTGAAAGAGATTTTGTGAAAGTATTCCGTTGAAATTGTCATAATTTTCCCCAAGTTCTTTACCGTCTGATTCCGATGGATTTCTGACTCCTTGAAATAAGAGTGAATCCATGATTGTATCCGGTTGCCAAATACCTAAAGTATTACGAACATCAGGTTCTTGATCGTTGGTAAAAGCTGTGTCTGTAACGTTAATACCGTTAACAAATATAACTTTGCTTTGACCGCCTTCATCAATGAGTTGCTTGAGAACAGCTTTGAAATCAAAATTAGGAGTAGTAGCCATGATATTTGTCCTCGCGTGGTAGATACAAACTGTTTTGAAAATTGACAAAGCGATTCTATCGACAAGCCCGATCGCACTTTCGTACTCTCTAACTGCCGTAGAGTGAAAATAGACTAAACCAACATCGGAAGAACCCCTTTCCCATATCCCTTGGGAATTTGGTTCGGATGCGCGATCGGGAATTTACGGGCGATGCGACTTTTGAATAAATCTCAACAAGTGCGATGAACCTCGTAATTTCCCTTCTGTTTATTTATCAGGGTGAACTCAGTGGTTTTATGCAAAACTCTACGGTTTTTTTTGTAAAGTTTTGTGAACACTGGTGGAAGTACGGAACAACGGGTGTTTTCGGGGTTTAAGGGCGATCGCGATCGCGCGCTTTCCCACAATCCGCCGGGGAATTAATTCCCCGCCTCATAGCTAAAGTCCTCTGAAAGAGGACTGAAAGACTTTTTGAGGACTTACGCGCGATCGACAAACCTCTGCGATTGCTTCACTTCGTTCGCAATGACATCAATACGTTGTTCGTAATGACATCAATACGTTGTCTGTTTGGTTTTGGTTGGGGCCGTTCTTCAGTCCTCTTTGAGAGGACTTTCGCTATGAGGCGGGGGTTTAAACCCCTGCCGGACTGCGGAATTACGAGTTCGCCCCTCAAGCCTTTTTGTCCTTCCTATTTACTTATCAGGGTGAGCTCAGTGGTTTTATGCAAAACTCTACGGTTTTTTTTGTAAAGTTTTGTGAACACTGGTGGAAGTACGGAACAACGGGTGTTTTCGGGGTTTAAGGGCGATCGCGAATCACCCGTTATCCCCAGAGTCCGGCAGGGAATCAATTCCCTGCCTCATAGCCCAAGTCCTCTGGAAGAGGACTGATAAATTCCGCAGTCGGCGACCGACGACTTTGGCTATGAGACGGGGGTTTAAACCCCTGGCGGACTGCGGGATTGACGAATAATCCCGATCGCCCCCACAGCCTTTTGTTGTTCCTATTTGTTTATCGGGGTGAACTCAGTGGTTTTATGCAGAAATCTCAAATTTTTTTTGTAAAGTTCTGCAAACACTGATGAAAGTACGGAACAACGGGTGTTTTCGGGATTTAAGGGCGATCGAATCACCCGTTATCCCCACAGTCCGGCAGGGAATCAATTCCCTGCCTCATAGCCCAAGTCCTCTGGAAGAGGACTGATAAATTCCGCAGTCGGCGACCGACGACTTTCGCTCTCTCGACGGGGGTTTGAACCCCCGGCGGACTGAGGGATTGACGAATAATCCCGATCGCCCCCACAGCCTTTTGTTGTTCCTATTTATTTATTGGGGTGAACTCAGTGGTTTTATGCAGAAATCTCAAGTTTTTTTTGTAAAGTTCTGCAAACACTGATGAAAGTACGGAAAAACCGGTGTTTTCGGGATTTAAGGGCGATCGAATCACCCGTTATCCCCACAGTCCGGCAGGGAATCAATTCCCTGCCTCATAGCCCAAGTCCTCTGGAAGAGGACTGATAAATTCCGCAGTCGGCGACCGACGACTTTCGCTCTCTCGACGGGGGTTTGAACCCCCGGCGGACTGAGGGATTGACGAATAATCCCGATCGCCCCCACAGCCTTTTGTTGTTCCTATTTATTTATTGGGGTGAACTCAGTGGTTTTATGCAGAAATCTCAAGTTTTTTTTGTAAAGTTCTGCAAACACTGATGAAAGTACGGAAAAACCGGTGTTTTCGGGATTTAAGGGCGATCGCGAATCATGCCCTTGGACTACAATCCGGCTCTTAATCAATTCCCCGCCGAGAGAGCCGAAGTCCTCTCAAAGAGGACTAAATCACCTCTTGAGTCCTCTTTGAGAGGACTTTCGCTCTCTCGACGGGGGTTTGAACCCCCGGCGGACTGAGGGATTGACGAATAATCCCGATCGCCCGATCGATCTGGCTGTTAACACCAAAGGGCGATCGCCCCCACTGCATTTTAGTGAGAAATTGTCAAGGGTTTTATATTAAGATTTATGTGGGTGCGGAGTCATAAATTTTGGTTGTGTGCTAGGATGTAAACCCTTTATTACAAAAGCTTTGAAATCTAAATTAAAGCCGATCGACACTCTGGAATCTACATCTACCATGAACGTAAAAAAAACAGCTAAAGTTAAAACTCAAGT
This sequence comes from Microcoleus anatoxicus, assembly GCF_042465725.1. GTDB lineage: Bacteria > Cyanobacteriota > Cyanobacteriia > Cyanobacteriales > Microcoleaceae > Microcoleus > Microcoleus anatoxicus. The sequence goes on along the minus strand of NZ_CP120853.1, from coordinate 2,165,197 downwards.
TAAGACTCTCGGAGACGCTGCTGCTGGGGCGATCGAGAAATATTTCCACAAAAGTATAGCCCACGAAGCTGAAGTTATCAAAGACAAAGATGCCGAAGAACTTCACCAAATGCGAGTCGGAATGCGTCGTTTGCGATCGGCTGTGACTGGTTTTGCTCCAGTTTTAGATTGGCCAAAAGAGGCCAAAGAGCACAAAATTGGTAAAGTGGGACGGATACTGGGAACCCTCAGAGATTTGGATGTGATGCTCGACAGTCTCCAAAACCGATATTACCCGAATTTGCCGGCTGAAGAACAGGAAGTTTTGGATCGAGTGTTGTTGAATTTGCTCAAGCAGCGACGGCGCGCCTTGAAAGGGGTGAGGGCGGTTTTAGGACACAAAAGTTATCAATTGCTGAAAAAGGCGATCGAAAATTGGTTGGAAAAACCGCAGTTTCAGGCGATATCGAATTTGCCAATTGCTGAGGTTTTGCCAGATTTACTGTTACCTCAAGTTAGTGAATTTTTCCTGCATCCAGCTTGGCTGTTGGGCACGGAATATCTGGATGGGAAAGTTAAAGTTTGTGATGATTTGAATGCTGAGGCTGTCGAGGAAAAGTTGGCCACAGAGGGAACTATTCTGCACGATTTGCGGAAGCAAGCTAAGCGAGTTCGCTATTTGATGAATCTGTTTGGAGAATTTTACGGCGAGACTTATGAAGCTTATGTAGAGGATGTGAAAGCTATTCAAGAATGTTTGGGCGATATTCAAGACAGTGAAGTTTTAGGCGATTTTCTGACAGATTTTGTGGATAGCGAACTGCAAACAGAGTTGCCGATACTTGCTGGAATTTTATCACAAAATCGCTACGCAGCTTGGGGAAAATGGCAGATTTTGCAGCGCAGGTATTTGAATTCGGAAACTCGTCAAGGTTTGCGATCTGCTTTAATTCATCCTGTAGTTGAAGATGCTGCTAAGATAGAAGCGCCGCACTAATTTTAGGTTTTTCGGGCGGACAGAATGCGATCGGCTGCGGGGAATAGAAGCCGGACACGGCAATGCCGTGTCCCTACAAATATGGCCTACAATAACAGATATTCGTAGGGAAACAGCACTGCCCATTGGTGACAACAATCGCCTGAAAGCCATGATAAATCTCGCTTTCACCCCAGTCTAGATCCCCCTAAATCCCCCTTAAGAAGGGGGACTTTGGGAAGATTCCTGTCCCCCCCTTAAGAAGGGGGGCTAGGGGGGATCTAAGTTTAATAGTCAACTAGATCCCCCTAAATCCCCCTTAAGAAGGGGGACGAAAGAGAAGATTCCTGTCCCCCCCTTAAGAAGGGGGGCTAGGGGGGATCTAAGTTTAATAGTCAACTAGATCCCCCTAAATCCCCCTTAAGAAGGGGGACGAAAGAGAAGATTCCTGTCCCCCCCTTAAGAAGGGGGGCTAGGGGGGATCTAAGTTTAATAGTCAACTAGATCCCCCTAAATCCCCCTTAAGAAGGGGGACGAAAGAGAAGATTCCTGTCCCCCCCTTAAGAAGGGGGGCTAGGGGGGATCTAAGTTTAATAGTCAACTAGATCCCCCTAAATCCCCCTTAAGAAGGGGGACGAAAGAGAAGATTCCTGTCCCCCCCTTAAGAAGGGGGGCTCGTTCGGATCTAAGTTTAATAGTCAACTAGATCCCCCTAAATCCCCCTTAAGAAGGGGGACGAAAGAGAAGATTCCTGTCCCCCCCTTAAGAAGGGGGGCTAGGGGGGATCTAAGTTTAATAGTCAAACAGCAGTCTCTGACTGAGTTTAACGTTAAGTTGACACTAATGGGCACTGCGGTGTCCTTCATTGTGTAACTCAATAAAGGTCGATCGCGCTTTGGGAAGGAAAAGGGCGATCGCTCTTTTGCTAATAAGTAAATTTTACTTTTCTGGATTTAGTTGAAAGCAGCCGGAACTAATTTAATTCCTCGTTGATTAGCCAAATAAACTCTGTGTCTGCCGTCACACAATTCGTAAGGATGTGTACCGCGATAGAGAACAATTGGATCGTCTTTATCGTGAAGCAGACTTGATAAAGATTCGGAAGAATTTTCTATAGCGCGTATTTTTGCTGGATTGAGTTCACTCAGATTGGGAACCCTAATATCTGACATCTTTACAGGTACAGTTTCCATGTTATTTTCTCCTAAATTACCTATTTGCAACTAGACAAATTTGATTAATATGACCTCAAAGCTTTTGAGATAGTCTGCTCAAATTTATCACACTCTTGAATTAATTTCATTACAACTTTTTGGAAGTATGACACGTCAATCAAACTGATTTCAGCATTGTGCATGATCGAAAAAGTTTGTCTGTCACTAATCTCTTCTATGCTCCAGAAACCTATTTTATAGTTAGAGTTTTCTTTGAGCATAAGTGTAGACATCCATCCAGGAACATCATTCTGACTGTTAAACTTGACACCACTTGGCACTGAAAACTCTAGCGTTGTGTCATATCGGATGATAAAGAGCGTCTGGGTAGTGCCCGAATTCATTGTAAAGTTGATGATGGTACGCCGATCGTTTATGTCGCTAATGCTCCATCCTAGTTGATTGCAATACCTCTGAATCGTCGAGCGGTAATTATTACCAGAGAATAAATCTAGATCGATTGCCATTAGAAAACTCCTTATCAAGAAAACTTAGAGTAAGCCACAAACAAAAATCCGAGTGCAATTGAAAATTCTCAGTCAAAAATTTATAGACTTCCCCATTCATCTCTCAGGGGCTTCTGGGAATTCGGCATCATAGATCGCGTATATGCCTTTCATGCCTTCGTCTATTCTTTGTACAGTCTCTGCGTTGAATTTAACTGGACTCATATTTACTTTTAGATAATTCAGTATTGTGATTCCATTAGTTATTATTGTTGAGCAAAATCTTTGACTTGTCTAGTCGGAAGATGTCGGAAAATGTCGGCAGTATTACATAATTTTTATTCTCTCGCACGTCGGAGAATATCGAAAAATGTCGGTACAGTCGGAAATTGTAGGATACAATAGCTAAAACCCCCACACCAACCAACTCGATGGACGTTGAAGAAATCTTAAAATTTGCTGACAACCTAGTTTTTGCCAAAACTGGAAAACATCTCAATAATGTGCAAGAGGCTATATTACTTGGTGCTTGGTCAGGTCAAAAATATCCGAAAATTGCAGAAGAAGCTCATTGTAGTGAGGGTCATGCTAGGGATGTTGCCTCGGATTTATGGAAGATACTCTCAGATGTATTAGGTGAAGCAGTTAATAAATCAAATTTTCGTTCCACCTTTAAAAGGTTGCAAATCTCTAATGTTTCATCACCTATTGGAAAACCATTTGTAGGAATTTATAACATCAACGTCTGTACAGATAATTTCCACTCCCCAGAAGTTCCAAAAGATCGATCGCCCTTTTCCACCCCCACCCCAGAAAACACTCAACCCCAAATACGCCAAGACTTAAGAGATGCACCAGATATCAGCTCATTTTATGGCCGCACATCCGAACTCGCCACCCTACAACAATGGATAGTACAGGAAGGTTGCCGCCTAGTCGCAATATTAGGAATCAGCGGCATTGGCAAAACCGCGATCGCACTTCACCTCCTCCCACAAATTCAGCATCAATTTGACTATATAATTTGGCGAAGTCTAGGCACATCTCCAACTCTCGAAACTACCCTGAAAAGCCTAATTAAATTTTTATCTAATCAATTCCCACCCTTAGCAAGGGGGGGCGAAGGGGGGGTTTTGCCAGCCAGCACTGATGAACTGCTATCGTTGTTAATGGAAAAATTGCGATCGCACCGTTTTCTCATCATCCTAGACGACGTACAAACAATTCTCAGCAGCCGACAACTAGCAGGCAATTATCGACCTGAATATGAAAACTACAGCACCTTATTCAAACTGATCGGATCGACTGGCCACAACAGTTGCTTAATCCTAAATAGCTGGGAACCGCCTAAAGATATTGTCGCATTAACCAGAGAAAGCACCCGCGTTCGCAGCTTAAAACTCGACGGCTTAGGTGCAGCAGCAGGCGAAATACTCCGAGAAAAAGGTTTACTTGACGAATCCAAATGGGAATCCTTGATTAACATTTATCGATGCAATCCTTTGTGGTTAAAAATAATTGCCGCCATGATTCAAGAATTATTTAGTGGCAGAGTTGCACAATTCTTAAAATATGATATGCTATTCTTGCCAGAGGAATTGAAAGCAAGATTGCAGCAGCAGTGCGATCGCTTATCCGAGTTAGAGAAACAAGTGATGTGCTGCATCGGTAATGAAATCGAGCCAGTCTCAATTTCTCAAATTATCGAGAATGTCCAATTATCGCCATCGGAGTTATTCAATGGGCTGCAATCTTTGGGAGGTCGAGCATTAGTAGAAAAACAAGAACAAGATAATCAAACGCTTTTCACTCTATCGCCAGTAATCAGACAGTATGTGAAAACCGAGTATTTTTGCGATCGAACATGAACTTCTCAAGACTGTAACCACTTCATAAACTTATCCGTCGCAGTACCAATAGACTCTCCAACTTGTTTTTTCAACCGCCACCTTTGAAAAGCCTGTTCGTAATCTTCCCCTTCAGTTTGATAAACATTCCAAGCATTCAGCGACAATCCCAATCCCCACGTTAGTAGAATGAAAAGTGACCAAGAAAGTTCATGAGATCCTGCTAGATTTAGCAAAACTAAAAAACCATTGATAATGCCGTATTTTGTCAAGTTTTTCTGCAATTTGCGACGGCGATAAGTATTAAAAGACAGTTTTTCCGAAAATTCCCCTCTATTCGCTAGCCATTGTTGTTCCGCCGCCACAATATCCTGTTCGGAAATGCCCAATTCCGCTGCAATCTCGAACAACTGCACTCGCGAAAGTTCTCCGTTTTCCTGTTTTTGGGCGATCGCAATTTGCAGAATAGCTTGAGCATCCTCTGAACCGTAAACTTGACTTATTTGACTGTCATTAGTTGCCATAACGAGTTTCCGATAATTTCCGACATGATTTCTATGATACATATAACCGCAGTTAAACCGCAGGTAGGAATAGGTGGCGGATTTCAACACCTGAACATTTGAGTTTACGAGTTGGGAATTGGAAATTGGGCATTGGGAACGGGGCATAGGGCATTGCTAATAGGTAGTAAATAACCAATAACCAATAACCAATAATCAATAATAACTCAATTAAAACATCTCGCGCTACACTACTAGAGAACTGATAAGCTGACTCAGTACGAGTTAAAGTATATTTGATTATGGTCAACCGTCTTGCCCAATCCCAAAGCCTTTACCTGCGGAAACACAGCGAAAATCCGATCGACTGGTGGCCCTGGTGCGATGAAGCCTTAGAAACGGCTCGGAGCCAAAATAAACCGATTTTTCTGTCGATCGGCTACTCTAGCTGCCACTGGTGTACGGTGATGGAAGGTGAGGCTTTTTCCGATCGCGCGATCGCCCAATACATGAATTCACATTTTATTCCTGTAAAAGTCGATCGCGAAGAACGCCCGGATATCGACAGCATTTATATGCAAGCCTTACAAATGATGACCGGTCAAGGTGGTTGGCCTCTCAACATTTTTCTCACGCCAGACGAAAGAATTCCCTTCTATGGAGGCACTTATTTCCCCGTAGAACCGCGTTACGGACGACCAGGCTTTTTAGAAGTCTTGCAGGCAATTCGCCGCTTTTACGACACAGAAAAAGGCAAATTAGAAACCTTCAAATCAGAAATTTTAGGCAACCTGCAACAAGGAGCAATACTGTCAGGAGTTACCGCAGAATTAAATAGCGAATTATTCCAAAAAGGCTTAGCAGCTAACACCGCAATTATTTCCAGTGGCAATCGAGCACCTTGTTTTCCAATGATGCCCTATGCTGAGTTAGCACTGCGGGGAATACGCTTTGATTTTGATGAATCAGAATATGATGCTCAAAAAGCCTGTACTCAGCGCGGATTAGACCTAGGATTAGGCGGTATTTACGACCACGTTGCGGGCGGATTTCATCGCTACACAGTTGATGACACATGGACTGTCCCACACTTTGAAAAAATGCTCTATGACAACGGTCAAATTGTTGAGTATTTAGCTAATCTCTGGAGTGCGGGAATTCAAGAACCGGCTTTTGAAACTGCGATCGCGGGGACTGTAGCATGGTTGAAGCGTGAAATGACCGCACCCAATGGCTATTTTTATGCTGCACAAGATGCTGACAGTTTCACCCCCCCAACCCCCCCTTACCAAGGGGGGGCAGAGAATTTAACCCCCCCTTACCAAGGGGGGGCAGAGAATTTAACCCCCCCTTACCAAGGGGGGGCAGAGAATTTAACCCCCCCTTACCAAGGGGGGGCAGAGAATTTAACCCCCCCTTACCAAGGGGGGGCAGAGAATTTAACCCCCCCTTACCAAGGGGGGGCAGAGAATTTAACCCCCCCTTACCAAGGGGGGGCAGAGAATTTAACCCCCCCTTACCAAGGGGGGGCAGAGAATTTAACCCCCCCTTACCAAGGGGGGGCAACGGGGGGGTCTGAACCGGAAGAAGGAGTGTTTTATGTTTGGACTTATAGCGAACTAGAACAACTGTTGACGGCGGAGGAATTAGTAGAAATTGAACAACAGTTTACTGTTAGTCGTGGCGGGAATTTTGAAGGGAAAAATGTATTGCAGCGTCGCCATCACAGCAAATTGAGCGAAACGGTAGAAACGGCTTTGGCGAAGCTATTTCAAGTTCGTTATGGTGGTCATCCCGATACTGTCAAAACCTTTCCCCCAGCCCGGAACAATCAGGAAGCTAAAAATGATAGTTGGCCCGGGAGAATTCCGGCAGTTACTGATACTAAAATGATTGTAGCTTGGAATAGCTTGATGATTTCTGGTTTGGCTAGGGCTGCTGCGGTTTTTGGGAATTGCGAATATCTGGAATTGGCGGTAAAGGCTGCTAATTTTATCTTAGATAATCAGTGGATTGATGGGCGGTTTCACCGATTGAATTATGATGGTAAAGTGGCTGTGATGGCGCAGTCGGAAGATTATGCTTTGTTTGTGAAAGCATTGTTGGATTTGCATCAAGGGAGTTTGTCATTAGTTACAGAAAGTGACAAATGGTTGCACAAGGCTGTGGAAGTTCAAGCCGAATTTGATGAGTTTTTGTGGAGTTTAGAATTAGGAGGATATTACAATACTGCTTCAGATTGCAGCGGAGATTTGTTGGTGCGGGAACGCAGTTATACTGATAATGCTACTCCGGCGGCTAATGGAATTGCGATCGCCTCTTTGGTTCGTTTAGCGCTGTGGGATCAAAATTTGGAATTTCTCGATCGCGCCCAACAAGGTTTACAAGCTTTCAGCAGTATTATGCAAGATGCTCCCCAAGCTTGTCCCAGTCTGATTTCGGCGCTGGATTGGTATCAGCGTTCTACTTTGATTCGCACGACTCCTGAGCTAATTTCTGGGTTGATTTCGCAGTATTATCCGACTGCTGTTTTTCAGATTGAAGCTGATTTACCGGAAGGGGTTGTTGGGTTGGTTTGTGAGTGTTTGACTTGTAAGGAACCTGCGAAGAGTCGAGAGCAATTGTTGGTAGAAATTGGGCGTAGTCAAACGCGGGTTTAGCACTAATATTGTCTATGTTATTGAACCGCGAAGGCGCGAAGTACGCGAAGGAAGAGGGAGAAGGAAGTATTTTGTAGGGTGCGTCGCTGTCAAGATTTTAGATATGCGGCAGCAGATTGTTGATGGCGACGCACCCTACGGTATTTTGTGCGCCCTCAATCTTCCAAAACCTCAACTAAATCTTCCATTGTCACATCGAAGGCGCGCGCTATTTTGTAGACAGCAGAGAGATCGACTGTATTTAATGTATCGCGCTGAACGTAGCTTCTGACAGTGTTGTAGTTGACTCCAGATCGATCGGCAACTTGCTTTAGCGTCCAACCTTTTTGCTCAGCTAGTTCTCGAATCCGCAGTCTAACGTATCCCATGTTTTAACTTGACATTGATGCGTATGCAACATATACTGTTTATATACACTAAAAACGATCGCCCTCCTAGCCTAGAGAACTTAAGGGCGATCGCCTTTTCTATCACACTCCGCTTTCCGCGGGGAAGGATTTCCCTATGATACCAACATCCAAGCCAAAATTAAACACTCATCCCTGGTGTATTGTGCGGCAATTGCCAAATATGCAGCGATTGGTGGTTGCTCGGTTCCACCGCCGGGGCGATGCTGACGGATATATCCAGATTTTACGGCGGTTGTTGCCGGCGACTAAACACGCGATCGTTTTTGATTTGACTGGGGCTGAAAAATTGCCGGAAGTGCGATCGACTGAGTTAGAGCGCATGTTGTAATTTGTCGATAGGAGCGATCGCATTTGATGATAAGTGCGATCGATCCTTCATCGCATTTCTGGTCACTGAGCGGAGCGGTGCCCTGAGCGGAGTCGAAGGGTCGAAGTGTGCTATACAATATCTCAAGAGTATCTGCGAGCTTTGATCCCTATGAATACTCAATTAATGGTGAAACCTTCCTCCTTAATGCCCCAAGGCCTTAAAATGGTAGAGTTTGGGAATATTTTTTTATTCAGATTTACTGACGATCTCCAATCTCGAATGGAAGAACTGTTAGAGAGAAAAAAACTAGATTTACTAACTGCCGATGAAATTCCAGAATTAGCTGGCATCATCGAACTATCCAGAATTTTTACATTGATTAACGCCCAACTTTCTACCCAAGCCAAATGGTGTCCGATCGCACTCGACAACTTATACGACAACGAGCTAAATACCTCTGCGAATACTGTCACTCTCCAGAATACCTAAGCCCCGATCGCTTTACCATAGATCATCTCATGCCCAAATCTCTCGGCGGATCTGATGACATTGAACATTTAGCATTAGCTTGCCGTCGCTGTAACGAACGCCACTACAATTTTATAAATGAAATTTACCCAGAAACTCAGCAAGAGGTTTCATTGTGGTATAATTACAGCGTGACTTAAGAATAACCATCTACGTGTTGAAATAATTTAATAAGGTGAAACTCCTGGGTTGGTTCGTCTCGGCTTGACCGTAGCCTGACCAAACAAGCAACAGTGAATTATTGAGCGTACCTATCAGGCGCAAGTGATGGCAGGACGAAAGCATAAACAAACAAAAGTATACGCAAGGCTTTGATTCGTCTAAGCTGAGTGGGTAGAGGTGCCTTGATAACGCCTTTGAAAGTCCCTTTATTGTCTTAGTCAAGAATCCCCCCGATTCATCGGTGGGGAGTATCAAAGGAGCAAGATTTTAAAATATGCATCTCAGCGAACTGACTCACCCAAACCAATTACACGGCTTGTCCATTCATCAACTGGAACAAATTGCCCGACAAATTCGAGAAAAGCATTTAGAAACTGTAGCAGCCAGTGGCGGCCACCTCGGCCCCGGATTGGGCGTAGTCGAACTGACTTTAGCACTCTACCAGACACTAGACCTCGATCGCGACAAAGTTACCTGGGATGTCGGCCACCAAGCTTACCCACACAAACTAATCACCGGCCGCTACAATAATTTTCACACCTTGCGCCAAAAAGACGGCGTTGCAGGCTATCTTAAGCGCTGCGAGAGCAAATTTGACCATTTTGGTGCTGGCCACGCTTCTACGAGCATTTCCGCAGCACTGGGAATGGCAATGGCGCGCGACCTCAAAGGCGAAAAGTTTAAAACTGTAGCAGTCATTGGCGACGGTGCCCTCACAGGGGGTATGGCACTCGAAGCGATTAACCACGCAGGCCATATGCCGAAAACCAATGTGATGGTAGTGCTCAACGACAACGAGATGTCCATCTCCCCCAATGTCGGCGCAATTACTCGCTATTTGAACAAGATGCGACTGTCGCAGCCGGTGCAATTTCTCAAGGATAACTTGGAGGAACAATTCAAACAAATTCCGTTTGTTGGCGAAACATTTACGCCAGAAATGGAACGCCTCAAAGAAGGGATGAAACGGTTAGCTGTGTCGAAAGTTGGAGCCGTAATTGAAGAATTAGGCTTTACTTACATGGGGCCGGTAGATGGACACAATTTGGAAGAGTTAATTGCTACCTTCAAACATGGTCATACCATCCAAGGGCCGGTGTTAGTTCATGTGGTGACGGTGAAGGGTAAAGGATATGCGATCGCCGAAAAAGACCAAGTAGGATATCATGCCCAAAACCCGTTTAATTTAGCGACTGGTAAAGGCATTCCTTCGACCAAGCCTAAGCCTCCCGCTTACTCGAAAGTTTTTGCTCACGCCCTAGTTAAGCTAGCACAAGATAATCCGAAAATTGTCGGGATTACTGCGGCAATGGCAACCGGAACTTGCCTAGACAAACTTCAGGAAAAACTCCCAAAACAATACATTGATGTTGGCATTGCCGAACAGCACGCCGTCACATTGTCGGCTGGCTTAGCCTGCGAAGGAATGCGCCCGGTTGTAGTAATTTACTCGACCTTTTTGCAGCGCGGATATGACCAAATTGTTCACGATGTTTGTATCCAAAACTTGCCTGTTTTCTTCTGTTTGGATCGAGCCGGAATCGTCGGCGCTGATGGCCCAACTCACCAAGGAATGTATGACATTTCTTACTTGCGTTGCTTGCCAAATCTGACAATTATGGCTCCAAAAGATGAGGCAGAATTGCAGCGGATGGTAGTCACGGGTGTGAATCATACCAGCGGTCCGATCGCGATGCGTTACCCGCGTGGCAACGGTTACGGCGTTCCTTTGATGGAAGAGGGTTGGGAAGAATTGCCGATCGGCAAAGCGGAAATCCTCCGCAACGGCGACGACGTGCTAATCTTAGGTTACGGTTCAATGGTCTATCCGGCGATGCAAACCGCCGAGATGTTGAGCGAACATGGCATTGAAGCAACTGTGATTAATGCGCGTTTTGTCAAGCCATTGGATACCGAATTAATCTTACCTTTGGCACAGCGAATCGGCAAAGTTGTCACAATGGAAGAAGGCTGTTTGATGGGTGGTTTCGGTTCAGCAGTAGCCGAAGCTTTGTTGGATAATAATGTCCTGGTTCCATTGATGCGCTTGGGTGTACCTGATACATTGGTGGATCATGCAACGCCTGAACAATCCTTTGCAACTTTGGGATTGAATCCGTCGCAAATGTGCGATCGAATCTTAGCCACATTCAGCCGCAAAGAGTCACCTGTTAGCGTCTAATTTCACTCGTTACCAAGCAGAGCCTGGTAACGCAGAAATCAGGAGACGGCAGTGCCGTCTCCCTACAATTAATTACGGTAGGGAAACGGCACTGCCTTGGACTCTATATCATTCCGGCATAGCCGGAATTGATATTATGATATGATGGAATAAAAGATGTCACGATAAGGAAAAATTAACAATGACTTATCTCAACCCAACTCGCACAGTACGTCGGGGAAGAGTGTTCCCAGAAATCCAGTGGTCAGAAGAAAAAAAAGCCCAGTTGCGAGCTGAAAGAGCCACATTCCGCAAGCGTTGCAAAGTAATTTTCGATCGCCTCAAACCAGAATTGATTAAAACCCACTACAACTGGTACATGGCGGTTGAACCCGACAGCGGGGAACATTTTATGGACAAGGATGATATGGTGGCTACCAAAATGTGTCGCCAAAAACATCCAAATGCTATCCCGTACCTTTTCCGTATCAACCCTACAGGGGTTTGTGGCACGATATGATAGAAGGAACATTTGGCGATCGAGACGAGCTATTTTTTGAAGTTGACTTGATTGCTGATAACGGCTTAGAATTACCTGTTGATGCTCTGCTAGATACAGGTTTTTCGGGCTGGCTAGCAATGGATGAGCAAGATTTAGAGGGACTTGATTGGATTTATATTAGGCGACAAGAAATGCGGACAGCAAGGGGAGAATTTGATTTCGATCTTTATGCAGGAAAAATCAGAATTGACAATCAAGAATTTGACATTCCTGTTCACGTAGGTGACGGAGTACCTGAAGTTTTAATCGGCCGTCAGTTGTTGAAAAATCGGCGCTTGGTAGTTGATATTTCGGCTGGTATTTTGACATTGGAAGCGAATTAACAGCAAGATGACTTTAAAAAGTTTTGATATAGTAGTAGTAGGAGCAGGCCCCGCAGGTGGCCACTGTGCAAGAATCCTCGCAAAATCTGGTCGCAAAGTCTTACTTGCAGAGCAAAATGATAATTTTAATAAAAATGACTTTTCTAGCGCCGCCACACCTCTAGAAACCCTCTCACAATTCGATTTACCCGAATCGGTAATCGGCAGTTTTTGGCACAAGCTTACTATTGAAACTAGCAAAGTCAGTCAAACTTGGGAATCTCCTAAAAGCTTGGGAGTTGTTTTAAACTTTGCTAAATTTAGAGCATTTCTGGCTAGTGAAGTTCAGGGAAACGGAAGTGAAGTTTGGCTTGGTTATCGCTACATAAAACATTCACAAGCTAACGGCGAAACCATCGTAGAATTCAAACAGTTATCAGACGGCAAAATCATCCAAGTTAGTGCGAAAGTATTGGTTGATGCGACTGGTTTTGCTAGGGCGATTATGTATGAGAAGGAAAATGATAAACCAGATTTCTTGTCGGGAACTGGTATAGAATATCTAATTGAAGTAGAACCAGAAGTTTACGATCAATATGCCAATGATTTAATCTTCTTTTTGGGCGATAAATGGATGCCAAAAGGTTATTCTTGGATATTTCCGATGGAACAAAATCGGCTGAAAGTTGGCGCGGGACGCATTTTTTTAGATCCGAAAACTGTGAAGAATTTGGAACCTCTGAAAAAGTATATCTATTTACTTATTGATGAGTATCTGAAGTCTAAAAGTTATAAAATTATTGACAAGCACGGTTCCACGCTGAAATACAGTCAGGGTTTGAAGGATATTTATTGCCAGGATAATATAATTGCGATCGGCGATGCTGTTTCTACGGTTAACTTTCTCGGTGGCGAAGGAATTAGACACGGGATGGATGGTGCAGAAATAGCAGGTAAATATATTGAAAAATATTTGGACGGGAAAATCTCAAGTTTTGGGGATTATGAGAGAGAAATGCACCGCAAGTTTGATAAAAAATGGCATATTTCGGAAAGATTGGCGGTGAGAAAGTATATCGATGATGTCAATGATGTACTTACTGACAAAATAATTTCTTATTTGAAGTACATGAAAACTGAAGAGGTGATGAATATTCTATTTGATTACAAATTTGAGATAATTTATAGAGGATTTGGTGGTTATTTTAAGATTAAAATAAAGGCTTTTATTGAGAAATTCCGCGGTTAAAACCCACATTCGGCACCCTCAACTAGCACATACACCAAGCGATCGGCTTTAGCTAAACAGGCGGGAATCCCCACACTATACCGCCTCGGTTAGTGTGGGATGAGAGTCGTGGGAGCTAAAAAGATACAATCAAATAACTATTCAAGAACTTAGCCCCTGTCACAGATTTTCCAGTTAGCTGAGGAGGTAACAAAATATTGCGTCGCTGATCTCCTGCTTCGATGGTCACTTCTGGCCCCGATTGAATCAATTTAATTTCTTTCTTGTCAAATCCGGGCAAAAATAAACTAACTTGACGCTGTGCAATATTAATCTCGATCGGCTTAGGAGCACTTGTCGCCTCAGCAAAATCTGGCAAAGCGTCAATTAGCCCTTGCCAATTATTATCACTATGGGCCGGCACCGCAACTGCTGTCAAAGGAGCAAAATCAGCCGCCAGAGTTTCTGTCACCGATGCTTGATTGACAATCACACCGCCGACAGTCAAACCAACTTGTTGAGAACTTCCCCACAGATAACGGGCTGTGGCGATCGCACTTGCATCGCCAGTCGTCACCAAATAAGCCGCCGCGCGGTTTGGATTTGCCAAGATTTCCTTGCCTTTATCCAAAAAATTATCGACTTGTTGAGTAGACTTAGTGGCATTGTCCCCCGACATATCCACAGTCAACACCGTACTCACCACCGGTTGAATAAACGGCGACAAAGCTTTACCCAAATCGGAATCTACCAAAGCTTTACGGAATCGGCGGATGTACCAACTCAGAATTTCCGGCATTCCCAGCATCCGCAGCGTATCCATGCCGCCGGTACCGTCATAAACGATCGCATCATATTGTTTGCTATCGTCATATTCCCGAAGTTCGTTCAGGGCTAAGGCGCTGTCCATTCCCGGCAACACCCCCAATTCTTGACCATAAATCTGCTTGAAAAAGGGTGTGCGGACATATTGGGCTTCGAGTTGTTTAACCTCGTCCCATCTACGTTCCAGCAGCGCCGCGCTTTGCACCTGAACTGCTTTGAAATTCGGGCTGATTTCCTGGGGGGTCGAAGTCAAGGGAGTTCCCAGCAAAATCCCCAATCCCGGTCCTGGATCTTGACTCAGCAGCAGAACTCGCTTGCCTTGAGCCGCATATTTTTTAGCAGTTGCGATCGCGATCGTGCTGCGGCCAGTGCCGCCTTTGCCCAAAAATGTCAAAATCAAAGCCATTTTCTGTTCTCACTGCCAAAGCTTACTATTTAACATTTAACCGCAACTTTCAGATGGAGTGGGGGAGTGGCAGAGTGGGGAAGAGGAGTTCTTCTTCCTTCCCCCCTTGGGGGCAGTAGGGGGGGCTTCTTCCTTCTTCCTTCTGCTAAACAGCTTCCAGTTCGTCTTCAAAAAACCAAGTCGCAAAACCGTCAAACTTGACAACCACCCCTACTCCACTGCCGTCAACCATTTTGAAACCGTCAACAGTGCCTACTGGATTAGTTTTCAACTTGCTCACGATATTTGCAGGTATCCGATCTCTGAGACGGCGCACCTTAACTTTCTGTCCTACTTCTATTGCCACGCTAAAATGTTCTCCTGCTCTATATTACCTATATTCCACAGTCCATTCTACCGTTGCCCGTCTACATCGGAACAGCTCTTTTCCCTGAGTCCTCCCCGCAAAAAAAACTGGTTTCTTGCAAAAATTGTCCTTTTTTCCACCAATCCTGACGCAGAAACCGAGTTTTTGGTATCCCAGGGTCAGCCTGTCTAGTCAAATACACTCAGTCCCAAAGATTTCGCTATTCGTTCCAACAGAAATAAGCCACCTACAGAATTTCCCTCTTTGTCTAGGGGCGGACTGTAACAGGCGATCGCCCCTACACCCGGAATCACCGACAATACAGCCCCACTAACTCCCGACTTCGTAGGCAATCCTACTTGCAACGCCCAGCGCCCCGATGCTTGATATAAGCCACAAGTTGCCATCAATGCTTTGACATTTCGGCCCTGTTCTGCCATGGTGCGATCGCCCCTAGAGACCAATAGCATTCCCAGCTTAGCCAAAGCAGCCACATTTCCCGACAAACAACAGACCCGATTGTACGTTTCCAAAGCAATTTCAGCATCTTGAATCACACCGGAATTTTGCATTTCTAACGCCAGGTTCCGATTATTTTGATTGGGATTTGCCCTCACTGAATCTAACATTAATTCATCCATAAATAACTCAATATTTGCCTTGAGATTCAGCCAAAGCAACAGGTTTTGACAGCGAAGAACCGCATTTTCACCAGGGAGCAGAGATGCCAGGGCGATCGCCCCGCTATTAATCATCGGATTTCTCGGCTTCCCCTGGTCTATTTCCAGTTGAGCCAGGGAATTAAAAGGCAGTTCCGAAGCTTCGCAGCCAACTTTCTCAAATACCGCTGTTTCACCCAATTCACAAAGCAGATAAAGCAGCACAAATGGCTTGACTACACTCATCAGCGGGAATATTTTATCTGCCTTACCAAAGCCCCAAAAATCACCATCAATTGACCTAATTTGTACTGCAAACTCACTTTTATCGGCTTCAACAAGCAGGGGTATGTACCCTGGCATTTCACCGGACAGACTGCGATTAATAGCCTCTGTTGCCCAAGCTTGCAGTTGCTCTGGTTGCAGACGAGATAGTTTATTTGTGGGTTTGGTCAAAGTATGCCTCCAGGAAGGAAGGGGGACGGGAGGAAATTCAGGAAAAAGCAACAACGAAGACGACTCGTTACCAGGCTGAGCCTGGTAACGCAGATCGGGAGGCTCTGCCTCCAATTTTATTCATCGACTATTAAATAAATTTTTGAGAAAAATCGGTAATTTGCATAAAAACCGACCCTTGCTCCCGATATATAAATAGCAGCCTCAAGCCAAAGTTGTTACCCAATAACCACCAGCAGCAGCTTGAAACCCATTCAGGTTGTCATTTTTCAGCCTCGGCAAGGAGTAGGGGTATTTCTGGAATGGAATTTTCCGATCTTAATTCAGAATCCTTCCCGAAAACCCCCCGAACTTCTGAGAAATTACTATCCAACCGTATCTACCAAAAACAGGACACAAAAATGGCAGACGAAGCACCTAAACCAGAACCCGCAAAACCAGCTCCCATGATATTTAAGGGTGTGTGCAACGACGGAGTTCTCAAAGGCAAAGAGATTGAAGGCAAACTAGACATCAAAGTCAACGTCGAGTCAGTCAAAGCAGTAGAACCAGCAAAGAAACCACCAGCCCCTGGATGGGAAACAAATATTTTTTGGGTGCTGTTTTTATTAGTTGCCAACTTAGCAGCAGGCGATCCGATCGGTATGAGAAAATATAGCTCCCCACAAAGGTCTCCTTCTAGTCAGATGTTAAACCAATCTGGGGAGCAGTCACTGTTGGCTAACCACACTTCGACACTTCGACTAAGTTGAGTGTCCCCCTGCGCTCAGTGACCGTTAGATGCCATTTTAGGCGCTAGGAGCCAGCCAGCCACGCAAAAAGTAATAAAAAGACCCAAGATATTCATCGAATACTCGCGTCGTAGTTACCAAAGCTTCTGCGCTGGGCAGAAAATCTGCTGCATCTATACGCAGCCTAGACTTCCCTCCTGATGTGGGTTGAAAAGTGTAGAAATCCGTAGCTCTCGGAATCACTCGGATTCCCACATCAGCAAAAGCTAGACTAGCACGGCGCATCTGAATCGCAGAAGTAACCAGCAGTACCTTCCGTTCCACGCCCCGACTATCTAAAATTTTTCTGACTTCCTCAGCGCTGGTGCGTATGTTCCTACCGTTCTCGTCGAGAATGATGCTGCTGCGAGGAACACCCATGTTGCTTGCCAGCAAAGTTTGGATATCCTTAGCTTCGCCAGTATAACTCTCTAACTCCGGTCTAGGCCCTGCGGTAACAATGACCAAAGGTGCCAATTGCTTCCTGTAAAGCACCGCAGCATAGGGCAAGCGATTGCCTGTATCTGTCAGTTGAATCGACACCCGGTTGGGGATATGTGGCTGAGTCGTGCCCTTACCCAACAGGACGATGGCCGCAGCAGTTTCGTCGCAGCAAGTTGTGTGGACAGCCGCTGCGGCTTCCCGTTCTGCTTGGTCGGCAAACCACAACGCCACAACGGGCATACTCGAAAGAATCAAAACTAGCAGCGCTGCCAGAATCATTCTCGGTGCCGGGTTGCGGATGCCTCCGTTAGTGATCAATGCGGATGCAATCACCAGCAACGTAATCGAAAAACCTAGCGGCTTAAAGAAGAAAGCTATGAGACCAAAAATCGCTGCTCCGACGGGGGTGTCGGGGGCAAAAAAGGCCAGCAGCAAAAGGCTGATCAGCAATAAAACGCGCAGCCGGTCTAATAATGGATTGTCTTTGCCTCCTGACTGATCCCACCAAGATTTGACGAGTGAGAACAACAGGAATAGAAATAGAATTCGAGCTAGCAGTACAAACATCTTGCAATATTGTCTGTATTTAGTTAGTGGGTAATTGATAACTGGTAATGGTTGATTGGTAATTGGTAATGAGTCGAGCATAGTCAGGGAGAATTGACAATTGAAGCCTTTTGCCTGCTACCTGTTATTTTTTCCCCTTACCTGTTACCCATTCACCGCTGCCAATTTATCGGCGTTTCAGTTGATTCCGAATTGCCTGCGTTACCGTTTGAATTACTTTAACACGAGCATAATACTTGTTATTCGCCGCAATTGGTGTCCAGGGAGCAGTGGGGGTACTCGTGCGCTGAATCATTTGATTCACAGCGACCTCATAAAAATTCCACTTTTGGCGATTCCGCCAATCTTCCTCGGTCAGTTTGTATTGTTTGAAGGGATTATTTTGTCGTTCTGTAAATCGTTTTAGTTGCTCGTCCGGGCTGATGTGTAGCCAAAATTTAACTAAGACACAACCGTAACTGGTGAGTTGCTCCTCGAATTCGTTGATTTCTTGGTAAGCTCGACGCCATTCTGCTTCGGTGGCAAATCCTTCGACTCGCTCGACCAAAACTCTACCATACCAACTGCGATCGCAAATGCTAATTTTGCCAGCCGTTGGTAACTTCCGCCAGAATCGCCACAGATAGTGGTGAGCTTTTTCTTCCTCTGTCGGTGCTGCAAAGGGATTGACTGTATAACTGCGGGGGTCTAGGACATCCGTCAAGCGTTTGATTGCTCCTCCTTTGCCGGCGGCATCCCAACCTTCAAACAGCACTAACACAGGCATTTGATCTTCGTCAATACTTTGTTGTAATTTGCCAAAACGGGTTTGTTCTTCCCGAAGTTGCTGTTTGTACTCTTCTGGGGACAGCGATTTAGTTAAATCTACTTGGGCGAGTAAGTCTGGTTCCGTAGGTTGTAAGTGTTCTTGATGCGGCAATTGTATCGGTGCTGATTGCATCGTTTGTCTGTCTAAGGCTTCTGTAATTGTTGATGCCATTTGCGTTAAAACCTTGACTCCCCCCCAACGTTGACAGTCACCTTCTACTAAGGTCCAGGGTGCCGAGCCCGTGCCGGTTTGGGCAATCATTTCTTCGGCAAAAGTTTTGTATTCTGCGTATTTTTTGGCTTGTTTCCAGTCTTCGGGGCGCACTCGCCAAGCTTGTAGCTTGTCGTCTTCTAGTTTTTTGAGCCGATGTTTGAGCTCTTTTTTGCTCAGGTGTATCCAAAATTTGGCAATTGCTGCGCCGTCATCTACCATCTGGCGCTCGAAGGCGTTGATTTGTCTGATGACTGTGGGTACTTCAGCGTCTGATAGGCGATCGAACAACCGGTCTTCTAAAACATGAGTGTACCAACTATGGTAGAAAAAACCAATCTGGCCGCGGGCGGGCAGTTTCTGCCAAAACCGCCACAAAAAAGGATAGCCCAGCTCGGCTGCTGACGGCGGCCAAATCGGGTGTACCACAAACCCCCGCGGGTCCATATACCCCACCATTTTTTTGACTAG
The DNA here is from genome assembly GCF_042465725.1 of Microcoleus anatoxicus. Lineage (GTDB taxonomy): Bacteria > Cyanobacteriota > Cyanobacteriia > Cyanobacteriales > Microcoleaceae > Microcoleus > Microcoleus anatoxicus. The sequence goes on along the minus strand of NZ_CP120853.1, from coordinate 2,145,947 downwards.
GGCTCCTTTGCCCGCCGCCGCCCAACCTTCGAGCACAATAATTATGGGCAGTTTTTTTTCCCAGCAAGCCTGTTGGAGCGATCGCAACTGCTGCATTAAAACTTCTATCTTGGCATCATAGGTTTCTTTGTCCAGGCAGATATCTAAATCGAGGTTGTCGAGCATATTTACCTTCTATCAGTCAGAAATTATAGTTTAACGTTAGTTTAACGTTTGGCTAAATATCACCATCGTTAATAATAGCAGCACTCCCCTGATGGAAAACTTGCCAAAAATAACCACTATGGTTATAGTTGAATTAGATAGCAAAAGTAAAAATCAACGACCCAGTGGGGGTGACAACTTCTTTACTTAGCTTAACCAAGTTTATTCAAACGATAGTTACTCCAGCACCAAGCTCGGTAACGCCAGAGAGCGCTGATTAAATCTAATATTCACATCCAAAACTAACCCAAAAGGGCCAACCTATTTTATGATTGCGCTATGAGATAAAACCTGAAAGCCTGGGTGATATAAACAGGTTTCTGAGTTTTATCAACACCATTCTCCAAACTACTGTCATTTATTGTAAAACAGGCCTCTTACCTGTTACTGACATTTGTGAAAAATGTCCCAATTACTGTACTCATTTGTCAATACCAATTAATAGCAACATTCCGAATTTACGGATTGTAAATTTTTTATGACTACCTTGAAAATGCGCTGCTACCGGGGCGAAATTGACTGGTGCGCGATCGCCAATTTGATCGATGCTTGCGAAGCTGTAGATAGACTAGGCGAAGAAGTATCAGCAACTGAACTAAAGCTAATCTTAGATGCACCCAAACTGGACAAAGCCCGCGATGTCCAATTGTGGGAAGATGGTAACTACAAACTTATCGGTTTAGCACTGTTAGATATGCCAGATTCCCCCGATGAAATAGAAGCTTGTCTCTGGTTTTATGTCCATCCAAATGTACGGGGTGAAGGCTTAGAAGCAGACATAATTAACTGGGGAGAAACACGCCTGGGCGAAGTAGGAAAACAACGCAACTTACCCGCCAAATTGCGTTGCTACAGCCGTGAGGATAAAACCCACGAAATTATGCTATTTGAAAAACAGGGCTTTGCAGTCGATCGCTACTTTTGGACAATGGCCCGATCGCTCTGTGAACCCATTCCCACACCAGAATTCCCCGCAGACTTTGCGCTGACTCACGTATCAGGCGAAAAAGACATCGAACCTTGGGTAGAGATGTTCAACCAATCATTTATCGATCACTGGAATCACCATGACTTAACGGCGGAAACCGTTCGTTACTGGATGCAAGACCCGAATTATCAGCCAGAATTGGACTTGATTGCAATTTCGGGCGAGCGCAAATTTGCAGCTTTTTGCGACTGTCAAATCAAACCCCAAAAAAACCCCAACAGCGACACAAAAAACGGCTGGATTGAATTATTGGGTACACGGCGCGACTATCGGAAAATGGGTTTAGGAAAAGCGATGCTACTTGCTGGTTTGCACAAATTAAAAGCCGCCGGTGCAAATACCGCTAAACTCAGCGTCGATGCTGACAGTTTGACAGGGGCGACAAAGCTTTACAAATCAGTAGGTTTCTGCCCGATGGAAACATGGATTGAGTGGGCTAAAGTTGTTTGACATTCTCCCGCCGCCTTAATACTAAATCGGGGTTTATGACCCTTTTTATCCACCTAAAACATAAACTTCGATCGCTCTTCCTCTTCAACCCGCTTTCGGCGGGTTTTGTTTATGTAGGCGCGATTTCAATCGCCCGCCGCCTGTCTTTTAACATACAATAATAATTCACAGATGCCATCACCTAGCCTCCCCCAAACCATGTCCAAGCAAAAAAAGACTAGCGCCAAAAACTACACTGAAATCAACCTCAGCGACCCCCAATACTACTTCAACCGAGAACAAAGCTGGCTAGAATTCAACAACCGAGTCCTCCACGAAGCCCTCGACCCCCGCACACCCCTCCTAGAAAGACTCAAATTTCTCGCTATTTTTAGTTCCAACCTCGACGAATACTTCATGGTGCGAGTAGCAGCCCTCAAACAGCAAGTAGAAGCAAAAGTCACCAAACTCACCTCCGATGGCAGCACCCCCCAACAACAACTAGATGCCATTAGCAAACGACTTTTGCCCATGGTTTCCCAGCAACACTCCTATTTTGAGCAAACTCTCCGCCCCAAATTAGCAGCCAGCGGCATCCACATTCTCGACTACATCGACCTCAATCAAGAACAACGCACGTACCTACATCGCTACTTCAAAGAACAAGTATTCCCCGTACTCACACCCCTAGCCGTTGACCCCAGTCACCCATTCCCCTTTCTTTCCAATCTCAGCCTCAATTTAGCAGTAGTAGTCAGGGACCCGGACACCCAGGAAGAATTGTTTGCCCGCGTCAAAGTACCCCAAGTCTTGCCCAGGTTTTTGCCTTTGCCGGCAGATTTGCAATGGCAACAAAGAGGCAAATCTGCTGTCTGGACTGGAGTACCGCTAGAACAGGTAATTGCTCACAATTTAGAGGCCCTGTTTCCGGGGATGGATATTCAGGAATATCACCCCTTCCGTATTACTCGTAATGCAGACTTGACAGTGGAGGAAGATGAGGCAGAGGATTTGCTGCTGGCGATCGAACAGGAACTCCGCAAACGCAGGTTTGGAGGTTCTGCGGTACGCCTGGAAATCCAAGCGATTATGCCACCAGGTCTGCGAGATATGCTCATGGACGAGTTGGATCTAGGAGAGCAAGATGTTTACGTCGTAGAGGGGCTGCTAGGCCTCAAGGATTTGATGTATTTTGTCGGACTTCATGTGCCGGAACTCAAAGACCCCCCGTGGACTCCCGTAGTCCCTGTCCGTTTGCGGAACCCGGAAGCGGCAAGAATTGACGAGTCCATCAGCCATTCTGAGGAGATGGAGGATATTTTTACCGCTATCCGTCGGGGCGATATTATGTTGCACCATCCCTATCACTCTTTTGCTGCTACGGTGCAGCGGTTTATTACTGAGGCGGCGCACGATCGCTCTGTATTAGCGATTAAGATGACTTTATACCGCACTTCTGGTGATTCGCCGATCGTCAGTGCCTTAATTGAAGCAGCACAAAATGGTAAGCAGGTAGCTGTTTTAGTAGAGCTCAAGGCTAGATTCGACGAAGAAAACAATATTAATTGGGCTCGCAAGTTAGAACAGGCCGGAGTTCATGTAGTTTACGGTTTGGTGGGGCTCAAGACCCACACCAAGATTTTGATGGCGGTACGACGAGAGGACGGGTGCATTCGGCGCTACGTCCACATCGGTACTGGAAATTATAATCCCAAGACCGCCGGACTTTATACTGATGTGGGTTTGTTGAGTTGTCGGGAGGATTTGGGTTCAGATTTGACGGACTTGTTTAATTATTTAACTGGTTATTCACGGCAGGTATCTTATCGTAATTTATTGGTAGCACCGGTCAATATGCGCGATCGATTTTTGGCCCTGATTCGTCGCGAGGCAGAATTTTGTCGCTTACAAACAGAAAATAGTAACAGTACCTGTGGCCGTATTGTCGCTAAAATGAATGCTTTAGTTGACCCTCAAATCATTGTAGCTTTGTACGAAGCTTCCCAAGCCGGGGTGAAAATTGATTTGATTATTCGGGGGATTTGCTGTTTGCGTCCCGGCGTTGAAGGTGTCAGCGAAAATATCAAAGTTATCAGTATTATCGGTCGTTTTTTAGAGCATTCTCGGATGTTTTATTTTTTCAACGGTGGGAACGAAGAAGTTTATATTGGTTCTGCTGATTGGATGCAGCGGAACCTCACCCGCCGGGTTGAGGCGATTGTTCAGGTGGAAGACCCCACAATTGCCATGGAGTTGCAAGAAATTTTGGGGGTGATGCTGGCGGACAACCGCCAAGCTTGGGATTTGCAGCCTGGAGGTCACTATTCTCAGCGACGGCCACCTGTTAATTGCCCGGAAGTGAGTTCTCAGCAAATTTTGATGGATATGGTTTTTTAACCTAAAACCAATACTTACAGCCATTTAGCTCACCGATTCTAGACCAGTTCTAGCTAATTAACGTGTTTCTGTCGTTTTAGCCGTTGAGTTAGCTTACTTGTGAATCGGAGTCGTCTAGATGAATTCTAGCGACACCAAACCGTATTCGCTTTGGAGCCTAGCGGCCGCAGATACTCGGTGTGGGGAGTAACCTTCCAAACTTATATAAATTAAAGACTGGGTGCGATCGCTATTTCACTACCTTCACTATATATCTACCAAGCCTTTCAGTAATTTGAGCGCATATTATTCCACTGCACATCCGCCTTCACCGCCGGAAAAGGCTTGACGCGAGAAAGCAAAGATATTATTCTGGAGGTGGGAAGACTGATGCGCGGTCAATAAGTACGCCAATACTTATTGCACCACGACTTCCCCAAACCGTTACGTCACAACGATTAGGACAGATTCATTATGGCATTTTTGCGTCAAATTGACAAGCTAAAAGCGATCGCGCTTAGTAACAATCTCACAAAAGAAGTGGTCAAAACTTTTGGCAGCCTGTCTAAAACCGCTACATGGCTTGCAGCTTGTGAAGCTCATGGACTTTTGAGTGCCACAACAGCATTTGTTGACGGCGTTGCACAGGAACAGTTGACAATATTTCAAGCACTGGAGACGCTTCCTATCGAGAACTCGCCCATAAGTGCGGCTGGTGAGACTACTGCAACACTCAAGACCAATGGCGTTATTCGGGCTGAAACTATTGACAGCTCTAGCAATGAGTCTGGTGACAAAATTACTCTTTCTGAGCAGCTTGAGATAATCAAGCGAGAATTTGATAGTATTGGCGTGAAAGTTGGTAAAAACGTTACCAACCTGGAGGACTGTAAGGTTTGGGTCTTGAGTCAAGGAAAGGATAAAGCCCGCCTTTACTGGACTCCTTCGGGTCAATGGGAAGTCGGCAAATTGCATTACGATAAACCCTTGGTTGGGTATTGGGCAGATTGGGGTGAAGACTACAACCTGTCGCAGTTTTTGGAGGATAACGGTGTCACCCTGGACCCTGACTACCACCTTGAACCCGACACACTTCCCAGTAGTCCAGCTAGCGGTGACGAATTCGATTTGCGCAAATATTTATTGAGACCACCAATAGTGGTAGATTTGCTAGACGGTGAGGATAACGGTTTTACCGATGGACGTGACAAGACCGAGGATGAAACCCTTGTTAGTGAAGGCGGTGAAGCGAATGAGGGTATAGTTGGCTCGATTCCACAAGAACGTGTTAGATTGGCTGGTGAGGCAACTCCTGTTCCTGGGTTGGATACTTTTATTAACGTCCTGAGAAACGTAGCTGTACCACAAGTGAAGGAGTCTTCTGATGACTGGTTAATAAAAAGGTCTTACCAAATGCAAGCTATGAACGAATTGTTTCGAGGCTATATTACGATCGCAGGCAAGTTCTATAAATTTACCGACACTCACTACCAAGTTCAGAGCGAAACAGCTATTACTCGGCTAGTGTTCGACTGGTGTGTTGATTATGTTGAAGAAGTCAAGGGAGTGCCAACCCATACGCGCGCTAATCCTGAAAGTATTGACTCGGTTATCAAGTTCGCACGCAAAGGGTTAACCAGGGATTCCAGTGAAGTGAATCAGGGCGGATTGAACTGTGCCAACGGCGTTGTAAAGGTCAATTCAGATGGCACTCACTCGCTTGTACCGCATAACCCTAATCAGGTCTATACCTACGTGGGTGGCAAGTATGACCCTGATGCTGATGCAGCGGATTGCGATCGCCTTTTGGAGTGTTTGGAGCCGTCGCAACGAGAGATTTTTCTGCGGACAATTGCAGCGAGTTTTTGCTTAAATGCGGTAAGGGCAAATCAGAGCCGGATTAAAGGACTGCTACTAATCGGGGACGGCAATAACGGCAAGGATGCACTGCGATTCGCCGTTTCAATTTTAATTGGCTCTTCTTTAACAGGCAAAAGTGTGGGTGATTTTAGTGCTTACGACAAAGGGCGAAAATTTCCGCTAGCTGGACTAGAAAATAGTCTGGTTAATTGGTCTAGTGAGACCTCGGACGATGTTGATTTGTCCAAAATCGTTAGCTTGAAACAGTTTATAACCGGAGACCCAATTGATATCGAGTACAAGTTTGTTGGGCAATATCAATTGGAGCCAAAAGCGGTCTTTATTGCGAATTCCAATTATCTACCAAAAATGACAAAAAAAAGTGAATCAATACTGTCACGTTTTGCCGTTTTGAAATTTACAAAAACGTTCAAAAAAGGTGCGATTGCCAGCAAGGGTGAGTTAGAGGTAGACGGTCGCTTTAAATACGATGCGGAGTTCATGCGGAAACAAGTTATTCCTGCGCTACTGAATAAAATCCTTTTGAGAATTCCACTGGTATTAAACGAAGGCATCAACTATGACTTCAAGGAAGTAACTTTAGAGTCGCACGAAGTCAAAACAAATCACCTTACTCGCTTTGTTGAAGAGCGGGGTTATCGCGTGACTACAGGAGCCGAAGTCAGCGTGAAAGAATTATTTGCTGACTTGATGGCATGGTATCAGGAGGAAGCGATATTAGAAATCAAGGGCAAAACCCTATATTGGGATGAACTTCCATATGGCGATAAGCCTATCAAGTTTTCTCAGCACCTGTCTGCACGTTTAATAGAAGCGTTTCCACAAGTCAAAAAATCCCGACTTACGGTAAATATGCCAGGGCGGGTTAAGGGAGAATCGATAATTCTAGGCTTAGGTAAATAGCTAGGTTCATTTATCTACTTTTACCCCCTTAAATAAGGGGGTAAAAGTAGATACTCACAGAAAAAAGGAGTTACCCTACCCAAGTAACTCCTTTGCCAAATTATTTGTCCCAACAATCAAAGAAGAAGTACACCCTTATCCCAAGGTGTCTGGTAAGGCGATAACGCCGTTTAGCTGTTCATTTAAGGCTGCAAAATCGATATCAGTCAATTCAGATTCATTGTCTAATTTCACTTCTGCCTGAATTGACAAAAGTAGCTTATTTTGCTTGTCCATAATCGCAATCATTGCAGTCAATACAGCCAAAAGTGCTTTCATTTTTTTGTGCTTTTGTGTTTTGTGAATCCAACAGTCCTATTTTAGCCGAACTCGACAATAGTGTCAAGTTACTTGATTAGATTGCCTTTCCTAGCTTTTTTAAGCTTGATTTTGACTGATTTGACGAAAGGCTTCATATCACCCTTGCTAAAGTCATCTAACCCCTGATGGCGTTTTTCGAGAGTAATATCTAGTTCCTTCTCTCGAATTAACTGCTCTCGTTTGCGCAAGAATTCTGCTCTAATTATCGATGCACTTGTTACTGATTTAGTCATTTCTATTTCTATCCCTCGGTTATAATTTTTACAATCGATCGCGTTCCTTCCCTCATCACCCACTTAGTAATTGGAATCTTGCTCGGTTTGAGCATTTTACCAAGAACCTCTTCAACCTCGGTATCGGTTTTAGCTTTAGTTATGTCAATCTTCTTTGATTGTTTTTCCCCAAAACCCTTATGCCCTTCATAAATCGTAAAACAAGCCGGCACTTCTTCGATGTCAAAATCAGGGGCAATTCCAATTACCTCACTAAGAAACTCGATTTTTCGAGTCTGTTCTGCAATTATTGTTAGTAATTGAGTGACTTGCATTGCCATCGTTATCTCAAATTTTTGTGACGAATCGCCATTACTCATCGCCTCAGCAACCATCTCATAAACCTGTCCAGCCCATGCGGTTGCATTTACAGTTTGCCAAGTATTGCCGTGGGGGCTAGCAACAGGATTAAGAATTAACCCATTTGCTAACATCCTAAACAGTGCTTGGTTTAGCTGGTAGTAATCTTCACAGTCCTCATTGCCTGTACCACCGGGTGCTAAAAAAGTTTTAGCCACCGGAAATTTATTTTTTTTCAGCTTAGCGATTCCGAGGTACTTGTAAATTTCGTCTACTTTTTTACAACAATTTTTGTCCATTGGTTTTGTGGGTTTTGTGGGTTTATTTGGTAATCGTGGTAGTGGATTTGGTTTAGGCGTTTTTGGACGGGGTTTTGCGGGTTTTAAAATGGGCTTATCAGGTTCCTCTGTGATTGGCGGAACAATTTCAGAATCAGCAGGGTTGCAAAACGGAGACTTTGCAATTGAAACAACCTCGACTTTGTGATCGAAAGGGCCACCTTCATATCCCGCCAAATGTTTGTCTTTGAAACCGAGGGCTTCCCAGTTGTTTGGCCAATATCTGATTCGTTTAGCGTATCGTTTTATCCGAATTGCGTCGGGAACACCTCTATCCCAATAAAGGTTTTTAACCTTAAAAACCCATGCTCCTGTATTGATAAATTCTCCACTGCTTTCGTAGACTTCACTGCTCCACCCTCCTTTCTCAGTAGTCCAATTGGCGTTGTTCCAAGCGATATTTCCGGCAAGACGTTGTTCATATGTTCCGTCTTTTCCCGGCTCATAGTCAGTATAGTAAATGTAGTCAGCGAGCCATAGCGGTAAAGATTCTTCAAGACTTTTATATCCAACACCACAGAGAACCCAATTGCCGTCCGGACATACCCTATCTTTTGATTCTGTGCCGGGTGTTGGTATTTTTGGACGCGGTGGTCTGGGTGGTTTTGGTACGGGAGTAGGACGCGGTGGTTTAGTTGGATTTGGCGTGGGAGCTGGTACTGGTTTTTTAAGGTTAATTGGCGCTGGCGGTTCTGGATTGGGTCTAGGTATTTTTGGTGGTTTCTTTGGTGGTTTTGGTGGTTTTGGTGGTTTCTTTGGTGGTTTTGGTGGTTTCTTTTTTAAGTCAATAGGGGGCTTTTTGCGCAAGTCAATAGCGGGCTTTTTCCTAATATCAACGGGCGGTTTTTTATCAACCCTACGCACCAAATTGGGTTGCTTGTCTTCTATAGGCTTAACAGGACGCTCTGGTTTAGGACGCTCTGGTTTGTCGCGCTCTTTACGCGCCCTTGGCTCTGGACGTTTAGGCGACTCAGTAGGCGCTTTGGGTTTCTGCGGACGCGCCCCACCTGCACTAGGCTTAATCCCACCACCAAGTTTCAATGAACCCTCGTTTTGAGGATCGCCTTTATCACGAGAAAAAGTGGTACAGAATTCGGCGATACCAATTCCGTAACAAATTTGCACCGTAACAGCACCACTAGAATCTCTAGCGACTTCGACTTTACCTCCAAAAGCCTCGGCAGAGATTGCAGCGTTACCCTGAGAATCGGCGCTTAAGCCCCCCCCAAAACCGGCTATTGAAACTCCAATTCCGCCGCCAATTGATTCGACACCCCCTCTCTCGTTTAGTTTTACCGAGCCTTCTAATGACCCGCTTAGCTTCTTCCCTAATCCAATTTCCGTATTCAAATTAGCCGTTCTTTCGGCAAAATCAATACCGCCCGATAGACGGTTATTTTTTAGACTCAAAGCGCTTCCTAAGTCGGCTTCTGCACTTCCTTCGGCACGGATTCCCCCCAAGCTTCCTAGGGTTCGCTCGTAAGTCAGATTAAGGTCAATATTGTTTTCTGGTGTAGAGCGATTACGACGTGGCATTGTAGCTTTATGGGGTAAATAAGGGTATAAACCTCAACCTTAAGCTGTATAAAAAACAAGAATAGTATAAGGTTTTGATAGAATTTGAGTAGAAGAAGCAGCAGAATTTGTTACAATAAAACTAGCGCTATTGTGGGAGCAATCAACCGAATAACCACCGCCAATAATGTAGTCAGTAGCTTCACTGGCACCACTATTTATATTGTGTGTAATTTTAAGTAACCAGCCTTCTATCTTTGACCCTGTTAAGCCGTGAGGAACCGTTACACTCGCCCCCTGCGTAGCAGCGGTTACTCCCGTTAGTCGCTTAACCTTAATCCCTACATTGTCTCCCAAGGTAGTAAAACCTGTTGTTCGCAGAGACCCATTTACAGTGTTTAAACTAGCGTCAGTGTTTGTAGTAGCGCCTATATTCCAAGTGCCATTTTCGTTACCAATAAGAGCGTTTCTACCGCCAGTACCATCAGAATAGTGTTGGTTAAAAACATAAAGACCGTAGCTTGTTGTTGACGGCCCCCACGCCTGAAATCTTGCAGCAGAAACGCCGTTGTGGTCAAAAAAACACTTCCCCGCTGGATTACTGACTGACAAAGCCCCGTTAGTAATTACAGTAGAAGCAAAAGTCTTTGCCCCGCTAATTGTCTGGTTTCCAGCTAAATTAACATATCGAGCGTCACCCCTAGAATTAGTCAGATAGTTGCCATGTTCATCACCATTTATGTGTTGTTGAAAAACTGTAACTAGATCTACTTGCTCTACAAACTGAGTTTGAGAAATTGCCTCAACAACACCGTTATTTGGACTGTTGCGCCCTAACAAGGTGTTAGAAGGTAAATTAATCAACTTACCTTCTAACGCCAATTCTAGCGAGGCAATCCGTGCGGATAGTTCGGTCAAATCATTTTTTTTTGACACGTCAACTGTTACGCCAAAAAATAGATTAATCACGTCAGTGTCCCACAGCAAGCCGTCGCCATAATCTACCAGTTGCACTCCGATAGCGTCGCTGGTTTCTAGAAGTCGCGAAGGATATCCCAGTCTACCACGCAGGTCTAAGTAATCTTTTCTACCGTAGTTTAGTAGAATAAATTCTGCAATCTCTACCCAGTTGCCGGTATTGCTTTTGCGAGTTAAAAACCTTAGTCCAATTTTGTTGGATTGAGATTCCGCTTTTGTAAGAGCTAGCGATTTTTCGATATCACTCTCATCTCCGGTTAAGTCTGGAATTTTACCAATATTCAAGCTATTTAAATTTACAACGGCGGTTGCTTGGTCTAGGTAAAACGCTGCTTTTTCGTTCGCTTCTAGAACAAAGCCCCTAAAGTGAATCACCTCTAGAATATTGCCAGCTACGTAACTGGGCGATAGTGTCCCGACAAAAGTTTTACTTTCAAGTGTCATTCTATTTTCCCCCTTCAAGTCATTACAATTAAGTCCGAGAAAGCATCTAAAACACCTTCCTTAAAATTTTCTAAAAAGTTACCCAAATTCTTATCTTTCTCGGCGACTTTTTCAATCTTTTGGTCTAGTGCCGAATTTATCGTAAAGGTTTGACCTTCCTGCAACCCCAAGTTTTCAATCTGTTTATCGATTGCAGGAATTCCGGTTCGGACGTTGTTTCTCACGAATTGCCTTATGCCTAAATAACCAAATTTCATCGCAACAGTCCGGGCATATCGAATGAACGTGTTGGCTAGACTCGCCATTGATTCTATCAATTCGTCGCTTATATTGTCGCCGTCATCAATTTCTTTCGTAATTGATAGCGATGCCGCTGCGGAAATATTTAGAGTTAATTTAGGATTCTTTTTTGCGCCACCAAAAGCAATTGCAACAAGCATTCTCCCAACGGATTCCCCGACTTGACCTAAGAACGACGTATAGCCGTTTTCTAACTCAGCTAAGATACTTTTGTCGGATTGTAGCCAGTCGATATTTAATACGGTATTTGTAGTACCTAAGATGGCTTGTTGCAGAGTGGGTAACATCGCGCCTATCGCAAAACCGCCTATTTTTATCGAACCAAGTGAAGCCCACATTGACCCAATTCCGCCACTTACTACTCCTGTTAGTCCTGTCGCACCTGCGACAAAGAATCCTGCAACAGCAAGCGCCGCGCCTCCAGCAATCGCACCACCCGGGTCGTTTTTAAACCAATCGCCAAAGATTTTCCAGTCACCGCGAGCGATCGCACCTAGCAACTCTTTGCCTCCCTCGAACATCCGTTTTCCCAGATCTAGGGCGGACTGTAAACCGCTTTTTATAGCCCCCCAAGCTGCTTTAGCTGTGTCCTGTAGCCACTTGTCGGGGACTATTCCGGCAGTGGAAAATGCAAGTGCAGACGATTCTAAAGTAACCCCAAAAGTATCAGTGGCCATAAGTTTTAAGTGAATAAGTTTTAGATTTTACCCCTTTATTTATGGGGGTAAAAGTAGGATTATGTTAGTAGCCATTCAGTTGCCGATTCTGAGATAGCGCCGTTACTGCCTAGACTACTAACATACGGCAGTGATAGCGAACCAGAATAGCTTGCGTCGGCGTAATCAAAGTCTAAAGCTATCCCTGTCACTTTCTGTGTGTTTTTTGCACCATTACGTTGCCACGTCAAAAGGTACAAGCAACACTCAATAAAATATGTGCTAAGCGTCGTAGACTTAATTGTCCCAACTGGACTACCAGCAGTGAAAGTCAAAGTTGGCAAATAGGGCAAAGGTGATTCGACAAAGGTTCCAGTAGCAGGAGTGTAGACTATTTGACCGGGTAGCTTGAAGGTAGAACTTAATATTCCTTCCTCACTTTTATCAAGTGAAAATTTGTTATCGCTACCACCAACTGCTGATTCAGCAGCGTTAATTAGGTGCAGTAATTGAAAAAGTTGTCCCTCGATTGTAGGCGCGTTAATTGTAGCCCCTGTACCTGGTGTGATTACTGCCATAGGATTAAAGTTTAAATCCAGAGTTTCTAGAAATAGTTTCCTCTATTTTTTCGAGTCTTTGCTCGTAAAAATCTAATTTACTCAGCAAAACAGCCCTGTCTATAGCGTTTTGCTTAACTTGAGTTAAGATTTTATCGAGATAATTCCAAATCGGGATTAGGGAGGTAATAATACTGATTATTACAAAGATATCGACTTTTAAGGCAGGATTATTCATTGCGATTAGTTTGAACCGTTGTTTTAGCTCAGTTGAATTACACAAATTGCATTTAACTTAATTACAATTTATGTAATTCAAATTATTTGCTGACAGCCTTTCTATTTGGCAGTTTAGCTTTTTCCGTAAAACTAGGATTAATCGAAACCCTAGCACCACTAGGCATTATGAACATCCCAGGTCTTCTACTAACTGTTCTAAAACAGGTATTAATCCACAAAACAATTGCAGCGATTGACATACTTGAGGGTACACGAACTGTCACAAATTTAACGTTACGTTCTGCACCTTTATATTTCCGCTTCATATAATTTGTTGAACCAGCCGTGGCGTTATCGTTTGTCGGAATTTTTATCGCCTTACCAATCATCGGTTTGTAGGAATGTTGAATACTTCCTGCGTTTAATTCACTAGCGGTTTGAGGGTTTGTTTTTACCCCTCCTGTACCTGGCGTTAATGTTTTTGGCGTGGTATCAGTTCCAAAAACGGTGTCCGTGTCAAGTTTTTCAGGATTTTTAATATCAAACCATTTCATCACATCTTCTTTAACTCGAAAATTGACCAAGCTGTTTGGGTCTAAATACGCGATAACGTTTATAGACTGGATACCTTATAGTAAATTGTAAATTTGTTAGTGCTAGTTTGGTTTTAGACGGATTAAAGAAACCTATTCCCTTGGTTAGAGGTAAAGTGGCTTTTAATTTAAGTGATGTTGTTCTAGAGAGTTAAATTTAAGGGGGTAAATAAGGGTATAAATTTTATATTTATATATTTATATATTTATATATTTATATATTCCCGCCCCTTTCCCGCCCTACATTATTTTTTTTGGAACAAAGACAGCAAATACAATGACAGAAAATACAACGACAACAAGTAAACAAGGGTTACCAATTTACCATTGGTCAGAAATAGCCTCACCTAGGCTTAAATTGACTTCTGTGTTATTTTCTGAACCAATTACTGTTACACAAACGGTTCACAAACGGAATCAAACCCCAAAGGTAACAAAGGCTCATCCGGCTCTTGTTGTTTATGACGCGAGTTACGTGAAACACAAGTTATTAGAGGTGGTAGCACCTTTGATTGCAGAACAACTGATTGATAGAGAAAACGGCTTTGATTTAGAACCCTTTCAGAAGGGATTTCCCGAACAACAAGAAATACTTTTTGATGAAGTTTATCCCAAACTGTCTTTTTCTTTAATGACACTTATTGCTGATGCTACAAAAGCATATGTCGAGTGTGCTGTTAAATCGGATGAAATTGGAATCACGTTGACCCCCAATGCTTCCACAATCGTTAAGTCGTTTAAGTTAGTTCAAGAACTTGCTTACATAGACGGCTCGGACACTCAAAAATCGGACACTCAAAAATCTGAAAATAGTTTCGACAACAACGATTCTGATAACGACCTGTAAACCAATTACTTTTACCCCCATATTTAAAGGGGTAAAAGTCCAACACAACCAAAAAGGAATTAAATGAGTATCTCAGTTTCTACAAAGGATAATTTTTACGCTTTGTATCTTAACGAGTCGGTTGTTGCTAACGATCGGATTGTGTGGCAAGAGTTAGTGTTAATCAGTAATGACGACACGATAACCTGCTATGGGGTTCTTTCTGCTGATTCACTTGGACTGGTGAACTATAAAGACAAAACTTGGTATCCAAACGGGAAAAAAGCCGTCTTAAAGGTTAACGGCTCTCAAGAGAAAGACGCATGGGACAAAGAAGAGTCAAAGTTTAAGAAGATTCCAACACCCAAAGATGAGTTACTGCTTTACAAATTATTGAGGAAGGCTGTAGAGCAACATCCTCAGACGCACTTTGTAGGGCATATATCCCCTTGGTTGAATCCGTTTTACTGGGAATTTTTAGAAGAAGACGCTAACTCCCCACGCGCTCACAAAATGCACGATGATTTAGTTCGTCTTAGCCCTTGCACTCAAACTCTACTTACGCAGTCAGAAATCGATGTTTTCACTGCTTCTATGCCAAAAGCTAAGTCATATGGAGGCTTTAAAGGTGAAACCGAATCAAGCAGAATTAAGGCTCGTATGGATTTTTTGACTTTGCAGATGGCGGATGTTGCTCAGTTTAGAGACTTGTACGACTTGGCTTGCCAGATCGTAATGGCAAGTGAAAGTTCTGAGCATCTTACGCCTATTAAAATACTAGAGCTATCGATCGCAAAAACCCTAGAATTGACCGCAATAATTTTGGGAGCTTAAACAATGTTGGGCAAAAAAGGTATCAAGCAAATACAACAGGCTTTAACCAATGTCGATGACAAGGCTGAACCGGAACTCTATAACGAAGTAGAAGCAGAGTTGCATCCTGAGTCTGTTCAACAGGAATTGACGATAGCAGATTTTGCCAAAGAGTTTAATTCGGAAGATAAAGACGGCTATTCAGCTTTGCTTGAGAACGAAAGTATAGGCTTTAGCGCTACAAGCATCCTCAAAAAGGTGACTTTAGGTCTCAGTGAGTGGGAATACAGATTTCTTGCTGCCTACAGTTGTTTGCCATCCATTTTAACCAAGGTGCTACCAGTTATTGAGATTCACGGTGAAGCCGGGACTGGCAAATCTCAATTATTACTAGCAATTGGTCATATTTCAGGTAACAACATTATCAGTGGTCAGTCTACAGGTGCGTCTTTGAAAAACCACATCAACCAGATACGCTGGCGTGACCCGGACACAAAGTATCACGAAAAGAATTGCCTTCTCCTAATTGACAATATGGGCGAGGACTCGTTCAAAAAAGAGGAGTACCTAAGTTCCTTTTTGAATGGATACAAAAGAACCACAGACCGAACATTCATTTCAAACGGCAAAGGACAGAATATTGAGTTTAGAACTTACTGTGGGAAGTTGTATACGACTATCTGGGATACTAATTCTACAGAACTAGCAAGGCGAACTATCAGGATTAAAACTCGCAAGGTGTCTGATTTAGGAATAGCGCTAGAGCCAGAGGATATTTATTGGAACCCGTTAACCGCAGCAGTAGCGCTTTTTTGGGATGACCCTGAGTCTTGGAGTAGCTATAAACAGGTTTGGCAAAAATACAGTCGTCATACCAAGCCAAAGCACAGTAAAGAACATTGGACGCTTTTAAGAGACGTGCTTGTTACAGGAGTTGTCATTGGAGCGTGGTCTACTCTTGATGACGCGATCGCGCAAACAGCTACATGGCTTGAAAAAGCGTTAACAACACGTACAACTTTAACCGAGGTAGTGATTCTACGAGCCCTAGAAAGTATTTTAGGATTACCACAAGCCGATTGGGAAGAAATAAGCAAGAGACACATAATATCTGTTTCACCAAGACAACTAAAAGACGCAATTGAAGAAGCTGTTAAGGACGGTATAATCGAACGTCCAAAGTTAAGTACCGTCCAACAGTATCTAACTAAATTAGGTTTTGGAGCGTCACAGAAAAACGGTCAACTAGGATATGTGTACAAGGGGAAAAAATAGGAGAGTCAGCATGAGTAATGACAATTTTTATACGCCAGATTGGTTGATTGACGAACTTTTAGAGTTCTATGCCGGCGGACTTGATTTAGATCCTAGCGCTGATATTAATAAGCGAATACCCGCGGCCAACCATTACACCATCAAAGAAGACGGGTTAAGAATGCACTGGAACACAGGGACGATTTTTTGTAACCCGCCCTATTCGCGATCGAAATCTACCAGTTTAGATATGTGGATCGATAAGGCTTTACAGTCGCATGAACAGTTTAATACGGAGATACTTTTGTTACTTCCTGCAAACACAGACACTAAATGGTGTCAGACTTTATTGTCTAGTGATGTGTTATGTCTGTTTTTCAAGAGTCGGATTAAGTTTCTTGACGAAAATTATGAGCCAACAAAAGGTACGGGTAAATTCGCATCAATGCTTGCATATCTTGGTGATTGGAATCAATCATTTATAACACAATTCGGCAAACATGGAGTTATCAAATGAATCCACGGCTTGAAAGAATTTTGACAGTCTCAGTAGATGAAAGTGCAGCAGATAAAGCTGTACTGGTAAAAGAATTCATTGAATCCCGACACACAATCCTGGAGTATGCTTTCTTTTTTCAGTGGCTTGCTAGTGAACTATCCAAAAAGGATTTGGAGTTTACGTCCTTGGTGTACTCTTTAACCTCTTTGGATATGCCCCGTTCCAGATTGTTATCAATTTGGTTGCTTAAAGTTGTTGACTTTACCCCCTTAAATAAGGGTATAAATATTAACTTGCAAGTGTAAGCACCTAGTTCAACTAATTAGTCCGCAATGACTTTAAACTATTTGTTCCATTTCACCTACCCCTAAAACACCATCATGGAAGACAACATAGACCGAATTCAAGCAAAGATTTCTCTCCAGCCCGTAATAGAGCAACTAAACAACCATGGAGAACGACTGGATAACCATGGAGAACAACTCACGGAACTAGCCCAGGAAGTTCAGTTGCTCAGTGAAAGCATTGTAGATCATAATGCTTTGTTGCAATACCAAGCGACTCTAAATAAATTGTTGATAGGTATTTTGGAAAGGCAGTCCTTTGTATCAATTGAAGAACAAAACGGCTTAGCGCAACTCAACAAAAGTCTCAACATATTAGTTGAAGCTTACCCCTATTTATTCGATGTTGAGGTTTTTTAACTATGAGCGAAGCATCGAACGACATTGATTTAGTTCAGCTTAGCAATCGCTTAGCTGAGTTAGAAGCTAAGGTCAACAAACCACCTAAGCAATCTAAAAAGCGGTTTTACTGTATCGCCGAAGTAGACGAAAACACAAAACTAACAATGGCTGAAATAGCCGAAGCACAAGGAACATTTACATCTAAGCTGTTGGCAAAATTGATTGAAGAGTATATCTTTAATCAGTCTGAACCTCGGTTGAAAAGCAACACGATTACCAAAGAGCTTGACTGGTAACAACACACTGATTTTAGCCAATAAAAAACCCCCTAGGAATTAACTTAGGGGGTTTATTTTTATACCCTTAAATAAGGGGGTAAATTACACTTCGACTAATTCGACATCTTCACTGACACCTAGATGTCAGCTAAATTGACATCGGTGTCAATACCTAGATAGTGCCGTTGAATTACCTCAACACTATTGCCACAAGCGGTTGCTAACAAAAGTAAATCCGTCCCTGATTGTGCTTGTAATGTGATAAATGTGTGTCGGGTGTGATAAGGACTAAGGTAGCAACCTATAGCACCTTGTTCCACTAACTGAGTGACGACACCAGGATAGCGATACATCTTGCCATTTTTTCGCCCTCCATACTCTCTCCAATTTGCATCTAAACTTCCTGAGTTATAAGACGCGCCTTGCGTATTGACAAACACCAAGTCAGTGCCTTTAGTGTCAACTGGTTTAATGCGCATTAGCAAACTATTTAAGCGCGGATAAATCTTAAACAGTCGAACTTCACCAGTTTTTGTAACTTGAGTGTTTTTTAACCGTCCGTTATAAGACTTACTAAAACGGATGTAATTTTTATCGCGTCCGATAAAAATATCCTGCCATCGTATTGCGAAAGCCTCTCCGCTACGGCATCCAGTTAAAAACAAAAATTCAATCAGGGGCGCAATGACAACAGATGCGTTCTTGTCAGAGCTATAGAACGATTGGATGATGATATCACGCTCGATACTACTATACGCACGTCTGTCGGACTCCTCTGGATTACTATCATCACTATTATCGCTCTGCCACCATTCTTGTATTTCGCCCTTAGTATTAACGGTTGATTGATATTTATCAACCGTCCTTTTAGCAGTATCAATACTGCTAAAAGGATTGACCATTAAGCTGGTCTCACCGATTGACTGCATTCTACAAAATGCCTCAGAGAGCGCCCTTAAGGCTTTTTGCTTTGTAGTTGTGCAAATCGGAGAATCCCAAAAAGGCTTTAAATCGATTTTGTCAATCGACATATCCCAAATAGTGCCACCACTAAAAGTGCTATGTACCCTCAATGAGTTGTTCCAAACTAGACCTTTAATTGTATTAGAGAATACAATTTTATAGTTCAGTTCAAAAGTTGTGGGTTCTATCCAATCTTTCTTCCATTCTAAATATGCCTCCCACATCTCACCTACGGTGATTTCAGGCTCAGGTTGAACCGTACCAGGCAACTGTAGAACCTCAGCTAATTTAGCGTATTTACCCCCCCCTAAGCCGTATTTAGCAAGGGTGGGGTCAAACAACTTTTCCCATTCTGGATGGTCAAGGTCACTCTCAATTAAAGCAGCGATTTTAGCAGCGCGCTTCCAGTCATCAGGTTCATCAGCAGAGAAGCCGTATTTACCTATTCCTAGACATTTTGGCTTCCCTTTGAGTGATTTGCCGTCTAGTGCTTCCCAAAGGGGGTTATGGCGCTTAGGGAAGCGCAATGCAAGACTTCCTTTGTCAGCGTACACGGCAATATCACAAGCGGGTTGAGCTTTGGGTTGAGATTTCATAGGGGGTAGTCCTAAAAGTATTGAGTTTTCAAGGTTCTGACGTTCTAGACAAAATCTAGATTACTCTAGCTTCTGCCTGTTTGTTTTTACCCCCTTATTTATGGGGGTAAACGTTTCAGCTAGTATAACATAGTTATAGGAATATTTGATGGGATATGGTAATGAATTAGTTATTGGTTATTGGCTGATTCCCAATCCCCAATTCTTTCCCCCCTTGGGGGGGTTCCCCAACTCCCCATTCCCCATTCCCCATCCCCAATTCTTTCCCCCCTTGGGGGGGGCAGGGGGGGGGTTGCCCAACTCCCCATTCCCAACTCCCAACTCCCAATTCCCGATTCCCAATCCCCCATTCCCAATCCCCAATTCTTTCCCCCCTTGGGGGGGGTAGGGGGGGTTGCCCAATTCCCAACTCCCAATTCCCCATTCCCAATCCCCAATTCCCCTTAACTAAAAGTGCGTTTGAATTCTTCTAACAAATCATCAATTTCTTCGATCGCCTGACTCACATCTATTCTCAATGCTCCCAAATCCGTTCTATCTAGTAGTCGCACTAGGGATTCCCGCTTGATCTCGATTTCTGCTACGCGCTCTTTGATTGTTTGTGCATCCATGGTTTTTTCCCTTATTTACTATACATTACCAGCATTTTTCTTGTAGTTATTCTTCCCAAATCAACCTCAAACATTCCATGACATTGAATTGGTTGGAATCTCTGTATTTTACAACAAAATCTCTAACCTTGTCTAGTATATAGCCATTAATGTTGCGTTTTTACTCCATCAATATAGGAATTTTCTGGCTATTTTTCCCTCAATTAGCCTTTTCTATAAATTTCAAATTCAGTAACGAGCGTGAAGTTTTAGGTCCCGCACTACCCTAGCGCCGGCAACACCAGAGTTGGCGAACATCAGCGCAAAAAAGGAGGACGTTTGCTATCTGTGGTCTTGTTTTTCATCATTTCAGCTAAAAATCGCTTGAGGGCTTTTTCACGATTTTTCATAAACGCAGCCCAAAATCCTGGTTGATATTCATCCATTGTCTTGGCTAGGGCCCAGACATCTATGGCTAAGATGTTGTAAAGTCTTTCATCTTCGCGCTTGAGCGAGTTAATTTGCTCTAGAACCGACTTGTTTGCTCCAGGAGTTTGTTTGTCTTCGTCTTTTATCATGTCTAAAAAATTGGTTAAAAGGGTAAGAGGGTCGATCGCAACCCAAATCTATATAATTTAATGATACTGGTGATATCGATCGCCTTCTGGAAACAAAGACACACCATGAACACCGATATTTACAGGTGTTGGCGACAAGTCGAGCGGGAGAATTTTTTTGAAGCTAGAGACCAGATGTGGGATGTATCTGAGCCCGCGCTCTTAGAGCTTAGCAGTTTTTGCAGGTATTTTGTTTGACACTCTGGGTGCGTGAACGCACGGGGATTCTTGGTTCAGCCAGTCGATTTGCCCGTTGATGTCGCCACCAACGAGTAGAGATCGGCCTGTCCCCAAGCGTTAATTTCGGCGTGCCCCGCCGTATTTAACATAATTCCTGCTTGTCTCAATCCTTTAGCCAAGATATTCTTCGCCGCATTGTGGTCTCGGTCTAATACCGCACCGCAACTACAAACATGAGTTCTGACTGACAGCGATTTTTGAACGCGATTTCCACAACTCGAACAATCTTGGGAAGTATACTGAGGGGCAACAGCAATCACTGTTTTACCGTACACCTTTCCAAAATATTGCAACCCGAAGAGCAAACTGCGACCACGCTGCATCGCTAATCGATTTAGCAAGTTTATGATTCTTCACCATATTCCTCACATCAAGGTCTTCGTAAGCTACGAAATCGCTAGATTTCACTACGCACAACGCCGTCTTGATGGCGAAGTCTTTACGTTGCCTGCTAACCTTTAAGTGTTTTCTGCCTAGCTTATTAATTGCTTTCTTGCGATTGCCTGAACCTTTCTTTTTCCGAGAAACCCTTTTCTGCAACCGCTTTAAAGCTTTTTCACTTTTACGCAAATGTCGAGGATTAGGAACTGCTTCCCCGTTGCTATCGGTATAGAAATGGTTTAATCCCACATCTATGCCAATAGCCTTGCCAGTAGGAACTATTTCCTCGGTCCGCTCTACGTTAATACAGAACTGAGCTCCGTAGCCATCGGCACGACGCACAACCCTGACTCGCTTAATCTCGGTAGGTGCATAAAAATGTAAATCCCGACTGCCAAGCAATCTAAACGTTCCAGCAGCAAAGCCATCCGTGAATGTCAGACATCTTTTATCGGTAGAAAGCTTCCAGCCTGATGTTTTATACTCAACGGAACGAGTGTACTTTTTGAATTGCGGATATCCCTTTTTCCCCGGCTTTTTAGCCTTGCAATTAGCAAAGAAGCGTTGGATCGCAAAAATGGCACGCTCAGCCGAAGCTTGACGCGCCATTGAGTTAAGTTTTCGGGCCCATTCAAACTCTTTCGCCATGATGGCGCATTGTTTGTACAGGTCTGACAATTTAACCGCTTGATTGTCGATCCAGTAGCTAAGAGCTTTGTTTCGGACAAACTGAGCTGTGCGGATCATTTCGTCTACGATCCGATATTGCTGTGATGAGCCTTTTAGCTTAAACTCTAGTACAATCATGGAACGATCTTATCACGCTTATGGGCAATTATAGCTATAAAAGTTGCAATAGTTGAGAATCTTTACACTTGGAAAATTAAAGCCGTCCTATAAGGACGGGGCTTTAGACCCAATCTTTTGGTAAAATTTTGAATTTATTCAAGACTTTTTGACTGATAATAATAAAAGTATATTATTGCTTGCAGCTAACTACCTCATTGATATGTTCCGTAAAATTTCTTTAGCAAACTTAGCCTTAGTTGTGGGCTTTATTTTAGCAGCAGTCGGTTTCGGAGCCTACTTCACAGACAGACCGACTCTGAATCTGGCGGGTTTTTTTTATGGTATTCCACTGTTGCTGGGGGGTTTAGCCCTCAAAGCTGCGGAACTCGAACCTGCGGAGTTTAGCGAACCCACTACTCCTGAAGTTCAACTCCTGAGAGAACACCAGGCCACGGAGACTCAAAACCAAGTTCGCAAAGATGTTACCCGATTTCGTTACGGCCAACCGGCTCACTTGGATGATGCTCTGGAACGCTTGGGTTTGGCCCCTACAGACGAAGAAAGACCGATGCTGCGAGGGTTACGGGAAGTTTCTATCGATGGTGCCTATGGATTAATTCTAGAGTTTCATTCGCCCTTAATCCCGATCGAACTCTGGGAAGAAAAACAGGCAAAAATAGCTACTTTTTTCGGTCCTGGTTTACACGCAAAAGTGAGTAAAAGCGCTGAAGACAAAGTTGAATTGGCTTTAATTACTGATGCGAAAGCTTAAATTAGTTAAGGAAAATAGTTTGCTAAACAGGGCATTGGTACTGGCAACAAACAAATGACTAATGACTAATGACTACTGAAGTCAGACGTTTTGATTAATGTATAGGGAAAACAGGGATACGGCAATGTCACAGAACAGAGTGTCTATCACCGCCAAAGTACCTTTGACTGCTCAACAGCAGTGGGAAACTTTCATGGCTCATCACTGCGGACGTTGGCAAGGGGTATTGGTTAGATATGATGCCGCAGGGCAGGTTCTCGATATTCTTGATTCTGTACGCAGCTTCATTCCTTCTGACGATCGGCAAACTGTCACCCATTCCCTCGACTTCAGGAGTCGGATGACAGAAACTGTCACCCAGAAACAATGGGTTTTGACCTTGGGTAATCCGCTGATTATCCATCCGGTCGATCCAGAGGCTTATCTGCTTTTTAATCCCCATTCTTCTGACATAATGGTTGGGCACGATCGAAAAGGTTCAAGATTCTATTTTGAACCTTACCTCTTGGCGTCAGGCAAGAGAACGAGTGTGGTGGTGATGTACTACAAATCCCCCGATAATAGCCTTCAACCCAACCTATTTTCATTATTCAGAGAGAGCAAGGAAGAGACAGCCCAACCTTGGTGGTCTGAACAAACTGACTGTAGGATCGATCGAGTGGACTGGCTCATGCTTCCTACTCAAGCGGTAGGGGGGACTTATATTTCATTGGATGAGATGGCTCAATTGCCAGTTCCTCCTCAACCGATTGAAGTGCAAGGCGATTTTCTACAAATCCAATTTCCAGATGCAATCGAGGTGGTTATTTCGAGCGATCGATTCAAGACTCCCTATTATGCCTCCATGCGTTGGACACCAGATACCAATGATTCGCTGCAAAGCTGCACTTTAATCTACGAAAAACAGGCTCAAAAGGCTGATGTATTCGCCATTTAACAGGCTCAAACTTCGACTTTCGGATGAATGAACTGGTATCCTTCTGCTTTGAGCTTCTGATTCGATATGCGCCGATCGTTCGATGGACTTTTGGCATCTGACGCATCCCATTCCACTTCAGGTAATTCGTAGCGATCGCACAGTTGTTTAAACAATTCACGAGCCGCGATCGGCACATCATTCACCAGGTTATAAATTCCTTGTAATTGACGATCGAGCGCAAACTCACTTGCTGATACAATGTCGTCCAAATGAATCCAATTGGTGAAATGATTGCCTGAGCCTGGGCGAGTTGTGCCTGCAAGCTTAGTAAACCGTTTCTTGAGATCGCGATCGGGTCCATAAATTGCTCCAAGGCGAAAGATACATACTTTCAAATCTTGGCTGGATGCTGACAGCAAAACTTGCTCTGTATCATGTAAAATCTCTCCATGTCTGTTAGCTGGTGCCACAGGTGACACTTCACTCACCCAGGCTCCATTACTATTGCCATACACCGCACAACTACTGGTATAAATGAGTTGTTTGACGTTGGGAAAATGCTTCAAGGCAAGAACAAGGTTGTTGGCCGTATGCAGGTATGTCTGCTCGTACATCTTGGCATCTACTGGTTCGTTTGCTGTAGGAGCGACACTCAGGAAGACCACATCTTGATTTTGCAAGATCGTCTGTAATGTCTCTTCATCGCAGCGCTGCAGGACGATCGCCTGGTTGGCAACTTTCTCTAACTCCCCAATTCGGTCTGGCGTTGTCGTCGTTGCAGTGATTGCGTGACCCAGGTTTTGCCAATGCTGGGCAACGACACTTCCAACATAGCCACAACCAATAATTATAGCGTTCATCCGTTTTTTCAACTTCTGAGATAGAAGGCTCTAGATTGCATCCAAGATAACAATATATCCCAGTTACAAAACTTAGAGTCGATCGGCATTAGCAAACAAGCGGGAACGAGTAATAAAACGTTCTCCCTCCGGCCCTTCCAGAGAAAAATCGCTGCCTCCTGGTCCCGATGCTACATCTATAATTAACTGTGTGTGCTGCCAATATTCGTATTGCTGTGCTGCGATATAGAAAGGACAACCGCCTATTTCGCCGAGTAATACGTCCACATCACCAACTATCAATTCGCCCTTGGGAAAGCACATGGGGGAACTACCATCGCAGCAGCCACCGGATTGGTGAAACATCAATTCTCCGTGTTGGGTTTTGAGATAGTTGATTAATTTTAAGGCTGTTTGGGTGGCAGTGACTTTGGCGATTGTTTCCATTTTAGTCGGTTTGTGTAGCAGTTTTATTTCGTTTTTGAATTAGCTTTTTTTTATTAACCGCAGAGGGCGCAGAGGGCGCAGAGGGCTGAGAGGAAGAAGGAGTTGACTAATTTTTTAAGTTGGTCTTTTTTGCTTCTTCCTTTCTGGACTCTAAAATTTTAGAAGAAACCTAAAGCTTTGGGGCTGTAACTTACTAACAAGTTCTTGGTTTGTTGGTAGTGGTCTAACATCATTTTGTGGTTTTCGCGCCCGATTCCAGATGATTTGTAGCCGCCGAATGCTGCGTGGGCTGGATAGAGGTGGTAGCAGTTTGTCCAGACGCGACCGGCTTGAATGGCGCGGCCCATGCGATAGGCGGCGTTGATGTCGCGAGTCCAAACTCCTGCGCCTAAACCATAGAGTGTATCGTTGGCAATTTCTAAGGCTTGGGCTTCGTCTTTGAAGGTGGTGACTGCTAATACTGGTCCGAAGATTTCTTCTTGAAAAATCCGCATTTTGTTGTCACCTTTAAAGACTGTGGGCTGGAAGTAATAGCCTTCTTTTAAGTCCCCAGATAAGATGTTTCTTTCGCCGCCAATTAGGCATTCTGCGCCTTCTGCATGGCCAATTTTGACGTATTCGGCGATTTTTTCCATTTGGTTGATGGATACTTGTGCGCCTAGGGATGTTGTGGAGTCTAAGGGGTTGTTTTGTTTGATTTGGCGGATGCGGGAGAGGGCTTTTTCGATGAATTGGTCGTAGATTGATTCGTGAATTAAGGCGCGAGAGGGACAGGTGCAAACTTCTCCTTGGTTGAAGGCGAACATCACAAATCCTTCGATGGCTTTGTCGAGGAAATCGTCGTCTTTGGCGCAGATGTCTTCACAGAAAATGTTGGGGGATTTGCCGCCTAATTCTAGGGTGACTGGGATGATGTTTTGGGAGGCGTATTGCATGATTAGCCGCCCGGTGGTGGTTTCGCCGGTGAAGGCGACTTTGGCGATGCGGCTGCTGGTGGCTAGGGTTTTGCCGATTTCGGCGCCTGGTCCGTTGACGATGTTGATTACGCCGTCTGGTACTAAGTCGGCGATGATTTCCATTAAGACTAGGATTGAGGCGGGGGTTGGGCCTGCTGGTTTGAGGACGACGCAGTTTCCGGCGGCGAGGGCGGGGGCTAGTTTCCAGGCGGCCATGAGGATGGGGAAGTTCCAGGGTATGATTTGTCCGATGACGCCTAGGGGTTCGTGGAAGTGGTAGGCGACGGTGGTTTCGTCGAGTTGGCTGATGGACCCTTCTTGAGCTCGGATGCAGCTTGCGAAGTAGCGGAAGTGGTCGATCGCCAGTGGTATATCTGCTAATGTGGTTTCGCGGATTGGTTTACCATTGTCCCAGGT
The DNA here is from genome assembly GCF_042465725.1 of Microcoleus anatoxicus. Taxonomy (GTDB): domain Bacteria; phylum Cyanobacteriota; class Cyanobacteriia; order Cyanobacteriales; family Microcoleaceae; genus Microcoleus; species Microcoleus anatoxicus. The sequence continues at coordinate 2,119,752 of NZ_CP120853.1, read as the reverse complement.
TTCGGCGATGGCTAGGCGATCGAGGTTTTCTTCCATGCGATCGGCTATTTTGTGTATAATCCGCGCCCTTTCTGCGGGGTTAGTCTTACCCCAGTTGAATGCGGCTGCGTGGGCGGCATCTAGGGCTAATTCTACATCTTCGGCGGTCGATCGCGGGATTTGACAAATTGATTTTCCGGTAATGGGAGACAGGTTTTCTGAGTATTTGCCTTTGACTGGTGCTACCCATTTCCCACCGATAAAGTTGTCGTAACGAGCTTGAAAAATCGACTGATTGCCCGATAGAACTGGTGCTGCTATTACCATTTTATTACCTAATTAAAATTTGTTTTTGCGTAGTTCTTAATATCTAGCATCTCCTATTTTTCGATTTTTGGCACCAGGATATACAAAATTTTACATTCCCTAAAGATTGAGGCTCGGATTTGAAGATATAATATGCTTGCATATTTGAGTAAGTAAGGGCGAAGCATGACCGCAGACAATTTATTAGCTCGCGCCATAGATTTACAGCGGTCATGCTTCGCCCCTACGAATATTTGCAAAACAATGCCTGTTCAATAACTGGCTTTTGTGGAGATGTCTATTAATTAACTGTGTCGCTGGGGTAGTTCGATCCGAAATTGAGTACCTTTACCCGGTTGGGCAAAATACTTCAATTCCCCTTTGTGCTGCTCGACAATTATGTCATAACTGATAGCAAGTCCTATGGTGCTGGCATCCATGGCAGGTTTCGTAACAAAAAATCGATCGAAAATTTGGGTTTTTATCTCTTCGCTCATGGCGATGCCATTATCAGCAATTTCAATGGCAATGCGCTGAGCACTTACCACCTGAGTGCGAATCCAAATCACGGGTTTAAAGTTGATTGCTTCGGACTCGTTCAATTCTTGACTAGACTCTTCCAAAGCATCGATCGCATAATTCATAATATTCAGAAAAGCTTGATTGAGTTGACCGGCATAACACTCAATTTGTGGCAAATTGCCGTAGTCCTTCACCACCTTGATATCGCGCCTGCCTTCGCGAGCAGGTAAGCGGTGTTGCAATAGTAAAAGAGTATTTTCTAAACCGTCTGAAACGTCGAATAATTGCCAACCGGAGCGATCGCTGCGGGAAAATTCCTGTACCGACAAGATAATTTGGCGAATGCGATCGCTCCCCGTGCGCATGGAACTGACAATTTTCAAGAAATCATCCAGCAGAAATTCCACATCCATGTCTTGTTGTTTTTGCAGAATCTCTTGGCTAGGATTAACTAACTGTTTTTGATACATTCGCAAGAGTTCTATCAAATCATTAGCGTAAGTTTGTATGTGAGTCAGATTGCTGTAAATAAAAGTAATCGGATTGTTAATTTCGTGGGCAATGCCAGATACTAATTCACCCAGGTTAGACGTTTTTTCATTTTCTCTAATCCGATGCTGGAACTGTTGCACTTCTTGTTGCGATCGCTCCAACTGTACCCTCAACTGGCGCGATCGAAAACCACCTCGTACCCGCCCCAACAATTCCTGCTTAACTATGGGTTGCAGCACAAAATCGTCCACTAGCACATCTAATTTTGTGGAGTCAAACTGGTCTGATGCAGCCAGCAAAATCACATAAATGGTACCAAATTCTGAGTTACCCGCCCGCATCCGATACAAATCTAACCACTCAATTTGAGGTGAAGTCCCCTCACAAATTACCAAATCTGGGGAGGTTTGCTCAGCTAAATCTAACCCAGACTGAGCATCAGGGGCGACTATCACCTGATGTCCCTCCCCTGAGAGGAACTCTTGCAGGACTTCTAAAGTCAGAGCATCCGCGATCGCCAAAATCTTTCCCATAACACCAGCTCCACAAATTACCTTTCAGGATACAACAGCCAGAATTATCACTGTATATTTAAAATTAAAATAATTAAATGTTACCAAAAATTACCAATAACTACCCCCAGAAACTCCAAAAAACTTTAAAATTAATTGATATTATCGTCAATAACCCTTCTCGGTCAGCGCCTGGGAATGCCAATTACCAACAACCCCTCAACTTTGATTCAATCCGAAACACTCGAACTATTAGAATGGTCGCGCTTGTGTCAGCACTTGGCTACCTTCGCGGCCACCAAACTCGGTGTCGCCGCCGCCCAGGACCTCCAAATCCCGGAATCTCAAGCTGAAACAGCAGAATTGCTAGCTCAAACTCAGGAAGCTTATCAGTTAGATAACCGTCCCGGCGGTGCTTTGGCTTTTGAAGGCATCCAAGACATCGGTACTTCGCTGCAACGAGCTGAACTTCAAGGTTTGCTCAGTGGCGAAGAATTGCTGGCGATTGCTACCACCCTGGCGGGAGCGAGACAATTGCGCCGCATCATTGACAACCAGCCAGATGTGCCGACACTGAAGGATTTGGCTGCTCAATTGCGGACTTATCCTGAAATCGAACAAGAAATACATCGGTGTATAGACGATCGCGCCCAAGTAGCCGATCGCGCCACTCCTAAGTTAGCAGGAATTAGAGTTCAAATACGACAGTTGCGCGATCGCATTTATCAAATATTACAAGGAATTTTGCAGCGACAATCCAACGCCGTCCAAGAACAAGTAATTACCCAAAGAAACGCGCGCTTTGTAATTCCCGTCAAAGCTCCCCAAAAAGATGCAATACCGGGCATCGTTCACGACTCCTCAGCCAGCGGCGCGACACTGTATGTAGAACCCCACAATACAGTAAATCTCAACAACCAAATGCGGCAATTTCTCAGACAAGAACAAGTCGAAGAAGAAGCAGTTCGCCGCGCTCTGACGGAACAAGTAGCAGTAGTCAAACCAGACTTAGATAGATTGTTGGTGGTAGTGACAACTTTAGATTTAGCCACAGCCAAAGCGCGTTACGGCTTTTGGCTACAAGCAAATCCGCCGACATTTATTGAATTGGGAAACACAGAGTTAACACCAAAAGATGGAGAAATAACAGAGGAGGAAAATCCAGAAAACAGCAAAGTAAAAATTCCCAACTTGCGATCGCAAATTACCCTGCGCCAGTTGCGCCATCCCCTGTTAGTTTGGCAACAGCAATACGAACAAGGCTTTCCAGTAGTGCCGATCGATTTAACCATCGCACCGCACATTCGCGTCGTCGCCATCACAGGCCCCAACACCGGCGGCAAAACTGTCACCCTCAAAACCTTGGGATTAGCAGCTTTAATGGCAAAATCAGGAATGTTTGTTCCCGCCCGCGAACCTGTAGAATTGCCGTGGTTCGACCACATTTTGGCAGATATTGGTGACGAGCAATCTTTGCAGCAAAGTTTGTCAACTTTCAGCGGTCACATTCGTCGCATCAGCCGCATCTTAGCAGTCTTGAAAAAAGGAGGAGAAGAGGATTCAGACCTCCCAATTCCCCATACTTCAACTACCCTTCGACTACGCTCATGGGACACGGTTTCCGATACTTCGACTACCCTTCGACTACGCTCATGGGACACGGTTTCCGATGCCCAATTCCCCATTCCCGATGCCCAATTCCCCATTCCCAAATCCTTAGTTTTATTAGATGAAGTAGGAGCGGGGACTGATCCATCAGAAGGTAGTGCATTGGCGATCGCCCTGTTGCAATACCTCGCCCAAAACTCCCTATTAACAATCGCAACTACCCACTTTGGCGAACTCAAAGCCCTCAAATATCAAGACTCCCGCTTTGAAAATGCCTCAGTGGAATTTGACGACAGTTCCATGCAGCCAACCTATCGGTTACTGTGGGGAATTCCCGGACGTTCCAACGCTCTAAGCATTGCCAAAAGACTCGGTTTGCTACCAGAAATAGTTGCAGAAGCTCAAACCTATGTTGGGGGTGCTTCTGTCGATGTCAATCAAGTAATTGCTGGACTCGAAGCTCAGCGGCGGAAACAGGAAACCAAAGCCAAAGAAGCAACCCAACTGCTGCAACAAACCGAAAAACTCCACCAGGAAGTTTCTCAAAAAGCAGCAGCTTTGAAAGAAAGAGAGCGGGAACTAAAAATTGCTCAGGAAGTGGCAGTAAATGAGGCTATAGGTACGGCAAAATCAGAAATTGCTCAAATCATTCGTCGTTTACAATCTGGCGACCAAACTGCTCAAAATGCTCAAGTTGCGACAGAAACCTTAAATCAAATTTCCGCCAAACACTTGCCCTCGCGCAAAGCACCGGCTAAGCCGAAACCGGGTTTTATGCCAAAAGTGGGCGATCGCATCCGCATTCCCAGCTTGGGCCAAACCGCCGAAGTCCTCAGCGGGCCAGATGCTAACGAAGAATTGAGCGTCAGGTTTGGGATTATGAAAATGACTGTCAAACTGGCAGAAATTGAATCCCTCGATGGTCAAAAACCTGAAACTAAAGCTCAATTAGCCAAGATAGCAGCTCAAGCACAGGCTACTGCTAAGGCTAAACAAGCTCAGTCGGAAGTTCCCAAACCAAATCCTGAAATCGCAATTCGGACTGCTAATAATACGATCGACTTGCGAGGCGCGAGAGTTTCCGATGCGGAAATTGAAGTAGACAGAGCTCTTTCCAAAGCCTTTGAATACGGAGTGCTGTGGATAGTTCACGGCAAAGGTACGGGACAGTTGCGACGGGGTATTCACGAATTTCTGGACACTCATCCGCAGGTTTCTCGCTATGAGTTGGCTAGTCAAAAAGAGGGAGGTGGAGGTGTGACGATCGCTTTTTTGAAGTAGTCAGGATTGAGGTATTTCTGGTGGATTACTGATTATAGGTTTGTAGGCAGCAAAACAAGCTGGATTGAATCTATGATTTGGACTGCCTATAGCGATTTTAAATGAGTTGTGATTTTTTTTTAAACGAACCGCGAAGACGCAAAGAACGCGAAGTTCGGAAAGAGAAGAGAGTTTCACAACTTATTTATACTTGCTAGATACTGCAAATGTGGCATAATTGAAATTTGAGTTCCCACTTGAGTAAACTGCCAGACTAATGAGACAAGCTCCCTCAAATGAAGTTTTGGTTGGCGACTGTCGTGAAGTGATGAAGACATTGCCAGAAAATTATTTTTCTGCGTGTATCACTGACCCGCCTTATAATTATGAATTTATTGGTCATAAATGGGATGACTCGGAAATTCAAAGGCGTAGGGAAAAAGTGAATGGCAAGGGAAATAAAACCCTTGTTAAAAATATTCCCTATGGCAGTGGTTTAGCAGGTGGAGTCAGAAACGAAAAATGGTATCAAAGGAATCGTAAAAATACTCTGGATTATGAGCAGTGGTGTTTGGATTGGGGTGAGCAGCTTTTTCGGATCTGCAAACCGGGTGCGACAGTTTTAGTTTTCAACAGCACAAGAACTGTTGCTCACGTACAAGTAGCCCTGGAAAATGCTGGATTCTATGCGAGAGATATGCTTGTTTATAAAAGATCGAGTGGTATCCCTAAAGGTGTCAATATCAAACAACAGTTCGAGAAGAAAGGATATGAAAATCCCGAAAAATGGGATGGTTGGCACAGTTGTCTCAGGAATGAATGGGAAGCAATCTGCGTACTTCAAAAACCACTGGTCAATAATTACTTGGAAACTCTACAGGAGTATGGTACTGGTCTTTTTTATACTAAAGATCGGTTTGGTGGTTTTCAGTCCAATATTTTAGAAGGTATACAGCGTGAAAAAACCGAGGATTTTAACGTCCATTGTACGGTTAAACCGATCGCTCTAATGAGACAACTGGTTGAAATATTTGTACCGCGCTTGGAAAATTCTATTCTAATCGATCCTTTCGCAGGATCGGGAACCACATTGCTGGCGGCGCAAGAATTTGGGATTAAGTATGTTGGCATTGAAATAGTACCTGACTACATAGAAATTATCAAGAAGCGCCTAGATAGTTTCAGCGGTGTACAGGGAATTCTCCCACTCTTTCAGTAAGAAATGACTTCAAATCAAACCCGCTTATTGTTTGTATAAACTCAAACGAAGCATCGCCAGTGTAAACTCTCCAAGTCCCTACTTGGCACGCTGTAATAGCTGCGGGCAAATTATCTTGTCTAAGTATTAAAAAAACTGGCTCATAATTATAAGTACGAAGTAGTGGGCCATAGGATTTGAACTTTTTCAGTGTTCCAGAATCTCCTGAGCCAATACGATATTTTGTATCTATCGCGTACCCATCAACAATCAGATCGCACGGCTCATCACTTCCCACTTTAAATGCTGGCTGAAAACTACTGCAATATGCTTTGCAGGTTTCCGTAACTAACAATTGCCAACACATTCCTAACTCACGTCCCCAATATTGCTTATTTTCTTTTTTTATTATGGGAGAAATACCAAACACATCCATTAAAATATCGTGTTCTTCATTCTTTTCTGCATAAACTTTTTCTGTAAATGAGTTTTGGTATCTTGCTAAAATTTGCTCTAGTTTTCTTTCAGTCATCATCTGTTACCAGTTCAGCTAAACTAACGGATAATGCCTTGGCTATTTTGCTGGCATTAAGTAGCGTTATATTCCTTTCACCTCGTTCAACTGAGCCAATATAAGTACGATGTAATTCAGATAGTTCTGCAAGCTGATCTTGGGAAAGATTTCTGAGCTTTCTGAAATGTCTAACTTTTTTACCAAATTGCTCCGTAATATCCATAGATTGCGCCAGACTAAGCAACGACAACTATAATCTGACAGACTATAAGTAGCGACAGACTATAAGTAGCATTCGAGATAGCTAGGATCTTTGGATTGATATAGGTCCCGATCGCTTCAAAACACTGATTTGATTTCGATCGCTCTGTGGCGTAGCATAGTTGGGGGGAAATTTGGGTTATGGGTTTGTTTTGGGCGATCGCACTTAAAAACGCAACTTTGCAACTCGCCATTCCGTCTAACAGTCAGGGTTGCCGAAATCAAAGCTCATGGGTGTGGATCAAGATTAACAGAGTTGTTTTTGCGATGCTGGTAACAAGCGCCATCACCGCACACTGTTAGAGATCCAGCCTGAACCTGTATTAATTTCCTATGCTGAAGCTATGCGCTCGATCGTAAAGTCCTCCACTCCCACCAACGAAGCGGGCACATCTCCCAACTGGGAAGAATTGACCCAAAAAGCACCAGAACCTACCCAGTTGGACAACATTAAATCTCAACTGGATTTAGTGCTGTTAGCCCTAGAGGCACTGGCGGGGATTGGCTCGGAGGCAATACTCAAGGTGGCAGTCGAACTGAATTTAGAGTCAATGGTGGCCGATCGCGTGGCATTATGGCGACTACGCCAGTCTAACCCGCTGCGGAAAGGCCAGGGGGGACGGAAAAAACTGGATGTGGAAGAAGCCCGATCGCTGGTTTTGATTAGCTGTCATTTGGCAAAACAGCACCAAGCCTTAATCCGTCGCGCTGTAGCACTGCTAGAACAAATGGCAGAGCAAAATCGCGAACCTCACACCGTCGCTTTGCTGGGAGATTATATCGACAGATTCAGTAATACTTATGGCGATCGCATGGAAGATGCAGAAAACTTATCCGGCGCACAACTAACCAATTTAGCTCTCAAACTCTTGATCGATCTACTTTTTTACAGCAGTCCCGGCGGCCACCGTCGCCTCTGGTTAGCTCTGCTCGATCGGGCTAAGAATTAAGTATAAACTCATGAAATGGAGGCAGAGCCTCCGGATCTGCGTTACCAGGCAGAGCCTGGTAACGAGAATTCCTTCTTCCTTCTTCCTTCTTCCTGAATTTCCCCCCTTGGGGGGGCAGGGGGGGGTGACTTCTTCCTTCTTCCTGAATTTCCCCCCTTGGGGGGGGCAGGGGGGGTGACTTCTTCCTTCTTCCTTCTTCCTTCTTCCTTCTTCCTTCCTTTTATGGTTCTAAAACGGTACACGCCCCCCACTTGCACGCTGGAAATTACAGCTAAAAGTTCGCCCCTATCTCGTTGGGCGGGCAAACCCGTGTTGAAATCTCTGAGTTTTGAACTGCGACTCGACGATCCGCGACTGCCAGATACCGAACACGTTACTCTCAAGGGCGATCGGCTGCAACTAGAAGCCCTCCACGAAGCAGTCAACTTCTACATTCAAAACTTTCTGGGCGAATCCCGCCCTTGGGAAACCAGCCTCACATCTGAAGCTAAGGATAGCCTGGGGAAAACTGACTCAGCACCAGCCCGCAGCCCCGTCATCCTGCATGAATCTTTAAACCCTTCAGAAACAACAATTTTTGAGTCAAACTCTTCAGAGGCACAAAAAAATGCGGATCTTCCGGTTCATCCCCACTTGAAACCCCGCGGCCTGCTCTCCCACAACTTATTCTTAGGCTCTTTGACAGTGGCAGAATCCGGGCCGGTAGTTCCCTTGAGTACCGTCCAACTGTTTGATTTAGCCACGGCTTTGGATCAATACAGCAGCGAGGTGATGGCACTTCCGAACCTCGGTCGATCGCCCCAACGCCCCCAGGCCTCACCTTGGGTCAAAGTGGCTGCAATGGTTGTCGCCAGCGTCGGTTTAACCACAGGTGTCATCAAAGTGCTTCAGGAGAGTCGATCGGCAGAAATCGCCTCAGCCCCCGGCACTCAAGCATCCAGCCCAACTCCCCAGCCAAACCTAGCTGTCGGTGTGTCTCCCAGTCCGGCCCTAGCAACACCAACGCCCCCAGCGCCAACCCCCTCAGCCACGCCAACCTTGCCACCCCTACCGCCCCCGCCCCTCAACAGCAACCCATCCTCCAGTCCCAGCTTACCCCCCATCGCCGCCTCTCCAACTCCCGCCATTAACAAACCCAGCCCCATCCAGCAGCCAGCCGTGCTATTTCCACCTAATAACAGCGCACCCAATGCAGCACCCAATGCAGCACCCAATGCAGCACCCAATCCTCAAGGGCAAATAATCACCATTCCCGCACCCGCAGAACTGCCAATTTCTGCCCCTTCCCAGCCACCCTCAGCACCCAATGCACTCCCCCCCGCCCCACGGGCGCCACAGATACTAGCTCCCCCCGTACCACCAAGGCTAGGGCCCACCGCAGCGCCACCCCTGCCGCCCTCCCTATCTGCTTCGCGGCTCCAAATTCCGCCCCAAGAATCAATCCCTCGTCCCATCGGGCCGATTGTTCCCCCAAGCAGTACGGAACTACCACCCCTTGAGGATGCTCAACCCAAAACTGAGTCAGACAACAACAAAGTAGCAAGTGGGAGCAAAGCAAATCGCACTTTATTTGATACAATCCCCCAAGTTTCTGAAGCGAAAACTTATTTTGAGCAACGCTGGAAGCCGCCAGAAGGTATGCAAGAAACTTTGGAATACAGTTTGCAGATAGATGAAACAGGGTCTATCCAAAATATTATGCCAATGGGAAAGGCAGCAGGAGATTATATCGATCGCACAAATATGCCTTTAGTCGGTGAGCCTTTTGTTTCTGCGGTTTCTAATGGAACCCCCCCCAGAATTCGAGTTGTTCTGCGGCCCAACGGTCGAGTCCAAACTTTTTTGGAACAAAGTAATTAAACTTTGTTGTTTGTTATTGGTTATTTGTTGTTTGTTATTGGTTATTGGTTATTTGTTATTTGTTATTGGTTGTTAGTCATGATAACTATATCGTACCTGTAGGGGCGGGTTCACCGACAATTTTTATCACCCACAAACAATCTTAATAAACCCGCCCCCACCCAAGGAATAACCCCCAACCACTTATACCATTTTCATCAAGTCCTACTACAGATGTAGTTCTTAGCCCCCCCTTAATAAGGGGGGGTTGGGGGGGTAGATATGTAGCGCTACTTTATGAAATTGGTATTACTCCATAGCGAATCACCATATAATCTGCAAAAAAGAACGATCGCCCTTTCCATCCATCCCCGCCAATCTACCTAGATTTAGGGTGACAAAAAGTGCGATCGCCCTTTTGACAAATCACCAATAACTACCAACTAATCATCAGAATCATCCTCAAAAGTCTCCTCAAAACCCGCTAAAAAGTCATCCAGGGCGATGGAGGCGATCGCCAAATTAACACTATCAGCATCTTCCAATCCCCACGTATTCACCCCCACCACTTGACCGGCCATATTAATCAACGGGCCACCAGAATTTCCCGGATTAATCGACGCATCAGTTTCTAACACCTTCACCTCAGCCATATCATCCTCATCATCCTCACCTTCCTCATACTCCTCCGGTTCCCGAATTCCACTAATAATCCCCTGACTTACAGCAGCAGCCAACTGTCCCAAAGGATTTCCCACAGCAATTACTCGATCGCCCACTTTCACATCAAAACACAACTCTAAAGGAGGATATTCTTCAGGAGATTCTACTTGTTCACCAGTCTTCGGATCGAGCACAAAACCAGTAACCAACAGCAAGGCTAAATCCTCTTCCGCATTACCAGTAAATATCACCTCAGCCATTCTCAACTTCCCGTCATTAGTTTCCACTAAAACCTGTTCGACTTCATCTTCTTCATAGAAATAATCTTCATCAGCAATATCTTCCACAACATGATAGTTAGTCACAATCGTGTCCGGCGTTACAAAAAAACCACTACCCGAAGAAATTTCTTCTCCCGTATCCCAATCCATCACATAAACTGAAACTACAGACGGCAAAACTTGCTCAACTAGATCAGAAAAATTGCCAGTCTGAGTTTTGAACTCTTTCAATTGCTGCTGCAAAGCTTTTTTATCGGCCTGCATTTTGCGATAAAGTTGCTGAACTTTTGCCAAATCTAGCCTTAATTGAGTTTCCCGAACGCTCATATTTTGCCTTTCCCTGAAATAGATGGTTGATTAATCTTGGCTGTTTAATTGTAGATTTTTGATTGGGATTTTTACTATGATTAAGACTGACGCAGAGAAACCCAGTTTCTAGAAAAAATCGTTAATTTTACGACCTGATATAGAAGAATCCGGGTTTCATAAATCCAGTGCCTAAGTCCTCTTTAAAAATCCCATCTAAAATCTACTAACAGACTGCTAATGTACCTGTTTTGTCCAAGCGAACCGCCAATTAGTTTTATTTTATAAAAGGCGATTATTCTCGTCTAAAACCGTAAAAAATAGAGCTATTTCAAAGTTCAAGAACCTCGTTGAACTTCCCTAAAAATTTCCTCCAAAATTTCACTAGCTCCCCGATCGCGCAAGCGGTGGGCGAGGTCAATTCCCAGCATTTCAGCAGTTTCGGCTGCGCCACTAACAGTATCTTTCACCAACCGCAAACCGTCTAAACTAGATACCATTCCGGTTAAAGTTAATTGACCGTTTTCAATTTTAGTATTGACACCGATCGGCACTTGACAGCCGCCTTCCAATTCCCGCAGAAAAGCCCGTTCAGCATAACATCTTTGGGCAGTTTCCGAGTGTTCTAGAGCTTTAATCACTTCCAGAATTTCTGGATCTCCGGCGCGACATTCGATGCCCAAAGCACCTTGTCCGACGGCGTGGAGGGAGATTTCCGGGGCGATAACTTGGTGGATGCGATCGCCCATACCCAATCTTTCCAATCCCGCCACTGCTAAAATAATCGCGTCGTAACCACCATCATCTAATTTAGCAAGTCGAGTATTCAAATTCCCACGAATATCTTTAAATTCAAAATGAGGGAAATGGTGGCGTAATTGAGCCAGTCGTCTGAGGGAAGAAGTACCAATAACCGCACCTTTTGGTAGTGTATCGAGCTGCTTGTCTTTATGTTTTTCGTGTACAACTAAAGCATCAGCAGGATTTTCCCGTTCGGTGACGCATCCTAAAATTAAACCTTCGGGCAAATTTGTCGGCAAATCTTTCAGAGAATGAACGGCAAAATCCGTTTCATTGTTCAGCATTCCCGTTTCTAATTCTTTAGTGAAAAGTCCTTTGTCACCAATTTTAGCCAGCGCTACATCCAGAATTATGTCCCCTTGGGTGGACATCGTGTGGACTTCAAAAGTGTGTTGCGGGAAATGTTTCTGTAGCTCTGCTTGCACCCAGTGTGTTTGGACTAGAGCGAGTTGGCTTTTGCGGGAACCGATGCGGACGGTTCGTGAGGGAGCAGATGCGGTTGTAGACATAAGATCGAGCTTGAAATGAGCCAATATATTCACCTGATCTAGCCTACCGCAGGTGGGGACTTTAATCGGCAGTTGGGATAATTCAGCCCATAAAAAAATATAAATATCAGATTTGGAGCGCCACTACCAACCAGCCTCTATTATATTTCCCATAAAGTGTTCTGGCCAGTCCTGTGAGGCGATCGACTCGCCCCAGAGCATAGATTTACTCCCCACGATATGAATTTTTATTGCGCTATGGGCGATCGCAACTGCAAGAAATACACGCAACAGCTTACCCATTTTACTATTGTTAAGAACAGACCCGACGGCCTGTTCCACAAGCTAGACCTCATCAAAACTCAACGTTTCCCAGCTTGAATCGCCGAATTTGCCATCTTAATTACATCAGATTCCCGTCCATTTTTAATTGCTACGGTATAAAGAACTCCCTGAGATTTCCACTCAACAGAAGCTGTGCAGTAAGCCCCACAACCGTTATGAAAAACTCCTTTCATACCCCCCGCAAGTTGCACATTTTTTAACGTCTTAGTTACCCCTTCGATTTTTGTCGAAAACTCACCACCTTTTTGAGCTCGAATTTCCCCAAAAGTGCAAGCTCCCGTACCACGACAATCTGCTGTATACTCCATTGAAATAGTATAGCTATCTGCTTTTGCCGTGGTTTGATAGTAAAGTTTTTCTGAATCAAGAAGACTGGGAATAAAAATCGGCACTTGCGTTTTGCCTTTTAACTGGCGCAAAATTTCACTTACTTTAACCGCAGTACCCGCTTCTGCAAGTTGTTTTTTTTCCCCTTGTCGCTGCGGTGATGCCGACACTCCAAAAGCTACGGATGTAGGTACTAAAGCAGTCAATAGGCACACAGAAGTTGCCACAATTAATAATTTTTTGCTCATTTTTTTCTCAATTTTAAAATATTCGAGTTGTTCACAGAACCGGATTCACCTAGGTAAAACCATAATTCAAAATACATAATCGATAATAGCTTTTCCGTAAAAATATTTTTTTTTACATAATCTTGACAAAGTTGCTAAAATATGCGACCACAGATAAGATATAAAAGGCGAGTAATTTAGGAGTCGATCGTGGAACTGCAAGAGTATTTGCGCCAGTACGGATTAGAAACTTTGTCCGAAACTTATCATATCAAGGTTACGCGCGATCGGCAATATCCTCATCTCGTCTGTCTGAAATACTCGCAGATAGAATCCCCGCTGGGAGAAAAAATAGTCCAACAGTGTCGGGGAATCATTTTAGACTCATCCCAAGATTGGCAGATAGTTTCTTATCCCTACGACAAATTTTTTAACTACGGAGAAATTCACGCCACTACAATTGATTGGAACAGTGCCAAAGTCTACGAAAAACTAGACGGTTCTCTGATTGTACTCTATTTTTACAATGGAGAATGGAGAGTACAATCTAGCGGAACTCCCGACGCAGCGGGTGAAGTTAATGGTTTTGGATTTAGCTTTGCGGAACTGTTTTGGAAAGTCTGGCAAGAATTGGGATATCAATTGCCACAAGAAACCGACCAATGTTTTATCTTTGAGTTGATGACACCTTGCAATCGAATAGTTGTCCAGCAAAAAAACAATCAAATTGTGTTTCACGGCGTTCGTAATACTCAAACATTGCTAGAAATGGAGCCGACTACTTGGGCTAATAAATATGGATGGGAATTAGTCAAGTCTTATGCTTTGACTAGCTGGAAAGAAGTTATCGAAGCGTCTCAGCAGTTAGACCCGATGGATTCGGAAGGATATATTATCTGCGATGCTAATTTTAACCGAGTTAAAGTTAAGTCACCGCAATATGTGGCAATTTCCCATCTGCGTGAAGGGTTTTCAACCCGCCGGATGATCGAGATTATCTTGACTAATGAAGGGGAAGAGTTTTTAGCTTATTTTCCTGAGTGGACTGAATTGTACCAAAAAGTTAAGGACAAATATCAATCTTTGGTGCAAGAAATTGAGGAGGTTTACCGACAGCATGAATCTATCGAAGTGCAGAAAGATTTTGCATTTGCTGTGAAACATTTGCCCTATTCTGGGATTTTGTTTTCTTTGCGGGCGCGTAGAGTTGCGGGGGTGAAAGAAGCTCTCCGCGATGTTACTATTCATAAGATAGAGGAGTTATTGGGTTTGGATTATATCCATCTGGGATTGTAGAAGAAGTTCGGCAACGGATTTTGTAACGGATTTAACGGATGAAGTTCGGCAACGGATTTTGTAACGGATTTAACGGATGAAGTTCGGCAACGGATTTTGTAACGGATTTAACGGATGAAGTTCGGCAACGGATTTTGTAACGGATTTAACGGATGAATTATCGAGTGTGAAGTTATTTGTTATTTGTTTTGGTTATTTGTTATTAGTGATGATCTACCAATAAACAGTAACGACTAACCGATGCCCGATGCCCAATGCCCGATGCCCAATGCCCAATGCCCAATTACCAATTACCAATTAGCAATTTACCATGAAAAGAGTTATTGTACTTGTCGGTTTACCTGCTTCGGGAAAGTCTCAATTTGCGCGAGAGTTGCTGCTGTCTGAACCTGCTAGATGGGTTCGTAGCAATAAAGATTTGTTGCGAGAAATGGCTCATGCTTCTCATTGGTCGCCGGCGAATGAAAAGTTTATTGTGGAGTTGAGAGATCGGATTATTTTGATGGCTTTGGAAAACGGGAAGCACGTCATTGTTGATGATACTAATTTTGGCCCGCATATCGAACATATTAAAGAGTTGGTCAAAGGTCAAGCTGTGGTGGAAGTTAATGATTCTTTCCTGCAAGTTCCGGTGGAGGAATGTATTAAACGGGATTTGAAAAGACTCAATTCTGTGGGCAAAGATGTGATTATGAAGATGTATAATAGGTATGTGCGGGTTCCGGTTTCGCCACCGGAATATAATCCCGATTTGCCGGATGCAATTATTGTGGATATGGATGGTACTTTATCGCTTTTGAATGGTAGAAATCCTTTTGATGCTTCTAAGTGCGATCGCGATTTACCGAATCTGCCCGTCTTAGATACCATCCGCAAGTGGCAGTCTAGCGTTAATATTATCGTAGTTTCGGGCAGAACCGATGATTGTCAGCCTCAAACTGAAAAATGGTTGCAGCAGTATGAGGTTAATTATACTGGTATTCATCTGCGAAAAACCGGAGATATGAGGAAGGATGCGATTATGAAAGAGGAAATCTATCGGCAGCATATTGATGGGAAGTATAACATTAAATTTGTGTTGGACGATCGCCAGCAAGTTGTTGATATGTGGAGAGGCTTGGGATTGACGGTATTTCAAGTAGATGAAGGGGATTTTTAAAGAAGACTCGGCGGTTGAAACCGCGTCTACACAAACGAAGGACTCGGCGGTTGAAACCGCGTCTACACAAACGAAGACTCGGCGGTTGAAACCGCGTCTACACAAACGAAGTCCGCCTTCGCGGACTAAGAGATAAACGCGGTATTTAAGCTGGGTTTCTTTGATTTTTACGGCGGCAGTCCTAAAGAAATTAATGCAAACCCTGACAAATAAACCCCGACCAATAACTCAAATCATCAAAAGGATTTGACATAGTGTAAAGATTTTTCTGCAAACTTTCATATCCTTCCTTTCGCTTCCGAATCTCAATTTCCTCCTCCGTTTTCTTGTTCAACTTCTCCTCCAACTCCTTATACTCAGCCGTACCATCTTCATATTCGTCCTGCTGCGATTCCAAGTCTTCTAATTCTTCCTGTACCAGATGCAATTTCCGCTTTAAATCCCCAATAATTTTCGGAAGCAGGGCATCGATTTGCGGTTGATAAAGCTTCTTCAACTCCGCCCCCGAAATCGTCCGCAACCGCACCTGCGCCCGCCGCAAAGCCTCTGGACGGCTCAAACCTTCCCGACGATACTGATAGTAAAAAATCGAAAACAGCGAAGTAGCAAAATCATCTACCGCCCACAAAGTGCTGACCACACTGCGAGCTCCAGCACACAAAAACCCCGTACCCAAACTAAGCAGATTATCCGTAATTTCCGTATCTCCTAAATTAGTTTCGCAGCAAGACATAAACACATCCGATAACTGCGGCAAGCGCCAACCAGGAGTCATCAATTCCCCTAACGTGATACTTCCATCACCTAAAAACAACCGCGATTCTAAAGGATTGTCCAAACGCGAGACAGCGTGGTGACTGGAGTGGATGACATTCACATTTTGGGCGAGGTTTCGATAGGTGGCGACTGTTGCTTGTTGACTTCCTTTTAAGCGTTCAGTTACCGTCACAATTTCGGCAATTTGTTCGCACTCAAAAGGAGTGAAGTACAAATCATCCGTGGCATTTTCTACAATCCCGTATTTCGGTGATTCGATAGTTGGGCGTTGACTGCAATACTCCAAGATTCGGCAACTGGGAACATAACGAATTAGGAAATAATCGCTAAGAACCCCCCCCGGCCCCCCCTTGCTAAGGGGGGGAGAAAGAAGAGATTTTTGTTCCTTCGTAAGGGCAGAAATCTCACTCTTAAGCCCCCCCTTAGCAAGGGGGGGTTGGGGGGGTTCTTCCTCAACACCAAGCGAAGAATTCCCACTCTCAAGCCCTGGATTTGTAGGGGCGGTGCCCCCGTGCCCGCCCTCCTCGGTTGCGAGGGTATTAACCGGCAAAGCCGCCAACGGAATCTGATGCAAATACAAATGCGGAATCACAATCAATTCCTCAATCCCCGCCAAACAATTACCAATCAACTCATCAACCTTCAACCGCCGCGACAACTGAGACAAAAACTCACCCATCCCCTGCCGCCAACCTTTCCTATCCTCCAAATAAGGCGACAACCAACCCTTATCGATCCACTTCTGAAAACTTCCCCAACCCTCACCCTGACAAGTGTGAACCTGCGGCGCTTTATCCTTGTAAATCACAAAAACATGAGTGTCATCATCCGTCGTATAAAAACAAAGAATCGCCGTCTGGGAATTATCAATCAACCGCTGCATCGCCACAAACTGCATCGGCACAACTTGAACTTGTCCCGCTAAAACCGGATCTAAACGGCGAATGTTTTCCCAGATTTGCTGTTTATCGGCTTCCAATTGTTGAATCTTCTTCGTGTAAGCAGAAGTATGCGCCCGACTCCGCGACTGACTCCCCACACCGGCTAATTCTTTATTCCCCTCAGATGGATTGCGGAGTTGTTCAACTTCTGCGTCAATTAGCTGCTGCTTCGCTTTAAATTCCTCCAAATACTCTTTCACTGCGGGCGGAATTTCGCCTTTAGCATACAAGTCATTGCTGTGCATTAAATCCACTAATCGCTGAGCACGGGTTCTGTCGCAATATTCTATGGCTTTTTCCAGTTGGTTGTTGTTGACAGCAGCTTGAATTGCCTTTTCGTAAACACCGATGGATTCTGCTATCATCTGTTGGCGAATCTCGTCGGAAGTTGCCCAACTTCTGCTTTTTTCTACTGCTTGAATTGCTTTCTCGAATCCTTCCAGGGCGATGTCCCAGAAACCAGCAGTGAAAGCGGTATTGCCGAGGTTTCTACCAGTTATGAGACAGTTTAAAGGGAAAGCTATAGGAGTATAAATCTCTAAAGCTTCCCGATAACAGGCGATCGCCTCTTCAATATTCCCCGCCCTGAGTCCTTCTATTCTGTCACTATAGGCATTCCCCAAATTGTTTTGAGTCATAGCCCAATCTTCGGGATAATTCTCGCGCTTGTAGACTTCTAAGGCTGCGGTATAACAAGCAATGCCTATTTCTAAATTCCATGCCCGCCGCCCCAGGGGAAACTGCTGAATTAAGTTGCCAAAATTGACAATAACTCCTGCGAGTGATGCAGCTTGTTCTGAGGTAACTTTTGTGAATTTGGATGTGGCCCAAATTTGTAATATTTGAGCAAAATTCAAATCCAATTTGTCGAAGTTTTGTTGTAAAATAGGATAGACAACTTGAGGATTTACGTCACTATCTGACGTTGCTTGTAACACCTCCATCAAGAAAGATAAATACTCTTCAGGAGTTGCTGTACTGCGAACATGATTTGCCAATTGTGCCGCCAGATTCTGCAACCAACCTGCATTGGATTCGCCCTTTTCTGCCATATTCGCCGCCACTGCTTCCATGACTTGCACAAAATCCGCATCAACTAACTCTCGATGGGCTTCGAGAATATCACCCTCTTCACCGCTAGGGCACTCAAGCAGGGCTTGAATCAGTTGGAGATAGGCGGCGAGGCGTTGTTCGTCCATTGGAGTTTACCTTTGATTTCTGTGTATATATATCTATCGGCAATTTGGGGGGAAATTATGCAGATTCCCCGAAAAATCTTGTAGGGGCGGGTTCACCAACCATCTCCGGTAAAAACCCACAATCTCGAAAACCCGCCCCCACCCCATGAAAAAATCCCAAAAACCCAATATTTTGACGGTATTTCGATATTGATGGCGGGGATGGGGCGGGTTTATGAGATTGTCGATTTGTATCAGATATTGTTGGTGAACCCGCCCCTACAAATCATGGCAATTTATCATATTTTTGGACGGTATCCGCCCCCACCCCATGCAAAAACTCCAACAAACACAATATTCTCATTCCAAGTGGAGAGGCTTAAAGAGGCACTTGCACTAATCGCCTGACATCATCTCCCAGCCGAGTAAAATCATTAGGGTTAAGAGTCAACAACACATCCACACCTGCTTTCAGTGCAGCTTGAGCAATTAACCCATCGTAAATCCCTCCCCCTGGCAGGTTTAAACTAACCATTCTACTTACTGTTGCTTGGTAATCCTCCGCAGTCAAAACAACCTGATTAAAATCACTCAAATTCTCTACAATTAACCGCTGTGCTAACCCAGGATTAATCCGAGGTTGACGAGGAATTCGAGTAAGTACCGAGTAAAGTTCAGCTATAGTGTGAGTTGAGACAAACGCTGCAATCTCCCGCGATCTAACTCGCTCCAACCAAGATAAGCTTTGAGAGTGACTGGGATGATCTTCTATTAACGCTGCTACCAGAACGGAAGTATCGAATAAAACGTTCATTATTAAATAAAATTCTCCATTCTTTCGGCGCGCATATCGTTAACAATTGTATTCCAATTCATCATCTTTTCAGTTTGACTTAATGCTGCTTTGACGACCAAGACTCCACCAACATAATGAACCAAGGCTTCTTCACCGATATTTTCTGATTCGCTGTTGGCAGTTTCATCGGATGGCGAAGCTACTTCTTGGTTTCTCCGCTGCCATAACAGGAAATCAGCAAACTTGAGGATTTCTTGCAGTTCTATTTCAGAAAACTTTTTCAGTTGATCAACAATTTTTGTTTGGAGAGACATCATGGCTATTTTTTCCTTGCTTGACACAATAGCTAAATTTAGTATCTGGTAGGGTGCGTCGCTGTGAGACTTTCGATTTTGTTTCGAGATTGTTGATAGCGACGCACCCTACGGTATCTTCAGTTGGTGGGTATATTGATTCATTGTAATGAATTTTAGGGTTGAGTTGTGGGAGTCCAGAAACCGGGTTTTTACGACAATATTTCGTTTCCACCCGCAGATGTGGCCAAAAACCCGGTTTCTTCAGTCGGTGAGTGCCCTAAGATTCATCGCCATCTCCCCAAATCTCAGCTAATTTCTTCATCCACTTTTTAGCAATCCGATTCAGTTTCGCTTCCACTTTCGTATCAATATCTGAAGATTGATGACCAGATAAAGATGTCTCTCTATTTCCCAAACCTCCACTACTAGCACCAATTCTTGCTAAAGCTTTCCCCCCTTCATATCCCCAGTCAGATTTCTCACTACTGCCATAAACTCCATTCAGAATTGCCACAATTTCCGCAATAGATTTGTTTTGCAACTTCTCCCGAACTTGTGCTTGTACGGGGTCATCTTCTTCTAAATCCGATAGCGCTTCTTCTAAATCCGATAGCTCTTCTTCAAGTAGAACTTGCGCCACCGGAATTCCCAACTCAATTCGATCCAAATAATCCAACAATTCCTCAATTGGTTTGAGATTAGTGAGAGAAATCTCTTCAGTTTCCTCCTGAATTTCCACAGCCGGAATAAAGCCCAAAAGTTTGACTTTATCGAAAGGTTCCGCAAACTGAACTGCGAGATAAGCAATCCGATTTTCGCGCACTTCCGGCAGAGAAATCGCCGTTTCTCCAAGCATCACCGGACAGCATTCAATCTTGCCAATTCCCGGTAAGACTAAATCCGCAACATCCAAAACCGCCCGCATTCCTGGATGCCAACTATCACCGCCATCAATATCGGTTTCCAGTTCCATCCATTCCAAGAAATAGTTAACCGCCCAAACCGCCAAGGTATTGAAATAAACCCGCTTGCCTTTTTGCGGATTAGCTTGCTCTGAAGCAAATTGCAAAGCCAAATTGCGCGCAGTTTGCTCCAGAGGAATTTCTAACAAATAAGTATCCATGCTATTCACCATTATTCCTCCGGTTGATATCCAAACTCAAGTACAATTTCTTTAAGTAGCGGCAAACTTGCTCTTTTCCAATGAGAGTTTAGAGTTTGATACTTAATGTTTAACTCTCTGGCAATTACAGACAATTTATCAGGAGGGTCTTTCAGCAATCGCCGTGCGAGTAACTGAGAATTAGCATCCGGTTTGTCACTGGGATAACTGTTTCGCAGTTTTCCATCGGGGTCGTCTTCAATATACTGCCAAAGCTGGCGG
The DNA here is from genome assembly GCF_042465725.1 of Microcoleus anatoxicus. Classification (GTDB taxonomy): domain Bacteria; phylum Cyanobacteriota; class Cyanobacteriia; order Cyanobacteriales; family Microcoleaceae; genus Microcoleus; species Microcoleus anatoxicus. The sequence goes on along the minus strand of NZ_CP120853.1, from coordinate 2,099,046 downwards.
CCGATGCGCTGCTGATTTTTCGCTTGTTCTCGCTCAATCAGTTGCTCAATCCCAACTTCTGTGGTATCGTCAGCCACTCCTTCAGCATCAAATTCTTCACCTGTTTTGCTCTTAGTTGGAGCATCCAAACTAAAAGTAAAAGGTTGCCGTTCTAACTTGCGATATTGGTCAAGAATTTTGAGTTGAATAATTTTATTAAACCGCTTAACCACTCTGGTTCGCAAGACATCATCAGCGATATTATCGAGGTCAATTCCCCGCAAAAATATCGGCAGCGTTTTGAAAAACCCGCCATAGGCTTCATTCAGTGCTCCATCAAAATCAATCTTAGGATCAGGTTCGCGATATTTGCGACTTCCGGGCAAATCGGGAATCAGTTTACACAATTGATTTTTGAATCTTTCTTGTTTCTGACTCCCCTGTTGGGAGTCTTTCAAGAGTTGTAGAAGTTCGCGTAACTGTTCGTCGGTGTTCACAGGCACGTTGCTATCACATCGGGATAGTTCAATTATCCCAGAGAAAATAGCGCTGTAACGTTCCAGGAAGAACAAAGTCAAGGAAATCGGCTTGAGTTCCCAATGCAGCCACAAGTTGAAGTTTGTGGCTACAGGAACCAAGCCTGGTAAGGGTTCGACGGGGGTATCATGTCTCGTCATAGTCTAGTTTTTGGGTGTTGATACTTTGATGTCGCAGGGGTTGGGGGGTTTATGCAGATTTAGGGAAAGTTTTTTTTGCGGTGCCCCTGATGCGAGGACATCGTACTGTGCCCATTGGGATCAATTTAAGGTCAAACCCAATCAGAGACTGCTGTTTGGCGATTAAGGCCAGATCCCCCCTAGCCCCCCTTAAGAAGGGGGGGACAAGAATCGGATCAAAGTCTGTCAAAAAGGGGGGGGACAAGAATCGGATCAAAGTCTGTCAAAAAGGGGGGGGACAAGAATCGGATCAAAGTCTGTCAAAAAGGGGGGGGACAAGAGTCCGATCAAAGTCTGTCAAAAAGGGGGGGACAAGAATCGGATCAAAGTCTGTTAAAAAACGGGGGATAAGAATTCGATCAAAGTCCCCCTTCTTAAGGGGGATTTAGGGGGATCTAGACTGCGATACAAACGAGAGATACAGAGGGTTTCAGTCTCAAACAGTATCCTTCATTGCATCAGAATGTCGTTCTTGCCGCCACCGAGATTCGGCTTCTGCGTAACGCTGTCGCGCTGTGGTGATTTCCTCCTCGTAATGCTTGATTTTGTTGCCGTATTTGTGATTCAACCACTGAATGTCATGGGCGAGAATTTCCTTCAATTTTTGTTCTTGGACTTCCACCCATTCAATTTTTAACTGGGCCATTTGTTCTGGGGAATAAGTACCAGCGGGCGATTGATACTGTTCGGCAATTTGAGCAACATCGGCTTTAAACTTAAAGTAACGCTGTTCTCGTTTTTCGTCCTGTTCTTTTTCAATTTGATGTTTTTCTTTCTCGTACCACCCGATTTGAAAGTCAGCTTCTACCATGTCCCAATTCTTCAATCGCCCGCTGGTGTCGCCTTCGCTGACAAATTTTTCACGACGCAGGTTTAAGGCTTGCTCATAGGCGAGTTGTCGCTGTTTCAGAGCAACTTCTTCGTCGATTCCGGCAATCTGATTTGCCTCCAATTCGGTGATTTCTTGGGGGAGGCTGCTTTCGTATTGTCCGATTAGGGCACGGGCGTGTCCGGGCATTTCAAAGGCGTCGTTTTGCAGTGATGCTGCTCCCCATAACATTACTACGGGTAGGCTGGCTGCGATCGCATTTAACACAATTCCCCCCGGTAATCCCAACCCGATGACAATTCCCAGAGACATCGCGTATTCGGTGCCGCTCAATCCCAGGGCTAAACCGACATCGCTAAAGGGCAGTTTATTCAAATATTGACCTTCCACTTGTAGCACTAAGGCGGTTTGAGATTCGTAATAAAGTTCGCCAAATTCATTTTTGGGGGGATGAGCTTGTTTTTGTTTTTGGATATCTTGCAATGCTTGCTGAGTGCTACTTTTCTTGCGATGATGTTCCATAACTTTCATCACTTTTTTGTCCGCCACCACCCCCGCAGCGCCGCCGATGAACAAACTCGCTGGAATGCTCATACTTCCCATGCCAGAAGTCAGTATTTTGGCCCCTGCACTGAAGGTAATCGCACTGATTAACCCTACTAAAATATTGACTATTTTCTTGGTTTCAGGGTTGGGGGTGTTCTTTGCTAAGGGTGTTAAATCGTTAATCCGATTTTTGGCTTTTTCTCCTTCTGCATATCGTTTTTCCCGCTGACTCATTTGGGATTTGATTTGTTCGAGGAGTAGGGCGGTTAATTCTTGGGGAAGGTATTGCCATGCTACTATGCTGGAGGTAGAGTTATGGTGATTGGTGGTGGAGTTCATGGGTTTTATCTCGTTGTTTTTGGGCTTGATAAGATAGTGTCGCTACGGATTGAAGGTTTATGCAGAATTTTGATAAATTGTTTGGCTATTCCTTCTATGACTCGGCGGTTGAAACCGCGTCTACACACACAAAGTCCGCCTGCGCGGACTGAAGAAATATCCCTTCTATGACTCGGCGGTTGAAACCGCGTCTACACACACAAAGTCCGCGCAACGCGAGACTAAGAAATATCCGAACAGAATTAATTGGATTTAAGTGTCATTTTTCTGGCTTGGGTGAAGGCTGCATCAATGCAAGGATTCATCGATCGCCTCACTGCATCTTCGTCTTTGCTTTCATCTAAAACGCAGACACTCTCTTTGCTGCTCAACTGGTTAGTCAAGTCTTCGTATAATTGCCCTTGCGGCACGATAAATGAGATAACTACTCCCTGTTTTTCGATGTCATCAACGAGGGTTTTGACTCGACTAAAATCGATCGCCCGCTCCCCTTGACGTGGCTCAAAGTCATTGGCTACAATGGTGAGGATGCCTGGATTTTTGTTGGTTTGATGTTGTTGTTGAATGGTACTTTGACTCCGTTCTAATAAGGCAACTAGAGAGGTGCCCGGTTGTTTGTTGGTAATCGATCGCCCATTGTGTTGACATTCCCCCATTAGCGTTAAACTATTGGCAATGGAGATGGTTTTGGTGACGACGGCGCGATCGGCAAACGGAATGCTGACAGCGGTATCTCCCGGTTTATAATGTTGGCTGCTGAGTTGACAGTGGGTTTGTCGCTGTAAGGTGTAGCGATCGGCAGAGGACGAGTTATCATCAGCGCGGTAGTGTACAATGGGTTGAGTGGCGAGTTCTGGGTAAATGAAGGCTGCAAGGGCGATCGCGCTTACACCCACAGCAGCTACGATCGCAGGAGATTTGTACCAAGCTTTTTCCGATTCAGTTGTATAATTAACCATCATAGGGACTTCTCCAGTGCGCTTTGAAGAGATGTCGCAGAAGTCACCCAGTTTATGCAATATTCATTTTGTTATGATAGCCATTCCCCAAACACCCCAAAAAATGTCCGTTGAGGAATATCTCGAATGGGAAGCTCAACAAGAGATTCGCCACGAATACGTCAACGGCGAAGTTTTTGCCATGACGGGTAGTACAATTCCCCATAACGACCTTGCACTTAACTTTTACAGGAACTTGTACCCGCATCTACGTTCCACAGGCTGTCGGATGAACGTGTCAGATGTGAAATTGCAAGTCAGTTTTCAAAGCCGTTACTACTATCCTGATGTGATAGTTAGTTGCGATCCTCAAGACTTGAATTCTCGCACATTCATTCAGAATCCTAAAATCATTGTGGAAGTTCTTTCACCCAGTACAAGTGCTAAGGATAGGGATGAAAAATTCACTTGTTATCTAAAAATTCCGACTTTACAAGAATATATCTTGATTGATGCAGAAAAGATTTTCGTTGAACGTTACTGTCGGGGAGAGGGCAGAATGTGGCTTTACTATTCTTACACTGCTGGGGACATTATCACTCTATCAAGTATTGGGTTTAATTTGCCGATCGCACTTTTGTATGAAGGCGTTCAATTTGAAACAGAAACAGCAACAGAAACATAAAAGAAACACCTCTTCCAGTCCGCGCAGGCGGACTTTGTTTGTGTAGTAGCGGTTTCAACCGCCGAGTTATGTTATCGAGTCCAAGCCAGCCATTTATTAAACAAATTCTTCACAAACGGTGTCAAACGAGTGCGATTGTACGCATCCCCGGCTTTACGAATTGCATCAGCTTGCGTCGGATAGGGATGAATTACACTCGCAATTTTTCCCAAACCAATATTGTTGACCATTGCTAAAGTAATCTCGCTAATCATATCTCCGGCGTGTTGTGCAACTATTGTAGCACCTAATATTTGATCGCTACCTTTCTTGACGTGAATTTTCACAAAACCCTCGTCTTCTCCGTCAATAATTGCCCGATCGACTTGACTGAAAGGAATCAAAAATGTATCGACATCAATCGCTTTGGCTTGAATTTCAGCTTCGCCAATTCCAACGTGCGCCACCTCCGGGCTAGTATAAGTACACCAAGGTATCGTCAAAGCACTGAGTTTTTTGCGTCCAAAAAACAGCGTATTTTGAATGACAATCCTCGCCGCAAAATCAGCAGCATGAGTAAATTTATGCTTCATGCAAATGTCGCCCGCGGCGTAAATGCGGGGATTAGTAGTTTGTAAATTATCGTTGACAAATACACCCGTTTGTGTATCGTATTCAACGCCGATCGCCTCCAAATTCAATCCTTCGACATTGGGCGATCGCCCGGTGCCAACCAGAATTTCATCTACAGTCACAGTACCTGCTTTACCCTGAGATTCATAATAAATTACTTTGCCTGTATTTGTTTGCTCAACGCGCTCTATTTTGGATTCAAGTATTAACTGAATTTCTTCCCGCACAAACGCCTGCTCCACAATGTTAGCAGCATCGACATCTTCCTTGTCCAAAATGTGAGCATTTTTGTGGAATAACACGACTTCTGAACCCAGCCTGCGGAAGGCTTGAGCTAATTCGCAGCCGATCGGACCTGCACCAATTACTGCTAAACGCTGAGGTTTTTCGGTAAGGTTAAACACAGTTTCATTAGTCAGATATCCAGATTCTTCTAAACCGGGAATTTGCGGTTGTAGCGCCCGTGCTCCCGTCGTAATTACTGCTTTTTTAAAGCGGAGAGTTTGACCAGCCACTTCAAGTGTATTATTACTGGTAAAACGACCCGAACCTAAGAAAACATCGACTCCTAATTTGTCCTGATATCGTTGCACAGAATCAACATCGCTGATGTCGGCCCTGATGCGCCGCAATCTTGTCATTACGGCGGAAAAATCAACTTCTGTACCGTTAGGAACCCTAACACCAAATTTACTTGCTTCCGAGATATCACCGACAGTACGAGACGAACGAATCAGGGCTTTTGAAGGCACGCAACCGACATTTAAACAATCGCCTCCCATCAAATGTTTTTCAATCAAAGCAACTTTTGCACCCAAGCCCGCGGCACCGGCGGCGACAATTAATCCGGCTGGCCCGGCTCCAATTACTACTAAATTGTAACAGCTAGCCGGCTGGGGATTTACCCAATTTGATGGATGTAAATAGGAGACTAATTTTTGGTTGTGTTCGTCCATCGGGGGGACTGTTACGCGATCGACTTTTGATTGTGACATTAGCAAATTCTCCTAATTAAACACTTTCATCCAAAGCTTGGCGAGCTATCCGAGTGATAGAGACAGTAACAGCGACTGTGGCTAGAAAACTGATGATATTTATCGACCATTTTACTGCGGAATCTTGGGGATTGGTACACCCTGTTGCTGCGCCGATCGCAGCCAAATCTCCTACCAAAGAACCTGAATAAACATACAGAATAGTTCCCGGTATCATCCCCAAGGAACCGAGGATATAATCTTTCAAAGAAACTTGGGTAATGCCCAAAACGTAATTCAATAAATTAAAAGGAAATAAAGGACAAAGACGTGTCAGAAATACTATTTTTAATCCTTGTTGACAAATTGCGCGATCGAGAGCTTGGAACTTGGGATGATTTTCCATATATTTTACCAGGCGATCGCGCGACAAGTATCGCCCAATCAGAAAAGCAAAGGTGGCCCCTAAAGTTGCCGCCACAAACACGTAGACTGAACCCCACCACAGCCCAAACAGCACCCCGCCTCCCAGGGTCAACACAGCACCTGGTATAAATAGTATAGTGGCGATGTTGTAAGTGGCTACAAATGCTACTGGCCCCCACCACCCTAAGTCCTGGATCTGGATCAGCACTGTTCTTAAAAAATCTTGAATGTAGGAAGATTTAGTTGCTATGATTAAGAGAGAGAGTGAAAGGGCGATCGACCAAAACAAAAATTTGCGTTGAAATATATTTCGCGGATAATTGGAATTTTGTGGTTGTGGCATAATTCACCTTAAATCGCTAGGATTATTGTAGTCTAATTCGAGGAATATTTTGTTTTTTTTTACCGCAGAGGGCGCAGAGGGCGCAGAGAAAGTAAAGAGAGAAATAAGGGTTGATGAATGATTTAATGTTTTTCTAATTCTATCTTAAGTTATTGCCACAAGTACCGGAAAATAAATTAGCTATGATTGCCAAAAGCTTACTCCCAATTCCTGAGTATTTTGACCAGAAGAAAGTTAGCGAAGTCTGGCGGGTGCCTTATCAAGAACGTGCTGTTCAAGCTAAAGACTGGGCTGTGAAACACAGTATTCTGCCTGCTGCTAGGGATACCAACCGCATTTGTTTGTTGATAATTGATGCTCAAAATACTTTTTGTTTGCCGGAATTTGAACTATTTGTGGGTGGGCGTTCCGGTAGCGGTGCTATTGATGACAATCTGCGACTGTGCGAGTTCATTTACCGCAATTTAGACATAATTACCACGATCGCGCCCACAATGGATACCCATACGGCTATGCAAATTTTTCATCCAATTTTTTGGATAAATGCAGCAGGGGAACATCCGCAACCAGCCGTAACTTCCATTAGCCTAGAAGATGTTGCCAATGGTATTTGGAAAGTTAATCCCGCCGTGGCTGATAGCATCAGCGGTGGCAATTTTTTGGCCCTGGAAAAACACGCTCTGCATTACGTGCAGAAACTTAGCGATAATGGCAAATATCCCTTGACAATTTGGCCCTATCACTCGATGCTTGGTGGTATCGGACACGCGCTGGTTTCGGCGGTGGAAGAAGCTATTTTTTTCCATAGCATCGCCCGCGAAACTCAAGCAATTTTTGAAATCAAAGGTGGCAATCCCCTCACCGAAAACTATTCTGTTTTGCAGCCGGAAGTTTTAGAGGGGGCGGATGGGAGTGCGATCGCTCAAAAGAATGTTAGTTTTATTGATAAGTTGCTGGATTTTGATGCAGTCATTATTGCTGGACAAGCTAAAAGTCATTGCGTTGCTTGGACAATTGATGATTTATTGACGGAAATTTTGGCGCGCGATTCGGAGTTAGCAAAGAAGGTTTATTTGTTGGAAGATTGTACTTCGCCTGTGGTTGTTCCTGGTGTTGTTGATTTTACGCAAGCAGCAGATGCGACTTTTCAAAGATTTGCGGCGGCGGGTATGAATGTGGTTAAATCTACTGAGTTTGAAGTACAATCAAGATAAGTTAGCAACAGGCTATGACTATGACCTTAGTATCTAATGAGCCATCGGTTATTATCCGTACTGAGCGTGGGTTGACGATCGCAGGTACGCGCATCACTCTCTACGATGTGATGGACTATGTAATCGCCCAGTATCCGCCTAAATTTATTCGTTCCCTGTTTGATTTGACAGAGGATCAAATTAATGCAGCCCTTTCTTACATAGATACACATTCGGCAGAAGTTGATGCAGAATACCAAGTTGTTCTCAAGGAAACTGAGGAAATTAGGCAATATTACGAAGAACAAAATCGCGATCGCATTGCCCACATTGCTACCCTCCCACCACCACCTGGATTAGAGGCTGCTTGGGAAAAGCTTCAAGCATCGAAGGCACGTCACTTAGTCCAGTCATGATTTTTTTAATAGATCACAACTTCAAGGGACACGCACGAGTTCTTCTTGGCAGTATTGCTAGCCAAGGTTGGCTTGATTTTGTCCAAATTCGCTTCGTCATGTTTGAGGAGGTGGGATTGTCAATTGATAGCAGTGATAGAGTTGTTTGGAGACTCGCTCAGGAAAATCAAATGATTTTACTTACAGCTAATCGAAGCATGAAAGATGAAGACTCATTAGAGCAAGTCATGCGCGAGGAAAACACTCCGAACTCATTACCAGTTGTGACAATTGGTAATGCCGAGCGAGTATTAAATGACTCAAGTTATCGAGAACGGTGTGTCGGGCGTATTGTTGAGATTGCCATTTATAGTGGCAATTACATAGGCGCAAGAAGAATTTTCATTCCATGAGGGTGAGACTTGAGGGATTGCATTCCTATCTGATATCTTTCCGCTCTGCCCAGTCAATTGATGCTTTACATATGATATTAAATCCGGTAAGCTATTAAATAATAAAACAAACAAGCATCATGAAATTATGAATCCAAGTAGTGTAGAGCCTATGTCTGGGCAGTTAACCCTACGTCTTCGCCACCAGCTTCCTGACCATCCAGGTATTTATTTTGTGTTCGGTGAACGCGAACAATTATTTTATATTGGTCAAGCCAAGAACTTACGCAAACGTTGGGCAGGAGCGAGCCATCACCGCTACAAGCAACTTGCTAGAAAAGGATTGGATAAAATCGTTATTAAATATATTCTAGCTTCCGTTTCTGAATTGAACGAGTTAGAATGTCGATATATCGAACAACTTAATCCCTTACTGAACTATGGCAAAGTCAAGAAATATTTGCCCAAAACCATTACCCGGTTTTCTGAGTTGCAGCGATTACTTAAGCTTGCTAGTCAGCCTCTTTTTCCTTCAATAATATACAAATCGCTTAATGGCCAAACGATTCCCAGAGAGCCATCGGATTTATTTCGGGGTTTTGTTGCTGGTGTATATGAAAACCAGCAGTTACATATTTTAGTTTTGTGTAGGCAAAATATGGGAGAATTGTTATGGAAAAGCTCTAGCCACCGTACAAAGCAAAGTTTTTACATCAGTCCAGAACAGCAACTCCTAGCAAGTTGTTATTTTTTTGATGCCAGACAAGTTATTTTTGAATTTGTCGAGCTATTCGATTGCAATTTTGCAGATGAGATTTTTCAAGATGTTTATCCAGATATATTAAATTATGAGATAGCAGGGGTGACACTTAAAGGGCTTTCTAAACCTACATTATTAAGTTCATATTTATCAAAAAATAGCACAAACCTAGATAGCTTAGCCAAAGATTATCTTTTAGGTATTGCTGAAAAGTTACAACCATTGCCTGCTGAGTTTAGCCTTAATAAAGAGCTAATTTGGTAAAAAAAAAAGATTATTCATTTGACTGCTCAAAGAGGAGAGGGGCGGGTTTTCGAGGTTAGCAATTTTTGGCGTTTATGGTTGGTAAAACCCGCCCCTACATTTCCTTGTTTATTTCCCGTCCAGTCTCGGCACTCCTTCCAAAAAATCGCCGCTTAACATTAACTCAGTCATCAGGTCTAACTTACCACTGACTTTTATTTTTTTATCTTTCTGAAAGCGCTCGATATCTGCTGGAAAATTACCAGAATTATATCCAAACTTATTTAAATAATCAATCGCTTGTTTGTCAGTTAACGAGATATCCGCAGGACGAAAAAGTGGCACGTATTGCTCCCGCCAAATCTGGGCAAAGGTTGCTCTGTCTAAATAGAAAATTCTGCCCCGCGCCGGATCGGCAATGGTAGCAATATTATGATTAATTCCCAATAAAGCGACGGCGTGGGGAAGTTTCCGAGGGCCGTCAAATAGCCAAACTGCTAATACTCCGGGGCGATTAATTTGCTGTATTTGCTCCCAACTTGGAGTTAGTTCAATTCCTTGCATTCCTAAAGCTCTTGCTGCTATAATTAACTGGGGCATGGAAGTTCCTAAACGACTGGTTCCTGCCAAACGGGCTACACTTGATTCCGTCGCATTCATTCCCCACCTTCTTAAGATTGTGGCTAGGGCTGCTGGAGCACAACTGCTGTTAGATGTTTGGCGAAATACACCGTTTGGCTGCAAATTGTCAATTAAATCAGCGTAAATTGGTGCCATGAAATAGGATTCAGCGCTGGTAAATCCGCCCAATCCTAAGCAGCCAATTAAGATGACGGCAATTACTTGCGATCGCGCTGTCTGCCAGCTTATACTAAACCCAATACCGCAGACTCCCATCAACATCACTCGCAACAATGTCCAAGTAACTCGCATCCCGTTCACGCGCCATTCGATCGGCAAAGCTGGCATTTGTGGCAGATTTAGAGCCAGTAGCAGCAAGCCAATATAAAAACCTAAAAACAGCAGGGCGATCGCATTTCGGCCCTTAAATAAGTCATTAGCCGTTACTCCCGATCGAACTAACACCTTTCCGAACCTGATTCCCCAGACTAACAGCACCGAGCCGAGCACCAGCGTCACAAGTATTTCCATAAGTTCAGAATTTGGTCGCTTAACTAGGTTTTAACACGGTTTGCGATCGCCAGCGGGAGAGTATTTTTTTCTTGCTTCTTCCTTGAAAAAAATTCTCCCAATATCTGGCAACAGACGGACACATCCGGTGTAAGATCGATCTAAGTCACAGCCCGTTAAAGCAACCAACAAACCATTAGCTAGCTTAATATATTAAGCGCGCCTATTCAGGAGCGATAACAGCTCGTCAGACTCAAGAGCAAATATTCAGGAAAAATCATGCCAGCAACAGCCGCCAACGATGTAGACGTAGCAGAGCAATATTGGCACTACCTAGAAAGATCGAAGGTTGCAACTATCTTAGAAACCAACCTAGATCAAGGTATAGAACCGAGCGAAGTTGCCATTCGCCAACAAAAATTCGGTCTCAACGAACTAACAGTTAAAGCAGGGAAACCCGCCTGGTTAAAATTTGTCCTCCAATTTAACCAACCACTGCTAATTATCTTGCTGAGTGCTGGTTTAATCAAAGCCCTAATTGGAGAATGGCTCAACGCCAGCGTAATTTGGGGTGTCACAACTACCAACGCGATTATCAGTTTCGTCCAAGAAGCTGGGGCTGAGAAAAAAATCGATGCCCTAGCTAAAGCTGTCACCACCGAAGCCACAGTCATTCGGGGTGGCAAAAAATTAAGAGTTCCCTCAAAAGAACTTGTTGTTGGTGACTTAGTAACCCTGACTTCCGGTGACAAAGTACCGGCAGACTTGCGCTTAATTAAAGTGCGCGACTTACAAATAGACGAATCGGGACTCACTGGGGAATCCGTAGCCGTCGAAAAAGAACTGGGAGAGTCGGGAGACTTGGTGCTACCGCAAGAAACGCCCCTAGCAGAACGGGACAATATGGCCTATGCTGGCAGTTTTGTCACTTTTGGTCAAGGTAGCGGTATCGTAATTGCGATCGCCAATAAAACCGAAACCGGCAAAATCTCCCAATTATTAGATCGACATATCGATCTCACCACGCCCTTAACCCGCAAATTCAACGAATTTAGTCAAAACTGGCTGTTATTCGTGTTGGGAATGGCAACCTTGACCTTCGCCGTTAGATTGGGCCGGCCAGTCCCAGCCGGAGTTTCAGCCTTTAAAGAAGCAGTCGAACCCGCAGTTGCGCTGATTGTCGGCGCAATTCCCGAAGGCTTACCCGCCGTCATCACCGTCACCCTCGCCGTCGGCGTTTCCCGGATGGCATCTCGCCACGCGATCGTCCGCAAATTGCCCGCAGTAGAGACTCTAGGCGGCGCTACAGTCGTCTGTTCCGACAAAACCGGAACTTTGACGGAAAACCAGATGACGGTGCAAGAAATCTATTCTGGTGGCAAATCCTACTCAGTTACGGGTACTGGCTACAGCCCAGAAGGTGAAATTCAACTCAATCAATTGCCAATTAGTGTGAGTCAATCTCCAACTTTGCAAGAATGTTTGCAAGCTGGATTAATTTGTAATGACACTCACCTGGAATTCAAAGACAATAATTGGGTTGCGATCGGAGATCCGACAGAAGGAGCGTTAATTGCTGCGGCTAAAAAAGCTGAATTGAGTCAGCAAGTTTTGGAAAAATCCATGCCGCGGCTGGATTCAATTCCTTTTGAATCGCAGTTTCAATACATGGCAACTTTGCACAAAACTCCCACTGGCAAAGTTTTGTACGTCAAAGGTTCCGTAGAATCTGTTTTGAGTCGCTGCGGTTCTAGTCTCGATACCGAAGGAAATCCGGTAAAAGTCGATCGCGAACAAACTCACCTTTCTGTCGATGAAATGGCAAAGCAAGGCTTGCGTGTCTTGGCTTTAGCCAAAAAGGTAGTACCCGAAAGCCAAAATTCCGTAGATCATTCGGATTTGGAATCGGGGCTAATTTTCTTGGGACTACAGGGGATGATTGACCCGCCACGGGCTGAGGCGATCGCAGCCGTCCAAGCTTGTCAAACGGCTGGAATCCAAGTCAAAATGATTACCGGCGACCATATTGCGACAGCTAAGGCGATCGCCCGTCGCATGGGATTCCGCAAAACTAAGCACAACAGGGAACTTGTCGCCTACACAGGTGCTCAACTCGCCGCAATGGACAAAAACGAACTCGCCGAAGCTGTAGAAGCCGGCTCAGTTTTTGCCCGTGTCGCCCCCGAACAAAAACTCCGCCTGGTAGAAGCTTTGCAACTTCAAGGCGAAATTGTGGCGATGACGGGAGATGGTGTTAACGATGCGCCCGCCCTCAAACAAGCGGATATCGGGATTGCGATGGGTAGTGGTACGGAGGTTTCTAAGGAAGCCGCCGATATGATTTTGACCGATGATAACTTTGCGTCGATCGAATGTGCGATCGAAGAAGGGCGATCGGTTTACAAAAATTTGCTCAAAGCAATCAGCTTCATTCTCCCAGTCAACGGCGGAGAATCGATGACAATTTTGCTCAGCACTCTGCTTGGCCGGGAATTGCCGATTTTGTCACTACAAATTCTGTGGCTGAATATGCTCAACTCGATTACGATGACTGTACCGCTGGCTTTTGAGCCGAAGTCACCGGGAGTGATGCAGCAACAACCGCGATCGGCAAATGAACCCTTACTAACTGCAAGTCGGATCAAGCGAATCATCGCCATTTCTCTTTACAACTGGACTGTGATTTTCGGAATGTTTGAATGGGTGCGTCAAGCGGAGTGGGGGACGATCGAACTCGCCCGCACGATGGCCATTCAAGCTTTAGTAATGGGCAGAATTTTCTACCTGTTGAGTCTCAGCCAATTGTTGCCTTCTTTGATTGCTAAATTTAGCGGTTCTAAGGAAGAAGTTAGCGGTGCTCCCGCCCTTGGTGTGGGAATTGTTTTGGCGGTAGTTTTGCAGATTGTCTTTGCTAATTCTCCGTTTATCAATCGCATATTTGAGACGGCTCCGATGAACTTGGATCAGTGGCTAATTTGCCTCGGCGTCGCGCTACCAATGATCGGTGTTGCTTTGTCGGTTAATCGATTCGATCCGCCTAACTAACAGAAACCGGGTTTCTTCAAGAAACCCGGTTTCTCGGTTTTAGAGCACTCCTAGGGGCGGTTTTACCAACCATCTATGTTTAAAACTAAGCATATAGTAAACCCGCCCCCTCTTACCGACCCGACAATTTATGGTTTATTAGAAAGGGCGCGATCGCGTAAATAAACCCAAAATAAGAGCATCATAGATAAACCACAAGAAACTTTCCAAACAAATAACCACCAAGGACTCCACCACGCGCCTGTTTGTACTTCGACAATATCTGATAAACCAAACAAGAAAAAAACTAAGGTAGCAATCAGGCGATGAGTTCGGATTTTGCCTGATGTTTTTACGGCATTAACAGCAAAACCAATGGCCAAGCAAAACCAGATAAATGCTTCAATATAATTGCCCTTTACATAGATTGACTCTAATAATTTAGATTGCGATAAAGAAGCCGGATTTGACATTATTTGCCATGAATAAGCACCACCTATTCCGAGAAAAATAAAGAGAATTGTTAGTCTTATTGCTGCACCTTTTGTGAGATTCATAAATTAATTTGTAGGGTGGGTTATGTTGCGATCTCAAATCCTCTCTTCATCGGAATTATAGCGGTTCTCAAGAAAGTGAGGTATGCCCTATTACTCGTTCCCAGGCTCTGCCTGGTAACGCAGATCCGGAGGCTCTGCCTCCAATTTTGTGGATCTAAGAGCGAGGCAGAGCCTCTGGACATCGGTTCCCAGGCAGAGCCTGGGAACCAGTTTACTCGTTCCCAGGCTCTGCCTGGTAACGCAGATCCGGAGGCTCTGCCTCCAATTTTGTGGATCTAAGAGCGAGGCAGAGCCTCTGGACATCGGTTCCCAGGCAGAGCCTAGGAACCAGTTAAACCAGTTAAAATCATTCCGATTAAATCAATTCAATCTATAATATTATCAACATAGAACGCCACTAAACTATGAACACAAATCTTCTCGAAAAACTCGACACTCAAACCGAACAACGCCTGATTCTACAAGGCATCAGTTGGCAGGACTATCTTACTATTGATTCTGTTCTGGAAGACGTACCGGGACTACGCCTCACCTATTGCCAAGGACTGCTTGAAGTTATGACCATATCTCCCAGACACGAACGCGAAAAAAAAGCTATTGCTCGTCTACTCGAAATGTATACTTTTGCGAAGAACCTAGATCTACATGGTTGCGGTTCTACCACCTATCGCAACGAAGCAAAAGCCAGGGGATTAGAACCGGATGAGTGCTATTGTGTGGGGGAATTAAAGGATATTCCAGATTTGGCGATCGAAGTTATTGTTACCAGCGGTGGCATCGATAAATTACAGGTTTATTTAGGCTTAAATGTGTCTGAAGTTTGGTTTTGGCAAGATGGGCAATTCTCGCTGTATCAATTGCAGAGTGGCACGTATCAAAAATGCGATCGCAGTCAATTTTTCCCCGAACTCGATTTGGCTTTACTGGCTAGCTTCGTTCAGCCAGATAATCAGCCCGCTGCGGTTCGAGAATTTTTTAATAGCTTGCATTGAATGCTAACAGTTTACTTTGTCTGTATCCTAGACTACAATTAACCGCAACCTTAAAAAAAATACATATATATTAACAAAACCAATGTGCGATCGCTCAGATGTTTGCCACTTATTGACAATGAATTTGAATGTCGCGCGATCGCCCTTCGCTACAACCCTTACCCCGCAAATCTTAGTTTGAACCAGTTTTGATAAGCAAACCAGGAGGCCCTTCCCAACGGTTCCTTATCGCTAGCATCGTCCTACAACATTTACTTATCAATCAAATTTAATAATTGTTTTAGAATTTCCGCAACAGTACGGTAGACTTAATTATCAAGCTAAGAAAACGTGGGGATCGCAACCAGCGTACCTCACACAACTCGGCTGACACACAGACATTGATTTAATCAAAACAGTCAAATCAGCAGGGATAGTCCAAAGACTTATGCTAACAATAAATCTTTGACTCCCTCCTGGCAGCCAGCGCTCAAAAGATTTCGCTAAACCCCATTAGCGAACAGCAAAAAAGCGCCTTGATAAACTTCAGTGATGTCGTTACAGAAGATTATGGATTGCAGCGAGGCTAGACTATGACAAAATTTTCAGATCAATTTTCCAGACGTAAATTTATCGTCACCGCAGGTGCATCTGCTGTCAGTTCAATATTACTCAAAGGCTGTTTGGGAAATCCCCCAGAACCCGGTGCAACTGCCGGTGCTGGTGGCGAAATACCCGCAGCCACCTCACCAGTTGCAGTTGCCAATGAGAAAAGAGTCGAAGGAATTGAAAGCACCAAAATCACCTTGGGATACATCCCGATCGTCGAAGCAGCACCTTTAATCATTGCCCAAGAAAAAGGCTTTTTTGCCAAATACGGCATGACTGAGGTAACAGTTGCTAAACAAGCCAACTGGGGCTCCGCCAGAGATAACGTAGAAATCGGATCGGCAGGCGGTGGTATAGACGGCGGCCAGTGGCAAATGCCGATGCCTTATCTTATTAGTAAAGGCCTGATTACCAAGAACAAAGCTGGCATTCCCATGTATGTTCTAGCCCAGTTGAACACTCAAGGAAATGGCATTGCGATCGCATCTAAACACGAAGGCAAAGGCCTCGGACTCAAACTCGACAAAGCTGCTCAGGACTACATTCTTGGCCTCAAAAAAGCAGGCACTCCCTTCAAAGCAGCCTACACCTTTCCCAAAGTCAACCAAGATTTGTGGCTTCGTTACTGGTTAGCTGCTAACAACATCAATCCCGACGAAGATGTCAGCTTGCTAACAGTGCCGGCGGCCCAAACCGTCGCCAACATGAAAACCGGAAGTATGGACGGTTTCAGCACCGGCGATCCCTGGCCTCTGCGGATTGTCAAGGAAAAAATCGGCTTCATGTCAGCCCTGACTGCCGAAATGTGGAAAGGTCATCCAGAGGAATATCTAGCAATTCGCGGCGACTGGGTAGACAAACACCCGAAAGCCACCGAAGCCTTGCTAGCAGGACTAATCGAAGCACAGCAGTGGTGCGACAAGCCCGAACATCGAGCCGAATTGGTGGCGATTGTTTCTGGCAAAGGCTTCTTTGACGTACCTTCGGAAGTTTTGACACCTTCCTATGAAGGCAAGTACGTCATGGGCGACGGCAAACCAGACATCAACGACTTCAAGATGGGCCCGCTGTATTGGAACGATGGTATCGGCAACGTTTCTTATCCCTACGCAAGTCACGATTTGTGGTTCTTAACCGAAAGCATTCGCTGGGGTTTCTTGCCAACAAAAACTTTGGCAGAGAAGAAAGAACTGATCGGTAAAGTCAACCGTGGCGATTTGTGGAAAGCAGCAGCAAAATTAGCAGGAGTTCCTGAAGCTGAGATTCCCAAAAGTACGTCTCGCGGCATTGAAAAGTTCTTTGACGGCAAAGAATTTAACCCAGAAAAGCCAGAAGATTATCTCAAGAGTTTGGCAATCAAAAAAGTGTAATGGGGTAAAAGCTTCCCATAATTTAGGATCGAAAACCAACACCAGAAATTAGGAGATTAGCAGCATGGCTGTGAGCACAAGTCGAAAGGGTGGAGTCGATGTCCAAGGATCATTTGGCGAATTTTGGAAAAAGAATTCCCAAAATTTATTGCCACCAATCCTAGGAATAATTGGATTTCTGTTTGTTTGGCAATTCTTGTCTAGCACGGGAATTATCAAGTTGCCGGGACCGACTAGCGTTTGGACTGATGAACGGACTCGCGTCTTGTTGATGTATCCTTTCATGAACTCCAAAACCTACGGAGTCGGTTTGTTTTGGCAGACTTTGGCTAGTTTGGAACGGGTGGCAAAAGGCTACACTCTAGCTGCTCTTGTGGGAATTAGCCTGGGAGTTGTGGTAGGGACAAATCCTTTCTTAAATAAGGCTTTAGACCCGATTTTCCAGTTTTTGCGGATGGTGGCTCCTTTGGCTTGGGTACCGATCGCCCTGGCTGCATTGCAACAAAACGAACCTGCTGCTTTGTTCGTGATTTTTATTACTTCAGTGTGGCCGATTTTAATTAACACAACTGAAGGTGTCCGCCAAATTCCCGATGACTATAATAACGTGGCGAAAGTGCTGCAACTTACTCGGAAAGAGTATTACATCAATATTTTGTTTCCGTCAGCACTTCCTTATATCTTCACAGGATTGAGAATTGCGATCGGTTTGGCTTGGCTGGCGATTATTGCTGCGGAAATTGTGATGTCGGGGATTACGGGTATTGGTTTCTTTATTTGGAATGCTTACCAACAAAACTACATCAGCGAAATTCTATTAGCTGTTTTCTATATTGGAGCAGTTGGTTTGATGCTCGATCGCCTGATGGCTTGGTTGCAGCAAAAAATTGCTCCTAGTCAAGGAAAGTAGTTTCTACTTAACCAGGCAAATCTACTCGTTCCCAGGAAGAGCCTGGAAACGCAGATCCAGAGGCTCTGCCTCGAATTTTACTCCTAGACAAGTGAGGCAGAGCAAGAGTGACATGGGTTCCCAGGCTCTTCCTAGGAACCAGTTAAAATCGATCAAAGTCCCCCTTCTTAAGGGGGATTTAGGGGGATCTAGACTCGACTAAAAGCGACATTATCTAGCTAAATAACCAACCTACAAAAAAGGCAAGAAAATCATGTCTGTTTTGATTGCAGTAGAACAACTCCAAAAAGTTTTTAATCTATCAGACGGTGGCACATACGTTGCGCTCAAAGGCATCGATCTAGAGATTAAAAAAGGCGAATTTATTTCCTTAATTGGACACTCTGGCTGTGGCAAATCTACGCTGCTCAATATGGTGGCTGGTTTGGATTTACCTACAGAAGGGCTGGTGACTATCGAAGGACAAAGAATCACTAAACCAGGCCCCGATCGCATGGTAGTCTTCCAAAACTATTCGCTCCTACCTTGGCGAACAGTCAGGGAAAACATTACCCTAGCCGTAGACTCGGTGATGAACGGCTTACCCAAAGCCGAACGCCTAGAAATCATTCAAAAGCACATTGACATGGTAGGCTTGGGCCCCCACTCGGAGAAACAGCCTGCACTGCTTTCCGGCGGACAAAAACAGCGCGTGGCGATCGCCCGTGCCCTCGCCCTGCGTCCTAAACTGTTACTCTTAGACGAACCCTTCGGCGCCCTCGACGCCTTAACTCGCGGCAACTTGCAAGAAAAGTTGATGGAAATTTGCCAAGAGTATGAAATCAGCGCCCTGATGGTGACTCACGATGTGGACGAGGCGGTATTGCTGAGCGATCGCATCGTCATGCTCACCAACGGCCCAGAATCGAAGATAGGCGGGATTTTGGAAGTAGACATCCCCCGCCCCCGCAAGCGGATGGAAGTAGTCTCACACCCCAGCTACTACGCTCTACGCAGCGAAATGATTTACTTCCTCAACCAGCAAAAACGGGTGAAAAAACTGCGGGCGCGGAAAGTACCAGCGATCGCCCGTCATGGACTGGAAAAAATCAACCTAGAACTGGGCTTCGTCCCCCTCGCAGCCTGCGCGCCCCTAGCCGTAGCCAAAGAAAAAGGCTTTTTTGCCAAGCACGGCCTCGATGAAGTCCACCTGGTGCGCGAAACGAGCTGGCGCGGCATCGTAGACGGCATCGCCGCAGGTTACTTAGACGCAGCCCAAATGCCCTCTGGCATGGCGATCTGGTTGAGCTTGGGGGGCCACCAAGAGAAGCCGATACCGACGGTCACAGCCCTCACCATGAGCCGCAACGGTAACGGAATTACCCTCGCCAAGCGGTTTTACGACCAAGGGATCTACACCCTGGCAGACTTTAAGCAAATGCTGCACAGAACCCCGGCCCAAACTCACCGCATGGGAATCGTTCACCCTTCTTCCATGCACAACCTGCTGCTACGCTACTGGCTGGCTTCCGGCGGCATTGACCCAGACCATGATGTCTTGCTCAAAAACATCCCTCCAGCCCAAATGATCGTGGACTTACAAGGCGGCACCATTGACGGTTTCTGCGTCGGCGAACCTTGGAACTTGCGCGCCTCTATGGAAGGAGTCGGCTTTACCGTAGCGACAGATTTGGAATTGTGGCCCGGACACCCCGCCAAAATTCTGGGGGTGCGGGAAGACTGGGCTAATGCTTATCCCAACACTCACATTGCTCTAGTCAAAGCTTTGCTGGAAGCTTCTCACTATTGCGCCGATCCAGCTCACGCTGCTGAGGTTTCGGAAATTGTCGCGGGACGGGAGTATGTCGCCACGGACAAAAATTACATCCAACTAGGCGATCCCAAATCTAATGCTTGTAACCTCGACAGTCCGATGCGGGAATACGCCCACCATTTGTTCTGCGGAGATGGGGTGAACCGTCCCAGCCGTACTGAACAACTGTGGCACATGGTACAGATGGCGCGCTGGGGCGATACTGTGTTTCCCCGCAACTGGGTGGAAATTCTGGAACGGGTTGTCAGAGTTGGTACTTTCAGCACGGCGGCGAGAGAGTTGGGAATGTCCGATATTACTTACACTCGCGGTTCTCTTCCCTTGTTTGATGGCTTGGTGTTTAATGCTGACGATCCAATCGGCTACCTCAATAGTCTGAAAATTAAACGCGATTTCACGATGGCTGAGGTGATACTCGATTCCGGCCGCAGAGCTGCTTAGAGCGGTTTTAAGTTACATAAAAATAGAGTAATTGCTAATAGTTATTTGTTAGTTAGTAATTCCCTATTCCTGACCTCTGTTACATCAGTTAAATCCGTTGAGCGAATCCGTTGCCGAACTTCCGTCGCCAATCACCCACTAACAAATTGCAAAGCCATGATTAACACCACGAAAAACAATACCGAAACCAAAACTTTAAACAAGAAAGGGAACGATCGCCGTCAGCCTTTTTTGTCGATCCAAAATGTTTACAAATCCTATCCAAACGGTTACAGAGCTTTAGAAAACGTCAACCTGAATGTAGCTGAGGGAGAGTTTATTACCCTGATTGGACACTCCGGTTGTGGTAAGTCAACTCTGTTAAACATGGTGTCCGGTTTTAGCACTCCCAGTCAGGGTAGTGTGACTATTAACGGGGAGAAAATTACCAAGCCTGGACCCGATCGCATGGTGGTGTTTCAGGGTTATGCTTTGCTACCCTGGCGGACGGTGTTTGAAAATGTTTATCTAGCTGTTAATGCTGTATTTCCCCATAAGTCGAAGGTGGAAAAAAATGCGATCGTCAAAGACCATTTGGCGATGGTGGGATTGACAGAAGCTGCGGAAAAAAGACCGCCGCAAATTTCTGGGGGGATGAAGCAGCGGGTTTCCATCGCCCGCGCTTTGGCCATTCGCCCGAAAGTGCTGATTTTAGATGAACCTTTTGGTGCTTTGGATGCAATTACTAAGGAGGAATTGCAGGAAGAGTTGCTGAAAATTTGGAACGATCACCGTTGTACGGTGTTGATGATTACTCACGATATTGATGAAGCGCTGTTTTTGGCCGATCGCCTGGTGATGATGACCAATGGCCCGTCGGCTACGATTGGCGAAGTTTTGGAGATTCCGTTTCCGCGTCCGCGCGATCGGGTACAAATTATGGAAGATCCAGAATACTACAATTTGCGGAACTACGCTCTAGATTTCTTGTTCCGCCGCTTTGCTCACGATGACGACGCTTAGTCGATCGAGTAATAGTCATGAACAATGGGACATATTGAACAACTTAAGCTTCCGCAATATTCCCCTGAAAATAGGGAATATTGCTGAAACTTAACTATTGGTGAGAAATTTTTTCTAACCATCCGGATCTTTTTCTCAACTTTTTACGTCTACCTGTCGAGAGACCTAATTGCCTAGCTGTTCGTAAGCTGGCATGAACTGAGCTACCTTTGATTAAGGGTGGGCTCTTTTTTTATGTTATTGGGTATTTTTGCTAAATTGATGGTGTGTGCATTCCACCATTTTAACTGGCACATTCCGGGTCATTGATTCCTGTTTGATGGATTATGTCAAGGTTGCGGGTAGTTAGAAACTGGGTTTTTCAGCGACGCTATGCACTACAACGTGTATTTTAGTAAAAAACCCGGTTGCTTGGGCAAAGTAAGTAATTCCATCCTGACACTTGAATTCCTAAAAGATTCCAGTTGATTAAAACGGATACAAATCCGCAGGCTGCGATCGCAATTAAATAGTTGCAGGTGTTTTGCAAATAGTCTCTCTCATCTTGGTTGCAAATAGAGCACTTGCGAATCTTAAGCCAGAACAAGATGCCAATTTTACCACCAAATTCACTCTTTGTGGAACCAGCATCTTGCCTGTTGCTGAAATGGGCATAAAATATAATTTTCAATCAATTTATTTTCAGCCAATTAAATAAATCTGCTGCCGATAATTGCCAATCTGCCAGCACACAAAGCACAGGTAAAATATCCGTACCTGATATAAATTTGGGCATTTGATTAGGCAGAAAAACTATTACTGATTTATCGCTCGGATCGGCGAACCAACCGAGTTTAGTGCCGTGCTGAATCGAAAAAAGTATTTTTTTAATCACCTGATTCGGAGATTGGTCTGGTGACAAAATTTCAATTATCCAATCCGGTGCAATTTCAAAGCGGTTGGCAATTTCTCCATCTTCATCAACGGGAATGCGAGACCATTCAAAAACAGCAATATCAGGAACTATCGATCGCCCTCCAAACGTACACCGCAATTCGGGAAATGCACAGGCTAACTTTTGGGGTTCTCCAACCTCAGAAATTGCATCCAGCAATCGTTTTTGCAATCGGCTATGTTTTCCTTGTGGCTATGTTTTCCTTGTGGCATGGGTTTTGATAAATTTGACCCTCTGTATATTCGCTGGCTGGCTTAGTTTCTGGCAACAGCAAAAACTCTGCCAGAGAAATTGTTGATTTGGCTGCAACTACCATAAATTGTATCTCCTGAAATCATGCTTAGGAAGACTTAATATTCATATTGATAGGTAAGCGGATAGTAAAAGTAGAACCAACCCCCACTTGACTTTCCAAGGAAATACTACCACCCATCATGTGACAAAAACGCTGGCTGATTGCTAGTCCCAAACCCGTGCCTCCATACTTGCGCGTAGTAGAAGCATCTGCTTGGGTAAAGGGTTGAAAAACTCGCTGCAATTGGTCTGAGTCCATGCCAATTCCGGTATCAGTACAATTAAATACCAAAAATTCTCTACTTGCCAATGATGAGAGAGAATTATCATCAGATTCATCGCAGTTTTCTTGTGTCTGGTCGCTGATTTCCTGCGCCGGATTTTCGCGAGTTGCGGTGAGGGTAATTGTGCCGTTATGAGTGAATTTAGCAGCATTGCTCAGCAAATTTAATAATATTTGTCGCACTTTAGTAATATCGGAGTGCATCGTGCCGATATTGGTAATTTTGCTCAAGTCTATGGTATTGCCATTTTTCTCAGTTAGGGACGAAGCGGTAGATGCTACTTCTTTAATTAAATCAGCGATATCGAAGGTTTCTAAATAAAGCTCCATGCGACCTGCTTCTATCTTAGAAATATCGAGAATATCATTAATTAAAGATAGCAAGTGTCTGCCAGAATTGCGAATTTTTTCCAAATCAGGGAGGAGTTCATCGTAACCTAATTCTTCGGTTTCTTCTTGGAGCATTTCGCTGTAGCCGATGATCGCATTCAGCGGTGTTCGCAGTTCGTGGCTCATGTTTGCTAAAAATGCGCTTTTTGCGGTGGAAGCCTCTTCGGCGGCTTCTAGAGCTCTTTGGAGGGCAGATTCAAAGACTTTGCGATCGCTAATATCCTCGATGCTACCTTCATAGTAAAGAGGCACACCGTCAGCATCGTAAACCGCACGGGCACTTTCGGAAATCCAAATTATACTGCCATCAGCGCGGTAAACCTGAGACTCAAATCCCGAAACTTCGCCGCATAGATCGATCGCCTGCACCAACTTATCCCGGCGTTTGGGATCGACATAAACCTGCTGTCGAATATCTGTCAAATTCGATGTCAGTTCCTCTGGGGACGAATAGCCGTAGATTTTAGCAAAAGCCGGATTCACACTCAAAAAACGCCCTTCAGGAGTTGTTTGAAAAATCCCCTCCACGGCATTTTCAAAGATACTACGGTATTTTTGTTCTGCTTGACGTAGAGCTATTTGTGTGCGTTCGCGCTCGCTAGCTTCCATAGCCAAGGACACTAAATCTGCCAAGGAAGCAGCAAAATTTTGTGCTTCCACCGTCCAGTTACGAAAAGTTTCCACCTGTTCTAGAGAGATTACTCCTACAGTTTGTCCGCCGAGTCTAATCGGTGCGTCTAAAGTGGAAGTAGCGCCTGTTTCTACAAAATAAGATGCGACAAATTCTCTAGTTCTGGTATCTGAAAGAGCATCATCTGCCGCAATCGTTCGGTCTTCTTCCAAAGCTTGAAAATAAGCCGGATAATCGGCTGCTAAAATTTCTTCCCCGGCGAAATGCCTACCACTACTGCGCTCAAATTGGTCAAAGCATAGCAATTTCGATCTACTTTCATCATACATCCAAATAGCAGCTCTTTCTGTTTCTAGGGTATGAGCGGCTGCTTCAGTGATTTCCTTCAAAGCTACTTTTAAATTCCCCCGATAAAGGGCTTTATTTCTAGCTAGTTCTAATAAAACAGTATTTTGCTTGCTCAACTGTTTTTGCCTTTCCCGCTGTGCTAATTCGGCTCGTTTGTATTCCGTAACGTCGCGGGCCACCCAAATTACAGACTCTTCCGAAAGCGGAGAAATCCTCGCCGCCAAACAAACTTCTCGACCGCGCAGGTTTAAAGTGTATTCAATACTGACAGTTTGTTTAGTATCTAAAGCCGAGCGAATGCAGTCAAGAAAGCGATCGGCTGTTGTTGGCTGGAACATTTCGCCGATGGTTTTGCCTACTAATTCTTGAGCTGCTGCGTAAAGTAGGGATAGATTGGTAGGCACAATTTTTAAGTAGCGGCCGCTGGCATCCACAACTACAATTAATTCGGTCATCGCTGCCAACAATGCTCGCAGTTCTGCTTCTGCTGATTTGAGTTCGGCAGTTCGTTCTGCTACTCGGCTTTCTAAATGGGAATTGGTTTCCTCTAAAGTAGCAAAGGAAGAGCGCAACTGTCTTGCCATTTGATTGAAAGATTGAGCTAAAAGTCCGAGTTCGTTAACGCCTTTGACTTCGACTTCTCTCTCTAGTTCTGAGGAAGTAAAATCTGCTGATTCGGACATTTTTGTTAAATCTTTGGAAGCTTTGAGCAATCGGCGAATCGGTTCTGCTACCCAGCGATATGTGAAAATACCTAAGACGATCGCCACAATGAAGGCAAAACAGCACAATAAAATAGTTGTGCGAATATTGGTGTTAATTTGCTCTATAAAGTCTGCTTCGGGAATAGCGACCACAATCAGCAAATCCAGCCCGCGTTCGTCTTGCAGGGGAACCACCGTAATGAATTGCCGCGAACCATCCATATCAAAGGTGAATTGTCCTTGGGTGCGAATTTCTGCAAAACTGCCAAAAATTGATTGTAATTGTTTGGCTGTCGATCGCATGAGTAAATTTTTACTTTCCGTTGCCAACAGCCGTTTTTGTCCCTCTTTGGTGCTGACAAAGGGTAATTCCTCTGTGGAACTAGCGACTATTTCGCCACTACGTTCGATCGCAAAAACCTGTCCCGACTTACTGATTTTGATACTTTTGAGAAAATCGCTGATTTGAGAAAGAGTGACATCAACTGCTAGTACCCCCCGCAGGTTTCCGGTTTTGGTGTAGATGGGGACTGCGGGCGTAATGCCTAATACTGGCGGGGCCGCAAACACGTAGATGGGAGACCATGTGGGTTTTTTTGACTGTTTGGCATTTGTGTACCAAGGTCTTGTACGGGCCTCATAGGGTATGGTTTCGACTAACTGAGTGCGATTTCCCTGGCTGTCTAGGCGATAAATTTGGCGATCTGGAGCCGTTGATTTATCTTTAATATAGGTAAAACTTTCTGTTCCTCTCTTGACCAACAGAAATCTGCCACTTTCGGCGCCGTAATAAATGGTTGTGGTGCGATCG
The DNA here is from genome assembly GCF_042465725.1 of Microcoleus anatoxicus. Classification (GTDB taxonomy): domain Bacteria; phylum Cyanobacteriota; class Cyanobacteriia; order Cyanobacteriales; family Microcoleaceae; genus Microcoleus; species Microcoleus anatoxicus. The sequence continues at coordinate 2,073,453 of NZ_CP120853.1, read as the reverse complement.
CTAATTTTAGTCTGGTTCCAAAAATAGCGCTCTAAGTTAGGGAAGTTGTCGGGATCTAAGTTTCCAGAGGCGATCGCGCTAGCATTAATTTCCAGAAACAGGTAAGCTGCATCCCCAAAACTGCGGAAATTTTCTCTAGTCCGGGCTGCAACTTCCAAGCTTAACCTAGTAGCCAGGTCATTGACAGATTTCTGACCGTTGCGAAAAGACAGCCATCCAGTCACACCTACCGCTACAGACATTTGCACCACCAGCGGTATCAACAATACAAGACTCAGTGACATTTTCGGCGGGCTTTTCATCAGGCTAGAACCCAGGGTTTTCAATAACATCAATATTTTGGCAGATCCCGAATTTGCGTATTTTGCTTATTTTGTATAATCCCTAGACCTAAGCTACCACTAATCTTGACCTTTTCTCGACTGCCTGGAAGAAAAATTAGCAAATCGGTTACTCGAACAATCCCTAGGTCTCTCTCCTTAAACCTACAATCCGAGCGCCCTTAGATACAGCAATTCTTCAATAACTCCGGTATCTGAATCTGGTTTTTTTTACGTGCGTTTACTTACGACTGCTCTGTGATTGCTAATTCACTTGAGTTCAGCGGGAAAATGTAAGTAATTTAACAATCTTTTGTGAGGAAGTTTGCTATTTATAAAATAGATGGGCAAAAAAACACCGAATCATCGGTAACTCTTTAAGCATATACCGGAAATAGCCGATAGCAAAATCAAAAAATTTCAGCATTTTGTGCGATGGAAATTTTTGGGAAAACAATACTTTAGGAGGATGGCATGAACTATACATTTGAAATCCTGGGTGTATCTCCAACTCTATCTTTTTTCAACCAACAGCAAGAATTATTACAACAGCAGCATTCTGCTGGTGTAGAATACTTGGGAAATCACAAATGTACCCTAGATTCCTTTGTCGCATCAGTAGAAACCGTTTCGCCGCACCGAGGCTGGGATGTCGATAGAGTCGTAGACAGCGTGATTAGCTTCTGGATGAACAACTCCGAAAGCATCAATTATTGGAAATGCCGATTGCAGGATGCAGGTAGCGAAAACTTGTTAGTCGCTAGAGTCGGCGATATCAAATCCTTGCAAGCTGCATTTGAATCGTTGCTAAGTCAATAGGAAAATGGGAAAGTGGCAAAAAGGCGATCGACAATAGTTAAAATCAACTCAACAATCTCTTGCCACTTTCCCATTCCCCAATCCTATGTCTCGCTCCAAAGCCCTACAATCTTACATTTTTGTCCGCTTGCTCCTAGCACCGCTCATGTTGTGGACCATCACCACAGCCGTATTTTTGCTGCTGCGAGCCACTCCAGGAGACCCCATCGATGCCATTCTCGGCTCGCGAGCACCCGCAGCAGCCAAAGCAGCAATGCGAACCCAACTAGGTCTCGACGCACCCCTATGGCAACAATATCTCAAATATATTAAAGACTTGTTCAGCTTAAATTTGGGAACATCCATCACCACTCGCGGACAAACCGTGTGGCAAATTATCACAGACAATTTCCCCGCCACGGTAGAATTAGCAGTTTGCAGCATGGCCGTAGCCTTAATAATCGGCATCAGCATCGGCTCCTTAGCAGCATCCCGCCCCAACACTATTTTCGATACCGCAGGCCGTTTATTTGGCATCATCACTTACTCCCTACCCGCTTTTTGGGCCGGCATGGTATTACAATTAATTTTCTCGGTACAGTTAGGTTGGTTTCCCTTGGGAACTCGTTTTCCGGTGACATTAACAGCGCCAGAAGGTTACACCGGACTTTACACCATAGATAGTCTGTTGAGTGCTAACTTCGGTCAATTTATGATAGCTTTGCATCATTTAGCATTGCCAAGTTTGACCTTGGGCATTCTTTTGAGTGGCATTTTCGAGCGCATTGTCAGAGTGAATCTCAAGCAAACCTTACAAGCAGATTATGTAGAAGCAGCTAGAGCTAGAGGCATTCCCGAATTGCAGATTTTATGGAGTCACGCTCTCAAAAATGCTCTGATTCCAGTAATTACAGTTTTGGGCTTAACTTTTGCTGCACTGTTGGGTGGTGCGATTTTAACAGAAGTGACTTTTTCTTGGCCTGGGTTGGCAAATCGACTTTATGAGGCGATTAGTTTGCGGGATTATCCAACTGTACAAGGAATCGTGGTATTTTTTGCGGGAATAGTCGTGGTTGCTAGCATTGTCATTGATATTTTGAATGCCTACATTGACCCGCGAATTCGTTACTAAAACTGCCTAAAGAAGAGTAAGATTAAGCGAACCGCGAAGGCGCGAAGAACGCGAAGGAAGAACCCCCCCCCTGCCCCCCCCAAGGGGGGAAAGAAGAAGATGCAGTTCTTCCTTCGTCCTCTTGGTGTCTTGGCGGTTTAATCATTCTGATGCAACGGGAATCGATATGACTCCCTTTTTAGGAAGAGGACAATTTTTAGTTTCTGGGCAATACTAGAGCAAATACACTTGAATATTTGAGGTAAAAATGATGAGATTGTTGCTGACAATAGTAGGTCTATCCGCTGCCTTCACTCCACTGATGGCAGAAGTCGCTTTCAGCCTTCCCATGCCCAGAACAACGGACTTTCCGACAACCTCGAACCCCGAAGTAAACGTACCGGTTTGCTACATCGAAACCTCAAGTGGCACTACTTTTGATTTAGTCAGTTTGTGTGGGAGAAATACTACTCCCGCAGCGACAAATAACCGTAATACCACTACTGCCAACCCCAACGCAGCTAATCCACCTAATCCCAACCCCAATGGTATTACCAGAGATGCAGCCGGCACTCCCATAACTACTCCTGCGGGTACAAATCCCAATAATCTCAATAATCCCAATAATCTCAATAATCCCAATAATCCCAATACCAATCCCAATAATCTCAATAATCCCAATAATCCCAACACCACTCCCAATAATCTCAATCCTGGAACTTCTGGCAATACTAATCCCAATAATCTCAATCCCGGAACTTCTGGCAATACTAATCCCAATAATCTCAATCCCGGAAGTTCTGGCAACACCAATCCCAATAATCTCAATCCCGGAAGTGGGCCCTACACGACTCCCAATAACAATCTGTCTCCTAACGGTGGCAGTGGCAACGGCACTGGCAGTTTTTGATTTGTCCTAATTAAGTTAAACTAGCAGATGAAAGTGGCGATCGCACTTGAGGACATCTCATGTCAAACTTAGTTCAACGCTTAGAAATCACCGCCCATCCGCAACTAGAAAAATCCCTCGGCTATCGCGGAGATGCCCGCTGGGTAGCTTGGCGGTGGGAACCAGAAATCGACCAACTTATTTGCAGCGATGGCAAAATAGTCTCTACGGGCAACAATCTGGCTTGGCTGGTATTTTTGCAACACGACTTAGTGCAGCCTGTCCTAGAAGATTATAACCTCGGTAAGGGCGATCGCCATTCGCTGCTGTTAGACAGAACCAGTAGAAATCTCTACATTGGCCAAGGGACAGAAATTCAAAATTTACTAGAACAGCCAGAAAGTTTAGCATTGTTGACTTGTCTCGATCGTAACACCAAAGGCGATTCCCTGCGGGATAGCTTCGCTTCACGCAAATTTGGCGAAACATGGCAACAACAGCTAGCTAAAACCACGAAATCCGACCAATTTCGCCACCTCATAAATCTAATTCCCGTCAGTATTGTAGCAACTTTAATCGGTGCTTTAGCCGTAGGCACTGGAATGTGGGTAATCCCAACAGCCCAGCAGAAACTAGCCCAAAAAAATGCTCTAACTTCCCCAGTAAATTTTGAAGCCAACTGCTATCTTGGCAATTCCTACAAATTTTCATCCCATGTCGGTGCCGTAACCGGAAACAAAGAACTACACTTAATAGCCGCTTACGAAGCTACATCGCCCCAAGATAATGGAAATCCCTCCAAAAATGCCATTGCAGTCAAAGTACAACGCAAAAACAAACCGATAATTCTCGCACTTTCTGCCTACGAACCGATTAACTGGAAACTCACCATAGAACCCGGTGCTGTCATCGAAAAAATCATTATCAACGGATACGAAAAGCAAAGCATTACTGGAGTTAGCGGAATTCCCATCGAAGAATATAGCTACAAAGGAAATGGAAAAAGCCTCAGCGAAGGTGACTTCATGTACCAGTGGGAATCCACTACCGATAGTAGTAGCAATAGCCCCTCAATAGTCACCAAATTAGAAGAAATCAGTCAGACAAATTTAACTTCTTTTCAAGGATGTTATAGAGGTACAAGTTTTATGATTAAGTAAAGGTTAAAAGTATCCCTGGGCACAGACATCGACAGATTAAAAGCATCGCCAGAAAATTCCAAAACCCGCCCTGGTGGGTTTTTTGATTAATAATTAAATTAATTAAGTTTTTTATGATATAATCTGCCGTGGTATAAATCAAATTAACTCTTTGTGGAACAAGCCCGAAAGCCTGTTCAGGAGAATGATGGAAGATGTGAGTGTAATCTTAATAAATATGAAATACTGGTACGAAACCCTAGCTGTAGCCCAGCGGATTTTAATTGAACTGTTCCGGCGAAAACGCAGCTTAATCCTCTGGAGTATCTTCCCAGTTTCCATCCTACTAATTAACGGAGCGATTTTACAAGAACGCGCCAACCTAACAACAGCAAAAGCCTTTGAAAGTGCAGCCCCAGCAAGCTTAGTCGGGGCCGCCTTATTTTTTAGCTGTCTCGGCGGAAGCGTCGCCACAGTCGTAGCAGAGAGAGAACAACATACACTCAAACGATTATTTATTTCCCCCCTGAGCGGTACTTCCTACTTTTTAGGAATTTTTCTAGCTCACAGTGCGATCGGCATCGGTCAAGTAATTCTAGTATATACCATCGCCTCTTGTTTAGGAGCACAATTTCAAGGCTCTGTGCTGCTAGGAAGTGCGATTATTCTCCTCAGTATTATATCTTATGTCGGTGTCGGCTTCATTCTCGGAACCCAATTTGCGAGGCGCACCGAAGATGTCAACTCCCTAGTCGCAGCTTTCGGAGTTCCATTATTAATTTTAGGAGGAGCATTTTTACCCACAGCGCTGTTTCCCAAAAGCCTACTCGAACTTGCCAAATACAATCCAATTTACCACATGAACGAAGCGCTAATCCAAGTTTGGGCCAACGGCAAAAATTTCGCCCAAATTTCCGAACACTTTTGGTTTTTATTGATATTTTCCATAGCCATGATAGCAGGTGGATGGCTTTCTTACCGCAGAATGCTGAGAGTAGAAAGAAGACTATAGAAGCATCTCACTCTTCTCCTCCTCTGCGCCCTCTGCGCCCTCTGCGGTAAAAAAAATCCCAAAAATCGTCAACTATCCAACCAATATTATACAAAAAACTACGGAGAATTCAAGCAGTGCTGCAAATTAAAAAGCTAAATAAATCCTACGGCGAACGCTCAGTGCTGCGCGATTTGACACTTCACATACAAGCAGGAGAAATCTATGGTTTGCTAGGACAAAACGGTGCGGGCAAAACTACCACTATCAATATACTATGCAACTTGCTCAATGCAGACAGTGGAAAAATCACCCTCAATGGCGAACCTGTTTCTGAGTCAACAAAAATCTTAATTGGTGTAGCCCCCCAAGAGAATTTACTTTACAAAAGCCTGAGTTGTGAAGAAAATCTCAACTTTTTTGCTCAAATTTATGGGATGAATCGCCAACAGCGTCTTTATCAAGTAGAGCAATGTTTAAAAGCCGTAAATTTGACAGATAGAGCCAAAAGCCCTGTGGAAACTTTGAGTGGGGGAATGCAGCGCCGCTTGAATATTGCGGTGGCTTTGGTACACCAACCTAAATTAGTGATTTTGGATGAACCGACAACAGGTTTGGATATTGAAGCCCGCTATGAAATTTGGGATTTAATTCAGCAATTGCAATCCCAGGGAATTACGATTTTGCTGACAACTCACTTGTTGGATGAAGCGGAACGTCTGTGTCAGAAAATTGGGATTTTGAAGAGTGGGAGTATTGTCGCCGAAGGTAGCTTGGAAGAGTTGCGAAAACTGATTCCGGCTCAAGAAATTATTGTGGTCAAAACTCAACAAGAAGCTGAAGTCATCACTAGGGCTGAAAAATACAATTTCATTCCTAGGCGTTATGGTAGCGATTTGGCTTTTTGGTTGCCGGAAGCTTTAGAATTAAAAGAGATTATTTTGCGGTTTGATGGGATTTCCATTGACTCAATTTCCCGGTATCCAGTGCGGTTAGAACATATCTATGTCGAGGTTACAAAACAAACGGTTTGCTAGGGGCGGGTGATGGCCTGAGTGTAGCTGAAGGGTTTCACTAACCATAATTGCCCCAATTTTAAATCATGACGCCAAAAGCCCGCGCTAATTTGTCGATCGCCCTAAAGTCAACCATTGATATGGACGATCGCCGAACATAGGTGGTAATTTTGCTGTATACTACACCAGAACGCTCAGCAACTTCTGTGAATGTCCAGCCTCTTTCGGTTGCTAGTTCTCGAACTCTGATTCTGACTAAACTGATACTTGACAATAATGCAATTGCGTTCGATTATTGCTGTATCTAAAAAATTGACGTGCTACCAGGATATGCAACTACCATGATCTATGAAAATCAGTCAAGATCTTCGGCGATCGCCGCATCTAAAATTATTCATAAGTCTTCAGTTGTCAATCCGCGATCGAGATTTGTGACTGAAGAAACTGTAGCGCTATTGTTCAACATCTCACCAGAGCAGATTTATCGCATCGAATGTTGTCACAACATGGTATATGTTCATGCAAAAGGCCTGAGTCGTTTTGTCAGTTACGCCGATTTCCCCCCAATTGTGGCGGTAAATCCCCCCGTACCTCGCGATTATCTAGCATGGTACAAACGCTGGAAACGCACCCAAGCACCAGTATTTTGGACTAAATTTTACACTTACAATTTTAAAGGGGCGGTTTCAGTTGACAGCTTGCGGGAGTGGGGCGTAGTGGTGGGTACTGTTAAATCGGTAATTGCTGCTACAGCGCTTCAACAGTTGCGAGATGTTTATGTTGAGGAAAAGTATTTGATGGAGAAATTTTAAAGTGCGATCGCCTCAAGGGAGTAAAAAAATAACTTAATTTTACGGAATTACCCTCATACCATCAGGAAGAGAATAGCAACGGCGTTATCAAACCAAGAATCAATATGCTGCGTCTATTAATTTCCGGTGGTATTGTCATGGTACCGCTGCTAGGATTTTCGCTCCTCGCAGCCACTCTCATATTAGAAAGACTATTCTTTTGGTGGCAAATACTCCGCCGTCAAGATGCAATTATCCGGCAATTTCTTAACTCCTATTCCCGTTTTCCTAAGTCGGAATTAGTTAAAAAAAAGCTGATTCCTTATCTTCAGAAAAATGCCGACCTTCCGGTGTCCCGAATTTTTTTAGCTGCGCTACAATTAAACCAGCCAAGTGTTGAAGATTTTAGTTTGGCTTTGGAAACTACTGCTCATGCAGAATTAGCTTCATTAAAACGCTTCCATACAGTTTTTGAAACAATTATTAGTCTGGCACCTTTATTGGGTTTATTAGGGACTGTTCTGGGACTAATTAACTCCTTTGCTGCGCTCAAAATAGGAGAGGTTGGTGGTGGTAGTACGGCTGGTGTTACTGGGGGTATTAGTGAAGCTTTGGTTTCTACAGCCACGGGGTTAATTGTTGCTATTTTTACTTTGTTTTTTGCCAATTTGTTTCGAGGTTTTTATCAGCAGCAACGAGCTTTGTTTCTGGAGTATGGGGGTCAATTAGAATTGTTTTATCGTCAGCGGTTTCTATCGGAATAATTTTACCACAGAGTACGCAGAGAAAGGGGAGAGATATGAATGATTCTGATGTTAACTGATTTGATTTTAGCTACAAGTATGGAGATGTCTTATGCGCTTACCAGAAGAAATTGATGATGTTCCTCTGCAAATCAATATCGTGCCGATGATTGATGTCATCTTTGCGATTTTAACGTTTTTTATCATGTCTAGTTTGTTTTTGAGTCGGTCGGAAGGGTTGCCGGTTATTTTACCTAAAGCTATAATGGGTAATGTTCAGCAGCCATCAATTCCTATCGTAGTTACTGTTGATAAATATGGCAGTTTGGCGCTGAATCGTCAACCTGTTAAGTTAGATGAGGTTTCGACTAGAGTTCGTGCTTTGATTCCGTTGCAGCAACGGGAGGTTGTAGTGTTGATTAATGCGGATAAGTCGGTTAGTCACGGGGTGGTAACTGGGGTAATGGATGAATTGCGATCGGTGTCTGGGGTCAAAATTGCGATCGGTACTGTCAGATAATTAAGCTGTTTCCAGTCTGTTTTTGGGCAGGCAGGATGCCCACCCCACAAGCATTTTAGTTCTTTTATTGGGTGGAAAAATTTACCTTCCAATTCCTACATATTGGAAACCTGCCGCTTCTAAAACTTTCTTGTCTAAAAAATTACGGCCATCAATCATCACTGCATGATTCATCAACTTCGCCATTTTTAAATAGTCTAAATTGCGAAACTGTTCCCAGTCAGTCACCAATACTAAAGCATCGCAACCATCAGCCAACCTCTCCGGGTCAGTTTCCACTAAAACTCCTGACAAACCGTGACGCATTCCAGTTTGAGAAACTATCGGATCGTAAGCTTTAACTTTCGCTCCTAATCGGTTCAAATTTTCGATTAAATTCAGGGAAGGAGCATCGCGTAAATCATCAGTATCTGGCTTGAAAGTTAAACCCAAAAGTCCTACTGTTTTGCCTTTTAGAATCTTTAAAACTTGCTGCAATTTTTCAATAGCAATTAATCGTTGACGTTCGTTAACTTCTACTGCTGCTTTTAGCAAATGCGCTTCGTAGCCGTAATCGTCAGCAGTGTGAACTAAGGCTGAAACGTCTTTGGGGAAACAAGAACCACCCCAACCAATTCCTGCTTGCAGAAACTTGCCACCAATTCGTGAATCTAATCCGATTCCTTTGGCGACTTGGGTAACATCTGCACCGACACGATCGCAAATATTAGCCACTTCATTAATAAAGCTAATTTTTGTTGCTAAAAAAGCATTGGCTGCGTACTTAATCATCTCGGCTGAACTGATATCAGTCTTGACTACGGGCACTGGTGGTAATGAGGTATTGTCGGCAAATTTGCGATCGACAATCGGGCTGTAAAGCTGTTCCATCATATCCATAGCCCGCTCAGAGTTGCTGCCGAGAACAATGCGATCGGGATTAAAGGTATCATGAACAGCACAACCTTCTCGCAAAAACTCCGGATTGCTAACTACATCAAATTGAACACCAGTTTTTGCTACTACTTCCTCCCCCGTAGCCCCTTCGCTACTTTGAGCTTTTTGACGTTCAGCTAAACCGTCGAGGACAATTCTTCGCACCCAATCCCCGGAACCGATGGGGACTGTTGATTTATTTACTAATACTTTGTAGTCGCCATCGAGGTGAGCTCCAATGCCGCGTGCAACGGCCTCCACGTAGCGAGTATCGCTTTCTCCTGTAGGCAAGGGAGGGGTACCTACGGCAATAAATAAAATCTCTCCATGAGCAACTCCGGCGGCTAAATCTGAGGTGAATTCTAGATGGCCTGATGCAGATGCAGAAGTCATTAATTCAGAAAGTCCGGGTTCAAAAATTGGTGATTGTCCAGACTTCATTAACTTGACTTTTTCTTCGTTGTTGTCTACACAAATTACATGATGTCCGATGTGGGCTAAACAAGTGCCGGTGACTAAGCCAACATATCCAGTACCAATTACACATACACGCATAGAAATATCCTCAAAGTAAATAAATTCAGATGGGAAACGAAGGAAGAAGGAAGAAGGGAGAAGGCTTTAGTTATCTAGGAGAGAAGGAAAAAACAGCTTGTAGGGGTAGTGCCCCGTGCCTACCCCTAGAGGGCAACCACGGGGGGTTTGCCCCTACCCCTAGAGGGCAACCAAGGGGGGTTTGCCCCTACCCCTAGAGGGCAACCACGGGGGGTTTGCCCCTACCCCTAGAGGGCAACCACGGGGGGTTTGCCCCTACCCCTAGAGGGCAACCACGGGGGGTTTGCCCCTACCCCTAGAGGGCAACCACGGGGGGTTTGCCCCTACTGTTTGTTTCCCTCGATGCGATCGCGAAAATCCTTGATAGTCAACTCCAAACCTTGATTCAGCGGAACTGTGGGTTCCCATCCCAACCAATTTTTAGCACGAGTAATATCCGGTTGTCGCTGTTTTGGGTCATCTTGGGGCAGGGGTTTAAAGATAATTTCTGCCCCTGGATTAATCATGTTTTGAATTTTCTGGGCTAATTCCAAGATGGTGTATTCTCCGGGATTCCCTAAATTCATCGGCCCGATTTCGTTGTTATTCATCAAGCGAATAAATCCTTCAACTAAATCTGAAACATAGCAAAAACTCCGGGTTTGGGAACCGTCTCCGTATATTGTCAGTGGTTCATTTCGTAAAGCTTGAACAATAAAATTGCTGACGACTCTGCCATCATTTTCTAACATTCGCGGGCCGTAGGTGTTGAAGATTCGCACGACTCGAATGTCTACACCATTTTGCCGATGGTAGTCAAAAGATAGGGTTTCAGCTACTCGCTTCCCTTCGTCGTAACAACTGCGAATTCCGATACAATTAACGTTGCCACGATAATCTTCTGTTTGGGGATGAACATCTGGATCTCCATAGACTTCAGAAGTGGAAGCTAGAAAAAATCTGGCTTTTACTCGTTTGGCCAATCCCAACATATTCATCGTGCCGATGACGTTTGTTTTAAGTGTCTTGACAGGATTGTACTGATAGTGTACTGGGGAAGCGGGACAGGCTAGATGGTAAATCTGATCTACTTCTAACCGAATTGGTTCGGTGATGTCATGGCGGATTAGCTCAAAGTATGGGTTGTCCATCCATTTGAGGATATTGCGTTTAGTCCCGGTGTAAAAGTTATCGAGGCAGACTACTTCGTGTCCTTGGGCCATTAGGCGATCGATTAGGTGGGAACCGAGGAAGCCCGCACCGCCTGTGACTAAAATTCTCATGGTGGAAACTGCCTTTCTGTTTAGGGGGTAGGACTGTGGTACAAAAATTCAGTCGATCGAGTGAAACTTGCTAATAGAATAACAAAATTGCGATCGCCAATGTAAACACTTATCCGTAACTTTCATAAAATCTTTAATTAACTTAGTATTTTAAAATACGTTGATAGTGAGTGCGTGCGCTCCTACATCTTTGATAGTTTATTTGGAAAAGTGCGATCGCCCTTAAAGCCGATCGCACCAACAGAAAAATTACGAATCGCGATCGAGCTTCAGCACAGCCATAAAAGCTTCCTGCGGTACATCCACAGTACCCACTGACTTCATCCGCTTCTTACCTTTCGCCTGCTTTTGCAGCAACTTCTTCTTCCGCGAAATATCGCCGCCATAACACTTAGCCAACACATCCTTCCGCAAAGCCGGAATGTGCTCTGAAGCAATCACCTTCGCGCCAATCGTCGCTTGAATGGGAACCTTAAATTGGTGGCGAGGAATCAACTCCTTGAGTTTTTCAGTCAAGCCGCGGCCGACATTATAAGCCTTATCGCGGTGTACAATCATCGCCAAAGCATCCACTGGATCGCCATTAATTAAAATGTCCAATTTCACCAAGGGATTTTCGCGATAGCCAATCAGGTGATACTCCATGCTGGCATAACCGCGCGATCGCGATTTCATCTGATCGAAAAAGTCAGTCACTACTTCCGCCAAAGGCAACTCATAAATCAATGTAGTCCGCCCTTGACTGAGATATTTCATATCTTTAAAAATGCCCCGCCGACTCTGAGATAATTCCATCAAAGTCCCCACATATGTTTCCGGCGATAGCATTTCTACCTGCACGTAAGGCTCCTCAATTTTCTCACGATATTGAGGGTCTGGCAAGTGGCTGGGATTGTCAATTGTTAACACTTCTCCCTTAATTGTCGTGACTTGATAAACCACGGAAGGAGCAGTCACAATTAAGTCCAAATTGTATTCTCGCTCCAGTCTTTCTTGCACAATTTCCATGTGCAGCAAACCCAAGAAACCGCAGCGGAAACCAAATCCCATCGCACTGGATGTTTCTGGTTCGTAGGAAAGGGCCGCATCGTTAAGTTCGAGTTTTTCCAAGGCTTCCCGCAAGTCTGGAAATTGGTCAGCATCGATCGGGAATAAGCCACAAAACACCATCGGTGTCGCTTCAGCATAACCAGGCCACGGCTCCGGTGCTGGCTTTTTGACCAAAGTAATCGTATCTCCCACGCGAGCATCCGCTACTGCCTTAATCGCCGCGCCTAGATAACCTACTTCTCCGGCGTGGAGTTCATCTACTGGGATTTGAGTTGGTGAAAGTATGCCTAATTCATCGATGACATATTCCTTGCCCGAAACCATCAATAACACCCGATCGCCTTTTTTGACACTGCCATCCATCACCCGGAAATAAACAATCACTCCCCGATAAGCATCGTAATAACTATCAAAAATTAGCGCCCTTAGTGGTCGATCGACGGTATCCTGCGGCGGTGGCACCTTTTCGACGATCGCCTCCAAAATATCATCAATACCGATACCTTCCTTGGCAGAAGCCAGAATTGCATCGCTACAGTCGAGTCCGACAATTTCTTCAATTTCCCCTTTTACCCGTTCTGGTTCCGCCCCCGGTAGGTCAATTTTATTTAAAACAGTAATAATTTCTAAATCATTTGCCAAAGCTAGGTAGACATTTGCCAAGGTTTGTGCTTCCACGCCTTGAGATGCGTCAACTACCAGCAGAGCACCTTCACAAGCAGCCAGCGATCGCGACACTTCGTAGGAGAAGTCTACGTGTCCAGGAGTGTCGATCAGGTTAAGCACATAGTCCTGACCATCTTTGGCAGTATAATTCATCCGAGCAGCTTGCAGCTTGATCGTAATGCCACGCTCGCGTTCGAGATCCATGTTGTCTAAAAACTGCTCTTTCATCTCCCGTGCTTGAACTGTCCCAGTCTCCTGCAACAGGCGATCGGCCAAAGTGGATTTTCCGTGGTCGATGTGAGCAATAATCGAAAAATTGCGAATGCGAGATACAGGGACGTTAGTCATATTTTTTGTCAAAGAGCTAATCGGCAAAGGATACTTTTTGTTGTATGATTACACAAGCAAGAGTACAGTGCCTGCTTAAACCTCTGATTGGGGATTGAAATCAAACCACCAATCAGTAACTCAACCTAAACACTCTCTCCCTTGTCAAAGCAATCTGTCTCAAAGGAAAACCTCAAAAGTGTGAATATCTCCCACCGTCTCCTATCAACCCAGGAAACCCAACAATCAAAAACTTCCCTCTGTCCCTCTGTCCCCGTCTGTGTGTCTCTCCCCCTCCCCCATCTCTCTGTTCCTCTCCCCCTCCAGTCAGGTGCTTGTGCACCAGACACTAAGTCAAACAATTAAGCGATTGAAACTTAAGAATTAAAACTAGGATTTTTTTAACTATGAGCCAGTCAAGCATACCTTCCCAAGCAGGGTCAGAAAAAGTGGAATTATCCATCCACATCGATCCTGAACTTTTAGACCAAATTCAGCACTTGACAAATGACCCCAGCAAAGTTATTGAAACTGCAATTAGGCAGTGGTTAAGGGGCGATCGCCGTGAAGACGAGTTGGCTCTGAGCCTGCGTCGCAACCCCCCAGTTCCGCCTCGTGGTGAGTGGAACGACTGAGGGTCGATCCCGAATTCCGGCGTTAATCTGTTGGCTGTGAAATTTGCGATCGCCAGCCAGCTATCATCACAGGCAGATTTCGCTACAAATTCATAATTTTTGACCATAAATTTACATAAATAACAATCACGTAATATAGTTTTGCATCTGAGGCGATCGATGAAAAAGCTAGTATTTTTTTACTTTATTAATAATAATAAAATTAAGGGTAGCATCCAAAAATAGTTAATAGTTTTAAGTTGGAAATTTTGAATAACAAAGTATTTAACTATTTAACTATTTAACTATTTAACTCCAAAATCAAAAATCAAAACTACTTTTATCTACTATTCTGATGGACTCTAACACAGATTTTCGGCGATCGAGCGTGGCCTCTACAGCCTTTTTCCAAGAGTTAGGGGCAGAATTAATATTTACCCAAGACAGAAACGGTCAATATCTATCTTTTTATTGGCAACAAGGCGAGCAGTACAATGTTACAGTAGAAGAAATTGTCGATGGTGGGGCGATCGACAACTTTCCACCTGTTCCGGCGAAACCATACCTCCATCGCCTGCAACGAATCCTCGAAACCCTGACACCAGAAAGGTTTAGCTATCCCTTTGGTCCCGGCGAAACATATTTGCTCTTCGATTTGACAGTCGCTCCCATTATCACCTCAAACGGCAAAGCTACAACAGTTTTAGCAATGGGACGCTTACTGTCAGAGCAACCCACATACCAGAAGCTAAATTCTGACGCCTTGGACTCACAGTTTCAGCAACAAAAGCAGCTCCCAGAAACCTGTATCCCTCCTACTTCCCTCCCTCACTACTCCGAAATCAATCGCAAAATCATCTCCCAAATAGCTCAAAACATCCACCGAACCCTCGACTTAGAGACAATTTGGCAGCAAACAGCCAACAGTCTCGGTCAAGTTTTAAATGCCAGCCGCTGTATCATCTGTCCCTACAAACAAACAAGCGAAATTTTCAAATCCTCCCCATTCATTCCCCCGAAAGATATCGAAAATACCGATACTGGGGAATCAGACTTGACCGCGCCCATTGCCCAGGACTATCAATTTACTTCTCCTCCCCTTCCTATCGAACATTTCCAATCAAAAACCCTTAAAGTCGTAGCAGAGTACCGTCAAGAACCTTACTGTGCCATGCTGGGATTAGAATTGCAAGCCTCCGAACAGCCGGGGTGGATTGAAACTTTAGCTACCCTCTTGCCAGTAGCTGTTGAGTCTGCCTATCCTGCCAATGACCCTTTCCAGCGACACTCGGTGCTGGTAGCCGCTACTTCCTATCAAGGAGAACCCAATGCACTCATAGCTTTGCACCGCTGCGGAGATTCCCCGCAGTGGAGTCCTCTGGAACTTGAATTCGCCCGCGAATTGGTCGCTCAAGTCGGAAGCGCGATCGCCCATGCTACTCTCTATCAAGAACTAGAACAGGCCCGCGCCGAAGCCGTTGCCCTTTCCCAGCTCAAAAGTCAGTTTCTGGCTAATACTTCTCACGAACTTCGCACCCCCCTCAACGGCATCCTTGGCTTTCTGAAACTACTGATGGACGGCATGGCAGATGACCCGGAAGAAGCCCGTGAATTTATCCTAGAAGCTCATCGTTCTGCCGTACTTTTGTTCAACGTCATCGACGATATTTTGGATGTCGCTAAAATCGAAGCTGGCAAAATGCAGTTAGACCTCGCTCCTGTCAAACTAGGTGAAGTTTTGCAGCAGGTTGAGTCTTTGACGCGGGTGCAGGTGGAAGAGAAGCGATTGCAATTTCAACTCCAAACCCTATCTGCGGAGGAGGAAATTATTGTCTATGGCAATTACCGACGTCTGCTTCAAATTATTTTGAATCTGACTGGCAATGCGATTAAATTTACAAACGAAGGTGGCATTCGGATTAGTACCGAAGCAATCAAGAAAAAAGTGACTTTTCAGAATCAGGAGTTTCCTGGTCTGATTAAAATCCGAGTTGCTGATACTGGGATTGGAGTGTCTCTTGACAAACAAGATAAATTGTTTGAGTCTTTTTTTCAGGTAGATGGCGATCGTACCAGAAAATATGGCGGCACTGGTTTGGGATTGGCTATTACTCAAAAACTGGTAGAAGCAATGGGCGGTACTGTCAATTTTTACAGCATGGGGGAAGGACTCGGATCTACAGTTACTTTCACTGTCTTACTTTACCAAGAACCATTATTTTGTCAATAGTTAGTAGTCATTAGTTAGTATTCATTAGTTAGTAGCGGTGCAGCCTGCGGAGTCTAAGGGTAGTCGAAAAGTCCTTAGTTAGCAGTCATTATTGGAATTGAGCGCATTCCCGAAAAATGTATTAATTATTACTCTCTTCTTCCCCTTGCTCCCTCTTTTTACCACTTTACACTGATGGCGATCGTCCCGCAGTTGTTTTTCCGCGGCTAGACCCAACAGGTACTTGGGGATGTAGGTATCAAACCCCCCTCTCATTTTCCGTAAAACCATTGAGAATGCAACGTATTTATAGGGATTGTGAGGCCCGATCGAGCTTGCCCCGAACGTAATATCAAGAAAATTGACAAAAACTTGACAAAAGTCTTTAAGTATGAGAAGTATAATGTTATTATA
The DNA here is from genome assembly GCF_042465725.1 of Microcoleus anatoxicus. Lineage (GTDB taxonomy): Bacteria > Cyanobacteriota > Cyanobacteriia > Cyanobacteriales > Microcoleaceae > Microcoleus > Microcoleus anatoxicus. The sequence goes on along the minus strand of NZ_CP120853.1, from coordinate 2,057,123 downwards.
GAAATAATTACAGTTAGCTAGTAATTTTTGAAAGCCTGTGGGAACATTTAAGTGTAATTACGGAAGTCAGAAATTCGACAGTCTGGAGTTGGCAAATTTAGTAAATTCCTCCTCTGTTGGCGGAGTGGTAAAATTTTGCCATTCCAGTAGAAAAGGGGTTGCTATGAATCAGCAGATATCAGCTCAATCGCAAAAACTTTTACTGCAAATTGGCAGAAAGATTCGTAAAACTCTGGATCTAAATGGCATTTGGCAGCAAACAGTTAATAGTCTGGGGCCTACCCTTGGTGCGAGCCGATGTATCATTTGCCCCTATGAAAGTTCTAGTCTGCAAGTTAAAGTCGCAGCCGAATACTGTCAGGAGCGATTTCCACCCATGCTCGGAGTAGAACTTTCCTTAACAGAAACACCTCATTTTATGGAGGCGATCGCCACCCTAGAACCTGTGGTATTCGAGTCCTTTGCCGACGATGACCCTTTCGGCAGACAGTCGGTGCTAGTGGTGGCGACAGCCTATCAAGAGCAAGCTAACGGTATTATTAGTTTGCACCGATGCGGTAAGGATAATTTAGGAAACAATATAGGCGATCGACCTTGGACTCAGTGCCAAATCGAATTTGCCCAGGAACTTGCGGATCAAGTGGGAAGCGCCATCGCCCTCGCCACCCTCTATCAAGAGCGCAGCCATCGAGTCACAGAACTTTCCCAGCTCAAAAAGCAGTTCATGTTGAAAGCGTCCCACGAACTCCGCACGCCCCTAAATCACATTATCGGTTATCTACAACTAACTGTAGATGATATGGCAGACGATCCCATAGAAGAGAGGGCTTTTATCCAAGAAGCTCACCGTTCTGCTCTCCACCTTTCTAAGGTAATTGGTAATGTCTTGGATTTCATTCAGTTAAGCGATGCTTGTCAAACTCACGCAGAGTTGGCTGCGATCAGAAGTCAGGAGACATCTTCCCAGGACTAAATAGTTTAATTGCCCATCGATATCTTAGGGTTTTCTACAACTAACCCGATCGACTGTTTCCAATTATTTATGTTTAATTATTTATTAACTAATTTAATTAAACGTAAGATATTGGTGGCTAAAAAGCTTTCTGTATCATCATTCTGCCCGCTTGCTTCTAGTTGATTTTTCTAGTATTTGTTGGAGGAGTAATATAACGAACCCAAAAGGGTTCTTCCATATTTTGTAGCCCTACAAGTTTTTGGCGCTCTGACTCTATGCGTTTGCGTTCTGAAAGGTCAGAAAATATTTTTATGCAGCCTATAGTCTGGCCACTGGCATCTTGCACTGGTGCGGCGAATAGCCAAAGATCGATCGAGCCACCGTCTTTCTTTAACAGAGACACGTCACAACCGTTCTGTACCTTGCCATTGAACATCGACTTGAGCATAGCCTGAAAATCTTGCTCTTTGCCTTGGGGAATATTAGGCTCAATTTGCTCCAAAACTTGTGTAGCACTCCAACCAAAAGTTTTTTCTGCCATGGGATTCCAGACAGTTACTTTGCCCTTGGTATCAGTACAAATTATGGCCAGTGGCGCAGATTCTATTTGTGCTTGTAGCATTTCCTTAGCCAATTGTAGTTGTAATTCTACTTGCTTGCGATCGGTAATTTCCTGACAAGCGCCCCACAAACGCACAATCCGTCCCTCAGTCTTGTCCCAAACAGCTTGCCAGCAATCTCGCACCCAGCGCACCTCACCTTTTTTATTCAGAATGCGATACTCATTCTTCCCCGTGCGAATAGAAGTACAGTATGTTAATTGTTCCAGTAACATTTTTCTGTCGTCGGGATGGGCTAGCTCTAAACTCCACCAACCCCCAGCAGTCAATTCTTCAGGCAAGCGGCCAGTACAGCGTGCAAAAGCTTCCGTTACCCACTCACAGACAAACTTACCATCGGCTGCAACCCTAAAAGAATAGGCAAAATCTGAAGTAATTTGGGACATAATTCTGTAGTGAAATTCCGACTCCTTGATTGCTAGTTCTGCTTGCTTGCGTTCCCCTATTTCCCGCGAACTAATTACAATTCCGTGGATATTAGAATCTTGCAGCAAACTATTACCGATCGCCTCCATATATACCCAAGTACCGTTTGCGTGGCGGTTCCTATATTCGATGGGACTAGCAACTCCAGGATGTTCTAGCAACTTACCAAAATATGCTTGCCAAGTCAGCAAATCCTCTGGATGGATCAACTCCCCATGAACTTTGCCAATTCTTTCTTGGGCTTGATAACCCAAAACCCTTTCCACGGCTTCGCTGTGGTATCTAACTCGTCCGTCAGACTCTATAATGCTAATGATATCGGGAGAATTTCGCAGCACTGTTTGCAGTTTCGCTTCATTTTTAATCAGGCCTTGATTATCTAAGCGATGCTGACGGATCTCTTTTTGTAACTCTTCTTGCAACCGTCTCATTTGAGAAGCTTGTTGCGCCAGCATACGTTCTAAAAGACGATTGGATTTTTCCAATTCTACCAGCTTAGCAGCATTCTTTGTCGCACTTTCAAACACGCGAGTAGCAGCCAATTCTTGCAAAGAATTAGACAAATTTTCCAAATCTTTTGTTAAAATAGCCTGTTGTGCAGGTGGTAGTTGACTGGCTTGTGATTTCAATGCTTGCAGGTGTTGAAATGTTTTTTCTAGCATTTGAGTAAAACGAGAAAATTAGAATTGCAATCGGCTAAGCTGTCGCGCATTTAAATTGTATATTCAGGGCAGGTGTCCCGCCCACCCCACAAGAGTTTAATGTTTTTTTGATATCCAATTTAAATGCAGAACAGCTTATAATGCTTCGCAACCTGAATCTTAACCAGCGGAGACAAATCTATTATTATGTATTTCTCATAAAATAGCAAACGAGAAAACCGAACTGCAAACTACGGTACACCAGCCCGATCGACCAGTGTAGACCTTGCCGGTGTTAGGCTAAACTAAATGGGTGTATAGACAAAGAGGATTTATGACAGAGCAAGCCAACGCTCGCGATTTATTTCGCGCTGCCTACGAACACCGCTACACTTGGGATGCCAACTTTCCTGGTTACAGTGCCGACATCGAACTCAAGCAAGGCGACGAAGTATACACAGGTCAAGTTTCCATTAAACCAGACATGACTGTGGAAGTGAGTGGCATTGCAGACGAGGAAGTGCAGCAAAGTGTCTATACCCAGATGCGCGACATTGTGACTCACCGCAAACGCTCGTCATTTGAAAAATCGCACGGGAAAAACAACTTCACCCTCGGCGAAAAGGACAGCACCGACGCTGTGGACATCTTGGTTTCTGGCGACTCGATGGGATCTAATTATAAGATCCGAGGTTTGTCAATTTGTCAAGTCAGCCGGGTGATGGGCCGCATGGCTTTCGTAATTGATACTCACAAAAGCCTAGAGACACCGGAAGGTTCCTTGGCTAGTCACTACGATGCTGTTTTCCGCAACCCCCAAACAGATGAAATCATCCGAGAACTGCAATTTGAAGATACCTTTGAGAAAGTAGGTGAGTATTATGTGATGACTCAGCAAGTAGTGCGATCGAAAGAAAAAGGTCAAGAGACAACAACCGAATTCAACTACTCTAACGTCAAACTGCTAGAACCAGCAGTAGTTTAGAGACAATCGAAAAACCTAATTTCCTAAATAAAACAGGTTTTTCGATTACGATATCAGCATCAACAGTCAGTAACTGTGCGATCGAGATCCAGTACACATCAACTCTACTAAATAATTCGGAAGGTGAAATATGACGACACTAGCACTAACAAGAGATAACGTCGAAACAATTCTGGATGAAATGCGCCCCTACCTGATATCCGATGGTGGCAACGTCGAACTGGTAGAAATCGAAGGCCCAGTCGTACACCTGCGGCTACAAGGAGCTTGTGGCTCTTGCCCAAGCTCTACAATGACCCTGAAAATGGGCATAGAACGTCGCCTGCGCGAAGCTATCCCAGAAATCTCGGAAGTTGAACAGGTAATGTAATTAGTCAGTAGTCATTAGTCAGTAGTCAGTAGTCAGTAGTCATTAGTAACAAGTAGATAAAGCAACTAATGACTAATAAATCATACTGCCGATTAATGACTGCCGATTAATAACTGCCGATTAATGACTGCTGACTAATGACTGCTAACTAATGACTAAGGACTAGAGTAATGTCTCACCCCCTGTATGTAGCCTTCATTTGGCATCAACACCAACCGCTGTACAAATCCAGAGTAGCTGCTAAGGAAACAGAGGCTCAATATCGATTGCCTTGGGTGCGCTTTCACGGGGTTAAAGACTACTTGGATTTAGTGCTAATTTTGGCAAAATATCCCAAACTGCATCAAACTGTAAACCTTGTGCCATCCTTGATTTTGCAGATAGAAGATTGCATCGCAGACCGAGCATTAGACCCCTATTTGGCTGCGGCTCTCAAGCCCACTGAAGATTTAAAGATATCAGAAAAAGAATTTATTTGTCAGCACTTTTTTGATGCCAATTACCACACCCTAATTCAACCCCATCCCCGCTACAATCAGCTCTACACTCAGCATCAGGAAAAAGGTATTCAGTGGTGTGTGGAAAATTGGAATCAACAGGACTTTAGCGACTTGCTGGCTTGGCACAATTTAGCTTGGATTGACCCGCTATTTTGGGATGACCCGGAGATTGCCCGGTGGCTGAAACAAGGACAAAATTTTAGTTTAGCCGATCGCCACAAAATCTACTCCAAACAAAAACAAATCCTAGCCAAAATCATTCCCCAACACCGAAAAATGCAAGCTGAGGGACAATTAGAAGTCTCCACAACCCCCCATACACACCCGATATTACCGCTGCTTGCTGATACGAATTGCGCTCGCATAGCTATTCCCAACATGACCCTGCCACAACATCGGTTTCAGTGGGCAGAAGATATTCCCCGACACCTCAGAAAATCCTGGGAAATGTATCAAGATAGGTTCGATTGCGAACCTCGCGGTTTGTGGCCGTCGGAACAGGCAGTTAGTCCAGAAATCTTGCCCTATATTGCCAAACAAGGCTTCAAATGGATAGTCTCCGACGAAGCTGTATTGGGATGGACAATTAAACACTTTTTTCATCGCGATGGGGCTGGGAATGTCTGGGAACCAGAATTGTTATATCGCCCTTACCGTCTAGAAACTCCTCACGGAGATTTGGCGATCGTCTTTCGAGACCACCGATTGTCAGATTTGATCGGATTTACCTACGGTTCGATGGCACCGAAAAAAGCAGCATCAGATTTAGTGGGACATTTAGAGGCGATCGCCCGCACTCTCAAACACCGACAATCTAGTGGCACCACAACCCTAGAAAATCCCTGGTTAGTAACCATCGCCCTAGACGGTGAAAACTGCTGGGAATTCTATCCCCAAGACGGCAAACCCTTCCTAGAATCGCTCTATGAAACCCTCAGCCTCGACCCAGATATTAAACTGGTAACAGTCTCCGAATTTCTTGACAAATTCCCCCCAACAGCCACAATTGAGTCAACCCAACTCCACACCGGTTCTTGGGTGGATGGTTCCCTCACAACTTGGATCGGCGATCCCGCCAAAAATCGCGCTTGGGATTTGTTAGGCCAAGCAAGGCAAATGCTGGCAAATCATCCAGAAGCTACGGAAGAAACCAATCCCGAAGCTTGGGAAGCACTCTACGCCGCCGAAGGTTCCGACTGGTTTTGGTGGTTTGGCGAAGGTCACACCTCTAACCAAGATGCCATGTTTGACCAGCTATTCCGGGAACACGTAGCAGCAATTTACGAAGCTCTCAACGAGCCAGTACCTCCCCAAGTGCGCCGACAAGTAGAGGCCCACGAAGCTCCAGGCGACCATCAACCGCTGAGCTTTATTCATCCGGTGATTGACGGTATCGGTAATGAACAGGATTGGGATAAGGCTGGTCGGATTGAAGTTGGGGGAGCGAGGGGGACAATGCACCGCAGTTCTGCAATTCAGCGGATTTGGTACGGGGTGGATCACTTGAATTTTTACCTTCGGGTTGACTTCAATGCGGGTGTTCGGCCGGGAATTGACTGTCCGCCGGAGTTGAATTTATTCTGGTTTTATACCGATCGCACCATGCACAACAGCCTGATTCCACTGTCAGATTTGCCTGATACTGCACCCCTGAACTATCGATTCCACCATCAGTTAGGGATTAATTTGCTAACTAAATCGATTAGGTTTCAGGAGGCTGGAGAACGGGATGAGTGGCATCCTCACATCAGCCGCGCTCAGGTTGGGTTGGATAAATGTCTGGAGGTAGCAATACCTTGGGCAGATTTGCAGATTATGCCAGACTGGTCACTGAGGCTGATTGCGGTGTTATCGGAAGGGGAGCGTTACTGTAGCTGTTTACCGTTCGATTCTTTGATTGCGATCGGAATGCCTTAAAGAGTTATTGGTTATTGGTTCTTAGTTATGAGTTATTGGTTATTCGTTAGGCCGGAGCTAGCAAATAACTAATTACCAACAACAAATGACAATACATAACTAATAACAAACAACCAAAAAAAATCACCAATAACTTATCACAAATAACCAATGAGCCGAATTTTGGTTTTGCTCGATCGCCACCAACAACCTTTGCCGATACAATGCCTCAACATCAAACACGAGGTGTTTGCACCCGATCGCCCCATTTTCTCCAACTTTCCTGTCGAAATGGGCAACATCCCTTTTGACTTGTGCATTCTAGACGAGTCAAATTTCGATCGCATCCGCCCCCTTGTAGAAACCTTAAAAACAGCATCGGCACCCCTGTTTTTACCGTTTTTGCTGGTTAGCCAAGGCAGAATTTCTGCTGATATAAATTCGCCATTTCTCCTTACCCCAGAACAACTTGAAGGCAGAATCGACGATTTGCTCCTTAGTCCCTTCCCTCCCACAGAACTCCACTTGCGGGTGGAAAATTTGTTAGCCCGTCGCCACTTGTCCCTAGAACTCCACAGCATTCAGGAAGTAGTTAAAGAACGGACTTTGGCCGAAAATGTGTTGATTGAATCTCTGCAAGCAAGCAACGAAAATCTGCAAGGGGAAATCTACAAGCGGGTGGAGGTAGAAGCCACTGTGCGATCGAATTCCTATCTGGATTCTCTGATGAATGCGATGCCAGATATTGTCTGTTTCAAAGATGCCGAGGGCAGATGGCAAGAGGCAAATCAAGCAATACTGGAACTGTTCGAGCTTTCCCGCGATGAATATCGGGGACTCAAAGACTCTCAACTAGGAGAACTCAGCACCTTTTATCGGGAAGCTTTGGCAGCCTGCGAAGTTAGCGATCGAGAAGCATGGCATAAAGGTAGTGTTTCTAGGGGTGAAGAAGTGATTCCCCGATCGGACGGTACGATTAAAATCTACGACGTCATTAAAATACCCTTATTTTACCCAGACGGCAAGCGCAAAAGTCTTGTGATTTTGGGCCGCGACATCACCGAACACAAGCAAGCTAGAGATGAACTCGTCCGCTTGGCTTCTATAGTTGAGTCTTCTGACGATGGCATCATCGGCAAATCCCTCACCGGGACAATTATGAGCTGGAATGCAGGAGCCGAAAATATTTATGGCTATGCGGCGACAGAAGTCAAGGGCCAGTCGATCGAGATTTTAGCCATACCCTCACGCCCCAACGAAATGTCACAAATTCTAGCAAACATTCGCGCGGGAGCCACCATCGACCATTATGAAACCCTTCATTTACGCAAAGACGGCAAAGAAATAGATGTTTCCCTGACTATTTCTGCGATTAAAGATACCACAGGAGCAGTCACCGGGGTTTCGATCGACTATTGCCAGAGATATCAGCGACAGTAAGCGAGTTGAAAAAGCCCTGGAACAACTCCGCCATCAAAATGAATTGATTCTTTTCTCCGCAGGAGAAGGTATTTGTGGATTGAACAAAGAGGGAAATGTTACTTTTGTCAATCCGGCCGCGGTGAGAATGGCTGGCTGTCAATCCAAGGAACTGATCGATCGACCGCTTTATCAAACCATACATCCGAGACAGGAGGAATGCCCACAGGCGATCGACCACAATTCATCTACACAAATCAATGCGGCTTCTAATTTTCCCACCTCCACCACACCAACTGTGGATCGACTGCTTCCCAATCAAACCAACAGTCAAATTATCGCCACCTTGCAAGACGGAGAGGCGCGCCGCGTCACCAATGAGGTGTTTTGTCGCCGAGATGGCACGAGTTTTCCGGTTGAGTACGTCGTGGCTCCCATGCGAGAACAAGGCAAAATTATCGGAGCTGTGGTGACATTTAAGGATATCACCGATCGCCTTGCTGTCGAACGGATGAAAGATGAATTCATTTCCGTTGTCAGCCACGAACTACGGACACCCATGACTTCGATTCACGGTGCCCTGGCCCTCCTCAACAGCGGTGTCCTCGACAATGAACCGGAAAAAGCCAAACGGATGCGATCGATTGCCGTGACTAACACAGAACGTTTGGTACGCTTAATCAATGACATCCTCGATTTAGAACGAATGGAGTCTAGTTATCACAAAGCCGTTAAGCAAACTTGCAATGTGGCCGAACTGATGCTTCAGGCTGTGGAGGAGATGCAGGGAATGGCTGACCACGCTGGAGTTATACTGTCCGTGGTCCCTGTGAATGCTCCCTTGCGGGCTGTTCCCGATCGCATCATTCAAACCTTGACTAATTTGCTCAGCAATGCTATAAAATTTTCCTCCGAGGGCGCTACCATTTGGCTGAGCGCCCAATTGCGGCCAAATCACGATGGGGCAAAAAAAGCTGGGATCGAGTCAGTTTCGTCTCCTGATTGTGCGATCGGCGATCGGCACTTGCCAATCTCCTCACAGGAAATCCTGATTGCCGTCAAAGACCGAGGTAGGGGAATTCCGGCAGATAAACTGGAAATGATCTTTGAACGGTTTCAACAGGTTGATGCTTCAGATTCTCGACAAAAGGGTGGCACTGGTTTGGGCCTGGCTATTTGTCGCAGTATCGTGCAACAGCACGGTGGCAGAATTTGGGTGGAGAGCATTTTGGGGGAGGGCAGCACTTTTTTCTTAACTTTCCCGGTTTTAACAGATCCAGAAAGTCCCAGGAAGGTAGAAAATAGAAGATAGAAGATCTAGGGTCAAATCTTTATATTTCAGCATAAACACGTAGAATTTCAAATATTGAATTTTTTTAAATTGCACTCCGTACTTTACACAAAATTCATATTTAAGTTCTAGGCTCAGATCAGTTGTTAATTAAAAAAAAATGTTTATTGTGGCAGTAAAACGCATATTGATTATTGATGATGCCGAAGATATTCGGGAAGTGGCTCAAGTCAGTCTAGAAGTCGTCGGAGGCTGGGAAGTGCTGACAGCTAGTTCTGGTATCGAGGGTGTTGCTAAGGCAGTCGCCCAACAGCCTGATGCTATTCTTTTAGACGTGATGATGCCCGACCAAGACGGACCTACTACTTTTTTACAATTGCAAGCCAATAGTGCTACGCAACACATTCCCGTAATTTTACTGACGGCGAAGGCTTTGGCCGGCGACAGGCGGATGTTTGCGGATTTGGGTGTAGTAAGTGTAATTGCTAAGCCTTTTGAACCGATGTTTTTAGCAAGTCAGGTAGCTCATGTTTTGGGATGGGATCGACCCTAGGGCGATCGGGACATTGAGCTTTGTAGCCTCGACAACAAATTATTCCTGCTTAGTTTGAAAAAGAATATAAACTGGCAGGAGTATTTGACTTTTTGTGAATTCTTGTCGTTCTTCATCAGTTCTTCAGGTTTTAGTTTTAAGTTTAAACCATTCGTCAGGGATCACCCCTGAATTTGGACAAACACCTTGGGAGATGACGACTATGCCCTCAGCCTACATTTTACTACTGATAGTTTCTCTAGCCGCCATCTGGGTCTATTGGCAAACCTCTCAAGATATTTTTGTCCTCGTGGCTTTGGCTGGACTCGGCTGTTTTATTTGGGGCTTCTCTTGTGCTCCTTGGCTCGTTCAACTTCTCATCGTCTTGCTACTCTTGGGCCTCCAAAAGCTTTACTTGGGAGACACTAAAAGTTGCGAGTGAAACCAGCTTTTAGTAATGGCATCTGGACTGAGGACGAACTCAGCATTAGTATAGAATTAATTCTCGATCTACTTGTTAAAAAAGGTTTAAAAAATCATGAATAGTTGCCCTTGTTGCTCATCTCAATTACTCAGACACGCTCGCCAAAATCGCATTTACTGGTTTTGTTCGCACTGTTGGGAAGAAATGCCAGATCTTTCAGAGATGATTTTAGGTAACAGACAGCGGACTAGCAAAATCGACAGTTTAGTGAAAGTCTCTGCTTTGATGCCTAAGTTGACAGTTTTGGCATCCGTGGAAATTGCTTAGTTGGTTTCGCTCTCTCAGGATTAAAAATTAGTAAAATAGTTTTTTTAGTAGTTAAGTAGGCTAATTTGTTTTAATAAAGATTAAAAAGCCTCCTTCCGTATTGGTGAAGGAGGCTTTTCGATGGGGCGATACAGGCCAGAACTAAATATTTAGGTCTGATTACATCAAACCGATTTGAGAAAGAATACCTTGACCAGTCAGATATTCAGTAGCTAAGCCAATAACAAAGCCAAGCATCGCCAAACGACCATTCCAGGTTTCGGCAAACTCAGTAAAGCCCACTTTTGCGTCTTTATTTTCCATGACCAAAAACCTCGTTTAATTTCAACCTTATGTAAACTAATGTAACAGCTCGCTCAAAAAAATGCAACATATTTTTACAATTTATTTTGAGAACTTACCCGTGGGAGCCAGAAACCGGGTTTTTTAGGAGAATACTTCGTTACAGCCCATAGATTCTGCAAAAAACCCGGTTTCTTTTGCTTGTACCTGGGCCCAGAAACCGCGTTTGTGCGACAATACTTCGTTAAAACCGACAGATTCTGCAAAAAACCCGGTTTCTTTTGCTTGTACCTGGGCCCAGAAACCGGGTTTTTGCGACAATACTTCGTTAAAACCGACAGATTCTGAAAAAACCCGGTTTCTTTAGTTGTGATGCGTAAGTCCTGTCTGAAAAAAAATCAGGTAAATGTACCACTAGCACTTGACGTCCCATACTTAAACGGTTAGCTTAGAGCCGTACAGCTCAGATAGACACCCGCATTCAAAAGCAAAAAGTGTCGGTTAAGTCGTCTCAGCGGTAGGATGTGCAGATTTCGGGTAAGCGCCCTAAGCCCCCGTTGATATAGACATTCAAGTTAATGTCGTTTCAACTGGAATCCATAGGTTAGTTGGCACTACATTTGTTTGAATTTCTATATCAACGGGTTTTTACGACGCCTGTCCGAAATCTCCACATCCTATCGCTGAGACGCTAACCAACTAAGTACACACTAAATCAATAGTGTGGCAGTCAAGAGTTTTGTTCCATGGAAAACCTCACTTTTGAGCGAAGCCACAGACAATCTTTCCTTGACTAAATGCGTAATTTATCGATGCTGTCCTGCAAACCTAGTTTTAGGACACATAAAAATGATGAACGATCATTTAGCAATTGGCAAACAAAAAAAACAGTCTCAGCCTTTAGCTGCTCTTTATTGCGATATTCAGAATGTCCACTTAACGCAAAAACAAGCTAAATTATTGTTGGATTTTGCTAGAGCAAAATGGCGTTTAGATTGTCTAAAAGCTTACTATAATTCGTATTTTCAAAATCAATTGTTAGCCAATAATCAATTAGAATATCTGGGTTTTCAGGGAGTTGATATTCCCTCCAAAGACAAGAATAGTGCAGATAAACAATTGATATTTGACTGCCTTAAACGAGTGGCCATAAAACCTTCTCCTGACATAATTATCCTAGTTTCAGGAGATCGGGATTTTGCACCTTTAATCAGTCTGATGCTGGCTGTTGGCAAAACCATCATAGTTTTTTCACAGCGCGATAGTGCCAGCAAAAAACTGATTAACCTAGTTGGTGATGATCACTTTCATTATATAGACGATCTGCCTAGCTTGTTTGCAGGGAATACTCAGAATAAAGCAGACAGATTATCTGCATAAAGTTGCACAGTCCGCCAGGGAATGAATTCCCACAGCGAGTAGCTAAAGTCGGTTAAAACCGACTGACACATAGTTAAAAAAAATATCATCTTCAGTCCTCTTCAGAGGACTTTAGCTATGAGCCAGGGGTTTTAACCCCTGGCGGACTGTCGGACTAACGAACTAATAGTAGAACACCAAGACATCTGTTAAAATTCACCTAGTCGTAGATAGCAAAAATCCAGTTTATTTGATAAACTAGATTCTCCAAACCAACCGCTATTTGCGGCTCTTTCATGTCCACATAACAATACCAACCATTACCCAACTTCCATGCAATTAACTAACCCAACAAAAGAAATACAAATGACCCTTCCCGAATTCCACAATCAAAAACTGTTCCGCCAAGCCCTCACACACCGTTCCTATGTCAACGAAAACCCCACATCCCGCGAAGAAGATAACGAACGCTTAGAATTTCTCGGCGATGCTTTGCTGACTTTTCTCAGTGGCGAATATCTTTATCAGCGTCACCCAGAAATGGGAGAAGACCAACTGACTCGCAGACGTTCAGCCCTAGTAGATGAAAAACAACTAGCCAGATTTGCTAAAGAAATAGATTTAGACTTAAAAATGCGACTCGGAAAAGGAGCCTATCGAGAAGGTGGTATTACTAATCCTAATCTGCTTAGCAGTACCTTTGAAGCATTTATTGGTGCTTACTATCTCGATATACAAGACATGGACAAAGTTCGTAAATTTGTGTGGGAATTGTTTGATTCAGTGCCGGAAAATGTAGTCGAAACTAGGTCTAGTGTAGACTCAAAAAACCGCTTTCAGGAATGGGTACAAGCCAACGGTGACACCACTCCTCCCAAATACGTGACAATCCAAGCAGGAGGCGCACCTCACGCTCCCGAATTTCTTGCTAAAGTTTATGTCGCAGATAAACCCTATGGAGAAGGTAAAGGTAAAAGTAAAAAAGATGCTGAAAAAAATGCAGCCGAAGATGCACTAGCCAAACTGAAAAAACGGGGGCTAATCTAAACTTTAACTCGTATTTTGACTAAAACCACCTTTTCTTTCTTAAAGTTGAAGCCTTTTCAGCGATCCTAATTAAATCGGTCGGCGACATATCTTGGTTAACTGTCATGCGAGAAATGCGATAGTTATTTCTCAATCGGCTGACTCTTAACAAATTGTCATCATACAAAAACCCAGTTAAATGATATTTAGGTAAAATGCTTTCCACTTCTCTATCCGATGCACCGTAGGGATAGGCTATGTGAGCACCGACAAGTTTATTTTTGTCTAAATTGTTCATACATTTTCTCAAAATTAACTTAGATTTAGAAATTTCTAATTCTAAATTTTTCCCATTGAGCGTAGTTAAATTTTTGTGGCTGAAGCCGTGAGATTGAATATCATAAAAACCCTTTTTGTATCCGTCTCTTAAATCGTTGCAGCTAGTATGAGGTAAAAATTCTCCGCCCATATCTACACCCAAAAAATGTGGATTGACAAACAGCACAAATTTACCCTTTTCTTTATAAATAAATGACAGTTTTTCGATCAGGGGTAGTGCATTTGTATGAACGCCTTTGTAGCCGTCGTCAAAGGTAATCATAATGGGTTTTTGACCTTCATGTTGAGGTGGTATTGGCTTGGATTTTTCTATAAAATATAGATACAAGTCTTGAGATGATAAAAACCAGTAATTTTCTTCAACTAAGTATTCTAAGAATACTGCCAAATCTTGTTTCGTGTAGTCCGTTGAAAAAGCGTTTCTGCGAGGTGGCAATTCGGCTGGATTTTGAATGTCTACAATGTCGTGAAAGCCCAGAATAGGAATTCTGACGAAATAAGATTCTACAGTCCAGCCAGAAATGCCGATACTGATTAAAAATATCAGCACTAAATAAATAATTTTGGTTTTGTGTAGCAGTCGAAAAATAAAATTTAGCGGAATCTTTCCCTGCTTTAGCAATTGTTCTTTATTCATCGTCTCCTCACCAGTCTATTTATTATTCATATTTACCATCAATGCAGCCAAATTCAGTAATATTAAGATAGTTTTTCCCGTTTTTTTATAATTTAGTTAAACTTTCAAATATAGCCGATCGCACAATGGTATAATCAACTGTGAACCGTCAACTGTCAACTGTCAACTGTCTGCCCGCTCCCGAACCTGAAGGGTAGCCGAAGAGTCAACTGTCAACTGTCTACTGTCTACTGTCAACCATATAATTGATGTCTACTCAAAACCCGACTACCCTCTCCCTGGAAGAAGCACAACAACTTCTTAAAAATTTCACTTGTCTGGATATGCAATCTTTAGCATCGCCACTACAAAAACAAGAACTCCGTCAAGCTATTTTGCTGGTAGCAAGTTTGTCAGATTACCAAATGCTAGGAGTTTGCGCCTCTTCGACAGATGAAGGCTTTTTGGCTTTAAAAACTTATTTGACAGCTTTGGGATATCAACCTGTTTTAGACCCCAACTCTGTTACTTCCTTTACCAGCTCTGTTTATATTAAGTTTAATACTTTGAAAGGTTCCTATTATGTTGACAGCTACACGGGAACTTACCGTGGCGTTTTGGTGTCCTGTCAATCTTCCTCAGAATCACGAATTAGCGAGACTTACGGTCATTTACCTCTCGATTTATTTTGTTAATTGGTAATAGCAAATTTGGCATTTGGCATGGGAACAAACCAACAATTAACAGTTAACAGTCAATTGTTAACTGTTAACTGTTAATTGTCAATTGTCAATTGTCAACTGTCAATTCTAGCTGTTCTTCCGGTGCAGATTCTTCCGGCGGTAGTCCCAAAACATCCCTGTACAACTCGACATATTTTCTGGCAGAAATATCCCAGCTAAAATTTTCTCTCATGCCGCGCTGTTGCAGTTCTTTCCACTTATCTTTATAGCGGAAACCTTCCCAAGTTCGGATCATGCAGGTGAACAAGTCTAGGGGTTCGTAGCGATCGAAACAGTAACCAGTACCTGTATTATCGATCGGGTTATTGTGCGACACCGTATCCACTAAACCGCCGGTACGACGTACCATCGGCACACATCCATAGCGCAGCGCCAGCATTTGACTGATACCACAGGGCTCGAAACGACTCGGCATCAAGAAGGTGTCGCAGCCTGCGTAAACCCGACGGGAGAGGGCTTCGTTGTAGAGTAATTGGGTGGACATCCGGCCTGGATAACGGGCTGTCATTTGCCAGAGTTGGGTTTCGTAGTAGCGATCGCCCGTTCCCAGTACAATAAATTGAGCGTCGGTATAGGCCATGAAGCGATCGAGCATTTGGATAATCAAATCCAGCCCCTTCTGTTCCACCAGGCGACTCACCATCCCAATTAAAAACGCATTTTTATTCACTTCCAAACCGACTTCTTCTTGCAGCGCAATTTTGTTGGGATAGCGCTTTTCAATAGTATCAGCACTGAATTGTTGAGGAATGTACTTATCAGTTTCTGGGTTGTAAGATTCAGTATCAATCCCATTCAAAATTCCCGATACTTTCCCACCCAAAAAAGACAACAAACCTTCCAATCCTTCCCCATAACTAGGGGTTTTGATTTGCTCTGCATAAGTCGGTGACACTGTATTTACGCGATTGGCAAACTGTACGGCCGCGGCCATTGTATTATGACCTTGCATATACCAAGGACACCAAGTCATCTGCTCCAAACGCCAGCGCCACGGCCCTTGATAAGCTAAATTGTGAATAGTAAAAACCGTGCTGATATCAGGGTCTTGGTGCATCCAAACAGGTATCATTCCCGTATGCCAGTCGTGACAATGGATAATTTGTGGCTTCCAGTAATTCCAAGCAAATTCCGCAGCACCATTAGCAAAGAAAGTAAACTTCCAATCTTCATCAACACCACCATAAATGCGGCGAGTTGAGAAAGATGGATGTTTAAATAAATATAAAGGAACATCCGTTCCCGGCAAAACAGTTTCAAAGACGGAGAAGCTTTGGAACATGGCATCACCTTTCCAAACAGCTTCTTTGGGCACATCCATTTTGTCCGGGATGAAGCCGTAATAGGGCATGAAGATGCGGACATCGTGACCCATACGTCGCAGGAATTTAGGCAAAGCACCGACGACATCCCCCATACCGCCTACCTTGGCTAGGGGTGCTGCTTCGGCGGATACAAATAAAATTCGCATTATTTTTTTTGCGTTCCTTAAGATAGTTAGTCTAGATTAAGTTTAAATGGGTAGTGGCACAATATTAACATGGAGCCGAAAAACAACTAAGTCAACCCATCTAATTAAACAGAATACTCACCGCCCCGACAACTGCTGCAAAATTGGGACTCCCACAAAAGAGGGTTGGGGGAGCGATCGTGTAAAATATTGTTACAAAATTACTGTAAAGTAAAAATATAAATTTATTTCTTCTACAAATACAACAGCCTCAACTACATGAACACAATATCAACTTACGGCTCTTGGAAATCCCCCATCACCTCCGATTTAATTGTTTCGGGAACTGTAGGACTCGGACAAATTGCGATGGACGGCGAGGATATTTACTGGGTGGAAGCAAGACCTTCTGAAGCAGGCAGAAACGTCATCGTGCGACGCACTCCTGACGGGAAAATCAGCGATGTCACACCCCAACCTTTTAATGTTCGCACTCGCGTTCACGAATACGGAGGCGCTTCCTTTGTGGTGGCTAGCAGTGTGGTCTATTTTTCTCATTTTGCCGACGGGCGCATTTATTATCAAAAATTAGATTCTCAGCCCCTAGCTTTAACACCCGTAGTTAATTGTCGGTACGCCGATGGCATTGTTGACAAGCAAAGAAATCGCCTGATTTTCGTTCGCGAAGACCATACACGAGAAAGTGAAGTTGTCAATACTATTGTTAGTATTAATTTAGACAACGGGGAAGATATTCAAATTTTAACCCAGGGTGAAGATTTTTATGCTTCCCCCCGTTTGAGCCCTGACGGTTCTCAGATTTCTTGGATTAGTTGGAATCATCCAAATATGCCTTGGGATGGCACAGAATTATGGATAGCGAAAATTCATCCTGACGGTTATTTAGGGGAAAAATATTTAGTTGCCGGTGGTTTAGAAGAGTCGATTTTTCAACCGGAATGGTCGCCGGATGGAGTGTTATATTTTGTTTCTGATAAGTCTAATTGGTGGAATTTTTATAGAACCCCCCTCAATCCCCCCTTGGTAAGGGGGGAAGCAGGAATAGAAGATTCCCCCTTGGTAAGGGGGGAAGCAGGAATAGAAGATTCCCCCTTGGTAAGGCCGAAAGCAGGAATAGAAGATTCCCCCTTGGTAAGGCCGAAAGCAGGAATAGAAGATTCCCCCTTGGTAAGGGGGGAAGCAGGAATAGAAGATTCCCCATTGGTAGGGGAGGAATAGAAGATTCCCCATTGGTAGGGGGAGAAATAAATACAGAACCCCCCTTGGTAAGGGGGGCTGGGGGGATCGAACCTCTGTACGAAATGGCGGCAGAATTCGGACTACCTCAGTGGGTGTTTGGGATGTCTACCTATGCTGTTGTTTCCGAACATAAAATTATTTGCACCTACACTCAACAAGGTAGGTGGTATTTAGCAACTATCGATTTAGTCACAAAGCAGTTGAGCAAAATTGACACACCTTACAGTGATATTTCTTCACTAAAAGCGCAAGGTGAAAAAGTGGTTTTTCTCGCTGGTTCTCCGACGCAATCCTCAGCGATTGTACAACTAGATTTAGGAACAAGTCAAATAGAAGTATTGCGCCTAGCCAGCAATTTAAGCCTTGATGCTGGTTATCTTTCTGTACCGGAATCCATCGAATTTCCCACGGAAAATGGTTTGACTGCTTTTGGGTTCTTTTATCCACCCAAAAATCAAGATTTTGCAGCGCCAACAGGTGAAAAACCACCTCTGATTGTCAAAAGTCATGGTGGTCCCACGGCGGCTACTTCTAGTAGTATGAATTTAAAAATTCAATACTGGACAAGTCGTGGTTTTGCTGTCTTGGATGTGAATTATGGTGGTAGCACTGGTTATGGTCGAGAATACAGAAATAGGCTACAAGATAGTTGGGGTATTGTGGATGTTGATGACTGCGCTAATGGTGCTAAATATTTAGCCCAAAGGGGTTTAGTTGACAGTGCAAAAATGGCGATCGCCGGTGGTAGCGCAGGAGGCTATACTACTCTGTGCGCTCTTACTTTCCGCGATGTTTTCAAGGCTGGGGCGAGCTATTATGGAGTTAGCGATTTGTCAGCTTTAGCAACGGATACTCACAAGTTTGAGTCGCGCTATCTGGATGGATTAATCGGACCTTATCCTGAAAGAAAAGATTTGTATTTAGAACGCTCCCCTATTCATGCGGCGGCTAATTTATCTTGTCCTATCATCTTCTTTCAAGGATTGGAAGATAAAGTGGTTCCTCCCAATCAAGCAGAAATGATGGTAGAAATCTTAAAAGCAAAGGGTTTACCTGTTGCTTACGTTGCTTATGAAGGGGAACAGCACGGTTTTCGGCGGGCTGAAAATATCAAAAAGACTCTGGATGGTGAATTATATTTCTATTCACGAGTGTTTAAGTTTGAGTTAGCTGAATCGGTGGCCCCAGTGCTGATTTACAATCTTTAGCTGAAACTCTGTTTGCACTAAATATCGTAGTGGCTATAGGGAATGTGATTTAGTTCACAATTTTGAGTGTTTATTGTCACAAGTTTTTGATGTTTGCTGTCACATATTTTTAGACAATAAGATAGCGAAAATAGTAAGGTGCGATCGCCTTCTCTGAACACAGAAAGCCTCGATCGCTAGTTGAGTTCAGATTCAATAGCTATGGAAACTCCTGTCCATCTTATTCCATGTGCTTTGGGCGAGTTGTTTGCCGAAGTCAATCACCATAGGTATATTACCGTAGCCGATCGCTACGGTTTGATGGCTGCTATTTTTGACGAAACTTTGACTGAGGAAGACAAACGCTCGATCGATCGCCTATTGCGCGCCGTGTACCGAGGCAGAATCAAATTAGTTAATCAACTGTCTATGGTGAACGGATTTTAGATTTGGATTTGAGATTAAATAATTCAAGAAATCGACAATTTAGCCCTCGGATCGATCCGTGGGCTACAGTTTATTGACAATTACTCGTCTTGGGTAAAGTAGCGATCGAGAAAATTCAAAGCATAGTTACGGAGATCGTAATACTCCTTCGTTTCCCGCAACTCTTGGCGATCGCGCGGATGAGCAAAAGGTACTGACAAAATCTCTCCAATAGTTGCCGCCGGGCCATTTGTCATCAACACAATGCGATCGGACATATAGATAGCCTCATCCACATCGTGAGTAATCATCATTGCAGCTTGTCTGTGATTTTCCCAGATATCTAATACCTGTTTTTGCAACTTGCCGCGAGTCAAAGCATCCAAAGCCCCAAAGGGTTCATCCATTAATAACATCTTAGGGCGAATTGCCAGAGCGCGGGCAATTCCTACTCGCTGTTTCATCCCTCCTGAAATTTCATCGGGATATTTGTCGGCTGCCGCTGTCAAGTTTACCATTGCCAGGTGTTCGTTGACAAGACTAATCTTCTCCGGGCGACTAAGATTTTGCAATACTTCATCAACTGCTAGCCGAATATTCTCTCGCACTGTCAGCCAAGGTAGCAATCCATAGTGCTGAAACACCATCATGCGATCGGCTCCAGGTTTGCGAATTTCTTTACCTTCTAGCCGCACCATTCCCGCACTTTGTTTTTCTAAACCAGCCACTATTTTCAGCAGCGTTGATTTCCCACACCCGGAGTGACCGATAATCGAAATAAATTCATTTTCTCCAATATTTAAGTTGATATTTTCCAGGACGCTAAATTCGGTACCATCAGCACTTTTGTAGGACTTGAACAAATTGTCTATTTGCAGAAATAGGCCCTCGCTATTGACTGAGTTCTGAGTAGTCGTAGAAGTAGAAGTGTATTGACTCACGGTATTCTCCTAAAAAGTAGTAAAGTGTTAATTGAATTTGCGTGCACTGGGAGCATCCCGATTTTGTAGGGGCGAAGCATTTCGGCAGATAAGTTATTGGTTAAAAGGAAGGATTTACTACCGCAATGCTTCGCCCCTACCGATATATTTGCAAATTCGGGATGCTCCCCGTGTACTTGCCTAAATCCTAAAATATTGCAGTCGGTTTCAACCGACTTTAGCTATCAGCCAGGGACTTAAGTCCCTGGCGGGATGGTATAACCAGCGAAAAATCTCAAAATTTAAGACATGAAAAAAGATTGAGGACGGTTAGCTCTAATTTCAAAACTATTGAGATAACCAACCGGATCGCTAGGATCAAATCTTTTTTGATCGATAAACAAATCCCCTGGTTCCACCTTATAATCTTCCACTGGACAATTGATTCCCATTTCAGCCACAATCTTGCGGTAAAGATCGGTTCTCCAAGCTTTTTTGGCTAACTCTTCAGCATTTTTGGGAACTTCTTTAATATGTCCCCAGCGAGCAGATTGAGTCATCAACCAAATACTCTGAGATTGCCAGAGAAATGTGGAATGATTGCCTAATATTTGAGGCAAGTTGGCAGGGATATCAAAGAAAATAGTTGTATCTTCCGATCGCACTGTACGGTCTTTTTCATCAAATCCACCGTAGTTGTAGTCTCCCACAATTCCCGGTCGCGTAAATTTATCGATCGGTCCTTTTTTCGGTTTAGCCCCGGTAAACGATCGCTCTGTCAACAGCAGTGCTATTTCGTCGCGATTTTCCGGCCTGCTACAATACTGGCAAGCTTCCACCATTGCCTTCACGAGTGAGTAATAAGTCTTCGGATTTTCGTCAATGAACGATTGCATTACTCCCAAAACGCGATCGGGATGGCCTTGCCAAACTTCCTTCCCTTGTGCGAAGGTAAAACCCACACCCAAATTACCTTGAATTGCCCGCGTATTCCAAGGTTCAGCCACCATGTAAGCTTGCATTTCTCCCATCCTCATATTAGTAACCATTTGAGGTGGTGGAACAATAATTACCCGGAATTCTTTGAATGGATCGACACCAGCAGCGGCGGATATATAGCGAACAAAGTATTCGTAAATAGCAGAACTGAGTACAACTGCCCAAACTTTTTTTTCGGCCGGTTGACTATCAAAAAAAGCGCGTAATTGTTTACCAAATTCATCAATATTGCCGTTGTATTCGTGCCAGGGGCGCAAGCCAAAATCCCACATCGCTTTATTCATCGTCATCGCGTTGCCGTGGCGATGAATTGTCATTGCTGCACACAGGGGTGCGTGGCGCGCTCCTTCGGCACCAATGCGGGCGTTTGTGACTGCGCCCGATACCACTGGGGAAGCGTCTAGTCGCCCGAAAATTATGCCGTCACGGGATGTCGCCCAGCTTGCTTCGCGGTTGAGTTTGACGTTTAAACCGTATTTGCGGAAAAAGCCTTTCTTCCAGGCGATCGCAAATGGTGCACAATCATTAACAGGGACATATCCGATCGTTAAATTGGGTTTTTCTAATGTTTGGGAATTGACGATCGGTGTGACGGCTAAAGCCTCTTCAGTAAGTCCTTTTGCCGATCGATCCGAATTAATTCCACACCCAGATAAAGTCATTCCCACCGCCGCCGAGCCCATTCGTTGCAAAAACTCTCGCCGGTTCCAATCCTGAAAAAAACGATCGCTCATATTTTATGTGACTAATCACTGTTAACTATTAACTACTGACAACTGACAACTAACTAATGACTATTCACCGATCTATGTGTCACCAATTCTTGAATTTTGCCAACAGCCCAGTCCAGCAGCAACCCAGTCAAACCAATGACGAACACTGCTAAAAATACCGAACTCAGATTCAAACGGCTCCATTCATCCCACACAAAAAAGCCAATTCCCACGCCACCTGTCAGCATTTCCACCGCCACAATCACCAGCCAAGCAATCCCCAAACTAATTCGCAAACCTGTAAAAATATAAGGCAAACTTGCAGGCAAAATTATTTTGGTAATCCGTCGCCATTGTGGCATTTCTAACACTCGCGCCACATCCAGATAATCTTTGGAAACGCTAGAAACTCCCAGGGCTGTGTTAATAATTGTCGGCCACAAAGACGTGATGAAGATGACAAAAATCGCCGAGGGGTCTGCTAGATTAAAAATCGATAGGGCGATGGGCAACCAAGCTAGTGGCGATACTGGTTTGAAGATTTGAATCAGGGGATTTAGCGCCATCATTGCTGCTGGCGACATCCCGATCAGAAATCCCACTGGAATCGCTACCAATGCACCCAGTGTAAATCCCAGTAACACCCGTCGCAAACTTGCTATCAACAGCCAGCCAATCCCTAAATCTCCAGGACCACGCTGATAAAATGGATGCAATATGTAATCCCAATTAGCGATTAACGCCTGGTAGGGAGTGGGAATCAAATCGCTTTTCAAGCTGGCAATAATCCACCACAGGATTAGAATACCTAAAAAACCTGCACCAGGCAACAACACAGTATCTCGGAGCATCATTGGTTTTGCCCGCTTCCAAGCTGCAACTCCTGCAACTGCGATCGCCGATAAGTTAAGTTGAATAAACATTACAAATTTCCTCAGAGTCAGGGGAAGGTACAAGAAATCTTGAACAATACCAACCGGAGACACTGATGAGGCAAAACTATCTCGTTAAAGAAAGTTGACTCTTCAGTCTCTACTCAATGCCTGCGAAGTTAGCTGACGGGCTAGGACTGAGAGATGTCCTTCTCTTCCCGAATTAAAAATCAAAAATTACAATCTTTATTTTGAATTTTTGCTCTGAATTCTGTAGAGATTCGCCCCGAAAATTGGTTCCTCCGCTCCAGTGACACGAATTTGTGCGATCGTGTAACACTCGATTAGGCTTGACTTGTTAATTTCATCTCCAAAATTATAAGCCTAATCCTAGAGTTTTGTCAATAGGTCTTGAGAAATAGATATTTGTCACCAGCCCAGCTCAAATCTGGGAAAATTCATAAAATTTAATTAACTAAGACCAAATAAAAAAACATCATACCCAGATACCCGCAGCGCTTTCATAAGTTTCGACTCCCTATCCCTTAGCGAACTTACTTCTTTAAATCAGAAACCGAATAGTTACATAGATAGCAGCCGTTACCAATTGCAGTAACATCACAGGAATTCCATAACGCAGAAAAGTTTGAAAAGAAATCCGCCTGCCATGCAATTCAGAAATTCCTGCTGCGACTATATTAGAAGAAGCTCCTACCAAAGTGCCATTTCCTCCCAAAGTTGCCCCGTACATCATCGCATAAAACAGCGGTAAAACTTCCAGAGGAAATTGCCCTGCAAAATCCGGAGCTAACACTTCCACAGGGGCTAACCCGACGTTAACAACATACTGTTTGAGCAAGGGTACCATCGCCACTACTAGCGGAATGTTCGGCACCACGCTCGACATTAAACCCACAAAAAATAACAAAACTAGGGAACCCCAAAAAATATTCTTACCCAAAATCACTGCTAGAATTCCCGATATACTGTTAATGACTCCGGTTTTTTCTAAACCCCCAATCAGTACAAAAATAGACATGAAAAATAGCAGCGTACTCCAATCTAAATCCCGCAATATATTATTCACGGAATCTATTTTAGATTGATGAGCTAATAGCATGGACAAGGCCGCCCCCAACAAAGCAACGGCTGCTGGTGAAATTGGCATCGGTAGCGACTCTCCCACTACAAAAAATACCAGCACGAAAGCTATAATTAAACCGCCGACTGCTAAAATTCGTGGATGATTAATTTTAGGATGTGGCAAGTCTGCCAAATCGTCTAATTCT
This sequence comes from Microcoleus anatoxicus, assembly GCF_042465725.1. GTDB lineage: Bacteria > Cyanobacteriota > Cyanobacteriia > Cyanobacteriales > Microcoleaceae > Microcoleus > Microcoleus anatoxicus. The sequence continues at coordinate 2,033,256 of NZ_CP120853.1, read as the reverse complement.
TTGTGCCAGATTTCGGGGAACAACCACGGCAGAATAATGACTATTACTCCTACTGCCAGTGCGCCGCCCAAACTTAATTTCATTACGTAATCGGCAAAGCTCATATTAATCGCATCACCGACAATAAATGTCGCCGGATCTCCTACTATTGTCAGCAGTCCCGAACTGTTAGCTACAAATACCATTAAAATTAGTAATGGTACAAAATCTACACCCACTTCTTGTGCCATGGGCGGAATTAATGGTGCTAGCAGCATGACTGTGGTAGCATTGGGCAAAACTGCACAAATCGGGGTAGTAATGGCCACAATCCCCAGCAACAGATTTTTGCCTTTTCCTTTCGCCAACAGCACCATTTGAGTTGCCAAATATTCAAATATTTTGGTAGGTTCAAAAGACCTGACCATTACCATAACTCCGAAGAATAATCCCAAGGTTCCATGACTGCGACCAATATATTCGATCGCATCATTTAAAGTCATAACGTGGGTAAAAACTAGGATCAGCGCTCCCAAAAAAGCTGCAACTGTTAGGTGTATCCACTCGGTCATTACTAACAAAATTACACCGATAAAAGTTGCCGTGGCGATCGCAGCTTGCAGGTTTTCCATTTAGTCTCCTGACAAAATTCTAAATTTTTAATTTAACATGATTATCGCGACAAACTAATTTACTACATTACCGTAATTTTGTCAATGGCTTTAAGAGGTATTTTGTAGTGATAAATACTCTGAATCAGCTCATTGAGAGAAATAACAGATGCCAAAAATCACCAAAAAACTACTTCTTTTGGCAGGGTGGCGATCGCCAAAAATTTGGTATGTTAATCGGGCGATCGCTCGACTACAATGAGACAATAGCAATATCTGTCAGACTCCACCCCCACGCAGACATCATGGATTACAGCCAACTGCTCACCGACAAAACCGACACTATCCTCCAAAACTGGATTGAAGCAGTTAGCCAGGATCGGAAAATAGAAAGTGCTGACACCTTACCGCGCTCAGCCATCAAAAATCATATTCCTCACCTGCTGGCGGCCATGGCAACAGTGCTTTCCCAATATCAAAACAGCGAAATAGGAATCATCATCAAAGCCAGTTTAGATCACGGCTTCCTGCGAGCAGAACAAGGCTACGATCCAGCAGAAGTAGCGCGGGAATACCATTTACTTCGTCAAGTCATATTCTCCCATATCGAAGCAGAATTACTAGCAGGAACCACCACAGAAGTAGTCAGAGCTTTTAGACTCATAGACTCCGTAGTAGACGAAGCAATTGCCCAGTGTTTTAACAGTTATGTTGCTCAGCGCTTGAACGAACTCCAACAAATCCAAACTCAGTTAACACTCACCAATCAAGAACTCAATCGCCTAGTCAGCACCCACCAAGAAAATCTCTCCTATTTAGCCCACGAACTCAAAACACCACTCAACTCAATCATCGGTTATTCTGAACTGTTTTTGCGTCAAGGAAAAAAGCAACCAGAAATCAAAGATACTCTCCCCGGCATCGAACATATAGAGCGAGTATTGCGTAACGGTAGACAACTATTACGCCTAATTAACGATGCCCTAGAACTTTCCCGTGCCGATGCCGGAAAAATCCAACTTCAATTGAGACCAACTAATGTAAAAGCTCTCATTAATACAGTAGTAGAAATAATGCAGCCCCTGGCTGACGCTAAGGGATTAAAGCTCTCAATCACTAGCGACAGCGCTCCAAAACAAGTAATCGCCGACTCCCAGCGACTGCAACAAATTATCACCAATCTGCTGAGCAATGCTATTCGCTATACAGAAACTGGTAGCATCGAATTAGATTGTCGTCAAGTCGGAACCGAAAATTGGGCGATCGCCATTACAGACACCGGCATTGGCATCTCCCCCGCCGATAAAAATCGCATTTTTGAGCCTTTCTTTCAAGCAGGAGAAGCTAGCCAACAACAATTTTCACCAGACAGCACAGGCTTAGGATTAGCCATAGTATCGCGACTGGTAAAACTATTGCAAGGCAATATAGAGTTAATATCAGAAATCGGAGTAGGCTCGACATTCACCGTCATTTTACCGCTGGAAGTTAAAACTTTACAAGAAGTGGTATAAGAGTTAATATATGATAAGTATATCAAAACATCTTTAACAAAAAATTATTTCCATGTCCGCCCTCTACGCAACCCCTACCGTGACAGCCTTTCCCCTAACAGCCGTTGTCGGCCAAGAAGCAATTAAATTAGCCCTGCTTTTAGCAGCAGTCGATCCCGGACTGGGAGGAGTTGCGATCGCAGGTCGTCGCGGTACCGCAAAATCAGTAATGGCCCGCGCCCTGCATTCTCTCCTACCACCCATTGAAATTGTCAAAGACTCTTTCTGCAACGCCTCTCCAGAAGAACCCCTGGTAGAAGAGCTATCAGGCTTGTCACCAGAAAATCACGGGCAAGATATCTTAGCAGAAAATCATCAGCAAGAGACGCTGACCACAAATACTAATCTCAACACCGCAATTATTCCCACACCCTTCATCCAAATTCCCTTGGGTGTCACCGAAGATAGACTCTTAGGTTCAGTCGATGTCGAACAATCAGTAAAATTCGGCGAAACAGTATTTCAACCAGGACTGCTAGCCCAAGCAAATCGAGGCGTACTTTATGTAGACGAAATCAACCTTCTAGACGACAACATTTCCAACCAATTACTCACAGTATTAACAGAAGGAAGAAATCAAATAGAACGAGAAGGCATCAGCTTTCAACATCCATGCAAACCCCTATTTATTGCCACCTATAACCCCGAAGAAGGCCCACTCAGGGAACATTTACTAGACAGAATCGCCATCGCCCTTTCCGCCGATGCCGTACTTCAACTAGAAGAAAGAGTCCAAGCCGTAGACCAAGCTCTATCCTACTCCAGCTCACCCCAACAATTTCTCAACCAATATGCAGAAGACACCGACAACCTCAAAACCCAAATCATCCTAGCCAGAGAATGGCTCAAAGATGTCACCATCAAACGCGAACAAATTAGCTACCTAGTAGAAGAAGCCATCCGCGGCGCAGTACAAGGACACCGCGCCGAAATATTCGCAGTCCGAGTCGCCAAAGCCTGCGCCGCTATCGAAGGACGCACAGAAGTTAACGCCGAAGATTTGCGTCGCGCCGTCGAATTAGTCATCGTACCCCGCGCCACCGTCATCCAAACTCCCCCAGACGAAAACAATCCTCCTCCTCCTCCTCCCCCGCCACCACCACCCCAAAACGAACAAGAACAAGAAGAGGAAGAAGAAGAAGACGAAGAAGACAAAGAAGAAGAACCCCCCGAAGAACAAGAAGAAACGAACATTCCCGAAGAATTTCTATTCGACCCCGAAGGAGTTATTCTCGACCCCAGCGTCCTTTTCTTCGCCCAAAATGCCAGCCGCCAAGGCAAATCGGGAAGCCGCAGCGTCATTTTTTCCGAAGATAGAGGCCGTTACATCAAGCCAGTCTTACCCAAAGGTCCCGTCCGTCGCATCGCCGTTGATGCCACCCTCAGAGCCGCCGCACCCTATCAAAAAGCCCGCCGTGACAGGAATGCTAACCCCCCCCAACCCAGGGCGGGCACAGGGGCACCGCCCCTACAATCGGGGGGGCAAGAGCCAAATCAGGACGAAGGGAAGCGTCGCGTATTTGTCGAACAGGGAGATGTTCGGGCGAAGCGACTGGCCAGAAAAGCTGGGGCTCTAGTGGTATTTGTCGTCGATGCTTCCGGTTCCATGGCTCTCAATCGGATGCAGTCGGCAAAAGGTGCTGTCATGCAGCTACTCACAGAAGCTTATCAAAGCCGCGACCAAGTTGCTCTGATTCCGTTTCGCGGAGAACAAGCAGAAGTGCTGTTACCCCCGACGCGCTCGATAGCTTTGGCCCGCAAGCGTTTGGAAAGGTTGCCCTGCGGTGGCGGTTCCCCGCTAGCCCACGGTTTGACTCAAGCCGTCCGCGTCGGAGTCAACGCGCGGCAATCGGGAGATATCGGTCAAGTTGCGATTGTCGCCATTACTGACGGGCGCGGGAATATTCCTCTGGCTCGTTCTTTGGGTGAACCCATTTTAGATGGAGAAAAGCCAGATATTAAGGGTGAATTGTTGGAAATTGCTGCCAAAATTCGCGGGCTAGGGATGCAGTTGCTGGTGATAGATACCGAAAGCAAGTTTATTTCTACTGGTTTTGCTAAGGAATTAGCCAAGACTTCTGGTGGCAAATACTATCATTTGCCCAAAGCTACCGAACAGGCGATCGCAGCCATGACTAAAAATGCTCTCCGCGACGCGATCGGCTAAATTGACTAGAGTCGCATTTATCGGCGTCTATCTGCGGTTCAAAACTCTAATTTTTCCATCGGCGCCGACTACGAGTCACCACCAGAGAACCCACCACTAAACCCAGCCCACCTAGCATCGAAGGCTCAGGAATTTTCACCGGCAGAGGCACCGGGCTGGCTGTTCCCCCAGGCGGGTTCGAGCAACTTCGACAGGGGGTTGATTGAACAACCTGAGCCAACAGCAAATTTTGAGGTTCTGCTGGGAAATTGCGCGCCACCCCTGCTTGACCACCGCAGACAACAGTTGCTAAAGCTAATACAATTCCCGCCGTAGGCTTGAAAAACATCTTAGAAAAAAAGGTAGGCATTAGACATTACCTGCTTGGTATTTTATGGTTAGATTTAGATATTTTCACGATTAATTTTTTGCATACCCTGTCTACACCTTTGAACATCCAAATCGAAGCGCCTTGAAATTTGAGGGTTGAGGTCTTGGGTAAGTCAGGTTTCCCACCCTAGGAGCAAATTTTACACTTCAACTTGGCTGGTGGTGTGAGACAGTCTCGCTCCCAAGGTGGCAGGGATAAAGAATATACTCATATTTTACAAATCATAAACCATCGCTCCCATCCGGTACATAATATGCTCCTAGTCTTTATCAAATCTTTAAACTTTGAGAGGTTTTGCAAACTCATTGTTACAAATGTCAAAATAATAGATAGCCATTTTGTACTAAAAGTAGGTCAAACCTCGTGAGCAACACCAGCAATTTCCGCGAAGCCCTGCGCGAGGCCAAAAACCACGCGCTGGTAGGCCCTAACGTCATCGCCAACGCCCTCCCCTTTGTCGGCGGTGGCCTCGTCTTAACTGCCATCGGCACCTATGGCGGCCTGGGAGTCATCCACAACTATCCCGGAATCTTCTTTCCCACATTCATCGCTGCGATCGTCCTAGAATTAATTCTATTCTTTGTCGCTCGTGGTGCCGCCGAACAAGGCAACAAAAACACCGCCTTGCCCCTTCTGGCAACCTACAGCCTGCTTTCCGGCTACACCCTCAGCGGATTGGTGTTTACAGCCCTCAGAACCCAAGGTGTCGGCATCTCCGGCATCGGTTTTGCCGCCCTCGGCTGCGGCATTACCTTCATCGCCGCCCGCCAAATCGGCTCTAACTTGTCGGAAACAGACGGCATGGCCCTCACCAAAACTATCAGTTTGGGCGTCATTGCTTTGTTAGTCGTCGTTGGCGGTCAGTTTCTGCTATCTCTATTCGGCGTCTACACCCCAACTTGGTTAGAAATTGGCATTTCCGGCATCGGTGTATTTCTGTTCGTCGGCGCTGCAATTGTCGATTTTTACATTCTGCCCCGCAGCTACCGCGATGACCAGTATTTGCCGGCTGCTTTGTCGATGTATTTAACCTACATCAACTTGTTCATCTTTATTCTGCGACTGCTGATTGCCATTAACAGCCGGGATTAATTGAAACAGTACATTAAAAACCGCAGCTTGATTTTTACAAGCCGCGGTTTTTAATGTTTATTAAGCTGGGGAACTAAGATAGAGAGCATCGCGTCTGTTTTCAGAATTAATAAAAAATCAATTGGGAAAAAGTCATGTACTTAAAATATGAAGATATTAGGAGAGTCAGCGTAGAAATTACCTCCCGATGCAATGCCGCTTGCCCGCAGTGTCCCCGCACTGACAACCCGATTTTACCGATGGCAGAATTAAAGATGGAGGATATTGAGAGAATTTTCCCAAAAGAGTTTTGCTCTCAGTTGGATTTGGTATATATGTGTGGCAATTACGGCGATGCTATGACTAGCAATACTACCATTGGGGCGATCGAATATTGGCACCGCATGGGCGTTCCTCAAATCGGGCTTTATACTAACGGTAGCGGACGTAATCCCCAATGGTGGCAAGCCCTGGCAAAGGCGATGACGGGAGTAAACGACAGCGTAACTTTTAGTATCGATGGCTTGGCAGATACTAACAGCATTTACCGCAAAAATACTAACTGGGATAAGATAATGCAGTCGGTTAATGCCTTCATCCAAGCTGGCGGAAAAGCTGTCTGGCATTACTTAATTTTTGAACACAACCAACATCAAGTAGAATCGGCTCGCGCTTTAGCTGAAGAATTAGGATTTGCCGAGTTTGTACCGAAAGCTACCTCTCGTTTTGTGGCGAAAGAACTGTTTGCCAAACAGTCGGAAACTCAACACGATCGGCAGGCAGAAAACTCTGAAGTAGATGCTAATAATTATCACCAAAATACATCAGCAACAACTAAGGTGTCAGCCCCTCAAAATCAAGCACAGACGGCTGTTGAGTTGCACCAACAAGCGGAGGACTGTTTGAGACAAGGACAGCTCTCAGAGGCGATCGCAGCCAGCCAACAAGCCCTAAAAATTCAACCGGATTTTGCAGCGGCCTACAAAACTTTAGGCAACGCTGTTCAAGGTTTGGGGCGGATGCAAGCAGCAGCAGACTGTTATTCTAAAGCGCTGCAAATTCAGCCTAATTTTCCCGAAGTTTATGCCAACGTCGGCAGTCTTTATGCTCAACAGCAACAGTGGCAGCCAGCTAGTGCTTATTACCAAAAGGCGATCGAGCTTAAACCCAATTTTGCAGGAGCTTATCGCAATTTAGCTAAAGTGTTGACGCAGTTGGGACAACCAGAAAAAGCAAATTATGCTTGGTATCAAGCTATAGCTATCGAAACCTCTCAAGCACCAGCACCAACTCAGCCTGTCCCATCAAAGCCAGCCAGCGAAGAACTCCAACCCCCATCGTTGGAACAATATCAAAATCCACAGGGAGGGGAATTTCTGAAAGTTGTAGAAAGCTACGGCGGCCTAAACAATTACTACCGCAATGTAGAAATTAGCTGTCAAACTCAAGCCAGTAAAGATATTTTCATCAGTTTTGAAGCAGAACTCTGGCCTTGCTGTTGGGTGAGCCATACTAAATACGCTGTTTATAACCATACTTACAGACCGCAAATGTTGGATTTACTTAAAAAGTACGGAGAGGGCTTTAATTCTCTCAAAACTCAATCTGTTAAAGATGCGTTAGAAAGTGATTGGTTTCGTCAAGACCTCACAGCCAGTTTTTCCTGTTCTAAAAGGTTGGATGTCTGTGCTCACGAATGCGGTAAAACTTTCAATTCCACGGGTTCGCAGTATATTTAATTAGGAACAAGCAATAACATTTTGTTGAAATATCCCAATTTCAGCTATAATCAATAAAAAACCCCACAAATAGGAGAACTAACAGTGGAAGTTCTAGACATCAAACACGGTATTGAAACATTGTGCGATCGCCTGGGTAAAACTCAGGACTATCTTTGACATCCCCGCACTATCCGCCAAAATCCAAGATTTAGAGCAAATTGCCGCTCAACCAGCATTCTGGGACGACCAAAACCAAGCTCAAGAAACTCTCCAAGAACTTAACGACCTCAAATCTCACTTAGAGCAATATCACGGTTGGCAAACTAGCTTGGAAGATGCCAGAGCTATCTTAGAATTGCTAGAGCTAGAAACAGACGAATCTTTGTTTCAAGAAGCCACATCCAACCTTTCTGAGTTAACTCGCGACCTCGATTCCTGGGAACTACAACAGTTGTTATCAGGGCCCTACGACCAAAGCGGCGCGGTTTTGACAATTAACGCCGGTGCTGGCGGTACTGATGCTCAAGATTGGGCAGAAATGCTGATGCGAATGTACACGCGCTGGGGAGAAAGTCAAGGTTACAAAGTACATTTAACCGAAATCTCCGAGGGAGAGGAAGCGGGTGTTAAATCAGTAACCTTGGAAATTGCCGGCCGCTACGCTTACGGTTATTTGCGATCGGAAAAAGGCACTCACCGCTTGGTCAGAATTTCGCCTTTTAACGCTAACGACAAGCGCCAAACCAGTTTTGCCGGTGTCGAAGTGATGCCGATTCTCGATCGATCCGTACAATTGGACATCCCCGAAAAAGATTTAGAAATCACCACTTCCCGTGCTGGCGGGAAGGGCGGGCAAAATGTTAACAAAGTAGAAACCGCAGTCCGCATCGTTCACCTTCCTACAGGTTTGGCCGTGCGCTGTACTGAAGAACGCAGTCAGTTGCAAAATAAGGAAAAAGCTCTGACGTTGCTCAAATCGAGGCTGTTGGTGATTGCGAAAGAACAGCGGGCGTCCGAAATTGCCGAGATTCGGGGCGATATCGTAGAGGCGGCTTGGGGCCAGCAAATTCGCAACTATGTGTTTCACCCCTATCAAATGGTAAAGGATGTTCGGACTGGAGTGGAAACAACTGCGATCCAAGAAGTGATGAATGGTGAATTAGACCCGTTTATTCAAGCTTATCTGCGGCAGGAAAATCAGTTGGTTAGCAGTAATTAGTCAGCAGTCAGTAGTCAGTAGTCTATGACTTGCACGCTAAGGCTAAAGAAACCGGGTTTTTTCATTAATCTACTGGCTGTAACCAAGGATTTTTGTAAAAAACCCGGTTTCTGATTCAGAATTTACTTTGAGTTTTATTCATACATAACTTGGGTTTTAAGTAAGTAGAAGGAAGAAGATCGAGGTGAAGAATGCTCATACAGCAAGCTTTTTAGCCACCTGTATCTTACGTTTAATTAGGTGGACTTACTTAATTAAACTATCTGAAGTTTTTGATGGCTCATTCTTGAGTGCATTCAATTTACAGCAATGCACCTGTTTATGCTATCTTATTCTAAACTCCTGTGATGAGATTTGTAATAAATAAATTCCTTGCTACTTTTACCTGCAACACCCTTGAGCTCTAGTAAAGGCTTGAATGGCAAATAATCTCCGCAATCCCCTTCGCAAAATATAACTTCTCCCTTCCGCTTCTTTGCCCACTCTGCCAATTTATTGTAATCAATCAGTGTGCTGCCATATCTGTAACCTTTACCAGCATTTTCTTTATAGGGCGGGTCAATAAACCAAGTTGCTTCTAGGTCAGGAGCTAGTGTATAATCTCCGCTAATAATTCTCCAATGCTTAACTTTGAAGAGATTTTCTGCCATGTATCGTTTACTGATCTCCCAATTTCTAGCTAAAACAGGAGTTATTTTAATAGTCTTGTAGTGAAAAGCCATTTTCGTGGCTGCATGAATAATGTGAAGTAACTCAGAACTCTTTTCACCAACCGCTAAATCAGGTAGGCTATTAATCTTTTGGGGTGTCGCCTCATCAATCAACCACTGCCAAATCTTAGAAACTTCCTCATCCCTCTCAATCAGGATAACTTCCTTCTGCCAATAATTTCCATAGAGTGAATAAGCTGCTGAACCTGCAAACGGTTCTATAATGGCATCAAAGTTAGGAGAAGGGTAATGTTTGGCTATTTGCTTTTTTCTGCCGTAGTAGTAGAACATTTACTCTTTATTTAAAATTTAATATATTTGAAAAGTATAGTAATATAAAATCCTCTCTCTTCTCTTGCTTCGCGTACTTCGCGCCTTCGCGGTTAAATCATTCCGATACAACCGGAATTGATCTAAAAAAATCAACAATTTTTCTAGATGTTTATTCATTCCCACAAAAGTGCGATCGCCAACCGTACCGCTTCCCCCATCATCGAACAGCGAACTCGATCCGATGCAGTTTTTTCCCAGTGCAACAACTGTCCCCTAAAACCAGCATCTTTCTTCGCACGCTGCACTATCGCCTGACAAATTACTTTTTTCTGAATCTGTTCAGTCGGGATACCTTGCTGCTTCAAATAATCCAACAGTCGCTGTACGCTATCTGTGAATTTATCCGGTGTCTGAGACATCAAAATAAAAGAAATTTGGCGCACCATTTTATGATAGATTTCTTGCCTTCTCTGCAACATATCCTGTGGCGGTGTTGGCGGTGTTGGCGGTGTTGGTGGCGTTGGCGGTGATGATGTTGACTTCTCATCCCCATTGGTTTCTGCAACGGCCAAGTCTAGCAAACCCAAAATTGCAGTACCCTTTGCTAAAACCTTTTTCAACATATCTGGATAAAGCTCCAAAATGCGATCGCTCAAAATCTTACCATTCACCAAACGATTCGCACTCAACCGTAATAAATGCTGCTCCTGAGCCGACTCAAAAAATTGAATATTCAACTTCAGTTCGTAACTCTCCAACTCCAGCCGTATCAACGTAAAAGCCAACGCATTCCAATTAGGATATTCAGCAAAATACACCTCTACAATTGAACTTTCATCTTGATGGTGCTTCCCAAATTCTCCCAACTCAAAATCCCGATCCACCGGAAAACGATTACCAGGAACTTTTGCAGCATAATCAAACTGATTAAAAACATATCGGCAGTCAACCTTAGACAAATCAACATCTTGAACTTGCCAATTTTGAATACAACAACCCGTAAGCTGCGCCCCCTCCAGATTCGTCCGAATCAAACGGCACTCGATCAAAAAAGCATCTCTTAAATCCGCCTCCGCCAACATCGCATCCATCAAATAAGCACCACTCAAATCAGCCTTCCGCAAATCAGCATTTCGCAAATTAGCTTCACTCAAATCAGCCCGCAGCAAATAGACTTGTTGCAAGTTAGTTCGCAGCAAATGTGCCTTTTTAAAACTAGCTTTCAACAGATAAGCACCGGAAAAATTAGCTCTACTCAAATCAGCATTATCCAGCATCGCTTCCGTTAAATCAGCCCCAGCCAGGATAGCCCGGTGCAAGTCAGCCTCACTTAGATTTGCCGATCGCATTTGAGCACCATTGAGATCGGCTTCAATCAAGTTTACACCGATTAAGATTGCCGAGCGCAAATTCGCTTCAACCAAGTGAGCTTCCCGCAAATTAGCACCAGTTAAATTAGCACCAACAAGACTAGCGCGGTTGAGATTTGCCTCCATCAATTCCGCCCCAATTAACTTAGCCCCGTCGAGTTTAGCCCTTTCCAAATTAATTTGGTCTGATTTCACATAGCTCAAATCCGCCGCGCCCAAATCCGCCTCTTGTAGCACCACCCAATTCATGTCTGCACCTTCGAGACAACACAAACGCAAATCCGCTTTCGCCAAATTTGCGCCGCTCAAATTAGACTTACTCAGATTCGCCCCTGTGATTACCGCACTGCGGACATCCGCGCGCCGTAAACAAGCCCCAATTAACTTAGCATTACTCAAATTTGACCAGCTCAAATTAGCACCAGTCAGATTAGCACCAGTCAGGTCTATTTCTTTCAGGTTGACACCGCTTAAACTAGCACCACTGAGGTCAATGTGAGCAAAGTTCCGCTCTCCCTGTTGATAGCGCTGTAAAAATTCATGTATTTGCATTCGGCAGATTTGTGGGCTAGCAATGAAGGCGTTGTATTACCAGCTTTACCAAAAAGCTGGGTTTAAAGCCCCGTCCTTAGAGGACGGCTTTAATTTAAGTGTAAAGATTTCTTGCAATCCGTAAGTTTATAGCCACAATTGCTCGTAAGCATGATAAAATCATCCCATGATTGTACTAGAGTTCAAATTAAAAGGCAAGCCACAGCAATACCGGGTCATTGACGAAATGATTCGCACGGGTAAAGCCATTGGCATAGATGTAGGGTTAAACCATTTCTTGACCGATAGCGATGGGGGAACAGTCCCAAATCCCCGGCATCTTCGTCAAAGTGAAAGAGCTTTAAAACGGTTGCAGAAACGAGTTTCTAGGAAAAAGAAAGGTTCTGGCAATCGCAAGAAAGCCATCAATAAGTTAGGCAGAAAACACTTGAAGGTCAGCAGGCAGCGTAAAGACTTCGCCATCAAAACGGCGTTGTGCGTAGTGAAATCTAGCGATTTCGTAGCCCATGAAGACCTTCAAGTAAGAAACATGGTGAAGAACCACAAGCTTGCTAAATCAATTAGCTCAGCAGCATGGTCACAGTTTGCTCTTCGGGTTGCAATATTTTGGCAAAGTGTACGGTAAAACAGTGGTTGCTGTAGCGCCTCAATACACTTCCCAAGATTGTTCAAATTGTGGTAATCGCGTTCTCAAATCCCTGTCCGTTATCAAAGCAGCAGCAGGAATATTTTAAGATGTCGCGCCTTTAAATTGTCTACTAAAATCGTGGTTAAAAAAGAGTCAAATTCTCTCCCCCTCTCCCTTTTTCCCCTTTTTTCTCCCTTTTTCTCCCTCTCGCCTCCTGTACCCACACACATTTTAGATGCGTAGCAGTTGACTATTCTCGCCGGAAAATGCTTTTAGAGAAAGCGCTGCAATTCCTGCTGTAAATATTGGCACCATTTAGTCGCTAGAGGAATTTCTGTAAAGGGAACCTGGACAGCAGCAGCATCTTTAGTATCTTTTAACAAAAATTCTAGGAATATCGGACTTCCAGCACTAGGCGGATTTTCTAAATCTACCACCGAGCCGTTAACTAAAAGTTGCAGGGACTGCACATTTTTCAAGGAAAAAGTTTGCAAGTTCACAGGTCCACTGCGAGTAGGCTTTCCCCAGGTTAAACAATCTTCTTGCTGACCTAGTACAGCATAAATATCGTATTTTGCCCGATCGAACTTTTCGGCCCACAGGCGATAGGCTTCCAGTTTTTGATACTCGTTCCATCCAGCCCAAGCCAGAAAAATAAAAATTGCTAGCAGTGGCAGCCACATTAAACCTCTTTCCATATTAATTGATTGTTGATTGTTGACGGTTGACGGTTGATTGTTGACGGTTGATTGTTGACGGTTGACGGTTGACGGTTGATTGTTGATTGTTGACTGTTGATTATCAATTATTGACTAACAACCTATTAAATTGGTATTAACCCATAACCAATAACCCATAACCAATAACTATTAACCAATAACTATTAACCAATAACTATTAACTAATAACTATTAACTATTAAGGTGACGTGCTCTGCGGGGGGGGTGGCAGTTCAGGTGAGGGTGAGGGAAGCTCCGACGGAGTAGCAGACGGACTTTCCGGCGGTGGCGGAAGTTGACCCGGTACTGGTTCGGAATTTTGGAGGCTTCGCACCCACAAACCTAAACCACCGCAAACCAAAACGATCGCCAACAGTCCCAGTAGCGGGAGCAAACGCTGGAATCCCGGCTGTTTTTGAGCCGGTTCCTCGGCGGGGGCAGTTTCTGGGTACAGCAACTGTTTGGAGGATTCTGAAAGTTGAGACTGAGACTGTGTTTGAGGCATCGAGAGTGATTTCTTCAATGACACCGAGCCCGACATCGGCCTTGACATCGGCAATGACACCGACGGCGACACCGATGCTGACTCCTCAGTCGGTTGAAATAAGATCAATTTCTCCGGCGACACCCGACAGTGAGTCATGACTACAGAAGTGTTGTCATAGCCGTTTTTCTCATTTCCCAGGTTAATCAGATACTCAACGGCCACCTCCAAAGACATTTCGCCCTTAAGTACCGCAGGGCCATAACTCTCCCAAGATTGCTCCACCCAGTCATTGTCGCTTAAACCGTCGGAACATAGCAGCAACAAACCTTCATCTTCCACAATAAATCGCTGAATCGTGGGTTGCAGGAAATCGCCGTCCCGCGTGCCCAAGGCTTGAGTCAGAGCTCCTGCATCGCTTCGCCTTTGGCTTTCCCAATACAAACTATGTCCGAGTCGCACTTCCCTAGAAGCCACATCGTCATCCACAGTCAGCCGCTGGCAAGAATTTTCTGCGATCCAATAGGCGCGACTATCTCCCACATTCACCAAATAGAGTTCGTGGCTATTATTCGATCGCACATCCTCAGAAACAACCTTAATTTTTTGAGGTAACTGGAGAGCCATCACCAAAGTTGTCCCCATGCGCTCCCGTAACTCCTTTCCCTGCTCGTTATTCTGAGCGGAAATCACATTATTGACAACTCTCACAATCTCTTGAAGTTGTTTTATGACCATTGTCGGTATCATCAACTCATCTTGTTCAGCGATTTCTGCCATGAAATTTTGAATCAAAGATTTCAGAGACTGCACCGCTAATTGACTGGCAACTTCTCCACCTTCGTGACCTCCAACCCCATCGCAAACTATGGTCAAATAAGGAAGCAATTTGTCATTTCCAGAAATTTTGCTGAATTTAAAATCCGCAGCATTCGGATAGCAACTATCTTCATTTTGAGAACGTTGAGGTCCGGTATCCGTCATCCCAAACACATCTAGATGTAAAGGTAATTGGGCGGCTTGTTCTAACAGTAAATCATTGAGTTCGAGGGCGATCGCCTCAAAATTCATGCTGCTGCGGCGCATAAACCGACAAATTTCTCCCAGTCTCGACTTTACCTGGGGTTGAGCCGATTCCACCAACCCAGACCACACATCTCCCAAATCCCGCAAAGTCGGCACAAAATTGCCCTGATGCAGTTCCAGCAACCGCACCCGCCAGCCTTCCACCCGTAAATTTTCCGGTACTAGCAAACTAGAAGCCACTCCTTGTTCCGATAATGGTGTCCACAGTTGCAGCATTTGCCAAAGCCAATAAACTTGTCGCACAGCGCTAGTTTTCGACCAAGCTTCTAAGATAGAAGGATATAGGCGACCAAAAGTGGTGATGGGTACATTTTCGAGCAAGAGTACATCGAAGGTTTGGGCTGCTTCTCCCAGTTGAAAAAAACCGTAGACTTCAGGTATATGAAGCCTTTGGGGATATAAGTGGAGGTAAGGCATAATTGCATCCGGCAGTTCTTCTGGGACGCTAGGAAGCAAATCTGGACGGCTATCGAGCCATATTTGGGGCGCGATCGCCAAATAGCGATCGCCGATGGCTTTACCCTGCGGCACTTCCTCCACATCTGGTCCCACCGCCCACAAATGTCGATAAATTAGAGGTGTGGAGCAAGCTGCACAGTGCTGTCGCCCAAAGGTATTGCGGGGTTCGGGACACCCAAGATTCGGGCAATAAATCGATTGTGAGAAAGTGTTCATCATAATATCGGGTAGTTTTTGTAAAAACATTCTGAAGATATATAGTTCCCTGGCCCCTATTTAATAGGGCGAGAATAAACTGATTTTAGCCCCTATCACTTTCTTAATTCCTAAAAATTGTCATTTCCACCACTGTCGATGGGCTAAAATTGTAATCTAAGTTACTAAAACTGGTATTGAGGGCGATCGAAGGCTCAGTCTGGCGATCGCCCCATCAACTTCATCCAGCTACCTCAAAAATCTAGCAACGATCGGAAATTGGCAAACCTTTACCAAGTTAGTCTTGAGCCATTCTGTAATCCTTTAATTCATCAATCAAAAATACTATTACCCCAACTCTTGTTATGCTGTGGAATCCTACGCTATTTTGGCTGATATCTGGGGCATTGCTCTGTTTGGCAGAACTATTTCTCCCTACTGCTTTTGTAGCTTTTATGATGGGACTGAGCGCCTTCGTGGTAGCTGGAATTTCTTTAGCTTTACCTTACGTTAATTTACAAATATTCCTGTGGATGGTCTGTTCGGTACTTTTTGTGCTAACTACCAGGCGTTTGATACCAAAAGGCAAGACAAGGGCGATCGAAGATGACAAAGAAGCCAAAACTTTAACAGAAATTCCCCCCGGAGAAGCGGGACGAGTAATTTATGAAGGCAATTCTTGGCGAGCACGCTGTGAAGATTGCGACACCGCTATTCCTCCCAACCAAAACGTAATTGTAGTCGGACGGAAAGGCACTACTCTGATAGTAGTTCCAGAAAACTTGCTGCATTCCTAAAAAAATGCCAAATGGTTGATGGAGAATTGGGAATCGGGAATTGGGAATTGGGAATTGGGAATTGGGAATTGGGAATTGGGAATTGGGAATTGGGAATTGGGAATTGGGAATTGGGAATGGTTCATGGTTCATGGTTCATGGTTCATGGTTCATGGTTCATGGGGCAACCCCCCCCTGCCCCCCCAAGGGGGGAAGGAATGGGGAATGAAAGTCAATACTCACAAATTATTAGGAGTCCACTGTGGAACAATTGTTTTTGTTTGTATTTTTAGCATTAGGCGGCTCTGCCCTCGCAGGTTCCGTCAAGATTATCAATCAGGGTAATGAAGCCTTGGTAGAAACTCTCGGTAAATACAGTGGGAAGAAACTAGAACCGGGCTTGAATTTTGTAACTCCGTTTCTCGATCGAGTAGTTTACGAACAAACCATCCGCGAAAAAGTCTTAGATATTCCTCCCCAAGCTTGTATCACTCGCGACAACGTTTCCTTCACTGTGGATGCTGTGGTTTACTGGCGGATTGTGGACTTGGAAAAAGCCTGTTACAAAGTCGAAAATCTTCAGTCAGCAATGGTTAATATGGTTCTGACTCAAATTCGGGCTGAAATGGGTCAACTAGACCTTGAAGAAACTTTTACAGCCCGTTCTCAAATTAATGAAATCTTGCTCAAAATGATCCCAATGCTCGCGAAGCTTTACAATTTTTGTTAGCTCAAAACTATCTTGATATGGGTTTGAAAATTGGCAGCAGCGACAGCAGTAAGGTGATGTTTATGGACCCGCGGAGCATTCCCGCTACCCTGGAAGGAATGCGATCGATTGTTGGGGAAGGTAGTAGTAATGAGGTAAAGAAATAGTCTTAAAATTGATAGTTTGTAACTGGTGTAACTGGTTCCCAGGCAGAGCCTGGGAACCTATGCCTAGAGGCTCTGCCTCGCTTCTTAGCACAAAAATTGGAGGCAGAGCCTCCGGATCTGCGTTACCAGGCAGAGCCTGGTAACGAGTAAACGAGTAGTTGCCAATTACCAATTACCAATTACCAATTACCAATTACCAAATTTAAGATTGTTGAGCGAGAGTACATCGATCGCACAATCCGAAAAATTCCAAAGTGTGATAATAAATCTTAAAAGAATGAGATTGCTGCAATTGGCTTTCTAAGTGGTGAACCGGACATTCGTCGATCGGAATTGAGGCGCCGCATTCGAGACAAGTTAAATGATGTTGATCTTGGTGGGCGGCACCGTAAAGAGACTCGCCACTAGCAAGAGTTCTGACGTGAACGAACCCCTCTCGCTTTAAACCGTCGAGGGAGCGATAAACGGTTGCTAAGCCCATGCTTTGGTCGCTGTTACGGAGTTCTAAGTAGATATCTTGCGCTGAGAGCGATCGATTCAAGTGCTTGAGCAAGTGTAAAATACGCTCCTGACTACGGGTGCGGTTGGTTCTCATAATTTTTTTGTGTAATCTGCTGGAATCAAATCTATCGCTGTTTCTAGGCTAGCTTACTTGGGGGAAAGGGCGATCGAGCAACAGCCACCTAGTTGTAGGATAAAATAGCTCTAACTTTCGCATCACCTACACATTGCTGTGACTCAAAAATATTTTGCCCAAATTTATGTTACCCTCCGCCCTTCGGTTTTAGACCCCGCAGGCACTGCTGTTCAGTCTGGTTTGGAACACATGGGATACGACAATGTTGAGCGCGTGCGCATCGGGAAGTACGTTGAAGTGACTCTGACTGCTGCTGGCGAGTCGGATGCGCGCGAACAACTCGATCGCATTTGCGACCAACTTTTGGCCAATCCAGTGATTGAAAACTATCGGGTAGAGTTGACTGAAGTTCCTGTTGCTATGGAGACAACGACAGCATAAATGCGATCGATCTTTCGGGTGTGTTTTAAAACCCGGAGATCCCCCCTAACCCCCCTTAAGAAGGGGGGGACAAGAGTATTCAGAGTCCTCGTTAAAAACACGAGAACTCCAAACACATCAAAGTCCCCCTTCTTAAGGGGGATTTAGGGGGATCGAGACTTCGATACAAACGAAGGTACTCTCGGTTTTCCGATACTTTTTTGCTAACGTTTGCTAACAAATACATAAGTTGAGAACTGATCTCAACTAAGGCGTATCAACCAATGCCCGTAGAAATCTCTACAAGCACTTGTACTATCAGCGTTCAGCTTGGTTTTCGCGTGACCGCATTTAGCCAATTTGATTATTTGCTTTGATACGCTCAGAGGCAACTTATTTAGATAGAGGTTGCTTACTACCAAGGTTTTTCACCTAAATCCGAGCGGCTAAATTCATTCTACATGACATAAAGACAAGAAGGCTAATGTAAGTGATTGTTGGCAAATGTCAGAAAAAGTCTTACTGTTAATCAACCTTCTTCCTTCTTCCTTCTTCCTTCTTCCTTCTTCCTTCTTCCTTCTTCCCTAGGACTTGTGCTTATGAAATTTGGAGTTATTGTTTTTCCGGGTTCAAATTGCGATCGCGATGTGGTGTGGGTAACTCAAGGGTTACTACACCAACCAACGCGGATGATTTGGCACGAAGATACCGATATTTCGGATATCGATATTATGGTAGTTCCCGGTGGTTTTAGTTACGGAGATTATTTGCGGTGCGGCGCGATCGCCCGTTTTTCTCCAGCGATGAAAGCGACTGCGGAACACGCCAACAAAGGCAAACTTGTACTGGGAATTTGCAACGGTTTTCAGGTGCTGACTGAAGCTGGTTTGCTCCCCGGTGCTCTGGTGCGAAATGCGGGGTTGAATTTTATTTGCGATCGCACTTCGTTGAAAGTCGAACGCAGTAATACTCCTTGGACTTCCGCCTATACCTCCGGTCAAATCATCGATTTACCCATCGCCCACGGAGAAGGCAACTATTATGCCGATGCCGATACTTTGGCCGAACTAGAAGAACACGATCGAGTTTTGTTTCGGTACTGCACAGAAGCGGGCGAAATTAACGATGCTGGGAATCCCAACGGTTCGTTAAATAATATTGCTGGAATTTGCAATCGGGCTGGCAATGTGTTAGGTATGATGCCACATCCAGAACGGGCATCCGATCCGATGTTGGGTGAGACTGATGGGATGAAATTGTTTCAAGGGTTGCTGATGTCAACTGTGGCTGCAATTTTATAGTTGATATTGGCCATATTTGGTGTAGGGGCGGGCGATGCCCTGCCCTTCGACTCCGCTCAGGAACCGCGTAGTCGAAGGGTTCACCAAAAGCCTTAAAAAGTGCAGACAGGTTAAATCAACCCGCCCCCACCAACCAAAAAGTCCCTGAAGGACTCAAGTCGAGACTACGAACCAAAGCCCATTGAGGCAAAGGAAAAAAAGAGATGATTGTTGAAAATAGTGAAGTAGTATTGTCAGTCCGCAATTTAACGGCGAATGTCGAAGATACCCAAATCCTAAAAGGTTTGAACCTAGAAATTAAATCCGGCGAAATCCACGCCATCATGGGTCCCAACGGTTCAGGAAAAAGCACCTTATCCAAAATATTAGCAGGCCATCCTGCTTATACGGTGACAGGTGGAGAAGTAACCTTTTTAGGGCATAATTTACTAGAATTAGCACCGGAAGAACGCTCTCTGGCTGGCGTGTTTCTAGCTTTTCAATATCCTTTAGAAATTCCGGGTGTCAGCAATCTAGATTTCTTGCGTGTGGCTTACAACGCTCACCTAAAACATCGTGGAATCGAAGAATTAGATGCTTTTGATTTCCAAGATTTGATAGAGCAAAAACTGGATATTGTTAAGATGAATTCTGCTTTCTTAGACCGCAGCGTGAATGAGGGTTTTTCCGGTGGCGAAAAGAAACGGAATGAGATTTTGCAAATGGCGCTTTTAGAACCGAAGTTAGCGATTTTGGATGAAACTGATTCGGGTTTGGATATCGATGCTCTCAAGATTGTTGCTGGCGGTGTGAATCAATTGTCAAATGCCGAAAATTGTATGTTGGTGATTACTCACTATCAGCGGTTGTTGAATTACATTATTCCTGATTTTATTCATGTCATGGAAGGTGGCAGAATTATCGCGACTGGTCCGAAAGAGTTGGCGCTGGAATTGGAAGAACGCGGTTATGACTGGATTTTAGAAGCAGAAGCAGCAGGAGTTGGCGCGCGATGATGAATACGCAAGTTGCTACTAGAGAAATGTTTTTGCCAGGTTTGGTAAATCAGTGCGAAAAGTTGGGGGCAGCTAATGCCAAAACAGCCGCTTTCGGGTTGCAGGAATTGCGAGATGCTGCGGCTGAATACGTGCTGGCGGCAAGTTTTCCGACGGTGAAGGATGAAGAATGGCGGTTTACTGATTTGTCTCCGCTATTACCAATTCAGTTTAATTTACCCCAGAGTAATCAGTCATCAATTAAGTTGTCTGATATTACTATGCCTGTGAAAAACAAGGACGATTTACCTTTAAGATTGGTATTTGTCAACGGTATTTATGCGCCGGATTTGTCAGCGGTTAATTTACCGGACTTTTATGTAGGTAATCTATCCAATGCACCGGAAAAATATCAGGCCCGCATCGCCGATGTTTTGAGCCAGCATAGACAACCAACAGAAGTATTTACTGCTTTAAATATCGCGGGTTTGCGGGATTCTGCGGTGGTGTTCGTGCCGGCTAATATGTCGATCGCCCTTCCGATTCATTTGCTGTTCCTGACCGCACCAGGGGCATCTCCCACGATGTGTCAGCCACACTGTGTGGTTATAGCAGAGCCTGGAAGCAATGTAACGCTAATTGAAGACTACGCCACTATTGGTAATATGGCGGCATTTACGAATGCTGTCACCGATGTGGTTGTCGGCGAAAATGCTGCGGTGAATCATGTTCGACTCCAACGGGAAGGTGGGGATGTTGTTCATATTGGCAAAAGTGCGATCGACCAATCTCGCAACAGCCGTTATACTTGTCATGCTATCAGCTTGGGCGGGAAAATATCGCGGCACAATTTAGAAGTCTTCCAGCACGGCGAAGCGACTGAAACAACTCTCAACGGCTTAACCGTAGCCTTTGGCGAACAACTATCCGACACTCACAGCTTGATTAATTTCAATCACCCCCACGGTAAAAGCCGCCAACTGCACAAGTGCATCATTGGTAACAGAGCTCGCGCTGTATTTAACGGCAAAGTTTTCGTTCCCAAAGCCGCCCAATTAACAGATGCGGGACAGTTGAGCCGGAATTTGTTGCTGTCATCAAGAGCTCGCATAGACACTAAACCGCAGTTGGAAATTGTGGCAGACAACGTTAAATGTTCCCACGGTGCAACAGTCAGCCAGTTAGAAGATGATGAACTTTTCTACTTACAAAGTCGTGGCTTGGATTTAGAAAGAAGCCGCTATTTGCTGATTGATGCTTTTGCCGCGGAAATTCTGGATAAATTGCCAATAGTAGGGGTAGCAAAAATGCTTTCTACCTGCGTGGCTATCCAAAATTAACTCATATTTGAACAGCCTGTAGGGGCGGGTTCGCCGATCGAGTTTGTCACCTACAGATAATCTCAATCCACCCGCCCCGCCCAACCGACTAATCGCGATCGACTTTTTTTCCCACCAGAAATTCAATCAATTTCAAGTTTTTCTAGGACTTGCAAGCGCAACAGTTCCATATACCGAAATTCCTGACTGCTTCAATACTTGAGTAGCCGATCGCACCGTAGTACCGCTAGTATAAATATCATCGACTAACAACACCCGATCGCCGGGAAGTCGGCGGCGAAAATCCTTACCCAAAATTAAAGCATCCTTCATTTGGGCTTGCCGCTGTGCAATAGAAAGTTGAAATAGTGCCTCAGTATACTTGATCCGTTCTAAACCATGTCGCTGTAAAGGCAAACCAGTTAACTCGCAAAAACTTTCCGCCAAAAGTTCCGCTTGATTAAATCCCCGCTGTTTCAGCTTTTCCTTATGCAGTGGAATCGGTACAACGGTTAAATTATCAATAGCTAATTCGGGAAAATTTAGCCAAGATTCAGCCATCCAGTAGCCCAGGGGTTTCGCTAACTCTGGGCGATCGTTATATTTCAAAGCTGCGATCGCCCGTTTCAGAGCCCCGCCGTACTCCCCCCACACAAAAACAGCCTTCTGGGAATCCCAAAATGCACCAGGATCGGCTAATCGACAGCCCTGAAGTTGCTGGCGACAGTAGGGACACAAATCTGAGGTAGCTGGTCGCTGACAAAGAGGACAGTTAGACTTAAGAAATAAATTGAGAAAAGATTTGACGAATCTCGTCCATTTTCGATGGTTCATATTAAAATTGCAATAAGTGATTAATCGGGAAAAATTAGAATTTTCAATCAATTTCCTAGAAAGGCTAACAGCGTGGACAACTTCTACTGGCTAGACAAAATTCAACTATCAGACAGAGATGCCGTGGGAGAAAAAGCATTTTACTTAAGCTGTTTAATGCAAAAAAATCATCCTGTCATACCAGGTTTTGTTGTGCCACCAAAAGCGTTTTGGCAGTTTCTAGAGTCCATAGACTGGCTGGAACCGCTGTTTGCAGACTGGCCAAACTCTTCACTGCACTTGAATGTCGATGAACCAAAACAACTCCAAGCCATCGCCCGCAGCATTCGCCGACAAATCACCTCCACCAAACTGCCAGATTCCTTACTCTCCACCCTGGATGCGGCTGTTTCTCAACTAAACTGCAAAGCATTAATTTTTCGCCCTTCCCTGACTACGCAAAACCCGAACACCGCCGGAATGCTGGAATCTCAAGCAGTGCGCGCCGAACCAGCAGCCATCGAGGCCGGACTCAAAGCAGCTTGGGCGGAACTGTTCAGAGCCCAAAGACTATTTTACTGGCAACGGTGCGGCATGAATGTACAGGAAATTAATCCCGCTGTTTTAGTGCAGCCACTCTCTTGTGCGATCGCCGCCGGTGCGGTGGAAACTAACAGCAATGAAGGCTGGGAAATCCAAGCCACCTGCGGTTTAGGAATGTCCCTGGCTAGGGGAGAAACCATCCCCGATTACTATCAATTGCAACCGGAAACAGGCAAAATTACCATCCAGCGATTGGGTTACAAAACATTAGCTTATCATCTCAAAAGCGACGGAATAAAATCGGAGGAAAAACCGCACATCGGAAATGGCAACACTTTCCAAGTTCCTAACTCTCAGTTTCCCAGACCAAATTCTGCTGGAAGTTGTTTGGATATTTATATATTAAGTGAAAAATTACAAAGTGAATATGTATTAAATCAGTATCTATTACTAAAATTACTCGATATGAGCATAAAAGCGAGGAGTGAATTCGATTTCGATCTAATTTTAGAGTGGACGATGAATCAGTCAGCAGAATGCAACGAACCGGAGTTTTATTTCACTCAAGTTCGCCCCTTGAAAAACAAAAAAGCCCCCCAAATATTGGAAAATCCGATCGAACTAGCCAACCAAAACTTAATTGCCCTAGGCAGAAACCCCAGGGTACTCAAAGGCTTGGCAGCCAGATCGGGAAAAGTTAAAGCAATTGCCCAAGTTATGACTAATTCCCATGCAGAAAAATCGGAATTTGTAGCCGGGGGAATTTTGGTGGCACGGGAAATTTATCCCCATTGGCTACCTTGGCTCAAATTAGCTGCTGGGATTGTTTGCGAACAAGGAGGTATGACCGGTCATGGGGCGATTTTAGCTAGGGAGTTGGGCATCCCCGCTGTGGTGGGAGTTGTCGGTGCCACTCGCGCGATCGAGACTGGGGATTCGGTGTGGCTAGATGGTGACACCGGAGAAGTTTTTGCATCCGCTCAAATTGAGGAAATCGGCCCTACAAACATCGGCAATTATGCAGAAATAGCCAATCATGCAGATTTGTCCATGACAGCAGCCAAAATGTCGATCGCCCATCACCAATTCCCCACAGCATCTCCATCCCCTCTCGAACCAAAATCTCAGCCACCAGAATTACCTCAAAATGTTGTCAGCGCGCCAACAGCGACTCAACTGCTGGTGAATGTCAGCCAAATTAGCTCCATCGAGCGTCTCAGAAATCTACCCATAGACGGCATTGGATTAGTGCGATCGGAATTAATGGCCATGGAAGCTTTGGAAGGTATAAATCCCCAACTTTGGTTGCAAAATGGTCGGGAATCTGAATTTGTGCATCGCATGGCGAATCAGTTAAATTTATTTGCTGCGGCCGTCTTTCCCCGTCCAATATTTTATCGCTCCCTGGATTTACGGGAATCGGGAATCCACGGTAGTTTCAGTTATACCTTTGAACCAGAGTTATTTGATTGGGAATTAAAGGTACTAAAAACATCCTGGGATTCTGGCTATACAAATATTAATTTACTTTTGCCATTTCTGCGCTCTGTAGACGAGTTTAGCTTCTGCAAGCAGCGTTTAGAAACAGTTTGGAAACAGCGACCTGGTGATTTTAAACTGTGGATTATGGCCGAGGTTCCTTCGGTGTTATTTTTATTGTCAGATTACGTGAAAGCAGGAGTTCAAGGAATTTCCATCGGCACCAATGATTTAAGCCAATTCATGTTAGGAGTTAACCGCAACTCGGCAGATATGGCTAGTGCTTTCAGTGGGCCCAATCAACCGATGATGAGGGCGATCGAACAATTAATCCTTCATGCTAAGGAGGCGGGAATTCCTTGCTCTATCTGTGGCGATGCTCCAGCTTTATATCCACAGATGATTGACTCCCTGGTGCTGTGGGGGATTTCCTCGATTTCTGTGAATGTGGACGCTGTGGAACAGACTTCTAGGGCGATCGCCCGTGCCGAACAGCGTATCATCCTAGAAGCGGCGCGAGCGAGCTTTAAAAATAATCATTAGATATCTCCCAAAAAGCTGCTTAATCACAGTCAGAATGCCTGTTCCACAATAAATAGGGTAGATGTCTATTAAAAATCATTAAAAAAAAATCGCTTTCAAAGTTACGATAGTAGTATTGAAAAACATTTTACTCCAAGGTGCCCAAAATGAAATCAAGAATGATTACAACCACAGCAATCCTACTGGCGGCGATCGGTATTTTGACACCCCATCCAGTCTCAGCTCAACCAGCCACCGACAGTGGCACAAAACCGGGATTTTGGCAACCAGAAGCAAAGATAGATAATACTCGCAACATCACCCTCAGACTATTAAACGAGACTGGATTGAACCTAGAATACGGTCAGTCTGGTGTTGGTTTGTCATCCTTGCCGATCGGCAGTACAAAAAACGTCATGGTTCGTATCGGCAACCGCACCGGCGATATTGCCAATATTCCCATTAATGTCACAGGTGGAACCACCACTTTGAAATACGACTATAGCGTCGATTCCCAGAAAAACATCGTGACAGTTAGAATCACCACATCGGACGGGCGGACTAGGCAAGACCGGTCAATTTATATTGATGAAAAAGGACGAGTTTATTCGTTCTAGTTTATAGGTGTGGGCGGGTTTATTAAGATTGTTATTTTTGGGCGATTATGGTTGGTGAACCCTTCGACTACGCGGTTCCTGAGCGGAGTCGAAGGGCAGGGCATCGCCCGCCCCTACAGCATTGGTAAAATGTTAGATAAAATTTCTGGTAAAACATTGAATAAAATCCGTAGGGGCGGGTTCACAGATGAATTTTGCCACTCACAGATCATCTTCATAAACCCGCCCCCACCCAACTAATAACCCAGTTGTAGGTTGGTTTTCGTTCCTCACCCCAACCTACCGATTAGCTCTAATGGTGGAGCAAGTGCATTAAGCCTTCTACAGTAGGACCGATCGCACCTGCTGAAACTTCACCAACTGCTGTTTCGGCTGCGCATTGACTAGCATGAAGGGTGTTTTCAATAGCCTGACTTGCTCCCTCCACCGCATCGCCCCCGAATTCACCGTAAGCAGTCTCTGTGACCATTTCAGCTTGAACTTTACTTTGAGTCTCCGTCGAATTATGTTCCCACTTTTGAATTGTTTGGACAATCTCTAACCCAGCCCAAATTAACATTCCGAGCAAAACCGCACCAATCAAATATTCCATAGTTTTCTAGAGGATTGAGGTTGGCTATATCTAATTTAACGTAGCAATTGAAAACAGACAGGATCGAAAACATCCAAGTCGAGTTCGGATTTCCACCTCTTAGTCTGCGGAGGCAGACTTCGTATGTGTAGAAGCGGTTTCAACCGCCGAATTTCAACCACCGAATCCGATTCAAATGGCGATCGCATCAACCTTGCAAAGCCGCCAACAAACACAACAACAAAGCCTCCGTCCACTCCACTACAGCACCATAGGTATCACCAGTGTGACCCCCTAAACGGTGGTTAAACCAGGCTCCCGTCAAAATTCCGATCGCACTTCCCCCCAAAGCCATCCCCACCGCCAACAGCCACCGATCGCCCTGCAAGACAACTTGCAACACACTCAAACTCAGTAGCAGGAAGACTCCTGGGATAAAATCAAAAGGAGAATAAATCGATTCCTTGTGAAAAGCTCCCTTACCCTCGGCGCGGAGATAGGGATAGTGGGCGATCGCCACCAACTGGCCCCACCGCCCCCAACCAGCCACACCCATCAAAGCCAACCACCGATATTCATTCAAATCCGTCAGAGCAGCCGTTTTCAACAACAAGATTGCCACCGCAGCCATCGCCCCAAAAGCCCCTGTAACGCTGTCCCGCATCACCTCCAGCCGTCGCACGGGGTCTGGTACAGCCAGCCCGTCCGCCGCGTCCATAGCCCCGTCTAGGTGCAACCCCCCAGTCAGGGCAATACCTAAAACTACTACCAAGGCCGATCGAGTCAAAGCAGGCATCCCCAACAACTGCAACCCCAGATCCGCCAGTCCCAGCATCCCCCCAACCAACAGCCCGATTGCTGGTGCAAAGCGAGCAATACCCCGAAACTCCAAAGTCCAAGAAATCGGCACCGGCAAACAAGTATAAAAAGCGACCGCAGCAGCTATTGCAGCCCCCAAATTCCGGAAAAAGTCGATCGTTGAGCGAACCAACTGATTGTGCACCATAAAATAGAAATTTTTTCGCATTGTATGGAGTTGTGAATCCATTAGCGTATGCCAGAATTGGATCGGTAACACCCTTAGTTCCTTCGATCAGGCATTCATC
The DNA here is from genome assembly GCF_042465725.1 of Microcoleus anatoxicus. Taxonomy (GTDB): domain Bacteria; phylum Cyanobacteriota; class Cyanobacteriia; order Cyanobacteriales; family Microcoleaceae; genus Microcoleus; species Microcoleus anatoxicus. Next base: position 2,006,195 of record NZ_CP120853.1, on the reverse strand, counting down.
CTGGCGACAGCTCTTTTCTTTAGAAAACTGCTACCGACAGCGCACCCGAAGAACTGCATCTACTGAAACTCAACTCAAGACAAGCGTTTCCTTTGTAGGAAAATCTAGTGAATTCTGTGATTTCCGACCAGGGGAACATACTACAACAGAGGCTTTTGCTCCATGAGTAATGACCAATTAAACAACAGGGTGGCTGCTCCTTGCATCATCGATACAGGCATTGTCGTCAACAAGCGCGATATCCAAAGATTGCTCTTCGATTTAGGACGTGTCCGCTACCTACACATGCAGGACGGCAAGATTTACAGTCAAGGCGAAGGGTATGTCCGGGAAGTATTCGCTAACCCCAATCGCTCTACTCTGATCGCCAACCGGGCTATTTATTTGAATGTTGATAGTTTTGATTATCTGGAACTGAAAAACTCCAAGGAAGAAGGTGCTTATTTTGACCTGATTCAAGAGGGACGACAGTTGCGGTTAATTCCTCTCTCGAATCCTTTGCAAGAGCAACTCAGCCGGAATTTAAATGCTGCTGCTTTAGATGCAGTCGTGGATCAGGTACTCTCAGGGAGCTGGGATTATCAATTAGATGAAGACGATTCGCCGTTTTAAAGGATCGTTGGCTAAGGCTAGGGTCAAAATTAGTTCGACTAAAGCTCAAGAACGTTTAAAATTGTTCGGATGCCCAATGCCCAATGCCCAATGCTCCATTCCTAATGTCCGAAAAATTTTCTTTTCAATCTCTTGCCCATTGCAGCCATACCCAAGCGCGTGCGGGAGTGTTTGTCACTCCCCACGGTGTGGTAGAAACGCCTAAGTTTATGCCCGTGGGAACCCTGGCTAATGTCAAAACTCTGACACCTGCACATCTTAAAGATGCTGGCTCTCAAATGGTTTTGGCTAATACTTATCACTTGCACTTACAGCCGGGGGAAGATATTGTTGCCGGAGCTGGTGGATTGCATAAATTCATGGCTTGGTCCGGGCCGATTCTGACTGATTCGGGTGGCTTTCAGGTGTTTAGCTTGAGCCAAATGCGTACTATTTCTGATGAGGGGGTGACTTTTCGTTCCCCCCGCGATGGTCGTATGATTAATTTGACACCGGAGCGATCGATCCAAATCCAAAATGAGTTGGGTGCGGATGTGATTATGGCCTTTGACGAGTGTCCCCCTTATCCAGCGACGCGACAGGAGGTGGAAGGGGCGACAGACAGGACTTACCGCTGGCTCAAACGCTGCATTGCTGCTCACTCGCGCCCGGATCAAGCTTTGTTTGGGATTGTGCAGGGGGGTGTTTACCCGGATTTGCGATCGCGATCGGCAAACCAGTTAGTAGATTTAGATTTACCAGGTTATGCGATCGGCGGTGTCAGCGTTGGGGAATCGGGGGATTTGATCGCAGAAATTGTGAAAGTGACAGCACCCCTGTTACCGGCACATAAGCCCCGTTATTTGATGGGAATTGGCACTTATCGGGAAATGGCCGTGGCGGTGTCCCATGGTGTAGATTTGTTTGACTGTGTGATTCCGACTCGGCTGGCTCGTCACGGGACGGCTTTGGTTGGGGGGGAACGCTGGAATTTGAAGAATGCTCGGTTTCGAGAGGATTTTACTCCTTTGGATGAGTCTTGTCCTTGTTATACTTGCCAAAATTTCAGTCGGGCTTATTTGAGTCATTTGGTGCGAGCTAAGGAACAACTAGGCCACACTCTGCTGGCGATTCACAACGTGACTGAGTTGATTCGCTTTACCGTTCGGATGCGGGAGGCGATTTTTGCCGATCGCTTTACAGAGGAGTTTGCTCACTGGCTGACACCTACGGTCGATCGAACATGATTGCCTTTGCTTAAGATATGCGACAATTATGAAAAATCTGTTGGATAGGTAGGTTGATTCATGGAAGCTGCATTACTTTTAGCCAAGCTGCCCGAAGCTTATGCGATCTTTGACCCTTTGATTAATGTTTTGCCGGTGATTCCTGTGTTTTTCTTGTTGCTGGCTTTTGTTTGGCAAGCGGCTGTCGGATTCAGATAATTCTGGTTTTATTAAAAGCAGGGGCAATTCCCCAATTGTCCCTGCTTTTAGCTGTTGAGTTTTTCGGTTGCTCTGGAATTATTTAACCGCACAAAGCGCAGAGAGAGCGCAGAGAAAGAGCCCAGAGGGATGAATGCTATGTTTAGCTGCCGATCGCCTTTTGGAATGCCGGTCTTTCTGCAATTCGCTTCATATAGTCTAAAAGCGCCGGATAAGCGCTGAGGTCTAGTTTTAGCATCATGGGAATATAGTTTAAAATCGAGCCCACTGCGGCATCGGCTACACCGAATTCATCGCCCATCAAAAACTGCTGTTTCTCGAAGATGTGATTGAGGGGTGTTAACAATTTGGGAGTTTCGCGATCGCGACTTGCTTCCACGAATATTCCCGGTCCTAGGGTAGCGTTAGCAAAGAGTACCCACTGCACGACTTGAGCTTGTTGCTCCAAATTCTCCGGCATTTTACCATATTTTTGAGCTAAATAGAGCAGAATTGCCCCAGATTCCCAAAGTTTAAAATCTCCATCAGCGATAGCCGGGACTTTTCCCATGGGGTTAATTTCGATAAAATCTGGCTGCAAGTGTGCTCCTGCTTGCATATCCAGCATCACGAATTCATAGGGCACGCCTATTTCTTCCAGATACCACTTGATAATTGAGGCTCGGCTGCGAGCTCCACCGTAAAGTTTCAGCACCGTTTTTTTCCTTTAACGAAATCTGATTTATTTTAGCATTTGTTATTGGTTATTTGTTATTGGTGTCGCTAATAACTAATGACCAATAACTGGCAATTCCGTCAAGTGTACAAATAAGATTCTGCTACCAATAAAAATCAAAATCGCTCCGCCCAACATCTCTATTTTATTTGCAAACAAATTTCCACACTTGTGTCCAATAAACACACCAGCAAACGCCAAAAAGAAAGTAATAAATCCTATAGCAGTCACCGCAGGAGCAATAGAATCTTTCAGAACAGCAAAGCCAATCCCCACGGCTAAAGCATCTATACTTGTCGCCACTGATAATCCGATTAAAGTACCCGTATCCAGGGGATTAAATTTCTTTTCTTCTCCGTCATTTTGTAGAGATTCATAAATCATTCTACCGCCAATGAAACTCAACAATCCGAAAGCTATCCAATGGTCAATTGCCGAAATTAAAAAGCTGAAACTCAGACCAATAAACCATCCGATTATTGGCATCAAAGCTTGAAAACCACCGAAAAATAAAGCAATTTTTAAAGCTTTATTGACTTTCATGTGTTTAATTGCTAAACCGCTGGAAACTGACACAGCAAAAGCATCTGCTGCTAGTCCCAAGGAAAGTAAGACGGTAGTGGCTGCATCCATTTTTGTGAACTGTTTGATGTTATGGGTAAAGTATTGCTCTTAATTTTTAACGGGGTCAAAAACCCGGTTTCTGCGTCAATCTCTCGGTTCGATGCATGATTTTTCGGAGAAACCGGGTTTTTTGCCTTAGTCCTAAACTTCTTTAACTTTACACTAAACTTTTCTGAAATTGCATTTTTCTCATAATTCATTCATTTTTCAATCACATTTATTTCATAATTTGCGGGATTGAAAAAAGTTGTACCAAGCTGTATTATAGGAAGAGTTATCAACTAGCATAATTGACGATGCCGGAATCTAAACCATACCAACCATTGTTGCTCAGGTTACTGCACGGGGTTAACGCTGCGATCGCCATTTTAGCAATCATCACCGCATTTCTGGTGTACAACACTTACGACGGGCGCTTCGGCAAAGTACCAGTGCCCCAGATTGCAGATATTATCGGGATTCATGGGACTTTTGGCAAGCTGTTAATTTTAGGCGTAATGCCGGCTTTTGCTTTGTACAGTTTCCACTGGGGCCAAAAACGCTTGGTACAGCCGGATTCTTTTGGGAAATTGACGCAATTCGGAAAACCGATTTGGTGGTACAGTTTGCATCGGATTGTGAATACGCTGATGTTGGTGGCGATGACTTTTTCGATCGCCTCTGGGAGTATGGTTAAGGAAGAATGGCTACCCGCTGGAGACTTGACGCAGGTTTGGTATTATTTGCACGCTTCGGGGTGGATAATATTAGTATTGTGTCTGGCAATGCACTTGTTGATGAGTGCAAAGGTGGGGGGGTTCCCGTTGATTTTGTCGATGTTTGATTTCACGAAGGTTAAGGGGAATAAAGCAGGGGAAGGGAAATAAAGCAGGGGGAAAATCAGGAAATTTGTTTGATATTTGAGGTTGCATTTGAGCTATGAAAAAAAATATTATTCTGATATTTGTGGAAATCTTGGTGATGGGAGGTTGGCTGTTTGCATTGGTTGCACCGCTGTTGTTTCCCTAACCAGGGGAATGATTTTTTTTGGGAATAATTTATTGCTCAATAAAACGGATGCAGCGAATCAGAGAAGGAGTCAAATCCTGGCTGCTAATCTATCCACTACATCCCTGGGCTAATGCGATGCTAAATTTCCGCTGATTTGAGAGTTAAAAATTATTGAATTTACAACTCTGTCAAACCTGAAAACTGATTCATTTAAAGAACTTTGTGAGTGTGTTCGTGTTGTTTTACATTGTCTTCAGTGCGAACAACGCGCTGGGTATTGAGAACTCTTTTGCGATCGAGGGAATAAGAAAAGTCGCTCCGAACTGTTCCCAAGGGGATGTGAGATTGAGCTTGGGGGCGGATTTTGTAAGTGCGGGCAGCGGCGATCGCCCGAAAGCCAAATTCTTCGCAAAACTGAGCCGATGTGGGGAATTCTGGCAGCATAGTGGGTGATTCGCCGTCGAGCACTGCTCCCAAAGTCGTCCCCCAAGCCCTTTGATAGGAGGTGGGAATTCCCTTGACAATTGCCTCCAAAGCTGCTGAGGGGATAGCTTCAATTACTTGTACTTCGAGAACTTCACCTTCTTCTTTGACGAAGCAGGTGGCCAAACCCACTACCACGTAGTCGTCGGTAGATAAATCGGGAGCGTTGGGATAAAGTGTTGCAGTCGCCATAAAAATCTTGTGAGTAGGAGTTAAAAACCTGGAGCGAAGGTCAAACCCCTGAGAGTGGATCGGACCTGTGTGTTGATAGTACCACATCAAGCTAGATGCCGGATGATTCGGCATGGATTCCCCGCAGCTACGACGTTTGCAGGGATACTTTTGACCACCACACTGCCTGCACCGATCGTGCTACCATCGCCGATGGTGACTCCGGGGCAAACGATACTACCGCCACCAATCCACACATTATTGCCGATATGAATCTCGCTAGCCAGTTCTCGGCCCGAAAGTCTAATTTCCGGGTCAGTGGGGTGGAAAGCAGTGTAAATTTGCACTTGTGGGCCACACAGTAAATTTTCGCCGATGTTAACTCGATTGCAATCGAGAATCACGCAACCAAAATTCATATATAAGCCATTTCCAGCATAAATATTACTGCCATAGTCGCAGTAGAAAGGGGGTTCAATTTCAACTTTCGGGCCGACGGCACCGCATAATTCGGTGAGAATTTCTAAGCGTTGGGATGCTTCGTCCTCGCGGGTAGCATTGTAAAGTCTGGTGAGACGGCGGGCTCGCTGGCGCTCACAAGTCAATTCCGCATCAGCCGCTAGATACAACTCGCCGGCTAGCATTTTCTGTTTTTCGGTTTTTGACATAGGATTTATGGCTTTTTCAAATCAAGGCTTTGATTGCAAACAAACAGCTAAATCTAAACTGGCTAATTGTTCAAAAGCTCGATTTATCGATCCTGTTCCCCTCAAAAAACCTGTGTTCCCACCAGGACAAATATACTGTAAAGTTTCCGGCGAAAAGCGATCGATAATCGACTTCACGCTGTTCATTTGTCGTGGCCAGTGAAAAGTTTTTGCCGTTCTCTGCGGTTGAGGTGCACCTTCTCGATTGGGGAGCAAGTGTCTGCCCGAAAACAGAACTCCGCCACTGCGAGTATCATAAAGACAGGACGAACCGGGAGAATGACCGGGAGTCCAAAATACAAAAGTGCGATCGCTCAGAGCAAATTCTCGCTCAAAAGCTGTCACTTGCAATCCTGGTAGCAAATAAGCTTCCTGCTCTTGAATCAGGATTTCGCAGCCTGTGGCTTCCTGAATCTCCCGCACCTTACCCATAGCGCCCCGGTGAGTCAGAAACAACAACCGGACACCGCCATATTCACGTAAAAATGTTTGGTTAATCTCATCCCAAGCCGGACAATCTACTAGAATGTTAGTTTGGTTTTCTACAATGAAGTAAGCTGTCCCACCAAGGGTGTCCCGGTTAGGTGGAAAAGCAAAGATATTGTCGAGCACGGGCTTGGGTTGTTTGGAAGCTAAAGTCTGTTGTTTCAAGGAAGTATCATAGTTAATGTGTCTGGAATTAATATTATGTTCTTTTTATGGTTGTTTGTATTGGGACTGTTCTCATACTTCTTATTGCACAACAGTATCCGTCGCATCACGCGAACTCCGGTATGGCTGCTGTGGCTGGTAATCATGGCACCCGCCCTGATTTGGACTGGTTGGCTGTTAGTTAACAGCCCTAGCAAAAGTTCACCGCCAGATTGGCTAATTATACCTTTTTTGGTTTGCCCTTTTTTGTATTGGTTTCTGGTACAGTTGGGGCGCAAGGAAATTACTAGCGAAACCGCCCAAACCACAGTTACTGATGGGACAGAACCTGCCAAATCCCAACAAAAACCTGCTTTACGCCCGATCGATCTAGAAGAAGAAGCTAGTTTGCGTGACTGTTTTCCTTGGTCTGTTTACTATTTGCGAGATTTAGAATTTCGACCCCAGGCCGTAATTTGTCGCGGACAGTTGCGGACTAACCCAGAAGCAGCTTACCACGCGATTCGGGAAAATGTCGAAAAGCATTTTGGCGATCGCTTTTTGGTAGTATTTCAAACAAGTTTCAGCGGTCAACCCTTTTTTGCCCTCGTCCCTAATCCTGAACGTAAATCTGCCGAAAGTCCTGTTAATAATCAACCTTTGAATCGACCATTTTTTGCTGTAGGTTTGCTCCTCATCACGCTATTTACCACAACGATAGTCGGTGCACAAATAGCAGGAATTACCGAAAAAGCTGTCCAATCTAATCCGTCAATGTTAATTAAGGGTTTACCCTATGCGACCGCTTTGATGGTTATTTTGGGGATTCACGAATCGGGACACTATTTAGCAGCAAAATTACATAAAATTAGAACTACTTTACCCTATTTTATTCCCGTGCCCTTTTTCTTGGGAACCTTTGGCGCTTTTATTCAAATTCGGAGTCCGATTCCCCACCGTAGAGCTTTATTTGATGTCGGTATTGCGGGGCCTTTGGCTGGTTTAGTGGCGACAGTGCCACTTTTAATTTGGGGTTTGTACCACTCGACAATTGTGCCTATTTCTAACAATTCAGGGATGTTAAATTTTGATTCTTTCAATCCCAATTTTTCTTTGATGATGACTCTCTTGAGTAAGTTAACCTTGGGTGGCGCTTTAAATTCGGAAACAGCAATTAATTTGCATCCGGTAGCAGTGGCTGGTTATTTGGGTTTGATCGTGACGGCGTTTAATTTGATGCCGGTGGGACAACTCGACGGCGGGCACATCGTCCACGCCATGTTTGGTCAGGGCGCAAGTATGGCGATCGGGCAATTTGCTAGACTTTCTATGTTGCTGCTGGCTTTTTTGGAACCGGGTTTGTTGTTGTGGGCGCTGATTTTGTTTTTGATGCCGCTAAACGATGAACCGGCCTTGAATGATGTGAGCGAATTAAATAATTGGCGTGATGGTTTGGGGTTGGTGGCGATGGGGCTATTATTGGCTATTCTGTTACCAGCACCTAGGGTATTGATTCAGTGGTTGAATGTTTAGTGACCGATATCTTACCTTTAATGAGGTTGAATTACTTAACCTTTTTAAGATTTATAATTTTTATAAAATAAATATTCATCAAATTAATATAATGTATTTTTATACAAAAAACAAGTAAAACTTTAAATTAATGTTGACAGTCTGGGAAGACCTATGCTAGATTTTTGTAAGGCTACAGTAAATTTACTGAAGTCCAGTGCAGCCCTAATGCAGCCCTAAGTGCGATCGACGAGATGGGATAGGTAAACTAATGCAGAAAAACATAATAACTAGAACTCATTACCAGTGAAAGTGCTGTGTAGATCTAGGTATCGGATTTTATGTTTAATTAGGTGAACGGACTTAGTAGTGAGGTAAATGAGAAAGTCGATGCCAGGAAATTCGCATTTCAAACTTAATCAAAGTTACCCTAATCCCCTGGGGTTAGCATCATCACCCCTGCCCTTTAATCAAATTTAAATTTAGCCATGAATCTTTTTATACTTTCTTCACGGAGTTTACTCTCAAGTGTATCCTGGGACCCGGTTTTTGAATTGGAAAATATTGTTTTACAAACCTGCAAAGCACAACTTTTGATTCCATCGTGTCGCGAGATTATCCAGTGGTCCTCATCTAAACTCCATCCATTACCCGATCGCATTATACGTAAAGTTGTCAAGTCTACTACAGGTTTCTATAAATTGGAACCTTTACCTGACTTGTCCAACCAGCCCAATGTTTTACTGCTCATAGGTATATCAGGAGCCGATCTGGAACTCCTCTCAAGTATACCAAAGTGGAGGGAACGTTTTGATGTTGTCATCGCTTATATTTTTGATTCTTGGTGTCCAGAAATTTATTCAAAAAATGTCTATCAATTAGACCATTTATTCGTAGCCCTTCCCGAAGTCATAGATGAACTTAAGCAAAAATTCAGTATCCCAGTCTCCCTAATCCCCTTTGCCGCTGATGTTCTCACTCAGGGTTCGTGTCAACAGAAGCGTTCCATAGACTTAACTAGCTTCGGGCGCATTCCCTCACATTACGATCGTGCTTTTTGCAATAAATTTAATCTACCTGGTTCCGAACAAATTTACTTTAAATCTACGCCCAGAACAGGAGAGGAATTTCCGAAATTGCCTTACGAAATGCGGAAAGACGAGCCAGATACTCTGATGCTATTTCACATTCTCAGACATAGCAAACTGACCTTGGCATTTGATACACTCTATCCTGGTATGCGTGCGTTTCCTTATTCGTTTATTACACTGCGTTGGTTTTACGGTGCTGCGACGGGGGGTGCGGTAGTTGGGAAGCGTCCAACAAGCCCTCTAATGGATGAGTTGCTGAATTGGGAAGATGCTACTATTGAGTTGCCCGATGACCCACAAAAAAGTGTGGAATTCATTGATGAACTGTTAGAGGACGAAGTGCGGCTGAATAAGATATACAAACGTAATTATGTTGAGAGTTTAGCCCGTCATGACTGGAGACATCGGATTCAGAGTATGCTGGAAACGGTGAAAATTCCCCTACCCCAGGGACTGCGAGAAGAATTATCACAAATGAAGAGAATTCATGACCAAATGGTCTGTAGATTTTAGATTTGGGATTTGAAATTAGAGAATTAATTGCACGAAGCGGGCGGCAAAACTACATTACTTGATGGTCATGTCAGAGTAAATTTTGTCAAAAATAAACAAATGGATTTGAAGACATTTTGAGTGAATTAGAGAGCGATATATTCACCTCATTTGACATAGATTCCTATGGATAAATAGGAAAACTAATCAATTGTAACAATACTTTGGTAGGATATACTCTGGCACTGACAGTCCCACATCTTAAAATAATCCCGAATCGACATGAGCCAGCATCCAGACCGCATTGCCCCTCATGGTGGCATCCTGGTCAACCGTATCGCCACCCTAGACCAAAGACAAGCATTTTTTGACAAAGCAGAAGCTTTGCCGCGAGTTCAGCTTTCGGATCGATCGATCTCTGACCTACAAATGATCGCCATCGGCGCCTTCAGTCCCCTGCAAGGGTTCATGAATGAGGCTGATTATCGATCGGTCGTTACCCAAATGCGCCTCTCCAACGGCCTCCCCTGGTCAGTACCAATCACCCTCTCAGTGAGCGAAGAAGTGGCAGCCACCCTGACAGAAGGGACTTTGGTCCGGCTAGACTCCCCCAACGGCGAGTTTGCCGGCGTACTGGAACTGACTGAAAAATATCGCTACAGCAAAGAAGAAGAAGCCATTAACGTCTACCGCACCGACGATCTCAAACATCCAGGTGTCCAAGTAATAGACAAGTCGGGTCCAGTGAATCTGGCAGGCCCAGTGTGGTTGCTGGAACGGGAACTAGACGCCCGCTTTCCCCAATACCAAATTGACCCGGTGAAATCGAGAATACTGTTCGCAGAAAAAGGATGGAAAACCATAGTGGGTTTCCAAACCCGAAACCCGATCCATCGCGCTCACGAATACATTCAAAAATGTGCTCTAGAAACTGTAGACGGCTTATTCTTGCACCCTTTGGTGGGGACGACTAAGGGCGATGATATTCCGGCGGATGTGCGGATGCGTTGCTACGAGATTCTGCTAGAAAAATACTATCCGCACGATCGCGTAATTTTAGCAATCAATCCCGCGGCGATGCGCTACGCTGGACCACGGGAAGCAATTTTTCACGCTTTGATTCGCAAAAACTATGGTTGTACTCACTTTATCGTGGGGCGCGATCATGCGGGGGTGGGCGATTACTATGGTACCTACGATGCTCAACACATTTTTGAGGAATTTGAGCCGGGAGAATTGGGAATTGTGCCGATGAAATTCGAGCACGCTTTCTATTGCAAAGTGACTGAACAAATGGCGACCACGAAAACCAGTCCTAGCACTCCCGAACAGCGGGTACATTTGTCGGGAACCAAAGTGCGGGAAATGTTGCGGGCTGGAAAATTACCACCCCCGCAGTTTTCTCGGCCAGAAGTTGCTGCGGAATTAGCAAAGGCGATGAATATTTTCAGCTATGAAATTTAAATCTTAAACCTTGTTGTTGGCGACACTTAGTCTTCGGCAGAGGAGTGAGATTATTAAGTAAGAGCACGACGATCGGGAATCATTAATGGGACTCAAGCGGCGGGAATTTTTGCAGCAAGCGGGCTGGGTGTTAGCAGCGCTGGGTATCAGCGAGGCTGGATGGGAACGGTTGGGCGATCGCTACTACCAGGCTCTAGCCCAGCCGACAGCCCGCAAATTGGCATTGTTAGTGGGCGTTGACAAATATCCAGGATCGGCGCTGCACGGCTGTGTCACCGATGTGGAATTGCAGCGGGAATTACTGGTATATCGGTTTGGGTTTGGGCCATCAGACATTCTGACGTTGACTGACTCTCAAGCTACCAGGGAAAATATCGAGACGGCTTTTGTCAGTCACTTGACTCAACAAGCTAAACCCGGAGACGTGGTGGTTTTTCACTTCAGTGGCTGCGGTAGCCGAGTCAGTTTGGGCGAGTCACCGACGGTAATGCAAAACAGTTTGGTGCCGGTAGATGATGTTGTGCCTGCTTTGGGAAACCGAGCGGTGAACGATATGTTAGAGGAAACACTGCTGCTGTTGATGCGATCGCTCCCAACAGAAAGTGCGATCGCCATTCTCGACACCAGCTACAGCTATCCCGGCGTAAATCCCACCGGCAACTTCCGCATTCGTTCCCGCCCCCGCCCCATAGTGGCGAGTCCAAGCATCGGCGAATTAGACTTACTCGATCGACTTAAATTAGTCAACAATCTCACTTCTAGCGGAGGCACCACACTCACCGCCGCCGCCCCTGGTCAACTCTCCGCCGAAATTCAGTGGAACGGGTTTACAGCGGGTTTATTTACTTACGCCCTCACGCAAACTTTGTGGTGGACAACTCCCGCCAGTAGCTTGCAAGTCAGTTTTAGCCGCGCCGCGGCCCAAGTCGAGCAAATCAGCGGCTTAACCCAGGAACCGCAAATTCGCCAGGACGATGTAAAAGCACCTGCGGGGATGTTTGCAACAGCGATGTTAAATTCCCCTACTGCTGACGGGGCAGTGTCTGCGGTAGAAGAGGGTAGCAAAACTGTCCAATTGTGGCTGGCCGGGTTGCCGCCAAAAATTTTAGAGTCCTGTGGCGCTTCTGTATTCAGCCCCGTTTCCTCAGAGGGCGCAAGGCTGTTACTGCTGCGACGTAACGGTCTTTCTGCTAAAGCCCAAGTCTTAGAATCGCCCATCTCAAACCAGGTGCAACTGACTGCGGGCGAATTAGTCAGAGAAGAAATTCGGGTTCTGCCCCGAAACATCAGTTTAACCGTAGCTTTGGACTCTGGTTTAGAACGCATCGAACGGGTGGACGCTACCAGCGCCTTTGCGACTGTGCCCCAAGTCTCGGCGGTAGCGGGAGACCAACCGGCGGACTATCGGTTTGGCAGAGTCCCAGAAACGACTTTAGCTCAAACTCCTGGGGTCTATGAGCCTGGTTTGTATCAAGGTCGTTACGGTTTGTTTTCTGTGGGTGAAACGCTGGTTCCGCATACTGAGGGTGATGGCGGAGAGGCCGTGAAAGTTGCGGTACAGCGATTGACTCCGCAGTTGAAAACGCTGCTGGCGATCAAGTTGCTGCGCCTGACGGCGAATGAGGGGTCTTCGCGTCTGAAGGTGCGGGCGATGCTATCAACTCTCGCGCCTCAAGCTATGACTGTGGCCGGGCGATCGCCCGTGCGAGGTGTCAGTGACGATGCACTATCATCGCTGAGGGGGGAAAGTGAGAAATCTGAAAGTTTAGGTATATTAAGTGTGAATTATGGGAGCCGGATTCAGTATCGATTGTATAACGATGGCGATCGCCCAGTTTACTTTATGATGTTTGGCTCGGATAGTTCAAGACGGCTGCTAGTATTGAATTCTGATGGGGAAACCAATGTGCCAAGACCGGTGCAGGCGATCGCCCCTGGTGCAAATTTGAGTGTACCCCAGGCAGGGGCGATCGGGTGGGAAGTATCTAGGGCGATCGGACTTAGTGAAACTTTTATTATATTTAGTGAGAAGCCCTTCGCTCGCACTCTGAGCGCTTTACAGGGAGGAATGCAGCAAGCCAGGGATGCCTTGCCAATTCGAGTATTGTTGAATCCTTTAAATGTGGCCAGGGCTGTATTGGAAGATTTGCACGCCGCCAGCATGACAGGGGTAGAAAAAGTGGGGATATCCACCGATGATATAGCCTTGGATGTGAATGTGTGGGCAACTCTGAGTTTTGTCTATCGGGTAGTTTAATGATTGCTGTTGATGGCATCAATTCAGGGCCATTCCCATCACTCTTCCTCTACCTCCCTTTCTCAATGCCGCCTAATTGCCCCAAACCGCAATAATTCTTTACAATTAAAAAGAGCATAACGGTTCTCAAGCGTGATGAGGTATGCCCAATGCCCTTCTTTGTGTCAACTTAAGCTCAAACCCACTCACAGATGGCTGTTTGACTATTAAACTTAGATCCCCCCTAGCCCCCCTTAAGAAGGGGGGGACAAGAACTTACTCAAAGTCCCCCTTCTTAAGGCGGAAGAACTTACTCACAGTCACCCTTCACCCATCCCCCATCCCCCATCCCCCTATGGGGCAGGGGGGGGTGGGGATGCGAGGAGGATCTAGACTTGTCGTAAAACCCATATTTCCCAAACGTTTGGGCCTTAAGTTGACACCAATGCCCAATGCCCTTTAACTTAAAAAACATCCCTTAAAAAATGCCTGTAAACCAACTTTCTGCAACCCCATCCCCCCTCCAAACAGCGGAATTAGACTACGATATCGCCATCGTCGGAGGCGGCATAGTCGGCGCAACCTTAGCCTGCGCCCTCAAAGATTCCGGCTTAAAAATCGCAATAATAGAAACCCAACTCCCCGCAGCCGCAGCAGCCAAAAAACAAGCTTACGCAGTCACCTTGCTGTCAGGAATGATTTTAGAAGGCATTGGCGTGTGGGAACAAATCTTGCCACAAATTACCACCTTCGAGCAAATTAGCCTCTGCGACGGCGACTATCCCGGAATTGTAGAATTCCACCGCCCAGACTTGGGAAACACAGGCAAATTACCCGTACCAAAAGCCGCTTTAGGCTATGTGGGCGAGCACCGAGTCATGCTGTCAGCTTTGCAGGAATCCTTGGCAAAAAACCCGAATTTCAGTTGGGTTTGTCCGGCGGAAGTATTGCAAGTAAAATATTTAAATAATTGCGCTGAAATTGAACTCAAACAAAACGGTGAAACTCGGACAATTCGCACCAAATTATTAGTTGCTGCTGACGGTTCGCGATCGCGCATTCGGACATCCGCCAACATCGGCACTCGCGGCTGGAAATACTGGCAATCCTGCGTTGCTATTACTATTAAAACTGAAAAACCCCACAACGATATTGCTTTCGAGCGCTTTTGGCCCAGTGGCCCGATGGGAGTCTTACCATTACCAGGGAACCGTTGTCAAGTAGTTTGGACTGCGCCCCACGCGGAAGCAAAAGCTTTGCAGTCCATGGATGAAACAGAGTTTTTAGCTTTGTTGAAACAGCGCACGGGCGGGCTGTTAGGGCGCTTGGAATTGGAGAGCGATCGCTTTTTGTTTCCGGTACAGTTAATGCAGAGCGATCGCTACGTATTGCCCAGATTAGCATTAATTGGCGACGCAGCCCACTGTTGCCATCCTGTGGGCGGACAAGGCTTAAATATGGGCATTCGAGACGCAGGGGCGATCGCCCAAATCTTGCAACAAGCCCACCAAAAAGGCGAAGACATCGGCGATTTGCGAGTATTGAAAAGGTATCACAACTGGCGCAAAAAAGAGAATTTAATCGTGTTAGGATTTACAGATTTCTTAGATAGGTTATTTTCTAATACTTGGCTGCCAATTGTCGCATTTCGCCGCTTCGGATTGTGGTGTTTGCGAACAATTCCCCCAGTTAGGTTTGTAGCATTGCGCTTAATGACCGGCTTAATGGGGCGGCCGCCGGAATTATCGCAAAATTAGTTTATTTCATACTGTAGGGGCGGGTTTTACCAACCATAATCGCCTGAAACAAACAATCTCGAAAACCCGCCCCCACCCAACGATAAATCATCATGTAAATTTTGGCGATGGGATGCAAATTTCAGGTTGATGTGGGCGATCGGTGGTGTGGGGGCGGGTTTATTTAGATGGTTGGTAATTGTTATGTATTGTTGGTGAACCCGCCCCTACAAAATATCGTACAACCCAACGATAAATCATCATGTAAATTTTGGCGATGGGATGCAAATTTCAGGTTGATGTGGGCGATCGGTGGTGTGGGGGCGGGTTTATTTAGATGGTTGGTAATTGTTATGTATTGTTGGTGAACCCGCCCCTACAAAATATCGTACAATACCATCAAAGAAACCGGGTTTTTTCCTGGATATTTGCAATGTTACGAATTTTGTCGCAAAAACGCGGTATAATGCTCAGCTCGAACCCTGCCCTGACAGCAGTAGACAAACCATGCAACCCGAACAAGAACAAGAGATTCTCAACCTGCGCGATCGCCAATTAACGCCCAAACAAAATAATTTAGCAGTTGCCTATAGTAACAAAATCAGAGGAGGGAAAGCTGAGAATATCGAAATGGCGATCGCGTATTACACTCCTTACAAAATTGTCTAGCATCCGATAATCCCTTTAATCTGCTCTACAAGCTGTGACACCAATCCCAAGGACATAGCAACAGTCCCTAACTGTGCTGCTATTGCAGCCGCTATGGATTCAAGTGTTGCACCAGTCATAATCATCTGTACGATTGTGGTTACCAGAAATACCATTGTAACTGCACTAGCTGGAACCAAAACTACTAGCCCTCCGACCATTGCTGTTACTGCGCCAACAATAAGCATAGATTCAATTGGATTAGGGCTGTGGCATAGTGTCGCGAATAAACCTATTGCTGTCAAGTTATTAAATTGTAAAAAAGGTAAAAAAATAGTCATTTTGAATGTCCCTCCAAAATTATTTATTAAAAATAATAATACCTAGCCTCCAAGTTTAGCAACCCTTAGTTAACTAATAGATAAAACGAGCATAGTGCCTGACTGTACTGTACGGAACTTCGGAGCGATCGGCAACATCCTTGAGCGTCCATCCCTTTTCATCAGCAAACTCTCGGATTCGGAACCTAACTAATCCCATTTTACCTATTGACAAACGATAAGTATCTATCTTTTTAATTCAAACACAATTGTCGATCGACAGTTAAAGACTATTTTGTCGGGTGCGTTGCTGTGAGAAGTTCGATCGCACTTAAAGATATCCGATAGCGACGCACCCTACGGTACTCGCGCACGATCGAAGAAACCGGGTTTTTACGATTTCTATCAACAGTAACGAAATATCTCCAAAAAACCCGGTTTCTGGCAACCCCATCAAAAACAAAACAACTGCTAACAGCCAAAACTGTCAACAGTTGTTTTACATATTCAATGCGGATGGCGAGACTCGAACTCGCAAGGACATAATGCCACACGCACCTCAAGCGTGCGCGTATACCAATTCCGCCACATCCGCTCTTTCCGGCACTCCCTAGGACTTTTAGCGTTACGAGTTAAAGATGCACAGGCTGAGGTTCCTGACTTTTAACTGGCAACTTGCCCTTTTCGACCACCGATTTAAAATCATAGCACCATTATCAGTAAATTGTAAAATAAATTTTTGTTAAGAATTTATGGGAAACCATTATCCAGAAGATACCGAAAGGGATTATTCTACAGAATATATGTGAGTGAATAAGCACCGAAGATGGGGTTCTCGAAAATTTTAATCGCTAATCGCGGAGAAATCGCGCTCCGCATACTACGCACCTGCGAGGAAATGGGGATTGCCACGGTCGCCGTTCACTCCACTGTAGATAAACACGCCTTGCACGTCCAGTTGGCAGACGAAGCCGTTTGCATCGGCCCCCCCACCAGCAGCAAAAGCTATTTAAACATCCCCAACATCATCGCCGCAGCCCTGACGCGCAATGCCGCAGCGATTCACCCTGGCTATGGTTTTCTCGCCGAAAATGCCCGATTTGCCGAAATCTGCGCCGATCATCAAATTACGTTCATTGGTCCTAGTCCTGCTGCGATGCGGGCGATGGGTGACAAATCCACGGCTAAAGAAACTATGCAGCGGGTGAAAGTCCCCACTGTTCCCGGTAGCGAAGGATTGCTGGCGGATGAAAAGGAAGCTTTGTCGATCGCCCGTGAAATCGGCTATCCTGTGATGATCAAAGCCACAGCCGGCGGTGGAGGCCGTGGCATGAGGCTAGTCAGAGAAGCATCCGAACTCCCCAAACTATTCTCAGCAGCCCAAGGCGAAGCCGATGCAGCCTTCGGGAATCCGGGACTTTACCTAGAAAAATTCATCGAAAAACCCCGGCACATCGAAATCCAAATCCTCGCCGACAACTACGGTAACGTCATCCACCTCGGCGAAAGAGATTGTTCGATTCAGCGCCGGCACCAAAAACTCCTGGAAGAAGCCCCCAGCCCCGCCCTCAGCCAGAAATTGCGAGATCAAATGGGTCACGCCGCCATTGCCGCGGCCAAATCTATCAACTACACGGGTGCAGGAACAGTGGAATTTTTGCTTGACAAATCGGGCAAGTTCTACTTCATGGAAATGAACACCCGGATTCAGGTAGAACATACCGTGACGGAGATGATTACAGGCCTTGACTTGATCGCGGAACAAATTCGGATCGCCCAAGGAGAAAAACTGCAAATCAAGCAAAACCAAGTAATCCTTAGCGGCCATGCGATCGAGTGTCGGATTAATGCCGAAGACCCCGATCGCAACTTCCGACCCCATCCGGGCATAATCACAGGCTTTTTGCCTCCCGGCGGCCCTGGGGTGCGGATGGACTCCCACGTTTACACTGATTATGAAATACCGGCTTACTATGATTCTTTAATTGGTAAGTTGATAGTCTGGGGGCGCGATCGACCTTCAGCCATTCGCAGGATGAAACGAGCACTGCGGGAATGTGCGATTACCGGTGTTCCCACCACCCTCAGTTTCCACCAAAAAATCCTCGACAGCCCGGAATTTCTCAGGGGCGAAGTTTACACCAATTTCGTGGAACAATTCATGGGCCAGTAGTCATTCGTCATTAGTCATTAGTCATTAGTCATTAGTCATTTGTCATTAGTCATTAGTCAGCAGTCATTAGTCATTCGTCATTAGTCATTAGTCATTCGTCATTAGTCATTAGTCATTAGTCATTAGTCATTAGTCAGCAGTCTTGACTATCGCAAGATAGGAAATTTCCAGCGTCTAAGGAGTTTCTTCGCCAGATTGACGAGGGCCAGGCTGGCATTGCCCACCTTAATCCCACTAATGACTAATGACTGCTGACTAATGACTAATGACTGCTGACTAATGACTAATGACTGCTGACTAATGACTCTCACATCATCATCGTCAGTAGCCCCTGCTGACCGAGAATCATTTCTCGCAGCAAGCTACAGATGCCAACCCAAATAATCGGCGTAATGTCCACCCCGCCGATCGGCGGTACAATCTTTCTGGTAGCGACTAAAAAAGGTTCTGTGGGCCAAGCAATCAGACTCAACGGCAATCGACTGAGATTGACCTGGGGATACCAAGTCAAGACGATGCGAAAAATGAACAACAAAGTCATCAATACTAGGACAAAGCCCAGAATCCAGCTTGTAACGGTAATACCAGTCATAGAGTTATTGTGTCGAAATTTTAAGTTTTGTTAAGTCAGGTATTCATAATTTTAACTGTTTCCCAGGTGCGATCGAAAGTATAAAATTAATAAAAATCAAATTGTTGTAACAAAGGCTTTGAATCTATGACTCCTTCACTCGCGAATTTTCTGTACAGCCTGCTGGTGGGCGTTAGTTTGGTGGTAATTCCAGCAACGATCGCCCTAATCTTCATCAGCCAAAAAGACAAAATTAAGCGCACCTAAAACATCTGTAAAGATCCAAGTCCGGCGTCAAAGTCAATTGTCGGCTGTAGCGATGGCTTGACGTCGGGCATTTCCCCAGTTCCGAAACCTCGGCTGTAAGCAACTCAGAAGCCAAAACCTTCTAGAAATGCCAAGCTGAGGTTTTTTCCCGTTTACTGACACCGCCGGAAATTCCCTCGCTGTACCTGTAGCCCGGTGATATCAATTCCGGTTGTATCGTCAGGTGATTTAACCGCGAAGGCGCTAAGGACGCGAAGGAAGAGAAGAGAGAGTTTAATACAGGACGATGAAGACAGGATTTTATATGAGCTGTTCAGACTCAGTATTATGTCAATATTATGTCAATTCCCAAGCTGCAACCGGGATAAGACCCTCATCCAGCCAAGTCGGAATAGCAGATTTAAGTAAAAATGTAAACATCTAACTCGCTAATATAGACAGAAATAGGAGATAGGCTAATGGTCAATTTATCATGGAACTGGAGTACCCTGTTAGGGATCATCCTAGCAGTAGGCGGGGCGGGACTGTACTTTTTGCGATCGTGGCGTCCCAAGCTAGCACGAGACCACGATATTTTTTTTGCAGCAGTAGGTCTACTGTGTGGCGGTATTCTATTATTCCAAGGCTGGCGGCTAGATCCAATTCTGGCCTTCGGTCAATTCATGCTCACTGGTTCCGCCATATTTTTTGCAGCCGAAAGTATTAAGCTGCGGGGAGCAACCACCGCCCAAGCTAAAAGCCGGGCACAATATATCGACGAAGATAGACCCGTCAGCAACGCCTACGGTTATGAGGGTTACGATGCTGATATTGACCAGCTAGAACCAGAGGAAGACTATCCCCAGCGTCCCCGGATTAGAGGTAGTCAAGATTATCGTGCTTCGCGGGAAGGCTACGATGACGAACCTCGCCGCCGTCCCGACCGTCGCAATAGCAGCATTGATATATCTAAACCCGATGGACCTGAGCGATCGTCCCGCAAACGCCCCTCTCGCCCGGAAAACCAGCCCCCAGAGCGATCGGACCGATCGGACCGATCGGACCGTTGGGACATTTCAGACAATCCCGATGAAAAACCGACTCGCAGCCGTAACAGCCGCCCGCCAACTTCCGATAACCGCAGCGATGGGACACCGAAAACCAAAAAAACCCGTCCCGCCGAAGGAGGGAAGTCTCGCCCCAGTAGCCGCGATTTGCAAGCACCACCCTCAGATTACGTGGAGTATCGACCAGTAGAACACCCGGAAGACCAACCGGATAATTCCCCCAATTTCGACAACTAGGGGAAGTGCTAAGTAGATGGGTGAAATTTAATATTTCTGGTGTCAATATCACCGGAAAAATACCAGTTGCATTTGATTTATGCCCATCTACTGGCGATCGCGATCGGAGAATTACGATCCAAAAAACTGTGAATGGGGAGTGTGAAACCGCAGATAAACGCAGAGACAACACAGATCACAACCGACAGCTAAATACTCATCGATCGCCATGAATTTCAAACTTTTAAGTTTAGCAATATCGGGAATTTTAACAATGGGGGTTTCAGCCAGCGCCACCGCCGTTGTTACCACATCCCCTGTGCAGTCATCACCAGATGTTACTGAATTTAAGTCGCTGGATAGACAGGGTGCGATCGCCCAAAATATCGAAGAACAAACTAATATTCGCGTTTACGAACGAGCCAGTCCGGCGGTTGTTACCGTCGATACAGATAAATCCAACGGTAGTGGCACAATTATCAGCCCCGACGGCATGGTTTTAACCAACGCCCACGTTGTTGCCGCAGGCGGTACTGTCAATATAATTTTGTCAGATGGCAAAAAAGTCCCAGCCGATGTCATTGGATTCGGGGAAGAAGGCTTAGACTTAGCCGTAGTTAAAATGCGGGGTCAAAACAATTTGCCCACAATTCCTTTAGCCCGTCCTGGTTCGGTGAAAGTTGGACAACAAGCATTTGCGATCGGCAATCCTTTCGGTCGATTTCAAGGTACTTTTACCGTCGGAATAGTCAGCCGCATCGACCAACAACGAAGCTTGATTCAAACAGACGCAGCCATCAATCCCGGCAATTCAGGAGGTCCACTGCTTAACAGTTCGGGAGAATTAATCGGAGTCAACACTTCTATTTTTACTCGCGGTCAGGGCGGAGGCAATATCGGCATCGGTTTTGCCATTTCCATAGACAAAGTGCCCGCTTTCCTGACGGCGGTAAGAGAAGGGCGAGCTCCCCGCGTTGCTCAGACACGATCGCCCTTTGGTAACAAATCACCTGCAAAACTAGCACTCAACGGGCCAGCAATCAGTGGCAAACTCACCAACCAGTCTAGCGTTCTGCCGGGAGACAACAGCTTTTTCGACCTCTACTCCTTTGAAGGAAAAGCAGGTCAGCGAATCACAATTGAAATGAAAAGTCAAGAAATTGACTCTTATTTAATCTTGCTCGGCCCCGATCGGCGACAAATCGCTCAAGATGATGACGGCGCAGGCAGTAACAATGCCCGAATTACAGTCAGGCTGCCAGCAGACGGCACTTACACCTTATTGGCAAATTCCAACCAGGCCAGGCAGTCGGGAGCTTATACACTAGAACTGAAAGCCGCAGCTTTTACCCAGGCGGCCAGGGCAATTTTGCAAGAAGAAGGTACTTTAGCTGCTGGCGCTCAGGTACTGCCCTCGGACAACAGTCTCTATCGCGAGTATACTTTTGAAGGTCGATCGGGTCAGTCTGTGGAGATTTCCCTCGAAAGTAAAGAGTTCGATCCCTATGTAGCTTTGTTTGGCCCTAATGGTCGATTAGTAGCAGAAAATGATGATGAGAGCGATGCGAATAAAAATGCGTCTCTAAGCGTTACTTTACCCGCTACTGGTCGCTATCGTGTCATTGTCAATGCTTACGACGCTTCGGGTCGGGGGCGTTACACTCTAACAGTCCGCTAAAAGTGGGGGGGTAGGCACGGGGGCACTACCCCTACAAAGCCCTCGTTTTTTGGAGAATGAAACCGCCCTGGGGTAGGGGGGGTTCTTCTTCCTTCTTCCTGAATTTCCCCCCTTGGGGGGGGCAGGGGGGGGGTTCTTCTTCCTTCTTCCTGAATTTCCCCCCTTGGGGGGGGCAGGGGGGGGTTCTTCTTCCTTCTTCCTGAATTTCCCCCCTTGGGGGGGGCAGGGGGGGGTTCTTCTTCCTTCTTCCTGAATTTCCCCCCTTGGGGGGGGCAGGGGGGGTTCTTCTTCCTTCTTCCTGAATTTCCCCCCTTGGGGGGGGCAGGGGGGGGTTCTTCTTCCTTCTTCCTTCTTCCTGAAGCGGTTCCTGAGCCCTTCGGCTACGCTCAGGATAAACGCAGTCGTTGGGCCTTCTTCCTGAAGCGTTCCCTGAGCGTAGTCGTTGGGCCTTCTTCCTTCATAAAAAACTGAGGTAATTCATGCGTCAAGTTAGATTTTGGGCGATCGCGCCAATTGCTCTACTAGCTACTGTTTCAGCCAAGCCCGTTGCTTCCTCGCCAATTTTCGATGCGAGTCGAGTTTTAGCGCCCGGTAATTCAACCCTAATTGCCGCAGGATTTTCTCAGAATGCCCCTCATACTAACAGGGATATTAATCATGTTTTAGCTCAGGCTACTCCGAAGTCTTCGCCATCAGCAATACCAACTCCCTCAGCTTTGCCTATTCCTGCTGCGGGCTCGTCTAAAGTCATTTTGGAAAAACAAGGAGAACTGACTCCGGCGAAGTCTTCCGTACTGCCCTCAGACAGCAGTTTATATGACGAATATACCTTTGAAGGCACGACAGGCCAGACAGTAGTTGTTTCCTTAGAAAGTGGCGAGTTTGATACTTATCTGGCTGTCTTCAACTCCAAAGGCGAATTGCTTGCAGAAAATGATGATGCTACTGAGCAAAATTCCAATTCGGAATTGACTGTTACTTTGTCTGCCAGTGGTAGCTACAAAGTAATTGTCAATGCTTTTGATTCACCGCCAAAAGGTAAAGGCAAGTACAGTTTGATAGTCCGGGAAGTCATTAAAAATTAATGATTGATAAATCGATATTCTCTGAAGTCAAACATCTACGCAGAAGGTGAAAATTGGATAATAATTTATTTTTCACCTTCCATTTTTTAGTGATTTAACGCAAACCTAGCCAGGTGAAAAAATTCTCGCCTGTGAAAAATTCTAGCAACAGAATTGCCACGAATCCCACCATCGCAAATCGTCCGTTGATTTGTTCCGCGTAGGCGTTCCAGCCAAAGGCAGGTTCTGCTTTTTTGGCTGACTCTGGGCTTGGTGGTGTTGGGGTAGCAGGAGTTTTAGATTTCATTGAAAAGTGGTGAGTGTTGAGTATTGAGTTAAAATTTTATAGCAAAAAGGTTAAATCATGACCATGCAACGGTCAACTACATAATATCAAATCCGTTGACATCATAATTATTATTTCTCTCTTCTCTTTCTCTGTGTCCTCTGTGTCCTCTGTGGTTTAATCATTCCGATACAACCAGAATTAATATAATATTATTTTTTCCCCCATGTTCATCGCCCCCTTGCACAAATTTCTGACTGCCACAAATCATGATGATAAATCTCGATCGCCTACCCTATTTTGGTTAACCTTAAGCTTGACATTTGCCGCAATCTATGGTTTTTTAGGACTAAAACAAGCCTTCGGTGGCGAGTATATCGTGCAAGACGACGCGAGACAACACGTTTTCTGGATGATGCGATTTGTCGATCGCGATTTGTTTCCCAACGACTTCATTGCTAACTACTTTCAATCCATCAGCCCCACAGGCTACAGCACGCTCTACAAAATAGCAGCCACAATTGACATCTCTCCCCTATTATTTCACAAAATATTGCCGCTTTTCCTCAGCTTAATCTCCACTTATTACTGTTTTAGCATTGCTCTAGAAATGCTGCCAGTGCCGATGACTGGATTTATTGCCTCTTTGTTGCTCAACCAACATATGTGGATGACGGACGATTTGGCTTCTGCAACGCCAAGAGCCTTTATCTATCCGATATTTCTCGCTTTTTTATATTATTTACTGCGACGTTCTTTGCTGCCATGTTTAGGCGCGATCGCCTTAATCGGACTATTTTACCCTCCTTACGCATTGGTAGCAGCCGGTATTTTAGTTTTGCGGTTGCTGGATTGGGAAAAAGGTAGTTTGTGCTTGTCGCGCGATCGCACAAATTACCTATTTTGCACTACAGGTTTAGGAGTTGTGTTTTTAGTAATGCTACCCTATGCCCTAGATAAATCGGAATTTGGGCCCGCTTATACAGCAGCAGAAGCTAAAACAATGCCGGAATTTGCGCCCCAAGGCCGAAATGCTTTTTTTCGTCCAAATCCCCTAGATTATTGGCTGACTGGCCGGGGTAGCGGGATGTTTCCCAAGTCCCTGTTTACCCCCGTTACTCACTGTGCTGCATGGTTATTTCCGCTGCTATTGGTATGGCGATCGCACTTTCCTGTAGCCAAACAGATTCAAAGTAATATCTGGCTGTTGCTGCAACTATTTTTAGCATCCTTAGTCATGTTTCTTGCAGCTCATGCTACCATTTTTAAATTATATCAGCCGGGGCGCTATACTGCTTATAGCTTGCGATTTATTGTAGTGTTCTTAAGTGCGATCGCCCTAACTTTGATCCTAGATGGAGTGGGAAATTGGGCCAAGACAACTGAAACCAAATTTAGCATCAAAAATCTAGTAGCAATCATCACAACAGCGATAATTGCTGTGGTAGTTGTGCTTTATCCCTGCTTAGTGGATAAATTTCCTAGCGTTGGGTATGTAGAGGGTAAAATGCCCGAATTGTACCAGTTTTTTCAGCAGCAACCGCCAGATATTTTGATTGCTTCCCTAGCGCCAGAGGTGGACAATCTGCCAACTTTTAGTCAGCGCTCGGTTGTGCTAGGAAAAGAATATGCAGTGCCTTATCAAAAAGGCTATTATACTAGATTTAGACAGCGAGTTAACGATTTAATTCGCGCTCAATATAGTCCCGATCGCTCTGTGGTGCAAAAGTTTATTAATCAATATGGAATAGATTTCTGGATGCTAGAACGCCAAGCCTTGACTCTTGAGTATGTAAAGGATTACGGTTGGATCGAAGACTTTGATTCTACACCAAAGGCGATCGCAGATCTCAAACAAGGGAAAATTCCTGTGTTAGCTGAAGCAATGACAAGTTGTGCAGTTTTTCAGAATGATGTTTTAGTGGTATTGGATGCGTCTTGTATTACGAAATTGGGTGGGAGTTAAGGTGAGTCAATTCTGGTTGCACCGGAATTAATATTACCCGAAATCAGAAGACCCCACCGTGCCCATTGGTGTCAACTTAAGCCGAAAGCCTTGATAAATCTCCTTTTTACCTGAGTCTCGATCCCCCTAAATCCCCCTTAAGAAGGGGGACTTTGAGAAAGTTCTTGTTCCCCCCTTCTTAAGGGGGGCTAGGGGGGATCTAGATTTAATAGTCAAACAGTAGTCTCTGACTGGTGATTTAGGATTGCTATATTCAACCTTCATAATTCTCATCCTAAACCTCTAATAATACGAACGACTTCCAAACTGTTCAAAAAATAAATATGAACCCGAATCGGATGCTCAGAATCAAATAATCGTTTAAAGATTTGTCTCAGCGCTGGCATTTTATCACCTTTAATGGTATCGAAAGCGGGAAGATTTTCCGATAACACATGACTCATGAAGTATTTGTCATGGCTGTGCAATTCTTCCGGTAAATATAACTCCATCACCAGCGCATCCACAATTTGCTCAAAATAACTCAGCATCAGTTTGTCTTCTGCTGTTTCTACCATCTTTTCGCCATGACTAGGAATGTCTTTGAGTTCGGCGGTGAGGTAGATTATGTAATTAACTAGGATTTCAATAGCTAATTTTTCCTGTGGCTGTGCATTAGGAATAGGCAACTTATCCATAAAAATACTACTGGGTTCATAAAAGCCATTCTGGAGTTTTGCTAATAGCTTATCAAAGAACCACATAAATATATTAGAGTTTAATATTCCTAATAAATATTTCGATGTTCCAGAAATTATAAATGCTTTTTGGTTGGCATAAAAGCCAGTGTCATCCCATGCAAATGTATTTCTGTTGCATATATTTGGGTATATAATCTTAGGATGCTCAAATTCGTGCCAATATTTACACGATCGCAACTCCCAAAAAAACTTACCTTGATCGCTACGTTTAGATAATTCTTCTCGTAATTCATCAAATCGAGCGTGAATAGCTGGATAAGTTTTAGCAAATATTTTCTCAGCCTCTTTCGCAGATTTTCCCGACCAAGGATGTTGCTTATTTTCTGAAGATTCAATCTTGATTAAATATTGTTCCGCAAAATTCACACTCCATCTTTTAACATCCCGTCCGCGCAAAAAAGGTTTGAGAACTTCCGCCGATGATGGATGTTCAGCAATTAGCCTATCTCGCGTTTCTCTATCCACCACAAATGCTTCGTTAAAGCCAGTTAAAATGCCACGATAAAATCTGCCATTCACATATTCTCCTAGCGGTGTACCAGTTGTTCGCAGTTTTCCCAACAAATTGAGAACAGTTGACGACTCTAGCCGCCAACCATCAGCAGTCAACTCCTTTTGTGCCATCAAAAAGCTCTGATTTTCAAACACGAAAGCAAACTGATCGACAGGTTGCCCTAATTCCCAATTTAAAACGCGAGTTTGATGATTTTTAGGCTGTTCTTTACTAGCAATAATGATGCTAGGGTAAGCAATAGCCGTAAAAATCGGTGCATCACCAAAATCAATTAATTGCTGAATAGTCGATTCATTAGCTAAAAACTTACGCAGCTTTTCCCCGTAACCAGAGCGAAAATATTTATTTGATGAGATGTAGCAGAGAATACCTTGATTTTTCAGGAGCTTTAACCCTTGCTCATAAAAATAAACATACAAATCAGCTACACCTGTATAACAATCATACTGACTTTTAAAGATGGGTTTAAACTCTTTAATTTGTTCTTGGCGCACATAGGGCGGATTCCCAATACAAACATCAAAACCATCACCTAGCCCAAACATCCATTCTGAATCAAAGAAATCAGCCACAGCATTTTGCTCATAAGGCTTCCAATTAGCCAACTTTTCCGCACTTTCACTCGGAAACCCCCCACTTTTAAGAATCTCACTAATCTGATGACGAACTCGATCATCCAATTCTCGATACTTAGCCTTAGTTTTAGGAGTACGAGCCATAAAATAACTTCTGCGAACCTCTGCTAATTCCTTTTCCTTTTGTTCAATGCGAGGATCGCGTAAAGTAAAATCAGCAGCCCCTTTAATTCCAATCAAAGCATTAGCCGCCACAAACTTAGTTTCCAAATTGGGTAAAGGACGTACACCCCGATTTTCCTGAGAATTATCAATATTTTGGTGAACAATCAGCGAAATGAAAAACCTTAACTTAGAAATCTGGATAGCCACCGGCTGAATATCTACCCCATAAATGCAGTTTTCAATTAAATATAACTTCCGTCCATAATCCAACTCATTATGCTCAAAAGCTTGCTCAATATCCTCAATTACCTTTTCTCGAATCGTGCCATCAGGAATCTCACTAGCCTTAGATATTTGCTTCTCCTTCCATCTGCCATTTTGCGGGTCAAGCTTACTCAGAATATACACCAACTTATGCAAAATCCCCATCGGAAAAGCACCCGAACCGCAAGCCGGATCGAGAATTTTCAAATTATCAATCGCCTCAATCAATCCTGATACTTCTGTATCTGTAAACTGATGCGGTTGATCGTTATAAGCCAAAAGATGACGTAATCGATCCCCCCCAGCCCCCCTTAAAAAGGGGGGAGTTTCATTCTCAGGTAAATCATCGTTTTGTAGGGGCGGTGGATGGTGCGTGCCCGCCCTCCGTGTCCACGATTTTGTATGTGTTTCAGAGATTGGGGCAACCACGGGGAGTAGGGGTCGGATTGCCCCTAGGTCGAATGAACAGCCCTGCCTTAAAAAGGGGGGAGTTTCTTCTATTTCCCTCTCTTTTGAAGGGAGGGTTAGGGAGGGATCAGATAATTTACCTTCCAAACAAGCAATTAATGCCTCATCTACCATGTAATCAACAATTTCACGCGGCGTATAAAAAGATCCCGTTTGTTTCCTCGCAGTTGTATTCGTTTCCGGGTTATAAGCCGCGAGTAAATTTTCAAATACTTTCCCTAACAACTCTGGATCGAGGGCAATTTCTTCCTCAATCGGCGTATTTTCAGTAACAGTAAACTTATAACTATGAAAAATATTAATTAAACCTCGCACCGTATAGCGCTTGTTTTTTGTCCCGTAAACATCATTCAGATCAATTTGTCGATCGGATTCACTAAAAAATAGACAATTAGGAATATTTAGCCGATTATCCTGACGTTCCGAAAAACCATCAATGCGGATAATCTGTTTAGGGTTATCTCCATCGGGTTTATCCAAACATTCAAATAAACCACCATTCAGAAATGGAATATTATCAAACAGTCTGAGTATCGCTGGGGAATCGTGAAAATAATCCTCATAGCGATAGACATTATGTATCATGTAATTTTGATCGCGTCCCCCTGCTTGCTTCGCCTTATTTCTAAACTTACGATTATCAGGTTTATTAGGAGTATTCATCTCCTGATTCAGCGTTGCAAAGAATAAGTTTTGCAGAATCGCTTTGTAATAAGTGCTTTCCTCCGGTGCATTGGACTTGATTAATTCCTGTATACTTTGATAGTTAAACAAATCATCTGGTACTAACCCTTTTTCCTTCAAAAACCAAACAAAAATCAATCTCGTAATTAAACGAATAACGCTAGTAGCATTACGAATCTCGACATTTCCCCCCGCACCTTCGGGAAAAGTAACATTTTGTACCGCCCAAAAATACCAGTTAGCTACTTCTTTAAAAAACCGTTTATTTAGTTCAGAAGTATCAAGAGTTTTTTGCCAAGCATCATGTAATTGGTCAAAGTTGGTAAATTGATACTGTTTAAACAACTGAGGTAATGAAAGGTCAAAAAGTATTTCAATATGAGCGCGATGGGGATAAGAAATATTAATATCTTTAATTAAAGTGATTTTTTCTAAAACATCCTTAGAAGTTGCTCGTTTATTAGGACGGCGGTTAATTATCGACAAAGTAAAACACTCACCATGTCGGAATAAAACCATAATCGGAATATCAGATTGACGGTTAACTTCGCGAGTAATGTCCGATAGCTGACTGCGTGTGTAATCATTCTCGCGCAACTCAACCGCCAAGAAAATATAAGATTGCAGATAATTTTGATCTATGTTACTAGAAAATCCTAATTGACCATTGGATTTAATCTCATCTTCAGTCAGTTGAAACAAAAAATCAACGGACTTCCATTGAGATAAACTCGCCCGTTGCTGGTTGATTTCCCCAAATCCAAAAGTATCGATAAAATCTTCAGGGTGATTGCTATCTAACTCAAATTTTCTTTGCGTCGTATATCCTAGGGTTTGGAATAAGAGCTCTAGCTTCTGGGCTGCATCACCCGCAGCTAAATTTTGGATAGATTTCGCAATTTTATCTTTCATCTCTCGTTCATTCATCTTTAATCACCAACCATGTAATTAAATCGAAATCAGTTTTGCTTGTCACCTGTTTTTTGTGTTCTGGCATTACCGCACCTTTACCAGACTTAAACAAATTACTACCTAACCGCTTCTTAAAAGTCCGAGTAATCGAATCAACTGCCCTCTCAAGCAAATCGTTATAAACACTCATATCTTCCCCGTTATTTGTCTGGTTGTCAAACAAATTACACAAGGAGTCATAAGCTTGCGCCTGATTCGCACACAACAACCGAAACATCTCTAAAATCTGCTTAGGTTGAGCAAAACTGAAACGTACTACCTGATCCTCTCTAATATACACTAGAAAGTACGGTTGCAGAGGATTAATCTGCTCATTTCCCG
Source organism: Microcoleus anatoxicus (assembly GCF_042465725.1). Lineage (GTDB taxonomy): Bacteria > Cyanobacteriota > Cyanobacteriia > Cyanobacteriales > Microcoleaceae > Microcoleus > Microcoleus anatoxicus. Next base: position 1,976,370 of record NZ_CP120853.1, on the reverse strand, counting down.
AAGTATCACCTTTCTGTTTTAAACAAAAGATTACTCCTGGTGCAATTATCGGATTTTCAGACGCTGGTGGAACGACTGCATAAATACCCAAAGGTGCATCTTCTAGCTGTTTCTGGTTCCTTTGTAAATAATTACTTAGTTCAATGCGAAAGTCATCTAAGGTAAACTCATTGAGGGCAACGCTTTCGTTGAAATCCTCTAAATCTAATACCTCATTCTGCAATCGTAATAACTGTTTATCTCTATATTTTAAATCCGTTTGAATTAACTCTTCAATTTCATCCGGTTCCAGCAGGTTGTCTTCAAAGGTAGCGGCAATATCTACCAAGGCCATCCTTGCTTCTACTCGATTTTTGAGATTGATGTATTTATTTAAGTCATCAGTAGGCCAAAAATTCACTAACTGTACTGTATGGTTAACACTACCGATACGGTCAATCCGTCCAAAACGCTGAATGATTCTGACTGGATTCCAATGAATATCGTAATTAACTAGATAATCGCAATCCTGTAAATTTTGCCCTTCAGAAATACAATCTGTCGCAATCAATAAATCAATCTCTCCATCTTGGGGCATAGATGGCATCTTGTCGCGCTTTTTGGAAATGGGAGAGAAATTTGTCAGAATTTGATTGAACTCATTCTTGCCAAATGTGGTTTTATTTCTGCCGGTTCCCCCAACTACTAAAGCTATGTTAATATTGAGCTTAGAAGTTGCGATCCATTCGTGCAAAGCCTGATAAAGATACTCTGCTGTATCGGCAAAAGCAGTAAATACCAAAACTTTACGGTTAGGTTGATTTTGTTTATTAATTGTTGGCTGTTTTACCTTGTTTTGAATCAATTTTTTCAAATCGGCTAACTTGGCATCCCGCGTTTCATCAACCTGCAAAGCTGAATTATAAAGAATCTTGAGTTGTTGCTTATCCTCTGCTAAATTTTTCAACCATTCATCAGTATCAAGATGTGCCATCTTAAAAGTAAACCTGGAACCAACCTCGATAGCTGCTTGTAGTTCTTCATCATCAATATCTTCAAGATTTAACTGATTAAACTCAATATTCTGGTTTTGATCTCGAAACTGCTTAAAGGTTTGAATTCGTTGCTGTAAATCTGCAATTTTAGTAATAGTCCTTGCCATCGTAATTGCAAAGGATGTCACCGAACTTTCCAGCCGTTTAAGAAAGTTAACTTTCATCATCCCAATGAGGAAATATTCGCGTACACTCTGCTTAAATCTTTGTCCTGATTTATGTTCATATTCTTCTCTGTACTGTGGCAAAACATATTTAGAAGGGTTAAATAATGATAACTGATAATTAGAAATTTCATCATTCAGTTTGTCATAGGACATGAACTTACCTTTCAAATCAATTGTGGGAAAGATAGACAAGGGTTTTATCCTGATTGGGAAGCCGCCTAATTGATCTACAACATCTTTATAATATTTTTGAATATGTTTGCGAGAACGAGCTATGGTTAATTCGTCAAGCAGTTTAAAAAACCCAGAATCAAGGGAATTTAAGAGTTCGCTAGTTATGCGAATACTCTTTTTTGACCAAGTGGTAAAAGCTCGTTGAGCGCTAGCTAGAGTATCTTTCAGGCTAACTACACCAATTGATGTTTGAAAAGCATCATCCTTGCCTTCAGTGATAAATTCAAGCTGATGTCTTAAATCAGTCAGGTTATTGTTAACAGGAGTAGCAGAGAGTAGTAGAACTTTGGTTTTAATGCCAGCTTTAATAATGTCATCCATCAGTCGCTCATAACGACTTTTACGAATTATATTCCCATCTTCATCTCGCTTACCCTTGGTGTTGTTGCGGAAATTATGGGATTCATCAATTACTATTAGGTCATAATTTCCCCAGTTAAGATTCGCTAAGTCTGTATCACCGGATTTGCCAGACTCACGACTTAAATCTGTGTGAGATAAGACTGTATAATTAAAGCGATCGCTAACAAAGGGATTTAGTTCACTATTATTCTGTGCGTGATAGATTGTCCAGTTTTCCCGTAACTTTTTTGGACATAACACTAAAACTCTATAGTTCAGGATTTCAAAATACTTAATAACTGCTAAGGCTTCATAGGTTTTTCCTAAACCGACACTATCGGCAATAATACAACCATTATGGGTGCGAATTTTATTAATTGCTCCTATTACGCCATGTTTTTGAAATTCAAATAAAGTATTCCATATGGTAGTATCAACTAGCTGGTTGCTGTCACTGAACAATCCAGCGTCTTGTTGGTCTGCTAAAAACTTTTCAAAGATATGAAATAGGGTTTTGTAGTAAACCAGTTCTGGGGTGGAGTTAGTATATAATTGTTCTAGATAAAACAACACATCAGCTTTGATATCTTTGACCAGTTCTTCATGATTCCAAATTTGGTCAAACCAAACTTTGAAATCATAAGTGTCTTCTATGCTACTGACGATTAAATTTAATTCAATATTGTTGATATTGTTAGACAATCCTAAGCCTTTTATGGTAAAATTAGAACTTCCCATAATCGCGGATGGAACTCGATAAATGGTTGTCGATCCATCGGGTCTGATGTCCTGTACTTCATTGTCAATATGATAGAGTTTTCCGTGCAAGAAGTTAGACTTTGCGATGGATTTTATTTCTACTTTTTCTCTGATCCAGTCGGCACAATCTTTAGCTAAACGTTTTTGTTGAAGCTGCTGTTGGAGGGTTAACCCTTCTCGATCGATTAAGAAGGCTTTGGTTTCATTTCTGTGAGGATCGATCGCAAAAGTTGGTTCGCCAAACAGGAATTGTAATTTTTCAATTTTTAATAGCTGTTCTTTCAGCTCTTCAAAAGCATAAATTGTAAAATAGGCTGAAACAATTGATAAGCGCGAACCTTCTTTGATTTTAAATCTTAAAAAGTCACCAACACACCCCCGTGTGTGGTTATCTTTAATGCCTGAATATGATAAGGAAAAAGGAGAGTTTGGCATATTTTTGAGGTTTTTAGATATAGCAATCCTAAATGAGTCATAAATTTTTTTACCCCACCCCAACCCTCCCCTTGGTAAGGGGAGGGAGTAAGAAATCCACAAATAATTTAGGCTTGCTATATTTTAGCTATGTTTAATAATGATTTTGTCACTTTTGGGCAACTTTCAGTCGATCGCACAATCGTCGATCTCGAAAGTGGCGGGCGATCGACCGGAGATGATACGATCGCCATTGGTACTGACTCTGATAGAGCAATCCTAAATGATTCAAATAAATTTGTAGGGGTAGTGCCAAGAGTGCCTACCCCCTATGTATCGGGCAACCACGGGGAGTAGGGGTCGGATTGCCCCTACAATAATTATGCAAGTGATTTAGGATTGCTATAGAGCCGATGTGTCTGTAGCTGAGAATTAAATAATCCTATAAATTCAAGCTGAATATAGATCCGGGGTCAAGTTGGTAGAGAATGAAAATTATACAAAAGCTCGATCGCACCTTATCTCTTTAGCAAAAACATGGCAACACTATACGTCAACTCCGCCACAGGTTCCGATGCAGCCGCCGGTAGCCAAGGGGCCCCATTGAAAACTATAGCCCGCGCGATCGGTATCGCCCCCTACGGAACGATCGTTCAGCTAGCCAGCGGAACTTACAGCGCAGCCAGTGGCGAACAATTCCCCCTAGACATTCCCTCTGGAATCAAAATAATCGGTAATGAATCCAACAAAGGTAGCAGCATTATCATCCAAGGAAGCGGCAAATTTGTCAGTCCCAGCGCCGCTGGTCAAAATGTCACTATACTGCTAGGAACCGATGCCGAATTACGCGGAGTAACTGTCATCAATCCTGAGATTCGCGGCACCGCAGTTTGGATTGAATCAACTTCTCCCACTGTGGCTAACTGCACTTTGACTAAATCCAAGCGGGAAGGAATATTTGCCACCGGCACTGCTAATCCTGCTATTCTCGATAACATCTTTTTGGAAAACTCTGCCGCTGGCGTGATTATGGCTGGTAGCGCTAAAGGTGTACTCCGGCGCAATACTTTTCAAAATACAGGTTTTGGTATTTCTCTACAAGCTCAGTCCGCTCCTTTGATTGTAGAAAACCAAATTTTGCAAAATCGCTCTGGGATTGTCCTCGCAGGCGATTCACAACCAACTATACGCAAGAATCGCATTGAAAGAAATGTGGAAGACGGCTTGACAGTAGTGGGGAAAGCAATGCCTGATGTTGGTACTGCTCAAGATTTGGGTGGTAATGTGTTTGTCAATAACGGTGAATTTGACTTGCAAAACGCCACTGGGGTCAAAATTTTCGCCGTGGGAAATCAGATTAATTCCTCTCTGGTGAAAGGTTTAGTTGAGTTGGGTTCGATGACACCAACTCCAGCCCCAACTCCAGCACCAACTCCAGCCCCAACTCCAGCACCAACTCCAGCACCAACTCCAGCCCCAACTCCAGCCCCAACTCCAGCCCCAACTCCAGCCCCAACTCCAGCCCCAACCCCAGCCCCAGCCCCAACTCCAGCCCCAACTCCCACTCCTGGCGGCATCAAGTTTAGCGACATCAGCACTCACTGGGCTAAGGATTTTATTGAACGTTTGACAAACATGAATATTATCAGTGGTTTTCCTAACGGCACTTTTAAGCCGGATCAAGGTTTGACAAGGGCTCAGTACGCAGCTTTGCTGGCGAAGGCTTTTGAACTTGCTCCTCGCCGGGATGCAACTAATTTTAAGGATGTGGCGGCGGATTTTTGGGCAAAAGCGGCGATCGAAAAAGCTAATCGGGCTGGCTTTTTGGCTGGATATCCTGACACTACCTTTCGCCCAAATCAGAATTTGACTAGGGCTCAGGCTGTTGTTTCTTTGGTAAATGGTTTGCAGCTTGTGGGCGGAAATCCCAATTCTTTGAGTGTGTACAGCGATCGCGCTTTGATTCCCAGTTTTGCCACCGCTCAGGTAGCAACGGCCACAGAGCGTAAAATGGTGGTGAATTATCCAGCGCGCGATCGCTTTTCCCCAGCCCGCGACATCACCCGTGGTGAAATATCCGCTCTCATCTACCAAACTCTAGTCGCCACCAATCGCGCCCAGCCTATTAATTCTCCTTACATCGTCTAGGAGTATGGGGAAGGGCGACAAGGAAGATTTGCAATCAAACTTGAGTCTGCTTTTTTCTGCTCTTCCCCTCTCCCAAGTCTCGATTTCCCAGTACCGAATCGTTTTATGATGGGATCTTAAGAAATTAAGCAATCATTAAGGTTCAATTGTCAAATTATGGCTACAATTCAATTTTCCCGTGGTATGGACGAAGATTCTGTGCCAGAAGTGCGTCTAACTCGTTCTAAAAGCGGCAGTCAAGGCACGGCTACTTTTATCTTTGAAAATCCCAAAGCTCTAACTACCAGTACAGAAGACATTACTGGGATGTACCTGATTGACGAAGAAGGTGAAATTATAACTCGCGAAGTTAAGGCTAAATTTGTCAACGGTCAGCCTGCTGGTTTGGAAGCTCTTTATTTAATGAGAAGTAAGGAAGAATGGGAGCGTTTTATGCGTTTTATGGAACGCTACTCTGAAGCTAATGGCTTAGGATTTAGCAAGTCCTAGGTGATTGCTTCTTGGTTATTTGTTAGTTGTTATTGGCTGTGTCGCCAATAACAACTAAGAACTAACAACTAAGAACTAACAACTAAAAACTAACAAATAACTTATTTTATATGACACAAATTCCTCATCCTGATTTATCTGAAATGACTGTGAATTGTGCTGTTGTTACTGTTAGCGACACCCGCTCGGCTGAAACAGACCAGAGTGGTGTTTTAATTAAGAAGTTGCTGAAAGATGCTGGTCATTCTGTGGTGGCTTACACGGTTATTAAAGATGATGGGGCAAAAATTGTATTACAAATTCAGGCTTTTTGCGATCGCGAAGATGTGGATGCGATAATTTTTAGTGGCGGTACTGGTATTTCTCCGCGAGATACTACTTATGATGTGATGGAGAGTTTGCTGGACAGGATTTTGCCTGGTTTTGGGGAGATTTTTCGGTTTTTGAGTTATCAAGAAATTGGTTCTAGGGCGATCGCCTCTCGTGCTGTAGCTGGCGTTTATAAGGGCAAGTTAGTGTTTTCTCTTCCCGGTTCTAGTAATGCAGTGAAACTGGCGGTGGAGAAGCTGATTTTACCAGAATTAGTTCATTTAGTCCAGCAGTTGCGGGGTGGCTGAGGGGTGAATCTGCCACGACAAATCCTATATCACCAGCATCTCCCTAACCTGTTACATATCTGACTAACTGAAAATTATTCAAGATTAACCTTCTAGTCTTCGCCTCCTTTGCCTCTCTTCTATCTCTTTCATGAAAGAGTTAATCACACCTAATAAATACCCAAAATAATAATCCTGGAGCTCGATGAATCACCAACAGATCGGGGTGAGGTTTGTGAGTAGTATACTTTTGTAAAATATTTATAATTTGAAATAAAATTTATCTGCGGTATTATAAACTTGTTAAGTGTATAAGACAAATTTTTTATGAGGCTGCATAGAATTCGATCCCCCCTAGCCCCCCTTAAGAAGGGGGGGACCGGAAGCTTCTTGAAGTCCCCCTTTTTCCCCCCTTGGGGGGGTAGGGGATGCGAGGGGGATCGAGATATGTGCAACGACCGATTAAATTGGTATAAGATCGCAAACATTTTTCAAACATCAAACCTGACTATCGATCGCCTCAGCAACAATAGTCCGGTGTCTGGGAGTATTGCAAGTAATCGTCGGCGCTGCGAAACCACAATCTACCAAAGCTTGCTCAATATCCAACCCAAAATACTGATCCAAATAAGGCTCCGTACTCTTGAGCAAAGTCAAAATATAAGGAGGCATTTTGGCATAAATTTCCGATTTTGGATTCATATCCATAATAGTCAAATGTCCGCCATCGCGCAGCAAGCGCCTCGCTTCCCGGAATATTTCCATCGTTGCCTTCTGCGGCAATTCGTGACAAACTAGAAAGATAGAAACTAAATCGAAAGCATTCCCAGGTAAACCTGTAGATTCTGCGGCAGCGTGTACCCAAGTCGGAGTTTTTTGGTTTGGTATTTCCGCTTTTTTTTGTTGGGAACGGTATTGAGCAACGGCTAAAAAATAAGGCGACAAATCCACACCGACAGTATTTGCTTCTGGGTAAACATCCTGCATAGCAAAGGTACTCATGCCCACGCTGCATCCCAAATCTACAATATCTTGGGGTGTTTTGGCAATCTGAGATTTGATAATTTTGTGATAGCTTTCCCGGAGTTTAGCATCACCTTCAGCACCAGCTTCTGGCCAAATTCCCGCGTGAACTGCACGGGCGGCAACTTCAACTTCTGTGGCGGCTTCCCAACTCATATTACCTTTTTCGTAGGCGTGAAATGAAGTTAGATAATATTTGGGATAAACCAGATTGGGATTTTGGACGCTGAGCAGTTCTGCATCCCAATTCCGGGCTAAAAGTGCTTGGGCATCTTGTCGCCAATGCACTCCTATTTTTTCTGCTCTTTTAATCATCATTTCTCGCGCTTGGTGTTTGGCTATATTCGCTAAAGGTTTGATGGAGAGTACGCCGTTTACTAAGCGCGATGCTAATCCTGGATTGGTTTTAACTTCAACAGTCATTTTTTAGGTTTTTATTTTTTTTCGCGATTTATTTTAACATATATCGGCGATTTATGTGGGTCTATATAATGAAACTTAACTTTGTGAGGGCGAGAGATCCGTGTGAATATTTTGCACCACAGAGGGCGCTCCAGAACGCAGAGGAGCCAGCAGAGTGAAAAGGCTGGAGTATTAGAAAACTGGCTGTTGTCCTGTGGTAGTTGTTTGCATTTGTTTGCTGGATTCTGCGGATTTTACCCGGAATCTGGAATTGTATTTCCCGAAGTTGGAGTATTTGGAAGAACAGGTTTAAATATAGCTATTCTGGAGTTTGTGATGAGCAAGTCTATTGTGGAATTGGTTGACAATTTGCCTTCTGGTGGTATCACTGTGATGATGTTGAAGTCTCTCGATTTTGTGGTTCCTGGCCAATGGAATAATCTCACGGGTTTTGATAATACTATTCAAGCTGTTACAGGGGAAACTAAGGGCAAAGTAGTTGAGAAAATTCGCGATCGCGCGATCGCACTTTATGCAAATCCCAACGAACCCTATCAAGCCTCTCTCCGACTTTACCAGTTAGCCGACAGTGCCGACAGTGCGTTAGGAGTTACGGCTATGGCTAATAAAATTGGCGAAAACATCGGCTTTCTTTCTTTTATCAACCGCTTGACTCCCAAGGCTGACACCACTCAGACGATCGACTTATGTGTCAAAGTGGCGATCGAGCTAATTGTCTTCTGCAAACTTAACAATATTTCCCTTGACAATATGGGAAATTTTGGTAATTATTTATCTCATTACAAAGACGAAGCTCTGATGCGGATGGCTGCTTTAGTCTGTGCTGATGGTTTAATTCCCCTGGGCCCGGACTTCCTTAGAGTAGCACAAAATACTCTAGTCGGGTTGAATCCTTCAACCTTGCAGCAAAACTCAACTTTCCAAAATATCAGCAACCTAATTCCCGGCGGTAGTGGTGCTGCAAAACTCGGATTTGTGAGCGCAACTTTTGCTTCCGCCCAAGGTTGGATGAACAATTTAGTACAGTCTCGTGGTTTAACTCCCGCTACTGTTTTGGGCAATCTTAAGCAATATGTTGATGTTACTGATGACAAGCTGGATTATGTGGCGGCGTTTTTAGATATGACTACTAATTATTACGAACATACCGGAATTCAAACTGTTGCTCGCCGATTGATCGATCGAGCTTATGCCGATATAGCTTCTGGTAGACTGTAGAAAGCGGTTTTTACGACTTTACGGAATTTGCCGCTTTGGTGGCAGAAACCTAGGCCACTTGACATTGGTGACAACTTAGTCCGTTGTCACCAATAACCCATAACCCATAACCAATTTATGTCTTTGACTTTTTTCCGACGCAACCTGATACCTTATTTATTTTTGCTTCCGGCTTTATTTGTGTTGAGTTTGACTGTTTTGTGGCCGGCGTTGCAGGCTTTTTATTTGAGTTTTACCAGTTATGAGTATGACTTAACTCAAGCGCCACAGTGGGTAGGGTTGAAGAATTTTCAGAGGTTGGCTGGCGATCGCGTTTTTTGGCAAACTATGAGCAACACCCTACTCTATCTCACCTGGGTTGTGCCTATATTGGTTGTTTTACCACTGGGAATGGCGATTTTGTGCAATCAGAAACTCCGGGGGATGAACTGGTTTAGAGCAGCATATTACACGCCTGCGGTGATTTCCATGGTTGTCGCTGGGATTGCTTGGAAGTGGCTGTTTGCTGAAAATGGACTGCTGAATCAGTTGGGGCAAATGGTCGGTTTGCCTGCTGTTTCTTGGCTGGCTAATCCGAAGTTGGCAATCTTTAGTGTCATGACAGTTACTATCTGGAAAGGCTTGGGTTATTATATGGTAATTTATTTAGCTGGGCTGCAAGCTATTCCGGCGGAACTTTACGAGGCGGCTGCTATTGATGGTTCTGATGGTTTGAGGAAGCATTGGGATATTACAGTGCCGTTGATGAAGCCTTATCTAGTTTTGGTGGCGGTAATTTCGGCTATTTCTGCTACTAAGGTTTTTGAAGAAGTTTATATTATGACTCAAGGTGGCCCTCGTAATAATTCTAAGACTGTTGTTTATTATCTTTATGAACGGGCTTTTAAGGATTTGGAAATCGGTTATGCTTGTACGATCGGGCTGGTGTTGTTTTTGCTGATTTTGGGTTTGTCGATTTTGCAAGTTAGTATTCAAGGTTTGGCTCGAAAGGATTCTGATTTATGACCAATTTAAATTGGGTTTCCGGTTGCATCGTCAGGTGATTTAACCGGACCTAGAACACAGAGGAAGCAGAGTCCGAGAATAGAATTCTGAATAATATCAATTCCGGTTGTATCGTCTGGTGATTTAACCGCGAAGGCGCAAAGTACGCGAAGGAAGAGAAGAGAGAGATTAATACAGGACGATGCTACCGGATTTGATAGTTATTACTGTTAAACTTGTTAGGTTTTGCAAATTCAGAAAACTAAATTTGTCATTGACTATTCTCTCCCAAACCCTGTTTCTGACTACCGACTGTTACTGAGTCAAAGCTTTGAGAAATCTCTGTAATTCTGCCATGAAGCCTGTCTTTTTTAACGGTTTGGCGGGGGCGGTGCTATCTGGATCTGCTATTCCCAAGGCTTTAGCTAAAATCCGATCTAAATCGTCTCCCACTGGTTTTTGGGCGGTTTCGGAAATTAGTTCGTAGTCGTCGTTTTTTGAGAGCCAAACTTGCCAGGATTGGGGGTAACACCGGAATAGGACTGCACTTTCTAGAGCTCTGATGTAGTAGCAGGATTCTATTTTGTTCAAGAATCGATCGCGCAGTTGGCGTCCTGCATAGCCTATACCTATGGTGGCAACGTCTTCCAGCCGGGGGTTGAGTATAATTACTGGGCGATCGCCCGCAGCTATGTACAATTTTTCGACTTGAGGAACTTCTACCGCTGCGGGATTTACCAGCAGAAATAGTTGGTCTTCCGGTTCTATTTTATCTTCAACCGGGGTGCGGCTGCTGCCCAAGTCTGTGACTTTAAATTCTGTTTTTCCCCAGTCGCGACGGGCGAGGGCGGCTGCACCAGTATCGGGAAATAAGACTTTGACACCGGAGTACATTTCTTCAAATTCTGGGACGAATTGTGCGGCGATGGACTGTGCTTGGAGGGCGATTTCTGGGAATACTAATTCGACTTGCAGTAGAGTTTTGCCGTCTGAGAGAGCGGCAGAAGTGGCTGTGCGGGATTGGGCGATCGCCTCGTTGAGGTCCTTTGGTAGTTCGATCATTAATCTGATTTTTTTACAGGAATTCTATCAATCTAATTTTACACCATCAAGGGACAAAAGCTAACACGGATACCGGGGAACCGGAACCTCCGACAAGTCGCAATATTCCTATAACTAAAGTGCTGTCGGCTGCTGGTAACTGGTCGAGATTTGCCAAATTTTCCAGAACAATTCCCTGATGTTCTAACACTTGTTTGTTCACAAATAAACTTTCATCTCGTCCCGGATCTACTCCGTGAGTATCGGTGCCAACTCCTGCGATTAACCTTTCTGTTAGCAAAAATTGAGTTACTGCTTTACCAAATCCGGGAAAGTGGCAAATCCCTTCACCATCTCGATTTAAGAAAGCTGCTTGATTTTCCCATTTTTCCTGCCATCCGGTATCTAATATAATCAGGCATCCTGGTTTTATAAATCCATGTTCCTGTTCCCAATTTAATACATCCTCGATTGTTAAAGTATAGTCGGGATTGGCAAGACTTTGGTCGCGGATGTCGATCGCGATTGCCGGCACAACTAGGGACTGCGGCGGATAATTATCAATACTTTCCCATCCTGAATCAAAGCTGTTGGGTGCATTCATGTGAGTCCCGCTGTGTTCGCCCATCGAGAATTTTCGCAGGAAATATCCCTCTGTTTCTATTTGAGCAACTGTTTCAAATTCTGGGGCTGGATCTCCTGGCCAAAGGGGAATATTTGGGTGAATTTTATGAGTTAAGTCTACTATTTTTCTGTAGGTGATGGTTTTGAGGTTATTTGAGTTTAATTTGTCACTCATATCGAATATCTAAAATTTGATTAGTTCATCGAGGGTGGCAGCCATCACATCCTGAGTTTGCCCGGAAACAGTATACACCAAAGCTTCTCGATAAACTCTCCCGGCTGAGTGCTTTTGGCTATTAGCGGCACCGCTGGAAACTGCTACCGCCGCGTGCCCGCAACGCACGGCTAAGTCAATTGCTTGGGCTCGGAGCGCTAATTGTTCTGCTTTGGAGCTATGTTGAGATTGTGGGAAATTCTGTTTTAGTCGATCGAGCTTGTGGGCTAATTTTTCGTAAGCACTAACTATAAAAGATGATTTTTTAGTCTGGGCTGCTGCTTGAATTATATCCAATCCGGCTCGAATACATCCAAAAGTAGCGGGGACAAAATTCAGGATATTTTTAGTGTCGTTTTTGAGAATCCAGTCTTTTTGTTGAAATGAAATTATTTGCGATTCGTCCAACAACCAATTACTCATAGTTACTGTTACAGTATTAGTGGAACTCATGGCGATTAAGGGCATGACTTCGCTACAGGAGATTTTGCCCGATGCTGATGCAATATTTTCAAAGGGTAGTAATCCGAATACAGCGCGATCGTCAGGCAATAACGCAGCTACAATAAAATTTTGAAATAATCCAAAACCTGTTACCCAAGGAACTTTACCTGATAGTAAATAGCCATTTTGTGCAGCAGTAGCAGTGACAGCGGGATTTCCCGATCGCCTTAAATGCGAAAATCCCACACCCAATCGCAACTCTCCCAGGGCGATCGCAGGCAAACATCTACTTTTTAGCAGTTCATTGTCGCTGTTAGCAAGCATAGCAGTTGCACTGTGATGCTGAGTTTGCAGAAAACCTAAAGCGCCGGAATATCGCGCTGTCAATTCCTGATATTCATAAAAAGTTTGTGCATCGATATCTGCGCCGCCCCATTTTTGTGGAACTCGCAAAGCTAAAAGCGATCTATCTTCCAATCCTACCAGCGCTATTTTCAGCGCTTCCGAGTCGCTGTCGATCGTTTCAGCATCGGCTGCAACACAGTTTTTTAGGTAGGTTTCTGTGCTGTTTAAAATATCTGTAAAATCCATCTCATCTAATTAACATAAAATGCTCTGACTGTTAGATTTCCGACTTATTTGAGAAGTGGGTAATCTCGGTATTCTATTTTTTGGATCTGGTTTACTTAGCAATAATCAGTTACCGGGAGAGGAGGAGATACAGCCATCAATATGCCCAATTCCCCATTCCCCATTCCCTATTACCACACTTTCCAAGGAGCTTCACCACAGTCCCAAAGTTCATTTAGGTACTTGTATTCTCGATAAGTATCCATCGCAAAAAAGAAGCCTTCATGGCGATAAGCCATCAACTGTCCTTCGGCCGCCAAACGCTGCATTGGGTCCTGTTCTAAGATACAATCATCTCCCCCCAAATACTCAAATACTCGGCGATTAAATATCATATATCCAATGCTGATCCAGCCATCTATTTGCGGTTTTTCAGCAAATTGGAGTACGCGCCCTTGACTATCTACATCTAAAATTCCAAAACGAGAAATAGGGCGAAACGTCGTCACAGTTGCCAGTTTACCGTGAGCTTTGTGGAAAGCGAGTAGTTCTTCAATATTTACATCAGCAACTCCATCCCCATATGTCACCATGAAATTATCGCGATCGATATATTTTTCAATCCGTTTTACCCGCCCTCCAGTCATACTTGCTGCGCCAGTTTCAGCCAAGGTAACATTAAAATCTTGTTCTCGATGTTCCCCATGATACGTGATGGTATTTTTGCGACCTAAGCAGATAGTAAAGTCATTGTTCATGGCTTCATAATTAAGGAAATATTCTTTAATCATGTTGCCGCGATAGCCCAAGCACACCAGAAAGTTATGGAAGCCGTAGTGTGCATATATCTTCATGATGTGCCACAGAATCGGATACCCGCCCACATCAACTAAGGGTTTGGGGCGAAATTCTGTTTCTTCTCTGAGACGAGTACCAAGACCGCCTGCTAGGATAACTACTTGCATTTTTTCAATTTTTTAATGATAATCAACTAATTTATCATTTATTTCACGGAATCACTTTAAATAAATATTACTTTTTTAAGTTTATATAATCTTTATAAATTTCCTAATAAAAAAAATATAAATTTTAGTTCCTTTAATAAATATGTTTAAATAAAATTCACTAATAGACCTATGCCATAATTACTGTGGAACAGACATCCTGCCTGTTCAAGACCAGCTTGTGAGAAGATGTCTATTGCTCGGAAATACCGCGGGAGGCTATACTAACAAGAAAAATTAAACGAAATACAATGAAAAGTCAACTCGATCGCTGGCAAAAATTTTTAGGTATCCTGTGCAGCATTGCCTCAATAATTGTCCTATTTCAGTCGGCGATAACTCCTGTTTCAGCACAGCATCTTTTCAACATACCTGGACAAACAATCCTAGCCTTTGCACCCAACATACCGGGCGGCGGATTAGATTTTCACGAAGCAGCCGGAGGACACACTTTAGAGAAACACGTTGGTAAAACAGAAGCGGAACTAGCACAGCGACTAGCCAAGGATAGGAGAATTTCTGCCGCGTCTTCCTTTACCTATCGTTCCGTGGCTGAATCGGCGATTGCTGAAGCAATGGAAGAAAAGAAAAGTGCGATCGACTCCTGGGTAAAAAAACGAAGCAATCGTTATACAATCGAATACGATACCCACAGAATAATTGGCATTACACTCACCCGCCGCGCTTCCAAAGCAACTTCCACATCTAGACTGAAAATTGTCCTCCAGCGCAGTATCAAATTATCTCCCGGATACTTTATTCTCACAGCTTATCCCCTATGAACGATCGATTTCCTGAATTAACCCAATTTTTCAGTTCTTACTTTCATCAAGACTGGCCACTAGAAGCCAGCAGTGCTAGCGAAGTAGTGGAAAATTACCTCCATAGCGAATCGCCAGAAACTATTGAAGCTGTATTAGCAGAACTTAACCAACTGCTAAAAATGTCGATCGCAGAACCAGATTTAGAAACATTGATTCTGGAAGAATTAGGATGTTACTACGATCCCAGCAGCGAAAATCAAACAGTCACAGAATGGTTGGAATCTGTACAACAGTCTTTGAGCAATGCCAGTTAAACTCTAAAGTCCACGGTCAATAAATCTGTTCAAACTGACATCTTGCCTATATATAGCAATCCTATATCATTTGTGAAATTTCTCTCTTACCCCCTCCCCTTACTAAGGGGAGGGTTGGGGTGGGGTAAAAACTTTACGACTCATTTAGGATTGCTATAGAAAAACGGGCATCTTGCCCGTTCCACAAACAATCAATTTTATTGTCTGGTGGGTTCTCGTGCCCGCCCTCAATCATTTACTAACGGTTAATAAATAACCTTCATGTAGATTGAAGTTAGGAATTGCATAAGTCAAATCATTTTTAACAACCGATACAGTTTCTTCTTTGATGCTAACCAGTTTTTGCACTGCGCCTTCTTGATTGTTGGGAATTTTTTCTAATTTGAGACGGATTTTTTGACCGCTTTGAATACCTAGCTGTGGTAAATTTTTGAGATTTAAGGTGACGGTTGTGGCTGAGGAATAATTGCGATCGAAATAACCCAAAAGTACCTGTGCTTTACCTTGAGGATTTGACTTGCTGGCTAAAGCGACAACGCGATCGTTATCCGATTTGCTCAGCACCCGCGAATTAACTCCGTCAGCATAAGCTTTGTAAGTCCACCAAGCTGCTCTCGGCTCAAAAGTATTGGGAGTCACCATTCCACTCAAGGTATTGTTGAAGCAATTGCTAACTTTATTTGGTCCTTTAGTATCCCAACAAGCTCTGCAAGCACCGTCAGCTTTTGCATATTCCAAGTTATAGAAATAACCTAAAATCTCCCCCGGTTGGTACTGGGCTAAGTCTCCGATAATCTCGTTGACATAAATCTTTTGCAGTTTCAGTTCTTTGTAAGAAGCACTTTGTTGAAAGTTGCGCTTAGCATCAATTACGTGGTCGTCAACAAATGAAATCATAGTGTCATTAAGTTCGTGCCAAGCTAGGAAATTTACTTCTAGTTTGTTCGCTTTGCAATAATCCAGAAAAGCGGTTAGATATTCTTTGCTGTAGGTACTGATACTCGGTCCACCTATCATGGCTGATGGCCCTAATTCTTGTCGCAGAATCTTGTAAGCTCTTTTGTAGGTTTCAAAAAATTGTTCTCTGCTTCCATTCCAAAACGGATTTTTTAAATCTGGTTCATTCCAGACATCCCAAGTAATTTTTTTGCCTTTATTTTGTTGAGCTAATTGCCGTATGAATGCTTCCCATGCGGGGTAGTTTTGATATGGCCAACCTTTGGGGTTGCTACCGTAGCCCCACAAGTCGCTGACTAATAGTTGAAACTCGGCTCCGCTGGCGATTACGCGATCGTAAATATCGAGTCTCCCAGCCCGCCAAAGTTTCGGCTGCAAGGGCTTGATGAAGTTATCCGGCGGTTTTGCGGTGTCGATTCCGTGGAGGATGCCACTCATGGAAATTGTGGCTGCTGGGAGTCCGAAATCTACTGTGACATTAGATCGCATTTGGGCGATCGATCTTTGCTGTCCCAAGTAGACGATTAACAAAACAGTGACAAGAGCCAAACAAATTGGGAGCAGTTTATGAATAGATGGGAACTTGAATGTAAATTGCATATCTTTTATGTTCTTTCTTTAGTCCGCGGAGGCGGACTTTGTATGTGTAGTAGCGATTTCAATCGCCAATTCAGCTTTGTATGTGTAGTAGCGATTTCAATCGCCAATTCAGCTTTGTATGTGTAGTAGCGATTTCAATCGCCGATGACCTTAAAGAACAGAACGCACAAATTCAAAACCCTGTATTGATTCCATCAATTGTTGCCACTCTCCTGAGTTAATTAGCTCGCAAGTATCAAATTTAGCACCCTTTTCTGAAGACAAAATCCCAAAAATAGTCACCCAATACAAGAGAGTTTCTGTGGTATAAAATGGCGTACACTCCCAAGAAGATTGCAAATGCTTAACCATCTCCGACCTATTTCCGCGATCGCAAGCATCCCAAGCTTTCCAAACTAAATGATAGTATTTTAGCAGCTTATCCACTTCCTGTATCTGCTTTTGAACTTTCGGACTCCTAGAAAGACTGTTGTTTTTGTCATCAGTTGCCATGGCCTGTTCAATTACTTCTACATATTCTCCCAGCATCCGCTCTTCTTTAAATAGTTGTTCAGCTCGCGCTTTGCACCCTTGTCCTGCAAGTCGTCGCAATTCGGGATTTTCCACCCAGATTTCCACCGTTTCTACCAACTCTTTGACTGTTCCTTCGGGATTTATTTTAGGATCGGGGAGCAACTTTCCCGTGTCTCCCAATTCTTCTGGAATACCACTGACTGCTGTGGCAATTACGGGTAATTCTTTCGCCATTGCTTCCATAATTGCTAGCGGCATTCCCTCTGCTTCAGAACATAAAATAAAGATATCGCTGGCATCGAGCCAATCAGCAATATCCCAGCGCTGTCCTAAAAATTTCACCTGTTCGTTTACTCCCAATTTACTCGCAGTGGCTCTTAATTCAGGCTCCATATTGTCATGAGTAGTAGACCCAGGACCTGCCCAAACAAAGTAAATTTGTGGCCAAATTGGACGAGATTTCAGTTGGGCGATCGCCTGTAATTGATACTGAAATCCTTTAATGGGAGTCAATCTCGCCGCCGTGAAACAAACGATCGCATCTTCAGGAATTCCTTGTTCTTGACGCAGGCGTTGGCGAGTTACAAGATTGGGTGGTTCAAAATAAATGTTGGGTCTGCCGTAATAAATGACTTTTCCCCGTTCTAGAGGCGTTTTAAAAAGGCTTTTGAACAAGTTTAAGTTTTCCTGTGAAACTGCTACTGCGGCCTTGGCTAACTCGTACTGATAGGAGACGGCATCAAAATAGGGAATTCGATCGCCACGATTGAAAGTTTGATAAGTACCATCGACATAACCCAGAGTAACTATGTACGGTATATTTTGCTGAATAGCAACTTGCTTGGCTGCAAAATTGGCGATTGGCCAGCCGTCACTAAATATAATTAAATCCGGTTTAGCCAGGGCATAAATCTTTTTAGCATCTCCTAAGTTATAAGCAATCCGCAAAAACTCTTTCATCGTGTCAAACTCTAGCCAAATATGTTCTATACCTAGCTGTTTTTGTTCAGCAATTAAAGGGTTGTCAGTTTTACTTTGCACGCTAACAACTTGGTAGCCTTCCGCAGCCAATTTACATATGAGGGAGTGATTAAACTGAGCTAAACCTCCCACTCCGTGGTCTTCTGCGTACATTAGTATCCGCGCTTTTTGTGGTTGAAAAATCGAATTAGATGCAGCTTGAAATTGATAAGGATTATTGACAGCTAGCACTACGATATCTTGCCATTCTTTTAAATTAGTTAAAGCATAGGAATCAAAGAAATCGCCATTACTTTGGGCAGAAACTCTAAAAGTTTCCAACCATTTAAAAACAGTTTCGCTGCCAGTATAAGGAGTGTAATGAAGAGATTTTTCCAAACACTCAACCATCTCTGCTAAATATCCATCGCGATACATCCGCCACGCAATCCATACTAAGCATTTGTAACGTTCCGCTCGTTTCAATTCACGAATGTGCTGAGGTAAGTCTAGCCTAGCAAAAAATTGCTCCATCACCATTTCCATATTTTGCATTACTTTAAATCCACCGGACATGAGATTAGTCTCGTGCTGGCGATAGCAGGTTAATATCTCTTTTAGCCAAACAGACTTGCAACCTTTTAAGGCTAAACGTAAGACAAAATCTAAATCTTCCGTTGGCGGAAAGCGAGAGTCAAAGCCCCCTAAGCGTTCCCACCATTCTCGCCGCAACATTATGGCGCTGGGACGGACAAATTTGTACAAAACTAAGGTTTCTAAATCTAATTTTGGCGATTCTTCCCAAGGCATAACTGGATAGAGGTCTTTGCCGTTTTTATCGACTATTAGCCAGCCATTTTGTACCATATCTAAAGAGGGGTCGGCATCAAAACAAGCAATTTGTTTCTCCAGCTTTTCTGGCAGAAAAAAGTCGTCTCCATCTAGAAATGCTAAAAATTCTCCTTTGGCTAGTTCGCAGGCTCGATTGCGAGCCATTGCTGCTCCTTGATTTGCTTGATATATGTACTGAATAGAATCGTAGTAAGGCTCTAAAACTTGGCGAATATTGTCGGTAGATCCATCATCAACGACAATAATTTCCCAATCTTGGTAAGTTTGGTTTATGGCACTTTCTACGGCTCTGACAATGTAGCGATCGCAGTTATATGCTGGGATAATGACGCTGACTTGTACTGTTTTTTTGGGTAGTATGTTAGACATTAACTGTTTCCATTCTGATAAGTTTCTTAAAGATTGCAGATCGAGGCTAAATCCATAAGCTTTAGAAATAGAAGCTAGACGATTTATCCAATCTATTACGGTTTTTGTAGCAGAGTAAGGAGTATATGGCAAAGATTTTTGATAATACTCAACTGCGGCCACGGGATAGCCGCTATAGTACAATTGCCATGCCATCCATGTCAATGCTTCGTAGAAAGCAGGATTTTTTAGATCGCGGATGGGCTGTGGCAAATCTGGTTTATTGAAGAAATTATGTTTTAATTTAATAAACAGATTTGCTTGTTGGAGAGCTTTTTTTATTGACACATTTTTGTCATGCTGGCGATAACCGACTGTCACCTGGGGTAGCCAAGCAGCTTCGCAGCCTAAGACAGCTAAACGGATGACTAAATCGGCATCATCTACGGAATCAAACTCTGAATTAAATCCCCCTGCAATTTCTAACCATTTGCGTGAAAACATCATCGCGCTGGGAAGTACGGGCATTTGTACTATCCATGTTTCTAGGTCTAATTTGGGGAAATATTCCCAAGGTTTGATATCTGAAATTATCTCTCCTTGTTCGTTAACTAAGTGCCACCCGCTATTGACAATCCCCAAGGAAGGTGATTCTCTAAATACTGCTACCTGTGCTGCTAACTTATTTGGCAAAAAAAAGTCATCTTGATCTAAAAAAGCAATTAAGTTACCTGTGGCTTCTTTTATTCCTCTATTCCGGGCGGCCGCTACTCCTTGGTTTTCTTGATAAATGTAGCGAATTCTGTCAAAATAAGGCTGTAACACTTGATGGGTCTCATCTTGAGAACCGTCGTCGATGACGATAATTTCCCAGTTTGTATAGGTTTGGTTCAGGACGCTTTCTACAGCTTGCACGATGTAGCGATCGCCATTATATGCAGGTATAATTACGCTTACTTTCGGTGTCCCCTTGGCCTTTGACATTATTTATCTCCCTGTTAATGTATTACTATTGAGTTTATATTAATGTTGCAGACATCGATCGCCTTTTGTCGGTCAGTAGATGTACTTGGTTGAATTTTAACTTAGGTAAGTTGTAACATATACTTTGACAGGTAATTATTACTCCACAGGAATGCAAAAAGTGAATTCAGAAATAGTAGCCCTCGATTTTCAACAACAAGCAGAAATATATTTGGCTTTAGGGAAATTAGACGAAGCGATCGCACTTTGTCAACAAATTTTGGCATCCGATCCCAACTCCGCCGAGACTTGCAAAACCCTAGGGAAGGCGCTGCAAGCTCAGGGTAAACTAGAAGACGCAAGGTATTGGTACAAAGTTGCGATCGCCCTCAAACCCGATTTTGCCGAAGCTTTTGCCAACCTCGGCACTCTCTGTGCTACCTTGGAGCAATGGCAAGAGGCGATCGCCTGTTACCAAAAAGCCATCTCCCTACAACCGGACTTTGCAGGATTTTACCGTAATTTGAGCCGCATATTTACCCAAGTTGGCAAAGCTGAGGAAGCCGCCCATTGTTGGTATCAAGCACTCATGCTGACACCCGTAGAAATACCAGAAGAATACCTCGATTTAGGCAATACTTTATCCGCACAAAACAAACCAGAATTAGCAATAATTTGTTACCAGCGTACTCTTCTTTTAAACCCCAGTTGTTGCGAAGCTTATTATAAATTAGCCGACGCTGCAACCCAGCTACAACAGTGGGATGAAGCTATTGCCAACTACCGCCAAGCTATCAAAATTTTACCAGAAATTTCCGAGCTTTATTACAAATTAGGAAATGCTTTGCAAGCAAAGGGACTCTTGCATGAAGCGGTCACAGCCTACCGGGAAAGTATTGATTTGCATCCCAACTCTTTTTGGTATTATTATAACTTAGGCAACGTTCTGTTCAAATTAGAAAAATGGCAAGAAGCTCTCATCGCCTACCGCACCAGTGTTGAAATTGACCCCCATTGTTCCTCATGTTACTACAGCATCGGTGAAGCCTGCGACAAATTAGAAAAATGGTCAGAATCCGCAACCGCTTATCACCGCGCTACTCAATTAGACCAGAACTCTTTTGTAGCATTTCACAAATTGGGTGATGCTCTTTTTCAACTAGAAAAATGGTCGGAAGCCGTGGCTGCATACACAGCAGCCCTCGCTATTAATTCAGAATTATTCTGGTCTCAATATAACTTAGCTTTTACTTTAGTTAAAATGGAAAATTTTCCAGCAGCAATAGTTGCCTATCAGCGGGCGATCGCCCTCAATCCAGAATTCTCTTGGACTTACCATAATTTAGGAGAACTCCTGTTAAAAACCCAACAGTGGAAAGCAGCAGCTACCGCTTACCAGCGCGCCATTCAACTCAATCCAAATATTTCTTGGTCTCATTACAATTTAGGTGATGCTTTGAGGGAAATCCACAACTGGAACGATGCTGTTTTCGCCTACCTGGGTGCGCTGCAACTAGACCAAAATCTCCCTAATCTTTACACAAAGTTAGGCGAAGCTTTAACAAAAAGAACTCCTGTAAATTCCGACATAGTAACTAGCTACTATCATCATGGAAAGCAGCCACTACATCCTCTGGAATTTTACTGTGAAGTAGCCCAAAATTTTGCCGAGAGCCATCGGCTTGACGCAGCCACAGCATTGTACTCCATCGCCTTAGAAATCAGACCTAAAGATATAGAGATATTTCAAAAATTAGAAGCAATGTTAGAAAAAAGGCGTCAAATAGGGGAAGGTAGTCTATTATAATGAAAAGCTAACAAAATTTCCCATCACTTAATTTAAAATTAAATATCCACAACTATCTTTAGTTAAATCTGAAACAAAAAAATCTCATGAATAATAACGAACAGAAAACCTCACTAGGCAGCATTTTAGTAGTAGACGATACGCCAGAAAACCTGCGTCTTTTGTCTACAATGTTAAGTCAGCGGGGTTATGCGCCCCGCTGCGTCATTAACGGGCAAATGGCTCTGAGAGCCTGCAATTCTAATCCGCCGGATTTGATTTTGCTCGATATTATGATGCCGGAAATGAATGGCTACGAAGTATGTCAACATCTCAAAAATGATGCGATAACTCGCGATATTCCGGTAATTTTTATCAGCGCCAAAGATGAAATATTTGACAAAGTAAATGCCTTTGCCGTAGGGGGTGTAGACTACATCAGCAAGCCATTTCAATTTGAAGAAGTTTTGGTACGCATCGAAAGTCATCTCACTCTGCGGAAGTTACAAAAACAGCTAAAAGAACAAAACGTACTTCTTCAAGAAGAAATCAGCAGCCGTTTAGCCGTCGAAGAAGTTCTCCACGAAAAAAATCAAATTTTGCAAGAAGAAATCAGCACTCGCTGTGCTATTGAAAAAACCCTGCAAGAACAAAATTTATTGCTCCAAAAAGAGATAGGGAATCGCCAGCGCGTCGAATCTGCTCTCTTGAAATCCAATCAAGAATTGGCTCGTTCTAATGCCGAACTAGAACAATTTGCTTATGTGGCATCTCATGATTTGCAAGCACCTTTGGCTACTATAGCTAGTTACGCTCAGCTTTTAGAAAAACGCTACCAAGAACAACTAGATAGTCAAGCTAATAAGTTTATTGGGAATATTGTTCAAGGCTGCACGAGAATGCAAGCTTTAATTGATGATTTGCTGGAATACTCGCGAGTAGGTCGCAGTCAGAAGCCTTTTAAACCTACTAACTGCAATCAGGTATTAGAGCAAGCTCTCGCTAATTTACAAGGGGTGATTCGTGATACCCAAGCTGTGGTTTCCTATGGTGAATTACCCGTAGTTAATGGCGATATTTCCCAACTCGTGCAATTATTTCAAAATTTAGTTGGGAATGCAATTAAATATCGAAAAAATGAACCGCCTGATATTTCTATTAGTGTTTGCAAACAGCAAGATCGTTGGCTATTCTCTGTGGCAGATAATGGCATTGGGATTGCACGGCAGCATCAAGAACGCATCTTTCAAATTTTCCAGCGATTGCACACTCAAAAAGAATATTCTGGGACAGGTATTGGCTTGGCAATTTGTCAAAAAATTGTGGAACTTCACGGCGGACGTATTTGGGTAAATTCGGAACCAGGTCAAGGTTCAAGTTTTTACTTTACTCTCAACAAAAATAGTTTGAATTTGTGATTTTTATTATTTGAATTAAACAAATAAAAAATATTTTATTCAGTTACTAAAATAACAAGTTAGATGAAAAACTGTGCGTTGACATCACGTTTGGTTTGTGATATAATTATCTGGCTTCAACATTTTTTATAGCCTGACATCGCACTGCCATTCTAATAGTAATGTATGTGTAGCTACAATTTAGTAAATACCTTCCTCAACCAAGGTGCAATCCAAGTTAGATTTACCAATAATCTTGAGATTAATAACTAACTATTATGAAAGCAGTTTTTGACTTATCTTTACCTCCTACCTGCTTTAAAGTGTTGTTGGTGGAAGACAATGCTTATGAAGCAGAATTAATAGAAGATTTGCTGTCAGGAATGAGCGATAACGATGCACAGCAGATATCGCTCACAAAAGTAGAGCGCCTCAGTGAAGCAATACTCTATTTGAATCAAGAAAAATTTGACATAATTTTATTAGACCTTTCACTGCCCGACAGTCGGGGCATTGAGACAGTAACTAGCGTACAACAGCATGGTGTCAGTGTGCCAATTGTGGTGCTGACAGGTCAAAATGACCAGGAACTGGCACTGCGGTTAATCTCCGTGGGCGTACAGGATTATTTAGTAAAAAGAAAAATAGATGGCGAACTTTTAATGCGATCGCTCCGCTACGCCATAGAGCGCCAAAATAGTCAAGATGCTTTGCGAAAAAGCGAAGAAAAATATCGTTCTGTAGTTGAAAATTCTCTGATTGGAATTGCCATCGTTGCTCCAATTATTCAACCAGCCATTTCTGAAAACTTTAACTGGATCGAAACTAACGATGCTTTGTGCAATTTGCTAGGCTATGACCGTGACGAACTCATAGAAAAAAACTGGTTGGACTTGACTCATCCAGATGACTATAGCAATAACATTGAACAATTATCTCAAGTTTTAGCAGGTACGATAGACGGGTATATCTCCGATAAAAGGTGGGTACGAAAAGACGGGGAAATAGTTTATACGCGAGTTTCTCTTCGTTGTATTCGTCGTCGCGATGGGTCGATCGATCGGATGATTAAAGTAGTCTTGGACGTGAGCGATCGCTACCGCTACGAATCCCAACTAAGAGCATCAGAGCAATTTTTAAACCACACTATCAATGTCATTCCAGACCCAATTTTTGTCAAAGACGAGCAACATCGCTGGATGATCTTAAACGATGCTTTTTGTGAGTTGCTCGGAAAACCACGACAAGCACTCATCGGTAAATCTGATTATGACTTTTTCCCCAAAGCTGAAGCTCAGTTTTTTTGGACAAAAGATGAAGAAGTATTGGAGACAGAAATTCCTAACGAAACCGAAGAATATTTTACAGATATCAGCGGAAAAAAACACATTGTTTCCACAAAAAAAACAGTGTTTAAAAAAACAGACGGCAGTAAAATATTAGTAGGTACAATTCGAGATATCACTGAATACAGACTCCAACAAATAGCCCTAGAAAAAAGCGAAGCTAGATTTCAAAGACTTGTTGCCAACCTACCCGGAGCCATTTATCAATTTAAAGTATCATCCGATGGTAAAAAATCTTTTCCTTATGTATCTTGTGGTTGTCGCGAACTCTATGAACTAGAGCCAGAAGTAATACAGGAAAATGCCGAATTAATTTTCACCAGAATTCATGCAGAAGACATCTCAAAGGTAGAAGAATCCATTGCCATTTCCGCTGCCACTATGCAGCCATGGCAGCAACAGTGGCGGCACATTTTGCCATCAGGAAAAGTTAAGTGGCTCCAAGGATGTTCGAGACCGGAAATACTGAATAATCATTCAAAATCCGAGAGCAAATCAGAGATGATCTGGGATGGTTTAGTGATTGATATTACTGAATTGAAGCAGGCCCAAGCAGAGCGCGATCGCTTCTTTACCATCTCCTTAGACTTGCTTTGTATTCTGGATTTTGACGGTTATTTCAAACGCTTAAACCCAGCCTGGTCAACAGCCCTAGGCTACAGTATTGCTGAACTTCTCGCCCAGCCAGTCCTGGATTTTGTTCATCCAGACGATCGAGAATCCAGTGCCGCTGAAGTCAAAAAATTAATGGCTGGTATACCCACTTTTTATTTTGAAAATCGCTATCTCTGCAAAGATGGTTCTTACAAATGGTTGCTCTGGACTGCTTCACCATTTAGCCAAGAAGGTTTAATTTATGCAGTTGGTCGCGACATCACCTCACGCAAACAAGTAGAGTCCACACTCCAGCGGCAAGCAGTAGCAATAGCCGCTGCTTATGACGGTATCGCCATCCTCAATGCTAGTGAGGAATATATTTATTCAAATCACGCTTATCTGAAGATGTATGGATTTTCTAGACAATCTGACTTGTTGGGAAAACACTGGAAAATGCTCTATACTGCCTCGGAATATCAACAGTTTGATTCCCAAATAATGCCAGCAATTAAAGAAAAAGGATATTGCCATATAGAAGCTACTGGCCAGCGTCTAGACGGTACTACTTTCCCTCAAGAAGTATCACTGACCATGCTCGCAGGTGGCGAGATAATTTCCATAGTTCGCGATATTACTAACAGAAAACAAGCCGAGTCAGCCCTGCGAGCCAGCCAGCTCCGCTACCAAACTTTAGCAGAAGCATCGCCAGTGTGTATATTTCATACCGACACTTTGGGAAATTTCCTTTATGTGAATCAACGATGGAGTGAAATCACGGGTGTGGAGACCGAATTAGCAGCAGAAACAGGCTGGTTGAATGCCATACATCCAGATGACGTGGAGCGAGTCAACACTGAATGGTATCAGGCTGTAATCGATCGAGTTCCTTTTAAATCAGAATATCGCTTTTTGCGTCCAGACGGTGCTGTCAGTTGGGTTATCGGTCAAGCAGTAGCGGAAATCGGAGATGGTGGCGAAATTAAAGGCTATGTGGGCACTATTACTGATATTAGCGATCGCAAACAAGCAGAATTAGACCTACTCCGCGTTACTCAAGCCGTCGAAAGTACCAGCGATGCGATCGTCATTGCTGACCTCAAAGGGCGATCGATCTATCACAACCAAGCCTTTATTCAGCGGTACGGTTACACAGTAGCAGAACTAAATAAAGCCGGTGGAGCAATAGTTATTTACCCGAAAACTCAAGTATTATTAAAAATATTTAAAATCCTGCGCCAAGGCCAACCTTGGAAAGGCGAAATCAAAATCAAAACTAACAACAACGAGCTGGTACCAACTCTATTTCGAGCCGATAGTATTAAAGATGAAACAGGAAATTTAATCGGGTTAGTAGGAGTAATTACCGACATCACCGAACGCAAACAAGCCGAAAAGGCATTGGTACAACAATTAAGACGAGAACGGCTGGTAGTCGCGATGCTCGATCGCATTCGTTCCTCCCTCAATTTAGAAGAAATACTCACCACAGCCGTCGAACAAGTGCGACAATTATTACAAACAGACCGCACAGTTATTTACCGCTTCAATCCAGACTGGAGCGGTCTGGTAGTGGTCGAGTCCCTTGCCCAAAACCGCACGCCACTAAGGGATCTAAACATTCCATACCCCTGCTTTGCAGAAAATTTTATTGAGCTTTACCAACAAGGTTGGGTGCGAGCTATAGAAAACATCCATCAGGAAAATTTGAGCGAACCCTACATAAATTTTCTGAATCAATTTGAAGTCAAAGCTAAATTAATAGTCCCCATTTTAAAAGCCGGACAAAATATTTCCTACCCTCGAACTACCACCGAAAATCCCCTCTGGGGACTCCTAATCGCCTACGATTGCAACGGATCGCGTTCTTGGGAATCCTCAGACATAGAATCCCTCAGACAATTGTGCGTGCAATTAGCCATCGCCATTCAGCAATCCACACTATTTCAACAAGCACAAACCGAAATAGCCGATCGCAAACAAGCTGAAGCAGCCCTCCAAAAAGCCGCATTACTCGCAGAAACAGCCAATCGCGCCAAAAGCGAATTTCTCGCCAACATGAGCCACGAACTCCGCACACCCTTAAACGGCGTTTTAGGTTACGCTCAAATCCTCAAAACAGATAAAACTTTAAGCCGAGATCATCAAGAAAGCCTCAACAACATTCAGCAGTGTGGCAAACATCTACTAATGCTGATCGAAGATGTTTTAGACCTTTCCAAAATCGAAGCGAAGAAAATGGAACTCTACCCCACAGAGTTAAATCTTACTAACTTTCTTAAAAACATTTCCGACCTGTTTCAAATGCGAGCCTCCCAAAAAGATATTGATTTTAGTTACGAACAAGTATCTCCCCTGCCTCAATCAGTCTATTTTGATGAAAAAAGATTGCGTCAAATTCTCATAAACTTGCTGGGAAATGCCGTGAAATTTACTAACAGTGGTAGAGTCACTTTCAAAGTCGGGTATGTCGGCACAGAAGCCTGGAGGCGAGGACAAGCAGAAAATACGGAACTCTCGACTTTGAGTTCGGAACTGAAACAGAATTATCTGCGCTTCTGCAAAAAAATAATTGCCGATAAACACGCTCTCCAAATTCGTTTTCAAATCGAAGATACTGGCACGGGAATAGACTCAAGTAAGTTAGAAGAAATATTTTTGCCATTCCATCAAGTAGGTGCTGATAGATTTGTTGAAGGTACAGGTCTGGGACTTTCAATTAGCAGAAAATTAGCCAAACTAATGGGTAGCGAAATTCAAGTCAAAAGCACTTTAGGTCAAGGCAGCATTTTTTGGATAGACTTAGAATTGACCGCACCAAAACGCTACTTAGAAGTGGCGAGTTTGCAGGAACAACGTTGGCTGGTGGGCTTTGTGGGCGACAAGCGGAAAGTGCTAATCGTGGATGACAATCAATTAAATCGATCTATGTTATCCAAGCTGCTTTCCCGTTTAGGGTTTGAAATTGCTGAAGCAGAAAACGGTCAAGAATGCCTCCGCAAAGCAGTGGAATTTAAACCAAATGTCATTTTAATGGATTTGCTGATGCCTGTCATGGACGGCTTGGAAACTGCGCGACGAGTGCGTCAGTTACCTGAATTAAAGGATGTAGTCTTAATTGCCCTGTCAGCTAGTGCTTTTGAGAAGACGCAACAAGAAAGTCTACTAGCTGGCTGCGATTATTTTATGCCCAAGCCCATCGAAGCACATCACTTTTTAGAACAGTTGGGGTTACATTTGGGACTAGAATGGATTTATGAGGACTTTGTGGAAAGCAAACAGCGAAAAACCGCAAGTGTATCACCCAAATCTGAGTTGCCAACTTACTCTACTTTATTACCTCCCGTTGCTGAGTCTGTCGCGAGAATGTTAAAATTAGCAGCTATGGGTGACATCGAAGGAATTTTTGATGAGGCGGTTAAGCTCGAAAGTTTAGAGCCGAAGTTAATATCCCTGGTTAGTCGCGTCCGCCAACTGGCTAAGAAATTTGGACTTAAACAAATTCGGAGTCTTTTAAAGCAATATATTGAGGGTGTAGAGACAGTTATTAGTTAACAGTTATTAGTTGACATTTATTAGTATAATATAATTTTTGAGAGTTTTGGGATTGAAATTACTTTGCCTTAGTAACGGTCACGGAGAAGACGCGATCGCCCTTCGCATCTTACAGGAACTGCAACAGCAGCCACATCCGCCAGAAATATCCGTATTTCCACTGGTAGGCGAAGGGCAAGCTTTCGCGAAACTGGACAACGCCCGCGTCATCGGCCCGGTGCAGCGGATGCCTTCTGGCGGCTTTATCTACATGGACGGAAGGGAGTTTTTGCGCGACATCAAAGGCGGCTTGCTGCAACTTACCATCGCTCAATTTAAAGCCATCCGTGCTTGGGTGCGCAACCAAAAACAGTCTGGAAATCAGAACACGGTTATTTTAGCAGTCGGAGATATTGTCCCACTACTGTTTGCTTGGCTCAGTGGTGCCCCCTATGCCTTTGTCGGTACCGCCAAGTCTGAGTATTATTTACGAGACGAAAAGGGGCCTGTGACTGGTCCGTCCCGACGTCTTAGTTGGGAGGCTTGGTCGGGCTCGGTTTATTTGCCTTGGGAGCGCTGGCTGATGACTAGAAGGCGCTGTCGGGCCGTTTTTCCCAGGGATGCCCTGACGGCCGAGACCTTGGAAAAATTAGGCATTCCCGCTTACAATCTCGGAAATCCCATGATGGATTCCCTAGCACCGGAAAACTCAGCCCCCGGATTTTACGAAAAGGGCCCAGAGTTTCGCCAAAGGTCGCGATCGCTCGTTATCGCTTTACTACCGGGTTCCAGAGCACCGGAAGCTTACGCTAATTGGCAGCTAATTTTAGAGGCTGTAACGGCTATTTTATCTACTTTTGGCGATCGCAAACTGCTATTTTTAGGAGCCATTTCCCCAGAATTAAATTTAGAAGCCCTACGCTCCATAGTAGAATTATTCGGCTGGAATCTAGACGGCGAAACTAGAACCCAACAGCGAGAAGGCAGTATTTTACGACCTCCTGTATCTCCTAGCCAAGAAATCAACCAGGAATCTCCCAATTTCCTATTCCCTTTGACCTTTGTGCAGAAACAAGCAACCATGATTTTGAGTCAGCACAATTTTAACGATTATTTGTATGAAGCCGATGTCGCCGTCGCCATGGCCGGCACCGCTACAGAACAATTTGTAGGTTTAGGAAAACCGGCGATCGCCATCGAAGGCACCGGTCCCCAATTTACACCCGCTTTTGCAGAAGCTCAAAGTCGCCTCCTAGGACCATCCCTAATTTTAGTCAACCATCCCCATGAAGTTGCCAGCACCATCCTGTTTTTGTTGAACCATCCAGACCGATTACAAGTAATTGATGAAAATGGCAAGCGCCGCATGGGAAAACCCGGTGCAGCGCGACGGATTGCCCAATGTTTAATTCAGCGCTGCCCCGATGATTTGCCGTCACGAAATTAGTCCTGATTTGCGTCTTCTTTATTTAGAAAACCTGCCCATCCGACTTAACCAAAACTCCCGGTTCTCGCTGCATTGGCAGCACATCTAAAATATCGATTTGGGAGCAATATTTCAAATCTTCAATCACCCCTAAACGCAGCAGTCTTTGACCATGACTAGCAGATTTTAGCAATTGATGCAATTGATTTTCCCACTGGAGATACAACGCCATTGCTGCAAATACTTCATCGTTACCAGCAAAATCCGTAGCAGGAATACCAGTTTTTGTCAAGAGGCTGTGGGCGATCGCCCCCGCACAAACACTATCTTCCAAGGAATAACTTCCTTCCCAACCCGAACCCACTATCCCAATAGTTTCCGGCTGTTTATCTAACAAAAACTCCACCACAGCTTGCCGATTAATCAAAGCCGCTGTTAAAACTATCGGCGAATTTTGCACCCTTTGGAGAGCGCGAGTACCATTAGTTGTACTAATGAAAATTCGCTTCCCCGTTACATTTTCTGGGGTGCAGTCGAGGGGAGAATTCCCCATATCAAATCCGTCAACTTTCGCACCGCCACGCTCTCCTGCCCGAATGCGCTTGTCTGCCGGCCATTTTTCGCTCTCCCCCATCAGTTGCTCTAAGTCGCTGAAAACTTGCACAGCTTCCGCCCCATTGTTGAGCGCAGTTGCCATTGTCGTAGTCGCCCGCAGCACGTCAACGGCGATCGCACAGGCTGGCATTTTGTCCGTTGGGGTAAGTTCCGGGGTATGGTAAATAAAAAGCTTCACTTTTGGGGCTACCTACAATAAATCCTCATACGTAATAATAATAGAAAGTGACGCTCCTAGATAAATCAAGCCAACTTCCTTCTTCTATATGTCCAAGCAGCTCAATTCTAATCCCGCCCACAGCGCCATCAGCGCGCCCATCGGACTTCTGGCTGGTTTCACCTATCCTCTGCGAGCTTTCACACTGCTTTGGCAAACACCCAAGCTCTGGGGTTATGTATTAATTCCAGTAGTGCTAAATTTTTTAATTGGCATCAGTCTTTATTTGGGATTACTATTTCCCAGTTTGTCAGGAATAGACCTTTTAGTTGCCAATTTGTCCCTCCGCTTTCATACATTAATTGCTAACTTGCCCCAGTGGCTCAGTTTTCTCGGCGTCTTAACCATCGCTTTTGGCTGGTTGTTACGCATACTCCTAGTAACCGGACTTTTGCTAATCATTGGATTTTTATTAGTACAATTTGGCGTGATTTTGGGTTCCCCTTGGTACGGCGAATTATCTCAACAACTGGAGCTCCTGCGTAACGGTCAATTGCCCGCAGAAGCACCCATGAGTTTGACTAGCATTTTTCAGGATATCAAAAGAGCGATCGCCTTTGAATTCAGAAAATTACAAATTTTGTTGAGCTTCGGCATACCACTCCTAGTTCTGAATTTTATCCCTGGTGTCGGCTCTATTTTAGGCAGTTTAGGAGGAGTAGCTTTGGGAGCAACTCTTGTCTGTTTAGACTTTTTAGATGCACCTTTAGAAAGGCGCAGGCGACCTTTTAAAGAAAAGTTAGAGATCCTTCGCGGAAGTTTGCCCGCTAGTGGCAGTTTTGGTTTAGTTTGTTTTGGTTTAGTCAGTATTCCGCTGTTGAACCTGTTGGCTATTCCCCTATGTGTCACTGCCGGCACTTTGTTTTTTTGCGATCGCATTTGGCCCACTCGTTTTGCATCCCAGGAGCAAATTAGCCAGGGGAAAACCGACATTCCTACTTAAAAAATATTCACCAATAACTTCTTCAAATGAGTTACTGCATCAATCCCAAGTGCAAAACCCGTGAGAATTGCGATCGAGCTCAAAATTGTCACAGTTGCGGGACGGCTTTATTGATTGCCGATCGCTATCGTATCATCCACCCAGTGCGATCGACCAATCCAGCACTCCCTACAGAAATTTTTGCAGTCGCAGATTGGGGAACCGAGGAAAACCAATGGGGTACTGTCAAAGTTTTAAAACTATTGAAATATACTCATCATCCCCCTTTAATCCGATTATTCAAGCAGGAAGCACGCACCTTAATTTGGCTAGTGGGAAGTACCGGAATTCCGCAAGTTGAAACTGACGGATATTTCACTATAAAAATACCCCAACAATCTCAGAAATTGTCCTGTTTAGTGATGGAAAAAATTGAGGGAGAAACTTTAGCACAATTCTTAAATAAAAACCAACATATATCTCCCAAACTAGCCCTTAATTGGCTCACCCAACTGACGCATATTTTACACAAAATTCACCAATATAATATAGTACATCGAGATATTAAGCCCTCAAACCTGATGTTGCAACCCGATGGCAAATTGATACTAATTGATTTTGGGGCTGTGGGAGAAGCGGGGATTGATACAACGCCTATAGGTTCGCCCGGATATTCCGCCCCGGAACAAATTCTAGGTAAAGCTGAAGTGCGATCGGACTTTTTTGCCCTGGGACGTACTTTTGTACATTTACTAACAGGTACACCGCCGATCGACTTTCCGACAGATGAGACAACTGGTAAAATTAATTGGAGAAATCATGGGGTGCAACTGGAAGGTTTACTACCATATTTTCTAGACGAATTAATGGAACCCCTGCCGGAAAAAAGACCTAAAAATACTCAAGTTATTCTCGAAAAACTCAAAACTATAAGCCTTTGATTACCTGCACAGAACCCAACTAAATTCCCAACTTCAATAAATCTGTTCTAACCTGCGAAAATCTCGCTCAACTTCTGCCCACAACGCGCGATTGTGAGGGTCAGTTTTCACAGCCTTTTTTAAATAAATTCTCGCCTTATCAACCTGTTTTTCCCCTATTAAATGCCTTCCCCAACGCTGATAGGCGATCGCCTGCCATTGACGCACTTCCGCATCATCGGGAATCCGCTGTGCCAAACCTTCCACCAGGGCGATCGCCCGTGGGAACCTCTGATACTTCAGCAACTCCTGCAACTGCAAATAAGCATCTTGCTTTAACTTTTCTTCCGCTGCCGACAAATCCTGGGTATTTTCAATTGGCGACGCTTTCCGAGTCACTTTCACTCTTTGTGGTTGAGTTTTTGGCATCTGGGATGCCGATGTCGTCCCCGTCTGCTTAGTATCATTCGCAACTTTCGACTCCCCATCGGGGAGAGCAATATTCACCAGAAACTTATAAGCCTCAGTAATCGCAATAAACCTATTCTTCGCCTGTTCGTTGCCCGGATTTACATCGGGGTGATACTGTCTGGCTAGTTGTCTATAAGCCGCCTTAACTTGCGACACACTCGCACCAGATCTCAGTCCTAACTGTCGGTAATAATCTGCAATATCCATTTACTATAAATCATCGCTAATAAGTAGAAGGAAGAGGGAAGAAGGAAGAGGGAAGAAGTCACCCCCCCTACCCCCCCCAAGGGGGGAAATTCAGGAAGAAGATCGATGTGAAGAATAGCAAGCTAGTAAGCTTTTGAGCGATGTGGAGCTTGCATTTAATTAGGTGGACTTACTTAATACCATTAAATATGGCAGAATCCTTAAAGTAAAGACTCTGCCAAAATTTACTGCGGATCGAGGTTTTCCCTTCAGCATTGCCTGCACTACTGAAGGGAAAACTTTACTTAAAGACGTTCTTCAATCACACGATCGATCAAACCATATTCCTTGGCTTCCTGAGCAGACATAAAATAGTCCCGATCCATGTCTTTTTCGATTTTGGCTAAAGTCTGACCAGTCCGAGCTGCATAAATCTGATTCAACTGATGGCGAATCCGGACGATCTCTTTTGCCTCAATCTCGATATCCGTCGCTTGTCCCCGCGTGCCCCCAGAAGGCTGGTGAATCATAATCCGCGAGTTTGGCAAAGCGACTCGTTTCCCCTTGGTACCTGCTGCTAGTAAAAAAGAACCCATCGAGGCCGCTAGACCCACACAAATCGTCACTACCTCAGATTTAATGTGCTGCATGGTATCGTAGATTGCCATGCCCGCCGTCACCGAGCCACCGGGAGAGTTAATGTACAGGTAAATAGGTTTGCTCTGATCCTCCGAATCCAAGTAAAGCAGATAAGCCACGATCGCATTAGCAATGCCATCATCTACTTCTTCTGAGAGGAAAATAATCCGCTCCCGAAACAGCCTTTCGTAAATATTGATCCACTGTTCGTAGCTACTGCCGGGAAGCCGGTACGGAACGCTGGGAACGCCAATAGGCATCGTATATCTCCTAACAGAATAAAGGTGAAATTTTCAGTAATGAACAGTTAGCAGCTAGCAGTTCCCATTCAGGAGTTAATCCCACCGATTTTCTCCTCAATGGCAACTCCTTTAGCTAAAAACTGTGGCAGTTGGTTGAGATATTTCTTTGGTGCTTTCCAACACCCGATCGATCAGCCCGTAATCTTTAGCTGCTTGCGGAGTCAGGTAAAACGTGCGATTCATATCTTTCGCCAGTTTTTCCACAGATTGTCCTGTATTTTTCGCAAAAATTTCCAGAATTAAATCTTTTTTTGCCAGGACTTCTGTGGCATTGATTGTGATATCTGTTGCCTGACCCTGGGTCCCCCCTTGGGGATACTCCATGGCGATTGTCGCATGGGGGAGACTAGCTCGCTTCCCTTTGCTCCCGGAGGACAGTAACAGGGCCGACAGACCGATGGCTTGACCCAAACAAATTGTTTGGATTTCCGACTTGATATGCTGCATCGTATCGTAAATCGCCAAACCTGCCGCCACCGACATCATCCCAGCCATTTGATTTACTGTTCCCCCCGCGATTGGGTCGCCGTAGGAGTTGATGTATAGATATATGGGCTTCTTCGACTCGATCGAGTCCAGGTAAAGCATTGCTGAAATCACAGTATTTGCCAGACCTGTAGTTATCGTCTGGTTCACAAAAATGATCCGTTCCTGGCTCAAGCGAGTGTATATATTGATCCACTGCCAGTTGGAGCTGCCAGGAATGTTGTAAGGAACGCGCAGGATTTCATCAACAGGCATAGCTACCACCATCCAAGCTTCTAAAAAAATAATCAGACTCAAAAATCCTTCCCCTAGCAGGAAAGGGTTAAACTAGCGCCGGCAATGGTACTGGCAAATCCTTGGTGCTTTCTAGCACCCGATCGATCAGTCCGTATTCTTTGGCTTGTTCCGGGGTCATGTAGCACATTCGATCGGTATCTTTGGCAATTTTTTCCACGGGCTGACCCGTATTCTTCGACAGGATACCCATTGCCGTTGCTTTGTTTGCCAGGACTTCCTTGGCCCGAATCTGGATGTCTGTTGCCTGCGATCGTCCCATCCCCGTCCGCGGTTGATTCAAGACGATGGTAGCATGGGGCAAACTAGCCCGCGAGCCTTTAGCTCCCGCAGACAAAATCATCGCCGCAGTTCCCATCGCTTGACCAAGGCAGATGGTATGAACAGGAGGTTTCACGTAGTTCATCGTGTCACAGATAGCGAAAGCTTCCGTTTCTTGCCCAATGGCATCCCCTGTGTACCAGGAAGTTCCTGTCGAGTTGATGTAAAAAAAGATCGGTTTTTCCGAATCATTGAATTGTAAGTAGAGTAACTGAGCAATAATCAGTTTAGTGACATCTACCCCCATTTGACGTTTGAAATCGTCGGACGATACCAAGGGTAAGCCCAGGTAGATAATCCGCTCCTTCAGCAACAGCGATTGTAAATCAGGGGGGGGCGTCCGGTAGGAGGCATCGCCGTAGTATTGCGATTGCATTGCTTTAAAGGGTGTTTTCATCGAAATGTCGCCTGAACTGATGGAGTTATTCTTAAAGAAATAGTAACGCAATCTTTAGGTATCCCGCATGAAAGTTAGTTTGCTCCCTGCTTTAAACGACACCAACCTGGACGCGGATGCGCCCTCAAGCCAGCGCCAGCTAGCCATTTCGGTGTCTGCGACCACCTCGGACTTCGACTCCAACGTACCCTTAAATCTGTGCCTGATTCTCGACCACAGCGGTTCCATGAACGGACGTCCTTTGGAAACCGTCAAACAGGCCGCCGGACGCCTCCTCGACAGATTGAAGCCTGGGGATCGCTTTTGTGCGGTTGCTTTTGACCACAAAGCTAAAGTCCTTGTCCCTAACCAAATTGTGGAAGACCCCGCTAGTATTAAACGGCAAATTGAGAAATTGCGTCCCGCTGGTGGGACGGCAATTGATGAGGGCATTAAGCTAGGTATTGAAGAGTTGGGCAAAGGCAAAAAAGAAACTATCTCTCAGGCATTTCTGTTGACTGATGGGGAAAATGAACACGGCGACAACAACCGCTGTTTGAAGTTGGCAAAGCTGGCCGCAGAGTATAACATGACTTTGAATTCTTTGGGATTTGGGGATAACTGGAATCAGGATATTTTGGAAAAAATTGCGGATGCCGGTGGCGGTGCTTTGGCTCATATTCAGCGTCCTGAAGATGCTGTTGAAGAGTTTGGCAAGCTGTTTACCCGCGTCCAATCGGTGGGGCTGACTAATGCTTATTTGCTATTTTCTTTAATGCCAAAGGTACGGTTAGCCGAACTTAAACCCATCGCCCAAGTTGCCCCAGATACGATCGAATTACCGGTGCAGCAAGAGGGCGATCGCTTTATGGTCCGTTTGGGAGATTTAATGAAGGATGTAGAACGAGTAGTTTTGGCTAATATTTATATTGGACAGTTACCAGAGGGTAAACAGGCGATCGGGCAATTGCAAATTCGCTACGACGATCCCACAGTCGGTGCAGGTTTGCTCTCTGAATCGGTGGTGATTTCGACTAATGTCCTGCCAGTTTATCAGCCGGCAATCAATCCCATTGTACAGCAACACATTTTAGCTTTGGCTAAGTACCGCCAAACTCAACTTGCTGAAACTAGATTGCAGCAAGGCGATCGGGCTGGCGCAGCCACGATGCTTCAAACCGCGGCTAAAACGGCTCTGCAAATGGGCGATAAAAGTGCCGCCACTGTCCTACAAACCTCTGCTACTCGTTTGCAATCCGGTGAGGAGTTGAGTGAGGGCGATCGCAAGAAAACTCGGATTGCTTCTAAGACTGTTCTGAAGTAATCTCATGGTTTGTAATTCTCAGGAAATCCGGCGATTGGAAATCGCGACTACACAAACAAAGTCCGCCTTCGCGGACTAAGAATATAGAAACCCGCCTGGGCGGGTTTTGTTTTTTCCTTCTTTTGCACTCACAGGTTGAAATTTGTGGATGCTTTCTTATGCTCGATCGTCTATAATTTTTGTATCACCTATCAAGAGTGTTTGTATGAGCCAGACAATATCTGATAAACTACGCTTTACTACCGCCGATTTAGAACTATTGCCTGATAATGGCGATCGCTATGAAATTATTGATGGGGAGCTATTTATGACTAGAGCACCGCATTGGGGACATCAACAGGCTATAGGCAACCTCTACCAAGAACTTAATACTTGGTCGCGAGAGACTAATTTAGGACAAGCAGGAATCAATCCGGGCCTTATTTTCACAGATGCCGATAACGTAATTCCCGATCTAGTTTGGGCGAGCAATGAACGCTTGGCTATTTTACTAGACGAAGCCGGACATCTAACCGGCTCACCTGAGTTAGTTGTTGAAGTATTGTCCCCAGGTGCAGATAATGAAAGACGGGATAGAGATTTGAAACTCCGACTCTATTCAGTGCGGGGAGTACAGGAATACTGGATTGTGAATTGGCGGTTGCGACAAATAGAAGTTTATCGCCGCGAACAAGCAAGTTTAAGGCTCATTGCTACGCTCTTAAACAATGATGAACTTACATCGCCTTTATTGCCAGGATTTAGTTGTTCTTTAGCTCTAATTTTTACCTAAATTATGAAAACACCATTTTACAACTTAATTGCGACTCTAGCAATCTTTACTATTTTTGGTCATATATCTCCTGCTGTCTCTGCTAAATCAGAAGTATTAATAGTTCAAATAAATAATGTTAAAAATCAGGCAGAAGATTTATTTAACAGCGGTTTAGCCAAGTCAGAAGCAGGAGATATTCAAGGTGCGATCGCCGATTACACCGAAGCCATCCGCCTCAATCCCGACTACGCAGCAGCCCATAACAAACGCGGTATAATTCGAGCCCGCGATCTCAAAGATTACCCAGCAGCAAAGGCAGATTTCGATCGCGCTATTCAAATCGACCCCAACTACGGCGATGCCTACTACAATCGCGCCAGAGTCCGCGAATTCTTAGAAGATATCAACGGCGCGATCGCCGATTATCATACAGCAGCCCAATTCTATCAAAAATCAGGCAAAACTAACGATTATCAAGATGCCATCAAGCATCTTCAACTGCTGGAACAATAAATAGCTTTTGCCAACATGGTATAATTTCCTTAGTGTTTAACAAATACCAACTATGATTGCCAACATCAGCCACAACTACACCTCCCCAGAAGACTATTTAGAAGGCGAAAAAAATAGCCCCATCAAACACGAATACAGACAAGGCGAAATTTATGCAATGGCAGGAGCAAGTGATGCCCATGAAACAATTTGCATCAACCTAGTCAACTTGCTCACAACTCACGTTAGAGGCAGAGGCTGTCGCATTTACGCAGGAAACATAAAAGCCAGAATTGAGCAAGCGGACGTATTTTACTATCCCGACATCATGGTAACTTGCGACGAAAGAGATAGAAGTCTTGACTATTTCAAACGCCACCCGCGCTTAATCGTAGAAGTTCTCTCTCCAACCACAGCAGCATTCGATCGCGGAAATAAATTTGCCGACTACCGCACCTTAGAAACTTTACAAGAATACGTAGTGATTAATCAAGAAAGAATCGGTGTAGAATGTTATCGGCGCAATGCAGAAGGGCGCTGGGAACTCTATCCTTACGCGGATGGCGAAGAAGTTCGCTTGGCTAGCGTAGAATTTCAATGCCCGATCGCACAAATTTACGAAGATGTTCTAGGAATCAGTTAAAATAGGCGATCGAACCGATATCAACAATTTATCTCTGTTCCCAAGCGGTTAAATACTCAAAATTTACTATTCAAAAAATGTCCGCAACTTCCACCTTCACCGTCACCGTACCCGCCACAACCGCCAACCTAGGCCCCGGATTCGACTGCATCGGTGCCGCTTTAAGCCTCTACAACTCCTTCCAATTCTCTCTTCTCGAACCCTCCGCAACCGAGAAACTAAAAATCACCGTTACAGGTGCAGAAGCCGCCAAAGTCAATACAGATGAAAGCAATCTCGCCTATGTAGCATTTGTCACCTTGTACGGTCGCATCGATCGATCGCCGCCGCCCGTCGCCATACATATAGATATGCAAGTTCCCCTGGCTAGAGGTTTGGGAAGTTCCGCCACAGCCATTGTCGGCGGGTTAGTCGGTGCAAATTTATTAGCCGGAAAGCCTTTGAGTCAGGTGGAAGTGATGCAGTTGGCGATCGAACTTGAAGGACATCCTGACAATGTTGTCCCCGCTTTGTTGGGAGGCTGTCGCCTCGCTGCTAGCGATGCACCCCCCCAACCCCCCCTTAGTAAGGGGGGGCTAAGAGACGAACTTTCCGTTAGCCAAGTGGAACCAGAATTACCCCCCCAACCCCCCCTTAGTAAGGGGGGGCTCAGAGAAGAATCCCCTCTTACACCCCCCCTTAGTAAGGGGGGGCTCAGAGATGAATCCCCTCTTACACCCCCCCTTAGTAAGGGGGGGCTCAGAGATGAATCCCCTCTTACACCCCCCCTTAGCAAGGGGAAACTGACAGAAGCATCCCCTCTTACACCCCCCTTTACCAAGGGGAACCTGACAGAAGCATCCCCTCTTACACCCCCCCTTGCTAAGGGGGGGCAGGGGGGGGTTCCCTGGCAAATCTGCGACATTCCCTGGCATCCTGATATTGTGCCCGTGGTAGCCATTCCCGATTTTGAACTTTCCACAGCCGAAGCGCGGAAGGTTTTACCCGCAGATTACAGTAGGGCTGACGCGATTTTCAATGCCGCACACCTCGGTTTGCTGGTGCGGGCTTTGGCTGCGGGCGATCGAGATTGGCTGCGTTGCGCCCTCAATGACAAAATTCACCAGCCTTACCGCCAGTCTCTGATTCGGGGATATGAAGCGGTGCAACAAGCTGCACTGAATGCTGGGGCTTGTGGGATGGTAATTAGCGGTGCCGGGCCGACGCTTTTGGCTTTAACGGATGTTACTAATGCTGTTGCGGTTGTGAGGGAAATGGCGGCTGCTTGGGGGGATTTTGGGGTGAAGGCTGATGTAAGGGCGATCGGGCTTGATACTCAAGGCGCGCAAATCTCGACTTAATTAAGTAGGATTTACGCATGGGGGGCCTAGAAACCGGGTTTTTACGAAAATACTCGTTAAAGCGCGCAGATTCGGTAAAAAACCCGGTTTCTTTTGTGGGGTGCGTAACTCCTGTTAAATTAGCTTGATAAAAAATCTATTGTGCGATCGAATATCTGATGCGATCGAAAATCCCGCTTAAATATCAGTTTGATTTTCTACGCCGAGCGATCGAGTTTGAGTATTGCGATCGGCTTTTACGTAAATGAGCGCACATTATACGTTACTTTTTATACATAAAACAGGCAAATTAGTTGGGCGGTGCCACTCTAAAACTCTCACTCGCACCAAAATTCGCACTCTGATATTTCAGCATACGGAAGTAAGTTAAAGCTTCGATGAAGTTTACTTCAAGATGCTCAAAAGCACTTGCACTGGATAAAAGTTATTGATATTCTGATAGATATCATCTGCTAATAACAGAGATAACAAAAACTAATCAATTTCCCTCAAATCAAATTTTCGTCAGCCATACTGGCAGGTTTTCACCTGTGGATATCGCACATTGCATCCACAACCCAAAACCGAAAACTCTAGCATGGCATCGACTCGCTTTGCTTGCAAATTTTTCCAAATTAACCTTCTCAACTTCAGCATCTTTTGGTCACTTTTATTATCAAAAAGGACTTAAATCATGTTACAAATCGAAGCATCTACCTCCAAAATAACTGTCAATACTTCCATCATTCCAGACACCACAGAAGACTTGCAACTAGCAAAAACTAGCAGCAATAATTCTTCCCCCTCCGCCCAGACAAATCTCCTAACAACTAACCAAACATCATCCACATCCAGTATTGAACTCTCAGCCCAAACCAACTCAATACTCGATAAAAGCCCAGAAATAGTTGCCCAACAAGCAGACATAGACAGCTTCATCCTCAACAAAAATACAACACCAACAATCAACACCATCGCCGAAAAACCGCAAGCATTAACCGACAAAACAGACATCATAACAGGCGATAAAGCCCAGCAAGCAACTGACAGTAACATCCCTTTCGAGTCGGGACTTTTCCAAGCAGACAACACAGATAAAACTAACTTAGAGCGCCGCTCTCGTTTGCGTACATCGGACCAGGAAAAAGAATTAATAACTGAAGCTACGCCCAAAACCGAGACAAAACTAGCAGAAAAAAAACCAGATACTATTTCTACAACAACTCTTGTTGATCCAACACCCGAAAAATCTCCAGCGACAGAAACCAAAAACTCGACAAATTCAGAAATTCCCAATTCAGAGCCAAATCCGACGCATCCAAAATCCGAAAATTCCCCAGCAACAGAAACCAAAAACTCGACTGTTTCAGAGATTTGCACTTGCGCGACAAATCCAGTTGAGACAAAAACCGAAAAATCTCCCGCAGTAGAAGCCAAAAATCCCACAATTTCCGAAATTCCCAAGGACGAGCCAAAAACCGAAAACTCCCCAGCGACAGAAACTAAAAACCCGACTGTTTCCGAAATTCCCAATTCTGCAACAACTCCTGTCAAGCCAAAAAACCGAAAATTCCCCAGCGACAGAAGCCAAAAACTCGACTGTTTCCGAAATTCCCAATTCTGCGACAAATTCTGCTGAAACAAAAACTGGAAAATTCCCCAGCGACAGAAACCAAAAACTCGACTGTTTCCGAAATTCCCAATTCTGCGACAATTCCTGTCGATCCAAAACTGGAAAAATCTCCCGTAGTTGAAGCCAAAAATCCTACAATTTCCGAAATTCGCAATTCTGCGATAACTCCTGCTGATCCAAAAACCGAAAATTCCCCAGCGACAGAAACCAAAAACTCGACTGTTTCCGAAATTCCCAATTCTGCGACAATTCCTGCTGAAACAAAAACAGGAAATTCCTCAGCGACAGAAACCAAAAACTCAACAGTTTCCGAAATTCCCAATTCTGCGACAAAACCTGCTGAGACAAAAACCGAAAAATCTCCAGCGACAGAAACCAAAAACTCGACAGTTTCCGAAAGCCCTAATTCCGCGACAAAACCCGAAAACTCTCCAGCGACAGAAACCAAAAACTCAACAGTTTCCGAAATTCCCAATTCTGCGACAAAACCTGCTGAAACAAAAACGGGAAATTCCTCAGCGACAGAAACCAAAAACTCGACAGTTTCTGAAAGCCCTAATTCCGCGACAAAACCCGAAAACTCTCCAGCGACAGAAACCAAAAACTCAACAGTTTCCGAAATTCCCAATTCTGCGACAAAACCTGCTGAAACAAAAACGGGAAATTCCTCAGCGACAGAAACCAAAAACTCGACAGTTTTTGAAAGCCCTAATTCCGCAACAAAACCTGTTGAAACAAAAACGGGAAATTCCTCAGCGACAGAAACCAAAAACTCGACTGTTTCCGAAATTCCCAATTCTGCGACAATTCCTGTCGATCCAAAACTGGAAAAATCTCCCGTAGTTGAAGCCAAAAACTCGACTGTTTCCGAAATTCCCAATTCTGCGAGAAATCCTGTCGATCCAAAACTGGAAAATTCCCCAGCGACAGAAACCAAAAACTCGAAAGTTTCCGAAAATATCATCCCAACTTTCTCAGAAAACACTCAACCAGCCATTACAGTTGTCAACTCAATCGACGAAATCACAGGTGACAAAATCGAAAAACTCGTCTTTATCCAACCAGACAAACCAGAAATAGCAGCAATCCCAGTAGAATCCACAGACATTCTCACCGGGGAAATTGCAAATACCTCCCCAACACTTATCGATACCCCCGAAATAGCCAGCGAAACTGCTGAAAATTTCCCGCTAATTTCTCCCGATGAAATTTCCACACTGTGGGAAACTCTCAACAGCATATTAGCCCAACAA
This sequence comes from Microcoleus anatoxicus, assembly GCF_042465725.1. GTDB lineage: Bacteria > Cyanobacteriota > Cyanobacteriia > Cyanobacteriales > Microcoleaceae > Microcoleus > Microcoleus anatoxicus. The sequence goes on along the minus strand of NZ_CP120853.1, from coordinate 1,933,121 downwards.
TTTCCTCTCATTTCCGAAACAGAATCCATCCAAAATTATCAACCATCCGCATCAGAATACATAGTTACCGACACCCAAACTATTATTCCTGAAATCGCCGTCACTGAAAACCATTACTCACAACAATCAGAAAATATCATCGCCGACAGCGACAATCAGCCCCCAACAACCATCGACGAATATCTAAACCCCGACTTCGACTCGGAAAAAATCACAATTACTCCCGCAATACCATCAGACGAAAACCAGCCAAACAACTCACTTCATAACATCACCGACTCCGAAACCGAATCCCAAACAAACATCAACGAATACACAATCACCAGCACAAAAACCCAACCAGAAATAACTCCCCATCTCTCCCAAAAAAACCAACCATTAATCGGAATCATCGACACCGGCTTTGTCGCCAACAATCCCAACATCGACTACAGCCAAATTATCCTCGGAAAAGACGTAATCGACAACGACAACAATCCCCTACTCCAACCAAACCAAGGAAACCAACACGGAAACACAATTTTAGAAATTATCAGTAACTCCAACAATCAAAGCGACACCAAAAAATCTCCTCCTATTTGGTTGGGACGAGCAACTGGTAGCGGCAACTGGCATCAATCCCTGATAGAATTTGTAGACACCGCCAAAGCCTCAAAACAACCCAACGCTGTCGTCAACCTCAGCTTCGACCTCACCCAAATCAACCCCGACGGTAGCGAAACCACACGCTACCAACTCACACCCGAAGAAAAATCAGCACTTAAATACGCCAAAGAGAACAACATTCTGATTGTAGCAGCGGCTGGCAACCAAGGAAGCCTAGTCTCCGCCCTCGGACAAGCCTCCACAGAATTCGACAACATCATCACAGTTGGCGCAGCCGAAAACAACAACCGCAGCCCCTATTCCAGCTACGGAGAAGGCCTAGACATCTTAGCACCAATCAGCATTCCAAAAACAGAAGAAGTTTCAACAATCGAAACAAAACAAGGCACATCAATAGCAGCAGCCCTAGTCACAAACATCATCTCCCAAATGTGGGCAGCAAACCCATCCCTGAACCGCCAACAAATCAAAAACATCCTCCTAAAAACAGCCACCGACATCGACGTACCCGAATGGGACGAAAGGACAGGATACGGAATCTTAAATCGCGAATTGGCAATTGCTACCGCCACAGAAACAATCCCCACAATTCCAGTATTGGCAGCCACCAAATACTTGACAAAATCCCTGATCGGTGCTAATGCAAATATCAGTAACACCCCCAACAATACCACAGCCAAACCATCAGAAAGACCGACCGCAACCAACGCCACAGTAATCACACCAAAAACTACCAGCACCTCAACCGGAGACTACAACCAAGGGACTAACTCCTACACCACAGAATTACCCCGAAACACAACCACCACTAATAGCAACTCAAACGGTACAAAGAGCACAAACACTCAAACAAATAGCAACTACTCACACACAGACTCCAACTGGGATAAAAGTCGCAGCCGTACCAACAGTAATAGCAACTCTTTTAACGAACAGACAACAGATACAACCACAACAGCCAGGGACTACACAGACAAAAACTTTTCCCTATACTCAATAGAAAACAAAAATAAATCCCAGGAAAACCGCAACCGACTCAAATACGAAGGCACTGGCAACAACCAAAGCTCATCCAATCAGAAATGGCGCTCATCTAGAAACTATACCAGTCCTTCACAAACTATAAAGACATCTGCCGAAAGTTACCGAAACAACAAATCTCAATCCGACGGTAAATACGACGGTAACTATGCAGCAAGTAACTCCAGCAGCCAAGAAGATTCCGGTGGAAAATCAACCACAAACAGTAGCTATACCGACAAAAATTACAATTCTGTCAGTAACAGTTCAACCCAAAATCAAGGGAAAGTCAACAGAAATTCCAACAGCAACGGCAACAATTCTAGCAGCACTTACAGCGGAGACAATGCCGAAGTCAATCAATCCAATTCTTACAGCAACAGTAGCAGCGACTTCTCCAAGACTAACAACAGCAGCGACAACCGTTCTGTTATCAATTCCACCTGGGACAATACTACAACTAACGGCAAAACCGTCGGCAGTAGTACCCGCGATACTTATTCGGAAGGGAACAGTAATGCTAACACCAGTTACGATGACGGCAAATCAAAAAATAAGAGCAATACAGATACATATACCCAGAATCAGTCTCAGGAAACTAACAGTACCAACGGCACTAACTCTTGGAATAACAATCGAAATAATGGTTACTCAGTAACGAGTGGTAACAGCACAGAAAGTTACAAAAACGGGCCGGATACTAGAAATCACAGTCGTGATAATTATTCAGTCAGTAAGTCTAACTCTTCCAGTAGTAACAGTGCCGGAAAACCGAGTTCTAAAAACCAACAAGAAGATTATTCAGAGAGTCAAGACAAGTGGGATAGCGAGTATAAAGCCGATACTTATACAACCAAAAATAACAGTGACCAATCGACAATAACCACCACTAAAAGCAACAGCAGCACCGATGGCAATAATACCACTTCATCTAACAGTAGCGACACCTCCAGAACTGGTAATTCACACACAGTCACAACTTACAAAGATGGTCGAAAAACTGAGAATGGCAGTTCGAGTTACGAGAAATGGTCGAGGGACAGCAGTTACGATAGTAAAGGTGTCGTTAGTGACATTAACAAGAGTTCTAGTTGGACTTCGAGTTACAGCAGGAATTACTTTAAAGGAGGTTACAGTTGGAGTGAGACCATCAGCGGTTACGACTCGGAATCGGTGAATAAAAGGAATGTTTATACAAGTAGTGGCAGCAGTTGGAGTTGGACTAGAAGCGGGACTGTGTGGGATGATGGTCGGAATGATTGGAGTGAAAGTTGGTCGAAGTCTAGTTGGAAAGATGGCAAGTATGCGCCCAGTGAATCTGAGTCAAAAAGGGGAGGATTCGATCCGAAGAAAACAGGGCCGCAGGTGAATGATGTGCCAAAAGTTGGGGAAGCGCCGCGGTTGACTAAGGCTCCGAAACGAGTGGTGCTACCGGATTTGGTGAAGTTGCCGAAGCCGAGCGATGATATTTGGATAATACCGACTTTTATTATCAAGGAGCCTCTGTTTAAAGATGTTTTCTTGGGTGGAAGTGGGAAGGATGATTTAGCTATTAATCCTCCTAAGCCAAAAGGTGGTTCTAATCCTCCTCCGCTGCCCCCTCCCCCTTTTCATGACAAAGGTTTGCAAAAGTGCTACGATATCCTAAAAAGAATCGATGAAGTGCTATATCAAGGTTTCATTAATGAACAAGGACAATTGGAAAAATCATTGAGAAAACGTGAACAAGATATGCTGAATGATAATAATACTAATCGTCTTTACCAAGCTCACATGGCTGCTCAAGGAGGGTATCCTCAAGCTGAAAATCGTAATATGGCTGATGGTAAAGGGTCATGGGCAGGACATCAGGCGAGATACAGAAAAGTGCGAGATAGGTTAAATCAATTGCTCGACGAATTCGAGAAGTCTGGTTGTGACGAGGACGATCTAATGGTACTAGGAGCTGAAGATTTATTGAATACAGCTAAGGAATATGCCCAGAAAGAACCCCCAGCACAACCACTTCCTCCCAGTCAGCCGAATCAGTTGCTACAACAGGCTTTTGCACTGGGTGCAAAGCTCAAAAATGGCCTTTTAATAGTAGCCGAAGGAACATCAAGCCTTGTGATTGCCATTTTGGTAGGAATTGCAGCGGTTTTGTCACTTCCTGTTCAGATACCTAGGCATTGACAGACCCATTTTCTCAATCAACAACTGCGAGAATTACAAATCTAAAGTCACATAATAAACTGTATGGAACTTGTATATCCTTGGAGAGACTGTGATGGTCGTACATGGCTTCAAGCATTATCTCTACCCACCCTTCCGTGGGCAAGCCAGTTTCTGTTTTTGATGGGGTTGCCAAACTCTATAGTGGAGCAACCCCAAGTCTGGCAGTCGATCTATACTCAGGCTACGATCGACTATGAAATGCGACCAAAAGTCAGATATTGGGAAATAGGAATAAATAATGGTTGGCACGGAAAAATCGTACAACAGATTGTTAAAAAGGCACTGTTAGAACTTGCAGCTCAGTCAGGAGTAGAAGTAGCTATGGAGTTAGAACAATGGGTTTTGCTGCACTTTTTTTGTCGTGAATTCCGCTGGGCAATGTTTTCATGGAAGTCTTTTCTGACAGGTATTTATTGGCAGCCAAGAGCAGGGCGTAAACCAATCCTACTTCCTGTAATATTAGCTTCAATGATCCCAGAAATTAAGAATTCAGCGAGTTATGAGCTAAGGGATGAAATCAGAAATAATTTGAGGAATGTTGCACCGCCACCACCAGAATGTCTTAATCCCGATGAAAGGAGTGATGAGTGTTTTGAGGTATTACTCATATCTGATGTAATTAATCAAACATTAACGCTTAAAGCTTTACAAAAAATTGCTCGAACGATCGATGAGACCGAAAGAAAAGAAGTGATGGCATGGGTAGAGGTGTATGCCAAAGCTCGCGGTAAACCCTTGAGCGCAATAGAAAAAATTTGTGGAGAGAAATATCTGCAAATTGAACAGCCAGACCCAATGTTGCCATCAATATTTGACCTCGATATGATTTGTGCTATCGAATGATTGTCGATAGTTTGACCTTTCAGGGCGATCGCACACCGGGTACAATTTCCTTTGAGTCGATCGCCCGTTTTTAGATAATTTTTCTGTTTTGGGCGATCGAAACTCTACAATAAAATTATCGAATATCAATCAACAAATCGAACTCTTCCAGCAGCAACAGTGCCGCTAAACCCAGCTCTAAAAACCAAAGTGAAAGCTATTCTGAAAATCAAGAGCAGTGGGATAGCGAGTACAAAGCAGATACTTACACGACCAAAAGTACCAGCAACGAATCGACAATAACTGCAAGTAAAAGTAACAGCAGCACAGAAGGAAACAATTCTAATTCGTCTAGTAGTAGCGATACCTCAACCACTCGGAATTCACAGACAATCACAACTTACAAAGATGGTCGAAAAACTGAGGACGGCAGTTCGAGTTACGAAAAATGGTCGAGGGACAGCAGTTACGATAGTAAAGGTGTAGTTAGTGATGTTTACAAGTATTCTAGTTGGACTTCTAGTTACAGCAAGAATTACTTTAAGGGAGGTTACAGTTGGACTGAGACCATCAGCGGTTACGATTCGGAATCGGTGAATAAAAGGAATGTTTATACGAGTAGTGGCAGCAGTTGGAGTTGGACTCGTAGCGGGACAGTCTGGGATGATGGGAGAAATGATTGGAGTGAGAGTTGGTCTAAGTCTAGTTGGAAAGATGGCAAGTATGCGCCGAGTGAATCTGAGTCGAAGAGGGGAGGATTTGACCCTAAGAAAACAACACCGCAGGTGAATGATGTGCCCAAATTTGGGGAGGCGCCACGGTTGAATAAGGCTCCGAAAAAACAAGTGCCACCACCGGATTTGACGAAGCAGCCGAAGCCGAGTGATGATATTTGGAAGTTGCCGACTGTGATTATTAAGGAGCCTCAGTTTAAAGAGGTTTTTGGTAGTGGCTCTGATTCTACTTCGGGTGGAAGTGGGAATGATAATTTAGCTAATAATCCGTCTGGTGGTTCTGGGGGTGGTGGTTCTGGTGGCAAGTTACCTCCAAACAAACGCTCTGCACTAACAGAAGTTATTCAAAAATTGTTAAGGTTTTTTAGACCTCTTGGAGAGTTTGTTGCTGGCGCAGTATATCAATGGTTGCGTAATAATGGGGAACCAGCCAGATGGTTATTGCAGGTTTTAATCCCTGGATGGAACGGACTAGAACAAGATGTGGAGCGTGGGCTTCCTCAAACTTGGACTTTTAAGGCAGGGCGAGCCTTTGGAGATGGGGCAGCAATTGTTACTGGAATTTTAGAGATCATCGGGGGTATCGGCGCTGCTGGTGGCGGTGGTAGTTTATGTGTAACAGGATTTGGCTGCATTGCAGGTGCTCCTGCCATAGTAGCAGGAACCGCTCTAGCGCTACATGGCTCTGCTACAGCTTCTCGTGGATTAAAAAATATATTAGCCGACATAGCTGAAAATCTGGGGGTAGTTTTTCAGAGTTCATCAGGTAGCAATGGAGGAGGTAGATCCTATGAACCACCTGCAAGTAGCAGTCAAACGTATGATGGGGATACTATGGTACAGTGGCGCACAACACCTAACGACTCACGCCCTGCGGTTGTAACTTTCAAAGAAGTTAATCCAGGCGTTATTGAGGTGTCAGAAATATTTAGACGCGATCTCCCCAGTGGTTCTGGTGGTAGGATGATTGCAGATGCCTTACGAACTAACAGAATAAATAGACCCTCAACGGTCAGATTCACGAATATAACTAACACTCCCACCCTAGAAGCTATTGAAAAGGGCATTGCTCCTCAAGATACGCTCTTGGGTAACACTCTGAAAAATGCTGTCAGAGAAATGGGTGGTACACCTACCAGTTGGAGTACAAGTGAAAATGCTAGAGGTCATATATGGATAGAAGTAAAAGTTTCTTACTAGAGCAACTAAAGCAAGCTTGTTCGCAACGTATCGATATTCGTTGGGAACTGTTAGCAACTGCTGCTGGTCTGGATCAAAGTATTTGTCAGACACTGCGAGGTCTGGATGTTAATGAGTTGCGGATGGACACTGGGAGTTATATAGCTTGCTCCTCAACCTTTGTTGAAGATAGGGTTCTGGCTCTTTCTGTTTCTCGACCTGATCTTTTGCGTAATTTGTTCAATCAGTGGGAAATGGAACCACGAACAGGCGACCCATATTTGGATGCTGGATTCTTGGATATAGCTCTTAAAACAGGCCGCAGATGTTTCACAGTTGTGGAAATAGATCCCGAAGCAGAACCGTGGTGTTGGGAGGAACAATTAAAAAACGAACGTTTAAAAATTATGTATGACTCCGAGTACATTCGTTTGTTAGGTAGTCGTCCTCTTATCAACAAAGTGCTGACGCAAAATGACATAGAAAATGCTATTGGTTCTGGAATGTCTCTGATCAAAACATTACGAACACAACACGTACAAATTGAAGAATCTGTATTTGCTCACTATGCGGATTCAATAATTTCCACTGGTCCCTACGTTACCGCTCTGCTGATTGAGTTATCGAGAGGAACTAATTTCGATTCCCGGATCTGGTTTGAACGGATTCTGGAAGTATTTCCGACTATTTCTGATCCGCTCGATCTGACTCTATCAACCTATGCTTTACTCAATGACCAATGGGTTATGCCTTGGTGATTGGAGTACAAATTCCTTTGAGTCGATCGCCCGTTTTGAGCTAATTTTCTATTTCGGTCGATCGAAACTCTACAATAAAATTATCGAATATCAATCAACAAATCGAACTCTTCCAGCAGCAACAGTGCCGCTAAACCCAGCTCTAAAAACCAAAGTGAAAGCTATTCTGAAAATCAAGAGCAGTGGGATAGCGAGTACAAAGCAGATACTTACACGACCAAAAGTACCAGCAACGAATCGACAATAACTGCAAGTAAAAGTAACAGCAGCACAGAAGGAAACAATTCTAATTCGTCTAGTAGTAGCGATACCTCAACCACTCGGAATTCACAGACAATCACAACTTACAAAGATGGTCGAAAAACTGAGGACGGCAGTTCGAGTTACGAGAAATGGTCGCAGGAAAGCAGTTACGATAGTAAGGGGGTAGTGAGTGATATTTCCAAGTATTCTCGCTGGAGTGAGAGTTACAGCAAGAATTACTTTAAGGGAGGTTACAGTTGGACTGAGACGATAAGTGGTTACGATTCGGAATCGGTGAATAAAAGGAATGTTTATACGAGTAGTGGCAGTAGTTGGAGTTGGACGAGAAGCGGGACAGTATGGGATGATGGGAGAAATGATTGGAGTGAAAGTTGGTCTAAGTCTAGTTGGAAAGATGGCAAGTATTTGCCTGGTGAATCTGAGTCAAAAAAGGGAGGATTCGATCCGAAGAAAACAGGGGCGCAGGTGAATGATGTACCCTCATTTGGGGAAGCGCCACGGTTGACTAAGGCTCCGAAAAAACAGGTGCCACCGGATTTGGTGAAGTTGCCGAAGCCTAGTGATGATATTTGGAAGTTGCCGACTGTTATTCTTAAGGAACCTCAGTTTAAAGATGTTTTTGGTAGTAGTGGCTCTGGTTCCCCTTCAGGTGGGAGTGCAAAAGATAATTTACCTGATAATTTGTTTGGTGGTATTGCTAATAATTTACCAGCCGATGAAGTTAATGGATGGTCTTTTGAAAAAAAGTTAATTGAGGCAGCACGGCGAGGACTTGCGAAGCTTCCGGGAGATGCTCTAAGAGCAATAATGCGATGGGAATTTTGGGCACAACTACTTGCTACTCTCAGTGTTTTTGCAGTATTAGGTTTGACTGGACTTGGTGAAATTGCTGCCATCATATATGGTCTTAGCAGAGTAGGAATTGCTCTCGAAGCGGTAAAAGAATTATTTTCATATGTTTTTAATGCTTTTTATGCCAAAAATCACGCTGGATTCAATAAAGCTGCCGATCACTTTGAACGCTTTGTTAGCCTAGCCGGACAAGAATTGGTAGGTGTAGCCTTTAGAAGCATCAGACTAAAACTAGCTGAACAAGGACGTTGGACAACTCGGTTTGATGCGGCTATTCAAAATAATTTAGCATCAACTAACGCAGGTACTAAATTAGAGGCGAGAACTGCTAACCTGCTCAGACACGATTTAATCAGTTATGGAAGGATAGAAAAAGGAGCCAATAAACTTCCAGTTGGAGATGTTGATGTAGAAACCAGCAATGCTATTATAGAGGTTACTATGCAAACAGGACAGAAAGCGGGTCAAATTGCTAAATTACAAACAGATAGACTTCTAAATCCCAGTAACAAGCCAGTAATTTTGTTTGCCCCAAATTACACAGAGCTAGCACAAGCCGAGCTTCCCCCTGGAGTGCGAGTTTTTCGGACTGAGCAAGGACTGTTGGATTACGTAACAAATCTGCGATAAGGAGAGTTAACAATGTCAAACGGTCTAGTAGTTGTTTCCAGGTGCGATCTTAGAAAAGATGAGTTAATATCTTTTTTGAGGACAGCAGGTGCACATATTGTTGAAAAACCAGGAGAGCCTTTTTTTGCATGTCTGATAAGGGAAGAATTATATATTTGGATTGCCCTTGGCAACAGGAATGAATTAGAGGAATGGGAATTAAATGCTACCATAGAAAAACTTCTTGGTGATCCCAAGACATTTATTGTATTAGAGATATCTAAAGCAGAAGGTAGTAGGCGTTTTGCTTATGAATTAGCGGCTAAGTTAGCTGCCCAATGGCCCTGCATTACTGATAACATGAACGGGTACAATAGACAGATGTTATCAAGTCAAGAATTGTTTTACCTGCTTGAGAGAGGCTGTAATTTTGAAGAATACTAAGAACTACAAGTAAAGGATAGTAGTAGCAAGTTTTCAGAATGGTTAGCTGTCGCCACACTTGAAAGTAACGACCAATCAGGTTACTTTGATACTAAAAACCACAGTCGTGATAATTATTCAGTCAGTAAATCGAACTCTTCCAGCAGCAACAGTGCGGGAAAACCTAGTTCTAAAAACCAACAAGAAGATTATTCAGAAAGTCAAGACAAGTGGGATAGCGAGTATAAAGCTGATACTTATACGACCAAAAGTAACAGTGACCAATCGACAATAACTGCCACTAAAAGCAACAGCAGCACCGAGGGCAATAATACCACTTCATCTAACAGTAGCGACACCTCCCGGACTGGTAATTCACAGACAGTCACAACTTATAAAGATGGTCGAAAAACTGAGAATGGCAGTTCGAGTTACGAGAAATGGTCGAGGGACAGCAGTTATGATAGTAAAGGTGTAGTGAGTGACGTTTACAAGAGTTCTAGTTGGACTTCGAGTTACAGCAGGAATTACTTTAAGGGAGGTTACAGTTGGACGGAAACCCTGATCGGTTACGATTCGGAATCGGCAACTAAAAGAGCTGTTTATACGAGTAGTGGCAGCAGTTGGAGTTGGACAAGAAGTGGGACTGTCTGGGATGATGGGAGGAATGATTGGAGTGAAAGTTGGTCTAAGTCTAGTTGGAAAGATGGCAAGTATGCGCCCAGTGAATCTGAGTCAAAAAGGGGAGGATTCGATCCGAAGAAAACTGGGCCCTCTGTGAATGATGTGCCCAAATTTGGGGAAGCGCCGCGGTTGAATAAGGCTCCGAAAAGAGTTGTACCACCGGATTTGGTGAAGCAGCCGAAGCCGAGCGATGATATTTGGAAGTTGCCACCTCGTACTTTTAGTGAAACTAATCCGCCAGAACCACCAAATTTTCCAGATAATTGGTTCGCCGGGCCTGGTGGAGGTAATCCCAAAGATTCGGACATTGACATTAAAGCTGCTATTGACTACAACAATGCCCAAGGTTATAGCAAGGATGCGATTAAGTTGATTCAGCGGGTAGTAGGTGCCGCTCAGACTGGAGTGTTTGGAGAAGACACGGTGAAAAAAATAGCTGGCTGGCAATCTGCTCACCGCCTCAAACGTGATGGTAAGGTAGATCCCAATACGCTTTGGTCGATCGTTACTGAGTTGCGTATGAGAAATCAGCCTTTGGATGCGTTGCTACTTGCTAGGTCTGCAAAAACACGCCAGTATGTCACAGATGCTAACAGGATGATACCAACTGGATTTGGATCTTCAGGTCGCACACCTGGTAATGCCCAGAGTTTTGTACAAACCCTTAAGGAAAACAAGCAACTTATCCTATCTGGCGAATTAAAGACAGTTGGCGATGCCACTACCGAATATAATTGCCACGGCTTTACGTTCCTAGCGGGGGCAGAATGGATAAAATATAATAGTGATGTAGAAACAATCATTAAAGACAATGGGTATTCTGTTACCCGGAATCCATCTGTAGGTGATGTGGTAATCTATCGGGATGACAAAGGGGAGATTCAACACTCAGGAATTGTGGCAGCAGTTTCCGGCGGTCAAGTAACAAGAGTTATTAGCAAGTGGGCAATGTATGGTCTTCACGAGCATAACCTAAAAGATGTTCCACTCTCCTACGGACAAAACACTACGGTTTACAAAAGCAATCGGACTTCGGGAAATTTCCCTCAAGGTTTGAATGCTGGGCGTCCCGGCAATCATTTATTGCGCCCGCGCTAATATTAACCTGCAAAACCATATCTTGAGTGAGAGGTACTTTACCTCTCAAAAGCAAAACAAACGAATGATAAAAATTTATTCCCCCATGAAAATGATGCAGAAATTTTTAGGTAGATACTATTGGCAAGTTACATTTATCGTTTGTGTTGCTTTAATTATTGTTATGAATGGATGCAATTCACTTAGATATTTTAAAAAACAGACCCAAACACAGTCACAAGCACAAGTACAAACAATAGCCACTCGTCCCTTTGTTGATTGGTGTGTCAATAAGACTAATTTGAGTGAGGCTGCTACGCAGACTATCGAATTTATGTTGCGGAATGTTGGTACAAATGACTGCGTTAAAGCTAATAAAATGCTTTCTAGTCGTACTGAATTTAGCATTGAGGGTGATGGAATAACTGAGATCGGCCCGCTTTCATCTTTAAACAACTTAACAAAATTAAGTCTCAGTGCTAATAAAATTTCTGATATTAGCCCGCTCGGCTCGCTGACCAATCTAACTATTCTTCATTTAGATCGGAACAAGATTTCTGATATTACTCCTTTAAAATTTCTGACTAATTTAACAGAGTTATCTATTTGGTATAATCAAGTATCTGATATTTACCCTCTCAAAAATCTCACAAATATTTCGGTATTAGATTTAAGTCTTAATCCAATTAAAGATATTAACAAGTTAGAAAAGCTGCGTAATTTGAAGACATTGGTACTGGTTGAAAATCAAGTCTCAAACATTAATGTTTTGAAAGATTTAACAAAGTTAACACACCTCTCACTTGGCAAAAATCAAATATCTGATATTAGTCCATTGAAACATCTAAATCAACTAACTCATTTAGGACTTAGCAGAAATCAAATATCTGATATTAGTCCATTGAAACATTTAAGTAAACTAACTGAATTATTCCTGAACAATAATAAAGTGTCTGATATTACTCCTTTACAATCTTTGACTAATTTAAATGAACTGTGGCTCAATCGAAATAGAGTATCAGATATTAGCCATCTCAAATTATTGACCAACTTAAATACACTGTATCTCATGAATAATCAAATTTATGACATTAGCCCATTGAGATATTTGACAAGCTTAACTCTAGTCGATATGACAAATAATAAAATCTTTGATTTGAGTATGTTAGATAGCATTAATTTAACGTCTCTTTATCTCATGAATAATCAAATTGAAGACGTGAGTTCGTTGAAATTCATGAAGACTTTAAAAGTGCTATCCCTTGCTGACAATAAAATTTCTGATATTAGCCCGCTGAAATCTCTGACTAAACTGACTGAACTTTACCTCAGCGAGAATCAAATCTCTGACGTGAGTCCGTTAAAATCTCTGACTAAATTAACGAGGCTCGACATTGCTAACAATCGGATTGCTGATATTAGTAAGTTGAAACCTTTAACTAACCTCTTGGAACTCTACCTAGAAGGAAATCCGTTGACTAATAGAAATTGCCCATTGGTTCCTGATTTTAGATGTCGCTATGAATAATTTGTGAAAGTGCGATCGACACAGCACTAATTATTGGCAGAACAATCGAGGTAATAATTACTCGGCAACTCAGACCAATGACACCCAAAACTACAAATACGGGCCGTCAACTAACATCCACAATCGAGATACTTATTCCGTCAGAAAGTGAAATTATTCCAGCAGCAACAGTTCGGGCAAAATCAGTTCTAAAAACTAACAAGAAAATTACTCCGAAAATAATGCTCAGTGGGAGAGCGAGTACAAAGCTGATACTTATACCACCAAAAGTAACAGTGACCAATCGACAATAACGGCGAGTAAAAGTAACAGCAGCACAGAAGGAAACAATTCCAATTCATCTAACATTAGCGATACCTCCCGGACTGGTAATTCACAGACAGTTACAACTTATAAAGATGGTCGAAAAACTGAGAATGGCAGTTCGAGTTACGAGAAATGGTCGAGGGATAGCAGTTATGATAGTAAAGGTGTAGTTAGTGACGTTTACAAGAGTTCTAGCTGGACTTCTAGTTACAGCAAGAATTACTTTAAAGGAGGTTACAGTTGGAGTGAGACCATCAGCGGTTACGATTCGGAATCGGTGAATAAAAGGAATGTTTATACGAGTAGTGGCAGCAGTTGGAGTTGGACTCGTAGCGGGACAGTCTGGGATGATGGTCGGAATGATTGGAGTGAGAGTTGGTCGAAGTCTAGTTGGAAAGATGGCAAGTATGCGCCCAGTGAATCTGAGTCAAAAAGGGGAGGATTCGATCCGAAGAAAACAGGGCCGCAGGTGAATGACGTGCCGAAATTTGGGGAAGCGCCGCGGTTGAATAAGGCTCCGAAAAAACAGGTGCCGCCGGATTTGACGAAGCAGCCGAAGCCGAGCGATGATATTTGGAAGTTGCCGACTGTTATTCTTAAGGAACCTCAGTTTAAAGATGTTTTTGGTAGTGGTGGATCTAATTCTTCTTCAGGTGGGAGTGGGAAGGATAATTTTCCTGATAATTGGTTTGGTGGTTCTGGTGGTGGCAACCCACCAAATCAGGACAAAATACAAAAATTTCTCCGCGAATTTCGTAGAGTAATGGCACAGGGAAAACGTGCTGTCATAGATTTTCTCAAAGGATTCATTTACCACTCTCTGATAAATGGCGTCGGTATCCTCAAGGATGTAGCTGACCTCTTGTACCCACCAGGAGCAAAATCCCATGCTGAAATTGAGGCATATTACCGGAATAATCTGAGTTTTCAGGCAGGAAGAGCTATCGCCAATGGATTAACTTTTCTAGCGGGAATACTAGGGATTTTGTTGATCGGACTGACTATTGGAGGTAGTGGTGGTAGTGCTTTAGTGGCAGCGCCCGCACAGGTAGCAGCGCTAGTAGCTGCTGGTAATATGACGGCAGCTAGTGCGCGAGATATCCTCACCATAGTAAGTCAATTTTTTCAGGTTAATTCTGGGAACGCTGCTGGTACTTTTCATCCGGGCGCGCGTACATTAACTGATGAAGAATCATTATCACAGGGTTTGCGGGTTCATAATAGACCACAATTTTCTGACAAAGATATGCAGGGTGCATTGCCAAATCCGTCTGGTCAGGCAGGACATGCGGGTAAGCATGATTTTTCTGAGCACCTACAAGCAGATATCATCAACAAACCAGAGCGTGTGTTTATCGGGATAAATGATAATGGTCGGCAAGTTACTGTATTCTATAAGGATGGGAACGTAGTTATCACTCAAAATAATGATTTTACTCGCGTGATAACTGCATATGGTCGTAGCGGAATCAGTAGATTTCCAGGCGGTCGAGTCAAAGCAGGAACGCCTGTCTCTCCTAATAAATGGATGAATAGCCCCCATTATTTGGAAATCAGTAAATGAGTATCTTGGAGGTCAAAATATGAATCCAATTCTCGAACAAAAGCTTTGGAATGCAGGGAAATATGCAGAAGCATATACCCAAGAAATCTGGCAGGAAATTATTGATGCAATCCTTGATGACTTTCAAACTTTTCTGGGACAGGATTTTCACCGAGATCCTGAAATCAACTTAAATATCAAATATTCACATTCCCCATCATTTAATAGATGGATTTGGAGTGAAGAACAAGAAAATGCTCCTTTGTATCATACAGCATGGTCGGCTGTTATTGGCGGGGGTATGGTAGGAACTGAAAGTGGGGAAGATATTTTTCATGTTAGTCTTACTCTATTTTTGTTCGACATGACTAGCAAAAAGCGTTTATGCTTAAAAACAGGTGAGAGCCTCCTTGAATTTGTTTTTGAAAAACAATCCGATAGTCATGGGTATTGGCGTAGTTTGGGATGGTGTAAGGATGAATGGGGTGAGTGGGAGGATCTTGATTACGACACGGATTAACTTTAAATTTGCATCTCCCGATCGCACTCCTGCACAAATTGCAAATAATCGATCGCCCGTTTTTAGGTGATTTTCTGTTTCGGGCGATCGAAACTGTGCAAAACAATTATCAAACATCAATCAGCAAGTCGAACTCTTCCAGCAGCAACAGTGCCGGACAACCCAGCTCTAAAAACGAAAGTGAAAACTATTCTGAAAATCAACAGCAGTGGGATAGCGAGTACAAAGCTGATACTTACACGACCAAAAGTAACAGCAACGAATCGCACAAATTTACGAAGATGTTCCAAGAATCAGTTAAAATAGGCGATCGAACCGATATCAACAATTTATCTCTGTTCCCAAGCGGTTAAATACTCAAAATTTACTATTCAAAAAATGTCCGCAACTTCCACCTTCACCGTTACCGTACCCGCCACAACCGCCAACCTAGGCCCCGGTTTTGACTGCATCGGCGCCGCTTTAAGCCTCTACAACTCCTTTCAATTCTCTCTTCTCGAACCCTCCGCAACCGAGAAACTAAAAATTACAGTCACAGGCGCAGAAGCCACCAAAGTCAAGACAGATGACAGCAATCTGGCTTATGTAGCATTTGTCAAATTATACGATCGCCTCAATCAATCGCCGCCCCCCGTCGCCATACATATAGATATGCAAGTGCCCCTGGCTAGAGGTTTGGGAAGTTCCGCCACAGCCATTGTCGGCGGGTTAGTCGGTGCAAATTTATTAGCCGGAAAGCCTTTGAGTCAGGTGGAAGTGATGCAGTTGGCGATCGAACTTGAAGGACATCCTGACAATGTTGTCCCCGCTTTGTTGGGAGGCTGTCGCCTCGCTGCTAGCGATGCACCCCCCCAACCCCCCCTTAGTAAGGGGGGGCTCAGAGATGAACTTTCCCTTAGCCAAGTGCAACCAGAATTACCCCCCCAACCCCCCCTTAGTAAGGGGGGGCTCAGAGAAGAATCCCCTCTTACACCCCCCCTTAGCAAGGGGGGGCAGGGGGGGGTTCCCTGGCAAATCTGCGACATTCCCTGGCATCCTGATATTGTGCCCGTGGTAGCCATTCCCGATTTTGAACTTTCCACAGCCGAAGCGCGGAAGGTTTTACCCGCAGATTACAGCAGGGCTGACGCGATTTTCAATGCTGCACACCTGGGTTTGTTGGTGCGGGCTTTGGCGGAGGGCGATCGAGATTGGCTGCGCTGCGCCCTCCAAGACAAAATTCACCAGCCTTACCGCCAGTCTCTGATTCGGGGATATGAAGCTGTGCAACAAGCTGCGTTGAATGCAGGGGCTTGTGGAATGGTAATTAGTGGTGCGGGGCCGACGCTTTTGGCTTTAACTGATGTTACTAATGCTGTTGCGGTTGTGAGGGAAATGGCGGCTGCTTGGATGGAGTTTGGGGTTAAGGCTGATGTCAGGGCGATTTCTCTTGATACTCAAGGTGCGCAAATCTCCGTTTAATTAGTCGTAAGGTGCGTACCCAAGAGGGTAAACGCATCTTAAAAATTCGCCATCATCTAAAAATATTAAGACTACCCCCTTGACATTCCACAAACAGTTATGTAAGATATTATTACATTACGTAAGAAAAGGTCGTCCTATGAACCTAAAAGATGTGGAGGTAAAGCTTGTAGGGGTGCTTCAGGATATCCAAAGCGTTAGCGGATATGACGGAAGCGGAATCATGGCAACCACCTGTCCTCTTAATGACCTTGAGGGGTTTGACAGTATGCTTTGGCCTGTCGCGATTGGTATGCTTGCCACTGCACTGGAAGTGAACATTCCAAACCACAAAAACATTTTTCTCTCGAAGGATGGCAATAGACGACTTACCATCAGCGAATCAGCAGCTATAGTCTGCGAGAGCGTCAATAAAGGAGAGACTTAAATATGAGTCATACAGATAAAAAAAAAGCAATTATCGCGAACCGGATTCGTGAAGCTCGTAAAATGGCTGGTCTTTCGCAGGCTCAGGTAGCCAAGATTCTGGGTATTCATCGACCCTCTGTTTCAGAGATAGAAGCTGGTAATAGAAGCGTTTCTGCTGAAGAAATGGCAAAACTTGCTGAGATTTTTGACGTGAGTATGTCCTGGCTAATAGGTGAAGGAGCAGAAAAAGTTGATGTCCGCGATAACAAACTTCAGCTTGCAGCCAGAGAACTTCAAAAGTTGAAACCAGAAGACCTCGACAGACTTTTAACAATTCTTGCCTCAATGCGAAGTGGAGGAGAAAAAGTGTGATCAATAAAATTACTTACTTCAATACGAAACGGGAAAGACAAACTTTGGCTCAAAAAGCCATGTGCAAATCAATAGATGTGCGGAGGCAAACTGGTTTCGATCTCATCAGCCCGCTCTGTATTTATGGTTTGTGTGACCAGCTTAATATCAAAGTCAGGTTTGTTGACATCAGCAGCATGGAAGGGATGTATTACAAAGAAGAAAAGCCCTTAATCTTTCTTTCTGCACTGCGACCCTTCCCGCGACGGGCATTTACTTGCGCTCACGAACTAGGGCATCACATTTTTGGACACGGTTTAAGAGTCGATGAGCTGATAGAAGACTCAGAAAAATATAAGGATTTTAATCCAGATGAGTTTCTGGTTAATTCCTTTGCAGGTTTCTTGCTAATGCCCACTTTAGGAGTACGAAAAGCTTTTGTCGATCGCGGATGGAATGTTGCTTGTGCAACACCAATTCAGATTTTTACTATCGCCTGCTATTTTGGTGTTGGGTACGAGACTTTAATCAAGCATATGACTTATGCCCTAAAAATGCTCGATCGAACACAAGCTTTATCACTCCTCAAAGTTAAGCCCAAAGATATCCGACAACATATACTCGGATACCCATCTTCCGAGCCATTAATTATTGCTGACCAACATTGGTCAATTCCTACCATTGATGCCGAAGTTGGAAGTCAACTGTTATTGCCAAACACCGCAGAGGCAGCCAATGAGACTATTACCTTTCAAGAAGATATTCCAAATGGTCGTCTTTTTCGAGCTACACGTCCCGGCATCGTCCGCGTCTACTGTCGCGATACAAAATGGGCAGTATTTGTTCGCGTTTCCCGCCATCAATTCGTTGGTTTGAGTCAATATCGACACCTTGAGGAACCAGAAGATGAGTAGCAGTTCACCTCTGATTATTGAAGAAACAAATCTCTCCCATGCTTGGAGTCGTGCATTCCTCCATATCATTGATAATCCCGGCAAAGAAATTTCACCTCTTTTAATAACATTAACGGATTTTACCAATGGTATGCCCAACGAAGACCAAGCTATTCGAGATACTCTTGACAGTTGTCTCACTGCTACAGGTGACCAGCAAGTTCATACTGTTGCGGACACAATCTTTCCTAGATCTCTATGGCGACTATCTCAGCAAGATCGAAATAAACTATTTGAGATTTATCTCAATAATCTTCCTAGATACAAGGCTCTAGAACCCCATAAAAATAAGCGCGGTATTTACTTTGAAAGATTGATCTCCTATGGTTCTGGACCTAATAATGGCAACCAGCTCGAATACATTATTTCTCAGTACAAGTCACGTTCAGGAGTTAGAAGATCGATGTTTCAAGCCTCGATTTTCGATCCAGCACGAGACCATGTTCACGATCCACGACTTGGCTTTCCTTGTCTCCAACACGTCAGCTTTATACCACAGAAAAAAAGCTTGATTCTGAACGCTTTTTATGCTACTCAACAGTTGTTTAACAAAGCTTATGGTAATTACTTAGGTTTGTGCTGGCTGGGAAATTTCATGGCTCATGAAATGGGAATAAGCTTCGAGCGTATGAACTGCTTTATTGGTGTAGCAAAAATAGACAATGTTAACAAAACTTCGACCACTCTAGATGAACTAAAAAAAGTAGCACGTCAGGTAGTATAATTAAGAGCGATCGCACAGAAATCCATGCGGATTTAATATGATAAACAAACGCTCAAACCAAGCCGATGCCAATAATGTCACTCTACACACCAAACAACTAAGTTTTGAACTTGGTGATTATGGAGAAAAACCCAGATATGCTCCGACAATAATCTCGCACATTCTGCCTACAAAGCCTACCGTTGTGTTCGATAGTTACTGGCGATTTGCCGCCGAAAGGCAGAAGATATTCTTCAAAAAATTAGAGAAAGCACAAATACCTTGGACTGACGATCAAATCCTTTCAACATACAAATTTACCAATGCCTATAGAGCATCCGATCGCACAAGCCAGTACCTAATACGCAACGTCATTTACCGGAATGACCTTCCTGCTTGTAGCACGGAAGTATTCTTTAGGATTATGATCTTCAAATTGTTCAACAAAATAGAAACTTGGCAGCTTTTAGAGAATAAAATTGGTTGCATAACTTACGCGGACTATTCATTCGAGCGATACGATAAAGTTCTCACAGAAGCCATGAAGTCAGAGCAGACAATTTATTCCGCTGCATACATCATGCCATCAGGAGGAAAAACTCTGGGACATACTACTAAGCATCGCAATCATCTGAAATTGATCGAACTGATGATGGCTGACGAACTGCCTCATAAGCTCGCAGACGCAAAAAATATGCACAAAGGATTCGATCTGCTGCGCGACTACCCCACCCTCGGCGATTTTTTAGCTTACCAATTTATTACCGATGTTAACTATAGCAAGATTACCAACTTTAGCGAGATGGATTTTGTAATTCCTGGGCCAGGAGCACTCGACGGCATCCGCAAATGTTTTCTTGATTTAGGCGGACTGAATGAACCCGAAATTATCAAGTTTATGGCAGATATTCAAGAATCAGAGTTTGAGCGACTGGGACTTGATTTTAAGTCGCTATGGGGACGAAATCTGCAACTTATTGATTGCCAAAATCTGTTTTGCGAAGTTGATAAATATGCTCGGATGAAACACCCCGATATTGCCGGAATATCAGGCCGCACTCGGATCAAGCAGAAATACTCAGCTAATACGCAACCCGTCGATTACTGGTATCCGCCGAAGTGGGGAATTAATCAGGCTATTGAAGAATACAGAGCAGCCAAAGCTGACACTCAGTTTAAGCCCAAATAGAATCTCAAGGAGTGAAGTATGGATTTTCACGAATATCAAGAACAGGCGCTGAAAACAGATCGAGTTCCTACTAAAACCGGAGACGGAATTATAGTGCCTCTACTCGGTTTGGTAGGTGAAGCGGGTTCGCTGCTCACCGAGTACAAAAAACACCTTCGAGATGGAGATGCTCACAAACTTTTTAAAGAGGCGATCGCAGAAGAGTTAGGAGATTTGCTCTGGTATGTTGCCAACGTAGCAAGCAAATTCGATCTCGATTTGGAAAAAGTTGCAAAAGGTAATATTGAAAAGTGTCGCGCTCGTTGGGGATGGAGAGATTCAGGACAGACAGATGCCAGCACTACTGGATACATATTCGACGGTGAGTTTCCAAAAAACGAATGTTTGCCACGGCACTTTATAGTCGAGATTACTGAAGTGAACCAAGATGACTCAGTTAAAATGAGGGCATTCATCGACGGACAACAGATTGGGAATGACCTTAGTGACAATTCTTATTCCAGCGACGGCTACCGCTTTCACGACGTTTTTCATCTCTCTTATGTCGCAGTTTTGGGTTGGTCGCCAGTCATCCGCAGCAACCTAAAACTCAAGCGCAAAAGCAATCCCCGCATTGACGAAGTAGAAGACGGGGGTCGAGCAATAGCTATTGAAGAAGGCTTGTCAGCTCTCGTGTTCAGCTATGCTAAGGATCATAACTTTTTAGAAGGAGTTGTCGCTCTTGATTACCAACTACTGAAAACTCTTAAAAATATGAGTTCGCACCTAGAAGTTGCTCGGTGTTCGCTCGGCGATTGGGAGGAAGCGATTCTTACGGGCTACGAAGTCTGGCGGCAGGTGGAAAAAAATCGCGGAGGAACGGTTGTTGTTGACATCGACGCACGCTCGATAACCTATGCAGAGAAATAATTTTTTTTTGTTGAAGTATCGATCTAAAAAGCTAACTGAGCGGGGGTTTAACCAACAGCAATAGCACTCGCTACTGCATATGACGGCGTATGACTTATACTCAACAGCCACATGGTAATGCCGAGTTCTGCCGCGATTTCTTGACATCTGCCATAAAGCACTACTGACGGTCTACCTGTTGGCAAACGTTGGATTTCAATATCAGTCCATGAAATTCCCTGGCTCCATCCCGTACCAATAGCTTTAAGCACTGCTTCTTTACCTGCAAAACGACCTGCAAAATATTGAATGCGGTTCGCATCGGACCCTGCACCACTACACTCTGTTGCTGTAAAGCATCGCGTTTCAAAATGCTCCCCTGACCGTTCTATTAGTTTTCTGATATCTTTGATTTCAATAATGTCGATACCGTGACCAATAATATTCATCTTGCTAATTTTTCGGCGCAGTTAAGTTAAGGAAGAATTGAATAAATAGTCACTTTGAAAAAAATTGTGCAATCTTTAACAAAGATATACAAGCTGATTTAATGCGGGTAAGAAAAAGGAGTTGTGCTGCTTCTAACGTACAACGGGTGACGCGGATGCCCTTTCTTGGTAATTCCCAGGCAGTAGAGATTTTCACGGTTACTTAGCCAAGGGGAAACGGTTTGGTATCGGTTCCTCAAACTACCCCGATTGCCCCAAGCCACAATAATTCTATCGGCTCGTTCAACCGCTTCTCGGAGATAGTGGTCATTTTCAGGGCCCACGGGATCTAATACCACGCGCAGAATATCTGGTCGCGAGGCACGGTAAGCAAATAAATTGACTACTTCGATCGAACCGCAACCCCAAGAGCGGGCAAAGCCTAAGCATCGGCGGAGTGTGGGATCGTCAGTATTTGCATCCGCACGACTGGGATTGAGCATAACGAAGGCTACTCTAGGAGCATTGGCGTCCCACTCCCGCCACAGAGAGTAGCGGTAGAGTCCTGTGGGATCGATCGCTGCACCTTGGTTCATAATTTGTTTCATTTGAATGCCCTGGAAAATTTTAGCCGTCAGACTTCGCTTCTGTCAGCTCAACAATAAATTTCTTAGAGCAACCGTCAAAACGGTCAGGACGTTCTTAATCGCTGAAAACATCCTTAATTATTGCATTTTCCTTCTTTGTTCCGCTCTTCCTCTGCGGTTAATAAAAAAATTTAGTGATTTTGAATACAATCCCCGACTCAACAGCCGATCGCACTCCTCAATTTTCCACCGGATCTAAAATTCCCCTAAAGTTCCACCCCCTTTCCCAAAACCCTCCCTAAGATATAAGTGAGAGGACGATCGGTCTAATAGCCGATTCAGGAGCAAGTGTCAAGCACTCCATCGAACCCAAACCCAGAGCCGCAAGACAGGGAGAACATAAAAATCATGGTAAACGCGCCGACAGGAGAAACCCGCCTAGGCCCGATCGCTCAGGTGCAAGCCTTAGACCGCGATTGCACGACTCTATCCCGTCACGTACTCCAGCAACTTCACAGCTTTAGTGCAGATGCTCAGGATCTCAGTGCCCTGATGAATCGCATCGGACTCGCGGCCAAGCTGATCGCGAGGCGACTGAGTAGGGCTGGATTAATGGCAGATGCCTTGGGGTTTACAGGGGCTGTAAACGTGCAGGGAGAATCCGTAAAACATATGGATATCTATGCCAATGAAGTGTTTATCTCGGTATTCCAGCAAAGTGGACTGGTCTGCCGCTTGGCTTCGGAGGAAATGGAAAAACCCTACTATATTCCCGAAAATTGTCCGATCGGGCGCTACAGCCTGCTCTACGACCCCATAGATGGTTCTTCCAATCTCGACACCAATCTCAATGTCGGTTCCATATTCAGCATTCGCAAGCAAGAAGGGGACGATGCAGACGGCTCGGCCTCGGACTTGCTGCAACACGGACACAAACAAATCGCCGCCGGCTACGTGCTCTACGGGCCCAGTACAATGCTGGTTTATTCGATCGGCCAAGGCGTTCATTCCTTTACTCTCGACCCCAGTTTGGGCGAGTTTATTCTAGCTAACGAAAACATTAAGGTTCCCGATCGCGGCCCGATTTACAGCGTTAATGAAGGGAACTTCTGGCAGTGGGAGGAATCTTTGAGAGACTACATTCGCTATGTACACCGCAGCGAAGGCTACACCGCCCGGTACGGTGGGGCTTTGGTGGGAGATTTCCACCGGATTTTGTTTCAGGGAGGCGTGTTTTTGTATCCAGGAACAGTGAAAAAACCCGAAGGCAAATTGCGCTTGCTGTACGAATCTGCTCCTTTGGCGTTTTTGATGGAACAAGCCGGCGGGCGGGCTAGTACCGGCATTCAAGACATCTTGGATGTGGTGCCGACGAAGATTCACGAGCGCACGCCCTTGATAATCGGCAGTAAAGAAAATGTAGCGCTGGTCGAGTCTTTTATTCAAGATCGATCGCGCAATCCTAGAACACTTTCTGAGGGAAGTCATTAGTCATTAGTCATTAGTCATTGGTTAGTTGTTATTTGTTTGTTCTAATAACCAATGCCCTCTTTGGCCGATGCCCGATGCCCAATTATCAAAATTTTAGGAGTTAAATCAATGACCGACAAGACAACGAATCACCTGTTAGAAATCAAAGAAATTGGCCAGAGCATCTGGATGGACAATTTGACTCGCAATCTGATCGAGTCCGGCTCACTCAAACAGATGATTGAAAGTCGGGGACTGCGCGGGATTACATCGAATCCGGCTATTTTTGAGAAGGCGATCGCGGGCAATGTGATTTACGATGCTGATATCGAAGCTGGCATCCGGGCTGGCAAATCTGTACTCGAAATTTACGAATCTTTGGTGTTTGAAGATATCCGCAATGCTTGCGATATCTTCGCCCCAGTCTACGCAGAGTCCAACGGTTTGGACGGTTACATCAGCATTGAAGTGCCGCCGACGATCGCCAATGATACAGAAAGCACGATTAGCGAAGCCTTACGTTATTATCAGGCGATCGGCAAACCAAATGTGATGATCAAGATTCCCGGAACTGCTCAAGGATTGCCGGCTGTCGAACGAGTCATCAGCGAAGGGATTAACGTTAACGTCACTTTGCTGTTCTCTGTTGACAGCTACGTCGAAACCTTCTGGGCTTACATTCGCGGCTTGGAAGCGCGAGCAGCTAAAGGTTTGGATGTGAGCAATATTGCCTCAGTTGCCAGTTTCTTCTTGAGCCGGATCGACATCAACATCGATGGTCAGATTGACGAAAAACTCAAAAATGTCACCGATATTTCGACTAAAGCCAAACTAGAAGCGGTCAAGGGAAAAATTGCGATCGCCAATGCCAAAGTAGCTTACCAGAAATATAAAGAGATTGTCGCGAGCGATCGTTGGCAAGCACTAGCAGCCAAGGGAGCCGAAGTGCAGCGGCTGTTGTGGGCGAGTACCAGCACCAAAAACCCCAACTACAGCGATGTGATGTACGTCGATGAATTGATCGGCCCCGACACGGTGAATACTTTGCCTCCCAACACCGTTGAGGCTTGTTTCGACCACTGCGATGTCGCACCCCGGATTGAGAGCAATGTAGAAGAAGCTTACGCCCTGATCGAAAGTCTCAAAGATCCCGACATCGACATCGATTTGGATAAAGTGATGGCCGACTTGCTCTTGGAGGGGATTGAGAAATTCGTCAGCCCGTTCCAATCTCTGATGGATTCCTTGGAAGAGAAAGTTAAAAAGCTCGCACCCGTCGCCTAGGCAGATATCTGTATCCTCAGAGGCAGAAGCATTTGGGAGTCCGAATAGATAATTGTTTTGGTTCCTCAATCCTGAGTTTTGAATCCCGAACCGGGCAAAAGTGAGACCCATGGGTGTCAAAAAACCTTTCAGAGGAAAATCGAGAAGGTCTAACTTTGGCTCCTATCGCTGAGTTGGCAATCCCGAACTAGAAAAATCGACACCCATGAGTATCAAAAACTTTCCAGAGGGAAATCGAGTTTCTTGTTTGGGAGGACTCCAACTAGAAGCTTAAACTCGAATTCTTCATCTCCTACCAATATCGAGGCTGGGAAGTTCGTTTGGCGGTTGAGATGGCAAAAATTCGAGCAGAACTCAGAGAGGAAATCAGGGCTGAAGTTAAAGCTGAATAAGAAGCACAGATTAACTATATGGCCCAGCAACTGGCAGAAATGAGTAGCAAAGAAACAGAGTAATTCGGGGTCTTCCCGAATCTTCAGTAGTTAATCTACCTGCTACGCCAGATCCCACCCTTGAGCAAGGTGGAGACGCTTGAAAGGTCACAACCTTAATGGGATTTTCTCAGCTATAGAGATTGCTAGTCCCAAGCGGTTAGGGGAGGAACATCGCCTAGTTTCTGAAGGTAGAACACCAAACCGATTAACAAGCCCTCAAGCCGATCGAAGCAAACTTAACCCAATATTTGGAGAAGGCAGAAATGCCAAATCATGTGTTTCTTTTGAATGCCGATAAAACGCCATTAGCTCTGATTCATCCTGCCCGTGCAAGAGAGCTTCAATCAAAGGAGAAAGCGAAAGTGTTTCGCCAATATCCCTACGTTTTGATTTTGCAAGAGCAAGTGCAGAATCCTGTCACCAAGTTGTATTCCATCAAAATAGATCCGGGGTCAAAATTCACCGGATTCGCCTTGCAATGCGGTCAAGATATTGTGTGGAGGATGGAGTTGCAGCATCGTGGCGAAACGATTAAAGCAGGCCTGGAGCAACGCGCAGGATTCAGACGGGGAAGACGTTCTCGCAATCTGCGGTATCGCAAGAAGCGATTCGATCGCCGCAAACCCCAAGGATGGTTAGCACCTTCTATTGCGCACCGCGTCTTAACCGTTGAGACGTGGATTAAGCGGTTGATTCGGTATTGCCCCGTGGATGGCGTTGAAATCGAGCAAGTTCGCTTCGATATGCAGAAGTTGCAGAATCCTGAAATCAATGGCATTGACTATCAGCAAGGGACATTATTCGGCTATGAAGTGCGGGAATATCTCTTGGAGAAATGGGAGAGAAAATGTGCGTACTGTGGCACTGAGAATATTCCTTTAGAAATCGAACATATTCATCCAAAATCAAAAGGAGGAAGCGATCGGGTTTCTAATCTTACATTGGCTTGTCATGCTTGCAACCAGGCGAAAGGCGATCGAGACATTCGAGATTTTTTGTCACAAAAGCCGAACATTTTAGATCGAATTCTCAAACAAGTAAAGAAACCTTTGAAGGATGCGGCAGCAGTCAACGCGACTCGTTACGCAATTGTGCGAATGGCGAAAGGATTATGTGATTCGGTCAAATGCTGGACGGGTGGGAGAACGAAATATAACCGATGCTCTCAGGGGTTAGAAAAGTCTCACAGCATAGATGCCGCCTGTATTGGGGAATCAGGGCAGTCGATCGATTTGCGAACCCATCAACCTTTACTTGTTACCTGTAAAGGACATGGGAACCGTCAAGCACGGCGCGTCAACGCATCAGGATTCCCGGCAGTCAAGAGGGCGAAAGATGTGTTTCATCATGTCAGTGCTGGCGATATTGTCAAGGTTTCGATTGACAAGGATAGAAAAAAGGTGAAAGCAGGAATCTACACCGCACGGGTGAAAACCCCAAACAAGAACGGTTGTGAAGTTCTCATCTACGGGAACCGAATCAGCTTTTCAACCATGAAAGATGTACATTTCGTTTACAGGAATGATGGTTATGGATACGCATTCTCAGACTGCGAAATACTCCGAAATACTCCGAAATACTTACTCCAAGATTTCGTTACCGGATGCTATAACTGCTAATTATCAAGCCGTATTAGCGCGGCTGTCAGCTTTAGAAGGAGCAAAATAGAAAATGGTCACAATACTTGAAAACCCGCTGCGGGTAGGTTTACGAAAAGAACGAGTGCCAGAACCACAAATTCTGGTAATCTTCGGAGCTTCCGGGGATCTCACCCAGCGCAAACTCGTACCAGCAATTTATCAGATGAAGCGCGATCGACGCCTGCCACCAGAAACTACCGTGGTGGGAGTGGCACGCCGCCCTTGGAGTCACGATTACTTCCGAGAGCAAATGCGCGAAGGCGTTGAAGAATTTGGTGGTGGCATTGCCAATGAGGAATTTTGGCAAGATTTTGCTCAAGGTTTGTTCTACTGTCCAGGCGATATTGATAACCCCGAAAGCTATCAAAAACTGAAAGCTTTCCTGGAAGAACTTGACCAACAAAGGAGAACCCGCGGCAACCATATATTTTATCTTTCTGTTTCCCCCAACTTCTTTCCCGAAGCAATTCGGCAACTGGGGGCAGCCAAAATGCTCACAGACCCCCTGAAGCACCGCTTAGTAATTGAAAAACCCTTCGGCCGCGATTTAAGTTCGGCAAAAGCTCTCAATCGAGTAGTGCAGCAGGTTTGTCAAGAACAGCAAGTGTACCGAATCGACCACTATTTGGGCAAAGAAACAGTTCAAAATCTGATGGTGTTCCGGTTTGCGAATGCAATTTTCGAGCCACTGTGGAACCGCCAATTTGTCGATCACGTACAAATTACAGTGGCAGAAACAGTAGGGGTAGAAGACCGAGCCGGTTACTACGAATCCTCTGGGGCTTTACGGGATATGCTCCAAAACCATTTGATGCAGATTTTTTGTCTGACAGCGATGGAACCGCCAAACTCCCTAGACGCTGACAGCATCCGCACCGAAAAGATGAAAGTTTTGCAAGCAACACGGTTAGCTGACTTGCATAACTTAGAGAATTCTGCAATTCGCGGACAGTATTCCGCCGGCTGGATGAAAGGCAAGCCAGTGCCCGGATACCGCACCGAACCAGGAGTCAATCCTAACTCGATGACACCTACTTTTGTGGCGATGAAGTTTGCGATCGACAACTGGCGCTGGCAGGGAGTGCCTTTTTACCTACGCACCGGGAAGCGATTGCCCAAAAAAGTCAGCGAAATAGCGATTCAGTTCCGCGAAGTGCCACTGTTAATTTTTCAGTCTGCCGCTCAACAAACGACTCCTAACGTGTTGACGATGCGCGTCCATCCCAATGAGGGGATTTCACTAAGGTTTGAGGCGAAAATGCCAGGACCTGATTTAAGAACGCGGACGGTGGATATGGATTTCAGTTATGGTTCTTCCTTTGGGGTGACTTCCTCGGACGCTTACGATCGACTTTTGATTGACTGTATGTTGGGCGACCAAACTTTGTTCACCCGTTCTGATGAAGTAGAAGAAGCTTGGCGGGTTGTCACACCAGCACTCATGGCCTGGGAAGCACCGAGCGATCCCGCCCTGGTGCCTCAGTATGAAGCAGGTACCTGGGAACCCGCCGAGGCAGAATTGCTAATTAATCGAGACGGCCGTAAGTGGCGCAGACTGTAATAGTCATTAGTCAGCAGTCATTAGTCATTAGTTTATTGGTCAGCACCAGTCATTAGCGATTAGCTAAGAACTGCTAACTAAGAACTGCTAAGGAATGGCAATTTAATAACTTAAACAATCTCGATCTTTCAATCCTTGCCTGCAAAGCTAGCGGGCGTAAAGATGCTGAAATTATTAAATTTTCATTCCTAACTAATGACTAATGACTAATGACTAATGACTAATGACTAATGACTAATGACAAATAAAAAAGGAGAAAAAACCGATGACTATGACACCGCTAAAAGCTCCACCTCTAGTTTCGCTACAAACTCCTAAAGATGTTTCGATCGACCAAATAGAAGCCGAATTAGCTAAAATTTGGGAAAGTTACAGAGAATCGGGGTCAAACGGCGATTTTCCGATCGCCACTAGAGCGACAACATTTACCTTTGTAGTCTACGAACCCGAAGAAACTCAGCAGCTATTAGCGGATTTGGGCTTTTACGACGGGCCCATTGATGGCATCACCGGGCCGATGACCGCATCTAGCATCAGAGCTGCTCAAAAAGCTTACGGCTTGCCAAGAACAGGCAAACCTAATGCTGAATTGCTCGCCACTTTGCGGGAAGAAGTAGCCCGTAAAAATTCCAATGGCAGCAAGTTAGGTCCAACGGGTTTCGGTTCAGGAGGTTCCGCTGTAGCTGACGCGATAGTCGCTGCTAATCCCTGCCGGATTATTGCTCTGTGCCCGATGCTGGGAGAAGATACGGGCGTACAGGCTCAAGTCGCTGCTTATTGTCCGGTTCACAAGGGTGGTACGGGCAATTTGGTCTGCTGTGAGTACATTACGCTCCGGGGAACCGAAGCTGCTCTGGAACGAGTGAGCGGTGTGGTGACAGCGCTGATGATTGCGGATTTGCCCAAATTATTGTGGTGGAAGGCAACGCCCGATGCCGATCGACATTTTTTCCAAAAATTGGCAGCCACCAGTAGCTCTGTAATTATCGATTCGAGTTGCTTTGCCGAACCCGAAGCCGAATTGCTGTTGATGCAAAGCCTGATTGAAGAGGGAATTCCGATCGCGGATCTCAATTGGCGCAGGTTAGCTGCGTGGCAGGAATTGGCCGCTGAGGCTTTCGATCCACCCGAACGTCGCGCGGCAATTCGGGAAATCGATCGGGTGACAATCGATTACGAACAAGATAATTCGACTCAAGCGCTGATGTATTTGGGTTGGCTAGCCAGCCGACTTCAGTGGCATCCTGTGGCCTATAAACAAGAGGATGGTGACTACAAAATCAAGCGGATTCAGTTCGCAGGTGCTGATGGAAGGGTTGTAGAGGCAGAGTTAGCTGCGATTCCGACTGCTGATACAGGTGATGTCCCTGGAGATTTGATTGCTTTGCGCTTGAATTCTACTAACAAGAATGCTGACTGCGGTACGGTGCTGTGTTCCGAAACCGGTGGCTGTATGCGGATGGAAACTCATGGTGGCGCTCAAACCGATCGATTTAACCAGGTGACACCCCTGTTCGATCAAGTGACGGAACAGTTGCTTGGCCAGCACTTGCAGAGTTGGGGCCGCGACGTGCTTTACGAAGAAAGCTTGGCAGTGACAGCTCAATTGCTGAAATTAGCTAATTGACAGAAGAAGTAAGAAGTAAGAAAGAAAGAAAGAAAGAGTTAACATGAAGTAGGGCAGATATTACCTGCCCTACTTTCCTCTTCTCCTTTCTTCCTTCGCGCCCTTCGCGTCTTCGCGGTTCGTTAAATAGGTAAATTTTGTGAATAAGCTAGAACTATGGCATTAGTAATTGCAGGTGAACGGAGTGGTGCGGGAAAGACTACTGTAACGATCGCCCTTTTAGCTTATTTAATCCGCCGAGGCTTGAATGTTCAATCTTTTAAGGTAGGCCCGGATTACATTGACCCAATGTTTCATGCTTATGTCACCGGCCGCCCCTGTCGGAATTTAGACGCGATATTAACCTCTGAATCTTACGTGCAGGAGTGTTTTTACCGCCATATTCAAGATGTGAATTGTGCCTTGGTGGAAGGGGTAATGGGATTATTTGATGGAGTGAGTCGAAGCAATAAGTCAGCCCCGCCCTACACATCCGAAAAGTCAACCCCCCCCTACCCCCCCCAAGGGGGGAAGAAGAAGCCCCTCCAAGAGGGGAAGAACCCCCACCAAGAGGAGAAGAACAACTCCCCCCAAGGGGGTAATAATAACTCCCCCCTATCCCCGCCTTGGGGGGAAGAAGAGTTCAATTATGATTTTTCCTTTGCTTCTACGGCTCATGTTGCTTCTTTGCTGAATTTGCCGGTATTGTTGGTGATAGATTGCAGCAGACTTTCGGGCTCTGTAGCTGCGATCGCCCACGGTTTTCGCTCTTTTGACAAAAACCTGAATTTTGCTGGTTTAGTATTGAATCGGGTGGCGAGCGATCGACATTTAGAATTACTTCAAGATGCCCTAAAACCGCTGAATTTACCTGTTTTGGGGGTGCTGCGACGGGATGAGGCTGTGACTATTCCCGATCGCCATTTAGGTCTGATTCCCGCTGAGGAGTTGCCACATCTTCATGATGCGATCGACAAGTTGGCTGATTTGGCTGCTGTGGCTTTTGACTGGGAAAAACTTTTGCCAATGCTGGCTGCTACTTCTGATGAGGGGGGTGAGGGGTCTGAGCAACTTTTGGGTAGATACAGTCTCCCTTACTCAATCGTAACTAAAAAAAATGATAATGTCAATAGTTTGGGCAAACAATTTGGAGTGAGGATTGCGGTGGCGCGCGATCGGGCTTTTAATTTTTACTATCAGGACAATCTGGATTTATTGGAAGAGTTGGGTGCTCAATTGGTCTTTTGGAGTCCGGTTGATGATGCTGTATTTCCTGACAACGTGCAAGGTTTATATTTTGGGGGCGGTTTTCCTGAAGTTTTTGCGCAGGAATTGAGCGGTAATGTGGTGATTCGAGAGGCGGTAAAAAGTGCGATCGTTGCGGGAATGCCGACTTATGCCGAATGTGG
This sequence comes from Microcoleus anatoxicus, assembly GCF_042465725.1. GTDB lineage: Bacteria > Cyanobacteriota > Cyanobacteriia > Cyanobacteriales > Microcoleaceae > Microcoleus > Microcoleus anatoxicus. The sequence goes on along the minus strand of NZ_CP120853.1, from coordinate 1,901,610 downwards.
AGGTTTGATGTATTTGTGCGATTCCATTGTAGACTTTGATGGCAATTCTTGGGAAGGGGTGGGAGTGTTGCAGTCTAGTGCTGAGATGGGAAAGCGTTTGACTTTGGGATATCGAGAAACTGTGGTGGTGAGAGATAGTTCGGTGTTAAGTTCGGGAGATATGGTTTGCGGGCATGAGTTTCATCGATCGCAATTGACTGTAGAACCGACTAATCCAGTTTATCACAGTTGGAGGTACGGCAAGCGGGGGGAAGTTGAGCCGATTGGTGAAGGATGGGGAGTTTATCAAGTTCATGCTGCTTATTTGCACTTGCATTGGGGAGCTCGGCCTGATATTCCGGCTCGGTTTTTGCAGCGGTGTGCTGAGTTTGATTGTAATGGTGTTTTGGGCGATCGGGCTTAAATAATATTTTTTTAACGAACCGCGAAGACGCGAAGAGCGCTAAGGAAGAGAGGAAGAAGATGAAGGGAAGATGCGTAATTTCTGTAGGGATTTATGAGTGAATCAATTTCGACTAAGCGGTTATTGGCGCAATGGGTGACACCGGAGAATTTTCGGAGTTACGGTCAAGTTATTTCTGCGAGTTTTGATGGTAAGTCTTTTGATGCTGAGGATGCTCGGTTAAATTTGCAAAATGGCATTCCTAGATTCTACATTATGCGACTGCAAAATCAAGGTCGTAAGTTTCGTAAAATTACGCGACACGTTGAATGTACGCAGTGTTTGGGTTCTCTGGAAGGGAAGGATTGGTTGATTGCTGTGGCACCTCCTTGTGAGGGCGATCGACCTAGTTTGGAGGAGCTAGCTGCTTTTCAGATTCCTGGTAATTGTTTTATTAAGTTGGAAGTGGGAACTTGGCACGCGGGGCCGTATTTTGAGGGGGATTTTATTGATTTTTATAATCTGGAATTGAGCGATACTAATATAGTGGACCATTTTAGCTATGATTTTGTTAAAAGTCACAAGCTGGATTTTGAAATTATCTGTTGAGTCAAAAAATATGCTCTGGCTGTGCTATTATCTCAAATAGCTTTGAGCTAGCTGTTTCAGGATTTTGAATGTTTTGGGGAGGTTTAATATCTATGATATCAATTCCGGTTGTATCTGAATGATTTAACCGCGAAGGCGCGAAGTACGCGAAGGCAGAGAAGAGAGAGTTTAATAATTCCAATGAAGAGAGGATTTTATATGAATTATCCACTGTATTCTCTTTTGATTTTACCCTATACGCGATTAGAACTCCCTGGATGGGCAAAAGTGATGAATATCATGGGTGTTTACCGGGACTATTTATGGAAAAATGCTCCTATACGGGAGATGCGAGGGAAGTTACACGGTTATCGGATGGCGATGGATCTTTCCAAGTGGAACGATCGCATGAGCTATTTTTTAGGTCGTTATTATGATTTGCCAACACAACTCTTAATCCAAAATTCTGTACAGCCTGGGGACAGCTTTATTGATGCGGGCGCGAATACAGGTATGATTACTCTTTTGGCTGCGTATCATACAGGAAAAGCGGGATGCGTATACTCTTTTGAACCAAATCCTCTGGCATTTCAACAATTGCAAGCTGCGGTAACAGATAATGAATTGCAGCAAGTTTTTCTGCACCAGTGTGGCCTTTCTGACGAGGAAACTGAACTGACACTGACAGTGCCTACAGATGTTACTGGTTTGGGTACTTTTGCTGAACTTCCCGCAAAAGATCGCAGTTTGATTTCCAATCAGTATCGAGTACCAGTGTATCGCGGAGATGAGATGTTGCCTGATAATCTTCCTGGTGCTACTTTTATTAAAATTGATGTGGAGGGGTTTGAGGTGAATGTGATTAAAGGTTTCTCTCAAACGCTGCAAAAATTTCGCCCTGGGGTGTTGACGGAAGTTGTAGGAAGTCATCTGGAACGGGCTGGTTCTAGTGTGGCAGAACTTTTTTCTGTGATGGGTGGTTTTGGCTATGAAGGTTTTAATTTGGAGGTGCAACGGCATGGTTTTGGCGATCGGCTAAAATTGTCTAAGGCGCAAGTAGGAAACACGACTGATGATGTGGTTTGGCTGCATTCTGAGAGTCCTTTATGCGATCGCCTCAGACAGTGGATGGTATAGGGCATTGGGCATTTGTACGATCGCGAAGGAGAAGGTTAAGGAATTGATGGATGCTGAGGATTTTGCTTTGCCTCCGCTGGATGTGGCGGTTGAGAAATTGCGGGAAACTGTCAGTGTTTGAGTTGGGAAAGTGCGAGAGTCAATTGATTTTTTTACGAGCTTGACTCAGATAGCTTGAAATGGTATCAAATAGGAATCAGCATAATTTTGCGAAATAAAATGAACGAAAAAAATGAAGCCAATAAAAACTATGAGACAGTTGGTGATGATGATGTTTTGTTATTCGATGAAGCTACTTTTATGGTGCGTAGGTTTAAAAAGTTAACCGCCAACAGGTTTAGCAAGATACTTGAGACTTATGTAGAACATAATGCCCAAGGAGGTAAGAAGCAGATAATTGATTGTATGAACGAGCTGCGGATCAACGAACAAATAATAATTTTGGGTTCTGAAATAAACTGGAACTCCCCTAAAGAAGGAATCGATTGTCAAATTCTAAAAATTGGTTCTAAGGGTTGGCAAAAAGGAAAGATTAAAATAGAAGTTAATGAAGATTTACAGTTGGGTGAAACACAGGTATGTATAAATTTTTGTGCGGATGAACCACCAGAGCAAAAATCGCCTTTAGACGATATCAGACAATCTGAGGAATACAAAAAACTGCTCGAAAATAACTAATAGCCCGATCGCCCTTACAATACAATAATCGATCGCACTTCAACGCTAGCAAGAAAAAAATGACAAATATAGAAGAATATGTCGATCGCACTGCCGAACTGATAAACTTGCCCTTAGACCCAGAACATCGGCCTGGTGTTGTGGTAAACTTCGAGAGGATAGTGGCGATCGCCCAACTTGTTACAGAATTCCCTTTACCCCCAGAAATAGAAGCTGCATCGGTGTTTGAACCTTAAATTTTTAACCGCAGATGAATGCAGATGTTTTTTTAAATAAGGCGGATGCGGTTGCTACGGCAGCGGCGGTTAAAAGTGGTAGAGTTACGGCTACGATAGCGGTAAGTGCTGCTTTGGAACGGATTGCTGTTGCCGATCGAACTTTTAACTGTTTTACTAATGTGATGGCCGATCGCGCGCTTGCGGATGCTGAAAAAATAGATAGTGCGATCGCAAATAACGAAAATCCAGGCCCGTTAGCAGGTGTACCCTTCGCCGTCAAAAACCTCTTCGACATCGGCGGAATTACGACCCTAGCAGGCTCAAAAATCAATGCTGACAATCCTCCAGCTACCCGTGACGCGGGGGGGGTGGCTCGACTCAGACAAGCGGGTGCGGTGCTCCTAGGCACTCTTAACATGGATGAGTACGCCTACGGTTTTGTCACGGAAAACAGCCATTATGGGCCCACGCGCAATCCCCACGATACTGCGCGGATTGCTGGCGGTTCCAGTGGCGGTTCCGCTGCGGCGGTGGCTGCGGGTTTGGTGCCCTTTACTTTGGGCTCGGATACTAACGGTTCCATCCGCGTACCGGCTGCTTTGTGCGGTGTTTTTGGTTTTAAGCCTACTTACGGTCGTTTGTCAAGGGCTGGCGCTTATTTGTTTTCTAGTAGTTTGGATTGTGTCGGGCCCTTTGGGCGATCGCTCCGGGATATTGCGACGCTGTATGATATCTTGCAAGGGCCCGACGATCGCGATCCAGTTTGCACTCAGCGCCCCCCAGAACTTTGTTTACCGCAGTTAAATCGAGGGATTGAAGGATTGCGAATTGCGGTTGCTGACGGGTATTTCACTACAGGGGGCGAACCGGAAGCATTGGATGCAGTAGAAATAGTGGCCCAAGCCTTGACTAATATCCTAAAGTGTGGTAATGAGACAGTAAAAACAACAACAAACCCCCCGAAAATTGGGGGGCTTGCGACTGTAAGCATACCGGAATCCGATCGCGCCAGGGCTGCTGCATTTATGATTACCGCCTGTGAAGGGGCAAATTTGCATTTAGAGAATTTGCGATCGCGCCCTCAAGATTTCGATCCGGCGACGCGCGATCGTTTTTTAGCAGGAGCTCTGATCCCGGCGGCTTGGTACTTGCAAGCGCAGAGATTCAGACAGTGGTATCGCCATCGGGTTGGCGAAATTTTCCAAACAACAGATATAATCCTCGCACCCGCAACCCCGATTGCTGCGCCTTTAATTGGCGTCGAGAAAATGGTAATAGCCGGACAAGAAACAAGAGTGCGTCCCAATCTGGGACTGTTCACCCAACCTCTATCATTTATTGGCTTGCCCGTACTGTGCGTACCCATACAGCGCCCAGGGGGTTTGCCCTTGGGAGTGCAAATTGTTGGTGCTCCCTACAGCGAAGCGGTGATTCTCCGAGTCGCTGCGGCATTAGAATCGCAAGGCATTGTATCTGCCGAAGCAATTGGCTGCTAATTCTAGGGTTTGTTGTTGCGGTGGAAGCGTCTTTTTGTTCTTCTGGCAATCGCTTTGCGCTTTTGCTTTTCCAACGGGGTTTCAAAGTGGCGGTGTTTTCTCATGTCGGGGAAAATTCCCGCTTTGGAAACTTGTCGCTTGAACCGTCGTAGGGCTGACTCAATCCCTTCGTTTTCGCCGATTACAACTTGGGTCATTCTTTCTCCTTAGTGTTTGTTCGATCGAGTTCTATCATATCAAGGTTTTTGGCAGCGCGTCTTGCCGGAGGTGAGTTTTTCCTGGAGATGTATGGACACTCCCTGGCGTTAACGCGCGGGGATTCTTTGTTCTAAGAGCTAACTTGCTCTAAATAAACTGTACTTCCTCGGCAGTTAATTTATTGTGTTGAGCGACATTTTTGATGTCACGATGAATTACTTGTTGAGTAATAGATTGTGCATATCTGATCGTAAAATTTTCTACCATTCTTCTGTTTTGAGCCGGAGACTGGCCAAGGCCCGGACTTGCTCGTCGGTGTCGGAAACTGCAAGCGATCGCAACAAAGGCAAAACACCGGAATTTTCGGGATAATGTTCGAGAATGGCTTCCAAAGCTGTAAACCGGGGATTGTAAGGAAAAGAACCCTTTTGACCGTAGGGATCGCTCAGGGCCCGATCGCGCAAAAACTCAAACATTCCCGGCGAGTCTTTCCATCCCCGCATCAACTCTACCAGGGCGATCGCCCGCACCTGAGAATCTTCATCATTTTGAGCTCTCATCAGGAGCCACTGAAAAATCTGCGATTCATCTGTCCCACCCCGCGCTAACTTTTGCAAAGCCATTTGTCTGACAGCCGGACTCTCATCGCCCTCTGCTTTAGCCTCCAACAGCATCCAAGTTTCAGGATTGTCCGGCCAGTGGCGAGCCAACTCTTGCACCGCAGCTTGGCGAACCACCGCATCCCCAGAATCAAGCTGAAGTTTCAGCCAAGGTAAGGTTTCCGGGTGATCTGGCCATCCGCCCACGATCGCACACACCAGCACACTCAGCAGGTGATAATCTTGCTCAGAGTCCACTAGGCTTTTCAAAAAAGGTAAGGTGTCGGCCAAATAAGACCAGCGAGAGGCTATTTGTTTGACAGCAGTTTCTCGGACGTTGAGATGTCTGTCCGACTGGGCGAGATTTTGCAACCAGACAAACACTTCCAGACTCGCAGAGGGTAGTGCAGCCATGGCTTCCACCACTACCTCCCGCACAGTCCAGTAATCTTCGGAATCAGCTATTTGTTGCAACAGAGGGAGGGTTTCCGGGCTATCAGGCCAACCTGCGGCTATCTGTTGTAGGGCTATTTCTCGCAGTTGGGAATCACGATCGCCCCTAGCTAGATTTTGCAAAAAAGGTAGAGTTGCAGGGTTGTCGGGCCAGCCAGAGGCCACTGCTTGCACTGCCGCGCTCCGGACTGCCGAACTTTCGTCGGACTCCGCCAGAGTTCTCAGCAGCGGATAAATCTCTGGTTCATCCCGCCAGCGCGCCGCTAATTCTGCGATCGCCGCTATCCGTACTTCTTTGCTCCTATCCTCACAAGCTAGGGTTTTTAGCAGCAGACAAACATCGGCCGCTGTGGGCCAACCGGATGCCAACTCCTGCACTGCTACTGTTCGTAGAGTAGAACTTCCGGTGTGGGCGAGGTTTTTGAGTAGGGAAAAAGTGCCTAAAACCGATCGCCAAGCAGAGGCTATGGCTCGCCAAGCTGCGACTTGGACTCCCAAATTTTCGTCGGTGTCAGCGATGCTTCTGAGTAATAGTAAGGTGTCGGTTCGATCGTGCCATTTCTCGGCCAAAATATACAGTGCACAGGTGCGGACAGCGGGGCTGCGATCGGACAGAACGAGCTTAGTCAGCAGCGGTCTGATCTCGTTGGAGTCTGGCCAACCAAGGGCGATTTCTGTGACTGCGGTCGATCGCACTGCCCAACTTGGATCGGATGTGGCTAACTTTTTGAGCATCAGGTAAATTTCTGGATTGTCTGACCAACCGCGGGCTAGGGCTTTTACGGCGGTAGCTCGGATTTCGCCACTGTCGTTGGAGTGAGCGAGTATTTTCAGCCAGGGCAGAGTTTGGGGGTCATTTTTCCAAGTTGTGGCGATCGCTGCGATCGCTTGGGAACGAATTTGATATGTTTCTTGCAATTCTTGGCCTGTTTGATAAAGAATCAGGAAACCCATGCCATATTGCGATAATTTTTTTAAAGCCTTTAACAGTTTAATTTCTGTTTTTTTATTTACTTTTCCCGCCATTTTGGAGAGACATTTGGCTGCCAAAAATAAATTGACAAACTTTTGCTCCTGACCGTTTTTATCTGTTAAATATTCTAGGATTTCGCTGGCGGTTTCTGGGTCGAGGCTGGCTGCTATTTCCACCAAAATCTCATGCCAAGATTCCTGTCGCCAGTGACGATCGAAAACTTGGGATTTTAGTTCAGATAAACTCAGTTTAGCTGTGTTTAATTGTAGATTAATTAACTCAGTCGATGTCTGGAATTTTTGAGATGCAATCTTGGTTTGTAACATACCGATGCTTTCCCGCCCCCTGAAACTTGTTTGCCTTTAAAATCATAAATCTACTCCCCCTTACCTGATTAAAATCTCTAGTTTTTTTGAGGTTTTAAGAAGTTAAAGTAAAATTTATACTTTTTAGCTTCCGCATTACCCTAGATAAAATTAACCAGTATTTCCAAGGGATACCAATTCTATAAACTATTGCTACAGTTCATTATGTCGGCTTTGTGGCCTCAAGTCAACATCCTGTCGCTTCTGTTGCATTGTTTTTGGAAATGGTATTAGTTAAGGGGTTTTACTGAGCAAATTACCTGTATTTTATAGTAAAACCTCTGGTTCGGCATCGTTTTAATGCAAAATCCGCCACCATTCAGAAAAGTCTGAGTTGGTGGCGGATTTGGCTCAAATAATCACAGGGGAAAATCTAGGCAATAGCTACTTGTACGCGATCGCCTACAACTTTAACCACAAAAGTGGGAATTTTTACCGTTTCATCGTCCAAACATTGTCCAGTAGTCAGGCTAAAGTTGTGCTTGTAAATGGGAGAAGCCACTTTCAGAATGCCGTGGCGATCGCCCACAAGTCCCCGCGACAACACAAAAGCCTTGCTAAACGGATCGTAATTGCTGAGGGCATAAAGTTCATTGCCATTTCCTACTCGAAAAATTGCCACTTGTTTGTCGGCTACTAAAGCACAAACTCCTGTATTCGGGGCGATCGCATCTAGGGAACATACATCTACCCAAGTTGTGACTGTATCGGCAACCGATAATGATTGAATCATGTTTTTTTCCTGTTAATTTACTTCTATAGCAGTCCTTGCAGGAGTCGTAAAGTTTTTTACCCCACCCCAACCCTCCCCTTATTAAGGTCCGGGAGTAAGAAATTCACAAATAATTTAGGATTGCTATATCTAGTGGGAGGGTAGGCACGGGGGCACTACCCCTACAACAGCCTGATTTTCCTGAGAATGAAACAGCCCTGCCTGATTAAGCGGGGTTATAGCAAGGGTGTTTCATTCTCTTCTAGGAGAAGCCCCCCGTGACTGTCCCAATTCCTGAAACATCTGTACGGGCAATCCCACGCCCGGTTGCCAAGAGTGGCTGGGGAGGGTTTATTCCGAAACTCCAACCAAAGCCTTTTCATGTTCGTAAGGTGGCCGTGTTTGTCCCCTTTCCGCAACACGAACAATACTCGGATCTGGTGAATCAGAATTTACAAAATGTTGGAATCGTTGCACCTTGTGAGGGTCTTCAATCGTCGTTTTCCACTCACATTGATAAGTATTCACTAAATGCTCCATTTGCGCTTCTAACTCAGCACAAATACCCAGAGAATCCTCAATAATCACCTGTTTTAAGTATTCAATTCCGCCCTCAAGTTTATTAAACCATGTAGCGGTACGTTCCAGGCGATCGGCAGTACGGATATAGAGAATCAAAAAGCGATCGATATACTTAATCAAAGTTTCCTTATCGATATCCGTCGCCAGCAAAACCGCGTGTTGTGGCTTAATGCCACCATTGCCACACACGTACAAATTCCAACCATTTTCGGTGGCAATGATCCCAAAATCCTTGCTTTGAGCTTCCGCACATTCGCGAGTGCAACCAGAGACAGCAGACTTAAATTTGTGAGGAGCACGTAAACCACGATATCGCAATTCAACCTCGATCGCCAAACTCGTAGAATCCTGCACCCCAAAACGGCACCAAGTGCTACCCACACAAGATTTTACAGTCCGCAAAGCCTTACCATAAGCGTGTCCCGACTCAAATCCCGCATCAATCAACCGACGCCAAATATGCGGCAACTGATCCACACGCGCCCCAAACAAATCGATCCGTTGCCCGCCAGTAATCTTAGTATAAAGTCCAAATTCCTTGGCAACTTCCCCCAAAACAATCAACTTATCGGGAGTAATTTCTCCACCCGGAATCCGTGGCACCACGGAATAAGTACCATCGCGTTGAATATTTGCCAAAAAGTAATCATTTGTATCTTGCAAACCAACATGAGACTTCTCTAAAATATGCTCATTCCAAGTAGAAGCCAGCATGGAAGCAACCGCAGGTTTGCAAATTTCGCAGCCCTTACCTTTGCCATGTTTGGCGATCGCCTCTTCAAAAGTTTTAATCCCCTGAGAGCGCACTAAATGGTACAATTCTTGGCGAGAATATTCAAAATGCTCGCAGAGGTTGTTTTTGACAGCAACCCCAGCTTTCTTCATCCCAGACTTGAAGATGTCTGTCACCAGAGGTACGCAACCGCCACAGCCCGTACCAGCTTGGGTGCATTTCTTAACGCTAGCAACATCAGTTAAATTGCGATCGCGAATAGCATCACAAATCTGCCCTTTGCTGACATTATTGCAAGAACAAATTTGAGCAGAATCCGGCAAACTATCCACTCCCAAACCAGCAGGGACTCCGCCTGCTCGTGGCGGCATCAACAAATCTTCAGGATGGGGAGGCAGAGCAATTTCATTTTGCATAAATTGCAACAAAGTGCCGTAAGCAGAAGCATCTCCCACGAGAATTCCACCTAAAATTCGGCTCCCATCTTGATTCAAGACTAATTTTTTGTAAACACCTTGGAAGGTGTCAGCCACAACAATTTCCTTAGCATCGGGAGACTTAGCAAAAGCATCTCCAAAACTAGCAACATCCACCCCCAAAAGTTTAAGTTTTGTGGACATATCCGCACCAGTAAAAGTGCTTGTGGCACCGGCATCTGCGCCGTCATCTACTAAACTGCTTAAAATATTCGCTGCGACTCCAGCCATGGTATAACCCGGAGCAACTAAGCCGTAAATCCGATTGTCATAAAGCGCGCATTCCCCGATCGCATAAATATCAGCATCCGAAGTTTGGCACTTATCGTTAATCACAATACCACCCCGTTCACCCACTTCAATGCCACAACCTCTGGCAATTTCATCGCGGGGGCGAATCCCGGCAGAAAACACAATCGTATCTGTTGCCAATTCCGAACCATCAGCAAACAGCATTTTGGTAACTTTGCCATCTTCACTGACAATTTCAGTAGTAGACTTATTGGTATGAACCGAAACTCCCAACTCTTCTATTTTGTTGCGAAGAATTGCACCACCAGCATCATCAACCTGTACAGGCATCAGTCGCGGTGCAAACTCAACTACATGAGTTTTCAAACCCATATTTTGCAGAGCATTGGCACATTCTAATCCCAATAAACCGCCACCGATGACTACGCCAACCTGGCAATTTTTAGCGTAATCTGACATCGCCTCCAAGTCATCAATTGTCCGATAAACAAAAGTCCCCTCAGCCTCTTTACCTTTAATAGGCGGTACAAATGGATAGGAACCAGTGGCGAGAACAATTTTGTCGTAGGGAACTTCTAAACCATTTGCTGAAGAGACTGTTTTTTGTTCCCGATTGATACCAACTGCTTTGTCACCGATGTGGATTTGAATTCCATTTTCTTGATAAAATCCTGGTTCAACTAGAGATAAATCTCCCGCTGTCTTCCCAGAGAAAAAACCGCTGAGGTTGACGCGATCGTAGGCGACGCGAGGTTCTTCGCAGAAAGTAACTAAATTCCAGTATTTCGCAGCATCTAAGTTGACCATTAACTCTAGGAATTTGTGGCCAACCATGCCATTGCCGATTACAACGAGGTTTTTTTTTGCTGTCATTAGAATCTATTTAATCCCTTATATCAGTCGTTGTTTTATTGATATAAGAATTTTGAAAAACAATTTGTATTTATAGATACAAGATATTAAATATTATGCAATTATTGAAGAACATATATTGAGTTTTTGCATAATCTCATACCTATGTATCCTGGAAGTATCTTTGACATGAAGACGCATATTTTTTTCAGTGACTAAACTCACTTTTTCCCAAATTTTAATTATTATTTAAGCTCCCATTCCCGAATATTGTTTCAAACCCTGTCGCCACAGCCAGCGATTCCATACAAAAAACACTGCACCCCAAGCAAACATTACCAAAAAACCGCGCCCTATATCAACAGGTAATCCAATTAAAATTGCAGCAGGAAAATGAATTAAATAAGGAAAAGGTGTCCACAAAACTACTTCGCGTACTGGTGCGGGAAACACTTCTAGGGGCGCAACCAGTCCAGAGAGGAATAGATAAATTAAAAACCAAAATTGTTCGATCGCACTGGCGCGTTCTAACCAAAAAGCAAACAGCGCAAAGGTATACTGGATCAGGAATCGCAGGCAAAAAGCCAATGCAATTACTAGCACAAACAGCAAAAATCTGCCAGCACTCGGCAACCAAAAAGACTGCGGGTAAAGCGCAAAAAATAGCATGGTTAATCCGAATACAAAGGGTAGCCGCGCAAACCTTTCGGAAACATGAGAGGCAAAGTGATGCCATACTGGATCGAGAGGCTGCAACAACTTATTAGATAAAGTTCCTTGTACTACTTGTTTTTCAAATTCCCAAATCACCCAAACGACATTGGTTTGTCGCACAATGAACGCTGCTAAAAAATAACGGGCAAAGTCGATGGACTTCAGCCCAAATTCCCCAGTTTGTGCCGCCTGCATCCACACACCCATCAAGATAAACGGCAAAACTCCCGACAGCGCCCACAACAGCAATTCTGCTCGGTATTCTAGCATATAAGCATAGTAGGCAGTTAGCAAAGTTTTAGCAATTCTGATAACTTTTTTCATATCAATTTTAGATTCTTATGTGTGATAATTAGCTCTGATCCCCCCTAACCCCCCTTAATAAGGGGGGGACTGGAAGCGGTCAAAGTCAACCCCTACTCCCCTTATTTGCCCCCTTGGGGGGTGGGGATTTAGGGGGATCTAGACTTCGATACAAGCCAGAAAATTAGAAAAAAATTACACTTTTCCCGTGCGAAAAACTCTACCGATGACCTCTTCAATGGGCGGATCGGTAACAGTCAAATCCACCACTTCTAACTCCGCCAACATCTTTGCTACCCCCACCATCAATTCCTCCCTTTTTACCAAAAATCGCACCGATTGTCCTTCCATAGATTCTACCTCCCCGTAAGCAGAAGCACGATCTTGAGATAGCGGATTGGCTAATTCTACCTGAACTTGTCGATAAGGTGCAAATCTGTCGAGTAATCCATCCAAATTACCATCATAAACTAATTGCCCTTCATGGATTAACAAAACTCGTTTGCACAAAGCAGTAATGTCTGCCATGTAGTGACTCGTTAATAGCACCGTTGCTTGATAGCGTTCGTTATATTCCCGCAGAAATTTCCTCACACTAAACTGCGCATTTATATCTAAGCCTAATGTCGGTTCATCTAAAAATAATACCTCCGGTTGGTGCAACAATGCTGCCATCAATTCCGCTTTCATTCGTTCACCTAAAGAAAGCTTTCGCACTGCCTGATTTAACTTGCCTTCTAGGGATAACATCTCCGTAAGTTCCCCAACTCGCAGTCGATAATCTTTCTCAGGGATTCCGTAGACAGCGGCATTGATTCTCAGAGAGTCCAGCACTGGCAAATCCCAGATTAGCTGCTGTTTTTGCCCCATGACTAAGGTGATTTTTTGCAAAAAATCGGCTTGGCGGTGAAATGGAGTGCGATCGCACACTCTTACCATACCAGCAGACGGATAAATTAAACCAGTCAGCATTTTCAGCGTCGTAGTTTTGCCCGCGCCATTAGCCCCCAGAAAGCCTACAACTTCCCCCGGTTCAATACTGAAAGAAACTCCCTCAACGGCTTTCACATTGCGGTAAGTGCGCTTAAAAAAGTGTTGCATGGTTCCTTTTAGTCCCGGTTCTTTAATGGCAATGGGATAAACTTTGCTCAAGTCTTCAACTAAAATAATTGGCATTAGCTTAAGGTTTAACTTTTATTTCAATCTAGTATATTCCGGTCTGGCTGGTGCAAAGATGCAATAGTTAAAATTTTTGTCAGATTCTTCCAGAATCAATCCTTACTGAGTGTAGAATCAGAATATTGCAACATATTCATTATTACATCTCAATCAGTTTACAACTATGGCACTTAAAGCAGATAATTCCGGCATTCCTCGTTTGGTAGGAGACAATTCTCCCGAAAATATTACACTTACACCGGGACAAGTTGCTAATTTTCCTGGGGGAGTTTGGGTGCTGGGTGGTAATGATACTGTTACTGGTTCATCGGATGCAGAACGAATTTTTGGTAACGATGACAAAGACAGTCTCTTAGGTGGTGCGGGTAATGATTCTATTTATGGTGGTAAGGGTGATGACGATATTTTAGGAGAAATTGGCAATGATTTCCTCACCGGGGACAGAAATAGTGATTTCCTGGATGGTGGCGTGGGAAATGATTTGTTGCGTGGGGGTCAAGGTATTGATTTGTTAGTTGGTGGTGATGGCAATGATACTTTAATTGGTGACAGAGATGTTGATGTTTACAAAGGTGGTATAGGCAGCGATGTTTTTGTGTTGAGAGTCGATCAAGCAGGACAAAAAATCATTGGCTTTGAAGTTCCTGATGCCGTAATTGTTGATTTTGATAAATTCAATGATTCCCTGGGAATTAGCACGGCATTTACCACCAGCAATATCTCCTTTGAACAGGTAAATTATAGCCTGAATGACCCCAGACTGTTGCTGATCGATCCTGCAACTGTAGCGGGTGGAACTAGCTTGTTAGCCAAGGGTGGTATCTCCCAGCGAGACCTCGATCCCGATGGTAATGGCCGTGTGGAAGCTACTAATATTAGGTTCGGTTTTACCAATGCTTTGTTAGGGACTGTGTTGAATGTAACACCAGCAGATTTAACTGGTCGTTTTATTAATGCTAGTTCTGTGCTTTAAATTAGCTAATTGATTGATTATTTCTGTTGCTAAACTCCGACAGGGACTTAAGTCCCTGTCTCATAGCTAAAGTCGGTTGAAACCGACTGTTTGTTAGTATTTGAGTAAGTTGTAACTGAGATATTGCACCAATGTCAATAAGCAGCTTTTTGGTGAGTGAGGGCGGGTTTATTTAACCTGTTTGCAACCTTTAAGGCTATGTGTGAACCCGCCCCTACCAGTTCTTGAGAATGGTGCAATATCTAAGTTTTAACTGACCTTAAAAACTGTTCGATAGCGGAGTTTTTGAATTGCTTTCTCTTGCCAATTCCCAATTCCCAATTCCCAATTACCCATTACCTTTCTCCATTGCCCACTGCATTAAACCGGGGAATAGGCGATAGGCTTCGGCAGCTATAAATGCAGGACCGACGGTGACTTCAGAACGCTTATTTTTAACTGCATCCCAAATAGCCTTGGCAATATCTTCCGGCTGATTTGCCCAGTTAGATTTCAGCATTTCGCTCATTTCTTGACGACGTAGTTCGGCTGCTGGTTCGTGGCGATCGCGAAACTGAGCTCTTTCTAAAAAATCACTGTTAATTAAGCCCGGATGTACGGCACAAACTTGAATTCCTTGAGGTGCTAATTCCAATCGCAAGGTTTCGGTTAAACCTGTCAACGCATATTTACTGGCACAATAGGCAGTCATTTGAGGCAAAGGCATTTTGCCACCAATCGAACCCACATTAACGATTGTACCAGTTTTTCGGGATAAAAAATGTGGCAAAAGTTCTTGAATTGTGTTAACACATCCCCAAAAATTGGTATTCATTAATTGCTGCCAATCTTCGGCGGTAGTTTGCTCCATCAGTCCCGTTAAACAGATACCCGCATTGTTGACTAACACATCGATGTTACCATAAAAAGAGAGGGCTTTTTCAACGAGCGATCGCACTTGTTGAACATCGCCCACATCTGCGGGAATAGCTAACACCGAATTGCCTTGACGTTCCACCATTGCCGCGGCGGCTGCTAGTCTTTCAGGCTGACGAGCTGTCATCACGACATCGTAGCCTGAACTGGCAAATAAAAGAGCCGTTGCTTTGCCACTTCCTTGAGAAGCGCCTGTAATCAAAACTGTTGGAGCCATAGAGTTATCAGTTGTGAATCAGTGGTGAGTTACTGCAAATTTTGTCGTCGATCAAATCTTAAGCCCATTGATTTATTTTTGAGGAAATTTTCCCTAAAAACTGATACCAAAACTCCCATTAATTTGATGATACTTCCAGGATGAGCGATCGCCCAGACGTTGATTGTCAGACAAGTGATTGCCATTAATAGTAAGATGTACGTGGGAGGCATTACTACCCCAATGGCGAACCAAGTAAAAACATGAAATATCATTGTCATAGCGAAGAGACTGGCAACAAGTACAGAGGCTCTTACTTGAATTCGAGGTCGCTTTAGTCCTGTCAAAATTACTGTCTGCAAAGTCATCAGCAAGTTGGCTGGGACTAAAAATGCACAGATAGCTACGCAGTAGGTATGAGAAAATTCGGTCACTGTATTAAAGTCGAGCATTAATCTAATTACGGAACCTGTTGAATATACTGAAAGAGCTTAACTTGATTTTACTTCCCTATCTTAGCACCCTCACCATAACTTAATATTTGACGTTGCAGGTCACTCCCCAGACATATTTCTCTCCCCTTCCTACTGCTGGTAAACTGTCAACAGATGGATTCTTGAAAAAAATTAATATCCGTTGAGTAATGGAAACAATTACTGTAATAATTAAAACAGAATATTTATAATTGTAGGAGACATCGACCAGCTCAAATGTCACAAAGGCTGACGCTGCTCGAAGAACAGGAATTTAAGCTCATATTCTATCTATTGATGCGGGAGTCAAGGATGAGCGGTAGAGCGATCGTCTGTGGTAGTGACAGGCTCAAGTGTTCATAGTTAGTCCCTGGGGAGGATAGCGCTCAAAATCGGATTGGAGATTACAGCAGAAATCCCTACAACCCTCTTTACATTGTACAACGGAAAACACAGAAAATGAATAGACAAAGCACAATCTTACCACTCGAAGAAGTTGACTTGACCAACTGCGACAGAGAACCAATTCATATATCGGGACACATTCAGCCGCACGGGGTACTGATGGCGGTAAGCGAACCTGAACTAGAAATACTGCAAATCAGTGAAAATACGCAAGAGTTACTGGGAATATCTGCTAAAAGTGCGATCGGTCAAAATTTGAGTTTATTCTTAGAACAAGCCGAGCTAGAACAGCTAAAAGTCTGTTTGCTGAAGGAAAACTTAAAAACCATCAATCCTATTAAAATATCCGTAAAAAAAGCCGAAAAAATTTTAGAATTTGACTGCATCCTCCACAGGTGGGAAGCAGTATTAATCATTGAGCTAGAATTAGCCCAATCCCTAGCAAATATGTCAGTATTTAGCTTTTATCATTCAGTTAGAGCGACTGTAAACCAGATTCAAAACTCCCAAGATTTAAATAATTTATGTCAAGTTACTGTAGCAAAAATCAGAAAAATTACAGGATTTGACAGAGTAATGATCTATCAATTTGATGGAAAAGGCAACGGGGCTATTATTGCTGAAAACAAAGCAGAAATGCTGAGTCCTTTTTTAGGCTTAAACTACCCCAGCTCAGATATTCCCAAACAAGCCAGACAACTTTATTTGTTAAATTGGCTGAGATTAATTCCCGATATTAACTACAAACCAGTCCCCATTATCTCACCAAATAATCCTGTTACTAACCAGCCCCTAGATCTGAGTTTCAGCGTTCTCAGAAGCGTTTCTCCCATTCACATAGAATACCTGCAAAATATGGGCGTTGGAGCTTCTATGTCAATATCATTAATCAAAAATCAGAAGCTGTGGGGTTTGATTGCTTGTCACCACTACACACCTAAATATATTAACTGTGAAGTGCGGGCAGCCTGTGAATTTATTGGACAAGTCATGTCTTTAGAACTGCAATCAAAAGAAGGTAACGAAGACTATGACTACCGGCTACACTTAAAATCTATTCAAACCAAAATTTTTGAAGACATCTCGACCTCAGAAAACTTGTCAGAAGTATTAATTAAGTGCCAGCATAATTTACTGGAATCAGTCAATGCGTCGGGAGCTGCAATAGTATTTGGAGAACACTGCTATCAAGTTGGCGAAACACCTGCCAAATCATCTTTAAAAAAACTCATAAATTGGGTGCAATCTCAGCTAACAAAAGAAATATTTTATACAGATTTCCTGGCAGAATCTTATCCAGAAGCAGAGAGCTTTAAAGACACAGCCAGCGGGTGTTTAGCTATAGCAATATCTCCGATTCAAAAAATATATGTATTGTGGTTTCGCCCGGAAGTAATTAGAACTGTAAATTGGGCGGGAAACCCCAATAAAATAGTTCAAATTGACGACGATGGCAGCGAAAGACTGTCTCCTAGGAAATCCTTCGAGCTGTGGAAAGAAAATGTGAAGTGCAAATCATTAGCTTGGAAAGAGTGCGAAATAGAGGCAGCATTGGAATTGAAAAAAGCCATGATTAATATAGTGCTGCGTCAAGCTGAAAAACTCGCGAAATTAAATACCGCCCTGTCAGAATCAGTCGCTAGAGAACGGGAAAAAACTGCTCATTTAAAAATAGCGATGTCCGAGCTTCAGCGGGCGCAAACTCAACTGGTGCAAAGCGAAAGAATGTCTAGTTTGGGACAGTTGGTGGCGGCGGTGGCTTATGAAGTCAGTAACCCAATTAATTTCATCTATGGCAATATAGGCTATGCCAAGGAATATAGCCAAAAATTAATTAATTTAGTTCAGCTTTACGAGGAACACTATCCCTCACCCTCACCAGAAATTCAAGCAGAAATAGAAGCCGCTGAATTAGAGTTTATCATTGAAGATTTGCCAAAATTGCTAGGTTCCATGAAATTAGGAGCTAATCGCATCCGCGAGATAGTTCAGTCTTTGCAAAACTTTTCTAGAATTGACGAATCAGAGATTAAATCAGTGGATCTTCACGACGGACTCGACAGCGCTTTGCTGATTTTGAGCAACCGACTCAAACCGAAGACAGATAAACCAGGAATTAAACTGATTAAAGAGTACGGCTCATTGCCATTAATAGAGTGTTACCCTGTGCAGATAAATCAAGTATTTATGAATCTACTGGCTAATGCCATTGATGCGATAGAAGAGGCAATTGGCAACGATAATTTGTCGTCTAAATTTGGTCAGCATTCAGGGGGAGTTACGTCAGGAATTATTCTGATCGCAACTGAATTTGATTCGGTTCGCCAGATGGGAATAATTAGGATTGCTGACAATGGTGTGGGTATAAAAAAAGCAGTGCAACCAGAAATATTTGAGCCTTTTTTTACTACTAAGCCTGTCGGTAAAGGGGCAGGAATTGGTTTGGCTATAGGCAAGGAAATTGTAGTAGAAAAACACGGTGGCCAACTGACTTGCATTTCTGCCCCCGGAGATGGAGCGGAGTTTATTGTTGAGATTCCCTTGAGCCAAGTTACGAATAAAGTGCAGCGGTGAAGTGACAAGATGTGCGTGCAGTTTAGATTAAAATTAAAGTAGACAAATGGCTAAGTAGATTTGAGCAAATTCTGAGGAAGTGACTGTGACTGAAAAAAATACCGCCCAATGGGATGCCGGCAGATTTGTCAAAACCTTGGCTTATTTCGGTGTCATTCCCTTCATTGGCAGCATTAGCTGGCTGCAACAACTATTTGGCAGCAGTGGGAACACTAAAAAAGACCAACCCAAGCTGGTACTGGTAGCCGGTGCTACTGGTGGTGTTGGTAAACGAGTGGTGAAGCGGCTGCAACAGCGGGGAATCAGAGTGCGCGCCCTGGTGAGAGATAGCAAAAGAGCTCAAGAAATTCTGGGTAAAAATGTCGAATTAGTCGAGGCAGATATCACGCTAGCGGAGACTTTAACACCGCTAGTAACTGAGGGTGTAGAAGCCGTTATCTGCTGCACTGGCACTCGTGTTCAACCCGTTGAAGGAGACACCCCAAACCGTGAGAAATACTATCAAGGCATCAAGTTTTATATGCCAGAAGTGGTAGATGTTCCCGAAATAGTCGAGTATAAAGGCGTGAATAATTTAGTGCAAGCTGTTCGCAGTCAGCTAAGTAAAGCCGGAGAAAAAACTATTTTTGACTTCACAAAACCTACTGAAGATTTGAAAGAAACTTGGGGTGCACTTGATGATATTGTGATGGGTGGAGTCAGCGAAAGTTCGATCCGACTGATAGATAATACAGCTTTATTCACAGGCAATGTTTCTACTGCCAATTCTGGCGGTTTTGCTTCGGTGCGGACTCGGAATTTTGAGAGTGCTCTTGATTTAACAGGATTTAGTGGAATTCAATTGCGAGTGAAAGGTGATGGTAAGCGCTACAAACTGATTGTTCGCAGCGAAGCGAAATGGGATGGCATTGGCTATTGCTATTCTTTTGATACAGTTTATAACATCTGGATTACTGTGACAATTCCCTTTGAAAAACTGATTCCTGTTTTCCGGGCTAAGACTGTGAAAGATGGCTCTGGGTTAAATACTCAGACTATTTATTCTTTTCAGTTAATGCTGAGTAATTTTGAGTATGATGGGGCGCTGAATCCGAAATTTACACCGGGTAGTTTTCAATTACAATTAGAGTCTGTTAAAGCTTATTCTGAACAAGAATTGCCCAGATTTGTGATGGTGAGTTCGGCTGGTGTTACGCGGCCTGGCCGCCCTGGAATTAATTTGGAGGAAGAGCCACCTGCTGTGAGAATGAATGATATGTTGGGGGGGATTTTGACTTGGAAGTTGAAGGGGGAGGATTGTGTGCGATCGAGCGGGATACCTTATACTGTGATTAGACCTTGTGCTTTGACGGAAGAGCCGGGGGGTAAAGCTTTAATCTTTGACCAGGGTGACAATATTAAGGGTAAAGTTAGTCGGGAAGATATTGCCCAATTGTGCGTGCAAGCTTTGGATTTGCCTGAAGCTTGTAATGTTACTTTTGAGGTGAAAGAGGGGGAAAATGGTAAGGCTCCTGGTGATTGGGAAGGTTTGTTTTCTGGAGTTAAATAATGGTTATTTGCTGATTAGTCGGCCGTTGAAACGGCTGTCGAGATTCAAACTTTTGTCTACCTTGGCAGACAAGGGAGGTAGCTGGGGTTGTGTTAACCTGATGGTGGCGACAAGTGCCTTTTAGAGCAACCGCCACTAGGGTTAGGGTATTTTCGAGCGATCGAATTATTGCTATTATTACCTCTTCCTCCTGCCTCCTGTCTCCTGCTATACTTTATAATCCCTGGCGTGAAAAACAAATCACTTCCTTCATCAGTAACAGTCAAATTAGGCAAATTTGTCTGGACATCAATGTGGCAATTAATGATGTCAAAACTAGCGCCTCCCGATCGCACGGGAGCATACATTCGCCCTAGCAGCAGTTTCCGCAATTTTGTCTCGACAGCGCCAGACAACCCTCACCAGCCCGCCACGGGACGATATCGCCTGTTTGTGGGTATGGGATGCCCGTGGGCGCACCGCACTCTGGTGACGAGAGCGCTCAAAGGGCTGGAAGATGCGATATCGGTGTCTGTTGTCTATCCCTCTGAAGGGGGACTTTGGGTGATGGAGTCGGAGATATTTGGCTGTAACACGATGCGGGAACTTTACCAGTTGGCTTTACCGGGCTATCAGGGGCGGTGTACGGTGCCGGTGTTGTGGGATGAGTCAAAAAAGGCGATCGTCAATAACGAGAGTTCGGAAATTATTGTGATGCTAAACTCGGAGTTTAATGAGTTTGCTAGCAATCAAATGGATCTTTATCCTGTGGATTTGCGATCGCAAATTGACGAGTGGAATGAGAAGATTTACCAATCGGTGAATAACGGTGTTTATCGCTGTGGTTTCGCCCAATCTCAAGCTGCTTATGACTCGGCTTGTAGTGAATTGTTTGCTGTTTTGGACGAGATCGATCGATCGCTCTTGATGAGTCGTTATCTTTGTGGCGATCGCGTGACATTAGCAGATGTGCGACTGTTTACTACTCTATTCCGTTTTGATGCCGTTTACTACAGCTTATTCAAGTGTAATGTGCGCCGCATTCAAGATTACGAGCATTTGGGAGCTTATTTGCGCGATTTGTATCAGTTACCGGGAGTTGCGGGTACTTGCGATTTGGAGGCTGTCAAGCGCGATTATTACGGCAATTTGTTCCCGTTGAATCCGGGCTGTATTATCCCGGCTGGGCCCGATGTGGGGAATTTGCTCAAATCGCACGATCGCGCAGGATTCAGCAACCGGGTTTCTTAGTAAAATCTTAGGTAGGATGCCAAAATTATCGTAGAAACCCGGTTTCTGTGAGTGCAAAATAACGTATCATAAATTTAGATCCTACTTAAAGTTGATTTATTTTTCATGCAGTTTGAATGGGACGAAGCCAAGAGAGCGGAAAATATTGCCAAACATCGGATTGATTTTGCAGATGTTTCTGAGATGTTCGATCTTCCCATGCTAACTGAGCTCGATCTGCGTACTGACTATGGGGAGGATCGCTGGATTGCGATCGGGTTTTTGCCAAACGGTGTGGCGGTTGTTGTCTGGACAGAAAGGCAGGATGATATAATTAGAATCATATCAGCACGAAAGGCAAACCGATATGAGCGTCAACGATTCGAGCAATATCTCTCGTACTAATTGGGCAGCGTTAGAGGCGATGAATGATGAGGATATTGATTACTCTGATATTCCACCTTTGACGGATGAATTTTTTGAGAATGCTACCCTAAGAATACCAGCCGCCCAAGCTCGTAATTTGATTCAGTTAGATGCTGAGGTGATAGCATGGTTTCGAGAGCAAAGTACCGAGTACAAAACTACGATTAATTCGGTGTTGCGGCGTTATATTGAGAGTAGTGGTAAACAGACAGTTTAATCGCGTGGACCTGAGAAACCTGGTTTCTGATAAAAATCTCGGTTTTGATGCCACAATTCTCGCAGAAACCCGGTTTCTTGGACGGTTGCGCGTGGGTTCTGAGAAACCTGGTTTCTGATAAAAATCTCGGTTTTGATGCCACAATTCTCGCAGAAACCCGGTTTTTTGGATTATCTACTAGCTCAATATTATTCTTGAATTTCACTTGTTTGCTCGTTTACTTCCTCTTCAACTTCAAAATTAATCCGTTCGTAAATTTCGCTCAGTAGGATTTGAAATTCTACAGATTCTAGGGTTAATCCAGATTCCGCTGAATCATATTCTGTTAATACCCATTTGCCATTAGAGTTTTTAGCAAATTGCTCAATATGATAGCTATATTGGTCTATTAAAATGTATTCTCGCAATTCCGGGATTGAGCGATAGGCGACAAATTTGCCACCGCGATCGTAGTCCTTGGTTGAATTGGATAAAACCTCGACGATTACCAGAGGATTTGTGACAAGTGTTTTGTTACTTCCTTGATAAACTGGTTCTCCTTGAATCACCATGATATCGGGATAGACGTAGCGGCGAGTTAGGGGTATCCACAGGCGCACGTCGCTAGTAAATAATCTGTAATTTTTGCCACGCAAGCCAAATTTCAAGTTAGCAATCAAATTAATGATAATGCTGTTGTGGTTGGTTGTTCCGCCTGTCATTGGTATGATTTCTCCATCGTGGTATTCACTTTTGTCGATCGCACTTTCTTCTAATGCGAGATATTCCTCTGGGGTGTAGTGGCGTTTTTCGGTTGGTGGTTGTTTGTCGATTGCTAGTTTTTCTTGGGTTTGCATAGTCGTTCCCTTCTGCTCTGAAGTGATTTTATGATAACATGAAATAAGTTAGATTGAATAGCGATAAACATACTCGATCGCAACCAGATTATGACTATCATTGAACAACTCTACGCGATCGTTAAAACCCTTCCGCAAGAGCAAGCCAGCGAAATTCTCACTTTCGCTGAGTTTATTCGTGCCCAGCACGTGAATGCTAAGGAGTCGATCGCGATATTAGATACTTCGACTCCTTGGGCGGAACTGGTTTATTCCCTAGCTGGAACGTGGGGACAAGACTTTCCTAGTTTGGAAGAGATTCGTGCCGAGTCAGGGGAAGATATTTTGCGGGAGAGCTTTTAGATGTACATTAAGGTACTCCCATCGGACCGATCGATGTTTTGATCGCAGGGACAGCCGCTTCGCTTCAAGCAACTCTTGTTACCCACAATGTCAAGGAGTTTTCGAGAGTTTCAGGACTTGCGATCGCGGACTGGTATTGAAAAAGTTAAGATCGAGATCGCCCTTAAGCAAATTTTCGGGTTTATTCTACCCCGCTATTCAACAAAACTGGGTCAATATCTTGGGTGTTACTGCGGTTACGGAACTTCTCTAAAAGTCGGAAGAAATAGGCAAAAGCAGCTTTTCCATCAACGCACTTGAACAGGATAACTGTGTCCCAGGAATTGGCAGTTTGAATGGAAAAGTGGATTTGTAACCAGGGTTGGAATTCCTGGTAAAAATCTAATTCTTCCTCTGTTGGCATAATTCCCATTTCCTGGCGAGCAAATTTGTACCCGACTAGGAATTGTCGCAACGCGGTAACGGAAGCTGTACCAATATAAAGTCCTGGCTTCTGTTCTATTTTTTCGAGGAGTTCAAAAATATTACTCATGTTCACATACTTTTACAAATTATCTAATTCTGTCATAACAAATTGATTGCTATGACAATGAAAGTCTTTTAACCAATCTTCTGGCGATAATCCTTGTGAAGAAAGGTTGTCGAAGACTTTTCCCCTAACTTCTACAGCAAAGTGTTGACCATTGACTGTGATGGAGTCGTCAATTCCCTGTTGTCCGAGGCGATCGCTGAGAATATAGTCTTCACCATATCGTGTCCTCAGTCTGAAAATCTTTCCCTCAATTCCTTGCTGGCGCAACCACCCGATTACGGCTCTAGCACAGTCAGCACATTCGAGAATGTCAAATTGAGACGTGATTTGCCCAACTTCCCGATAAACTTCCTCGTCAGTCCAGTCACTGGGATGTTTGATGCTGATAGAACCTTCTTTTCAAAGGCTTAATTCAATCGTAATTATAGCAGCCAGATTTTCCATAGGATGCCAAAATTATCGCAGAAACCCGGTTTCTCACCAAAATCTCGGTGACGATAGCTCGTTCCCAGGGGGCGGGCACGGGGCACCGCCCCTACAAGTCTCCTCGTTCCCAGGCTCTGCCTGGTAACGCAGATCCAGAGGCTCCGCCTCGCCCAAACCCACCAACAAACCCTCGATTAGCGAGTTTACTCCAACCTCACGACTCGACAAAATATTCATGTTATTTTGTAGTGAGATTAAGCAATATTCAAAATCAAATCATCTCTCAAGATCGCCCTTTCATCTCAAAGGTAGATCGCACTTATATACAAAAATCAAAACCAGGAATTGGCAATGTTAGAAACTGAGGGCGATCGGGAACCACAGCAGCGCATTGAACGGGCACGGCAAGAGAGATCGAGAACACTCGATCTTAGCGACATGAAACTGAGGGAACTGCCAGAGGCGATCGCCTCCCTTACCCACTTGCGAGTGCTTTACCTCGACAACAACCAACTGACGGAACTACCAGAGGCGATCGCCTCCCTTACCCACTTGCAACGGCTTTTCGTCAACAACAACCAACTGACGGAACTGCCAGAGGCGATCGCCTCCCTTACCCACTTGCGAGTGCTTTACCTCGACAACAACCAACTGACGGAACTACCAGAGGCGATCGCATCTCTCACCCAGTTGCAACGGCTTTTCGTCAACAACAACCAACTGACGAAACTGCCAGAGGCGATCGTATCTCTTACCCAGTTGCGAGTGCTTTACCTCGACAACAACCAACTGACGGAACTGCCAGAGACGATCGCATCTCTCACCCAGTTGCAACGGCTTTTCGTCAACAACAACCAACTGACGAAACTGCCAGAGGCGATCGCCTCTCTCACCCAGTTGCAAACGCTTAACCTCAGCAACAATCAACTGAGGGAACTGCCAGAGGCCCTCGCCTCCCTCACCCAGTTGCAAGAGCTTTACCTCAACAACAACCCTCTCAATCCTGACCTTGCCGCTGCCTATCAGCAAGGCACTGAAGCTGTCTTTCAATACCTGCGCGCAAAAGCAGAAGCACAAATCACCCTGAATGAAGCCAAACTGATTTTGATCGGTGAAGGCGAAGTAGGCAAAAGTTGTCTGCTCGGAGCATTGCGAGAAGACGAATGGTTAGAAAACCGTCTCACTACTCACGGCATTGAAATTAAACCAGTTATTGTCACCCATCCCGACACCAACATAGAGATATCACTCAATGGTTGGGATTTTGGCGGTCAACCGGTTTATCGATCGACCCATCAGTTATTTTTCAGTGCACCAGCCGTGTATCTCGTGGTGTGGAAGCCACGGGAAGGCCCCCAGCAAGGCTTTGTCAAAGAGTGGATTACCCTGATTAAGCATCGCGAACCAGATGCCAAAATACTCGTAGTCGCCACCCACGGCGGCCCCGGACAGCGACAACCGGACATTGACAGACAGGAAATTCACGATCGATTCGGCAGCGATACGGTGCTTGGCTTCTTCCATGTCAACAGCAAACCTGACTCTCAGAACTCCTGCAACGGGATAGCAGAATTAAAAACAGCGATCGCTAATGTCGCCGCCTCTCTTCCCGAAATGGGACGTTCCGTTCCCGCCAAATGGCAGCGAGTGCGGGAAATCTTGCAGACAAACGACAAAGCCTATCTGCCCTACAATGATGTCCTTGCCATCTGCACTCAACACGGAATCGATAACGAACAAGCAGAACTTTTCCTTCGCATTTCCCATGTCTTGGGGCATATCATCCATTACCATTACGATTCAATACTCCGAAATATCGTCATCCTCAAACCCAACTGGCTAGCAAAGGCGATCGGCTTCGTACTCGATGATCCAACGACCCGCCGCCGCAACGGTTTAGTAGACTTTGAGCATCTGAACGAATTATGGAGCAATCCCCCGTTTCCTGGCGAGACAGGCTACCCGAAACAACTACATCCCATCTTTCTGAAGCTGATGGAAAAGTTCGATTTGTCCTACCGCGTGGTGCTTGACCCTACTAAACCCAGCAATACCAGCTTGATTGCTCAACTCGTACCCGATAGACGCCCGGAATTGTCCAATTGGGGACAGCAACCAGAAGCCGGAGACAGACAACAAGTACAAATTTGCCGCATTGTGGACGATCGAGGACAACTTGCACTAGCAGAAGGATTGTTTTACCAGTTGATTGTGCGCTTGCACAAATACTCCCTAGGGCGATGCAATTACGAAAAAAGTATCCATTGGCAACGCGGTTTGATGCTTGACGACGACTACAATGGTCGGGCATTGCTGGAATATATTGATACTGATGTCAAAATCACCGTGCGGGCAGCTTATCCAGAACGGTTTTTGTCTTATCTCACCGCAGAGATTAAATGGCTAGTCGAGAATTTCTGGGAAGGATTGCGATGTAATGTGATGGTTCCCTGCATTGCACCTTGCGGTATGAATTTGCCTGGAAACGGCTTATTTGAAGTAGAGAAACTAATTGAGAGCAAAAAAGATAATCGTCATGATTATCCATGTTCAGCCTGTGGTAGATGGCAAAACATCGATCGCCTGCTGAATAACGCACCGACGACTCAACCTCCATCCCAAGAAATCGGCATTCAGCAATTCCGCAATATTGTCAAAGACGAGCTAAAAATTATCCGCAAAGATTTAGTAATTTTCGATAGTCGAAACCAAGAACGATATCAGTCCTTGTCACAGGAACAGCGGATCATTCTCAGCAAAATCGATGAGGAATTTGCGTCATTGATGAAAATGCTCACCGATGAAGCCAAAGATGGCCCGCGCCTGTTCAGTTTCAAGCCGATCGATCCAAGTTTTTTCGATCGCCCAAAATGGCTCAGTACAAAATTGCAAATAACCCTCTGGTGCGAACACTCTCGTTTGCCGCTTCCAGCCTTAAATCCTCACGACAAGCAGAAAGGAGTTTATGAATTAGAAGTATCGCGCGCATGGTTTACCAAAGCAGCCCCCTACCTCAAAATTTTGACCGGAACCCTGAGTTTAGTTTTGCCTGTTGCAGCTTCAGCAACCAAGCTAATGCTAGATGACGCTACCTATAAAGGCATTGAAGAACAACTAGATTTAGGACAAAAAAGTATCGAATCTACCTTAAAAGGCAGCGATTTAGTTAGTGATTTGTCTACCGATACAGATGCCCCTGACTGGCAACAGGGCGAAGCAGCAATCATGGCAAAAGGCTCGATTTTGCGAGAATTACACGCGCTGCTAAAAGCCACAGATCCTGGCTTTGGTGGCTTAGTGCGGGTGCAGAATAGACGGCGCGAATTCCTGTGGGTTCACGAGCAGTTTGTAGATGAGTATTAAGATTTTTATCTTGACACCATTATTAGGTCTATGTAATAATTTCAATAAAAACTCCCTAGTTCCCAGGCTCTGCCTGGGAACTCAGATCCAGAGGCTCCGCCTCGCCCCAACCCACCAAAAATCCCCTAGTTTCCCTAGTTCCCAGGCTCTGCCTGGTAACGCAGATCCAGAGGCTCCGCCTCACCCAAACCCACTAACAACTTCCAAATTCCCCTAGTTCCCAGGCTCTGCCTGGTAACTCAGATCCAGAGGCTCCGCCTCGCCCAAACCCACCAACAAACCCCAGATTTTCACAATGGGAAGAAGCAGATACAAAGTCATATATTCCGAAAACCAACCGCACTTTGTCACCTGTACAATTATCAACTGGATTCCAGTATTTTGTCAAGCAGAAATAGCACAAATAGTCTTAGATTCCTTAAGTTTCCTGCAACGGGAGAAGCGTTTAGCTTTACATGGTTACGTGCTGATGGAAAATCACTTGCACTTAATCGCAACTTCCTCAGAATTATCAACGCAAATGAGAAATTTTAAATCATTTACGGCTCGATCGATAATTGACTTGCTTGAGATAAATAAAGCTACCAATATTCTCGATCAACTCGCATTTTATAAAAAGCTACACAAAAAAGACCAAAAATATCAGTTATGGCAAGAAGGGTTCCACCCGCAAGCTATTTTGGATGAGGCAATGCTGTTGCAAAAATTGGAGTATATCCACAATAATCCTGTTAGGCGTGGTTATGTTGACGATCCAGCTTGTTGGAGATATTCTAGTTATCGAAATTATCAGGGTCAGGATGGATTGTTGCCTGTTGATTTGATTGATTTTTGAGTTGGATGATTTGTTTTTATGAGCGAGGCAGAGCCTCTTGATCTGCGTTCCCAGGCAGAGCTTGGGAACGAGGATAGGCAGAGCCTCTTGATCTGCGTTCCCAGGCAGAGCTTGGGAACGAGGATAGGCAGAGCCTCTTGATCTGCGTTCCCAGGCAGAGCTTGGGAACGAGGATAGGCAGAGCCTCTTGATCTGCGTTCCCAGGCAGAGCTTGGGAACGAGGATAGGCAGAGCTTGGGAACGAGGATAGGCAGAGCTTGGGAACGAGGATAGGATAAACGAAGATAATTAACCCTCTTGCTGCTAAAATATCACCAATCAACAACAAAAAATCATGAAAAAGTCACATCTGTTTCTAGCCACCCTCACTTCCATCGTCATGGTTATCGGAATTAGTGGTAAGGCTTTACTACAGCCATTGCCTCCCCTGCCTCCTCAGCCTCAAAAGTCTGCACAGCCTAACCAAAAAGCTAGTCAGAAACCCTCATTGCCCACCGACAAAACTCCCTTACCAGATCCTGATACTTTGCTAGATATCGTATCGAATTTCGTAATCAAAAAATACCAAAGCACTTCCTGTGAAGAGTTAGCTAAGATGAAACCCCAGCCTAACAAGAGTTCCGCCACTGCTGGAACACCGGAATCAGTCCTCCAGACTAAGGCAGTGGAAATGTTGCGGAAGAATCCTGAGATGCGGAAGAAGTTTATTAATCGAGTCGCCGGACCGATGGCTAATAAGATGTTTGAATGTAAATTGATTCCCTAAAGAGGACAAATTTATGAAAAAATTTCATCTTTTGTTTCTAGGCTTTTTAACTTCTGTGGGAATGGTTGTCAGTTCCTGTGACAGTTTTGTATCTCAGGAAGCTTTGTTGGATATTGCTGTCAATTTTGCGATCGCCAAATACGAAAAAGCTTCCTGTGAAGAAGTGGCCCAAATGCAGCCTCAGTCTAAGTCCACACCAGATTCAACAACTGATGGGGGGAAACAAGCTGCTCTGCAAGCAAAAGCGATCGAACTCTTGCAGAACAATCCTGAACTCCGTCAGAAATTTATCGATCGCGTCGCCGGACCCATTGCAAATAAGATGTTTGAATGTAACTTAATTCCCTAGATTTATATTAAAATCTTAGTAGGGCATAGAGAAATGTTTGTAACGAACAGCTCTCTCAAATATAACATCTAAAATCCCATGACTAATTGGTTAGAACATAGCGTACAAGTAGAAGTAGCAATTCCCATCGAATTAGCGTGGAAACTGTGGTCAGACTTAGAGCAAATGCCTCGCTGGATGAAGTGGATAGAATCAGTTCGCATTCTCGAAGACAACCCGGAATTGTCGAGGTGGAAACTCGCCACTGGTGGCTTAGAATTTAGTTGGCTGTCTCGGATTTTAAAATTAGTCCCCAATCAGATTATGCAGTGGGAATCAGTAGACGGTTTGCCCAATCGAGGTGCTGTGCGGTTTTACGATCGCAAAAACAGCAGCATTGTCAAACTAACCGTAGCCTATGGCATTCCCGGATGGTTGGCAAAATTGATGGACAATTCCTTTGTGGGGCGGGTAGTTGAATCGACACTTCAGGCAGATTTGGAAAGGTTTAAAGAGTATGCCCTGAAAGTTAAAGCAACATCTTAAATTCTGATGACTAAAGTCCTCATTACAAACCAAGATTCCCTTGGTAGTAAGGACTTTAGTCCGTCTGAAAGTTAGTTTTTTAACGATCGCGCGAGGCTCCATGTCTCATAGGTTTTCGTATGATAAAGATATCCTGCTGATTCATTCCTCCATTGGTTATGAGTTACTGCCTCAATCCTGCTTGTCAAAATCCCCAAAATGCCGATCGCACCCAATTTTGTCTCTATTGTGGCAGCAAACTCTTGCTCAGAGAGCGTTACCGGGCCCTAAAACCCCTGGGGCGAGGCGGTTTTGGCCGCACTTTTTTAGCCATAGATGAAGACAAACCCTCCAAACCTCGCTGCGCCATCAAACAATTTTTCCCCTTAGCCCAAGGTACTAGCAGCGCCCTGAAAGCAGCAGAATTATTCAACCGAGAAGCCGTGCGCCTAGACGAATTGGGAAAACACCCACAAATTCCCGAATTACTGGCCCACTTTCAGCAGGAAAGCTATCAATATTTGGTGCAAGAATTTATCGAAGGTCAGAATTTACAGGCAGAGTTGGCGCGACACGGGGCCTTTAGCGAAAATCAGATTCTCAGTTTGCTAAAGGATTTATTGCCAGTATTGGAGTTTGTTCACTCGCGCAGTGTCATTCACCGAGATATTAAACCACCAAATATTATCCGTCGCCGCCCGGTTCAACCTTCCATTATTTATACTTACCCAACCCTAACGGGGGAATTAGTTTTAGTTGATTTTGGTGCGGCCAAAGTTGTCGAGGGTTCGAGAGAAACTGGTACTGTCATCGGTTCTCCCGAATTTGTCGCGCCGGAACAAATTCGAGGTCAAGCGGTTTTTGCCAGCGATTTGTATAGTTTGGGAGTAACTTGCATTTATTTGATGACTCAAGTATCACCTTTTGATTTGTTCGATCTCAATCAAGATACTTGGGTTTGGCGAGACTTTGTGAAGGTGCCAATCGATCCGAAATTGGGTCGCATCCTGGACCAAATGATCGAACCGAGTCTGAGTCGGCGCTACAAATCTGTGGCCGAGGTACTCCCAGATTTGCTAACGCAGCCGTCGGCGGGGACGGGCACGGCGACACCAGCCCAGTCAGCCCCCGCAATTCCCGTGCCGCAGAGGATGCCTGTGGTGCAAAATACACTGCCGCCAACGGTTGCAGGCACGATTTTACCTGTGCCATCAATGCAGCGGGTTGTGCCGGCACAGGCCCCCACTTGGCGGTGTGTTCATACTCTGGTAGGCCACTCCAATGCTGTCACGTCGGTAGCTTTTAGTCCTGATGGTCAAACTTTGGCTAGTGGTAGCGAGGACAAGACGATTGAGATGTGGAAGTTGGATACCCTCAAGCGCTGGTATACTCTCACTGGCCATTCTGACTGGGTGACTGCTGTGGCTTTTAGTCCTGATGGGGCGACTTTGGCTAGCAGTGGCCGGGACAAAATGATTCACATTTGGGATTTGAATAAGGGTAAGTGGTGGTACGCTTTGGCTGGTCATTCTGACAGGGTTGCTGCTGTGGCGTTTAGCCCCAATGGTCAGGTTTTGGCTAGTGGGAGTCGGGACAAGAGTGTGTTGTTGTGGAATTTGAATAAGGGAAGGCGGATGTCGGCTTTGATTGGTCACGCTGATGGGGTGGAAGCGGTGGCTTTTAGTGCGGATGGGGAGTTTTTGGTTAGCGGGAGTCGGGACAAGACTTTGCGGTTGTGGGATTGGCAAACTGGTCGATCGATTTGTACTTTAGCAGAGCACGGGGATTGGGTGCGATCGACTGTTTTTGCTGGGAACTTCCCTCATCCCAACCACACCAGGGGAGGAGTAGGAGAGGGATTGATTTTGGTGAGTGGGAGTCGGGATGGTACGGCGAAGTTGTGGCGGGTGGATACCCAGGAGGGGCGTGGCAGCTTGTTGCGGAGTTTCAGGGATAATTCTGGGGATGTTTTGTGTGTGGCCTTGAGCCCGGATGGTCGGGTTTTGGCTAGTGGGAGTCGGGATGGCACGGTTTATTTGTGGGATGCCCAGGCGGGGGGTTTGTTGGAAATTTTGTCGGGCCACGGGGGGGAGGTTTTGTCTGTGGCGTTTAGTGCTGATGGGGGTAGTTTGGCTAGTGGTGGGGGCGATCGCACTGTGAAAATTTGGCGCAGAATTGGCGATTAGAAAAAACTTAATTTTTATGCTTGACATTCAAGGGATAGTTCTGCTACATTAGGAATTCGTGAGGACGCATAGCTCAGTTGGTTAGAGCACTACGTTGACATCGTAGGGGTCACTGGTTCGAGTCCAGTTGTGTCCATGAATTTGATTCCCATACCACATTAGCATTTCATTTCTACCTAGGATGTCAAGGTAGTGCTACTATGCGGTTTGTATCCGTTTTCTAAACTTAGCATCCTGGTTTTATCTGAGTCCGCATCGGCGGACTTTGGTTGTTTAGAAGCGATGTTCATCGCCGAATTTGAAAGGGTTTTCAACTATGATTGATATTGGTTCCTTGGTCCGATCGCCTAAAAACGATTTGGGAGTCGGAAAAGTGGTCGAATTATCCCGCACCGAAGCCCTAATTGAATATTTTTGCTCAGTTAAAAACCGCCTTAGCAAAACAGTACCCCTAGGCTTGCTCCAAGAAGCCAGACTTCAGCGCCAAACTCGATGCTACCTCTGGAGCACCACCTTGGAGCGCTGGATCATTGGTCGGATTTATGACTGGGATGAAGATAGAATGCTCTACGACATCGACCTTCCTGATAGTCAAAGCATACAAGCTGTTGAAACAGATATTTATGTTCGCTGCAATATCCCGATCGCCGATCCGATCGACATTTTAGCCGTCAAAGGTCAAGAAACTCCCTATTTTCACGATCGCCGACTCGCCTTCGTTCAATCTACCATCACCCAGCGCGCCGTCAGCCGCGGTATGACAGGTTTAATTTCTGCCAACATAGACCTCTATCCTCACCAAGTTGAAGTGGTGCGGCGCGTCCTAGAAGACCCCATTGGACGCTATTTATTAGCCGACGAAGTAGGATTGGGAAAAACCGTAGAAGCTGGGACAATTCTCCGCCAATTTCTCCTAGATGAACCCAATGGCCGCGCTGTGGTGATGGTTCCCAAATACCTAACCCAGCAGTGGCGAGATGAGTTAGAAAATAAATTCTATTTGTCTCATTTTGCCGATCGAGTCCAGCTTGTTTCTCTTAGTGAAATTAATCAAGTTAGTCGCAATGCTAATCTAGATTTTCTGATAGTGGATGAAGCCCAGGAACTCGCGGCCATGGCTTATTCTGGCGATCGCACTCAGAAGCAGTGCTTTGAAATTTGCCAAACCCTCGCTCACAAAAGCAAAAATTTATTGTTATTATCTTCGACACCAGTTCTGGGACATGAGCAAGAGTTTCTCACAATGTTAAACTTGCTAGACCCCACAACTTACCGTCTTGATGATTTGGCAAATTTCAAAGAACAGGTGCAAAATCGTCAGGAAATCGGGCGCGCCTTGCTGGATTTTCGAGCAGAAACCAACCCAGGGGTTTTGCAAACAAAACTCGCTCAACTCCGCACTTTTTTTGCTCAAGATGATTATTTAATCGGATTAGCAAATGAATTAGAAAGTTGTTGGAAAACTGAAGCAACCACAGAATGCGATCGCCTTGTCACAAGTATTCGCACCCACGTTAGCGATACCTACCGCCTGTACCGCCGAATGCTTCGCAATCGCCGAGACGCAGTGGAAGATGTGATTTTCGATCGAGATACTCTCCCCAAAGTTGAGTACGATCTCAATGACGAACAGTGGTCGGAAATTCACAGTATCCTGGAAAAATGGCGGACTCTCGCTCCTCATAAGAGCACCTATCAAAAAATCTTTCTGCTGTTTTTCCGAACTTCCGGTACCTGGTTGAATGTTTTGGAACGGGTTGTGAAAGCTCGTTTACAAAAGAAATCGACGGCGGAACTCGATCGCGAATTTGGGCAAAAGTACATGGGGATTGTGACTCAAACCGCCATGTTTTCAGGAGAAAGCGCCCTCTTAGAATCTTTGCTCAATGCCCTAGAAAAGCCCCAGGAAGGAGTGGACAGACTGAGTTTGTTGAGAATCGTCATTATCCGATTTCTAGGCGTTGCTTTGAAGATTCCACCGGAGTATCACAGCAAAGCTCGCGATTTGTTGTCCCGAATTCAACAGCAAATTAAAAGACCGCTTCCCGGTGATAAATTCCCCAAAATAGTCATCTTTACCAGTTTTAATGAAACTTGTAAAGCCATTGCTGAAAATTTAGCGAAGATTTTGGGTAAAAATGCGATCGCCACCCATGAAACTAGCAAATCAGCCCCCGATGTTGAAGCGAATTTGAAACGGTTTAAGACTGAGCAAAATTGCTTTATCCTAGTATGCGATCGTTCGGCGGAAACCGGAGTGAATCTGCAATTTGTGGATTGGTTAATTCACTTCGATTTACCGTGGCTTCCCAATCACTTAGAACAAAGATTAAGTAGAGTCGATCGCATAGGTAGCAAAATGGGAGTGCAGTTTTGTTTGTTTGCAGGCCCAGATTTGCCAGAAAGTCCCCACGAAGCTTGGTTTCAAGTTTTTAAAGATGGGTTTGATATCTTCAACAAATCTATTGCTAGTCTTCAGTTTTATGTCAATGAAAAAATGCCAAAACTTGAAGAGAAATTGCTGACAGAAGGAGCAAAAGGCCTAGCTAGCGAAATTGAATTAATCAAAACTGAAATCGTCGCCGAAAAAATCAAAATTAACGAACAACAGGTTTGGGATGAAATTGACGTGTTTGAGGAAAGTGCATCTGAGTATTTTGAAGCCCTAGATGATTGCGATGCTAAACATAAAGAAATGCAGCGGGCGGCGGAAGGTTGGATCTGTCAAGCCCTGAATTTCAAACAGGTCGAACATCCGAGTATATCGGGATTAGTGCGCTATCAACCTAGTCAAAAAACCTTGATTCCTTCTAATGATTTGAGAACCCGATTAGTTCCCTATTGTCAGCAATATGGTAGTTACAATCGCCGCGTTGCTCACCAAAATGCTGATGTCGCTCTTTACCGCATTGGTGAGGGATTGATCGATGCGCTTAGTTCTTATATTCGCTGGGACGATCGGGGTCAGGCTTTTGCATTGTGGCGTCACGATGAAAGTTGGGATGCGGAGGAAGGTAAGGAGTGGTTTGGATTACAATTTAATTATTCAATCCAGACAGATTTGCAGCCTGCTTCGCAAGTTCTGAAAGCCAAAAATATCGAAAATTACAACTTGAAAGCTTTGCAAAGACGGGCTGATGCTCTATTTCTGCCTGTTTTTGAAACGGTGTTTGTTGATGCTCGCAGCGGGCAGATGTTGCTGGTGGAAGAGGCGGAAATTTTGAATATTTTGCAGCGGCCTTATAAGGGGAAAGGTGGCCCAAATCGGGATTATAATTTGTCGAAAAATCGGACTGGGATTCTTGACAGTTTTGTCGATCCGCTGGAATGGGATGATTTTTGTCAACGGGGAAGGCTGAGATCGGAGGAATTGCTGCGTGGGCGATCGGCTTTTGTCGAAATGTGCGAGCGATCGGCTGTGAGTGCTGCAATTAAACTAGAAAACCGGGTGAATCAATTGCAATTGCGCTTGAATCGGCTGTCTCAATCTGAACAACTTTTAGAGTCGGTTTTGGCTGATGAAATTAGCACGGAAAGTGTGTTAAGTCAAGCTGTTTTAGCGGGAATTCGTCATCCACATCTGACTCTGGAATCGGTTGGATTTATTGTGATTTCTGGGCGGGCTCCTGTCAAGTCGGAGGATGAAGGTTAATTTGTTTGGGTGAAGCTATTAGGACACGGCAATGCCCATTAGTGTCAACTTAAGCCTGAGACCCTTGAGAAATCTGGGTTTTATCCCAAGTCTAGATCCCCCTAAATCCCCCTTAACAAGGGGGACTTTGAAAAGACTCCTGTCCCCCCCTTCTTAAGGGGGGCTCGTTCGGATCTAGATTTAATAGTCTTGCCAGCAATCTGTGACTGGGTTTGAGCTTAAGTTGACACCTATGGGCAATGCCGTTTCCCTACCCTGATTAATTGTAGGGATACGGCATTGCATTGGTGTCAACTTAAGCTGTCAGCCCGCCCCGTGTCCGTTAGTCATCCATCCGGCCCGCCAGGGGTTGAAACCCCTGTCTAATAGAAGACAGTCCTCTTTGAGAGGACTTGCGCTTTGAGGCTCGGTTTCAACCCTTGCCGGACTATGGGTTTTACCTGATTGTTGACACCTATGGGCACGGTGCCGTGTCCTGATTTTGTTTGGTAATTAATTCCGATGCCACCGGATTTGATATCAAAAGCGACATTTATTATTGGTTTATCTGATGAAAATTCTGATAGTAGAAGATGATAGGTTGTTGAGTGTACTACTTGCCAAGGTGTTGGAAGCAAATCATTACGGGATCGATCGGGCTTTTGATGGAGAAGCTGCACTAGAATTAGCAATCGCAGTTGAATATGACCTGATTTTGCTAGACGTGCAGATTCCCAAACTAGATGGAATTAGTCTCTGTCGGAAATTGCGATCGCAAGGCTACTGCAAACCGATTCTGTTACTGACGGGAAACGATTCAGATGCAGATGTGGTGGCAGGGTTCGATGCTGGCGCTGATGATTACATCAGCAAGCCCTATGCTACGGACGTATTACTGGCAAGGATACGCACATTATTGCGACGCAGTAAAGCACTTTTCCCGGAAGGTTCTATGAAGAACTTATCTGCTAATACATTGACTTGGGGAAATCTTTGTTTAGACCTCGATTCCGGTCGAGTCACGTTTGGCGAACAAGTTATTTCACTGACAGCGAAAGAATACAATCTGCTGGAATTATTCCTGCGAAATCCCGATCGCATCTTCAGCCGCAGTGCCATTTTGGATCGCCTGTGGGGATTTGACGATGCACCAACCGATCGCGCTATTAACACTCATATTAAAGATATCCGAAAAAAACTCAAAGCAGGTGGGTTAACCGCAGAAATCTTCGACACAGTTTATGGCATGGGCTATCGACTTAAGCCGCGCCCGCAATCTGCGCCGTCTGATTCAAACAATTCTGACACTGACAGCACCGCCAAACATCAATCCCCTGTGGCAGATCAGTCAGCGCTCGACAAACTATTAAAGCGGTTTCGGGGAACCTTTAACCAACAAGTTGCCGTATTGGAACAGGCAAAAACTGCTCTTTTGGCAGGAAATTTAGAAACAGAATTACAGGAAGCGGCCAAGAATGAAGCGCATAAATTAGCAGGCTCTCTGGCATCTTTCGGTTATCCTGAAGGCTCGAAATTGGGACGGTCGGCAGAGCATTTGCTGATGAAAGATCGCCCCTTTACGGCCCAAGAAATCGCTCGATTCTCGGAAGTGGTGACAGCGTTGCAGCAGGAATTAGTGAAACCACCAGTTACGTCAACGGCTGCATCACTGCCTACAATGTTATCGCATCGGGTGCTAGTGGTTGACGACGATCCAGCCTTGACAGAACGCTTAAAAATAGAATCCGAAGCTTGGGGATTGCGGATAAAAATTGCTCCGAATCTGGCCGCCGCCCGATCGCGCATTGCCTTGTCAATGCCTGATGTGATATTATTAGATTTAAGCTTTCCAGAGACACAGGAAGATGGATTGACGCTGCTGCGAGAACTCACCGAGCGATCGCCTAATCTGCCTATAATTGTATTTACTGGACGAGACACTCTTGCCGATCGATTAGCAGTATCGCGGTTAGGTGCTAAGCAATTTCTGCATAAACCCGCCACCACAAAGCAAATTTTTCAAGCAATATCCCGCGTCTTACCCAAAACTCAAACATTACAAGCCAAAGTGTTAATTGTTGACGATGACGAGGCGGTGTTAGCTCACTTATCCGCATTGCTAACACCTTGGGGGTTGGAGGTAATAACTTTAACCGAGCCCCAGCGATTTTGGGAGATGCTGCTGAAAACTTCGCCCAATTTAATCATACTAGATCTGTCGATGCCACAGGTAAACGGGCTAGAGTTGTGTCAGGTGGTGCGACAGGATGTTCAGTGGGGAGATTTGCCGATTTTAGTTGTCACGGCCCACACCGATGCCGATTCGCTTCAGCAAGCCTTTGCCGCGGGAGCCGATGATTTTATCACTAAACCCGTGTTGGGGCCAGAACTCGTGACGCGGGTGCTGGGCCGGATCGATCGCACTCATCCTTTGCTGAAGTCTGGGAATACTTAAAATTGACAAAAATCATGATTCCTCTAAATTACATTTTCGATCGACCGATTACGCTGACAAATTGCGACTTAGAACCAATCCATATTCCTAATGCTATTCAACCTCATGGCATTTTGTTGGTTTTCGAGCCAGAAAATTGGCAAATTTTACAAGTCAGCGATAATACTGAATCCCTGCTCGGATATTCCCCCGATGAATTATTAAATAAAAGCCTCACCGATCTCTTTGATGCAGAATCTCAAAAAGCGATCGCCCGGTGTTTATTAGGAGATTTTGATGCGGTAAATCCTCTCACTTTAAATCTAGTCAATTATCATCCTGCTGCTTTAATTCCCACTCATTGTCCCCTAACAAATGCTTCTCCCGATTTGAGTTTTTCTGTTTTGAGAAGTGTTTCTCCCATTCATATTGAATATTTACAAAATATGAAAATGGGCGCATCTCTGTCTATTTTATT
Source organism: Microcoleus anatoxicus (assembly GCF_042465725.1). Taxonomy (GTDB): domain Bacteria; phylum Cyanobacteriota; class Cyanobacteriia; order Cyanobacteriales; family Microcoleaceae; genus Microcoleus; species Microcoleus anatoxicus. Next base: position 1,863,101 of record NZ_CP120853.1, on the reverse strand, counting down.
GTTAAAAGATAATCAGTTATGGGGGTTAATTGCTTGTCATCATAACACACCAAAATATCTTCCATATCAGACCAGAACTGTTTGTGAAATTATCGGACAAATCATGTCTCTTGAATTAAGTAACAAAGAAGAAAACGAGAATTTAGATGACAAAATTCGGCTAAAAAACCTGCAATCTGATTTTGTGGAAAGTATTTATCAAGCCGAGGATTTCGTCGAGGCGGTAGGACGAGATCGAGAGCGTTTGTTAAGCTTGGTTAATGCCACAGGTGCAGCCATCATTTCTAATGATTTAGTCAGGCTATTTGGGAAAACTCCTTCCGAAAATGAGATCAATCAATTAATAGATTGGGTTGTTCCTCTTCTGCAAAATAATTTTTATTATACGGACTGTCTGCCTAAAGTTTATCCCCCAGCAGTAGAGTTTAAAGACTTAGCTTGTGGCTTGATTGTTTTGTCTATTAAAACCTATGGGAATATCTGCTTTAACGGATACATTACGCACTTTATTTCGATATTGGTTTGATTTTTCAGTTTTACCGGAATTATCCTAAGTAGGGGTAGAGCCCCCGTGCCTACCCCGATCGGACTGGGCAACCACAGGGGGATTGCCCCTACAAGATTTCACAATTCATTTCAAAATAGTTTATTTTTACAAGTAGAAAAGAGAAGGGGGTAATATGCAAGATAGAGACAAAACTAAAAACCAACTGATTGCTGAATTAGAGTTGTTGCGGGGGGAAGTCGCGGCTCTCAAGCAGACGGGGCGATCGCGTCCCCAAACTCACCTACCACAGACAACACCCGCCGTAGCAAATTTGACGATTCTCTTAATAGATGATTCAGAGGTCGATCGCGCTACCTACCGACGATATTTGATGGAGGATCGCGATCGTACTTACCAGATTGTCGAATTTGATAACGGCGAAGATGCTCTCGAATGGTGTCAGCAGCAGCTCCCAGATATTTTTCTACTCGATTACTTGTTACCCGATATGGATGGGTTAGAGTTGTTGCAGCAACTCCAGCAACTGACTGGGCGAAATACCCTGCCCGTGATTATGTTCACAGGTCAGGGAAATCTCCAAATTGCCGTTGATTTACTCAAAAGTGGTGCTCAGGATTATTTAGACAAAAGCCAGATTACGCCCCAAATTTTGCATCGCTCCATTAGCTATATCCTGCGACAAAGCCAACTGATTCGAGAACGGGAATGGCAACAACAGCAACAGCAAATCCTTGGCAAAACAGCACTTTCTATCTGCGAATCCCTCAAGTTAGAGGAGATTCTCAATACTACGGTAAGGGAAGTCAGAAACATTCTTCTGTGCGATCGCGTGATTATTTTTAAATTTTCTGCTGAGTGGGGGGGGACAGTTCTTGTCGAGTCGGTAGCTGATGACTGTATGGCTATTTTACCGCTCCAGATTTATGACCCTTGTATTGGGAAAGATTATGCTGAGCCATTCAAACAAGGTTTAATTACGGCAAAATCGGATATCTATAATTCTGATATTAGTCCCTGTCACATAGAATTTCTAGAAAGTTTACAAGTCAGGGCAAATTTAGTAGTTCCTATTACTAAAGGAGATGAATTGTGGGGGTTACTGGTTGTTCATCATTGTACAGCGCCGCGTGAATGGCAAGCTTCAGAAATAGAACTTTTGCGACAGTTGTCTGCACAAGTTAGTATTGCTATTCAACAAGCTGATTTATTTGAGCAACTACAAGCGGAATTGAGGGAGCGCCAACTAGCAGAAATAGCTTTGCAGGAGAACGAACAAAAACTGCAATTGTTCATCAAATATGCTCCAGCCAGTATTGTAATGTTCGATCGCGAAATGCGCTATGTTGCAGCCAGCCAGCGATGGGTTGATGACTTTCATCTCAATTCCAGCGAATCGATCATTGGGCGATCGCACTACGAGGTTTTTCCCAATATTCCAGAACAGTGGAAGCATTACCATCAAAGCAGTTTGGCGGGTGCAAGCGAAAAATGCGATGAAGATTTTTTTGTTTACTCAGATGGATCGGAGCAATGGTTGCGCTGGGAAATTCATCCCTGGTATCGCAGCAATGGCGATATCGGTGGCATCATTCTGTTCACTGAAAATATTACCGATCGCAAACAAGCAGAAATTGCCCTCCAAACACTCAATGCTGAACTAGAACAACGGGTAATAGAACGAACAGCAGAACTAACCGAGGTAAACGATCGCCTGTTAGTTACCTTACTAGAAAAAGAACACGCCTATCAACGGCTAGAGGAACAAGCACAACTGCTAGATTTAGCCCGCGATAGTATTATTACCTGGGATTTAAACTCGGTGATTACCTTTTGGAATCAGGGAGCCGAGTTTATGTATGGTTGGACAAAAGCAGAAGCATTCTGGCAAGAGTCTCATACTCTCTTGAAAACTCAGTTTCCTCAACCTTTGGCTGAGATTGAAGCACAACTTTTAGAACAAGGTTATTGGGAAGGAGAACTAATTCATTTCACCAAGGACGATCGCGCTATTACTGTATCTAGCCGTTGGGTTGCCCAAAAAGATGATGCTGGCAGACCGATTAAGATCCTAGAAATCAACAATGATATTAGCGATCGCAAACAAGCCGAATTAGCATTGCAGCAATATATCAATCAAGTTGAAGACCTCTATAATAAGGCTCCCTGTGGCTATCACTCCCTAAATGCAGAAGGGACAATAGTTCGGATTAATGATACAGAACTTAACTTGTTAGGCTATACCCGTGATGAGATTCTGTACAAAAAGAATTTTTTTGATTTAATTGTATTTGAAAATAAAATTCTTTTTGACTCCAGTTTTCCCGTATTTAAAAAACAAGGCTGGATCGATAATCTAGAGTTTCAGATGTTGAATAAAGACGGATCTACCCGTTGGGTAAACCTGAATGCTACAGCAATTTATGATGAAGCAGGTAACTTTTTGATGAGTCGTTCCAGCTTATTTGATATTAGCGATCGCAAACAGGCGGAAGCAAATTTACTACAGAAATCCAAACAGGAACATTTGCTCTGGAGTATTACTCAAGCGATTCGCCAATCTTTAGATTTTCATGCCATTCTGAATACTGCTGTTGCTGAAGTCAGGCAGACATTACAAACCGATCGCGCTGCTATTTACCGCTTTTATCCTGATTGGATTGGCGATTTTGTGGTCGAGTCAGTTGGTGAGGATTGGGTAAAATTGGTAGAATCCGGTGTTTGCAAAATTTGGGCAGATACCTATCTGCAAGAAACTCAAGGAGGTCGTTTCCGAAATAAAGAAAGCTTTGTTATTAATGATATTTACAGGGCTGGACTTCAACCCTGTCATATCGAACTATTAGAACAATTTCAAGCCAAAGCCTACGCGATTTCCCCCATCTTTTCGGGAGAAACTCTTTGGGGATTATTAGCTATTTACGAAAATGCTACACCTCGCGACTGGCAATCTTGGGAAGTAGAATTGCTCGAACAAATTGCCAGCCAATTGTCGATCGCCATTCAGCAATCCCAACTCTACGAACAACTTCAGATCGAACTGCAAGAACGTCAGCAAGCAGAATCCACGATCCGAGAAGCCGAACGACGTTGGCGATCGCTGCTGGATAACGTGCAGTTAATTGTTGTCGGACTCGATCGGCAGGGAAATGTCAATTACGTTAATCCTTTCTTCTTAAAACTTACGGGATATACTAACCCTGAAGTTTTGGGCAAAAATTGGTTTAAAAACTTCTTACCTCCTGCTAGTCAAGAATCAGTTAAAACCGTTTTCTCGGAAGTCTTGACCCACAATGCTCCTCCCTATTATCGGAATTCGATCTTGACTAAATCCGGTGAAGAAAGATTCATTGCTTGGAACAATACAACGCTGCAAGATTCAGAGGGAACCATCATTGGCACTATCAGCATTGGGGAAGATATTACCGAACGCAAAAAAATTGACGAAATTAAAGATGAATTTATTGGTATTGTCAGCCATGAACTTCGCACCCCTTTGACAGCAATTCAAATGTCACTGGGACTAATACAAACTGGGATTTACGATAAAAAGCCAGAAAAATCCCGACGGATGATTGAAATTGCCCTACTCGATACTCATCGTTTGGTGAACCTGGTTAATGATATTTTAGATTTGGAGCGCATAGACTCCGGGCGGGTAGTTTTCGAGAAAACTGTTTGCAAAGCAGCCGATTTGATGCAGCAAGCAATTGAGCGGATACAGGCGATCGCGACTCAAGAGCAGATCGCCCTAACTTTTACCCCCACCGATGTAGAAGTCTGGGCTGCCCCAGATACTATTATCCAAACCTTGACAAATTTGCTCGGTAATGCTCTTAAATTCTCGCCCGCCCAGTCCACAATCCACCTCAGCGCCGAAATCCAGACAGACTTTGTGCTATTCCAAGTCTGCGATCGGGGGCGCGGCATTCCTGCGGATCAGCTAGAACTGATTTTTGGCCGATTTCAGCAAGTCGATGCCTCCGATTCCCGTGAAAAAGGAGGAACTGGGTTAGGGTTGTCAATTTGTCAGAGTATTATTGAGCGACATGGCGGAAAAATCTGGGCTGAAAGTAGCTTAGGTGAAGGCAGCACCTTTTTCTTTACCCTACCTTTGCCTACCATTGAATTTTAGGGTCAATTCAAAATCCCAAATCTCAAATCCCAAATCCCATGATAGACAGACGAATTCTAGTTGTTGATGATGATGAACACCTCCGGGAACTGGTGCAGGCGTGCCTAGAAGATTTAGGAGGATGGGATACCCTGGTGGCCAGATCGGGAGAGCAATGTTTGGAAATACTCAAAACCGAACGACCTAGCGCTATTTTGTTGGATGTATCTATGCCTGGGATGGATGGGGTTGCCGTGTACGATCGCCTCCAGTCCAATCCGATGACGCGATCGATTCCAGTGATTCTGCTGACAGCGAAAGTGTTGCCGAGCGATCGGGCTAAATTTGCCGAGATGGGCGTTACCGGGGTAATTCCCAAACCGATCCAACCCACCACCCTGACAGCAGAAGTCGCAGACATTTTGGGATGGGATTAATTACTTTAACAATCTTTGTGAAATTTTGTAACAAATACTGAATCTTTACCAATTCCTTACCGTTGCTATCTAGCCTCTTGTTATGCAGTTAAAAGCTCTTTGCATAGTAGGAGCAGACCTAAATGAATGCTTTGGAAGTGGTTAATTGTGATGGGACTCTCCTGCACGAAAACAAGATGATAGGCAAGCAAATTCTGATCGTTGACGATCAAGAACACCTCCGGGAACTGGTAAAGGTGTGCCTGGAAGACCTCGCGGGATGGAACACCCTGGTGGCCGCATCAGGAAAAGAATGTTTACAAATCCTAGAAACAGAACGACCATCAGCGATTTTGCTGGATGTATCAATGCCGGGAATGGATGGGATTGCTGTGTACGATCGCCTCCAGTCCAATCCGATGACGCGATCGATTCCGGTGATTCTGCTGACAGCGAAAGTCTTGCCGAGCGATCGGACCAAATTTGCCAAGATGGGCGTTACCGGGGTAATTCCCAAACCATTCGCAGCCATCACCCTGAAGGAAGAAGTGGCAAAGATTTTGGGATGGGAAGATTGACTTTAATAATCTTTGTGAAATTTGGTAAAGCTCGCTGAATCTTTACCAATTCCTGACAACTGATATCAATTCCGGTTGCACCGGAATAATAGAGGAGACGGCAGTGCCGTGTCCCTACAATGTTATTTTGGGTAGGGACACGGCACTGCCCATTGGTGTCAACTTAAGGTCAAATCCAGTCAGAGACTGTTGTTTGACTATTAAACTTAGATCCCCCCTAGCAAAGAGAACCCACCCCCAGCCCCTCCGAGGAGGGGAGCAAGAAGGGGGGGACAGGAGTCTTCTCAAAGTCCCCCTTCCCCCATCCCCCCTTGGGGGGGGCAGGGGGGGGTGGGGGGGCTAGGGGGGGGTGGGGATTTAGGGGGATCTGGACTCGGATATAAACGAGATTTCTCAAGGGTTTCAGGCCTAAGTTGACACTAATGGGCACTGCCGTCTCCTAATTTTGGTTACTAATAATTCCGATGCAAACGGAAATGATATTAGTTGGTTCCAAAAATCTTCTGACTATTCTTACGAAAAATTAAGATTTGAATCAATTTCTTAAAAACCTTGTATTCTTTACCAAATCTTTATTTCTTACCTCTAGATTCATAGAAGTGGTGCTTCAACCCAGGTTACAGCACTTGGCAACAAGAGAGAAATACACTTTTTTTTAAATAGAGGTTTTTATGACAGGCTGTCCCTGCTGCTCGAATCAAATGCTCCGCCACGTTCGCCAGAGTCAAGTCTACTGGTTTTGTCGTCAGTGTTGGCAAGAAATGCCTGTTTACCATCTTAACAGCTACGGTTCAGTGCGATCTAGAAATTTAGTTACAAGCCTAGGGATTAAGAGACAACAGTCTTCATTAGCGGTAGTTTAACTGTTCACTTTCATCGAACAGGCCCGACGCCCGTGCCACAATAGAGGCGGATGGATGAAAGCTCGATCGCACTTAGCGACTAAACTTCCTCAAAAATTGCTCCCCGCTGCTGTAAATTCACCTGCATCTCCTCGGAAATTCCTGAATTATTCCCGAATCTGGCTGACTCGACATTCGCACCGCTCAGATTCGCATTTGTTAGGTTGACTTCTACCAAATTTGCATTGCACAAATTCGCACCGCCCAGATTAGCTAAAGCTAGACTTGCTTTGTGCAAATCTGCACCCTTCAAATCTGCATTTCCTAGGAAAGCGCCACTCAAATCTGCACCGCTGAATTTGGCATTTTGCAGGTTGGCGTCGCTGAAATCGGCGTCGCTTAAGTCTGCACCCCGGAAATTTGCCCGATCGAGATTTGCACTACTAAAATCAACGGCACTCAACGTAGTTCCGCGTAGGTTAGCGCCCGCGAAATCCTGTGCTGGATTGAGATTGGCGATTTTTGCCAACTCCGCAAAATCGTCGGTTTTCGCGGAGATAATGCGATCGACCATTTCCTGCAATTCGGCTGATGACTGAGAGAAGAATGCCTCCTCGCCTTTTTCAACCGCCGATGAATCGCAGCACAATAGCGCCCAACTGAGAGCAGGTTGGAGTTGATTTGCTTGCAGATGTACTGTCAATATTCTTTCTAAAACCGAATGTTGATTTGGGGTGATGTCGTGCGGCCACAAACCCTCAGCATCTGTGATATGAATATCTTCTTTTGTCACTTCAAATGTAGCATCAATACGGTAGTTAGTGGCTGTAATTTCTCCCAATTTAGCACTGGTTAGCAAGCCTTTTAAGACTGGCTTTCCTCGTTCCAACTCAAAAACCCAAGCTGGACTTGTATCGTCGCCTATTGTTGAAACGTGACAGGAAGTGCCGTCAGTTTCGTCTATTTGTTGTGCGATTTTATTGGGGTTCTGGTCGTCTCTAATTTCCGGTAGATTTTCGGCCACTAAAATTTCTATACTGTTTTGAATTGGCTGAGTTTCGACGGCTGCATCTAGGTTTAAATCGCCGACTAATTGACGCGATGCTAGGGGAATTTCGCAGTTTTTCAAATTTAGCTTGAGCGTACCTCCTTGCAGTCCAAATTTGACTCGCCCGCCTAGCAGCGGTTGCCAATGTTCGTTAAAATTGATGCTCAAGTAAAGATTGAGGTGCTGGAGCTCGGTTGCACTCTTCTGAATCGGAACTGCTTCTAATTGCATCCACAAGCAGTCTGGGTATTTGTTGTGATGTAGCGATCGCATATCGGGTAGAATTGCTGGCACTAGCAGCCTGTAGTTTAGATTTAAATTACTTTATAATCTCTAATTTATCACAACACAGCCTTTTTGGGTCTGTTTAAGTTGTAAATTTTTTTAAATTTTATCTGGGATTCCTTAGTTTTGCTGAATTTGGCTTTTTACCCAAATCCGAAATGCTTTGACTAATTCCAAATAATCCATTGTTTCCGCCTGTTCCAGAAATCTGACAATCTCTAAAACAGCCACACTCGGAAATGCTAAACTGCGATCGCACTCAACATACCTTTGATTTTCCAATCTGTTGATTTTGAGCCGCGATCCATTATAAATCCAAACTTCCGGCACTCCCAGATCGGCATAAACCTGCAAGCTATTTTCCGAACTACTGGTAATATCAATTTCCACCACTAAATCCGGTGGCGGATCTTGACTCATATCGAGTCTTTTTTTGCCTTTAATTGCACTAATATTCTGGATATAAAAACATTCATCAGGTTCTGCACCGCTAAGTTCAGGACGCTTGAATGTGGTAGAGCCAAGAGGTTCAATTTTTACATCTAATTCTTCCGCTAAGGTTTCCACAAATCGACCCATTATTGTTTTGAAACGTTCGTGTTCAGGAGAAGGTACCATAATTTTCAAATTGCCACGATTATATGTCAGTCGAATTGGCCGATCGCCAATTTCGGCAAGCAAAGTTTCGTAGGTTTGCCAACTGATACCCGATAGCTGGACGATTTGTTCTTGCCGAGCGAGAGTTTGAGCAGTCATAGTGCTACTTTGGTGAAGAGTTCAATCGCACTTTTGCATCATATCATCAATCCGGGCGATGGCTACGCCCCGGCCCCGGCCTACGCACTCCTCACCTTCACTCACCCATCTGCGCCGGAAATACCGCAGATAAATCGAGAGACAAATCTGGGAAACCCGGAATTACCACAACCTCATTCGGCAAAACCACTCGTTTGACTCGATAATCGAAACCACCTCTTTGTTTCTGATAAGGTTCGGTGTGCATTTCCAGTTGAATATCTACCAAATTAAATATCCAATAATCAGAAATTCCCGATTCAGCATAGAGAGATAATTTGGTTTTCCTGTCGTATTTCAAGGTAGAATCAGAAACCTCAATTACCAACAAAATATCAGCAGGCTCCGGGTGAGAAGATAAATAATCATCAGAGCGATTGCGGGCGATCGCAACATCAGGCTCTGGTTCGCTATCAGCAGACAAAATAATCGGTTCCTGACCGCGCACAATCGCTCTGTCTTCTAGCAGGGAATACAATTTTCCAAACAGCCGGGAGTTACAAACCGAGTGAAACCTACCTTTAGCAGCCATTTTGATAATTTCTCCGCGAATCAATTCAAATCGGTTATCGGACTCAAAAAATCCCAGTTCTGCCAAACGGTGATATTCGGCGATCGAGAATCGTTTTGCAGTTACAGCAGTCATAGCTCTTCTGACCCTCTACAATTACCAATACTATCTATTCTACTCAAAAATTCCGCCACCCTCCATTAACTCAATTTTTACCCCCTCAGAAATACCCAAACAACCAGCAAACTTGGCATTTTTTACCACAATATTTTTCAAATCCGCACGGCTCAAATCAGCGCCATTCAAATTTGCACCGCTCAAATTAACACCGCTCATATCAGAATTTCGGAAATCAGCACCCTGCAAGTTGGCATCAGCCAAATTCGCATTGGGTAAATAAGCACTGCTCAAATTTGCGTTAGTTAAATTGGCATTTGCCAAATTAGCCCGTGGCAACTTTGTCCGCAAATCAGCACCGCTTAAATCAGCATCATTGAGTTCGCTATCACGCAAATTAGCATTGCATAAAGTAGCATTAATTAACAGAGCACCACTCAGTAAAGCACCGCTGAGATCTGCTAGGGTAAAATTAACACCGCTGAGGTTTGCATTCCGCAAATTTGCTCCGGCAAAATCAGCATATTGCAAATCAAAATTGCTTAAATCTTCTCCGGCAAAATCTTCCACCGGATTCAAACCAACCATTTCTGCAAGTTGTACAAAATCGTTATTTTGCTGACTTAAAAATAGTTGTCGCACGATCGCCAATTGTTGCTGTCGGTAGTAGTTAGCTTGCTCGTAATTTGCTAAATACTTGTAAGCTAGCTTCAAATTCTTGAGGGCGTGGCGTTCAATGCGATCGTCTGCGATCGCGCGGGCGAGCTCCAACTGCTGATGATAGCACTGGAGCGCACCAGGCAAATCTCCTTTGGCATCGAAAGCTAAGGCCAAATTACCCAAAGCTTCTTCTTCCCCGCGATTGTCTCCCGTTTCGCGGGCGATCGCCAAACGCTGCTGCTGGTATTCAATCGCACCGTCAAAGTTCGACTGAGCACAGCAAGCATTGCCCAAATTGCCCAAAGCATTCGCCTCACCGCGGCGATCGCCAATTTCCCGCGCTAACACCAAATGCTGTTGATAGCAGTCGATCGCACGCGCCAAATCTCCCAGGGCTTCATAAGCAACTCCCATATTTCCCAGCGCCGCACCCGATCGACGTTTGTCATCGATTTCCCGATACAGCCTCAACGCCTCTCCCCAAGATTCCAGGGCGGCCTCAAATTCCCGTGCCTGATATTGGGAAATTCCCTGTTTGATTAGGTCATTAGCTTGTGGGGTCATAATTATCAAAATTAGTGAAATTTTTAACTAAAGTCGATATTAGTCCCTAATTGGTCATCAGTAATCGGTAATTAGTCATGGGTAGGCTACTTTCCTGTAACCCCTTTCCCCCATCCCTGTCGCTGCAAAAAAAAGCCAAAAGAGAAAAATTGCCAAAAAATAGAGAGTCGCCTAAGCGACTCTCCTTGCCATCAGGGTGCATCTACATAACATAATATATCATGTCTGCAATGAGGGGTCAACCCCCTTTCTTGAAAAAATCAAAATATTTATCAGCCCCGGCGGTTACAAACCGCGGCTACACAAACAAAACCCGCCTGCGCGGGTTGAAGAATTATTTGGGACTAAGTGCTTTAGCCGTTGAGCTTGTTGGCTAGCAACTCATTGGTCAATTTGGGATCTGCCCTACCACCAGTCTCCTTCATCACCTTGCCGACAAAAAAGCCCAACAGCTTAGTTTTGCCCGCCCGGTACTGTTCGAGCTCCTTGGGATTGGCTGCCAAAACTGCATCGATCGCCCGATCGATCGCACCAGTATCGGAAATTTGGATCAAACCCTTGCTCTCAACCAACTGTTGCGGAGAACCGCCCTTGGCTAGCAACTCCGGTAAAATATCCTTAGCGATTTTGCCACTGATCGTGCCAGCCTCAATTAGCTTCAGCAGTTCGGCCAAATTATCTGGTTTGAAAGGAATTTCGCCGATCGCCAGTTGTTCGTTTTTGAGATAAGCAGTGATATCGCCCATCACCCAATTGGCAGCTTGCTTAGGCGCAGCACCAGCGGCGATCGCCTCCTCAAAATACTCTGCTACTGCTTTGTCATCCGTCAACACCCGCGCATCATAGGGAGAAAGACTCAGTTCAGTTTCATAGCGATCGCGCTTTATTGCCGGCAATTCTGGCAATTGAGCTTGCCAATCTGCCAACTGAGCCCTCGAAACCTCGATCGGAGGCAAATCCGGTTCCGGGAAATAGCGGTAATCGCTTGCCCCTTCCTTCATCCGCATACTAAAAGTACACTGTTTGTTTTCATCCCAAAGTCGCGTTTCTTGGAATATGGTTTCGCCGTTTTCCAAAGCTTCAATTTGCCGCTCGATCTCATAATCGATCGCCCGTTCGATCGCATTAAAAGAGTTCATATTTTTAATTTCCACTTTCGTGCCGAACTCTTTCCTACCCACCGGGCGCACCGAAATATTCACATCGCAGCGCAGGGAACCTTCCTGCATATTCCCGTCACCCACACCAATATAGCGGACGATCCGGCGCAATTCTTGACCGTATTCCGCAGCTTCAGCGCCCGATCGCAAATCTGGTTCCGAGACAATTTCGATTAAAGGCACACCGGCGCGGTTGTAATCTACCATGGAATAAGTAGAACCGCTGAGTCGATCGCTGCCACCGTGTACCAATTTTCCCGCATCTTCTTCCATGTGCAAGCGAGTGATCCCGATTTTTTTGCGAGTCGAATTCCCTGCTTCATCAACCAATTCAATTTCGAGCCAACCATTAGTGGCGATCGGCAAATCAAACTGAGAAATTTGATAATTTTTCGGCAAATCCGGGTAGAAGTATTGCTTGCGATCGAACTTACTGTAAGGTGCGATTTCACAGTGCAGAGCCAGCCCTGCTTTCACCGCATACTCCAGCACTTTCTCATTTAAGACAGGCAACACTCCGGGCATTCCCATACAAATTGGGTCAATATTAGTGTTGGGAACACCACCAAATTCTGTGGAAGAACTCGAAAAAATTTTAGTCTTCGTACTCAATTGGCAGTGAGTTTCCAAACCAATAACGGCTTCGTACTCAGTTTTAACTTTTGCAGCAACAGTCATAAAAAAGTTCGGTAAGTGAGAAAAAGTGCGAGTTGTGAGAGCGAAGGAGGGAAAGGACGCGGGTGGTTTTAACCACAGTCAATCTTTTTTTTTCTATTACCACCTGGGGATTGTTTAGCGTGAGGTACTTTTTCGATCGACTTTCAAGCTTGACAATTACCATCTCAAGCTGCACAATCCTGTACGCATAATAGTTTGCTGCTAGACAAATCCAAGACTTGTCTCGACATTTGCTTCTTACTTCAACGGGAGCATGGGAGCGGTTATCCCTTGGTAAGCTTTCACGATTTAGCCAACCGCGATCGATTAATTGTTCTTTCCATCGCCCCACGGGGTAATGCGCGCCATAGCTTAATTCAGTTTAAACTTTATTTTAGCTTTTGATTAACCAAAGCGATGCACCAGAGCTCAAGCACAACTCGCGCCCACAACTTTTCGATCGCCCCCAGCTCCCTCACCACTTTTTGTAAAGATATGTTAAGATTTTTCAGACTCAGCCACTGGTAAGGCGTTGCTAGGGGAAGTTCAGCCTCGCAAACCGCAATTGCCGACCACTAGGCGAGTGCACCCTGTAGCCAGTGCCTGGTTAAGGGGTTCAATTAATGATTAAAAATGTAAAATTTAAGAGTAAGTTTAAATTTATTATTTAAATTATTAATTGATGACCAAAAAGTAACACTTCCCTAAACATCAAAAATATGCCTGAAATTCCTGTCGGAAGTGCCACACTGTTTCCCAACAGCATCACTGAGCTAGAGCAGGCGGAATCATCCCTAGAAATAGCTTGGGAAGAATTAGAAGCAGAAACAGCAAAAACTATCGATCTAATAGGGCAAATCAGTCCCGAATATTCACAGAGAATAGGCGAGCGACTTGCCACAGTCAAGCAACTGCGCCAGGAGTTAAAAACCAAAATGAAACAAGCCACGTCGCGACTGGAGTTTCACCTAGACAACTCACAGATGGCTGTTTTAGAATGGGATTGCCAATTTCGGATCGTTCAGTGGTCAGCCGGGGCAGAACGCATATTTGGCTGGAAAACCGCAGAAGTAATCGGCAAAAACTTTGAGGAATTATCAATAGTGTATGAAGCGGATTTAGAGCTAGTCAACTCAGTCACAAATAAACTCTTAGAGGGTCGCGAACCCCGCAATAGTTGCCACAACCGCAACTACACTAAAGATGGAGCGGTAATTCACTGTGAATGGAACAATTCAGCACAGACAGATGCAGAAGGAAAAGTCGTTTCCATTATCTCCTTTGCCCTAGATGTCACTGAACGTCACCGCACTCAAGAAGAACTGCGCAGGCGGGAAGAAGCTTTCAGTGCGATCGCCGAAAATGCCACCGATACCATCGCGCGGTTCGATCGAGAATTGCGCCACCTTTACGTCAACAAAGAAGTCCAACGAGCCACCGGAAAACCAGCTTCAGAATTTATCGGCAAAAGTAATAAAGAATTAGGAATGTCCCCCCAACTTTGCAATCTGTGGGACCAAGCTTGTCTGAAAGTTTTCCGCACCTGTCAACCAGAAACCATAGAATTTGACTTTCCTACTCCCGCAGGCAAAAAATATTATCAATGTCGAGTAATTCCCGAATTCACTCAAAATAATACCGTAGAAACAGTCCTAGGCATCGCCCGCGACATCACAGATCTCAAACAAGTAGAAGCCCAGTTGCGACAAAGTGAAGCTAAATTTAGGCACGTTGTTGAATCTAACATGATCGGCATCTTTTTTTGGGATATACACGGTGAAATTACAGATGCAAACGATGCTTTCTTAAATATGATTGGATACCCGCGAGAAGACCTGCAAAGCAGAAAATTGAACTGGCAAAAAATTACACCACCAGAATATCGCACCCAAGACGAAGCAAAAGTAGCAGAACTAAAAGTCACCAGCAAAGCTACTCCCTTTGAAAAAGAATACATCCGAGGAGACGGCAGTCGCGTTCATGTCCTGCTGGGGGCGGCATTTTCCGAAGATTCTCAGCAGTTTGGTGTCAGTTTTGTGCTGGACTTAACTCAGCGAAAACAGGCAGAAGCCGAGCTGAAAAAACATCAAGAACTTTTGGAAAGTATCCTAAAAACTATTCCCAATTACCTTTACATTTATGATGTATTAGAAAAGAAAAATATTTATGCAAATCAAGCAGCATTATCTATATTTGGCTACTCTTCAGAAGAGTTGCAAAAAATGGGTAATGCAGCCCTATCCACCTTAATTCATCCTGACGATATGTCAAAATTAATAGCTGGTATTGAGCGGCTAGCAAACAGCACAAACATTCACGAAACAGATGATATAGACTACAGAATCCAACATAAAAATGGGGAATGGCGTTGGGTACACGATCGCTCTACAATCTTTAAAAGAACCCCAGACGGACAAATTAAGCAAGTTATCGGCTCTGTACTCGATATCAGCGATCGCAAACAAGCCGAAGAATCATTAAAACAACAAAAAGAACTGCTGCAAACTATCTTCGACAACGTACCAGTCATGCTCGCATTCTTGGGCGACAGTGGTGAAATAGAGTGGGTAAACCGATACTGGGAACAAGTGCTCGGCTGGAGTTGTGAAGCAATGAAAGGCCGCGATATCTTTGCCGAATTTTATCCCCAGCCAGAATACCGCCAATACGTTTTGGATGAAATCCAAGCAGCCAATAAGAAATGGGGGGACTTTAAAACTAGAGTGAGAGATGGGCGCATTATTGACACTTCATGGGCAAATATTCGTCTTTCCGACGGGAAATGTATCGGCATAGGTCAAGATATCACTGAACGCAAACGAGCGGAAGCCGAACTCAAAGAACTTAACGAAACTTTAGAATCTCAAGTCGCCCAGCGTACTGCTGAACTAGAAACTTTTTTTGATGCTTTACCCGATCGCATTTTTGTTGTAGAACGCGAAAATATGCGTCAGCCTTTTGTTAACCAATCTCTGGCAAAAATGGCGGGATTTCAAAGTACAAGAGAGATGCAAGGAAAAACTGTTTTTGAATGTTTTCCACCAGAGCTATCCGAAAAGTTTTATGGAGAAAATATGCAAGTATTTGAATCTGGTGAAACTTTACATTTACAGGAAGAATTGAACTTGGAAGGGCGGACTCATTACTATGATACCTTGAAAATTCCCCTCAAAAATCCCGGAGGCGAAATTTATGCTTTAATTGGGACTTCTCGCGATATAACTGAGTTGGTTGAAACCAAAAAAGCTCTCTCAGAACGCACAGAGCAATTAGAATTTGCCAATCAAGAACTAGAATCTTTCTCTTACTCTGTTTCCCACGACTTGCGCGCTCCTTTGCGACACATTTCAGGTTTTGTCAACGCCTTGAAACAGCGACTACAATCAATGGATGTTCTGGGCGATCGTAAAATAGTTCATTATCTGCAAGTAATTGATGACAGTAGCCAAAAAATGAGTCTGTTGATTGACGGTTTGCTAGCACTTTCGCGGGTAGGGCGCACCGAGTTAATCCAAATTCCGATCGACCTCACCGAGTTGGTACAAACTGCGATTAAATTGGCTCAACCCAGAACAGTCACAGATTTGACGCAAACTCCCCAAACCGTTGAATTTGAAATCGGAGATTTACCTGTGGTGACGGGAGATCCTACCTTACTCCAACAGGTGTTCAGCAACTTGATTAGCAATGCAGTCAAGTTTAGTCGCGGACGCAATCCAGCTACAATAGTTATTGATGCTTTACCAGATGGAACGATTTTTGTCAAGGATAATGGTGTCGGTTTTGAGATGGAATATGCCGATCGACTGTTTGCAGCCTTTGGGAGATTGCACTCCCAGAGAGAATTTGAAGGTACCGGCATTGGTTTAGCGATCGCCTGGCGGATTATTCATCGCCACGGCGGTACAATTTGGGCCCAAAGCACACCCGATCGAGGAGCAACATTTTACTTTAAACTCAATTAAACAGTCTCAACCTTTTCTCCTGTCTAGGACGCTCTTATTTCATTTGTAAACAAGATTTTTTAAAGCAGTACCACAGGATGCAAAGCAAAAGCACAGAGAACATAAAGAGAAGTTCACAAATCATTTAAGATTGCTATAATATTTCATCATAATTTACTAAATAAATCCCCAAAAGCTATGTTAAATTTATTGATTGTCGAAGACATGGCCGAAGATATAGAATTAGTGGTAATCGCCTTAGAAACAGGAGGAATAAAATTTACATTTGACACAGCTCAAACGGCAAAAGAGTGTAGAGAACTGCTCCAAAATGGCAAAAAATACGATGCTGTATTGTCGGATTACAGGCTACCCGGTTTCAACGGTTTAGACTTGTTGAAAATGATGCAGGAATTAGATCGGAACATCCCTTTTATTTTAGTCACAGGAAGCTTGGGAGAAGAGGCGGCAGTTGAGTGCATCAAATCAGGCATGACCGATTACTTATTAAAAAGTAGATTATTTAGACTGCCAACAATATTAGAAAGATCGCTCCAAGAATATCAAATTCGCGCCCAGCGACAAGAAGCGATCGCCAAAATTCAACGACAAGCTCAGAAAGAAGCGATCGTCAACCGCATTGTCCAAGCCATGCGCGAAACCCTAGTGCTAGACGAAGTGCTACAAACCACCGCAGATCAGCTCCATGAAGCTTTTGAAACTAGCGGCTGCGGGATTTTGCAGCCAGATGCTGACGGGGGTATCATAATTCGCTACATGAGCAAATCCGCAGACAAAGAAGAGCTTGTGGGGCTACATTGCGACTTTGCCGAACACTACCGCTCCTCCCTCGCAGCAGGAGAAACCCTAGCCCTCGACGACTTATCCAAGCTCTGTCCGTCTTTACAAGCATCAGCAGAGATTGTAGGGTTTCAGGCAGTGACGATCGCACCACTGCTCTACCAGCAGTCATTTTTAGGAGGAATTTGCCTCTACCAGTGCGATCGCATCCGTTGTTGGAGTGCAGAAGAAGTATCCCTAGTCAAAGCAATAGCAGATCAGTGCGCGATCGCCATCCACCAAGCCGAACTCTATCAGCGAGCCCAAACCGAACTAGCAGAACGCAAGCGCGCCGAAGCAGCAGTCCGTGGCATCCAGCAGCAGCTAGCAGCAATGGCAGCCAACATCCCCGGCTCCGTTTACCGCATCATCATTCATCCCGACGGTAGGATTTCCCTGCCTTACATCAGTCCGGGGGTGCGGGAAGTGACAGGCATCGAGCTATCCGAGGTGATGGCGCGTCCCGAAATCTTGATGGAAATCATTCATCCAGAAGACAAAAACTCCTTTGACCAAAGCGTAGCAGCATCCAGTGCCAGTCTAGAGCCGTGCGATCGCCAATACCGCATCATTTTGAAAACCGGGGAGGTGAAATGGGTGCAAGACAACGCCCGGTTTTCCAAAAACGAAAACGGCGACATCATTATCGACGGAGTAGCCCTAGACATCAGCGGACGGAAACAGGCAGAAGAAGCACTGCGTCAAAGCGAACAGCGTTTTCGATCCCTGATCGAAAACGCTACAGACATCACGCTCATTCTCGACGGCGAAGGCACATTTCGCTACATCAGCCCTTCCGTCAAGCGAATTTTAGGATACTTACCCCAAAAGACGATCGGGCGAAGCGTTTTTGAAACCGTTCATCCCGAAGACGGAGCCCTGATTACCGAAACACTCAACAAAGTAATTCAAAACCCCAAGACAAGTGACTCCCCTGTCGAGTACCGAGTCCGCCACCGCAACGGCTCATGGTGTGTTTTAGAAGCAGTAGCCACCAACTTGCTACACGATCCGGCAGTCAAAGGAATAGTAGTCAACTGCCACGACATCACCAAGCGCAAACTCGCCGAAGAACAACTACTCCACGACGCCTTTCATGACGGGCTGACTGGACTGCCCAACCGAGCCCTATTTATCGATCGACTCGAACACGATCTTAGACTCGCCCAAAGACGCAAAGAATACTTATTTGCAGTGCTGTTTCTCGATTTAGATAGATTTAAAGTAATCAACGATTCCCTCGGCCACGCCATCGGCGACCAACTGCTAATCGCCAGCGCGCGGCGTTTAGAAACCTGTTTGCGGGTGGGAGATACAGTGGCCCGCCTCGGAGGCGACGAGTTTGCCATCCTGCTAGAAGATATTGACGGCATCAATGAAGCCAATAATATTGCCCATCGCCTCCAACAGAGAATCAGTGCTCCGGTGGTTCTAGACGGACACGAAGTATTCATCACCGCCAGCATCGGTATCGCCATGAGTTCCGTCGAATACATCGAATCGACAAATCTGCTGCGCGACGCCGACACCGCCATGTACCGCGCCAAAGGACTAGGCAGAGCCCGCCACGAAGTATTCAACAGTTCCATGCACGCCCACGCTTTGCGGCTATTGCAGCTAGAAAACGACCTGCGACGCGCCGCGGAATCGATTCGAGACCGCCCCAGAGCAGAAGATGAGGGACAAGAGCAACTTGGGGGACACAGAACATCAGAAGACTCCACCACACCGGATCTCTGTCTCAAATTCCCCAAACCTTCCTTACCTCCCTTGTCACCAGCGCCCCAGTTTATTATTCACTACCAGCCGATAGTCTCGATCGCCACCAACACCATTACCTGTTTTGAAGCCTTAGTGCGGTGGCAGCATCCAGAACGAGGATTAGTTTCCCCAGCCGAATTCATCCCAGTAGCCGAAGAAACCGGACTGATCGTACCCCTCGGCCGCTGGGTGCTGCGTACAGCTTGCCAGCAAATCCACCAGTGGCAGCAGCTATTTCCCAGCACCCCCCCCCTGAGTGTCAGCGTCAACCTTTCAGTCAAACAGTTTTCTCAGCCAGACTTAATTGAATACATCGACCAAGTGCTAGAAGAAAGTGACCTAGACGGCAGCAGTTTAAAACTAGAAATTACAGAAAGCGTACTCATAGAAAATTCCGAATCAGTTACCGCCATGCTGGTGGAACTCAGATCCCGCAACATACACCTGTGCATCGACGATTTCGGTACCGGCTATTCATCCCTCTCCTATCTGCACCGCTTTCCGACCAATACCTTAAAAATAGACCGTTCTTTTGTCAGCAGAATGGGAGTAAAATTTGATATCAGCAAAGGAGAGATTGACCCCACAGAAATTGTGAGATCGATCGTTACTTTATCGCACAATTTAGGCATGGACGTAGTAGCCGAGGGAGTAGAAGAAGCCACACAGCTCGACCTGCTCAAAGGGTTAAAATGTGAGTACGCCCAGGGATATTTTTTCTCAAAACCTCTAGACTCTCAAACAGCAGCAACTCTAATCCGACAGCAACAAGAAAACCAGAATTTGGTCACATTGATCTCCCTCGTAAACGGCAATTAAAAAAAATACAGCACTTTATGGCTCCCCTTTCAACATAAAATCTTAAGATATTGTAAAACAGTTCCTAACTCGTGTCAGTTTATTAACTGCTGGATCAAAACAATTATGACTACTGGCTACCTCGCCCTCGTGCTCCACGCCCACCTACCCTTTGTCCGCCATCCCGAAAGCGACTATGTTTTAGAAGAAGAATGGCTGTTTGAGGCGATCGCCGAAACCTACATTCCGCTACTACAAGTCTTTGAAGGGCTAAAGCGCGACGGCATCGACTTTAAAATTACCATGAGCATGACACCGCCCTTGGTGGCTATGCTACGCGACCCCCTGCTACAAGACCGATTCGACGAGCACCTGGCAAAACTCGAAGAATTAATCGAACTGGAAAGGTCGCACAATGCCGGCAACGGACACCTCCGTTATTTAGCCGAACACTACGCCACCCATTTCTCTCAAGTCCGCAATTTCTGGGAAAAGTGCGATCGAGATTTAGTCACAGCCTTCAAACAACACCAAGACACCAACAACCTCGAAATCATCACCTGTGGCGCCACCCACGGCTATTTACCGCTGATGAAAATGTACCCAGAAGCAGTTTGGGCACAAATTCAAGTAGCCTGCGACAACTACGAACAAAACTTCGGCCGTCGCCCCAACGGCATTTGGCTACCCGAATGCGCCTACTACGAAGGCTTAGAGCGAATGTTAGCCGACGCGGGTCTACGATACTTCCTCACAGACGGCCACGGCATCCTCTACGCCCGCCCCCGCCCCCGCTACGGTAGCTACGCCCCAATTTTCACCGAAAGCGGAGTAGCAGTATTCGGTCGAGATCACGAATCTTCCCAGCAAGTTTGGTCATCGGAAGTCGGCTATCCCGGCGCGGCAGAATACCGGGAATTCTACAAAGATTTGGGCTGGGAAGCTGATTACGACTACATCAAACCCTACATCATGCCCAACGGTCAGCGGAAAAATACCGGGATTAAGTATCATAAAATCACCGGTCGCGGATTGGGTTTAGGCGACAAACAGTTATACGATCCATACTGGGCGAGGGAAAAAGCCGCCGAACACGCCAGCAACTTCGCCTTCAACCGCGAACGCCAAGTCGAGCACCTGAACGGCATCATGCAGCGCCCACCGATTATAGTTTCCCCCTACGACGCAGAACTTTTCGGTCACTGGTGGTACGAAGGGCCTTGGTTCTTAGATTACTTATTCCGCAAGAGTTGGTTCGATCAAAACACTTACGAGATGACGCATTTGGCCGATTATTTGCGCGGAAATCCGACTCAACAAGTTTGTCGCCCGTCGCAATCTAGTTGGGGATATCGGGGTTTCCATGAGTATTGGTTGAATGAGACGAATGCTTGGATTTACCCGCATTTGCACAAGGCTGCGGAACGGATGATTGAATTAGGAAGTATGGAACCGGAAGATGAGTTGCAGTTTCGTGCTTTGAATCAGGCGGCGCGGGAAGTGTTGTTAGCTCAATCTTCTGACTGGGCATTTATCATGCGTACAGGGACAATGGTCCCCTATGCGGTGCGACGGACTCGATCGCACTTAATGCGCTTTCACAAACTGTACGATGAAGTAAAAGAAGGGAAAGTCGATTCCGGTTGGTTGGAGAAAGTTGAGGAAATTGACAATATTTTCCCTGAAATCAACTATCGCGTTTATCGATCGCTTTAAACAGTTATATTACTCGTCCCCAGGGTCTGTGGGCCTGGGGACACTCCTCCCCATCCAGCCATCCATTCCTATCGTTGACCGTTGCATCGGAATTATTTAACCTTACTAGAACGCAGAGAACACAGAGGGAGATAAGAGAGATGAATAATTCCCATGCTACCGGATTTGATATCAATATTCATAAACATGAAATAATTCACAAAGACATAAAACCTCAAAATATTATCATAAATCCCAGCAATAATTGCGTCAAAATAACCGACTTTAGCATCGCTTCCCGCTTGATTAGAGAAAACGCAACTGCCAGCTATTGTAACTTGCTCGAAGGCACGTTAGCTTATATGTCGCCCGAACAAACTGGTAGAATGAATCGGGCGATCGACTATCGCAGCGATTTTTATTCGTTAGGTGTCACTTTTTACGAGATGCTGACTGGTGAATTGCCATTTAGTGCGATCGACCCTTTAGAATTAGTTCACTGTCACATCGCCCGCACAGCACCCTCTCCTCGCAGTTTAAATCCCGAAATCCCCGAAGCAATTTCTGGCATTGTGATGAAATTGTTGGCGAAAACAGCGGAAAATCGTTATCAAACTGCTGAAGGTTTAAAGTTTGACTTAGAAACTTGTCTGGCGAAGCTGCAAGCACCCAGTGGTACTATATCTGATTTTATTCCCGGAAATGCCGATCGGGCCAGTCAATTGCTCATACCCCAAAAACTCTACGGTAGAGAAACCGAAGTAGCTACTTTACTCAGCGCTTTTGAGAGAGTTAGCGGTGGAAACCCCCCCAACCCCCCCTTGGTAAGGGGGGGCTTTCGGAGTCGCCCCTTAATCAAGGGGGGCTTTCTCCCTTAGCAAGTGGGGCTGGGGGAGTCGAATTGATATTGGTTTCCGGTTATTCGGGGATTGGCAAAACTGCGATCGTCAATGAAGTTCAGAAACCCATAGTACGGCAGCGAGGCTATTTTATTAGCGGGAAGTTCGACCAATTTAAACGCAATATTCCCTACGCTTCTTTAATTCAAGCATTCCAGTCATTAATTCAGCAGTTACTAACAGAAAGTGACGCATCCATCCAGACTTGGAAACAGAAACTGCTAACCGCTTTGGGAAGTAACGGCCAAGTTGTTGCAGACGTGATTCCCGAAGTCGAACTAATTATCGAGAAACAGCCGGAAGTCCCACAATTGGGGCCGACAGAATCGCAAAATCGATTTAATCGAGTTTTTAAACAATTCATCAGCGTGTTTGCTGCACAGTCACACCCGCTAGTGGTTTTTCTCGACGATTTGCAGTGGGCTGATTCGGCATCGCTGAAATTAATCGAACTGCTGGTGACAGACTCAGATAGCAAATATTTACTAATTATTGGAGCTTATCGAGATAATGAAGTCAGTCCCACCCATCCGCTGATTCAAACCATAGAAAAGATCGCGCTATTGGCAGAGCTATTTTTTAACAAAACTCAAGGAAATCCCTTCTTTTTAACTCAGTTGCTTCGAGCTATATATCAAGAAAATCTGTTAGTTTACGACTTTCAATCGGGTGCGTGGCAGTGGGATCTCGAACACATTCAAGCTGTTGGAATCACTGACTGCAATGTGGTGGAGTTAGTCGCTCGAAATATTAAGAAACTGCCCGATGTGGCGCAGTCAGCCTTAAAATTAGCTGCTTGTATTGGCAACCAGTTTAATTTAGAAGTGCTGGCAATTGTTAGCGAAAAATCTCAGAAGGAAACAGCATTAAACCTCTGGGATGCGCTTCAGGCAGGCTTGGTTTTGCCACTGAGCAATGATTACAAAATTCCGCTGGTTTTTGAAGGAGCAGAAACAGGGCTGGCTGGGCTGCAAGATGTGAAGGTTGATTATAAGTTTTTGCATGACAGAGTGCAGCAGGCAGCTTATTCTTTGATACCTGAAGAGCAGAAACAAGAAACTCACCTGAAAATCGGTCAATTGCTACTGCAAAGCGAATATATTACCTCCAATTTCAGTATCTGGAGACAGATGAATTTAAATTTACGGGGTTTATCCGCAGATAAGTATCGTTTGGTTGGGGCAAGCTTTGATGAAGAGATGATGCTGCCGCAGTGGCTGGTGGTTAAGAATGGTTGGTTGGTGTTTAATGTCTATTTAGCTAAATCGATGATTTTATATTTATTTAAAGACTTTAAGAGTGCTGTTGACAGCGCTGCGTTGGCTGCAAAATATCTGCAAGGTGTCGGCGGATGGATAGCTATTTCTGCTCACAATTTTTATTATTCGCTGGCTTTATTAGCTGTATATCCAACTGCTGATACTCAAGCAGAATATTTGCAGGAAGTGGAAGCAAATCAAGAAAAAATGGAGCATTGGGCTGTTCACGCACCGATGAATTTTTTGCATAAATACGAGTTGGTGGAGGCCGAAAAGGCGCGGGTGTTGGGGGAAAAAGAGAAAGCAATGGATTATTACGATCGCGCTATTCAAAATGCCGCCACCCAGGGATACATTCAGGAAGAAGCTTTAGCCAATGAATTAGCCGCTGAGTTTTATCTCTCTCTCGGTAGGGAGAAAGTTGCGAAAACCTACATGACGGATGCTTATTACGGCTATATCCGCTGGGGCGCGAATGCAAAAGTTGCAGATTTGGAGGAACGATATCCGCAATTAATTGTGCGGGTACCACAAATTAATACTTCTTTTAGCACCAATCATCACACTCTCACCATCGCATCTTTAACTACTACCGCTACTCAAAAAGCTCTGGATTTCACTACAGTAATCAAAGCATCTCTGGCTATTTATGGTGAAATTATTCTAGATTCTTTACTCAAAAAATTGATGGGAATTTTGCTGGAAAATGCCGGGGCGCAAACTGGGTGTCTGATCGCATCAAAATCCGGTGAGTTTGTTGTAGAAGCTGCGGGAGAAGTTGATGGCGATATGCGGGTGCTCTCAGGCGCGGGATTGGACTATGCGTATCCGCGATCGCTAATCAATTTTGTAGACAAGCACGGGGGGATGTTGCGGTGTACTTCTATTCCGGGAAAAGGGACTGAATTTGCGATCGAGTTACCAATTCAACAGCAAGTCCGAGACATGACAGCCTCTGGTTCCCAACCTGCGGGTTGTTAAAAGCTGCAAGTTCGATCGATTAAACGGCAATATTTTTAATTAGATCGCGATCGCCTTTTGTCACAGGCGATCGCTCTTTGATTCTCAGGCTAATTCTATTCAGGGAAATCAGGAATTACCCATTTGGGGGGTGCAGTCCGTTTTTTTCTCACCGCTTCCTCCGCTATCTCCAGGATTTTGTCGAGGGAAGTATTCTCAATAAAACTTGACGTTGCTGCTGCGTATTCCCGCTTCGGGCACTTGTCGCCCAAAACGCAGCCATTGACGCAAGCTACAGCACAATCGACACTGTTTTCCACCATAACTTTTTTCCTTGACGCTTCTAACAACTAAATAGATAGGTACTCTTGGTTAATTTGTCAAGAGACTTGCCTCTATCTTTATTTTACTTTACAAAGCACAATCAAAGGGCGATCGACTCAGGTAAATTACCGGAAAATTGGGTTTAAAGCCCCGTCTATGTCAATATAAAATCTAAGTAACCTACATAATCTCTAGCTCATGAGCGATTTTCTGCGCCGCTTAAAAATTTTACCTTGGCGAGAAATGCTGCAAATTGCCGCGATCGTCAACTTGACTGTTTTGGCAATAGAACTATTGTTAGCATGGAGTGCGATCGCGATTCCCCCCATCAGCAACGCTCTGATGTTACTCTACAGCTCCTCCCTAGGAACATTGATACCTGTAGTTACAGCCGTGGGAATAGGCGCTCTAGGGGTTTATTTTTTAGAATATTGGCAACAGCAATTTTTATTGAACCGGGCTAATTTGTGGCTGTTAGTTTTCTGTTTAGTCCTAGGTTTATTTTTCAAGTCTCTGTTGTTACCTCCATTTTTCATAAGTTTATCGGAAATTACACCCATAGCAGTTGCGGTGGGAGTTTTTTGGAAAGGTAGACCTTATTGGAGATAGTTATTGATTATTTGTTATGGGTTATTTGTTATTGGTTTGTAGCGACGACTGACTTCCTCAGAATAAATCACTAAATTCGTGACTAGAAACCTTGGGAACTAACTGGAAGAATAAAGGATAAAATTAACTCAATTTCCTCTAAAATGTTTGCGATCATCCCTATTTTGTAAGGGCGAAGCATGACCGCTGTAAATCTCTGGCGCGAGCTAATAAATTGTCTGCGGTCATGCTTCGCCCCTAGGAATATATGTGCCAAACACAGATGCACTCAAATGTTGGGCATTGTCCACTGATTTTTTGAAACTTAATAATGACAGTCAAAACACGCCAACAGGCTAACCTATTGATCCTACTATTTCCGGCTACCGCATGGTTGATAATTTTCTTCATTTTGCCTGTGCTAATTGTACTTTTGTACAGTTTCTTAGAACGGGGCACCTATGGTGGCGTTACTTGGATATTTACTCTCAGCAACTACCAAGGTTTGTTCAGCGGACTTTTCTGGGGGGTAATTGGTCGATCGCTCTGGCTAGCTTTTCTGACAACAGTGGCTTGTCTTTTAGTTGGCTATCCCCTAGCATTCTTGATTGCTACCCGTTCTCCCCGCTGGCGAAATGCCTTACTTTTGCTCGTAATTATTCCATTTTGGACTAATTTTTTAGTCAGAACCTACGCCTGGATTATCCTGCTGCGAAGTGAAGGAGTGATTAACACAGCCTTGCAAAATTTGCATATTATTACCGAACCATTAAATTTGCTATTTACACCTTTCGCTGTGGCGATCGGTCTAATTTATGGTTATTTACCTTTCATGGTTCTGCCATTGTATTCTAGCATAGAACGATTTAATTTTTCATTAGTAGAAGCCGCTCAAGATTTGGGGGCTAATGATATTCGCACTTTTTGGCGTGTATTTTTGCCTTTGACTACTCGCGGGATTGTTGCAGGTTCGATTCTGGTTTTTGTCCCCGCCGTTGGTGCTTTCGTTACACCAGATATTTTGGGTGGTTCTAAAACAATGATGGTGGGAAATTTGATTCAAAATCAGTTTTTTAAAGCCCGTGACTGGCCTTTTGGTTCGGCGCTTTCCATGCTATTGACAGTAATAGTATTGATTCCGGTATTGATTTATTTTCGCCTGTCTGATAAAACAGAAAGTTAACAATTAACTGTTAATCCTTCGCTGACCAATGACTAATGACTAATAACCAATAACCAATAACCAATGACTAATAACTAATAACCAATGACTAATAACCAATGACTAAACTAGATTTACGTGTTCGGGCGATCGGCAAAAAGTGGCTTTGGATACAAGCTACACTAGCATTTGCCTTTCTCTATCTGCCCATTCTAATCTTAATTATTTACTCCTTCAATACCTCCAAATTTAACTCCATTTGGCGCGGTTTTACCCTCGATTGGTATCGCAGCTTATTCAGCGATGTCGGTACTCTCGGCATGGCTAGCAGTAGCAGTGCCGGAATTTGGACAGCACTCAACAACAGCTTACTGATTGCTACTATTTCGACTCTGCTAGCAACAGTTTTGGGTACAGCCATCGCCCTCGCACTGGAACGCTTTCATTTTCCAGGGCGCAAAGCAGTAGAAACTTTACTGTTTTTGCCGATAATTATGCCCGAAATTACGATCGGGATTTCGCTGCTAGTTTTCTTTACCCTAGTATTTCGCATCCTCGAAAATCTAACTGGAATTCGCATCAATCTCGGTTTACCTACAGTAATTATCGGTCATGTTACCTTTAATATTTCATTTGTGACTATTACTGTCAGGGCCCGTTTGGCAGAACTAGATCCGATATTAGAACAAGCAGCTTTTGACTTGGGTGCTAACGAATGGCGGACTTTTTGGCGGATTACCCTACCTCTAATTTGGCCTAGTGTTTTTAGCGGGGCACTGCTAGCTTTTACTTTGTCTCTTGACGATTTCGTGGTGACATTTTTTACAACAGGTGTTGGTTCAATGACGCTACCGCTATTTGTTTATGGCATGATAAAATTTGCTGTAACACCAGCGATTAATGCGCTATCCACTTTGATGTTGTTGGCTTCGTTATTGCTGGTTTTGTCCTCATTGAGAATGAAAAAAAGTTAAAAAAATGCTTTTTGTGTCATAATTAATTTCACTTGCCACTAACAAAACCTATGAAACGCCTGCTGACTTTATTATTTTTGTTTATGATTAGTGCCTTAGTGCCTTTTGGGTGTAGCAGCCAAGGTGCTAACCAGCAACAAGTGCTCAGCATTTACAACTATGCGTCTTATATCGCCCCAGATGCGATCGCCCAATTCGAGAAAGAGAACAACGTCAAGATTCAATACGATACTTTCGAGAACAGCGACGCACTTTACGCCAAACTCAAACAGGGAAATCCCGGTTATGATGTCATATTTCCCGCAGATTACATGGTTAAAATTATGGGTAAGGAAAATTTACTGGAACCGCTGAATATTAATAATATCCCTAACCATAAAAACCTAGATAATAAATATATTAATCAAACCTTTGACCCTGGCAATAAATATTCTTTCCCCTATCAGTGGGGGACAATGGGCATTGGCTACAATCTCAAAGTAACTAAGGGCGAAATTAATAGTTGGGCATCAATGTTTGACTCGAAATATGCGGGAAAAATTGCATGGCAAGATGATGCGAGATACACTTTTGCTGGGCTTTTGATTTATTTAGGATTCGATCCAAATACAACTAATCCTGAAGAAATTAACAAAGCCCGTGATTTGTTGATAAAAAATAAAAATTTGATTGCTGCTTTTGTCCCCGATACTGGTCAAACTATGTTAGATCAAGGCGAAGTAAATCTGACAATGGAATGGAGTGGCGATATGTTCCAAGTTATGAAAGAGAATCCTAACCTCCGCTATGCTATTCCGAAAGAAGGAACTATTATCTTTTCTGACAATATGGCTATTCCCAAAGGCGCTGTTCACAAAGAGTTAGCAGAGAAATTTATTAACTTTATTTTGCAGCCAGAAGTAGGGGCTAAAATTTCTAATTTTACTCACTTTGGTTCGCCGAATAAAGTAGCAATAGATAAAGGTTTAATCGACCCGCAAGATTTAAAAAATCCTCAAATATATCCCAAGGCCGAGGTGTTTGCTAAAATGAAATTTTTGGAGGATGTGGGGAAAGCCACTGCATTGTACGATCGAGCTTGGACTGAAGTGAAAGCAGGTGCAGGGAAATAAAATCATGGGATTGCTCTACTAGAGGGAATTTTTAACACAATGCACGCCGTAGAACTCCGGGAAATTTCCAAAGTATTTAAAACTGTTCGCAGCGACGATTTTTGGGCTGTAGATAACATCAATTTGCAGATTGAAAACAAAGAGTTTTTTTCTTTACTCGGCCCTTCGGGCTGCGGAAAAACTACTACTTTGCGAATGATTGCGGGATTTGAAATGCCGACTACGGGGGAAATTTATATTCACGGTGAAGCGATCCAAAATCAATTGCCATTTCATCGTCCTGTGAATACAGTATTTCAAAACTATGCTTTGTTTCCACACATGACAGTAGCACAAAATGTTGCTTTTGGGTTGGAAATGGAAAATTTATCGAAGCAAATAATTCGCGATCGCCTCGCAGAAGTGTTAAATTTAGTGCAGTTAACTGATGTAGAAAAACGCTATCCCCGTCAACTGTCAGGGGGACAACAGCAACGAGTTGCATTAGCCAGAGCTTTGGTCAAACAGCCCTCTGTTTTGCTTTTGGATGAACCTCTGGGTGCGCTGGATTTAAAATTGCGAAAAGAGATGCAATTAGAATTAAAAAAAATTCAGCGCAGGTTGGGGATTACGTTTATTTATGTGACTCACGATCAGGAAGAGGCGTTAACGATGTCGGACAGAATTGCGGTGATGGATGGCGGAAAATTGCAACAAGTGGGAACGCCTGTTGAGATTTATGAATATCCGCAAACGCGGTTTGTGGCTGAGTTTATTGGTGATAGTAATTTTTTGACTGGGCGTGTGGTGTCCAAGCAAAGTGGTAAAATAACTGTGTTAGTTGATCAACAATTACCTGTGTTAGTTACTACAACTGAGGATCTTCCGGCGGGAAAGGTTGTTACTTTGGTTTTGCGACCGGAAAAGGTGGGTATTTATCCGGCTGATTATGCGGCTGAAAATACTTGGCTGGGAACTGTAACAGAGGTTGTTTATATTGGCACTGATACGCGCTATGTAGTACAGTTGACGGCGAAAAGCTCGATCGCGATTCGGAGACAAAATTTACACAGGGATGACTTACAGCGGCACAGAGTGGGCGATCGGGTTCAGGTTGCTGTGCCGCCAGAAAGTATTTGTATTTTGTGAATATTATCGAAGTAAAATCAGAGTATAATAACGGTGAATCCAGAATATATCCAGCAAAGCAAAGGCATCTACGAAAATGCCGAACCAGAATATCGGCGATCTTATTTTGATGAGGTAGCTGGCGGATTTGTGCTCATCCACCAACAACACAATCTTAATGATTCGGAAAGTTTTGTCGCTGAAGTTTTGGCTAAAATGGGAAAGAGAGTTACACTGTTGAGCGAGCAAGCAGCAGAGGGTGTGAGAACGCCAGACGCTGAGATTGACGGTGAAATTTGCGAATTCAAGGAGTTAACAGAACAGACTCAAAATATCAGAGACAGAGTGCAAGAAGGCATCAGTAGAGCCAAAAATCAAGGTGCAGCAGCCGTTATCATTCACATCAACCGAGAAATTTACGAGGTTTGGAAAATAAACGCTGGTATCAAACAAGCTTTATTTTGGGATACCGGAAAGCAAATTCAAAAATTAATTTTGGTGCTTAACAGCCAACAGATTCAAATAATCACAAGGGAAGAGTGGAAAAATGGAAGACAATTTCAGCGAATTTAAAGAAATTATAGAGCGTGGATTACATAACAATATGCCACGAGATGCTAAACTAATTACTGTAGGGCAAATTTTATATGCTGTTACTCACGACGATCTAACCATAGAAGAAGGTTGGCAGCTTGAAGAGATGATGGGTGGTAGAACACATTGGGAACAGGCACTTGAGTACAGTATTTTTGGCTATCCAGTAGATACCGCAACTGCACCTTTTGACAAACCTCTAATGATTGCTGGCAAAACTTTTCATTCTCGTTTAATGACTGGTACGGGAAAATATCGCAGCATTGCAGAAATGCAGCAAAGTGTGAATGCTAGTAGGTGCGAAATTGTGACTGTGGCTGTGCGGCGCGTGCAAACCAATGCTCCTGGTCATGAAGGATTGGCGGAAGCTCTGGATTGGACTAAAATTTGGATGTTGCCCAATACTGCGGGTTGTCAAACTGCGGATGAGGCGATTAGGGTGGCTCGTTTGGGTAGGGAAATGGCGAAGCTTTTAGGTCAGGAAGATAATAATTTTGTGAAGTTAGAAGTGATTCCTGATGCTAAATATTTGCTACCAGATCCGATCGGCACTTTGGAAGCAGCAGAAAAATTAGTCAAGGAAGGTTTTGCTGTTTTGCCTTACATCAATGCCGATCCCCTTTTGGCAAAACGCCTCGAAGAAGTTGGTTGTGCGACTGTGATGCCTTTAGGTTCCCCCATCGGTTCGGGACAAGGAATCAACAATGCTGCCAATATTCAAATAATTATTGACACGGTAAAGATTCCTGTGGTGGTGGATGCGGGGATCGGGACACCTAGTGAAGCTGCACAAGCCATGGAAATGGGCGCTGATGCACTGTTAATTAATTCGGCGATCGCCAATGCCCAAAATTCTCCAGCCATGGCAAAAGCCATGGGAATGGCGGCGGAAGCAGGGCGTTTAGCGTACTTAGCAGGCAGAATGCCAATCAAAGATTATGCGATCGCTTCTTCTCCCCAAACAGGTACTGTCACCTCAAAATAAATTCTTGAATTTTGGTGGGCAGTTTTTTGGTAAAGTTGTAAACATCAAAAACACTAAGGATTGTGACTAATGCCTTACATCAAGGACGACGATGGACGCTTGAACAACTTCGCTAAAGAGCCAAAGGTTTATGAAGCCGTACCTCCCAACAAAAACCAGCAACGAAACTACATCATCATGGGTATTGCCGCGGCGATGTTAGTTGCAGGTTTGGTGTTTGTCGCTGCTTCTGTCTAGAAACAGGGCTGAGATTCAAAGCTGATTCAAATCCCGATTTTAAATAACTGTTGAGAAAACCATGTTTCTAGACAAATGGAAACATGGTTTTTGTGCTTCAATAACAAGCAGGAAGTGCTAAAAGTCCTGAGCAACGCCACACGAGCTGAAAGACTACATAAGACCAAAAGCATTAGAAACAAAAAAATCAGGACGGGGTTGAGACCTGAATTTTCGGTCAAAAATATACAATAGCTAGTGGAAAATCTACCCTAAACAAGCTCCGGGATTTACCTGTGGGCATAAATCTAAAATCTAAAATCTAAAATCTCAAATCGCCAGACTCTGATGTCTATTCCTTCCCAAAAAGTTTCTAGCTCGAACAAGCTGATTTACCAACGCTTGAAACAGGCACTTGAACTGAATTTGCGCCGTCAAATTTTTATCGCCGCCTGCGATGACTTGTGCTTGCGGGACTGTCTAGCAGCCCGCTTAGAGGCAGAATTGACTGCTACAGCCACCGGCGAAATATTTCGATCGCCGATCGCAATTCCCCGATTTGTCAGCTTGCAACTCAACCTGGGCGATCCGAATCCTTGGGGTGCGATTGCAGCATGGTTGACCGAAAACCCACCGCCCCAAAATTCGCGCAGCTACAGCCCGTTGCCGGGATTTCAAATTTTGGGAGTCGAACACCTGACTCGGCACTCAGCGGCCGTCCAGTGGTCTTTCCTGAGCCATTTGAGAGACATCGAAACACACCTGCAAGTGTGGGAGTCCACTCTGTTGCTGTGGGTATCGCGACCTTGGCTGAGTTCGATCGAACAGTCAGCCCCGGAATTTTGGCACTGGCGAACCGGAGTATTTGAGTTTGAAGGGGAACCAACACCATCCCCTCGCCACTGGGACTTCGGAGAGGTGCAGGAATTGGGCGATGAATTTTTAAGTTCCCAGTCTGGAGAATCCCAAGTCTCCAGTTCCCTATCTCCTGTGACAAATTCCCCCTTACTAACTCCCAATTCTCCATCCCCAACACCAAACTCTCAGTCTATTGAATTAGCAGATTTAGCGCTACCAACATCGGCCCAGGAGTTGACCACTTACAATCGGGCCGCCGAGGCGGAAAATGTGCAAGAGTTGCAAACTCTGCAATACATCGAACTGTTGCAAGAAAATCAATGTTCCTCCGAATCCTTGGCTTTGGCTTATCAAAGTTTGGGCAATTTCTACCGCGATCGCATTCAAGCCGGAGACGCTTCTTGGCAAAACTTAACCATTGCCATTGGTGCGATCGAACAAGTGATTCAATACCTACAAATAGATCCCCACGAACACCAAAATCAACCACCAAATCCCAAATGCACGCTACTAATTGACGAATTTAAACACCACTTAAGTCAATATATTCAGGAGTCAAATAACCTACTGCCAATTTCCGATTTGTGCAACGACCTCGGCACTCTCTACTGGATGCTATCTCGCCTGCAACCAAGCTATACCGAAGCAAATGGCACCGAGGAACCCACGACTTTAGATCCAGTATTTTGCTTGTTTCGCAGCATCGGCCTCTACCGACAAGGTTTAAACAAAAAAGATGGGTCTTTGACACTGCAAACCCGTGCCCGATTAAACAAAAATTTGGGCATCGCCTTGGCTGATTTAGCCCGCTATCAAGACAAAACCGAAAACTTGCAGCAAGCAGTTACAGCCTACCAGCAAGCGCTGCTGGATATTGACTCCCGGACGGAACCTCAACAGTATGCAGCGGCTCAGAATAATTTGGCGACAGCATACTGGAGTTTAGCTCAAGATGGTCAGCCGATCGTCTACCTCAAAAGTGCGATCGCCGCTTATTCCCAGGCCCTGACCTGCTACAATCCATCTACAGAACCCCTCAACTATGCAGGAGTGCAAAACAACATCGGTACGGCTTGCTGGAACCTCGCCCAGCATCAACCGGAAGAAATTCTGCTGGTAAGGGCGATCGCGGCCTATCGCGAAGCCTTAAAATACCGCACCAGAGAATTAGTCCCCGCCGCCGCTGCGGCCACTCAAAACAATCTCGGTACAGCTTATTGGCATTTGGCCAACCACTTCCAACAACAACGGGCCCGGACAGAATCCTTGCAGCAGGCTATTTTAGCCTACGAAACTGCCCTAGATATCGCCGCGCAGATCGATCGCACCCAACTCACCTTTGACACCTTAGCCGCCCGCAGCAATCTGGGACTAGCCCACTATCAACTAGCTACAGACCCTGATTTCGCCGCCAACAAAGCCGCACAGACACAGCATTTAGAAGCAGCGCTGCACCAACAGTTACAAGTTTGCGCCGCCTGGGAACAGCATCTTCAGGACAAAGAGTTAACATATGGAGATAAACTAAATTTACAGCCCGACGATGCCAACTCCCAAGCGATCGATGGTCGGCAAACAGCTTTGAGCTATATTGTCAAAACGATTAGAGCTTTCTATAGTGAATGTGGGCTGCCCGGCCAAAACTTAGCCTTATCCAAAGTTCCAGGAGATTTGTTGCCGGAAATTTTGCGTAGGTTATAACTATTAAAAGCTGAATTGTTCCCAGATATGTATCCAGTTTTCTATTATTATGGTTAAACATTCTGCCCTAATTATTCAAACAAAATTGTGGTCATGACCCCAGAAAAAATCCTTGTGGTTGATGACGACCCGGCAATCCGAAATTTAATTCACCGTTTTTTAAGTCAGCAAGGTTATCAAGTTGAGTCTGGCGAGGACGGTCACACTGGTATGGAATTATTCAAGCAATTTAATCCTAAATTAGTGATTTTGGATGTAAATTTACCAGATACCACCGGCTACAGTTTGTGTAAACAAATGCAAAAGGAGACGGGCGTTTTTGTAGTCATGCTAACTAGCCGCACCGATGAACATGACAAGGTGATAGCCTTTGACTGCGGTGCTGACGACTACATTACTAAACCTTTTAGTCTTGTAGAGATTAAAATTCGCGTAGCAGCTCTTTTGAGGCGGTTGCGCCAGCAAAAAAATTCAGAGGAACCTGAAAGCCGTGTCTTCGGAAAGCTGGCTATAGATCCCTTGAGTCGGGTGGTGACTCTCGGTGGCCAGATAGTTGCTTTGACTGCACTGGAATTCGATTTGTTGTACTGTTTGGCCAGCAAACCAGGTCGCGTGTGGAGGCGTGCGGAATTGCTACAAGAAGTCTGGGACTATGAGTATGTAGGAGCCGATCGCGTAGTCGATGTCCATATCGGTCAAATTCGTCGCAAAATCGAACCCGATAGTAATCAAAATTCCATGATTCAAACCGTCCGGGGAGTGGGCTACAAATTTGTTGAGACAAGCAGCTAGAAAGTGTCAAGACCGTTCGTGTTAAACTGAACAAATCTTCATTTGCTCAGTTTAACACTTAATAAAGGTGTTACCTTTAAAGGTGCAACGGCTGCACTCGCTATCCCTTCTACTGTTGATTTTATCTTTATATCTTGGTATTCTGGGTTGACCTAAGAACTTAGCAGGATGCTGATGCCATTCTTTGTGAGCTTCAAAATAACTTGTCCAAGTAGAAACCAGACGCTTAATGATTTGTTTGCTAACTTTAAATGTTGAGTTATTTTGCTTGCTGCTCGCTACCCTCGAATTCCTCCGTGGGTGCATCTGTGTTTTGTAAATATATTCGTAGGATGCTCTAGCATGACCGCAGACAATTTATTAGTTATAACCAGAGATTTACGGAGGTCATGCTATACCCCATACAAAATCGGGATGCTCCCTCCTCCGTGGGGTCTGTTTCTTCACCAAAAATCCCTTAGCTGGTTTCTTGTAAATATTTGCTAACTTCGATCGCCCTTTCCAAACCCAGCCGCACACAATCTCCCAAAGCCACCCCGCCAACGTAATTACTACACAAATACATCCCTGGCAAAGATTTTAAGCCTAGATCGATCTGTTTGAGGCGATCGAGATGCCCCAAATTATACTGAGGAATCGCCTGTTTCCAGAGCTTCACCGCCAACACCTTCGGCTGTGGCACATTCGGTTTGAGCAAAATGCGAGACAAATCTCGATGCACCTCAGCCACAATTTGTTCGGGGTCAAGATTGCCAATACCCGAATCCGTAGCCCCACCGATGTAACTCGTCAGAGTTTGCCAACCCGCCGGCGCGCGATCGGCAAATAAACTCGAAGTCCAAATCGTTCCCAGAGTGCGAATTCCCTGCCCCCTCGGAATTAAATTTCCAAATCCCACCAATTTACCCTTGACATCCGACATCGGATATGCTAATACCACACAGGCAACAGTAGGGTAAGTAAAACCTTGTAAAGTGCTGCTAACTTCCGGTTGCAGAGATTGCAACAAATCCGCAGCCACATAAGCAGGCGTTGTCAGCACCACAGTCCGAGTCTCAACTTGTTGCGGCCCGTCGGGGGTAGAGAATTCCGCAATATAAGTTTTATGTTCAGTACGCTGCAAACCTGTCAGATGCCAATTCAGTTTCAGGCGATCGCCCAAAGAAGCAGCGATCGCCTCTGGCAGAGCCTTCAGCCCCCCTTTAAACGAACCCAGCTCCCCCGGCTTAGTCTGAGGAATATTCGGGTCTGGGGGCATTTTTTTGGGCCGTTTCCTGGCAGAAAGCAGCGCCCCGGCCACCAGCCCGCCACCAGCATCAGCCATCTTTGTCACCCGCCCAAAAGCCGCCGCGGCGCTAAGTTGTTGAGGATCGCCGGCATAGACCCCAGACACAAAGGGTTCCACCAATCGCTGCATCACTTCCGTACCCAGATGTCGCCGGAAAAACTGAGAAACAGTTTCCTCCTCACCCTGCTGCGAAAGTGTAGCACCCATTGCCGGAGCCACAAAGCCCAAAGCCCCGAACAGAGCCCGCAGTTTCCCCGGAAAACTCAGCAACCCAGACTGAATCATCGCCCCAGGAGTCATCGGCACAGGTTGCAGCTTATTTTGCCAATATACAAACCGAGGCAATTGGCGATCGGCAAAAATCAACTCCTGCTTCAGCCCCACATCCACAGCCAACTTCATCAATTCCGGCGTCGGCGCAAAACTATTCGGGCCCTCCTCCCACAGAAACCCATGCCCTGTAGAAGTTGTGATATTCCCGCCCACACGTCCCTGACTCTCAGCAACTAAAATCTTCAGCGGATCTCCAGTCTTTGCTTCCTTGTGCAGCGCGTGGGCCAGACTCAAGCCGGTAATACCAGCACCCACAATCAAGGTGTCTACTAGGTTTGTCATTGGTAAATGCTAATTGGTAACTACTAATTGTTGAGTAACCCGTAGTTGGAGTACATCGGAATAAATCACAATATCCCATTACAGTTCACTTTTGCAACTCCTCTATAAGCGCTTCCTTCAGCTTGTGGGACGACATACTCCGTTAGTCAACCTCAGAAAATCGTCAACTTACTCAGAGAACCATTTTAGCGTAATCGATGAAGACGCTTAGGGAAGTTTAAGTTTCAACCCCGCCCTATAAGTGCCAAGCCAAATCAGAGATGTTAAGCGTGCTATACATTATTGCTGTGCAAGTCTTGAGGGGACTGAAACAGCGTCTCCAGATAAACTCTTGCCGCTTGGCGATAGCTACGGGAAGCCTCCGGGGTGCCACTGTCGGCATTCTGCAACAAAAACAGCGACAAGGAAGCACAGAAAACTCGGTCTAGATCCCATTCAGGATGAGTTTCCAAGTAGGTTTTGAGGGAATCATGCAGCGTTTCGGGAATTTCGGCAAAAATACTGACTGTTGGGTTCATCATTTTTTTTAGTCTCGCTAATAAATTGAAAATAGAACCCACCTTTCGACCGGATACAGGTCTAGACACTGCCGAAACCAGAGTATTTTTTTTAGGTAGGTCGCATCATTGTGCGCTATGAGGGGGTAGGTTTGTCAATGTGGCGAAATATTACAAAGTCCTTTAGATAAAAAAAAGATTTACGAAAGAATAAGCCTTTGAGTACATTTTTTGTTACATATTTTTATATTCTTTAGAAAAACCGAAGGCTGGGGGAGCAAGTTAACAAAATCCCCAATACCGCAGCAAGATCCGACAGCGCCGTTGATTTCTGTGGAAAACTTTGTCAAATCTGTGGAAAACCTGCAAGTTGCCTGTGGAAACGCTGTGGAATATTGCGGAAAAACTAAGGGAAAAAATAAGAATTGCGAAGGGGGATGGGGTATTGTTGACCCTTGACGGCTGACTGGGGAATGGGGAATAACCAATAACCAATAACTAATGACTACTGACTAAATGCCATTCATGGGCTTTTTGGCTAATTGTTGCCAGCTCTGCGGAGGACATTTTGTCCAGATTGGCTAAAATGAAGCTCATGCGCCCGATCGACTGCAATTTTTCCCGGTGGCGCGCCAGGAAGTCCCAGTAGAAAAAATTGAAGGGACAGGCATTTTCGCCCGATCGCACCGTGCGATCGTACTTACAGCCCCGACAATAATCGCTCATCTTATTGATATAGTTCGCAGACGCAGCATAGGGTTTCGACGCCAACACACCCCCATCCGCAAACAAACCCATACCCAACACATTGGTCTGCATTACCCAGTCATAGGCATCAATAAATGCACTGTGGAACCAGTTTTCCAGCTCCTGCGGCGAGATGCCAGCAATTAGACCAAAATTGCCCAAAATCATCAATCGCTGGATGTGATGCGCGTAACCAGTGCTTTCGACTTGACTTAAAACTTGATGCAAACAGTTCATATCAGTTTTGCTAGCATCCCAAAAAAACTCCGGCAAAGGCTGAGTGTGGTTGAACCAATTATTCTGAAAATAATCAGCATCCACATAAAAATAAACACCCCGAATGTATTCTCGCCAGCCGACAATTTGGCGGATAAAACCCTCAACGCTGTTTAAATTTAAGTCATTGTCGAAGTAGGCTGTTTCCGCCGCTTGAATAACTTCTAAAGGATGCAGTAAGCCAATATTCAAATAAGGAGAAATAAGCGAATGCCACATAGTTTCCTCCCCCGTTACCATCGCATCTTGATAAGGGCCAAAGCTGGGGAGACTTTGGGTGATAAAATTATTTAACACTTGCAAAGCTTGCTCTCGCGTCACCCCCCAGCGAAAAGGTTCCACATCTCCGTAAGTTGGGAAAGATAGAGCCTTAACTTCGGCGATCGCTTCTTGAGTTATTTCATCCGGCTCAAACCAAATAGCTGGCGGTGTATTCAGTTTACCTTTTGGTGGCTGGCGATTTTCTTTGTCAAAATTCCACTTACCCCCTACTGGTTTATTTCCATCCATTAAAACTTGGAAACGCTGGCGACTAACTCGATAAAAATCTTCCATTAACAGGCGTTTCCGGCTGGATGCCCAATCTTTAAATTCTGCTTCACTCCACAAAAATTGGTTGTTAGCAATTAAAGTAATTTTGCAGGGAAGTTGCAAGTTTTGGATTTTTTGTAAAAAAGGTCGATCGCTCGGTGTCATCACCCGCAATTCAGTGATATTATCAGTTTCAATCCAAACTTTTAGAGGAGTTTCAAAATCCGCCGCTTTGGCATAAGTAACTTCATAGCCACTGTCGCGTAATTCAGCCGCAAAATGCCGCATCGCCGACCAAATTAAAACTAACTTCTGTCGGTGATAGGAACGTTCAAGAACCTGTTGCCAAGATTCAATTAAGATAATTTTGGGGAATTCTTTCAGATTGAGTGTACTGGCGATCGCAGCTTGATTGTGCCCAAGTTGATCGCCTAATATCCAAATACCAACTGTCATTTTATTTTTTGATGGTTGATTTGTTTAGTTTGTTTTTCCCGTCTTATTGAGACTTTTCAAAAAAAATAAAATCCCAATTATTCTGAGGTGTTTTGACTCCTGTATTTTTTTGAATTTAACTACCCCCATGAGATTTTAGTTGTTAGAGCATCTTTAATACCAGTTTTTTATGAAGCTGCATAGAATCTGATCCCCCCTAGCCCCCCTGGTGGAAGGGGGGGACAAGATTCCGCTCAAAGTCCCCCTTCCCCCCTTGGGGGGGGCTAGGGGGGGGTGGGGATGCGAGGGGTATCGAAATATATGCAACTTCACATTAAATTGGTATAACTACTAAATTACTGGATGTGAGTTGTCGATTTGCTAGAGCATAACATGGATTTCCAAAGATAGGGAAACCTACCAGCAAATCTAAATTCAATATTCGTATATTTTTCAAGCTCTAATATCTTTGACAGAGTATTAACGGAAAAAAACTTGATATGACCATTATCCCAAAGCACAGTAAAATGATTATCCATTTTTCCACTAATTGCTAATATTAAATTTTTCAAATAACCATGATAGGGAGTGGAAATAATTAGCGTGCCTCCTGGTTTAAGACATTTTTTGGCAGCTTTTGCTAGTTCTTTTGGATAAAGTAAATGTTCTATTACTTCAATGGCTAGGACAACATCAAAGGAATGCAGTAGATCGACTTCCGGGAGAGCGTAAATATCTGCTTGGATAAACTGACACTCCGGGAAACTTTCACGAGCAATTGCTATGCCTGGTGCAGAATTATCAACGCCAACAACTTCATAGCCTTGCTGTGCGATGACGTGACTCAAGCTACCATTGCCGCAGCCGAGATCTAAAACTCGGAGTTTTTTCTGGCTGGTAGCTTCCAGTGTTACCAGCATTTCCAAAAGGGGGGATAGCAAATAAGCGTGATGATATCTGGGACGGTTATTTGTGTAATAATAGGTATAGTCACTTGAGTTTTTTTTCATCGATTAAGTAAGCTAGAAAGATGATTGTCGATCGCCCTAATCCCCAGCAAGTGTATGGGCTGTTTGAGCTGATGTTCATTCCCTGGGGGTTGTGAGAGTCGATCGACCATTCCATCATCTCATTATTTGACCTCTCCCAAAAATCCTGTGGGGTACGCATTATGCCTGAGCTTAACATTGTTTTTTATAAAAATCTCTTGTAATCATAGTATGATAGGGTATCCAGGCTGAACGTAAAACAATGGATGACACCAGAACCTATTGAGCAACTGTTTAGAGGGATTTTACCCAATCAATCTCATTCATAAATTGCGATTACAAATTGGCTAAAAGAGATATAATTAATTGGACTTATCTGACGCACTTGTTACTATTGGTAAGGCGATCTACTTTCCTGTAAGGCTGACAATTGTTCAAAAAACCCACCAGACCCACCCTACCATTCGAGCTTACAGATTCCCGTTGCCTCCACGACTGAGTGAAGTAGTGGGAATAGCTCTGCCTCTACCTTTAGAATAGCTCCCAGATCGATCGCCTGACCCAATCAATGACCGTGGCTCCTATAATTATGCTTAACTATTCTTGTGAAGCTGTTTTGTCTCTTCAGCAAAATACCCTTGACAGATGCGCCTGTCGGTCTGCTTTGTTGCACTATGGTCGTTGTTAGGTGTCGCACCTTAATTTAGAAATGTCCTATGGTTAAGTTAGGTCAATCCTCCTTTCGCCGTATTTTACTGTCGCGGATTTTGTTGCTCAGCGTACCCGTTCTACTGGTGGGGGAGTATGTTACCTATCGCAAAGCACGATCGACGCTTCTGGAAACAGCACGTCAAAATCTGACCGAAAGTGCCGTCAGAAAAGCAGAAACTATTGAACAGTGGGCAAAATCACTCAGATCGAATCTGATCGGCGCTTCGGAAAGCTCCATACTACAGTCTGTAGAACCCAAAGATTATCAAAAGTTTATCGCGCAGCTAGGACAGCGGTTGCCCACTCAGGTAGATTGCGTGCAATTGACTAATTTGCAGACAAATCAAGTCATCGCCAGCACCTGTGGTCCTTTTCCGATTCTGTCAAAGTCGCCACCTGTTAATTTTTGGCCTCAGCAACAGCAGCAACAGGCTCTACTGGACGACAAGAGCGTCTACATCAGTCTGTCTTGGCCAGATATGCAGCAGGGGAAAACAAAGGACAAAAGTCCCCTTTCCTCTACTGCGAAGTTTTCCGATTCCAGCAAACA
Organism: Microcoleus anatoxicus; assembly: GCF_042465725.1. Classification (GTDB taxonomy): domain Bacteria; phylum Cyanobacteriota; class Cyanobacteriia; order Cyanobacteriales; family Microcoleaceae; genus Microcoleus; species Microcoleus anatoxicus. The sequence goes on along the minus strand of NZ_CP120853.1, from coordinate 1,821,641 downwards.
GGGCCAAGAGGGGAAGGAAAGTCAGGTGAGTTTGGTGTTGAGTGCCCCCGTTTACACTCGTCGTGGCAATAGTCGCCAATTGAGTTATGCTCTGAGTTTGCAGTCCTCCTTGCCAGTCCAAACCAGTGCTCCCAAAGGCTCTCTGGCTGGCTATACGGTGGCGATCGACCAAGATGGGACAATTTTGGCTCACCCCAATATTGACCGCGTAGGACGCAATATCGACCAAGAAGCCGATGCCGATCGCCTCAAGAGTCTGCTCAAAAGGGCGATCGCCGGAGGACAAGCTTTTTTACACCTATTTTCCTTTGAAAAAAATGGCGTAGAATTGCTCGCTGGCTACGCTGCTATCCCCAGCCCTTTAACTCAAAAAGAAAACAGCAAATGGATTATCTTAGCTGTCTCCCGTTTGGATTACGCCTTGTCCGGTTTGGAAGAAATTCAGCAGGTTTTATTTAATCTGATTGTGGGCTTAATAGGCGCTAGTATCATCGCCACTTTATATTTGTCTCGCGACTTAGCTCGTCCTTTGGAAAAACTCAGAGACTACGCCCTAAAAGTAGACACAGAAGCACCACAAGCAGTCCCACAAAATCTCAAAATTCGCGAATTCAATCAATTAGCCGATGCCCTCAACAGTATGGTCGGTCGCCTCAAATCCTGGGCAGACGAATTGGAAGTTGCCACCAAGGAAGCAAAAGTTGCCAATCAGTTAAAAGATGAGTTTTTGCGCAATATTTCTCACGAATTGAGAACCCCCCTCAATGGGATTATTGGTTTTCTGCAAATTGTGCGAGACGGCTACTGCGATGACCGAGAGGAGGAAATGGATTTTTTGCAGCGAGCTCACGACTCGGCTATGCAGTTACTAAATATCATTAATGATATTTTGGATATTGCTAAAATCGAATCCGGTTCCTTCTCGCTGATGTTTGAAGTAATCGATATGACTGAAGTCCTGGAAGATGCTATTGAGTTACAGGCTATTCTGATTAAGGAAAAAGGTTTGAAGTTACATTTGCCACTTGCTCGCCCTCCTATTACTGTTTATGCAGACCCGGAAAAACTCAAGCAGGTGTTTTTAAATGTGTTGAGTAATGCTGTGAAATTTACAGAATTAGGCAGCATTACTATATCCATAAACCTTGAATCTAACAAAATCAAAACTCCCGATCAACTCAACGGGAATCTAGGAGAAAATACGACAAGCCTTAGCGAAGACCCCGAATCGGTAGTGGTGACTATTAAAGATACAGGAATTGGTATCGATCCTGAACAACAGCAGAAATTGTTTCAGCCTTTTGTAATGGTTGATGGCTCTACTACTCGCAAATTTGGTGGCAATGGCTTAGGCTTGGCTATCTCTAGAAAAATTATGGAATCTATGAGAGGGAGTATTACAATCCACAGTGCGGGTATCAATCAAGGTGCTACTGTAGTAATTTCTTTGCCTGTTATTCAGCCATCAAATTCTGCTGTTGACCACCCGGATTTGCTAAAAGAAAATGCCATGTTTAAAGGCTTTGATTGATGAGCGAAACTAGGGGCTAATAGTTAATGGTTGTCCGTCGAGTTCTAGGGATTGGCTCAAAGCGCTAAGAATGCGGATTAATTGGACGGACTGGGAGCCGGAAGAAGTGGGGCAGGGAGTATTTGTTTGGACGCAATGGAGAAAGCGATCGCACACTTGACGCAGGGGTTCCACTGGTTCTAAAGTCAATATTTCCCGATTTTTAAGGATAGTTTGCTCCCCTGCACGAACCCTTCCCAAACTATTTTCTTCACCCCCAGCATCTGAATTGCCTCGGTGTAAAATTAGGGGTGTTTCTGGCGACATTTCATCAAAAATCAAAGTTCCTAAACTGCCAACAACTGTTAAGCGCCGCTGTTTGTCGGGATTTAGCCAGCACAGATGAATGAATGCTTGAAATCCGTCTGGGTAGGTGAGTGTTACCCAAACTAAATCTGCTAGTCCTTCTAAAGAATTTTGGGGAAGGTCAGGCGGAAATTTCCCCCCTTGGGGGATGTCAGGGAGAGATTTCCCCCCTTGGGGGGGGTCAGGGGGGGGTTGCCCTTGGGGAAGGTCAGGCGGACATTTCCCCCCTTGGGAAGGGGGGGTTTGCCTTCTAAATTCCCCCCTTGGGGAGGGCGAGGGGGGGGTTGCCTTCTGAAATACACTACCCATCGCCCTTACTTGAATTGGGGTTTGTGCCAGCCAGGTATTGAAAATAGCAATGTCATGAACCGCTAAATCCCAAAGGGCATCAACATCGTGCCGCACGGGTTCGAGATGGGTGCGCTGGGCGTAACCGTAGCGCAAATTTCCCAGTTGATGTTGTTGAATAATCGCTTGGCCTCTATCGACTCCTGGATGAAATAGATAAGTGTGATCCACAAAGAGTTGGCGCTGCTGTTTTTCGGCTAATTGGCAGAGTTCTAGGGCTTCACCGCTGTTGAGGGCGAGGGGTTTTTCTACCAAAACGTGGTAGCCACTGTTGAGTGCTGCTGCTGTGAGGGTATAGTGGGTAGAGGCGGGAGTGGCGATCGCCACTGCTTCTAGGCCTGGCAATTCCTGCACTTGAGCCCAATCACTAGCTAAAATTACATTTTCATTGAGATTAAACAGTTTTTTGACGGCCGCCAATGAATCAGGATTTTGGTCTACAATCGCTAAAACTTCGCTGTTTGGATGTTCTAAAAAGTTGCGAATTAGATTCACTCCCCAGCGGCCAGCACCCAATACAGCTATTCCGATTTTCATTTGTGGAAGAAGGAAGAAGGAAGATGTAATAAGTAGAAGGAAGATGTAATACTAGCAATAGTTTCAGTAGCTAAAGATATCCTAATCGCCAAGGCGATTGCTATATTACAATTTTACAAATTCCTGATTAATCATACCCTATTTTGTGATTAGTTAATCGTTATTTGTGATTAGTAGCCCCAAGCAAATAACCAATAATCAACCGTCAACCGTCAACCGTCAACCGTCAACTGTCAACCGTCAACTGTCAACTGTCAACTGACTAACTAATTTATTAAAAGCAGCTTGAGCCGCAGCTTGTTCTGCCGCTTTGATCGATCGACCTTTGCCCTCTGCTAGTAACTCTTCCTGAAGTCGAACTTCTGCGGTAAAACGATCCTCACCACCCTGGACTGTACCAGTTTCTTTGACACTATATTTTGGCAAAATTTTGTATTTACCTTGAGTCAATTCCTGGAGAGCAGCTTTGTAGTTTTGGCGGGCTGGATCGCTGCGGATTTCCGTTGCTAGCCGTTGAAAGTGAAGGTCTAACCAAGGGCGAATTAATTCTAAGGTGTGGGTACTCAAATAAAGGGCAGCCAGTAAGGCTTCTAGGGCATCTGCTAGCCGGCTTTCCGCCCCTGTTTTGTCGCTAGCTGCACTGCTGGCAACAATCAAATAGCGATCGAATCCGTAACTTTCAGCAATTTTTGACAAAATGCGATCGCTCACCAAGATCGATCGAATCGCCGCAAATTCCCCGACTGGACAATCAGGATAAATCTCGAACAACAATTCCGATGCCGCCAGCCGCACCACAGCATCACCGACAAATTCTAACTGTTCGTAATTTGCTTTAGCTGATGCACTCGAATGAGTCAAAGCTAAATCTACTAGATGCCATTTAATACAATGCTTCTGGGATATTCCTATTTTTTCTACTAATTTTTCAAGTTCTTTTTGACGAGCTGGATAAACAAGATTCATCTTAAATTCGTTAGTTGTTATTTGTTATTTGTTAGTTGTTAGTTGTTATTTCTTATTTCTTATTTGTTATTGGTTGTTTCATCTCCGTTACCGCACTTCCTGTTGCTGGGGATTTTGGGGGGGAAAAAGTCGGACATAAGCCGGGTTCTGTTCTCTCAACTGCAAGCAATTTTCGAGGGCAGTTATCTATCTGGGACACCTGTTACCAGACGCCTCAAGCGGTACCCAAAAACGGAACTGGTAAAAAACCAACCATAGTTCCTCCGACCTTGCTCCCAACCGGGGTTTACCGAGCCAGCACCTCTCGATGCTGCTGGTGCGCTCTTACCGCACCTTTGCACCCTTACCAAATTAGTTGTTGCTTCCCAGTCTCAAGTCCTCAGTTACTCACTAACGACCAATGACTGCTGACTAATCACTAATTGGCGGTATCTTTCTGTGGCACTCTCCTCACGATCGCTCGCACTGGGCGTTACCCAGCAAGTTTGGTCTTTCGGGAGCCCGGACTTTCCTCAGACTAACTTTCGTCAATCCGCAACCGCCTGCGCCTACTTTTTCCCCAAATTTATTGTACGCGATCGTTCGTCAATCAATTTAGGATTTTAGATTTCCATCATCTTTAATACTGGAAAAATTTTCAAACCAGCCGCGCCGCCAAAAAAAGTAAACTAAAGAAGAGGCGATCGTCACCATCAGCCCCCAACAAAGAGGATAACCAAAATACCAATTCAGCTCTGGCATATTCAAGGGCGATTTGTCAGTATTAAAATTCATGCCGTACACTCCCACAACAAAGGTTAAGGGAATAAAAATGCTAGAAATTACTGTCAATAACTTCATGATTTCATTCATTTTGTTACCAACAGAAGATAAATAAACATCCATTAAACCCGAAGCCAATTCTCGATAAGTCTCCACCATATCCATCACCTGCACTGTGTGGTCATAACAGTCTCGCAGATAAATCCGCACCTCTGGACTAATCAAATCACTGCTATCTCGAATTAGCGCATTAATTGCATCCCGCTGTGGCCAAATGGCGCGACGCAGAGTCAGCAATTCTCGGCGGATTTTATAGATTTTTTCCAGGGTTTTACGGGTGGGCTTGACTACCACTTCGTCCTCTAATTCTTCAATCAGCTCTCCATAAACTTCTAATACTGGGAAGAATCCATCGATAATCGAATCTAATAGAGTATAAGCCAGATAATCGGCTCCGTGCTTGCGAATACTTCCTTGTCCTTTGCGGATGCGATCGCGCACGGGGTCAAAACAATCATAGTCCGGTTCTTCCTGAACAGTTAGCAAGTAATGTTTACCCAAAATTAAACTCACTTGTTCTTTATGAAAATTATAGGAATTAGGTTTAATCATTACCATCCATGCAATAATTAAAAGATGGTCTTCATAGTCTACTACCTTCGGTCGCTGGGGAACATTAACTACATCTTCTTGGGTCATCAGATGCAAATTAAATATTTGACCCATTTGCTGCCAAGTTTCTTTATTTCCCAATCCCAACATATCAACCCAAGACACAGATTCTGTATCTAAATACGCAGCAGCTTCTTGAGGATTTACCAATTTGGAGCGAGTAGCTGTTGTCTCGGAATAGTCAATTAATACAATATCGGGAGGTGGTGCGCCCGGTTCTAAGTCCAGAGTTCCCGGCGGAGCCCCCGGATCGTCATAAAAATAATCAACGTAGGAATCATCCTCATCATTTTTAATTTGTTTGCCAACACCACTAGATGTATTTATGTCTTTGTATACCATGTTGATATTTCCGAGTTTTAGTTAGTATCTTTAGTTGATATGATATCATGCCCTAATAACTAATAACCAATAATCAACAACCAATAATTAACAACGAATAACCAATAACCAATAACCAATTATCTTTGTCTAATAGGAATTTCGATCGCAAATTCGGTCCCTCCACCCGGTGCAGAAGTGCAGTGCAGGGAACCACAGTGTCTTTCTACTACAATCTGATAACTGATCGACAGTCCCAAACCAGTACCTTTTCCCACAGGTTTAGTAGTGAAAAATGGATCGAATATCCGAGATTTAACAGATTCTTCCATTCCTGGACCATTATCCGAAATTGCGATCGCCACCCGATTACTTTCGATAACCTCCGTGCGAATACGAATGCAAGGTGACGGGTTAGAAGTTATAGGTACTGGTAAAGTAGGAACATCTTGACCTTGGGTTTCCGAACCACTAGACACTTTCAACTTTCTATGTCTGACATCTGCTAAAGCATCAATCGCATTACTTAAAACATTCATAAACACTTGATTTAGCTGTCCAGCATAGCATTGTACCAGTGGCAGTTCGCCATATTCTTTAACTATTTCAATTGGGCGAGTTCTACCATTTTCTTTGAGTTTATGTTGTAAAATTAACAAAGCACTATCAATGCCTTCATGAAGATCCACACGTTTAATATCTGATTCTTCTAGACGCGAAAAAGTTCGTAAAGATAAGACTATTTTCCCGATGCGATCTGCTCCAATTTGAATGGAATTAAGCAGATGTGGAAAATCCTCTTTCATAAATTCTACTTCTATTTCTTCCGCAAAATCAGCGATAATAGAAACTGGTTCTGGGTAATATTCTTGGTATAAACAACACAGTTTCAATAGATTATTTGCATAATCGCGAGCGTAGGTGACATTACCGTAAATAAAACTTACAGGGTTATTAATTTCGTGAGCAATTCCGGCAACTAACTGCCCCAAGCCAGACATTTTTTCCGCTTGAATTAGTTGAGATTGAGTTTTTCCTAGTTGATTCAAAGCTTGATTGAGTTCGTAATTTTTATCTCTTAATTGAGATTCAGCTTGTTTTCTGAGGGTGATGTTGCGAGAAATAATAATCAGTTGATTAACCTTAAAAGGCATAAATCTTGCTTCATAAATTTGTGCCTCTTCCGGTGTTTCTAGGGAATATTCTAAGGTAACACAGGTCTTATTTTCTAAGGTTTTAGTAATAGATTGTTCAAATTGAGTTACTACATTAATCGGTAAAACATCTAACATTTTTTTACCCACAAAATCTTCTACAGGAATATAAATATCAGATGAATTACCTGAGAGATAATCCAAGATAACGCCCTCAGCATTGAGTCGGAAATACAAATCGGGTAGAGCACGAAAAACAGCTTCTAACTCAGAAGTTTTTTGTTGCAGTGCTTCTCTAGCATAGTAGCGATCGCTAATATCAAAAATTACCCCATCCAAACAATAAACGCTTCCATCTTCATCAAATACAGGAGAACCTTTATCCCACACCCATTTAATCGTACCGTCGGCCGCCAGCAGGCGATATTCCAAACTGTAGGACTGTTTATTTTCTATTCCCCTCCGAATCGTGGCTTCAACTTGCTCCAAATCTTCGGAATAAATAACGCTGGTAAAAGTCCGCGAAACTCTGTCGGAAAGCAATCTAAAATCCGCAGCCGGATAACCAGTGAGCGAGTAAACTGCATCGCTAATAAAACAGACAGAAAAATCGCACCACCACCGATAAACTACTCCGGGAATATTAACTACCAAAGACCTAAATCTGGCTTCGCTTCTACGTAATGCGGCTTCAGATTTATGGCGTTCAGTAATATCATGAGCAAAAGACAGCACTGCAAATATATTACCTTCCTGGTCTCTGAGAGGGACTTTTTGGGTGTCAAAAATATGTATCGATCCATCAGCAAATGTTGCTGGTTCGCAGGGATTATGAATATTTTCACCAGCTAATACAGCCAAGTCGTCTTTGCGTATTTTTTGAATATTTTCAGCAGAAGCATCAATTATATCTTTTTGAATAACCAGTTCCAAATCAGATTTTCCGATAATTTGGTCTAGTTTTTTACCAATACCTTTAGCAAAGCTATTGTTTGCTAAAATACATCGAAAATCTCGATCTTTTGCAAAAATCCAATCACTGCTTTTGTCAAGGACTGTTCGCAACAGTTGTTCGGAACGTTCGGTTTGTTCCAAGGCTAGCTTTAGTTCTAATTCTAGAATTTTGCGATCGGTAATGTTTTCAAAAGCTACACCGACGCAGTTGTTGGGTAACGGAAAAGCTTTTATAGAAAAAGCGCGGGTTATGCGATCGCTTTCATCACACTCAAGATCTTCAATTTCTAAGGCTTTTTGGCTACGAATTACCGATGCAAAGGCGTGGGGAATATTTTTCGATCGAGACTTGGGAAAAATCTCGTCGATTGTCATTCCCAGAACATCTGCCATTTCTAATCCCGTAAACTTGGTAGCAGCGGGATTGGAGGCGATCGCCCTTAAGGTGCTGTCATCATCAATATTTTCTAAATGGTAGACGTACAAACCTATTTGCATATTTTCAACAATTTGGTCGTAGAGACGAACACTTTCGTCTACCTGTCGGCGTTCCGTAATATCTTCAGTAATGCCCAAAACGTATTGAGGATTGCCTTTAGAGTCAAGAATGGGCACTTTCCTAGTGTGCAGTATTCTCATACCTTTGTGGCGAGTTTGAAAAGGTTCTTCGACTATTTCGGTGACGCGGGACTGGTTTTGATAGCTGGTCAAAATTTCCCGATCTTGAGCTGTGGAAACATCTGCTTGTTCTTTGGGATAAATATCGTAGTCATTTTTGCCGATCGCCTCAGCGGAAGTAACACCTGCGATCGTCTCTCCCGCTTTATTCCACAGCACAAATTTCAGGGAGGAAGCATCTTTAGCAAACACGCCCACTGGCAGATTTTCTACCACTGAAGTGAGGAATGATCTAGCGGATTTTAATTCAGCTTCTGCACGCTTGCGCTCGATGCCTAAAGCAATGACATCAGCCACCGAGCCTATAGTTTCCAGAAAAGCTTCTGTCATCGGTTGAGCGCTAACAATTCCCATGACTCCCACTAAACGTTCTTCAACAATCAAGGGGTAGCCCAAAAAAGTTACAATAGATTTTTTTGAACTGCAATTAATTCGCACTTTTTGATGATTAACAGTTCCTAAGTTCGCACCATCTCCAAATATTGATTCTCCTGATTTTTTGGTATTAATCTGAATATTGTCAGAATCAAATTGGCATTTAATTTGTGGCTTTTTACTGTGGGCAATCTCATTAATTTTTCGTTCAATAAAGCGTAAATTATTGTCTTGGTCGCTATAACTTCCGGCTGATGCCTGCATTTCCAAGAGATTTTCTTGAGAATTGAAAGTCCAAATTTCAGCAGAAACGACATCCAGATTTTGAACCATTGCCTCACAGCATGGCATCAGGATATCTTGAGGGTATTTAGTCAGAGCAATCCCGACATCAGCTACCATTGCTGTCAGTCTAGTAGCTTGGGATTGTGCTGTTTCTAACAATTTGCGTTCGGTGATATCTTCCACCAAAGAAAGTACGGTAAAATTATCCCCGCTGCGAATAATAGAGTTGAACCAGTGGCACCAAATAACTTTGCCACTTTTAGTATAATTGCGGTTAATTGAAGTATTGGCTTTACCGGTTCCTAGTTCGAGTTGCAGCGCACTGACAGCCTCGATATCTTCCTCGCAAACCAAAGCCAAGTCGCCGAATTCCCTACCCATCATCTCCTCAGATGTCCAGCCAAAGATGTCTTCAGCGCGTTTGGACCACTGAACGATCCGAAAATTTTCATCCCAGCCTACCATTGCCAGGGGACTATTAGCAGCGTTTAACCAAAGTAAATGACTAGAGTGGCGCAACTGTTGACTTTTCTGCTGCTGCCAGCGATAGTGTCTAGTGATATCTCGACCAACACCGAAAACCCGCATTTGATTGCTAGAAGCATCTACCACTGGGGTGTAAGTCGTCTCATAAATTTTAATCCCGCCGTCTATCTCCGTTACCTCGTGAATCGCCAGCCTTTTTTCCCCTGCGATCAATACTTGTTTGAGGCAGGAATCGATTTGGGAAATAATCTTTTTAAGAGCAGCACTATTGGGATATAATTTCAATAAATCTTGATTAGTTTTGTTAACTATTTCAGCCGGCTCTAATCCCATCCAAGCAGCAGCAATAGGATTAACAGATAGGTACTTTTGCTGTCCATCGCACTCTAGGAAAGCATCAACAGAGTTAGATAAAAAAGACTGAAACCAGTTGATAACTTCCTGCATGGGTATTGTTTGATAGCTTGCAAGTTAAGCTTTATATTTTTGGTGATATCTTCTACACCAACCTGAGTACAGGTATTTGTCTATAAGTGTACCATCTTGTCTATTTAATCGCTAGCTGGGTACTAGCTCACTCAAATATTTTTGAACACTGTACTGCTGCGGTGTATGGTGCTATTTTCAGCCCAACAATCAATGATACGAAAAATTTTAGGAAATTGTATTTATTTGAATATAACTTAATAGTAAAGCAGATTCTAACTTTTTACACAAGATGTAGGTGATACAAAATGGAGAGGAAAAGGTCGGAAAGCCTGTTGTTGATATCGATCGCAGATTCTTATTTCACAGTTGTACCCGGTTTCTGGAGGTAATAGCCTGATTGGATGTTGATGGCGATCGCCAGAAACCGGGTTTGTTAGGTGGATAGTGCGTCCCTGGTGATGAACTACATCATGCCCATGCCGCCCATGCCACCCATGCCACCCATGCCGCCCATGCCGCCCATGCCGCCCATGCCGCCCATGCCGCCCATGCCGCCCATGTCGCCCATGTCACCACCAGCTTTTTTCTTCTCTGGTTTTTCGACAATCACGGCTTCAGTGGTTAACACCATACCAGCAATGGAACCAGCATTCTGTAGAGCCGATCGCACTACCTTAGCCGGGTCAATAATCCCCGCCGCAATCAGATCTTCGTAGACATCGGTAAGAGCATTGTAACCAAAGTTCAACTCGCTACCACGGACACCCTCGATGACGATGGAACCTTCAACGCCTGCATTATCAGCGATTTGACGCAAAGGTGCTTCCAAAGCTTTCGCAACCAAATCAGCGCCAAGCTGTTCTTCTGCGTCTAAAGTATTTCTGATCGCTTCTATCTTTGTAATCAAGTGAATTAGCGTCGCGCCACCTCCGGGAACGATACCTTCTTCCACAGCAGCTTTAGTAGCGTTCAAAGCGTCTTCAATACGCAGTTTACGGTCTTTGAGCTCGGTTTCGGTAGCAGCGCCGACTTTGATCACAGCGATGCCGCCTGCGAGTTTGGCGATGCGTTCGGTTAGCTTTTCCTTGTCGTAATCAGAATCCGTCGCCTCTAGCTGTTGGCGGATTTGCACAATCCGTTTTTCCACATCAGTTTTGTGCTCTTCGCCGGCAACGATAATCGTGTTTTCTTTGTCGATCGTAATTTTGCGGGCGGTACCGAGCATTTCCAAAGTGGCGGTATCAATGCTGAGTCCGACTTCTTCGGAAATCAGTTGGCCACCGGTGAGAACCGCGATATCTTGAAGCATCGCCTTGCGACGTTCACCAAATCCGGGAGATTTGGTAGCTGCGATGTTCAATACGCCACGGGCTTTGTTGACTACCAGAGTAGCCAAAGCTTCGCCTTCAATATCTTCGGCGATAATTACCAGCGGTTGACCAGCGCGAGCGATTTTTTCGAGAATGGGGACAAGTTCTTGAATCGAACTAATTTTTTTGTCGGCGATCAGGATGCGAGCGTTTTCGTACTCAACTTCCATGCGATCGGTGTTGGTGACAAAATAGGGAGACAGATAACCGCGATCGTACTGCATCCCTTCGACAACTTCTAATTCTGTCAACAGAGATTTCGACTCTTCAACAGTAATTACGCCATCCTTGGTGACTTTTTCCATGGCTTGGAAAATCATTTTGCCAACTTCTTCGTCATTACCGGCGGAGACAGTGGCGACCTGAGCAATGGCATCACCTTCGACAGGTTTAGCCAATTTGGCGATTTCTAGTACCAAGTGGGCGATCGTTTTTTCAATTCCCCGGCGCAGGGCGACTGGATTTGCGCCCGCGGCGACATTCTTCAAGCCTTCACGAATCAGGGATTGAGCCAGAACGGTTGCCGTTGTTGTGCCATCGCCTGCGATATCTTTAGTTTTGGAAGCTACTTCTTGAATTAAGCGAGCGCCAGCATTTTCCAAGGGGTCTTCCAGTTCGATATCTCTAGCAACCGTGATACCATCGTTAACGATTTGGGGAGCTCCGAACTTCTTTTCCAATAAGACGTTCCGACCTTTGGGCCCCAAGGTAATGCGGACAGCATCAGCCAGTTGATTGACACCGCGTTCTAGTGCCCGCCGAGATTTGTCGCTAAATGCAACTATTTTGGTCATGTTTTGTCTCCATTTGCTTACATAGCAAATTTAGCACTCTCTGAGGCTGAGTGCTAAATCGATCGATTTTTGGTTTATTGTCCAGTCAGGTTAAACTCACCGCAGTCCAAACTTCTTGCCTGTTGAGGCTGTCGGGCCTGTTCCACAAAGAGTAATTTTTTTGGTGGGGTGGGCCGGAGATCCTGCCCTAAACTGAATCGGTGTATTCGTGTCAAAATCTGTGTAGTACCTTTTTACCCATTGGTGTCAACAACCAGGTACAACCAATAGTCCGGCAGGGGTTTCAACCCCTGCCTCAAAGCGAAAGTCCTCTAAAAGAGGACTAATGAGTTGAGATTCTTCTCTTCAGTCCTCTTTGAGAGGACTTTCGCTATTAGACAGGGGTTTCAACCCCTGCCGGACTTGATGGATGACTAACGGACACGGGGCGGGCTGACAGCTTAAGTTGACACCTATGCTTTTTACCCTCTCGCTAAATCGAAGAGCCTTCTTCCTTCTACCTTCTTCCTTCTTCCTTCTTCCTTCTTCCTATGGCTCGTTATTCTCGACTGCAAAAACTGGGTGCTTATATGCGCCCCCACTGGAAAGCGACATTTTGGGGCGTTTTTTCCCTGCTAATTGTCAATGCTGTGGGCGTTTACATTCCCCTGCTGATTCGGAATGCAGTTGACACTCTGCAAGTTGCGATCGAATTTGACCAAGTTTTAAACTACGTGTTGCTGATTCTGGTACTCGCCTCAATCATGTGGGTAATTCGGATGGCATCGCGGATTTTTCTATTTGGCGTGGGGCGTCAAGTCGAATTTGACCTCAAACAGAAAATATTTAATCATTTATTAACTTTAGAACCATCTTATTTTGCGGCCAATACAGTCGGAGATTTAATTAACCGCGCTACTTCCGATTTGGATAATATTCGCCGCTTGGTGGGGTTTGCGGTGCTGAGTTTGGCGAATACAGCCTTTGCTTACGCTTTAACTTTGCCCGTGATGCTGGGAATTAACGTGCGGCTGACTCTGTTGGCGATCGCGGTTTATCCTTTAATGCTAGTTTTGGTACAATTATTTAGCGACAAACTGCGCATCCAGCAACTAGCTGTCCAGGAAGAACTGTCGGCGATGAGCGATTTGATTCAAGAAGATATGAGCGGCATTTCCGTAATTAAAATCTACGCTCAAGAAGAGAACGAACGCCGCGCTTTTGGTGATTGTAACGCAAAATTGCTGGATGCTAATTTAACATTAGCAAAAACCCGCAATTTTATTTTCCCCTTACTAGGCGGCTTGGCAAGTGTGAGTTTGTTAGTTTTGCTCGCTGCGGGTGGAAGTTCCATTGCGAAGGGCGACATTAGCGTAGGCGATTTTGTGGCTTTACTGATTTATGTCGAGCGTTTGGTGTTTCCGACAGCACTTTTGGGCTTCACAATTACTGCTTATCAGCGGGGAGAAGTGAGTGTCGATCGCATCGAATCAATCCTTACCGTAGAACCAAAAATTTACGATCGGACTGATGCAATTGAAATGCCAACTCCAGTTAAAGGCGAAATAGTAGCCCGCAACCTAAATTATCAATACCCAGGTGCTAATATCCCCGCCCTGAAAAACCTTAACTTTACCATTAAACCGGGAGAAACTGTAGCTCTTGTTGGGGCGATCGGCTCTGGGAAATCGACTTTAGCTAATGCACTCCCCAGACTGCTGGATATTGCTCCAGGTGAATTATTTGTAGACGGATTAGATATTACTCAGGTAAAATTGACCGAATTGCGCGGGGCGATCGCCTACGTACCCCAAGAAAGCTTTCTCTTCGGTACTACCATCAAGAATAACATCCGCTACGGCAATCCCTTAGCAGAACAGCCAGAAATTGAACACGCAGCCCAACAAGCACAAATTCACCCAGAAATCCTCAACTTTCCCCAGCAGTACAAAACAATTGTCGGCGAGCGCGGCATTACATTATCCGGCGGACAAAGACAACGGACAGCCCTGGCTCGCGCTTTGTTAGTTGACGCTCCCGTGCTGATTTTGGATGACGCTCTTTCGAGTGTTGACAATCAGACTGCTACCGACATTTTGAAGAATTTGGCAACGGGAACCGATCGTAAAACAGTCATCTTTATCTCCCATCAAATGTCAGCAGCGGCTAGTGCCGATCGCATTTTTGTGATGGAAAAAGGAGAAATTGTCCAAGTAGGAACTCACAAAGAATTAGTAGGGCAACAAGGGCTATATCAATATTTGTGGAACCAGCAACAACTAGAGGAGTTATTGCATTAATGGGGCATCGGGATTCCCTGTTCCCTGTTCCCTGTTCCCTGTTCCCCCTTCCCCTTTCCCTTTCCTCTTTCCCCCCTTGGGGGGGGCAGGGGGGGGTGGCTTCTGCTGTTTGCCTTATAATTAAGATATCTACTCCAATCATACCTGAATCATGATCGCAGAAACAAACGCCATACTTTGGCCAAGCCTAGTTACCGCCTCAGCACTATTACTCTATTTTATCGTCACCATTAACGTCGGTAGAGCTAGATTCAAATACAAAGTTTCTCCTCCCCAAGTGACAGGAAATCCAGACTTTGAGAGAGTATTGCGAGTTCAGCAAAACACCTTAGAGCAAATGATTTTATTTTTGCCATCCCTGTGGCTGTGCGCGCAATTTATCAGCCCCATTTTTGCCGCTGCTATCGGTGCAGTTTGGATAATTGGACGCATTTTATTTGCTTGGGGTTACTATCAAGCGGCCGAAAAAAGAGCCGTGGGTTTTGGAATTAGTACCTTAGCTACTGTAGCTTTACTTGGCGGTTCCTTCACTGGCATCATCATGTCGATTCTGAAGCTTTAACAATCGCTTAATCTCGTTTCTACTCGTTCCCTAGCTCAGCCTGGAATTTTCCTGTTACCCAAGCGCCTAAATTTTTGGAGTAAATATGTCAGAAATCAATAAGCCTGTCTTTCAAATTACCCCCCAACTTTTTCAACAACTTGTTGAATGGCAAAAAAAAATTGCCGAAGAAGATGAATTAGCCCTGAACTCAGAAGCAGAAAAATCAACTGAGGTGAAACATCCGAGGGAAAGTCATGAAGAACCGAATCAAACAGATAATTCCTAGCTTGTGGCTGGCTGCATCTTTTGGATTTCCGGTTGCTGTGTCAGCCCAAGTGTTGACACCCAGCCAACTTCAGCAAATCAATAGCGGTTTGTTTCGTTCTAATTCTCAAGATTTTTTTCTCCGGGGAAATCGTCAACTCGAACAGGAACTTAAAGTTTTATCGAAGCAGCGTTTAAATTCGGAGGTGAAAATTTTGGAGATTGAGAAAAAAAAGCGCTCAGAGCGTTGTCACCCAGACTTTAAAATATCATCGCGCAATTTTGAGACAATCAAAGAGTAAAAGATGTTTGCAGGTACTATTAAAATGAATGGGAGGCAACTATTCCAGATTTAGTGTTAATGGATCGACAAGTAATGACGAAGTTGAAACAAGCCATGTTGGAAGCGGCAACTGCTGCTCAATTGGCCGCTATCATTATTGATTTCACTCATGAGGAAATGATGGTAGTTTTTCATGGACTAGAATGGGAACAGCAGCATAGGATTAAAGCTATTTGGCTGGGTGTGGCTTAAAATATATAGTAGCCGTAAATTCGCTTTGGTGATTGCTCCCTTCGACTCCGCTCGGGGAGAAATCACCAAAGTTTTTTATATCAATTCCGGTTGTATTGGAATTATTTAACCACAGAGAACACAGAGGACACAGAGAAAGAAAAGAGAGAAATAATAATTCCGATGTCAACGGGTTTGATATTAACAGCCTTTGCAGTTGCTATACAATCAGGAGGAAAGTCGTGACTACGAAGCCAATCTAAGCTAGGGTATCGAGGCATAATTGCCGGAAATGGTCTCCCCGTTCCTCGAAGTTTTGGTATTGGTCGAAGCTAGCACAGGCTGGGGAAAGCAGCACTACTTTTGCATTATTTTGTTTGCCTAATTCTGCTGCTCTTTTAATTGCTCTTTCCATTGTTTCTACGATTTCCCATGCGTTGTAATTTGCTTGTTCGAGCCGATCGCTAAAAATACCCGCAGCATCTCCAATTAACAACACCCCAACAGCTTTTGCTTTGATTGTATCAATCCAGGCGCTATCTTCGCCTTCTTTTGGGTCGCCACCGGCAATTAAAATTGCTGGGGCGCTTACTGAGGCTAATCCGACTTGGGCGGCGTCATAATTGGTGGCTTTGCTGTCGTTGATGAAATCTATGCCTTCCCAGGTGCAGATGTGTTCGAGGCGGTGGGCTACTCCGGGGAATTTGCTAATGGCTTGGGCGATCGCACTTTTATCGATTCCCGCTAAATTAGCCGCTGCTACCGCCATCAACAAGTTTTGCAAATTGTGTTCTCCCACCATTTTCAAAGTATCAGCAGGCAGAATTTGCTGGTTTTGAGCGATTACCCAACCGTCTTTAATGTAAGCCCCAAAATCTTTATTTCCTAACAGTTGTGTTTCACCTTTGACGCTTGTCCAACACGCATCGGGCCAGTTGTCAAGTCCTTGTTGCCGCAAATACGGATCGTCGCCGTTCAACACTTGGAATTGGGATTTTTTCAGCAATTTGGCTTTAATGTTGTAGTAATTTTCTAAAGTTTTGTGGCGGCTGAGATGATCCGGTGTGAAAGTCGTCCAAATGCCAATTCGTGGCGCTAGAGATGAGGAAGATTCTATTTGATAGCTGCTGATTTCAGCGATGACCCAATCTGGCTGTTTTTCGGAAGCAGCTAATTCGCAGGCGGCATACCCTATGTTGCCACAAGCGGGTGCATAGAGTCCTGCTTCTGCAAAAATTGCTGCGATTAAAGCTGTAGTTGTAGTTTTCCCGTTAGTGCCGGTAATTCCTACCCACGGTGATTTGAGATAGCGCCATGCTAGTTCCATTTCTCCGATGGTTTCAATCCCTAATTTTCGGGCTTGGATTAATGCTGGAATGTCCCAGGGAACTCCGGGACTTACTACTATTAGTTGTATAGATTCGTCGGGTTGAAAGGATTGACCTAACTCTACTTTAATGTCTTCGAGAGCTAGTTCTTGTTGCTGTTTGAGTAAGTTTGGGGAAGATGAGCGATCGCTCAATGTTACTTCCCATCCTTCCCGTTTTAGCAGTCTGGCTGCTGCTATTCCTGATTTTCCTAGTCCTATGATATGAGCGATCGGCATAATTTGTGTGATAGAGCGAATTTTGCTGGTTTTGTCCTTTTGTATGGGTTACGGTTTTTTTGGGATTATTTAACCGCAGAGGGCGCAGAGGGCGCAGAGGGGGAGATTAGAGAATTTGATGTTTCCTATGTCAATGGATTTGATATTACATCAAAAGGTTTGGCTACTTTCTAAAATTGGCTATCTAAGATCGATTGACGATCGCCCCAAAGTCTGCTAGGACTCGCGCGTGATTCCGCAACAATCCTAATAAATTCAACCGATTGCGCTTAATTTCTGGGTCAGAATCCATCACTAAAACGCTTTCTGGCCCGTCGAAAAAGTTGCTGACAGTCGGAGCAATTTCAGTTAAACTATCTACCAATAGCTGATAATTGCGGGTTTGCTTGGATAGCTGGGTTTGTGGCACTAACTGCACTAAAGCATCGTAGAAAGCTTGTTCTGACGATTTTTGAAATAATTCTGGTTTCACCGCTGTTTTTGGTTCCAATTGGATTTTATCCAAATCTCCTTGAGCTGCTAAACGAGTTGAACGATTCACTGTTTCGTAGATTTTATCTAATGTGTTGTCATTGCGGATTTGTTGCAAGAAAAGTGTTCTTTCTAAAGTGTCTAACAAATTTCTTAATGCTCGTTCGGTATATTCGGGGTCTTTTTCTCCCAAAACTGCATTTACCAAATCGTAATCGACATTCTTTTCTTCTTCCAGTAAAGTCCGAATTCTTTGGAGAAAAAATTCTGATAATTGTGATAGTAATTCAGGGCTGGTTTCGGGGCGAATTGCGGTAAATTCGGCTACTACTTGCGCGAGTAATTTGTGTAAATTTACTGGCAACTGAGCTGCCCAAATAATGTTGATTATGGCGTTGGCGGCGCGGCGCAAGGCGAAGGGATCGGAGGAACCAGTCGGCAACATTCCTAAGCCGAAGATGCTGACTAATGTATCTAGTTTGTCTGAGATTCCGACAATTTGACCTGTGAGAGTTTGGGGCAAATTGTCGCCTGCACCTTTGGGCAAATAATGTTCAAAAATCGCTGTGGCTACTGCTTCTGATTCGCCGCTGGCTAGGGCGTATTTCTGCCCCATGATTCCTTGCATTTCGGGCAGTTCGTAAACCATTTGGGTTACTAGGTCTGCTTTGCAAAGTAAGGCTGCTCTGGCGACATCGGCTTGTTCTGTCTCAGGGATTTGCAGTTGGTTGACCAGGAGATTGGCTATTTTACACAGGCGATCGACCTTTGCACGTACAGTCCCCAAATCTTCTTGGAAGGTGACTGTTTCTAATTTGGGTAAATAATCTTCTAAAGGTTTTGCCAAGTCTGCTTTGTAGAAAAATTGACCGTCTGCTAATCGGGCGCGCACTACTCGCTCGTTGCCGGCGGCTATGATGGCTGATTTGGCTGGATCGCCGTTAGAAATAGTAATGAAGTAGGGTAAAAGTTCGGGGTATTGAGGATTTTTGAGGATGGGAAAATACCGCTGGTTAGTGACAATAATTGTGGTGATTACTTCCGGTGGTAATATCAAAAATTCGTCGTCAAATTTGCCGACTACGGCGTTTGGCCATTCCACTAAGTCGGTTACTTCTTCTAGCAAATCATCGCTGATGTCTGCGTAACCGCCTTGTTTTGTGGCTGCCGCTTCTACTTGGGCTTGAATTTGATTTTTGCGCTGTTGGCGATCGACTTCAACGTAAGCTGCACGCAGACACTCGACATAGGCTTCTGCTTGGGGAATGGAAACCCCCCCCGTCCCCCCCTTACTAAGGGGGGGTGTAGGAGTCGATGTCTCCCCCTGAGTAAGGGCGGGTGTAGGAATCGTCGATGTCTCCCCCTGAGTAAGGGCGGGTGTAGGAATCGTCGATGTCTCCCCCTGAGTAAGGGCGGGTGTAGGAGTCGATGTCTCCCCCTGAGTAAGGGCGGGTGTAGGAATCGTCGATGTCCCCCCCTGAGTAAGGGCGGGTGTAGGAATCGTCGATGTCCCCCCCTGAGTAAGGGCGGGTGTAGGAATCGTCGATGTCCCCCCCTTAGTAAGGGGGGGTGTAGGGGGGGTGTACAAAACTCGGTGTCCTTGGGAAATGCGATCGCTCTTGACTGTATCTGAACCGCTGACTAATGTAATTGGCAGTACAGTATGATCCAGTAGCGCTACTAGCGATCGAATCGGGCGCGGAAACTTTAAATCTCCGTCGGCCCACCGCATGAATCTTTTGCCTTCCAATTTGCTAATCCACAACGGCACAAGTTCAGTTAAAATATCCGCTGTCATCCGCCCCGGAATTTTTTTTAGTACAAATACAAAATCGCCCTTATCTGTAGCGCGAACTTCCAAAGCCTCTATTTCCACACCCTGCTTTTTGGCAAAACCTTCGGCTGCTTTCGTCGGTTTCCCATCTTTAAAAGCGGAACTAGCGGGGGGGCCTTTTACCTCTTCTTCTCTGTCTAATTGTTGAAGTGGCAGTCCTGTTACGAGAACGGCCAAACGTCGAGGAGTTGCGTATACATGAACAGAGTCGTTTGTCAAGAATTGTTCCGCCAGGGTTGCAGGTATCAATCGCTGCCATTGTTGGGTACTATCGCAGACGAAGGAGGCGGGTAATTCTTCTGTACCGAGTTCTAATAAAAATGCAGCCATATCGCACCGTAATGGAATTTAGTTTAAGGTAATTTATCGGATCGCGCGTGGGCGTTGCCCTCCTACACGATCGTATATCTTCAAAAGACTCAAAAATTCAGCATACCACGTAAAATCGGGGAGAAAGATCATATCTCAGCAGCACATGACTTTGGCCGAAAAACTAGCACAAGATTGGAAGTCTCGACTGGAAAAAGATTGCCAGGACGAAAATTCTAGCACTCGCCAGAGTGTGGTTCGCTGGCTGTTGGGAAACCAGCCAGATAGATTTGACACTCTCCATCCTACTCAATTGGCGATCGCCACTGGGGCGATCGACTTTTTGTATCGAATTTTGATTTCTCGGTATCTGGGATTGCCGCCGGAACAAGCTTACCGCAACTTGATCGGGCGACTGGGCGGTTTGGTGGTGTTGCGACAAAAAATCCAAGCGTGGGTGTCTTTGAGTCGCGACAGACAGCGGAGTGTGGTGGATGTGCTGCAAGAAGTGATCCAGGAAATGCTCAATTCCGATCGATATCTTCAGCAGCAAATCGCCTGGATTGCTGAATGTACCTCAGACACACGCTTGCGAAATTCTTTGCTGCTAGCAACTGTAGAAGAATATTGTTTGCGCCCGATCCGCAACCAGCCCCTGCTGGTGTATCGTTTTGTCAACTACCTGCGGCGTTCCCAGCGGGGCGGCTTAACCCAAGTCCCAGCAGGAGACTGGGTGCGGCTGGTGTCGGAACAGGTACTACCGGATGATACAGATGAACCTGTCAGCCTACTAGACGAACAGGCGATGTCTGACTATCTTGAAACTCAAGCTTGGGAGGAACGGCAAGCTCAGCGCCAGATTGTCCAAGCAGAGTTTGAGGCTTATTTGGCCGCCCAAGTCGATCCGCAGGCCTCTCAGTGGCTGCGGCTTTACCTGCAAGGGCGTTCCCAGGAAGCTATCGCCGAAGCTTTGAATGTTCCGATCAAGCAAATTTACCGCTTGCGAGAAAAAGTCAGCTACCACGCGATTCGGGTGTTCGCAGTCAAACAATCCCCCGAATTAGTCGCTAGTTGGCTGGAAACTTCTCTGCAAGAACACAGTTTGGGTTTGACTCCTAGTCAGTGGGAGCAATATTGGCAAAGCCTGACTGATGCTCAACGGCACTTGATAGAATCGCTCAAAGCAGGTAAAAGTGTAGAGACGATCGCCTCTGAACTTAAATTGAAAACCAATCAGGTTATTGGCGAGTGGACTAAACTCTATTTAGCAGCTCAATCTCTTCGCAACGATCGCTCCTGAATCTGTTGCAGACCATTGCTAATAGTTAATTATTTGTAACATTTTGCTTCTATGCTCGATACAAATCAGTTCCCGATCCGGTGTCTTTTCTGTGAATTGCTAAATTGAAAGTGACCCGATCGCGATCGCCTGCCTTAATTGTCAGCAATTAACTGCGACTCTTGCTTGGTAGGATAAGATACTAGCAGCACGATCGACTTCTGAGGATTTTCTACCTAATCCTAAATTAACTATTACACTCACGTATCTAGCAAGCAACGCCTCCGAGCGATGCTGCCAAATGTGGGCCCTGACAAATCATGATTTGAAGTCAATTGAAGCGGTTGTCTATAAATTATTCAGTTGTGGTGCATATTTAAAATTTGTGAATTAGTCACAAAACCCCCTGGATATCGGACGATCGATCCCAGGAGCAACTTGGACTCACGATTTTTATTCAAAAGAACATTCAGCCTTCAGACTTGTGCCCCGTCAGGGAAGTTACAGCGTTTAATTTGATGGATGAGGTTGGTGTGTCGCAAAAAGCGCGATCGCGCTTGTCCCCAACTATTACTTATTAACTAATGGTATACACATCTCCAACAAACTCAGCGACGGTCATCAACACCGATCGAATATTTTCATTAATCGATACGGTTGTCCCCTTTGAAGCCTGTCTTTACTATCAAGTTTTGCCTCTATCTCTAGAAGGTAATATATTAAAACTGGGCGTAGTCGATCTACAAGATGACTCGGCTTTAGACTATGTACAGCGAATTTTAGCTTACATGAATTGCTCTGTTACCACGGAGCAACTTTCATCAGAAACTCAGCACTCAATGCTCTCAGCGTACTTATTGCACGCTAACCAACCAAGAGAAGCAGTGCCCACAGCCACCACAGCAGCTTTTACCCAGACAAATCCCTCTCTGGGGAACAAGACAACGGTACAGTCATGGCCAAAAGCAGAAACAGTGCACTCAGCGCCAGAACCCGAACCTCCCAACAGCTTGGGCTTAAAACCTGCGCCAAAAGTAATTAAACCAGATTCTGAGGTTTCCCACCCAGAAATCGGGTTGCCAGTTTTGGAGATAGAACCCTTGCACTTGTCAAGTCCCATGGAACATTTGGCAAAATTACCCGCGCGACAATTGCTGCATGAATTGCTGGGCAAAATATTACTAGAAGGTATCGGCCGCCTGTTTTTTGAGCGACAGCCGTTGCAAGGCCGGATTCTGTGGAGTCAAGACGGCATTTTGAAATCAATGCTTGAAGATATCAATCCCCTATTGTTTCAAGAAGTCATCGACGAGTTGAAGCGGATGACAGATATGCCTGTGAGTAGGGTAGAACACATAGAACAGGTGGAAGTTGAGCGAATTTATCAAGAAACTCATTTGTTATTGCGCTTGCGGGTGATGCCTGCCAACGGTGGCGAAGAAGCGACGCTGCAAGTGTTGCGGGGGGCAGCTTTGAGGTTTTATGAGCAGCAACAGTTGTCTAATTTGAGTCGGGATGCACTAAAATTAGCTCAGGAATTGCAGCGAAAAGTAAATCAAATTCGCGATCGCACTCGACTTGGTCCCTTGCCCTTAGATGGTTTACCAGCCTTGGAAAAAGTAATTAGAAATGTTGACGATCAAATAGAAGCTTTGATGCACCAACACCATCTTGAATAGTAATATATAGCCTTTCTCATTAATATGAAGTCCTCTTAACTGGTTCAGTCCTGGACGCATGGGGAGTCAAAAACCCGGTTTCTACGTGAATATTTGTCTCAAAAAAACGACAATTTTTGGAAGAAACCGGGTTTTTCGCGTCCAGGACTATGGTTTCTAGGAACAGCCTGGGAACCAGTACACCAGTACATCATCAGTGCTCGAAAACATCTTTGTATTGCAATAAATCCAAACTTACAAAAACGGGCAAACACTGAAAACATTGCTGTGCAACTTCCCAACGTTCCTCTCGCTGCAACATCGCCGTCAACTTCTGTTTAGCACTCAACAAATAGAGGACATCGTTCCCAGCATATCGCAGTTGTTCCTCTGAAAGATTGTCAAAATTTCCCCAATCGGAACTTTGAGAAGTTTTATTTAATTCTACCTTTTCCAGTTCAAGAATTACTTCTTTCAGTCCGTGTCTGTTGGTATAAGTTCTCGCAAGTTTACTAGCTATTTTATTGCAGAAAACCGGGGCAATGTCAATCCCTAAATTGTAACGCATTGTTGCCATATCGAAGCGAGCAAAGTGAAATACTTTTTCAATATTCTCAGCTTCCATTAATTTCTTTAAATTGGGCGCTTCTTTTTGACCTTTAGCAATTTTGATCGCGACAACTTTACCTTCCGGGTTGCACAACTGCACCAAACACAGGCGATCGCGCCAGGGCATCAAACCCATGGTTTCGGTATCAACAGCGATCGCCCTTGCGGTCAAATAGTAAGATAAGAGAGAATCGGGAAGATCGCGATCGCACACTTGAAAATTTGGAAATTCCATTATTTAAGAATTGGGAATGGGGAATTGGGAATGGGGAATTGGGAATTGGGAATTGGGAATGGGGAATTGGGAATTGGGCATTTATTATTTGTTATTTGCTGTTCTGCTACCAATAACTCATAACTAATGACTCATGACTAATGACTAATGACTTTAAATTAACGACTACGGACAAAAAGCTGAGTAAAATAATACTCCCCTTTCGCATTTTTCGCAATCCCAATCCCAGTCAAATTAAACTGACCCTCCATATTCTTACGGTGGCCATCACTCTTAATCCAACCATCAACAGCATTACGTACCGGGTCGCTGAAGCCCATATTGTAAGCCACATTTTCAGCTACACTTTGATAAGGAATGGCGATCGCCTTAGCCCGCCCCTCAAACCCGTCGTGGCTAAACTTAACCTTCCCACTCGCCATATTTTCGCTATGAATCCTAGCTTGCTTAGTAATTCGCGGATCGATACTAAGTGGCGGCAATTTCTTAGAAGCTCGATATTGATTAACTTGTTGGTTTACCGCTGTTTCTAAATCAGTAATTGAGCTAGAAGCAAGATTAGTATTCTTCATGGGATTTTGTGGCTGCGATTCTGTAGGAATAACTTGGGAACAATTAGGCAGGATTGCTAGCAATCCCAGGGACATCAAAACTAAAGATTTGTACATGACATAAACCGAGAGAGCAAGTTAATTGTTATACCATTTTTCTTTCATATGTGCTATGGATGAAGTCTTAGCCCCCCCTTAATAAGGGGGGGTTGGGGGGGTAATATCTAGCGCTACTTTATGAAATTGGTATTACTAATTCCTACAGAGCGATCGCCCAAAATTCCGTTAAACTAGATATTCAGAACCTTCGCCACAGTCTGCACATCCTTATCACCGCGTCCAGAACAGTTAAGCACAATCCGCGGACTGCCGGTTAACTGCGGACAAAGAGTCTCCAAAAAGGCGATCGCATGAGCAGTTTCCAAAGCCGGAATAATCCCCTCCAACTGCGACAACCGTTGAAAAGCATCCAAAGCTTGTGCATCAGTAACACTGTAATATTCAGCCCTACCAACATCCTTCAAATAACTATGTTCCGGCCCCACACCAGGATAATCCAAACCTGCACTAATCGAATGCGGCTCAATGACTTGGCCCTCATTATCCTGCAACAAATAACTCATCGCCCCGTGCAGAACACCCACAGTTCCCTTAGTCAAAGTAGCCGCGTGTTTATCAGTTTCCACACCTTCTCCCGCCGCTTCAACACCAATTAACCGCACAGTTTCTTCCCCAACAAATTCATGGAAAAGACCCATAGCATTAGAACCGCCGCCCACACAAGCTAATAAAATATCCGGCAAACCATTCCACTTTTCTAGACACTGAGCGCGGGTTTCTTGACCGATAATTGCATGGAAATCCCGCACCATCATCGGGTAAGGATGGGGGCCGGCCACAGAACCCAGAATGTAATGAGTTGTTTCGACATTTGTTACCCAATCGCGAATCGCTTCGGAAGTAGCATCTTTGAGAGTTCCAGTACCCGCTGAAACACCCCGAACTTCCGCTCCCATCAAGCGCATTCTGAATACATTTAAAGCCTGTCTTTCCATGTCGTGAACGCCCATGTAGACAACGCATTCTATACCGAAACGAGCGCAAACAGTGGCAGTAGCAACACCATGTTGACCGGCTCCAGTTTCGGCAATCACGCGCTTTTTGCCCATGCGTTTTGCTAGCAATGCTTGAGCCAAAGCATTGTTAATTTTGTGAGCACCAGTGTGGTTTAAATCTTCCCGTTTGAGGTAAATTTGCGGGCCAGTTCCGTCTGGTTTAGCGTAGTGTTCGGTGAGGCGTTCCGCGAAATACAATGGACTGGGGCGGCCTACATAATCCTTGAGTAATTGTTGGAGTTGCTGTTGAAATTCGGGCTCGCTGCGGTATTTGTGGAAAGCTGCTTCGAGCTCAAATAAAGCCGGCATGAGGGTTTCGGGGACGTATTTGCCGCCGAATTTGCCAAATCTGCCGAGGGAGTCGGGGCGTTGGGCGGTGGTGGTTTCGGTGGTGAGACGCAGGGGTGTGACTGTCACGGACTTTGTGGGGATAATGGGACAGATTTTATTATATCTAGTGGATGGGGCGGGGCGGTGGGCGATCGGGTAATTTTGCGAGGGCTGCAAAAAATCGCTGGAATGGCGGAAGTTGGTTCGAGCCTTCGATATATTGCCCTGTAAGGGTTTCAGCGATTTTTATTGTGGGTGAGAGGCTGTTTGTACAGACATTTTTGGGAGTCCTCGCAAACGACCTCTGGACACATTGCGCTGTATGGGGTGTACAATGGAGAGGTCCCCACTCGCTGGGGAAACTAATTGAATGGAAAAGACGCAGATGCCTGTCCAACTTGCACAAAGGATGCACGTCCCCACTCGCTGGGGAAACTAATTGAATGGAAACTTAACAATTATAAATTCTGTTCTTGCTAATCCAACGCAATTTTCTCCTTGGGCGGGGGCGGGTTTATTATATTTTTGGTTTCCGACGTAGACTATTTGTAAAACCCGCCCCTACATGACCTGTAGGGGCGGGTTTTACGAATAATATTTAATACCAACAAACAATTTAGATAAACCCGCCCCCACACAGCCGATAATCTAGATTAACCTCATGTGCGATCTATAAAAAGCTACAATCAGCTATAAATTAGCTGTTTCCGCCAATAGTTCCGATTCCTCAATCATCGATTCCGAGTCAGAACCCAAATCACCATCTTCGACAGTAATTCCTAATTTAAATCCCAACGCTTCGAGCAACTCTACAAAACAGTAAATTTCCGAACCAGAACTTACTGTTAACATTTTGTCAAGTCTTTCATGATACTTTTTAGCCGAATCCGAAAGAGCATTCATCCTGATTCGAGCCTCAATTACCTTTCTAATTGCATTTCTGAGCAATTCAGGTTCAGCATCTTTCTCTTCCAAGATAGCCTCAAGATACCCAGCAGATTCTTCCGGCTCTTTCAGAGATTCAATGAGGTACTCGCGGTAGCTATCACTCCTAGGCATTTTCACATTGTTCATAATCTTTCCAGTATTCTATAGCTTGTTGAATGTTTTTTTCTTGGGTGCTTTTATCCCCAGCTATGAGGATTACCACAATTGTCAAACCAACTTGTCCGAAATAGACGCGGTAGCCTGGGCCATAATTAATTCTGAGTTCAAAAACTCCTTCTCCCACCGACTTAAAATCTCCGAGATTACCTTGCTCAACTCGGTCAAGCCTAGACTTGATTCTAAATCTAACATTCCGATCGCGCAGGGAATCAAGCCACTCAGTAAATGGCGCTCTACCCTCTGCTGTAGTGTAACGTCGAATTTCTCTCTCGTTCTACTTCCATAATTTTATCACAGTCGATCGGCAATTTATATCATAGGGCGATTAAGAGTACATTCAGCAGGCAACTCACTATCTTCCACAGTAATCCCTAATTTAAACCCCAAGGCTTCAAGCAACTCTACAAAACAGTAAATTTCCGAACCGGAACTTGCTGTCAGCATCTTATCAAGCCTTTCATGATACTGCTTAGCCGCATCCGAAAGAGCATTCATCCTCATCCGAGCCTCAATTACCTTTCTAATTGCATTTCTGAGCAATTCAGGTTCAGCATCTTTCTCTTCCAAGATAGCCCCGATAAAAGCACCAGCGTGTTCCGCATCTTTGAGAGATTCTATTAGGGACTCGTAGTAGCTATCGCTGGTAGGCATTTTCAGTTGTTTCATAGTCAGTCGAATACTCCTTCGCTTTGAGAATATCTTGTTCTTGGGTACTTTTATCCCCACCACAGAGCAGAATCACAATTGTCGTTCCTACTTGTCTAAAATAGATCCGGTAGCCAGGGCCGTAATTAATCCTGAGTTCATAGACAGCATCTCCCACTGACTTATAATCCCCAAAATTACCGAGACTAACTCGCTCAAGCCTTGCATCAATCTTAACTTGGGCCTTACCATCTCGTAGAGCATAGTACCACTCTAAGAAAGGAATCCTGCCATCGGGTCGGATATAACGTCGAATTTCCCTGGCTTGTACTTCCATAATTTTATCACAGTCGATCGCCAATTTCTATAATAGGGCGATTAGGAGTACATTCAGCAGGCAACTCACTATCGTAGTCAGAACACGATATAATTCAATTGAAACCGGAAAATGTGCTATCAACAGCCCAAAAATCAATTCCCGTATGGGCGGGTTTTACGAATAATATTTAATCCCCAAAAACAAGCTAAATAAACCCGCCCCCACCCACAGAAAATCTCCAAAAACCAAACTACTATGAGTACATCAAAACCCAAAAACTCCAATACAAACAACCAATCAGGAAAACGAATTGTTTACTCCGAATTTGGCAACATAGACAACTCCGCAGCCCTCCAACGAGGCATACAAGAAATTCCCCCAAATAAACAAAACCTCAAAATCGAAGCATCCCGAAAAGGACGCGGTGGCAAAACAGTTACAGTCATCAGCGGATTTCAAGAAAAACCCGAAACTTTAGCAACTTTAGCAAAACAGCTAAAAGCCCAATGTGGCACGGGCGGTACAGTTAAGGATAATGAAATCGAAATTCAAGGCGAACACAAGCAAAAACTGCTCGAAATTATCACAAAATTAGGCTATAAAGCTAAAATTAGTGGAGGGTAAATTAGTAGGGGCGGGTTTATGAGATACTTAGTTTTCAACAGAGATGGTTGGTAAAACCCGCCCCTACATCGCGCAAATCAGACAAGAACCAATCCACCAGAAATGATCTTACAAATTACCGCCGAGTTTAATGTATACTAGACCCTTAGCCCGCTTGATCGAACAATTGCAGCGCTTGCCAGGAATCGGCCCAAAAAGTGCCCAGAGACTCGCCTTACATATTCTCAAACGACCCTATGAAGAAGTGCAAACCCTGGCTCAATCCTTAATTGATGCCAAACAGCAGGTAGGATTTTGTCAAGTGTGCTTTCACTTATCTGCTGAACCTGTTTGCGAAATTTGTCACAATCCCAACCGTGACAATTCTACCATTTGCGTAGTCTCAGAATCCCGCGATGTGATTGCGTTGGAAAAAACACGGGAATACGGAGGTAAATATCATGTTATCGGCGGTGTCATCTCCCCCATGGATGGAATTGGCCCGGAACAATTGAATATTCAACCATTAGTCAGGCGCGTTAGTCAACAAAAGATTGAGGAAGTAATTATTGCGATTAGTCCCAGTGTGGAAGGTGAGACGACTACGCTTTATATTGGCCGTTTATTGAAGCCTTTTACACGGGTGACTCGCATTGCTTTTGGTTTGCCTATGGGGGGAGATTTGGAGTATGCTGATGAGGTGACTTTGGCCCGCGCTTTGGAGGGAAGGAGGGAGTTTGATTAGTTGAATATGGGTAAGAGAAACGAACCGCGAAGACGCGAAGGACACGAAGGAAGAAAGAGAAGTGATGAGGATGAGTTTATAATTGATTTGTCTAATTCAAAGTTAAACTAAGTAAAGTTACCAAAAGTGAAAAATCATGGCTAAATTCGATCGCCCTTTAAGTTACCCCACAACGCGCAAAATCGACCAAACTGATGACTACCACGGTGTCCCAGTATCGGACCCCTACAGATGGCTGGAAAATCCCGACTCTGAGGAAACCCAGGCTTGGGTGGAAGCCCAAAACGCAGTCACTTTTGGCTATCTCCAGGAAATTCCGGCTAGGGAAAAAATTAAGCAGCGACTGACTCAGCTTTGGAATTACGAAAGATATGGCATACCTTTTAAAGAGGGCGATCGCTATTTTTATTACAAGAATGATGGTCTACAAAATCAATCTATTCTCTATACTTTAACATCCCTTGATGGTGAACCGCAAGTATTACTTGACCCGAATACTTTGTCGGAAGATGGGACTGTTGCTTTGGGTGGTATGGCTATTAGTGAAGATGGCAAATTTATGGCCTATGGTTTGTCTACATCCGGTTCTGATTGGCAAGAGTGGAAAGTCCGCGATGTCGAAACTGGCGCAGATTTATCAGACCATTTAAATTGGCTTAAATTCTCCGGCGCATCTTGGACTCACGACGGTAAAGGCTTTTTTTACAGTCGCTACGATGAACCTAATGAAAAAAGCAAGCATGAAGATGTTAATTATTACCAAAAACTGTTTTACCACAGGCTAGGCACTCCTCAATCGGAAGATGTCTTAATTTACGATCGCCCTGACCAAAAAGAATGGGGTTTTCGTGCTGAAGTTACTGAAGATGGCAAATATTTAATTATATCAGTTTGGCGCGGTACTGACCCCCAAAATCTGATTTTTTACAAAGATTTAACCGCCCCAGAATCCGCTGTCATAGAACTGATTAACGAATTTGAGGCGGAGTACAATTTTATCGATAATGATGGCTCTGTTTTCTGGTTTAAAACCGATTTGAATGCACCGCTCGGCCGCGTAATTGCGATCGACATCAACAATGCAGAAAGTCAAGGTAAGTTCACAGAAATTATCCCCGAAGCAGCCGAAACCCTGGGAGGAATTGGCATCCTCAATAATCAATTTGTCACTTCCTACCTGAAAGATGCCTATACCCAACTTAAAATCTTCAATTTAGATGGCTCCTTTGTGCGACAAATTTCCTTGCCAGGAATTGGTTCTGCCGGAGGATTTGGCGGTAAGCGTTACGAAACTGAAACTTTTTATGCTTACACCAGTTTTACCACGCCTAATACCATTTACAGCTACAATATGCTGACAGATGAGAGCAAAATTTACCGCCAGCCCAAGGTAGATTTTAACCCGGATGATTACGAGACAAAGCAAGTATTTTATCCCAGCAAAGATGGTACCCAAGTACCGATGTTTATCACTCACAAAAAAGGTTTGCAGCTAGATGGTAATAACCCCACGTATCTTTATGGCTACGGTGGTTTTAGCATATCCCTAACTCCCAGTTTTTCTGTTAGCAGAGTTGTGTGGTTGGAGATGGGTGGGGTTTATGTGACAGCTTGTTTGCGGGGTGGTGGCGAATACGGCGAAGCATGGCACCAAGCAGGGACGAAGTTGAACAAACAAAATGTGTTTGATGATTTTATCAGCGCGGCCGAATGGTTGATCGCAAACAAATACACTCAGCCAGCAAAATTGGCGATCGCAGGTGGTAGTAATGGTGGTTTATTGGTGGGAGCCTGCATGACTCAGCGGCCTGAGTTGTTCGGTGCAGCATTGCCCGCTGTGGGTGTGATGGATATGTTGCGCTTTCACAAGTTTACCATTGGTTGGGCCTGGACTTCGGAATATGGTTCTTCCGAAAATGCAGAGGAATTTCCCACAATTTACGGCTATTCTCCCTTGCACAATCTCAAACCGGGTACGGCTTATCCGGCGACGATGATTACCACAGCAGATCATGACGATCGCGTGGTTCCCGCTCACAGTTTCAAGTTTGCTTCGGCTTTGCAAGAAATGCACGGGGGAGAAAAACCCGTGTTGATTCGCATTGAAACTAAGGCTGGGCACGGTGCTGGTAAACCAACGGCGAAAGTGATTGAAGAATTGGCTGATGAATGGGCTTTTTTGGTGCGGGAACTGAGTATTAACGCTTAGAAAGCCAGCGCTGGAGGGTGCGATCGCCTCTAGCAATCTCAAATCCGGGTATCATACCCCCCTTGATGCCGATCGCCCTTGTAGCCCTTGTAGAGTAAGTCATACCAATTTCATGAAGTAGCGTTAGATATTACCCCCCCAACCCCCCCTTGCTAAGGGGGGGCTAAGACTTCATCACTAGCACATCTTTAGAAAAATGGTATCGCTGAACAATTCTCGCCAACCACACAAAGATGCGACAAGGGATGCCGTTTTGCGGCAGGATAAACGGGGTAGCAAACCCGGATTTGATATTACAGTTAAGGAAACTTTACAGCATTGTGCTTTGAGATCCCGGACAACTTTTATGAAGTCGGGGATCTCGCTATTTTTAATTTACAGTGGGGAATTTTGGGTTTATTAATTTTTTCACTATTTAATTGTAAATTTTCAATTTATATGATAATCTTCACCATTAATTATGGTAATTATAAACTATATAACTATTAAACTATTAATTGTCAACGCCTATATTTTTTGACAGTGATTTAACTCTTCACATTCTTTATTTTAAAAATATTTTCCCTCCATGTTGAGCGAGCTAATGTAAATATAAACACACTGAAAATAATTCCGAACTCACAATTACTGAAAGTTGTTCGCACGTATTGAGCTAATTGTCGATCGCCCCCTTAAAGCTCTGTCACCCTTGCAAAATCTAGACTTTAGCTACAGTTGAAATACCTGTAAGTGCTGATTTTTCTCAGATTTAGGGTGATTTTTTGTCTGAGGCGATCGGATTTATCCGATCGCACTTCCTGTATAAATTTTACTTATTTGAAATAACTAAATAGTAGAAAACACGTAAGTATTTTAGATTGGAAAACAATCCGTTACAAAACTTAATATTTTATTGTTTGTCGATTTTTCTAAGATCGGTTAGCTTAAACGAGGCAATTAAGTCGATCGGAAATGAAGTTTACCAGCGAGTACAGTATGTCAATCGTGAAAACACGTAATTATCAAAAAACTGTGAGTAACATCTCATGGGGAAATTCCTGCTTGACAGCCAAATCACAAGAGAGCAAAGATCTAGTAATTTTCGACTCGCAAGTAGACAACTATCAACAATTAGTCAACGGAGTTAAAGCGGGATTTGAAGTAATTGCGATCGATGGATTCCGAGATGGCATAGCACAAATCAGTGAAATTTTGGGCGATCGCCACCACATCAACAACATTCACATAATCTCTCACGGCGAAGCAGCAGCACTAAAACTTGGCTCAACAGAACTCAATATTCACAACTTAGAAACCTACAGCAGCCAATTGCAGCAGTGGGGAAAAGCACTCAACAAAGCAGCCAGCATTCTACTCTATGGCTGTAACATAGCCGCCAGCGAATCCGGCATTAAATTTATACAAAAAATTAGCGAAATAACCGGCGCACATATTGCCGCTTCCCACAACCTCACAGGAAGCGCAGCACTAGGAGGCGACTGGGAATTAGAAATTACTACAGGAAAAATCAATACCGAAATAGCCTTTGAAAAACAAGTCCTAGAAGACTATCCATCAGTCCTAGCTACCTTAGTCGCCGAAAACTTTAAAAACGATACAGTAATCGGACCTTGGATCTATGGAATTTCTGGCACTTCTGCTAACCCAGGCTTAACCGCAGGTGCCGTCAACCCCAACGGCGTTATTCCCAATGTAGGGACTGGCGAGCCACCCGGATCATCCAGCGATCCAGTCGGCTCAGGCGCTTTGAGATTAACAGGAGCTCTCGGTAACCAATCAGCTTATGTCCTCTACAACAACCCCATCTCTGCCACTGATGGTATAAGAGTTACCTTTGATTTATTTGCCTATGGCTCCACGAGCACTGAGGGTGCAGATGGCCTAAGTTTTTTCCTGATTGATGGAACAGCAACACCAATAAAAGCGGGAGGCTTTGGTGGATCTCTCGGCTATGGTAGCAATAATAGTCTAACTCCTGCTCTGAGATCCGAAGGCATTGTAGGAGGTTATTTAGGTGTCGGATTGGACGAGTTTGGCAACTTTTCCGAGCCTCAACCGCTCCCACCAGAACGATCGACTTTTGGGCGTGTGGGTGGTCCCGGAATTAGACAAGATTCAGTAGCAGTTAGAGGCAGTGAAAGCAGAACTTATGAACATTTAAGTTTTAATTTTTTAACTAACACTTCCATTTCTCTTGGCATAGATAATCAAACTGCAACCAGTCGGACCGCTACTAATACTAAAAGAAGCGTCCAAATTACATTATTTCCGGTGAATTCACCAACACCTAACCGTCTCGCAGTGGCCATAGACTTGGATCAGAACGGCAGCTTTGATGCAACTGAAACACTGATCGACATCCCAAATTTGATAACCGTAAACGGAGCAGTACCAGATACTTTTAAATTTGGCTTTGCTGCTGCTACAGGTGGCTACAACAACATTCATGAAGTTAACAATCTCATCGTCGAAAGTATAAATCCTCCTACACTCACAGCCGACGTTTCCATTGCCAAACAAGGACCCCTGGTTGCCGCCCTAAACAGCGCGATTACCTACACAATTACCTCCACTAATATAGGACCGAGTACCAGCGACGCGAAAGATGTCCTAGTTCAAGATATCCTGCCCCCAGGCTTAACAGGAGTCACCCCATCCAACAGTGGCACATACAACCCCACCACCAGGACTGTCTCCTGGCCAGTGATTCCGACTTTGACCAGCGGTAGTAGCGTCACTTACACCATCACCGCCATAGCTCCAGCAACACCCACCACCATCACTAACGTCGCTTACAGTAATTCCAGCACTTTCGATCCCGTTGTTGCAAACAATAATACTTCGCTACCAACCTCTAGGGCCATCACTACAATAACTGCTATTGCTGACCTAGCTACTACCAAAACCGGGACTAATAGTGCTCCATCGGGTTCCACCGTCAGTTATACAATCACCACAAAAAACAACGGGCCGAACACCGCCGATAATATCACCATCACCGACAGCATCATTCCCGGCTTAACAGGAGTAGTTGTATCCGACAGCGGTACCTACAACAGCACTACAGGGATAGTCACCTTCCCCCTAGCCACCTTAACCAATCAAGCCAGCACCACCCGCACCATCAGCTTCATCGCACCCACAGGAGTCAGCGTCTCCAACACCGCCAGCAGTAGCTCCAGTGCGCTAGATCTCACTCCCAGCAACAACGCTGCTACAGTCACCACAGCTCTAACACCGAGCGCCGATGTCATTACCACCAAAACCGGGACCAATAGTGCAGCACCAGGCTCCACCGTCAGTTATACAATCACCACAAAAAACAACGGGCCGAACACCGCCGATAACGTCACCATCGCCGACAGCATCATTCCCGGCTTAACAGGAGTAGTTGTATCCGACAACGGTACTTACAACAGCACTACAGGGATAGTCACCTTCCCCCTAGCCACCTTAACCAATCAAGCCAGCACCACCCGCAGCATCAGCTTCATCGCACCCACAGGAGTCAGCGTATCGAATATTGCCAGTAGTAGCTCTAGTACCCCAGACCCCACTCCGGGTAACAATGACGGTACTGCACCGGGTGCCAAAGTCACCACCGCTCTGACACCGAGCGCCGATGTCGTCACCACCAAAAGCGGGACTAATAGTGCTGCATCGGGCTCCACCGTCAGTTATACAATCACCACACAAAACAACGGACCAAGCACCGCCGATAACGTCACCATCACCGACAGCATCATTCCCGGCTTAACAGGAGTGGTTGTATCCGACAACGGTACTTACAACAGCACTACGGGGATAGTCACCTTCCCCCTAGCCACCTTAACCAATCAAGCCAGCACCACCCGCACCATCAGCTTCATCGCACCCACGGGAGTCAGCGTATCGAATATTGCCAGCAGTAGCTCCAGTACCCCAGACCCCACTCCCAGTAACAATGACGGTAGTGCAACGGGTGCCAAAGTCACCACCGCTCTGACACCGACACCGACACCTCCAACACCGGTCAACCAACCCCCTGTTACCAACAATACCAACGCAGTCCTAGCACCCAACAGCACCCTTCAACTTGCCGGACTCGGAGGCACGGACCCCGACGGGAGCATCGCCTCTTATACAATAGATACACTACCCCCCGTCGCCCAAGGAGTCCTGTTCTTAGGAGACCCAGCCAACGGTGGTGTCGCTGTCACACCGGGTCAAGTGCTGACACCAGCCCAAATTAGCCAGCTATTTTTCAAGTCCACAGGTACGTTCACCGGAGCCAAATTTAACTACAGAGCTACTGATGACAAAGGTCTCAGCAGTCCCGCGGCTGCTACGGTATCAGCCTTGTTACCTAGTCCTAACCAACCGCCTGTAACGAATAATGTGAATACAGCGATCGCACCCAACAGCACCGTTCAACTCCCCGGACTCGGAGGAAGTGACCCCGACGGAACCATCGCCTCTTATACAATAGATACTTTGCCCCCCGTCGCCCAAGGAGTCCTGTTCTTAGGAGATCCAGCCAACGGTGGTGTCGCTGTCACACCAGGTCAAGTGCTGACACCAGCCCAAATTAGCCAGCTATTTTTCAAGTCCACAGGTGCATTCACCGGAGCCAACTTTAACTACAGAGCGACAGACGATAAAGGTCTCAGCAGTCCTGCTGCTGCTACGGTAGCGGAGAGCGTAACACCCACGCCAACACCAGTCAACCAACCCCCTGTCACCAACAATACCAATGCAGTCCTAGCACCCAACAGCACCGTTAAACTCCCCGGACTCGGAGGAAGTGACCCCGACGGGACGATCGCCTCTTATACAATAGATACACTACCCCCCGTCGCCCAAGGAGTCCTGTTCTTAGGAGACCCAGCCAACGGTGGTGTCGCTGTAACGCCCGGTCAAGTGCTGACCCCAGCCCAAATTAGCCAGCTATTTTTCAAGTCCACAGGTGCATTCACCGGAGCCAACTTTAACTACAGAGCTACTGATGACAAAGGTCTCAGCAGTCCCGCTGCTGCTACGGTATCGGCTTTGCTACCTGGTGCTAACCAACCGCCTGTAACGAATAATGTGAATACCGCGATCGCACCCAACAGCACCGTTCAACTCCCCGGACTCGGAGGCACTGACCCCGACGGGACGATCGCCTCCTATACAATAGATACTTTACCCCCCGTCGCCCAAGGAGTCCTCTTTTTAGGAGACCCAGCCAACGGTGGCGTCGCTGTAACGCCCGGTCAAGTATT
Source organism: Microcoleus anatoxicus (assembly GCF_042465725.1). GTDB lineage: Bacteria > Cyanobacteriota > Cyanobacteriia > Cyanobacteriales > Microcoleaceae > Microcoleus > Microcoleus anatoxicus. The sequence continues at coordinate 1,785,165 of NZ_CP120853.1, read as the reverse complement.
GACCCCGGCCCAAATTAGTCAGCTATTTTTCAAATCCACAGGTGCATTCACCGGAGCCAACTTTAACTACAAAGCTACTGATGACAAAGGTCTCAGCAGTTTGGCGACTGCGACTGTAGCGGAGAGCGTAACACCCACGCCAACACCAGTCAACCAACCCCCTGTCACCAACAATACCAACGCAGTCCTAGCACCCAACAGCACCCTTCAACTCCCCGGACTCGGAGGCACTGACCCCGACGGAACCATCGCCTCTTATACAATAGATAGTCTGCCCCCCGTCGCCCAAGGAGTCCTGTTCTTAGGAGACCCAGCCAACGGTGGTGTCGCTGTAACGCCCGGTCAAGTGCTGACACCAGCCCAAATTAGCCAGCTATTTTTCAAGTCCACAGGTGCATTCACCGGAGCCAACTTTAACTACAAAGCGACAGACGATAAAGGTCTCAGCAGTCCCGCTGCTGCTACGGTATCGGCTTTGCTACCTGGTGCTAACCAACCGCCTGTAACGAATAATGTGAATACCGCGATCGCACCCAACAGCACCGTTCAACTCCCCGGACTCGGAGGCACGGACCCCGACGGAACCATCGCCTCCTATACAATAGATACTTTACCCCCCGCAGCCCAAGGAGTCCTCTTTTTAGGAGACCCAGCCAACGGTGGCGTCGCTGTAACGCCCGGTCAAGTATTGACCCCAGCCCAAATTAGTCAGCTATTTTTCCAGTCCACAGGTACGTTCACCGGAGCCAACTTTAACTACAAAGCTACTGATGATAAAGGTCTCAGCAGTCCGGCGGCTGCTACGGTAGCGGAGATTGTCGCTCCCACGCCAACTCCATCACCAGTACCAACACCTCCAACTCCGATCAACCAACCGCCTGTTACCAACAATATCAATGCAGTCCTAGCGCCCAACAGCACCCTTCAACTTGCCGGACTCGGAGGAAGTGACCCCGACGGGAGCATCGCCTCCTATACAATAGATACTTTGCCGAACGCCGCCCAAGGAGTCCTGTTCTTAGGAGACCCAGCCAACGGTGGTGTCGCTGTCACACCGGGTCAAGTGCTGACACCAGCCCAAATTAGCCAGCTATTTTTCAAGTCCACAGGTGCATTCACCGGAGCCAACTTTAACTACAAAGCGACAGACGATAAAGGTCTCAGCAGTCCCGCTGCTGCTACGGTATCGGCTTTGCTACCTGGTGCTAACCAACCGCCTGTAACGAATAATGTGAATACAGCGATCGCACCCAACAGCACCGTTCAACTCCCCGGACTCGGAGGCACTGACCCCGACGGGAGCATCGCCTCCTATACAATAGATACTTTACCCCCCGTCGCCCAAGGAGTCCTCTTTTTAGGAGACCCAGCCAACGGTGGCGTCGCTGTAACGCCCGGTCAAGTATTGACCCCGGCCCAAATTAGTCAGCTATTTTTCAAATCCACAGGTGCATTCACCGGAGCCAACTTTAACTACAAAGCTACTGATGACAAAGGTCTCAGCAGTCCGGCGGCTGCTACGGTAGCGGAGATTGTCGCTCCCACGCCAACTCCATCACCAGTACCAACTCCCACGCCATCACCAGTACCAACACCAACTCCATCACCAGTACCAACACCAACTCCATCAGCAGTACCAACGCCCACTCCATCAGCAGTACCAACGCCAACGCCAACTCCCCTGGCCAATGAACCCCCAGTGTCTAGCAATGCTACCTTGAGCATTCCCCCCAATAGCAGCAAACAAATAACAGGATTGTCAGCCACCGACCCCGACGGGTCGATCGCCTCTTACACTATCAACACTTTGCCCCCAGCAGACCAAGGAATCCTATTTTTAGGAGACCCAGCTAACGGTGGCGTTCCCGTAACACCTGGTCAAACCCTGACTCCTCCACAGATTCAGGAATTATTTCTCCAAACAACTGGTAATTTTACCGGGGCTAATTTCACTTACACCGCCACGGATAACGAAGGGGCTATCAGTAATCCCTCCACGGCTACTGTGACTGCTATCTTACAGCCAGTTTTCCCCACACCCACTCCCATGGTGGAACCCGAAACAGACTGTGGGTGTGAGCTGCTTGTGGAAACACCGGAAATTAACTTTTTGCCACCAACACAACCCCCTGAAGTCTCATTTAACAGGCCAGAGACACCAGTGCCGCTTGAGGAACAAACCCTTAAAGGCACTAATGGCAACGACTTCATTCAGGGTAGCAATCGTAACGAAAAAATTATCGGTTTTCGAGGTCGTGACCTACTTTTAGGTGAAGGTGGTAACGATGTAATTTACGGCAACCAAGACAATGACACAATTTTTGGCGGATTTGGCAGCGATGTTGTTTACGGTGGCGAGAACGACGATTTTATAGCCACTGGGAAACAAAACGATTGGATTTCTGGCGACTTAGGTTCTGATACTCTTTTGGGCGATCGAGGTGCGGACACTATTTTGGGAGACACCGGGCTAAACAACTCTCAGAGTCCTGACGATGCTCGCGATTTAATCTTCGGAGGCGATGGTGCAGATGTCATCAATAGCAACGAGGGTGACGATACCATTCATGGTGGCAAAGGTAATGATATTGCCTTTGGAGGTCGAGACAATGACCTGATTTGGGGTGAACTCGGCTCCGATACGTTGATTGGCGGTACTGGAGAGGATAGCTTGTTTGGTGGCATCACTGACAACAGAGCTAAGGACTTCCAAGGACGGGACTTGCTCTACGGAGGTTTCGGCAACGATTTTCTGAGCGGCCAAGAAAATGACGATACGCTAATTGGCGGCAAAGATAATGATGCTGTTTATGGAGGCAGAGGTAATGACCTAATTTTTGGTCAATTAGGCTCTGATACTCTCTACGGTGGAGAAGGTATTGATACCATCCTCGGTGACAGTGGCAGTTCCAACTCCATTGGGGATACTGGCGAACAAGATTTAATCTTTGGTGGTACCGGTGACGACATCATTGCCGGCGGTAACGGTAATGATACCGTGCAAGCAGGTAAGGGCAACGATGCCGTTTGGGGTGGCAAAGATAATGACTTGATTTGGGGCGAACTTGGCTCTGATACCCTTACCGGAGACAGTGGAGACGACACTATGTACGGTGGTACTCGCAGTCGATTCAAGGATGTCGAGGGGAATGACTTGCTCTTGGGGAATATCGGTTCTGACTTATTATTCGGCGATGAATCTGAGGATACTATCAGTGGCGGTAAGAGCAATGATTCTCTCTACGGTGGCAAAGGTAACGACCTCATACATGGAGACAGCGATGATGACTTAATTTATGGCGGTGATGGTAATGATGAGCTTTGTGGCGATGATGGCAACGATACCATCTTTGGCGATCGCGCCGATGACAGCGGTGTTTCTGTGGGTACTGCTGGCCAGCAAGATTGCATCAGTGGCGGTGCTGGCGAGGATTTGCTTTACGGTAATGAAGGGGAAGATACTCTCAACGGGGGTGATAGTAATGACACTCTCTATGGAGGGAAAGATAAGGACATTCTCAATGGCGGTGATGGTGACGATCTACTGTTTGGTGGCTTGGGCGATGATACTTTGATTGGAGGTATCGGAAGCGATCGATTTGTGTTGAGTGCTGCTAGTGGCAATGATACTGTGATTAATTTTGAGGTTGGTGTCGATCGATTTGTCTTGACTGGTGGTCTGAGTTTCCAGCAGTTACAATTTACACCTACTCTCAACGGTACACTGCTGCGAGTAGCTGGAACTACTGATGTTGTAGCTACTCTGGTGGGAGTTAATGGGGCGATAAGCTCCTCTGATTTCCTCTAATACCATTTTCATAAAGTCCTACTACAGATGTAGTTCAAAGCCCCCCCTTGGGTTCGGGGGGGTTGGGGGGGGTAGATATAAGTTTGTTAGCGATTTATATCAAATCCGTTGACATCGGAATGATTAATCTCTCTCTTCTCTTCCTTCGCGTCATAAGCGCCTTCGTGGTTAAATCACCTGACGATACAACCGGAATTGATATTAGCAACCGCCAAGGCTGTTAAAATAATGTGTTAATTGCTCCCTGAGCGGAGTCGAAGGGAGCCATTAACAAAACACCTTGGCAACTCCTATCTTCCTAATTTTAAGCTTGATATTTTTTCAAAGTAGCAACTTGTTCGGGGAAGATTTCGATCGACATTTTGTCATCATATCGAGTAGCGAGCGATCGCCTCACCTCTCCCAAAAACAGTGGCTGGGAGACTCCTGGCTCTGGATGTACAATTGTCCGTACCCTGATCGTCATGTAGTCTCTGCCACGTCCAGAGCGGCCTGGGGAGTACAAATCCGCAGCAGCTTGCTGCATCGTCGCTTCCAACTGTGATGGGGCGATAGTCGGTGGCACGGTAATTACAGTTTGAGCGCCGCCTGTATCGTAAACCAGAGAATAGCGCACAGCACCGGGAATTTCTGTGCGAGTAAACAATCCTAAACCGAGGCCAAATATACTAGCAGCAATTACTGCCATAAAGCTAGTAACTCCTACCAAGCGGAAGCGAAAACCCCACTGCAAGATAAAGGCAATCACCGTGAAAACAGCGAAAGCCACTGTGAGAATTCCTGCCCATTGGGCGTACATTAAAAGGTTAGAATTTACGTTCATTGGATATTTCTGTATTTGTTGACTGTTATTTGTTATTTGTTATTGGTTAAAAGACTAATTAACCGCTTATAAAAACCTAGGTAAACCAGGGTAAGCTCTGCGGTATAAGCTTTAAACGTTCTTTCTTAGTGCTTGCGCTTCCTCGGTGTCGAGGTTGACCAAGAAACTCCAGTTAGAAACGCTATAATAATCACAGCGACGTGATATTACAGCCGAACGTTTGATCTTTTTATTCAGTTGGTTCCACTCGCTCCAAACGTGCTTTTCCGGGTTCATCTCGGAATAGGCGGTTAAGGAGCGAGGTATTTTTTCACTCTTATTCATGGCCCTGCGAGCAATCACCAGTGCAGCCGATTCGTCGCTGGCTAAGCCATACATTTTTAAGTATTTCACCAAGCCGATAATGCTTGAGTAAGCTGGGTTGACTGCAATTAGCTCAATTCCGCGATTCGACAAAATAGAACTGAGTTGTTTGTAGAACTCACTATATGCCCAGCCCGATAACATCCGCGCATACTTTCTACTTTCCTCCCCTAGAGATTGCTTTTTTGTTGAGAAATCTAGTTCTTCGCAAACTACGGGACATTCCAATTCCGTGGCTCTTACTGCTAGTTGCAGGCAGGCATTAACAATCTGAGCCTGCTGTTTGCCATTTGGTAAGCCCATCTGCAAGGGAATCTGCCCTTTGGCTTTGAGATTTCCTTCAGTATCAACATACGCCCACCCAATAGAACCAGGATTCATATCGATACCAATGCAACCGTACATCCTATTTCTAGAAACTTGATTCACAGGCTTGGGAGTAAATTGCACGGCAATCACCCACTTTCCGTTTTTACGGTAGAAGTGCCAGGTCTTAGCCCCGCATTCTGGTAGTCTATTTATGTTGCGATTGAAATCACCAACCTCGGAAGATACAGCTTTCCCGAATCGTGACTCTAAGCATTTGGGGACTCTAAAAGTTATTTCGCTCCCATTCCACTGGGAGACTTGATTGCCAAAAGACTCGTCTTTAGAGCCGACGACAAAAATATCACCGTGAGGGACGACGACTTTGATTGGCTTGACTCTTAAGTGTTCGATCCTATTCGTTAACAGGGTCAGTCTACGCTTTTTATTGTGTATTTGAAAGCGTAAACTCTGCCAATTGGTAGATTTGTATTGGAGCGAGCAAGCTATGGGAAAATTACAACCTGTCTTTGAATTATGCCATTTTTTCTTGGCATAAAATTTACGGGCTAATGCCAACTTACGTTCGGCTTTCTTGAGCCATGCACTAATGGATTTAATCTTGACTTCAAGAGTCTTTGTGTGTAAAATTTTGTGTTCTTTAGCCCCGTCTACACGACATGAGGCTGCACTGATTACGCCATTTGCATGGCGCTTATTGATGCCGTAGGTTTGCTGTAAGTGTGTGTTCCAGTCGGACTTCTTGAATTGTGTACTTAAAAGTAAGTGGTTGACTGTTTCAATACTTGCAGCCCTGAAAATTGGGGCGTAAGCTTCTAAGAACATCTCGAAATCTGTAAATCCAAGTTCGTTGAGTTCATCTGCTGGCGTGGGCAAGCCTTTACAATAAGTTAAGGTAGCCATTGATTCGACCTCTCAATGTGGTTGCATCCTAGTATATTAATCGCTTCGCGCAGGATTTGCAAGTTTTTCAATGAGTTTCTTTTATTTCCGAAACGTCGCTGGCGAGGTCTTTTTCAAAGGTTACACCTTCTCTTTTGATCGAAATCATCAACGCTAATTAGTCTGTTCGTCAATTTACCGAGAATTTAGTAACTAAAACCTAGGTAAATTTAGGTAAAATGTCAACTGCTGTTAACCCTTTGGACCCAACAGCAGATAAGTAATCATATCTCCTTTGCCCTTCACATGAAGCACGCCTTGATTCTGGAAAATGTACTTATCCCGTAGCCGTTCGTAGGTAGCAACTGTCACCTGAATCCCTCCGGGTACACCTTGAGATTCCATCCTAGAAGCTATATTTACTGTATCTCCCCATAAATCATAGGTAAACTTTTTAGTACCAATTACCCCAGCTTCCACTGGGCCAGTATTGATACCGATGCGGATGCTGAGTGGTCGATCGCCTTTGGTTCGCATTTTGCTAATGGCTGCTAGAATGTCGATCGCCATAGAGGCGATCGCCTCAGCATGATTGTCACTGGGTGTGGGCAAACCACCAACTACCATATAAGCATCGCCGATGGTCTTAATTTTCTCAAGTCCGTAGCGATCGGCCAACTCATCAAATTTCGAGAAAATCTGGTTGAGCAATTCCACCAACTCCGCGGGGGATAAGTGAGTCGAAAGCTTAGTAAAACCAACCAAATCCGCAAACATCACAGTCACGTCAGAGAAACTGTCGGCGATCGTAATTTCTCCCTGTTTGAGGCGTTCGGCGATCGCCTGGGGTAAGATATTCAGCAGCAAACGCTCGGACTTCCCCTGTTCCTCGGCTAACTCCTGTAAATAAGCTTGCTCATGATCGCGCAGCCGTTTTTTTTCCAGACAAGCACTAATCCTAGCCTTCAATAGTACCGGATTAAAGGGTTTAGAAAGATAATCTTCCGCCCCCAACTCGATACAACGGACGATACTGTCAATATCGTCCACCGCCGAAATCATAATCACTGGGATGTAGCGCAATCTTTCATCCGCCTTCAGGTTTTCCAGGACTTGATACCCGTTCATTTGGGGCATCATAATGTCAAGCAGAACCAAATCAAAAGGCGCAGAGCGCATCAATTCTAGAGCTTGGACACCATCTTCAGCAACTGTCACCGCGTGGCCTTGACGCTGAAGTCGGCGGGCCAGTAAATCGCGGTTTACTTCATTGTCGTCAACAACTAGAACTCTGCTCTCATCACCTTTCATGTCATAGCCTCTTTCAGAAGCAGTTCAATCTTACCCAAAAGTCGGGGAAATTCCACCGGTTTGGTGTCGTAGTCGTCGCAGCCAGCGTCTAAACACTTTTCTCGATCGCCTGCCATAGCATGAGCCGTCAGAGCAATCACCGGAATCCTGCTAGTTTCTGGAGCCGCCTTAATTTGCCTGGTTGCTTGCCATCCATCGAGCACTGGCAGACTCATATCCATCAGAATCAAATCCGGTACTTTGGCGATCGCCATGGACACTCCCTCGGCACCGTCCACTGCAATAAACACCTCGTGTCCCTTGCGAGCTAGGCGTCTTGATAGCATATCTCTGTTCATTTCGTTATCTTCGACCAACAGGATTTTAGCCATTGGTTCCCTCCTTGTCTTTCGAGCCGTACCTGCGATCGAATCTGTCATTTACTATAGAACGAACGTCGCGCAGCAAAGTATCGCAACTGTAGACTCCCTTAAATAGCACGCGATCGACACAACCATTTAGCTGTTGACTTTCGGCTGGTGTCAAATCTTTACCCGTGATCACAATAATCGGTATTGGATCTCCAGAGTTCAATTTGCGAACTTCGCTAATCAACTCAAAACCATCCATTTCCGGCAACATCAAATCCAGTAGGATTAGGTTGGGTCGGGAAACGTCTAGGCGATCGAGAGCAGCGCGCCCACTATCGGCTTCCGTTACTGCCCAGCCCTGTTTTTCTAGTATGCGTCGCAGTATTCTGCGGGTGGCAACATCATCTTCCACAATCAGGATCTGACAGCTCAAATTGTTATTTGCCCGGTTGTCTTGGTGGCGTCGGTACTTCCTCAACAAAGTAGCCAGCCGTTTGCCGTCCACTGGCTTAGTGAGATAGTCCGATGCACCCAATGCAAAGCCGAGGCTTTTGTTGCCAACAAAGGATAGCAGGATTACGGGAATTTCTGCAAGGTCTGAATCTGCCTTCAGGGCTGAGAGCACTGCCCAGCCGTCCATTCCCGGCATCATCACGTCGAGAGTAATGGCATCCGGGTGCAGTTGCTTGGCGAGGGCTAAGGCTTGTTCCCCGTTGGTGGCGAGTTCTATGTGTAGTCCTTGGCGAGTCAGAGCGCGTTGGATCAAATCCCGCGAAATCGGGTCATCGTCAACTACAAGAATAGTCCCTATAGTATTGGAACCCAGGGGGCTGCTGCTGTCGCGGACTTTAGTTTCTGGTATTTCCGGCAGTTTGATTTGGCTTGGTAGGATGACGGTGAAAGCGCTGCCGATACCCAATTTGCTGTTGGCTTCTATGGTGCCACCCATCATCTGACAGAAGCGCTGGCTGATAGCCAATCCTAAACCTGTGCCCCCGTACTTACGGGTTGTTGAAGCATCAGCTTGGGTGAAAGGTAGGAAAACTCGCTGCAATTGTTCTGGATTCATGCCGATTCCGGTGTCGGCGACACGGAAACTTAAAAATTCCGAATTGGAAATTAAAATTTGACCAGATTCCTCTTGATTTTTGATTCTTAACTCTTCATTTTTAATTTTTTCGACTCCGATCGCAATCTTTCCATTTTGGGTAAATTTAGCGGCGTTACTCAGCAGGTTCAGTAGTACCTGTCGCACTTTTGTCATGTCTGCGTGCATGGTGTCGAGATTGTCAGGGCAGTAAATTTCTAGGATGTTGCCGTTTTTTTCGATCAGTGGGAGTGCGGTAGCCACCGCACTCTGTATGAGGGATGGGATGTCAAAGGTTTCTAGGTACAGTTCCATTCTCCCGGCTTCAATTTTAGAGATATCTAAGATGTCGTCGATCAGGGATAGCAGGTGTTTGCCGGCGGTGCGGATTTTTTCTAGATCCGGGACTGATGCCTCGTTCCCAGAGTCTTCGGCTTCTTCTTGAAGCATTTCGCTGTAGCCGATGATCGCGTTGAGGGGTGTACGGAGTTCGTGGCTCATGTTGGCCAGAAATGTACTTTTGGCACGGTTTGCTGATTCTGCTGCTTCTAGAGCCTGGTGGAGGGCTGATTCTGCCTGTTTGCGATCGGTGATGTCTTCTACAGTACCTTCGTAGTATAGAACGTTGCCGTTGTCGTCGCAGATGCTGCGGGCGTTTTCGGCAATCCAGATTTGGGTACCGTCTCGGCGGTATACTTGCGATTCAAATTTGGATATTTCACCGACATCGCTCAGGACTGCAATCAAGTCTGCCCGTCGGTGGGGGGCGCTGTAAAATTGGCTGTTGACATCTGCCAGTTCGTTTTGCATTTGGGTGCAGGAGTCGTAACCGTAGATGCGGGCTAGTGCTGTGTTGGCACTAATGTAACGCCCGTCAGGGGTGATTTGGAATATGCCTTCCACTGCGTTTTCAAAGATGCTGCGGTATTTTGTTTCGGCTTGTCTCAGGGCTGATTCTGCTCGCTGGCGCTCTAGGGCATTGGCTAGCATTTCTCCTACTATTTTGAGCTGGGTGCATATTTCTGGCGATCGACTTGTTGTTTCCTTTTGGCTATCGAATCCGATAAATCCGATTAATTCTTTACTGCAAACTAGGGGGATAATTATCAACGATCGCAGGCTTTTAATCGCTTCTTTAATTGGGAAATTTGGCAGGGATTCTCCCAGGGATGCCAAGGATTTCAGGGAGTTATTATTGGGATTTTTAAATTGGTAGTTTTGGCTTAATTCCGCTGCTTCATTTTCGTCAAAATATGCTACTTCTAATATTTTTATTTCCTCTATTTCGTTGATTTCTGGAATGTATATGCTTTCAAAATTAGCTATGTTTTCGGCTAGCCAAGGGATTTGTTCAACTGATATTTCTGGTCTTTTTTCTTTCAGGTACTGTCTCCCTTCTTGACACCATTCGTAGCTGTTTTTAAATTTATTTTTGTCTGGGGATAACAGGTAGATGTAACTGCGATCGAAGCTGGTTTTTATGGCGATCGCTTCTAGGGCTTGAACTATACCTCGCTCTATTTCTGATACTGACTTGCTGATAAAATGTGTGGATAAACTGGTAATTAATTGATCGAACTCAACTCGCTCTTGCAAAGCTTTTTCTACTCTTTTACGTTCGGTAACATCTCGAAAACTCCAGACTCTGCCTATTATTTTTGAGCCGACTTTTGAGGGCAGGGAATGTAATTCTAGAATTTTCCCATCTTTAAATTCTAATAAGTCGTCTATTTGAGTATCTGGATGAGCCGACACTTTCATCACATTTTTGAGAAATCCTTGGGGGTATTTTAATTGGCGCAGGGCAAAGGGAAAGCTGGTTTTAGTGGGTTTTTGCAGAGTGCCGACAGTCGATCGACTTAATTGCTGTGCTTCCGACAAACCCCACATTTCGAGAAATTTTTGATTGTAGTTACACACGTTACCATTATTGTCAACAGCAATAATACCCGCATCCGTGGATTCTAAAACTGATTGTAGCATAGAGAGCGATCGCTCTTTTTCTCTAGCAACTCGCTTTTGTGCGCCGATGTCAAAAAATACTAAGACGGAGATGTTAGCGCCACCATCGGCGGGATTGAAAAAATAGGAAACGGGTAAAATTTTCCCATCGCGGCAGAGAAATTCGTCCTCTGAATTACTGTAAGGTTGACCAGAGGCGATCGCCTCTGGTAAAGATAGTTTAGTGGCGATCGGTGACTGTTCGCTCTTGTTTGCTTCCTCTGGATTGGAACTTAAAACCTTTGATTTTTTGCCTTTCCTCTGTTTGGAGGCGATGCGCCACCCCTGCGCCACCCCTGCGAGTTCCGACTCTCGCCATCCCAACAGGCGTTCAGCTTCTGGATTGACACCAATCACAATTCCCTCAGCATCCAGGATCAAAAGTCCGGCACCTAAGTTGTTGAAAGTGGCCCGCAGTCGATCGATTTCTGAAACCTTGGGAGCGTCTGGAACAGACTCTTCCCCTTCTCGATCCGAATTTTCTGAAGCTGGTTTCACCAACACCCGCTGGTCATTGCTGTGATAGCTTTGACCGATCTCTTCTAAAAATCGCTCCCACTGCTCGGCAGTTGGAGGGGTAGAACGGTCGGTTAAATTAAGTTGTGCGAGTTGGCGCAGGAGGTGAGGATGCATAATTTATCGTGCTTTGTAAGCAACTTTCTTAAGTATAGGTAGTCGAGTGTCAATTACTCTAAATTTTCAAATCAAATCTAACATTTAAAATCGATTGTCGAAGTTTCGCTGAACTTGGCTGGAAGCCTAATTGTAAAAATAGAGCCTTGATTCAACTCGCTGATAGCTGTAACATCTCCGCCCATCATTTTGCAGTATTTTTTGGTAATTGTCAGTCCCAAACCTGTTCCACCATACTTTTTGGTGCTGGAAGAATCGCCTTGGGTAAATGGCTCGAACACTCTGGCTAATTGCTCGTGAGTCATACCGATGCCAGTATCTTTGACAGTGAAAACGATCCAGTCTTGAAATATAGACTGGGGAGACATCGCAGGTGAATTATTTTCTTGTCCTCCATCAACAGGCTCTAATACTGTAGACTCCTCGGTAGTTGGGACTTGTTGGCGAGTAACGGCGAAAGTCACCACCCCAGAGAAAGTAAATTTAGAGGCATTGCTCAGAAGATTCAGCAAGCACTCGCGGAGTTTAGTCAAATCACTATACATATCGCCAATATCGTCATCACATTGTATGTCTAAAATATTAGAATTTTTGTCTGCCATCAGGGCAATCATAGCAGCCACATCCTCAACCAAACTTAAGATACTGAAATTTTCCAGGTCTAGTTTCATGCGACCAGCTTCAATCTTAGAAAAGTCAAGAATATCTTTAATAATTGCTAGCAAGTGTTGACCTGCCGTGCTAATTCTCTTGAGGTCATCGACAAACTCTTCGGCACCTAGGTCTTGGGCATCTTCTTGCAGAAGTTCGCTGTAGCCAATAATCGCATTCAGCGGGGTTCTCAGTTCGTGGCTCATGTTGGCGAGAAATTCACTTTTGGAGCGATTGGCCGCTTCGGCTGCTTCTTTGTCCCGGCGGAATTCTTCGGCTCGTTTGCGTTCGGTGATGTCGCTAGTCATGATTAAAACGCACTGGGTGCTGCCAAGGTAAATCAGTTCCACCGACAGCAGCCAGTCCCTTTCTTCGCCTGTTTTAGTGCGAATTAATACTTCTTCATTGCTGATGGAATTTTGCGATTGCAAAGTCTTGGCCAGTCGCGGTCCGTCTTCAGGGTTGACCCACATTTTCAACTCGTCAGCATTGTGGCCGAGGAATTCGCTACGTTCCCAGCCTAGCTGGCGCAAAAAGCTTTCATTGGCATCTAGAAAACAGCCGTCTGTGAGGGTGCAGATGCTGATGCCGACTGGTGATGCGTGAAAAGCTTTGGAAAATCGCTCTTCGGAGGAGCGGAGGGCTGCTTCGGCTCGCTTGCGGTCTGTGATGTCTTGGACAGTGCTGCTGATATAGGTAGAGTTGACGGCGGCTTGTTCGCAGACGGTACGCTGGCAGCCGTCGGGGAGTAATAGTCGGTAGTCGATGCTATAGGGTTGTTTTTGAAATAAAGCAGCTTCAATGGATGTCTTGACTAATTGTCGATCGTCTGGATGTACATATTCCAAGAAAGCTTCGAGACTGGGTTCAAAGCTTCTCGGCGGTTGTCCCAGAATGCGGTAAATTTCATCAGACCAGCGCAGTTGTTTGGTAATGCGGTCTAGGTCCCAGTTGCCCAACTGGGCGATGCGCTGGGCATTGGCGAGGCTGGCTTCGCTAGCTCGCAGGAAGGTTTCTGCGAGGCGACGTTCGGCTACGGTGGCCGCTAAGACTAAGCCTGTAACGGCGATGACAGCAATGAATGCTTGCAGGGATAAAAGTGCTTGGGGGATGCTGCTAGCGTGTTTGAGAAAAGGGCCGCTACCTCTGGCTATGCCCCAAATGGCGAAGCCACACAGGATGACGTTGGAGAGGGCGGTGTAGCGCTGACCAAATCGAAAGGCTGCCCAAACTACTAGGGGAAAGGGCAGGTATTCTAGGGGATAGCGGGCGTAGGCGGCACGGGTGCGGGAGCAGAAGACTAGCCAGCCCACGGCTAGCAGTAGCAGCAGCCAAATAGCGCGTTCGACAATCTGCTGGCGATCGGCTTTGATGGAGGGTAATTCACGCCAAGTCAGGATCAGGGGGGCGATGAGCAAAATTCCCATAGCGTCTCCCACCCACCAAGTAGCCCAAATTCTGCCAAAATTGCTCCAGCTAGATAAGCCTGTGAGACATTGGACGAGGCTGCCGATGGTGGAGTTGATCAGGGTAGAGCCGAAGGCTGCTAGTCCGACTATTCCTAAGATGTCTTTGAGTCGATCGAGTCCGGCGCTGAAGTTAAGCCGTTGCAGCAGGTAAGTTCCTGTCCATGCTTGCAGAGCTCGGCCGCTGGCGGAGATAAAGGCGCTGGCGATGTTAGCTGAGGGGTCGCTCATGCTGAACAGGAAGCCACCGATGGCGACGCCTGGCCACAGTTGACGCCCGAATAGCAGGAGTGCAACTTGGGCAATTCCTGCTGCTGGCCACATGGGGGATACTTCTGAACTCAGTGTGAGCATGGAAATGGCGAATTGGGACGCCCAAAAGTAGATCAGAGCGATCGCCCCTACTGAGAGGAAGTACCGCCAGGAATGTCCTTTGATTGTGTGAAGGAACTTTTTCTGCATTGTCGTTGGGGGAACAGGTGGAGAGTCGTTGGGGGGGTATGAGTCAGTGCTACGAGACAGGGAGCGGGTATGGAAAAGCTTGCTATTAAGTGATGGTAGGGCATAGATGGTTGCTAGGAGAAGAAGGGTTTAAACTCACTTTTTGTTGAGATGTTGAAGGCTGTTTTTTTTCGGACTCGATCAAATTTACACGTAAAATTTTGATTTGTCGCCAAAAGGCATTTTTCGCCAATATATCCCTAATGGTCGATGGTTCGGTGGGCAAATTTTGGGTTTTTGTTAAAGATTTATGACTTGGGAAGAATGGGCATTAGTTGGTTTATAAAGGAGCGTTGGATCGATCGGTGGGACTGATTCTCCAATCTCAAGTCTCGAATCGAACCTATAATCCGATCGCACTTCTGATACTCGAGTTCGCAGAATTTGTCAGGTATCTGGGTAGTCTATTTTTTTGGCTGCGCTGACTTATTCCCAAAGCCCAGGCGGTTTGGCATCCTTCAGCAAGAGTGTATTGTCCAAATTCTAACCCTGCTTTTTCAAGTTCTGGCGAGCTCTTGATTAAAAATAAGTTTTCACTCCCAAGGAAGGCTGTGGCCCGTTTGATGCGTGGTATCGGCATTCATTGGTAGAAGGACTTATTAACCGCAGATTCAGGCCTAGCTAGATGTTAGTAAAACGAGCTGAAGCTAAAAACTCGGCTGGTAGTGAATTGGCTTGTCCTGCTGTGGTATTTTGAAACAAAATTGTGAAGGCTCCTGCTTCTAGTTTATGTTGCGGCCACATCCGATAGCAAGGAATTGGACTCATTCGTTGCACAGCAGTAATTCTGGGTTTAATGTTTTCCAAGCAAATATATAGCAATCCTAAATCATTTGTGAACTTCTTACTCCCTCCTCTTACTAAGGGGAGGGTTGGGGTGGGGTAAAAAATTTACGACTCCTGCAAGGATTGCTATACTTTCACATCGAAGGAGTCACAGGCGGTAAATCAGAATTGTTTTTAGCCTGAGTTAATGCTGACCTATGTTCGCCCCTCAGCTTGGGTTTTAAATACAAGTTTTCAATCAAAGCAGCAACTCCTGCAAACCAAGGTGGCACAATCACCGCCCCGATAATTCCCAATACTTGAACCCCTCCTAAAACCGATAGTAATTGATACAAAGGATGAACTCCTACGGAGGAACCGACCAATAAAGGATCGAGGACGTAAGTTTCTAAGTTTTGGACGATCGCAAATAATAGCAATACCCATAAAAGCACCCAACCACCTTTAGCTAATGCTACGATTAATGCTGGCACTGCTCCCAATACCGGACCGATGAAGGGAATTAGGTTGGTCACGCCTGCGATCGCACCTAAGCCTAAAGAAAATTCCGGCATTCCCAAAATGCTCAAACCTGTGGTAATGAATAGGCCTAAAATCCCGGAAACTAAAAAACGGCCGCGAATGTAACTTCCCATTCTTTGACCAATCGGTGTAGCTTGGGCTGCTAATCTTTCATCCCAAGGCTTGGGGAAAAACTGCACTAAACTGTTAATTAAGGTTTCGCTGTCGGCAACCATGTAACCTGAAATAAATAAGGCTAAAACTAAACTGAAGAAACCGCCCAGAATGCCTCTGGTTAAACTATAGGATCGCAAAACCAGTTGTTGACTCGATCGAATCAGCCAATTAGTCAAGGATTGAGTGTCCAACAATTGTCCCACCAAGCTTGGTGCATCGTCAGTCAAGCGACTGGCTAAGCTGGTGGCGACGGTTTCTAGACTTTCGGCATAAACTGGTAATTGTCGCAACAGTAATTCTATTTGTTCGATCAGCGTCGGGCCAATTAATACTACTGTTCCACTAAACCCGCCGATGAGAGCTAAATAAACCATAATTACCGCCAGCCAGCGGGGAACGCGCATGGTTTCGGCCCAATTGACTATGGGTACGATGGAAGCGGCGAGCACGACGGAGATCATGATAATTACTAACAGGCTCCGCAATTGCCACAGCAGCACTAACAGCAAGGAAGATGCTATGATGAGCAGCAAGTTAGGTATAGAAATAGTTATCCGCTGTTCTGACATAATTAAATAATAAATGTAGTCTAAGAGGGCGGGTTTATCTATCTCTTCCTTTACCCAAAATATTTAGGGTGAAACCCGCTCCTACTTATATTATAATAAAAAGTAAGTTATGCACAAAAAAATAATATGCAACCGCAATCTTCCACTCAAGATGTGTCAGCCATTTTGTCAATAAAATCACCAACGCTGTTTTATGAATGGCAAAGTTATCGCTGTGCTTATGAAGTTTACCGCCCAACTACTGCAACTGAAGATAGCATTCCTTTGTTATTAATTCATCCTATAGGAGTTGGTTTGTCAAGGGTCTTTTGGCAGAGATTTTGCGAAAGCTGGAACGAAGCTGGCTATAGCAATCCGATTTACAATCCCGATCTTTTGGGCTGCGGTGATTGCGAAATGCCCGCTGTGGCTTGCTATCCGGACGATTGGGCGGCACAGTTGCAGTTTTTCTTGGAGACTGTAGTAAAAAAACCTGCGATCGTCCTGGTGCAAGGTGCTCTATTATCAGTAGCCTTAGCTTTAGCAAAAATTGAGCAGGAAAGCAGTTTGAATTTAATGCAGGGGCTAGTGCTGGCTGGACCTCCGGCTTGGGGAGTAATGAACAAACATTCTACCGCACAGCAGCAAAGAATTGTCTGGAATTTGTTAAATTCTCCTTTGGGAAACGCATTTTACCGCTACGCCAGACGCGCTGATTTTCTGCGCTCTTTTTCCATTAAACAACTGTTTGGGGATGCGGCAAAAGTTGACAGCGAATGGTTGGATGCTTTGCAGGCTGGGGCGGCTAATCCTGACAGCCGTCATGCGGTTTTTTCGTTTTTAGCGGGTTTTTGGCGGCAGGATTATAGTAGCACTATCCAAAAGTGCGATCGGTCTACACTCGTCATCATGGGAGAACAAGCTTCCAGTATTAGTCAAGCTGGTAAGGAAGAAAAACCAGAGGAAAGATTAGCGCAATATTTAGCTAATTTTCCCAATGCGGAAGGTTTATTAATGCCGGGGCGCAATGTTTTACCTTATGAGTCTACCGCAGAATTTGTGGGTGCTGTGGCGAAGTTTGTGAATAAGTTAAATAAAATAGAATTCGGCGGTTGAAACCGCGTCTACACGAACAAAGTCTGCCTCCGCAGACTATGAACTTAGGATACAATTAAAGAAAAGTGTACTCAACTCGGTTTTGTTATGAGTTATCGGAACATCATTACGATTGAACCAGGTAAACGCGGTGGAAAGCCTTGCATCAGGCGAATGCGAATTAGCGTGTATGATGTGTTGGGTTGGCTGGCTGCGGGAATGTCTCATGCAGAGATTCTGGACGACTTTCCAGAGTTGACGGAGCTCGACATTCGAGCGTGTTTAGAATTTGCTGCTGACAGAGAACGTTGTCTGATTGCTGTGGTAGGTGGCGTCTGAAACTGCTGTTTATGAAACTTCTATTTGACCAAAACTTAAGCCGGAAACTCGTAATATCAATTCCGGTTGTATCGGAATGATTTAACCACGAAGGCGCGAAGGACGCGAAGGAAGAGAAGAGAGAGTTTAATAATTCCGATGCTAACGGATTTGGTATAACTCTACTTGCTGATATTTTCCCTGAATCTAGTCATGTTCAGTAAGAAACTGGTGGCTTTAAGTTTGTACAATCAGTTAAGAATTCGGCGGTTAAAACCGCTTATAGAAGAAGAAAGTCTGCCTCCGCAGACTAAGATTGAGTTTCAACCTCGATGCCAGATTGTTGTACCATCCTTTTGATCGATTAAAGTAATTCCTCGATCCTTAAGTTCATCACGAAGGCGATCGCCCTCAGCAAAATCCTTCGCTTTCCGGGCATCTTTCCGCTGCTGAATCATGGCCTCAATCTCTGCATCCGTCAAACCACCAACCGAGATTTTAGTCTCAGCTTCCGGCGAAAATTCCAAACCCAAAACACCCGCCAAATTCACCAAAGTTAGCCATTTTGGCTGCAACAATTCCGCAGGTGTTTCGGTTTTCCCTTGATGTACCAAAACATTACCTTCCTTACCCAATTCCTTAGCCAATTCAAACAGCACAGTCAAAGCAGCGGGCGTATTAAAATCATCATCCATAGCTGCTTGAAATTGCTGCACAAATGTGCTATCTTGTGCCGTCAAATCATAATTTTTCTCAGCATCCCAACCCAGTGTAGAACCGTGTTGAGTACCAAAAACTAAGCCTTCCTTCAGAGTTTTCCAGCCATTTTGAGCATTGGCGATCGCCTCTTCGGTAAAATCAATTTGACTGCGGTACTGCGCCATCAACACAAACAGCCTCACCGCCATCGGCTCAACGGGCTTTCCCTGACTGTTACTCCCCCCCTTACCAAGGGGGGGCTGGGGGGGGTCAGATTGACTGTTACTCCCCCCCTTTGTAGGGGCGGTGCCCCCGTGCCCGCCCTCTGAGGGGGAATCAGACTCCAAATCACCAGACCAATTCCCCTCCAACAAATCGCGAATTGTAATAAAATTGTGCAAAGATTTCGACATCTTTTTGCCATTGACAGTCACAAAAGCATTGTGCATCCAATAATTAGCAAGCGACTTCCCCGTCACCGCTTCTGATTGAGCAATTTCGTTCTCGTGGTGCGGAAAAATTAAATCGGAACCGCCGCAGTGAATATCAATAGTTTCGCCCAAGCAATCGCGCACCATGGCCGAACATTCAATGTGCCATCCGGGGCGGCCTTTTCCCCAAGAAGAATCCCAAGCAGGTTCCCCTGGTTTAGCACTTTTCCACAGGGCAAAATCAGACGAGTTTTGCTTTTTTTGAGCTTCTATTTCTTCTGTTTCCAATCTACCGCTAGCCCCAGCCTGCATTTCTTCCAACTTGCGGCCGGAAAGTTTTCCGTAATCGGCAAACTGCCTCACATTGTAGTAAACATCGCCGCCAGACGCATAGGCATAACCTTTATTTTCTAATTCGTGAATCAGTCGTTTAATGCCATCCATTGTGTGGGTGGCGCGGGGATATTCATCGGCCCTGAGAATATTCAGTTGGTCCATGTCTGTGAAGTATTCATCGATGAAGCGTTGGGCTACGGCTTCCATTGTGGAATTTGTTTCACGGGCGCGGTTGAGAATTTTGTCATCAATATCGGTAAAATTCTGGACGTAGCTAACTTCGTATCCGCGCCACATCAAGTATCGGCGCACCATGTCCCACACGATGTAAGCGCGGGCGTGGCCGACATGGCAGTAATCGTACACCGTAACGCCGCAGCAGTACATCCGCACCTTTTGTGGTTCGAGGGGTTCAAAAGGTGATTCGCGACGAGTCAAGCTGTTGTAAAGCGTTAGGGGCATGGGATTTGATATTTGAGATTGATGTACTGCTGTAATTTATTATATTGCGGTTGGTGAATCTTTTGATGTTGTTGCGAAATCCTCGGCGGTTGAAACCGCGTCTACATAAACGAAGTCTGCCTCCGCAGACAAGCGAGATAATTATCAAATCTGGATTTAGTTTAGAAATACTCGGCGGTTGAAACCGCAGCTATACAAGCAAAGTCGGCCTCCGCCGACTGAGAGATAATTATCAAATCTGGATTTAGTGTTACTACCAAACATCTGTTAAATCTAAGACAAATCCCGGTAATACATCTTCCCCAGATAAGGTGCTGGGACTATCTAATATTTCCACATCCTGATTTTGTCTGTATATCTCGACTTTCTGGTTTTTGCGATCGATTAACCATCCCAAAATGGCTCCATTCGCGATGTATTCGCGCATTTTTTCTCGCAATGGTTCCATGTTGTCAGATTTAGAGCGCAATTCTACAACAAAGTCTGGACAGAGGGGAGCGAAGCCTTCTCGTTCTTTGGGTGTGAGAGTTTGCCATCTTTCTAATTTAACCCAGGAGGCATCTGGGGAGCGATCGGCACCATTGGGCAGTTTAAAACCGCTAGAAGAGTCAAATACTACTCCCAGCTTGGTTTGGCGATTCCACAGCCAGAGTTGTCCAGACATATCTTGGTTTCGATAGCCTGTGTCGCTTCCTGTGGGTGCCATAATGATTAATTCTCCTGTAGCAGTTCTCTCTAGCCTTAAGTCACGGTTGACGGCAGCAATTTGCTGGAACTGTTCGTGAGTTACTTTGAAGGTTTGGGGAATGGTAATGGTGGTTTTGAGCATACTGGGCTCCTTCGCGATCGGCTATTACCTATTCTATTGTGTCACAAAAGCTTGCAAGGTTATATCTGTTTTTTAAAGTAACCTTGTACTATTTGCGAATCACGTCCAAAAAATAATTGTGCATCATCTCAGACCAAAGAAACCGGGTTTTTATTATTTTTTGGGTGCTGTGACGAAGTTTTATCAAAAAAACCCGGTTTCTGGCCACCCGTAATACCCCGATCGCCCCCAACCACAAATATGTCGTCAAATCCTAACATTTACCTCAAGACCGATCCCCTAAACTAAAGTATGTCAGGATTTCCTGACATATTGATCCCCAAAATCACGAAAATGCGTATAAGTACCCATGATTGAAGCGAACAACCCCTTGACCAGACCGTAAATTGTCTGCATTATTAAACCATGACAAAGCGATCCCAAAGAAATGCTGTGAATAACCATTTCTGCGAGTCAAAGAGCGTCCGAGCTGCGATCAATAGCATTGGTAGTAGCATCGATCGCACTCACTCTCATCGATTTTGTCGAGTAAAAATCGAGGGAAAACCTTTAGCTAGACCGGATGTAGCGCGCGGAAGCCAACAAGTTATAGCCTCCATATGGGCGACTTAACTAAGTGAAAACAAGCAAGGCTTCAAAGGTTGGAGAGGTTTGGAAGCTCAAGCATATTTGCTGTTATCAAGAGTTTCTACCTCAAAAAGTCAACATATTTATTGTATGTTACCGGAAAACCTAACCCGCCATCCAAAATTAGTGGAGAAAAAATTTATGGCAAAAGAACGCCCACCATTAGAAGAGATGACTTTGCGGCAACTACGCAAAGTAGCTAGCGAATGTGGAGTCTCCCGCTACAGCCGGATGCGGAAATCGCAACTTCTGGCATCAATTCAAGAAATTCAGCGTACCAAATTTTCATACAGTCCATCTCGTAAATTAGAGGCGCAAGAAGCAGTGGAAGCAACAAAATTTGAACTAGGTCAAGAAGATCGGACAGGTGGTTCTCTTTCCTCTGTCGATGAAGGTTTAGCAGATTTGCCCAACGGGTACGGCGAAAGTCGGGTTGTTTTGATGCCACGAGACCCCGAATGGGCTTATACCTACTGGGATATTTCCAACGATCGCAAACAAGAAATGCGACGCCTAGGCGGACAGCAATTGGCCCTGCGGATCTACGACGTTACAGATGTTAACCTCGACAGTCAAAGCCCGCACAGCATCCAAGAATATCCTTGCGACGAACTAGCCCGCGAATGGTACGTCCCAATCCCTGTGAGCGATCGGGATTATGCGATCGACATCGGCTATCGCTGCGCCGACGGCCGTTGGTTGGTATTAGCGCGATCGGCCCAAGTCCGCGTCCCGCCAGTCTATCCGAGTGACTGGATCGAAGACCAATTCATCACCCTGGACTGGGAAGAAGACTTGCGCGGCAAAACCTTCGCCGAACTGGTTCCTCCAGCCAAGAAAATGGCAGCAGCAACAGCCGCCGCTTACAGCAACGGTAACGGCATTTACCAGCAAATCTTTGGTATGGCAGAATCGGCAGAATCCTTGCGCGTCGCAGGTTCTGTCTTCGGATCGATGCAGCACGTCGCAGGTTCGGTTCAGCAAGTGGGCATCCACGAACAAGCTTTGAGTTCCTACGTTTTCCCCTCCGGTGTGGGTATGTGGGCTGCTCCGGCCATGTCCGCTCTCACCATGTCCGGTGCTGGTATGTCCGCTCTCACCATGTCCGGTGCTGGTATGTCCGCTCTCACCATGTCCGGTGTGGGTATGTCTGGCCTCACCATGTCCGGTGTGGGTATGTCTGGCCTCACCATGTCCGGTGCTGGTATGTCTGGCCTCACCATGTCCGGTGTTGGTATGTCTGGAGTTGGCTTCGCCGCACCGATGCGCCCCCGTCAGTTCTGGTTGGTTGCTGATGCGGAACTGATCGTCTATGGTGCTACGGAACCTGACGCGACTGTATACATTGGCGGACAACAGATCAAACTGAATGCTGATGGCACTTTCCGCTTCCAGATGTCTTTCCAAGATGGCTCGATCGACTATCCGATTTTTGCAGTAGCCGCCGATGGCGAACAAAACCGCGCCGTCCACATGAAATTTGAGCGCGAAACCCCTCAACGGAACACCAATACCAAGGAAGATGCTGTGGTTGAGTGGTTGGGTCAATAACCACGATCGATGGGGCGATCGCCAAGCTCTGTGCCAATTTCTGAACCATCACAAGGCCTTGCCAGAGCACAAAACTGATTTGTTAGGGTTAATCCCAGACAACAACCCATAACACCCCCTATGCACCGTTCTCCTATTTCGAGGAGCGGTGTTTTTTGTATTTAGAAATAAGTATAAGCAACAAGGAAGAAGTCACCCGTTGATAGCAACCTCGTAGAAAATCTTTACACATCTGCCTTTTTATTAGGCGATTCGCCCTAGGACATCATCAACATGGATATTAGTAAGTAGAAGGAAGAAGATCGATGTGAAGAATGCTCATACAGCAAGCTTTTTAGCCCCCTGTATCTTACGTTTAATTAAGTGGACTTACTTAGCACCAGCTTTAATAATTTTGCTGCTAGTATTTGCTTACCCAATATTACGAGATTTTTGGCTAAGTTTATTCACCCAAAACCTCGGTACTGAACTCAAAGCAGTAAAAGGATAGTTTTGAACTTTGAATTATGCTCACATCACTTATCAACTCTTCCTTCTTCCTTAGCCAAGTTCAAGTTTATTTCTAATTTATCGATCGCTAAACCAGTTTATGATATGATGAATTACGGTATTACTATTAAAGATAATTAGAGAGCCAAGGTAATAAAAATTACAAGTTGTTTGGTTCGATCGCACGCAGCAAAAAGTCCCTAGCAAAACTTTCCCAGGAGCTGACAAAAATATGACGAAGGATGGCAACGATCAAGCTGAATCGCCGGAAAACCAGGATTTAAACAATGTAGACCGTATGGCCAAAGCTTTTTTGGTAAGCATGGCTTGGTCCTACGCCGAGGCCTTAGAGAAAACTCAAAAATCGCAAAATCAACAAAAACCAGCGCCGGAATCTCAGAAAGAACAAGTAGATAGCGATACCGAAAGTGATAAATGACACATGGTTCAGGCGATCGCCTCAATTCCTTCTTTGTCGAATAGACAGCAAAACCTGCGATCGAGATTTGCCAAACCTAAGATTCTGCTACAATCCACATAAAATCCCCTGAACTCTTGCCATACACCCATGAGTGAAACCGTCCTAGAAGTTAGCAACCTGCGGGTTGAATTTGACTCTGCCGATGCAGGCGATAGGTCTGCAACAGTCAAAGCAGTTGACGGCATTTCCTTTGAGGTGAAGCGAGGCCAAACCCTCGGAATCGTGGGAGAATCGGGGTCAGGAAAATCCGTCACTTCCCTGGCTATTATGGGTTTACTGCCCAATTTGTCAACTCAAATTTCGGGGGAAATTTGGTTCTCTTCAACCACAGACGGGACTCACAAACAGCCAGTGAATCTACTGGAAATGTCCTCCCAGGAAAAACAAATATACCGCGGCAGCCAAATTGCGACCATTTTTCAAGAACCGATGAGTTCGCTCAACCCCGTTTACACCATCGGGTTTCAACTGACGGAAGCGATTTGTCTGCACCAACAGGTATCTCCCATCGTCGCACGACGCAAGGCCACTTCTCTGCTGCAAGAGGTGAAGCTACTACCCGATGATGGGGAACTCAAGCAGCAGTGTTTGGCCAGGAAACAGCCGGATTCCTCCGCAGAAGGGCCAGAGGGAATGACGGGAGGCCGCGATTTGATGCAGCTCATCAACGCTCAAAAACAGGCTATGCTCGATCGCTATCCCCACGAACTATCGGGAGGCCAAATCCAGCGGGTGATGATTGCAATGGCCATTTCTTGCAATCCCACTTTATTAATTGCAGATGAACCGACAACAGCTTTAGATGTCACCGTACAAGCAACTATCTTGGCTTTGCTGCGGGAGTTGCGGGACTCTAGAGGCATGGCAATGATTTTTATTACCCACGATTTGAGCGTCATTGCGGAAATTGCTGATGTGGTGGCCGTGATGTATCGAGGTAAAATTGTTGAATGCGATGCGATCGAACAAATTTTTAGCAATCCCCAACATCCTTACACAAAAGGTCTGTTAGCTTGTCGCCCAACTCTGGAAAAGCAATTGCGCCGCTTACCCACAGTTTCGGATTTTATGGATGTCACCACTAACGCTAGCGGTGAGTTAGTAATTGTGGAAAAAAATATCGATTTAGATGGTGATAGCAGCGGCGGATTGTCCGCTTTTGCCACGGGAAAAGCACCAAGGCTACCTAATCTTGGCGCTCCTTTATTGACTGTCAATAACTTGAAAGTGGGTTTCCCAGTGCCTGGTATATTTGGGGAAACTAAGCGCTTGTTTATGGCGGTGAATGATATTTCTTTTGAGGTTTATCCAGGGGAAACTTTGGGTTTAGTAGGCGAATCTGGTTGTGGTAAATCTACTTTGGCTAGAGCTTTGTTACAATTAATTCCGATTTCTAGCGGTCAAGTTTTTTTTGAAGGTCAAGAAATTACGCCTCCTGCTTACAATATTTCTCAATGGCGATGGATGGCTAATTATCGGATACAGAAAGAGTATGCCCGCAAGTTGCGCTGGTTGCGCAGGGATTTGCAAATTATTTTTCAAGACCCTTTTAGTTCTCTCGATCCGCGGCTGAATGTGGGGGCGGCGGTCATGGAACCGATGGTGATTCATAGCGTTGGTAAAAATCAGCAGGAACAGCGCGATCGTGCCGCTTATTTATTAGAGAGAGTTGGTTTGAATCCTAATTTTATGGGGCGCTATCCCCACGAGTTTTCTGGGGGTCAACGCCAGCGTATTTGTATTGCTAGGGCTTTGGCTTTAAATCCTAAGTTTATTATTTGTGATGAGTCGGTTTCTGCCTTGGATGTTTCGGTACAAGCCCAAGTTTTAAATTTATTGAAGGAGTTACAGACAGAGTTTGGATTAACTTATATTTTTATTTCTCATGATTTAAGTGTTGTAAAGTTTATGAGCGATCGGGCGATCGTCATGAACCAAGGTAAAATCGAAGAAATTGGCACGGCAGAACGCATTTACCGCCAGCCACAGCAAGCTTACACGCGACAACTGATTGCTGCTATTCCGGCGGGCAATTTGGAGCGAATTCGGCAGCAACAATTAGGGCGCAAGACTTCTTTTAAGTCCTAAGATTAAATGATATCAATTCCGGCTGCGCCGGAATGATATAGAGTCCAAGGCTGTAGATCAGTTTAGCAAACTATTTGCCACTTAAGTCTTGCTCTTGCAGTGTCCCTACCGCGATCGATTGTAGGAACACGGCTCTTGGAGTGTCCTCCGCTTATATCATTCCGATGCAACCGGATTTGGTATCACTTCCCAAATCCGTAAATATACTGAAATTTCTTGAATGGGTGCGTAAATTTAGCCAAAATGTCAAAAACTAGATTTCACTCAGTAAAAATCGACTAAAATTCAGACTAAAATCATGAAAAATAGCCAATATATCGACTTAGATGCCAAAGAGCGCTTTTTGACCCTCTCGTTAGAGATGCTATGCGTGATTGGTTTCGACGGTTATTTTAAACTGATCGATCCAACAACCACAAAAATCCTCGGCTATTCCGAAGCCGAACTTTTAGCTAAACCCTTCATTGAATTTGTACATCCAGAAGAACGAGAAGCTACTTTCAAAAAAGTTGAAAGTATTGCTGCGAGTAATTGTACCATTGACTTTGAAAACCGCCACTGCTGCAAAGATGGTTCTTACAAGTGGATATCCTGGACTATTAGTCCTGCTCTAGAAGATGAATTGATGTATGCTGTCGGTCGCGACATCAGCGGATGCAAACCAATAGAAATTTCACTGTTAGAAAGTATACTTGAAAGCACCGCAGACTTGATTTTTGTCAAGGATACTCAGGGTCGGTATGTGTCGCTAAACTCCAAAACGGCAGCTTTTTTTGGCAAATCAAAAGCAGAGGTGATCGGCAAAAAAGACACAGATTTTTTTTCACCAGAAATCGTTGCTAAACTTGTAGAGATAGACCGCCGAGTTATCCAATCTGGCCTTGAGGAAACAGTCGAAGAAGTAGTAGAAGACCTTGACGGCAACCTTCAGACATATCTAGCAACTAAAAGTCCGTGGCGAGACAGAGAAGGTAATATAATAGGTGTGGTAGGAGTTACTCGCGACATTAGCGATCGCAAAATCGCAGAAGAACAACTGCGACAGAAAGAAGAATTTTTGCGTAGCATCTATGACAGTGTGGATTACAGCATTTTCGTAATAGATGTCGGCGCAGACGGAGAGTTTCGCTACGCCGGCTGGAACCAAGCAGCGGAGTTACTCGGTAACATCAGCAGCGAGTTCGGGTGTGGCAAAACTCCAGAAGAGATTTTTCCAGTGCCGGCCGCAGCGTTTCTCCGGCAAAAATTAACAGAATGTCTGCGAAAAAATAGCTCAATTTCCTACGAAGAAGCTGTTAGTTTTGACACGATAGAAGTATGGTTTCTAATAACTCTGAATCCGCTGCGAGACGAATCTGGTAAAATTTTTCGCATTGTTGGTAGTGCTACCGAAATTACATATCGCAAAAAAGCCGAACAAGCTTTAGCAGAACAATTGAAACTTTCTGTATTCAGAGCAGATGTGGGAATTGCTCTGACAGACAACCAAATTTTACCTGTAATTTTGCAAAAGTGCTGCGATGCAGTTGTGCGCCACTTGGATGCTGCTTTTGCTCGGATTTGGACGCTGAATGAAGACGAAAATGTATTGGAACTGGAAGCAAGCGCGGGGATGTACACTCATATTAACGGCGATCACAGCCACATTCCTGTCGGTCAATTTAAGATTGGTTTAATAGCTAAAGAGCGAAAACCCCACCTGACTAATGCTGTTATGGAAGATCCCCGTGTCAGCAACAAAGAATGGGCGGAACGAGAGGGAATGGTAGCTTTTGCCGGATATCCGCTGATTGTTGACAATCAGTTAGTAGGAGTAATAGCGATGTTTTCTCGCCACGAGTTGAACGAATTAACGCTGATTGCTTTAGCATCCATAGCGGATGCGATCGCCCTGGGAATTAAACGCAAACAAATAGAAGTTGCTCTAGCGAAACAAAAGCAAACTTTGAGGGGAATTATTGACAATGCTCCCATCTGGGTATGGATGACCAATATTAACGGGCGGATGTTATTAGTTAACAAAACTTTTTGCGAAGATGTTGCTATTCCTGAAGATAAATTTTTGGCAGCAACTCACTATTCCGAAGTTTTGGGAGTAGAAGCATCTGCTAACTACATGGCATCTGACTTGCAAGCGTGGAGTCAAGATACTCCGTCTTATTCTGAGGAAGTTATGCAACTTGCTGACGGTGAAGAACATTATTTGGAGACAATAAAAACTCAGATAAAAGATGCTTCTGGCAATTCGATAGGCTTGATCGGTTTGGGTTTGGATGTGACGCAGGAAAAAGAATCTCAAAGAAAATTGCAGGAGTCGGAAGCGAGATTCCGTAAATTAGCTGAGCAGGAAGCGCTGCTGAACCAACTAGCGAGTAATATCCGCGCTTCTCTGGATTTGGATACTATTTTAGCAACTACTGTCGAGCAGATTCGCGAGTTGCTGCAAGTCGATCGGTGTCTGTTTATGTGGTATTTGCCCGACGCTTCGCCGCCTGCTTGGGATGTCGTATACGAAGCTAAAAATGATGACTTGTTATCGCTTTTGGGTTATTATCCTGCTGATGTAACAGGCTCGCTGCCCCGAACAATCGCAAATTTGGAAGTCTATGAAGTAGATAATGTTGAAACTTTAAGCGATGCAGTAGAACGGGATTTTTTTTTGCAGGCGGGTTACAAGTCTTTCTTGGATTTGCCAATTAAAAGTGCAGGGGGTTTAACTGGTGTTGTTAGCTGCGTTTCTTGCAGGGAGGTACACAGGTGGACAAAAAATGAAGTGGAATTGATCGAGGCAATTGGTAATCAATTGGCCATCGCCATTAGTCAATCTGAACTCTACACTCAAAGCGTAGATTCAGCTCGGATAGCACAAGAACAAGCTAAACAGCTAGAAGTGACTTTGTGCGAACTCCAGCAAGCTCAAACTCAGCTAGTTCAGGCAGAAAAAATGTCTAGTCTAGGTCAGATGGTAGCAGGAATTGCTCACGAAATCAATAATCCGGTCAGCTTTATTTTCGGCAATATTAGCTATATAGACGAATACACCAGAAGTTTCATTAAATTGCTGGAAATGTATCGAGATGAATTCCCAGAAGCACCGCCAGCGATTAAGTCAGAAATCGATGCGTTAGAACTAGATTTCTTGCTGGATGACTTGCCGAAAATACTGTCTTCTATGAAGGTGGGAGCGATTCGTATTCGCGATATCGTGCGGAGTTTGCGGAGTTTTTCTCGTCTCGATGAATCTGCCATGAAAAGTGTTAACCTTCACGAAGGTATCGACAGCACTTTGATGATTTTAGAACACCGACTTAAAGCTCAGTCCGTTAGCGTAGCGGGTACGGAGTACCATCGCCCACTAATTCAAGTTGTTAAAGAATACGGAGAATTGCCGCTTGTGGAGTGCTACGCCGGACAGTTAAATCAGGTGTTTATGAATATTATCGCTAATGCTATTGATGCTGTAGAAGAACAGAAGTCAAATCCGGGAATAATCCGTCTTCGTACAGAGGTAGAAGGTAATTTTGTGGCGATCGCGATTTCTGACAACGGTGTAGGGATGACCGATCGAGTCAAGCAGCGGATATTTGACCCATTCTATACTACAAAGGCGATCGGTTCTGGGACTGGGATGGGTTTGGCGATTTCCCATTCAATTATTGTGGAAAAACACCAAGGTGAAATCAATTGTATTTCCGCTCTCGGCAAAGGAACTGAATTTATCATTAAAATTCCAATTGTTAGTCATTAGTCATTAGTCATTAGTTATTAGTCATTAGTTATTAGTCATTAGTTATTAGTCATTAGTTATTAGTCATTAGTTATTAGTTATTAGTTATTAGTCATTAGTCATTAGTCATTAGTTATTGGTTATTGGTTATTGGTTAGTTGCTACCAATACCCATTCCCAATTCCCCAATTCCCCATTCCCCATTCCCTTTACTCTACAATCTAAAATGGCATTACCTCCCGGCAGTTTCGGTTTACCACTCATGGGCGATACCCTCAACTTTTTGCGAGATTCGCAATTTGCCAAAAAACGCCACCAGGAGTACGGAAATATTTTCAAAACCAGCATTTTCGGACAGCCTACAGTCTTTATGTGCGGTCAGGAGGCGAATTTGTTTGTTTTAAGCCACGAAAACCAATATTTTGTGGTGAGTTGGCCTCCCAGCACGAAAGCGCTTTTAGGGCCACTTTCCTTGGCGCTGCAAACTGGTGCTGACCACCAAAATCGGCGCAAGTTGCTATACCAAGCATTTCAACCACGGGCCCTGGCTGGGTACATTGAGGCTATGGAAGATATCACTCAGCGCTATTTGGAAAAGTGGGGACAAATAAGCGAGTTCGCCTGGTATCCAGAACTGAGAAATTATACTTTTGATGTTGCTGGTAAGTTATTAGTTGGTATTGATTCTGGTTCGGGAACGGCGCTGGGACATTATTTTGAAACTTGGTGTAATGGTTTATTTTCTATTCCTTTAGATCTGCCTTGGACTCTGTTTGGAAAAGCTAAGAATAGCCGAAAGTTACTGTTAGCAGAACTGGAAAAGATTATTCGCGATCGCCAACAAGGAATCCCCGGTGGCAATGATGCTTTAGGTTTGCTAATTTCGGCTCGCGATGATGAGGGAAATAGTTTGAGTGTGGAGGAGTTAAAAGACCAAGTGCTGCTGCTGTTGTTTGCGGGACACGAAACTCTAACTTCGGCGATCGCCTCTTTTTGTCTTCTGTTAGCTCAACACCCCGACGTGATGGCAAAAGTGCGAGCCGAACAACAGCAGTTCCCCCCTACAGAACCGCTAACCTTAGAGCAACTCAAACAAATGACCTATTTAGAACAGGTACTGCGAGAAGTCCTGCGTTTGGTGCCACCAGTGGGAGGTGGTTTTCGGACAGTAATTAATGCTTGTGAGTTCGGCGGCTATGAAATTCCTAAAGGTTGGAGCGTACTTTACGAAATCAATCAAACCCATCAAGATGCAGCAGTGTATCCTGAGCCCGATCGCTTCAATCCCGATCGATTTAACTCCGAGCGATCGGCTAAACCTTTCAGCTACGTACCATTTGGCGGCGGTTTGCGAGAATGTTTGGGCAAAGAATTTGCCCGCTTAGAAATGAAATTGTTTGCAGCAACGATGATTCGGGAGTGCAACTGGGAGCTTTTACCAAATCAAGATTTGAATTTAATCAGAGTACCAACTCCCCATCCCCGCGACGGTTTGCAAGTCAAATTTCAGCGAACAACTATAAAAAAGTAGAACACCCAGAACCCCGACCTATCTTTCTCTTCTTCTTTGTGTCCTTCGCGTCTTCGCGGTCGCTCGAACAAGGAATTTAGGTCAACGGATTCGATCAAACAAGGATCTCTAAGAGCGATCGCATTTTATCAATCAACATCCAATTGCATCGGCCCCAAATATTTTGTTAAATAAGGAGAAAAAACCTCATAAATCAGAGTCAGCGGCTTACCATGATGCCAAAACAAATAGTGTCGTCCCCAAAAAGGCCCCGACTGTTCAAACGCTGATTCCAAAGCAGCCGAATTACCCAAATAAATGCCTTGCACATCCCGATACAATTCCGTCCGCAGCCGTGCTAAACTTGCCCAAATTGGCAAAGATTTATTTTGCAAATATTCGTCTACGTGACTCGCTTCCCACCAAGAAGCTGCATAGGCCAAACGCTGTCCCGAAGCAGTCCGCAGCCACACTTGTCGGCGCAGATGTGGCCCCGGAACCACCACAATCTGTTCCGGCGCGCCATCTGCATCTGCACCCACTAAGGACATATCAATCACATCAACTTCTGTGGGTTCCCCAGTCAGCAATTGCAGGTGACGGGTGGGGGAACCGTCGCCAAGGAGCAGTATTTGCCATGCTGGTGCTAGCTTGGTGTGGGGTAAACCCTTCTGTACTGCGTCTTCTGCTCCTTGCCACAGGGGGTTGAGAGCGTGCCAAGTTCGGCTGTTTTTCGGTGTGAATGTTGCAGTCAAGGGTCTTTACAAAACTTAATTTTTTGTTTATTATAACGTTTCTCTAATCTAAAATCTATAATCTCAAGTCGATTCGAGATTTTTATTCTTCCTGTTTCCTTCTTCCTGTTTCCTTCTTCCTGAATTTCCCCCCTTGGGGGGGGCAGGGGGGGGTGAATTATTCCTTCTTCCTTCTTCCTTCTGCTATATGTTAAGAATAACTGAAATAAAACTCCCCCTCGATCATCCAGTAGATGCGATCGCCGACAGCATTCTCAAAAAGCTGCAAATTCCACCCCAAGAATTGCTTGGCTATTCCATCTTCAAACGCAGCTACGATGCTCGTAAAAAACCAGAAATCCTGCTTGTCTATATTGTCGATGTGGAAACTACACAGGAAACACAAATTTTGGAGCGCCTCAAAAAAGACCCTCATGTGATGGTAACGCCAGACATGAGTTATCGCTATGTAGCCCAAGCTACCCAAAATTTGACGATTCGCCCCATTGTGATTGGTACAGGGCCTTGCGGGATGTTTGCAGGGCTGATGCTAGCACAAATGGGGTTTCGCCCTATCCTGTTAGAACGTGGTAAAGCTGTGCGCGATCGCACCGTTGATACCTTTGGATTTTGGAAGAAAAAAACCGAATTCAACCCAGAATCTAACGCCCAGTTTGGGGAAGGAGGCGCGGGAACTTTTTCCGATGGCAAACTCTACAGCCAAGTTAAAGATACTCAACATTATGGACGCAAGGTGTTGACAGAACTTGTGAATGCGGGAGCTTCACCGGAAATTTTATATATCAATAAACCCCATATCGGTACTTTTAAACTGGTGGGAATTGTCCAAAGTATCCGTGCCAAAATAGAATCTTTAGGCGGTGAAATCCGGTTTCAAACTCGTGTAGCAGATATTCACATCGAAAATGGCAAAGTCGAGGGACTTACCCTCGCAAATGGAGAATATATTGCTAGTAATTATATAGTTCTGGCGGTGGGACATAGCGCCCGCGATACTTTTGAAATGTTGTTTTCGCGCGGGGTTTACATCGAAGCTAAACCGTTTTCTATTGGTTTTCGGGTGGAACATCCCCAAACTATTATCGATCGCTGTCGTTTTGGCGATCGCGCCGGCCATAAACTTTTGGGTGCCGCCGACTACAAACTGGTTCACCATTGCCAAAATGGTCGTTCAGTCTATAGCTTCTGTATGTGTCCCGGTGGATTGGTGGTGGCCGCAGCCTCTGAACCAGGGCGACTTGTCACTAATGGGATGAGTCAATATTCCCGCAATGAACGTAATGCTAATAGTGGGATTGTGGTGGGTATCACCCCGGAAGATTATCCCGGTCATCCTTTGGCGGGAATTGAGTTTCAACGTCGCCTAGAAGAGCGGGCATTTGAGTTAGGAGGTGGCACTTACAATGCCCCAGGACAGCTTGTGGGGGATTTTTTGGCGAATCGACCTTCGACAGTGTTAGGCGCTGTTCACCCTTCTTATACGCCGGGAGTTCATTTGACTGATTTGAGTGGAAGTTTACCAGATTATGCGATCGCCGCGATCCGCGAAGCACTTCCAGCTTTTGACAAACAAATTAAAGGATTTGCGATGAATGATGCCGTCTTGACTGGAGTAGAAACCCGCACTTCTTCGCCGATTCGGATTAAGCGCAAGGAAGATTATCAGAGTTTGAATACTGAAGGCCTTTATCCGGCTGGGGAAGGTGCGGGATATGCAGGTGGAATTTTGTCTGCGGGGATTGATGGAATTAAGGTTGCTGAGGCGGTTGCTTTGAGTATTTTGCGGGGAAATCACCAAGTTTGAGGTGGGATTTGAGAATTTTTGGATAATATCAATTCTGGTTGTATCGTCAGGTGATTTAACCGCGAAGGCGCGAAGTACGCTAAGGAGGAGAAGAGAGAGTTTAATACAGGACGATGAAGACAGGATTTTATATAACTCGGCTTTTTCAAGTCCAAAAGCAACGAAAAATCTAGCAATTTTTATTTTTTTGACATCTTTTCTTCATCGTCCTGTATTCATCTCTCTTATCTCCCTCTGTGTTCTCTGCGTTCTCTGTGGTTCAATCACCTGACAATGCAACCGAAAAGGATATCAATTGTCAACTCTCAACTCTGTTCAAACAGTAGCTAAGCGCGATCGAATTTCCGTATCCGTATATTCCGGTGTCCAACCAGTCGTAGTGGTAAAATATCGCACAGCTTTAACTTTCCGTGTTGCAGTCAAATAAAACCAATGTTCTGTATTCGCCGGCACGTTGATAAATTCTTCCGGCTCTACAGTCACTTCCACTTGACTACCGTCGGGACGCACAAAACCGAAAATTCCCTCTCCTGCTACGATATAGCGCACTTCATCGTCAGCGTGAATATGGCACTTGTCGAATTTAGAGAGCACAGTGTCGAGGTTGGAAATCTCTGGGTGCAGCACAATCAAGTCTCGCGACTGATAGCCTGCGGTTTCTTTCAGTTGTTCAAAGTAGCCGTCTAAAGCTTGCAGCACTTGTTCTTTTTGATTGTCGTCTAGAGCATCTTTGGCTAACAATTCCCGCATTTCTGGGTTGTCTCCCACGGGCCAACTGTTGAGTTTAATTTTTAAGGGAGCGAGTTCGCGGGTAATATCGCTCAGTTGAGTGTAGGTTGTACCGTCTTCGAGTCGCAGGATAGCCATTTTTTTAGGTTTTAATTTTTGATTAACAGACACATCGAAAGATGTTTGTCGATCGCACTTGTATGAGAATTATATTTTAACGTTAATTTGAACAGGCCTCTCCGGCCTGTTCTAGAATAGTTCCCCATTTGTCGCGATAAGATTGATAAGTCAGATGCCTGCTAGCAACTGGTGCGATCGGCAACACTGATATCTTAAATGTAACTTTTGCAACAACTATGCCTACTTATACTGGAATTTCTAGCGAAGCTTTTCAACATCCCCTCGATCGCCAAGCCGAAGCAGCATTGCGCAGCGTACCCGGATTTGACTTAATTGCTAACAAATTTGTAGAGTTTGTCTACGAACGACCCCAATTTGTTTACCTGATGGGAAATAGCATTCAAGTCGGGCCTCGCCAATATGCCAGCATCTATCACATTTTTCGGGAATGTTTGCAGGATTTAGATGTTTTTCCAGAACCCGGTTTGTTTGTTTCTCAAAATCCCTCAGTCAATAGCTATGCCCTGGGAAAAAACCAGCCCTATGTCGTATTAAATACTGGTCTTTTGGATTTATTAGATGAGGCAGAAATTAAGGTGGTATTGGCTCATGAGTTGGGACACATTAAATGCGGTCATCCCACTTTAAATCAAATGGCGATGTGGGCAATGAGCGTTGCTTCGACGATAGGGGAGATGACTTTCGGCTTGGGAAATATGGTCAGTAGCGGTTTGATTTATGCTTTTTATGAGTGGCGGCGCAAGGCAGAATTATCGGCAGATAGGGCTGCATTGTTAGTCACAGATGATTTGAATAGTGTGATGAAAACAATGATGAAACTGGCGGGAGTTAGTAGCAAATATGCTAGCGAATGTAGTTTGCAAGAATTTATCCGTCAGTCTGATAATTATCAAGAACTCGATCGCGACAACCTCAACCAAGTGTATAAATTTTTACTCTACAACGGCGGCTCTGGCACCATGCTCAGTCACCCGTTTCCGGTGGAACGTCTGCGCTATTTGCGAGATTGGGCAAGTTCCGAGGAATATCGCCAAATCAAGTTGGGGAACTACAAGCGGGCGGTATCTGAGGGTGCTGTTGACGTGAAATCTCAAACACCTAACAGTGAAGCCGAGGCTCTGCGGCGTCAGATTGAGGAGTTGCAGCGGGAGATAGAGCGGCGTAAATCTCGCTGAAGTGGGAGTATGTCACGAATTCGATGTCCCTGATATCGGCATTGTCCTGATTACGGAACCAGGCTCCGCTTATCGCAGGAATTCGACATTCAACTCTAGTTTTTCTCCCAACCACAAAGAATGTATGGTGCGATCGGCCACATCGTCGCCTGTTTCGGGATGGACAAGAATATTTAGCCCTTGGCGATGGATCGTTAACCAAGGAACGACTTGGCCAAACTGTGCTGGTAAAAAAGCAATTTGATACATTGCTTGGGGGTGGGGGCCAATGGGTTTGTCATGCCACCGCCCAAGCTGCACCTCAAACCGAGTTAATCTTTCACGTAGACGCGCAGCCACATCACGACTATCAGTGTCGAACTAAATATGTGCGTGAAAACGTACTATTTCCATGGTGTCTTCGTTCATTGTTTTCAGTGAGTTAAAATTAAGGTAAGATTTTATACAGCATATTCCAAGCTCATCAAGTACAGTCTTAATTTAGCTAATTGGTAAGGTTCGTCGTCCCCAGCTCCCAGGATAGAACTTGCTGATTGAGGGATGGTGACGCACCTTACTGGTGTCGCCAGATTGTTATACCATTTCTCTAAAATCGTGCAACAATCTTTGACCCCCCCTAACCCCCCCTTATAAAGGGGAGGGACAAGACTACTGTTGCATTCTTTTTTAAAATTGGTGTCAGTACCAGATAGACATGGAATATGCTGTAAGTTTTTTGTGAAGGCGGAAAGTTTTTTGCCGACTTGACTATTTAATATCAGGATAACCCAGCGAAAATTAGGTTTATGTCTCGTGTTTTAGAAAGGTTGTTGCAAATTGACCAGCTATTGCGGACAGCCCCGCGGCAAACAGCAGTAACAATTGCTGAAGCCTTAGAAGTTAGTGAAAGGACAGTCCGTAATGACTTGGCTTTTTTGCGGGATCGGTTCAGCGCCCCGTTGAATTTCAATCGGCAAAAAGGGTTTCACTATACCGATCCAGATTGGCGCTTGCCTAGTATTTCTCTAAGTCAAGGCGAATTATTTGCTCTGACATTGGGAGCGAGAATGTTGCAAGCTTACTCAGGTTCAACTTATACCAAAGAATTGCGATCGGCCATCGAGCGATTGAGTGAAAGATTGCCAGCACAAACTTGGATCGATCTCCAAAGAATTGCCGATGAACGGATCGTTTTTAGAAATGGGGTAGAAAACTATCTTAACCCGGAAATCTGGAATCAATTATTAGAAGCTTGTAGGACATCTCACCAAGTTCGGATGTGTTATTTCACAGCAAGTCGCAATGCTACATCTGAACGAGTGCTAGACCCTTATTTGCTGCATATTTACCGAGGAACCAACCCTTATGTAATTGGATTTTGTCAACAACGCCAAGCTATTAGGTGGTTTCGAGTCGATCGCATTCAAAGCTTAGAAATTCTTAATACTAAATTTATGCGCGATCGCACATTTAATGCTCAAGAACATCTGGATCGGATTTTTCAAGCTGAGGTAGGAGAGGGTAAACCGGTGGAGGTAGTCATTTGGTTCGATCGGCCCACAGCACCCTATATCTGGGAGAGGCGATGGCATTCAACCCAGGAAATTGAACAACATCCCGATGGGGCGGTGACATTGAGGATGACAGTGGGGGGACTTAATGAGATCAAGCGGTGGGTGTTGGGGTATGGGAAAGGGGCGAGGGTGAAAAGTCCGCCGGAGTTGGTGCAGTTGGTGCGCGACGAGGTGGAAGGGATGAGCCAGTATTACAAAAGTTAAAGGGGAGTAGCAAAATCGTGTACGACTGTGGTAAGCTGACTGACTTGATACCTAAGATGCCCCACCTGCGGGCGTTGAGCACTAATTCGCTCTCTAGGCTAAAATACAGCCTTAACTTTCAACCACCTCTGATTGCCGTTAGGCGTTTAGTTTTTTTTGGCTCTTCTGTTGACAGCCATCATTGCATTGAAATATATTAAATGTAATTAGCCC
The DNA here is from genome assembly GCF_042465725.1 of Microcoleus anatoxicus. Lineage (GTDB taxonomy): Bacteria > Cyanobacteriota > Cyanobacteriia > Cyanobacteriales > Microcoleaceae > Microcoleus > Microcoleus anatoxicus. The sequence goes on along the minus strand of NZ_CP120853.1, from coordinate 1,747,733 downwards.
TTTAGGCGAAGCGCCAAAAAGAGTAAAAAAAACTCTCTGGCCATTAGACCGGAGAGCCAACAATATATAACTAACAGCATCATGCCAAAAAAAATCGAAATTGAAAAGGGAGTCAGGAAAATGAACACTGTCCCACGCAGTCATGGGAAAACTCCTGATTTCCGTGAGCTTCCGCTATTTTCATCCGCGATCGCAGCGCTAACCGAAGACAGCCCTTTAACAACCGATCTGGTTTCCGAAAAATTCGGAATCTCCCAGTCGGAACTTAAAAAATGCACAGTAGGGCGTTTTTTGGAATTAAATAATTGGGTAATTTTGCACAAAGGCCGTAACTCTTGGCGAGTTATTAACGCCTAGCGGGTAAAAATACAACCCAAGCTTAAGAGCCTGGGAATGGTGTGTACGCATCAAACGGGGCATGAATACCCGATCGCCATTGGATATTCATGCTCAATAACACCTTGACTAAATTTTTTAAGAGTTTTTCAGGAGTCATCTAGTTATGGTAGTCACTGAATGCGATCGCGAGCAACAACAAGATAATAGTTTGCCTTATGTAGAGTTGTGTTTTAGCGTCATCGGTCAAACTTTACCAGCGGATCATGGATACGCACTATATTCCGCATTAAAACAGACTTTTTTAGCAGGTAAAAATTTCCCAGATGATGTTTTATTATCTAGTATTTCTGGCTTGCCTGATAAACAAGGAAAAATTTATCTAAATAAATTCTCCCAACTGCGGTTACGGTTTCCGGCTGAAAAAATACAGGATTGGTATCGCCTACAAAATCTAGTTCTGAACATCCGAGGGCATCTCATTCGTTTAGTACGTCCTAAACTAGCTTTACCGATGGCGAGTAAAAGTCTGAAATCTCGACTGGTGACATTTAACTTAAAGGAAGTAAACAACCATGAAATGCCAGTTCATTTCCTGGAATCCTGTCAAAAAGCTCTGAATAATCTTGATATTAAAGGTCAGGTATTTATTGATAGTGATACAGATGGAAACCTGGCAAGGCGGGCGCTAAAAATCAAAGAAAAGCACGTTGTAGGTTTTGGTATTGTGGTAGAAGGACTCAGCGAAGAGGATTCGATCAAATTACAAACTAACGGGTTAGGCGGTCGTAAACACTTTGGTTGTGGTTGGTTTTTTCCAACTAATGAGGTAGATAATGAAGCCTAAATTATATCCCGATCGCCTACTAGCAAAATCTGTTGAAAAACCTTGGCGTGCAACTTATACCCTAGTTGGACATACAGCAGCAGTTGTCGATGCAGTTACAACATTAGTAGATGTTTTAGGCCATTCTCTGATTGCTCAATTTAATTTGCAGTGTAGTTTATCCAAACTTAGAGCCACAGCACGTCTCGCTGCATATTTGCATGATTGGGGGAAAGCTAATGACCATTTTCAAATGGTGGTACGACACCAACGCAACCCACTGAAAAATCCCCAATTAATTCGGCATGAAGTAGTTTCAATTCTTCTAGCTTGGGAGTATCGCCAATGGCTACAGGAATGTCCAGATAGTGATTTTTTGACAGCACTAGCGGCAGCGGGAGGTCATCATTTAAAACTGGGATGGAACTCCAGAAAACAAGAGCCAAATGATGATTTAGGAGAAATCAGAGAAGGATCGGGCAGCGATCGTCTTTACTTATACACTGAACCTAAGTATTTTCGAGGCTTGCTCAAATATGGGGTCAAAGCTTTGGGTTTACCTAATCTAAAACTGCCAAAACTCCCCACTGAATGGCAAATTACAGACATCAAACAAAAACGGCTTGAGGTATTAGATGACGAAAATGGTTTTCTCGATTGGCAACACGAGCCAGGTTTTTTAGATGTAGTTAAATCCTTAATTGTGGCTGGTGATGCGGTGGGTTCGGCGTTGCCAAATACTAATCAAAAAATTAAAAATTGGATCGAGAAAGAAGTTACATTTACCCTGAATGAAGCAGAAATCCAACAAGTTATCGATCGACGTTTAGCAGGGAATTCAATTCGTCCTTTTCAAATTGACTTGGGAAATACACCAACGCGAGTCACCCTAGCAAGGGCTGGATGTGGCACTGGTAAAACCCTCGGCGCTTATAATTGGGCAAAACGATATGCTTTAGGCAAAAAACTGTTTTTCTGTTATCCAACTACAGGAACAAGTACAGAAGGCTTTATTGACTATGTTCACAATCAAGTTGACTCTGTTTTACTCCATTCTCGTGCAGCCGTAGATTTAGCACATATAACATCAACAGGTGATGAAGATGACTTAGAAATTAAGTTAGAATCCTTTAAAGCTTGGGGTGCAAAAGTGAGTGTTTGTACGGTAGATACCGTATTGGGATTATTACAATGTAATCGCCGACCAATGTATTGCTTTCCCGCCATCGCCCAAGCTGCTTTTGTTTTCGATGAAGTGCATTGTTATGACGATCGCCTATTTGGTAGTTTACTGCGATTTCTTGAAGTTGTCAAAGCTCCTGTTTTACTGATGTCAGCATCTTTTTTGCCTTGGCAGTTAGACGCTATTAAAAAAGCAGTTGGCGAACCTCTTGAAGTTATTCACGGCCCGCAAGATTTAGAAAATTTGCCTCGCTATCAATTTCAGCTATTGGAGTCTCCTAATTGGGAGAGAGTTGAACAAGAATTTAATAAAATCTATACACTCACCAACGGCGATCGCACTTGCGGAAAAGTGCTATGGGTATGCAATCAGGTGGGAACAGCGATCGCAGTTTACCAAGAGGCAAAAGAACGCGGATTAAATGCTTTGCTTTATCATAGCCGCTATCGTTATCAAGATCGAGTCGAACATCATCGTGCAGTGATAGATGCTTTCAATAAAAATGAGCCTGTAATTGCGATCGCCACTCAAGTTGCCGAAATGTCCCTCGATTTATCTGCCACATTATTAGTGTCGCAAATTGCCGATCCTCCAGGCTTAATTCAGCGTCTTGGTAGACTAAATCGCCGTTATATCGGGAAATCACTTGATGCCATTTTTTATCCAGATCCTAAAGTAAGATTTCCCTATGCTCAAGAAGACTTGCAGAATGCTCAATCAATGATAGAAAAATTTACAGGTGAAGTCTCTCAAGCAGATTTGGCAACATGGCTAGAACAAACTTCCCACCAAGGGAAACCCGATGAAGAAACTGTTTTATTTAGCCCGTATAAAAATTGGCAAACTTACCCCGCACCTTGTCGTAAAGCTGGGTATACTGTGACAGCAATACTAGAGGAAGATGTTTCTATTATTGAGAGTTTACCAGCTAAAGAATTGCCACGCTATACTATTCCTTTGCTACTGACAAAGAAGGTAAATAATTGGAAGCGACACAAAAAAGGCTATCCAATTGCTCCTAGTAATGAATGGTCATATTGCGAGGAAATAGGAGCATATAATGTAAAAGGAGGTGATGAAAATTGAGTACATTTGAAGTGTCACTATTTGAACCCAATACTCTTTTGCCACATCGGGCGGGCATTGCAGGATTGGCACTAGCTCTTTCTATACTCAACCCTGAAGATGCTCCTATTTGTATTAAATGGAAAGTCAGTGAAGAAGCTATTTCTATAAATTGGGAATGTAGCGATAAAGAGGCGATAGAGTGGCTGATTCAGCAGGCCTATAAAATTGAAGATGGATTGTTAGTTGTACCCGCACTTAACCTCAGTAGCCAAGGGCGATATACCTTTAGTCAAGGAGTGCTATCAACTTTTTTACAACATTCTAAACAAAAAGGATTTCTTGAAGATCCGAATAAACCCAAGGAAGGCAAGAAAAAGTTTTATATCAATAAATCTATTGCTTTTTCCCTAGAATCAGACAAGCCTGAAATTAGCCAAAGTTATACTCTTCTGGATTGGTGCTACTACTTAGATCCAAATAGAATTGCTAAAGCTTTTAACAAAAAAGGTGAATTCTTACCAGAAATTAATGTTAAAGGGCATCATTTACCTGGATTAGTGGAGTGTTATATCAATGGTGAATACCAAGAATCACCTAGTGGATTTATTACTTTACTATTTTTGCCGATCGCCTGTAACTACTACCTTTTGCCACCAAGACGTTATGCACTCGTGATACCAGAGGTTACGAACCTTTTAGCATGGGTGCAGCGCCGCCGTCAACTTAGTAATCGTAGCTACAAAGACTTTCGAGCACCTAGTGCGGGGGAAGCAGGTTTACGACTGTTACTTGAAGAATGGACATCTGAGAACCTGAAACCACAAAAAGTTGATTACTGTGAAGTATATCAACTAGGTAAACAGCCTTGGGATGGACAGCAATCGGGTTTGAAACAGGCTGTGTATCGCATTCGTGCTTCGGATGCCATATTGGCAATCTATCAAAGTGCGATCGCCTTATTTCCTACTAAAGTGCGTGTTACTGATAAAGGTGAGTCTTGGCTGGCACTTTCCAAGGTATTGCCTTGGATTGCTGATAATTTAGTGATGGCAAAACCTTGGTATAACCAATTCTATGAGTTTCACAAAGCTAATGATATGTACGAACGAAAAGGATTAATTGCTATGACAGAACATTTGCAAAAACATGAACAAATTTTGTTCGATGCTGTACAGGGTTCCTTCGGTACATATCTACGTGGACAGATAAAGCAAGCAGAAAAACAGGGTCGTAAACTTGATTATGAACAAGTCACAGACAAAGCAATCTATCGCTTGCAACGCCCCAGCACGCGCCAAGAGTTTGCAACTGCCTTGGTAGGTTTTTTGAGCCAATTTCGGAGCAAGAAATCCCAAGGTGTCGGCAGAGAAATCTACGCTTGGATTCACGGCGAAGAATGGCGTAAAGCTCGCGATTTGACTATTTTGGCGATCGCCACCTATCAAAGCAAGAAAAAAGACAATATTACTGACTCTAATGATGATTCGATCGAGTTACCCGATCCTGAAACTGAAACAGAATCAGAAGTCTATGAAGAGAGTTTGTAATTTTCAAATAGGACTTATACCAATTTTTTATGAAGCTGCATAGAATCAGATCCCCCCTAACCCCCCTTAATAAGGGGGGGACAAGATTCTTCTCAAAGTCCCCCTTCCCCCCTTGGGGGGGGCTAGGGCGTGTTTTCTTGCCTGATCCATCAGATCCTGATCCCCCTAAATCCCCCTTAAGAAGGGGGACTTTGAGCTTCTTTCTCCCCCCTTTTTAAGGGGGGTTGGGGGGGATCTCCGGGGAGAGAAAACACGCCCTAGGGGGGGGTGGGGATTTAGGGGGATCGAAATATATGCAGCCTCATATTAAATTGGTATTACGCATGGGGCACCAGAGACCCGGTTTTTTAGAGACTATGTGGATCAAAACGAAGTATTTTCGTTAAAAAACCCGGTTTTTTTGGTTGGGTGCGTAAGTGATGTCAAATTTTACCATAATTTTTCAACCAATAAGGAGCAAAATCATGTCTAAGCATTTGTTTGTAACTGTTGTCACCCCCACTGCGATCGCTGCTAATAACCGAGGCGAAGGCGATGGTAGTACCCTATCAACCTTGCAGAAAATTACCTGTGGTAATGACCAATACACCACCGTCAGTGCGGAAGCAATTCGTTGGGCAATTCGTGAGTATTTGCAGAATACCTGTGAATCACAAGTCAATCGGACCTTTAATTCTGATGATGATAAGTATCATCTCAAAGGAGAAAAGGATAAAAAAGGAGCAACTTATAGCCCTACAGAATTCATTGATGATGATTTATTTGGCTACATGGATGCAAAAAAAGGTGCCGATAATGAAGATGCCACCAAAAAGCGCCGTGGTGTATTAGAAGTAAGTCGTGCTATTAGTCTCGATCCTTATTGGGGGGACATCGCTTTTGGTTCTACAGGAGGTCAAAAAGGCAAAACTTCAATTCACAGTACAGAAATTCATCGCACAGCCTACCAGTACACGATCGCACTCACACCCGAAAGCCTGAAAAAACCGGAAAGGGCAGTTTTAACCCTTGATGCAATGGCAGCAATTCGGCACGTTGGTGGCAATCATTCCCGTTTTTTGTATGAATTTCGTCCTGAGTCAATAGTTATTCGTATTACAAACGATCCAAGTCCTTGGATTATGAATTGCTTCAAACGCATTGATGAATCCATTGGTTGCCCTCAATTGGTGCGCTTAGTGAAAGTAAAAGATATCCCAGCCAGTGAGTTGATTGTAGCCGGTGAGATTGTCGATACTTACGGCGAACAATTGAAAGATTTGGGTGTGACAGTGTATCCAGGGATAAAAGAAGCGATCGCAGTAGCCAAAAAGCGTCTAACCGAGCGATAGGAGGTAAAGGATTAATGAATAATTTGCTCTATTTAGAATGTCCTTGCACCAGCTTTCCTCGCAGTTTTGCTAGAGATTTCAAGGAAACTTACCGCTATCCACCACCCTCGACTGTTTATGGATTTCTGCTTTCTTTAGTTGGCGAAGAAGATATGACTGCCCATTTTGGTGTAAAGCTGGCAATGGGAATCATCGGCAGCGATCCGCCAGTATCTAGAATTATTCGCAAACAACGAAGCCATAAGTTTGTAGTGGGAACTGAAGCGAAAAATCGCGTTAAAAAGCATGGAGAGGGAGTTTACCCAACCAGTAACTTTTCTAAGCCAAATCATCAAGAACTACTCACAGGTTTGCAAGTCGTGTTACAGATTGATTCCAGTGAAGAATCTGCTAGAATCAAACTATCAGAAAGAGTAGTTATTGCTCTGGCATCTCCAGAACAAATTACCCGGTTTGGGGGATTAAGTTTAGGAGAATCTTGGGCGCTGGTTAATGGTGTGAGAAATTATCGGGAAAGTGATGGAAAAATTCGTTGGTTAGTAAAAGATAAGCGTGGTTTGATTGGTCTACCTATGTGGATAGATCGCCAAACTGGACAAGGGACTTTTCAGCGTTTTAGCTTTGGTGAATTATCCGAATTTTGTTGGGTAAAAATTCAGCCACCTGTAAAACTTACTCCGAAACGCTCAAGTAAATTATGACTTAGGCATGGGGACTGGTGAAACCGGGTTTTTTAGAAGATATGTGGGCCAAAACGAAGTATTTTCGTAAAAAACCCGGTTTCTTTGGTTGGGTGCGTAAGCGTTGTTATTTCCCAAAACTTCCAGGTAAGCGGAAGTTTTTTTGCCGGGGTAAATAGCTAGAGTAATTTCAGCCTGAACAAGCATCAGGTGAAAAAAAATTACTCTAGCCAGATTTCACTATGCAAGCACTTGAAATTGACTCTTTTTTACCCCCAAAACAAAGCACCATTCGTGTTTGTGCCCTCCATGCTTTTGCCTACTGTCCCCGCCTTTTCTACCTCGAAGAAGTAGAAGAACTCCACACCCAAGATGCGGCAGTATTCGCTGGCCGCCGACTGCACGCAGAACTGGAAAAACAGGAGGATGAAGAGTGGGAAGAATTGTACCTCGAAAGTGAAGAATTGGGGTTGCGCGGCCGCCTAGATGCCCTTCGCACCCGCGATGGGGAAACCATTCCCTACGAGCACAAACGGGGGCGCTGTCACCGAGATGCACATAATCAGCCCCAAGCTTGGGAGAGCGATCGCCTGCAAATTCTCAGTTATGCTTGGTTGATTGAATTAGCCAAGGGTATTTCTGTCCCAGAAGGGCGCATCCGCTACCACGCTGATAATGTGATGGTGCGCGTCCCCCTTGATGATGCAGGGCGCACTGCGGTGAGAGAGGCTATAGAACAAGCGCGATCGCTCCGCCAGTCCCCCTGTCGCCCACCAGTCACCGACAACGAGCGCCTCTGTACCCGCTGCTCCCTTGCTCCAGTTTGCTTGCCAGAAGAAGCTCGACTTGCCCATAATCGAGAATGGCAGCCCATTCGCTTGTTTCCTGAAGACGACGAACGACAAATTATTCATGTTTTAGAACCAGGAACAGCAGTAGGGCGCTGCGGAGAACAAATCAAAATATCTCGCCGCCATCAGCCTACAGAAATCCTACCAGGCCGGCAAATTGGTCAAATTGTACTCCATAGTTTCTCCCAAATTTCCACCCAAGCTTTGTACTTTTGCACCGAACAGGCGATCGGAATTCACTTTGTTTCTGGCGGGGGACGCTATGTGGGAAGTTTCGATGCTCGTGGTGGTAGCATTCAGCGTCGAATTCGTCAATATGCAGCACTGAGTAATTCGGAAAAATGTTTGGAATTAGCCCGAAAATTAGTTATTTGTCGGGGTCAAGGACAGCGCAAATTTTTAATGCGCGGTGGACGTGGCAAGGAAGCATCAGAGGAGCTAAAAAAAGCCATTAATCAAATGAAAATTGTTCTGGCTCAAGTTCCCAAAGCCAAAGGTCTAGAAAACTTATTAGGATTAGAAGGAAACTTGGCTGCGCTATATTTTGGAGCCTTACCTTATCTGATTGGTAATGATGTTTCTCCCCTGTTGCATTTTTGTGGTCGTAACCGTCGCCCGCCCAAGGATCGATTTAATGCTTTGTTGAGTTTTGGCTATGCTTTACTCCTGAAAGATGTGATGAATGCCATCCTCAGTGTGGGTTTAGAACCAGCTTTAGGTTTCTATCACCAACCTCGTTCTCAAGCCTCACCTTTAGCCTTAGATTTGATGGAAATTTTCCGCGTTCCTTTGGTGGATATGGTGGTTATGGGTTCAATTAACCGAGGGCAATGGCAACCCCAAACTGATTTTGAGGTGAGGGGAGAACAAGTTTGGTTAAGTGACGCGGGGCGACGCAGGATAGTGGATTTATACGAAAGCCGTAAGCAGGAAACTTGCAAGCATCCTGTGACTGGTTATGCTCTTACCTATCGTCGTTTGTTGGAGTTAGAAGTGCGTCTTTTGGAAAAGGAATGGATGGGTGAGGGTGGTTTATTTGCACAATTGATTGTGCGGTGAGGTGTGACAATGGCTGAAGCAAAAAATTGGTATCTAATTACCTACGATATTCGTTGCCAAAAACGCTGGCGAAAGGCTTATAGCTTGCTGCAAGGTTATGGTGAAAGAATCCAATATTCGATTTTTCGTGCTTGGCTGAGTCAGCGGGAGCGAGAAAAGTTACGATGGGAGTTGGAGAAGGTGTTGGCATCGGAGGATAGTTTGTTGCTTGTCCGTTTGTCTCATCAGTGTGCGAGTACCCTTTGTGCTTACAACCGCCCTGGTGCTTGGCCCCCATTGGGAGATTCCTATCGGCTGGTTTGAGGAAAATTTAAGCACCTCTGCTTGTGGAATTTTTTTTTGAGGTTGTATGGCTGCAAACCCTTGTCCTATCTATGTTTCAGCCTTTTTTAGGGTTCGGGAGGTGCTTGCAAAACTCTGGATGTTAGACAGGGTAAGGGTTTGAGAGAATTGGGATTTGGGTTTTATGGCTAGTTTTTGGCTTTTTTTGAGATTTTGTTGCTATTAAGCGGGAGGTGCTTGTAAAATCGACTAGGGATGGTTATCTGATAAGGGTTTCAGGAACCGCTAGTGATTAAACCTTTGATGCCGTAAGGCGTTGAGCACAATAGCAGCAATCACCAGAATCCACAACTGAAGAGCCTGTGATTAAACCTTTGATGCCGTAAGGCGTTGAGCACATTAATTTTATGTGACCGTTATGTGACCGTTATGTGTGATTAAACCTTTGATGCCGTAAGGCGTTGAGCACATCAAGGATTTGACTGAGGCAATCGCTTCGGATAGTGATTAAACCTTTGATGCCGTAAGGCGTTGAGCACTACACGTCAACTCCATAAACAACCAGCGATCGGGCGTGATTAAACCTTTGATGCCGTAAGGCGTTGAGCACACCCAAACTTCCTTCTCAGCATCTCCTTTGAAATATTTGTGATTAAACCTTTGATGCCGTAAGGCGTTGAGCACTGGTGGGGTGAGGAAGAAGCCCCCGCAATCACGCCGTGATTAAACCTTTGATGCCGTAAGGCGTTGAGCACAAATGCAATCCCATCTCTTCCCTCTCCTACTATTTTTCGTGATTAAACCTTTGATGCCGTAAGGCGTTGAGCACAATATGGGCTGTGATTTTCTTTTTGGGTTTCATAGTTTGTGATTAAACCTTTGATGCCGTAAGGCGTTGAGCACTTTCTGATTCCTGCTATGAATCAGAAATATTGGACGTGATTAAACCTTTGATGCCGTAAGGCGTTGAGCACTGACAAATCCTTCATTGCAGAAACAATTAGCTCATGTGATTAAACCTTTGATGCCGTAAGGCGTTGAGCACTAGGTAAGCCAGTTTTTACTTATTTGATTCGCAAGTAGTGATTAAACCTTTGATGCCGTAAGGCGTTGAGCACATGACAACGAACGCGAGTGCATAGGATGGCTTCAGTGATTAAACCTTTGATGCCGTAAGGCGTTGAGCACTTTGGAATTCTTCAGCCAAACTCTCAGCAGCCAATGTGATTAAACCTTTGATGCCGTAAGGCGTTGAGCACGTTTAGAAAAAGCGATCGCTCTCACCGGCATTAAGAGTGATTAAACCTTTGATGCCGTAAGGCGTTGAGCACAAGAGCTTTTAAAGGAGTTCGCTAGGCTTGCCGTGTGATTAAACCTTTGATGCCGTAAGGCGTTGAGCACCTTTCTAGTTCCGACCATTCAACAAACCAAGCTCGTGATTAAACCTTTGATGCCGTAAGGCGTTGAGCACAATTCGGGGATTTCGGGAATGGGCTTGAGCAGCGCGTGATTAAACCTTTGATGCCGTAAGGCGTTGAGCACGCGATCGCTCGTGATGCCGAGGTGACAGCAGCGGTGTGATTAAACCTTTGATGCCGTAAGGCGTTGAGCACCAGTCGCTGGCGTTTACGAAGGGACATTCAAGCGTGATTAAACCTTTGATGCCGTAAGGCGTTGAGCACCCCATATCTGAAATGGGTGTCAAAGAAGCTGAAGAGAGTGATTAAACCTTTGATGCCGTAAGGCGTTGAGCACCTCAACATTCCCGTGATAACTTCTGGTCCGGCTGTGATTAAACCTTTGATGCCGTAAGGCGTTGAGCACATACGAATCTTTATCATCTTGAGGCTTGATTACCGTGATTAAACCTTTGATGCCGTAAGGCGTTGAGCACTTGATAAATTCGCCCGTCACTCGACACTTGCCGACGTGATTAAACCTTTGATGCCGTAAGGCGTTGAGCACACCTCGATTCCTAGACTTTGCCAAAGGCAACCTAGCGTGATTAAACCTTTGATGCCGTAAGGCGTTGAGCACGTTTACCCAGTCCAAAAGGTTTGCTACTTGCTGGGAGTGATTAAACCTTTGATGCCGTAAGGCGTTGAGCACAAAGATTTTCCTCAGTTGCAGATGGAAATTGGTTTCTGTGATTAAACCTTTGATGCCGTAAGGCGTTGAGCACTGATATCCCCAATCGAAATCACGCATGGCGCAAAAGTGATTAAACCTTTGATGCCGTAAGGCGTTGAGCACCAAGGTAAAAAGAAGAAAATACCAAGTTTAGGCTGGTGATTAAACCTTTGATGCCGTAAGGCGTTGAGCACGAGAAACTCGGCCCGATCGCCGCCGTAAATATCGATGTGATTAAACCTTTGATGCCGTAAGGCGTTGAGCACAAGCCGTGTCCAAACTGATTCAAAGCCATTTAGCGTGATTAAACCTTTGATGCCGTAAGGCGTTGAGCACAGGGATGAGAGTAACCCAAAGCCTCCAGCCTCAGGTGATTAAACCTTTGATGCCGTAAGGCGTTGAGCACTTCAATTATCCACAGTCGAACCGACCAACAGAACGTGATTAAACCTTTGATGCCGTAAGGCGTTGAGCACTCTAGAGCTGTCGGCGTGGATGTGGTGGATTACAGCGTGATTAAACCTTTGATGCCGTAAGGCGTTGAGCACTTCTTGAAGCGGTTTCTGCGAGTGTCAGACTCAAGTGATTAAACCTTTGATGCCGTAAGGCGTTGAGCACTTTTTTTCTGCGAAGACGAGCCAACCTGGGATACCGTGATTAAACCTTTGATGCCGTAAGGCGTTGAGCACATTATTACAATCCTGAATCTGCCGACAAAGGGCAAATGTGATTAAACCTTTGATGCCGTAAGGCGTTGAGCACAACTATATTTTTTTCACCAGTTTTTCTGAAGATAGTGTGATTAAACCTTTGATGCCGTAAGGCGTTGAGCACGGTGATCCGCTATTTGCTCCAGGTGAAGACGGATGTGATTAAACCTTTGATGCCGTAAGGCGTTGAGCACATGTGATCGCCAATGTGGGAGTAGAGTTCGAGGAGGTGATTAAACCTTTGATGCCGTAAGGCGTTGAGCACTACCCTATCCGCGCGAAACGCCACAAGAATCCTCTGTGATTAAACCTTTGATGCCGTAAGGCGTTGAGCACTCCGATCAGGATTACCGCTCCACCGTCGGAAATCCGTGATTAAACCTTTGATGCCGTAAGGCGTTGAGCACAAGCATCAATAGACTTTTACCACGACCAGGAAGACCGTGATTAAACCTTTGATGCCGTAAGGCGTTGAGCACCTTATCCTGTTCCTTCTCCTACTCCTCCCCCCTATCCTCGTGATTAAACCTTTGATGCCGTAAGGCGTTGAGCACACAGTTTCTTGAGCAAGGTGGCGGCTGTTGTCCCACGTGATTAAACCTTTGATGCCGTAAGGCGTTGAGCACGATTGAAAGCCTGTCATATCTCCGATGTAAAACCAGTGATTAAACCTTTGATGCCGTAAGGCGTTGAGCACTGGTGAAGGTAACGAACATCAATCGCGCAGCTAGTGATTAAACCTTTGATGCCGTAAGGCGTTGAGCACTAGAGGGTATATTCTGAACTTCTAGCCATTAGTGTGTGATTAAACCTTTGATGCCGTAAGGCGTTGAGCACGTCGATTCACACACCTACCCTGACCCTGGGTGTAAGCTGATTAAACCTTTGATGCCGTAAGGCGTTGAGCACCTGTACATTTTAAAATTTTCGTCTCCTTGAAACCCATCGAGACAATCTGTGAGCTAGTACCTAGATTTATGCGGATTTGTCGCCAAGACGAAGGTACAAGGAAGGTGGACAAGCTAGAGACATACTCCCAACTTGCCTCCAATCTAAAAACTGTCCTCTCCTTTCTGAAATCCGTTTCCTAGAAAGTGTAGTTTAAATCAAGATAAGCTTATAACTCAACCGGGCTAGGTAAAAAATGATTATTGATAAACCAATGAATACTCAAAAGCCAACTTCTAATTTTTTTGGCAATGTAGGCAAAGTCGCGATCGCCCTGACAATACTCGCCGCCGGTATGGCCTTTACAAATCCTCCCAGAGACAAATACCTAACTTATGCTTCTGGCAAACTGGAAACAGAGCTCGAAAGCACTGTCTGTAAAGATTCTCGGATTCCTAAAGCTCTAACTGGTGTTACAGATACTTTGATCGGCAGTTGCAAAAATTTGCTGACTTCCCAGCGCAGTACCATCGAACAATTGCTCGACAATACAACCCAGCGAGAAAATTTAGGGGTAGTCAGTATTTACACCACTGAAGTCGGCAAAAAAAGCTATCAAACAGTGGGAGTCTTTGGTAACTTTGTAAGTCTACCGCCTGCTACGAATTCAGCTCAAAAGTAGCATTAAATTCAATCTATTCGATCGACCGGGTTTTGGATAAAGCCCGGTTTTTACGTAGGTGATTCTATGTAAGTAAGTCTCCCTAAATTACGCTAATTACCCTAGCTTATGCAAAATATTAAAACTTATTACAAGTCAACATTTATAGTGGAAATTAATATTAAGATGGTCACTACTAAATCTGATGATTGACAAATAAGCAGATGGCAGTGCAGTTAGCTCAGGGTGCAACATTTAATCTCTCTAAAGCAGCCCCGGATTTAAAAAAAATGGCGATCGCCCTTGGTTGGCAGGTGACAGAGGCTGGAGAAAACTACGATATTGATGTCTCGGCGTTTATGCTAGGTGCTGATGGCAAAATACCTAATGATGAATATTTTATCTTTTACAATAATCTCAAATCCTGTGATGGTTCCGTACTGCAATCTATTCCCGATCGCCACAAAGGAGGTAAAAAAAATAAGACGACTTATGGGGTGATTTTAGATAAAATTAATCCCCAAATTCAGGCCATAACTTTTGCAGTCACAATTCACGGTGCACAGCAAATTAATGCAAGTTTTAGCAACATCAAAAGTCCTGCAATCAAAATTTTAAATTTGGATACGGGAAAGGAACTGGTTCGATATGAATTAACCGATAATTGGCAGCAAGAGACGGCTATAGAATTGGGTCATTTGTCTCGAAAAAATGGAGAGTGGATATTTTATGGGGTATCCCAAGGATATCAAGTAGGATTGCAGGGTTTGGTTGACAAGTATCGCCCTACAAATAGGAATAATCAGGTTCCAATTACTAATGAATTGGCGGCGGTAACAGCAGGGGATGATTTACAGCTTCCGGCTTGGGAGTTGGAGGTGGAGTCAGAGGCGGAAACTGCCGGCGAGGGGCTCTCGGTGCGATCGCCCACTCACAATCAAGTTAATTGGGTAATTCCTAAAATACCCCTAGCGTTAGCCGCAAGTTTAGGGGTTTTGGTGTTGGGAATCAGTGCCGGTGCGATCGCCTTAACTCAAGCAGCCGATTCCACACTGAAGCAATCGAAAATATTGCTAACTGAAACCCAGAATGCTGTGACAGCAACCGATGTCAATCTGCTGAGAAGTTTCCATAAACGCCTTAAAGAAGCGATCGCTTCTTTAGATAAAATTCCTAACTTACCTGGCTGTGGCTATCCACAAGCAAGGGCAGATTTGCTGCAACTTAGCCAGACTTTGGTTCCTGTTGAGCAAAATTTACAAGCCGCAGAAAGTCTCGCAAGGGCGCAAAAATTGGCGATGGAGGCTGCTGTGGTTGTGCAAACGCCTCCTCATGCTGTGGAAGTTTGGCATCAGTCCCAAGCTAAATGGCAGCAGTCGATCGCCCTTTTAGAAGCGATCGATCCACGTACACCTGTTTATAGTCTAGCTCAAAATAAGTTATCCAGTTACCGGACGAATCAGGGTGCGATCGATCAAAGAGTTGCGATCGCTCAAAAAGCTGCAAATTTCAGCAATCAAGGTTCTTTGAAAATTCAGAAGGGAGATGTTTCAGGGGCAATTTTCAACTTTAATCAGGCTTTAGGTTTGAATCCCAACATACCTCAAGCTTACCTCGGATTGGGAATCGCTAGTTCAAAACAGGGAAACAAGCAGCAGGCCATTTACAATTACGATCGAGCGCTGCAATTTAATCCTAACTTGGCAGAAGCCTATTTTGGTCGCGGTCAAGTATATTATGAATTGGGAGATAAACAAAAGGCGATCGGCAGTTACGAACAAGCTATTCGCGTTAATCCTAATTATGGTTTGGCTTATTTGGAACGAGGTGCTATTCGCTGTATGTTGGGTACAAAATCGGAAGCAGTAGCGGATTTTAACCAAGCTAAGGAACTGTTTTCCCAGCAGAGAGATGACAACAATTACCAATTAGCCAAAACCTTTATCAGTGATTGTCAAAAACCCAGTGCAGAGGCGGTAATTTGCGATTATCGCAGGAATATTGACTCCTTGGGAAGACCCTGCAATCGAGGTTTTAATCCTCCGGTTATCATTAGAAGAAAATCTGCCAACAGTGCACCCAACGCTGAATCTACTGATGTTAAAAGCAATAGCAGCATCAATCCATCACCGGATAATTCTAATACCAGTAGCACCAGAACTCGCAGCCGGAGAAGAAGTAAGAGGTAAATTTCAGTCCCGTTAGTTAATAGGTGACAAAATGTGCTGGTAAGCATCAATGGTTTGTTGGGCGATCGCCTCCCAATTATAATGCTTGTTAGCGTATTCTCTGCCATTCAATCCCCGCCGTTGGCGCTCATCTGGATCGAGAAGTGCTGATTTGATTAAATGGGCGATCGCCCCAACTTCCAGAGGGCCAACCCAACCAGCTTCTGCTTCCTGTATGTCTGCGGAAATATGAACGCGATCGGAAATCACCACAGGTACACCAGCAGCCATTGCTTCTGCTACAGCAATACCAAAGTTTTCGTAATAGGAAGGCAATACAAATAAGTCAGCATTTGTCAATAGTTCCAGTTTGAAATCACCACTCACAAAACCAGTAATTGTTGTACATTGTGCTAAAATAGAATTCTGTATTCTTAGTTTAATTCCTGTTTCATAATCGGCATCTTGGGGATTTGAACCAGCCAAAATAAAATGAAACTTGATGTGCGATTTCCAAATACTTTCTAAAGCCGGAAGTAGCAAATCCAGCCCTTTTTTCGGTTCAATGCGCGACATAAATAAGATAGTTGGTACTGAAGATGCTCGCAATTTATGAGAAAACAAACCTGCTCTCACCCCCAAAGGAATCACCAAATCCATTGGCCTAGGCATCTTATCTGGGCCATCCAAACCAAATCTTGCTGAGATTTTAGCCTCTTCTTTACTCGTGAAATGAATAGCAGCAGCCCCTGACAAATTAGGACGTTCTAAAAAAGTACCATAAATCTGTTTTAACAGCTTTTTTTTCTGTAAATCCGCCGGATCGAGCATACCGCAGGGACGGATAATATAGGGTAAATGGTGATATCTAGCAATGGTAGCAGCGAGGGTAGTTACTGGTGAGAAAAGAGCATGAATATGAGCTAGGTCAAATTTGTGTGCATGAGCATTTAACCACTGCAATAATGAGAGGGAAAATTTATATCTGCGCCAGGGAGAACAGCGAAAATAAATAATCTGATAGCCGTTTTGTTCTAGAGGTTGATTGAGGGGAACATCTAAGGGAAGTTGACCGATATCTCCGTTAGAATTTGTGGTGATAATCGTGACATCAATGTTTTTAGCAGCGAGGGCTGCTGAAAGTCCGAGTACCATTTGACTGGGGCCGCCGTAGACGAGGGAAATGGAGGGAATAATTTGGAGAATTCGCATTGTTAGCACTGGTTGTTATACAAATTTAATGTGAAGTTGCACATATTCCGATCCCCCTCGCATCCCCACCCCCCCAGCCCCCCAAGGGGGGATGGGATGGGGGAGGGGGGACGAAAGATTGGACTCTTGTCCCCCCCTTCTTAAGGGGGGTTAGGGGGGATCGAATTCTATGCAGCTTCATAAAAAATTAGTATTATAGGGTAAGAATTAATTGAACAGCTAAGGCGCTATTGATGCTAAGGAAGAACCCCCAAGCAAGAACCCCCCCAGCCCCCCCCAAGGGGGGAAAGAAGAAGATGCTGTTTTTCCTGGGCGCTGAGGCTCTAGTTTTATATCAATTCCGGTTGTATCGGAATGATTTAACCGCGAAGGCGCGAAGTACGCGAAGCAAGAGAAGAGAGAGTTTAAGACAGGACGATGAAAAGAGGATTTTATATTATTATTTAAGGGTAAAGAAGAAGATGCTGTTTTTCCTGGGCGCTGAGGCTATATAGCAATCCTAAATCATTTGTGAATTTCTTACTCCCTCCCCTTCATAAGGGGAGGGTTGGGGTGGGGTAAAAATATTTACGACTCCTGCAAGGATTGCTATATACCAATCCTAAATCATTTGTGAATTTCTTACTCCCTCCCCTTCATAAGATCCGGGTTGGGGTGGGGTAAAAAACTTTACGACTCCTGCAAGGATTGCTATAGTTTTATTATTTCATCTGAGGTAAGTAACTTTTTGTAAAAATCTAATAACTGTTGAGCTAAAGCTTTGTTTGTATAACTCTTCATGACTCGATCGTAACCGCGTTTAGCCAAATCTGACACCAACTCTGGCTGCTCCATTAATTGATGCAAACAGTCTTGCAATTTTTCTACATTTCCTTCAGGAAATACTAAGCCTGCATCTCCGATAACGTGGGGAATTTCGCCGCAGTCGGAACCGATTACTGGAACTTGACAAGCCATGGCTTCGATTAAAACGTGACCAAATTGTTCTTTCCAGCCTACTGTTGTTAAAGTTTTGAATTTATAACTTGTTTGGGATGGCAATACTAAACAATCCATCAAGTTAATGTATGGGGGTACAGCTTCATGGGAAACGCTTTCTACCCAGATTATTTTGTCGCTGATGCCCCATTCAAGAGATTTTTCGGTAATTTGCGATCGCAATTTTCCTTGCCCTACTAACACCCATTTCCAAGGGTATTTTTTCAAGCCTGCTAAAGCTGTCGCCAAAGTTAACAATCCTTTCTCTTCGACAAACCGCCCTACATAGCCTACTACAAAATCTGTAGGTTGAATCCTTAATTTTCGTGATAAATCAGCATCTTTAGAAGTGGGATAAAAAAAAGTTTCATCTACTCCCAGTTGTGGCATTACTTGCAGTGCACCTGTGTAGCCCCGCTGGCGCAATATTTTAGCCCCGTCTAGGTTGCCGGCAATAATTCCATCGGTGTTTTGCAGATTGCAATTTTCTAACACGGAAATAGGCCATTTCAATTCATAGGATAAGTTCCACCAGGTAAATAAGATATTTTTTGCTTTGAGATTGAGCAAATTATTTAGTAAAATTAACTCGGCATAGGCTAGGGATTTTGAACCTTGTTCGACTTGGATAATCTGCGGTTGAAATTGCTGTAAAACTTTGATTAAATCTTTTCCAAATGTGAGTAAGCCTTGATTGTTTTGACTAAAGTTATAAATTGGTACTACTTTAAATGACCCTTCTTGATAAAATTCACTTGTTATGGTTTTATTTTGTACGCCTCCGGGTTTCCAGCGTTGCGGTACTATAACTGTTACTTGAATGCCAGGTTCAAGGTTTGCTAAAATCTTGAATTTTGCCCGGTTGATGTCAACAATATAGGTGTGGCTCGCAACGAGGATTCTCATTTATTGGAAATGGGGATTGGGAATAACAATTATTTAGCGTTGATGTTATCTTGATGGGTGTAGATTTGTCCGTCTCTGGCGATGGACTGAATTAGGGTGTTGATAGCGCTGAGAAAACCGAGAATGTAAAATGCAAATCTGGTGAGGATTTTAAGGGGCGATCGACTTTTGTAGCAAGGTGGATTGCCGAAAACGTGACAGTCAAACAGTTTGGCAAAAAATCTTAGGCATTGAAATAGTGTTAAATTTTTCAATCCCATCAGGAAGTGGTTGTGATAAAATGTGACTTGATATTGGAGCGATCGCGTACTTATGTCGTGACACCCGCCACTTTCTTCTCCCAAATGAACTAAACAAGCATTGGGATCGTACCAGATTTTAAAACCAGTCGATCGCAATCTCAAGCAAAAATCCGACTCTTCCCGCACCGCACTACCTGCAAACCGCTCATCGAAGCTCAAACCGCACTCGGCAAAAACCACCCTGCGAAATGACATATTGCAACCTCTAGCCGAGAGCACTTGCTGTGGTTGTATAGTATGTACCAAGTCGATAAAATACCAACCAATCGCTGCATCCATCGCTTCTGGTGGCAAATATTCGATCGCCAAATCGCCCCCAGAATCGCCCAATTTCATTCTGTCAAAAACCCTACCCGCCACACATCCGACATCCGGTTGGGCTAAATAGTTGCTAGCATGAGCAGCCAAAAAACCCTTTGGTAACTGTACATCATCATCAATAAATAAAATAATATCTCCAACGGCGCGCCGCACCGCATAATTACGAGCACCAGGCAAATTCGCCCAATTTACCCGAAACCAGCGAATCCTACCAGCATTGGCCAATTGTTCTAAATAAACTTGAGTTTCCGATTCATGGATGGGAGTTTGATCGATTACTAAGACTTCAAAACTGTGATAATCTTGCCCCATCAAATCAGCGAGCGTCTCTCGCAGGCTTTGCTCGCGGTTGTAGGTGGGGATGGCAACAGAAATCATCATTTTAAGTTGTTTTTATGAATCATTTAACCGATTTGATGTAAATCAGAAATGGGGAAAGTACACTGGGAAGAGGAAGAGTGTTAGCAATTACCAATTCCCCATGCCCTATTCCCCATGCCCAATTTTCATCAAATAGTGTGGTATTTCTGAACTGCTAAAACTAAATTTTCAGTCCAGAAATTAGCCAATTCTGCGCTGGAAGCTTCCACCATGACTCGGATCAAAGGTTCAGTACCAGAAGCGCGGACGAGCACCCGTCCTTCTTCTCCCATTGCAGTTTTAGCACGGGCGATCGCTCCTTGCAAAGCTTCGCATTCATGCCATTTTAGGCGTTTTTCCCGATCGTCCACACGGACATTGCGCAACAATTGGGGATAAGTTTCAAAGCTGCCATCCACCAATTGTGCCAAGGATTCTCCAGACTCCCGCACCAGGGAAGCCATATGCAAAGCAGTTAACAAACCATCGCCGCCAATACCGTAATGAGGGCAAAGAATGTGTCCCGACTGTTCGCCGCCCAACATCGCACCGGTGCGCTCCATTTCAGCATGAACGTGCTGATCTCCCACCGCAGTTCTAATTAATTTGCCCCCCAATTCTTCCCAAGCTCGCTCAAAGCCGAGGTTAGCCATTACAGTAGAAATAATTAAATTTTCTGGCAATTGTTCGCGCTGCCGCAAATTCTTGCCCCACAGATAAAGAATGTAATCGCCATCAATCGATCGACCTTGGTTGTCAACACCCAAAACTCGATCGGCATCGCCATCAAAAGCAAATCCCAAATCAGCATTGTGCTCTAAAACAGCAGCTTGCAAACTGTCGAGATGAGTAGAACCGCAGTTAACATTAATGCGATCGCCATCAGGAGAGTTGTGTAAACAGATAACATCGGCCCCCATTTGCGCGAACACCGCCTCACCCAAGCGCGCCGCGGCCCCCCAAGCCAAATCCAACACGATCCGCATTCCGCGCAAATTCACTCCTTGCAGTGAACCTTCCAGGGAAGTGGCGTAATCTTTAACTAACTCTGGGCGGTGGTGGTGATAGCCCGAAGCCAAGCTAGCAATGGGAACCTTGGCCCCTCGGATGCCCGCTTCGATTTGTTCTTGCAAATGTTGAGACAGCTTCGTGCCATTGGCACCGAAAAACTTAATGCCGTTATCTTCTGGGGGATTGTGGGAAGCGGAAATCATCACTCCGCCCATCGACTCGGTAACACTTGCCAGATAGGCAACGCAGGGAGTAGGGCACAGGCCCAAATTCCAGACTTCTAAACCAGCGGCTGTCAAACCCGCCGACAGTGCCATTGCCAGCATATCGCTGGAATTTCTGCTGTCTTGGCCCAAAATCACCGGGCCTTGGTTGGGGGAATTTTGGCGTAAAACTTGTCCTGCCCAGAAGCCAATTTGCATTGCTAGCGGTGCATTCAGCAATTCTCCTACTTTGCCACGAATGCCGTCTGTGCCGAACAGTTTGGTATTTGGCAGGGGGAGGTTGTTTCCCACCAAAATAGTCTCTGGGCGTTTGGCTGGCTGTACTGAGTTAGCAGCCTGAAATTCGCTGCCGCGATGGCGCGAAGGTGTCTGAACCATATTCACTCCTTTAGGAATATTCACACTCACACTTTGCAGTTTATGGTACAACTGAAAGTCTTTTTTTTCAGCGTTAAGTCGATTTATTTCTGGGATGGCTCCAGCAACCTGACACTTAAGACTACCGTTTCTAGCCCTGACAAAAGTTTGATTATCTGTGAATATACGCCGTCTAATTAAACTTTCAGGTTGCTCGGCCGGTTCTAGGATACCAGTTTAGTTGCAGGAGGCGGTGTCGCCGGACTAACAGTCACCATTGGCATGGCTCAACAACTGCGAGTGTAGAAGGTTAAGGCTGTATTGCCGTAGAATTTTTGGCGACAAATTTCGAGGCCGGAAATGGGGACAGCCTCGCGCTGGCGACTGTGTTCGATCGCTATTTCACCATGGGGTGCTAACATTTCTTGGCTGGCGATCGCATTCAAGACAGGCTCGTACAAGTTGCTGGCGTAGGGCGGATCGAAGTAAATGCGATCGAACTGCTGTCGGGCTAGAGTCGCCAATTTCGCAGTCGCACTTCCCCGCAAGATGTGAAATTCTTGGGATGACTTTGCCACTTGCTGCCAATTTTGCTGAATAATCGCACAAGCTTTCGCCGACTGTTCAATCCCAGTGACACTCAAAGCCCCGCGACACAAAGCTTCTGCACCCATGGAGCCACTACCGGTACAAATATCAAGCCATCTGCAATCGGCGATCGTCCCTTGCCAAATATTAAATAAAGCTTCTCTGACTCGCGCAGGTGTGGGGCGAGTTGCGAGTCCGGGCAGGGTTTTTAGTTGGCGATTGCCACAGATTCTCAAGCTCATTTAAAATTCCGATCTTAAAGTAGATTCTGTTTTTTTAGATGGGAAAACAGAAGTTTGAATGTAAGTTTAATTATAGCACATAAGCGTTGAATCTCAACTATATTCCGCTAGTTTTTGAAGCAAAAACAAGAATCATCAAGCAATAATCTCCGCGAAAAATCGGCAAAAATTCATGGCATTATGGGGGTAGAGATTTTGGGATATGCTGCGGGCGGATGGGTTGGCTGATTTGATTTGAGCGCACCCAAAACATTTTGATAGTCTCATCTGAACTGGTCACAAGTCTGAGATTCATGCAGTTGAGTCCTTGAGCGATCGAGGTAAACATCGGGAGGTTAGTGATATGATGCTAGTAAATATAAATTCACTCTAGAGCTGGACTACTACGCACAAATCTGGGATCGGGCAGTTGCAGCCGTTGCGCCCAACTACACATCTCAAGATTGCTCTAATTGTGGTATCAGAGGATTACGATTTGGATTCTATGGATTTAAAACTTTGGCCCGGAAAACCCTATCCCTTGGGTTCAAAATGGGATGGCGAAGGCACAAATTTTGGCCTGTTTTCAGAAAATGCCACAGGGGTTGAATTGTGCTTGTTCGATGAACAAGGTTGGGAAACTCGACTGCCACTGACTGAAGTCTACAACTTCATCTGGCACTGCTACATTCCTGGCATCAAACCCGGTCAATTGTACGGGTTTCGCGTCCACGGTCCCTACGACCCCTTAGCGGGACATCGCTTCAATCCTGCCAAACTGTCGATCGACCCCTACGCTAAAGCGATCGCAGGAGACGTGGTTCACGGACGGGAAATCTTCGGCTATGACTGGGACGACGAAAAGGAAGACCTATCCTATAGTGCCTTAGACGATTCTCACTTAGTCCCCAAAGCCGTTGTCATCGATGAATCCTTCGATTGGGAAGGTGACACTCACCCCCAACTGGCGTGGCACAAAACCGTCATCTACGAGATGCACGTCAAAGGCTTTACTAAACTCCATCCCGACATTCCAGAAGCTTTGCAGGGAACCTACGCCGGACTCGCCCATCCCGCCGCCATCGACCACCTTAAATCCTTGGGGATTACCGCCGTCGAACTCCTCCCCGTCCATCACTTCATCGGCTGTCCGGGCTTTCTCGAAGCCAAGGGATTGCGAAACTACTGGGGCTACGATTCGATCAACTATCTCGCGCCTTACTCCGGCTACAGCGCCAGTGGGAACACCGGACAACAGGTGAATGAGTTTAAGGAGATGGTCAAAGCGTTACACGCTGCTGGAATTGAGGTGATTATCGATGTGGTCTACAACCACACGGGAGAGGGCAACCACATGGGCCCCACCATCTCATTTCGTGGCATTGACAATGCCGCTTACTACCGCCTTGTCGAAGGCGATCGCCGCTACTATATGGATTACAGTGGCTGTGGCAACTCCCTGAATGTCCGCCATCCCCAAGTGTTGAAGCTGATTATGGACAGCTTGCGCTATTGGGTGTTGGAGATGCACGTCGATGGGTTCCGCTTCGATTTGGCGACGGTTTTAGCGCGCGAAACCGATCGCGTCGATACTTTTGCCGCCTTTTTTGACATCATCCACCAAGACCCCGTTTTGTGCGAGGTCAAGTTAATCGCTGAACCCTGGGATATCGGCGAAGGTGGCTATCAAGTTGGCCAATTCCCCTTGCTGTGGTCGGAATGGAACGGCCGCTACCGCGATACCATGCGGGACTTTTGGCGGGGAACCAACGAAACTCTGTCTCAGTTTGCTTATAGCTTTACTGGGAGTTCCGACCTCTACGAAAGTAACGGACGGCGACCCCATGCCAGTATCAACTTTATCACCGCCCACGATGGATTTACGCTCAAGGATCTCGTCAGTTACAACCACAAACATAACGAAGCCAATGGCGAAAACAGTCGCGATGGGGAAAACTACAATCGAGCCTGGAACTGCACGGCGATCGAATTTGCAGCCACCCAAGCTCTAGAAGCAGGAGCATCTTCACCCTGTTTTGACCCCTGTGCTGGGGATGGCGACACCGAAGATCCCAAAGTCCAGTTGCTGCGAGAACGCCAACAGCGGAATTTCCTAACTTCGTTACTGTTGTCTCAAGGTGTTCCCATGCTGGTGGCTGGAGATGAAATGGGGCGAAGTCAAGGCGGTAATAACAACGCCTATTGTCAGGATAACGAAATATCTTGGGTGGATTGGGGATTGCAGCACAAAAATGCTGACTTGCTCGAATTTACGCGCCAGTTAACCGGCTTGCGACGCGAACATCCGATATTCCGTCGCCGTAAGTGGTTCCAAGGACGTGCGATTCACGGTTCTCAAGTTAGCGATATTACCTGGTTCAACCCCGACGGTGGGGAAATGACTGATGAACAGTGGAAAGTAGGGCACGCCAAGGCGATCGGAATTTTCCTCAACGGTGAAGAACTTCCCTATCCAAATGCTCGTGGCGAACGGATTATTGATGATAGTTTTTTGCTGTTTTTCAATGCTTATTGGGAGGCGATCGATTTCGTGATTCCTCCCCGCTTTCAGGGCTTGCAGTGGATTGCCATTCTCGACACCGCCGAACCGAAATTTGTGGAATCTCAAGGGATCATTTATACAAAGCGGAAAAATATTCCTGTGACGCCGCGATCGATAGTGATTTTAAAATGTCTCAATGGCCCCCCCCGGTCACTATAGGCTCCGATTCTTAAGCATTTACAGCTTTCCTAAAAACCCGGTTTCTTCAAGAAACCGGGTTTTTAATCGACTTTAAGCAGCTACTTTTTCCCTCACCTGCATCACAAAATTTGACAACATTTGCAATCCCGCGATCGAAGACTTTTCCGGGTGAAATTGTACAGCCATCAGATTGTCTTTGGCGATCGCCGCCGTCACATTTTGACTACCGTGAGTCACCATTGCCGATCGCACTTTCGGATCGACTGGATCGACATAATAAGAATGCACAAAATAAACCCAAGGTTGAGCCGGCAATTTTTGCCACAGCGACAAATCCTGAGCAAATTGTAATTGATTCCATCCCATGTGCGGAATTGTCAACCCAGGCTCTGAACTAAACCGTCGCACAGTTCCCGAAATCACTCCCAAACCCGGTTCTAAACCTTCTTCGGAACTTTCAAACAGGATTTGCAAACCCAAACAGATGCCTAAAAAAGGTTTTCCAGAGGCGATCGCACTGATTATCGGTTCTATCAATCCGCGGGTTCTTAAATTCTGCATTGCCGGATCGAAGGAACCCACACCCGGTAAAACTACGGCATCAGCCTGTTCAATCATAGCCGGATCGTCCGTAATTTTTGGCACTGCACCCACATTTTCCAAGCCTTTACAGACCGAGTGCAGATTGCCCATGTCATAGTCCACTACTGCAATGACAGACATTGACTTACTTGCCTTATATTATCAATGGAACTATATTACCAAAATTATTGATGAATACCAAAATTTTGCTAACATCCTTCGACACTTGGCAACCTCATCAAAAATCAAACTCTTCTGACGACTTATTAGCCCGGATTTCCCAAATTAAATCTTTGCCTTACTCTTTGACTTTCTTGAGAAAACTGCCAGTAGATTTCCAGGAAGCACCCAATTTGGCGATCGCCAAAATCAACCAACTCCAACCAGACCTAATCGTCTGCTGTGGCATGGCAGAAAGTTCCCCAACATTAACCCTAGAATCCTGCGCTTGCTGCGACCAAAATATTCTCAAAACAACAGTCAATCTAGACTATTTAATAGCTGATTTACCCACAGTAAAAATTAGTCACAATGCCGGAAAATTTGTTTGTGAAGCCCTTTATTATGCAGTATTAAAACACCTTGCTGACTCTCAACTGAACACCCAATGTGTTTTCGTACACGTCCCAATATTAACACCAAAAAATACCAACAAAATTGTAGCCTATTTTTCAGTGCTTTTAACTCGCCTCACAACAGACAAATGACCCTAAACAAACAACAACTGACAACTGACAACTAACAACTGACAACTGACAACTAACAACTGACAACTGACAACTGACAACTGACAACTGACAACTAACAACTGACAACTAACAACTAACAACTAACAACTGACAACTATAGCAATCCTAAATCAGTTGTGTAATTGTTGTAGGGGCAATCCCCCCGTGGTTGCCCCTAGATGCTGGGGTAGGCACGGGGGCACTACCCCTACAAATCCTCATGAATGATTTAGGATTGCTATAACAACTAACAACTGACAACTAACAACTAACAACTAACAACTAACAACTGACAACTAACAACTAACAACTAACAACTAACAACTGACAACTAACAACTGACAACTAACAACTGGCAACTAACAACTAACAACTGACAACTAACAACTGGCAACTAACAACTAACAACTAACAACTGACAACTGGCAATTGTCAATTGCCAATTGTCAAATTTCTAGCCGCCGTAATTCCAGCCAGTGCTTTCTAGCAGCAAGGGTTCGCCCTCCCGGTGAACCCCCGCAGCCACAACTTCACCGACATACACCGTATGATCGCCGTGTTCCACAGCGCCGACAACCTTGCACTCCAGATAACCCAGAGAATCCGAAATAATCGGACAACCAGTTTCGGCCCCGGCATAAAATTCTACATCCTCAAATTTATTGCCTACCCGGCGCTGGGGCTTAAAGAATTTTTGGGCTAACTCTTTTTGTCCTGCTTCCAGGAAACTCAAAGCAAAGACACCGCTAGCTTTAATCATGGCGTGGGATTTGGAGTCTTGCTTGACGCAGTTCACCACTAAGGGAGGAGTAAAGGAAGATTGCATCACCCAGCTAGCGGTGAAGCCGTTGACTTCTTCACCGTCTTTGACACCGCAGATGTATAGTCCATGAGGGATTTTGCGGAGGATGGTTTTTTTCGCTTGTTCGTCTAGCACGGGCTTACCTGTTCGATCGATAACTTTACACCGCCAAGTTTAACTTTTGGAGACCCCATAAACCAACTGTCTCAAGGGCGATCGGAGCGACACGAATGCTGAGACTGCCAATATTGCTTTTTTTGATACAAAATTTGCTGTTACATCCCTATTTATTTGATTAACTTTCATTGATTTGCATAGTAGATGAATGTAAGTATATACTTAATTGCAAGATTATCAAGTTAAAATTTGTAGCTTTTTTTCCCTCTTCAAACTTTAAACCAATTCAGACATATGCTGATGACAGAATCATTTAATCTGTTTGGGTTTAGCTAGCTTAAGCCACAAATCTGCTTATCGATCAAAGCTAAATCCAATCAAATGTTTCAGCCAGAAATTGCTTGATTTGGAGTGAGTTGGGAGGGACGAAGATAATTTTAAACTTCCACTCACAACTCACGACTCAAAACTCTTATGCAACCCCCGACTTTTTAAACCAATCTTGCAACCGCTTCCAACCATCCTTAGCTTCTTTTTCACGGTAAGTGGGGCGATAGTCGGCGTTAAATCCGTGGGGTGTATTGGGATAAATCACAATTTCTGAACCGCTACTGCCTGTTTTGAGAACTTGGCGCATTTTCTCCACTGTATCGGTGGGAATTGACTCGTCTTTGGCACCGTAAAGCCCCAATACTGGCACTTTCAAAGTTGGTGCAATGTCGATCGGCTGTTTTGGAGTCAAAGCCGTAGAATCGCCAACCACACGCCCGTACCAAGCCACTCCCGCTTTAACTTTCGGGTTGTGGGCGGCGTAGAGCCATACTATTCTGCCTCCCCAGCAAAATCCTGTAATTCCCAACTTATTAATATTGCCTTTTCCTGACTTTTGTACCCAATCTACCGTAGCATCCAAATCCGACATAACTTGAGCATCGGGGACTTTAGAAACTACTTTGCTGATAATTTCTTGAATGTCGGTGATTTTAGAAACATCACCTTGACGGGCAAACATTTGTGGGGCTACGGCTAAATAACCTAATTTAGCAAAACGGCGACAAATGTCTTGAATTTGACACTCTCAGGTCTTTCATACGCTGAGATTCTGCGGACAAAGTAGGCTTGGGTAATACCCAAAGTCTAACTCTCGCTACGTTCGTCAAGCAACGTCTACCAAGTCGGCTGAGGTCTACGCCTAGCCTACTCGCTACTTTTCTCAGAATGTTGGCAGCGCCATTTAAGTCTGCATTTACCACCCTGCCATTAGCTGACTGATACAAGCCACGTTTAATCCGCTTTCCAGATGCTTTCCACCCAGATGGTTTTTCACCATATTTGGGTAGGGAGTCTCCATCTAAAAAACTAGCTTTCGATGTGTACGCTTCTTCAGTTTCAACAAACCTGATACCGTGCAAATCACATAGTTCTTTTAACCTATTTTTCAGCTTACCTAAAGGCATTTGAACAAACTTTTGATTGTTCGCTTTACCTAGATTACTATTAAACTTAAAACCTTCATTCCACCCAACTATCAGTGTACCAATTCCGGATTTAAGGCAATGGTTGGCAATCAACTTGGCAGCCTTATTGATACCATCACGCATTTGGTGATTACGTTTGCGAGTCACACTGTCTAGCCAATTATCCCAATAACCTTCTGGCTTTCCTTCTTTTCTAGTTGCTACTTTTTTGTTCCACAATTGATTCATCGCTTTCATTCCACGAGAATCAATTAAGAAGGAATTTCCTAGTGTATCGACACAAGCTGCTAAATTATCAGCAGTTCCCAAGTCAATTGATAATGCTTGACCTAAATCTTGACAGCGATAAATTGTCTACGAGTTAACTCTTTCATTGATAATAGGTAATAGGACATCGGGCATCGGGCATCGGGCATCGGGCATCGAGCATCGGGCATCGGCCAACCCCCCCTGCCCCCCCAAGGGGGGAATGAGGGAGGGCATCGGGGATCGGGCAGGGAAACTGCCAACTAACTAATAACTAATAACTAATAACTAATGACGAAATAGCCGATCGTGCTCTGGATGATAAAGACGCGATCGCCCTTCCACATTTTGACCCAAGGCCGGACTAATCACATACATAGTCGTTCTAATCAAGTTATTTTCGCGAGTAACAACAGCCATTTTGTCAAGGGGAACTAACAAAATCTTTTCATCAGGCCAGCCCAACCGATAGCAAATCGCTACAGGTAAATCAGATGGGTAATGTTCCATCAATTTAGTTTGAGCAGCTTCGACGTGGCGGGCGCTCAAATACAGACACAAACTGGCTTGATGAGCCGCTAAACTGGCCAATTCTTCCCGTTGGGGCACTTCAGTTCTGCCACTAATTCTGGTCAGAATAATTGTCTGGACAATTCCGGGCACCGTCAACTCAATTTTTAGTTTAGCAGCGGCCAGTTGAAAAGCGCTAATTCCCGGTATGACCTCAAAAGGAATGCCCGCAGAGGCTAAAGCTTGCATTTGTTCGCCCACAGCCCCGTAGAGACAGGGATCTCCTGAATGGAGGCGGACGACGCTTTTGCCGTCGCGCACTCGCTCCACCATCAAAGGTACAATTTCTTCCAGAGTCTTATCGGCAGTTTGGATAATTTCAGCATCGGCGCGCACCCCGTGCAAAATTTGCTCTGGTACTAAGGAATCAGCAAACAAGATGGCATCGGCCACAGCCAGTAATTTTTGAGCCTTAACAGTCAATAAATCCGGGTCTCCTGGGCCTGCACCGACAATATATACTCCTGGCATCAAGGATTCACTCTGCATTGGGGATTGTGTCTTTCCTTTGATTTTGGTCTGTCAAACTCAACTTTAAACAAAAAGTGCTCAATTTACCCGATCTTCCTGATGCACCTGTTTCGGCTAGAAGGAAGGGTTGGTAGATGCACCCTGGTTTAACCCTAGAGATTAGTCTCTGGGGTTTTTTATTGGTTTTCCGGCGGTTGCTCCGGGAGCTGGGATCGATCGCATTTAGGGGAAACAACATCGGGCAAAGCGCGATCGAAATAATAAAGCCAAGCCAAGCCACCCAATCCTAAAACAATCCCTGTCAAACTTACCATCTGTGCTGTCCGCAGCGGCCCAAACATCAAACTGTCAGTTCGCAACCCTTCAATCCAGATTCTACCGGAACTGTAGGCAG
Source organism: Microcoleus anatoxicus (assembly GCF_042465725.1). Classification (GTDB taxonomy): domain Bacteria; phylum Cyanobacteriota; class Cyanobacteriia; order Cyanobacteriales; family Microcoleaceae; genus Microcoleus; species Microcoleus anatoxicus. Next base: position 1,717,441 of record NZ_CP120853.1, on the reverse strand, counting down.
TCAAATAAACCAAAAATAAACTACCGATTTTCAAGCGAATCTTACCCTGCAAATCACGGAAAAACAAAGTCAGTAGCAACCCAAATACTGTCAAATTCCACAGAGATTCGTAGAGAAATGTGGGATGAAAATATTCAAAATTCGCGTATTCCTGTGGTCGATGTTCTAGAGGAATATACAGTTTCCAAGGTAAATCTGTAGGACGGCCAAAGGCTTCTGAGTTAAAGAAATTTCCCCAGCGTCCGATTGCTTGACCAAGAATTGCCGAAGGGGCAACTAAATCGGCCAATTTCCAAAAAGAAACTTGGCAGATTTTGGCAAAAATTAAAGCGGCTATCGTGCCGCCCAAAATCGCCCCATGAATAGCAATTCCCCCTTTCCAAATCGCAATAATATCCTGCGGGCGCTGAGCATACTGGTGCCACTCGAAAGCAACGTAATAAATTCGGGCACAAGGAATAGCGCCCACAACTAGCCAAATTGCCAAGTCGCCCAGCAATTCGGGGTTAATGCGACGCTTGGCCGCTAAGTATTGGGACAGACTCACCCCAATCAAAACGGCAGAAGCAATCAACAAGCCGTACCACCGGACAGCTAGGGGGCCGAATTCAAAGACGATCGGGCCTGGGGATGTAAATTGAAACCCTAGGGGCAGCAGGAGAATTTTTAGCACCATGAAAGTTGCATTAATTTTGTTGGAAAGCAGTCAGATTGCACACCCTTGAACAAACTACAAAGTTTATTTTAGGTGGCTGCGGTCATTTAGATGCAATTTTTGGCAAACTTACCACAAAATCAACTTTGTGGGCCTTTCGGTTATTGACAGGTTTATTGACCATAACTTGTTAGGTGCGATCGCAGCCAACAAATTTTTGAAGAGGCGATATCCCCCAAAGCTATTTCCTCTATGACTTTCAGCTAGCTTGTCACCCGTTAGGTGAAACGTAATTAGCTTGAAATGCGTCGAGGACTATAAGTAAGAGTAAGTGGGACTGGACATACAAAAACTATTTGATGTAATATGCACTTATCAAAAAAAGGTCAATTCCTTCGCAAAAAATTTATCATGACACCATCCAAATTTTACATCCCTTCTTTGGACGGCATTAGGACTATTGCTTTTCTGATTGTCTTTTTATCTCATGCAGGGCTGAATCATATTATCCCTGGAGCCTTTGGTGTAACAGTCTTTTTCTTTTTAAGTGGATATTTGATCACAACTTTGCTGAGACGTGAATATGAACAAAATCAGTTCATTGATTTAAAACATTTTTATTTGCGACGCATTCTGCGAATTTGGCCTGGGTTCTATCTAGCCTTATTCCTAGGAACTACCTTGACATTAATAGGTGTATTTAAAGAACCCATCAGACTATCAGCTTTGGTGAGTCAGATTCTACATTATTATAATTATTATGAAACTTTTTTTGGTGCCTATGGAGTAGCTCCTGGTAGTGGTGCCTATTGGTCTCTGGCGGTTGAGGAACACTTCTACCTTGTTTTCCCTTTTCTATACATGACTTTACTCAAAATGCGTGTGAGTCGCCAAAGGCAAATGTTGATTTTTTTGGGACTTTGCTTGGTGATTCTAATTTGGAGATGTGTTCTAGTGTTTGGGATGGGAGCAACGGAAGCTCGTATCTTGCATTTATCAGATACCCGAATAGATAGCATACTGTTTGGCTGTGCATTAGCGGTCTATGGCAACCCAGTATTAGATGTTCACTATGGTTCAGACCGACTGTGGAAGTATTTCTTACTACCAGCAGGAATCAGTTTACTTATGTTCTCGTTTATCTGTCGTTATCCTGAGTTTCGGTATACATTGCGTTACACTATTCAAGGTATTGGACTATATTCTGTTTTTATTGCTGCTATCCGTTTTCCAGATTGGGGAGTATTTCAAATTCTCAATTGGAGTTGGATGCGGTTTATTGGTTTGCTTTCATACTCGCTTTATCTAGTACACGATACTGTGCTTCAACTTGTTTATCTTTATTTACCTAAAATGCCTATGGCTTTGCAGGGAGCGATGAGTCTCCTGATTTCCTTTGTATTAGCCTATGCAATTTATACATATATAGATCTGCCATGCGCCAAGCTACGCAAGCAATTTTCATCCTGACGAATTAATTGGCAGAAAATATTGATCAAGTCCATTTTGGCCAACTTCGCACCAGATGGTCGGCAGCTTTGGTCGAAAAGTTTTAAGATAGAGGGTGGCTTTAAATTTTTTGATGACCTATGTCTCCTACTTCCGTTTCTCAGGTGTACTCTTCTGGTAATTCCAAGGGTGCGAATCAGTCTGGCAAGACTGGTATTTTTGCTGTTGAGTCTGGTAAAATTCCACCTCTGTTGGGGGCGAGTTTGGCTGAGTTAACGGAGTGGGTGCAGCAACATGGGCAACCTGCTTATCGTGGAAAGCAGTTGTACCAATGGATTTATGAGAGAGGCGCACGATCGCTGTCTGAGATTTCTGTATTCTCGAAACAGTGGCGCGAGACTGTTGCGGATATTCCGATCGGGCGATCGACTATTCACTATCGATCGGTCGCACCAGACTCCACCGTCAAGTATCTCTTAAAATTGGCCGACGGTCAAATCATAGAAACAGTCGGCATTCCCACCGAAAAACGGCTGACTGTGTGCGTCTCAGCCCAAGTTTCCTGATGCACCTGTTTCGGCTAGAACAAAGGGATGGTAGATGCACCCTGGTTTAACCCTAGAGATTAATCTCTGGGGTTTTTTATTGATCTTCAGGAGACTGCTGAGGGAGTTCTGCCCGATCGCATTTAGGGGAAACAACATCTGGCAAAGCGCGATCGAAATAATAAAGCCAAGCCAACCCGCCCAAACCTAAAACAATCCCAGTCAAGCTTACCATCTGTGCTGTCCGCAGCGGCCCAAACATCAAACTGTCAGTTCGCAACCCTTCAATCCAGATTCTACCAGAACTGTAAGCGGTCAAATAAACCAAAAATAAACTACCGATTTTCAAGCGAATCTTACCCTGCAAATCACGGAAAAACAAAGTCAGTAGCAACCCAAATACTGTCAAATTCCACAGAGATTCGTAGAGAAATGTGGGATGAAAATATTCAAAACTTGCGTATTCCTGTGGTCGATGTTCTAGAGGAATATACAGTTTCCAAGGTAAATCTGTAGGACGGCCAAAGGCTTCTGAGTTAAAGAAATTTCCCCAGCGTCCCATTGCTTGACCAAGAATTGCCGAAGGGGCAACTAAATCGGCCAATTTCCAAAAAGAAACTTGGCAGATTTTGGCAAAAATTAAAGCGGCTATCGTGCCGCCCAAAATCGCCCCATGAATAGCAATTCCCCCTTTCCAAATCGCAATAATATCCTGCGGGCGCTGAGCATACTGGTGCCACTCGAAAGCAACGTAATAAATTCGGGCACAAGGAATAGCGCCCACAACTAGCCAAATTGCCAAGTCGCCCAGCAATTCGGGGTTAATGCGACGCTTGGCCGCTAAGTATTGGGACAGACTCACCCCAATCAAAACGGCAGAAGCAATCAACAAGCCGTACCACCGGACAGCTAGGGGGCCGAATTCAAAGACGATCGGGCCTGGGGATGTAAATTGAAACCCTAGGGGCAGCAGGAGAATTTTTAGCACCATGAAAGTTGCATTAATTTTGTTGGAAAGCAGTCAGATTGCACACCCTTGAACAAACTACAAAGTTTATTTTAGGTGTCTGCGGTCATTTAGATGCAATTTTTGGCAAACTTACCACAAAATCAACTTAATTTTGGACTTGGCAGATTTGTGTCTAGAGTTGTGTTTGTGACTGCCCATAATCATCTTGCTTAACAGAGGGTTGACAAAACTCAACATCTGTGTAATTGAAAAATGGAGGTTTCGCCCAGGAATCAGGTTAAAAGTGCTAATTAGATTTGAAAGAAAACAGCATTTCCAATTGAGTAATGGAAGGTTCTGGGGCGGTTGTGACAACGCTAACTCCTCGCAGAGAATTCAGCACTTCGGCGGTGGGGGGTGAAATCAAAGTTGGTGCTGCTTTGAGCAAATATTGGTTAGCCCAGGACATGGTTTTGTCCATGTCCAAATAAAAGTAACCCCGATCGCCTGGGGACACAGAAGTCGAGATCGCCTGAAAACTCGGACTGGTGCTTAAAGGCTGTGGCGGTGGCGAGGCGATCGCCTCAACTAAAGGCCCGCCGAAAGCGACAAACATGGTATTTTGATTCACCCAGCCGTGCCCGAATAAAGTTCCTTGCTGAGGTATTTTCCATTCCGTCACCTCCTTACCCTGAACTTGTCTGGAGGCGACACTGACACTGGGATTGCTTTTGGCGATCGCATCTAATTTGGTGAGCAGGGTTTCGGCTGCGGGGCGATCGCTCGTTTCAAAAATCATCACAGTCCCCATCCCCAACTGAGACAAAATGCCTTGATTGGAACCGATCGCCCCGATTGCAAATTCCCCATTCATCCACCCAAAAACATCTCGATCTGCATCCAAATTCAACCGTTTAAAACTATCCCTCACTTGCTGAATTCCCCGGTCAACTTCGGGGATATCTTTGGCATCTGTGGTAGCTTGAGACCAGATTTTAGCGATGTTTTGACCGCCAACTACAGCGATAGTTTCACCAGGAAATCTCGGCAACAATTTCGAGGCAGCTTGGGGCTTTTGCCCAGGAAAATTGGGGTCTAACTGAGCAATAGTTTTTACCCTCAATCCCGCACTGTCTACCCCAATTCCTGCAACCATTGACTTGACTTGCTGGAACTGGGAAAAAATTGTGGAAGGTAACTTAACATCAGGAGGCAAATTAGCTTGAAATTGCTGCATTGCAGCCTGGTAGTCAGCAATATAAACAGTGGCGATCGGATTTTCTACCCCTGCACTGTCAGACAAAAACTTAGTTGCACTCTGCTTAGTGGCGAGGGAAGGCTGTCCTTTAAAAGTATCGATCGCCAATTGTACAGGCTTTTTCAACGGAGCTATAACTAATCTATCGTCAAGCAAAGCCACACTGTAGCCCTTTCCAGTTGGTTCTGTAATCTCAGAAATTTTTACCCCTTGATATTCGCTTTCCTGAGTTTTTGCACCTTGCTGAGATTTTAATTTATTGGCAAAATTCCAAGCACTAATTTTATTTTTGACACTGACAACTAGCAGCAGTTTGGGAGGTTCAGTCTTCGCCTCGCCATCAGGGGGGAGTAAAGCCACCATCACGCCGCCCAGCCAAGGCTTTAAGTCCTTGTCATAGTCAATATCAGTGCCTGCTAAGCTTTGTTCTTGAAAAGTCTTCAAACCCTGGCCGATTAATTTTTGAGCCCCTGGGGTGCCAAATCGCTCCAACTGTGACAGCGCTTGGGGATTGGGGGAGATGAACGCGGCCATGATTGCTTTTTCCGGTACGACTTTGGCACTTTCGAGAGGGTTGGATACTTGTTCAGTCAAACCCTTGAAGTAAAAGTAGACCGCGGCGCTACCTGCTGCGATGATGGTGGCAGCAATTAGAAGCTTTGGTTGTTTTCCAGGCATTGTTTGCGATCCTTGCATTCCTTATCAGTTTAACGAAAAACAAGTTTTAGCTTGTGGTGAGGCGATCGACCTGGTTCTGCCAACATTGATACTTATTTTACCAGTTACAGACAGCGATTGCGACAAGAACACCGTGTTTTTTGGACCTGATGTCTTTAATGTCAGGAAAAGTCTATGAAACTGCCGTTTAGTATCATCTCCAGGCTGTGCGTATTCCTTGTTCAACACTCTCAACAATATAATACCATTATTGTTTATAATTGCTTATAAACTCAATGAAGTTTTACAATACTAAAAATGTGAATTGCGGGTAAAAGATGAAAGTAGCGATCGCGGGAGCAACAGGATTTGTAGGTAGCCGTTTGGTAGAAAGGCTACATTCGGAAGGACATAGCGTACTGGTTTTAGCCCGCGACTCGGAGCGAGCTCGGCGAATTTTTCCCGCTTCAGCTTATCCGAATTTGGAAATTGTCGGTTACTCTCCGGCCGAGTCTGGTGATTGGCAGCATTCGATCGGGGGCTGCGATGGTGTGGTAAATTTAGCGGGAGTTCCGATTGCTGAGGAACGGTGGACGGCGGCGCGCCAACAAGCAATTCTTGATAGTCGTAAATTAACAACGGCAAAATTGGTCGAGGCGATCGCCAATGCTAATCCTAAACCATCTGTGTTGGTGAGTGCATCGGCGATCGGCTATTACGGCACTAGCGAAACCGCTGAGTTTGAAGAAAATAGCCCTGGGGGAGATGATTTTTTAGCTGCGGTTTGCAAAGAGTGGGAAAGTGCCGCCGAAAAAGTCAAAAATACCGGAACCCGCTTAGTAATTTTGCGCCTGGGAATCGTCTTGGGAATGGGAGGTGCTCTGGCAAAAATGCTACCTGCTTTTAGATTATTTGCTGGCGGGCCCATTGGCACTGGGAAACAGTGGTTTTCTTGGATTCACCGGGATGATGTGGTGAATTTAATTTTGTATGCTTTGCAAAATCCCCAAGTTGAAGGTGTGTTGAATGCGACAGCACCTCATCCAGTGCGGATGAATGAACTGTGCGAAACTTTAGGAGAAGTTTTGCAGCGACCTTCTTGGTTGCCGGTCCCAAGTTTTGCTTTAGAATTGCTGTTGGGAGATGGGGCAAAAGTTGTTTTGGAAGGTCAACAAGTGTTGCCGAAACGCACTTTACTTAGTGGTTTTCAGTATGAATATCCCCAGTTGCGATCGGCCATAGAAGAGATTGTCAAGCATTTTTAAGGCTGGTAGGTAGCCCCAACCGGGTTTGGCAAAATCAACCCGGTTTCTCTACTTTCCACTACCTGCAATTCTGCTTCCCTCAAACTTTTTCAAGATTCCCGCATCACATAGCCCACACCACGTACCGTCTGAATCAACCGCTTTTCACCCTCATCTTCAATCTTGAGCCGCAAATAGCGAATATAAACCTCAATTACGTTGGATTCACCCAGAAAATCGTAACCCCAAACATTTTCCAGAATTTGTTCGCGAGTCAACACCTCGCGGGGATGTTCCATCAAATACTTTAACAGTTCATATTCCTTCATAGTCAGGTCGATCGCGCGATCGTTGCGTAGGGCGCGCCGACTAGCCAAATCCAAGACTAAATCCCCAAACCTCAATTGGTTGTTGCTGGTAGTATCCGGCTGCAAATACAACCGCACCAACTGCAAAAACTCCTCGGTGCGGTAAGGTTTAAGAAAATAATCATCAGCGCCAGCTTCCAGACAAGCCACCCGATCGTCCACTGTATCACGCCCGATCAACAGCAACACCGGCACTCGACTCCCCCCACTCCTGATGTGAGAACATAGGGATAGTCCCGACTCAGGGCCCAACATCCTGTCAATCACAATCAAAGCTGGCTGCAATTCCTGGACTAAAAGTTTCCCCGTGGCGATGTTAGAAGCCACTATCGGTTCGTAGCCAGAGGATTTCAAGTCCAGACTCAAGTGTCCGGCGAGAACTTCGTCGGTTTCCACCAGCAGGACACAGGGATTGCGATCGAGAGTGAGTGCAGCCATTGAATTGACCGATGTAGATCATACCTGTTGTAACACGTTATTTGTTATTTGTTATTAGTTATTAGTTATTAGTTAATTTGTTATTAGTTATTTGTTAGTTGTTCGTCCCCATGCCCGATCGCCCCATTCCCTATCCCCCATCCCCCATCCCCTATGAGCATCATCGTATTTGGAAGTATTAATATCGACCTGGTGGCTAAAACCCCTCGGTTGCCACTACCAGGGGAAACTATTATTGGTAGCAATTTCTTGACAGCAGGCGGTGGCAAAGGAGCCAATCAAGCGGTGGCGGCCGCCCGTCTTGGCGCTTCTACTCACATGATTGGTCGCGTCGGCAATGATAAATTTGGTGAAGAATTGTTGACAAATTTACAATCTTTTGGTTTAAATACAGACAATATATCCATCGACCAAAACTCTCATTCAGGTGTAGCAATTATCGCCGTAGACGATGGCGGGCAAAATAATATTATTGTGATTCCGGGCGCGAATAATCATCTTGGTGATGCCGATATCGAACTTCTCCAAAAACTGTTACCCGGTGCTACAAGCTTGTTGTTGCAGTTAGAAATTCCCCTGGAAGTTGTCCACAGGGCTGCTTTGATTGCCTGTAAAGCGGGGGTGCGAGTGATTCTAGATCCGGCTCCGGCTCGTTCCGATTTGCCACTAGAGCTTTATCCCTTAATTGATACGATCGCCCCCAATGAAGTGGAGGCTAGTCAATTAGTCGGCTTTGCGGTGCATGATACAGAAACTGCGATTAAAGCGGCTAAAAAATTGCAGCAGCGGGGTGTGAAGAATGCGATCGTCAAATTGGGCGATCGCGGTGTGGTTGCTGTGACTGCCGATCGGACTTTGTTTGTCCCGGCTTTTGCGGTGGAGGCGATCGATACTGTGGCTGCTGGTGATGCTTTTAACGGCGGTTTGGCGGCCGCCTTAGATGCTGGTTTGTCCTTGGAGGAGGCGGTGGTGTGGGGGGCGGCTGCGGGCGCTTTGTGCGTGACTAAAATGGGTGCTCAAGTGGCTATGTGCGATCGGGCAACTTTTGATGCTTTTCTTGATTGTTTCCCTATAATATCGTTGACCGTTGCATCGGAATGATTTAACCACAGAGAACACAGAGGACACAGAGAAAGAGATGAGAGAAATCATAATTCCGATGTCAACGAATTTGATATCACGAATAATCCCCAATCACTATCACTGTGTAGATGCAGTTTCAACTACCTACTTTCTAATCATCCTGATTTGTTTCTAGGGACACAAAATATTGACTATAAACCACACTATCCGGTGCCCAAACAGGCCGCCAATAAACATTTTGGATCGCCGCCTTCTCCCCATCACCATCAGCGGGCCACTGAAAACTAACGATCGCAATATTGCTATATCCCACAATCTCATCACCCTCTTGCAGCCAGCGATTGCGCCACAACAGCGACACAATCTGCCACAACCTCTGCCCCAACGACAACTTAGCAGATTTACTTGACAAACCCTCACCTGTATGCTGCAAAAACACGCGAGCTTTTTGTCGTTTCATCCAATCAATCCGATAACCCCAATCAGGCAAAGATTGTCTATTTCTCACCGCCGCAGCCACAGACTTCTTTCTGTTAATCCTCGAAATCTTCACCAATTCCAGCGGCTCATTCCATCCCAAACACTCGTGACTCGGCTCAGGAAACAATGACTTAATCTTAGTATGAATCAAATGAGTTTTCCACTCCTCATTAATCAAAGCACTAGCAGTTAATTGCGCCAACACAGAATATTGAAAACTCGCTCTATCCTTCCCCCCATCCAAACCCAAAACACCCTCCTTCTCCTCCCTCTGCGTTCTCTGCGCCTTTGCGGTTTCCAAATCCACATCCACCCTTGACAAAGACTCAATATTCGATATATTCGATCGACAATCCCCAAAATGACAATCCGACCAATAACTCAATCGCACAGCAGCAGCATAATGAATATCCCCCGTCAACACAATCACCCTCCCCCGCCGCTTAAAAAACTCCGCCAACAACTTCACAAAAGCCAACTCATGAAAATTCCAAGCATCCCCCGCATCGCTATTAAAAACCTTCCCGTGCTCCACCTCCCACTTTTGCACCGCATCAATAATCCACAAACCTACCAAATTTGTAGGTAAAACAACCAAAGTTGCCTCAATATCCCACTTCCCAGTTGCATTCAACAATTCAGTTTCTTTCAAAGGCTGCTGAATTTGCTCCTCAAAACCTTTATGAGTCAAAAGCATTGGCGGATCGATCGCACTTTCCGTCGGATAGCCGCGCCAAGTCCGCGTATCCAGCACAATCACCTCATGCTTAAAACTTCTAATCGTAAAATGCCACTCCAACGCCTCATCATCCCGATCCAAAATTAAAACATCTTCATCTAATTTAAACTTCGGCAAATTAGTCTCAATATCAACAGCCGGAATCCCTAAATACTTAGCCACTTTTTCCCAAGCTAAATCATCACTCCCAGCAGAATCCGACCATTTTGCAGCAGTTGTTAATAATTTCTCTCCCACTGTTCCTGCATCGAACTGTTGCGGCGTATTTCCCCAAGCCTGAAACACAGCATAAGCCAGCAAAGCATTCTGCACCACCCGTCGCCCGAAGGGTTTACCCAGCACCCGGTGACACCATTCTCGATTCAAATACCAGTCATCGCTCACATCATGGTCGTCACAAATGGTATAAGTAGGAATATTGGCGATCGCCCTCCTGACTCTCCACAGATTGCGAGCAAAACTTTCCAGTTCAAAAGCTTCTCGATCCCACACTTTTGCCTGCTTGGCATTATCACAAATATCCTTACCTTTGGGAAAACGCTCGCACCAAAGCACAGGCGACCAAACTAACAAATACATCGCACAATATTCGCCCAAACCAAACAAATGATTTTTCGCATTGTCTGGTTTATTCACCAACATTGCTGTAAAGCCACCAAAATCTCTGGCAATATCGGTGCGAGTTCCCGGTTTAAAATCAACTGGTTGTTTGTATTTATACTGAATTTCTGACTGTTGCTGAAACTGTGGCTCCGTAGAAACTGTGACTCGGTTACGAATCTTATTTCTTTTTTCCCGATTTTTAGGTATACTGGTACACAAATTATCTTGAATTTGAAGATTCGTCAGGGGCAAATTCTCTTTCCAGCCCAATAGTGCATCACCAGCATCGGTTAAAGCCCACAACATCGGATCGGCAACATCGTCCCCGTAAATTTGGTCACCCGTTAAAAACAGTTGGTGAGGTCTGGAATTTGCCATTCCTGCGAACTGTTCGATCGAACTATCCAAGATTGGCAGTGCATCTCGTCCGCCTCCGTGGGGCTTGCGACAAGAACCGTGAACAATCCGCAAATAGTTTAAATCCTGCGGTGGTAGGGCAAAAGTGGGCAACTGGTGATCGAAATAACCGATCGTCCCCAGTCCCAAACACGACAAATCCTCGGCGATAGGCCACAGACAAGAAAGGAGATTTTCTGTCTCATTTTCCAGTCTTGGAACTCCCGACGACTCGCAACCAGCAAACTCGATATTATAAGCATATATTTGCCCAGATGTCAAGCAATTGCTGTCGATCGGCTTGGCAGTCACGGCCACTACGTGCAGGTATTGGCCCAGTGGCACGGTAGAAGCAGTACCTTGGAGCAAAGGTCGATCGATCGTTTCGCCAGTTCCCCCCTCCGTTGAGTAAACCTGGAGTTCGACTTGGCGAGGTGCTTTTAGAGCTAGCCAAACAGTCACAGCCTGACTTTCGGTTCGACGTAAAATTGGACCCGCTAGAATCAGGGGCAAATGATGAATCCGGTTACTTAAGGAAGTCCACGACATAACAATTAAAAATTAAACAAGAGGTTTGCCCAAAAATGAGATTTAAGGCGATCGAACATCTTTCATCTACTACTTCACGAAGGATTCAGAAACTGGGTTTCTGAACAACAAACCTGGTGTGATTTAAGCCCAACGCTTAACTCAAAAACCCTTTTTTTCTTAGCTTTTGCATAAGTTCTGTACTTAATACTGGCGTCTGACCAGAAAAGTTTTCAAAATTGTAACAATTCATTAAGAAAAATTAATAAAAAACTATGCTCCAGGAACAAAAATTGCAGCATTTCCGAAATTTTGACCCACAGTCATCGCCAATTAAATCCTGTTTACAAACCACCAGACAGAAAACTCGCCCCCTCTACTCGTCACCTTTAGATAGCGCTATCGATCGCCATCCTTTGATAGTTACTCCAGAAACTCCCATCGCCAAGGTATTGTCTCTGATGAACCCGATGCGGATATCCTGTCACATTTCGGGCGATCGACCACACCCAGTTTCCAACTCTACCAAACGCAGTTGCGTGTTAGTAGTCAAAGAATCCCGACTCATAGGTATTTTCACCGAGCGGGATATCATCAAGTTAACCACGGCATCCGCTTGTTCGATCGGTCTGACGATTGCTGAGGTGATGACTTCATCGCCCATTACTCTCAAACAATCCGATTCTCCAGATATTTTCACCGCCATCTTCCTGTTGCGACAACACCAGATCCGGCATTTACCCGTAGTGGACGCCGACGATCGACTTTTGGGAATCATCACCCGCGAAGCAATTTACGAAGCTCTGCAACCAGTTAACCTACAGAGCAATTTACGCTGTGTAGCAGATGTGATGACCAAAGAAGTCATTTGTGCCCCAAAAACTGCCTCAGCCCTCGATTTAGCGCAGCTCATGGTCAAGCATCAAGTCAATTACATCGCGATCGTTGACACCCAAATTGACCCTACACCACCCGCGATCGCACCAACAGAAAATAGTCCCTTTCTCACCAACAATTCCCCACTATTAATACCTGTAGGTATAGTCACAGAGCGCGACATCGTGCAATTTCACGCCCTCGAATTAAATTTTTCCCAAATCTGCGTGGCTGATGCCATGAGTTCCCCCCTATTTTGTGTATCTCCCACCGATTCTCTGTGGAAAGCTCACCAGGAAATGCAGCGGCATTGTGTCCGTCGCTTGGTAGTAATTGGCACTCAGGGAGAGCTTTTGGGCGTGGTGTCTCAGTCAAGTTTGCCGCCCGTTTTTCATCCATCTGAAATGTACGGCACCATCGAGATTTTGCAACAAGCAGTGGATGATAGAGCCTCCCAACTCCAACTGGCAAATCAGCAATTGCAGCAAGAAATTTTAGAGCGACAACGGGCAGAAGAAGCTCTACGTCAAGCTCATGACGACTTGAAAAAACAAGTTGAAGAACGGACAGCTCAACTTTTAGAATCTAATGAATTGTTGAGACGAGATATTATTAAACGTCAGCGAGTTGAAGAAGTGCTGCGACGCAAGCAAAATTCCTTGAAAATGCAAGCCCAGGAATTAGAGAAAACTGTGCGGAAGTTACAGCAAACTCAAAGTCAACTTGTCCAAACCGAAAAAATGTCTTCTTTGGGACAAATGATTGCCGGTATTGCCCATGAAATTAATAATCCAGTTAATTTTATTTATGGCAATCTTTCCCACACCAGTCATTACGTCAAAGAATTAATTCAACTCTTGGAACTTTACCAGCATCACTACCCGGAACCAGTGTCTGAAATTAGGGAAGCAGCAGCAGATATTGAAGTCGATTTTTTAGTGGAAGACTTATCTAAAATTCTGTCTTCCATGCAGGTAGGAACCGATCGCATCCGCCAAATAGTTTTGTCAATGCGTAATTTTTCGCGATCGGATCAAGCTAACATCAAGCTAGTGGACATTCACGAAGGCATTGACAGCACTTTGCTGATTTTGCAGCACCGACTCAAAGCTCAAGGCGGACATCCAGCTATTCAAATCATTAAAGAATACGGCGATTTGCCCCGCGTCGAGTGCTGTGCAGGTCAGATAAATCAAGTGTTAATGAATATTATCAGCAATGCTATAGATGCTGTGGATGAAGAAATCAAGAAGGGTAAATGGTTCATGGGAAATAGCACAAATCCACCCCAGCCAACTGTTAGTTCTCCCTTGAGTCCTCCCGCTATTACTATTCGCACGGAAGTGATTGACAAGGGTTTTGTGGCGATCCGAATTTCCGACAATGGTGGCGGCATACCCGATCGTATTCGCTCTAAATTATTTGACCCATTTTTTACGACAAAACCTGTGGGTAAGGGTACGGGGTTGGGATTGTCTATTTCTTACCACTTAATTGTGGAACAACATGGGGGGCGGCTGGAATGCGTTTCTGAAACTGGAGTAGGTACTGAGTTTGCGATCGAAATTCCGATCGTCAGTAGTCATTAGTCATTGGTTATTGGTTATTGGTTCTTTGCGTTAATTCCAATCCCCTGTTTGGCCAATACCCCATTTCCTATTCCCCATTCCCCTTGGGGGCCGGGCTGGGGGGAGTTGCCCCATTCTCCATTCCCCAGTCATTAGTCAACCATTCCTAAAAATTAACAATATTTTACAAAATACTAGAAAGCCCATCAAAATCACCTGCAATCCCTTTCTGCTAACTCGACTTTGACCTCGGCAGAGCCAATTAGTCGAACTCACTCCGAGTTCGCCCCATCCGTCAGCGCCTGTTTCCTCAGAGTAATTTCCCACAAAACTCCCCAACTGCCTACATCCTAGACTCCAAGCACAAACTCCAGATTGTTTCAGAAGTAAACTTTTGTTTTATTTTTGTACCTTTTTATTAAAAAGTAATACTATAAAATTGATTTGAAATGTAAAAAAAACCTAAAAATAGAGTGTGAAATTGAAAAAGAAGCTAAGATTCCCAAAGATGCAAAATAAAGTAATTTACTAGCGTTTTCATTTTTGTACCCCCTTTCTTTTCCCAGCAAGTTAGCTAATAATGCTTTCAAAGAGTAAAGGCCTAGGAGTTGGGTATGGCAGTAAGGGCGATCGCAACATGAAAGCGTGAAACCCCAGAGCCCGATCGTTTTCAGAGAAACCTATAGGAGAAAAAAGAGTGAAACTCGCAGTTTACGGAAAAGGTGGAATTGGCAAATCAACAACAAGCTGCAACATCTCCGTTGCCTTAGCCAAACGCGGCAAAAAAGTTTTGCAAATCGGTTGCGATCCAAAGCACGACAGCACATTTACGCTGACCGGCTTCCTGATCCCAACAATTATTGACACCCTTCAGGAAAAGGACTACCACTACGAAGACGTTTGGCCTGAAGATGTCATCTACAAAGGCTACGGCGGCGTTGACTGCGTAGAAGCAGGCGGCCCCCCCGCAGGAGCTGGTTGTGGCGGCTACGTCGTGGGCGAAACCGTCAAACTGCTCAAAGAACTCAATGCCTTTGACGAATACGACATCATCCTGTTTGACGTACTAGGCGACGTCGTGTGTGGTGGTTTTGCCGCCCCATTGAACTACGCTGACTACTGCATGATTGTTACCGACAACGGATTCGATGCCCTATTTGCCGCCAACCGCATCGCCGCCTCAGTCCGCGAAAAAGCCCGCACTCACCCCCTGCGACTCGCTGGTTTAATTGGCAACCGCACCTCCAAGCGTGACTTGATTGACAAGTACATAGACTCAGTACCCATGCCAGTGCTGGAAGTGTTGCCCCTAATTGAAGACATTCGCGTTTCTCGTGTCAAAGGCAAAACATTGTTTGAAATGGCCGAGCACGATCCATCCCTCAATTACGTCTGCGACTACTACCTCAACATCGCCGATCAAATCTTGGCAAGACCTGAAGGAGTAGTGCCCAATGACACGCCAGATCGCGAATTATTCTCCTTGCTGTCAGATTTTTATCTAAATCCAGTTCAACCTGTGGTCAAGAAAGAGGAAGATGAGCTAAACCTGATGATGGTTTAATAGGTCTAGCGATCAGGATGAGGATAAAGAGGTTATGGCTTTTTTTGATACTTTTTCAGTTGCTCTCAAACAGAAGTGGTTGGACTACTACCAGGCAAATCGAGCTTGGCTGCTCCTGCACATGACGGCTGACAACACGGTCGCCACACCCGACGGCGGGAAAAGGCCTGTTTCTTACCTCATCCTGGGAATTGCGGCTGCTCTGGAGCCGGAACTCCAGCAATTAATGCTGCCGTTCTCAAAACTCAAGCCGGATGCAGACAGCCTCATCGAAGTTCTGGGGCTAAATTTTGACCCAGACTTAGCCCTGGGTATGTCCTCAGATATTGCTCAACCTACGGCTCAACCTACGGCTCAACCTACGGCTCAACCTACGGCTCAACCTACGGCTCAACCTACGGCTGAACCTACGGCTCAACTTACGGCTGAACCTACGGCTCAACTTACGGCTGAACCTACGGCTCAACTTACGGCTGAACCTACGGCTCAACCTACGGCTGAACCTACGGCTCAACCTACGGCTGGTCAATCTCTAACTGTCACAGAACCGATCGCCGTTGCGACCCCAGCCGTTGCGACCCCAGCCGCTGCAACTCTCACCGCTGCTCCCGCAGCCACCCCTGAGCCAGCAGCCCCCGCAGCCGCTACCAAATCTAATCCATTAGGCGCTGCGATATTAGCAGGAGCAGGATTAGTCGCCGGAGTAGGCGGTGCTGCCGCCATAGCGTCAGCACTTAGTTCCTCTGATGAGGAATCCTTGGAAGGGTTTGAGGATGAGGAAGAAGAGGCTGTCTCCGACTTCGACATGGATGAGGATGAGGAAGCGGAGGCAATCTCCGACTTCGACATGGATGATGATGAAGAAGCAGAGGAAATCTCCGACTTCGACATGGATGATGATGAAGAAGCAGAGGAAATCTCCGACTTCGACATGGATGAGGATGAGGAAGCAGAGGAAATCTCCGACTTCGACATGGATGAGGATGAGGAAGCAGAGGAAATCTCCGACTTCGACATGGATGAGGATGAGGAAGCAGAGGAAATCTCCGACTTCGACATGGATGAGGATGAGGAAGCAGGCTCTGTCTCCGACTTCGACATGGATGAGGACGATGAGGAAGCAGGCTCGGCTTTAGGCGCTCTCGACCTAGGTGATGACGACGAAGATGAAGAAGCCTCGGCTTTGGGTGCTTTTGACCTAGGTGATGACGACGAAGATGAAGCCTCAGAATTTGGGACTTTGACTTCAGGGGATATGGAAACAGAAATATCCGATCCCTTTGGAGAAGAAGATGAAGATTTTGTGGCGGAAGTGATACCCGACCCTTTTGGAGACGCGGCCTCCAATGACCTGGAACTCGATCTAGGCGACTTGGATGAAGATGGAATTGACGAATTCTCTGTATCTGATGACGACGATCTCGACGATCTGGGACTTGATGATTTGGGGGAAGCCACCACCGGAGACCCTGATGAAGATGATTTAGATGCTTTAGGTCTCGGCGATTTGGATTCCGATGACGAGGATGAAGAAATTTCGGGCTTTTTGTCGGATTTTAAGTAAGGTTTTGGCATCGTCCAAATCTCTCCTATCCTTCAGGGTTCTTGCTGTTGTGAGTTTTGAGTTTTTAATTATTAATTAGCTCAAACTCACAACTACCAAAAGGTATTTTGCGTTCACGGGTTTAGATAAACTAAATGCCTGCTGTGAGGGCAGTTTCCCCCTCACACAGATCTTATTTGCTCAAATTTTGTATTCTCTTGCGTAAGTTCCAGTTCTCGACAAAAAACAATTAATTTAAACGGAGAAAATTTAGGCTATGACTGCTATTACTACTACTGAACCTGAAGCTTTAAATTTTGAATGCGAAACTGGTAATTATCACACTTTTTGTCCGATTAGCTGCGTAGCTTGGCTTTATCAAAAAATTGAAGATAGCTTTTTCTTGGTCATCGGTACTAAGACTTGTGGCTATTTCTTGCAAAATGCCATGGGTGTGATGATTTTTGCTGAACCTCGCTATGCGATGGCTGAGTTGGAAGAGGGTGATATTTCCGCTCAATTGAATGATTATGAAGAGTTAAAGCGGCTGTGTTTGCAAATTAAGCGCGATCGCAACCCCAGTGTAATTGTCTGGATCGGCACTTGCACCACCGAAATCATCAAAATGGACTTGGAAGGTTTAGCACCAAGGCTGGAAGCCGAAATTGGCATTCCCATCGTCACAGCCCGCGCCAATGGCTTAGACTACGCCTTTACCCAAGGGGAAGATACCGTTTTGGCCGCCATGGCTGCTAAGTGCCCTGAAAAAGCACCTGTCATGGAATCTCAGAAAGTAGAACGCAATGCTATCTCTCAACTGCTGAATTTCGGCAAGAAAAAAGAGGAAGTTGCAGCAGATGAATCGGAATATGTCAAGCACACACCGCTGGTACTTTTCGGTTCTTTACCCGATCCAGTTGTCACTCAGCTAACCTTAGAATTGAAGAAGCAAGGAATCAAAGTTTCCGGTTGGCTTCCTTCCAAGCGCTACACTGAATTGCCAGTTTTGGAAGAAGGCTATTATGTATCTGGCATGAATCCGTTCTTGTCCCGTACCGCTTCTACCCTGATGCGCCGTCGTAAGTGTAAGCTAATTGGTGCTCCATTCCCGATCGGGCCTGACGGAACTCGCGCTTGGATTGAAAAAATTTGCTCAGTGCTAGGAATTGAACCAAAAGGTTTAGACGAACGGGAAGCACAAATCTGGGCTGGTTTAGAAGATTACCTGCAAATAATTCGCGGCAAATCAGTCTTCTTCATGGGCGACAACTTGCTAGAAATTTCTTTAGCACGTTTCTTGATTCGCTGCGGCATGACTTGTCCAGAAATTGGCATTCCTTACATGGACAAGCGCTATCAAGCCGCTGAATTAGCTTTGTTAGAAAAGACTTGTCACGAGATGGGAGTTCCGACTCCTCGGATTGTCGAGAAACCAGACAATTACAATCAGTTACAGCGGATTTATGAGCAAAATATCGACTTGGTGATTACCGGTATGGCTCACGCTAATCCTTTGGAAGCGCGGGGAATCAATACTAAATGGTCAGTTGAGTTTACTTTTGCTCAGATTCACGGCTTTGGGAATGCGCGCGATATTCTGGAGTTGGTGACTCGTCCGCTGCGCCGGAATAATTCGCTGAAGGATTTGGGTTGGGGTAATTTGGTGAAGAATGAAGCGAAGGTTTAATAAAAAAGAATGGGGTTATTCTTACTAACCCCATTCTTTTTTTTTGTTAGAATTAATTAAGTCTAAGTGAATTATGAAACGTCTCTACTATGGTGACAATTTACAAGTTTTAAGAGAACACGTATCTGATGAGTTTATTGATTTAATCTATCTCGATCCGCCTTTTAATTCTAAGGCTGATTATAATGTTTTGTTTAAAAATGCTACTGGTGAACGTTCAGAAGCTCAGATAACTGCTTTTGAAGATACTTGGACATGGGGTATCGAATCTGAGCATTTTTTGGATCAATTAAGGGATAAGAAAGGTGAATTATATGAATTATTAGATTTATTGGTGAGGACGTTAGGGAAAAACTCTCTTTCTGCTTATCTAGTAATGATGGCAATTCGCTTATTAGAATTGCATCGGGTTTTGAAATCTACAGGTAGTTTATATTTACACTGCGATCCTACTGCTAGTCATTATCTAAAGATGATTTTAGACTTAGTTTTTGAACCAATAAATTTCCGCAATGAAATTGTTTGGAAACGTACTGGATCTCACGGCGGAGCTAAAAGATGGGGGCCAGTTCATGATCTTATATTGTTATATACAAAATCTAAAATTTATACATGGAATCAAGTTTATCAAGATTATGATGAAGACTATGTTAAAGACTTCTATAGATTTGAAGATGATAAAGGGTGTTATCGACTGGTAACACTAACAGCAGCAGGTGTCAGAAAAGGTGATTCTGGTAAGCCTTGGCGGGGTGTCAACCCTACTGATGTTGGTCGTCACTGGGCATTACCTGTAAAGGCAATTGAAAGCTTAACTAATAGCATTTATAAGTCATTATCAACACAAGAAAAACTAGATATTCTCAATGCTAACAATCTAATTTATTGGCCAGTTAAAGGGCAAGTACCACAATATAAGAGATATTTAGATGAAGCTCCAGGCACACAGATACAAGACATAATTAGTGATATTAAGCCTGTCTCTTCACAAGCTAGAGAACGCCTCGGCTATCCTACTCAAAAACCTTTAGCTTTATTAGAAAGAATTATCCAAGCTAGTAGTAATAAAGGTGATATTATACTTGATCCTTTTTGTGGATGTGGTACTGCAATACACGCCGCCGAAAATTTAGGCAGAAATTGGATTGGAATAGATATTACTCATTTAGCAATTGCCCTGATAGAAAAACGCTTAAAAGATGCTTTCCCGGAGAAATTTATTCAAGATGAAAATAAAAATCACAAGTTAGTTCCGGGGATTGAATTTGAGGTAGAAGGTACACCAAAAGATTTAGACGCAGCATTAGATTTATTTGAACGTGACCCCTATCAATTTCAATGGTGGGCTTGTTCTCTCGTTAATGCACAGCCATACAAAGATAAAAAGAAAGGTGCTGATGGTGGTATAGATGGATTAATCTTTTTTGAAGATGTAGTTGATATCAAAAAATCGAATAAAACAGCAGTGAAGAAAATTATTATTAGCGTCAAAGGAGGTAAAAATCTTAACGCATCTATGATTAGAGATTTGCGAGGAACAATGGAGACAAATAAGGCTGATATTGGATTATTTGTTACTCTCACTACTCCCACTAAACCCATGATTAAGGAAGCGGCATCATCAGGATTTTATAAAGCTGGAAATGGTAGGGATTACGCGAAAATTCAAATTTTAACTATTGAAGAATTATTAACTAAACAGAAAAGACCAGAATTTTTCGATATGAAACAGGGAGAATTGACATTTAAGAAGGCGCAAAGGGAAAATCAGGATATGGGAGTACAGGGTGAGTTATTTTAGGAGAGCAACCTATGTTACAAAATCTTGTGTATGCTCTCAACAACTTGCTCTAGGAAGTCAATCGCCTCATTAACTAATAGTTCATCGTGTGCTATATTCTAACAGCTTTTGGATTTGAAGAGAAGCGATCGTACTTTAAAATCAAGTTACAATTACGCCAAATTTCAATAACATTCTCGGCAAATAATCATCCAAATTCTTGATATGTTCATCTGTTAACTCAATCAAGTTTAGTTCGTACTTCTGATATAGTTCTTGCTTCACTTTCTTACGCGCCACATACTCCGGGTTGTTCTCATATCCCCAGTATTCAATATACACCTTCCCCCAGGAATATAAAAGTCACAATAAACTTCTTCCTCTATGGGTAGTCGGCGTTCATAGGCGTGAACTAGCTCCGCCATATAGAGCCAATTATCAATCAAAACTTCAGCTTTAGACCGCACAAAATGACCGTCGGTTGTGCGATGCTGGGCGCTCGCCCGAAACTTTTCGCGGAACCCTAGCTTTGTATTTGTTTCTGTTTTAATCGGTTCTAAATTATTACCTTTAAGGCTCTCAATAGTTGCCAGAAAAACTTGATTTGTCAGTATAGATTCCGGCCAAATGACATAAGGCGTGTTGTCTTGAGCATAGGTTTTTTGTACCGCCCCAAAACCCATCCCCCGTTTAGTTGCTACCCAGCCGTTACCCTCTTTATTCACCAATCCTAACTCTGCTAAAATTGGGTTGACTTTGTGTTTTGATATTTCTAGTTTTTCGCTGATAGTGGTAGCGGAGAGAAGTGAAGGGGCAGAAAATTGTTGAGGTTTAGGTTTGGGCGGTGACACAGCTTGAACAGGTTTAACATTGTTAGCTTTCCAATGGTCATAGCATAATTTGTGACCTGGTTTTGACACTGGTTGATTGCATCCCGGTGTTGTGCAGCTTTCTGCTGAAAGAGCAGATAAAGCTTGATTTATCGCAGCTAGCTTGCGGACAAAAGGATCTAAGGTCATATTTAAAACCTTGAAGTATATTCAAGGATAGTACCACTTTAATTTTTATAGAGTCAAGAATTTAAAATGAGTGTTTTTCTGGGAATAGCTCCGCTTTATAGACTTTTTCCGCAACTTTCGTCTTTTAACACACGATCGCAAGTGCGAGCTAGTATAATCGAAACTAGCCAGCCGTTTTTATTATACTAATTTTTACATCCCGCAAAATATATGAGTACAACACCCTCTCCTAGCGAAAGCCGTGAAATGCTGAAATGGCTCACACGCAACCGCCGGATGTTATTAGATTTATATCGCAATCAATATATTGCCCACAATTCCGAGCGATTAATCGCTCACAGTGAAAACTTGCAAGAAGTTTTGGGATTAGCTGAAGCTTCAGGAGAACTTTTTGCGATTTACTTAGTTCCCCGCTACTGTGCTTCTGTTCAGATTTTACCGATTCGCTTTCGAGCAGTAACTCGCACTGATTGGCAGCCCAACTATTATGTAAAACTGAAGCATAGAGATATAGAATTATCCACATTGTCTTCAACATTGAATTCCGACAACCTGACGAGCAAATAATTTTTACGCGACGCAAAAATTCCTGAGAATATAAAATTGCGATCGCCTTTCGGATAGCTCAGTTTTACGCAGTTTTTTCCAACTTGGGCCAGATTATCTTAGACGATCGCACAAATCGCCACCTATAATTGAAACAAGCCAGTAGTTCTCCTCACTTGCAGAATCACCATGAATCAGGATCGGGAAAAAGTTACCTATTCACAGAAAACAGAGCGCCTAAAGGCGATCGCTCAGTTTATCAAAACTGTAACGCCGATGATTTGGACGATCGTCATTCTGGTAGTAATTATTCCCCTGTTAGGTAATTTTATCATTTCCAAGTCCTTAACAAATACTGCAACCACAGCAGTCATAGTTTCCCCGCCCCACGATTTTAGCAAAGTCAACCAAGACATTAAAAACGCCATCCAAACCGCCCATACAACTGCCGAAACATTCGCTACCAAAGAATTAGATAAATGGGAAACCGAAGTCATCGCGCGCCTAGACAACAGCTTCCTAGATTGGTACTTCGATTACTTCAACCAAAAAAAGATGGAGTTTACCGTACCTTTCAACTTCCTCAAATCAGCCGTAATCAACAGATTTGATATGAATGCAGCCTCTCAAGCTGTTTCCGAAAAATTAACCCAAGACTTTCAAAGAGAATTTGCCCACCGCGTATTGTTGCCAAAAAATGCTCAAATACGGTTTCAATTAATCACCCAAGATACCGCCAACTTGTACATAGCGGAAGTTAGCAAAAATGTGAAAGTCGTTCAAAATAATTATAACATACCTCAAACAAAATGGGACAAACATCTCAATGATATTGCTACCACAATTAGCGACAAAGGAAACATCTCAAATTTATCATTAAAAGCATTAATTGGTGGCAGTGGCTACTTAATTACCAAGCCATTAATATTAGGAATGGCTACAAAAATTGGCAGCAAAGTAACCGCCAAAGTAGCTACCAAAGCCGCCGCCAAAATGGCAACCAAAACAGGCGGTACGGTGGCGAGTCAATTGGGAGTAGGTTTAATCGATCCGATTGTCGGTGTCGGGATTATCATGTGGGATTTATGGGATTACGATCGCACAGTCAAAGTCGAAAGACCGATTTTGCGCGAACACCTGGTAAGTTACTTGAACGATTTCAAAAAGTCCCTACTCAAAAATCCCGAAACCGGAATCATGGCAGCAATTTATCAATTGGAAAGTGGCATTTTAAAGTCACTTTCCTAGGACTTACGCATGGGGGAACAAAAACCAGGTTTATGAACCCCGTGCGCCCGATTTATTCTCTTCCTCTGTGTCCTCTGCGGTTAAATAATTCCCATACAATACCTGAAGATAAACTTGCCCTTTAATTAACTCACGTTCTCAAAAACAATTTAAACCTCGTAAACACCATCACTATTACCGCCACAATTGCCGTATACCCAAATCCCCTCAAAAAACCCATAAATGGATCGGTTGCCGTCATCTCAATAATCACAGGTTCCCAGTTATTTAAAACTAGAATTGGCCACACAATATTCGCAAATCCCACATAACCAATCATCGGATTCACCCCATTGTCAATAAATAGCTGCAACCAGCGTTTATGGTGAAACACATCGATAATTATTGTCAAGCCAATCAACATAAAAATTGCCATTCCAGTCGTTACAAAAAAGTAACTCATTGTCGCTGAATCTTTCTTGATGCCGCCTTGATAAGGCTCAAATAGTAAACCCAAAACCACCCAATAAAAACCCCATTGGTAAAGGCGATTTAATAAATTTTCCGTAACATTTCCTGGTTTTTGGAAAAAAAATAAACCAGACAAACACAGCACAAAAGCTACTAAAGTCGTCTGCCACACCAATCTAGCTTGTAATCCCACAAGCAACACTAAATTAATCGTAAACATCAAAACCACGATCCAGAAATATCGCCGATTTTTCCAGTGAGAATAGCTATCATCTTCTGGCGAATTATATTCTATCCACCGACACAGCAAATCCCCGACAATAGTACCGGGAATTACAACAAACAAATACTTCAAATAATCAAACTGAAAAATCCAAGGTGCAGGAGAATACAGCCAAATTGACTTAATCCAACCATCAGTTTGGGCAGATATTCGTAGCGCTAACAGCAATCCTAATAATCCCACTCGCAACCAGGTATTTGAACGAGTAAACAGCCAAATTACCGATCCAAAAACTGCCATATTTGCCAGCACAACTAAGATAATATCGCTACGGTTGAAATCAAACCCAATTCCGTTGGGATATTTGATCCGAGATACAAATAAAAATCCAGCACTCCAAGCAGCAATGGTTATGACTTTTTGCAAC
This sequence comes from Microcoleus anatoxicus, assembly GCF_042465725.1. GTDB lineage: Bacteria > Cyanobacteriota > Cyanobacteriia > Cyanobacteriales > Microcoleaceae > Microcoleus > Microcoleus anatoxicus. Next base: position 1,693,118 of record NZ_CP120853.1, on the reverse strand, counting down.
CAGGAAAACTTCTTAGTTGGCCAGCGAAGAAACATGAAAAACAGGATTAAAAATCCACAGAGACCTAACCACCATTTTTGCGTGCCTGGTTCGTTGGGGTCGATGACAGTGGGTCGAATATGTTGCAGGAATATCGCAAATGAACCTAGGAGAAATCCTCTTTGTAAAAGAGAACTAATCACTTTATTTATACTCTCTCCTTTAGCAATGCGACGAGATAAAGCAAGTGGTATAGCAGCCCCCATTGCAAACAGAAAAAAGGGGAAAACTAAATCTACCCAAGTTAGTCCAGCTAGTTGAGGATTGAAGGTATGGATGGGTGGCGGTTCTTGGGCGTGATACATCCATGCCGGTAATGTTTTGCGGGCGATTGTCCCTGATAAAACCATTGCTAAAACTGCGATGCCTCGCAGTGCATCTAGGGCATCCGCGCGTTTCGCAACCGCAGCTATAGGAAATACTTTTTCGTTTTTTACTATGTCTTTTGGCTCTGATTTTGTGTATTCCAATGCACTATCCTCTGGTATTTTTAATAACTATATAGTTCAGCAAATTCACTTGCCAATTGTTCGGTGTAGCCAATTTCCTGAAGCCATTTTCATAAGTTTTTTTGTCGAGTGTTTGTTGTTGATAGTCAAGCGGGAAATTCGATAGGGGTTGTGGGGGAAAAAGCGGAGTTTTAATTTTAAACTGTCGTATAAATATCCTGATGTGTAGTATTTGGCAACAGTTTTCTCAATTTTTTTGTTGATAGCACCAAAGGGGTAGGCGATGTGAGATGCGACTGTTTGATTTGGGTCTAAGTCTTGGGTGCATTTTCTCAATCGGATTTGGTCTTGTGACAGTTCTCTGTTTAAAGCTTGAAGGGAAATTTTGGTTAAATTTTCGTGATTGAGTCCGTGAGATTGAATATCATAAAATCCTTTTTTAAATCCATCTCTCAAGTCTTGACAATTGACTTTTTTGATTAGTGAATGATGAGTTCCGAAAAAGCCGGAGTTAATAAATACTACTACTTTAATTGTTTTACCGTATTTGTTTTCTAGTTTTTCTAAGATAGGTAGTAAGTGTGTATAAATGCTTTTGTTTCCATCGTCAAATGAAATGATGACTTTTTTGCGATCGCGATATTCAGCAGGCACTATTTTTGGGGTAGTTGCTAAAAAATAATCATACAGTTCTTGGGTAGACAAAAACCAATAGTTATTGACTACTAAAGATTCTAAAAAAGGTTCTATTTTTTGCTGGCTGTAGTCGCCGGGAAAGTCCCGACGCTGGGGAGGTATTTCTTGAGGATTTTGCAAATCAACAATATCGTGAAAACCGAAAATTGGAATTTCTACTGTAATTAATTCTAAGATTACTTGATAACTAATTAAGGTGATGAGAAATGCTATAAAAAATTGAATAATGCGTTTTTTACGGATGGTAATCGGTTGAAAATACTCAGGCAATTTATCAACTAAAAAATTTACCATTGACAATAACGACTTCATGAGGTATTGGTTTAGGTGGTTTGGTAGAGCTGGGTCTGCATTTAGATTGTATAGGATTGCTGCGGTTTTTTCCAAAGATGAGCTAGGTCAATTCCAATAGTATAGTAAAATCTATGCCGATCGCGCCTAGGCCACAACCATAGCCGAAAATTGACAGAGTGCGGGAGTTGTCTTGTCAAAAAGTCATGACCAAGAAAATGGGATACAAGCCCCGTCCTTCGCTTGACGGCTTTTTGCTAGAATACAGATAGTCGCCGAGCGGGCATTGGGAGACTTTAAACGGACAGGTCGGGACTGTAAGACTACCTTGGTAGCAGGACTCGTTGAAGTGTCAAGAATCCCCGCTCGTTTACGACGGGGAGTATGTCAAGTGAGATATATTTGCAACTATTGGGCGATCGTCAGCATATATAGCCTTTCTCAGTTAGGTGGGTACTAGGTAATGGGTAATGGGTAATGGGTAATGGGTAATGGGTAATGGGTAATGGGTAATGGGTAATGGGTAATGGGGCTCCAGCGTTGTCGAAGTATGGGACATGGGGCATGGGAACCCCCCTGACCCCCCACCCCCCTAGGGGGGATGGGGGATGGGGGAAGGGTATAGGGCATTACCAATTACCTATTACCAATTACCTATTACCAATTACCAATTACCAATTACCAATTACCTATTACCAATTACCAATTCTCGATCGGACCTCTTCTTTCACTCCAAAGGCTATATATTTTTTACTTGTGATTTTGCTACTAAGGTGATACCATATTTCTGCGAAAGCTTGACTCCATAATAATGATGAAAATCACGGTAATTCTGCCTGTATACAACGAAGAAAATTGCATAGCACAAACCTTTGACAGAATTTACGAGTTTTCTCAAATAAATCACCCATACAATTTTATCATTGTCAATGATGGATCGACAGATGATACCCTAAAAATTATCGAAAATAAACTCAAACTATTCCCCACAAATCATATCCAAATAATTTCTTACAACCCTCGTCAAGGAAAAGGCTATGCAGTAAAAAAAGGTAGCGAATCTCTAAAATCTGACTGCATGTGCTTTATGGATGGTGACTTAGCTTACTCCCTAGAGCATCTAGAACCTTTAATAGAAAAACTAGAAAAATTTGATGTAGTAATTGGTTGCAGAAACCTCGACAAAGACAACTTCCGCAATCTCACCTTACTGAGAAAAATATCGGGTCAAATATTTAACTATATTTCCCGCAAAATCCTCAATCTGCCCTATAGAGATATGCAGGCTGGACTAAAAGGATTTAAAAAAAATGCCGCCCAAGAACTCTTCAAGCAACAAACAATAGCGGGATTTTCTTTTGATGCCGAACTCCTTTTCTTAGCACACAAAAAAGGATATACAATCGGTGAAATACCCGCTAGAATTTCCGAACAACATTTATCCAAAGCTTCCAAAGTAAATATAATTAAAGATTCTCTCAAAATGTTCTTATGCTTGTTAAAAATTCGCTATAATGATCGCGTTGGTAACTATGAGTAAATATATTTTATTGAGCTTTGACATAGAAGAATTTGACATTCCCGAAGAATACGGTCAATCCTTAACAGAAGATGTCAAATTTGCAGTTTCTAAAACCGGGTTATGCAATGTTATTTCACTTTTGGAAAGATTAGATATCGCGGTCACATTTTTTGTAACTGCTAACTTCGCACTCCACAATCAAGAAATAATTAAACAACTTTCACAACAACATGAAATTGCCTCCCACGGCTTTTACCATTCCCAATTTTCCGTAGATGATTTACAAAAATCTAAGCAAACCTTAGAATCCATAACTAATACTAAAGTCATCGGCTTCAGGATGGCAAGACTTCAGCCTGTTGACGACGCAGAAATAGAACAAGCAGGCTATGAATACAACTCATCCATGAATCCCACCTACCTCCCCGGTAGATACAACAATCTCTTAAAACCTAGAACTGCATATTATAGGAATAAATTACTCAACTTGCCCATTTCAGTTACTCCCGCGATCCGATTTCCCCTATTTTGGTTGAGTTTTAAGAACTTGCCGCTTTCAGTGATAAAATTAGCAGCCAAGCTCACGTTAGAAACAGACTCCTATCTAAACATCTACTTTCATCCCTGGGAATTCACTGATATTTCCCAGTTTAAACTCCCTAGTTATGTCAAAAAAGATTCCGGTAGTAAAATGATTGACAAATTAGAAAAATATCTGAGTTGGCTGAAAAATCAAGGTAAATTTATTTCTATTGCCGAGTTTAAAAACAATTTTAATAAATTTAATAATTAGTGACTTGATAAAAAAACATGAAATTTAAACCTCTTTACTACTGGCGGCATCAAACAGGATTGCATCAAGCAATAATCATTGCAGTAATTTTTTTCATCTCTGTCTTAGCTTTTAGTATCATTCGCTATGATAGCTTTTTAGCTACCTACGATCACGGTTTATTTAATCAAGTATTTTGGAATAGCGTACATGGCAAACTCTTCCAAAGTTCCCTCTCCTCCGCGGCCTCCGGTGCATCTCTGCTCGATCGGGAACTATCCTATCCATCTTACATCCATTTAGGGCAACATTTTGTGATCGATTTTTTGCTGTGGATGCCGCTTTATGCCCTGTTTCCATCTCCCGTGACTCTGATAGTTTTGCAAGTAGCTTTAATTGCGGCTGCTGGCATAGTTTTGTATTTTTTAGCGAGACATTATTTATCTATTCCTCTGTCAATAATGGTCGTAGCTAGCTATTATGGAGCCAATGCGGTAATTGGCCCAACGCTGGGAAATTTTTACGAACACTGCCAAATTCCTTTGTTTTTATTTAGTTTATTATTAGCGTTAGAAAAGCAAAAGTGGTTGGTGTTTTGGATTTTTGCAGCCTTAGCATTAGGAACTCGTGAAGACACCGGCATTACTCTGTTTGGGATTGGAGCCTATTTATTTTTCAGCCGTCGCTATCCACGGACGGGTATAGCTTTGTGTGTCCTCAGTTTTAGCTATGTTTCGTCGATCACTAATGTGGTGATGCCTCTGTTTTCCAATGACAACTCCCGACTTTATTTAGCTCTGTATTTTAAGAAGTTTGTCAACATAGAAAATCCTTCGACGCTACAGTTACTGTGTGCAATAGTCAGCCAACCTCAAATTATAATTCAAGTATTTTTTGCCGATTTAGAAAGTTTAGAAAGGCGGATTAGATTTTTGTTAGGTTTGTGGCTGCCACTGGCTTTTATACCTATTTTTTCCTGGCCAGCTTGGGTGATGTCTAGCTTTCCTTTGCTAGTGCTGCTGTTGCAAGTAGAAAATAAAGCAGCGACTTCTATGAATACTCGTTATACTTTGAGTTTAGTTCCTATTTTGATTTATGCTGCAATATTGTGGTGGTCGGAGCATCCCGAAAAATTTAAACCAAGGTTACACCGCTTTTGGATGGGATGTATCGGATTGTCCCTATTGTTTACTTTGACTTCTAATCCTAATCGAGCTTTGTATTTCCTTTCTCCCTATGGTTTCAATCCTGTGGTTTATCAATCATTGACTGAGCAATTAGCCCATGGTGCTGATTTGAAAACTGTGATGGAGTTAATTCCTCCAGATGCTAGCGTTTCCACGAGTGGTTACATAGTTTCTCACCTATCTGGGCGTCGGAACATCATTCGTTTAGAGGTGATGAAGTTGCGGGATGAAGCCGGAAACGCGGTGGATGTGGATTATGCTCTATTAGATTTGTGGCAGTTGCAGCAGAATAATTTAAAGGTGCCGGTCGATCGAGGTAGAGTTAGGGCGGGAGTGCGTTTTACAGACGAGGCTCTGCGGAACGGAAGCTATGGTATTGCTAAGGTATTAGATGGGGTGGTTTTGGTGCAGAAAGGGATAACTTCAGCACCGGAGGTTTTGTCGGCTTGGGTGAAATTGCGACAAGAAATTGAACCGTTTTTGAACAATAAGATGCAAAATAAGCAGAAAACTGTTGAGTAGTTAGTGTCGATCGCCTGGGAGCGAGTAAATTTGCTATAGAGGGTCGATCGACCCTCTACGGTAATTCTGCTTTCAGCATCAGACACTCAAACTAGGCTGAGGAATATTTGCCAGAAAGCTAGAAGATAAGGTCCAAAAGGTTTGCTATACTCCAAAATATAGAAGCATATTAACCCTTTGAAAAATTTAAGGTCGGAGCTATGACATCCTATGCAACCTCCACAGCAAGAGCCGAGATGAGTGAGATCCGGCGCTTGAAAAATATACTCCCCCCTGAACTACAAAGTTGGGTAACAGTAGAAAAAACCATAGAAATTAATCCCGCCTTGATCCGTAGCGAAGAAATAGGCAAAGATCAGGTAGAAATACAAATAGACCTGATCCGCTGGGAACAGCTAGCAATGGATCAGCGAAACCTCCTATTTTGGCACGAAGTCGCCAGAATCCAAAACGACACCATCCCCAGAGATGGCTGGGAAATGGCCGCCCTCGCTATTGGTTTAGGTGGCGCAGTTGGCGAACTTTGGGTACAAGATGGCTTGCTGCTGGTACTAGCCCTCTCCCTGTGTGGCGTCTCCGGCTGGAGGCTGTACCAGAAAAATAACGGAGAGAAAAGCTTAAAAGAAGCCATAGACGCGGACGAAAAAGCCCTGGCCCTGGCCACTCGCTTCGGCTATACTCTCCCCAACGCATACAAAAGCCTCGGTAGTGCCTTAAAAACCCTGATCGAGCAAACTTCCAAAAAGCAGCAGCGCGCTAAATACGAAGCCCGTCTCCAAGCCCTAAAACGCAACGCAGCTAAAGCTAAAGCCAAGGTTAAACCGATGGGTCGCGAAACTTCCCAGTCAGAAAACGTTTACAATTCGTGACCTCTTTCAGACACCAACGCACTTGACGGCTATGGTGTGGGCTTGCCAGAATCACATCTTGGCTGGCCTGGTTAGTGGTGAAAATGTAAAGTTTGTGTAAATCTAGGCTGTTGTTAACAATAATAATTGGTAAAAATAGATGGCCTAGGACACAATAGGCTAAAGACATCAGCTTGAAATTTGAAACTAGGACTTCATGGTCACCCAAACCCCAGAGGCAGATTTTCGGGTAACTTACTTGGACGAAATTCCTTCCGTTCACATACCTGTGCGTTTAAGCGTACTTGAAGCCGTAAACTTTAAGACAACCTGCCAGCAACTTTTCTCTGAAAACACCGTTCCCAGCAAAATTGTTCTAGACTTCAGTGACACGACATTCATCGACAGTAGCGGGATTGGTGCCTTAGTCAGCAATCTAAAATTTGCCAAACAGCGGGAGTGCGACTTAGTATTGCGGAGTCTCAAGCCGCAGGTGATGGCAGTATTTGCTCTCACCAGCCTAGACCAAGTGCTGACTATCGAGCCGTCGCCAGTTAGCACAGCCCCCGCTGAAAACAACCGTGCAGACAGTCAGTTACCAGTTACGCACCCCTCTGTGCGATCGTTGGTAAAACGGCTGATCGACATCGTTGGGGCCATAGTAGGTTTGATAATTACAGGAATATTGTTTATACCCATAGTCGCAGCCATCACAATTAACGATCCAGGCCCGATCTTTTTTGCTCAAACCCGCTGTGGCTGGATGGGAAAAAGATTTCAGATTTGGAAGTTTCGCTCGATGTGTACCAACGCCGAAGCCCTTAAATCTCAAATCAAAAACCAAGCGTCCGGCGCTTTTTTCAAAAATGACAATGACCCCCGCATTACCAAAGTCGGGCGGATATTGCGAAAAACCAGCCTTGATGAACTGCCACAATTTTGGAATGTACTAAAAGGCGAAATGAGTCTAGTGGGTACCCGACCCCCTACTCCAGATGAAGTTGACCGCTATGAAGTACCTCAGTGGCAGCGTTTTGATGTCAAACCAGGAATGACTGGAGAATGGCAAGTTAACGGTCGCTCTCAGGTGCGTAATTTTGAAGATGTGATCCGCTTGGATTTAAAGTACCAAGAAAACTGGAGCCTGATGTATGACCTGAAACTAATTGTGAAAACCATAACTGTTCTGTTCAACAAAAATAGTGGCGCTGTATAGGATGCCTGAACAACCCTCTGCTGACCTTTTTGGTACAGCGGGGGTTTGTAAAATTCAGGTGCTCTATCATAAGTGATGAAAGAAATCAATAAAATTTTAACTAATCACGTCAATAAACAACGGAAGTAAACATTTACCATCTAAAGATAACTTTGGATAGGTTTTGCTAAGTTTTCTAAAGCAGTTGAAAAATCAAAACTCCCAACTCAAAACTGAAAATTATTTAAACGCCCTACCCAGGCGGGTTAAAGTATCAAAAGTCTCTCATTTCCAGTAGGAGTAAATGGTGCGAAAGGAATGCTCACCTTGAGGCAAAACGGGCTTCTTCAACTCAAGCTTGACTTAACTAATATGTTGCCAAGACCTTGCCCCCCTTATTCTCCCGCCACCGCTACGCTGAACACTCGCGTCCCAGCCAAGCTGAGTACAGTTACTTGTACTGAGTTGGTACCGATCGTAGCTGAAGTTGTGCTGGGGGGCGACCAGGGGGAAAAAAAATGAAAGATCAGCAACCAAAGGCCGAGTTGCATCTTCAAGTGGAAACGGACATGGAGGCTCTGAAACAAGTTTTGGAGTGGTTGGAAAATATTGTCCTGCCCCTGCTACCAGAGGATTTGGGGTGGCAGTGCAGCCTGATTGTGAATGAAGGGTTTACAAATGCTGTTCGCCATGCTCACAAAAACTTGCACTCCACGACACCGATCGACCTCGAAGTCGCAGTGTTTTCCGATTACTTAGAAATCAGGATTTGGGATAGGGGTCAACCCTTTGACCTAGAAGCAAAGCTCGACGCTATTATCCAAGACAAGCGCGATCCCTTGGAAAAAGAAGGAGAAAGGGGACTGCTATTTATGCACAAGCTGACAGAGCAGCTTCGTTATATCCGTACAGACGATCGCCGCAACTGTCTGGTGATGCGAAAAAACATTACCTGATGATGACTCAAAACCACAAAGGGCGACTGCTTTTGAGCCTAGAAAATTCCAGGCACCGCCCTCTGCTGTGTTAGGCCCAACTAGACCTAATCCAGGCGAATTAAGCGGGTATTAGCTCAAGCTGGTGGCGGCTGGACAATTTGCTTCAAACTAAATATTATGCGTATTCTGATTTATTCCTATAACTACTATCCAGAGCCGATCGGCATTGCTCCCCTGATGACAGAACTAGCCCAGGGCCTAGTTAAGCGTGGTCATCAAGTCAGAGTAGTTACAGGAATGCCCAACTATCCCCAGCGCCAGATTTATGAACAATATCGGGGCAAATTCTACCTTACCGAAGAACATAACGGTGTGACAATACAGCGCAGCTACCTGCGGGTTAACGGCCCTCACCCCAGTTTGCTAGACCGATTGCTGTTGGATGGTAGTTTTGTGTTTTCTAGTGCTGTTCAAGCGTTTAGGGGCGATCGACCAGACGTGATTTTCTCAACCATGCCCCCATTGCCGATTTGCGTTCCAGTGGCTCTCTACGGTTGGATTCGCGGTTGCCCGATCGTCCTCAACGTTCAGGATATTGTCTCAGAAGCAGCCGTGCGCGTCGGTTTGGTTAAAAAGAACGGAATCCTAATTCGGATTGCTGATGCCTTAGAAAAATTTGCCTACAGCACAGCTAGCCAAGTCAGTGTCATCGACAGCGGTTTTGTCCAAAAATTGCACTCTCAGGGAGTACCCCCGGAAAAAATAGTTTGCCTTCCCAATTGGGTTGATGTCAATTTTATCCGTCCCTTACCTAAAGAAAATAATTCCTTTCGCAAAACTCACAATCTCCAGGGCAAATTTGTCATTCTCTACGCAGGCAATATTGCTCTGACTCAAGGTTTGCAAACAGTTGTTCAAGCAGCGGCTCGTTTGAAACACATACCAGAAATCGCTTTTGTAATTGTGGGAGAATCCACAGCACTGGCACGTTTACAAAGAGATTGCGAAACTTACAAAGCGACTAATGTGATGTTACTGCCCTTTGAACCGCGAGAAAAATTACCAGAAATGCTAGCTGCGGCTGATGTTAGTTTGGTGGTACAAAAGCGCCGGGTGACTAACTTTAATATGCCTTCAAAAATTCAAGTGCTTCTGGCTAGTGGCAGGGCTATTTTGGCTTCGGTTCCTGAGACTGGGACTGCTCACAAAGCAGTGCAGCAAAGTGGCGGCGGGGTGGTGGTGACACCGGAAGATCCGCAAGCTCTAGCTGATGGGGTTGAAGATTTGTATTTGAATCCGGCTAAGTTGGAAGCACTGGGTTTGCAAGGTAGAAGTTATGCTGTTGAGAATTATGGATTTGAGGAAGCTTTGAATCGTTATGAGGCTTTGTTTACGCTGGTTACGGCTAGGGGTGGTGAGAAAGTATTGGAGCCTTTGCCAAAGTAAAATAAATAAATAAATAAAGAAAGAAAGAAAGAAATAAATAAAGAGGGCGGGTTTATTTAGATTGTTGGTCATAGTTATATATTCTTTGTGAACCCGCCCCTACAGGTTTTTGGCAATTGATTATATCGTATACAAAAACCTGTTTCAACGCAAGTCGATACAATTAATTACCAAGGAAAATCGGCTTCTATTAATGACAGTTGAGATGAAAAAGGAGGAAATTATACAATGGATCAATTAGAATACTATCGGAATACAATTAAAAAAATATTGACTGAATATTATCAAATGGCAGTCCAGGGGGCGATCGCACTAGATGAATTAGATCCAGACGATCGTCTGGCCTTTGATGAAGAACGAGATCAATATCTCTGGTTTCGTTCTGGCTGGAATGACAAAAAACGGCTGCGCTACATGACGATGTATCTTCGGATTAAAGATGGTAAAATTTGGGTGGAAGAAGATATGACGAATTTGTGTGTAGTAGACGATTTACTAGCAGCCGGAATTTCTAAGGGCGATATTGTTTTGGGGTTTCATCATCCTAGCAAAAGACCTTTGACGGAATTTGCTACTGTTTGATGAGAGACAAATTTAAACAGTCTAAATGTTTGAAACTCGCGATCTTTCTGCAATGGTGGCTATACCGCCTCAAACACCAATGGGCTAGCATCACTTTGATAATCAAGGCCGGCCATAATATGCTCTGGTTGGATACCTGCGACAATTAATGCAGGGGTTAACCCTTCCTCGAAGTTATCTTCTTCAATGATGACATGGCGATCGACCAACCGAGCATGAAACAGAATCGTGTCGATCCAGCGTTGCTTGTCCCAGCCTATAGCGAGAATCAGGAAATGACCTGAATCCGTATCGCAGACAGGATAAAGCTGAATCGCTTGTAAGCGAGGTTGCGATCGTGTTGCCTCTTGTAGCGTTTGTTTTAGGATATCTGCATAACTTAGTGAACGATCCATTCAACAATAGCCTCCTGCTCTGGTTGATAAACTAATAAGTTAATTCTATTCCGCTGAACGGCTAGCTGAAAAATTGGTTTTTGGAAGTGTCGAATATAGATGGCTTGACTGATGGCTAGGAACAACTGCCGTTTAGGTTCTTGCTTCTCCAAAAGTTCTTGTTCCTCCAAAGCCCATTGGTAAAGCTGAAGCTGTCCCATCGTTTTTTCCAGTTCATTAATTACTGAAGGAGAGTCGAAGTCTTTAATTTCCACAGCAATTTTTCGTCCTTGTTTTTCTGCGACAAAAAATTTTTCTGCTCCTAAATCAGGTTTCAAGAGCGTTTGTTCTAACACTAAGATTAACGGGTCATCCGTAATCGTCCATCCATCTTTTTCGAGAGTGTGCCGAAGGGATAAATGTAAATTATCGCGTCTAGACATTAGTTGTGAAAGCTTGATATATCGTTAGATTTTAGCACAATAAGTATCGATTCAATAGTCCTGGACACACATCGAGGTCAGAAACCGGGTTTCGATCTAGACTTCTAGTTGAGAAAGCAACGATTTTTGAGAGAAACCCAGTTTCTTTTGCCTTAGTCCTGTTGAATATATTCAAGGATGCAGCCAGCCACATACTCAGCCAGCTTGACAGGAACAGCATTACCAATCATTTGTTCTAAATCAGACTTATTTCCCTTAAACTTAAACGTCTTAGGAAATGTTTGAATATAACTCCGCTCAATTGTGGTCAAAGGGCGCAACCTCTCATCAATATCGCACAAATCTCCTTCATGCTTTTTGTATGTCTTGGGAATTGGACGATTAACACCTCGAACTGTCGGGCTAGGTTCGTGGATGCTGAAAACTCCCCTTCTCTTATAGCTTCTCGGATGCCGATAAAAATACTCAATGCCTAAATCATCACCTAAATATTCAAAAACATTCATAGGAGTTTTAGACTGATGTTTTGTTAGATAAGAATTCAGGATACCATCTTCTCCATCCAATTGACCAATCAAAAAATATCGTTTCCTAGCTTGTGGAACTCCACAATAGCTGGCATTTAAAACAGCAGAACTTAAACCATAGCCACTTTTTCTAAATGTTTCTAAAATTTCTTCTAAAATTTGGCTGTTTTGAATTCTGGCAACGTTCTCCATGACAAACCATCTAGGCTTAATGCGAGTAATAATCTTCGCAAAGGCTAAGGATAAATCTGCTCTCCCCAGATTCTCATCTCTTTTACCTGCGCTGGAAAAATCTTGGCAGGGAGGGCCGCCAATAATGATATCTGGACTGAAATCACTGATAAATGAACAGACATCTGCTTGTGATAGGTCTTTTTCAAATATCGGATGTTGGAAGTTTTCTTTATAAACTTGAATGGCTGGATGCCAGTAGTCAAAAGCTGCTACTACATTGAATCCAGCATTCTGAAATCCGAGTGATAAGCCTCCACAGCCTGCAAATAAATCTACTGTTCTCATTTTTGCCAAGTTACTCTTAGAGCCCATGATATGTTAGTCGAATAGTTAATACACCTCACCATGACTACCAATATCTACAAACACAGCCTTGTCATCTTCTGTAAAGTAGAACAATACCCTTTCATCGTAATCTACACTAAAACTCCAGAATTCCTTAAGCTTGCCGGATAGTTTATGTGTTTTCAATATCGGATTATAAGGATATATAGTAAACAGTTCCAATTTTTGCCAAAACTTTTCCTCTAAATCTGTGTTGCCTTGGATGCGCTTTTTGAAGGCGCGTTTGAAAGCCGAACTAAAACTAACTTCCACGATTATTCCTCTATCAGTTGTCTGAGCTCGTTAATATTAGAGGAAAACTTCAGTTCATCTTTTTGGTGTTCTACTTGCGCTAACTTGAAGTTGTTATATATCTGATCGCGGCGTTCTTCACGGATATATTGGTTCAACAACTGTTGAATTTCCTGCTTTTCATCCGTGGAAAGACCTTTGACTACTTCAACTACATCATTAAAAGTCATTGTTTGCAAGACCTCGTTTTAATTGTCTATGTTCATATTATAGTCCTGGAGGAAGAACCCAGGTTTCTTTGGTATTTCCGATTTGCTCGAAGTAAATTCGCATGCGTAATTCCTATATTAACTATTTTGCTCCAAAAATGCCGATCGCAACTCCGAACAATAACACCCCACCACCCACCAATACCATCGGCCCCGGCACTTCCCCAAACACCAAATAACCCAAACAACTAGCGCCCACAGGTTCAAACAAAATAGCCAGACTTACCAAAGTTGGCGATACCCGCATCACAGCCCAATTCAAAATCGTGTGGCCGACTAATTGAGGCAAGGCTGCTGTTAATAAAATGTAAAAATATACAATGTGCGGATAGCCAGTATAACTGGTTTTGAATACTAGGGGCAGAGGCAAAAGGACGATCGCAGCTACAGTATAGGCGATCGCCACATAGCCACCAATTCCCAGTCCCCGCCGTTGAGCTTCCCGGCCACAAAGCAAATACAGGCTGACAGCCCAGGAACCTGCTAGCGCCAGGAAATTACCCAACATGACGCTGCTACCATCACCGCTACCACCTGCACTACCTAGGGCGATCGCGATCGTCCCTCCCAGAGCCACTGCAATGCCCGCTACGGACAATTTGCTGAGTTTTTCGCCAAACCAGAACCGAGACAACAACGCTACCCAGACGGGATTTGTGGTGACTAGGGCGGTGGAAGCTGCGATCGAAGTATAAGAAAGTGAGGTAATCCACAGGGCGAAGTGCAGGGCGAGACACAAACCAGCAGCGGCCGCATAACGCCGAGCTCCCGGTTGCAGCGTATTCCACTGAATTTTTGACCAAGCCGGAAGCAGAATTAAGGCTGATAAACTGAGGCGCGAGGCCGCGAGTACCAAGCTGAAACCGAGGCCACCACTGTTGGCTGAACTGTTGGCTAGTCTAATCAGAATTGAGGATGTTGAGACGGCTAAAATGCCGATTATTAAGATTGGTGCGATCGACCAATTCGGTATTTGTTTGGGGAGATTCATATCAATTCCGGTTGAAGCGGAATGATGGTTGACTGTTGACTGTTAACAGTTAACAGTTAATACCAATTTAATGGGTCGTTGCATATATCTCGATCCCCCTAAATCCCCCACCCCCCCCTACCCCCCCCAAGGGGGGAAAAAAGGGGAGAAGGGGGACTTTGATCGGAATCTTGTCCCCCCCCCTTATTAAGGGGGGCTAGGGGGGATCAGATTCTATGCAGCTTCATAAAAAACTGGTATAACTGGTTTTTCCATGGGATATCGCAACTTAAATCAATGTCCTTGAGTGCGCCGAATTTCAGTAATTTGGTCAGCAACATCCAAAATTCCTTGCGGCATGGATGGACCGGTAAAAATCAGATCCAAATGATGCGGCTTACTATCAATTAATGCGAGGACTTCTGCTTCGGGAATTAAACCCAAATTAATTGCTAAACTTAATTCGTCGAGAATGACTAGGGCATAACGGCCTTCGCGGACAACTTCTTGAACGTATTGCCATAATTGGGCGATCGCACCTAATTCTAGCTCATCTAAATCAGCAGTATCAATGCAGCGTGGCAAATCGCACCGCACCCAATCTAAATTCTGTCCCAGTCGCATCGGATGCTGGTGTCCCTGATTAATTCCCCCTTTGAGGAATTGCACCGCTAGTACCGCAGTTCCCTGTCCTGCAATTCGTAGCGCCTGAGCCATCACAGTTGTAAAAAAGCAGCGGTGCGGGCCTGTAAAGACTTGCACCAGCCCTTCAACAGTGTAGGGCAAGCTGTGGGTTAAATTGAGGTTAGGAGTTTTTAACTGGGCAACCATAGGGCAATAATCTAATCAACAACTAAGTCTTGAGGGCTGCTTCGACCTTGAGATGGAAGAAGCCGGCTTGACAATATATAGTGTACTTGGCCGATCGCAAATCGGATCAAACACTAAATGTACCAGTTATCAAAAGTTAGCTGTAGTGGCGATCGCAGCCATTTTGCGCCAGATATCTCCAGAACAGGTAAACTTTGAATGTCGCGGCGGTAGGAGCAGGGGACAGTGAGATTAGTAATTTTGGGAGGGCCAGGAGCAGGCAAGGGAACTCAGGCACAACAACTGTGCAGCAATTTGAGCATTCCTTTACTGGCTGTGGGGGACATTCTGCGGGAGGCGATCGCAGAAGACACAGATTTGGGCAAGTTGGCCGTGTCTTATGTCGAAAGAGGGGAATTAGTTCCCGACGCGACGATGATTCAATTCTTTCGCCAGAGACTGCTGCTGTGGGATGTCTTTAATGGCTGGGTGTTGGAGGGGTATCCGCGCACGGCTTTTCAAGCTGAGGAGTTAGATTTTTTGCTCTCGGATTTGGCACAAGAGCTAGATTGGGCGATTTGGTTGAAGGTTCCGAATGAGGTATTATTAAGTCGATCGATCGAGCGAGATCGATCGGATGATAGTCCAGAAATTTTGCAGCGTCGGCTCGATTTATTCGAGGAGCAAACCCTCCCGATTTTAGATTATTACGAACATCGGAACAAGCTGTTAATTATCAACGGCGATCGATCTCCCGAACAAGTGCAGCAGGATATTCTTAAAGTTGTTAATAGTTAATAGTCAGTTGGCAGTTGGCAGTTGGCAGTTGGCAGTAGATTGTTACCAATAACGAATAACAAATAACAAATAACAAATAACTTATGTCCAGAAAACGTGCCGATGGCAGACAGCCAAATCAACTTCGTCCGATTAGTTTCGATCGCGAATTTACGAAATTTGCCAGCGGTTCGGTGCTAGCAAAAAGCGGGGATACTCAGGTACTGTGCAGCGTTACCATTAAGCCGGGAGTGCCGAGGTTTCTGGAGAATACCGGAAAAGGTTGGCTGACTGCGGAGTACCGGATGTTGCCGGGGGCTACGCCGCAGCGACAAGAGCGGGAATTTATGAAGTTATCGGGGCGCACTCAAGAAATTCAGCGGTTGATCGGGCGGAGTTTGCGATCGTGCTTGGATATGGAACTGTTGGGAGAGCGGACAATTCTGGTGGATGCTGATGTTTTGCAAGCGGATGCGGGGACTCGCACGACTTCTATTAATGGCGCGTTTGTGGCTGTGGCTGATGCTTTGAATAAGTTGGTGCAAAAAGGTGATTTAGTGCGATCGCCCTTGATTCGCCAAGTGGCGGCGGTGTCTGTGGGACTTTTGGAGGGCGAACTGTTTTTAGATTTGAATTATCTGGAAGATGTGGCGGCGGAAATTGATTGTAATGTGGTGATGAATGGAGATTTGAATATTATTGAAGTTCAGGGAACTGCGGAGGAGGGAAGTTTCAGTCGGAGTCAGTTAAATCAAATTTTGGATTTGGCAGAAACCGGGATTCAGGAATTGTTGGAGGCTCAGCGGCAGGCTTTAGTTGAGTAGGTAAATCTAATTAAATCTAAAATCTAGTTGACTGTAGCATAGATTATAGATAAACTGGAAAATAACTACCATTGATGATTCAGTAAATTTTAGATTATGACGCAATTTATCAAAGCTGATTTAAAATCTCTAAATCCTGAACAAATAAAACGAACATTTAAAAATATCAATCTGGTCAATGTCGATATTTTTTTACCTGATACGCAAAAAATGATAGATCAGATTTACAGTTTTCTGAAAAATCATACTCAGTCAGTAAAAAGCCTTAAAAAGATTGATGATGGAGACATTATAGATTGTTGGCAGGACTACATGACCTCTCTTTTAAATAAGACAAAGGTGAAAGACGATAGTTTAAATAGGCAAAAAAAGCTGATTCTATCAGAAATTTATAAGATTCATGCAGTCACTGAAGTCAGCGATCAATTAGCAGCCATCGCACGTAATATTTTACTGTTTGTGTTCCAATCATTAGGAGAGAAAGAAAAACAGCAATTAATTAAAAAGATTCAGGAAGAAACTTCTGTTAAATATCATTTTAAGCTAACGGATGATATCTTAAATAAAGCCTTGATAGAAGCCATTTTAAATGGTTTTACTCCGGCTGCTTTAGGCGCTTCACTGCCGATAATAACTGGTCTACTATTTAATTATTTATCACACGGTTTCCTATTCACTGTTGTATTACCCGCAGTTTTAGGTGTTTTAGGTATAAACTTGGCTGGATTTACAGGGATTTTAGCAGCTATATCAGGGCCTATTGGATGGGGAATTGCTGGAGGTGTTGGTTTGGTAGCGACATCATTAGCAAGTTATAATTTTGTCAAACAGAGAGATGAAATATTATTGATGATGACAATACTTGCTATTTATACTTGTATATATCAAAATCGATCATCCATGTTAACAGGAAAATAATAATATGTATGAGCAGCTTTTAAAACAATTTCCTCAATTTCAAGATTTAAGAGAGGTATCGATTAATTTGATAAGTGGCATCGCTAGCAATCCTAGCAATCAGCAAATTATCGCCCATTTAGAGCCAATATTACCTTTCATTGATATTGCACCCTATGCCGAAATTTTATTATCTTCTACAGGAACTGTAATTGTCAACTCTATTGATATCAAAAAGATTTTAAATATTGTCAACCAAATTCATAATTTATCTTGGATTAATATTGCAGGATCTGGGGTGAATTTAGGAGTAAATTTATTAGGTTATTACCTGCTCAATTCCAAGCTTAAAAAACTTGACAATCAGTTGTATATTGTTCACAATAAAATAGAAAATTTAATCAAGAATGAACAGCGAAAACTTTTATCTATAAGTCAACTTTTAATCAAAAATTCATTGACCTTAACGCTACTTTTAGAAGACCATGGGCTTAATGAAACTGCTGCTTTAAGTATAGAACTCTTATTAGATAAACAGGAAAATAATTTACGAGAATTAGTTTGTCTTCATAAGAATCGATCTCAAATTAGTTTATCGTTAGATCAGATTCATATTATCTACTCAGCCTATTTAAATTTATTAAAAGCTTATCTTACAGCTATTTACTTAAAACAGCAAAATTTAAGGAGACAGGAAGCTAGAATTAAAGAGGCTGAAGAACTCAGTAATATTTTATCATCTCAATCGATTCTCTATTTTATTTATGAAGAATGTTTATTTAATTCTCTAAAAATCTTAACTGAGGCAGAGATCGAACAGATTATTAAGTTGTATAAATTGTACTGCCACAGTTATATTGACAATCTCAAAAATCATTATAATTTTTTAATTAAAATCAATATAAAAGAGTATCAAATTTTCCAGCAAAGAACCAATAATGCTTATCAACCTATAATTTGGATTAAACATTAAGTTGAGTGCCAAAAATCAAGGACAAAAAATCTAAATGTAGTGTTGATGATACTGATACTTAAGATCAATTTTAATTTCATTCCCCAGACTGAATTTGACTCCTCACCCACTGCCTAAACCCTCGAATCATCGACGTTTCCCCCACATCTTTTTGCCTTTCCACAAATCCCATAATCTCAGAGGGTGACAAAAAAGGAAAGTGAGGAGAAACCTCCCGCTCTACATATTCCTGACCTTCTAACTGATAGAATATTAAACGCGAACCGTCATAACGCCAAAGTTCTGGTACGCCCAAACTTGCATACAATTCCATGCGGTTAATCGAACTGCTAGTGATGTCAATTTCAATTACTAAATCCGGTGGCGGATCTTGATTCAAGTTGATTTGATTGAGGCTGCGGACATTTTCTTCGTTGTCAATGTAGTAGCACTGATCCGGTTCTAATCCGCGTTCTAAATCCTCGCGCCTGCAAGTCAGAGAACCCAAGCTGCGAATTTCTACATTTAATTCTTCTGTTACTGTTTCTACAAAACGTCCTAAGATTTGTTTGTTACCCTCATGGGGTGCTGATGGAGTCATAATTTCTAATGTTCCTCGATCGTAAGTCAAACGAATCCCCCGCTGTTCTGCTAGCTCATTTACCAGAGATTCGTAAGTTTGCCAACTAATATTTTTCAGCAAAACTCCAGAAGTTTGACTTTGAATGAAGGTGGCTGTCATGGCTACCTGCTTGCTTTTTAGCTTATTTATTACATCTTAGCAAAACTTGGTTTAATCTGAGATGTTGCAGCAATATCAATAAGGGCTTTTTTTGTGGGTGGGGGCGGGTTTATTTAACCTGTTTGCAGCCTTTAAGACTGTTGGTGAACCGCCAGCCTGTTCTTGAGTATCTTTTTAGGAGGTACATTAGACGATAGCGTCTAGCCCTTTTTGACCTCGAACTCCCAGGCTAAGCCCACCCTCACCGCACTTGGTTAGCCAAAATTAGCTGAATGTGTAAGCCGATTGCATGGCCCACCAGATTAGAAAGCCGATGCCGCCAGCAATGACGATCGCTGAAAGGGCGATCGCGATGGGGCTATCAGCTCCCTTGAACTTCATGATTCCGCGATTTAAGTCTGACATAGCAGTGTTCTCCCAAATTCCAGCTTGATTTTAGCCTTGCTATTGACTACTGGCTCCCAAAACCGCGCAATTACTGATTTAGTTAATATTCTGGCTGCTGAAATTTCAGGCGGCTAGGGGGTCTGCCGCCTCCATACTGGCTTTCTCAAAAAAAACTTATGAAAAAGACTTGACAAACTCAGGGAGTTAAGGCACTATGTTTAATACCGCAGGAAATGCGGGTGTAGCTCAGTGGTAGAGCGTCACCTTGCCAAGGTGAATGTCGCGCGTTCGAATCGCGTCACCCGCTTTTAAAGTTTAAATAAAAAATCCCGATGTTACCAAAAATTTTGGTGAAAAGCTCGTTCGTTGTAAAAGGGCTTTTTTTAGATAGCCACAATCACTAAAGCGATCGACCAAAAATTTGGCACAACTCAGGGAAGTTTGGGAAAAAGAGAAATATTTGTTCAAAATATCTAAGTAAGTGGTAAAATTCAGTTGGGAACTTGTAACTGAAAATTGCCGATCGAACTAGGCCCAACAACAAAGAGTTGAAATCCTCGATCGACCAAAATTCAAAAGTTTGATGGAATTAATATCTTAACGATTGTTTTTGCACAAACTCTCTTGTTATCCGATCGCTCGTGTCATCTCAAAAAGCTCCAAAAATTGACTTAAATGGTGATTATCCCTGCCCTTGTCGGCGCCGGGGTCGTCTAGTGCCAATAATACTGACAGAGGCTTTTGGTTGCAACCGCTGTCAGCAAATATTTGTATTGGATGAAAGTGGCTACGTCATCGAGCAATTATCAACAAACTATCCTTACAAACAAACTTGGCGGTGGACAGGTCAACAATGGAACAGAGCTCATCGGGGTTTCAGAGAACATTACTTGCCCTTAGCCCTGGGCATGATTTTGGTACTTCTAATGATTTGGTTGCCACTGGCATTGTATTCCCCAGGGAGGAATATAATTCTGTGGGCAGTGGTTGCTGTGCTACTAGCAATGGTGCCGGCGCTGATGGTTTGGCTGGCTTACAGGCGTTAGCTAAATGATAATTGACGATTCTAAACCTTTACCCGATTCGGCAAATGTGGCCCGTTGTGCTTACCAAGCTTCTTTGGAGTTGGCGGGGACAAAAAGTACAGATCGCGCCGCTGCATTGCAGGCGATGGCACAGGCGCTGAAACTCCGCCAAAATGAAATTTTAGAAGCCAATACTCTGGATCTAGAAGCGAGTCGGGATATGGCAATTCCCGAATTGATTGTGGAGTGGCTGAAGTTGACACCCGAAAGAATTAAGACAACCGTCCAAATTCTTCAGCGACTCGGAGAAATGCCCGATCCCATCGGCCGAGTGATCAATGCTTCTTATCAGGTCGATCGATGTCAAGTATATTGTCAATCCCTGCCACTAGGGGCGATCGCCCTAATTTACGAGGCGTTTCCAGAGTTGGGGGCGATCGCGGCCGGTTTGTGTCTCAAAAGTGCTAACAGCTTGATTCTCAAAGGCGGTAGCGAAACCGGGCACACTAATGCAGTCATCGGGGAAGCTTTGCAGTCGGCAATAGATGAAGTCGGTTTGCCATCAGGATGTTTGCAGGTATTGCCGCCCAATGGAGGTGTCTCGATCCGCGACTTAGTGACTCAAGACCAATATCTAAACTTAATTATTCCCTACGGCAGACCGAGTTTGGTGCAACAAGTGGTAAGGCAGTGTACAGCACCTGTGTTGCGATCGGCAATGGGCAATTGTTACCTTTATTGGTCGCCTACGGGTAGTTTGGAGATGGCAAGGTGGATGATTTTGGACAGCCATCAAAGTGTCCCAGATCCGGTAAATGCGATCGAGAAAGTATTGATCGATCGCCACCAAAAGCCTTCTTCCCTAGTCAGACTGTGGAACAGTTTAAAAGAAAAAGGCTTTCAGATTAGGGGAGACGCCGAACTCCTTGGAGATTTCCCCGACTTAAAGTTAGCCGAAACATCGGAGTGGAATCAACCCTATTTGAACAAAACCATAGCGTTTAAAGTTGTCGATAGTTTAGAAAGTGCGATCGGGTGGATCAACCGATACAGCAGCGGCCACGCCGACTGTATCGCCACCGAATCTTACCTAGAAAGTCGCCAATTTGCGCTGGATGTAAATAGTGCATCTACTTTTATTAATGCCTCGCCCCGGTTTTGGCGCTATCAAAATCGCGGAGATGCGATATTTTTGGGAATGTCAAATCAGAAAGGCTATCGTCGCGGATTAATCGGTTTGGATACGCTGACTACAATCAAAGAAATAGTTCAGGGTAACGGACAATTTTAATGTATTAGTTATTGGTTATTAGTTATTGGTTATTGGTTCAAGTTCGGATAACTGGTATCTTGAATTATTTTTAATAAACTGTTTAGCAACACGCTTTCAGACCCATTCCACAAAAACATTTATTGTTTGTGGAAGAGACCGGAAAGCCTGTTGCTGAAAATGCTGTAATATTTCAGATATAATTAAATTTAGAAAATTATTGAGTTCTATCCAAAAATACTGTTAGCGATCGCATGAAATCCGAAAAAATACTGAATACTCTCGACAATACTGGAACACCGACTTTAGGCAAAGAAACCCTAATTCACCACTCAGTATACGTAAAAAAATTGCGTCCTCTTCTGCCATCAGAAGCCTTTGAACCCGATCGCCACAAATTAGTAATACTCTTACTCAACCTAGGAATTGTATTGCTGGGATGGGGAATTGCTAGTCATCTAGACCAATGGCCAGTCTATCTTTTATGGCTCTATCTACCTTTAGCCATAATCATGGGCAATAGTATCATAGTTTTGCTATTTAGCTCCCACGACCTCATGCACGGTAGCGTTCAAAAAAAGTCTTGGCTGACTTATCCGATCGCCTTTTTGGGATTAAGTATGCTATTCATGCCACCTACCCAGTGGAAAAATCTGCATAACCTCGTACACCACAACAACACAAATTCCTTAGCAGATCCCGATCGCAACTACCTATACCAGCAGCCAGATACCTGGGGAAAATGGATTCAAAATCTGTTTGTACCGTCAGTAGAAGTCAATCCGGTGTGGTTGATTATCGGGATGGCGGGCTCATGGTTTGTACATAATTTCCGCAATGTCTCCTCGGTATTGTTATTCAATGATAAATCTGTAGATTACGTACCCGCGGCCTTTACAGTTAGCCCTAAAGATAGATTGACAATTGCCCTTGAGTGCTTGGGAATCTTAGGAATTCATCTGAGCATCTTATTCTACCTAGAATTTAATCCCCTCAAAGTTGCTCTAGCCTACATTTTGCCGATCGCACTTGGTCATGCCGGCGCAATGTTTTACATCTACACCAATCATATGGGTTGTCGGATGACCAGCATCAATGACCCACTGATTAATAGTGCTTCACTGCGAGTTCCTAAAATATTCGATGTACTGCACTTTAATTTTTCTTACCACACAGAACATCACATTTTTCCCAGCATCAACTCCAACTATTACCCGATGGTGCAAGAGTTGTTACAAATTCATTATCCCGGCCGCATGAATTTAATAGATGCTGGGGAAGCATGGCGGTTACTGATGGAAACCCCGCGACATTACAAAGATGAAGTTACTTTTACTGATTCTTTAGGTGAAATGTCTGTAGATTGTGGTAAGTCTCAAGCAGATCAAGTTTAAAGAAATTAGGAAGGCTTAAGGGAGGAGACGGCAGTGCCCAAAGCGTGTCAACTTAAGCCTGAAACCCTTGAGAAATCTCGTTTATATCCGAGTCCAGATCCCCCTAAATCCCCACCCCCCCCTAGCCCCCCACCCCCCCCTGCCCCCCCCAAGGGGGGAAGGGGGAAGGGGGACGAAAGAGAAGAATCCTGTCCCCCCCCAAGGGGGGCTAGGGGGGATCTGGGCCTAATCGTCAAACAACAGTCTCTGACAGGGTTTGACCTTAAGTTGACACGAAGAAGGGCAGTGCCGTGTCCCTACAACATTATTTTGGAGTAGGGAAACGGCATTGCCGTGTCCTCCGTTGCCCTAATCAATCGATAATTAGGTACGAGTCATTAAATATTGACCATTACCATTGTATTCGCCGTCGCAACTGGCGAAATTAGCCACAAACCACATCAAATAAAACCGCCAGATGCGGCGAAATTTGGCATAGTCAATGCCATAGTCTAAATCTTTGACTATCGCTTGAGAATCATCAAAGTTTTTCAGCCAATTAGCAAAGGTGGTGGAGTAATTGAATCCATTCAAATACCATCTTTTAATGGTTTTGAGGTCGTTGTTGTAGCTGGGAACTGCATCATATTTCCAGTAACGGCCGTGGGGGAAAATATATTTGTGGGTGAAAACGCTGGATATATTGTTGGGGGTACGGACTGTGATGATGTGAATGAAAACTCGGCCGTTATCTTTCAGGAAAGAGGCGAGCTTTTGGAAAGCTTTCGTTAAATTACCGACATGACAAAAAACGCCGATCGACAAAATCTTATCAAACTTGGTCTCAAATTGGGCATCGTTCAAATCTCCTTCGTAGAGAGTGAATCGACCAGAGCTGAGGTAGCTTTCGGGATCTTGCATCTTCCGGCGCATATATTCGCATTGGTGGTGACTCAAGTTAATTCCCGTAAACTTGACATTGGGGAATTTGGAGAGGATGTAGTTGGGAACGCAGCCCCAACCGCAGCCAAAGTCTAAAATATTGTCGCCATCTCTGATGTCGAGTTTTTCAATCACATCATCAATCATTTGGATCTGGGATTGTTCGAGGTTGGTGGCTCCTTTTTCCCATAATCCCATGCTGTATTTGGGATAGATGAGTTTTCCCTCGCCTAACATTGGATTCAGCATGGCTTGAGGCAAATCGTACTGAAGTTTCATTAAATCCCGCGGCCCTTCAGCAGTCCGATCTGTTTCTGTTAGTACCCATTCGTAGGGTGCAAGCAGGGACGGAAAATGCTTAAAAAAGACTGGCATACAGGTATCAAAAAGCGATCGCAAGACAGAATCGGGTACTTCTAATCCGTTGATGTAAGCTTCTGCTACTGCCATTTGCACGGCATTAACAGCACTGACTGCGACGCGGGTTGCTCGGTAAGCAAGGGGACTTTTGGTATGTACATTTCCCAGGATGGGGAGATGCTTTTCGATGTTTTGTAAGACTGTTGATGAGCTCATGTTTATACTGTTTTTAAAGATGGTGCTATTCTATCTCAAGAAAATCAACATTTTAGAGACACAAAAACTTGTAAATCTTACTAAGTAAGGTTTACACTGCCAGAGCTTGCAAAAACATCAAGATTTACCACGAAGTAATCGGATTAGAGAACGAATTTATGAGGCTTTCAGACAGAATTCAACTATTAAGAATAATGTAGTTTTTTTCGAGGGATGGATGAAAAGGGGTCTCAGAGGATTGCTGGATTGGGGGGTTCTCTCGTCGTTGTGGCGATAAGTCATGCTTATAATCTAACAATATCAAGGCTTTCAGCTTTCCTTGACAGCCCCCGTCATACTGCTTGCCTGGGACGGGGGAGAACGTCACACTTCGGTGGTGTCAGCATTCCCCACACCTATATCTATAGCGGTAGCAGCCGGTCTTCCCCTGGTGGGAACTGCTAAATCCGGTTCTATTTTGCCTGGTTTGGTCAAGAAATTGATGGGTGTGCTAGGGCCCGATCCTATGAAATTAGGAAAATATTTTGGTAAAATTGGCAATAACCTCCACACAACCTGATTGGGTATGGTAAACTAGAAAGCACTTGTTGATGAGTCTTTCACGTTTGACTTTGGCTGGCTCTATCGAAAATCTCAACTTCCATCCACATCTGATTTAGGAGATATTTCATGTCGATTTACGTAGGTAATCTTGCTTATCAAGTTACCCAAGAAGACCTCAATACCGTATTTGCAGAGTACGGAACCGTTAAAAGAGTTCAGTTACCGACAGACCGCGAAACTGGCAAAATGCGCGGTTTCGCCTTTGTGGAAATGGGAACTGAGGCTGAAGAAACAGCCGCGATCGAAGCGCTTGATGGCGCTGAGTGGATGGGCCGCGACCTGAAAGTTAACAAAGCCAAGCCACGCGAAGATCGTGGAGATCGTGGACCCGGCGGCGGTGGCGGTCGCTCCGGTGGCGGTGGCGGCTTCAATCGTCGTTACTAATCCTCCGAGGCGAAGTCATAGGATTGGCGATCGCTCTAAGTAGCCAGAGATACATAAACTTTCAAAACTGAACGAAGTCAGGCAATCTCCAACTAAACGGTTGCTTCCTTCGGCCATAGCGAGTCTCGCGATGATAATTTTATGTTTAATTGTGTCTATTAACTGAGTTGCAATAGCTATTAGTTTATTGACTAGAGGCGATCGTCCTTTGTTCACAGACCGAACCTACACCGATAAACGCAGAGAACCATAAATTTATCTGCGTTTATTTTCGTTTATCTAAAACCTGTAGTAACAAACTTCTTGGCTATGTGGTCAAATACGAATTCAGACTACGAATGGTTACTACAACGAGCGATCGCGATCGCCGTCAAAGCTCATGAAGGGCAGCTAGATAAGGCAGGCAATTCCTATATAGATCATCCGCTATTTGTGATGAAAAATGTCAATTCTCTAGAGGAGAAAATCGTAGCGGTGTTACACGATGCGGTGGAAGATTCCGAACTGACATTGGATCAACTCAGAAGCGAAGGTTTTCCTGAATTTATAGTAAACGCGATCGGCGCCATTACCAAAATAGAAGGAGAACCTTATGCAGCTTATTTAGAGCGGGTGATGACCAACCCGATCGCCTTGCGAGTCAAAATCGCCGATGTTACTCACAACCTCGATATTCGTCGCATTTCCAATCCGACAGAGGCAGATTTTCAACGCATCGCCAAATACAAAAAAGTCCTCAGTCAGTTGCGCGGGGCCTTAAAGTAATTCTTATTGAAAACATTCAAATCCCACCGCAGATATCCACCTTCATCGTGGCACAGGCCCGAAAGCCTGTGTGATATCTCCGACAAAAAAAATCAAATCCTAGGCCATCACCATCCCCCCATCCACATTAAAAACCTGCCCCGTAATATAAGCAGCCGCCGCATCCGCCGCCAAAAACTTCACCATCCCTGCAACTTCCTCAACTTCCCCGTATCTCCCCAGGGGAATGTACTTCAAAATCTCATCAGATTTAACATCCTTAGTCATATCTGTAGTGATAAAACCCGGTGCAACCGCATTCACAGTAATGGCGCGACTCGCCAACTCCTTCGCCACAGTTTTAGTAAACCCAATTACCCCAGCCTTCGCCGCACTGTAATTAGCTTGTCCCGGATTGCCCATTTGTCCCGCCACCGAAGCAATATTAATAATTCGGCCACTGCGCTGTTTCAGCATGATTTTACTCGCAGCTTTCGTACACAAAAATACACCAGTTAGATTCAAATCAATCACAGCTTGCCAATCTTCCAATTTCATCCGCAACAGCAAAGTATCGCGAGTAATGCCTGCATTGTTCACCAAAATGTCAATCCGTCCCCATTTTTCCATGACATTGCTGGTGAGTGCATCTACTTGGTCAGTTTTTGAGACATCTGCTGCAAGGGCGATAGCTTCGCCACCAGCAGCGACTATTTCTGCTACCACTGCATCAGCAGCAGCACTCGAACTGGCATAGTTGACGGCGACTTTAGCGCCCTCTGCGGCTAATTCTAAAGCAACGGCGCGGCCGATTCCCCGCGATGCACCGGTCACGACAGCAACTTTACCCTGCAATCTCTGAAATGTCTCTGGTAATAATTCCATAATTCTATCCTCGCAATCTACCAGAGAATTTTGCACTAAAATCGAGCCAGAACCAAAAAAAATATTTTGTCCTATGGCAGTTCAAAAACAGTTCAGCAGTTTTGAGGAGTTACTATCGAGCTCCGATTTGCCGGTGTTGGTAGATTTCTATGCTACTTGGTGCGGGCCTTGTCAGATGATGGTGCCGATTTTGGAGCAAGTCAGCGGTCAAACGAAGGATAAGCTGATGGTGGTCAAGATTGACACGGATAAGTACGAACAGTTGGCTTCGCAGTATCAAATTTATGCTTTGCCGACTTTGGTGTTGTTCAAAAATGGTGCTGAGGTCGATCGCATTGAGGGAGTGATGCAACCGGCGCAATTGATCGATCGACTGCAACCTTTCTTGTAGGTTCGTAGTAAGAGAGTATCACAATGAGTGTAGGGGTGAAGCATTTGGGCGACAGTTTATGTTGAAAACAAGAGTGTTTTATCTCCAAATGCTTCACCCTCCCAACAGATTTAACCGTCAATCATGAAGACTCCCAGCCACGCGATTATCAATCTGGCAATTCTCGGCCAACGGCAACTGCCGCAAGCTAATCTAATTATTGCGATCGGCGGAATCTTGCCGGATATTCCAATATTTTTATTTTACTTTTGGGCGAAATACATTGCTCGCTTGCCGGAAGCTACAATTTGGTCAGAAGCATATTATGAGCCTTTTGTCCAGAATATTGTGGCTCTGTTTCATTCTATCCCTCTGGCGGCGATCGGCTGGGTAATTGCTGATTACTTTGGCTGGGAAAGCATCCAAATTCTGTTTTTGAGCATGATTCTGCACTCTCTAGGAGATTTGCCGGTGCATAATGATGATGCTCACAGACACTTTTTTCCGTTCAGCAATTACCGTTTTATCAGTCCGTTTTCTTATTGGGATAGGAAGCATTACGGGTCAATTGTTTCTGTGGTGGAAATGTTGTTAGTGTTGCTGTCAACTTTCCGCGTTTTTGGTTTTGTTCACTCTTCTATTGGTAAGATATTGTTGATTTTGGTGAATTGTTTTTATTTAATTGGATCTGTGTCTTTTTACGTTCGTTCTTTAGTTTATCGTTCTTAATTATGCTGCAATTGCTCTCTTATAGCGGTTCTCAAAAAAGTGAGGTATGCCCACGGAACCCTATGCCCTATGCCCCATGCCCTATGCCCAGTCGTACCTCATCTTTCTGAGAAATGCTATAGATCGAATCCGGTAGCATCGTCCTGTATTCATCTATGAGGTTCGGCGTTTGGGGGTGACTCTGGAGGTGGCGGGGCGTCCGGCTACATCAGGTTTTTGTACAATTTGGGTCGAACCTGTGGAAAGACGGAAGTTTACGAGGTAAACATTCCAATGACTTAAATCGCTGGCTTAATCTTTTCTCTTACTTGGTTGGTTTAGGTTTTTCTTGCTTCGTTGGTTTAAGTTTGGGCTTGTTATCACGAGAATAACTAGGATTTTGCCATTTTCTCCCTTTTAAACCTAACCAAAATTTGTACAATTGAGCAAAATAATAAACACTACCTCCCGGCTTAGGATTTTTATGTATAATTCCGTTAACTTCTAATAAGTGAAGCAGTTCTTCAGGCTTCTTGAATAATTTAAGACTGGACTGTTTTAGCTCAGAGACTTCTTTCAAAAATTGTTTTATTTCTGCTTCTTCTAAGTAAATATATTTATATTTAGCGTTTTGTGATTCTCTTAAATATTCAATTATTACTACTAAATCTTCATTAAATGCTTCTCTTGTTAAATCGTTAAAATGAGCCTCTACAGCTCTGTCTCTGTTTTTTAAGTCATTACAGTAATCTGTATGATGAAGCACAGGATAATGAATCAACTGAGGTAAAGAATAAAATTTTATCCTTTGCTCTTCATTTTTTCCTTCTAAAGAGGATTCGATAGCGTTTCGGATTAAATTTATGAAGGGTCTCAGGCTAATAGTCACTTGATCGGCATTCTGCAAATTAAGGAAAAACCACTCATAAGGTATGCCCACAGAATGGTCTCTTACCATAATTTCATTTCCAAAAAATACTGTCATAAATGGTTCTATTTGAGTTCTTTCTAGGGGAATTTGATCCTCAGACTCTTTTAAGATTTTCTCAATTTCTTCAATGAAGTTTTCTTGAACAACTCTTCCACGCCGCATTAACTCAAAAAGCTTAGTTTTTGAAGATTTATTTATAAATACCTGCTTGAAAAAGTAGGAATATATTTCGTCCCTTGACCATTCAATTTTTGTGATTCGGTCTTTTAATCTCTCAGTATTTGTTCCTGATATTTGAGGAATTAAATCTGTACGAATGAAAATTTTAGCAAAAATGTTTTGGAAGCGAGCTGAGCTCCACCAATAAGCTACAAGTGGAGAAACTATCTTTTTCCATCGTTCTGGGCTTACTTTTACTAAATTATCTAATTGATCGTAGAGGACAAATAACTTAATGTTTTTATTCTCTAAAAAAGAATCTAGATTTTTTAAATCTTCCTCAATTAGAGAGTATTGTTCAGGTTGATTAATTAATTTATGAAATCTTGTTGCTGTCGCTGTATCAGGTTCAATAGCTTTAACTTTATCCGTAAGCTTAGAGGAATAGTTTAACTTTTCGGATGCGTCTAGCATGACTGAATTCCAAGTATGGACAACCCAGAAGCGTTTGTAATAAGAGTCCTCTTCTTTAATTTCAAAACCTCTTAAGGTATCTATATCAAAAGATTTATTACCAAAACGGCCTGTTCCTGTTTCAGAAATAATGTCAATAAATTTTATTTTTTCATCACAGCGTGCTCTTCTTTTTAGAATCTCAACGTATCTGTCCTCTTTTAACGCTTTATAAAGATATGTTTTACCAGTCCCTTTAAAGCCTTGAACTATGAATTTGTTTTTGTCAAACAGTTCATCCATACATTTTCTATAAAAGAATTGTTCTGGTTTAATTTCAGTATCTTCTGCATAGGGGGATGGTAGAGCCTTCTGAAGTTCGCGCAAAATAGAATCTCTGATAACTTTGGACTCTAAAGCCCCAACAGGATCTTGCTGGGCAGGAAATACAATAGAATCTATATGGTCAAAAAGAACTTTATAATCTTCAAATTTCTTATCTTTAACAAACTTTATGTAGTTATCATCATAATTCGATTTTTCTTCTTCATTTTCTTCCATTAAACCAATTGCTTCAAGCAGGGGATTCCTTCTTAAAGGGGACATGATTGGTAAATATTTATCCTCAATGACTTGATTATCTTGTAATTCGTCTAAGTAGTCTCTGACCTTAGCTCCAAAACGATTATAAAATATTTCACTAATGCTTTTTTCTTCAGGTAATATAGAGTTAACTAAAAGCAGCTTTACATTATTACTATTATCATTGCTGTAAAATGTTTGATAAAACTTATTTAGTAGGAAATATAATCCAGGTTTTGTTTGTTGGCTACTGCCAAATAAAGCAACTATTGCCTTAGAAAAAACTAATGCTGTTGTTCCAAAAATGTCATTAAATCCTGTTCTAGAATCTATCAAAATCAAATCTGGTTTAATTTTTGTATCAATTTCTTCTAAAAGATTTTTAAACCCATTAATAATCTTATCTTGACTTGATAAATCTAAACGGGCAAGTCCTTGTAAATAGTGATCTCTATGAGTGGTTTCTTGATTTTCTGCTGTATTAATAGAATTTTCACTTAAATTTCCTGCTGGGAAAATATAAATATTATCTAAACCTTCAAGATCTTTTTGGTTAGGGTAGTTTGGATAGCTATCTTTATTTAACCTAATATAATAATTATCTATATTAAGAGACTGGCTTTTTGAGAAGTCTCTATCCAAGAAGTATTCAACTACTCCATTAGTTTGTCCTGATAAAATTCTCAAGTCGTTAGCTAACCTAAAGAAGTTTAAATATCCAGGGGCTTCAAAATCACAATCAATAATTACTACTTTCTTTTTCTCATTGAGAGCAGCATTTAAAGCATAGGAACATAAAGATGTAGTCCTACCCATGCCCCCTTTGTAGCTATAAAATGTTACTACAGGACAGATTGACAAATTGTTATTAGATAAATTGTTCTGAGTTTCTAAAAGAGAGTGAAAGCGGTACTTTAACCCTAAATCTAATTTAGATTCATTATCATCAATAAATATGTTTTCTAAAGCGGGATCATCTTTTACTTCATCTTCAGAAAAAATTTCCAAATTTATTCGATAAGCTTTTGCTAAATTTCCAAAATATTGTTGTATTTCTTGGATAGCAGGAGAGCCTTTGTGGGATTGCTCGGTAATTACAAGATAAACGTCAATCTCCATATTGAGTTCTAAGAAAACCCTGTAATCAATAATTTCCTCATCTTTTTTTAAGCTCGCTAACTTGGAATTAATATGATCAGCTTGATGTAGTAATGTCAGCATTTTTTCCTCTTCTTTTGGTACTTTTATTTTTTATTAAGAGCTTGTTGATATAAAAAGTTTACATTCCCTTGTTTACCTAACAACTTTACACACTTCTCTATAAAATTTGCCCGTGAAATCTATTAAGTCACAGATATCTGACCTATTATAGTTTCGTGTAGTTTCATAGCGGCAACGTGCCTTCCAAGTTTTTATTAAATTCAAAACAGATGATGGAACAATTTTTTCGTCATGTATTAATAGTAGGTTGCTTGATGGGGTAAGCTTTTTCAGTAGACTTATATTTTTCATAAAATCATGGCTTTCGATATAAAATGTTGCAACATTTGATGCAACATTTTCCCTACCTGTTTGCTCCGTATATGTCCTCTTAAAAGCGAACTTTTCGCTTTTATCGTAAAGTTTGTAAACAGAAGTATCCTTCGGAAAGTTGTTCTTAGTACATATCTTGTTGAAAAGCGCATAGTTTATAACGCATTCTAGAGTGTAACCCGATAAATAAAAAAGATTCATCAGCAGATACTGTTCACTCAAAGGGGAAATGCTGTGATGAGAATGATCGAAGTAATCAACAATTGCTTGACAACTTTTCAAATGTTTTAATGCTGCTTTTTTATATTGTATATACTGCATATACTATACTATTTTTACCTATGTGAAATTGCTTGCTTATTTTGGGTAAAACCTCAAAAATCCTCTCAGCTAGAGTATTACCCAATTCCTTCGGATCGAGCTTATGCAAACCACCTCCATACACGCGCCCCTCACCCATCAGCGCTTCATCAGAAATGCGATCGAGCGCCTTCCACACCTCCTTAAGCAATTGTGGCTTCTCTAAAAGCACTTTGGCAAGAGCAGGTTTAGGATACAACATCAAATATACATTGGTAGCCGTAGCCATTGAATGATTCAGAATAAATCGAAAAGGTCTACCTCTACCAGTATCTTGACGACCCATATAAGTACAGAGGAACGGGGAAAGAGGACGCTTTTCCTGAGAATACCAGGGAAAGTGATGCTTGCACAGGTAGCGATCGCCTGCTAAATAATTCCTTCTGCGGCTGGTAAGACAGAAATACTTTACACCGCCTGAAACACCGCTGGGCTAGTACCACTTTGATAATCAAGGCTAGTCACAATATGCTCTGCTTGGATACCTGCGGCAATAAGTGCAGAGGTTAACCCTTCCTCGAAATTATCTTCTTCAATGATGACATGGCGATCGACCAAGCGTGCGTGAAACAGAATGGTGTCGATCCAGCGTTGCTTATCCCAGCCTGTAGCGATAATCAGGAAATGACCTGAATCCGTATCGCAGACAGGATAAAGCTTAATCGCTTGTAAGCGAGGTTGGTTTCGTGTTGCCTCTTTCACCGTTTTTTGTAGGATATCTACATAGCTGATTTCGTGTTCCATTGAACAATAACCTCCCGCTCTGGTTCGTAAACTAATAAGTTAATTCTATTCCTCTGGACGGCTAACTGAAAAATTGGTTTTTGGAAGTGTCGAATATAGACGGCTTGACTGATGGCTAAAAACAACTGTCGTTCGGGTTCTTGGTTCTCCAAAGCCCATTGGTAAAGCTGAAGCTGTCCCATCGTTTTTTCCAGTTCATTAATAACTGAAGGCGAGTCGAAGTTTTTGATTTCCACAGCTATTTTCCGTCCTTCTTTTTCGGCGGCGAAAAACTTTTCGGCTCCTAAATCAGCTTTCAAGAGCGTTTGTTCTAACACTAAGATTAACGGGTCATCCGTAATCATCCACCCGTCTTTTTCGAGAGTGTGGCGCAGGGATAAATGTAAATTGTCACGTCTAGACATTAGTTATAAAAGCTTGATATAGCGGTTCTCAAAAAAGTGAGGTATGCCCTAATGCCCTATGCCCTATGCCCTATTCCCAGTCGTACCTCATCTTTCTGAGAAAGGCTATATCAAGACGACTAATTATCAAGAATTAGCAAAAGCGATCCTCTTCGAGGGCTGCGCTAACGAGTTTGCATTTAATGAAGTTACATCAGAAAATCTTTGGAATTGGTTTAGTCACTGCTGTTATTGTACCTCATCTTTCTGAGAAAGGCTATAGCAGCGCTTCTACAGACATAATGCTGTCCTAAAATCCCAAATCGAAATTCTAATATCGCTAAGTACGCCGAATATTAAAACAACACCAATCTTGGCGCTTCCACAGAGTAGCCACAATCCAACCGTGTTGTTCGAGAGTATCAGCAATTGGCTTAGCTTGGTCGAGTAAAATGCCGCTGAGAACTCCCCAAGTAGTTGGTTTGCTAATTTCAGTGAATTGCGGGATTAAATCAATGATTACTTCTGCTAAAATGTTGCACATGAAACCATCTAAAGGTTCATTTACCATTTCTTTTAGCCGATCGATACTACCGAGTTCTGTAACCAACTGCTGAGAATTAACTCGGTTGAGTTGTCTGTTGCTAATGGTCGATCGCACTGCCAAAGGATCGGTATCCAAAGCATAAACTTTTGTAGCGCCTAATAACACCGCGCCGATCGACAAAATACCAGATCCGCAGCCAATATCGGCAATGATACACTCTTTGTCATCAAAACCGAGGCGCATTTCCAGCGACTCCAGACAAAGCTGAGTGGTGGCGTGGGCACCGGTACCGAAAGCGACACCGGGATCTAAACGTAAAATGATGCGATCGGGATTATGCGGTATTGGTAGCCAAGCGGGATAAACTAAAAAGCGATCGCCAATTTCTTGAGGCTGCCAATGCTGCTTCCAAGTGCTGCCCCAATCCTCTTCCTCAATCAAATCCCACTGCATCGCTGGTAAAGGCAAACCCGCGCACAGGGCATCTTGGCGCAGCCACAGCGACAGGGCGGCCAAATCCAACAATCCCGCCTTTTCTTCCGGGAGGTAAGCCGACATCAGACAAGAATTACTTTTCATCTCGCTGACACTTCCCTGACAGCCGAACATTTCCAAGCGCCAGAAGATGATATCTTCCAACGCCGGATCGCAAAGAACTCGAATTTCCCACCAGCTATGTGCCATAACGATTTTAGATTTGAGATTTGAGATTGTAGATTGGGGGAGAGAGACTGAGGATTGGCAATCAGGATTGACTAATAGAAAAATTCGCAGTTGTCTTGCTAATTACCCATTAACAATTGCCCATTACCAATTATCAGTCCTGGCATTTAAGATCTAAAATCCCAAATACTTCAAAGATTCACTGTGTAAGCATCCCGAATTCCTGGAACTTTGATGATTTCAGCCAAAATCCCCTCTGGTAGAGGGTCATCGAGGCTCAGAACCATCACCGCGTCACCGCGCACGATTTTACGCCCTACCTGCATACTGGCAATATTGACATTAAAACTGCCCAACTGAGAACCAATTTTGCCAATAATTCCCGGCATATCGCGGTGCAAGGTAAATAACATATGGTGAGTCGGGGAAACGTTGACGGGGAAATCGTCCACGCTGGTAATCCGAATTTCGTTTTCGCCGAGGACAGCACCAGTGACGGTGTGTTCGCCCAGGGTTCCCTTGGCCATCAGGTGCAGAGAACCTGTGTAGTCGCGAATAGAGGCATCTCTGGTTTCGACGACTCGAATGCCGCGTTCTTTGGCTTCGATGCTGGCGTTGACGTAGTTAACGCGCTCTCTGAGGGCTTGGGAGAGGAGTCCTTTGAGGGCGGCGACGACTACGGGCTGGCTTTGGTTATTTGCTAATTCGCCTTGGAGTTGGACGTTGAGGTAATCGACTCGGCCGCCGGCTAGCTGGCTGACGAGGTTGCCTAGGGTTTCGGCGAGTTGCAGGTATGGTTTGAGTTTTTCGATCGAATCTGGGAAAATTCCTGGTATGTTAACAGCCGATCGCGCTGGTAATCCTAACAGTACATCACGAATTTGTTCGGCAACGTCGATCGCCACATTCACCTGAGCTTCGGCTGTCGATGCGCCCAAGTGGGGTGTGAGCACGATGTTTTGGCCCACACTCCGCAGAGGAGAATCAGCTTCCAGGGGCTCGTGTTCGTAAACGTCGATCGCAGCACCGGCAATCTTCCCTGATTTAATCGCTTCAGCTAGGGCTGCTTCATCGATGATGCCACCTCTAGCACAGTTAATGATGCGGGCCGTGGGCTTCATCTTCGACAGCACTTCAGCGTTAATTAGGTGCTTGGTTTCGGGAGTTTTGGGGATGTGCAGGGTGATGTAGTCAGATTCGCGCATCAGCAGTTCTAGTTCTACTAAGCGACAGCCCAACTGTTCGGCTCTTTCGGTGGAAATAAAGGGGTCGTAGGCGAGCAGTTTCATGCCCATTGCTTTGGCGGCGGCGGCTAGGTGGGAGCCGATTTTGCCCAAACCGACGATACCGAGGGTTTTTTTGTAAACTTCTACGCCGATGAAGCGGTTGCGTTCCCATTTACCACTTTTGACAGATGCGTTGGCTTCTGGGATGTGGCGGGACATGGAAAGCATCATGGCGATCGCGTGTTCGGCGGCGGCGATCGTGTTACCTTCGGGAGAATTGACGACTACAATTCCTTTGCGAGTGGCGGCGGGTACATCTACGTTGTCTACGCCGACTCCGGCGCGGCCGATGATTTTGAGTAAGTTGCCGGCTTCGATGATTTCTTTGGTAACTTGGGTGCCAGAACGGATCATTAAAGCGTCGTAATCTGGAATAATTCTTACCAGTTCTGCTGCTGACAAACCTGTGTTGACATCAACTTGAGCGACTTGAGACAGGATATCAATTCCGGCTTGGTCGATGGGATCGGATACTAAAACTTTAGGCATAGCAAGCAATTGAGTGGAATTCAGTAAAAATAGGCCCAGCGAGCTCAAAGTAAAGGCTAAGACTGGGAGCAGTATCTTACTGCTGAGCTTAATTTTGGCTTTGTGCAGTTTGAATTGTATATGTATTTGGTCTAGACAGGTCGTTTTTGCTTGAAATATTTTAGGTTTGTGGTCGATCGCACTCTCAAACCGGCTTCAAATCCCCGAACTGCTTAGCTAGTAAGTCTTTTCGGGTTATAATAAATTTTAGCTATCTTAGCTGAACTATCAGGAATTGTGTTTAATGAATTATCTTATTGCCGTACTCCCCGATCGAATGCAAGCCGAAGCTGCCTATTGTGCTCTGGAAAAAGAAGGCTTACCGATGAAACAGGTAAGTATTTTGGGCCGCGGCTACAAAACTGCGGATGAATTTGGTTTGATCGACCCGAATCAACAAGCAAAGAAACAAGCTAAACTGATGGCTATTTGGTTGATACCTTTTGGGTTTATTGCTGGCTTTACTTTCAGTCTGATTACGGAGTTAAGAACTTTTGCTTGGGCGGGAGAAATAGGCGATCATGTCATCGGTGGGGTATTAGGTGCGATCGCTGCTGGGATGGGTAGCGTGTTTGTTGGAGGTGCGGGTGGTATGGCTTTTGGTAGTGGTGATGCTTTACCTTACCGCAACCGTTTGAATGCGGGTAAGTTTTTGATTGCGGTGAAGGGTACTGATGATTTAACTGGAAAGGCTGCTAATATTTTGCGGCAGTTTGAACCGGAAAATATGCAAGGTTATACAGAAACATAGTTAGTTGGCAGTTGTCAGTTGGCAGTTGTCAGTTGGCAGTTGTCAGTTGGCAGTTGGCAGTTGGCTGTTTTCATTCTACTCAATTAATCTTTGGAGACAGTTATGGAATCACAAACTATCGCCCTACATTCTCCCCTAGAATTAACTCTCGAATTAACTGATGAGCAGTTTTTTCAGTTGTGTCAAAACAACCGGGATTTAAGATTTGAACGCACGGCTAATGGAGAATTGATTATCATGTCACCTACGGGTAGCGAGACTGGCAGACGAAATTCT
The DNA here is from genome assembly GCF_042465725.1 of Microcoleus anatoxicus. Classification (GTDB taxonomy): domain Bacteria; phylum Cyanobacteriota; class Cyanobacteriia; order Cyanobacteriales; family Microcoleaceae; genus Microcoleus; species Microcoleus anatoxicus. The sequence continues at coordinate 1,655,773 of NZ_CP120853.1, read as the reverse complement.
GGCTTAAACTTTCAACTTACAGCTTGGAATATTCAAAACAATTTAGGAGTTGTTTTCGACTCTTCTAGTGGATTCAAACTGCCCGACGGTTCAGATATTTCTCCTGATTCTGCTTGGGTGCGACGCGACAGATGGGATGCCTTAACTCCCGAACAAAAAGAGAAATTTGCGCCCATTTGTCCCGATTTTGTAGTGGAATTGCGATCGGCTAGCGATTCATTAGAAAAATTGCGGGCTAAAATGAAAGTGTACATCAAAAATGGAGCAAAGTTGGGATGGTTGCTCGATCGCAAAAATAGACAAGTTGAAATCTCCCGCCCCGATAGAGATGTGGAAATTATATATTCCCCTGTAACTTTGTCAGGTGAGGATGTATTGCCGGGTTTTGTTTTGGATTTAAGTGATATTTTGTAGGTGGGTATTAATTATGGCAAGTTTGCAAAGAGAAGAACTGTTAAAAGGGATTGAAAATCGCGAATCGGTGGCGCGAGTCATTGACTGCGCCGAACAAGCTATTAAAACTTGGGAGGTTACTCAGACTGATTTTATGTCGCCTCCAGAATTGGCGGAAGCTAAGATTGTATTTAATCGTTTGAGTGATGTGGAGTTGGTGGCTTGGGGTGGCTATCCGCAAGCTGAAAGACAAAGAATTGCGATCGCGAGATCGGAAATTGCGATCGACTCTGAAGCAGTTAACATTGCTGCGGTAGAAATCGCTGGCAATTTCCTGTTCGATACAGCTTCTCACCGCGACTTTTTGGGGGCGATGTTGGGCACGGGAATTGTGCGGGAGAAAACGGGTGATGTGATTGTGTTGGGTGAACGTGGGGCCCAGGCGATTGTGATGCCTGAGATGGTAGAGTATTTGGAGATGAGTTTGCAACAAGTGCGATCGGTTCCAGTCAAAACTCGGCGCATTGAATTGAGTGAACTCAAAATTAGGGAACCGAAAAAGAAAGAAATGACCACAGTTGAAGCCTCCATGAGATTGGATGCTGTGGCTTCGGCTGGATTCGCGATGTCTCGCAGCAAAATGGTCGATTTAATTGACAGCGGCGACGTGCGAGTTAATTGGAAAGACATCACTCAAGCTAGTTATAATGTCAAGTCTGGAGATTTGATCGCTGTTAGCGGTAAGGGAAGATTGGAAATTGGAGAAGTTGCTGTTACCAAGAAGGAACGCTATCGAGTGCAATTAACTCGGTATTTGTAATTTATAGGCTAGAAACCGGGTTTTTTGGGAGAATATCGTTACACACCCAAAAACTCCTAAAAACCCGGTTTCTTTAGATGAATTTACGATAGACTAATATTATATCCGGTCAAATAAACCGAATTCCTGTAGGGGCGGGTTCACCAACCATAATCGCCTGAAATAAACCATCTCGAAAACCCGCCCTAACCCAACCAACAATCCCAATGTGCATTTGGGAATTAATGCAAATTTCATTGATGTGGGTTATTGGTGGGGCGAGGGCGGGTTTATTGAGATTGTCGGTACTCATTAAAGATTGTTGGTGAACCCGCCCCTACGGGATTTATGTTGGATTATCATGCGAAAAACCCGGTTTCTTTGGTTTATGTCCTAGTCTTGGATGTGCGGGGTGGCGAGAAACCGGGTTTTTTCCAGAATCGTTGATTACAGTCGGTGATTTGGGCAAAAACCCGGTTTCTGAGATTTGGGGTAGGGGGAGAAACCGGGTTTTTTTCGAGGATATTGATACAGCCGAAAAACTGCGAAAAACTCGGTTTCTTTGGTTTATGTCCTAGTCTTGGATGCGCGGGGTGGCGAGAAACCGGGTTTTTTCCAGAATCGTTGATTACAGTCGGTGATTTGGGCAAAAACCCGGTTTCTGAGATTTGGGGTAGGGGGAGAAACCGGGTTTTTTTCGAGGATATTGATACAGCCGAAAAACTGCGAAAAACCCGGTTTCTTTGGGCTAGTTTGTTTGTCCGCGAGTCCGCCGGGGAATCAATTCCCCGTCTCATAGCGAAAGTCGGTTGAAACCGACTGAAGAATGCTGACAAATACTCGAAAATTTGCTGATTTCATCTGTTTTTCAGTCCTCTTTTAGAGGACTTTCGCTATGAGACGGGGGTTTTCAACCCCCGGCGGACTTGTGGGATAGCGTGGGGATTTTGGCGTCGGAAATTTGGGCGGCCCGAATGTGCGATCGCACTTGAATTTGATCGAGTTAGATATCTGCAAAATATCCGCGATTATTCGCCTTTGTTCCCAAACAGCTTTGCTACCGACTTTACTAACAGTTCTCGCGGCATCAATCTGGGCATATTTACGATGATTTGATTGGGAATTCCCCCTGTCACAACGTTAGACTCATTCTTGTCTAAGGCTTTCAAAGCATCTCGCACTACTTCCTGGGCTGACACCAGTTTTTGCCCGCTGCTAGATGCTAGTGATTTTGGGAATTCAGCTACTGCAAAAAAGTCCGATTCTGTCGGTCCTGGACAAAGGCACAACACTCGTATTCCTAAATCTTTGTTTTCCGCCCACAGTGACTCGGTGAAACTCAGAACAAAGGCTTTGGTTGCTGCGTAAATTGATAGGTATGGCATCGGTTGAAATGCTGCTATTGATGCTACATTGATGATACTTCCCGATTTTTTTTGGCGCATTGGCTGCAAAAATAAGTGCGAAAGCTCAACTAATGCTAGAATATTTAGTTGCACCATTGTTAGTTGTTTGTCAAGGGGGCGATCGGCAAAAACACCGTAATCTCCAAAACCCGCATTGTTGACTAACAAATCTACGGTCAAATCTGTTTGATTGACGGCCTCAAATACTTTTGTTCCAGCACCAGGTTCCGTTAAATCTTGCACGATTACTTCAGCTCGAATATTGAATTTTTCTTGGAGTGTAGCAGCGAGTTGGTGCAATTTGTCGGCGGAACGAGCCACCAAAATTAGATTGTGCTGGTCTTGGGCTAATTCGGTGGCAAAAGCTGCACCAATTCCGCTAGAAGCTCGATTAAAGCAGTTGGCATGAAATTATGTCTGATATTTGATTGGTACTTTATATATTTTAACAATTTGGTACAAAATACTTAAAAGGGAATCGGCGGAACGAGCCACCAAAATTAGATTGTGCTGGTCTTGGGCTAATTCGGTGGCAAAAGCTGCACCAATTCCGCTAGAAGCTCCGGTGATTAAAGCAGTTGGCATGAAATTATGTCTGATATTTGATTGGTACTTTATATATTTTAACAACTATTTTGACTGGCTACCTGTAAAATACTTAAAAGGGAATAGGTGAGTTTTATGGCGCGTCTTACCGATCGAGCTTTTGAAATTTTACGGGCAGAAGTTGACAAATGTGCTGCGGCTGATGCTATAGCTGGGAATGTCTACAGGAGTATCGTAATCAAGCAGTTGGAGAAAATGCGATCGGAAAATGGAACTTTCGCATCCATAGAAGAAATCCGCGCTACTTTCAAAAATGAATTTCCCAACTTCAGCGAAAAAACACTCAAAGCCGCCGTCAAAGCCAACCGCCCGCCCGGATTGTTTGGCAAAATTATCTGGGTTGGGGGTTTTTTAGGGGCTGGGCTGGGGATAATTTGGCTAGCAAACCTGCCTGTGCCCATCATTCGCAAGCCCATAGCAGATAAATTGCCCATATTGTTAATGCCGAGTTTTAGCAGTATGGATTACAATTATCGACAGGCGATCGCCCTGGTGGAACAATCGGATCAATTGGTAAATAAAGCCACTGCTGTGGCTGATTTCGACTTGGGCGAAACCAAAGCAAAACAAGCCCAAAAACACCTCGATACTTTGCCGGTTTGGTTTTTAGGTTATTATCCAGAAACTTACTGCTCTTTTTTTGGCTGTACTTGGCGCTTTAGTGTGGATGAATTTCAAGCAGCACGCAAAAGTATCGGGCGCATGGATGCTCAAATTTTCCAACAAAAAAATGCTTTTACCCAGCTTGGGGAAGTGGAACAAAACCTCAATACCGCGAAACAGCAGTACCAGCAAGCTAAAAATGCGGCAGATAGACAAAAAGCTAGCATAAATTGGCAAAGTGCGATCGACCAACTCAATCAAATTCCCCCAGAAACCCTAGCCGGAGAAACTGCTAGGAAAAAACTGCAAGCAGCAGAGAGAGATTTTCAAACAATGGGCGGTGTCGCTACGGGTTCACTGCGCGCCGACAACTTAATCGAAGCAGCCAAAGAATTTGCCTTGAGTGCCGCTGTCGCATCGCAGAAACCGCCACATTCAGCCGAAAGTTGGCAAAAAATAGCTGATTTGTGGCAACAATCTATTGAACGACTCAGCCAAATTCCCTTTGATAATCCGGGCTATCTTGATGCTCAAACAAAATTAGCTGAATATCAAAATAATTTAGGCACTACACAGATTCGACTGAAAGCAGAAAAAGAGTCAGTGGAAGCTTTAAATCAGGCTAAAAGCTTGTTTGCTAAATTCCAAACTAACCTAAATTCTATCAATCAAAATCCCGGTTACGCCCTCGGTTACTTGCAGGAAATTATCAACAATTTAGAATCTGTAAAACCGGGAACCACTGCTTATCCAGAAGCCCAAAAATGGCTGCAATCAGCTAGAAAAAAACAGAAAGAATGGCAAAAAAAATAAAGCTGGGAAATGGGGAACGATAATAATTCCCAATTACCAATTCCCAATTACCAATTCCCAATTACCAATTCCCAATTACCAATTCCCAATTACCAATTCCCAATTACCAATTCCCAATTACCAATTCCCAATTACCAATTCCCAATTACCCATTCCCAATTACCAATTCCCAATTACCCATTCCCAATTCCCAATTCCCAATTCCCAATTACCAATTCCCAATTCCCAATTACCAATTACCAATTACCAATTACCCATTACCAAACCGGGTCAACATAAAGATTAATTGTTACTTGCTTTTTTCCTGAAGGTACGCCGGAAATACAAGCACAAATTACCTCTCCGTCTTCCAGTTCCACTTCACAAGCGTGACAAGAACCCATGAGACAGCCAGTGGGAATAGAAATTCCCGCGCGTTTAGCGACATCGAGCAACAGTTCTCCCGGTTCAGCTTCAACGGTTACATTTTCTGGTAAAAAACAAATTTTTGTCATTCAAACTTCACCTAAGCTACTAATGACTAATGACTGCTGACTAATGACTAATAACTACCCTAAAATATGTTTGATATCTAAATGCTTTTCAACCGTATCTGCGAGACTGTCCAACAGAGCTTCCCGATGCTCCCGGTAATTAGGAATTCCTGTAGGTAGGGCCCGCAATCCTCGCTGGTGCCGCAAGTGATTTAACCAAGCCCGCCGCCAAGCTCCGTTATCAAAAATACCGTGCAAGTAAGTACCCCAAATAGATTGGAAATTATTGACCATTCCTAAACTAGGATCGTCAAACAGCGATTTAGTCAAATCTGACTCCAACATTTGGGTTATTCCTTGGTGGATTTCGTAACCTGAAACTGGTAAACCCGGTTGAGGATAATTAGATGTTACGGTGCGCTGACGGGCTATTTTATCAGGTGCGATCGCTGTTTTTAAAGGTAACAATCCCAAGCCTTTAAATTCTCCCTGTTGTCCCTCAAGGCCTTCTCGATCGACTATACTTTCTCCCAGCATCTGAAACCCCCCGCAAACTCCCATGACAGTACCGCCAGCCACTAAATATTTTTTTATGGCTTCTGCCATACCCGTTTTTCGGAGTACCTGCAAATCAGAAATTGTAGTTTTAGAACCTGGTAAAATTACTGCATCTGGATGGCCTAACTGGTCTTTGGGGCTGACATATTTGACTGTGACAGTAGTTTCCGACTCCAGGGGGTCAAAGTCGGTAAAATTAGAAATACGGGGCAAGCGGATGACAGAAATATTCAAGTCTGTGTGAGAACTGGAAGAACGTCGATCGAGTAAATCGAGAGAGTCTTCGGCAGGAAATACTTCGTCTATCCAAGGAATTACACCAACTACGGGAATGCCTGTACGTTCTTCTAGCCAAGTTAGCCCTGGATCTAAGATAGATTTTTGTCCTCGGAATTTATTAATAACGAATCCTTTAATTAAAGCTCGTTCGTCTGGATCGAGCAATTCCAAAGTACCGATAATGTGAGCAAAAGCTCCGCCGCGGTCTATATCAACTACTAGCAAAGTCCGAGCATTCAAATGTTTAGCTACGCGCATATTTGTTAAATCCCGGTGCTTGAGATTAATCTCCGCAGGGCTACCGGCTCCCTCGCAAACCACCATGTCAAATTGGTGACTCAAAAATTCTAAAGATTCCCGAATAACTTGCCAACCTCGATCGAAATATTCTTCGTAATATTGAGTAGCTCGGATATTGGCGATCGCGCGACCCTTCATAATTAATTGAGAAGTCATATCTCCTTGGGGTTTGAGCAAAATGGGATTCATTTCTACCAAAGGTGCTACACCGGCGGCCCAAGCCTGAATTGCTTGAGCGTAGCCAATTTCTCCCCCAGCAGCAGTGACATAGGAATTCAGTGCCATATTCTGACCTTTAAAGGGAGTGACTCGCCACTGGCGGCGAGCAAAAATGCGACACAAAGCTGCAACGAGTAAAGATTTCCCTGCGTGAGAAGTTGTTCCCACTACCATAATTGCTTTCATAATATTGATTTTACCTAAATTTAATCGAAAAATTATTGAGTATTTTGTGAAGGCTGAATGCAAAAAGGAAAAAATATGGTTATTTTTTTTTACCTGTTTATGAAGGCAGAAAGCAGAATCTAAAAAGTTCTAATTTCTACCTTTTGGTTTGTGTTTTAGAGAGTCGTCTGCTCAGAGTCAGAAAGATTTTCCGACTTGGATTCATCGGCGGGTTTGTCAGTTTTCAGCAGATTGGGAGTTGGCGGATTTGGATGAATCAATTCCGGTGTGTCTGCTGAGGCGATCGACCCTAGCTGCTCTTTTATGGAATTGTCGATCGCCTCTGATGACACTTCCACCTCCGCAGGTGTTGGCAAAACCACTTCCACCACCGTAATTTCAGTAATTTGAATCGGAGAAATCGCTGTTTCTTCTGAAATCAATTCTGCCATTGCTTCCACATCCAGAGGAAATGGTACTCCTGGAATTTCATCAGCGACGGTGCTGCTAGTTTCTGCCGCCGCTACTTCTAGGGCTGCTTCGGCTAATTCAGATGCGAGAATTTGGTCAAACTCCGGTGTAGAAATTGCCCCTACTTCAGATGCAGGTTCGATCGACTCTGAAGGCACTTTCGGTGTTGTCACCGGAGTATTGGGTATGGACTTGGTTTTCTCCGCACCCCGGCCCAACAAACCGCCTAGACTATTTTTGATATTGCCAAACAGACTGCTGAAACCAGCCGATTTTTTAGGGGCTTTGACAGCAGTTGAATCCGCTGCTGGGGCTGCCGTTGGGGTCACAGACTGGGACTCTTTAGCTGCGGTCCTCCACATCTGGTCAAAGTCATCGACTTCGGGTTCTTGTTTAAGGTCTGGTGGAGCCTCTGCTGTTCCCACAGTTGGTGTGGTGGCAATTTCTGAAACTTTTGGGGTGATTGTAGTGTCGCTAGTTGGTGCTGATTCTACAGGGGCTGGCGAGGTGTCAGCCACAGGAATTGCGATCGACTCCTGTATTTCCTCAGTTGCTGGTGGTGTCGAGTCTGGAAGTGGCAACAATTCAGGGGCGATCGCACTTTCTGCCACGATTTCGGGTAATGGGGAAACCACCGCAGGTTCCTCTGTTTTTACCAGGCGATCGGCAACAGGTGCTGGCACCACATCCGATTTCGGCTTGGGCGCTCTCACAAACTTAGGTTTTTTCGTTGCTGGTTCTGGTTTTTTAGCAAACATCCCCGTCAACGCGCCACCCATACCCCCCGGCAAATTTACCGACTGAGGAATCGGCGTTTGCTGAGCAATAGGTGTAACTTGTCTGCGTAAACTCAAAGTTTCCCAGGCGAACCAGCCCAAAAGAGCCACGGCCGCCATTTGACCAAGCAGGAGAGCACCGGTAATTCGCCCCGCACAAGCCCATAAAATTAACGCATAGAAAAGTCCCACCCCACTCCAGGCAAAATCGCTTTTGCGGTGAACTTCTGGAAAAAAGAAAGCAGCCATGTAAATACTGAAGCTGCCTAGACCGACCGCCAACGCTAGAAAGTATGCAAGCATATTGTCGGCACCTCCGCTTTGTCAAATAACCTCTACGGGCTAATTCTACCTTTCAGGGGTGTCCGGTGGCAGCTTTCTCTAGGACAATTTTTGACTTCTGTGAGGGAATAGGCAAGAGGGAAGAGAGAAGAAGGGGAGGGGGTAGGAGCAGTCGCGGGGGGGAGCCCCTACCAGAGAATCAAACAGCCCTGCCCTCTCCCCCTTCGGGACTATGTGTAACTTGTGATACATATCACTGATATAGATCGATGCGATCGCACGGAAAGGTGAAAGATGTTTGTATCTTGATGGTGTAAGAGAAATGATGCCAGAGTGCATCTTAATATTGGAGGCAGTGCCATGTTGGAAAAAATGTTGTTAGCCCTCGGCTTAACCCTATCACTGCAAGTATTTGCCGGACTAAGCACGTCCCCGAAATTACCTGAAAATTACGTATTGCGATCGAACCAAAATTTGACTCAATTCCTAAAACTTCCCCTCGTTACATTACCGAACCGTGCCGAGAGTGAAATCTAATCTTAATTAGAGTTGCCAGTGCGATCGGAATGACCAAGAGTATTTTTTTGATATTTTCCTTGATAGGTTCTATTTTCATTGTAGAGTATACTCACTGTTAAACCCAGGAGAGTTAAAATGGCACTTAGCGATATTCTATTGAATGAAAAGAACCGAGACAATTTTGTTGATGATTGTGTAAAGTTGATCGACGAACAAGTTGCTTCGGCTTCGGGAATGGGTGGTTTGGCTCTAAAAGCTGCCTACGCTACTGTCAAGGGGATACGAGCTGATTATTGCGCCCAAGTCGTAGATCAACTGCTGCCAGAAATCTCGATCGCACTCGATCCCATGTGGAATGAAGCAGTAACCAATGGCAACCCAGTCGAATATCTCACCGAAAGAAAATCTCAAGTAGCAGACGAATTGCTCCAAATCAGCGATGCCAGAGTCGAAAACAGCACCAGAGCCATGGTGAAAGGAGCCTATGCCAAACTGCGCCCCTCAGCTAAGAATTATGTGGAAAAGGGAATACCTGATTTAGCCAAAATCATTGATCAATATAATAGTGCAGGCTGATATATACCGTTTCCCAAATAGATGAAGTAGGTTGGGTTTAACTGGTTCCTAGGCTCTAGCCTGGGAACCCATATCCAGAGGCTCTGCCTCGTCGAAGAGAGAAAATCGAAAGGTCGGCAGAGCCTTCCGATCAGCGTTACCAGGCTCTGGCCTGGTAACGAGTAACGAGTAATAAAAGAATTAATTCGTAGTCAATATCTGCAACATTGCCTGTCCCGTAATTCCCAAACCCAATAACAAGACCAACATCGCACTAATCCCAGGTAAAATCTTCACTACCGCCAGTTGTTTTGGTAATTTATCAAACTTCCCTTTCGCATAAACTAAGATTAAGCCGATCGCAGTCAACACCAAAGCCAACCCCAAACTAAATGCTACCACCAGAGTCATGCCCAAACCCACACTACCCAAAGCTGATGCACTCAATAGCATCACCAACGCCGAAGGACAAGGCAACAAACCGCCAGAAATGCCCAAGGCTAATAAGCTTTTCCAAGTAACAGGAGAACCGTCAGCTCCGGGTGGCAAATGTGAGTGAACGCGGCCGTCTCCATGATGGTGAACATGATGATTTATCTCTGATTTAACAGGCTTAAATTCTCTCTCCCAAGTTCCCCTGTTTAATAGATTAACTGGTTCTTCATAGTTCATAGTCAGCACTTTATTCCTGAAACCCCAGTTTTGATTAAAAATTTTAGTTGGCAAATATTTGAAGAAGCTCGTCCTCAGTGCGAACCCATTTTTTGTTCTTTCCATAAGTAGCTTGAAGCCAATTAAAGCCACCAAAAAACCAGAGATTAAATTCAACCAAGGATTCAGTTTTTCTGGATTAATTAAATGAGAAGCAAACAGAGTAATTCCGCCCACAGCAAACACGCCCGCTGTGTGAGTAATTGTAGTAGTTGCTGCTAAAAATACAGCGTGTAGGGGAGTAGCCCGCGCACCTACCAAATAAGCACCCACAATGGTTTTTCCGTGTCCAGGTGACATCGCGTGCATGGCTCCCCAAGCAAATGCTCCGGCTAAGGCTAACAGCCAACTCCAAGTTTCATCCCAAATTGATTCATTTTGTGTTACTAAAAATTCTCGATTTTGTGGTGTGAATACAAAACTTTTGAGCGTGCCTGCTTGGACAATTGTTGCTTGACAGCTTGCTGTGTTTATGCCTGGTAAAAATAGATGATAATTAATCAAAAATTTATTTTTGTTAATTAAGTTTGAAGTAGGTAATTTAGGTTGAGATGTTTGAGATGTTGTGGGCCATGTATAGTCTAAAAATAAAGTGCTGTGGCTATTAGGCTGCTGAATTAATGTGGCTGTTTTGGCTGCTATTTCTAGCGGTTTTACTGCTAGTTTTCCGGGAATTTTGCTAGGATTTTTGATGGTGATATTTTGGCTGAAAAATTTTTCAAGTTGTGCTTGGTGGTTGCGAATTTCAGCGGGTTGTAGCTGATTGTCTTGGTTGTCGTCTGCAAATTTTGTTAAGCCGGTTGGGAATGTTAGGGTTATTTCGGTTTGGTAATCGTTGACTACTATTTCTGCTACTGATAAATCTGCCCAGTGTGAGTAAGCTGGATTGGTTGAGGTTGTTAGTAATATTGAAAGTGTTAGGAAAAATAGGATGAAGAGTTTTGGCGATCGCTTTGATTTGTTTTGCATAAATACCTCTATTTCTAGTGATTTTTTCCGCTAGCAATTTTTTCGTGAGTGTGACAGTCCGCCAGGGGTTGAAACCCCTGTCTAATAGCTCAAGTCGGTTGAAACCGACTAAAGATTTTCTACTTTTTATATCTTTTAGTCCTCTTTAGAGGACTTAAGCTTTGAGCCAGGGGTTTCAACCCCTGGCGGATTGACGGAATAGCAAACTTGTCAGAATGACGGCTATTAGTTAATGTCAAAATTGATCGTTTCCTAAACCTAATGCTTGATTCGATCGCCTTTTGAAGGTAGGGTCGATTTCTTTGGCTGTTTGGAAATAGGCGCGAGATTCACGATTTTTCCCTAATTTAAGGGCGATCGCACCCGCCCGATCGAATATACTCGCATCTCGAATCGCCGATCGCATTATTTGGGCCATCACATCCTCGGCTTTTTTCCATTCCCCTGCACTCAAAAGCGCCCAGGCTAAGGTATCGAGCGTCGCAGCATCTCGCCGGATTTTTACTTCTGCTTGCATTAAGGCTAATGCTTCTGTGACATCCTGCGATCGACCTTTTTCTAGTAGCAAACTCGCCAAATCCCGGCGGTGCCCGAAACCTCCAACTCCAGAAACCTGTTCCTGTCGTAGCGTAGCCTCAGCTTTGTCGAGGAGTTTTTGGGAGGCGATCGCATCTCCCTGTAACTGTTTGACTCTCGCCATACCGCGATCGACAAGGCGATCGTATATCGTCGCAGCCCCTCCCGAATAAGCAGAAACCTTGCTGTAATAACTTTCTGCTTCCCGGTAATTGCCTTGGCGCACTTCTAAATCCGCCATATAAATCAACGCTAGCGGGTATCGAGGTAGCAACCGCAAAGTTTCCAAAAACAGCGCTTTCGCCTGCACAAACTGCCCACGACGGCTGTAAAATCGACCCAAGAGCGATCGGGTACGCGCCGAACCCGCCACTTCTCCTGGTTCCTCCAGGGCCAAAGCTTGTTTGTAATCCTGCAAAACCTCCGCATCTCTACCTTGAGATTCCCTCACCAAAGCCCTCAAAGTCAGAGAGCCCAAGTTGGGAAGCCGCTTCACTAAGGCTTCTGCTGCTGCATTCGCCTCCTTGACTTTTCCCATTGCTAAGTGAGATGTGACTGAAAGGGCGATCGCATCCTCATTGTCAAAACCCACTTGTTTAGCCAAACGCAAAGCAGTGGCAAAATCGTGTCTAGCCTCAGCAATTCTAGCTAAAACTAACAGCGCACCTTTATTATCAAAAGGCAAATCCGCGATCGATCTTTGAGCAGCCTGTTGGGCCAACAAAAACCAACCACCCTCCCCAGTAGCCCGAGCCATTTTCAAATAAACCCCAGCCAATGCAGCCCGGTTCAAACCACTTTTTGAATCCACAGCCAGCCGCTGCTGATAAAAAGTAATTTCTTGTTGAATAGCATCTTTCTGATTCGGATTATTTCTCAAAACATCCGAAAAATGATATCTGTAATTAGCATCGAGATTTGCCGGACTTTTTTCAGAAAACTTATCCGCAATCTCACGAAAATTAGGAGGTAAATTAATCACTAAAATACCAACTACAGGAACTGCTATCAGCAGCCACCACCAAACAACATCCGATTTAATTCCTCGTCCTATTTTCACACTCATAAATCTGCGTTAATCTGAGTTCAAAAAAAAAGAATTTCCCATCATTAGCCAATAACCATAACCCATAACCCATAACCCATAACCCATAACCCTTCGACCCTTCGACTACGCTCAGGGCGACGCTCCGCGGTTCCTGAGCCCTTCGGCTACGCGGTTCCTGAGCGGAGTCGAAGGGCAGGATAAACGCAGTCGTTGGGCAGGGTACTGCTAATGACTAATCACTAATCACTAATGACTAATGACTAATGACTAATGACTAATGACTAATGACTAATCACTAATGACTAATCACTAATGACTAATGACTAATCACTAATGACTAATGACTAATGACTAATCACTAATGACTAATCACTAATCACTAATGACTAATGACTAATGACTAATCACTAATGACTAATGACTAATGACTAATCACTAATGACTAATCACTAATGACTAATGACTAATCACTAATGACTAATGACTAATGACTAATCACTAATGACTAATGACTAATGACTAATCACTAATGACTAATCACTAATGACTAATCACTAATGACTAATCACTAATGACTAATCACTAATCACTAATGACTAATCACTAATGACTAATGACTAATGACTAATGACTAATGACTAATGACTAATTCGGCAAAGCCAAATAAGGAAAACTCGGCTGTAAAGGCTTATGTCCCTGAGCCGGATTTCCCGGCGTTCCTTCATAAGAAACGTTATCGCCCACGGGAGAACCCACCAAAGCTCCCAAAGTGATATCAATCACATCATCCAAAATCATCCGCCCTCCAATCAAACTTCCTTGAGCATTTGTCGCGCTACCATAACCGCTTGCTTTGGTCGTATCAATCCGCATCACATCTGGTAAAAAAGCTCCTGCGATCGCATTTGGATCGACGTTATCCTTACCATCCAAAAGATCCACAGCATTCAGAGTCGCAACAGCTTCCTGCCGCACCGGAGCCGCAGCAGGACTCAAATCTAATCTGGGAGAAATATTATTAAATGCCTCCATAAACCCAGGAGTTACGATTAAACCTTCATTGATTGCAGGTCTAGCCAAGCGCTCAAATTGTTTGAAACCACCAACTCCATCCCTGATGGAAACCGTTGACCACACATCAAAGGTATTCGCCCCAGTTCCTGCTTGCAAAAATGCTTTCGGAACCCGCACAGCAATCGTATTGACGTTGTAACCTTTCGCAAAGTCGATCGCTTGACTTGGTTGTTTAAAACTTACTTTCGGTCCAGTGCTTAAAGCCCCAGCCCGCACTCGGAAAAATTGTTCTACATCAAAGAAGAATGGATCTTCCCGCAAACCTGCAAATACGGTCAAGTTAGAACCGCCCACAGGTACTGTATTTAAAACAGCATTAGAATTGAGCGGTGTTGTGGTAATTAAGCTATTATTAACTGTTGTCTTTGTAGTGGTTTCTACACCGCCACGAACCACGGTAACAGCCGCCGCTTGTATACCTTGATTATTAGGCGGACTAAATGCCAATCTCAGAATTATATCTGCTCGTCCCGTGGGGGTAGAATTCACATCACCAACCTGTGTGATGTGAAATTGGTAGAGAGCCGTAGTGCTGAAATAATATTGATAGCGAGCTATAGACCGGGGATTTGAATTCATGATGAATACTAAATCTCCGTCCGCAGCGCCAGAATTCTGGTCTTGTTCGCGAAACACGTAGAGGTCTGTTAAATTGACTGTGCGACCTTTGATGTCTACTTCGCCGTCGTCGTGATCGGATGCTGCAATTATCCCTGGGGTTAATACGGCAATTAGAGCTAATTCTATCGCTAGTATTGTGCGCCGAATGTTTTTGGGTAGTTTCACAGTTAGCACCTTTATTGCAAAGATAGTATGGATATAACTTAGTAGCATGGTTGACGGAAAAACTCGATTGGTTATGGGTTGGCGAAGTTATATAGCAATCCTTGCAGGAGTCGTAAAGTTTTTTACCCCACCCCAACCCTCCCCTTATGAAGGGGAGGGAGTAAGAAATTCACAAATGATTTAGGATTGCTATAGCTGTCGCCACCATTACGCTGAGAACCCGAACCTAACTGGTATACGAAGGTTTTGCTATTTTGGATCTATCTGGTTTTGTTAAGTTTTGTAAAAATTGCTAATTTCAGATTTACCCTCGGATTTTCTGGGAGTCAAAAGATTTGAGATTTGAGATTGCGGAAGTGATAAACTGCAATATGAATTGGGAATCTCATAATTCAAAGCAGTGTAAAACTAGCCTGAAAAGGCATACCCCAGCTTGTACCCCCCCAACTTCAAACTTACAATTATCTTTGGGTTATGTAGTGATATACGCTGAATTTTTAATTTTGGATCTGTGCAGTCAAAACACATTTTTTTCGGTACACTGAAATGACAGCTCAAAAGTCAGGGGATGAATCGCTACTATTAGTGCAGATTGCCCAGAAAGACCAAACAGCCTTAGCTAAACTGTACGATCGCTATGGTCGCGCTAGTTATGCTCTCGCTTACAAAATTCTGGGTTCGGTAGAAGAAGCTGAAGAAGTTGTACTAGATGTTTTTTCTCAGATTTGGCAAAAAGCATCAAGTTATGATGTTTCCCGAAGTCGAGTCGATACTTGGTTGTTTCTGCTGACGCGCAGTCGTTCTCTGGATCGACTTCGAGTTTTGCAGCGCAATTTTCGGACGGTTGTTGCTTCTTTGGAAAATGCGAAAGTTCCTATTTATCCTATGGCAGAACCGATGGCAGATGCCATACTAGAAGAACGGAGCGAACAAGTTAAAGCAGCGCTGGAAGCATTGCCGCCAGAACAACGACAGGCGATTGAATTAGCCTATTATCAAGGATTGACTTGTGCTGCGATCGCTACTAAGACAGGCATTCCTGTGGGTACTATCAAAACCCGAATTCGGTTAGGTATTTCTAAATTGCGTCAAGCTTTGAGCGAAATAGTTTAAATTATGGAAATCATGGAGTATGAGGAATTTAATATCCTTACAGCGCTTCGAGCTCTCGATACTATGGACGAGTCAGAAAGTCGCGCCCTTAAAGAGAAATTGCAAGAGTCTCCACAACTTGAAACTGAATTAGATGCTGTTGAGGCTGCGGTGGCGGCGATCGCCTATACAGCCCCTCCCGTACCTGTCTCCCCCAACCTCAAACACCGTTTGTTTCAGCGCATCGCCGAACTTGCGCCAACTCCCACCGAGGAAGTTAATTCACAGCCAGTTATTGCTGCTAGTGAAAACAATACTCCTTCTGTAATTGTGCGATCGCAGAATGTGAAATGGAGAAAATATAGAGTTTCAGGTATTTCGTTTGCTAACCTTTATGTCGATGGAGACAAGCGCGAATTTACCTGTTTGATGCGGTTAGAACCTGGAATCAAGTTTCCCCTACATAGACACACTGGAGTAGAAGAAGTGTTTATGTTAGAAGGAGATTTAGAGGTGGAGGGAGAAGTTTGTTATCAAGGGGATTATATTCGCTCATTTCCTAACTCTATTCATGCACCTGTAACTCGTGGCGGATGTTTATTGTTAGTGAAATCATCCATAGATAACGAAATGTTGAGTTGAGTTTTGAGTGTTTAAAACTAACAAACAACAAATAACAACTAAAAATTAACAAAGGAGTTCTGTATCATGCTAAATAGCTTGCGTTTAAGTGCGATGATAGCTGTGATGTTGATTCAAGTCATAGCCAGCAACAACAAAAGTGCGATCGCCCAAGAACGGGAAGGATGTTTTATCGTCAACTCAGCGGGAGAAGTGATTAATTTAAATCAGTTGTGTTCTAATCAGGAACCAACAGTTAAAATTACTGGGAATGATGGGAAATTTATTGAAGACTACAAACGTTTAGCTAAAAGCTACTCGACAGCGACAACGGATAGTTTATTGCAAGCAATTCAAAGCCGCCCTAGTCAAAAAATTGCAGCAGCTAAAAGAATGTGTGCGGAGGCAAAATCGGGAGTTTCTCTGCCGGAATTAAAATTAAGAGCGATCGGGGAAGCCGCGAGTATGGAAAATCCCATTGCTAAAGAAAGTTTTCTGGCGGATACTGATATTACCGTGACTCTGGCGTCGAATCACTACTGCCCGGAATTAGCCATTAGGTAATCAGTCAGGACAGGGCAGTGCCCTGTCATATCAAATCCGTTGGTATCGTCCTGTATTCATCTCTCTCTTCTCCTCCTCTGTGCCCTCTGCGCTCTCTGCGGTTAAATCCTTCCAATGCAACCGTAAACGATATCACAGCGAAAATTAATGGTTATGGCAATTAAAAAGCGATCGCCTTTTGAGTAAAAAGCGATCGCCATGGGTTTAATAATTAGTTAGCAACTATGACTAATTACTAATTAAGCTGCTGGTGTTGCTGCTTCTGAGTCATTTTCAGAACCAGCTTGAGTACCAAGTACGCTGACAACCACCTGATTTGGTTCACCAATAGCTACTACTCCTGCGGGTAACACGAGTTCGTGAATGTGCAGTGCATCCCCTACATTTAAATTAGAAATATCTACTTCAATGGCATCAGGAATGCTGTCAGGTTTACACTTAACTGCTAGTTGGGTCATTACGGTATCCAAGATGCCGCCTCCCAACTTGACACCGACAGATTCGCCGACAAAATGCAAGGACAATTCAACTTCGAGGCTGTCTTGACTTCCTACCGCAAAAAAGCTGAGGTGATAGGGAAAACCTTTCCAAGGATGGCGCTGCACTTCCCGCAACAAAGTTTTTCCTTTCCAAGAAATTTCTGGAATATTCAGGTCAATTAAGACGTTGTTGACAACACGCTGTTTGAGGAGAGTTTCAACGGCTTTGGCTGGGATAGTAAGAGCAAGAGATTCAGATCCTTGATGGCCGTAAAGCACGGCGGGAATCAATCCTGAGCGACGGAGGGCATTGGGCTTGCTGCCTTCAGCTCGCTTTTGACATTCAACTGCGATTTCCATTTTCTGACTTTTGGCTTATTGTTTTCACATTTTACCAAATTTGTGGTAGTGCGATCGTACTTAATTAAATTCGCTGAAGGTATTGATAGTTTTCGTTTTCCACACACTTGAGCAATTCCAGCATTTTTCTCAAACGGTACGTTCCTGTTTGATACTCTTCTTTTTAAAGGACTCTCTGAAGATACTGATAATTTTCATTTTCCACACACTTCAGCAAGTCTAACAATTTCCTGAGACGATACGTTTCTGCTTGGTATTCTTCTTTGAGAGGGGAATCACCCAGCTTAGCAAGGACGGTATCGCTTTCGCAGATAATTGCGTCGCGGAAAAAATTTCTAAACTTCTGGCGAATATCTTGATCTAACTCAACTAAAGGTAGCTTTTCCTCCTCTTCATCTATCAAAATATTTCTGGGGACAGATTTGCCAATTTTGGAAAATTCTGATTTTGCCAACCACTCGTAAACGTCTTCAGACATTCCGACATAGTGCGGTGGCTGATTAGTTTTGAAGGCATAAAAAATCATGTCTAACATTAGCTTTCCTCCTGACCTTCCTGATTCAATAACTTACTCTCTGGAAAATTTTCTACCCAAGCTACATCTGCTTTGTCGAATACAACCTTAGCTGGTTTAGTAATTCCCCCTGTGCTAATAACTCCAATCACAGTTCCTTTTTGACATATTTCCTTAGCTTTTGTGGAATCTATTTTTTTGTTTTTCCAGGCTTTGATTTCAATATGCGGTTCATTCATTATTATTTATACTTTTTATTGTTTTGATAAATTAACTATTGAATTCTATCTGAAAATTGCGGAGTAGCTGTTTGACTTGCGGAACATCTTGCTGGTTGACTATCAAAATATCACCTTTGGGATTGTTTCCGGTTGTTCTTTTGGCTTGTATTCCTTCTTTGCTTAACTCCATTATAAGCCATCCAATCATATCTCTGTGAACTTCTAGCCGTGCTATCAGTTCATCCTCGTCAGTCATTTACTTAACTCCCTGTAAATAAGGATACACTTGACCTCGCCGTGGGTCAAGTGCACTAAATCTGCTGGAACTCTGAACTAAGTTGGTCGCGGCGAGACTGCCAAAAATTTTGAGTATGATTGGTTGATACCCAAAATGATATTTTAAGGCAACGTTAGGCTGGTGTACCATCAACAGACAATAATCCCCGCTTTGGTCCGTGAATTGGGTCTTCGACAATGATAGTTTGGTCGCGGCCAGCACCCAGAGAAACGATCGCGATCGGCACTGCCATCAAATCTGCCAAAAACTTCAAATAATCCAAAGCTTGCTGAGGCAAATCTTCCAAATTACGGCAATCTTCGGTGGATTGTTTCCAACCCGGAAGGGTTTCATAGATGGGTTTGCACTGAGCAAAAATGCGGGAATTCTTAGGGAAATCGACACAGCGTTCGCCCTCAATTTCGTAAGCAACGCAGACTTTGATTTCTTCTAATTCATCCAAAACATCTAGTTTGGTAATTGCTAGACAGTCAAGTCCGTTGATGCGAACGGCGTAGCGGCCAATGACTGCATCGAACCAACCGCAACGGCGTTTCCGACCGGTGGTAGTGCCAAATTCTGCTCCTCTTTCGCCCAAAACAGTTCCAATTCCATCTACCATTTCGGTAGGGAAGGGGCCTTCTCCCACACGGGTTGTATAAGCTTTTGCGACTCCAATAACGCGATCGATCGCTGTAGGGCCAACTCCAGTTCCGACACAAGCACCACCTGCGATCGGACTGCTGGAAGTAACGTAAGGATAAGTGCCGTGGTCTAAGTCTAATAAAGTACCTTGGGCCCCTTCAAACAGAATATTTTTCCGCGTGTGAATCCCGTCATAAATCTTCAGCGAACTGTCTACTACGTGGGGGCGCAAACGTTCTGCATAGACTCGGTATTCATCAATCACATCTTGGGGATTGAGAGGAGGCAAATTGTAGAGTTTTTCCAGAATGACATTTTTATGATTAATTGTCCATTCCAGTTGTTCTTGGAAGCCTTCCAAGTCCATTAAATCGAGCATCCGAATACCTGTACGTTCGGACTTATCCGCGTAGGTAGGGCCAATGCCGCGTCCGGTTGTCCCAATTTTATAATTGCCCCGTTGTTCTTCCGATGCCACATCAATTAATCTGTGATAGGGCATGGTGACGTGAGCAGTCTGGGAAATCATCAACTTGGCAGTAGAAATGTTGAGTTTTTCTAACTGATCCAATTCTTGAATTAAAACTTTAGGGTCAATGACCGTGCCACAGCCGATGATACATTCGGTATCGGGGTAGAGAATTCCCGACGGAATCAGATGTAGCTTGAAAGTCTGACCGTTGACTACCACGGTATGACCGGCGTTGACGCCCCCTTGGTAGCGGACAACGATATCTGCGGATTTGCTGAGCAAATCGGTAATTTTGCCTTTTCCTTCATCGCCCCACTGGGCGCCGATTACAACTACGTTAGCCAAGGGTTTTTCGCGTTCCGTTCTAGTTGACACAAACTTCGATTATCTACGGATATGTGTCAAATGTCAATCAATTTTTGATTTTAGATTTTGGATAGATTGGGCAACCCCCCCCCAGCCCCCCCCAAGGGGGGATTGGGAATTGGGAATTGGGGGATGGGGCATTGGGGCAACCCCCCCAGCCCCCCCAAGGGGGGATGGGAACTCACTCACAAGGACTGACTAATTAATTTTTGTTACAATCTAGAAAATTGAGGCTGTTTTGCCATGAGTTTACACGCTGAGTTGCACCGCCATCTAGGTGGTTCTGTGGTTCCTAGGGTGCTGTGGCGGTATTTCGATCGCCACAATGCTGAAATGGTCGATCGATTTCAAGAATACTCGGAGTTTGAGGAGTTTTACACAAGTCGGCGCAATACTCTGGATGAGTATTTGGAACTGCACACGCTGGTAGAAAGCGTTCAAACAGTTGAGACTTTGCCTTATTTCATTTATCGGTTGATGCGGGGCGCTTACGTGTTTGAAAATCTGGCTTATTTGGAGTTGCGTTATACACCTTATCTGCGAACTCCAGAACATTTGTCGCAGTCAGAACGAATTGATTTGATGGCAGAAATTGTCCGAGTTGTGGGTAAGGCGAGTCAAATTACCGATTGTCCAATTGTGACCAGCCAAATTTTGTGTATGCACTCGCGTTTACCCTATGAAGTGAATCGGGCGATCGTCGATTTGGCTGCACAGATGGGAGAATATGTTTGTGCGATCGATCTTGCGGGCGGTGATGCTGCTATTGGCGATCGTTTGGACGAATTTGTCGGGTTGTATCAGTACGCAAGGTCGATCGGCATTAAAACAACCGGACACCTCTACGAAACTACATCGGGCTGTTATCCCGAACTTTTGCCCTATCTGATGCGAATCGGCCACGGGATTCAAATTCCGTTAAAATATCCCGAACTGTTGCCAGAAGTAGCACGTAGGGGTCAATGCTTGGAAGTTTGCCCGACCACCTATCTGAAAACTGGAACCTTGCAAGATATGCGGGAATTGAAGGTAGTATTCGATCGCTGTTTTGAAGCCGGTGTCGATATTGCCATTTGCACGGACAACGCGGGATTGCACAACGTGCGGCTGCCTTTTGAATACGAAAATTTATTGACTCTGGATATCATTGATTTTCGGCAATTGCAAGCGTGTCAAAATGCCGCTTTCCGCCATGCTTTCGCGTGGCCATACGGCGAGCAACCTGCCAAAATCCTGACTGGTTTGTTGCAGCATGAGTCTGTGGAGTAAGATTAAACGAACCGCGAAGGCGCGAAGGACACGAAGGAAGAGAAAGAGGAAGATATAGCAATCCTAGAAATAAGAAAAAGCTCTTTCTTTTCTTCCTTCGCGCTCTTTGCGTCTTCGTGGTTCGTTCAAATATGTTATTTTAGAAAATAAAAGCATAAAAAAACAATGACAAATATGGACGCTTATTGGATGCCCTTCACCGCAAACCGACAGTTTAAAGCGAATCCGCGAATGTTGGTGTCGGCAAAAGATATGCACTTTACCAGCGATGATAATCGATCGATCCTCGATGGTACTGCGGGGCTTTGGTGCGTGAATGCAGGGCACGCCCGCGAGACAATTGCTGAAGCGGTTAAACAGCAGGTTTTGCGTCTGGATTATTCGCCGGCTTTTCAAATGGGACATCCGGCTGCTTTTGAATTGGCGGAACGTTTGGTAAAGCTGATTCCAGGGAATTTCGATCGCGTTTTCTTTACTAATTCTGGTTCGGAATCGGTGGAGACTGCGTTAAAAATTGCGATCGCCTATCATCGAGTTAGAGGTGAAGGTACTCGCCAAAGATTGATTGGTAGGGAACGGGGTTATCACGGTGTTGGTTTTGGGGGAATTTCTGTCGGTGGGATTGGTCCAAATCGCAAGTTTTTCGGCAGTTTGCTGACAGGAGTAGATCATTTACCTCACACTCATAACCTAGAACACAATGCTTTCAGCCGCAAACAGCCGGAATGGGGGGCGCATTTGGCGGATGAATTGGAGGGGATTGTGGCTTTGCACGATGCGTCAAATATTGCGGCGGTAATTGTGGAACCGGTGGCTGGTTCTACTGGCGTTTTGATTCCGCCAAAAGGTTATTTGGAAAGGCTCAGAGCGATTTGTGACAAGTACGGAATTCTGCTAATTTTTGATGAGGTAATTACGGGCTTTGGGCGTTTGGGTGCGAGTTTTGCTACTGAATATTTTGGGGTAATTCCTGATATGGTGACGGCTGCGAAGGGGATAACTAACGGTACTGTGCCGATGGGGGCGGTGTTTGTGAAGGAGGGGATTTATGATGCTTTTATGAATGCTCCTGAAAATGCGATCGAGCTGTTTCATGGTTATACTTATTCTGGGCATCCTGTGGCTTGTGCTGCTGCTTTGGCGACGCTGGATATTTATGAGGAAGAAAAGTTATTTGAACGGGCTGATAAGATGGCTGGTTATTGGGAAGATGCGGTGCATTCTTTTAAAGGAGTTCGCCATGTTATTGATGTCCGCAATTTGGGACTTGTGGCGGGAATTGAGTTGGAATCTATTGCTGGGAAGCCGGGGAAACGAGCTTTTGATTGTTTTACCAAGTGCTACGAAAATGGGTTGTTGATTCGCACGACTGGTGATATAATTGCTTTGTCGCCGCCGTTGATTATTGAGAAGGAACATATCGATCGCATTGTGGAAATTTTGACTGCGGTTTTGCAGGGGATGGAGTAAATCCCCGCCACCAAAATCCCCACGCTAACCCGCAAGTCCGCCGGGGGTTGAAAACCCCCGTCTCATAGCGAAAGTCCTCTAAAAGAGGACTAAAAAACAGATTAAATCAACAAATATTCAAGTATTTGTCACCATAATCAAGTATCTGTCACCATATTCTTCAGTCGGTTTCAACCGACTTTCGCTATGAGACAGGGGTTTTAACCCCTGGCGGACTCGCGGACAAACAAACAGCCCCCTGGACAAATAATCGCACTACGACATAAATCAAAGAAACCGGGTTTTTCGCAGTTTTTGGGCGGTGTATCGATATTCTCGGAAAAAACCCGGTTTCTCGCCACACCCAAAATCTCAGAAACCGGGTTTTTGGCAATATCTCCGACTGTAACCAACTATTCTCGAAAAAACCCGGTTTCTCACCACCCCACACATCCAAAATTCATCTGCGTTCATCAGCGTACATCCGCCATCATCTGCGGTACAAAAATCCGGTTTCTCGCCACCCCGCACATCCAAGCGAAAAAAACTTGCCATCGATCGCCCCAAACAGATGAGTTTCACCGATAATTAATATAGCGAACCATCCCAAATCCCAAATCGCCATGAACTCTGAACGCCAACAAGCCTATCTCAACCTGATAAATCAACTGCTAAATAGTCCCAGCGGCGAAGAAGCCCAGATATTGAAAACTCACCCGGAATTGCTGGATGATGGCTTGGTAGCGGCAATGCTAGAAGAGGCTGATAATCTCAGAGAACAAGGTAAATTAAATAATGCTAATCGGTTGAAAGATTTTGCAAGGCTACTGGGTAAGGTGGATGGCGACTTTTTAGCGGGAATTACACTGAAAGCGGAAGCAAACAGACTGTTAAAACAAGGAATTCAGCACCATAAACTCAGTCAATTTCGAGAGGCTTTGCAGTCTTGGGAACAGGCATTAACTATCTATCGGGAAATCGGATATCGCCAAGGAGAAGCTAATTCCCTCGGCAGTTTGGGCATCGCTTACCAATCCCTAGGGCAATTCCAGAAAGCGATCGAATTTTACGAACAGTCTTTAAGGATTTCACGGGAAATCGGATATCGCCTAGGAGAAGCTGCTTCCCTCGGCAATTTGGGCAATTCTTACTATTCCCTAGGGCAATTCCAGAAAGCGATCACATTTTACGAACAGTCTTTAGAGATTTCACGGGAAATCGGATATCGCCAAGGAGAAGCTAATGCCCTCGGCAATTTGGGCATTACTTACAAATCCCTAGGGCAATTCCAGAAAGCGATCGCATTTTACGAACAGGATTTAGAGATTTCACGGGAAATCGGATATCGCCAAGGAGAAGCTAATTCCCTCTGCGGTTTGGGCAACGCTTACCAATCCCTAGGGCAATTCCACAGGGCGATCGAATTTCACCAACAGTCTTTAGAGATTTCACGGGAAATCGGATATCGCCAAGGAGAAGCTAATGCCCTCGGCAGTTTGGGCATTACTTACAAATCCCTAGGGCAATACCAGAGGGCGATCGAATTTTACGAACAGTCTTTAGAGATTTCACGGGAAATCAAATATCGCCAAGGAGAAGCTATTTCCCTCAACAATTTGGGCAATGCTTTACTCAAAACCAACCAACTTGCAGAAGCTGAAACAGCGCTTCGTGGCTCAATCAAAATTAGTGAAACTCTGCGTTCAGAATTAGTCAATAACGACCACAAAGCCTCAATATTTGAAACCCAAATATCTGCCTATCGCTTGTTACAACAAGTCCTAGTCGCCCAATCTAAATTTAACGAAGCCTTAGAAATATCCGAAATGTCCCGCACCCGTGCCTTCGTCGAATTATTGCAACAAACCTTATTAACAAATGAATTACCAACCAATGACAAAACAAATAAATTATCAATCCCCAAAATCCAACAAATCGCCCGCGACAGAAACTCCACAATAGTTGAATATTCAATTATCGATCCAGAAATTTACATCTGGGTAATCCAACCAAACGGCAACATCACCCATCGCGCCGCCAACCTCCAACCCCTCAACCAACAAAACCAATCCCTCAAACAAATTATCCTCAAAACCCGCGTCTCCATCGGCACCAATGAAACCGACGACGCAGGCAACAAAATTCAGCTAGAATCCCAGTACAATCGAGACGAAACAGGCCGCTTTCCCCTACTGCAACTCCTCCATCAAATCCTGATCGAACCGATCGTATACTTACTCCCCACCGATGCCAATTCCCCCATCATCTTCATCCCCCACTACGACTTATTTTTAGTTCCCTTCGCCGCCTTGCAAGATAGCAACAACCGCTACCTAATCGAACATCACACCATCCTCACCAGCCCATCCATCCAAGTATTAGAACTCACCCGCGAACATCAAAACCGAGTCCGAGGATTGAGACAAGCCGCCCTAATTGTCGGCGATCCAACCATCCACCCAAACTTCCAATTAGACCCCCACAAACTCCGCCAAATCCCCAGGGCAAAAGAAGCCGCCGAAGCCATTGCCGCAACATTAGGAACCCAAGCAATTAGCGGCGATAATGCCACAAAAGTCGCCATTTTAGACAGGATGCTAAACACGCGCATCGTCCATTTATCCGCCCACGGACTCCTCGACGATTTCCAAGGTTCCGGCATCCCCGGCGCGATAATTTTAGCACCATCAGGAGACGACGACGGTGCAATTCATGCCGTGGATATCCTGCAATTAAAACTCGATTCGGAACTCGTAGTATTGAGCGCGTGCAGCACCGGGCGCGGTAAAATCACGGGAGATGGAGTCATCGGATTGTCGCGCTGCTTCATCCTCGCCGGAGTCCCCAGCATCATCGTTTCCCTGTGGAATATGGGAGTGATTTCAGCCAAGTTGCTAATGACTGAATTCTACCAAAATTTAGCGCGGGGCGACGATCGAGCTGCGGCCTTGCGGTGTGCTATGCTAACCACAAAAGCTCGATTTCCGAGTCCCATAGCTTGGGCTGCATTTACGCTAATTGGCGAAACCGAAACTTTCCCGCTGTCAACTGCAAAAACAGATTTAAGGAGATTAGTCATGTCACTTCCAGATGATGCGAAACCTGAAGAAATTGTGGCCGCTTTTAGTAAGTTATTGAAAATATCGGAACCGCAATTTGTTGCAGAATTAGCAGCGATTGATGTTGGTGCGATGGATAATGTGGATATTGTCGCTCAAAGAATCAAGGATTGGTGCGAAAATAAGCCTCAAGTTGAAGAGAATTTGGAGAATGAAATTTATCATTCGGGTGCGGGCGGTACTGATAGTGATGCGCCGGAGGAAGTGGTGAGGGAGTTGTATGAGGCGTTGAAGAAAAATAAGATTCGATTGGGTTTGTCTAGGGATTCTGTGGTGGTTGAAGGCCCGGCGGTGGGTGACGGCCCCGGCGGTGGGTGACGGCCCCGGCGATGGTTGAGGGCCCCGGCGATGGTTGAAGGCCCCGACGGTGAAGAAGGCCCCGGCGGTGGTTGACGACCCCGGCGGTGGTTGACGACCCCGGCGGTGGTTGACGGCCCCGGCGGTGGTTGACGGCCCCGGCGGTGGTTGACGGCCCCGGCGATGGTTGAAACCGCGGCTACACAAACGATGTCCGCCTCCGCGGACGAAGAGGGTATTCGGAGATGAGCAATTTTTTAGACCCCGGCGGTTGAAACCGCGGCTACACAAACGATGTCCGCCTCCGCGGACGAAGATGGTATTCGGAGATGAGCAATCATCGATTGGAATCTTCAACCCGCGGAGGCGGGTTTGGTTTGTGTAGACGCGGTTTCAACCGCCGGGTGGATGGGGGGAAATCACCGGGTAGAACCTTCAACCCGCGCACCATCCGGGTTTTGTCTGTGTAGACACGGTTTCAACCGCCGGGTGATTGAAAACCACCGGGTGATTGAAAACCACCACGTAAATTTTTGGAACCTGCGAAAGCAGGATCAGAAACCCATTCCCATTCAGGAATCATTGATTTTTGACGGTGGTGAATAGCCTGATTTCTGATATAGTTAGCCACAGTGTCGATCGCATCACGGCTAACCGTAAACGCCCCATAACTACCTTGCCATTTAAAAAACACACCAGGTTTAAGTTCGTGAGTTACTAAATGAGAAGAACTACCCTTAACTTCCTTAATAATTTCAGCTATTGTCAAAGTTGACGGAAAACCAACTAGCAAGTGTACATGATCCTCTATCCCACCAACAGCAATTACAGTGCATTTTAAATTATTACATTTTCCAATAATAACCGCATAAATTGCTTCTTGAATATCGGGAGTAATCAAAGGCAATCTATCCCAGGTTGCCCAAACATAGTGTACATACAACTGCGTAAAATTCTCTCTCATTTCTCGTACAATATATGAAATTTATCTTCAACCCGCGTACCAAATGAAAAATCACCGATTGAAATCTTCAACCCGCGCACCATCCGGGTTTTGTCTGTGTAGCCGCGGTTTCAACCGCTGGGTGATTGGGAACCACCGGGATTGATTTATCCCGCGATGATATCCCAATAATTATATCCCCAATTCAGACCTCCGGCGATTTATGAGGCCCCGGCGGTTAGAAACCGCGTCTACACAAACAATGTCCGCCTTCGCGGACGAAGAGGGTATTCGGAGATTAGGAATCCGGCGATTAGGCCCCGGCGGTTTAAACCGCGTCTACACAAACAATGTCCGCCTCCGCGGACTAAGATTGAATTAACATAATGTTTTGTATTTCCCGGATTCGATTATGCAGGAACCACCGCAAATTAAAAATCCCAGCATTACTCTCTATCCTTTCCACCTGCGGGATGATGGCGATGAAGGCTACGATGCAGTAGCCAAAAATGCTCAATCCCTGTGGGAAAATTTAGCAGATAATGTCGGTACAGGATTTAACAGCAACAAACTAAAATCTCTCCGAGAAAACCTGATTTGCTACAAAGACAAACAGTATTATCCCCAAGGCGAACAGGAAAATCCGAATAATGGCGAATTGCTGACTTCCGATGGCAAAACTCTGGATTTACAACCAATTACTCAGCCAGATTTGCCCAAACTTTCTGGTTCAATCTATGCCCTGCGAATTCATGATACTTACACCGCAGACTTGACATTTAATTATAAAAATGCCACAAACAACCTTGGGGATTTAAATCAATTAAATCCCCAAGGTTGTTTGTTGTCAAACGCAATTAAACCGTCCCTCGGACAAACTTTATTGTTGTACGCCGCACCAGCAGTTTATGATACTTACCGCAAGCTAGCTGACGAATGCGTTACAGCTTTTTTCCACAATCAACAGCAAGCATCACCAGAGTTTCGTGCGGAAGGGATATTATTTGGGAGTCCGATTTTTGAGTATGACAGTCGCGAAGATGATGCGTCTAAACGATGTCACATTCTAGTAGGGTTACAAGACAATCCCCAAACTTTGCAATCCGTAACGCAGACATTTAATTTTTACTTGATGAATCTGCTTTGCTCTCGCGCTAAAATTGTATTTGTGTATCGAGAAACTCGGAAAAGGTATGGCCAAGCACAGCAAATTGTCGGCGAGTTAGAGAAGAAACTTCCTGAATTCGATGAGATTGAAAGGGAACAAGATAGACAAGTTAAGTTGCAGAAGTTAAAGAAATTGCTGGCTGAAGTTCGGACTAAAATGTTGGCTTGTGCTCAGCAAGTGCGGTATTTACAGGAAGATAGAAATACGATCGACATTAATGCTGAAAATTATGGCGAGAGTTTGACCAGAATTAGAAGTTTGTGCATCGAAGGTGATAATCTGGATTTTTGGCAGAGGTTTCTGGATTTGGCTGAGGGTAAGTATCAGCGGCAAATTGAAATTGATTTGAATTATTTGATTGCTAGTCAAGATTTGTTCCAGCAGTCGATATCTACTGTGCGCGGGATGGTGGAAATTGAACAGGTGGAATTTGACAGGGAAAAGGAAGAAAGAGAACGTCAGCGCGATCGCGAACAAATACAATTATACAGGGAAAAGGAAGAAGAAGAGAAAATTCGCGATCGCGAACAGATAGAATTATACAAACAAAACGAAGACAAAGAGAAAAAGCGCGATCGCCAACTTGAGAATATCATATTTTTTGTCGGAACTGCGATCGGTGGTGGCCAAATCTTTTCCGCCGCCTATCCTCTCATCAAGGATACACCGATTCGCTGGCAACCCGACTTTTCTCTCCCGCTACATCCCTTTGCTGCGACAATTCTGTGGAGTCTGCTGTTTGGCTTAGTATTTGGGTTGTTAATGCTGGGTGTCGCCGTGTTGATTAGGAAAATATTTCGATAGTAGCGCTATAATGATTGGTAACTAATGACAAATGACTAATAACTATGGTACAGTTAGACGCAAAAGTCTCCGCTAAGGAGTTAGCAAATTTAGCCGTAAGTTTGATTCGGAAAACAGGTTGTGAATACGGTGATGTGCGTTTTTGTAGTTATCGAAGGCAGAGTCTCTACGCACGCGATCGCTCTTTAAGCAATATCTCTGATAATGTTAGTTCTGGTTTTGGGGTGCGGGTGCTTCTAGACGGGGCCTGGGGCTTTGCTGCAAGTCACAATCGCACGGCGGCTGAGGTTGCCAGAATTGTCGCTTTGGCTGTAGAAATTGCTAAGGGTAGTCGCTTGACTCAACAAGAACCGGTGCGTTTAGTGCCTGTCGAAAAATATGTCGATCGCTACATTACTCCGATCGCCATTGACCCGTTTTCTGTACCAGTCGCTGACAAAGCCGAACTCCTACTAAATATTAACACACAACTGTTAGCTCATGGCGATCGAGGTATCAAAAAAGCTTATTCTTTTCTGCAATTCAACCACGAAGATAAGGTTTTTGCTTCCACCGAAGGTTCGCTAATCGAACAAACCATTTACCGCAGCTATCCTGGTTTTGGCTGTACGGCAATTGCGGGCGGCGATGCCCAAAGTCGCGAATACGAACGCCCGCCCTTAAATCTGGGTTACGAACATATTAACCCAACTGATTTGTTGAGTCAAATAAATAGAGTTGCGGCAGAAGCGATTGAGAAAGTTGCTGCGCCAAAAATGCCTGCTGGTATTTGTAAATCCCTAATTCTTAAGCCGACCAATTTGTTTTTGACGATTCACGAATCCGTCGGACATCCCACGGAATTAGACCGAGTTTACGGCTACGAATCTAATTTTGCAGGCACGAGTTTTGCGACTACTGATAAGTTAAATAAACTGCAATACGGCGCACCTTGGGTAAACTTTAAGTGCGATCGCACTCAACCAGCCGGTCGCGGTACAATGGGTTACGATGATGAGGGCGTAAAATCACAGGATTGGTACGTTGTCAAGGATGGAATTTTAGTTGATTATCTGACTGACAGAGAAACAGCATATCGCCTCGGACGTGCCACCAGCAACGGTTCTGCCTGCGCTGACAGTTGGTCGAGCGTGCCGATGGTCAGAATTCCTAATTTGGGATTGGAACCGGGCCCGGATGGCGGTAGTCATACTGCTACTTTGGATGAGATGATTGCTGATACGGAAGATGGGATTTTGATCGACGGTGTGGGCAGTTTTTCCATCGACCAACAACGGCGCAATTTCCAATTCGGCGGCGATGCTTTCTGGAAGGTGGAAAAGGGTAAAGTTGTGGGAATGTTGAAGGATGTAACTTATCATTCGATGAGCACTGATTTCTGGAATAAAATAGATGCGATCGGACCTGCTTCAGAACGGGTACAGTGTGGTACAAATATGTGTGGTAAAGGTGAACCGATGCAGGTAGCTCAAATGACTCATGCTTGTGTACCGGTGCGGGTTAAAAATATTCAAATTGGGTAATGGGGCATGGGGCATGGGGCATCGGGCATTAGTTAGTTGTTATTTGTTAGTTGTTATTTGTTGTTAGAGATAGTAAGCAATTCTCTATTCCCCATGCCCGATGCCCAATTCCCGATGCCCAATTCCCGATGCCCAATTCCCGATGCCCAATTACCCATTACCATCATGATATTAACAGAATCCCCCGCAATTTTAAGTGAAGACCAAGCCTTATCTTTGGTAGAAAAAGCAGTCAAACAATCCGCAGCCGAAGCAGTATTTGTCAGTCTCTCAACTGGCGAAGAATCTCTTTCCAGATTTTCGGAAAATCAAATCAGCCAAAATATTACCAAGACTGTATTTAGCCTCAACATTACTAGCTATTTCGGTAACAAAAGTGCCTCCGCTGCGGTGACTGATTTTGATGAAGATGCGATCGCCCAAACCATCAAACGCTCTGAAGAGTTAGCCAAAATTGCCCCCGCAGACCCCGAATGGATGCCGCTGTTACCGCCTCAAACCTACTATTTACCCCCGGCCGCATTTGACGAAGCAACGGCTGCTGCATCCCCTTTAGAACGGGCGGAAATGGTGCGGCAAGCTTGTGCGATCGCCTCACAAGCAGGTGCTAACGCTTCGGGTACTTTGAGCGCTGAGGCGTCGTTGTATGCGATCGCATCGAGCACCGGACTCCGCGCCTGCAATCAATCTACAGAGGCGAATTTCGGCTTTACAGCCCGCATTGACAACGGTTCTAGCTGGACTGAACGCACAGCTTGGAGTATTAGTCAACTACCGATCGCCCAATTAGCCCAACAAGTAGTCGATCGCGCGATCGCATCCCGCAACCCCCGCGAAATCAGTCCCGGCATTTATCCGGTAATCCTTGATGGTGCTGCCTTTGCGGATTTGCTACCGTGGGTAATTTGGGGGATGGATGCGAGGGCGGCGGATGAAGGGCGATCGTTTATGTCGATCGCCGATGAAACCGGAAAACCCGCTGGAAACCGCGCTGGGGAACAACTTTTCAGCCCGATGGTGCAAGTACAGCGCGATCCAGCTCATCCTTTATTGCGATCGGGTAATTTTTTCGGCGATGGATTGAGCAATAACTATTTGGAAATCATCAAAAATGGCATACCTCAAAGCTTATCTTATTCCCGCTATTGGGCATCACAAACAGGCAAAGAATCAAAAGGTGCTTATTACCCGATCGCAATGACAGGTTCAGACCAAAGTTTAGCAGATTTGATTGCTCAAACCGAGCGTGGAATTTTCGTCAGTCGCGCATGGTATGTCAACTATGTCAATCCCAAGACATCCGAAGTAACAGGAATGACTCGCGACGGCACTTTTTGGATTGAGGATGGCAAAATTGCTTACCCGATTAAAAATCTGCGTTTCAATCAAGTTTTACCTGATATGTTGCGGGATGTAGATGCCCTTAGCGAAGTGAAACGTTACGGGGGCAGCGTAGTACCGGGAGTGCGAGTTAAAGCGTTTAATTTCACCAGTATTACTGACAGTTTGTGACTCACACATTTCCAATAATTTGTAGGGGCGGGTTTCACAAACAATAATAGCCAGTAAAGAACAATCTCTCAAACCCGCCCCCTCCGAGATGAATTCCAGTGATTTATCGTGAAGGGAGAGTATTTTTTTTGAGAATTAGGATTAAAACCAGCTACTATAGTGAGTTGGCGGTACGTCTGTTGTCAGTTTACTGTTAACTGTTAACTGTTGTCTGTTGGCGGTACGTCTGTTGTTTGTTGTCTGTTGGCGGTACGTCTGTTGTTAGTAGGAATAATTCCCCATTCCCCATTCCCCATTCCCCATTCCCCATTCCCCATTCCCCATTCCCCATTCCCCATTCCCCATTCCCCATTCCCCATTCCCCATTCCCCATTCCCTAATGAATCAATACTTTGCTACAGTGGCGCGCGGATTAGAAAATATTGCCGCCCAAGAATTAGAAAAATTAGGAGCCCAGGATGTCAAGCCAGATTTTACTGGGGTGTACTTTTCGGGCGATCGCGCTTTATTGTATCGTGTAAATCTGTGGTCTAGAACCATTTTTCGAGTCCTAGTACCCATCGCCGAATTCCAGTGTTACAACTCAGATATGCTGTACCGCGCAGTCCAGAAAATCTCTTGGGATGAATTTTTGGATGCTGACAATACTTTAGCAGTCAACTGTACGGGTGGCAATGAAAAATTGAACCACACTCATTTTACAGCTTTGCAGGTCAAAAATGCGATCGCCGACCAACAGCGCCATCAATTCAACAAGCGTTCGAGTGTAGATGTCGAGAATCCCGATTTGCTGATTAACATTCACATTCATCGCGATCGAGCAATCTTAAGTTTAGACAGTTCTGGTGGTAGTTTGCACCGACGCGGATATCGACCCGCAATGGGTATGGCACCCTTAAAAGAAACCCTAGCTGCGGCTTTGTTGGACATGGCAGAATGGACACCTGATTTACCTTTTTTAGACCCCATGTGCGGTTCGGGAACTTTGCCTTTGGAAGCTAGTTTAAAGGGTTTGAATATTGCACCGGGATTGTTTCGAGACAAGTTTGGATTTATGACTTGGCGAGATTTTGACGAACCCTTATGGGATAAATTGTGGGCTGAAGCCGAGAGTAGCGAATTACCGGAACTTCAGCAAGTGGTTGCAGGATGCGATCGCGATTCTGATATGTTAACCCAAGCTCGCATCAATGCACAGCAAGCAGGTCTTTCTGGTAAGATAGAGTTTGCTCACACCGAGTTATCTGACTTGGAACCACCCGCAGACAGTGGCGTTCTCATTTGCAATCCTCCCTACGGAGAAAGGCTAGGCGATGCTAAGGAATTGGGAGAACTTTATAAGATGTTAGGGGATATTTTCAAGCAGCGTTTTAAAGGTTGGAATGCGTTTATATTGACTGGAAATAAGGAATTGGGGAAACAAGTTGGACTGAGAACTTCAAAGCGAATTCCAGTTTATAATGGGTCGATTCCGTGTACTTTGCTCAAGTATGAATTGTATTGAGTATTTCGAGTAGTTATCCAACTACATCTGACAAGAGTGCGTATTGATTGAACAAGGTTAGGCAAAATGAAAATCTTTGAAGTAGACAGACACAAGCTCGTCTTAGGAGATGCGTTAGAAGTCCTCTCTAATGAAATTAAAGACAACTCAATCGATTTAATTTTTGCCGACCCTCCCTATAATATTGGCAAAGATTTCAATGGTTTTAAAGACAAGTGGGAATCTGAAAGCGATTATCTAGAATGGAGTTATACTTGGTTGAATTTATGTATTGATAAGCTCAAGCAAAACGGTAGTTTGTATTTAATGGCATCCACTCAATGTATGCCTTACTTTGATATATATTTGCGCGATCGTTTAACAATTCTTTCTCGAATAGTGTGGTATTATGACAGTTCGGGAGTCCAAGCAAAAAAATATTACGGTTCTCTGTACGAACCTATTTTATATTGTGTCAAAGACAAACGAAATTATACATTTAATTCCTCAGATATTCTGGTAGAAGCAAAAACTGGAGCTGTCAGAAAACTAATTGATTACCGCAAGTCTACACCATCAGTATATAATTCTGAAAAAGTTCCAGGTAATGTATGGGAGTTTCCGAGAGTCAGATATCGTATGCCCCAATATGAAGATCATCCTACCCAAAAACCCACATCTTTGTTAGAACGAATTATCAAAGCAAGTAGTAATGAGGGAGACATCGTATTAGACGTATTTTCTGGAACTTTTACCACATCATTTGTTGCCAAGCAGCTTAACAGAAAGTCAATCGGAATAGAATTACAAGAAAAATATGTAGAAATAGGATTAAATAGATTACAGATTACTCCTGACGACAATCAAGAATTCTTAGACAGTTCTATCGAAGATGAATGATTCAATTTAACCTGGTTAAATTTGTAATAAGGACTCTTCGCCCTTACTACAAACGCAACTCAATACTGAGAATTAAGGCTCGATTTTCACCGAAATAATCTTGTCGCCTTGGCGGATAGCATTGACTACAGACATATCCTCAGTTTGACCAAAAGTTGTGTGAACTCCATCTAGATGAGACTGGGGAGAATGGCAAATAAAGAATTGGCTACCACCCGTATTTTTGCCTGCGTGGGCCATCGATAAAGTTCCTGCCAAATGTTTGTGGGAGTTGATTTCGCAGTTAATTTTGTAACCAGGGCCACCTGTGCCATTGCCTTTTGGACAGCCGCCTTGAATCATAAAGTTAGGAATTACTCGGTGAAAGGAAAGTCCGTCGTAAAAACCTTTTTCTGCTAAGTCAACAAAATTCTTAACTGTATTAGGCGCATCTGCATCAAACAATTCCAAATTGATTGTGCCTTTGTCCGTTTCCATAATCGCGCGGGTCATGATTTTTCCTTGATTTCTAAAGTGAGCGTGTTGTCTGCGTGTGAGTTGCGGACTGCGCTTTGATAGCGACTGATTTCATCATATCGCTAGATTTGGGCTAAAAGAAGTTTAGCATACTATCGTAACTCTCAATTGCTGGTAACTTTTTTGCGATCGCCATCTTCCTGAAAGTCACTCATATTAAAAATGAAAGGAACCCGACTAGAACCACTGCCCATAACCAACACCTTTGGCATCTGAGCACCACCACTTCTCCAAGCTTCGATAGCCTCCTTTTGCAGCACTAAATCACCGCCCTGAGCCTTTAAAGTTTCAGCCAAAAGCCTTTGAGCTTCCGCCCTACCTTGAGCGCGGTTAATATCTGCTTGAGCCTGTTGTTCTGCTTCCTGAGCCACATAAACAGCCCTTTGTGCACGCTGTTCAGCAACCTGTTTTTCCTCAACCGCTTTCGCAAAATCTGTGGAAAATCGAATGTTAACAACGCTCGTATCAAGTACGATTACATCATACTTTGATAGCCTTTCCTTCAGTGCAGTATCAAAGTCTCGTTTCAGTTCACTTCTTTGAGTAATAGATTGTTCAGCAGTTCTCAAGGCGGCCGCTGTTTTAAATGCTTCTTGCGTCTGAGGAGCAATAATTTTTGCAACTATATTATCCAAGGTTCCTTGAGTCCTTCTGATATCAACTACTCTCGCCGGATCGAGGCGAAAGTTGATAGCAAAACTAGCATTTAAATCCTGAAGGTCTTTGGTAGCACTCTGGGCCGGAACTTCAAATTTTTGCACTGTTACATCGTACACATCTACCTTAGATATCAGCGGAGGTCTCAAGTGAAATCCCTCTAACAATGCCCCATCTGTAGCTTTTCCTAAAACGCTGACCACCCCTGCTTCACCGGGATTAATCACGACAAAAGAGTTGAACCCAAGCAGCAGCGCGCCAACTAATAGAATCCCAGCGATTGCTGATGATATGCTCTGGAAATTTTGAGATTTCAAACTACACCTTCCTTTGTGATAAATCAATTATAATGGTTAAAGTGTCGATAGTTAATAAAAATTCAGGTCTCTTTGTACATAAAAATGTTATAAGCTTAGAGGCCCAACTTTTTCAATAAGTCAGGGCTCTAGGTCTTCGGCTGCGGTGGTTCCGTTGAATTAATTGGTCTTATAGTTTTCCTCAGTCCAGCAGCGGGGCAAAACTTCGCCGGAGGGAAAAACTAATTTACCCTTGGGAAAATTCACTGGTTCTTGCTCTTCTTCACCAGCTTGATTTCGCCCCAATACTTCATTTTTCGCAGGACTAATTAAACTATCGACATCGAGAATTTCTACCAAGTCGCCTGATTCTTTTTCTTGTAAAAGCATAGTTTCTCCTTAAACAGTGAATGTGAGTTAGGGTTTGATTACAACAGCTTAATTACACTATTGAATATTATTTGATTTTAAATTAAGATAAGATGTCTTATCTCTATCCGAGGTATAATTTGTTAATCTATCTTTCGAGTCTTTTCAAGAGTATAAAACAATTGGATGCCATGTGGGACAAAATTAGCGCGCATATCTCCGAAGTAACAAGAGACAAATTTGCGATCGACAATCGCCGTTCTGTTAGCGGTGGCTGCATCAATCAAGGCTATGCTATCAGCAGCATTTCCCGTACATACTTTGCCAAAATCAATCAAGCTTCCCAAGTCGCGATGTTTGAAGCTGAGGCGCTGGGTTTGCAGCAAATGCGGGAAACCCAGACGATTCGAGTACCTGAGCCGATTTGTTGGGGAACTGAGGCGAATTCTGCTTATATTGTGCTGGAATGGCTGGATTTGGTAGGGCGCGGGGGCGATAAAGCTTGGGAGGAAATGGGGCGTAAACTGGCTGAAATGCACAAATACACCCCCCCCAGCCCAGGGCGGGCACGGGGGCACCGCCCCTACAATCGGGGAGGTTTTGGTTGGGATATTAATAATACGATCGGCTCAACTGTGCAAATTAATAACTGGACAGCAACTTGGACTCAATTTTGGGCGGAACATCGGATTGGTTATCAGTTAAAATTGGCTAAGAGTCGGGGCGGTCATTTTCCGCAAGGAGAACGTTTATTAAAGGTAATTCCTGAATTGTTAGCAGGTTACGAACCTGAACCTTCGCTGGTTCATGGGGATTTGTGGGGTGGGAATGCGGGGATAACGTCTGGAGGGGAACCGGTGATTTTTGACCCGGCGACGTATTTTGGAGATAGAGAAGTTGATCTGGCGATGACGGAGTTATTTGGTGGCTTTCCGGCGCAGTTTTATCGGGGATATAATCAGGTTTGGCAGTTGGATTCAGGGTATGAAAAACGCAAAACTCTTTACAATTTATATCATATTTTAAATCATTTTAATTTGTTTGGTGGGAGTTATGAATCCCAGGCAAATCAGATGATTAATCGCATCTTGGGTTAAAATTTAAGCAACGAAGGACACTCCAAGAGCCCATTGGTGTCAACTTAAGCTGTCAGCCCGCCAAGTCCGCTAGTGGGCCCGCAAGTCCGCCAGGGAATGAATTCCCTGTCTAATAGCTAAAGTCCTCTCAAAGAGGACTGAAGAACTCATTAGTCCTCTTTGAGAGGACTTGAGCTTTGAGGCAGGGGTTTCAACCCCTGGCGGACTGAGGGTTTGACCTTAAGTTGACACCAATGGGCTCTTGGAGTGTCCTGGTTTCTGCGCCGTGTCCTG
This sequence comes from Microcoleus anatoxicus, assembly GCF_042465725.1. Taxonomy (GTDB): domain Bacteria; phylum Cyanobacteriota; class Cyanobacteriia; order Cyanobacteriales; family Microcoleaceae; genus Microcoleus; species Microcoleus anatoxicus. Next base: position 1,618,106 of record NZ_CP120853.1, on the reverse strand, counting down.
ACTTCGGCTTGGTTATTGAGACTTTATTTCTGCTTAGCAGTCGCTTTTTTCTTGGCTTCTTTTTCCGCTTTTTTAGCGGCTTTTTCAGCTTCAAGTTTGGCGAACTTTGCTAGCTCTTTTTCTTCAGCAATTTTATCGAGATAGTAGTGGTAATCTCCGAGATAAGGGCGAAACTCTCCATCCCGAATTTCGACTATTTTGTTGGCGACTTGGGAGATGAAATAGCGATCGTGCGAAACGATCATTACCGTACCGTCATAATTCTTGATGGCTTCTTCCATCATCTCTTTGGCCGGAATGTCGAGGTGATTTGTCGGTTCGTCCAAAATCAGTAAATTCACGGGAGTCAACAGCATCTTTGCCAAAGCTAGACGCGCTTTTTCTCCGCCACTCAAAGCGCCGACTTGTTTGTATACTGTTTCGCCGGTGAACAGAAAACGCCCCAACAAAGTCCGAACTTCTTCGTTTTTCCAGTCTGGTACTTCGTCATGAATGGTTGCCATCACGCTTTTATTTAAATCTAAAGCTTCGGCTTGATTCTGTTCAAAGTAACCGGGGATGACGTTATGGCCTCCGAATTTAACAGTGCCTTCTGTCGGAGTTTCTGATCCCATAATCATTTTTAACAGGGTGGATTTGCCTGCGCCGTTGGGGCCGAGGAAGGCGATGCGATCGCCTCTTTCCACTAATAAGTCTGCGCCCAAAAATAGGATTTTGTCGCCGTAGCTATGCACCAAGTCTTCAATTATTACTACTTCGCGGCCGCTGCGGGGTGCGGGGGGAAAGCGGAAATGCAAGGTTTTTAAGCCACCGGTGGGGGCTTCGATGCGTTCGATTTTATCTAGTTGCTTTTCGCGGCTTTTCGCTTGGGTGCTGCGAGTGGCGCTAGCGCGGAATTTTTCTACGAATGCTTGTTGTTTTTCGAGTTCTTTTTGTTGGCTTTCGTAGGCGCTGAGTTGGGCTTCTCTGGCTTCTGCTTTTTGCAGTAAATAAGAGGAGTAGTTGCCCAGGTAGGTGCTGGAAACGCCACGTTCGGTTTCGACGATTTGGGTGCAGAGTCGATCGAGAAATTCTCGGTCATGGGATACGATTACCATGGGGGTTGTTAACCCTTTGAGGTAGACTTCTAACCATTCGATGGTTTCTAAGTCGAGGTGGTTGGTAGGTTCGTCTAGTAGCAGGATGTCGGGTTTTTGGAGGAGAATTTTCCCCAAACTCATCCGCATTTGCCAGCCGCCGCTGAAGGCGCTGACTAGCCGATCGCCATCTTCTGCTTCAAATCCAATTTCTGGTAGAATCTTCTCGATTTGTGCTTCTAAAGCGTAGCCGTTTAAGGCATCAAATTTTCTCTGCAAGCGATCCATTTTGTGGATCAGTTCGTCGAGATTTTCTGGGGTGGAGTGCTCCAAGTCTCGATGGACTTCCATCAGCGATTCGTGAACTTCGTTGGCTTCGCTGAAGGCGCGCCAAAATTCTTCCTTGACGGTGCGAGTGGGATCGATTTCAAATTCTTGGGAGAGGTAGGCGATGTGGAGGCTGGCGGGGCGAATGACTTCGCCTGATGTGGGTTCGATTTCACCGGCGATGATTTTGAGTTGGGTGGATTTGCCGGCACCGTTGACGCCGACTAAGCCGATGCGATCGCCCGGTTTGACTTCCCAGGTGACATCTTTGAGTACGACGCCTGTGGGATAGATTTTACTGATGTGTTCGAGTCGCAGCATTGTTGTGGGGGCTGGGGAAGGGGATGTAAGCGCGGGGAATGGGATGCCGGCGCTGAGGTCGTGTTAATCTTAACAAATTTTAAAGATTTTTAGCGTATTGTCAGATTTTGATTTGGTGGGAGTTACGCATGGGGGCCCAGAAACCGGGTTTCTTCCTAGATATCTAGCTGAGAATCTGCGATTTTTCCCAGAAACCCGGTTTCTAGCCTCGACGTGGTTTCGGGACTATTTTAGTGTGGTGGGGCGATCGTCTTCTGCAAGCTTCGCTAACGCACTGTTTCTGTGTGGCGGGCTTGACTACAAACCCGCTAGTCTTAATGAATGGGATGAGAGGTAAAATAATGACCATTGAGCAAGCTGTATTAGAAAATTTACGGGAATTGCAGCCACAGGAACAGCAAGAAGTCCTACACTTCGTCCAGTTTCTCAGGCAAAAGTCTACTCAGAAACAACCTCGGCGTAGTTTGTACGGGTTGTGGAGCGATTTGAGTATTGAAATTACAGCGGCTGATATTGCGGAAGTCCGTGAAGAAATGTGGGGTGATTTTCCGAAGGAATGTCCTTTATGAGCGCAGTTGTAATAGATACCCATGCAATTGTTTGGTATTTTTTGAAGTCTGGGAATTTATTCCTTAAATTAGATTGCTAATTAATAATTCCATTCACCCATCTTTAGTCGGGTTTCCCAGTCTATCGGCAACCTTTACAGTACCTGTTTCAAACGTGTTATGATAACTATCTACAGTCCCAGTCCCAGCCAATCTCGTAAAGATTGTTCTAGGCGATCGACATCGGAAGTAGTTAACTGACCAATAAGTTTAACGACTAAATTTTGATGAACCGTATATACACCTCGTTTCACCGCCGTCTCAACATTCAGTCCAGCTACAGACCAATCAGTGAGAATGAACTCGCCGGATAGCAGAGATGTCGTTTTGCTAGTTAATGGAACAATCATGATATCTTCAGATGTGTACGGTGAACTGACTACAACCGCAGGTCTTACTTTAGAGCTGGATAAGTCGGAGAAAGGGTATCGTACTAGAATAATGTCATTTTTGGAGTAGCTGGGCATAAATATCATCCTCGGTATTATCCCAAATTGCATCTAGCGATACTCGGCTTGTCTGAAGCCAGAATTCAGACTCATCATCAGGTAGGAATGTTACCAGAATCCTTGCACCTTCAGGAATTTCTGTTTGTTCCAACAATTCAATTTTGCCTTGGCGAACGATCGCCCAAAGTGTCTTTAGCATGCGGAGGGTGACTCCTGAATCGTTAGGGTCGTATCTCAGTATATCCGATTCGTTGACGACTTGCGGAATAATTACTAACATTTCGCTGGCGCGGTTGTTTTAAATCCTAAAACACAAAATATCATACAATGGATAGCTTAAATAATTATCGCCAACTTGTTAGACAGCTCTTGACTGAATACGCTGAGATTCCCGTTTGTGATAGTGGGACGCAAAACGCCACAATTTTTGATGTAGAAAATGACCGCTATATGTTAATCAATATAGGTTGGTTTAACGAGCAACGCATTCACCATTGCGTGATTCATATTGATATTATTGACGGTCAGGTGTGGATTCAAGCAAATAATACCGATCGCCTGATTGCTGAGGAGTTAGTTGCAGCGGGTATTCCGGCTAAATCAATTGTTTTGGGACTTCAACCGCCGGATGTTAGACCTTATACTGCTTAGGTCGTGCCTTCTAGGGAACAGCAGCGAGAATCGTTGAAAGTATGATGGAGTGGAAGGGATTTGAATTGGAGGGCGAGGATTTATGAGTCAACATAGTATGATTGTTCAATGGTAGTCATGAAGATGGACTTTTCTTAGTTACTATTCCAGAGTTTGGCGATCGCATCGGCTCGTATCAGTCCACAGGCTGCTGTTGTGCAATTGATCGCACTTGTTCTACCGCCTTTTAAAATAAGTGATAAAATAATTAGGTTGAATTTCCCAAAAACCTGAAACTAGATTGTTAGTCCACTCACGCTATGCAGATGGTACGATTGTACTTAAAAGTCAACAACCGCCTAGACTTGGGGAAGCAAAACCCGATCCGAATGCTATAGGACCTCATTCTCAATTAAGATGGGATACTTATAATCAGAGGATTTATCAGATGCGAGAATTCGATCGGTCTGGGCAACCTGTGAGAGACATAGATTTTACCAGTCCTACCTATCCTAATGGTAATCCTCGACCGGATCATCTGCCACCACCTCATCAACATCAATGGATACCAAATCTTACAGGTGGTACTCCTACTAGAAATAAAATACCGGAACTATTATGAAATCTCAAACTTCTGCTCTCAAACAAAATGTTAGCCAAAAGTGGGCAATTACACTCTGCTATGAGGAACAGGAAAAACTGGAACCCAGAGTTGCCCAAATTATTGAATATTTAGCCCAAAATTGTGAGTTGCCTAATCAATGGATCGTTGCTGATATTGATGCTACTGGAAGATGTGGCGATCAATTGACTAAGAAAGGTAATAATGAGGAAGTATTGCGTTTATCTAGTGCGGATTTATTAAGTGTCTTGAAGGAAGAGGGTCAAGTTATTGAGTTAGATGCAAGGTTAGTTCAAAATGGGGATGAAGTGTTTAAAATTCTGATTAGAGATGGAGTGTCTGTTGATGTACTTGGAAGTGGGGATGTGATGCCATTGACAGTTTTGGGGAAATATGTAACTGTTGACAAATCTTTTTTTCTATGGTGTTAAAAAGGGGCGAGGATTTATGAGTCGATATAGTATGATTGTTCAATGGTAGTCATGAAGATCGGCTTTTCCTAGTCACGATTCCAGAGTTTGGCGATCGCGTGGTGATGCCTTGCACTCACGGCCAAACTCGTGAGGAAGCAATTCATAACGGCGAAGAAGTGATTGAAATGTATTTGGAAGCTTGGGAAGCAGAAGGTGAATCTATCCCTGAGCCCAGGACGCTTCAAATTGCTTGATTGGTATTGTACAACTCTTATGACTTACGCATGGGGGCCGAGAAACCGGGTTTTTCATAAGTATTAAAGGCTGCAACGAAGTATTTTCGTAAAAAACCCGGTTTCTTTGGTCGGAGTGCGTCCAGGAATGTTCTATTAAACTCCAGTCAAATAAGACAGCCCTCATTCATCAAGCATTTCACTGTAATGGCACAAAATCATAACCAGTACCAGAACGAGAATTTTCATCGCGAATAATTTTCACCAGTTGAATAGGGGCATTGCGATCGCCCGTTGGCAAAAATTTCACTACTCCCGAAGCACCTTGAACAGAGAAGTTGGTTGCTGAAAGCGCTTTTTGGACACCACTGCGAGTGGGATTTTGTTGCAAAGCAGCAATCAATGCTTTAGTTGCATCATAAGCCATTGCGGTACGCCAGTTGACATCTGCACCCCAAAGGCGATCGGCATTTTTAGTAAACTCAGCTTGATAGTTTGCTTCTCCATGCCATGATACCGCTACCACCATATCAAGAACATTATCCTTACCCTGTTCTAAAGTATCTTTCTGGTAGAGGCTATCTCCTCCCAGTAGTCGCAACCGACTTGGCGTAACTCGTGCTACTTTTAATGCTTGATCGCGGTATTTAGAACTGGGAAATAAGGCAATAACTTCTGCTCCCAAATTTATCGCTTCTTCAAGATTATCTTTAGGTTTGAATGTCGAACTTGCTAAATCAAACTTTGTTACTACTTTTCCTTGTTTATTCTGAATAGCAGTTGCCAATTCCTGTGTGAGAGATTTACTATAGTCACTATCAGAATTAAAAAATATAGCTGCTTTTTGCCATCCTTGAGTAGTCATGTATTTAGCAAGGGATTCACCTGCTAATTTATCATTCGCTACTGTGCGAAAAACATAATTGCCAAAGCCAGAAAGTTTGATAGATGTGCTAGTCGGTGAAATGACGACAAGCTGACCTTTTTGGTAAACTTTTGCAGCTTGTAAGGTTGCATCGCTACCAAAATGACCAACTACACCCAATACTGATGAATTTTTTACCACAGCATCAGCAACTTCAGACGCTACCTGGGGATTATTATTATCATTAGCGATGAGCGCTTTTAACGGTATACCCTTAATACCACCACCTTGATTAGTTTCATCCTGTGCTTGTGCAACTCCTCGCAGTATTTCATTAGCTATATCTGTACTTTGTCCAATGGGTGCTGCTACAGCAATACTGTGAGATATCCTATTGCCAATCCTGGCATTATTCAGATAAATCAAGGTTTCTGGGTCGTTCCGATTAATTTCCCGCGATGTATATAGTGCGTTAACAGCAGTGGTAAAATCTCCTTTGGCATAAGCTACAATTCCAGACTGCTTGTTAAAAACTTCTTTGTTTATAATTAATACTTTCTCTCCACTACTTATACGTTCTTGCTTGGATTGGCTTTGAGATTGAACAAGAGGTGCTTGAACAATAGGTGGCTGAAGTAAAGACTTATCATTCTCACGCAAAATAGTCCGATTAGGGCTAGGAGTTAAGTTACTTTGGTTAACAGTAGATTGCACATTCCAAGTAGATATAAGGCAAAACATTCCTATCCCACCGATCAGAAACATTATAAATCTTCCTATTTTATGTTCCCAAAAAGGAGCCAGTATTTTCGAGAAAATAAATCCAAATACGCTTACACACACCCATCCTATGCCTAGTATTATCATTGACAGAGGATTTTCATCCATAATATCTCTCCTTTGTATATTTTTTGACGCTCAATTACTGGGAAAGTGATTGAATTTGTAGCTCTTTTTGTAAGCGTTGATTCAAATCAACAAAAGCAGTTTCTGCCATTTTATCAAAAATATTCTTGTTAGATGCTCCTTCGTTGACATAAAAAATGTCAGCAGGGAAGGATGAAAATTGGATTTGTCTAACAGACTTTTGATTTATAAAAATGTTAATATTCCAGTCTACTGCAATCCCCCTAAACCCCTGACTTACTTTAATAACTCCTTCTCTGGTATATGTAGATTCTGTGTGCCTTACAACATACACAATTTCAAAAAATACGTGCTTTTTCTTAACCAACTCTCCTTTGACAAAGAAGAAAACATCGTTGGATATAATTCTAGTAAAACAATCGTTTAGTTGTTTTATAATAATGTCTTCTAAATTAGCTAAATTTTCCTGCAAAAAGTTTTTGTAAGGTGAAAAAAGTGTAATTTGTGTACCCTCATCAGTCAAAAATGTTATGTCATCCCGATCTAGTTCATTTGTCAAGTTAAAAGAAACGTATAACTCTCTTTTTTGGGCATTTTTTAAATATCTTAGAATTCCTAATACTGTGCGATCGCTTCCCCCAGAGTCAACATATTTTTCTATGGCTTTTTTGAATTTATCCCTAATTTGTAGATATTCTGACAAACTAGGAAGAGAAATTAAAAATACAACAATAGCTCCTATCCCTAACCAATGAATGATTCTGGCAAACCAAAGTTGACCGTAACTCGAATAGTATGCAACTTGGAATCGTACTTCAGGTACAGCAGAAGGACTAGATGCCTTTAATTCTTTACCCATAGCTAAAGCAGTTGGAAAACGAACTACTATATATTCCTTAAAGTTTTGCGTTTCTTGATTTGCTGCGATTATTAGTGTTGGCGTGATTTCATAAACCTGGGATGTAGTTGTTTGGTTGCCATTTGTCTCTTCATACTGTGTCAAATTTACTGTGGCATTACGCCCTTTAACTTTAAGCTTATTGGAGACATCTACTTCCCACCCGTTGAGAAGAATTTTTTCTAGCCCTGGCTTTAGTGTAGCGTAGCGCTCTCCTCCCGTATCAAACCTCAGCAAAAATGAGTCTTCTACAGCTTTAGACTCATTGCCAACAAGTTCAATATCTACTGTTCTATTTCTATTCACTTTAGAACAACCAGAAACACTAATTAAGAGCATTAGTGTGATTGACGGAAATATCCAAAGTTTAATTTGTTTGAGCATTACTGACTTCATTATCATTATTTTTACTTATCTGCTCTTGCAATAGTCAAGCGTTCCTTTAAGATAAGGTGCTAATCCTCCAAACCAAGTCCCCCAAACCTGTAGCCCTTGACTGCTGCCAATAAAAGAGTTCACTGTATTTTGCCACTGAGTATCGTTAGTAGGAAGTATCATTCCATAAAAGTCACAGGATAGAGGTTGGTTCGGTACTATCTCAAAAGCGTTGAGTGGCACTCCCTGTCTCACCGCTTCTCCTATCAAAAGAATACTATCTCCAGCAAATGCAGTAACTTGACCGTTCATTGCAGCACTTACACCCTCACTTCTTTCAGAAAACTGCTGAATTTCAGCTTCAGAATATTGCTGGGTAACTGAACGTATATTGGTTGAGCCTCGAAGTACACCGAGCCTCGCATTTCTCAAGTTGGCATTTTTGTTTGCTGTCCTGACAATAAATTGCGTCCCCGTGACAAAAAATGGATCTGAATATTTAATGTTTTCCTGTACTTCCTTTTCGCGACTAATTGTATTGGGACCACACTCAATATGTACCGTGCCATCTCGAACTATTCCCTCACGGGTTGGGAGCGTCGATGTAACGGCTCTGACACTAATAGAAGTATTCATTTGTTTGCTCAAACTGCTTGCTAGAGCATTGGCAAAGCCTGCACAATAGCCTGTCCAACTTCCTGAACTTTCATAGCCAAAAAACACAGCATCTTTTCTAATCCCTACTTTTAAAACTCCTGTTTGCTGAATTTCTTGCAAGACAGTCCGCGCCCAGCTTGCCGAAGGAAACAGGACTGTACATATAATGCTAGATGTTAAAAATATCAGTTTTAATCGCTTATTCATTATTCTATATTGCTACCTATGGAGCACTGCTCTTGAGCTATTTAGTTAAATACTTTACTAGCTCGATCTCATCTTTGTCAGTGATAAAAAGTGAGAAAAAGTGACAAAAAGTAAGGACTTTCCCCAAATTCCCCAAAAATCTCTTCTCCGGTAGATGCCGCTAGAGTTAAACTCTTGTAATCACCCCTCTCACAACCCAACTTCCTTGGCCTACGACAACACCTGCAAATATCTAGCAGAAAAATTCCCCGCCGCCTTCGTCCACTGGCTACTACCAATAGACGAACCCACCGACGTTCAGGTACTCAAAACCGAACTAATTCAAGAACCCATTCGAGCCGATTCTCTCGTTTTCCTGCAAACGGATAACCAAATCCTACATCTGGAATTTGAAACCCGACCCTACTCCGACCCGCCGATCGCCTTCAGAATGCTAGACTACTACGTCAGGCTCAAACGGCAATACTCCTGTTCCATCAATCAAGTAGTAATCTTTTTGCAGCAAACAGCCTCAGAACAAGTTTTTGTATCTGAGTACACAGACGCGAACACCCGACACAGCTATCGAGTTATCCGGCTGTGGGAACAAGACCCCGCTTCACTGCTGTCCGTCCCCGGCTTACTCCCACTCGCGACACTATCTCAAACCAACTCGCCGCGAACTTTGTTAGAGCAAATAGCTACTCAAATTGCTACAATAGAGGAACCCACCCAACAAGCAGATTTACTCGCTTGTACCCAAGTGCTCGCAGGTTTGAGATTTGAAAAAGACTTGATCAGACAACTATTTAGGAAAGAAACTATGCGCGGTTCTGTGATTTACCAAGAAATTCGCGAAGATGGCCTCCTTGAAGGAAGACAACTAGGCCTCCTTGAAGGAAGGAAAGATGAGGCGCTGTCGTTCCTCACTCGCCAGTTGACTCGACGCATCGGTGCGATCGCACCTGAAACCCGCGAGCAAATTCAGACTTTATCCGTAGAAGAATTAGAGGATTTAGGAGAGGCGCTGCTGGATTTTTCATCAGCCTCAGATTTAACCAATTGGTTGAACGAACATCAGCCTTAATTGCTAAAATATCGCCTCTTATATTAATTTAATGGGTCGTTGCACATATCTCGATCCCCCTAAATCCCCCTTAAGAAGGGGGACTTTGAGAAGAATCTTGTCCCCCCCTTGTAGGGGCGGTGCCCCCGTGCCCGCCCTCTTTAGGGCTTTGAGAAGAGTCTTGTCCCCCCCTTCTTAAGGGGGGCTAGGGGGGATCGGATTCTACGGGGCCTCATAAAAAATTGGTATTATATTAATTTAATGGGTCGTTGCACATATCTCGATCCCCCTAAATCCCCCTTAAGAAGGGGGACTTTGAGAAGAATCTTGTCCCCCCCTTGTAGGGGCGGTGCCCCCGTGCCCGCCCGCCCTCTTTAGGGGGGATCGGATTCTATGCAGCATCATAAAAAAATGGTATTATTGTCAAAACTTCACCAGATATATACTTTGAGGAAACTTAAGCCATGACCGTTGATGAAGCAATCGCGATCGCAGAAACAGTCCTTGATGGCGAAGGCTTAAACGACGTGCAAGAGCTCATCTTCAGACAATGCTGGGAAGGCAGACATTCCTACGAAGAAATTTCTCAACTCTCTCAATATAATGATGAATACATCAAAGCGCTGGCGGCTAAACTCTGGAAACAACTCTCAGAGGCTTTTGATGAAAAAGTAAAAAAAAATAATTTACGCTCTGTTTTTAAGCGATACTTGCGGCGACATCAAGTGACATTACATCGAACTCAAGTTATTGGAGTTAACCTCAGCGGTGCTAACTTAAGCGGAGCCAGACTATCATTTGCAAACTTAAGTGAATCTGATTCGTCAGCAGATTTACACGGTGCAATTCTATCTGATTATCATACAGTATCAGATGGAATTATTAAGCCTGAAAACGCGCATAACCAGGGAATTTTGTCAACCATAAAAGAACGGATTTATCACTGGAACGATTTGCGCTTTCACTGCGAAGAACAAGTAAAAATAGCCGAAGCGCTCGATCGCACAAACACCCTCTTTTTCCCCAACTCCAAAGCCCGCCTCACCACACCCGCAGGCCGACAAAACCAAGAACCCGATTTCCTCATATTCCACCAAGGCAAATGGGGTATTCTGGAAATATCACATCCCGACACAGCAAAAGATGAAACGCGCGATCGCGACTTTGCATCTCACGGTATCACCATCATCCACTATTGCGACGCAGAAAGATGCTGCGAAGATGCCGATCGCATTGTCCAAGAATTTTTAGACATATTGACTCAGGGATAGGGCGAGTGTTTTTTTCGTAAGGGCGATGATAGGGGGCCCAGAAACCGGGTTTTTTAGGAAAATACTTCGTTGTCACCGACAGATTAGGTAAAAACCCGGTTTCTTTGTCGGAGTGCGTCAGTCCATAAGGGCGATCGGACTCCGAAACAAAGTAGATATTGGCTTGACAAAATACTCGACTTGTGGTATGCACCTGTGGTGGAATTTCTTAAGGGCGATCGCACTCTACTTCCCAAAACGGGCGATCGCGATCGATCCTAACTCATTCCCCAGCAGCCTCAGCCGACGCAGCGAATCTATCCGCTACAGCTTTAGCAATTAGCGCCACCTGACTCAGAGGCAAAAACTGAATTTTTTTGACAATATCGTTAATTTCTGGTGGTTGCGAGACTGGATTGCCATCCAAAAAGCTGAGAAACTCTTCCAGAGTATAGCCTGCTCTCGCTGCGAGCTTACCCAAGTTTTCAGTATCGGGAACCGTATCGCCCCTTTCCCAAAGCTGAACAGCAGTCGCAGAAACGCCCAAAAGCTTACCAAACGCTCGCTGACTCATTGTTCCGCGCGCTGTTTTGATGATTTCACTAAGTTTTTGTCTATTTTGGATGTTCACAAGTTAAAAGCTACTCGACCGTATCTACCAGTCTACTTACGAACAGATACATCAACTATATTTCCCAGACGACTCAGCAGCAGCAGCGAGCCTATCCATCACAGCTCTACCAATCACCGCCAACTCACTAATTGGCATACATTGAATTTTCTTCAGCAGCTCGTTGGTATTAACAGGTTCTGGCATTGGCTTACCTTCGAGATGAGCCATCAACTCTTCCATTGTAAAGCCCGCTTTTGCCGCAATCTGAGTCAAATTTTTCGTATCCGGGAGTACCTGACCCTTTTCCCAATACTGAACAGCAGACCCAGAGACTCCCAATAGCCTACCAAAAGCGCTAAAACTCAGGTCGCCACGGGCTAGCTTAACAACTTCGCTCAGTTTTTTCTTAGCTTCTGCGTCCACGGTATCAACCACGAGATGACCACAATTCCCAGTTTACAGAACATCAACCATACTTCCCAGAAGCTACAGCAGCAGCAGCCAGTCGCTCCATACCAGCTCGAACAATCACTGCTAAGTCACTCAGTGGCATACATTGAATTTTCTTGAGCAGATCGTTGGTATCTAGAGGTTCCTGCACAGGCTTGCCTTCGAGATGGGCCATAAGCTCTTCCATCGTAAAGCCTGCTCTTGTAGCAATCTGAGTCAAATTTTTTGTATCTGGAAGTACCTGCCCTTTTTCCCAATACAAGACAGAAGCAGCAGAAACTCCCAACAGCTTGCCAAAAGCAGTCAGACTCATAGAGCCCCGCGCTAATTTAACAACCTCACTCAGTTTTTTCTTAGCTTCTGCGTCCACGGTATCAGCCACGAGATAACCACAACTCCTAGTTTACTTGTGTACCAACAAATTTACCTGTCTTGCTTGACAGGAGAAGATTTAACAGATATTATTTTAATTAGATTGAAAATTTTAATTTTAATGAAAACAGATTTAGGAGAAATAGCAATGACCAAGAGACGCACTCAAAAAACTTACAAGCCCAGCCACACACGTCAAAGCCTCACAGCCTCCGGTTGGCTCAAACCCCAGTGCTGGCAAATCTCCAAAATAGAAGCAGCCGAAGCCCTGAGAATGCCCGTAAACCGCATAGTCAAAGTTTACCCCAAACAACATCAAGTAATAGTCGTTTACCTGAACAAGAAAGGACAAAAATGCAGTTCCTTTTTCAGCTACAGACTATTTGCCAGATGGCAACAGGAGACGATCGCCACAATTGCCAGTTGTCGAAACCAGCAAACCTTAGCACCCCTAGAACTCATCGTACAGTATGACCTAGAACATTTCAAGTATCCCGTGGCGATCGGCGACGCAATTTGGGAAGCCCTCCTCAACCACATCCGTCAAGTCATCAGGGAACAAAGGCTCAGCAAACAATGCGCCTAAGTTCCCCATCAACCGATCAATTAGAAGTAGAAGCAGCCAACTCGGCCAAACGATCCTGCTGATCCTGAGAAATGCAAGTCTGAATAATCTCCTCAATATCCCCTTCCAAAACACTATTGAGCGAGAAATTTTCCCCCAAACGGTGGTCAGTAGCCCGATTATCCTTATAGTTGTAAGTGCGAATTTTTTCCGATCGCGAACCAGTACCAACCTGCCCCAAACGTAGCTCCTTCACCTCATCCTGCTGCTGGCGCAACTTTATTTCATAAAGCTTAGCCCGCAAAATCTGCATCGCCCGCTCCTTATTCTGCAACTGACTGCGCTCCTGGGTACAGAAAATCCGAATCCCAGTCGGCTTGTGAAACAAATCCGCAGCAGTTTCCACCTTGTTCACATTTTGGCCGCTGATTGCTGAGGAGTTAGTTGCAGCGGGAATTCCGACTAAATCAATTGTTTTGGGGCTTCAACCGCCTGATGTTAGACCTCATACTACTTAGGTCGTTCCTTGTAGTGAGAAGCAGTGAGAATCCTTGAAAGTATGATGGAGTGCAGGAAGTTGAATGGGAGGGCGATCGGGCTTCAAAAACTTTTAAAGCAGGCTATGGGAGAAGGTTGTAGAAAGGTGAGGGTGAGGAGGTGCGATCGTAAATACAACTCTCACCTCAGCCGTATGCTATACTACCATTCATAATATTAGCAATATCTATCCTTAAATTAAAGTATGGCTGAGTACCAAGGCATGACTCCCACTGTCGTCATCGGACTAGGTGGGACAGGAAAAGAAATATTAATTAAAATTCGCCGGATGATCGTGGAAACCTACGACTCCTTAGATGCTCTGCCGATAGTATCGTTCTTGCATATAGACACAGAGCAGAACGCCAAATGCTCCGAACCGCAAGTCGTTCTCAAACAAGACATTTCCCTGCGTCCAGTCGAACAAGTCTGGGCTAAGGTCGAAAATGCTAAAGCCATGCTTAACAAACTTTCTGACTACAACTATTTAGCAGAGTGGTTTCCCAGTCAGCTCAAAGGTACTGATTCAATTTTGGCAGGTGCAGGTCAAATTAGATCTTTAGGTAAATTTGCCTTTACCATCAATTATCCGTCAATTAAAGATAGTTTTGAAAATGCTAAACAAAGGATTATTGAAGGAACGGACAAAATGGAGCGCCGCCAGGTGCAAATTGATAAAGGCATCAATATCTTTGTTGTTTGTTCCCTTTGTGGTGGAACAGGTTCAGGAATGTTTTTAGACCTCGCCTACAATCTCCGCGATTGGATTCCCGCGTCGGATCAGCCTCAAACATCAGCCTACTTGGTGTTGCCAGGGGCTTTTTCTGGTTTGGGAGACAGGGTAGTTGCCAATGCTTATGCTGCTCTAATGGAATTAAACCATTATTCCCGCAGCGATACTCGCTTTGAAGCGCAATACAGCACAAATGCTTCCGATCAAATTAGCAGTCAGAGTGGTCAAGATGTGCCTTTTAGCTTCTGCTACCTGCTAGGAAATAGCAACGATAAAGTCACCCTTCCAACCCTGGAATCAATGCTAGAAATGGTCGCACAAAATATTTTCCTAGACTTCAGTTCTGGATTTAGTCCCTATAAAAAGTTAGTCAGGGACAATATTCGTAAGCAGTGGGCAGCGCCCGATCCCCTTGGTTATCCTCAAAATTTTATTACTTTCGGTCTTTCTAGCATTCAGTTTCCCGTAGAACGGGTTCGCAAAGCTTGTGCTTTTCGCCTCGCTAACCGTGTAGTTTCATGGTGGGCAAATCCTACTCCCGTTTCTACATCAATGCGAGATGTAGTTAAAACCGAAATATTGCCAAGCCTCCAGCTAACTGAATCTGACAAGGAGCACCAAATCCTTGACAGCATCAGTTTGAGCGACAATAGTAAAACCTATAGCCTGGAAGTTTCTGAGTGGGTGGCTGCGGTGAAACAGGAACGCAACCAATTAAACGTTAAATTTGAAGTTTTACAAAACTTTATAGCGGAAAACAAACGGAAGTACGATCCCCATTTTGAGGGTAGCGATGACGATCCAAAGCGGTGGAGCGACTACTATAAAAAAATGTGGGACAACTTAAATCGATTGATTCCCCAAAAACGCCAACAGCTTCGCGAAACTGTGTACCGCATGGTTGAAGACAGATCTCGTGGTTCAAGGTTTACCCGTCAATTTTTAGAGACGCTCCGAGAAGTCTTTGCTGAATACCGCAGTCGATTTGAGCAAGACAGGTCACAAGTATGGCTAGACCAAGAAACAAAAGCTGACAAAAAGTTTCCAGTATTGTCCAATCAAATCAACACTCATGTTAAAGAGTTTAACCCCATTAATAAAAAAAGTGTTGTTGACAAAGATTTTGAAGACATTTTGGCGACACTCAAAGACCTATATGTGGCTAAGATAGAAGTCAAGTCTCGCGTTTTAGGGGTTCGACTTGTAGACTCTATGATGGCAGAAATAGATCAGTTATTAATCGAGATCACAGCCTATGAACGCACAATAGAAGGGTTACAGGTGGCATTGCAAGAACATGAGAACACTTACATACTGGAAACAGCAACGCTGACTGTTAACGGCATTTTACTTTATGACCCCAAGGTGGTTGACCAAGTTTATACCGAAGCCCTAGCAGGCAGAGAAGAAAATGCTTTTCAGACTATCTCTCAGAAAGTTTTAGAGGAATTGAAGTTAAGACTTCTCGATCTGCACACCTTCTCAGAAGATTTTCTACTAAAGCAAGACTTATTTAATCGGCTTTGGAATCTAGCTTTAGATGAATTGGCAGGTAGGCTGCAAATCAAAATTTCGGCAGCACGCCAATTCCTGCAACAGTATCCTACTCTACAAGAGCAGGAAGCCCGAATTAAAACTACCTTTGAGAAAAGTGAACCGTTTGTACGGTTTAGTCAAGATCAAGCCCGTCTAGGTTGGGATGACCGACCTGAAAAACGCCAAAAACTGGTAGGAATTGAGGGAGGAAATAAGCCTACAGATTCAGCGGTAGAAATTATTTTGCCCATGCTCCGTAAAGCTAGCACGTTAACCGATAAAGATATCAAACCTCTCAACGACCCGCACTCAATTTATTTTGTTCAAGAAGTTGGAGCTTTTCCATTAAGGCTAATTGAGGGGATGGATCGGATGCGGACTGTTTATCGCTCGGTTTCGCAATCAGATCCGAACCCGCTGCACACTCATCAAGATAATCGTCGTTTTCAAGACCCGATGCCTGCACCTGACCATGAGGTAAAGGTTAAACACAACCTGATTCTGGGAAGAGTTTTGGAGTTGCTGACGGAAGTGGAGAACAAAGCTACTGGGTTCCACGAAGTGCGTTTTGCCTACCAAGATAAGCAGACGGGGTTTGGAAAAACTCATACTTTCGGAGCAAATTGGCAGGAGGCTGAAGAATACTTGCTGAACGATTCTAACCGGCAAGTTAGAGAAATCCTTAATGACACTATTCAAAGTATGGGTGAAAAAGCGGTTACGAAGCCCGAAAAAAAATCTCTCTATCAAAAATTGATGATATATCTGGAGCAGTTAGAAAATACTCTCTTACATGGCAAAGATAATCCTGAACACAGAAAGACTAAAGTAGCAATCGAGGAGTTTGTCAAGAATCATAACTTATTCATTAGTGATGGTACATCTTCAACTTCCCAGCCACTTACTGAGCCTTCCAGCCCTTCAACAGTAAAACCTGCAACTACAGCAGATTTTGAAGGAAATATGGAAAAATTTAAAAAGTTAGCCCAGAGTTGTTACAGTCGCGGCAATCCTTCTGCCACAGACTTGCAAACTTTGGAGCGCTTTCGCCAAAGATATGCAATTCCTCAAGAACTGGCAGAGCGGATTATTTCTAAGTTCGCACCTCAAAATTATCAACAGGAATATGCTCTGATGTATCGAGCTTTTCTTGAGAATGATGAAGGAATAGGCGGGCAACAGCAGGCTGATTTGCTTGATCTTCAAGAGGAATTGGGATTGACTAACGAACAAGTAACAGCAATTGAGTCGAACGTGCGAAAAGAACTAGGATTGAATAAATAGTTATCAACTGTTATGAGGTATTTATGAGTAGTGGCTCTAATAATGTCGAATGCCCGAAGTGTAAAACATTAAATTCATCCACAGCATATCAGTGTTCCTACTGCGGTACAAGATTACGCGGTGTGCCTCCTATAGTTTTGGGATTAGCAACTGTATTTTTAATGTTAGGGGGACCCTATTTTTTATTTAAAGACAAGCTATTTGGAGCGCCATCATCTACTTCTACAGCTTCATCCAGCAGCCCCCCCACAACGCCTGTTACGCCGAGCAGCGCGCCGTTCACTACCTATCTTAGTCTGGCTAATATTCCTAATGTACCAAATGGAATATTCAACTATGGGGGTTCTACAACCTTTGCACCTCTGCGCTCTCCGGTCGTTGTTGCAGCTATTAATAAGACACATCCTCAATTTCAGTTGCGCTATACCGAGCCACCTAATGGCAAGCCTGGTTCTGGAACAGGTATTAAAATGCTGATTGAGGGACAAATGAGTTTTGCTGAATCTTCCCGATCTGTAAAAGATGATGAGTTTGAACTGGCTCAAAAACGAAATTTTAAACTTGAACAAGTACCTGTTGCTATTGATGGTATTGCTTTTTATGTCAATCCTGAATTGATAAATCAAGGTTTAAAGGGGATTACCTTAGCTCAAGTGCGAGATATCTTTACCGGAAGAGTCAACAACTGGAAAGATGTAGGAGGGCCAGATATGGAAATTACTCCCTTCAGCCGTAATCTTGAGGCTGGTGGTACAGTTGATTATTTTTACGAAAAAGTGTTGGACAAACAACCATTGGGTTCAAATGTGCAAGAGGTGAGAGACACTACAGGATCAATTCAAAAGGTTGCGATAACTCGTGGTGGTATTGGGTATGCTACAGCTTCGGAGGTAATCAGTCAAAGTATGATAAACCTTCTTCCTCTTGGCAAGGTAGCGAGTTCAGGTTTTGTGTCTCCCTGTATCGATCAAATTTGCAAAGCGGTTAATAAAACTGCTTTTACTGATGGAACTTACCCGTTGACGCGACGACTTTTTGTTGTCATCAAACAGGATGGAAAATTGGATGAACAAGCGGGAGTTGCTTATACCAATATGCTCTTGAGCGATGAAGGTCAAAAGTTAGTAGAAGAAGCAGGGTTTGTTCCAATTCGGTAAAATTTAGGCGCTATCGCTGCCCCCAATTCCCAAAGAGCGATCGCCGATGCAATTTGGGAAGCCCTACTCAACCACATCCGTCAAGTCATCAGAGAACAAAGGCACAGCAAACAATGCGCCTAAGTTCCCCATCAACCCATCAATTAGAAGTAGAAGCAGCCAACTGGGCCAAACGATCCTGCTGATCCTGAGAAATGCAAGTCTGAATAATCCCCTCAATATCCCCTTCCAAAACACTATTGAGCGAGAAATTCTCCCCCAAACGGTGGTCGGTAGCCCTATTATCCTTATAGTTGTAAGTGCGAATTTTTTCCGATCGCGAACCAGTACCAACCTGAGCCAAACGCCGGGACTTCACCTCATCCTGCTGCTCCCGCAACTTGATCTCATAGAGCTTAGCCCGCAAAATCTGCATCGCCCGCTCCTTATTCTGCAACTGACTGCGCTCCTGGGTACAGAAAATCCGAATCCCCGTCGGCTTGTGAAACAAATCCGCAGCAGTTTCCACCTTGTTCACATTTTGACCACCAGCACCGCCCGATCGAGCCGTACTCATCTCAATATCCTTCGGATCGATGTGAATCTCCACATCATCAACCTCCGGCATCACAGCCACCGTCGCCGTCGAAGTGTGCACCCGACCGCCAGCCTCAGTCACAGGCACCCGCTGCACCCGGTGCACCCCAGCCTCAAACTTCAGTTTGCTATAAACGCTGTCACCCGTAACTTCCAAAATCACTTCCTTAAAGCCACCCATTTCCGCCAGCGACTCGCTCACCAACTTCACCTGCCAGCCTTGAGTTTGAGCGTAACGCGAATACAGGCGCAGCAAATCACCCGCCCAAATACTAGCCTCATCTCCGCCAGTACCAGCCCGAATTTCCAGCATGATGTTCTTATCGTCGTTCGGATCGCGGGGGAGCAGCAAAACCTTCAAACGGGTTTCCAAATTATCCAGCTTAGATTCAAGTTCCTCAACTTCGATCGCGGCCATTTCTTGCAATTCTCGATCGCCCGCAGCCTCTTTCAGAACTTGACGCGCACCCACCAAATCATCAGTCGTGGTTTTCCACAGCTCAAAAGTATCGACCACTTCTTCTAAGGACGATCGAGCCTTCGCTACCCGCTGAAACTCATAATTATCCCTAGCAACATCCGGGTCAGCCATGCGGCGAGTCAACTCATGAAAAGTTTGCTCCACCGACTTCAATTTATCCAGTAAATAAGATTCAGCCATTGTCAGTTGTCCTCTGTCAATCGATTTGAGATTTGAAATTTGAGACTTGAGACTTGAGATTTGAGATTTGACAATTAGACATCTCCAATAATTCCTGTGGGGTAGGCATGGGGCCTGCCCTTGCCAGCCTTTTGAGGAGATGTCTATTGAAGAGCAGTTGGGATAGAATGTCGCTCCAACTCAACTGCTGGCAAGGGCAAGTCTTCCATCTAAAATCTGCAATCCGAAGGCGGTAAATTGTCAGTAGAAAAAAACTACTCTCAACAAACTGCGGACAAATGACAATCCGGCTACTTCTTCTTTTTGCCTTTAGCAGCAGCCTTAGCAGCATCCGCTTTCGGGTCTTCCATTTTCAGCGGGCCAGAAGAAGCATCTGCCTTCGGCATTTCCACTTCCGTCATGCCATATTTCCGCATAAAGCGTTCCACACGACCTTCAGTATCAATAATCTTCTGAGTCCCAGTATAAAAAGGATGATTCCCAGACCAAACATCAACTTGCAGCTTGGGTCTAGTAGAACCAACAGTCATCACAAGCTCCCCGTTGCAATAAACCTCAGCTTCGGGATACCACTGAGGGTGAATGCCAGCTTTCGCCATTGTTTTTTACTCTCTATTTTTTTTACTTTACAACCATTTTAGCCGTGCTAGGACTTGCGTACCAACAACCGCCACGATTTCGCCAGATTGGATGTGAAAGCACGCATCGGGAATCAGAAATAGACCTTGAAAAAAAGGAGGATGGAATCTGGATAATTTTTCCCTCTTCCTTCTTCCCTCTTCCCTCGGACTTGTTCCTGGTGCTCTCGATTACCGCTTGGAGTATTGAGGAGCCTTCCGAGCTTTCCGCAAACCGTACTTTTTCCGCTCTTTCGCCCGCGGGTCACGAGTCAAATACCCCTCAATCTTGAGAGGTTTGCGGTTATCAGGGTCTAATTGGCACAGTGCTCTAGCGACACCCAAGCGAATGGAGTCAGCCTGACCTGTCAACCCGCCACCTTCGACTTTTACTAAAATATCGTACTCATTTTCCAGACCCAAAGTTTCCAAAGGAGCCTTAGCCAGAGCCAAATAAGTTGGGTTAAATTGCAAGTACAAATCCCCTTCTTTACCATTGACAGTCAATATCCCAGTGCCGGGAACCAAACGTACTCGTGCTACGGAACACTTGCGACGACCAGTACCCCAGTACACCGCGCGGCCGGTATCTGTTGCTTGCATTACTCATTTCCTCCTGGAATCGTGTGAACAATTAATTCTTCTGGTTTTTGAGCAGCATGAGGATGCTCAGGGCCAGCGTAAACCTTCAGCTTAGTAAACAGTTGTCTGCCCAAAGCAGTGTGAGGTAGCATTCCTCGAATCGCTTCTTCCACAATTCTTTCAGGCAAACGTGCTTGCAATTTAGCAAAGGTTTCGGTTTTCATGCCGCCCGGTCTTCCAGAGTGGCGACGATAGATTTTCTGGGTACGTTTTTTGCCAGTAACAGCGATTTTGTCAGCATTGATGACAATTACAAAATCGCCGGTATCCATAGAAGGAGTGTAAGTGGGTTTGTGTTTTCCCCGGAGGTACATGGCAACTTCAGTTGCCAGACGACCGAGCCGTTGGTCGGCGGCATCGACCACGTACCACTTGTGCTCTAGGGAGTCTTGAGTAGGGACGTAACTTTTGTTCATTGTTTGTTGTTTGTTGTGAGTTAACTGTTAACTGTTAACTGTTAACTGTTGTCAGTTGTCAGTTCTTAATTGTTAGTTGTCAGTTTTTAATTGTCAGTTGTCAGTTTTTAATTGTCAGCTTTTAATTGTTAGTTGTCAGTTGTCCTTAGTTTATATTAGTAGTTAACTAATGACTACTGACTAATGACTAATGACTAATGACTAATGACTACTGACTACTGACTAATAACTAATTTTGGCTGAGTGTCATACCAAACTTCGGGAGGAAAGGGAAAGTCTTGATAGCCAACTCGCAGCAGGCACAAACCTTGAGCCGGGGCGGCATATTTTACCAGTTCTCGGCGTTCGTTGACCCAGATATCTGTAAAATTTTCGATCGCCCTTTCCCCGCGACCCACCTGCACCAGCAAACCCACCAGCAGCCGCATCATCCCGTACAGAAACCCGCTCGCCTGAACCTCGATATAGATCGTAGGGCCACAACGGTGACACTCTGCTGCTTGTACGTCCACCCAAGAATGCGGCCTGGCAGACCCCGCGCGGTGGAAAGCTGCTAGATGGTGATGTCCGATCAGGGGTACCATAGCTGCCTGAATCAAAGATTCATCCACAGGGGCGTGATAATAATGCCAAGCAAAAGGACGCACAAACAAATTAGGAGTCTGGTCTGTATAAAGGGTGTAGCGATAGCGCCGCCAACTGGCTGAGAACCGAGCGTGCCAGGTAGGTTCCACCTTTGCCGAAGCTCGAATTAAAATATCTTTTGCCAGTCGAGAGTTGAGAACGCTTGCCCAGCGGTGAGCTGGAATTGGGCCATCGGCATCAAAATGGGCTACTTGAGCCGCGGCGTGAACTCCCGCATCAGTTCTCCCAGCCGCGTGCAGCGTTACCGGACGCTCTAGAACAGTGGAAATTGCTGTTTCAATCTCTTCTTGTACTGTACGCTGATTCGGCTGTCGCTGCCAACCGTGAAAGTCAGTGCCGAGATATTGGATGACAAGAGCAACACGCTGCATCGATTTGGGGTTGTCGATTTCCGATTTGGGATTTTCAGTCATAAATCAAAAATATCCAACCCAAAATTGAATTAAACCAGTTCGACGATCGCCATTTCGGAATTGTCTCCTTGACGGGGGACAGTTCGCACCACGCGGGTGTAGCCACCGTTACGTGAGCCGTACCGTTCTTTTGCCGCATCAAACAGTGCGTGTACTAACTGTTTGTCATAGATAAAGCCCATAGCTTGGCGGCGAGCGGCTAAGGAGCCATCTTTTGCCAGAGTAATCATTTTGTCCGCCTCTGAACGCAGCGCTTTGGCGCGGGCGAGAGTAGTAGTAATTTTACCGTGACGGATTAATTCGGTGGTCAGCGAGCGCAGTAGTGCGCGACGCTGGTCAGCCGGTTTATTGAGTTGGGGGACGCGACAGCGATGACGCATAGCAGTTGGTAATTGGTAATTGGTAATTGGTAATTGGTAAGTAAATAGTTTTGAGTTATGAGTTTTAAATTTTGCATTTAAAGCTCATCCACAAGCGTGGCCTTTGGAGCTAGCCGTGGCTAAATCAAAACTTTGTTACTCATTACCGTTGGATTAACTTTTAGCTGATTTTTCCTGTGGCAAGGTAATGCTCAGGCGCTTTTGCAAAGCTTCAATCACTTCCTCTGCGGACTTTTGCCCGAAGTTTTTGATTTCGAGCAAGTCTTCTTGGGTATAATCCAATAGGTCTGCGACGGAGTTAATCTGAGCCCGCTTGAGACAGTTGTAAGCCCGTACTGACAATTGCAATTCCTCGATCGGAATTTGGCTGGTAGGATCGGTTACACCTTGAGATTCGGGTTTGAGGGAATCTTGGGTGATGTCTTTGAGAGGTGCAAACAGGTCTACCAGGATGTGAGCAGATTGACTCAGAGCTTCTTGAGGAGTCACGCTACCATCAGTCCAGATTTCCATAATCAGCCTGTCTTTCTCGACAGTGCCGCCTACGCGAGCGTCTTCAACACTATAGTTGACCCTACGAATCGGCATAAAAATGGCATCTATGGACAGAAAATCCAAAGCAGCTCCATCATCGCGACTACGGTCTACAGCTCGGTATCCGATCCCTTTTTCAATTCTGAATTCCATTTCCAGAACTGAGCCTGGGGAGAGAGTCGCAATATACTGAGAGCGATCGATTATTTCTACCTCAGAAGGTACATCGAATCGATCTGCGGTAACTGTGACAGGTCCTTCGATCCGCAATCTACCTATTTGCGGCTGCTGAGAATGAGTTTTGAGGACGACCTCTTTCATATTCAGCAGGATTTCGAGAACATCTTCTCGTACCCCTTCGATCGTGGCAAACTCGTGATTGACACCTGCGATGCGGACTGAAGTTACTGCTGTTCCTTCCAGATTTGACAGCAAAACTCGTCGCAGTGCATTCCCAACCGTTGTTCCTTGACCGCGGTCGAGGGGTTCTAGGACGAATTTTCCGTACTGACTCCGGTCTTTGTCAGTATGAGACTCTATACATTCAATTTGAAACTGCGCCACGGAGTGACCTCCCTTTTCCACTTTGGATTTTTGATTTTGGATTTTAGATTGCAGAGCATACCCCTGAACGGATTTCGGATTTTGGATGGACGGGGCCATAGTTGAAAGCATTAGTTTTTGGCTTTCAGCAATTAGCCATTATCCAAAATCTAAAATCTAAAATCTCAAATCGTTTTAGACTCTACGTCGCTTGGGAGGGCGACAGCCGTTGTGAGGAATTGGGGTAACATCTCTAATCAGAGTAATTTCTAGTCCAGCCCCTTGCAGCGCCCTAATTGCAGTTTCTCGACCTGCTCCTGGTCCGCTGACCATTACTTCTATTTGGCGCATCCCTTGGTCATTGGCTCGGCGGGCTGCACTTTCTGCTGCTGTTTGAGCTGCGAAGGGCGTTCCCTTTTTAGCTCCTTTAAAACCGCTCGAACCTGCTGACGCCCAGGATATGACTTCGCCATTGAGGTCAGTAATAGTCACAATCGTGTTGTTAAAGGTAGACTGGATGTAGCCTACCCCATTCGGTACATTCCGTTTCTGCTTTTTTGCACCAGATTTCTTGCCTGTTTGTGGTCGCGCCATAGGAGTCTCTTTAACTTTTCTGTCAACTAATTTCTCGAAGCGCTAGGAGCCAGCAGCCCCCAGCGTAATTTTCCCAAAAAGATATTACTTCTTGGAAGGTGCTTTTTTCTTGCCCGCAACTGTGCGGCGGACACCCCGGCGGGTTCTGGCGTTGGTGCGGGTTCTCTGGCCTCTAACTGGCAATCCCAAACGGTGACGCCGACCGCGGTAAGTCCCAATATCCATCAGGCGCTTGATGTTCATTGACTCCCAGCGCCGGAGGTCTCCTTCGATCTGGTAGTTGCTTTCTACATGAGCCCGCAGGGCGGTCACATCTGCTTCTGTTAAATCCTTGACACGAGTATCAGGATTTACGCCTGTTGCAGCGATAATTTTCTGGGCCCGAGACAGGCCTATTCCGTAAATGTATGTCAAACCTATTTCGACGCGCTTATCGCGTGGAAGGTCTACCCCGGCAATCCGTGCCACACTTTTGTCTCCCTAGTTTTCCTGTTTGGCTACAATGTTGAATTAGGCAGCAGCTATCTGCTATTCCTAATTTTCCGATTTTCTAACCCTGGCGTTGTTTGTGTTTTGGGTTAGTACATATCACCATCACTCTGCCTCGACGGCGGATGACGCGACATTTCTCACAAATTTTTTTGACAGATGCTCGAACTTTCATCTTTCTTCCTGCCTGGAGAACGCCACCATACCGGAGAGTACGCCTGCGGGCACTGCCTGTATAGCGGTGGGAGGAGAGGCAGGGCAAGGTGTAGGCCTCTCCTCGATTAATTTTTATGAAGCGGGGGTTATTTGATGAAGGAACCCGCTGGTCCCCACTCCCACTACTGGGGTCAAGTTCGCCTGCTTTCAGACTCAAGGGCGATCGATACTTTCACGGTGTAGCAATGACTTAACCCTGTACACCGGTGGGTTGTTGACGTCCTTCTCGGCAACACTACAAACGTAGCATTATAGCATAAATTTGACGGGTTTTACCAAATTCTCTCTAATTAAACTTAGAATTAGTTTTTAGAAAGTTTTATCTAAGCCTATTTTTTACGAAGGCGATAAGTGATCCGGCCCTTGGTTAAGTCGTAGGGGGTTAATTCGACTTTGACGCGATCGCCTGGCAGAATTTTGATGTAGTTGCGACGGATCTTGCCCGAAATGTGAGCTAGGACATTGAACCCATTATCTAGGTCAACGCGAAACATCGCATTGGGCAGGGATTCCGTCACTGTCCCTTCCATTTCAATTAAATCTTGCTTAGACAATTTGGTATTTACCTCAACTCTACATTTGATTAACTAGGATTTTCCAGGCTGCTGCAAAAACTTATTTATTGGTAAGTTTGAAACTAGCAGAGGAAAGGGAGACTCGATCGACTTAAGCACTCAACCAACCGCTAACTTTATTCTTAATTGAATAAAGCTAAAGTTGTGTCAATTAGATTGACCTTTGAGCACAAAAAGCTCCTAGTTAACACATCTTAGCAAAAGTTGTTGGCGGGTAACAGGCTCGATTGAGAAGGTTCAAGAGTTTCGCGAAAGAACTTGTTGGAGTTGAGCGGTAACTTCCTGCATGGAGCGATCCCCATCAACTGCAACCAATTGTTCGCGGTCTCTGTAAAACTCAATCAAAGGTTCTGTTTGCTCGCGATAAACTTGCAACCTACGGCGAATGGTTTGCTCATTGTCATCTTGGCGACCCCGTGACAGCAGCCGAGTCACCAAAACATTGTCAGGAACATCCAAATTCACTGCCCTCAGAGCGCAGTCCTTCCCAGACTTTTCGCCCCCCCCACCAGGAACATCGCACAGTAGTGTGTCAAAAAACGCTGCTTGTGGGACTGTGCGAGGAAAGCCGTCTAGAATCCAGCCAGCCTTAGCATCTGGTTGATTCATGCGTTCTTGTACGATATCCATCAATAACCCATCGGGAACCAACTCACCAGCATCCATGTAGGCTTTGGCTTTTTCACCCAAGGGAGTTTTAGCCACTACGCAGGCGCGTAGGATGTCACCAGTAGAAATGTGGGGTATTTTCCAGAGATCTGCTAAAAGCTGAGCTTGAGTTCCCTTTCCTGCCCCTGGAGGCCCCATAAAAATCAATTGCATTGGGATTACTTCACCATTCCTTCATATCGTTGGGAGATGACGTAAGTTTGAATTTGCTTAGCAGTTTCGATCGCCACACCTACTAGAATCAGTAAGGAAGTTGCGCCAAAGCCTCTAAAAGTTTGCACTCCGATCGCGCTTTCAACAGCAGTTGGTACAATTGCCACCAGGCCGAGAAATATCGCTCCCAAGAAAGTCAAACGATTCAAAACCTTCTCCACATAATCGCTCGTTTTCTGACCAGGACGAATCCCAGGAATACTGGCACCCATTTTCTTCAAATTCTGAGACATATCTACGGGGTTGACAATCAACGAAGCGTAGAAATAGCTAAAGAACAGAATCAAAGTCAGATAAAATAGTGCGTAAGCCCAGGGTGCAGGTCCATTGGGACTCAAAACATTAGCCACTTGCACCAGAAACGGGTTATTAAGAGATTGAGCTAAGAAAGAGGGAACAATCAATACCGAGGATGCAAAAATAATCGGCATGACTCCACCTTGATTTAAGCGCAGGGGTAGATAACTGCGACTCTCCCGATAAACTTTGCGACCGACTTGGCGACGGGCGGAAATAATCGGAATCCGGCGAATACCTTCCTGAACAAAAACAATCCCTACAATCGTCACCAAAAATACCAGCAACAGCACAATTACGCGACCAACAACTTGCGTGTCTCCACTTTGGGCCAATTCAAAAGTTTGTCCCAGAGAACGTGGCAAAACTGAAACAATGTTGATAAAAATCAGCAAAGACGCTCCATTACCGATACCTCGTTCTGTCACCACTTCCGATATCCACATCACAAACATCGATCCAGCAGTCAAAGCCAAAGCTGTTTGTGCGATGAATAAAGGTCCTGGAACCTGAGCAAAAGGGCTAACCCAAATCGCTATGCCAACGCTTTGCAGAATTGCCCAGCCCAAAGAAACGTAGCGAGTAATTTGAGAAATCTTGCGTCGCCCCGCTTCCCCTTCATTTTTCTGCAACTCTTCTAAAGTTGGTAAAGCCGCCGTTAGAAGCTGCACAATAATTGAAGCATTGATGTAGGGCAAAATCCCTAGAGCAAAAATCCCCAAAGCGGAAAGCCCGCCCCCTGAAAATAGATCCAAAAAGCCAATCAAAGGGCTATTTTGAACATTTTGGGAAAAGGCGACGCGATCGATGCCGGGGACTGGCAAGTGGACACCCAAGCGCACTAAAATCAATAAGCCGATGGTAACGAGGATGCGGCCCCGCAAACCCGCAGCTTGGGCCATCTGCATGAAAGTTTCTTGTGCAGTTGGCGCTTTTTCTCTACTAACGTCCATAGTTACGATTTGGGATTTTAGATTTGGGATTTTAGGCTAAATCATTTTTTGATAGGAGCATTGAGGATTTGAGATTTGGACACCTTCTCAAACCTCAAATCTTTAGGCAACTAATTCACAACTGCCGCCAGCGGCTTCTATTTTGGTGCGAGCACCTGCGGTAAAAGCAGCGGCTCTGACTTGCAGAGCTACATTTAATTCCCCATCTCCTAAGATTTTGAGCGGACCGTCGTCAGTAGTGACGATTTTTGCTTGAATCAAAGAGGTGAGAGTTACTTCTGTGTTTGCTGGCAGCGATGCTAATTTACTGACATTGATGATAGTGTACTCTTTACGGTTCACCAAAGGGAAGCTTTTGAGTTTTGGGAGGCGGCGGTACAGAGGATTTTGACCTCCTTCAAAACCGGGTCTAGTGCCGCTACCGGCTCTAGATTTTTGACCGCGCATCCCTTTACCAGAGCTCGCGCCTTGACCGGCAGCAATACCTCTACCCAAGCGGCGGGGGCGTTTTGTGGAGCCCGCTTTTGGTCGGGCGTCTTGCAATCTCATAGTTTTGGTAATTGGTAATTGGTAATTGGTAATTGGTAATTGGTTCGTAGTAGTTTTGAGTTTTGAGTTTTGAGTTTTGAGTTAAAAAATTATTTTTTATTCAAAACTCAATGCGCTGAATACTCAAAACTTACACTGTCCCGTTCCCTAGCCCTTAACCGTAGAGGTTTTCTACTGGAATTCCGCGCTCTTGAGCTACTTCGGATAGGGTGCGAAGAGTAGATAGGGCGTTGACGGCTGCTCTAGCGTTGTTTAAAGGATTTCCTGAACCTAGCTGTTTGGCTAGGATGTTGCGGACTCCTGCTAGTTCGAGAACAGTTCTGACTGCTCCCCCTGCAATTACCCCTGTTCCAGGAGATGCCGGTCGCATCATGACTTTGGCTCCGCCGCCAGCACCGTTGATGGGGTGAGGAATTGAGTTAGCTTTGGTCAGAGGCACTTCAATCAGGTGCTTTTTGCCGTCAGCGACGCCTTTTTTAACGGCACCGATGACGTCGCTAGCTTTGCCTACTCCAACCCCAACTTGACCGCGTTCGTTACCGATAATGACTATGGCGCGGAAGCTGAGTTTTTTACCGCCTTTGACTACTTTGGTAACGCGGCGAATCTGAACTACCCGTTCTTGCCATTCGGATTCTTTTTCGCGCGTTTTGTTGTTGCTTTTTTTCTTGTTGCGCTGTTCTTTTTGTTCTGCCATGTTTTGTGCTTGGGGAATTGAGGATTAGTAATTGGTAGTTGGAAAATAGAAATTAACAATTAGGAATTAAGAATTTTATTGTAGATTCTTTTTTCCTTCTTCCTTATTCCTTCTTCCTTATTCCTTCTTCCTTTTTGTTTCTTCCTAAAAGTCTAACCCAGCTTCGCGAGCTGCGTCGGCGAGGGCTTTGACTCTACCGTGGTAGAGGTTGCCTCCGCGATCGAAGACGACTTTGGCTATGCCGACGCTAGAACAGCGTTTGGCTATCAACTGACCTACTTGCACGCTGGCGAAGCAGTTGGCTCCCGAACTGAGAGCTGACTTTAATTCCGGGTCTAGGGTTGACGCGGCGGCTAAAGTGTGCTGGGTGCTGTCGTCGATGACTTGAGCGTAAATGTGCTGTTGCGATCGAAATACCGCTAATCTGGGGCGTTCGGAGGTCCCGAACACCTTGCGCCGCACGCGGCGGTGTCTGCGGTGGACTGATTCTTTGCGAGTAAGCTTCATGTCTACTTCTTACCTGTTTTGCCTGTTTTACCAGCTTTGCGACGGACGACTTCGCCACTGTAGCGAATGCCTTTGCCCTTGTAGACTTCAGGCGGACGCACTGCGCGGATGCGGGCTGCTGTATTGCCTACGAGTTCTTTGTCAATGCCAGAGACAATGACGTTGGTGTTGCCTTCTACTGCCATGGTGATCCCTTCTGGAGGGAGCATTTCAACGGGCTTGCTGTAACCGACGTTTAAAATCAGGTTCCGTCCTTGAACCTGGGCCCGATAACCTGTACCGATAATTTCCAGGCGGCGCACAAAACCTTGGGATACACCTTCGACCATGTTGGCAACTAGGGTGCGACACAGGCCATGTAGTTGGCGGGCGACGCGAGATTCGTCTCGGCGTGTGACGAGTAAAGTCTCGCCTTCGAGTCCCATCGTGATTTCTGCTGGTATGACTCGTGAAAGTTCACCTTTAGGACCTTTGACGGCTACTTTTTGACCGTCTAGGGTGATGGTGACTTTCGTGGGAATGCTAATCGGACGCTTGCCAATTCGCGACATAGTTTTTGGTCCTTTGTTTTTAGTTATTAGTCCTGGATGATTAGTCTTTAGTGATTAGTCCTTAGTTATTGATTTTTGAGTCTGTTGCCAATGACCATTGACTAATGACTAATGACTAATGACTACCAAACATAACAAAGCACTTCTCCGCCTAAACCTTGGCGGCGGGCTTCTCTATCGGTCATAATGCCACGGTCTGTGGAGATAATGGCTATGCCAATTCCGCCTAAAACTCTGGGCAATTCTTTGCGGTTCGAGTAAACGCGCAGTCCTGGTTTGCTGACTCGCTTAAGTGCCGTAATGATGGGCTTGCGAGTTTTGCCTTTGTACTTGAGAGAAAGCACTAAATGTCGCTTAATCCCTTCTGGTTCTGCTTCTTCAAATTCGCTGATAAAGCCTTCACTTTTGAGGACTTCGGCGATGCTACGGGTCATTTTTGTAGCTGGAATTTGTGTTGTTTGGTGGCGCGCCATGCACGAATTGCGAATGCGCGTCAACATATCTGCTATGGTATCGTTAGCTGCCATGTTTTGCTCCTTACTCTACTGCTTAGTTGTCCCGGAAGGGCATTCCCATTTCTTTGAGCAAGGCGCGTCCTTCTTCGTCGGTGTTTGCTGTGGTGATAATTGAAATGTCCATGCCTCGAATTTGATCGATGCTGTCATATTCTATTTCGGGAAAGATTAGTTGTTCTCTCAGACCCAAGCTGTAGTTGCCACGTCCGTCGAAGCTTTTGGGACTGATGCCGCGAAAGTCTCTGATTCGGGGAAGTGCGAGGTTGATTAGTCGATCGAGAAAATCGTACATCCGCTCTGAGCGTAGCGTCACCATGACACCAACGGGTACTCCTTTGCGGATTTTGAAGCCTGCGATCGCCTTTTTCGCCCGCGTCACCACTGGTTTTTGACCTGTGATAATGCCAATTTCGTTGATGGATGAATCTAGGGCCTTAGCATTTTGAGATGCTTCTCCCAAGCCACGGTTCACTGTGACTTTGACGAGTTTGGGTACCTGATGGATATTAGTATATTTAAACTGATCCATCAGTTTCGGTACTATCTTTTCTTGGTAAAGAACTTTGAGTTTGTCTGGCATTGTTTTTGGCTTTGTTTAACTGTCCCTGGGCTTGGTCAGGGAATTTTTAGTTGTCTGTTGACGGTTGACGGTTGACGGTTGACTGTTGTCTGTTGTCTGTTGACGGTTGACTGTTGTCAGCTAATGACTAATGACTACTGACTACTGACTAATGACTACTGACTACTGACTAATGACTACTGACTACTGACTACTGACTAATTATCAAGGATTTCTCCGGTTTTTTTGAGTTGTCGGAGTTTGCGGCCATCTTCGCTAAAGGTGTAGCAAACACGACTAGCTACTTTTTCTTTTTCGGAGTAGTGCATGACATTGGAGCTATGAATTGGAGCTTCAAATGTAACTACTTTACCCGATTCTCCCTCTTGCTGGGGCTTTACGTGCTTGGTTCTGATATTTACACCTTTAACAATTACTTTGCTGACTTTAGGATAGGTCTTTAAGATTTCTCCGACTTTGCCTTTTTCTTTGCCCGTAATTATTTGAACGGTGTCGCCTGCTTTGACGTGCATTCTATGGCGTTGCGGTTCGCTAGTTGCTTTACCCTTTTTTCCGTACATTTTAAAGTACCTCTGGGGCTAAGGAAACGATTTTAGTGAAGTTT
The DNA here is from genome assembly GCF_042465725.1 of Microcoleus anatoxicus. Taxonomy (GTDB): domain Bacteria; phylum Cyanobacteriota; class Cyanobacteriia; order Cyanobacteriales; family Microcoleaceae; genus Microcoleus; species Microcoleus anatoxicus. The sequence goes on along the minus strand of NZ_CP120853.1, from coordinate 1,586,580 downwards.
TTGTCGCGCAGTTCGCGGGCGACTGGTCCAAAAACGCGAGTGCCTTTAGGATTGCCTTCTGGATTGATAATAACGGCGGCGTTATCGTCAAAACGAATACTCATGCCACTGTCGCGACGCAAAGCTTTGCGGGTTCTGACAATGACGGCCCGGACGACATCGGATTTTTTGACGGCCATATTGGGTATGGCGTCTTTGACGACGGCAATAATGACATCGCCGACTCCGCCGTAGCGACGGTTGCCGCCTCCCAATACGCGGATGCACATCAGTTTACGTGCTCCGCTATTGTCGGCGACATTTAGGTATGTCTGGGGTTGAATCATGGTGATTGGTGACTGTGAACTGTTGAGTGTTGATTGTGAATCTGGGATCTGGCGATCGCCAGAATGCAATTAACTGTTAGCCGTTTTTTGTACCGAAAATTTCAGCAACTGTCCAGCGTTTGGTTTTACTCAAAGGGCGGGTTTCAGTGATGCGGACACGATCGCCCGGTTTGCACTTATTTTCTTCGTCGTGAGCTTTGTAACGTTTGGTGCGGACTACGATTTTGCCGTATTTGGTGTGGGAGGAGCGGTTTTCGATTGCCACTACCACAGTTTTGTCCATTTTGTCGCTGACTACTACGCCAACTCGTTCTTTAACTGCCATACCTACCTATTTTTGTTGTGCAATGGAGTTTTGTGTAACTGCTGTGCGATTCGGTTGGGCTACTTTTGTCTTTTAGCTAACTGCTGCGGTTGAATCAGTTGATTCGGCAGTGGTAGACGAAGCTGACTTTGCAGCAACTTCAGCCGCGATTTGCCGTTCGCGTTCAACAGTCATCAGTTGAGCCAATCTGTGTTTGGCGTGTTTAAACAGATGGGGCTTATCTACACGGCCAGTAGCTTGGAATAACCGCAGTTCCATTAGTTGGCGCTTAACGGCTAAAATTTGCTCTGCCACTTCGGCATCGCTTAAATCTCTAGCTTCTTTAATCTTGGATAAAGACATAATTTTGTCGTGGATCGTTAGCGATCGGTCAATGGATTTTAGGTGAGAGATTTGAGGTTGAAAAATCATCCTAAATCTGCTTAAGTTATTTCCCAGAATCTGAGGAGGAAATTAAAGTCCAAAATCGCTATGACTGCTCATCTTCGCGGGTGATGAACTTGGTTTTGATTGGCAATTTAAAGGCTGCCAAACGCATTGCTTCACGGGCAATTTCTTCAGCGACACCGCCAATTTCAAACATTACCCGACCCGGTTTGACAACGGCAACCCAAAACTCAGGTGAGCCTTTACCGGAACCCATCCGGGTTTCTGCTGCCCGCTGAGTGACTGGTTTGTCAGGAAAAATGCGAATCCAGATTTTGCCACCCCGGCGGATGTAGCGGGTCATGGCACGCCGTCCGGCTTCTATTTGGCGAGAAGTGATCCAGGCGGGTTCAACAGCTTGGAGCGCGAAGTCACCAAAGCTAACTGTATTGCCGCGGGTGGCAACACCGCACATTCGCCCGCGCTGTTGTTTGCGGAATTTGGTTCTTTTAGGGCTTAACATGGCTGGGGGATTTAGTAATTGGAAATTGGTAATTAGTAATTGGTTGTTGGTAATTGGTAATTGGTTGTGAACCCTTCGACTACGAGGAAGGGCATCGCCACTGACAATTAACAACTGACAATTAACAGTTAACCACTAGCCTTCGTTGGATCGATCTTCAAATTGCTGGCGACGGCGCTTGTTCTTAGTCCGAGGGGCATCGTTGTTCGGGGCTGCTATTTGTTCCTGTCCAGGAATAATTTCGCCTTTGAAAACCCAAACTTTAATGCCGAGGATACCGTAGATGGTTTGAGCGGTGCAGTAAGAGTAGTCAATATCAGCACGCAAGGTGTGCAATGGGACTCTTCCTTCCCGCGTCCACTCGGTACGGGCAATTTCTGCACCGTTGAGTCGTCCGCTGACTTGAATTTTGATGCCTTCGATGCCGACTTTTTGAGCGCGAGTAATTGCTTGACGGACTACTCGGCGGAAAGATACGCGCCGTTCTAGCTGCTGAGCGATGTATTCTGCGATCAGAGTGGCATCAGCATCTACCCGTTGGACTTCCACAACGTTGATGCGGATTTGGCGGTTGTTGCCGAGTTGCTGCTGCAAACCGACTCGCAAGGTTTCGATCCCTGCTCCACCACGGCCTACTACCACACCTGGTCTAGCTGTGAACACTTCTAGGTCGATTTGATCGGCTTTGCGCTCAATTCTGACCGAGGAGATACCAGCGTTACTGAGGTTTTTTTGAACGTACTGGCGAATTTTGTGGTCTTCTTGCAAGAGTTCGGGATAGTTTCTGGCATCTGCAAACCAACGGGAGCGGTGCTCTTGGGTTATGCCGAGGCGGAAACCAATTGGATGTATTTTTTGTCCCATAAGAGTTGATATTTGGTAATTGGTAGTTGGTAATTGGTAATTGGTAATTGGGTTTACCGATGTTTGCAACTTTTAGCAGTTTTTTACCTATTACCTGTGCTCTTGTTTATTGTTCTAGGAGCGGAGCTACTACCACAGTGATGTGACAGGTTGGCTTGCGAATTTGGTAGGCACGACCTTGAGCGCGGGGTCTAAAGCGCTTGAGGACTGGACCTTGGTCTGCGTAGGCTTGAGAAACTACTAGCTTGGATTTATCCAATCCGGCGTTGTGTTCGGCGTTGGCTACTGCGGAGCGCAAAACTTTGACAATTGGTTCGCAAGCTCGGTAGGGCATGAATTCTAGTAGAATCAGCGCTTCTTGATAGCTTTTGCCTCGAATTTGATCTAGAACTCGGCGCACTTTGAAGGGCGAGCTTCTAATATAGCGGGCGATCGCCTTTATTTCGGATGTGGTATCTATAGCCATTGCGATTTTGGTAATTGGGAATAAGGTAATTGGAAGGTAATTGGTAATTGGTAATTGTTTGCCGATTACCTCTTACCTGTCACCTAATGGCGGCTATCTCTTTGCCTTTTTGTCACCACTTTTAGCGTGACTTCTAAAGGTGCGAGTAGGAGAAAATTCTCCTAATTTGTGACCAACCATTTGGTCTGTGACGTAGACAGGAACGTGTTGTCTGCCGTTATGAACTGCGATGGTGTGGCCTACCATTTGGGGCAGGATTGTGGAGGCTCGCGACCAAGTTTTAATTAACTGTTTCTGGCCGGCGGCGTTGAGTTTCTCGATTTTTGTCATCAGATGGTCTGCGACAAACGGGCCTTTTTTTAATGAACGAGACATAATTTTGGGAATTAGGAATTGGGAATTGGGAATTGGGAATTGGGGATTGGGTATTGGGCATTGGGCATTATAGCATTGGGCATTGGGCATTGGTTAATTGCAATAACTCATTACCTATTACCTATTACCTATTACCTATTACCCATTACCCATTACCTATTACCCATTACCTATTAACATTAACTTTGTCTGCCACCCTTGCCGCGCTTGGAAGACTTGCGACGACGGCGGACAATTAAAGCATCGCTGCGCTTGTTTTTGCGTCGGGTTTTGGCACCCAATGCTGGTTTACCCCAAGGTGTGACAGGTCCTGAACGCCCGATGGGAGCTCTGCCTTCACCACCACCGTGCGGGTGGTCTACTGGGTTCATGACGGAACCACGAACTGTTGGTCTGCGACCTTTCCACCGGGTGCGGCCGGCTTTGCCGAGGCTGATGTTTCTAGCATCTGTGTTGCCGACTTGACCGATGGTGGCGTAGCAGTTGGCGCGGACTTTGCGCTGTTCGCCGGATGGTAGTTTGAGGGTAACGTAGCTGCCTTCTTTTGCCATTAGCTGAGCGCTGGCACCTGCTGAACGGACGATTTGTCCGCCTTTGCCTGGTACTAGCTCAACGTTATGGATGCTTGTACCGAGAGGGATGTTGCTCAGGGGTAGGGCGTTGCCGATTTCGATTGGTGCGTCGGGGCCTGAGACAATGACTGTACCAACGGTTAAGTTCAGTGGATGAAGGATGTACCGTTTTTCGCCGTCTTTGTAGAAGACGAGGGCGATACGGGCGTTCCGGTTGGGGTCATACTCGATTTCCTTGACTGTACCGGGAATGCCGTGTTTGTCGCGACGGAAGTCGATGTCTCTATAAAGGCGCTTGTGACCGCCTCCGCGGTGGCGACAGGTGATGACGCCTCGGTTGTTGCGGCCTTGTTTGGTGTGCTTGTTACTGGTTAGAGACTTTTCTGGTTCTGATTTAGTAACTTCAGCGAAGTCGGAAACGGTGTGTTCCCTGGTGCTGGAGGTATAAGGTCGGTAAGAACGAATGCCCATAATTTGGTAATCGGTAGTTGGTAATTGGTAATTGGTAATTGGTAATTGGTAATTGATAATTGGTAATTAGTAATTAGAAGTTGTGAAGTCCGAATTCATCTTTCATACTTTTCAATTACCGATTACCTATTACTGAGTACGCATTACCGATTACCTATTACTAAATTTTAAACTTCTGGGAATAAGAGTTTGCGGAGTGAATCTCCGTCGCTGAGAGTGACGGTGGCGCGCTTGTAACAAGGTTTGAAACCGACGAATTTGCCAACTCGACGCTTTTTGCGCGGCGGGTTTTGGGTATTGACACCGGTGACTTTAACCTTAAATAGTTCTTCGATGGCTGCTTTGATTTGAGGCTTGGTCGCTTTGGGGGCTACGTCGAAGGTGAATTGATTTAATTCCATCATTCTGGTAGCTTTCTCAGTGAGAATAGGACGCTGGATCAAATCTGCGTAGTCGCGGGGGTCGATTTTACTCACCGTAAATCTCCTGAATTTTTGCTAGGGCTGTGGATGTGACGATAATTTTGTCAGCGGCCAGAACGTCGTATACATTCAGGGAAGTTGCCAGGATGACGTTCATCAATTCGACGTTGCGTCCCGACAAGTAGACGTTGAGTTGCGGTTCTGGCAATACTAACAGAACTTTTGTATCGGCTTCGATGCCCCACCGGGCGATCGCATTTAGTAATTCTTTGGTTTTTGGTCTCGGAAATTGCTCTGCAAATTCTTCCACCACAATCAAGTCTTCTGTACGGCTGTAGAATGCTGTCCGCAAAGCGAGACGGCGTTCTCTTTTGTTCATTTTGACTTCAAAGTCTCTGGGTTTTGGTCCGAAGATGACACCGCCACCACGCCACAGGGGAGAACGGATAGAACCTGCTCTGGCTCGGCCTGTTCCTTTTTGCCGCCAGGGTTTGCGGCCACCGCCTCTGACTTCCGATCGAGTTTTGGTGCAAGCATTTCCTTGACGAGCGTTATTGAGTTGCCGCGTCAATGCTCTGTGAACGATGTGAGAGGCATTTTCTTGTTTGGCTACGCGCAATTCGAGAGTTGTTTCTCCAACTTCTTCGCCTTGCCAATTTCGCACTACACAGTTAACCATGTCTTTTGTCCTTTGTCTGTTGTTGTTAGTTGTTAGTTGTTTGTTAGTTGTTATTTGTTATTTGTTATCTGCTACTACTGATAACGAAATCACCCATAACTAATGACTACCGCCCAACTTTTTTCTCAGGTACAACATTGACTAAGGCACCGGCTTTACCGGGAACGGCTCCTTTAATTAGTAGCAGATTCCGCTCTGTATCTACCCGCACAATCGTTAGCTTGCGAACGGTTACTTGAACATTCCCCATCCGTCCTGCCATTCTTTTCCCTGGATAGACGCGGCCGGGGGTTGTTCCAGGTCCGATCGAGCCTGGTTCGCGGTGGTTCTTGGAACCGTGAGACATGGGGCCTCGTTTGAAGTTGTGGCGCTTTTGGAAACCAGCAAAGCCTTTACCGATGCTTGTACCGATCACATCTACTATTTGTCCGGGTGCAAAAGCATCGGCTTTTAGTTGTTGACCTAATTCAAAGGAACTTGTGTCTTCCAATCGGTATTCCTGCAAGTGGCGCAATGGATTCGCCCCGGACTTGGCTAGGTGTCCTAGTTCTGGCTTGTTGAGAGCCTTTGGTTTGACTTCGCTGTATCCAATTTGAACGGCACTGTAGCCGTCTGTTGGTTTTGTTTTAATTTGAGTTACTGTACAAGGCCCTGCTTGAATGACGGTGACGGGGATTGCTTTCCCTTCTGCGTCAAACACTTGAGTCATGCCTAGTTTTGTACCAAGAATGCCTACTGACACGGATTTTTTTTCCTTTTATTTACGCAAGAGGTTTCGGATTGCGAAGTTTTCGTCAATCCGCTTGCTCTTGTGCACAATCATTTATTTGAATGATTCTGCAATTAACTGTTATCAACCAACAGCTTTCCGCGGTGTTTAAAATTTAAATTTTAAATTTGGGAGCTAGCTTGTGGAAGTCTTGCAAGTTTCGAGATTCACAGGCTTCTAGCTGTTGTGTCTCCGAGATTTATTTCGTTCTTGCTTGTTCGTGCCTGGACTTGAGCAGTTAACCACTCAGTATCCTTTACAGCAACGATTCACAATACTATACGAAGTGTTGGCTCTTTGTCAAGGCCGCGATGAGATTTTTTTGACTCAGCTTAAAGATTTATCGAAAATTTGGGTTTAAAACCCCGTCCTTTAGCGTAGCGGAGGACGGATTGACACTTTTGACCAAACAATTTACCATAGTAAATGTAGTGTGGTAAGCAAAATGTTAAAAGCATTCAAGTACAGAATCTATCCGACCGGTGAGCAATCCGTTTTGCTTGCCAAGTCGTTTGGCTGTGCTAGATGGTTTTACAACTACGCTCTCAATCTAACATCCGAAACTTACAAACAAACTGGAAAAGGATTAAGCAGAAACGAAATAATCAAGCTTCTGCCTTCCCTAAAAAAAGAGTATGAGTGGTTAAGCGAAGTCCCATCGCAGGTATTACAGCAAGCCGCTTTAAATCTTTCTAGTGCTTTCCTTAATTTTTTTGAAGGTAGAGCTAAATATCCTAACTTCAAGAAAAAGCAAAATAGGCAGTCGATTAGATTTCCTCAGCACTGTCAGTTAAAAAATGATGTTCTGGTATTACCTAAAATCGGCAAAGTCTATTGCAAAGTTTCACGGCAACCCGAGGGAGATTTAAAGTCGGTTACGGTTTCAGTTAATCCATCAGCAGAATATTTTGCATCTTGTCTTTATGATGATGGTCAGGATTTGCCCCAAAAATCATCAGAAGGAAAAGCTATCGGGATAGACGTTGGACTAACCCATTTTGCGATTACATCAGATGGGACTAAACATGGGAACCCTAAATACTATCGTAACTACGAACGAAGATTAGCGAGGAGACAAAAGAAACTTAATCGCAAGCAAAAAGGCTCTAAGAACCGCAATAAAGCTAGAGTTAAAGTTTCTAAAGTTCACTCTAAAATTCTTCGTTGTCGTGAAGATTTTCTCCACAAGCTAAGTCGTAAATTAGTTGACGAAAACCAAGTCATAGTGGTCGAAAATCTAGCCGTCAGCAACATGGTCAAAAACCCTAAACTAGCAAAATCAATTAGTGATGCTGGCTGGGGTCAATTCTGTACTATGTTGAAATACAAGGCTGAATGGGAAGGAAAAATATATCTAGAAGTTGACAGATTTTTCCCCAGTTCCAAGACCTGTAGTAACTGCTTAAATCGTGTTGATAGTTTGAGAGATATTCGTAGTTGGCAATGCCTTAAGTGTGGAGAAAACCACGATAGAGACATCAATGCCGCTAAGAACATTCGGGATGAAGGGTTACGAATTCTGGCGGTAGGGCATACCGCCACTGCTTCGGGAGGGAGAGTAAGACCAAGTAAAGGCACTGCTTTTGCAAGGCATCTCCCTGTGAATGAAGAATCCCCACGTCTTTAGACTGGGGAGTGTCAAAATACTTGCAGTTCGCACTTGGGCGATCGACCAAATTTTCATACAGCCACACAAATTTATGGGATTGATTACGACGGGTTCAGATATGATTCGGGATTTGGAAAAGTCGGGGTCCCTGGCCCTGTATGTTCCGTTGGAGGGAGGTTTTGAGGGACGCTACCTGCGCCGACTCAGGGCTGCGGGCTATGGTGCCTACAACATTACAGCGCGGGGTTTGGGCGATTTGGCGATGTATTTGACGGGGGTACACGGGGTGCGGCCGCCCCATTTGGGTAAGAAAACCACTGGTAATGAAGCGTCGGTGGGTTATACCTACTACGTGCCACCGATGTTGAAGACTCAATTGGACAATTTGCCTCCGAAAGCAAAAGGACTGGTGCTGTGGATCATTGAAGGGCAGATTTTGTCTAGTCAGGAGGTGGAATATTTAACTATTTTGCCGACGTTAGAACCGCGAGTTAAAATAGCTGTAGAGATGGGGGGCGATCGAGTTTTTAGTTGGAAGCCACTCAAGGATGCTTTAGTTGCAGCTTAAATTGGGTTTCAGTCGATCGCCAATCAACTAAAAAACGCAGCGAGCAACTAAAGCTCAACAGCTTCTGCTCGCTGGTTTTGCTCTTTTTTGAAAAAAATTTAATGTAACAGGAAAACTCTTATGCTTCACAACCGAGATTATACCATAATCATTGACAAGAGTGGCAGTATGTACACCAAAGACAAGACTGGTGGCAAAAGTCGGTGGGCGCTGATGCAGGAATCGACGATCGCATTAGCAAATAAATGCGAAGAACTAGACCCTGATGGCATCACAGTTTACTTGTTTTCCGGTCGCTTCAAACGGTACGACAATGTAACAGCAGGGAAAGTCGTACAAATATTCCAAGAAAATGAGCCTTCAGGGACTACGAATTTGGCGATAGTTTTGCAAGACGCTCTCAACAACTATTTTCAGCGTAAAATATCCGGTAAGACTCAGCAAAATGGGGAAACAATATTAGTGGTGACGGACGGAGAACCGGACGATCGCAAAGAAGTGATGAAAACAATTATAGAAGCTTCGCGGAAGCTAGATCGAGATGAAGAATTAGCAATTTCGTTTATCCAAGTCGGAAATGCTCCAGAAGCTACCAAGTTTCTCAAGATATTAGATGACGAACTGCAAAGCGCTGGGGCTAAATTCGATATCGTGGATACTGTAACTATGGACGATATGGAAGGAATGACTCTGACGGAAGTATTGCTGAATGCAATCACTGATTGAGAAGGTGAATCAAGTTTAAGGCGATGGTATTTTGGCCGGAGGGCTCAGAAGCATTGTTTAGGGGGGGGTTAAGTAATGGAATCGATCGATCGTTTGTTAGCTGAACTTAGGGCTGAGTATCAAGAATCTCAAAAAAAATCTGCCGACTTAAAAAGCCAGCGGATCGTGCAACCAGAACCGTCTTTGCAAGCAACTACTGCGCCGTATAGTCAAGTAATTGAAACTTCTGGCAAAAATTTGGATTTTGATAATTTAGACAGTGATTTAGCTGAAATTAAGGCTGAATACCAAGGACAAGAGTCTGCTCAAAAAGTTGCCAAACAAGAACGGGTTTTGGCTGAAGATGAAGCACAAAATAAAGATCAGAAAACTCTCAAACAGGAACCGCAGCAGGTGGAAGTAAAAACCCACCGGGAAAAAGTGAGACAAGCTCAAGTTTGGCTGAAGAATTTAAGTAAAGATTCTGATGAGAGATTTTGGTTCGATCAGTTTGCTTTTAAGTATTCTTCGAGGATAGATGCTGCGATCGACTATTTGCAAGTTGTGAATGAGTTTGATTAAATTGTGAGTGGACGCCAGGGAAAACCGCTATAGTGATTGTCAAGAAATAGAATTTTTGAGGACAGAAGTAGGATGCAGCAAAAATAGGGCAGCCTTTTTTGCTGTATTTTCAGATAGCTGAATTTGCTTGAGTTCCACAATACCTTCACTGATAAAAGTATCTCTCAAGGCTGCTTTTTCTCCGCTGTTGAAACTGGTTTCGTAAAATATTTCCCGAATCCCAGCGGCAATGACTAATTTAAGACAATAAATGCAGGGTTCTAAGGTGACGTAAATGCTAGCTCCATCTGTAGATATACCATGTCTGGCGGCTTTGGCGATCGCATTTGCTTCTGCATGAACCGCCCGCGATGGTAAGGTTTTGCTAGCATCACAACTGCTCAAACCAGGATAGCAGAATCCTTGAGAGATGCAGTGTGCCGAACCGGAGGGGGAACCGTTGTAACCGGTGGCTAACACTTGCCTATTTTTAGCGATCACAGCACCTACGGGAAAGGCTAGACAAGTCGATCGAGTCGCTGCTAATTTGGCTAACATTAAAAAATATTCATCCCAATCAGGTCTTTGAGGAGGGTCGTAGTTGTCTGGTGTGTTCTGCATTTAAAGTATAGAATTAGAAGTGTATGAGAGACGCTATTTATTGCCAGATGCCAGTGGAGCCAAATCCATTATCTCCTCTAGAGCTGGAACTTAACATTTTAACTTCTTCAATTTCCACGCGAATTACCGGGGCGATTACCATTTGAGCAATTTTCATGCCTTTTATCACTTGAAAAGAAGTGTTACCATGATTGATTAAGATGACTCCTATTTCCCCTCGATAGCCTTCATCTATTGTTCCTGGTGCGTTGAGTACGGTGATTTGGTGTTTGAGAGCCAAACCACTTCTAGGACGAATTTGTGCCTCTGTTTTTGGGGGTAATTCTATTGATATGCCTGTATGAATTAACTTGCTTTCTCCGGGAATGATTTCTAATTCATCTATTGAAAATAGATCGAGTCCAGCATCAGATTCGTGGGCGTATTTGGGGATTATGGCTGATTCGTGAAGTTGCCGTATTTTTAATTTCATCTTGTTTGGTGAGTAGAAGGAAGACGGAATAATGATGATACAGCCAACTTTTTAGTGAGAGCAATGTTAGTTGTATCGGAATTATTTAACCGCAGAGACCGCAGAGGACGCAGAGGGGGAGAAGAGAGAGATGAATACAGGATGACTATGGCATTCATTAGGGGGCTAGTCTGGCTTTTCCGAGGCGAGTTGTTGTGTACCACTTCGCAATGTCGGGGGCCCAATTTTCAAAATGAGGCCACATCATTTCGCAGAGTTTTTGAATTTCTAGTTGAGCATTTTTTTTGTTTCTCAAGTCAGCAAAATGCAGGAATGACCTTAAATTGAAACTGACTACAAAGTGCTGGCGGTAGTCAAAGGGTAATTTGCCTCTGGCGTGTTCTTCGGACATTCCGCCATCGAAGTCTATTTTGTAACGTTTAGCGGCTTCTAGACACCACTCTAAATCTTGCTGTCTTTGTTCGGGAGAATAGTAGTATTTTTTGCCTTCGCGGTCTGTATAATAATCTACTGGGCGGAGGTAAAAAATATCTTCTATATCTTTTTTGCCGGTGGCTGCATCTAGAAATTGATTTCCTGTATAACGGAGGGATTGCACATCAAAGGATACTCCTACACGATGTGTCCTGGCCTGCTGCATGACGCTGTGGGGAAAGTAGCCGCAATTAAAGATAATTTGGGGATGTTCTAGGGGGCCGTAATGACCCCGATCGCCTGCGAGGAGCCTTTTGACGATTATTTCGCCACATTCGGCTTCGCAAGGCCAGGAATCGCGTTCGTCAAACACGAAATTTTCTGTATAGTCTTGATGGAGAGCCGCATATATTACTTGCTGAGGATTGGGTGTTTGAGAAATAACTTCTACTCTGAATTTATCCATTATATTTTTATTTTTATTTGTGGATGTCGCTTTAGTTGAATTTTTCAACATCCTCGATTATTTCATAACGTGGCATTTTTGGCAAGTTCTTTAGGCTAACAATTCACTGACACCTATGCTAAAACCTGAAAGTACATTTTGAGTGCTAGCCACTTCATCGCCATTAAATAATAGCCAATTTTTGCCTGCATTCACAAAGATTAATCGAGCTTCGGGAAATAGCAGCCAGACTTCTAAACATCCAGATTCTAAATATTCTTGAGCTTTCGCAAATAATTCTTCGGCGCTATCTTCAGGGGAAGCAACTTCTGCTATCAGGGGAAAACTTTGGGAAAATGCTGTAAAATTGCCTGATTGTGGCAGTAGTTCAGGAGTTATGTAAGCGACATCGGGACGGCGGCCTTGTTTGTTAGTGCGACAAAGGACTTCTGTAACAACTTCTCCTCCCTGTCCGCTGGAATTTTTGTAATTTCTCCACAAGGTAGATAATTTAGACTGAGCCAGACCGTGCTTGAATGTCATTCCAGTTTTCTCCACTAAGTTGCCGTCAACCCATTCCATTCTATCAGCAGGCTTGACTAAAAAATCTTCAATAGATATGACTTGTTTGGGTTCGGATTCTGGTTGAATTTCTGGTATATTTTCTAATTTTTGCTGTGATTCTGGCTCTATTTTTGGGTCGGGATTTTTGGGTATAATTATAGTAGCTGTCACGATCGCAACCTCTCTTTGATGATTCTCATGTTGGATACTGCTAGTATAGCTTTAGAGTAGGGGGCTTCGGAACATGAGACGATCGCCATTTTACTTGACGCAAGCGCTCCAGGATCGAGGCGACCCCGCCACGGGCGAAAACATCCATCAGAGCTATTATACCGAAAGCTACAGGATACGTAATCTCCCTTGGCGACACGATCGCATTCTCCATGCTTCTAGTTCAGTCAGATTGGTCTCGGCTCCTGATAAAATCTATATTGTGCGATCGCCCTGAAAAGATTGTCGTCAATTAGGCGATAATATAAAAACTATAGTCCTAGACCCATGGTGACGGTGTGGCAAAGATTTGAGATGCTTCGCGACCCTGAGAATAACATGATTTAGGTTATTAGTGCATCCTGGAATAAACAAATAACTAATAACCAGTAACTCCTAATTAATAACCAGTAACTCCTAACTAAGAAAAATGGCAAATGTTCGCTTAGAAAATATTACCAGACGCTACCAAAATGTCACCGCGATCGAAAACATTAGCTTCCAAATCCCGGACGGAGAATTTTGGGTATTAGTTGGACCATCCGGCTGTGGGAAATCTACAATTATGCGGACAATTGCAGGTTTAGAAACGGCAACTTCCGGCAATATTTATATTGGAGATAATTTAGTTAATAACATTCCATCTAGACAGCGGGATGTAGCAATGGTATTTCAAAATTATGCGCTTTACCCGCACATGACTGTGGCAGAAAATCTGGCTTTTGGATTGCGGATGCGGAATGTTGAAAAATCAAAAGTTCAAGCAAGGGTGGAGACTGTAGCCCAGACGCTATCGATCGATCATCTCCTCAACCGCAAGCCCAAACAGCTCTCAGGAGGTCAGCAACAGCGGGTAGCACTGGGAAGGGCGATCGCCCGCGAACCCAAAGTTTTTCTCTTAGATGAACCGCTTTCTAACCTGGATGCTCAATTGCGAGATGATACTAGGGCCGAACTCAAACTACTGCATCAGCGGCTAGGAATTACGACTGTTTATGTCACCCACGACCAAGTGGAAGCGATGACTTTAGCTGACAAAATAGTTATTTTAAATCGCGGTCTGATTCAACAAATTGGAGACCCTCAAACTGTTTATGCTAAACCTGCAAATCGGATGGTGGCGACATTTTTAGGCAATCCGGCTATGAATATTTTGCCTGCAATTTATGCGGAGGAATCTTTTCAAGTAGGAAATCAATCTCTAGCTTGTCCGCCCTCGATTCAGAAAAAATTGCAGCCGAGGGAAGGACAGGGATTTGATTTGGGAATTCGTCCAGAACACATAGAAGTTTTTACTAAATCTATGGCGGAGAATGATGATTTAAAAAGTGATGTTTGGGCCTTAGAAAAAGTGCCTCTAGACTTAGATGTGAAAGTGGTTGAACCCTTGGGGCGAGAAACTTTAATCCGGGGGAGTTTGCCGATGTTGAGTCCAGAAACTACTATACAGTTACTGGTGCCTGGGAATGGGCGTTGCCGATCGGGCGATCGACTGACTATACAGCTTGATTTCGATCGACTATTTGTATTTGACCCTTCCACCGGCGATGCGCTCTACCCTTAATGGGTGCTTAACCTGAATATCTCAGAGCCTTGGTTTTTGTAACAAAACTTTACACTTGACATTTATGAATTTGCCAAGTAATGCTAAAATTAGTTTAAGTAACATAGAAAGCCATCCCCCCAAAGACTTGTTTTTTGTGATTTGGGGCGATCCCGATCCACAAATTCGCACTAGCGGAATTTTTAAATGAATTCTGAAAAACTGCCTCAAATTCTGCAAACCGGATTTCACCTAGCTTTGGGTGCAACTTCTTTTTTAATTGAGACATTGCAAGACCCGCTGAAGCGAGAGGAAAATCTGGAAAAATTGAAGTCAGACTTGGGTGTATTAGCCGATGAGTTGCTAGAAAAAGGAGAAATGACCGATACAGAAGCCCGGAATTTTGTAGATACTATTTTTTCTGGACAAAACGAACGGGAGAATACCGAAAGCGAATCAGTCTCGCCTCAGCAATCGAATTCACCCATAGGTAATCCTCCCGATGCTGTGTCACAACCAGATGTACAGCTAGAGATTCAAGAGTTAACTGCACAAATGGTGGCACTCAGAACCCAGTTAGAAAGTTTACGCGCTGAAAATTATCAGGATTAAAGTATCTTGAGTCGCAGACAAACTAATTTGAAAGTTTTTAATCGAAAAAGGTATTTCCCAAACAAGCAACCTCCTCTAACACTGTTGCAATTAGGAGTAATGTGAAAAAAGCCATTCTAAGTTTGACACTTAGATTGTGCTAATTGCCAATTCTGCTACGAGCCTCATGTACAACAAACACCCATAACTGATTCAATTCCTCTACACAGCCGGACTGGATGAAGCAAATTTAGTCATTGTCCCATTTTTCCGAACCGATCAGGTCGGCGATGCGATCGCGCAGTAAAAAGTCACATTTTTCCAACTCGCACTCTACACAGGCCCATTCGCGAGGCGGAATGAATTGGCACATCGTATAGATCGGCTGTTGACGGCTGAGTACGCCATCATGCACCAGGTGACGTGCTTCATCTTGGATGACATCTAAAGAGTATTGCAATGGGTGGATGGTGGACTGAATCATAATGCGCCCTCAATGTTTCCTAAAAATTTTTGTGGCCTTATTAATAATATAGTCTACACTCGTTTAATTCCTAGATTAATTTTTGTCTGTATATATAGATACAATTTAGTTATATAAACTTAAAAGAAATTCTAATGTTTACACAAATCAGGTCACTCACGAGTTATTCGGAGTTTCAGCATGGCTATTTCCGTCTCAAAACTCTGATTTTTCGTACCAACTAAGTAGATTTACTCAAGTATAAGCTTAACAAAAATTTATAAAATTTTCATAATTGACACTGCCTGTGGGTGAAGGCGCGAGACTTTCACCTACAACTTTGTTAGTTATGCTAGAGGCTTTGAGTCCAGACCAAATAGTAATTCTAGAGCAATGGCTTGGGCACTCGGCATCTGGCCGAAACAAAATACATGGGGAATGCTGGGAGATAGGTGGGGCAAAAATTGGTCTAAAACGTAGGGACTTCCGTAGATTAACACAGCTTGAAGTTCACCAGTTGTTAATAATTGCTTAAACAAATCTTGAGCAGCCAAGGTCAAGCCAGCACTCCCTCGGAAGCAGTTGCCACGAATGAAAACTTGCAGCAAAGTGGGAGTAAAGGACTCTGCATTTGTATTGTGTGCGATGGAGACTGTGCGATCGTCAATCAGTTGCAATTCGTAACCAAACTTGGCCGGCAGGGCGATCGCGGGAGTATGGTTTCCCAAAAATTCGCACGCCAAAACATCATCTACAACTATTAAATTCCGCAACGGCTGATTTTTTTGAGTCGGCGACACAGCCAAAGGTAGATTTCCCCCAAATTTCAAGGAATCTCGCAAAATATTAGCAGCAATTGTCGTGGCTGCGGGAGTTGCTAGCAAACTTAAGTCGATCGAATTTAGGGATTGTAGATTCTTGCTACCGCTTTGGACAACAGGAGTTTGATTCTTACGCCTGGGCTGCTGGGCGGGTTGGGAGGGTTCAGAAATCCGCAAACCAACTTTGCGCTTAGCCTCCCAAATCCGCTTGACAGATTCCTTGATTTGTGTTCTGGGAATCCTACCTTGAGTCACAGCTTCACAGACAGCCTGAATTGCGCCGTGGGGGTCTAGGGGCATCAGCAAAACATCAGCACCAGCAACAGCCGCCAAAACCGCTGCTTCATTAGGGCCATACTGATTGGCGATCGCCCCCATCACTAAAGCATCGGTTACGATCAAACCCTGAAAACCCAACTCTTGGCGGAGTTTCCCCATCAAAATTTTGCGCGAAACAGTAGCCGGAAAATCAGCATCCCAAGCCGGAATCAGCAAGTGGGCACTCATCACAGCATCAACTCCATTGGCGATGGCTTCGACAAAAGGAGGCAACTCAACCTCCGCCAATCGACTTGGGGAATGGGGCAAAACTGGCAATTCCAAGTGAGAATCAACGGCGGTGTCGCCGTGGCCGGGAAAATGCTTGGCTGTAGTCAAAACCGATTGTGTGCTGGCGCCGCGAATAAAAGCACTAGCTAATTTGCTGACAATTGCTGGTGTCTCGCCAAAAGCACGGACGTTAATTACCGGATTGTCAGGATTGTTGTTGACATCAACTACTGGTGCCAGAACCCAATTGAGACCGATCGCCCTAGCTTCGATGGCAGTCACAGCACCCATTTGTTCGGCATAGCATCCTGCATCTGCTGGGTTTTGCTTGGCAATTTCTGCGATCGCCATCGGTGGCCCAAACCAAGTTGCGCCGCTGAATCGCTGGCCGACACCTTCCTCAATATCTGCAGCCAGTAATAGCGGAAATTTTGCCCAAGATTGCAATTGGTGCGATCGCACTGACAATTCCGCAGCACTTCCCCCCACCAAAATTACACCACCAACACCCAATTTTTCTACGTAATGGCGGAGTTTGTCGGCGGTTGGTTCCCATTCGGGATAGCGAATTTGGCGATCGAACAAATAACCAGAAGCGCGCACTACGAACATCTGGGCTACTAATTCTGGTAGGGAAAGATTGTCAATCATGGGAAATTGCTAACTGGTTATTGGTTTACTTGTTTCCTGGGAATGTGTGTGGGGAGGCTGCCTCCTCATTTCCTGATATTGCTTGCTGGGAGGATCTTTGGAGGCAGAGCCTCTGGATCTCGGTTCCCAGGCTCTGCCTGGGAACCAGTTAAAACCAGTTAAATATTAATCCTCATCTGCATCGTCTGTATCGTCAATTTCATCGTTGTTGAATTCTGCATCTGAATCTTCTAGATCCGGTTTGCGATTGGCAGAAAGCTGATTCAACAGTATTAACATTTTATCACCTCGTTCTAGGGAGCGGTCTTCGAGAAAGGTGACTTCTGGTGTGCGGCGCAGTTGCATCCTTTGGCCCAACTGGTTGCGGACGTAGCTAGTAGCGGATTTTAAACCTTCCATGGTCTCGGCTTTCGCCTCATCAGTACCGTAAATGCTGACAAAGATTTTTGTGTGCTGAAGGTCTCCCGAAACAATTACTTCGGTGACGCTAACCATACCGGCACCTACTCGATCGTCCTTAATGCCGTTGAGCAACATGAGGCTGACTTCGCGTTTAATCATTGAAGCTACGCGCTCTATGCGACGACTTGTAGCCATACCAACTATCCCCTACTTTTAGAAAGGCTATATCTGCCGTTTTTATCCCGATTGACAATTGTAGCGCGATCGGTATCGGTGTTATGCGCGATCGGTCCAAAAATTAGGATTAGTATGACAGGGATAAAGAAGCAGGACGAGCGAGCGCCGTTAGTCAATTGTGCAAACCTAGCCCAGGACTCACTCTCAATCTAAAAAACATCGAATATGAATATTCCTCAGTCAATTGTTCGTATTTTTCTCATGCTCCCGAACGGTCAGATTGTGGCACAACTGCGAGATAATATTCCAGGTATTGCCAGTCAAGGGATGCTGTCTACTTTTGGAGGTGCCGTGGACCTTGGAGAAAGTCCAAAGCAAGCGGCAGTAAGAGAACTGGAGGAAGAAACTTGCCTCAATACCAATTACACCATGGAATTTATCGCAACTTTTATTCACCCAAAGACCAAAAAAAATCCCCAAATCATACAACAAAATCACTTGTTTTTGGCGAGAGTTAGCAATTTCGAGGACATAGAAATCAAAGAAGGTGTGGGTTTTGTGGTTTTGAGAAAAGATGTAGATTTTGGGAAAGTAAACGCAGGGGAGGGTACTCAAATGGCTTGGAAATTGTTGCAGGAGTATTTAAAATAAACAGTTACTTACAATACTAAAGTTAGATAAAATCCTGTCTTCATCGTCCTGTATTAAACTCTCTCTTCTCTTCCTTCGCGTCCTTAGCGCCTTCGCGGTTAAATCATTCCCATACAACCGGAATTGATATTACTACTAAAATCACCAGATTGTCAAAGGGAAAAAAACTCATGGAAAAAGAATTTACTGTTGGTCAAAAAGTGCGAGTTGTAGCGATGCCACCCTACGTGAAAACTGCGGAACGGATGCCGATGCTGCGGCCTGCTAATGTAATTGCGATCGGCGATGAGGGTATTGTAGTCGATCGGCATCCCGGCAATTATTGGGGTATTCGTTTTGAAAAAGGTGCTTTCCTCCTAGACAGTCAGTATATTGAAGCTGTGGAAACTATTGTTGAGGGTTGAAGGTAGTTATTGGTTATTTGCTGTGCGCCGTGTCTTTGGATGCTTCGATGAAGCTGAGCTGGTGCAGCCAATAACTAATGACTAATGACCAATGACTAATGACTTTTCAAGAAGCTATCTGAGTTTTCAAATCCAAAGAATTTACAGTAACTTCTTCCAAAACTTCCTGTAGATTCAGAGTTTTTAAATTACAAAGTTGAGGTCTTCCCAAAAAATAACCTTGACCATAATCAACTCCCAGCTCTTTGAGTTTTTCCATAATTTCTTCATTTTCCACATACTCAGCTATCGTGGTAATTCCCATTACATGAGCAATTTTTGTGATGGATTCCACCATGGCAACATCTATTTCATTATTGACAATATTTTTAATGAAATTGCCGTCAATTTTAATATAATCCACTGGCAAATTTTTTAGATAAGCAAAGGAAGACATCCCGCTACCAAAGTCATCCAAGGCAAACTGACATCCCAGTTTCTTGAGTTTAGAAATTAAACTAGCTGCTTTGCTGAGATTGGCGATCGCCACGGTTTCTGTAATTTCAAAACAAATGATTTCCGGGGGGATTTGGTGGATGGAAAACTGCTCGTAAATAAATTCAATAAACCGTTCTTCGTTGATGCTAGCACCAGAAAGGTTAAGAGCATACAGGCTAGCATAGTTACCCATCGATGACCGCAAGTTAGGCATGGCACAACAAGCAGGCAAAGTGGCGATGGGCTGGCTGTGGGCGCTTTGGTTCTGGGCTAAGGAATTTGGACCAAAAACTTGTGACAAATTGGTAAATAAAGTACGGAGGACCCAGCGGTCGATCGCGTTCATTAAATTGTATCGTTCGGCCGCCGGAATAAACGCCATGGGCGAGACTAACTGACCGCTTTCAAGCTGGAGACGCAGTAGGATTTCGCAGTGCACTCCTCTGGTTTGAGGATGTAGCAAATGTACGATCGGCTGAGAATACAAGCAGAAACGATTATCTTCTAGGGCTTGATTGATTTGCACTACCCATTGGGTTTCGCCGTGTTGCTTGAGCAATTCCCGATCGCCCGATCGATAAACCTGCACCCGATGGCGACCTTTATTTTTAGCAGCATAACAGGCGATATCGGCGGCGAGCAAAATTCCAGAGGCCGATGGTGTCTTGTGATTAATGGCAACTAAACCAATACTGACACCAATAGAAAAAGTTTTGTCGAGCCATCCAAACCGGAACCCTTCTATGCAATTTAAGAGAGATTCTGCTACTTCCAATCCCTTTTCGGCGGAACATTCGTACAGGAGTACGGCAAACTCATCGCCACCGAGACGGGCTAAAATATCGGTTTTGCGGATATTATTTTTAAATAGCTCACTGACTTGACGCAGTAATTCGTCCCCAGCCATATGGCCGCAGGTGTCGTTGACTATTTTGAAGCGATCGAGATCTAGGTAAAGCATGACGTGTTCTTGGCCATAACCTAGAGTCCTGTGGAGGGCGTATTCTAACTGGTATTCAAATTCGCGGCGGTTGATTAATTGCGTCAGGGAGTCGTGAGTTGCTTGCCAAGTTAATTGTCGCGCTTGAGTTCGCACTTGAGTGACATCTCGGAACACCACGACGGCGCCGATGATTTCGCTATCGCTGGCGTGGATGGGGGCGACGCAATAGTCGATCGCAAATTCGCGGTTGTTGCGGGCAATTAACAAGCTGTTTTGTCCTTTGTCCACAATTTGACCTTGGGACAAAGCGATGTCAGCGATATTGGCGATCGACATCCGGGTAGTTTCGTCAACTATGCTGAGCACCATTGCTAGGGGCAAACCTTTGGCTTCGCAGGTTGACCAACCGGTGATTTTTTCAGCGGCGGGGTTGAGGGTGGAAATGTAGCCACTAGCATCTGTGGTAATTACGGCATCGCCGATCGACTGTAAAGTAACTTGAGCGAGTTCTTTTTCTTGAAAAAATGCTTGTTCCAGCCGCTTGCGATCGCTAATATTGCGCTGTACAGACACCCAGTGTGTCACTTTCCCCGACGCTTCGGCAATGGGTACGCTGTTGAGTTCCACCCAATAAGTCGAACCATCTTTGCGGTAGTTAATCAATTCCAAGCGCAGAGGTTCGTGGCGAGAGAAAGCGCGGCGAATTTTGGCTACTTGGGCTGGGTCGCTTTCTGGGCCACGCAAGCAACTGGGCGTTTGTCCGATGATTTCTGTGGGTAGATAGCCCGTCATTTGGGTAAAAGCTTCGTTGGTGTAGATGATGGTGGGGTCAGAGATATCGCTGTGTCCGGCATCCATAATCACGATCGCGTCGTTAGCGTTGACTACGGCTGATTCTAAAAGATGTAGCCTGGCCTCGGCTTTGATGCGGGTGGCGATTTCGCTTTCTAGTTGGGCGTTGGTTAAGCTGAGGGAGGCGATGGCTTTTTGCAATTTGTGAGTTTGTGTTTGCACCGAATCGTGGAGCACATCGATCGCCCCTGACATTTCCATTGGGTCTAGTGCTCGGAGTAAACTACTTTGGGTAACTATGCCTTGAAGTTCTCCCTGTTCTCCGGTAACAACCAACCTACGGACTAAGCGTTGCTGCATTTCCCGATGAGCTACCCACAGGGAGTCTTCTGGTTTGAGACTAAACAAGGGGGTACTCATGACTGTTTGGGCGATCGTTTGGGATAAATCTATTTCTAGGGCTTGAAATTCCACCATATCCCGTTCTGTGACGATGCCTACGGGAATTGGCAATTCCCAATTTCTAGATAATTCTGTTTCTGTAATGACGACGCAGCTAACGCGGTGTTGCGCCATCAACTCAGCTAAACTCATCACTGAAGCAGTTACCGGGGCTTGAATGACTTGAGTTGTCATTACTTCTTTGACTTGGGACATTTTTAAGATATTTGCCGGTTGCAACATGGCTTGGCGAATGCTTTCGGGGGTAATTACTCCTAAAAGTTGACCGTCATTGTCTAATATTGGTAAATGCTGAATTTTGTATTGACGAAGCAAAATTAGGGCGCTGAAAATGTCTTGAGCTTCGGATGTTGTCAGAGTTGCTATGGGCTGTTTCATTACTTCGGCGATGGTGACAGCTTTTAAGTTTTTGCCTGAAGCAATCAAATCTACCAGGTCTCTCTCGGTAAATAGTCCTTGCAATGGAGAAATGCGAGCCTCATCCCAAGAGGAATTTTCTGTCAATTTGGCGACGACAAAGACGCAGCCACTTCTGGTATCTGGGAGGGTGTCGGCTGGTGTCAGGGGAGTTGTAATTTCTGTTAGTTGGTGGTAAATACTTGTAGATGGAATTTCTGTTTCGCGGGGACAAGTTTCCCGTTGTTGACCCATGAGGGTAATTACTTCTGCTAATGGGGTATTTGGCGCAACTGTCAAGGGGCTGCGGTCAATTACTTGGTCTAAGGTTGGTAGATACTTGGAGGAATGGTTTTTTATCATATTTAATTTTTGGCGATCGCAGGGAATTTAGGATTTTTGAGCAAGGCACTGGTTTCGAGTTATTACCCCAGCAGTATCTAGATGGTTTGACGGTGGCTAGGTTTGGTTGAGTTAGACTGATTAACCCTATTTTGCCTAAATATTAGAGGTTTAGCTGCGCTCGATCTAGGAATCAACCCTGTTGCGGGGAGTAAGTGCGTAACTTTTAACTAATTAAAATTTGTTGTTAAACATTCATCTGCGGGATGTGGTTGAGCTGTGGCTAGTTTCCTGCTGGTGGCACAACTGCGATCGCAGGGGAAGTTTCTTGCTATATCTATGAAATTAAGAGTGTATCTTTTTTATGTACCAAAGGAGCGGGTTGGGATGGTCATGAGTTTAATTTTACCTACCACTGGCTTTGGGATATCGAAACAGCACCTAGGATACTGCTCTTACCAACTGTAATTGGTTTTTACAGAATTTGTTAGGGTCGATCGCGCGATCGGATGTGAAAGTTAACAAAAACATTAAGTCTTTAATATCCCATCTTTCCTCACCACTCATATCTATCTGTAGAAAGACGCAAATGTTACTTGCATTCGTTAATATTGGAGGTGTTACTACTGAAATTCATACCCGATCGAATTTCATATTGTTAAGTTTTGTAGTGTTAAATTTTGCGAAGATTGCGGTACTGACTAGAGGGCGATCGCCCATCGCGCATCGGGTTCCATGTCACATCCGGGCTGTGTACTCGATCGCAACTTGCAAAAACCACTGTGGTAAAATGGTAGCTATAAACAAAAAAAACTTATAAACCTAAAATCGTCCCAGGAGACATACATTATGAAACTGAATCTGTTAGCTGCTACTCTCTTAGTTACTCCCCTACTGTTGGTAAGCCCTGCTCGTGCCGAGCGTACTTCTGATGTCGAGCAGTTACTATCGACAGGGCAGTGTTTTCAGTGCGACTTGTCAGGATCTGATTTAAGACAAGCCCATTTAATTGGTGCTGATTTGAGAGAAGCCAATTTGGCAGGAGCAAATCTATCTCAGGCGAACCTCGAAGGCGCTGACTTAACTGGTGCTAACTTAACTGGTGCTAACTTAACATCAGTTTTTATGACGAATGCTAGTTTAAATGATGCAGACCTCGATCGGGCAAATTTGACCGCCGCTATCGTTAACACCGCAGATGTATCCGGCGCATCCATGGAAGATATGACGATCACTGATGCCCAAATCTACAATACCCAAATCGGCGTTGGTGGTAGCTACGATGAGTAATTGACTTGTAAACTCCTAAGCGCCAAATTTCCGTTAAAAAACCCGATTTCTGAAGAGAAACCGGGTTTTTAATTGATTCGTCAAGTCCTGAGTGAGAAATGAATGGGGCAACCTGTGTTACGACGCTTCTCCTACAAGCCCAAATCCACCGCAATACGATGGGCACAAGCAAACCCCGAAAACGCCACAGCATTTAAACCTTGTCCCGGAAAGGTACTATCACCCACACAATACAAACCGGGCATAGAAGTTCGATTAAACGGCATTCCCAACAAACCCATTAACTTTTGTTTCGGAATGGGTCCATAGGTGCCATCTTCCCTATTCAAAAAACGACGGTGCGATCGGGCTGTACCCACTTCCATATAATCCAAACCAGCATCTAAACCGGGAAAAATCTGCTCTAGGCGATCGATAATTCTGCCCGCTGCGGCTTCTTTTTTATCTTCATATTCCTGCTGCGAAAGCCCTTCCCACTCTTCTATCCAACTGGAAGTAAAAGCATGAACAATGTGATAGCCCTCTGGTGCTAAACTTGGGTCTAACAGCGTAGGAATTGATACCAACACAGTTCCCTCCGGTGCTTCCATTTTTTCCCAATCTTCTAACAAAATGTGATGACAAGCAGTACCAGGAGCGATTACATCTGCTGCCACTCCCAAGTGCAAACTCAAGAAACTTGGAGCTTTCTGATAGCGCTGTTGCCATTTCTTCTCGCTAGCTGGCATCTCTGCTGGAGACAGCAATTTCTCAAAAGTATCCCACCGCGTTGCATTAGAAACTATGCGCTTGGCCCGATAAACTTCGCCGCTTGCCAACTCGACTCCGACAGCGTGGCCTTTTTCTGTAATAATGTTTGTGACTTTAGCTTTGTATTGAATTTTCCCGCCACACTGTTCTAATCCTTCGACTAATTTTTGGGCGATTTGACCGACTCCACCTTTGGGATAATTAATTCCGCCGTAATGTCTATCGGAAAATACCATTCCGGCATTAATCATGGGTGTCAAGTCGGCGGGTACTACGGACCAGTAGTAGCATTCCATATCAATGAATTTCAACAGCACTGGGTCTTTAATGTAGCGCCTTGCTATGTCGCCAGTATTTTGAGGTAGATATTTGACTAATCCCAAACACGCAAAAGGATTTTGGAAAAAGACTCGCATTAAATATCCCGGTTCTTCGAGGGACAGCAATTCCATGGCGTTGAGACAGTTGAATACTTTCCAGCATTCGCCGTAAAATTTGGTAATCCCTGCCTTTTCTTGGGGGAATCTGTCAATTAATTCTTGCAAATATTTGTCATAAGACTGGGGAACCTGAAGGTCGAGACCAGCCGGTAGGTGATAGTGAAGTTGGATGGGATCGGGAATGGTTTCGAGGCTGACATTGACTGCTGCTAGGGCGCGGGTGAGCAGGTTGGTGGTGCCACGGTCTCCGAAGCCGAAAATCATGGAGGCACCGACATCAAATCTGTAGCCTTCGCGATCGAAATATCCCGCGCTACCTCCGGGAATCAGGTAACTTTCGAGGACGAGAACTTTAGCTTTCTTCGCCGCTAGCTGGGTTGCAGTCACGAGTCCGCCAATGCCAGAACCAATGACTATCACGTCAAACTCTTGTGCTGTCGGGCTGCTGTTGGCAGAAAATAACTGGGATTGGGTAGGAGCAGGCATTAGGTTAAAAATCTTAATATTTTTATAATATTAGCGGAAATTTGAGTTTAAAGCCCCGTCCTTATACAAGGCTTCAAAAAAAATGCGGGAACAGTCTACCATTGCCGACTGCCCCCGTCTGCACATCCTTTGAGAGGAGAACACTGAAAATCAATATAGCCTTATTGCTAAATTCTGTCAATACTCTTGATAAAAATGTTCAATAAGTTGAGAAAAATTGAGTGTTCCACGGGCTCTAAGGGACGGCTTGTATACACTTCAGGGATATGATAAGTTGACGGAGCAAGCGATCGCGCGATCGACCGCACCGCAAAAAACTTCAAAATCCCCCAAATTTTCCAATGTCCCTGCAACTCCGCGTTTACGTTCCTCCGCATCCATTAATTAAGCACTGGCTAGCAGTCGCCCGCGACTGTGGCACCCCATCGGTACTTTTTCGTTCTGCAATGACAGAATTGGGAAGGTGGCTAGCCTACGAAGCAATTCGAGATTGGTTGCCGACAGTGGAAACAACGGTGCAAACCCCGTTAGGGGAATGTCCGGCGACGTTTATCGATCCGCAAGCTCCCTTATGCGTGGTGCCGATTTTGCGGGCGGGGCTGTCACTGCTGGAAGGAATTCAGACGGTAGTGCCGCTGGCTTCGGTGTACCACCTCGGTATGGTAAGGAATGAGGAGACACTGGAAGCAAGTTGTTATTTAAACAAGTTGCCGGCGCAGTTTAACCCGCAAACGCGGGTGATTATTAGCGAGCCGATGCTGGCTACGGGTGGGACGATTATGGCGACGATGCAGGAATTGATTTCACGGGGAGTCGATCCGAGCTTGATTCGGATTATTTCTGTGGTGGCGGCTCCTCCGGCTTTGCATAAACTGAGTGCTGAGTATCCGACTTTGAATATCTACACGGCGACGATCGACGAAATAGTCAACGAGCAGGGCTTTATTGTACCTGGGTTGGGCGATGCGGGCGATCGAACTTACGGCACTTAATCAGGGGGGTAAGTTGGTTGAGAAGTTAGTTTCTGACGTCTTGAAAAAAAAGATGACCCTGCTTTTTAACAAAGCAGGGAGTCCAAGTTAACATCAAAATTAAGTAATAAATAACCTTTAGCAATATTGCCCGTGAAACTAGATTCTGTCCCGCCAAATGTGTCTGCTTCTGAGTCAGCAACTCCCAATGCCGATTTGTCGCCACAGTTAGAAATCAAAGTGACAAGCAATCCTGAGATTGCTCTCAAACTCACTCCCGAACCTGCGGATTGTTCCCTGAGTTCAACTTCAGATTTATCTCCAGAACCAAAGGGACTGACTCAGAAGCACTGGGCAATTTTTGCTTCTACTTTTGTAACTATTTTTTTGGCAGAAATTGGAGACAAAACCCAAATTGCTGTTTTGTTAATGACTGCTGAATCTCACAATCCTTGGATTGTTTTTGCCGGTGCTGGTTCAGCTTTGGTAGCAACGAGTTTGTTGGGTGTGTTGCTGGGCAGATGGCTAGCAAGTCGGATCGATCCGAGAACTTTGGAGAGATTAGCCGGAGGGATTTTGCTAGGAATTTCAGCTATCTTGCTGTGGGAAGTGATTAGTTAATTGTCTGTTATTCTAAACTAGATTTAGTGAAAATACATGGATTGGCAACTTTTAGGAATTAGTTTTATTACTGTGTTTTTGTCGGAATTGGGAGACAAAAGTCAGGTAGCTGCGATCGCCCTTGGTAGCAGTTGTGAATCGCCACGGGCTGTGTTTTTCGGCACAGCATCGGCGCTGTTGTTAGCGAGTTTTATCGGTGTTGTGGTGGGCCAAGGTACGGCTGAGGTGTTACCCGCAAACTGGGTAAAGGGGATGGCGGCGATCGGATTTGCGGTGATGGGTTTGCGTTTGCTGTGGCCAAAAGCTGATGTGCCGGAAGAGATAGACTAGGCGGTTGAAACCGCTTCTACACAAACAAAGTCCGCCTGCGCGGACTAAGATATAAGACGGTTGAGTGTTTTGTGGATTAAGCTTGATGCTGATAGCAGAAGCTAAGCAGGGTGGCACCGACAGCCAACTTGACTGCTTCCAGAGCGAAATAGCCTTTGTGCAGTAGATTCATGCTGGTAGGAACTGCCGCTAGATCGAACAGATTTAGCTGCATTCCCAAGGCGCTCATTTGTGGGGTTAGAGCGTAGGTGTCAATCAGGGCGATCGCCAGTAGTACCAAAGATAAGATAATTGCTGTGCGGCTTTGCTTGCCAAAGCCAGTGGATAAATTGCTCAAAACCATCAAACCAGTCATCGCCAAAGCTGCACAAATTAACTCTACGCGATTAAATCCCCAGAACATTAAGTTTCCCGCAGTCGCAAATTCGGGAGATGTCATCATTCCAGAAACGTAAAGACTGGGCATGATTACTAAATCGATAATCAGGCTCCCACTTAGCCAGAAAATTAATGCCACCATCACAATTGCTTGCCAGCGGGGTCTGATAGATTCTACTCTTGATGTACTAATAGCTGTCATAAACTTATCCTCTAAAATTTTTTCTGCCTCTTTTTAGAGCTTAACCAGTTTTTTTCTCAAATGGTGTTAAGTATTTTTAATTTAATGCTAACTTTTGTGTAATTGAGTAATAATTTTTATTGAAAGTGCCTAAATTACCATCTTGGTTTCCCCGTCTTTCCCCTCAAGTATGGATTCTGGCTTTTGGCAGATTCCTCTCCCAAAGTGGCACTGGTTTTACTTTATTTTACGCGCCGATATTTTTTGTCTCTCAAGTTGGTTTATCTGCTACTGCGGTGGGGATTGGTTTGGGAAGCGGTTCAATTTCGGGGATATTTGGTAGGATTTTGGGCGGTTCTTTTTCTGATTCCCCAAAAATGGGACGGCGACGAACTTTATTGCTGTCAGCAATTATTTCGGCTGTGGCTTCTTTCCTGTTGGCGGCGGCTAAGGATTTTCCCAGCTTAGTTGTGGCGAATTTACTAATGGGTTTTGGTGTTGGGTTATATTGGCCTGCAACCGAAAGTATGGTGGCGGATTTGGCTGATGGGGAACATCGCCAAGAGGCTTTTGCTTTAACGCGATTGGCTGATAATTTGGGTTTGCAGGTGGGGATTATTTTAGGGGGTTTTTTGATTGCGGTAACGGGGAATTATCGTTCGCTGTTTATAATTGATGGTATCTCGTTTTTGATATTTTTTGCGGTAGTTTGGGCGGCGATTTCTGAAACCTACAAACCATCTACTTCACGGGAAATAGGTAAAAAAAATCAGCAAAATGGCTGGATGGTGGCGTTGAGCGATCGCACGTTGCTAATTTATGCTCTTGTGAATACTCTGTTCACATTGTATATTTCCCAAATCCAAACGACGATGCCGTTGTACTTTAGCAATTTTGTGGCGGTTGGTGCATCGGAAAAGGGCTTTTCTACGGCTACAATTACTATTTTATTTGCTTTTAGCACTTTTTTAACTGTCACCTTACAAATGCCGATTGCTAGGGCGCTGAGACGGTTTTCTTGTCCGCGAGCATTGATAATTTCTGCTTTGCTGTGGGGAATCGGATTTATCGCGATCGGCTTAACGGGAATAGCTACAAGTGGTAATCTGTTTTTAGCTATTTTAGGCTTGTTTTTCTTGTCAGTTGCAACGGTTGCTTACACTCCTTTTGCTTCTGCTTTGGTGGTGGAATTAGCGCCAGAGTCTTTGCGGGGAGTGTATTTGTCAATTAATTCTCAGTGTTGGGCGATCGGATATTTAGTCGGCCCGCCTGTGGGTGGTTGGGCTTTGGATCGAGGACAATTTGCAGCGAATAATTTTTGGTTGGGTTTGGCTTTGAGTGTCAGCGTTGCGATCTTAATTTTGCAGATTGTCGATCGCAGGTTGAAAAGTAGAATTTAAATACAAGAAAAGGACGCGAAGGAAGAACCCCCCCAGCCCCCCCAAGGGGGGAAAGAACAAGCTCCGGTTCTTCCTTCGCGCTCTTCGTGTCTTCGCGGTTTAATCATTCCGATTAACTTATTTTCGTCGATCGCCCAATTTGCGATAAACATCTCTCAAATCAACTTGATGGTGAGCGATCGCCACCAAAGCGTGATAAAATAAATCGGCAACTTCCCCAGCGATTCCATCTTTGTCGTCATCTTTGCAAGCCATCACGACTTCGGCCGATTCTTCGCCAATTTTTTTGAGAATTTTATTGTCGCCACCCGCGAACAATTTACAAGTATAAGAAGTTTCGTTAGGGTTGTCGCGCCGATCGCAAATAACGTCAAACAATTGAGATAACATATCTCCCGGAGGCGCTACAATTTGCCCATCCACTTGGTGAAAGCAACTTCTTTCTCCGGTATGACAAGCAATATCTCCGACTTGTTCGACTGTGACTAGCAACGCATCGCTATCGCAGTCATAACGCAGCCCTTTGACATTTTGAACGTGTCCCGAAGTCGCGCCTTTTGGCCACAATTCGGCGCGACTTCGACTCCAGAACCAAGTTTGACCGGTTTCGAGGGTTTTTTGGAGAGACTCGCGATTCATCCATGCCATCATCAACACCGTACCATCCAAGTAATCTTGGACGATCGCCGGTACTAAACCTCGATCGTCGTAACGAATTTTTTCAATGGAGACCGATCGGCTCAAACTAGATAAATCATTAGCAGACATAATTTTATTTCTACTTTTTAATATACATTTACGCTTTCTTGTCGGATATTTCTTTTTATTAACCGCAGAGAGCGCAGAGGACGCAGAGTTAGAGAAGAGAGGAGATTTACCTAGTGATGGGTAAATTGTCAAGAACTACTTTACAAAATATTACACTTGAGGGCGATTCCCTACGGGATAGCTTCGCTTCACGGTGCTAGTGGGACTAAGGCTGAAAAACCCAAGCTAGTATTGCTACAAAGTGGTTTGTACTCTAAAATCTACAAGCATAGTTTCCTGGCATTGACCTCACCTTTATGCTGAACTGGCTATAAAATTATCCTACCAACAACAGACGTTAACTAAGGAGAAAACATTGGTTTCCACAACCTTGAAAACAACCAAATCAGAAGAAATATTCGCCGCAGCCCAAAAATTGATGCCCGGTGGCGTCAGTTCCCCGGTGAGAGCCTTTAAATCCGTAGGCGGACAACCTATTGTATTCGATCGCGTCAACGGAGCCTACATTTGGGATGTCGATCAAAACCAATACATTGACTATGTAGGTACTTGGGGCCCCGCCATCTGCGGCCACGCCCACCCCGAAGTCATCAAAGCCCTTCACGAATCCCTAGAAAAAGGTACCAGTTTCGGGGCACCCTCCCTCCTGGAAAACGTGCTTGCTGAAATGGTCATCGATGCCGTTCCCAGCATTGAAATGGTGAGATTTGTCAATTCCGGTACCGAAGCCTGCATGGCCGTTTTGCGCCTCATGCGAGCCTTCACCGGGCGCGACAAACTGATTAAATTTGAAGGCTGCTATCACGGGCACGCCGATATGTTCTTGGTGAAAGCGGGTTCTGGTGTCGCCACCCTCGGCCTTCCCGATTCCCCCGGCGTACCGAAATCCGTTACCGCAAACACCCTCAACGCTCCCTACAACGACTTGGAAGCCGTAAAGGCTTTGTTTGCCGAAAATCCGGGCGAGATCGCAGGCGTGATGCTGGAGCCTGTGGTGGGTAATGCCGGATTTATTGTACCAGATGCAGGTTTTCTCGAAGGTTTACGGGAAATTACTAAAGATAATGGTGCTTTGCTAGTATTTGATGAAGTAATGACCGGTTTCCGCATCGCCTACGGTGGAGCTCAGGAAAAATTCGGTGTCACCCCAGATTTGACAACTCTCGGTAAAGTTATCGGTGGCGGTTTGCCAGTTGGAGCCTATGGCGGCAGACGCGATATTATGGCAATGGTTGCTCCTGCAGGACCGATGTATCAAGCCGGTACGCTGTCGGGAAATCCTTTGGCGATGACTGCTGGGATTAAGACTTTGGAATTGTTGCAAAAACCTGGTACTTACGAACAGTTGGATAGAATTACCAAAAAACTGTCTAACGGTTTGTTGCAAATTGCTAAAGAAACGGGACACGCTGCTTGTGGTGGCCAAATTAGCGGGATGTTTGGTTTGTTTTTTGCAGCGGGTCCGGTTCACAATTACGACGATGCCAAAAAGTCTGATGTGGCAAAGTTCGGCCGCTTTCACCGAGGAATGTTGGAGCACGGAATTTATCTTGCTCCTTCGCAGTTTGAAGCTGGATTTACTTCTTTGGCTCATACTGAAGAAGATATCGATCGCACTTTGGCTGCTGCTCGTGAAGTAATGGGCAGTATTTAGTTCGGTTCGTAGTCAGGAATTTAAAAGTAGGTTGGGTTTCGCGAGATCGACCCAACCTACATATCAACTAATGATATCAATTCCTCTCTTCATCGGAATTATTAATTTCTCTCCGATCTCTCTGTGTTCTAGTAAGGTTAAATCATGACCATGCAACGGTCAACGATAGGACTCTTTGATTAAGCTGAGCCGGCACCGTCAATGACTAATAACTAATAACTAAATCAATCATTCATAAATTCACCTTCGCAGATAATAGAATCTCTTTTGTCCAAATCTTCTTGATTCCAGACTGAGTTTAAGGCTGCGGAACTGAATGAAGTTGACATTGTATTGTTTAATGTTGTGTTGTAGTATTCCACAGCATTATTCGATTCCATTTGTGGCGCTTCCTTGAAGTAGGAATTAATATCAGGGGTGCAGCGCTGTGCTTGATAGTATGAATAAGCTTCAGCATTAATGCACATTACGTGGTAAAAATCCTTGTTTGCTGTCATAACATCTCCAAGTTTATACAGAGCTAAACCCCGGTTGAGATAAGCTTTAACATAGCTCGGATCGATTTCCACTGCCTTGTCAAAGTCTTCAATGGCGAGCTTCATCTGTTTTAGCTTGTAGCGGACGCAACCTCGGTTATAATAGGCATAGACATTTTTGGGGTCGATACCCAGTGCAGTGTTGTAATCGGCGATCGCCTGAGTATTATCTCCTAATTGGTGATAAGAAAGACCGCGATTTATGTAGGCTTTGATATATTTAGGATTCCGCCGTAGGGTTTCGTTAAAATTATCCGTTGCGGCCTCCTTGTTTCCCAACAGGTAGTAAGCGCGTCCCCGGTTGTAATAGGTTTTATAATTTTGGGAATTGATGGATATAGCTCGATCGTAGTCTTGAATTGCTTCTTCGTAATGTCCTAAATTAGCAAGTACAAGTCCGCGGTTGTTGTAGATAGCATGGCTGTCAGGATTATTTTCTAGAGCGCAGTTGAGGTCGTCAATAGCTTTTTCGTGTTCTCCCAGATGTCGCCAAGCATTGCCTCGATTGAGGTATGCCTCGAATAAATTAGGATTGAGATCCAGTGCTTGGCTCAGGTCTGCTATTGCTTTTTGGTAATCTTTCATGTAATAGTAGACTAAGCCGCGATTGTTATAGGCTTTGGCATCGGCTGGGTTGAGTTGCAGTATGCGATCGAATTCGTCGATCGCCTCGAAGTAGTTTCCTTTTTTGGCGTTTTGTAAACCGCGTTTGTAAAATTGCTTAACGTTCATAAGTGAAACTTGTAAGATTGCTTGATTCTGGGGGTTGATTCGTAAGGATTCAGTTTTTAGTTGGACAACCGTTGAATATTTATTTTTTCCCACCTGCGATTAGATTACCCAGAAATTTATTCTAAGCTATCTACAGGAAACAGGATTTTAGGTTGATTTTAACAGCTTTGCGATCTTCGGGAGAGATCTGTTACCGAGGCTCAACTGACTTACCAAGTTCGATTATTTACAATACCAAGTTCAACTCAAAAATTTCCTTTGAGTTGCTGTTTTGTGTCTGATTCTTGAATAACTATGGCTCGATCGCCCAATTCAACTTAAATCAGCAACTGGGTCTGATTATTGTACGCACTTCCCAAAATGAAATTTGATACATTAATTGATAATCTTTTGTAAGTATTTTCCGCAAGTTTATGGTCAAATTGGCAATTCCCCATGAACAATTCCCGATTACCAATTACCCATTACCAATTACCCAACTACCGATTCACTTCCTCTTCCACAGAAACTGTCAACTTCTCCAAATCTGGAAGTTGAATTAATTCTTGTTCCTTTTGCTTAACCGAGATCGGCATCATTACAGGCTGACGCTGCTCAATCCAACAACTAGCTAGAGGCAAAGTTTGTTCCAAATCTTCCAAAGGCCTCGGAATTACCATCACTGCATTTAACTCACCAATGCGTTCAGCTTCATACATTCCCGCTTCGACAGCCACAGCCACATCGGCGACTGCACCGCGAATAATTGCCGTGCACAAACCAGCCCCAATTTTTTCATAAGCTGCTAAGTGTACGTCTGCGGATTTGAGCATAGCATCGCAAGCTCCTACCATTGCTGGAAATCCTCGTGTTTCTAGCAAACCAACTGCTTGATTGCTCAGACGAGAATAACTGCCACTTTCAGATAGTTGAGTCAGGCGAAAACCGATGGGCAAAACTACCTCCAAATTAGCCAAAGGTCTAGCAATGACTAATTTAGAAACAAATTGACCAAACTGTTCCGCTGTCTGTGCTCCGGCTTCTACAGCCAAACGAACATCAGAAATTCTACCCCGGACGATCGCCGTACAGTGACCTGAACCGATTTTTTCATATCCTACTAGAATCACTCCAGCCGACTTCAGCATCATATCAGCAGTCCCAACAATTGCCGGAAAACTTTTGGTGGATACCAAACCCAAAGCTGTGTCTTTGAAGTATTCCTGGCGCTGAGATTGCGATTCGTTACTATGATTATTTGTGTGTCCGTTCATCTTCTATTACCGTTCGTGTTAAACTGAACAAATCTTCATTTGCTCAGTTTAACACTTAATAAAGGTGTTACCTTTAAAGGTGCAACGGCTGCACTCGCTATCCCTTCTACTGTATAGGCATTAGGGAATACTTTTCTAGTGATTTGTAAGGAACCATTAACGTCAGCATTGAGTTTGACTCCTGACTGAGTTCGAAACAAGCCTCTCTTGACACGTTTACCCAGGTAGGTATTGTGTTTGCGGGGTGTTTCTAAATCTAAAGCACTCGTCTTTGAGGTATAAGATTCTTCAGTGACTACGACTTTGATTCCTGCTAATTGACATTTATATGCGATTTGGTCAATTAATCTTGCATGGGGAATCTGCGTGAATGACTGATTATTTTTTTTACCTATATTCAGATTCTGTTTCCAGTTCTCATTCTTACCAATTACTAAGATACCAATGATATAAGTCGGTGAGACTATATTTCTTACTACTAGCAAAGAAGTATTGACGACAGATGTAATTAGCTGCATTGTAGAGATTCTTAGATAAGAAAGATAGTCGATCTATGGACTGCCAATGCTGATGGGATTGTTTAATGATGTGTCTCTCTACTAAAATCATTTCTTCTTCCTTCGTTCTGCCGAACGTTTGCCGTAAATCCTAGCTGAGAAAGAAGAAATTAGTGACAGCATATCTTCTACTAACTCAGCTTCATATGTTTTAGGTAAAGTCTCTTCCATATATTCAACTTCAACACCATGAGTCTCGAAAAATAACTTAAATATTTCAAAGTTAAATCTGCACAGTCTATCTCGATGTTCAATGATTAGTTATGATATCATGGTTAGCATGAAAACATTGAAGTTCAAGCTATATCAAAGCAAGCGGAATAAACACCTCAAGCGAAGCATTAATGCTGCTGGGGTGATCTACAACCATTGCATCGCGCTTCACAAACGGTACTACCGGATGTGGAGCAAGCACTTGAATTGCAGCAAACTTCAAAGTCATATCGCTAAAATCAGAAAGCGTAAAGCGTTTTGGCAGCAGGTTGGATCTCAGGCTGTTCAGGATATTTGCCAACGCATCTCGATCGCCTACCAACTGTTCTTTAAGCATCACAAGAAAGGCGTTAGACCTCCCGGCTTCAAGAAAGTTCGCAGATACAAATCGTTCACTCTCAAACAAGCTGGCTACAAATTCTTAGATGGCAATCGAATTAAAATTGGGAATCGTGTTTATCAGTATTGGAATTCCAGAGAAATAGAGGGGAAGGTTAAGACCTTAACCATTAAACGCACTCCACTGGGAGAGTTATTTATGGTTGTGGTCGTTGACAACGTTGGAGAGCCTGAAACCAAAGTCGAGACGAGTAGAATCGCTGGCTTTGATTTCGGCTTAAAAACGTTCCTTACCTGCTCAGATGGAACAAAGATAGAATCACCGCAATTCCTGAAACAGTCCCTCAGTGCTATCAAGAAGGCGAATCGCCAGCACTCCAAAAAACGGAAGGGGTCAGCAAACCGAGAAAAAGCAAGGCTTCATCTAGTTCGCAAGCACGAGGATGTAGTAAATCGTCGCTCTGATTGGTTCTGGAAATTGGCTCACGAATTAACTGACAAGTTTGACGTGGTGTGCTTTGAGACGTTGAATCTAAAAGGAATGCAACGACTTTGGGGACGTAAAATCTCAGACCTTGCATTTGGCGAATTTCTCCAAATTCTCGAATGGGTTTCCAAAAAGAAAGGAAAACAAGTAGTTTTTATCGACCGTTGGTATCCATCTAGTAAAACTTGTTCCCACTGTGGACACGTTCTGAAAGAGTTGGATTTATCCGTTCGCGAATGGCGATGTCCGTCCTGTCAGAATGTAAACGACAGAGACGAGAACGCTGCGATAAATATTTGTGCGGTTGGGGCATCAACCGTTAAGTTAGGCGATGTTAGACAGGCTATGCCTGCAATTGCTGTTTGAACTTAGAATCCCCTTGCCTTTAGGCAGGGGAGTATGTCAACTATTTATATTTCATCTTTCTGCTTTCAGCATAGCTGCTTTTTGCCGAAAAAACGACTACTCGGAACCGCCAGAAAAAGTTTTACCGTTTTCCTCCGATCGATTGAAAGCTTGGCGGTGCGGAAACAGCGTTCCCAGCAGCCGATTGATGTGAGCTTGTCCGTACAAAATGGTTGGTATTTCTCCGGGTTGAGGAGGTTGCTCTGTGGGCGTTGATGGGGGGGATGCAGCCGTCTCCGGTGGCGTCAGAGGATTTGTTGGAGCAACTTCTGGTGGTGTCACTGGTGGTTCCACTGGTGGTTCCACTGTTGGTTCCACTGGTGGTTCCACTGGCGAGGTTTCTGGTTCTGGTTTTGCTTCTGCTTCTGCGGTGATTTGGCGGCTATCATCTCCCATCAAAGAACCGGCGGCCAAAATTTGCCTTTGCTCAATACAAGGATTAATCAACGTAGTCCCCGCACCGATACAGGAATTTGCTCCGATCGCCCCCGAACCTACTACTAGCACCCCTGCGCCGAGAATCGCACCCGCTCCGATTTCCAGAGTACCTTGACGGGCGTGAAGAATTACTCCCATACCGATACAAGTACCGGCGGCGATCGAGATCCGGCTATCTGGATCTGCTTGAAGAATCACTCCTGGGGCGATCGCGGCACCCTCATCAACAACCACATTGCCACTGATATAAACTTGAGAGTTGCTACTTAATTGCAGTGGCGGTAAATACATTCAACTTAACCATTTTAGATGTAGGATTTTAGGTTTATTAACAAGGATATTTTTGATTGTATTATTGATAGATAGAATGCCTAATTTTGAGCAATAATTATTGCTCTATCCTTCTAACTCTTTCAAATTTTACTTCAATTTCCTGGCGGTTATCCCGTTAGCTTAGACAGCAACTAACGGGAAAAAAATGCTAATTACCAGCCAATTAAGGACGCTGAATAATCTCTTCCAACACCCGGCGCTTAGCCTTGGAATCAATTCCTAGCAAGCGGACGTAATCGCCTGTATGTTCTTTCAGACAGCTTTCCAGGGCAGAAATCACTTCCGATTCGCGATTGGAGGCGATCGGCGAGCAACTGTTCCAAGAACCTGTGCGGAAGCGGCGCGGGTCGGCGTGTTCGGTACCAATTTTGTATCCTTGGGAGAGCAGGTTACGGATTTGCTCGATCGTCTTGGCGCTCAACAGTGCGCTGCCTGTTGCAGTCGAAGTTGCTTTGTATGATGCTGTCCCTGCTGGTTGAGCAGATTGAGCAACGGGGCCATCTGGGCGCTGAATAATTTCTTCTACTACGCGGCGCTTAGCTTTGGGATCGATGCCGATTAAGCGGACGTATTCTCCTGGGTACTGTTGCATCACAGCTTGCAAAGCGGCGATCGCCTCAGATTCGTTCCGTGCTTGGACAGAAGCCCCACTTTGCCAAGAACTGGTGCGGAAGCGACGAGCATCAGCGTGTTCAGTCCCCACCTTGTAGCCTTGAGCTAGCAAGCTGCGAATAGTCCCAGCCAAATCCCCACTCAATTGACCATTGGACGCAGCAGCGCCATTCTGGTGAGCAGGTTGAGCAACTTTGCCATTAGATGGGCGAGTTGTCGCGCCATTAGAACCGTTAGAGCCATTGTCACCCGGTCTTTGGACAATTTCCTCAAGTACGCGGCGCTTGGCTTTGGTATCAATGCCGATCAAGCGGACGTATTCCCCTTGGTGTTCGCTCATACAAGCCGACAAAGCATTGATTACTTCAGATTCGCGGGTGGACGAGATGGGTCCGCAACTACGCCAAGAACCGGTGCGGAAGCGACGTGCATCAGCGTGTTCTGCTCCGACGCTGTATCCTTGAGCTAGCAGGTTGCGGACGCTATCGACTAGCGAATTGCTCAATTGAGTGGTCCCATGGGTAGAATAAGTGATTGGAGTCATGTCCGAATTTTTAGAAAGTTCATTGCGAATAGGTGCCAGACAAGCGATGTTGTCGGCACAGCGATAACCAGTTCTCAGAGCGTCGTTAACTCCGATGACGTGGGTAGCAAATTTAACGTCTGAATCTTGAACATCTGGCAAGCGATCGGCTTGCTGCTGATTGGTGATGACAGCTCCTGAAGGTATATACTTTCCTGCAGGAATCTCTACATCTTGAATTAGAACGTGCATCATTACAATGCAACCGTTTCCTACCCTGGCATTGAACACCGTAGAGCGAAAGCCGATAAAGCAGTTGTCACCTACATAGGCCGGACCATGAATTAAACTCATGTGAGTGAGGGAAGTATTTTCCCCTACCCAAACGGAATAAGAGTTGCCATCGTCTCCTGTGACTCTGCCTTGTTCTAAACCATGAATTACCACTCCGTCTTGGATGTTGGTACTATTTCCGATATGGAAAGGAGTACCTTCATCGGCGCGGATAGATGTTCCTGGGGCAATCAGCACTTTAGAACCGACACGCACATCCCCAATAATGTTAGAAAAGGAATGTACATAGGCGGTTTCGTGAATTTTGGGCTCTGCCAAGTTTTTCGACCAAGGCGTCGGGGGAGCCGCAACACTGCGGGCTGCCATAAGTTAAGTTCTCCTGAACTGAAAAAAAAATGTTAGCTGTTAGCTGTTAACTGTTAACTGTTAACTGTTAGCTGTTCACTGTTCACCGTTCACTGTCAACTGTCAACTGTCAACTGCCAACTGTCAACTGCCAACTGTCAACTGTCAACTGTCAACTGCCAACTGTCAACTGTCAACTGCCAACTGTCAACTGTCAACTGTCAACTGCCAACTGTCAACTGTCAACTGTCAACTGTCAACTGCCAACTGTCAACTGTCAACTGTCAACTGCCAACTGTCAACTGTCAACTAGCGGTACGGGTCGTCTTTTTTACTGTAAATGAGGCGATTTTCTACATTGACAGTATCTATAATACCTACCACCAAAGCATCCAGCGGACGGTTTTCGCTTCCTGGTGCAATCCGGGCTGCGCTTCCCCTAGTTACTAAAACCCATTCATCTATACCAGCGCCCACACAGTCAGCGGCTACCTCATATCCGGGAACTGGCGAACCTTCTTCATTGATGAATTGCAGCAGCAGAAATTTCGATCCTCTGAGACTAGGCTCTTTTTGGGTACTGACAACTGTGCCGAGAACTTTTGCCATTTGCATTTTAGGTTACAGGTAGTTGGTAATTGGTAATTGTCAATTTTTCGATGTCATTAGTCTTTTTAGATTAGCCTTCCTCCATCATTTTTTTCGTCTTTTATAGTTATTTGTCTACTAATAACTAATGACTCATAACTAATGACTAATAACTAATGAGTAATGACTAATGACTAACAACCAATCTGCCATCTCCTACTCAATTAAAAATTAAAAATACTAAATCAAAATCTCTCAGGATTTTAAATTTTTCATTTTTAATTTTTAATTACCAAAAGCTCAATGAACGATCGCCTGTCTTAAGATCTATTGAGTGGGCGAATGCCACTCACGCCTTCGCGGAATTGTTCCACAGCTTCGGTGTAGCGAATGGGTAGTACATACTCCAAGTTTTCGTGAGGGCGGGCAATGATGTGGGTGGACATAACTTGTCCGCCGTTAACACGCTTGACGGATTCTACTCCAGCGGCCACTGAAGCTTGTACTTCCGAGACATCTCCTCTGACGATGACTGTAACCCGTGCGCTGCCGATTTTTTCGTACCCTACTAGGGTAACGCGGGCTGCTTTGACCATCGCGTCGGCTGCTTCTACAACTGCCGGGAAGCCTAAAGTTTCAATCATGCCAACTGCAATTGCCATTGTTTCTACTCCTGATTTAATATTGGGGGAACTAAACGATGTTTTTTTGACGGTTGCACTAATTTTTCACTGAACTAAGTTTCTGTGCGGTGAGAACTTAGTCGCCACGGAACTGTTCGACTGCTTCGGTATAGCGAATCGGCAAAACATATTCTAGGTTTTCGTGGGGACGGGCGATGATGTGGGTAGAGACAACTTCTCCGCCGTTGACCCGTTTGACGGATTCCACTCCTGCTGCTACTGAGGCTTGGACTTCCGACACGTTACCACGCACAATTACTGTGACGCGGGCACTGCCGATTTTTTCATAGCCCACGAGGGTGACACGAGCAGCTTTGACCATAGCGTCGGCAGCTTCCACAACAGCGGGAAAACCTTTTGTCTCAATCATTCCCACGGCAATTGACATTTTTGAATCTCCTAAGCGAGAGTTAGTGGAATTACCGTTACAAATCTTTGACCAATTTTAAAAATTGGACGGGGGAGCCCAGATTATTTAGAAAAACGGTTTAAAGCTTCCTATCCTCTAAGAATAGGGTAAGCTGTGTACCTTGACAATATAAACCAACATCATAATGTTTAATAACAAAAATTAAAATATTTTATGATCCTTAAAATGATTTAATATTTTTTTAATAAACTTAACATAGTCAGGAGTAGATGCAGGTGGCAATTGGAGAGTCCGCTAAGTAAAAATACTTGTCAAGTAGAGTTCGCTTATGCGGTAAAAACTAATTTCTCAGTGATAGAATTCTCAGTTTGAGTTCTTTAAGGTATAGTTAACATTAGTGCAAAAAATTTTGCCAAAACTATACAATCACGTTTAGCCAAAATTCGAGGGTGCGATCGCTCGCGGATATTTTTTTCATAAAGACAGCAGTAAAATCCAAATTTATCAGGATAAATTCATGAATCCATTGCTCCTCCAAACCTGTTGGTGGGTACCTTTATATGGCTTAATAGGTGCTATTTTAACTTTGCCTTGGTCTACGGGAACTATTCGCAAAACAGGGCCGAGACCAGCGGCTTATTTCAATTTGTTGATGACTGTGTTGGCTTTTATCCACGGGTCAGTGATTTTCAGAGAAACTTGGAATGAACCACCTCAACAATTGCTGCTAAACTGGGTGCAAGTAACAGACTTAAACCTATCTTTTGCCCTAGAAATCTCTACCGTAAGTGTGGGCGCAATGGAGTTGGTGGCATTTCTAAGTTTGCTAGCACAAATTTATGCTTTGGGCTACATGGAAAAAGACTGGGCGATGGCTCGATTTTTCGGGTTGCTGGGTTTTTTTGAAGCAGCAATTAGTGGCATTGCAATTAGCGATTCGCTGCTTCTAACTTACGCTTTGTTGGAAATGCTGACACTTTCAACTTACTTGCTAGTAGGATTTTGGTACGCTCAACCCCTGGTAGTCACCGCGGCTCGTGATGCGTTTTTAACCAAACGAGTGGGAGATGTACCCCTGCTGATGGGAGTAGTGACACTTTCTACTTTAGCAGGAAGTTTGAATTTTTCGGATTTAGAAACATGGGCAGAATCGGCAACTTTATCTCCTGTAGTTGGGAATTTATTAGGTTTGGCTTTAATTGCCGCACCTACGGCTAAGTGCGCTCAATTTCCCTTCCATTTGTGGCTAGACGAGGCGATGGAAGGGCCGAACCCAGCTTCAATTATGCGGAATACGGTAGTTGTGGGTGGTGGGGCTTATGTTTTGATTAAACTTCAGCCGGTTTTGGCGCTGTCGCCGATGACTGGTGCGGTGTTGGTGGTTTTGGGTGCGGTGACGGCGGTTGGGGCTTCTTTAGTGGCGATCGCCCAAATCGACCTCAAAAGAACATTCTCCCATTCCACGAGCGCTTCTTTAGGTTTGGTGTTTATCGCAGTGGGGTTAAATCAAGTTGACATTGCTTTGCTGTTACTGTTCGCACACTCGATTTCCAAGGCACTATTATTCATGAGCGCTGGGTCGATTATTTCGACCACCAACACTCAAGATTTAACAGAAATGGGTGGCTTATGGTCGAGAATGCCCGCCACGACTGCGGCTTTTGTAGTAGGCGCTGCGGGGATGGTAGCACTGTTGCCCCTAGGGAATTTTTGGGCAATGCGGCGCTGGCTGAATGGTTTTTGGACAGTACCTTTATGGTTGGTAGTTGTGCTGCTGTTAGTTAATTGTTTGACGGCGCTCAATTTAACTCGCGTATTTGGTTTGGTGTTTGTCGGAAAACCGCAGCCAAAAACTCACCGAACTCCAGAAGTCGGATGGCTAATGGCTGTGCCAATGGTAATTTTAACTGTTACGGGACTCTTAGTGCCTTGGATGTTGCAGCGGTGGCAATTATTAATTAGTTGGAGTGGACCTTGGGCTGAAACTGGAGATTTTGATAGTTTAAATTTGCTGTTGAAAACTTTGGATACACCGTTGTTGATGTTGTCTGGGTTTATTGGTTGTGCGATCGGGGTGGCTATTTATTGGTATGGGGTTATACCTAGGCCTGTGCGATTACCGATTCCGGCTTTGCAGGATTTGTTGGCTTACGATTTTTATATCGATCGCGTTTACCGTTTGACTGTGGTTTGGGCAGTTGATTCTATTTCTAAGATGAGTGCTTGGACTGACAGGTATGTGGTGGATGGCGTGGTGAATTTGTTTGGTTTTGCCACCATTTTCAGTGGCGAAGGTTTGAAGTATAGTGGTAATGGTCAGTCCCAGTTTTATGTGTTGACTATTGCTGGGGGAGTGGCTGTATTGCTGGCTTTGATAGTTTGGTTGTTTTAAACCGCAGATGAGAGCAGATGAGAGCAGATGATTTTATTCTGGGTTTGTCTGCTTTTTATCCAATTTTACTCAAACTCGATCGGCCATAATTCTGCAACGGGAACTTCCCAACCAGGTAATAGTTCAGGAATTGAAATAATGTCTCCATCTCTCAATATAACTGGTTCGGTTGCGGGGCGGTAAATTGTGACTGTGCATTTGTCTGGATCGATTAATATTCCTACTTTTGCTCCGAGTTCGAGAAATGAGAGGATTTTTTCTCGCAGGGGTTTAATGCGATCGGACTGAGACTTTATTTCTACAACTAAATCGGGGACGAGTTCGGCAAAATACCTTTTACTTTGTTTGAGGCGCGAGGCTACCACAAAAGAAACATCAGGAACTCTCAGATCGGAATTCGGGAGAATAAACCCGCCACTAGATTCAAACACTCGTCCCAATTTGCGGGGTTTGACCCAGTTAAGCAAAAGTCTGCCAAACTCAAGTCCAATTTCGCTCGATACAATGTCTGATCCGCCCATAATGATAATCTTCCCGTCTACGAGTTCTAATTGGTAGTCTAGCTGTGCTTCGCAGAGTATACCTTGCAGTTGTTCCAAGTCGGCAACTGTGAGGCGGGTGGAAGGGTATGCCGATCGAACTTGCAAATCTTCCCGGTCTGTGAGACTTTCTGTAAGACTTGAGGTCATAGGATGGTTCCAAATACATCTGAACCTATGTTAACAAAAAAAATCCGCCGATCGCTTTTATCTTGTCTGGGTTTGCGCTAATCTTAAATATAGTTTTAAAAGTTGTAGTAAAGGAAAGTTTTAATTGATGCTTAGTGCTTTAATTTGGATACCCATATTGGGGTCGGCTCTGATTGGTTTTTGGCCTAGTTCGGTTAGTTCTAAAATTGTGCGGAATCTGGCCCTGGCGATGGCAGGTATAACTTTGATTTTATCGGTGATTTTAGCGGCTCAGTTTGATATAAATGCGAGTCAGTTGCAGTTTGTAGAATTTCTGCCTTGGATAGATGTTTTGGGATTGAACTACAATCTGGGTGTTGATGGTTTGTCTCTGCCTTTGGTGATTTTAAATTGTCTGCTGACTGGGGTGGCTATTTACAGCACAGATGAGTCTATTCGGAGACCTCGAATTTATTATTCTTTGATTTTGCTGATAATGGGTGGCGTGAGTGGGGCTTTTTTAGCTCAAAATTTGCTGCTGTT
This sequence comes from Microcoleus anatoxicus, assembly GCF_042465725.1. GTDB lineage: Bacteria > Cyanobacteriota > Cyanobacteriia > Cyanobacteriales > Microcoleaceae > Microcoleus > Microcoleus anatoxicus. Next base: position 1,543,009 of record NZ_CP120853.1, on the reverse strand, counting down.
TTTCCTGTTTTTTGAGGTGGAACTAATTCCGCTTTACCTGTTAATTGCGATTTGGGGAGGCGAACGTCGGGGTTATGCTGCTACTAAGTTTTTAATCTATACTGCGTTTGCTGGGATTGTGCTGCTGGCATCTTTCTTGGGGACGGTTTGGCTGAGTGGTGCTTCTAGTTTTGATATTGTTGGTGCTGTGGGTGCATCGCATTTGCAGGGTGCTTTACCTTTGCCTTTGGTGAGGCAAATTGTGTTGCTAGCTGGGGTGTTGTTGGCTTTTGGGATTAAGATGCCTTTGGTGCCTTTTCATACTTGGCTTCCTGATGCTCACGTAGAAGCTTCGACTCCGGTTTCGGTGTTGCTGGCTGGGGTGCTTTTGAAGTTGGGAACCTACGGGATGCTGCGATTTGGCTTGGGTTTGTTTCCTGATGCGTGGGCGGTGGCTGCACCTTGGCTGGCGAGTTGGGCTGTTGTCAGTGTGCTTTATGGGGCTAGTTGCGCGATCGCCCAAAAAGATATGAAGAAAATGGTAGCTTATAGTTCGATCGCTCACATGGGCTACATTCTGTTGGCTAGCGCTGCGGCTACTCCGGTGAGTATGTTGGGTACTGTTTTACAAATGGTAAGCCACGGCTTAATTTCGGCGCTACTGTTTTTAACCGTCGGTGTTGTTTACCGAAAATCAGGTAGCCGTAATTTAGATGTGCTGCGGGGTTTGTTTAATCCCGATCGAGGTTTGCCGATGATTGGTAGTTTAATGATTCTGGGAGTGATGGCTAGTGCGGGTATTCCTGGTTTGGCTGGATTTATTGCTGAATTTTTGGTATTTCGCGGTAGCTTGCAAGTGTTTCCGGTGCAAACTTTGCTGTGCATGATCGGCACTGGTTTGACTTCAGTTTATTTTTTAATTATGGTCAATCGTGCTTTTTTTGGTCGGCTTTCGGATTTGGTGGTGAGTTTACCACAAGTGCGTTGGGGCGATCGCATTCCTTCTTTGGTATTGGCTGTGATTATTCTGATTATGGGAGTACAGCCGGGAGTGATTGTGGCTTTGAGTGAGAAAACGGCGATCGCGATGGTAGCTAATGTGCCAACGCAAGTTAAGGCGATCGCTCAAAACTTACCATAAAATATGACCTAGCTGTAGGGACACGGCAGGGGACATTGGTGTCAACTTAACGTCAAACCGATAGTCCGACAGGGGTTTAAACCCCTGTCTCAAAGAAGACAGTCCTCTAAAAGAGGACGGCAGGAGTTGAGATTCTTCTCTTCAGTCCTCTTTGAGAGGACTTTCGCTATTAGACAGGGGTTTCAACCCCTGGCGGACTTGATGAATGACTAACGGACACGGGGCGGGCTGACAGCTTAAGTTGACACCAATGGGCAGGGGAGAATCCCGATTTTGTAAGGGCTCTCGCATTCCGGCAGATAAGTTATTGGTTAAAAGCAAGGATTTACTACGGTCATGCTTCGCCCCTACCGATATATTTGCAAATTCTGAATGCTCCCCACGGCAGTGTCCCTACCAGACCAAGAAATGCTATATCTGAAAAGCTTTTAGTGCATCATGAAAGGACTAAAGTTGTTACTACAAACATCTTTCTTCCTTCTTCCTTCTTCCTTCTTCCTTCTTCCTTCTTCCTTCATTTAAGGTTAAATTAAAATGACGAGTACCGTATTAAAACCATCTTCTCATCCGCTCTCAGCATACATTGACATCTTGGAATCAGGCCAAGCTTTACTTCCTGAATCGGCAGAAAATTTAATAGAAGTAGTCGGAGTTCTTAAAAGTTATGCAGTTGTTTTAGATGCTTATTCTCTGAATCTAAACTACATCGCTGAAGAACAGTTTTTAGTGCTTTTTCCATTTTTTAAATATTTCAATGGGGAAGTTACTCTGCCCAAATTGATGCGCTATTTGTGGCACGATCGCATAAACTTTGAGTATGCCGAATATTGCATGAAAACAATGCTGTGGCACGGTGGTGGCGGTTTGGATAGTTATTTGGATTCGCCAGAGTTTGATAATTTGGTCGAAAATGCGATCGCTGCTAAATTAAAAGGCAATTTTTTCATGCAGGGACTCCATAAAGCATTTCCTGATTTTTTGCCGGAACAAGTGCGGATGCTGGCTTACTACACCGGTTTAGGTCAGTTTTGGCGGGTAATGAGTGATTTGTTTATGGACTTATCTGATTCCTACGATAGAGGGGAAACTAAGTCTATTGCTGACGTAGTTGATTTTGTCAAAGCTGGGTTAGTGGCCGCCGCCAGTTTACCAATTACCTACAGCGTCAAGATTAGCGGTCAAGTCTACAATATCATTCCTCCAGAGGCTGGATTGACATTTTTAGCAGATGTAGCGATTCCCTATGTCGAGTCAATTTTCTTTCGGGGAACTGCATTTTTTGGAGTAGTTTCCTACAACGCTCAAGCTCATCAAATCCCGGAACAACAAAGAGACTTTAGCTATGGTGCTTTGTTTGCCGATCCTTTACCGATTGGAGGCGCGGGAATTCCGCCAACTCAATTGATGCAAGATATGCGGCATTTTTTGCCGGAGTATTTGCAAGAAATTTATCGCACTAGCTGTCGAGGCGAAGATGATGTGCGGGTGCAAATTTGTCAGAGTTTTCAAAAGTCGATGTTTTGCGTGACTACGGCGACTATTTTGGGTTTAGCACCTCATCCAATGAATACATCTAATCCAGAGGAAAAAAAGGCTAATCGGGTTTATTTGGAAGGTTGGATGGATCGGTTTGGCAATTCTCGCTTAAATTGGGCGAATCAGCCAACTAATCGGTCTTGTCAGTTGTTCCCGGAAAGGTAATTGTAGGGTGCGTGACAGCGAGCAATATTTGACTCGCAACTTGCGACTGCGGACTGTCACGCACCCGGTAAAAAGTTGTTTACTGGTGCGGGGAAAAAGTAGCGACTATTTTTTATAAAAAATTAATCTTTCCGAACTCAAACAGTAGGGCGATCGCAACTTAAATAACTTTTATTTATCATATATATATATATATATATATATAATTCAAATCAATAAACTCTTGAACTTGCTTTTGGAAAACAGTAAGCTTCTAGTCAATCAGCCAAAAATAAACTAATTAATGCAAATTTCACTCTGTCAGTAACTCAGGGAATCAACGCCACTGAGCTTGTAAGAAAAATCGAGCAAGCTATACTGACCAGACCCCTCTTCTGAGGAGACGTTATTTAGGTCACGACACCGGCGAATGCGACGCCAGTTTTCCGCTCTGTCATCTGCAATTAAACAGTTTTAAAGTCACTGAAACAGTGTTGCAGGTCTAACAAGCCTTTATAACCAGGTCGAGGCGAACATTACCCGAAAGGGGCTGGAGACAACCATATCTCCCTAGAGGGGCAACCATACCCCTCTCCCTCGCAAGGGGGATTCAAGGCGATTGAAATCGCCGATTCGTTTCCCTCTCAGGACTGAAGTCGCTGAGTTTCCCACTTACCGAGTTTTTTTATAAGACGTGCTCGTAGGAATACAATTTAGGACGGGCGCAAAACTAAGTTGTAAAGTCTATGTTGTGTAGGGCAATTTATGAGTTACTCCTACCAATGTTTTACACTGCGTAAGTTCAGGATTTTTTAGGTAATTTAGTTGATTAGTTGCATTTACTGGTGTTTAAAAAGGTGCGATCGCCTTCTGTAAAACCTACAAATAAAGCTAGCATCTAGTTCCAGATTTCAGCATGACTGCACAGGTGACTCGTGGGAGATGTGTAGCAATATAGCAGATTCCACATTTATGAAAGACACCGCGCGATCGATCTATCCCCACGGTAGGGACACTCAAGCGAGCCCATTAGTGTCAACTTAAGGCTGAAATCCTTGGTATCTCTCGTTCATAGCCAAGTCTAGATCCCCCTAAATCCCCCTTAAGAAGGGGGACTTTGATCGGACTCTTGTCCCCCCCTTCTTAAGGGGGGCTAGGGGGGATCTAGGGTTAATAGTCTTGCCAGCAGTCTGTGACAGGGTTTGACGTTAAGTTGACACGAATAAGGGCACGGTGCCGTGTCCCTACTTCAGAAACTCGGTTGAAACTTTAATTATTGAGGTTAAATCCAATGGCAAATACTGATACAAAAACTGGTCAACTTGATGGGAATGACATTATTTTTCCAGCTCCCAGTTTCGGCGGCGGCTTCACGCGGGCTGATGAATATGACTTAAATACATCTGCGATCGGGCAACCTGTCACGCTTTCTCTTACGGCTACAGGTCTCAATTATGACACGTTCCTGGAAGTTATAAATGCCACGACAGGTGAGGTAATTGCTGATTCAGACGATACCGATTCCACTAATCTTAACTCACTGATTGCACCCAATCGGCCTACCATCCAGGATGGTACTAACCCTGCGACCACTCCTAATTCTTTCACAATTGCCGGCGGCATTAAGTACAAAGTCCGCGTCACCAGCTTTTTCAAACTCGAACCGTCGTCTACTAATCCCTACAGTTTACAGGCCACCATTCCTACGGGCGATATCAGTTTAGTTCCCAGAGGTAGCGACTTCAGTGGCAGCCCCTTAACCGGCGCTCTTGCCGTTACATTAACTGGTAAATTGGAAGGCAGCAAAGACTTTACTTTTCTAGCTCCCACTTTCAACACCGGCAACACACTGGCTGATGAATTTTTAGTAACTACATCCTTGGTGAACCAACTTCTCACCATTAACCTCAGCAGCGCGACACCTGGTTTTGACCCTTTTGTGCAATTCGTCAACGTTAATACTGGCACTATTGTTTCCGATGATAACAACGGTGGCGGTTTGGACGCGCAGCTTAATGGAGTCGCGCGCCAAGCAAATACTAACTACAGAATCCGCGTCACCGGTGCTAAAGCTGGAGGTCTCCCTGCTGATTACAGCCTACAGGTCACCGTTCCTCAAGGTACTGTCACGTTGACCCCCCGGAGTGGCGACACCCCCATTATCACACCGACACCAACACCTGTTACTCCGACACCAACACCTGTTACTCCGACACCAACACCTGTTACTCCGACACCAACACCTGTTACTCCGACACCAACACCTGTTACTCCGACACCAACACCTGTTACTCCAACACCAACACCTGTTACTCCAACACCAACACCTGTTACTCCGACACCAACACCAACACCTTTTCCAGTTCCAACGCCTACACCAGCACCTACTCCGACACCATCGCCAACGCCAACACCAACTGCTGGTGGTACGCCTGTAACGATCGCGGCACCTGCAATCAATTCTTCCGGCCCTGGTACTCCCACTGGGCAACCAGCCAACGCTGTTAGCGGTCAGTCTTACAACCTGTCAGACAATAATGACAATATTTTGGTGTCATCACTGCCCCCGGCTGCTGCTGGCAAACCAATCTTGGGGCTATCTGGCAACGACAATATTACCGGGACAAGCGGCTCTGACATCATTAACGGAATGCAAGGAGCCGATACAATCGACGGAGGGGCTGGCAACGACTCTTTACCAGGCGGTAAAGGATCGGATCAGATTGACGGCGGTGCTGGTAATGACAACTTGTCCGGCAACAATGACAACGATACTCTCACCGGAGGAGATGGCAATGACACTATCACCGGTGGTAAAGAAAATGATGTCCTGATTGGTGGCTTAGGCGACGACATAATGAGTGGCGATCGCGGTCAAGACATTCTCACAGGTGGCGGTGGAAGCGATACATTTATTCTAACCGGAGGGGCGGCGACGGCTGCCACCTTAGCAGAGGCAGATGTGATTACAGACTTTACTGTTGGGGACAAAATTGGTCTAACTGGCGGGAGTGTATTTGCTAGCCTCACCTTGGAAGCTGTAAGTTTGAATCTGAATGGAGGAGCTCCTGTTAGTGCTACGGCAATTAAACTCGGCGGCTATTTGGGTATCGTTGTAGGGGTTGCCCCAAGCGAGCTTACGGCAAGTGTTTTTGTGCCAGCAGCATAGTTTCTGTAGCGTGGGCTTTGTGAGTCCTATTTTTTATGAGGTTGCATAGAATTTGATCCCCCCAGCGCCAAGAGGGCGGGCACGGGGGCACCGCCCCTACAAGGGGGAGCAAGAATTCAAAGTCCCCCTTTTTAAGGGGGATTTAGGGGGATCGGGATATATGCAACGACCCATTAAATTGGTGTGAGTCCTATTTGAGTGGAATTAAGTGCGATCGCCTTTGAGTTTGACTTGGGGGCGATCGCGTTCTGTAAAACCTACAGATCAGGCTAGCATCTATAGCAATCCTAAATCATTTGTGAATTTCTTACTCCCGGACCTTAATAAGGTCCGGGTTGGGGTGGGGTAAAAACTTTACGACTCCTGCAAGGACTGCTATAGTTCCAGATTTCAGCTTTCTACCCATGAGAAAACTAACATGAGAAAACTAAGTTTATGGGGGCAACAACTGAGCCTAATTTTGGGGGGAATTATGGCGGGTGTTTTCCTGGGAGAATTAGGTCTTCATCTGGGGGGAATTAAAGGTCTGAAAAAGCCCAGTGAGCCTGTCTCTTTTGATACTTACAGATTCGACGATCCCGCTGGAGCTTGGTCATTGAATCCGGGCGCGTCCTTCGAGTGGCTGGGTGAAGGGGAGCGCTCTTTTATCCAAGCGAATAAAGATGGTTTACGCGATCGTGAACATACGAAGGAGAAACCACCAAAAACTTTTCGGATCGCGCTGGTGGGAGATTCCTATGCCGAAGCTTTACAAGTGCCGATGGAAAAGACTTTTTGGTGGAAAATGAGAAAGCAACTCAATAAAAAATGTACTGCTTTAGGCGATCGCAAAGTTGAGGTAATTAATTTTGGGGTTCAAGGTTATGGGACGGCTCAAGAACTAATGACTCTGCGCCAGAAAGTCTGGAAATATTCTCCCGATTTAGTGATTTTAGCTTTTTTTCCAGGCAACGATATTATTAACAATTCAAAAAAGCTTGATTTTTATAAACGTCGGCCCTTTTTTTTATATAAAAATGGTGAATTAGTCCCAGATATGTCATGGCTGAAAATGTCACCGGAAGAACATGACTATTTAAAATTTTCCTCGGTTGATTATCTTCCCACTTGGTTCGTCAATAATTCACGCATTTTGCGGTTAGTCAGAAAAGTTGATTTAGATCATAAAAAACGTCTGCTTGATGCCACAGAAAAAGAACTATCCCCTAAGAACTTTCAAGAACCTATTGAGCCAGTATGGAAAGAGGCTTGGCAGGTGACAGAAGGATTAATTACACTAATGAATCAGGAAGTTAAGGCAAAAAAGACAGATTTTATGGTTTTGATTGTCAGTACGGGAGCTCAAGTCCATCCCGATCCTATAGCTCGTCAAGACCATATGAAACAATCTGGCATTAAGGACTTGTATTATCCTAATCATAGAATCAAATCCCTTGGCGATCGCCTCAATATTACGACATTGGATACAGTCCCGCGATTGCGAGAGTATGCAGAAAAAAATCAAACTTGTGTACAGGGCTTTCCCAATGCTCTGCCCTGTGAAGGTCATTGGAATAGCCAAGGCCATGAGCAAGTTGGTCAACTTATTGCAGAAAACTTATGCGATAAGTTCAAAGCAGAGCCTTAAGTTTGAATCCGATCCTATATCTAGATTCTGACTAAAATACTCAGGCCGTGAGAATCAGTTCCACAAGTTCCAAACAAGCTGTGAGTTTCTGCTAAATCTTTAACTAAAGCAGTTTGTTTGGGGCTTGGTTTCCAAGGATTTGGATTACCGTAGGCATAGTAAATTTCTACACCATCAATGCCGAAACGAGCAGCTTCTGGGATTAATTTCTCTGCGGTAGAACGATACCGACAGGGATGGGCCAGAACGGCTAAACCTCCTGCTTCATGAATAGCTTCAATTACCCTGATGGCTGGATACAAATAAGTTCCTTCTGTACCTTTACCTCCTAAGTAGGGTTGGAGACTGGAATGTTGCGGATCGAAGCCATAACCGAGAATATGTACATCGTTATTGAGTAATTCAGCATTAATTTCCACCCCTGTCCACAGAGAGGGTATGATGCTATTGTTGTCGGGATGGTCTAATTTCCAATTATCCAAGCAAATTTGAGCTTTTTCGTAGCCTTTGGTGCTATGGTGGTCTGTAATAGCTAAGCCTTTGACACCAAGGGCGATCGCTTTTTGGAGCAATTCCTCTGGCTGCAAGCGTCCATCCGAGTACACTGTGTGCATATGGAAGTTATAGGAACCCGGACAGCTATGGGCATCAATTGTCTGGAAGACTTGTTTGAGTGCACAGATATTTTGGGCTGCGGGTTTGAGACTAGAACCGGGGAAGGGAGCGAGATTGATATTCATAAGTGTTCCTATAAAAAAAACTAGCCTTGTTCAATATATCTAATAAATTGATATGTTGCACCTGTGGCGATAGTTGCACCGGGCGGGGCGGGTTTATGAAATTATTGATTTTAGGCACAAATGGTTTGTACAACCCGCCCCTTGTATCTACAGGTTGGTTGAGAATGGTGCAAGATATTAATTTACTCGCATTTTAAACCTGCGGCGGCGGCTGTGGGAAATTCGATCGGCACAAATGTCAGGCCAAATTGTTCTCTAGAACACGGAACAATGTGCGCCAATCGTTTAGGAGAGTTTTTTCGATTCCCGGTGTTTGGGTCAAATTCAATTATACCCGTGGCTCCACTGGCTTGAAAATTTGGCGATGCTAAGGTTTGTTGCATTCCCTCCCGACTTGGTTGCTCCTGTATTTCTAGGGCTTTAATCAGTGTTTTGGCTGCGTCGTAGGTTAAGGCCGATCGAGTATTTACCGGGCCTCCCCACAATTTTTCAGCGTTGAGTGGAAATTTTTTGTCAAAACTGATTAACGGATGCCAAAACACGGATATTCCCAGTTTTTTAACAGACTTTAACTTTTTTGCTAATTCTAATATTCTCGTTTCGTACAGCGTCCAAGGGCCGACTATCCAATTGCGATCGTTGTTAGCTTTAATCATTTCGATCGCATTTTCTAGGGAACTGGTGACTTGACCATCTGGAATCAAAAGTATGGCTATTTTCCCCTGTTTTTCTACTTCTTGGATTGCTGCTGGGGCGTTAAAATTATTTTTAGATAAATCGTAATAATTATTGATTCTAAAAGTCGTTCCTCCTAGGGCTTCAAATTGTTTTTTAAATTCTTCCCACAAAGAAGCGCTGAACGGACTGTTGGGATTGTAAAATACTGCAACTTTTTTCTGATCGACTGAGATTAGTTGATTTACTAAAGCTTCAGCTTCTATGCTAGTTGTCGGAGCCGTCCGAAAGAAAAATTTCCGGGGTTTGCGTGTCAGTTCTTCTGTTGTGCTTCCCGGAGAAATAGCGACAAGTTTATTGCGATCGTAAATATCTACTGTTTCCACGGTCATGTCGCTGGTGTAGTGTCCGATTACTGCTAAAATATCGGGCTGAGCGACCAGAGAATTTGCTCTTTTAACTGCGTAGGATTTGATATTGGCGTCATCGGCGATGATGACTCTGAGTCCTTTGCCTTTAAGAGGTTTTGTTTCGAGCAATTCTTGACCGGGAAAGTCTTTATTGCTATTATTGGGAGTGATGAGACTTAAATTAACTTCTGTTTGAGCCTGAGCAATGCCGCGCAGCAGTTCTTCTGCTAAGTTGGCATTGAAAATACTGCCGTCCTGATTTCTGCGGACGGGAACGACTATTGCGATGGTGTAATATTCTGCGTTGATTGATTTGAGCAGCGCATTGTTGATATAAATTAAAGTTTCTGGATCTCTGCGGTCTTCTCGCCAGGACTGTTTGAGCAATTTTAAAGCTTCTAAATAATTCAAGCTAGCAAACTCATTAATTCCCCTTTGTTTTGACCAAAGGGCGGAGGTTTGCACTAGGAGTTTTTCGCCAGAACTTACACCATCTGCGGAGGGTGTAAATTCTGGCGTTGGTGGCGAAGAAATTCTGGGGATTAAAAGTGCGATCGCCAATGCAACAGCCAGTCCTGCAAGTCCGAATAGCAGCCAGCGAAAGTGCTGTCTCACAAATTGGAGGAGCAACTCGATCGAGTCCGGTGGCGGTGGTTGTCCCGAGTCCAAGGCTTCCAACACCTCAGTAGCAGATTGGTAGCGCTCCAGAAAATTGAAACGCACCATTTGATTTAAAATATTTGTTAGAACATCGCTAACTCGCTCGGATGTTGAAAAAATCCAGAGTATTTCACCTGTTTCGGGGTCGTGTGGCAAATTTGTAGGACGCCGCCCGGTGAGAGCTTGAATCGCGATGATTCCTACTGGATAAATATCATTGTATGGTCCCGAATTTGACCGTGGATTGTATTGTTCTGCGGGCATATAACCGCTTGTACCGATCGCCTGCGATGTCAATATTTCGCCTGTATTGCTAGAGGTGAAAGTGCTGATTTCTTTGACAGCTCCAAAATCAATCAGAACAATTTTACGATCGTTTGTGCGCCGAATTAAGTTAGAAGGTGTAATATCGCGGTGAATAACATTTTTTGTGTGAATAAAAATTAAAATTTCTATAATTTCTCGTAACAAGGCGATTACATCTGCTTCCGTCCACTGCTGCCCTTGAATGAGTTCTTGACTTAGGGGAGTTCCTTGAATGAATTCTTGAACTAAGTAAAAGTTGCCATTTTCCTCAAAGTGATTGAACAATTCGGGAATGCGCGAGTCATTGCGGAGAATGTGCAAAGCCCTAGCTTCGCTTTGAAATCGGTTTCGGGCTTTTTCCAACACCAAGGAATTTTCTGATTTAGGAAAAGGAATTTCCTTAATCACGCATGGGGGATTTCCGGGGTTTTGTATATCTTGAGCCGTGTAGGTTCTAGCAAATCCTCCCTGTCCTAATTTATCAATAATTTTGTAGCGTCCGGCTAGTACATCTCCGGGATTGAGACACATAAATTTTCTAGTACCTGTTGCGGGTGCGATCGTCGGTGTTGATTATCATACCAAATCTGAGCTCACTACGTTATTTATGTGACTGGGCTGTGTTTTCTTGCCCTAGAGATCGCCACTAGGGAGTGTTTTTAAACCCAGAGATCCCCCCCAGCCCCCCTTAAAAAAGAGGGGGTTCTCCAGGTTCGCAAGGTTATCTCTAAAAACAAATTCCCAGGCATAACCTGGGAATCATAAATATTAAGAAAATGTAGTGCTGTTTTAATATATTTAATTAGCTCAAAAGCTTTCATAATCCAGCATCCCCAGTTAGGGATTTGAGAGGGGACGCCGGGGCGGGCTTTTTGGAGATTGCGCCGCACCCGATCGCATTTTTGGGTCTCAAGAAAACGGTTGCATTCATGTTGGAGTACCCGTTAGGCTTGGGTGCTGTTGCGAGTCTGGCTAGCGAGATCCAACAGTTGCGCCCAGCGTTTTTGGACTTGTTTGGGAGTACATTTGATGGCAGTGGCAATGTCCTTGTCACTTTCTTGATTCCGCTTCATTGCTAACAGTTGTTGCTGTTCGGGAGAAAGTTGAGCGCGAAATGTTTCCCACTTGTCCGAAGTCATTCCCAATTTTTGATCGACATCAGCACCGAGCCATTCGTGCACTAATTTCCAGTTTTGAGTGCGGGCAAATTTTTCGACGTGGTACTTGAAACGTTGTTGCAAGTAGTCCCGTTGACGGGAAGACAAACCAAGAACGCGATCGATTTCAGAAGCAGAAAGGTCTTGCAATTTCAAATTGAGGTAGCTAACACATTCTGGCTGATTTTGCGATTCCAGATAAGCAATCAATTCCGATACTACTCGATCGCGCAACACAGCGTCAGCCGGATCGACAGTTTCAGACACCATTTGTTCGCGCACTTGTTGCAGCGCTGGAGAGCGGCTGTACATTTCTGCATCTTCTCCCTTGCCAGATTCTACAGCCATTTCAATGTCGATCGCAGTTTCAGGAGGTTGACCCTTGGCAAAACCTTGAGCGCGGAGGACAATCAGGCGTTGGCGGTTGCGGCCTGGTAAACCAATTTGGCGTTTGGCGTAGTGTTCGGTGAAAGCCATGTACTCAGCCAATTCTAGCTGTGTGCGGGGCTGGTAGCTCAGATCGAGTTGGTGTTCCCGGCGGAAAGCCCGTAAAGATTCAATGTAAAAGCCTTGCAAAAAGTCTTCAATCATGTTGTAGCGAGCTTGGTAGTTCAAGTTCGATCTAAAGGAAGCAACATGGCGGTAAATCATCGATGCGAGGTGAGAGTGAAGTTCGACGCGGCCTTGCTTGGAACCGAGGCGATAGAATTCCAGGGTTTTTTGCAAGCGGTGTTCGGCTAAGGTGATTTGCCAAGCTTGGACTTCGCCGGAAATTTGGATGCGATCGCTTTTTTGGCAAATCCGTTCGACTTCCTTAGCAATCCGCATCGCCACAGATTGAGCGCTACGGCTTGGTGTTTTCATCTCTGCTTGCAACGCTTTGAGGGCGAAGTCAGCCAAAGCTAGGGTATCGACGCTGGGAAGGTTATGGATTTCGAGGGTTTGTTCGCAGGGGGCAGTTGGAAGGGAGTTGATGGTAGAAGCAGTGTTGCAGTTAACGGAGTTGGTGGCAGTTGTGACAGTCATGGTATTTATCAGGTGGTAGGGCACCGCAGCGACAGTGCGAGGACTTTTGTCAGAGAGTGAGTGATGCAGTTGCAGGCGGTTTGGCTTGCTGTGCGGATTCAACTCTCTATACATTGAATGTACGGGAAGTACAAATAGTGCAGTGACTTGGGTGTTCCACTCTCTCATGCAACTGTTTTTGGCTGCTGAATCTGATTTTAAGCTTTGGCTGTAGAGCATTGGTGATTTTGTGCTTAAACCTATACTGCACAAGCATTCTGATCTCTTGCGAAGGTGGGGCGATCGCACTTGCGAGTGAGGGTATAGCAAGGCCGTTCAGTGGACAATTTACTAACTGGCCTTGAGACGGGATTTTGGGGGTGGAAGATTCTGGAATTGGTAGTCAGCAGAATGTAGGGAACTGCAATGTATTCTCTACCTACGGCAGAGCAGTTTCAAAACCCGGTTAATTTAGAAAATTGGTATGTAGCCTTTCTCAGGACAACCAAAGCAACCGGGTTTTTGTCATTGCATCAGGCTGTAATATAAAATCCTCTCTTCATCGTCCTGTATTAAACTCTCTCTTCTCTTCCTTCGCGTACTTCGCGCCTTCGCGGTTACATCATTCCGATCCAACCGGAATTGATATAACGAAATATTCTTGGACAAAACCCGGTAGAGCAGTAGATAATTTACCCTGCTTCTTTTTCTAACACCAAAGTCACCGGCCCATCATTATCTATAGAGACTTGCATCTGAGCTCCAAACAAGCCTGTTTCGACTTTTAAACCGCTGGCGCGCAACTTTTCGACAAATTTGTCATACAGAATGGAGGCGGCTTCTGGGGGCGCAGAGCGATCGAATGAAGGTCGGCGACCTTTGCGGCAGTCGCCGTAAAGCGTAAATTGACTGACAACCAGCAACTCGCCACCGATGTCTTGTACGGATTTCTCCCAGCGGCCAGTGTCAGTGGCTGGATCGGGAAACAAACGCAATTCTAGGCATTTGCGAGCCATCCAATCTAGTTCTGCTTCGGTGTCGGTGTCTGCGATACCTACAAGCAGATTCAGTCCGCGGCTAATTTTGCCAATTATTCGATCGTTAACTTCGACTTGAGACGATTTGACCAAAAGAATGGGTACAAGCCCCGTCTTTCAAGACGGCTTTAATTTTTCTCGATCGTGTAAGACCTAGTATAATAGAGTAAGTAAAAAGCAAAAATAATGAAAGCAAGGTATCGATACAGAATCTATCCGACAGACCAACAGCGACAGAGTTTAGCGCAGTTGTTTGGTTGCGTCCGCGTAGTCTGGAATGATGCTCTTGCACTGTGCAAGCAGTCGGAGAAAAAGCCGAAATCGGCAGAACTTCAAAAGGTAGTAATCACTCAAGCGAAACAGACAACCGAAAGAGCTTGGCTAAGTGAAGTATCGAATATCCCGTTACAACAATCTGTAGCAGATCTGGAAACAGCTTTTAAGAACTTTTTTCAGTCTTGCAAAGGCAAAAGGAAGGGGCGCAAGGTTGGGTATCCCAAGTTCAAGAAACGCACGAACAGTCAGTCGGCACGTTTTAGGATTGGCGGTTTTTCAATTAAAGGGGAGGAAGTCTATCTAGCTAAAATTGGCAATATTAAGCCTATTTGGTCGAGAGAACTACCATCCGATCCGACATCAGTAACGGTCATTAAAGATTGTGCCAACCGTTACTTCTTGAGTTTCGTGGTGGAGGTTGAACCCGTTCAAGTCGAAGCTAAACACATGAGCGTCGGTATTGATTTAGGGATTAAAACCTTTGCGGTAATGAGTGATGGAGGGAAAGCTAAAAGCCCTAGCTGTAAAAAGCTAGACAAAAAAGTTCGTAAACTTCAGAAACAGCTAGCCCGACAGCAGAAAGACTCAAAACGCAGGCATAAAACTCGAATTAAAATAGCCAAAACGCACAATCGAATTGCTGACTTGCGTCAAGATTTCCTGCAAAAACTATCAACCAAAGTAGTCAGTGAAAACCAAACAATTATTTTGGAGGATTTGAATGTGTCAGGAATGGTCAAGAATCGCAAATTAGCCATGGTAATTAGTCAACAAGGTTGGTACGAATTTCGTTCCCTTTGTGAAGCTAAATCGGAGAAGTTTGGGCGTGAGTTTAGGGTAATTAGTCGCTGGGAACCTACGAGCCAAGTCTGTTCCGACTGTGGTTTTAAATGGGGGAAATTAGACCTTTCTATTCGTTCGGTGCTTTGTCTAAGCTGTGGTATTGAGCACGATAGAGACGAGAATGCAGCAAAAAATATAAATCAAGTCGGGATGGGGAATCGCCACGACTCTAAACGGACACAGAGGAAGAGTAAGACTACTCCGGTAGCTTCATCCGATGAAGTGTCAAGAATCACCGCTCGTTCACGACGGTGAGTATTTCAATCGCTGGATTATGATTCGCATTCTGAATCGGTAATTGGTAATCGATAGAGAACTTACTTGTTTACTCGTTACCAAGCTAGAGTCTGGTAACGCATATCCAAAGGCTCTACCTCCTATTTTCGTTGAATAAAAGCGAGATAGATCCTCTAGACATTTCCAGGCTCTAGCATGGAAGTTGTACTGTGTAAGTCCTGTTGTCTTTATTTTTTGCCAAATCCTTTGCCGCGATTCGGTGAAGGGAGACAGAGACAGTTTTCGATTTGCGATCGCAAAGTCTCGATATCCAAACCTTGACCGATCAAGACAATCTGGTTTTTCCGTTCGCCTTTCCACTCATCATCATCGATGGAAAATCGCTTACCACTCAAGTGAAAAATATGCCGTTTGGGACTTTCTTCAAACCACATAATCCCTTTTGCCCGAAACACATTTGTAGGCATTTGGTGGTCTAAGAAATATTGAAATTTCCTCAGAGAAAACGGCTTGTCACTCTGAAATGAAAGTGAGGTAAATCCATCATTATCTAAATGGTCTGAATGGTCGTGATGAGCGTGGTCGTGATGAGCGTGGTCGTGATGAGCGTGGTCGTGATGGTCGTGATGGTCGTGATGAGCGTGGTCGTGATGGTCGTGATGGTCGTGATGAGCGTGGTCGTGATGGTCGTGATGGTCGTGATGAGCGTGGTCGTGATGGTCGTGATGGTCGTGACTGCTAGAAGTTTCTTCAGCTTGGAAATATTTGTCCGATTCAAACAATCCTACACTGAGGATGAGTGGCAGAGGAACTTGGGATTTTACTGTGCGGAGAATTCGAGCGCCTTCTTTGACATCACGAATCTTAACTTCCAACAAATCTAAATCTGCTTCCTCAACCAAATCTGTTTTGTTGAGAACAATAATATCGCCATAAGCAATTTGACTGTATGCTGCTTGAGAATTGAACAAATCCAAGCTGTAATTGGAGGCATCTACTACTGTCACGATGGAATCGAGACGAGTCATGTCTCGCAATTCAGTGCCTAAAAAAGTTAAAGCTACTGGTAGGGGGTCGGCGAGTCCGGTAGTTTCTACTACTAAATAATCTAGATTTTCTTGACGTTCTAAAACTTTGTAAACTGCATTTACCAAATCTTCGTTAATTGTGCAGCAAATGCAGCCGTTGTTGAGCTCGACCATATTGTCTTCGGTGGTGACAATCAGTTCGTTGTCGATGCCAATTTCGCCAAATTCGTTGACTAAAACGGCGGTTTTCAAACCTTGCTGGTTGGTCAGGATATGGTTGAGCAGGGTTGTTTTGCCGCTGCCGAGGAATCCTGTAATGATGGTAACTGGCAAGCCGTGTTTGGGCGCGTCCATTACCTGCTCTGTCTCGGACTGATTTGTTGTAGATTGCATAGCTTGACTGTGAAATAAGGTCGATCGCTTAAATTTGTTATTCTTATTGTATCTTATTTTTTGTTATTGGTTATTTGTTATTTGTTGTTGGTTATTTGTTATTGGTTATTTGTTATTTTTTATTGGTTATTTGTTATTTGTTGTTTGTTAACGGCGTCGCCATTAACCAATAACAAATAACCAATTTCCTACTTCATAACTTGCCAATCCATAATGCGCCATTGTCCGTCTTGGCGGATCAAGTCGTAGCGAATACGGAGGTTTTCGTTACGGGAAGTAACTAGCTGTTCGCGATCGAACACTTCGGCTTTTTCGGTAACTTGGGCTTCGACTTCGGTCCGATCGGGATTAGTCGGATTTGTTGTTACCTTTGTAATTTCCAGCTTGTGTGTATAACGCTGGTGGGCGTTGTTTCGCTGTTGAGCTTCTGCCATCAATTGCCAGCGAGACAAAGCAGGTTCCGTCAGAACTTGCTTTAATTCATCGATAGCGTGATTGGGGCCGAGGGCTGCTGCTTTGGCTGAGAGCCAACTTTGAATCATTTGCTGCGCTGTTTCTTCTGTGACGGAGCCGGAGGCTGGGGCGACAGGGCCAGGCTCTGGGGCGGCGGGGGCTAAGGGGGGAATTTCGATCGGTGGTGCTTCCAGGCTGACTAAGGCTTGTTCTCCTTGCAGAGATGGGCCTGAGAGAGCTTGGAGGATGCCACCTAAGATACTGAAAATCAACCACAGGATTAACAGACTCAGAAAACCAGCTACTAGCAGCAGAGCTAGCCGATTTCGAGGCATGGACTTGACTTGGGCTGAAATTTGCGAGCCTAGTGTCCTGGCTCGATCGACTAAATCACCCATTGGCCCTGCACTACTCTTGGCACTGCGACGGGAGGAATGGGGGCGTCGGCGTTCTTTGGAGGTGGAGGAAGGGGGATGTGCGGTGGGGGTAGCTGTCGAGTTCTGGGGGGTGACTGGGGGGATAGGTGGGGCTGCGGTCCCCTCATATTTGGGGCTTGGCCCTGGGGGGGGTATGATGGCGGGGCCGGGGGTCAAGGTCACAGTGGGCGATCGCCCTGTAATGGCTGGAGATGGCTGGAGTGAGCTAGTGAGTGCCGCTCTAGCTTGAGCCTTGGCAGTAGAGCGGGGTTGGGCTACTACCCACTCGTTGGCTGTTTCTGTATCCAGTGGCAAGGATTCCAGGTAGGCTTGTACCTTGGGATCGGCAAAGTAATCTTTTAAGGAAACTGACTGCTTTGCCAAGTCCCGGAAGTGCGGAAATACTTCTTCCTGTAGCCAATGTTCGGCGTATAAGCACAGCCCCGGCAACAAATCGGGAGAATCTTGGGAGTTTTCGCGAATGAAGGCGAGGGGTTCTTTTTCGGAACTGAGTTCTAGGGCTCTGCTGGCTTCTTCTGTTTGGCCCAGCAGCAGGGAACATACGGCTTTTTCGAGGTGGACGTCTTGGCGGCGGCCTAACTGCATCAGCATCAGCTTGGCGCGACGGATCATGGAGGGCTGTCTGGCTGCAAATCCTTGAGCTAGTAGGGTGTAAACCGAGAGATAAGTGCCTACAGCGGAGGGGCGGGCAGCTTCTGCTTCAAATAAGGTCTGCTGCTCGCTGCTGGTTAGGTGTTTCCGCAGTTGTTGGACGAAGCGTAGGAAGTCTTCGATGCCCAAGCCCGATCGATCGTCGTCGGAACCATCGATCCCACCCCTTTCTTCGAGCATTTCTCGCAGGATTTTTAGTCCTTGACGACGTTCGGAGACTTTTTCTTCTGGGAGGGATAGTAATTGTAAGATGTTGTACGGACGGAGTTTGTATATATCGGTTTGCATTTCACCCCTCACGCTTGGAAATAGGCTTTCGCGCAGCAGCAGTTCTTGACCTGCGTCTAGTGATTTGGTGGCATTTTGGTATTGACCTTGTTGCCACTGTTCCCTGCCTAGTTCTAAGCAGGACAGGGCGATGGTTAAAACTATGTCTGGTCGCACTAGCTGGGGGTCGCCGAAGCGCCCTTGTGCGATCGCAGAGCTGCCATTATTGAGATAGGGACGGCCCAGTTTCTGTACAAGTTCGTATTCTCCGAGTTCTTGCAGTACCAGCAGGACTCCTACGAACTGGTTGTCGTCGATTTCAATACTTGGAGTATGGGGGTCGGGAGTAGCGTCTAAAACCCCGGACTCTTGCCAGTCTGCTTCTGCTTCTTGCAGGACTGTGGCCGCGCCTGTCGAGGCTTTTAACCTCGGATGTTGGCCTAAAATCCCTGCTTCTGATTCGCGATCGTAAGTTTTGGCCAAAAAACTGGCATCGTAAGCTTTGCGCCCCTCTGAGTCTGACAAAACGGCGTAGGCTTCGTCGAGCAGTTGTTTACGGGCGACGATCGCCACTTCGGAATACTCCCTGCGTGGAAGTTGTAACGTCCGGTCGCGATGAGCTTGCTGCAACTGTTCGGCAGTAGCTTGAATCGGTAGACCTAGAATCCGATAATAATCTAGTGGAATTAGCACTGTCCACTTCCCCAAAGCGCTAGCAACTGAATTAGCCTATCTTAGGTGACGCTCCCATATCAAATCAAAATTGATCGGTTGGGCTTCTGACTCCTGTTATGGAGATTGAGAACTTCCTTCCAGGTACTTCGTTTCCCTTGAGGGCATTTGAGAGTGAGGTGCGCGTCGGGCCCCACTGCTGACAGAATAGCAGTTTGTTCGTTCATGACTTGTTCCAGAAGGGCAAGCAGCGCTTTTCTTTTAAAGTTGAGTCCGCCTCCGATGTCTTTGAAGACTTTAGCTTGCGGATAGAGACTTTGGAGTCGCTATCCCTAACTAAGGGGATAAAAGCCGATTGACCGATTATTGGTATAGTTAGGGTCGTTGACGGATTATCAACAGTTTGCATAATACTTATCAGGTATTAATTATTTATGGTTCAGGAACGGACTTTACCAGCTTTTGACGCAACAAGCGTAAGTATTTCTCGTGATGAAGGTTTGATGCTTTACGAAGATATGGTCTTGGGGCGCTTTTTTGAGGACAAGTGCGCTGAGATGTATTACCGGGGCAAGATGTTCGGTTTTGTTCACTTGTACAACGGCCAGGAGGCTGTTTCTACTGGGGTGATTCGATCGATGCGCCGGGATGATACTGACTATGTTAGCAGCACCTATCGCGACCACGTTCACGCTTTGAGTGCCGGTGTGCCGGCGCGGGAGGTGATGGCGGAGTTGTTCGGGAAAGAAACTGGTTGCTCGAAGGGCCGCGGCGGTTCGATGCATATGTTTTCAGCCGAACACCGACTGTTGGGGGGCTATGCTTTTGTGGCTGAGGGGATTCCTGTGGCGACGGGGGCTGCTTTTCAATCTAAGTACCGCCGGGAGGCTTTGGGAGATCAGACTTCCGATGGCGTGACTGCTTGTTTTTTTGGGGATGGTGCTGCTAATAACGGTCAGTTTTTTGAATGTTTGAATATGGCGGCTTTGTGGAAGTTGCCAATTCTTTATGTTGTGGAAAACAATAAATGGGCGATCGGGATGTCCCATGAACGTGCTACTTCTGACCCGCTGATTTACAAGAAAGCTCATGCTTTTGGTATGGCTGGGGTTGAGGTTGATGGGATGGATGTTTTGGCGGTGCGAGAAGTGGCGAAAGAAGCTGTGGCGCGGGCGCGGGCTGGTGAGGGACCGACGGTGATTGAGGCGTTGACTTATCGTTTTAGGGGGCATTCTTTGGCCGATCCTGATGAGTTGCGTTCTAAGGAAGAGAAGGAATTTTGGTTCCCTCGCGATCCGATTAAGAAGTTGGCTGCTGATTTGATCGATCGCGCTTTGGCTACGGCTGAGGAATTAAAGGCGATCGAGAAGAAGATTGAAGCAGTCATTGATGATGCGGTGGATTTTGCTGAAAAAAGCGCTGAGCCTGATCCCAGTGAATTGTATCGGTTTATCTATGCTGAAGATGAGTAGTCTTTAGATATATTTTGGGTCCCGTTGCAGCCACAAGTTGTTAAAACCTGTGGCTGCACAATTTTCAAGCTTAAATTGAACTTTAAATGCGGTGATTATTAATTTTTGCTAGTCCGCCTCCAAAGGCAAAATCTTGGGCCATTGAACTTTGTAAAAAGTCGTGGGGAAAACCCAATTTGACACCTATATTTCCTGATAGTAAGCGACCTGGTGAAGGGTGGCGCTTACTTTTTTATTTAATCAAACTCAGTTTACCAATTACCAATTACCAATTACCAATTACCAATTACCAATTACCAATTACCAATTTTTGAAATTTGTCCAGTTCGCTCAAGTAAACTGACTCAGAGGACGAATAGCGAGTTATACTCCTAGTACCCTGACTGCGCCGGTCAAATAACCGCCAAATCAAAGCTTATGAGCAACTCTTCCCCTTCTGAGCCAGCAGCCAACAGCCACGAAACCAAAAAACTCAGTTTCTCGACCAAATTAGCTTACGGTGCGGGAGACCTCGGCCCAGCTATCACTGCGAATGTTCTGGTATTTTACCTACTACTGTTTTTTACCAGTGTGGCTGGTTTGTCTCCTGGTACTGCTAGCAATATTTTGCTGATTGGTAAGGTTTGGGACGCTGTAAACGATCCCATTGTGGGGGTTTTGAGCGATCGCACCTCTCACCCCTGGGGCCGTCGGTATCCTTGGATGGTATACGGCGCAATTCCCTTTGGGATTTTCTTCTTTTTGCAGTGGATTGTTCCTAGCGACAATCCCACCATACTGTTTTGGTACTATGTAATTATCGCGATTCTATTCAACACTGCTTACACGGCTGTTAATCTGCCCTACACTGCACTTACCCCAGAATTAACCCAAGATTATAACGAACGCACTAGCCTCAATAGTTTTCGGTTTACTTTCTCTATCGGTGGCAGCATTTTGTCATTGATTTTAGCCAAAATTATCTTTGACTTAGTTAAAGACAATACCCAAAAATACTTAATATTAGGTGCTGTCTGTACAGTGATTTCAGTATTGCCTTTATATTGGTGCTTTTTGGGAACTCGTAAACACGTCTTTGCTCAACTGCAAGAAAATCCTGTAGTAGAAGATGATTCTACATCTTTGGGGTTGAAAGAACAGTTACGGATTGCATTTAATAATCGCCCTTTTTTGTACGTGATTGGAATTTATCTCTGTTCTTGGTTGGGAGTGCAATTAACTGCTTCTATTTTGCCTTATTTTGTGATAAACTGGATGAAACTACCGGAAGCAACTTTTCCTCAAACTGCGATCGCCGTTCAAGGTACTGCACTCGCTATGTTGTTTGTTTGGAGTAAAGTTAGCGAAAGATACGGCAAAAAAGCTGTATATTTTATGGGCATGAGTTTGTGGATTATTGCCCAAGCTGGACTGTTTTTATTGCAACCAGGACAAGTAGGATTGATGTATTTCCTGGCAGTGATGGCTGGTGTGGGAGTTTCTACTGCTTATTTAGTACCTTGGTCGATGATACCGGATGTGATTGAACTGGATGAGTTACAGACTGGACAAAGACGCGAAGGTGTGTTCTATTCGTTTATGGTGTTGTTACAAAAAATTGGATTGGCGATCGGTTTGTGGTTTGTCGGGCAGGCTTTAGAAGTAGCTGGATTTCTCCCTACACTTCAGGGACAGAAACCACCTATACAGCCGGATTCTGCACTGTTTGCGATTCGAGTTGCGATCGGACCTTTGCCAACAATTGCTTTAATTATCGGCATGATTTTAACATATTTTTATCCAATTACCCGCGAAGTTCATGATGAAATATTGTTGAAACTAAAAGAAAAAAAAGCCGAGAATGAAATGGGATATCGTCCTCAAAAATAAACCTAATTTCTGTAATTGTCGTTCACCAAAATGTCTAAAATATAAGGATTTATGGTAAAATTTTGTAGATGCCATTGACAGCGAAGCTGTTGCTTGGGAAGGAAATTTAATTTACCAATGGGCGATCGGGATTGGCAGGAAATGTGACAGTAAAAGTAGTGTTTCCATTCCCGCTTTCTACTTCTATTTTCCCATCCAATTGTTCGACAAGTTTTTGGGCTAAAGCTAAACCCAAACCAGTGCCGCCTTGTTTCCAGGGATCGGCATTGGGAACGCGATAAAATTTCTCAAATATCCGAGGTAATTCCTCTTTGGGAATTTCCGATTCATTTCTGACGGTAAATTCAATTTCTGGTTTTAAAACACTTGCTGGTTTTCCTGGTCTCTTTTTGATACCTTTGGACTTCACCCTGAGAGCAATTTCGCCTTCATTGGCGGTATATTTGCAGGCATTATTTAGGAGTTCTGCTAAAATTCTGCCCAAACTAGCGCGGTTTGAGTTGATAGTGGGGAGGTTGGCTGGGAACTCTACTACTAAATGTTGGTGGCGGTTTTGGGCGCGGGTGTAGAAGGGTTCAATAATGTTAGGTAGCCAGACTTGTAAGTTTACTGGTTCGAGGTCGATGGGACAAGCTGCTGCTTCCAGTCGCTGCAAATCTAGCAAAGCATTAATTAGGTCTGTTTCTCTAGTGCATTCTTGTTCCAAAATTTCTAAATAAACTTGGCGTCGTTCTTGAGTGGGAGAAACTTTCAGCATATGAATGGCCATTTTCATATTAGCTAAAGGTGTTCGTAGTTCGTGGGAAACTGTGCTGAGAAATTCATCTTTGATGATGTTTAAGTGCTGGAGTTCGTGAACTTTTTGCTGCAATTCGGCGGTGCGTTCTTGAACTTGGCGTTCGAGGTCGGTGTTGAGGTTTTGTACTTGCTGGTATAGTTGGGCTTGTTGAATGGCGATCGCAATTTGAGTTGCCAGTTGCAATAGCAAATCGACTTCTGAAGACTGCCACTGTCGAGATTGGGAACATTGGTGGACGCACATCATCCCCCACAAATTGCTGTCTTGTAAAATGGGTACTATTAAATAAGCTTTGATTTGTGCTTTCTGGAACCGCGCATATTTTTCGGGACTCAGAGTAGTTTGGTCAATCTGGGGGACAGCATAAATTTGTTGTTCCTGCACCGATTCACCTTCTTGCCACATATTATCTGGAAAAATTTCTCCCAATATTGAAGACCAATCTTCGGCTACGGATTCTGCCACTACAATGCCGGAATTGCTCGACTCTAAATGCAGGATGGCTACTCGGTCTGCTTGCAAAACTTGCCGCACTTCATCGACGCTGGCGTGGAGAATTTCTTCCAGGTTTAGGGATTGGTGAATCCGCAAAGCAATCTGAGTCAAAAGTCGATCGCGCTGTACTTGTTCGTGCAGTTTTGCTGTTCGTTCCCGTACCTGTTGTTCTAGTTTGGTATTCCGGCTTTGGAGTAGTTCGACTTTTTCGGCTTGCAGTTGATAAACTGAGTGCTGCAACTGTTTGACAACTCTGTACATTTCTGTTGGGTCTAGGACTCTCAACAAGCTAGTTTGGGTAATAATTCCCAACAGTTCTCCCCGTCCTCCGCACACCACTAATCGCTGGACTTGTTGCTGCTGCATTTGTTTGTGGGCCGTCCACAGGGAATCGGCTGGTTTGATTAGTAGCAGGGGAGTGACCATGACTTTTTGAACTGCGGTTTGCTCGAAATCTAGTTCGAGAAACTGTGCTTGTACAATGTCGTATTCGGTAATGATGCCTAGGGGTTGCTGAAAAGAATAGTGAAAAATGGAGGTATGGTCATTTTTGGGTTTCTCCATTGTTAATTCTTTATTTTTGGTAATCACGACGCAACTAACTTGATGTTGTGACATCAGTTGCGCTATGGTCAACAGCGATGCGGTGTGGGGTGCTGTGATGGGCGTAGTCATTAATTCTGCAACTCGTCGCAATTTCAGAATATTGGAAGGTTGTAAGACTTGCCGAATTCTTTCCCTCGTCAGGACTCCTACCAAGTGGCGGAATTGATTTACTATGGGCAAATAGCGAATTCCATGCTGGCGAAATAAGGATAAAGCGGCGAACACGTCTTGGTCGTCGGATTCTGTCAGGGAGACTGACACGGGGGACATGACTTCGGAAATGGGTATTTTGCGGAGGGCTAGTTTTTTCTGAGTGTCTATTTTGCCAGAAGCGATTAGCCGTACTAGGTCGGCGGGAGTTAATATTCCGATCAATAGCCCTCGACTGGGGTTTTCTGATAAATTTCCGGCCGATCCAATTTGGTGGTTATGCACCACCAGCACGCATCGTGCCCGCATTTTTTCCGATGGTGCTAATTCCTGTAGGACTCCGCGGTCTGAGGGTAAAGGTGTCTTGGGTAGGGGACAACTGTTTTGCAACTGACTCATCAGCGCGATCGCCACTACTAAGGAAGTGTCTGGCCCAGCAGTTAGGGGGTAGCGGTCGATCGCTTGTTCTAATGCTGAGGAGTAAAAAGGCGGGTGGTAAAATGGCATAGTACATCGCGGGTTGTCGGAACGCAGCTAACTGCTGATAGGCGTTTTGTCTGTTGTGTAACACCAACCTAGGGCGGAAATTGTCAAAGTCACAATCACAGACAGCCGACGCTAATTTATGATTAGCAATCATCCCGGAGATTTTCTCATCTTCGAGCCGAATGCGAGCAGACTTCCGGCTAATAATCTCCGTTGTGGTTTTCTTGCATAAGTTTCGCCGTTGGTTGGCGAATTCGAGTATTTTACTTGGCAATTTAGCGGTAAAATTTATGAGCTTTTTGAGAGGGGATGACCCCTAAGTGATGGTTTCCGATTTGCTGGTTACGGTTTCTCCACGGCGTTTTGCTCAATTTTTTCATCTATCAAATTATACACAAATTTGAATAAGCGTAACCTTTCTAAAGTCACAAGATACAGACAATTATAGACAGGTTTTTGACGGCAAATCAACGATCGCCTATAATGAAAATCTGGGAAATGTAAATTTTTACTAAAATTTGACCGCTAATGACAACTTTAAGCTTAACGGAAATTGCAGCCAAGTTAGAAAGCCAAAATTCAGCCGATCGCATGGTGGCTTTGGCTAACTTGCGGAATATACCCGCATCTGTGGCGGTGCCTTTGATTAAAAAGGTTTTGAACGACGAAAGTTTGCAGGTGCGATCGATGGCTGTGTTTGCTCTTGGGATCAAAGCCACGGCAGAATGCTATCCTATTCTAGTAAAATTGCTAGAAACTGACCCGGATTACGGGATTCGTGCTGACGCTGCTGGTGCTTTGGGCTATCTGGAAGATATTAGAGCTTTTGACGCCTTGGTGCGCGCTTTTTACGAGGATACCGAATGGCTGGTGCGCTTCAGTGCTGCGGTTTCTCTGGGGAATCTCAAAGATCCGCGGGCTCGTGATGTGTTACTGAAAGCTCTCGAAAGCGAACAAGTGGTGATTCAGCAGGCTGCAATTTCAGCTTTGGGGGAAATTAAGGCAATTGAGGCGATCGATCGCCTGCTGAATTTTGCTCAGTCAGAAGATTGGCTAATTCGTCAGCGGCTAGCCGAAGCCTTGGGAAATTTAAACAGTCCCAAAAGCATTTCGGCCTTGAAATATTTGGCAAAAGATAGCAATTCTCAAGTATCTGAAGCGGCAACTATTTCTCTCGACCGTTTGTCGAAAGCAGAGCAATCATAGATACTGAATATTCAACATCTGGTAATTCCAGCGCGATCGCTTGCTCCAAAACTTCTCGGTCCACTGCACAAATATTTCACCCTGGTCATAACTGGGAGTACCTGGATTTTTTTAATCAAAAAAGCCCTTGCACAAAGGGAAATAGAAGCCTGCGGTCTAGCGGTACTCCGCTGACCGTCAGGTTCGTTCACGCTGCGATGGCAAATGGCAAGCTAAGATAGTTGTGAAGATTCTTCATTTTACCAAACCCAGCCATGAATCAACTACCGAATCCCTTTAATTCAAATCCATCCAATCCTCTAGACCCCTTAAATCAAGAACCCGATCGACTCGACGATGCGGATGGAGAATTGCCAAAACGCTATCACCCAGCCACTAAAAAAACTCTGCAAAAATTGTTCATTATCCTGATAGTTAGTGGGGCAATTATTGGGGGAATTTTATCTATAGGTGTGCTTTCGCTGATGCAAAAAGCCGGATTGACTAATGTTCCACCCAGAGTAGAAAATTCTAAATAATTGATGTTGAAAAATTCTACAATTACACCGGATTTAGGAGAAAATTCCCCTCCTTCTGGTAAAGTGATTGCTGCGGGGTTTCACGCACTTTCTGACCCCCTACGGATTCAAATTTTGGAGTTGCTGCGGGAACAGGAGTTGTGTGTTTGCGATTTGTGCGATCGACTTTGTGTCCCTCAGTCTAAACTCTCCTTCCACCTCAAAACCTTGAAGGAAGCAGCTTTAGTCCGCAGCCGCCAAGAAGGCCGATGGATCTACTACAGCCTCAATTTAGCTCAGTTTCTCGCCCTGGAACAGTATCTGTCGGACTATCGGCGCTTTAGCCAGATCCTACCAGCCCGCCAGTGTTTCGAGGCAGATTAACCCATCAACATTTCTTAATGTATTTATGGCCTGTTTGTCTTCTACCATACTTGACATATCAAATTTTGTTGATATGATACAAATGTACTCTTAGTTATGGGATTGAGTGGAGTCAATGAACCCAGCAAAAAAGCCCAAGGTTTTCGCACTTGGTATAATTGCTTTGACGATCGGGCTTCTCAACTCCTGCGGACAAGTCCAGTCGCAAGACTCGCAGAGTATTAAAATAGACGGTTCCAGCACTGTCTATCCAATTACGGATGCGATGGCAAAAGAATATCAAAATACGAATTCCAAAAAAGCATCAATTACTGTTGAATTTTCCGGCACTGGCGGTGGATTTAAAAAGTTTTGTGCAGACGAAACTGACATCAGCAATGCCTCGCGCCCCATCCGTCCAGAGGAAATGGAAGCCTGCAAAAAAGCTGGCATCCGCTACTACGAATTACCGATCGCCTTTGACGCCCTCACAGTAGTAGTCAACCCCAAAAATGACTGGGTAAAAGATATTACTGTAGAGGAATTGAAAAAACTTTGGGAACCAGCGGCCCAAGGAAAAATTACTAGCTGGAATCAGATTCGACCCAATTGGCCAAACCGACCGATAACCCTTTACGGTGCAGGTAAAGATTCCGGTACATTTGACTACTTCACAGAGGCAACAGTAGGTACTGCTAAAGCCAGTCGCACCGACTATACAGCTAGTGAAGACGATACAGTTTTAGTGCAAGGAGTTATTAAAGACGAAAATGCTTTGGGTTACTTTGGATTTAGCTATTACGAAGACAACCAAAGTAAATTGAAAGCTGTAGGTATTGACAGAGGCAAAGGAGCAGTATTGCCCTCCCGCGAAACTGTAGAAAAAGCTCAGTATCAGCCCCTAGCAAGACCTCTATTTATCTATGTCAACTACCAATCGGCTCAAAGTAAAGTAGAACTACGAAACTTTGTAGAATTCTACATGAAAAAAGCCCCTACCTTAGTTAGTTCTGTGGGTTATATTCCTTTACCAAAAGAAGGATATCAACTGATTTATCAGAACTTCTACAATGGCAAAGTAGGGACTGTTTTTGGTGGCAAAGCTCAGCTTGACTCGACGATTGGAGAGTTATTGAGGCAGCAGGCAACTTTTTAGGTATCGGTGGTCATCTGTCAAATGTTTTAGTTTGTTAGCTGTGAATCTTGATTGGTAACTAAAATCTAACAACAGAGGTAAACTTATCCCGGATCGACTCAATGTTCAAGTCAGTTTATAAGACAGCAAGCAGCTTGTTTTCACCGGAGTGCAGGAGAGAAGCGATCGCGGAATTTTTGGGTACATTTATTCTGGTGTTTGCAGGCACGGGCGCGGTGATGGTGAACCAAATTAGCCAGGGTGCGATCGCTCATTTAGGCATTAGTTTTGTCTTTGGAGCCGTTGTCGCCGCCATGATTTATGCTACGGGTCATATTAGTAGCGCCCACCTAAATCCGGCTGTAACATTAGCTTTCTGGACCAGCGGATTTTTCCCAAAAAAACGTGTTTTGCCTTATATTTTAGCCCAGTGTACCGGGGCGATTGCAGCTTCTCAACTGCTGCTAATTACTTTAGGAAAAGTAGCAAATCTTGGTGCAACAGTTCCTCTCAATGGTAACTGGTTACAGTCTCTAATCTTAGAAACTGTATTGACTTTTATCTTAATGTTTGTTATCCTCGGTTCAGGATTAGATAGACGCGCTCACATCGGATTTGCGGGCATAGCAATAGGCTTAACTGTAGGATTAGAAGCTGCATTTATGGGGCCAATTACCGGAGCAAGCATGAATCCAGCACGCTCTCTCGGTCCAGCTTTAGTTGGCGGCATTTGGGAACACCATTGGGTTTACTGGGTTGCTCCGATTTGGGGAGCACAATTAGCAGTCGCAGTTTATCGGGAACTGTCTAACGGATTTCGGGATTTTAATTGAAAGCATCATGACAAGTTTTACCCACAAACCGAGAATTTTGTTTTTGTATGGCTCTTTAAGGGAGCGTTCTTACAGCCGTTTGTTGGCAGAAGAATGTGCAATAATTATTGAGGAGTTCGGTGCAGAAGTTAGGTTTTTTAATCCTCTGGAATTGCCGATTTATGGTAGTGTTCCTGATACTCATCCCAAGGTTCAGGAGTTGCGGGAATTGAGTCTGTGGTCGGAGGGTCAGGTATGGTCTAGTCCAGAAATGCACGGCAATATTACGGGGATTATGAAAAATCAAATTGACTGGATTCCTTTAAGTATTGGGGCTGTCAGACCGACTCAAGGCAGAACTTTGGCGGTGATGCAAGTTAGCGGCGGTTCCCAGTCTTTTAATGCTGTGAATACTTTGAGGATTTTGGGTCGTTGGATGCGGATGTTTACGATTCCGAATCAGTCTTCTGTTGCTAAGGCTTATCAGGAGTTTAATGAGGATGGAACTATGAAGGATTCGCCTTTTCGCGATCGGGCGATCGATGTTATGGAGGAACTTTATAAGTTTACTTTGTTGTTGCGGGAGGAAGTTGACTATTTGACCGATCGCCACAGCGAACGCAAGGAAAAAGCGGCCAAGGAGGCGATCGCCGTTGCAAATCGCGCCCTACAATAACCGGGCGTGAAGAATTACCAGGCGATTGAAATCGCGGCTAAAGAAACAAAACCCGGATGGTGCGCGGGTTAAAGAATCAAGAATTCCTCTTCAGTCCACGGAGGTGGACTTCGGTTGTGTAGCCGCGGTTTCTAACCGCCGGGGTCCTAACTAACAACTAACAACTACACAAACAAAACCAGACGAATGAATTACCCGGCGATTGAAATCGCGGCTACACAAACAAAACCCACTCCAAGCGGGTTGAAGAATTACCCGGCGATTGAAATCGCGGCTACACAAACAAAACCCACTCCAAGCGGGTTAAAGAATTACCCGGCGATTGAAATCGCGGCTACACAAACAAAACCCACTCCAAGCGGGTTAAAGAATTACCCGGCGATTGAAATCGCGGCTACACAAACAAAACCCACTCCAAGCGGGTTAAAGAATCAAGAATTCCTCTTCAGACTTCGGTTGTGTAGCCGCGGTTTCTAACCGCCGGGACCCTAACTAACAACTAACAACTAACAACTAACAACTACCATGAAGAAAGTAATGTTTGTCTGCAAAAGAAACTCCTGCCGATCGCAAATGGCAGAAGGATTCGCTAAAACCATCGGAGCCGGCAAGATTGGAGTCACCAGTTCCGGGTTAGAATCAAGCAGAGTTCATCCCACAGCAATTCAAGTCATGTCAGAAATCGGCATTGACATCACCGATCAAACATCCAACCCATTAAGCGAATTCAATGCAGAAGACTACGACGCCGTAATTTCTCTGTGCGGCTGCGGCGTGAATTTACCCGAAGCTTGGGTATTGCGAGAAGTGTTTCAAGATTGGCAACTAGACGATCCCGACGGACAACCCATCGAAACATTTCACCGCGTGCGAGATGAAATTAAAGCACGAGTTGAGAAATTAGTTGATTCTCTAAAATAAAACCTCTCCGACCTATCCTTTTTGAGTCTAACCGAAAATGATGTGAGTTGTAGAATTACCCGGCGATTGAAATCGCGACTACAAAAACAAAACCCACTCCAAGCGGGTTGAAGAATCAAGAATTTCTCTTCAGTCTGCGGAGGCAGACTTTGCTTGTGTAGCCGCGGTTTCTAACCGCCGAGGCTGAATTCATGCTAAATTATCAGAGACGTTCCACCAGAACGCCTCTAAATTCGTTGCGAGCAAAGACTAAAAAGTTTAGCACATGATTCAGACAGCACTGACGCCTTTCAAAAACAAACTCAACTCAGCTTTAACTAAAAAGCAAATTACAGTCTTACAAATTAATCTGGGCAAACGCTGCAACCTCGCTTGCACTCACTGCCACGTAGAAGCTAGCCCGAAACGAACAGAAGAACTTTCCCCGGAAATTTGCGATCAATTAATTGAAATCATTCGCCGTTTTCCTCAAATTCAAACTGTTGACCTCACCGGCGGTGCTCCCGAAATGCTTTATGGGTTTAAACCGCTAGCGGAAGCTGCCAGGGCGACAGGTAAAGAGGTAATTGTTCGTTCTAATTTGACGATTTACTTTGAAAAAGGTTTTGAGGATATTCCGGAATACTGCGCGGATGGCCTACTCAGAATTGTGGCATCGCTTCCCTGCTACCAAGCTGATAATGTTGACAAAATGCGCGGTAACGGTGTTTTTGACTGTTCGATTCTGGCGCTGCAAAAACTAAATCAGTTGGGATATGGCAAAAACCCAAATTTGATTCTGGATTTGGTGTACAATCCGCAAGTGCCGGCAACAGATAAGTTTTCGCTAACGCCACAACAAGGGAAGTTAGAGGCAGATTACAAGGTTTATTTAGCGGAACATTTTGGGATTTGTTTTAATCAATTGTTCGCGATTACTAATTTGCCGGTGGGACGGACTAAGTTTCATTTGGAACATCAGAAACTGCACAAGCCTTATCTGGGGTTTTTGGAGGATAATTTTAATCCCGGTACTCTAGAACATTTAATGTGTCGCAATGAATTGTCGATCGACTATTTGGGCAATGTTTACGACTGCGATTTTAACCAAATGGAAAATCTGCCAGCTAAAACTAGCAGTGGTGAAACCATTACAGTGGCTAAATTGTTAGAATCTGGGAGTCTAGATTTGATTGAAGAGGTGCAAACTGCTGCTTATTGCTATGGTTGTACGGCTGGTTCAGGTTCTAGTTGTGGGGGTACTTTGATTTGAGAAGAAGAACCCCCCCCTACCCCCCCAAGGGGGGAAATTCAGGAAGATGGAAGAAATTATGCGCGATGGCTAACGCCCTAGGCCCGCTGGTCCATGTTATTGAGAGTGGAGAGTTGAAATAATGAATGATTCCCGATCGCCAATCCCAGACAATCGGCAACCATCAAACAAGTGGAAGTTGATTTTAGTGGTGGTTTTAATTGTAGCTTTGATTGTAGGAGCCAAGTTTTTTAACCTTCAAATAATTCTGCAAAAGGCCTTGGAGTCGATCGCCAATCTTGGCCCTTGGGGTCCAGCAGCTTTTATTCTAATTTACATTGTCGCAACAGTTCTGTTTATTCCTGGTTCGTTGCTGACTTTGGGTTCTGGTGTTTTATTTGGAGTTGTTGGCGGTTCGCTTTGTGTTTCCATCGGCTCGGTTTTAGGTGCAACTTGTGCTTTTTTAACAGGGCGATATTTAACTCGCGACTGGGTTTCTCAGCAGATACAAGGAAATCAAAAATTTCAGGCGATCGACTCCGCAGTTGCCTCTGAAGGATGGAAAATAGTGTTACTCACTAGGCTTTCGCCAATTTTTCCGTTTAATTTGCTTAACTATGCTTTTGGGGTTACGCAGGTATCTCTCAGAGACTATTTCTTCGCATCTTGGATCGGTATGATACCCGGAACTGTGATGTATGTTTATATCGGTTCCTTGGCTGGAAGTTTGGCTGCACTGGGAACCCAAGGGCGATCGCGTACCACTGCTGAGTGGCTGCTGTACGGTATTGGTTTGGTAGCAACGATCGCTCTTACAGTTTACGTAACCCGCTTTGCCAAAAAAGCTTTAGAGGAAAAAATCTCATCTTGAATAAGAAAGCATAAATTATTATAACTGTCAATAAGTATTTACCCTGAATAAAAATTGTATGTTAATTGAGAAAACTCCGTATTTTTTCTGTGTTATTTCAAATTATTTTGTTATACAAACGAGATAGATCCTCAAATATTACCTAAAGTAACAATTAATTCTAAAATCTCAAATCGAGCGACTAAAAAGAGAAAAATTGACGATGCAAAACTCAGCAAATCAAGCCTGCGCTGTGTCTGCACAGCCTCCCAAGCAAACAAAAAAGCTGCGCCACTTATGCCAAAACATCGGCATCAGTGCTCGAACGCGCTGGCAACAACTGCACAGCCTTTGGGAACACAGACGACATCGCCGCCACTTGCTGACTCTGCTAATTCTGGGTGGCACCGCTTTAAGTATTAGCACCACTGCTTGCATCAGCTATTTTTTTGTGCGCGGACTAATACTGGATAATTTAAAAGAAATAGCACTATTAAAACTAGAAAAAGGTAGCGATGAAATCGATAACTGGCTCAGCAGTCGCAAAGCAGAAATAGAAACCATCGCTTATTCTCCCACTATTCGTACTCTAAATTGGACATTGGCAGAACCTGTTTTACAAGGAGAAACCTACAGATTAAAAGAATATATTGTCCTGTCATTGATTAAAGCAAATGGGTCGGTACAAAACACTTTAGGTACTAGGACAAACAGCAAAGACCGCCAACATTTTAAAATAGCCATGTCTGGAAAAGTCAATGTTTCTGACCCCTTGGTAGGCCGAAGCACAAAGCTTTCTACAATCATCATTGCAGCTCCCGTTTGGGCATTGCCTCCAACTCCCAACAAAGCAATTGGAGTCTTAGCAGGCAGCATCAAAGTAGACCGAGTAGCCAACGTGGCAAAAAGCTTGTACTACGGTTCAGAAAGCTATGCTTTTGCGCTAAATTCCCAAGGAGTCCCCATTGTACACCCCAACAATAATTTAATTGGAAATATTGACGAACCAGCCCCAAGTTTTTTAAACTCACCAGACCATGTACTAGCAGCAATTGCGCGCAAAATGACCGATCGCCAAACGAATATAGAACTGGTAAAAATAGATAAAAAATGGGTTTATGTCGCCTACACACCCCTCGATGAAGTTAACTGGTCAATGGCTTTAGTAATTCCCCGCGAAAATATTGAATCTCAACTACAAGCCTTAAATTTGTTGACCTTCGTTGCTGGTGGACTGCTCGGTCCGGCAATGTTAGCAGCAATTTGGGTAATTTACTCCTCGGAAAACAATCGGGCTCAAGCCGAGCGAGAAGCGATGTTGAACCGCATTTCTGGACGCATTCGTACTTCTCTGGAATTAGAGAAAATCGTACAAAGTACAGTGGAAGAAATAGTAATTTTGCTGCATTTAGAACAAGCCGGATTTGGTTGGTACGAACCGGAACAGCAAATGTTACAAATTATGTGGGAATATTGTAAGTCAGAGCATCCAAAACCCCGAAAACAGTTTGCTCCTTACTGCGTAAATAATTTGTCATTGCCGCTAGAAAAAAGCGAGCCGATTATGTTTCCTACTGATATTTTTTCAGTACAAAACAATTCAGATTTACAATTAAAACGTAACAGTTATTTAGCTGTACCAGTCCTGACTCAAAGTCAGTCCCACGGTTATTTAATTTGCAGTCATGCTAGTCACTGGTTTTGGAGTAAAGAAGAAGTTCAATTATTAAAAGCTGTAGCAGACCAACTGGCGATCGCCATTACTCAAGCTCATCTTTACAGCCAAACTCAAGACCAAGTAAAACTGCTCAACAGCACCTTAACGGAACTCAAAAAAACTCAAACTCATTTAGTGCAAAGTGAAAAAATGTCATCCCTAGGTCAAATGGTAGCCGGGATAGCCCACGAAATCAATAACCCCGTCAACTTCATTTTTGCTAACTTGCCCTATACCACAAAATATACTACCGACTTGTTAGAATTGGTGAGTTTATACAAACAAGCTTTTCCAGAGATTCCCCCGGAAATAGAAGATTTTGCCACAGAAATTGAGCTAGATTTTATCGAAGAAGATTTGCCACAAATGTTGAATTCTATGAAAATAGGAACAGAACGGATTCGCAATATAGTGCTTTCCTTACGCAACTTTTCTAGACTAGACGAGTCCGACAAAAAACTAGCCGATATTCACGAAGGTATTGATAATACCTTGCTGCTGCTATCCAATCGAATTAAAAATGGAATTTATGTAGTCAAACACTACGGAGATTTACCATTATTAGAGTGCTATCCTTCGCAGCTAAATCAGGTTTTTATGAACTTGCTGAGCAACGGAATCGATGCTTTGTTTGAGAGCAATCGCCGGGATAAAATTATTACTATTTCTACAGCATTGCTGAGAGAAAATGGTGCTAAATTTATCAAAGTGGCGATCGCCGATAACGGTCTGGGAATTCCTGAGAAAATTAAAGATCAAATTTTCAACCCGTTTTTTACGACTAAACCCGTGGGCAAAGGCACGGGTTTAGGGTTAGCGATCAGCTATAAAATTGTAGTTGAGGGACATGGTGGCACGATCAATATTTCTACACCTCCTGGCCGCGGCACGGAATTTTCGGTTAAAATTCCTTTTCATAAGGGCAAGGAAGAAGCAAGAAGCAATAAGGAAACCCCACCCTTGGGGGGGACAAGGGTGGAAGGAAGAAGGAATAAGCAAGAAGTCAGTAGTTTGTAGTTTAAGTTCCTTGCTATTGGTTAGGATTAAAAAGTTAGTCTTGAGAGGAGTTTTATGGCTGTTGGGAAGGAGACAATTTTTGAACGCTTTTTATCGCCCTTAATTCGACTGGCGATCGACGAAGAAGCAATCGGACGATTCTACCAAAGTATCGACTGGGAAACAGCAGCCGGGAGCTACCGACAACCAGACCTAGTTTATCCCGAATATTACAGCAGCCAAAACTTTCATGGCATCAAAGGCGGCTACCTCAATCCCAGTGCCGCCGTTTCCTACGATCCCATTACCCAATATGTTTTGCCTCCTAACGAAACAGTCGTCAGACAAGGCTTAATTGATGCAGTACGGGTTAAGCCCCGTCGCATTATCGATTTGGGATGCGGCACCGGTTCAACTACCCTCCTGCTCAAGCAAACCTTTCCTGAAGCGGAAGTTATCGGCATGGACTTATCGCCTTATATGTTGGTAGTAGCGGACATGAAAGCTCAAAAAGCCGGATGCCATATTCAGTGGTGTCACGGTAATGCCGAAAGCGTGGGTTTTCCCGATGCTAGCTTCGATTTAGTTGCAGCTTCCTTGCTGTTTCATGAGACACCACCTGCTGTGTCGCAGGCAATTTTGCGAGAAAGTTTCCGATTGCTGGGAGTTGGGGGACAAGTAGTAATTTTGGACGGGAATCAGAAAACTTTGCGCCAGACAGAGTGGCTGACTGATATCTTTGAGGAGCCTTATATTAAGTCTTACGCAGTGGGTAGCATTGATGCTTGGATGGGGGCGGCGGGCTTCTGCTCAGTACAAACTCAGGATCACTGGTGGGTACATCAGGTGACGCAAGGCGTTAAACCTCTTCCGGGTGAAGATTTGGAGGAGGTGCGGGCGGCTTGGGGGTGGAATTGGCTCGATCGCACTCCTGATGTTGATGGCGATTTACAAGGCTTTCCCGCTCCTGCTTGAGAATCATTAATAATAAAGAACAAATAACTCATGACTCTAAAAGCAGTTTTCTTTGATTTTAATGGCGTGATTATTCATGACGAGCAGATGCACGAGCAAATAATCGATAAATTGATGCTGGAGGAAAATCTTCAGCTCAAACGCGGTGAGTTTCGAGCAGTTTGTTTGGGAAAGAGCGATCGAGGTTGCATTGTCCAATTATTGAGTCGCAGAGGGCGTTTTGTGACAGAAGTTTACCTCCAACGGTTGTTACTCCGCAAAGCCCAAGCTTATCAAGCCAGAATAGATAGTCTGGAAACATTGCCGATTTATCCAGGTTTAGCAGAGTTTATTGCTAAAATTCGGGCCGCCGGACTCAAAATCGCCATAGTCAGTGGGGCTATGCGATCGGATATAGAATTAGTTTTAAATCTGGCTGGTTTGACAGAAAACTTTGAATTCATGGTCACAGGGGATGATATAACGGCGAGCAAGCCAGCACCAGACGGCTATCTGTTGGCTGTGGAATTGATGAATCAGCAATATCCAGGCTGGAACCTGCAACCGGGGGAGTGTTTGGCGGTGGAAAATAGTTTGGCTGGGATTGAAGCGGCAAAAACAGCGGGGATTCAGGTATTGGGTGTCACTCACACTTACCCGTTTCATATGATCCAGCGCCAAGCTAATTGGACGGTGGACTTTTTTGCAGATTTGGAATTGGAGCGAGTCCAAGAACTTTGTTTGTAATAGAAATACAAGGTAATTGATGGTAAATTTTCCACAAATTTTCCACAAAATTAATCTAAAAATTAGCGATTATTTATTTTACTAAAAAAGCTCTAATAATCAATTTACCATATTAAATTCCTATTGGCGATCGCAAGAG
The DNA here is from genome assembly GCF_042465725.1 of Microcoleus anatoxicus. Classification (GTDB taxonomy): domain Bacteria; phylum Cyanobacteriota; class Cyanobacteriia; order Cyanobacteriales; family Microcoleaceae; genus Microcoleus; species Microcoleus anatoxicus. Next base: position 1,506,045 of record NZ_CP120853.1, on the reverse strand, counting down.
GTTCACTCCGCCCGATACCCGTAGACTATTAGACATCTCCCATAATTCCTGTGGATCGCGCCAAACAGCTTATTCTTCACAGGTTTTTTGGGAGGAGATGTCTATTTTTGAACACTCAACCTGACTTGATATCATGTATATTACTCCTGACCAAGACCAAAAAATTCGTTGCACCCTGCGGGAGTGCGGTGCACAAGCTCAAAAACTTGCAGCAGAACCCTTTGAAGTTTGCGAGAAAGGGCCAAATGACTACGTAACCAGTATCGATCGATTCTTAGACCAACAGCTATCCACCGCCTTTGGTGCATTGTTTCCTGAAGACGGTATAATTACTGAGGAAAACGCCGCATCCAGAGCAGCTTACCTGGGTAATTACAAAAGCCTCTGGTGCATTGACCCCCTAGACGGTACGGAAGAATTTATTCAAGGAAAACTCCACTATGCCCTGATGGTGGGACTCCTGCAAGAGGGGGAACCGGTAGCGGGTTGGATCTACGCTCCGGCTTTTGAGCAAATGTACTTCGGCGGGAAAGGTTGGGGCTTGTTCCAAACCCTTGGAGAATCGAAGCCTTCTGCGATCGCCCTGCACAAACCACCGGCTCCGACAGCAGATAGTTGTAAAATTGTCCTGGGAGACAAAGATCAGAAAAACTACGGTATGGCGATCGCTCAGATCATACCTGGTGTCGAATTTTATTCCCTCGGCAGCTTTGGCTTAAAAGTTCTCGAAGTCATCAGCGGTAGAGCCGGTTTGTATCTCTACTTCAACGGCAGAGTCAAAGTGTGGGATACCGCAGGCCCTCTCGCCCTAGCCAAGGCAGCCGGATTAGTCTGCTGCGACTTGGAAGGTAAACCTCTGCGGTGGACTCCCGATGCTCTCGATCCCTCAAGTCTGGCCCACTCTCAGGCGATCGCGATCGGCCAGCCGGAGTACATAGAATCTCTGTTACCAAAAGTCCGCATAGCAGTAGGAGGGCGATCGACCAGTAGACTATGAAAAAATCTGTGGATTGGGCGTCAACCGCGCCTGAGTCCTGTCAACAGTAAACTGGGTTGAAAACCCCGTCCTTCCCCAGGGCGGCTTTTGTGAATCAGTGCCACCAGTCCTATGGTCTAATGTAAAAAGTCGGGATAGGGCATTGCCACGACTCTAAATGGACAGGTCGGGAGAGTGAGACTACTTCGGTAGTATTACCTTTCGGAAGTGTCAAGAATCACCGCCCTCACAGTGCGGTGAGGATGTCAAATTTCCCACCTCAGCGAACTTGCATGAAGACAGAAGCTTTCAGTGAGCTTTTCCCCCTGTTTAAGGGTGCTAACCCAGAAACCTTGGGAGGGCTACTATCCAATGCCGTCAAGCACGAGTATCCCGCAGGCAGAGCCGTTTTGATGGAGGATTCTTGGGGTAACGCTATTTACTTTGTAGTTTCCGGGTGGGTCAAAGTCAGACACCTGTCTGGCGATCGAGCCGTATCGATGGCTATTTTGGGTAGGGGTGCATTCTTCGGCGAAATGGCGATTCTGGACGAATCTCCGCGATCGAATGACGTACTTGCTTTATCACCCGTGCGACTGATCAGCGTTACCGCTCAGCGATTTATCCAAACCCTGTTCAAAGATCCGCAGTTGCACCACCGAATGCTGCAACTGATGGTACGGCGACTCCGCCAAACAAATCTCCGCTATCAACTCCGCAACCGCCAGCCAGCGGTTAAACTAGCAAATACCTTAGTCGAGCTGGCAGAAAACTACGGTCAGAAAACTGCCCAGGGCAAAGATATCTTTAATATCCCCTATGAAGACTTAGCGGACGTGACAGACATCGGCCTAGATGAAACCAGTAAAATTATGGAAAAACTCGATAGCAAAGGCTGGATTAGTGTCGATCCAGAACACCAAACTATCCATTTGATTAACCTCAAGCACTTGATGAATTTAGCAAGTCAATGACTGATGTCACCTCTTTGGATACCTCGTTGGTTGCCGCGAATCTTTCAAAGCAACCTCAAGCACCGACCATAGAATATTCCGTGGCGATGCCCAATCCTGAATCTCACTTGTTTGAAGTGACTTTGCGCGTGCAAGGTTGGTCCGAGCCGATGATGGATTTAAAAATGCCTGTCTGGACTCCCGGTTCTTACTTGGTTCGAGAGTACGCCAAACACCTGCAAGATTTTCGCTCGACCACTGCGGGCGATCGCTCCTTATCTTGGCGCAAACAAAGCAAAAATCACTGGCAAATCGAGACTAATTCGGTTTCAGATGTCACAGTTAATTACCGAATTTTTGCAAACGAACTGACAGTGCGAACCAATCATTTAGATTCAACTCACGGTTATTTCAATCCCGCAGCTCTGTGCTTTTTATTGCCAGGATTTGAGACCAATTGTTACAAAATAAAAATTGTCCCGCCACGACCAGAATGGCGGATAGTTACTACTTTACCCCCCGTTTCTGGTCAAGAATATACTTTCGAGGCGGCGGATTTTGACACTCTCGTAGACACTCCTTTTGAAATTGGCTGTCACGATTTGTACGATTTTGAAGTAATGGGGAAAAACCACCAGCTAGTTGTTTGGGGGAAAGGTAATTTACAACCGGAAGAAGTAATTCGAGATATCCAAAAAGTGATCGAAGTCGAAGCGAAAATGTTTGGCGGTTTACCCTACGACCGTTATGTATTTTTACTGCATTTGTCAGGCTCAGGTTTTGGGGGATTGGAACACAAGGATAGTTGCACTCTCAATTATCCGCGTTTTGGTTTTCGGAATAAAGACAAGTACGATCGCTTTATGCAGTTGGTGGCGCACGAATTTTTTCACCTCTGGAATGTCAAGCGCATCCGACCGAAAGCTCTAGAAGTATTTGATTACAACCAAGAAAGCTATACTACTTCTTTGTGGTTCTCCGAAGGGACCACCAGTTATTACGATTTAGTGATTCCTTTTCGCTCAGGTCTCTACGGCGTGAAGGGTTTTTTGCAGGGTCTAAGCAAGGAAATTACTCGCTTGCAAACCATTCCTGGGCGGAAAGTACAATCTGCTAGCGAGTCTAGTTGGGATACTTGGATTAAGCTGTACCGCAGGGATAGTAATAGCGATAATTCGCAAATTTCTTATTACTTAAAAGGGGAGTTAGTATCGTTTTTACTTGACTTATTAATTAGGGCAAAACACGGCAATGAGCGCTCGTTGGATGATGTAATGCGTTTGATGTGGCATAAATTTGGTCAGGTAAATTTAGCTCAAAACAATGGAACTAAAAAATCTGTAATTCCAGGGAACGGGGAATTACTTGATAATTCATTACCCTCAGAAATTGGTTTTACTCCTGAACAGTTACAAGAGGCGATCGAGTCGGTAGCTGGTGTGGATTTGAGTGATTTTTTTGCGCGCTATATTGATGGTACTCAAGAGTTGCCCTACAACCAATATCTCGCACCTTTTGGGCTGGAACTTGTGGTAGATGAAACTAACGAAATTCCTAGCCTGGGTTGGACTTTGGGAGTGGAACATGGGCGGGACATGGTTAAATTTGTCGAAGCAGGAGCTCCCGCACAGTTGGCGGGAATTGACGCTGGGGACGAGTTACTGGCGATCGACGGTTTTCGAGTAAATGCAGAACAAGCGAGCGAGAGGCTGAAAGATTATCGGCCTGGGGACACGGTAGAGGTGACAGTGTTTCACCAAGACGAACTGCGGACTTGTCGGGTTACTCTCGCCAGCCCGCGGCCAGCCCGCTATCAGATTCTGGCGGTGGAACACCCAAGTTTGATTCAGAAACAAAACTTTACCGGGTGGCTGGGAGTTCCTTTATAAAAACTGTGACATTATGGTTAGTAGTTATTTATTAGTTGTTATGGGTGGATTCCTACCAATAACAACTAATAAATAACCCATAACCAATAACAAACTTTTTATGCAAACCCCACCTCCTCCATCCATTACACCCCGCCAGATGAACCTGTTAAGAATAGTTGCATCTATGGCCTGGGCTGACGGAGAATTAGCAACAGAAGAAGTCAATTTAATGCTCGATCGCTTTTGCAGTTTATTTGTCGCCGATGTCGATGGTCAACAATTGCAACAAGAACTCCGCGACTATGTGATGCAAAATATTCCTCTAGAGGAGTTGATTTGTCAACTACAAAGTCAGGAAGAAAAAGAATTGGTGCTGCAACTAGGTTATGAGGTGATTGCATCTAGTGCCCGGACGCCCGATGAACCAAAAATTAATGCTGAAGAAGCAGCAGCGTATCAAAAATTAGTGCAATTACTCAATCTTCCAGAGGAGGCTGTCAAGCGGATTGAAGCGGAAGCATCCGCCACATCTACTTCCGAGGGAATTGTCGAGAAGATGGTTGATAAATTAGAAAATTTAATGAAAGGTTAATTTCGGACTAACTAAGTCACCCTTTCCAGGGCGGGTTATCCTGCCCGACCAAAAATACAATTGTATTCAGTTGTCTTTAGACGGCTTTAGCTGTGAGACAGGGGTTTTCAATCCCTGGCGGCCGGCACTACTAGCGCCAAAGATCCATGCACCTGTCGCACTCTCCGATTTGTAAACTTTTTTATCAACCCGATCGCACAGTTGTCATTTGATAGATAATATGAGGTTATTTATTTTTAGCTACCCACAGATCGCACCAAAAAAAGTTTACCTTTCTTTACAAATAACCACAAAAAACACCGTATAAAACAAAAATTTCCTGACAGACTTTAAATGCGTCGCGCGATCGACTAAAGTGAAAAAAATGGCTTTATCCGTTTATTTATCGCAAAGGAAACAAAGCTCATGGTTCAACGCGGTTCTACAGTTCGGATTCTCCGCAAAGAATCCTATTGGTTTCAAGAAGTGGGCACCGTTGCTACGGTAGACCAAAGCGGCATTAAATACCCAGTTATCGTTCGCTTTAGCACCGTAAATTATGCAGGCGTCAACACCAACAACTTCGCCCAAAGCGAATTAATCGAAGTGTCAGCCCCCAAAGCCAAAGCCAAAGCACCAGCAGCACCAGCCGCAGGAAAAGCACCAGCAGCAAAAGCAGCAGCCAAACCAGCCGACGGCGCTCCTAAAGAAGGCTAACCAAATAACTAGACTCAAGAGCGCTAATTGTGCCAGAACTGCCAGAAGTAGAAACTATTTGCCGGGGGCTCAATCATCTCACCCTCGATCGAGCAATTTTGGGCGGAGACGTGCTGTTAGCCAGCTCGATCGCCCGCTCTATGTCTGCGAGCGATTTTTTGACAAAACTCAAAGGAAAGTCGATCGAGCGGTGGTACAGGCGCGGCAAATACCTCCTGGCAGAACTATCTCAATTCTCAGAAGGAGAAAGGGAGAAAGGGAGAGGGGGACAGGGGGAGAGGGGGAGAGTGGGAGAATTTCGGGCCCAAACTCCAAACTCTTCCCTTCTTCCTTCTTCCCTTCTTGTTTCCCCCCAAGGGGGGGGTAGGGGGGGGTTCTTCCCACTTGCTTCTTCCCAATTTGGCTGGTTGGGCGTGCATCTGCGGATGACAGGCCAACTTCTGTGGGTGAATCAATCGGAACCGCTACCAAAACACACGCGAGTCAGGTTGTTCCTTGAGGGAAACCAAGAATTGCGGTTTGTAGATCAACGCACCTTCGGGCAAATGTGGTATGTACCTTCAGAAACAGAGGTTTCCAGCGTTGTCACTGGCCTGAAAGTGTTGGGTCCGGAACCATTTTCAGCAGAATTTTCCACAGCATATTTCGCCCACAAGCTACACCGACGGGCGCGACCAATTAAAACAGCATTGCTAGACCAGTCTCTGGTGGCGGGTTTGGGCAATATTTACGCTGATGAAGCTTTGTTTGTGTCCGGGGTTTTGCCCACAACTCTGTGCGCTGATTTGACAGCAGACCAAATTGGGCGTCTCCATGCAGCTATTATTCAAGTTTTGCAAAAGGCGATCGCATCTGGTGGCACTACTTTCAGCAATTTTCTCAACGTCCAAGGCGTCAATGGCAACTATGGGGGTGTTGCTTGGGTATATAACCGTAAAGGCCAACCTTGTCGCGCTTGCTCCATACCGATCGAACGGATAAAATTAGCAGGGCGATCGACTCATTTCTGCCCCGTTTGTCAAACATAGTCATTAGTCCGTAGTCATTAGTCCGTAGTCCACAGAAAAAAGTGCTATCAAGACAAATCTAGATTAAAATTTGTATAGTTTTTTAAACTAAACAAAGCAAGTCATGGCAATTAAAAAAGGCAGCATAGTCCGCGCCCTACGCGAAAAATTGGAAAATAGTTTGGAAGCAAAAGCCAGCGATCGACGCTTTTCCTCCTATATATTTGAAACTAAGGGTGAAGTGCTCGATGTTCGTGGTGACTATGCCTTCGTCAAATTTGGCAAAGTCCCTACCCCCAATATTTGGCTCCGGGTAGACCAACTCGAAGATTTCAACTAACTTTAACTGGTTCCCAGGCTCTGCCTGGGAAACCATGCCCAGAGGCTCTGCCTCGCTTGGGAAATTGGAGGCAGAGCCGACCGATCTGCGTTCCCAGGTAGAGCCTGGGAACGAGTAAAAATTCCCAATCTAACATCCAAAATCTCAAATCTAAAATAGAATGACTTCTATCAATTCCAGTACCTCAAATTGTCCATCAACTCGCGTCTCAATTATTGGTGCAGGGAAAGTTGGCAGTACCTTAGCCCAGCGGATAGCTGAAAAAAATCTGGCTGATGTGGTATTGCTAGATATTGTGGAAGGTTGGCCCCAGGGTGTAGCTTTGGATTTGATGCAAGCAAGGGGTGTAGAACGACACGATCGCCAAATTATCGGTACAAACCACTATGCTGATACTGCTAACTCAAACATCATCGTCATTACCGCAGGTATACCACGCAAGCCCGGTATTAATCGCGAAGATTTAATTAAAATCAATGCTAAAATTGTTACTGAAGCCGCACAAAAGGCGATCGCCTATTCCCCCGAAGCAATCTTAATCGTAGTCACCAATCCCCTCGATGTCATGACCTATTTAGCCCTGGAAGCTACCGGTTTACCAAAACACCGAGTCATGGGTATGGCAGGAATTCTCGACTCATCCCGCTTCCAAACTTTTATTGCCATGGAATTGGGTATTTCTATTGCTGAAGTGAATGCCACCGTCCTGGGTTCTCATGGAGATTTGATGGTTCCTTTACCCCGCTATTCTACAGTCAATGGTATTCCCATTAGTCAACTTATGGATGCAGGGACGATCGCTCGTTTAGTCGATCGGACACGTCACGGAGGCGCAGAAATCGTCACCTTGATGAAGACTTCTAGTGCCTATTTTGCACCAGCATCTTCTGTCTGTGTCATGATAGAATCAATCCTATTGAATCAGTCTAGAATACTGCCTTGCTGCGTTTATTTGCAGGGTCAATACGGCGTACAAGATATGTTTTTAGGTGTTCCCTGTCGCTTGGGATATCAGGGTGTGGAACAGGTGATAGAACTCGCTCTGAGTGATACTGAAAGAGCTGCTTTTATGGAATGCAGCAAATTAGTTTGGCAAAGTATTCAAGAAGCAAAGGCTATCTTGAATCATTCTGATTAAAAGCCTAAATTTTTCTGAAAAAAGCGGCTCTCTCGGATATTTAGTGCAATACATAGCAATTGATACTAAATCCCTTAATTATGAAAGCAGAAACCCTAGATTTTGCTAAGTTATAAGCATTATCACCATAACTACTAGAGAGCCGCTATATAATAGTTAAAGATAGAAACCCCCGATGCGCTCAGGAGTTTGTTAATTGCTAAAATCCTTGATGGGATTGCTTATTGCTTATTCTAGGCTGACTATCTAACAGGGAAAATTCGCTCAAACGCCATCGGCTCAATTCCCATAAATTTTAGAGAAGACGCTCCGTAAATAATATTTATTATCGCCGTCAGGAAGATAGCCAATTAAGTTTGCAGTCATCAGAGGAATGTGATAATTAAAACAAACACAGATGGTAAAAAATGTGAAAACAAGTAAAATATAAAATTAAATACCATTGATACCTTACCAAATTATCGACGCCAAAATCAATCACTAAAGGTAAAAAACTACGCAGGTAGAAATCTTGTCAAAAATAATACTTAGCAAAGTCAGTATAATTACTGGCAAGTTACCGGAAAATCAACAGAATTTGCTATGAAGTCCAACTATTTACCAAACTCAACTCAACACATCGCTAATTGGGGTGTCCGCTAAATCTATACCAAACCACACAATAACTAAAGAGATACTATATGTTTCATCAATACCTGTATCACGAAGTAACCAGCTTGCGGATGAAGTTAATTCATCTAGAAAGAGAAATGCAGTCTCAAACCTGGTTCAAAAAGCTACAAGCCCTGATGGGAGTTATTGGCAAAATTCGCGAATCCCTAGACTTAGAAACAATATTCAACACCACAAGCACAGAAGTCCGGCAACTCCTAAATGCCGATCGCGTCGCGATTTATCGCTTCATCCCCGACTCCCAATGGAACGACGGCGAAATAGTATCCGAAGACGTACTACCCCAATACAGCCCCTCCCTAGGCGCACAAGTTCACGATCGCTGCTTCGGAGAACAATTTGCCGCCAACTACGAAAAAGGCTACGTTCAAGCTGTCCGTGATATCTATCAAGCGCGATTGAGTCCTTGTCACCTGAAAATTCTCAAACGATTTCAAATCCGAGCTAACTTAGTCGTACCACTCCTGCAAGGGCAGCATTTGTGGGGATTGCTGTGCATTCACCAGTGTGGCCAACCCCGTGATTGGCAAGAAGATGAAATCGAATTTGCCAAGCAAATAGGAGAACACTTAGCGATCGCCATCTACCAAGCCGGACTACACTCGCAAACTCAGCAACAATTAGTAGAAATCGATCGCACCCAGCAACAACTACGCGAAAGCGAAACAAGATATCACCAAATCCTCGACTCGATCGGCGACATGGTATTAGTGAAAGGCCCTGAATCAAAAATCCTCTGGGCTAATCAAGCATTCCGCGACTATTACGGCATGAGTGAAGAAGAACTAGCAGGGATTGTAGACACACCTTTCAATACTCCTGACTATACTCTCCAATATATTAAAGATGACACCTTCGTATTTGAAACCGGACAAACTCTCCAAATTTCCGAAGAACCGGTCACGCGACACGATGGAGAAGTGCGACTGTTTAGTACAGTAAAAACACCGATTCGCAACGCAGAAGGTGAGATTACAATGACAGTCGGTGTCTCCCGCGACATGACGGAACGCAAACTAGCAGAAGAAGCCGTTAAAGCTAGCGAAACCCAATACCGTCGCCTAGTAGAAACTTCCCAAGACATGATTTGGTCAGTGGATACCCAAGGTTGCTTTACTTTCGTCAACCCAGCAGTTAAATACATCTACGGTTACGAACCAGAAGAAATGCTTGGTAGACCTTTCTCCGACTTTGTAGTCCCAGAACAACTTCCGAAAGATTTAGAAGCTTTCGCCCGCTTGATGACAGGAGAATCCATTGTGGTACGGCACGAGAGTGTGCAGATTGCCAAAGACGGCAGCCTCAAAAACCTGATGTTCAATGCGATCGCCCTGTACGATGACACAGGAAACATCCTCGGCATCACAGGCACGGCTACCGACATTACCGCTCGCAAGCGCGCAGAAGCAGCCTTGCAACACGCCAACGCAGAGCTAGAGCGCAGAGTAGAAGCCCGCACTGCCGAATTGCAACAGACTTTTGCAGCCCTCAGTGCCAGCGAAGCCAGATTTAGAACCATCGCAGCCACCCTCCCCGGAGCTTTGTTCCAGTTTTGCAGCCACAACGGAGTTTGGCAGGTTGACTACATGAGCGATCGCATCTTCGATATCAGCGGTGTGACAGCAACAGAAATGATGCGAGATATGAATAGATTCATATCTCGCATCCACCCAGATGACTCCCCAGGCTACCTCGCTTCCGTCACCGCAGCCGTAGAAAACCTTTCCCTATGGCACTACGAAGGACGATTAGTCAAGCCCGACGGCGAGATCCGCTGGTGGCAGGGTGACTCCATGCCCACCCGCATCGAAAATGGCGAAATCGTATTTTGCGGCGTTTTGCTCGATATCACCGATCGCAAACTAGCCGAAACCGCCATCCGCGAAAGCCAGCGCCAGCTAGAAGAAGCCCAGACACTCGCCCACCTCGGCAATTGGGAACTCGATGCAGCCACCGGAAAAGTCACTTGGTCTGAGGAACTTTTCCGCATCTTCGGACTCGAACCGGCCGCCACAGCACCCACCAGAGCACAACAAGTCGCTCTGATCCATCCAGAAGATGTGGAATTGTGGGAAACCGAAATACAGCGGGGAGTTGACTTCGGCATCCCCTTTGATTTTGACTTCCGTGTTTACCGCCCCAACGGTAGCTTGAGACACCTGAACGCCCTGGGCAGAGCCGAAACCGATGCTCATGGCAAAGTAGTAAAATTGTTCGGTACGGCGATCGACATTACCGATCGCAAAAACGCTGAAGCAGCCCTGCGACAAGCAGCAGCCGAGTTGGAAGACAGGGTGAGCGAACGCACAGCCGAATTGTGGCAAGCAGTGGCCCAGTTAGAACTGGAAATTAGCGATCGCAAAAATGCTGAAGCAGCCGTCCAAATCTCCGAACAAAACCTCCGAACTATATTTAACAATGTCTACGATGCTATCTTCATTCACGATTTAGAAGGAAACATTCTAGATGTCAATAATCGAATGTTAGAAATGTATGGAGTTAGCGCCTCCCAAGCCACCAAATTATCATTTAAAAATGACTATTCCACGGCCGAAAACCCCTTTGCAGAATTTGCCGAAATTTGGCAAAGGGTAATAGCAGGAGAAACAGCTCGCATTGAATGGAAAGCTAGGCGTCCCCAGGACAATTCAACGTTTGATGCAGAAATAGCCTTGTCTCAAATTAATCTCAACGGCAATGTTAGCATCATTGCCAACGTCCGAGATATTAGCGATCGCAAACTGGCAGAAGCCGAATTGCAACGCACCCAAAAATTCATGGAATCTGTGCTCCAAACCATACCAGTAGGAGTAGTTGCCAAATCAGCCACAGACTTACGATTTGTACTGTGGAATCCAGCGGCCGAACACTTATTCGGTTTTTCCGCCACACAAGTTATAGGCAAAAATGATTTTGACTTTTTCCCCACAGAACAAGCCCAAACTTTTATGAGCAAAGACCGGGAAGTTCTCAACAACAGACTACTTGTAGATATCGAGGAAGAAGAAATTGAAATAGCTACAGGAGCCTCGCGGATATTTCATACTAAAAAAACCGCAATTGTCGATGCCTATGGTCAGCCAGAATATTTATTAGCAATTACCGAAGATGTTACCGATCGCAAGCTAGCAGAACTTACTTTGAGGCGCTCTTCCGCCACACTCAAGCAGCAAGCAGAGCGAGAAAAATTGCTCAACAGCCTCACAACTCAAATCCGCAATTCCCTCGACTTTGACAACATCATTACTGTCGCAGTCCAAGAAATTCGTGCTTTCATGCAGATCGATCGCTGCTATTTTGCCTGGTATCGCAGCGAACAATCAGAGCCTTTCTGGGAAATTCTTCAAGAATCTCGCAGCAGAGATCTTCCTGATTTAAGAGGTTACTATAAAGCTTCAGAATTCGGCACTTTAGGAGAACAGATGTTGCGTCTAGAAACGCTGCAAATCGATGATATCGGAACACTAAAAGACCCTGTTTGGATAAAGTCTCTTAGCTCTATGGGCTACCAATCTGTGTTGGCAATTCCGATGCAGGCACTTTCGGGAGTTGTGAGCGTTGTTACCTGCGCCCACTCCGCTGCTGTCCGCCCCTGGAGTGATAGCGAAGTAGAATTATTGCAAGCAATTACAGTTCAATTGGCGATCGCCCTCAATCAAGCAGATCTTTACACTCAAACTCTCAATAAAGCTCGCGAATTAGAACACACATTGGATAAATTAACTAGCGCTCAATCGCAGTTAGTTCAAAGCGAAAAAATGTCCTCCCTCGGTCAGTTAGTTGCGGGGGTCGCCCACGAGATTAACAACCCAGTTAACTTTATTTACGGCAACCTTAGCCATGCTAACGAATATACCCAAGACATACTGCACCTGATCGAACTTTACCAAAACCACTATCCCGAACCAGTGCCAGAAATTCAAGAAGAAGTAGAAAATATTGAACTTGATTTTCTCATGGAAGATTTGCCTAAATTGCTGACATCGATGAAAGTCGGTGCCGATCGCATTCAACAAATAGTTGCTTCTCTCCGCACATTTTCTCGCATGGACGAAGCGGAAATGAAAGCAGTCAACATTCATGAAGGCATAGATAGCACTTTGATGATCTTGCAGCACCGACTTAAAGCTAAACACAATCATCCAGAGATTCCGGTGATTAAAGAATACGCTAACTTGCCTTTGGTTGAATGTTATGCGGGACAGTTAAATCAAGTATTTATGAATGTTTTGAGCAATGCTTTAGATGCTTTGGAAGAACGAGATTTGGGCCGTTCTACTGACGAAATGCGCCAAAATCCTAGTATCATCTCCATTAAAACAGAAATGTCCAAACCCGATCGCGTAATCATTCGGATTGCTGACAATGGAGCGGGAATGCCAGAGAGTGTTCGGAATCGACTCTTTGACCCATTTTTTACTACGAAAGCTGTTGGTAAAGGTACTGGAATGGGTTTGTCCATTAGCTACCAAATTATTACCGACAGACACGGCGGCTCCCTGCAATGCACTTCTTCCCCAGGAAAAGGTGCAGAATTTGCGATCGAGATTCCGCTGAAAACTAATTGTTAATCACCCATGTCCATAACTACTCAATCTGTCTGAGCATTTCAGTGATATAATCACCATCCAAAGGTTTAGAAAACCAATATCCCTGAGCTAGTTCGCATTCGAGTTCTCGAAGCTGTGCTAACTGTTCGGGTGTTTCCACACCTTCTGCGATCGCCTCCAGCCCCAAATTGTGAGCCAAAGTTACAATCGCCCGCACAATTTGTAAATGCTGACTTCCATCATCACCATTTTTTGTCGCTCCCAAACGACTTACAAAAGAGCGATCGATCTTCAGGGTATCCAACGGAAAACGGTGCAAATAACTCAAAGACGAATAGCCCGTACCAAAATCGTCGATCGACAACCGAATATTTTTAGCTTTCAACTGAGAGAGCACAGTATTAGCTTTCTTCACATTTTCCACGATCGCGCTTTCAGTAATCTCCAATTTTAAACAACTTGGAGCGCAGCCTGTTTCTGCCAAAATTTCATCAATTTGATCCAACAAATTGGGCATACCTAACTGTTTTGGAGACAGATTAACACTCATTGTTAATTGCCAAGGGTCAATTATTGGTAATCGGTAATTAGGAATGGGGCATCGGGCATCGGGAATTGGGCATTGGGAATTGGGCATTGGGAATTGGGCATTAGTAGCCTTCTCTCCCCTCTCCCAATCTCCCCCTCTCCCCCTTCTTCCTTCTTCCTTCCCCCCTTGGGGAGGGCTGATTCTTCCTTCTTCCTTCCCCCCTTGGGGGGGGCTGGGGGGGGTAATTCTTCCTTCTTCCTTCCCCCCTTGGGGGGGGGTGATTCTTTCTTCTTCCTTCCCCCCTTGGGGGGGGCTGGGGGGGGTAATTCTTCCTTCTTCCTTCCCCCCTTGGGGGGGGGTGATTCTTTCTTCTTCCTTCCCCCCTTGGGGGGGGCTGGGGGGGGTAATTCTTCCTTCTTCCTTCCCCCCTTGAGGGGGGGTGATTCTTTCTTCTTCCTTCCCCCCTTGGGGGGGGCTGGGGGGGGTGATTCTTCCTTCTTCCTTCCCCCCTTGAGGGGGGGTGATTCTTTCTTCTTCCTTCCCCCCTTGGGGGGGGCTGGGGGGGGTGATTCTTCCTTCTTCCTTCCCCCCTTGAGGGGGGGTGATTCTTCCTTCTTCCTTCCCCCCTTGGGGGGGGCTGGGGGGGGTGATTCTTCCTTCTTCCTTCATTGAAATTAAGATTTCTTGCCAAAGGCGCAATTGCCGACAAGATTCCCGCAGCACCCAAGCTCCCAGAGGTACAATCAAACCAGTTTCTTCAGCTACCGGAATAAAAGTAGACGGTGGCACTAGACCCCGAACCGGGTGCTGCCACCGTACTAAAGCTTCAAAACCCTCGATCGCACCCGTACCGATGGAAATAATCGGTTGATAGTTAACAATAAAATGGGAACTTTCGTCCTTATTTTTTCCTAAATCCTCCCTACCAAAAATCGCCAATCGCAAGTCAGTTTCTAACTGCAACAGTGACATACTTTGGTCGTGCATCGCCAAATTAAACACCTCATGGCGGGCCTTACCCAAAGCTTTAGCGCGATACATCGCAATGTCGGCATCCCGCAGAAATTCTTCGGGATGGTGATACAAAGCACTCTGTTGACCGTTCAAATCTTCCTCTTCTAATGCTCCTACTTCGTCTCTACTAAAAACTATGCCAATGCTAGCGCTGGTGAATACTTCATGACCTTCCAGGTTAAAGGGTATGGTCAATTCTTTTTGTATTCTGTTAGCTGCTAGGGTGGCGTCGCTGAGGTTTTGAATGCGGTCTATGAGGATGGTAAATTCGTCTCCGCCAAGTCGGGCGACAGTATCAGTAACGCGCACGCAATCCTGAAGTCGCTGGGCCAGAGCGATTAACAGTTTGTCACCGAGAATGTGTCCTAGAGAATCATTAACTACTTTGAAGCGGTCTAAATCGAGGAAGAGGACGGCAAATTTGTAATCGGGAGAATATTGAGAGAGCTGTATAGCTTGTGCTAGTCTATCGATAAATAAGAGGCGGTTTGGCAAACCTGTCAGCGCGTCGTGAAAAGCATCGTGCAGGAGTTGCTGTTCTACTCGTTTGCGTTCGGTGACATCTCTGATGATAATTTGGGCTGCGGCTGAGCCTTGATAAGTAGCGGGTATACCAGCCACTTCCACATCGATGATGGTTCCATCTAGGCGCATCAATTTTTCTTCCGCCAGTTCGATCGGTCTATTTTCTTCCTCTACTTTCCGAATCCGCTCTCTGGCGATTTCTACATAGCTGGGATGAACGAAATGCAACACCGGAAAGCCGATCAGGGCGGATGGAGAACTAGCGCCGAGGAGTTTTGCTCCCGCTGCGTTGATATAGGCGATTTTGCCTTGACAGTGAACGGCGATCGCTTCTGGAGAGAGTTCCACTAGACGGCGGTAGCGTTCTTCACTTTCTTGGAGAGATACTATCAACTCCGATCGCTCTTTTTCTGCTTGCTGGCGTTCTATTTCCATGCTGTGAGCCGCCAGAAATTTCCCCAGGCTTTGAGCCATCAATTCTATAATTTCTCTTTCCTGGGATGCAAAATTTTTATGTCTGACTTCTCGGGAACAAAAACTCAAAGTACCATAGATTTTATTATTTACAAATATCGGTGTGCCGATGTAGGATTCCAGACCCAATTTTTGATAGATTACATGATCGTCCTTATCAAGTATTTCTCTGATGTGAGAACAGGCCATTGTTTTTTTGAACTTAATCACTGCGTCACAGTAAGTATCCTCCAGCTTTAATTCTAATCCGGGAGCTAAAAATTCTAATTCTGTCTTGGCAGACCTAATCATAAAAATTTGATTTTCGACTTTAGCAATGATGCCAATAGAAAAACCAAAAATCAAACACCCCGCGGTTAGATAATCATCAACCAGTTCTTGAAAATTTTGATAATGATAGGTGGTAATTCGATGTAAATGTTTGAGATTGGCACTAAAAGTAGCTAGATCTTGAGATTTTGAGTATAATTCTTCTTCGGCTTTTTGACGGTCTGTGACATCTGTTTGAACCCCTATAAAGTGGGTCAAGTGTCGTCGCGAGTTGTACACCGGAGCAATACAAAGTTCGTTCCAAAAAGGCGTGCCATCTTTCCGAAAATTACGCAAAATAACTTGGCATTCTTTGCCTTCTTCAATAGATTTTTTGATTTTTTTGACCGAGGTTGGATTAGTGCCTTTGCCCTGTAAGAATCGGCAATTTTTACCAATTAATTCCTCTCGGCTATAGCCTGTGATCCGCTCAAAACTGGGATTGACATAAATAATCGGATTGTCGGCAACTGTAGCATCCGCGATCGCAATGCCGTTGGTGGCACTCTCCATGGCCCGTTCCATCATTTGCAAGCGTTCAGACGATCGAATCCGCTCGATCGCCGCGGCTAACAAATTGGCGATCGCCTCTATAAAATAGACATCATCTTGGCTAAAAACCCGCTCTTGAGTGCTGTGAACCCCCAAAACACCCCAAACAGGAGATGTCGTATTTGGGACTTCAATGGATTCTCCCCAGTTCGTATTAGCCATACCCGGAGTTCCCGGAACCAGCACCGTGACACCACTGACAATTTGCTGGTTGTGCAGCAGTGGCGATTCACTGAACCTGGTTTCCACCCGCAAATCTGCGACGATAATCGGTTCCCCCACGGACAATGTATAGCCAGCTTGAGACCGTGGTGAAGCGGTGACAGTAGCACTACCAACAAGCTCGGCAGACCAGCCAAACCCCGATCGCAACAGGAAAGCATGACCTGAAGGCAATAGTTCCAAAAACTGACAATATTCTACATCCAAAGTTTGGGCAATCAACACTCCAGTTTTGTCCATTAGCGCCAACAAATCTGTTTCCGCCAGCGCCAGATGACCTAAGTAAGCTACAGCGACTTGCTGACGAGCGCGACAATGAATAGAGGCCAGCAATTGGCGTTCTAGAGCTTCGGCTCGCTTTCGCTCCGTAATATCGCAGAACACGGACAAAACAGCTTGTTCCGAATGCAAAGTCAGGTAGCGCATCGAGACAGTTGCCCAAAATAATGTGCCGTCCGCCTTTTTGAGGCAGACTTCTGCCTCGGAGACGTGCTGATTGCGAGCTAGTCCCTCCAGTAATTTCTGGCGGTCTGCGGGGTTGTTGTAAAGTGTTTCGGCTTTTGGATGCTCGATCGAATCTGCGCGTTTGATTCCGAAAGAAGTAGCACACAAATCGTTGCAATAAAGAATGGTACTGTCAGCCAGACTGCTAATCGCCAAAGGGAGCGGCATCGACTCAGCGATCGTCAGCAATAATTCTTGAGTATCTTGCAGCGCTTCCCGGACTTCCGACTTAAAGTCACAACTCTGACAGTGTTCGGGGATCAAACTTTCCAGTTTTTGATTGACCCATTCTAATAATCTTTTTTGCACAAAACCTGACTCCTTTACCTCTTACCGAGGGCTATGAATTTTTGGTAGTTGGCGATTTTAGATGATCCCGGACGATCGACACCGATCTCTAGCATTATCTGAATCCTGAAACAACCCCACCCTAAACCCTATAAATTATAACATTTAGTTTTTTTTCCTTTTGAGGAATCGCTGTAAGTAAGTGAGGAATTTTTCACCCCACTTGCAGTTTAAACTAATCCACTGTTTTTGATTAGTTTAGCCCCAGAGTCATTTAACTTTAATAATTAGGTATCTTTTTTCACAAACAAACTAGCTCAAGCGATTGTTAAGTTATGGAGTGGAGACTGAGCTTATGTATAAATACGGCAAGAAGTACCCTAATATTACAATATCATAGACAAGCGTAATTAATCAACTTGAGGCGAAAAAGAGTGATGCTCCGATACCCTAAATTTTTGAATTTGACTGGCGGGCAAGTTGGGTGAATATTTGTCTTTGGTATTGAACTCCACTTTTTTTACCCTTGCGTTAAGTTTTTATAGAGTGGGATACTTTGTCCAATCATGAGTACAAGCTCCTCATTTTCAAAGTAAACTGAACTGCAAACAATCAACGAAGGACAGAAATGCTTGAATCTTACCGCCAACACGCAGCTTCACGAGCGGCCTTGGGAATTCCCCCACTGCCCCTCGATGCTCAGCAAACCTCCGAACTTTGCGAATTGCTCAAAAATCCGCCACCGGGCGAAGAAGAAACCTTAGTAGAATTATTGCGCGATCGCGTGCCACCCGGAGTAGACCAAGCAGCCTACGTCAAAGCAGGATTTTTGACCAGCATCGCCAAAGGAGAAATCCAGAGTCCCCTAATCAGCCCCAAATGGGCAGTCTACCTGCTAGGGACAATGATGGGCGGCTACAACGTCCACTCCCTAATCGATTTGCTCAATCCCACAGCCGAAACAGCAATTCCCGCCACCGCAGCCCGCGCCCTCAGCAAAACTCTGTTAGTATTTGATGCTTTCCACGATGTCCTGGCCCTGTCGGATGTCAATCCCTATGCTAAACAAGTCATCGACTCTTGGGTTAATGCCGAGTGGTTTACCAGTCGCCCCCAACTAGCCGAAGCCATCACCGTAACGGTGTTTAAAGTGCCGGGAGAGACGAATACCGACGATTTGTCGCCGGCCCCCCAGGCTACCACGCGCCCGGACATTCCCCTGCACGCTTTGGCGATGCTGGAAAGTAAAATGCCCGGTGCTCTGCAAACCATTGCCGAATTGAAGCAAAAAGGTCATCCGGTAGCCTACGTTGGCGATGTTGTCGGCACCGGTTCCTCGCGGAAATCGGCGATTAATTCTGTGCTGTGGCACATTGGTAATGATATTCCATTTGTGCCAAACAAACGTAGTGGCGGTTATATTCTAGGAAGTGCGATCGCCCCGATTTTCTTCAATACCGCTGAAGATTCCGGTGCATTGCCGATCGAATGCGACGTCGCCAAAATGGAAACAGGCATGGTAATTACCATCCATCCCTACAAAGGCGAAATCACCAACGAAGCCGGAGAAATCATCTCCACCTTCACCCTCAAACCAGACACAATACTAGACGAAGTTCGCGCCGGTGGCCGAATTCCCCTATTAATTGGACGCACCTTAACCGACAAAACCCGCGCCGCTTTAGGACTAGAAATCAGCCCTATTTTCACCCGCCCCACCATCCCAGTAGATACCCACAAAGGCTTTACATTAGCGCAGAAAATGGTCGGTAAAGCTTGCGGTTTGTCCGGCGTTCGTCCCGGTACATCCTGCGAACCAGTGATGACTACAGTCGGTTCCCAAGACACCACCGGCCCGATGACGCGGGACGAATTAAAAGAACTAGCTTGTTTAGGATTTAGCGCCGATTTGGTAATCCAAAGTTTTTGTCACACCGCCGCCTATCCAAAACCAGTTGATGTCAAAACTCACCATGAATTACCCGATTTCATGGCTCAACGAGGCGGCGTAGCTTTGCGTCCCGGAGACGGCATTATTCACTCCTGGTTAAACCGGATGTTATTGCCAGATACCGTAGGAACTGGCGGCGATTCTCACACTCGTTTCCCCTTGGGAATTTCTTTTCCTGCGGGTTCGGGATTGGTGGCCTTTGCTGCTGCTTTGGGTGTCATGCCTTTGGATATGCCGGAATCGATTTTAGTCAGATTCAAAGGTGAATTGCAGCCGGGAGTAACCCTGCGGGATGTTGTGAATGCAATTCCCTATGTAGCAATTCAAAAAGGCTTGCTAACTGTCGAGAAACAGAACAAGAAAAATGTCTTTTCTGGGCGGATTATGGAGATTGAAGGTTTGCCAGATTTGAAAGTGGAGCAGGCTTTTGAATTGACTGATGCGACGGCCGAGCGTTCTTGTGCTGGATGCACGATTAAACTGAGCGTTGAGACTGTTTCCGAGTACATTCGCTCCAATGTGGCGCTGCTGAAAAATATGATGGCGCGGGGCTATGCAGATGCGCGGACGATGATGCGTCGGGTGGCGAAGATGGAGGAATGGTTGGCAAATCCGGTGTTGCTGGAGGCTGATGCTGATGCTGAATATGTCGAAATCATTGAAATCGATTTGAATGAGATTAAAGAGCCGATTGTAGCCGCTCCCAATGACCCGGATAATGTTAAGTTGTTAAGTGAGGTTGCGGGCGATCGGGTTGATGAAGTATTTGTCGGTTCCTGCATGACAAATATCGGTCACTACCGCGCCACTGCGAAAGTGTTAGAAGGTTCAGGGGAAGTGAAAGCCCGCCTGTGGATTTGTCCCCCAACTCGGATGGACGAACAACAACTCAAAGAAGAAGGTTATTACAGCATTTTTGGAGCCGCTGGAGCTCGCACAGAAATGCCCGGTTGCAGTCTTTGCATGGGAAATCAAGCACGAGTCAAAGATGCCACAACGGTGTTTTCAACATCTACTCGCAACTTCAACAATCGCATGGGGAAAGACGCGCAAGTTTATCTTGGTTCCGCGGAATTAGCCGCAGTTTGTTCGCTGTTGGGTAAAATTCCCACAGTCCAAGAATACATGGAGATTGTGGCGAAAAAGATTAATCCTTTTGCTGACGATTTGTATCGGTATTTGAATTTCGATCAAATTGCTGGTTTTGAGGATGAAGGGCGAGTGATTGCTTTGGAAGATATGCCTCGGATTGAGGATATTTTGGGAATTCCCGAAGGCGTGTTGAGTAAGTAAAAAATTGCGTTGACTGAGCGTAGTCGAAGTGTGTTGACTGAGCGTAGTCGAAGTGCGTTGACTGAGCGTAGTCGAAGTGGACACTTCGACTACGCTCAGTGAGCATACAGCAGGCTTTAAACAAAGGATGATTCAAAGGAAATTAATTATGATTGGTCACTCTATTACAACAGAAGATAATCTCTACAAACAAGACTTTTGTTTGTGGATAGAAGCTACTGCTCAAAATTTAAAAGAAGGCAAATTCAATCAAATAGATATTCCGAATTTAGTTGAAGAAATCGAAAGTATGGGCAGAAGTGAAAAACGAGAATTGAAAAATCGTTTAATTGTGCTTTTGATGCACTTACTCAAATGGGAATATCAGCCAGAAAAACGTAGCCAAAGTTGGCGGAGTACCATCGCCGAACAGCGTATCTGTATTGAATCCTTGCTAGAAGATAGTCCAAGTTTGCAACCTCTGATTGTAGAAGTGTTTGATAATTGTTATGAAAAAGCTTGCCAGAAGGCTGCGGATGAAACAGGGATTAAATTAAACTTTTTCCCCAAGGAATCTCCTTTTACCATCGCAGAAACTTTGAAAGTAAGTTTTGTTGATGAATAAGTTAAAATCGATTGACGGCGAATTAGTATTATTTAACCGCGAAGACGCGAAGGACACGAAGGAAGAAAGAAGAAGGAAGAAGTAGATAATTTTTGCTTGTAGAGAAGGCAGCCACGTCGTCGCCCGAAAATCTAGTTGCACTCCCTCCGCTTCGCTTCGCCCAAAGCTGCGACAACAGCAATGGACAGCTAACCGCCAAACTGGGACAAGCAGTCTGGAGGCTAACGGAGTATCTTAACACTCTCTGTAGCCGCCCTGCTATGTGTTGAAATGCGGGGCGGCTGGGTTTTTGGGTTTTTCTAGAAAACCCAAAACCAGGAGAACATAATATGTCACAGGAATTTTTGCCTGACGATCGCGAATCTGAGTGCCCAAATGACGAATCAGCACCAGTATCGGAACAGGATGTGGTGTGTGTAACGGTGACAGGTTCGCCCCAGGGTGTGAGGGAAACGATACTCACTTTGTACCGACTGGGTTTTGCGGAAGTGGGAGATTGGAGTCCGGTACAGCGTGCGGCTAATCCTCAGCAAGTGATGAGCGTGCTGATTCGCCGTCGGAAGCTCAAAGCCTAGGGAATAAGTGATTGCTTGTTCCCAGGCTTGATTGCTGGTTCCCAGGCTTGAGCCTGGGAATGCCTTCCATGAGGCTCTGCCTCCTGTTTTTGTCCCCAAGCGAGGCAGAGCCTCTGGATCTCGGTTCCCAGGCTTGAGCCTGGGAACCAGCTAAACCCGTAGCCTCTTGACAAGACAATGCAGTTGCATTACCATAGATTTGAACCGCCAGATTTAGAGGTTGCTATGGCTGCAATACTAGCTCTATGCTCAGAGTCTACTCTGACCGATCGCTATCAGACTACAGTTCCTGAGCCAGTTCGTAAAGCCCTTGGCTTGAATAAGCGTGATAAAATCTGCTATACGATCGACTCTGATGGTCAAGTAGTCATTTCTCGTGCTAACCCGACAGAAAGCGATCCGATACTTGGACTGTTTCTGAATTTTCTGGCACGAGATATGAAACAGAATCCTCACCACTTACAAGCAATTAGCTCTGATTTAGTAAGTCGTGTTCAGTCCTTAGTTTCTGAAATTGATCTTGAGCTTGATGCACCACTCTCGGATGAGGATGAATAAGTTTGTCTGTAAATCAGCCGCTGGTGATTAATGGGTGGAATATATTTGCCCATCCTCTCTTCCTCAACCAGTTTGAAGAACTTCTGACGCAAGTTGAACATTTGCGTCAGAAGTATCCTCAAGACTACAAGCATAAAAATGCTACAAAGCGTCTAGCTGCCATAGCAAAGCTGGCATTTGATGTTATTCCTCAAGATCCAACACGTAGTGATTATCGCCAGGGTGATACGCTCGGAGATGATTATAAGCACTGGTTTAGAGCTAAATTTTTTCAGCAGTACCGACTGTTTTTCCGATATCATCAAGAGGGTAAAATTATTGTTTTCGCCTGGGTGAATGATGAGAACTCTAAGCGAGCTTATGACAGTAAGACAGACGCTTATCGAACTTTCAAAAAAATGCTTGAAAGTGGCATCCCTCCAGACAATTGGGATGACTTACTCAAAGATGCCAAAGGTGAAACTAATCGTTTAGATCAAGCAGTCCAAGCAGAAATTTAACTGACTAAAAATAAAATAGTGCATAATTCCTGCTAAACTTCAACTACAAATATTCACAGCAGATACCGTTGGCGACACCAACAGCAGGGGGAAAACAATGGAAACAGTCGAAACAATGGAAACAATAGATACTCGCACCCA
Organism: Microcoleus anatoxicus; assembly: GCF_042465725.1. GTDB lineage: Bacteria > Cyanobacteriota > Cyanobacteriia > Cyanobacteriales > Microcoleaceae > Microcoleus > Microcoleus anatoxicus. The sequence continues at coordinate 1,483,211 of NZ_CP120853.1, read as the reverse complement.
AACCCGCTACTGGGGCAAAGTTACAGTCATCGACGCTGGCGAGCGTTATAAAATCAATCGCATTGAGCTCAAGCCTGGCCACCACATCAGTACCCAAATGCACTATCACCGCAGCGAACATTGGGTTGTTGTCTCGGGTACAGCGAAAGTTATCTGCGACGACAAAGAAACTATTTTGATGCAAAAACAGTCAACCTACGTTCCCATGAATACGCCTCACCGTGTGGAAAACCCAGGTGTGATTCCTCTGGTGATGATTGAAATTCAAAATGGTGAATACCTCGGTGACGATGATATCATCCGCTTTCCCCAAGATGGTCACGAAGAAGATTAATCCTTGACAATTAAAAATGTAGGGGTAGTTTCTGAACTACCCCTACATTTTTATATTAAAGTTATTAAACACGAGCATCTAATATCAAAACAGGCGATCGACTTAGGGCAGTGCAGCATTCTTCAACTCTACATTGGCCATATTTGCATTTCTGAGGTTAGCACCTGTCAAGTCGGAACCCACCAAATTTGCACCAGTCAAATTAGCACCGGTCAAATTTGCATCCCGTAGGTTGACTCCCACCATATCCATTCCGAACAAACTCCCACCTTTGAGAGTGACATTGGCTAGATTCAACAATGACTGACGAACATTTTTGAGGTTTGCACCAGTCAAATTAGCACTTTCCAAATTAGCTCCGATTAGATTCGAGCTGCTGAGATTGGCATTCTTCAAATTCGCAATCACTAAACCAGCCAAATTCAGATTTGCACGGCTCAAGTCAGCCTGTTCCAAATTCGCACCGTGCATCCTCGTAGCGATTAAGCTCGCACCAGCTAGTTTGGCATTTTTGAGATTGGCTTGATTCAGCTTGGCTTCATTGAGATTCGTGCCACTCAAATTCGCCCCACTCAAGTTCGCCCCATTCAAATCTGCACCGCTGAGGTCTATACCAGAAAGTTGCGCTCCTGTCAAGTCACAACCGGAACAAATTTTTGTTTCTAGTAACTGCTTGACTTCTGCGGGATTTTCGGCTTTCACTGGAGAGGCAAAACCGATCGCAATTAGTAACCCTGTAGCTGCCAAAATCTCAAACTTCATATACCCACTCCCACCAAATCTCTACTTACTAATATAGTTTATTTTTTAAGGGTTTTGAGCGATCGACATCTGGATAGAGTGTGATAATAATCACTGTGTTGTCTACCAAAAAAATGCAATAATCAGAAATGTTTTAACAAATTTAAATTTTGTAAATAATTATTGCTTTTTCAGGAACCAAAACGGAAAGGCTTGCGTCGGTTCTACACTAACACCAGTAACATTTTTTTGAGCAAAAGTATAATCTTTATCCTGCCAAAGGGGAATGAAAGGTACATCTCTACCTAGTATGTCTTGAAGTTCAGCAAAAATGGCGTTGCGGATTTTGGGGTTTGGTTCTTGGCGCTGTTTGGCGATCAGTTGATTCACCCGATCGCTATAATAAAAAGAACCCTGACCTTGACTAGCACCCTTGGAACACCCGCCAGCCGCCGAACCTTCGGCACAATCTAGAAATGGCTGTATATAATTATCGGCATCAAAAAAGTCGGCGTACCAATCAACTAACACCGCAGGATAAATTCCCTTCTCAATATTTTGAAATAAAGTGGGAGATTCCACACTATTAACTTCTACCTCTAGGATTCCCTCCATTTTGAGTTTAGCTATGGCCTTGATGGTACTCGCCACTAAACCTCTTTTTGCCGAAGATGAAGGATACCAGATTTGCAACACTAAAGGATTTGCTGCTGAGTATCCAGCCTTAGTCAATAGTTCCTTGGCTTTGGCCATGTTCGCATCGCCGTAGAGTTCTTTGAAAATTGGTTTTTGAACGTCAAAGGTTGTGGGAATCAGACTGTACAGTGGTTGTGCTTGTCCACGGAGTACGCGATCGTTAATTAATGGTCGATCGATCGTAGCTGCGATCGCCTGTCTCACATATATATTATCCAGGGGTTTAGACTTGATATTCAGCGTCATATAACTGACGGTACTGCTTTGGGCCTCGAATTCCTGCCATTTCCCTTTTTTTGCTCCCTCATCCAAACTGCGAACTTGATCTGCATCCAGAGATAAATAAGCAACATCGATCGCACCAGTGCGAAAAGAATTAAACAAATTGGCGGAACTAGAAAGCAGCAGCAAATCTATTCCTTTATTGTGGGGTTTTTCTCCCCAATATTTATCAAATACATCTATCTTGAGAGAATCAGTACCATACTTGGCTAGCTTGTAGCGTCCGGTTCCCACAAATGTATCTGGTTTAAATTTCCCCTCGCCAATTTCGTAAGCTTTCGGAGAAACTGCACAAGTACCAGCAAAGGTTAGCATGGCCGGAAAAGCAGCAAAAGGCTTTTTTAATTTAAAAGTTAACTCATATTCGCCCGTTGCTTTCACTGATTCTACTGCATCACCTAATAGGAAAGCTGGACGGCCACCATTTTTGATAAACCGCTGTAAAGAAAACTCCATTGCTGCGGCATTGAAGGGTGTATCATCGTGAAAAATCACCCCTTGACGCAGGGGAATTGTATATGTTAATCCATCGGGGCTGATTTTGGGCAGGGCTGTGGCTAAATCCGGGATTAACTTTGTAGTTCCCGACTCGTAGGTGTAGAGAGTGTCGCCCAAATTGTGCAACAATTGTGCTGATATCACTTCGTAGGCGTCCCCTGGGTCGATCGTCCGCAGTTTCAAGGTTGTGCCAATGGTAATGCGATCGTTGTGAGCATTGTCAGTGCCAGAATTAACCGATGGATTTGTCGGCTGTCGGCAGCTTACAATTAACCAGCAGCAAAGACTCAACAGCGCTAGAACTTTAATCACCGAAGGTCTGATAAATATTTTTAGCTGCCACCTAGCTATTCCCATTGTCATTTTCCCAAATAATTCCCAAGTACGTATCATTAATCCCGAATCCAAAATATACAATTCCCCGATGCCCCATTCCCGATTCCCAAATATCAAATTCCTTTGAGTAAAGTGCGCCAATCTCGACAGCGTTTGTGATAAATGCGAGCCACCTGATCGCTAGGGTTGTTCCGCAAACACTCTTCAAACAATTTTCCCGCTTCTCGAAACTCCTTGCGATCGCACAATAACATAGCTTCATTATATATGGACAAATTTTCTAGCTTTGCCAATCTCACCTCCTCTGGTTCGGCATCAAATACTTCATAAACTGTTACAAATCGAGATTTTCCTTTTACCTGTACCTTATCGACGATGCGAACAGCATAATCAGCCGGATTCCGCAACTTCTCAAAAGTGGCATGAGAAATTAACAGCGGTACGCCGTAATCTTTCGTCAATCCTTCAATCCGAGAAGCCAAATTAACCGCATCGCTAATCACAGTGCTATCCATGCGACTTTTGCCACCAACTGTCCCCAGCATCAAAGAACCGGTGTTAATGCCAATCCCAATTTTAATCGGGATGTATCCCACATTTAGACGGTGTTTGTTGTATTCTTTGAGAATATTTAGCATGGCAATACCAGCTTTGACAGCATCATCTGCACAGTCGCTAAATAGAGCCATGATTGCATCACCTATATATTTGTCGATGAACCCATTGTTTATCGCAATAGCTGGCTCCATCCGCGACAAATAAGCATTGATAAAATTAAAATTTTCTTGCGGTGTCATGGTTTCAGAAAGGGTTGTAAAATCCCGGATATCCGCAAATAAAACAGACATTTCTTGCTGTGTTTGATCTCCCAAATTGACTTCGATAATACTTTCATATCCCAGTAAATTTAAAAATTGATGGGGAACAAACCGCCCATAGGCATCAGTTAATTCTGATTCGGCATCTAGAGATTCTTCCAGACTTTGATTGAGTAGAGAAAGTTCATTAATAAACTTATGGCGATCGCTTTCTGCTTGTTTGCGTTCTGTAATATCTTGAAAAACTGCGATCGCAAAAGCCACACTACCATCCTCGTCAAAAATTGGTGTTCCCCAAATCTCGATCGGAATTATATTGTCATCTCGATGAACTTCCATATCTTCAGCAGTGGAAGTTTCGCCCATCAAAGCTCGGACGATGGGCAAATTTTCGCTAGGATAAATAGTCTTAGTACCCGCGATATAAATTTGATAAACTTCCGACAAATTATCAACCATATTTAATGGTAAAACCCCTTTGCCGAGCAAATTCTCTCCCGCACGATTAACATAGCAAGGTTGACCTTCAGAATCAAGAACTACCACTCCTATGGGAATAGCTTCCAAAAACTGAGCCAGCCGCTTTTCTGCTTCCCGCACTGCCTGCAATGCTCGATAGCGTAACTCGCTTGTCAGATTATCAGAGTGGGCTGCACTGGTTTCCAACAAAATTTCCAGATCCGCTTTTTCCTCTTTCAAGTCTTCCACTTGCTGGCGCAATCTTTCGAGTTCCAAAACTAGCTGTTCTCTCGATGGTTGTTCTTCTAACATAACCCTAGAACTTGCGCCTTTACCAACAGACAATTGCATCATAATTCCGCATCCCAAAAGCCCTGGCATTTCCTAGACTAATTCCACCACTAAAGCAGGCATTAGACGCTGCAAATTCTTCAAAGATTTAGCTTGCCAACCAATAAATTTAGAGCCCTGTACTACCATTTGCACCCCTGATTTTTTTCGCATCTCAATGATGAACTTCGACAGCATACTGATCCCCGAACTGTTCAAAAATTGTAACTGCTGCAAATTCAGAATAATTTTTTCGCTTTGGGTATCGGCTACATGGCCTAGCAACTGGATAATCGGCTGGTATTCTTCGATCCCGCTTAGTCGCAGGGAGCCGGAAAAACTCACTGTCGCTGTATCTCGATCGTAGCAGATGTGGTATTCTTCAGTCTTAATTTCCATTGTGGCGAAAAAAGTTGCTTAAGTTGGATAATTGATGGCCGATGGGCTTACAATTTTAGTTGTACCATCGTGGTTACGGCAATGACTTCCGGGTCTTGTTGAACAGTCTCGAACTTCCAGCCCATCTTGGCGCTGTAGTCGTTGAGCATAGTCAGCAACCCTAACCCAGAAGCGGTACAGTTGTCATCAGCCGCATTTTTTTCTAACTGCTCAATATACATCTCGCTGGGGTCGCAAAGCAGCAATTTTTGAATGTAAGCCTGAAAATTGTCAACAGCAGAAGGAGGAATGCTGTTAGCCACGGAGAAAATTAGTCCGTCTTTCTCCAATTGCAGTTTAATATCGATCGGGTAATGGGAATTTTCATCGTTAAACTTCATGGCATTTTCCAATAACTCGTTAGCAATATAGCTAACGGCACTTTTCACCTCCGCTTGTCTTGTCAGTGCTGAGCCATCCTCTTGAGTCCCCGGAAAAAAAGTGGTCAAGTAGTCCGCGAGGAAATCAGCAGATAAACCGTTATTCCGCCATCGTTGCTTCAGGGGAATGGAACTAGGGGAAAATCCAATGATTAAATATTCTTGGCTGGGAGTCGGTTCAATGAAATTACCGAAGATCTGATTCATGTTGATTAGTCTGTGGTCTGTTAGTCTTAGTTATTTGTGAGGGTGTATTTGTGATTATGTATTGTTGATTTACAGGCGGTTATTTATGAATTTTGAGTTTTCATAACTAATCTATCCTAACCAATAACCAATCGCCAATAATTATTTTTGTTTGAGAATCAGCAATGTGATATCATCAAAGATTTTTTGTTCGCCTATGTGCGATCGCACATCGTCAATGACAGCGTACCTGATTTCTGATGCCGTTCGTTGCCAATTCATTTGTATGACGTCAATTAACCGCTCTAAACCGTAAAGCATCTTATCCATATTTTCAGCTTCTGTAATCCCATCAGTGTACAGCACTACCACATCTCCTTTATATAACTGCACCATTTTTTCAGCAACAAATTCAGTAATATCTACATCGAGCCCGATGGGGAAACCCAAATCGATGGTATCAAACCGCTCTACAGAACCATTAGAACGCACCACAATCATTTCTTCGTGCTGACCGCTCAATTTCAGCATTCCTTCCTCATAGTCTAGCAAAGCCAAGGTAGCATTTTTGTCAGATTTCATCCGTTGTACATTATCATAAATAGCCCGATTAATAGCACTTAAAAATCGAACGGGATCTGGTTCATTGTAAGCCAGCAAAGTCCGCACAGCCGTTTGAACCATAATCATTAAAACACCACTTTCTAAGCCATGTCCAGTCACATCGCCGATACCAATCTTTACTCTACCATCTTGCTGAAGTACATCATAATAATCGCCACCTACTTCATCGGCAGATTCCATAAATCCTGCAATATCTAGACCGATAACTTCCTTAAGTTCTCGGTCTTTCGGTAACAGCATTTGCTGAATTTTGCGAGTAACATCTAATTCGGCACTCATCCGCACATTTTCGGCTTTGAGGCGATCGTTTAAAACAGTAATTTCTTGGTTCGCATAAACTAATGCCTCAGCAATTTTGTTGAATGACCTCACAACTTGTCCCAATTCATCTTTGTTATCCAAATTGATTTTGTAGTCAAGATTCCCTCTTGCCATTTTTTTGGAAGCTTCATCCAGTACCAAGACAGTTTCCATTACCGACTGGTAAAAAGATACAAATACATAAAATACTATGGAGAGACTCAAAAAAACAACTATTGTAATTGTTCGCTTTTTGTTCATAAGATGTTCAATACGATTATGTAGTAAGACATCTAATTCATCTAGGGTTTTATCCCACAGATCAAAACTTAATTCTAGCACTCTTTCAGTTGAGTCAATATAGGCATAATACTGAACATTTTCCGATGGATAGTTTAGTTTATCTAGACTTTTAGATAATTGATATATAAGAAAAATAAAGCTTTGCAAATCATTATTTAATTTGGGCTTTAAATTTTGTTGTGGATTGTTTATAAACGCAACATTCATGTTAAACTCTAAAGCCTCACTTAATTCTCTTAATTTTACAGAAAGAGCAATATATTGGGTTCTATCATCTTGTGTAGCATTTGACTTCAGGCTGGTTTTTTCAGAAATCCTTCTGATTTCTGAAAGATTTTTTTGAATTTCGGGCAGTTTCAATAAAGTAGCATCCATTAAGTAATAAGTGTCTAAGTCGGGGTCTAATATTAAATTAGAACTATCCCCAACATCAGCAGCCAATTTATTAATATTTGCTAATAAGGTTTGATATAAAAAGTCATAGGTTTCTAAGCTCCACTGGTGGCGACGCAGTTTAAAATTTTGCCAAGTAAGATAAGTTTGATTCATTTTTTCTGAAGATTTTAATAAACTTCCGATCCTGCTATCAGTATTGGCAAGATTTTGAAATTTAGAGTCTATTGTTGCTTCTAGTTCTGCCCTGAACTCTGGTCGGCTTAAATTTGTGTTTAAAGGCTGATAATCTAAAAGTTGAAGTTGCGGTATGTGTTGTCTCAATTGTCGCAGGGGGCGCAGGTATTCATTGCCGTAAATTTCTTTTTGAGCAAAATTTACCTGGCTATTAATTTCGGAAATCAGCAGGTATATGACCAATGTTAAGGGCAGGGCAAAGAGAAAGCCGATGAGGATAAATTTTTGGGGATAGCTCAGACGATTCATTAAATGGATTCCCAAGGATTTTCGGTTCATATGTGACACAATCCACAAATATTTTACTCAATCAGTAGCAAAAACTACTAATTTTTTGGATTATTCCTGAAAAGTCAGTTTTTACGCACCATCAGAAGTTTAGCCAGGATTCATATACTTATTTCCTGAAACTCTAATTTAGAGAAGGAATAAGACGATACTTACATCGCTGTACTTGTAATGTTAGTTCTTGACAAAGGAACCAACACTAACATTAGCAGTGTCTACATAAGTATGGTTAGTGTTTTGTTCAGCAGCGATCGCGCCGCAGTCTGAAGTGAGGTGGAGGGCTTGTAATGAAACGAATTTCCGAAAATAACTCTCAAGACAGTCAAAACCAAGCCCAAAAGCAGCCCAGGCCTTTAGTCTTGGCTTTGGTGTTAACAGGAATTCTGGCATTGGAAATGTATCCGAGTCTGGTAGATACGGCTGCTGCTAATGCTGGGGCGCTGAAAAATTCCTTAACCAAGTTGGAAAGCCAACAACAGCCAAGCATCAAGGAATTTGTACCCACACCTGTTCTGGAAAACATCAGCTATTCGGAATTTGCAGGGAGTAATTTAACTTCCGAAGTAGACAATTTGGCTCAGGGCTCGCCCCAAAACCCCCCAAACCAATTGCCCGCTTCCATCGTTGAGGCTGTTCGAGTGGACTTGTCGCGCCAAACGGGTATTGCTGCTGGAGGGTTACGAGTGACTGAATCGAGCCGCCAAACTTGGCCAAATACTTGTTTGGGAATCTCGACAACTAATGAGTTGTGCGGCCAAATGATTGTGAAAGGTTGGCGGGTTGTGGTTTCTGATGGCAGCCAAATTTGGGTTTATCGCACCGATGCTAGGGGAAAGGTGTTGCGTTTGGAACCGAAAAATTGATGTGTAGCTGTCGCCAAGCCGCTATAAATCAATTTATAAGACTTACGCAAAAAACCCGGTTTCTTCCAAAAATCGTCGATTTTTTCAACAAATATTCACCCAGAAATCGGGTTTTTGGCCCCAGGTGTCTAGGACTGAATTTAGTTAAATTTTGTGGTGGGGCGGGCTTCTAGGGCGTGTTTTCAAACTACTCCTTAAGATTTAGATCCCCCTAAATCCCCCTTAAAAAGGGGGACTTAAAGACTCTTTCCCCCCCCTTTTTTAAGGGGGGCTGGGGGGGATCTCCGGGGAGAGAAAACACGCCCTAGCCCGCCTTTGATGCTGCTTGTTTTTCGATGAGTCCGCCGCCAAGAAGCAAGTCCCCTTCGTACCAAACCGCGGCTTGTCCGGGGGTGATGCTCAACTGCGGTTCGTCAAAAATTAACTTGACTCTTGTACCGCGAGTATTTTCTGCTTCCTGAGAGGATTCTAGGGGAATCACTGTGGCTGGGACTGGGTGCGATCGATACCGAATTTGTACTTCGGCTCGAATGGGAGTTGTTGGCTGTGCTACAGAAACCCAATTCACTTGCTGGACATAACATTCGGATTCTACTGCTAAGAGTCGATCGCCCACAATCACCCGATTTCTGGCAGCATCCAATTCGACCACGTACAGGGGTTCCGGTGCTGCAATACCCAGTCCCTTACGTTGGCCGATGGTATAGTGGTGTATGCCGTCGTGCTGTCCGAGCACTCGGCCATCCTTGTGTACAATGTCACCCTTGTGCGGAGCAATGTATTTATCCAGAAATGCTCGCATGGAACCGTTACTTTCCACCAAACACAAATCTTGACTTTCCGGCTTATCAGCAGTTGTCAAGCCAAACTCCGCGGCTATTCTGCGAGTTTCGGTCTTGGTAATTTCCCCCAAAGGAAACACCGTACCTGCGAGAAAATCTTGTGTCAAATCGTACAAGAAATAGGACTGGTCTTTGCCGGGGTCGATCGCCCGACGCAACTGATAGCGACCTGTCACAGTATCATGAGTAATCCGAGCGTAGTGACCTGTAGCAATTTTTTCAATTCCGAGTTCTTGGCGAGCATACTTGAGCATCGGGCCGAACTTAACAGTTTTATTGCACTGGGAACAAGGCAAAGGCGTAACTCCTGCACTATAACCATCCACCAAAAAATCCACAATACTTGCTTGAAAAACCTCGCGGCTGTCAACTATGTGGTGAGGAACGCCCAACTGTTCGCAAATTTTAGCTGCATCGACCATTCCCTCAGAGCAACACTGGCCTTTACCTTTCATCAGCCACAGGGTTAAACCCACCACTTCATATCCCTGATGGTGTAGAATTGCGGCTGCTGCGGAACTATCGACCCCGCCGGAGAGGCCTACAACAATCTTGTTCATGGTTCGGAAAAAACTTGCTATTTTACTGGTACTTCGTTCGATCGAGCTAATTTATTATAGTACAAAAATACTACAAGTTGCTACTGTTGCTGTTCTTTGAAATTTTAACATTCCTATGACTATTGAAAAGTTTATTGTCTCGGCTGACCAAATGCGGCAAATAGAAACCAGAATCTTTGCCGCTGGAATGCCCTCGGCAGCTTTAATGGAAAAAGTCGCCGGACTGCTGGCCAGACGGATTCAGGCGCTTTTGAAGGAAGAGGGAAGAAGGAAGAGGGAAGAAGAACCCCACCCCCCCAAGGGGAGAAGGAATAGGGATGAGGGATTTGGTTATCTAGGAGAGGAGTCTCAAGGGAAAGATATCGTCAATTCTCAATTCCCGGTTATTGGGGTATTGGTGGGGCCGGGACACAATGGCGGCGATGCTTTGGTTGTGGCCCGCGAATTATACTTTCAAGGATTTTCAGTAATTATTTACTGCCCGTTTTCTAAACTTAAAGAACTCACAAAAAGTCACTCTGATTATGCGCGTTCTTTAAATATTCCTTTTTTTGATACTATTGAACCGCTGAAAAAATGCGATTTGTTCATAGATGGTTTATTTGGATTTGGGTTAGAACGGGAAATTGTTCATCCGATTAGCACCGCTATTGATGAAATAAATAAGTTAAATAAACTTGTTTTTAGTATTGACATTCCGTCGGGAATTCATACTGATACAGGAGCAGTTTTGGGGACGGCGATCGGGGCTACTCATACCTTATGTTTGGGTTTGTGGAAGTTGGCATTTTTTCAAGATAAAGCGTTAGAATATATCGGGACATCGGAATTGATTGATTTTGATATTCCGTTGGCAGATATTGTGGCGATATTGGGAGATTTCCCAGCAATACAACGGATTACTCCAGCATCTGCAATTCAGTATTTGCCCTTGCCCCGATCGCCTATTGCTCATAAATACACCAACGGTCATTTACTAATTATTGCAGGTTCAGCCCGGTACAGCGGAGCCGCAATTTTGTCAGCATTAGGAGCAAGGTCAAGTGGCGTGGGAATGCTGTCAATTGCTGTTCCAATATCGATGAAACCGATGTTGAGCAGTCAGTTACCAGAGGCATTAGTTATAGGATGTCCCGAAACTTCCAGCGGTGCAATTAAGGATTTGCCCCTAGGAATCGATCTGGGTATCTATGATGCGATCGCGGCGGGGCCTGGTCTGACGTTGGAAGCTGCTATTACTGTAGAATCTGTGTTAGAGAGCGATCGACCTTTAGTCCTAGATGCCGATGGTTTAAATATACTGGCTCAACTTGGCACTGTGCCGATTTTGTCGGAACGCTCAGCACTAACTATTATCACACCTCATCCAGGGGAATTTCAGCGTTTATTTCCCGAATTAGCTGACAAAATGGGCGATCGCATTACCGCAACTCAACAAGTGGCTCAGCTCACCGGTGCAGTGGTATTGTTGAAAGGAGCCAGAGTTTGTATTTGTTTTGACGATGAGGGCGATTCCCTAGGGGATAGGTACGCTTCACGTACCATCACTTACCTCAATCCCGAAAGTACCCCAGCCCTGGCTAGAGGTGGCAGTGGGGATGTTCTGACAGGTTTGTTGGGTGGTTTGATGGCCGGTGCGATCGCCCGCAAATCCTGCCCAAAATCAGTGGTAGAAACAGCGGTTTGGTGGCACGCTAGAGCGGGTATGATGGCCGCCAAAGAACGGACAGAATTAGGAGTTGATGCTTTTACTTTGACGGAGTATTTAATCCCTGCTTTGCGGGAATTTTAGAGCGGATTGATTTAACGACAGAGGACACAAATGCTAAACTATGGGCAAAGTATGGCAATTATTTAAATTATGTCGTTAGTAGATTTAGCTAATACTAAAATTCGGGTAATTGGATGCAGCGCGGTGATGGCGATCGGGCAACTTATTTCAAGTGCGATCGCCAATCCGGGAACTCAAGCAGCAGCGGGGATAATCGGTGGCCCGATCGCACTTGGGGGAGTTTCGATCTTAGCAGCGATTGCTTGTAGTATGGCTGAGACTATGGCCGCTGATGAACTGGCAAATCGGATGACGGAACGGTTGAGAAAAAATGCCAAGATTCTCGACAATCACGATTTGATTAAGGCGGCGGGTGAGGCGATCGGCTATATTTTGAGAGAGGTTGCGAAGTCGGATGAATTAATTGCGATCGCCGAAACCAAAAAATTGCCTTATCCAAAACAGCATTTAGACCAATTAGCCGAGAAAACTCCCCAATACTGGCTGGATATTAACACGAGTACAGCCGATTTGTCAAGGGGTTTACAGATTTCCGAAGACCAGCTAACCAAGATTTTTTCTGCCGATGTCGAGGAGTTCGATCGCGTTACCGGATTGACACCGGCAGATTGGGCAACTTTCCTGGGGGAATTCGCAGCCAGCGAGGGCAAATCCTTCGATGCAGAAATTGTCGAATTTGTCGCGAATAAGCTTTATACAACTTTCCCGAAAGCCTACCGGGAAGTGCTGAAACTGGATGCGGCGAAGGGAGGCGAAAAGTTTGCGGCGATGCTGTTGAATCTCCACCAAATTGCTTTGACTGAATTGAGAGATTTGGGGCTGCAAAATGGGGAAATTCTGCAAAAATTGGAAGCCGTGGCGACGCAGCCGCAGATTTGTCAAGTGATCGTGAAGTTGGAGGCGATCGAAATTGGCATCCGCGACGATTTGGCGCAAATTAAAACATCATTGGAACGATTTGTTGATACTGGTACGCCACGATTGCCGCTTCCCTACGAGTGCGAAACGATTATTCAAGACCGCACTCAAGACTTTACCGGCCGCCGATTTGTGTTTGCAGCAATTGCCGAATTTTTGCAGAACAATCGCAAAGGCTATTTTGTTTTAGAAGCAGATCCGGGTGTCGGGAAAAGTTCAATTATGGCGAAGTTAGTGCTGCTGCTGAAGCGGCGGTGTGTTGCCCATTTTAACTCCCAATCTCAAGGCATTGTCCGCGCCGAACAATTTCTAGAAAATGCCTGCACTCAGTTAATTCGACGCTATCAACTAAATTATCCGCAACTGCCGGAAAATGCGACCAGAGATGGCAACTTTCTGAGTCGATTGTTGGGGGAAGTCAGCGCTAAATTGGGCGGCAAAAAGTTGATTATTGTCGTCGATGCGCTGGATGAAGTGGATCTGGGTTTGCAGGGGCGCGGTAGCAATGTTTTGTATTTGCCAGATGCTTTGCCCGATAATGTTTATTTTATTGTTTCCAAGCAGCCGAAAACTCTGCCTTTGCCAAATCATCAAGTTTTCGATTTGATGCAATACAGTGCAGAAAGTTTGGCGGATGTCAAGGTTTATATTGACAAACGCACCAGCAATAGCGCGTCTATTCAGAGTTGGATTAACCGTCAAAATTTGCAGCGCGAACAGTTTGTGGCGGCGGTGGCGGAAAAAAGCCAGAATAATTTTATGTACCTGCGCTATGTGCTGAATGATATCGATAGCGGCAAGTACAGCGATGTGACTTTGCAAGATTTGCCGAGGGAGTTGGAAGGATATTATGACAAGCATTGGGCGCGGATGGAAATGGCGGTGAGAGATAAAGAATTGCGCCGCCGGAAGTTGAAGGTGATTTATTTGTTGACGAAAACTCGCAAGCCGGTTTCCTGCGATCTTTTGGCGGATTTTGCTGAGGAAGATGCTTTGGATGTGCAGGAAGTTCTGGATGATTGGGAACAGTTTCTGCGGCGTAGCGGTGATAGTCCTCCCGATTACAGTATCTATCACGCGAGTTTCCAAAGATTTCTGCATCGTAAGGATGTTGTGCAGAAAGCTGGGGTTTCGCTGGGGGATATTGAAACGGCGATTTCTGATAATTTGTGGGAGGATTTGTACGGCGATGAGTAAGTTTAAAGAACGGTTGGGGAAATTGTCGCCGAAAAAGCGGCTTTATGCTTTGGAAACTCTGCCGGGGCATTTGGCGGAGAGTGTTCAAGGGGAACGGCTGCATCAGTTGTTGACGGATTTTGATTTTATTGAGGCGAAGTTGGATGCGATCGGGGTTCAAGCGTTAATTGAGGATTACGATTTGGCGAGAGTTTCTGATGTTTTGTTGTCGGGAGGGCAAACGGAAACGCTGAATTTGATTCAAGGGGCAATTCGCAAGTCGGCGCATATTTTGGAGGAGGATAAAACGCAACTGGCTGGGCAATTGTTGGGGAGGTTGTTGGATTTTGAAATGCCTGAGATTCAAGCTATGCTAAAACAGGCTAAGCAATCGAAAGATCATCCTTGGTTCCGGCCTTTCAAGGCTAATTTAGAACGGGCAAATGAAGGGGCACTGCGGACACTTGCTGGTCATACTGGCTTGGTAAATGCAGTGGCGATCGCACCAGACGGCAAAACAGCGATTTCGCCTTCATGGAGTACCCTACAAGTCTGGGACATTGACAGCGGCAGGGAACTTAGAACCCTCACTGGTCATACTGGCTCGGTAAATGCAGTAGTGATCGCATCTGATGGCAAAACAGCAATTTCCGCTTCATCGGATCATACCCTGAAAATCTGGGACACAGACAGTGCCAGGGAATTCAGGACTCTCATCGGCCATGACAGCGACGTAACAGCAGTGGCGATCACCTTCGACGGCAAACGAGCGATTTCCGCTTCAAGAGATAAAACTCTGAAAATTTGGGACACAGACAGTGGCAGGGAAATCAGAACTCTTAGTGGTCATACTGATTTGGTAAATGCAGTGGCGATCACACCAGACGGCAAAACAGCGATTTCCGCTTCATGGGATAACACCCTAAAAGTATGGGAAATGGAAAGCGGCACTGAACTCAGAACTCTCACGGATGATACTAACTTCGTAACGGCAGTTGCGATAGCGAACGATGGCAAACGAGCAATTTCAGCTTCATACAATTGCACCCTAAAGGTTTGGGACATCAACACTGGTAAGGCACTGAGAACTCTGATTGGTCATGCTAGCAAAGTATTGGCAGTCGAGATCGCACCAGATGGCAAACAAGCGGTTTCCGCTTCATCCGATCGTACCCTAAAAATCTGGGAAATCGACACTGGCAAGGAACTCAGGACTCTTACCGGTCATGACAGCGACGTAACAGCAGTGGCAATCGCAGCAGATGGCAAACGAGCGGTTTCGGCTTCATGGGATGGCACTCTAAAAGTTTGGGGTATCGACGGCGGTACTGAACTCAGAACTTTTACCGATCATACTTCCGAGGTAACAGCAGTCGAGATCGCACCAGACGGCAAACAAGGAATTTCCTGTTCAGGAGATGAAACGCTAAAAGTCTGGGACATCAACAGTGGCACTTTGCTTAGAACTCTCACAGGTCATAATAGTTGGGTAACAGCAGTGGTCATCGCATCAGACGGCAAACGAGCGGTTTCGGCTTCATGGGATGAAACCTTAAAAGTCTGGGACATCAACAAAGGCAAGGAACTGAGAACTCTCACCGGTCATACTTGCTCCGTAGAAGCAGTCGCGATCACATCCAACAACGAAATAGTGATTTCCGCTTCTGACGATAACACCCTCAAAATCTGGGACATCAATAGCGGAAGTGAATTGAGAACTCTCACCGCTCATACTGACCATGTAACGGCAGTTGCGGTCGCCCCTGACAACAAAATAGCAGTTTCCGCTTCACGGGATAACACCCTCAAAATCTGGGACATCAGCAGTGGCAGTGAACTCAGAACCCTGGCTGGTCATACTAAAGATATAAAGAATGCACTCGACAATATAAATGCAGTAGCGATCGCATCCAACAACAAAATAGCGGTTTCCGCTTCTGACGATAACACCCTCAAAATCTGGGACATCAACAGTGGCAGTGAATTGAGAACGCTGACTGGTCATACTGACATGGTATTCGCAGTCGCTATTACCCTCGACGGTAAACGAGTGGTTTCGGCTTCAAGGGATAAAACCTTAAAAGTCTGGGACATCGACAGTGGCGGCGAACTTAGAACTCTCACCGGTCATACTAACTCGGTATTAGTAGTCGCTATTACCCTTGATGGAAAACGAGCGATTTCTGCTTCATATGATCGCACCATAAAAATCTGGGATTTGCTTAATGGCAAAGAAATTGCTAGTTTCAGCGGAGATGCTGAGTTTGATTGCTGTGCGATCGCCCCTGATGGAGTGACAGTTGTAGCGGGCGATCGATCGGGCCGGGTGCATTTCCTGCAATTGGAGGGAGTTAGCGGCGATCGATAATCGGATTTTTGGGTCGATTCGGGCGATCTAATTTGAAATTCTCGGCGGTTGGAAATCCCGGCGGTTAGAAACCGCGTCTACACAAACGATGTCCGCCTACGCGGACGAAGAGGGTATTTGGAGATTGAAAATCATCGGGTGAAATCTTCAACCCGCGAAGAAATCCCGGCGGTTGGAAACCGCGTCTACACAAACGATGTCCGCCTACGCGGACGAAGAGGGTATTTGGAGATTGAAAATCATCGGGTGAAATCTTCAACCCGCGAAGGCGGGTTTTGTCTGTGTAGACGCGGTTTCAACCGCCGGGTTTTTTGGGTTTTTTTGTGGATGGGCGATCGGGTTTTTGGGTTGATTGGGCGATCGCATTTTTGGGTTGATGGGCGATCGGGTTTTTTGTGGATGGGGCGATCGCATTTTTTTGTGGATGTGCGATCGGGTTTTTTTTGTGGATGTGCGATCGGGTTTTTGGTGGATGGGCGATCGGGTTTTTGGATTGAGGGGCGATCGAATTTGATTTGTTAGTCCGTTAGTTAGTCAGCGCCAGGGGCTAGTTGGTTCGTCGCCGAGTCCGCCAGGGGTTGAAACCCCTGTCTCATAGCGAAAGTCCTCTCAAAGAGGACTGAAGAGTTAGTTGATGTGTATCGGTTTCGTGCGAATTTTCAGTCGGTTTCAACCGACTTGTGCTATGAGACGGGGGTTTGAACCCCCGGCGGACTGTGCCACAAAGCAGACAAATTTTCGGTCGGTTTCAGGGCGATCGAATTTTTTGTGAATGGGCGATCGGGATTTTTGTTGAAGGGCGATCGGGATTTTTGTTGAAGGGCGATCGGGTTTTTTGTGAATGGGCGAGCGCATTTTTGGGTGGATGGGCGATCGCATTTTTCGATGGATGGGCGATCGGGTTTTTGGGTGGATGGGCGATCGACTTTTATTGTTCAGAGATAGTGTTCGGATCGATCGGCACAATTCCTTCACTGGCGTAGCGAGTAAAATCCTTCACATTTAAGGTCAAAATATGTGCTGCACCGTTTGCTTTCATAATAGCCACCAGACGAGCATCATGTACCTGAACTCCCGACACTCCGTAGGTAACAACTAACCTACGCCACTCCGAATATGTTAAATTTGTATCAGGAAACAACGGAAAAAGACGCTCAATCCGCTGTAATTGGCGATCGGCATTAGCAGGAGTCAACCCAAAGCCATTTTTCTCGATCGGGCGAGTCACAACATTCCAAAACTCAACGCAGTTTTGTGATGATACTTGCAGTTTATATCCATCCTGTCGCAATTTTTTTACGGCACTTCGGATTACAGGATATAAAGGATGAGCGCGATCGGCAAACCTGAGCAAAATATTCGTATCTACAAGGCACAACATTGCTAAGGATGCTCCTCGTAGATACCAGCACGACTCACCGCAAAATCTGATAGCATAGGGACATTGCCTCCCATGTTTTTAATTGATTCATCAGCCAATTCATCTAAAAGTATATCAAACTCGCGATCGCTGATTTCTGCCTCAGAATCACTTACTCTTGATAACAGACCGGGCGCTGACTTCCAAGTTAGGAAATCAACAAAATTAAGAACAACTTCTAGCTGCGGTTTAGCTAAATAACGCAGCTTATCTACAATGCTTTCAATTACAGCTTCCATACATTTATAGCTGAGCTTTAATTGTGATTAACTTGATATAATCATAGCAGAAATATTAAATTTTGTCAAAATCACTCGGCGGTTGAAACCGCGGCTACACAAACAATGTCCGCCGGACGCCGACGAAGAGGGTATTCGGAGATGGAAAATTATCGGGTGAAATCTTCAACCCGCGCACCATCCGGGTTTTGTTTTTGTAGCTGCGGTTTCAACCGCCGGGGTTTTTGGGTGTTTGGATTTTTTTGTGGATGGGGGCGATCGCGCTATACTACAGAAAACTTGACAATAAAAGTATCCGAACAAGCAGGCGTGCGTCATTGCGAAATAAAATTGGTGAAGTCAATCCAGAGATACTGGTACAATTAGAAAATATCGTATTATTTACCTTGGGTTACTTACCTTAAAAAATATTTTTTTGGCGATTGAAATCCTCGGCGGTTAGAAACCGCCGTTATTTTTTGTATTCTAAAATCTAAAATCCAACCTCTAAAATCGAATGCCCCACACAACAGTAATACTCGCGATGAGTGCCGATGGCAAAATTACAGATACCGCCCTCACCGCCGCCAGATTCGGTTCAGCTAACGACAAATCTCACCTCGAACAACAAGTTGCCAACAGCGACGCAGTTCTCTTCGGAAACGGCACTTTACGCGCCTATGGAACCACAATGAGAGTAATTTCCCCCGATTTGCTAGAACAAAGAAAACTGCAAGGAAAGCCTCCACAACCAGTCCAAATTGTATGTTCGCGATCGCGCCAATTTGACCCCAACTGGCGATTTTTCCAGCAACCAGTTCCCCGCTGGCTGCTAACTGGAAATGACTGTAGGGAAACAGCAATCCCTCTAGGATCTTCCCCCCTTGGGGGGGGTAGGGGGGGGTTGACTTGGGGCGGGGGCAGGGGGGGGTTGACTGTGGGCGGGGGTTGGGGGGGATTGACTTTTGATAGTGGTGCAACATCTCTGTTCGATCGCACTTTAATCGCCAACACCATCGACGGAGAAATCGATTGGATTGAGGCTTTTCAACAACTAGAAGCTCTCGGAATCGAACGTTTGGCAATTTTGGGAGGCGGAAAACTCGTCGCGTCTGTGCTCGCTGTAGGCTTGATAGACGAGCTCTGGCTGACGGTGTGCCCGCTAATTTTGGGTGGCGCGGATGCACCGACACCTGTGGAGGGAAAGGGTTTTTTAGCGGATTTAGCGCCCAAATTGGAGCTTTTGGCGGTAAAACAGGTGGGGGGTGAGGTGTTTTTGCATTATCGGTGCGATCGAACCCTAGAGGGCGGGCACGGGGGCACCGCCCCTACATTCTAACTGGTTCCCCGGCTCTGCCTGGGAACCCATGTCTAGAGGCTCTGCCTCGATTTTCCTAAGTATAAGCGAGGCAGAGCCTCTGGATCTGCGTTACCAGGCAGAGCCTGGTAACGAGTGTCGAATAGGGGAATTTATATTAAGTTAAATGAAGTTCGATCGCTCTACGTTCAAATTTCCCTATGCTGCCAAAGCCAAAAGCTCAACAATATTCTGTAGCCTGGATTACGAAAATAGCAGATATTTCGCAAGCCTCCTGGGATGCTTTGGCGATGTCGCTAAAAACGCCATTTCTTGAATGGAATTGGCTCAACAATCTCGAAACTTCCGGTAGCGCCACAGGTAAAAACGGTTGGCTACCGCATCACTTGACAGTGTGGCGAGACAAACAGTTGATTGCTTGTGCGCCGCTTTATGTCAAAAGTCACAGTTACGGCGAATTTGTCTTCGACAATCAGTGGGCTGATTTAGCTCAACGTTTGGGTGTTCAATATTATCCCAAACTGATGGGAATGACTCCTTTTACACCCGCAGAAGGCTATCGGTTTTTGATTGCTGAGGGGGAAGATGAAGATGAGTTAACCGGAGTCATGGTAAGCGCGATCGACTATTTTTGCGATCGCCACAATATCTCTGGTTGCAATTTCCTATACGTCGATCCGGTATGGCGCGTGCGCATGGAACAGCATGGTTTTAGCGCTTGGCTGCACCACAGTTATATTTGGCAAAATCAAGGCTATCAAAATTTTGAGGGTTATTTAGGCACATTTAATGCCAATCAGCGCCGCAATATCAAGCGCGAACGCAAAGCTGTTGAAACAGCAGGTTTGTTAATAAAAACCTTGACTGGCGATGAAATTCCCCAACCCATGTTTGGGCAAATGTATGCTTTTTATGAGAATACTTGCGACAAATTTGGCTGGTGGGGAAGCAAGTATTTGACGAAGCGATTTTTTGAACAATTGCATGACAATTATCGCGATCGCGTTTTGTTTGTAGCAGCCTATTCTAAGGAAGACGACAGACAGCCGATGGGAATGTCTTTTTGTCTGTATAAGGGCGATCGACTTTACGGGCGCTATTGGGGAAGTTTGCAGGAAATTGACTGCTTGCACTTCGATGCTTGTTACTATACACCGATCGAATGGGCGATCGATCGGGGCATCCACACCTTCGATCCCGGTGCGGGCGGGAGGCACAAAAAACGGCGCGGCTTTCCAGCGACACCCAATTATAGTTTGCACCGATTTTATAACAACCGTTTGGCGCAAATTCTCAAGTCTTATATCGGTCAAATCAATGAACGAGAACAGGCAGAAATTGATGCAGTCAACCAGGATTTACCTTTTAGTAAGTAGTCATTAGTCAGCAGTCATTAGTCAGCAGTCATTACTCAGCAGTCATTAGTTAGGAGTTAGCGGCAATTTGAGCAGCAGTAATTGGTAATTGCCATCAAACAACCAATGACTAATAACTAATAACTAATGACTAATGACTAATGACTAATTCAAAAATACTTTCCCATCTTCCTGAACTTCCAGGGATTTGGTATCAGCGCCCAAGTCAGTGGTTGCGCCAAAAGTGATTTGCAACATTCCCGCTGTAGCGGTTGCTTGGGTTCGCACCAACAGCAATCCGCCGTCAGCTCGCTGGTAAGTGAGGGTGATTGGGGCTTTCAAGTTTTTGATCGAAATTTCTGATTGTTCCCCCAGAGTGCGAGATTGACTCATTCCAACTACTTGATAATTGATTACAGCATTGGTGCTATTTACCAGTTTGATTGTCACCATACCGTCTACTGGGGTGATTCTGGCACCGGGAAACGGAAATCGGGGAGGCGCATCTTGGGGTGTCGCAGGAGTCGCTGTAGCAGGAGTCGGTGCGCTGACGGGTTTACCATTAGCTGGTGGCGTAGCAGCGGGTTGGGAAACTGGTTTTCCTTGGGGTGGTGGCCCACCGGCAAGGGAAATGCTAGCGAGACTGACTAGCAAACCTGTACAGGTGGCTGCTAGCAAGCTCAAATTTGGGAATTGTAGATTGTGGCGAAACATAAGTAACTCCTCACGAGTTCGATCGAGGTTTTCCACCGTTAATGTTAATGTATGACTTGACCTCCCCACCCATGAATCGGGTGAATTCTTCTGTTGTAGGGCGCAGACGAAAAGGGGAAGAGGGGAAGTTTTAGGGGCGAGATGTTTCTGATTTGTGGGCGGGGAGGGTGACGATAACGGCGGTACCTCGATCGACTTGGCTGTCTATGTGGATGTGGCCTCGGTGATTTTCGACAATGGCTTTGGCGATGGCCAATCCTAAACCCGAACCGGCGGCGCTGCGGTGGGTGCGGGCGGGATCGGCGCGGTAGAATCGATCGAATATGTGCGGCAATGCTTCTGGGGAAATACCGATACCAGTGTCTGTGACTTTGACTTGCAGTGCGGGATTTAACATCTTGACTCCAAGCTGCAATTCCACTTGAATTTCACCGCCAGAGGGCGTGTACTGTACAGAGTTGCTAAGGAGATTAGTAAAAAGTCGGGCTAGTTGATCCCAGTCTCCCAATACTGTAAAGTTACCTTCTGTGTTTGGTGAATCGACTATTTCTAAGGATAAAGAGAGATTTTGGGTTTTGGCGATCGCAAGTTGTTCTTCAATCACTTCAATCAACAAAGCATCCAGAGGAACCACAATCCACTGCTGCTGTACGATACCACTATCTTGTCTAGCTAAAAATAGCAAATCATCAACCAAACGTCCCAAACGGCGAGTTAGGCGTTCAATAACTTGTAGCTGTTGATATTGCTGAGGTTCGATATCCGGTTCCGCCAAAGCGACTTGGACATTAGTTTGAATAGTGGCGATCGGATTTCTGAGTTCATGAGAAGCATCCGCAGTAAACTGTTTGAGACGCCCATAGGATTCTCGCACAGGTTTCATCGCCAATCCCGACAACAGCCAGCCAATAGCTGCTACACAAATCAGCGTCAAACTCGCACCCAAAATCAAATCGATAATTAATTGGCGAATCGGCTTTGTCACCTCAAACCAAGGATGACTGACTCGCAAATATCCCAAAACTTGGCGTCCGATTTCCACTCGTTGAGTCACCTGTCTGAGAGAATAGTTTTGAGTTGTCCGAATGCTAATAGGTTTTGTCGAGACACGATTGGCAATTTGGGCGATCGAATCTCGATGCTCCTCCAAACCTCCATTCAAACCATCAAAATCTGCCACTTCTCCCCTCGGCGCCAAGTGCGTCTCTGCGGTTAAATCCCTCTTTTCCACTCCCTCAAACCGTAACTGATGATTAACCCAAACCGTTTCACCACTGCGATTAGCATGAATCGGAATATTCAAAGGTTCCGACAAAGTAGACCATAGCAATTCACCTGTAGGACTAAACCATTCTAAATCAATATGGTCATCATCAACAGCATCGCTACCATCTCGAAAACTCCCTTGAACATTCACTTGAAACTTAGTTCCCGACAAAACATCAGCAGCAGAAAGCGGTTTTTTTAAAGGTTCAATGACAAGCGATCGCTCTACGATTTCCACCACATGATTGAGCGTATCATCAATGCGATCGATTAAAGTATTGCGGACGTAAAAGTAGAAACCAGTAGCAAATAATAGTAACAATACAGCAGTAACGGCTGTGTACCAAACAGCAAGACGGCGGCGGGTAGTTTGAAACATATTTTCAACTGTTTGTTATTGGTTATTGGTTATTTGTTATTGGTTATTTGTTATTTGTTGCCAATAACCACTGACTTCCTCCCTCTTTCCTCCCCCCTTGGGGGGGGGTAGGGGGGGGTTCTTATATCAAATCCGTTGACATCGGAATTATTATTTCTCTCTTCTCTTTCTCTGTGTCCTCTGTGTTCTCTGTGGTTTAATCATTCCGATACAACCGGAAACGATATTATTCCCTCTTCCTTCGCGTACTTCGCTCCTTCGCGGTTCGTTAAAAAAGCCATGTTTGCAACCATGCAAAAAATACCTAATAAATTTCATATTTAATACTTCAGACAGATGCAATAATAACTATTGATTTAGTATTATCATCGCTAAACTTTTTAGGTGAACTGCTATGAACAAATTTTTATTCAGGATGGCGATCGGCTTATTAATGGCATTTTTTGGGGCTATCACCTATTTTACCAGCAGCGTACAAAATCCCGTAACTGGAGAGAAACAGCGGGTGCAGCTTTCTCCGCGCCAAGAGGTAGTTTTGGGATTGCAGGCGCGAGACAAAATGGCGGCTCAATACGGCGGGCTTTATCCCAGCCAAAGTATTCAACAATATCTCGATCGAGTTGGAGAAAGAGTAGTCAACGGTTCGACGGCGAAACAAGCGGGTTATCCGTTTGAATTTCACCTGCTGCGAGACCCCCAAACAGTCAATGCTTTTGCTCTCCCCGGGGGACAAGTTTTCATTACCGCCGGACTTTTGCGGCGGCTCAATTCCGAGGCGCAGTTGGCTGCTATACTCGGGCACGAAAGCGGTCACGTTGTGGCGCGCCACGGTGCGGAACACTTGGCAAAACAGCAGTTGGGCAGGTCTTTGGTAACGGCGGTTGGAGTCGCCGCTAGCGACGATCGCGGTGGCGGACAGCAGGCAGCATTAATTGCTCAAGCTGTCAATCAAGTTGTTAGTTTGCGGTACGGTAGAGCAGATGAACTTGAGAGCGATCGGCTCGGTTTTCGGTTCATGACGGAGGCGGGTTACGATCCTAGAGGTATTGTTGAGGTGATGCAAATTCTCGGTTCTGCTAGGAGTGGCGAAGCGCCGCCGGAGTTTTTGAGTTCTCACCCTAATCCTGAAAATAGAGTTGAAAAACTGCAAGCTTTAATCGCGCAAAATTTCCCTAACGGCGTTCCAGCTAATTTGGTATCAGGACGCGATGAGTTTGCTAAGAATGTGTCTGGCGGTTAGCCAGAATTCTACTATATCGAACCGCGAAGACACGAAGGGCGCGAAGTAAGAAAAGAGCTAGAGAATCTTAAAGGGATTCTGAAGTAAAAACCATTCATTAACCATTAACCAATAATTCATAACTATAACTTTCTGCTCTTCCTTCGTGTCCTTCGCGTCTTCGCGGTTCGTTTTAAATCTCAAATCCATGCTACCCGGTTAACCGACCCAATCGAGTGAGGAAATCCGATGGACCATGGGTGCGTATTTGATGAGAAAATAAATGAATAAAATTAACTAAAATTCAAGGATGAAACTTATCAATGGCTATTAAAGACCAACCTCAGCCACCTCGTTTTCGCCAAATCAGCAATGTCTTGTTGTTGCTATCAAGTCTGTTTTTACTGGCTAACATCTTTTTGCCGAATTTGTTCGGGCCCCAAATTCCCCAAGTACCTTACAGTTTGTTTGTTCATCAAGTGCAAGAACAAAATGTAGTCAGAGCTTCGGTAGGTCAAAATGAAATTCGCTACCAACTTAAAGGCGAAGGCGATCAACCCGGACAAATTCTGTCTACTACGCCGATTTTTGACCTGGAGTTGCCTAAACTTTTGCAAGACAAAGGTGTGGAATTTGCTGCAACTCCTCCTTCTAAAAATGGCTGGATCGGCAGTGTTTTGAGCTGGGTGGTTCCGCCGCTGATTTTTGTGGCGATTTTTCAATTTTTTATGAATCGGGGCGGTGGTGGCCCCCAGGGTGCACTCTCGATCGGCAAAAGCAAAGCTAAGGTCTACGTGGAAGGTGAATCGGCGAAGATTACTTTTGCTGATGTGGCTGGAGTAGAAGAAGCTAAGACTGAATTAGTGGAAGTGGTTGAGTTCCTGAAAACTCCCGACAGATTTACGGCTATTGGCGCCCGCATTCCGAAGGGTGTGCTGTTAGTCGGACCTCCGGGAACTGGCAAAACTCTGTTAGCAAAAGCAGTGGCTGGTGAAGCTGGTGTACCATTTTTTAGCATCTCTGGTTCGGAGTTTGTGGAACTGTTTGTCGGTGTTGGTTCTGCAAGGGTTAGAGATTTATTCGAGCAGGCTAAGAAGCAGGCTCCTTGTATTATTTTCATTGATGAGTTGGATGCGATCGGTAAATCTCGTAGCACTAATGCTGCTTTTGGTGGGAATGACGAACGGGAACAAACTCTCAATCAATTATTAACTGAAATGGATGGTTTTGCTGCGGGCAATACTACGGTAATTGTGCTGGCTGCTACTAACCGCCCGGAAAGTTTGGATGCTGCTTTGTTGCGCCCCGGCCGTTTCGATCGCCAAGTTTTGGTCGATCGCCCGGATTTATCTGGCCGCGAAGCAATTTTGAATATTCACTCTCAAAAAGTGAAGTTGGGCCCGGATATTGACTTGAAGGCGATCGCCACTCGCACCCCCGGTTTTTCGGGCGCAGATTTGGCAAATTTGGTCAATGAAGCTGCCTTGCTAGCTGCTCGTAACAAGCGTCTCACTGTGGCGCAGGAAGACTTTTTTGAGGCGTTTGAGCGCGTTGTAGCTGGCTTGGAAAAGAAAAGCCGGGTGCTCAACGAAAAAGAGAAAAAGATTGTGGCTTATCACGAAGTCGGGCACGCGATGGTTGGCGCTGTGATGACTGGCGGCGGGGAAGTGTCGAAAATCTCGATCGTCCCTCGCGGTATGGCTGCATTGGGTTACACGTTGCAGGTACCGACTGAAGATCGTTTCTTGTTGGATGAGTCGGAGTTGCGCGGTCAGATTGCTACACTACTTGGAGGGCGATCGGCTGAGGAAGTCGTGTTTGGTAGCATTACTACTGGCGCTTCCAACGACTTACAAAGGGCGACTGATTTAGCGGAACGGATGGTGACAACTTACGGGATGAGTAAGGTGTTGGGGCCTCTTGCTTACGATCGCGGCCAACAAGCAATGTTCCTCAGCGATGGTATGGGAAATCCGCGCCGTGCGGTAAGTGCTCAGACTGCTGAGGCGATCGACCAAGAAGTCAAAGAAATTGTCGAAACTGCTCACCAGCACGCTTTGGATATTCTCAAAGCCAATCGGGAATTGTTGGAAACAATCACGCAAAAGCTATTAGAAACTGAAGTAGTTGAAGGCGACCAACTGCACAAATACCTCGCTGAAGTACAGCCTTTAGATAAGGCTGCGGCTTGAGTTTAAAGGACTTACATGAGAGTCCATAAACCGGGTTTTTTACCGAATCTGCCGCCTACAGCGCGTCTTCTCAGTAAAAACCCGGTTTCTTTTAACCACGATAAAAATGGTTTATAGTGCAATACGGTTCAGTTAGCACTGTTAATTCCCCGGAGATCCCCCTAAATCCCCCTTAAGAAGGGGGACTTTGAGCAACTTCTTGTCCCCCCCTTTTTAAGGGGGGCTAGGGGGGATCGGTCTTATCTGAACCGTATTGGTTTATAGTGAGGACTTTAGTTTTTTTCAAATGTCCTCTGGATTTATCCCCATTTCTCGCAGTTTTTCAGATAGGCGATCGGCTTTTTGCTGTACTAACTCTTTCTCCTGTCTTTCTTGTTCCATTTGTTGCTGCGTTTGTTCCATTTGTCTTGACAACTCCACATAAGACAAAAACTTCAGTCCGTCAGGACGATAAATTTCCAAATCTCCCGATGCAGTTTCAAAACGTATCTGCAAACGCGGACTTACCCAACCTTCTATTGATTCAATATAGTTGAGTTCTCCGTCACTTCGCAGCCAACCCATTAACTCATTATCCTCTGGAGCATAGATATAATATTCTTCGACTCCATAATTCTCGTAGAACTTAAACAGCTTAAACATTTCTCCCAGTCGGTTTCCCGGGGAGATGATTTCAAAGACAACTTGCGGCGCAATATTATCTTCCAGCCACTGTTGGTAGGAACCCCGATCGCCTTTTGGTCTACCAAAGACTACCATAGTATCAGGTGCTTGGCGAGTTTTGTTATCTCCTGCGACGGGATACCACAGCAAGTCACCTGCTACAAACACATTTTCGTTGTCTTTGAATAAAGCATCTATGCCACCTTGAATTTTTACAATTAATTGGAATTGTTTGGTATTGTCAGACATGGGTTTTCCGTCACTGTCTGGGTAGATGATTTCTGGCAAGGTTTGAGTAGGAATTGTTGCGGTCATGGGATGACTCCATTGCTAGCAGCATCAATTTATATTTTATATCTATTTTATAAGACTTACGCATTAAGCCTAGAAACCTGGTTTTTACGAGAATATTTTGCTGTAGGCGACAGATTCGGAAAAAACCCGGTTTCTTTGTGGGCGAGTGCGTAAATCCTGTTTAATTTAACTACTGAATTAACGCAGATGAGTCAAAATCATCTGCGTTTTGTGATATCTTTTAGATCGTAAATTTTCAAGTAGAAGGCTTCGGAGCAGGTGCGCCGCGCAGCATTCCCTCTGTACTGAGGTCTTCATCGATTTCTTCCCAGTGAATGCCATAACCTCCTCCACATACTTCCCATTTTGTCCTTTGATCGGGAGTTGCATTAAACAATCTTGGATACCAAATTAAAGGCACGGTAATGATTCGTCCATCCATCAAATCAACGCTAATTGTTTCTTCGGTAAAATGAATGTCCTTAACTCTTTCGTCCGCTCGAATCGCCAAAATACCCATACCAAGCCTCCAATAAAGTTTGTTGATTTTCTTGTACTACCGACTGTATTTTCCCAAGTTCTTTCGCGCTAAAACCAAGGTTGTTTGCCAAACTGACTGGCTCCAACCAAAATTTAACCGATGATTTGTCTCGGTCAATGTGAACATGAGGTGGTTCATTCGGTTCATGGCTGTAAAAGTAAAGTCGGTAAGGGCCTACTCGTAAAATAGTTGGCATAATTCCAGGTTATACAACATCTCGATCCGAAGATCTGTAAGTTTTCTATTATATGATAGCATAGGGCGATATTCCGATTTTAGATTTTAGTTACAACCCTTTGAGATATTGTCTCAATACAGGTGAAAGAGTGTAAAGACTTCCTTCTTTTTCTATCAAGCAGCGCCGCGATAAAGATTGGAGCGCGTTGAGTAAATCTGATGATGATATTTGTCCTTTTTCTAGCAATTTTGCTAGGTTGACTGGCTGGTTTTCTGTCGCCAACAATGACATAACTTGTTTTTCTACTTCGGAAGTGCGATCGTACTGCTGCTGTAAAACATCTTTCAAATCTTCCGGCAACAATATGGTATCATCTAGTAATAATTCTGTCACGCCGATTCCCAACTCTTGAATCAGATTCGCCACGCTTTTCAACCATAGCGGGTTGCCGTCATAGCGGTGAATGAGTGCTTCACTATTGTCGATTTCTTCTAATCCATAATCTCTCAGGATTTCCCGTCCGGCTGCGATGTCTAAACCTTTGAGTTGTAAGGTACGAATGGGAGTATTTGGGTTTTTAAATTGAGTCACTTCTCTTGGTTGTTCCCAACCGATTAGCAGAAAGCAACTTTGATGGGATAATTTTTCTATCTGTTTGAATAGGGAGCGATATTCTTCGTACTCTGGTTTATATTTTCCTGCCGATTCGCCACTACAGAAAAGGTTGTGAACGTCATCTAAGACTACTAAACAGCGATACTTTTGTAAATACTTAATCAGCGGTAAGCGTTTCTGGTTTGTTGGGGATAAATCTTGTTTTTCTGACAGCGAGAAAAACTGTATTAGTTTATGTTCAAATTCATCTGGGGTGTGGGATGCGTCTATGCTGCACCAAATAACGTACTCAAACTCGTCTTTAATTTGTTGTACGAGTTTTACTGCTAGGGTTGTTTTGCCGATGCCGAGTCGGCCGGTGAGGGCTAGGAGGCGGCTGTTTTGTTGTAGAATCGAGGTTGTGAGGGTTTGGAGTTGGGGGGTGCGATCGAAGAAATTACCCAATTCCGGCATTTCGCTTAAATCTTGATGTGAGGTTTGAGGTTGTTTTGTGTTAGATGTTTCCTGATTTGGTGGGTGTGAGTTTGGGATATTTGGCGGGTGTCTAGCTTCTCCACAATAATTAACACAACTTATTTGCACACAGTCTTGTGCAAAATGCGAAACAATGGAGACTTGGAACCTCTCCATTACCGATCGAAAATTCTTTTTATTGATATCCTCCCCTAAGTCTTCTGAAAGTATCTGCCATAATTCCGCTCCGATTTCCCTGGTGCGACTTTCAGAACAGTCAAAATCTTTCGCTATTTCTTTGTATGTCTCGCGTTCTAGAGTTCCTTGCAATACCGCTGCTTGTAAATCGTCAAGGTGCTGACCCGTTTTAGCAAATACTATCTTATCCGCGAGGTTTAACATTTCTTTAAGATTCATCTGGCAGGGAGATGCGAGGTTTTATGTATTATAGCTCACATTGTCCGGCTTTTTAGTACATTTTCGTACCGTCTCGTACAAAACTAGATTAAAGAGAGTGAATGTGGAAAAAAATCTCGGCAAAATAGAACATTTTTTTAGTTGACAAACCTGGAGTTTATTCAGGATAATATGATAAATATAAAACGTAAATTGAAGTATTGAGCGCTAGCAGTTCTATATTTTGAAATTTCTATATTTTGGAATATTGTATTAAACAGCCTTGATAGGGTTATGAACAGATATGAGCAAGAAGGGTATATTTGTTATCATTTTTTTCTTGATTGTTTTCATTTTAGTTATAGTTTGGATATTTTCTTCTAATTTTCCCAAGCCAGACGCTGCTGTAACTATTGCAATTTTCGTATTTGGTGCATTGGGAGCGTGGTTATTTAACCATATCAGGGACGACTTAGATTGTTTGCTTGGTAGCATATTTATCAAAAAATCAACTTATAGAATTTGTGTTTTTGGTCGGCCTGGCAGTGGTAAAACTACCTTTATAGAAACCGCTTTTACACTTACAGATCCTGACAGAAATAGAAGCTCGACTGATGTTTTTGACTATTATAAGTTCCAAGTTCAGGTAGGATTAAAGAACTTTAGAGACGTGGCAATAGCGGACTACCAAGGGCAAAATCCCAGTCAGGTAATACTTGAAAGTCCGCCAGACTTTTTTGGTACTCCAAAAAATCGCGTAATTAATGCGATTTTATTTATTGTAGATCTTGTTCCTAGAAAAGTTGACGGACAGGGCTTGCCCTATAATGATGAAGATATACTTAAGTGGCTTAAGAATGGAGATATCTCAGATAAAATAGAACAAAGAGTTCAAGAACACTACGACTACATTGGTGATGCCATGTTACAAGTAATGTTGAGCAGCTTAAATAGCAACAATTTAAAAAGTGTTATAGTTTTGATAAATAAATTAGATATAATTGAAAAACTGACCGATAACGGAGATTTAACTCTAAGCAATTCTCAAAATCCTCAAGATTATGCTAAGCAACATTTTAAACGGATGATCGACAATATTTCTAGAGCTTGTGATGAATTAAACATAAATGATTTTTTTGTTTTTACAGCCAGTGGAAAAAGGAAAGATCATCTTACACCTTTAATCGCCCATCTATTAAGAAGAAGGAGTTGAATATGTCTGAAGAGCAACCCAAATATAGCGATCCTGGAGATCGGGTAGACTATCAAGTTATCAAATCTTATGGAGGTGCTAGTAGATATTCTGCACGGAATAACTTATATTCTACAGCGACTTTTGTTATAATAGTCTTGTTTTTTTTAATGACAACTTTTCAGGCACGAAGAATTAGCGATTTGGAAAAAAGAGCATCAGATTTAGAAACAAAGGTCGTCAACTTAGAAACAAAGGTTACTAACTTAGAATCTCAGAAGAAATGAATTTCGGTCTTGAAAAAGACCGATCGCCCTTCAGACCAAATACCAAACACTGCGATGATTCTACGGAGTGCGATCGCCCTTTGTTATTTCTGATAACCGATCGCCCATAACGCATCAAGAGCGATCGACACTCGTTATAATCAAAGTATAAATCCTTCACCAGATGCCGCGATGACTATCAAAGAACTCCTCATCCAAGAAATCGATAGCACCCCTGACGAACTGCTTGCGGATCTTCTTAGTTTGGTGCGATCGCTCAAATCGCCTCCACACCCCCAAGTCAATACCTACGAACAACTGCTAGATCGTATCGACTACCTAGAAGCTATTATTGGCATCCGTAAAGGACTAGAAAGCTTCGAGCGAGGTGAAGGTATTCCAGCCGATCGAGCCATGACAGCGCTACAGCAGCAGTTCAACATTCCTCAGAGTCTATGAGTTATCAAGTCCTAATTCAACCACCCGCTTTTGAAGAAATTGAAACCGCCTATCGTTGGATGTGTGATTATTTGAGTGCTGATGCTGCAAATCAGTAGTATTACGATATCCAAGATGCGACCGACCGCTGGAAGGTTTAAAGGAATATATGCGATCGGTCCCTTTTCTGGTAGCATAGATAAAAAGATATCTTGATGGCTGAGTATGGTTATCACCGATTAATTTTCAGCTAGGGCTATTAACCTTTGTATAATTTAAAACATAGTAAACTCATGAGAATATCTAAAAACGATTTTTTTTTCTACTCCTGCTTGCTGCTTTCCTTGTTTGCTGTAGCAGGATGTACCTCTAGTTCCAAAAAACAAGTTGTCATTTGCTCGAAAGATTTTTCGGAACAAGTCATTCTGGCCGAAATTTTAGCGCGCCGTATCGAAGCGAAAACTGATATTAATGTAGAACGGGAACTGAATCTGGGAGGTTCCCTTTGTCATCAATCCCTCGCCGCAGGTAAAATTGATTTGTACGTCGAATATACGGGTACTGCTTACACCAATATTCTTAAACAAAAGACCACTTCTGATTCCAAAACAGTCTTTAATTATATCAAACAGGAGTATCCGCAACAGTTTAAAGCAGAATGGATTGAACCCCTGGGATTTAATAATAGTTTTGCGATTATTGTGCGGGGAGATGATGCGAAAAAATTTAATTTACAAACTATTTCGCAATTAGGAAAGGTTTCACCGAAACTGCGGGCGGGTTTTGGACCAGAGTTCAAAGAAAGAGAGGATGGATTTCCGGGATTGGCTAAAACTTATGGGATTAAATTTGCGGAAGAACCGAAGGAATTGTTGTTAGGTTTGTTGGTGCAGGCTTTGCAACAAAAAGAGGTGGATGTGATTGCTGGAAATACTACTGATGGTTTGATTGAAAGTTTCGGTTTGGTGGTGCTCAAAGATGATAAGAACTATTTTCCTTCCTATGAGGCAGTGCCTGTGGTTCGATCGCAAATCTTGACAAAATACCCAGAATTGCGATCGGTACTCGCAGAATTGGGCGGGAAAATATCAGAAGCAGAGATGCGGAAAATGAACTATCTAGTTGATGGAAAACAGCAGGATGCTGGAGAAGTTGCACAGCAGTTTTTACAGCAAAAATTTGGTAATTCTAATTAAGAAAACAGGCAAGATGCCTGTTCCACAACATCAGCCAACAAAAATATTACAAAGCCGCCCTCACCCACTAAAAATCTCCAAATCTTATGTATTAGCGATAAAATTTAAAATGTGTTGGGCGGTAATCTGTGGCTTTTCTAAGTGGGGAACGTGCCCGCAATCCGGTATCCAAATTAGTTCAGAATTTGCGATCGCCTTGGCAAACTTTTCTGCATCCGCAGTCCCCAAAATTCGGTCTTGTTTTCCCCACAAAATCAGGGTTTGCTGCTGAATCTGCGACAATTTTTCCCCAAAACCACAGTAGCCACCGCTTTTGGTAAAAGCAATTAAAGCTTGATTCCAATTGGGCATCTCTAGGTGTAGCGCCGCGCAAGTTTGGGCATCGACAGAAGCGAAGGTTTTATCAAAATAAGCATTAACACTAATATTTTGGCGAATTTTAGGGTTGCGTAAAAATGAAGTTGCCAAATATCCTAAAGGTGGAATTAAAAATTTGCCATTGTTAGAAGTAATGGCAAAACCTGCACTGTCTATTAAGATTAACTTTTTGACAAGTTCGGGATGATTGAGCGTGAAATCAATGGCTGCTGCACCTCCCATCGAGGCACCAATTAAGATGACTGGCTGCGAAATTATGGTTTTCCAAAAATAGTAGAGATGAGTACCGATCGCCTTTGCACTAAAAGGCAAACCAGTCAATCTTTCCGTAAAGCCAAAACCTAGTAAATCCACCGCCCAAGTTTCATTTTTTTCGGCCAGCAGCGGCAACAAACGGCGGTATTCAAACACCGAACTGTCGAAGCCGTGAATTAGCAAAATCGGTGTATTTCCAGTACCTTGATGTACGTAGGTGGTGGCAATTGGCTGCTGGCTGAGGGGGGTTGTAATTGCTGTTTGTTGAATGTTTTGGGCTAAAGCTATGGATGTGGATTCTGTAAGCTGGGCGATGGATGTTGGCAGGAAATTTGCTGGCATAATTCTCGATCGATGGTTAATCTGTACGGGGGAGCGGGTTAAGTATATATGCTCGATCGCTATTGTAGGGCGATCGGCGATCGGGCCATCAAAATTCGATCGCCCAGGAGAATTATTTTTCCCAGCATACTAAAAATAGCGGCTGAGGATGGTTTTTTTAGTGAATTTATTTGAGAACAATTGCTAATAAACTATTTTTCATATAACATGATAAACAGCAGGACTTGTCGCATACACAGGATTTTACCGCAGAGCAGCATCTAACCCAAGACAGATATAAGCTCTCAAAGCCCCAAAAATCAGCCTAATTTCCGTCTCTGGGCGATTCCAGTGTCCGAAATCTCTAACTGCAAGGGAAATCTCAAAATGCGTAAAATTGCGATGCTTCAAGTATATTGAGAATATATGTCAAGTTCTTAGTGCCATGAAGCCCCAACAACTTGCTGCTAAAACCGATATCACAAAGCCAATGAAACAAAACACAGAAGACTACACCGAACAATACCAAGAGTCAAACCCCAGACATTTCGAGGGTTTCACCTTTTACGGCGAGACACCAGAAGTCTCTGGAAGCGAACAGTGCAGCAAAGAAACTCAGCCTGGGGTACCCGAAGGTAAATCATTCCCCCTAGCAATGGCTAGCGTCGGCGAGAAACTGCGGATTGTCAAACTCAAGGGTTCAGAAGGCACGGTGCGTCGTCTAATCGGCATGGGATTAGTCTCGGCTATCGAAGTTCAAATCATCAGCAATTCGGGCGGTTCTGTAATTGTGGCAATTGGCGACAACCGCATCGGTTTGGGGGCTGGTATGGCACAGAAAATTATGTGTAGGAATTCTGCGTAGCTCTAAAAAATTTGTATCTACAGCAATCCTATTTGATTTGTGACCAAGATTTTTTTTATTAACCGCAGAGGGCGCAGAGGGCGCAGAGGAAGAGTAAAGAGAGATGTTCGCACATTTTGAAAGGGTTGCTAGATTCAGGAGTTTAATTTGTTCAATTTTAGACTGTATTACAACAACTGATGAACGAGAGAAAACAATTAGGGGATTTGGCTGTAGGCGCTATCGGTCGCGTCGTTGGTTATGAGAAAACAGCCCGGGGTTATAAGGGCAAATTGTTGGCAATGGGGCTGACACCGGGAACTGAATTTACGATCACTAGGCACGCACCTTTAGGAGACCCTGTAGAAATTCTGGTGCGGGGTTTTAAACTCAGTTTGCGCAAAGATGAAGCTAAAAGTCTATTTGTAGAAGAAGTGAAATAATGAGTAAGCAAATTATTGGATTGGTAGGCAATCCTAACTGTGGTAAAACTACTTTATTTAATGCCTTGACAGGTGCTAACCAGCGAGTAGGTAATTGGCCTGGAGTAACGGTGGAACGGAAAGAGGGAAAATATACTCATGATGGTTTAGCTATTACTATTGTTGATTTGCCGGGAGTTTATTCTCTGGATGCGGAAGATGGAGATACTGGACTCGATGAATTGGTGGCGCGAGATTATTTGTTATCTGGTGAAGCAGATGTCATTATTAATATTGTTGATGCTTCTAACTTAGAGCGCAATTTGTATCTGACTACCCAAATTTTGGAGATGCGCGTACCGACAATTTTGGCGCTGAATATGATGGATGTTGCCAAGGAACGGGATGTCAGAATTAATGTTAGCAAACTTGCTGAACGTCTTGGCTGTACGGTTGTGCCGA
Source organism: Microcoleus anatoxicus (assembly GCF_042465725.1). Classification (GTDB taxonomy): domain Bacteria; phylum Cyanobacteriota; class Cyanobacteriia; order Cyanobacteriales; family Microcoleaceae; genus Microcoleus; species Microcoleus anatoxicus. Next base: position 1,448,054 of record NZ_CP120853.1, on the reverse strand, counting down.
TGAGTGCTTCTTCCAATCAGGGTGTTCCTTTATTGCGGGATGCGGTTAATCGGGCCCTGGCTAAGCCGATCGTACCATCTGCCTATGTCGCTTATCCGGCTGCGATCGAAGATGCGATCGCCCAACTCATACCACACATCGAAAAATACAGTCCCAATCGCACTGTAGATGCCCGCTGGACAGCCCTGAAACTGTTAGAATACCAGGATGAAGTCGCCCCGGAACTCGCCCATACAGAACTCGAAAAAATCGTAGTTCCGCACCGTCGCCGAGTCCATGAAACCCTAGATGACGACCTCGATATTATCATCGCCGACAGTCGCTACACCTTCATCCGCAACTTAACCCAAGGCGTCGCTGAATTTTCTAGAGAAGTCAAAACCAACGTTTCCGATAAAATAGACCAAATTGTTCTCAACCGTTTCCTAGGAATTCCCGTATTCTTAGCGGTCATGTACCTGATGTTTACGATTTCTATTAATGTCGGTGGCGTGTTTATCGATTTTTTTGATATCTTTTTTGGCACAATTTTTGTCGATGGTTTCGGTGAATTATTAGCCAGCATTAGTACGCCCGGATGGTTAATTGGGCTCCTAGCAAAAGGTGCTGGCGGTGGCGTTCAAACCACATCTACATTTATCCCTCAAATTGGGATGATGTTTTTGTGTTTGTCGGTTTTAGAAGACTCCGGCTACATGGCGCGGGCCGCTTTTGTGATGGACAGATTAATGCGATTTGTCGGACTTCCCGGTAAATCCTTTGTACCGATGATGGTAGGTTTTGGCTGCAACATCCCCGGAATTATGGCGACGCGGACATTGGAAAATAAGCGCGATCGCACCATGACGATTATGATGAATCCATTCATGTCTTGTAGCGCCCGATTAGCAGTTTACGCCCTATTTTGTGGCGCATTCTTCCAAGTCGGCGGTCAAAATATGGTATTGGGACTTTACCTAATCGGAATTTTAGCAGCAGTTTTCACCGGACTCATTTTAAAAAATACCCTTTTGCAAGGAGAAGCGGCGCCCTTTGTGATGGAACTGCCGCCCTATCACATTCCCAAACTCAAAGGAGTGCTACTGCGTACTTGGGATAGACTCAAAGCGTTTATCAGAAAAGCCGGAATTGCGATCGTGATCATGGTGATTATACTAGGATTCATGAACTCCGTCGGCACCGATGGTTCCTTCGGCAAAGAAAACAGCAAAGACTCAATTTTGAGCGCCGTCGGCCACACAGTCACACCTGTATTTACACCCATGGGAATCAGCCAAGAAAACTGGCCCGCCACCGTCGGTTTACTAACAGGAGTATTTGCCAAAGAAGTAATGGTTGGAACCTTAGATTCCCTATACACCCAACTAGCAGACGAACAAAAATCAGCAGCAGGCTCCGCACCTGAGAAAGAAGAAGAATTTAGCTTTTGGGGAAACATCGGCAAAGCATTTTTCAGCATACCAGAGAATCTCACAAAACTTCCCGGTCAACTTTTCGATCCCCTCGGCTTAAGTTCAGCCAATATTACAGATCAAAAACAAGCAGAACAAGCGCAAGGCATCTCTGGTAGCACCTACGGACAAATGTCCCAGCGGTTCGGTTCTAATGCAGCCGCTTTTGCCTATTTGCTGTTTGTATTGCTATACTTTCCCTGCGTCTCCGCCACCGCTGCACTTTACCGCGAAACTAACTTAGGTTGGACAATATTCGCGGGTTCTTGGACTACTGGCATCGCCTATTTCACAGCAGTTGGCTACTATCAACTCGCCACATTTTCACAGCATCCACAATCGTCTCTTGCTTGGATTGTCGGACTAACAATAGCTATGGGTGTGACTATTACGGGATTAAAAATGGCTGGAGACAAACTACCAAAACGGCGCGAAGCAATTAGTAGTTAATTGTTATTAATTTTGGGTTATTGGTTATTAGCAGCTAACCAATAACCGATAATATCAAATCCGTTGACATCGGAATTACTATTTCTCTCTTCTCTTTCTCTGTGTGCTCTGTGTTCTCTGTGGTTTAATCATTCCGATACAACCAGAATTGATATAACCGCTAACCCATAACTGCGTTTAACTGTCAACCAAACCAGAAAAACCATGATTTTAAGCGAACTGCAAAAATTTATTGCTGACAACAAAAGAGCCTCCATTGCGGATCTAAAAATTCACTTCCGCATGGATGGTGACGCTTTGCGCGGAATGCTAAATCGCCTAATTCGTAAAGGGCGAATCAGAAAAATGGAACAAGCCAAAAAGTGCGGCGGGTGTGGTAGTTGCGCCGATGATGCAACCGAGATTTATGTATGGGTAAACTCTGGTGAGTCGGTGTCAGAAAAAGAGCCTGTTTCTGCAACTTGCCATTAAGTGATAAGTAAGCTCACCTCAAAAACAGAATACTAATCAAACCCGGAGATCCCCCCTAACCCCCCTGGTGGGAGGGGGGGACAAGATTCCGATCAAAGTCCCCCTTCTTAAGGGGGATGCGAGGGGGATCTAGACTCGAATAAAAGCGACATTTATTATGGGCTTCAGTCTTAGTTGTTAGCAATGGGCTTACTAGACAACTTTAGTGAAATTAGTATATGATTTTATTAAACATCTGAATATCTGTTCAATGATTGTGATAATCATTCTAAAATCTCAATAGGATACTGATTATGACTGCAACTTCTCCACTCAAAACCTTACAAACTAAAATTGGCGGCATGGATTGCGGTAGCTGCGCCAAAACCGTAGAAGCAGGGTTGCAAAAGTTACCGGGAATCACCGATATCAATGTAGTTTTTGCAACAGAAAGCTTGCGGTTAAATTATGACCCGCAACAAGTCAGCGAGAAGGCAATTTTCGATCGCATTAAAACCTTGGGCTACACTATCGAACAGCATACCGCAACAATACCTCCATCAGAGGATTCCTGCTGTTCCCACGAACACGAACACCATCATCATCACCAGCATTCAACTGTCGAGAAAACTCAAAAGACAAATCCAACTAACTGGGAATTCTGGATTCGCAATCGCCGGGCACAGGCTGTAATTTTAGCAGGATTGGGATTAGTTCTGGGATTGTTAACTCAGCATTTAGCACTGCCAATTTGGCTGTCGCGGGGTTTTTACGGTATCGGTATTATTGTAGCCGGATTTGCGATCGCCCGCGCCGGTCTGATGGAGTTGCGCTTGTGGCGGGCTGACATGAATTTGTTGATGACAATTTCGGTAATTGGTGCGGTGATTTTAGGCGATTGGTTTGAAGGGGCGCTGGTTGTATTTTTATTTAGTTTGGGAACGACTTTGCAAACTTTCACTTTCAGTCGCACTCGCAGCGCCATTGCTAGTTTAATGGATATTACACCTCCGACGGCAACTGTCAAGCGCGACAATAATCATGAAGTAACGGTGCGCGTCGAGGAGATTCAAGTAGGAGAAATTCTGACAATTCGCCCCGGACAAAAGGTGGCTTTGGATGGTATAGTTGTATCGGGCAATTCTGCGATCGACCAATCGCCAATTACGGGCGAATCTATCCCGGAAGATAAGCAAAAGGGCGATCGGGTTTTTGCGGGAACGTTAAATCAAACTGGCTTTTTGGAAGTCCAAGTCACCCACATTTCTAGCGATACGACGGTTGCTAAAATTGTTCACTTAGTCGAATCAGCACAATCCAGCCGCGCCCCGACTCAGCAGTGGGTGGACAAGTTTGCAGAGATTTATACTCCTATTGTGATTGTAAGTGCGATCGCCCTAACTGTAATTGGGCCCTTAATTTTTGGTCAGCCGTTCAATGTTTGGTTTTACCGATCGCTGGTAATGTTAGTAATAGCCTGTCCCTGCGCCTTAGTAATTTCCACTCCCGTGTCAATTGTCAGCGCCATTGGTGCAGCCACCAGTCAAGGCATTTTGTTCAAGGGTGGAAATGGCCTAGAAACTGCTGGAAAACTCCAGAGTATTGCTTTTGATAAAACCGGAACTTTGACCCAAGGCAAACCTACGGTAAAAAAGGTGTACGATCTGGGAGAGTTGAGCGCAAATGCGGTATTATTGATTGGAGCTTGTTTGGAAAGGCGATCGGAACATCCTTTAGCTAAGGCAATTGTTGCCCAAGCTGAGGCAGAGGGAATTGAGTTAGAAACTCCTGAAAGTTTTACGGCTTACCCCGGTAAAGGAATTAGCGGCAAGTTTGGCAACAACCTCTATTTTGCAGGCAATCGCAGGTTATTTGCCGACCAAAATATTGCACTTTCAGCATCAATATTATCTCTTTTAGATGACATTGAAAAGCTAGGACAAACCCCTGTTTTGGTAGGCAGCAATCGCGGTTTGTTGGGCATCATTGCTTTGGCTGACGGCTTGCGGTTGGAAGCTGGGGAGGCGGTACATTCCCTCAAACAGATGGGGCTGAAGCGATTGGTAATGCTCACGGGCGATCGTACTTTTGTGGCAGCACAGATAGCTGAACAACTCAACTTATCTGAGTATAAAGCAGAACTGCTCCCGGAAGACAAACTGCAAGAAATTCAAGCATTACGAAAATTCGGGACTGTCGGAATGGTGGGCGACGGCATAAACGATGCCCCAGCTTTAGCAGCCGCCGATATCAGCTTTGCAGTTGGCGGCATTGATATCGCACTAGAAACCGCCGATGTAGTGCTAGTTGGTAGCGACTTAAGAAAACTCGCCTATGCAGTCGATTTGAGCCGCCGCACTGTATCTGTAATTCAGCAGAATGTGATTTTTTCGATAGTAACAAAAGCGCTGTTTTTGTTATTGGGAACTTTTGGATTTGTTGGGTTAGCAGTTGCAGTGCTTGCAGATACAGGAACATCCTTAATTGTGACAGCAAATGGAATGCGATTATTTCGTTCTAAGTAATACCAAATCCCGTGGCATCGGAATAGATATTACCCATAGTCAGGAAACGGCAGTGCCCATTGGTGCTAACTTAAGCCTGAAACCCATATAAATGTAGCTTTTAGGCAAAGTCCAGATCCCCCTAAATCCCCCGATCGAAGGGGGACGAGAGAAAAGACTCCTGTCCCCCCCTTCGATCGGGGGGCTAGGGGGGATCTGGCCTTAATAGTCAAGCAGCATTCTCTGACTGGGTTTGACCTTAAGTTGACACTCCTTGGGTAGTGCCGTTTCCCTACAATTAATCGGGCGATGGTTATAGGGTGCATCCCAATGTTGGAGGATATATTTGTACTCATTGGATGCTCCCTTGCCGTGTCTTCTAATCAAACTTAAAAATTTAAAAATATGGATGCACCAACTGATATTAAATTCATGAAGCCCGATTAACTCCCACACAGACAAGCAGCTTCTCTGATGCGGGATTTAACAGGCAAATAAATTGCAAACTCTGCTCCCTCACCTAGTTCCGAAGTCACTTCGATTTTCCCCTGATGCTTCTCGATAATTTGGTAGGAAATCGACAGCCCTAAACCAGTCCCTTTTCCCACAGGTTTAGTCGTGAAAAATGGATCAAATAATTTATTAATCACATCCGGGTCAATCCCAGTACCGTTATCTCTAATCTTCACCACCACTCGATCTACTCCGGCTATTTCTGTGATAATTTCAATCTCCTTGTTTCGCAGATTTGGATTGCTCAGCAGTGCATCAGCAGCATTGGCTGTGATATTCATAAATACCTGGTTTAACTGCGATGGATAGCACTCTACTAAAGGCAGTTTTCCATATTTTTTAATGACTTTAATGGCAGTTTTGATTTTGCTGTTTAAAATTAATAGAGTGCTATCAATTCCTTCATGGATATCGACTGGTTTCATTTCAGCTTCATCTAACCTAGAGAAGTTCCGCAGCGATAAAACAATTTGCTGAATTCGCTCAGTTCCCATTTTCATAGAAGATAGTAACTTTGACAAATCTTCTGATAAAAAATCGAGTTCAATTTCTGCTATGCAGTCTTGAATCTCTGCACTTGCAGTCGGATATTCTTGCTGGTAAAGCTCTATAAGTCTGAGCAAATCTTTGGTATATTGGTTGGCGTGACAAAGATTGCCATAAATAAAGTTGACTGGGTTGTTAATTTCGTGAGCGATACCGGCCATCATTAATCCTAAACCGGACATTTTTTCGGCTTGAATTAGCTGAGATTGGGCATTTTTTAAATCATGAAGCGTTTGTCTAAGTTGGTGCAACTGTAGGTTGAGTTCACTATCGCGCTTTTCTACTTGTTCTATCATAAAGTTAAAAGCTTCAGCAAGTTGACCTAATTCATAGCCAGAAGGAATGGGTACTTTACCAGAAAAGTATTCATTGCTTGCCATCCAATTCACATTTTGAGTTAAATCTATAATTGGTTTTCCGATGATTCGGCTAACTACACCACCAACAATAGTGGCTAAAATTACTCCTCCCCAAAAGAAACTATCTAGCCTATTAGATAAAGTTAATTGCGTTTGCTGCATTGCCGCTGTTGGGTTAAACACTGCTAGGGTTATGCTGTCGCTTATCTCCGACATTTCTACCGTTTGCATGATGTAAGATTGGTGCTCAATATCGATTTTAGTAGTTGATGTTTGTTGTGCAGGTGCTTGCCAAGATTTAGAGCGAATTTCGGGAAAATTAGTGGCAATTAATTCGCCGGATTTGAAGATGGCAAAGTAATTCACATTGTTAGTATCAATGCTGATTTGCTGCAATTGTTCGTCTGTCACTAAATAACCCATTAGTACAGCGCCAATTATCCTATTACTGCTTCTAATCGGTGCAAATCCTACTAGCAATGCTTGTGGTTTGCCGTCAATGCTGACGAAATTTGACTTTTCTAAGCCTTTAAGTGCTGAATTTATCGCTGCGCTATTGCTCAAGTTTTCCCCTGTGAGCCAATCTTCTCGCAACTCTGCTACTATGCCACCTTGCGCGTTTACTACTTCGACTAAATCCAATTTAAAAGTGGTTTGTAGAGATAATATATCTTGACGCAAGATGTCTGTGTCTTTTTGTTCTACTGCACGAATAACTTCTGGTTCTTCTGATAACAATTTGGCTTGCTTTGTCAATTGAGTCGATCGACTTTTGAAGTCTCGCACGGCTAAAGCTGCTTGGTTTTCAACTTGATCGCGCACTCCTTTTTCGAGAGTGTTGGCAAATCCAATTTTGACTGTATGTATCACTAATAACAATAGAGTGACCGATACACTTAGAAACGGCACGATAATTTTGAGGCTCAGCGGTACTCGAAAACGGCGGAATCTTGATTGAGCTGTTGTTACCTTCGTAGGCGCAAGCCGGGGCCTAGCCATCACACTTTTTAGATTGTTCATAAATCATTATTAAAAATAAAACTCATTAAGATATCATAATACATTAACCGTAAATTTTCATTCCGACGAGCTGCTAGTCCTACAAATCTTTGATATATAAAGAATTTACGCTGTAATTAATTTGGGCAGCCTGGCGAGTAGACTGATTTTAGTAGCCAAAATTTGTTAGTTATAGATGTCAATAGTGGCGATCGCAAATTTAGAACTTCAAATCTAAAATCGGTTGGCGGCTGTGTATAGATAGCCAAAAATTAAGTATTTCTTCCCCGACTTGTTCTGGATAGAAGTGATGGAAAAAATGCCTACCGTCTTTACATTCCCAAAGCCGATCGCTTTTTTTAAGAAATTTCGACCAGCGGCGCATGAGCATGGGAGATACGACAAAATCTGTCTTGCTACTGCATAACAACAAAGGTACTTCTACACCCTCATCACGGAAATTACTCATCGTGAATAAGGAGTGAGGACAAGGCGAAAGTGCTAAATCTTCTTCAAAATACGATACAAATCTTTGATTGATATACTGATTCTGTTCTCCCAACATATCCTTTACCATTTGCGTTAAAACTTGTTCGCTGCTCCAGGTAAAAGCCGAAAGATGTGTATAGTAATGAGCTTGCCAATTAATATTAGATGGTAAGCCGACAGCTAAAAGCCCCAAAGAGCTTACTTTGTGAGGATAACGGCGTGCATACATTAAACCAAGTAGTCCGCTGGTACTATGCCCTATTAGATGAATTGGGCGATCGCGCGATTTTAAATAGTGATGTAGTAGCTCAACAGCGACATCTAAAGAACAACCTTCATCTTCAGTTTGTTCGTATTCCCATATTTGGATTGGTACTGACTGATTTAAGTAGTTAAGCAGAGAGCGATCGAATAATTGCAAACTTGGACTGGCACTTAGCCACAGCACATCATCTGAAGTAAATCTCATCAATTTTAAGCTGGAAATAAAGTTATTCAGAATAACTGGTTCCTAGGCTCTGCCTAGGAACCGATATCTAGAGGCTCTGCCTCGCGGAGTAAAATTGGAGGCAGAGCCTCCGGATCTGCGTTACCAGGCACAGCCTGGGAACAAGTAAAATGCTAGCTAGATCCCAAATTCTTTCTTGAGTTGAGATACCCAAGATTTAACCCGCGCTTCCGTCATCTCAGATTGGTTGTCTTCATCGATCGCCAAACCGAAAAATTTGCCATCAACCACGGCCTTAGATTCATTAAAATCATAGCCGTCTACCGGCCAATAGCCAACAGTTTCGCCACCCTGTTCCGTGATTTTCTCAGCCAAAATCCCCATTGCATCCATAAAATTATCCGGGTAGCCCTCTTGGTCGCCAGTTCCCAAATAAGCTACTTTCTTGCCACTAAAATCAATATTTTCGATTTCTGGCAAAAATCCTTCCCAGTCGCTTTGGAGTTCGCCGATGTTCCAGGTAGGACAAGCGATAATCAAACATTCGTATTCAGCAAAATCATCGCTGTCAGTATTGCCGATATCGTGCAAAGTCACGATACTACCGCCAAATTCATCCCGAATCATGTCAGCGACAGACTCAGTTTTACCAGTTGTGGTTCCGTAAAAAAGACCAATTGATTTCGACATTGTTACTCCGAAGGTGAAAGTTGCCTGAGTTTAAGATTTATTTTTTTTGCATCAGGATTTGGCATTTCCTGCCTGCAATTGAGACAAAAACAGTAGATGCGATTGCGGTGAACCTGAGAAATCAGGGAATCAAGACAGCAAGGACACTGTTTTTTCATCTGCTTAAAGTTGAAAATTCATTAACCAAGCCGACTCGCTCAGATCGGGGTCTGCTTCGCAGTTAATTAGTAACAAATTCAGCGTCGTTGCTACTTTTAAGGTGCGCGGAATGCCGGCGGGTACAAACACCAATACTCCCGGTTGTAAAGTAACTGTCCGATCGCCCACCATGAGATTTCCCAGCCCTTCTAAGACGGCGATGCTGACATCTTGAGAATTATCGAGGTCGGGTATTTCTGAATTTGGGTACAAATTCATCAGTTTTTGGCTGTACGGGGCTTGTGTGTCGCAGGTGCGATCGGCAAACAAGGACACCATTGCTGCTGTTGCTGTCACGATGATTGACCTCCAGGTACTATTAACTTCCGGTAGTTATTGCGATTTATAATCAATAAGCTACCATATAATCTCGATAAATTGTCAAAAGCATAACATTAAGTTTTGTTACAATAAGCTAAGTATCTGGTTTTACAAGTAGTCGCCAAGCCAAGCCTATCTGGACACTTCGACTACGCTCAGTGACCGTGTATAGTGTTGGTGGGTGGTAATTTTGGGCAGAAAAAGTGCGATGGGCGCGATCGCACCCACCGCAGAATACTTGCTAATAATTTTCAGTTATAGCAGTCGCCAAGGCGCTTTGGTTATTGCTCCCTGAGCGGAGCGGTGCCCTGAGCGGAGTCGAAGGGTCGAAGGGTTCAGGGAACCGCAAATAACCCTTCGACTCCGCTCAGGGAACCGCAAATAACCCTTCGACTCCGCTCAGGGAACCGCAAATAACCCTTCGACTCCGCTCAGGGAACCGCAAATAACCCTTCGACTCCGCTCAGGGAACCGCAAATAACCCTTCGACTCCGCTCAGGGAACCGCAAATGACTAATGACTAATGACTAATGACTAATTATTCTTCATCCCCACCCCAACATACATAATCGAAGTATCCTCATTAATTTGGATTTTAAACAACCCAGACTTTTTGTAATCAACATAATTACCGAAATTAGACATTAATGTTTGAGATGCTTGTTTCATCACACCAGAATCTGGAAATAGCTGCTTTCCGCCCATCAAATTTCCCCAAAAACCATTCATCTCAGCTAAAAGAGCACCAATTTTGCCAAACATATCAAAACCTTTAATTTCGATATTCCCAAAACCAGTATCGCCCATCACCACAGACAGTTCCTCTGGCATAATAAACTTGTCCCAATCGTGAACGCCCTTCCTAATTTCTTGCAAGATATTTTCCATCAGCCCAATCATCACAACTTGCGAGGAAAATGTTCGATTAATTGTATCAAAAAAGAACAATCCTCCCGGTTTCAGAATTCGGTGAACCTCTGACACAACTTGTTTGTAATCGGCAACGTGTTCTAGAACATCAACACAAATTACCACATCAAAGGTATTATCATCGTAGGGCATATTTTCTGCAAAACCTTGTCTATAGTCAATCTCGAAACCGCTAATCACTGCATGATTTTTGGCGGCTTGAACGCATTTCTCAGATTGGTCTATTCCCGAAACTATAGCCCCTCTCTCTGCCATAAACTCGCAGGAAAAACCGCCACCACAACCGACATCTAAGGTTTTCAATCCCTGCCAATTGGTCGCGTGTCTATCGAAAAACTCAAATCTGGGTTTGTTGAGATGGTAAAGAGCGTAGATTTTAGATTTTTCGTCCCACCAATTATCGGCGTTTTCATCGTAGAATTCTAAATCATTTTTGACTTCAGTTTTTGCCATGATTTTCCCTACCTATAATGATTTACATTGCCACAGTTTATCATTATAGCAGTCGCCAAGACTATATGGACACTTCGACTACGCTCAGTGACCAGAGGTATCCTAACCATGTTAGCGGTTGCTATATAATACTTTTGGCATAATTATTTTAACCAGATGGATCGCGTTTCTATTATTATTCCCACCCTAAACGAAGCGGCTTGTCTCGAACGTACTCTCCGTCAACTCAGTATTCTCAATCCTGCTGCTTGGGAGGTGTTGGTGGTAGATGGTGGTAGTCAAGATGAAACAGTTGCGATCGCCCTTTCTTGCCAAACCCAGGTTATTTATAGCAATATACCCCGACGTTCCGTCCAAATGAACCTAGGTGCACAAACCGCCACTGGTGACATTCTGTGCTTTCTCCACGCTGATACTTTAGTACCAGATGACATGGTAGGCGTCATCCAGAAAACCCTGTTTGACAGTCAAATAGTCGCTGGCGGATTTATCTCTCTGATGTCGGGTTCCCAACAAACAAGATGGGGTTTTTCGCTACATAATTACCTGAAAACTTACTATGCCCCGTTATTATTTCGCCCTCATTTATTTATCAAAGGATTGCGGTTAATATTTGGGGATCAAGTGATTTTTTGCCGTCGTACAGATTTTTTAGAATGCGATGGTTTTGATGCAGAACTACCAATTATGGAGGAAGCAGATTTGTGTTTAAAATTAGTCAGACTAGGTAAAATTAAGTTAGTCAATAGGATAGTCGAAAGTAGCGATCGGCGAGTTGCCTCTTGGGGGGAATTTAAAGCAATTTTTATCTATCTTGCGATTGGTTTTTTGTGGGGTTTTGGAGTTTCTGGGAGGTATTTAAAACAATTTTATGAAGAGGTTCGCTAACCAACAAACTGCCATTACTCATCATCAAGAACAGGCATTCTGCCTATTCCACAAAGAGTTACCTTCCTGCTTGTGGGGTAGGCATCCTGCCTGCCCTTCCTTGGGAGTATAAATTCAAGAGCCAGAAACATTATCCAACTGCTGGCGGCCGTTGCGAACCACACGCAGCGCATCGCTGAGTTTACGCTCAATATCATCGAGAACTTGATCCGCGTAATCGTCGGCCCCGTTTTGAATTTCCTCGCATTCCGCCATCACCCTCGCTCTCATTTCTGCCAATTCTTCTTGAGCTTGATAGCGAATTTGTTCAACTTCCGCCAGCGTCGCTTGCTGAATTGCTTCACAGTCAAGCAATACCTGTTGTCGCAACTGATCCGCTTCCACCTTCGCCTGCTGGATCAGGCCCATATCGTTTAAAAGCTCTGCCGCTCGCTGTTCTGCCGCTTCTATGACTTCTTGAGCGTAGAGTTCGGCCTCTTGCAGCAAGTCATCCTTGTGGCGGATAATCAACTCGGCTTCCTGAAAGGCGATGGGCAAATTTAGCCTCACCAAGTCTAGCTGGTCAAGTAACTGTTCTTCATCCACCAGAGTACGTCTGGTCATGGGGATACGCGGACTGTCGAGAACAATTTCCTCAAGCCGATTCAATTCCCGCTGGATGTCTACTCCTGCGGTTCTGGTGTCGTCTCCGAAGGCTGCTGGGTGCTGAGGTAGTTCGTTCTCAGTGCTGCGTCCGGTGGTGTTGGGTTCGATGCGAGTTGGTTCCTGCTGGCGTAACATTGGTAAATATCTAGGGCGACGTGTTTCGGAACAAGATGATCTACGGAGCCACCAAACTTGGCTATTTCCTTCACTACACTACTACTTAAAAAGCTGTAGGCGTTAGAAGTCGCCAAAAATACTGTTTCAATTTCACCCAATAGGGTTTTATTGGTGTGGGCCATCTGGAGTTCCATTTCAAAGTCTGTTAATACTCGCAGCCCCCGCAGCAGCACTTTGGCTTGCCGCATTTTAGCATAGTTTACTGTCAAACCCTCAAAACTATCTACTTCTACATTTGACAAGTGTTTAGTAGAGCAGAGAATCTGTTCTATCCGTTCTTCTACGGTGAATAGAGGGACTTTGCTGGGATTTCGGACTATGGTCACGATTACTCGATCGAACAGTTTACAGCCTCGCTCGATGATATCTACGTGACCCAAAGTAATCGGGTCAAAGCTGCCTGGATAAATTGCAATCACAAATTGGGCTCGACGCGGTAATTAATAGAACTTAATTGAAAATACCAGTCTTTCGGAAACATCTGAAATTGTCAAGGCAAGGAATGAGCTTTGTAGAAAGTTTCGAGGCTTTGCTTATCCCCCACAAACCGCCAGTGCCAAGGTTCGTAACTGACTTTTTGGCGATTGTTTTTGGGGAAGGACAATTCAAAACTGAAGGAACTGGCGTTAGCTTCTAGCCACTTGAATCCTGGGGTATCTTCAAAGCTGGTACTGAGGTTTGCTGATGGGACACTGCCGTCTCCCAAGTCGATCGCATAACCGGTATGATGTTCGCTATATCCTGGAGGAGCGCTGACTTCTGCCCGCTTGCTGACATTTTGCTTACGTTCGGCTTTCACGTCAAAAAATACGTGTTGTTGGTCTTCCAGGGAACGAAAACCGGATATGGGAGCAAAATATATGCCTTGGGCAGTAGCCGCGTTTGCCATTTCTTGATATTTGGCGGCTGCGGCTTTGCGGAGTTTGATCCCGCCATCTCCGGTGACGGCTACCAAGTCAGAGGCTGGTGCTTCTTGATAAGGTAAATGTCCCAGTAACTTGTCCGGTGTGGCCGTACTGCTTTTTGGGCTAGAAACCGGACTCTGAGTTGAGGGCGAACTCTCCGATACTGGGTTTTGTTGAGTTGGCTCTGCCCTACTGGTATTTGGAAAAAAGTTAAAGTTGAGGTGCAGCCAAACGCTGACCCCAAAGGCTACGACACCCAAGGCTAGCAGTTTCCAAATCAGCCCTTTTCTTTTGGACTGACTAGGCTTTACTTCTAGGTATGAATGGTCTCGTACTGCTTCTGGAATTTCGTCAATCCCAAGCTCTGATGCTTGCGGGGGTTTTCTCGATAGACTCGCGTTATCCAAGCCAGCTTCGCTCCTGCACTTCAATAAGGCTCAACGTTACAAATTGTAGACTGATATTGCCCAAAGTCATTGGGAATTGGGAATTGGGAATTGGGAATTGGGAATTGGGAATTGGGAATTGGGAATTGGGAATTGGGAATTGGGAATTGGTTATTTGCAAGCAATGCCCCATGCCCCTTCCCCCTTCCCCCCTTGGGGGGGGATGGGGGAAGGGGGACGAAAGAGAAGACTCCTGTCCCCCCCTTCTTAAGGGGGGCTAGGGGGGATCTGGCCTTAATAGTCAAACAGCAGTCTGTGACAGGGTTTGACGTTAAGTTGACACTAATGCCCATGCCCGATGCCCCTATAAGATTTACCCAAACTGCGTTAAGAATCGGAAAGCATTCAGAACATGAGTTGCACAGACATAAGGCGAAGTATTATAAAAAGCTTGCCAAGCCGCCGCCTTATCTTCATCATATCTATCTGATCTTTCCAAGTGTTTTTCCAGCCAATTGAGCCTGACAGCGTGACCGATCAATACATCTAAGACGATGTACTCTTCTATTTGTAGCTTTGGGTTGCGTTGGGCGATCGCAGCCAACTCCATCAATGCCTCAATATTAACTTGTCTGTACTCAGGCGCAACAATTTTATTCAGCAAATGCTCCACTTGGAGGGCAAAATTCTTTTCACCAGGAGTCATTTCCGATAAAATCACCTCACTGTCCAACCGATTTCTGCGTTCCAACTTATCCCCAATAATCAAGCCCTTGCAGTGCCGTAGCAGTCCCCAAACATTGGGATAAAAATCCTTGGGAACCCGATTAACAGCACCTTCCATTTGCCGCTTCCTGCGCCATCCACCCGCCGGCATTTGGGGCTCGGACGAAATTGGAGCCACCACCCATTCTATTTCTTTTTCCGATTGTTTGACCCGCAGAGATTCTTGCTGTTTCAGGACTTGATTCATTTCCTCATACTCTGACAAAACTTGGCGCAGGCGGTTTTTAATTTCAAAGGGACTTAACTGCATTAAATCTTCGTAAGCTTCATTTTGCGTAATTCCCAATTCGCGCGCCAATTCGCTAGTTAGCAACAGAATAAAATAGCTAACTCTCAGGGTCAACAGTCCTTTAAATAACTGCGGTTCTGCTTTAATTAGCAAACCAAGGTATATTAGAACTTCTTGGGTGAGAACGCGATCGCGAACGTCTTCGCCACAGAATTGGCGAATTTTGTCCATCACTTCCATGTAAGAACCAGGTCGAGAAATCAGGGAAGCTTCGCTGTAAGCTTTCCCCACGGATATCTGTTTTTGTCTCACCAAAATATCCGTCACGGCATCGGACAAGCTGATATCAATCTTATCCAGCAAACCCGCAGCATAACGGATGACTGCCCAGTGAATTTTAGATTGGGAACTATCTCCGGCTTTCGTATAAACTTCATTGAGCAAATCTACAACTTTAACACTCTCTCCCTGGGAGCCAAATCCAGTCTCAAAGTTCATCCCTTTGAGGCGTACTAGGGTGTGCAGCAACTCAATCTGTTCGTACAAATTTTCTGATTTCCGCAGGCTTGTGAGCAATAAGCTAGTATTAGTTTCGCACTCTAATTTGAATTCTTGAGTGTGACCCAAAGGCCCTGTTATTGCATGATTATAACGGAGATAGCTCGGCGCTTCTACAGCACCTGTTACTGGAGATTCCGTAAAATCATAATCGTGAAGAAAGTCAATCTTTTCCGTACCCGCAGTCAATATTAATTGATTGAGATTCCCTAACTTTACCTGGGTATTTTTGCAGTGTCCGTCGCGGAGTTCTTTCATCAAGTTTAACAAAGCTTCCCGACCAGTTTCCAGCATTCTGTGAGTCAGCATCAGGGTTACGGTAGGTCGTCCCAACTGAGACCAATGACGGTGAATGTAAGCTAATTCACTATTGATTTGAGATACTAAAAAATGGTAATCTAGGGTTAAATAAAACTCTTGTCTGTCTAGAAAAGAGGGCAGAAAGACGATCGCCTCTCCGCGAATTTGGAACACCCTTGAAGTGGTCAAACTCCGTAGCCTGCGAACGGGACGGCCGGTCAAGCCTAATTGGTCATTGCGTCCTATTTGGGTGTAAATGGCTGATAATTCTTTAGTTTGACGGACTTGAATTGGTTCTACCTGTTTTGGAGTTTGGGCTGCAATTCCATTGGCTGCTAATTCTGCTTGCAAATCCTCGTCTTCAGCTAACAGTGCAATTTGGACTAGAGGTTCTCTGTGCCGCCCCACTGAGAGGTGTCTTCCCAGGGGATCGATGTCACCGATCGCAATTAATCCATCGTTTAATAATTGACCGAGAAAATACAAACTTTGCGCCCAAACTAGGGGGATGTTTTCATTGGGTAAGCGCTGCTGGCTGCGGGGATTGATTTTTTCTGCATTGATATTGTCGGCTGGGATGTAATACAATTCTGGTAGCAGAGATAAACCGGAACGCTCTACGGTGAGGGATGCCAAACGCTGTTCGTACTCGGCAACCTGGGCTGGATTTCCCTCAAATATTCCGTCTAATAATAGGTAAGTGAAAAACAGCGGCCACTCGCATTCAATGTGCTCGAACTGCTTTAGTTCTGTGGGTTCGTAGTGGAGGCGATCGCCATCTTCCAATACTGTTTGGTGTCCGTCCCGTAGAAACCTTTTGCAGCCGTAATTTCCCTGCAATTTTTCGATAATTTTATTTCTGGTTCGTTCAACTAATTGTTTGTCTTCTACTGCAAAAGCGGGAAAACTAATGATGCTCAACAAAGCCGCATCTACTTCCTTGGAACTAGATTCGCGAGGCAAAAGCGATGCTAATGTGATGCGAGTTCTGGCAATTTCGTCTGGTAAAACGTGAATCACAGAGGCTTGAGAGCCGTTTATTCCAAACAAATCTAATCCATTTATTGCTTCAAGGGCTGCCTTTGCCATTCCTACTGAACTGGCATTTAATTCGGCATTGCCCCGATTGATTTTATTGCCTCTTTCCCAAATTCCATAATCGGGTGTGCGGTATGCTCTACCAATATAGTACACTAAATTCTGCACGAAATTTACTTCATCGATTGTGAAAATAATGTGCAATCCCGAAGCTGTCATTTGAGCAAGCATTAATAAGAATATGGATGTTGCATCTAACTGCAAGTGTCCCCATTCATCATCGCCGACAACAATATTTGCAGTTTGGGTATTGTATTTGGCGTGTAAGGCATCTAGGGGTAACTGGGTATTTTTAAATTTTTCTACTTTATTGGCTTGTTGCATCATCGCAAACATCAAGCCTCGCATCAGTTTTACTGTACTGTGTTCGAGTTCAAATGTTCTACCCCGATCGCTATCAATTTTACGGTAAGCTAGGCCCAAGCCCCAAACTGCGAGGATGCTATAAACGTTGTCGCGCACCCAAGCATCGGTGTAGTCGCCGTGGGCGTTAACGGCGGTACTCGCCGGGAGTAAGCCGGTAATTGGGTTTTGCCGCTTGAGAATGATGCTTTTGATTTGTTGGTAGTAATAATCTAACCTGCTTTGCCGCTGAGCTGTTGCGATCGCCATTTAGTTTTCCTGGTACTTTTTTCCTGAAGCTAGCTGAGTTGCTCTGAATAGACTTTTAAATATATCAGAAATTAGATTGCTCTGTGTCTCTCAATTTTTATTTTTTTTGACCGTCGAGTTGTCATAGTTTCTCCCTTGTCTAGGATTTGACTGTAATTTTAAGTCTATCTTAGTCGAGCAAATATATTTTGAATCGAAATTAACATTTTGTTGAAAATTCCTATTCTGTAAATAATGTGGAGGTAATTACCATGTCTCACCGTCATCAGCATAACAACAATGCTCCTTTTGTAAAAATTGTCTATTCTACAATTAAAGTGAATGGCAAAATAGAGTTAGTCCCGATGGAATTGTACGCTGATGGGTCTGTTAAAAAGAGCGAACGCTAATTAGGTCGATCGATTGTAGATTTTAGATTGGGGATTTTGGATGTGAGCATTCTCACTCTTGTCTCTTCCCTCTTCCCTCTTCCCTCTTCCCTCTTCCCTCTTCCTGAAGCGTTCCCTGAGCGTAGTCGAAGGGCCTTCTTCCTTCTTCCCTCTTCCTCTTCCCTCTTCCCTCTTCCTTCTTGCTTCTTCCTTCTGGTATAACTACCTGTGTAGGAATCTCCCGTCAAAAAATATGGATCGATCGCGCTCACAATTTTCTGTGCTGGGACTACCAGTTCACATCTTAGACGATCGTGCAGGTTGGCTGATAGAGCGTCTGCATCAAGGATTAGGAAGTCACGTCGTCACGCTGAATGCAGAGATGGCGATGCAAGCCGAGAAAAATCAGGCTTTAGCCGATATAATTAGTTCTGCGGAACTCGTGATTCCAGACGGTGCCGGAGTCGTGCTGTACTTGAGAATGCGAGGTAAAAAAGTCAACAGATTTCCGGGGATTGAATTAGCAGAGTCCTTGCTGGAACAAGCGGCCAAATTGCCGCATGGGGAATCAGTATTTTTCTTTGGAGGTGCCCCCGGAGTGGCGATCGCAGCAGCAGAAACTTGGCAACAGCAGATGAACGGAATATCTATTATATCTCAACATGGCTATCTCTCACCTGAAGAAGAACCAGAATTCCTGGAAACCCTGAAAAAAATCCAACCCAAAATGATTTTAGTCGGATTGGGAGTGCCGCGTCAAGAGTTTTGGATTGCCAAACACCGACATCTTTGTCCTCAATCTATTTGGGTAGGAGTAGGTGGCAGTTTCGACATTTGGGCGGGAACAAAAACTCGTGCTCCGGCTTGGTTTTGCGACAATCATTTAGAATGGTTGTATCGACTTTATCAAGAACCTTGGCGCTGGCGTAGGATGTTGGCTTTACCACAGTTTGCATTCAAAGCATTGGGCAATTTGCGAGGGTGAATAAATTGTAGGCGCTACACTGATAATATAGCAGTCACCAAGGCTATACGCTCAGGATAAACTCCCTCGAAATATCCTAATCATCTTGGTGGTTGCTATAACAACTCATCTACTTAAAATCAATTATGACAGCCCTTCCTCAAAGTAAAGAACCAGTCATTCCCTCTGAAGCCGATACTCAACTGTCTCAGCTAGGTAGTCGCATTCTGGCTGCTTATTTTCAGACAGTTCGCACTTCAACTCAAAAAATTAAAATTGTTGAATCCAATGGTAACGAACAAGTAGTTGATATTCCTTTTGTCGCTTTCCAACTTTTGTTTGAGATCCTAGAACAAATAGCCCAAGGTAAAGCAATTACCTTAATTCCTATTAATGCCGAACTCACCACCCAAGAAGCGGCCCAATTGCTAAACGTATCCCGTCCTTACTTAACGAAATTGTTAAAATCAGGGGAAATTCCCTTTCATCAAGTCGGAAGACATCAACGTATCCGCTTTGAAGATGTTATGAAGTATAAGAAATGGATTGATAATGAACGTTTAAAAGTGCTTGATGAACTGGCATTCCAAGCACAAGAACTGAACATGGGCTATGAGTAATTATGGCCTCTAATCCGATCGCCTTATATGATGCGTGCGTATTATATTCTGCCCCATTACGCGATTTGTTGATGCAATTAGCCTTAACCGATCTTTTTCAAGCCCGTTGGACTGACGAAATACATGATGAGTGGATACGCAATGTTCTCAAAAATCGACCTGACTTGACAATAGAGCAGTTGACTCGTACTAAAGATTTGATGAATCGTTATGTCCGTGACTGTTTGGTGACAGGTTATGAATGGATAATTCCTTCTCTTAATTTACCAGATCCTAACGATCGACATATTCTAGCAGCAGCTATCAAATCAGAGGCTAGTGCGATCGTTACATTTAACCTCAAGGACTTTCCACCGTTGATTCTCGACCAATATGAGATTGAGGCTCAACACCCAGATGATTTTATCTTAGACTTAATTGACTTGAATTACCTAAAGGTTGCTAACGCTGTAACAACCTGTCATCAACGTTTGAAAAATCCCCCTAAATCTCTCGATGAATACTTGGAAATTTTGCTGAAGCAAGGGTTACAAAGTACCGTCAAAAGTTTACAACAAATCTACAAATAAAGAAACGGGTTTTTGTTGGTTTGTATTCGACATCAGCAAAGTCTGATATCAAATCTGTTAGCATCGGAATAGTAAATTCGAGTTGACTGTTGACTGTCAAACATTAACCGTCAACAGTCAACATCATTCCGGTGTAACCGGAATTGATATGAGCCGATCGCCTAGTCGCTTTTTCGAGTGATACTCATTTGAGTTACAGCAGAACAATTGTGGTTAAACGATATAAGGAGAATCGATCGCCTTGGCCCGTTTAATCGCCACCAAAGTCTGGTAAATCAAAGCTGAAATCTCTCCGCGGGTGACATCCCGCTGTGGCGAAAGCCAATCGCGGGAAGGATAATTAACCACTATCTTCAAGCTAGTTGCCGTGGCGATCGCACTTAAAGCAAAATTAGGAATTTGAGAGCGATCGGTGTAAACTTTCAAAGTATCAGGATTTCCCCCCTTCAGTTCCAAACCATTAACCAAAGACACGATCGCCTCAGTCTTAGTTAAATTCAAATTCGGGCCAAACTTCAACCCCGGAAACCCCGACAAAAAGCCAGCCCGATTCGCCCGTTCGATCGCACTTCTGGCCCAAAAACTAGCAGAAACATCAATAAAATTCGTAGCAGGCATCTTCGGAACCGGACTAAACGCAGTCACCAACAACGAAGCATATTGAGCCCGATTTAAACTCTCATCCGGCCGAAAAGAACCATCCGGCATACCACTAATTATATTCGCCGCCGCCAGGGCCTCAATAAACTTCTGAGCCCAATGTCCAGAAATATCACTAAACCTCGAATCACCAATATTCGGATTGCCGCCACCCTTTCTCACAGCCGCTTGCACAGCTTGAAAAGCATTCACTTTCCCGTAACCGAACCAATCGCTACGCTGATTTTGAGTGTCATAAGTACCCATGCGAGTACCCAACTGGGGATCGGGATCGCCATCAACAATTTTGTCAGCAGTTTGTTCGAGAATTCCCCGCACTTCCCGCGCCGTCAAACGGGGGTTGGCCGAAAGTACCAAAGCTGCCACCCCAGCCACTAGAGGAGTGGCGCTGGAAGTACCGCCAAAGGAGTCGGTATAGTCCCCTGGATCGTAACCCTCAGTCCCGATGCGATCGGTAGTAAATATTCCCAAACCGGGCAAATCTTGCGTCACCTCCGGCGGAGTGCTGATATATCCAGTTTGCTGCATCCAAGTTCCTGGCGGGGCGTTATTGCTGGGGGCGCAAACCGAAATACTACTACCCCAATTGCTGTAGGCTGCTTTTTTATTCAGGGAAGTCGAAGCCGCAACCGCGATCGCGTCTGGGTGAACAGCATAGCCACTCAGCCATCGAGTTTGACCCTTGATGATGTCATCGGGCCAGCCTTTTTCGTTAATCGTACCGTTGACTGGGCGGTTGGCATTGCCGGCTGCGAAGACAATGACGCAACCTCTGCCACCGCGCCCTAGGGTGGCTGCTTTGGTGATGACGGCACTTTGTCTGAGGGAAAGCGGAAAATAAACTGCTGATGGCCCCCAACTGCAAGAAATGACGGCGGCCCCTTTGTCGATCGCCCAATTGAATATTTGTTCAACAGAATCATCGTCCAGGTAGCCTGTAGTACGGATGGGCATTAGGGCGCATCCAGGGGCGACACCGACAATGCCTTTGCCGTTTTCTTCCGCCACGGCGACACCGGCGCAGGATGTGCCGTGGTTGTCGGAGTCGAGGACTGGCATTGGGGACAAGTCGCCGTCTTTTAAATCTAGGGGAAAAACGATTTTGCCTTGGCCTTGAAAATCGGGATGTGTCATGTCCACGGAATCGTCGGCGATCGCGACTACGATCGATCGTATTCCGCGAGTAATGTCCCAGGCTTTTTCGGCAAAAACGTGAGAACCCACTGCCATTTGGCTACCACTTCTGTTATTGAGATACCACTGTCGGGGATACAGCGGATCGCGGGGGATATAGTGGTGTTGAGTTTGTACTATAATGTTTGGTTCTGCAACGAGAACTTCTGGGTATCTGGTCAAACGGTTGGCTATTTTGACTGGGTTTTCTGTGGCTTGTTTGGTGACTTCATAGATAAATGTGTTGGGAATTCCTTCTACTTGTCGGAGTATTTTTAATGCTGCTGCATTGGCGATCGCATTTCGCGATTCTTCTTTTAGTTGTTCGGTAAATTGAATGGTAATTCGATCGGTTAAATAAAAGAATGTACCCGGATTGTTGGCGGGACAATAGACGTGGCTAGCAAAAGCGACGGCATCGCTGGCCCTGGCCGCTTGCATGGCCGTATTGAGAAGGGCGGGCGCAACCAAATATTCTTCTAGATTGCTGTTGGCGACGCGGCGGATGAGTTTGGCTTGGGCTTTGACTAACCAAGGGTTTGAGGCTGATGCTGTGGATGAGGGGCGGACTGTAAAGCGATCGGTCGCTTTTGACAGTAGCACTTCATCTCCTCCGCGTTGCAAAATCAATGCCAGACTTTCATCTGGGACTCCTATACCTTGATAATTTATGAGAGTGGAGGCTTCGGGTTTACTTGGCGGCTGTACCATTAGAAATGTTCCTGTTGAATTTGGTTCTGTTTAACCATTTGATTTTCCCCTAATAATTGACGGTTGAAACGACTGAGTTGGTTTTTGTGTGCGATACCAATTTTTTATGAGGCTCCATAGAATCTGATCCCCCCTAACCCCCCCTTAATAAGGGGGGGACAAGATGGTGGTCAAAGTCCCCCTTATTAAGGGGGATTTAGGGGTATCGAAATATATGCAACGAGCTATTAAATTGGTATTACCCATCACCCCTTACCCCTCACCCATAACCCATTCTGCGATTAAGAGTACCCAGAGGTCGAGTCAAGTTTCTTATTAGGTGAAAATTCTACCTAATTTTTATGGGATTTCATCTCGATCGTTCCAGTTGATTTTGCTAGATTCGGCATGGGTTAAACAAAATTTGAAAATTATAATTTGGGTTCTATGTTATCTCAAAAGTCATCCACTCCTCTCCATCTCTCCCCCAGTCCCCCAGTCCCCCAGTCCCCCAGTCCTCCTCTTCTCCTGTGCCCCTTTGACATTTCCGCAAATTTGGTTTACACTCATCCGGTTGCGATCGCCAATGGTAAGATCTGCTCAAGCTAAATATCTTTTTTAAAGCGCCCAGGGCGCAAAGTAATTTCATGGTATACTCTGGAACTGTTTGCTGGCTTCGCTCCACCGCCCGGATTAGCATTGTGGCGATCGCCACCTTAACCCTATTGCAACCACCCCAAGCCCAAGCACAACAACCATCTGGGCAAGGAAATCCACCGCAAGTCGAACCAGCCGATGACCCCACCGACCCCAACAATCTCCGCCCCGTCTCCCAAAGCAACAGCATCTTGAGCATTCCCGGAGGCCAGCGTTTAATGACAGAAGCCAGCAGCGCTATTTCCAACCAGAACTACACTGTAGCCTCGCAAAAACTTCAAGAATCCCGCCAAATTTTCAATCAATTGTCCAATTTCTACCAACAACTATCCAGCAGTTTTGCCGGAATAGACATCCGCCTAGCCGACAGCAACCGCACCAAAGCCGTCGAAACAGCCCAAATGCGCGACGAAGCCACCTATCGGTTAGCGTTAGTACACAGAGCCCAAAATAAGCCCGAACTCGCCGTCCCACTGCTGATTCAGATTATTCGGTCTCAGCAGCCAACTCGCGACTTGGGCAAAAAAGCTTACCAGCAGTTAGTGGAGTTGGGGTTTGTGGATACGCCCTATCCTCGACCAGCCAGCAGCACTCCGCCGACTCCGCCTAAGAAATAGATAGTTCCACTAAAATCTAAATTGCAGCCGTTTATCCCAAAAAAAACCAATGGTTACACCATCTCAAGTAGCGGAAATGATTCAGACTGGATTGCCAGACGCTAAAGTAAAAGTTGATGATTTAACTGGTGGTGGCGACCACTACCAAGCCAGGGTAGTTTCTGCGGCCTTTGAAGGGAAAAGCCGAGTACAGCAACATCAACTGGTGTATGGTGCTCTCAAACAAGCAATGGCTAGTGAAGCCATCCACGCTTTGGCTTTGCAAACTTTCACTCCCGCAGAATGGGACGCGCAAAGTCAAGTGGCTTAATTTTTGAGCGATCGATTGAGTTCACAAGTTGGTTAAGGTGTCAATAGTTGCTTAACAAGCAACTGTCACTGTTGAAAATTATTCTAGCAATATTGAGGAGCAACCATGAGTACAGCAGCACATCAAAGAATTGACGACTTGGTTAAACAAAACAAAATCATGGTCTTTATGAAGGGCAATAAATTAATGCCCCAATGCGGTTTTTCTAATAATGTAGTGCAAATTCTCAATACCTTGGGAGTGCCTTACGAAACTGTTGATGTTTTGGCAGACCAGGAAATTCGTCAGGGAGTAAAAGAATATTCCAACTGGCCCACAATTCCCCAAGTTTATATTAACGGCGAATTTATTGGTGGCTCGGATATTCTGATCGAAATGTATCAGAAAGGCGCATTGCAACAAGCCGTAGAAGTTGCTTTAGCCTCTTAAATCATGGGAGGCAAGAAATTTTGGAGTTCTGAATTCTTAGTTCGGAATTTGGAACTCTAAATTTTCCCAAATTCCCAAATTGCCAACCTTAACGGCTGTAGGGCGGACACGACCGACCCTACAAAATATGGTTTTTTGACCGAGAGATTCCAACCAGTTGACTATTACAGATAAATTTTGTATTAGTAATAGCCGGATTCAGGCTGGGGCATGGGCATTTCAAAATTGGAGGGGTCGTGAATATAACGGGCGGCTTCTTCCTCTAATCTGTGTATCAGGTAGGGTTCTAAACCGTTTGAATGACGGAGGGCTGCCAAATACCCGTCTAAGTAGAGTCGCAGGTCATCAAAACGATAACCTCTATTCCACATTTCGACGAGGGCGTCGGTGAGTTTTTGGTAGTGCCGGATTGTTTGGGTGTCTTGAAGCATGGTGTGAGGTTGAAATCCTTTGTGGTTAGTACAATGACGGCGGGATTTAGAAAATGCTTCGACTCTGGCCCAATTGTTCAGGTCTAGGCTATTGCTAAATAACAATTTCTACCCTGCTAACAGGTTACCCTCCATAAAAAATTTCACGGGCTAGTTGGCACGACTCAAAGTGTGTAAACGCTAGATGGATGATTCATCCTGGGTTGAATAGAGTCGGGAAGTTATTTAATTTTATGGTCAAACTGTGTCAGTGGTCCGGCTACCGAGGGAACGGTGGTCGTTATTTTAGTTTGAGTTGGCAGATTTGTCAACTTCCCAGGAAGGGATGTTTGGTTGGGAATTTGTTTTTGCCGAGGATTGAGGCCGGCGAGTCGATCGACTGCATACTCTAATACTTTCATTGTAAGATAGTCACCAGAGTGCTTGAATCTTTCTGGAGTCTCAATCGGGTAAATTTGACAAAATCTTTAAAATTGTCACCCTTGTCTTGTTCATCGCTTTATAGAAAGCAACAGACAGGACTTAAATCAAAACTCCAAACTCACAACTCAACATTCCCCAATCACAGCAAAAAGTTTTGAATCTTCACCAAAGTCCTCTGACAGGCTGTGGTATCCGTGCGGGTGCGGGGGCTGGTGCGATGACGGGACGGGCTGGAGGCGCAGTGGTGGGCTGCACGCTGCGACGTGGTTCCACTGTCGTTGTCGTTTCGGTACGAGTTGTTTGAGTTGTCGTAGTCGATCGCATACTATCCTGAAGCAATGTTTGCAAAGTCCCCGCTAAACCTTGAACTTTTGCTACCGCACCCCCAATTTTGGCAACATCTACATAAACTTCCGGCAAAGGATACTGTTTCAGGATTTCCAGCACCGAAACTTTCCCGTCATCGCTGGCTGCGAGGATCATCGCGGCGCGCAAAGCTTTGCCACTTTCTGTTTCGCGTTGAGTCCGAATTGCTTGACCAACTTCGTCAGTAATTTTTTCTCCTGGGGTACTGTAGACTACCCGCGCTAGATTAGCTGGCTTTAAGCCAATTTCTAGGCCCATCAAGCCCCGCAGGGTTCCCGCATCCATTTTTGACACTCCGATAATTTGTCGGATGGTGGTGGTAGTTGTACCGTTTTTCGCAAAGTCTTCTAAGTCGCTGACATTAATGGTTTGTCTGATGGGGCCA
This sequence comes from Microcoleus anatoxicus, assembly GCF_042465725.1. Taxonomy (GTDB): domain Bacteria; phylum Cyanobacteriota; class Cyanobacteriia; order Cyanobacteriales; family Microcoleaceae; genus Microcoleus; species Microcoleus anatoxicus. The sequence goes on along the minus strand of NZ_CP120853.1, from coordinate 1,422,007 downwards.
AAGGTGAGGACAACTTTTTCTGCGCCTAATGCTTTAGTATTGGTCGATAATATGCTAGCGCTTGCTCCCAAAAATACGGTGATGCCGATCGATACAAATTTTGTTAACTTCATAATTGACTGCAAAATTAAAACTAATTAGATCCTCCTCCATTATTGTAGATGCAGCAGTTATATTCTACAAGCTCGCAACCATTTTTTTTTACAACAGCTACACATACAAGATTTTTTTTGATAAATTGTTCTCATAATTAAGTTGAATATCCACCATTAATTATGGGAAATTGCCCCCATTAATTACTTGGAAAATCTGTGTAATTTCATGTTAAAAGCCAAGCGTAAATCCCAGAAGTCTAAACACAAACAAAAACACACAGGAATCAGTAAAAAAGAAATAGCGGCCCAAAAACGCAAAACTTCACAAAAGCGCAATGAACTCATCCAGGCGATCGCGATTTACACCTTAATCAGCATCGTTGTCATCATCCCCCTATTATTTGTTACCCGCGCCAAACTTGCCATTGCAGCAGGTTTCGCCGTAGCAATTTTGCTGTTTTCCTACAAATATCCCCGTCAAGCTTTGTGGGCATTTCTCATTTACCTACCTTTTAGCGGGACCATCACTTACGCCATTGGTGGCGGAAATGCTGCATTTCAAGTAGCAAAAGATGCTTTCTACATACCAGCTTTCATCGCCCTTATTCAAAGCTGCAAAAAGAAACAATTGCCCATCTTTCTTCCCAAAGAACTGATTTTCACCTTCAGCATCCTCTTCATGATGGCAATGCTAACTTTAATTTTTGTGAACGGGGATATGCAGCTTAACCCAATGAAGGGTGAGAAACCCTTGCTGCAAGGAATTCTCGGCTTAAAAGTATTGATCGGTTACATACCACTGATCGCCTGTACATATTATCTGATCCGCACTAAGAAAGATTTGATATTTTTTAGTCGAATGCACATCATTTTGGCGATCGCCTGCTGCATTTTGGGTTTAATTCAGTATCTATTGCTGCAAAGTGGGAGGTGCGCCGGCACGCGAGGAATGTCGGGAGCAGAGTTATATAAAGCCACCTTACAAGCTAGATGTTTTGTGGGTGGTTCTCTAGTATTTAGTCCCGAAGTCAAGTTTATCCGTTTACCAGGCACCTTTGTCGCCCCTTGGCAGTGGGCATGGTTTTTAATTTCCAATGCTTTTTTGACCTTTGCTGGTGCTTTTTGCGACCCTTCCTTCTGGTGGCGAACCATCGGTTTATTTGGCATGGCATTAGTATTTGCCAACGCAGTTATTTCAGGTCAAAGAGCTGCTTTAGTTATGGTTCCTGGTGCTACCTTTATGCTACTAATTCTCACCGGTCAATTTGTAAATTTTAAAAGATTCATTCCCATTGGTGCAGGACTTGCTATCTTGCTATTTGTCGGTGCAGCCATTAACCCAGGAGTGATCGAACAGCGGTGGGATAGTTTTCTTAACCGCTGGAATGCCGCGCCACCCCAACAGTTTCTGTTTAATCAATTCGAGCAGAGCCATAATTTTATTATTGACAGAAATCTGGGGAGAGGTGTGGGAAGAGCGACGAATTCAACCCGGACCTTTGGTGCAACGCAACTCATAGAAACTTTTCAACCTAAGTTGATGTACGAACTAGGTTATCCGGGAATGATTGCTTTTCAGCTCATGGTGTTACACTTAGCTTTTCTCACTTTTCGAGCTTACCGTTCGGTGAAAGACAAAAGTTTACGGACCTATGGAGCTAGTTTTTGGGTATTTGTGGCATTTATTACAATCAATACTCAATACTATCCGCTGGATGTAGATCCAGTATCAGTTTATTACTGGGTTTTGGCTGGGGCTATCTTGAAGTTGCCAAAAATTGACAAACAGGTGGAGGATGAAAAACAGGAGGAAGTTGATTTAGATGAATTACCCGATCGCCAACAATTAAAGGAGAAAAAAATTATAGCATCTTCCCCCATTTGAAAATAGAGACTAGGCGATTGAAATCACTCAAATGTAAACGAAGTCCACTCCTAGCGGACTCCGAGAAAAATTTAAATTTTGAGTGGGATTATTGAGGTTGCCAAACAGGACTGCTAGCATTCAAGTCATTGTTACCACTCAATTTAATCACTCCCGAACCGTCGCGATTGATTACATACAAATTGCTTTTGTCCCCTTTAATATCATTAAAAGTAAAAGCAATTTGCTGGCTATCAGAAGACCATGCTAATTGAGAAATTCCTGACAATTCTAATTGAGCAGCTAACGGAGTCAACTTGGAACCGTCAGCATTAATTGTGTAGAGTTTTTGTTGGTAAAAATCTCCGGTGGCGAAGGCGAGATTTTTGCCATCGGGAGACCAGGAAAGTGCGTCGTATCTGGTGGGTTTTTTGGTGATATTCTGGGCGGTTCCGCTGTTAATATCGATCGCATAAACATCTTGCTGTTTGCCACCCCTATCCCCCGCTTTGTTGTAATAGTAGGCAAGACGGCGGCTGTCTGGCGACCAAAATAGTTTGATGTTGTAAGCTTGATTTTGGGGATTTTTCGTCAGTTGTTTGAGGTTGCTACCGTCAGTATTGATGGTGTAAATTTGCTGTTGAGGATAGGTTCCCAACCAGAAAGCAATTTTGGTGCGATCGGGAGACCAAACAAGCTCGCTACCACCGGAAACATATTCCCCTGGAGTTTTAGTTAATTGAGTCATGCCCGAACCATCTACATTCATTTTGTAGATGTTCTTGTCTTTAACAAAGGCTACCTGTTGGCCATCCGGTGACAGGTAAAATTCCGAGGAAATTTCAGTTTGAGGCGGTTGTCCTCCTACTGCCAAACTCCGAACTAATTTAGTTCCTTTAATACCTGTAGTATCACTTATATACAGAGATTGACTACCCGGTGCATCGGACGTAAAACCGTCGCAGGAACGCCCAAACAGAAGTTTTTGACTATTAGAAGCCCAGACAATTCTAAAATTAGCTGCTTTGCAGAAATCTCCAGAAACTTGTTTAGTTAATTGGGAACCGTCCGCATTGACTGTATATATGTCAGTTTCGCTACCCACGAAAGCCAGTCGCTGGCCGTTGGGAGACCAAACTAGGGCGGGACTAACATCTATGTTGGGGGCAAGTTCGCGACGGCCAGAGCCATTGGTATTGACTGTAAATAAACTGTTTCTTACCTCGCCAGCACGCCTCTGAAGCGCCAAAAATGCGACTGTCTTCGGTTTTTGAGCTGCGGGTGTGGGATGGCTTGAGAGGCTCAAAAACAGGGTGATGAAGAGTGTGAGTGAAAATAGGGCGATCGCACCAATTCGCCATGTTTTTTTTAAACGCATTTTGTCAATTTATCTCCTTAGTTGTCAGTCGGGCGGTTTCAACTCACAACTAATTCCAGCGGAAGGGTTGTGAGTCACAAAGCTGAACAGTGTTAAAGTGTTTGTCGATCGATATGTCGCGACAACATCAAACTCTGTTTGATTCTACCAATAATTACCTCAATCATTTTTTTGCGCGATGGATTTTTTGCGGTGGGAGGCATCCCCAATTCCAAACAAATCAAACTCAAATCCGTTGCAGTCATAGACAACAACTTTTTCCTCACCTCTTCTTCCTTACCATTTTTAGCTTTCAAACGCAGTTGTTCATAGATTTGGAGTACCTGTTCCGGCGATAAACTGGCAGCTTTATCCGTAGTTACCTCTGGTGGAGATACCGTAGCTTCGGAAACCTTGGACATGGAAGAAATTCCTCCCCGCCGGACTTTAGCCTCAATCCTAGTTAGTTTCCGAGAAACCTCCCGCAGGATTTCCTTAAGTTCGCTAATTTCATCAACTAACTGCGAGTTTTCTTCATCATCAGCCCCAATTTCTTTTTTAATCATTTGAGATACTCCGCACACTCACTCCAAAGTTGTTCAAATTCTCTAACTAATTCTCGTGGCAGTTCTCCTTCATTAATAGCTCGTTTCAGACCCACGCTTTCGCGAATAGTCGATTCTAAAAACTTAACTTCTATACTATTCTCTTTGGAGATATCAGCGCAAAGTCTTTTCACCTCTCTCATATAAAACTGAACTTCGTTAGTCAACAATCCCCCATAGATTTTAGCTTTGTTCATAAACACTGCTATTTTGGGGAAAGGATAAGGTTCAATCCGCTTTTGCAAAGAGTTTAAGACCAAACTCAATCCCCTAGAACCAAAGTAATCTGGATTCACGGGAATTAATACTAAGTCGCAACAAGAGAGTACGCTGTAAGTGAGGAGACTAAAGGAAGGAGAACAGTCAAACAGCATCAAATCATATTTGGGGAGAGTGGCAGATTTAGCTGGGTTGAGCGAGTTAACCGAGTTGGCAGAGTTGGTAATTTTGCCGATAAATCTGCGGATGAAGTCTTTAACATTTTTACCATCAAATCCGTCCAGATCCAACCAATACAATTCTTCGACGGAAGGGACAAAATGTAACTGTTCATCAACTTGATAAATGGTGTCGAAGCCAACGGGAAATTTAAAATTAGGTCCGTTTTTTTTAAAGAGTTCGAGAGCATCGTAAATTGTGCGTCTTTCCCGGAGTGATTTTTCATACCATTTACCAAATTTGTCATCTAAATGACCTGTACTTTCATTAAGTCCGATCGCCTCTGTGAGGGACATCTGCGGGTCTAAGTCTAACATTAGAACTTCGAGGTCTGTGCCTTGGGATATAATATTTCCCAGGCTCCAAGTGACGGTGGTTTTCCCGACACCGCCTTTGAAGTTGATTACGGCTATGGATTTTGGAGTCATGGTTGCCTTTGTTTAGATTTTGCTCAAATATAAATTAAAACATATTGTGTGACTGAGTTCAGCTTGCGATCGCCTAGGAGGGTCAGGATTTGCCCAGGGTTCTCAAAAGGAGACTTTGATACTATAGCAATCCTAAATCATTTGTGAATTTCTTACTCCCGGACCTTAATAAGGGGAGGGTTGGGGTGGGGTAAAAAACTTTACGACTCCTGCAAGGACTGCTATATATCATTGAAAATGGTAAAATTATTCCTAAATATCCCTGATTTAAGGAGCAAATAACCAAAAAATATCCTGTTGATTGCCAAACAGATTTAACTAAAATCAAGCCGTAAAAACCAAGTCAAAATTTTAAATCAAGTCGCGATCGAAGCAAGTCTGGAACAGGCTGGAGGGCCTGTTGCACAGTAATTATTGGGGATGGCTCAACAAAATACTACTATTGGCCCTAGCATTTATTTCGGTAGATAGAGGCGCGATCGCCAGTCCCTGTGAAAATGTAATAACAAGCTCAAAAATACCAAAAGTCGCGATCGCCCCCAACCCGCCATGCAAGGAACAAATCAACTCAGGACAGCAGCTCTACTAGGACTTCTCAGCGGCCTTCTCGTTTTAGGAAGCTATTATTTAATCGGCAACGAACAAGGACTTTACATCGGCTTAGCATTAGCCACCTTCAGCAGTTTTAGCTCTTGGTACTACTCCGATACCGCAGCCTTAATGGCTTACCGCGCCCGCCCGATTGCCCGCAGCGAAGCTCCCGAAATCTACGATATGGTAGCATCATTGAGCGCCAAAGCCGAAATTCCCGTACCAAAAATCTTTGTAGTTCCGACTCAATCTCCCAACGCATTCGCCACAGGAAGAGACCCGGAACACGCGACAATAGCAGTTACTGAAGGCATCATCAAACTGCTTTCCCGCGAAGAATTGGAAGGCGTATTAGCCCACGAACTAACCCACATTCGCAACCGCGACACTCTCACTCAAGCAGTAGCCGGGACCATAGCCGGTGCGATTACATTAGTAGGCAATATGCCTAGTCTATTTTAATAAAATTATCTTGATAAACTTGAATTGCTTTTTTATTAATTTCTGAATACCCTAAACATTTACAGCCTAATTCTTCGAGAGGAATTCTAAAGCCACCAATTCCAGCAAATAAGTCTACGAACGTTAATTGCGATCGGGCAGTTTTAATGGGATTTGAATTAAATAGTTCAAATAATTTAAGTTGTTGAGCATACATAGTTGGATTCATTTTATTTTCGTTATGACTGAACTTAGACATAAGATTGTCGCACATCTATTGACTATTTTTTACGTGATGTTCGACATAAGAACGCAGCACAGAATTTTTAGTTATAGAATAGCACAAAGGGCGATCGCCCTGCGAGAATACTCCTCAAAGTCAGATTATGGCGAAAACGGAGGGGCGAGTCAGTCACCAAGGGCTATAATGGTAAAAATAGAGAATAGTGGATATTAGCTATGCAGCAAATATTTGAGGCTATATTGAAGGGAAACCTTTTAGAATGGGCTAATGAGGTTCCAAGACAGGGCGATCGCCCTGTCAGAGTTTACGTTACTTTACAAGAAGAGCGATCGACTTTAAGTGCTGAGCTTCGCCGTCAGAGAATAGTTGAAATATTGGAAAAAATTGCAGCAAGTAATGTCTTTGCGGATATTAGCGATCCCGTGGAATGGCAGCGAGAGTTGCGTCAAGATCGTCCGCTTCCAGGTAGGGATGAATAATGCTGCTTGACAGTAATATTATTATCTACGCTTCCCAGCCAGAACACGCGCAGATTAGGCAGTTTATTGGCGAACATGACATCGTTGTATCAGCAATAAGTTACGTTGAAGTGCTGGGTTATCATCGGCTAACTGAAGAGTATAGATTGTACTTTGAGGAATTCTTTGGCGTGGTGGAAGTTCTACCGATTTCTAACGCTGTACTCGATCGCGCAGTGCTGTTGCGACAGATGAGGAGAATGACACTAGGGGATGCTATTATTGCGGCAACAGCTTTGGTATATGGCAGAACTTTAGTGACAAGAAATATAGAGGATTTTCGGTGGATTGCTGAACTCACACTGATTAACCCGTTTGAGGTTTAAGAAAGAGGGGCGATCGCACTTGGGGAAGAAAAGGGCGATCGCCTGTGATTCTATTTCAACTACGCAAACATCGATCGACCTTTCGGTTGTGGAATAAGACGACCCAGTGCGTTAGCCGTTTCTATCCACTCCTGCATAATAATTTCTAGATTTTGCAATACTTCTTGATAGGTTTCCCCATCCGCAGCACATCCTGGCAATTCTGGTACTTCTGCAATAAAAGCCTCGTCTTCCTGACTCCAGTAAATGATTACTTCATACTTCATTATGGTTCAACCCCCGCCTTTATCAAAAATCCCCTATCCTTAAAACCCAAAGGCTAAAGCATCCATCATATATTTACTTCTCTCACGTCCCACTTCTAAATATATTTCCAATAATTCCTCATAAGCAGTCGCTCCGCCTACAATATTCCAAAATTCATCTCCAATAACTACAGCTTCATCAAAAGGCAGATAATTCCTTGCCTGAGACCACTTATAAACAGCTTTTGTTACACCATAGGGATTATAAGGCATCGCATAGTAAGCTTGCAATTGCGGACGCTTTGCACCCCGCAGTAAATGAAACCTCAACAGACGCTGGATAACTTCTAAGCATTGACCTTTATTGGGCTTAGGAGCTTTAATTTCAAATAAGTATTCTGTTCCATCATTAGCAAAAATACAAAGGTCAGCGCGTACAGTTTTCGTTGCCAAATCATCGGAGCGTCTAGCAGTTAGCACTGCTGTTATCATCTGCTCAAAAGATGGTTTAGTTTGTCCTTTTTTATCCATAGATTCATAGTATTTTTTCTGACGTTGGGCTTCTTCAAAAGCTGCAATACTAACTTCCGCTCTTATATCATATCCTCGACGTGCATCCTGATGATGTTCGAGGGCAATTAACTTAGCGCATTCTTCAAGCGAGTTTCCTAATCTGGTACTTAAACCTCGCTCAAATTGATTAATTCGTATTAATTCTATTGGAATTAGCGCGGCTTGAAAAGGTTTTAATTCTCCATTAGTTGAACTGCGCGACAGGTACTCTATTCCAGTAGTTGATTTATGAATAATCCGACCTTTATATTCATCTACAATACCCTGAATAAAACCTTCAAGATATCCTTTAATTATTTCTCGTTGTTTTATGCTAATAGCTGCCATATTTCAACTCACAATTACAAAATAATTTCGAGTAATGCTTTGGCTAAATGGTAAACCACAGGAATTGATACAGCATTACCCAATTGATGTTTGGCTGTAGTTTCATTGTCATCAATCTTGAACCATTCGGGAAATCCTTGCAGTTTTGCGTAATTCTGTGCAGTTAGAGGTTGAAAGTTTTTCTTTTCATAAATTTCTCTAATAAATGTTTGCTTATATGCTAAGGGTTCTTGACATTGAATCGAGATTGTTGCTACAAAGTCTCTAGTTCCAGTTGCAGTTAAAGTGGCGATCGCCTCCGCATGAGGTAAGAAAATTTTAGAAATGCCGTTAATCCCTGAAGAAATTTTAGAATTCACAAAATCATAGCCTTTCTCATCTACACTCCGCAAAATTTCCTTGTCAACTAAGTTGTCAATTTCTGTTTGTTTCAACTCAGGAATTAGTGTTGCTAACACTTTAAATTCTAAAGGATTACCGTCCTTTTCTCCATAAATATTTTTTCTCCGATTTTTCATAATCGTTTGACAAATTAATTTTTCCCTGCTAGTTGTTTCGATTAAATCCCAAGAATGAATTGTAGTATGTCCATCTCTAATATCAGTAAATAAGAAAAAGTCATTTAATTCATCTAGCTTTTGAAATCTGCCTCTGGAACCGGGTATTTTGCCATCAAATAAAACGGTTGGTGAAAATTTTTGCTTCTGAAAATTGCTACGCTGAATCCCTGGTATCACATCATAAAGCTTTATAGCGCTATCGATGGGTTTAGGAAATGTAAATCCCCAGCATCTTTCTAGATCGTTCCTAATCCCAACAATAAACAATCTATCTCTATCTTGCGGTAATCTAAAATCATAGGAATTTAGCACCTCGTATTTAACAACATAACCAGATGATGTTAAATTATCAATTATGTATTTCAAGCTTTCTATATTTCTTGGTTCTGTCAAGCCTTTGACATTTTCAAATATAAAAGCTTTGGGACGATTAGCTTTGACTACCCTAAATACATCTGTCCATAACTTGCCTCTTGGGTCGTCCAAACCTTGCATTTTACCTGCAATAGACCAAGGTTGACAGGGAACACCACCCACTAATAGATCTATGGCAAAAGGGAATTGATTTAGATTGGTAATATCTCCTAAATATACTTCATCTGAATTGGCATTTTTAATAAAATTATCTCGATAAACTTGAATGGCTTTTTTGTCAATTTCTGAATACCCTAAACATTTACATCCTAATTCTTCCAGAGGGATTCTAAAGCCACCAATTCCAGCAAATAAGTCTACGAACGTTAATTGCGATCGGGCATTTTTAATAGACTTTGGATTGAATAGATCGAATGATTCAAGTTGTTGAGCATACATAAGGCTTTGGTTATAAAGGTAGGTACTGAACGCGGTTAACTAAATCTTCAGGTTCGCTAACCTTAGCAACAATTTCCAAGTCACGAATGCAATCACCAAAAGTTAGATTCTGTTGATGGGCATAGATAACGCCAGCAAAATTTACTTCTTCTTGCTGGCGGCTGTTAGCTATGGCTAAAAAATCTTCGTCTTGTGTAAAAACAACGCGCTGAAGATCGGTTGCGCGATCGAGTATAATAGGGTCTGGCGTGTTTTGATGGTTATCTTCTTGAGCTCTCAAAACATTTACATCTCTTTGTCTAAGTCCATTTGTAATTGGTAGAGGCACATTCTCATCCATGTACAAAGCTATACTCATTTAATTAATCCTTGGGCGCGGAGTTTTTTAGCCAAAGGAGATTCGCCCGCTTCTAATCGCAACTTTTCGGCATACTCAAATCGGCGCTGCATATCTGCATCAAGCTCTTGTTTATGATCCCAGTAGTAGGCTAAAGCAGAGTAAATTTTACTCAAAGTTAGGTGAGGATAGCTTTCCAGTAATTCTTCAGGAGTCAAGCTATAAGCTTTTACCGAAGTCATTAATTCAACTACTTTCATCGTAGTCCCTGTGATGATAGGCGTATTCTTCTCATCTAATTCTACATATTTATATTCGGTTACAGTTAGTGACATAGTTTACCTCGTTAATGGAGCTAATTTAATTATCCTAAGCTAATTAAGTGTGAATCGCTTGCTCTGCCGCCTTAATCAAAACCTCATCCATCCAGTTGTTAATACTTTTGCCAGCTTTCTTTGCGGCAATAAAGATTTTGCGATGATGTTCGGGAGTAGTGCGGAAGGGAAGTTTACCTGAAAAGGGTTTATCGGGTTCCTGTCCTAATTCTTTGCAAAACTCTAGATAATCATCGATGGAGTTTTGAAATTCTTGGCGCGCTTCTTCAATAGTTTGTGCTTTAAAAGTCACTACGTCATTAATATCGAGGACTCGCCCGAAAAGAATGGACGCTTCTAAATCTACTTCAATGTTAGCACTGTAACCTTTGTAAGTCATCATGGCTGTTAATTTTTCCTCTTTCAATAAGTGAAACTTGTGGATGATAAATTTTATGCTAATACCCTTGTTGATTTGGGCAATCAACAAGGATTTTCCCGTTAACAGCTAAGTCATTATGGTTCAACCCCCGCCTTTATCAGAAATTCCCTGACAGATTTAACTGCTCCTTTATCTGTCTCTTTTTGAGGATGTGGTTCGTGAAATACAGCTCTAACCTCATTTAATAAAATGCGAACCCGCGAACCTGAACCTTGAGTAACAGTAGCACCGAGTGCTGTAAATAAATTTTCAATATCTTGCCAGTTAATATTAGCTGATATAGGGTCTGTAAAAATTGCTTCTAAAATCTTATGCTGTTTATTATTTAGCTCCATAAATATTTTATTTGTTATTTTAAAATGTAATGATATCAATTTTTGATATCATTGTCAAGAGTGTGAGGTAATCTCGTGTCAAGACTACTTGAGACTAGAACAAACACCACTTTCTTCGAGAATACTCCCCAAAGTCCGATTACGGGGAAAGATAGGGGCGATGCAGGGAAAGACGATCGCGATCGTACAAGCTTGCGAAACGTTTATCGACCTGCTATAATTATCCTTAATTTATTTAACAGAAACCTAATCTTCTATTTAATTTACTGTTATGTATTTTCAAATTGAACCAACTGCTTATATTGTTAATGGGCATGACTTATTAATAACACCTTTCAAGACACCTATTAAAACAGATTTTTATGATGAAGACACTGACGAAGAAAAAGATATAGAATTAGGCTATATACTAGCACACAGATTTGATTTAGCTTATTCACCCAGAACATTATTGAGTTTTGCAGATGACCTTGATTCTGATTTATTTCATGTAGCTAATTTTTTATTTGAGAATAAAAGTAATTATCGAAAAATTTCTGGTAGCAGGTATCTCTTTTATATCGATTATATTTTTCTTGAGCCTGAGTTTAGAGGACATGGATATGCTCTTCAAGCATTAGCGTTGTTCTTACAAATATTCGCTAGAGGAGAAGTTGTAAGTTGTCATCCTAGACCTATGAATGATTTAGAAGGTAAATACTCTAAAACTAAAGGCCAACTGATTATGAGAAAGTATTGGTCTAAATTAGGATTGACCTATTACAGCAAAAAACATAACATACTTTGGCAAGATGAATGGTCTATGCCCCAATGGTTAAAAAGTACAATATTCAAGTCATTCGATGACTGATGACAGTCATTTTATCCACCCAAATAAAAGGCAGAGCAGGCCAGATGCCTGCTCTAGTACATTATAACTCTATTCTACCCCCTCAATCCGGTCTTCCACCTCCTGATAAAGTTCGCGCAACCTGTCCAAATTACTCTCCGAAGTCTCCCAATAACCCCGGCCATTCACCTCAAGCAAAGTGCTCACAATCTTGCGGAAAGAATGAGGATTTAAGTTAAGCAAACGCTTCTGCATCTCCTCATCTTGGATAAACGTACCGTTCACATCCTCATACACCCAATTATCCACCGCGCCCGCAGTCGCACTCCATCCAGTCGTGTTCACCAGACGCTTAGAAATCTCCCGCACGCCTTCATAACCGTGGGATAACATCCCCTCATACCACTTCGGATTCAGCAGCTTAGTCCGCGAATCTAAACGCACGGTTTCTGATAGCGTCCGTACCTGGGCGTTGGCTGTTGTGGTATCAGCAACGAAGGATGTTGGTTTCTTCCCATCGGCGCGCAAACTGCCGATCAATTTAGTCGGATCGGAGTCGAAGTAGTGCGACACGTCGGTTAGGGAAATCTCGGCAGAATCCAAGTTTTGGAAGGTGACTTCGGCAGTTTTCAAAGATGATTCAAAAATCTGCCTGTCTTGTTCCATTGTTCCCGGATTGTCGGAAGAAAAGGCGAAGGATTTGCGGGTTAAGTACATTTCCTGCAACTCGGCTTCGCTTTCCCATGTGCTGTTTTCTACCGCCAAGTTGACGTTAGATGAATAGGAACCAGAAGCATTGGAAAAGACGCGGGTTGCTGCTTGGCGCAGGTTGATTCCCATTTCTTCGGCTTGCTTCAATGCGTGTTTGCGGACGAAGTTCATCTCTAATGGTTCGTCGGCTTCGGCTGCCATTTTCACGGCTTTATCTAACAGGTTCATTTGGTTGATGAACAAGTCGCGGAATACGCCAGAACAGTTAATTACTACGTCAATCCGAGGCCGTCCTAATTCTTCTAAAGACAGCAATTCCAGTTTGTTGACGCGGCCCAATGCGTCGGGTACTGGCTTCACTCCCACCATCCACATTACTTGCGCGAGGGATTCGCCGTAAGTCTTGATGTTGTCGGTTCCCCAGAGCACAACGGCGATGGTTTCTGGGTAATTTCCGTCGTTATCAGTGCGCTGTCTTTCTAATAGCCGATCGACTACAACCTTAGCAGACTTAATCGCCCCCGTCGTCGGGATTGACTGCGGGTCCAAAGCGTGCATATTCTTGCCAGTCGGCAAAACATCCGGGTTGCGAATCGGATCGCCGCCAGGGCCGGGGGTAATGTATTCGCCCTCTAACGCGCGCAACAGTGCGCCTAATTCGTTGTCGGCGCAAACTTGTTCTAAGCAGAATTCCAGATACTCAAACAGCGGTTTAATCAGGTCTGAATCGACTTTTTTGTAACCGGCTGCGTGTAAGGATTCAATCCAAGGTGTTTTCTTGCCCATGTTGAAGAAATTCAACTTGGAAACCAAGGAAACTCGACCCTCAGCATCGGTTTGTTCCTTGACTAAAGCGGTGACAGCATCGCGACAGGCTAAGGTGATGTTTTGTAGCAATTCGACATCTGCTAAAATGCCTTTGTCGTTGTTGGTGTAGATGTCGTCAATATTCCGATCGCAACTTAAAGCAATAATCCGCGACAAACTGACTAATCCGTCTTCTTCCCGGTCTAAATTGGCAATGTTAACCAGAGTTGCGATCGCCTCTTCCGCAGTCGGTGGCTTCCCAACAACGTGCAAACCACAAGGTAACAACCGCGACTCAATCTCCATCAACTTGCGGTAAACCAAGCCAACTAAATTATCCCGTTCCTCCGCAGTCATATCCGCAGCAACCCCTCGTTCTTGTTCGGGAGGTAGGTTGATATCCTTATCCAAATTCACCAAACGGCATTTTTCGACGATCGCATCCACAATCGGCACACCCCGCCCAGTGTCTTTCAAAGTTTGATAAGAAGCAATCAACTCGCTGAGTTCCTGCAAACCTTTATACAACCCAGCATTTTCAGCCGGAGGAGTCAGATAGCTAATAGTTTCAGCATAACTGCGACGCTTCGCAATTGTTGCCTCGCTGGGATTATTCGCAGCGTAGTAATAGAGGTTAGGAATCTTGCCGATCAAACTATCAGGATAACAATCCACAGACATTCCCATCTGCTTACCGGGCATGAATTCCAGGGAACCATGAGTGCCAAAGTGCAGCACCGCATCCGCACCCCAAATGCGTTCTAAATAAGTGTAATAAGCAGCAAAACCGTGGTGGGGACTAGCAGAACGAGAGAATAACAACCGCATCGGATCGCCTTCATAGCCAAAAGTAGGTTGTACTCCGATAAACACGTTACCAAAATGTTTGCCATAAATCAGCAAATTTTGTCCATCGCTGTTCAAATGTCCGGGAGGTGGTCCCCAATTTTCTTGCAAGCGTTCCGAGTAAGGAGTGAATTCTTCATACTCCGCTACGGACATCCGGTAAGCAATATTTAATTCCGGGCTTTGGTATTGGGCGGTGGCATCGTGGATGACTTCTTGCATCAGTTTCTCGGCAGAATCTGGCAATTCTGGCAAGTCATAACCGTTGCCTTTTAAGCCTTTCAATACTTCGTAAATCGATCCGAAAACGTCTAAATAAGCTGCTGTTCCGACGTTGCCTTTGTCAGGAGGGAAACTGAAAACTGTAATCGCAACTTTCTTGTCTAATTTCGGTTTGCGGCGCAGGACTGCCCATTTCATGGCGCGCTGGGAAATCGCCTCAATTCTATCTTGAAGGGCGATCGCCTTTCCAGTAGCGCCATCGCGTCCCGACACAATAATCGGTTCGATCGCACCATCCAACTCAGGAATCGCCACTTGCAGGGCAACTTGAATCGGGTGCAAACCTAAATCGCTATTTTCCCATTCTTCAGTTGTTTGGAAAACCAGCGGCAAAGCCACCATGTAAGGGCGATTTAATTTCTTCAAAGATTCGATCGCCTTCGGGTGATCTTGTTTCGCCGGCCCACCCACCAAAGCAAAACCAGTCAAAGAAACCACCGCATCAACAATCGGCAGAGGTGCAACACCTTTAGCCCCAACTTCCAAGAAGAAAGTTTCGACTGGTTTCGAGAAGTCCAAACCACCCGCAAAAATCGGGATCACTCTCGCGCCCATGGCCTCCAATTCCTGCACCATTGCTACATAGTGCGCGTCATCTCCTGTCACTAAGTGAGTGCGTTGCAACACTAAACCAATGCAAGGTGCGAGGGGATCTTTGAGATCCGCAGAAATATCTGTGCGGGCATTAAACCAGTTCAGATATGCTTTAACATCCTCAAACATCGACGGTGCCAAAGGATGCCAAATCCCCATGTCTAGGTAAACAACAGGTTCTTGGAAAGTTGACTTAGACAAGTCTTTGAACACATATTTCTGTGACAGCATCAGCAAGAAGTTTTCCAAGTTTTCTTGGGAACCTCCCAGCCAATACTGGAAACTCAGCATGAAGTTGCGGGCATCTTGGGCTTTGTCAAGGGGCAAATATTTCAGGACTTTCGGCAAGGTTTGCAGCAGCTTCAGCATTCCGTCTTGGAAGGAACTCCCGGATTTTTCCTTCCGTTTTTTCATGAATTCGCCGATCGCACTTTTGCTTTGTCCCAACTGTGCCATCGAGAAACTGCCCATTTTATTGAGCCGCATCACCCCCGGCATCGAGGGGAAAACCACGGCGACATCCAAGTTGTCGCGCACCGGTTCCACCGCCGATACCACTTTTTCGGCTAAATCTTCGATAAAAATTAGAGAAGCTATAAATACGTTGGCATCAGCGACATCCCGTTTGAAAGCTTCGTAGTTTTCCGGGCTGCGAAGTTCTTCGATCAGGTAGCCGCTGATTTCGATCGCCAGATTCGGATTTTTGTTGTTGATCGATCGAACCGCTGCGGACAGGGCGCTTTGATACTGCGGTTCCAGTACGACATAGACCACCTTGAGGAGCGATCGCCCCTGCAAGTTTTCCGGCACAACGTGGCGAATGGTGGGCTTGACGTGAGTGAACATCCGGTTAGGCTCCTTTAAGATGCTGTTTTTGAGAATCGGGAATTTTTCTATCCCATAAGCATTTTTACCAGAAAACGCTTGTCATTAGGTGATTTGAGCCTGCACATGACACAATTCGACAAATTTAGGGCAATTTTTAGTTACATTTTTTTACAAATTCCTTGAGCAAACACTCCAAATTTTGTTTACATAAATTTACTTGACATATTTACGCTTATATGAATTTTATGTTAGATCGCGAAATAATCCCAAATCTACCTAGCTAGCAGCAAAAAATTTACAAATTTGGTAACAAAAATAAAACTTGCGATAGAGGAATTAGCAGAGGTAAAAATATATAATATCCATTCCGGTTGTATCGGAATGATTTAACCACGAAGGCGCGAAGGACGCGAAGGAAGAGAAGAGAGAGTTTAATAATTCCGATGCTAACGGATTTGGTATAAATTATGAATTTCTCATGAATATTTAGGAACAATTATTTGTTACAAAAATTGATAATTTACCAGGAACTTAAAACCTGTTAATAGCCTCTTGATTATGTAAATTCCTGAGCAGCGATCGAGTTGATGAAAATCTAATTAGTATTCACGAACAAACTCATCAAAACCTTGGTAAAAACAATATGGCTAACTACGCAATTTTTGACGAAAAATACTACCTTTCCCAATACCCGTGGCTGAAACCAGCCATTGATGCAGGAATCATCAAATCTGGCAGAGAACACTTTGAAAAATTTGGTCAAGCCGCCGGCCTCACCAAAATATCGCGGTATTTTGACGAAGATACCTATTTAGCTCAAAATCAAGACCTTGCACCCTTTATTCGCACTGCCACCAACCCCAATCGACAGTTTGTTTCAGGCTTAGATCACTTTATCCAGTTTGGTTACGAAGAAGGCCGCACGCGAGTATCGCCTGACTATGACGAAGTTTTTTACTTAAAGCGCCACCCCGATATAACTCCCTTCGTCGAAAGTGGAACTTTTAAATCTGGTTTTCAGCACTTTATCAAATTCGGAAACACAGAAGGTAGGTATGGCACAAGTTTCTTTGAACCCCGTTACTTGTCAGACAACCCAGATGTTGCGGCAGTTGTGGCGACTGGAACTTTGAAAACGGGTCGAGAACATTATCTAAAATTTGGGCAATTTGAGTCAAATCGATTCGGATTTTTTACGGGAACTAATGGTAATGATATTGTCACGGGATTTACAGCCGGAAAAAATCAAATTACAGGGCTGCAAGTAGCTTTCGCCGGCCCTAATCCACCCTTTGGTATTAATAAGAATAAATATGATACTTTGAAATTGGATGACATCTTGAGAGAGCCTTTTACGACGACTAATGAATTCGATACATTAATTGGCACTGCTGGTACTGATTACTTCGTCCTCGGAGATGGTGTTCCCAATGGCCGACGTAATTTTCTCAGCCGGATTAGTTTCTATGCAGGGAATGGTGAGGCCAGGATTGTCAACTTTGAAAAAGGAAAAGATTTTCTCCAACTTGCGGAAAGCTTCGATCAACTTACCATCAGTCCATCAGGGGGAGACTTATTAATTCAAACATCGGGAGATACAATAGCCCGCATTCAGGGTGGAGCAAATCTAAATCTGCAACAGATTCCGATGACAAATCCGTTTAGTCCTCCTGTAGGTCTCACTTTTCTAGGGTAGAGAATAGAGAGTTTAAGTGATATTTAATATCAAATCCGTTAACATCGGAATTACTATTTCTCTCTTCTCTTTCTCTGTGTCCTCTGTGTCCTCTGTGTCCTCTGTGGTTTAATCATTCCGATACAACCGGAATAAATATAAGTGTTCCTAAAAGGAAACATCAGGAACAAATAAACAATCTTCTACCGTTGATTGAAAATTCACCATTCTTGTTGTGCTTCCGCTTCTGCTTTGATTAAATTTTGCCGCATTTCCCCCCAATTCATCTTAGTAGAAATAGAATTTTCCAGGAGTTGACCACGCTGTAAATATAAAACTCTGGTCGCAAATTCCTGAGCTAATTCTAATTGGTGATTTACCATTAAAATAGTGATTTTGCTGTTGGTTAACTCCGTGAGTACCTGCATCAGGTGGTGGGATTTGCCGGCATCTAGGGCGGATGTGGGCTCGTCTAAGAGCAAGATTTTGGGTTGGAGGACGATCGCCCGTGCGATCGCCACCAGTTGTTTTTGGCCTACTGAGAGTTGCAATTCAGTGCGTGTCAGCCATTCTTCGGGTATGTGCAATTGTGCGATCGCCCCACTAATTCTCTCTGCAATGTTTGATGGATTCACGCCCCGCAGCTTCAACGGATAAGCCAAAGCTTCCCGCACCGACATCCCCAACAGCTTCGATTCCTGTAGAATCAGGGTGATTTGTCGCCGAAGTTCGATCGCCGGAATTTGCCGGTAATCTGTATTTTCCAGATAAATCGAGCCAGTCGTGGGGCTGCTGAGTCGGTTTAGCAGCCGCAACAGGGTAGTTTTCCCCGCACCGGAAGGGCCCACAATCGCCACGCGATCGCCCCCAGTTACCTCAAAGGATATATTTTCCAGCAAGTAACTGGAGGCGATCGGTGTTTTAAAACTTACATTATCAACTCGCAATTGAGGAGTGGTTTCTGGATGATTTTCAGAATAATTAGGCATTGAATTAATTTAAAATAGGAATAATTATTTTTATTGAACCGCGAAGACGCGAAGGACACGAAGGAAGAAGAGGGAAGAAGATAGGAAGAATTAGATAATCTTCTACGTATCCGTCGTGTCCGCATTCGTGTCGTGTCCTTTTTCCTTCTCAGGCTTTTACTGCTTTTTCTAAGGGGAATTCCAGCTTTTCGCGCTGTTCCAAATAAAGCTGAGCCACCCGTCGCGCCAAGTTACGAATTTTGGTTATATAGCGAGTTCTTTCCGTTACCGAAATCACACCTCTAGCATCCAGCAAATTGAAAGTATGCGAACATTTTAGCACATAATCAAGACTGGGTAAAACTAATCCTTTCTTAGTCAATTGTTCGGCTTCTTGCTCGTACAAACCAAACAGCGTAAACAGCAATTCAGGATTAGAAGCTTCAAAGTTGTAAGTACACTGTTCTATTTCACCTTGCAGGTGAACATCGCCGTAAGTGACGCCATCTTTCCACTGAATTTTAGTCATCGCATCGACTTCTTGGAGATACATCGCGAGGCGTTCTAGCCCGTAGGTAATTTCAATCGAAACCGGGCGACAATCAATGCTACCGCACTGTTGAAAATAGGTAAATTGGGTAATTTCCATGCCATCGAGCCAGACTTCCCAGCCGACACCCCAAGCTCCTAAAGTCGGAGATTCCCAGTTGTCTTCTACGAAGCGAATATCGTGGTCTTCTGGTTTAATTCCCAAAGCTCTCAGCGAGTCTAAATAGATTTCTTGGATATTAGGAGGAGATGGTTTAATGAGGACTTGATATTGATAGTAATGTTGGAAGCGATTCGGATTTTCGCCGTAGCGTCCGTCGGTGGGGCGGCGACAGGGTTCGACGTAGGCAACTGACCAAGGTTCGGGCCCGATCGCTCTGAGAAAGGTGTGGGGATTCATGGTTCCCGCACCTTTTTCTGTGTCGTAGGATTGGGCGATCAGGCAGCCGCGATCGCTCCAGAATTTGTTTAAGGTGGCAATGACTGATTGAAAGTTCACTGGTTTAAATATGGTTAGGGAGTGTCTAATACCAATTTTTTATGAGGCTGCATAGAATTCCGATCCCCCCTGACCCCCCTTAATAAGGGGGGGATAAGATTCTTCTCAAAGTCCCCCTTCTTAAGGGGGATTTAGGGGGATCGAGATATATGCAACTTCACCTTAAATTGGTATAAACTTATTTAAGCATACTAAAGGCAAGGTTTATTTCAATAAACCATGTATCGCTGGATATTTAAGTTCTTTTTTCAGGTATATTGTATCGATCGAGTGATTGCGCTCGATAATAGCAATGTTTTCTGGATCGATCGCTCCCTACTGCTAGGGAAAAGAGCCATCATGTTGTTTGTGGATAGGGTGGTGGATATTCTCCGATCGCAATAAGTGGCTCGCGTTCGAGGATACGTTCTGGCAGATTAAATTGTAGAATTTTAGCGGTTACGCGCCCTTGCGGAGTTAGTGGGACAATGGTTCCTCTTTCTAACCGAAAGTGGTCTGACCATTTCTGGAGACGGGGATTAAAAAAGGGGGTTAGCTGTTGTGTCTCAGGGTCGATCGAACCGAGGTCAGTTCCTTTGAAACGGTTGCAGCAAGGACAGGATAATGCTAGGTTTTCAGCTTCGGTAACGCCATCATGTTTTTCAGCAATAATGTGTTCCATTTCAAAGGCAAAAAGTGCAGCCGTTTGGGGAAATCGGCAATACTCGCATTGCTCTCGGGCGCGTTGAGTCACGACGCGGCGGAGACTGGCTGATACATAACTCATGCTGCTGTCTGTAAGCGTTTGTAAGCATGAGTTTTGGCTAAGCGCACCCAATGTTCTAGGAGCAAATATCGATCGAGTTCGACTTCTTCCGATCGCGAGAGAGTACCGGATTTATTGCGATCGAGCAATTCGCTCATGCGGGTTTGTAATGCAGGCGTGGGGCGGATAGCGAGGATGACTTCTGGGCTGGGTTGACTCGCAAGCAGTTCGACGATTTGGCGATCGTCTTGGTAGGAGATGGTTTCTGGGGAGGTGAGTTCCTGGAGTGCGCGATCGAGGGCTTCTGGGAGGCGATCGCCCAATGCGTGCAGTTGTTCGCCGAGGCGATCGGGGACTTCTAGTATAATTTGCATTAGCGGCGATGTGAGGATGGGAATTGCTTTGATTGTAACAAATGGGCGATCGATATAATTCTGCGGGCTTTTTTCAATTTCTGTGCTGGCTCGGCAAGAGTAATGTTTCCTCAATTTCCTGCCGAACATTAATACCTTGTGTAGAAGCTTGGATCGTTCGCCGTGCCATTAACAAACCTAGAAATTTATCCTCTCAATTATGCCAAATCTGACAAGTCTGACAACTCTGACAAGTCTGACAAATAGTCAAACACTTACTCTGACCATGCTTCAGAGCCTTTTTGAAACGATGTAAGAGTCGATTTCAAACTACTTGTCATGAAACTGTCCAACAAAAAGAAATGGCTGAAAGTAATCGAATTTGCAGTGGTTGGCTTTGCGACTTTGTGCGATCCAACAGCAGGCGGGTTACTGTTTCTGCTCAAGCTGTGCTTTCTAGGCCTGACAGCATTGCAGAAAGATGAGAGAGACGAGTGAAATAGATAAAAGCTAGAAGTCTCGATCGCCTTTGCGAAAAAATTCAACAAGGCGATCGGTTCCCCAAATTCCTATAGTAATATCACAGTTTCAGCAGATTGATTTCCCCCATTACGAGGGCGAAGATGCAAGGTAATTTCCGTATCGAGTCGCTTGAGGAAAATCAGTAGTTTGCCCTCGCTGAACCGTTGAAACTCTCCGTCCATTAAATGAGAGACTTCTAGTTGTGGAATGCCGAGTAATTCGCTCATTTCACGCTGTTCTAAGTTGCGCTGTTTTAACAGGCGAAGTACCTGAATTCCGATTTTACCTCGCGCAAAAAGTTCATCAGCATCTGCCAATCCAAGGTCAGCAAATACATTCCCACTGCTTTCTTCAAAAATTGATTTTTGTGTCATGATTCCTCTCTTGGCATGGTATAGTACCCATCTTCGATTCCCATCGACAACTCATGAAAACAGACACCATTTTCTACAGCCTGTTTCAAGAATTCCCTAGCTTCTTCTTTGAACTAATCGATCGCCCTCCAGACGAAGCCGCAGCCTACGAATTCACCTCCCGCGAAATCAAACAACTCGCATTCCGCATCGATGGCTTATTTCTCCCCACCACCGAAGAACCGGAAAAACCATTTTACTTGGCAGAAGTTCAGTTTCAACCCGATCCCGACTTGTACTACCGCATCTTTGGCGAGCTCTTTCTCTATCTGCGACAATACAAACCCGTCAATCCTTGGCGCGTCGTTGTCATCTATCCCAATCGCCGCATCGAACACGAACAGATGCTGCAATTTCAGGAACTCCTAACCAGTCAGCGGGTGCAACGGATTTACCTCGATGAATTGCCAGAAACCGCCGATCGCTCCCTGGGAGTGAAAGTTGTTAAACTGGTAATCGAGCCAGCAGAGACAGCAGCAGAACAAGCACGACAGTCGATCGCCATGGCCCGACAGCAGTTGTCCGATCCCACCGTTCTACGCGATTTAATTAACCTGATCGAAACAATTATCGTCTACAAACTCCCCCTAAAAAGCCGCGAGGAAATTGCCGCCATGCTAAATTTAAGCGAACTCAGACAAACTCGATTTTATCAGGAAGTCAAGCAAGAAGGTTTAGAAGAAGGACTCGAACAAGGACTCGAGCAAGGTGAACGGCAGGCGAAGTTAGAAGCCATTCGTCGGATGATCGCGTTTGGAATGAATTTAGAGACGATCGCCCAATTATTAGATCTGTCTGTTGAATTTGTGCGGCAAACAATTCACAAAATCCAACGGGAATCGATGTCACTCCCCGAACAAAAGATTGACTCGTTTATCGAACTGTTAACCCAACAGCGATCGCTCTTTTCTGCCACACAATTAACTGAACTAGCGCAGCTAATTGAACCTTTATCTGATGAGAGCGATGTCCTTTCCGAAACGATTTCATCCTGGGCTGAAAATTACCCTGCAATTCAGGAAGCTCAAGCTATACTCCTAGAACCACTACTGCCGATCGCCAAAGCATCAGAAACACCCGCAGCAAGCCCAGAAAGCGAATCTCCAATGGGCGATCGCCTCAACAAGCAAGCTCTCAAAAATGCCATTTTATTGTAATAATTCGGCGGTTGAAACCGCTACTACACAAACAAAGCCCGCCTCCGCGGGCTAAGAAATAAAGCGGATATTTTACCCAAATTGCAAGGCTCTTGTAGGGGCAATCCCCCCGTGGTTGCCCTAGCCCTAGGCATAGTGAGTCAGTCCTCTAAAAAACAAAATAGTCAGAGTCCCGATTTCTTGAAGAAGTCGGGACTCTGACAGTGAAAAGGTTTAGATTACTTTCTCGTTTAGTCTGCCGGTGCGAGCGAAACTAACAGGGTGATGTTGTCAACGCCGATGACAAAAACCGTGTCTCCTGGTGTTAAAGTGATTTGGCGATCGCACCGTGCGGGCCACCAGCTACCTTGGAAACGAACGCGACCAGTTTGATTGGGGTAAATCGATTCATCGACAACTGCTTCTTCGTTGAAGTAGTGGAAATTGGTATTGATGTAGTTGTCGATTAACATATTATGTGCTGTGATGTATTTTTGATTAGAAAAAATAGAACCGAAAGCTTTTACTACGTTCAACATTTCCCTGACTCCTTTGTTGTTTATATATGTGAAAATTTAATGGTCGGTTTATGCTATTTGAGAGGCTGCCTTTCCTCGATTGCAATTGATTACTTTTTCTGGTTGTTCGCGCTTTAATTTAGTCTGCCGGCGCGAGGGAAACCAAAAGAGTGATGTTGTCAACGCCAATCACAAAAACCGTGTCTCCTGGTGTTAAAGTGATTTGGCGATCGCACCGTGCGGGCCACCAGCTACCTTGGAAACGAACGCGACCAGTTTGATTTGGGTAAATTGATTCATCGACTACTGCTTCTTCGTTGAAGTAGTGGAAATTGGTATTGATGTAGTTGTTGATTAACATATTATTAGCAGTGCTGTAATTTTGAGCGGAAAAGATAGAACCGAAAGCTTTTACGACGTTGAACATATCCCTAACTCCTTTTGTGTTAATATAGGATGTAATTTTGTTTGTATGCAATTTAAAAGGCTGCATTTCCAGGGTTGAGATTATTTATTCCTGATATTTCATTGTTCTTGCTTTACCTCCTTTTTTCAGGAGATAATTCAAATAAATTTTGAAATACTTAAGGAAGTTGCCCATCTGTTTATAAAAGTCCTAAATCTACTAATTACCAGGGATGGAATTAAGGATTTAGTTGTTGTGCAGTTAGTGGTATTTACCTCAAGGTTGGATGTTGTTAGCTACATTAGAGATTGAGTGATTCCGCATTACTGAGACTAGGAAAATATTTTATTTTTCGGTTGGCTTTTTTTGAGTGGGTTGTGACTCACTTGCTTTACATTTACTAATTTGCCAGGAGTCTAAGGTATTTGGTGCGATCGCCTGTCCACTTTCGAGTCCTGGTATTGGCACAGGACAATTTTCACCGGGCAAACAACGATTTTATAAGGTTTTTCGGCTAGATAACAGCCGTAGTGCTGTGCCACTTACGCCCAGTGACACAGGACTAGGTAAATCATCAACTTACGCAATCGGGAGCTCCAAACCCGGAATATCCGTAAATTAGACATCTGTTAAACAGCCTTTGATATCAATTCCGGTTGTATCGGAATGATTTAACCGCGAAGGCGCGAAGTACGCGAAGCAAGAGAAGAGAGAGTTTAATACAAGACGATGAAGAGAGGATTTTATATCAATTGGCTACAAATTACCCACAGCATCTAAATCAGCCGGTTTTCTAGGCACAATCCCTCTAGAAACGCCCCTATCGATCGCCTAAGTCTATCTACTTATCATCAGTCAACCTCTCCCATAATTACCGTGGAACAGGCATCCAGCCTCTTCAAGACAAGGTTTTTAGGAGATGTCTAGTCTCTAAAATTTGTTTGATACTGCTTATTTCTACAGCACTAGGGACGAGTATGGCAGTTTTTCTAACTTCTCTGCTCACGGCTTTGAGTTAGACGGCGAATACTGGCCAACTAGCGAGCATTATTTTCAAGCACAAAAGTTTCCCGGTACGCCTCATAGCGATCGCATTCGCCAACTAAAAACACCAAAAGATGCAGCGACAATGGGGCGCGATCGCACTCTTCCCCTGCGTTCCGATTGGGAACAGGTGAAAGATGAGATTATGAAAAAAGCTGTCCTGCGGAAATTTGAAACTCATGGGGAAATTCGGGAAATTTTACTAGCCACTGGTGACGAGGAAATAGTGGAAAATTCACCCATTGATTACTATTGGGGTTGTGGCAAAGATGGCAGTGGCAAAAATATGTTGGGACAGATACTGATGGCTGTGCGCGAGATATTGCGATCGCGCACGTCAGACTAGAATAAAACTCACAGGTTTCTGGATTTAGTGTTATTGGTTGAGAGCATTTGGATCTTCCCCCAACTCTCGCAATCTAGCTGCTAGTCGATCGGCTCGCTGACGTTCCTGTTCCGCCTGTTGTTGAGCAGCTTCTGCCTGTTGTTGAGCAGCTTCCTCCGGTAACAAAACTAAATTCCCAAATTCGTCGAAAAAACGCACCCAAATTGCTGTTTCTCGATCGACTGTTCCTTCCCAAGTTCCCAACCAAAAACCCAAGGTTTCGCACCACAGCCAACCCCGCTCATTCGCCACTAACGGTTCATAGCCCAAGCCGGGATTTAAACGCCATCCTTGCAAAGAATTTGGATCGAAAGGATCGAATATAAAATAATCAGGAGTCCTAAAAATCCGCTCATAAATATCCTTTTTTACTCCTTTGTCTGCACTAGCAGTTGACGGCGACAGCAGTTCCACAATCACATCCGGGTAACGTCCATTTTCCTGCCAAACAACCCAACCTTGTCGAGTAGGAGTGCTGTCAACATCCATAACCGCAAAAAAATCAAGTCCTCGAAAATCGCGATTGCGAAGCTGTTCGGCGCTGAAATAAATAAACATATTACCGCCCGCAAAAAAATCGCTGCGGTGAGCTAAACCTTGCTCTAAAGAACGAATTAAAACATTCATACCTATGCGGTGGCGGTTGCTTTCCATTTCTGCACCATCATCAAAAATTAAGTCTATCGGTGGCTGATTTTCTGCGAAGAACAAATCTTCTTCTGTCAAAATTTGATCGGCAACTGATTCAACAGACATCGTACCATCTCCCGATTTAGTTTTATCGATGTTTCTATTCTACAATGTCACTTGTCAGAACTCACAGATGCGGCCATCGGACTCTTCTTAAGGAAGAAGTTTCAGATTTTTTTATATTTTTTTATCGCATTCTTCTCGTCCCCAGGATCTGCCTCCCGTGAGTCTGAGATAAGCGATGTAGAAAGCTGCGTTAAGCTTGGACTAACGCAGCCTTGAGGTTTGAGTTCAAGCAAGTCTCCAATACTTATCTTTTGGAAAATAAATGAAGGCAACATTCACAAGAATTGATTTATCTTTTTTGCCTGTCGAGTAAATTTGCCATGTACCTGTGGGAACCTCCCGCAAATACGGTTTATTTTGCCTTAGCCGATCGTAGATTGAGCTTTTTGAGCATTTGGTATATTCGGCGGCACGTTCAACAGTGCAGCCAATTTCTACCGAAACTGCGATCGGCTGGGTGAACAGATTTAACTGTTCGCTGTTATAATTAGTCATGAGAAATCCTCGGTCTGTATAGACCATAAACAACATCAGAGTGCTACTGGTTGCAGCCAGCGGCTCTCTAAAACTGATAAGCAATTGAAAGCGTCTCTAGTAACAGCTAGGGGCGCTTGTTTGCTTGTTAAAGGCAGTTTAGCACTGCTTTAAAAAATATACAATAAAAATAACGTACATTTTGGGAACCTATGGTAAATTAGAATTACAAACGGTAAAAACCTTGTATAACAAGCATTTCATGGAAAACAGAGCGACACGAATTTCTCGTTCCCAGTTATTATCCAGGGGGTTGACGGTATGAAAGGCACACTTCTCTCTCGCTTCACGCCGAGTCTGATGAAGCACGAAGATTTAGAGGAGATGTTGGTGCAGCGTCACGATTTGGCTTCCGAGCTAGTCGAGTCAATCCGCCTGAGCATCCTCAAGCCTCAGCAGCAGCATCACCTATTGATTGGGATGCGAGGTATTGGGAAGACGCACTTAGTTTCGCTAATGTATCACCGCGTCTCCAAAATGGAGGATTTGCGGGAAAAAGTGCTGATTGCTTGGTTGCGGGAGGAAGAGTGGGGCGTCACGTCGTTTCTCGATTTGCTGCTGCGAATTTTGCGATCGCTCCAATCAGAATATCGGGATGAATACAATGCTAAATTGTTCGATCGCGTAGAATCGCTTTACAATGAATCGCCCGACACCGCTCAACAGACAGCAGCAGAATTACTGAAAGATTTTGCGGGCGATCGCACTCTGCTTTTACTGGTAGAAAACCTGGATGATTTATTTGAAGGATTGGGCGACAGCGGGCAACAGCAATTCCGAGACTATTTAGAAAATTATCATTTCTGTACGATTTTCGCGACATCTCAGCATTTATTCAAAGGAATCGAGCATAAAAAAGCCGCATTCTACAACTTTTTCAATCTCCATTATTTAGAAAAGCTAAATTTAGATGAAGTTGTCTGCTTGTTGAAAAATATCGCTAAATTAGAGGGTAACAAAGAACTAGAATTATTCATAGAAACACCAACGGGAGGCTCTCGAATTGAAGCAATCCATCAATTGGCTGGCGGCAACCATCGCGTTTATATGATTTTTGCGGAATTTTTGACTCGCGACTCGCTCGATCGACTGGTAAAACCCTTTTTGCAAACCCTGGATGAATTGACACCGTACTATCAGGCGCGGATGGCGTGGCTTTCGCCGCAGCAACGCAAGATAATTGAATTTTTGTGCGATCGGCGCGGGGCTGTGATGGTTAAAGACATTGCCCGACGCTGTTTTATGACGCATCAGACAGCATCCAGCCAACTCAAACAACTGTCGGGAATGGGTTATGTGAGGAGCGAATCGATCGGGCGCGAGTCGTATTATGAAATTCAAGAAGTGCTGATGCGCTTTTGCATGGATGTGAAGAAGCATCGCGGCGAGCCGATTAGTTTGATTGTGGATTTTTTGCGGTTGTGGTACACGCAAGAAGAGTTGAAAGGGCGATTGGATCGCTTGGGAGTAAGATTTAGTGCGAGCGAGAAAGAGCTAGTTGATAATAGTTCGGAAAAAAGTCATTTGAAGTATCAGCTAAATCTGGAAACACTACCGCCTAATGCTGTATTTGAGCTCGAATATCTGTTGTGTGCGCTTGGGCCAAGGGAAACAGATGATTGTGAAGACTCTCGCGTGGCAGCTTGCGTGCGGGAAATTGAAAATTGCAAAGAGAAGAAAGACTATGTTTCTGCTTTGAATCTAGCAAATAAACTGGTGGTAATTCGTGGTAAGGCACGGGATTGGTTGGAAAAAGCAAATTGCTTGCATAATCTCGAACGTTATGATGAAGCATTAGAATCCTTCGATAGGGCGATCGAACTTGACCCCAAGGATAAGTTAGCTTTGGTGAGGAGAGGTGATTTACTCAACAATAATCTCCAACGCTATGAAGAAGCCTTAGTATCATTCGGTCGCGCAATAGAAGTTGACGCCAATTATCGTCCTGCTTGGGCTTTACGAGGCAATGTACTGGATAACCTCAAGCGTTATGATGAAGCATTAGCATCTTTCGATCGGGCGATCGAACTTAATGACAGCAGTCAGTATATTTGGTTTTTACGGGGCGAGGTACTCAACAATCTCAAACGCTATGATGAAGCATTAGCATCTTTCGATATGGCGATCGAACTTGACGAAAATTATCTGTGGGCTTGGGTTGTAAGAGGCATTGTACTCAACAGCCTCAAACGCTACGATGAAGCTTTAGCGTCTTTCGATCAGGTGATCGAACTTGACGCCAATTATCAGTATATTTTTGTTTTACGAGGCGATGTACTCAACAGCCTCAAACGCTACGATGAAGCTTTAGAATCCTTCGATCAGGCGATCGAACTTGATGCTAATTATCAGTCAGCTTGGGCTAGCCGAGGCAATTTACTCAACAACCTCAAACGCTACGATGAAGCTTTAGCATCCTTCGATCGGGTTCTCGAACTTGATGCTAATTATCAGTCAGCTTGGGTTAAACGAGGCTATGCACTTTACCACCTTAAACGCTATGATGAAGCTTTAGAATCCTTTGAGCTGGCGCTCGAACCTGATGTCAATGATCGATGGGGTTGGCTTTTACGAGGCAATTTACTCCACTACCTCAAACATTATGAAAAAGCCTTAGAATATTACGATAGGGAGATCGAACTTGATGACACCGTTCCGTTAACTTGGGCTACGCGAGGCGATATACTAAAAGACCTCAAACGCTATGAAGAAGCTTTAGTATCTTACGACAGGGCGATCAAACTTGACGACAACGATCGCTTAACTTGGGTTTCCCGAGGCGATGTACTCAACAACCTCCAACGTTATGAAGAAGCTTTAGTATCTTTTGATCGCGCCCTCACACTTGGGCCAGATTTATATGCCTTCAACCGCGCTATCCCCATTCTCGGATTGAATCGTTGGGACGAAGGTATCGCCGCCTTAGATGACGCCTTTCAAAGCGTTGAATCTGACGATGAATCTGATGCACACGATGCCAAATTAATTATCAACAACCTCTTCGCAAATCAGGATGCAGCGATATGGAAACCTCGCATCACCAGCCTAATAGCAGTTTACGAAAAACACAAATATCTCTCAATCTTAGGACAAGGAATTGTGCGAAACATCCCCGCGCTAATGTCAGAAATGGTCAGCGACAAAGCCGCCCGCACTTGGTTAGAATTGTGGCAAGAACCAACCAGCAACTACGAACAATTCCAAATTCCCATGCGCCTGCTGAATGCGGCTGTCCGCTATAAGGAAACCAAGGGCGACAGACGAGTTTTGCTAGAACTTCCCATAGAAGAACGCCATTTATTAGAACCGTTGGTATCAGAAAAAATAGAATAAGCGATTGGAAATTGCGCTTACAATTCAGACCCCCGGCGATTGGAAATCGCGGCTACACAAACGATGTCCGCCTCCGCGGACGGAAGAAAAGAAATTCAACCCGCGGAGGCGGGTTTTGTGTGTGTAGACGCGGTTTCAACCGCCGGGTTTATTCAACCCGCGGAGGCGGGTTTTGTATGTGTAGACGCGGTTTCAACCGCCGGGTTTTTCCTGCATCGGGAGACTTGGAAATTTATCGTCCCGATGGATTGAAATTTTTGTCTTATGTGGAGTTGTCAAGACAAATGGAACAAGAACGACAGGAGAAAGAGTTATACCAATTTCATAAAGTAGCGCTACATATCTACCCCCCCAACCCCCCCTTATTAAGGGGGGGCTAAGAACTACATTTGTAGTAGGACTTTATGAAAATGGTATTAGTAAAGCAAAAAGCCGATCGCCTTTCTGAAAAACTCCGAGAAATGGGGATAAATCCAGAGGAAATTTGAGACTTTTATAGTCCTGGAATCACGGGTTGTCAGAAACCGGGTTTTCCACCGAATCTGCGGGCTGTAACCAAGTATTATCTTAAAAAAGCCGGTTTCTAGGCCCTCATATCTTAACTATGCAAAATCCCCGCCAAATAGCCTTTATCGCCCTCCGCGAAGTCCACCGCCGCGGTACATTTGCAGATGTCGCCCTCGATCGCACTTTTCGCAATTGTCAACTCACCGACCTCGATCGCCGTTTAGTCACAGAATTAGTCTATGGTAGTGTCAGGAGAATGCGCGCGATCGACTTTATCATCGACAAACTAGCCACCAAAAAATCCTCCCAACAACCGCCAGAACTTCGCACCATCCTACATTTAGGCTTATATCAACTCCAATATCTCAACCACATTCCCCCCTCCGCCGCCGTCAACACCACAGTTCAACTAGCAAAAGAAAACGGCTTTTCAGGACTCAGCAGTTTTGTCAATGGTTTGTTGCGGCAGTATATTCGTTTAACCCCCCCAACCCCCCCTTACCAAGGGGGGGCTAAGAGTCATCCTAATTCTCCTCCACAACCAGAGACTCCTACCCCCCCAACCCCCCCTTACCAAGGGGGGGCTAAGAGTCATCCTAATTCTCCTCCACAACCAGAGACTCTTACCCCCCCAACCCCCCCTTACCAAGGGGGGGCTAAGAGTCATCCTAATTCTCCTCCACAACCAGAGACTGAAAGCACATCTAATCCCCCCCCTTACCAAGGGGGGGCTAGGGGGGGTTTAAATCCTGAACCACAACCAGAGACTGAAAGCACATCTAATCCCCCCCCTTACCAAGGGGGGGCTAGGGGGGGTTTAAATCCCGAACCACAACCAGAGACTGAAAGCACATCTAATCCCCCCCCTTACCAAGGGGGGGCTAGGGGGGGTTTAAATCCCGAACCACAACCAGAGACTGAAACCACCTCTAATCCCCCCCCTTACCAAGGGGGGGCTAGGGGGGGTTTAAATTCCTTAAAACTACCAGAAAACCCCATCCAACGCCTAGGAATTCAGCACAGTTTCCCCGACTGGATAATCGAAATGTGGATCGAAGAACTAGGCGAAACCGAAACAGAACAACTCTGTGAATGGTTCAATCAATCCCCCACAATTGACCTCAGAATCAATCCTTTAAAAAGCACAATTGACCAAATCGAAACCGCCTTCCAAGCCCAAAACATCAGCGTTAGCAGAATCCCACACTTACCCCAAGCCCTAAGACTAAACAGCAGCAGTGGCGCAATTCAAAATCTCCCCGGATATAGCGAAGGTTGGTGGACAATCCAAGATAGTAGCGCTCAATTAGTCACCCATTTACTCGATCCGCAACCGGGGGAAACCATCATTGATGCGTGCGCCGCACCGGGAGGAAAAACTACCCACATTGCCGAATTAATCGGAGATACAGGTACGATTTATGCCTGCGACAAAACTGCAAATAGACTCAAAAGACTTAAAGAAAATGCAGACAGACTCCAGATGAAATCAATCCAAATTCATACCGGAGACAGCCGTCATTTTCCTGAGTTTATTAACCTCGCAGACAGAGTTTTATTAGATGCACCTTGTTCGGGCCTGGGAACCCTCCACCGCCGCGCCGACGCCCGTTGGCATCACACAGCCGAAAACATCCAACAACAATCCCAACTGCAATCGGAATTGTTAGCAAATTCAGCGACATTTGTCAAGTCCGGCGGCGTTTTAGTTTACGCAACTTGCACGATTCATCCTTTAGAAAATGAACGAGTTGTGCGATCGTTCTTAGACAGCAATCCTGAGTGGCAAATCGAACCGCCCACCATAGATTTACCAGTACAGCCATCACCGGAAGGATGGGTAAAAATTTGGCCCCATCGCCATCAAATGGACGGCTTTTTTATGGTGCGGTTAAAACGAGGTGAGAAACCAGGACTTTAGTGCTTATTGTGGGGGTTCTTGATAATTATTGGGTTCTTGATAACCAGGATCTTGCCACTCGCGATGCCTAGGTTCAGGATTAGGATTGTAAGGGACGATCGCACCATCATCATTCACAATCATGCCACGAATAATCCGATTTGGCTCCACCCGTTTGGCCTTAATACTACCTTTGCGGCCCTCCAACTTCGGCAACTTGGGAAATTCCTCAACCGGCATTCCCTTGACAGCTTGACTCATAAAATCGCGCCAATTGTAAGCAGCCGTACCGCTAGTTCCCCCGGTGGGATAGTTGTCATCATTGCCTAACCAAACCCCAGTCACAACCTGGGGAATGTAACCAATAAACCACAAATCCCTGACTTTTTCCGAAGTACCGGTTTTGCCCGCTACAGCGCGATCGTTTAAAGCCGCAGGGCCACCTGTACCCCCCTGCACCACACCCTGCAACATCCAAGTAGTAATAGCAGCACTATCCTTATCCAAAACCTGCTTCGGTTTAAAATTAGCCTGATAAATCACATCTCCTCGTTGATTAATCACGCGACTAATACCGTGGGCTTCAATAAAATTACCCTGGGCCGCCAAAGTCCCGTAAGCATTAGTTAACTCCAGCAAATTCACCTCAGAAGAACCCAAAGCCAGGGAATAAATAGGACTCAATTTAGATTTAATTCCCATATCGTAGGCTAATTTGATTACAGGTTCAAACCCGACATCCATCAACACCTTGACAGCCACCACATTCACCGAACTCGTCAAGGCATCAGAGATCGATCGCCAACCGCTAAACTTTTTGCCATAATTATTCGGTTGATAGCCATCGATAATAATTGGTTCGTCTTCATAGCTGTCATAAGGCGAAAAACCAGCCCCCATCGCCGTGGCATA
This sequence comes from Microcoleus anatoxicus, assembly GCF_042465725.1. Taxonomy (GTDB): domain Bacteria; phylum Cyanobacteriota; class Cyanobacteriia; order Cyanobacteriales; family Microcoleaceae; genus Microcoleus; species Microcoleus anatoxicus. The sequence continues at coordinate 1,389,102 of NZ_CP120853.1, read as the reverse complement.
AACTAACCCCTTAAAAGTCGATCCGGGCTGGCGCAAAGCCTGAGTAGCGCGATTAAACTCACTTTCCTGAAAATTTCCACCTCCTACCAGGGCCTTCACTTCCCCAGTTTTAGTATCCATAGAAACTAAAGCCGCCTGTTCAAAACCCTGACGGCGGCCATCAACTTCGATCGCACTTTTAATCACCTCTTCAGCGATTTGCTGCCACTTCAAATCCACCGTCGTCTCAACAGTCAAACCACCAGCTTCCAAAGCATCCTGAGAAACATAGCGTGGCAATTCCTTTCTAATGTAACTCGAAAAATAAGGCGCAGTCACTTTAAAACGCTTTGGTGGACTTTGTTTAACAGTCAAAGGTTCCGCCATCGCTTCCTTAGCTTGAGCCTCAGTAATTACCTTCGCTTCTTGCATTTGTCCCAGCACAAGATTGCGACGCTTCTTCGCAAAATTCGGATTAACCAAAGGCGAATATTCACTCGGTGCCGGAGGCAAACCCGCCAAAGTTGCCATTTCGGCCAAAGTCAATTTATCAACGGTTTTGCTAAAGAAAACCCAAGCTGCATCGGATACTCCGTAAGAATCAGAACCCAAATAAACCAGATTCAAGTATCGTTCTAAAACTTGTTCTTTACTCAACTCTCGCTCAATTTTCTGAGCCAAAAGAGCCTCCCGCAGCTTCCGTCGAATACTTCTTTCCTGATTGAGAAAAACAACGCGAGCTAATTGTTGGGTAATGGTACTGCCGCCCTGGACCAAATCTCTCGCCAGTAAATTAGAAACAATCGATCGCACAATACCTTGATAATCCACACCGCGATGTTCGTAAAAACGGCGGTCTTCTATAGAAATAAAAGCTTTAATCAACAGATCGGGAATTTCTTTAAGTTTCAACTTATCTCTAGTTGCAGGCCCCGATTGTAACAAAATTGTATTATCTGCTGCCTTAATTGTCAGCGTCCCATCGCGATTAAAAGCCGACAAATCATTAACATCCGGCAAACTTTTATCTAAGGTGTGCAAAATCCACAAACAGTAGATTAAAGCGCCACCGCCAATACTAGCAACACCGATTCCTACCCAAAATTTAGGGCCACGGGACAGCAGTTTTTTCAACTTTCCCTGTAGTTTCCTATTTTCGGCTAGTTCGATATTTTCCCCTAGTTCATTATTTTCTGCTAGTTCGTTATTTTCTGCTAGTTCGATATTTTCCGCTAGTTCGGTACTTGCAGGTAGTTTGCTACTTGCCGATTTTTTAGGCAATTTAGCATCCAACAAATTCAACCGAGGCTGGAATAATTCTTTTCCCTTTGCTTGCCAACTGGTAACTAGATCTTCAATTTCCAGCCACACTATTAAGCGCTTCAACCCTTCCCAATCGCGCTTAACTATGGGATAGTTATCAGTTTCCTGTTCTAATTCCGACTCTGTTGGAGGTGCTGGATCTTCTGGTGCCAGATACTCCCATTCTTCCGCCGTTGTCCGTGTAGAAAATTCCGCCTCCGATGACGGCGATTCGAGTTCATTGTCCTCTGCTGTCTGGGGCGATTCTGCATGGGAATTGCCACTTATTGCGTTAGTGACTTTGCTCAACTTATCTTTGATGTTTGAGAAAAATTCTGCCACGTTTAGACCTTCACACCTCATCAATTTAAATTAAAAATTAAAAATTAAAAAGGCTGTTCCTTTTCAATTTTTAATTTTTAACTTGACATTTTTCTTCAATACAATTGCACTGATTTTTGACTGCGGGATTTTGGATTAAAAATTATTTAATTCCAAAGCGCCCACTCAGAACTTTGCTTAAGCAGCATGACCAAGTGCCAAAGCTGCTACCAGCATACCCAACACCAGGAAAGGCTGAGCACTTGCCTGATATTTAACATCATTTTCCAGAGGATTCCGTAAAAAATACATATCCTGAAAAGTGATTTGGGGCACAATCAGCAGCAGGAGAATGACAGCGTACAGATTTTGGTGGATGCTAATCAAGTAACCTGCAATCCCGGCTTGAAATATGTCGATCGTCAACACGCAGATCCAAGCTGCGGTGCCGATGCCAAACATCACTGGCAAAGATTTTAACCCTAATTGGCGATCGCCCTCAACACTTTTAAAATCATTAACGATCGCAATTCCCAGCCCAGCCAAACTGTAAAACAGGGTCAAAATCATAATCGTGGGATCTAGTTTACCAAACAAAGCTTGACCAGCCCACCAAGGCAAAGCAATGTAACTAGCACCCAGGGCATAATTTCCCAACCAACCATTCTGCTTGAGTTTCAACGGTGGCGCAGAGTAGATATAAGCTAAAAATGCGCCGACGAGAGTCAAAACAGTCATGGTGGGAAATTCATGACCAGCCCACAAGTCTAGAGCATAAGCGATGCCGATGCCTGCGGCTAATAATACCAAAATTTGCGCGACTACTTCGGGAATGGAGATCAGCCCGGAGGGAATTGGACGGTAGGGTTCGTTAATGGCATCAATTTCGCGATCGTAGAAATCGTTCAAAGTTTGAGTATAACCAGTCAGCAACGGACCTGACATCAACATACAAGCTGCGGCGATCGCAAAATTTTCGAGATTCCAGGTATAGTGACCAGAAGAGGCCGCCCCGCACACCACGCCCCAAATCAGGGGAATCCAGGTAATCGGCTTCATCAGTTGCAAGCGAATCTTCCAAATGGAAGTTTCCCCCGTAGCAGCCCCTTTCATACCCAACAGTTGCCTAGTTTTGGCATTCCGGTTGTCTGTAGCTGCGCTTTCTGGGGATTCTGGGGAAATTGGGGATGGAGGAGAGTCAGACATAAATGTGATTTTAGGGGTATCCTACTGTCGTGTCGATCGGCGTTGCAATAATAATTCTGTAGAATAGCATCAATATTCCCAGCATTGTGTAGTCCAGGATTTTTAGATACCTGACTTCGCAGAAGTTGTCGGGGATCTGGGTATTATATTTTTTGAGGTGGGGTTAACTATGCTAGTTTTCAGTCATCCCATCTGACAAAAAGTCTGGCAAAAAATTAGAATCTAAAACCTCAGCATAAGTGTAAACACACAATTGCGGAAATGTCTCTAGGGACAATCCAGTTTCAGCACTTGCTTGTTCTATTGCATCCGAATAGCATTCAGAAAACACTTCTTCCAGATAGGGTTTGAGACTGGGGGAATCCTGGAGACTTTTGCGAAGGCGTCTACGGTGTTCGGCTATAGTACCTTTCCAACTACCGCTTCTGCGATCTGGTTGAAATTCCCACTTTAGCAAGTGCATCAGAAGTACCACAAGATTACTCTCCAAACTCCGCCGTTCAGTTCGTCCCATGTCTTCTATTTCTGCAATCATATTTTCCCAGTCAATGTTTGAATAATCGCGAAGCCGCAACTTTTCCACGGTAGTTTCAATCCATTTTAGGTAGTCTCGATCGTACAATTTTTGTAGATTAACATCGAGTTTTGCCATCGTCATATTTTTTAGAGTCGAGGATGTACAGATAACTAACATAAATGGCGGTAGGAATCAAAAGGCAGCCCCGTGCGTCGCTTCACCTCAACAACTGATTTATATTCGCCTTTAATCTGCCTTTCTGTAACTATTTTCTCTGCTACAACTCTGTCTAAGCCACTGGCTATTAATTCCTCCACCGAAAATACATTTAATCGTTTCCAAGTAAAACTTGCTTCTTTGCGATAATTATAGCTAAAGCAAATCATCGGGGCGATGCGTCTGACGTGACTAGCTGGAACTCCTGCTATTTCTGACAACTCTTCGGCGTGAGTAAAAATATATCCTTCATTTTGCAAAGATTCAATATCATTAGCATAGACGATTGGCAATCCCAAAACTCTCACCAAATCATCTTTGGTACACTCATTAATATCTATTTTGCCGCGTATATTTGCCAACTCTTCTGCACTTGTTGCACTTGCAGGAACCAGTAAACCTCTGGGTGCTGTTTTGATGAGATAGCGTTTTTTCAAAGAAAATGCAGTGACAATTTGAGCTATCCAAACCAGCAGGCCCAAATTAGCTGAAGCCGATAAGGCTACTGCGGCTAAAGTAAAGCCAGCGCCCCACCCGATCCAACTGCGAATATTTGTTTTTTGGCCTGCATAGACGATCGCCAATCCGCCGAAGTAGGGAATAAAAGAATACCATACCCAATAGGGAGTTTGACGCAGCCAGTGTAAATCTTGAAACACTTTAATTTTATCCTTAAACAGTTGTTATTTTACACTCATTCTTATCCCACTCTTTGAAGGGCGGGTTTCCTGCTTCCTGCTTCCTGCTTCCTGCTTCCTTCTTCCTTCTTCCTTCTTCCTGAAGCGGTTCCTGAGCGGAGTCGAAGGGCCTGCTTCCTGCTTCCTTCATAATTAATTACAAATCTCGAAGTAATTTGAGGCGTTTTTCTTCATATTCTTCTGCTGTAATTGCACCCATATCATAAAGTTTTTTGAGATCGGCGATCGCCCCAGTGACATCTGTTGCCGATCGCAGGAAGCGGCCCGATTGCAACATACCTGGATTGTACTGTGCTTGAAAAGCTGGTTCCGACATCAGTAGCAAGCCTAGAAAATCAAAAAATGCGATTACTGACGGAATAAATGTCAGAGAGAATAGCAAGTATAATACCCCGGCTAAATTATTTCCCAAATAAAACTTGTGGGCTCCAAAGCCTCCTAAAAAGAAAGCCAACAAAACTGCTACTGTTTTATCTTTAACCATTTTTTTGTGTACCCCATTTTTTAAGTGTCACTGCAACTACCTGGCTGGGTAATCTTACTAATCTTGACTCATTTATTTTTAGATGTACGAAACTTAGACATCGCAAAATACAGCAAAACTATACCGGTTTGAGCTTCGAGAATCACCAAGTAGCCTCTCCAGAAATAATTGAGTTCGGTTGCTGAATTCAGAGAAAATAATAAAAGACCGAAGGCTGCGTAGGGTAAGAAACGCATCCAAGTCCGCGTTCCCTCTAACTTGTGGCTATTAAAATTGCTCATTGCGTTCAAGCCTGATTCTTACTTAAGATCTACAGAAAAATTGGCTAAGTTGTCAAGTTGCGTCCTGTACGATCGCGCGAGCTAAAAAGCACCGACCAAGATCTAACTCCAATGTTAACGCAAGTTTTTCCGCTCAGCTTGAGACATGGCATCCTAAGCAGCCTAGAGTGCTTAGGATATTTGCCAAAACAGCAAGGGGAATTAACAATTATTCACAAAAGCCCGAATTAACTCCCGCCGCCCAAAAGAAACAGACTCAGGAGAGTGCCGCTATTCCAGAGACTATGGAGTAGCATGGGAGCAAGGAGATTGCGCGATCGCGTGTACACAAATCCCAACACCGCCCCCAAAGTCGCCAAAGGCAGAATTTCCGACACGCTCAAGTGAGCCACAGCAAACAACAAAGCAGAAGTGGCGATCGCCCCCCAAACAGGCAAATAGCGAGTCAGAGAAGGCAACAGAAAGCCCCGAAACATAATTTCCTCAAAAACCGGAGCCGCGATCGCCGCCGTGGCAAAAAACACCGCCAAAGCCAGGTTATCCTTACCTTCAAGGACGATCGGCAAAATCGGATTACTACCACCTTGTCCCTGCCATAATTGCTGATTGATCAGCGACACCAAAACTACCAAAGGTAAAGCCACAAAATAGCCACCAAAACCCCACCAAAACCAATTTCCCCGCCAATTAATCCGAAACCAACTTTCAGGTAAAGGCAAAAAAGACCTTACAGAAAAATACAATACCGAAAGTCCCCCCGCCGACAATAATAGATAAGTAGTAAAGATATAAACAGCCTTACTACGCGGGTCAAAACTAGCAGGATTTAAATGAAAAACCGACAGAGAAAGTGGCAACAACAAATAGGGGATCAAGATTTGTCCCACAAAGAAAAAGCCGACCACAAGTACCTGCCAAACAATCTCGCCATCCCAAGGAACATCCCAAATCAAGCTAGAATTTTGAGCCAAAATTGGTCCAGAACCCGTTGGTTGTAACTGCTTTCGTTGCAACAACCACTGCACGGTCAAACCAGCCAACAACACCGTACCTATACAAAGTCCGATCCCCGGAATTCCAATCACAATCGCCAACTTTTCCACAGAATTTTCAGCGATGATTTGTTCAGTAGATTGCAGCGATACCAGGTCTTGAGAACGCTCCTGTAACTTATAAAGTTGAGCCAGACTACGATAGCGAAACCAACCATCTAAAGACTTTTGAATGCTCGATTCAGCATCGGGTAAAAGTTGAGGTGGATTGCTCCAAATTCCCTTTAAAACTGGAGCAGCTTGAGTGGAAGGGTCAGCATTAGTTTGAGTCTTGTATCTATCGATTAAATCTTGCCAAGTTTGCAGAGCTAGATCAACTTTACCCGTACTTGCCTGCAAAATTCCCACCCGCAAATCAAGCTCGCTTTCCAGAGTTGACAACTTGTTGATTGAATCTTCCAGAGCATTATCCTGAGCAAATTTTATTTTTTTTGCAGTAACATCTGAAGAAGCGTTTGGAGTTTCAACTTGTTTAAATTGTGATTGAGTTGTGCTGAGAGTTTTCTGAGTCGAGGTTCGCGCCTCTTGATACTGAGCTAAAGCCGTATCTAAAGGAGCCGAACCGATAATAGTGTTGCGAGCTGAACTTAAATTAGAATTAGAATTATTTTCCCCCTGCCACTCCGAAGCATGAAGCAGTAAATTTGTCTGATAGAGTTCCAGCCGACTTTGAATTTGTGGCTCATTCCAGCTAGCAAGTAAAGACAAACCGACCAAGGCGATCGCGATCGCTGTTAAAATACCTAAAAATATCCGCTTTAGTGTCATTATGCCTGTTCCGTCCGGCGCGTATCCGTGCCTAAGTCTATTTCGTCTTTAATCATAGGCGGTTGTTAGCGAGAGTGTCCCCGGAACTGGTAAAATTTTTAGTGGCTCATCTTTTGAATCGTTTTAAGCCCCAGATTTATGCCCAGGCTAAATCTAAAATCTAAAATCTAAAATCTAAAATCGAATGACTACTCGCGTTATCTTAGTCCGTCACGGCCAAAGCACTTACAATCAAGAACGCCGTATCCAAGGCCGTTTGGATAAATCAATTTTGACAGAAGCAGGGCGCACCGCAGCCCTTCAAGTAGGCGAAACGCTCAGCAGTATCACCTTTGATGCCGTCTACAGCAGTCCCCTGCAACGAGCCAAAGAAACAGCAGAAATTATCATTTCGCGCTTGACAAATCCGCCACAACTCCAACCAACAGATCAATTGATGGAAATCGATTTACCTCTGTGGGAAGGAATGCTACGTCAAGATGCGATCGACCAATTTCCAGAAGCCTATAAATCTTGGCAGCAACATCCAGACAAATTTTCGATGAAACTGCCATCAAACGAAGCAGAAATCGAACACTTTCCCGTATTGGCAATTTTTGCTAACGCTCGGACTTTTTGGAAAGAACTATTATCTAAGCATAGTTCCGGCACAATTCTAGTAGTAGCCCACAATGGCATAAACCGCGCTCTGATCGCCACAGCATCGGAAATTGCTCCCGCTTACTATCAATCTATTCAGCAGTCAAATTGCGGGATTAGCATTATCAATTTTGGGACTTCTCCTGTTTCTACCAGTGAGCAAAGTGAGCAGCAACAGAAAGTGGCAGTTCAACTAGAATCCTTGAATTTAACAGCTCACACAGGAGAAATTTTTCCGAAGCCTAGGGATGGAAATCGCGGGCCACGTTTATTGCTGGTACGTCACGGCGAAACTGACTGGAACCGAGCGGGAAAATTTCAAGGACAAATAGATGTACCGCTCAATGATAATGGTCGCGCACAGTCTCGCAAGGCGGCAGAATTCCTGAAGAATGTAAAATTAGATTTTGCCATCAGCAGTTCGATGTTGCGCCCCAAGGAAACAGCCGAAATTATTCTCCAATATCACCCAGACTTGAAGTTAGAACTCCGCGATGAGTTAAGAGAAATCAGTCACGGATTGTGGGAAGGAAAATTTGAGTCAGAAATAGAATCATCCTATCCAGGTTTGCTGCAAGAATGGAAAACATCTCCTGAAAATGTGCAAATGCCAGACGGGGAAAATTTACAAGAAGTTTGGGAAAGAGCGATCGCCTCTTGGCGAGATATAGTAAAATCAGTTTCAGGTACAGGGATTGTGGTTGCTCATGATGCGATAAACAAGGCAATTCTCTGTCATTTGTTCGGCTTAGAACCAGAACACTTCTGGAAGTTCAAACAGGGAAATGGTGCGGTTAGCGTGATAGATTATCCCCACGGCCCAGAAGGTTTGCCAGTATTGCAGGCGATGAATGTGACAACTCATTTGAGTGGTAGTGTTTTTGACCAAACCGCGGCAGGTGCACTGTAGAAATCAACAGTTAAAACTTGAATTATCAGAAAAATGAGGTATGGTTAGTAATCGATAATTCGTTATCATCCGCATACCTCACTTTTCTCTTTCTCTGTGCTCTCTGCGCTCTCTGTGGTTAAATAATTCTTAATGGATTTTTACTTAGGCATAGATTTTGGTACAACAGGAGTGCGATCGACTGCGATCGACTCCCGTGGTAATATACATTATGAGAAGCAGTATAATTTTAGTCAAGACGACCCAGCATCAGAATTAACATTGCGCTGGCAAAATGCACTCTGGGCGGTAATCGAGCAAATTCCCTTAGCCCTTCGCACTCAAATAAAATCCATCGCCATTGATGGCACTTCCTCCACGGTGATGCTATGTGATACCAAAGGTATACCCGTAGAGGAGCCAATTTTATACAACGATGGACGCGGTGTGGCGGTACTCGATCGACTGCGGGCGATCGCACCAGCCCATCACACGGTATTAAGCCCCACATCAAGTCTGGCAAAACTCCTGTGGTGGTTAGAGTGCAAGGAAAAAGACACAGCCCCTAGGGAGTGTGTTCAAACTTTCAAACCCGGAGATCCCCCCCAGCCCCCCTTAACAAGGGGGGGGAATTCACTCAAAGTCCCCCTTATTCCCCCCTTGGGGGGGGCTGGGGGGGGTGGGGATTTAGGGGGATCTCCGGTGCAAACAGCCCCAAGATTTTTCCTGCATCAAGCGGATTGGTTAGCCTTTTTGCTACACGGAAGATTGGGAATTAGCGACTATCACAATGCTCTGAAATTGGGTTACGATGTTGCGAATTTGTGTTATCCCCATTGGCTGACAGAGGGAATTGCGGGTGTTTCTGGGTCGATCGCCCCTATATTACCGCAAGTTGTCGCACCGGGAACGCCGATCGGACCTGTGACAGCAGAAATAGGCGATCGATTTGGCTTTCCCCGCGACTGTATCGTTTGTGCTGGTACAACCGATAGCATAGCAGCCTTTTTAGCTAGCGGCGTCAATTCTCCGGGGGAAGCAGTAACTTCTCTCGGTTCAACTTTAGCCCTCAAACTGTTAAGTTATACCCGTGTAGATGATGCCACCTACGGAATTTATAGTCATCGTTTCACTTCCCCTTCACAAGGGGGTGCTGGGGGGGATTTGTGGTTAGTGGGAGGCGCTTCTAATACCGGAGGTGCTGTGCTGCGCCACTTTTTTACTGATATTGAATTGGACAAGTATAGCCAACAAATTGATCCCCATCGACCGAGTTTGCTAGATTATTATCCATTGTTAAAAAAAGGCGAGCGTTTTCCCAATAACGACCCAAATTTGCTCCCTAGATTAGAACCTCGTCCTGCTGAGGCTGTGAATTTTTTGCAGGGTTTGCTAGAAAGTATAGCCCGGATTGAAGGGCGGGGATATGAATTATTGCAGGAGTTTGGTGCAACTCCTTTGACAAAGGTTTATACGGCTGGTGGTGGGGCAAAAAATCAGGTTTGGGGTGAGATCAGAAAGCGTTATTTGAAAGTTCCTGTGCTAACTCCGGTTCATACTGATGCTGCTTATGGAAGTGCATTATTAGCTAGGGGGAAAATCAACCAGTTTTAGATTGGATGTTATTTGGTCGAGGTTTGTCTATGGATGATTTTACCACAGAGAGCGCAGAGGGCGCAGAGGAATAGAAGAGAGAGATGATATTATTGACAACTTCTATACTTAGATTTATAAATCTTCTGAATAGCCCGATCGCACTTAAGTTCAATTGCCAAATCCACTCTCGCCCCACGAGCAACCATCGACTTAATAAATAACTCTGGATGCAGCGCTTTCCAAAAATATTCCACAAACCGATTAATTTCCAACTCAGTCATTCCCGACTTCCCCCTCGCCATCATTTCCTGTTCCGCCTGATTGCGCCAAACTTTAGAAACACGATAATCTTGGGGATACAAAACTATCAATCGATCCAGGCGATTCCACAGCGGTACATAATCCGATAGTTTAGCATTCATATCACGAGCAAACTGTCGATCGCCCTCTGTGCAAATTGGAAACGGCGCACCCTCCAAAAACTCATTCAATTGTAGCTCATCCACCGGCTCTACACCCACAAACCAGCCTTCAAACAGTACAATATCCACATCAGAAACATTTTCAGGGGAAATTCTATCTCCTGCACCCCCCCAAGCAGACTTATCAAATCGGGGTATTTTGATATTTTTAACTGATGCTAATTCTTGTTTCCGATTGGAACGCAACTGATCCAAAACAGAAATGCCCAATTCAATATCGTGAGTTCCAGGTGGTCCCCGCCAAATCAACCGTGGGTCTTCTTTTTGGAGTTTGAGGCGATCGGCATAAGTCTTGTAAAGGTCATCTAAAGAAAGGCTGACAGTAGAATAGCCCAATTTCGCCAAAATCAGCCGTAAAACCTCAGATAAAGTTGTTTTCCCCGTTCCTTGCCCTCCCAAAATCCCTTGAATTAAAGGACGTTTTAAACTTTGTGTTTCAGACGACAATTTCATGACCAACGGCAGCGAAAGAACCCACAAATTTTCCAGAAAATTAGTTGACTTTGCGGGAAAAGTATGTAATAAGTTAATAACAGAAAAGAATAAATCGGCTTTGTGCCGAACAACCTCAGCCGCATTTTCGGGAGTAATGCCAAAAGCAGGCGATCGCAAATCATCAGCAAGTTCCCACAGGGCTAACTGCTCGAAATCACGTTGGATCGGGGAATTTCCAGCTCTCCATCCTTCTAAAATTTCCACAAGCGTTAAAGTCATAGCAACCTATTCTCAAAACTCACAGCTTTTTAAATCAAAAATGATATCTGAACCTTGTCGGTAATTAGGAAGTTTTTAATTCCTAAAACCATCGATATTATTTTGTTGTGCTTCTTCCTTCTTCCAGAATTTCCCCCATCCCCCCTTGGGGGGGGGCTAGGGGAGCTAGGGGGGTAATATCAAATCCGGTAACATCGGAATTATTCATCTCTCTTATCTCCCTCTGTGTTCTCTGCGTTCTAGTAAGGTTAAATCATTCCGATGCAGCCGGAAACGATATAACTTATTCCTGAATTTCCTCCATCCCCCCTTGGGGGGGGTAGGGGGGGTCGGACGTTACTTATTCCTGAATTTCCTCCATCCCCCCTTGGGGGGGGCTAGGGGGGGGTAGGGGGTCACTAATTCCTTCTCAAGAACCGAGCTTGAAAGCTTCCACAAATAAATTGTAAATCACACCAATTTTCAGAGCATTGAGCAAATCGACCCACAGAGAACGCACCTCCGGCTGATTGCCACGATAAACAAATCGGTTAACCAATTCAGTCAAAAAAACCAACCAAGCAGCAGCGACAATATCCCAATCAGCAGATTGTCCCGCAATTGTAGAAATAGCTGTTCCCAAAAAATTTCCGAATAGCAGAGTAATCATAAACAGCGAAATCCGTCGCCAAGGATTACTCACCCAGCGTCTGAATTGCTGAGCGAGAACATCAATAAATCTATTTATTCGGGTATTTTGCATAAAAAACAGTAATTACTATGTGCCACCTATTTTTAAATCCTAAAATCTATGAAAATTAAAATTTACCAGATAGTAACTGGATTGTCGATCGTCCTGATGACAGCACTCTTCCTAAGACGTTTTGAAATCACCATCGCCAACAACTCCACCCTACCAAACAATTTACCACCGACAGCCACCGTACTCCCCCCAAGCACCACCGCCAGCCCAGAAATAGTAAGTCCACCCAAACCCAAGCCCACATCAACCCCGAACCCACCAGAAGAAATCAGCAATGCCTCATCAATACCTCAAAACGTCGAAGCCATAGGCACTTTGCGCGTCAGTAACCGCAGCGAACACCCAGTGCGAGTGGCCCTGTTGGCCAAGGGAGAAGCCGAAAAATCCTACAACAAACCCGCCCACTGGGACTTTGCACCAGGAGAAGGTGGCGGCAAAGGACTGATGCTCTCGCTTCCCGAAAGAAAACTCAAAATCAAACAAGGAGACATTCTGGTTGTCTTCGCTCAAGATGGTTCTCGCCGCTACTGGGGGCCCTACGTCGCCGGAGAAACAGCCTCCCCCGCTTGGAACACCAAAGCCGGAGAATGGCAATTAATTTTGTCACCCTGAGAAAATCTCAATCAGAATTATTCATCTCTCTGCTCTTCCTCTGCGCCCTCTGCGCCCTCTGCGCTCTCTGCGCCCTCTGTGGTTAAAAAAAATCCTCAAAAACTAATCCAATCGCTGCAACTTAGCACTCCTGGGATCGATAATTTTTCGACCCAAACCCGAAAACTTAATAGCCAAATTAACCTTCTCTCCATCCCCCAAAACATGAGTAATTTCTCCCAGCCCAAAAGCAGGATGAACAACTCGATCCCCCGCTTTCCAATCTACCAATTGTAGATTTTTACTCTGTTGAGAACGCCGGGAATTCGATGCTGAACTATTGGTTTTACCAGGGGAAGCAGCAGTTTTTCCAGCCTTAGTTTTCCCCGCACTTCCAGCGATAAATTCTCGTGGCAATTCCCCTAAAAATAGCGAAGGAGTACAATGTTCGCGGAAACCTCCCCACAGGCGGCGTTCGCGAGTGTGAGTTAAAAAGAGCAGTTCGCGAGCGCGAGTGATCCCAACATAACACAAACGCCGTTCTTCTTCTATGGCTCTGGGGTCATCTAAACTGCGGAAATTGGGAAATAAACCTTGTTCCATTCCGACTAGAAATACTACGGGAAATTCTAACCCTTTGGCAGAGTGTAGCGTCATCAGCGACACGCGGGAATCTTCTTCTTGTAAGTCGTCTAAATCTGAAGCTAAGGATACTTTTGACAAAAATGCTGTGAGGGTGGCTTCTTCGTTTTGTTCTTCAAATTGCAGCACCGCATTGTACAATTCTTGGACGTTTTCGATGCGATTTTCGGCTTCTTCGGTTCCTTGATTTTTGAGGTCTTCAATATAACCAGAATCTTCGATAATTCCTTGGACAATTTGCGAAGCAGGCAAGGTTTCAACTTGCGATTGCCAATGGGAAATCATTGTGGCAAACTTAATCATAGCTTTTGCCGATCGCCCTGCGATGGTATTCACATCAGACTCATTCTTGAGGATTTCCCACAGCGGAATGCCCAATTGAGTTGCAGCATCTTCGATTTTCCCAAATGTAGTATCGCCAATACCGCGCCGGGGAGTATTAATGATGCGTTTGAGGCTCACGCTGTCGTCGGGGTTGGCAAGGGTTCGCAGGTATGCTAGGATGTCCTTGATTTCTTTGCGATCGTAAAACTTCAAACCGCCGACAATATTATAGGGAATATCTAAACGCATTAATGCTTCTTCAAAGGAGCGAGATTGAGCGTTAGTGCGGTAGAGAATCGCAAAATTGCTCCCCTGTTCAAATTCCGAATTCTGACGCTTCAAGGTGTGAATTTGACCACCCACAAATTCTGCTTCCTCTATTTCATTGTCAGCGCGCCAAATCGTAATCGGAGCTCCTGGTTCGCGAGTGGCACGCAGAACTTTGTCGATGCGTTCGGTATTGTTTTGAATTAAGTGGTTTGCCACTTCCAGGATATTCGAGCGCGATCGATAATTCTCTTCTAATTTTACCATGGTCTTAGTTTTTGCGTCAGACAAACCATCCCCAAAATCTTCTTGAAATTCCAGCAATATGGTATAATCTGCCATGCGAAAACTGTAGATTGATTGATCGACATCACCGACTATAAAAATAGAGCGATTTTGCCATCTATCGAAGTTTTTCGGGTCGGCATTATTTGTCACCAAGAGCCGAATTAAATCAGATTGAGTCCGGTTAGTATCTTGGTATTCGTCCACTAAAATATGACAAAACTTTTGATGCCAATAATTTAATACTTGCTCATTTTGGCGTAAAAGTTGCACAGGAACTAGGATTAAATCGTCAAAATCTAAAGCATTGTTGGCTGCTAAAGCATCTTGGTAACGAGTGTAAACGTCAGAAATTACGCGACCTCTATAATCCGGTTCTGCTAACAAGTATTCCTGGGGCGACCAACCTTTGTTTTTAGCATTGCTAATCGCGTATCGTACTTTGCGAGGGTCAAATTTCTTGTCATCGAGGTTGAGGGTTTTGGTGACAATTTGTTTGACCAGAGTTTGAGCATCTGATTCGTCAAAAATTGAAAAGTTGCGTTTCCACTGTCTGCCTTTTTCGTCTTGATATTTCTCAATATCATAGCGGAGAATCCGACCACAAAGAGAGTGGAAAGTTCCCATCCAAATGTGTTTGGTAATGTTACGATAAATTTGCGATCGCAATCTAGTTTGCACATCCGGTGCTAACTCTTCCAAAGGTAAGCCATATTCAGCTTCAGCTTGTTGAGTGGCTAGCAGTTTCTCAATTCTTTCTTTCATCTCTCTGGATGCTTTATTGGTAAATGTCACCGCCAGAATATTTTCAGGATTGACTCGATTGGTGCGAATTAAATTAGCAACTCGGTAAGTTAGAGCTCGTGTTTTGCCGGAACCTGCCCCGGCTACTACTAACAGTGGCCCGTTATAATGTATGACTGCTTGGCGTTGAGATGGGTTGAGTGTGCTGAGAAAGTCGGTAGTTTGAGTCATAGCTAGAATGTTAGTTTGATTTTTTTAATGAATAAATAATACTTGGTATGGAATACCGCGAGTTTTGTTAACGTAATGTGCGCTCGCCCTACAATATAATATCAGATCAGACGGCGGTTTAAACCGCGTCTACACAAACGATGTCCGCCTCCGCGGACTTAAGAGAATAGCCTAAAACATAATTTTCACCGCCTATTCTTTAACCCGCGGAGGCGGGTTTTGTCTGTATAGCCGCGGTTTCAACCGCCCGGTATTCTAACGTTTAAATATTTGTTTCAGCCAGATGGCAGCTAATATTCCCAAGCCAATCCAGATGGCAATAATCACAACAGCGGCAGCCCGATTAATCGGTTTTCCTCGGTCTATTTCTGCGGCGGCTTTTTCCCGACACTCGGCTAATACTTCTGGCGGAATCATTTTTATGACTAGCCAAATTCCCAAAGGTACAATGATTAAATCGTCCAAGTAGCCGAGAATTGGTATGAAATCGGGAATGAGGTCGATCGGGCTGAAGGCATAGGCAACCGTAACACCGGCTAACATTCTCGCATACCAAGGCACTCTGGGGTCAAGACTGGCTAAATAAATAGCGTAAGTTTCTTTTTTGAGTTTCCTAGCAAGTTGTTTTAAGGATTGCATATATTAACTGCTCAATTCCCAATTCCCAATTCCCAATTCCCCATTCCCGATTAATTTAAGTTTCTAAAAATGTAACCGTGCGGATGTCTGAAAATTTCCATTGCAACATAAGATTATACCATCTATTGTATGTGAGGATATTCAAGTTTATGAATCCTATTTTACGATCGCGCGATCGCATAAATTTCCGCAGTCTGCTAACAGCTTTATGTTTAACCTTAACTATCGTTAGTTTCACCGGATTGGGCGAGGCGAGGGCTCAAGAACAGCGGCTGAGAACGCTAACAGTTACTGGGCGCGGGATCGAAGTAATTCCGACAACACAGACTCAAGTTCGTTTGGGTGTTGAGGTGCAGGGGAAAACAGCGGCGGAGGTGCAACAGGAAGCGGCGAGGCGATCGTCTGCTGTGGTAGAGTTACTGCGATCGCGCCCAGTCGAAAAACTCGAAACCACCGGCATCACCCTCAATCCCACCTACAGCTACGAAAACAATCAGCAGCGCTTGACTGGCTATACAGCGACGAATACCGTCACTTTTCGGATTAATACTCAATCTGCCGGAACTTTGCTCGATGATGCAGTGAATGCCGGGGCCACGCGCATTGATGGTGTGAGTTTTGTGGCCGTCGAAAGTGCGATCGAATCTGCTCGAAAGCAAGCACTCAAAACAGCAACCCAAGACGCTCAATCCCAAGCTGATGCAGTATTTAGCGCCCTCAACCTCAAGCGGGGAGAAATTCTGAGTATTCAAGTTAATGGTGCTAGCGCGCCGCCTCCTGTGTATCGGCAATTTGTTGGTGCTCGCGCTGCTGTTGCCGATGCTACAACACCCGTGGTGGGAGGGGAACAGCAGATTGAAGCATCTGTGACTTTGCAAATTAGTTATTGATTGCCGATTGCATTCTAATTGAACCTAAAATGCGAGATATGTTAGAAACCCGACTTCTTAAAATAGTCGGGTTTCATAGGTATTTTAGTTTTTTATATTTGTCTAATTATTGTCAGATGAAAAGCCGAACAACATGATAAAATTTAATCAGTAACTATCAAACAAAATTTATATGACGCGATTCATTCACGATCGCTTTGCCAAAGAATACTTGGAAGAACTGCTGTCTCCCATCGGAACAGTAAATATCGGGCGCGATGTTGCAGCCGAAGTGCGAGAAATCGATGTTTATTTCATTCCAGGTACTGCAATTCCCGAATACTCAGCCACCCTGGGATTATTGGGAAAAATGGCTAGCACGACTGCAATTTTTGAACCCTTTCGCAATCCTGTAAGTGTCGGCGAAGTTATTAGCTGCATGGGTAAGCTATGGGATTTGCGAGGTGAATTGGAGCGTCAAGCCAGAAGAGAAAATACTCAGTATGATGATACTAAGTTGCCCAGACTGTGGATTTTGACACCGACAGCATCGAAACCATTGCTGGAGGGTTTTGGCGCGATACCCAACCCTGAGAATTGGGTGAAGGGTGTCTATTTTTTGCCTACGCATTTGAAATCCGCAATTGTGGTGATTCACCAATTGCCAGAAACTCCAGAAACCATGTGGTTGAGGATTTTAGGCAAAGGGGGAGTGCAGCAAAGGGCGATCGCCGAATTGAGCAGTTTAGCAACGGATGATCCGTTACGGATTATCGCGCTAGAATTATTGTATCGCCTACAATCACATTTGGTAGTCGAAACTCAAGAAGAATCAGAGCCAGAAGAGCGGGAGTTAATTATGGCCATTGCACCACTTTTTCAACAACAAATACAAGCAGCACAGCAAGAAGCTAGAGAAGAAGGACTAGAACAAGGCAGGCAAGCACAACAGCGTTTAATCTTAGAAAATTTTCTGCAAGTAAGATTTGGAGAAATTAACTCAAAAATGACGGCTTTATTATCTCCAATATCAAACTTTTCCGCAGCGGATTTTACGGTGCTGTTGCTGGCAATATCGATGCTGACAGTCGATGAAGCAGGAAGACAACAAGCGGTCAGATTATTAGCAGAAAATGTCTTAAAAATGCGCCAAAGTGAGTTGGGCGATCTTCTGCCTAAAGCCCTTACCAATTTACTAGCATTATCTGTGGATGAATTGACATTGTTTGTAGAACAATTGCCTCAGTTATCGGCGGATGAATTGAGAGCAAGGTTGGGATAAAAACCGGGATATGACTTGTTCGGGTAGTCATCAACTCTACCCGAATTTTCCGCGATCGCGTGAAAGTCATCCGAAAAATCTATGCGCGATCGCCCCCTATGCTGCTCAACTCGATCGCTTGCAGGTTAAGATGAAGGAGTTTGTGTTAGTCATGTCTATCGCTTAATTCACGAATGTCAGTTATGACTCAAAAAAACGAAACAGCATCTCTAGTTTTAGCCCTCATAATTACCAGTGGCTTAATCGGTTTAGTTTTTTGGTGGTTTACCAGTAATTCTGCTTCCCAAACAGGGACTGTAAGCAATCAAACCGACCAATCTAACGGTAAAAATTTTACTCAAATCAAAAACGTCCCAAACGGACTATTTAGTTATGGCGGTAGCACGACTTGGGCCACAATTCGACGCGATTTAGATCCAGCAATTCAAACCGTTTGGCCTCAATTTAAACTGCGCTACACTCAAGGGAATCAAGGTACGCCTAATACGGGTTCAGGTATCCGTATGTTATTAGACAATCAATTGTCTTTTTCTCATGCTTCTCGCCCAGTTGAAGATCGGGAATACGAACAAGCAAAACAACGAGGCTTTAGTTTAGTAGAAGTTCCAGTAGCCATTGATGGGAGAGCGATCGCAGTTCACCCAAGCTTAAATATTCCAGGCCTGACAATACAGCAAATAGATGATATTTATGCAGGTAAAATAACCAATTGGAATCAATTTGGTGGTCCTAATTTAAGAATTAAGCGTTACGCCATACAAGGCGATCAAGGAAACAATCTTGAAATAGTATCAACCCCTACCGATGCTATTCGTAAAGTTGCGACCGATCCAGGGGGAATATTTGAAGCTTCTGCTCCATTATTGGTATCGCAATGTCAAATCAAAACATTACCGATCGGTCGGAACTTGAATCAACTAATTCCACCTTATAAACTACCTTTTGTGCCGCTGTCTGAGTGCCAGTATAAGCGTAATGAAGTGAACACAGAAGCTTTTTCAAGCGGAGAATATCCCTTAACTAGGCGATTGTTTGTAGTTGTTAAAAAGAACAATCAAGTTGACCAACAAGCCGGAGAAGCTTATGCCAATTTACTGCTAACAGAACAGGGTCAGGAAATGATTCAAAAGGCGGGATTTGTCAGAATTCGCTAAGAAAACTTTCTTGACACGGCGGCAGGAGACTTTACGTGCATGGGCACAGCGATCGACCTTCGCTGCATCGATACAGCCCGATCGCACTTACCTGTAATTTTACATAAGCTCGATCGCCCCCAACAAATCCTGCAACCCCAAATTACTACCGGATCGGCGATCGAAGTACCCGATATCGACTAAAGTAAACAGAAATTATGATTGGCGGTGACTTGAGTGATTGAGACTTTAGCAACAGGAATCGCAGCAGCAGGTTCGCTGCTAGCATTAGGCGGGCTAGGCCTGGAGTTGAACTATCGCCTGCTTCCCCGTGGAAATAAACTAGAACTCACAGCCGGAGAATGGCACTTAGCCATAAACGAAGCCAACCACTACCTTTTAGTAGGGGAAATGGAGTTCCAGAACCTGACACAGCGGTTTGAGATCATGTTGCCGGAAGTGCACGCAGAGGTGAAACTGATCTCAGATGCTAGTTTAGATGATGTGACTTCCAAAACCAAGGTGATTCCTTGCCACAAAGACGCATCAGCTAGAGCCGACGATTACTGGTTCGGCTATATTGTGAAAGCCCAAAAAACTACCAAAATCAAAGTCTCCATAGATATTCACGGGCAAGATTTAAGCAAGCTACAGTCAGCTTGGGTGCAAGTACATTTCACCACCTACGGCCCAGGCGGCCGCATCCCGAAAGTCCGCCACGTCGTAGTACCGCTGCAATTTCCCAACTCCGAGACAGTACCCAATGCGCGTAATGTCGGAGTTGCAGAAGTTTTGCCAATTCGCACCCACATCCTGACAGAAGTGGACAATCCTGTGGAAATTGTCAAACGTTACGTGGTACCCCGCGCCCAGAAAGGCGATATTGTCGCCCTAGCAGAGACTCCCTTAGCTTTGATGCAGGGACGTTACCGCCATCCCAGCGAAGTCAAACCCGGATGGGCAGCTAAGCGAGTGTGTTTGTTTTTCTTACCCATGTCCAGTTTAGCTACAGCCTGCGGGATGCAGACTTTGGTGGATGTAGTTGGTCCTTGGCGGGTTGTTGGAGCATTTGCGATCGGCGCTGTAGCTAAAATATTTGGTAAACCCGGAGTCTTCTACCAACTAGCAGGGGAACAAGCTAGACTGATTGACGATGTTACGGGCACATTACCTCCCTTTGACCAATTTATCGTGCTTGGACCGGACAATCCCCAGCAAGTTGTAGAGCAAATTCAACGAGAAACTGGACTTGCCGCGGCGATCGTAGACGCTAATGACTTAAAAGCAGTTAAGATATTAGCAGCGACCTCCGATTTATCGGTAACATTTTTAGAGCAAGCCTTGCGTAGCAACCCCGCAGGCAATGCAGATGAGCGCACACCGGTGGTTGTAATTCGACCCATGCCAAAGCACTCTTGAGTTAAAAATTAAAAATTAAAAATTAAAAAAGTGATTTTTAATTTTTAATCCAAGGAAAAAGGGGAGAAAACAGAAAAATTTTGAGTTATCAGCAATGAAATCAAAACTCAAAATTTCCTTAATTCTTCCCCTTTGGAAATTTTTAATTTTTAATTTTTAATTTTCTATTCCCCACTTTCCTGCTATGACTTCACTCCATTCCCCAAACCAAAATCAGGTTGCGATCCGCCCGTTTCAGTATCGCGACATAGAGGCGATGGAACAACTTTGCGCGGAAACAACCGACGAGGCAGAAAACCCCAAGGGCGCAAGCCCGGACTTGGTATTGAACCGCAAGTTGCAGCAACTTCGCCGTTGGTACGGACTGCTAAAGATTTTGAGCCTGTTTCCCAACCCTTTTCAGTCGCTATTTCGGGCTCATGTTGCCGAAGAAGAGGGTATTGTTAAGGGCGTAATTCAGATTTCTCCCTTCAACCGCACCCGCAGCACTTGGCGGATCGATCGCATCGGCGTAGACTCAGAAGCCCGTAGCAAAGGAATTGGTTCCATGCTACTGCGGCACTGCTTCGAGGCAGTGTGGGAGGCTAGAACATGGCTGCTAGAGGTGAATGTGGGCGACAAATCAGCCCTGGCTTTGTATCGGCAAAACGGGTTTCAACCTTTAGCCCAGATGACATATTGGACGATCGCCCCAGAACGTCTTCAAGAAATGGCCATTTCTACCCCCGACTTGCCCAACCTACTGCCAGTGAGCAACGCCGACGCTCAGTTACTTTACCAACTAGATACCGCATCCATGCCACCGCAAGTGCGCCAAGTATTCGATCGCCACATTCAAGACTTCAAAACCAGTTTTTTAGGTGCTTTGATCGAAGGTGTCAGACAGTGGCTAGCAAAAACAGAAGTAGTCAGTGCTTACGTGTTTGAACCACAGCGCAAAGCAGCCATCGGCTACTTTCAAGTGCAGCTATCCCGCAGCGGTAACGAGCCTCACATCGCCCAATTGACCGTACACCCAGCCTACACCTGGCTCTACCCAGAACTGCTATCCCAAATGGCCCGCCTCGTCCAAGATTTTCCAGTACAAAGCATAAACCTAGCTTCTGCCGATTATCAACCCGAACGAGAAGCATATTTAGAGCAATTTGGAGCCGTGCGTGTAGAACACAGTTTGCTGATGTCGCGATCGGTATGGCACAAATTACGCGAGTCCAAATTGGTCTCACTCGAAGGACTCCAGCTATCAGAAATGCTGCAAAGCTTCCAGCCAACTCGCAAACCCGTACCCGGTAGGATGTCCTGGCTAGGACCGATCGCAGCCGAACCAGCAGCCGGCCCCCCATCCTCAGAGATTAAACCCCTGTTGACCGACTCAGGAAACAACCAAGGCAATCAAATTAACCCCTTGAACTTTCAAAACTCAGAATCAGCAGCAACAGATACTAGCAACATCTTACCTGTAAAATTCCCAGAATTGCCTCAAGACGGAGACTCCCAAGAAAAAAGTTAATAATTAATATTTGAAAGCAGAAAGTAGAAAAAAAATCAATTACTTCCTGCTTTCTTCCCTTCTCCCTTCTCTGATTTCTTAGCGTCCTTCGCGTCTTCGCGGTTCGTTAAACAAGAATTTTGGGACGACTAACTAACTCTCAAATCAATCGCTCATGTCAGACCAAAAATTGTGGATTTCAGCACTAGGACTAGATATCGGACTCAAACGAGTCGGCATCGCCGGGTGTGATGGCACTGGTTTAATCGCTACGGGTATTACAACTCTAGTGCGCTCCTCCTTCGATCGAGACGTAGCTTACATCAGACAGCTCGTCCAAGAGCGGAATGTGCAAATTTTGGTGTCAGGCTTGCCCTACTCCCTGAGCGGAGACGTAGGCTCCCAAGCCCGACAAGTCCAGAAATATGCCACTCGCATCGCCAGAGCCTTAGAACTGCCTCTAGAATACGTGGATGAGCGCTTGACTTCTGTTCACGCAGAGGAACTCATCCAAGCACAAGGAATTTCGCCGTCCCAAAACAAAGGTTTGATCGATCGCAAAGCCGCAGCCCTAATATTACAGCGATGGCTAGACGAGCGAAGGCAAAAATAGTCAGAAGGAAGAAGGCTCTTCGACACTTCGACTACGCTCAGTGTCCGATGCCCCATGCCCCATGCCCCATGCCCCATGCCCCATGCCCCATGCCCCATGCCCCATTAGCAATTTCGCAGCAGCTTAACAAAGCCGTGATATCCTAGTTGTGCAAGTTTGCTACGCACACCTGTAACCGTTGACGCACGGCCGAAAATTTCCCAGTAAACTCGGTACTGAAGAAGGAAAATAAGATACACGCGATGTCCTCATCCCCATACCGCAAACAGAATAGCAAATCCGACGCAGTTTCCGTCACCCTGACTGACGAAGTTGGGCGATCGCTGACTTGCAACATAGAATATTCTATGGACTTAGAAGGTCAAGAATACGCTTTACTGCTTCCCATTGACTCACCAGTAGAAATTTTTACTTGGAACGGAGACGAAACAACCGACGAAGCAGCAGTTCCCGTAGACGACGAGACCGAAATTGACAAAATTTTTGATACCGCTAGAGTTGTCCTGCAAGAGCAGAACTTAACACTCCGGCGCACGGCTGTGACTCTGACGGTAATTGGCGAATTGCCAGATTTTCCCGACGAGGATGCGGAGCCAGATGCCGATCCAGAGCAGGAGTCAGATTTTGAGGAATTGATGTGGTTGACCAGCTTCTATCACGAAGAGCAGGAATATGCTATTTATACACCTCTCGACCCGTTCTTTATCTTGGCTAGAATGAATGATGACGGTCAGCCAGAATTGCTCTCGGAAGAAGAGTTTGAAAGACTGGAACCTATGTTACCTATGCTAGAAGACCAGTTCTTTGACGAGCTTGATTAGATCTTAAATTGAAGGCAGAAGGGACTATGGATCGAGAACAACTGACAAAAAGCAGCGCGCGCGAGGGCCCAAAAGGTACTCCGCAAGTTTCTAAATGGTTGTTTTATCTGGCGTTACTCCCGGCGGTTTGGGGTGTGTGCGCTTGGCAGGGCTGGGCTTGGTGGAGCTGGGCTTGTGCCCCTGCTAAACTAGCTGCTGAGTCAACGACCCCAGCAGTCAAAAATGCTGTTTCTATCCAAATTCCCGAAGGTACTTCTAGCCAACAAATCGGACGAGATTTGGAAACTGCGGGGTTAATTAGATCGGCCTCCGCATGGAATATGTGGGCCCGCTGGTTGACTCTGCAAAATCGCGAGGGAGGTTTTAAAGCAGGGACTTACCAACTGTCACCAACTCAGCCACTGAGCGCTGTGGCTGACAAAATTTGGAAAGGTGAAGTCGTACAGCAAAGTTTCACGATTCCCGAAGGTTGGTCGCTCACACAAATGAGCGCTTATTTTGAAGCACAAGGTTTTTTCCCAGCTAAGAGTTTTATGGCGGTGGCGAGTCAAGTTCCCTACGCTCAATACCCTTGGCTACCGAGCGGTTTGCCTCATTTGGAAGGTTTTTTGTACCCGGATACTTATCAGCTAGACGGGGATGCTGTCACCCCTGAAGCTGTGATTAAGCAAATGCTCAGCCGTTTCGAGCAGGTGGCTCTGCCGGTCTATCAAAAAAATCAGAAAAATACTAAGCTGGATTTGAAAGAGTGGGTCACTTTGGCGAGTATTGTGGAAAAAGAAGCTGTGGTTGCCACTGAGCGCAAGCGCATTTCTGGGGTATTCAACAGCCGTCTGAAGAAGGGTATGCCCTTGGGTTCTGACCCGACTGTTGAATATGCTCTCGGCATCAGGCAAACTAAGGAGAAGCCTCTGACTTTTAAACAGGTAGAAACGCCTTCTCCTTACAATACTTATATAAACGCAGGACTACCACCAACTCCGATCGCAGCTCCGGGAATCGCCAGTCTGGAAGCGACTCTGGCTCCTGAAAATACTGAATATCTGTATTTTATGGCGCGGTATGACGGCACTCACATTTTCAGCCGCACTCAGGCTGAACACGATGCTGCTGTAGCTCAAATTGACCAAAAAGTGCGATCGGGGCAATAGCTCAATCCCTAATCCAAAAGTAAAAAGTCAAAAGTAACGAAACAAAAGTAAGCAGAATTAACTTTTGATTTTTTACTTTTTCAATCTGTAAATTTCAGTTTGTTATTCTAAAATCAAACATCTAAAATAATTATGTCTTGGGGTAAACTACTACAGCCAGATTTAGTTCTCGGCACTGCTGTCGTGAATTTAACGGCTGATATTCTTCAGAAATATCAGATAAAAGGATTAGTGTTAGATGTGGATGAAACTCTCGTCCCAATCACAGCAGCAAATGCTTCTCCCGAACTAAGTTTGTGGGTGAAAGAGATTAAACCCTTCGTATCCCTATGGTTGGCGAGCAATAATTTAAGTCAAAATCGGATTGGTCGAATAGCTGATTCTTTGAATCTACCCTACATCACTGGTGCTGCTAAACCCTCGCGGCGCAAATTACGCAGAGCACTTGATGCGATGGATTTGCCGGTGGAACAAGTGGCGATGGTAGGCGATCGACTTTTTACCGATGTTTTAGCCGGCAATCGTTTGGGTATGTTCACTATTTTAGTAGAACCCATGATTAATGTTGGCGATGCAGTCCGGAAATATCCAGTTCGTTCCTTTGAAGTTTGGGTATCTCAAGCTTTGGGAGCATCTCTGAAAACTAAAGATTAGTCATTCAACCAATAACCAATAACAACTAACCAATAACAAATGACTAAAACCATTGTTGTTAAAATAGGAACTTCGACACTCACTCGATCGACTACAGGAAACTTAGCCCTTTCCACCATTGCTACATTAGTCGAAGTTTTGACAAATTTGCGACACCAAGGTCATCAAGTAGTTTTGGTTTCTTCCGGTGCAGTTGGAGTTGGCTGCGCGCGCTTGGGTTTGACAGAAAGGCCACGAAATATCGCTCTCAAACAAGCTGTAGCCGCCGTAGGACAAGGGCGGCTGATGCGGGTGTACGATGACTTGTTTACTACTCTACAACAGCCGATCGCCCAAGTTTTACTAACACGCCACGATTTAGTGCAGCGTAGTAGTTATGTTAATGCTTCCAATACCTTTGGGCAACTGTTGCGATTAGGGGTGATTCCGATTGTCAACGAAAACGATACTGTAGCTGTAGACGAACTCAAATTTGGCGATAACGATACGCTTTCAGCATTAGTAGCCAGCTTAGTGGAAGCAGATTGGTTATTCGTGCTCACAGATGTCGATCGACTTTATTCCGCCGATCCCCGCAGCAATCCCGACGCCCAACCCATCGCCCTAGTCCAAAGTATGGCACAGCTCACAGAATTTCAGGTAAAAACCGGAGATTCCCGCAGCGGTTGGGGCACCGGCGGAATGGTGACAAAAATTGAAGCAGCCAGAATCGCCACAGCATCAGGAGTCCGCACCGTCATCACCAACGGTCGCTTTCCCACTAACATTGAAAAAATCATCAACGGAGAGTCCATCGGTACCCAATTCGAGCCTCAACCGCGCCCTGTAAACGCTAGGAAACATTGGATAGCCAACGTGCTAATTCCTGTGGGGAAACTCTACTTAGATGCGGGTGCTGTCAACGCAATTACTCAAGGTGGAAAATCGCTGCTAGCCGCCGGAATTTCGCAAATAGAAGGAGAATTTCAAGCAGAAGATGCCGTGCGGTTATGCGACGCAGAAGGCAAAGAAATTGGCAGAGGAATGGTGAATTATCACAGTTTAGAATTGAGACAAATTCAGGGATGCAAGTCAGATAAAATTGCCGAAATTTTAGGCTATCCAGGAGTAGAAACTGTCGTTCACAGAGATAATTTAGTCATTGTTTAGCCCTTTTTATAAGATACTTTCAACAAACAATTTTTGCATCCTCTTATTTCTTCCTTCTTCCTTCTTTCTTCCCCACTTGGGATGGGCTGTTTGATTCTCGAAAAAACGATGATGGGGAATAATACCCACCCCTAGCCCCTCCCTGGAGGGGAACCGGAGCTCATCGCGAGCGAGGAGGGTAAGCACACACCATGCTTTCAAGCGATTGTTGACACTAATCGGGGGTGATACCAAATCCTCTCTTCACCGTCCTGTATTAAACTCTCTCTTCTCTTCCTTCGTGTCATAAGCGCCTTCGCGGTTAAATCATTCCGATACAACCGGAATTGATATGACTTCTTCCTTCTATTTATCACAAAAAATCCAAACAGTCGATCGAGGAATCTAACCCCACAAAGGAAGCCACTTGCAGCACCGTATTGCAGGAATTGGTTGTCGTGTGTCTAAATAATTCGTTCATCGCCTCTGTAAACAAGTCAAATACTTTTTCAGCTAATTCTAAAGCTTGTTGTTGTTCCCACTCAGTGATTTTAATTTCTTTAAGTAATTGCAACATTTCGGGTGTATTTAAGATGTGATGATTTTCCAAACGCACATAAGCGCCTCCAAAATAGACATATTCTTTTTTTGTAATTTTCTGTAATTCCATCACCACTTCCAAAGCAGCCTCAAAAAAAACTGTCGCCGTTGCTTCGAGAACTTCTACTAACACAATTTTTTGCAGAGGAGATGCTTCAAAAGCGTAGCGTTCCAGGGCGACACAGAGCGATCGAGTTTTTTTCGTTTCTTCACCCCAAAGCAGTCTAAAGTCGCCGTAACTCATGGATTGGTTAAATCCCAGTTCCTCCAGGTATTCCAGATAGCCGTGCCAGTAGTAATTTTCTTTGTAAGTATATTTGTTTATCAGTTCCTGAACTTTGTTATTACTTGCAGAATCTCGGAGGACGTACTTGTTTAAATCGCTCAATCCCACTGCCAAAGGATCGAGTACAGGTGCAAAAATTAGCCTTTGATTAGGGTGGATACTTTTATTGGTTAGAAATTCAAACAACGGCAATTTCACAAATTCTTGCTTTTTGTGTTCAATGAATGCTACAATCTCTTTCATCTTTATAGCCTTTGCTTTGCGATCGCTGTTTTCAATATACGGTTAATGCCTAGTTCTATTATCTATGTTAAAAGCATAGATAGCAGTGCTGGTCATCATAGATATTGGTATTGTACATCAGGGAAAATTGTGATTTGCATCATAGGGTCCAGAATCCATCAATGGGGGCGAGAGGGAACCCTCCCCTAGTGGCACCGCAATGGTAGCAAAGGACAATTTGCCATTTCCTTAATTGCCTTTGGGTACGTTCTGGGTTAATCTATTTTTTGGATCAGTTAAGAAAATTCTAGGAGCTCAGCTTGGAACGCACTTTTTTAGCGATTAAGCCCGATGGCGTACAGCGCGGACTCGTTGGCGAAATTATCGGTCGTTTTGAGGCCAAAGGCTTTACGCTAGTTGGCATGAAGCTGATCGTGGCGAGTCGCGAATTAGCCGAACAGCATTACGGTGTCCACAAAGAAAGACCGTTTTTTGAAGGATTGGTAAACTTCATCACTTCAGGCCCGATGGTGGCGATGGTGTGGGAAGGCGACGGTGTTGTGGCTTCGGCGAGAAAAATCATTGGCGCAACGAATCCTCTGAATTCGGAACCGGGGACAATTCGTGGCGATTTGGCTGTGAATGTCGGCCGCAATATTATTCACGGTTCGGATGCTGTGGAAACTGCCAACCAGGAAATTAGTCTCTGGTTCAAGGATGAAGAATTGAGTGCTTGGAAACCTTGTTTAACTCCTTGGATTGTAGAGTAGTTTTGAGATTCTCCCGATTCATGAATCGGGAGATTATCTGAAATTATTAGGCGAGGAAAATAGACTCTTGACCAATTCCGGGCGTGATATCAATTCCGGTTGTATCGTCAGGTGATTTAACCGCGAAGGCGCTAAGGACGCGAAGGAAGAGAAGAGAGTGTTTAATACAGGACGATGAAGACAGGATTTTATATGAAGAGTCATAAAAGATTATTTAACCCACATATTTTACGATCAAAAAAACCCAGAATTAGGGAAAAATTCTGGGTTATATCGTTGACTGTTGCATCGGAATGATTTAACCACAGAGAACGCAGAGAACACAGAGGGAGATAACAGAGATGAATAATTCCCATGCTACCAGATTTGATATTATGGCTATGGGATTTTTCAATTATAGCAATCGCCAAGGTGCTTGCTAGATCAAGGATTAGACTGAGTTTGCTGTGGCTGCTGATTTTGGAGGAGAAGTTGCTGCTGTTGAATCTGAAGTTGTTGATTTTGCAAGTCTATTTGCCGCTGTCTGTCTTCAAGTTGCAGTTTTCTGTCTTCTGCTTGCTGTAATCTATCTTCACGTTGTATCTCTCTTTCTAGTTGTCTGTCTTCACGTTGCTGTTCTCTATCTTGGCGTTGTTCGCGAATCTGTCTAAGCTGATTGCGTCGGTCGAAATCTCCGCCTAAAAATAAGTTCTGAAAAGTATTGATAGTTGTTTGAAAACCACTCAAAACTCCGCTAACACTGTTGATGACACCTGCAACTCCGGTGAAGGGCTGCAAGAAACTGTTGACATTATCTGCTACTCTAGTATAGCCCGATCGCGCTACAAGAATCACATCATTGTTGCGGAGAGTGGGATTATTGTTTGGATTCAAACCTTGGGCAAAGTCCACATCTATGGTACGGCGAGAAACAGTGCCATTGGCGTTCAAACGTAGCAGTTCCACCTTGTCTTTTTTGGCACGCAATTGATTGAAACTGCCAGCAGTTAGCAAAGCTTGGTGGAGAGATGTACTGGGTTTAACTAACAAAGCTCCAGGTCGGACTACTTCGCCTACAATATTGATGCTAATGGCGTTGGGAGAGAAACTACTACTGCCAATTTGGGAAATTTCTGTCAAGTCTACGTTCGCTGCGGTGGGGATAATAACGCTATCCCCTTCTTGCAACAAAACATCTTGGGTAGCATCACCTTTTTGCAGCAAATCCCAGAGATTTACCAGGATAGTTTGTTCGTTTCCTCCTCTGATTTGGCGGCGGATTTGCACGCGGCGAATGTCTGCTTCTGTGGTGATACCGCCAGCAATTTTGAGTGCTCTGGTGATAGTTGGTAAACCTACCACAGCTCCTTGCTGTTGCTCGATGCTAACAAAACTGAGTTCCGTTTGTTGGTTGGTCGATCGCAAATCAGCAGCAGATATAGTATAAGGTCCAGGGCGACTTACCTCGCCGACAATGACCACACCAATTGGTTTAGTAATATCAGCGGAAAAATTGGCACTGGCTCTTTGACGTACTTCTTGAGTATTCAGAGCACTGGCTGTGGGTATATAAATTGTATCTCCATCTCGGATAGTGACATCTTGCCGCAGATTTCCGGTATCTAAAAATTCCTGCAAATTAACAGTAATAACTTGCTCTGGTCCCCCTCTGCGGGGACGGCGGATTTGGACGGCCCGCATATCTCCTGCGGATGTGACTCCTTTTGCAAGTTGCAGCATTTCCATCAAAGTGGGAAATTTGACTCCTCCCCCTTCTCTTGAGGGATTAATCTTGTAGGAACCGGGACGAGTAATTTCTCCAGCAATCCCGATGTTTAGGGGTCTAGCAACCATCAAAGTTACGGTGACAACGGGCACATTGATGAAGGGTTCGTATCGCTTGGTAATGGCGCTGGCGGCTTGTTGCAATGTTAGCCCTTGAATTGATACACTACGAATGATTGGTAAATTGAGAGTACCGTCAACTAATACTTGGTATTCTTTGCTAAATTCAGGGACACCGAAAATATCTAAAGCAATGCGATCGCCCGAACCTAAAACATAAGGTGATTCCTGGGTGGGTAAACCGGAATTGCCGAGGGGGACACGAGCACCAGGAAGAGGTGGCGGTGGCGGTAGTCTCACTGGATTTGGCTTAGGAATGGGTGGTCTGGGTCTGAGGGCTGGTAACTGAGCGATAGTGGGTAGTGAACTGCTCAATAACAGGAGTGCCGATAAACTAAGACTTGTAGCGCCTTTAACGGTTTGTTTCATATTTTTTTTCTGGTTGCAGTCTGTTCCGGGGCGATCGCAATTCGGTTAATTAGTTTATAATTTTCGACCCAAGTTTAAGCTCCACATTCATCTGGGGAGTCAATCTCAAATCTCAAATCTCAAATCTCAAATCAACCGACATCCAGTCTAGCCTCACTTTGTTGTAAAATCCAGATCGTCTACTCTTATTTGCGAGTCAAAAATACGTGGGACTTAAGCTTGATAAAGTGATTCCTTGGGGTCGCTGCTTGGACGAATATATCGGAATGTTCCACCTGACATCGGCAGACCGGAAGTTAAAGATACTTGACTGTGCTGGTGGTCCAGCTAGCTTCAATGCAGAAATGACTCGCCAAGGTAATCAAGTAACTTCTTGCGATCCTGTTTATCAGTTTTCGGCGGCCGAAATTGCCGATCGCATCCTGGAAACATATCAAAGGGTGATTGATGGAGTCAGGGCCAATGTAGACGACTACCTATGGACAAATATCGAGTCGCCAACCAAATTGGGCGAAGTGAGAATGGCGGCGATGCAGCAATTCTTGGCAGATTTGGCACAAGGGATTGAGGAAGGGCGTTATGTAACTGGTGAATTGCCGATATTACCTTTTGAGAATGGCCAGTTTGATTTGGCACTATGCAGTCATTTTTTGTTTACTTATTCCGACCATTTTACGGAAGAATTTCATCGGAAATCAATTATAGAAATGTGTCGTATTGCAACGGAAGTGCGGATTTTTCCGGTTATCAAAATTTCTGGTGAACCTTCTCCTTTACTAGCGCCAATCATCAAAGAGTTAAAAGAACAAGGATATAAAGTTGAAGTTCAGGATGTATCTTATGAGTTTCAAAAGGGAGGAGACCAATTGTTGCGAGTATGGAGCATGGCGAGTTAGAGTCAAACAAAAATAACCCGGCGGTTGAAACCGCGTCTACACAAACAAAAATAACCGGCGGTTGAAACCGCGTCTACACAAACAAAAATAACCGGCGGTTGAAACCGCGTCTACACAAACAAAAATAACCGGCGGTTGAAACCGCGTCTACACAAACAAAAATAACCGGCGGTTGAAACCGCGTCTACACAAACAAAAATAACCGGCGGTTGAAACCGCGTCTACACAAACAAAAATAACCGGCGGTTGAAACCGCGTCTACACAAACAAAAATAACCGGCGGTTGAAACCGCGTCTACACAAACAAAAATAACCCGGCGGTTGAAACCGCGTCTACACAAACAAAAATAACCGGCGGTTGAAACCGCGTCTACACAAACAAAAATAACCGGCGGTTGAAACCGCGTCTACACAAACAAAGTCCGCCTACGCGGACTAAGAAAGATTAGTAGTAAAATTGGTTAAAGACTTTAAAAATTATCAAAATGCTAAGCAGCGCCGCATTGAATAAAACAGGGTCGGGGTGGGAATTTGCCAATGAAGAAGCGTTAGAGGATTTTGTCGAAGTTCACTTGCAAAGTTTGCTTGGTTTGACGGTAATCAAGCGGCAATTCACTGTCAACGAGCAGAGATGCGATATTATAGCGGTGGACGAGAATAAACGGTTAGTTGTGCTGGAGTTGAAAAACGGCGAAGATAGATATGTCGTTCAGCAGTTAACCCGTTATTACGATGCGTTGTTGGAACACCAACCTTTTGCCGATCGCGTGGATTACGATCTACCTGTTCGCTTAATAGCAATTGCGCCAAAATTTCACAGGGACAATTTTACAGACAGGAAGTATCACGGGCTATTTTTTCAGTTTTTGCAATTTGCGATCGTTCTTTTTGAGGACCACTTAAATTTACAACTGAAAGATGTAGATAATGAACAGATGTCACAAAATGAATTTAATTTTTTGGATTTACTAATTAATTTATCCTTGAAAAAGTGGCTACAAAGACTTTAAGCTTATTTCTCATTTACCACGTTTTGTTTCGTAATTCTAATCAAAAATCGCAGAGCTTCATTCACCGCTTCAGAATCGGGAAATATCTCTGCAACATCCGGTTATAAGCGAATATTTACACCACCAAAACTTTTTCGTCCAGATCCTACCTTTCTGAGACGTAAACTCCTCAAATCATATTCAGGCTGAAGCTCATCCTCTATCCCTGTTTCATCCTTATTCATAAACTTCACCATCTTTGATATAATATTACATCAACAAGCCAAACCCAAACTAACTCATGTCACAAACAGTCTGGATCGCACGACACGGAAACCGCATCGACTTCGTAAACCCCGACTGGTTTCTCACCGCAGAACACCGCTACGATCCGCATCTTTCTGAAGACGGACACGTTCAAGCCAAACAATTGGCTAACCGCCTCAAAGGTGAAGGCATTTCTCACATTTTTGCTTCTCCTTTTCTGCGAACCGTCCAAACGGCAAACTACGTGGCCGGGGCCCTGGATTTGTCGCTAAAATTAGAGTGGGGATTGTGCGAGTGGCTGAATCCTGAATGGATGACGGAAATGCCGGAAACTCTTTCTGTGGAGGCTTTATGTGAGCGTTTCCCTCGGATTGATGCTTCCTATAAAGGTGGGATGGCAAATTATCCAGAAACAGGGGAGGCTTGTCTTAAAAGGGCTGGGGAAACTGCTAGACGCCTTGTCGCTGAGTTTCCTGAAGATATACTGTTAGTAGGTCATGGTGCGTCGGTGTTAGGGACTGCGATCGGACTGGCGGGGGGTATGGAAACGGAAATTAATGCTTCTCTGTGTTGTTTGGTGAAAGTGGTACGGGATGGGGGAGAATGGTCGATCGAACTTAATGGCGATACTTCTCATCTGATCGATACGGAAGCGACGCTCCGGTTTAATTAAAATTGAGAATTATGCAATCTTGTGTATTAAAATGAGGCTGAGATTGTTCAATTTCAAAAATATCAAATCGAAAATCATGAATCGGTATGGCTGGACATAGTAAGTGGGCGAATATTAAACGGCAAAAAGCGAGAGTTGATGCCGTTAAAGGCAAGGTTTTTGCTAGAATATCTCGTGAAATTATTGTCGCAGCCCGCAGCGGTGTGTCAGATCCGGCGGGCAATTTTCAATTGCGAACGGCTATTGAAAAAGCGAAGGCGGCGAGTATTCCTAATGAAAACATAGAAAGGGCGATCGCCAAAGGTGCGGGTTTGTCTGGGGCGAGTTCGGAATTAGAGGCTATCCGCTATGAAGGTTACGGTATTGGTGGTGTGGCTATTTTGATTGAAGCGCTGACAGACAATCGCAATCGCACGGCGGCTGGCTTGCGGGAAGCTTTTACGAAAAATGGTGGGAATTTGGGTGAAACTGGCTGCGTGGGCTGGATGTTTGACCAAAAAGGGGTTTGTACGGTAGGCGGTTTTATTGATGAGGAAAAATTGTTTGAAGCGTCCCTAGAAGCCGAGGCTCAATCCTATGAGTTGATATCTATTGATGAAGATGAGGAAGGTGGTGAGGTGTTTACGACTGTGGCTAATTTGGAAAATCTTTCTGAGGTTTTGAAACAGAAAGGTTTTCAAGTTTTGCAGTCAGAGATTCGTTGGATTCCCAGAAATACAGTGGAAATAGACACTCCTGAAAAAGCTCGATCGCTCTTGAAGCTAATGGATGCACTGGAAGATTTGGATGATGTCCAAAGTGTGACTGCTAATTTTGAAATGGCGGAAGAGTTGATGTTGTTGACAGTTGATAGTTGACAGTGGGCCGTGGCTAGTGGGAAGGGTGCACTAACCAATAACCCATAACCCCTAAGTAATAACCAATAACTATTCTTTCGGACCAGTTAGCAAATAAGTAATCATGTAGCCTTTGCCTTTAATTTGAATAGCGCCACGCTTCTGAAAAGTATACTTATCTTTTAAAAGTTCTTGGGTTTCTACGGTGACTTGAATGCAGCCGGTAATCCCGTGGGATTCCATGCGCGAAGCAATATTTACTGTGTCGCCCCACAAATCGTAAATAAACTTTTTGAGTCCGATAACTCCGGCTACTACTGGCCCGGTGTGAATGCCGATCCGAATGCTGAAAGGTTCTGAATGTTCTAAACTGAGGCGGCGAATTTCTTGTAGCATATCGATCGCCATTGCTGCGATCGCCTCGGCGTGATCCTTTCGGGGCGTAGGCAAACCACCGACTACCATGTAAGCATCACCGATAGTTTTAATTTTCTCTAAACCGTGGCGATCGGCCAAGTGGTCAAAAGCGGAAAAAATATCGTTGAGCACTTCCACCACCGCGGTGGCTGAAATTCTCGAAGAAAGTTCTGTAAACCCGACAATATCAGCAAACATGACGGTTACTTCGCTAAAACTTTCGGCAATATTATTTTCGTTGTGCTTCAAACGCTGGACAATCGCGGCGGGTAACACATTTAGCAAGAGTCGATCGGACTTTGTTTGTTCGGCTTCCAACTGTTTGTAAGCATCGTGCAACTGGGAAGCTTGGCGGGCTCTTTCTTGGGCTAGTTTTTCGATTTGGGCAGTGCGGCTCAAAGCTGTCAGCATATAAGTGACGGGAATGAAAGTCCATAACATCCCCATGGTGAGAGTGCCCCAAGAACGCCAGTGTTTGCGACTTTTACGAATTTCCCGACTGGCTGAGACGTAGACATACCAATCGCGATCGCTAATTTTGAGGCGTCTCCTGCAAGCGGTATAATCTGGACCCGGATTGTTGAGAATGGGACAGTTTGACTTGACTTGCTGTTGCAAATCGGCAGACCCCGGCAAGAGTTGTTGGCTGTCGGACTGAAACAGCACTGAAAATTCGTTAACTTGGCTGGTGGCTGGTGTATCTTGCCCAACGGGGGGGCGGCTATTCCGTGAAATTGAGGATGCTTCTGGCTTGTCTGGAGCCTCGCTAGAGATATAAATATTTAGATAGTCGGTATTGCGTCCTTTTAAAGAAGTTTGCAACACATCTTTGCCTCGAAATACTCCCAGGACAAATCCTTGCAGCAGTTGGCGACGAGATGCGACGGTAGTTGGTTTGGTGCTGGTTTCGTAAATCGGGACTATGGCTAATAGATTTAATTCCGAGGAATTATTTTGAATTAAACCGATGTAGCTGGTGACAACCATTTCTCCGGTATCTCGCCCGCGAGAGAGTGCGGCCCGGAGTTGTGGTTGGGAGGCGAAGTCAAAGCCCAAAACAGTTTTGTTGGTTGCTGCGGGTTCTAGGTATAAAGCAGGGAAGTATTCGGAACGCTGACGGGCTGGGATTTGTTGTCCTTGGAGACCTGATTCTGTAATCTGGAAGTTGGGCTGGTTTTGGGTTTGGTTTTGGGCTTCGTAGTCGGCGCGATCGCGATCGGGGACGCGGGGTAGCCAAGCCAGGATTTGCAGACTGGGGTGGACTGATAGGGGACGACCCACAAATCGGGCAAAGGAGGATTTATCGACTGTGCGGAAAGCTTTCATGTAGTCGCTGAGGGCGAGAACTGCGTCTAAATCGGAGTTTAGCTGCCTTTCGAGGGCGATCGAGATATCATCCATGCGACGGTGGGTTTCGTAGTCCCAGCGCCCGTTTTCCCAGTTCCACACAATGGCAAAGGTAAACACAGACAACCCTATACCCAAACTCAGCGTCAAACCTGCTGGAATGTAGCGAAACCAGGGCAAAGGTAATTTTTTCAACATAATCGAGTCGCCAATAGGGGATTTAGGATAGCGCAGCACTGATTTCGATTAATTTCAGCTAATTTCAGCGTTTTATGCTGCGAATTTAAAGCCCCGATCGCTCAAAAACGGAGGGCAATTGGGAATTAAAATTTAGAGGTTTCTGACATTTTGCACCTTTGTCAACAACTTAAGAACCTACTCCCACACTGGAATTTAAATCCACAGTTCTCTTCCCTGGCAAGAATGCCCAGATACACCGCAGGCTTCCCTTATATTTTTTTACCATAATTTGATAGCCGATCGACAGTTCCCAATCTGTCATTTCCTGTGCGCTTCGCCCATCATATCAATTCCGGTTGTATCGGAATGATTTAACCACGAAGGCGCTTATGACGCGAAGGAAGAGAAGAGAGATATTAATCATTCCGATGTCAACGGATTTGATATCACTCTACACCGACAAGCTGATACAAGAACCACGAGCAGTTTTGTTCACTTCTATTCTGGCTTGAAAAGCTTCTTTTAAGTGTGGCATATGGGTGACAGTTAGAATGCAGGCGAAATCCGAGGCGATCGCGTTTATAGCTGCAATCAGTCGATCGCATCCTTCTGCATCCTGAGTCCCGAATCCCTCGTCAATAATCAACATTTGCAAAGCCGTCCCAGCCCGCTGAGATAACAATCTCGCCAGGGCCAACCGAATCGCAAAATTAATCCGAAAAGCTTCACCACCGGAATAAGTTTCGTAGGGACGAGTGCCACGGGCATCGGCGATTAAAATATCTAAAGTATCAATCAATTTAGTCGCTTTTTTAGAAGCAGCAGCCCGCTGAGTAATAAATTGAACGTGCAATTGATTGGCGCTCAACCTGGATAATATTTGATTAGTTTCTGCTTCTAGTTGAGGCAACACATTTTCAATCATTAAAGCTTGAATGCCATTTTTACCAAAGGCTTGACCAAGCTCTTGATAAACTCGCTGCTGGCGTTTGGCAACTTGCATTTGCTCCTTTTGAGCTACTAGCTGAACTTGCCAAGCTTCTAAACTTTGCTGCTGTTGCTGAAGCCGTCCCAGACTTCCCAAATGTTGGTCTAGCTGCTGGCGACGGCGACTGATTTGTTGTTCGATCGCACTTATTTGTGCTCTGGGATCGGGATGTTCTTGCAACTGCTTGCTCATGGCGGAAATTTGAGCGCTGACAGCTTGCAAATCTCGATCGCGCACAGCCATCGAACTAGCTATTTCATTAAGTCGCTGCTGCACTTGCGGGTACTGCTGAGTTGCCGCGCGCAGTTTTTCCGCCCTAGGAAGCCAAAATTGCGTCCGCCGCATTTCGCTGCGGACTTGTTCGTGCTGTTCAAAATTGTAACCAACTTCCGCAATATATCTATCTAAAGACAGAATTTGTTGCTGTATGGGCGAACTATTTTTTTCCTGTTCTAACTGCTGCTGTAATGCGACTAATTGAGTTTGCAATTCAGGACGGCGGGCGTTAATTTTATGAAGTCTTTGTTGAGCATCTTTGATTTGAGATTGCTGAATTTCTGCCCACCGTAAGCGCTTTTCCTCACTGCGGGCGAGGGAGTGACTGCGATCGCTATAATTAAGTTCTTGCAGTTGCTGTTCGATTTGTTGGAGTTGGGCATACTCATCGGATGCGTAATCCCCTGTACGGAGCGATCGCTCTATTTCCGCAGCATTTTTTCGCATAATTTGCAAGCGGTTTTCATCCTTACCTAATGCCTCCAATTGAGCCTGCAAATTAGCGCGCCGTTCCCGCAATTCTTCGTAGGGGGCTAATTCAGCTTCTAGTTGGCGAAACTCCTGTCTGAGGACATGAATTTCCCGTTCCGACACGGCTAACTGTTCGCGGACTACCCACAGTTGGTTCCAAATTTCTTGCTGTTGGGTATGATGTTTTTTGACTACCAAATTCCAGTAGTGTTCGTCTAAAGGTCGATCGCACAAAGGACAATTCCCAAAATCTGCATCCCGCACAACTAAATGCGAGTGAGATTGCTCATTTTCCAGCAAATTCGCTGCTTGACTTTCCCGTAGCAAAGCCTTCTCGGCAGTTTTTTCGCCTTCTTCTTTCCGTAAAAGTTGCAGTTTGCGATCGATTTCATCTAATTTAGTTTGATAGTCCAGGCTTTTAGCTTTCAGGTTTTCGAGAAAGTTGTGTCTTTCTCTGCCTTTTTCTCGGACTCGCTCTTGATAAACTCGCTTGTTTTCTAACAGCAAAATTTGGTTAGCAATTGCTGAAATTTCCTGTTGCAATTGTGGCTGTCGCTGCTGCTGTTCCACTTGCAACTGTCGGTTAATTTCCTGCAAGCGGGCGGTTAAACCTGCGTGGGCGCGATCGAGTTTAGTTTGTGTCTGTTGTTGCTGTTGGAGTAGGGGCGAAACTTGCAGTTGCAGTTGTTCTAGTTGTTGGAGTTGCGATCGGGCTACTTGCAATTTTGCCAGTCCTTTTTCCACCTCCGGCTGCTGTTTCAGCACTTCCATCACTTCAGTTTCTTGCTGTTGCAAAACATCTAGTTGAGCTTGCAATTGTTGAATTCTGCCTTGCAAAACACTCAATTCTTGCCGCTGCTGTTCTTGCAATTTGTGACGTTGATTTTGAGCCTCTTGGTTAGCCTTGAATTTTCCTGCTAGACTCTCTTCAGTAGCTTGTAAACTGTGGAAATAAGTAATTCCGGTTGTAATTTCATTTTCTTGTTGTAGCAGGGCTTGCAGCTCATTTTGCTGCTGTTTTGCCACGGCGAGTTCTTGCTGCAAGCGACGGCATTCTTGAGAGATGTTGTTGTGTTGCTGTTGGTAGCCACCCAGGAGTGTTTGCCAAGTTTGGCGATTGTGGTGTTGCAGTTGCAGTTGCTGCAACAGTGCGGTGTCAATTTCCTGCTGTTGTTGCAATTGCGTCGTTACTTGTTGCAATTGGACTTGTTCTGTGGCGATCGCATCTTTTTGTTGCAGTTGCTCTTGTATGGTTTGCAAACTCTGTTTGAGCACTTCAACTTGAGTTTTAAATTGTCTCGATTTATCCTTGGCTTGTTCCGATAAAGCATCGTAGCGATCGAGTTTGAGCAGATTTGCTAACACTTGTTTGCGCTCGATCGGCTTTTTCAGCATAAACTCATCAGCTCGCCCTTGTCGCAGATAGGCTGAGTTGATAAAAGTATCGTAATCTAATTTAATGTATTCGAGAATTTTCTGCTGAGTGATTCTCAGACCTTTATCAGTCAGCGTGCGAAAATTCACCCCTCCTAGCCCCTCCTTAGTAAGCGGCCCAGAAGAAGTAAATTCTGCTGGCGTTCCCTTACCAAGGGCACAATTCTCCTCTTGCGCCCCCCCTTTACTCAGGGCGTGGAAGGGGGTGTTAGTTGCTACTTGAAATTCCAAACTCCCGGATTGTCCGCGGCGCCGATAGCGAATCACCCGATAAACTTGGCCACCAGTCGCAAAAGTGAAATCAACCCGAACATCAATTTCGCCCATGTGGATGATCTCATCTTCATCGCTGCGGCAACAGCCCCAAACAGCCCAGGTAATAGCTTCCAAGAGTGAAGATTTGCCAGCACCGTTAGGCCCGCAAATGCAAGCAGTGTGCAAGCCGCGAAAGTCTAAAGCAGCTTCGCGATAGCTGAGAAAATTTTTGAGTGTCAGTTGTATAGGAATCATTTAAGGCATCGCGCCATACAATCTCTTATAAGTAACACTATTTGTGTGGTGTTGGCTAGTTGTTCAATCCAGATCCAGAATAATATCAATTCCGGTTGTATCGGAATGATTTAACCGCGAAGGCGCAAAGGGCGCGAAGGAAGAGAAGAGAGGATTTGATCTAAGTTCTCAAAGAACTCCCGACTCTGGGGATCGCTCCTAAATCAAAAAAAAAAGGTTGGCTGCAATCCTACAGCCAACCACCTACTTACTTGTTAGAGATTTGCTCCCACAGCCCAACTATCGAGCAATATTCGGGAACGTATAACCGACACCAAGTAACAATCCCACTTCAGTACCATCCAGAAAACCAATATTCAACCCGGCGGTTGCTGTAAAATTTCTCGACAGTGGCACATCTACGCCCCCGGAAATCAGGAAGCCAAAATTGCTGTTGTCTCCGGTAGAAAATGCCACGCCAGCACCTGCATAAGGAGCAGCAGTAATCACAAAATCATCGCTGACTTCTACTGCATTTCCCGCTCCAAAATCGTAGGTAACAGGAATCAAAACCGTCAGGTTGTCCCGGAACAAAACACTAGGCCTCACCGAGAAATTGTTGGTCAAACCAATTTTGCTAATAATCGCAAAGGAAGTGTCGCCCAAGGCTGTATCTCCCCCAAAACCTAGATTACCGCCAATGCCGATGTAGCTAGGGCCAGAACGGGTAGAGCGTCCGGGTCTGACTTGGTTTTCTTGAGCCACTTTTTGAGTTGGTGCCGAGGCAATTTCCGGCTTTTCATTAGCAGTTGTCGGTTCCTTTGTCAAGGCCGATGCCGAAGTGCTCACAGGATGACTCAACACTTCCTCTGCTGTTTTGACTTCTTTATCAGCATTTACTGCTGTCAGTTCCGAAGTTCGATCGCCCTTGGTGGGGTTTTCGGCAGTAGGCTGGACTTTAATGCTATTATCGGCGATGGTAGCTGCGGGTTCCGAGTCTTTAGTCTCAGCAGCCATAGATGTATTTTCCAGATTTTCAGTCGCCGGGATTTCCGAATTTGCGACATCTGATGTGGCTGGTGCCATGGCAGATGCTTCCACATTCGTGGGTGATTCCGAAGTTGCTGTCTCTGGTACTAACTCAGATTTGACTCCCCCATCTAGTTGTAGAGAACTTATAGAATCAATTTGTTTATTACTAGCAGTTGTTACTGCATCAGTTTTAGCCGCCGCAGTCGCAACGGACTCGGAAAGTTCAGGAATGTTTTGAGAGGGCAAACTTGCTGATGTGGCGGTATCTGGCAAGTTGCCAGTTTCAGCTTTAACTGACAGGGTAGTGCAACAAACAGCCAAAGCGGCAAGATTTACTAAGGCGAAAGTAGACCTGGAAAATAGATTATTCACAGATTCTCCTCAATTAATGGTGTGTTAAAAGTGTATCAGAGCTAAAGTCGAGAGCGTTGTGTGAACTTGACAAAAATCTGAGTTGTCTTGTTCCTACATTGCCACTTAACCGTTGAACAGTCAACTCTCCTGCCGATGCACTTCTTTGAGTATCTATCAGTTGTGGGTTTTATTATAATTTGCCGATCGGCCAAAAATCAATCCCAGGGAAGATTTTATACAAAAGCTGTGTCGTTACCAGAGTACAGAGTCGATCGCGGGTAAGACCAAGATACAATCTTCTAGTGAGTCGCAGCACCGACAGCCACAGGGAAAAATCCGGCAAGTCTGGCCACACCAGCGGGAAACCAACAGAAAGCCAGATTTCAAAACCGTCTATGCAGCATCCGCAGTTAACAATTGATCTACATACTATCTAATCTCAACCTGATTTTATGAGCAAAGTTTTAGTTATATTAGGGGAATTGAGCGATCGGGACATTGATTGGATGATTGCCAACGGGAAGCGCACCCAAATCAAAGCCGGCACCACACTCATCACCGAAGGCAAACCCTTAGAAGCACTATATATCGTCCTCGATGGCACTTTGAGCGTATTTGCCTCATCCGTAGGCAACAAACAAATTGGGACAATTATTGCCGGCGAAGTCCTAGGCGAAATGTCCTTTGTAGACGGAAGACTGCCATCTGCTAGCGTCCTCGCCCTAGAAGAATGCCTAATCCTATCAATTTCCAGACGTCTGCTAACCGAAAAACTCGAACAAGACGTACTATTTTCCCTGCGATTTTATCGCGCCATTACCAAATTTTTGTCATCCAGATTACGTGGTACTGTCAAGCGTTTAGGCGAAGATAGCAACGACCTAGTATATCAACAACCACAGGACGAACTCCCCATCTCCCAAGCTGTAGA
The DNA here is from genome assembly GCF_042465725.1 of Microcoleus anatoxicus. Taxonomy (GTDB): domain Bacteria; phylum Cyanobacteriota; class Cyanobacteriia; order Cyanobacteriales; family Microcoleaceae; genus Microcoleus; species Microcoleus anatoxicus. The sequence continues at coordinate 1,347,223 of NZ_CP120853.1, read as the reverse complement.
AAATCCCGATTTATCCCAATCGAGATTTCAATCCCTGTTGCAGCGTTTAAAAGGGAATTGAAACAATTTTCACCAATCCCAACTAGACATCTCCCATAATTATTGTGAAACAAACCAGAAAGCCTGTGCTTCAGAATTTTTTGGGAAGATGTCTATTACCAATTACCAATTACCAATTACCAATTACCAATTACCTATTACCTATTACCTATGACTACTTCCTCTGCAATTTAATACCTCTCATAGAATAATCTAAAAGCTCGATGGGGTGCATCAAACAAACCGCTTTTCCCTGCAACTCCAAATGCTTCTTAATTTGCAGCGAACAACCAGGATTAGAAGAAGCAATCAACTCCGCCCCAGTATTCAGCAAATTCTCCACCTTTTGCACTCCCAATTCATCAGCAACCTCCGGCTGCAACAGATTATAAACGCCCGCACTCCCGCAGCACAAAGCAGCATCCATAGGTTCTTTTAACATCACTCCCGGAATTTGTTGCAACAAATGACGAGGTTGAACACTAATCTTTTGTCCGTGCAACAAATGGCAAGCATCCTGATAAACAATTGTCAAATCTCCATCCACCAAAGGATGAAGTTTTGCCGTCATACCCGCCATTACCAAAAACTCTTGCACATCCTTAACCTTAGCCGCAAAAGCTTCTGCTTTCTGCCGATAGGCATCGTCATCAGCTAAAATATGACCGTATTCTTTCAAAGTGTGACCACAACCCGCAGCATTGATAATCACAAAATCGACACCCGTATTTTCAAAGCTGTCAATCATTTGTATCGCCAAAGTTTGTGCCTGTTGCGCTTGTCCTTGGTGTTCCGGTAAAGCAGCACAACATCCCTGACTTTTCGGAATCACAACCTCACAACCATTAGCCGTTAAAACCCGCACCGTAGCTTCATTAACCGGGGAAAACAACAGCCGCTGTACACAACCTAAAATCACCCCAACTCGATAGCGTTTTTCACCTTGGGCTGGAATTACCGCTGGTAAATTATCCCGGAAAGAATCAACAGTAACTTTCGGCAAAATTGATTCCATCGCAGCCAAACGAGGAAATACTTTTTTCAGTAAACCTGTGCTGCGAACCAGTTTAGGTAGTCCTAATTTTTGATAAATAAACAAAGGCAAAAGTAAAGGGCGCAATCGGTGAGGATAGGGAAAAAGATTAAAAATTAGAGTGCGAATTACTCGATCAGAAAAAGAGCGTTCCTGATTCCGAGAAACTTGGTGGCGAGTTGCGGAAATTAATTTATCGTATTGTACACCCGACGGACAAGTAGTAACACAGGCCAAACAGCCCAAACAAGTATCAAAATGCTGGGAAGTTGCTTCATTCAAAGGTGCTTCACCTTCGTTAATCGCATCCATCAAATAAATGCGGCCTCTGGGGGAATCCATTTCTTTACCCAGTACCCGATAACTAGGACAAGTGGACAAACAAAAGCCACAGTGCACGCAAGTATCGATTAATTTTGGATTAGGTGGATTATTAGCATCAAAACCCTGTAATTCTGGACTTTGTAAATGAGAATTTTGTGCTAAAAAATTGCTCTCCTTAGCAGGCTTAAAATTGTCGCTGGGAAGTGTAGATTTTTCAGAAATTTGCATAGGGCAGAAAGAAGAAATAAGAAAAAATGAACCAAGAATAAAGCTTTAGTTATTGAAAATCGAAATCAGAAGCAAACAAATACCTCTCTTCTCTTCTTTTCTCCTCCTTCGTGGTCTTCGCGTCTTCGCGGTTCGTCAAAAAACAAAGACTGAAGTCCTTACTACAAACTTTAAACTAAATACCATTAATAAAACGATTTGGACTCAAAATATTCTCCGAGTCAAACTGTTGCTTAATCCGGCGCATAAGATCGATCGCACTTCCAGTATAGCCCCAAACATCCAACTGTTGCTTGAGAGCAGGAGGCGCAGCCAAAACAGTCAAAAAACCTGCTTTAGCTTCACAGACTCGGCGTATTTGCAACAATGTTTCCGCCGTCGCACTCTCCCAGCGCAAAATCCCCAAACCGCAGCCTGCATGAATCACAGCATCCTGAATGGGCAATTCGTCCATTACCTTGACAGCTTCGGAGGGTCTGACTCCTATTTTGCAAATAATGGGGGAGTCTTGGGTATGATTCCAGATAGTTTCTGGCAATGTTTGCCATAATTGCTTCTGATCATTTTCGCCCCAGCTAGCCCCTTGCAAACCCAACTTTTCGCCAACTGACCGCAAGCGGGCTGATTGTTGTTTAACACTCTCTGGGATACTTTGAAATCTGACTATTAATCCTAAGCCCTTTCCTAAACCTAATTTGGCGACTAAATCCGGTGATAGTAAATCCACGGCTGTGGGAGTCAAAGCCGAAGATAAGAGGATTTGGGTTGCTTGAGTTAAAGGCCCTGGTGCCCCAGTCAAGAGGACTGTTTCGGAGGCGACGGGGAGGGGATAAACTCGGAAAGTGACTTGACTAATGATACCTAAAGTGCCGTAAGCACCGGTAAATAGTTTCATCAAATCGTAACCGGCGACGTTTTTGACTACTCGGCCGCCCGCAGTGGCTATTTTACCGTCCGATCGCACAAAAGTCATTCCCAACAGCAAATCGCGAACCCCCCGATAGCGGTGTCGCAGGGAACCCGCGTCAGCAGTAGCGACAATGCCACCCAAGGTTGCTTGCTGTGGATAGGCGGGATCGATCGGCAAAAACTGACCGGCGGCGGCTAAAACTTGCTGTAAATCCGCAAACTTCATCCCCGCTTCCGCAGTCACGGTTAAATCGCCCACAGCGTGTTCTATCAATCGATTCAGGCGCGAAGTGTTGACAGCCATGAGTCGGAGATTCGAGTCTAATTTGACCAAACCGCCCCAATCCAGTTTACTGCCGCCACCACAAGGCAAGACAGCATAACCATTTTGCCCAGCCCAAGCAATCACAGCCGCGAGTTCTGCCTGGGTATTGGGATAAACAATGCAGTCAATGTGTGTGTCTGGGCTAACTGCTATTTCGAGCCGTTTTTGCCAAAATGCTTCTGTATCTTGCCAGGAAGAGACACTAGCAGCACCGACAATACTTTTTAGTTCTTGGATCTGTGCCAAATTTACTGTATAAACTGAGTTCATTCAACTAATAGTAGATTTTATATTCAACAGGACTCATACCAATTTAATGGGTCGTTGCACATATCTTGATCCCCCTCGCATCCCCCTTAATAAGGGGGACTTTCACCCCCCCTTTCCCCCCCTTATTAAGGGGGGCTAGGGGGGATCGAATTTTATGCAACGACCCATTAAACTGGCACTACACATTTTAACGTAGTTCTGTCATTCTGGACTAAATGAAGAAACTGAAGGATCTCACTCGATGCTTCGCTTTGTATTCTGACACGATTGTGTTGCACGGGGAAGGGAGTATTTAAAAGTCGATGAGAAGTCGATGAGAACTCACTCACGTTCTCAAATAGTCATCTGATTTAATAGAAATTCGTAGGGGCGAAGCATGACCGCTGTAAATCTCTGGCGATCCCTAATAAATTGTCTGCGGTCATGCTTCGCCTATGCAAAATCGGGATGCTCCCCCAGCATTTCGCTCGAAAGGTCGATCGAGTGACTATGTATCAATACATTTTTATCAAATCTTTACAGAGTTTTATGCAATAAGCCGTTATCGTTGGTACAACAAATTTTGACTCTTTTTTCAACTCAGCATTAGGTGTATGATGCCAAACTTAAAAACTCAAGTTTCAGGAAGTGCGATCGCCTTTATCGATCGCCTTGTTACAGATTATCAAAGTTTGATTGCCGGGGTAACACCGGGTACCGAAGTAGTGGTTTTGGATGGGAACCGGGATGCGATCGACCAAATTACTGAAGTTTTGGGCGATCGAACGAATATAAACAGCATTCACATCATTTCTCACGGTACTCCGGGTAGTTTGCAACTGGGAAAAACTAGATTGTGTGCTGACAATCTGGAAACTTATGCCGAGAAGTTGCAGCAGTGGCGGAGTGCTTTAACTGTCGGTGCGGACATTCTGATTTATGGTTGTAATGTCGCATCGGGGCCTGGCGATTGCCTCAAAGTCCGCCGGGGAATTAATTCCCCGTCTCATAGCGCAAGTCGGTTGAAACCGACTGAAAACAAGGTGGGTATTCAGTCCTCTAAAGAGGACTTTCGCTATGAGACGGGGGTTTCAACCCCTGGCGGATCGGAGGAGTACGCGATAAATGATGAACGGGCGATAAATGATGAACGGGCGATAAATGATGAATGTGCGATCGATCTCCAAAACGCAAAAGATCGTGAACGGGCGATCGAGCTCGAAAACGCCAAAGATCGTGAACGGGCGATCGATCTATCTCGCATTTACCCGAAAGTCCGCCGGGGAATTAATTCCCCGTCTCATAGCTCAAGTCGGTTGAAACCGACTGAAAACAAGGCGGATATTCAGTCCTCTTCAGAGGACTTTCGCTATGAGACGGGGGTTTCAACCCCCGGCGGAACCGGGGAACAAACGATAGATTTAGATTTAAATTTAGATTTAGATCGAGACGGTTTCACCTTCATCCAGCGCATCGCCCAACTCACAAATACCAACGTTGCCGCCTCCAAAAACCTCACCGGCAGTGCCGCAAAAGGCGGCGACTGGAAACTGGAAACAACAACCGGGAAAATAGCAGCACCTTTAGCATTTCGGCCCGAAGTTCTAGCAACATACAACCACGTCCTTGCCACCTTCAGTGAAGCCAGAAACTATACTGTGGGCCAAGGAAGTATTTCTGACATTGGTACGGGCGATTTTAATGGTGACGGTTTCCTCGACTTAGTAGTGACAACCTACTTATCAGATATTTTCATATTGTTGGGGACGGGTACTACGGGCAGCTTTGGTACTCCTATCAGCTTATTGAAGCCAGGAGGTAAGGAGAATCCCTCTGGCGTTGCAGTGGGTGACTTTAATAAAGACGGCAAACTCGATTTAGCTGTAACGAATTCTTACTATTCCTTCGATAACGGCAATTTCCTTTCCATCCGACTGGGGACAGGTACTGGTAGTTTTGGCGATCCTACCAACTTTGGTGTAAATATAGATCATTACTCGATCGTAACCGGCGACTTTAATGGAGATGGCAAGTTAGATTTAGCCACAACTCCTGAGAACGATAATTACATTTCAATACTTTTGGGAGACGGTGCTGGTAGCTTTGGGACTCCCGTTAAGATTAATACACAAACACGCAAGTCTACTGTTGCCACAGCCGACTTTAACGGCGATGGCAAACTCGATTTAGTCACGTCGAACAATGGAAATACTAATAACATCTCCGTTTTCTTAGGAGATGGTAAAGGCAACTTTAACTCCCCCGTTAACCTTAACTCCCCCTCTAACACTTTCAATAGTCAGCGAATTGTCGTCACAGGCGACTTTAATGGCGACAGCAAACTCGATATCGCCACTAATAACACTGACGATCGATCTGTCTCAGTCTTCTTGGGAGATGGTACGGGTAATTTTGATACTGCTAACAACTTTAATGTTATAACTGCTAATTCAGGATATCCTGAATCTGTGGTTGCAGGGGATTTTAATGGCGACGGCAAACTCGATTTAGCCACGTCTAACTACTATGGTGCTTCCCTTTCAGTCTTGTCAGGAGATGGTACGGGTAAATTTGGTAATCTCAGCCAATTTACAATCCCGTATACGACAGCATATGTTTCTATGATTGCGAGAGATTTTAATGCTGACGGGAAGTTGGATATAGCTACGGCTTACAGTCAAAATGTCTCGGTTCTGCTGAATACATCGAATACAGTTAATTTCGGTGCGGCGACTTACAGCGGCGTGGAAGGAGCAACAGACACAGTAGTTAATATTCCCGTCAACATCACCGGCGGCACTCCCTTAAACGATGTAGTTGTGCCAATTATCCTCGACTCTAGCAGCACCGCCACCCAAAATACAGACTACACCTTTTCCCCTACTTCGATTACCTTCCCCGCCGGTGCAACAGGTGACGCACTCACCAAGAATGTTGCAGTTACTATCAAGCCTGACAATCTCTCGGAAAACCCCGAAACTGTAATTTTCAACCTTGGCACAATTACAGGTGCGATTGCCGGATCTACAAAGAAAACAACTCTAACTATTTCAGATCGGGTTTTTGTTACTTATGCCATTGCTGCCGGTACTGCCAGCATTGACGAAGGCAATAGCGGCAAAAAACCTCTAACTTTCACTGTGAATCGCAGCAACGTCACTAACGGGGCAAGTAGCATCAAATATGCAATCGCAGGAACTGCTACCAACGGCAGCGATTATAACAATATCGGTGGCACTTCTGGGGCAAAAACTGCTACTGGCACGATTAATTTTGCGACTGGTGAAACATCAAAAACTATCACTCTGGATGTGTTGGGCGACACCACGGTGGAACCCGATGAAACTATTACCGTCACCCTGTCGGAGGCCACAGGTATCGCAGCGGTAACACCGACAATTACCGCTGATACGGCTACCACAACTATTATTAATTACACTGCACCGACGCCGGCACCGACGCCGACGCCAGTCACGCCAACACCGACACCGCCGACACCAACACCCACACCGACACCAGTCACGCCCACACCAACACCCACACCGACACCAGTCACGCCCACACCAACACCCACACCGACACCAGTCACGCCGACACCAGTCACGCCCACACCAACGCCCACACCAACACCAGTCACGCCTACACCAACACCAATACCAACACCAACACCAATACCAATACCAATACCAACTCCAATACCAACGCCGATACCAACGCCGATACCAACGCCCACACCTAACAACATCAACCACCCGCCCGTACTCAATTACGGCCGGACTACCACCCCGTGGCATTACCAATTTCTGCAAACTAGCAATTCATTGCAGTTTGAATACACTTTTCCGCAGAATACCTTCACAGATTCCGATCCTGGAGATACTCTCACTTACTCAGCTACTCTGATGGATGGAAGTCCCCTGCCGAGTTGGCTGAATTTCAATCCAAATACTCGCACTTTCAGCGGCCAAAGTCCGACATTTCAAAGTATCAGAATTAAGTTAACGGCAACTGATACAACTGGTGCAAGTGCTAGCGACAATCAAGGTATGCTGATCAGATTTAGCTCTTTCGGTGTAGTGATTGACGGTTACATTGCTGGTGCTACTGTCTTCTTTGATGCTAACAAAAACGGCATAATCGATGCTAACGAACCGTCTGCCATAACTAGCCCTAATGGTGAATTCGATCTGAATCTCGCGTCCGATATTTTCGACAAAAATCAAAACGGGGAAATTGACCCATCAGAAGGCAATCTAGTGGCCATAGGTGGCATCGACACCGCCACGGGTTTACCGCTAGAAACACCAGTCACCGCCCCACCAGATGCTACTGTTGTCACTCTTTTAACCAGCTTGGTCGCAGACTTAATCGACAAAGGATTGACATCAGAATCAGCACAATCTTCCGTCAAAAAATCCCTTGCTATCCCCGCTAATGTTGACCTGACTAGCTTAGATCCGATCGCGGCTACCAACAACAACCAGCCAGGGGGTATTGCAACTTTATCCGCAATGGTGAAAGTCCAAAACTTCATCACTCAAACTAGCGCTTTGATTGACGGTGCTTCTAGTGCATTAACTAAGGATATTGTCAAGGCAGTTGTCAGTTCAATTACCAGTCGAATTCAATCTGGTACTGTTTTAAATCTGAGCAATGCAGCCGATTTAGAACCAATCATTCAGCAAGCTGTCAGTAGAATCAAGCAAACTGACTCCAGTTTCAACACTCAAAACTTTACCCAAATTTCCTCGCAAGCTGCGACTGTAATGGCAACAGCCAATCAACGCATTGATGCCGCTGTCTCCAGCACAACAGGAACATCCATTCCTGAAGCAGTCGCCCGCGTCCAAAAAGTAACTTTGGGCGAAACTACTCAAGATTTCAAAGCTGTTGGTGCGGGAACTAAGACAATTTCTCAGGTAGTTTCTGAGAATACTGCTGCTGCTTTAGACACCAAAATTGAAACTATAACAACACCTGGTGGGCTTGCGACTCCTGTTGTCACCGGCGACGTTGATTTAGGCAGCAATTCGCCCGACGCAATTATCGGTACAAATGGCGACGATATCCTGACTGGCGGCAGCGCAAATGATGTTTTGATGGGGATGAGGGGCAATGATTACCTCGACGGTAGTCTGGGAAATGACTCTCTTTTTGGAGGCAAAGGTAATGATATTCTGCTGGGAGGTAGCGGAAATGATGCCTTGTTTGGCAGCCGCGGTGCTGACATTTTGAATGGCGGTGATGGTAACGATATTCTGCTGGGAGGTAAGGGTGATGATTTGCTCACAGGCGGTTTGGGAAGTGATATTTTGACAGGAGGTGCTGGCAATGATAAATTCTTGCTTTCTACCAATTCTGGTATCGATACTATCTTGGATTTTGAGGATGGCCAAGATTTGCTAATACTGGGCAATAATCTCACTTTCTCACAATTGTCAATTACTCAAGAAAACAGTGCTACTTTCATCCGTTTGTCAGCAACAGGTGAAATTTTAGCCTCTCTGAATGGGGTGTCTGCAAATGCGATTAGTGCGGCCAATTTCAGTTTAGCTTAGAGTCGATGGGTAGGCACGGGGGCATTGGTGTCAACTTAGGCCTGAAACCCAGATCAATGTCGCTTTTAGGCAAAGTCTAGATCCCCCTAAATCCCCACCCCCCCCTAGGGCGTGTTTTCTCTCCCCAAAGATCCCCCCCAGCCCCCCTTAATAAGGGGGGGGGAAGAGTCTTTAAGTCCCCCTTCCCAAGGGGGATGCGAGGGGGATCTAAATCTTAAGGAGTAGTTTGAAAACACGCCCTAGCCCCCCCACCCCCCCTGCCCCCCCACCCCCCCCTGCCCCCCCAAGGGGGGATGGGGGATGGGGGATGGGGGACTTTGAGAAGACTCTTGTCCCCCCCTTCTTAAGGGGGGCTAGGGGGGATCGATCCCTAATATAAGAAAAAATCAGAGTTCTAAAGGAGCAATAGCGTTCAACAATTCTTCTAACATAAATCGTAGCAAGGACTGAGTTGCTAATACTAAACCCAATCTGGCTTGGGCGAGTTTCAGGTTTTCTCTTTTAACTTCGCCCCAAATTCTACACTGGCTGTAAAAAGTCTGAAAGGCTGTGCTCAAACTATTTGCTAATTTGAAATAATCGATCGCTCTTTCTTGGTTGCACTCCCCAAACACAAAAGCTAGACTGTCTAGCACTGTCAATAGTTGGGAAATTAAATGGCTTTCGGCTGGATGTATTAATCTCAGTTGTTCGTTGTCGAGCCAGGGTAAGGGATTGGGGGCCGTCAGCGACCAAATTTGCGGTGTTGTGGCGACATCGGGTTGGCCGATCGCAATTAGGCGATCGCGATGGGCCATTCGCAGCAGAGAACAACAGCGGGCGTGGCTGTATTGAATGGGAAACAGTCGATCGGCTGACAATATGGGTGATATTATTCGAGATTGTGTAACTGGAATGGGAGTTTGAGCTAAACGCTGCAACCACCAGACCAAAGCTGGAGGGGTCAATTCAAACTCAATGATGGCCGAGGGCGCGACTGTAACGGCGAAATCTCCACTACACATACCTTGCAGAGTTTCGGCTAACTGTGTGGCGATGGCTTGGGGTGTCTGCTGGTATACTTTAGCCAATTTGAGGCCGATCGCCGAAATGTAAACTACTCCTATACTATTCTGAGACCGATTTAAGGGAATTTCATCTAGTTTTAGGGCAGTTTCTGGCAGATTAGCCCGTTCCATCGCACTTTGTAGCCGTGACAGCAACAGAGTTTTCACTGTGAGTTTCTGCAACTCCCAGTGTTTTGACTTGGACTCCATATTCAAAATTTTATATTTGCTGAATTCAACCATTGAGATGTATTTTTTGTTACATTGGATATTTATGTAAAACTGACTAAAATAAGCAAGCACAGCTAAGCTAGTGTAAGCTCGATCGGGGTCAGTCATCTCACTTTGTATCGCCATATTGGCAAAACCTGTTTTCTCACTGGTCACACATATCCCAATCCCTCACCCATGCAATCAACTTCCACATCTCTAGAGACGATCGACCGACCGTTTATAACTTGGCAACGAATTATAGACTGGGCCCAGGAACACTACCGCTGCCGGACTTTTAGCAAAGACGAGCGCATTCCAGCTAGACCGGGACTCCTGTATTTAGTACAGAAGGGGTCTGTGCGCCTCGTAGGTAGCGCTCAGGTCAGCGCCAGTTCAAAATCATCAAAATCCGATCGCGAAGCACCAGAAGAAGCTTTTCTGGGGTTCGTAGGAGCGGGTCAGCCCTTTGAACTGGTGGCACAGTCGCCGTTTACTCTCCAAGCCTACGCCCACGCTGACCAAACTCACGTAGTGTGGATGTACTGGCACGATTTGGATAACTGGCCTCACTTCCGCCGGGAAATTTTGGATGCGTTTCGCTACCAGCACCAGCGGAAACTACTCTGGCTAAGCACTTTGGGACAGCGCCGGACAATCGATCGCCTGCTGGGGTTTCTCACATTGTTGATAGAAGAGTTTGGGGAACCCTACGTAGGTGAGACGGAACCAGATGTGGTTCGCGGCTATCGCCTCCCTTGGACCCTGACTCATGCTCAAATTGGCAGTGCGATTGGTTCAACGCGAGTCACAGTCACTAGGTTGATGGGTAAGTTGCGATCGAAAGGTTTGATTAATACTGAGGATGACAATTTAATCTGTTTACCGGCTAACCCTGATTCGCCCAAGACCAAAAATCCTAAGCCGAAACCGGAAGCATTGATGGAATAATCTGGGTCGAACCCAGGGGCAGATTGTTCCGAAACAGCGGGCAACTGTTAGTTTTTTTAGCCGATCGCGGTCTTTGTCACTCCACATTGTAGGATGAATTGTGTAAAATTTTACGGTTCTCTCTTTTGTGCGATCGACCATGACCGATGACCAGCCAAAATTGACCATCCCGAACCATCAGCAACGAGTCCTCTTCTGTGACTTTGATGGCACGATTACCGTAGAAGAAACTTTTGTGGCTATGCTGAAGCATTTCGCGCCACAACTGTCATCGGAACTGATGCCAGAAATGTATGCTAGAAGGCTGAGTTTGCGATCGGGAGTGCGGCAGTTATTGGAGTCGATTCCCTCGGAATGTTACGGGGAAATTATCGAATTTTCCCGCCCCAAGCTGATGCGATCGGGATTGGTAGAATTACTGGATTTTTTGGATGCTAAAGGGGTGCATTTTGTGATTGTTTCCGGCGGTTTACGAATTATGGTAGAAACCGTCCTCGGCGATTTAGTCCATCGGGTTCGCGCTATTTATGCTGTGGATGTGGACACCACCGGGCCTCGGTTCCAAGTAAAGTCGGAATTTGAGGGGGATACGGAATTGGTGTCAAAGGTGCGGGTAATGGAACAGTACCCAGCCGAGGAACAGGTGGCGATCGGTGATTCGGTCACGGATTTTAACATGGCTTTGCAGGCTTCATGGGTGTTTGCGCGCGATCGACTGGCCCAATATCTAGACGAACAGCAAAAGCCCTATACTAAATGGGATAATTTTTTTGATGTGCTAGAAAAGCTCTCCCAACAATGGGATTAAAACTCAACTAAAATCATGCACAAAAAGCTGAGGATTGGCAAAGAATGAGCGGCGATTTGAGAACAGATTTAATAGCAGCGGCCAAACATTTTTACGATCGAGGTTGGATGGTTGGGACAGCCGGGAATCTTTCCTCTCGCTTAGATGACGGCAGTTTTTGGATTACCGCTAGCGGCCGCCAAAAAGGCAAACTAACTGCCACGGATTTTATTAGAATGAACTTAGACGGCATAATTCTAGAGCAACCCGATCCAGATAGTCGCCCTTCCGCAGAAACCAGCATTCATTTAGCGGTGTATCAGAGTTTTCCCGAAGCTCAAGCTTGCTATCACGTTCACTCCATTGAGGCAAATTTAGTCTCTCGGTTAGCAGCGGGAGATGCCGTGTCTTTACCTGCGATCGAAATGCTCAAAGGTTTGGGAGTCTGGGAGGAAAACCCCCAAGTATCCATGCCCTTATTTACCAATTATTTTTCAGTCCCCCAAATCGCCCAGGAAATTGGCGAATTATTTGCCATTTCTCCCCCACAAGTACCCGCTTTGTTAATTCGCGATCACGGCGTTACAGTCTGGGCAAACTCCCCAGCTACAGCATACAATTACATAGAAATTGTTGAATACATTTTTCGCTACTTGGTGATGGCCCGTCAATCGATTTTAGATTATACATTTTAGACAAATTGAGGTAACATTTATGGCTAAATATACTAGAATTCTATCCATAGATGGAGGCGGTATTAGAGGAATAATTCCGGGACAAGTCGGAGTAGCCATTGAAGAAAAGCTGAAACAAAAAAGTGGCAACCCAGAGACCAAAATAGCTGACTATTTTGATTTAATCGCCGGCACAAGTGCGGGAGGGATTTTAACTTGTCTTTACTTGTTTCCCGATCCCGATAATCCCAGTAGACCTCTTTGGTCTGCCCAAGATGCTGTTAATTTTTCCATCAAAAGTGGTCGCGATGTTTTTAAGAGTTCCTTTTGGCAAACACTCACATCTCTAGACGGTTTAGTGGATGAAAAATATTCGAGCGATCGCCTCGAAAAATTCTTTTTAGAACACTTTAGAGATTGCCAACTCAGTCAACTGCTGAAGCCTTGTTTAATTACCAGTTACGACATCGAAAGGAGAAAAGCTCACTTTTTCAATCAACAAGATGCTGTAAATAATCCCGAAGAAGACTATTTCATCAAAGATATAACCAGAGCGACATCGGCTGCTCCTTCTTATTTTGAAGTTCCCAAAATTCGCTCTTTGACAAACGAATCCTACGTTTTAGTTGACGGCGGAGTATTTGCCAACAACCCCGCACTTTGTGCTTATGCAGAAGTGAGAAATAAATTCCGCATTCCCGACGATCGCCCAGACAGAGGCCCGACCGCAAAGGACATGGTAATCTTATCTCTCGGCACCGGAGACGCTCAAAAAAAATATCCCTACGAAGAAGCCAAAGACTGGGGTCAAGTGGAGTGGATCGATCCTTTGATTAGTATACTGATGACCGGGGTTGCTGAAACAGTCGATTATCAACTCATGCAAATTTTTGATGCCATAGAAAGACCACATCAATATTTGAGAATTACTCCAAATTTGAGTTTATATACAGAACCGCTACCCATCGATGATGCGTCGGAACAAAAAATATCACAACTGGTGAAAATTGGCAAGGAGCAAGCACAAAAGTACGATGGAGAATTGGATCGCTTTATTGACTTGTTGCTGGCGGAATAATTAATAATTAGTTATTGGTTATTAGTTATTGGTTATTAGTTGTTAGTCCTTAGCGTACAGCACTGTCACATATAAAATCTAAATCATTGGTGAAAAAATACCAAGACAAGCGCGATCGACATTTAGATGAAACCTTTAACAACAGATGGTTTCAGCGATTTTCTGTCACTATGTTCCTAGGCGGACAAGTGCTGTGGCGCATCCTCAGTGGCAAAATTGACCGCCGCAAAATCATGGAACACTTAGTCACAGTAGGATTAGATTCTTTGCGCGCTGTACTATTAATAGCCTTCTTTGCCGGCATGATTTTTACGATTCAATCAGCCAGAGAATTGATTAGATTTGGGGCTGTGGGGGCGGTAGGAGGTGCTTTTGCTTTGGCATTTTGCCGCGAATTAGCACCTGTTTTAACTGCCGGTGTAGTGGCGGGACAAGTAGGTTCAGCCTTTGCAGCGGAAATCGGCGAAATGCAGGTGACAGAACAAATAGATGCCCTCTATATGTTGAGAACCAATCCGGTTGATTATTTAGTAGTGCCACGGGTGATAGCTTGTTGTGTCATGCTGCCGGTATTAACCATTTTTTCGGTGGCGGTGGGGATTATAGGTGGAATGTTTGTAGCTGCTATTTTTTATGAGTTGGAACCCTCAGTATTTTTAGAATCTGTTCGCACTTTTTTAGGACCTTGGGATTTAGTAACTGTGGCGATTAAGAGTTTTATTTTTGGATTGATTATTGCCATTGTGGGTTGCGGTTGGGGATTGACTACAACGGGGGGAGGTAAGGGAGTTGGACAAGCTGCGACGGCGGCGGTGGTGACTTCTTGGGTGTTTATTTTTGTGGCTGATTTCTTTTTGTCACTGTTACTTTTTCATGAGTTGGGAATTACTAGAAGGTGAATATCTTATCTGTCCCTAGCGGACTTTTTGGGCTTTTCGGTTCCGGCTTGTAAGGAGGACGATACACTCGAATTTCTTGAATAGGAACTTTCCCATTAGCTTCAGGAACGATTTCCAAAATATGTTTGGAATTGGTTAAGTTCTGAGCCAATGTGGTATGATTTTCGCGGGTGAAATCGGTAATTTCTGGCGGCACATAGGCATCCACAAACATTGGTTTTACCTGCCATGCGGTCTCAAATCCTTTGGGTGTTGGCTGTTTAGAATATTCATAGGAACTTTGCAGCCACCAGTTTTTGGGTTCAATGACAACGCGACCAGAATTTGATACAAATAATTTGTCATTTGTACCGCTACCGTCGTAACCTGTTTTTGAACCAAAAACCTGAAACTTAAACTTGCTGGAATCGCTGTTAATTTCTGTAATTACTGCTTTCCAATCTTCCACGATTAGGGGTTTCTGACTGGATACTTGGATAATGGCTGGCCAACCGACACCAACGGTGGGACTGGGCCGGGTAATTGCATAAAGTTCGGGAAATTCTGATGGTTTTTTGCCGTCTATGGTAATCCTAGCACTGCTGGCTTTGTCCTTGAAGTTTTTATCGGCGATCGCATCTATTCTATTTCCTTCAAATTCTAACCGCAATTTGCCATCTTTCCACTGGACTTCCCTACCAACTCTATAGGTTTTTACTAAATCTGGATCAGGTTTTTTAGGAAAATTTGGATTGTATCGCAGGTGGGGCTTAATCAGGGCTGCTAGGAGAAAGTTGCCCCAATTGTTGAGGTGAATTTCGTCACTCAATAGCTGTTTTGGTGGCAAGCTATTGTCTTGTAAATACCGTCTCCAAGGTGTGCGAATTTCCGCAATTTCGCAGCCATATTTTTCGGCAATTTGAGGCAACCATTGGGTAGAATGAGTGTTGTGCCATTCGTATCTTTTTAGCTGATCTGGATCGTCTTTTTCTCCTGTTGGCATCCAGTCGATGTGATCTGAATGTATGAGTATTTCGCTAGTGGTGCGACGGCGGATATTAGCAATGATTGCTTCGTAATCTTCATCTCCTCCGTAAACGTGAAAAATTACCAAATCTGGATAAAAAGGATATAAGTCGTGTTCGCTGGGACGGATTAATAGCCCAGCGGCAAATCCTCCGATGGCGCGGTTTTCAATGGTCAAATCTGCATAGGGAAATCGCTTTCTGATATCGTTGGCTACATCTTGCCACCAATCTTGTTGGGTGATAGATTGTCCATAAAATAGGATGCGTACTGGTTTGCGATCGCCTGGAGTGCTGCTAGCCAGCAATCCCATTGTCCTTTGAATGTTAGCTCCAAAATTAGCACTGTTTTCCTGGGAAACTGGTGGGGGAAATCCTTGTGTAGCATTGATTTTCTGGATGGCTGGAACTAACAGGACAAGCAGAGATAAACAAAATGCCCATAGGTGGCGATAGATTTTTGATTTGATGCTATGACTATGGTGTTTTTTCATTTTTTTATATTTTTGATTCTCCTTGAATCTGGACTGGATATTGATGGGAGAGCTTTATTTTATAGACTATAGCAAATTTAGCGGTTTTGCCCAGAAATGGCAGGAGTAAAGAGTTGACAAATGACAGGCAAATGTTATAATTAAATTGGTATTTAGTCAGCGATTCCATGAGGCATCTCCTCAAAAGATAGTCCAGAACAAGCCCGACTGCTTGTTGCGCAGAAATTATGGGAGATGTCTATTTGTCAGCTCATTAATTTCAGGAGTTCGATCGCACATCAAATGGATTACAAAACCGCCCGCAGTTTCCTGATAGACCAGGGAAGTGCCCTGGAAACAAAGAAAAATCCCGACGCTTTCTTGATGCGCCTCCAACAAGGACTCTCTCCCGTCCCTGGACAGGTGACATCGATTTTATTAGCTTTAAAAATATTGTTTGAGGGTTTGCAAGAATCTCCCATGCTCGATCGGCAATTAATCTCGGCACTGCATTTACTGTCGGTAGAAAGTTTGCAGCAATTTGAAGCAGGAGTTCGCAGGGGAGTTTCTTGGCCGCCGCTACTGAAAGAAGACTTAAATCGAATTGCGATCGCCGTTAAAAATATCTTTTCGGGTGTCTGGAAATAATTAACTGAGTGGGATTTTAGATATAAGTTCCGCTAGGGTGGATCTGTGTTTTGCAAATATATTAGTACGATGCTCTAGCCTGACCGCTGTAAATCTCTAGCGCGAGCTAATAAATTGTCTGCGGTCATGGTTCGCCCTTATATCAATTCCGGTTGTATCGGAATGATTTAACCGCGAAGGCGCGAAGTACGCGAAGCAAGAGAAGAGAGAGTTTAATAATTCCAATGAAGAGAGGATTTGATATTACTTACTATTTCTCTCTTCTCTTTCTCTGTGTCCTCTGTGTTCTCTGTGGTTTAATCATTCCGATATAACGGTAATTGATATCATTCCCACGGATAAATCCGTGGGCTATGAATAAGCAAGATAGGGAGCTTTTTTTTGTGGTCTGGTTCATCTGGGGGCAAGAAGAGCAAATCCTGCGATATCACAACCAAGAAATAGCGAAGTTTTGGGTTATTTCACTTGACCAAAAAACCGTTATTTCCAGGTTTCAACCAGCCAAATTTTACTCTTCACAAAAGCTTTCCAGAGATGCCAAAAGTGTGGGCAATCCCGCCAGCGCCGCTGACACCAAAACTTCATCCTTGTAAACCCGTGCTTGGATAATGCGGGTTCTCTGGGAATTAGAGGTTGTAGATCCTCGCAGTTCCCGATTTCCGGTTTCCACTAGCCCAGAACTTCTAGTTTCTCGCGTCAGGCAAAACATAGCTGTATCCTCATTTATTCCCGAATGCCGCGCCCGCAAAATTTTTCAGCGCTTGAGCCATACTTCCATTGTTGCTCAGATCGCCCAAATAAATGAAATGATGAAATAATAATTCACGATAGCTGGGGATCGACGAAAACAGTATAACAACTGTATAATAACTCTTATTAATTTGTTACATAGGGTGTCAATTTAAGTCGATCGCCCGCGAGGACACAAACCGCAGCAACCAAAAAGGCGATCGCCCCCACCATCGCCGTTGTCACAGCAGCAACTGCCAAAGGTGCGACAAACACCATAGAATACAAACTCATCCCCAGGGAAAAACCACCAAAATAAAATCCTACTCCCAATCCTCCCCGATGCGGAGGTACCAGAGACAAAGCAAAAGGAATCGCACCAGTAGTAATGAAACTATTACTAAAAATCACAGCCAAAACAGTCACCGCCACCATTACAAAACCCTGACTCAAAACCATTACCAACAACAAAACCGCCGTTGCTACCAATCCAGCTAACAGCGTGGTTTGGTTTCCCAAACGCACCGCAATCGCTCCAGCCAGCAAACAAGAAACAGCTAAACCCAAGGTAAATCCAGCCATTAACAACTTAGCATCAACACCCACAATTTGAGTTTTAAAAACATGGGGCAAAATCCGTTCTCCCATCGCGCGAGTTCCCCAAGCAACAGCCATTCCCGTCAGCGCAACTAACCCCAAGGCTTTGATAGAAACTGCCCCAGAAATAGCAGTATCCGGTGGCAATTCCGACACCGCAGCATCAGGATTAACCGATCGCAAAAAAGCCACCGCACCCAACAATACAAACGAACCCAGAGCGAAGGCAAAAGCTGGACCCCAACTCAGAATAAAATCCCCCGCCACAGGCCTTGCAGCCCCAACCAATCCCCCCACAAGCACCAATAAACTCATGGCGTGGGGCAACTGCGTTTGAGTTGCATATTGGCCCAACAGCGACACAGCCGGCGATCGAAACATCGCCATGGCGATCGCCCAAGCCACAATTACCACAGGGAAAATCCAGCGCAGAGGGGAGACTGGATTGCCAAAAATAAAAATAGCCGGAATCGCCATAAATATAACCGACGACAGGATAGTAGCCACCACAATCAGCGGAAAACGAGTTCCCATCCAGTGACGCTGCTTGTCAGAAAGCCAGCCAGCAAAAGGTTCGATCGCAATTGCCAAACTATCCTCTAAAATAGTGATTCCCCTGTCAAATCCCGCAAAACCAAATCCCGCTAAAAGTTGAGGTAAATACAATCGGTAAAGCATCCAAGTTAGAGTAATTGCTCCCTGCAAAGCCGCCACGCCGCCTACTTGTCGCCACAGAATTAAAGACTGAGATTGAGAAGTTTTCATATTTTTGACAATTTTTGACAGTTTGTGATTCAATCACTTTATCTACACTTTAAAAAAATCGCACCTATATTGTTACTATTTTTAATTTTTGCAGCTATGTTTGACTACCAAGTACCAAGGGCACACTTCCTGATTCTAACTCTAGAAGCACCGACAGCGATCGCTCAAATAAGACCAAATATCAACAGCTTACCTGACGGAGACTACCGCTATCGAGACTCCTTTGCGATCGATCGACCTTTTAGAGAAATCCAATTTCGCAAACAAGATAGATACATCACCGGCAGCGATGCCGACAAACGCACAGGTAAAAGCTACTGTTTTCGGGGCTTAGCGCTGCACAACAACGTCATTAATATCACAGTAGCCACTGAAATTGCTCCCCAAACAGCACAGAAAACTGAGTGGAAATTGGAGCCGGGAAGCCCAATTAATTTTGACCAACTTTATCCGCTGCAAGCAGGACCCGGATTAGAATTGTACAAATGTTTGACAGCATTTTTACCCAAACTGAACTATTAGTTATTAGCGAAGGAGCCGGAATGAATCATAAATCAGGAATAACAAACAACCAATCACAAATCACCAATAACTGTTAACTAAGAACTAGCATTTTTCAACTCTTCATCGAGCATTTTTCTATAAACTTTAGGCAAACTAGAACTCATAGAATTGTTTTCAATGCCATATCCCAAACTCGTCCAAGTTCCCGACAACATCCGCAAAACCTCAGTTAATTTGTCTTCCTTCAACATCTGTGAAATATCAGCTTTCCAAAATTGGCGATCGCTCAACCAAGCATAAACCACCGCATCTTGATATTCCGGCTCAAAACTGTAATCTTGCCAAACAATAAAATTAGTAGGCCGGGGGTGATAGCGCTGAGCTTTATCTTTCCAAGTCGAACTCAAAAATTGATACCTGCCCGCAGCCGTAGTACATTTGCCGCGATTGGGACCATTCACAATCTTGACGCACCAATCAGGATGATGGCTCAAATCTAACAGGTATTTACCACCGTAAACAACGTGATAAGGTCGAGCAACATTGGATTCGCTAGCAGAAATAGTTCGCATCAGTGCCCGAAGGTAAGGATCGCCAGATTTCATAGCCAAAGGCGGGATTTTGATCCCCTCAGTTGCGGGGGATAAAAACGGCTGATTTCCCCGCAAATTGACCGCCAAAAAAACAGCGCCACCAATCACCATAGCGATTATCAGTAAAAATCCGAGAATTTGAATTTCTGACTGTCTCAATAAATTGATTCTTTGACGCTGGAGTTTTTTAGCTTGCAACAAAGTCATTTCCAGTTCGGCAATTTCGGTCAATTTTTGAGCAGCCCGCATTTGGCGGACTCGGAAATCGTGTTGATATAGGGGTGCTGCTAATAGTGTTAAACTTGACAAAGCGGCGGCTAGTTTGATGAGCCAAAAATCGAATTCACCGGCGATCGCCACCTTGGTGAGAGTAGATATTCCTGTGAATAATTGTCCTGGATCGATCGAGCGTGCTGGCCAATAAAAAATCGCCATTTGCACCAGCAGGGACAGATTAAAGGCCAGAAATATGACTACTAGAGCATTCAAGCCTTCCCGCAGGTGCTGGCGCATCCCCGTAGGTCGGCGCTGGAACTTGCGCCCCCGGAGAAAGCTGGCGGAAACCAGAGTGATGAGGGGATTTAAGATTGTGGTGGCAAAAAAGTGAGCAACAAAGAACAAAGGCAACTGAATCAGCCAAGCGGTTAGCAGTAAACTCAGGAAGCCCCTATCATCGTTAACCAGAGGAATGCCCCTGTTGACTACAAAGCTAAAACTCTGAGCCAGAGCAAATGCCCTTAACCACGAAATCGGATAGGGGAACCAAGCTGGCCACTGGAGAGTTTTCATGCTGGGAGAGTGAAATCAAAACGGCGAAGGGTGGAACTAAATTGTGAAACCATTAAGATTTTGCCAGATTTGGCGATCGTATTCCCAAAATAGCAATTCCGATTATTCATTGGCTGGGGGGGGTAGGGGGAGCTAATTCTATGCAAAACTAATCAACCTTTTTTCTCCAACAACTCCGGCTGCAAAACCTGATTTAATTTGCCGCTGCGAAATCCCTCCAAATCCAAAGTCGCGTAAACAAAACCAAACTCTTGAAACACGGCCACCAACGCAGGCAAATCTTGCTTTAACACAAACTCCTGAATCTCATCCGCTGGTAACTCAATGCGCGCCGTATCTCCATCCGATCGCACTCGCAGATTTTTCAGTCCCAACTGCCGCAAATACCGTTCAGCGCGCCCAACTCTTTGCAACTTGGCCGCGGTGATTTCTTCACCGTAGGGAAAGCGCGAACTCAGACAAGGTTGAGCTGGTTTGTCCCACCAAGGCAAATTTAATTCTTTTGCCAATTGTCGCACTTCAAATTTAGCCATGCCGACTTCTGCCAAAGGCGATCGGGCTCCCCGTTCCTTCGCCGCCACAATTCCCGGACGATAATCCTTTAAATCATCAGCATTAACCCCATCCACCACATAAGGATAACCCTTAGCAAGTGCTAGCGGTTTCAAAGTATCGTGCAGTTCGCTTTTGCAAAAATAGCAGCGATTAACCGGGTTAGAAGTGTAATTAGGATTGGCCATTTCTTGAGTTTCCACCTCTTGGTGGGCAATCCCAATTTCTGCTGCTTGAATCCGCGCATCTTCTAAATCTTCTGGCAATAAAGATGGGGAAACTGCTGTCACTGCCAAAGCGCGATCGCCCAAGACATCAAAAGCAATTTTTGCCACCAAAGTGCTATCAATACCGCCAGAGTAGGCAATCAGCGCCCGATCCATTTCTGCGAAGAGAGTTTGTAATTTTTCGAGTTTTTCGACTAACATGATTTCTATTTTGATTGCTGTAAAATGCGATCGATATTAGAGCCCCGACTTCCAGAAGAAGTCAGGGTTCTGAGTGTTAGGTTTTTTAAGTATGTTTACTTATTCTGGATCGATGCCAAGGGCGGCTAACCTAGCCAAAAGCTCTTGATTGCGCTGTCTTTCCTGTTCCAGCAGAGTCTGGACTAACTCTTTTTCTTGGCTTTGGGCTTCTGCGCGCTGGCGTTCGGCTTCTGCGCGCTGGCGTTCGGCTTCTGCGCGCTGGCGTTCAGCTTCTGCCCGTTCTTCTGGCCACAACAGCAACTCCCCCGCCATATTCCACCAGCGCAGCCAATTTCCGGTTCTACCTTCGCGAGTACCCACCCAAACTCCCAAAAACAGATCCAATCCAGGTATCAAATAACGCCCATTTTCATCCGGTTCTTGATTGTTGTATCGCTCCGATTCCAGGGCATAGACTTCTATTCTGCCCGTATGCGGTCGAAAAATCACATAGCGAGGAACTTTGATTACTTGTTCGTAAAAAAACCACTTACCGATTTCTTCTGTATGTTCGACAGAGTATTCATCACCGTAAGTAGCTGAGAGAAATTCCATCACTACAGAAGGCACTGTTCCTTCGGTATGAGGCGTGTAACTACGACGGGGATAGTTGTGAGGCCAAGGTTGCACGGGGCGCACGTACATCCAATCTGGGCCTTTGCAAATAGTGCGATCGTCCACAGCAGCACACAATGCAAAATTAGAAACTATCAGTGCGTTTTCTATTAGTTCCGGGCAATCCACTACAGACTGGCGCAAGCCATTCGCGATTAAAGGATGTTCTATATTTTCCACGGGGTCATCTGGTAGAATAAAATCATCGGGTAGCAGCGGCCAGGTAATTTTTAGCTGTGATATTGGTTTGTGAATTACAGCAGTCATAGGACACCTCATTTTACCAATAAAAGTTTTATTTTTAGTCGAGATTGGCGATCGATAATCTTTTCTATATTCTAGCTTGCCCATTCAATTTTACTGCACCCGCTGAAGGTATATAGCAATCCTTGCAGGAGTCGTAAATTTTTTTACCCCACCCCAGCCCGGACCTTAGCAAGGTCCGGGAGTAAGAAATTCACAAATGATGCGAGGATTGCTATAGAAGATGATGGTTAAAACTCTCTACGAGAAAATATAGCCACTGAAATTGACAGCAGCAGCACCCCATACAACAAACCATAGCCGACATTTGTAATCATAGCCGCTAAGTAAGGAACTTGTCCGTAAACAGCATCATTTCTCAAATTAAATCTAGCCAAATCGGGCAAAATCAGATAAAGTCCCATCATCAATTGTTCAATACCAGGATTCTTAGTTAACTTACCCAAAGCCACTAAATCCCGCGTTGAGTTTCCCACTAAATAGACACCAAATGTCAGTAAACTTGCGAGCAAAGAACTACTAAAAACTCCCAATAAAATCCCTACAGCCGCGACCAAACACAGTTCAAACCAGATGAATAGTGAAGCTATTAAAATGCTTTGCAAAGGGTAATTAATGCGACTCAAACTCATAATTACCAGATAAATAACAGTCATTGCCGCCACCAGGACACCTAGTACCGCCGACAGCCCTAAGTGTTTACCAACAATTAATTCAGCGCGACTTATCGGCTTGGCAATTAACAGGTAAACAGTGCGTTTTTCAATTTCTTTGTTTACCAATCCGGTAGCAACAAAGACTGTGACCATTAGACCGAAAAGACTAATAGCTGCCAAGCCAGTATCTAAGATGATTTTTTGCTCTGTTGTTGCCGCCAATTCCGGGATTAACCGCACTGTTGCTGCCATCAACAGAGCAAAAATAACGATTAAGTAAAGAATGCGATCGCGAATTACTTCCCAAAATACATTAATGGCAACTGTCAAAATTCTTCGGAGATTCATTTACTAGCTAATTGGTAATTGGTTTGAGAACCCCGACAAATTCTAGAGAGTCGGGGTTATTCGTATTTAGCAGCCGGATCAAACTTGACTATCTCCTCCACTTCCATTCTTTTTTAGCCCCGGCTTAGAGCGTTTGATAGCCCCACAGTCTACCGTCGCCGCATTGCCAATATTTATCACTTCGCAAGACTGGGTAAAGGAATATATTTCCGGTCTAAAAACCAGCCCCAGCCAAGTCGCTTGCATCTCTAACTGATAACGAGACTCTCCTTGGACGATGGAAGTTTTGACATCCCAACTCCCATCTTCTGGAACTATCTGAAGTTTTTTCAACGCTTCATTTTTGAGGAAAAATCGCTCGTTGTCAATATCTATCAGCATTTGTTCTATCTGCGCCCAAGGTTTGGTTGCTGCTTGATTTTTGAGATATTTTTCCATTTCATTGAGGATAATTACACCTCTAGAACGATTAATTGTAGGGCCTTGAAATGTCACTAAATAATGACTTTCTTTCATATTTTGTGACAAAACACTTGGATAATCTTGCAGCCAACCTTGAATCAAAAAGTGGAAAGCAAACCAACAAGAAATCATCACATGAATCAGGGTTAAAATTAAAAACTCTGGTTGAATTAGCGATTTAATTTTGTCCCATTTGGATTCACTATTCCAAATTTCTATGGCCGCTAGAACTACTACTGCGATCGGCGGTCCTGCTATCCATGCTATGGGGCGATTATCTGGCGGCAATCTGACTAATAGCCACAGGCCCACTAAGACACTTGTCACCCACGGGCTAATACTGACTCCGTAAATCACAAAAGGTGGCTGACTGGTCAACAGACCCATGGAGATTATAAAAGATAACCAACTCAAATCAGCAATGGTTGTTCTGGTTGGCCCGTCTGTGATGGCTGCCACGGACAGTAATGCCAACAATATGCTAATCAGTAAAGGTGTTTTCCAGTGGACTACTTTAGGCGGAAGTATCTGCTTTTGGACTTTTTTATTGACTTCCAAAAGGTTGTTTGTCAGCTTCGTCAGTTGCTGGGTGATATCTAAAAATTGCTTCATCATATAGAAGGAATAAGGAAGATGGAAGAAGGAAGAAGGAAGATGGAAGATGGAACCCTAGGGAGCATCCCGATTTTGCATAGGCGAAGCATGACCGCAGACAATTTGTTAGTGATAACCAGAGATTTACAGCGGTCATGCTTCGCCCCTACGAATATATTTGCCCAAACACAGATGCACCCGAACCCTAGGTCATAATTTCAGGGATTAAGTAATTCTTGATTCCTGAGAAAATTACTAGATTTTTTTAATTAGATGTTTGCAAAAATAACAAGGTTAGAATGACACAATTACTAACTGTATGGGCAATTAACATTGCGCCAAAAACAGTGGTTACTTGGAAAGTTTTTTGGGGAGGACGCTTGGTGAGGCTGGGTGGCCCTATGAACTGAGGCTTAGAAGTTTTTTTAGTACCAGCCACCAAATTTTGGAGAAATTCTAATCCTTCCCACTTGGCCAAAAAAGTGATTGCTAAAAGTAATACAGCAATCAGAGTTATGGCTGGGTAAATATCGCGGCCCCCTCCTAAGATCGTGTAATCTATGAGCTGTTCTCGCAGGTCTTTTGGCATCACGCTTTCAAGGCCGAAGAAAAGGAACCAACCTAGACAGGCGCAAGATAAATTGAGGATTGTTGTATATTCAACGCTGGTTTTGGGGTCTAGTTTAAGTAGTTTTTGTAGGAACCACGATTCGATCGCGATCGCCACAAACAAAATTAAAATTTGCAGCAAAACAGTCGGAAATGGAAAAACACTGGCAATCATAAAGTTTACAACTATAACGGCTGGGTAGAATCTATTCCGCCACCGGGCACAAACAGGACGACAACGATCGAGCTAATTTGCCCTCTTGATATTTTCAGCCTGGACATTTTCCCCAATCTGTCGGACATGGCATGGTAGCAGATTATCAGCTTGTTTATAGTATAATATGTCGAGATCCATTAACAGGATGGAAACATTAAAACATTAAATTTCCTCAGCTACCGACCCCAAGACAGACTAAAATAATTGATTATGGTAAGGAATGGCATTGGTATTCGGACAGCATCATCCCGATCGGAACGCGCGGCCGGTCAGATTCACGTCTATGATGGCGCTAGCAAGGGCAAGTCTCAGGCTGCTTTAGGCGTAGTTTTGCGCTCGATCGGGCTGGGTATCAATTCAGACTCCCCCACGCGAGTCTTACTGCTGCGCTTTCTCAAGGGACCAGGCCGCTCCTACGACGAAGACGGGGCCATAGAAGCCTTGCAGCGGGCATTTCCTCACTTAATCGACCAAGTGCGTACCGGCAGGGCTGAATATTTTGGGCCAGAAGCTATCACCAGATTCGATCGCACCGAAGCCCAGCGGGGTTGGGATATCGCCAAAGGGGCGATCGCCTCAGAGCTATATTCTGTAGTGGTACTAGACGAATTAAACCCCGTTTTGGACCTAGGTTTGCTCCCAGTAGATGAAGTAGTCCAAACCCTCAAACACAAACCAGAATATCTAGAAGTAATCGCCACAGGGAGGGCTACCCCCCAAGCTTTGCTCGATATTGCTGACTTGCATTCAGAAATGAAACCCCACCACCACCCCGCAGCAGCCGAACACAATATTTCTGGTATTGAAATATACACAGGTGCGGGGAAAGGAAAGTCTACCAGTGCTCTGGGCAAAGCTTTGCAGGCGATCGGCAGAGGTATTAGTTTAGACCAATCTCACCGGGTGTTAATCGTGCAGTGGCTCAAAGGAGGCACCGGTTATACGGAAGACGCGGCAATTGCAGCTTTGCGCCAAAGTTACCCGCAGCTAGTAGATCACCAACGGTGCGGGCGGGATGCTATAGTTTGGCGGGGGCAACAGCAGGAGTTGGACTGCACCGAAGCTGAACGGGGTTGGGAAATCGCCAAAGCGGCGATCGCCAGCGGTTGGTATAAAACAATTATTCTCGATGAACTCAATCCCACAGTAGACTTAGAATTGCTGCCGGTAGAGCCGATCGTGGAAGCCTTGCTACGCAAGCCCCGCGATACGGAAATCATTATCACCGGCCGCTGTCATAAACCCCACGCTTATTTTGATTTAGCCAGTGTACATTCAGAGGTATACTGTCACAAACACTACGGCGATCGGGGGGTAGAGCTCAAGCGAGGCGTAGACTTTTAATGCCTAGATCGGAACCCTTTTTTGATTCTTACAGCACTTTTCAGGTACATAGCTCTTGTAGGGACACTCCCAGAGCCCAAAGCGTGTCAACTTAAGCCTGAAACTATTGGTATCTCTCGGTTTTACCAGAGTCTAGATCCCCCTAAATCCCCCTTAAGAAGGGGGACTTTGATCGGACTCCTGTCCCCCCCTTAAGAAGGGGGACGAGAGAAAAGACTCCTGTCCCCAGGGCTGTTTCATTCTCAGACAAATCATCATTTTGTAGGGGTAGTGCCCCCGTGCCTACCCTCTTCGTCCACGATTTTGTATGTGTTTCAGACCTCTGGGCGGGCACTCTTGGCACCGCCCCTACAAGAGAATGAAACAGCCCTGCTCCTGTCCCCCCCTTAAGAAGGGGGACGAGAGAAAAGACTCCTGTCCCCCCCTTAAGAAGGGGGGCTAGGGGGGATCTAGATTTAATGGTCTTTCCAGCAGTCTCTGGCTGGGTTTGACCTGGTTGTTGACACCTATGGGCTCTTGGAGTGTCCCTACGGGGATATTGATAGTACCTCATAAACCGGCAATCTGCTGTAATTTGAAATTTCCCTGTTTAGACGCGATCCCAGCTCGCCGATCCAGCATGGAACATTCAGAATATGAACCGCGTCTGGGAGAGCGTAAGCACCTAAGACCGTCCAATTAAGGATTATAGAAGGGTGAAGACATTGAAAATAAAACCTTACAACGAAAAAGTCCCCCATCCAGAAAGTCTAGACAGAGTTAACAGAACTAGACTAGACTTACGACGGGCAAACAAGTTAAACTACAGCGGCATCCAAACATTCAGTGTTTTAGGCAGTCTCTGTAGTCGCAACAGCGATGACAAATTAAGTAGAGGAGTGAATCTGTAATGACAACGCTAAATAACGATGCTAATGTAAGGGATTTGAACGATACGGGACTGGGACCGGATACAATCTTCGCCGGAGGTGGGGCTGATTTCATCAGAACTTCTACCATCGGCCGCAGCTTAATATTTGGCCAAGCCGATAACGATACTATCGTTTCCGTTGGCCCGAACGATACTATCAACGGTGGTGACAACGAAGACTCTATTAGATCTCAGGCTACTCCCGCCTTGCTGTTTGGCGACGGAGGCAATGATACGATAGTCGCTGAAGCCCCCGCTACGATACAGGGCGGTGCGGGAGACGATTTCCTCCAAGGTACTGCCGAAGCTAACGTCATATATGGTAATGAGGGTGCAGATATACTTTTGGGCGGGAGCAAGGGCAGAGACAGCCTCTACGGTGGCAAGGGAAATGACTCCTTGGGTTTCTTCAAAGCAGGTGGAGACAACAACCTCAATCTTACGTTATCTGGAGGCTCCGGTGGCAATCAAGGAAGCAACGTCTTGCGGGGTGACTCTGGTGACGACTTGGTTGTGGGTATCGGTATCAGAGACAGTATCTTCGGCGGTAAAGACAAAGACACGCTGCAGGGTGTTGGCAGCAGCAGCTACATGGATGGCGGTGAGGGCGACGATTCTTTATATATTAAGAATGGCATCCAGACCCAATTCAACGCATTCAATGGTAACAACGAGACTTTGACTGTCGGCGTTGAAAAAATCACTTTGCTGGGCGGTGCTGGCAACGATACTATCACTGGCGGTTACGGCCAGTCGGGTGGTGGCAAAAACTTGTTTGAGGGCGTCGACGGTAACGACAGGATCACGGTTTTCGCCACGCAGGATACCGCCCTCGGAGGTGCAGGCAATGACTTCATCGAATCGACTACTACGCCACCCACATTTAACCCATTACCTAACCCAGCGGGTCTGACATATGTAGGCTCTCGGAGTTTACTGGACGGTGGAGCGGGTGATGACACGCTGAAGGGTGGTTTTGCGTCTGATACGCTGATTGGCGGTGCAGACAACGACAGCCTGAGCGGTATCTTTACTGTAGCCTCTGGTGGAGATGGCGGTGATACTATCAATGCCAATGGTACTTTTACTGGTACTACTCCTACTTCTATTACTCTTGAAGGCGGCCTGGGCAACGATAGCTTAGTTGGCAGTTTTAATGGCACCGTCACCAACATCATGAATGGTGGTGGAGGAAATGACACAATCGTTTTTGGGACTACGAACGATAAGTTGATTGGCGACTCTGCCGGCAATGACTTCATCTCCTACGCTAGCAGTGTTAATTTTGCCTCACCCAATGTTACAACTGTCAACAGGATTACCGACGACCAGGGCAACAACCTCATCTTTGGTGCCAATGGTACTGATGTGATTACTACCGGTAGCGGGAATGACACACTGTATGGCGGCCCAGCTACTCTTCCTAGCGGAGCAGTTGCAACAGTTGACGGAGACGATACCTTGAATGCCGGTGGCGGCAACGACGTGTTGCTCGGCGGCTTTGGTAACGACTACTTGATCGGAGGCGATGGCGACGACTCTCTCGGTGGCGGGCCTGGTGCTGACACACTGATTGGTGGCAACGGTAATGACACCATCTACTACAACAACTCCGGTGAGGGCGTCAGCCTCAACGGCGGCATCGGCCCCAACAGCGGCTTCCCCGTCGCTAGCCCCAACGTTGGTACTAACCCAGACCAAATTGGTGACTTTGTGTCCGGTCAAGACAAGTTGGTGTTCCAGCAGACAGGCTTCAGCGCCTTGAACCCATTTCCTGACACCAATCGACTTTCTTCTGGGTCTTTGTTGGTGCTTGAGACTGGGGCTTACAGTAGCCGTTTTGGTCCAGCAGGGGCTACTACCAATCAAGGATTCCTCTTCTATCAAGCTGAAGACGGACGATTAGGGTATGACCCTGATGGTATTGCTGGTCCTAACCCAGGGGTGACGCTGGCCATCCTGAACGGCAAACCCGGTCTATCGGCTACTGACATTACCCTGATTTAATTGGGCTAGGAGTGGGTACGGTAGGATTCTGAAAAGAGCGACCCACGAATTCTCAAAACTTAATGTGTTATGTTTCGAGCTGGGGATATCAATCCCTGGCTTTTTTATTGGTACTGGGGAATTGGGCATGGGGCATGGGGCATGGGGCATGGGGCATGGGGCATCGGGCATGGGCATGGGGCATCGGGCATGGGGCATGGGGCATGGGGCATCGGGCATGGGGCATGGGGCATGGGGCATTGGGTGGTTCACCGATGAATTTTGACACCCACAAACAATCTTGAAAAACCCGCCCCCACCCAACGAATAACCCCGATTTACCATCGTCACCCCATCGTTACAATCAATTAATTATGAATTTTTCGGTGGGGCGGGGGCGGGTTTATGAGATTGTGGGTTTTTGGCAATTATGGTTGGTGAACCCGCCCCTACATTGATGGTAAAATTTGTAGGGGCGGGTTCACCGATGAATTTTGTTAGCCACAAACAATCTTGAAAAACCCGCCCTCACCCTCACCCAACCAATATTCTCTTTTGTCCTTAAAAAAAGTTATTAATAGTGAAACTACCAAATGGTCATCTAGCAGATTTAGGCAATAAAATAGAAGAATATTCTCTAAATCTGAATCACCAAGAAGGAAAAAATAAAGCTATTTTGTTTGCCAGTAAGTTAGGCATTACCCTAGAAAATGCTGAACTGCTCAAACAGGCTTTAAAAAAAGCTGCTATCAACGAAGACGTTGTTATTCAAAAAACCAATGAATATGGAACATATTACAACATGAAATTCTGGTTAAAAACGGAAGTAGGTGAATCTCTGATTCTAGCAGCTTGGATTATCCGCTCAGGTGAAAGTTTACCCAGATTAACAAGTTGTTATCCCGTCAAAAAGTGAGGTGAAAATAATGGAAACAATTAAAGACTTAGATATTGTTGCTTTAACAGAAGACTTAGAAGCAACTCATTTTGAAACAAAACAAATCATTAAATTGTTTAAAGGACAAGTCGGAACAGTTGTGATGGAATTTGATGGCAGTGCTTTTGAGGTAGAATTTTCTCATCAAGATGGCACAACTTATGCGATGGAGACAATTCCCGCCACCAAATTGATGCTTTTACATTATGAATTAGTAGGGGCGGTTCATTGATAGTGCAATTTGTCGTACCCTACATTGATGGTGCAATTGCAATACGGTTCAGATAAGACAGATCCCCCCTAGCCCCCCTTAAGAAGGGGGGGACAAGAGTTTTCTCAAAGTCCCCCTTCCCCCATCCCCCATCCCCCCTTGGGGGGGGCAGGGGGGGTGGGGGGGCAGGGGGGGGTGGGGGGGCTAGGGGGGGGTGGGGATGCGAGGGGGATCTCCGGGAATTAACAGTATTAACCCAAGTGTATTGCAATCTGTCGTAGTCTTCTACAAACTGAACAAAAAATGCAAAAAACACTAGCGGATCTCAATCCCAAAATCCAACAACGATTAGGACTCTCCTTCATGGAAATTTCTGAATTTTGTCAACAGTGGCAAATTGTGGAAATGGCACTGTTTGGCTCAGTGTTGCGCGAGGATTTTCACGCAGATAGCGACATTGATATTCTCGTAAGATTTGCACCCAAAGCACGCCAGGGATTATTGACTCTTGCCAAAATCAAACACGAATTGGAATCACGCTTTGGGCGCTCGGTAGATATTGCGCTCAAACAATCTATCGAAAAAAGTGAAAATTGGATTCGTCGCCCTGAAATTCTTCAGACAGCACAGGTGATTTATGAGCAGGGATAAGGCTAGCAGAGATCGGGCTTCATTACTAGATATTATCAGCGCTGTACGACGAGTTTTGCAATTTGCTGAGGGACTAGATAAATCTGTATTGGAAACCAATGAGGAAAAACAATCTGCAATTTTTTATCAAGTCATTGTGATGGGAGAAGCTGTTAAGCGACTGTCAGCAGAATTTCGGAACCAGTATTCTGAAGTTCCCTGGCGAGAGATTGCTGGAATGAGAGACATTCTTACCCATCATTATGATAGACTCAATTTCGACACCCTATGGGATGTTATTCAAGCTGATATCCCAGAACTCCTAGGATTGCTTGAACCATTACTACCTAATCCCGATGAAATGGACAATGAATAGTTGTGAAGTACCCTAACTAAAGCTTTGCTATAGTTGGGGTACTTCACAATATCTGTTTCGCAAGCTATTGTGAAACCTAGAAACCGTTGCGTCCCCAAATGACCATTGAAATCGAGAAGGAGAACAGAACTAGCACCGAAACCCAACCGAGTGACAAAATATCCATAGCTATTTAACAAACTGTACAAAATGACTCCAAACCTTATGATAAGTCAATTTGAGCCATTTTTGAAACGAGGACGCTGTGAAGGATTTGTCGAATTTTAGTGCTGCTGAACGGGTGGAATCTTTGAAAGCAGGGGCTGTTGCTGCTTTTGGGATGTTTTGGGGTTTTGGAGCGATCGCCCTTATTAATAGCTTGATTATAGTCCCTAGGTTTGATTTTCTGGCGGGATTGCAGGTAGAGGCGATCGACCTAAATTTTGCTTTCAAAGGGTCGATCGCCCTTTTGGCTGGTTTTCTATTCGGTGTCACTTACCGCTATGCCCTTCGCACCGATACTAATCCGCAGCTAAAATCCGGTGTGGTGTTGGCTTTTGGGCTGGTGCGGGCTTTTGGACAGTTGGATGCGGGATGGTTTTTTGAGGCTGGGAAATTGCCTGTGGTACAGGAGTTATTGCCCTTTGTGGTTGGGAGTGTTGAGAGTGTGGTATTATTTGCGATCGCCGGTTTGGTTTTAGATTGGGCGATGGGGCGATCGTACATTAAGCCTTTTGATTCTTGAGAGGACACGGCAATGCCCATAGGTGTCAACTTAAGGTTCATTTCACAGTCCGGCAAGGGTTGAAACCCCTGCCTCAAAGCGCAAGTCCTCTCAAAGAGGACTGATGATTTCTTGAGTCCTGTTTGAGAGGACTGTCTTCTATTAGAAAGGGGTTTCAACCCCGGTTGGACTCCTGGAATGACTAACAGACTTGGCGGGTTGACAGCTTAAGTTGACACGCTTTGGGCACTGCCGTCTCCTCCTACAATTAAGCCGTGTCAGCCCTTAAAAATTTAACACTTCAAATTCGGGACTACCATAAACCATTTGTTTATCTACAGCCGACAAAACCCGATTATTAGCAACATCAGAAACTAGACATTGACAAACTAACTGCGCAACATCAGCCCGATGAATAGTGCCAGCTACTCGACAATCTTCAGTTAAAACACCATTTCCCGTTGCAGGTTCTGATTTGAGCCCACCCGGACGAATCACAGTATAAATCATCCCACTTGCTATCAAGTGATTTTCGGCTTTTTCCTTCTCGATTAATACTGGACCCAAGGTTTCTAAAGCTTGGGGTGGCAAAGCGCCGGCAGTATTACCACTACCGATGGAGGAAACTAAAATAAACTTTTTTACTCCGGCTTTGACAGCCGCATCAATCAAGTTTTTGTTGCCTAAATAATCTGCTCTTTGTCCATCTTTTGGCAAGCCTCCGATGGTGCTGATTACGGCATCAATTGGTGCGCTACCAGTCATGGCTGCATCCACAGCCTCCGAGTCCAAAGCATCGCCCAGATTGACTTTGATGCCCATTGCTGCTAATTCTGGGCTGGTTTCTGGCGATCGCAAAAATGCAGTTACTTCAATATTTTGTTCTGTCAAACATTTCGCAATTTCTTTACCTACGCCTCGGCTAGCACCGGCTAAAAAAATGTGGAGTTTCTTTGTCATATCAGTGTTTATGATAGCTTTATTTTCTGTCTTATGCAGTATTATAACAATCCTCTATCAATTTGTAAATTATTTTTTTCTTTAACCACAGAGGGCGCAGAGAACACAGAGGAAGAGAGGAAGAGAGGAGACTAATTTCCAATTCCCAATTCCCATTAGATTTTTTTCCCCACCATCACTACCCAAGATTGAGCTTCGCGTGGTAAACCCGGTGGGCGATAGTAATGATTGACCATTGCAAATCCTGCTTGTTCTAAACAAGGCGCTAAAGTATGGTATTCCCATCCAGTAGTATAGCGTTTTCCTGTCGGTCGCTCGTCGTAGCCTTCCCAGTCTCCCCGGCACATTGACATCACAATTGCACCGTTAATCACTAGGGCTTTGTGCAAATCTGTCAGCACTTTCACCATCTTATCTCTGGGAACATGAATCAAGGAAGCATTGGCAAAAATACCGTCAAACTCTGCAATTGGTAAATCTAAGTTCAGAAAAGATTGGTGCAAAACTTCGCATCCAGATAACTTTTTAGCTATCTCTACAAAAGCTGGTGTGGCATCTAAACCCACAACTGTGTGTCCTTGGCTGTTGAACGCCACCAAATCTCGTCCTGGTCCGCATCCTATATCTAGGATTTTACCGGGGTTGCGGGGCATCGCAGCCGTCAGTGCGTCCCGATTTTGGGAGACATCGTGATGCCATGTTCCTTCTCGGAATGATTCGGCTGTTAGTTGATATTCGGCGATCGTCACTTCTTCACGTTTGTCCACAATTTCTCCTCTTTTAATTTTTCTTCCCAATTAGATAATAAGTAGTCATGTCTCCTTTGCCTTTGACATTAATTGTACCGCGTGTTTTCAATAAATACTTATGGCACAACAATTTATAGGTTGAATCACTGACTTGAATTTTACCAGGAAATCCTTGGGATTCCATGCGGCTTGCTGTGTTGACAGCATCTCCCCATAAGTCGTAGATAAATTTTTTTGTGCCGATGACACCGGCGACTACTGGACCTGTATTAATGCCAATCCGAATCTGGAGTGGTTCGCCGCTTTCGTCGCTAAATTTCATAATTTGTTGCTGCATTTCTAGGGCCATTTCTGCAATAGATTCGGCGTGATTTTCACAGGAGAC
Organism: Microcoleus anatoxicus; assembly: GCF_042465725.1. GTDB lineage: Bacteria > Cyanobacteriota > Cyanobacteriia > Cyanobacteriales > Microcoleaceae > Microcoleus > Microcoleus anatoxicus. The sequence goes on along the minus strand of NZ_CP120853.1, from coordinate 1,312,836 downwards.
TGGTAAACCGCCAGCTACCATATAATTATCACCGATTGTTTTGATTTTTTCCAGTCCATATTGCTCGCTTAAATTGTCAAAGGCTGAAAATATTTTGTTCAGTAATTCGACTAATTGTTGGGGAGACGTGCGGGAGGAGATTTCGGTAAATCCCACAATGTCCGCAAACAAAATGGTGACTTCGGCAAATCCGTCAGCTATGTTGATTTGACCTGTTTTTAGGCGATCGGCAATGGTTTTTGGTAAGATATTTAATAATAAACGTTCGGATTTTTCTTGTTCTGCACGCAATATTTCTTCCGCTGCTTGTCGCTGGGCAATTTCTTTATAGACTCGGCAAAACATTTGATTGAAAGCCACCATTACTTCTCCTAATTCATCATCGCGCTTGACTGAAAAAGAATAGAAATCTGGTTGTATGCGATTTTGGCTTAAAGCATCTCCCGCAGCTATCAAGTCATCCCGCAGTCTCAAGATAGGTGCAATTACTGTTCCTCCTAAAAATAGCATGGTCACAGTAGTAACAAAGGCTGTTATAATCAGCACTAAAATTGATATCCGCCAGATAAATGCGTATAATTCTGGTTGAACAGATGAAGCATCGTGACGCACAATTAAAGTGTATTTTCCTCCCAGATATTCATTGGTCCAAGCAACATCATAGCGTTTCCAATCTAGAGAGTGCTTGCGTAAAATTCGCTCATTTTTTGTTTGATTGAAATTAATTTCTGGTGCTTCGCCAAATGTATATATTAGCTGACCGTTGGTCATATATATAGATAATCCTAAGATAATTTTTGATTGTTCGATCGCAGTTTTTACTTTGTTTTCCAAAAAAAGGCGATCGGAGATATCTTGTTTGAGCAAAAATACTAGGGAATCAATAGTAGCGCGAGATACTTGTTCTAATTGCATTAATAGTTCATCTTCCCGCCGAAAATAAGAGGGAACTAAAATAATTGCTTCTATTACTAAAATGCTCGCAAATACCCACAGGGCTATTTGGCGAGATAAGCGAGATTTGAAAAAACCTAAAAATGACAAAAACCTGAATGACATAAAATTACTGTTTTGCAAATGGCTAATTATGAGAAGGAAAAAATCAGCAGTCAGTATTTATGAAAATGCCCCCTGACTTATCATATACAATTTAAACTGACTGTGAACTAACTAATCTACCCTCCAGCAGATAGGTATTCATATCACCCTTTCCTTTAACATGGATAATTCCTCTGTCTTCAAACTGATATTTATTTCGCAAAATATCGTAGTCAGACATATTTGTCATCGCTACGGCTACACCTACACAGAATAGGACTGTTACTGCTAGGATAACTCGTTTGTAAACTAATTGCCCGATCGCAGCCAGACTGCCAGAAATTAAGTGTTGCATGGTATCCTCAAGTGTGAGGTTTGATGGTTATTTTGATTTACTACCAACATAACACTGCTTTTTTTGGGTATTTTTAGGGCTTCAGAGCTAGAGAAAGACAGTAGAGTGTTAGAGGTTGTTTATAATTGTTTACTGCCAAGACTTGAGTTCTCCGTAAAAGTACGCATAACTTAATAACGCTAGTTGTAGTTATTTATGTATGTCGGTTAAGATGGCAATTGTAGTCTATGGTTAGCGATCGTGAATTCTAATTCTACTGCCTCACCTGTAAACAAGGAGATATTGCCGGGAGAAGTTTTTATCAATACTGCGGATTTTGATACCGGTATTCGGCGAATTTTGCCTAAATATGATGAAATGCTGGATGTATTAGCAGGTTGTATATTTAATGCGAACCACCGGATTTTAGAATTGGGTTGCGGTACCGGAGAACTTAGTTTAAAAGTTCTGCAACGCTATCCATCTGCGGAAATAGTGGCTTTGGATTATTCACCACGAATGCTTGATTTTGCTCGTGCCAAAATAGAGTTGGCAGGATATGGATCTAGGTGGACTGGAGTCGAGTTGGATTTTGGAGAATGGGCAACTAATCCCAATTTTTCGGGTTTGCGTGATAAATTTGATGCTTGTATTTCATCTCTGGCCATTCATCATCTGGATGATGAAATGAAGTTGAAATTGTTTGAACGTATTTATGAAAATTTGAATCCTAATGGCTGTTTTTGGAATGCCGATCCGATGTTAGCAGAATCTGCGATCGTGCAAAAGATTTATCAAGTGGCGCGGGAAGAGTGGGCTGCAAGTCAGGGGGAAAAGTTGGCAGAAATTCGCGGGAATGTGGGGACGAGTGTATCTTATGGGTATTCTCATCCCGATCGCCTAGCGACACTCTATACACATTTGGCCATGCTAGCCCAAGCGGGATTTGAGGCGATCGCAGTCCCTTGGAAGTATTACGGTATTGCCGTATTTGGGGGGTTTGTCAAGGCGAATCCAGGCGGTTAAAAACCGCGTCTACACAAACTTTTGTCCCGATGGTGCGCGCACTAACAAAGTAGGAGGAAATTTAGGGAACAGGTGCGGTAATTTCAGTGGGTGTTTCCTCTGGTGAAGCTACTGCTGGTTTTTCCAGCAGTAGGCGCTGTTTGTTCCGAAATTCGGCGGCCGCATCGTTTAAATTTTGTCGCTGTTCGCTACTAAATTCTTCCATGCTGCGGCCGTTTCCCAATCGGGATCGGTGAATTAAATCCAATACTCGGCTGCCGCCATTGCCGCCGGAAAAAGGATCGGGATTGTCGTTAGTTTGAAAGTCTTGCAGTGGCTGGGGATTGGTTAAGCTACTAGCTTGAGCTAAGGTTGGTTGAGGTAGGAAAAAAGTGGAAAAGGCGATCGCACTTAATGCCAACCGCATCATCAAATTGCCAGATTTAGAAGTTTTGGTGTTCATAATTAGAAGGAAGAAGGAAGAAAGAAGAAAGAAGAAGGAAGAAGGAAGAAGAACCCCCCCCTGCCCCCCCCCAAGGGGGGAAAAGAAGGAAGAAGGAAGAAGGAAGAAGGAAGAAGAACCCCCCCCTGCCCCCCAAGGGGGGAAAAGAAGGAAGAAGAACCCCCCCAAGGTGGTTTCATTCTTGGTAGGGGTTGTGCCAAGAGTGCCGGCCCTCCGAGGACATCAGCGACAGCCCAAAGAATCGCGAGTATCAATCCCGGTTTGTGAATTACTCCCACTAGCTATTTTGCACAATTCTTTGATTTGTGCACCGTCCATAATGGCATCAGTAAAATCAGCCCCGGTGATGTCAACTCCCTCAAAGGTAGAACGCAGCAAAATAGTTTCTGCTAAAATAGCATCACTCAGATCTGCATTAGTAAATTTAACTTGATCGATCATTGCATTAGTTAAATTTGCTCCATGCAAATTCGCCTGAGTCATCACCGAAGCACTCATAATTGCTCCCCGTAAATCGGCCTTAGAAAAATTAGTCAAGTCCATGTTAGCATTAGAAAATTCCGCAGCCCGCAAGACTTGACCGGAAAAATCGCGTCTTGTCAGTTCGGCGTTGCTAAAGGACAGGGGTGGGGCATAATATTTAGATTGGCCCCAAGCCGGCAGGGGGAAGATTAAGATACAGAGTGTCAATAGGAAGGTAGCTAGTAGCCGGAGTCTCATAAGTTGGGTGTTATGGCAAGGTGGATATTTGGTAGTGTATTCCGAACTTTGGGCGATCGACTCAAGAGTTAAAATCTCAATTAATAGTGATGGAGATGAAAAAAACGATATGCTAAGTTTTTTATTAACTTGGGTAGTAGCAGCAGTTTCGCTGGTGATTACAGCTAACATTGTACCAGGTATCACGGTAGTTAGCTTTCCGGCGGCGATGCTAGCAGCCGTGGCGATCGGATTTGTGAATGCGGTGGTGCGGCCGATTCTGACATTGTTGACGCTGCCTTTGAGCATTCTTTCTTTGGGTTTGTTTTTATTTGTGGTGAATGCGATTTCGCTTTCCTTGGCGTCGTGGTTGGCTGGTGTCTTCAGTATCGGTTTTGCCGTTAATGGTTTTTGGCCTGCTTTGTTTGGTTCAATTGTTTTGTCCTTTGTTTCTGGCTTGATTGGTCGATTTGTGAATGCCGATCGCTCTTTGGATCTGTAACATCTTATCCCCTATGGGCGATCGCACAAACTGCAACGGCTACAGTTACAGAGCCTGCTTTTTCTTCCGATATAAATATTTGTTTAGGAACTAAAAGCCTTTCATGGGTGGGCATCTTGCCCACCCCACAACAATATTCACTCTTTGTGGAACAGGCATCTTGCCTGTTTTGGACAATGGGACAATATCCAAGTTCGATCGCGCAAAGTGCAGCGGCTTCTGCTACACTTTTAGTCCCTACTTTTGCCACTACCATATTTGAAGGATGGGGAACTTCTACAGAATTTAAGACACTAGCAGAAAAAGTTTTCAAAGGCCAGTTGTGCCCTTGACAAAGTTCCATAATTCCAGCTTCATTGGCTTTCGTGTCTATTGTCGCAACACCGGCGATCGCACTTGACGCTAAATGATAGCTGCGGCATACTTGTTGAATCGCGTTTTCGATGAATTCTCTCGATGTTCCATGTTGACAACCAATCCCTATCCACAACACTCTCTGAACCCACTGAATCTTAGTAAATTCATTAATCATTATAAAGAATCCACAGGATGAATCAATATTTTTTGTATAATCCTAGCACAAACTGCAAACAAGACAAAATTTAACATGGTAGAACTAAACCAATTACTGTTAGAGTTTGAAGCAAACCTCGAATGGGAAGCAGTGACGGAAGAATGGAAACAAATTCGCGACGATTGGGTGAGCGATGTTTCAGCAGCCATTGACGAAAAAAAACTAGCAATGCTGCTAGTTGAATTAGAATCAAACTTTCAGCCAGAAGCCGTACAAAGTCAATGGAAAAAGCTCCGTAAAAGTTGGATAAAAGGATGTCAAATAGCATCTACTCTTGAAGAAGTATCAAGTCTATTGTTGGAACTAGAAAGCAATACAACTTGGGAAGTAGTGACGGAGGAATGGCAGGAATACCGGGAGAATTGGGTGCAACAAATGTACGAATTTATCGAGTAATTACTCATCTTTAATTAAAACCCCATTTAGAAAAATGTCGGCGAGTCCTTCTGCCATTTCCTGCATTTGCTGCGGAGAAGCATTAGGCTCCATAATCGTATTTTGACTAAAACCTGCCACTGCAAACATCCCCAAAAACACCTGAGCCACAATTTTCGGATTCATCTGCCGATAAATTCCTTTTTCCATTGCCGTTTCAAAAAAAGCCTCGGCTACCTCACTCATCTTGCCAATTACTTCTAACTGAATTCGATCGCGCAAATCTGGGTGAAATTGCGCCTCCAAAAAACACACCCGCATCATGTCGCTATTCTCGCGGATATTGAGCATCCGCCGCCGCATTACCTGAGCCACAGCTTTGTAACTGCCCATTTCGCTTAATTCCGTCAACAAATCAGTCAGTAATTCCACCCATCCTTCTGTGGCTACCTCAATCAAAATTGCTTTTTTATTATCAAAATGCCGAAACAGAGTCCCCTCTGCCACTCCCGCCGCCGCTGCTAAATCGCGAGTGGTAGTGCCATCATATCCACTACGAGCAAACAAGCGTTGAGCCGCTTGTAAAATCCGTTTCTTGGTTTCTGTTTCAGCAGGAGGAGACTGATTAAAAATTCGCATAGCTTTGTAATCGGTAATTGGCGAATTGGAATATCGACTTAGGGACTTAGGGACTAAATTATGTTAAGTTTTAAGTTGTAAGTGACTTTAATCTTAAACTCAAAACTTGATTGTTCAACCCTAGATCATTTTTGAGCTTGGCTGTATCAGCGTAGCACTTGCGACGCAACAGATCGCTTATGACTCAAAAAATCTTTATGCTTAAAAAAAGAATCTCTTTTATTCGGCATAAACATCTTGCTTTGTGACAATGCCCAATCCCAAATCTCAAATCTCAAATCCCATGATCCCGCCGTCCCCAAAACCTCGTCAACCGAAACTATCCCCTAGGGAATCCCCCAAACCCAAAATACGACTCCTAGCCTCCCTGCTGGCCGCTGTGGTGCTGTGGTGGGGAATTAGCCCCCAAATCGCCCTCGCCCGCGAAAACCCTGCTAACGGCTCCGCAGCAGTGTCTGTTGTCCCATCGCTCGATCGAGTAATTAGCCAAGTCAGCGAATTTAAGCTTGACAACGGCATGACATTCATCGTACTAGAAAGACCAAGAGCACCCGTAGCATCCTTTCTAATTCATGCTGACGTGGGAGGAGCAAACGAGCCCGACGGGCAAACAGGAGTCGCTCACTACCTCGAACATTTAGCCTTCAAAGGCACGCCCCAAATTGGCACTACGGATTACAAAGCTGAAAAACCACTCCTAGAAAAACAAGACAAACTCTTCGCGCAAATCCAAGCAGCCAAAGCCAGCGGTAAAACCGCAGAAGTCGCTAAATTCCAAGCAGAATTTGACAAAGTTGAAAGCGAAGCATTGCAATTTGTCAAACGCAACGAATTTGGCAAAATTGTCGAACAAGCAGGCGGAGTCGGGCTCAATGCCGCCACTTCTACCGACGCCACAATGTATTTTTATAGCCTGCCAGCTAATAAATTAGAACTGTGGATGTCCCTGGAATCGGAGCGATTTCTAGAACCAGTATTTCGGGAATTTTACAAAGAAAAACAGGTGATTCTAGAGGAGCGCCGAATGCGAACCGAAAATTCCCCCATCGGACAAATGGTGGAACTTTTTGCTGACAAAGCTTTCTCTGTCCATCCCTATCGCCGCCCCGTAATTGGCTACACTCAAGACATTCAAAACCTCACCCGTAGCGATGTACAAAAGTTTTTTGACACTCATTACGTCCCCAGCAAGCTGACTGTGGCAGTGGTAGGAGACGTGAAAGCCTCGGAGGTGAAGCGACTAGCGCAAATTTATTTCGGCCGCTACAAAGCCAAGCCAGCGGCTCCTCAATTGCAAATTGTCGAACCTCCCCAAACCCAAACTAAGGAAGTAACGCTGAAATTGCCAACTCAACCTTGGTATTTGGAAGGATACCACAGACCTGCGATGAACCATCCCGATAATGCGATTTATGACATAATTGGTTCTTTGCTCAGCGATGGTCGCACTTCTCGACTTTACAAATCTTTAGTAGTAGAAAAGCAATTAGCTTTGGCGGCTCAAGGTTTTAGCGGTTATCCGGGAGAAAAGTATCCGAATTTAATGTTATTTTACGCTCAAACTGCTCCGGGGCGCACGGTTGATGAGGTGGCGGTGGCTTTGAGCAAGGAAATCGATCGCCTGAAAACAGAGCCGGTTTCTGCTGAGGAATTGGAGCAAGTGAAAACTCAGGCGAGGGCTGGTTTATTGCGATCGCTCGATTCTAACATGGGCATGGCATTTTCCCTGCTGGATTATCAAGTAAAAACTGGTTCTTGGCGCAATTTGTTTAAGCAATTGGATGCTATTGCTAAGGTAGGTCCCACGGATATTCAACGAGTCGCCCAGACAACTTTCCGCCCTGAAAATAAGACTATTGGCAAGCTTTTACCACTGTAAGTAAGGAAGGAAGGAAGGAAGGAAGGAAGAAGGAAGAAGGAAGAAGGAAGGAAGAAGGAAGAAGGAAGGAAGAAGGAAGAAGGAAGAAGGAAGAAGGAAGGAAGAAGGAAGAAGGAAGAAGGAAGAAGGAAGAAGGAAGGAAGAAGGAAGAAGGAAGGAAGAAGGAAGAAGGAAGAAGGAAGAAGGAAGAAGGAAGGAAGAAGGAAGACTCGTTCCTAGGCTCTGCCTGGGAACGAATATCCAGAGGCTCTGCCTCGATTTATACTCGGCGGTTGAAACCGCGTCTACACAAACGAAGTCTGCCTCCGCAGACTAAGAGATAGAATAGTTACCACAGGCAACTTAGGAGAAAGAATGAAAAGGACTAAATTGAAACTGAAAAAAGTAAAGTTATTTCTGCTGGCGCTTTGCTTGTTTACAGTTAGACTCGTTCCCAGGCTCTGCCTGGGAACGAATATCCAGAGGCTCTGCCTCGATTTATACTCGGCGGTTGAAACCGCGTCTACACAAACGAAGTCTGCCTCCGCAGACTAAGAGATAGAATAGTTACCACAGGCAACTTAGGAGAAAGAATGAAAAGGACTAAATTGAAACTGAAAAAAGTAAAGCTATTTCTGCTGGCGCTTTGCTTCTTTACAGTTTCATTATCAACATTTAATTTATTACCTTCCTTCGCAGCGGGACCGAAGCACTACGACGAATTGACATTTCCGGCACTGCCAGAATTGAAACTACCTAAATACACTCGCTTTGAACTTAAAAATGGGATGCGAGTCTACTTAATGGAAGACAAAGAACTGCCCTTAGTCGGAGGAAATGCGCTATTTCGCACCGGAGAAAGATTTGAGCCAAGCGAGAAAATCGGACTGGCAAATTTAACTGGGACAGTCCTGCGCACTGGCGGTACGAAAAAGCATACGTCAGACGAACTAAATCAGTTGCTAGAACGTCGCGCTGCTTCGGTAGAAACGGGGATTAGCGCTACTTCTGGAACTGCTAATTTTAGTGCTTTAGCTGAGGATATAGAGCCTGTATTTGACTTGTTTGCCGAAGTCATTCAACAGCCAATTTTTGCTCAGGAAAAGTTGGATTTAGCTAAAAAACAAGAGCAAGGTGGAATCGCGCGCCGCAATGACAATCCCGACGACATTACTAGCCGGGAGTTTCAAAAGCTGATTTATGGCGATCGCAGTCCTTACGCCCGCACGGTAGAATACAAAACCCTGGCGAATATTTCCCGCGAAGATTTGGTGAATTTTTACCAGAAGTATTTCCATCCCAAGAATATGATTTTGGGGATTTCTGGGGACTTTGATACGGCAAAAATGCGATCGCTCATCGAGCAAAAATTCGGTAACTGGGAACCGACTGAGATGGCAGAAGTGCCACCCTTACCCACTGTATCAGCAGCCAATAAAGGTGGCATATTTTTCGTAAATCAGCCCCAACTAACTCAAAGTTACGTGCAAATGGGACATTTGGGCGGAATGCTCAATAGTCCAGATTACGGTGCTTTGGATGTAATGAATGGGGTTTTGAACGGTTTTGGTGGCCGTTTGTTCAATAACGTGCGATCGCGCCAAGGCTTAGCTTATTCAGTCTATGCTGCTTGGAGTGCGAGGTTTGACTATCCAGGAGTATTTGTCGCAGGAGGCCAAACGCGATCGGAAGCAACCGTACCATTTATCAAAGCAATTAACACGGAGATCGATCGCATTCGCACCGAAGCAATTACCCCAGAAGAATTAGCTTTTGCTAAAGATTCAAAAATCAATTCATTCATCTTCAAATTTGAAGACCCCAGTCAAACTTTGGCGCGATTAATGAACTACGAATACTACGGTTATCCGCAAGATTTCATTTTTAGCTACCGTCGCAGCGTGGAAAAAGCCACAATTGCTGACGTACAGCGCGTCGCTAATACTTACTTGAAACCGGAGAATTTGGTGACATTAGTAGTGGGAAATACTGGGGCAATTCAACCACCATTATCGAGTTTGGGAACTTCGGTAAAAGTGCAATCTGTGGATATCACAATTCCCTCGGCAACTTAATCGGTAATAAGTTCATAATCAGGACTAAAGTCCTCACTACAAACCATTTTTAGGTTCGTAGTAAGGACTTTAGTCCTCTATTTTTCACGTCATATCAATTGCGGTTGTATCGTCAGGTGATTTAACCGCGAAGGCGCGTTCGGCGAAGCCGTTCCCGTAGGGTAGGACGCGAAGGAAGAGAAGAGAGAGTTTAATACAGGACGATGAAGAGGATTTTATATCAGTCGATCGGGATCAACACCCAACTCCCGCAACTTTGCCGCCAATAAATCCGCGCGCAGCCGTTCCTGTTGGGCCCGCAGCCGTTCATATTCCGCTTGTTCCGAACTCCACAACAGCAAATTTCCCTGCGAATCCCACCAGCGCAGCCAGTTAATAGTTTGTCCCAGCCGTTCCCCCGACCAAATCCCCAGCCACAAATCTAACTCTGGAATCCGCACCCGTCCCTCAGCATCAGCGGTCTGGGCTGCATAGCGCCCATTTTGTAGATACCGCACTTCCAGCTTGGGCTCGTAGGGATCGTAGGTAACATAGGTGGGCACTTGCAAAATCTGCTCGTAGAAGTAGAGCTTGCCGTAGGGAGGAGTCGATCGCACCGACAGTTCGCCGTAATCTTCGTTAGACAAAAACTCCATCACCACCAATACTGGCGCACCCTCCAGATTGGGCGTGTAGCTGCGGCGAATCATCCCCTCAGCAACTGGATGCACTTGCGGCACGTAAAACCAATCCGGTGCTTTGACTACAGTCTGCTTATTTATAGTCGCTACCAGTCCAAAATTGGAACCAATTAGCGCAGGCCCAATGCGTCGAGCAGCCCCCAAAGCATCGGTGAGAGCCGCAGCAAGGGGCGGTTGTTGAATATTTTCCACGGGATCGTCCGGTAATACAAAGTCGGCTGGTAGGGCTTCCCAGGTGACAGTTGGTACTTTGGAACTCGATGGGATTTGAAGAACCATTAGTTTATACCATTTCAGATTTTAGATTTTAGATTACTCGTTACCAGGCTGGAGCCTGGGAACCAGTTAAAAGATTATGTTATTGTCTTCAGTCCGCGGAGGCGGACTTTGTTTTTGTAGGCGCGGTTTCAACCGCCGTCTGCTTTGTTTTTGTAAACCTGGTTTCAACCGCCGCCTGCAACTAAAAATCAATACTCAAAGGCGCTCTCGGAAACGGAATCACATCACGAATATTCCCCATTCCCGTCATAAACTGCACCAGCCGCTCAAACCCCAAACCAAAGCCAGCATGAGGCACAGTACCATAGCGGCGTAAATCCAAATACCACCACAATTCCTCCTTATTCATCCCCTGAGCTTCCATGCGTCTTTCCAACACATCCAGCCGCTCTTCCCGCTGGGAACCACCGATAATTTCCCCCAGCTTAGGAGCCAAAATATCCATGGCTCGCACGGTTTTCTCATCATCATTTAACCGCATATAAAATGCTTTAATTCCCACGGGATAATCTGTGACAATTGTCGGCTTTTTAAACAATTCCTCAGCCAAATAACGCTCGTGTTCCGACTGCAAATCCAAACCCCAACTTACCGGAAATTCAAACTTTTTGTCAGATTTTTCCAAAAGTGCGATCGCCTCGGTGTAGGTAATCCGCTCGAACTGATTATTAATGATATTTTCCGCAGTAGCCAAAACCGTCTTGTCAATGCGATCGTTGAAAAACTCCATATCTTCCGGGCAACGATCCAACACGTATTTAAAAATATACTTTAAAAACGCCTCAGCCAAATCCATATCACCCTGCAAATCGCAAAAAGCCATCTCCGGTTCAATCATCCAAAACTCAGCCAAATGCCGCGAAGTATTAGAATTTTCCGCTCTAAAAGTCGGGCCAAAAGTGTAAACATTGCCGAAAGCCATCGCCATAATTTCCGCTTCCAACTGACCACTTACTGTCAGATAAGCGCGTTTACCAAAAAAGTCTTTCGCATAATCAACCTCTTGAGAATCAGTGCGCGGGATATTTTTTAAATCAAAGTTGGTAACAGTGAACATTTCCCCCGCACCTTCGCAGTCACTAGCAGCAATAATCGGAGTATGCACCCACAAAAAACCCCGTTCTTGGAAAAATTGGTGTACCGCCGCCGAACAAGCATTGCGGACTCTAAAGACAGCACCGTGGGTGTTTGTACGCGGCCGCAAATGCGCGATTGTTCGCAAAAATTCCAATGAATGTCGCTTCTTTTGCAGCGGATAACTTTGCGGATCTGCATCTCCGTAAACTTGAACTGTCGATGCTTTTAATTCAATTCGTTGTCCCTTCGCTGGAGATGCTACCAACACTCCCGAAACTTCTAAAGATGCGCCTGTATTTAATTGTTTGAGTACATTTTCAAAGTCTGGCAAATCGGCATTGATAACTACTTGTAAATTAGCCATCGCTGAACCATCGTTGACTTCTACAAAGGCAAATTCTTTCAATTCGCGCTTAGTGCGAACCCAGCCTTGAACAGTTACGGTTTCGTCAGGTTCACCAGCCCGCAAAATAGCTGCAATTCGTTTATTTGTCATATTTTCTAATCCTTTTTATCAAACTAATAGGGGGCGGGTTTACGAGATCATGAGTTTCAGGCGATTATGGTTGGTAAAACCCGCCCCTACAAATCTTAACTTCCAATTTTAACCTGTATAGGATTTCAAAATCCAACCGAGCAAAATACCCAGTCCCCCAAAACGAACTGCTTGCCAAAAAGGTTGTTTTATGCTAGCCCAGGAAAACAGACTGCTTTCTAAATTTAACTCGATCGTTTCTAATTCTTGCTCAATTTCCCGCAATTCTTTCTTCAGTTGCGGTAAGCGATTTTGGCGCTGTTGCTGGTGGATTGCTTCGCGCCGATGCCCCAGTTCCGCTTGGCGCTGGCGATCGACCTGAATTTGAGTGTAACGTTCTTTGACTGCTGCGAGCGATCGCTCCACCGTTGAGAGAGCTTGAACAAACTCGCTGTCATCATCTCCTGGTGTCTCTGGATTAAACTCTGACGGCTGTTGAGGCATTGTGATACGCAAATCTGACAATAATTAAAATTTAGTTGTTATTATGTGCAGTATATTTTTTAAATTATCGCTAGGATTACCAACTATGCTTGAAACTACACAAACGCCTAAAACTGTCAACCTCAACGAGCTTACCACAGTAGAACTAGCCCAAGCTCTTGCCGCCCGCCTCGCTATCTCCGAAAAAGATTGGCATCGTCTCAAGAATAACCGTCCTGCTCGCGCCGCTGAGCAAGCTGGGGCTGCTTTGGTCTTTTTGCTCAAAAATCAGCCAGAAGAAGCCCTCCCTCGCTTGAATCAAGCCGCAGGATGGCTAGATCGATCGATCTCTGCTCCTCCTTGCCCCACCCACGGACACGGAAAATAGTTATGCAGTTTTGATCGAAACTAGGGAAACTCAAAACCCTGTGGTTTTAGATGCCCGACTTGTGGAAGAAGTCGGGCATCTAGGTGTGATATTTTGTTAGTGGGAGTGACTTATGCACAACAAGTAGACCGATCGAGATGTACGATCGGTCGATTGGGGAACCAAAGAACTCTCCCGTTGTGACTGATGTTGACAATTCTGCCAAATATTAGTAGTTTTACCGCCAGCGAGGTAGGCTTGAGGAACTGGGAACTTGTTTGCATACCCTTAACTCTGTACCCTGAGAATTCCACTCAACCCGATCGAATATCTGGTAAAGAATAAACAACCCCCTGCCGCATTCATTTTCAACGTCAGGGAGTTCACAGTTATCTGCAACATCGCTATCGCAATCATCTGTATAAAGGTTGCAATTGCAAGGGGCTTGAAACCCCGTTCCCTCGTCTGATATCACCCACCAATATTGATTTTGTACGATGGAAAAACGGACTCCAACAGTTTTACTGGGGTCTAGTTTGTTTCCATGTTTAGCAGCATTTACCAAAGCTTCTTGAAGCCCTAACCGTAATTCCGCTTGCCAGTGAACCGGAACCTCTGCTAGGAGCAGATCCAAAACAGGACAAAGGTATAGAGTAGAAGCGAAGCTAATCGTAATCCAATTGCGCCCTACTGGACGGGCTGAGATAGCAATCACTCAGAAAACTCCCTAACTTTCAGGTGAATAATTTTCACACCCTGCATAGTTGGCTCCCCTAGTATTAACAATGCCGATCGATTGAGCGCCACAGCTCTATCTATATTTTAGAGTATCAAAACCCTGGATCAAAGCAAAGATCCTCACAAAATATTTTGCGACTCTCACCCTAGGACTTTTTGCTCACTCAGCCACCCTGTCAGGGGACTTCACCAAGGTCGCATTCCCAAAACCTCAACTTGCCAATCTCCCAGATCCCCAATATCAATCAGTACAAAAGCTACATTAATCCGTAGATCCCTGCTCATAAATCGCGGAGTGCTAGCTCTGGTTTGGTAGGTAATTACCATAAGTTACCATTGTCAAACTCTTTTGATACAATAATTAATGTAAATAATTAATTTATTTAAATTAGGCAGAGGAAAGACAAAATCTAGGGTTGGGCCTGGGGGGAGTTGTCGATCCGGGATGGGACACTGGCCCTCTACCCAATCTTACGGATAACTATCCTCCGTAATTCCTGTAATTTTTTACAGGAGATAAACAAACCCAGCCATAAATGCCACCCCCGTACCGGGCGCTACTGGCCCCCGTGGTTCATTTTGTTTTTTTATGTAGTTAATATAGTGTTTTTACGTAAGTATTAAGGGATGTTCTGGGCTGGCGATCGCGCGTGGGACTAAAGGCGATCGACAGTTAATGAATCAGAGTCCAAGTTTATATCTATAATTTAAAATTAGAATTCAAAAATTATAAAAACTATAAAAACTAAATAAATCAACCAAAACACAAGTAAATGCCATGTCACAGAAATACATAAAATTAGATGCCGAGGCTTATGAGTCCCTCACAAGAGAGCTCGCAACCCTGAAAGGGCGGCTGGCGGAACTAGAAATGGCAGATAAACAAGAGTCCGCTAGAGTTGCCAAACAAAAAGCACTGTTTGCCGTAGTGACCAAAATTCGCGAGTCTCTAGATTTAGATATTATTTTAAAATCCACAGCTACAGAAGTACGGCAACTGCTGAATGCCGATCGAGTGGGAATGTTTCAGTTTGACCCCAATTCAGGATTTGACGACGGGGAATTTGTCTCAGAAGACGTGCTGCCGGAGTTTGACTCCGCCAAAGCCATCAAGGTACACGATCGTTGTTTTGGAACACAATACGCAGTCAACTATCAACAAGGAAAAATTCAGGCAGTTACTGATATTTACAACGCCGGATTGAGCGATTGCCATATTGCTATTCTTTCCCGGTTTCAAGTCAAAGCTAACCTAATTGTACCTTTAATTAAAGGCAATCAACTATGGGGATTAATCTGCATTCACCAATGTCGTAGTCCGCGACGTTGGCAGGAAGATGAAATTGAGTTTGTTACTCAAATTTCAGTTCATTTGGGAGTAGCAATACAGCAAGCAGAACTTTTAGAAAAAGCTGAAAGGCGGTCCACAGCACTCCAGACAACTCTTGAGGTACAATTGCAAAAACGGACTGAAGAGTTAGTTAAGGAAGCAGAGCGAGAACGAGCCATAACTCGCATGATTGACAAGATTCGCCAAACCTTAGAGATCGAAATAATTTTCCAGACAGCAGCCACAGAGGTGCGAAAACTGTTGAATGTCGATCGCATTGCTATTTATCAATTTCGCGAAGACTATTTCGGTGACTTTATCTTTGAATCAGAATCTGGGGAATGGCCGAAATTGGTAGGCAGTGGTTGGGAAGACCCTTACTTAAACGAACACAAAGGAGGCAGATTCCGCAATGCCGAAATTTTTATCGCTGACGATATCTACAACGCCGGTCAAAGTGAGTGCCACATCGAAGCTTTAGAATATTTTGGTGTTAAATCCTGTGCCGTAGTTGCAATTTTTCAAGGAGAAAAACTTTGGGGACTACTGAGTGCATTTCAACACACTGGTCCGCGACATTGGGAAGAAAATGAAGTCAAATTACTGACTCAAATTGCTACCCATTTGGGAGTGGCATTGCAGCAGTTAGAATACCTCGAAAAAATTCAATTTCAAGCTAAACAGCAGGCAAAAGCAGCCGAACAGGAGCGGACCTTAGCCAGGGTAATTGAAAGGATTCGTCAAACCCTAAACATCGACAAAATTTTCAGTGCTACTACTCAAGAAGTTCGCCAAATCCTCAACTGCGATCGCGTAGCAGTTTACCGTTTCTTTCCTGACTGGAGTGGCGAATTTGTCTCGGAGTCCGTAGCCGAAGGCTGGATATCTTTAGTAACTGAAAAAATTAAAACCGTCTGGCAAGATGAATACTTGCAAAATACTCAGGGAGGTAGGTATCGCAATCAGGAGATTTTTGTAGTAAATGACATTTACAAAATTGGCCACTCTCAGTGTCACCTAGAAATTCTAGAGCAAATTGAAGCCAAAGCATATTGTGTGGCCCCAGTTTTTGTAGGTAAAAATCTCTGGGGTTTGCTAGCAGCTTATCAAAACTCAACTTCTCGTGAGTGGGAACCTGGAGAAGTCAGGTTGCTGACTCAGATTGGCAGTCAATTGGGAGTAGCCATGCACCAAGCAGAATTGCTAGATCAAACTAAAAAGCAGTCCTGGGAATTGCAGACAACGTTGGCAGATTTGAATGCAATTGTTGACAACTTGGCTGACGGATTATTAGTCACAGATATAGAGGGTAAAATTACGAGGTTTAACCCAGCTCTCCTCGCGCTGTTTGAATTAAAAGATGTGGAGTTGAAAGGCAAAAAAGTCTCTGATATTTTTGCTAAAAACTTGGCAAAGCTGGCTGATGAAGCGGAACGCAATGAGGGAGAAATTGTGACCCTTGAGGTGGAACTGGGCAATAACCGAATCGGTCAAGCTTTGGCAACAAATATTCTCAAAGAAGCTGTGAATGATGAAGTAGATCACTCCCTTGGTTCGGTTATTTTGATTAGGGATGTCACCGTTGAACGAGAAGTTGACCGAATGAAAACAGACTTTTTGGCTACAGTTTCTCACGAACTGCGGACACCTCTAACTTCTGTTTTGGGTTTTGCTTCAATCATCAAAGAAAAACTAGAAGATGTGATTTTTCCTGCCATACCTATCGAAGACAAAAAAACCAAAAAAGCTTTGCACAAAGTGGGAGATAATATCAATATTATTGTCTCAGAAGCTGAGCGACTCACCTCTTTGATTAATGATGTTTTGGATATTGCTAAAATGGAGGCTGGCAGAGTAGATTGGCAGTTGCAACCAACCGAGCCAGTACAAATATTGAAACAGGCGATCGCCGCTACTTCATCTTTATTAGAAAAAAATAATTTGAAATTGATTAAGGATTTTAAGCCTGGACTTCCCCAGGTATTAGTTGACCGCGATCGCATGGTTCAAGTATCTATCAATTTGCTCTCCAATGCCGTAAAATTCACCCAATCAGGTTCCGTTACTTGCAAGGCAAGAGTAGAAAACGACGAGATAGTTATTAGTATTATAGATACTGGCATAGGTATTGCACCAGAAGACCAAAGCAAAGTTTTTGAAAGATTTAAACAAGTGGGAGATATCCTGACCCAAAAGCCGAAAGGTACAGGCTTGGGACTGCCAATTTCTAAACAAATTATTGAACATCACGGCGGTAGAATTTGGCTAGAAAGTGAAGTTGGTCGCGGCAGCACTTTTTCCTTTAGCATACCGATCGTAAAAAATGTTCAACCAGTAGAGAAATGGGAAAATTTCAATGATTTAATTTCAGAATTAAAACATCAGGTTGTCAGCAGAACTGCGACAAATACTAAAGATATCAAGCAGATTCTCGTTGTTGACGACGAGCCTAACATCCGGGAACTGCTCCGACAGTCACTGGAAGAAGAAGGGTATGAAGTTACGGAAGCATTTAATGGCATCGATGCTATTTCTAAAGCAAAATCTTTAAAACCAGATCTGATTATTTTAGATATAATGATGCCACATATAGATGGTTTTGATGTCGCTGCTGTTCTCAAACATGACCCCCAGACTATGGGTATTCCCATTGTCATAGTTTCTTTGATTCACGATCTGGAAAGGGGCGCTCGCTTGGGAATAGACAGCTATTTTACCAAACCTATTAACATAGGAAGACTATTGAGAGAAATTGGCTTGCTGCTGAATCCAACTATCTCTAACAAGACTGTATTGGTGGTAGATCGCAATCCTTCAAATCTGAAAACAGTCTCGGATGCTTTGGTCTTTCAAGGATATAATGTCATCAAAGCCTATAATGCTGAAGAATGTCTGGATCTAGCTATATCGAGGAAGCCAAATTTGATTATTATTGATGAAGTATTATCTCAAGAAAAAGAACTTGTCAAAACTTTGCGCCTGACTGATGGCTTGGAAAATATTGCCTTAATTTTTATGGGAAATATGGCAGTAAATAACATACCTAAAAAAGTAGAGCAGTCAAACAACAACACCTAGAAATCTTAAAGACTTCTGAAAAATTTGGATTTACTACATAAATCTAGCTTCTGAACATCCTTAAATTTCCCGATTGAATCTGAACAACTTACTGAAAAATATTGAGGAAAAATGGCAGTTAAAAAAGTTTTAATTGTAGATGATGAACCGAATATTCTGATTTTGATGGAGCAGGCTCTGGAAAAATTGGAAGATGAGGATGACGTAGAATTAATCACGGCTAAAAATGGACTGGAAGCACTGGAACTGATCCAGGAAGAAAAGCCGGATTTAGTTTTTCTCGATGTCATGATGCCGAAAATGAGCGGACTAGAAGTATGCAACACTGTTAAAAACGAGCTGAAAATGGATAATGTTTATATTATTATGTTGACAGCCAAGGGACAAGAATATGATAAACAAAGTGGTATGGCTGTGGGGGCAAATCTTTACATGACTAAACCTTTCCGCCCGAAAGAAGTCCTGCAAAAAGCTAGAGAAGTTCTCGGTTTGACTTGACACCCTTTCAGATATCTGCAATATAGCTCTGCCTTTATTAATTATTTTTGGGAGAGCTAGTGACTGATTTGAAAATAACTCGCGAGAGTATACTCATAACTAAATAGCAAAATTAATGGTTCGTATTAATCTGAAAAAATTGATTTCTAAAAAAGATTTTCAGGCAGTTATTAAGGGTGCTATTTCGGCTCTAGATGCTCCGATCGCAATTCGTAATATTGAGGGAGTTATTTTATTGGGCGAAGACAGTCATCCATGCTTATACAAATACCCTGTGGTGCTAGCCGATGAAGTAATTGGTTATGTCACAGGCTCTCAAAAAGCAAAATTCATTGCTGATTTGATTGGCTATGCTGCTCAAGCTGATTCGGATACAAGAATTTTGGCTATGGATACTTTGGAAAAGTACGAAGAAGTGAATTTTTTGTATGATTTTTCTAGTAAAATTTCAAGTTGTTTAGGAGTCTCTGAAGTCACTGATTTAGTGGTAACAGAAGCCAAAAAATTGATTGAAGCTAGCAATATTTCGCTGATGTTAGTCAATCATAAAATTGGAAGATTAGAAGTGATTTCAGCCAGGGGAAAAAAGTATAATAGCAAAACAAAAATTGGTCCAAATGTGGGGATAGCAGGTCATATTCTCGTTTCGGGAAAAGCTGAAATAGTCAATGATGTGCTTTCCGATCCCAGATATGTTAAGGGAAACAATGAGCTGCGTTCTCTCATTTGCGCTCCTTTAACTACACAAAGTGGTACGATAGGTGTCATCAATGTTAGTAATAATCAACTCGTAAACTATACAGCACAGGATTTAAAACTTTTGACAGCTTTGGCTTCCCAAGCAGCAGCGGCGATCGAGAATGCGCTATTGCATGAAAGTAAATTGAAGGAAGAACGGATTAAGAATAATTTGGAAAGATATCTTTCTCCCCACGTAGTCCAAGCAGTTATCGAAGCTAAAGGAGAAATTTCTCTGAATCCAACTAAGCGAAATATCACGGTGCTTTTTTCCGATATTAGAGATTTTACTACCAAGTGCGAAGAACTTCCGGCTGAAAAAATAGTGCTCTATTTAAATGAATATTTCACCCAGATGGTAGAGGTAATTTTTAGTAAACAAGGTACGGTAAATAAGTTTGTAGGAGATATGATTGTGGCAATGTTTGGGGCTCCTTCGGAAGTGGTCGATCGAGAACGGAAAGCGATCGAAACTGCGATCGATATGCAGCGTCGGATTGAAGAAATTTCGATTCCTTGGATTAGGGATAACTTTCTCACAGGTATTGGTATTAGTGCGGGTGAGGTGGTTGTGGGAAATATTGGTTCGCCGCAGCATATGGATTATACTGCTATCGGGGATGAGGTGAATATTGCCTCTAGGTTGCAGTCCATTGCTAAGGGAAAACAAATTTTGGTTAGCGATAGTGTTTATAGCGCTACTAAAGATATGTTTGAGTTTAAAGAGATGGGTCAAGTGATAGTGAAAGGTAAGAATAAAGCTGTAAAAACTTTTGAGGTGATTTATCAACAATGAAGTAAATATAGCAATCCTTGCAGGAGTCACAAATTTTTCACCCCACCCCAACCCTCCCCTTGCTAAGGGGAGGGAGTAAGAAGTTCATAAATGATTTAGGATTGCTATAGGAATCAGAAAAGAGGTTATTAAATATAGTTGGGCGATTTTGGCGGTTTATTTGTTAAGCTAGAAATTGCACTCTGTCAATAAACCTTAGATTTATGCACAGGTTATTAACTGGGAAACTGCGGGTAGAACATTTAACCATACCGATCGCCAATCTTCCAGCAAATCTATCGGGTACTAGACTGGTACAACTGACTGATTTTCACTATGACGGGGTGCGGCTTTCGGAAGGTTTACTATTCGAGGCGATCGCAGCAGCAAATGAAGCGGAAGCAGACTTGATTTTCTTAACCGGAGATTTTATCACTCTGGAAACTGCCCCGATTCACGACTTAGTAAAACGATTGAAAAATTTGCAAAGTCGGGTGGGAATTTATGCTGTTTTAGGCAATCACGACCACTATTGGCCGGGGGGTAAAATAGAAGTTACTAATGCTTTAAATAACGCGGGAATTCGGGTTTTGTACAATGAAGCTACCTATCCTTTGGGGGAAAATTTAGCTTTAATTGGGTTTGCAGATTTTTGGTCTGGGGATTTTCAACCTGAACCTGTAATGACATCAGTTGATATATCTATCCCTCGGATTGTCTTGTCTCACAATCCTGATACTGCGGAAAAGCTGCAAGGATACCGGATTGATTTGCAGTTGTCGGGACACACCCACGGTGGTCAAATAGTGATTCCCGGTATTGGGCCTGTGTATGCTTGGCTAAAAAAAATTAGCTCTGCTATTCCTCAATGGGTACGCAATTGGATGCCTTTTTTCTCCATTGACGAGCGAGTAGTTAGTCACTGGGAATGGGCCAGTGGTTTACATCGGGTGGGGAATAATTTACTATACGTGAATCGCGGTTTGGGAACCTATGCACCGGGAAGGCTATTTTGTCCGCCGGAAGTGACAGTAATTACTTTAATTTGTGAATGAGTAAGAGGGGCAAGAACGGAGGAATTGCCCCTAAGAAATACCGGACATATATTGAGCCTGTGTCTAATTCCTATTAACCGTATTTTTAACTTCCTTCCCCAAACCGATAACCTCTGCCATAGACTGTGTGAATCAGCACTGATTCGCGAGGGGCTTCTATTTTGCGGCGTAGCAGGCGAATTTGAGCAGCTAATACATTGCTGCTGGGTTTTTCTGCTTCATGCCACAAATATTGGTGGATTTGTTCATGGGTCAGCAATTGACCGGGATGGCGCATTAAATATTCTAACAACTGACATTCTTTTTCAGATAAGTCAATGGTGCGATCGCCCCGATAAGCCAATTGATTGTCGTAGTCTAGTTGCAAATCACCAACTTGTAGCCTTCCCACACCCACATCAGCATCAAAAGTCGGAGGTCGCCGCAATAAGGCCCGGACTCTGGCGAGGAGTTCTCGCAATTCAAAAGGTTTTACCAGATAGTCGTCTGCACCGGCATCCAATCCTTGTACCCGGTCATCTAGGGTATCTTTGGCGGTGAGAAATAGGACTGGTGTATTCCGTCCTTGCGATCGCAATTGTTGACAAATTGCCAATCCTGTTTTCTGAGGCAACATCCAATCCAAAATTAGCAAATCATAATTGCCATGAATTGCTAAATTGTTGCCAGTTGCGCCATCAAAAGCCACATCAACCCTGTAACCCTCGCGGGTTAAAACTCGACTCAAGGGGTCAGTTAACTCAACTTCATCATCAACTAAAAGAATTCGCATTCTGATTTTAGATTTTAGATTGGAACAATTTGTGCTATTGTAGTCTAGGAAAAAGTCCTTTCCCACTTTAGGCTCAAGCCACACTTGTTTCCCACTTACCGAGTATTTTTATGATTACCGTAGCACTTCCCAAAGGTGGACTGTTAGCAGATAGCATTCGATTGTTTAAATCTGTTGGATTAGACTTCAGTGCTTTTTTGGATTCATCTAACCGCCAGCTTCAAATTTATGACCCAACCGGAACTGCAAAAGCTTTGCTAGTCAGAACCCATGATGTGCCGGTTTATGTGGAATATGGTCAAGCGGATTTGGGGATTTCCGGCTATGATGTTTTGCGGGAAAAACAGCCAAAAGTTGCCAGCTTAATTGATTTAAAATTTGGTGAATGTCGGCTATCTGTCGCCGTGAAAAAATCTAGTTCTTACCGCAGAAGTGTGGACTTGCCTCCTCATGGTAGAGTTGCTTCTAAGTTCGTCAACTGTGCTAGGGAATATTTTCATAATTTGAATTTGCCTGTGGAAATTGTGCCGCTTTACGGTTCTGTGGAATTGGGACCGATTACGGGAATGTCGGAGGCAATTGTGGATTTGGTGGCGACGGGCAAAACTTTACAGGAAAATGGTTTGGTTGAGATTGATGTTTTGTTTCACAGTACGGCTTATTTAATTGGTCATCCTTTGAGTTACCGTTTGAATTCCGGTGGTGTGAATGAGGTGATTGGCAAAATGAGAGAGCAAGTTTTGGCTGCGGTTTGATAAATTATATCAATTCCCGTTTCATCAGAATTAATATTACCCGAAATTAGGACACTCAAGCGTGCCCATAGGTGCCAACTTAAGGCTGAAACTATTGATAAATGTCGCTTTTAGGCGAATTCTAGATCCCCCCTAAATCCCCCTTAAGAAGGGGGACTTTGAGAAGAATCTTGTCCCCCCCTTCTTAAGGGGGGTTAGGGGGGATCTAAGTTTAATGGTCAAACAAGCCATCTTTGACTGGGTTTGAGCTTAAGTTGACACCTATGGGCAGTGCCGTTTCCCTACAATTAATCGCGGTAGGGACACGGCACTGCCGTGTCCTCTATAATGCCGTGTCCTCTATAATGCCGTGTCCTCTATATCATTCCGATGCCACCGGAATTGATATGAACCAAACTCAAAAAACAGAATACCCCGAACCCGGACTTATTTAAGAATTCCGGGTTTTAGAAGCTGGTACTAAACCCAGTTTTTGTTGACATCTTTCTATGTAAAGATTCACCACTGTATCCACAGGGTTTTGGGCTGCTAGTTGCTGGAAATATCCCAAAGCGGCGACATATTTTCCCGCTTGCCACCCTTGAATTCCTTTGTTAAATAGTGCCTTGGTAAGCTGTTTTACCTCACAGTCAGGACTGGAAGAACTCCAAACTTCATAGATGTCAATAGCTTGCTGTTTTCCCCGTGGCGTTACTCTATCTATCCAGCGATAATAATAATTTGTACTGGGCAACTGGCTGTCCATGACTGTTGTCTGAGAACTAGCAAGAATGCTCTCCTGAGCTTTTCCTTCCAATTCGCACTTTAATAGAATATGTTCCTGGGAATCTGAGTGAGAATTGATGGTGTTGACAAATTCTCTGGCATGGAGGATGGCTGTTTCGCTAACAATAATTGTGCAGCCGTATATTTTAGTGAAGTTTTCTAAGCGAGAAGCTGTATTAACAACATCGCCAATCACCGTAGAATCCATGCGGCGATCCGAACCTAAAGTGCCAATCATGCCAATACCTGTATGAATTCCTGTACCGATATTGACGGGAGATGATAAATTGTATTTGTGGCGATCGGCATTAAATTCTTGCAAACTTTTTTGGATGGCTACGGAGGCCTCGATCGCATCTCTAGCGTGAGAAATTGGCCGATCGAAAACTGCCATAATTGCATCGCCTAGGTATTTGTCAATAAAACCTCCGTGGGAACTAATGCAATCACTCATTTTAGTAAATAAAGCATTCAGCCATTCAAATGTTTCGCGTGCTTCTTGAGATTCGGCGATCGCCGTAAAGCCGCGAATGTCGCAAAATAAAATTGTCAACTCTTCTTCTGTGACATTGCCTAACTGAATAGATTCTACTCCTTGAGGGGCAATTCGTTCCAGCAACTGCTCCGGTACAAATAGGTGAAATTTTTCGGAAAGATACTCGTTAGCCTCCCAAGCAGCGGCGATTTGGCGTTTGCTTTGCTCTTTTACCTGCTGGTTGAATTCAGAAGAGACTACTTGCGATCGCATTTGGCTCAACTGCAAAACACTCTCTACTTTGGCCAACAACAAGCGACTGTTAAAAGGTTTGGTTAAATAATCATCTGCCATCATTTCTAGCCCTTTGATCCTAGAGGTATCGTCATCAAGGGCTGTTAAAAAAATTATGGGTACTGTTTGCAAAGTCGGATCTTTCCGCAGGCGATCGCACACATCAAAGCCGTTGAGTTCCGGCATCATAATATCCAGTAAAATCAACTCAGGTCGATGGACTCTCGCCTGGGAGAGTGCTTCGTTGCCAGATACTGCGGAAGAAGTAGTGTATCCTTTGAACTGCAACAATTCTTCGAGTAAAATCAGATTAGCTGGCTCATCATCAACCAACAGAATATAGGGCGACTTATTTGACATTGAATATGATTGGTAGAGTGTGTCACCGATCGGCAAGACTGATGCCCCTGAAATCTATAAAAATAGCTGAGCTAGTTTCCCTAGCATTCAACTTGAACGTCCATCAGGACTTAGGCAATTGTCAATATTTCTCTACTATTGAGTCTAGCCTTTCCCGTAATAAATTGTAATATTTTTTAACTAAGAAAAGAACGGACTGTAGCGATCGCCAAATTCAGATCCAGCGGCTTGCTCAAATAATCACAAGCTCCAGCTTCCAAACAGCGATCGCGATCCCCCGGCATCGCCATTGCAGTTACCGCAATCATCGGCACAGACTTCCACACAGGATCTGCCTTAACTCGTCGCATCAACTCAAAGCCATCAACACCCGGTAACTGAATATCCATCAAAATCAAATCCGGCAGTAACTCCGGGGCGTTAATCGCCACCGCCATCCGATCGAGCATCCCCGAACCATCAGCAATCATCTCTACTCCATAGCCCTCCAATTCCAGCACCTCAGAAATCAACATTTGGTTCAAAGGCTGGTCTTCGACAACCAAAATCCGCTTGCTACCGATGGGTAAAGGCATCGCAGAGGCAGAGCTAAAACCGGAGTCTAGGGAAGAAGCCACAGATGTTGCCAACTCTTGACGCATCTCCGTCAAAGGTAGCCAAACGCGGAACTGACTCCCCCGATCGCAACTAGACTGAAAAGAAACAGTCCCCCCGTGCAATTCTGCCAGTCGTTTAGTCAAAGCCAAACCCAAACCAGTACCTTCGTGGCGCTTAGTCAGAGAAGAATCCACCTGTTGAAAAGGTCGAAATAGCAAGTGCCAGCGGTCTTCAGGAATGCCGATACCGGAGTCTTTGACCTCAAAACAAAAATAAGGTGTGCTGGCATTTACAGGAGAACAATCAGGGCGATAATCGCCGTTAATTTCATTACCGTAGGCCAAACGCCCGCTGAGTTTCACTTTCCCCTGCTCTGGGGTAAATTTGACGGCATTGGAAAGTAAATTAATCACAATTTGTCGCACTCGCCGTTCGTCGAGCAAAACCTTAGTAATGCGGTAGTCGAGTTCCAAAGACAAAGCGATGCGTTTTTTGTCAGCCCGTGGCTGAATCATTTTCAGACAGTCAGTCGCCAGTTCGTGAACGCGCACGGGCTGTAAATTGAGTTCTGTTTTGCCCGCTTCAATTTTAGAAAGATCGAGAATATCGTTGATGAGCTGCAATAAATGCTGGCCGCTTTTTTCGATCAATTCTACATACTGGACTTGTCGGTTGCTCAACTGTCCGGCTGTTTGCCGCAGTAGCAAGTCAGAAAAGCCGAGAATGCTGTTGAGAGGTGTCCGCAATTCGTGGGACATTGATGCCAGAAACTCGGATTTCAACTGAGAAGAATATTCTAATTGTTGATTAACTTGGCGCAAGTCTTCTTGTGCCTGGGCCCGCTCGATGGCGGCTCCCAGGGTCCGACAAGCAGCTTCGAGTACGTCTTGGTGGAGTGGGGTTTGTAGTTTTTTGACGTTGCGGGACTCCAGGGTTAGTACGCCGATAATTGTACCGTCGGTGGCTGCGATCGGGAAAATGCCCAATTGACCGATTCCCGGATGTCGAAATTGCGGCACTGCATTGGGATGTTTGGCATAATCCTCCACAAACAAAGGTTTACCAGTTGCTACTACTTCCCACAACAAACCGGTGCCGTAGGGAATACCTTTGTCGAGGAGTTCTTGCATACCTGCGGCTACTGGTTCCCCGTAACTAGCCAGAAATTGAGTGGAAACTTGGTTAGAAATCGCGGCGGCTTGTCGTTCGTTTCCCTTGCCGCTAATCACCTTCACATCTCCGAAGGCTGCATTCATTGCTTCTACCAGATAGTTGAGAGCAAATCGACCGATTTCTTGCAAACTTTTTGAGTTTTGCAGTCGTTCAGTTAAACCTAGGAGAAATGTCAAGCGTCTGACTTCGGCGTTTAAGCTAGCTTGAGAGTTGTGGTATATGGTAACGTCTCTAAATGTAAATAGCCGTCCGCCGCTGTGGGTGATAGTCGCACATACTTCTAAACAAACCCCATTGGATTGCTGGAAATAAAATGATAAATTTTCATCTACAGTTTTTTCTAGTGCTTGCTGAAACTGTTCCCATTGCTGAATTGACCAGTAACCCCGATCGACTATTTCGGCAAACAGCAGGTATGACTTGGGCTTGGTTGCCAGCCATTCTGGGGCGATTCCCCAGGTATTGGCCAATTTTGGGTTAAACAAAACTAAGCTGTCAGAGGAGTCGAACAGAGCGATCGCATTGTCTACTTGGTCGAGAATCAGTTCTTGGTCTGCCCTCAACTGCTGCAAGTCTCTCTCCATTTTTTCTGTGTTGGTAGCTCTTAGTTTTGTCGTCATGATTTTTTAATTATGTGGCAAAAAGTATTTTAAAATTATTTATTTAATTTGACATACTTTGATGATTTTTGACAGTGAGGGCGATCGATCTAGTTTGTGATCTTAGACACTGGCTTTGATTGATTAAATATCCACCACCAACCCAAATAATAACCCGGTTTTTTCGGGAAACCGGGTCGTTCAGCGTGCTTTTTTTTACTTAAACATTCATCCACATTCAGAGCGATCGCACTTAATGTTTCTGAGGCTTTTTCGGAAAAGGAATGCCTAAATTTTCATGAAAAACAAGTTGAGTTTTATACGTCAAGCGGCGGTTAACTTGTTTGATAATTGTTTCCAGAATTCCTTGACCGGTTTTTTTAATTAAGGATTCGGACATCGATCGAATAAATTTCGGAAAGGAAACTCCCACAGCTAAATCCAGGTTCCACCCAGCAATGGTAATCAGAGGCGGTAATTGAGAGCGATCGGCACCTTGCCAATTTTTGGCAAACTCCTCAGCAGATACTTCCACCAAATTCATAGCGGAGCAAAAATTAACTTCATATCCCGGTGGCGTATAATTCGGAATCGGAATTGTTTTAATCAAATAGCAGCCTCGCGCATCAGGCGGTAGTAACTCTAAACCAATTCTCGCTTCCACGCGGTAGCCGAAAGCACCAAAACGCCCGATTAATAAATCATAGCCATTTTCTCCGATCGGCTCAACCTTCATTGGCAAAGCACACTGAGAAAACCAACTCTTATGGTTGTTCAAATGCTGCGCCACCGTAGCAGCATCAGCATACATCTCCATGCTGTCTTCAAAATGTGTACTAAACCAAATCAGCTCTGCTTCCTCGGCGACATCTGCACCTCCACTCGACGGTAGCTGGAAACTCCCTTCTGGGTAGCAAATTTCCTCAGAAGTCTCAACGGTTGGATATTCAGCGGAATCCTGCTTCATGGTTTGCTCTCCTGTTATAGACGATGCCGATCGATCGGGGGGATGTGGCAAGTTCGGAAACTCCCTACAATTAATAAATTGATAGTTGCTCATAGCAACAAAATTGACCCTTGTTCAGCATAACTCGACTTATGAAAGCATTTGTAGCAGGAGCCACAGGTCAAACAGGCCGCCGAATTGTCACAGAATTGGTAAAGCGCGGGATTCCGGTACGTGCTCTAGTCCGTAATTTAGAGACAGCTAGGCAAATTTTACCCCCGGAAGCTGAGTTAGTCACGGGAGATGTATTAAATGCAACTTCTCTTGCCGATGCCATCGGTGATAGTACGGTATTGCTGTGCGCCACGGGTGCAGCCCCTGGTTTTGACCCCACATTGCCCTATCGGGTGGATTTTGAGGGAACCAAAAATTTGGTGGATGCAGCTAAGGCTAAGGGAATAGAGCATTTTGTGCTGGTGACATCTCTGTGCGTCTCAAACTTTTTTCACCCCCTGAATTTGTTTTGGCTGATTCTGGTGTGGAAAAAGCAAGCTGAGGATTATTTGCAAAAAAGTGGCTTGACTTTTACCATTGTCCGACCGGGTGGTCTCAAAAATGAGGATAATTCTGATGCGATCGTCATGGAGTCAGCGGACAAACTATCAGATGGTAGCATTCCCCGCACTAAGGTAGCTCAAGTATGCGTGGAAGCCCTATTTGAGCCGGCTTCTCGCAATAAGCTAGTGGAGATTGTGGCGAAGTCGGAGGCTCCCGAAAAGAGTTTCGAGCAGTTATTTGCCAGTGTGATGTAAAACGAGTTGGCGATCGGAGTCCTGATTTATTAAAGCAGTCGGGACTCTGGTGTGCTGAGGGGGAGGAGTCGATGGTTATTTAATTTAAATTACTCTCATCTGGGCAAAAAAGTAGATTTAAAATGATATAAAACTTCAAATTCCAGCAACTTTCCATATTTAGATAGATGTTGTATTTTGAATTATTTGTTTACCTTGAATATAGATAGTTATTAATAAAAATGCTGTGATTTATCCCACTCCCGATCCGTTTCCAGGGCCGCAGATTCCCAGTACCGAACCTGGGCTACCGACTATACCGGCATCGCCACCAGTACCCGGTTCCCCCCTTCCCGATCTCATTCCAGGGATCATACCGCAGCCGGTACCTGCGCCAATTCCGCAGACAATTCCCGAACCGGTGCCGGAAACAGTACCCTCGCCGATTCCCCAAACAGTACCCGGCCCAATTCCTCAGACAATCCCTGAACCTGTTTAAATTATGTTTTAGTCGATCGCCAGATGCCAGACTGTTTGTGAGGTTGATATTCACATATTTATACAAGCTTAGCTGTAGAAGCGATCGCAGACAAGTCAAATATATTGGTATTGCTTATGATATTTTGAAACAGTGATACGTTTCTAAATAGCCATGCTTACCGCCGGAATTGTCGGACTGCCTAATGTTGGCAAATCTACTTTGTTTAATGCCCTGGTTGCTAATGCCAAGGCGACTGCTGCTAATTTTCCTTTCTGTACGATCGAGCCAAATACGGGTGTCGTGGCAGTACCAGACGAACGGTTGAAGGTGCTGAGCGATATTTGCAATTCCGCGCAAACAGTGCCGACGCGGATGGAGTTTGTGGATATTGCAGGTTTGGTGAAGGGGGCGAGTCAGGGGGAAGGATTGGGAAATCAATTTTTGTCTCATATTCGGGCTGTAGATGCGATCGCCCATGTTGTCCGCTGTTTTGACAATGATGATATCATTCACGTTGCGGGTTCTGTCGATCCGATCCGAGATATTGACATTATCAACCTCGAATTAATTCTAGCAGATTTAGCTCAAATTGAACGCAGGCTCGATCGCACTCGCAAACAAGCCCGCAGCAACAAAGAAGCTCAAGCAGAAGTAGACATCCTCGAAAAATTAGTCGTGGTTTTGAATGCCGGGAAACCAGCGCGGCAGTACAGTTTCACCCAGGAGGAAGCTGAATTAGTTAAAGGTTTGGAATTACTGACAAACAAACCAATTATCTATGCAGCCAACGTATCTGAGGATGATTTGGCCACAGGAAATAGCTATGTCGAACAAGTGCGAGAAATAGCAGCAGCAGAAAATGCTAAGGTTGTGATAGTTTCGGCGCAAGTTGAGTCAGAATTGGTGGAATTATCCGAGGAAGAACGTACAGATTTCCTCGAATCTCTGGGGGTAAAAGAAGGTGGCTTAAAATCTCTGATTCGAGCTACTTACGAATTGTTAGGTTTGCGGACTTATTTTACTAGCGGGCCAAAGGAAACTCGTGCTTGGACGATTATCGCCGGAATGTTGGCACCGCAAGCTGCGGGAGTGATTCACTCCGATTTTGAACGGGGCTTTATCCGGGCTGAAACTGTGGCCTATCAAGATTTAGTTACCACGGGTGGGATGAATGCGGCTAAGGAAAAAGGCCTGGTTCGCAGTGAAGGTAAAGAGTATGTTGTACAAGAGGGGGATGTGCTGTTGTTCCGATTTAATGTTTAGATTGTTTAAGGAGATTGGCACATGAATATTGTTTCGTTGGCAATTGCTTGGTTGGTAACATCGGTGAGCTTTTTTATTATTTCCAAGTTGCCAATTGGGGTGGATATTGACACTTTTGGAAAAGCGATGATTTCGGCGGCGGTTTTTGGATTGCTGAATGTTCTAGTTCAACCGTTAGTGACTGGCTTAACCTTACCATTAATCTGGCTGACATTCGGTTTGTTTATGGTTGTTGTCAACGCCATTATCTTTGGATTGGCAGCTTGGCTAGTAGATGGATTCCGCTTACGACATGGTATTTGGAGTGCTTTAATTGGGGCTATGGCTCTTGGTTTTGTCAACTCTTTTCTCTTTAAGATATTGGGACCAATGCTTAATAGGTAATTACAAGTAAGTTAGGGGGAATTTATTTATCACTGGTTTCTAGGCAGAGCCTAGGAATCAGTCCCCATAGGCTCTGTCTCTTTTTTATAGCAGAAAAATTGGAGGCAGAGCCTCCAGATATGTGTTATTAGGCAGAGCCTAGTAACGAGTATAACAACATATTTATTAGCTAATTATCAGGCTCAAAACCCTCTCTATTCCTCCTATTTTCAACTGGCCAATCTGCATTCTCACCGCCTATAATTAGCTCTTCTACCGTCACAAATTCTTTGCTAAGTTGCTGGAAAACATTAATCAAAACATCGAGGGCGATCGCATCGCTAGTCCCCAAATCAAACCAACAACGAGCCCAAACTCCCTCGTACTCAATCTCTCCCATATTGTGCATCAAAGCCATCATGCTCCCATCGGCAAGATTAACATCGTAATCCATATCATTGATATCTAACCCCTCATCTTGCACTTGCAGGTTTTCTGCATTAAATCCTCCGAGTTTTCCCAAGAAAAACCAAGAATCAAACACCTCTTCAACGTACTGTTTTTCACCATTGGAAGGCACATTGCTGAACTTCAGCCAAATCCACAAGTCAAAGGGATTAAATTCGCGAAACTGTACTTTCATAATTTTTTGGTGTTTTTATAATGGTGGTAAGGCCGCCGGCCCCCAGATACCGTCTGCATCTCGAATTTTATCGCGCATTGGGTCGCAGTCACGAGTTTTATTGTCGAGACGGTTGCGGGTTCTGCACTGCTGAAAGAAAATTTCTGCAACTAAACTTCTCGGTAATTGATCGGATTTTGCCAAGGAAGCATCGAAGTTTTTGCGAGCTTCTTCTAGTAAAGTTTTATTATATTCTTTGCCATCTTTACTCTTTGCCTGAGTAAATAAAATTTGGGCTTTTAGATAAAGAATTTCGGGATTTTGGGGTGTTTCTGCCAGTGCTTTGTTGGCAAATTCTAGGGCTGAGTCGTATTTCTTTAGGTCTCGATAGCCTACGGACATTCCCCGATAGGCTAAGTAGCGGGGAGAGGCTTTTTGTTCTAGTCTTTGAATAGCGTCGCTGGCGTTGGAAAATGGCAGGTTGGTGGCTAGCATTAAATCCATGTAGCCTTTGATTAAGTTTAGTTCTGGGTCGTTGGGAGCTATTTTTTCGGCGGCATCTAGATATTGAAATACGACTCGCAGTTTGTTGAGTGCTTGGGGTGCGCCTTTGGCTGTTCCTTCTTTGGCTATGACATTTGCTCCTTCTAGAAAGTGACCTGCTGCTGTGTAAATGTTGCCGCGTAGGGGATTTTTTTTAGTCAATTGTTCGCCGATTTCACGGGTTTTTTGCGCGTAGGAATTCATCGAGTTTAAGTCTTGCTCGATGTAGGATAATGAGGCTGCCATTGCATAGGCTAGTGGCTCGTTTGGTTCGGAGGATAGTGCTTGTTGAACTTGAGATTTTGCTGTTTTGTAGTTTCCTTGCTGAAACATTGTTTTGAAGGCGGTTTCGGTTTTGGGTCCGATCGCCTGTGGGTTACTTCCGCGAAAGGGATCGCCCGCTAATGCTGAGTTGATGCAGATGCTCAGGGCGATCGCCATACTCGCCATCGTCCCCACTGTCTGTTTATTTCTGCTAATTTGTTTGCCAAGGGACGCTAAAATGGTTTTCATCATCGTCAATTCTCTGAAGGCAATAAATTTTCACTGGGAATCGGAAATTAGTCATTAGTCATTAGTCATCGGTCATTAGTTGAGAGTAGGTCAAGAAAGAGTAGGGATAAAAGATGAATCAGATTACAATTCCTGTGCTACCGGAAATGAATCAGTTGTGGCAGGAATCCCTGAATTGGGTTCCGAATGACTCACAACAGCAACATTTTCAGCGACTTTACCAATTAATTCTTGAGGGTAATCGCTCTTTAAATTTAACTCGAATTACTGAGCCGATCGAGTTTTGGGAAAAACAGTTGAAATTTCAGACTTCGGGGCCGCGACTCAAAAAATGATAGGATGGTCTTGATTTTTGCGGGCTATTGCCCTATAATTTAATAATGGGAATATAAGCATTTCTAAAAAAATTGCACATACTTCCATTATTAAAATATACCATAAAGCAATTTGAAAATCAAGCACCCAAGTTCAAAAAAAACGGCCTATTTTTGTAAAGATTTATGTAAAATTTAGGTAAAATCATGGTGGGCGATCGGCACAAGCGAAAAAAGCCTTACCTATCAATAACACAACCAGGAGTCCGCCGATTCACAAATAACTATTTTTCTTTTTTCTGACCGATGACCGATGACCGATGACCGATGACCGATGACCAATAACAACAGCCGTTAATGCTATATCTAAAAAACCTAGTCTATCATCCTACAGCCTGTCCGAATCCTATTCTCAAAAACATCAATTTAGAACTGCCATCCCAGCAAATGGGGCTGATAGTCGGCCGCAGCGGTTCAGGCAAAAGTACCTTCTTAGAAATATTAGCAGGTTTAGCAGAAAAAACTAGCGGTGACATCCGCTGGCGCGAACAAGAATTAACTCCCGAACACTTGCAACAGTTAGGAGGTTTAGTATTTCAATTTCCCGAAAGACATTTTTGCGGAGGCACAATTTTAGAAGAATTGCGCTTGGGACACCCAGAATTGGGACAAGAACAAATCAACAAAGCCATGGGTGAAGTGGGACTCGGACATTTGCCACTGAGCACTTCTCCCCATGCTTTGAGTGGAGGACAACAGCGACGGGTGGCGCTGGCGGTACAGCTAATTCGCCAGCCGCATTTGCTGCTTTTGGACGAACCGACGGCGGGTTTGGATTGGTCGATGCGCCGACAGTTGGTAAGCTTGTTGAGTAATTTAAAAAATCACTGGACATTGTTGATTGTTACTCATGATGCTAGCGATTTATTGAGTGTTGCAGATAAATTTTGGACTTTAGAACGCGGGGATTTGCAGGAAGTCGATCGGGCTAAATTAGAAGCTAAAGAAACGAGCTTTGTTAGTCATTAGTCATTAGTTAGTAGTCATCAGTCATCAGTCATTAGTCATTAGTCATTAGTCATTAGTCATTAGTCATCGGTCATTAGTTGAGAGTAGGTCAAGAAAAAGTAGGGATAAAAGATGAATCAGATTAAAATGCCTGTGCTACCGGAAATGAATGAGTTGTGGCTGGAATCCCTGAATTGGGTGCCCAATGACTCACAACAGCAACATTTTCAACGACTTTACCAATTAATTCTTGAGGGTAATCGCTCTTTAAATTTAACTAGAATTACTGAGCAGATCGAGTTTTGGGAAAAACATTTGTGGGATTCTTTGCGGGGCATTGCGAAGCTGCTACCAGTTAATGATAATTTAGGGGAAATTCGCGAATTTCCCCCACAGTCGCTGCTCAAAGCCATCGATATCGGGACTGGGGGAGGTTTTCCAGGGTTGCCTGTGGCGATCGCACTTCCCACTTTATCAGTTACTTTGCTTGATTCTACCCGCAAAAAAATTGATTTTCTGGACACAGTTTTACCATCATTAGCAGTAAAAAATGCTGCGACTTTGTTGGGTAGATCCGATGAAGTTTGGCGGCAACCACCTCACAAAGCAGCTTACAATCTGGCGTTTCTGCGAGCAGTGGGAGCCGCCTCTGTTTGTGGTAAATATGCCCTGCCTTTCCTGAAAAATGGCGGTTTAGCTGTGCTTTATCGAGGTAATTGGACGGTGGAAGAAGAGACAGAGTTGCAAAGTGCGATCGAACCTTTAGGCGGCACAGTTGAGTCAGTCGAAGCATTCACAACTCCCGTGAGTCATAGTGTGCGACACTGCGTTTATTTGCGGAAACTTGTATAAGTTTGTAGTGAGGACTTCAGTCCTATAGCAATCCTAAATCATTTGTGAATTTCTTACTCCCTCCCCTTAATAAGGGGAGGGTTGGGGTGGGGTAAAAAACTTTACGACTCCTGCAAGGATTGCTATAGCAATCCTAAATCATTTGTGAATTTCTTACTCCCTCCCCTTAATAAGGGGAGGGTTGGGGTGGGGTAAAAAACTTTACGACTCCTGCAAGGATTGCTATATATCTTGTTTGTGTTAGTGAAGCAGGACTAAAGTCATTACTACAAACAATATTAACCGATCGCCTTTTCGTAACGCTTGCTAATCTCTGTCCAATTCACAACATTCCACCAAGCTTTGAGATAATCAGCGCGCAAGTTTTGGTATTTGAGATAATAAGCGTGTTCCCAAACATCATTACCCATAATTGGATAATTTCCATCCATTAAAGGAGAGTCTTGATTCGGAGTAGTTGCAATCTCAAGTTTGCCAGCTTTAGTGCGGACTAACCACACCCAACCACTACCAAAACGTTTAGTTCCCGCGTCGTTAAATTTGGCTTTAAAATCGTCCGCAGTGCCGAAACTTTGCTTAATTGCTGTTGCTAAACTACCTGTGGGCTCGCCACCGCCTTTGGGACTCATGATTTCCCAAAACATACTGTGATTTAGGTGTCCGCCACCATTGTTACGAACTACTGTGCGAATATCTTCGGGTACTTTACTCAAATCCCTGAGCATATTTTCCACACTCATGTTTTTGAGTTGCGGATACTTGCTAACAGCATCGTTGAGGTTTTTAACATAAGCTGCGTGATGTTTATCATGATGGAATTGCATTGTCCGCCCATCGATGTGCGGTTCTAAGGCATTGTATTCGTAGGGGAGAGGTGGCAGTGTAAAAGGCCCCGGAGTTTGAGCTATCTTGGTTGCTTCGGCAATTGGACTTGCTTGGGATACATTATTTCCTGACGCTCGATCAGCACCTGCGGTAAGAGCTCCGACGCTAGCAGTCAGTAAATACAAGAAATCTCGACGTTTCAGACTCATATACAGTACCTAAGTGAATTATTAACTGTTTAAACCATATTACACTATCCGCCAATTCCCGACTTATTCAATAAGTAGGAAATCTCCAAAAATAGCCTGGTTTTTTGATACTATTCTATTTTAAAGAACAGGCAAGATGCCTGTTCTACCAAGAGTCTATGATTGCCAGTTGGTAAGTTATGAGTGCTTGAAAATCTCGCGGACTACAGGTTTGCCATCTTTAATTTCACCAACCAAAACTAAATCCGTGCAGTTAACAAACAAGCCATTTTCCAACACGCCGGGAATGTTATTTAAAGTTTTTTCAAGTTCGACAGGGTTTTCTAGGTTGTCGAATTGGACATCAATTACCATGTTACCTTGGTCGGTAATTACTGGGCCTGCTTTTCTGATTCCCATGCGGAGTTCTGGTTTTCCTCCCAGTTTTTCAATGGCGCGGGTGACAGGGGCGATCGCCATCGGTATCACTTCGATTGGGACTCGAAAAGTCGAACCCAATTTCTCTACCATTTTAGAACTGTCAACTACTACAATAAACTGAGCTGCGAGGCAATCGACAACTTTTTCGCGAGTGTGGGCTGCGCCACCACCTTTAATTAAGTTTAGGTGCGGATCGACTTCATCCGCACCGTCAATCGCCACATCTATTCTGTCAATTTCATCCAGGGTTGTCAGCGGGACTCCGTATTGTTTGGCTAACACTTCTGATTGAAAAGATGTTGGCACTCCTTTGATATCTTGGAGTTGACCTGATTTGATGCGATCGCCCAAGGCCTGAATGGTATAAGCTGTAGTTGACCCCGTGCCCAGTCCGACAATCATTCCTGACTGTACGCGATCGGCAGCAGCAAACCCTACTTGCTGTTTCATCAATTTTACGGGGTCTTGTTCTGTGGTCATGTTCAATAATCCTGAATAGTTTTAAAATTATAGCACTGATGGATTTAATGAACCGCAGAGAGCGCAGAGAACACAGAGAGGAAGAGGAAGAGATGAAACTAGGAAGTTCTCTGGGATAAGTTTTATATCATTGGGGAACTTATCTATTTCTTCTCTATTTCTTCTCTGCGCCCTCTGCGGCCTCTGTGGTTTAATAAAAAAAATCTCGTTCACAAAGCGATGGATAATTGCCCTATCCATAGTGTACTTGGTGGGTGCAATCCCGATCGCGGGTAAAATGGCTGAATAGTATTAGTATCAAAACTGTAACAGTGGTAGAACAAATGATTGCGGAATCGTTAGTGAACTTAGAAGCAGCTCAAACTTATTTCCAAAAGGCAAATCGGCTGAAAGACACAGGTAGGCTTGATGAGGCGATCGCACATTATCATAAATCTCTAGAGTTCAATGGGGAAGATGCAGAAGTTTACAAAACCTTGGCGGAAGTTTATGCTTTGCAAGGGGAATTTGAAAAGGCGATCGACTCCTGCCATCTCGCCGTTAAATTCAACCCTAGTTTTGCTCCCGCTTACTTGACAAGGGGCAATGCTTTACATAGTCAAAACAAGCTGGAAATGGCAATTGAAGCTTATTTACAAGCCTTAAAAATTCAGCCTGAATTTGCAGAAGCTAGTGCTAATTTGGGCAGTATGTATTACAAATTAGGACAATTATATGAGGCTGAAAAATATTACCAAACAGCTATTGCTATTAATCCAAAATTGTGTTCAGTACGTTTGATGCTTGGTAGCGTTCTCCACTATCAAGGCAAGTTAGATGCAGCCATTGCTTGTTATCAAAAAGTCCTGGAAATGCAACCGGAAGATGCCAGCACAGCAGAGAAAATATCTGATTTACTTAAACAAAAAGAGCAGGAAAATACCCCTAGCAAATTTATTGAATTAGAATCAGAATCTGATACACAACAAGCGGTAACTGTCAACAAAGATGAAGGCTATGGTTTACAGCCTTCTAGTATCAATTTGCCGCCATCAGAAACTACTAATAATTTAAATACTTCTTTCACAAATCCAGCGGAAGTTTCTGAACAAGTTTCTCAAGTGAATGTTCCAAATAACGAGGAGTTTCCAAGTTTTAAAGAAGTTGAACATTACAAAAATCTGGCAGAAGATTGTTTGGTAAAAGGCAAAGTTCCCGAAGCGATCGCAGCGTGTCATTTGGCTATCAAAACTAGACCTGATTATATTCATGCTTACGTCACTTTAGGCAATGCTCTGCAAGCTATAGGCAAAATTGAAGCAGCAATTCGCTCCTATTCTCAAGCCTTAGAATTGCGACCAAATTTTGCTGAAGTCCGCGCCAATATTGGCAGTATGTATTTTAAAATGGACCGCTTAGAAGAGGCGATCGCCCATTACGAAGCAGCCATTGTCCTCAGTCCCAATTTAGCCGGCGCTCACTGGAATTTAGGTAAAGTATATCACAAATATGGCAACATCGAAGCCGCGATCGCCTGTTTTCAGAGAACATCCGAACTGAATCCCCAGCTAGTCGGTGCAGACTTCCACTTTAACTTAGCTAACCGACTTTTTACTCAAGGCAAGCGCGATGAAGCTATTGAAAGCTATTTAAAGGCGATCGCCATTAAGCCAGATTGGGCAGAAGCCTATGCTAACATCGGCAGTGCGCGATCGCAACAAGGCAATATCGATGCAGCCATCACTTATTATCAAAAAGCTTTAGAATTAAAGCCAGAATTAGAAGTTCTACACTCCAACCTTGCCAATTCATTTTTGCAGCAAGGAAAGTACGAATTAGCAGTTACCAGTTATCAAAATGCCCTCAAAATCAAGCCAGACTGGGCAGATGTTCACGCTAATTTAGGCAACGCTTTATCTATGTTAGGCAAACTGGAAGAAGCCCAAGCCAGCTATCAAGAAGCCCTGGTATTCAAACCAAATTGGGCAGAAGTTTACTGTCGGATGGGACACATTCAGAAACAGGATAAGCCCTTGGAGGCGATCGCCAATTTTGAAAAGGCGATCGAATTCAACCCCAAATTCAGCGAAGCCCACCAACAATTGTGCGACTTACTAAGCCATTCCACCAACCTAGCAGGAGCTCGCAGAGTCGCCGATAACTATTGCGAACACTGTGGCGAACAAGTACCAGTTATGTCAGCCACAGCCTACGTTTTCTCCTATCTGCAATCAGGGGTGAGCAAACAGGCAATTCAAAAACTAGAAGAAATCGAAGCACTCTCCTACGAAAAAATCGAAACCTTTACCAATATAGAACTAAAACTGCTCTACGAAATCTTCTTATTTGCCGTCTCTCACCTCCGAGATAATCGCGAGAAAAATGCCAGCTTTTACCGATTAGTTGCCAAGGAATACTACAAAAAAGTCCTTCCTCCACGGCAATCAATCGACAGAATCAAACCAGTCCTTTACCAAACAAACCAAAAACCTTTAAGAATCGGCTTCCTCTCAAAACACTTCCGTCGTCACTCCGTCGGCTGGTGCAGCGAAGCTTTAATTCGGGAATTAAGCCGCATCACTCCCCACGTTCACCTCTACGTCACCGGCAAACTTAACAAAGATGAAGTAACCCAGCGATTTGAAGACATGGCGGGCAAATTTTACTGGCCCAAAAAGTATCCAAATGGTTTTGCAGATGGTGGCGAAATTCTCGCAGAAGTGCGGCAAGACGATTTGGATGTATTAATCGATTTAGACTCGATGACAGTACCAACAAATGTAGAAGTGTTACACCAGTATCCCGCTGGCATATGTGTTTCCTGGCTAGGATTTGATGCGCCTTATATCTCAGACAATCACTATTTTCTGTGCGACGAACACACTCACCCAGCCGGTGTTGAAAAACATTACTTAGAACAGTTAGTGAGATTGCCTAGTTGTTCCGTAGCAATTGGGGCATTACAAAGCATTTCAGTGGATCGAGAAGCGATTAGAACTTCCCTCGGTATTGGGTTCGATCAAATGACTTATCTCTGCGTTGCGCCAGGGAGAAAAACTAATCCTGAAATGGTGCGCGCTCAAGTTAAAATTCTCAAAGAAGTTCCTGATAGTTTGCTAATCCGTAAAGGTCAAGG
Source organism: Microcoleus anatoxicus (assembly GCF_042465725.1). Classification (GTDB taxonomy): domain Bacteria; phylum Cyanobacteriota; class Cyanobacteriia; order Cyanobacteriales; family Microcoleaceae; genus Microcoleus; species Microcoleus anatoxicus. Next base: position 1,273,166 of record NZ_CP120853.1, on the reverse strand, counting down.
CGATCCTGAAGTAATTCACAGCACTTACCGCGAAGAATGCGATATTCAAGGAGTAGATTTTACTCGAATTAAGTTTGTTGGGCAAACCAAGACTGAAGAAGAACACCGCGCCATTTATTATGTGGCTGACGTGCTTTTAGATTCCTATCCTTATAATGGTGGTACTCATAATTTGGAGGCTTTGTGGGCGAATTTGCCAGTGGTAACTAGATCCGGCGACCAATATCTTTCGCGGATGGGTTATGCTTTTCTCAAAAGTGCAAATCTTGATGTGGGTGCGGCTTGGAGTTGGGAAGAATACACGCAGTGGGGAGTTAAGTTTGGGCGAGATGCTAGTTTCCGAAATGCGGTGAAACAACACTTGATTAAATCTAAACAGCCAGAACATCTTGCACCTCTGTGGAATCCTCAAAAGTTGGCAAGGGAAATGTATGAAGTGTTTCAACAACTGTTAACTAAATAAGTCATGCTTTGTAGTGATAACTTTAGTGTTCTATGCAAGCTGTTAGCTAATCCAGGACTAAAGTTATCGACTACTGATTAATCCCTACTCGATCGCGCCCCCTAGACTTAGCTTCATAAAGCGCTTTATCCGCCGCTTCTATCAGCATTTTAGGTGAGTTTTTACCTTCGGAAATGCTCGCAACTCCCAAGCTCAGAGTCACGCAATCGCTGACAACGGACTTGATGTGGGGAATAGCTAAAGCTTTAACACGGCTGCGGATTGCTTCAGCAACTGTCCGCGCCCTAACCAGGTCTGTATTTGGCAAAATTACCCCAAATTCTTCGCCACCATATCTAGCAGGCAAATAAAGCTGTTCTGGAGATACTTCTGCACAAGTATTTGCGATCGCCCGTGCCACTTGTTGCAAACAAGCATCCCCCGCTTGATGCCCGTAATTGTCGTTGTAAAGTTTAAAACAGTCAATGTCGCACATAATCAAAGATAGTGGCTGGGAACTACTACATTGCTCCCATTCTCTGTTCAAAACTTCGTCAAAGCGACGACGATTTCCTAGTTGAGTTAGACTGTCCAAATTCACCAAGCCATCTAATCTTTGATTAGCTACTGCTAACTGCTGGTAAAGTAAAGATTGTTCGATCGCGATCGCCAATTGAGTAGCCAACTGACTCAGTAAATCCATATCAAACTGTTGCCACCTGCGAGGTCCAGAACAGTGGTGGGCTATCAACAAACCCCACAATTTCGGTACAGAACAAGAAGCGTTACCTTCCCTAGATTCTATACCCTGCTGTAGGATAGGCACCACCAAATTCGCCTTCACCTGACACTCCGTCAAAAAATTAACATGACACTCATCCAAACCCGCAGCTTGAATATCCTCAACAGCTCGAATTCTGCCTTTCAAATACTGTCCGATATAAGAATTTGCAAAACAACAATCATCAAGAACCTTCCCCAAAAGTGGTATCCAATCTTCCCCAACTGACTCCACCACCACATCTCCATTCCAATCAGGTCGGAAGCGGAAAACGATCGCTCTATCGGTTGCTAAAAACTCCCGCACTTCCGCTACCGTAGTATTTAGGATATCTTGGAGGTCTAGGGAAGAACGGATACGCGATTGAATCTGCGTGATTAGGCGTTCCCGTTCTACCTGCTGTCGCAGGGCGATTTGAGCTTGCTTGCTTTCTGTAATATCTCTACCTTCCGGTAATAGCAATACGACTTGACCAGTTTCATCGGTTACTGGTTTCAGAGAAAAATCTATAGTTGCCGTCCGATTTATACCTTTAAATTCCACTTCATAGCGGACTAATTCACCTTGTGCAGAGCGAGAAATTGCTTGTTTTAACTGTTCTTGAATTTCCTGAAGCCCCGCCCACCAAGGTCCTTCCCAAAATGGAAGATTAGCTACATCCCGGAGATTAATTCCTGCAAAATCTAGAGAAGTTTGGTTAGCTTCTAACAAAGTACCATCCGGTTTCAAAAGGCTCACAAATTGGAACGAAGAATCAAAAATTGCCCGAAAACGTCTTTGGCTATCTCCCAACATTGCCGTCACCTTAGAACGAGAGGTAATATCACGGAAGCGCCACACCCTGCCAATAATATTGTGTCCCACTCTAATGGGCTGAGTATAGCGTTCAAAAGTGCGACCATCCTTAAATTCTAGAATGTCGCAGATTTCAGCTTCAGCATGGTTATAAATTTCTTGAATTCGGCAGATAAAAGCTTTGGGGTCTTTAACTTGTTGAGTAAGAAATTCCAAGCGCATTCTGCGATCCATTGAATTTTTAATTTCTTCGGTAATTCCCCACATTTTGACTAAGTTTTCATTAAAACTAATCATTTCTCCCGCTGTAGTGACAGCCAAAATACCATCGGCTGTTGCTTCCAAAGTCGCGTGCAAAATAGAACGAGACCTCTCTAATTCTGCTTCTAGTAATTTATTTTCCGTCAGGTCTCGCACGGCTTTAACCTGAAGTAATCGACCTTCATATAATACGAATTTGCTCCGCACTTCAGCAGGAAAAGTTGTCCCGTCTCGCTTGATAAAAACTGTTTCGCAGATTGTATTGCTGGCTGCCGAAATCATTTGTGGTGCTTGTTTATAAGATTGTGGCGACAGCAGTTCCAACAAACTCATCCCCGCCATTTCCTGCGGTTTGTAACCGAATAACTCCCCAAAAATTTTGCTGACATTCAAAATTGTATCCCGGTCTGCCACGGCAACCGCTTCAAAATAAGCTTCACATTCTAGCAAGTGATCTGTGGCGGTTTTACGGCTAATTTGTTCTGGGAAACTATCACTTTTTATTAATTGTTGAAGCTGCATATTTGCTGAGTACAAAGCAGTCATTGCTTGCCTGTACATCCCCGTGCGTTTTTCAACTCTTTCTTTCAATCTATCCCGCGATTCTCGCAGTCTTATTTCTAGTTGCTTTAACTCCGTAATATCTACTGAAAAAACTATCACACCTGCTACTTTACCTGCGCTGTCTAGGTAAGGTATTTTGTCTGTGCGTACCCAGCATTTTTGACCTGAGACAGTGGGCAGTTGGTGAATTTTGCCTAATCGGGGAACGCCGGAATTAATTACTTGTAAGTCTTCTAAATAATATTGCTCTGCTTCGTCGGGATATATTTCATAAAAGGATTTACCTTCTAATTGCTCTGGAGGCAAACCTTTAGAGGCTGCTGCCACTTTATTAATTCGCAGCAAATGACTTTCGGTATCTTTGTACCAAATCAAGGCTGGTATGGAATCCAGAATAATTTGCTGTTCTTGCTGCTGCTGTCGGATTTCTGCCTCTATTTGTTCTTTTTTAACTATTTGTTCTGCCATTTTTTGATTGGCTTTACTCAGTTCTTCTGTGCGTTTTTCTACTCGTGATTCTAGTTTGTCATAAAAATCAGTCAGCAAGTTTTGCTGCTGTTCCCGTCGCGTTAATTCGAGTTTCTGTCTTTCGCTGAGTGACAAACTTGTGGAGACAAAATCTGCTAATATTTGGGTGATATACTGTTCGTTTTCCGTCCACTCACTGTCACAAGCAGCACGTTCAATATTCACAATTCCTACCATTTTACCCGAAAACATAATTGGTACGTTTAATAGGGAAGTAATACCTCGATCGGACAAATAAAGACCCGCAAGTTCTCGCGTTCTGGGGTCGTTGGTTGCCGCCGCCACTGCGATCGTACTTTCGGATTTCAACGCTCGAAAATAAGCCGGACAGTCTGCTGCTGTGACAATTATTTGTACGAAATGAAGTTTGGTATTTTGTTCGTAAAGGTCCAGACAGTGAAGCTGGCTACGGTCTTCGCTGTACAGCCAAATGCTGGCTCGATCGCATTGTACAACATTCACAGCCGTTTCCGTGATTTCTCGGATAAATTCTTCTATATTTTTCCTTTCAGCAGCTTGACTTTTGGCTAATTTGGCGATCGCCTCAGTTTGATTTCGCCAAATTTGCTGAGCTTTTTCCTCTGGTGTTAAATATGTTGGTAATGTAATTTCTTCGCAAACTAGCAATACGCTCGGCAGTTGGAAAGTTTCAAAGGAATTGTTATTGTTTTTGACTATTTCCCAGGCTGGTTCCGCCATAGTTAATGCGGTTGCTTTTACCCAGATTCTCCTGCCATCTTTACAAGTCAATCTGCATTCCCAAGCCTTCATTTTTTGGCTATAACCACTATCTTCTGGCTGTACGAATTCGGCAAACTCTCCCTGCAATTTACCTTGATTTTCGCTTTCAAATATGTTAAAGATTGAATGAGAAACTAATTCCTGGGCGTTGTAACCCAGGCGAGACGCACCGAATTGATTGAGCAAAAATACTCTTCCCAAAGCGTCGAGAACGAAGTAAATACCCGGGAAATTATCGTAAAGAGTACGATACCAATTGCGTTCAATTTCTCGACTGCACGAAATTTTAGCTGTTCCGAGTTCGTTCCCCGTGCAGATGGCATGAGAATTGCTTGTTTCTGGGTTAATTGAATGGTTATTGTTAGCAAACACTTTTAAATTAACTCAATTGTAATTAAATTTACTGACTCGGGTTAAACTTTTTTATGTAACAAAGTCAAACCTATTTTTACAATAAAGCTGCTTAACTGTAACAAATTTACAACTCTGTCCCTGGGGACGTTTGCGATTCCCAATCCTAGTCCTGTGTTAGTTTACGCTCATCAAAGGTTTTAAATATATATGATAACACTGAAATATCTATTGTTGGGATTAACCTACCTGGGTTTTGGGTTAGGGTATGTACCGGGTTTACGGATGAACCGGGCTGCGATCGCTATTGTTGGGTCAGGTTTTATGGTGGCTTTAGGCGTAGTTAATCTCAAAACCGCCTGGGAGGCGATCGACCCAAGTACCATCGTTTTTTTACTCGGAATGATGATTATTAATTCTACCTTGGGAGCATCCGGCTTTTTTCAACTAGCATTAGAGTTTTTGACTCGCTTTACTCGTTCTCCTTTCGGTATTTTAGTCGCTATTACTTTTGGTAACAGATACCCAAGCTTGGTTATTATTAGCCGCGACTTCTACCCTAGCTGGAAATTTAACATTATTAGGTTCGGTTGCTAATTTAATTGTCGCTGAAATTGCCACAAAATCAGGTAATAATTTGACTTTTCAGGAACACTTGCGCTTCGGACTCCCACTAACTTTGGTTACTTTGGCGATTGCTTATTTTTGGCTCTACTAAACTTATTTGTTGTCACCATATGCGATCGAAAAACTGGCTATTTTCCAAGGGGATATTTGGAAACCCTTCCCATCCTCTGATTTCTCTGGTAAAGTTGTCGGTTGTTCTAACAAGTCCACTGACTGACTAATCGCCAAACTCAAATCGCTCTCTAATTCTAACCGAGCCTCTTTACCCTGGGATTCATAACACCGTAAAATCCACAAGTTAGCATGGTCTTCCGACTGTTTGAAAGCCATCAAAACTAAGTTTTCTGCTGATAAATCGAGGAATTTACCTACAGTCGGCAAAGTCCGGTGGTGATTTTCCTCTAACTTTGGAAATACCTTAACTAATAGTGGCAAATTCAATTCATATCCCTGTTGTACAGTACCAGCATTTTGCCAATTTCCGCGGTGAGGATAAACTCCACAAGTAAATTCATGAATGCCGATATCAGCTTGTTCATCGGGCCAAGTCGAACTCCTGAGTAATGTTAGACGAATTTGATTGGGTTGAAGGTCGCAACCATATTTACAATCATTCAGTATGCTGACTCCAAAATCATCATTACTGATATCTGTCCACCGTAATATCGGCACTTCCCATTTGGCTTTTTCCGCCGCAGTCTGCGGTTTAGTTGTGCGCTCGATCGCACCTCCGGGAATTTCGCACGTTGCCAAATCTGCTTCTACATTTAACCCAAAGGCTGCTTTTACTAAAACCTGCTTTTCTTGCCAATCTACCACTGTTTTAATTTTCAGCACTGGCGAACCAATTTCTACTATATAATCTTGGTAAAACTCCGATTTACCAATTTGTCTGACTACACGCAAACTCTGCCGTATTTCTCCCTGGGAGATCCAGGTAATATCTTTCAGTATCGGCGCTGCTAATGGATGTTTTGCATAATTTGGATCGATGTTCCAAGCGTCCCAATATTGACCGCTATCTTGAAATGATTGCAGTTGATTGCCTCCAGATTCATTCAGGACTTCCCTATGATTTAGTTTATCCCAAATACTCGATAAATTTCCAGTTTCGCTGTCTACTTTTACTCTGATAAATTCATTTTCTAGCAGCATTATTGGGGGGATAAAAGGAGTTTCTTGACAACTAGCCTCGTTTCGTGTCATGGTAGTTATAGGATAACCTAACCATGTCTTGTCGTGATTGTCTGGTAAGGGTGACGAAGTTTCAAGGGTTTCAGCAGCTTCGGGACAGAGCCAAAACACCCGGTAGCCGACTGGGGGGAGATTATTTGCCAAAAATAACAGTGTAGATTGTGGTTGTAGTCGATCGCACGGTTGAATTTGCGTAGTCAGCCGTTGTCCTGACAAGTCGTAAATCGCCCAAGTGGTAGCAGCGGAATCAGGAAGGGACAAAGAGACAACTTCCGAACGCGACCAATTGAGGGAGTTAAAGATTAAAATCGGTTGAGCATCAGGTTTGGGTGGAGAAGGCAGAGAAATTTGACTGGCGATCGCATCCAAAGATGTTAGCACAATTGAACGACAAGTGCGATCGACCTCAGCCCATCCTAGATTAGCATCAGTATAAACTTGGGCGATCGAAGAACCAGGTAAAATATCATGAAACTGGTTAAATAAAACTTTTTTCCAGGCTATTTCTAATTCAGACTTCGGATAAATCGCACCCGCGCAAATCGTGGCGAGGGAAGACAGCAACTCAGCTTGGTAAAGCAATTCTTCACAGCGGCGATTGTAACGCTTTTGATCCGCGTGAGTTGTGTAACAACCTCGGTGGAATTCCAGGTAAAGTTCATCTTTCCACAGGGGAAGAAGAGGAAGCATCGAAACATCAGCTTGAGACGGGGAAGTTTCACCCAAATTAGCAGATTCAACCACAGCCGAATTACCAATTTCACCCTGTTTCAAAATTGCCGAATTGTCTCCCATCGAAACAGCGACTGGAAACTCGGAAGTTTCACCCAAATTAGCAGATTCAACCGCAGCCGAATTGTCTCCCATCGAAACAGCGACTGGAAACTCGGAAGTTTCACCCAAATTAGCAGATTCAACCGCAGCCGAATTGTCTCCCATCGAAACAGCGACTGGAAACTCGGAAGTTTCACCCAAATTAGCAGATTCAACCGCAGCCGAATTACCAATTTCAGACTGTTTCAAAATCGGCTGATTTTCCGCCATCGAAACATCAGCTTGAGACGGGGAAGTTTCACCCAAATTAGCAGATTCAACCGCAGCCGAATTGTCTCGCATTGAAACATCAGCTTGAGACTGGGAAATTTCACCCAACTTAACAGATTCAGCCACAGACAAATTACCTAATTCAGCCTGTTTCCCAATCGGCTGATTTTCCCCAATCGAAACATCAGCTTGAGACTGGGAAACTACCGGCGAAAACTGACTCTCAATCAACGCCAAATAATCCACCGCCTTCACAAACTCCAACCTCGGAAAAAAAGGCGACAATTCCCAGCGTTTCGCAACCTCCAACATATCACGAGTCGGGCCACCACCGTGGTCGCCAACTCCCGGTAGCCAAACAGCAGATTGCAAACCCGTTTTAATTTGCCAATCAAAAAGATGATTCGCCATTTTCACAGATTCGATGTTTTCACCGATCGGACCCGACATCATGCTAAATATCTTAGTACCATCCAAACCTTCCCACCAAAATGCACCGTAAGGAAACTCAGTTGTATCATTCCAACGCAACTTTTGCGTCACAAAATAATCAACTCCACCATCGCGCAAAATCTGAGGTAATTGCCATCCAAAACCAAAAGTATCCGGTAGCCAAACTACCCGCATTAACTCCCCGAACTTTTCTTGAGCATAACGCTGTCCATAAACAACTTGTCTCACCATTGATTCAGCCGAAATCAAGTTTAAATCTGGTTCCACCCACATCCCACCAACAACTTCCCAAAGTCCAGCAACTACCTGTTTTTTAATCTCAGCAAATAAATCAGGCCGATGCTCTTCTATCCAAGCATAAAGTGCAGGAGTTGAATGACAGAAAATTAAACTAGGAAACTCCGATTGTAACTTCAATGCTGACTCAAAAGTCCGTTGGGCCACTTCCCAAGTTTCCGCAACAGGCCATAACCAAGCCAAGTCCAAATGAGCATGACCAACTAAATAAATTTTACCTTTATATATAGAAGATTTTCCCCTACATTCTCCTATATATATAGATGTACTCTCATCACTTTCTGCCCTCCCAAAAACCCTCTCTCTTCCACCTCCCTCTGCGCCCTCTGCGCCCTCTGCGGTTTCAACCTTTAAACCATCCTGAAAACCTCCCAAAAATCCCAGTAAATTTTGCCGTAAACTAGAGAGCGAACGATCGAACTTTTGTCGATCGCCCACCACAGACCAATCAATCAAACCCACCGCCAATTCCACTTGAGATTTTAGCGTTTCCCCCTTGACAACCAACCCACCATGGACTATATTTCTAGTGGGGGAGTATTGGGAATTTAAATTTGAGAAATTACCAGACAGGGAATTTTGCAAAATCTCCAATTCATCAGCCACAAAACCAGGGTCAAAACAAACAGAATCAGCAGCTTCATACACACAAACTGACTTCACCAAAGCACCCGAATCGTGACCAGGACTCACCAACCGCAAAATTACTAAAAATTCATCTCCCACAAGGACAGAAGGACTTAGCAAAAGTCGCACCGCACAATCAAATAAATCTCCGACTCCAACTAACTCCCCATTCACAAAAATCTGAACATGGTCGGCCCACCAAGTCAAGCTCAACAGCAAACGCAACCCCGTCACAGGATAGGCTGACAAATTGGGAGGAACTACAAATTTTTGTCCCAAATAAAAAACTTGTTTACCAGAGGGCCAAGCAATATGTCCTTTATGGTTAAGTTCGGCAACAGGCCAGTTACAAATATTTACGCCCTTGACAACAGCCAAGTCTGAGTCGTAGTACCTCCAGCCAGACTGCGCATCCCATAGTGTGAGGCGACGCAACCTTTCGACAACTTCAGAAATATTATTGCTAGCAGATGACACAGAAGCACTCATATTTCGCTAAGATTGAGAATTAGACAGAAACAAGGTTGAATCAACCTCAAATTAAATTATGTCTTCAAATAACTACGGCGGCCCGTACCAAAGCCGACTATTAAAATTTATATCCAAACAGTCCCGCCAAGTTGCCGAAAATTGCGATCGCACTTGGCGACAAGTTACATCCGCAACGCTTAACACTACCCAAATTCTACTTTATCCAGCATACTTGCTGGTGCAAAGTTCGCGAATGTTAGCCAGACAACTGCGGGAATCAAGCCAAAAAATAGATTTACCAGAATTGCAGGAATTTGCTGAAAGAGAAAATTTCAAATTTTCTCAGAATTCATCCCCAAATGGGTGGGATGAGGAGATAGGCGCAGAAAGTGCGATCGTAGACATTGTGCACATGGCTGAAAATATACTCCTCCCATCGCAAACAAGGACAAAATCCGACAATTTATCCTTTGTAATTACAGCAGAAAATTGGCCAGCCCCAGTGACACCAGAGGCTTTAGGCGCACAAACACACTTTACCCGAAACCTGGCCAAAACTCCCAGGAATTTAGTTTTAGAACATCAAGACACAGAAACTCCAGTAACCGAAATTTCCATCAACAATGGCGCAGCCGTTAACACCACACCGAAAGTTCGGGGAATTGCGACTTTTCTACCAGCCCGCAGTTTAGTATTGGTGGGAGCAGAAAATCAGATTTTAGATATTTTAACCCAGGAACAGCAGGAACTCTTGGAGGGTCGCATAACTTGGGAAATAGCCAACTCCGGGCCTGGGCGACGAGAAATTGCTAAAAAAGAATTAAAATTTAATCTCGGCTTAGAAGAGGCTGCGGCAAAATCCCTACTTCCGCCAGTGCGCGGTTTTTGGCAATTGATGGCTTGGGTACAAACAAGTCCCTTGGCGCTGAAAAGAAATCAGTTTGGAGAATCAATCCTGGCGATAAAAAAAGCCATTAATACTGGTGCCGATCGCCATTTAATCATAGCTCAAACAGCTAGGGCGCAAATCACCGGAGTCAAAACCGATCGACCGGCAATTGCCTCCGCAAGTGCGCTAGACTACCATACATCAGAATTAACCACAGATTTTTACAGTAAGTTCGATCGAGCCACCAATCCTCTATCCTTTGTCACATTACTCGATCGCGCCGCCGTCAACCTCGAAGAATTCACCATTCCCCAAGTATCAAAAATTACTGGTGACTTAACAGACAGCCAGCCAGCCCAGATAGAGCCAACAACCGAGAAGTTGAGCCCAAGCACCCGTGAAATAGTCGAAAACTACGCCAAAAGCATCGAACAGATGATTTGGTCATCAGTAGACTACCTCCTAGGCAAAGAAACAGCAGCCAGCGATCGTACAGAAAAATCTCTAGCAATCAAGTATTCTTTGCAACAAAGAAGTGTGGAAAACACTGAAATAACCGAGACCAAGGGCGATCGACCTTGGCTAAATTGGCAAGACCTGTTTGGAGAACCAGCACCACCATCCCTAGACCAAGTGCCACAGCCAGCCCCAGAGCCAATAACACAAATAAGCACAAAAGTCAAGCCAGAAAATAGGGAAATCGAAAAATTGGCTCCTGGTCGATCGACACCAAAATCCACATCACCATACCCAGAGGCAATTCAAAACCTGCTCGCCCAGCTCAAAAATAGCATTAACATAAAAGTAACAAAAAGTCAACCCCAAAAAACATCTAATTTAGAAAATCTTCAAAAAAATAGCAGACAGAGCAACCTAGAAGCATCAACTCAGATCCAGACACAGAAAACTCAACCAGAAACAGCAACCACCCCCGAGCTCGGCGCAACCCCCAGCAAATACATCAGCATCACCAAAGAAACAGAAAAGAAAAACCCAGAGGAACAAGCACAGGAGTGCTTAGAAACCACAGCAGAATCAATGGGATACATCAAGCATCCCCTAGAACAAGTGCTAGAATGGCTCGATCGCATCATGGTGCGACTAGAAACAATAGTCGAACAACTGTGGGAATGGGCAAAAATCCACTTCCCAAAAATCATCAACAGCAAAGATTAAATTCGCTAATCTTTGACATATGATAAAAAAGTTGCACCAGCAACAAATCACTCAGCTCGATCGCATTCTTGGAGACTCCCACAGTGCTAACCCTCAAAATCGTAGTTAATATAGTTGTCCTATTCTTTGTTTCCCTGTTCATATTTGGATTTTTGTCCAATGACCCAGCTCGGAACCCCAACCGCAGAGACATGGAATAATCGCCATGTCGGGTTGCACCGGAAAGACAGTTGAGAGTGCAAAGTGAGTCCAAAAACTAAAAATTGTACTTAGGTGTTGGTAGCCACTTGACTCAACCACAGAAATCCGATGCTAGCGGATTGGATACAAGCGAGCAATCCATCCAGCATATGAGGGGCGGGCCACAGCAGCCCCTGCCATGAACCCACAAACCATCAAAAATTAGTTAAAAAAACTTAACCTCGCTGGTCAGTGAGGTTATATCGTGGTGAAAGCAAGTTCTAACAGCAGCCAGCATCCCAAGCAGCGCAGCCACTGCAAATTTCAGACATCAAATTTCTGTTTAAAAATTTATAGCAACCTCAATAGGTAATTAGGACGTTTTCAATTGCTCAAACCATTGATTTTATTCCTTATTCCATCTTCCATCTTCCATCTTCCATCTTCCTTTATAGCAACCTAAATAGGTAACTAGGACGTTTTCAATTGCTCAAACCATTGATTTTATTGCATATTCGTTCTTCCATCTTCCTTCTTCCTTCTTCCTTCTGCTATAACTATGCCCTATCCGGTACCGCCACCAGAACCCCCTGCCATCATCAATATCACAAAGCCCAAAAAAGTCGCCCTCGCTGTGGCGGCAAGTGATAGAGACACCCGCAGCAACTCCACAGAACAACCGGAACCAAGCCCAGCTCTAGTTCTGTCAGAAGCAAAACCAGCCACGGAACCAGCCCCCTCAACCAGACTCCTGGACCCAACCGCAGCAGCAGGTGAGCCTTCAGAAATCGACGACCCCCTAGCAGCAGTGGCAAACGGCACTGCTGAGTTGAGATTTCAAAATCCCACTCCCGTTGTAGAAACCGCAACCAGGGAAACTCCCAAAGACTCTTCCTTCACTACTTATCATTTTGCACCGCCACAAAATCGCCTTTCCGGTAGGAATCCAGCACCAACCCCAGAGGCATTATTGACTCAGAAAAAACCGGGGGAACAGGAACAACCGCAGGTTTCAGACCCAGATGAAAGCAGTTATCAAGCAAAGGGGCTGCAACTAGAAGATAAGTCACCTCCTGAACCCCAGGATATTCCAGTTCCCGAACCACCCCCGGAACCAACACCAAGCGGACAACCACAGTTAGAAATTCCGACTCCGGGTACCGCCCCAACGCCCGGAACGCCAGCATCGCCCAAACCGAAGCCCAAACCAGGCCCAGCCCCAGGAGTCCGCACCCCACCTTCCCAGCGGACGGTACCTTTCCCTGTGAGTCCGGCAGATACGATTGAGGTGAAAGCAGACAGCCAGGAGTTTGATGACAAGCAGCAAATTGTTACGGCTATTGGTAATGTGGTGGTGCGGTTCCGACAAACGGTGATTGATGCCGATCGCGCGATCGTCAATTTAGTCACCCGCCAAGTGATAGCATCCGGTAATGTCGCCTATACCCGCGGCCAACAAGTAGTCCGCGGGGAACGGATGGACTTTAATCTCGGTCTCAATTCCGGTGCCGTCGAACAGGCAAAAGGTGAACTGTTCTTACCCGCAGCAGGTAGCGAGTTAACGCCCACACTCCCCACAGATATCAGTGCGGGCACGATTCTCAATCAGCCCCTGAGCGATCGAATTACCAGTCAGCAGCCAGTGCGCGGAGTTCGCTCCCCCGGCGCCGCTACCTTTACCATCGGCGGTGGCGGACAGGGCGGACAGGTGTCCGCACCCCAAATCACTGGGGCTGTTAACCGCGTTCGCTTTGAAGCAGAACGTCTGGAACTGCGACCCGATGGCGTGAGGGTGGCTACTAATATTCGGATTACTAATGACCCCTTTTCTCCGCCGGAACTGGAATACCGCGCCAAGACGGCGACGATTAGAAGGATTTCTCCCACGGCGGAGGAATTGGTCACAACTAAACCTCGTTTGGTGTTCGACAACCGGGTGAAAATACCTGTGTATCCTCGCCGACAGGTGTTTGACAGTCAGCAGCGGAATGGCCCGTGTTTGACCTTTGGCTTCGATGGGGGCGATCGCGGTGGTTTGTATGCTGAGTGCGCTTTGGATGTACTGCAAGCAGGGCCAGTCAGGCTGACTTTGACTCCCCAGGTTTATCTTCAGCGGGCGATCGAAAAACACGGCGGTAGCCCCTTTTCCCCCGATAGTTACGGCCTGAAAGCGAAGTTGACGGCGGCCCTGGGCCCTCGCACTAGGCTCGACGGTTCGGCAATATTTCTCAATTTTGATAATTTCCCGAATCTAGCTGAAAATGCTTTTCGGGGTAATTTGCGTTTGCGGCAGTCGATCGGGACTCACACTCTGGTGGGGGAATATAGCTATCGCGATCGTCTCTTTAACGGTTCTCTAGGCTTTCAAACCGTCAACAGCAGCCTGGGAGTTGTTCTCACTTCCCCCATCATCCCCCTGGGAAAGTCTGGCATTAATCTCAGTTACCAAGCCGGTTATCAATTTATCAATGCTGACACCGACAGATTTGACTTGCTCGAACCTGTGAGGGAAAATAACCGCATCGATTTGAGCCGCTTACAACTGAGCGCCGCCTTAACCCGCGACTTTACCCTATGGCAGGGTAAATCCCTCCCCCGCACTCCTACCCAGGGTTTGAAGTATACGCGGACTCCCGTGGTTCCTTACGTGAAACTGGCTTTGGGTATCCGTGGTGTTGGGAGTTTTTACAGCAGTGACGATCGACAAAATTCTCTCGCCGGCAGTGTCGGCATTCAAGGGCAATTCGGTCATTTCTCCCGCCCTTTCCTCGACTACACTGGGTTTAACGTGACTTACACTCAGGTAGGACGGGATGGTCTATCCCCATTTTTGTTCGATCGCCTGGTAGACGTCAGAATCCTTTCCTTTGGACTTGTCCAACAAGTTTATGGCGGGTTTCGAGTCGGAATTCAAAGTGCTATTAATTTAGATACCAAGGAAACCATTAGTACAAATTACACTTTGGAATACAGTCGTCGCAGTTATGCAATCATTTTACGTTTTAATCCAGAACGTCAAGTCGGTAGCCTGACTTTTAGGATTAGCGACTTCAATTGGAATGGCACTCCTGAATCCTTTGGTGGGGATGTACGAACTGTAGAAGGAGGCGTGCGTTTATCCGATTAATTCAATTAGTTATTGGTAATTAATTGTGGTTGATTTTAAGTTCTAAAATAAACCATAACAACTAACAACTAACAAATAACAACTAACAAATAACAACTAACAAATAACAACTAACAAATAACAACTAACAACTAACAAATGACAGAAGTGACGGCAATATCTGCACAAGCAGCAGCTCTGCTGGTTCACTATGGTTTTGACCTAGGTGGCAAGAAAGCAGAAAAATTGGCGGGCGAATGGCTGACTAATTATCCCAGCCATTGGCTCCGTTTAGCAGTGATTGAAGCGCTTTATCAAGGTCGTTACAAAGCCGTTTCTGTGGCACAAATATTGAGTATGTGGCAGCGTTTGAACCAACCTGTATATCATTTTAATGGTGAGTTTGAACGCTTAGTTTGCAGCAACTTTCCTCAAGATTTAATGCTGGAAAGTGATTTTAAGTTGTCACAAAAACAGATATTTTCACCGAGTCCAGAATCTGATTTAGATGAGCTAGAACTAGATTTGCTTCCGACTCCCGATGTTGAATTCGATCCCGCCGACGATGCAGAACTATCCAAAGTAGAGACTGAGGAAACATCAGAATTGTCCGCAGTCAATCGCACCAGGGAAAATGCAGAAGTTGTAATTTATGAAGATTTGGCAGTAACTGCTGTGGCAGATAAAGCCGAAGCTGATATTTCAGTCGCCTCGGAATTGGTTGAAAAATCAGTCCCCATCGTCAAACATACTGATTTTCACTCCAAGTTAAAAGCTATTGCCAAAGAAGGCCACAGAAAAAAGGGAGAAAGAAGAAAAAAAGTCTGATACGGGCCTTGGGAACTGGGCGAAGCGAAGGGGAGGAATTGGTTATGGGTTATTCGTTATTGATTATTAGTTACCAGAAATAACAAATAACAAATAACAAATAACAAAAATTTTATTTGGTGGGGGCGGCTCCCATCCGAATTTCTGAACAAAAAGAAGCTTGTTCATTACCGTTAGCTTCCTTGACAACACTGGTACGCAGTCGTAGGTTGGGGATGAGATACCAGAGGCGTTCTTCGGCATGAATAGTTTCAGATTCCGTAATCAATGTCAGCACGTCATCACAGCCCATCACGTAGCGAGTATTGCCCTTGTCTTGGATCACTTTGCCTTCCATGGGATTGTCGGCATTGGGTAAGACGGCTAATATTGTAGAACCGATTTGTTTTTGCTCAGTGCGATCGGGAGTACCCTCCCAACTCACCCTAACGCTAGTTAAGCCAGTAGCATTCGGATCGATCGAGTGCTGTTGGCACAGCTTCACGACTGCGGGTTCAGTAGCCGTCAGTATTTCTATTTTGAGCTCAGATTTGCCAGCCTGCAATTCCCCGGAATTGAGATAGTGTACGGTGCGCTGCGAAAACCATTTGCCTGCACTTAGCTCGAAAAACTCGATAACATCCATGAATTTTGTCTCTGAACTCAATACTTCTCTATTTTGTATATTTTAAAGGAATGAGGAACACCTGCAAAGCTGTCAAGGACTTTTCAGTTTGAAATTAATCAGATTAAGTAACCGTAGAGGGCGCTTTGGCCACAGAAAATAGCAGGGATAGCAACAGACGGACAATCATCCTGTCAGGACGAGCCATTAACAACAATCAAAAAAATAAAATAATGATATAATTCTTAATTACAAAGATGGGTGCGATACCAGTAGCAAACAGAAATTAAATATGTCATGCTAACCAAAGAGACAAGTTTCTCGATCGGGTTGTTAGTAAGGTGCAGTTAGCGATCGCATACATTTGACAAAAACATCCAAAAATTTATGAGCGAGTTTACGCCAGGGTCAGAGCCCATGCTGCCCGCAGCACAGACACCAGAACTGGAAATCCAGCCCAGTCAGTTAGTCGCCAATTCCGACGTCAATCGATTATACAGCTTACTAACAGATTACAATTTTATTCAAACTAAGCTGTCAGCATCTGGAGTACAGCCCCTAATAGAAGATTACAATTTAGCAATAAATATCCCTAATTTCCTCGACCATCACCAAATAAAAACCCTCAAATTAATCCAAGAAACCCTGGGAATTTCTGCCCACATTATCGCCCAAGATAATACCCAATTACCCACACAACTAATAGCCCGCTTGATGTGTTTTGAAAATCCCGAAATTCAAGCACTACTAGCCCAAGCAAAAAACCAAAAATACCCCTGGTTCCGACCGTTAACTCCCAGTTTTACCCCTCCGGGAGGAAGATTGCAGCGCACCCTCACCGGACATACAGATTGGGTACAAGCTGTAGCAATTACCCCCGACGGTAAGCGGGTAATTTCTGGCTCATCCGACCATAATATCAAAGTTTGGCATTTAGACACAGGAGAGGAAATTTTCACCCTAACAGGTCATCTTACCTACGTCAATGCTGTGGCAGTAACCCCCGATGGCACTCAACTAATTTCCGGTTCTTGGGATAATACCATCAAGATTTGGAACCTCGAAACAGGACAAGAAGTATTTACCTTTGGTGGCGATACCTTTGCCGTAGAAGCTGTAGCAGTTACTCCTGACGGCAAAGCACTAATTTCTGGTTCATGGGATGGCAGTATTAAGGTTTGGGATTTAAAAAACAGGGAAATAATTTTTAACCTCAAAAGCCATACAAGTTTTGTACAATCAGTAGCAGTAACACCGGACAGCAAGCGGTTGATTTCTGGTTCCGGTGATAACAGCATCAAAGTCTGGAATTTAGAAACGGGAAAAGAACTTTTCACTCTGACTGGTCATCGGGATTGGGTCAAATCAGTAGCAGTTAGTCCCGACGGAGAAAAGATTATTTCTGGTAGTTATGACGGCACTGTAAAAGTCTGGAGTTTGAGAGAAAGAAAGAAACTATTTACATTAGGAACTCATGACAGTTTCATCCAATCTGTGGCAATAACTCCCGATGGTCAGCGAGTAATTTCTGCTTCCGGTGACAAAACTCTCAAAGTTTGGCATCTAGAAACCAAAGCAGAAATATTCAGTTTTACCGGTCACATCGCCCCGGTGAATGCAGTAGCGGTGAGTGCGGACGGTAAACGGATAGTTTCTGGTTCCTCTGACAAAACTCTCAAAGTTTGGTTCCCAGAAACAGAAACAGAAAATGTATCATTTCTAGCTCATCATGACTCGGTAAATTCTGTGGTAGTGACAGCAGATTGTACTAAAGCAATTTCGGGCTCTGGCGACAACACCATTAAAGTCTGGAATTTGGGAAATGGAGAAGAAATTTTGACTATTTATGGTCATAAAGATTGGGTTAAAGCAATTGCTGTCACCCCAGACAGCCAGAGAATAATTTCTGGTTCCGGGGACCAAACGATGAAAGTTTGGAATCTGGAAACAGGAGAGGAAATTAGGAGTTTCACAGGTCATACAGACTGGGTAAATTCTGTGGCTGTGACTGCGGACAGCAGGATGGTAATTTCTGGTTCCGGTGACACAACTATTAAGGTTTGGAGTCTGAAAACAGGAGAAGAAATTTTTACATTTGTCGGTCACACTGACGGGATAAAAGCTGTTGCAGTTACTCCTGACGGTAAACGGTTAATTTCTGCGGGTGGTGATAAAACTCTCAAAGTTTGGAGTTTGGGAACCGAAAAAAATAGTTTGGCTGATCTCTGGAATTTAGTAGTAAAAAATCAACTTTTTACTCTCAAAGGTGATGAAAATTCAGTCAATGCTGTAGCAGTTACAGCGGATGGTAAATGGGCAGTTTCTGGGGCTAGGAAGAGCACGATCAAAGTGTGGGATTTGTCAACTAGAAAGGAAATTTTCACTTTGGCTGGTCATGGTGATGCGGTAACAGCTTTGGCGACGGTGGGGACTAGGGTGATTTCTGTTTCTGATGACAATACCCTGAGAGTTTGGGATTTGTTAAGTCGAGAAGTAATTGCTATTTTTCGGGGAGATAGTGCGTTTAAATCTTGTGCTATTGCACCGGATGGGGTGACAATTGTGGCGGGGGAAGTTTCGGGGCGGGTGCATTTTTTAAAGTTAGAAAATAGTTTTTAGTCCTCCGTCCCTAGTCATTAGTTACTGTGGCGATGGTTAAATAATCGCACTTTTGTAGTTGTACCAGTAGAATATAGCCTAATGCAACAAGCGAACAAAGGTAGGCTATGTCACAACATGATTCTTCTCTCCCAAAGTCGGCAATTAGAGACAACCGTCATCGCGGAACTGTGGGCATTTTTTTGAAAGCCAAGGTCGAGGAAAACTCAACCTTGTCAATTGTTTCTGCTTACTTTACAATTTATGCCTTTGATGCTTTGAAGGAACAACTTCTAGGTATTAAAAGCTTGAAATTTCTGTTTGGCGAACCGCGCTTCATCAAGTCCCTTGACCCCAGTAAAACTGATAAAAAGGCGTTCCAAATTGAGGATGAGGGCTTGCAGTTACAGAATCGGTTGCAGCAAAAACGGGTGGCGAAAGAATGTGCAGAATGGATTGAGAAAAAAGTCCAGATACGGTCGGTAAAGCAATCTAATTTACTGCACGGCAAAATGTATCACATTGCTCATAACGGAACGGAAAATGCTATTATGGGCAGTTCAAATTTTACCATGCGGGGACTCGGATTAGGTAAAAATAACAACAATGTCGCGACTCTGCGTTTGGCGAATCGCTGGGAATTGCTAGTCTGAGCGATACACTAGCTGATGCTCAGCGGAAATTTACCAAGTGGGCAAATAAAAGTAAGGAACGCAAAACTAGCGAACTGCTGGAAGAACTAAGTTCTGCTTTTTTCAAACTGCTTGACCAATTGACGATCGCCCGATCGCGCAAGCACATTCAAAAATACTATAAAGATGCGATCGCCCAATTAGGCGGCTTTCCAGAACGGCTCAAACCCATCTCCGTATTTCCTGAGATTGACCTAGAGGGTGAGTTCATGTCCTACGAACAGCTTAACAGCGAAATTTCTAAATATCAACTCTCCCTATTCAACCCTTCAAAATATGTTCTGTCGCCATACCGATCGCTGTATGAAAATAAAACAGGGCGAAATTTCAAACAGAGCGATCGCGAACGCTGTTTGATCGGTATGATGAAAGTTAATTTCCTTAAACGCTTAGAAAGCTCCATCCATTCCTTTTCGCTGACAATGGAGCGCACGATTACCAAAATTGAATATTTAGAGACCAAAATTCAAAATTTTCAGCAATTTCAGCAATCTCGCGACGCTAACCAGACAGTAACTTTCAGCGATTTAATGATTGAAGACTTCGACGATGAAGAGTTGCAAGATGCCATGCAAGTAGGTCAGAAGCTGATATTTCAAATGGCGCACCTCGATGTCGAAACGTGGTTAAAAGACCTAAAACGCGACAAGGAACAGCTTAAAAAAATTTACAATTATGCCCAAAGCATTTCTGTTGAACGGGATGCCAAGTTAGCTGAGTTAAAAGCACTAATCGCCGATAAAGTCAAGCATCCTACAACTAACAAGCATGGCCAACCAAATCGCAAGGTTTTAGTTTTTACTGCCTTTGCAGATACGGCAGTTTATCTCTACGAAGGATTGCGGGAATGGGCAACATTAGACTTGAAAATTAACTTAGCTTTGGTGACTGGTGGTTCGGCGAAAAATAAGACTACCTTTGGCAAAAATGAGTTCAATCATGTCCTGACAAATTTTTCGCCTTTCGCCAAGAAACGCGCCCAAATTCCATCTATGCCACAAGACGGCGAGATTGATTTATTAATTGCCACCGATTGTATTTCAGAAGGGCAAAATTTACAAGATTGCGATTATCTGATTAACTACGACATACACTGGAACCCAGTCCGAATTATCCAGCGGTTCGGTAGGTGCGATCGCATTGGCAGCCCCAACCACACCGTACAATTAATTAATTTTTGGCCGACAGAGGACTTGGATCAGTATATCAATCTGAAAAATCGAGTAGAAGCACGGATGACTTTAGCGGACATTGCTGGTACATTTGAAGATAATCTGCTGGAGGTAAAGGAGATTCAAGAATTGATTGAGAGTGATTTGAAATACCGCGACAAGCAGTTGCTGCGATTGAAAGACGAGGTGCTGGATATCGAAGATTTCACCGAGAGTGTCGCCCTAACGGAATTCACTCTCGATGATTTCCGAATGGAACTAGCCAAATACATTGAGAGCAACCGCAAACTACTCCAAGATGCCCCTTTCGGACTCTATGCAGTAGTTCCAACTAACTCGGAGTATCCGATAATTGCTCCGGGCGTAATTTTTTGCCTCAAACAGAAAGGCGATTCTCTTGATAATAAAACCGTCAATCCGCTGCAACCATACTTTTTAGTTTACGTTCGCGAAAATAAGGAAGTGCGATTAACTTTTGCTCAACCCAAACAAATACTTGAAATATACCAGTTGCTGTGTGCGGGATGTACTGTTCCCTATGAACAGTTGTGCAACTTGTTCGATCGAGAAACTAATAACGGATTTGATATGAGTTTGTATAACGACTTGCTGAAGCGGGCGGTTGATTCAATTGCAGATATTTACAACAAGCGGCTCATCGGCAATCTGCTGTCCAGTCGCCGTGCTGTGTTGGTTGAGCAAGCGCATCAGGTTAAAGCAACAACTGATTTTGAACTGATTACCTGGTTGGTGATTAAATGAGCGTCAGCGAACAACAAGCAAAAGCATCTATTAATCAAGCTTTAAAGAGTTTTGCCAAGGGAAAACTAGCCGATAACGCCCGGAATTTGTTCTTTGTTCTTGGCTACCGAAATGATAAAAATCTTCCGTTTTATCCTAATAATTCGGAGAATTTTATTGCAGAATTTGACAGAGATCAAAAGCTAAATCACAAAAAAGCGATCTTAAATGAATGGCTGACTGTTGATTTTTTATTTGAGTTCAGTTGGGATGAAATTGCGGGTGATGACAAGCTAAAATTCTCCTTGAATACTAAAGCTAAGGGCGAAAATACGTTTTTGATTTACTGCTACTTATTTTTCGCAATAGAATTGTGGCGTAGCACCTACACTAGCGAACAGCTTGACGGCATTGTCCGCGAGATTAATAAACTCTTTCTAAAGCCCGCAATAGTTATTTTTAAACATGGAGAAACTCTGACTTTATCTATTATAAACCGCCGCGCCAATAAACACAATGAATCTGAAGATGTATTAGAAAAAGTCAAACATATTAAAGATATCCCATTCGCCAGTCCTACAAATTCAAATTTAAAAATTATCTTCGATATTTCCTTAGCACAGTTGTATAAAAATCACGGATTTAGCAATTTTGATGAATTTCATAAAGCTTGGCATAAAACCATTCCTGACAGCATCAAAGTTAAGGAAGACCCTATACTGTCAGATTCGCTTCGGGTTTACCTGCAAGAAATCGGTCGAATTCCCATGCTCAAAGCTGAGGAAGAGATTGAACTAGCTCGTAAAATTGCTGAGTTAGAATTAGAGGGCAGCCGAAAAGCTAAAGATAAAATGGTAGAGTCTAACTTGCGGCTGGTAGTCTCAATCGCTAAAAAATATCAAAATCGAGGGCTGGATTTCTTAGACTTGATTCAGGAGGGAAATCTCGGTTTAATCAAGGCCGTAGAAAAGTTCGATCGCACGAAGGGCTATAGGTTTTCCACCTACGCGACTTGCTGGATTCGTCAGGCAATTACGCGGGCAATTCACAACCATTCCCGCACCATCCGCCTGCCAGTTCACCTAGACCAAACTATCTCACGGATCGATAAAATTACCAAACGGCTTTCTCAACAAATTGGCCGCAAGCCTACGGAAGAAGAAATCGCTACTAAAATGGAGATGACAATTGCAAAATTGCGCTTTGTTAAATCTAAATCGGATGTGTCTATCATTTCCTTAGATACTAGAGTGGATGAGGATGAAGGTTCTACATTGGGAGAGTTGATTGAATTTGATGGGGAAACACCAGAAGACCAAGTATCGAAAAATTTGCTCCGCGAAGATTTGGAAAGTGTTTTAGATACTCTCAGCCCCCGACAACGTGACGTTATTCGGATGCGATTCGGATTGGATGATGGCCGCGAGAAGACTCTAGAGGAAATCAGCAATATATTTGATGTTACGCGCGCGCGGATTCGGCAAATTGAGGTTAAGGCTTTGAACAAGTTGGGCGATCCAAACGGCAACAGCATCTTAGAAGATTATATTCGCCCGACAGCAATTGACCAAATTGAGACAAAAAGACCGATCGCCCAACCGATGCAGCCAAGACGGTTCAATATCTCAGAAAACTTGTCTCCCAGCAGCAACACCTTCTTACAGGAGCCTGTTGATGATAAAATAGTTGAAACAGCTAATATGACTGAACTATTAATTCCTTTTAACAATTTCATAGAAGAATCAAATATAGAACAAACAAAGTTGGCTCAGACTCACCTGTCGAGGGACGATAAAAATGAAAACAATCTCACTTATGCAAATTTAAACGAGCATAATTTCCACATTGCCGAACGGGCAGAAAATGACTTGAATCGAGCGATTAAACCGATGAAACAAAATTCAGCAGACTTACTCAAACAACTCACCGCACTAGAAGATGTTTTTTCCCAATTAGAGAAACGGCTGTCAGAGGCGAGTCGAAAGTTGCTAAACCCTGGTATACCTATATCTCAAAAGCTGATTCAAGAACTTGACGATTCCCATAAAAAGTTTATTCAGCTTCGCGATAAGGTGCTAGAACTGGCTGAATATTTGGCAGTATCGCCAACGCTGACAACTGAGGAAATTGGTTCTTTAGCAGATATCAAGTCTGTACTTGAGCGTGTGGATTTGGCGGAAAAGCAAAAAAGTGCGATCGCCCTTGTCCGCGACTCTGCTTTGAGGGTTTTGGAACGAATTTTAGCGATCGCCCATCGAGTAGAGAGCAATTTTCAGTCATTGCTGGAATGTCAGGAAACAGCCCGCGAACTTCAACGCGCCATCTCC
The DNA here is from genome assembly GCF_042465725.1 of Microcoleus anatoxicus. GTDB lineage: Bacteria > Cyanobacteriota > Cyanobacteriia > Cyanobacteriales > Microcoleaceae > Microcoleus > Microcoleus anatoxicus. Next base: position 1,249,677 of record NZ_CP120853.1, on the reverse strand, counting down.
GCATCCCACGAGTCTGACTTGCATCCCGACACCCAACTCTTGGCTGACGGTAATCATCGATTCTGCAAACTGCTAACACTAATTGCAGAATTGGAAGAATCAGATGAAGAGCGTTTAGATTCCTTACATGATGCCGTATCTGAATCATTTGGAAGAACTCTGGCGATGGCAGCAGTCAGAGGTAAACTGATTATTCAGTCGGAAAAAATAGCAGATTTACCTGCTATTTTTACTAACAATAAGTTAGAGGGAAATTCCTTAGTTGAGAAGCCTGAATTTGAAACTGTTCCTGTTGTCGAACAACCAGCCGCAGCAGAGTTGAATTCGGTATTGACAGAGGAGGCGATCGCGCAGCCAACCCCTGAAAATATCCCAGATATTCCACCAACAGAACCGCCAACCACAACTCAGATTGATCTGCCAAATTCTGAAAATAAGCAAGGAAAAAAAGTAGAAAATCAGGCTGATTATACCAAAAATTTCAGTGTATTGCAGCAAGGCGTATCCTGACGGCTAATGAATATATATATATGCTGCAACAGGGGCGATCGCTTCCTGAACCAGAGGAAAAGAGAGATGCTTTTAAAGACTTCTTCGAGCATGATCAGTATACTGCGATCGAAAAAGTCCTTCAGGATTACAAAAAGCAAGAGCTAATTGCAGACATTTCCAAAGGGAAAAGTATCGCCAAAATCCAGATACCGCAGGGGACACAAGCCAAAAAAGCCGCTGAAATGCTCGACGCTTGGTTTAAAGCCAAGGGAAAGCATCAAGTAATCACAGAGAAAGATGCTCATCAAATTCTCAGCAACCTCGGTTTTAACATAAAATTTCTTAGATTCAAAAAATCAGGACAATATACCTGGATTGACGTTAATGCTGAGCCGATATTTGACCAAAATCGCTGTCCTGTGTCTGCCTATGGTTCAGCCGCGAACGGTCATTACCGCATTCTTTGCGTATGGGATAGACCGAACGAACAGGATCTCCTCAATGCCGTTGGAGAAACGGCTCTGGGAGGGCCGATCTTCGTCTTTCATTTTGGGCGAATGACCGTCAAGAAACGCCGAGATTTGGCTGATTTGTGTCGCCAGCGTCGGAGCAGTTTCATTGTGATAGATGATGTGCTGATGCTCTACCTTTGCGGAGAACAAAAAACACGCTTACCTGTATTGTTTGACTGTACCTTACCCTTTACTTTCTTAGAACCGTATAAAACCGCAGCAGGAGAGGTTCCGCCTGAGATGTTTTACGGGCGAGTACGAGAACGGGAATCTATAATCAATCCCGAAGGTTCTTGTTTAATTTATGGAGGCCGCCAGTTAGGTAAAACGGTTTTGCTTAAGTATGTGCACCGGACTTTTCACGCAACCGACGCGGGAAGGAACGCCCTATTTTTAGATATTAAAGAAATTGGGCGCAAGCAACTGTTAGATAAGATTTGGCATCTACTAAACGAAGAATTGGATAAATTGCAAATTCCCGATACCAACCGGCGCAATTCCGTCCGCGAAACCAGCTTGCAGCGGATCAAAAGTTGGCTGGAATTTGACACGCAGCGGCGCTTTTTGCTGTTGTTGGATGAGGCAGATAATTTCCTGGAAGCTGATGGTAAGGAGGATTTCCCGCGCTGTGATGAGTTCAGAAAATTAATGACGGAAACTAACCGACGTTTTAAGGTGGTCTTTGCCGGATTGCACAACGTTCTGAGAACCACTAGACAAGCAAACCATCCCCTGGCTCACTTTGGCAAACCGATCTGCATTGGGCCTCTGCTGAATAATGGTGAAATGCGGGCGGCAACAGCTTTGGTAAAACGTCCGCTGGCTAGTCTTGGCTATTGTTTTGAACCGTCAGATTTAATCCAGCGTATTCTTTGGCAAACTAACTATTATCCGAGCTTGATTCAACTTTATTGCGAGCAGTTACTCAAGCACATTACTAACCCAGATGTCCCTACTTTCGATGCGAAAATTAGTCCGCCTTACGCGATCGCTTCTCGCCATGTAGAAGAAGCTTATCAAAGTCAAGACCTTCGCAACAATATTCGCGATCGCTTTAAGTTGACACTGGGACTCGATCCGCGCTACGAAGTAATTGCCTACTCGATTGCTGATGGTTCTCAGCAGAATGAAACAGGTATGGAGGATGGGTTTTCTGTATCTTGGATTCGCGAGCAAGTCTTGTATTGGTGGTCTGAGGGATTCGCGGGAAGGTCATCGGAAGATGAAATTCTTGCTTTACTAGAAGAAATGGTCGGATTAGGAGTTTTACGAGAAACCGATGCAGGTTACTTCACTCTGAGAAGTTCTAATTTAGCCTTGCTTATGGGTACGCAGCCAGAAATTGAAGCAGAACTTCTGAGACACCGCGAACCTCAATCTGAATACGAACCTGCTACTTTTCGGTCTCCTCTTTTCGTGAAAAATAAAGCTGATTCCCGGCGCAGTCCTTTAACTGTTAAACAGGAATCATATCTTCTGCTCCGCGAGTACGGTGTCTCTATTATATTTGGGTGCCAAGCCGCAGGAATTTACGATTTGTGGTTTTTTCTGGAATCAGCATTTAGTAAGAAAATTTACCCATTCCACTATTTAGACAACCTCTCAGATCTAGATAATTTCAAGCAGCGCTTGCAAAAAATTAGTACCCGTCGCAAGAAAGATACTACTACACTTATTCTTGTGTCAGCCAGCACCCCTTGGAGTAAGGATTGGGTTGATGAGGCAATTCAGAAAATCAAAAGATTGAAGAAAGAAGACTCGTTTATCCAGCTTGTTTTCGTCGCCGATCCTCAGAAGGCTTGGCAGTTAGTTATTCATAATTGGACAGGTTTTGATTGCTTTAAGGAACTGAGATTTTTTAGCCTCAAACCTTGGCACGATGCCGCCCTGCGACATTGGCTGGAAGATACTAATTTGCCCAGCGAACTAGAAGTGAGAAAAAAGATTACGGCAGTTACAGGGAATTGGTCAAACCTGCTGCAAGAATTCTATCAATTTGCTCAAGCTAATCCGCATTGCTGGCAAGATTCCTTGGCCCAACTGAAGAATCAATTTAATAACTCTGACAAATTAATTAATTCAATGGGTTTTGACGGTTGCGAACCTCAAAGAAAACTGGTGATGAGAACTTTGGCCCAATGGAGAGAAGCAGCAACGGTTGAGGTATTAGTTGAGATTCTTGATGATGTATCGCCTGAAGTTGTCAAGCAGACTCTCAGATGGGCGGATCTCCTCAGTCTCGTCTCGCATTTAGGAAATCAGAAGCAAGATGGTAAGGATTATTGGCAGATTGACCCTGTAGTTGGCCGTCTGCTTGAATCTATGGCAGAGTAATACGCACTTTCTGCTGTGCGATGTACTTAAGTGGATGGGGTAGGGAGGGGGACACTATTCCTACAAAATCGGGGCTTTTCCGAGAATGAAACAGCCCTGGGGGCTAGGGCGTGTTTTCAAACCCAAAGATCCCCCCCAGCCCCCCTTAAAAAGGGGGGGGAAAGAGTCTTTAAGTCCCCCTTTTTAAGGGGGATTTAGGGGGATCTAAATCTTAAGGAGTAGTTTGAAAACACGCCCTAGGGGGGATCTAAGCTTAATAGTCAAACAGCACTCTGTGGCTGGGTTTGAACTGAAGTTGTCACCAATAGCGGGTTTGTGACAACAAAACCCCGAAGGCTCAACATGGGCTGCAATCATTAATCTTAATTTAATTTAATTTAATTCAGTGCTTTCATGGCTGCGACGACTTGCTGCGATACAAAAGGCAAAATTTGTTCGTTTTTACTATTGTGTTTCCCTTCGGTAAATACCACTAACAAGTAAGGGCGCAAATTCGGTATTTCAATGTAGGCCGCATCGTGACGCACTTGACTTGTGAGCCCAGCTTTTGACCACAGTTTCGCTTCTAATGGTAATCCGCTACCTAAAAAACCTGTAACTTGATTTTCGGGATCTGCTTCTAATTCGGCTGGTTCTAAACTACGTTTCATTAAACCCATCATCTCTTGGGATGCTTTGGCGGAAACAGCTACACCACCGATGATACTATGCAACAAAATTGCGGTGGCATTGGTGGTTAGCATATTTCTATTTTCCATTAATTCTCCCAAAAATTCTCGCTCCCGACCGTAGGGGCCGTCGCACCATGTTTTTTGATTGAGGTTAATGTCTTGTAAGTCTAGCCAATTTAATGATTGAAAGTAACGGTTGATGATGTTTCGCTGCTGTTTCCAGGTTTCAAAGGGGCCGGAGGGTAATTCTGGACCACTGGTGGTGCCGGTTAGTACATCTACTACTAAACTGGTGGCGTCGTTGCTGGAATCTACTATCATGTCTCTGACAGCGCGTTCTAATTCTTTTGATGTTTTAATCATCCCTTTTTCTGCCCATTCCCAGACGGCCACAAGGTAGAATAATTTGACGATGCTGGCGGGATACACTCGTTCTGAAGCCCGATGGCTATAACCTCTGGCTTGATATTTCCAAAATTCTTCGGGGCTGAGAGCTCCGCCTGTGTTGACTCGCACGGGCGGATCGTAGACTATCCAGGTGAGGGCGAGACGATCGCCTCCTAATTCTGTAAATTCTGTCTCGACTGCATCTATAATGCTCTTGCCGAGGGTTTCTAGTTGTTCGTCTTTACGAAAAAATGTCATGGTAATTTTAGGGGGTTATGAGGGCTTGCTATAGGAGTTATCGGTTATCAGTTATCAACTATAAACTAGAAAAAATTAAATGACTAATTATCAATTATCTGATGTTGTGGAGTATCGGGCCCGATCGCACATAAATATTTACGATTCCCCCAGGTGCGATCGACTGGCGACTCAGGCGATGGCTGGGCGACACTTGCGAGTAGTCGAATTACCCCTGGTTAATGCTGGGATAGGTGTAAATTTTGATACCATGGCTGTGATGGTGCGGCTGTGCGAAGATGATTATCCAGGATGGCTGGATCTGCGAGATATTGAGTCGATTTCAGTGGCACAGATACCCTATCATCCTGTGATTTTATCGGAGACCAAAATTAGAGAAAAATTACCAAAAGTAATTAATTTTGCTCATCAGGCGATGGACCAATCTAATGAATACCTTTGGGGCGGCACTGTGGGGCCAAATTATGATTGTTCTGGATTAATGCAGGCTGCTTTCAGGTCTGCTGGTATCTGGTTGCCGAGGGATGCTTATCAGCAGGAAGCTTTTACTAAGCCTATTAGTATAACTGGTTTAGAACCAGGAGATTTAGTTTTTTTTGGAACACCAGAAAAGGCTACTCATGTGGGACTATATCTGGGAGGCGATCGCTATATTCACAGTTCCGGCACTGAACAAGGTCGCAATGGTATCGGGATCGATATTTTGTCGGAAGATGGCGATCGAGTTAGTCAAGCTTATTATCGGCAATTGCGAGGATATGGTAAAGTGGTGGCAAGTTATCAACCTATAGTAATCCTAAATCATTTGTGAATTTCTTACTCCCTCCCCTTATGAAGGGGAGGGTTGGGGTGGGGTAAAAAACTTTACGACTCCTGCAAGGACTGCTATAGTTAGCTAGACAGACGGGAATCCCCACACTATACCGCCTCGGTTAGTGTGGGATGAAAGGCGTGTGAGGTCAGGATTCCATCTGTTCACAATCTCAAAGCATAGCTTTGAGGAGTGGGCGGATGGATGACGAGACCAACAAATCCTGGTAAAATAATACTAACAAAAAACGGCAATTCAATGAAGGCGACATATCAGTACAAGTTCTATCCCGACACTAATCAAAAGCTAGCTCTCAACCAATGGCTCAGAATTTGCCGTTATTGGTACAATCGCCAATTGGGAGATCGTTTTGATTGGTGGGAAATGAACCGTACTGCTATCAATGCTTGTCCCTTAAAAACCAGTATTGCGGCTCCCAGAGAAAAGCCTAACTACTACTGCCAAAAACAACAGTTACCCATTCTCAAAAAAGATTTGGTTAAAGTCTTTCATAGTGGTGAGTTATTAGACTTTAAGCAAGTCGATTCAACGATTCTGCAAGACGTTTCCAAACGAGTCGAACGAGCTTTTGAGAGGTTTATTGTCGGTGACAGCAAAGGTGGGCGATCGGGTAGACCCAGATTCAAAACTGAAGCCGACTACCGAACAATGACTTTGGCAACGGCTAGCGACGATTGGATTAAATTAATTCGTAAGAATTGGATTTACATTCGATTGCCAAAACTAGGGGTAATAAAGGTGCGGATGCACCGTACCATCCCCGATGGTTTAACCATTAAACAAGTGAGTGTCACTAGGAAAGCCGACGGTTGGTTCCTCCAATTAATACTTGAAGACACTTCTGTGCCTGAATTGACACCGGATAAAATTGCTCCCACTTGGGAGAATTCAATCGGTTTAGATGCAGTGTTACACGAAGATGTTTATCTAGCGACATCTGAGGGTGAGAAATTACCTTCCCTCAAGCCACTCCGAAAGAATCAAGCTAAATTAGACCGCATTTCCCTGAAGCGGAATCAACGAAAAAAAAGGTCTAAAGCCCGACGAAAGTTGGCAAAAAAAGAGGCGAGACAGCATCAAAAGATTGCGCGTTGTCGCCAAGACTTTCATTATAAAACAGCTCACAAATTAGTCAGAACGGGAGCTAAGTTCTTCTTCCATGAAGACTTAAACCTCAAAGGTTTAACTAAAAGAAACAAGGTTAAACAAGATGAGGATGGGAAATATTTACCCAATGGGCAATCCGCTAAATCTGGATTGAATAAATCCTGGCTGGATGCAGCTTTTGGGCAATTTTTTACGACGCTGAGCTACATAGGAGAAAAAACTGGGGCAGTCGTCGTTTCACAAAAACCTGCTTACACCTCAATGCTTCTGTGTTATCGGAATGAAATGGTTTTCACCGATTGCAATATTCGAGAGTATTGGGATGAGCAAAATTCTTTGATGGTAGATCGCGATCTTAATGCTGCGATTAACCTAAAAAGACTGGGGTTGGACATTTTCCCCAGTATAAAACGCCCTAGTGGGAATCTTTCTATAGTTGGTTCTATGGATAAAGCGTACCAGAAGGAAATCTTACATACCCTTCATCGGGCTGTTAAGAAGCCCACATCATAATCTGTACTCAGATTTGATGTGGGAGTATGTCACTTGTTGATAGTTGAGTTGACGGTTGATGTTATAGCATAAAGAAATGGACGCTGCATTATTTTTGGAAAAATTGGCGAAAAAAAAGGCTGAAGCAGAGGTGATGCTGGATGTTTCGGCGGTAGTCCCGGTGTATAATGAGGTGGAAAGTTTACCTCATTTGATTGAGGCGATCGCCACTTCGATTCAAGCCTCTGGACTCAGCTATGAAATTATTTGCGTAGATGATGGTTCTAAGGATGGTTCAGCAGAACTTCTCAAACAGTTAGCTAGTAGTCGCGATGACCTTTGTGCTGTAATTTTACGCCGCAATTATGGTCAAACTGCCGCCATGTCGGCGGGTTTCGATCGCGCTCGCGGTCGTGCTATTGTCACCCTAGACGGCGATTTACAAAATGACCCGGCTGATATTCCGTTATTGTTGGCAAAGTTAGATGAAGGCTACGATTTGGTCAGTGGTTGGCGGAAAAATCGGCAAGACAATACCATTAGTCGGTTAATTCCTTCTAAAATGGCGAACTGGCTGATTGGCCGCGTTACAGGAGTAACTTTGCACGACTACGGCTGTTCTTTGAAAGCTTATCGGGCCGAGTTGGTGGCAGATTTGAATCTCTACGGGGAATTGCACCGATTTTTGCCAGCTTTGGCCTTTATTGAAGGGGCGAGAATTGCCGAAATGCCGGTGCGACACCACGCCCGCCGTTTTGGTCAAAGCAAGTACGGAATTTGGCGGACGTTTCGGGTGTTGATGGATTTGTTGACTATTTCTTTTATGAAGAAGTTCCTCACTAGACCAATGCACGTTTTTGGACTTTTGGGACTGAGTTCTATGACTTTGGGAACGGTGTTAGGGATTTATTTGACATTCCTGAAGCTGGGTTTTGGTCAAAGTATTGGGAATCGTCCTTTACTGATTTTAGCTGTAGTTTTGCTGTTGACAGGGGTGCAGTTATTTTGTTTTGGTTTATTAGCAGAAGTGATGATGCGGACTTATCATGAATCTCAGGGTAAACCAATTTATCGGGTCCGCGAAGTTTTTGGTTCTAAGTAAGGGGTTGATACCAATTATACTCGGCGATTGAAATCGCTGCTACACAAACAAAGTCCGCCTTCGCGGACTGAAGAAATAGGAAAGTTTTAATACCAAATCCGGGTTTTAAACCCCCTCGATCTCTTAGTCCGCGGAGGCGGACTTCGTTTGACAAGACGCGGTTTCAACCGCCGAATGATCTTTTTAACTCATGACTTTTTGAGCTTGTCGGAGAGATGTAATAGTGGCGATCGCGTGTTGAGAGACTGCATCTATTTCTGCTACAGTATTGAAACGGCCAATCCCAAACCGAATGGAAGCGTAGGCTAATTTGTCCGATCGCCCGATCGCTGCTAAAACATGAGATGGAGATATTTTGGCAGAAGTACAAGCCGAACCAGAAGAAACCGCCGCCGCTGACTGTAACCCCAACAGCAATGCTTGACCGTCAACGCCACCTACACTAATATTAAGATTTCCTGGCAATCTTTTAGTCGCGTGACCGTTGAGAAACACATCTCCTAATTCTGCCAAATTTTGCCACAAACGCTCGCGCAAACTCACAACTCGTGCTGTTTCCTCCTCCATTTCCGCAATTCCTAATTCCACAGCTTTAGCAAATCCGACTATTTGCGGTGCGTACAGTGTACCCGATCGCATTCCCCGTTCGTGACCACCGCCGTGCATTTGTGGTGCTAACTGGACTCTAGGTTTATGGCGACGCACATAGAGAGCTCCAATGCCTTTTGGTCCGTAAATTTTGTGGGCTGTCAAGGACATTAAATCGATATTCATCTCCTGTACGTCTAGGGGAATTTTACCGATCGCCTGGGCTGCATCTGTGTGGAAAATAATATCATTTCCGCGACAGATTGCCGCAATTTCTCCAATCGGTTGAATCACTCCAATTTCATTATTAGCAGTCATCACCGAAACTAAAATCGTCTCCGATCGAATCGCTTTGATCAAGTCGCCTATATCAATCAATCCGTCACTTTTTACAGGTAGAACGGTAATGTCAAATCCCAATTTTTCCAAATATGTACAGGGGTCAAGAATCGCATTATGTTCAGTTTTTACTGTTATAATGTGCTTTCCTTTGCTGAAATAGGCTTCGGCGATGCCTTTAATCGCTAAGTTATTGGCTTCCGTTGCACCGCTGGTAAAAACAATTTCTTCTGGAGAGGCGTTGATGGCTTCTGCTAAAATTTGTCGTGACTGTTTTACCGCTGCTTCGGCTTCCCAGCCGTAGACGTGGTTGATGCTGGCTGCATTGCCGAATTGCTCGGTGAAATAGGGCACCATCGCATCAAGTACCCGCTTGTCTACGGGGGTTGTCGAGTGGTTGTCGAGGTAGATAGGACGTGCGGACATAGTGGAAATTTAGTGAAAAAAGATGTTAGATTTATTGTAGACGAGCCTTTTGTTCTATAGCTAAAATTTATAATTAACAAATATTTGTAAAGATTTATGCGCTCTGACATCCAGGGATTAGAAATTACTGCGGGTGAACTCAAACGCCTCAGCGGTACGGGCCCCGATCGCGTATATCGACCCGCAACAGCAACTAAGTTTGTTCGCGAAGGGGTGAAAACCTTCGGTTTAATTATTTTAGTTCTGATCAGTTGTTTGCTGCTGGTAATGATATTTCCCAGGGCTTATTTGGTTTGGTTAGCCATTCACCTGATGGCGATCGCCGGTTTAATCTTTGAGGATATCTGGAAAATTAGGTGCAGCCACCAAAACAAACATTTAATTAATCTTTTTGATGATGTCGATCGCTACAATGGTATCATCAAGGCGATCGCCATTAATGACGACATAGAAGATGCTGGTAATTCGGGAGTCAAAATAGCCGATCGCTCAAAAGTCATTCAAGCATTGGATCTGATCAGAAAGGATTTAGTCAGAGCGTTGAAAACCGAGAGAATCATCAGGGAAAACCAAAAATTTGTGGGAACTAACTCCGAACTATTCGCCACTAACCTAGTCGCCTTAAATGCCTTGCAAATTAGCGATCGGGCTAGCGAACAAGGGCGATTGCTAAACCAAGCTTTGCAGGTAGCCGTGGGAGTTCAAGCAGAAATGAAAAAGTTGCAACAGCGAAAGGAGGCGACTTAACGTAAAATTTTTTCAGTGAAGTCACTGGGTCAGGATATCTTAGAAAGGTGACGTTAACAACCAGGTCAGTATGTCTGCTAAACCTAAGATTATAGTTCTTGATGACGATCCCACAGGTTCTCAAACCGTGCACAGTTGCTTGCTGCTGACTACTTGGGACGACGCAACACTGCGTTTGGGACTGCGGGACAAATCGCCGATTTTCTTTATACTGACAAATACTCGATCGCTAACTCCCGAAAACGCAGCCTCCGTCACCCGCGAAGTGTGCCAAAATCTTAAAATTGCGATCGCCGCCGAAGGAATTCAGGATTTTTTAATAGTTAGCCGTTCCGATTCTACCCTGCGCGGTCACTATCCCATCGAAACCGACGCGATCGCCGAAGAACTCGGTCCCTTCGACGGTCATTTTCTAATTCCCGCCTTTTTTGAAGGAGGAAGAATTACCCGCGACAGCGTGCATTACCTAATGGTTAACAACGTCGAAACACCAGTCCACGAAACCGAATTTGCCAAAGATTCAGTCTTTGGCTACAGTCACAGTTACCTCCCAGACTACGTGGAAGAAAAAACCAAAGGTCGGATTCAGGCCGAGAATGTCGATCGCATCTTACTCGCAGATATTCGCCAAGGAAACTTAGATCGACTCATGCACATGACAAACAACCAATGTGCAGTAGTAGATTGCGAAAATCAAAGCGATTTAGACACCTTTGCTAAACACATTCTCGATGCAGCTAGTCAAGGGAAAAAGTTTTTATTCCGCAGCGCAGCCAGCATCTTAACATCCTTAGCCGACCTAGGTCCCCAGCCCATCGCCGCCGACAATATGGTAAAATATGTCAGGAATGGCAAACCCGGTGCAGTAATAGTTGGTTCCCACGTTAAAAAAACCACAGAACAATTGGAACAATTGTTAAAAGAACCCAATACAGTGAGCATTGAAATAGATGTAGCTCATTTACTAGAAGAAGCCCCAGAGGAGCGGACAAATTTACTGAATAAAACTCTAGAAAAAGTCCGCAATGCTCACAGCGATGACAAAACCCCAGTAATTTATACCAGTCGCCAGGAACTACAATTTAAAAACACAGAAATCAGGTTAAAATTTGGAGAAGCTGTTTCGGCTTTATTGATGGATATTGTCCGCGGTCTGCCGGGAGATATCGGGTTTTTAATCAGCAAAGGTGGTATTACTTCCAATGATGTTTTGAGTACAGGTTTGTCCCTCAAAAGTGTCAGACTCCTAGGTCAAATCATCCCTGGTTGTTCAGTAGTAAAAACCGAGTCAAATCATCCTCTATTTCCCAATTTACCAGTAGTTTTGTTTCCCGGAAATGTCGGAGATAGTAATGCTTTAGCCACGGCTTACCAACGACTGAGCAAGTAACCAGCAGACTGAGTTCAAAAAACACCACACTTAGATACCCGACTTCTTAGAGAAGTCAGGTATCTAACATATTGAAATTTTAATGCCAGAGCGTATCTTGACAATCCCCTCAAATAAGCCCAATGCTGCAACTCCTGTAAAAATCGCTCTTCAGATTACGAATAAAACGGCAGCCTCGTTGCGCTTCCAATAGTTAAATACAACGTTACAGATTCTAGGGCAAGATGGTAAAAAACTGCGGTGGATTGTATCGGTCGCTACTTTGTGGACTAAGCATTAGAGAGAGCCGTTATACTGCTGATAGTAGGGAAAATTGGTCTAAAAAACTTCAGTATTTTTACGGTTAAAAGATTAATATATTTGTCCTAATATATATAGTCAAATAGTAATGAGTCACTTTAAAAAAAGCAGAGCTAATTCATGTGATTAAGCATTTTGCCTTGTTTTTATTGGCTTTAATCATTTCGGGTGTAATCGCACTCCGCCATGTACCCAGATTGTTAGCTGGGGCTGTTGATGCCCAACTGGGGAGGGCAACTGAATTGACATCCTTTGAATCAACACATAGCAATGTAGTTGAAGTAGATGGTATCCATTTAGAAACTGTGGTGTTTAACCCGATATGGCCAATTCCAGCCAATCTGCACGGTGCAAATACCCCTGTGCAATTTGGTGTCCGCATTACGAACAAAACATCAGAGTCTATTCGCGTCCCCTTGGCGCTTAGCTTTGGTCCAAAGATTATAAAAATGGATGGTCAAGAATTAAAAATAGCGAACAAGGTAATTTCATCTGATCCACCGACCTTAAACAAACCCCTTTGTCCGTCAATCAAACCTGGAAAAAGTGAAACTTTCGTTTGGAACTGGATACTTCAGTGGCAGAATAATCAGCTTCAGCTTGAAGGTACTAATGCTCAAGGTGCCCCTTGGATTTATGAGCCTCTCAGTCCTGGCGTGTACTCGATTGCTTTAGAGTATGACGTCCGCAGCACAATAGTACGACTCTGCGAACTAATAACGCAAGTACCCAGGACAGAAGAAAAAATCTGGGTAGGTCGGGGAATTACTCCCTCAAAGAATTTTAGCTTAGTCCACCTTTGAACATAAGTTTTAAGATGCGTCTAATTCCCAAGCCTGATAGTGTCAATTATTAGAAGGTATGAAGTATCTTTTGCGGTTGAAGTATTTTTTTCTGTTGTTGCTCGCTTTATTACTTTCAGGAGCGATCGCACTCAGCAATATACCTGAAGGAGCGAGCGCGATAGGAAATCTATTGATCGACTCAAATCCCGATTTGATATCTTTTGAATCGAGCGATAGCAATGCAGTTGAAAGAAATGGTATTCGGTTGGAAATTTTAGCACCGGAGCGGGTGTGGCGCATACCTGAAAATCAGCCAAATGCTACTACTCCTGTTCGGATCGGTTTTCAAATGACAAACAACACACCTGACCCGATTCGCTTTCCTCCACTCGATCCCCTTTTTATATTCTCACTAGAAATAGTGGATGCCGATGGCAACTTATTACGGCGCTCTGGGGGTAGAGGTATGCTTCGCAAATCTCCGCAACTGGCTTGTCCCTTAGTTCAACCACGAGAAAGTCTAACCTTTTTCTTGAAAGCCGAACTTTTCTGGCAGAACAATCAGCTTCTCTTCGGAGGCAATGATGGATTGGGTGGCGGATGGACTTTCGATATTGGGCCTGGTAACTATCAAATTAGGTTGACATACGTCAATTTTAGACCAGTATTATTCTGTGATGAACCCCAGATATATGAACACAAATTAACACAAGGGATTTGGACGGGTCAGATAGTAACACCCTTTGTGAAGTTCCGCGTCGTCCAGTCTGAATCTAAATAGAACTTAAGAGCCAATTTTTACTCGATTTCAAGCCGAGACAGATATTTCCTACCCCATACAAAGGAGTTGTCAACAATGAGACTATCGCAACACTTGATGATTTTCTTGAGCTCGCCCTTACTGATGTTGCTAACAAGTAGAGCCAGTTTCGCGTTTTCTTTCACATTGCCATCCCAACAACCAAACCCGATATGCACTCCTACCTCGCCTTACTGTTCCTCAATATCCCATACGAAGCCCGGTGTTGGTACTGTGACTGTCTCTACTACCTCAGTCTCAGCACTCCCACTAGGCGGCACAAATGATTTTTTAACCTGCTAACGTCATCTGTTTGGGCACAAAATGGTTGGACTTTTAACAAGGCGCAACCTGTAGAGTCTTTAACAGGTAGGTTTGATATTGGGGTTTATGCTCCCTTTATTTTTATTACTCCGATAGAAACTGTTGGGGCTGAAATACAAGTTCTTTATAACCCTAGTGCTGGTTTCGATCCAGTAGGAAGTAACGTTCATTTTATTCAACGGGTAGTTAACAATCATGCTTACACTGTTACCCTACAGGGAGTCATTAAGCAGCCACCAGGAACTCCTGATGATAAAATTGATACGTTCCTAGAGCAAACTCAACCAGGTCTTGTCAACCCTCAAAATCCCCAACAACCAACATTTAACCCTTTTTACGACACCTATGGTCAGGTAATAAGGCCTCCCGCCGATCAAAGAATTCTTTTTGTGGATACTCCATCCCGAGATGATATCTATTATAACAACAAAAACTGGAGTGCAGAACTGTATCTTGCTGAGGTCAAAGATCCCATTAATAACCCTACTCAAGTGACAATATATAATGGGATATCATGGGGTTGGAAAAGCATATTTACTCCCCCTAAAACCACTAAAAAGTTTTCCGACAGCTATACTGCTGATAGTAGGGAAAATTGGTCTGAAAAAGTTCGGTAGTTTTACGGTTAAAAGATTAATAGACTTGTCCTAATATAGTCAAATAGTAATGAGTCACTTTAAAAAAGCAGAGCTAATTCATGTGATGAAGAACTGTTACCTATTTTTATTGGTTTTAATTCTTTCTGGCTTAGTGGCATTGAGTCATGTGCCTAGAGAAGTTATTGCGATGAAAGAGGGAGTAATGGCATTAAGCCATGTGTCCAGAGGCTCGACTGCGCCCTCCCATCTAGGAATAACGAGGGTGGCTGAGTTGAAATCCGTAGATTCACCTGACAACAAAACCGTAGAACAGGAAGGCATTTCTATGAAAATCTCAGTGCCATACTTTGTTTTACCCATACCGGAAAAGAAGCTGGATATCAGTAGCCCTTTATCTTTTGTAGTTAGCATTGCCAACAATACACAAAATTTCATTCGAGCTGACAACGACACATTGATTCCAGAACTTGTAGGGCAAGATGGTCGATCGCTGCCACTACAAAAAGCTAGAGATAGACAGTCAAATACGAGAAGTTTGTGCGGATTAGTGGAGCCAGGAACAAGAAAATTATTCCGTTCCGGTGTACTTACATGGAATAATAATAAGCTTCAACTCAAAGGTGATGCTGGGCTTGGTTACTTCTGGTATTTTGACGAACTAAAGCCCGGAGAATATCAGCTTCGGTTCATTTATGACAGTCCTGGTGGAAAAGTTTCCTGCTATGACGAAGAAACGCAAAAGCCGATGACAGTAAAAGGACTTAGAAGAGGTCAGGGAGCTACGAACTTCATACCGATTCGCGTAGTTCAACCTGTATCCATTAACAGCAATACAGTTGAATTAGATGGCATTCGCTTTGAAATTTTTATGCCAGAGCGTGTCTTTATAATCCCCTCAAATAAGCCCAATGCTACAACTCCTGTAAAACTCGCTCTTCGGATTACCAATAAAACGGCAACTTCGTTTCGTTTCCAACAGTTAAATACAATGTTACAGATTCTAGAGCAAGGTGGTAAAAAACTGCGTTTGAAAGGACGCGGGGGAGGGAATTTGCTGGCAGGATACAACTGTCCGTTAGTCGAGCCAGGAGAGAATGTTACTTTCAGTCTAGATGCCAAACTCTTCTGGGAAAATAACTTGCTTTTACTTGGACGCTCTGAACGCTCTGGTGGCTTCATCTATTTTGATGAGTTCAAGCCCGGTAAGTATCAGATAAGAATTGGGTACAACCCTGGAGTGTCAGAAGTAAGCTGCACACAGGAGCTCTCAGGAGATACATGGAAAGGCTGGGGAGCTACGCCTTATGTAGGGTTTAACTTAGTCGAGCATTAAACTTTAACGACATCACACTTGTCTGTTAGGTAGGATTTCACCCCTGGTTGATAGTTTTTAAAATTAGTGGTTTGTAAGGAGTTACAAAAAATGCGATTACGACAATATCCCTTGGTATTTTTGACAACAAGCTTGCTGCTCTGGCTGATGGATTATGGAGCGAGTGCATTCTCTTTTAGTTTGGGCGGTGACACTAGCTCTGATCCCATTTCATACAAATACCGGGATCAGTTTGAAGGTAAAATAACTGTAAAAGAGGTAAAACTTCTCAACCCACCTGCTCAAAGTAGTGACTTTATGAGAACCCTCCAAACCCTTTTTCCAGGATGGGAATTTAATCCGGTATCAATAGATGGTAGATTTCAGATTGTAGAATATCAGCCTCACTACCTATCAGAGCCTAACTTCCCAGACGAAACTTATGCGGTAGGGCTAAATTTGAACTAAATTACCTTTCTAAGATAGCAGAAGATGGAGTTTCCCCCATTTTTCACAAGAATCTTAACAATTTACATTGGATTCAGCGGGTAACTAACTTTAACTTTTTACAGGATCGTAGCGGAGAACCAAACAATCTCATTGACGTTCCATCTTTTCAGGATAATCCCTTCTACGATCAGCAGTTTCCAGGACAATTAGAACCCGGTGTATTCAAAGACTATCCATTCAGCAGGAATGTCTTTAAAGGCCATACCTTTGATGCTGAACTCTATCTAGTTGAAAAGACGGCAGACAAGAAAGTCTCAATTTATAACGGAGTTTCTTGGGGTTGGAAAAGTACAGTTAAGCGTCTTAAAACGTCTAAAAAGTTTTCAGATAGTCTAGCATCGGGTGTGGAAATAGACCGCTTCAGCATCCCAGAAATTACTCCTGGTTCAAAATATATAGCCTGGACAAACAACGACCTTCCCTCCAACCGCTGCAACCCCAACACATTTTTAAGCACTCAGAGCTCAGGTTTTGGATTTGCATTTGACGACGACAGTAGCCCTGTAGGAAATGGCTTTGCCTCCGCACTAACGGGTACTGTAGGTAGTAGCGGCAATATCAACCTCGATGTCCGCGCTGCTGGTGGAGGTGCTCGCGGTCAAGACAAGGGCAATTACGAGCTGTTTGTTGATGTTTACGACCCACAAGAATCGCCAGATTTTAGCTCCGCAAGTAGCGGCGGCGGCGGATTCGGAAAAGAAAAGCGGGGCCTGACACAGCAAAACCCCATCCTTCCTAATTCTATCCAAAATGGCTGGCAAGTCTTCAACAAAGTTCCCGGCTGCCGCTGGTTTGACCCTCCAACTACTTACGGCTTTGAATTCCAATCTCTGGAAGACACTTTATTTACTGAAATTCTCGATTTCCCTGTGGGCGATGACCAGGAGTTTACTGTTGCAGTAGGAGATTCGATACTCGGTAATTTCAGTCCGGGAGATAAATTAGACTTTGTTTCTTTATTGGGTTATCCAGTAGATAATTTTAGAATCACTGGGATTGATTCATTATTTGGTGAGACAGCAGAAACAGCATTTCCAATTCAATTAGCTTTTCAGGAAAGGGAAGGAAGTTTCAAGATGCGGCAAATTTCCAAGCCAATTGATGCGGAAGCTGTACCGGAACCTGGGAGTATTTTGGCGGCTAATGGAATGCTGTTGTGGTTCGGTGCGATGCGGCATATTTTGCGGAAAAAGCGACAGGCTGGATAATTTTTCTAGAGCCTAATATCCCGATCGGGGCGGGTTTTTGAGATTGTCAATTATTAGCAGATATTGTTGGTGAACCCGCCCCTACAGCAATCACACAAAGCTCGCAATGACACAAATGAAAAATCTTTACACTCTGCTATATGCTTTCAGCCTCATTCTCATCAACCCTTGGGGAGGCAGCCGCGGCGAAATTTGGACGCAACCTAAAGTTTTTGTTGTCCTGCTGATTGTGCTTTCAAATTTATCATTTTTATGGGAAGAAAGGAAACTTTTAACTTTTTCCCGCCAGTGGAAAATCTGCCTGATTTTGTGGGGAGTTTTTTTGACGGTGGGAGCGATTTCTACCCTCAACAGTCCTTTCCCGGAGCGTTCTTTTTGGGGACAAGACCAAATGGGAGATGGCTGGCTGTACTGGCTGTTAATTTCTATTTTTTCGCTGAGTAATAGGTTGCTACTAAAACTTCATCCCGAACTGTTTCTCTCTCAAATGCGGGGTTTGCTGATAGGAGGGGCGGTTGTAGCTGTTAGCGTTTTTCCGCAAGTTGTCAACTGGCAAATTGATTATACAGCAACGAACGGTCAGTCGATCGCACATGATGTTTTGGCTAGTACGATTTTTCGGGGACAGCAGCCGATCGCACTTTTCTCGCACCGCGGTCACGCAGCCATAGTATTGGCTCTGACAGCCGTGATTTGTGCGGTAGGTTGGAAGTGGAAATTAATTAACGATCGCACTTCCACTCTGATTTTATTCATAATTCTCCCCGCTTTGCTATTTACCAACACTCGCACAGCAATTTTATCTTTAATTATAGCACTATTTTACTTATTGGGATGGCAATACTATAAATTAATGATTGCAGTTATTGCGCTCGGCTTAGTAGCAATTAGTGCAATGACCTTTACTAGACCTCTGGACTGGAATCGGGTATCTGTTGCACAAGTAATGTCCAGCCGATCGCCTTTGTGGGAAGTTGCTGTGCGCGGCATTCAAAAACGACCTTTCTTTGGCTGGGGTTTTAACGGATTTGGTATCGCATATCCTTTCATCGCCAATCCCAATAACGTTCCTCAAATCCTAAGTTTCGGTCAGTTTTCTTATGATTACCTAGATATAAACGGACAGATTCGTACTGAAAAAATACCGAGTTATAAAGCTCACAATTGGATTTTAGATACTGCTATTTCTACAGGCATTCTGGGTGCGATCGCTAGTTTTGCTTTGTGGGGATATTGCTTGCACGCTCGCGATCGTGTCGCTAAATACCGACATATCAGCAATGGCGATCGGCTATTTAACTTTCATTCTGCCTTGGTTTGAGTGCGCTCAATACGCCCAGGTGCTTTGGTGGGCGCTAGATGGCTCCGAATCGAGTTAAGAGATTCCAAAACTCTCAATCCTGCAATAATAGTCGGCTTTTATCTTGCACCCACCGCTAACAAATGATAGTATTATAAGTCTGCCTAAAATTAAAACCTCAGCCAACAATTAAAAATCGCACCCGCAACAAAAAATCTTAAAAAAATTAGATTGCCAAAAAAGTAATGGTTGATACTCCACATCTGGGGCTGCCCCCCCAAGTCCCACTCCTATCGGTAGCGTTTTGATCCTTGTATCTGTCTGAGTCGGAAAACTCAGTTGAAATTTTTGCCTCGCAATTTTTAGCTCAAAACGTTAGCATATAAAGGTGACAGAACATTACCAGCCCCTAAACTCATTAAAAAGTGGCCATTGGTTCAAGCTGATCTGTGGGGCCAGCTTTCAACACCTGCCTGCGGTCCGCAACCTGACCTTGGCTTACACCTTAGCAGGCGCTGACTGTATCGATGTCGCGGCAGACCCCGCGGCGATCGCAGCAGCGAAAGAAGCCCTACAGGTGGCCGGCACCATACAGACTCAAGCCCAAAACCCCAGGTTTGACCGACAAGGTTTGCCCTGGCTGATGGTAAGTTTAAATGATGGGGAAGACCCGCATTTTCGTAAGGCCGAATTCAACCCAGCCGAGTGTCCGGTGGACTGCTGGCGACCTTGCGAAAAAATTTGTCCAGCCACAGCCATCGTTTTTCAGGGTGGTGGCGAAGGTGTTTCCGGGGTCATAGACCAGCAATGCTATGGCTGCGGTCGCTGTCTCCCGGTTTGTCCCAGCCAACTAATTTACACCCGTTCCTACGTGTCGGCCCCGGCCGCGATCGCACCTTTAATCCTGCAATCCGGTGTGGACGCCCTAGAAATCCACACCCAAATAGGCAGAGAAACAGATTTTGCAAGACTTTGGTCAAGCATAAATCCCTGGGTCGATCGAATCAAGTTAATTGCCATTAGTTGCCCCGATGGAGAAGGTTTGATTGATTATTTGCGAACACTTTATCAAATAATTTCCCCCCTTCCTTGTCCCCTAATTTGGCAAACCGACGGTAGGCCAATGAGTGGAGATATTGGAACCGGAGCTACTAGAGCAGCCGTCAAACTAGGCCAAAAAGTCTTAGCGGCCGGCTTACCCGGATACGTGCAACTTGCTGGTGGCACTAATGCTCATACTGTCAGCAAACTCAGAGCATCTGGGCTGATGAGGGAGGGAAGGAAAAATTTGTCAAATTCCCAAACCCCATATATTGCAGGTGTAGCTTATGGCAGCTATGCCCGTGTTTTGCTGTCACCAATTTTAGAGCAATTAGAAACAATGCAAATCGATCGAGCCTTGGCGATTCCAAACGCCATCACGCCACCAGTCGCCGGAACTCAAACACCAGGACTGACTAAACTAGAAGCCTTCCCAGCACTGCTCAGGCAGGCCGTGAGTTTAGCTGATTCTCTAGTTTCGCAACTGAAAGAAGATTAGTTAGTAGTCAGTAGTCATTAGTCAGTAGTCATTAGTCAGTAGTCATTAGTCAGTAGTCATTAGTCAGTAGTCGTTGGTTAGTAGTTACACCAGTCGCCAAGGCGCTTTGAGCATCGCTCAGGGAGCGGAGTCGCAGGGCAGGATAAACGCAGTCATTGGGCTCAATGATTATAAATGCCTTGACCACATTGGCGATTGCTATAGTTCCAATAACTAATAACCAATACCTAATAACTAATAACCAATAACCAATAACTAATAACTAATAACCAATGACTAATAACTAATAACCAATGACTAAAAAGCTTGAAAACGTCACCCGAACAGATGGACGGCGAATGCAGATTACAGACGACCTCAATAAATTACTCGACATCGTGCCAGATGACATCCGGCAACCCCTAGAACAGCACCCGCAGCGTAACAATCTCATCGAGATTGTGATGGATTTGGGGCGCCTTCCCGAAGCTCGTTTTCCATCCAAGGCCGAACACCTTTCCCAGAAGCCGATTTCCAAGGCAGACCTGAATTACTGCATTGAGCGAGTCGGTCATTTCGGTGGGGACAACCGAGCCGGCATCGAGCAAACCCTGCACCGGATCAGCGCCCTTCGCAACCGCAGTGGTGAGATTATTGGCTTGACTTTGAGGGTTGGCCGTGCTGTGTTTGGGACGATCAAGATTATCCGGGATTTGGTGGAAACCGGCCAATCGATTCTGATGCTCGGCCGCCCCGGAGTCGGCAAAACAACGGCGCTGCGGGAAATTGCCCGCGTGTTAGCTGATGATTTGGAAAAACGAGTGGTGATTATTGATACCTCCAATGAAATTGCCGGAGATGGAGATATTCCTCACCCAGCGATCGGCAGAGCTCGTAGAATGCAAGTTTCCCGTCCCGAACTCCAACACCAAGTCATGATCGAAGCAGTGGAAAACCATATGCCAGAAGTGATCGTGATTGACGAAATCGGCACAGAATTGGAAGCTTTGGCCGCCCGAACCATCGCGGAAAGGGGCGTGCAGTTAGTCGGTACCGCCCACGGGAACCGGATCGAAAACTTGATGAAAAACCCGACTCTAGCTGATTTAATTGGTGGCATTCAAGCGGTGACGCTGGGAGATGACGAGGCTAGACGTCGCGGTTCTCAAAAGACGGTTTTGGAACGCAAAGCACCCCCAACCTTTGCCATTGCCATCGAAATGCTCGAACGCCAGAAGTGGGTGGTACACGAGCAAGTTGCAGATGCCATAGACACCCTACTACGGGGAAAACAACCGAACCAACAAATCAGAAGCATCAGCGAGACTGGAGAAGTCATCATCGCTCACGAAGCAGGCACTCCTCCCGGCCGGTTTCCGGGGAACTCAGGTACTGCGTCGTCATCGTCGGCTTCGGTATCGGCAATCCGGCCCGTCACCCCACTATCCGGGTGGCGCAGTGCTGGGAAAATGGTACCCATGCCCCCTCCCGTTGACAAATTCCCTGCTAACAGTGCCCCAGTGTCGGAAACTAGATATTTTGAGCAACTGCTGGAAGAGTCCTTGTCAGTGGAACCAGTCGCCCGGCCCGGACGCTTTTCTCAGAATGTCGGGCCCAATGGGGAAGATTTGCCACTCCACGTTTATCCTTATGGCATAGCTCGTCATCACCTCGAACAGGTAATTTCGACTTTGAATCTGCAGGTGGTGTTGACTAAGGATATTGACACTGCTGACGTGGTTTTAGCTTTGCGCTCTAATGTGCGCAACCAGTCGAAACTGCGTCATTTGGCAAAAACTCGCCAAGTTCCTCTGCACACCATTAAGGCTAGCACTCTGCCTCACGTAGCGAGAGCTTTGCGACGCTTGTTGGACATGGAGGACCCCGCCACCCCGGAAATCGCTGACCTCAGCTTATTTGCCCGCAGTGGTTCTTCTGACGAACTCGAAGCTCTCGAAGAAACCCGCTTAGCTGTGGAGCAAATTGTGATTCCCAAGGGACAGCCTGTGGAGCTCTTACCCCGTTCTCCTAATGTTCGCAAAATGCAGCATGAACTTGTGGAACACTATCACCTAAAATCCGACAGTTTTGGTGAAGAACCGAATCGTCGCCTGCGGATCTATCCAGCTTAAAGTTGGGGATTGAGGCGGTTGCACGCAAAAGGCAGAAGGCAGAATTTTTTCTGTTTTCTGCCTTTTGCCTTGGATTAGTGACTATTTTAGTCCTGGACGCACACATAAGGTAATTCTGTCCGGTGCAGCCTAAATTTATATTACAATGCCTCCAGGACACAATTTTCTGATATGATGTTCTCGGTATAGCTTTTTTCAGGGCGATCGGCTACAATACCCATAAAAAATAACAACTAACAAATAAGCATCACTAATTCACACAAATTTTAGAATAAATCTACATATTTAATATGAATGATTCACTAATTCAACTATTTATTCAATTAATTAGTTCTCAAATTGGCTTACAAATTCGGTCCCAAGATCGACCTAATTTGTGTCAAAAAATTGTGGACAGAATGCAAGTATTAAAAATACAAGAACCCGAAAAATATTATCAATTATTAAATGAGAAAAGCTTTGATAGTCAAAAGGAATGGCGCGAATTAGTATTGCTTTTGACAACGGTAGAAAGTTATTTTATGCGCGATCGGGGACAATTTGATTTATTGAAAAAAGTGATTTTACCTGAATTAATAGAGCAAAAAAGAAACTTGCAAAATACCTTGGGAATTGTGCCGACACTCCGACTCTGGAGCGCGGGATGTTCCACTGGTGAAGAGCCTTATTCTTTAGCTATTTTGTTAAAACAATTGATTAGCGATTGGCCTCAATGGAAAATATTAATTTTAGGGACTGATATAAATGAAAAAGTAATCGAAAAAGCCCAACAGGGAGTATACAGCCCTTGGTCGTTTCGCTTGGTTGACCCCCAAGTACAAAAACAGTATTTTAATCAGCGACAAATTGAATGGGAAATAAGTCGAGAATTGCGCCAAAGTGTAAATTTTAGCTGTGTAAATTTAATCGCCGATGAATTTCCTAATATTTACAAAAATATTTATAATTTTGATTTAATTGTGTGTAGAAACGTTTTTGTTTATTTTGAGCATCAGTATATTTCACTGGTACTGAAAAAATTTGCCAAGACTCTGAGACCGGGAGGATATTTAATGACCGGCCACGCTGAAGTGCACGGTCAAATTATGAACGAGTTTCTACCCAAGGTTTTCCCGGAGTCCATTGTTTATCAGCGTCGAGATCAATTACTGGGGGAAGGCTCTCAAAATGAATATTGGAACTTACAGCAACTCAAGTCGTCCATGGAAAAATCCGAAAATTCCGGAGTCGTTGACGATCGCAATTTCCTGGGACGAGCAACGAAATCAGCTAGTTTTTCTCAGAGGCCTTTTTCAGAACTCACTCCCCTGTTAACAGAATCTAGTCCCCTGGGAAAAATGCTGAGAAATCGCTATTTAGTGGGAGAGTTAACCGAAAAAAAAGCTGAAAAAGCACCAAATCAAGAATTGAATCAACCCCAGGAAAAAACTTCTGCAACATTAATTGAAGAAGCTAAGACCAACTTTAAAAATAAAGCTTACGTAGCAGCAATTTCTCAAGCAAAACAATCTCTAAAAATGCAGCCTTATAATTTTGAGGCAGACTATTTATTGGCTCAAATTTATGCAAATTTAGGTAAGTATTCTCAGGCGATCGAACACTGCCAACGAGCTAGTAAAGTTGATGCAATGTCGGTGTTTCCCTATTATTTACAAGCTCAAATTGCCGAAGAACAGGGAAAATTAGAAACAGCTAAGCAGTTTCTTAAGAGGATAATTTATCTCTGTCCATCTTTTATTTCAGCTTATTTAGATCTGGGCAATATATACCATAAAGAAGGCCAGATAACAAGAGCCATGAAAATGTATAATTCATCCTGTGAAATTCTCGGAAAATTACCGCCCAATACTCCGATCGAGCAGCAGGGTAAAATGACGGCGAGCCAAGTTTTGTTAGAACTTAAAAAAAAAATGTTAAGATTATACAGCCAACAAAATTTATGCACTGGTAGCTAACAACTGGGTTTCTCTATAAACCAGTCTTTCTCTAATATCTAGTCCCCTGGAATATGTATAATGCTCGATCTCTCTCCTTCGCTGTGCCCTATACCTTTGTCGCAAATAGTTCAATATGGAAACTAAACCATATCTTATTTTTGAACAGAACGGTTTTCTCTACGCTGTAGAAGCCTGCTGCGTTCAAGAAATTTTCTTTCTGCCGGAGTTGACGCCCATTGCAGAAGCGCCTCAAGATATTGTTGGGGCGATCGACCTTCGGGGTGAAATTCTGCCTGTGATGGATCTGAATCTCCGTTTTGGATACGTTTGGCAGGAGTATACTGTGACAGATAGTGCGATCGTCATAGAGTGGCAAGAATGGAAAGTCGGTATCATTGTCAATCAAGTTCGCGAAGTTAAAGAAATCTCAGAACATACCACCACTCCCCAGCTATCTTATGGGCGAGACGAAGGCGTCGCCTCCCATCATTTTGTCGCTGGATTTGCCCGCTGCGAACCTGATATTATCATGCTACTCAATCTCGATCGCCTAATTCGATATTCTGCTGAAAAAACAGAAGAAAGCTTACCTATTACTGTCAGCGATGCAGATGGTGAAGAAACAGCACCAGAGACAGAAACTGAAAATCTACCCTGGTATCTCAAAGCCAAATTGTTGAGTGAAAATGCGAAATTTTTAAGCAAGCATCAGATTTTTTGCCCCCAAGCTACGCCGGAAGAAAGAGCAATTTTTAAATCGCGGGCTGACAATTTGAGGCGGCAAGGCGAGGGGGACCATTCTGCCGCAATTAATATATCCGTAGCCGTGTTTACTTTGAATGGTGAATACTTTGGTATGGACCTAGATGTAGTCCGTGAATTTACTGAAATTCGCCAACTAACCCCAATTCCTTGCACTCCCGATCGCATAATTGGCAATATGAATTTACGGGGAGAAATTTTAACCATACTGGATATTCGCAATGTTTTAAATATTTCTTTAAATATGCCGAGTGCCACAAATTATCAATCTCAGGCGATCGTTGTGCAAGTAGCAGATTTAGTGACTGGTATAGTTGTAGACGAAATCTTAGATATTGTATATTTAAGAGTCTCAGAAATTGCAACTGTTCCCGCGGCACTGCATTCAGCTAACCGCGAATATCTACGAGGTACAGCTCTTTACGGAGGAAAAATGATGGCGATTCTGAATTTGGAAAAACTCCTCACAAAAGGAGGAGTCATTGTTGATGAAGAGGTTTGAATCAAAAAATATAGCCTTTCGATCTCTCATAGGAGGTACAATCGAGCATTGGTAATTGGTAATTGGCGTCGCCCTGCCCTTCGACTCCGCTGACTGAACCGCGAAGCGTCGCCCTGAGCCCTTCGACTACGCGGTTCCTGAGCGGAGCGGTGCCCTGAGCGGAGTCGAAGGGTCGAAGGGTCGAAGGGCAGGATAAACGCAGTCGTTGGGTCGAAGGGTCAAAGGGTCGAAGGGTCGAAGGGTAATTGGTAATTGGCTATGAGAAAAGTCACTAACAAGTAACCACTAACAATTCGCCATTCGCCATTCGCCATGGACACTCCCCCTAAGTGCTGTTAAATCCCGGAGAAAAATATGTTTGCTATCTTAAAAAAAATAAATATTAGAAATAAAATGCTGATCGCCTATTTAGCGCCCGCAGCTATCTACTTAGGTTTACCCATCCTAGTTTATCAAACCACCACTCAGGTATTAAATAGTTTTCAAGAAGTAGAAAGAATAGAAAATGTCATCGGACTAACCAACAATATTTCCGCAGGAAATGAGCAAATGATACGCGGATTACGGGGATATTTAATCAATCAAAATCCCAGGTTTTTAAATGATTTTAAAACAGGTGCAGAATTGGCTCGTCAGTCTGCTAATAATGTGGAACCGATCATTAAAAACCCTCAACAGAAAACTCGTCTACAGAAGATGCTAAGTCTCAGCAACGAATATTATAAGAACTCTAACGAAATAGTTGATTTATTGCAAGCCAATAAAAAAAGTGAAGCCCTCGCAATATTTAATACAGGAAGACACACAAAACTTGTGAATGAATTTGTCGAAATGCATAGACAATTTCGTGAATTAGAATCCGACTTGATTAAACAAGAGACAAAAAAAACGAAGGACTCTTTGATATTTTTAATATCGGTATTGGTAGTTAGTTGTGGGTTTTTAGTCCTGTTAGGTGGGGTGATAGCTTGGCTAATTTCGTCAGGAATTGCCCGAACTATCGATCGCGCAATTAGCTCCATCGTCACTTCTTCCAGCCAGATTGCAGCCACCATCGAAGAACAGGAACGGATGGCCAGTCAACAAGCAGTTTCAGTCAATCAAACTACGACTACAATGGACGAACTGGGCGCGTCTTCCAGGGCGACAGCACAGCAGGTAGAAACAGCAGCGATGCAAGCAATGCAAGCTTTAAATTTAGCGGGAGGTGGCACAAAAGCTGTAGCACAAACTTTAGAAGCCATGGGAACTCTCAAAACCAAAGTTGAAGATATGCAAGGACAAATTATGCAATTGAGCGAACAAACCGATCGCATTGGTAATATTTCAACTTTAGTTAGCGATTTGGCTAATCAGACTAATATGTTAGCACTCAATGCCGCCGTGGAAGCCGTGCGGGCGGGGGACAATGGCAAGGGGTTTGGTGTTGTGGCCTCAGAAATTCGCAAACTGGCCGAGCGCAGTAAAAAATCAGCAGCCCAAATTAATCTATTAGTTGCAGATATTCAAAGAGCGATTAATTCAACAGTAATGGTCACAGAAGAAGGGACTAAAACAGTAGAATTTGGCGTGAATATTGCCTCAGAAACCGCCGCTGCATTTGGCGGAGTTGTCAATGCAATTAATAATGTCGTCTTGAGTTCTCAGCAGATTTCATTGAATGCCAAACAACAAGCGATCGCGATCGAACAGGTGGTGCAAGCCATGAACTCCCTCAATCAAGCCGCAGCCCAAACAGCTTGTGGCATCAGTCAAACTAAAATCGGTACCCAAAAATTGAATGAAGCAGCCTTAGACTTAAAAGCAGTTGTGTAAGATATTTCTAATTTATGAACTAATAACCTAATTATGTGATTCCCAAGAACTCAAACCATTACCCCACCGTCACCCTGTGTTAAGTCTTGAATCTTTGTTAATTATGAACCCTCAAAAAAATGCCAAATATATCCTTAAGAATTAAAGCGATTGCATTTGCTCTCGCCCTCGGTACACTGCCAGCTATCTTAACGGGAGCAATAACTTTCTTCTTTGCCAATCAGAACCTAAATAATTATGTAGTTAAATATCAAGAATCGCGAGCCGTGGCCATAGCCCATGATGTCAGTAATTTGGTTTTTGAAAGGTACTTAGATGTTCAGGAGCTAGCTCATTTAAGTATACTGAACGATCCCAGAGTCAGCGAAACTACTTCCAATAGCCAAAAACAAGCTCTGTTAGATAAATATGTAAAACAAGGGGAAGGTTACGACAGCATTGCCATCGCCGATCTTCAGGGAAATACTATTTTACAATCCAGCGGAGAGCCAATTATAGATTTGGGTAAACGGGATTATTTTCAGGAAGTATTTAAAACTAATCTTCCGACAGTAGTGCAACCGAGAGAATCATTTATCACTGGCAAATACTCTATTTTTGCTGCGGCTCCTATAGTCGAAATTAATACGGGAAAAACTATCGCAATTCTGAGAACCCGCACGCCCATAACATATTTAGAACAGGCTTTTCAGGAAAACAAAGAAAAATTAATCAGAGACTCCGAAGGACTAGAAGCAGATGAGTATCATTTAATTGATGGCAATGGCAAGTTTTTTTCTGCTACAGAAATCGAACATCTGGGCAGAGAGGCACGTTCAGACTATAGTGTTTTTGCGACAATGCAGGCGACCAATAAAATCAACAGTCTCATCGATACCGATAAGATTCGCGGAGGACAACAACTGCTGACCTATGCTCCTATTGAAATTGAAAAATCAAACAATATGCCGAAATTGGGTTGGAGTGTCCTGATTGCCAACGATACAGACAACGTATTTGCTCCGCAAAAAAAATTGCTATTTGCTCTGATAGCAGGAGTTGGACTAACTGCTGCTGTTGTCAGCGCCATGGCAACTTTTGTCGCTAGTCGAACCACAAAATCCGTAAATAAAATTGTGCGGACGATCGCCTATTCTTCCTCACAGATTGCTGTCACCATCGAACAACAAGAACGTATCGCTAGTCAACAACTATATGCTGTGGAGCGCACTGTTAGTACAATGGATGAATTGGGTGAATCAAGCAGGGCTTGTGCTTCCCAAGCAGAAGCCGCTGCTCTGGGAGCCAAACAAGCTCTCGCGCTCACCACCGGAGGTAGTCAAGCAGTAGAGAATACCCTCAAAGAAATGGCAATTTTGAAACAAAATGTTGCAGCAATTGAAAACCAAATTTTACTTTTGAGCGAGCAAACGAGTCGCATTGGTAATATCTCTAGTTTAGTTAGCGATTTAGCCAATCAAACAAATATGTTAGCGATTAATGCTGCCATCGAAGCCTGGAGGGCTGGCGAAAGTGGCAAAGGATTTGCAGTTGTTGCTACAGAAATTCGGCAATTGGCAGATTTAAGCAAGGAATCTGCGAGCAAAATTAATGCTTTAGTTGCCGACATCCAGACATCGATTAGTTCCACAACCATGGTGACGGATGATGGAGCAAAAACCGTGGATAGTGGAGTAAAAATTGCCCGAAAGACTGCCGACGCATTTGCTGGTGTAGCACAGGCGATCGATCGCATTGTTTTGAATAGTCAACAAATTTCTTTTACTGCCAAAGACCAGGCGATCGCCATTCAGGATGTAGTTCATGCCGTTAATTCTCTCAACCTAGCCGCCCAAGAAAATGCCACCGGCATTTCTCAAGTCAAACTCGGAATCGAACAGCTTAATAAAGCAGCCCAAAATCTCAAATCATCAGTCTAATTATAGTCAACATTCACCAGTCATTTCCTACAAATTAGCCCTTTCACATCCCCATTACTAATGATTAAAAAGCTCTTCATAAAACTCCAGTACCGACTGCTAATACTCTTAACTTTAAGTACCTTAATTCCCGTATTTATTGTGGGTTTTTATGGGGTTTATTCCTCGACATTCGCCCTTAAATCTTTAGCATTATTAAGTCTTGATGAAAGTGTTAAATCTAGCGGTAATCAAATGATTAATAAATTAGAAAATTTTAGTTCTGATATTTTATTTATCGGCAAATCTCCCCCGATTCAGGGTATGATTAGAGCGAGGGAGGGCAATGGAGTAGACAGAGAAAGTAATTCAACTTATCAAAATTGGATCGATAGAATGGAAATCATCTTTTCATCACTGATGGAAGTCAAGCCATATTATATGAAATTGCGTTACATAGACGAAAAAGGTAACGAACTTGTTCGTGTAGATTCTGATGGTAAAAATCTTAAAATTATTCCCGATAATCAATTACAAAATCAAGCAGGCAGAGATTACTTTTATTTAACTATGAAACTAAAACCAGGAGAAATATATGTCTCCCAATTTAATCTCAATCAGGAATACGGTCAAATAGAAATTCCTTACAAACCAACAATTCGCTACGCTACTCCAATTTTTGATACCAAAGGACAAAGAAAAGGCATTTTGATTGCTAATGCTCTGGGTCAAAGTCTGATTGATATTGCTAAAGAACTCAATCATCAAGGTTCAGACCAAGTTTTTATGTTAAATCAAGATGGTTACTATATCCACCATTCAAATCCTGACAAAGAATGGGGTTCGGAAATAAAAACCGATGAGAATTTGCACAAAGATTATTCAGAAGATATAGTTAATCAAATACTTTCCGGGGGTCAAGGCAATGTCGAACTCAGCGATAGAGTAGTTAGTTATTATACAATATTTCCCATCAAAGACAACAAGCAAAGATTTTTTGTAATTGTCCATCAGGTAGACAAAAGTTCCCTATTTGATTCTATTTTATGGTTCAAAATAATAGGAACGCTAGTTACTATATTATCCCTAGGTACTGTGCTGTCGTTAGGACTGTTAATACTACAAAGACTCGTGAAATTAATTCAGGGATTGGTATACCAAATATCTTCATTTTCCCTACAAATAGTATCTAATATGAATCAACAAGAACAAATAGTTGGTCGGCAATTTGTCTCAGTGAAAGAAAGCACTACAACTTTAGAAAAGTTGGCCATATCTTCTTACCAAACAGTGGAGCAAGCTGAGGCGGTTGCGACTGCTGCTCGCCAAGCTTTAAATCTCGTCGAACAAGGTACGGAAATGGTAGAGCAAACTCTCGATCAAATGCTACATCTTAGAGAAGCTGTGGTGGCAATTTCTCAACACAATCATCGACTCGATGACAGTACAAGTCAGATTGGAAATATTTCTAGTTTAGCAAGTTTGGTGAGCGATTTAGCTAGCCAAACAAATATTTTAGCTCTCAACGCCGCCGTCGAAGCAGTCAGAGCCGGCGAGTACGGTAAAGGTTTTGCAGTGGTAGCCAGCGAAATTCGTAAGTTAGCTGATGAAAGTCAACAAGCAGCACAAAAGATTAATGGTATTATTCCAGAAATTAAGAGCGCGATCGCCTCGACGGTGAAAGCCACGGAAGATGGCAAAAAAACCGCAGCAGCAGGGGTGAAAACAGCACGAGATACCGCAGAAGCTTTTACGGGTGTCAGGGAAGCTTGCAATCTCGTGTTTACGAGCAACCAGCAAATTTCTTTTAATATTAAACAGCAGGCGATCGCGATTCAGCAAGTAGGTGATACCATGAATGCTCTCAATCAAGCAGCATCTCAAACAGTAACTGGGATTAATCAAGTCAAAATGGGGACTCAAAAACTTAATGAAACTGCATTAAATCTCAAGTCTGTAGTGTAGTCAATAGTCAGTTGTAAATTCCCAACTCCCAATTCCCAATTCCCCATTCCCAATTCCCAACTCCCAATTCCCCATTCCCAATTCCCCATTCCCCATTCCCCATTCCCCATTCCCCATTCCCCATTCCCCATTCCCCATTCCCAATTCCCAATTCCCAATTCCCAATTCTTAAAAATAGCTATGATAATTGAAGATGAAGAACTCCGAGATGTATTTAAAATTGCTAGTGAAGAACACTTGCAGAAACTCGATGACGGATTGCTTTATTTGGAAGAACACCCAGGGGATGCCGCTAAATTAGAAGAATTGCTGAGAGAAACCCATTCTCTCAAGGGTGATGCGGGGATGCTAGGAGTAAAAAGTGTGGCATCTTTAGCTCATCAAATGGAACATATTTTGGGAGGTGTCAAGCGCGGAGAAACTCAACTAACTTCAGATATTAGCGATAAACTTTCCCAAGGTTTAGAAGCCATCCGCAAGCTAGTTGACGAAGCCGTAACTGGTGAAGATTCGGGAGTTAATACATTTTACATCCTCGCTAGCATGATGGGTGCTTCTAGTCAACCACAACCACAAGTTACTAGCCCCATAGTAGAGCCATCATCTTCAAAATTATCAGAACCAGAAAACCCCTTGGTAGAAGGGTTAGTTAGTGAGCATCTTAGCGCAGAACCAGAAACAAGTATTGATGAAACTTCAGAAGTCTTTACTTTACAAAATAATTATTCTTTTTTACCTATACAATCCGAGCAAGAATTGCTCCTGCAAGCTCAAAACTTGCCTACCCCTTCTGCATCAAATGCTTCGGATTACCCATCCCCTGTTACTACATTATCTACCTCATCTTATCGTATAGAAACTATTCGCGTTGCTACCAAAAATTTAGATGATTTAATGACTCAAGCTGGGGAACTTACTGTCACCAAAACTAGACTGGGACACCGAGTGGGAGATATCGAACAAATTACGACTTTGTGGGAAGAGTGGAGTCGAGAATATTTTGTCACTAGCTTGACTTTTCATCAAATACAAATAGATGAAAACGGCCTGAAAGAAAACGATAAATTTATCCAATTGCAGAATTACTGTCAACGTACACAAGAACGTTTAGAACGTCTTGGCATTTTAGTCAACCGTTTGAAAAATTTAGTGTATGAAGATACGGCGAGGCTGGAAATAATTGCAGAGGAACTAGAATCAGGAATTCGCACTCTCAGACTGCTGCCTTTGTCTACTATTTTTAATTTATTTTATCGAACTGTAAAAGAGTTAGCGAAACGGGAAGGTAAAGAAGTTGCCTTAGTGATTGAAGGAGGCGAAACAACAGCAGACAAACGCATTTTAGAGGAAATGAAAGACCCTTTGATGCACATGATTCGGAATTCGATCGACCACGGAATTGAAACTGTTGCAGAACGCAAAAAAGTTGGCAAACCTCCTGTGGCAACTCTCCGTATAAAAGGTTATTCTATAGCCAGTAACGTGATTATTGAAGTGGCTGATGATGGTCGAGGACTAAATCTTGAGCGTATTAAACAAACGGCAATCAAACGTAATATTTGTACCTTAGAACAACTGGCAGTTATGACCACAAGTCAAGTGCAATCTTTGATTTTTGCTCCTGGTTTTTCGACCAGAACATTTGTGACTGAAGTATCGGGACGTGGGGTTGGTTTAGATGTAGTACGGACTAATGTTGAAGCCTTGAAAGGTAGTATTCAAGTGGATTCATTGCCGGGAAAAGGATGCACTTTTAGATTGCAACTAAGTACGTCTTTAGCTACAGCGAATGTATTGATTGTAGTAGTTGAAGATATTGCTTATGCTCTGCCACTAGAGTTTGTAGAAACAGCACAATTAGTTTCTACTTCTGATATTTTTGCTATGGAAGGTAGGGAAACTATACTTTTAAAAGGTCAGCCTCTGTCAGTGGCTCATCTGAGAGATTTACTGGAATTAAATAATCTAAGCTGGATGCAAAGAAATCGCGCAGGTAAAGAGGAAAATGAACCCGAAATTTACCCCCATACTCCCAAGGACTTTATGGGTTCACATTCGGGAAAAATTCCTTGTATTATTTTAAAGATAGGGGAGGAAAGATTGGGATTATTTGTAGATGCTTTGATAGACGAACAGGATGTGGTGATTAAACCTCAAAGTAAATTACTAAAAAGGGTGCGAAATGTTTCCGGTGCAACAATTCTTGGTAACGGGGAAGTTTGTATGGTACTGAATCCCCAGGATTTGATAAAATCGGTACGCAAGCAAGTTTTGTCGCGTACTATTGCTGGTTTGCGATCGCCCATGGAGACTGCCAGCCGAAAACAAGTTATACTTTTAGCAGAAGACTCGATCGCCACCCGCACTCAAGAAAAACGCATCCTGGAAAGTGCCGGTTATGAAGTGGTGACGGCGGTAGATGGATTGGATGCGTTCAATAAATTAAAAACTCGCGATTTTGATGCGGTGATTTCTGATGTGCAAATGCCAAATTTGGATGGTTTGGGACTGACTGTTAAGATTCGTCAGCAACAAAAATACAGTGATTTGCCGATAATTTTAGTGACTTCTTTGGCTTCGGATGAAGATAGAAAGAGAGGTGCTGATGCCGGGGCCAATGCTTATATTCCTAAAGGTACTTTTAATCAAGATGTGTTGGTAGAGACTTTAAAAAGGTTAGTTTAGTCATTAGTCATTAGTCATTAGTTAGTAGTCAACAGTCAACAGTCAACAGTCATTAATTATTAGTCATTAGTCAACAGTTAACAGTTAACAGTCATTAGTTATTAGTTATTAGTCATTAGTTAACAGTTAACAGTCATTAGTTATTAGTCAACAGTCAACAGTCAACAGTCAACGCCCTAGGCCCAATTAATTCCCCATTCTCCTAAAAACTGATGTTATCGCCTATTAAAGTATTGTTAGTTGAAGATTCTCCAGTAGTGACAATTATCCTCAAACGAATTTTTGATTCCTCACCGGAAATCAAAGTTGTCGGTACAGCTTGCAACGGATTAGAAGCACTAGAATTAATCCCAAAACTTCAGCCACAAGTCATCTGTACAGATTTAAATATGGCACCCATGAACGGGTTAGAATTCACCCAAGAAGTAATGAAGAAATATCCTCTACCAATTTTAGTCATCAGTGCTTCCGTGCAAGCAGATGATACTCAGAATGTATTTCAACTGTTAAAAGCAGGTGCATTGGATGTTTTTCCCAAACCGATGGGTGGCTCTGCCTCAGATTACGATCGCCTTGCTAATCAATTAGTCGCTAAAATTAAAATCCTTTCAGGAGTGAAAGTATTTACACGGCATCAAAAGTTCGTGCCCACCGAATATGTTAACAAAAATCCCCAAAAAATTAACCAATTACCAGTTTCTCCTTACCAATTTTCCCCAGAAAATGTCAAATCTCCCACTATTAAACTATTGGCGATAGGGGCTTCGACAGGCGGCCCACAGGCATTGCACGCGATTATTTCTAAGCTGCCGGCTAATTTCCCCGTGCCTATAATTTGTATCCAGCACATTAGTGAAGGTTTTTTGCAAGGATTAGTTGATTGGCTGGGCTATGAATCGAAACTACCTGTTAAGATAGCTGCTTTTGGGGAATTGCCGCTGGCGGGGAATATTTATTTTTCACCGGAAAAAGTTCATTTAGAATTGGACTCTAAAGGGCGATTTGTTTATTCAGAAGCTGCTCCTGTCGGGGGACACTGCCCTTCTGTAACGGTGACATTTAAGTCTGTAGCTAATTTTTATAGTCGCGCTGCTGCTGCGGTGTTGCTGACAGGTATGGGCAGAGATGGTGCTGACGGAATGTTGGCGATCGCCAAAGTTGGTGGTTTGACAATAGCCCAAGACGAAGCTACCTCTGTTGTCTTCGGGATGCCCAAGGAGGCGATCGTCCTAGGTGCTGTCCAACAGATTCTGCCCATTAGTGCCATCGCTCCTTTCCTGTTGGCTAAATTAAAAATTTAGAACTTATTGGTTGATAAATTTATGAATTACCTCGCGTAACATATCAGCATCAAAGGGCTTAGTTAAATACTCCGTTGCTCCAGCCAAGCGCCCCTGTACCTTATCAAAAGCTCCATCTCGCCCTGTCAACATGACGATGGGCAAGTTATGAAACTGAGGTAAACTGCGCACGGTGCGGCACAGTTCCAATCCGTCAATACCGGGCATTGAAACATCCAGTAGCAAAACTGCAACTTGTTCGTGATAAATAGTTGACAAAGCATCCACTGCATTGTCAGTCACCAGCACCCGAAACTCTTTGCTTAAAGCCTGTTTGACCAATCCTTGCATTACCGCGCTATCATCAACAGCCAGAATAGTTGGTAAGCTGCTACTTGCAGACATATTCTTCTCCCCAATCTATAATCTATTTATACTTCTTTCAAGAAGTATGCAACATAATTTCACTGTTTCATTTTTGAGTTTTCCCCAGAGGGACTAACTGTAAATGCTTTGCTATCCCGATTACTTGTGAGCTGTTACCGCTACTGGCGCGTCGGATGCGCCAATAATGTGGCTTGGGAGCATTCATCCACCTTGTGCGACTGACTCGCCTTCACTGCCAGCCCTCATCTCGACCGATGCACCAGAGGCTGAATGATATCGCTTCCAACGAATTTTACCAACTATTGTTACTAAATTTAACACGTTAAAATTTTTCCACTGAATTTTCTAGCTGTACTTCAGCAGGCATCATGGCTAGGAGTAGGACACTGGTATTGTGACACACTCTCAGGATTTTAATCTACCAGTGTGGCAACACCGCTCGCTGATATAAATACGTTAGAAAAAATTTATACTGAATGAATAAACTAAATCTAAGTAATGATCTCTTTCCCACAACTCAAAATTTCCCACATATCTCTAAACCATGCACAATTATCCTAGATGCCACTAGGCTACAGTCTGCCCAAACCACAATCTATGCCTTTTGATTCTATTCTCTATTTATAATTCTTAGCAAAAGCAACTCAACGGGCAGTCACACATGAAAGCACCCTTGCCTTTTACGAAAAAAGTGTTAAAGCTCCACAATATAGACCTGTATCAGATCCTCGGATCTGCTTCGGAGGCTTGTTTCGATGATTTGGCTGGCTTAGCTGCTCAGATGACTCGGACTTCTATGGCTGTTGTGAGTTTGAATGACTCTAACGGTCACTGGCTCAAGTCTCAGGTAGGTCTCGATCGAACTTTTACCCACCACTACCTCAATTTTTGTGCCCTCGCGATGGGTCAAAACCCTGAAGAGTTCGATCGACTCTCCGTATCTAACTCCGAAGTTAGCATCATCCGAGACGCTGCCACAGATCCGCGATTTGCCAGTCATCATCTAGTCGCCTCTGACCCTTTGGTGAAATTTTACGCCGGAGTGCCGATCGTCACCAAGGACGGGGAAATGCTGGGAATCCTCTCGGTCATGGATGCCGTACCGAAAGACTTGACAAAAGAAGCAATCAATGCTATGAAAGCTTTGAGTCGGCAAGTTGCTACCCTG
Source organism: Microcoleus anatoxicus (assembly GCF_042465725.1). Taxonomy (GTDB): domain Bacteria; phylum Cyanobacteriota; class Cyanobacteriia; order Cyanobacteriales; family Microcoleaceae; genus Microcoleus; species Microcoleus anatoxicus. The sequence continues at coordinate 1,212,813 of NZ_CP120853.1, read as the reverse complement.
GTGGAACTGCGTTGCCAACTAGCCCAAGCCCAGGAACATGGCACTAAGCTAGAACCAACCAAGGAAGACTCAGGAGAATTAGCGGAATTAGAGCGATCGTCTGTGGACGAATTCTTCTCTGGCGTACAGAAGCCAGAAGAAGCTACAAAGATATTTGGCACCAAAAATCTCTCAGTGTTTGGTGAGGGTGGGACATCAATTTATCCGTGGGAAACGGCCATCATCGACCAGCAGCCAGTAGAAATAGCGCTCCGAGAAAGCCAAGAGCGATCGCGCCTGTCCACATTGCAAGCTCAAGTCGGTACGGCCCTAGGACAAGGTGGGACTATACCGACGATGCTCAAGGGCTGCATCGACGCCATAGTCAAACACCTAGACGCCACAGCGGCGAGCATCTGGACCTTGAACCGGCAGACCGATCGACTAGAATTGCAAGCTGCTTCAGGACTGAGCAATCCAGCCTGGGAAATAGAAATAGAGGAGTGGATGCCAACACAACCAGGAAAACTGCCCACAGCCCCCCTGTTTCTGCTGTCGATGCCATCTGCCATCGCAAGCGGGTTGATTGTGGAGAAGCGACTGGTGGGAGTGATGGCCCTGTGCTGCCGCCATGCAACCACGGAGGGAACCCTAGAGGCGATCGCCTCCATGGCTAACGTGATTGCTGTGGGGATCGATCGAGTGAAAGCTCGCGAAGAATTGTTGAGTAGGCCCGAAGGTTTGCTGTTTGGTCTCGCCAGCCAAATGCGAAACTCCCTGGACCTCGACAAAATTTTAGATACTGCCGTCAACCAAATTCGTAACTTATTACAGATTGACCAATGCTACTTTTTATGGTATTCAGTCTCACCCCAGAACCAGGAGAGCTTTGCCATGACCCACGAGGCGGCAAATCCAGAGTTGAAGGACAGACTAGCAGATTACCCGATCGCCCAAATCACGCTCCTGGGTGAAAAAATTCGTCACCGCCAACCGCTCAGGATCGGCGATGTGGCAAATACCACTTGCATTGAAGCACCCACGCAAGCTTTTTTGGCAGATTTGGGGATTGCGTCCAAGCTGCTGCTACCGCTCAAGACTCGCGCCGGTCAAATGGGAGCAATTGTTTGCAATCACTACAGCAACCGCCGGGAGTGGTCCTGGAGCGAAGTAGAATTGCTGCAAGCGGTGGTAGACCAACTGGCGATCGCGATCGACCAAGCCGAACTTTATGCCCAAAGTCGCGCCACTGCCTTAGCCGCTCAAACTCAAGCCCGCCAACTAAGCGAAACATTGCTGAATTTGCAGCAAAAAGAAGCTCAACTCATCCAAAACGAAAAAATGTCATCTCTCGGTCAAATGGTGGCCGGTGTCGCCCACGAAATTAACAATCCCGTAAACTTTATTTACGGCAACTTGACTTACTGCGAGCAGTACATGAAAGATCTGCTGGATTTGCTGCGCTTGTACCAAAAACACTACCCCGAACCCTGCGCCGAAATTCTCCACAAGAGCGAAGAAATTGATGTGGATTTCGTCATCCCCGACTTGCTGAAAATTTTGTCTTCCATGGAAATGGGAGTCGAACGCATCCGTAAAATAGTCGTTTCTTTGCGAAACTTCTCACGACACGACGAAGGCGAGATGAAGCCCGTGGACATTCACGAAGGCATAGATAGCACCTTGCTGATTTTGAACAGCCGCTTGAAATCCAACGGGCAGATTTCTCCCATTGAAGTAGTCAAAAATTACGGCGAGTTGCCAAAGGTGGAGTGTTACCCCAGTCAACTCAACCAAGTATTTATGAACGTGATCGGCAATGCGATCGACGCCTTGGAGCATCAGCCCGCACCCAAGAAGATCGAAATTTCGACGGCGATAGTGGGAACCGACTCCCAGGAAACATCCTGGGTCAAATCCAGCGGTCAATTTGCGCTGATTCGGATTCGGGACAATGGCCCTGGATTGACAGAAAAAGCCAAAGGTCGCTTGTTTGACCCATTTTTTACCACAAAGCCTGTGGGTAAGGGAACTGGACTGGGTTTGTCCATCAGTTATCAAATTGTGGTAGAAAAACACTCCGGGAGCTTGGAGTGTATCTCAAACACAGGACAGGGCGCGGAGTTCAGGATTAAAATCCCGATCGCTCTCCCCTCTGTGAGCAAGACTTGAACAAGAGCGGGCGATCGTCTTCCAGACAAATTTTCAAATTTTTTTGTCAAACCCCTTGACAAATTCCGGCATCCCAATGGTAAGATAATAAAGGTTAAGACATTGGGGCGTCGCCAAGTGGTAAGGCAGCTGGTTTTGGTCCAGCCATTCAGAGGTTCGAATCCTTTCGCCCCAGTTATAGTAGAAACAAAGAAGCACAATGAAGAGTAGATAACTTTTAAAAGGCAGACCCCGTTCCTACCTGACAATAACTTTGTTCCTAAATATTACTTTTGGGGATTACGAGCATTGAGGCGATCGAAAATCGATCGCGAAATTGCCGGAAATATGGTTTCGTCCTTGGCATAGGCCGGATCGTCAGCGAAAACCACTAAGATATAAATCGCTCGATCGTCTAAAGTCCTGACAAACGCCACTTCGCTGCGACACTTGGAAGTATAACCCACTTTAGAACCAAAATAAATATTAGTTGGCAAAGATTCCCCAAGAAATCCCTGTATCGAGTTACTAGGGTCATTTTTCCAAGCCTTGGGGTCTAAATCTCGCGTCAGCAAGTAAGCCATTTTGCGGCTGGCGATGCTGGAAACAGCTTGTCTGGTATAAATTTCATACATTAATCTGGCTCCTTGATCGGTAGTTACTTGATTCCGAATGGGCCGATCCAGGTCTCTTTGCAACTGCAATTCCCGACCTGTAGGCTGTTCTTGCTTTAAATAATATATGGGATAATTTTTGGTGGTTAAACTAATATTTTCATAACCCGATGACTGAAAAAATGTATTAATTTGATTCCTTTTTGCAAGCCAAGTTTCCCAGGTTTCTCCTGCTAGTTTTTCCCCGGATTCTGTATCCGTAATCTTGTCTAAAATTCGGCTGGCTGCGTCGTTGTTGGAAACACGAATCATTTGTTCTAAATCGGAAGTAAAAACCGATTCTTTTTCGGCTATCCTGCCTTTTTCCATGGCTGAGTAAAAGGCCGCCATCCAAAATAATTTAGCCACGCTAGCGGGAAATCTCAGGGTTTGATTTTGATATCCGGCGAAGGTGTGGGCTTGGGAATTGCTGACATCCACCAAGCTAATTGATAGTGGTTCTACGGGTAATCCTTTGGAGGCCGCAATCTGCACTGCTTCATCAACAATAACTTGCAATTCTTGAGAATAAACTGGATTCGGTGGTGTTTTGATATTGTATGTGAAGCTACTATCGGAATTGGAGTCTACTACATTTTCCGGTGTGGAAATTGTCGGTGGGGCGATCGTCTCTTGAGGTGAGATTACAGGCGGTTCCATGGGACGACGACCTCTAAATGGTAGTGTCACGATCCAACCGATGGCGATCGCCCCTAGAATTAAATACAGAATATTGCGATATTTTAACCGAGCCCAAGTCGTTCTCCGTCGGCGACGGGACTTGAATGGACGCTGATTAGTTGGGCGTCCTGGGCTGGTGCGTCCTTTGGTGGTTGGGCGTCTGGGGGAGATGGGGCGGCGGCGTCGGTCTACTTGCATTACAGTGGTGTGGTATCAAACTCGCAGGATCAGTGTATAATGAGGCGGCCTCTAAATGACAAATGTGTCGATCGACTCAGTTTTTGCCAGTTTTCAATGTTTTATGGGCTGATTGATAGTTCTGGTAATTGTAAAAATCTCAGGATAGCACTCCGTTGAAACAACATCCATTGAAAAATATGAGAAATTTTTGGGGGCTGGCTGTTTTGGGATTAACAATAGTTGGCGTTACTAATTCTTTGATACCTGCGCTTGTGGTATTTGTGCCTCAATCTGCTGCTGCTGAACCTATTGTCCATCTACAAACATCCAGACGCAACGCGGATGTGTCGCCACAGTTTACAGAAGCAAGCCCAAAACTGGAGGTAACAAACCAGCCAACTATTTTCAGTAGCAGTAGTTGGTTTTGGGAACTCAATAATTTATCCCAAATTTCCTACACTCAATTGCTTGACTTGTTGGTCAGACAACCTGAACCCAATCATATTACTACAGAAACCGTTGCACATCCTGAAGACATAGCACGTTTTGAGCTGGTTGTAAAGTATGCAAAACAACAAAATTTGCAGGCTCGCCCCATGGGAGAAATTGTACAGGCGATCGGCAATTATTTTCTCGGTCAACCCTACGCTGAGGGTTTGTTGGATAAATCCGAGACCGAAAAATTAGTCATCACTTTAGACAAGTTTGATTGCGTCTTATTTGTCGAAACTGTACTGGCGATCGCACGGGGTGTGGCCGCCCAAGATTACGATTATCCAAATTTTGTAAATAGGATTGAGTCTCAGCGCTATTTAAACGGTAAAATCAACGGTTATTGCAGCCGCTTGCACTATTTTTCGGAATGGATAAATGACAATCAAAAACGCGAAAATGTAGAAAATATCACAGCCAAGTTGGGAGGAGTACCTCTTGATAAAAAACTCAATTTCATGAGTCAGCACCGCAGCAGTTATCCCCAAATGCGGCAGGATGAAGCTACTTATCAGTGCATTGTTAATATTGAAACTGATTTGGCTAAATCTACAGTTAATTACATACCAAAAAATCAGATTAAAAATATTTATTCTGATTTAAAACCAGGGGATATTGTGGCGGTAGCTACGGATGTGAAAGGATTGGATGTCACCCATACTGGCTTGGTTTATCGAAATGCGGACGGGAATCTGGGTTTGATTCATGCTTCGCCGGCGGGACAGGTGGTGGTGGCTTATGACTTACATCGATATATTGGTCGGGTTGAAAGTGCGATCGGGATTGTGGTGGCTAGGGCGATCGATCCTAGGCAAAATGGAGTTAGATTAAACGAACCGCGAAGGCGCTAAGAACGCGAAGGAAGAGAGAGAAGAGATAGATTAAGATGTTGTTCTTTCTTCGCGCGATAGGGCGATCGATCCTAGGCAAAATGGAGTTAGATTAAACGAACCGCGAAGGCGCTAAGAACGCGAAGGAAGAGAGAGAAGAGATAGATTAAGATGTTGTTCTGTCTTCGCGCTATGATGGTGTTCGCTGTTGAATGCTCAAATTTGATGTCAATTGACAATTTCGCTACGAGATACTTTACTATTTCTCGCAGGATTTGCTGTTAATTCGGGCGGTGAGGCGGGAACTGCTCCCCATTCACTCAAAAAGCCTTTTAACAATACTTCTTGTTGAGTGCGCAATACCTCGATATTAGTGCCTCCATTCATAATTACAAACCAGACTGTTTGTTGTTTCTGGGTTGGTAATGCTCCCCCTAAAGCACTGACATTATCCAATGTTCCTGATTTGATTACTGCTAGTTTTGGCAAGGGCCGTTCTGACAGTATCCCTTTGTCTTTTCCTACTACGGTTAAAACATCGGCAACTGTCATATTATAAGGTTGAAGATAGCGTTCTAATGCTAAAAATAAACCGCAGGCGGCGCGAGGTGAAATCCGGTTGTCTTCGCTTAAGCCGGAACCGTTGACAAGTTGAATTTCTGCGGGGGGAACTCCTGTTGCTGCTGCTGCTTGTTGGGCGACAATTTTTGCGCCACCTATACTATCGGCTAACATATCTGCCATCAAATTGTTGCTGTACTGGTTCATTTTTTTGATGAGTTCAGCTAGGGGCAAAGAATAATGTTTAACTAAGGGTTTTACGCTGTCGGGGACTGCTGGCAAAACTTTGACAGTGCCCTCAATTTTTACTTGCGGTTTGGGGGTGTTTGGAGGCAGTGTTTGATATTGGGCTCCTGGTTCGGCAGACCATATTTGGCTGTTCAATCCTTCTTTGAGCAGTTCTCCTGCTTTCAGGGGGTTTGATTCAAAGTTCATGTAAAATTTATCGGCTATGATGAGGTTGCCAGTTACTCGTTTGATGCCTTTTTGATTTAAGGTGTTTCCTAGGGCGATCGCCTCTTCCCACACAAAAAATGGATCTTGGCTTCCTTGGATAATTAAGTCGCCTTTTAATACGCCGTTTTCGATGTTTCCGGTTGTGCTAATTAAGGTGATAAATTCATGTTCTGGTCCGAATTTTTCCAGGGCTGCGAGGGATGTTGCTACTTTGGTAATTGAAGCGGCGGGCAGAGGTGTTGTTCCTTGATGATTTGCTAGTAAGGTGTTGCCTGATTGTATCCAAATTCCTTGGTTTTCTTTGGCAAATCCTTGGGATGTTAAGGTGTTGAGGTACTGTTGGATTTTGGTGTTTGTGGTGGTTGGCGGATTTTGGGCAGAGACTATTAATGGTCGATCGACTTTAATCGGCGATGGGGAAGCTGCGGTGACAGGAGTGGGAGATGAAAGTTCGGGGGATGGAGTGGCTGCACATCCACTCATCAGTGTCATTAGCGCGATCGACTTTAAATAGCGCGTTTTCAGGATTATTTGAATTTGCATCTGCTTTTTTTAATAGGACTTACATATAAATATCAAAGAAACCGGGTTGTTTACTCCTAGTTGAAGGCTGTGTAGGGGCAACCGGGTGTGGGATTGCCCCTACCAAAATTTGTGAAATTTCTCGATCGACTGGTCTATCCAGCCAAACTACCTATACTTAAGGGTACCATCTCGCCGTGGGTGGTCAGTCCTAATAACATCGGCTCATTGGGTCGGATCAATTTTCCTGTAAGGGCGCAGCGCTCCTCCTGCTGTGCTGTGGCATCAATGCTGGCTCGAATATCCGATCGCGAAAACATCTGGCGATACTCTCCAGACTTCTGCTGCACGTAATTCCAGAGCAAATCTCGAATCAACGCTTGATAGCCTTGATTTCCTGCCAGTTCTTTGAGTCTTTCTTTGAGATCCCTCTCCAGTCGAATGCTGGTAACTTCCATTTCGGTGGTTGAAGTTCTAGGTAGGGTATGCATATTTTTTTCTCCGTGACGGGGTGGACATATGTGTAATATCAGTGTAGTATGTTTACAGCTAGATTTAAACCTCTCTTAGGACTTTCCGCCTTCTGTGAAATTTCTCCCCCCCTACTCCAACTATCAACCCAAGTGCGATCGCCCTTGCGATCGTCCCCAATCCTCACGATGCCTCGTCAGGACTGGATTTGTGGTGGTAACAGAAACGTCGTTGACTGGCGAGAGCCTGTTTAAAGGCAGTTATATTGGATTAGGACAAGTTGCAGAAATTAATCATCATGACCTAGGCCGAGACGGTCTAGAAGTGGCACAGCCACAGGGAAATGTGCGAAGCGGGAGGTACTGCTAAACGACAGTACCAGGACAGGATGAAAATTTGCCTTTAGCAGTTTTTCTAGCCCCCGCTTTCCACTAAGAGAAGCGGGGGCTTTTGATGAAAAATGTGACAGATTCCCTGATATCAAATCCTCTCTTCATCGTCCTGTATTAAACTCTCTTTTCTCTTCCTTCGCGTCCTTCGCGCCTTCGCGGTTAAATCATTCCGATACAACCGGAATTGATATTGATGTCTCAAATCTTAAATTGACTGACTTCGGGAACTAGCCAGAAAGGAGATTTCGCCTTCAGGGGGCGATAAATCTCATATCCCAATCCAACATCCAAAATTGATGAGGAGAAGCAAGCCATGACCGTAGCAACTGATGTATTAAGGCAATCTGTAGTGGTGTTTTCTAAAAATTATCTGCCGATGAGCCGTGTCAACATCAAACGGGCGATCGTACTTTTAGTCACTGGCAAAGCTGAACCTCTAGATTTTACTACTGGCAATGGCTGGTTGGTGCGATCGCCCAGCACAGCGATTCATGTACCCGAACACATCCGTTTAACTTTGGCAGACAGGGAACGTCTTTGGAAAGTGCCCCCGGTGAATCGCCGGGAAGTCTTGCGCCGGGATGGTCATTGTTGCCAATACTGTGGTAGTAACAAGCGTTTGACCTTGGACCATGTGATGCCTCGCTCCAAGGGTGGTTTGCATACCTGGGACAACGTGGTGGCTGCTTGCGAAGGGTGTAATTCTCGTAAGGGCGATCGAACTCCCATAGAAGCTGGAATGCCTCTGCGGGCTAAGCCAAAGGCGCCCATGCACCCTACTGTTGCTTTTGCTGAAATGTTTTGGCACGAACATCAAATAGGTGAATAGGTCCATGGGCCGGGGGGTCCGGGGGGTTCCCGATTCCTGATTTCAAATTTTCAATTCCAAATTTTAAGGCTGTCAATATGCTGAAGTTGACTTACACTGAAACGGGCTTTAACCTAGAGCGTTTGGCTCAATCTCCCGAACAGTTGGTGGCGCTGCGAGTTGTGCTGGCTATGCGAGTTGGTCAAAGCATCAGCGTCGAACCGAGCACTGCGGCGTTTTTGCTGCCGGCAAATTTACCAGCGCTGTCTTTGCTAGAATCTGAGGTCCGCGCCGACGGCAGTGGTACGATCGCCCTTTGTGTTGCTGATGCTGAATATGTAGAAGTAAGTTTGCGCGGTACATGGATTGGCACCGAGTCTGAGGACGCTGATGGGGTGTTTGTGACTGTTCTGGGCGATCGTGCGGAGTTCTTGTTACTCAAACTCTGGCTGGAAACTCAACCTGTAAATTCTGTTGTCGAGGAAGTCGGCGATTGAAATTAAAGGCAGAATCCGCTCTGTTAAACCTACAAACGATGATTGTTCAGGGGCCGTGCCTTTCTTTGTCGGCCCTCCTCATATAAAATCCTCTCTTGTCTTCCTTCGCGCCCTACCCTACGGGAACGGCTTCGCCGAACGCGCCTTCGCGGTTAAATCACCTGACGATACAACCGGAATTGATATCATCCAGGATTTTGGATGTGTTTCAGGGATTGGGGCAGCCACTATGCGCTGCCTCTACAATAGCAATGTTACAGCCCTGCCCATCAGGGTGTATAAATGATATTGAAGTAAATCCCCGAATCTTGAAGATTGTCTCCGCGATCGCTAATTCTCACCAAAGGCAAAGCGTATTCTAAGCGGACATTCACTCGCGGTATCGGTTCCCAAAGTACACCCAAACCTAAACCAGCTAAAAATGTCTGATTGGTTAATTTATTAGGATTATTGGCAACATTCCACACTGTCCCAGCATCAAAAAATGGTGCTAATTGAAGTTTCGGCAGACCCGAAGCATCCCTCTTTAAAGTAATCCGATCTTCAATGGAAAATCGAACGCCATTATCGCCAGAACGGACATTTTGGCGATAGCCTCGCAAAGATTGTCCTCCACCAATTACAAATTGCTGGGAAGACAACAAACTATTAGCTGATAACTGCACGTCTGCTTGCACAATTAATAAATGTTGGTTGTTCAATCGCTGTACGCGCTGCACTTGACCTAGCCAACTCAAAAATTGCCCGTCGGGAACAGAACCTTCGTTGCTGGTGGCGTCAAACAAGCTAGTGCCGATCGTAAATTGCGATCGCAGGGCCCAGGCACCTTGGGGGTCGCGCCGAATGTAGTCTTGTCCCAGTTTAATTGCTGTCGTAGTGCTGACACCATTGGAGTCGGGGCCGATACCAAAGGGAGTCGGTTTCCCCGCCACGAAAGTGCGGCCTGTTTGATAAGTTAAACCCCCAGATAAGGCAAATTCTTCGATGGGCGATCGCACTAAGGGCTGGCGATAGCTAACTTCAAATAAATGGGATTTTCCTGATATATCAAAAGCGTCAAAAGGTGCTTGCACGATACTATTCCGATTCGGTGCAGCCCTCAGTTGCAAAGTACCATTCATCGCATTCAGCGGGATGCGGTAGCTAAAATCAAATACGTCTGAATCGCCGATCGATCGGTAATAAGCAGCCGCCAGTTCATCGCCATTTCCGGTGATATTCCGGTGGCGTAAACTAACTCCCAATCTTTCAGAACCGACGCTCGGAGGCGAGTAATTGTCAATACTAACACTAGCTTGAAACGGATTAGCTTCCGAGACGCGAACGATGAGAATGCTCTCCCCCTCATTATCACCAGCACGCAGTCTAGCTTCTACATTGTCAAATAAAGGATCGACTCGCAGCAGGCGCAGTTGGTCTTCTAAGGAAGCTGTGCTTAAAGGCATTCCGGCACCGAGTCTAATCCGGCTGCGGATGTAAGCTGGATGCAATCTTTTAGTTCCTTCTACCTCAATTTTGCTGAGTTTACCTTCGATTACTTGAATCTGGACTACCCCTGCGGTGATAGTTTGGGGCGGTAAGACCGCTCTGGAGGTGATGTAGCCTCGATTCAGGTAAATTTCAGTAATTTTGTCGGCGACCTGCTTGAGTTGTTCTAGGGTGGCAGAACGCCCCTCTAAGGGATTGACTAAGGCTTTAATTTCGTCGGGGCTTAAAACCGTACTCCCAACTACTTGAATTTTTTGAACTTGAATCAGATCCGAAGGTAGTGGCTGGGGAAGTGGCTGTGGTGATGGTGGCTGAATTTGTGGCGGTGCTGGGGGAGGTTCTGGGGAAGGTGGCTGTGTGGGTTGCAAAAAGCGATCGCGATTTGGATCTGCCCCTGTCGGTGGCGCTGGCAGATTTCTTGGCTCTGTCGGTGAATTCTGGGCTAAAAAATTATAATTTGGCTGATTTTGGGGCGGTAAATTATTGTCAGTCTGTGGTTTTATGGCGGGAAACTGAGAAATATCGGCAGTTTGGGATCTAGCTGGATGGGCATAGGAGGGAATTATCGAGACTGCACCTAGCAGTGAGGCCCCAACCCGAAACATAACAATATTGACAGTGCGGCGCATAATTAATTGTTGCTGTTAAATAACTTTGTTTGCTGCTAGATCGCACCAGCCCATCTTTGAAGAAGACATTACTGAAATATCTGTTCTCACTTTTTACCCCCAAGTCCACACCTAAAATCTTGTCAGTGGCTTTAGGTGCTTGGGGAGGAGACTCTAGTAGAATATAGCGTTGCGCAAATTTTGGGCAACTGCTCAGATTTCACTCCAATCTGGCAACTCACAGTCAGGACTTATTTGAGAGTTCTACAAGTTTCACCTTTTGAGCAAAAAGTTGGGTTTATTTTGGCTTTTCAAAATTTAAATTAGTTGGGACTAATGGTGCTTGGGAAATTGTGCCTAATTCTACCGAACTCAACATTTCTGACCACTGGAGTGCTAAGTTGGCATCGCTGGGAGAGGAGACGCGCAGTTGGGCTAGAGTTGCGAGGTATTCGTACCAGATACCTTGTTGGGTAAAAATGCTGAGACGATCGTGCCCGGACGATCGATCCAACTCGGTTTTCAAGCTTGGGGCCAGTGCAGTACGGTTGATCCACCCGGAAACGAGAACATCCTCTTGAGAGTTTTGGGGGTTGCATTTGATCGAAAAGTACCAATGATAGTTTTTGCCCACTTCCAAGACTGGCGAAGTGCCGTCTTTGGCAAGGCTCACATTAACGATACCAGCACGGCTAGTTACCATGTGAAAACTTTTTTTGTAAATTGTTTTGTCTTTTTCGTCAGCCAACTCAAACTCGACTTTTTTGTCCACAGTTACGGGAACATAGTAGAAAAAAGTCGGTTTGGGTGAAAGGGTTCGCCCCATAGTTGATTTGGGAATCAAGGCTGTGGTGGAAGAAGGACAATTTGAGCCCCGTGTTCCTCCGCCTTCCCGCCGCCCAGGTACTCCCTGTTCGGGTGGTTGAAAATTATTCCAAGTCATTCCTATGGGCTGGCTGTTGAGTCTTGTTCCGGTTTGGGAGGAAAATTGAACTGTTTGCCACTGTAAGGGTAGATATTGGATGTCAGGGCGACTGACGCTGTTTGTGGGACTGTTAAGAGCTTTTGCTGGTAGAGAGAAATTAACGGTGGCAACTGCCTCCAAAGACAGAATTAAGGAAAGGGCCACGGTATTTAGATGACACTTTGTCCAAGCCATGATTGACCAGCCTTCTGATAAACCTAGAACTTTATCGTATGATTTTATTCTACCCAAAGTTTGTCTAGATATAGTAATCTGTTGTACTTAATTTATATCTTCAGGTAGATACTATTAATTTTGAGGATCTGACACATATATAATCCTGTGTGGCGATCGACCGTGGTAGCTTAGTATTTATACTGAGTTGAATTCATCACAACAGGTTGAGTTGAGGGAGTTAAATCTGATATCAGGCATCATCTGAGCTCAACCCAAATTTAACTGACTCTGCCGTACCACTAAACAGGAGTGGAACTCTCAGAGTCCGATCGCTTTGATGGCAATTGGGCCTCCTCCAAGTCAGCAATTTTGCAGATGGACTCTCGGAGTTTGGCTACCAGTAACAAATTTAGTTTTCTGTTTTGGTTTTCTGTAAAGTATCGGCAATATATTTAGCATGAACCTCGATTCACCAATTCTCTGTGACCAACAGCCTTCGCGGCTGCGGATGGTCAGACCCATCGGAGTCTACGCACTGCACGGCATTACGTTTTTAGGAAATAGATTGTTCGCTGTCGATCGGACAGAAGGGCTACTATTGGAGATCGATCAAGAAACTGACAACACTACCGTTTTAAATCCTTGTCAAACAGCTAAGTTTGCCGGTGCAACTGGCCTGGCTATCTGGGAAGATACTCTTTGGTTTGCAAGCGATGAGGATATTTGTTGCTGTCGCGGTGCCATTCGGGATGGAAAAGTCGGGGAACTGAAACCGGAACATTTTGTTTCCCTTTCTTATCCGGCTGACGGGATTGCTGTGTGGAAATCTACACTTTATGTTACCTGTCAGAGACTTGGCTATATTCTGGTTTTTGACTGCAATACAGGGCGCGAGATTACTCGATTTTATGCTCCTGGTATTGGGGTAGAAAATATTACTGTGCGGGATGAAGAACTTTGGGTTTGCGACAAGACTGAGCAAACTGTTTACTGTTTAGAACGGGCAAATGGGGATGTTAAATTTAGTGTTTTGACACCCTTTGAAAATCCTTCGGGCTTGGCTTTTCATCAGGATGTGGCAACTGGGGAAGAGGTTCTTTATGTGGCCTATGCTGGAGATGAACTTTACATCCGGGATGACCCGAATTCGGCAGACCCTTTTCAGTTGACTAAGCGCGATCGCACTTTTATTCACCCTTTGTATTTTCACTACAATCAAGCCGAAGGCTACGCTCTTTCCAACGGTTTTTTGATGGAAATGTCCTATGTCGAGGAACTGTCTCCCCTGGAGGAGGTAGCAATTGATAATTTGGAGTGGCGGATTGCTTTACCTTCGGAAACTCATCGGCAAAAGGTGACGCAAATTACCCCGATCGGGATGCCTTTTACTGAGGAAATTCAGGAGGGGGAACGGGTAGCGGTGTTTAAGTTCGATCGGCTTCATGCTGGAGAACGGCGAATTTTTGGCTGGAAGGCTTTGTTGGAAGTTCGAGCAATTAAGTATCAATTGTCGCCTAGGGATGTGGAAAAGATTCCTAAACTGTCGCCGGAGTTTGAAGCTAAGTATTTGGTGGATAACGATAATTTGGCGATGGATACGGAGATTGTGCGATCGGCTGCAACGGCTGCTATTGGTTCAGAAACAAACATTCTCAGAAAATTACTGAGCATTCGTAATTTTGTTTATGACCAACTTGCTTACGGAATTAGACCACATATCGACACACCAGATATTGTGCTGCGCCGTGGTATTGGTTCCTGTGGCGAATACGTGGGGGTTTTGTTGGCTTTAGCCCGGTTAAATGGCATTGCTTGTCGCACAATTGGACGGTACAAGTGTCCGGCTTTTGCTGACAGAAAAGGTTTGCCACTGGAACCAGATTTTAATCACGTTTGGCTAGAGTTTTACATTCCGGGCTTTGGGTGGGTACCTATGGAATCAAATCCTGATGACATCCAAGAAAGAGGGCCTTATCCTTTGCGCTTTTTTATGGGTTTAGCTTGGTACCACGTCGAAATTGGCAAGGGAATTCGCTTTCAAAGTCTGACGAGTGAGGGTCTTCCTGTGAAAAAAGATAATGTTTCCGTGGGGAGTCTGGCAATTAATCATGTGAGGTTTACAATTTTGTCAGAGTTGCCAGCAATTTGAAGTTTTTAGTGAACTAACCTGAGTTGATCTAAAATCTAAAAGAGACTTCTCCTAAAAAGCTGGTCTTGAAGAGGCTGTTGAGGCCTGTTCCACAGTAATTATGGGAGAGGTTTAATGTGAAGTAGAAGTTTGTCGGAGGGGTTGTGGAATTTTCTATTGCTAATGTTCTGGTTGTAGTCGCCTTTTTACTGCTGCTGATAGTTACGGGCGGGGTTGCCTATTTGACTGCGCTTGAGTGGGGCGATCGCAGACGGTTAGATGAGGCTAAACGGAAAAAAAAATAGCTGTTTGCTATTGACAAATGGCAATTTTTATGGGTAATACAAGGCGATCGAGTGCGATCGCTTTGTTTTTTGGAATTGAATCCAAAATGAATACAGAAGGAATAGAGAAATTAGCCTGTATTCATCCTGAGATAGCTAATTAAAAAACATATTTTTCTGCTACACGCCAGTAGCGGAAAAAACGCTTCAAATCAATGTAGCCATCATAGCGCACAAAGGGTTCTGGGGATAAAATTTCAACCGGGAGCGGCTGAATTTTTAGACAAATATCCTGAAACCGAGGACTGGGACTTTCCGTCGTCACTACTTGATTGGCACTGAATTCTTGAGCAAAAGCCATAACTTCTGTAGCCACATCGCCGCGCCGAATAATTACCGGCAATTCCAGCAAACATTCGTAAATAAACAAGATGCGCTTGAGACTTAACTGCCATTCATCGATTAGCGCATCATCCCAAACCCAAATCGCCGGTGCATTTGGGTATGCTTGAAAAACGGGGTCTTTTGGGTTCAGGCAGTCTCCGTGTAGCCAAATAATCGGATTGTTCATAAATGGGGAATGGGGAATGGGGAATTTGTTATTTGTGTTATTGGTTGGTAGTTAGCTATTAGGAGTAAATCTGATATAATAATACTCATAGTAGCTAATGACAACTAACAACTGACAAACAACTAATCATCAATAACTAATAACGAATAACAAATTAGCGACCTTTTTGAAGACGATTCCAACTCTGAGAACCGCCGCGGCGATCGACCTTTTCTCCCGAAGGAAACAACTTCGCTTCCAACTGTTCGTAACTTCCCTCAAAATCACATTGTCCGTACAGAGGACAATCGCCACAATACACCCCCTTAGTGTAACGTTCCAAATTCTCCCGATTAAAAAAGTAAGCCTTGTGACTAAAAGTGCTCGCTACCCATTGCCAAGAAAGATTATTACTCGCCGGATCTCCATCTAGCAAATGTGCCAAAAACCAGCGAGCTCCGACTTGCCAACGCACTTTGCGCCAGTGTACAAGATAAGCGGCCATCCACATCCGCTGGTGATTATGTAAATAACCAGTTTCCCGCAACTCGCGACTGAAACTGTCGATGCAAACTAAACCAGTCGTGCCCTCAATGATATCTTCGGGCATAGTTTCGCTGTATTGTGAAGCAGTGTAGCCAGTTTTGTAGGGTTCCTGGTCTTGCCAAATCCCGTTTCCCAATTCTGCATAAAGTCGTTGCCAATAATCTCGCCAACCCAACTCGTTGACAAGTTTCACTGCATCTTCTTGATGTCGCACCTTTGCTAGCACCATATCGCGGACTTCTGCAAGGCTCAAAACGCCGTAACGTAAATAGGGCGACAAGCGAGTTACCGCGCCGTTGAGGAAGTTGCGAGTTGAGGTGTACTTGGCGGGATCGACTTGTTTTAGCGCTGTTTCGGCTGCTTTGCGCCCGCCTAGGGTGGGGGATAGGTGACTGTCTCTGGCGGCGGCTTCGGGGAACTGTTGGCGCAGGTAGGTAATTAATTCTTCGCGGCTGGCAAATTCCCGCTTCATGTCCTGAGTCATTTTTCTTAATCCCCTGTGATTCTTCCTGAATGTTAAAGCTATACACTCAAGGTTAAATATCATAGCAAAATCTTATGGCAACTTTTTCGACGGACGCTAGTGCGATCGTCAGCTCAAGTACACAACTCAAAAATAGCGAAATTCAAGAGTTCGATCGAGCCATGATGCGCCGCTGTATAGAATTAGCCCGTCGCGCTCTAGGTAAGACTGCTCCCAATCCCCTCGTCGGTTCTGTAATTGTCCGCGACGGCAAAATTGTTGGCGAAGGATTTCACCCTGGTGCGGGGCAACCTCACGCCGAAGTTTTTGCGCTCCGGGAAGCGGGGGAACTGGCAGCAGGAGCGACGGTTTATGTCAATCTAGAGCCTTGCAACCATTATGGACGGACTCCTCCATGTTCCGAAGCTTTAATTCAGGCTAAGGTGGCAAAAGTAGTGGCTGGGATGGTCGATCCGAATCCTGTGGTGGCGGGTACGGGACTTGCTCGGTTGCGGGCAACAGGCATTGAAGTTGTGGCTGGGGTAGAAGAGGAAGCTTGTCAGAAACTGAATGAGGCTTTTGTACACCGGATTTTGCACCGGCGTCCTTTCGGAATTTTGAAATATGCGATGACTTTAGACGGTAAAATTGCTAGCACTACCGGTCACAGCGCTTGGGTAACAGGCGAGGCGGCTCGGAGCGAAGTACATGGGGTGCGTGTCGGCTGCGATGCTGTGATTGTGGGAGGAAATACGGTGCGTTTGGATAATCCTGAATTGACTAGCCATCAACCCGATCGCCATAATCCACTAAGGGTGGTGATGAGTCGATCGCTGGATTTACCGAAGTCGGCTCGTTTGTGGGAAACCTCTTTTGCCCATACTTTGGTGTTTACTGAACCTGGGGTTAATCTGGAGTTTCAAGCATTTTTGATGGCAAAAGGGGTGGAAGTTGTGGAATTGTCACCGCTGACACCGACTAATGTTATGGGTTATTTGTACGATCGCTCTTTTCTGTCTGTACTGTGGGAATGTGGCGGCACTCTGGCGGCAAAAGCAATTGCTGACGGTGCGGTGCAGAAAATTATGGCTTTCATTGCTCCTAAAATTGTCGGAGGTTCCCACGCTCCAACTCCTGTGGGAGATTTGGGGTTTGCCAAAATGACTGATGCTTTAACTTTAGAGCGAGTTTCTTGGCGCACCGTGGGTACAGATTGTTTGATGGAAGGCTATTTGAAAAGTCAAGATTGAAAGTTAAAAAGTCGAAGCAAATCTCTATTTTTAGTTGGGAATTTTTAAGTTTTAAGTATTTCTATGCTTGAAATTTTGATTTGGAGTTTGATGGTTGGCAGTCTCGGTTTAGAGTCGGCGCTGGCGGGGGTGTTCATCAACCGCCAGCAATTCGCTATGGGGCAACAATGCGATGAGGAGGAGGAAGTTTTGACTCGCTACGAATCTCAAGAGGAACATTTAGCTGGCCGAGATAATTCGCAATCTAACGGCAATCCTAGACCTGATACTACGGTTGTGGAGTATAAAATTGTGCGGGCTAACAGCGATTTATTTCGGAATCCTGCTATTTTTCAGAAGCTGTGTCGAGAAGAGGCGGAAGTTGGCTGGATGCTGCTAGAAAAGCTGGACGACAGGCGGGTGAGGTTCAAACGTGCGATCGCGCTTCGGGATAGCCAGAGGTCAGATTTGCCAGCCTTTGACCCTTACCGCACTCATTACGGCCCCATGTTGAATGGAACTACTTTGGCAGGGGCGATCGTGTTTCTGAGCGCCATGGTACTTCCTGCTATTTTGGGCTATGCTTTGGTGTCTACGACTCTAATCAGAAATCGGTCGAATGTGCCTTTGGCTCCTATTCAATCTATGCCTTCTCCGGGAGCACCAGATAATACGAATTAAGACTTGGGTGATTGATGATATTATGTGAGTAGTTAGTGCTTGATTTTTTAATGATTAAAAATTAAGCACCTTATTTTGCAAGCCCTTCCTCAAAACATACCAGTTTTAGCCACAACTGCTACAGCTAACAACCGAGTTGTCAACGATATTGTCGAGCAATTAAGTGCAAATCTCCGCGTCATCAGAGGAAACTTAATCAGAGAAAGCTTGCAACTCCAAAATATCGCTCTGGGAAGTTCAGCAGCAAGAATGGCATGGTTAGCAGAACAGTTGCCCAACTTACCGGGAAGCGGAATTATTTACACCCTAACTGTCAGAGATGCCGAACGGATTGCCGACTGGTTAACAACTCAAGGAATTGATTGTAAAACCTACCATAGCAATCTAAAAAATTCAGATAAAGAAGCCTTAGAAGACCAACTTATAAACAACAAAATTAAAGCATTAGTTGCAACTGTAGCTTTAGGAATGGGTTTTGACAAGCCAGATTTAGGATTTGTCATTCATTACCAACGTCCTGGTTCCGTTGTTCATTATTATCAACAAGTAGGGCGAGCGGGTAGAGCCGTAGAACAAGCCTATGGTATCCTTTTAAGCGGCGATGAAGATGACGATATTACCAACTATTTTATCAGAACAGCTTTTCCTCCACAAGCCCATACGCAAGAAATTTTAAGTGCGTTAGACCTCGCCGATGACGGCTTATCTGTTCCCCAGTTAGAGCAAAAACTAAATTTGTCTAATGGGCAAATTAATAAAGTTTTAAAACTGTTGTCTCTCGAATCACCAGCCCCAGTCAGCAAGCAAAATTCTAAGTGGTATGCTACTCCTGTTGATTATCAGCAAGACACCGATAAAATCGAAAATTTGACGCAAATCCGCCGCCAAGAACAAGACAGAATGCGAGAATACATGGGCGAAAACCAACAATGCCTCATGGCTTTTCTCGCAACAGAATTAGATGACCAAAATCCAACTAACTGCGGCAAATGTGCGGTGTGTTTGGGTAAGCCTTTACTCCCAGAAACCCCTTCTATGGAAACGGTAAATCAAGCAATTCAGTACCTGCGGCGGTGCGATCGCATTATCGAACCCCGGAAACAATGGCCTACAGGAAAAGCATTGCCAACTTACGGTTTTTCTGGAAAAATTAAACCTAATTTAATAGCAGAATCCGGCAAGGCGCTGTCTTTATGGGGTGACGCAGGTTGGGGAGAATTAGTTAAACTAGGTAAGTATCAAGATAATAATTTTAGTGACGCACTGGTTGAGGGCGCTTTTGAAATGATTCAGCGCTGGCAACCTCAACCATTTCCGACTTGGGTGACTTGCGTACCTTCTTTAAATCGTCCCGACTTAGTGCCTAATTTTGCTCAACAACTGGCAGATAGATTAAATTTGCCATTTCAGCCAGTTATTCGGAAAATTCGTCAAACACAAGCTCAAAAAGAGATGAATAACAGTTACCAGCAAGCTCATAATTTGGATGGTGCATTTGCGATCGACACTTGGGAAGGAATCAAGGGAACAGTTTTCTTAGTTGACGATATGGTAGATTCCCGGTGGACTTTTACAGTCATTGCCGCACTTTTACGTCAAGCTGGTAGCGGGTCAGTTTTTCCTCTAGCATTATCCCTCAACTCTCTCGCCGATTAGATATATGAATCACGTACTACCGCCAGATACTCAAGCAATTTTACTTTTGTGCGCTAGCTTCGGGCAAAATCGGCAAACAGAACCTCACCCCCTAACGCTTGGCGAATATAATTCCTTGGCTGGTTGGCTGCGCGAAAATCAGAAGCGCCCAGCCGATTTACTGCATCCAACTTGTTTAAATTTGTTACAATCAATTCCGGTAAATAAGCTTGACTTTTACAGGATTTCGGCATTATTACAACGAGGGTTAATGCTAAGTTTGGCTGTGGAAAAATGGACGAATCAAGGGCTGTGGATATTAGGAAGAAGCGACTCTCAATATCCCAAGCGCCTCAAGCAAATATTGCAACATTTAGCACCAGCAATTCTCTATGGAATTGGCAAGATAAAATTGCTATCTCAGGGAGGATTAGCTATTGTTGGTTCTCGCCATGTTGAAGCATCAGCCAATTTTTCTAAATCTGCTGATGCGGGGGAAAACCAACAACTGCAAGATTCGCTGTTAGAAATTGAAGTGGTAGTTACAGATGTGGAAGTGACACACTCATTAACATCGGAGATTGTGGTAAATCAATCACTTTCAAACTCTGGAGCGGAGATTGTGCTCGCAGAAACAGAAGTAGAAGCGTCAGCCCCAGAGGAAAAAGATGTTGCATCTAATGGAACTTCACAAGATGCGATTCCCTACGGGATATCTTCGATTAACGCACACAGGAACACACAAGCAGTCGAATACCCTCCCAAAGACATTTACGAAGCAGTTTTACCGTTCATTCTCAGTCATTTAGAGCAACCGTTAGATGATAAATCTATAGCGGAACTTCTGGATGTTCAAATAGGGCAAATGCGACTGTGGTTAAAAAAAGCAGTAGCAGAAGGTAAGGTAATCAAAACTAATAAGCCAGTGGCTTATGTAGCCAATCAACAAGGAGCTTTATTGTCTTTGTTGAATGAAAGTGCATAACCCAATGTGCCTGCAACTTCCGTGGGGTAAATCATTCAATTATCTACCGAAAATTTCCCATCTCAAATCGATAAACTCCTTAATTTTGTGACGGTGTTATGGAAGGAGCGGATGTCAATGTCAAGTTATAATTTGTATCACCTTCAAATTGAGAAACGCGCAGAAAATAAGTACCAGCAGGCAAAGCCCCATTACTCACAATCTGTTCCGCAGCCGTACCTAAATTATTAGACGAAGCAATAATACCGCTCAATCCCACTGCGCCTTGACCGTTGATATCCTGAATTAATTCTAGATCGGCATCTGCACTCAAACCATCCAGAGTTGCATTGAAAAGGCTAGGAGTATTCAATACAAAACTATAAATATCCGTTGGTTCCGCAGCACCTACAAAATCATTTAAATTTTTAGTTCCTGTGAGAAGATCCAGGTTTTTAGCAGCACTTAAATTATCAGCAACATCTGGTAATGTACCCAAAAGTCCTTCGGCTTGACCAAATTGAATGTAGTGCTCGATCGCACTTTTCACCACGCCATTTCTCACTGCTGCTGCTACCAGCGGATACTTGGCTAAATAAAATTCAGGATCGAAGAAAGGACTGGGTTTGCGAATTTCGGTTTGACCGATTTTCAGAAAGTGTTCAAAGGCTGTAACTTGATTGGTTTGAACTGCTGTTTGAACGTCGGGGTTACTGCTTAGGTAAAAACTAACATCAAATAAAGGGTTGGGACTTCGACGCTCAAATTGACCGTAGGCAATAAAATGATCTGCACCGGAAAATTTATTTTTTTCTCCTGATACGGCTACATCAGTGTTTGTTTCTAAATAATAGCTGGCATCAAATAGGGGATTGGGGTCGCGATTTTCAAATTTGCCAATCTTTTGGTAGTGATCGAAGGGACTTGATACCGTGCCTCTGGCGACGGCTACAGCAACATCGGGGTTGTTTTCGAGGTAAAATTTGCGGTCGAAAAGTGTTTTGAGGGTTAGCATTTTTACAACAATCTATGTACACTTAACCTGGAAAGTGGATAATCACATTTAATCAATAATCCAGTTCATATCAAAATTTTGTGAGGGTGTCTAGATTATGGCTAAATCTGCACTGATGGCAATGCTGCGCCGCGCTTCGATAATTGCCCAGAAATCAATGGCAACTGGTATTCCGGCTGATGAACTTCTGGGGATGCTCACAGATCGCACTTCCAATTTTCCCATATCTCGGCGCGGATTGCTACGGGGGGGTTTGGCGACGGGGGCGGCGCTGGCTGCTGCGAATTTGACGCGGGAGGGAGAGGGGGCTTTTGCTCAACAGCAAGGTCGATCGCCCATTTTGGTTGTGGGCGCGGGAATTGCGGGTTTGACGGCGGCCTATCGCTTGAGTCAAGGGGGTGTACGTGCCGATATCATCGAGGCAACTAACCGCGTGGGGGGGCGGATACGCACTATACCCAAGGTGGCTGGAACTTTGATTTCGGCGGATGTGGGAGGAGAATATATTGATAGTGGCCACACTACTTTGATTTCCCTGGCGACGGAATTGGGTTTGCGGGCGATCGATTTAGCTCAGGCGCAGACGGGATTGGTCAAGGATACCTTTTTCTTGCAAGGACGGCGATTTTCTATGGAACAATTAATCACCGATTTTGCACCTATAGCTAGTAAGATTCGGGCTGATTTACGGGGAATTGGCAATAACCTTGACTATCAAGATTTTACGGAAACAGCCGAAAGAGTGGACAATGTTTCCATCGCTGAATATTTAGATAGTGTAGATGCTAACGTCATTGTTAAGCAGTTACTCCGCATTGCTTACACTACGGAATACGGTCTCGATGTGGACGAACAGTCTGCCTTGAATTTGCTGTTTTTAATTGCTTCTGAGGCTGATAGTTTTCAGTTGTATGGTGACAGTGATGAGCGCTATCAAATTGAGGGTGGCAACAGTCAAATTGTCAATGGTTTGGCTGGTCAATTGTCTGGTTCCATCGAAGCGGGGACTGTTTTGGAAGCGATTAACCTTTTGCCGGATGGCCGTTATCGGGTAAGTTTGCGATCGGGACAAAGTGCATTCGATCGCACCTACGAGCGAGTTTTGTTAACTTTGCCCTTCAGCACTCTGCGAGATGTTAATATCAATGTGCCTTTACCCCAACCGAAGCGACGGGCGATCGAGCAATTGGGCTACGGTACTAATTCTAAGTTAGTGACGGGCTACCGCACTCGCATTTGGCGAGAACTTTATCGATCGACTGCTTCTGTTTATACCGACTTAGGATTCCAAAATAGTTGGGAAGCTACACCTTTTACTCCTACTGTTAGCGGTTTAGTTACTAATTTTACAGGAGGTAGACAGGGTTTGGCGATCGGTAGTGGAATTCCTGAAGATCAAGCCCAAAAATTTTTGGGACAATTTGAAAAAGTTTTCCCTGGAGTTAAAGATTTGCGATCGGGTAAAGCTGTGCGAGCTTTTTGGCCAGGAGAACGTTATTTTAAAGGTTCCTATTCCTGCTATTTAGTCGGACAATGGACGCAAATGCACGGCGTTGAAGGCGAACAAGTTGGTAATTTATATTTTGCGGGAGAGCACACTTCTCTGGAAAATCAACGCTCTATGGAAGGCGGTTGTGAGACTGGACAAAGGGCGGCTGGAGAAATTTTGAAAGATTTGGGTTTGACAGCTTCTGCTAATGCTTTGAACACTCGTTAAGCTAGTAGTTTGACAAATCGTCGTCCAAGTCGAAAAGTTCCGGGTGCAAGGACTAAAGGCATCTAAATTATATTTTTTGGGCGGGCAAGATGCCCGCCCCACAAGAAGCTAGATCTATTGTGGAACAGGCCGGAAAGCCTGTTCAATACTGGCTTTTTTGGAGATGTCTATTGATCAAATAATCTCGTCTGGGTTAATTCCCCGATCGCGCAAATATTCAGCCAGTCGATCGGCCCGTTGACGTTCGCGATCGGCCCGCTGGGATTCTGCTTTTAACTGTTCTACACCCCACAAAATCAGATTTCCTGCTTCATCCCACCAGCGCAACCAATAGCCTGCACGCTGTTCTTTCTCCCCTCGCCACGTTCCTAAATACAAACCAAAATCTGCCATCCAGTGACGACCTTCCTCATCGGGAAATTCTAGTTCGTAGTTGCCATTTTCCAAGCGATATACTTCCAGCAATCCAGTTTCTGGGTCAAAAATGATGTAAGTTGGTACTTGCAGAATTTGTTCATAAAAAAACCACTTTCCCGGAGGAAAAGTACGTTTGATAGAATATTCGCCGCCGTCTGTTTCCGACAAAAATTCCATGACAATGGTCGGTATTTCTCCTTCCAAGTTTGGGGTGTAACTTTTGCGGTCTATTCTCGACTCTGCGGGCAATACCGAAGGTACATAAACCCAATCTGGTGCTTTGATTATTAACTCGCCGTTGACAGTAGCGCAAATACCAAAGTTGCTGGCAATCAGCATTAGTGGCCCGATCGATCCTCTCAGTTCTAAGATTTCTCGAAGTGCTCCAGCAATTAGCGGTTGACCTGTATTTTCCACGGGTTTTTCTTCTAATTGGAAGTCGTCTGGCAACTTCTCCCAAGTTACGGTCAGTTCGATCGTTTTTTGTCCTGGGTTATCTTGAGTAACGACCATGACTTTACTTTCTAAAGTTTGATGTCTTATTATAGCATAATATACGGTGCGTAATCTGTACTCCTAAAGTTTATGTAAATTATCTTGTACAATTAATTTCAGAAAATCCAGGTAAAAGCATGAAAGTTTTACATTTAACCGTAGCTTTATCAATTCTGCTAACATCGCTGATATCAGATAAATCTTTGCTAGCAAATACGGCAAATCTTTTAGCTCAAAATTCAGAAATTGACGAACCATTTTGCTACATGAGAACTACCGATGGCAAAACAGTGGATTTAGGCAAATTGTGCGAAAATAAAACACCATCAAGAACTTCCCAATCTTGTATTGCCGGTTCCAACATTGCCGCAAAAGTTTCAATAAATAACGTAAATTATGATGGTAAATTTTTAAGCGGTCAAATCATCAATCAAGGTTGTAAACTTGTCAAGAATATCAAAGTCAACTATGAGGTTTTGGATGAGTTAGGTAATTCCATAGATAATGGATTCATTGCTACTCAACCAGTTACGGTTGAACCGGGAAAGTCGGCTACCTTTCGGGGAGAAGTTGTGGCGGGGGCGAAGGTGCGGGCTACTCATGCTGACGGTGAGGATTGATTTTTGATATTTGCCCGATCGCTGCTATCATATTTTGACTCAGATATAGCGTTGATCAAATAGATGAAGTAGGTTGGGTTGAGCGGTAGTGAAACCCAACACTCGATTTTAAATCAAGAGTTGGGTTTCGTTACCTCAACCCAACCTACCTATTTTTAACTTCACTCTTATTGAGAACCGCTATATGTCTCAACCCAAAACTTGCAGATGCAGAATAGTTTGAAAACGCGATCGACTTACTGGCAAATCTTACCTTACATCCAGCAGCAAAAAGGAACCATCGCCAAAGCATTAGTTTGCACCCTCGGATTTACTATATTTTGGCCGATAATGGCGTGGCTGATTGGCGAAACAGCATCAAAATTTGTAGGTACTGGAGATTTTAAAGGATTCACTAAACTTGCCGCAGCCAGTGCAATTATATTCTTGATTCGTAGCATCATTCAGTACGGCCAAGATACGCTAATGGCAAAAGCAGCTTTAACTATTGCTTTAGAAATTCGCAAAAAAGTTTATACGCACTTACAAAAGCTCAATATCGGCTACTTTGAAACTGCCCAAACGGGAGATTTATCCTACCGATTAACTGAAGATATTGACCGCATTGGCGAAGTTATAAATAAATTTTTCCATCAATTTATTCCTTCTATTTTACAGCTAATTGTGATCGTGGGATATATGATTTATCTCAACTGGCAATTAACTTTAGGTGCATTAATCATTATACCGCTGATGGCATTACTAATTAGCTGGTTTGGCGAGAAATTGCTCAGATACTCGCGGGAAAGTCAAGATCGGATCTCTGATTTATCTTCTTTGCTGACAGAAGTATTTAGTGGAATTCGTTTAATTAAAGCATTTGTGGCTGAAGATTATGAAATTGCTCGTTTTGCGGAAGAAGCAGAAAAAAATCGTCGCGCTAAGTATTTATCAGAACGAATCAAGGCGCTTCAATTTATTGTAGTTGGCTTTCCAGAAGCTGTTAGTATAATTTTGCTATTTTTGCTGGGAGGTTGGCAAATTGAGCAGGGTAATTTGACTGGTTCTCAGTTTATTAGTTATATCGCAGGAGCGGCTCTTTTGATCGATCCGATCGCAACTACTACTGCTAATTACGGCGATTTCAAGCAGGGAGAGGCTTCTAGCGATCGCATTTTTGAACTATTGGCAATTCTACCAACCGTAGTTGAAAAGCCTGGGGCGCTTGAACTTCCCCACGTTACCGGGAAAGTCGAATACCGCAATATTAATTTTGCTTACCCCCCTCAATCCCCCCTTGATAAGGGGGGACAAGAGCCTCAATCCCCCCTTTATAAAGGGGGACAAGAGCCTCAATCCCCCCTTTATAAGGGGGGAAAAGAGCCTCAATCCCCCCTTTATAAGGGGGGAAAAGAGCCTCAATCCCCCATTGATAAGGGGGGAAAAGAGCCTCAACCCCCCATTGATAAGGGGGGAAAAGAGCCTCAACCCCCCCTTTATAAGGGGGGAAAAGAGCCTCAACCCCCCCTTTATAAGGGGGGGCAAGGGGGGGTTCCAATTTTACAAAATATGAGTTTACTGGCACTTCCCGGAGAAATGATTGCCCTTGTGGGTGCATCTGGTGCCGGGAAAACTACTTTGGTGAACTTGTTACCAAGATTTTACGATCCGCAAGTTGGACAAGTTTTAATTGATGGGATTGATGTTCAAGATGTGACATTAAATACGCTGCGCCGACAAATCGGAATTGTGCCGCAGGAAACTATTTTATTTTCGGGGACAATTGCTCAAAATATTGCTTTTGGGCGATCGTATTATGAACTGAAAGATGTTGAAAAAGCGGCGGAAATTGCTAACGCTCATCAATTTATTAGTGAGTTTCCCGACGGTTATCAAACTTGGGTTGGGGAAAGGGGTGTAAATTTATCTGGTGGCCAAAAACAAAGAATTGCGATCGCCCGTGCAGTGTTGCTGAATCCGCGAATTTTGATCCTGGATGAAGCGACATCGGCTCTAGATTCGGAATCAGAAGCTTTGGTGCAGGAAGCGTTGGAAAGATTGATGCAAGACAGGACTGTGTTTATTATCGCACACCGTTTGGCGACTGTGCGGAAGGCTGACAGAATTTTGGTTTTGGAAAAAGGGAGAGTTGTGGAGTCGGGGACTCATGAGGAATTGCTGGAAAAAGGCGATCGTTATGCTGGTTATTATGCTCAGCAATTTAGTTAGTTAAAGTAAATAAGGCCGATCGACTCCGCCCAAGAAAGCGGGTTTTTATCTAAACAGAGTGTCATCAGTTATTACTGATTAGTAATTAGTAATTCTCACTCTGCTCTTCCTCTGTGTCCTCTGCGCTCTCTGCGGTAAAAAAATCCGATCCAACCCTAAAGGAGATGACTCAGTTATAACCCACTGTTCATTCTTTACAGCAAGGCTTAAAAAATAAATTAGGATGCTTGCTGGTGTCCCATTTTTAAGTTAGGAACTTGTTGGCGTAGGGGAATCTGAATCACGAACTCCGTTCCTTTCCCGATCGTCGAAAAACAATTGAGCTTACCACCATGTTTTTCCGTGATGATTTGATAACTGATAGACATCCCCATACCAGTCCCTTTTCCTACAGGCTTGGTAGTAAAAAACGGATCGAAAATGCGTTGTTGAATCTGTTCCGACATACCAACACCGTTGTCAGCGATCGCAATTTCTATCCACTCAGCATCGATCGGTGACGTGCGAATGCTAATCTTCCCCGGATTAGCTTGCAGTTGCTCATAGGTTTTCCCGCTACCGCTTTCTTCGAGGGCATCGATCGCATTTGCCAGAATATTCATCAGCACCTGGTTGAGTTGTCCGGGGTAACACTCAGCGTGAGGTAGGAGCAGGCTGTAATCCTTAATTACCTTAATCTCTGGGAAATCGCCTTTGGCTTTGAGCCGATGTCCCAAAATCAGGAGGGTGCTGTCAATCCCTTCGTGAATATCGACGGTTTTAAAGTCAGCTTCCTCGATGCGGGAGAAGTTGCGTAATGAGAGTACGATCTGACGAATGCGATCGGTGCCAATCTTCATCGAATCCAGTATTTTCGGTAAGTCGGCCTGCAAAAATTCTAAATCGATGTCATCCACCAGAGCTTGAATAACAGGGGACGTATTTGGGTGTTGGTCCTGATAAAGTTCAATCAGATCCATCAGATTCTGGGTATACTCCCGCAAATAACTCAGATTCCCATGGATAAAATTAACGGGGTTATTGATTTCATGGGCTACCCCAGCCACTAACTGCCCTAAACTCGACATTTTTTCTGCCTGCACCAGTTGCATTTGAGCCTGTTGCAACTCGTGCAGTGTGCGTTCCACCTGCTCTCGCGCTTCAGTAATAGCAGCAATTTGGGGCAGACTGGTCCAACAGGCGATCGCCACTCCCACAAAAGCCACCGTCACTAACAAAATGCTAAACAACGGCACATATTGCCCCACACCCACCCGATCTAAACCCGCTCTCACCCACCAGCCAATACTCACCGCACTGCACAATAAGCCAATTAAGATTGTTACCTGAAATGCCAACCAATCTGTTGTGCCAGTATAAGGTTGCCGATCGTAACGTTGCATCCACCCATCGGGATGGAATAGGGAGAAATTCAGGCGAGGTAATCGAGTGCCCGCCACGCCAATGAGCCAAGGTAAGAGTAAACCAATGGCTAAGTCCTGGTAGCCCCATGCCAAGCCACCCACCAGCAACACAGTCGCTTCCATGCCAAAAAAACCCAGAGACCACCAGGGCCATCGAGCTTCTGGTCGTCGCCGACCGACCCACTCGCCTAAATGAATTGCCATCATCGAACTCAGGTAGCCTGTACCAGTCACCATCACCACCCGTGCGACATCGCCCCACCCCAGACAGATTAGACTCAGCCCCAGGGTAAAAATCAAACTGGGTTCGAGCACTCCCCGGCGAGACAGCACGGCGAACACGGGCGGTAAGTAGCCGTCTTTGGCTAACTGATATAAAATCCGGGGACTGACAGAAACAGCAGTCGCAGAGCTCAGCAGACACCCTGACGCAATCAGAAAAGTGACAAGGGCGGGGGCGAAGGTGCCCCAGAAGGGTTGGGTAGCTGCCACTAGATGAAGATAGGCGCTATCCCCTAAGCCAGGATCTGTCGCTAACCGCATTAAAACCCACGATCCACCGAGATAGACGATCGGAATCAATCCAGTCATTACCTGCAAGCACCGGAGGGTAACGCGGGGTTGGTAGCTATCGGCCACAAAGGAAGAAGCACTCTCGCAACCATAAACCGCATAGACGGCGATAAAGAACCATTTCATCCAATCGATCGCAGAAATGCCTACTCCCAGATCCGGCAGTAGCCCTGGGCTAGTGGGAGTCAAACTTAACCAAGCTATGCCTTGAAGACAAAAGGTGAGGAGAAACCCGATCGCCGGAAATATAAAAAAAGAGTGCAAAATACCTAGGGTGCGAGTTCCACTAACAGCAACGATAAAGGGCAGCACGGTAAACCCAATTCTGAGTAGGGTTTCTGGACAAGTAATGCCCAGTGGAGCCAGATTCACCTTAATTAAATCGGTCAGAATAATCGCATTCATGGGTGGAACAGATACCCAGCCGAGCAAGTAGCCGATCGCCCCATAGCGAGCCAAGTTTGGGAAATGGTGGAGCAAGCGGGTAGTATAGTTTGGGGTGCCCCCAGCGACATCTGGGAAATAGGTTCCTAACCGCTTAACTTGCAGGTTGAGCATCATGCCAATAATTGTTCCCGGAAACCAAACCCAAATCGCCTGGGGACCTAGGGCAGCATTCATTGCAGGCGCAGTCCCTAGCCATAAAAGCAAGCCACTAAAGCCAAACCCCCAGGTTTCTGGTGAAGAAAGACTCTGAGGTAAGGCTGGTATGGAAACCGGAGCGCGATTCATGATTTTCATAGAAAAAGGCATAATGTAGACTGTAGTTTTCCCTGAAGTCAATTACTGCTTCATTGGCTACCGCAAAATTAGCTCATCAACCACTGCTCTGGGATCTTCAATATCTCTCTCAATTCTCAGGGCTAGAAATTATTGGTAACAATTATGAACCATCGCAAATCATGCTCGCGGCCTAAGTCATGACTGAGTTAATTATCTCATTTCAAATCTTCCAGTTTAATCCTCGGATCGATCGCCTTCAGCAACAAATCAGCCAACAAATTACCAACAATCAACATCGCAGAACCCATCATCAAAGTTGCCATCACTAAATACAAATCTTGATTAGTCACAGCATCCAAAGCCAGCTTTCCCAAACCAGGCCAATTAAAAAAAAGTTCGGCAATAAACGCACCACTCAACAAACTCGCAAACTCAAAACCCAACAGCGTAATCAATGGATTAACCGCATTCCGTAGAGCATGAATATAAATTACGCGACTTTCTGGCAAACCTTTCGCCCGTGCTGTCCTGATATAATCTTGACGCAGTACATCCAACAATTGTCCCCGCATCAATCTTTGCAAACCTGCAAAACCCGTCAGACTCAAGGCGACTGTTGGCAAAATTAAGTGCCAGCAATAATCCATGATTTGACCCCACCAAGGTAAATCTGCGTGGTCAATACTGGTCATTCCTCCTACAGGAAACAGAGGCGATGTATTCTGGGCGAAAAATAGCAGCAGCAAAGCCATGATAAAACTGGGAAATCCTTGTCCTGTGTAGCTGACTACTTGTAAAACGCGATCGACTGTCCGGTTTTGATTGACAGCGGCGATGATTCCCAAGGGAATAGCGATCGCCCAAGTTACAATCAAAGATGCGATCGCCATTAACAGCGTCGCCGGCACTCGTTCCCACAGCAGAGAAGCCACCGATCGCTGATACACAAAACTCGTACCAAAATTCCCTCGCGTCACAATTTGTTGCAACCACAGCCAATACTGGACAAATGCTGGTTTATCTAAGCCGAATTGTTGTTCTAGTTGTTTAAGTGTTTCTGGCGAAATCTTCGGATTTTGGCTCAAAGTATCCAAGTAATTTCCCGGTGCAAGTTTAATAATTGCAAAACAAAGAATCGATGCTAAAAATAGCGTTAACAGAGCCTGAAACAGCCTCTTAAAAACATAGATAAATGTATCACCAGTCAACAGAGAATTCAATACTCGTAAATTTGGGTTCAGTTTAATAGAAGTCATTTGTTATTGGTTAGTTTCGGTTCCCTGAGCGTAGTCGAAGGGTTATTAGTTGGTTGTTATTGGTTACTGACAACTGACCCTTCGACTACGCTCAGGGTACGGCAACCGTCAACAGTCAACCGTTAACAGTCAACTGACTAATACTCAACTAGCGTAACTATTGGTACATCCGGCAATTTTTGCCTGCCGCCCAAACCCTGCAATTCAATTACAAAAGCAAAACCCACCAGTTCGCAGCCAGCTTGTTCTAACAGCTTAGCCGTTGCAGCCGCGGTCCCCCCAGTGGCGATTAAATCGTCCACCACCAGCACCCTACTACCCGGTGTCATCGCATCTTGGTGCATTTCCAGTCGATCGCTACCATACTCCAACTCATACTCAGCGAAATAAACCGCTGATGGCAATTTCCCTGGCTTGCGGACGGGAACAAAGCCCACTCCCATTTTATAAGCCAAAGGAGTCCCAAATATAAAGCCCCGCGATTCCATACCCACCACATAGTCAGGAGACATTGCAGAGCATTTTTCGGCTAAACTGTCAATGGTATAGCTCAGTCCTTGGGGGTTTCGCAACAAAGTTGTAATATCTCGAAACATGATTCCCGGCTTTGGGAAATCAGGAATATCGCGAATCAGAGATTTGAGATCCATAAGCTTGTAAAGTGGGGGGTTAAGAGTAACAAGGCCTCAAAAATGGTACACCAATAATGTCAAAAATTAGAAACTAAAAATAAAAAATAAAACTAATAACTTTTTAGCGTTTAATTTTTGAATTGGTTAAAACAGTGCCTACCATCCAAGGAAATGTCATAATTTCCTAACAACAGGGTTGAATATTCAGATTTTTCGCCCTAAGATCTAAAGTCAAAAATCTCATATCTAAAATCCAATGATCAAGTTGGCAGCACGAGTGGGCGAAGTTCCTCCTTCCATTACCTTAGCGATCGCAGCTAAGGCAAAAGCCATGAAGGCCGAGGGGATTGATGTCTGTAGTTTGAGTACAGGAGAACCAGATTTTGATACCCCAGAACACATTAAAGCAGCGGCAAAGCAAGCTTTAGACAGTGGTAAAACTAAGTATGGTCCAGCGGCGGGGGAACCGGAGTTAAAAGCTGCGATCGCCAGTAAACTCCGCTCCGACAACAATCTCCACTATCAACCTGAGAATATCATTGTCAGCAACGGTGGTAAGCATTCTCTCTATAATCTAATGATGGCTCTGATTGAGCCGGGAGACGAAGTAATTATACCTGCTCCCTACTGGCTGAGTTATCCAGAAATGGTCAAACTAGCCAGCGGTAAGCCAGTAATTGTCCAGACTGATGCTTCTACCGGATATAAAATCACCCCGGAACAACTGCGTCAAGCCATTACACCCCGCACCAAGTTATTTGTCCTCAATTCGCCATCTAACCCTACGGGAATGGTGTATAGTCCAGCGGAAATCAAAGCACTAGCTGAGGTGATAGTTGAGCGAGATATTTTAGTCGTTTCCGACGAAATTTACGAAAAAATTATATACGACGGTGCCCAACACGTCAGCATCGGTTCCCTGGGGAAAGAAATATTCGATCGCACCATCATCAGTAGCGGTTTTGCTAAAGCTTACTCCATGACTGGCTGGCGCATCGGTTATTTGGCCGGACCGCTCGAATTAATCAAAGCTACCAGTACCGTTCAAGGACATAGTACCTCCAACGTGTGTACCTTTGCACAGTACGGGGCGATCGCAGCTTTGGAAAGCAGTCAAGAATCTGTGGAAAAAATGCGTCTGGCTTTTGCCGAGCGCCGTGAAGTAATATTTGAATTACTCGATGCTATCCCCGGAATTAGCTGCACCAAACCCGACGGTGCTTTCTATATGTTTGTCAATATCAGCAAAACTGGCATGACTTCTCTAGAATTTTCCGAAGCTTTATTAGAACAGCAAAAAGTAGCAGTTATTCCCGGCATTGCTTTTGGTGCAGATGACCACATTCGCTTGTCTTACGCCACCGATTTAGGCACAATCAAAAAAGCTGTGGAAAGGCTGGATAAATTTATCCGCCACATCTAAAAATTAGTTACTGATTATTTGTTATTGGTTAGTTGTTATTTGTTATTGGAACCAACAAATAACAACAACTAACATAGGACAACTAACCAATAACCACCAACAACTAACTAATGACTACTAACTACTGACTAATGACTACTAACTACTAACTACTGACTAATGACTACTAACTACTAACTACTAACTACTAACTACTAACTACTAACTACTAACTACTGACTACTAACTACTGACTAATGACTACTAACTACTAACTACTAACTACTAACTACTAACTACTAACTACTAACTAATGACTACTGACTACTGACTACTGACTACTAACTACTAACTAATGACTACTGACTAATGACTACTAACTACTAACTA
The DNA here is from genome assembly GCF_042465725.1 of Microcoleus anatoxicus. Taxonomy (GTDB): domain Bacteria; phylum Cyanobacteriota; class Cyanobacteriia; order Cyanobacteriales; family Microcoleaceae; genus Microcoleus; species Microcoleus anatoxicus. The sequence goes on along the minus strand of NZ_CP120853.1, from coordinate 1,179,572 downwards.
CTAACTACTAACTACTAACTACTAACTACTAACTACTGACTACTAACTACTGACTAATGACTACTAACTACTAACTACTAACTACTAACTACTAACTACTAACTACTAACTAATGACTACTGACTACTGACTACTGACTACTAACTACTAACTAATGACTACTGACTAATGACTACTGACTAATGACTACTGACTACTAACTAAAGCTGTTTAGTCATAATCTCTTTGAGCAAATCCAGCCCCTTCTTAACACGCCGAGAAACAGTCACCGCACTAATACCCAAGCGTTCAGCCGTTTCCTTCTGCGTCAAATCATAAAGAAAAACAAACTCCAATATCTCACGAGTTCGTTGTTCCAACATAGACAAAGCTTGCTGTACGCGAATTTGGTCTTCTTGAGCCAACTGAAAGCTGCGATACTTGCTATCAGGAACTAATGCTCCCAGACAAGTAGTCCCCTCATTTTCATCTTGCACCGGCGCATCCAAGCTCAGAGGTTCGCGGTTGAGGTGGGCTAGCTTAATTTCTCGCCATTCTTCCACAGAAACTTCCAACACCGCGGCGATTTCCGCATCTGTAGGATTTCGGTTGAACTGCACTTGCAAATCCTTAATCACTGATACAGATTTGCGTTCCAGCGATAACCAGTGTCTCGGAACTCGCACCGAAGGGCTTTTATCCCGTAGATAGTGCTGAATTTCCCCCCGGATGTAGGGAATTGCAAAGGAACTAAAGGCGTGTCCCTTGGATAAATCAAACCGCTCAATCGCTCTGATCAAACCAATACACCCAACTTGCTGCAAGTCATCGTAGCTTTCCCCGCACTGGTTGATCCAGTGGTGAACTTCTTTTCTCACCAATCCAATATTGAGTTTAACTAACTGATTGCGGACTTCGTTGGATGCAGAACTTTGGTACTCGCGCAACAATTGCAAGTTTTCGGTTTTTAGTTCGTTTGGGACTGTGGTAGACATAGTGGCATAGGGGTTGGTAGAGCAGAGCAGTGATTTGGCCTTAGATGTAGATTTTTAATCTAGTCTAAAAAATTCCTATTTAATTGGTGTAATTCTAGCACTTGATAGCTGTGACAGCCGACACATCTGTTGAGCTTAGGCAAGGTGCAGTGATTTGGTGGAGTCCTGCGCGGGTAGAATTTTACCCGTAGGGTCTTACAAATATAATTTTTCTGATTTTTTACACTGGGTATTATAATTCAAAATCTGTTTTAATGCAATACTTTAATCAATTAAAATAGATTTTTACAAACAAAAAATCACCATAATCAAATCATAAATTTATTGATTAGTCAACAGTCCTCAGTTACATTCCTTTCTACTGTTGGCTAATCAATAAAGAGTAGTATCTTTAGAGTAAGAAACTACTAAGCGTGAGATCGACCGTCCAATCAAATTCTAGGATACAGAAGGCTCAATGCGAGCATAAAAGATGCCACGGATTTTTACATCCAAAGCTGGTCTAGCGCCCAAATCTGTATCAGAAGGCTGTATGCTTTCAAAAATACCGCCAACTTCTCCGGTGGTGTTGTCTACTTTAGCAACTTGGAGAGAAATTTTACCCGCCTTGGTGCTGGTATCAGCTAACTTAACATTAGCCCGCACACGCTTGGAATTGTCAGAAGCTGGAAGGGCTACAGCATTGTCATAGCCAGTGGCAACGCCACGACCTTTAGGGTCTAAAAAGCCAGCGCTGCGGTAAGAAGGAACGTTGAAAGTCCCTTGCAAATCTGTGGAAGTATTGATAGCAACTACTCCTGGGTCGGAACTAGCAACTAACTCTTTAATGGTGAACAAGAAAGGTACTTGTTCTCCACCTGGTAACTGAATCGTAATTGCTTGAAAGTCCAAGCCGTCTTCTTCTGTAAAAGTCAGAGTGCCGTCAGTACCAACCTTGAGAGTACCTTGAACTTGGTCAATGCTAGACGTGAACCGTGTCAGCAATTTACCAGGTACAAATTCTGCCTCTTGGCGTTTATTTGCTGGTTCTTCCTTAACAAAATAAGTGGTAGGCTGCAAACACAAACCAGTGAGCTTATAGGTAGCACCCGCTTCAATGGCGATCGAGCCGCGAGAAGTTTCTGCCAAGCTAGGGCAGTTATTTGCCAATCCAGTACCTCTAATCTGGTCGTAGGTGAGTAACTCCGTAGTCGCCACCGTTGTATCAGGAGCAGAAGAACAAGCCACCAGTGCACTCATGCAAAATGCTAAAAGTGCCACAATTAAAGAACGATATTTCATTCCAAACCTCAATATCCAACATCGGATTATATTAAGAAAAAACCCTACTTCGAGCAAAATATAATTGCTCGTGGGCAGGCTATGCCAGTCCAACCATCCGAAAGCTCTCACCGGCTTTGACTCAAAAAGTCGAGCGAGTACGGCGAAATTAAGCCATAACTTAGGATTTCTCAAAATCTGCGGATCGTAGCACAATACACATGGTACGACGGGTTGTGCTCTTTTCTTGACTTAGACTACAAATTAATATTGCCTAGGTCAACCTACTTAAGTTACGTTGCTTATGACCCCGAATGGCGATCGCGACTAGCTCGATTAGTCTGCTGATACTCAGGTTGGGCACAAACGCCTTGTAGATTTCAAAGGAAGCAGCGGTATGGACAACGGCAAAGATTTAGAGTCAGGAAAGTTGCAGTCTCAACTGCAATCCTTGACAGACGGGATTCGGACTTTAGCCGAAAGTTGTCAGGAAGACAGTGTGCTGCTTTTGGCTTTGCTGCGGACACTGGAAAGTTCGCACCGAGAAATTCGGGACGGTTTGTTTCAAGCGTCTTTTCCCGAAAACCGCCAAGCACTGTACAAACTGCTCAGGAATATTGAGGCCAATGGTGGCTGGCCTTACATCCACCGGATGAAACTGCGCGAGCTCTTAGGCTACACCGAACAACTATCTATCCTAGAAGATTCTCCAGCCGAGTCTGATGGTGAATCGGCCCAGAATCCGCAAGCTCTTAAATAGTTTTGAGTGCATGAGTTATGAGTTTTAAATTAACTCATAACTCATGCACTAGCTCCCGCCATCGGCATCTCACCTAAAATCCGAAAGGTGTATGAGGTACAGGTATCGGACTCGGCAGCATCGAGGGAAATATCGGTGTCTGGCCGGGCATTGGCAAAAGTCCGGGGGTAGGTGTTGGGGCGATCGAACTAATCGTCAGCAAAGGAGAATCGGGCAGGTTAATTGTCGGGGGAGAAGGAATCCTCGAAGCCGTCGGAGTTGTTGTTGTCGGAGTCGGAGTTGTCGTTGTTGTTGTTGGAGTCGGAGTTGTTGTTGTCGGAGTCGGAGTTGTCGTTGTTGTTGTCGGAGTCGGAGTTGTCGTTGTTGTCGGAGTCGGAGTTGTCGTTGTTGTTGGAGTCGGAGTTGTTGTTGTCGGAGTCGGAGTTGTTGTTGTCGGAGTCGGAGTTGTTGTTGTCGGAGTCGGAGTTGTTGTTGTCGGAGTCGGAGTCGGGGTTGTCGTTGTTGTCGGAGTCGGGGTTGTCGTTGTTGTCGGAGTCGGGGTTGTCGGATCTGTAATTGTAGTGGTAACGGTAGTTGTAACTGTAGTTGTAGTTGGTCTGACAGGAACCGTCCCAGTCACAGATACAAAATCAGTAGCCTCAATTAAGCCCGCCGGAGTGTCTGTCAAAATTGCCAACAGTTTCCCGTCCTTCTTCGTCGTAATTACTGTATCCCTCCGGTTTGAACCGTTGCCTTGGGTAATTGCCAAGTCAGTAAAAGATAAATTAGTCGGCAGTCCAAAGAAATCTTCGGCCTCGTTGTAATCAGTAATCAAAGCCAGACTGCCTGGCCCTGCTCCCAGCACGAATATATCACTGCCACTTCCACCAGTCAGGGTATCTGAACCCTCACCTCCGCTCAAACAGTCATTACCCTCTGCCCCAAATAAATTGTCATTGCCAAAACCGCCCAAAAGTGTATCGTCACCCAGGCCACCAGCCAAGGAATCATCCCCAAAACCACCGTCAAGAATATCGCGACCTTTGCCACCAAACAGGAAATCATTATCTTCACCTCCCTGTAGCAAATCTTCGCCTTCATCGCCCCGCATCGTATCGGAACCAGTGCCACCAATGACTGTATCGTTAGCTTTGCCACCAAATATCTGGTCATTGCCACCGTCTCCGTACAGCGAATCGCTACCGGCACCACCGTATAAAGTGTCGTTGCCATCTTCACCTCTGAAGTAGTCCTTGCCATCACCGCCAAATAATTGATCGCTACCACTACCGCCGTTGAGAGAATCATCGCCGGCATCTCCGTAGAGAAAGTCGTCATCACCATTCCCAAATACCGAATCGTCGCCATCACCGCCGGTGAGGGTGTCGTTGCCAGTACCGCCAGCAATCACATCGAAACCTGCGTTGCCACGAACTAAGTCGTCTCCTGCGTCTCCGAACACGGTGTCGCTACCGTCGTTGCCATCGAGGATGTCGTTGCCCAAACCGCCGCGAATGGAGTCATCGCCGTTGCCACCGCTGACGGTATCACGGCCTTGGCTGCCAATGAGTTCATCGTTTCCTTCACCACCAAAGAGCGAATCGGCTCCATCGCCTCCAATGATTTGGTCGTTGTCACTATCGCCCTCTAGGGTGTCATCTCCTGCGGCACCCAAGAGCGTGTCATCGCCATCTAAGGCACGAATGCGATCGCCTTGGGGAGTTCCGAGCAGAAAATCATTGCTGTCTGTGCCGATTAGGTTTGCCATAGGGGATACACTGCTCCTCAATCAAATAATTTGTTGTGAACAAACCTGACGGTCAACTGAGTGCAGTTAGACCGCAGGCTTCTTTTTCCTTTTTTGCAAAGGCTTTTTTGAGTGACGGAGTTCCCCCGCCACTTTCTTAAATTAGGTCGATCGCCTTTAACACCAAGCATTATCGCTTGCCTACGTTAGCATAGTTGAGATATTGGTCTCCCTGCATTGGACTAGATAATTTTTGCCATTGTCGGGAAGTGCGATCGGGCAAATACCCAAATCCCCCACTTCCCAGAAGTTGTCATGGCCCTAAAAGAACATTAGACTTCTAGCAAAAACATTGTTAAGGGCTGGCGAGATGCCTCACCCCTACCCCCCACAATAATTATGGGATATGTCTATTCAAAACGGAATTTCCTCATCTTCATCTTCCACCGTCTTAGCCCTCATGCGCCAACTGGTAATATACTCAATTTGCACATCAATTTGATTAATAGCTTCCCCTAACCTTTTTTGAATATATTGAGTCAGCGTCACCCTAAAGTCCAACTCAATCCCCACAGATTGCACCACTCTTGCCAAACTAGCAAAATCTACTTTCATCAAACAAGAACTCGACAGCTTAAAATGAGGAGTGTTTCCCTTGTTTTGCGCCATCATTGCTTTTTTTACACGCTCTTTTAGATGGTCAACTTCTGAATCCAAAAATTTCCATTCAGGCAAAATTTCCTTGTACCTTTCCCCCAACACTATTAAATCATCACTCACAGGTCGTGGCGCAATTTGATTAGTTGATTTTCGTCGCTGCTGTGCGTTAAAAAGCAAGCGCCAACTCTGCACCTCTTCTACTTCCAAAGATGGATGCTCAATCAGTTTTCCTAACTGTCTTTGAATTTCCTTCGTCAGTGTCACCGGAAAATGCAACTCAATCCTCTCAGCTTGTGTCAGATTGACCAGGGTCATAAAATCTACTTTCATCGCGATCGAACTAGATAGCTCAAAATAGGCACTGTCTTTCAGTTTTTTTGCCAGCATCCCTGTTTTAATTCGTTCTTTCACCTCAGCCAATTCTGAATCTAGCGGTTTCCACCGAGCTTCTATTGTCTGATATTTATCCCCCAATGCAGTCAAGTTTTCACTAGCTGGCTCTGGATAAGATTTGTGAAATATTTCTAGCAGGTGGCGATGCACTCTCGCTAAATAAACCACATCCATCTTGGCATATTCTACCTGCTTTTCTGTCAGGGGACGCTTTCCCCAATCACTCCCCTGTTCTGTTTTATCTACATAATTAATATTACAAACTTTTTCTATTAAAGTTTTCAATTTGCGGTTAGGTAATGGGAGAATATAATAAGGAATTTTTCGCGATAAATTCAAACTGCAAGTTACATTTTTTGCTTCATCATTTCCCAAAAACCTGATGTCATAGCTGGCATTGTGCATCACTTTTTCAATATTGGGATTGACCATAATTAGGCTGATAAAATCTGTTACTAATTCCGGTCGATCCAAAACATCGAGCAGAAAAGTAGCATCGCCAGTCAAGTCTCTGGGGTCAGCTAATACCTGAATTAGAGATAATCTGGGGTGGGATTTATAATCGGCTATTTCTGTATCAATCCACAGTATTCTAGATTGAGCAAATTTAGCGATGAGCGCTTTGATGTCGTTTGCTACTGTTAAATAAGGCATTTCTATAAATTTTAACTATTAATTTAACTATATAATTATCTTATCAAAAAAATGTCTAATTATTCAGGAAATCCCCAAACAAAAAGCGCCCCTATTTCTAGGAGCGCTTTTTGTCTATCTCAAACTCAAACTTAGCCATTGATAGCAGGAGCAACCACAGCCACAGGAGTAGATGCACCAGCAGCCAAGTCGAGTGGGAAGTTGTGAGCGTTGCGCTCGTGCATTACTTCCATACCCAAGTTAGCGCGGTTGATAACATCAGCCCATGTATTGATTACGCGACCTTGAGAGTCGATAATCGATTGGTTGAAGTTGAAACCGTTCAAGTTGAATGCCATGGTGGAGATACCTAGTGCTGTGAACCAGATACCTACAACTGGCCATGCACCTAACAAGAAGTGCAAGGAACGGCTGTTGTTGAAAGAAGCATATTGGAAAATCAAACGACCGAAGTAGCCGTGGGCTGCAACAATGTTGTAGGTTTCTTCTTCTTGACCGAATTTGTAACCGTAGTTTTGCGATTCGGTTTCGGTGGTTTCACGAACTAAAGAAGAAGTGACGAGAGAACCGTGCATGGCCGAGAACAAAGAACCACCGAATACACCAGCAACTCCCAACATATGGAAGGGGTGCATCAAGATGTTGTGTTCGGCTTGGAACACGATCATGAAGTTGAAGGTACCGGAGATACCCAAAGGCATACCGTCAGAAAAGGAGCCTTGTCCGATCGGGTAGATCAAGAATACTGCGGTAGCAGATGCCACAGGTGCAGAATAAGCGACGCAGATCCAAGGACGCATACCCAAACGGTAGCTCAATTCCCATTGACGACCCATGTAGCAGAAAATGCCGATCAGGAAGTGGAAAATCACTAGCTGGTAAGGGCCGCCATTGTACAACCACTCATCAAGGGAAGCAGCTTCCCAGATGGGGTAGAAGTGTAAGCCGATCGCATTTGACGAAGGAACAACAGCACCAGTAATGATGTTGTTACCGTACATCAAGGAACCTGCAACTGGTTCGCGGATACCGTCGATGTCTACAGGAGGAGCTGCTACAAAGGCAATAATGTAGCTGATGGTGGCTGTCAGCAGAGTAGGAATCATGAGAGTGCCGAACCAACCAACATAAATGCGGTTGTCGGTGCTAGTTACCCACTCGCAGTAACGTTCCCAAACGTTGCCACTTTCGCGACGCTGTACGCTTGTTGTCATGTGGTTATGATTGCTTAATTGAATTTTCCATGTGGATGTGGGGACATCCCACATCCACATTGATAACATTAGTAACTCCTGTTTGCAAAGCGGTGAGTGCTGAAATTTTTCAAATTTTACAAATATTCATAACTGTTGATAAGAGTAAAAGAAACTGTCTATAGATTAAGATTTATTACAAGAAGCGTGGTTTAAATATAGTTGTAGAAATATCGTAATTAATTAATTGATTGTAGATTATTTCCGCCAGTTTAACTAACTTCGATTTGCCTACCTACTTTGGATACATAGGGCTAATATCCCATTGTCGCGTGCGTCAGGTGAGTTTTGGGAACAATTTTTTAGGGGTTCTGGAACTGACCAGACCCCCATGGTTAAGTGCTAAACCTTTAACCCGGAGGCCATTTCATGTGTCGTCCACCCAGAATATGAAGGTGCAGATGATCCACAGTTTGGCCACCATCGTTCCCATTATTAATCACAACTCGATAGCCATTACTAAGTCCGAGTTGTTCTGCTACGAGTTTGACAGTTAGCAGCAAGTGTCCCATAAGAGCATGATCTCCAGAATCTGCATCAGCTAATTTGGGAATAGGCTTCTTAGGAATGACCAGAATGTGTACCGGTGCTTGGGGATTTACATCTCGGAATGCTAGGGCTAAGTCGTCTTCGTAAACGATATCTGCGGGAATTTCCCGGCGGATGATTTTGCTGAAAATGGTTTCTTGAGTTGTCATGAGTATGAAGGAAGAAGGAAGAAGGAAGAAGCAAGAAGCAAGAAGCAAGAAGCAAGAAGCAAGAAGCAAGAAGCAAGAAGCAAGAAGTCACCCCCCATTAGTGTTAACTTAAGTCTGAAAGCCAGTCAAAGATATCCTCCCTAGCCCCCTGGGCTGTTTCATTCTCAAAAAAATGATGATGGGGAATAATACCCACCCCTAGCCCCTCCCAGGAGGGGAACCGGATCTCAACCCTTCGCGAGGGAGGAGGGTTAGTATACACGATGCTTTCAAGCGATTGTTGACACTAATGGTCATCCCCCCCTGACCCCCTTGGGGGGATGGGGGATGGGGAAATTTAGGAATAGGGAAAAGGGAATAAGGAAAAGTTTTGGTTACTGTTTCCAGTTTTCGGTTCCATCGTTAATCATAATAGACGATAGATCAAAGGTAGCCGAACAAGGATAAAATACCATGCTTGCTAGGGTTTGGAGTGCATCGATAGTTGGAGTTGACGCGGTAAAGGTTGGTGTTGAGGCGGATGTGTCGGGAGGGCTACCGAAAATTGTGGTTGTGGGGTTGCCCGATTCGGCGGTGCAAGAAGCTAAAGAAAGAGTTAAGGCAACGCTAAAAAATTCGGGATATGCTTTTCCGATGCGGAGTATTGTGATTAATTTGACTCCGGCGGATTTGCGGAAGGAAGGGCCGAGTTTCGATTTGCCGATCGCCATTGGTATTTTAGCAGCATCGGAACAGGTCAGTGGTGAGCTTTTGGGAGATCATTTGTTTTTAGGAGAACTTTCTTTAGATGGAAGTTTGCGCCCTGTGGCTGGGGTTTTGCCGATCGCCGCTGCTGCTGCCAAAATGGGTATTTCAGGATTGATTGTACCCGCTGGTAATGCACAAGAAGCGGCCTTGGTACAGGGCATATCTGTTTACGGTTTTGAGAATATTTTTGCAGTTACTGATTTTTTAAACAATCCTGAAGTTTATTCGCCTGTAGAAGTAAACGGTAGACAAGAGTTAGCAAAAACGCGGATTCCGGGTTTAGATTTAAAAGATGTAAAAGGACAAGTTCACGCGCGGCGGGCTTTGGAAATTGCGGCTGCTGGGGGACACAATTTAATTTTTGTCGGGCCGCCAGGGAGTGGTAAGACTATGTTAGCAAGACGCTTACCTGGTATTTTGCCGCCGCTGACCTTTGAGGAGGCTTTGGATGTGACTCAAATTCATTCGGTGGCGGGGTTGCTCAAGGATAAGGGTAGTTTGGTGGGCGATCGACCTTTTCGCAGTCCTCACCATTCAGCATCGGGGCCTTCTTTGGTGGGTGGTGGTAGTTTTCCGCGTCCTGGTGAAATTTCTTTAGCACATCGTGGCATCCTTTTTTTGGATGAATTAACTGAATTTAAAAGAGATGTTTTGGAGTTTTTGCGGCAACCGTTGGAAGATGGTTATGTGACAATTTCTAGAACTAGACAATCGGTGATGTTTCCGGCTCAATTTACTTTAGTTGCGAGTACAAATCCTTGTGCTTGCGGTTATTATGGTGACGCGATTCAACAGTGTACTTGTTCGCCACAAAAGCGGGAGCAATATTGGGCAAAACTTTCTGGGCCTTTGATGGATCGGATTGATTTGCAAGTGGCAGTTAATCGTTTGAAACCGGAGGAGATTACGCGACAGCCTACGGGGGAGGAGTCGGAACCGGTGCGGGTGAGGGTTCAGCGCGCAAGGGCGATCGCAACTCACCGTTTTAAGTCAGAATCTAGTTTGCGGTGTAATGCGGAAATGCAAAGCAGCCATATTAACCAATGGTGTCAGTTGGATGATGCTTCTCGGAATTTATTGGAGATGGCGATTCGGAAGTTGGGGCTTTCGGCGAGGGCTAGCGATCGCATTTTGAAGGTGGCTAGAACTATTGCGGATTTGTCGGGGGATGAAAGTTTGAAAACTAATCATGTGGCGGAGGCGGTGCAGTATCGGACGATCGATCGAATGCAGTAAGGTGGATTTGTGCGATCGTTTTTCAAGTCGTAAGTTGATATATTGCAGGTCGATGTTCTGTCTTCTAGATCAAGTTTAATCAATGGGCTCTCTCGTAATTATGGTGATAAGTAATGATTATGATCTAGCAAAATCTAGGGTTTCAGCTTTCCTTATTCAGGAGTTTAGTATTATTTGCTACATTTTACACCAAACATCCGAGAGAGCCGTTTGAGGTTTGTATAGTATAAGCGGACGGCGGGACTCGAACCCGCGACGTTCAGCATGGGAAGCGATAGGAAGGAATCGGCAAACCCTTTGTCCTGTAAGGAATTCCCACAAAATGTTTTTGCCGTCCACTGTTTCCGTAGTCAAACCGTAGTCAATTTGGTAAGATTGGTCGATCGAGTTTGAGTAAAAATACATGACTAAAACTCCCAAATCGGGCAGTAAAGCTTCTTACGGTTCTGTGGTGGTAGCAACTCGTGAGGGTAGGCTGCGGTTACAACTGCCGAGACATTTGTACGGGGGCGAGCAAAAGTACCTATCTTTGGGGATGGCAGATACCCCTGAAAACTGGGAACTGGCACAAGCTAAAGCACAGTTGATTGAATCTGACATCAAGTTCGAGCGGTTTGACCCCACACTCAAAAAGTACAAGTCACACACTCACTTGACTGTTGTTGAGACAATCAAGCCTAAACCGGAACTGACTCTAACTAAATTGTTTGAGAGATATTTAGAGTTCAAAAAACCTGCTGTCAAGCCCACAACTTTTCACTACTTAGTAACGAGCATTCAGGCTTATATTAACCGCTGTCCCCACCAAAGTTTGTCCGAAGATGATGCTTTGCAAATACGCGCGTGGCTGCTAGCCGATACTACTAACAGCATGACTAAGCGAGTTTTGACTTACGTGAATGCAGCGGTTGAATGGGGGATTAAATTTAAAATTATCACCAGGTTGTCCGCTTCCCCTTTTAGCGGAATGGCAGCCGACTTGCCAAAACATAACTGGCAAAGTGACCCCGAACCTAACGCTTTTAGTCCAGAAGAAAAGGCGTTGGTATTAGAAGCTTTCAAAAACCACAAGGGGAATTGGAACGGCAGAGGCTATGGAGGGCAGAAGCTTTGCTTTTATTACCCTTTGGTGCAGTTTTGGTTCATGACTGGATGTCGTCCCTCTGAGGCTGTTGGCTTGAGGTGGCGCGATATTGCCTCCGACTTTTCTCACATTGTGTTTAACGGCAGTGTGCAGCATCCGGGCGGGATAGAGACTAGGGTTGATGGTAGTAAAAACAACAAGCGTCGTAGGTTCCCTTGCAATCAGGAATTAAGGGAGTTTTTAAGAAACCTTGAACAGGAAAACTTGGCAGACAAAAACAGTCTGGTTTTTCCATCACCCAAAAAGGGCGGGGCGATTAATTACAGCAATTTCACTATCCGCACTTGGCATAAGTTGGTTGACCCAATTACCGAGAAAACTCGCGAGATTGAAGGACAGCGGAAAACTACTACTCCCTACTCTTGTCGGGATACTTTTATCAGCGAACAAGTTGGCAAGGGTGTACCGAGTGCGGTGGTGGCTAAGTGGTGTGATACATCTGAGAAAGTGATTAATGCTGTCTATTTAGACAATAAGGTATTGGAGCATTTACGCCCCCTTTGATACTGTTAATATGTTGATTCTCTGGGCAACTTTTGTGACACTAAACTTTACAACCGAACTGTTGACAGTTTGCTGGGAAGCTGCGATCGTATGTAACTAAGGAAGATTGATGCGCGACTGACAAGCACTTCCTATGCTAGCCAAGTCACGACTTCCCCAAACCGTTAACCAAAAACGTTTGGAGCCTAAATATAATGCCACATTCAGCCGATTGTCTTTGCGGACGATCGCAACTCTTAATGATTGAGTTGGCGGGGTTTTGCCATGACTGAACCCCCCATCAGCCACCGTCGCATTGACAAACTCAAAGCGCTAGCCTACGACCGCGGTTTCACCAATGAAGATGCCAAACAGTTCGGGAAACTCAGCAAAACCGCCACTTGGGAGGCATTACTAGAACTGTACCTAGTTGACGGTGAATCCCTTGAGACGGCGACTGTAGACAGTGTAGACAAAACATCTGAACCGCTTGACTTACAAGTTGTAGACAGTGTAGACACTAATAAAGCGGTAAGTGTAGATAAAACATCTGAACCGCTTGACTTACAAACTGTAGACAGTGTAGACACCCTCAACTGGACTAATGACGGTTCCTTTCCCGTCTGCAACTTTACCCGCCAGAATTCCACCTTCTTTGACTGGGTTGATTTTGGGCAACTCATCGCACTTGTACTCGCTTCTGTGGGGGTATTTGTGCTGGCTATGTCCATGTGGCGACAAATCAACCCACTCAATTTATTTCCTAAAATCCGCATCAACATTCAAATAGGATCCGAATATGGGACGCATGAATAAAATCTTTAAAAATGAGGAAAAATCGGGCGGTTTAAGTCATAGCCACGCTATTGACCATTCCACCGTTTTAGCCCCAACCAGTGCCGACGCAATCAGCCCTCTTAACCCTGGCAAATTTACCGCAGCCGACCGTAGCGTCCCCATCATCGAAAAACCCCGCTACTTCACAGAAGAAGAAGCCGACGCTATGAAGGCGCTAGCAAAGGAGAAAACTGAGGGCGCACGTCACGCCAAACGAGCCTATGAAGCTGCTGGCAAAATTGAAGAAGCCGATGCCAAAGTCCACAAACACCACCGCAAATATGAGGGTGTCGTAGCTGACAACGAACTCGTAAAAAAGCGCGCCGACGCACGTCTGGGTAAACACTTGCACGGATTGCGTCCAGCCTACGCTCGACTAGGTATGGGGCTAGAACAAGCAGCTAGTAACGCCGAAAGTCGAATCAGCGAAATTAAAGCCAAGCTACAAGGGACAAAACCATGAGCAGGGCGATCGCACTTTTTAACACTTTTGTGAGTTGTGCGATCGCTTCCAGTTTCCTCTGACAGTTGTCCCTTGCTAAGTGGGATTTTTGGCGGTTAATTCTTCGTTTGGTCAGAGAACAAATACGTGCGGTACTAAAGTCTTCACTTAAAACGCCTTATCTCGTTGCTTTTGTCCTTATACTCTCGCTCGTCCATTCTTTTGTCTACGCACCTTCTGACGACTACATCGCCACTACAAAAATAGACTTACCAAAACCTGAAGTCAGTCGAGGCCCGCCCAAACGTTTTGTGCCATTGCCTGATGCTGAAATAGGTGGCTGTGCCCGTAGCGACAGTACCGTACCTGCAATCTAATTTGTCGGGGCGGTACTTCCTATGCTCTAAATTTTCAACAAAAGTAAACACCAAAAAACCGCTGCTCTCAATTAGTACCTGAAGTGCAGCGGTATTTGGATTAGCCTTGGAGGGCTTAAAACTCATGACTACATCTTACTCCACAGAGTCAAATTCTGCATCCGATTCCTCAGAAAATTCCAGCCAACTGAACACAGGCTCTTTCGACATCCGTGACCACTTGAACAAGCTGGAACCAGGCAAAGAGAAGAATAAATACACTTGCCCGGTATGTGGCGGACACAACCTAAGCGTTGAACCTAGAACTGGCAAATATAAGTGCTGGTCTGGCGACTGTAGTAGCGCTGCTATCCGTGAAGCTATTAAGCCGTTATCCGAGTTCTTGGCAGAGCAGCATGGCAACAAATCTGCCAGCACACGTCAGCCCGCCAAGAAAGCTACCAAGAAAGCACAGTCAGCACCAGTCCCAATTCCCACAGGATTGAAGCTCTTAAAGCTGCTAGCACCACAATACGGGCCTGAACCATTCAAACCTCAATACATCCCAAAGGATGTACCTGTCGATGCAGAGCAAGTCACCTACGTTTACAGTGCCTCACAGGAAGTCTTTCGGTTTCAGTGGATAGACCTGAGCAAGCCAAAGGGACGGGACAAAACCTACCGTCAGATTCACATTGACGGCAACGGTAAACGGGTATGGACTAAAGGTGATTTACCTTGGTCTGCTTACCGCATTGATGAAGTAGTTGAGGTTTTAGCGGGTGTACCAGACGGTGAGCCTGTTGCAGTTCTGATGCTTGAGGGTGAACCGAACGTAGAGCTAGCGCGGTCTCACGGTATCGCAGCTTTGACCATGCAGGGGTCTAAATGGAGCCACCATGAGATACAAATGATGGCTGAAACTCTGCAAGCAACAGGCAAAAATATCGTACTCGTGAAGCTGCGGGATAACGATGACACAGGAGTTAAGAAGGGCACAGAGGTTCGGCTGGTTTGCAACCACATTCAATTCCCTTGCCTAGTCGTTGACCCGGTTGCCATTTGTCCAGATATCCCAGACAAAGGGGATATCCGAGAGATTTTGGAAACTATGGACATTGAAGAGTTTATTCGCCGATTAGAAGCGGAAATTCATGGCGCTGCAACGGAAGAAATACAAGAAAATCCTTTACTCTCACGCCCGCATACGTGTGAAGATGTAGTATATTTGTCGTCTAATAGTAACATTGACGATTACATTCCAGACACAGCACCAGTTTCAGAAGAAAATTACGTTCTAAAAGCTGAATCTGCACTGTACTCTGACGGTCATTGGGTGTCGATTGCGGGTCAAATTTACCGATTCACTGGCAGTTACTACGAGTTGCGTTCTGAGGTTTCCGAGAAACGTCGCATCTTTGAGTGGTTGAGGACTTACTCAGAGAAAGGGAAAGGGGGCGTGTACCGTCGTAGCCGAGTTAACTCAAGTAGCACAAATGAAGTCTACAACTCAATGGTTTTAGGGCTGGCTGTAGACATTGAGACTGTGAACCCGCCGGGATTGAACTGTTCTAACGGGGTGGTAAAAATCAACTCTGACGGCTCACACACGATTACCCCCCATGACCCAAAACAGGTCTACACATACATCGGCGGCAAATATGACCCTGACATTGATGCCACAGATTGCGATCGCCTTTTGGAGTGTCTTGAACCACAACAACGTGAGATTTTTCTCAGGACAATTGCTGCTGCACTGTGTCTACCGTTAGCTCGTTTGAAGATGTCGCGGGTCAAAGGACTGCTTTGTCACGGCGATGGTAGCAACGGTAAAGATACTTTGCGGACTGCGTTGGTGGCGGTGTTGGGACGCGGTGTGACTGGGAAGTCTTTAAAGGACTTTCAGATTTATGACACTGGGAGAAAGTTTCCCCTCGCTGGTCTGGAGAATTCTTTGTGCAACTGGTAAGGGTGAGAATGCGGACGCGGTGAAACTGGACAAGCTACAAAGTCTCAAGCAGTTCATCACCGGGGATGAGTTGACTATTGAACATAAGGGACGTGGTGAGTATCCATACAAGCCAGAGGCGATATTTCTTGCTAACTGCAATGTTCTGCCATCTATCAGTAGTGACGCAGAAGCTATCCGCAGCCGATACTGCATTCTGAGTTTTAAGAAAACTTACGTGGTCGGGGCTGATTCTAGTAAGGGTGAGTTAGAGGCAGACCCTCGGTTTAAGGAAGACCCAAACTTTATTCTGGAACGGATTGCACCGGCGCTGCTGAACAGGATGCTGGAGCGGATACCGTTGTTGCTGGCTCAAGGGATTAATTACGGTTCGAGTGACGCGGCTTTACGGGAAGCTCAGGAAAAGTCTCAGCACCTTTGGCAGTTTGTCAGGGATATGGGGTATGAGGTTGGTCAAGGTGAGCGGGTTTACGCTAAAGATTTGTGGCAGGAGTTGCGGAACTGGTATGTAGAGGCAGGCATTCTTGAGATAGAGGGTGACAAGGGAAAACTGATTTGGAACGAGTTACCTGGGCGGGACACTCCTGTTAAGGCAATCAACCAAGTGTTTGCTCGGTTCAGTGAACTATTCCCTAAGTTAGAAAAACACCGACACACTGAAGCGGTTTTGGACTCTCAACGGACGAAGGGTGATTTTTACTATCTCGGCATCAGCAAGCAAAATTCTAAAAGAAGTGAAAAAAGTGCTCCAGCGTCTCCAGCACCTGATTCTACCGTTGTTTTATATCCAGCAGTGCTCCAGCAAGAAAATTATGCTGGAACACCGCTGGAGCAAACAATCCTTACGCAGGGCGCTGCTGGAGACGCTGGAGCACTAAATCCAACTTTTTCAGAAGTTTGCAATTTACTCTCAAAACTCACGTCTAAACTCACAGATGAGGAACGGCGAAAACTGGCAGAAATACTCACTCAACCTCAACCGGAACAGCCAACACCTCCAACACAGTCCAAGCGCGTAACCCTCAAAAAAGGTGTGCGAGTCCGCTACGTGGGTAACAATGCTGGCTGCGTAGCACAGTACGGAAAACTTGACCTTGTGGTTGATGAGGTTAAAAACCACCACGTTTGTTGTCTGAAGCCATCAGGGCAGTTTTACGACTTGGCTCAACCCCCAAGACTTAAGGGTGATTCCTGACTAGGCAATGACCAAGGACTAACGACTGGTACTCTTATCCCCCGACCTTGGGGGATTTTCTGTGTCTTCACTGCCAACAATAATAGTTACCTAATAAATTTATGTAACCACTATTGATAGTTACCTAATAAACTTATGTAACCACTATGTGTAACCAATATTGGTAGTTACCTAATAAACTTATGTAACTAATCCTATGTAACCCATTGACAGTTGCTTAAAGGTTGCCTAGGTTGGTTGCTTAAGTGGTTAAGTAACCGGGTAGGCAACCTATGAAAATTCCATCGGTGAGGCAAGGATTGATAGAGGCAGAGGACGGCAAGGTATTTCAACTAAATTCTCCCAAGGGTGTGGCGTGGTTGGAGACGATCGGCTCTTTCAGATATGAGCCCGCAGGAGACGGCAAACCTTACACAGTTCGCAAAGAAGCGAGTGCTTACTGGTACGGTTGCAGAAAGATTGAGGGAAAGGTACGTAAAAAATACATCGGTAAAAGCTCAGAGGTAAACATCGCAAGGCTTGAGGAGATTGCAGAAGCCTTGGAGATACCCACAGAACCACGGGTCAAGCAGGTTGCAGAAGTTGTAGAATGGGTTGCAGAGGTTGCACAATCTCCACAGGTTACAGAAAGAGTTGCAGAAAGTAGAGTAACAGCGTTAGAGTTGCAGGTAGCGGCATTAGTAAAAGCCGTTGAAGCGTTACAGGAGGCATTGCAGGGAAAGTCCGAATCGGGTGATTCTCAGGAGTTGCCCAAGGTTGATAATGAGGTTGCAGAACGGTTACAGAAAGAGTTAAGCAACTTAAAGGCTGAGAATCAGAAACTAAAGACTGACTATGCCACGTTACTAGAATCCAGTACCCTCGTCACTAATAAGCTCAGGCAAGAATCATTGGTAACAAGTTAAGCTTGGATGGCTGTTGTCAAGGGGATTTGAGAAGATGCTTCAAAGAAAAAGCAGTCAGACCCTCGCTGTCGATCGGGGAAAGGTGCCACAATTAACTTAACGTTGGGTTTTCGTTGAGATTTAACAATACCTAAATCTCGATTTTCTGGCGCGGCGAAATACTCGATCAAGTCAGTTGCCTTACCTTTTTGATGAGCCACATAAAAATGGTAAAGACCCCTGTAAATCATCTCTAATGAAATCGAATCTATTGGTAAAGATAGTCGGTCAGCAACGGCATCACCTAAATCGACCAAGATTGCATAAAATATCCAAGTCCCCCAAATTTGAAGCTGGATGCCGTTGAGAGAACCTGTCCACAAATAACTTAATCCCAAAAGCCTTTTTACGGTATTAAAAGCATCTTCAATCCTCCAGCGCCTGCGATATAAATCTGCCACTACGTAGGGTGGTAAAACTTGAGGATCTAGTACGCTTGTCAAATAAGAATGCCAAGCTTTACCCGAACGAACTTCAATCAGACGTAAGGTAATAAATGGAGTTTTTGCTGTTCCCGAACCCAAACGTACCAGACTATCTCTCAGGTCGTAACTTTTGGTAAATACTTGCTTTACTTGAATGGCTGCTCCTTTTTTTAAACGAGTAATTAAGTGGATATCTGCTTCAATTAATTTGAGCCAAAAGCTAAAATGGTAAAATCCTCTATCCAGTAAGAGTAAGGTTTTACTTGGCACTAATTGCAGGATATTTTCTTCAAGCTTAACATCAGAAGCTCTCGGGTTTTCCTGAAACCAAATATCAACCGGGAGTCTGGTCATTAAATCTATGACCGTTGCCATTTTTCCTGCCAACTGCCCTTTGGGTATATGTTCGAGGCTTTTGAGCTGACAAAATAATGATTCGAGAGTTGAACTATCTACTATCCAAATTCTCGAAAATTTGGTCAAGGTAAATTGAATGCTTTCTGGTAAAGGTCGTTGGTTTCTCTGGTGCCAAGCAGTTCTTAAATTCGGTAATAAATTTTTGAATACTCCCTCAAATAATGTGGCGGGAAAACTTAAGAATCTTTGAGACATTGCTTGTTGACTGACTGTCGTAGGTCCGCACCACAAAAAACCTTCCCTTGCCAGCATTCTTGTAAGTTCTGTTACTCCAGCCACCTCTCGCCACAGTAGGGTTAATACTGCTGCTACCATCAACGGTAGGTTAAGAATTCTCCCTCGTAAACCTAGTTGACGGTAGTA
This sequence comes from Microcoleus anatoxicus, assembly GCF_042465725.1. Taxonomy (GTDB): domain Bacteria; phylum Cyanobacteriota; class Cyanobacteriia; order Cyanobacteriales; family Microcoleaceae; genus Microcoleus; species Microcoleus anatoxicus. The sequence continues at coordinate 1,160,636 of NZ_CP120853.1, read as the reverse complement.
ATTTTCTTGTGAGGTAATGGCCGGTGTTAGTAATGCCGATAGTTGTGAGGCAATCTCCTCGTCTTCCACCATCGGTTTTGTAGTTTTTTTGGCGTGGTCACGGTTGGTTTTCTGACTTTTAGCCATATTTACTGACCTACACAATCGCTCAATTATTTGTCAATTATATCCTTCGATAATACCAATGCCCGCAACTGTTATCGATCGCCTGTCACTGTTATCGATCGCCTGTCACTGTTATCGATCGCCCGTCACTGTTATCGATCGCCTGTCACTGTTATCGATCGCCTGTCACTGTTATCGATCGCCCGTCACTGTTATCGATCGCCCGTCACTGTTATCGATCGCCCGTCACTGTTATCGATCGCCTGTCACTGTTATCGATCGCCCGTCACTGTTATCGATCGCCTGTCACTGTTATCGATCGCCCGTCACTGTTATCGATCGTGGTGCAACGCCAATCGAGTCCACAACTTATTAATAATGATAATCGTGCTTGGGTGAGAGAGTCCACCGCAGGAGGACTCTCTCACCCTTACCCCTATTTGATTATCATTATTATTACCTAATATTTCTATCCCAAGAGGTATTGACAAAATCTACTCCCTTCTAACTTGTTACTAATGGGCAAGAATTACAAGAAGTGCGATCGCAACTTGAGACCGAGAGAACCCGGTGGGATGAATTGCAGGAAGAGTTGGACGATCGGGAAGAAATTTGCGCCCAACTGCGATCGCAACTCTCCGACCTGAAACAAAAATCAGTCACTGCCAGCGAGTTCCCGGAGTCGGCTGACTTGCTCAACCAGTTAAAAGGACGGCGTAAAAAGTCCAAGGCAGACTTGGCTGATATCGACGCTATTCTGGGGGTTCTAGTCGCCTATAACGGCTAAAAGCCAGTGTAGGCATGGATTGTATTCAATTTGTATTCAAATGAGGCAATTTGTATTCAATTTTCAGTCAATTTCCAGTCAACTAGACCCATTGATAGTCCCAAAAATCAGCAATAAAAAACCTCAAACCGTTGATTTGTCGTTGGTTTGAGGTTTTTACAGATATAAGCGGGCAGCGGGAATCGAACCCGCATAATTAGCTTGGAAGGCTAAAGTTTTACCACTAAACTATGCCCGCATACAATCTCTAACATTACCGTAAAGTTCTGGAAATAGCAAGAGATTTTTGAAAGTTTTTTTATAACCTCCGGAAAAGTGGCTTAATCGTCACTCTCAGCCACAGTTCGGAGTAAACTGGCTTGCCGCCCGATCGCGCAGGCTGAAATTCCCAGTCTCGGAAAAGTTGTCTCGCTAAAGCCTCAAAATTAATGCTTTTGCCGGACGATGACCCTTGATTGCTATTGGCTTTAACATTTCCGATCGCAGCAAGTCTCCCTCGATCGTCAATTTGCAAAAACACGTCCAAGCTTACAACCGACGAGCCAATCTGCAAAACATCGATCTGTTTCTGATTTTGCCTCGGTCTGGCTAGTTGGTCGGGGATGTCCCTATTGCCACCACGGATACTGTTTAAATCTAAAGTAGCGATCGCACCCGAACTTTCTGGTGGCTGAGGAACCCTGACTGGCGATCGCCGAGGATTTGGCAGTGGAGATCTGGGATAGGGTAATGGTTCCCGAATCGGTTTCGGAGAGGCGATCGGTCTGGGATAGGGTAATGGTTCCCGAATCGGTTTCGGAGAGGCGATCGGTCTGGGATAGGGTAATGGTTGCTGAATCGGGCTCGGAGAGGCGATCGGTCTGGGATAGGGTAATGGTTGCTGAATCGGGGCCGGAGAAATTGGTGGTTTCTCAATCGGTTGCTGAATCGGGGCCGGAGAAATTGGTGGTTTCTCAATCGGTTGTGAATTTGGTTCGGGAGAAACTTGTGGTTTCTCAATGGGTTGTGAATTTGGTTCGGGAGAAATAGGTGGTTTCTCAATCGGTTGTAAATTTGGTTCGGGAGAAATTGGTGGTGCGGATATTTGCCGTGGCTGAACAATAGCAATAGGCTCTTGAGAAACTGTTGATTCTGGTGGTGTCGATCGCTCCTGAACAACAGGAGCGCGATCGACTATTGATGGTGGTATTTCATCCTTTACACTTTTAGGAGCAACTATTGATTGAGGTTGGGGCTGTTTTTCAATGACCGGTTTTTGGGCAACTATTGATTGAGGTTGGGGCTGTTTTTCAATGACCGGTTTTTGGGCAACTATTGATTGAGGTTGGGGCTGTTTTTCAATGACCGGTTTTTGAGCAGTTATTGATTCTGGTTGGGGCTGTTTTTCAATGACCGGCTTTTGAGCAACTATTGATTGAGGTTGGGGCTGTTTATTTACAGGTTTTTGAGCAACTATTGATTGAGGTAATTGAGGCAATTTCTTAATATATTTTATATTTTGTTTAGATTTTAATTGATTATTTTTTGTCGATTTTATTTTTGTAAAAGCTCGCGATTTATTTTTTGAATTAGATGAAATTTTTAGTTGATTTGATGCCAGCATTGATGGAAAAATTGACTTGTTTCTAATGACAAGATTAGGTCTAGCAACAATTGATTGAGGTTTTGACTGGAATTTAATTCCCGATTTAGCCGCAGCAACACTTGATTGTGTTTTTGACTGGGGCTTCATTCTAGTTTTACCCGCAGCAACAATTGATTGGGGTTGTGACTGGGGCTTGATTGTCGTTTTAGCCACAGCAGCAATTAATTTGGGTTGGGATGGGGATTTAATTTCCGTTTTAGCCACAACAGCAATTGATTTGGTTTGGGACTTTGCAGCTACCACAGACTTGAGCGAAATTTGTGATTTATTTAAGGGGATTTTAACGGAATACTGCTTAGGTACTGGCTGTTTTACCTGCTTGTTTTTTAAGGTTATAACAGCCGTAAGCGCTGGGATTTTATTTAATGGTTTGGGAGTTTTTATGATTTTTAAATTATTGCGTTTGGCTGGGGTATTTGGGGTGATTTTTTCCTGATTTTTGGGAATATTTGCCGATTTTAAAGCAGTGGGTGTGGATTTGGTGATTTTTTTAGGTACATCATTAGCCCCGATTATTGACTTTTTTGTAAGTATTTGCCTTGAGAATGGGGGCAAAGTTTGTGCTTTATTTATATTGGCTGGCTTGGGTTCAGGAGATTTTTGAGATGGGATAATTTCAATTAAATTGACAGCAGCCGATCGACTTTCTGGTACAATCTGAGAGCGAATTATGCTCAGGCGTAAGATCCAGAAAACCAGTCCATGTAAAAAAACAGACCCTAAAATCGCAACTATCCACAGCATTGGCGGATCGGATCGCTTTTGCTGATTAAAGGTTTTGGTAGAAGTTTGAGAATTCATGGGTAAGACGCAGGAATTTAAAGCTATTTGTTGGTGATCGGTTCCTTTTTGCCCCATACGTTTGAGTTGCAGTTAAATCCGGATCGGATTGGTGAAAATAGAATATCAAAAACCCCAACTTCTTCAATAAGTCGGGGCTCTAAGGGAATTTTATGGTTGTTGGGAAAATTTAGGGGTGAAAATAATCGTAAATTTGTTGTGCTAGACGCGGGCCAATTCCAGGTACTTCCGTCAATTGTTCGGGTGTAGCTAAGCGCAGATAGTCGATCGACCGAAAATGCGCTAATAATTGTTTTTGTCGGTGGTGTCCCAATCCCGAAATTTCATCTAAGCGCGATCGCTTCATTCTCCCACTTCTTTGTTCTCTGTGAAAACTGACTGCAAATCTGTGGGCTTCATCCCGCACCCGACGTAATAATTGTACCCCAGGCTGTTCGGCATCAGTGGGCAGGGGCAAAGATTCCCCAGGCAGAAATATCTCTTCTCGCTGCTTTGCTAAACTCACAACACGCAACTCTTCTAGCAAATTCATCTCTCGCAAAACTGCTACCACTGCTGAAAGTTGACCTTTCCCTCCATCTATCATTATTAAGTCTGGTTTGTCAACAATCTCATTATCAACTGTAGATAAACTGCTTATTTCTTCCTTCTTCCATCCTCCCTTGGGCGAGGTAGAGGTGGGTTCTTCTTCCATCCTTCCCTTGGGAGGGGATTGCTTCTTCCCTCGAAAGCGACGACCAAGAACTTCTGCTAAACTAGCAAAATCGTCCGAATGACCTGATTTTATTTCAGGATTCTTAATTTTGTAGTGGCGGTAGTGTTGATTGGCTGGTAAACCGTCAATAAATACGACGCGGGAAGCTACCGCATCAGAACCTTGAATGTGAGAAATATCATAACCTTCAATGCGGTGGGGAATTTCGGGCAAATCGAGAATTTCTGCTAAATCTTGCATGGCTTGAGAATTGCGATCGCTCAATCTTTGCATTCTTGCTAATTCATACTCAGCATTGCGTTCTACCATCTCAATTAACTCTGCCTTGGTTTGCCGCTGGGGTGTCAAAATCGTCACTTTTCGCCCCTTGCGGTTGCTCAACCAATCTGCTAGAATTTCCCCTTCTGGTAAGTCATATTGCACTGAAATTTCGCTGGGAATTTCTACAGATTCAACATTTTGATAATGTTCCTCCAATACCCGCTGCAAAATCGCTCCAGCTTCTACCCCGCCTGGTTCTCCCTGTTGGTAAGGGGGGGAGGAAAGAGAAGATTGAAACAACTCTTGCCCTCCCTTTGCAAGGGCGGGTTGGGGCGGAATATCCGCCATAAATCCCAATCTTCCGACTAATTGACCGGCACGAATTTGGAATAGTTGAATGCAAGCGTGCTGGGTGTCTGCAGCCAGGGCGATCGCATCTCTGGAAACAGTATCGTTTGGTAAAGATACTTTTTGACCTGCGCTCAAAGACTGCAAACCTTTAATTTGATCTCGAATTCGCGCCGCCATTTCAAAGTTTAAATCTGCGGCTGCTTGTTCCATTTGTGGTTCCAGTAGATCCACTAATTCCTGAGTCCTTCCTTGAAAAATCATCGCTACTTTTTGGATGATTTTGCGATAATCTTCCGCAGACACTAACCCTTGACACACGCCGACGCAGCGGCCGATATCGTAGTTTAAACAAGGACGGTCTTTAAAGAGCGGTTGAGGGCGCTGTCGCAGGGGGAAAATCCGCTTGATTAAATGCAGCGTACTCCGCAGCGCGCCTGTATCGACGTAGGGGCCGTAGTAGCGGTCTTTGGCATTACCTGCGCGGCGTTTGCGGGTGATGAAAATGCGCGGGTATTCTTCTGACCAGGTTATGCACAAATAGGGATATTTTTTATCATCTTTGAGGAGGACATTAAAGTAAGGTTGGTGCTGCTTGACAAGGTTTGCTTCTAATGCTAAAGCTTCGGCTTCTGTATCGGTGGCGATGAATTCTATTTCGCGGACTTGTTGCACCATCATGGCGATGCGGGGACTGAGATTTTGGCTTTCGCGAAAATAGGAACGGACGCGGTTTCTGAGTTTTTTTGATTTGCCGATGTAAAGGATGCGATCGCTCTCATCTCGCATTAAATATACACCAGGTACGGCAGGAATTTCTTTGAGGCGGCTTTCCAAGCGTTCTGCATCTTTAACTAGCGGCAGAGTTTTTGTAGACGGCATATAAATTAGAGATTTTTTGACTTATATATACCATTGTAACGCTGTCAACAGGATCGAGCCAAAATCCAAACAGCAGATTGATGATTGCCTACCTGGCTGGTTTCTTGTAAAATGTAGTGGTTATTTATTCCTTTGCTCCTATTTGTTGATAAATTTATTCATCATAAAATAGTAAATTGCTCGGCATTATATGATGTCTCTACTTCACAGAATCTGAGATAAAAACTTCCTGGTGCGTTCTTCTTTAGGATTCTGAAAAAACTCTTCTGGGTCTGCTTCTTCGACTAAAACTCCGCCATCCATTAACACAATGCGATCGGCAACTTCACGGGCAAACCCGACTTCGTGAGTCACCACTACCATTGTAATTCCTGTTTTAGCTAAATTTCGCATCACATCTAAAACTTCTCGTACCATTTCTGGATCTAATGCTGATGTCGGTTCATCAAACAGCATGATTTTAGGCTGCATCGCCAAAGAACGGGCAATTGCTACCCGCTGCTGTTGTCCTCCAGAAAGTTGTCCCGGATATTTTTGTGCTTGCGACAAAATACCGACTCTTTCTAACAGTTGCATGGCTATTTCTTCAGCTTTTTTCTTCGGCCAGCGGCGCACCCAGACGGGGGCTAGCATGACGTTTTGCAATACTGATAGATGGGGAAACAGGTTGAATTGCTGAAATACCATTCCTACTTCCCGGCGAATTGTTTCGATGTTGCGTAAATCGTGGGAAAGTTCGATACCGTCGATCGTAATTTTACCTTGTTGGTATTCTTCTAAGGCGTTAAAGGTGCGAATAAATGTGGATTTTCCCGAACCGGATGGACCCATGACGACGACGACTTCGCCTCGGTTGACGTTCATGCTGACGCCGCGCAGTACGTGAAATTGTCCGTACCATTTGTGGACGCTTTCTGCAATGATTACTGGTTCTGGGCTTGTTTGCGGAGTTTCCATAATTTTGTTATTTTTTAAGCGCTGATGCTAGCTGATGCACGGGGATGAACGCAGATAAATATTTACCGCTGACCTACTCCTAAACTTCGCTCTATTTTGCGGCTGGCTAGAGACATTGAGTAACAAAATACCCAATAAATAATGCCTATGAATATGTAAACTTCGGCGTATCTGCCAATATAGGATGGATTTGCTAAAACTGCGCGGGAGATGCCGATTAATTCTAACATTCCGAATAGGGAAAGTAGGGATGTGTCCATGAATAATCCGATGAATTGTCCGCCGATCGCCGGAATGACTGTTCGCAATGCTTGAGGGAGTACAATTAAGAGTGTGAGTAAGGGTGTATTTAGCCCGATCGCCCTTGCTGCTTCTATTTGGCCCCTGGGTACTGCCTGCAAACCGCCACGGACGTTTTCAGCTAAGTATGCTGCACTAAATAATGTTAATCCAGCAATGGCTCTAATGACTCTATCTAATTTGGGATATTCTGGCGGCAAGAAGAGTTGCAGCATGACTTGACCTAGAAACAAAATGCCAATTAAAGGCAAACCCCGAATAATTTCAATGTATAATGTTGATAGCAGTTTCACAACTGGTAAAGTGCTTTGTCTGCCTAGGGCTAGCAATACTCCCAAAGGAAAAGAAAGCACTATACTAATTACTGCTAAAAACAGCGTCAATACTAAACCTCCCCAATCATTTGTCGAGACTTCTGTCAAGCCTAAACCGCCTTTAATTAACCACAAAATTACTGGGAATGAAACAGCCCAAGCTGCGGGAATCCAGTTAACCCCCCCCAACCCCCCCTTGCTAAGGGGGGGCGAGGGCAGGGCTGTTTCATTCTTTGTAGGGGCAATCCCCCCGTGGTTGCCCCAATGCCTGAAATGACGGAAAATGGTCGGTGGGGGCGAGGGGGGGTTGGGGTTCATTTGTCTACCCACAAAATAGCTGGCAGCGGCTATGATAATATCTCCTAGCAAGTAGAGGCGGGAGGTAAGGTCGATCGGGGAAATTACCGCGCCGACAACCCCAGCACCGAGTAAAATCAGTAATGGCGGATTCCACAGCCTTTCTTGGCGCTGAATGTTTCCCCAAGTTAAGCCGGCTAGTAAAGTAATTATTCCGGTTACTATCCACAGCCGCCAATAGGATTCGCTGGGAAATCTGCCGACAAAAAATAGTGGCAAATTAGCTTCTAATACCCGCCATTGAGCTTTTGTAGTTGCCCAAACGATAATTCCGGTAATGACTTGGAAACTAACAATTAGACAAATCACTGTCAAAATGCTGTTGTACCAGGTACTAAATAAATTTTTACGGGCCCAATTCCAAGGGGTGGGCGATTCAGTGGCTGGGGGCGGAAGTATAGGTATTGTTTCCATAGGTTGTTAGTTGTTATTTAGTTAACTTCTAATTGCACTTGCTAAAATTCCTAATATTTTTTTTATGTCGTTCAAAAAGTATTCTTTCAAGTCAATTTCAATCACTTGTTCTTTTAGTTTTAAAAATCTCCAGTTAGTGCCGCTAGTAACAGCACCATAAATTGTCGAAATCTGGTTGCCTTCACGTTCGTTAAATATTCTAGCTGCCAACATTTCTGCTACGCACTGTCCCAAACCGCCATTAATATTTTCTTTTTTAGCTTCCACAATAATAACTACTGGTGCGGTAACAATTAATAATTCGGGAGAACGACTAATTAGAAAATCGCAATTTCCATTTAATCCTTGTTCGGCATCAATTGTAAAGTCAATTCCCGAAAAAAAGCTAATCTCAGAATTAAACTGTTTTCTCAACTCGATCAAAATCGGTGCAATTATCATTTCCGAGCGAGCTTTTTCTGTGTTACTGCTAATAGCTAACGGCACGGTATATAGAAGTGTTTCTTCTAAAAAGCTACTACTTTCTAACTCGGCTATATCAGAAAACATATTAATTTTATCTAAAACTTTAAAATCAAAAGTTTTAGATACTTTTGCTAAACTAAAATCACTGTATGCCATTCGGTTTCTCCTTGTACGAGCGATTAAAAAGCTCAACTCTTATTAAACTTTATCTTTCCTTTAGTTGTACAGTTTGATTGTACCAATTCATAAATAGAGAAATTATCAAGCTAATAGTGAGATATGTTACCATGATAATTAACATGGCTTCGATCGCCCTTCCGGTTTGATTCAATGTCGGGGAAGCCACCACAAAGTAAACGTCGGGATAGGCGATCGCCACTGCTAAACTAGAATTCTTAGCTAAATTCAAATACTGGCTGGTTAACGGCGGAATAATTACCCGCAAAGCTTGAGGCAAAATTACCAACCGCATTATGGTTCCAGATTTCAATCCCAAAGACTTCGCTGCTTCCATCTGCCCTCTTGGGACTGATTGAATTCCGGCGCGGACAATTTCGGCAATGTAACTGCCAGTATACAAGCTGAGTCCTGTAACTAGGGCTGCAAATTCTGGAGTTAATTTCAATCCTCCTTCCAGTTGCAATTCTGGCGTGAGGCGGGGAACATCTAAGCGAAAAGGCAGATTTTTGGTAATAATCAAAGCTGAGATTGCACTCAGAGCGATCGCACCTAATGCCCAAAGCAACTGTCTTCCTGGCTGCGCTTGTTCTATCATAACGCGGGCGCGCCACTGCCACAGAAGAGTCGCGGCCAAAACTCCGACAGTTAGCAAAATCAACCAAATTTCAAAACCGGGTAAAGTCGCCAGCCAAGGGACTGCAATACCGCGATTTGTCAAGTATACTGGGCCACTCATCTGCGGGTTTTCTTCCAGCTTTGGTAGCGAAATGAACACTGCAAAATACCAAAAAAATAATTGCAGCAACAAGGGTGTATTGCGGATAATTTCTACATATAAACCTGCTAAACTTCGCAGTAACCAGTTGTCAGAAAGCCGGGATATTCCTACAGTCAAACCTGCAATGGTTGCTAGAACTATACCAATTACCATCACTCGCAATGAGTTAACTAAGCCGACCAAATAAGCTTGTTTATAATTATTTTCTGGATTGTAGGCAATTACTTTTTCACCAATATCAAAGGATGCTTGGGAATTGAGAAAGTCAAATCCGAAAGCGATGCCTAGTTGTGAGTAATTGGCGCTGAGATTGTCCCATAAAATTGCGCCGACAACTATTACTAAAATTAGGGCGATCGCCTGTCCAGCAATTTTCCAAAACCGATCGTCTCTAAGCAGTTTAATCATATTAGTTATTTGTTATTTGTTATTGGTTGTTTGTTATTGGTTGTTTGTTATTGGTTATTGGTTATTTGTTATTGGTTGTTTGTTATTGGTTATTTGTTATTTGTTGCGTCGCTGGCGTAGTCGAAGGTTGATTGGTTATTGGTTGTTTGTTGATAGTTGATAGTGGTTAGTGATTTTACCAATCCCTAATGACTGCTGACTAATAACAAATAACCAATAACCAATAACAACTAACAACTAACCAATAACAACTAACAACTAACCAATAACTGACAAAAATTAGCGGAACGGTGGCGAGTACATCAAACCTCCATCTTTCCAGAGTTTGTTTTGACCCCGGTCTAGTTTGAGTGTACTTTTGGGCCCGATATTGCGATCGTACATTTCGCCATAATTGCCCACTTTTTTCACAATGCGAGCAGCGTAATCGTTCGGGAGTCCTAAACCTTTACCCAAATCTCCTTCTTTTCCTAGCAAACGTTTGACGTTGGGGTCTGTACTGCTGGCTACAATTTGGTCTACATTTGTCGAATTAATTCCCAAATCTTCCGCTTCTATCGCTGCAAAAATAATCCACCTTACCGCATCTGACCATTTAGGATCGCCGCTTTTTACGGCTGGGGCTAAAGGTTCTTTTGACATCACTTCTGGCAAAATCACGTTGTTTTCGGAAGTGGGTAGAGTTGTGCGTTTGGAGACAAGTTGCGATCGATCGGCGGTGACTCCCTGACATCTACCTTCTTGATAGGTAGCAAAGGTAGCGTTCACATCTTCAAAAACGACTGGAGTGTATTTAACTCCCAATTTTCGCATTTGGTCGGATAAGTTTTGTTCGGTACTGGTACCTGTTTGGACGCAGATCGATTTACCTGCAAAATCTTTTAAGCTCTTAATACCGCTGTCTTTTTTGACCATGATGCTTTGAGAGTCATAAAAGATGACAGGGGCAAATTCGAGCCCGGTGGTGCTGTCGCGACTGACTGTGTAGGTAGTGTTGCGACTGAGAATGTCTATTTCCCCCGCTTGCAAAACTGTAAATCTTTCTTTGGCGTTGAGATTGCGGTATTCTACTTTCTCAGGATCGTCAAATATTGCGGCCGCGATCGCCCTGCATACATCTACATCTAATCCGGAGTATTTACCCTTTTCATCTACAAAGCTAAAACCCGGTAGTTGACCACTGACTCCACAAATTAGTTTACCGCGACTCAGGATTGTATCTATCCGACTTGAGCCTTGTTGCGATTTGCCTTCGGTAGCATTTGTTTGTGCCGCTTGTCCGGTTTGTGGTGTTTGTCCTGTTTGTAGCGATCGATCCCTACAAGCTGTCAATGGTACTACCATTAACATAGTTGCCCACAACAGAAATTTCCATTTACGCATAGGTTTTAGTAGAACGCTTTCCTGACAATCCTACCTTGTCGCTGACGATAACTGTGGTCGATCGCACCTGAGACTAAATTTGCCTTCATAACCTCTATTTATCGAGGTGGAGACGGGAATTAGCGATCGACCAAAAAGGGGGTGCATCACCGGGATTTGCTATCACTGAAAATTCTCCCTTCAGAATCGGCTGTTTGCGCCCGGAGTTGCACAGCGCCAGCCCAGGGACAACCCGCTGGTGATTTTTGTGCTTGAGGAGCGATCGCCCCCTTTCTCGTGTAATATTTATGCGATTCCAATTCAATAGGATCACAATAGCTCAGGGGCTAGTCGCTGCTCTGCTAAATCGCGGATGAGAGAAAGCCGAGACTGGATGTACTCATCTAACACATCTGCTTCTTTACCATTGAGCGCAGAGTTCATCTTCAACTGTTTGAGTAACCACTGTACCAAGGTGTCATCATCCAAAGTCACCAGCACAGTGGCTTGGGTGGTTTCAATTAGTGACCAGAGTTGACGTAACATGACTGGAGTCATAAAATCTCCTTGAGGGTGAATACCCCTTTAGATGGGCGGGCCTAACGAGAAGCTGATCTTGGTATTTTGAGCCGATAGACGAAAAGCACCTTAAGAGCCATCGACTTAATGATTATTTTATATTTGACCACAATAACTGAAAAGAGTAGTGTCCAGCGCTACAACACACAAGACGTTATAAGAGTTCCAAATCTCTTCACATAGAAATAAAAATCTTGATTAAACTTTAAAAAAGTTTACATAAACTCCCCCTTGAGGATAGATTGTCAAATCTCAGATTTAAGATCTAAAGTCCATTGACTACCACTGAGGTTTTGAAAACCAGCCAGAATCACCTCTAGCTGAGCAATCAGGGAAGCAGCGCCTTCGAGATCCTCTGGCTGTGATTCGGCGCGACTTTGAAGTTGGGCAGCAATCTCAGGCATTAATCGTACCGCAGCCGTAGCGCTGACACCCTTAATTTGGTGAGCATAGCGCCCTAGGGCTTCGGCATTTCCCGCAGCGAGGGCTTGTTTAGCAGATTCTAAATAATTGCTAGTATCAACCAGAAAAGCTTGTAATATCTCCCGTTCAAACTCTAAATCAGCCCCAGTAATTTCGTGCAAATGTTCGACATCTACTAAAGATTCTAGATCGAGTTTTATATCTATTTTTAGCTCCTTAGCAGAAGTCTGTGAATTGTCAATATTAGATATTTGATACTTAATTCTTAAATGTGTAGACCATTTTTCTAGTATAGCTTTTAACTTGTCAATAGAAATTGGCTTGGTGATATAATCATCCATGCCAGCGGCCAGACACTTTTCTCGATCGCCCTTCAAAGCATTGGCAGTCATCGCAATCACCACTGTCTGTTGGTGTGGCTGCATCTCACCAGAGCCAATGGCTGCGGCTTCCAGGCCACGCAATCGAGCGGTAGCTTCATAACCGTCTAAAACTGGCATTTGGCAATCCATTAACACAATATCATACTTCTGGATCGCCACCATAGATAAAGCCTCTTCACCGTTATTAGCCACATCCGCAGCACCTCCCAAAACTCTCATTTGATTCAGACAAACTTTTTGATTAATAGGAGTATCTTCAACCAACAAAATCTTCAAGTTAGCTAACTCCTGTTGTTTAGCAACTAATTCTCCATCGACAGTACCTGTGACAGTCGAATTGGCCTCCTCTTCCTTCATTACCGCATCAGGAGCGATCGCCTTTACCAAACATTCCAACACCCGATGAGTTTTGACAGGTTTAATTAAGTAACCACTAAAACCGGTATTCAATAAGCGTTTTGCCTCTTCTATCTGAACCACAGAAGTCAAAACTACCCACTTAGTTTGCTGCATTGCTGACTCAGAAATAATTAAGCGTTCCAGGCTTCCTGTGAGCATTTCCGGCAACTGAATATCAACCAAAGCAATATCAATGGGGATATTTTGGCTGATAGCTTTGTACAAAGAGGCGATCGCCATCCAGCCACTATCAGCTTCCTGAACTTCCATTCCCCAAACAACAGTCATTCTCCGCAGCATTTCTCGCACAGGCGACTTATCACTAGCAACCAAGATTTTTTTACCCGCCAGCATTTTTTGCAAATTCACTTCCGAAGCCGTCGCGGTATTAGTTACCATCTCCTTAATAGCCGGCAAACTAAACCAAAAAGTCGAACCAGCACCGGGGGTACTTTCCACACCAATTTCACCGCCACTCAACTCAACCAACTGCTTGGAAATTGCCAGTCCCAAACCAGTACCTCCATATTTTCTAGTAGTAGAAGCATCAACTTGAGTAAACGATTGAAATAGCTTGTTTAGGTCTTCTGGATTAATTCCGATTCCACTATCTTTAACTTTAAATATCAAATATTGTTGTCTTTCTATCCCCAAGATTAACGGTTGTATTTCCTGGCTTTTTTGGGGAATCCTGGTCGTCAATAAACCTTTTTGACTGGAAAGAGAAACCTCAATCATGACTTCTCCTCCTTCGCTAAATTTAATAGCATTATTTACCAAATTAGTAAGAATTTGACGCAGACGGACCGCATCACCTCTAATTTGTAGCGGTACATCTCTGTCAATCAAAGCTACCAATTCTATACCTTTTTGTTGTGCAGGAGTTGCCAACAACTCCAAGACTTCCTCCAGACAGATACTGACATTAAATCCTAGAGTTTCCAATCGCATTTCTCCTGCTTCTAGTTTCGAGAGGTCAAGAATATCATTAATGATTGAGAGCAGATTTTGACCACTAACTTTCAATGTCTGCATAAAGTCAAGTTGTTCGGGAGTCAGATTAGTTTTCAATAGGAGATCGGTCATTCCCATCACCCCATTCATGGGAGTCCGAATTTCGTGACTCATATTGGCTAAAAATAGCGACTTCATCCGAGACGCTTCCAGTGCAGCTTCCCGTGCTTGTTGGGCTTGTTCAAACAGAGTAGATTGCTGAATGGCGATCGCCAACTGTACGCTCAATCTGCCCAACAAATCCACCTCAGAATCAGTCCAAGCGCGACAATCGCTGCACTGGTGAGCAACCAGCAATCCCCACAATCGATTTTGACTCGTTTCTAAAATCCCTTCCTGCAAGCCAGTCTGGGGATTTTTAGAAAAGACTTGTGTGTTCAAGTCTTGCTTTTCATCAGCGATAAAAATCGGGACTACTAAATTAGACCTTACTTGCAAAGTAGCCAGAAAAGCCCGATGAGTTTCACTCAATTGAGCAGTATAAATATCTTCAATAGCTTGAATTTTCCCCGCCATATACATCGCTTTGTAACTCTCACCAAAACAATTCTCTAGAAGCTTTCTGCCCAGCATGGGCATCCAATCATTGCCGACGGATTCAACCACCACCACTCCGGTTTTATTTGATTCAAAACGGTAAATTACAGTGCGGTCAGTTGCTAGTAATTGTCGAATTTCTTGGACAGCAGTGTTAAGAGTTTGAGTGAGGTTAAGAGACTGGCGAACCCGCTGAGCCACCGCCGACACCAACCGTTCCTGTTCTGCTTGTTGCCGGAGCATTCTTTCGGCTTTTTTTCGTTCAGTGACATCGCGAATTACCGTAGCAAAACACAGTGGTTCTCTGTTTTTCGGGTGTTTCACCAGAAAAACGTTCATCAAAGCATCAAACCGTTTACCGCTGTGTAAATGTTGCAGTATACCTTCTCCTTGCCACTGTCCCTGAGTGCGAATTTTTGGCAAAATCTCTTGAATAAACTTCTGTTGAAAACCAGCACCGATATAATCCCAAATCTCTGTATAGAGAGCTTGAGAAATATTTTCCAAACCCACCAGTCGCCGTCCAGCTTCGTTGACAAACAATGTTTGCCCTTCCAGGGTAGCCATGGCGATAAAATCGCTGCTGTTTTCAATGAGGGAAACAAATTTTTGGCGTTCTTCTTCTGCTCTTTTCCGTTCAGTAATATCGCGTTTGACACAAACATGACAAATGACATCGCCGCCATCATTAATCACAGAATATGCAGCTACATCGATCGCCAAAGTTCTTCCATTTTTAGTTAAATTAGTAGTTTCACCCCTAAAAGTTCCATTTTGACTTAAACTTTTAGCAATTTCCCAAAATCGCTCCCCCGTAATCTGCCGAGGCGTTTCTGTTTCTAATTCGTCATCTGTATATTGTAGGAGAGATTGGTGAGCGCAATTTTGTTCGATAAAAAACCCATCAGCATCAATAATCACGATCGCATCGTTGGAGTTTAAAAATATTTGTCGGTAAAGTTTGAGTCTTTCCTCATCCCGCTTGCGTTCAGTGATATCTCTGTTG
Organism: Microcoleus anatoxicus; assembly: GCF_042465725.1. GTDB lineage: Bacteria > Cyanobacteriota > Cyanobacteriia > Cyanobacteriales > Microcoleaceae > Microcoleus > Microcoleus anatoxicus. The sequence continues at coordinate 1,145,216 of NZ_CP120853.1, read as the reverse complement.
ACAGTCACGTAACAAACTACATTGTTAGCTTCATTTAGCACAGAAAAAGCCGAAAGTTCCACCTCCACAGTTCCAGCTTCTACAGCCTTAAAACAGGTAATTTCACCTCGATAGCTTCCAGTAAGAGCTAAACTTTGCAGAATCGATGCAAAGGTGTCTTCTCCTAGGTGGACTGCCGGCGTTTCTCGTCCCAATGCTGATTCGCTGTAGCCCAGCAAAGCCTTGTGAGCTAGATTTCTTTCCCAATAATATCCTTGGGGGTCGATAATTGCGATCGCATCATTGGATTTTAAAAATATTTCTTGATATAGTTGCAGCTTCAATTCAGCTTGTTTTCGTCCGCTAACATCGAGAAACAAACCGTAATAAAGCATAGCCCCAGACTCCTGGACTTCAGGATGTGCATCTCCTCGAATCCATTTAAGTTTTCCAGAGGGGGTGACAATTCTGCCTTCCCAGCGCCAAGGCTGCAAATTTTCAGCAGCCAGGAGTACAGAATTGACAAATTCATCTCGATCTTCAGGATGAATTAAGTCAACAATTATCTGAATATCTTGCTGAGCAGCAAGAGGTTCAATTTCATACAAGTCTAGACAACCTGCACTCAAAAAAGAGAAAGCCAGGGAGCCATCGGGATGCAAATCCACTTGATACACCGTACCTGGTATATTAGCCGTAATTTTTTGTATTTGGGCTTGGCTTTCACGTCTAGCTGTATCTGTTATGGAGGATTGTGTAATCTCGCGAGAAAAACCCAAAATTGCGAATACATTTCCCGCAGCATCATAGACCGGCCGTTTTTGGGTATCAAAGATGTGATGTTTGCCGTTAGTAAAGGCGATCGGGCTGTCAGGATTGTGAATTTTCTCCCCAGCGAGTACGGCTCGATCGTCTTCGCGCCAGCCTCTAATTCCGCCATCGCGATCGCCAAATACTACTGTTTCCGAAAATCCTAATTCAATATCATCTTTGCCAATAATTTCCGCAACGGTTTTACCTAAGTAGTCAGCAAAGCTTTGATTGACTAAAATGTATCTAAAATTTCGATCTTTGGCAAAAACTCTGTCCGGGGTAGCGTCAATCAAACTTCGCAGCAATAGTTGTTGATTTTGTGAGGACAAATCTAGCGGAAAATTCTTACTCGCTGATACCTCTAAATTTTGCTGTTTAGATAAATTTACCCATGCTTGGGAACAGATGTGAGCAGTCGTATGGAGCAAGCACAGGCGATCGAAATCAAAAACCTTCGCCCCCACTGCACCGATGAACAACACTCCCAAAAATTCTGTGCTTTCATCGAGCATCACCGGAGCCATCAACACAGATTGCAACTCAACAATTGGGGGGTGTTCCAGATTGTGCGCCCAATCCCGATTTCCTCCCAGCCATTGAGTGCGAGCCTCCCGCAAGCGAGACTCAATTTCCGATGTTGTCGCTTCCGTTAACGGCGCTGAGTTTTGACAGTATATGCGATCGTCCGAATGGGTCAAAATAGCGATCGCTTCTGTGGGAATCAAGCGCCCTAGATATTCGATACCAGCAGACCAAATTTCCTCAGCACCGAAAGCTAATTGCACTTTAGCAGTCAGTTCCTTAAAAACTTGCACTTCCAAGGTACGCTGGCGGACTTTTGCTTTGAGGCTGGCGGCTAGGATTTGCATAGTGCTGATTACACTGATTTGCTGATGTTATGTTGATTGATTATCAAATTTTTTTCAACAAAAATGGTTAAATATATTTGACAACAATACAAATTTTTGATACTTATCCTGCATTCTACCTTTAAAAAAAACAGTATAGCAAACCCCAAGGCAGTTAGGAGGTTTTGCAGTGCTCAAAGCATTGATGTTCTGGCATTTTCCTTCTAACTTATTTTTATCCTCAGCCAGTTGACCCCTAGGGAAGAGGAAGGGAGCCTTCTTGCTTCTTGCTTCAACATATGCGATCGTCGCACTCTAGCGGGAGCGAAGCAACAGCACAAAACACCTGCTTCACTCCGGTGGCTGGGCGTGAGGACGAAACTATCCCATTAAAATTACGGTATCTATGACGTGGATCACACCGTTATCAGCTTCGATATCGGCAGCGACAACAGTAGCATTTTTTACCTCAAAACCGTCTGAGCAATCAATTTTAATCGGTGAACCTTCCAGGGAAGTGACAGAACCGAGTTTTGCCAAATCAGCCTTCATAAACTTGCCAGAGACAACGTGAAACATCAGAATCCGGCTCAGTTGGGGAACGTTCTGTACTAAAGTGGTGATAGTTCCGGGCGGCAACTTGGCAAAGGCGTCGTCATTGGGTGCAAAAACAGTGAAAGGGCCCGGACTTTTGAGGGCGTCTACCAAATTAGCCACTTGCACCGCTGTTACCAGGGTTTGGAACGAACCAGCACCTACAGCAATATCAACAATATCAGGCATTCAGTTTTACCTCATCTCATAAAAATTCTCCACTAAGTATCGTAAACTGATGTGGGAAACAATACCTACTTTATTTGTAAAAAAATTGCTAAGTAGAAGGAAGAAGGAAGAAGGAAGAAGACTTATGCAGTCAGCTTTTCGGTCATCCGTATTTTACGTTTAATTAAGTGGAGTTACTTAATAGGGGAATAAATATTATCGCCTATTGTGAGTACCGAGAATTAAATTACCCAATTTCCAATTGCCGATTCCCCAAACTAATCAGGGGCGCACTGCGCCCCCTACTAATTAACTAACTAAACTGGTAAACAATTATTTGACACCGATTTGCACTTTCACCACGCGGTTCTTTTCTGCTTCGGCTTTGGGCAAATTCAGGGTCAAGACCCCATTTTTATACTCAGCTTCTACGCTTTCATTTTGAATGCGGGTAGGTAGGGGAATTACCCGGCGGAAAAAGCCGTAGCGGAACTCGGAGCGAGTCATGCCTTTTTCTGTTGTCTGAGTTTCCGATCGCCGTTCGCCGCTGATAGCAACCGCTTCTGCTGTGACTTGCACGTCCAAATCTTCAGCTTCCATACCCGGAATTTCTAACTTGAGATGGATGGCTTCGGGAGTCTTGATTCGGGTCTTTTACTCGCTATCTTGGTAACTCACTGTCTTGTCCACCGGGAGTGTCCAAAAGAAGCGTAGGTATTAAACAAAGCACCCACCAAACCAAAAGTAGTGCCAATCACCAAAAACCCCTGGAGGGGACAACCACTGCCGAAAGTAGCCAAAAACTGTAAAATCAGGTCTTCCCCAGAACGACCAACCCCTTGGAGAGCAGGCACCAGACCGAGCAGCAAAAAGCTAGTCAATCCCACGCCGATTAACAATAAAGGGGCGAAAAAGCTCAACAGGCTCGTCAGCAGTACCGATCGAAGAAAATTAGGAAAAATGCTCATAGGAGTCACTAAATTCAGCTAAACTGCCGAAAGGTGTACAAGTCAACAAAACCTGTCTTTTTCCAAGATAGGTAGCGATCGCCCTTCGCGGCTAATTCCGTCAGAAATCTTAAATGTTAGAGAAGAAACTTGTTTAAGATTTGTAGATAGATTTCATTTTTTCCAGTAGTTATACAGTCCCAATCCCCGTGAGCCCTACTACATCTTCGAGTCTCACTTTATGGAGTCGGCGGTTGCTAGCAGCAATTTTATTGGGAGGCCAAGTAATGCTGCACTTGCTCACCCGCAAAATAAACCGTCGCAACACCCTCGACCAAATGGCAGCAGTTGGCCCAGAATCCCTGTTGATTGCTTTGCTGACTGCGGGTTTTGTCGGCATGGTATTTACAGTCCAGGTAGCCAGAGAGTTTATCAACCTCGGTGCCGGTAATGTCGTCGGCGGAGTCTTGGCCCTGTCTTTGACTCGCGAACTAGGCCCGGTTTTAACCGCCGTGATTGTCACCGGACGAGTAGGTTCGGCTTTTGCGGCGGAAATCGGCACAATGCAGGTAACAGAGCAGATAGACGCCCTGCTGATGCTCAGAACAGACCCGATCGACTATCTCGTAATTCCCCGCGTCATTGCTTGCTGCTTGATGCTACCAATTTTAACCATCTTGTCCCTCGTCACGGGCATCGCTGGCGGATTGCTGATTGCGACGACGATGTACGGAGTCTCTCAAACCGTCTTTCTAGAATCAGTCCGCACTTTTCTGACACTGTGGGATATTTGCAGCGCCACAATTAAAGCTTTTGTCTTCGGTGCTTTGATTGCTGTGATCGGTACAAGCTGGGGTTTAACCACCACAGGAGGGGCCAAGGGTGTCGGCCAATCGACTACAACTGCCGTGGTGACAGCTTTGCTGGCTATTTTTATCTGTAATTTTTTGATGACTTGGGTGATGTTTCAGGGGACTGGTAGCAGCGTACTCAAAGGCCTGTGACCATTGGTGTCAATTTAAGATAGAAACCCATAATAAATGTAGCTTGCACTCAAGTTTCGATCCCCCTAAATCCCCACCCCCCCCTAGCCCCCCCCAAGGGGGGAAGGGGGACTTTGAGTGCTTCCTGTCCCCCCCTTGTTAAGGGGGGCTAGGGGGGATCGAGTTGCTCATTAGCAGACGGTATACTGATACTACTTTTGACGTTAAGTTGACACCAATGGCCTTTAAGCTGGGAAACGGTAAAATATAAATTATTGACAAAATTCGTTTGGCTTAAGCCCGTGAATACAACTGCCTCTTCTAGCACACCGACAAATACGATCGAACTTGAACCCAGTTATGCGATTCCCCTAGTCCTCGTGCTTGCCGCCGTACCGCTGCTGTTCGTGCAGAAGTGGGTGAGTTTGCCACTTTCGCTGTTCGGCTTGTTTTTGATGTATCAAGCCGCTACCATCCGTCTGCAATTCACCCCAACCAATTTGGACATTTATCGATCGCAAAAGTTAATTCGCCAGTTTCCTTACCGAGAATGGCAAAATTGGCGGATATTTTGGCCCGCAGTGCCAATTTTGTTTTACTTCAAAGAAATTAACAGTATTCACTTTCTGCCGGTTCTGTTCGATCGTAAAATGCTACAGACTTGCTTAGAACAGCGTTGTCCCCGTCAAGACTGAAAAAGTTGTTAATTTTTAATTTTTCCGTGCCCCATGCTAAACAAAATTTCCCATGAATTCAGACGAATCTCCAACCCAAGAACCACAAGCACCACCAGTCCCGCCAACCGTTGAGAGCGAGTCTAATTTGCCCGTGCATCAGGATTTGGACCAACTCCCATCGCCGACAGAGGATTTACCAAGGGTGGAGATGGAGAAACCAGAACCCCTTGGCCAAATTGGGCCAGAAACAGACATCCAGTTAAGCGCGACAGATTCCGAAATCGCCCAATTCGTTGACGCAGCAAGTGCCCTCGCCCCCATTGTGCCTCCTATCGAATTATCCCAGGGCCAGGAGGAGTCCCCAATCGCTCAAATTCATCCGCAGCCAGACTCTACGCCAACGCCACTGGCAGAAATGGTAACAGATGTCCAAGAAAATGTTATCGAATATTTGGCAGAGCGAGTCCAAGCATTGCAGCAGCAAGCACAAGATTTGACCGATAAAATTGCCAGCCTAGAAGCCGAAAAAGTCAAGGCCTTAGAAGCATTGGGTGAGGCTCAAGCATCGATCGGACGTTTGGTACAAGACGGCTTGATTCAATTAGACCAGCGCAAACAAACGTTACAAATCGAAGTAGAAAAACTGGAACGTCGGCGCGATCGCATTCAAAAAGAAATGCGAACCACTTTCGCAGGCGTTTCCCAAGATTTGGCAATTCGAGTCCAGGGTTTCAAAGACTATCTAGTAGGCAGTTTACAGGATTTAGCAGCCACCGCCGAACTCTTAGATTTGACACCACCAGTACCGGAAAAAACACAGCAATTTACGGTGGAAGAATCTTCCTCCTCAGCACCCATAAATCCCAGATTTTCCGAACAGGGATTTCAAGAACAGGCTAAGCAAATTCGTCGCACTCTCGATCAATATCGCACTCTCCCGGACTATTATGGCCCGCCTTGGCAACTCCGCCGCACCTTTGAACCCATCCACGCCGAACGAGTTTCTAACTGGTTTTTTACCCAAGGAGGAAGGGGTGCTTTGCGGACTATGGGTTCCCGCTTGCAAAATATCCTGATTACTTCGACAATTATTTCTGTGCTCACCAGCGTCTATGGTAGTCGGGTGCGGACTTTGGTACTCGCCAACAGTCCAGAACGTTTGGGAGAATGGCGCCGGGGTTTGCAAGATTGTTTGGGGATTACTCGCAGCGATTTTGGCCCAGAACGGGGGATTATTATGTTTGAGTCTGCGGAGGCTTTGGCTCAAAAAGCCGATCGCTTGGTGAAAGATGGCAAATTACCGTTAATTGTGATTGATGAAACTGAGGATTTAATTAGTTTGTCAATGCTGCAATTTCCGCTGTGGCTAGCTTTTGCTCCCGATCCCCAAAGTTTGATAGCTGCTAAGGATTTTTAAATTGGTAATTGGTAATTGGTAATTGGTAATTGGTAATTGGTAATTGGTAATTGGTAATTGCTAATTGCTAATTGCTAATTGCTAAGTGCTAATTGCTAATTGCTAATTATGGTAAGAGAAAGGTTCCAAATCTTAAAAGTACACGAAATCTAAAATCAAAACATGGCTAGCTGGATAATTTTAAATGGAGCATTGCTAATTTCCGCTTACTTCCTCGGTTCGATTCCGACTGGGTACGCCTTGGGTAAATGGATGCTGGGAATTGATATTCGAGAGGTTGGTTCTGGTTCCACTGGTGCGACTAATGTGCTGAGGACTTTGGGGAAGTGGCCGGGGTTGGCGGTGTTGCTGGTTGATGTGTTGAAGGGCGTAAGTGCGATCGGCCTAATCCGCTACATTTACTCTCTCACTTTTACCCAACAGCTAGCAACCACCGCAGGTTTAGAAAACACTGAAACCATCATACCTTGGATGGCAACTCTAGCAGGTTTATTTGCAGTCTTAGGCCACAGCAAATCTATCTGGCTGGGCTTTACAGGTGGCAAATCTGTCGCTACAAGTTTGGGAGTTTTACTGGGTTTATATTGGCCAGTAGGTTTAGGAACTTTCGGGATTTTTGCGATCGTATTTGCAGTGTCACGAATTGTCTCTTTGAGTTCAATTATGGGTGCAATTAGCGTTGCTGGATTGATGTTTGTTTTAAATCAGCCGCTAGCTTATGTATTGTTTGGAATTGCGGGTGGCGTATTTGTAATTGTGCGGCACCGCAGCAATATTCAGCGGCTATTGAACGGGACAGAACCGAGGATTGGGGAGAAATTGGAAACAGCAGCTAGCGATTGATATCAATTCCAGTTGCACCGACATGATTTTTTACTGTTGACTACTGAATCAGAATCAAACGATCTTAGAGCATTGGAGACTTTACCATGACTCAAGCGATATCCAAGTTAATGATTTTTGATGAATTTCTGGAATGTAAACCAGAAAACGGACGCTATGAATTACATAACGGAGTTATTGTTGAAATGCCAAATCCAACTGGTAAACATTCAGCGATCGCAGGTTTTCAGTCCTTTGAGTTTGGTTTAGAAATTAGGCGCTTACAACTTCCTTACTTTATTCCGAAGGAATGTACAATTAAATTTAGCGACAACTCTGGTTACGATCCAGATGTGATTGTATTAGATAAACAAGCCGTAGCAGCCAATGAGTATCGATGGGAAAGAGAATCAGTTATTACTCAGGTAAATTCGATTAAATTAGTTGTTGAAGTAGTCAGCACCAATTGGCGCGATGATTATGCACACAAAATGATTGATTATGAAGCATTAGGAATTCCTGAATATTGGATTGTAGATTATTTGGGTTTAGGGGGTAGCCGTTATATTGGTGTTCCGAAACAGCCGACTTTATCGGTTTATCAGTTAGTTGATGGTGAGTATCAAATTAAGCTGTTTCGGGGAGATGAAAGGGTTGAATCAGCGGTGTTCTCTGAGTTGAATTTGACCGCCAAGCAAATTTTTAATTGTGGATAATTAGCTCAAGCTAATTAAAGGTTTGCAGGATGGATTGCAACATGAGATGACAATGCACGCTGTAGATATTTACAATAAAAATAATCTGGTTGTAAAATGCGATCGACCTATTAGATTCCTGACAACTTCGGCGAAGTCGGGGCACTGGGTATCGCGCTTAACAAAATCCCCAAAATTTTTCCAATATCTCTCAGGTAATATTCGATCGCATCAATAGACACAATCTGTCCCTCTAACTTCAAAAATCTCCATACAGTACCCGATGTCACAGCTCCATAAATAATCGGAATCTGATTTCCCTCTTCCTCATTAAATAATTGAGCGGCTAACATCTCGGCTGCACACTGCCCGAAACCAGCCTTAATATCTTCTTTTTTAGCTTCAACAAGGGTAATCACAGGGGCGCTGATAAACAGGCGTTCCGCTGACAAACTCATTAAAAAATCGCAAGTTCCATTTAATCCTTTTTCAGGAGCGACATTAAACTCGGAACCGGAAAATAAACCAATTTGGTAATTTAATTGTCGTCTAATTTCGAGTAAAATTGGTGCAATAATCAGTTCAGAACGAGCTTTTTCAGTATTTATATCTACTGCTAATCCTGCGTTTTCTTTCAAGGCTAATTTTAGGATTTCGCTAGATTCTACTTCTGATATATGGGCAAATAAATCTTGATTTTCCTGGAGAGTTAAGTCGAATTGCTTGACAAGTTCCTTTAGCTTGAATTCGCTGTAAGCCATTTTAAATTCTCTGTGGTTATTTTCCCAATTCTTGAGAACGCAAACAAGCTGCTTTCACTGCTTCGATCAGCGCGGAACGAAAGCCATTACTTTCGAGTTTAGCAATGCCGGCGATCGTTGTGCCACCGGGACTTGTGACTCTATCTTTCAATTCTGCTGGGTGCATTCCCGTTTCTTGTAATAGTTTCGCCGTACCGAATACTGTTTGTAGGGCTAATTGGGAGGCGATCGCCCGTGGCAGACCAGCACACACACCGCCATCTGTCAAGGCTTCGATCAAAATCGCCACATAACCTGGCCCTGAACCCGAAAGTCCTGTAACCGCATCCAGCATATTTTCAGGGACTTCCACCACTTCTCCCACCGCCATAAAAATCCGCTTTACCAATTCTAAATCCGCCGGTTGCACAAGTTTTCCAGGGGCGATCGCGCTCATGCCCGCCCCCACCGTCGCCGGAGTATTGGGCATCACCCGCAGCACTCCCCGCCCTGGGAAGGCGGGTTCGAGCTTGCTCAATGGTACTCCCGCCAAAATCGACACTACTAACGCTTCTGACTTAGTATTAGCAGTCTCTCCATTATTTCCCTGTTTGCGATCGTCCGCCACAGCCAATTCCAAAGCAACCGTCTCAAAAACTTGTGGTTTAATCGCCAAAAACAGCACTTCTGTAGCAGCAGCCACCTCTAGATTGCTAGCTGTTGTGCCAATCCCGTATTTCTGAGTCAAAAACTGGCGGCGTTGGAGTTGTGGTTCGCTCACCAATATTTCCGAAGGCAAATAAACTTTTTGTGCAATTAAGCGGGATAAGAGAGCTTCTCCCATGACTCCACCGCCGATCGTACCAAATTTTATCATAATTATTTGTTATTTGTTGTTGGTTATTTGCGTCGCCCTGCCCTTCGACTCCGCTCAGGAACCGCGTAGTCGAAGGGTTATTTGTTTTAGATTTTTACTACTGATTGGTTGTTATATCAATTCCGGTTGCATCGGAATGATTAAACCACAGAGAACACAGAGGACACAGAGAAAGAGAAGAGAGAAATCATAATTCCGATGTCAACGGATTTGAAATTACTCATGTTATTTGTCTCCCGCCTTGATGCCGGAGTCAGTAGTTATTAGTTAATAACTACTAACTACTGACTACTAACTACTGACCACTGACTGATGACTACTGAGCCATTTGAGCTTGTTCTGCTGGCCAGACTGTCGGTGCCGGAGCCGCAGTGCGGGGCCGTCCTTGAGCCGGAGGTACTTCGTGAACTACACCAGATTGAGTTCTTACCTGAACGCAGCTTGGTGTAAACAAGAAAATACTTTCGCCAATGCGTTCTTGATGACCGTCAAGGGCGTAAGTACCACCAGCTACAAAGTCTACAGCTCTTTGTGCTTGGTCTGGGTCCATAATGGTCAGATTCAAGACCACAGATTTCCGTTCCTTAAGCGCTCGAATTGCGGCCGGCATCTCTTCAAAAGTGCGCGGCTCCATAACTACCACTTCCGAAACTCCGTTCATAGCTCCAGGCATTCCAATCACGTTATTCATTACTGACCCTACTCCCCCGGTTGGTGTAACAACATCTGTATTTGTCGGTCCTACTACTGCTCTCTCCCGCATTCTGCGATTTTGGCGACGTTCTTCTTCAGCCGCCACTGCTGCTGCGGGATTCGGTTCAGGAGGTTGATAGGCGTTCTGATAGCGCGCCTCCTCCAATTCATCGTACTCGCCATCGTACTCTTCTTCGTTGTTAAAGCCCACAAAATCTTTTAGCTTGGAAAAAATGCTCATGATTTATTCTCCATAACGACTTTGCAGCCCCCACTATACTCGCCTTGCGCGTAAGTCACGGGTTGCTGACTAATTGATATTTAACCGATACTTTTTTGCTAACATTTGAAGTTAAGACCAGAGCTGATATCTTTGATGATTTCTACCTCTGGGTATTGCTGCTACATGAATTCCACAAATCTGGCGAGGTCATTTCGCTGTTTTGGTGAACTAAGTCGGCATTAGCAGACAAGGGTAACTCCAATTGCACCGCGCTGGTAGGAATCTACATCGTAGAGCCTTTGCTTAGCCTCGTTGTTGATGCTTTTGATTTTCCCGACCTTGGCGTATCTTCTTAGTGTGTGAGGATGCAAGCCCAGAAATTCGACCGATGATTCTGAGTGGTACCTATGCCATGAGTCGAATGTTAGCATATATGCGATATCATCCCCTCCTAGAACCAAATAAGGTTTGTCCTAGCCGTATCATAGTAGCACCGGCTTGAATAGCCAAGTGATAATCTCCTGACATTCCCATCGAGAGTTGCTCCATCTGAATGTGGGCAAAATTTTCCTGCTGGATTCGATCGGCAAGTTCGCGGGTAGTGTTAAAAAATTCTAGGATTTGTGAGTCATCTAATCCGAGGGGAGGTATTGTCATCAAACCTTGAATTTTGAGGTGCTGACATCTGTTGAGTTCGGGAAGGTCTGCCAGTAGTTCGGGGATAGTCCAGCCGTATTTGTCTGGATCGGGCAAAATTTTAACTTGCAAGCAAACTTGGGGAGAGCAGGATAGTTCTCCGGCTAGTCGATCGAGTCTAGTTGCGAGTTTTAAGTTGTCGAGAGAATGAATCCACTGGAATTGCTCTAAAGCTTTCGCAGCTTTGTTTGCCTGCAAGTGACCGATTAAGTGCCAATTGATACCTGGCAAATCTTGGAGTTGACTTTGTTTTTCGGCGGTCTCTTGAACCTTACTCTCCCCAAAGTCCCGAATTCCGGCATCGTAGGCTTCCCGAATCGCATCAGTAGATACTTGTTTGGTAACGGCAATTAACCTTACTGAGTCAGGCAATTGTTGGCGAATGGTAGCAATCCGAGAGGCAATAGTCATAAAAAAAACCGATCGGCAATTACCAATTTTTTATTGAAAAGTTCGCTTGTGAACGATCTGCAATTGGTCGTACTCCTTATATTGACCGCTGCGGCGGAGAGTGCGGAGGCGAATTTCGACCATTAGGCGAGCATCAGAGCGACTGATGGGTTCAAATCTCAAACCCCCTGGGCCGTTTGTTACTAAAAAAAACAAGCGCTGGGCGTATAGAGTCGTAAATAATTCTTGGCTGTCTTCAACCTGAGACACCCTGAATAGAAGGCCAAAATTGGGATGATTAAGGTAGGTTTCGGTAGTCATTAAAAGCTCACAATCGGACAATTTTAGATTTTAGATTTGAAATTTGAGTTTCGCTCTCAGATGGGACGGATGTGGTTGAATGGGGGCTGCAAAGGGCGATCGCGGTGGGCCTAAAGTAGTCTCCGTCGTGGATGAGGCTCTATTGCCACTGGCAATTTCCCCAAGTAGAGGCTAGTGTTGAGGCTGTTCCGTGCAGTCGTACCTTTGGGGCTCCACTGTCCGATCGTTCAACTTCGACATCTTTATCTTTATAGCGTAGTCCCCGCCATCCCGTGCCTAGGCAGGGCGGTTTCATTCTCCAAAAAACGAGGGCTTTGTAGGGGTAGTGCCCCCGTGCCTACCCCTTTGTAGGGGTAGTGCCCCCGTGCCTACCCCTTTGTAGGGGTAGTGCCCCCGTGCCATTGGTGTCAACTTAAGGTCAAAGGTAGCCACAGACTGCTGTTTGACTATTAAATCTAGATCCCCCCTAGCCCCCCTTAAGAAGGGGGGGATAAGAGTCCGATCTTTCGTCCCCCTTCCCCCATCCCCCCTTGGGGGGGGCAGGGGGGGGGTGGGGGGGCTAGGGGGGGGGTGGGGATTTAGGGGGATCTAGACTTGGCTATGAACGAGAGATACCAAGGCTTTCAGGCTTAAGTTGACACCAATGGCCCCCGTGCCTACCCCTTTGTAGGGGTAGTGCCCCCGTGCCTACCCCCCCACAGACCATTTTCAGTCATTTCAGGCATTGGGGCAACCGGGCGTGGGATTGCCCCTACAAAGAATGCAACAGCCCTGCGTGCCTAGGGCCTTGACAACGGCTTCTTTTGCTGGCCCGCGCTCTGCTAGTTGGTTCTACGAAACTCGATTCATTTTACCTTTAATGCTGCTATGTTGAGAATTTAGTTGCGCACAATCTTTTTGTGCGGCGGGCGTGTAAATTTTTTCCACAAAGCGATCGCCCAATCCCTCGCTTTGTGGCTTGAATGCGTGGAACGTCTAGTATCTATGTCCCTAGATAGATGTTCAATTTTAACTGTCCCAGCCCCAAACTAAGCGGGCACTCCAGAGGACTATTAAGCAGGCGATCGCGATCCAGTCTCGAATTTTTAAGTGCAACTTGTGCCATGCTACGCGATGTCGATCGGGACTGGTGAAGCCACGAACTTGCATGGCGCTAGCAATTTGTTCTGCTCGCAAAAGCAAGTTTTCTAACAATCGCTCGGCGATCGTCAACCATACTTGAGCAGCACGTCTCAATCCTAGTTTTTTCCAGTTTATGGCTCTGGTTCGGACCGATCGCACTAAATTTTGAATTTCTTCCAATACTAGGGGAATGAAGCGCAAAGATAAAGTTAAGGTTAAAGCTATTTCTGTCACCGGCCAGTTCAAGCGGCGCAGGGGCTGCATTAAGTTTTCGATCGCAGTGGTAATTTCTTCGCTGGCTGTGGTAAGGAGATAGAGGTTGGTGCTGTAAATTACTGTAAAAAATAAGGTGCTAACGTTGATAGCTAAATCTAGGGATTTGCGGGTGATTTTGATCGGGCCTTGCTTGAGTAAAACGTAATTATAATTTGTGGGTTGAGGGAGAGATTTTTGGGTTGGGGATTTGGGCTTTTGGTTGGTAGATTTTGAGTCTAAATTAAAGGGTTCGTACCAGGGTTTTGGTTTAGTGGGTTCGGGGAGAGTTTTCGGCTGCTGGGAAAAGGCTAATTCGTCGGCGGGGAGACGGGGCTGGTGTTCGGATGGGAGTGCATCAGGGGCGATCGTGCTCAGGCCAAATACTAACAAGCAGAATAGCAACAGCATTCCCATTTGCTGTTTCCACACGCGGAGGGGAATTGCTGCACCTAGTGTCAGGATGATTAACATTCCGACTAGCATCAATCGCCAGATTGGATTGGCGAGTATGGGCGCAATCAGGAATGTCATCAACCAGGCTAATTTGACTCGCGGGTCGAGGCGGTGGAGCCAAGTTATGGGTTGTTCCAGGTATAGTCCAATGGGAAGCGATCTCAATAAATCCATCTTGTGTTTGTTAGATGTTAGATTTTTTAATTAATTTCAATTTATTTATTGGTGATTGATTGAATGTTGATTAATTTATTTTTTGGGAGCATCCTGATTTCGCATAGGCGAAGCATGACCGCAGACATTTTATTAGTCATAACCACAGATTTACCGCGGTCATGCTTCGCCCCTACGAATATATTGGCAAAACTGAGATGCACCCATTTTTTTTAACTTTTGTTATTTAATAAAAGCTTTGAATTTTAGATTAAGTCTTTGGCTGTAAATCGTAATTAATTATATCATCAAACAGCTTTTTTTTCAATCTAAAATCCAAAATCCACACTATCAAGAATTACTTGACCCGGAGTGCTCTGTTTGTGCTGCTTTGTTCTGATTCACGAACTTTTTTGCCTCTCCAAAGTAACCGCATGGGTGTGCCTGTAAAGCCTAGGTGTTTGCGAAATTGGCTTTCCATGTAGCGCCGATAGTTTTCGGTGAAGCGTTTGGTGTCGTTGACAAATAGGGCGATGGTTGGTGGTTGCGATCGCACTTGAGTGCCGTAATAGATTTTGCCTTGTTTTCCTTGGCGTGTCACTGGGGCGGAGTGCCAGCTTGTGGCTTCTTCTATGACTTCATTAATGACGGCGGTGGTGACGCGGCGTTTGTGTTCGCTGGATGCTTTATCTACTAATTCAATGGTTTTTTCTACTCGCTGTCCTGTCATGGCGCTGACAAAAATCATTTCTGCCCAATCGAGGAAATAAAGTCGAGCTCTGACTTCTTTTTCGTATTCGTAGATGGTATCGGATTCTTTGTCTTCTACGGCGTCCCATTTGTTGACGACGATGATGCAGGCTCTACCTTCTTGGCTGATGCGATCGGCTAATTTTTGGTCTTGATCGGTAACGCCATCAATGGCATCTATTACTAGCAGCACGACATCAGCGCGACGGATGGCTTTGAAGGCGCGGTTGATCCCGAAGAATTCTGCACCGTATTCCACATTTTTCTTTTTGCGAATTCCGGCGGTGTCGATTAAACGGTAGGTGTTATCGCCACGTTTGACGATGGTGTCGATCGCATCGCGAGTTGTCCCGGAAATTGGGCTGACTATGGCGCGGTTTTCTCCCAGAAATGCGTTTAACAAACTGGATTTGCCGACGTTTGGTCTGCCAATAATTGCTACTTTAGTTTCTTCTACTTCCGGTAATACTTCTGTGGGAAGATAAGTAATTAATTGGTCGAGCAATTCGCCGGTGCCGTTGCCGTGGATGCCGGAAATTGGGTAAGGTTCTCCTAGCCCTAATTGCCAAAAATCTGCTGCTTGGGTGAGTCCGGTAGTTTCCGATTCGCATTTGTTGACGGCTAGAATGACGGGGACTTTTTGCAGTCTCAGCCAAGAGGCGATGGCTTCGTCGCCCCCAGTCAGTCCCACTTTTCCGTCTACTACGAAAATTGCTGCACTGGCTTCTGCGAGGGCGGCCATGGCTTGTTCGCGAATCATGGGCAGAAATTCGGTTTCGTCGTCGAATACTAGCCCGCCGGTGTCTACTACTTGATATTCGCGATCGCCCCAGTATGCTGGTCTGTAAGTGCGATCGCGCGTAATTCCCGGTTCATCGTGGACGATGGCGTCTTGGCTGTTGGCTAGGCGATTGACAATGGTCGATTTGCCGACATTGGGGCGTCCAATAATAGCAACTATAGGTAGAGGCATAAAGGTAGCAGCAATCAGGCTGCTTTGTAATTTTGATGTTTGACCTTTTATTATAGGCTGAATGTGACTGAGATGGACAGACTTATTTCTGTATTGGGTTTAGTGGTTTTTGTTGGGCTGTCTTATGCCTTTTCAGTCGATCGACGCGCGGTTAAGTGGCCGCCGATACTGTGGGGAATTGCTTTACAGCTAATTTTCGCTATTTTGATTCTCAAAACTGCTCCGGGTTTGGCGGTATTTAAATTTTTGGGAGATTTAGTCACCCAGTTTCTCAATTTTTCTGATGCGGGGGCTAAGTTTGTCTTCGGTGACAATTTTGCTGAACATTTTATCGCTTTTAAAGTTCTCCCAACAATTATCTTTTTCTCTTCGTTTATTACTCTACTTTATCATTACGGAATTTTGCAGCGAGTGGTGCAGGTGGTGGCTTGGGGAATGATGAAAACCATGAAAACTTCCGGTGCAGAAACCCTTTCTTGTGCTGCGAATATCTTTATCGGACAAACGGAAGCTCCTCTGTTAATTAAACCCTATTTATCGACCATGACTCTCTCGGAACTTCATGCTGTAATGACTGGTGGTTTTGCGACAATTGCGGGGGGAGTAATGGCCGCTTATATTTCTTTTGGAGTGGCGGCGGAACATTTAATTGCCGCTTCGGTAATGTCCGCACCAGCGGCTTTGGCTATTTCTAAATTGCTGTACCCGGAAACGGAAAAATCCCTGACTGCTGGGGTGGTTGAGGTGAAGGTGGAACAGGTTTATGCAAATGCGGTGGATGCGGCTGCTTCTGGTGCTAGTGATGGGTTGAAGTTGGCGGCTAATGTGGCGGCGATGCTGATTGGTTTTTTGGGTTTGTTGGCTTTTTTTAATGCCGTTTTGGGTTGGTTTGGAGGGCTGATTAGTTTGCCTCAATTATCGCTGGAATGGATTTTTTCTTATTTAATGGCTCCCGTTGCTTGGCTGATGGGGGTGCCTTGGGCGGATTGTGGCAAGGTGGGGATGATTTTGGGTAAAAAGACGATTTTAAATGAGTTTATTGCTTATTTGGATTTGATGGATTTGGTGAAACAAAAGGCGATTTCGGAACGATCGCAAATTATTACAATTTATGCTTTGTGCGGTTTTTCTAATATTGGGTCGATTGGGATTCAGATTGGGGGGATTGGGGCGATGGTTCCTCAGCGAAAGGGCGATTTGGCTCAGTTGGCTGTCAGGGCGATGATTGCTGGTTCTGTGGCTTGTTTCATGACTGCTTGTATTGCGGGAATGCTGCTCTAAGGGCGATGGGTTGAGGTTATCTTGGTTGCTCATGGGTTTCTGTGCTCATGAGCACAAATTTTTCCTTTTCCTTCCAGGTCCTCACCACCTCAAAGATTGGTATATTAAATAAAAATTAAATAATCCAAAACTTTCTTTAATTTATGGTAATTGCTTGAGAGTTTTAGAGGCTAGACATCAAATTTTAGCGATCGGCTATTATGGTAAGTAGTCAGAATTTTAATCTTTAATACCAATTTTTTATGATGCTGCATATATCTCGATCCCCCCTAATAAAGAGGGCGGGCACGGGGGCACCGCCCCTACTAAGGGGGGGACAAGATTCCGATCGACAGTCCCCCTTCCACCAGGGGGGGACAAGATTCCGATCGACAGTCCCCCTTATTAATGGGGGGGACAAGATTCCGATCGACAGTCCCCCTTCCACCAGGGGGATTTAGGGGGATCGAAATATACGCAACGACCCATTAAATTGGTGTAACACTATAGGTGAAGGGAAAGTTAAATTTTCCTCAAAGCTCAACAACACAGTAGGTGGTGTACTATGGCTGTTCTGCAACTAGATGATGGTACGATATACAGGGAAATTGGGGCAATCGCGAACAAACTAGCTGGTTTAAATATTCAGATAGATCGTCTGGCGATCGACAAAACTCCTGCGGTTCAAGAACTGCTAGTCCAAGACCTGCTCAATGTAACAGAAAAACAGCAGATCCTCGCAGCATTTAAAAGCGAATTTGAAATGTTCAAATTCACCGGTGGATGTCAGTGGTGTGACTTAAAAGTGCTGCACCCTGGTTCGCCACAGATTTACGGGATGATGACTCAAAGCTATCGTACTCATACCCACGCCGATGCAGAAGTCATTCATGTTTTAGCCGGCGAATGTGTGTTTGGGTTTGTATATCCTAACGGTTCTGAGGTGAAATTATTGTTGGAATCACAGGAATATATTCAAGTTCCCCCCAACACCGAACATTGGTTTTATCTCACGGCGTCGCTGTACTTGAAAGCGGTGCAGTATTACACCACAGCTCAAGGGTGGGTGCCTCAATATACGAAAAGGCAATTGAAAATCAAGAACTGAATGTACGAAAAAATTGACCATACAGTTCCTGGTAGGGGCGGGTTTTACGAATAATATAGGTAAAAAAAAAACCATATCAATCAACCCGCCCCCGCCTCTCTCCCTCTGTGTCCTCTGTGTCCTCTGTGGTTAAATCATTCTGATACAACCGGAATTGATATTACGAATAATATAGGTAAAAAAAAACCAGCTTAATCAACCCGCCCCCGCTAAATGAATGTACGAAAAACTGAACCATACAGTTCCTGGTAGGGGCGGGTTTTACGAATAATATAGGTAAAAAACAAACAAACTTAATCAACCCGCCCCCGCCCCACGAAAAAATCAACCATAAAATTCCTGGTAGGGGCGGGTTTTACGAATAATATAGGTAAAAAACAAACAAACTTAATCAACCCGCCCCCACTCAATGTATATCTTTCAAAAGATGCGATTAATTGGGATGATCGATCGGGCGAGACTCGGCGGGTTGATGTCGATGGTGTGTGGGTAGGGCAGATTAGGGGTAAAACCCGCCCCCACATTAGATCCCAGGTGAAAACCTCATGTATCCATCAAAAAAACTCAACATTGCTGGAACAAGATTGCTAGATTTGGTGTCAAGACGGGCTATAATCGTTTTGCGTTTTGAAGACCTTAGTTAATTCCTGCCCCGGTTGCCAGCACCCCCTATGTCAACGACAGTCAACACAGAATCCACAGCCGTTCATTTTAACCAACAGGGAGAAACCTATTTATCCCAAGGGAAATTGGAAGAAGCCATCGCCTCCTGCGAGCAAGCTTTGAAGATTCACCCCAATTTTGCACCGGCTTACAAGACTTTGGGTAACGCGCTACAGGCTCAAGGCCGTGTGGAAGAGGCGAGACACTGGTACGCCAAGGCTATTGAAATTGAACCGAATTTTGCCGAGGTTTACGCCAATTTGGGTAGCATTTGTGCTCAGCAACAAAAGTGGCAGGAGGCGATCGCATTTTATCAAAAGGCGATCGCGATTAAGCCGAATTTCGCAGGAGTATACCGGAATTTAGCAAAAGTATTTGGGGAAGTTGGTAAGCCGGCGGAAGCTCAGGAATGCTGGTATCGGGCATTTTCTTTGGAACCACAAAAGGCCAAACCGTCGGAACATTTGAACATGGGCGATGCTTTTTTTCGCCAGGAAAGGTTGCCGGAGGCGATCGCCTGTTACGATCGGGCAATTAAGTTGGACCCGAATTTGGCGACGGCTTACCAAAGTTTGGGTGAGGCGCTGAAAAAACAAGGCAAGTTGGAAGAAGCGACTGTATATTATCGTAGGGCGATCGAATTGAACGCTGCTCATGCGAGAAATGGTAGCGAGGGAGAGCAGACTTTGGCTGGTGCAAATGGGACAAATGGTGCTGTTAAGTCGCCACAAGTTCAGCCACAAATACCGCCACAAGTTCAACAACCACAGGTTCCACAACCACAGGTTCAACAACAAATACCTGAACAAATATTGCGAAAACTACCGAAAGAAATATTGCAACAAATACCTGAGCAAATTAAACAACAAATTAAACAACAAGTTCAGCCACCTGTGAATGCGGGAATTAGTACCGAAGATCCAGAAGCATATAAAATACTGGCAGAAGGCTATTTTGCTCAGGGGAAATTGGAACAGGCAATTTCGGCTTGCAAAAAAGCGCTACAAATTAAGCCGGATGCGTCTCTATACAAAATGTTGGGTAATGCCTTGCAAGCTGGTGGCAAAATAGATGATGCTAAAACTTGCTATGTTAAGGCAATAGAAATTAATCCGAATTTTGCGGAAGCTTATGCTAATTATGGTAGCATTTGTGCCCAGCAGGAACAGTGGCAACAAGCGGTTTCTGCCTACGAAAAGGCGATCGCCCTGAAGCCAGATTTTGCCGGTGCTTTCCGCAATTTTGCCAAGCTGTTGACGCAGTTAGGGAAGTCGGAGGAGGCGGCCGAGTGTTCGTATCGAGCTTTTGCGATCGATCCTAAGTCGGGCACCGCTGAGGATTTGGAAAATTTAGCGAAAACTTTGATCGAGCAAGGTAAGGTAAATCAGGGCGTTGATTGTTACCGGCGGGCTGTTGCATTGAACCCAAATGCTGGTGCTGCTTATCACGAATTGGGGGAAATTCTGAAGGGTCAAGAACAGTGGGAAGCGGCGGTAGATGCTTACAGGAATGCTATTAGAAGTAATCCCGGACTTTCTTGGTCTCACAACAATTTAGCTGAGTGTTTGGTGAAGTTGGAACGGTGGGATGAGTCTGTTGATGCTTATCGGAAGGCGATCGAATTAAATCCTGATTTTAGCTGGTCTCATAACAATTTAGCGGATGTGTTGCTGAAGTTGGAACGGTGGGATGAGGCGGTAGAAGCATACAGGAAAGCAACAGAATTAAATCCTGATTTTAGTTGGTCTCACAATTATTTGGCGGATGCGCTGGTTAAGTTGGAACGGTGGGATGAGGCGATTTCGGCTTACCAAAGGTCGATCGAACTTAATCCTGACCATTTTTGGGCGCACAACAATTTAGCCGAAGCCTTGGTGAATTTGGAACGCTGGGATGAGGCTGTGGCTGCGTATCAGCGGGCTAATGAACTGAATCCGAGTTTCTTCTGGTCCCACAGCAAGTTGGGTGATGTGCTGTTGGAAATGGAACGGTGGGAGGATGCGGTTGCTGTTTACCGGCGCGCGGCGGAGCTAAATCGCGATTTTGCGTGGACTTATTACAACATGGGGACGGCTTTTGAGAAGTTGGAACGGTGGGATGAGTCGATCGTTGCTTATCGCTGTGCTGTGGAAATTCAGCCGGATTTGCCTTGGATTTCGCAGAAGTTGGCTGATGCTTTGAGGATGCGATCGCAGTGGGATTTGCAGGATGCGATGGGTTTGTATCGAAAGGCGATCGCAGAGAATCCTGATGATGTGCAACTTTATCATAAGGCTTTGGAGATTTCGCCGAATGATGCGGGGCTTTATGTTGAGTTGGCGAATGCTTTGGTGCGGCAGAATTGGGTTGATGGTGCGATCGTCTTTTATCAGATGGCGTTGCAAGTAAATCCCGAATGCGGTGAGGCGCACTTGCAGTTGGGGTTGATCTTCGCGCAAAAGAATGATACGGATCGGGCGATCGCTTGTTACCGCCGCGCTATTGAGGTTCAACCAAATGAGTATAAACCTTACCAATTGTTAGGGGATGCTTTGGCGACACAGGGTAAGCGGGAGGAAGCAATGAACTTTTACCGTCGCGCGATCGAGTTAAAACCTGACGATCCCTATATCCAGAACAATTTAGCGGATATGCTGCGACATGAAGGAGATTTGGACGGGGCGATCGCTTGTTACCGCCGCGCGATCGAACTTAAGCCTGATTTCTCTTGGTTCCACTATAATTTGGGTGAAGTTTTGACTAAGAAAGGGCAAATTGATGAAGCGAGTTCTTGTTACCGTCACGCCTTAGAGTTGGAACCCAAGATTTTCTAATTTTTTGTGAATTGAGTCTGTATTTCGTAAGTGGATTCAGGCTCAAAGATCCCATTTACCACTAGAAGCAATCAATTGAGAGTAGAGGAATTACCATGAACCCTGAAGAAGCTCAGCGCCTAGAAGAAGCCATCCAAAAGACTTTATCCACTCATGCTAAAAGCGATAAAAGTTATCTATGGATGGCATATCAAGTAATCTTTGAGCGCGAAGCCGATCCAGAGGGAATAGCTATGTTTTTAAACCAGCTAAAAGAAGGATGGACTCGACCTACTTTAATTGCAAAGATGATTGAGTCTAATGAATTTCAACACCGCTTACCAGCAGGCACGCAGAGCTTTGCAAGTACAGAAAGTCAAGTATTAATCGAACTGGAAAATTTTAAAATCTATGCCATGACTAATGACACTGCCGTTGGTCAAACAATTATTAGTACCAGAAGCTATGAACCTCATGTGACTGATGCTATTGTTAAACACTTAAAATCCGGCGATGTTTTTCTCGATCTGGGAGCTAACATAGGCTATTTCACTCTCCTAGCAGCAAGCATTGTTAAAAATGAGGGGAAAGTAATATCTTTTGAACCCAACCAATACAATAGACAACTGCTATATGCAAGTATCGTTGAA
The DNA here is from genome assembly GCF_042465725.1 of Microcoleus anatoxicus. Classification (GTDB taxonomy): domain Bacteria; phylum Cyanobacteriota; class Cyanobacteriia; order Cyanobacteriales; family Microcoleaceae; genus Microcoleus; species Microcoleus anatoxicus. The sequence goes on along the minus strand of NZ_CP120853.1, from coordinate 1,123,154 downwards.
AATCTGTTTAAGAATATTACAGTTTATCCCTTTGCAGTTTCAGATTCTCAACAAATTTTCAGATTAATGACATCAGGATCTAATGGTTGGGTAGTCGAGTTATCAGAGGAATCTGTAAATTATCAATTAGTGCAATCAGTGGTACTGGATGAATTGCTGCAATCAGAAAAAGAAATTAATGTAATTAAAATGGATATAGAAGGGCATGAACCTATTGCGCTGCGCGGCATGGAGAGGATAATCAATAAACACCGACCTATTATTTTTACTGAGTTTCATCCCTATGCTGTCGGTGAAGGGTATTTAAAACAACTGACACAGTATAATTATCGCTTGTTTATCATTGAAGAAGTCGGAAAAATTACGGAAGCTCCTGACACGACATTTGTGATGGATTTCTGGCAAAGACTAGCCGAAAAGGTTAATTTTGACAGAATACATCTTGACCTGATGGCTTTGCCTTTGTAACCATAAATTAGAGATATTCAAGCGAGTCGCGATCGCAAACTAGCCTGTATTTTCCAGGTTGATGCTTAAAAAAGTCCATTAAAATACACTCATACATATCAAAATAACCATCATGAACCCCGAAACAGCAAAGCATCTGGAAGCAGCCATTCAAAAAACTTTATCCACTCATGTCAAAAGCGACAAAAGCTATCTATGGATGGCTTATTGGGTCATATTTGAACGGGAAGCCGATCCAGAGGGATTAGAAGGTTGGTTAGGTTTGCTAAAGGCTGGTGTGAGTCGAGCAAGCGTAGTACAAACGATGATTAAGTCAAGCGAATTTTACAAACGCATTTCAGGTGAAGAAAGCGAAAACCAAATTAATGAAAAGCTTCACAACGCCAGAATGGAAATGGTAAAACAACTCGTTCCACCAGCTCAAGTTATATTAGACTTGGGCGGTTATTCCTCAAGCGACCCAAGAGGTGCTTTGCTAAGTTTTGGCTATCCTCATGTGCCACAAAAGCTCTACATTTTAGATTTTCATCCCGACAAAATGATGTTTCCCGGGCCTGAATGGCCAAAACAAGTTAAATACGAAACCTGTGACATTGAATATGTGTATGGAAGTATGACTGACTTAGACTGTTTTCAGGAAGGCACTTTTGACCTAATTTGGTCTGGAGAATCAATAGAACACATCACCTCTGAAGATGCTGAAAAAGTTTTTTCAAAAGCCTACAAGTTATTAAAACCCGGTGGTAAGCTGGCACTAGATACCCCCAACAGACGAGCTACCCAGTTACAGTTTCCTAATAGTTATATCCATCCAGAACACAAGATAGAATACTACTATGAAGATTTGTGTAAACTTTTGGATAAGCACAACTTCAAAATTATTCAGAGCAAGGGAGTGATCGATCTATCAAGGTCAATTGAAACATCAAGTATGGAGCATTTCAAAAATGAGTTTATCAGCAGTGAAAAACTCAACGACAATCCCAATAACTCTTACTGTTTCTTCATCTGCTGTATGCGAGCAGAGGACTGTTAGAATTATTTATATAGCAATCCTAAATCATTCATGAGGATTTGTAGGGGTAGTGCCCCTGTGCCTACCCCAGCATCTAGGGCTCTTCACGAGGAGATTGCCCCCTACAACAATTACACAACTGATTTAGGATTGCTATATGATAATTATTGATAACAGTAACGAAATTATTGCTGAGTATGTTACCGTTAAATCTTTGAGCGATCTAGTTCCACCTGAGCTTGCAAGGCTGCTTGCTTCCAAGCTTGAGCCTGGGATTCAAAACAGCTTTTTTCTTCTATTGTCCTTGTAATATATTCAAGGCGACTTTTTATTTTTTTTCCCACTGCCTGCGGACTCAATAAAGACCTAATCTCGGAGGCTGCTCTCGCTCCTACTTGTTTTGCTTGCGAATAATTCTGAAACACATACTGCATTAAGGAACCAGCATGATCGATATCTGGTTGGGCCCAGATACTTCCTTTTGGATAAAGCCCATAATCTTCAGTTGTTTTCACTAACTCATACTTAACTGGAAAACTATTGCCAACATTCATAAATTCGATATTAGACGAGTAGGCGGTGGCGATAGTTGGTTTGCCGTAGTACATCGCTTCCGCCATCGTCAAACCAAATCCTTCAGCCCGATGTAGCGACACATAGCAGTTACAATTGTCAACTAAGGCGTGGAGTTCTTCTTTCTTTAAATCCCCTTCTATAAACTGAATAGATGGCCAATCCTCTGCTTGTGCTTTTAGTTGTGCTTGCAGATGGAGAAACAGTGGATGGGGTCGATACTTAACGATGAGTAACACATCATCATTAGACTTTCCAAAAGCTCGTTTAAATGCCTCAATAGTAGCCAAGGGATTTTTTCGTTCAAAGCCGCTCCCAATGTCAAACATAAACAAAAAAATAAACTTGTCTTCTGGCAATCCCAATACTTCTCTGCCCAATGAATTTGGAGGGATAGAAATGCTAGGTGGTAGCTTAAGAACAGGAATAGGCGATACTTCTGCTATGGCTTCAGCCGTGTAATTACTGTAAGTCCAAACCTCATCAAATATATCAAAGGCAAACCGCCCAAAATCAGGAAATTTTGGTAATTCCCATGCCCAGAATCCAATATTGTAGCGATTTTGAAAATATGCAGGATTAATTAAGTCGAGTAATGATTTGTGAGGGTTGGTATGGATGAGGTTGATGGGATATGGGTTATCTTCAGAGAAATTTGTGTAACTAGAATCTAAGTTTCGCTGCGTATCTTCCCTCAGATCCTTGATTGCGAAGGGGATGTCTGCTGCTTCTATGGCTCGGAGAGTACCTCTCACGCCACCTCCGAGTCCAAATTCCCCTGTCACGTGACCGACAACATTGATGCCAAAAGAATAATTTAGTCCTGTACTTAGCATAGCCAATTTTAATCTCCCTCTAACATTTTTACTATTCTGGAAAACCGGATCAATTCTACTACTTAATCGAACCTAGCCTTTGACACCGCTCTAGTTCCGTTTGAATTTGCAGTGCTGTTTGCCTCCATACTTGGACTTGGGATTGATATAAACCTGTTTCTGTCTGAATCTTACGGAGCCGAGTCGATCGTGTAGGATGATTTATCCTGCTCATAATGTCTTCCAGACGAATTTTAATTTTGCTACCAACAGTTTGTGGACTCAGCAAAGACCTAATTTCACTGGCTGCTCTAGCTCCTACTTGCTCTGCTTCCTGATAGTTGTCAAAGACATACTGCATTAAGGATGCCGCATGATCTAAATCGGGTTGAGCCCAGACATTTCCTTTAAAATAGGGCCCATCGTCTTCAATAATTGTCACCATATCGTATTTGACCAAAAAACTATTACCGACATTCATAAATTCCATATTAGCCGAGTGAGCAGTGGCAATTACTGGTTTGCCATAAAACATCGCTTCCGCCATCGTCAGTCCAAACCCTTCCGCGCGATGCAAGGAAACATAGCAGTTACAATTGTCAATTAAGGCATGAAGCTCTTCTTTATGCAAATGCTCTTCTATAAATTGAATTGACGACCAACCCTCTGTGTGCGACAAAATTTGCTCTTGCAGTTCAGGATGAAACTTCCCATTAGAAGACTTGATAAGGAGTAAGACATCCTTGTTTGATTTCCCAAAAGCTCGTTTAAATGCTTCGATTGTTCCCAGAGGATTTTTACGACTCAGCCGACTGTGATAGTCGAATAAAAACAGAAAAATAAACTTGTCTTTCGGCAAGCCTAAAGCTTCTCTACCCAAGGAAGTTTCTGGAAGATAAATGCTGTGCGGAACCTTGACAACGGGAATCGGTGATACCGCAGAAATGGCTTCAGCAGAGTAATTGCTGGGAGTCCATATCTCATCAAATGAATAAAAAGCATATAGCCAACCAGGGGGAAACAATGGCAATTCCCAAGCCCAATAACCAATATTGTATCGCCCTTGAAAATAATCAGAACCTAAACTTTCCATTACTCCACCGATAGGTGGTGTATGAACGAGGTTGATAGCATAGGGTTGCTCGTCAGAAAAATTAGTGTAGGTAGAATCGAGATTTCTGTGCCAATCTACTTTAATATCCCTGATGGTGAAGGGAATGCCTACGGCTTCGAGTCCTCTCAGAGTGCCTCTCATGCCTTCTCCAATGCCAAATTCGCCACTAGCGTGACCTGCAACATTGATGCCTAAATTAGAATTTTGTGTTTTCTGCAACATAGCGAATTTTGTACTTTTTTACTAATGATGATGAAACGGCAAGTGTTTGAGTTCTGTTTGCATTTGTAATGCTGTCTGCCTCCAAGCTTGGGCTTGACGAGCTAATAAATCTCTTTCTGCCTGAAGCTCATGGAACCGATTTGATAATTGGGATTGATTGAGGTTTGCCATGATTAATTCCAGGCGATTTTTGATTTTTACACCTACGGTTTTAGGGCTTAATAAAGACCGAATTTCTTGAGATGCTATTTTTCCTACTTTCTGAGCTTCCTGATAATTTTCAAATACAGACTTCATCAAAGAGGCCGCACGATCGATATCTGGTTCCGCCCAGACGCTACCTTTCGGGTAAGCTCCATAATCTTCAGTTGTTGTCACCAGTTGGTATTTAACCGGAAAACTATTGCCAACATTCATAAATTCCATATTAGATGAATAGGCTGTGGCGATTACTGGTTTGCCGTAGTACATGGCTTCTGACATGGTTAAACCGAATCCTTCAGCCCGATGCAGAGATACATAACAATCACAACTATTAACCAAAGCATGAATCTCTGCTTTTTGCAAATGTCCGTCTATAAACTGAAGGGATGACCAACCTTCAGCCAAATCAATTAATTCCTGTCGCCGTTCCGGGAAAAGATGAGCATTGGCAAATTTGAGAACGAGCAAAACATCTTGATTTGATTTACCAAAAGCTCGTTTAAATGCCTCAACAGTGGCAAAGGGATTTTTCCGTTCAAAGGAACTGCCAAAATCAAACATGAATAGAAAAATAAACTTATCTTTGGGTAAGTTGAGGTTTTCTCTAGTTAATAATGGTTGTGGAAAGGCAAGGCTCACAGGAATTTTGAGTACAGGAACTTTGGAGACAGCCGCAAATGCTTCTGCACAAAAATTACTGGTAGTCCAGATTTCATCAAATAAATCAAAGGCCCATTGCCATTCACTGGGAAATACTGGCAATTCCCATAACCAGACACCTATATTGTATTTGCCTTTGAAATATTCAGAACCAATACCGGGAAAGTATCCAGCTAAAATCTGTTCAACCCAATTCGGGTTGGTTTGGACTATATTGATTGGATAGGGATTGTCATTGGAAAAATTTTGATAACTGGTATCGGAGTTGGGTTGCCCACCCACCTTTAAATCGGTGATAGCAAAGGGAATTTTAGCTGCTTCTATTGCTCGGAGAGTGCCTCTAGCTGCTTCGCCTAGCCCAAAATCACCTGTTATATGACCTGCTAAATTTACACCCAAAGAATTATTTACTTGATGATTTAACATTCGTCTTGCTTTTTGCTTTCTCAATGTTTATGAATAGGCTTTCACACTATTTAATTTCTACCCAATTAAGTTTAATTTTGGGTTGAGTAGATATTTGGTATAAGAGTGACTAATTTATTAAAAATTAGCCTGTTTTGCTTGTACCATCATTTTTACTACATCAGGCATTTTATATTTTGCCTGCCAACCTAACTTTTCGTTCGCCTTAGCAGGGTTGCCTTTGCCCAGTGCAATTTCTGTCGGTCTGTACAAACTGGTATCTATGACTGTATGTTCCTCCCAGTCTAATCCCAAAGTGGCAAAGGCTTGAGCAACAAATTCTTTTAAGGCATGGCTCTCCCCAGTAGCAATTACATAATCATCGGGTTCTGACTGCTGCAACATCAGATACATTGCTTCCACGTATTCGGGTGCCCAACCCCAGTCCCGCTGTACAGAAATATTACCCAATTGCAGCTTTTCTGGACTACCCGCCGCAATCCGGCAAGCTACTGATACAATTTTTTGGGTAACAAACCTGGCTGGCCTCAGAGGGGATTCGTGATTGAATAGGATACCAGAACAAGCAAATAAATCGTAGGCTTCTCGATAGTTGGCTACTTCCCAAAATGCTGTTGCTTTCGCAACTGCATAGGGACTTCTGGGATGAAATGGGGTGCTTTCCTCGGCGGCTTTGCCTCCAGTGTCGCCAAAGCATTCGCTAGAGCTGGCATTATATAGTTTTATTTTTCCTCCACTAAAACGGATGGCCTCTAGGAGATTCAGTGTCCCGGTGGCAATGCTTTCTAGGGTTTCCACTGGTTGCTCGAAGGACAGCCCTACGGAAGTCTGACCAGCTAGATTGTACACCTCATCTGGCTGAATTTTGCTCAGGACTTGCAAAACGCTGCGAAAATCGTTGAGGGACATGGATTCTAGCTTTACTGAGTCGCGGATGCCTAAGCGCGTGAGGTTGTTGAAGGTTGACATTTGGGCGTCTCGTGATGTGCCACAGACTGAGTAGCCTTTTTCGAGGAGCAATTTCGCTAAATAAGCTCCGTCTTGGCCGGATATACCACAAATTACTGCTTTTTTCATATAATTACCTCGAATTTTTTAGATGATGTTGGTGCTTACTCGGTTTAATATATCTGTGGATACACTGCAATCAAGTTTTGCTAGTTGACTTGACATTCGCTCAAGTGTTCCCTAAATTCGATTAAGGCTCTATTTTTTGCAGGTTTAACTTGATAACTGAGAATTATCGTTGCATTTATGAAATAATTTGCGACAAGAGGGAAAACTAGAAGAGGCGATCGCATACCCATGCTATTGACTCACAGCCTTGTGAATTAGAGTAAAGCACTGGACTCATTAATAAAACAGTTCACTATGTTCGTCGCTTAAAAATAATCGTCTCGTCAGCTTGCTTAAATTCTATATCAAACAAGTCAAACACTACCTCCCTACCTAAAAGAATCTCCTCACAAAAATCTGTTTGTGCCCAAGCTACAGGCGCGGTGAAAATATGACCATCCAACTCCATTTCTACCTGTCGTAATAGATATTCAATACTGCCACCTACTCCTTCTGCTTTATTATTAATTTCTCCTTCCGCCTTAGCACAGCCTAAATCCCTCCCTAATTTCTTGGTAATTAAACTGAGTTCAGCGCCCGAATCAACAAGTATTTTCACTTTTACTGCGTTCTGAGACTTCATTATTAACTCATACTTAGGTTGCCAATCGTGAGCTTTTAATGTCCTCATTCTCACAGGATAAAAGCGGATAGGTTCTACAAACTCGCTTTCAAATATACGCTCAATTACATAATCTAAGCTTGACCAGCTTGGATCGATACCACTCTTCATTTTGTCATAATCGCGATCGTGACTAATTATCCCCTGATGATTGTAAGCTATCCACTCGCCCCGATATTTTTTTAACTCCCGGCGATGAGCTTTATACCAATCACTAGCTGTCGGATATTTTGCTTCCATAATTAAATCACTTTTTTGTATTGTATAAAATAATCTGTGCTTCAGTAAATTTAGGTATTAGGGCTACTTTGCCCATGACCGTCGCGATTCAGACTTTTGCACCTCATTTTACTACATGGAACAAGTTTTGCCGATCGCCCCTAGTGGACTCCAGCCGTTACCGTCCCAATTATACCAGACCTCAAGCGAGTTAACGATATGTTGACAATAATCAAGGATGTATGATACAAAAGTCGATATAGCAATCCTTGCAGGAGTCGTAAAGTTTTTACCCCACCCCAACCCGGACCTTACTAAGGTCCGGGGGTAAGAGAGAAATTTCACAAATGATGCGAGGATTGCTATGGTTATAAATTCAGCAAAGCTGCTGGGTCTAAACATAATATTAATAACTTTCAAGTAACTTGGCAAAATGAACGAGCAAATGGCTGTGACTGAGTGGGACAAAGGCAATCAATTTCTGCAAGAGGGAAAACTAGAAGACGCGATCGCCGCCTACCGCCGTGCGATTGAGCTAAATCCTGACTACTCTTGGTCTCACCACAATTTAGGGGAATCTCTAGCAAAAGTATGTCAATTTGAGGAAGCGACCGCAGCTTTTCGTCGCGCCATAGAACTTAAACCAGATTTTTCTTGGAGTTACCATCACTTAGGGGATGCCCTAGCTCAACAGGAACAGTGGGAAGAATCGGCTATAGCCTTCGGTAAGGCGATCGAACTTAATCCCCAACATTTTGGGACTTACGTGGGGCTAGGTAATTGCTTAGCAAAAATGGGTCAGTTGGATGAGGCGATCGCGGCTTACCGGCGCGCCAGTGAGCTTGAGCCAGAGGCGGATTGGATTCAGTATAAACTGGGGGAATTGCTGCAACAGCGAACTCAGTTGGATTTGGAAGGGGCGATCGCTTCTTATGGTCGTGCTATTGAGTTAAATCCTGATGATGTGGAATCATATCGCAAGCTCCGAAAGATACAGCCAGATAACTTGGAAGTTTGCTTGCATTTAGGGAAGGCATTGGTGAAACAAGAGCTGTGGGAAGAGGCGCTCGCTTCTTATCGCCACATTACGGAATTAAATCCTGATGACGTGCAAGCTCATTATCGCTTAGGGGAATTATTAATTAAGCACGGGGATTTAGAGGGGGCGATCGATACTTTGCGTCATGCTCTTGAACTGAGTCCTAACTCAGACGAATCTTACTATAACTTAGGAGAAGCACTAGCAGTTCAAGGAAACACAACCGAGGCTGGCCTCTGTTACTACAAGGCTTTTCAGCTAAATCCAAATAATATGCAAGCCAATCAAAAGCGCCCTCGGATTTATGACTGTTTTGCCTTTTTCAATGAATTAGATGTTCTCAGAATTCGGATAGAAGAACTCAAGGATGTTGTAGATAAGTTTATTTTAGTAGAAGCTACAAAAACCTTTAGTGGCAACCCCAAGCCACTTTATTACCAAGAATTTAGCCATGAGTTTGCTGAGTATCAGGATAAAATCATTCACTATGTTGTTGATGATATGCCTGAAATTGACTACAGTCAACCTGTTAATCTCCAAGCATGGCCTCTTGACGTTCACCAAAAAAATTGTATAAGTAGGGTATTAAATTCTATTGATTGCAAAGATGAGGATATTATCCTAGTCAATGACTGTGATGAAATTCCGCGAAAAGAAAAGCTGATTGAAGCTATTGAATTACTTAAATATCATGAATTTGTCATATTTGTTCAAGATTTGTATCACGGCCATTTAGATAATCTATACAGTGAGTGGTGGTGCGGAACAGTCGCTTGTAAATATAAAGACTTTAAAGTTAGAACTTACACTAAAGTTAGGTATTCAGACAAAATAAACACAGGGTTAGACATGGGCGATCCTGCTTATAAGCGTTCGGGATACATCAATAGCGCTCAGTATTTTGAACATCCATACCTACTTAAGAGTGGCTGGTCATTTAGTTGGTTTGGTTCAGAATTATCACGTCGGTACAAATTGCAAAGTTTTGCCCATAAAGAAGGTGATGACTCACAAGTAAGAGGTATTGAACAAATAAAATATGACGTATGTAGACCAAGCTTGGAGATGGAATCATCAGGGGAGTTTTATTTTGATGTCAGAGACGTGGATGATAAAGATGTCCCTACATTTTTGACAAATAATATTCTTAAGTATCGGCACTTTCTTCAGCCTAGACAGACAGCGCTGATGGTGAAAATAGGTGGAGATTTTCAACAAGTAGAGACTCAACTAAACATTCTCAATAATGAAGCTATAAAAGTAAAAAAACAACTACAAAAAGGAATTGAAAATCTGCTAAAAGTTTGCGACATTTTGGCAGAAAGGGATAACATGGTAGAAGCGATCACACAATGGCGACAGCTAGTAGAGCTTTATCCAGCATTCACCAGCAAGAAATGTTTTTTAAGTAACCTAGATGGGATAAAAAGTTGGCGAATTAACCCAGAAGATTATACTTTGATTTCAGGGCAGCTTACCCAAACACAAACTCGTCAGCAGCTAGTTAGCCAGACGGGAAATTATGGGCAAATTTGCTATGGACCTTATGTTAGCTTACCGGATGGTTTATATAAAGTTAAAATCAACGTGGAAAGCTCAGATTCTTATGGGAGCCAAGACGGGAGCAATTCGGGGAAGGCTTGGTTTAAATTTGATGTAGCCGTGAATAAAGGTCTGGTAATCTACGAAGAGACTGTTTACAATAATAATCAAGTCGAACATGAGTTTTTTATAGATGTTAACGCTCAAGATTTAGAACTGCGTTTCTGGGCTACAGGCTTATTCTTGGCCGTTAATTTTATAGAACTCAATTTAATCTATCAAACAGATTTTCAAAAATTTACAGCAGTTTATAAACAAAATCATTGGATCAGAAAAATAGACAAAATAGAAGTCAGAGACGATAAAGATTACTATGGTCAATTTATTTATGCCGAGTGGAATCACCCCTATGAAAGGACTAGAGATTGGGCAAAAGACTCTTTATATCTTATTAAAACTGAAAGATGGGGTGAATATATCCTACCAGGAACTATTGCAATAGACATTGGTGCTCATACTGGGGATACTGCATTACCGATGGCCCTTCTCACTGGTTCGACTGGAATGGTGCTGGCTTTTGAACCAAATCCTCACGTTTATAAAGTTCTAGAAGTCAATCAGTCCCTAAACAAGGATGAAATGAATATAGAAATTTTCGATGCAGCTATCATGGCAAACGAAGGGATATATGATTTCACTTATGGGGACTCAGAATGTTGTAATGGTGGTTATGATGATTTGTTGGAATGGAATGCGACGAATCCTGATGTTACGGTAATTCCGGTTAAAGGTGTTAATTTAGTAACTTTTTTGCAGAGCAGATTTGGTCAAGAGTATGATAAATTGCTCAATAGATTGAGTTTTATTAAAATTGATTGTGAAGGTTATGACAAAGAAGTTATTAAAACTCTCAAGTCTATTATTGATGTAGCAAAACCCACTTTGTTTGTAGAATGGTTTATCAACTTCGATCAAGATCAGACCGATGACTTATTTCAGAGTATTCATAACTTAGGTTATTCTTGTTACAATCCAATAACTTTAGAGTTACAAGAAGCAGATTTAAACAAAAAGATCCCGGATATTTTATGTTTACCTAATGATTATTTTAAAAAAGTAGACCAACCATACCTTGTAGATACGAAGTTAGATGCCAATACATATTTACAAAAAAATACCGCTGTCGATCAAGAGGTTACTATGACTATATTTAATGAAACTGGGGAATTCAACGTCATTAAAAGATTTATCAACTCAGGGCAGACAGTTTTTGATATTGGTGCTAATGTCGGAGGGTGGACAGAAGAAGTTTTAAATGTTGTTCCTGATGTAGAGGTACACATTTTTGAAGCAGTGCCGAAAATTTATCACGAACTAATTAAAAATATTACCTCAAAAAACCTTTTTAGAAAACTGATACCAAATAACTGTGCTGTTTCTAAAACAGACGGAGTTACTAAAATCTGTTATTATCCCGATTCACCTCAGTGGAGTACAATGTATCGTCGAGGCTTTCATGTTGAAAGTACCTGCGGTCTTCAACCACCCCAAAGTGTAGATGTGCTGGCAACTAGCATTGACGGTTACTGCAACAGATTGGGAATCAAGAGAGTTAACTTTTTGAAGATAGATGTAGAAGGAGCGGAACTAGATGTATTGTCTGGGGCAAAAAAATTATTGAAATCAGGCAGAATAGATTATATTCAGTTTGAGTACGGCGGTACATACCTTGATGCTGGTACAACCTTAAAGCAAATTTTTGATTTGCTGTCGCAATATCGTTATTCAATTTTTAAAATTTTGCCAGATCAGTTAGAATACTTACCTGGTTTTTCTCCTAATTATGAAGATTTTCAGTTTAGTAATTTTTTAGCAGTAAATGAAAGATTCCGCTCAGCGGTTTTAGCTGAACCGCCCGAACATATGATCGATGTTCCTCAGCTTTGCAGGGAGCATTCAATTGTTCCTGGGGGAGTTATTCATGTGGGAGCGCACGAAGGTGGGGAGTTGAAAACATACCAAGAAATGGGGATCAAGCGAGTATTGTTTATTGAGGCTAACCCTGATGTAGCAAAAAGACTCAAAAAACGAATGGATGGAATGTCAGAAGTGGAAGTGGTAAATTGTGCAATCAGCAATCAAAATGGCACAGCAGAGTTGATTGTTACAAACAATGAGATGAGTAGTTCAATTTTACCATTGAAAATTCATGCAGAGATATACCCTACAATCGAAGTAACTCATAAATTAACAGTGGTGGCAAAAACCATTGATACCGTCATAGAAGAAAGGGAACTACAACCATCAGATTTTAATATCTTAAACATTGATATTCAAGGTGCAGAGCTTCTTGCTTTCCAAGGAGCAACGAACTTGTTGAAGTATATTGAAGTAATTAATACAGAAGTTAACTATGAAGAACTATATCAAGGATGCGCCTTAATTGACCAGATAGATGACTTTTTAGGAGCCTATGGTTTTGAAAGGATGGCAACTACGACACCTTATCATCCGACTTGGGGAGATGCTTGTTATGTGAAAAAGCCTTTAATTACCATGTCTACTCTTGGTATGAATGGCCACTTTGGTAATCAGATATTTCAGTATGCCTTTTTAAAAATCTATGCTAAGCAACATAATCTAAGAGTAGAAACTCCTGAGTGGATTGGGCATTATCTTTTTGGTCACAACGATCCAGTAATTTCTAAAGAATTACCGATTGTTGAAGAAAGACATCCCTCTGTACCAGCACAGATACCGTATCAAAAAGAGCCATATAAAAATGTAGATTTTTGGGGATTTTTTCAATATAGGACAACATTTTACGCGGCTCATAAGGAATATTTTCGCTCCCTATTTCAGCCTACCCAGGAAGTTCAAACAACCATGAAATTTGCTTTGGAAAGATTATTGACCAGAGGAAAAACTCTGATAGGCATACACCTACGGCGTGGTGATATTAAGGATTATTCTCTTGACGCAAATCCCTATTATTATCCAGCCCCTACAGAATGGTATAAGGACTGGCTCAGAGATATATGGGAAAATGTTGAGGAACCTGTGTTGTTTGTCGCTAGTGATTCACTAGAAGAAGTTATCAGCGATTTTGCAGAATTTCAACCAGTAACAGTAAAAGAACTAGATGTAGAATTGCCACATGCTAGCTTTTATCCTGATTTTTATTTGTTGAGTCATTGCGAGATTGTGGGGATTTCCAATAGTTCTTTTTCGTTTGCTACCTGTTTACTTAATGAAGAGGGTAAGTTGTTTTACCGTCCTTGTCGCAAACGTGAAAAATTAATTCCGTTCTTGCCGTGGGATAGTTACCCTTTAGCAGAGGCTGTAAGAATGCAGTAGTATTAGGGAAATAAGGTTGATATTTTGACTAAATTTATCAACCTAACCTTGCACTAACTCTATATTTCTCAAAATTGCGATTAAAAGCTAAGTTGGCGATAGTAAATATTCAGCAACTACTGACTTCGCAGATTCAGGCACTGAAATTATAACATCTTCAAATACAGTTGTGTATCTGCTCTTCCGTGCTGCTAATAAATTGAAGATATCCTTTATATTTGGCCACTGTTCCGAAAGGTGAGGAGGAGGGGGAGGGTTGAGAAATAGTCTGGCATCATCAATAAGTATAAAGTGGTCGTGAGCAGAGTTGTTAATAATTAGAAGTTCTTCAAGAAGCGGGCATTCATCATCCTCGCCGTAGCTGACACCCCCACACCAGTGACCATCTAGCCAAAAGATGCAAGGTTCATTCATTGATGGTACAAGAGTGGCTAGTTGATCTTTTGAATGACCGTATAAAAATTTTACGTTTTTAACCTGACTGTGCGTGGCAACTGCTTGTGCATATATTTCTGGAGATGCTTCTATGGTTATAACAGTTTTAAAATGATCTGCTGCCCAAAGTGCTGTGTTGCCATGATAAGTTCCTGTCTCGACCAACAGTTGTATGTTGTAAGCTTGTTGGAGCCTGGTTACGAGCTCTGTTGGCATTCCCATTCTTACTATACCCATTTCACTCTCCACCTACTCATTGATATTTGTGATACGATAACATAATAATTGATCGACTCCCGATGTATCGGACATCAAGTGCCTGTTTGCCTCAGTCCCAAATTGTAATACTTTTGCAAGAAAGAGCGTCCCATCCGGCTATTGAAAGCACTCGGCCCATAAGGTGTTGGCAGAGAGTTGAACTCCTGCTGTAAAATTTCGTCTTCTTCTGTATATTGCACTTTACCCTCTAGTCGATCGAGCATTTCCAGTACCAAGTCATTAATCTCCTCTGGCGTATTATCCACCACTTTAATCCCCCACGAGTAAAGAAGTTTACTGTTGAGGTTGAAAAAGAAGCGAGGCGCAAGTGCTTCTTCAAAGGTGAGATAGCGATTTTCAACTTCAGACCAAGCAAGTTTGGGGATGAATAAATCCTGACTTGACGGTGAACGTGCTGAAATGGGCCACATATTAGTTAAAGCGCAGGGAGTTCCAAAGATGCAAGGAATACAATTGAGACCTGAATTAGTTCCGAGAAAAAATCGGCAAGAAGTACCCAGAAAAACATCCATCCAATCGCTTTTTGCCTTAGTGTGAGCATAGTCAATGACCTGTGACATAGATGGTAAGGGTTTCATACTTGGATCTCCCATGCGGATGATCCAGCCACCACGGGCTACAATCAATTTTACCGCTAATAAGTAAGTATTAATATCAGCACTCCGGTGTGTAATCAGTCCTTCTGCTCGAAAGCCATCTTCTCGAACGTGGAGACACACAAACCAGGCATTTTTAGGCACTCCGAGGTCTTGCAAACAGTTCCAGCCTTGTTCATAATCTGATGGTGATATGGTGAGCAGCGGCGGGTTTCCCTCTCTTTCCCACTGTTTCTGAACTGCTGAGAAGGCGTAACCGACATCTACTATCTGTCCTTGGGCAATTTTTACGTGGAAAAGGGTATATTCCAAGCACCGCATAGTCTTTGCTAATGGCAGCAAGCGCTCAATTAGATCGGGGTCGGTGATAATGTGGAGATAGCGCCGCCAGTAGTTGAGCAAACAGGGATTGATGACTTGTTCGGGAGGTGCTAAAAGAATTGTGTGGTATTGAGGTCGCCAGCCGAGAATCCCCATTTTTATATAAATATCTATATTGATAGCCAGGTGACCGATCGCACCCAACCAAGGCCAGTTTGTAAAATATTCCGGCGTGATGAACCGGATACCCAAATTTCCCAGGGGATGCTTTTCAAGCTGAGAGTTATATATGTCGATCGCACGTTCAGTAGAGCTTATTGATTCGTGTAATTTACCAAAATCGTAAAAATTCCAGCTCATTTTCATGTGAGCTTCTGTTAGTTTGAGGTAAGCTGCTGTCCAATTTGGTTTGAGGGCGATCGCTCTTTGGTAAATCTCAATTGCTGCTTCTAGCTTGTCTTGCTGTATTAGTAAATTTCCGAGGTTGAAAAGTGCCTCTTGCTCTAAAGAGGGTGTGTTTTGCTTTTGCTGAGCCTCATCTATTTCAGCTTGCTCTATCAGTAAGTTGACAAGGTTGATATGTGCTTCTTCTAAGTCAAAGTTGATGGCGATCGCTTTTTTATAGCTTTCAATTGCCTCTATTCGTCGATTTTGCTGTGCTAATAGCTTCCCTAATTGAAAGTAGCTTTCTGCACGATCTGGATCGACCTTAATGGATTTGCCTGTGGTAGCGATCGCAACTTCCAACTGTCGCTGTTTTGTCAGGGTTTCTGCTAAATTGCAGTAGTCATCCTTAACTGATGGATTGAGCTTAATAGCCTGACTGTAACAATTATCGGCTTCATCCCACCGGTGCTGTTTGACCAACAATTCCGCAGCTTGACAGTAGAAGGTGGCAGCTTCGGGGCGACGACCCTGTTTGCAGAGGACTTCCCCTAAATTAATGTAAAATCTATAAAAATCAGGAGAAAGCTGAATGGCGTGAAAATAGGAGGCGATCGCTTCATCCCACCGACAGAGTTTTGCCAAGGCTTCCCCTAAATTGTAATAAGACCAAACCGAATTAGGGTTGAGTTGAATAGCGCGATCGTAGGAAGTAACGGCTTCATCCCAGCGATCGAGTTTAGCTAATGTTTCCCCTAAGTTGTGGTGAGACAAATAAAAGTTGGGGTTGTGCTCGATCGCTTGGCGGTAAGAGGCGATCGCCTCCTCTAATTTACCTTCCTGTTTAAGTTGGTTGGCTGCCTGAAAATAGCTTGCTGTCATCACTTACCGAACTCTCAATTTCTGTTGCTGATAACGAACCTTTCATCAACCCATCTAGAATACAATGGCAGATGCACAAATGGGTAATTTCTGCAAATCCATAGGCCATTGTCGGGACGAAAAAGTTAATGTCTCCTAATTGACGCAGGGGATTATCTGGCTTAAAAGCTGAAAGGGTGATGACATAGCAGCCCATTTTAGCTGCTTGACGGGCCCCTGCTAGGATGTTGGCAGACTGTCCAGAACTGCTAATGGCAAATACGATATCTCCCGATTGGGCAAAGGTGGCAATGGGTTTGCTGAAAACTTGTTCGTAGCCGAAGTCGTTGCTGATGCAAGTGAGGAGAGCACCGTCATTGAAGGCGATCGCCGGAAAGCCTCCATTTCGCCAGTAATCGATTGCCTGGTGACTAGCTACGGCTGCACTGCCACCGTTGCCAATAAAAATTACTTTTTTTTGCTGTTGGCTTTGTTGAGATACTAAAGCTGCTGCTTGACTAATTGCTTCGGCAAAAGAAAGAGGCAGAGATTTTTTGTCAGTCGCTTCAAAGCTTTCGCTTAAATTTGCAAGTTGGCGGAAGTAATCGGTGGCAAAGGGGAGTTGTGAGGGAAAGGTTTGCATTTAATTTTTCAGCTTGGGTTTTAGTTCATAAGTCATATCAATTCCGGTTGCACCGTCATATCAAATCCGTTTGCATCGGAATGATATAAACAGAGGACACGGCAGTGCCGTTTCCCTACAATTGATGGCGGTAGGGACACGGCACTGCCGTGTCCTCTATATCATTCCGATGCAGCCGGAATTGATATCAGTGATAATAACGGAGGACACGGCAATGCCGTTTCCCTACCCCGATTAATTGTAGGACACGACTGTCTTGTCGCTGACTGTGGGTTATATTAATTCCGATAGTAACGGATTTGATATGATGC
Organism: Microcoleus anatoxicus; assembly: GCF_042465725.1. GTDB lineage: Bacteria > Cyanobacteriota > Cyanobacteriia > Cyanobacteriales > Microcoleaceae > Microcoleus > Microcoleus anatoxicus. The sequence goes on along the minus strand of NZ_CP120853.1, from coordinate 1,105,932 downwards.
CCGATGTTAAAATTTTAGTGCTGAATTCTTGCCAAGCTGCTGTTAGTTCCTCAGAGGCGATCGCCTCTACAACTTGCGGCAGCATCCGCGGAATTTTCGGCACTAACAACACTTGAGTCAATTCCTCAAATGTAAATAGTTGGAAGGCTTGCCCCTCCGTTAAGGTTAATTGGCTAGTCGGTACTGTCAAGGGAATACCAAAAATATAGGTGGTGCAAGCGCGATCGGGTGCTTCCCAAGTCAGCAGGTATTTGGGTTCGGGCGGTATCCAGCACAGTTCTTCTTCGATTTCTCGTTTCATCGCTTGGGCTGGAGTTTCTCCTTCATCAACAGTCCCGCCGAACAGTCCCCAATGATTGGGAGCTATGATTTCAGGTATATTGTCTCGCAGTTGCAGTAACAGGCGATCGCCCTGATAAATGAATGCTTTTGCAACTTGCAGATTAACTTGAGCGGCGGTGTTTTGAACCATAAGTTTAGGTTTTTCCCAAATACTCAAACCATGCTTTTGTGGCTTCCTGAATTGAATCTGGTGTCCAGACTGGTGCTTCTTTCCACAAGCTGATGTTTGCCAACATCTGGGCTACCCCTTCGGGGAAAGGAACTTTTGGCTGCCACTTCAGGAGAGTTTGGGCCTTGGTGATGTCTCCCCAAGTGCAGTCTGGTTCTCCTGGGCGTTTGGGGATGTGGACGATGGGGCCGCCTAATAGTTCCACTAATGTTAGGACACTTTGGGGGTTGCCGGAGCCGATGTTGATAATTTCACCCGTTACATCCGATGCTGCTGCTGTGACAAATGCTTCTACGACATCGCTGACGAAGGTGAAGTCTCTGGTTTGAGTGCCATCGCCGACAAGGGTGAAGGGTTTTCCTGCTAATTTTTGAGCTAAGAAGACTCCGAAGACGGCACCGTAGGCTCCAGTGGTTCTGGAACGGGGCCCATAGACGTTAAACAGTCGCAGGGAAAGGGCCGGGAGTTTGTAAACTTTGGCCCAGTGCATGACCATTTGCTCGCCTAAATACTTTGTCAAGCCGTAGGGGTGTTCGGGAGCACAGGGATAGGTTTCAGGTGTGGGATATTGGTCTGGGATGCCGTAGCAGGTGGAAGATGCGGTGTAGACGAAGCGTTGGATTTGAGCGTGGCGGCAAGCGTCTAGCAGGCTAAAAGTACCTTGAACGTTCGAGTGGTAGTATTGGTTGGGGTTTTCGATCGACGGTACTAAGTCTGCCAGCCCTGCTAGGTGAAATACCCAGTCAATTCCTTCTAGGGTTGACGGGGTGATGCTGGCTGCGTCTTGCTCGATAAAGGTAAATGTGTTATGGGTTTTGGCTTGTTCTAGGTTGGCGAGGCGACCTACAATTAGGCTATCTAGACCTGTGACGGTGTGGCCGAGGGAAAGCAGGCGATCGCACAGGTGGCTACCGATGAAGCCGGCGGCACCTGTCACTAAACAGCGTTTTGCAGTAGTCAATGGCTATCTCCTTTCAAGTAAGGTTGACTCAAAATAAAATTGCTAGATTGAGGGGTAGAATATTCCTTTTGCATTTTCTGGCTGATATTCTTACCCGTAGCATGAGTAAAAGGCATTACAATGTCAATGCCAGGTGGGAGCTCTTGAGGCTTGATAATGGGAATATTGCCAATGTTGTTGCCCACCCTTTGGCTGTCTTCATCAATGAAACAACTTGGCGGATTTGACAGTTGACTTGATAGCCAAATTCCTGATATTCCAGTGCCAAAAATAGCATACTTCCGATTCTGGGTTGCTCTTTCAAACTCTGCTACTGTTTGTTTGAGCCAGTAAAAGTAGCCATCGGGTGTAAAACTTGAATCTGGCAAGGATTGTTTGGGGAGGGCGCGATCGCGCTTCAGTAGTAGAGTCAAGCAATTGTGTACCCAATCATAGCCATCAAGTTCTATCTGATAGCCCGTTTCCTGACAAAGCTTGATTAAGGCAGAATTAGTAAAATGCGACCAATGATCGATCGTAGCAAAGTCAAAGGGAGTGCGATGAATATCTGGAACTTGTATGAGTAAAAAGCCCTCTTCAGTCAGGTAATTTCTTAACAGGTTGAGAAATTGAGCGGGTTCTGGGATATGCTCCAAACAATGCCACAAAACAATTAGGTTAAATTTTTCTCGTGGAACATTCTCCAAGGTTTCCGAAAAAAAATCAACTACTCCAGGAATTGCTAAAATTTCTTCTTTTGATTTGTCTCCCAAGTCAAAGGCAAATAACTGCCATTTCTCCAAAAGTTGACTAGCTGACTTCAAAATAGCGCCATTCCCCGTACCGATATCGAGTAGGTTTCCCGATTTTGGTAACAACGAAATACATTGCTCTATCGCATGATAACTTCGGGCGCGCGGTGGGCTATCTTTGGGAAAAACAAGTTGTTCTTTTCCGCTTGAAACTTTGTAGGTTTCATAATTTTGATAAAGAGAGTTAATGAATGAAAGTTCTCTCTCGCTATGAGCTTTTTGCAGGTGGTGGCAGTTTTGACAGTAATAGATTTTGGCTGGTAGAGAACACAAGTCTGGTTCCGATGTTACCGAAGCTGGCTTAAGACCAATATCTCCCAATTCTGTTACCCGATCGGACCTGCAAAGATTGCACTTCATAAACTTAGTTCTCTACTTTAGTTGTCTATTGTTTGATCAAGTAAGCACCTGGAACATTATTCCATTCAAATTTCTTGAGTTCTACGTGCTGTCCCTTGAAATATTCTTCTACTGCTTTACTTTCTCCCGACCATTCTAAGATGCCATATTCATCAAATATTACAACTCCCCCTGGCACAACTAATGGATATAAATAATCTAAACCTACTTTTGTAGGTTCGTACATATCAATGTCGAAGTGCAATAAGGAAATTCGCAAACCTGGGTTTTTTGCTACAAATTCGGGAATGGTTGCGGTTACATCTCCCACTACCAGTTCAATGCGTTTTTTCCAGCCCACAAACCTGTCTGCATCAAATATGTCAATTACATCCAGTAATTCTTCATAGAATTTCTCTGGACTAAAACCGCCTTCTACCTTGTGAGACTGTTCGTAGTTAGGGCCGTCTTCAGGGCGTAAACCTGTGAATCCTTTAAAATTGTCAAAACCCCAAACTTTTTTAGTGCGATCGCCTATGTTACGCGCTTCCAGAAGATTAGCAAAAGTCATCAAACTCTGACCTCTAAAAACCCCTAGTTCTACAATGTCCCCCGGTAAATCAATAGTGCGACGAAACAGTTCGTAGTGAGCCAGAAACTTTTTAAGAACAGTACGCCTTGCGTAAATCGGAAAGCCATTGATAATTTCTATAGGGGAAACTTTGTGTTTAGAAAATAGATCTTCTAAGCGACTTTCAATCTCTTGATCTTTTGTGTATTTTTTTGTGCCGTCAAATTTTTCTGCTTCACTCACTTTCAGCCACCTCATTTAGTTAGTTTTATGGATTTCCCCAGACCAGGGATCGTAAAAAGATTTTGAACTTACAGTATTCGTGCTAAAAGCCCTCATGTCAATACTAAATCTGATAATATTATTTGAGGTATTGAGAGCTGATGCGTGAACAATAGTGGGCGTAAAAAATAGCACATCCCCTAGTTCCATTTGCGGTGAGTACGCAGCGTAGGTTGACTCCTCAAAAAAAGCTCTACTTTCCCAAGCACCGCTGGAACCATGGGTTAAGTTGCCCAACTCTTGAGTCCCTTCGTAAAATGTCACCCCACCTACTTCCTCTGTGATTGGCGTTAAAGGAACCCAAGCAGTAATAAATCTTTCTATATGCGTACTGTAAGCATTATCTTGATGGGGCGGTACTATAGTTTGTTCGGCACGAGGCACTTTAAATCGGAGCATGGGAGGATAGTGCAAAAAATATCTCGTTTCGCCGAAAACGTCTGCTACTAATTCTCGCAGACTTAGGGTAGCTAGAAAGTCGCGAATTTCGGCGGACAATCGAGTTTCTAAGTCAAACTCCCCCCTCAAAAAATGGCGTAAATCTTTTGGGAGTCCCATTGCTTCATACTCGGCAATACGATCGCTGTGATACCGATAGCTTTCCACCGATGTTACATCTTTTCCCCCAGACCATTCTTGGAAGCGATCGCGCAGGTTGTCAAGCCTTGCCGCTAGGTAATTCTGCATTTGGCGGATAACTGCCTGGTCTATAACCTTGTGGCAAACTAGATACCCTTGCTGAGACAGAATTTTAGAGTGAGAAGATTGATATTGTTGATGTTGAGCTTTGTCGATCATATAGTCACTGTTCCAATCATTCCATTCCTTTTAAAGATGCCAATTGAGCGTTATTGTAAGCCTCAGCGGTCTCAGAAACAACTGAACGACTCAGTTTTTCATAGTAGCCTGCTTTTAAAGAGGGGTTAAGGGGTGCTAGGGCATTTACTACCCGAATGTCGGAACTCCAGCGACAAACTAAACCCCGATTCTCTACGCTACCATGCACTGTAGCCAGACTGAAAATTAGCGCCTCACCCACAGCCAGCGGCACTGGCTGCATATCTGCGGTGCAGGATGGATCTATTAGTTTAGGAGCATAGAGAAATCCTAACTGATGTTTGACAGAACCTTTGCTTACTTCAGGATTTTCTATCTGCGTGAGGGAAAAATCGGACTCTGGACGAATGTGAGAGCCTGATAAAACAGATAAAGCACTCTCCGGTGGAACATCAGTATAAGGCACTAAAACAGATAATTCAAACGGGGAACAGCCGTAATAAGTGTCACGATGGTAGCCTATATTATCTTGGGGTTTGCCCGGTCGAGTAATTCGCAAGTGAGGCTTACTCTGAATGTTTAAATCTTGTCCCAAAAATGCTTTAAACAAATCAAGTTGAGCGGTTATGACTTTATGCGCCAACTTTTGAAACCAAAAAAATTGAGTTAGCTGGAACTGCAACTCTGTATGAGTTTTGTCATCACCAATAACTTCGTGATAATCTTCTAACGTGATGCGATCGCTTCCCGTTAGCCTCCGCAATTCTGCAAGTAGTGACGCACGAGCGGCATACACTACTTCTGGATTTGGGAGTTGCACTACTATCCAGCCATATTGGTAGAAATGGCGTTCTAGTTTTTCTATATTTATCTTGCTGCTAGTTAGCTCAATCACCAAGAACCTCCATCAATAGGCATTACCGAACCAGTACAGAAAGAAGCCTTTTCGGAACATAGCAGAACTACCCAATCACTGATTTCATCCAATTGAGCGAATCGTTTAATTGCCATGCGCCGATCGAGATAGGTTGCCACCATCTCTGGTTTTTCCTGGGACATTTTATCCCAATGGCTACCTTCATGACGAATTGCTCCGGGCATCACGGATGTGATGACCACTCCGTCTGACGCTACTGTACACCCTAAGTTCCGGGTGTAAGCGTTTAGAGCGGCTTTGACGGCACAATAGGCAACTGCTCCTCGACTCAGATTAGCAGCAATTGAGGAAATATGCACTACTCGCCCCCATCGACGTTGCTGCATGGGGGGAATCAGATAGCGGTTTAACTCTGCGGCAATTTCAAAGTTGAGCCGCCAAACAGAACGCCACTCGGTTACTGTGCAGAAGGGGTCTCTAATTGCTAAAGTTCCCCCTAAGTTGTGGATAATAATATCAATCTGTTTGTTACCTGACTGGATTTCTTCGATAAGTTGAGTCGGTGCGCGATCGGGTACTAAGTCTTTAGCAATGCCCCAATGACCTTTAGCTTCACCCCCCATTTCCGCAACTAAGGAGATAATATCTGCTTCGGTGCGGGCAACAACTCCCACTTGTACTCCTTCCTTGGCTAAAGTTAGGGCAATTTCTCTGCCCAGACCTTGACTGCCTCCAACTACTAAAGATGATTTTCCTTCAATTCCTAAGTGCATAAGTCGCTCACTTTCTAAGGGCTTGGAGAAATTCCGTTACAGCATCATACTGATCGTAGTATATAACGTAACGGCTTAATAAATCAATGTTCAAATCTGGCAACAATAAACTGTGACTAACTTTTTCGTATTCTTCCCTTAAATGGTAAATAGTTATTACCCCATCCTCCCAAAACCAGACTTCGCGAACTCCTATTCTTTTATAGAACTCTAATTTATCCAATCCACCGCTAGTCAATATTACTTCTATTACTAAGTCAGGATTTGGTTTTTTAGTCTCCAAATTGTAAGATTCATCCGGTTCTTTTCTACCTTGAGTTTCTTCACTACCTAAAGTTGCACTACCTCTAATATAAAACCGGATACTTTTTTCTCTCATGTAAGCTTCTATCAGCGATCGCAATGTTCCGTTTGTCTCCTCGTGTTCTAAACTTAAGGTCATAATTTCTAAAAATCCGTCTAAATAAAACAGTCTGACCCCTGGTACTTCTGCTAAGACCGTATCCAAAGCCTCTAATTGCGACCAGCTTATTCCTAACAAAACGAGATGGTCTTCTAGTAAGGGTTCTTGTAATGCTAAGGTCATAGTTTATACTCCTTGTAACTTTTTATAACTTCAAGTTATCGTTAAGCTTACTTATCCTGTTCTTAACTCCTCTAATCTGTTTAGAATAGCATAATATCTTCACTTAAGGGCTTGTAAAAAGAAGTCGTTTAGTTTTGGATTTTCTGACTTTTGATAATACCCCCCCATAGGTGTATTAGATAAAGTTAAGACTGCTTGTATCATCTCCTCAAAATTTTCTATTTGGCTTCTGTCTTGAAGCACCATTTCTTCCAAGGCTGCGTGTAATTCACATCCAGCACCTAAAATCCGGTCATAGATTTCCAATCGCGACTCGGTTTTCTGGGGTAACACAAACAGACTAAATAGGATGATGCCCTCTAGTTGTGGCAATTCTGCCAAAACATCGTACAACATCATATAACATCCAGGCATGGCGTATTCAGTGGCACTGAGTTTATAGGCTAAATTATGTCGCGTGGCGTAGTCGCGAACTACCAAGTTTTGCACGCGGTGGGGGTAACTTACACCTCGCACTGGACGACTGATAATGTAACCGCGATAACCTGATTTTTTACTCATTGAACCCCCCTGGCATTGTGAATTTCATCCCAATTTTTGAGGCGGGACGCACGGCGATGGGTGCGAAATATTCGCCCAGACGTTTATCTGAGTAAGGGGTAAATAAACCTTTAAATCTAATATTCATAGACCATCTGGTTGTAGATTCTTCGTTGCGTCGATTGCCGTGCATAATAGTCGGAGTAAATAAAACGACATTGCCATAGGGAACTTCCAACCATTCAACTTCTGGTTCAATTGCTTGATAAAGACTTTCTGTTCCTGTCTCTGCAAATTCATGTACTTTTTTCCGCCCTCTAGCATCAGCATCAGGGGGTAAAATAAACATACTTTTTGTCCGATAGCAATCAACTAAGGGAATCCATAATACTACTTCAAATGGGGAACATTCTGACCCCCAACTATCAGAATGTAGGGGTAATAAAGAACTGTCATCACCGGGAAGTTGAATGCTTAAACCGATATTCCGCTGCATCACCAATTCGTTGCCAACAATGGTTTCTACTAGGGAACGAGCGCAAGAGAAATAGGCTTCTCGAAACCAATGTTCTGCCATTAAACCTGATATTATCTGAAGGCGGAAAGAGTTAAGTTTTTCTATTGGTAATAAAGAGGCAATTGTATCTAAAAATTCTCCCGCATCGGTCGGAGTTGCCACTCCTAAAAAATTAGTGGCTAAATCTACTGTTTTGTTTCTGATTTTATCCAGATTAGATGGATTTTCGCAGGGTTTGATTACATAGCCATTTTGAATAAAAGCAGCACTTAAGTCTGTTTCTGACTTTTGCATAAAGTTCATAATTTATTATGCCTATACCTAATATTTTGTGATAGTTAAAACCCTACTCAGCGATGAACCAATAGTAATCGCCTCGGTAGTCAACTTCTCCAAACAGTTTAACCCAATCATTGACGTGCATATAGGTCAAGGCTGTTAGGTTCCAGTTGAGCATTCTTTGTTTTTCTTCATCATTGTGCCACGCATCCACAATGATAAAGGCGTGTTGGCGGGTGACGCGCTGAATTTCTCTCAAGGCTTGCTTACAGTCTTCTAGAGGTAAGTTATGCACTGTGTTGATGGAAATTACTAAATCAAAGGATTTATCGGGGTAGGGTAATTCTTTGGCGTTACCGACTTGCAGATAGGGTTTGACTTCTTCTTTAGCGTTGGCGATCGCGTATTCGGAGATATCGATGCCGGCGATGGTGATGTTGGGCATAAGCTGTTTGAAGTCGTACAGCATGAACCCTTTACCACAGCCGACATCGAGGATGCTGGCACTATCTGGCAAGTTGTAGTGGTCGCGAAAGCGTTTTACGGTGTCTTGCCAGAAGCGGGGGTGATAGTTGTAGCCGCCGTATCCGTAGAGGCGATCGCCGTCGAAAAACTCTTTGCCAAATTGGCGGGCGATCGCTCGGTGTTCTTCGGTAATTAGTTTGGCGCGATCGTCGATCGGACGCTTGCTACGGGGGTACAAATCTAATAGATTTATTTCTTTGCCCATGCTTCCTCACTATGACAAAATCAAGTCTTTAATTTTGGCATATTTTCAAGATTTTGTACATATTCACCGCCGTGCGCTGTTACAGCAAACTTGCCTAAAAAAGACTCGCCAAGTTCCTCAAAGGAATAGGTGGCATCTGTTTTTTTCTGATAAACTCTTGGCACACCGTAATAATCTATGCGATTGCGAACATTGAGGCGAGCCACTTCTACAAACCCAATTTGATTCAACAGTTGATCGTAGTTAATTGAATGCCGACCGGGTTTGAGTTTTGAGCTGTCGCGAATGTAGAAATATCCCCCTTGACTCAACACTCTAGAGGCATGAGACATCAACCACAAAATGCCGGAAAAACTGACTTCATTTAGAACCCATGTTGCTGTGATTAGGTCAATAGATTTATCCTGAATTAACGGAACAAACCAGGAAGGGCAATGCTTGATTTTGTATTTGCTATTATTGTTTAGTTCTTTCGACATTGCGTCATAAGTAACCTCAAAATTTTCCAATTCCACTAGGTCTAGATAAGCGCCTGGAGCTGGAGATATAAACCTGAGAAAGTGTCGCTGAACTGCATAACTCTTAGGACTTGCCTCCAGAGCATAAAATTCTGAATTCAACCCTTTTAAGCTGTAGAGTGCATGGCTTCCCAAACCAGAGCCAATATCAAGATGCTTGATTGAATTTGTTAAATCCTTGCAATTCTTCCTAATAAAACAGTAGTCTTGTGTCCTGCCTAGAGCATGACAACCAATGTAAGTTTTCAAGTCGGAAGCTAGAGGTGTAGGACTCAATATTGAAAAAGGAAAAAAGTGTTTGCAAAAATTATCCAGTTGTTCTTCATAGTACCCCTTCATTTGTTCGTAGTCGCTTGTCAGAACTTCATCAGGTGTTGCGTACTCTTCATAAAACATGGATAGATACAGCAGAATTGAAAAGCTATCTATCGTAGTATAAAGTTCAGGATGACGATCGCCATCAACCCATTCAAATGGATGACCTAGCCTGTGAGATTTATCTCCGTAGAGCCAGCCTTGTCGCGCTAATGCCTTATTCAAGGATTGTAAGATGTCGTTCATTCTGGGTTACTCATTATTTTTGAATTGCTTTTCATTTTACTATGTTCAGTGTCATGTTTTATCATCACAACTAAGATAGTTTATTAATCTATCTTTTCATGAACAAAGAAGGCTTTGCTATGCCCAGTATAAGAGAAAATTCTGGACTGTGAAACCTATTTTGCTCTTATTTTCGTGTTATAACGGGTACAATATCAACTTCGCCCCCTAGCACAACCAATGAAGTATAGCATTATTCTGAACCAACAGCTCCCAACTCGATCAACTGCTCATAGCTGTACCAAGGAAGTTTAGGATAATTAGCATTTTCCCCAGCACAAACCGGACGAAAATCGTGTTTTATAGCATGAGTAAGTGTGAATTCAATACTAATGCGATCTTGGGTTATTGGAGATACACCTCGGTGTTTTAGTTCTGTATTTTTGAAAAGCAGCCAAGTCCCTGAAGAACCTTTAATTGGTAGTGTAGAGCCATCTTTAAGAGCCAACTCTGTAGTCCCTATTTCTAGGCTGGCTCCAGTGAGATAAACCATAATCTTGTAAATTGCTGGATGAAAACCATCATTATGCCAAGAATTCAGAATCATTTCAGGTGCGCCTTTATATGCTTTCCAACAACGAATTTGGATAACACACCAGGGCGTTCCTATACACTCTGTCACTGGTTGAGCTAAGATTTTCAGGATTGGAATCAATCTCTTTAAATGCTGTTTTTCCAACTTGTAATAAAGATTCCACGCATTTATTTCCTTTTCGTAAGGCTTGAGTGTGTAATTATAAACATAACCAGGAACAAAGTCATCTTGAGAAAAATTCATTGTCGGGCATTCTTCTAGTACCTCTATGAAATTTGCAACATCGGCTTCTGGCAATAATCCTTGTTTAAACCCAAGTTCAACAAATTCTGGATTGACTTTTTCTGAACCCGAAATTGACGTAATAACATACTTAGACCAGATATCCCACATTAAACGAGAATGACCTTCTACCAAGCTAGGGTTAGCGACGGCTGCTTTTTGATAGCTTTGAATAGCTTCTTGCAAGCGCCCCTGCTGTAAAAATGTATTGCCCAAGCTAAAATGAGCTTCAGCACAGTCAGGCATAAATAACAGAGCTTGTTGATAGCTTTGAATTGCTTCTTCTATGCGTCCTTGAGTTAAAAGTGCGTTACCAAGACTATAGTGAGACCAAGCCCAATTGGGTAAATTAACAATTACCCGTTCTTCAAAAGATTCATCCAGCTTACTTGAAGATGACAATCCATTGCTTGAACGAGAGTGACTGTTGAAACTAACAGCATCTTCAATGAGTCCCAAGAAATCTTGCTGGCTCAAACCTTGATTGTCTAAGGTGTTATGTGGGTTCAAATAATTAGTGTCTTTCTCAGCCCAGCAGTATGTACTGTAATCTCTCAACCCAAAGCCTATATCAGGAATATCTGCACAGTCTTTTAAAATTGTTTCTTGGTCAAAAGTCTTCACTCGGAAGCCTGTCAAACGCAGCAGTGCTTCTAGTTCTTTTCGACTCCAAGCATTGTGATGACCCCAATGGATATTTTTCTCCGTTTTGAGAACTATTTGTCGCAGCACAGAACTAATTTGGGAAGGAGTGCAATTGGCAATCAATTTCTGATAAAACTCAACGGGCATCGCGGGAGGGCCGAAATATACGCCCTCACTGTCTAAGTTAACCCGCCCTGAATACACATCGCCATATTCATCATTCCAAAAACAGCAGAATATACAAGCAGCTCTGTAATCTAAACAGTCAACCATCTTGCGATTTTTCCATGTTGGTACGAATATACCGTAATTCCACGCATCGTAATCAAAAAAGCTCTCATCTCTGCGTCTCCAGTAATCCAAACTTCTATCGAAGTCAGGAATCTTGATAATAAAACGACCATTATCCTTGAGTACCCTGTAGGTTTCGCTGAATACTCTAAAAATAGTAGGGTTGTCTATATGTTCGAGAGCGTGGGATGTGTACACAGTATCCAAGCTAGAACTTTCTACTGGAAAAACGCAACTGGGACTAAGGTGATATGGATGAGGATTGAAAATACTGGTCACTTCTTCTAGATTAACCCAACCTAGTTTGACAAAGTGAGATCCACCGCCTATATTTAATGCGTTGGGCTTCTGCAACGCTTGGACTGTTGTCCCACGCTGACAAATTTCGATCGCCTCTTTGTGCTTGCCTTGGGATAAAAGTAAATTGCCCAACTTGAAGTAGGCTTCTATTAAACTGGGCTTGATAGTGAGCGCTTGCTGACTTTGAATTGCCGCTTGCAGGTTAATTGCCTGTTCATATCTTATAGCTGCCTGGTCTAGATCGCCCTGATTTTCAAGAACTGTTCCCAGATAAAAATATGCTTCTGCCCAGTCTGGTTTAAAGGCGATCGCTTGTTGGAGACAATCGGCTGCTACATCCAATCTGCTTTGCTGCTGACACATTTCAACCAGTCGCAGGTAAGTTTCTATTGCTTCATCAAGTTTACCCTGCTGTCCCAGTGAAATGACTCGCCTGTGTCCTTCGGTCAAGTCAAAGATATGGTAACTTGCCTTTTGATGACTTTTAATTGCAGAAGTATCAAATTTTTTGTCTTCTTTACCTGTAACTATCTTGCGGTGTACTTCTGCTAAGTTATCTTGAACGGGGCTCGCTTTTGCCAAACTCTTAATTGTTGCTTCATCGAGTTTGTAATCCTGTCCAAATCCGTTTCCCCACTCAGAGTGTGCTTCTGCTAAGTTTAGATTAAAAGCAATTCGTAGTAGACCCATCTGAATTTCTTCTTTCAGCTTGGGTTGGCATCGCAAGAAGTTTGCTAATTCACCCTTGGTATCAGCCCACTTAGGCTCCAAAGCAATTGCTTTTTGTCCGCAGGCAATTGATAAATCTACCCGACCTTTCTGATAATACATTAGACCCATATTCCAGTAAACTCCTGCTAGTTCTGGCTTGAGTTCAACGGCTTTTTTATAGCTAGAGATTGCCTGATCTAGCTTGCCTTGCCGATACAACAAATTCCCTAGCTTTGCATGAATTTCTGGAAGGTTATGGTTGATTTCTAATGCCTTTGAAAAGAGACGAATAGCATCTTCAATATTTCCCTCATCGTAATAGGAATCACCCATTTTTTGCAAGGATTCAACATCTTGATTGCTTAAATCTTGAATTGGATTTTTGGTATCGGTGTACACGTTCAAAAGACTCCTATTTTTATTGATTAACTAAATTCTTTGAGATCGAGAGATTTATTTTTAGTGTCGAGCAAATGAGTATATTTGCGTAAGAATTTTTGACCCATTCTACTGCCTGCTCCATAAATTCCGTAGCTTTCAGACACAAGATTGAATTTTTCTTGTAAATTTTTATCTTCTTCTGTGTATTTAATTTTTCCATCTAGTCGCTCCAGCATTTCCAAAACCAGGTCATTGATTTCTTCTGGTGTATTATCTATCACCCTGATGCTCATTGAGGGTTTGAGATATTCAAGGTGATAACCAATGGGAGGCGAGATTTGTTCTGGGAAGGTCAAATACCGGTTCTCACTTTCAGACCAGTAAAGTTTGGGGATGAAGATATCATTGCCAAAATACGGCGGAGTTGATAAGGGGGCCCAATTTGTTAAAACACACGGTACTCCAAAAGTAGGAGGTACTAGATACGGTCCTGATGTCGTTCCAAGTAAGAAGCGACATTGAGACCAAAGAACAACATCCATCCAATCACTTTTTAAGTCACTGTGAACATAGTCAATCACCTGCCTGATGGCAGGTAATGGTGTCATTGTTGAGTCGCCCATGCGTATCACCCACCCGCCCTGCGCGATAATAGATTCAATTGCTAATGAATATGTCATAATATCTGCATTACGGATACTCTTTATAGGATTGCATCGTTCGTACAGACCAGCTTCTCGAACGTGCAAACAAACAAACCACGCATCATTTGGTACACCGAGTTTCCGCAAGTATTCTCTTCCCTTCTCTTGGTCAGAAGCTGACAAAGCAAGTAGCGGGGGTCTATTTTCCGTTTCCCATTGTTTTTGAGCTGTTGCTGCCGCAGTAGCATAAAAAATGTTTTTACCATTGGCTAGCGTCACCATTGCATTTCGTTCTTCCGAATAACTAACTAAAGAACTTTGTGATGGATCTGAGACAATTGGGCAGTAAAAACTCCAATAGTTTAACATACACCAATTAGCTATATAATGGTGAGGAGGGGCAAAAATTTTATACTGGTTTTCTACTGGTAGCCAACCCAAAATGTGCATTTTGATGCGAGAGTCCAAAAAAGCTGTGTGACCTATAGCTCGAGTAAAATCATATCCGAAAAAGTGGATATTGTTCTGGCCCATTTGATGGGCATCCGCTAAATTTTGTCTAACTTTTGTACACCTGTTCCAAAAGTTCAGTGCTTCCTCTAAATAACCAGCTAGATGCAGCCAATTGCCTGCTGTGTAGTATCCTTCTATCCAATCCGATCGCAGGGAGAGGGCTTGTTCGTAAATCTGAAGTACGCCTTCTAAATGCTGTGGGTTGTCTAATAAACAGTATCCCAAGCTGAAGTATGAGTCTTTCTCCCAGTTGGGATTGAGCGTAAGTGCCTTGCGATGGCAAGCTAGAGCATCCCTATAGTTGCCTTGCAGTAAAAAGGTATTTCCGAGCCGAAAGTGTAGTTCTGCCCAGTTTGGTTCAAGGTTAAGTGCCTGTTCGTAGCTCTCCCTTGCCTCATCAAATTGGCTTTGCTCTAAAAGGGAGTTTCCCAGCCGGAAGTGTGCTTCGGCTGAATGCGAATCAAGGGTAATTGCCTGTTTATAGCTCTCAATAGCCAGCTCCAGCTTATACTGCTGAAACAAAGCATTTCCCAGGCTCAGATGTGCTTGTACCCAGTTTGGTTTGGTGGCGATCGCCTGCTGATAACTTTCAAGAGCTTCATCAATTTTACCCTTTTCCACAAGCGCATTTCCCAATCTGTGATGAGCCTCTGCCAAGTTGTGAGAAATGGCGATCGCTTGACGATAACTTTCTATTGCCCCATCAATTTTACCCTGCTGGGTCAGAACCGATCCTTGCTGTACCAGTGCTTCTTCCAAATTTTCATAATTATACACATTGGGGTTTAATTCAATTGCACGACTATAGGCAGAGATTGCCTCTTTTAGACAGAATGAGACAACAGAGAATATTAATTGAGAGGTAAATTCTGGTGCTTGCCGGAATGTGCCGAGAATTTGGTTGCGGGTTATACCATCACTGAAATGCTGAAGCCAATGCTTTTTGCCAAATTCATCAGCGTCGCGTTTCAAATAAGTACGATAAACTTCTTCAAGAAAAGCTTCATTATCTAGTTGAGTTGTTGCTTGTAAGAATTCTTCATCGTTAAGATAATAGAGATTTGAACAGTTCCGATCATTTCCTTTTGAAAGGATTTCTTCTAAACGGTGATAACAGCCTATAGTTTCTAAGTTTATTTGCAGAGATAGTTGATGTAAGGCTTTACCCAAGCTGTTATAAAATACATAAGAATTTAGGGAAATATCGATATTTGTGGAAAGATCGATGGCGCGATGATATTGAATAATAGCCACATCCAGTTGACCATTTTTCGCTAAAACTTCTCCCATCTTGTGGTGAGAACAAGCAGAATTTGGATCTATTTCAATGGCTCGACTATAGTGAGCCAAAGCATCATCCCATCGTTCCAACCTAGCAAAAACTTCTGCTAGGTTGTGGTGAGACCAATGAAAGTTGGGATTTTGCTCAATGGCTTTCAGGTAGGGGGCGATCGCTTCCTCTAGTTTTCCTTCATGTTTAAGTTGGTTAGCAACCTGAAAATATCTCACAGTTTTTTCCTTATTTTCTGACAGCATTAACAATCCCCTCAATTGAGTGAGTAATTTTAATTTTTATTTAGCAGGCCATCCAAACCTTTTGATAAGTCTTTCGGGAATCATGCTAGAAGCTTTTTCAGCTTGTTCTGGTGTAAATACTTCCCGCCACTCATCAATTTGCCCTTTTCGATTATGTGTACCAGCCTTAAATTCTGGAGGGATCGGAAAAGTAAATCGCGATTTTTCTATTTCATAAAAATTCAAAATAGACTCGAAAAAACTCTCGGGGTCTGTTGCTAAATCCTCATTCCTAGTAAATAATATTTTAGGATAAAACAATGGATCTTCTTCAGCATCTACCCAACCTTCTATCCATTTGATTATCTCCGGCAAACCCCAATTCTCTATCTGCCAACTTATTTGGTCTGTCAAAGACATTGAAAAATATTTTTCTGTAATCGAGGAACTTAAGGTAATAATCGGAGAGCGCTTCCATAAGTTTTGCATATAGTAAATCATTGAGAGTGTTGTTTGGCGGGGATCGCGAACATGAACAACCAATCGATCTACATACAAACTTAAGAGTAAAAGGTTAAATGTAGAAGCTAAAACATGGCCTGTAATAATACAATCTTTTAATCTGTGATTTTCTAATGAAGTTTGGACTAAATATTGTCCAATTGTGTTATGTCCCCCAACGGTTGGATCTGACGCAAAAGGTATAGATAATCCCCGGCTCAGAGCATAGTTAGTATAAACACTTCCCGATCTTTGTAATGGGAAAAAACACATTCCTCCTGTATTTCCTTGACCTCGCAATTCGGCAAATTTAATTTTGTTTGATTGATAATAGCAGCGAAGAGCATCATCACGTTTTCCTTGGGTCAAAAATATGTCTGCCAGTCTGTAGTAAGCAATTGCTGAATTAGGATCAATTTCAAGAGCTCGCTGGCAGCAGCTAAATGCTTGATCTACTTTACCTTGGCTCCGCAATGCCATTCCTAACTGGAGGTGAGCCCGTATTGAATCAGGTTGGGCGTGAACGGCTCGTTCATAGCTATTAGAGGCTTCTTCAAGCTGGTTTTGGTCTTGGAAGATTTCGCCTAAATGCAAGTATAAGTTAGAGTCTGGTTTAATAGCTATCGCATTTTGATAAATATCAACTATCCCTGACACCAACTTGCTGTTTATTTCCTTGACGCACACATAGCTTTGATAAGCTTCGGCAAATTTTCTAACGTCAACCAATAGTTTGATTAACGGTAAATATAGTTCCACGAACTGGGGGTTTATAGTTAGGTAATTTTTATAATTGGCAATTACTTCTTCAGAAAAATTAGGTTGAATTTTCAGCGCCTGCTCATAAGTTTTAAAAGCTTCCTTAAACTTTTTTTGATCTAAAAGTATGTTGCCTAGATTAATGTGCAATTGGGCTAACTCTGACTGGTTAGTAATCTTTTCTTGATAGATGTCAAGAGCCCTTTGATAACTAGCTATTGCCTGCTCCAATTTTCCTTGCTGCGATAGTGTACTGCCAAGTTGCCAGTGACCATCGGCCCAGTCTGGTTTCAGGGTGAGAGCTTGTTGGTAACTTTCGATCGCTGCGTCTGGTTCTCCCTGTTGCCACAGAGCACTACCAAGTTGCCAGTGACCCTCGGCCCAGTCTGGTTTCAGGGTGAGAGCTTGTTGGTAACTTTTTATTGATTCAACCTGTTGTCCTTGCTCTAGCAAAGCACTACCAAGTTGCCAGTGAGCGTCTGCCCAGTCTGGTTTCAGAGTGAGGGCTTGTTGGTAACTTTCTATGGCTTCAACCTGTTGTCCTTGTTCTAGCAAGGCATTTCCTAACTGTAGGCGACCCTCGGCCCAGTCTGGTTTCAGAGTGAGGGCTTGTTGGTAACTTTTGAGCGCTGCCTCTTGTTGTCCTTGCTCTAGCAAAGCATTTCCTAACTGCCAGTGCGCGTCTGCCCAGTCTGGTTTTAGGGTAAGGGCTTGTTGGTAACTTTTGAGCGCTGCCTCTTGTTGTCCTTGCTCTAGCAAGGCATTTCCTAACTGTAGGCGACCCTCGGCCCAGTCTGGTTTCAGAGTGAGGGCTTGTTGGTAACTTTTTATGGCTTCAACCTGTTGTCCTTGTTCTAGCAAAGCATTACCAAGTTGCCAGTGAGCGTCTGCCCAGTCTGGTTTCAGAGTGAGGGCTTGTTGGTAACTTTCTATGGCTTCAACCTGTTGTCCTTGTTCTAGCAAGGCATTTCCTAACTGGAGGCGAGCATCTGCCCAGTCTGGTTTTAGGGTAAGGGCTTGTTGGTAACTTTCGAGCGCTGCCTCTTGTTGTCCTTGTTGCCACAAAGCACTACCAAGTTGCCAGTGAGCGTCTGCCCAGTCTGGTTTCAGAGTGAGGGCTTGTTGGTAACTTTCTATGGCTTCAACCTGTTGTCCTTGTTCTAGCAAGGCATTTCCTAACTGGAGGCGAGCATCTGCCCAGTCTGGTTTTAGGGTAAGGGCTTGTTGGTAACTTTCGAGCGCTGCCTCTTGTTGTCCTTGTTGCCACAAAGCACTACCAAGTTGCCAGTGAGCGTCTGCCCAGTCTGGTTTCAGAGTGAGGGCTTGTTGGTAACTTTTGAGCGCTGCCTCTTGTTGTCCTTGCTCTAGCAAAGCATTTCCTAACTGCCAGTGGGCGTCTGCCCAGTCTGGTTTTAGAGTGAGGGCTTGTTGGTAACTTTCTATGGCTTCAACCTGTTGTCCTTGTTCTAGCAAGGCATTTCCTAACTGTAGGCGACCCTCGGCCCAGTCTGGTTTCAGAGTGAGGGCTTGTTGGTAACTTTTGAGCGCTGCCTCTTGTTGTCCTTGCTCTAGCAAAGCATTTCCTAACTGCCAGTGCGCGTCTGCCCAGTCTGGTTTTAGGGTAAGGGCTTGTTGGTAACTTTTGAGCGCTGCCTCTTGTTGTCCTTGCTCTAGCAAGGCATTTCCTAACTGTAGGCGACCCTCGGCCCAGTCTGGTTTCAGAGTGAGGGCTTGTTGGTAACTTTTTATGGCTTCAACCTGTTGTCCTTGTTCTAGCAAAGCATTACCAAGTTGCCAGTGAGCGTCTGCCCAGTCTGGTTTCAGAGTGAGGGCTTGTTGGTAACTTTCTATGGCTTCAACCTGTTGTCCTTGTTCTAGCAAGGCATTTCCTAACTGGAGGCGAGCATCTGCCCAGTCTGGTTTTAGGGTAAGGGCTTGTTGGTAACTTTCGAGCGCTGCCTCTTGTTGTCCTTGTTGCCACAAAGCACTACCAAGTTGCCAGTGAGCGTCTGCCCAGTCTGGTTTCAGAGTGAGGGCTTGTTGGTAACTTTCTATGGCTTCAACCTGTTGTCCTTGTTCTAGCAAGGCATTTCCTAACTGGAGGCGACCCTCGGCCCAGTCTGGTTTCAGAGTGAGGGCTTGTTGGTAACTTTCGAGCGCTGCCTCTTGTTGTCCTTGTTGCCACAAAGCACTACCAAGTTGCCAGTGAGCGTCTGCCCAGTCTGGTTTCAGAGTGAGGGCTTGTTGGTAACTTTTGAGCGCTGCCTCTTGTTGTCCTTGCTCTAGCAAGGCATTTCCTAACTGGAGGCGACCCTCGGCCCAGTCTGGTTTCAGAGTGAGGGCTTGTTGGTAACTTTTGAGCGCTGCCTCTTGTTGTCCCTGTTGCCACAAAGCACTACCAAGTTGCCAGTGAGCGTCTGCCCAGTCTGGTTTCAGAGTGAGGGCTTGTTGGTAACTTTTTATGGCTTCAACCTGTTGTCCTTGTTGCCACAAAGCACTACCAAGTTGCCAGTGACCCTCGGCCCAGTCTGGTTTCAGGGTGAGGGCTTGTTGGTAACTTTTGAGCGCTGCCTCTTGTTGTCCTTGTTGCCACAAAGCACTACCAAGTTGCCAGTGGGCGTCTGCCCAGTCTGGTTTTAGAGTGAGGGCTTGTTGGTAACTTTCTATGGCTTCAACCTGTTGTCCTTGTTCTAGCAAGGCATTTCCTAACTGGAGGCGACCCTCGGCCCAGTCTGGTTTCAGAGTGAGGGCTTGTTGGTAACTTTTTATGGCTTCAACCTGTTGTCCCTGTTGCCACAGAGCACTACCAAGTTGCCAGTGACCCTCGGCCCAGTCTGGTTTTAGGGTGATGGCTTGTTGGTAACTTTTTATGGCTTCAACCTGTTGTCCTTGTTCTAGCAAAGCACTACCAAGTTGCCAGTGACCCTCGGCCCAGTCTGGTTTCAGGGTGAGGGCTTGTTGGTAACTTTCGATCGCTGCCTCTTGTTGTCTTTGCTCTAGCAAGGCATTTCCTAACTGTAGGCGGGCATCGGCCCAGTCTGGTTTCAGAGTGAGGGCTTGTTGGTAACTTTCGATCGCTGCGTCTTTTTCTCCCTGTTGCCACAAAGCATTCCCTAACTGCCAGTGACCCTCGGCCCAGTCTGGTTTCAGGGCGAGGGCTTGTTGGTAACTTTCTACTGCCTTTCCTAGCTTACTTTGAGAGTAATACACTTCACCAAGTTTGTTATAAGCTTGGGTACGAAATGCTAAGTCTAATTGGATAGAAGTAGCCTTTTGATATATTGATATTGCTTCATCCAGATTCCCCTGTTGCTTCAAAAGATTGGCCAACTCCCACCATGTTCCCCAGGGAGGTGATTGAATTAGAAAAATTTGCGAATTTTGCAACACAGTTGGATTAAGTACGAGAACTCGCTGATATGCCTCTAGAGCTTCCTTCTCTTGAGCGACTTTTGCGTAGGCATTCCCCAACTCCCACCACATTTCCCATTTCTCTGGTTGCAATTGCACTAAGGCTTGATATGCAGGGATGTAGTTTTGATTGAGATTAATTACTTTTTGATAAGCTGCGATCGCCCCTTCTCTCTGATTCTGCTGTGTCAGAACTTGTGCCAATTGCCACCACAGTTCCCAGGAATCTGGCTGTAACCTTAGCAAATTTTGATAAGCTTCCACAGAACCAGGATTTAGCTCTATGGTACGCCGATACATAGCTATTACCTTCGCCAAATCCAACTCGGTTCGCCGTTGCAAGGCTTTCCCCAAACTCTGCTGAATTTCCAACTCTTCTGGCTCTAATTCTAAAGCTTTTTGATAGCAAGCGATCGCCTCATCCAATCTACCCATTTTTTTCCAAGCTTCCCCTAAACTGTAATGAGCCCAAGGTGAAGATGAGTTTAGTTCGATCGCACTCTGATAGGCATTGACAGCTTCTTCCCAACGACCCAGCTTAGCCAAAGCATCCCCCAAATTGTGGTAAGACCAATAAAAACTTGGGTTTTCCTCAATCGCTTGACGATAGGATGCGAGCGCTTCCTCCCATCTTCCTTCTAGCTTCAGTTTGTTTGCCGTATCAAAATAGCTTACTGTCATTTTTCATCCTTCAGATATGCAGCCGATCTCTTAATTTTTATGGATATAGACTAACGGCTCCTGCTCGATCGCAGACCAGTTACTTTCAACCCACTCTATCACTTCTTGCACCCCTTGTTCAAAGGAGACTTGAGGCTGCCAGCAAAGTTCCCGTTCGGCCCTTGAACAGTCTAGCAGATATTGGGAATCCTGCCCCAATCGCTCACCTACAACCTGAACGCATTTTTCAAAATCATACCCCATGCCAGCACAAACCTGACCTACAATATCAGCAATAGTGCGATCGCTCGGAACGGTAAAGTGATAAGTTCCTGGGTTCCCTTGCTTCAAAGCCAACAATAAACCCTGGACAACATCTCGGACATGAATAAACGACTTAACTGAGGTTCCTCCACCATGCAGTTCAATGGTTTTACCCATTTTTAGGTAAATTGCGGTTCGGGGAATAATCTTAAACAGTTGTTGATGCCTGCCGTACACATTAGTCGATCGGATAATAATCGCCGGAAACCCAAAGTTCTTGCTGATGCTATTCAGGTACATATCCGCGGCTGCCTTAGAAACAGCATAGGGCGTACTGGGGTTGAACAGCGTTTCTTCCGTTACTTTATCCGCACAACTGCCAAAAATTTCCGCCGATGAAATGTGAACGTAGGACTTGAGATAATCCCGAATTCTAAGCTGGTCGCATAACTTTACTACCGCCGTCGTATTAATGTCAAAATACTCAACTGGGCTGTAGTTGCTCAACCCTACCTCACTCAAAGCAGCCACATTAATTACCACTTCCGGCTTGGTTGCGTCTAGCAGTTCTATCAGGCGATCGAATTCCCTGACACTATTAATTTGGTGGAAAGTAAAATCAGGATTTTTCCGTTTTTTGTAAGGCAGGAAAAAGTCTTTATATTCTGGCGATCTGCTAACGCCAATTACTTGATTATCGGGGTCATCCAACAAAGCATCTACAATGTGACAACCCGTAAAGCAATTACTGCCAATTACAACGTAAGTGGTTTTACTCATTTCATCCCTCCTTTTAGATAGAATGAGCGCACGCACTCGATCATATAATCAATTTCATCTGAGGTGAGATGTTGGTGAGCTGGTAAAGTGATCGATACTTGCGAATCTCTCTCTGCTACTGGAAAGTCACCTTTCTTATAGCCCAAATGAGCAGCGGCTTTTTGCAAGTGAACGGGAATTGGATAATGAATTTTCGCTTCAACTCCATTTTCCTGCAAATAAGTCAGTAGTTCATCTCGATGTTCCACCCGTAAAATGTAGAGGTGGTAAACGTGCTTAACATTAACTGGACGGTGGGGAATGTGAATGAACTCACCTAAATCTGCAAAGGCTTCATCTAGGCGTTTCGCATTAGCAATTCTGGTATTAGTAATAAACTCAGTTTGGTCTATTAACCGATTGCCAATCACGGCTTGTAGTGAGTCCAAACGAGAATTGTGACCGAAAATTGCCACTTCGTCGCGGTTAATTAAACCGTGATTGCGGAACAATCGCAAATTTTCGTACAACTCTTGCGATCGCGTCACAATTATCCCACTATCACCCCAAACATTCAAATTCTTTAACGGATGGAGCGAAAAAGCAGCCGCTTCTCCCCAACTACCCACATACTTGCCATCTCTAGCCGCTGTAATTGACTGACAAGCATCTTCAATAACCAGCAAATTATGTTTTTCCGCAATCTTCATAATCGCAGGCATATCTGCCACATTACCCGTGTAGTGGACTGGTAAAATCGCCTTGGTCCGGGGAGTAATCGCCGCCTCAATTAAGTTAACATCAATCGTATAACCTTCATCATTATCCACAAATACAGGAGTTGCCCCCGTCATCGCGATCGCCCCCACCGTAGCAATGAAAGTATTAGTGGTGGTAATTACCTCATCCCCAGGGCCAATCCCCAGCATTTTCATCGGTAAAATCAGAGCATCAGTACCCGAATTCACCCCAACCGCGTAAGGCATTTGGCAAAATTCAGCAAACCGACGTTCAAACTCAGTCACAGGAGCTCCCAGCGTAAAATCGCCGCTCAACACCAATTCCCGCACGTCCGCCAGATAATCATCAACATTCGCAAACTGCCGGTCGAGGTAAGAAAACTTGACTTGCATTCTCTGTTTTGTTAACATATTTACCCTTCAATTACTACCATAAAACGCTTGAATACTGTCGCAAACACGCTCTAACTGCTCCTCTGTTAACCCCTGATTTACTGGCAGACTTAAAATTAGATTAGCCTGTCGTTCAGTCACGGGAAAACTATCCTCTCCATATCCTAACTCTTTTCCGACAGTAGAGAAGTGGATAGGAACTGGATAGTGAACTGATGTACCTATTCCCCTTTCTCCCAGAAATTGCCGCAGTTCTTCACGGCGTTCTGCTTGAATAACAAAAGTGTGGTAAGCGCATTTTTCATGTTCTTTTTCCAGCGGCAATTTCACCTGCTCAATTCCTGCCAATCTAGCCTGGTAATAACAGGCATTTTGGCGTCGCTGTTGAGTCCAAGCTTCGAGATAGCGTAATTTTACCAGTAAAATTGCAGCTTGCATCGTGTCTAGCCGAGAATTATGGGACCACATCACACAGTCATCGCGGGTGCGAAGACCTATATTCCGCATAATTTTCAACTTGTCATACAGTTCTGGATCGTTTGTTGTGAGAACTCCGCCATCGCCGCAAGCATTTAAAGTTTTCAGCGGGTGCAAACTAAACCCACCTATTGTACCAAATGAACCGACTCGCCGACCTTTATATTCAGCCAAGACTGCTTGAGCGGCATCTTCCACCACATATAATCCCTTCTCTTTTGCCAATTCTAAAATAGGCTCCATATCGCAGGGACGGCCTGTGAGGTGAACTGGTAAAATAGCTTTAGTTTTAGAAGTAATAGCTGCCGCAATTTTATCGGGATCGATATTATAATCATCCCGTACATCCACAAAGACCGGTTTAGCTCCTAGAACTCTAATACAAGTTGCTGAAGCAATAAAGGAATTAGGTGCTGTAATTACTTCATCACCACTGCGGATTCCCAAAGCTTTAAGGGCAAAAATTAAGGCATCCGTACCTGAGTTAACGCCAACAGCATAGCGGACACCGCACATTTCTGCAAATTGACGCTCAAATTCGGATACTTGTTCACCTAAAATAAACTGCCCGCTGTCTAGCACTTCGCTAATAGCTGCCAAGATTTCGGACTTGATTAGTGCATGCTGTTGGGCTAAATCAACGTAAGGGATTCGCTCTACCTGGGATTGAGAATTGATAATTGGAGCCTGGAGCATTGTCATTTTTAATAAGTTTTAATTGGGTGAGTATTAAAACGGCCCTGTGAATCTTTTATCTGGAACATCCAGGGGAGTTTCCCGCAGAATTCCCAATTCTGTTTCTGTTTGTACGACCAAACCCATCATCGTGCGGGCAGCATTTACAATGTCAACAGCGCGGGGATAGTAATCGTTGGCGATCGCCGGACTAGATGGTGCGTACACATCAGGAAGAGCGATACGTTTGGGACTGCATTTAAGAAAAGGATAAGCTTCTTCTGCCACAATTGCTAGGATTTCGCTGGCAAAACCCAAGGTTCGCCAAGCTGCATCGGCTGCAATCAGTCTCCCGGTTTTGCGTACTGATTCCAAAATAGTTTCGGTATCTAAGGGTTTGAGCGATCGCACATCCACGATTTCTGCTTCTATCCCGTCTCGCGACAACAACTCAGCAGCCCGCAACGCTTCCAGCGTCATGTAAGAAGTTGAAACAATCGTTACATCCTGACCTTCTCTGATTTTCCGAGCTTGGCCAAGTGGGACGCGGTACATTTCCTCTGGTACTGGGCCAAAAATTTGGTGCAGCCAGCGATGTTCAAAAAATATGACAGGGTTATTGTCTTCGATCGCGGCAATCAGCAAGCCCTTAGCATCATAAGGCGTTGTCGGCATCACCACTTTTAACCCCGGCACATGAGCAAACCAAGCTTGCAGACTTTGGGAGTGCTGCGGCCCTTGACCCCAACCCCGACCGATGACTAGGCGAATCACCAGGGGGACAGATGCTTTGCCACCAAACATATAGTGCCACTTAGCGGCGTTGTTCACCATTTGATCCATCGCCAGCAGCGCAAAGTCAACCCGCTGATGCACCAAAACCGGGCGCATTCCCGCTAGTGCAGAACCAATTGCCACGCCAGTCATACCATTTTCAGCTAACGGCATATCCAGCACCCGCTCTTTGCCAAATTTCTCCCGCAGTCCCAAGGTAGTGCCAAAAATGCCTTTAGGATCGGGAACCCCTTCTCCCATGACATAGACGGCCGAATCTGCGACCATCGCCTGAGTAAGAGCTTCTTTAATTGCCTGAGCAAAGGTTAGTTCGCGCTGGATCATAGTCGGATTCATGCGTAGATATGCTGGAAGAGAATTTGCGGATCGGGGAAGGGGCTACTTTTGGCAAAGCTGACCGCTTCCTCTACCTCAGAGGAGATTACCCTTGTCATCTCCTCCAAGTCTTCTGCTGTCAGAATCCCTTGCTCTAGTAACTCAGCTTGGGTGCGTTGAATGGGACAACGCACTTTCCACTCTTGAAATTCAGCTTCCGTGCGATAGCCCAAGTCATTGTCGTAGTTCGGCCCACAATGTTCCCGCCACCGATAAGTTTTGAACTCCAGAAAAGTTGGCCCACCACCACTCCTTGCACGTTGCACCGCTTCAGCGGTCATCTGATAAACTTCTGCAACATCATTTCCATCCCCTTGAAAGCTGGGAATATTGTGAGACTTGGCTAGAGCATACACTTCTCGCCCTAGGGGTTGGCGTTCGCTCATCCCCGTGTACACGGAGTACAAGTTGTTTTCGCAAACAAAAACCACAGGTAGATTTTTTAACGCAGCGAAATTAGCACTTTCGTGAAAAACACCTTCTTCTGTGGTGGCTTCTCCGAAGAATACTACCACTACTTTGTTTAATCCTTGCATGACGGCTCCCATAGCAGCGCCTACCGCCACAGGTATTGTGCCGCCGACAATGGGAGCAGAACCCATAAATCCGGCCTCCAAATCGATCAAGTGCATCGATCCGCCTTTACCTTGACAGCAACCGGTGGCTTTACCGTACATCTCAGCTAAAAAAGCTTTTAAGTTGCCTCCGGCTGCTAAATAGTGACCGTGAGCTCGGTGATTGCTAAAAACGGCATCAGTCGGGTAAAGCGTGGCACAAACGCCAGCGGCGATCGCTTCTTGACCGATAGACAAGTGTATCGGGCAGCGCATTTCCTGTTGAGGATAAAGTTCAACAATTTTCTCCTCTACCAGGCGGATGCGGAGCATTGTGAAAAATAGTTGTTTCGGCAATTCGGGAGGCATGGTTATTTTACCTGAATTTTATAGACAAATTGGATCGGCTTAATTGCTAACCATTTACTTACTTCAGGTGAATTTCTTGCATGACTTTAATATTGTAATAAAGGCTATCCGTCATCGGATTAGGAATCAAATCTGCCTGAAAAGCCTTCACCAAATCCTGGACGGCATCTTCAATTGTGTGCTGAGGCACAAACCCCAGTTCCCTCTTAATCTTCTCCGATGAAATGTGATAAGAGCGGTTGTCATTGGTCGGTGTGCTGACAATTTCTACTTGTTTTCCTACCACATTTCGCACCATTTGAGCAATTTGCATCACCGTATGATTTTCATAACCCGCGTTGAAAATCTTGCCATCGATCGCATCATCTGGCAATTCGAGGGACTTGATATAAAGGTCGGTCATATCCTCAATGTGAATGTTTGGCCGCTTCTGTTCGCCGCCAAACACGGTAATTTTACCATTATTGACAGCGTGGTTAGTGAGAATATTCACTGTCAAATCCAGCCGCAAACGAGGGGAATAACCGCAGACGGTTGCCGGCCGCAGAATCAAGGTAACAAACCCCGGTTCGCGGTTTGCCAGCAATACATCCTCGCACATTGCTTTATACTTGGAATAATCTGTTAACGGTTCTAGTGGCAGTTCTTCGCTAACATTTTCGGTTTCTTTGATGCCGTACACGCTGGAAGAAGAAGCATAAATAAACCGTTTGACACCGCTGTTTTTGGCGACATCTACTAAGTCAACAAAAGCATCGTAGTTAATCGATTTACCGAGGTCTGGATCTAATTCAAAACTCGGATCGTTGGAAATGCAAGCTAGATGGATGACAGCATCGCATCCGGGTAGAATTTTTTCGAGGAGTGGGCGATCGCGAATATCTCCCTTAATCTCTTCTAACCCAGGATGATCTTTGACGGAGGATAGAACATCTTCTCCATAAATGTACAAATCCACAACCTTAACTCGATATCCAGCTTGCAGGAGTTTAGGGACTAGAACAGCCCCCACATAACCCGCTCCGCCTGTGACTAAAACTTGTTGCATTTGATTCACCCTAAATTACTCAATTACTTTCAACTTGGTAGTCCTGGACGCATGGGGGCCTAGAAACCGGGTTTTTTCACGAAAAACTTTGTTGGAGCATCGCAGATTCGATAAAAAACCCGGTTTCTGACCACCCGTGGGGGTGAATAAACCCTTGACTGCCTTTCTTCCATATGTCTAATATTAATTATCCCACTGAATGTGTTACGTTAAACTTTTTTGACTGCGGATAATTACGCTCATTTGGAATTAAATTAATAATTTCTGGCATTGATGAAACTACGGTTATTTGCTCGTAAAATGGAGATTTAGACAAGTCTTGCTGTTCCTGTATTCCATAGCCAGTTTTAACCAAAAAGGCTTTCATACCTAACTTCAAACCAGGCTCTAAATCCCTGAGTCTATCCCCGATCGCCCAGCATAGCGTCGGATCTAAACTATGGTGGGCGATCGCTTGGAGAAATAACCCAGGCGACGGCTTGCGACACTCACAAACATAACTATACTTGATAACTTGACCTTGCGGATGATGGGGACAGTAATAAAAATCGGCGATCGCCCCGGTCGCAGCTTCAGCATCCTGCCGCATCTTATCATTAACTGCCTCCACTGCCTCCACTGGGAAATAACCCCTAGCCACTCCCGATTGATTAGTCACCACCAATACTGAGATGTCCTGAGTCTTCAGGAATTTTAGTGCCTCCAGCACTCCCGGAACCCACTCAATTTGGTCGGGGTGGCTCAGGAAGTGGCTATCTTGAATTAGAGTACCATCGCGATCGCACAAAATTGCTTGCGGCTTGGTAAAATATGCCATCTTTATACCTTTAAAACTGTAGTAGCAAATTTCAACAACCGAGATTTTTCTACAGGTTCAGCATTCCCTAGAGTATTAGCTGAAATTGCCCCAGCCAAATTCCCTAGTAGCGAACCAACTGCGATCGGCAATTCCAATTTCGCACTCAAGCTAGCCAGAGCAAAAAACGCATCACCCGCCCCAATTGTATCCTTCACCGCCAGCGTCATTGCCGGACTCAAATCTTCTTCTCCTTTAGCATTCATTCCCAAGGCTCCCGAAGAACCCAAAGTCAGCCATCCTTGTTGAGCATCTAGATGCTGGAACAAGCCTTTAAGTAGATAATTGTGGTCTCCGTAACGGCTAGAAAAAGCTAAACGTAGTTCTTGTTCGTCCAAGCAAAAAACATCAGCTCGGCGGTACTTAGTAATTAAGTTATAGCCGTAATTTGCACTATTTGTTTGGCAGTTCAAAGCTAAAAATGGAGATTCACTTTGAACCAAATCCATGAGTTCAGCATCTAGCAATCCATGTCCGTAATCTGCAACCACCACCAGATCATAATCCCGAATCGTTTTCCGTAAACGATCTAACAAATTTTGCCGCTGACTGGGAGCAGGTCCTTCTTCTTGCAGCTCATTAATAGAAAACAACTTGCTGTAATTATCTCTCATTCCCTGCCGCTCAATGTAACGGCGTTTAGTGACCGTGGCTGCACCATTTTCATATTGCAAATCTAGCCGAATACCGCCATTTATATTATTCAAAATCAAGCTGTGAATGTCGGGTTCATTTCCCACGACACCAGCCACAGTTACAGAGTCTACAAAACTAGCAATGTGGCGAGCAATAGCCAAAGAACCTCCTAAATGCTGTTCTTTCTTCAAAAAGCGAGTCGAAATAACTCTGCCTTTAGAAGTCAAGCCCTGCACTGTACAGTGGACAAATTCATCAATAATGACGTCCCCCAACACTAAGACTTTGAGTTTTTGCATCGCATCAACGCCCTTACGAATTTCATCAAAAGGGTATTGTTGGCTTAATTGAATGGCATAGCTTTTGATATGCGGTGGCAACACATCGGTGTAGTTATTCAGAAGCTTTGTTGAGCTAAAGACAATCTCGCCTGTATAGCGAATTTCACCACCGTAGGCTTGAACTCGAT
Source organism: Microcoleus anatoxicus (assembly GCF_042465725.1). GTDB lineage: Bacteria > Cyanobacteriota > Cyanobacteriia > Cyanobacteriales > Microcoleaceae > Microcoleus > Microcoleus anatoxicus. The sequence goes on along the minus strand of NZ_CP120853.1, from coordinate 1,076,722 downwards.
CGGCTTCCCGGTCAATATTTTTAGTAACATCTTGACTGTGGTCAGCATATTCGTGACCTTTGCAGTAAAAATTTGGCTGAACTCGATCGAGTACATCTAAAGCTGTGGCAACAGGAGCTAATAGCACATAGTCTACGCAAGCTAAAGAGGCAAGAGAATAAAGTCGCAAATCGTCAGAAAAAACCGGTCTCCCAGGGCCTCGGTTGACATAAGGAGCTGCGGTAATGGAAACTACCAATACATCTCCTAAAGCTTTGGCTTCTTGCAAATGGGCAATGTGACCGGGGTGAAGCAAATCAAACACCCCATGACAGAGAACTATCTTGCGGTTCTGTTCTCGGACCTTAGCAAGTACCTGTTTACAAGTTTCAAAATCAAGATATTTTTCTGTGTTTTTTGTCAGCATCTGTGAACTAAATTGTGTACTTTCTAACTCAGACGGGCTTGCCACCATACAATACCGGATCATCCCAGTTTTTATAAATATACTAGGTGATGTTCGCGATCGCCCGTCTACAAACTTGAGTCTGAAATGAACTGACTTTGTTCACCCAAACCGCAGCAGGTTTTATTGATGCGACACTATCCCTGAACACTTTTAATCGCCGAGCTACAAACAGACTATTATCCTAATAATGCCCGTCTTATTAGATCTTTCAAGTGGCTATTTTAAACAAAAGACTTGGATTTAAGACTAATGTTCCCGCCACCTGAACCTAGATCCGCCCTACTTGGGTTTTAACAGCCAGAACACGCTGGATCAATTCTTTCCATTCCAGCGAATTACTCAGGGAGTTCGTATCAAAATACTCACCTTTTTCTAAAGAAAAGCGACCAAAATTTTCTAACCAATTCATTACTGTTGCTGTTCGTGAGAAAGGCGTACAATTCAAGGATTTCTGTAAAGAACGAGACATTCCAGTCCTATCGTTGTTGCGATAAGCATACCAGGCTTCCCAGACTAGAACGCCGTACTGCACCTGATTGCTTTGATCTGGATTGTTGACCGTATTTTCCTCAAAACGCGATCTCTCTAATTCCCCCGCAGTTTGGTGCAGTTGTGACTGAGACTGTTCCAATGCTTGCTGAGTCGAGTAAAGTTGGGACTGCGACTGTTCCAATGCTTGCTGAGTCGAGTAAAGTTGGGACTGCGACTGTTCCAATGCTTGATGGTGTTCGGCTTGGGAGAGTTCCAATGCTTGCTGAGTTTGATGGTGTTCTGCTTGGGAGAGTTCCAATGCTTGCTGAGTCGAGTAAAGTTGGGACTGCGACTGTTCCAATGCTTGCCGAGTTTGATGGTGTTCTGCTTGGGAGAGTTCCAATGCTTGCTGAGTCGAGTAAAGTTGGGACTGCGACTGTTCCAATGCTTGCCGAGTTTGATGGTGTTCTGCTTGGGATATTTCTAATTCTTGCTGAGTCGAGTACAGTTGCGACTGTGACTGTTCCAATTCTTGCCGAGTTTGATAGTGTTCTGCTTGGGATATTTCTAATTCTCCCAGAATTTGATGGTGTTGGGCTTGGGATAGTTCCAATTCTTCCTGAATTTGATGGAGTTGAATTTGTATTAATTCACAATCTTCCTGAGCCTGATACATTTGCGACTCAAATCGATCGCGATCTTCCTGAGCTTGATAAAGTTGAGCTTGGGTTAATTCCAACTCTCCCTGAGTTTTGTAAAGTTGTGACTGGGATATTTCCAAATCGCTTCTAGTTTGATGTAGTTGGGGATGAACTTTTTCCAACTCTTCCTGAGCTTGATATAGTTGCGACTGAAATCTATCGCACTCCTCCTGAGTTTGATAAATCTGAGCTTGCGCGAGTTCCAATTCTCCTTGAACGGGATAAATTTGACCTTGGACTACTTCTAACTCTTTTTGAGTTTGATTCAATTGGGTCAGAGATTGCTCTAGCTCTGCCTGAGTTTGATATAATTGCGATTGTGACTGCGCCAACTCTCTTTGACTCTGATGCAGTTGGGACTTGCACTGTTCAAACTCTCTCCGTTGTTCGTAGGTCATATGGTAATATAAATCTGTTGGTTCTACATTTAAGTTAAGATTAAAGTCGCTTGAAACCTTGGATAGTTCTATTATTGCAATTGAATTTGCCTGTGACCAAGGCCATCCGTATTCGCTATCCCTAAGTTCGAGAACATCTACTTCTCTCCAAAGCATATAATGCTTATCGTCTGCTGTTTCTCTATCTATTAGCTTTAAATAGTTTGCGGATATGGCATTTTTGGGAATGCCATATTTTTTCCATAAAACTTCTAAATACTCTTTGCTAAACTGAATGTACCATTCTGCATCTGTAAGTCTGCCAAAAGGAACTGTTATCAAGGCTTTTCCATTCATAGCCAGCAAATCGTATATTTTGGCGATCGCCTTCAAGGGACCTTCGAGATCGCGCGACTGTGTTTTTTCGCCATAGCCTCCCGAAGGATCTCCGGCTTGCCCTATGTGTTCTACACTGGAAATTGATACTATTGCATCATATTTTTCCGCTGAGGGCAGGTCCATCAAATCTTCATTTTCTACACCGAGGTCTACTTCAAATTTATCTATAATTCGTCTCGTTCTCACACCCATGTTTTCGCTCAATGAGTTTTCGTAGTGAGAGAGTACGTTGCCCACTTCTAGGATTTTTTGAGTATTTTCCAGATTGGCAATAAAATCAAAGGCGATAGAAATTTCTACTGCTCTTTCTGTCGGATTATTAAATTTTATCCGATTGTAATATAGCTCTTTACCTTTAAAAGTAAAGGTTCTTGTCCACTTACTCATTTTTTCCTCAAAATGCAAACTCTCAAGTTATCTGACACAGCTAACGATGAAAATATGGACTGCTGGACAGTAGTATCAAATTTAGCGTTCAACCAGTGATTATAAGTAATTTCACCACAACTTAATAAAAGTTAGCGTTCTTACTCGATATTTTCACCCCATATTGTCTCAAACTCCTCGACGATCGCCCGAAACCCCACCCAGCCGAATTGCTAAAACCCCCATTCGCGCTAGGACAACGCACTTCGAGAATGATTTCCCAAAAGCCTACCACAATTGGGAGTAAGTTTTGCCATCGCCCCCAAGGAACTCAAGCCATCACCACCCACGAACATACCAGACCGCAGCCCCTCTCAGGATGTTCCCACAGCACCGGTATGATCCACAAGTCCTCAGCGCGGAATCCTAGGCGATCGCACTGACGATACATATTACCGCAAAAATACCTTAACGAATATCACCACAGGCCAACCAATAACCCGAATTAACTCCCCAGCCCCTTTCCCTGCAATGCTTGGGATGTAAAAAATTTTAAAACCCCCCTTCTGCAAGAAGAGGGGTTGGGTCGAAATTCGGCGTTTCTATTCACCTGTAATATAGCAATCCTAAATCATTTGTGAATTTCTTACTCCCGGACCTTAATAAGGGGAGGGTTGGGGTGGGGTAAAAAACTTTACGACTCATTTAGGACTGCTATATGTCTAATTAGCTCGTAAATTTCTACATAATCTTTAGCTGGATATTTCCACGAATTATCACAATTCATGCCTTGAACCACCAATTTTTCAAATTCATCGTGATAGTCATACCACAAGCCGAGCGCCCGATCCATTGCAGATTCTAGAGCATAGTAGTCGCTTTGGTAAAATACATAGCCATTGCGTACTTCTGGGAGATGGTTGCTGTCGTAATCGCGATCGAACACAGTATTCACCAAACCTCCAACTCCCCGCACCACAGGCACTGTCCCATACCTCAACCCGATCATCTGAGTCAGCCCACAGGGTTCGTAATTGCTCGGAACCACAATTAGATCGGCACCACCATAAATCAAGTGGGAAAGTTCCTCATTAAATCCGAGTTCCAAATGGCAGTCTGGATTGTCATTTAAAAACCATTTTTCGTGCTGGAAATGTGCATTAATTCCCGCTTCCGTAGCCGAACCTAGAAGCACAAACTGTGCTCCTTTATTGAGAGCATAGTAAAGGGCGTGGTGGACGAGATGAACGCCTTTTTGGTCATCTAAACGACCGATAAAGGTAATGATTGGCTTGTCAGCATCTCGCAGCAAAAGTCGATCGCGTAAAGCCTGTTTAGTTTTCGCTTTTCCAGCCAAATCTTCCTGAGTGTAGTGGTGAGGAATGTAGCGATCGCTTTCCGGATTCCACACATCATAATCAATACCGTTGAGAACTCCACGGAACTTATCTTGATATAAATGCAAAGTGTGCCCTAAACCGTAGCCAAACTCACCCACATGAGCTTCCCAAGCGTGGTGTGGCGATACAGTGGTGACAAAGTTCGAGTAAACAATGCCACCTTTCATAAAGTTGATGGCAAAAGGGTTAAAATTATCTTGGAGGCGATCGTACTGAAAATAATAATCCTCTCGATTCAAACCAGTTGCTTGCAGAATTTCGCTACCGCCCATACCTTGATGTTTGAAATTGTGAATGGTATAGCAGACTCGCTGATTTTCCATCCAATTATATTTGTAAATTTCAAATAACATGACTGGCACCAAACCAGTTTGCCAGTCGTGACAGTGGATAACATCAGGGCGTTTGTTAGTTCTGAGTAAAAATTCCAAAGCGGCTTTGCTGAAGAAAGCAAAGCGCATATTGTCATCATGGCAACCGTAATAACAGCCACGGTTAAAAAAGTTATCTTGAGAACGAGGTTCAATGAAAAAACACAATTGCCCGTGCACCCAGCCACAAAAAACATCACACAGGATTTCGCCACCGTACCAAGGGACTGGGAGATCCCGATAGGCATCGTGCAATCCCCAAATGTGGTCATACCTCATGCAGTCGTACTTGGGTAGAATAATCTCCACTGCATGGCCAGAATTCTGCAACTCCCGACTCAAACCATAAACTACGTCGCCCAAGCCTCCTGCTTTGATGACGGGGGCGCATTCAGAGGCAATTTGTACGATGTACATTTTTCGTGTTAACTCCTAGGTGAATCAAAAATATTTTCTTAATTTGACAAATTATATGATTTTTAGGTCAATAAGCAAGTCCGCCATTGGAAATAAAAAGCCACTCCCTTTATCATTCGGCGGTTGAAATCGCTTAATAGTCAAACAAAGTCCACTCCAAGACTAAGAAATAAAAAGGTAGTTAAGCCAGAATGACAACAGTCAACAGTCAACTGACAACAGTCAACAGTCAACTGACTATCGATCGAGCTGGCGCTGAATTTGCCTCAAAGATTGGTACATTTCTGGAAGGCGGTTGTAGACGGCTGCGGCTTTGAGAAATAGTTTGTGGGGAATTGCCGGCACACCAGTCACGATCGCCCCTGGTGCCACATCACTATGAATTCCAGCTTTCGCTGTGGCGATCGCCCCATCTCCAATTTTAGCTTGATTAGCAATCCCGACTTGACCAGCCAAAATCACATTATTACCAATTTTGACCCCACCAGCCATGCCAACATGAGCAGCAAAGGCGCAATTTTTCCCAACTTGACAGCCATGACCGACGTGTACTAGATTGTCAATCTTGGTATTTTGACCAATGCGAGTTTCTCCAACAGCGGGTCTGTCAATGGTGCTGTTGCAACCCACCTCAACGCCATCTTCCAAAACAGTGCAGCCAGACTGCTCCATTTTCACCCACCCTGTCGCTGTCGGCACGAACCCAAAACCTTCGCTCCCGATCGCCGCACCGCTATGAATCACGCAATTTGCCCCAATGCGAGTACGTTCGTGAATCACACAGTTAGCGTGTAAAACAGTGCCAGAGCCTATTTCCGCATCTGGGTAAATTACCACATTGGGATGAATGCAAACATTGCTGCCAATTTTCACTCCAGGTTGAATCACGGCGTGGGGGCCTATATAGACATTTTCACCAATTTGTGCTGTGGGGTGAATGGTGGCAGAGGAATGGATTTCTGAGGTTGGGCGAAACGGTTGATAAAACAGGGCGATGGTTTGAGCAAACAGCAGTCGCGGATCGGGTGCGGCTATCCAAGCAATGTGGCGATCGTCACATTCAGCCTGGAGGCTTTCATCTAAGGGCAAAATTAAGGCAGAAGCATTTGTCGAGGCTGCATGGGAGGCAAATTTCGCACCTTCTATATAACTGATTTTGTCCGATGCAGCTTCATCAACTGGGGCGGCACCAGTAATTTCAGGATCGGTAGCCACCGACGCTGTGAGTGTGCGACTGCTGGCTAAATTCAGTTTTTCTACGACTTGGCTAAATTTCATCTATAAAAATGTGTGATTAACAGGGATTTACCATTGTTAAAATTAGCAGGTTTGGAGCACGGTCTGAGCAGCATCAAAAAACTCCTATAAAATCCTCTCTTCATCGTCCTGTATTGAACTCTCTCTTCTCTTCCTTCGCGTCCTTAGCGCCTTCGCGGTTAAATCACCTGACGATACAACCGGAATTGATATCAGGCGACTACACCATAGCAAGAGCCCCGACTTTTTTGCCAAGCCAGGGCTCTAACAGGAATTATTTTTCGCAGTTATTGTACGGAAACTGCATCGACATCAACGGTGCTGGTTTTAGCTTCAGAAGGGCTGCCGGTGGCTTCAGATGTGGAATTTGTCTGAGCTTGGCGGGATTTAAAATAGTCGATCGACATTTGGGAAACTTCCGAAATCAGTAGCACGGCGATCGCCACATCGTCAATTTGTCCAACCACCGGCAGGAAATCGGGCGCAATGTCGATCGGGCTTACGAGATATGCTAGGGTTCCCAAAATAATCCACCAGCGGTACTTGGGGTTGCGGATGGTGTCACGATACCAGTTGTAAACAGATTGTATAGAAAAGTTCATGGGGTTGTCCTCTACTTATATTTTCAATCTTTACAGATTCTCCCTCGAAACGTTTGTGGAGATATCCCCCCTAGGGTTGGTTAGAGAATGCTACTTGGAAGTATGGGGAATTGGGCACTGGGAATTGGGCCACCTCCCCCTAACCGCCCCTACGGATATATTTGCAAAAATGGGATGCTCCCGCTGTTTCATTCTTTGTAGGGGCAATCCCCCCGTGGTTGCCCCAATCTGTGAAACACATCCAAAATCGTCTGTGAGGGGGAGTAGTGCCAAGAATGCCTACCCTCCCCGTCTTAGATTGGACTGCTGTCAATTTCAAATTAGTGTTCTGTCACCTACTGCTATTTTCAATTTTCAAACGGTTCTGTAGTGAACAGTTTTTTAGTATAAAATGAAACTCATATTTTTCAATATTTTGAACAGGTCGATCGGCGGAATTACCGACACTTTTATCACTCAAATTCAGCAAAAACGAACATTTTTTAAGGCTAAAAATTGTACCACTCAACCTATTTATTGATTCTCAGCATCATCTAATTTTCTATCTAGCTATCATCCTCCCATTTTAATAATTACTGAAAACCTCAATATCGACACAAATTGTCTAAGTACAGATTGTAAAAGTTAGTATCATAAAATACCCGTAGTTGAAAAAGTGCTCGACCATGAATTTAATCCCCAAAATCCTCCCCCTTACGAACCTTGAAACGTCCATTTTTGGTCGCCGATCGCAATTTCGCAACCACTCGTTAGCCAAAAAGGTTCCTGAGCCGCCAGTCTTTGTCCGCCAACAAAAGTACCATTGGAACTGCCACAATCCACAAGCTGATACCGCTGTTTTCCTTGTTCGTCATTGGCCCGACGGATTTGAGCATGGTAGCGGGAACTTTGCGGATCTTGTAACACTAAAGTATTGCTCGGTTCCCGTCCGATAGTAAAGGGATTGGTGGTGAGGGCGATCGCCTGTCCTGAAAGTTTGTATACTAAGTGTGCGGTTGTTTGGCGATCGCTACTTGCCAATACCGTCGGTGCAAGTTGGGGGCGATTCTGGGCGGATGGTAAACTATTTTGAGCCAGTTGTGCTGTCAGTTCTTGTAAATCGCGATCGCATCCGGCGCTATCAGAAGTTGGCAGACTTGCAGGAGATTGAGCTGATATTAAGTTTAACTGTTGTACGGGAGCTTGAGGCAGAATTGGCCGCCCTGCTTCGGCAATTCTCATTTGTAGGGAGGCGGAATTTTCTGCTTCTTGTCTGGCGCTCATTCCTTCAACTTGGCGAATCACTCCGTTAGTTTCGGGAAAGCTGACATCGCCAATTCTGACATCTTCTAAGGTGAATCCTAAAGTGTAGAAATCTTGGACGCGATCGAGTAAATTTTGACGCAGCAACAGCCTTCCTTGACTAATAAGCTGGTTGAGGGGAATTTGCCCGATCGCAACTCCCATGCAATCTTTCACAGCACTTGCTAAAGCTGCGATGGGATCTGACAATTCCAAAGCTACTCTTTTGGGGTCTATAACTTGATAAATAACTGTCAGTGTAGCATCAATTAAAAACCGGTCTTTCGACAAAAAATCTCCTTGGGATTGCACGTCCAAGTTACGCAGTTTGGTATCTACCAGGACAATTTGACACTGTTCCAGTAAGGGAAGGGCAAAGGTGAAATGGCGTCCCGCTTTCAGGGTACGCACCACGCGACCGTTTTTGACCACCAAACCCGCGTAACCGGCCCCAATAAAGTCCATGCTAAAGCCGGCCCAGCGTTCGGGTGTAACGGTTTGAATCAGGGGAGAAGCGTTGTTCATGGGAGGAGTTGAGGGAAGGGAGATTCTACTGTTAGGGTAACAAATTGCTGGGGGCGAGCGATCGGGCAGTGTGCCGGTTCAGCAACCTCTATTGTATACTTCAGGACTCCGGGTGATTCAGCCCGGACTGAATCTAGTTTGCATCTAGTTGGTAGCCAGAGTCATCTAGATGCTGTTTGGAGTCAAATATAGAAGCAATTAACTGCTTAGTTAATTGCGATTGTCAAAAAATAGTTTATCCCTCAATTATAACTACTTGGGAATCGCCACCAAAGTTATAGAATTCGCTGGGTAAGTAGCCCCAAATCCCGCAGCGCTGACACCCAAATCCCTCTGACGCACAATCGCCCCCAAATTCGCCTTGCTGTAAGTATAAACTTGAGCCTTACCCCCTGGATTAAACCCTTTCAAACTCAAATTGCTAGTGATATTATTCTGAGTTTTATTAATAATTACCAGGGTCAAAACACCGTCTATACTCCGATGAGCACCATAGATTGATAAAAGTCCTTGATTAGTGCTACGGGAGCGCACCCAAGTATCACCATACTTACCACCTTTGCCATCATAATTCATGTACATTCGGAAAGCATAAGCCCCCGGTTCCGATGACTGAGGAGGTCCCCAGAGCGTAGCTAAATCCACTTGTTCCCGCCCAAAAATGCCCAGGATATCTGCCTGGGTCAAAGCCCCATTTATCGAGTCTAAAGCGCCCCAATTGTATTCAGTAATTGCCAGTTTTGTACCTGGATAATCTTGCTTTATCCACTGTTTAAATCTGGGAAGAATTGTGAGGGGAGGATTGTATTTTCCAATCCAACTTTCATCAGTATAAGTTGCATCCCAGAGAGAACGAGTCGATCGCAGCCGCAGCGCTTGGGTTTTGGCATCACCGGCGGGACAAAGGGCTATACAGGTATTCTCCGCCGAAGGATAATAGTGTTCGTCAAAATAATCGAGAATCCGCACACCTTTGTTTTTTTCGTAAGCGCGCATTTGCTGCAAATACCAGCGCGCAAACCAGACACCACCGTGTTTTTGGCGATCGCCCTCAACCCCAGAATCCACATAGACAGGCCAGCCAAAATCCGATGGTCCCAGTACCTTAGCGCTAGGATCTGTCGCTTTTATCATGGAAGCATATTGGTAAGTGCGATCGCGCAATTCATCATAACTCGTCGGTTCTGGATGAACATCGCGGTGAGTATTTCCCCAGCCACTTGGTTCGTTGTCCATTTGGTAAATTTGGACACCACCTTTAGCGGCAGTACCGTGGGTTTTAACTAAGTGTTGAACCCACCGCTTTTGAAAATTTGGGTCGCTAACAATACTGACATCCAGCCGATTATTATTAGTAATTACAGTACCATCTGGACGCTTCCCATTGCCGCATTTATCACCTTCTGGAAAAATGTAAGGATTAGTTTTTTCTTGCCGCCCATATTTCGATACTCTAAAACCGCAGTTCCAAGTGCTAAACTTATTGATATAGCCAATCATGGGAATAGTAACAATACTTTTACTACCATTGGTGCGGTTAGTTTTGATAATTTTATCTATAGAATCCCCCGGAATAGGATTTTTATTGTCGCCGCCACCCATGAAAAAGAAGTCATCACCAACGTTGGAGGAATCGACTAGCCAGTTGTAGCGACTGGTGTGATTGGCGCCCCAGCGTTCCACTGGAATTCGTAATTCTTGGGCTAGGGCCGGATCGATCGCATAATCATTCATACCATAGATGTCGGGACTGATCGAATGGCGATCGGCTGTAACATCAACAGACAAGGTTAAACTACTGGTTTGGGCGATGCCATTTTTGATAGAGACTGTGGTTAGGGCAATTGCGAAAGCACCGATTAAACCGAATAAAAATAGGACAAGCCAACAAGGTTTATTTTCGGGAGAATGGAATGAAAATCGTGGATTCATTAATTTATGGTATATAGCCTTTCTCAGTTAGGTAGGTACTAGGTAAGGGGTATAGGGCATTACTAATTACCTATTACCAATTACCTATTACCAATTCTCGATCTTACCTCATAGGAGAGCTCGAAAGGCTATAGTGTTTAATTGTGGGACAACAGCAACAGCAGCGCTAAGTAAGCTTTAATAGAATTGTTGCGAGAAAAAGGCATTGACCCCCAACAATTGTAAGGGCGATCGCCCACCTAACACCAATTCCTCCAGACTTGCTACCCTAAAGAGAGTTCGATTTAATCAAAATCAGCAATTATGAGCGGTACTGTTACATCCCCCAACAACCTCAACCAGCAGCGGCCACTCGCTACGCCATCCGCTGACACTTCGAGTTCCCTGCTGGGCGATTTCATCCAAGAAACACTCGCATTAACCAAGCGCCTGTTTATTCAATTACAGCGCCGCCCCTCGACGCTAGTTGCAGGAATTATTCAGCCACTGATGTGGTTGGTTTTGTTCGGCGCGCTGTTTGAAAATGCACCCGCCGGCTTGTTCGGAGAAAGCCAAAATTACGGACAATTTCTCGGCGCTGGTGTCATCGTTTTTACTGCCTTTGCAGGGGCGCTGAATGCCGGTTTGCCGATTATGTTCGATCGCGAATTCGGATTTCTCAACCGCCTATTAGTCGCGCCCCTAGCTTCCAGATTTTCCATCGTCCTAGCTTCGGCTATTTTCATCGTCACCCTCAGCTTCATCCAAACCGGCGCAATTGTCACCGCGGGCGCATTCTTGGGCGCGGGATTCCCTGGAATTGCCGGACTAGGGGCGATCGCCCTCATAGTCCTGTTGTTAGTTTTGGGAGTCACGGGTTTGAGTCTCGGTTTAGCCTTCGCTCTTCCCGGTCACGTAGAATTAATTGCGGTAATTTTTGTTACTAACTTACCACTATTATTTGCCAGCACAGCCCTCGCGCCGCTGTCCTTTATGCCAGAGTGGTTGCAAGTTGTGGTGACACTCAATCCTCTCAGTTATGCGATCGAACCCATCCGCTATTTGTACCTGCACAGCGATTGGTCCCTAGCAAGTGTCGTCATGCAAGCTCCCTGGGGTAATGTCACCTTTGGAGGAGCGTTGTTAGTCTTGCTAGCCTTTGATGCAGTAGCATTGTTGAGCATTCAACCTCTGTTGCGACGGAGATTTGCTTAACCAGAATTTTGTGCGATCGTTGTGCGATGTTAGATGTTAGATTTTAGACTGCTCCCACGGTGAAGATCGGGGGATTGGCGATCTAAAATCTATCATTTTTCCTACTTACAACGACCCGCCGCCCAATTTTGATGTCCGCGATTTGGCTGACACTTCGATTGTCGCCCTATCCAGACAATTTCCCACTTATTTTGCTTGAATGCAAGTTCGATGCGGTGGCGCATTCCAGCGACAGAATCGTCAGCTAAACCAATGACTGTATGCACAATTACTGCTGTTTCTCGCCGGGGATATTCCACCGAAATTGCATCGCTTTTTCTACCTTCAGATTCTCGATCGCTACTAAAGAGTTTTGATGCGATATCTTTGGGAGTGGAAACTGTAATTTGGCGATCGCCCAGGAACTGTTTGACGTTAATTGATTCGTAGTTCGATCGAGTTGCGGGCTGCGCCATTGCTACAATCGGAAGTTGGATGCAGGTGAAAACAGCTAGGAAAAAGAGCGATTCCTTGACAATTAATTTATTCATTATGCTGGAGATTGTTCGAGAAATTTTTGTCTCCTTGATGCGAAAGCCGCCAAGTCTGCTTTGGTGAATTGGGTTTGCTGGAATGAGGGACGGGAGATTAGGCGATCGCACCAAGCTTGAATTTTCGGATATCCGTCTATGGATACACCAACCCAGGATAACAAAGGCACGACAGTACCGGCAACGCAATCTGCTAAAGTTACATGATTGCTAGCGAAAAAAGGGCGATCGTCCAACAAACCTTCAAAGAATCTCAACACAGTCTCGACTCAAGATAGTCAAGAATTGCCAGAGATTCGACAATGGTGAAGTCACCAGATTAAAAAATCAAGAAAAATCTGATTGCCAAATATGAACTGCCCGCCGTGCTAAATTCCTCTGACGGGCTGCGATCGCATCTGGCGTCCAATCTTCTGCCAAGATGTTCTTTGTCAAAGCATAAACACTCTGCTGATATTTTTCTCGTTTTATCTGATAATTTTTTTGTCCAATATCGCGATTAAAAGAAGGTTCTAAAAGACTTAAATTACCAAGACGGTAAACCATTTCCTCTATCTGGACATCAGTGAAATTTTGTCGCCAGTCATCTGTTGGTACTTCCGGCAAAATGTGTTCTATAGAAAAACTATCTTCATTAACCTCAATGCCAGATTCATCTGCCTCTAGGTTGCAAAAAATGTAACGAACTAACTTACGCTTTTGACCTTTTGTAGACAGAGAAAGCAAAGCAAAGTCCTGCTGAAATTTTTCATCCTTAACATACCCCGGACGCAGTGCATCAAACACCTGTCGCATACCCGTTATTTTGCCGCTAGTAATGTCGAGCGCAGCGTTATTATAAAGCAATTCTAATTCATTGGGATTCAAGCTGCTAACGATACTGTAGCGGAAGGAAATAGCAACTACAAGCTTTAGCAAGCGAGTAAAATCTTCAGCCGAGAATCTCTGATAAGCAGCAAATAGGGTTGGATATACCTGCTTAACCCGAAACAAGTTCAGCGCGCGAATATATGGTTGATTCTGTGGAGTATCGCGCCAAAATTCATCATTTGGACTACCAAGAGCTACAAATAAGCTGCTGAAATTCTCCAGTTTGTCAAGCAAGTCAAAAGCTTGTTGAGCATTTTTGACAGATTCTCGAACTAACTTAAATAAGCGCTCGCGTCGCACTCTGGAATAATTTAGACTGAGATAGTAGCGCAAAAATGCGGGAAACTCCTCCATCTGAACCATATTGATAATGCGCTTCCACTGTCGTTGAGCTGCTTTTAAATCGTCTGGGCCTTGAAACAGTGAAAACAGATAATTTTTCAACAAATCAGTAGAAGTTAGCTCTAATCCCCTAGCATTTAGTGTCTCGAAAACAGTGTAAGCATTCAGTTCATCTTCGACGCTAATTTGGATAAAAAGTAGTCGCTGGGCAACAGTATCTCCAAGAAAAGCAGTTAGCTTTTCTCCATCCTGAAATATGTCAGGCATTTTTTCTAGTTCTTGGGAAAAGTAATCGAAAGCTTGCCATAGTAGTTGATTGGATTTCGAGAGCGATCGGATATTTAACGGCTTTCTGAGATTGACCAAATTGCTTTGATAGAAATCATCATTATTTTCATTTAAAAATAGTTTGCTAGAGTAACGGAGAGAACGCGGATCTCGATCGCCCAGATAGGTACGCTTGAGAATTTCTTGCCGTTCTCGGTTGGCTTCAGGCTGAACATTTTGCTCTACCAACCGTCGGATTTTTTCAATCACAGCAACGGCAATAATGCTGAGAGTGGCTAATCGCTGTTGACCATCGATGACTGTAAATTCTTTGTCAGCAGTAGCCGAGCTTTGTAGCACGAGTGCTCCCATGTAATGGCTAACACTGAGGTTGTTGTGCAGCATCAAAATATCTTGCCAGAGGTCTTCCCAGTTCTCCTCCGTCCAAGAATAATCCCGTTGGAATGGCGGTACTCGATAGATTTTGCCATTGCCGATTAAGTCCCCGAAGCTAGTAGTCCGGGTCTCTAAGAGATTAGTACGAGCCATAAGACTGAATAATACAAGTTAGTTTAGCTATCATTAGATTTATTTTCTCCAAGTTTATCCTCGACCGTTTCACCGTCTCCACTGGCGGATTAGTTTTTGCTGAGTTTTATCAAAGTTCTTCGAGAGCTTGATATGAAATTGCTCTGATCCGTTCACAGGCATCCTCCGCCGTCATCGCCGAGCTAGTTTCCCACTCTGTAAAAGTCTCTTAAATCACCTCTACAGGTAGTATGAGGGATCGATTTCAGAGTCATCGTCAGAGGTACGTTCGGCACGAATCTCGTCCATAATTTCCTGAAAATCTGGATCGGTCTTGATTGTATCGCAGAAAAAAATCCCTCACCATTTCAGGCAAGGGGCGATCGCTTTTTTAGAGCTAACTCGTCTTTAGTTGCTCTAATTTTTGTCTAACCAAGATATCAACTTCCTCAACATCAGCACTTGATTTCGGGAGGTCAAACGTCTTGGTTGAGGCTTCAGAGGTAAAACGGTCAACAAAGGCATGAAACGCTGTTCTATCATTGGGGTGAGCAATGACATAAGCTCTTAGCTCTATTTTAGTCATCCTATTAAATTCAGGCTCGCTCACAAAAACCTCCACAAACCATTGCGATAGATTTCTATCTCTATATTATCTCCTGCCAATATAAATAGATTACCTGTTCGCTCGTCTAGGCGGACAATGAAAACAGGGGTGAATGTATTGGTTAAGGATTGACATAGTATGACACATCTGATTCCTTGTTCAGCAGTTGGCAAGTTCATTTTAACTTTCCGAAGTTTTAATGTAAACGTAGGGTTTGGCCATTGGGTTATGATCTGGGGTTTTAACGTGACCTAACAGTACCCAGAGCTTTATCTTGACGATTGTGACTTCCGACCGGAGCAGTTTAAAAATTGTTTTCCCAGTGGAAAAGGCAAGCCAAACTTAGCGAAAAGAGATCGAAATAAAATCATAAAAACCTAAAAAGCCGAGGCGATGGTGCGCCCCGGCCGGGTATTTTATTCAATTGTTTCTTTCGTTCTATCCTAAAACTTCTAGTTGGAAGTGTCAAGAATTTCCAAGGGGATCTTCATCGATATCTAGAATTATCACAATGATGGGAAAGGATGGGAAAGTATCACATTCCGTTCTGTAACAATTATCAATATAACAGGGCAGGCCCTAAAGCCCGCCCCATCAAACGATCGACTATCGATTAATAATCGAAGTCGCCGCCGCCCATGCCGCCGCCAGCACCAGCGCTAGCGCCTTCCTTGGGTTCGGGCTTGTCAACGACGATACACTCAGTTGTCAACACCATACCAGCAATAGATGCTGCATTTTGCAGAGCAGAACGAGTCACCTTCGCAGGGTCAACGATACCAGCTTCAAACATATCGACAAACTCATTTGTCGCTGCGTTGAAACCAACGTTGAATGGCTTTTCTTTGACGCGCTCAGCAATCACAGCGCCATTCAAACCAGCATTTTCAGCAATCCGCTTCAGAGGAGCAGCCAAAGCACGGGCAACAATCAATGCACCGGTCAATTCTTCGCCCTTCAGAGTGCCATTTGCCCACTCTTCCAATTGAGGAGTTAGGTGAGCCAAAGTTGTACCGCCACCAGGAACGATGCCTTCTTCGACAGCAGCTTTGGTGGCGTTGATCGCATCTTCCAAACGCAGTTTGCGATCCTTCATTTCAGTTTCAGTCGCAGCGCCGACTTTGATGACTGCAACGCCACCAGCCAATTTGGCCAAGCGTTCTTGCAGTTTTTCTTTGTCGTAGGAAGATTCGGTTTCGTCCATTTGACGACGAATTTGTTCGCAGCGAGATTTGACAGCGACTTCGTTACCTTCGGCAACAATTGTGGTGCTGTCTTTGGTGATGGTGATGCGGCGAGCTTTGCCGATCATGTCCAGTTTGGTGTTTTCCAGTTTCAAACCGGCGTCTTCGGTGATTAGTTGACCGCCGGTCAAAACGGCGATATCTTCTAACATGGCTTTGCGTCGATCGCCAAAACCAGGTGCTTTGACAGCAGTTACATTCAGCACACCGCGCAGTTTGTTGACAACGAGGGTAGCTAGAGCTTCTTTCTCAATGTCTTCTGCAATGATCAGCAGCGGGCTTCCAGAACGTGCTACTTGTTCGAGCACTGGTACTAAGTCTTGTACCATGCCGATTTTTTTGTCTGTCAGCAAGATGAAGGGGTTGTCAAGCACCGCTTCCATCCGTTCGGTGTCGGTGACGAAGTAAGGCGAAATGTAGCCTTTGTCGAAGCGCATCCCTTCGGTGATTTCGAGTTCGGTGGTCATAGATTTGCCTTCTTCAAGGGAAATCACGCCTTCTTTACCTACTTTGTCCATTGCGTTGGCAATCATTTGGCCAACTTCGTCGTCGTTGCCGGCGGAGATGGAGCCGACTTGAGCGATGGCTTTAGAATCTTCTACTTGTTTGGCGTGTTCGGCAATCTTTTCTACCAAAAAGGTGGTTGCTTTGTCAACACCACGTTTGAGGGCGATCGCATTTGCACCAGCAGCTACGTTCCGCAGGCCTTCTTTGACCATTGCGTGGGCGAGAACGGTAGCAGTTGTGGTGCCGTCGCCTGCTGCGTCGTTGGTTTTGGAAGCGGCTTGACGAATTAGAGCAACGCCTGTGTTTTCTACATGGTCTTCTAGTTCGATTTCTTTGGCGATGGTAACGCCGTCATTGACGATTTGAGGAGCTCCGAATTTCTTTTCGAGAACCACGTTACGACCTTTGGGGCCGAGGGTGACTGCTACTGCTTCGGCGAGAATGTCCATACCGCGTTCGAGGGCGCGACGTGCATTTTCGTTGTAGATTATACGCTTAGCCATAGTTTTTTGGGGGTTTTGGGTTTAAGATTTGCGATTTTGTAGGCGGTGATTGATATCAGTCATTTGTCCTGTGTCATTAGTTTTTTTGCGTTATGGGCGATCGAACTAATGACTGATGACTAATGACTAATGACTAATGATTAATTAGTTAACGATCGCCAGAATATCTTTTTCGGCCAACAAGACGTATTCATCGGTGCCGAGTTTGATGTCGGTACCGGCATACTTCGAGTAGAGAACTTTGTCGCCGACTTTGACTTCCATTTCAACGCGCTGACCGTCGTCATTGCGCTTGCCGGGGCCCACAGCCGCGACTTCGCCTACTTGGGGCTTTTCTTTGGCTGTGTCGGGCAGAAGGATGCCGCCGGCGGTTTTTTCTTCGCTAGCGCTTACTTTCACGAACACGCGCTCGCCTAGTGGTTTAACGGTAGAAACACTCAGTGATACTGCTGCCATAAATAAATCTCCAAATTACAGATTGTCGTCATTCAGTGGTCAGAGGTCGCTATGAAAGCAACGACTGAATACTTACACTGACATATTAGCACTCTCGACTCCTGAGTGCTAATTTAGCTTTAGTCAGGGGCGATCGCAACTTGCGTGTCTGTACGGGTTCCCGAACCCAGAAGGAGTGGGAGAGTCGGAAAGTGGCGGAGAGTGGGAGAGTCCCAGAGGGGGAGAGTGGGGGAGTGAGGTAAAATTTAAAATCTATTTACCAAGGAATTCAGATGTCAGAAAATCAGGATGAATCTTGCTCTCAAGGCTTGAGGGTGTGTGTTGAAAGCCTGGGACTGGCTCACATAGAGCGACATATTTTTATCTGTGCCGACCAAACCGTACCCAAGTGCTGCGATCGCGCCGCCAGTCTCGAAGCATGGAATTACCTCAAAAAACGCTTGCAAGAACTGGGATTGGATCGGCCCAGTGTCTCACGGCCTACCTGCATCTTTCGTACCAAAGCCAATTGCCTACGAGTTTGTACTCAAGGGCCAATCATGGTAGTCTATCCAGACGGAGTTTGGTATCGCGACGTTACACCCGTGGCGATCGAGAGAATTATTCAGGAACATCTCCTCAACTCCCAGGTGGTTCAAGAATACGCTTTCTTGACTCAACCTTTACCACTAACAACTCAGACGGAGCAAAACCTTTAATTGTAGCGTTTAAATGTTAAATTTAAGGGTGAGAATCTGATGACCGTTCAGTGTCGAGTCGATCGCACCTGTAACAGCTCAAAGTAGCGTGAGTTTGCCCAAAAAGTTTCTCAGTGCTAGGCAGTAAGCAATTTGCCAAACTACACTAGAAAAAGTTAAACACGTAAGTAGGGATTCTGCTTAAATCTCTCTATATCAGAAGTATCATTTAAAACCGGGGCATCAACCTGCAATTAAACCGATCGAGATTAAATATAACTAAGGCTCTCCCAGACAGTCTCCAATCAATTAAGGTCGATCGTTACAGGATCGCCCATCACAGGTTTTGGCTCCGTTCCTAGTCGCAAGACATTCACAAACGGGCATCAACCACAGGTTCGGAAGCGGTAATACCCGCCCCGCTTTCCCCTCACCGCAATCCCTTCACCCCATCACCGTCCTCCAAACCCCCGCAGGGGATAAGGGGGGACGGCCCGAAAACACCGGAGTGAAAACAAGCAAGCCAGCGGAATACTTTAGCGGGAATTAACATGACAAAGGAAAATAATTCAGGAGAGCAAAAAAGGCTGATGCTGGTTGACGACGACCCCAACTTGATCTTGCTAGTCAAGGATTACTTAGAGTTTCGGGGTTATAACGTCATTACAGCAGAAAACGGCAGACACGCTCTGGAAAAACTAGAACAAGAAGTTCCCGACTTGATCATCTGCGATGTGATGATGCCGGAAATGGATGGGTACACTTTAGTCAAGCACATCAGAGAAGACCCTCGCACTAATTGGATTCCGGTTCTTTTCTTATCTGCTAAAGGTCAAAGCTCAGACCGAGTAAAAGGCTTGAGCACGGGGGCTGATGTTTATATAGTTAAACCTTTTGAGCCCGAAGAACTGGTAGCTCAAGTAGAATCTTCTCTGAAAGCGGCATCCCGCTTGATTCGCCACCGAAATGAAAGTCTTGAGGGCGGCCTCAGAATTAAGGCGCGGCGCAATGTCGAATTGACTCCCACTGAGTTAAAGGTGGTACAGTTGCTAGCGCAGGGAATGGCAAACCGCCAAATCGCAGAGGTGATGAATGTCAGCCAGCGAACTATAGAAAGCCACGTCAGCAATATGCTAGGCAAAACTGGTCTCCACAACCGGACAGAGTTAGCTCGCTGGGCATTAGAAAGCAAAAAAGCTTAAGCTGGGTGGGCTGCTATAAAATGAGGGGGTTGATTAACAGCAAGACTTTTTCTAACATTTGTAACGGAAAAGGTGTTGCCAAGGCGCTGCGCTATGCCACGCAGGCGGTCGGGCTGTAGTCAGTCGTTAGAACCCCCATTAACCTTGACACCTAAGCCGCCCGCTTAGTTGATAGATGTCTGGTTTTTGGGAATGATGGCTCAATTATGGGAGCTTTTAAAAAGGCCCTCTGGCGGTAGAGCCTAAAATATGAAATACTGGGGAGATAGAGTTTTCTGAAGTTTAATCTATTGCCTCAGTTAGCTCCATATTGCTAAAATGTGATATTTAGATTAATTTCTTTCTACAATTATTAGGTCTAAGTTCTATGACAAACTTAATGAACCGCCTTTCTATTTTTGTGGACGGGAACAATATGTTCTACGCTCAACAAAAGAACGGTTGGTTTTTTGATCCTCGCAGGGTGCTCGAATATTTCAAAACTTCGCAGCCGAATGTCATCTTGATTAATGCTTTCTGGTATACGGGTCTAAAAGACCCGCAAGATCAAAGAGGGTTTCGAGATGCTTTAATCAGTCTGGGTTACACGGTGCGCACTAAGATTCTTAAGGAATATTACGATGATGCTTCTGGTCGATATTCTCAAAAGGCTAATTTAGACATAGAAATTGTGGTTGATATGTTTAATACGGTGGATCAATATGACCAGGTGGTACTGTTTAGCGGGGATGGGGATTTTGAGCGAGCGATCGAGCTACTGCGCTCGAAAAATACTCATATTACTGTGGTATCAACCGAAGGTATGATTGCTAGAGAACTCCGAAATGCCACAGATAGGTATATAGACTTAAATGAAATTAGGGAACATATCGAAAAAATGGATTATTAGTTATTAGTTAGTAGTTATTAGTTAGTAGTTATTAGTTAGTAGTTAGTAGTTATTAGTTAGTAGTTATTAGTTAATAGTTATTAGTTAGGGTGGGGAGGTATAAAAAATAGAATAGTGACGAAGGACTAATTGCCAAAAACGGTGTACACCTAAAATTCAAGGGATAATTTTTGAAAAATATGAACACTCAACAAAATCAAGACCGGATTCTGATTTTTGATACGACTTTGCGCGACGGAGAACAATCTCCTGGCGCATCTCTGAATGTGGAGGAAAAACTGACGATCGCCCGTCAGTTAGCCAGATTGGGTGTAGACATCATCGAAGCAGGTTTCCCTTTCACCAGCCCAGGCGATTTTGAGGCAGTTCAAAAAATAGCCAGAGCAGTGGGCACAGAAAATGGGCCGACAATTTGTGGCTTAGCCAGGGCGCGAAAACCAGACATCAAAACAGCAGCCGAAGCTCTGAAGCCAGCCGCCAATGCGCGAATTCATACGTTTCTGGCTACGTCTGATATTCACTTGGAATATAAACTGAAAAAGACGCGGGCCCAAGTGCTGGAAATAGTGCCAGAAATGGTAGCTTATGCTAAGTCTTTTGTCGAAGATGTGGAATTTTCCCCCGAAGATGCTTGCCGTTCTGAACCAGAGTTTTTATATCAAGTTCTGGAACGGGCGATCGCAGCCGGAGCCACAACGGTGAATATTCCCGATACAGTCGGCTACACAACTCCCAGCGAGTATGGTGCTTTGATTCGGGGAATTAAAGAAAATGTACCCAATATCGATCGCGCAATTATTTCAGTCCACGGTCACAATGATTTAGGATTGGCTGTTGCTAACTTTTTGGAAGCAGTGAAAAATGGTGCAAGACAGTTGGAATGCACGATTAATGGCATTGGCGAACGAGCAGGAAATGCCGCTCTGGAAGAGTTAGTGATGGCTTTGCACGTCCGCCGTCAATACTTTAATCCATTTTTGGGTAGACCAGCCGAATCTGAGGAGCCACTGACCAATATTGACTCGCGCCAAATTTACAAAACATCTCGCTTAGTTTCCAATTTAACGGGGATGTTGGTGCAGCCAAATAAGGCGATTGTAGGGGCAAATGCCTTCGCCCACGAGTCGGGAATTCACCAAGACGGGGTGCTGAAAAATAAGCGGACTTACGAGATTATGGACGCTGAATCCATCGGCTTAACTGAAAATCAAATTGTGTTGGGCAAATTGTCGGGGCGTCATGCTTTTCACAGTCGCTTGAAAGAGTTGGGTTTTGAAATGGGTGATGATGAGTTAAATAAGGCTTTTGTCAAATTTAAGGATTTAGCTGACAAGAAAAAAGAGATTACGGATTGGGACTTGGAGGCGATCGCCAACAACGAAGTCCATCAAGCACCGGAACTTTTCCGGTTAGAATTGGTGCAGGTTTCCTGTGGCGACAAATCTCGTCCCACAGCCACAGTCACCGTGCGGACTCCGACGGGGGAAGAATTGACTGATGCTGCGATCGGCACTGGTCCAGTAGATGCAATTTACAGGGCAATTAACCGAGTGGTAAATTTACCAAATGAGTTGATTGAGTTTTCGGTACAATCGGTGACAGGGGGAATTGATGCGATCGGCGAAGTCACAATTCGCTTGCGTCACCAAGGCAAAGTATTTTCTGGACACTCAGCCAATACTGATATTATCGTCGCCTCCGCCGAAGCTTACATCAGCGCTTTAAATCGCCTTTACGGAGTATTGCAGCATAGTGTGGAAAATGCGAGGGAAAAATCAAAAGAAATCAGAGATGAAGTTGTTGCCGAAGCACAACACTGATCAGGTGTCAACTTAACGTTAAACCCAGTCAGAGACTGCTGTTTGACTATTAAATCTAGATCCCCCCTAGCCCCCCTTCAGAAGGGGGGGACAAGAGTCGGATCAAAGTCCCCCTTCTTAAGGGGGATTTAGGGGGATCTAGACTTGGCGATGAACGAGAGATACCAAGGCTTTCAGGCTTAAGTTGACACGTATGGGCTTGGCCTTAGTCCCTACCGGACTGCATTAATCAACGTTCATCTGTTGTTAAAAAATAAAATCTTTTTCTATCAAAAACAAAGCCTAAAAAATGCAAGAAGAAACCTTACAAAAAGAGCGACAATTCCACGATGCTTGGGCATCCACAATCGACGTAGACGGCATTCGAGTCAACGATTACTTTGAAGCTTGTACAGCCCCAGAAAATAGATTTATTGTCCAGCAAATGGGGGATATCACCGGCAAACGCCTCCTAGATTTAGGCTGTGGTGCAGGAGAAAATAGCGTTTATTTTGCAAAAAAAGGCGCGCTGTGTACGGCGGCTGACTATTCTCAGGGCATGGTAGAAGTTGCTCTGAAATTAGCAGAGACAAACGGCGTCAAAATCGAAGGTTGCACTGTAAATGCCATGGCGCTAGATTTCCCAGATAATAGTTTTGATATTGTTTACGCTTCTAATTTACTGCACCATTTGCCGGAACCAGAAAAGGCGATTCGTGAAATGCACCGCGTGCTGAAACCCGGTGGAAAAGCTTGTTTTTGGGACCCGATGAAGCACAATCCGGTGATTAATGTTTACCGCAGGATGGCGACTGAGGTGCGCACTGAGGATGAAACTCCTTTGGATATTAATGTTGTGAAACTTGTCAAGTCTTTGTTTTCCGAGACAGCTTACGATACATTTTGGTTGACATCACTTTGGATTTTTTTGCGCTTTTATTTAATCGAAAAAGTGCATCCCAATGAGGAGCGTTATTGGAAGAAGATTATTATTGAACAAGAGAGATTAAAACCCGAATATTCTCGGTTGGAAGGGTTGGATGGTTTTTTAAAGAAGTTGCCTTTGATGAAACGGTTGGCTTGGAATTTGGCTGTGGTAGCTACTAAGTAATTTCAGGAAGTACCATCAGTTTTTTGCTGCTAGCGTCTTGCAGCTTTCAACTAAACGGAGAAAATCTGCACGGTAGCCTTCCTTGTCTTCACCTTTTGCCTGATTTGCCAGCCTCAATACTTCATCAAAATTGGCTGTTCCCTTGTACTCAGAATCTCTCAAAACCATCCCAAAAGCAGCTACAGCAGCAGCAAACCTGAAGTTAGCAGAGGTATTTTCCAATTTAACAGGTTTGTCAATTACTGACTGTGTAATTAACTGGCTGACTGTCTCGTTAGGTTTTTTATAACGGAATTTGACTTGCATCAATTCATCAGTTTGAGATGCAGACTGAGTGGCTGGATTTGGTTGATATTTTAATGGATCGACTTCGGGTAATTTGACATCGCTGGCTACACCAACCGGAATAATTTCGTAAATTGCCGTTACCGAATGTCCTGCACCTAATTCACCCGCATCTTTTTTGTCGTCATTAAAATCTTGATTTTGCAAAACTCGATTTTCGTAGCCAACTAGACGGTAGGCTTGAACTTTGGCTGGATTGAATTCTACTTGAATTTTAACATCTTTGGCGATGGTAAATAGCGTGCCTCCCATTTGAGTGACTAATACTTTTTTGGCTTCTAATAAACTATCGATATAAGCGTAATTGCCGTTACCTTTATCGGCTAGCTGTTCCATTTTGGCATCTTGCAAATTACCTGTGCCAAATCCCAAGACACTCAGAAATACTCCTTGCTCTCGCTTTTCTTCTATCAGGCGCACCAGTTCCCCATCGCTGGAAGTGCCGACATTAAAATCGCCGTCTGTTGCCAGAATAACGCGGTTGTTTCCTTGTTTGATCGAGTTTTCTTTGGCAACTTTATAGGCAAGTTGAATGCCCGCCCCGCCTGCGGTAGAGCCGCCTGCTTGTAACTTATCGAGGGAATCTAAGATCTTTTCTTTTTGGTTTCCTGGTGTTGGGGGTAAAACTAATCCGGCGGCTCCAGCGTAGACTACGATTGTAACGCTATCTTTGGCTCTCAATTCGCTGACGAGATATTTTAAAGATGCTTTGAGTAGCGGCAATTTGTCTGGGGAATTCATGGAACCGGAAACATCGATCAGAAATACGAGATTGTTCGGTGGTAAATCTTTGGTAGAAATGCTTTTTCCTTGTAAGCCAATGTGGACTAATTTGTGTTGGGGATTCCAGGGTGCATTGGCTACTTCTGTATTTATTGAAAAAGGTCGATCGCCTTTTGGCTGTGGATAGTCGTAGGTAAAGTAATTAATGAGTTCTTCCAAGCGCACTGCATCTTTTGGCGGCATCACACCGCTATTGATAAAGCGTCGCACATTGCTGTAGGATGCTGTATCGACATCGATGCCAAAGGTTGACAGTGGGTTGTTGCTAGCCCGCTGATAAGAGTTTTCGTAAATGCGGTTGTATCCTTCGCGATCGAATTCTGGTGCAGGCAGATTTGCCGGAGATGATATTGTAGGTGCTGGCGGATTCATGCCCTCAAAATTTCTACTTCTTAATATATCAGTGCCTGTAAAATTACCAGGAGAACGATTGTTAGATAAAGGAGTAGAATTTTGAATTGCTGCTTGTCGGCGGGGAATTGTTTCTGGAGTAGGTGGCGGTGCTATTCCACTAGCTGGCTCTGAAAGTGGGGGATTTTGGGGCCTAGGATCAAGTGTTGCTTTTGGTAAAGGACTGATTGATGCTAAGTCTGAGGCAAATTCCGATCGCAAACGTTGCACTGTGGCTAAATCTTCGGGGCTGACTGTGGGTGTACCTGTGGCGATCGCCCGATCGACTTTTTCCAAACAACTATTTAAACTTAGCGCAAAATCCGAGCGTTTTAAAGGTCGATCGCCTAAAGTAGTACCAAGTGAGGGGAGAATCGGGCAACTGTAGCGTTTTGCTAAGGATAGTAGTGCTTGGAAAGCCCAGCTATTCGCTGTAATTTCCGCTGCTTGAGAAACATTGGTGGGAGTTGGTGCGCCAGTTTGGCGATCGACTTCTTGGGCGATCGTACTTTGGGGAGCGATGGAGTAACAAGTTAAAATTACTGGACTTAATACCACTATTTGCAACAAAAGTTTACGCATCGACTTTTACTCCTGAAGATATTGCGATCGCCCTCTAGAATAATATACTACATCGGTTTCCTAATTCGGAATTATTTAACCACAGAGTACGCAGAGTACGCAGAGAAACTGTTAAGAGAGATGAATAACTCTTATGAATAGAGAAATTGATAATTTAAATGATTCTATTTGCTACTATGATAACATATAGTAGTAGCACCGCTTCTGCCATCTCAAATTTTTCCTATAAAATCTAAAATCGAATGACTGTTTCTTCTCCAGTAGCAGATACCAAAAACCAACCCCGCCGCGAAACAGACTGGCGGTTATTCATGAGGTTGGCAACTTACGCAGGGCGCAGCAAACGCTTGTTAATTATTTCGATCGTCCTATTAGTACCCCTAGCAGTATCCGGCGCGGTTCAACCTGTCTTGATCGGGCAGGCAATTTCGCTAATTCGAGCTGAACCTACCTACGAATTTCTGCGGGGAATGCCTTTGTCTGCTGGATTAAATCTTCTGGCAGTTATGCTGATGCTAACTATCACATTTCGGCTAGTATTGCAATCAGTTCAAGGCTATTTAGTCACGAAGGTAGGGCAAATAATTACTACTGATATTAGAAATGATTTGTTCGCCCACGTCACTTCCCTAGCCGTCCGATTTTTCGATCGCACTCCTGTAGGCCAACTAATGACTCGTCTCACCAGTGATGTCGAGGCTTTGGGCGAAGTTTTTTCTTCCGGGGCGATCGGGATTATCAGCGATTTATTTTCAATATTAGTAATTGCCGTATTCATGTTTACCATGCAGTGGCAATTAGCTTTAATGTTGGTGTTAATGATGATTCCAATTACCGCCCTCATAGTTTATTTTCAGTATAAATATCGGATTGCAAATTACAAGACTAGAGAAGAACTTTCCGATCTCAACGCACAACTGCAAGAAAACTTGACTGGTATTGGTGTAGTACAGCTATTTCGTCGTGAAAAATTCAACTCACAATTATTTCGTGTCACCAATAAACGTTACATTAAGGCAATTGATGAAACAATATTTTACGACTCCGCCGTATCTGCGACATTAGAATGGATTGCTTTAGTCGCGATAGCAGCAGTTTTGTGGATGGGCGGTAAAAGTCTTCTGGGAGGTACAATTAATTTTGGAACTCTCTCTGCATTCATTTTGTTTGCTCAGCGTCTTTTCGATCCCCTGCGGCAATTTGCAGAAAAATTTACCGCTATTCAAGCAGGATTTACGGCGGTTGAACGGATTAGCGATATTCTCAACGAACCCATCGAAATTAAAGATCCAAGTATCCAACAAAAGCAAGAAGTAGGAAGAGGGAATAGCAAACAAGGAAAAGCAGAATATTATTCACCGCTGCTGATAACGGGACATCCAGACGCCATTGGTTATAATTTGTCTCCATTCCAGCCAGAATTGAGCGAGGAGAATCCTGAAAATCCGCCCACTTCGGAATATCGTCTATTGTCTAAAAAATCCCAAGTCACCCCGCCCCATTTAGCCTTAGCAAAAGAGGGAAAAAATCTTCAATCGCCGGATGGTGAATCGGGAGAAATCCAATTTGACAATGTGTGGTTTGCTTACAAAGAAGACGAATATGTGCTGCAAAACCTGAATTTCACAATCAAATCAGGGGAAAAAGTAGCATTAGTTGGGCCCACAGGCGCTGGGAAAAGTTCGATTATCCGTCTGTTGTGTCGCCTTTACGAGCCCACTAAAGGACGTATTTTAATTAATCATGTCGATATTCGGGATTTGGCTCAAGCAGAATTGCGGCGGCACATAGGGGTGATCATCCAAGATGGATTTTTATTTGCTGGGGATGTGAAAAGCAATATTAGTCTGGGTGAAAATTACTCGATCGAGGAAATTCAAGCAGCAGCAGAAAAGACAAATGTTGCTGGTTTAATTGAACAATTGCCCCAAGGTTATGACACGCAATTGCGGGAGCGAGGTACAAATCTATCTGGGGGACAAAAGCAGTTATTAGCCTTTGCTCGTGCGGCTATTCGCAATCCCAGTATTTTAGTTCTAGATGAAGCAACTGCTAGTTTGGATGTGGGTACAGAATCTTTGATTCAAGAAGCTCTAGAGCGTTTGATGGCGGAAAGAACGGCGATAATTATTGCTCACCGACTCTCGACTATCCGAAATGTCGATCGCATTTTAGTGCTCAAACGCGGCCAATTAATAGAGTCTGGTAGCCATGAGGAACTGTTGCAACAAGAAGGGTTGTATGCTAGTTTGTATAAGTTGCAAATGCTAGGAAGTTAAGATTGGAAGGAAACAGCAAAAATCTTCCCTTATTTCTTAGTCCGCCCAGACAGACTTAGTTTTTATAGTCGCAGTTTTAACCGCCCATTTTTCAACTTAGACAGTTCAATTTACTTGCCAGAAATTATTTTCCAAAGCGTTTCTGGCAGGTGAATTATGTAATGAAATAATTGATTGGGTCCGATGCCAAACATTAACTGCATCGTCAGCACAATTACGGCCAAAGCAATCGCCGTCCCGATGCTAGCCTTCAATACTTTCACTGCCCAATTAAATACTAACCAAGATACAAGTAATGAGGCAATTAAGATAATTAATTCTAGGGGCATATAACATTTTTAACTCTTATTTAATTATAGTTGTGATGGCTAACTATTTAAAACTATCTGTATACTTCAAGCAATGCTGCCACGTTTCCGTGTTTCCTTGTAAGAAATTCCCACATTTTGTAAACCTGCTTTAATCATTTCTTGCTCCAATAAAGCGAAAAATCGACCTCTATCTCCTCCTTTCACCACAGCTTGATTGTGGGCTTCGGCTAAGGTGACTGGATAGCCACCGCCTTTGCGTACCTGAGCTAGCATCATTCCCAAGGCTAAATCTAGCTGGGCTGAATCTTCTACTACCCATTCCGGCACTTCAATTCTAGCAATTTCTGTCCCTACATGAACGTAACAAAAATAGACCGAATTCAAGCCGTACAAATCTAAAATTCTCGCTTGGGATTTCCAGAAAGGACTTCTTTCTCCCGGTGACAAGATTGTGGCCCATAAAATGACATCTCGCAAGGGTTCAAATACTTGACAAGGTGCTTTTTCGGCGTAGGAAAGTGTGGCCGCAAATCCGACATTAGGGCAATTTGTTATGCAGTCTGGTACTTCGTGGGTGCAAGCTTGAAATCGTAAAAAAGATAAGCTATCGCTGCTGCGAGAAGCACTCAGATATCCTAATAGGGGAATTCCTGCTAAACGCAACTTGTCCCATGCTGCTAAGATGGGCTGCAAAATTAAATCGCGGGCATCGGTGGGTAAGGGTTCTAAAAACCAATAAATCAGGGAACCGTCTACCATTGCTAAAGCTGGTGCTGGCAATTTATGGTTATTAACTTTCGCCCAATTTTCCCCCATTTCTGCTAAGAAGATGGCTTCGGAAACTGCCCGCCGATATCCCATCCATTCTTCTGTTCTAATTCCCCACTGTCGGGAAATATACAAGTCTTCTGGTTTGTAAAAAACTTCTGGTACACTGTTTAAAACTGGGTGGCGACTTTGCCCGTAGTGGAGCATGACAGTGCCTATGTTTAGCAGGTAGCAGTAGGCTATTTCGTGATGGTTTGGTGAAATTTGTGAGCCGTCTGTTGCAAAGACTGTATGGGCTGTGGGGGGAGTTGGGATATAAGTGCGATCGGACAAGGACTCGATCGGTGTGGCAGAATTAAATAAAGTGCGATCGCTCCAACTTTCTTGTAATTCTACCAATTCTTCCTGTCTCGCTGCGGCTTTTTGTAACAAATTCTGAGCCACTTCTAAACGCTGGCGAGCCGCCAGAGCCTCCACAGTTAAATGTTGGCTCATTCCCTGCATTGCTTTTGCTGCTTTTGTTAAATCTAACATTTGTTATTGGTTATTGGTTATTGGTTATTTGTTATTGGTTATTTGTTATTTGTTGTTGGTTGTTGGTTGTTGGTTATTTGTTGTTTCTTGTTATTTGTTGTTGGTTGTTTGTTACTTGTGTTTTTTTACTCATTACTACATAACATCATGTTTCCTCCGGGAGCCAATGGGAGAAATCTGCCGCAAACTGGGATAGAGACAACAATTGAACTGGTGGATTTTCAGCTACTGATTCCCGTTCAGCCAAAGTATTGTAACCCCAATCAGCTAAAAATAACTTCACATCAGATAAATCAGGCTGTTGTTTCACCGAGAGCAAAGTTTTCAACCTGTCTTCCACAAACCAAATAGTAGTATTTTCGCCAGATGCTGCCAAAAATTCCCGCAAAATTTGATGTTTTGGCTTGTTATATTCCTTGCCATAAATTAATTGGGACGGTATTTGTACACCTGCTAACTGCAAAAGTTCTCTCACAAAGCGACCTTCCTTTGTCGTAACTATCGCCACTTTGACCGAAGTATCCTGCAATGTGCATAAACTTTCTGCTACTCCTGGATAAAAACGGTGCAAAGAAAGCCATCCAGGCAAATCTTCGGCAATCCAATTATCCCGCAATCCATCTAACATAGCCGCAACAGATGCAGCTTTTAAATCATTTTCCGACATCAAATGTGGTACAATGTTTGGCCAATCTAGCAATATTTGCTGTTCCGTAATTCCAGTCAGCAGTGCGCGAATCAGCAGGGGCATTTCCCAACCAGTTTCAATGGCTGGACGCACTCTATAAAAACTGGAAGCTAAATCGGGATCTGGCGCTGTTCGATCGGGCTTCCAGATTTGACAGTAGGTGCGCCAAGCTGTTTGAAAATATTCGATTAATCCGTCGCAAATCACGCCGTCAAAATCCAGAGCTAGAATTGTGGGAAACTGATTATTCATTAGTAAGCTGTCAGTTGTATTTTTTCAGGAGTGATTATTAGAAAGATTGAACTAGGGGTTGATTCATCACTGCATCTAGTTTTTGAGACTGCAATAATTTAGTCCACTCTGCTGTCAGCTTGGCATCATCAGGAGCCTGACGGCGCAATTGGGCGAGATTAGCTACTGTCTCGTACCAAATCCCATTATTAGCGTAAATGCTCAGTCTAGCGATCGGGTCGGGAGTCGCTAAATCGGTTTTGAGGCTTGGCTGAGGTTCAATCCGCTGCACAGAACCGTTGACAAAATAATCTCCTGCTCTATCTTGTGAGTTGCAAATTACCGCAAAGGACCACTGATATCGCTGACCTACTTGAAGAGATTTCTGAGGATTATTAGTAGTAGGAATAGTTACCTCAACAATCCCTGGCTTGTCAACTTTGAAGGTAGTTTTGTAAATTTCCGTTGCTTTTTCATCTTCTGTTTGCAAAGTAAACTCCACTTCAGTACCAGGCCCAGAAACGTAAGCCAAAAATGTTGGCGAGGCTGCTAGGGTTAAACCAAAATTGCTGTCTGGGATTAAGGGAATAATCGATAATTCTTTTTGACACGCATCCCCTCGATGGGTTCCACCTTGGCGATTGTTGGGAGCTTCCACATCTGGGGGCTGGAAATTAATATTCTGGCTCAGTTGCATAGGGGTAGACTCAGCTAGTAATGGTGCTGGTAGACTAGAAATAATAGCTGAGATCGCCCCTAGAGCCAGATACTTAGTATAAACAGTAGTAAGATGCAGAAAACCTTTCATTGCTTTGACTAAATTGTAGAAGTGTGGTATGGCATTTTTGTAGGGTTAACCAGGAGTAGAAACTTCTGATTAACACTACAACCATCTCAATCTTGACACAATCGAGCAAAAATTAAAGAGATTCAACCAAGGGTTGAGTGGCTACGGAATCAAGTCCTTGGGAGTGCAACAATTTATTCCACTCTGCGGTCAAAACTGAATCTCCTGGTTTCTGGCGGCGCAGTTCGGCTAGAGTCGTGAGTGTCTCATACCAAATCCCATTTTCGGCGTAAAAGTTGACTCTTGTCATCGGGTCTGTTTTTTTTAAACTGTTCTGGATATTGGCTTCTTTTTCTACTCGTTCTACCCAGCCTTTTACTACTAAATCCGCCGATCGATCTTGAGTATCACAAATCATGGAAAATGACCAGACATAACGCTTACCTACTTGCACAGATTTGTCTTTTGCTCCGGGTGGAACATTGACCCCGACAATCCCTGGCTTGTCAACTTTGAAGCTTTTTTCGTAGACTAATTCGTCTTCCTTTTCTGTGAGCAATGTGAATTCTATTTGGGCCTCTGTTTGAGGAACATAAACAAAAAATGTAGGCGAATCTGTCAGTGTTAAACCAATATTACTAATGGGAACTAAAGGAGTAATGGATAAGCCAGCCGGACATTTACCATTACCACGATGTGTGCCCCCTTGTCGGTTGGCTGGGGCTGTGACGTCGGGAGGCTGGAAGTTAAGACTCTGACTCAGAAGAATTGGTTGAGATTGAGCCCGCACTGGTGTGGGTATTGTGGGGAGAGTGGCTGCGATCGCAGATAAAGCCACCGAAACCGTAGCAAGATGTAAAAAACGTTTCATTTTTTGTACCTTTGAGTATAATATTGCAAACACAGAAATTGTCTGTTTGCGAGATTTTTTTTCGAGCAACTAGACTCGCTGTAGATACACATTTTTAACCTTGACATATCCATAGCATTAATTAATGCGATCGGCAAGTGTATTCTCAGCAGCCCAAACATCGAGTTGTCGAAGTCGTAAGGATTATTACGGAGACTGAAAGCTAAAAACGGTAAAAAATTTTGACAAAGTTGCGGAATCTTCGGACTGTTCTAAGATAGAGACTGTCGAGGGTTAAGGCCAGCGCCTACAAACTGCTACTCCACAAACGACTCAAACCTTTATTCAGGGACCATGAGTAATATATTTAACCAAATTCGATCGGTAACAACCCCATTGAGTAAGTTTTATAAACCTTCGGTAACATTTGCGAGGTCTGTACTAATAGCTAGCGCAGCCGTAACGTTGTCTTTAATTGGGGCTAGACAGCTTGGAATACTCGAATCAGTAGAGTTAGCGGCTTACGACCAAATGGTGAGGTGGCGTCCTGACGAAAGTCCAGACTCGCGCTTGCTAATTGTCGGAATTACCGAATCAGACATTCAGAGGCTTAAACAGTGGCCCATATCCGATCGCAAAATAACTGAAATCTTACAAAAACTAGACAAACTACAGCCACGAGTCATCGGTTTAGATGTCCTGCGAGATGTACCCCAAGGAGAGGGGCGGGACGAGTTAACTAAATTTTTGCGCAGAAGCGATCGCACGATCGGGGTTTGTTTAGTCACCGATGGTACTGTCGATAGTCCCGGTACTCCGCCTCCCCCCGGAATACCAAAAGAGCGGATTGGATTTGCAGATTTTGGAGTAGATCCCGGTGGCATAGTCCGCAGGGCTTTATTATTTATGAAACCCCCGGCTATAGAGACTAACTATCCTACCGAAAAACACCTTTGTAACGACAATTCCCAAGTTTTATTTTCCTTTAACCTCCAGCTAGCATTGCGCTACCTGCAACCGCAAAAAATTTACCCAAGACTCGCGAAAGACCAATCTTTATGGCTTGGTAAAAAGCAGTTTAAAAAATTGGAACTAAATGACGGAGAATATAAAAATGTAGATCTCCGAGGATATCAAATATTAATTAACTATAGGTCGAGAAGTAAAGTAGCAAACCAAGTCAAATTAACAGATGTCTTGGAAGGTAAAATTAACCAGAACTTGGTGAAAGATAAAATAGTTCTCATCGGTTACACCACAGAAACTGTTAAAGACTTTTTTTATACTCCTTACAGTGCGGGAAAAGACAAAAACCAATTCATGCCGGGGATAGTTACTCACGCACAAGTCGTTAGCCAAATTTTGAGTGCGGTTTTAGACGATCGACCTTTATTTTGGTTTTGGCCCGAATGGGTAGAAATCCTCTGGATTTCGGGATGGTCCATTGTGGGAGGAACCTTGGCTTGGCGGATAACTCACCCTACGCGCTTGATACTCACCTTTGTGGCAATGCTGGGAGTATGTTGCATCACCAGCTTGGGGATTTTTTGGTTAGGAGGGTGGGTGCCGATGGCAACACCGGCCTTAGCTTTAGTTGTCACTGGTGGCAGTATTGTATTAGCCGACAGATTTAATAAATCCGGTTACGGGAAAGCAATTACCGATCGCGTCAAACAAGTTTTCAAAATTGAAATAGACCAAGCCCAAAAAGATGAGCAAGTAGCAGAAATTACGCAATCGCAGTTCTTTAAAGAATTGCAGCAAAAAAAAGATCGACTTAGAGGGAGCAAAAAAGAACTCTCTGCTCAAGCTCCTTCTGCATCCGCAGAAATACCCAAAATAATTCCTGTTTCGGCGACACCTCAAAACGCTGAAAGTCAGCCCCAGGATTACTTAGCTCAGTTAAAGCAAAAAGCTCAAAAACACAAGCAGCGCGGGGTACTGAGTGAAGCTGAACAGGCATCCCAAACCCCTGTGCCTGTTGAGGAAAAACTGCTTGACGGGGCGATGGAAACTCCAACCGATGGGGACTTGAGCGATTTGTCAGCTCAGGCATCCCAAACCCCTGTGACTCTTGAGGAAAAACTACTTGACGGGGCGATGGAAACTCCAACCGATGGGGAGTTGAGCGATTTGCAAGCCAAAGCCCGACAAATGCGACAGCGCAAATCCGCAAAAAACAGGCTCAAAAATCCAACCAATCAGGAGTAGACATCTCCAGAACAGCCTTGTCAAGAATCCTTGCCGTTCTACCCCAGGGAGTATATGAATGAACTGACGATCGACTGTTAATAGCTTGTCAAAGGGTCGAATGGTAGCGGAGGATGTGGAAGTAGTAATTTGCTTCCTCATCTCACACTCCAAACTAAACCATGTCCAAAACCATCTCTGTCCACTCCTACCGGGGTGGAACTGGCAAATCGAACACGACAGCAAACCTGGCATCTATCATCGCTAGCAAAGGAAATCGGGTGGCTATTGTAGACACCGATATTCAATCCCCTGGGATTCATGTATTGTTCGGTTTCACTGAAAACAATATGGATCGCTGTCTC
Organism: Microcoleus anatoxicus; assembly: GCF_042465725.1. Lineage (GTDB taxonomy): Bacteria > Cyanobacteriota > Cyanobacteriia > Cyanobacteriales > Microcoleaceae > Microcoleus > Microcoleus anatoxicus. The sequence goes on along the minus strand of NZ_CP120853.1, from coordinate 1,042,346 downwards.
AATGATTACCTATGGGGTCGATGTCCGATCGCCGATACAGCCTGCAAAGTAACATCCCTATTGCCCCAATTAGCGAATAAGGGCGAACTCTACCTGATTCCTTCGAGCATTAAAGCAGGAGAAATCGCACGAGTTTTGCGCGAAGGCTACGACGTAGGATTGCTGACGGACGGTTTTGAAGAGCTGATCGAGGTTCTGGACTTAGATTACCTATTTATCGACACTCACCCTGGCCTCAACGAAGAAACTCTGCTGAGTATTACAATTTCCGACATCCTGCTGCTGATCCTGCGTCCCGATCAGCAAGACTTTCAAGGAACGGCTGTGACGGTAGATGTGGCCCGACAATTAGAAGTGCCAAAGATCTTGATGACTATCAATAAAGCCCCGGAATCCCTGGACTTTGATGATTTGAAGCAGCAAGTAGAGACTATATACAAGATCCCAGTGGCAGGAGTTCTGCCCCACAGTGACAAAATGATGCTGCTGGCGAGTAAGGGAGTTTTTGCTTTGCATTACCCCAACGATCCCCTAACTGCGGTGGTGGAAGGGATCGCTAGACAAATTATGGCCTGATCCTGGGATGTGCTGCTGTGCGAGGCGATCGACCATTTCCAGTCACGCCCGCTTGGCGAGATGGCCTGCGAGGCGGGGGCGATCGAACTTTCGGTGGCAAAGATTAGCTTGTTTAGTCTGAAGAATGGTGACACAATAAGATAAAAATAGATTATAAAGAATAGCCGGAAAACCTGCTTGACTTGAGTCGAGGGATCGAAGGTAGTTGCAGGATAAATCCTGCCTTGATTTACCGATCGTGCCGAATCATGTTAACCCAGTGTTTTTGCCTAGTCAAATACACCTCTGTCATCATGATTGTGGAATAGGTATCCGGCCTGTTCAAGACTTGCTTTTACGCAGAAGTCCCCTAGGACTTGTCAGTACAAGACATTAAAACCTACCCCCCGACAGGGGGAAAGTTACGACCGAGGAGCTAGTGGCAACACTAGGATAGCAGACCGCCATGTTTGGCAACAGGATTGCGCCCGGAAACCCCAGCAATAGGGATATTAAGGCCGCCCAGTCTTAAGAATCCCGGCGTGAGCTTAACTGGGGAGAGTCAAGAGAATTTGTGAAAAAACTTTAGGAGGAGAAACAATGGATTTTGACTGGCGGATACTAATAGTATTGATGCCCGTTTTGTTGGCTGGCGGCTGGGCCGTATACAACATCGGCGCTATTGCTCTGACACAAGTTCAGAAATTGTTGAACAAGCAAACTTAAACTTAGCTTATTTACAGCTACTTTCCGAGCCGACTGTTTCTTAAGATACAAAAACAGTCGGCTAATTCATGTTTATTTACTGTAAAATCCTTGGGAAAAGTTAGAATCATTTCTCAAAAAACCAATACAGAATTGATGAACTCGGAAAGTGCATCGAGCGGCTGCGATCGCTTAAGGAAAATCAAAGTATTGGTCAAACACACTCCCACCAAAATATGAGACAATCACAAAAGTAATTGCACTGAAAAAAACCCGAAAAACTCCGAAGTTTAACCTGTAGGGAAGATCGGTAAAATTGTCAACGTTGAACTCCTATATCTTCAGATAGATTATGCTTTTTCCCAGATCTAGCGGTATTCTAGTCCACCCCACATCCTTTCCCAGTCGATTCGGCGTAGGCGACATGGGAATAGAAGCCTATCGCTTTATTGACTTTTTAGTAGAAAGCGACCAGCAATACTGGCAAATATTGCCACTAGGTCCGACAGGATACGGCAATTCTCCTTATTCCTGCTATTCAGCAATGGCAGGAAATCCGATGCTGATCAGCCCGGAAATATTGCGAGACGAGCAATTGGTAACTGATGAAGACTTGGCTAATTGGCCCGAATTTCCCCTCGATTATGTAGAGTTCGAGCGCGCAGTGGCGCTGAAATTGCCGTTGCTCAAAAAAGCCTCCGAAAATTTTAAGGCGAAAGCATCGCCGGTGCAGCAAAGAGAATTTTCGGCTTTTTGTGAAAGCAAAGCGATATGGCTGGAAGATTATGCCTTGTTTATGGCTCTCAAAGAATCCTTTGGTGGTGTTAGCTGGAACAATTGGGAATCAGATATTGCTCATCGAAAACCCGATGCGCTAGACAAGTGGCGGCAGCAGCTAAATTCTGAGATTTATTACTACAAATACGTCCAGTTTGAGTTTTTTCGCCAGTGGACGGAGTTGAAACGTTATGCTAACCTGCGGGACATTAAAATTATTGGTGACATTCCAATTTATGTAGCTCACGATAGCGCAGATGTATGGTCTCATCCCGAAACATTCTGCTTGGATGAACCCACGGGAGAACCAGCTTTAATGGCGGGAGTTCCCCCTGATTACTTCAGCAGTACAGGTCAATTGTGGGGCAACCCTGTCTACAATTGGGAGGAGTTGCAAGCAAATAATTTCCAGTGGTGGGTGCAGCGTTTTGAAGCGATTTTTGATTATGTAGACGTGACTCGAATAGACCATTTTAGAGGATTTGAGGCATACTGGGCTGTTAAGCGCGGCAAAAAAAATGCGATCGAGGGAGAGTGGATTCAAGCACCTGGAACAGCTTTGTTTGAGGTAATTAACGAGAAGTTTGGCAACCTGCCAATTATCGCTGAGGATTTAGGGTTAATTACTCCTGAAGTGGAAGCTTTGCGCGATCGATTTGAGTTTCCGGGAATGAAGATTTTGCAGTTTGCTTTTAACTCAGGTCCCCACGAACCTTTTTTGCCTTTTAACTACGAACGTAACTGTGTAGTCTACACCGGGACTCACGACAACGATACGACTGTCGGATGGTTCAATCAACTGCAACACCACGAAAGAGAAGACGTTTATCGTTATTTGGGCTGCCTCGATCCCCAAGGGATTCATTGGTCTTTAATCCGCATGGCTTGGTGTTCGATTGCTAATTTGGCAGTTGTTCCGTTTCAAGACTTGTTGGGTTTGGGTGCAGATGCCAGGATGAATTTTCCAGGGAAAGCAGAGGGAAATTGGGGGTGGCGATATCGGGCAGAAGCTTTGAATTGGGAAGTGCGCGATCGGCTCAAAACCATGACTTACATCTGCGGGCGTTCCCCTAAGAGAAATTAAAAATGGGTAATTTGTTATTTGTTATTTGTTATTTGTTATGAGAAAAACTCTTAACTACTAACAAGTAACAACTAACTATTACCCATTACAAATTACCAATTATCCTTCTTTTTTGGCTTTTTCTGAAGGCTTGAGTTCGTCAGCTTTGAAAACAACTTGTTTGACAACTCCAGGGTCTCCAAGTTGCTCGGCTTGTCCGTTATTAAAGGCAATTAGTACCCCGCCGGCGTTGCCAGCTATCACCACTAATTTGTCTTTAGCTTGCCAAGTGCGCTGAGTCCCAGAAGGCAGAGTTCCCTCAAACTCGGTTTTGCCGTCGATTTCAATTTGCAACCAGGATTCTTCCTTGAAAGTGACGCTAACCATTACTGGTTTATCGCCAGATTTCTTTAAATTTCCCTCTTTTGTTCCCGCTTGTAGAGTTGTGTAAGTATCCACTTTCTGCTTTTTGGCGACGCGATCGGAATCGGCTGCTAAACGGGCTTGTTGTTCTTGAAGAGCGAGTTGTTCTTTGACCAGCTCGTTTTTTTCTGTTAAGGAACCACCCATCAATTGAGACAAGCTATTGACAGAAAAGATAATTAGAAATGTGTAAAACAGGTACAAGTGCATCGGCCGCAACTGAGGCCATTTTTGCCAGGATAACTTGGATACCGATTGAGGTGCTGGTTCGATCGGGAAAAAGTCGGCAAACTCAGCCCCATCCAAACCCATGACCTCGGCGTACCGCTTGATCAAACCTTGAGTGTAGACTGGTTCGGGAAGTCGATCGAGTTGACCATCCTCGATCGCCTGTAGCAGATCCCGCCGAATCATCGTCACCACAGCTACTTTGTCCAAGCAAATCGACTCTTTTTCCCGGAACTGGCGGAGTTTTGCGCCAATTTCTGCTAGCTTTTGGGCGCGTTCTGCCTCTTGGGAAGGCAGCTTTTTTTTAGGGGTTTTGAAAAGTAAAAAAAATAAATTCTTTGTCATAGGCTGTGCTTCCTGATGTTGACTGGCACATTGGTTGAGGTTAGGTTGACTAGACTCCATAAAAAAATAATTTCAGAATTTGTAAGAGGTCGGTAGCAGCCTACTGGCAATATTGGCTCCGAAGGTGGCTGCAACTGAATGGAGCCAATAGCTGTGCGGTGCAGGCCCAGCACGGGATATCCTAACAGCTCGGCGGTTCGCCGAATTTGTCGATTTCTCCCTTCTGATAAAATAACCGACAACATGGTTTGGTCGCGAGTGCGATCGAGGACTTCTACTTGAGCTGGCATAGTCTTTCTGCCGGCCAACACGATCCCCTGACGCCACGCTTGCAGTACCGGTTCGGGAGGATGTCCCTGCACCCAAACCTGATAAGTTTTGGATATCGAATGACGCGGATGAGTCAAACAAAATGTCAGCTTACCATCATTAGTCAGTAGCAGTGCGCCCGTAGAATCTGCATCTAAGCGTCCTACCGGGTGGATGCCTTGACCTGAACGTAGTTTGGGAGGTAGCAAGTCCAGAACTTTCGATCGCGCCCTGGGGTCGCTGCAAGTCGAAACTACCCCAGGGGGTTTATGAAGTAACAGATAGACTGATGCTGGTCGTTCTGTCGCCTTGACCGGCACTCCATCGACTTCGATCTGATCGATATCTGGATTAGCTTTTTGTCCTAAATTCACGACCTGACCATTGACTCGCACTCGTCCAGCGATCATCATTTGTTCAGCTTGACGGCGAGAGGCGATGCCCCACTGGGCGAGGATTTTTTGTAGCCTTTCATCTGACATGACGGGAGTTTGGAAACGCCCAACTCAAGAGTTGGGGAAGGAAATACGAGAGGTTGAATTGATTAACCGTGTCTCATCAACACTGGTGTGACTTTGGATTTAAAAGTTGGTGAATCTTTCTCTTCCAATACCCCTAGATTTCTTGGGGGTTTACGGACTCCTAGGCCGACAGCTTCGTAAAGTTGTTGCTTGGATGGCAGTCCAGCTAAATCTTGACACGATTTAGACAAACTATATACAAGTGTTACTTTACAGGAAGAGTTTTATTTGGGATGCTTTCGATACATTTAGCCCCGACCAATTAGGCAATCGGTGTCTCTGGTATGTGTTAGGCGCTAGCTGACTGTGTGAATCTGACATCGTAAATCGGAAATTTTGTAAACTTCATTTCCTGATTTTGAACAAATTATACTGTTGGCGAAACCGTACAAAGCTTGGCACATCAGCAGATTGTCCCTATGCAATAACCCTGAAGATTGTATGAAAACTCTAGGTTTTCACTCTCGATCGCAATTCCTGCACCTTCGCTCGACTGCTGGTTACAAAGGTGTGGGTTTAGACCAGACAATTATAAACTAACACTAAAACAAATACTAGCTTTATAGTTAAATTTGCGGTAGTCTGAGCTTCCATACATGAGAACGCTGGCAACCAGGGAGCTAGGGGGGACAATTTTCCCTACTGTCGGCGATGGAGAGCCTCAGCCAGAATCCCCGCACCTCAAGCAGCCCGGATGGTGTAATTTTTGTGTTTGAATATGAAAGTTCATATTCTGAAATCTTTTATGACAGTCGATCGCAATTCTTGGGAATTTGACAATGGATCTGGCCCTACTGGCGAACTGGGAAGTGCTAATCTCGGTCATCCGCAGGGTTCGGGGATACCATCGAGGAGTCAAGGTAGCCGGATCGCGAGTGCAGTGCTGTCTCCGGCGGTGCAGTTGTGGCTGCGATCGCAAGTTCAGCAGGTGTCAGAGTTGAGCGTGAAAATTGAGGGGAGCGATCGACAACTCTTCAGTGGTGCGATCCCCAAAGTAACGGCAACAGCTCGCGGTGCTGTCTATCAGGGACTGCATCTAACCTCCGTCGCCCTAGAGGGTGCTGGCATCCGCGTTAACCTCGGTCAAGTTATCAAAGGTCAACCACTCCGCCTTGTAGAATCCTTTCCCGTATTCGGCGTTTTACGGCTAATTCAAGCCGATCTAAATGCGTCGCTGAAAGCACCTTTGCTTGCGGACGCTTTGAGCGATTTTTTGCGGCCAATACTGCCACTGGGCGATCGGGAACAGCCTCTGAGATTACAAAATTCGCAAATAGTAATTAATGCAGGTTTGTTGACGCTTTCTGCTGTTATTTTGCGACAGGAAGGTACGCAAATTCCCTTTGTATTGCGGACTGGTTTGAGGATGGTTAGCGGTCACGAATTGATGTTAGAAAATCCAGCAATCGAATTTTCACAATCATCTACTAATCATATTTTAGAGAGTTTTAAAATTGATTTCGGACCAGAAGTTGAAATTGAGGAGTTAGTTTTGAATACCGGGGAAATAGTTTGTAGGGGTGGAATTAGAGTTTTGCCTTAGTTAGCTAACAGTTGGCTGTATCTAAGGTTATTGGCTATTGGGAGTTGAATGCCCTAAAGATTATTGAACCACGAGGCTACTGTTCAACTTATTATTTTCAAAAGCATTTAGGGCTCTCTCGGATGTTTGCTGTAAAATGTAGCAAATCATACTAAACTTCTGAATAAGGAAAGCTGAAACCCTAGATTTTGCTAGATCATAATCATTACTTATCACCATAATTACGAGATAGCCAAATAGAGAAAGGATATAGATCTGGGTTGTTGTTATGTTTATCTCTTTGCTGAGACTAATCTAGATTGTTCACATCTTCATGTTTGTTTCCTTCTCTCAATTTACGACCCAAATATTTAGCTCCTCTACGACCGAGAAACTTAGCTCCTGCTGATAAAATGGTTTGGTCTTGTTCCTGAGAATTGTTTGGGTTTTTGATATCTTGTTTGTCTCTCCCAAAACTAGCAATAAATTCAAAAGCTGGTATCAAGCCTACTAGCAATATTAGCACCACCAAAACTATCGGTATCAGCAATAATCCCAGCAATATTACAGCACCCTTACCCTTCAGACTAACCAAGATGATGGTGATAATGTTCTCCCACCAAGAACAGCCCCAGCGTCCACAAAATTCTGCCAAAATTAGTTGCATTAGATTTTAACTCCTTAAACTGTATGTTCCTAACTTTTTTGTTCCAACCGCGCTTTGTGCTTTCCTCAAGAGAAGAGCCGATCGTACTTGGGTAGAAATAGCGATCGCCCTGGTAAATTTAGCTAAGTGTCAATCAATTTGGCTAAAGAAGGTGGTGCTGGGGGAGACTGAGAGGACCGGGGAATATAGGGAGGTTTAGGACGACAAGCTTCTATAATTTCGTTCCTAAACTGGTTAATTTTATCATTTTTTGTGCAAAACAGAATGAGATTATTTCTACTCGTGTAAATGGCAATATAACGCTGTTTTACCACAAAAGCTAACACAATGAATATAATACCAATGAAGAAGAAACCGAGGGTTAAAATTCCGAGTCCGAGCAGCCACCAAGTACAGCCTTCCCCAATTTCAACTGCTTTAACATTTTGAATGGGAATGACAATTTCTTTGATTTCTAAGCCAAAAAATGAAGTAAAATTTCCTTGTAAGGTATCCCCAACAATTTTAAGAGTTCCTGTTCCACTGGTTCGGACGGGAACTGCACCGACTAATTGACCGGGAATACCAGTGATTTGCGTAACAGATTTAGACTTCATTTTCTTGGATTATAGTTGTAAGAAGAATGACATGGCTCGTGCTGTATTTATTTTAGATGTTGCTTAGTACAGCCTCATTTTCAAATCTCATAGACAAGGTAATTGGCATCAACAATTAGGCAATTATGTAAAAGTATGCTCGACCTTCTTTACTTAAACTTGCTTGACCTAATGCTACAAGTACCACTAATACTTCCTGAGCGTAGAAGTCAAGTTGATGACCATAGGTAAAGGGGAGATTAAAGTTTTTAGCGACGGGATTGAAAACGGTAGAAGCATCTTTTGGTGTAACTTTACGACCCTTAAGTTTATTGTATAGATACTCCACAGCTTTGTCAGGAATGTCGTAAGAGTAAGTTACTTGTTCTCTATTTTGATTGATTTGCTCTACTCGGTAAGAATCCTGTTGGTAGTAGACTCGGTGAGAGTTACGCAGTTCGACTTGTCCGATAAACTTAATCAATGGTTCCTCCTGGTTTAGTTGAGCGATCGCACTTTTATAATTTCGTTTTGTAGCGGTAAGGTGGGCAATGCCCACCTACAGATAGAGCTTGTGCGTAAATCTTGTTCGTATTTAGAAAGAGATGGTTTACGAAGCCTAATTCTACCTATCTATTAACTGCTCAACTCTTCGTCAAGTCTGCGTTTCATTTCCCCAGAGAGAGGTAAATTGCGAATTTCTCCGCACAGACGCGATCTGGATTCTCCGTTTTGAAGGCGCTGTCTGTAAATCCCAATTAGCACTGCTTCAAGACCATACTTAGACAATGTTTCTGTAGCTAAACCGATGATTCCCAGCAGTGCAATTCCGCCTAACATACCTGCTGGACCACCCACAGCGGCGAGTGGGACACCTAACAATGCTAAAGCTGCTGTAATTGCAGCCCCACCTGTTAAGCCTGTAGTTGCCATTACAATTAGCAGAATGATTGCGGGTAATCCCAATGCAGCAGCTTTTCTAACCAATTTATCCATTTTACGAGACCTCACTTTTTCAATTAAAATGTCCATTCATGCTCTGGATCGTCAAGGGCTGCTCTGACAGATGTCAAATTAGCAAGGTCTTTGAACGGACTAGAATTAGCTATTTCGGTAATTGAAGTCATGGCTAAAGCTAACTGGTTATTATCACCGATCGCTATTGCCTCATCTACCTTTTCAAACAGAAATTTAAAGTTCTTAGCACGTTCATCAAACGAGCCTTCAAGATAGTTAATTAAAGCATCGCGTTTTGCTTGAATGTCGGCAATCGTTGCTTTTTCCCAAGCTTCGATGCCACGCCGTTTAGTCTGCTCTTGCTCTGCAACTATTTTGTATTCGGTGTAAGCTTCAACAACATCGCGGAAGCACTCAGCCGTGGCGCCGGGATTAAAGATTTCTACAGGAAATTTTTTAGCTATCATTTCTATTTGCCTGGTTAAGTAGTAAGGTGGGAAATGCCCACCTTACAAATAGATTTTATGCGTAAGTCTTGAGACTACTTCGATCGCGATTTCTATTTCCCTGGTAAAATCCGATATTTCTCCAAAACCTTCACAGTGCCGAGGTTAAGCTTACCGTCACTGTTTAAAACAGGGGTTTTCAACATTTCTACAAGTCCCTTCATCAGAAGTCCTACCTGTTGGAACTTCTGGGCATCTCTCTTGGGATTAAAAGGCTGAGATTCCAGTTGACTCAAAGCTTCAACAGCACGAGTGTTCATAGATCCAAACACTCCTCTCAATTCAGTAATCCGCTGTCTTACCTGTTTAGCAAAGTCCTTAGCAAGTTTCATGTCTGCGATCGCCTTGTTGACTTGAGCTTCATGCTCTCGCGCCTTTGTCATCGCTTTCTCGCCTTCACTAGCAGCAAAAAAGCCACCGATCGCCAAAGCTGGTAAAAGGGCGATACCGCCTAATACAGCAGCACCCACAGCCATACCGCCGCCACCAGCCGCGACCGCTCCACCGCCAAACCATGCTAAGGTTGCATTCCAAGCAGCCGCTCCACTGAGAGTTGAGATAGCGGTTCCCGTGCTGGCTGCTCCTAGTGAAGTAACAGCACCAATAGCACCGCCGTAACCTGCTGCGGCTGCTCCAGCAGATTTAACGCCAGCCATAAAATATTGTTCTGCTCCTACCGCCGCAGCTTTGTACTCCTTCATCTGCTGAACTGAAAAATCCATCCCTTCTAAAAGCCGCTTTTCACTTTCTGAAGCCTTCCGACCACTATTTTCAAGGAAGGTAACAAAGCGCTTAATTGTGCTTCTTATGACATTCAGTTGAAGTTGGCCATACTCTTCTGCCAATTTGTTTGTGGCTGCTTCTTCTCTTTTCAAATCTTCAACCGCACGCTCGAATCGCTCTTGAGCTACCTTGGCGAGTTCATTAGCTTTTTGACCTGGATAGAATGAAACCATAAAGTACCTCCGATTTATGGACTTTGACTAAAACGATTCCTAGATTCAGTGAGAAGCGATCGCAAGTTTAAACTTCCAACTATTAACCAGGGGAAAGTCAAAAAATTATGCAGACCCGCACGGGAAAGTTTGCCATCTGCCAGAGTATCTGGCCCTCAACCGCCCCGATCGACCGCTAGCTCATTTACCTGAGAATTAGCCTAGCAGGTTTTCCAGCAACGGTCAAGTATATGAGTCAAGTAAATCTCAGTAAAAAGAGAAAATTGCCCAGAGGCATGGGTCGCTTAGGCACTTCAGCATTCTGATACAGCGAAGTCTAACACCCTCAAACGCTTGATAGTTCAAAGCTTCGCCCCACCTATATCCCATCTTTGATGCCAACCCAGGAGTGAGCTAGCAGGTTTGTCATTGACGAGAGTCTAGCTATTCTGCTCTGCTCTCCCTGTCGTAAGATAGATGTCTCATATTTCTCAGTAAAATGAGATAAACGCGGATACAATGGGAGAGTAAGCCGGAGTGTTTTCTGCGGGGGGCCCGATCGCCCTCCTAATGCAGGGTCTCGCTTCCCCACGGCGCGAGGAGGGCGATCGCAAACCTCCTGTTCTACCAGCAAAACTTTATATAAAACGATGTTTTGTAGTAATCTAAGACAATGATTCCCCAAAACTTTTTAAGAAATCTAGCCACGAATTTGGGTATTTCCGACAACGAATTTGAGGCACTCTCCAAAGCCATCCAAGGTGAACCGATGGATGCGATCGCACAAGAACTAGGAGTCAGCAAAGAAGCGCTTCAGAAAAGACTGGGAGAGGTTTACAAAAAATTTCAGATTATGGGTAGAGGGCCCGGAAAGCTGGCTAGATTACAACAAATCCTCATTTCACAGTATCAACAGCAGATTGCTAATTTTAGTAATGCTACAGCCAGCGATGGGATTTCTGTTAAAAATGACACGGTAAAGTCTGCTGTCAGTGCTGACACTAACCCGCCCATCAGCGAAGTTATTCCCTCACAGACAGCGGCGAAAACACACCCCCGGATCGATTGGGGTGAAGCGCCTGATGTCCCTATTTTCTACGATCGCAGTGCTGAACTTGCCACTTTAAAGCAATGGATAGTCAACGATGGTTGTCGATTAGTTACACTACTGGGAATGGGAGGAATTGGCAAAACTGCATTGGCCCTCACCACACTACAACAAATTCAGGGTGAGTTTGATTATTGCATTTGGCGATCGCTCAAAGAACGCCCGCCCCTGTCAAATATCTTATTCGATTTAATTCAATCCTTGTCTCCCCAGCCAGAAACCCACTTACCAGAGAATACGGAAAAGAGAATCTCTTTATTGCTCAAATACCTGCGTTCCTCACGGTGTTTGTTAGTATTCGATGAACTCGATCGCATCCTCCTTCAGGGCGATCGCTATCAACCAGGATACGAAAATTATGCAGACTTATTCCAACGAATAGTAACATCACGCCATCAAAGTTGCTTGCTACTCACCAGTTGGCATCAACCCCAAGAACTTACTTCCCTCGTAGCACAAACTTCACATATAAAAGTATTACAACTAAATGGGTTAGACGAGCAAAGCGCCAAAAAAATTATCTATTCAGCCAAAAGGTTTTCTAGCAGTACCGAAAACAAGTCATTTTCAGAAATGAGCCAATTATACGATGGCAATCCCTTACTTTTAAAGATTGTCACCGCTAACTTTGCTGATTTATTTTCAGGGAATCTCACCCAATTTATCCAGCAGACTACCTTAGTTGTCCAGCAGATTCTGCGAAATTATTTGCAGAAAACCAGCGCCGATTTATCAGATACAGAAATTTACCTTCTCTGTTGCTTGTCCTTAAAAAATCAACCAGTCAGCACCAATGATTTGGAATCTAATCTCGCCGTTGCTGGAGAAATATCTGACTTGCAATCGGTTTTAGAATCGCTCATCAAACAAGCATTTTTAGTGAAAATTATTGAAGCCGGAGCAGATACTTTTACCCTGAATCCAGAAATAAAAAAACACATAATTCATCAATTGATTGCCAAATATCTCAATCAACTGGGTCATAAAAAGTATTTATCAGGAGAGTTTCAAACTGCCAAAGCTTACTTAACCCAAGCCATCAGATTTAATCCTGACTTAGCCGCATCTCACTATAACTTAGGAGCTACTTACGAACAGTTGCAAGATTTATCTGCGGCACGAATTCACTATCAAATCGCCGCCGGATTTAACAACCGAGGGGCTTATGCAGCTATTAGTAATTTAGCACGTTTGGAAATTATATCGGGAAATGTGCAGACAGCAATTAACCCGATCTTGCCGATTTTAGAGAAAGTCAAAGACGATCTGGTTCTAGCGGCTTTGCACAAAAACCTGGGGTGGGCTTACTTCCTGCAAAATCGCTATAACGATGCTGAGTTACAGCTTTTAAAATCGATCGAACTCAATCATCTTCACCCACCGACTTATTATATTTTGGCACAAGTGAAAGATGCTCAAGGCAAGATCCAAGAAGCATTAGTTGATTATGATAATTTTTTGAAGTGCGATCGCGGCGATCGGAAACCTCAAGGAACTCATTGGAGACTGCCGGAATTAGATATTTGGAAAATTACAGCACGCCAGCGCTTGAATTATCCCCATAATTCGCAGTTACCCCCTCTATGATTCGGCGGTTGAAACCGCTACTACACAAACGAAGTCCGCCTCCGCGGACTAAGAAATAAACGGGGTTTTTAACCCGGATTTGGTATAAATCCTAAGATTTAGAGATGACTAGCGAAGGTTAGGTGGAACAATAGGATCGTCATCTTCATCCTCACCTTTTTTGGTTTGAGGCTGAAAAATCTCTCCTAGCGAGGGATAGGATATGAGTTGATAAAATGCTGTCATTGCTCGTTTCTCCGTTAAGGTGAATCAGAAATTTTGGGAGAAGCGAGTTGGCCAACTGCGCTTTTCTATTAACCAGGGCCAAGTCGAAAAATTATGCAGGTTTTTGGGGGGAAATGAAAAAATTTTTGGTGAGAAAGCCGGTTTCTCAGCAAAATAGTGCGTTCCAGCCCGCCGAAATGGTAAAAAACCCGCTTTCTTGCCAGACGCACGGGTGGTCAGAAACCAATACGGTTCAGATAAGACCGATCCCCCCTAGCCCCCCTTAAAAAGGGGGGAACAAGAAGTTGCTCAAAGTCCCCCTTCTTAAGGGGGATTTAGGGGGATCTCCGGGGAATTAACAGTGTTAACCCAAGCGTATTGGGTCAGAAACCGGGTTTTTCACGAACAGTCCAGGAATGCTTGAGTTACCGCAAGCCGGAACAGGTGAAAGCGGCCCAGTAGGAGGGGTGAGAGAAGGGAAGAGGTTTCTCGATCGCATCTTTGAATTGGTTCTTGGTGCTCCGAAGACGTTCTGCTACCTTTGTGTGTTGCTTGTATTGGTCATACCAGTTGATATAAGTTTCACTTCCTTTGACTTCGCGATCGCGAGACTCTTTAGCTGCTTTTTTTGCTTTTTCGGCGGCCCTAAATTTACTCTCAAGTAATGGTATTAGCTGCTGCTGGTATTCACTGAGTGCTTGACCGCTAAGCGATCGCAACTTTTCTTGGGCTTGTTGCAGAGAGACAATGCGACTTTTTCCTTGCTGTCGGTATTGGTGGTAAAAAATAGAAAATAGTGCGGTTGCTAAATCGTCAACAGCCCAAAGAGTAGCGATAACACTTCTCGCACCAGCACACAAGAATCCAGTGGAAAGAGTCAGAACATCATCTGTTATTTCAGTTAAACCAAGATTTGTTTCACAACAAGAAAGGAAAACATCCTCCAAATTGGGGAACCTCCAAGCCGGAGTTAAGAGTTGCCCCAGGGTAATCGATCCATCACCTAAAAATAGCTTTGATTCTAAAGGATTATCAAAGCGAGATTGGGCATGATGACTGGAATGAAGACCGGAAACTTGCTCTACCAAGCGCCGATAATTACTAACAGTTGCTTGAGAGCGACCGCGCAGCCGTCGTTCTTCAGGAATGCTATATATTTGAGCGAGTTGAGAACATTCAAAACTCACACAAGGTAGGTCTTCTGTCGCATCTTCCACCGTTCCGTACCTCAGTTTAACTTTGGTTTGAGGGCGTTTATGACAAAATTCTAAAACTTGGCAACTGGGAGCATAGCGTAGGAGAAATCTATCTCCGAGGTATTGGTCATTATCAATAGGTAAAGCGCTAAATGGAATTGAATGTAGGTAAAGATGAGGTACGATAATCAGTTCTTCAATACCGCTGAGGTGGTGTTCAATTAGTTGTTTCAGATCGAGAGAATTTGCTAATTGAGATAGAGTCGATCGCAGAGAGTTTTGCCATTCCGCTTTATTCTGCACGTAGGGAAGTAACCAGCGCTCGAAAATCCAGGCTTGCAACCCTTTGTCTTGCTCTAAACAAGTATGACAAGTAATTCGATCGCGTTTGATGACAAAGATGTGAGTATTTTGGTAAGTTGTGTAAAAACTCAGGATGGCTGTTGTTTGATGCTCGATCAATTGCTGAATATGAGCTAAATTAGGGGCTGCGACTTTCATTTCTCCGGCCAATACGGGATCTAAGCGCCTGAGTTGTTCCCAAACTTGTTGTTTCTGAGCTTCTAATTGAGCGATCGATTCATTAATAGCAGCCAGAGCAGCACGGGAACGAGTGCTAATTTTCACATTTTTGAATTCTTGGTCAATCTTAGATAGCTGAGGAGAGCGGTAGGAATCTATTTGTTGTTGCAAACTGTCATACTGCTGCAAATAAGTTTGAATTTCAGGAGAAATTGATTCAGTTGAGTAAATGTCATTGCTTGCCATTAAATCTACGAGGCGTTGGGAGCGCGATCGCTCTACATATTCAATGGCTTTATCTAACTGTTTATTGTTGACGCAAGCCTGTATTATGTTAGCGTATACCCGAAAAGACGATTCTAAAATTTCCTGCCGCCGCTGTTCGCTACTGATCCAAGAACGGCTAGTTTCTACTGCTTCAATAGCTTGACTATAAGCTTCAATAGCTTTCTCCCACTTTTCAGTTGTAAAAGCAATATTGCCGAGGCTTCTTCCTACTCGCAAACAATCGCGGGGAAAGGCTGCGGGAGTGTAAATTTCCAAAGCTAATTTAAAATGAGCGATCGCTTTTTCAGTTTCTCCTAGCTTGTCATATTTCTCTGCCTTAATTCGTTGACTGTAAGCAGCACCTAAATTGTTGTGAATACCGGCCCATAGCTGAGGAGACTCCTGTTTGGTTAGAACTTGTAGAGATGCTTCATAGTAAGTAATTGCCGACTCTAAGTTGCGATCGCGTTCGCCCCGAATTCTACGATCGTAAGCAGCCCCTAAATTCACTTGAGTATTTGCCCACTTATAGGGGAAAGCTTCGCGGGTATTTACTTGTAAAGTAGATTGTAAGATAGCAATCGATCGTTCTATATTGTCTGCGGGTTCTCCCTGACTTCGCTCTTGATAGGCGATCGCTAAGTTGCTAGATGCTTTCGCCCACTGTTCGGGAAATGGCTCATAAGTAAAGATTTGCAGTGCTGCTTGATAGCATTGAATTGCTTGCTCTATGTTGTCAGAGACATTGCCGTAAATTCGCTCTTTATAAGCAAGACCCAGGTTATTTTGTATATCGGCGCACTCTAGGGGAAATGCCTCTGGAGAAAAAACCAGCAAGGCAGCTTTATAATACTCGATACACTGCTCGATATTGTCGGCGCGATCGCCCTTAATCCGCTCTAAATAAGTATTTCCCAAATTCATTTGGGTTCCAGCCCAATCTGCGGGTAAATTAATACGAGTGCGGACTTGTAAAGTATTTTGATAAGATTGAATAGCACGCTCTATGTTAAAAGCGCGAGATCCCCGAATTCGGGCTGTGTAAGCAGCAGCTAAATTATTCTGAGCAGCAGCCCAGACGATCGGATTTTCAGGCTGGCTTAAAATTGGTAAGGCTGCTTCGTAACCGGCGATCGCAATTTCTAAATTATTCGCCTTGGAGCCTTGAGGGAATTTTTGAATTGCTTCGGATATTAGAGTAAGAATTGCTGCTAATGTTAAACACTGTTGAAATTCATATTCCTTATAAAACTGATTGACTTTAATTCGCAAATAGAGAGCAAACTCTTCATTTAATAGCTCTATATTTTCTAGAAATAAGGGGTAAAATAGCTTATTATTTCCTTCACTTTTTGCCGCTAGCAGCAGCAATTTCATTAGAAAATCGAAATAAGCTTGTTGTCGCTGTTCATCAATTTTTTTAGCGCTCATCGCCGATCGCCTCTGTTCCAAATTGCCGGCTATCTAGTATTCTCAATTAACCTGTAGGGGCGGGCGATGCCCGCCCCTACAGGAATTATATCTATAGCAATCCTAAATCATTTGCATAATTATTGTAGGGGCAATCCCCCCGCGATCGCCCGATAATCATTTGCATAATTATTGTAGGGGCAATCCCCCCGCGATCGCCTCGTCGATAGATAGGGGGTAGGCACGGGGCATAGGTGTCAACTTAAGCCTGAAAGCCTTGGTATCTCTCGTTCATAGCCAGGTCTAGATCCCCCTAAATCCCCCTTAAGAAGGGGGACTTTGATAAGACTCTTATCCCCCCCTTCTTAAGGGGGGCTAGGGGGGATCTAGATTTAATAGTCAAACAGCAATCTGTGACTAGGTTTGAGCTTAAGTTGACACTAATGGGCACGGGGAGTAGGGGTAGCACTACCCCTACAAATTTATCTGAATCATTTAGGATTGCTATATTAGCTCCAAATCTCTGTTAATTTTTCCAGCAATTCTTCAGCTAGTTCTAATAATTCAATTTCCCGATCGCCCTCATCAACATTTTCCCTCAATTCCCGATCGCTCCCTGCATAAATTCCTTCACCAGTAAAAACATCTTTAACAGCATAGGCTCTTTCATCTTCCGGTTCGTTGCCATAAATCTGTTCCAGTTGGGCAATAATCTCGGCTATCGATCGAGTGTTGAGTACATCTCTCACTTGCACTGCTACTGGATCGGCACTCAGCAAGAAACTATTGGCCAACTCCAGTCGCTCTAAATAATCTACGAAATCATCGAGGGTTTGAAGATTAGCGATTTGTATTTCTAAAGCCTCTACTGATGGTACAAATCCTAACAGTTTGGCTGAGTTTAATTGCTCCTCAAACTGAACGGCTACATAGCCAATGCGCTCTTCTGTTGCTTCTAGGGGAATGGCGATCGCACTTTCCCCGAACCACAGAGGACGGCACTCCAATTTACCGATTCCTGGGAGTACCAAATCGGCGACATCCCATCGAGCACAAATTATAGGCTGCCAGCTATCCCCTTGCTCTAGCTGGGGCTCGTAGGCTTGCCACTTCAAGTAACTGTAAACGGCATAAACAGCTAATGTATTGAGGTAAACTCGCTTAGCCACTTCCCGCTTGGTTGATGCGGGAGCGAGTTGCAGGGTTTCTGTTGCTAATTGCTTCGCCAGACGGTGAGCTTCGGTACCGAGGGGAACTGTCAATCGGGGGGCTTCTGTGCTGTTCATTGTTCAAACCTCTCTTTTGTATCCTAGCTCTAGAGCGATCGCCTGGAGTAAGGGGCGACAGTTCCTTTCCCAATGAGATTTTAGAGTTTGATAGTTGATATTATGTTCTCTGGCGATCGCGCTAAACTTATCTGGCGGGTTTTTTAACAGCACTCTGGAACTGAGTAACTGACAGTTACAATTTGGATAGGTTTGAGGATGGCAATTCCGCAGTTTTTCATCAATATCTTCCTCAACGTACTGTTCCAATTTTAGACCAACCTGTTGTTGTTGTTCTAGTTCTATTTGTTCGATATAAGCATCAAGTCCGCTGCGCGTGGGAATGTCAAAATTTGTTGTTGCTAGAAGTTCCAGCAGGGAAGTTTCGGTTTGACTGTCTGTAATAGGTGCGTCTAAACTGCGATCGCCCTTTGCTTGTGAGTATAAATCTTTAATTCGCCAGTAGAGGTAACTGTTGACCCATTGCAGCAAGCGCTTTTGAATCAAAGGTCGATCGCGATCGAAGCCTTGACATAGTTGTCGGTTTATCCATTCAAAGGTACGATTCAAAGCATCTAAGTAGTCTGGGTGAGACGATTTACCTAATCCCGGTAGTTGTTGAATTTCAACTAGCAGCAGATTCATCGCCTTTCGCCTTTTCGGGCTTTTCAAGGGGTGCTGGCACGCCTGTGCAATCAGTCGGTACAGTTGTTCATCCATAGATACAGAAACTAAAAAAGCAGGACTTAATATCTTGCACCAGTGGCGGGGGTAGGCACGGGGCATAGGTGTCAACTTAACGTCAAACCCCTTCAGAGACTACTGTTTGACGATTAAGGCCAGATCCCCCCTAACCCCCCTTAAGAAGGGGGGGACAGGAGTCCGGTCAAAGTCCCCCTTCTTAAGGGGGATTTAGGGGGATCTAGACTCAGGTAAAAACCAGATTTCTCAGGGCTTTCAGGCTTAAGTTGACACCAATGGGCACGGGGGCACTACCCCTACAAAATCCTGGTTTTTTGGAGAATGAAACAGCCCTGCCTACAGGATGGGTGACAATGATGCCGTCAGGTGAATTTTACCCCACCTACGGGGTGTTCGCTAATTCTAATTCCTCTTCCGATTCATCCCGGACTCTGAAGTACCAAAAAAGATTAGCAACAGCCAAATCTGATGCTTTCTCCAAATTCGACAATACTAAACTTTTATGACCTGCTATTTCCCCTTGCTTAATGATATAATCTTCATACTCTGGACGCTGCTGCGGTTCGAGCATTAATTCCAGTTGAGCGCGCAGCGCATAAAAATGAGACTTCGGCCTCAAATTTTCATAAAATAACTGTTCATCGGGTATCGCTAAAGCTGTCGCGGCTGAGTTTTTCTCCACCTTAACAGCCGAGTCAGATTTACTTAAATCAGCACTTTGTAACTGTTTTAATTCACTTGGCGGCAAAGCTTTCATCCAGTCAATCTGATTTTGCCAAGTCTCTAATACAACTAAATCGCGATCGTGAATGCACGTGATTTCAGGAAACAGAAAATCTAGCTCGTCGTCAGAGTCGCAGCATTGTATAATACCGAGGCCGTCTTGACGGATTTGTTGTTGAAGCTGAGAGATCCGATCGCCCGCAGCACCAAACTCATTTTGCACCTGATAAGTCGCGATAATACTTTGTTCGATCGTCCAACTGCACTCTAACCGGCGCAACTGTCCCGCCGCACAAGTTTCTGACAACAACTGCGGGTTTCTGTAATCGGCTAAAGCTTCAAACAACATCCCCCGCGCCGCATCAATTTCAGCGTTGCGGCGGTTGATATCTTTCAGTTGCAAAGCCGATCGCATTCGTTGAATTGCTTGATTAAATAACCCGTAAGCCCGCACTAAAACTAAACGATGATTCTCAAATTTTAGATCGGCAACCACTTCGGCAATTAATTGCTTAATTTGGGCGCCTTGGCCTTTCACAAGTTGTTCTAAATTGATGAAACCATTTTCTACTTTAACTTCCAGCCTCTCTACCGCTTTTTTTAGTTTCAATGTCTGGTGCAAATTCACCGCAGACAAAGCTACCCCAGCCGCAACTCCCACACCAATGACGGCTGTTGTCGCTTGCAGCACCCCCAAACTGTTTTGGACGGCTTGAAAGCCCATGTGATTTTGGCACATCTGCAAGCCGCCCATTGCAAGCTGTACGGGAGACACTAAGGGGGAGAGAGGGCTATTGTTGACAACCGCGCCAACGGCCTGGGCGGCAAACTGTCCCGTCGCTGCATCTCTCGCTATGCCGATCGGCACTCCAGCCGATGTAAACACTTGTGTGTACTTGCCAGCCTCGATCGCAGCCTGTACCGCCGGGGGAAATACAAAGTTCATCATCAATTTTTACCGTGGTAGCAACCAACAGAATAACTAATATATTATGATAGCTTAAATAAAAAAAAATTATCAGTGAGCACTGCAAATGGACACTTCGCTAATTAGTTTGCAAATGGTTGAGCTTGTTTCGCTGCTGACAGGGCAAAGACTTCGTAGGGAGGATATGACTCCCCCGATCCTCTTTCTGCCGGGGCTGGTGACGGTGTTGCTGGGAGTCATCTATGCCGATGGTACGGTTGGCGCTGAGGAAATCCAGCGGTTGGGGGCAACTTTGACGGCACTCATCCCCACTAACCACAGTTTGCGCCCATTGGTAATGCGGATGGTTAAGGGCGTGCGGGAACATAAAATTTACAAGAAATTGCCGGAGTTGCTGGCGCTGACAGCGTGTTTTTCTGAGGAGGAAAGACTGCTGCTAATTAGTTTTGGCTATCAGATGTCGGCCGCAGATGGAACCATGCACGATCGCGAAAAACAGTATTTGACCCTCATTGCCGATCGACTCGGAGTTGATGCACGATATTTGACTGTTTTAGAAGCGAGTTTTAGCAGTCAAACAATAAGCGATACAGCAGCTTTAGCAGAAGTTCACTCGTTACTCGATCCCGCACGATTTCAATCTTTCGATTCTTTGTTTGTCCGTGCTGCTAGTCACATTATCGAACATTTGCCAGCAAAACCGAAACAGCAAAAATATCGAAAGCAGCCAGTTTCATCCTATCAGGAGTTGAAAAAGTTTCAGGAGTATCGGCAACAACTGGATGCTGTTTGTGGAAAACTAGGTTTAACTCTGCGAGAACTAGGTTTAACTCTGCGAGATGGAAGCGATCGCAACGTGCTATCTCCTAATTTAACAGCAGAAGTAACGAAAGTATCTCAGAGATTGCAATCTCAATGTTTTCGCGTGGCTGTTGTCGGCGAGTTTAGTAAAGGCAAATCTACTTTGCTCAATGCTTTGCTGGGTGAGGAAATTCAACCGGTGCGGGATATTCCCTGTAGCGGTACGGTAACGGTTTTGAAATACGGGCCGCAGCAGCGGGTGATTTGCAAATACAAAAATGGACGCGAGGAGGAGATTTCACCCCAGCAATATAAAGAGAAAGCTTCAATTTCGGAGGAAGCGGCTTTAGGTTCTTTTGGAGATGAAATTGTTAATTCAGAAATCGAAGAAATCATTTTCGAGCATCCCAATCTCGAATTGTGTACCAATGGTGTAGAAATTATTGATTCTCCCGGATTGAACGAACAAGCGGAACGCACGTTAGTTACCCAACAAGTTCTCAAAACAACTGATGCGGTGATTTTTTTGACTCACGCTCAAAATGTTTTGACAGAAAAAGAACGGGAACTGCTTTTGTATTTGAAAAAAGAGTTGAATCCCGGTAAAGATGATGAAAGTGCGAAGAGTATTTTTGTGTTAGTTAATTTTGCTGATTTGCTGCGTCGGGAAGGAAGCCGCCAACAGGTAAAAGAAAGGGTAGAAAAGATTGTTAAGAGTCAAAATTTGATTGCTGGTGAAAACCGGATTCATTTGATTTCGGCTCAATCTGCACTTGAGGCAATTTTGGACGGGACGGAAAATGAGTATGTGAAATCTTTTCAGGATTTTACTAAATCTCTGGAACAGTTTTTGACAGTTGAACGGGGGGCGATCGCACTTCAGCAATCAGCCGCCGGAATGAAGCAAATCATTGACACTGGCTGCGATGAATTGACTCAAGAGAGGAAAATCGTAGAAGGAAAGTTGACAGTTTCTCCAGGAGATAAACTGAAAATATTTGAACTGATGGCGGAAGCAAGCGGCCGCGATGTAAAAATTAGATTTTTAGCTAATGAACTGATTGAGCAATCTGTAGAAGAAGCTATTGAATCTTGGCATGAGTGGGTGGAAGGATTGGGACAACGCCTGATTAGAAAAAGTTATTTATGGACTTCTGAGCATTCGCATATGTGGAGTCAAAACGAGCTGACGAAAGATTATTCAGATCAATTTGTGCGAGATATTACGGAAGAAATAGAAGATTGGGCTACTCAAAAAGTACAGTCTATTTTACAAGAGAATATGGCAGATTTAAACACTCAAATTAATGAAGATATTTCTGCAATTTGGCAGGAGTTTCAAAAGCTAGATAAGCAACTGAGTAGTAACCTTGTCAGTCAGTTTAATAATGTGGCGATCGCGGGTAATTTGGGTGGGATTGGTACAAGTGGAAGCACAATTGCTTCATCAATCTCACAAATAGAAGATGGCGGACTCATGGGCGGTTTAGGCATTGGTGCAGCCGTTGGTGCTGCGTTGCTATTTTTTACAGGGCTGGGTTTTATTGGAGTTATTTTGGGTGGCTTAGCGGCGGGTGCGGGTGGCGGTTTGAGCTGGGGTTTCTTAGATGGCGATACAGTTAAAGAGCAAATAAAGGAAAAAGTTTGTGAGTTAGGGTTTGAGAAGTTTGATGAATCTTCACAGTCTATTTTTGATAAGATACACGAAAGAATTATTGCAGTATTTGAAGAAAGAGTTGAGATAAGTAGCGGTGTGATGTCAAAAGCGATCGCGCTGTGGGAAAAATTATTGGAACAGCAGGAAAAGCGCGATCGACAAAATCAAAAAGAATGCGAAGCCCAAAAAGTTTGGCTGGCTGAAAAACGTCGGGAACTCGAACAAGTACAAAATCAAATTGAGGCTATTTTGAATCAGAGCGATCGATAGTTAAAGACTGCAAAATCTCCACTCACCTAACTTGGTACATCTACTTAATTGATAGTTTTTACCTCACTTTTCGACAGCCGTTGTTCAATTAAACCCAACCCAAAATCAGCAGCTAGCGCCATCAAAGCCGCCGGAATTGCCCCAGCAAAAAGTAACTGATTATTCACTGTGGCCACACCCCGAAAAATAAACACTCCCAAACCGCCGGCACCGATCGCAGCAGCAATCGTTGCTAGCCCGATCGCAATTACCGCAGCAACTCGCACGCCCGCCAAAATCACCCCCATTGACAACGGAATTTCCACTTGAAACAGCAATTGCCAATCCGTCATACCCATGCCTTTTCCAGCTTCGCGAATCGCAGGATCGACACCGATAATACCAGTATAAGTGTTGCGGATAATTGGTAGCAAAGAATACAGAGTCAGCGCAATGATTGCTGTGCGATCGCCTATTCCGCCTATAATCGGTACTGGAATTAGCAAGCCAAATAATGCTAAACTCGGAATTGTTTGCATGATATTAGCAAATCCCAAAATAGTCTTTTTAAACTGAGGTTTTCTAGTAATTAAAATACCGAGGGGAATACCCAAAGCAATCGCGACCCCAATGGCAATTGTTACTAAATACAAGTGTTCCAGAGCACGATGAATAATTTCTGAGCCATAACGATTTATAAATTGTATCATTGGTATTTGGTAATTGGAATTGTGTAGGGACACGGCATTGCCGTGTCCTAATCCTCTGTGGGGACACTCCAAGAGCCCAAGGAGTGTCAACTTAAGCCTGAAAGCCTTGGTATCTCTCGTTCATAGCCAACTCTAGATCCCCCTAAATCCCCCTTAAGAAGGGGGACTTTGATCGGACTCTTATCCCCCCCTTCTTAAGGGGGGCTAGGGGGGATCTAGATTTAATAGTCTTGCCAGCAATCTGTGACTAGATTTGAGCTTAAGTTGACACTAATGGGCATTGCCGTGTCCCTACAGCCGTTATTATTAATTATCCAGTTCCAGGTAATTGCAAACATTCCAAAAAGGCGATCGCCTCTGGTTGCTGAGATTTCATAAAATCATCAGGAGAAGCCAACTCAACCAACTGTCCATTTTGCATCAAACCAATTCTAGAAGCTAACAAAAAAGCTTCTTGAATACTATGAGTCACGAAAATCACAGTTTTGCCCAGTTGCTGCTGCAATTTATAGAATTCCCGCTGCAATTCCAGGCGAGTAATCGGGTCTAAAGCACCAAACGGTTCATCCATTAATAGCACGGGAGGGTCCGCCGCTAGCGCCCTAGCAACCCCCACTCGCTGTCGCTGTCCGCCGGATAATTGGCTGGGATAGCGTTTGGCGAAGTGCTGGGGGTCGAGATTGACTAATTCTAGCAGTTGATGGACGCGAGATTGAATGCGATCGCCCTCCCAACCTTCCAATTTTGGGACTAAACCGATATTTTGCTCAACTGTAAAATGTGGAAACAAACCGATTTCTTGAATGACGTAGCCAATTTTTCGCCGCAGTTGAATGGAGTCCCATTGAGTTGTCGGTTTTCCCATGACAGTAATTTCGCCACTGCTTGGTGTCAGCAGATTGTTAATCAATTTCATGGTAGTAGTTTTACCGCTACCACTGCGTCCTAGCAATACTAATACTTCTCCTTGTAAGACTTTAAAATTGAGGTTTTCTACTAAGTTTCGGCGGTTGAGGCGATAGGTGACATCGAAGCATTGGACAGCAACTTCATTCTGGGAAGCCATGGGTAATTTCAGTGATATTGGTTTGTATGATTAGTTAATAACAGGCTTTCCGGCCTGTTCTACAAAGAGTTAATTGGGTCCATATGTTGCCATTCTAACAATAATGCTCGACATTGGAGACAAGTTAAATATTTGAGTAAATCCCTAATTCCTGCTGGTGTGACTGAATATGCAGCACCGATATTTGCGGAATTTACTGTTGCTTGAGGGTGCAATTCTGCTACAAAACCGTAGAGTTTTTGATTGGAGAATGAACTGTTAATTGCCCATCCCATCGCATTAATGGGTTTTAGTTGGGCGATCGCACTTTCTGACACTCCTAATTCCCTTTTGATTATAGCTGGAACTGCGTCGGCTGCTGTTACTCCAGCAGGTACGCGACCACCGGGAAAATCCAGGGTTGCTTCTCCCACACCGGGGCGATACATTGGTACTGGAAACAGCAATTTGTCATCTTGAACTGTCAAAATTACCACTGAATCTGCCCTTTCTACCCGCCAATATTCGAGGGTTTTCCCTTCGGATGTTTCCAGATGTTCGCCGATTAGTTTTACCCAATCGGAGTTGATTTCTATAAACCGGTCTAGGGTTTTCCAGTGGGGTTTGGTCTCTGAATTCATGTTGTAAGTTTTGGTCAGAAGATTAGAGGTTTTTGTGATGGTAATCGATTCTTGGCCGCACCATAGCCACAGGATTTTTGTAGCTTCGATCCGATTTTGACTCCAGACTGTAAATTTTTACTACAAAAAATCACAATCGACTATAAAAATCTGTAGCATAAACTACATAAACCAATTTCTGCGCTGTCGTTTTGCTCTATGGCAAGCCCTGGTGCAGACTCTTCCCTCGACAGGAGGTTTGAGATGAAACTAGAAACCGATATTTGTACTGGCCTACCTCAATCAACCCAAGCAAGGGTCGCGAGTGGGCGGGAGTGGGAAAAATTGGGTTCGCGCCACTCAACACCGCTACCCAAATTTGCCCCTTCTACCTGGGTGAGATTATTCCATCCGCCAACAGCCTTCAGCTTTGATGAAGCGTGGCTTTTGTGTGAGTGTTCGGAAGAAAAATGGCTGGCTTGGATTCCTGATTATGGCGAAATTTTGCTCAGTACCAATGAATTTTGCGCTACTTGATAGGGACTTGAATAGAGCCTTTTGCAGATAGATGAGCTACTGGTTCCGATTTCAACCGCTTGCTCACTATTGATTTAGGGAAATTTAGCAAACAAAAAGAGCCATAGCTTTTCTACTGCTCTTTTTGTTTAAAAATGCCCTTGATTTGTAGTTGCTAAGTAGCAGAGTCTACTAGCTTATTTGCAAACAGCACGGTTATTTGCGTTTCTGACAATAGTGCCTACTTTGCCATTAATTTGAACTGGGTTTTTGGTACTGGCTCGGATCAATCGAGGCTGCTTGCGAAGACATTCTTTCACTGCTTCTGACCAGGTGTTGAGAGCCGAAGTGTATTCTGAGCGAGTCGCTGGGGCGCGAAACTGATCGGTAATTAAATAATCGGTGGTGATGCTAGTATCAGTAGCAACATTGGTAATAATTGGAAAATCAAAGGCTTTGGGCAAGCTTCTGTCAGGGATTGCGCCCGGTAGCATTTGATATTTCATCGGGCCAGCTTTGTAGTCAAAACCTGCTTTAGGGCTGGTTTGAGCGAAGCTGGGCATCGGCAAGCTGGCTACCAAAACGGTGCAGCAAGTCCAAAATAATTTCGATTTCATTAGATTCATCTCCTCAACTTTATAGGAACACTAACTAGGTGGACTCCACAAACCTTAGTTTCTCATTAAAAACAAGCTGTTAATCATGAGTTTTTTGTGTTAGTTTCAGCCACTTAATTGATTACCACACATCCCCGAAAATTTTCAAACTGCCTTCCCAGACCAACTGTAAAATGGTTTCAGTTCAGTTAAATTTTTACTGGTCTGAATTTTTCACAGGTTGGGGAACTGGGTTTGAGCATAATTATTGATTTTTGAGCGATGCCTGTGGGAACTTTATCAAATTTTGTCTCAGATATCAAGCTTTGGGATGAGGAGATGGCGAGATGCCGAGATGGCGAGATGCTGTGGATGTCAAGAAAATCTTCGCTGTTGCTGTTTCCTTCTCGATCGAATTGTCGTTTTACCATTTTCAGGGGAGAATGGGTGGAGAAGGGGCTGGATTGAATATTGGTGATTTTAGTGGAAGATAGCAAGATTATAGACTTATCAGAAGTTATGAGTGTTCCCGCGGCTCCTGCGGGTTACAAATCGGGCTTTGTGGCGATTGTCGGACGCCCGAATGTGGGCAAGTCAACGCTGATGAATCTGTTGGTGGGGCAGAAAATTGCGATTACTTCGCCGGTTTCTCAGACGACTCGGAATCGACTGCGGGGTATTTTGACGACGGATGAGGCGCAGATAATTTTTGTGGATACTCCCGGAATTCATAAGCCTCACCACCAATTGGGTAAGGTTTTGGTGCAGAATGCTCGAACGGCGATTCGATCGGTCGATTTAGTGCTATTTGTGGTGGATGGCTCGGTGGAGTCTGGTGGGGGCGATCGATATATTGTGGAAATCCTCAGCAATACGGAGGTGCCGGTGATTTTGGGGCTGAATAAGTTGGACGAACAGCCTCCTGATTGTGTGTTAATCGATCGCACTTACGAGCAAATTGTCAATCCTCAGTGGCCTGTAGTCAAGTTTTCGGCTCTAACTGGCGAGGGTGTGGAGTCGCTGCAAAAATTGTTAGTCGAACATTTGGAGGTTGGGCCTTATTACTATCCGCCAGATTTGGTGACTGACCAGCCGGAACGGTTCATTATGGGCGAGTTGATTCGGGAACAGATTTTGCTGCTGACGCGGGAGGAAGTGCCGCATTCTGTAGCAATCGCGATCGAAGTTGTGGAAGAAGAACCGAAAATTACTCGCATTCTCGCTTCAATTCACGTTGAACGGGACTCCCAAAAAGGGATTTTAATCGGTAAGAGCGGCACTATGCTAAAGGCGATCGGCAGTGCGGCCCGCGAACAGATTCAAAAGTTGATTGAGGGTAAGGTATATTTGGAGCTATTTGTCAAGGTGCAACCGAAATGGCGACAGTCTCGGACTCGTTTAGCAGAATTGGGCTATCGGGTGGAAGACTGAGATTCTTGATTCATAGATCTGAAGTGGATAAGATTGTGGCGACTTATCGCGATACAATTCAAAAAAGGCTTGCTGCAAAAAATGTTTGTCTAGTGCCTGTAATTGCTGCTGTCGATCGTTAACTAAAGCCAAACACTTGCTTAATCGCCCAATCAACCCTAGCCAAATCCTCCCCACTCAACTCCCCACGTACTCTTACCAGCCGTTGGCGATGGTCGATCGGACGAGTCTGTAAACAATCCGCGATCGATCGTTTCGCCAGTCTATTCATCGCCGATGGCTCCAAATCAATATTCGTCGAGATACGCGCCTTTTTCTCATTCCATTCCGTAATCGGCACAACCTGAATCACAGGCACACGGGCATTGTAAACATCATTCGTCACAATGATACAAGGTCGAACCTTTCCCGTTTCAGAACCTCTCGTCGGTTCCAAATCAACATCAATAATCTGCCCGCGCCGCAAACTATTCATTCTGGCCAACCCGCGATCGCGTTATTCGTCAAAGCCTGCAAATCCCCATCCTCGGCATAAACCTCCGCATATAAATTCGCCGACATCTCCAACGAATGTAACTCCTGCTGCAACTTCCCCAGCGCCACCCGAATCAATTCATCCTGATTCTGAAAACCATACTGCCGCGATCGTTGGACAAATGCCCACAACGACTCATCCAAATTAAACTGCGCTTGCACCATAAAACAGCTCTCCCAAACACAATAATTCCTAGTTTAGCACCCTGCACAATCCACTTGTTGCCATCTCTGAGAAGTCCCGTACTGAGGGCATAAAATTTCTGTCAATTGTGACGATCTATCAACAAATCAATTTAACCAAACAATTCAAAAAAGACTTGCTGCAAAAAATGTTTGTGTGAGACTAAAATAGGGAATAGAAATAAGCTCCATTACCCATTACCTAAAAAAATGGTCGCTGCAAAAAAAAACTTTCCCCAACTTACCCCAGAAGACTACTTTGCTTGGGAAGAAAAGCAGCTAGAAAAGCATGAGTATATCGACGGTCAAGTCTACGCCATGAGCGGTGGCAGCGTCAATCACGGCCGCATTGCCGTCAGACTCACAACTCTCTTCTCCAATCATCTAGAAAACAGCAGTTGCGAAACCGGAAACTCCGATCTGAGAGTCAACATCGCCGGAACCAAAAACTACACCCATCCTGATGCAAGTGTCACCTGCGACGATCGCGATAAAACCACAACCCAATACATTACCTACCCCTGCTTAATCGTGGAAGTTCTCTCTCCCAGCACTGAGGCATACGATCGCGGTAGCAAATTTAGAATGTACCGCCACAACCCTGTCTTACAAGACTATTTACTGGTTAGTTCCACCAGCATCGAAATGGATTTGTATCACAAAAAAGATACAAGTGAATGGCTCATCATTAACTACAAAGAAGGTGACACCATCGAACTCAAAAGCATCAATCTCAGTTTTGCGATCGAGCAAGTCTATCGCAACCTCGACCTTACTCCAGAAACAACACCTCAAAATTGAAAAAGCTTGTTACCAAAAATGTTTGTCTAAATCGTTTAAATTAGGAGGTTATTATGATTGCAGCTAAAGAGCAGGAGCGGTACTTTACGCCTGAAGAGTATTTTGCTTGGGAGGAGCAACAATTAGAAAAGCACGAGCTAATCGATGGTCACGTATATGCGATGACTGGCGGGACTAGAAATCACAGTGATATCGCGGGAAACTTTTTAACGACGATCAAGCCCCATCTGCGGGGTAGTGGTTGTAAAACATACAATTCTGACTGCCGCGTAAATATCCTCAATACTCGCAACTATACCTATCCCGATCTGAGTGTCACTTGCGATCGGCGAGATAATTCTAGCCCTCAATATATTACCTATCCCTGCTTAATCGTTGAGGTTTTATCGGATAGTACCGAGGCTTACGACCGAGGCAAGAAGTTTGACAAATATCGCCGCAATCCGAATTTAATTGATTATGTGTTGGTGAGTTCGGATGAGATGGCGATCGATATTTATCACAGAAATGATGCGGGGGATTGGTTGATTTTGAGCGATCGAGCGGGCGATCGCGTCGAGCTTAAAAGTATTGGGTTGAGTTTGGCGATCGAGCAATTCTACGAAGAAATTGTTTTCTAGCAGCAATCTTGAATTTATTATTAAGAGGGCGACATAATAATATTGATGTAGAACTCTAAGAAATCTGTTACCGTTTAAATATTTGTGCAGCATATGCGTCCGAATGTTGATTCTCAGAAGATAGAACGACTGATGCAAGTCTTGGGCAGAGAATCTCAGGGTTCAGGCTGCATCTATTTTACGGGTGGTGCTAGTGCCCTACTGATTGGATGGCGGAATTCGACAATTGATATCGATATTCGTCTAGATCCTGAACCCCCAGGCATTTTTGGTGCGATCGCCAAAATCAAACAAGAATTGAATATTAATATCGAACTGGCTTCCCCACAGGATTTCTTACCCACAATTCCGGGGTGGCGCGACAGGAGTATCTTCATTGGCAAATACGGTCAAATCTCGTTTTATCACTATGACTTTATAGCCCAAGCACTCTCCAAAATATCCAGGGGATTCGATCGGGACATTAAAGATGTTCAAGCCATGTACGAACAGAAATTATTTTCCTTAGAAGAACTGCGTAATAGTTTTGAGAGTATTGCACCCGAATTAATCCGATTTCCCTCTCTTAATCCTGATGCGCTCAGAAGCAGAGTTGAGAACTTCATTAAACGTTTTGAAAGTAACATAGAGGATGGACAGTTATGAGCTTGAATGAGTTGCCGGGAGCGGAGCTAATTCTTCCCGGACTGGACGATCTTCATCATGGTAAAACTAATACAGTTGGGTCATTGTTAGTCGCGATCGCAGCAACGCGCCTAGCTGAAGCAGGCTTAGATGTTCCTCTCGATCGTCTGGCCGCAGAGCCAGAACTGACTCTTTATGCCCGCCTTCAAGATGAACGAGATGATGCTTATCCCTACTACAATGCTTTGCTGAATCGCTTGAATAGCTTTTGCAATGCACTTGAACTTCGTTATATGTGAGAATATGCGTTATGACATTGGGATTGTCTTTATCCGATTTATCGGCACTCATGCTGAATATAACAAAGTGGATGCAGAAACCATCTGAGGTAATTATGTACAGCCTAAAACCTATTAGAAGCCAAGAAGATTACAAAGCATCGCTGAAAGAAATAGAGCATTTGTTTGAAGCTCCTCAAGGAACTCCAGAATTCGAGCGATTAGAAATATTAGTCACCTTAGTTGAAGCCTACGAAAACAAACATGAGCCGATCGTGATGCCTGACCCGATCGAAGCAATTCTTTATTATCTAGAAAGTCGAGGTCTAACTCAACAGCATCTAGAAGCCGTAATAGGTAGTCACGATCGAGCGATCGAAATTCTCAATCGTAAAGCTCCACTCACCCTTGAAATAATCCGGCAGTTAAATCAAAAGTTAGGTATTTCAGCACAAGTTCTCATTCAACCTTACCCATTGGCATCTTAGCTGGCAACGATTATAATTGGATGAAAGCGCGATCGATAAGACTCACCCCAAAAACACCTATGAAAACCACGATCGAAATCAATGACTCCGATCGAGAACAATCCTTTTTTGATCTAGCCGGAATCTGGGAAGGAAAAAATATCACCCTAGACGACATTCGCAAAGACGCATGGGGTAAAGAAAATCAATGATTTTGTGTGACACCAATATTCTCAGTTGTTTGCACATCTTTATGTCCGAGTAGCTCTTGTACAGTGCGAATATCGTATGAGCTACTTCAACGGAACGTTAGTCCAGGCATAGATTATGCGCTTACTGAAATAGTGCATTGTAAGTCTCGTGCCGAAATTGGTGTAGAAGAATCACAGGAGCAATGTGTGAAAGCCTACTTGTTGAGAGTTTTAGAACTAGCAAGCGCAAAAGTGATTGTAGTTCTGGGATCACGCGCAAGGCAAGTGATTCAAAGCCAATTCAATATCTCGATAGAAAATTCAATATCCGATTCCATTGAGATAGGGAATCGTGAAAGATTTTTTGCTTTTCTCCCCCATCCAAATGCTCGGAGCCATCGTTCTTTTGCCAAGTGTTTACAGGGTGATGAACTTGAAAAGTTACGCGCTTTCTTGCGGTAGCATCAAACCACGGTGAGAAATGCGCGCAGTCGAACAATCCCGTTGCACGCCGACCGTATCAAATTGGTCGGTGAATCCGAAAGGTTACTAGCGGCGGGTGAACGGGGTCGTTATCTTGCAAACGCTGTCTGACTTTGAAGATGATTCGGAAGCTCGATCGCGAGTTTGACCACTGAAAATTGGTAGAATCAATAGAGATTCCCGAGCGCGCACCCATGCAACAAGCTAGTAGATCCAATCTTGTCACCCTCTTTAGAATCTTGGACGTTTTGGACAAGTTCTTAGATGAAGCAACCTCAATACTTCACGATCCTGCTTCAAGTGCGATCGCTAATCTTGTAGAGTTCGTTACATTTCATTAACGCAAATTTTTAATGCTAATTAGATTTTGGCCGCCATTAAGCTTGATGTTAAACTTAAGTCTTGAAGCAGAGTAGCAAGTGTTGTTTAGATGCAATTTGAATGGAATCAAGACAAATCAAACTTAAACTTGAAAAAGCATCGCGTTCGGATTATCAGCGCGCGAGAGGCAACCCGAAATGAGCGGAGATTTTATGAAGATGGAGAATAATCAAGAGCTAGAGGACGAGTTATGTCCTGAGTATAATTTTAGTAAGATGAAGGGTGGCGTTAGAGGAAAATATGTCGATCGCTACAGGGCAGGAACGAATGTTGTGTTGCTCGATCCTGATGTTGCTCAAGCATTTCCAACAAGTGATGCGGTTAATGAAGCACTTCGGCTGCTCATGCAAATCGCGCAAAGACAGAAGCCTAACAATGCGTTGGAGCCGACAGCCGAGAGGTAATCTGCTAAGATTCAAAGTTTGTTTGCTGCGCTCAACTTCACCGTTATCTCGCAAACTCTGCCTAACTTTGGAGATAATTCGGAAGCTCGATCGAGAATTAATAATTCCGCCTAAGATTCTCATTTCCACCCGATGAGTCGGTACAAACCCCACTTAACAACAAACCCCATTCCAACAACAGTAAAGTAAACTGAGAGCAGCCCCATTCGCCCCAGTTGACCTATGCCACGTTGGTTCAATACCGCTGGCCCTTGCCGCGCCGACATCCACTATATGTTACCGGCAACCCGTCGCCTCCCGAATTTAGAGCGACTCATTGCCCAGCAAAACTATTTCGTCATCCATGCACCCCGACAAATTGGTAAAACGACGGCCATGCTGGCTTTAGCAAAGCAACTCACTGATAGCGGGGACTACACTGCGATCGTGGTTTCCGTCGAGTTAGGTTCGCCCTTTAATGACAATCCACAACAAGCCCAAGCGGCTATCTTAAGTTCTTGGCGAAGTGAGGCGCGAGTCTATTTGCCACCGGAGCTCCAGCCACCCCCAAAACAAGAAATGGAGGTGGGACAAGGAATTGAAGAAACCTTGCGGCAATGGGCACAAACTTCACCTCGCCCTTTAGCAATCTTTATTGATGAAATTGATTCGCTCCAAAATGAAGTATTGCTGTCCGTTTTGCGTCAATTACGCAATGGTTATCCCTCTCGTCCTCGTGCGTTTCCGCAATCGGTGGGTTTAATCGGTTTGCGAGATGTTCGCGATTACAAAGTAGCTGCGGGTGGCAGCGATCGCCTAAATACATCCAGTCCGTTTAATATTAAAGTGCGATCGATTACGCTCAGAAATTTTAATGCCTCAGAAGTCGCAGAACTCTACGGGCAACATACCCAAGATACCGGACAAGTTTTTACACCAGAAGCCGTAGCGTTAGCTTTTGAATTAACTCAGGGACAACCTTGGTTGGTCAATGCTTTAGCCAAAGAAATCGTCGAAGAATTAGTAACAGATGAATCTATAGAAATTACACCAGAACATATTTTAGAAGCTAAAGAAATTCTGATAAAACGACAAGATACGCATTTAGATAGCTTGGCTGAACGACTCAGAGAAAACCGAGTCAAAGCCATTATCGAGCCGATACTAGCCGGACAAGAATTGCCAGAATCTTCTAATGACGATCGCCAATATCTCGTCGATTTGGGCTTGCTCAAACGCGATCCAGCCGGGGGTTTAGTCATCGCCAATCCGATTTATCGAGAAGTGTTGCCACGAGTTTTGGCGCAAGGCCCGCAAGATAGTTTACCGACGATCAGTCCGAGTTGGTTGAATCCTCGCGGTGAACTGATGACCGAAGCACTCCTGCAAGCGTTTCTCGGCTTTTGGCTGCAACATGGCGAACCCTTACTCAAAAGTGCGTCTTACCCTGAAATTGCGCCACATTTGGTGCTGATGGCGTTTCTACATCGGGTGATTAATGGTGGCGGAACGTTGGAGAGAGAATATGCGATCGGACGAGACAGGATGGATTTATGTTTGCGTTATGGTGAAGTCACATTAGGCATTGAACTGAAAGTTTGGCGGACTCGGAAAGTCGATCCGTTGAGTAAAGGGTTGGAACAGTTAGATGGATATTTGGCTCGATTGGGACAAGATTCGGGTTGGTTGATGATATTCGATCGCCGTGAGAATGCACTGGAGTTGGAAGAACGGTTGAATACTGAAATTCAGACTAGCCCAATGGGTCGGTTAATTACAGTGATTCGTGCTTGAAGAGGTTACGATCGATGTCTCGATTTTGCCGATCGCCCAGAGTGTTCGATCGACTTATCATTCTTACTTGTGGAGAAATGTATGACCCAGCGACCAATAGTTCTTATAACTGGTGCAAGTCGGACTATTGGCATCGGATCATCAATTGCCAAAGAATTAGCAAAATCAGGCTGGGATGTCGCTCTGACCTATTGGCAGCCATACGATACATCAATGCCTTGGGGCAGCGATCCGAAAGAGGTTCAGTTACTTTGCCACAAACTTGAGCAATTCGGTGTGCGATCGACAGCGATCGAGGTTGATTTATCCTTGACTGATTCTGCTTCGCGCATCTTTGATATTGTTGAGCATGACCTGGGAAACGTTACGGCAATGGTTATTGCTCATTGCCATTCAGTTGATAGTGATATTCTATCCACATCAGTTGAGAGCTTTGACTTACACTTTGCGGTCAATGCCCGTGCTACTTGGCTATTGATTAAAGAGTTTGGCAGGTGCGACTGATACTGGCTGGATGTCCGAAGCACTCAAAACTGATATGCAATCCATAACTCTGTTGGATCGTGTCGGTATGCCACAGGACTGCGCTAATCTAGTCAGATTTCTCTGTTCCAAAGAAGGGGGATGGATCAACAGGCAACTGCTTTACAGTAATGGTGGTCTTCAGTAACCTTGAGAATGTGAGGTTTCTTATGCTGCTGCTTAAGGCAATGCCCAAGCTAAAATAAAATGGGGTCGTTATTTCCTAAACGTTGCCTTACCTTGGAGATGATTCGGAAGCTCGATCGAACATTAATAATTCCAGCGAAGATTCTCATCAAGCCTTATGAGTAGCACAAACCCCCACTTATCCTCACAGAACCCCATTCCAACAACAGTAAAGTAAACTGAGAGCAGCCCCATTCGCCCCAGTTGACCTATGCCGCGCCACTTCAATACCGCAGGCCCGTGCCAAGAAGACATTCATTACGCACTGCCGCCCACGGTGCGCTTACCTGGTTTAGAACGATTAATCGCTCAACGCAGCTATTTCGTCATTCATGCACCCCGACAAGTGGGGAAAACTACCGCCATGCTGGCTTTAGCCAAGCAACTGGTCGATAGCGGACAATACACTGCGATCGTTGTTTCAGTAGAGTTAGGTTCGCCCTTTAACGACAATCCACAACAAGCCCAAGCGGCGATTTTAAGTTCTTGGCGAAGTGAGGCGCGAGTCTATTTGCCACCAGAACTCCAGCCACCCGCCAAGTCAGAGATGGAAGTCGGACAAGGAATTGAAGAAACATTGCGGCAATGGGCACAAACTTCACCTCGCCCTTTAGCAATCTTTATTGATGAAATTGATTCGCTCCAAAATGAAGTATTGCTGTCCGTTTTGCGTCAATTACGCAATGGTTATCCCTCTCGTCCTCGTGCGTTTCCGCAATCGGTGGGCTTAATCGGTTTGCGGGATGTTCGCGATTACAAAGTGGCTGCGGGGGGTAGCGATCGCCTCAATACATCCAGTCCGTTTAATATTAAAGTGCGATCGATTACGCTCAGAAATTTTAATGCCTCAGAAGTCGCAGAACTCTACGGGCAACATACCCAAGATACCGGACAAGTTTTTACACCAGAAGCCGTAGCGTTAGCTTTTGAATTAACTCAGGGACAACCTTGGTTGGTCAATGCTTTAGCCAAAGAAATCGTCGAAGAATTAGTAACAGATGAATCTATAGAAATTACACCAGAACATATTTTAGAAGCTAAAGAAATTCTGATAAAACGACAAGATACGCATTTAGATAGCTTGGCTGAACGACTCAGAGAAAACCGAGTCAAAGCAATTATCGAGCCGATGTTGGCGGGTTTGGAACTCGGCAATATCCCCAATGATGATATTCAGTTTTTAATCGATTTGGGTTTGTGTAAGATGGACGTTCAGGGTGGATTGACGATCGCAAATCCAATTTATCGGGAAGTTTTGCCTCGCGTCCTCACCGTAACGCCAATGGCTTCTCTGCCCCAAATTGCACCGAGTTGGTTGACCAATGATGGCAAATTAGATACTCAGGCTTTACTGAAAACTTTTCTAGAATTTTGGCTGCAACATGGCGAACCCTTACTCAAAAGTGCGTCTTACCCTGAAATTGCGCCACATTTGGTGCTGATGGCGTTTCTACATCGGGTGATTAATGGTGGGGGAACGTTGGAGAGAGAATATGCGATCGGACGAGACAGGATGGATTTATGTTTGCGTTATGGTGAAGTCACATTAGGCATTGAACTGAAAGTTTGGCGGACTCGGAAAGTCGATCCGTTGAGTAAAGGGTTGGAACAGTTAGATGGGTATTTGGCTCGATTGGGACAACATGAGGGGTGGTTGGTTATATTCGATCGCCGTGAGAATGCACTGGAGTTGGAAGAACGGTTGAATACTGAAATTCAGACTAGCCCGATGGGTCGGTTAATTACAGTGATTCGTGCGTGAAGAAGTTCTGATGAGTGTTTCGATTTTAGCGATCGCGTAGGATGTGCGATCGACTCTAATCTAAAATATAATAAAGATAGCTTGTTTCAGTGCGACGACTTAAGTGATTGAGTCAAATCGTGTGGCGAACTCGATCGAGGAAAGGAGATTCCGATGGGGAGTAAGAAGAGGTTGACATACATCATCGAGCTGCGGTATTATACGGCTATACTCAGTATTGTACCGCAACTGCGATATAATTATAAGTTAGGCGAAAATTTTCCCTGATAATTAATAGTTAGGCTTTCAATTAGCAGGGAAGCAAGTTAATTTAATTTCTAAAAATCAATTTTATTTGCTAGATTTTAAGTATTTGCTATGGGGCAAGCCTAACAATGCGTTGGAGCCGACAGAACGATTATAATCGGATGAAAGCGCGATCGATAAGACTCACCCCAAAATACCTATGAAAACCACGATCGAAATCGATAACTCCCTCATCACTAATGCGCTCCAGGCGACTGGACTCACAGCACAACAAGAAGTTGTAGAACTGGCCCTGAACCTGTTGATCCAAATGAAAAACCAACAGAACCTCCGGGCGCTACGGGGTAAACTCGCCTGGGACGGCGACCTCGATCGCATGAGAACGGATGATGACTCCGATCGAGAACAATCCTTTTTTGAGCTAGCCGGAATCTGGGAAGGAAAAAATATCACCCTAGACGACATTCGCAAAGACGCATGGGGTAAGGATACATTCTATGTAGCTTCACAGAAAAATAGTATTACCGAGTGTTTCTTATGAACTACCGAAACCACATCACGATCGAGGCAAATAAACGCGGTGGTAAGCCTTGTGTACGCGGCTTGCGAATTACGGTTTATGAAGTGCTTGAGTACCTGGCTTCCGAGATGACCGAAGCAGAAATTCTCGACGATTTTCCCGATTTGACGCGAGAAGATTTAAAAGCCTGTATTGCTTATGCTGCTGACCGCGAGCGTCGGTTTATGACCGCAACCTTATCCGCATGAAATTACTGTTTGATGAAAACTTGTCGCCCAAGTTGCCGAACCGTTTGAGCGATGTTTTCCCAAATTCGCTTCACGTTAGAGATGTGGGCATGAAAGCAACGATCGACCCAATAGTTTGGGATTATGCAAAAGACAATAATTTGATGATTGTCTCGAAAGACGCGGATATGCACGACCTGAGCTGAGTATTTGGGAATCCACCGAAAGTTATTTGGCTTTGCCTTGGAAACTGTTCGACATTACAAGTTGAAAATTTGCTGCGTCGGGAGTTCAACGCGATCGAATTATTTTATGAAGACGAGACTTTATCGCTGCTTGCTTTATCATAATGCACCGATCGCCGAAAGTGTGCGATCGAGTCTAATCTCAAATATAATAAAGATAGCTTGTTTCAGTGCGACGGCTTAAGTAATTAAGTCGAATCCGGCGGCGAACTCGATCGAGGAAAGAAGATTCCGATGGGGAGTAAGAATGGGTTGACATTTATCCGTAATTTGTGGTATTATTCGACTATATTCAGTATTGTACCACAACTGCGATACAACTATAAGTAGTGAATAGAATTAGCTTTATGACAATAGACTTCGGCAGTATCAAAGGCTACAATCCTGATAGAGGATTTGGGTTTGTAGGTCATACTTTTTTTAATCCTAATGGAAAAGTTTTCTTCCATATCAAAAAAATCAAGAAAAAACATCCTGAATTAGCCCAAAAATTGTACAGTGACGAAGCTTTTGAAACAGTCAATTTCTGGTATGAAATTGAAACCACCGAAAAAGGCGAACAAGTTAGTAAGCTTTGGCTAAACGCAAACGATATCCCTCAAAGTTACACAAATGAATTATGTGGTTTGATCCAAAAAGTAGAGAGTATCTGGAAAAATATAGGCTCTCCCAAACCTAGTTGGCTTGACCTTGTAACGATAAAGTTGGTTGGAGTTGATCGCAAACATGAACTAAGTGCTGAGCGAGATAACTTAGAGAGTCAGCTTAGAGCGGCAAAGAAGGAGCGACGCAGGGAGGCAGAAACTTTACTCCAAAATGAAATTCTAAAAATAGCTAAGAAGTATGGCTTAGATACAGCGGAGGCTTATGAAATTCTAAAAATAGCTAAGAAGTATGACTTAGATACAGCGGAGGCTTATGAAATTCTAAAAATAGCTAAGAAGTATGACTTAGATACAGCGGAGGCTTATAAAATTCTAAAAATAGCTAAGAAGTATGACTTAGATACAGCGGAGGCTTATAAAATTCTAAAAATAGCTAAGGAGTATGACTTAGATGCAGCGGAGGCTTATAAAATTCTAAAAATAGCTAAGGAGTATGACTTAGATATAACGAAGGTTTATGAAATTCTAAAAATAGCTAAGAAGTATGGCTTAGATGCAGCGAAGCTTGATGAAATTCTAAGCATAGCTAAGAAGTCTGACTTAGATGCAGCGGAGGTTGATGAAATTCTAAGAATAGCTAAGAAGTATGGCTTAGATATAACGAAGGCTTATGAGTTGTATCGACTACTAAAGGAGCTGGGTCCTTTACGTTTTATATATAGTAGGCAACTCTCGATACATATTAGAACATATCAGCTTGGTTATAGGTATCCAAATATCTCAGGTATTGTGACAATGGAAAATGGAGGTACAAGATGGCTGTTTGCTGGGGGATTTCCTCCAGAAATTTATACAATTATTTGTAGGGAACTCAATTTGGCAAACCAGGGGACGAGTGCTAGAGCAATACATTTTGAATCATTTCAAGATATCTCTTCAAAAAATTAAGAATAATGGAAAACTCAATCAACAGTAAATAGGATTAGACAGAAATGAGAAAACCCTTTTACAAAATTAAAGGTACAAACGATTATGGTGTTCTTGAAGTGCAGGTACGGTCAAACCATTCTTCCTATCTTCAACTTAGGCTTGTAAACGCTGTTGGCGGAATGATTGAGTTGAGTTACCAGTACAAAACTGTCACGACTGAAAATCTAGTCGAAGTCTCACCGGAGGAAGTTCAAAAGGCTCTATTGGGTTTAACGATAGAACCCAAAAAAGATGACTCTGATCGAGAACAATCCTTTTTTGAGCTAGCCGGAATCTGGGAAGGAAAAAATATCACCCTAGACGACATTCGCAAAGACGCATGGGGTAAAGAAAACCAATGATTTTGTGTGACACTAATATTCTCATCGAATTCTATAAAAACAATACCGCCATCATTCAAGAACTACGACATATCGGCAGCCAGAACTTAACCAATCGATTACAGTGATTCGAGCGTGATGAAGTTATAATGAGTGTCTCGATTTTGGCGATCGCCGAGGGTGTTCGATCGACTCTCATCTAAAATCTAATAAAGACAGCTTTTTTCAATGCGGCGGCTTAAGTGCTTGAGTCGAATCGTGCGGCGAACTTGATCGAGGAAAGGAGATTATGATGGGGAGTAAGAAGGGGTTGACATACATCTTCAAGCTGTGGTATTATTCGACTATATCCAGTATTGTACCGCAACTGCGATACAATTATAAGTTAGACTTCATAAATTTTTAAGATTTTATTTAAGAAATTCAATGAGTGATAAAACTTGGAAGACTCAAGAGCTACTAGATTTTTGTCGAAAAGATTTAACAGATAATGCTGCCGTTTATGTGGCATCAGTTAAAAGCAAGATAGATCGGATATCATTTCTAGTAGATAGTTTTAATGTTACTGAAGATCTGACATTAAAACTTGGCTCTGATCAATTTCTCAATACTCAGCTTCAAGTGGAAATTTATATTGAATCTATAGCTTCAAATCTTCATTCACTGGCAGATGTTTTAGCACAAATCATTAATGAAATAGTTCTGAAGCCTTTACTACCCTGCGATCAACATATCAGTAGTGAAAAAGTTGATATTAATAAAGTTAAGACTAAATTAGTTAGGTTAACACTAGATGTAGTGAAGGACAAATATATTAGCCAGATAATTGATAGTATTGAGAACCTATCTAACTCGTCGGAATTTTTATATATTTCAGCTTTTGTTAATACCATTAAGCATCGCAGGTTATTGAATACAAATTTCCATCTTCAAGTTGACCGTGGATGCCTAATTGAGGTAGGTTTCAAATTAGAGGAATTCGACTATAAAGGAAGTCATTTTCCAGAAATGTCATGTAGTAGCATCGTAATAGATTACAGCGAGGAACTAATAGATTTTATTTATGACATAGGTAATAGCGTAAATAATTATTGCCGTGCAAAATACATCCAAACAGTCTAACAAGCGCTTGCACACGGAACGGCGGCATACGCTGCTAGTTGTGTAGCAAACTCCATTGCCGTCCGGTGAAGCGCAGGCCGTTATCTCGCAAACGCTGCCTGACCTTGGAGATGGTTCGGAAGCTCGATCGAGAATTAAGGATTCCGGCGAAGATTCTCATCAAGCCTTATGAGTAGCACAAACCCCCGCTTAACCACAATAGAACGCCATTCCAACAACAGTAAAGTAAACTGATGAGTTCATTTGAACTCGGAACAGTTAAAATAGGCAGTAGGTGGAGTGAGTGACCGAAATGCCAACTACTGCTCAGTTAGAGAGTTTATATCGCGTCAGCTATCAGTTGACGTTCATCATGTTGCAACCGATTCATCTGGTTTGTATCGATCGTCGTACTCGAAACGTATACGTTCTAGCTGGATATGGTGAAGACCTTGAGTTTGAAATTGTACCGAATGGGGAGGTATTCTGATGAGCAAAGTGAATTTTGAGGCTATGAGCGATGCCGAATTGAGACGGTACTTTCTGGAAAATCGCCAAGATCGAGCTGCTTGTCAGGCATATTTAGACAGGTTCAGTCAGCGTCCGAAATCAATCATTGCAAGCCCAAGCGATCCCGATTTTGACGCCAAAATTCAGGC
Organism: Microcoleus anatoxicus; assembly: GCF_042465725.1. Classification (GTDB taxonomy): domain Bacteria; phylum Cyanobacteriota; class Cyanobacteriia; order Cyanobacteriales; family Microcoleaceae; genus Microcoleus; species Microcoleus anatoxicus. The sequence continues at coordinate 1,000,599 of NZ_CP120853.1, read as the reverse complement.
CGCAATTCGGCAGAAATTAGAATCATCGCCTAGTAGCCAGCCAGCTAGCAGCACAGTGGAACGGACGGAATAGAGTCACCTTGGAGATGATTCGGAAGCTCGATCGAGAGCTTGACCTACAGAAAATTGGTAGAATCAATAGATACGCTGCGATCGCGCAAGGTCGGAGAGCGATCGAGTGATTCGGGGATTTTGTGAAGAGTTGGGGATTGAGGTGTTCTTATAATTTAGGCAATAAAAAATAATTTTTGCTAAATTGTTAACAACACTCAAAAAAAGTGAACACCATGCTTAACCTCTCCCGTAGCCGCCCCCTGAACCAATTTCAACAGGAAGCTCCTGAGTTGCTTCATCAGTTTGAAATAGATAAAACACCAATCGTAATTACCATTAATGGTAAAGCGGTTGCTGTGCTTCAGGATGCGGAAAGTTATGAAAAACTACTTAATCGGTTAGAACTTCTTGAAACTCTTGCAGGTATTCGTCAAAGCTTAGGGGAATTCGATCGAGGCGAAGGGGTTTCTATTCATCAAGCTTTTGAAGAGCTTCAAAAAAAATATGACCTACCGAGTTGAGATATCTCCTACTGCTATTCATGACATAGAAAATATATTTTTGTGGCTCAAGCTCAATGCTCCTGAAAAATCCTATCGTTGGGTTAGGGGCTGTTATGAAATAATGCTCAAACTGGAAAGCTTTCCTAGTCGTTGTCCCTTGGCATTAGAAAGTGAGTATTTGGATCTGGAAATACGTCAACTTTTATATGAGAAGAAATATCGTATTTTATTTAGTATCGTAGAAAATGAAAATACTAGAATGGTTAAAATTCACCGCGTTCGCCACAGTTCTCAACAAAATTTTGATTCTTTAAAACAGCTTTTGGATAATGATGAAGAAGAGTAAAAATGTTCTTGTGTTGTGATTTCTGAGTTTAAGCGCGATCGGACATCGAAGACTTTGGCCGATCGCCTTAGAGTTACAATCTATGGATCGCGCAAGGTCGGAGAGCGATCGCCTGATTTGGCGATTTTGTGAAAAATTGGCAATTTAAGGAATGGGGGAGTATTTTCAAAGATGGAGACTCAACTATACGAGAAATTCATTCAAAAGGTAATTATTTTAGGTAAACACAAGGAATTTTCATTAACCTCTTCGATCGACAACTATTTAATGATGAATTATCGGCTTAAATTAGAACGAATCGATAAACTAAAAGCTTGGCTAGATGGGTTTAGACCATTCGATTCCACCCTCGTCGCCGAACTCAAAAAGCTCTATGATGTTCGCTTTACTTATAACTCAAATGCCATTGAGGGTAATACTTTAACCCAAAGTGAAACGGAATTAGTTTTAACGAAGGGCATTACTGTGGGGGGCAAAACCCTTGACGAACATTTAGAAGTTATTGGACATAAGGAGGCGATCGATTATATTGAAAATTTAGCCCAAAAAGATACGGAGATTAATGAATGGGAAATCAAGCAAATTCACAATCTTATTCTCCGCAAAATTAACCCGGAGGAAGCGGGTAGTTATCGCACTCTGGATGTGATGGCGGCGGGAACTAACTATCGTTATCCTCCCCATTATTTACTGTCTCAATTAATGAGAGATTTTGCGATATGGCTCAATTCAGAATCTGCCTTAAATCTCCATCCAGTCGAATATGCGACTATGGCTCATTATCGTTTTGTTTCTATCCATCCTTTTCGCGATGGGAATGGTCGAAGCGCCAGATTATTAATGAATTTACTCTTAATTCGTGCTGGCTATCCGATTGTGGTGATTGACAACCAAATCCGCAATGATTATATTAATGCTTTGGCATATGGGCAACAGAATCAAGATGATTTAAGCCAGTTGTTTGCATTGATTTTTGATGCTACGATTAGTTCGCTTGTGGAAGTTTTAAGATTATTGGTGACTGCAAGTAGCAGCAGGGGAAAGGGACAGGCTTTTTATCAGGAGATTACTGATTTTCTCGATCGCAGCGGTGGTTTAGGGAATGGGGAATAGGTAATGGGTAGGATGTTAAACAAAAATGTTCCTGCGTACCAACGCTATCTCGCAAACGCTACCTGACTTTGGAGATGATTCGGAAGCTCGATCGAGAGCTTGACAAATCAGAAAATTGGTAGAATAAATAGATACCCTGCGATCGCGCACTCATGCAACAAGCTAGTAGATCCAAAAAAAAGATGTTTGTGTAAATCGTTAAAATAGTACCAAAAATAACCAAGGAGAAACCCATGTTAACCCTAGAAATGGCAATCCAAAAAATCCAACATTTCCCCCCAAATCAACTCGAAAAGATTTTTGAATATATCGAATTTCTTGAGTTTCAAGCCAATAAAAAAACCTTTGAGCCGATTGATACAAAGTCACAGAAAATATCTTTTACACAAGCAGCCCAAGAGTTTGTTGGTTGTTTAGATAGCGATCTCGAAGATCTTTCCCACAATTCCCAATACCTAAAAGGCTTCGGAGAATGATGAGTAACCCCATTATTTTAGATACTGGAGCACCGGAATTATTAGTAGACCAAATTAGGAGACGGCTTGGCCTTAGTCCCTACAATATTACTTTGGGTAGGGACACTCCAAGAGCCCATAGGTGTCAACTTAAGCTGTCAGCCCGCCAAGTTCATTGGTCATCCCGCGAGTCCTAAGCGGGGTTTAAACCCCTGTCTAATAGCTAAAGTCCTCTCAAAGAGGACTAATGAGTTCTTCAGTCCTCTTTGAGAGGACTTGCGCTTTGAGGCAGGGGTTTAAACCCCTGCCGGACTATTGGTTCTACCTTAAGTTGACACCAATGGGCACTGCCGTCTCCTCTATATTATTCCGGTGTTACCGGAATTAATATCACTAAAAAACCCGTGCATTCGCGCCGGGGGGGAGTGTCAACAACAACTATCATGGCAACTCAACGGAACTGGGTTTAGCAATATGAGGTAATCCCCAGCCCAATTTTTCCCGCAAAACATGGAAAAATTCAGGAGGTTGTACCCGAACAAAACGGGCGCGGTACGGAGCTTTTTCTACTTGCACCCAATCCTCCGGTAGAACATAACATCCCCCGTTCCCGTCTACCACCATAACCAGACGGTTCGGACTTGCTGGCAAAATCTTCACCGGTTCTGTGTTGGAAAATACCAAAGCCCGCGACGCCATGGAATGCGGGCAAATAGGTAGCAATTGCAACACCGGTACTCCCGGAATAATCACTGGGCCGCCAGCAGATAGGGCGTAGGCTGTCGATCCTGTGGGAGTGGAGATGATTATCCCATCGGCGGCAATGTCCACAGAAGCGTGTTGCCCGATCGCCACTTCAAAATGACACATACAAGTCAGCGGTTCTCGGTGCAGCACCATTTCATTCAAACACAGCGCTTCCCAGAGGCAGTCATTGTCGCGAAACAACCGTACTGCTAGCATTGACCTTTCTTCGATTTCGTATTCTCCAGCCAGCACCTTCTCTAAGGCTTGTGGCAGCAAGTTAAGGTAAGTTTCGGTCAAAAAACCCATGTGACCGGTATTGACAGTCAGCAGTGGCACTCCAATGGGAGCGACTTGGCGAAACGCAGACAGCACAGTACCGTCGCCTCCCAACACCACGGCAAATTCCATGTCGCTGTCAAAACCGGGGGGGACGAGTTGGTCGATCGGAGTATGACACATGGGGCGATCGGGACTAGAATAGCCCAAAATTCCCCCGGAACCGGAAACCGCGCAGACATCCCAGCCGATCGCCGTCAGTTGTTCTTTCAACTCTTGGGCGATGCGACAAGATACAGGTTTAACATCGTTGTATATAATCCCAGCTTTCGGCACGATAAACTACCCCGCCCTACTATCGTCGAGGACAAAAACTACGTCCTTTTTATTTGATAGACATCGCAAGAATTGCCAATCTTGAACAGGCAAGATGCCTGTTCCACAATAAATATGGTCGAGGTCTAATAGACATCGCAAGAATTGCCAATCTTGAACAGGCAAGATAGCTGTTCCACAATAAATATGGTCGAAGTCTAATAAATTGAAAAGTTCCCAAGTTCGGGTTGAAAATAGTTTTAATATGGCCTGTCTTGTTGCCGTCATGAAATTTTTATTTAATAAAGTAGATTTTGCAGTTTGTGGCGGCATGGAACCGCCACAAATTACCGACATTTCATCCCCAGACTAAGCAATTTGAGTCAGAGGAATGGGCGATGGGCAAATTAAAATGTAAAAGGCATTTTTTGTTTACCCCGTTTTTTCGTTTTAAGCTGCTCGTACTCTATTTCTTTGAGCTTCTTGGTAATCAGACTAAAGTATTCTTCGAGATAAGATTCCAAAGTAGTAGTCTCTTTGGGGTCTATTCCGAAGACGCTATAAACTTCATCCATCGGAGCTTTCAAGGGTTTTCCTGCCGCCAAAACTTCTGAAAAAGCTAACCTGTCAGCTACATTCCAACTCCACTGAAAGAAGCTAGCAAATTGACGAGTAGCCTTCAACAAAGCATCTGGGGTGCGGGTGATTTTGGCTTCTTTGCCAGATAGTCGTTCGCATAAGCGGACAATTTCTTCAGCATCCCAAGCGCGAGGGCCCACCATCGGAAAGCTTTTTTTCTCAGTTTCGGGAACGGAAAGGGCCCGAACTGCAAATTTAGCCACATCCTGAGTGTTCATGTAGGCAAGGGCTGACGGCTTATTGGGCAACCAAACTCCTTGACTATCCAAAATCGGCATTGCGTACAGGCTTAGCAGTCCTTGCAAAAAGCCACATGGTCTCAAAATTGTGTAATCTAGACCAGATTCTGCTAAAAACAGCTCGGTACAGCGCTTGATTTCTAATAAGGGGACTTGGGGATATTTCTCGGCATCGAGAAACGAAAAGAAGATGTAACGCTTGACGCCTGCTGCTACTGCTGCTTGAATCAGCGATACTTTTCCGTCCCAGTCTACTCTTTTGATGCTTACAGAATCGGCTGCGCTGGCTGTTGCTGCATCGATGATAGCTGTTACTCCTTCTAGTGCAGAAGTTAAGCTATCTGGCTGGCAAAGGTTGCCCGGTACAAGTTCGGCGCCCCATTCTTTTAAAAATGCAGCTTTTCTGTAATTTCTGACCAAGCAACGCACCTGGTAGCCTTCGTCGAGGGCGCGGCGGGCTATTTGGCGGCCGAGTGTGCCGGTGGCACCTAAAATCAATAAAGTCATCTAGGGATTAATTATGAATCTTAAACTTTCAATAAGATGGTATCAGGTTTTTGTTAAGTTTGTTAAAAAAACTTAACAAAAACCTAAGATTTTCTCATTTTGGCGTTGACACCTTCGGCAAAAGGCTGGCTTTCTGATCGATCCCTGTAGGAGACGGCAGTGCCCAAGGAGTGTCAACTTAAGCCTAAAAGCCATATAAATGTAGCTTTTAGGCAAAGTCTAGATCCCCCTAAATCCCCCTTAAGAAGGGGGACGAGAGAAAAGACTCTTGTCCCCCCCTTCTTAAGGGGGGCTCGTTCGGATCTAAGTTTAATAGTCAAACAGCAGTCTGTGACTGGGTTTAACGTTAAGTTGACACTAATGGGCTCGCTTGAGTGTCCCTACTTTATAAGGTGTAATTGAAAAAACTTATTCTTCGCCGCCTTGGAGTTTGAGCAGGAGGAAGCCTCCACCGATACCGACAAAAATTAGGGAAAAGGACAACAAGGCTGCATTTAAAATTTCAGGATTCATGATTTTAGATGTCTAGTTGGACGATCGCATTAAACAAACATAATATAATTTCGGGCAACCAGCTACAGGAATGCTAAAATCTCAGTGCTGAAACTGTTGTTGATTTCTGGAGAAAATGCCTTGATGCTCGATCGAGGATTTAAACTAGCTGTAACTCTGGGAGATCCAGCGGGAATCGGACCAGAAGTGATTCTCAAGGCTTTGGCTGATCCCGCAGAGGCTGTTGGGGTGTGGACGATCGGCTCTCGGACAATTTTGCACCAAACTTATGATAGGTTGCGATCGCTAGATCCATCCGTAGCTTTGGCAAATCCCGACACATTAAATATTATCGATGTCGAATCCGACAGCAAGTGGGGCGAAATTATCCCTGGTGTTGGTAATGCAGCGAGTGGGGCTGCTAGCTTTGCTTATCTCGAAAGTGCGATCGCCCGTACCCTGGCTGGTGAATTTTCGGCGATTGTCACAGGGCCGATTTCCAAAACTTGTTGGCAGGCCGCAGGTTATAATTATCCTGGACAAACAGAGCTTCTGGCAGAAAAAGCGCGATCGAAACGCTTCGGAATGCTGTTTGCAGCCAAATCTCCCCACAGCAACTGGATGCTGATTACTTTACTCGCTACCACACATATTTCCCTACGTCAAGTCCCGGATGCTTTGACTCCAGAGTTGTTGAGCGAAAAACTGGAATTGCTCATCGAGTGTTTGCGGGCAGATTTTGGGATCGAAACACCCAGAATAGCCGTGTCTGGGTTGAATCCTCACAGCGGCGAAAATGGGAAACTGGGAAATGAAGAGCAAGACTGGATGATACCCTGGTTGGAAACTCAGCGCGATCGATTTAGCCAAGTGCAGTTAGACGGGCCAATCCCACCGGATACCCTCTGGGTAAAGCCCGGTAAAGCTTGGTACGGTTTAGCAGCACCAGCTCACGATGCTTATTTGGCAATGTACCACGACCAAGGTTTGATTCCGGTAAAATTAATGGCTTTTGATCGAGCAGTTAACACTACAATTGGCTTGCCCTTTGTCCGCACATCCCCCGATCATGGCACTGCTTTTGATATTGTAGGTAGAGGGATTGCGGATGCTTCCAGCATGAAATCGGCCTTGGAGCTTGGGAGGGAGTTGGCCAGGAGAAGAGCAGTGGTGAAATGGGGCGATCCGCGAGATACTAAATAAAACCGATCGCCCTCTCTCTCCCAGTACAGAGAACCCGGTAAGTGTCTAAAAAGATGAGGTTAATTAACTAAGGTTAATCAAGTATATAGCAATCCTTGCAGGAGTCGCAAGTTTTTTACCCAACCCCAACCCTCCCCTTATTAAGGTCTGGGAGCAAGAAATTCACAAATGATTTAGAATTGCTATAGATAGGTTAGTTAGCTTGATTCTGTTGAAATTTGCTATTGATTTTCCCTTATATGGGGTTGCCAACGGGTGATTTCCTTTCATTAGTCAAAGTCAAATCATGGTATAAAATTATGACAGAATTTAATCTCAATTCAGAGGAAAGGGAGCAATTAGAAAACACTGAAACTGATCCTACAAATCAGATAGGTAGTAATGCTGGCGAGCAACTTCAAGAATTAATGAAAATGCTGGCGGAGTTCCAGTTATTAAAATTTAAAAATGAGTCTAACGAAATTAATTTAAGGTGTACAAAAATGTCTAAAAATAATAATGAGGAGAAAAATGAACCCAATCAGCAGTGGTCTTTTCTGATAGAATCACCAGCAATTATCCCCGAAGTTTTGACAAGTGAACCCGAAAAATCCAGTCATAAAAACATCAAAAAAGAACGGTTCGGATCGCGAAAATCCCAGCCCCAAAACGAAGAAGTGCCTTCGGAGGAAACCTTAGAAGAGGCTAGAGAAAAGTTAAAGCGGTTGCAACAATTACTATTTGAACGGGATTTACCAGAATTTTATGATAATATTTTGAGCGTAGAACAGAGGTTGGCAAACTTTGAAAGGTTGATTTCCGATCCTGATGAGTTGCTAAAATTATTAACACCATTAATTCCTGAGTTGCTGAGCGGCCAAGTCAGGGAATTGAAGTCTGAGTTGCGAGAGGCGATCGCACCGGATGGTAGTCCCAGAATTAATCAGAGCGAAATAGAAGCAAAAGTAGTAGAACTACAAAATCAAATCGCGATTCTATCTCAGCAAAAAATCCCCAATTCCGAACAGTTAATCAAAGGGTTAACTCCCATAATCAGCGATTTGCTCAACCGCAAACTAGAGGAGTCGAAGTTAGCGGTAGACTCAAACATTGCACCGGCAGTTAAGGAAGTAATTAATCACCAAAACGGCCTAGAAGAAAAAGTATTAAATATTGAACATAAAGTTGCTCAAGTTCAACAGCGTTTTCAGCAGCAGCCGGAAGATTTAGTCAAACAACTACTGCCCATAATTAACGAGTCGCTGAATCGGAAAATCAGTGAGTTAAAATCTGAGCTAATCCAGACTGTGACACCCTCAGCCCAGGTGAGAATAGCTTGGGCAGAAATCGAAGAAAAAGTATTAAATATCATCGAAGGGCGACTGCTAGATCAACAACCACAAATTCAGCAGCCGGAAGAAATAATTGGGCGGGTAATGCCAATCATCACGGAGTTACTTAACCGTAAAATAGATGAATCTAAATTAGATTTAGCCGCCCTCATCGAACCTTTGATGGCTAGCCAAAGTCATCAAGAAGTAATTAAAGGGCAACTGTTGAATGTAGAAAATAAAGTTAATCTGATTCAGAAAAAGCAGAATTCTCAACCGGAAGAAATAATGGCCAGGCTGATGCCGTTAATGATTGAGTCGCTGAATCGGAAGATAGATGAGACAAAGTTAGAGGTGAGAGAGGCGATCGCACCAGGCATCAACGAAGCTTTTCAAAACAGTGGCATAGAAGCAAGAATATTAAGAAATGAGCATCAAATTATCGAAGTTCAGCAGGAAACTGTCGCCCAGTTAGAAGGGTTGATGGCAAGGATTATGCCACGGATATCTCAGATGCTGTTGGAAAAAATTAGCGAAGCAAGGGTAGAGATAGAAAGTGCGATCGGTCCCGCGGTGGATGGCATTATTCAAAATAAAAGAATAGAAGAAAGACTGGGGAAAATCGAACAAAAAATTATCGCTATCGAACACCGAATTTATGAATCTACTGACTTGTTTACCGATTTATTGAAACCTTTAATTGACGAACTTATGGTCGGTCATCACAAGCAACTAGAACAATCTGTCATTGAATCAATTTTGCCTTTATTAGATGAAGTTGTTAATTATAATTATCAACTAAATGATAAAGTAGAAAATCTGGAACGTAAAGTCAATGATGCTCAATGGGGTGGCAATGAGGAAGCATTAGTTGCCAAAATTAAAGCCATTTTCCTGGAAATGATGCTAGACACAATTAACGAATCCCAGGAAGCATTTACTGAAACAATTGCCCCCATAATCGATCAAGTAATTAATAATAAAACCAGGGAAAATAGGCAATCGATGGGAATCGCAATATCTCCAGCGATACCTGTGGGAATCAGCCACCGCATCAATGAATCGCCAGATGAGATTGCACAGGCGATCGCACCCGAAATAGCCTCTGCTGTTAGAAGACAAATTAATCTTAATAGAGAAGCGATGTCGGATGCACTCTACCCGATTATAGGTGGTACGATTTTGAAGTACATGGCCGAGACGATACAGGAGATTAATGAAAAACTCGAAAAAGCGGTCAGCTTTGAGGGAATTACCCGCAAATTTAAAGCTAAGTTACAAGGGATTTCTGAAGCAGAATTGCTGATGAAAGAGACCACACCATCAACTGTTAAGGCAGTATTTTTAATTCAAAAAGACTCTGGGTTAGTAATTACAGCAGTGCAACAGTCACAACGGGAGCAGCTAGAATCAGAAATGGTGGCGGGGATGTTGACTGCGATTCGTTCTTTTGTCAACGACTGTATCTCTCAGTCTGGCAATATTGCAGAAATTGATGCCATAGAATATGGCACATCTACGATTGTATTGGAAGTAGCGGGTTCCTGTTATCTAGCGGTAGTGGTGCAAGGAGAAACCCGCCAATGGTTTAAGTACAAAATGCGAGCAATTTTCAAAAATATTGTTCAAGAATACGGCAATAAAATCCAGTCATTTAATGGAGATCCAGCCAGTATCCCTGTGGAAGTCAATTCCGAGTTGCGGAAATTAATTGATACAAATGTCAAAGCTAAATCCACTCAACCTAAAGCGTTATTAATGGTGGGATTTGGACTTTTAGGTTTAATTATAGTACCTTGGGGGATTCATCAATACCGTAGTGGAATTGAACGCAGATTAGAAGCAGAGACAAATTTAGCTTTACAGTCTGCTCCCGAATTATCAGTGTATCGACTCACCGCAGATGTGAAAGGTAAAGTCGCAGAGCTTTCGGGACGAGTACCAAATCAGAAATTGCGTTCAAGAGCCTTACAAATAGCTCAAAGAGTTGTGCCACAATTAACCTTAGACAATAAAATTATAGCTGTGGAAGTACCTCCAGACCCAGTGTTAGTGGAGGCTGATGTCAAGCGGACAGTGGCTCTGTTGAACAAAGTAGAAAGCATTGACATTTCGGCTCGTTATGCGGCAGAGAAAGTCACCGTCGAGGGTAGCGTACTCCAGGCAAAAGATGCTCAGAAAATAACTGAAGCTTTTGCGAAAATTCCGGGGGTGAAGTCTGTCACAAATACAGTGGGAATAGGAACTAAACCCCTGTCTAAGGCAATGGGAATTCGGATTTATTTTGGTGTGGGTGCTGCTACTTTGCAGCCGAACGACATCACCCAAAAAATGAAAGAAATCAAGGCATTTATGGCGGAAAATAAAGGCAAGAATTTTAGAGTAGTTGGACATAGCGATTTTAAAAGCAATCCAGCAGAAAATCAAAGATTGGCACTAGAAAGGGCGAAAAATGTGAAATTAGCTTTAGTTAATAAAGGAATAGACAGTGACAGAATACAAGTTGCTTCTAGCAAAAGTCGTCCCGAAGGCGTGGCGGAAAATCAGCCACTGTGGCTGAGTAGAACAGTAACTTTTGAAGTGGTAAATTAGAAGTGGTCGTTTGTTTTTAAATACACAAAATATAGCAACTACCAAGGCTGTTAATAGCACTGCTATAAAAAGCGATCGCGCTTCAGGTAAACTACAAGGCGATCGCTAATTTTTTGTCAAAATTAATTTGTTCGATCGAGATAATTTACACCCCATTCGTGCATCGCGTCGATGATAGGTTTGAGGCTTTCTCCCAAAGGTGTTACCGAATATTCGACTTTAGGAGGAACCTGTAAGTAAATTTCGCGATGGACAATCCCGTGTGACTCCATCTCGCGCAGTTGTTGCGTCAGCATTTTTTGAGTAATGCCTTTTAAGGCCCTTTGCAACTGATTAAAACGCTTCACACCTTGAAATAGCTCGCGGAGGATTAATACTTTCCAACGTCCGCCAATGACATCTAAAGTTCTTTCTACAACACAACTGGCTCTCTCCGTATCTGTTTTGACTTCCATAGTATCTTTTTGGGTACTACCTTACTTTAAAGTGCATACTTTTATGATTGTTTTACTTAGTTTAAACTACAAATATCCCAAAAGCAGATAGATCTCAAATCTGTTGCCATTCCTGAGAGGATAATTTAATGAGCGCACCTGTTGTTTTTGATAAAAAGCCCGTTGTTATCGAATTAGAGCCTGGTACTTACTATTGGTGTAAGTGTGGTCAATCTCAAAATCAGCCTGATTGTGATGGTAGTCATAAAGGTACGGAATTTGGACCAGTAGCTTTTGAAATTACCGAGAAAAAAACCGTAGCACTTTGCAATTGCAAATATACTAATAATGCCCCGTTTTGTGATGGTACTCACACTCAAATTTAAGGATTTAATTGGCTTTTAATTGCGGTGATTGTTGTTATACCGAATGCGGGCTCCTGCCCACTGAAGTTTTTCTCTCAATGTGCCGTAATAAGAATAGTTTTCTCGCAAAATGATAAATTTAGCCTCGCAGTCCGCCATCCGCACGTCTACGCGCTGTCCTGGCCAAATGGCAGTACCTAAAATCCCATCTGTCCAGAGTTTGGTACTGAGTTCGTAATCTGCTAAGGGCCAAATGCTGACTACAGAACCGGGTGGCAAAACTACGGGGCGGCTGGATAAACTTAAAGGGCAAATGGGGGTAACGGCGATCGCGTCCATGCCAGGGTGTATAATCGGCCCGTTGGCGGATGCGGTGTAGCAAGTCGAACCGGTCGGAGTTGCGACAATTAAGCCGTCGCCCTGATATTGATCCACTACTTCGCCGTCAACTTCCATTTCCAGAATACAACTGGGCATTCGATCGGCGCAAGCAGGTTTGATGCACATTTCATTGAGGGCCAAAAAGCGATCGCTTTCCGGTTCCAGATTAGTTCTATTTCCCTGAAAAATCGCCGCCTGCAACATCATCCGCTTCTGTACGGCGTACCTATCTTCACTAAGTCTGTCCCAAATCTCTTCAGTATTTTGGAAATCCTCAAAAGATTCAGTTAAAAAACCTAAGTGTCCCCCCACATTGGCAGCCAAAATGGGGATACCATCAGCAGCTAAATTTCGGGCAGCAGCGAGGGCAGTGCCGTCACCACCAAGCACCACAGCTAAATCTATGGGGCTGGTACTAGAAGCCAAAAACACTGGGTAGGGGTTATCTTTTGGGCCACTAGGCCCCATCAAAACATGACAACCACGACTTTCTAACTGCCGAGCACATTGTTCTGCCCACCGCTGGCTGAAGGGATCTCTGGCTTTGTGGGCAATAATTACTTGTTTTAGTTGCACAAACTGTCGATTTTAGATTGGGGCTTGGGGATTGTGAGATTTATCGATCGGGGATTGGGGATTGTTAGATTTTATGCTAACTGCAAAATCAACCGATTTGAGATTTTATGGTGGCTGCAAAATCCTAACAGGTGCGATCGCACAAATTGGTTTTGGAGATCATTTTTAGATTCTAAACTATTTTCGAGAATTGCGAGGCAGACGATCGGAATATGTGCGATCGGGCCTAGTCCATAAATTCGATCGCACATCCATTAAAAAAAACCAAATCCCCAAACCTCAATCTCCAAACTGACCCTTTCTGTGGCAATCTAAAAAACAGCAGAGACAATTTTATAAACTTTTGGTAACAGAACCCAGCAATCAATTATGCAAACTCTACCAAATCCAACTAAAACCCCCAACCCTCAACCAGCCTTCGACACCACCATCAAACGGCGCAAAACCAGACCAGTCAAAGTCGGTAGCGTCACCATCGGTGGCGGCAACCCAGTCGTCGTACAATCGATGATTAACGAAGACACCCTCGACATCGACGGTTCAGTAGCCGGAATTAGGCGATTGCACGAGATTGGCTGCGAAATCGTCCGCGTCACCGTGCCCAGCATGGCCCACGCCAAAGCCTTAGCCGAAATCAAGCAAAAACTGATCGCCACCTACCAACCAGTACCCCTCGTTGCCGATGTCCACCACAATGGCATGAAAATCGCCCTAGAAGTGGCCAAACACGTAGACAAAGTGAGAATCAATCCGGGTTTGTACGTGTTCGAGAAACCGAAAGCTGACAGAACCGAATATACCGATGCCGAATTCGCCGAAATTGGCGAAAAAATCCGGGAAACCCTGGAACCCCTAGTGATATCTCTCCGAGATCAGGGCAAAGCTTTGCGAATCGGAGTCAATCACGGTTCCCTTGCCGAAAGGATGCTGTTCACCTACGGCGACACCCCAGAAGGCATGGTAGAATCCGCCCTGGAATTCATCAAAATTTGCGAATCCCTGGACTTCGGCAACATCGTCATTTCCCTGAAAGCCTCCCGTGCCCCGGTGATGGTAGCGGCTTACCGCTTAATGGCACACCGGATGGACCAACTGGGCATGGATTACCCCCTGCATTTGGGTGTCACCGAAGCTGGCGACGGGGAATATGGCCGTATCAAGTCCACCGCGGGGATCGCACCGCTATTGGCTGACGGCATCGGCGACACCATCCGCGTCTCCCTGACAGAGGCCCCTGAAAAGGAAATTCCTGTCTGCTACAGCATTCTGCAAGCCTTGGGATTGCGGAAAACGATGGTTGAGTATGTGGCTTGTCCTTCCTGTGGTCGTACTTTGTTTAATTTAGAGGAAGTGCTGCACAAAGTGAGGGCGGCGACGCAGCATCTGACGGGTTTGGATATAGCAGTAATGGGCTGTATTGTCAATGGGCCTGGAGAAATGGCTGATGCTGACTATGGTTATGTGGGGAAGCAGGCTGGTTATATTTCGCTGTACCGGGGCCGGGAAGAAATTAAGAAGGTGCCGGAGGACAGAGGTGTGGAAGAATTGATTAATTTGATTAAGTCGGACGATCGCTGGGTGGAACCTTAAGTAAGCGGATGCCGGATGATTAATTTCAAATTCGGTAGTTACCCAAAGTAAGGGGCGGGTTGATTGAGATGGTTTGTATTCATCAAAAATGATTCGTAAAACCCGCCCCTACAAGCCATTTTAGGCGATCGCAGAATTTTATTTATCTCTATAAATAAATTCTACCTATGGGGCATATAACCCCGATCGCACAAATGCTTTGAGAGCAGCGCGAAGATATTTAAATCAAGTCTTTAAGCATTAAGTTAAATCGGGATGACAGGATTTGAACCTGCGACATCCTGCTCCCAAAGCAGGCGCGCTACCAAACTGCGCTACATCCCGGTGTGGTAGTTATCCACCCCATGACCATTAACACATAAAACCAGGAACTTGTCAAGCTATTTTTTCATTTGAACTCGAAATGTACTTCCAAGGGTGATGCCAGCGTCAATCGGGCAAGGCCCCCAAAAATCAACGCTGACCTGTACCGATCGACTAATCTGGATACCAGAACATACCTTTAATCCCCTCTGGATCTGACATAAAGCCCAAATTTCGGTAAAAATCCACAACTTGAGGGTCAGCAAATAAGGTAATGTTGCTGATGTCTTCACTACGGAGTTTTTTAATGATGTATTTCATCAGTGCCTTGCCCATACCCTTACCTTGGTAATCAGGATGAACTACCACATCCCATAGCGTGGCATTAAAAGCGTGGTCTGAAGTCGCTCTGGCGAAACCTACCAGCCGTCGCTGGGGGCCCCGGATCTCCCACATAGAGACGACTAAGAAGCTGTGTACAATAGCTTTTTTGACTTTTCGCAGGGGACGGCGGGACCAACCAACTGCATTACAAAGTTCTTCGAGTTCGTAGAGGTCAATATCCCGATCGCAACTAAAAAAGATGCGAGCGTTGCCGAGGGAGTTGGGTTTGCGAAAAGTTGGGGACAGCGGATCGCCAGACCCAACAGTCACATCTTCCTCAAATTCTGCTGTTTGGGGTACAGAGGCAGACTCAGAACTACTAAATAAGTTTTTCCAAAAACCCATGCAGGCGCGGTTAAGGTAGTAGAAGTTGGACGACGTTACAGAGAGCCCGAAACATAGACCCACTCCGATCGGGATGGGATGAATTGCGGGTAATCTTTTGAGCAACAGTTTACGGTACACTCATCTTACGCCGAAAAGACGGATTTGTCGTCCCACATTGAGTCTCCACTATTCTGATGCTGATCAAGTTGGGTACAAATTCATCCGTGGAGACTTTAAACCTCTTCGCATCGTTCCTGTGCATGGCGATCGGAACCTAGTATATCTCCCGCACCTTCCCCTCAATTATGGCTTCGGGTTTAAAACCATCTACACTAGAACTGCTCAAGCGCTTTAACCGGGCGTTTCCGCAGTTTTACGAGCAATTTGTCAGCAGTGAAATTCAACTGCAAAACCTCAAATTAGCTTATCAACTGTATAAAACTAGACAAGCAGTCATCGAAGTCAGACCGGAAGGTAACAAAAGTGCCCTGCATTTTGCTTATCGCAACCAGTCTTTTTTGTTGAGTGATATTTTTGGAGTCCTGGCCGCCTATGGACTAACGATTCATAGTCTGAGTCTATACGGTCAAATTTACCCGCCGATGTTGGTATTTATCAAATTGGTAGTATCTCGCGGAGGCAAGGTACTGGCAGATAAAACCGCAGAAAACGTCTGTAGGGCGGTTAGAGAGGCCTTGGCAGGACATTTTGAAGTTGAAGAGATGTTGGCGGTGGAATTTAATCTAGACGCGGGTTTAGAGGACGTGGCAACGGAATTCTACGTCGATCCAGTGTTCCACTTGCCAGCTTTGCTGATTGAAGCAGACAATCAGCCTGGACTTTTTTACAAAGTTATGTATGCCATTTGGCAAGAGGATTTGTTGGTGGTGAATGCTAATTTACTGGTTTGGCGGGGGCGGACTCGTTTAATTCTCTACTTGTTGGGCCCCAATGAAAGTTTAATTCCTGAGTATTTGGGGCAGAAAATTGCTGAGGGGGTGCGCCAAAGATTGCTGGGCGATCGATTTTAGAGAGGTCTGGGTGGTTGACAAAAATCCGCTCCTGCTGACTTCTTTCTTCTGCTATAGGGCGTCGCGTGAGAACCCCGGTCTTTCAAGCTCTTGATGAAACGCAGTTGCAGTCTGATAGCTGCCAGTCTCTGCTATGGAAGCAAACACAACCCGGATAGTCTTTTAGATTGTCCGGGTTTTTAGCTAAACTATAGTATATTAGTATAATGCAGAACAAGTAGGCGTATCAACTACGTGTTAAACCATTCCTAGAACGGTGAGATTCCGGGCAGTAAGACACCCTCAGCATTTTTGTCTGAGAAAGACTATGGCACTGCCAAGCAGCGCAGGATGGGGAGCGTACCGAACTGGCAATAGTGTTGATGCATTGCGAACGAAAGCATAAGGCAAAAAGTAAACGTAATTGCAGCACCAAAAGGTAGTTGTTTTGAACGTCTAGAGGTGTCTTGACAGCGCCTTTAAGAGTGTCAAAGCTTCTTAAGAATCTCCGTACCGACCGGGCGGAGAGTGTCAAAACTGAATAGTGGCAAATTGTTTGAATTCAAATTCAGCTTAAATATCTGTGCGCGTCAACCTCACCGATCGGCAACAACACATCCTGTGGGCAACGGTTCGCCACTATATTGCTACAGCCGAACCCGTTGGCTCAAAAGCTTTGGTTGATGAGTACAAACTCACTGTCAGCCCAGCTACAATTCGCAATGCGATGGGAACTCTCGAAAAAGCAGGACTCCTCTATCAACCTCACACTTCTGCAGGACGTGTCCCCTCTGATTCTGGCTACAGACTTTATGTCGATCGACTGATCCAGCCTTCAGAGAAACTCGCCGGTAAGGTGGAACAGGTACTCGACCAGCTCAATTGGTCTGATGGTCGTCGCTCGGCGGTACTTCGAGGTGCCGCTCAAATTCTGGCGACTATTAGCGGTTACATTGCCCTGATCACCATACCCCAAACCAATATCGCTTGCTTGCGACACTTGCAACTGGTGCAGCTAGAACCCGGAAAGGTGATGCTGATAGTGGTGACAGATGCCTACGAAACCCAGTCAGTGTTGGTGCAGTTACCTCAAGACACAGAAGGTAAAAAGCTGGATGTAGAAATAGTCGATCGCGAATTACAGATTTTATCCAATTTTTTGAACTCTAAATTGCGCGGGCGCTCGTTCTCGGAACTCAGTACGATCGCGCTTAGCGAATTAAACCAGGACTTTGAACTGTACGCTGAGTTGATGGGAACTATGCTGGCGGCCTTGAGCCGTCGGGCCGAGACTCCCACCTACACCCGGATTTTGATCGGCGGTTTGGCTGAAGCATTACGTTTACCGGAGTTCTCGCAGTTGCAGCAAGTTCAAACCCTCGTTCAACTCCTCGAACAAGAACAGGAACTACTTTGGCCTTTAATCTTTGAATCTCCAGACTTGGAAACCGCCGGTAGACGGGTGACAGTCAGAATTGGCTCGGAAAACTCCCTAGAACCAATTCGCGGTTGTACTCTGATTTCTTCCACTTATCGGCGCGGCTCTTTACCTGTGGGGAGTGTTGGGGTTTTGGGACCGACGCGGATGGTGTACGAAAATGCGATCGCAGTTGTGGAAGCAGCCGCAGATTATTTGTCGGAAGCCATTGGCGGAAATCGAGCTAATTTTCCTGAAGCCGATCCATAGATTCCGCATAGTAGATTCATAGATGCACCCTGATTTGATACCCCCAAGTTTAATAGCTTGGGTTTTTTTTTGCATATATCATAGCATATTTTGGATTCAGATTTGGAAGTTCAGGGGCGGATGTCATCAAACTAAAGTCAGTAGTCATTAGTCATCTGCCACTCTCCCGGTCTGGCACTATTCCCCTGTGCCAATGCCCCACTCTGGGGCAATAGACTATTTTTCAAAGAAAAGTCAAAATATTAAGACATTTTTGAGAGTTGGTCAAAAATATGTAAAAAAGATTAATGTAGTTATTAAACCCATTTGTCTGTTGGGAATAACCAGGGTTGGCAAATTGCAAATAGCTTCCAGCCAATTTAGCAAAATTGCCACTCCAGCTAAGGTTCAACTCTTAAGTTAAGATCGAAGGCGAGATTTAAGTAATTTTTTTTAGGATTAAATGAAATCGATCGATAACAGTAAAAATACCTTTGCGATCACAACCCCTCTGTACTATGTAAACGATTTACCTCACCTTGGCAGCGCTTACACCACTATGGCGGCTGATGCTATAGCCAGATTTGAGCGGCTGCGGGGTAAGTCAGTCTTGCTAGTTACAGGGACAGACGAGCACGGACAGAAAATTCAACGCACCGCCGAGAGTTTGGGGCGATCGCCCCAGGGTCACTGCGATCTAGTTGTTCCGGGCTTTGAGGCGCTTTGGGAAAAATTCAACATCCAGTACGATCGCTTTATCCGCACGACATCCAGACGCCACGAGTATATTGTCAAAGAATTCTTCCAGCGGGTTTGGAATTCCGGCGACATCTACTTGAATCAGCAACAAGGCTGGTACTGCGTTTCCTGCGAAGAATTTAAAGAAGAACGGGATTTGTTACCGGGGCACCGGTGTTCCATCCACACCAGCAAAGAAGTTGAGTGGCGCGATGAGGAAAACTACTTTTTCCGCCTGTCGCGCTATCAAGAGAAACTGCTAGCCCTCTATGTTGAACGTCCCGATTTCATCGCGCCGGAAAGTCGGCGCAACGAAGTTCTCAGCTTTGTCAACTCTGGACTGCAAGACTTTTCAATTTCTAGAGTGAATGTGGCATGGGGTTTGCCGGTGCCGGTTGACCCTAGTCATACCATCTATGTCTGGTTTGATGCTTTGGTAGGATACATCACCGCCCTGGTGGATGCTGACATCGACCCCACTTTAGAGAATGCTTTATCTAAATGGTGGCCAGTTGACCTCCACTTAATTGGCAAAGATATTCTCCGTTTCCACGCAGTTTATTGGCCGGCAATGCTGATGTCTGCTGGTTTGCCGATGCCTGGTCGTGTCTTCGCCCACGGCTTTTTGACCAAAGACGGCAAAAAAATGGGTAAAACTGAGGGTAATACTTTAGACCCAGTTTCATTGGTCAATAAATACGGTGCTGATGCGGCGCGTTACTATTTCTTAAAAGAAATTGAGTTCGGACAGGACGGCGATTTTAACGAAACTCGGTTTATCAATACATTGAATGCTGAGTTAGCACATGATTTTGGAAATTTGCTTAACCGTACTTTAAACATGGCCCACAAATATTGCGATGGTTGTGTTCCTAATGTATTGGGCGAAAACATTTCCAGCGATAACCTTCTCAAGGGTATGAGCCTGAATTTGGGCGAAGAAGTCGCTGGTTATTATGAAGACTTAGCTTTTAGCAAAGCTTGCGAAGCTATACTGGCTTTGGTGCGAGCTGGAAATAAGTTTATTGATGTGCAAGCACCTTGGAGTTTGTATAAGCAAGGACAGTTAGAATCTGTCCAACAAGTGCTATATTCGGTTCTGGAATCTGTTAGACTGGCATCTTACCTTTTATCGCCGATTATACCCAATATCAGCAGTGCGATTTATCAGCAGCTCGGTTTTTCAATTGACTTTAACGATTATCTAAAAGTTAACTGTTTAGCAACTTTTGCAACTCACTCGGTCTGGGGCGCTTTACCAGCAAACCAAGCTCTGGGAGAAGCTCAGCCTGTTTTTAAGCGACTAGAACTGCTGGAAAAAGTACCGTCGTAGTTGACATTAGGCGATCGGGGTGCGATGACCGATCGCAAATTAGCACTTATTTCATTACCTAATCTTTCATAAAAAATTGAGGCATAACAATCATGTTGAATAGAATAGAAAGCAACGATCTTTTTACGCCGGAACAAGTTTTAGAAAATCGGGGACGAGTGGCAATCTTTATTGATGGCTCTAACTTGTTTTATGCTGCTTTACAATTAGGGATTGAGATTGATTATACCAAGCTTCTGTGCCGTTTAACGGCTGGTTCCCGGCTGCTGCGGTCTTTTTTCTACACTGGTGTCGATCGCACTAACGAGAAACAACAGGGGTTTTTGCTGTGGATGCGCCGCAACGGATACCGGGTAATTTCTAAGGATTTGGTGCAGTTACCAGATGGTTCTAAGAAAGCGAACTTAGATGTAGAAATTGCAGTGGATATGATGGCTTTGGTTGGTTCCTATGACACGGCGGTTTTGGTCAGTGGCGATGGCGATTTGGCCTATGCTGTGGATGCTGTTAGCTATCGTGGCGTGCGGGTTGAGGTGGTGAGTTTGCGATCGATGACTAGCGACAGTTTAATTAATGTAGCCGATCGCTACATCGATTTGGAAATGATTAAGGACGATATCCAAAAAACATCGCGCCCTAACTATGCTTATCGCCCCTTGTCTGGCTTGAGCTTGATGGACGAACATGACGATAGATAGGAAGTTGGGAATGGGTAATGGGGAATGGGTAATGGGGAATGGGTAATGGGGAATGGGTAATAGGTTAAATAATTCAAAATTAAAAGTCAAAAATTTAGATAAAATATAGGAGATTTTAAACTTTTGATTTGCTTTTTCAATGAATAAGTTACCAAATTACCAATTACCAAATCATTAATTACCACATTACTAATTACCACTTACTAATTATTAATTACTCAATGATTAATTACCCATCAAAAATTTCCAATTTCTCATCCCCAAAAGTGGTGCTACTAACTTTAGTTGCCTTGCTTTTGGGGATTGGTGCTTGTGGCGCTCCTTCCGACACTCAAAAAAGCAAGTTAGCTGAAGATCTCAAAACTGCTGAAAAGTCAAACAGCACTTTAACATTGAACAAAGTAATTCTAGAGCAGGCCAATGAAAAAGGCGAGTTATTCTGGAAAGTGAGGTCGAAGGATGCTGTTTACAGCAAAGACCAAAAGATAGTGAACGTTCAGAAACCCGTGGGCAAATTGTTTCAGGACGGCAAAGAAATTTACGATATTCAAGCAGAAACAGGACAGGTATTTCAGGAAGGAAATCAGGTATTTCTGAAAGGCAAAATAGTTGCTACTGACCTCAAAAATGGAGTGGTGCTCAGGGGGAATGAATTGGAGTGGCGGCCCAAGGAAGATGTGTTAGTGGTTCGCAATAATCTGACTGGAGATAACAAACAGGTGAGTGCTTCAGCCAAGGAAGCGCGAGTTTTCACTAGAGCCAGGAGAATGGAGTTATTCGGCTCTGTAGTCGCAGATATTAAAGATCCGGTTTTGCAATTGCGAACAGAGCATTTAATCTGGTTTCTGGATCAGCAAAAAGTCAGCAGTGATAAACCTAGTCAACTGGACAGATATAAAGATAAAAAAGTTACAGAAAGCGGTTTTGCTGACCAGACAGATGTAGACTTAAAAACGAAGATTGCGACGCTGACCAAAAATGCTCAATTGATGCCATCAGACCCGCCACTGCAAATAGAAAGCAATTTGATGAGTTGGAATTTTCCGGCACAAAGTGTGGTTTCTCCGGGGCCAGTGAAGATTTTTCACCGGGTGGAAAAGGTGACGATGACTGGGGATACTGGTAGGGGAGATTTAGATAAAAAAGTTTTTTATTTGACTGGAAATGTGCTAGGTATTGGACAAAAGCGTCTATCTCAGTTGAATAGCGATCGAGTAATTTGGTATTTAACTAATCAGACTTTTGATGCGGAAGGAAATGTGGTTTACCGACAATTAGATCCGGTGTTTAATTTGACTGGGCCGAAGGCTTCGGGACAGCTTAAAGATCAAACTGTGATTGTCAAAGGTGACGGTGGGGGTGGCCAAGTTGTGACGGAGTTTGTGCCGGATGAGCATAAAGCAACTTTGGGACAGTAGATTAGGATTGGTGATATCGTTGACCGTTGCATCGGAATGATTTAACCTTACTAGAACACAGAGAACACAGAGATCTCAGAGAGAAATGAATAATTCCGATGAAGAGAGGAATTGATATGACACCTTAAGGTCAAACCGACAGTCTTTCTTGTTTGTGTCGAAGTCTAGATCCCCCCTAGGGCGTGTTTTCAAACCCAAAGATCCCCCCCAGCCCCCCTTAAAAAGGGGGGGGAAAGAGTCTTTAAGTCCCCCTTTTTAAGGGGGATTTAGGGGGATCTAAATCTTAAGGAGTAGTTTGAAAACACGCCCTAGCCCCCCTTAATAAGGGGGGGACTTGAACGCTGATATAATGAAGATTAAATTGAGTAAGGAGCAGTTGGGATGACAACAACTTTAGAAAAGTTAGAAAAGCTCGATGAACCTATCTTAATTGACGAATTGAGCTGGAGAGAGTTTAAGGTGGTTGAACAGTTGCTCTCACGCCCAGGGGTGAGGCTGTCGTTTTTAGATGGGGTATTGGAGATTAGACGTATGCCTGGAAAAAAACATGAAACTGTTAAGCAGCGGATTTCAACGCTGTTGGATTTGTATTTGGAATTCGGAGGGATTGATTTTACGCCAACGGGTTCGGTGACACTAGAAAGTGAAACTGGAAGGGTGAAGCGAGAAGCGGATTTGTCTTACGAATTGGGACCTAATCGAGAACTTCCTGATTTGGTGGTGGAAGTGGTGGTGACTAGCGGCGGTATTGACAAGTTGGAAGCTTACAAACGCCTGCAAATTCCTGAAGTTTGGTTTTGGGAAAATGGTAGGCTGTGTTTGTATTCGTTGGGGGCTGATGGATATGCAGAGGTCGATCGCTCTTTGGTTTTACCAGATTTAGATATTGTATTATTGGCGCGGTGTATTAATATTGAAAATCACCTTCAGGCGATGCGGGAATTTAGACAAGCGATTCAAGGTTCTTAGAAGCCTTTTTTGAGAGTGGATTATTGAACCGCGAAGACGCGAAGGACGCGAAGGAGGAGTCAGTGGTCAAAAACCCGGTTTCTGCGTCAATATCTCTCGGTTCGATGCACCCGGTCACTGAGCGTAGTCGAAGTGTTCGGAGAAACCGGGTTTTTTTGCCTAGTCCTAATTTTGATGCTTTTTACAACTGTCCGAAACCTTTTTTGGGTTTATCTTTTTTCTTTTTCTTTTTCTGTTGTTGGCCGCCCATGTAGCCACGGGCACCGGGCTGCATTCCTGCCATTCCTGGCATTCCTGGCATTCCCGGTAATCCTCCCATACCTGTAAAGTTACCTTGACTCATTTGCTGCATCATGGTACGCATTTTTTGGAAATCGCTGACGAGTTTGGTGACGTCGTTTTCTGCATAGCCTGCACCTTTTCCGATGCGACGGCGGCGAGATGGTGAACTTGCTAATAGTTCGGGGTTGCGGCGTTCTTCTACTGTCATGGAATTAATCATGGCTTCGGTGCGTTTTAGCTGCACTTCTCCTTGTCGCATTTGTTCGTCTGAGAGTTTGTTCATCCCCGGTATCATTTTCATGATGCCGCCTAGGGAACCCATGTTTTTTAGCAGTCTGGTTTGTTTGAGAAAGTCGGTAAAGTCAAACTTTGCCGTCAGCATTTTCTCTTGCATTTTTTCGGCATCGGCGATGTCGAATTCTTCTTGGGCTCTTTCTACTAGGGTGAGGACGTCGCCCATGCCGAGTATTCTCGATGCCATGCGATCGGGATAAAATGGTTGCAATGCTTCCACTTTTTCGCCGACTCCGACAAATTTAATCGGGGCACCGGATATTTGGCGCACGGATAAGGCTGCACCGCCGCGGCTGTCGCCATCTAATTTGGTTAAGATGGCGCCGGTAATGCCGATTTGTTCGTGAAAGGTGCGGGTTAAATTTGCTGCTTCTTGGCCTGTCATGGCATCTACAACTAACAGTGTTTCGTGGGGTTGTACTGTTTGTTTGATGCGGCCTAATTCTGCCATCATGTCTTGGTCGATTTGCAGGCGGCCTGCTGTATCGACGATGATTGTATCGACGCCTAGTTGTTTGCCGTGTTCGATGCCTTGGCGGGCAATTTCTACGGGGTCAGTATCAGTACCTAGTTCAAATACTGGTACGTCTATTTGTTTGCCTAGGGTGAGCAATTGGTCGATCGCGGCTGGTCGATAAATGTCTGTTGCCACCAGCAATGCGGTACGATTTTGTTTGCGGAGGTGCAGTGCTAGTTTGGCGGTGGCTGTGGTTTTACCGGTGCCTTGCAAACCTGCCATGAGGACGACTGTGGGCCCGCTGTCGGCGATGGCGAGGGGTACGTTGGTTTCCCCCATGACGCGGACGAGTTCGTCGTGAACTATTTTAATGAATTGTTGGTCGGGACGGACGCCTGAGACTACTTCTGCTCCTTGTGCTTTGGCCGTTACTTCGGCGATGAAGTTTTTGACGACTTGGAGGTTGACATCTGCTTCCAGGAGGGCGCGGCGGACTTCTTTGAGCGCGTCTTGGATGTTGCTCTCGGAGATTTTATTCTGTCCGCGCAGTTTTTTCCAGGTGGATTCGAGTCGATCGGCAAGGGCTTCAAACATAGGGCTTTGTTGGCTAGTCAGTCTTTTTTATTTTAAGGGTAAATGGCGGTGTTTGGATTCATGTTTTGCTAAAAGTGGGATTTTTTATTTATGAATGGGGATTAGGGCTGATGAATTTGGATATTTTTTAACTTATTTGATGTGGCTTTTTTTGTATTCAGGACTTAGGCACTCTATCTACATCTGCGCTTGAAAGTAGGAGCGTATACCCTATAAAAGCTTCTGTTAACATAACTCCAAAAATCTGGCGTGCCACAGTTTGCCACTCTCTGTCAAACCTTGCGATCGCACTTTTATTTTGACGTTTTTGGGATTCGCCTCATAGAGTCGGCTAATTTCCTGCATTTCTGTGGCGCTAAACCCGGTTCCGACTGCTCCCATTGGCACTAATTTGCCCTGATTTTCTTGAGCTACTTCGATCGCACTAAAGGGTCTTCCCGCAACTTTTGTCGGTGTTAACCCCACAATCCACAGCTCGAATTCCAGACAATATTTTGTCCTCACCATGGGGAATTTTTTGATATCTTTTCCCCCTACATAGGGGCAGTTATGCAAAACCCACACTTCGCCTTCTTTATTTTCCGATTCTTGCTGATTTGCTAGTAAAAGTTTTTCGGTGGCGGTGCGAAAGGTCGGTACAATTTCAAATTCTTTAGATAAATTCACCAGCATTTCGCCAATTTCTACTCCCGCAGCAATTCGTGTTGATTCCGGCAACGGAGTTAGGTCATTTCCTTGGAAAAACAAACATTTAAAAATAGCATAAATTGCCGAGGGTGCCAGGGTGGGAAAACCTCTTTCTATATTAACTGTAGCAGCTTGGGAGCCTGTGCGGTGTTCGCTGCCGGTACAGCTTTTGTAATATAGTTCGCCGTCTAAAACAAAGATGCCTATTTTAGTTGCTGTGTCAATTAATGCTTGCTCTATTTCAATGGATGGCTGTTGGCGTAGGTTTGTCGATCGCGATTGGTAGTATACTTTGTCTGGAGTGGCGATCGCGACTACTCGATTGCCGTCGCGTTTTGGCTGTCCCCAATAATCTGAATTTTCGATGTAATAAGAACGTGCATTCGGTGCGTCTACCGGCTGCATTGTCACAACTTTTCCCGGCTGTAAGTGTGGCGGTAATTGGGCAATTATGGGATTGTTGACAGTTGTTTCTATTTTGGGGGCGGAATTTGATTTGGCGTTGGCAACGAGATTGGTGGTAGCATTGGGTTCTTCCTTGAGAGCGAGTGGCTGTTGTCCAGTTTCCAATTCAAAAGCTTTTTTCCAAAATCCCATCGCCATGTCTGGATATCCTTCCGACTCCGCACAGAGTGCAAAACTAATCACTTTCGCCGTACCAATACCGCGCCCGTAATCAGCTAAATATTGTAGGGCCCCCGCTTCACCCATCAAGTGTAATTCTCGCTTAACGATGCGATTGTTCCAGCGTTCTCGAATGTCGGCACTGATTTTTTTAGCTGCTTTTCGTTTGGCTTCGACGTATTCGGTGCAGTTCATACTGCCTCCTGTTTGTAGGGCTACTTACTACACTATACAAAAAAATGATTAATTAGTCAAGTTTATAGCAAGAAACATTAGGGTGTCAGTAAAAATGCTAAGATAGACTCGATCGTACACTCACATTAATCATGCTGGGCTTGGCGGATTGCTAAGTGTAGTTAGCCAATTTGCGATCGCGGGTTTTAAAATTTAAGATCGAGTCTAATTGTGGTAGATGATGAAATTGATTTTGTACAGTAAACCAGGATGCCACTTGTGCGAAGGGTTGCAAGAAAAACTGGAACAGATTGAAAGCATCAAGTTTCAATTGGAAGTGCGAGATATTACCCAACATGATGACTGGTTTCAAGCTTACCAGTACGAAGTGCCTGTTTTGTTTAAAGTGCACCCTCTCGTAAGCAATTCTGCCGATGTTGCATCCTCGCCCCTAGAACAATTACCCCGTCCTTCTCCGCGCTGCACAGTCGCACAATTGGAGCAAATGTTACAGAAATATTTACAAAGCGATGGCTCAAAATAGATTCAACACAGTTTAATGAGGAGTGATTGACATGAAATTGAAAGAATTATTAGCAGCGGTTCCCAGCATTTCTTTTGACTTGCAACATCCCGCCCTCGATGCGGAAGTTAAGGGTTTATCGACTAATTCCCACGCTTGTAAGTCGGGGGATTTGTTTTTGGGAATGCCGGGAACGCGGGTAGATGGGGGAGATTTTTGGCCTAGTGCGATCGAAGCTGGTGCTGTAGCTGCCATAATTTCCACCTCAGCCGCCCAAAAAATACCCCCCCAACCCCCCCTTGGCAAGGGGGGGCTAGAAAGGTCGAAAATACCCCCTCAGCCCTCCAGCCAGGGGGGGCTAGAAAGGTCGAAAATACCCCCTCAGCCCTCCAGCCAGGGGGGGCTAGAAAGGTCGAAAATACCCCCTCAGCCCTCCAGCCAGGGGGGGCTAGAAAGGTCGAAAATACCCCCTCAGCCCTCCAGCCAGGGGGGGCTAGAAGATGTTCCCTGTGTGATTCCAGCAGGGGATATGGCTCAAGTTTGCGGTCAAATAGCAACGGCATTTTACGGTAGTCCTGCTAGCCAATTGAAACTGGTTGGTGTTACGGGTACTAATGGCAAAACTACAACTACTCATTTAATCGAATTTTTGCTGAATCAAATGCAGTTACCTGCGGCGATTTTCGGCACGCTTTATACTCGCTGGCCTGGCTATGAAAAAACGGCACTTTACACCACACCTTTTGCTGTGGATCTGCAAAAAGAATTAGCAGAATCTGTTAGTGCTGGATGCAAATATGCAGTAATGGAAGTCAGTTCTCATGCTTTGGTACAGCAGCGAGTTTTGGGCTGTAATTTTGATGTTGCCGTGTTTACCAACTTGACTCAAGACCATCTTGATTTCCATAGCGATATGGAAGATTACTTTAATGCAAAATCGATTTTATTCAGTCCAGATTATCTCAAAGGTCGGGCGGTTGTGAATATTGATGATGCCTACGGAAGGCGAATCATCCAAAGTCTCAAGTCTGAGCAAGTTTGGAGTTACAGCACTAGCGATAAAACCGCTGATTTGTATGCTGATGATTTGCAATATCAGCCCAACGGCGTTAAAGGAGTCTTGCATACTCCTAAAGGAAAAACTGCTTTTGTTTTGCCTTTGGTTGGTCAATTCAATTTATCAAATATGTTGGCTGCTGTTGGTGCTGCTTTGGAGTTGGGTTTAGATTTGTCGGCAATTGTAGAGAAATTATCGGAATTTGTGGGAGTTCCGGGACGGATGGAACGGGTGCAAATAAGTGCCGACCAAGATATTAGTGTAATTGTCGATTACGCGCACACTCCTGATAGTTTGGAGAACTTGTTGAAGGCTTCGCGGCCGTTTATTCCGGGTCAGATGATTTGTGTGTTTGGTTGCGGTGGCGATCGCGATCGCACTAAGCGTCCAAAAATGGGTAAAATCGTGGCAGAGTTGGCAGACTTAGCTGTTGTTACTTCCGACAATCCGCGCACTGAAGTTCCTCAGCGGATTTTGGAGGATATCCTAGCAGGAATTGGACCGGAGGTCAAGCCCATCGTCCAGTGCGATCGAGCTGCTGCAATTCGCACTGCGATTATGGATGCTAAACCCGGAGATGGCGTGCTGATTGCGGGTAAGGGACACGAAGATTATCAGATTTTGGGTACTGAAAAAGTTCATTTTGACGATCGAGAACAAGCCCGAAATGCTCTCAAAGAAAGAATGAATGGGGTTAGCAGCTAGTTAAAAACATACCCAGATGCCAGATTTATTTAAGAAGTCTGGCATCTCAACAGCAATAAATCACGAGTCATACTTAACAAAAAAAATATAATAAACCAGCAATTATGATAAAGATTAAAGTTTCTGCGGGCAGCACCATGGAAAAAGCTACGTTTGCAGCGGGTTGTTTTTGGGGGGTTGAAGACAAGTTTCGATCGGTGCAGGGGGTGTTATCGACTTGGGCGGGCTATACGGGCGGTCATTGGCCACATCCCTGTTACCTCGATGTTTGTGCGAGAATTACGGGTCACGCTGAGGCCGTGCAGGTAGAGTTCGATCGCTCTGTGGTAAGTTACGAAGCATTGCTCAATGTCTTCTGGAACTGTCACGATCCTACTCAAATCAACCGCCAAGGGCCCGATCGGGGAGAACAGTACAGGTCGGTGATTTTTTATCACAATTTAGAACAAGAAAAAGCGGCGCGCTTGTCCAAACACAAGCTGCAACTATCGGGGAAATACGATAAAGATATTGCTACGGAAATTCAACCTGCTGGTGAGTTTTATATGGCTGAAGATTATCACCAGCAGTATCTCGATAAAAAACGGCGTTTAAGTTGGCAGACATGAGGCGATTGAAATTGGGGCGATCGCGCCCTAATACAGCTTGAACACCGATGTAATTGATATAATTGACGGTAGGAATCAGGAATTAGGAATAAAATTAATATATTCCGATCCCCGACTTTTTAATAAATCTGAGAGTACCATTTTGGAGTTTAGACTAAGCACAAATTTACTCAGCTAAGGCTGATGCCGTTCTTGAGAACTGTTCGCTAGTCTCGCTCGCGATCGCACTTTTTGACCTGCTTAGTCTAAACTCCAATTTAATTAATTGAAGCAAAGGCGATATTATATCATGGCTCGACAATATACCACCGTAAAAATCGTTTGTAGTTAGCAACCATTTTTATTATCTCTAATTGACCGGAATTGATATAAAATATTGTTTTAGCTGTTGGGCGAGGACTTGAACGTAGGGTGTTCTGAGCATAGTTAAGTGATTTCCGGGGACTCTAATCACTTCTACTTTGTCGGTAGTAAGTTGGTTCCAGCCGAGGGTAAAATCCCGATCGCTCGTGGTGGTTTGTGAGGTCGATCGCACGAGAGTAATCTGATTGTCGTAAGTTGGTGGCGCGTAAGCCAGAGTTGCTTTGCTGTTAGCTTGAAACACCCTAAATATCGGCTGAATCACTTGATTTAGTTGAGCAATTCTCCTAATTAAACTTTTACCCGAAAAGTTATCCGCAGCAGCCAGCAAGCGAAAATAATCTAAGAGAAAAGGCCAAACCGATCCCAGCGCGGTTGTCAGCAGAAACTTGCAGCCATCCCAAAAAGAAATTTGATTTGCCGGAATGGGTGCTAAAGTGTCGAGTATGGCGAGCAAAGCCACTGTATCGCCCGCTTTTTGCAACTGTTGAGCCATCTCAAAAGCCACTAAACCTCCAAAAGACCAACCTCCTAAAAAATACGGTCCTTGGGGCTGCACTTCACGCACTGCGGCGATGTAAAAAGCTGCCATATCTTCAATGCTAGTTAAGGGAGAATTTTCTCCTTCAATTCCTCGCGGTTGCAGCGCGTAAAACGGTTGGTCTCTTCCTAACTCGGCGTTGGGAGTTAGGGGCAAATTATCGATAATTTGAAAAGCATTCGGCATCATGTATGGTGGCAGTTGTGCTTTGCATAAATTGCGGAGTTCGAGAGGGTTGAGTCGCGGATTTTTCGGAACAACATAAGCAATTAGGTGCTGATTTCCCGATGAGTCGTTGCAGGCGATCGCGCAAGTTTCTTTCACTCCCGGATGCTGTCTCAATACCGCTTCAATTTCACCCAATTCGATGCGGAAACCCCGCACTTTTACCTGTTCGTCAATGCGGCCTAAAAATTCGATGTTGCCGTCGGGAAGGTAGCGAGCTAAATCGCCTGTTTTGTACATTGGCACTTTATCTTTATCGCTCAAAGGATTGGGAATAAAGCGCTGTGGTGTTAAGTGCGATCGGTTGAGGTATCCTCTAGCCACTCCCAAGCCGCTGATGTGAATTTCGCCCGGAATGCCGATCGGCACTGGCTGCAAATTTTGGTCTAAAATATAAATTTGAGTGTGAGGAATTGGGCGACCAATCGAGATTTTTTGACTCTCGGTAATTTCGCTAATACTTGCCCACACAGTCACTTCCGTTAGTCCGTAAGCATTAAAAAATTGGCGGTTTTTACCCCAGCTTTTAACAAGCTCCGGCGTGCAAGATTCACCCGCACAAATGATAGTTTGCAGGGCGGCAAGTTGGGTGGTGGGCAACATTTTTAAAACCGCAGGCGGAAGGGTAACGTGGCTAATAGCATTGTCGCGCAAAAAATCGATTAAAGGCTTGCCTGGTAATCGAGATTCTTGGTTGACTAAGTAAAGGGTTGCTCCCGATCGCAAAGCGAGGACTATTTCAAAGATTGAGGCATCAAAACTGAGGGATGCAAACTGCAAAACGCGGTGATTTGGCTGTAATTTAAAAGTTTCGATTTGAGCTTGTGCTAAATTTGACAGTCCTTTGTGTTCGATTAAAACGCCTTTTGGTTTTCCGGTGGAACCTGAAGTGTAGATGACGTAAGCGAGATTGTCAACGGTTACTGGGCTGGTGGGATTTTGCGGGCTTTGTCGGGCGATCGCTTCCGAATCGCGATCGAGGCAAATTGCAGCGAGATTCGGGATTTGGCAAACTTTGGGGGTAAAACGCGGTAAGTGCTGCTGAGCGGTTAGCAAGATGGGTGTGCGAGCATCTTCTAACATGAAGTTAAGGCGTTCTTGGGGATAATTTGGATCTAAAGGTACATAGGCTCCGCCTGCTTTGAGAATGCCTAATAATCCGGCGATCGCATCTAAGCAGCGATCCATACAAATGCCGACTAAAACTTCGGGCCTAACTCCCAATTGCTGCAAGTAATGGGCGATTTGGTTGGCTTTGGTGTTGAGTTGGCGGTAGGTTAAATGCTGGTTTTCAAAGACTAGGGCGATCGCGTCGGGCGATCGTTCTACTTGCAGCTCAAATAATTGATGGAAACACAGTGCAATGTTACTCGATTCTGGCTCGTTTTCTTGACAAAGGGGAGGGAGGCGGGGTATATTTTGCGATAAATTGCGGTTGAATTCTACAAGTATTTGATGGCGCGAGGCTGCGGTGAGAATGGGCAAGTCAGAAAGCCGTTGGTTGGGATTGGTAACTATGCTTTCTAACAGCGTTTGAAAGTGTTCTAACATTCGGGCGATCGTGCCACTGTCAAATAAATCGGTACTGTAGGTGAGTTGCCCTTTAATGCCAGCAAAATCTTCCCACAAATTAAACTCTAAATCGAGCTTGGCAGTACCCGCCTCAAAGTCGATCGCGCTCCAAGTTAGTTCGGGCAATTCTAGGGCTGCTGCGGGCGTGTTTTGCAGGCTGAAACTAATTTGAAATAAGGGATTGCGGCTCAAATCGCGATCGGGTTCCAGCGCTTCTACTAGCTTTTCAAAAGGCAAATCTTGGTGTGCGTAAGCTGATACTGTCACCTGTTTCGCCCG
Source organism: Microcoleus anatoxicus (assembly GCF_042465725.1). Taxonomy (GTDB): domain Bacteria; phylum Cyanobacteriota; class Cyanobacteriia; order Cyanobacteriales; family Microcoleaceae; genus Microcoleus; species Microcoleus anatoxicus. The sequence goes on along the minus strand of NZ_CP120853.1, from coordinate 968,634 downwards.
ATTCAACAATTCCAGAAAAATTGGGTTTCCCGATAAGTCAGTCCGCAAAACTAAAGTATTGACAAAAAAGCCAATTAACCCTTCTAATTCCCTGCGGTTGCGGTTGGCGATGGGGGTTCCTAGGGCAATATTTTCTTGCCCGGTGTAGCGGTAAAGCAAGGTTTGAAATGCAGCCAGCAAAGTTACAAACAAAGTCACATTTTGTTGCTTGCTTAACAAATTTAAGCGATCGCTCAAAGTGGGGGACAGCGCCAGAAATTCTCGCGCGCCACGATAGCTGGGAACGGGAGGTCTGGGGCGATCGACTGGCAAATTTAACGGCTGAATATTGGTCAACTGCTGCCGCCAATAAGCGAGTTGAGTTTCTAATACTTCACCCTGCAACCATTGGTGCTGCCATTCTGCAAAATCGGCGTACTGAATGGGAATTTCTGGCAGCCCAGAAACCTGGTTTTTGGCAAAAGCTTTGTACAGCGATGTTAGTTCCCGAATCAAAACGGCGATCGACCAACCATCAGCAACAATGTGATGGAAATTCAGCAAAAGTACATATTCTGCCGCGCTCAATTGCAGCAGTTGTACCCTCAACAGCGGGCCTTTTGCTAAATCGAACGGTAGCTGCGATTCGGCAATTGCCCGCTGCTTGACGGCGGTTTTTTGCTGGGTTTGCGGGATATTTTGCAAGTCTATTTTGGGAAGAGATAGAGTTAATTCTGAGGCAATGATTTGCGACAGTTCCCCTGCTACCACTGCAAAAGTTGTCCGCAGAATTTCGTGGCGGCGGACAATTTCGTTGAATGTTTGTTCTAAGGCGATCGAGTTGAGGGAACCTGTCAACCGGAGGGCGGTTGAGACATTGTAGAAAGGATTTCCCGGCGCGAGGCGATGGAGAAACCACAGCCGCTGCTGGGCAAAAGATGCGGGGAAGACAAAGACTTCTGTTTCGCGATTGAATAGTTCATCTGCATTCATAAATTCCCTCATCAATCAGTCTACAGCAAGCATAAGCTATCGCGCTTACTTTTCTTTACTTTCTATGTTCAGCGATGACAGCTTCACGCGGCGATTATCGCGCGAAACTGGTACTAAAGCCGGACCTTTAATTTGAGAATTATTCTGTTTCAAACGATCGACAAATTCAGACAATCCTGCAATAGTCGGCGCTTCAAACACGCAGCGCAAAGGCAACTCCACCCCGCAAGCATCGCGCACTCTAGAAACAAGCTGAGTTGCTAACACAGTATAGGGTACATCTAAAGCATACCATATTTCCGGTTCAATTCCTAAATTGGGAAGTTGTTGCAAAGCTTTTTGCAACTGAAATACTGTTTTAAATTTCTCTGAATTTGACAGCCATTCGGCCGCCTGAACCGCTGCTGCAACTCGCGGGTTTGGTACGTGGGAAATCCTGAAAATATCCGGTTGATTTTCCACTAAAATCTGGCGCACTTTGGCCGCCGTCAAATCTTCCGTTTGAAAATCCCCGTGGGCGGGGCGGGCACGGGGGCACCGCCCCTACCAAATTCTGGTTTTCCGTAGGGGCAATCCCCCCGTGGTTGCCCCCCCATCGCCCCGCTTCGTCAGGGGAGTTGGGGGGTTCGATTTCACTGGCAAAATGCAGAATTGCATTATAACGAAACTGAGTTAACTCATTGTGAAATTCGCCCCGAAGCAGTTCAATTTCTACGTCATCGATTTGCGGAAATCGGTGTTTTAATGCTTTGAAAAAATCCGGTTCAATGACTAATTCTGTTTCTTGAAAAATCTGCATTTGTACTCGCTGCTGCAACTGTTGGACAGTTGTAGCAGGGGGCGAGCGATACAACTCCACTGCTGTATGAAATGCTGTCAATAAAGGCAAACTCCGCACGTCGCCGATGAAAATATAGCCACCGGGAATGGTGGCTTTGACAGCACCTTCAATCACTTGCAAAAGATAGTCAATGCTCGGAAAATACTGGACTACAGAATTGAGAATTATGGCATCAAATGCTGCTGTTTCTATGCCCTCAAAGTCCGAGGCCATTTTGTGCAGCAGCGTTACATTCGCCAAGTCGCGATCGCCCAAATGCTGCTGAATATAATCGATCGACTGCGGGGAAAAGTCCGTGCCGCAATACTGGGTGCAGTGCGGGGCAATTTGGAACAGCAGCAAACCCGTACCGCAACCGATTTCTAATACTCGATCCGGTTGCAATTTCAAAATTTTGGCGGCTTGATTGTGCGCCCACTGGCGGACTTGTTCCGGGGGGATGGGCTCTCCGGTGTAACTGCTATTCCAGCCTGTAATATTAAAAGTTGGATCTGTGTCGATCGCAGGTTGTTTGTAAGTTTCACCGTACAGCATTTGCCACTGCAAAACTTGCTCCGCCTGCAATTGCTGAATTTCGGTTGTTTCGGCAATATTACATTCAGGATTCAGGGCAATATAAGCCACTAAATGTTTTTCTCCCTTCCCATCGGGGCAAGCTGTAACTACAGTTTGCAGCACCGCTGGATGCTGAGCCAATACTGATTCAATTTCTCCTAATTCGATGCGGAAACCCCGAATTTTCACTTGTTCGTCGCACCTGCCTAAAAACTCCAGATTGCCATCATTGCGGTAGCGAACTAAATCGCCTGTTTTGTATAGTTGGGAAGGTTTTATTGGTGCTTGTAGCTCAGAGTTGACAGCAAAAGGATTGGGAATAAATTTTTCTTCAGTTAATTCTGGCCTGTTGAGATAGCCCCTAGCAACTCCGCAGCCACCGAGGTACAATTCGCCAGCAACGCCAACAGGTACGGGCTGCAAATGCTAGTCCAATACATACACTTGAACGTTGGCGATCGCCCGTCCGATCGCCGGTGCTGTATCTGCCTCCTCCCTCACCGGAATTATACCAGAAGTTGCCACAACAGTATTCTCAGTCGGACTGTAATTATTCACTACTTGAAAAGGATGCTTGGCTGACGGATACTGGCGGAGTTTGTCGCCTCCTGTTAGCAAAATTCGCAGCGCAGAATTCAGCGGCCAATCTAACAGCAAAAGTTGTTCGGCTAAAGGTGTCGGCACAAAGCTAACAGTGATTTGATTTGATAGCAGCCATTCCCGCAGGCGATCGGGCGAGATTCTAATTTCATCCTCAGCCAAGTAAATGCTAGCACCTGCTGCCAAAGCGGGCCAGATTTCCCAACCGAAAGCATCGAAAGCAATGCCGGCAATTTGCGATGTGCGATCTGTATTCATCTCTCTTCTCTTCCTTCGCGTCATGAGCGCCTTCGCGGTTAAATCATTCCGATACAACCGGAATTGATATAACAGCTCATCAAACGCAAAATACAGCAAATAATCGGTGTGTCCGCTCAAAATTCCAAATCTTCTCTCACATCTGTAGGCTGTGAAATTTGTTGATTTTTCGCCGCCCAACACACAGTTTCAATATATTTTGCCAGACTCTCCACCGTCGGTGTCTCAAACAAATTTCTGACAGACAATTCGATTTTAAAAGCATCTCGGATGCGGGAAATTAACTGAGTTGCTAGCAGCGAATGCCCGCCCAATTCAAAGAAATTATCACCCACACTTACTTGCTTTTTTCCCAAAACTTGAACCCAAATTTTAGTCAGCACTTGTTCTACTTCTGTCCTAGGCGCTACATAATTTGCTTGAATATCGCCCGTTTCTGCATCTATCTTAAGTAACACCGCGCGATCGACTTTGCCGTTAGGAGTCAGCGGCAGGGATTCCAGCACCGTCCAAGTTTTTGGCACCATATACCCCGGCAGTTTCTGTTGCAAAAATTTCCGCAAATTAGGCGATCGCAGTTTGTAATTAATCCCCTCAACCACCACATAAGCCGCCAAATACCTGTCTCCCGGCACATCTTCCCGCACAATTACCGCCGCAGCTTTCACTCCCGGATACTGCTTCAGCACTGCTTCAATTTCTCCCAACTCGATGCGGTATCCGCGCATCTTTACCTGACTGTCAATGCGCCCTAAAAATTCGATATTTCCATCGGGAAGATAGCGGGCTAAATCGCCAGTTTTATAAAGTTTTAAATTAGTGGATTCTCCTAACTCAGAATTGGTAGTAACAGGATTGGGAATAAATTTTTCTGCTGTTAAATCTGGACGGTTGAGATAGCCCTCTGAAACAGCGGATTTTGATGCAAATAACGCTGCGGCTGCAATTCCTCCACCAGTTGCTCGAAAGGCACATCTTGGCAGGCGTAAGCCGACATCGTTACTTCCCGAACTCGGTTTAAAAATTCTCGAAAAGTCGGGTTTCCCGATAAGTCACTTCGCAGCACTAAAGTATTGACAAAAAAACCGATTAACCCTTCAATTTCGCTGCGGTTACGGTTGGCGATCGGACTGCCCACTGCAATATCCAACTGCTGCGAATAGCGGGACAGCAAAACTTGAAATGCTGCTAGCAAAGTCATAAACAAAGTCGCACCTTCTCGCTGGGCCAGCCCTTTCAATTCACTGCCCAGGTGTGGCGCTAGCTCAAAAAATTCCGTAGCACCCCGGTAGCTTTGGGCGGCTAATTTAGGTCGATCGACTGGCAAATTCAGCGCCTGAATACCCGCCAACTGCTGCCGCCAATAAACTAACTGATTTTCTAATACTTCCCCCTGCAAACATTGGCGCTGCCATTCGGAAAAATCGGCATATTGCAGCGGCAATTCCGGCAGTTGCGAAGGTCGATCGCCAACCAAGGCTGTATAGATAATTTCCAGTTTCCGAATCAAAACTCCGATCGACCAATCATCGGCTACAATATGGTGCATATTTATTGATATAATATGCTCAGTTTCCGACAAACAAATCAGCACCGCACGCAGCAGCGGTGACACCGATAAATCAAAAGGTATTTCCGCCTCTAATTGAGCTAATTTAATGGCTTCTAATTCCCGTAGTTCTGGGGGAAATGTTCGCAAATCAGCTATATTTAAAACAAACTTGCAAGTGGGAGAAATTACTTGTATGGGCTGCCCGTCTACCGCTGCAAAAGTGGTCCGCAAAACTTCATGTCTGTGCACAATTTCCCCGATCGCCCTTTCCAGACAATCTCGATCGAGGGCACCAGTCAAGCGCAGTGCAGTTGTCACGTTGTAAAAAGGATTGTTCGGCGATAATTGGTCGAGAAACCACAACCGCTGCTGGGCAAAAGATGCCGGAAATACGAACACTTCTGCTGCTTCGGAAATCTTGAGTTGGTGTCCCTCGTCCCCAATTTCACTCATCGGTTTTATTGCTAAAATAGCACTATCGAGGTGCCTAACTCCTGATAAAGTTATCTAAGCATAACAAGTTATGGTAAAAATTGCCCGACAGGAGGTAAAGATTGATGGGAGATGCCGATCGCATCTGGGAAAGCGCAGCCGCAGACTTAACAATATCGAGCACAGACATTCATATCTGGCGCGTTAATCTCGATCGACCCCCATCCCAGATCCAAAACTTAGCACAAACCCTCTGTGATAGCGAATTACAGAGGGCAGAACGCTTTAGGTTCGATCGAGACAAAAACCATTTTATCGTTGGCAGAGGCGCGCTCAGAGTCATCCTGAGCCGCTATTTGAAGGTCGCTCCCAACCTAGTCGAGTTCAGTTACGGCCCCTGTGGCAAGCCAGAAATAGCCGCCAATTTGGACAGCACACTTAGTTTTAACTTGTCTCACTCTCAAGGCTTAGCTTTATATGCCCTGACTCGCAGCCGCCTCATCGGAGTAGATATCGAAAAAATCCGTCCCGTTCCCCAGATGGAGTCAATTGCTGAGCGGTTTTTTTCCCCCCAAGAAAACACCGCATTTAAGACAGTTTCAGCCGAGGAAAAATTAGCCGCATTTTTTAATTGCTGGACTCGCAAAGAAGCTTACATAAAGGCGATCGGAGACGGATTGAGCTTTCCCCTCCATCGGTTTAGTGTTTCCCTAACTCCAGGGGAACCCGCACGGCTGTTGGACGTAGAGCTTGATGCCCTACCGGATAGCTTCGCCGCGCGTACAGCACCGAATTTATGGTATTTAAAAGCGCTGATTCCTGCACCAAATTATCTCGCAGCAATTGCTGTAGAAACAGGGGGTACACAGTTGACTTGCCACCATTGGTTAGAACTGGATGGAATTTAATTCAACCACAATCTCATCATCCCCCATAATACCAATTTCATAAAGTCCTACTACAGATGTAGTTCAAAGCCCCCCCTTAGTAAGGGGGGGTTGGGGGGGTAGATATGTAACTTTATGAAATTGGTATAATACCAAATCCTCTCTTCATCGGAATTATTAAACTCTCTCTTCTCTTCCTTCGCGTCCTACCCTACGGGAACCCCTGCGGGGAACGCGCCTTCGTGGTTAAATCATTCCGATACAACCGGAATTGGTATAACTAAGGATCGATCCCTATTGCAGCGGCAAAAACACCGTCATCACCTCACCCTTTTGGGGCCGCTGACGAATCACCAATTTTCCCCCAGCAGCCCGAAATAAATTCTTAGTGACGCTCAAATTTAAACTCAAACTTCCTGTTTCTGGCTGCACCATCAACAAAGGTCCGATCGACCGCAAAGGACTATTAGCCTTAGTGGCAAAAGTCGAGGTATCATTACCTTCAGATAAATGTTCCGATTCCAACTGCAACTTTAACTGATTTCCAGCCAATGTTACCCCCACTTGAATGTGACTCCCCGATGGCAAAGTGCGAGTAAAATTTTCAATCAAACCAGTTAAAACCTGGTCTAACATAGTCGGATCGCTAACTACTGTCGGCAATTTTTTCGGGACAATTACTTCCAAAGTATGATTCCGCTGACTTGCTTGTTTTTGCCAGCGCGGAATGCTATCCAGCAGCACTTCACCGAGGGACATGGCTGTTAGTTGTACACCGGAATTTTTCGCTTGAGACATTTCCATTTCTACAGCCCGGAAAATTAAGCCGAAGCGATCGATCTGAGCGGTACACTCGGCATCAATCATTTCCAAACGCTTGACTACCACGGCATCTAGTTTGGGACGTTTCAGCAACAATCTAGTGAGAGTGCGAATCGTCGCCAAGGGAGTGCGGACTTCGTGGGCGATCGCCTGTAGCAATTCCACCTCTTTAGTAGCGTGAGGAATCGGAGGTTTACAGTTGAGATTCTTCCCCTGTAATTTTTCATGCCTGTCTCTCAAACTATCATCAATTCTTTCCTCTTTAAATCGACCTGTTTCTTCTTTGCCAATCGGCAAATTATGCAACAACAAGCGACTGAACTGCATGACTGTTTTATAATTTGGTTCCACAGGATAAAAATGCTGAAAAATTGCATCTAATTTAGTAGAATGAGCAGTAAATTGACCCACATCTAAATTGATAGCGCCGTCAAAATTTCCTAGCAAACCTTCACTTTCAGTCACCCTGCGTCGCAAAACTTCCCAAGCTTTCGCGACTACTTGGGGATCGAAAGAAAATAGAAAAGCTGGAATGCCCAGAGCATTTTCGCCTAAAACCATCACCAGGCTAAAACTAGCTGTGAGAACCAAACAAAACTGCTCGTTAGCTAAAGGATCGCCCATCGCCAAAGCCAGTGCAGGCGCAGCAGCCGGGCCTGAAATTTGCACGTCACCCGCCGGCAGTAAAGCTAAAGTTTGTCGAGTCCGAAAAGACCACAAAGCTGCATCGTTGTCGGGAATACTGGTAAAAATCCAATTGGCAAAGCCGGAAGCCACGGCTGGGTTAGTTAAAACGGAAGATGGACCCGATAGCACTAATCCATGGCAGGAATTCGGAACAGTTGAGGGACAATTTGTTCCGCAGGAATCAGTTTTTTGTTCCTGTTGTTGTCGATCGAGCATTTGATTTAAAGTGGCGATCGCACCGTACCATTCCTGTTCCGCTTTCAGCCTGGAAGCCCCGCGACTACCTGGACAGCGATGGCGGTTGTTTTCTCCCGCCAACTTCCCATCACAGAAACTGATCTCATGTTCTGGGCCAGAGGCGGCTAAAATTTCGCTTATTGTCGGTAAAAAGTAAGTATTCACAGTTATAAATCCACCTTCGGAGGCATGAAGGATGAAGTATTTATTTAATTTGAAAGTTCAGGAGTTAGGATTGAGGCACCACAAGGATTAACAAATTGCGTTAAATTTTTGCCTTTCCCTCCTGACTCACAGCATATCTACCTTTGTCAATTCCCGATATTGGCACAACCGTACCAAGTAAGCCGCAATCTCCGCGCTAGGGCTGATATTTTGGCTCAATTAAACCGATCGCCCTGGCAAAAGTGCAAAATAGATGCAGTTAATCACCTGCTTTCCTCATGCCCACCTCGATTGCTGACTCAAAAAATCTGCTGTCCGACTTAATGGCACGCTACCGCAACCAGGTAGATTATCTAGCAATTCGCCTAGAAGAAGCCGAAGGTACTGACATCCTGCTGCGGGGTGAAAAAATTGAAACCCTGAGTGAAGGAATTTCCATTGGCGGCCAAGTTCGAGCTTGTCACAAAGGCGGCTGGGGCTTTGCTAGTTTTAACCGACTTTCCACCCTCGCCGACAGAATTGAAGAAGCCATCGCCTCCGCCAAACTGATCGGCGAGTCAGAAACAATTCTGGCACCTGTCACCCCAGTACAAGATATTTGCTTCCTACCGCTGACTGGAACAGACCCCCGTCTGGTTCCCCTGATCGAAAAAAAGCAATTGTGCGATCGCTACGCGGCAATTCTGCGCAGCATTGACCCACGCATCGCCACCATCTCCGTCCGCTACGGCGACAGCACCCAGCGCATCATCCTCGCCACCTCCGAAGGCACAATGCTCGAACAAGGTTGGGCAGATATGGAAATGCGTTTTGCCGCCACAGCCCGCAGCGGGGAAACCGTACAAACCGGCCGCGAAACCACCGGTTCCCGCAAAGCTTACGAAGACTTAACCGATCTCGATATTCAAGTTCGCAGCGCCGCCCAGAGAGCCGTAGATTCCCTAGCCTTACCCCCCGTCTGTGGCAACACCTACACGGTGGTTATTGACCCAATTCTGACCGGATTATTCGTCCACGAAGCCTTCGGCCACCTCTCTGAAGCTGACATGGCCTACGAAAATCCCGACATCATGGAGGTAATGACCCTCGGCCGCCAATTCGGCCCAAAAGAGTTGCAAATTTTTGACGGCGCAGCACCAGGGGGACACCGGGGTAGTTATTTCTACGACGATGAAGGCACTCCGGCTACTACTACTCAGTTAATTAAGGATGGTGCTTTAGTGGGAAGGCTGCACTCCCGCGAAACTGCTGGCAAATTGGGAGAAGTACCGACTGGGAACGCTCGTTGTTTGGATTATCATTATCCGCCGATCGTCCGCATGACTAATACTTGGATCGAACGGGGTACGACACCGGTGGCTGATTTATTTTCTGGCATCACAGAAGGTGTGTATGCACGGAATTGGCAAGGTGGCATGACTAACGGTGAAATGTTTACCTTTGGTGCTGGGGAAGCTTGGATGATTCGCCATGGCAAATTGGCCGAACCAGTACGGGATGTCACTCTTTCTGGTAATGTTTTCAGCACTTTAGCTGATATTGAGGCGATCGGCGACGATTTTTATTGGGATGAATCCGGCGGTTGTGGGAAGGGTGGACAAAGCGGTTTACCCGTGGGCTGTGGCGGCCCTAGTTTACGGATTCGCAATGTTGTTGTCGGTGGTGAAGCTGCTGAGGACTAATTTCCATTGTCTTGCTTTCCAAAAGCAAAAGGCGAGCTGATCTGCCATCAGCACGCCTGCAAAGCTTATTAAATTTTTCCGAATTTATTTATCAAAAAATTGGGTTGAAAACCCCGTCCTTAAGGACGGCTTTAATTCTTTGGTAGATTTTACCGAGCCTGTTAGAATGGAATAGTAAAACAAAGGACAAAGAATGAAAGCAAGATTCCAATACAGATTCTATCCTACCACTCAACAACGCCAAAGTTTAGCGCAGTTGTTTGGTTGCGTGAGAGTTGTTTGGAATGATGCCTTAACTCAAAGCAAGTCAGGCAACTATCCAGGCTACAATACTCTATCCAAATCTCTAACTCTATCTAAAAAGACAGAAGAGAGAGCCTGGTTAAACGATGTATCATCCGTGCCATTACAGCAATCCCTCAAACAATTAGATGTTGCTTACAAAAACTATTTTGACTCTCTAAAAGGGAAAAGGAAAGGCAAAAAAGTCGGTCAACCCAGGTTCAAAAAAAAGACTAACAGTCAATCTGCAACTTTTGTCAAATCGGGTTTTTCTATCAAAGGTGAGTCCGTCTATCTGGCAAAAATCGGAAATGTTAGTCCTATCTGGTCGAGACAACTGCCATCAAACCCTAGCTGTGTCACAGCAATCAAAGACTGCGCCAACCGTTATTTCCTGAGCTTTGTTGTAGAGATTAATTCCGATATTGTCGAAGCTAAAAACCACAGCATCGGCATCGATCTGGGTATTAAAACCTTTGCAGTGATGAGCGACGGAAGATCAGCTAAAAGTCCAAGCTACAAACAGTTAGACCGAAAAATTCGCAGACTGCAACGCAAGTTGGCAAGGCAGCCCAAAGACTCAAAGCGCCGCAACAAAACTCGCATTCAGATTGCGAAACTGTACAATCAAATTGGGGATACTCGTAAAGACTTTCTGCACAAACTATCGACCAAAGTTGTTAGTGAGAATCAAAGGATTATTTTGGAAGATTTGAACGTGTCTGGTATGGTCAAAAACCGCAAACTTGCCAGGGCGATTAGCCAACAGGGATGGTACGAGTTTAGGACTTTATGCGAGCGTCAGTCTGAAAAGTATGGCAGAGAGTTTAGGGTAATTAGTCGCTGGGAACCAACAAGTCAAATCTGTTCAAATTGCGGTTTTAGATGGGGAAAATTGGATTTAAAAATCCGCTCGGTTCAATGCTTGAATTGCGGCAACGAACACGATCGCGATGAGAATGCAGCGAAGAATATAAACAAAGTCGGGATAGGGCATTGCCACGACTCTAAATGGACACAGAGAGAAGGTAAGACCACTTGTGGCACATCTCCGTGAAGTGTCAAGAATCCCCGCGCGTTCACGCCGGGGAGTATGTCAACAGGTAACTGGTAAATACTAGGAAACAGTTTTGCTGGCGCGACGGCGACGGGCGGCAATCAAGCCACCGAAACCGAGAGCTAAACCAGTCATTGTCATTGGTTCGGGGACTGCTTCGGCGCTCACGGTGAAGTCTTGGAAGTCTGTGTCGTTGCCGCCACCGCGATCGTCGAAGGAGATTAGTGTGCCTCCGTTAAACAGAGAACCTATTCCATCTGTGTAGGAGCCAGCGGCTTGGAATTCAGAGGTTGTTTCTTTGCCGAGTGCGTTCCACAGGGAGGATGACGCACCAAATACGGCTTGCTGGCTGCCTGTAGACGCGACGTTCAGGTTCAGACCCGATGTGGAGTAGACCATGCCGTTATCGCTGGAGAGTCCCATGGTGTAAACTTTATTGGCCAGGAAGGTGAAGACTGAGGAGCCGGAACCCACAACTGTATTACCGAGTGTTCCTTTCCATTCGTTAACGCTGCCGTCGTCTGAGGATTTAGTTTCCGAAAACAAGTCGGCAACTTTAGAGAGTGAGAATCCGTTGACTTCGTAGATGCCCAAAGAGGAAGTGAAAGCCCCGTGAGATTCTTTGAAATTAAATTGGACATCTTGATTTTGTCCGAAGGTGATGCCGTTGGTGCCAAAGGAGAAGGCTTGGGCGGGAGCGGATGCACCCAATAAAGCGGTCGCAGCAGCGGTGGCAGTTAGAGCTGAGAGGAGTTTGGTGTTCATAACTTTTTGCTGTTTAGTGACGATGTTCGTAATAATTTAATTATGAGATAGTTTTTGGATTTTGTTGCTACTTCCGATCGCTTTTGACAGATTCTTCATCAAGACTTTACCTAGTCTTTACAAATTCTACTAAATCGGGTTAGCGATCGCCCAATTCTCAACTCATTTTTGCTTCGTTTTTCGCCGACTTGTTTTTTGATGGCCGGTGCAAGTCCTCACCTACCTCATACTTACGAATAAACACCGTGTTATGGGCGCAATTTAAAGCCCACTGGAGTCTACAATCAATTGTCAGCCAAGAATATTGGTGGTTTGGAACTTGCGTAGAGAATTTAAAATAGTTGAGTTATCAGTTAAATTACGTAGTCGATCCCGTGTTTTTGTTGTCTTAAATCGAGATACACATAAACCCATTGGTCACGTATTGAGGGGGGACACGATCGGGATTTTTAAAATTGGGCGACAGAACCTAAAACGCGAAAATATTTTAGGGTGTTATGACCACGGGTAGATTAGTTATTTAATCAACTGAGACTGGCTATCTCTACAGGGTTAGTAGTAGTTGTCCGCTACTGTCTACTATTCGACCGATAGCAGGAGTCATGAGGCAGAGGCGATCGTACCTCATGTATCAGCTTCCTATATTTGCTTCTGCTTTGCCCACAAAATTTCCCAGCCCACGGATTCACGCTCTACAGTAAATGACGGCAACGCTCAGTATAGCTTGTAAGGACTCCGATCGCGCGATCGATCTAAAATTTGGCCTTTTGGCCAATGTTTTTTAGTTAATTCAGGGGCAATATTAAAAGCACCAAGTTTGCACTCCATCGCTGAGCCTATAATCTTTAACAACAAGATATTGTTAAACAATGGATTTATGAGAGTTTTGTGTAAGGTTACACAGCTTTGCGTACAAGTCGCGTGCATTCACGCCACTGAAGTGTCAAAATATGGTGATGTCGATCGCATACAAAACTTTTGATGGGTAAAAAATTATGCTCGTAACTTGCTTGATTCCCTTAACTCTGTTTTTAGTGGCTGCGGTAATTACTACAGGGACTGACAGAAGAACCCTCGACGGCATTCCCGCTCCTATAGCGGCCATCATTGGCATGGGTTGTTTAATCTGGTTTATGGCGGTGTGTCCTTGGCAGATCGAACTCGGTCTGGTGCTAGTCGTGCTACTTTGGGGCAAAGCTTACGTGCAAAATATGTTGAATTTTCAGAGCCGGCAGTGAAACAAAGTGGCTATCCATTAATCACTGAACCAAGCTGGACTACCAGCGATCGCGGTGAACAGATAGCCAGCCTCAGTTAGAAGTAGGTTAACTCTAGATTGTCCCCAGAGCGAGCTGTTAAATTGGCAAGCGATTGATATCTTTATTAGAACCAATTACCACCATCGCCTCACCCTGTTTCAAACGCTCATTGGGCTGCGGATTAATTTCAAATTTCTCATTTCGCCCCACTGCAAGCAAATTCAAACCGTATTTGCGACGGAGTTCCAACTCCGCGATGGTTTTGCCATCAAATTTTTCAGGAACGAGCAACTCAACTATACTGTGATCGGGATCGAGGTCAAAGCGCTCTAAAATACTGGGTTTGGTAAGAGTGCGTGCCAAAGAGTAGCCCATTTCTCGTTCGGGAAAAACCACATGATCTGCCCCAACTTTTTTGAGAATTTTTAAGTGAGTTTCCGAAGAAGCTTTAGCTATGACATGAGTTACCCCGCCTTCCTTAAGATTTAGGGTGGTGGTAATACTTGCTGCTAAGTAATTGCCGATCGCCACAATCACTGTATCAAATTCAAATAGACCTGCTTCCTTAAGAGCCGTAGGCTCGGTAGAATCTAACTGTACAATATGAGCAGCAATGCGATCGCTCAAAGCTTGAGTGACTTTTTTTTCATCGCTATCAACCCCCAAGACTTCATAGCCTAAACTGTGCAAAGTCGAACACACAGCATTCCCAAAGCGTCCCAAACCAATAACTGCAAACTGCTTGTTTTCAGCGCGCAAACTGCGAAAAAAGTTTAAAGATGACAGGTTCACGTTCATATTCAGAGCTAATTCTCCTACTTTTAACAAATTAACAGAGGCGGCCGACACGGTAACAGAGCCAAGCCTAAATGTTGAATTTTTGGTCTGTGTTGAAACTTGATTTGAGCTGTTACCCATTGTTTAGACGATCGGCAACAAGCCAATATTTTACTATCCCACTAACAAACTTTCTTCGGGATATTTAACAGTGGTGGGTTTAGGATCGCCGACGGCAGCACTCATCAGCAGCAGCACGCCAACCCTACCTATGTACATAGTAGCAATCAGAATTAACTTGCCGATCGCCGAAATCTTCGCAGTAATTCCCGTAGAAAGTCCCACCGTCGCAAAAGCTGACACTGCCTCAAATAGCACCTGAATAAATTCTAGTTCGGGATTAACCAGCTCAACTAAAGTTGCAGATACTATCACCACCATCAGGGAGCCAAACACCACACTAATAGTCTTGAGAATCAGTGGTATAGGGATTTGGCGCTGATAACACTCCACCTGCTCCTTCCCTTCCAGAACTGCTGCGGTACAGCTAAACAAGATCCTAAAAGTTGTGGTTTTGATACCGCCACCGGTACTGCCGGGACTAGCGCCAACAAACATCAGGGCGATGGTCAAAAATAGTGCTGTTTCGCTCATTTTGCCAATGTCAATTGTATTAAATCCCGCCGTGCGAGGAGTCACAGATTGAAACCAAGCAGCCATAACTTTTTGACCCAAATTGAGAGGACCGAGAGTTTGAGGATTCTGGTATTCCATGACCAAAAATGCGACAGTTCCTAAAAATATAAGTACAGCAGTTGTGCTGGTAACGACTTTAAAATTTAGGGAAAAAACTGTGCAAATCGGACTTTTATTGAACCAAGCGCGCACCCACAGGAACATTTCCATAATTACCTGATAGCCAATGCCTCCAAAAATAATCAAACCACCAATGGTAAGGTTGATTAGAGGCGAACCACTATAGCCGATTAAATTGTCTGAATAGAGGCTAAAACCCGCATTGTTAAAGGCATTAACGCTGTGGAAAATAGCCGACCACAGACCATCCTTAAATCCAAATTGCGGTACAAAAACCAACATCAGCAAAAACACACCTGTTAGTTCAAACAACAGGGTTGTTGCTAAAATTGACTGTACCAGTTGCACTACACCATCTAGACCTGATTTGTCAAGGGATTGTTGGATAGCAATTTTGTCTTTCAATCCAAATCGGCGACCGAGTAAGAGCAGTAAGAAAGTAGTGGCTGTCATATAGCCTAAACCACCTATTTGCACTAAAAAAACCAGGAATAATTGCCCCCAAAAAGAGTAATATTTCCCCACATCTACCACTGACAAGCCCGTGACGCAGACAGCAGAAGTAGAAGTAAATAGTGCCGTGATGGGGTCGCTCCAAGTTCCCTCACTTGTGGAAAAAGGCATCAATAATAACAGAGCACCTAGGGTAATGACGGCTATAAAACCCAAGCAAATAGTTCGCGAGACAGTCATTCGATTTGAGATTTTAGATTTGAGATTGAACGTGGGTTGAAATTTCAAACATTCGGCCTTGAGTTCCGGCTATCGAATCACATCTACCCCTGGAACTTAAATCGCAAAAGATGACAAGAATGGCAAAAGAACGGTAGAATTTCTTTAATAACTTGCGATCGTGCGATGACATCAACACTTTACCAGCAAATTCAGCAATTTTATGACGCTTCCAGCGGTCTGTGGGAACAGGTGTGGGGCGAACATATGCACCACGGTTACTACGGCCCGGATGGAAACTTAAAGAAAGAACGCCGACAAGCTCAGATAGATTTGATTGAAGAACTGCTTGACTGGGCAGGAACACCATCAGAGACCCAACTCTCTGAACCTTACAACATTCTAGATGTCGGCTGTGGCATCGGTGGCAGTACGCTGTATTTGACCGAAAAGTTTAGTTCTGTAGCTGGAAATAATTTTAGGTTAGATGATGAGGTCGATCGCAATCTTAGTCGATCGCCTGGACAAAGTAAAACGGAAACTAGGATTACAGCTACCGGCATTACTCTGAGTCCAGTACAAGCAAACAGAGCCAAGGAACGGGCCAAAATGGCTGGGCTCGAAAACAATGTCAATTTTTTGGTGGCCGATGCTTTAAATACGCCTTTTCCTGACAACTCCTTCGATTTGGTGTGGTCCCTAGAAAGTGGCGAACATATGCCAGATAAAATTAAATTTTTGCAGGAATGTTACCGCGTCCTCAAGCCGGGGGGAACTTTGATTTTGGCGACATGGTGTCATCGTCCAGTGGGAGAAACTGCCGGAGAATTAACAGATGCAGAAAGAAGGGAATTGGCAGAAATTTACCGGGTTTATGCTTTACCTTATGTAATTTCTTTGCCGGAATATGAAGAAATTACCCGCAGTTTGCCTTTGAGAAATATTCGCACTGCTGACTGGTCAAAAGCTGTGGCTCCTTTTTGGGATATAGTGATCGATTCTGCTTTTACTCCTAGTGCGATTTGGGGTTTGTTGACTAGCGGTTGGACGACGATTCAAGCGGCTCTGGCGCTCTCGTTGATGAGTCGTGGCTATGAAAGCGGATTGATTCGTTTCGGGTTGATTTGTGCTGTCAAATAACTCTGGAAGCACAGGGAAGCAGGAATCAGGAAGTGGACGGGGAGTAATATCTCCCTTAAACTAACCTGAAACTCAAGGCTTGTATTCAAGCCTCCTAAAAAACTTATGAAATTTATCGGCATAGACTTAGGTTGGAGTTCGGGAGCAAGTGGTTTATGCTGTTTACATTGGGAACACAATGGATTGGAATTAATCGAGTGCGATCGCCAACAATCCCTCAATGACATTCTCACCTGGATCGAAACCCAAATCTCCCCAACAGAACCCGCAATCATCGCCGTAGACGCCCCTACAATCATCGCCAATGCCACTGGAATGCGAGAAGCAGATAAACTCACCCACAAACATTTCGGGCGCTACCACGCAGGGTGTTATCCAGCCAACCTTTCCCGCCCCTTCGCCCAAAAAACTGTAGAATTAGGCATCAGTTTAGAAGCCAGAGAATTTGCTCACGCCCCAACTATTGAAGCTCAAAAGTTAGGTAGATATCAAATAGAAGTTTATCCTCATCCAGCCACAATAAACTTATTTAAATTAGACAGAATCATTAAATATAAAAAAGGAAAACTGGCAGAACGTCAACTAGAATT
Organism: Microcoleus anatoxicus; assembly: GCF_042465725.1. GTDB lineage: Bacteria > Cyanobacteriota > Cyanobacteriia > Cyanobacteriales > Microcoleaceae > Microcoleus > Microcoleus anatoxicus. Next base: position 951,586 of record NZ_CP120853.1, on the reverse strand, counting down.
GATGAAACTCTGCCAGTATATTAGAGATATTTTACCAAACCTTGAACCCTCTCTAAATCTGCCTTCTAGCACAGGCATTTTGCCTGGGAGTCTTGGGGGTTTAATTCCCTTAGAAATTCCCACCAGTATTGCCACCCTCAAAGCCTTAGAAGACCAGATAGATGCCTTGCTGTGCGCTTATATAGGCGCTCACTGGTGGTACTGGGGAATAGAGCGGAATTTGGTCTTGGGCGATCGCACCACCGGCTACATCGTCATTCCCCAACTTGGATAAGGAGACAGGGAGAGGGAGAGTGGGAGAGTGGGAGAGGGGGAGAGTGGGAGAGAGGGAGAATGGGAGAGAGGGAGAATGGGAGAGTGGGAGAATTACGAAAATCTTCCTTTATTCTCCCGACTCCCGACTAATGACTAATGACCACTGACTAATGACTTCTTCTAATGTGCCCAGAGAATCACACCAGGTTCATAGGGGCTGCTGAGATTTTCGTGCTTCGGCAAAACCCGGAGGGACAAACCTTGCAAGCCGCTAGAAGTATAGGTAATGTCCGCCGTATAAAGACTAGCATTGTGACCATCTTGTCCCAAATACTCCATCACCATCGGCACACCACCAACAATTTCTCCGTTAACATCGATCGAACCTTGATACAGTTCCACTTGCACGTCAGCCGGCGTCAACCCCATCAGATTGATCCGAGCTTTAACATCGATCGACTGATTGACCTTAACTTCCTGATCTTGGGAAATATCAACAGCCTCAATCTTAATGTCGTGCCACTTTTGCAGCAAATTCTGCTTCCAGTGAGACAACTCCTTAGCCGGAGCGCAATTATCCTTAGTCATCGTGTAGAATCGATCGCTCACAGGGAAATAAGCCCGCCGTGCGTAATCCTTCACCATCCGAGCCGTATTGAAGAAAGGACAATTCAAACGAATAGAATCCTTCATCTTCTCTGTCCAACCGCGCGGAATTCCATCAGAATCCCGGTTATAAAACAGCGGTACAACTTCCTTCTCCATCAACTCGTACAAAGCATTAGCTTCGACATCATCCTGATACTTAGTATCTTCGTAAAACTCCCCATGTCCGATCGGCCAACCGGTCCGAACATAATCAGCCTCATCCCACCAGCCATCAAGAATACTCAGATTCGGCAAACCATTCATCGAAGCCTTCATCCCGGAAGTACCAGAAGCCTCACGGGGGCGGCGCGGCGTATTCAGCCAGACATCGCAGCCCGACACCATCATCCGAGCGACATTAATGTCATAATTCGGCAAAAACACCATCGAACTCATCGTGTCGTGTTCGCGGATGAAGTGAACAATATCCCGAATCAATTCCTTACCCGGAATATCCATCGGGTGAGCCTTCCCAGCAATCACAAATTGCACCGGGCGGTTTTGATCTCGCATAATCCGCATAATGCGATCGACATCACGCAAGAATAGCGTAGCTCGTTTGTAAGTAGCAAAACGACGAGCAAACCCGATGGTCAACACCTTCGGATTCAGAGCCTCCCGTGCGTGTTCGATCTCGCCTGGAGCAGCGCCCCGTTCCCGCAAAGTCTTTTGTAGCCACTCCCTCGCGAACACCACTAATTCCGATCGACAGCGTTCGTGATTCCGCCACAATTCCTCATCAGGAATCGAAGCCATCTTATCCCACAGGCGATCGTCCTTACGAGTCATTTCCCAATCCGGGCCAAGGTAGCGATCGTACAACTCCTGAGTAGACTTAGCCACACAACTGCGAGCGTGAACCCCGTTGGTAATCGAAGTAATCGGCACTTCTTCCTGTGGCAAACCCGGCCAAAGTCCGCCAAACATCGGCCGCGACACCACACCGTGCAAAGCCGCCACCCCATTGACAAAACTCGACATTTTGATAGCGAGAATTGCCATATTCAGAGGTGCCGAAGCATCCCCCGTATTTTCCCGGCCCAGGGCCAGAAAATCCTCTTGGGACAACCCAAAAATCTTGGGATATTGACCGAGATAGTGCATTACCATACTCGGCTCGAACAAGTCAAACCCCGCAGGGACTGGGGTGTGAGTCGTAAACATACTACTAGATATCACCACCTGTTCGGCTTCTGTGAAACTCAGGTGATGTTCCTCCATGAGTATGCGTATCCGTTCCAAAGCCATGAAAGCCGCGTGGCCTTCATTCATGTGATAAGCAGTGACAGTCAGCCCCAAAGCCTTGAGCATTTTCACACCACCAATACCCAGCATGATTTCTTGGTGCATCCGCAGGGTTTTATCACCGCCGTAAAGTTGGTCGGTAATATCTTGATCGTAGCGACTGTTCGGTTCAATATTCGTATCCATCAGGTACAGAGGCACCGTACCCACTTGCACCCGCCAAATCCGCGCGTAAACCTTGCGGCCCGGATAGTCTACCTCAATCCGCAATTCTGAACCGTCGGGATTCCGTTCCAGATGGAGCGGCATATTGTAAAAATCGTTGAGCGGATAACGTTCTTGTTGCCAACCGTCGGCATTGAGATACTGCGAAAAATAGCCTTCTTGGTAAAGCAAGCCCACGCCGACGAGGGGCAATCCCAAATCGCTCGCAGATTTCAGGTGGTCTCCAGCCAGGACGCCCAAACCCCCGGAATAAATGGGCAGGGCTTTGACCAAGCCAAATTCCATCGAAAAGTAAGCGTAGCATTCTTGCAGGTCTGTGCCCCGCTGTTTGCGGTACCAGGCGCGATTTTTGAGATAATCTTCTAACTGCTGGGCTGCTCGGTTCATTTGGGCAATGAAGCCCTTGTCTTCTGCCATTTCTTCCAGTCGCTCTTGAGAAATGGTCCCTAGCATCAGCACTGGGTTTTGGTTGCTGGAGTCCCAGAGGTCTCTATCTAGGCGGCGGAATAAGTCTTTGGTTTCTACGTTCCAGTCCCAGTGCAAGTTGTAGGCAAGCTTGCGTAGGGGTTCGAGAATTGTGGGTAGGGAAGGGGAAACGTTAAATGTACGAATCGGCTGCATAGACAAATTTTCTATTGTTGGGTAGCGATATTTTCCTCTGTCTTTTGGCACAAGTCCGTTATTCTGCACACTATTTTAATTTTTAACTCGCTGACATCAACGGGCAAGCCGACTGGTTGAACCAAGAATCCCCGCGCATTCACGCGCCCGGAGTGTCAATCTGGCGGTTGAGGTAGGAACACCAATCAGCTAAACTTGTATCCGATCGCCAAATTAACTACAAGGCAGTCAGGAACTCCCTGAGTCAACGCCACGCTCGCTTGTAAGAAATTGCAAGCTTAACAAGCCTTTATAACCAGGTCGAAGCGAACACATTCGACTACGCGAGCGTGCACCGCATTACCCCGAAAGGGAGATTGAGGCAACCATACCTCACAGGAGAGGCAACCATACCTCTCCAACCCCGAAAGGGGATTGACGGGGACTTTAGTCCCCCTTATAGTTTCCCTCTCAGGTCTAAAGACTCTGAGTTGCCCACTTACCGAGCTTTTTTATGACTACTTCTGCACAGAAAAACCAGACCGAGATTTCCAATACAGTCTCATCAAATCCACAAATGTTATCTTTCCTGAAAATTATTGAGTATTTATCCCTAGCTGCTTTTGCTGGTGTATGCATCCTTACCAGAGTTTTTCCAGACAATCAACTTGTCGTTATCTGGGGAGCTGTTTTTCTCTCTAGCTTTATTTTTATGTTTCTGACCAATAGACAATTGGCTCAGAACTCTAGGAATCTTACTAATCAGTTAGAACTCGGAAGAAAAGCTGAATTATATAGTTATCTGTTGAACCCGAATAATTCTTCAGAATACAATCTGACAACTCCCGTGAGAGTAAAGGCTTTACGATATTGCCAGGAGTTGATTGACGACTATAAAAAGACTAGAGAGACTTCGAGAAATATTTATTATACTTTCCAATTGGCAACCGTTATTTTATCGGGAGTCACACCAATTTTAGTATTGGTAGACAAATTGGAACCAGGTCAAACTTTGCTCAAGTGGCTGCCCGTAATTTGTCCCGCTGTCGCCTCAATAGTCGCCAGTATAGTTACCTCCTTTCCTTTTCAGGAGAATTGGATTTCTGCTAACACGACTGTGGAATTGTTAGAAGCGGAACAGGAGAAATTTATATTGGGAGTGACTCCGGCTTATTGTTGCTCTGATGTAGCCGACGCAGCCGAATCTCAACAAATGGCAAAAATGGCAATAGAAAACTTTATCAATCAGGTGAATGAAATTCATCTCAAGCAAATCCAAAAACCAGATGAGACACGATCAAAGGAGCAGAATACAGAGCCCGATCAATCTACTGAGTCAAAGCAGGGGCAGAGTTAACGAAGCTGACAATAAGCTGTTACGCAGATCGATCGTATAATAGACGTCTCCAAAAAAGGCTGTCAAAGGGAGGTAGGATGCCTAACCCCTACTCCCCACAGGAATTATTGGAGATGTCTAATAGAAAGACAAGACAAGTAATTGCTGCACAATCGGTTCTACCAAAGATGCAGAGGCTCTCACTTAGCCCGAACGCCCTCACCCCTCCTTCTCAAGCAATTTTTGCCTTTTTCAACAGAGAATCGATCAAAATTTTAGTAGCATCATTGGCTGATAGCGGAGGGCTAAAGTAGTAACCTTGAATTTCTTGACAATGGAGCGATCGCAAACATTCCAACTGCTGTTTAGTTTCCACCCCTTCTGCCACCACATTCAAATTCAAGTCTCGCCCCAGAGTGGCTACAGCATTGGCGATCGCCCTTTCCGACAGGTCATTGGTCAGCCCGCTGACAAAAGATTTGTCTATTTTCAATATATTAAGTGGAAATTTTTTGAGATAAGTTAAAGAACAATAACCCGTTCCGAAATCATCCAGCGCAATCTGCACTCCCATATTCTGCAACTGCGTCAGCACTTTTTTCGTATAGTCCATATCTTGCATGGCGGTACTTTCGGTAATTTCCAACTCTAAATACTTCGGTTCTAGACCAGTTTTTTCCAAGCAATCCGACACCATTTTTAATAAATTGAATTGCTGGAATTGCCTCGCCGAAAAGTTAACTGCTATCCGTAAGTCTGGCTGTAAAGCATCCTGCCAAGCTTTGTTTTGTTTGCAAGCAGTTTCCAGAACCCATTCCCCAATCGATACAATTAGTCCATTCTCTTCTGCCAACGGAATAAACGTATTGGGATAAATCAAACCTAATTCTGGATGATACCAGCGCAGCAACGCTTCCATGCCCTGTATCTTCCAAGTAGTAATATTCACTCTTGGCTGATAGTAAACCTCAAATTCTCCTTGTTCGGGAGCCTCATGCAGCTTACTTTCTAAAATCAGCAACTGACTGCCTTGGGGATTAATTGTTGAGTTATAAAATTGATAGTTATTTCTTCCCCTTTCTTTCGCCCGGTACAAAGCAGCATCTGCATTTTTCACTAAAGTTTCCGCATCCTCTCCATCATCGGGATAGAGGGCAATCCCGATGCTGCTAGTGATGTGCAGTGACTGTTCTTCTAGTTTAAATACTGGCTTTAAACTCTCTTGTATTCTTTGAGCAGTTTTGACTGCATCTTCCGGCGAATTGATGTCTGGTAGTAGCACAGTAAATTCGTCGCCACCCCAGCGGGCCACCGTATCATTTCCTCCCAAAGTGTCGTTGATGCGTGCGGCAAAAATTTCCAACAGTCGATCGCCCGCTGCGTGACCTAGGGTATCATTGATCTTCTTAAACCTGTCTAAGTCTAAAAACATCACAGCTAATATTTTTTTGCTAGTTTTAATCTGTTTTAATGACGCGGAAAGTCGCTGGTTAAAAAGTATACGGTTAGGCAAACCAGTGAGTTGATCGTAAACAGCTTGATAGCGAATAATTTCTTCAGCTTGTTTGCGTTCAGTGATATCCATCATAGTGCCGATCGCCCGCACCGCTTTGCCACTTTCATTACGAATTATATAGGCCCGATCCAGCACAAAAACATATCTACCATCCGCACAGCGAAAGCTGTATTCTTCTAACCAATATTGAGCATCGCCTGCTAGGGTTTTGTTGAAATTTTCTATCACTTTTTCCCGTTCTTCTGGATGAATTTTTTCTGACCAAAATCCCAACTTAATACTCTGATTATTATAAACCTTGTGACCAAATAATTTATTAAATTCTTCGCTCCACCATAAGTCTTCATTCACCAAATCTAAGTCCCAAACAGCATCATTTGTCGCCCGCGTCAACAGGTTAAACCGTTCTTCACTTTTACGCAGTGCTTCTTCAGCGCGCAGCCGTTCCGTGACATCCCGAAAACTGAAGACTCTGCCACTAATTTTTCCTCCCGTGCGCTGTGGTAGAGAGTAGCGCTCAAATATTCTACCATCTTTAAATTCGATGATATCATAACTTTCTAACTCCGGTACATCGGACAATTCTTGAGAGCGTTTTAGAAAAGTTTCGGGATATTTTAATTGATTGATTCCGAACCCTAAAACTTGATTATTAGAGCGAGAATCGAGCAGAAAATCCGGCACTTGCCACATTTGGGCAAACTTGCTATTAAAGGTGACAATGTTTCCTTGGCTGTCAACGGCAAGAATGCCATCAGCAGTGGATTCAATGGTTGCTTGCAGTAAGGAAAGAGATCTTTCTAGTTCTAAATCAGATAATTTGCGATCGCTAATATCAAAAGCAGTGACTAATATAGAACCTTTTCGCTCAAACTTAATCAGATCTAATGTTGCTTCTATCCAACGTTCCTCTCCGCTTTTTGAAATCAGTAAAATTTCATGTTTTAAATTACCTTTTTTGCGATGTTCGCTAACTTTTCCCCACTTTTTAACTACGGAACGAAACTCAGGATGAATTAAATCATACAAATCCATTGATAACAATTCTTCGCGACTATATCCCGTAATAGCTTCCGTTTGAGAATTGACATAGCGCAATTGTCTGCCTTGATAGATAAATGCAGCAGCATTCACAGTTTCTACCAGTTGTCGAAACTTTTTTTCACTGCGACGCAAATCTCTTTCTACCCGCTTGTTTTCCGTAATATCTTGGGCTACATATAATTTGCCACTTACCTCGCCTTTTCCATCGCGAATAATTGAAATAGACAGGAGTACAATTATTTTTTTTTCATGTTTCGATAAATAAATTTTCTCGACGTTGCGGACAGAATCTCCTGCTGTTAAATTTTCAGTTTCTCGCCCAGCAAGGGGTAATTGTGTTTTCTTAAAAATGGTTGCTATTGGTTTCCCGATTAACTCTTTTTTCGAGTATCCTAAGAGTTGGCAGGTAGCATAATTCAACGATAAAATATTTCCCGTGGGCGTAGTGGCAACTATGGATACACTAATATCCTCAAAAATATCCAAAGCGTACTCGGCAGTTTGTTGCAAATCTTGAGTCATGTTCGCGATAGTATGCCCGATATTCGGCTCGTTGTTTTTCGCTTCTGAATTTACATTTTTGGCTGAGTTAGTATAAATTTGTTTTCCATTTAAATTAAATTTACCGATCGCATTTAATAACATACTCGCCTTATTCGTTCTCATCATTAAAGAAACTAATACTGACATAAAAGCCAGATAATATGCCACCTGATTTAAACTAGAATTATCTGCTTGATTTTTATGGGCCTCCGTATCTATAAAAAAATCTGTAGAGGAATTATTCACCTTAATGACATCGGATTTATTAAATAAATGAACTTTGTCAGCAGCACTAGCTCGCCAATCCCCTCGCGAATTGCCATAATTTTGAATAAATAGCTGACTGATTTTTACAGCAAAAATACCGTATTTATTGCCTGAAACTTCTGGAAGGTATTTCAAATTAATAGAGGAAATAATACAGAATATAGCACCAGTTAAATATCCTAAAAGTAAGTTGCCATTAATTTTCATTTGCTCCACTTCCTGATTTTAAATGAATTTTTATATATAAACAATGAAAAAGTTAACTACAATATTCCCTATGTAAATCAAACCCTGAAAGCCTGCTCTAAATTTATTTATGCCAGTAAAATTATATAACATTCGTAAAGTTTTTTTACCCCACCCCAACCCTCCCCTTATTAAGGGGAGGGAGTAAGAAATTCACGGCGCGTGATGCGAGGATTGCTATATAAATATTCAAATCATCCTCCCTATCAACTACAATATTAATATTATTTTGCAATATGTCATTGGCCATTGTGCCAAAAATTATGCGACATTATGCTTAGACAGCACCCGCGATCGCCCTCTACTAAAAAAATTCTAACAGAGAACCCTGTGAGACCTGTCAGAAAAATCAACAATTAGCTTAAAATCTATGCAAAGGCCCACTAATTGAAACAATGAGTCAGACCCTGCCAGAACTCCAAACAGAAGTCCGCACCATGCAAGCAGAAATTGCCACCCTGCAAGAGTCGCGGGAAAAACTTTACAAACAGCGCTCGTCCTGCCGCGTCACAGTCAGCTTTCCCAAAAACAATACCCCGGAAGCTATTGCCGAGTTCCACCGACAAAATGCTGCTTTTGGCGAACAATGGTTGCAGCAACTCGAAGAGATTGACCGAGAAATCAGAACTCTGGAAAAGCAATTGCAACAAAAACAGGTTTTATTTGAATATAAACAAGCTGAAATGGACAAAATGCTAGCCCAACAGCACTGGCAAGATATAGAAAATAAAGTTCAGACTGGGGAAAAGCACTTGGAAGCACAAGCCAGGCGGATTAATCAGATAGCAGCCCAGCTAGAAGCGGAAATACGCACTTTCAAAGCGCTGTCTGATGAGTTGACTCCCAGTTATGCTGAGTGGTTTCAACAACCCAATCAAGTTGTGGAATTTTCGGCAAACACCATCCCTCAAGCAGTTGCTAAAAACAATGGGTTTATAGTAGAAAGTAAAGAGATAAACTGGGAATAATCATCAATATTTTTGATTCAGGTTCTGGGGAGAGTTAACGGGCATAATTTCTCACTCCCCCATCAGTCATGTACCTAGGTTTTCGTTCCTGACAGCATCAAAATTTTACCTGTTAATGAAACAATTAATTTGGATAATTGTATTTATATTTGCGATTGGAGCTGCCAGTTTGGGTTCCTATTCGTGGCAGCATTTGTCACCAGTAGCCGAAGTTGGGAGGGGAGGCAATATTACGGTTTCCCAAAACCCATCTGCTTCGCCACTTCCTGCTACCAAAAAAGCAGTAGATTTTCCTCAAATTGACCAGTCCCGTTTGTGGAAACACCTGGAAACTTTAGCCGGAGAACGGGATCGAGAGAGCGATCGCTCTTTCACCAGAAATTACATTTCTCAACAATTGAAAATAGTAGGATTTTCCCCGCAATTGCAACCCTTCGAGAGAGGAACTAACATCTTCGCCGAAAGAAAAGGTACAGACTCAACAGCGGGTGCAATTCTCGTCGCCGCCCACTACGATACTGTACTCAAATCACCCGGTGCTGATGATAATGCTACTGGAGTTGCGGTAGCTTTAGAAGTAGCACGACTGCTAGCAGCCCGTCCCACACGTCGGACACTACAAGTGGCATTTTTTGATCGAGAAGAAATCGGACTTTTAGGTAGTTTAGCATTTACCAGTAGTCCGGCGCGGTTAAAAAATTTGCAGGGAGTTGTAGTCTTGGATATGGTGGGTTATGCTTGCCATACTGCCGGATGTCAGCGATATCCCGAAGGGTTGACACCGGAAGCTTTTCTGGATGCAGCGGGGGTGACTTCTCCCAACGTGGGTGAGTTTATCGCAGTGATTGGTGATGCGGAACATCCCCAGTTGTTGGGTTCTTTTGCGGAGTCGAGAAAAGCAGGTTTACCACCGATAGTGACGCTACCAGTTCCTCTGAAAGGGGTACTGACTCCCGATGTTTTGCGCAGCGATCATGCGCCTTTTTGGTATCAGGGAGTTGGTGCTGTTTTGGTGACAGATACGGCTAATTTGCGATCGCCCCATTATCACCAATCTAGCGATACCCTAGCCACGATCGATCGACCTTTTTTCGCCGGTTCTGCTCAAATCGTTGTCAACGCTACTGCTAAATTATTGGAAATGCTGTAAATAGCGTAGTGCTGCTGCTTGCACTAGGTGTATTTTGTCTATCCATTCTCAACCCCCTGTAAATGCTCGAAAAACCCACCCAAAAAACAGCACGCTCAAGAAAATTACACCAGCAACAATTAACGCCAAACCCAACAGCAAAGCCGCCACAAATAACCAATCAGCTTTTTTCCCAGCCGGTTCAGGGGAACCTAAATGAGCATCCAGCAATTCTATATTCTTGACATTAGCCTTCCAAGCAACATCCAACAAATCTCCAGCCACGGGTACAGTCCCAGCAACTGTATCAAACACGATGTTAGCGGCCATTTGTACTAAAGTCTCTTGTGGCACTCCCATTTGGGCAGATTTAAACACAATATAACCGGCAAAAATGGAACTGATTAAATCACCGCCACCCGGTATCAGTCCCAATATCGGATCGAGTCCAATCCGGTATTTGGTGCCGGGGATGGGAATTGCATTGTCTAGTAAATTGCTGATGCGACGGAGACGGCGCAAGGATGCAACATGGGATTTGTTGGTAGTATTTGGGGATGAATTTTGTATAGGAGAACGGGACATTTAGATTACTCCTGACTTTATTTCTTTGTCCGCGAAGGAGGACGAAAGTTTTTCTAGAAGCGATTGCGATCGGTACGCCTCTAATCGTTTAAAAACTCGACATTGGTGGACAAAGAGGCATAACTGTAACCATCAAAGCGGTGAACCGCGCGGCAGTGCTTCCAACGAATACTCTGCAAGCGCACATGAGCCACAGTCAAATCAAATGCACCGGATTTTCTGACGGTGACTTTACCAACGTGAGTACCAGCGTGTTTCCCAGTAGGAACAATAGCTTTAACCATGTCGCCCGTTTGAAAACCAAAGTAATTTTTCTGTCGCTCACGTTTGATTAGCTTACCTTCCTTACCACGCTTAGGAAAGCCAAATTTGTCAACTTGACACATTTGACGATTTCCATAACCAACAGCCCTTATTGACAGCGGCACTACCCCTGAAACTTTTAGTTTGAGGGGTGTAGATGCCCCAACACAGGCAGCATCCAGCCAGTGAGTTTTAGGTAGGTTTTGACGACATCGGTTAAACTTTGTCCGCCCACCAGTCCCAACTTCCACGGATAATCCAGTCTCTTTGAGTCGATTAAATAATGCCCAACGGGTAGAATTAACGGCAGCAGTGTCGGCTTTCTGTTGTTTTACTTGTCTCAGAATGCGCTGTAACAAGTCAGGTTTTTGGGCTAAAAATTCTCTGAGAGCTTGACGGCCTTTTTTTTGGTTGCAATTCCTACAAGCAATGCCTAAATTACTAATTCTATTTGAACCACCTTTAGACTTCGGTAAAAGATGCTCAATCTCCAAACGAGTATCTTTAGCCCCACAGTAAATACAGGTATGATTGAATTTGAAAAGCAGAAATTCTCGCACTTCGTAACCAGCTAACTCACCTTTTTGGTAGGCGACTCCACTGATGTCTGGATTCTCCATGAGTTGAGTATCAAACTTGACTAATTCCTGAGAAATATCAGAAATCAACGCTAGCTTTTGTAACCTACGAACCCAAGTTACGATATTCTCAACTCGGCTTTGCAGACAGGGTGGGAGCCACCCTGTAGGGCGTTTCCGGTTATCAAAGCGTGGTTGACGATACCGAGTTTTTCGATTGCGTCTTCCTCTTCTTAACTGGCGGCGTTTGGTTAAAGCATCGCGAATTTGAAAGCCTCTATGTTCTAGTTCGGCGGCCCAAGCTACTTCTCCTGTTGCATCATCTACCAGTGCTAAGCCAGTCAATTTAGCGCCTGGATCTATTTTTAATCGCAAGGGTGCAATTTGGGGATTTGGTAGAACATCTTTCAGGATGATGGTGAACGGGTAACGTTTCCAGACAGCGGCTTTGCCCTCTTGAAGCAGAATCCTGGAGCGGCCTGGATGGATAGGATTTAGAGGATTTTTGTTGGTGTCTACAACGAATATTTTGCTCATATTGAGCCTCCGAATAATCGGGTGACTTTTGCCTTGGTAATGTTAAGAGGGCTTGTCAGACTAGCAGCACTTCCTTAGCGAAATAAAGATGTTTAACTGGTAGCGACAGAGCAAGGAGCTGGCAAGCACTCACAGGGTGTCGTGACCTTCTTAACGTAGTCTGTGGTTAGACTTAACCGGGCTATCTCTACCAAGGAGCGATCGGGATTGTCCAGGTTTGTCCAGTGGTTCGCGGATAGCCTAATCATATAAAACCCTCTCTTCTCTTCCTTCGCGTCCTTAGCGCCTTCGCGGTTAAATCATTCCGATACAACCAGAATTGACATCATTTTTCATAACACTGAGAAACCCGGTTTCTATTCAAAACCGGGTTTCCTAATTCTAGCTGATGGCTGTTAGTTTAGCCTGCTATTTGTTGCCTTCAGTGAAGTCGGCATCAATTACATCGTCGCCGCCACCAGTGGGGCCGCCGTCTCCAGGGCCACCAGGGCCACCAGGGCCGCCTGCTTGCTGGTACAGGTTGCTGCTAACAGCGTAGAATGCTTGTTGCAACTCGGTTGTGAGGGTTTTGATGCGATCGTCATCTTCGGTTGCGATCGCCTCGCGCAAGTCCTTAAGCAGCCCTTCAATCTTAGTTTTGTCAGATGGGGGAACTTTATCACCCAATTCTGCCAACTGCTTCTCGATTTGATAGGCTTGAGAATCAGCTTGGTTTTTGCGATCGATCCGTTCGCGACGTTCTTTGTCAGCAGCCGCATTCGCCTCGGCTTCTTTCACCATGCGATCGACTTCATTGTTGGGCAAAGTGGAAGCACCAGTAATGCTAATAGATTGCTCCTTACCAGTACCTTTATCTTTAGCAGCTACATTCAAAATACCGTTAGCATCGATATCAAATGTAACTTCAATTTGAGGGACGCCACGGGGAGCTGGGGGTACTCCATCTAAGCGGAATGTTCCCAAATCTTTGTTGTCGTTTGCCATTTCCCGTTCGCCTTGCAAAACGTGAATTTCCACGTTTGTTTGGCCGTCTACAGCAGTCGAGAAAGTTTCTGACTTCTTAGTAGGAATAGTGGTGTTGCGGGGAATGATTTTGGTCATCACACCGCCCAAGGTTTCGACACCGAGGGACAGGGGAGTAACATCGAGCAACAGGATGTCTTTGACTTCGCCTGCGAGTACGCCTGCTTGAATGGCGGCACCAACTGCTACCACTTCATCCGGGTTTACCGTTTGGTTGGGGTCTTTGCCGAGGATTTTTTTGACCAGTTCTTGCACGGCTGGAATGCGTGTAGAACCGCCGACTAAGACAACTTCATTAATGGCAGATTTGTCTAATTTGGCGTCGCGAATTGCGTTTTCTACGGGGATGCGAGAGCGATCGATTAAATCCGAGCAGAGTTCTTCAAACTTGGCGCGGGTCAAGGTGGTGTCCAAGTGTTTTGGCCCGTCTTGAGTCGCGGTAATAAATGGCAAGTTGATTTCTGCTTGGGTAACGCTAGACAGTTCAATCTTGGCTTTTTCTGCTGCTTCTGTCAGGCGTTGGAGTGCTTGTTTGTCTTTGCGGAGGTCAATGCCTTCGGCTCTTTGGAATTCTCCGGCGATGAAATCCACAATTTTTTTGTCGAAGTCGTCACCACCAAGGTGAGTGTCTCCAGAAGTTGCCAATACTTCAAATACACCGTCGCCGACTTCCAGAATCGATACGTCGAAGGTACCGCCACCTAAGTCAAATACGAGGATGGTTTCGTTGCTCTTTTTATCTAACCCGTAGGCTAAAGCTGCTGCTGTAGGTTCGTTGATAATCCGCAGCACTTCAATCCCGGCAATTTTGCCAGCGTCTTTAGTAGCTTGGCGCTGGGAGTCGTTGAAGTAAGCGGGAACGGTAATTACTGCTTGGGTAACTGTTTCGCCTAGATATTTGCTGGCGTCTTCTACGAGTTTGCGCAGAACTTGGGCAGAAATTTCTTCTGGCGCAAATTGCTTGCCGCGGGCGGGACAGTCGAGTTTGAGGCTGTTTCCGACTTTGAGGACTTTATAGGAAACTTCTGTGGTTTCGTGGGTTACTTCGTCAACGCGGCGGCCGATGAACCGTTTTACTGAGTAAAAGGTGTTTTCGGCGTTCATCACGGCTTGACGCTTGGCGATTTGTCCGACAAGTTGATCGCCATTTTTGGTGAATGCTACGACGGAAGGTGTGGTGCGACCCCCTTCAGCGTTGGCAATGACGGTGGGTTTGCCGCCTTCCATAACTGCGACGCAGGAGTTTGTCGTACCTAGGTCAATTCCAACTACTTTTCCCATAGGGGTGTTCCGGCTCCAATCTCTACAAAATTTTGGTTTTCTATCTGTGTGATAGTCTGGTTATTCAGGACTGCGATTTCACCTGGGTAGGTGTACGGATAGTGAGTCCTGCTTTAATACAGTCTTCGATAGGGTGATTATCTCTATACTGCGGGCGGTTAGACCTTGGGATGAAGGCGTGTTTACCGAACCTCTGAGGGACGGTTGCATTCATCGGCTTTGCAGCGCTACAGTTGTTGACTGCTTTTCTTTACTCTTCCTAATGTACGGGGTTTGAGCGATCGGGGTATTGTGGCAAACCGTATAATTTTTGTTGTATTTGCCGTCTTTGTTGTATAAATTTTGTTTGGTTGCTAGAGGCGATCGCTTTTTTGGCTGTTCTGCCTGTGTTTGCTATAAACTTAGCGGCTGTTCATCTTTTACTTAGCGCATCGCAAAGAAGAGGAGTTAGAAAAGGGCGATCGCCCGTACCAACCAAAAAAGCGATCGCCTATTTTTCACGAAAGAGCGATCGCTCTTTTTTGCCGCAGATATATCACCCTTAATCCAAGTCTCAATGCAATATTTGCAGCACGGTTATTAGCATCATTGCTGACTATTAATATGGGACGGCGTTTATCCATCTCGGAACCCACCGCAGGGCTGAGGTTTGCAAATTATATATTATTTAAAGAGCGATCGCCCTTCCACACAAAAGAGCGATACTCATCCGTCATAGCCACCGCCAGGTGTTTTTCTAGCCGTTCCCCTATCCATACTTTAATCAAAGATTCACTATTGACTCCTAATCGCCGAGCTTCTCGTTCAATTGCTTGTATCATCCATTTGGGAAACTCTATTTATTAATTGTTTTAATAAATAAATTTCATTTTATACCTCCTCATACATCATATTGCCAATTTTTATGCTATATTAGATTGGGGTTGATTTGTTTAATAAAAGAATAATGTATGAATTTGCGCTTTTATATAGATCCTGAAACTGATTTACCTCATATCTATGAGCATGGAGTCAATGAGGTAGAAGTTGAGGATATACTGAGAAAGCCGGGTGAGGATCGTTTGGGGCGCGAAGGTACGCGGGTAGCTATTGGTCAAACTATAGATGGTCGTTATCTTAAGATCGTTTACGTTCCTGAACCTGAGTCATATAGCGCTTTTGTTATAACAGCGTATGAGTTAACGGGTAAACCTTTGAGTGCTTATAAACGCCGACAACGTGGTAGGTAAATATGGCAACACAAAATAAATTTCCCTTGGATTGGGATGAACAGCGAGTACGCCAAACGATCGAACATTACGATCGACAGTCAGAAGATGAAGCAGTAGCAGAAGATGAAGCAGCGTTTGACAATAAAGATCAAGCGTTTGTCCAAATTCCTTTTGAGTTATTACCGTTAGTTAGAGAGTTAATCGCTAAACATTATGCCAGTGTTTAAGACCAGATAAATAAAGGCGATCGCCCTTCCCATCCAGAAAGGCGATCGCTCTTTTTTTCACCGCAGATGCACGTAGATTGACGCGGATGGATGAAAGGGCGATCGTTATTTTACCAGGAATTTTATCCCACATTTTACCAGACCTGTAGGGGCGGGTTCACCTAGATATTTGACACCCATCGACAAATTATGTAAACCCGCCCCCACCCCACCCAGAAATCAAGAATTAATTGAATTTAACGGTGAGGCGAGAAAGAATTTATCGGGGTTATCGGTTGGGTGGGGGCGGGTTTATCAAGATTATCGGTGGGTGGCAAAAGCGATCGGCGAACCCGCCCCTACCTCTCATCTATTGACCTGACCAATTAGCAGGACAAGGGGGAACGGGATTTGTGCGAGCGCGATCATCAGCTTGGTTACAAGGGACTTTGTTAGGAGGCTGACCAAAAGTATTATTACCAGTTGAGTAACAAGCTCCACACGATTGTTGACCATCCGCCATTCCCTGATCTGTCATAACTGAACCTTGAATAACACAAACGAATTCTGTGATCCTAACTGTAGCAATATGGCGTTCGTGGGTCTTCCAGAACTCTTGAGGAACTCGGCAAATTTTCGCTTGCTGTTGTGGAGTTTTTTGTGGTTGCTGTGCAGTTTGTTGTGGTTGAGGTGTTTCACGTTTTTTGCATAGATTTTTCCAAGGTCCATCAAAACCGGGAAGCTTAGCACCAGCTATTCCAACAGCATTAAGAGGAGTTCTAACGCTTAGGCGATTAGTAGTATTAAGAGCTGTGAGTGTGTCTTTGGCAAACCTTCCTAATCCTAGTCCTCTTGCAATAACTGAACCTAAGGGGAAAGGAGGAATTCCGCCGAATACCATATAGCAGCCAACAGATCCTAAATAATGTAGCAAAAATATAGGGGCTGAAACAGATGTGCCTACACCTGTTGCTGCTGCAATAAGTGCGGCTGATTGCATAAACGGAAGAACATCGCATAACCCTCTTAATACACCACATGAAACTTGATCTTCATATTGCGTGTATCGATCAGTCCAACCCGCTACAATATTTATATTGTTAGCCTTTTGTGATGGAGAAGGCAACATAATTATATTGCTGGAAACTAACACCTCATTATTTGTTTTGCTTTGGGATGAACTGCTATCAAGAGGAAAATTTTTTTGAATATTTTTACCTTCTTTCTGATAAATTAATCTTCCTATTTTTGAGCTTAATTTTTCTAATATCACGATTTCATTAGAACTACTTGTGGCAACAATTTTTTTGCCCTGCTCTTGAAAATCAAAGGAGTATGTCTCAGAGCCACAAGCATCAGCAGTTGAAGGTACATACCTTGCACTCTCAAAGAATGAATCACCATTAACAGCTTTAAAGATAGCTGTAAAAATACAATCTTCAGGACTTCTGAGGGTAAATTCAAAAGTGTCAGAGCTTAAAGCCCTAGCATCTGTCATTGTCACACCTGGCTCAATCGCTCTATCTGCTGAAGAACCCGAACCCGGACTATCAAAATCAGGACGCACCGGCTGATTCGGTCCCGGATCTTGAGGAAACGGCGGCGCCTGCGGATTACTCCCAGGCCGAACACTCGGTGCATCATCAAACTCCCCCGGATCTCGCACCAACCAATCCGAAATATTCCTTTCCACAGCAGGCGGAGTCGCCGCCACCACCCGCTCCGAAGACTTAGCTAAATTCACCGTGCAAATAGTAGAATTAAAACTAAAAACCGTACAAAGTGCAGCCGATAAAGCCCGATTGACAAATGTACCAGGAGCCAGCAAAGCACTCATTAAAACTGCAAAAAAACTGACAAGACCCAGAGCAAAAATACGAACATGACGCATAATTTACCTCAACTCAATGAATAAATATCATTAATTTTGTAGGGGCGGGTTCGCCAAGATATTTGACACCAATCGACAAATCATCTAAACCCGCCCCCACCCATCGACAAATTAACAATTAATTGAATTTAACGGTGAGGCGCGAATAGTTATTCGGGGGTTATTGGTTGGGTGGGGGCGGGTTTATTAAGATTATTGGTGAGTGGCAAAATCGATCTGTGAACCCGCCCCTACAAATTTAAAACGGCAAAATCCTCCGAATTCCCCTCTGAATCACATCCTTAACTATGTCTTTACCAAAATCTGCAAACCAACCCTGCGCTTCCCCAGGCTCTACTTTTTCCGCATCAGCATTTTCCGCAGGTTTCTCATCCACCTTCAAAGCAGATTTCTCCATCCCCACCTGCGACATCATCCCCACAAAAGTATTAATCGGAATGGCCGAATTAAACCCAGTTTTTACTTCTTCTTGCCTTCCCCCAGCCTCATTTTGCACTCGACCAACAGTATCTCCCTGTCCGTGAATTCCAATCACTCGGCCGCTAACATCAAAAACTGGCCCGCCACTCATTCCCCGTCGCGTCACTGCGTCGTAACGCATCGTATATCCTTGATCGTTACTCGATCGCACATTCGTAACTTGCCCATTCGTAAACTGATATTCCCGTTCTTGACTCCCCACACCCGCAGGCAAAGGATACCCCGAAATATAAACCCCTGAACCGATTTCGGCTTCATCGGAATTACTAATCGGTGCAACTGAATATTCCTCCTCACTCTCAAACATCACAACTGCTAAATCCGGCCCGCTGTCATTATTCTGAAAACCCTTCACTTCCGTCACTTTATGTTCTTTCTTCTTAGAAGTAACAATCACGTACTCGGAATTAGGATTTATCACCACATGATTCGCCGTCAACACCGTGTAAATCTTGCCTTTTTTCGCAATAATTACCCCCGATCCGCTTTTGTCAGTAGCTAGAGTATTATTAATTTGTACTGTAGTTGGAACGGCAATTCTAGCTACTTCTCTAGCCGTTTTTGCCATTGCGGGCTGACTGATAATAATTGTTGCTACGACTGCCGTTCCTGCGACAATACCCGGAAGGTAATTAGACCGATTAAAACCTAAATTCATAAACTAACTCCGTTGATAAGGTCAAACTAAATATCTTGCACTTTCTTACCGATCCGACAGGGATTAAAATCCCTGTCTCAAAGCTGAAGTCCACTTAAGTGGACTAACCGTAAAATTCAGTCCTCTTTAGAGGACTTTAGCTATTAGCCAGGGAATTCATTCCCTGGCGGATGGCGGGTAATTCGACGATGAACTGTAAGACGAAACAAAACGCAAATAGGTACTAATCGGAATTCCCCAACTAGAATTAACCATTTGTTCTAACATTCTCCCTGACGGTTCTGTTCCATCTTCAAACGCATACACTCCAAAATCTGGGTCGCGATTTTTTACCCGCCCATTAATGCCAATTAATAACCCCTGACTGTTAAAAATTGGCCCGCCGCTCATCCCGACAGCAATATCATTTGTGTAACCCAAACGATAGCCTTGAGCGAGTGATTTTGGCGGTAGCACTGATACAACGCCTTGAGTAAACCGAAATGCCCGAATTCCTTGCTCGAAAGTAGTAGTTGAACTACCTTCCCGATACATCGGAAATCCTGTGGCAAATACAGGTTCTCCTACTGTTAATAAATCAGTGCTAATTCTGGTTACTTGATACTGAATGGAACTGCGAAATTGGACGATCGCCAGATCCGCATTTCCCAACTGCAACGGTGCCCCCAAAAGCCGATACCTCTGGCCATCCGGCGCAATAATCGTCTGCTGCTGGCTGAACGCCACAACGTGCCAACTCGTCAGCACCGTATAAACTTGCCCCTGTCGCCGGACGATCGCCCCGGAACCAGAAGCAGTCGGTGTTAAAATTCGCACAGTCATCAACCTCGCCAAACGCTCAATATTGGCAGTTTGACTGTCAGCAACCCCATAATTCGCCATCACAGGTTGAGCGGCGATTCTTATTGGAAAAAGACTCGCCGCGATCGTACAAATTGCCACCATGCGTAGCAACTTGCTCACCTTAAAGCTCCCGCATTCCACCGCCAGTGGGCTGTTGAGGTGCCGGCCGATTATTAGCCGGTGCCGGCTGATTGTTCGCCGGCGCAGGAGGCGCTACAGAGTTGCCGCCTTCCTCCCCTAACCGTGGGCGCGCGTCAATGTAAGGCATCGCATCGCTTTCAGACAGGGAAGGTACACCCGCTTGTCCCTCCCGCAACCCCATGAATTGATACAATGTGCGAACCGAGTCTTGACCTGGTTTGAGTGTATAAATTAAGCCGTCGCAGCGCCCGTTGACTTGGCTAGCGGTGCAAATCACTCGCTGTCCGTTCATGTAGCCAACTGTCACATACTTTAGCTGTTTGTTTTGGCGGTAACTTTCCAAGCGCCCGCTGACTTCCCGACAGCGCGTCATGGGATCGTAGCCAGAGTCGCGGAAGTAGTCGGAAACCCAGTTAATCCAAACCTCCCGTACCCCTTGGCGGTTTTGGTATACCGTCGCGGGTGAACCGGAGGAAGCATCGCACATAAAGCCTGACGGTGATTGGCTTTGGCTTGGTTTAGCACTGAAAGCTAGGCTGCCGATCGCGATCGCGCCCATTACCACACCAGTCATTGATCGCCATCGGATCATTGTTAGTAACCTCTCTTAACAAACTAATTGTTTGCCAAAAACATAAAGCCAGAAAAAAGACGATCGCAATTCATGCAATCTTCACCACTTCCCCAGCCCCGCGAAAAGCACATCCGTCCCGAACTAGGTTTTGTGTTTATTAAAATTGATTCAAACTTTAAAGCTGCCAGCCCTCACAGCCGTACAGCACAGATTCACTTTTGCTTTATTCACCTTGACAATATAATTTACACTATTCTCATGTACTTGTCAACATCCTACAGGGATAAATAATATCATGTCCGGTCGATCGTCAGTTCCAAACAACCTGTTGAAATCGAAATAATCAATATCTGACGCAACCTATAAGTTTAATTGCTGTTCTCACCAATCAGCAAAGCACAAGGAAAGTAATTCAGAGCTTCACCAATTGCTAATTGACCGTTACTTTCTACCATCTGATTTGTAATAGCATCTTTCCAAACAGACGGCATTTCCTCGGACAATTCTAGCTTGGTATCCTTCCAGATTTTTTCGCCTAGTGGCATTTCTTCTGCCTTGACTATCCCAGTCAAAAACCGAGGAGCGATCGCAATAGCTGTCGTATTTTCGTAGCTGCGAGCAAAGGCGATGAGATTATCTTTAAATCTCCCAACTACTTCCAGTGGCTGATAATTACCTGCTTGAAAAACTTTCAAGTATTGTTTTCTGGCTTCCAGAGCTCTGGTGGTCAAAAATAACTTAATTCTCGCATCTTCTTTGGTTGATATCAACTCTTCAATCAGTTGCAAAATGTCACTTTTAGCTTGTTGTTTAATTTCCTGCAACACCTGAATTCGGCGCTCAAAATCCACTGGACGGCGGTTATCTGGATCGACATGGCTTAAATCCCAAAATTCCGTACCTTGATATATATCCGGGACACCAGGAGCGGTGATTTTTAGCAATGTTTGAGATAAGGAATTTAAAATTCCATAATCAGCTACTTTTTTCCAGAAAGGTGCGAATTTTTTGAGGAACTGATTTTGTTCACCAGGTTGGAGAACATGATCGACAAAAGTCATAAAGCCTGTCTCGTATTCGTTATCCGGTCTCAGCCAAGCAGTGTGAACTTTGGCTTCGCGCACGGCTTTAATCACATAATCTTTCATGCGGTCAATAAAGTCAGTATTTTCGATTTCTTCAAACGGGAAACTACCGATTAAGGTTTGGTAAAAGAAGTATTCATCATTAGTGTCGGGAACCATACGATTCACCAAGTTGACTTTTTTGGAAGAGTTTAACTCTCTCCAAGATTTGACTTGCTGTTCCCATTCATCGGGGATTTCTGACAGTACGTTAATTCGGGCGCGCACGTCTTCGCCACGCTTGGTATCGTGGGTAGCTGTGGCATTCATTTTGTGCGGCCACACTGCTTGCTGATGTTCGTTGAATTGGTGAAATTCAGTGAGGGAGACACCGAATTGACTGGGGTTTCCTCCCACTTCGTTGAGTGATAACAGTCTGTAATAGACGTATAAAAGTGTGTCTTCAATGCCTTTTGCCATCAAAGGGCCTGTCAACTGCTGGAGTTTCATCACGAAGTGGCGCCGCTGCTCTTTTTGTTCGGTTGTTAAGGTTTCTTCTGCTTCCAACAACAGGATTGTTTCGATAAAATTCAGTTCTTTTAGCAGCAGTGGGATTTGTTGTTTGGCTTTGGCGATCGCATCTTTTACATAAGTGCGATCGGACTCTCTCAAGCCTTCTTGATTAATGTAAGTTCGGTAAACTGGAAAAATCGCCAGAATTGCTGACAAGGCTTTTTCCAAG
Source organism: Microcoleus anatoxicus (assembly GCF_042465725.1). GTDB lineage: Bacteria > Cyanobacteriota > Cyanobacteriia > Cyanobacteriales > Microcoleaceae > Microcoleus > Microcoleus anatoxicus. Next base: position 929,447 of record NZ_CP120853.1, on the reverse strand, counting down.
CCTGGGCGAGTAAAGTCATTTCCCTGTCGAGATTGACCGGATATATTTTTCAAAAGTTGAGCGAGATTGTCTACATCTCCTGCTAAATTCTTCTCGATAATTAGCCTTTTTTTATCTATAAACAACTGTTCGTAGGGGACGCTGAGCCTAGTGAATCTGTAATATATATCGCTAAATTGCTGTTCGCGATCGGACCGACAAAAAACGCCGTTTACGTAATTCAAAAAGTCGTAGCCGCTGGTTCCTTCAATGGGCCAGTAGGAGGGCAAATCTTCTTTGTGTTCGAGAATTTTTTCCACAGTGATGTAAATATCACCGATTCTGTGCCTCAGCCGTTTTAAATATTCTGTGGGATCGTAAAGTCCGTCGATATGGTCAATTCTCAATCCCGTAAATTTTCCTTGTTCAATCAAGTCGAAGATCAGAGCATGATTTTTATGAAAAACTTTTATATCTTCGACTTTTACCGAAATTAGTTCGTTGACCGTAAAAAATCTGCGGTAGTTAATTTCTTCTGCACCAACTTTCCAAAAAGCGAGACGGTAGAACTGCTCGGACAGCAAATCATCCAGTAGGTTAAAGCTTTCGGGATTCCCCTTTTCTCCATTAAAAAAATTGATATTTTCATCTATAAATTCTTTAACAATCGGATTTTGATTGTAGAGTTCCCACAGCAGTCCTTTGACAAAAGCTATCTGATCGTATCTTTCTTTTCCTTTGGTTTCTGAAGGAATATTCTTAATCAGATAAAGAATTCCCAAAAACTTGATAAAATCAGGATGACGTCTGCCTAATTCCCTGCCTAAATGTCCCAAGTTATGACTGATGAAATTCGCGTAGGATTGTATTTTGACTGGCAATTTTAAGCTATAGTAATTGATGCTTAACCCCAGGTCGTTGTATTTTAGTTGAATTTCGCCATTTTCGAGACACTCTCCATAAAAATTACCCAGCAGCGGAGCCAGCACTCGACCTCTGAGATGTTCGTAACCGTGATCCCATTCAATATCGAAGTAATCGAAATAGTCGGAATCTGGTCCGTGTTCCAATACATCTAACAACAGCAAGTTTTGAGTGTCGTAAGCCATGTGATTGGGGACAATATCTTGCAACCATCCCATTTTTCGGTTGTGGATTTCGTCGGTGAGTGCTTCAAAGTCTTCTGAGGTTCCTAATTCTGGATTGAGCTGATTTGAGTCAACTACATCGTAGCCATGGCTGCTGCCTTTTCTGGCTTTAAATATGGGTGAAGCGTACAAATCACTAATGCCTAATTCTTCTAGATAGCTAAGGATATGTCTGGCGGCTTCAAAGTTAAAGCCTGCATGAAATTGAATCCGATAAGTTGCTGTGGGAATTCGCATCATGTTAATTTTACTCCTAATTTTTTATGGTTTTTTATTTTAAAGAGGAGGCTGAGCCTCCGGGACTGCATTCCCAGGCTGAGCCTGGGAACGAGAAAAACGAGAGATAAAGAGGAGGCTGAGCCTCCGGGACTGCATTCCCAGGCTGAGCCTGGGAACGAGAGAAAACGAGAGAAACAACAGATAAACAGGAGGCTGAGCCTCCGGGACTGCATTCCCAGGCTGAGCCTGGGAACGAGAGAAAACGAGAGAAACGAGAGAAACAAGAGATAAAGAGGAGGCTGAGCCTCCGGGACTGCATTCCCAGGCTGAGCCTGGGAACGAGAGAACGAGAAAAACGAGAGAAACAAGAGATTCCCAGGCTGAGCCTGGGAACGAGAGAAAACGAGAGAAACAACAGATAAACAGGAGGCTGAGCCTCCGGGACTGCATTCCCAGGCTGAGCCTGGGAACGAGAAAAACGAGAGATAAATGGTTCCTAGGAAGAGCCGGGAAACAGATATCTAGAGGCTCTGCCTCCTGTTTTAATCTAATTCATAGAGTGCAAAATTATGGGGTGTGACAATCAATTCTTGGTCGCAAGTTATTTTTTCTGGCAAGGTGGAACCTGGACCCATCCATTTTGCCTCAGCAGAGTCTAAAATCTTTTTCCAATTGCCTTGGGGAAGTTCTGGCGTAAAAGCAACCTGTTGTTGGTTGAAGTTTAGAATGCAGAATATCTGGCTGTCATCTGTCCACCGACGTAGAAATAAGATTTTTTCTGCTTCGATGCTGGAAACTTCTAGGCTGGTTTTATCCAGTTTTTTAAGGGCGGGTATGGTGCGCCGCAGTTGAATTAAATGTTGGTGCCATTCCCAGAGAATTTTATGTTTGCCTTTTGTTGGTAGTTCCCAATTTAACTTGCACTTTTGGAAACTGTCTGGACTCTGGGGGTCTTGAAATTCGCCTCGTCCTTCAAAGATTTTAAATTCTTGTTGTTTGTCTTTGCGAATCGCTTCAATTAAGTTTTCGTCCGAGTGTGAAACGAAGTACAAAAATGGTGCTTCTTCTCCGTATTCTTCTCCCATAAATAGGAAAGGAATGTAGGGAGAAGTTAAGACTGTGCCGGCGGCGAGTTTGAGGGATTCAAAATCAACTATTTTTGAAAGTCTATCTCCCAAAATACGGTTGCCGATTTGGTCGTGGGTTTGGGAAAATACGACGAATTGATGGGCAGCTACATCCTTGGCAGAACTGCCGTGTTTTCGCTTTCTGTGGGGGGCGTATTGACCGGAGTAAACAAAGCTTTCTCGGTAGGATTTTTCTAATTGTTCGCACTTGCCGAAGTCTTGGTAGTATCGATCGTTTTCTCCTGTGAGAAGTGCGTGCAGTGCGTGATGGAAATCGTCGCACCACTGGGCATTTAGTCCGAATCCTCCTAGTTCTTTAGGACGCAGAACGCGGGCATCATTTAAGTCGCTTTCTGCTATTAAATAAAGTTGCCGTCCTAACTGTTGAGAAAGGTCGTAGGTGGCATCGGCTATTTCTTGCAAAAACGGTCTGGCAGTTACTTCAAATATTGCTTGAATTGCGTCGAGTCTCAGGCCATCGATGTGATAGTCTCGAAACCAGTATAGGGCGTTTTCCAGAAAGTAGTGGCGGACTCCATCGCTGTAGGCGTCGTCGAAGTTGAGGGGGTCTCCCCAAATTGAGCCGTATTTTGATGTAAAGTATGGGCCGAAGTCACGGAGATAGTTTCCTTCTGGGCCGAGGTGGTTGAAAACTACATCAAGAATTACTGAAATTCCTTGTTTGTGGCAGGCGTCGATCAGTTTTTTGAAGCCTTCGGGACCACCGTAGGAGTTTTGGACTGCGTAGGGATATACGCCATCGTAGCCCCAATTGCGATCGCCTGGAAATTGGGCGACTGGCATAATTTCTATGGCGTTGATTCCCAGTTCTTTGAGTTGCTTTAGTTGGGGAATTATGGCTTCAAAGGTTCCGGCTTTGGTGAATGTGCCGACGTGGAGTTCATAGATGATGGTTTCTGCTAGTGGTACGCCTTGCCAATCTGTATCTGTCCAGGTAAATGCGCTTTCATCTATGACTTGGGAAGGGGAGTGTACGCCTTGGGGTTGATATTTGGAGGCGGGGTCTGGTCTGTGGATGTTGCCTTCTAGTTGGTAGGTGTAGAGGGTTCCTGGTGGGATATCTGTAGCGGTGGTTTGCCAATACCCTGTGGCGGATTGTTGCATGGGGAGCAGGCGTTTGTCTGGGGAAACAAGTTGAACTGCTACTTGTTTAAGGGTGGGGGCCCAAACAGTAAATTCGCATTGATTGTTGCCAAGGTAGTTTGCTCCTATCTTCATTTTAAGTTCTGTTCCCGATCGCATAGGTTGGCGGTATGACTAAAAATGCTATTTTGGCAATAGGTCTGTGGAGCCCCGATCGCCAACCAGCCTGTTTAGAAATTAATATCAGTTAAAAGAGTAAAAGACAACTAACTTTAGACAGAGCCAGGTTTACAATTTTGCCCTAGGGCGTGTTTTCAAACCCAAAGATCCCCCCCAGCCCCCCTTAAAAAGGGGGGGGAAAGAGTCTTTAAGTCCCCCTTTTTAAGGGGGATTTAGGGGGATCTAAATCTTAAGGAGTAGTTTGAAAACACGCCCTAGGCTAAATTAGTAGTGGATTCCATTTACATTAAAGCATGAATCTGGTTTGCCCGATCGCCAAATTAGTCCTCTTTAAGGGTGACTATTTTTGGGGAAAATAATGTTTAAAATAGACCTCAAGGTAGATGACAAGTCAGCGAGTGTGTTCCTATGGTTATTGCTTTTGGACGGGAAATCTGCTGCAATCTGGACTCGGCGGAGTCTCGCGAATGGTTGGTCACAAACGGGATCGGCGGTTATGCTAGTGGGACGATCGCCAATCTCCTCACCCGCCACTATCACGGTCTGCTGGTGGCTGCGCTCCAACCCCCGCTGGGACGTACTTTGATGCTGGTCAAACTGGACGAGACGGCGGTGTATCTCGATCGCCCCTATCCTCTTTATACAAACCGCTGGGCCGACGGGACGATCGAACCCCACGGCTATAACTACATCGAAAGCTTTCACATGGAAGGTACGACACCTGTTTGGAGATTTGCTCTGGCGGACGCTATCCTAGAAAAGCGGATTTGGATGCAACAAAGTGCTAACACAACGTATATTCAATATCGTTTGCACCGCGCCTCAAAACCGATCGCCCTGGCTGTCAAGGCCCTGATCGACTATCGCGACTATCACCACACCACGAGCGCCGACGATTGGCAAATCGGTCTAGAAACAGTGGAAAAAGGCGTGTGGTGACTCTAACTGGGATTTTCTAGCCAACCTCGAGACCGGGGAAGCGACAGCACTAGAAGAGAACGCTTAAGAAACTTAAACCGCTGAGTCTTGCTAGGTTTACCTAGATTTTTAAAAGCGGTGCAACTGACTTGGATGGACGCAAAAATCGGCGATTGGGTGGTGACACCGCGGATTGGTAAGCCGATCGAAATCAGCGCTCTTTGGTACAATGCCATACAAGGAATGGTCAGTTTTGCTCAAAAATTGGGAAAACCTGACTATGAATACCACAAATTCCGAGGACGGATAGTTATAGTTGACAGTTGACAGTTAACCGTTGGTTTAATCGGAGGTTTATGGCATTATTATTGGCTGGTGACATTGGCGGAACTAAGACGATTTTACGCTTAGTGGAAAAGACTGTTGAGGGTGAAATGAAACCTCTTTATGAGTTGCGCTATCCCAGTGGAGAGTTTCCAGATTTAGTGCCGATGGTGCAGCATTTTTTGGCGGAAGCTGCTGTGAAGCTGGACTTGGCACCAGTACCGGAAACAGCTTGTTTTGCGATCGCAGGCCCTGTCCTTAACAATACTGCCAAACTGACGAATTTGCCTTGGCAGCTTGAGGTAAAGCGTCTAGAACAAGAATTAGGAATATCTCATGTTAGTTTAATTAATGATTTTGTCGCCATTGGCTACGGCGTGTCTGGTTTGGATGGGACAGATTTGCACACTTTGCAAGTCGGAAAACTCCGAGAACGCGATCCAATTGCAGTGATTGGTGCGGGTACTGGTTTGGGCAAATGTTTTGCTATTCCCGACACCAATGGGCTCAGAGTTTTTTCTTCCGAAGGGGGACACGGTGATTTTGCACCTCGCTCCGAGTTGGAGTTTCAATTGCTGAAATATTTGTTAGCAAAACACGACATTCCCAGAATATCCATCGAGCGAGTAGTTTCGGGCCAGGGAATTGTGGCAATTTATCAGTTTTTGCGGGACATAAAATTTGCGCCGGAATCAGCGGAGGTAGGGAAAATTATTAAACAATGGGAGTCAGAAATTGGGAAAACTGAAAAAACGGTCGATCCCGGAGCGACAATTGCCAAGGCGGCACTGGAAAAGTGCGATCGACTTTCGGAACAAACCATGCAAATGTTTGTAGAAGCTTACGGCGCTGTGGCTGGAAATATGGGTGTCACCCTTTTACCCTACGGTGGTTTGTACATCGCTGGTGGCATTGCTGCTAAAATTTTGCCACTGATGGAAGAAGGCAGTTTTATGCGGGCGTTTACCCACAAAGGGCGCATGGATTCGCTATTGGAAATGATACCAGTTCACATTGTTTTGAATAGCAATGTAGGGTTGATTGGAGCGGCAGTTTGTGCTGCCGGTCTTTAGGGTATTTTAAGTGGATGAGGGGGGCGGGCACTCTTGGCACCGCCCCTACAAAATTATGATTTGTCTGAGAATGAAACAGCCCTGGGATGCCAGGGGGATCTAGACTGGTTGATACTCCCCATCAAATTTTATGCGATCGTAAATATCCCTTAAACTAATTTGAAACTTAACCGACTCTAAAATCAACATATCATCCTCAGACTCATACTCAGTTAAAAGCCATTTACCATCCCTTGTTTTAGCAAACTGTTCTAGGTGATAACTGTATTGGTCAATTAGAATATATTCCCGCAGTTCAGGAAGCGATCGATAACACATAAACTTCTCCCCTCTATCGTAATTCTTCGTTGACTTAGACAACACCTCCACAATCAGCAAAGGATTTGTCACAGCAGTGGTATTAGTTCCCACATACACGGGTTCACCTTGCATCACCATTACATCTGGATAAGTGTAGAAACTGTAACGCGGTATCCACAACCGCATATCATTAATAAATACCTCGTAACTCTGTCCGCCGACACTCAAGGGAAATCTTTTATAGAAATTCCCTGCAAGTTTATTGTGATTAGCAGTTCCACCAGGCCTCGGTACTATATCCCCATCTCGATATTCACTTTTGAATTCCGCAGTTTCTTCTAAAGCCAGATATTCCTCGGTCGTATAGTAGCGTTGCTTTGTTTCGGTCAGCATACTATCTTTCTCCTATACAAAATCAGATGACTAATTAGATGATAGCTTGGATTAACTAGACCAAGCAAAATAGAATATCCTTTCTACTTCTCATAGATCATATAAAATTACTGCATCTTCAAAATCTTCTTAGCCGCAGCTTCAGAAACCGGCATCACCGATAACCGATTGCCTTTCCTCACCACCAAAAGCTCATCATGACTAAAATTTTCCTTCAGTTCATCCAAAGATATTAAATTGGCAAATTCCTCCACAAACTCCACTCTCACAGTTTGCCAGCGAGGTGCAGCAAAGGTGGATTTAGCATCATAATATTCACTATTTGTATCGAACTGAGTTGGATCGGGGATATTAGTTTCAATGATACGCATCAAGCCGACTATTCCCGGTATTCTAGTATTAGAATGGTAAAAAAATACTAAATCGCCCTGACTCATTTCTCGCATAAAATTCCGAGCTTGATAATTACGAACGCCATCCCAGATCGAAATCCCATCTGATTTCAAATTCGCAATACTATAAACATCAGGTTCCGACTTCATCAACCAATAATTCATACAATCTATTCGCTATCCTCAGAATATTCTATTTACCTCCCACTAGCTTCACCTTTTTTTTGCCAGATTTGATATCCGATCGAAGAATTGGAACAAAATATGCTTCCACTTCTGCAAGCACACAGTTAAGATTAAATAAACCAAAATATGCACGCACAAAATTCCCCAATTTAAACTCAAATTTTCCCAAGTGTGCTCGTACACAGGAGTAGGCTCAAAGGGCTGAGGAAGCGTACTCCCATCGGGCAATTTAGTAGCTGCGGGAACCATGGCATTTACATTCACTAAAGAGCCATAGGCACCCACAGACCAGCGGCTTAACATCAACCAAGAAAATTTACTGGCGGCACCTTCCATCTTAAACAAAACTCCAGAAAAGATAATCTGAGGTAGTAATAAGAGAGGTAAAGCGCTATTAGCTTGAGAGCCATTTTTGACCATGGCTGAAACCACTAATCCGAGACTGACACAACTAAGTAAAGTCAGAAAAGTGGTAATGCTTACTCCCACAGGCCAGGAAATTAAACTCGGTTCTGGATGTTTAAAAGCAATCAAAATTATTGCTACCATTAAGATAGTTTGCAATAGGGCTAACCCGGAAAGGATTAAAACTTTTGAACCTACATAAGCAAATAATCCTAAATTGACTAAACGTTCGCGGAGATAAATAGCTGATTCTTTGACAATTTCTTGGATAGAAGTTGCCAATCCTACCCAAATGGCTGCACAGGTAAAGACAAACAAAACTCGCAAGGCTAAAGGTGCTAAAGTTGCTTCCGGTGCGCCTATTAACGGGTCTTTGTCTCTGACTGCAAGCCGCAGCAAACTAATGCCGATCGGGGCTGTTAAAAGAGCTAAAGTTAAGTTAACGCCGTCGCGGCAAACTAGCTGGAAATAACGTTGAGCAAGTATAACCAGTTGTTGGATAAAAGATACAGATTTTGGCTGGGGAGGGGGTGTATATTTTTTTTGTGCGGTATTTGTGGTCTTGTCTATGCTGAAATGATTTTCAATGTATTGCTGATAGTAGGGAGAATTGCTAAACTTATCCGCCCAGCTTTGAACGTTGCTTTCTTCTGTTTCTAGTTCGTTGTAAATGTCTGCAAAATCACCAGTTTTAACATCAAAAAAGTCTAGGGCTATCTTTGGTGGACCGAAGTAACAGAGGCGACCGCCACGACCCATAAATACGATACGATCGCACATGGTGATATTTGCTGTGGCGTGAGTGACTAAAATCACCGTCCGACCTTGACTTGCCAACTTTCGCAACAGTTGCATCATCTTTTTATCCAAACCGGGGTCTAGTCCTGATGTCGGTTCGTCTAAGAAGAAGAGTTTCGGGTTTGCTAACAGTTCGACTCCGATACTAACCCGTTTGCGCTGTCCGCCACTAAGTTCTTTGACTAAAGCCTTGCTGCGGTGAGTCATTTCAATATCTTCTAAGGTTTTAGCGACTACTTGCTTAACATTTGTATCGGGTGGTAGACGTAGTTTAGCTGCATAGGTTAATACTTCTTCTACTTTTAAATCAGCGTGAATAATATCATCTTGAGGGACGTAACCAATTTGATTGCGATAAATATTAAAGTTTTTTCTGAGGTCGTCGCCGTTGATATAAACGATGCCGCTAGTAGTTTTTTCAATGCTTAATAGTGTCCGCATTAATGTAGATTTTCCCGCGCCGCTACCGCCTACTAAGGCGACAAATTGCCCTGGTTCGATCGCTAATTTGATCCGCCTTAAACGCTTGGGAATCACCAGACAGTCAGCATCCAAACGAATTTGATTGCCGGAGTCTTGCATCTCCAACTCGCCACTGTGGTAAATTAGAGTAAACGGACCGATCCGAATGGCATCTCCCTCGGACAATTGTACAGAATTTGTGACTCGCTGACCGTTAACAAACACGCCGTTGGCGCTGTGGTCTTGTAAAATATAATTGCCGCGACTGTCTTGGTCAATGGTGGCGTGGCGTCTGGATACAAGGGGAGAGTCTAATTGCAGTGCTGCATTCGGATCGCGACCCAACAATACAGACCGATTTTTGAGGGAAATTGACTGTTTGTTTGATGCTACAACTTGATTTGCAGTGGGGTTAAAATATGTCAGTAAAACTTGATTTTTTGGGTCAAGACCGATTTTAATTTCTGTACCATTTTTCAGACAATAACCGTCGTTGGGAGTGATGCGGGTGCGATCGACAAATAGGCCATTAGTGCTTGGCTGTTGACCGTTACCGTCGTAAATCCAGTAATTATCACCTACTTGGCGCAAAACAGCGTGAACGCTGGAAACTGCGCGCCAGAGTTCAGGTACGATTAAATCGGCACGAGTGCGATCGCGCCCCAATACGTGTTGCTGCTGTGTCAACTCAAACTGTAAAACTTGGCCTTGACTATTTAAGACTAAATATGGTCGATTGCTTAAAGCTGTGGGTTGTCCTATGCTGCCTGTCATACTTCAATCGCGTTTGTGAGACTCACTTTGTTAGCATATCAAAACCTGGACAACTATAACGACAAAAGATACTTCACAAAACTCACATTACGCACCAGAAATTTTAATATTTTAGTTCAAGAATATAGCAATCCTTGCAGGAGTCGTAAAGTTTTTACCCCACCCCAACCCGGACCTTAGTAAGGGGAGGGGGTAAGAGAGAAATTTCACAAATGATTTAGGATTGCTATAGATGTCTCCCAAACAGATAGTCAAAAACAGGCCCTACAGCCTGTTCCACAGGAATTATGGGGGATGTGCGATCGAACTTTTTTCGGATTTACGCGGAGGTGAGAATCAGTTTTTTTTGTGAGAATACTCGTTCTTGCTCAATATTTGATAAACAACCCGGTTTCTTGAGTGCTATTCCATAGGTCCTATTAAGTAAATCCACTTAATAAAACGTAAAATACGGATGACCGAAAAGCTGACTGCATAAGTCTTCTGCCTTCTTCCTGAATTTCCCCCCTTGGGGGGGGCTGGGGGGGGGTGACTTCTTCCTTCTTCCTGAATTTCCCCCCTTGGGGGGGGCTGGGGGGGGTGACTTCTTCCTTCTTCCTGAATTTCCCCCCTTGGGGGGGGCTGGGGGGGGTGACTTCTTCCTTCTTCCTTCTACTTATCTTCTAGATGCTAGCGGAGACAGTAGCTCAAGCCGCGCGATCCTGCTACGATCGAATTAGTTAACAAAACTTTGCATAACTGCCGTGACTACACAACAGCTAGTATCAGCCAACAGCTTAGAAAAATTAATTTGGACATGGCGCGGCCACAAAATTCAATATACAGTCCAAGGAACAGGCCGCCCTCTCATCTTAATTCACGGCTTTGGAGCTTCGATCGGACATTGGAGAAACAACATCCCCGCCCTGGCGGCTGGCGGCTATCGAGTATTCGCCCTAGACTTGCTGGGATTCGGTGCTTCTGCTAAGCCAGCTCTAGATTACAGCCTAGAGTTGTGGGAAGAATTAGTGACAGATTTTTGGACGGAGTTGGTACAGGAACCGGCGGTGTTTGTCGGGAATTCCATCGGCGCTTTGCTGAGTTTGATGGTAGTCGCCAATCATCCCGAAATATCCGCCGGCGGAGTCTTGATTAATTGTGCTGGCGGACTCAACCACCGTCCCCAAGAACTTAACTTTCTTCTGGGATTAGTGATGGGGACTTTTGCTAAATTAGTTCGATCGCCCATTTTTGGCCCATTGCTATTCCACAACATCCGCCAAAAACACCGCATCCGCAACACCCTGCGCCAAGTCTACGGGAACCAGGAAGCCATTACGGAGGAACTTGTAGAACTCCTCCACGCCCCCTCCTGCGATCCGGGAGCCCAACAGGTTTTTGCGTCGATTCTGACAGCCCCCGCAGGCCCTCAACCGTCGGAATTGCTGCCTAAAGTCGATCGCCCCTTATTGGTGCTTTGGGGTGCTGATGACCCCTGGACTCCGATCGCAGGTAGTAAAATTTATCAGGATTTGGCGGATAATGGGCGATCGGTCAAATTTGTTTCGATTCCCAACACAGGGCACTGTCCCCACGACGAACGCCCCACTCAAGTGAATGCTCTGATTTTGGACTGGATGGCCCAGTTGAATTGATGAGTCTCCCCAGCATCCCGATCCTTTGTGCCGAAGGCTTTCAAGGCTGATGTTTCCGCTGTTAGAAGACTTGCCAAAAAAAGTTTTGTAAAAAGTCTTGACAGGGTTGGCTGAGTCGGCTAGAGTAATGGACGTGTGAGGAGCGAACCAGAAAAAGCACCGAGACGAAACACGGCCAGTCGTCGGTGCTTTTTCTGTTGAAACCATTTTTTTAAAATTTTAAATTATTTGACTGAGGCGATCGCATTGGGCGTTGATGCTGGTAGGGCGATCGACCAACCAAAAACCTAGGCCATTAGCTGACCTGTCATGGGAAAATTAAAGTCTTCCTAAAAGAACGGGACTTTAGACTCAAATTTTTGGTAATAAACTACAAACTTTGATTTTCTGCAACCCATTGAACGATCGCCTCACTCAGCCCATCCAATGTATATTCCTTAGCTTCCACATCTAATTTACCCAATAAATTAGAGCAACTTTTGGAAGTTTCTGGTCCGATGGAAGCGATGCAAACATTTTTCAACCAATCCTGATTGCGAGACAATTCTGGGCTTTGTTCTATCAGTTTACAAAAATTTTGTACGGTTTTGGAACTGGCAAATGTTATAATATCAACTGCTCGATTTTGCAGCGCAGCTAAGGCGATCGGATCGATGTTTTCGGGACAGCAAGATTGATAGGCTGGTGCTTCGATGACTTGGGCTCCTTTGGCGGTGAATTCTTTGACTAAAACTTCTCTGCCACCACTTTCTACTCTGGGAAATAGGATTTTGCAGTTGGTAGGGACTGTGCCCCCGCCATCGCCCTCCACGCCCTCCCAAGGGAAGTTTTCGACTAGGGAATCGGCGACAAAGTTGGGGGGAATAAAGTCTGGTTGCAAAGAGTGCGATCGCAAAGTTTCGGCGGTTTTTTTGCCGACAACTGCAATTTTAATTCCGAACAAGCTGCGGGCATCTTTGCCACTGGTTTCTAGTCTTTCAAAAAAGTAGTCTACCGCGTTGGTGGAAGTGAGAATTAACCAGTGAAAGCTTGACAATTGGGCGATCGCGCTGTCCAATGGTTCCCAGGTGGAAGGGGGACCAATAACTAGGGCCGGCATTTCGATCGCGCGGGCTCCTTGTTGCTGGAGGCGATGGGTAAATTGACCAGATTGAGAAGCTGCACGAGTCACTAAAATAGTTTTTCCTGCTAGCGGCAATGGGTTCTTATTAAGAGTGATATTTATGTCGATCATGTTGGTGCTTTGGGGCTGGATTAAATATTCGCGTAATCTTACTACTTCCCCAATAATTATCACACAAGGTGACAGAGATTGACCTGTTGTTTTGGGTATGATATCGGAGAGATTACCGCTCCAAATTTGTTGTTCTGGCCTGCCGCAATCTCGGATAATCGCGATCGGAGTTTGGCTGGATAATCCATGCTTTTGTAATTGCCAAACTATTTCACCCAAATTGCGCCCTCCCATCAATATTACCAAGGTTTCAATCTTGACTAATGCTTCCCATTCCAGAGCATCTGGTTCGTGGGCGCTCATCACGGCAAAACAGCGGCTCATTACTGGATCTGTGAGGGGAATTCCTGCTAGCAATGGTGCGGCGAAGGCGGAGGAAATTCCCGGTATGACTTCAAAGTCACAGTCCCCTGCGATTAATGCTTGAATTTCGGAGCTAGAACGTCCAAAAATAAAGGGGTCGCCACTTTTGAGGCGGACTACTTGTTTGCCTCTGTGGCAGTATTCTACTAGCAAACGGTTGATTTCTTGTTGTTGAGTTGAGGGTTTGCCTCCGCGTTTTCCGACTTCGATTTTGAGGCAAGTTACGGGGATTAATTCTAGTTGGGGGATATCGACTAGAGCGTCGTAGATTAAGACTTGGGCTTGGGAGAGCAATTTTTGCGATCGCACTGTCATCAAATCACAATCTCCGGGCCCCGCACCGACTAGATAAACTTTGCCTTTTTGGTTTTTCATAAATCGTCCTCAGTGATATACTTGATTAGGAGTTACCCAATTGTCACAATTAGTAAGGTGCGTCAGATCTCTAAACCCTGCATAATTGTTTGAGAAATTCACCTAACGCACCCTACAATTTTAAGGAATAAGACTGTATAAGCATTCTTCCTTCTTCCTTCTTCCTTCTTCCTTCTTCCTTCTTCCTTCTTCCTTCTACTTATGCAGATTATCATCATTACGGCCGCCGATGCAAATTACTTTGAACTGGTGCGAGGCACTATTTTATCGGTGCGGGAAAAACCAGAGGGGGAAAATGTGGCGATCGGCTTTTTCGATCTCGGCTGCACTCCCGAACAATTACAATGGCTAGAAACACAAGTTAATATCATTAAAAAACCAGATTTGGACTTTGATTTTCCTGGGAAAAATGAAGCTCCTCACTATCTCAAAGGACTTTTAGCACGTCCGTTTCTGCGTAGCTACTTCCCAGATTTTGACATCTACCTGTGGATAGATGCCGATGCTTGGGTGCAAGATTGGCAAGCTGTTGAACTGTTAGTTAAAGGAGCAGCAAAGCGGGGTTTAGCAGTTGTCCCCGAACTCGATCGCGGTTATTATTTAGCTTACGGCAAACTGTCTTGGTACTGGGAATTTGTTTATCGGGATTATCAAGCAGCTTTTGGGGAAGAAGTTGCCCAGAAATTGCACAGCTATCCTACCATAAATGCGGGTGTTTTTGCGCTGCACAAAAATGCACCGCACTGGGAACTTTGGGCAGAATATTTGGCCCAGGGATTGCAGCAGCACGTCTCTTTGATGAGCGACCAAATTGCCTTAAATCGTTTGGTTTATGGCACTGCACTCTTTGACACAACAGAGATGCTGCCGGCTTGGTGCAACTGGAGTTGCAACTTTGGTTTGCCCGTGTGGGACAAGCAGCGAGGTTGTTTTGTGGAGCCGTATTTGCCGCAGGAGGCGATCGGGATTCTGCACATGACCGGTCACAAACACGACTTGGTAAAATTGGCAACCACAGACGGCGATACAATAGAAATTAGCCTCCGCTACCAACCCATTCAGCCGAAAAAAATGAGAGTACAAGCACAATCGGAAACCGCAAATAATACTTTATTGCCCGCCGGAGATTACATATCCCCCGGATTGAAAATTATCCTCCCAGATGCGTACTTTCCCAACATGATAGTCGGCGATACTCAGACTTGTCCGTGGCCTTATCTACGTCGAGAAATTCCTCACAATTGGTATGTCGATGGGCGAGCTTCTTCAGTCGGCTTTCTCAGTCGCGATGAAGCACACATCCTTTACAATACAGCCCTGCAATTTTCTGGTAAAACAGCTTTAGAAATAGGCTGCTGGCTGGGTTGGTCAGCCTGTCATTTAGCCCTGGCTGGAGTTGCATTAGATGTCGTCGATCCGCTGTTAGAAAGAGAAGACATCAGACAAAGTGTCATCGATTCAATTCAAGGAGCTCTCAATGCGTCGGGAGTTCAAACCACTGTTGAACTAATTCCAGGTTACAGTCCCCAACGAGTAGAAGAATTTGCGAATCAATTCAATCGCAAATGGTCGTTAATTTTTATTGATGGAGAACACGGAGGTGATGGACCGTTAAATGATGCAATTGTTTGTGAAAAATTGGCTGAAAAAGATGCGATAATTTTATTTCATCACTTAGCTGCTCCCGATGTTGCTAAAGGTTTAAATTACTTAAAAGAAAAGGGATGGCATACTGTAATTTATCAAACAATGCAAATTATGGGTGCTGCTTGGCGGGGCAATGTTGAGCCAGTCGCACATCAACCAGACCCCAATATTGCTTGGGAGTTGCCAGCACATTTGCAAGGCTATGATGTTAGTGGCAATTCTCAAAAAACCAGCGAAATAAGTTACAAAAAAATGAACATCAACACACCGATCTGAATCAATTAGCGATCGTCCATCCCAAAATTTATTTTTACAGCTTACAAATGGCTGGAACTTCTAGCAAAAATTCCCACTCAAACCATCCACAAAGTGTAAAGCAGGTCGCAGCTTCGCCGCAGCTTGCAAGTCAACCTTTGATTTCTGTGATTATTCCCTGTTACAATCAATCTCATTTTTTACCCCAAGCAGTAACTAGCGTCATTAACCAAACTTACAAAAATTGGGAAATCATCATTATCAATGATGGCAGTTTAGATACTACTAACATAGTCGCCCAAAATTTGATAGCAGCAAATCCCCAGCATCAAATTAGGCTAATAGAACAACCTAATCAAGGGATATCAATGGCGAGGAATGCTGGGATAACAGCAGCAAATGGCGAATACATCATCCCCTTAGATGCCGATGACATCTTAGTTGAAAATGCCTTAACTTGTCTTTTAGAAATATCTCTCAAATCACAAGTACCTTGCATAGCATTTGGTTCTTATCAAATTTTTGGTGGCAATGAAAATCGCACCGTACCCAGTTATGATTTATATTCACCAATAAATATCAAACAATCTAATATGATTTGCACGTCTTCATTGTATCACAAATCTGTTTGGGATTTGGTCAACGGTTACAAAGGAGAGATGAAAGAAGGTTATGAGGATTGGGAATTTTGGGTTAATTGTCACAAACATAGCATTCCTTTTTTGGGAACGAGAGAAATAGTTCTTAATTATCGTCGCGTTCATGGTTCTAGAAATGAAAAAGCTCAACCATACCATCATAAATTGGTAGCACAAATTGTTTGTTACAATCCAGAACTATACGATATTGAATGTGTAAACAGTGCTAACAGACTATTGAAATCAATCGCCAATTAATCTTTTTTATCTGGTAGGGTGCGTCGCTGCTATATTTTTGATTTTAATTGCAGATTGTCGAGTGCGACGCACCTTACAGTATCTATCGGTGGATTGAAATTGTAATTTCAACCTACATTTTATGTCAATTCTGGTTGTATCGGAATGATTTAACCGCGAAGGCGCGAAGTACGCGAAGGCAGAGAAGAGAGAGTGAGAGGGCGGGGCGGGTTTTTGAAATTGTTAGTTTTGGGGCGATTATTGTTGATGAACCCGCCCCTACGGGAATTATGTATATAGCCCGCCAATCACATCCAAAAAACGCTTAACCTGTTTTTCCCAAGTCCAATCAAGCATGAAATTCGCCGCAGCTAAACCGCGACTTTTAGCTTGTTCCCGATTAGTATAAACTTGTTCCAAAGCCTCGACGACTTCATCAACATCAGACTCTCCCCAGCCTTCTATACCTGAAAAATGAACAGTAGGTTTAACTCGTCCCTGACTTGATAAAGGATAGCAATTATTGCTGCTAATCAAATCTAAATGACCCGTATTTGCTGATAAAATAGTAGGAATTCCGCAGGCCATGCTTTCCATTGCGACTAAATTAGTGCCGCCTTCGCAGCGATTGGTGAAAACGGCTGCATCGGCTTCTCGCAATATTTGTCCGGCGAGATGATTGGGAATTAAGCCAATGTCGATAAAAGAGTCAACAGGTAAACCGTTAGCTACTAACCATTGGGCAATTCCTAAACTGCCATCGCGGTTAATATTCGGAAATCCGATGACGTTTCCGGTTTGTTCTATTCCTAACATATATTGAGGCCAGAAGTTGTGCCATGCTGTTAGTAATAATGCTTCGGGATGTTTTTTGTGAAAGCGTTTGTAAGCGGCGACAATAATATCTTGACCTTTGCGATATTCTAGTTTGCCGCCGGAGAAGATGACAAAGCGATCGCCAAATAGATTAGATTTGGGTGCAGGATGGAAAATTGCGGGGTCAATGCCTTGATTTACCATGGCGACATTAGTCAAGCCGTAGCTTTTCAAAACATCGGCATTCCAGTGGGAACCGGCGACAATCGAACTATATTTTTTGGCTTTTTCTAATGCTTCTGCTGTGATTCTGGTGTCTTCAAAAAAGATGACTCCCACTGGAAAGTCACTGGTAATTTGATTTTCCACACCAGAGGATGCTAAATTATTGCCCAGGGCGTAAAGTGCTGGAAAGTTGCAATTGATTTGTTTGTCTGAATTTGCTGCTACTAATTCTTGAAACTGTTTCTGTTTTTCTAATAATGGTAATAACAGCGATTTGTGCAGCGGATTGATAATTTCTGAGATGGAATGTGGTGCTAATAGTGCAACTTTCCAGGCGGGATTTCTCGCCAGTTGCAGTGTTAAATTCATGCCATAAATTCCCCAGCCGCTGGTGACGCTGACTGGCCAGGTGATACCTATTCCTGTTAGTTTTTGGGGTGTTTGTGGGGGTTTAATTTGAGGCTGAGCCAAAGCATCTGCGTTCCCAGGCTGAGCCTGGGAACGAGGGCCTGTTTTCAAACCCGGAGATCCCCCCAGCAAGCGGGCGGGCACGGGGGCACCGCCCCTACAAAGGGGGGAGAATTCACTCAAAGTCCCCCTTTTTAAGGGGGATTTAGGGGGATCTGAATCTAATTGGAAAGCTTGAAAACACTCCCTAGGGGTTAGTGGGGGCGTTTCTGGGGCTTGAATTTGAGGCTGAGCCTGGGAACGAGTAATTTGAGGCGGAGCCAAAGCATCTGCGTTCCCAGGCTGAGCCTGGGAACGAGGGCCTGTTTTCAAACCCGGAGATCCCCCCAGCAAGCGGGCGGGCACGGGGGCACCGCCCCTACAAAGGGGGGAGAATTCACTCAAAGTCCCCCTTTTTAAGGGGGATTTAGGGGGATCTGAATCTAATTGGAAAGCTTGAAAACACTCCCTAGGGGTTAGTGGGGGCGTTTCTGGGGCTTGAATTTGAGGCTGAGCCTGGGAACGAGTAATTTGAGGCGGAGCCAAAGCATCTGCGTTCCCAGGCTGAGCCTGGGAACGAGGGCCTGTTTTCAAACCCGGAGATCCCCCCAGCAAGCGGGCGGGCACGGGGGCACCGCCCCTACAAAGGGGGGAGAATTCACTCAAAGTCCCCCTTTTTAAGGGGGATTTAGGGGGATCTGAATCTAATTGGAAAGCTTGAAAACACTCCCTAGGGGTTAGTGGGGGCGTTTCTGGGGCTTGAATTTGAGGCTGAGCCTGGGAACGAGTAGATTGTAGGGGCGGTGCCCCCGTGCCCGCCCTCTCTTGCAAGGCTGTTTTTAGGCGATCGCACACTCCCTCCCAATCACCCGCTTTTTGCTGTCTAAACAACCGCACAGTGGGATACCAAGGGCTGTCTTCACGCTCCAACATCCACCGCCAATCGGGCACAAAAGAGAGCAAAATCCAGACTGGTTTTCCTAAAGCACCGGCTAAGTGGGCGACAGCAGTATCTACACAAATTACTAAATCCAGTTGGGAAATAATGGCTGCGCTGTCGGCAAAATCTCCTAACTCTGGGTTCAAATCCTGCACTTGCTGTTGATTTAATAAAGTGCGATCGCCCGGTGACAAGTCTTTCTGAAGGTTATAAAAACTAACTCCTGGCACGTTTAAAAACTTCCTAAAATCCTTCAACGTACAGGAGCGATCGTGATTTTTTCGGTGCAGCGGGCTACCAGACCAAACAATTCCTACTTTGAGTTGATTGTTGGGTTCTAGGAAATATTTAAAATCCTGTGGGGGAGCTAGATAAGGAATATTCACGGGTACATTTTCTAAGGTAGTACCCATAATTTTGGGTAGACTCAACAGTGGCGCTTGTAGTTGAAACTCTTGCAAATCCTTGGGCCTTGTTACTACAAGATCTATGCCTGCAACTCCTGCAAATAAACGCTGCAAAGATTGATGACAAGCAACAATAACTTGGCCACCTTTTTGCTTAACTAAAGGTGCGTAACGGATAAAATGAATGGCATCGCCAAAACCTTGTTCGGAGTGCAACAAAATAGTTTTTCCCTGGAAATTACCACCATCCCAAAGTGGTTGGGCGAAATATCTGGATTCCAATTCTTGAGTTTGCCAGCGCCATTCATATTCAGCAAAACCGCGGGAAAAATTGCCAGTTAGCAGCAAGGCTAAGGCTAGTCTCAAATGAGTATGCGCTGAGTCTGAAGATAATTGAATTGCTCGATCGTAATATTCGATCGCAAGAGCAACTTTTCCCTCTTCTTCGAGAGCGCAACCTAAGTATAAGTTAGTTTCACCTTGATTGGGGTCGATTTCTAGGGCTTGTTGATAATGGGAAATTGCCTCGGATATTAGCCCATTTTCTTGTTGGAGATGGCCTAAATAACTATGGGCTTCTGGGTGCTGGGGATTCATCGCAATTACTTGTTGGTATCGGGCGATCGCTGCTGCTTTTTTACCCTGTTTGTTGAGAGCATTTGCTATGTGAAATTCTACCTGAGCGGGTGATAATAAATTAGACTGTAGGGGCGGTGCCCCCGTGCCCGCCCTGTCTTGTGGATGGTGCGTGCCCGCCCTGTCTTGTGGATGGTGCGTACCCACCATGTGTTGTAAGGCTGTTTTTAGGCGATCGAATACTCCCTCCCAATCACCCGGTTTTTGCTGACGAAACAACCGTGCTGTCGGATACCAAGGGCTATCTTCTCTCTCCAACATCCACCGCCAATCGGGCACAAAAGAGAGCAAAATCCAGACTGGTTTTCCCAAAGCACCGGCTAAGTGGGCGACAGCGGTATCTACAGAAATTACTAAATCCAATTGCGCTATCACCGCTGCGGTATCTGCCAAATCTTTCAAATTATCGCTTAAATCTGTGACTGGAATTTGACTTAATAAAGTGCGATCGCCCGCCGATAATTCTTTGTGAAGACTGTAAAAACTTACTCCTGGAAGATCTAACAATTTCAGAAAATAGCTTAAATCAGTCGATCGCATAAAATCTTTCAAATGTTCCGAACTCCCAGCCCAAACAATCCCTATTTTAAAATTTGGGTTTGAATCTAGGGAGAAATTCCCGTCAGCAGGAGGCGATAAATAAGGAATATTTGCCGGGATATTTTCTAGGTTGGTTCCCAAAATATAGGGCAAACTCATCAGCGGTGCTTGTAACTGAAATTCCGGCAAATCCTCTACTTTAACTACTACTTGTTCACTCCCAGGAATTGTTTTGAATAAGCGCTTAAGTTCTGGATAGCAAGAAACCCATACTTTGCCACCTTTTTGCTGGAGAATGGAGGCGTAACGTACAAACTGAATCGCATCGCCCAAACCTTGTTCGCAACGCAACAAAATAGTTTTTCCTGCCAAATCAGAACCATCCCAAACTGGCTGTGCTAAAGGGAACCACTCCAATTGTTTTCCCTGATCTGTTTCCCATCGCCATTCGTACTCAGCAAAACCGCGCTCGAAGTCTCCATTCAACAGTAATGCTAAGCTTAAATTGAAATGAGCTTTGCCACATTTTGCATCAAGTTTCAAGGCTCGTTCGTAAGAGGCAATTGCTTTGGGTATGTCGCCAATTCCTTCTAAAGCACTGCCTAGATTATTCAAACTTTCCACAGAATATGGCTGCAAAACTAAGGCGGTTTCTAAATTATCAATTGCCGAGGGAAATTCGTGTATTTTTAAGTACAAATTACCCAAATAATAGTATCCTTGCGGGTTGTCAGGTTCTAGGTAAATGCACTGTTGATAAAAGCGTTTAGCCTCTTCTGGCTGACCTTTGGCTTCCATTGCTACGCCCAAATTTATCAGTGCTGGCACGTAATTAGAAGTAGCAAAAAGTGCTTGCTGAAAATAAGCGATCGCACTGGAAAATTCTCCCTGCTGCTGGAGAATTGAGCCGAGATTGTTCAGAGCTTTGACATAGAGTGGATTCAGGGCGATCGCCTTTTGAAAACAAGACACAGCCTCAGCCATATTCCCCTGGGATTGGTGCAAAATACCCAAGTTGTTGTAGCCTTGAGGGGAGTCTGGGTCGATTTCTATGGCTCGTAAATAATATTTTGCTGCCTCGGTAAAATCGCCGATTTGGTGCAGCGTCACCGCCAAATTAGTGGTAGCTGCTATCAAATCTGGCCGATCAACTAAAGCTTTTTTAAAATAGGCGATCGCCTCGGAAAATTTCCCCTGGGACTTCAGCAGATTTCCCCGATTAAACTGTTGTTGAGCTAACTCTAGAAGGGACTGATTTTCGATTAAATTTTCATCGGGTTGATGCTCGCAAATCTGAGCTTTTAGTGCTAAAGCCACCCGCCCAAAAACCCCTTCCCAATCCCCGGTTTTTTCCTGTCGAAACAACCTCGCCGTCGGATACCAAGGACTCTCTTCCCCCTCCAACATCCAGCGCCAATCGGGGGTAAAACAAAGCAAAATCCACACTGGTTTACCCAATGCACCAGCCAAATGCGCCACAGAAGTATCCATGGAAATGACTAAATCCAGAGCCGAAATGGCCACGGCTGTATCAGCAAAATCATGCAAATAAGCACTTAAATCTGCAATTTGCATTTGCTCTAATAAGGTACGTTCTGCTTCTGGGCATTCCTTTTGTAAGCTGTAAAACTCTACTCCCGGAATATCTAATAGTTTTACCACGCAAGTTAAGGGAAATGAACGCAGGTTATTTTGGGAATTTTTAGGATTTCCAGACCAGACAATTCCTACTTTTAAGTTAGAAGTTGGATGAAGAGTAAATTCTAGACCTGGTGGCGGTGCTAAATAGGGAACCTGGGCGGGTATAGTTGCTAAAGTTGTTCCCAAAAGGTGAGGTAAACTCATTAATTGGGCGCGGACATCAAAATCCGGCGCTGTTTCTGGATCGACTATTAATCGATCGATGGCCCAAACCTGTTCAAATAACCGCTGTAATTGGGGCGAACACCAAACAATGACGTTGCCGCCTTTTTGCTTAACTAAATCTGCGTAGCGGATAAACTGAATGGCATCGCCTAAACCCTGTTCTGGGCAAAGCAAAATAGTTTTTCCATCCAAATCTTTGCCATCCCAAAAAGGCTGGATAAAGTTATTAGTGGGAAACTGTTTTTCTTGAACTAGCAGCCGCCATTCATACTCGGAAAAACCGCGTTCAAAATCTCCCATCAGCAACAAAGCTAAAGCGAGATTTAAGTGAGCTTCTGGGTGAGTTTTATTGAACTCAACTCCGTGACTGTAGCAGGCGACAGCATCTGTAAACTGTCCTTGTTGTCGCAAAGCATTTCCCAAACCGTTGCAGGAATTAATTCCATCGGGTTGAAGTTCGATCGCCCGTTGGTAACATTCGATCGCCTCTGCCATTTTGCCATCATCCTCAAAAGCCTTACCCAGATTGTTCAAAGCTGTTGGGAAGTCTGGTTTGAGACTCAAAGCTTGGTGATAGCAGGCGATCGCCTTGGCAATTTTTCCCTGTTTCTGAAACACAATTCCGAGATTACAATGAGCCTCAGCATGGGATGGCAATTTCTGAATCGCTTGCTGACAAACGGCTAGAGCCTCATCTAACTTTCCTTGCTGTTGCAGGGAACTCCCCAAACTAATCAGAGTTTCTGCTAAACTCGGTTGCAGTGCAGTCGATCGCTCGTAATAGGCGATCGCCTTGGCAATTTTTCCCTGTCGAATAGTAGCGTAGGCTAGATTGTGCAAGGCTTCAAAGTAATTCGGTTCGATCGCGATCGCCCGTTCATAATTGGCGATCGCCCGATCGTAAAACTCCTTGGCTTCCCCTTCTTTATCCCCTTGTTTTTCCAAAGCAATGCCCAAATTCAAGTAAGCTTCAGGACTATTTGGATTAACTTGAATCCCTTGCTGATAGCAGTTTATCGCCTCCGCCAACTCCCCTTGGGCTTCCCGCGCCAGCCCCAGATTAATCCAAGCTTCGGCGCAATTAGGGTTTAAACTCAAAGCGCGATCGTAAACTGCGATCGCCTCTGCTGTTTCCCCTGCATCCGCCAGAGCACTCCCCAAATTGCTGAGAGTTTCCGCCAAATTCGGCTCAAGGGCTAAAGCTTGGCGGTAATGGGCGATCGCCTCTGGGAGCAAACCCATTTGTTGTTTGACAACACCCAGATTGCTGTACGCCATGGAGTTATGAGGATCGATCGCGATCGCCCTGGAGTAGCATTCGATCGCACCCGGAAACTTGCCTTGTCGCTGCAAATCACGCCCCTCCAGCAACGCTGCATCGGCCAAATCCGAAGGCGCGCCATGCTGAGAAACCGCCAGCCCCAGAGCCTGCACCACCCGCCCAAAAACATCCTCCCAATCGCCCCTGATCGACTGACGAAACAACCGCGCCGTCGGATACCAAGGACTATCTTCCCGCTCCAAAAGCCAGCGCCAATCGGGGGAAAACGCCAGCAAAATCCACACTGGTTTGCCCAAAGCCCCCGCCAAATGGGCAACAGCGGTATCGACGGTAATCACTAAATCCAGTTGAGCGATGGCGGCTGCGGTATCAGCCAAATCCCCCAAATGCGGGCTCAAATCGACGATCGAGGTTTGATGTAACAACGTGCGATCGGTATCTGAAAGCTCTTTCTGCAAGCTATAAAAACTCACCCCTGAAACGTCCAAAAGTGGGAGAAATGCGCTCAAACTGCAAGAACGCTGCATATTTTTGCGATGTTTAGGATTCCCCGCCCAGACAATCCCAACTTTGAATTTGCGTCCTGGTAATAGGGCAAATTGACAATCCGCAGGCGCTGTTAAATAAGCAGTATTTCCCGGTATTGTTGACTTAGTTGTACCGAGAATATGTGGCAAACTTAACATCGGCGATTGCACATCAAATTCCGGGATAGGCTCGCCTTTAACTATTAGTAAATCAATGCCATCAACGGTGGAAAACAAGCGATGTAATTGCGGATAACAGCCAACAATTACTCGTCCCCCTTTATTTTTGACGATCGCAGCATAGCGCACAAACTGAATTGAATCGCCCAAACCTTGTTCGGCGTGGAGTAAAATCGTCTTTCCCTGTAAATCAGAACCATCCCAAAGGGGACGATATTCTCTGGCTGAAATTGTATCATCTGGTCCCGTCAAGAAACCGGAATGACTTGTGTGAAATCCTTGAATTTTCCAGCGCCATTCGTATTCCGCCAAACCATTTTCTAAGTCTCCCACCAACAGCAAAGCCAGGGACAAATTCAGGCGAGCGCTAGCGTGTTCTGGATTCAAAGATATCACTCGTCGATAACAGGCGATCGCATCTTCTACCGCGCCTTTTTCGAGAAAAGTCCGACCTAAATTGTTGATAGCTTCCACAAAATCTGGCAGCAATTCCAGAGCTTTATGATAATATTCCAGGGCATCTTCTAAATTCCCCTGTTCTTGCAATACTGTCCCCAGATTGTTTAAAGCTTCCCAGCTATGGGGTTGAACTTCCAGCGCTCGCCGATAGAGATTTACCGCCTCTAAAAGTTCGCCATTTTCTTGTAGCGCCACGGCCAAATTTATCAGTGCAGGTACGAAATCTGGTTGCACCGCCAGAGCTTTTTGGTAATGTTCGATCGCATCTTGTGCTTGACCTTTTTCTTCAAAAATTTTTGCCAAATTGTAAGCTGTTTGAGGAATATTTTGGTCGAGTTTCCAAGCTTCTCTATAGTGGGGGATTGCTGCATCTAATTCTCCCTTTTCTTGTTGGAGAAAACCCAAGTTAATTCTGGCTTGGACGCAATTGGGGACAGTAGAAATAATCTGTTCATAAAGGGCGATCGCCTCTTCTTTCTCGCCGCTTTCCATTAAGGAGTCTGCTTGCTGCAATTGTGCTTCTATATTAGCAGACACCAATAAACTTAAAGCAGCTTTGACATCCTCAAACAATGCTTGCCAATTTTCCGGCTGACTTTGGCGAAACAGTCTCGCCGTCGGATACCAAGGATTGTCCTCTCTATCTAGCAGCCAACGCCAGTCAGGAGCAAAGGAAAGTAACACCCAAACTGGTTTTCCCAAAGCACCAGCCAAATGTGCAACCGAGGTATCAACGCTGATGACTAAATCCAGTTGAGCGATGGCGGCTGCGGTATCAGCAAAGTCGTTGAGATGGGGACTCAAATCCGGGACTAGGTGTTGATGTAATAAAGCGCGATCGTCTTCGGACAAGTTTTTTTGTAAACTATAAATAGCGATTCCCGGCACATCTAAAAATTGCATAAAATCGCTCAAATTGCAAGAGCGTTGAGCATCTTTTCGGCGTTTGGGATTTCCTGCCCACACAATTCCCACCTTCAATTTAGCATCGGAAGCTAGGGCAAATTTGCATTCAGAAGGCGGGGCTAAGTAAGGAATATTTGCCGGGATTGTTTCCAAAGTTGTCCCCAAAATATAAGGCAAACTCATTAACGGTGCGTGAACATCAAAGGCCGGCAAACCTTTAAAATTAAGTGACAAATATTCCACCCCAGCAACTGTAGCAAATAATCGCATCAATTCTGGATAGCAAACCAATATCACTTTTGCCCCTTGACTGTAAAGCATCGGCGCGTAGCGAATAAACTGAATCGAGTCACCGAAACCTTGCTCAACGTGGAGTAAAATAGTTTTTCCCTGTAAACTCGAACCATCCCAAACTGGTTGGGTAAATTGTCTCGGTTGTAGTTGGGAAGTGCGCCACCGCCACTCATACTCAGCAAAGCCGCGTCGGAAATCTCCGAATAATAACAAACTTAGGGCAAATTCTACGTGGGCTGTGCTGTTTTCTGGCTGCAATTCTAAGGCTCGACAATGACAGGAGAATGCTGATTTAAATTGTCCGAGATCGACAAAAGCATGACCCAGATTATTAATTGCATCGATTAAATCTGGTTTTAATTTTAAAGCTTGTTGGTAATAGGATATTGCTAGCTGTATTTTGCCTTGTTCGTGGTATCCTGCGCCGAGGTTATTCACGCATTCAGCATTGTTGGAATC
Organism: Microcoleus anatoxicus; assembly: GCF_042465725.1. GTDB lineage: Bacteria > Cyanobacteriota > Cyanobacteriia > Cyanobacteriales > Microcoleaceae > Microcoleus > Microcoleus anatoxicus. Next base: position 903,298 of record NZ_CP120853.1, on the reverse strand, counting down.
TAGTTTTAGTGCTTGTTGATAACAGTCAATGGCTGCTTGAAATTCACCTTGCTGTTGCCACATTGTTCCTAAAGCGATTATGGTATTGATTAAATCGGGATTGGTCTCTAAAGCTTTTTGGTAGCAAGCAATGGCGGCCTGGGTTTGACCTTGTTCTTTGAAAAGATTACCTAAATTATGGGCGATTTCGCTCCAAGTTGGTTCTATTTTCAGGGCTGTTTGGTAGTAGCTAATAGCGGCGTTGGTGTCGCCCTGTTGCTGTTTTAGCCAGCCGAGATTTTTGTGGGCTAGTGCTGTATGGGGAGCGATTTGAAGGACTTGTTCGTAGGAGGCGATCGCCTGTTGATGTTCGCCAATATCGAACAAAACATGAGCCTTGTTTAAATGCGCTTCTACAAAATCGGGCTGTTGGGCGATCGCTTGTTCATAAAAGGCGATCGCCTCGGCCATTTTACCCTGCTGTCTCACAGCGATTCCCAACAAACAAAGCACATTCGCAGACTCCGGGTGTACGGCTATGACTTGTCGGTACAAACTTTCAGCTTCTAACAAACGCCCCGCTTGGTGATATTCCCAAGCAATTTTCAAAGACTCTTCCACATTCAGTTTACTGACAGGTTGTTGTGATTTCTTTTGACAAGCCATAGTTATCTGTGTTGTTTGGGATTTCGCTAACTGGTAAGTGCCAACTTTTTGTAATGTGTTAACTATTCCTTCCTTCTATTTACCTCCTCCCTCAGCCGAAGGGCTTTCATTCTTATTCCCTCTTCCCTCTTCCCTCTTCCCTCTTCCCTCTTCCTTCTTCCTTCTTCAATCTTCCTTCATCCCAACCAACAAGCTGCTGGAAAAATTATATACTCTAGAAAAAATAACTTCCAGATCGATTGATAAAATTGAGCTACCTGCATTTTATCCTCCAAATCAACTTTGAGGCTCCAAAACCACATCAAACCCAAAGCCACCACATGAGTAAGCGCCAGAAATCCTAAATTAACATTTGGCAATATTAACACTCCTGCTAAAATTATGCCGACATAACAAACAGTCAATACCCAGCGAGACAAATCAAAGACGGCCGGCTTTCCCATTTTAATCGTAAACGTCGTAATATTGTATTGCCGATCGCCCTCCATGTCAGGAATATCTTTAAAAATGGCGATCGCAAAGGTAAACACCACTACAAATACCGTCAGTACCCAAACTTTCCCAGGAATCGCCACAGACAAACTCTCCAAATCCCAGCCCGAAACAACACTTTTCGCCCTTCCCAAACTCAACACCCAATTAAAGTGCAAAAATAACCCTAAATTTACAATCGCGCCCCGCACCGTAAAAATGCACAGCGCCGCCCAAAAAGGAAACCGCTTCAGGCGAATTGGCGGCAGAGAATAAGCAGTCCCTATCGCCAAACTGACACCCACAGTCGCCAGCAAAAACGGTCCCTGCAAAATCGCCGTTAAAATTGCGATCGCACCAGTCAAAGCAACTATTAATTCTCCGGTTTTATGAGAAAACTCTCCCGATGCTAGGGGCAAATAAGGCTTATTAATTTTATCTATTTCAACATCTTCTAACTGATTCAATCCCACAATATAAATATTACCACAAATACAAGCTAACCAGGCAAACGCCAGCGGTAAAACTACAGGATTCGCCAACAGTAGATCGCTTTGGGCGATCGCATACAAAGCCAACACGCTCAAGCTAGTACCGATAATTGTGTGCGGCCGAGAAAACTCCCAAAACGCCCTCAGCCAGCCTTGGGGAACCAAACCATTGCGATCGCTCTCAGACTTACCCAAAGAATCATTACTCATAAACCTAAATTGCCCCAAAAATTAATTAACAAATTGTCTCACAAAATAAGAACATATCTTAAAATGAAATTGCTTAGTCACCAGGTGAGGGAAACAGACTGTTGTCTCCCCACCGCCCTTTTTCTGTTAAACCCTACCCCACAAAGCCAAACCACCACCTCGTCCCCTAGCTGCAATTATCCCATCTTCCACTAGAAAATAAGCAAAAAAAGCCTGTTTCCCCACACTCAAACTCAAAAATTCCGCCTCCCGCGCTTCCCCACCGCGAATATATCCTTGATATACAGTTTTCCCCAACAACTTCACCATAATTCTGGTAAAATCAAAAGCTAAAATATTATTAGGTAAAAACTTAGTAGGCCCGGAAAGAGTCAGTTCCATAGTACCAACTTTCACAGAATTTTCGACTCTGCCAATTTCACTATTGTCTTCTCCTTGGGCCACAGGTGCTGCGGAGTAAGCTATTTGAATTTTCGCAATCCACTGAGGAATGTATTTTCCCGCACCTAAGACAATCCCCCCTTTTTGTCGAGTCTTTTTTGTGCCAGTGATAAAGCACAGTTGCCAGTGGCCGATTAGCTGCTGAAAACTATAGCGAGGTTTAGTTTTTTTGGAGTTTTTTTCGGCGGCTAGCAGGGCTGTGACTACGGCGCTGGAAGATGGTTTAGAATTAGATTTGGCGGCTTGTTCTAGAATTGATATATGTTCCATTTAACCAACAATATAGTAGCAGGAAGTTTGGGAGTGATGAGTTTACTCCTCAACAGCGAAATTAGACGCTAATCAGGACTAAAGTCCTGACTACAAATTTAACTACAGATGTATTTTACCGCTCATCTACTTAATTAGTGGAGAAAAACATGGTTACGATCGCCCCAAACAACACAGAAATCATCATCATCGGCAGTGGAATCGGTGGCTTATGTTGCGGTGCAATGCTTGCCCGCTATGGATTTGAGGTTATAGTTTGCGAAAGTCATTCCCTCGCCGGCGGGGCTGCACACGGCTTTGAAAAGGGCGGATTTAACTTCGACTCCGGGCCCTCTCTCTACTCAGGACTATCTTACAGCCCCTCGGCAAATCCGCTGCGACAAGTTTTGGATGCGATCGGCGAACAACTCCCCTGCATCACCTACGATACTTGGGGCTGCTGTTTGCCCGAAGGCGATTTCGACACTTCCGTCGGCGCGAGTCAATTTGGGGAAGTGCTCGCCAGACTGCGAGGCACCGCCGCAGCTAATTCCATCGCCCCCGTGCACAAACATTTGGAAATGCTGCGCAGTATGAGAAATCTCCAATAATTATTGGTGGTTTCTGGTTTGTTATTTGTCAATTTTGATTAACTTTACGCTCAGTAACTAAAGTCAAACTTACCCATTCACCTTTCTCATTATAACTGCGAATCATCCGCAACCTCAAGTCAGGTTCAACCAACCAACCAGCCTCGAAAAATACAGATTTTCTGAGTTCAACTTGCACAGGTAATGTGCAAGAACCACCGTCAGGAAGCAGCAAAACTTGCATCGGCGTAGTACCTTCCTTAAAATTAATCACCGAACCTTCTATAGTACCTGTCGAAGCGATCGTCTTAGCCTCAGCATTCGTGCCAAAACTAATTTTCTGCACCAGGCGATCGCCACTTTCCAAATCCAATTGCAGTTTGGTAGCATAGCAATCAGGCTCGCGCCAATCTGGATACATCGTCACTGCTTCCCCATGCCATTCTCCCAGTAAAGCGTCAATAGTCAAAGGCGGACGTTCAGGCACATTTTTATCCGGCTGCTGTTCCCGAATTAAAGTCAACGTTGATAAATTTCCCTTGGTGTCGTACAACTGAACTAACCGCAATCGGCGATAATTATAGACAAAACCAAACTCAGCACCGCATTCCGAAAAAGGCGCTATTTGAATAGTCCCCTGACAAAAAGCTCCATTCTCAAAAAATAAGATATCCCGTCCCAAATTTTGATATTCTCGAACCAGTTCCCGGACTTCTGGTTCGCCGACACCACTAGGATTTGGGTAAAAACGACGCAGTTTTAATCTGACAGTTTTACGCTCGTTAAGACTTTCGAGAGTAATAATACTAGGAGTATCTTCAACAACCTCTCCCCGTGGCGATAACTGAGTAAAAGAACCGTGCCATTCTCCCAAATTTTGCAGAAAGTTTTCCCATTGTGATACCATATTTTTACCTCTCACTTTCTCCAAATTTTATCATAAAATATAATTTTTTAAGTTACTTAAACTATAGATTTTCCCCCTTCTTCCTTCTTATTTCCCCCTTCTTCCTTCTTATTTCCCCCCTTCTTCCTTCTTATTTCCCCCTTCTTACTTCTTATTTCCCCCCTTGGGGGGGGTAGGGGGGGGTTCTTCTTCCTTCTTCCTTCTCCCTTCTTCCTTCTTCCTTCTTCCTTCCCCCCTTGGGGGGGGTAGGGGGGGTTCTTCTCCCTTCTCCCTTCTTCCTTCTTCCTTCTTCCTTCTTCCTTCTTCCTTCTTCCTTCTTCCTTATGTCAAAAAATAGAATGATAACTCTGCTAACAGATTTTGGATTAAGCGATGTTTATGTCGGAGTCATGAAAGGTGCGATCGCCCAAATCAACCCCCAACTCAAAGTCATCGACATTACCCACGACATTGGGCCTCAAAATATAGCCGCGGGTAGGTTTTGTCTAATGACTGCATATGCTTATTTTCCCACAGAAACCGTACACATTGCCGTCGTCGATCCTGGTGTGGGGAGTAGCAGAAGGGCGATCGCGATTCAATGTGCGAATTGCTTCCTTGTCGGGCCCGATAACGGGTTGTTTAGCGGAGTATTGAGTCGGGAAAGGGCGATCGCCTGCGTCGAACTCACCAACCCCCAATACTGGCGCACACCTCAACCCAGCAGCACTTTCCACGGTCGCGATATTTTCGCTGCTGTGGGCGCTCATGTGGCGACTGGGGTGCGGTTGGAAGAATTGGGAGAGGCGATCGACCCCGCCAGTTTAGTACAGTTACAGATACCAAATTGTGCCATTACAGCCACTGGTATAGAAGGCTGTGTTCAATATGGCGATCGCTTTGGCAACCTAATTACTAATATCCCAAAACATAGCATTCAAACCGAAAATTGGTCAATTACAATTAGCAATTTTAACAATACAATATTCATACCCAGCGGCCAAAGCTACAGCGACAGCCAGCCGGGAGATTTGATTGCCATAATAGGTTCCGAAGGCTGGGTAGAAATCTCCGTTAACGGCGGCAGCGCTCAATCTCTACTAAAACTGGACTGTGGGGCGATCGTGCAATTAGTTTTTGAAACTAACAATTAAAATCATCTCTTTTAGTCCGTGCAGGCGGACTTCGTTCGTGTAGAAGCGATTTCAATCGCCGATTCATATCTGAATAAAAATTAGACTACTTAGCAAAATCAAAAACAATAATTATTGACCTCAAAAAGTAGCCTACTTTGAGGTAAACTAAATCTAGATGGTTCCTCTGTTAACAGTTGATTATATAATTTATTCGCTTGCCCAAAAGAGTCTTGAGGCAAAAATCTAAATATTGATGCAGCAATATATTGTTTTTCTTGTTCAAAACTTATCCAGTTTCGTGATAATTCTTCTGCGGCATGACCAGTAGTATTAGAACCCGAAAAAATATCTACTACCAAGTCTCCCGGTTCAGTAAGGAAATTTATAAAAAATGACGGTAATCTTTCGGGAAAACGTGCGGGATGCACCTTAATATTAAACTCTTTGCACCAACGCAAGTATTGAGAATTACTTTCTGAATTAGCAATTTCTAGTAAATTAGATGGAATAGCACCTCCATTATCTTTAGCAAATCGATCGCTAATATTATGACCGGAAGGACGTTCCTTGGGCGTGTAAAATTCATCAGCATTTTTCAAGAGTTTTTTCATTCTCTCAGAATACTCTACTTTGACTTTAGTAATATTTGCTTTAGGCCGCTCTGTTTTAGCAAGCCACCAAACAGTATTTACAGAATCTTTAGCCCGAATTTTCTGTTTATTCACCCACTCTATAGGAGATGGAAGTTTTGAAGGATTAAACCAGAAAAACTCTTGAGCAAGCTTAAATTCATATTCGTCACATAACCTAATAAGTACGCGGTAATTGTAGAGCGAACGTACAGGTATTCCTTTTTGATAAGCACCCCCAAGGTCTATAACAAAACTTCCAGTATCCTTGAGAACTCTTTTAATTTCAGGAGCAAAGCCCAGCAGCCAATCAACATATAAATCTTGATCTTCATTTCCATAACTCTTTTTGCGTTGCAATGCAAAAGGAGGAGATGTCATCACCAAATCTACAGAATTGCTAGCAAGACTATTCAGAAGATGAAGAGAATCTCCCAAATAAGATTGACCGTATTTGGTGGTGTAAATTGGCGCCGGCAAAATGTTACTCATTTGTAATTTAGATTTTAGTTTAAGGTACAACAGACACAAACTGGTTTAATTATCATCCAGATCCGTACTTTCAGTACGTTGTTTAGTCCGTAAATTCTTCGTACTATTCACAAAGCGAACTTTCAGTTCGTTTTTATGAATTGTAAAGAGCATGAATTACAAAGAAGCCAGACGACAATTTGCGGCAAAAGTAAGCCAGTTGCGCCGACAAAAAAGGATAACACAGGACGAACTAGCAGAACTTATAGACAAGACTACTGACTATATCAGCTTATTGGAACGCGGTGAAAGATCCCCATCCTTTGAACTTATTTTTTCTCTGGCAGAAGCTCTTGATGTACCCGCTACTTATTTAATCAGTTTTAGTCAAAGTGGTGAGAATAAAGCTCTCGTTAACACACTCATAGCTGAACCAGTTTCCCCTTCCGTTGTAGAGCCTGTGGAAGAGGCTGTTACTACAAAAGAAGAACGTATTTCAGATGCTAAACGGCTAGAAAATGCGATGAAAAGCATCCAAGAATTGCAAAATCTCGCAAATGAATATGGGATTACCGATATTTTTCAAGATAATGGAGGAAAGACTTTACAGTTATTAATCCTTTTAGGGCTGCGTATATCACCGGGTCGCGAAGGAAATGATGCTATTGATGCCGAAGGAAAAGAATACGAGCTTAAAACAATCAATATTTCACTTAATCGCAGCGGTGGCGTGACGACTCACCATCATTTGAATGAGATTATACTTGAAAAATATCGCAAAGTGGGAGCTTGGTATATTGGATTGTATGAAGGCATAACTCTCAAGCAAATTTATAAACTCACACCCGAACTTCTAGAACCCAAATTTAAAGAATGGGAAGAAAAACTCAAAGTTAGAAATGACGCACTTAATAACCCTAAAATTCCCTTAAAATTAGTTAGACGGGGAGAACTTGTCTACTCAGATAGTCAAGGATAGCCCCCCGCCAACAAATTTGATTTTGAGAATTAGCTTATGTATAGAGCCTATAAATGCAGACAGCTATCAGCAGCTAAAATTAAGCAACCACAAAATTCACCAACTTTCCAGGCACCACAATCACCTTTTTAATCTCCTTACCCTCCAGATGCCGCTTAGCCAAATCTGACTCGCGAGCAAAGTTTTCCAAAGCAGCTTTGTCCGCACCAGAAGGCACTTGAATTGTACCGCGAGTCTTGCCCATAACCTGAATTACCAGCGTAATTTCATCAGTAACTAATGCGGAAGCATCCACCATCGGCCAAGTTTGCGTGTGTACCGATTCACTGTTACCAATTAAGTGCCACAACTCATCAGCAATGTGCGGTGCAAAAGGCGCTAACAATCGAATCAAAGTATTGATTCCTTCTGCATAAATCGGCGAATCTTTACATTTAGCATCAGTCAAAGCATTGCTCAATTTCATCATTTCCGAAACCGCAGTATTGAACTGATACTCACCCTCCAAATCATCGCTCACTTCCTTAATCGCAATGTGAATCGCCCGCCGCAAATCCTGCTCAGCTTTACTTAAATTATCCTTCTCCCCCCCTTGGGAAGAAATAGCAGAGGCTAAATTATCCTTCTCTCCCCCTTGGGAAGAAATAGCAGAGGCTAAATTATCCTTCTCCCCCCCTTGGGAAGAAATAGCAGAGGCTAAATTATCCTTCTCCCCCCCTTGGGAAGAAATAGCAGGGGGTAAATTATCTTTCTCCCCCCCTTGGGAAGAAATAGCAGGGGGTAAATTATCTTTCTCCCCCCCTTGGTAAGGGGGGGCAGGGGGGGGTGGAGCAAACTCTGTTACCAACCGCCAAACGCGATTTAAAAAGCGGAATTGTCCTTCTACATCAGCGTCATCCCACTCCAAATCTTTCTCCGGCGGCGCTTTGAATAAAATAAACATCCGCGCCGTATCAACCCCGTATTTTGCCATAACATCCAAGGGGTCAACACCGTTGTATTTTGATTTGGACATCTTCTCATAGAAGACTTGCAAAGGTTCTCCCGTCTGAGGATCTTTTGGATTTGCCGCATCTACTTCGGCGGGAGGAACATATTTGCCAGTAACGGGATTTTTATAGGCCATTGCTTGCACCATGCCTTGAGTTAATAGGCGCTTAAATGGTTCGTCGCAATTAATCAAACCCCGATCGCGCAAAACCTTAGTAAAGAACCGTGAATACAGTAAATGCAGGATTGCGTGTTCAATTCCACCGACATATTGATCCACCGGCATCCAATCATTAGTTTTCGCCGTATCAAATACTTGCTCCTCATTTCTCGCATCGGGATAGCGCAAGAAATACCAAGAAGAATCAATAAAAGTATCCATCGTATCGGTTTCTCGCTTAGCCGGAGTGCCGCAACTCGGACAAGGAACATTCACCCACTCTTCCAGCTTTGCTAACGGCGAACCTTTGCCCGTAAATTCTACATTTTCCGGCAAAACTACTGGCAAATCCGATGCGGGTACCGGTACGATTCCGCAGTTGGGACAGTGAATGACAGGAATGGGAGTACCCCAATAACGCTGTCTAGAAATCAACCAATCTCGCAAACGATATTGGACTCGTGCTTTGCCATAACCTTGATTTTCGGCATATTTAATAATCGCTGCTTTGCCTTTAATTGAATCCATACCGTTGAAGCTTTCAGAATTAATCATAATTCCAGGTTCGGTGTAAGCTTCGGTCAACGGCATCTCATCATCATCAACAATTACTATTTTAATTGGCAGTTGGTATTGAGTGGCAAATTGAAAATCTCGCGTGTCATGGGCCGGTACTCCCATCACGGCACCAGTACCATATTCATACAGTACATAATCCGCAATCCAAATGGGCATTTCTTCCCCATTGAAAGGATTGATTGCTTTGCCACCTGTGGGAATGCCACGCTTGGGTTTGTCTTCGGCTGTGCGATCGATTTCGGTTTGCAGTGCCACTTCTTTCACAAAGTTTTCGACTGCCGCTTTTTGCTCCGGTGTAGTAACGCGATTAGTTAAGGGATGTTCCGGGGACAATACAACATAACTCACGCCATAAACTGTGTCTGGACGAGTGGTGAAAACAGCGATTTTTTCATCCATCCCCACAATGGGAAATTCTAAGTAAGCGCCGACGGATTTGCCAATCCAGTTGGCTTGCATTAATTTGACTCTTTCGGGCCAATCTGGCAATTTGTCTAAGTCATTTAATAACTGTTCGGCATAATCGGTAATTTTGAGAAACCATTGTCGCAATAATTTGCGCTCTACTTTGGCACCGGAACGCCAGGAACGACCTTCGTTATCGACTTGTTCGTTTGCTAAGACTGTTTGATCGATGGGGTCCCAATTAACTGTCGCTTCTTTTTGATATGCTAATCCTGCTGCTAAAAATTGCAAGAAAATCCATTGAGTCCAGCGATAATAATCGGGTGAACAAGTTGTAACTTCTTTTGTCCAATCAAAGGAAATGCCTAGGCGATGAAATAAGTCTTTCATTTGGGCAATATTTTGATTAGTCCATTGTGCCGGGGGAATTCCTCTCTCGATGGCCGCATTTTCTGCGGGTAAACCAAAAGCGTCCCATCCCATCGGATTCAATACGCGATAGCCTTGCATCCGCTTGAGTCTGGCAATTACATCAATAATTGTGTAGTTGCGGACGTGGCCCATGTGCAGGTTTCCTGATGGATAGGGGAACATGGATAAGGCATAAAATTTAGGCTTTTGGGTATCTTCTGGCATTTGGTCTAAGTTTTGCTCAGCCCATGTCTGTTGCCATTTTTCTTCTATGGATGCGGGGTTATATCTGGAATCCACAACAATTTCTCCTTTTAGGATTTAGTAGTGTTTGCTTGAATATTTTTGCACATTCAAGGGGCTTCGATTCGGATTTTTTTGAGTTCCAAGGATTTTGGCTCCTGTTTGTGTATTATATATTGTAGTATATAAATTTTGGTTGGGGGCAATGGGGAATCGGGAATGGGGAATCGGGAATCGGGAATGGGGAATCGGGAATGGGGAATCGGGAATGGGGAATCGGGAATGGGGAATCGGGAATGGGGAATCGGGAATGGGGAATCGGGAATGGGGAATCGGGGAATCGGGAATGGGGAATCGGGCATAAAGCATAGGGTATTACCCATTACTTATTAGCTATTACCCATTACTTATTAGCTATTACCCATTACCCATTCCCCATTACCTATTACCTATTTTCGATGGTACATCATCTTTCACCAGAAAGACTGTAGGCGCAACCACTCCCCAGCCACAGTTACTGTTTTTGGGCGTTACCAGCGTGCAAACCACACTCTTTTAATGTCGATTCTTCCCACCACCAGCGACCTTCCCGTTCGTGTTGATTTGGCAATACTGCTTTGGTACAAGGTTCGCAACCAATGCTGACAAAACCGCGTTCGTGCAGTTTATTATAGGGGACATCCAAAGCACGAATGTAATCCCAAACTTCTGCGGAAGACCAGTTTGCTAAGGGGTTGAATTTAATTAATTCATGGTCGGGAGTAGAAAATGCACTATCCTGTTCAATCACTGGAATATGGTTGCGGGTACTGGGGCTTTGGTCTTTCCGTTGGCCAGTAATCCACGCATCTAAAGTATTTAGTTTCCGGCGCAGTGGCTTGACTTTTCGCACGCCACAACATTCTTTGTGCCCATCTTCATAAAAGCTAAACAATCCCTTTTCGTCTACTAAGGCTTGTACTTCCGCTGCATCGGGAAACATGACTTCTATTTTAATGCCGTAATGTTTTCTAACTTGTTCTAAAAAATGATAAGTTTCCGAGTGCAATCTTCCGGTGTCTAGGGTGAAAACGCGGAAGTTTTTGGTGAGTTTTGAAGCCAGATCGATCAGCACTACATCTTCGGCACCACTGAAAGAAATGGCAATATTGTCAAAATTTTCTAGGGCAAATTTAAGAATATCTCGCGGTGTTTTTGTGCTGTACTCTGCTTCGAGGGCTGCAATGTTTAGATTGGTTCCAATGGCTACCATAGTTTTCTGTTCTCCGTGTTATTTTTTGTCTAACCCTGAATTGTAACCGATCGCAGTCTCTCTCATACCGATCGATTTGACAATCCAGCATCCACGCTACAGAAGCCCGGATTCATCCCTGGAGAAACAGAAAACCTGCTATCCCATTGATTTGGGAACAGATTTATTCCTTCGCCGACAGACTGACGGGGTTGCTTTCTTCAAGAGACTTCTCCTCAAAAGCTGCTAAAGAACAGGTAAGATGACTGTTCCACCATCATTTTGGGAGATGTCTCATACACTTCTGGCAAAAAGCTGGTCAAGCACAGGCCTCAAAAGCCTATTTAACTATCATGTTGGGAGATGTCTAATAGTCTCCTCTAACATCTAAAATCGGTATGTGAGTTATATTTGTATTTGCATTGGGGTGAATTTATCCGTCAAGCGCTAAAGTCAAAGAGGCGATCGCAGCGTCGCGATTAAAACTTATCTACGGTCAAAAATAGCAAAGAAGTGTAGAACCATGTCAAAAATCTTAGTAGTAGACGATGTTCCCAGCGAACTAGAAATCATCTGTCGCATTCTTCAAGATGTGGGACTGGAAGTGATCCGGGCGGGAGATGGCGCAGAAGCGATCGCCCGTATCCAAGAAAAAGCGCCGGATCTGGTCGTTTTAGATGTAGTAATGCCACGAATGAACGGATTTGAGGTGATTCGAGAATTGCGGGGCGATCGCAAAACCGCATATTTGCCCGTAGTATTTTGTACTCATAAAAACACCGAGATCGATAAAGCTTGGGGAACTGATTTAGGGGCAGATGCTTACCTCAGCAAACCCTTTGAACCTCAGCAACTTGTCAACATTGTACAGCGTTTGCTATCAAAATAAACTCCTGCTCAAAGATAGATATTTTTTTATATTGTCACGGGGATCTAGGGCGAAATTTTGCCAAGGGCGAGTTCTGGCGATCGAATAAGGGCAAACAGATAGCACATAATTTCTTTTTTTAAGCTACACTAGAGACTAAAAATAAGCCATGAAAACAACTGCTTCTGGCAGTACAGGGAATCAGACAAATGGAACAAAGCAATTTCTCGTCTTCGCTCAAGCAGACAGTTTGTTTGGCGTCGAGTTAGAAACAGTGCGGGAAGTGCTTTCCCTCAAAGAACAACCCATTTCGCCGGTGCCGAACACCCAGTCATTTTTGCTGGGATTAACCAACTTGCGAGGCGAAATTTTAGCCACAGCAGACTTTGGTCAATTCACAGGTATCGCACCAGTTGATACCCACCATTCCAGCAGTCGCATCTTAGTTGTGGAAGCGCCCGATCCGCGAGACTTAAGACTGTCTAAAATGCGCATTGGCTTAGCTGTCTCCCGCGTTGAAGGAGTTTTACCTCTGAATCCCGATCGCATTGTCTCCGCCATAGATGTCAGTTCTGACCTCGCCCCCTTTCTCAAAGGTTTGTACAATTGTGATGGACGCTTACTCATGATTGTTGATGTAGAAGCGATCGCCCATTCCGAACGCTGGTAAGGAGCATAATTTTGATTTGGGAATGGAGAATTGCAAATAACCAATAACCAATAACCAATAACCAATAACCAATAACCAATAACCAATAACAACTAACAACTAACTTATGCAACTTATATATGACTTTGTGGCAACAAGTTTTACCCTGACATTACCAGACATATCCCAGCCATTGCTGCTTGGGCTAGCAAATTGTATCATTTCTTTGTGTTACTTTGCGATCGCCTCACTGATTAGCTTAGGTTTGTGGCGAAACCGCCAATTCGGCTTCGACACCTTCGCCACAGTCACAGCATTCATATTTTGGAGTTGTGCCTTGGGGCACAGCGGCCACGCAGCAGAACACTTAGGATTGCCACACTCCCCTGTTTTGCAAACAGTGTCCGATTGGATTACTGTAATTCCGGCGATCGCCTTTTTAAGCCTCTCCAACCGCTACAGCTTATTAGTAGGTTCCACCCAAATTCTGCAAGCTAAAAAAGACACAGAACAAGCCCTTAGTGAAACTACTCAGCGATTTCAAGCCATCTTCGAGCAAGCTTTTCAATTAATAACGCTATTGGAACCAGACGGTACTCTGATCGAAGCCAATCAAACAGCCCTCGAATTTGGTGATTACGAACCCTCAGATTGGCTGGGCAAAAAATTTTGGCATACACCTTGGTGGGCATCATCCCCAACAAACCAGCAACAGCTAAAAACTCACATCAAACAAGTATCCGCAGGCAAATTTATCCGAGAAGAATACGAAATCACCGGAATCAATAACCAAGTGACAGTAATTGACCTGTCATTGAAACCCCTATTAAATGAAGCTGGGGAAGTATTTCAAATCCTCGCCGAAGGTCGGGATATTACCGAAAACAAACAAACCGAAGCTCAATTGCAGCAGCTAACCGCAGAACTAGAGCAGCGAGTGTACGAAAGAACCGAACAGATTGCCCAAACCAATGCACAATTGCAACAAGAAATTAGCGATCGCACCGCAGTCGAAAAACAGCTATTACGCCTCAAATCAATTTTAGAAGCAACAACAGACTGGGTAGCTATGGCAGATGCCAAAGGGCACAGTCTTTATATGAACCGCGCCACCAGAGAAATATTGAATGTTGGAGACAGTACCGATTTAGCAGGAGTCAGCATTTCTGACGTGATATCTCCCAAAAGTAAGGACACTATTGTGAAAGTCGGCATACCAGCAGCTTGCCGAGATGGGGTGTGGAGTGGCGAGATAATTTGGCAGACTTTAGAGGGTAAAGAAATACCAGTTTCTCAAGTAATCATTGCTCACAAATCCGAGGGTGGAGAAGTAGAATTTCTGTCAACGATCGCCCGAAATATTACCAGTCGCAAGCGCACGGAACAAGCTATGCAGCAAAACTTGCAAATGCTCGACCTCGCCAGCGACGCTTTGATTATTCGAGAACTAGACGGCACGATTAATTACTGGAATCAGGGAGCCGAGCGAATGTACGGCTTTTCTAGACAAGAAGCTGTTGGTAAAGCTACTCATAGCCTGTTTGATACCATCTTTCCCAAACAACAACCTTTAGCAGCAATCTCGGTGCAGCTAGAACAGCAGGATTATTGGGAAGGAGAACTGATTCATACCACCAATCACAACACTCAAATTACAGTATTCAGCCGCTGGACTTTGCAGCGAGATGAACAGGGAAACCCTAAAGCAATTTTAGAAACAAACAACGATATTACAGAGCGCAAGCAGGTAGAAATCGAAAACAAAAGATTGATTGCGATCGTCGAAAACAGCTCGGATTTCATCGGCATAAGCACAATTGACGGACTGCCAACATATCTGAATCCTGCTGGCATGAAGCTAAACGGAATTAAAAGTATCGAAGACCTCAAAAGCAAAACTGTATTGGAATTCTTCTCGCAGGAAGAGGCGCAAATATTCATAGAAGAGATTGCTCCTGCTGTCATGCGAGATGGCTTGTGGGATGGCGAATTCCGGTTGAAAAACTTTCAAACCCAGGAAATTATTCCCGTTGACTTTACCTTATTTACCCTCAAAGACCCAGAAACAGGCGAGCCTATTGGTTTAGCAACTGTAACGCGGGATATTCGCGATCGCAAACGAGCAGAAGAGATGTTGCGCGATCGCGAAAGACTATTCCGAGCCATTTTTGACCAGTCATTCCAATTCATGGGGCTACTCAAACCAGACGGCACTGTTTTGGAAATCAACCAAACAGCCCTAGCCGCAGCCGGGGTGGGAATAGAAGAAATAGTAGGTACTCCGTTTTGGGAAACTGTGTGGTGGCAGATTTCCCCAGAAGCCAAACAACAGGTGCGTGAGGCGATCGCCTTAGCCGCCGCCGGCGAGGTAGTCCGCTACGAAGCAGACGTGCTAGTTGCAGGCGGTGCAGTCGTAACCGTTGACTTCTCCCTCAAGCCCATCAAAGACGATGATGGCAAAGTCATTCTGCTGATTCCCGAAGGCCGCGACATCAGCGATCGCAAAGCCCTAGAACGAGAACTCAAGGTGCGACAAGCACGCTTTGACGCCTTTTTCGCGGCTGCACCAGCGGGAATGTTTATCACCGACGACCAAATGCGGTTCGTACAGTTCAACCAGAGACTCTCCGAACTCGGTGGCCAGCCAGTTTCAGCATATATCGGCAAAACAGTATGGGAAGCTGAACCAGGAATGGCACAGACGATCGGACCACTGTACGAGCGGGTTCTGAGTAACAATGAAGCGGTTTTAAACATGGAATTATGCCATGCAACTAGCGCACAGCCAGATGTGATGCGGGATTGGCTATCGTCTTACTTTCCGCTACCGGGAGAAGATGGAAAGCCGATCGGGATTGGCGGTTTCGTCTTGGAAGTGACCGATCGCAAAAATCTAGAACGAGAACTCGCCTTGCGTCAAGCCCGCTTTGACGCATTTTTTGCAGCCGCCCCAGCCTCAATGTTTATCTTTGACGACCATTTACGGTTCGTGCAAGTAAATGAAAAATTAGCCGAAACCACCGGTTCCTCAGTATCGGAACACCTCGGCAAAACGGTGAGGGAAATTGCACCCCAAATGGTCGATACTTTAGAGCCGATGCTGCAAAATATTCTGGGGAACAGCGAACCTGTTTTGAACATCGAGTTATCCGGTACAACCCTGAGTCAACCGGGCGTCATGCGGTATTGGCTGGCTTCTTACTTTCCTTTGTCAGGAGAGAGTGGCACACCGATCGGTGTCGGCGGAGTAGCAGTCGAAATTACCGATCGCAAACAAGCAGAACAAGAGCGCGATCGGTTTTTCACCCTGTCCCTCGACTTGTTGTGCATAGCCGATTTTGAAGGCAAATTCAAGCGCGTCAATCCCGCTTGGGCAATAACCCTCGGTTACACCATAGAGGAACTGCAAGACCAACCTTTTCTCAATTTCGTGCATCCAGACGATCGCGAACAAACCGCAACCGAAGCCAGCAAAATATCCAGCGGCGTCGAAACAATCGCTTTTGAAAATCGCTACCGCTGCAAAGACGGTTCCTACAAATGGCTGTCATGGAAATCGCGACCTTTGGTCGAAGAAAAGATCATGTATGCAGTGGCTCGCGACATTACCGACAGCAAACACGCAATTAGTCAATTACAAGAAACAACCGCCCAGTTAGCCCGTTCCGAATCCGAATTTAGACAGCAAAAAAACCTCTTGCAACTGCTAATTGATAGCATTGGTGAAGGCGTAGTTGCAGCCGACACAAAAGGCAATTTTTTCCTGTTCAACCCCGCTGCCGAAAATATATTTGGCTTGGGTTCTACAGACACACTGCCCGACGAGTGGTCGGCAAAATACGGTTTATTTTTGAGCGATGGAGTCACTCCCTATCCCACCGCCGACATACCTTTAACGCGGGCCATTCGAGGAGAAGTAGTTGACGAAGCAGAGGTTTTCACCAGGCACGCAGCCAAGCCAGATGGTGTGTGGGTAAAAATTAACGGCCGGCCGCTCAAAGACGAAACAGGGGCGATCCAAGGTGGGGTAGTTGTCTGTCGCAACATCACCGAAGAAAAAGCATCTACCAAGCGAATGCAGCAGTTGGCAGAGTCACAAGAACGCTTACTGCAAGAACTGAAAACGCGACAAAATGCCCTCGATGAATCCGCCATCGTCAGCGAAACAGACCTCAAAGGCATCATCACCTACGTCAACGAAAGATTCACTCAAATATCTGGTTACAGTATGGGAGAACTCCTCAACCGCGACCACCGCATCATCAACTCCGGCTATCACCCCAAATCATTTTTTCAAGAAATGTGGTTGACCATTACTCGCGGTTTAGTGTGGAAGGGTGAAATTAAAAATAGGCGTAAAGACGGCTCTTTTTATTGGGTAGATTCCACCATCGCCCCAATCTTTGACACCTATGGCCAAATCATTAAATATATTGCCATTCGCTTTGACATCACTGAACGCAAAGAAGCCGAAGAAGGACTCGAAAAATTAGCAGGACAACGCAAAGCAGAAGCTGATTCGATGACACAGCAAGTCCTCAAATTATTGGGAGAAATTAAAGGAGCAGCTCAAGGTGATTTGACCGTTAGGGCTGAAGTTACTAACGATGTTTTAGGTGCTGTCGCCGACTCATTTAACTTCCTGATTGGTTCCCTCCGAAAAGTTGTTACCGGAATTCAAACTTTAGCAGAACAGGTAACATCAGCCACCGATGAGTCAATTAGTAATACCAGCCAACTGACGCAACAAGCAGAAGTTCAAGCAGCCAAAATATCTGCCATCATGCAAGAAATCGATCGCATTGTCAATTCAATCCGTGACGTGCGAGATGTTTCGGTACGTGCCGAAACAGTCGCCCAACAATCTTCTCACACCGCTGAAGCCGGCGGTATGGCGGTCGATCGGGCTGTAGAAGGCATTAACGAACTCCGACTGACAATCGCCTCAACCTCAAAAATGATGAAACGTTTAGGTGAGTCTTCCCAACAAATCGGCAAAATTGTGACATCTATTTCGCAACTTGCTTCCCAAACTAATTTGCTAGCCCTGAATGCTACCATTGAAGCCGCGCGGGCGGGGGAACAAGGTTTAGGTTTTGCAGTTGTAGCCGAAGAAGTGCGAAAATTAGCAGAAAGATCCGCCGGTGCGACGGAAGAAATCTCCGAAATTGTCGGCACAATTCAAGAAGAAATCAGTCGTGTAATGAAGGCAATGGAATCAGGGACACTGGAAGTAGTGGAAGGTACTAAACTCGCCAGCGAAGCTAAAACTCACCTGAACGCCATCATCGAAGTTAGCCGGGAAATGAACGCTTTGGTGCAAAATATTACTCGCGCCTCAGCCAAACAAACAATTTCGGCAGAGGAGATTTCTAACAGTATGCAGCAAGTGAATGAGATTGCGAATACAACCGCTCAAAAAGGTTCGGATGTTAAAGCATCTTTGGACGATCTATCTGGTTCTGTTAGCAAATTGCAAAAGTCTGTGGCGAATTTTAGGAGTTAGTTGACGGTTGACGGTTGACTGTCAGCAGGTCGGACACGGCAATGCCCATTGGTGTCAACTTAAGCTATAGCAACCGCCAGTCCTCTCGCCTACCCGCCAGTCCGCCAGGGAATGAATTCCCTGTCTAATAGCTAAAGTCCTCTTAAGAGGACTCATGAGTTCTTCAGTCCTCTTAAGAGGACTTTAGCTTTGAGGCAGGGGTTTAAACCCCTGTCGGACTGTGGAATGAACCTGGTTGTTGACACCAATGGGCTTTTGGAGTGTCCTGATGGTTAACTGTCAACAGTCAACTGCCAACTGCCAACAGCCCACTGCCCACTGCCCACTGCCCACTGCCCACTGACTAATATGAATGATATCGACTTAAACGAATTAATAGATGCTTTTACCGCTGAAACCCAAGAGTTTTTGCAATCAATGGAAACCAACTTATTGGGAATGGAATCAGGAGATTTAAAACAGCGAGAAGCCGCAGTAAAAGAACTGTTTCGGGCAGCTCACTCCATAAAAGGTGCTGGTTCGATGTTGGGGTTTCACAACGTATCTGCCGCAGCTCACGCTCTGGAGGAGTGTTTTGTCATTTTTCGCGATCGCACAGACTTGTCGGCCCTGGAACCAGCAACTGTGACTGTTTTGCTACAAGGTGTGGATGCTCTCAAAAAAATTACTACCGAATCAATTCACCACTCCGATGTCAACACTCCCGATCAAAGGTCAAACTTAGAGGCGATCGCCCAAATTCAACTTCAGTTCGAGCGTCAATATGGCAAGCCAGAACCACCACCACCTCCGGTAATCAGCAAGTCGCCGGCCCCAGAAACCCTAAAATTGATTTTTGAACACGAATTACCACCAGTCTTAAATCGCCTAGAAACCGAACTTTCCCAAGCTTCTGAGGCTGATTTGGCAAAAAGTGTGACCGCACTCAACCAGGTTTATTACCAACTATCCGGTTTAGCTGGAATGTTGCAATTGCCAGAATTTGGGAAAGTTGCCGAACCCCTCAGAGATTTGATCGACTCAAAGGATTTAACACTAGAACAGTTGCAATCCCAGGGTTGGGCGATTGCTCAAAACCTACAAACCGCACGTCAGCAAATATTAGCAGGAAAGGCGATCGACCCCCCCAAAATCTCCCCCGCCACTCAGGAAGAAAGCCAACCAGAACCCAAAACTAAGACCACCCACACACCATCCACCGCCCCTAAACAATCCCCAGTTCCCAACCCCCAGCGCCCCACAATCCGAGTAGACTTAGAACGCTTAACAGAATTAGTCAATCTAGTTGGGGAATTAGTCATCAACCGTACCAACTTAGAACTTCAAGAATCCGAACTCCGCAGCGAAGTCAAGCGCATCCGTCGCAGTATTATCGATTTGAACCAATTCGGTGGCCAGTTGCGAGAAGAATATGACAGGATGAGTTTTGGAGACTGGAAAAGTGCCAATCACAACCCAGGAATCGGAAAATTTGCAGAACTCAACAAAGAAATTTCCACTATTACTAACGGCAAATCCTCTAGACCCAATTCTCACTTTGATGTCTTAGAAATGGATCAATACACAGAGTTCCACTCTACAGCCTCTGAAGTTATCGAAACCACCGAAGCAATTGCTCAATCTGCCACCAAATTAGACTCCTTATCCATGAGATTCGAGCGCAGTATCGACCAACTGCGCCGCATCACCGAACAACTACGCAGTCGCGTCATGCAGTTGCGAGTAGTAAGTTTCAGTCGCGCCGTCGATCATTTGCCACGAGCACTCAGGGATATGTGTCTCACCTATGATAAAGATGTCAACCTGCTGCTGTTAGGACGCGATACCAAAATTGACGAAAGTTTGCTAGATGCTTTGCGCGACCCGTTGGTACATCTAGTGAGAAATGCTTTTGACCACGGCATCGAAATGCCAGAAATTAGGCAGCAAATGGGCAAACCCGCCAGCGGTCAAATTGAAATAGAAGCGCGACACCAAGGAGGTCAAACTATTATCACTGTCGCCGATGATGGTAAAGGTATTGACCCGGAAATCATTCGCCACAAAATTGTGAAAAAGGGTTTGGCGACAGAGGAACAAGCCGAAGATTTTTCGATTGCGGAACTCTACGATTTTCTATTTTGGCCTGGTTTCAGCACAGTCGAAGAAGTGAGCGACCTTTCAGGGCGGGGAGTTGGCCTAGACGTGGTACGAGCGAATTTGCGGACGGTTCGAGGCACTGTAAAGGTGGATTCTCGCCTGGGAAAAGGCACGAGTTTTATCATCAAACTGCCACTTTTACTGTCGATTACTGACGCCTTGATGGTGAAGACCGATCGCAATAAAATAGCAGTACCACTGGATGCAGTCGAGGAAATTCTCCACATCAAAGCCTCCGAAGTGCACACCGCCGGAAATCAGCCCATGCTGTGGTGGCGGGAGGAATTTATTCGTTTAGTGCGACTCCAAGACTTGCTCGAATATAGCGTTTTAGGCCCCGATGCCCCCTCTCCTGACCCTTTAACCCAAGAGCACATTCCGGTGCTAGTCTTAGCTTCTAGCGAAGGAATGCTAGCGGTTGCCGTGGAACGGCTCATCGGTCAGCAGGAAATTGTGGTAAAACCCTTACCATCGCCTCTGTCTAAGCCTCGCGGGGTTTTGGGAAGTACGATTTTAGGAGACGGGCGAGTGGTGACTATTTTGGATGTGGATGATTTGGTGGGTCAACCTGTGGTAAATAGTTCGATCGCCCCTGTGTCTGGTAAAGTACCACATTTAGCACCAACTTCGAGTCATGCACCGCAAATTTTAGTGGTAGACGATTCCTATACAATTCGGCAATTGCTGTCATTGATGCTGACTAGGGCTCGCTATCGAGTAGTGCAGGCGAAGGACGGCTTGGACGCCATCGAAAAGTTGCAAAACGGTCTCGATTGCAGTTTGGCGATTGTGGATATTGAAATGCCCCGGATGGATGGATTTGAATTTTTGCGATCGGTGCGATCGACCCAACGTTTTGCTAAAATTCCCGTAGCCATGCTAACCTCCCGCAGCGGTGAAAAACACCGCCAAATGGCAATGGAACTAGGCGCAAATCAATACTTCACCAAACCTTATAGCGAAACATTACTGTTAGAAGCCATCCCCAAATTAATCAAACATCAAACAATATGATTAACGAACCGCGAAGACACAAAGAGCGCGAAGAAAGAACAGCATTTTCTTCCTTCCCCCTTGGGGAGTAGAGGGTGGCAGGGGGGTTCTTCCTTCGCGTCCTTCGCGCCTTCGCGGTTCAATAATCTTCAATCCAAAATCCCAAATCGACATGACTCACGCCAACTACAATCGCCGCTTCCGCAACCAGAAACAAACAAATGCCAGATCCCCTGCCCGCAAATTAGTTTCCTTTGACCTAGGCAGCGTTTATTATGCTGTTCCCATTGAACGAGTACAGCGCGTTGTCAAAGACTTTAATCCCTACGGTTTTTTAGATAATGGTAATAGTTTAGTCAGGCATCAGGAAGAACTAATTACGCTAATTGATTTATCGAAAATATTTACATCCACTAAAAGTATGGCTGACTGCAACTACCTAATTGTTTGCACTTTCAATCAAGGCGATCGCTTGGGAATCCCCATTCCTGATATGCCGAAAATATTAGAAATTTCCGAAGCAGCTTTTTGCGAAATTCCCCTATTGTACCGCCAACAGCAACTACCTGCGGCTGTTGAAAAATTAATTCGCGCACCGGATGGTTCCGAAGTCTTTTATTTAAATTTGGATTTATTGATCTCTATTTAGCTCAGTTATAACATAGAATATAAATGGTATTTTCTCAACGATATATGAAAAAAAATACAATGAAAAAAATTACAATATTCTCGATCGCCCTACTGATGTTGGCAGCAATTCCAGAGTGTCCCCAGGTGGGACTGGCGCTAAGTGCGATCGGCCAACCAAAAACTCCCCAACCACCCAAAAAAGACGACCCCAAAAACCTCGGCTACGTCTCCCCGGAATTTGCCGAAAAGGTATCCCAACAGGAAATTGAGCAAATCAACGCCAACGTCGAAACCCTGCTGCTAACTCAAAGCTGCATCCGCTGCGACCTCCGAGGTATAAAATTAGTTAACCTTACTTTAAAAAACCCGATCGTTACCGGAGCAGATTTATCAGATGCCAACCTCAGCGGAGGTACTTTCGAGTTAGCAGATTTTGTCAACACGAACCTAGCACGCACCGACTTAAGCGGCTCAGTTTTAATAGGAGCCAGAATCAGCAATACTAATTTCAGGAAAGCTAACTTAACCAATACTAATTTAGACGGTGCTGACTTGCGCTTTGCTGACTTGAGAGATGCTAATCTTTCTAATACGAACCTCCGCAATTCTAACATGGATGGTGCTAGTCTCGATCGAGCAAGTATGGGAGGAACAACTATGCCAGATGGCAGGAAAAATTAATGATATTAAATTCATCATGCCTGACGGCTAGCTATATTAACCGCCATGCAATTAAAGTCGCGGTTTTACCTTTAGCCGCGATCGGTTCGCAAGGTTCAACCCTTAGATTTTGTGACATCCTTTGATAAACAGCATCAGAAATAGTAATCGCACCACCAGGCGTGGCACTTTCTAAGCGTTTTGCTGTATTGACAACATCACCAATCACCGTATAAGTCCGAACATCTTCACCGCCAAATAGCCCTTCAATAACGCTCCCGCAATGCACCCCGCATCCCGCACCAATTCCATATAATTCAAGCATTTCTAAAGCAGCTTTACTCATAGATTTAGCCGCAGCAATTCCCTGCTCTGGCGTAGCATAAATCGCCATGACTTCATCGGCGGTAAATGTTATTCTTAAAGGCTGAAACTGAGCAACTGCTGGTTCAACACAGCGGTAATATTCATTGAGAACCGCTGCAACTGTCTCAGGGGAAGTTTTTTCGCACCAACTTGTAAAACCGCGAATATCCATAAATAAAATCGTGCGATCGCACTTTTGAAAAGCCAAACCTGCTGGATTATTAAGCGCTGTTTCTACTACATGACTTCCCATCCCCCATTCGGCCATATTTCCCAGTAGTTGAGCAGTTTTTTGTAGCTGCTTTCTTTGTTTGAAAATCTGTACCGACTGCAACCCCAAAAGCAAACCGATAAACACCATACTCCAAGTAAGAAACCAGTGCGTTGCCGTCTGCGAAAATGTCACTATCAATTCTAAATTAGGAATTAAATATTGAGACTTAATCCCAATCACAACATAAAAAGCTACCACCATCAGAGCCCTTACCAAACTTTCTAGTGGAATCAGCCAATCATCAATACCCTTAGCCCAATGGAATCGCAATCCTTGCAAAATAGCAATCATCAAAGAAAATAACCAAAAGACAACGTGAGTAGGATTTTGGAAAAAATCTAGCCCGTCAATCGGCACATCAATCAGCGTATAGATGCCAACGCAGATCAGGTTTCCCCAAAAACGGTGGCATTTCGAGTTCGACAGATACCAAGCCTGAACAAGCATTGCTACTATCAGTAAATATTCAGTTGGATCTGTGATAAATTTGAACAAACCAGCTAATATTAAGTCTGATAAACTCTTCAGAATTAAAAAATGGCCGCTGTTACTTAATATTTCACTGAGAAATGCACTGGTGCGACTTCCTTGTAGCCGACTTTCCCATACATTTTTTGACTTGAGACTTGATTTTGCCGTTTCAATACTTCTATTTTTCATCTTAATTAAAGGTCAGCGACCAGAGAATTATTGTATACCAGTCCCCCAAAAAAGATGCAATTGTAGAGAGGATTCAAACCACGATATTCATCAGTAATTCCCCGACAAACAAATCTATTAGCTATCTTCCTCTGTTGTTTGCGGGCGACGTTTCCGAAAAATACCAGTCATATTGATTCCTGTTACCAGCAGAAAAATCACACCCAAACCTACCAAAAACACATAGATTGGCATCAAAAAATCTCCCAAATATTCTCCTTGGTGGATATTCAAAAAAACTTCTCCTACCTCTTTCGGCATCTTAAACCAGCTTCTGCCAATTCGATAGATTAGACCTGTCACCGTACTGACTGTTAAAGGCAATAAAATAATCGGTGCAGCAATACGGTGAACCTTACGAAAATCAAGTTTAGCACCTGGTCTTTCAGGGCGTGCGCCACCAAAAAATTTGGTCATCGTCAAACCAGTGACTATCAGCCCAATCACTCCCAAAGCCAGCAAAAGCACATAAAATGGTCTGAGTTCCTTTCCGAGATAGCTTCCTTGGTGAATATCCATAAAAATCTTGGCAGCATCACCTTCTATGCCAAACCAATCTTCTCCCAGCCGATAGGCAACACCAGTTAATGCACTCAATAGTAAAGGGATGAAAATAATCGGTGCAACTTGGCGGTGAAGTTTGCGAAAATTAATGCTAGCCATCTATTTATTCTCCTATTTGTTAGATGTTTTGTTGTTGACAAATTAGATATTCTTGGACTAACGGGTAGGCAGAAACCGGGTTTTTTTGCGAAAGTATTTCGTTGTTACCCGCAGATTCGGTAAAAAACCCGGTTTCTTTGGTCGAAGTGGGTAAGTCCTGTTGTGAAAAACCAGGCTAAGGCGCAAATCCTAGCATTATTAAAAAGTGAAATCAGCCGCGTTAAGATTTCCAGCATTAACTCCTTTCAATACTACTAAATATTGACCGGTGCCTGCTATCTGCAACAGAGTATCGCTTGCATAAATTCCAGTTCCTTGAGTGATATTAATGTTAGCAAATCCTAAGCCATCTTTCAGTTTCAGTATGTCTGCGCCTTTTTGAAAGTCCGTGATGAGATCAGCGAAAGGGAGAGTATTTGTAGCCGATCGCCCTTCTAGCTCAAATAAATCCGAACCTATACCGCCGGTCAGAATATCTTTGCCCTTCCCTCCTTCGAGAATATCATTGCCTGCACCGCCGTCAAGCGTGTCTTGACCCTTGCCTCCTTCTAGTTTATCGTTGCCGCTGTTGCCAGTCAGAATATCATTGCCCTTGCTTCCTTTTAAAGCAATATTATTGCCAAGAATTCCTGTCAAGTTGTCATCACTATCTGTACCTTTAATTTCATTCTCGTAGAAATGGCCGTCACTTTCGTATCCATAATTACTAACACTCCCTGAAGTACCGTTTTGATAACCACTTTGGTATCCATCATTGCTGCTACTACTTATGTACCCAGAATTGCTGTTACCATTTCGGTACTCAGAATAGCCGTTGCCATTTTGGTACTCAGAATAGCCGTTGCCATTTTGGTACTCAGAATAGCCGTTGCCATTTTGGTACTCAGAATAGCCGTTGCCATTTTCGTAACGGCTGTCATCACCACTTTCGTAGCCAGAATTGCTGCTACCAATGTTGTAACGGCTGTCATCGCCACTTTCGTAGCCAGAATTGCTGCTACTAATGTTGTAACGGCTGTCATTCCCACTTTCGTACCCAGAATTGCTGTTCCCACTTTCGCCACTTTCGCCACTTTCGCCAATTGAGAGTTGGTATCTCTCCGATGATGTTCGATCGACATCGATAGAATTGTCTTGTGTCACATAAGACTGTCCCACGCCTGTCCAAATTTTAGTTTGGTTGCTCATCTGTTAGATCCTCGTTGTTTAAGTCATCTACAATTACTGTGACAAAACAAAGTAAAGAACTCGGAAAGACATAAAATTTATTTCATCCGCCTCGAAAACCTCTTTAACCTAAATATCAGCCCATTTTCGCAGCAAATTAGCAATGCTTTTGGATAGCAAGTCAAACTCCGCTGTCTTTCCAGACTTCTGAAAAAGGGTATCGCGAACCGTATCCAAATCAAAGAGAATTTCTCGATTATGAGCATCCCGAACTAAACTCTGCACCCAAGTCACCGCCGCTAGTCTTTCACCTTCAGTGACAGGTTCCACACGATGTAAAGTTGTAGTAGGATAAACAACCATTGAACCAGCATCAAGTTTAAAAGCTTGTTCGCCTTGGGTACTTTCAATCACTAATTCCCCGCCCGTATAAGTTGCAGGATCGCTGAGAAATAGAGTGAGAGACAAATCCGATCGCATTAGTTCTTCATCTCCCATAATCGCATTGTCAATATGTGTCCCGTAGTACATTCCTCCCTGATAGCGACTAAACATAATGGGACGAATTGCTTTAGGGCGCGCCGCTATTTGGAATAAAGAATTGCGTTTTAGTGCTTGATTGACTAAATTTCTGAGTTCCTGAGTTGGAGCCGCATTATTTTTTAGTTGAGCATTATTTTTTACTTGTTGGGCGTACCAACCTGCTGTTAACTTCCCATCGACAAATTCAGCATTTTTGAGGCGATCGATAATTAATCCTAATTCCTCTGAAGTCAGAATATTTGCCATACAGATAATCATTGGGGACACTCCTACAGGTTGCTAATGGACTCGCATTGTAGCAATAAGGTAATGTCTGTGCAAACAATTTTTAGAGGTTTTTGGTTCTTTCCGAGTTCTTTACTTTTTTCTGGGATAGTAGCAGTAATACCAAATCCTGCCTTTTTATCTCCTCTATGATTCGGCGGTTGAAACCGCTACTACACAAACGAAGTCCGCCTCCGCGGACTAAGAAATAAAGGGGATTTTTAACCCGGATTTGGTATAATCACCCAGAATAAGGCTTTTTGAAAGATGCAAAGTAAAACTAAGATTTGGCTCGGCATTGGAGCTTGTGTTTTAACCTCTGTAGCTGCTAGTGCGATCGCATCCCAGAATGATAGCAGTGTTAATCAATTTTCCCCTATTTCTCTGTTAAGTAATGCTGCTAATTCATCGATGAGCAACAGCAAGCCGGTTAAACCGATCGTCTTAATGAGTAGCAGTGGTGGCGAACAAGGAGAAAGCGGCGAAGGGAAAAAACCAAAACCCCGGAAAAAAAGTAGTTTTACTTCTGAATTTTCCTTGACAGATAGTAATGTCACAATGACAGCTTCCAAGGGCGGGGAAGGTGGAGAAAAAGGAGAAGAGGGAGAAAAAGGAGAAAGCGGTGAAAAAGGAGAATCTGGGAAGAAGAGTTAAGGTTTTCTATTAATATCAACTCTTAAGCTATAGCGATCCTAAATCATTTGCATAATTCTTGTAGGGGCAATCCCCCCGTGGTTGCCCAATCTCTCTAAATCATTTGCATAATTCTTGTAGGGGCAATCCCCCCGTGGTTGCCCAATCTCTCTAAATCATTTGCATAATTCTTGTAGGGGCAATCCCCCCGTGGTTGCCCAATCTCTCTAAATCATTTGCATAATTCTTGTAGGGGCAATCCCCCCGTGGTTGCCCAATCTCTCTAAATCATTTGCATAATTCTTGTAGGGGCAATCCCCCCGTGGTTGCCCAATCTCTCGGAGGGCGGGCACGGGGGCACCGCCCCTACATATCTGCATGAATGATTTAGGATTGCTATACTGAGGAGAATTTTACTTGAAAACAGCTACCTACTCCTAGCTGACTGGTAACGCTAATTTCTCCTCGGTGGCTTTGGACAATTGCTTGGGCGATCGCCAATCCCATCCCCAAACCCCCTGCACGGCGATTTCTCGCTCGATCTGCTCTCCAAAATCTGTCGAAAACTAACTTGACATCTTCTGGAGCAATGCCGATACCAGTATCCTCTACACTCACAATTGTCGATCGATTCTGTTTGCTCAGAGAAACAGTCACAATTCCGCCCGCTGGTGTGTAATGAATTGCGTTTCCAATCAAGTTGGAAAACAAACGAGTTAGCTGTGCAGCATCTCCCATTACAGACGTATCAATGGCTAAATTTGACTTGAGAATAATTTGCTTTTCTTGAGCTTGCAGTTCCCACAAATCTAGCAAATCCTCTAATAGTTCGTCTAACGGAACCGCTATCCACTCGCGGGCGATCGTGGCTGCTGGTGCATCCATTCTAGTTAATAAAAGTAAGTCTTCAACTAACTGAGTCATCTGTTTAGTAGCAGAGGCGATCGCCACCATTTTCTTAACATCCGCTGCATGAATTCTCTCAGGATGACTCTGCATAACTTCCACAGAAGTTTTAATCGCCGTCAGCGGACTTCTCAACTCGTGAGAAGCATCAGCAGTGAATTGTTTTAACTGCTGAAAACTATCCTCAATTGGCTTGAGAGATTGCTTAGTCAGCCACAAACCACCAACCGCAGTCAAGCTCAGGAAAATAATACTTCCATAACCCAAATTCCAGCGGAGTCTGCTGAGAACTTCTTCGACTTCTTTAGTAGATTCGCTGGTGCGAATATAACCTTTTAATTCTTGTTTTTTATCATTATAAGAAATATAAACTGGAATTGTCGCCGACCGAATTTGCCCGTTTTGTATGGTTTGGAAACCCGATTTTATTATTACAGGTGGTAAAGTCTTGCCGGAATTTCCTAACATTTTACCTGCTTCATTAAACCATTCTACAGATTGATCTGGTTCTCGCAGATTTTGCCAGGGAATGTCTAAGTCTCCGTCTTTGTCTAACTGGCGCGTTAGTTTTTCGCGATCGAGTTCAATCTGAAAGTCATCATTGCGCTGTTCACTTTGTTGATGAGATAGATCGCCTTTTTTTTCTGGATGTTCTGAAAGGTGCTGCTTTTCGATCGCAACTAAACTGTGAGAAGCTGCTTGAGCTAAAACCTCCAATCGCTGGTCTAATTCTTGATACAGACTGCTGGCAAATAATTCATAAATAGCAATAGCAGAAGTCCCTAAAATAGCTACCATCACTGTTAAGTAAGATAGCAATAAACGCCATCCCAAAGCTTGAAATTGGGGATTAGAGGTTTTGGTTGAGCCGATAACCCATGCCATAAATAGTCTCAATAAAATTAGCTGGTGCGCCTGCTGCTTTCAGTTTTTGTCGCAAACCCCGGAGATGAACTTTTACGGTTTCTTCTCCTGGCGAGTCTTCAAAAGCCCATATATGGTCTAGGATAGCACTCCGTGTTAAAACGCGCCCTCCTGTTCGCAAGAATAATTCTAGCAAACTGTACTCCTTTGGTGTAAAATGCAGCAATTTATCGCGATAAGTAACTTCGCAGGTATTCGGGTTTAAGCGCAGATTTTCCCACTCTAATACTGGTGGCAAAGTTGTACTTCCCCGCCGCAGTAAGGCTCGAATTCTTGCTGCTAATTCTGGCAAATCGAAGGGTTTAACGACATAATCATCAGCTCCGGCATCTAGTCCTATGACTTTATCATTGCTGGTGTCTCTGGCTGTTAGCATGAGCACGGGGGTTTTTAAACCTTGTCGGCGCAAGCGCTGACATAGGGTAATTCCATCTATTTTTGGCAGCATCACATCTAGCAGAATTAAGTCATAGGTAAAAGTTTCTGCAAAGTTCCAACCTTCTTGACCGTCGGCGGCTATGTCTACGGCATAATGTTGGTCGGTGAGGGCTTCTGCTAATGCTTGGGCAATGCGATCGTCGTCTTCTACTAATAGAATCTTCATAAGCTGTTACGCTTTTAAACCACTAACGAGGCCTGTAGGGTGCGTCAGCTTCGCTTTCATCGGCAAGGGAAACGAGCAAGGGCTGACGCACCCTACAATACTACAATACTATTTTAAATGCTTATATATAATGCGGACTAATGACTCATACTTGCTAGGGGTTCCCAACTTGTGACATCTTCAAACAAAGCTTGATAGCCCGCGACATTGGGATGAAGACCATCTGCAATTAAGCGCGATCGCCACCAATCACTACCCCGATCGCACCATTTGTCAAAAATATCTAAATAGGGGATTCCCCGCTCCAAACAAGCCACTCTGGTTGCTTCTTTATATCGATACTGGTCAGCATGACTGTAGTACAAACAATCCTGAAAAGGCATTTTACTTTCATCCACCGGCACCATCCCGACAAAAATCACTGGACAAAGTTGTTGTGACAAATTTAACAAGTGATCTACAACGGTTTTAAAATGATCGAAATCAGTATAATTGCGCCCGATCGCAGATTGTACTCTCGCCGAATCATTCAGCCCTACCGAAATAATCATCGCATCCGGGACACGATTTCTGAGTTCACCACGGTGACGAAACTCATTCTCTAGCCGTTGGGAGACTTGATAAGCGCGATCGCCCCGAACCCCCAAATTATAAAGAACGTGTCCAGGACTCTCCGACAACATCCATTGGCGCCGCAGTCGTTCCACCCAGCCCCCGCCCACATTGTCGCCAAAACCATAGATTAAACTGTCCCCAAACGCCACTAATTTCATGGGATGAGAAGTTATCGGACGCAATTGACTGAAGGAATGGGCTGTGGCTACCTGCATAACAAAACGGTACTCAATGAATAATTGACATATTTACACTATATTTCAATGGGACTCGATCGCCTTCAACCCGATCGCACTTAGACCAATTTAATGGGTCGTTACACATATTCCGATCCCCCTAAATCCCCCTTAAGAAGGGGGACTTTGATTGGACTCTTGTCCCCCCCTTCTGAAGGGGGGTTAGGGGGGATCGAATTCTATGCAGCTTCATAAAAAATTGGTATTAGACCGTCGATTTACCCTAATTTTTTGGTAAACTAGAATCTCACATCAGATAAGTAGGTAGTCTCATGGCTAAGCGTCCACCCTTTGATTCAACTCAGCTAACCCGTAGAGCAGAAGAGTTGATCAGTGCTGCATCCAACCGCTATCGGATTACGGTGCAGGTAGCGAACCGCGCTAAACGTCGTCGCTATGAAGATTTTGACAACAATGACGACCATCAAATGAAACCAGTGATGCGGGCTATATTTGAAATGTCTGACGAATTGACACAGCCGGAAATTATCGGAGATATCTAGTATTTGGAGAGTTTTGAGGTGCGAGCAATTATTTTGACTCACACCAATTTTTTATGAGGCTGCATAGAATCCGATCCCCCCTAGCCCCCCTTAATAAGGGGGGGACAAGATTCTGATCAAAGTCCCCGCAACGATGCGGGGGATGCGAGGGGGATCGAAATATGTGCAACTTCACATTAAATTGGTATTACACTCAAAACTTGCTGAAATTATTTAATAATTGAACAAATTATCAAAACAGTGAAGAAATTAAAGCTGACCTTGAGTTTTTTGTTAATTACTTTGAGTGTGGCTATTTTCACGCTTTTGAGTTGGATACTGGAATCGGGCCAACTCAGTTTATCGGCTTTGGAACCATCAGTCTTACTGAATCCTCCATCTATTTCTCAGATCCAAATTGCTCAAGAAGCCTCGCCACGACAAATCAGAGTCCAAGATGCTTGGAAATTTGTCTATCAAAAATTGCCTGATTTCCCCCTCGCCAATAATTACATTTCTAAAGAAACTGGAAAAGTAGACCCCAATAATACTTTAGTCGCACGCTTGATTCGATATCATGTGTTTGTCAAAGGACGGCCACCCAATTATCGCTTTGATTGGAAATTGAGTTTAGCTGACTATTTGGGCGTGACTCCCGATTATTTGGTCGAAAGTGTGTATCCCGGAAACGATGTTTTGCGCTCAAATCCCTTGGAGGGCGATCGGGCTGCGATTCAAAGTTTAAATAGAAGTCAGCGGGATGCTTTGGTTCAAGCTTTGGTTGATGTTTTTACAGGGGATTTGGGCTCATCAGACCCCAAAGCACCGGCGGGAGGAAAACCAGAAGGGCGATCGAACTCCCCCACCATACCTCAACCCCAGCCAGGAGATGCCAAGTTACTAGCACCTTAAAAATTTTTTTCAATGATTAGGTAGAATCATAATTATGCCCCTCTCTTCTCTTCCTCTGTGTTCTCTGCGTTCTCTGCGGTTAAATCATCCGATATCAAAAATTTCTCCATGGTCGATCGCGTAATTAAGACAGGTGACGGATGGCGTTTGGGATGGAACCCCAACAGCACCGAGTTTCAGGGTTTAGTGGGCGGCGATGGTTGGGCGATCGAACTCACCGAGGCTGAGTTGAACGATTTTTGCAGCCTACTAGCCCAATTAGCCGCCACCATGACTCAAATGGCCAGTGAGTTGATGGAAGAGGAAAAAATCGCGATCGAAGCCGAAAGCGATTTAGTGTGGGTGCAAGTAGAAGGCTATCCCCAAGCTTACAGCGTGCAATTCATCCTCAGTGCTGGTAGGAGGTGTGAGGGTTTTTGGCCCCCGGCTGCGATACCTGGTTTGACCCAAGCTGCAAAAATTTTAAAAGTTTTTTGATTTTGTTTGACTTTTTCCTGAATTTGATGATATGCTGTTAAAGCTGTCGGGACGTAGCGCAGCTTGGTAGCGCACTACTTTGGGGTAGTAGGGGTCGCAGGTTCAAATCCTGTCGTTCCGATTGTAACAAAACCCGCTCATTGAGCGGGTTTTACTGTTTTTAGAGTTTTTTTCACCTTCTATGCAGTCTCTCCCTCTACAATTTTAATTTCCTCAGCCGTCAATTCATACAACTGATAAACCAGTCGATCTATTTCTTTTTCTAATTCTGTGGTGTCTGCTTTGGGATCGGATTTTTTGGCGATCAGGATTTGATCGACTATTGATTCAATTCGTATTACAATTTTTTCATTGTCAAATTGAACAGGTAAATTCTTTAAAATTGTTGGTTTAATTTGCGCCAATGTTCTATTCACTTCCATAGATAACAATCTATAGAAATAAGTTAATAATTTTGAGTTTAAAACACCAACCAGCAATTTATTTGAATATTTACCATTACTCGCCATTACATACAATCCATCTGTCGTAAATATTTGATTAACATCTAATCCCAAAATTATTCTGTCTCCAGTAATTACACCAATAATCTTTTCTTGTTTAAGAAATATTTTTTTATTTCTTGGTCGATGCAAAGACCAAAAAGGATGTTTACCTTCCTCAACCTCTTGACAAGTTATCTGCTCCTTAAACGTTTGTAGATAGTTGAGAATATTAGGAATAAGTTGACAAGCGTCGCTTTTTTGTGTATAAATAATTTTCTTACCAACATCTTGAACTAGATATTTTTTGAGATCGCGACCACCTGTAATCGTAGAAAAAATAAAATCTTTTTCCAATAAACATCTGTGAATAATTTGATCGTCAACAATAAAAGCATCTTTAAAATCAGGACTTATGCCTCTTTGAATCTCATCATTATCTACTAACTCAATCAATCTGGTATGTTTATATTTATTAATTATTTTATAACCACTAAGATTTTTTGTAGGAATAGCTTTATTGGGAATATCCTCGAAAAAAGATGTATTGATTTCTGTTAGTAAAATATTAGATAGCTTGTCAGAGCCACCAATAGAATATTCGCCAATCAAAGAAATATTGCTAATGTTAGATGTGAGGAGTATGATACAAGCAGGTCTTGAGACATCTTCAAAAATTGCATCTCCTAAATTCAAAGCTATCTCTAATTGAGATTTATTGAATATTTTTTCGCGTAACTTTTCATTGTCAATTTGATATAAAATCACATCAGGAATAATTTGACATACCAGACCAAATTTTGATTTCAGGGAAAATGTTAAATTAATAAAAAACATAAAAGAATCTACCATCCTAACAACAATGTCAGAATTCATAGCTTTTATATGTTTTAGCTGATTAGGATCTATATTGGCCCCCCAAGGTGGATTCCCAATCACCACATCAAAACCCACAAAATCACCATCATTATTCAGCACTTCAGGAAACTCAAACCGCCATTCAAACGCATTTTCGTAAATTTTGCCACTTTCTATTTCCTCAATTTCAAATTCTAACTTATCAATCTCATTACTTAACTTAGTGATTTTCTTTTCCCGTGCCTTTTGCTCCGTCGTTGATTCCTGAAATAACAACATTTGATTCTCTAAATTATAACGCTCACCCTCAAGATTTCTCAACTTAGTCTTTTTTGAATCATTCCCATAAAGTGTTGTGCGAAAATTTCCCTTAATAGATGAGATTATGCCTTCCATTTCCCGTTTTTGCTCCTTACTTTCAGCATTTCGGTAAGTTTGCACAGCATTTTTGTAACTATCAATATCACACTTGCTTTTCCTTAAAGCTTGTCGCAAATCAACATCCAACGCAAAACGGCTAATCAAAGAATTACCACATTTGATATTGATATCAATATTTGGTAGAGTTTCCAACTCCGTGTAATGACTTTCGGCTTTATAATAAGCATTTTTCAAAATTTCAATCCATAACCTCAAACGACATATTTTGACTGAGTTTGGGTTAATATCTACACCAAATAAACAATTTTCAATAATCGTCTGTTTTTCGTGAAATAGAGTTTCTTGTATCCGTTGACTTTCCGGGCTTTTGGGATTATACTCAAATAATAATCCATCATCATCGGTGACAACTAACTCATCATTTGCCACCTCAACCTGATAATCTCTTAATGTTTTCCCTTGTTTATCAATCAAAATTTTTAGTTCACTTTTAATCGCGATCGTTTCATTAAGAGCCGAAACTAAAAAATGTCCAGATCCCACAGCCGGATCGCAAATTTTGAGACTATTGATAATCTGATTAGCTTCTTTCTTGTCTTTAATATTGTCGTACAAGTCGTTAATATTTTGGCAATTCCAGCCTTTAATTTCATTAAAATTCTGCACAACGGCTCGGCGAATTGTTTCGCGGCACATATACATAGTAATGAAGCCTGGAGTAAAGAAAGCTCCATCTTTATAACCGTTGATTTTCTCAAAAATTAACCCAAGCACAGAAGCATTAATCAGCCGTTTATTGTCTTCCTTAATTTCTGATGAACCTTCGCTGCTGAAATCGTAAGCATTCAGAAATTCAAATAAATATTCCAAGCCATTAAGTTCGCCTGTGCGCTTTTTCCCGTTGCTATCTTTCAAGACGCTAGATGATAAAATCGGCAGATTCTCATCCCGGAGATTGCTAATAGAAATAGTTAAGTGTTCGAGTTCGGTTAGCTCAAATAATGAACTGTTTAAATAAGGAACCTTGGCGAAAATATTTTGGATACTACTACTTCTTTCCTGTGGTTGGCGCGCCAAAACGCTAAAGAAAAGGCTATTTAGATCGTCATAGTTCTGTACTTTGCTTAAATTCAAAAATGCCAAGGATTTATCGCCATTGTGATATTTAATTAACTGCGCTTCTAATAATTTCAGGAACAGGATGCGATTTACCCAAGTGATTGCTAATTCTAAGCCAACATTAAACAGTCTGTCTTGGTAAGTATCGCCAAACTGTTCTGGTTTTTCGAGTCGGGAGATTTTGTCTAAACTATCAAGTTGCTCGATCGCATTTTCAATCAGTGCACCAATATTGCGGCCTTCTTTTTTCCGCCCGATCAGTTTTTTGCCGCCTGCTTTGGTTTCCGTCAAACCGATGATGTGGAGTAACTCGCTGTAAAATGCTTTATCCAGACTGTTGTTATCATTCGCAAACGGTAATTTCAATAAATGCTCTGGTGAAAGCAGCTTAAATAGTGGAATTAGTTGATTGTCATCTTGCTTTTCGGTATTCCTTAAAGATTGTTCGTAGTCTCGAAGATCGAAATGGGTAAAAGTAATCTCGTCTTTGATTGCTTCAATAGCAGGTGCCGCAATTTCTTGATAGAAAAAGTCGGTTTTTTTGCCGGTTAGTCTTCCTGCTTCAAAATCGGTAAATAGCTTTACCAGTTGTTGATTCTGAGCAAAGGATTTTTCAAAAGTACCAGCATCAAAAATGAACCACTCGTAAACATTGGTTGCGACTAAATATTTGATTTCAAGGTTTTTTCCCGAAATGCGATCGCGCAAAAAATAGAGTACCAATTCCTGAAAGGCTTTGCTATTGAGATTGTCAACCTTAAGCATCTCGCCTTTGTTGGTTGGCTTTTTAGCTTCCAGAATTACACCAACGCTGTTTTTGGCATCTTTTCCGTTATGAATAACTAGGTCATTGCGTCCTTTTGTGTTGATGAAATGATTGGCTCCATAATAAGTCTCACGCAAAAACTGCGCCACCAGATTTTTGTGAAATTCCTCCGATTCTGCTTCGTTGATGTGGTCGATTAATCTAATCAGATTGTGTTTAAATTTTTCAAAATCATCCCGATTGGGTTTCACCTTAAGGAATGCTTTATTTAATGCTTTTATCGGCGGTATTTTATTTGGGTTCATCTGCTTTTAAATTTAATTTAATTATGATCAAATTAATTAATTATGTTTAATTATAGCAACCAAATAAAATGACGCCCGCAAAAGTTTCCCCTAAGTACAAAAGCACTTCTAGAAAACCTGCGGGCGTCAAAATCAACCAAGCTTAAATCTTAGAACAGACCAAGAGTGAAAGATTTGTCGATGGGGAAAACAGCGCCAATACCCAACCACAGAGTGATTGCTGTTCCCAATAGGAAAACAGTAGTAGCCACAGGGCGACGGAACGGATTTTGAAACTTGTTAACGCCCTCGATGAACGGAATCAAAATCAAACCCACGGGAACGCCAGCCATGCAAGCAATACCCAACAATTTGTTAGGCAAAACGCGCAGGAGTTGGAACACTGGCCACAAATACCATTCCGGCAGAATTTCTAGCGGAGTAGCAAAAGGATTAGCAGGTTCCCCAACTAAAGCCGGGTCAAGCACAGCCAAACCGACGCACAGAGAAATTGTTCCCATGATTACTACAGGGAAAACATAGAGCAAGTCATTGGGCCAGGCTGGTTCGCCGTAATAGTTGTGGCCCATGCCCTTGGCGAGTTTAGCGCGGAGCGCTGGATCGCTCAAATCCGGTTTTTTGAGAATAGACATAACGACAGTGTTCTCCTTTTGGTTGTTGGCTGTAAATAAATATGATGAGCGATGAATTCTGAATTTTCAACTCAAAACTTAGCGGGGGGCAAAAAAAATATTGCCCCTCCAACTCAAAACTTACAACGGGCCTGAGATTCCTTGTTTGCGAATCATCAAGAAGTGAGCCAGCATGAATACTGCAATCAGCCAAGGCAACACAAATGTGTGCAAGCTGTAATAGCGGCTTAATGTGCCTTGACCGACGCTGACGCCGCCACGGAGTAACTCAACCATTAAAGAACCGACAAAGGGGATGGCTTCGGGAACGCCGGAAACGATTTTGACGGCCCAGTAACCAATTTGATCCCAAGGTAGCGAATAGCCGGTCACGCCGAAGGAGACGGTGATGACTGCCAAAATTACTCCTGTAACCCAGGTGAGTTCGCGGGGTTTTTTGAAGCCACCGGTCAGGTAAACGCGGAAGATGTGGAGAATCATCATCAGCACCATCATGCTGGCGGACCAGCGATGGATGGAACGAATCAGCCAACCAAAGCTGACTTCATTCATGATGTATTGGACGGATGAAAAAGCTTCTGCTACCGTGGGACGGTAATAGAACGTCATGGCGAAGCCGGTGGCAAACTGGATGATGAAACAAACCAGAGTGATTCCGCCCAAGCAGTAGAAGATATTGACGTGGGGGGGTACGTACTTGGTTGTGATGTCGTCGGCGAGCGCTTGAATTTCCAGGCGTTCGTCAAACCACTGGTAGGTTTTTGATTCGGTGATTTGTTTAGAAAACATGGAGCCAGAATTCCTAAAAGAATATTGCTGTGGTTGAGATTAAGGGCAGCAGCCACAAGGATTTTTGTCGCCCCGCGATCGCCAGTAAGCTTTTACTAGCAACTGACTTTGGCTATTTTTAAATTGGGAGCTGACTGAGGCACTCGATGGTGCGGTCGCTGTTAGCGCTGGGAAACGGAGCCCTAGCTTGCTCCCCTTTGCTGGCGTTGCCCGATCGAATTCCTGACTATGATAAAAAATGTAACATAATAGCCGTGCAGATTTCACGGAGCGATCGCTTTTGCTTGGGTCTCAAACACCATTTTTCCGAAGCTCCATATCTCCCCCAAGCTGGCATATCGCCATGAGCCTAGCTACACAATAGAATCTGATGCAGTGAGCGGACTCAGGTTTCTAAATTTTCATATTTTTGATAAAACTTCACTTAATCTGGGTTAAATGTCAACTTTAACTAATTTTTGGGGCGCGACTGTCACAGACCTGATGCTGTTTAGGACTTTGGCGAAAACCAGGTTGGTTCAGGTAATTAGTTGATTTGAGATTAAGGAAGAGAACGACAAACCGGCTTGTTTTGCGTTGAGGGCTTCCTGGACTGGCTGGATGACTTTTGCCTTCGGAGAGTTGAAGTTGAATGTGCAAAAGCTCAAAAACGTACAAACTTAAAATACAACAGATACCAATCTACTCATATTTTACGGAACAATGATGCACAGACGAGTTTTCCAGATCGCAATTTTACTTGTCCTCCAATGGGTTATGGTTTTGGGTTCTTGGGCCGAGCCGGCGATGGCGCTGACTGATGAACAGAAGCTATTGAACGAAGCTTGGCGAATTGTCAACCGCTCTTATGTGGACGATACCTTCAATCATCGCAACTGGAGGTCGATTCGCGAACAGACTATCAAGACCCCTCTGAGCGATCGAGAACAAACCTATACAGCGATTCAGGATATGCTGGCTAATCTGGATGACCCCTTCACTCGACTGCTGAAACCAGAACAGTACCGCAGTTTGCAGGTCAATACTTCTGGGGAACTGACTGGTGTGGGGCTACAAATTGCGATCGACCCCCAGACTAACACTCTGACAGTGATTGCTCCGATTGCCGGTTCACCAGCCGATAAAGCTGGTATCCAACCCCTCGATCGCATTTTGAAAATTGACGGCACTCCCACCTCAGAATTGAGTCTAGACGAAGCCGCCACTAAAATGCGCGGCCGCGCCGGCACTGCTGTCATCCTCACCTTGGGGCGCGAAGGTAGGGAATCTGCACAGGATATTGAGTTAGTGCGCGATCGCATTGCTCTCAATCCGGTATATGCCGAATTGCAGTCTGGGCCGGAAAATTTACCCGTGGGCTACATTCGCCTCAGTCAATTCAGCGCTAACGCCACTGCGGAAGTCAGTAATGCGATCGACCGACTCGAAAAACAAGGAGCCGCCGCCTACATTCTCGACCTGCGGAACAACCCAGGGGGACTGCTGCAAGCCGGGATTGAAATTGCCCGGTTGTGGATCGATTCCGGCACCATTGTCTACACAGTGAATCGACAAGGCGTTCTCGGCAGTTTTGATGCCTATGGACAGGCGCTAACAGGCGATCCCCTGATTGTTTTGGTAAACAAGGGAACTGCCAGTGCTAGCGAAATTTTGGCCGGTGCGCTGCAAGATAATGGCAGAGCTAAACTGGTGGGTGAAAAGACCTTTGGTAAAGGGCTGATTCAGTCGCTGTTTGATTTGTCAGATGGTTCGGGATTGGCTGTGACTGTGGCGAAATACCAGACGCCCAATCACACGGATATTCACAAAATGGGGATTGCGCCCGATCGGGTAGTACCTAGCGAGTCGATGACGCGGGATCAAATTGGCACTGAGAGCGACTTGCAATATCAAGCTGCACTCGAACTGCTGAAGCAAAAAACCGTAATGGCGAAGTCAGCTTGAAACCCAAGTTTTAAGTTTTGAGATAGTGGGACTGACCCCATCACAAGACTTACCCGCCTTTGAGTTGTTCGACGGACTGTCAACCGTCAACAATCACGGTCGAGTGCAACCGGAATCGAAATCTAGCAAGCAGACGGTTAGTTCATTCTCGATCGCTGAAGATATTTTTGTTACCTTCTTGCTTCTGCCCTCAGACTTCTTCCTTAAGGTTGTTGAGTTGGCTCCTCGGCCTCGGGTGCCTCCGATTCCTGCAAAATCACTGGTTGCTGCTGGGGGTCAACCCGATTGCTTTGCTCTTGCATCACTGTTTTAGCCAGACTGGGATCGAAGTAGCGATTAAAGTCCGATCGGGACTGATTCACTCTCTTTTCGGTAATATTGACTTCAGCTTGGATTTCCTGCAATTTTTCTTGTACTGCGCGGTAGTGAGGCCAAAGCTGTATCAAAGCAGAAGTTGCACACACTGAAAGTACCATGTTGACTGCTAACTTCACTCCTGCTTCCGCCGCCAGGGTTTGGTGAGGGTAAGAACGAGGGCTGCGACTGTTACCACGAGCAACGCGAGGGGAGTTTTTGACAGGACGCAGTGGGGTAACGGTAGGTTTAATCGCTTGCATAATTTTTTTTACAGATTTCTGATAGTGACGTTTTCAAGCTGCTAGTTCCAGAAAACTTTTAGTTGAATCCACACCTATCCTGGTTTGTCAAGGTGATACCAGCTAAAATTTTTGAGACAGAAGGACACCTGGGGACAGATTTTTGATATAAAAATCCCTGCCCTTGCAGTTTTGTCTTGGTGACAACAAACAATCTACTCCACTGTGGCAGCAATTGTCTGCACTCTCAAGATTTAACTGCTGAGGCAGGTACTTTGGCGATTCTCGCTAGTGTCTGTGAACTACTTGTACAGTTCAGTAGACAACCGGAAAGCCAAGATTCCTGGAATCAAAGCAATTACGAGGGCGACGTAGACTTGGGTATCTGTTAAAGACATATTGGCAAAACTCCTTTTCACGGACACGAGCTTTCACTAATTTCCGGCAAATTGGCGCTTTTGGGAATCACTTGTAACAACTCGAAATATAAAATACTGCCTGGACTTCTCAAGATGGAGCGCAGAATGAGGGCGATCGGGTGTCGCATAGTGGCCAGATTAGGTTAAGATAAGTGAAGGTGACACTAATTCTCGACAGAGCAGGTGATTGGCGCTGCGCTCTACCCTTGCAAATTTTAGGTGCAGAACATAGTTAATGCTAGACCAATTTATCGAATCTTCTCCCAATCTAGGAGTTGACACCTTTTTATTATTGTTAGTTTTGGTGGCTTTGGAGGCTGTGCTTTCGGCTGACAACGCGATCGCCCTGGCATCTATTTCTAAAGGTTTGGAAGAACCAAAGCAACAGCAACAGGCTCTCAATTTCGGTTTGATAATTGCTTTCGTACTGCGAATTTCACTGATTGTAACCGCTACTTGGGTGATCCAATACTGGCAGTTTGAACTCCTGGGTGCTCTGTACCTACTGTGGCTTGTTTGGCAGCACTTTTCGTCAGATGCTGACTCCGATGGAGAACATCACGGGCCCAGATTTGCGTCTGTGTGGCAAGCAATTCCCATGATTGCTTTTACGGATTTAGCATTTTCTTTGGATAGCGTCACTACTGCGATCGCAGTTTCCGATAACACTGTTATTGTTGTCACCGGCGCTACAATTGGCATTATTGCTCTGCGATTCATGGCTGGATTGTTCATCCGCTGGCTGGATGAATACGTTCACCTGGAAAGTGCAGGCTACATCACAGTTGGGTTCGTGGGCATGAGGTTGTTGGTGAAAGTAATTAATCCAGATTTAGTTCCTCCCCAATGGCTGGTAGTTTCATGTATTGCCTTGATGTTTGTGTGGGGTTTTTCTAAACGCACTCCAGAGTCGAAGGAGATTACAGAGTCCTTAGAATCAGCATTTAATCAGGACTCGGAAGAGCAAGTCAAGGAGCAGGAAGCACAGAAGTCGGAAATTTGAGATACTTTTATTTTAATATTGACTTTTGTTTCAACATACAATAGCTCGATCTTTTGGTTAAAGGTCGAGCTATTTTTTGTGTATAAATTCGCCCCGTGAATACCGAGATAGCCGACTGAAGTTGCATATATTTCGATCCCCCTCGCATCCCCACCCCCCCCTAGGGCGTGTTTTCAAACTACTCCTTAAGATTTAGATCCCCCTCGCATCCCCCTTCCCAAGGGGGACTTAAAGACTCTTTCCCCCCCCTTGGGAAGGGGGGCTGGGGGGGATCTTTGGGTTTGAAAACACGCCCTAGCCCCCCCACCCCCCCCCAGCCCCCCCCAAGGGGGGATGGGGGAAGGGGGACGAAAGAGAAGAATCTTGTCCCCCCTCCCACCAGGGGGGTTAGGGGGGATCAGATTCGGGAGCAGCCTCATAAAAAATTGGTATAAGGCGATCGGTAGAGCTCACAGCCAATGTTATTTCAAAGACATATTTAAATCACTCTATGTGTTACTCTCTAAAACAACTTTGAGGATTCAGCCTTCTTGTCCGGCCTTGTATCTTTAAGATCGAGAAAAAACCTATGTATCGATTCCAGATTATTGGACACACGCAAACTGGCGCATCCATCGGTATCGTCGGTTCTACTCCCGAATTAGGAATGTGGGATATCACCAAATGCCTACCCCTGAAAACCAGTGCCGATCGCTATCCTTTATGGTACACAGATATAGAAATTCAGCCGTCTCTCGATTTAGAGGAACGCCAGAAAATAGAATATAAGTACGTGTATATTGATGCCAACGGTATCGCAACATGGGAAGGATTCGGTTTTAATCGCTGGATACCGATCGACCCACACCACAAATCCAGCACCATCGTAGTAGACGATGGCACCTTTGGTTATTTGCAGCCTTATCCCTTCGGATACCTCGAAGAAGCAGAACCTGTTCTCCATCTCCCCTCAGACCAAAAATCCCCAGGCTTAAAAATCGCCGTGATTGGTAGTTCCGTCGCCAAGGGTCATAAAGCCTGGATGTTCAAAGGTTGGGCTTCCCAGTTGGCAGAGTCTTTGCACGAAAAATACGGACACCAACTCGTGAATTTGTCAGAAACCGGGGCAAATGTCAGCAAAACCATCGCCCGTTTTCCCTCCGTCGTCGCCCCAGAACAACCTGATGTAGTGATTATTGCCCTGTCCCTGGGTAACGAAGGGTTAGCCTACTGTCGCCCCCACGAACGACGGGGCGCGCAACGCAGGTTTGAAAGTGGTTTGCAGCAGTTGGTGAAAATGACGCGGGCACTGGGAGCACGGCCGATTCTGGGCGGGGTATATCCCCACGGCAATTATAACTCTGAACACTACTGGCTGCTGCGAGATACTCAGCAGCGGATGCTGAATTGGGGTGTTCCGGTGCTGGATTGGTTGGGAGTGTTGGATGATGGAGAGGGACGCTGGAAACAGGGGATATCCTTCGATCCTTCTCACCCAAACACCATCGGTCATAATCTGATGTATGAGGCGATCGATCTTAACTTGTTCGCGATCGACAAAGACGAATTGGTAAGAGAAAAACAATACTTTTCCCAACAGAAAACAGTTCCAGTTTTCCTTGACAATGTGGATTTTCAAGTCACTGCTTGTCTGGAAGAACAGAGTTTGCGGATCATCAATTCATCACCAAACAATTACACAATCGCTCCCTATTGGCAAGCAATCCAAACTGCATTGCAACGCCAAGCAGGATTAATACCGGGAATCTATATTGCCAAGAATGTCAAGTCAGGGACGCTTCCTTTCTTTGCAGTGCAGGAAAATGGGACGATCGAAACTACAGTAGAAATTCCCCCTGGCGCTGATGTGGAATACACTTCCGCTTTCAATCTTTTTGCACCGAACAACTCACAACTGTTGTTCTATGACGGGCATTTGGGGATTTTGAAATTAGACGATCGCCACCTTTGGATTATCAACGAATCAGACAAAGAATACAACATTCAACCGATGTGGAAGGAAGTTCGTCATGTACTGAAAGCTATGCCATCGGGTGTGTATGACGATCCGCTGAATCCCGACGCACCTTTTCGCACCATGATGATTGGCGACAACGGGCTCGAAAGCCGGGTGAAAGCACCGCCTAAGTCCGCTGTTTTGTTTCAATATAAATGTCAATTATCCGATATCAGCCGTGTGGCGATTTTGCCGCTTGGCGATCGGTGTGCGGTGCGGATGATGCTGTATAAAATGGAGTACGATGGCCCGGCTTTTCCCTTCGATTTGACGCGCACTACCAATATTGGAGATGTTGCTGATGCGATCGAAAACGGTTTTTATGATATGTGGAATCCGGGTTTTCTGCACTACAGTGCGGAAGCGGGCAGAATCTATCATAGCAAATGGTCTGGTCTTTCTTTTGCCCATGAAGTTGAAGATACAGACGATCCTGTTAATGATATGTCTCCGGTATACGAACGGATGCGCGAGCGATATACGGCACGTTCGGCGCGGTTTTGGTACGCTCTTAAACATTGCGACAAGGTGCTGTTTGTCCGCACTGGTATTGCCGATCGCAATGGGGCGATCGATCTAATCCATAAACTAGAATACAAATGTCAGGGGAAACCTTTTCAATTGCTGTTGCTTTCTCCCCAATCTTCCGATGAGTTTGCTGGTTTGGATTGTGTGCTGCATTATAATGTGGAGTTTAATCCCGATCGAATGTATGACGATTTGGGACACTGGATGTACTGTACGGATGTGATGCGAGGGATTTTGGAGTCGATCGGGGTTTCTAGTAAAAACCTGTTTTGGTGTCCGCCTAAGATACCGCAAAATAGGTAATATTGATTTCGGTGGGATCGGAATGATTAAACCGCGAAGACGCGAAGGACGCGAAGGAAAACCCCCCCCTACCCCCCCCAAGGGGGGAAAGAAGGAAATGCTGTTCTTTCTTCGCGCTCTTTGCGC
The DNA here is from genome assembly GCF_042465725.1 of Microcoleus anatoxicus. Lineage (GTDB taxonomy): Bacteria > Cyanobacteriota > Cyanobacteriia > Cyanobacteriales > Microcoleaceae > Microcoleus > Microcoleus anatoxicus. The sequence goes on along the minus strand of NZ_CP120853.1, from coordinate 858,624 downwards.
CTTCGCGGTTCATTTAATCTTACTACCTAGTCGAACTGTCCAATGGTTAACTATCAACTGTCAACAAAAGAGTTTCATTATTGTCGGCTTGGTCACTTTTCCCATCGCATTTCTAGGTAATTCTTCAACTGTCAAAATTCGGGTTGGGACTTTATAAACTGCTAATTGTTCTTTTGCCCAACTCCTGAAAGATGCTAAGTTTAAGCTGGATTCCGATCGCAATACTAATGCCGCACAAACTCGTTCACCCCATTCTACATCCTCAACCCCAACTACCGCACATTCGTGAATCTCTGGATGCGATCGCAATACTTCCTCAATTTCTAAAGCTGAAACTTTATACCCTCCGGTTTTGATAATATCCACGCTCATCCTTCCGAGAATGCGATAATTGTTATTCTCAACTACGGCGAAATCTCCTGTACAAAACCAGCCATCTCGAAAAGTTTTCGCGGTTGCTTCGGGGTTTTGCCAATATTCCAGAAACACTCCGGGGCCTTTGACTTGAATTTCTCCTGGTGTTTCTGCTGTTACTACTTCTCCTTTTTCGTTGACTAATCGCACTTCCACACCAGGTAGAGGTTTTCCTACATATCCCGATGCTCGTTTACCGTGTAAAGGGTTGGATAAGGCCATGCCAATTTCTGTCATCCCATAACGTTCTAGCAGAAAATGACTGCTGATTTTTTGCCATTTTTCTAATACTTGAACTGGTAATGCTGCTGAACCTGAAACCATTAGGCGCATTTTTGCACAACTTTTCGATCTGCTTTTTTGGCGTTCTTCCGTAGCAGTTTCCCACGCAGCAATCAATTTTACATAAATCGTCGGTACTGCCATAAATAAGGTTAAATCACCATCACAAATGCGATTCCAAACTGTTTCGGCATCAAATTTGCTCAACATTTCGCACTCTGCGCCGGCCCATAAAGCACAGGTTAATACATTGACAATTCCGTGTATATGATGTAATGGGAGTACGTGGAGAATGCGATCGCTTGATGTCCATTCCCAAGCGTCGATTAAGCTGGTTACTTGAGCTTGAATATTTTGATGAGTGGTAACAACTCCTTTTGGTTTTCCTGTTGTACCGCTGGTGTAGAGAATTAAGGCGCGTCTGGTGATATCTATTTCTGGGAGAGGGCTAATCTGGGTGGGAAGGGTTTCGGAAGTGAGGATAAATCCTAGGTTGTGCGATCGGGCGATCGGACCCAACAAAGCTTCAAAATTGGGATGAGCAACAATAATTGATGCTCCAGAATTGGTGATAACATACTCTAATTCTGGTCGCGGGTGGGACACGCATAGAGGTACGGCGATCGCACCTGCGCGCCAAATTCCCCACAGGGTAGCGACATACTCAAATCCAGACGGAATTAGAAATGCAATTCGTTGTTCTTGTAAATCTGTCACATCCTGAAGCAATTTTGTTGCTATTTGGCTGGATGTGTGCAGTAAATCTGCATAGGTATATTTTTGTTCGTTGGTGGCGATCGCCCTGCGCGTTTTGTGTTCTAGAGCACGATTTATTAAGGGGAGATTCACGTTTTGAGTATTTATCTGAATCATGTCGGTAATCAGAAGTGCGATCGATCTCAGCATAACTGGAAAGTATCTCATCAAGATCGACTAGAGATGAAATGCTAATATTCTTCTAGCAGTAGAGGTTCCAAGGCAATCAGCAGTGTTGGAATATCTTCATTTGAGGTTTTCCAGACTTCATCTAGGTCGATATCATCATATCGATGAATCAAGTTATCCCGCATTCTGGCAATGAGTGACCAAGGAATTTCTGAATGTTGCGATCGCAATTCTGAAGAAATGCGTTTCACCGCTTCACCGATAATCAGAAGTTGAAACACGATCGCAGATTGCGTTTTATCATCATTGAGAAATGCACTTTTGTCCATGTTACCTTTATATTGCAGGACTTTTTGAGCAGAAGAGGCAATGTCTAGCAAGGAAGCGCGATCGCGATTATTTGACATAGATAGTTTGAGCCGTAGACAGAATTTCTTGACGGCGAATCCAGTTGGAACTGCGCTCGATCGCCCGTTTACTGATTAAATCAACTGGTCTGCTTAGCAATGCTTCGAGTTCTTCCTGCATTTGGGCGTGATCGAGTAGACCCCAGTTGGCTGTGGGGGCAAAAGCAACTAAGATATCGATGTCGCTGTCTGCATGAAAGTCGTCCCGAAGGATCGAACCAAAGAGGGAGAGTTCGATGATTTGCCAATGTTGGCACAATTTCGTAATTTGGTCAATTGGTAGGGCGATCGCGGTTTTCATTCAGCCTCCTTATTTGTAGGCTCAAGTTGGACTCCTTTTGCTTCCAATCGATAGCGTTCCTCGTCTACTTCTAATTTTAAAAGTTGCTGATGATTCTCACAGTAATCAATCGCTTCATAGATAGCAGACAGTGGTAAATCCCAATTTTCGGCTGCTTGTTCGGGTGACATTTGATTAGCAGTCATGTCTCGACAAATAGTCGATACCAGTAATTTACGCCCTTTAATATACAGTTGTTTGCGCCAAGCATGAGGACGTGCAACTAAATATTGCCAATTTTCGATTTCCGGTGTAGTTTGGAGCGATTGAACGATCGCACTTAGGAGAGAAAGGCGATCGCTGACTGAGAGTTGGCTGGCTTTTTCTTTAAGCTCTTGCAAGGACATATAAAAATACTCCAACAAAGGTTGGTATCTCAATTATAGTACATTTGATATCAAATGTACTATATTATAATTATGAATCCACCCCTAAAGCCTGTTGAATGGATTGCCAGTTCCCTCGATGACTTGAAAGACTTTCCTGAAGAAGTTCAGCAGGTCATAGGGTATGCCTTGTATCAAGCGCAATGTGGTAAGAAGCACCCAGACGCGAAGCCACTCAAAGGGTTCAAAGGTTCAGGAGTTCTGGAAGTTGTAGAAAACTTTGACGGAGACACTTACCGATCGGTTTACACGGTCAGATTTGAGGGGGCTGTGTATGTCTTGCACATCTTTCAGAAAAAATCTAAGCATGGAATTGCCACTCCCAAACAAGACATTGAACTGATTGAGGCGCGACTAAAACGAGCCAAACAGCATTATGAACAATACTACAAACAATCTCTAAAGGATGACAAAAATGAATGATGAAATTAAGGTGCGATCGAGTAGTGGGAATGTTTTTGCGGATATAGGGCTGCCAAATTCTTCAGAATTATTGATTAAAGCGGAACTTGTTCGCCAAATTAGTGAACTAATTACAGTGCGAAAATTGACCCAGATTGAAGCAGCAAAATGCCTGGGAATCGATCGGTCTAAAATCACTGATTTGCTGCGTGGAAAACTATATGAGTTTTCAATCGATCGCCTATTCCGGTTCTTAAATGCGCTGGGTAGTGATGTGGAGATTCGGGTAATTGCAAAACCTGAATCTGATTCTCAGGCTAAGACAAGGGTGGTTGCTATATGATGTCGTTTTACTGACAATTACTCGTAGCGTACCTTCTTAGATTTAATCACCTTACTTACATCATCGTGCCTTTGCCCCTCAATAATATCCTTGAGATGAATTTGCCCATTAATATACTGAACGTGGATACGCCAACCTGAGACTTTATCGAGATCAGCACGATAAATTGCCTGCTTCACACCCTTTACTTTGTGCAGTCTCGTTTTTGGAAAATTTCTGGTTCTGTGACATTCGTTGTCTTCAAGTTCTGCCAAAGCTTCCAGAAAACAAATCTTTAGCTCGTTATCTGGCAAAATCTTCATGGCTTCGTGAATAATGCCATATTCATCGCAGAGCGTAATAGTCAGTGCCATAAATAAGCTTACGAAATTTGGGCAGTTGCTAGATTGTGGTGAAGCATATCTTGATATAAAGACTCTGCTACACCCTGATATGCTTTATCGAGGTCATCGTGTTTAACTACTCGAAAAAGAGTAAAAATAACTTGCCCAAAAATTGGATCTTCGTCAACTGCCCAAATCACTCTTAATGTTCGAGAAACCGTTAGTGTGTACAGTGAAGATTCGTAACCATTAAGATTTGTCGGTAGGCGAAGGCGGCGCAGCTTACGATATAAATCAGCTTTTTGAGTTGGGAAGAGGCTAGCGCAATCGTTGATTTTTTGAATTGCTGTTGTTTTTTCATCTTCACTCAATTTAGCAAGATCGTTTTCAAAGCCTTTTGTTGACTCAATTAGAATATCCACGTTACAAACCGCCAGTCTGATTAAGTATATTATACTGTTGTTACCGTACTATCGCCTGTTCCGGTTCTTAAACGCGCTGGGTAGTGATGTGGAGATTCGGGCGATCGCAAAACCTGAATCTGATGCTCAGGCTAAGACAAGGGTGATCGCTATTTAGGTGCAATCCAGCCAGGGTTTGCAATCTGTTAGCCTACTCGCTACCGACAGCTAGATTCTGTATTTCTTCTTCTCAATGTAATCATCAATATTATTGAGCAGATGAGTTAGATATTTTACCAATTTATCTTTGTCATCAACTAACTTGCTCCAAGTTATTAGACTCTGACTCGAAGCATCACAAAATGAAACATTTCCATGTGCCAAATCGCATCGTATCTTAACCACAAAATTCAGAATATCATCTATTTCTTTACTCGGAACTCCTAAATTCCCAAAGAAACCATACATATCTATGAGTTCTGTGATAGTTTTAGCATCCAAATTTCCCGATATTGGAATATTAGATGGATCTAACGAAACCATCTCATCATCTAAAACAGATTTAATTAATTCCTGAAGATTGTCTGCTACAGTATCCTTTTTGATATATGAATCTCTAAAGCTTTTACTTCTATCGTTCAGCAACCATAATCTTTTTATTTTCGGACTTAAATCTTTATAAGTTAATTGATAAGTCAAAATAACATCATGAATTGCAGTTATACCATTTCTAATAGAAGATTCGACCAGATTGTATAATAGCAGGTAACAATGAGACTTCAATATTTTTTGGAGATCGCTATCAACAATATATTCACCTGATGGGAAAGTGATTGAGTTAGTAGAAAATGCACCAAGTTGTTCAATTCTATCTACTAACTCAAAATATTTCTGGATTTCTGCTACTCGCCTGTTAAATTCTTTGATGAAGTCTTTCATAGACTTTGACTTAAAAGTTTGTCTTTAACATAGTCAATTCTTTGTTTCATATTCTCAGGCTTGTGAGTTTGGTAGCGACCTATGGGAATCCGAAAATAATCTGTTTGATTACTTATTTCTGAATGATCCCATAAATTTTGAACAGTTAAATTAGGCTTTTGCTCAAGAGCTAAATGAGAACCTACTGAAATAGCTTCAAAGTAAGGGCGTGCAGTTGAATCAGAACCATGATTTCTCTTGAATCCACTTGGAAAAGTTTTCTGCACAAAATTCAACATCCTCTCAAAATCCGATAACTTCTTCTGCTTTTCCTCATTTGGGAAATGATTGTTTTTCAAAATAACATACTCATCAAGAAATCTAGCAACCCCTGTTCTTTCAAGATCGGCTTGATTGTTCTCGCCAGAGAGGTTAAATTCTGGATAGGTTTCAGAAAAAGCAAAGAATCTTAGAACGAGTTCAGCTTCCTCATTTCTATGTTGGAAATATCTACCAATTGGGCAAAGCTCAATGAGTTTTTTATTTGTAGCGCAATCAAAGATGAAGTCTGTAAAATCACCCCTATAAACACCTTTCCTTGTCTCCATAGGAGTTAAATCAAGGCTACTGGTGTTGATTCGATCGAACATATCATTTCTTACTTTCTCATCAGCTTTGTCTGAGAGAACTATCATTCTGAGGGGAGTGTTCTTAAACTTTCTTTGGCGTGATGGTGCGAGATTTTTAAAACAGGAACCATTTAGACAATTTAATATTCTTAGATTCTTCAATTGCAACTGGTTTGTCATGAAAGCTGCAAGAGTCCTAACCCTCTGAGATCCATCAACAATCTCTAGTCTTCCAGTTTCTTTAATTTCTGCGACAAAGAGCACGGGAATAGGCAGACCAAGAATAATGGATTCAATTAATCTAGATTGACGATTAATATCCCATACAAATTCTCTTTGATATTCAGGGACATAAATCTCACTGAAATCATCGTCATCTTTTTCTTGGTATTTACTAACTATGAATTCGATCGTGAATTCCCTAGTGTCGTAGTCAATTTCTTGCCTTCTTTCGTCAATTTGATCTTCCGCCAGAATTTGCTTTTCTGCCATAGTGATGATGTCTTGCTTAACTGCTTTAGACATAAGAACCTACTTCTTTATAACTTTGCTTAAATATCTGTAGCCACAATTAAAATATAGCAAGGTATGATTATTGCACAACCAAAATTTACAGTGATACAACTAAGGACTAGGGGCTACTGGGTTACCAGATCTCATGGATAGGAAGTCGGCTGAATTCTCATATATAATTCAGCAGGTTAGATAGATAATTAGACTGCATATTGAAGTCTAGTTATCTTAATATTGACATTGTACCGCATACGGTTTTTGTTTGTCAATCCCCACTGCCGATCGCACTTCAGTCAAAATTCACCCATTTATCAAAATTTAAATACTCATAAAAATCGAGTTCACCCTGGTATTGAAAAAGTTTCATCGGAACGACAGACCAGATCCATGCAGCCGGACACGATCGAACTAAGCTAAACTAAGCTAGGTAAATGACTTGATATACTGATGACTATTTTTACTCTGCGATCGATCAAAAAAGACTTCGGCATCAAGGAACTCTTGACAAATGCCAGTTTCAGCCTCGATGAAGGCGATAAAGTCGGACTCATCGGCACTAATGGTTCCGGCAAATCAACCCTGCTGAAGATGATTGCGGGCTTGGAATCCATCGACTCTGGCGATCGCTGGGTCAATCCCGGCGCTACAATTGTCTATCTCCCGCAACAGCCCGATTTGGACGAAAATCACACAGTCTTAGAGCAAGTATTTGCCGACAGTGGCGAACAAATGGCTTTGGTGCGCGAATACGAGGAGATTTCCGATAAATTGTCCCACCACCAAGGCGATACTGACAAGTTGATGGCGCGACTGTCTGCGGTGTCTGAACGCATTGATGAGGTGGATGCGTGGGATTTGGAAACTAAGGCTAAGTTGATTTTGACTAAGTTGGGAATTGAGGATTTTGATGCCAAAGTTGGCGATTTATCCGGCGGTTATCGCAAGCGAATTGCCTTAGCAACCGCTTTACTTTCGGAACCAGATGTGTTGCTAATGGATGAACCGACTAACCACTTGGATGCGCTGTCTGTGGAGTGGTTGCAGAATTATTTGAATGGTTATCGCGGTGCTTTGTTGCTGATTACGCACGATCGCTATTTTCTCGATCGCGTCACCAATCGCATCCTAGAGATCGATCGCGCCGACCTTTTCAATTATAGTGGCAATTACGCCTACTACTTGGAGAAAAAAGCCTTAGCGGAAGAATCCGCCGCCAGCACAGAGCGCAAACACGCCGGAGTATTACGGCGCGAATTAGAATGGCTCAAACGCGGGCCTAAAGCGCGCAGTACGAAGCAAAAAGCCCGGATCGATCGCATTAAAGATATGCGCGCCCAGGAGTTCAAAACCAGCAATGGCAAAGTTGAGATTGCTACAGCGGGCCGCCGGATTGGTAAGAAAGTTGTTGAGTTACTGAATATTTCTAAAGCTTACGGCGATCGCACTTTAATTAAAGATTTTACCTACAATTTTACTCCCGAAGACCGGATTGGAATCATCGGTAGCAACGGTGCAGGAAAATCGACGCTGATGGATATCATCACCGGACGAATTCAGCCGGATTCGGGGACTGTAGAAATCGGGACAACGATTCACATCGGTTATTTCGACCAGCATTCCGAGGATTTGACACCAAACGAAGACCAACGAGTGATTGAATACCTCAAAAGTGTCGCGGAATTGGTGAAAACATCGGATGGGGAAATCATTACGGCTTCTCAAATGTTGGAGAAGTTTCTGTTTCCGCCGATTCAACAGTATGCACCGATTAGCAAACTTTCCGGCGGGGAAAAGCGCCGATTGTTTTTGTTGAAAGTGTTGATGAGTGCGCCGAATTTGCTGATTTTGGATGAACCGACAAACGACTTGGACGTGCAGACTTTGGCGGTGTTGGAAGATTATCTGGAAGACTTCAACGGCTGTGTAATTGTAGTATCTCACGATCGCTATTTTCTCGATCGCACAATTGACATGGTTTTCGCCTTAGAACCGGGCGGAAATTTGCGTTTGTATCCTGGTAATTATTCGGTGTATTTGGATCACAAGAAAGCGGAAGAAGCGAAGGAACTTAAAGCACAAAAAAATCCTAGCAAAACACCACAATCTGCTGCTAACCCCCCCAACCAGGGCGGGCACGGGGGCACCGCCCCTACAAGGGGGGGAGAAAGTCAGGAATCGGAGAAGGCGCGCAAACTTACGTTTAATGAAAAGCGGGAATACGAGAAGTTAGAAGTTAAAATTCCGCAGATGGAAGCCGAGAAAGCAGAGATTGAGCAGATGTTGTCGGAAAATCCTCCCAGTGGGTTTGGTGAGGTGAAAAAGTTATCCGAACGTTTGGTCCAATTGACTCAAGAGATCGATCGGGCTACCGAGAAATGGTTGGAGTTGGCGGAACGGGTGAGTTGAGCAGGGGTTGAAATGCAGTTTTTCAGTGAAATAAATAATTTATATTAGGACTTTTCAACCGCTTTGAGAAGCATCTGGACAACCCTATAAACGTGCGAACCTGCCGTCGGGGGCCAATTCTGTTGAGGATTCGGATGTAAATTTTTAGCACGTTTAACCGCTTCCTCCATACAATCCTTAAACAACTCTAGATCGAGGTTGCTTTTATTGTAGCTGCCCAACTTAGTGCGCAATCTTGCTTCAAAATCTTTAGAGGTTTTATCACTAGGCTCCACATCATCAAAATGTAAATACAACCAAACCTCAAAACAAGGATTACTAATACTTAGTCGATAATTTTTCTGTTTTCCTTCACGGCAGATTGCACTGATGTTTTTTTCACCCCACCGATCAACATCAAACATTAGCCATAGAGTATCATCTGGATTCATATCATATTTTTGTATAAATTCATTTAATCGCTCCAACACATACTGAGGCGCAGATTTATTATCTTCCCCTGTTGCCAATATTTCTATCTTAATCCGAGAGTCATGAAACATAGCGAAATATTGCTTTTCTGTTTCCCTACCTTCAGTAGCAATAACAAAAAGCCTTGCATCTCGCTTGTTATACTGGCGATCGAGTAGTTTAGTTCGATTGCGTTTTTTCATTTTTGCTATTGTGTCGATCGGATAACTCTGTTTCACAATCAAGCCATCCTAAATTGCGGATATCACCAAAAAAAGGAATAGCTCCAAATCGACCATTTAAATAGCCTTTTTCTATTTGGACATCAGGTCTAATTTTAAATTCTGCTAGTGAAAAAAGATGCGATGCACCTTGCTGATTTTTTTCCACAAACCAAATTTCATCTCTGCGCATCATCTCTAAATCAAGAAGGTTAGTATCGTGAGTTGTAAATATTAGTTGGCTCTGACTGTTGAGCTTTCTGCAACTCAAAGCTACTTCTATAAATTTGCGCGATAAAAGAGGATGCAGGCGGCGATCTAGTTCATCTAGCAAAATGACTATTTCCGTGTTTTCTTGTAAAATAAATAGTGCGGGAATTAGGTTGATCAAACGCTGGGTTCCTTCAGATTCTTCTTCCATTGAAAAATCTACAAGATGACCTTTAGAATGAAGGTGTTGAGTTCTGAGTTGGATTAGACTTAACTTACCTTGTATTCCCTTGGTGAGGAGATATCTTTGACCTGTATCGCTCTCGATCGTACCCGCAGAATTATGAGGAGCTTCAGCAAATCTTTGAAGTATCTTCTCTTTTATCGTATCAGGAATATCGGGAAAGTGACGGTCAAAATTCAAATCAACTTCTTCTTTTGCTAGCGAATCAATGCCTGTACCTGCAAATTTCAAAAAATCACTTAAGAAATTAGTGAATTCTTCGTTTTGCAATATTATAAATTCCAGATTTGCAAAGTGAGATTCTGCCGGTATAATAACTAGAACATCTTTGAACCAATCAACTACAGGCTTGACAGTCTCAACATTCCGCTCCACCGCTTCTGTCAAAAAAAGTTGGTTGGGACGAGTCCCCCGTGCAATAAAATCTAGAAACTGCTCTTGTATTTTGCTCCGACCTTTGAGGCTTGATCCGCATTCTACTTTGGTTTCTTTATTTTCAGAAGTGCTTCGCTCAAATAATGGCACTTCCCGTTTTTTTCCAGCAGGTGTTACATAAAGCCATTCTTCAATAATTTGAGTATTATTTAACTTAAATCCATAGGAATAAAGATTACCTTTATGGGTAAAAATAAATTCAAATTTGCTGGGTTTATCAGTGCTGTCATCTAATTTGAACGGCGCAACTAGAATAGCCTGACTGCTTCTAGTTCCTTCTACAATCAAATTTTTTGCAAAATCAATCGCTTTAATTAGATTAGATTTGCCTGCGGCGTTTGCACCATAGATAGCAGAGATGGGTAAGAGAGAGCGCCCCTTACCTGCTATATCTATAGCTAGGTGGTCTGCATGATGTCGATCGCTGCTAACACCTAGCATACTGAATGTTGTTTCTTCCTTGAAGGATAGGAAGTTTTCTATGGTTACTTGGACTAACATAGTCTTCCACTAATTTATGGGTTCGATCGAGCTTACTGTAGTAACTTACTCAATAGTGCCACAAAATAGAATTTTTAGAGATTTTTTCTCTTAAATAGCCGTTTATATTACATATTCAGAGCAGATGGGTTTGTGGGTTCGTACTGAATTTCATAAATATAGAGGAGTTTGCTTTAATGGATAAAGCGATTGGCTTTGTTATGCAACGCTTGCTTCCTTAACTGCTGTTGCTGTCATCATGCCCCAAAACCAATCAATTTTGTATCGTTCGTTAGCGCAGCCCTCGGAGAGGATCGCAATTCCTTGCAATCCCTCATCTCGCATCATCGCTTGAAATTCAGCGACTCCATAGGTTCGGGAATGAGCGCGGTTGAAATATCGCAGGAAAAAGTCACAAATTTTGCAAGTTAGATAATCATAACACCAATCTGTAATCACTAGACGACCATTGGGTTTGAGAACCCGTTTTGCTTCTTGGAGTGCTTGGGATGGATCTCGAAAGAAATGAAATGCACTTGTTGAAACTACGATATCGAAATAGTTGCTGGGAAATGGCAGGTTGTCAGCGCTACCTAGTTTTAAATCCACAGATTCCGGTAGTTTGTGTTTGGCAATTTCCAGCATTTCGGCACTAGCATCAATTCCGACAACCTCTGATGCTGGGGCTACTTGCAACAGACGCTGGATTAAAACTCCGGTGCCACAACCAAGGTCTAAAATACGCTCTCCTGGCTCAATTTCTAGACGATTGAGTGTTTCCCCAATTGTGGCATTTACATAAAATGACCAACGACGATCGTATTGCTCTGCAAGTCTAGCATACTCTTTTTGAATAGGGTCTGAATACATAATTTTTAATATTTAAGCAAATGTGGTGTCAACTGATTCCTCACCCAAAATACGCAGAGCCCGGACTTTGGAAAGAAGTCCGGACTCTGACACAATAGAAGTTTACGTTTAGTTTGAGCGACGTACTTATCTATTATCTAATTACCAAAAGCATCCTTCCGCATCTGTACTGGCTTTACCTTGAATTTTATCGCCCAGGTCTGCTGCTGCGATCGAACTTGCAAAAGGGGCGGCCATTGCTGAGGTGTTGGAGAAGAATGCACCTTGCCACATCAAGGCGATCGCCGACAGACAAAGCACAGTTGCAGCCATCCAGCGTCTAGCAGTCGAAAGCCGTTTCGTCAGATAATTCAGTTTCATAGAATACAATCTCCATCAGACTAGCATTCTATTTCTACTTGATTTGGTTGCTCCCCTCTATCGTTCCCTAGATAGAGGTTTTTCTGTCATCGGTGGTTAAAGGAATTCACTATTTTGATAGATGGTGATTTTGGTCATTCTACGGGTTGCGATTCCCTGATTTGCTTTTTGGCTTCGTCGCCCTAGATTCCACTGTAAATGGTGGAATGTCTGCCAATTCTGTGGCGCTCAAACTGTATTGTTCGCAAACCAAACTCAGGCGAGTTCCACCGCTTGTCACCGCATTCACAGCATGAGTTAAGTCTCCTTGAAAATACACGAGGGTATTTGCTTCTGGTTTAATCTGCCCGACTTGTTTTTTGTGGCTGCGCAAGACTAACTCTCCGCCTTCGAGATTTGTTGGTACTTGGATGTATAAAACACTGACTGCTGCGGGAGGTTCGACGGTTTTGCAGTAGGAGCGCAAAGAGCGATCGATATGGGGATCGACGCGGGAACCTTCTTTCAGCCACAGAGGGTTGAGATAAAAAGCATTGCAAGCTGGTTGTAGGGCTTGGTCTAGATAGGGTTTAAAGTATGGGAAACGCTGTTCTACTTGGGCGATTTCCGAACGTTGAAATACCACGGAAAAGCCTTTTGTACCGATGAAGTCGCGGTTGAGGTTATTGATAGCAAAATAAGGGGATGCGAGAATTGCTCCTCGCAAGTCGTTGAGATAAGTAATGGAGAAAGCGTTAGGATGCTTGCTGTAGTATTTCAAGGAATTCTATAAATGTGCGATCGAGCAATATCCAGAATACATCATGGTATCACTATTTGCTGAAATGGCGATCGGTTTTTCCCGTCCCTCAGACATGGTTGTGGATAGCAGTTGACACCAGAAAAATTTTCGTGATATATAAGGTCTAGTTTTAATTCCGCCGATAACAAAATGAGTAAATATACCAGATGAACAGAAATCCACTAGCAGTAGTGCTGCTCTCTTTCCTGGGCTTAGCCTTAACTTTTATAATTTCGAGTTATTCTGATGTTGCAGCTCAAAAAGCTCCCAGAAATTCCTCCGTCCCTCCACCAGCAACTGTAACTAGGGCAAAAGCCAAAGTCCCAGAAGCCAAACCTTCTCTCAAAATTTCTCCCAACCCTGACAAGCCAACAGAAGTTGCTGTGGGTTTCTACCTAATCAACCTCGGTCGCATTAATCAATCAGATGAAACTTTTGATGTCAGCGGTTATCTGTCGGCAAATTGGCAAGACGAGCGTCTAGCATTTGACCCGAAAGTAGTTGGAGACACGGAAAAGCGTGAAAATCCTGAACAAGTATGGGAACCAGCTTTAACGATTGTCAATTCTCAATCAGCATCCAAAAAGACGGCGGTGTCAATCACTGCCAAACCCGACGGCAATGTGAATTATTTAGAACTTGTTAATACTACTGTATCGTCTGACTTAGATTTGAGAAAGTTTCCCTTTGATTCGCAAAAAGCTCAGGTTGTTTTGGAATCTCTGTTTTTTGATGACCGAACTCTGGTTTTGCACAACGATCCAAAGCTAACTGGATATAGCAAAGATTCTTTTGTTTCTTTGTCCGAATGGCAAATTCTTGACGTTAATACTACAGTCACTCCCCAAAAATTTGCACCTGACGGTAAGAATTATTCGCGATATACTTTTGAACTCAAACTCAAGCGCAATTACCAATTTTATATCTTTAAAGTTTTTATTCCCCTGCTGCTAATTACGCTGCTTTCTTGGGCTACTTTTTGGATGGATTCCAACGCAACTTTTTCCACTCAGATGAGTGTCGGCATGACCAGCACCCTCACGGCAATCACTTTTAACTTTACTGTTGCTAATGCTTTGCCGAGATTATCTTACCTAACTATGCTGGACGCATACATATTTATCTGTTATATCTTTTTCTTTTTGTCGATCGTGGCCAATGTCACTGTACATTTCTTCCTGAAAAACTACGAAAATCCTGATTTTATCGATCGGATGACGCGAAGATTTCGCTGGATTTTTCCCGTGGCTTTTGTTATTTTTCAAGGGATTGTCATGACCGTATTTTTGGTAGGAGCCAACTGAAACCATAAATATGGGAAAAACCCACTTCCTCAACACAAGTGGGTTTGTCGTCAAGGTATTTTGATTTTCTGGGAAAGTTATTTTTATAAAAAATATTTATATATTGAGTAAATTTTGTTTTTTAATTATTATATTAAGATTGATGTTGTAAAAAAATGTAAAAAAATTATTGATAAAGATTCTGATTAATTTAACGATTTTGCGATATTTCAGAGTCTATTACTAAAAAGTGATTAAGCTATGGTACAATCTAAGTTATATAATTTGGCGTTAGTTATGACTATTAAAAAGCAGACTCTGTAATTGTTAAATCCTGAAACGTTTGTGGGTATTGGAATTGCGACGCTGATTTGGGTGAGAAATAAAAAAATGGGCTTGGTGAAAAAGTAAAGTAATATGAAGTAAAATTTTGTTTTGTATAAAAGATGGGGTAAAATTCTCTAGCAGGAGTTGAAAAGAAACTCAAAATATGGTATGGAGTCGGAGAGAATCAAAGATAGGTAGCCAAAGTAAGGCCGAGCAAAATCAAGAAAAAGTCGATCGCCCATGAAGTTGGCTACAGGCTAAACATTTTGCCAGGAGTGAGTTACAATTCACCTGTTACAGTGAAAGAACTGCTAAATTTTAAAATCATCCTGTAGAAGTCAGAAGCTAAAAGTCTCAGGGTTTTCGACAGCTCGCGAATTAGAAAAAAAACTATGTCTCAAAATGTCACCGCAAAACAGATGGGTGTGGAATCAGCCCAAGACCCGATCGCCGTAGTGGCGACAGTGGAAACAGTCACCGCCGAAACAGTGGCGGTAGAATCCTACGCCGATAGGTTGATGGATGAACTGTTTGAAGGGGTCGATCGAGCATTTGATGAAAGTGGCGGACTCCCCACAGAGCCAGTACAGCCAGAAATTATTACGCTCAAGTCCATATCGGTACCTCAAATAGTGCTGTCGCCACCGCCAGCCATGGGCTACCAGCGCTCAGAAAAAGATGTCGCAGCGATCGCCCGCCGAGTCGCCCTAGAAACAACCAAAAAACATCAGTCCAAACAATCCTTCGATAAAATGCTGCTGGGAGCAGCCTTTGGTTCGCTGATGTTAGTTTTGGGGCTGTGGTTGGCAAGTCGATCGGGACTGGTGCGTTTACCGGTGGCGACAACCACCAGTACCACGCCGACAGCTACCACAAAAACAGCGCCAGACACGGAGTTTTCCGAATACGTGCAGCGATCGCTAGAGGCGATCGAACAAAAAAAATCACCCCAGGCAAACGTCCAACTTCCTGGAGTACCCGGAGTCGCCCCCCCAGGGACACTGCCCAACATTTCAATTTCCGGCGCGCCACCAGCTACGGCCGGTCTTTCCACAGCAGTTAACCGCGTCGCTGAGGCGATCGAGCAAGCCGCCGCCCAACAACCAGGAGCACCCACGCCCCAAGTAGTGATTATCCCACCGGCAAACACAACGGTGACAAACCCACTTCCGGCCCCAACCGTCGCAGTTTCTCCTTCAGCTAACCCTCCCTCCTCTGGGAGAGCGATCGCTGTTGCCGGTAGCACCAGTCCCAGCACCAGCCCCGTCGCCACTTCCCCTTCCCCCTCCACATCTCCCGAACCGAAAATTTCGGCTCGCGAAGAACCAGCAGCCCCCCCCGCAGCAGCCCCCGCAGCAGCAGCCCCATCAGCAGCAGCCCCATCAGCAGCAGCAGTCCAGCCGGCAGCACCGCAGTCACAACCAGCGACACCAAGCGTCAGCACCACGCCCACAGCGGCTCACACCCTGGTAGGGATTTTGGAATTGGGCGATCGCTCGGCTGCTTTATTTGAAGTAGATGGCGTAGCCCGCAGAATTTATGTCGGCGAAAGCATAGGTGCTAGTGGTTGGACTTTGGCAGAAATTAAAAATCAAGAAGCAGTGATCCGCAAAGGAGGAGATGTGCGATCGGTTTTTGTGGGACAGAAGTTTTAAGAAGTCATTAGTCAGCAGTCATTAGTCATTAGTTTGGTAATTGGTAATTGGTAATTGGTAATTGGCAATTATGAGCCTGTACCTCACAAAGGTTGAAAACAATTATAATAAGTAACAACTAATGACTAATGACTAATGACTGGTGACTAATGACTAATGACTGAGGAAGTATAAAAAAATGGGCTTATTTGACGATGTTAGTAGATTTCTAGAAACAAAATTAGAAGAATTCTTACGCAGCAATCCACATCTGGAATTGCAAGCAATAGAAGAACAACTCAAAGAACAAGAAGAAGACACGCTGCGACTAATTCTCGAAATCCAAAAACAAGAGAAAACACTGCAAGCAGAAATTCTGTCAACAGCCGAAGAAATTCAACGCTGGAACGATCGCATCAATAAAGCCAAAGCATCTCAAAGGCTCGACCTCGCCCAAGCAGCCCAAGAAAGACAAGCAAATTTACTACGTCAGGGAAATCAGCGCTGGGGTCAAATGCAAGGCTGCAAAGAACGGATTGAAAAAGCCAAAGAACTATATCGCCAAATTCAGCTACGGCGAAAAGAAGTGCGAGCAAAAGCAGCCGCAGCAGCCACTAGCAATGCTGCGAAAACGGCTACCAAAACCGAGCAGAGTTGGGATACAAAGGGTTGGAATCAAAGTTCTAATTATAGCAGTTTTAGTGCCGCTGACCCTTTAGAAGAAAAGTTTCAACGCTGGGAAGCAGATGAAGAACTCGATCGCATGAAACGCAATATGAATCGATAATTTATAATCAATCTCAAATCTCTCATGTCTTCTGTTTTCTGACTCTGCGCCCTCTGCGCCCTAGAAGAGTTCAATTATTCCTAACCACATAAATCAAATCCATGACTACTCAAAAATCCCTAGTTTCCCCCGTCACCTGGCTTGAAGACCGAGTTATACTAATTGACCAAAACCGACTCCCCCAGGAATACAGCACAGTCGAAATTAGCCGCTGCGACGACATGGCCGAGGCGATTAAAACCATGATAGTTCGCGGTGCTCCGGCGATCGGGGTAGCAGCAGCTTACGGAATGTATTTGGGTGCGAGAGAAATCGAAACGGGCGATCGCACCGAATTTTTGACTAAACTCGAAAAAGTCGGCGATTTACTGCGATCGACCCGTCCCACTGCGGTGAATTTATTTTGGGCAATATCGCGAATGCTCAAAACAGCCGATCGAACTAGCGGTTCCGTCGAACACATCCAAAAAACTTTGCTAGAAATGGCAAAAACCATTCAAGCAGAAGACTTGCAAACCTGCAAAGATATCGGCGACAAAGGTTTAGAAGTTCTCCCAGCTACACCGGAAAAATTAACATTACTAACTCACTGCAACGCCGGTGGTTTAGCAACAGCGGGCTACGGTACAGCTTTAGGTGTCATTCGTTCGGCTTGGCGAGAAGGCAGACTCGCCAGAGTTTTTGCCGACGAAACTCGTCCCCGTCTCCAAGGTGCAAAACTGACAACTTGGGAATGCGTCCAAGAAGGAATTCCCGTCACCTTAATCGCCGACAATATGGCCGCCCACTGCATGAAACAAGGCATGATTCACGCCGTAGTTGTCGGTGCAGATAGGATTGCTGCTAATGGTGATGCAGCCAACAAAATTGGCACTTACAGTTTAGCAATTATCGCCAAAGCTCACAACGTTCCTTTCTTTGTAGCCGCGCCTCTTTCTACCATTGATTTTGAACTTTCTGACGGGAGTCAGATTCCCATTGAAGAACGAGATCCCATTGAAATGTATCAAGTTGGCACTACCCGGATTTGTCCTGTGGGAGTCGAATTTTACAATCCCGCTTTTGACGTAACTCCTGCGGAATTAATCTCAGGAATTATTACAGAATATGGGACAGTTGCTCCTGCACAATTGAAACAGTTTAAGTCCAAACAATTAGTTTAAGACTATGTTACTAAACCGCTTAATTCAACAGTTATCTCTGACAAACTTCAGAATTGATAATTTCCCAGGTTGGCAAATTGGACTTGTTTTAATAATTCTAATTCTGCCAGTTATTTTCAGTAAAGTTGCTCAAGCTAAATTGTCACAAACGGTTAAAGCAGAGGAATTAGCAGCCAGACAATATGTTAGCTGGATGAATAGAACTCAGCAAGCTTACTATGCTGAAAGAGCCGAATTTACAGATTCTCTTGACAATCTAGGTCTTGGCATAAAACCTGAAACTGCGAATTACAAATACTCAAGTAGTACAGAAAATCAAGCTGTATTTAATTATGGAGTTTCGCAGAACGCTAATTTCAAAAGTTTTGTGGGAGGCGTTTTTTTAATAGAAAATACTAGCCAAAAAATCCTGTGTCAAGCTAATGCTGCTAGCACGACCAAGCCAGCAAATCCTACTAATAATAATGGTACTTTAGCCTGCGGTGCTAATACGGTAGAAGTTTCTCACTTGTCACCAACGGTTAAAGCCTCTGAAGCAGATGAAACAGAAGGCAAACTATATGTTGGCTCAATGAATAAAGCTCAGCAAGCTTACTATGCTGAGAATGGTGAATTCACGAATTCCGTTCCGAATCTAGGTCTTGGTATTAGATCGGAAACTGCGAATTACAAATACTCAATTAGTGTGGAAAACAAAGCTGTATTTAACTACGGAGTATCGAAGGAAGGTAAGCTCAAAAGTTTTGTGGGAGGAGTTTTCTTGATAGAGGATACTATAGCAGGAATGACAACAGCAACAATTCTGTGTCAAACTAATACTGCTAGGATGATACAACCAGCTAATCCTACAAATAAGAATGGTACCTTATCCTGCGGTGCGAATACGACACCAGTTACTCGATAACTCATGTTAATTTTTTTAGTATATTAGGAGTGTAGACGGAGTTGATATTATTACAGAACATGACACGGTTACTCCTGGGGATTTGAAACAGTTTCAGGCAAAACAATTGGTTTAATTGTATGTTAGTCAACCGCTTAATTCAAATGTTTGATCTGAAAATTAGCCGGATTTATAGCTACCAAAACTGGCACGGGTTAGTTATTTTAACAACTCTGAGTCTGCCATTTTTTTGTACTACATCCGCAACAGCTCAAGTTTCAAAAACGATTAAAGCCTCGGAATCACAAGCCAAACAATATGTGCAAACGATGAATAAAGCCCAGCAAGATTACTATGCACAAAATAGCGGATTTACAAGTTCCATTGCCAATTTAGGCTTGGGGATAAAACCTGAAAGTCCCAATTACAAATACTCCATTAGTACGGGAAACAAAGCTGTATTTAATTATGGAGTTTCCCAACAACCAAATCTCAAAAATTTTGTGGGAGGAGTGTTTTTGATCGGAACTACTACCCAAACAATCCTGTGTCAAAGTGCTGCTGCTAGCACCACAAAACCAGCTAATCCTATAAATACCAATGGAAAGTTAGCCTGCGCTGCTGGAACGGCTAAGATTTAGAGATAAATCACGTCTCATCGATAGCTGCGCCCGATATTGAGGGTCGATATTTTCATCTAATAGGTATTTAACAGTCATCAATAAACTCGATCTAGTTGTTGAGATTTCTGATTTTGCTCTTTAATCTGACGCATTTTCAAGACAAAAGGTGATGGATTGCGATCGTATTCAGCTTCAGCTTTGAGGCAATATTCTAACCAATCTCCTACATATTTACCTACAGTTTTTTGATTTTCTAGATAGTACAAAATCGTAGCATAAACTTGAGCCATAGTCACTGTCCGAAATTTTTGAGCTATGGCTTCTGGAGTTTGGCCGCAGTGGATGTATTCGTAGAGAATGTGTTCGATACCGACGCGAGTTCCTTTGATGCGGATATCTTCTGGTGTTAAAAATTCAAAGTAATCTTCTAATTGCATGATTGTTGTTCATTTTCAATGTGAGTTTTGAGTGTATACTGAGTTTAGCATATCAGCTACATTATATACTATAATAGCATTAAACGAATTCAGGAAACATTTCCATGAACAGGCAAAAAATACTCCTAGATCCGGTTTTACCGACAGAAGAAGAAACAAAAGCTATCAAATTGTTGGATAAAATGCTATGTCTCAAGACAGAAAATGGTAATTGTGAGACATTAAAAGTAAAATTAGTGGAAATTGGCGGGGAAGAAATCGCACTTCCTGAATCTCTATATCAATTGTTGTGTCAAGCCGCACATTTAATGGCGGCTGGTAAAGCAGTATCTTTAGTGCCAATTGAGCAAGATATGACTGTTGAAGAAACTGCTAGTTTGCTGAATGTGTCGCCAGAATTTGTGGTCAAATTACTCGATGATGGGGAAATTCCCTATGGAAAAGTAGGAAACCAGCGGCGGATTAGTTTGGCAAGTGCGATCGCATACAAACAGCAGCTTACTATTAAGCGCCGTGAAATTCTCAAGGAATTAGCTCAGTTTAGCCAGGAAGAGGAATTGCATGAGACTAGAGTATACAGCTAGCAGGTTGATTCCGATTTTTGCAGATAAGATTCAACGTTATTATCAGAATATTTTGTAGTTTTAGTTAACGATGATAGCTCTTGTGTGGAGAAAGGCGATCGCACTTGAGTATCTGTTGAGATAGGGAGAGGTGATCGCTC
This sequence comes from Microcoleus anatoxicus, assembly GCF_042465725.1. GTDB lineage: Bacteria > Cyanobacteriota > Cyanobacteriia > Cyanobacteriales > Microcoleaceae > Microcoleus > Microcoleus anatoxicus. Next base: position 838,063 of record NZ_CP120853.1, on the reverse strand, counting down.
GCGCAGTGAGCTAATTTCCAAAAAGTACAAACACCCTCTTAATAGACAGGATTTTTCATAATGTAACGTAACATAGCTGGACTAGCTGTTATGAACATCGTAATGACAAAAACTAAAAAATAGGCTAAAAGTAGATTTGCTCCTGACTTGATAAATGTAGAGCTACCAATTAAAGAGGTGATAAAGTCAACGATAACTGCTGGGGCCCAAAACAGAAAAAGAATTTTGTTCTTTCTTTCAAAAACATCTAGAGTCAATAAGTTTAGTCCTGTTATTACCGAAGTTCCCATCACAGCAAATGCCAAATTTCCAATGTCAGTATTTCCGATTTGGGTTCCCAAACCTCCCAGTATTCCGAGAAAAGTAGTAAAGGAATCACCAAGCATACCTATAAAAAATAAGAAACACAAAGTAGCCTGCATTTTTTCACCCTATTATAACTAATTAACGTCGAACCAAACTAACGAAAATTGCCAGCGATATACCAAAAATTAGAGCAACTATTGCCAAGATCGCAAATTTTGAATCAGCGTCTAATTTGAATTTTTTCTTTTGCCTTTTTCCAGATTGTTGTTCTACATGGCTTATGTAAGCAAGTCTTGCAATGAAAGCCTTCCAAATTTCTAGGCTTTCATTTCTCAGAGATTCGATATCTTGCGATTGCATCATTTTAGTGCTTTTTTTGAGCAATAAATTGACAATTAGTTGATATCGTGGCAGTAATTCATTGGCAAAATACTCTAAGTCAAATGAACTGGATGAGCTGGAATACTGCTTATACCACAGTGAAATTCCCATATCATGCAATCTTTGCCAATCCTTCAATGTGAAAGTTTGACTAGCTTCATAAGCTCGATCTATTGCCCTTGAATCTCTTAAGTATCTTCCATCGATTGAAATTAATTTTGAGCTGAGTAATAAAACTTCCTCAAAAGACTTTGAATCTTCAACGATTTCTTTCCAGATAGGTTTATCCATTGCTCCTTATCCTACAAAAAGCACGGCTTACCACCAACTATCACTACTGCTAGAGCTGCTATAGCAATCCTAAATCAGTTGTGAATTTCTTACTCCCTCCCCTTAGCAAGGGGAGGGTTGGGGTGGGGTAAAAAACTTACGACTCATTTAGGATTGCTATATTAGATCCGCCGCTTCCCGAATCACCACTTCCTGAATCGGAAATATCACTTGGTTCGGAGTCAGGGCTACTCTCGAACAGGTCCGAAGAGCGGTCACCATCTCCATAATTCCCATCTCCATAATTCCCATTTCCATAATCGGATCTATAGCTTGAGCCAGAGTCATGACTATCACTTGGTTTGGAGTCAGGGATGTCCCCGAACAAACCACCGAACCAAGAATCTTCACGATCGCCAGGATCACTGTTATTGGACTCAGGACTATCACTCGGTTCAGAGTCAGAGCTATCACCGAACCAATTACCGAACAAATCCCAAGAGCCACCACTATCGCCAGGATCACTCGATTTGGAATCAGAAGTATCACTTGATTCAGGGTTGGGACTGCTCCCAAAAAAGCCAACAAATGATGATATTAAGCCACCAAGTAAGGCTTCTCCTCCACCATCACTCGATAATGATTCTCCTCCACTGTCACTACTGTTGCTATTCCAGTGAGATTTGATTTCAGGAGGAAGTCCTAGTGTAATGCCATTTTCTTTGACATCAGATGGATCGGCAAAGAAGATATTATCGGGAGAGATTACGAAATACTGAGTTTCATTCAAGACTTCCTTGACACGAGAGCTGAAGCAGTCGGTAGTACCATCGGAAGTAGAAAAAATCAGGGGAATTCCTCTCTCATTTGCTACATGAACTAGCCGTTGAGCTTGATCCACATCATTCCATTTTGTTGTGTAAGCTTTGCACTCTATTATTGCTACTTCGTTGTCATTCTTATCATCAATGGTGACATCGACTTGAGTAGGTCTACCGTACTGTTCAAATGTCTCATTGTAAAGGAAGTTACGAGGAACCTGAACAGCATTCAATCCAAATTTTTCGAGTTTTTGCTCTGTGTATACCTCCAAGTCTTCTCCCTGTTGATAACTAGCTCTACCTCTTTCTCGATCGCTGTTACTGCTTTTCTCCTGTGCCTGCCCTGATTTACCACTAGCATCATCAGAACTGAAGACTTGATTAACTTGAGAGGCTATCTCAGCGAAGCCTTCACCAATCCAACCGAATGGTCCTCCACTCATAGCTACTTTCTCCTGCCAAGCTACGCTTCATAACTTTACCCTCCATATAGTAGAGTTTTCTGTCACAATCTGAAAAGCGGAAAAAGACGGATCTTTTCTAACCTTTGATGTGCAAGTCGGATCTGGACGGATATAGACGGATAAAGTCGGGTATAATAACGCCAGTTCTCTCACCTCTATGCTGATGGACACTCACCAGGTATTAGAATTTGTAGATAAAGTTGTCTGTGCCAAGACAGGCAAACGTCTAAATGACTTGCAGCGCGGAATTATCGAGGGAACACTGAAACAACAAAAGTATGCTGAGATTGCAGATACTTATCGTCTTACAGAAGGTCACGTTAAAGATGTGGGTTACGAACTTTTACAAATGTTATCTGATACCTTTGATGAACCTGTTGATAAAGGGAATCTTAAATCTGTTCTTGCTCGGCAAGACAATCTGAATATTAGTTTTGGTAATAGCAACATTATTGGCTATATCAACGTTTGTTCCGATCGCCCCACGGCTACCCCAGATCAAAATCAGCCTAAAACTCCTGATGTTCAGCAGGCAAAGGATGAAGCCAAGATTGAAACAATTGGTAAGTTACGGCAGTTTGGCTTGAGCGACGAGCAAATTGCAGAGGTACTGCGGCTAACCTTGGAAGAGGTTAAGCAGGTGGATAAAGCGTTATAATTTAGCAAAAATGATTGAGATTGTAAACAATGGCACTGAAAGAATTAGAAAAACAACTCCTTGCCTTAACTCCCAGTGAAAAAACTCAGGCAATACAGCTATTAGTCCAAAGTTTAAGCAATACTTGGCAAGGAATCGAAAAAACTCCGGGCGTGTGCGGCGGCGATGCTAGAATTGCCAAGACTCGCATACCTATTTGGTCGATGGTAAATTATCGCCTTCTGGGTGCAAATGATGTGCGAATTTTGCAAGACTTTCCTCATTTGAATGCAGCAGATTTGGCGAATGCTTGGGCTTATGCTGAGGCACACCCAGAGGAAATTGAAGCTGCGATCGCTAGAAATGAGGAAGATTAACAAATGGTGCGTCTTTATGCAGATGAAAATTTTCCACTGGTAATCGTGGAATTACTGCGAACTTTTGGTCACGATATTTTGACAGTGCAGGAAGCTGGAAATAGTAAGGTGCGTCGCCTTCTACCATCTGTAAGTTTCATCTAACATATAGCACCGACGCACCCTACAGCGAATTCACCTCACTTTAAAAGAAAACCGCTATACAAACCATTGAGGTTAAAAATTTTAACCGAATTGCTCTAGATACTGGCCCAAATCATCTCGCAGGCGGCTCAGTTCGGCTTCAGTGGTCACGCGCACCCGATCGTCCCGAACCGTAATCAGCACTTTCGCAGCAAAGGGAGTCGGCCAGATATTCGGATTGCAGAACACCTCAAAAAATACCTCCCCTGCATAGCGGTATTCCATCGGTTTTTGGGGAGAGGCTTTGCCGCCCGCAGTTTTGGCTGCTACTGCTTTGAGACTTTCCATCAACAGGGCGATCGCACTTTGCAAATCCCGCGCGGCTTGGGGGGAAAAGCTAAAGGAGACAGAACCTTCAACTAAATTCAGCGTAAATTGAGAAACAGACATAAGCAATCAAATTTAACAGACAATTGTTAATGATAAAAGATACAGTAACCGAAAAGAAGTACATTCTCGCTAAAATGGGCAGCCTGAATCCAATTAATTAAAAACTATCTCAATAAGCTAGGCCAAATTAATGAGTGTAAATATAACTCTAAGCTAGCGTCTGCAAGACTTTTAACCTTTTGTTACTCGATCGGCTTTAAACTAGAAATTAGAAATTTTAATTTCTGATTCAGGAGACTCTATGCTAGCCGATAACCGTTCCGAAATCCGTAAGGTATTAATCATTACGTTGTTGCTAAATATACTCGTGATGGCAATTAAAGCCGTAGTGGGTTGGTTGACAGGTTCTCTTAGTTTGTTAGCAGATGCCTTGCACAGTGTGACAGACAGCGCTAATAATATTTTAGGACTGGTGACTAATCATTATGCCAATCCCCAACCCGATCGCGATCATCCCTACGGACATCAGAAATTTGATGCGATTGGAGCTCTGGGAATTGCGGTTTTTTTGGGAATTGCTTGTTTTGAAATTCTCAGTGGCGCTGTTGAAAGATTGCTCAAAGGTGGTACAGTTGTCAAAATATCTCCCAATCAACTATGGATATTGCTGATTGTGCTGGGGATCAATATTTTTGTTACTTTTTACGAGCGCGGAGTAGGAAAAAAGCTTGGTAGTGCTATTTTAGTGGCGGATGCTCAACACACCATGAGTGATGTTTGGGTAACAATTATGGTAATTGCTGGGTTGATTGGTGTGTGGCAAGGGGAGGTTTGGAATATACCTCAACTGCAATCTCTGGATGTTTTTTTGTCTTTTCCTGTGGCTCTGTTGGTGTTTCACAGCGGTTGGAAGGTGCTAACAGAAAATCTACCTTGGTTGGTGGATGAAATGGCGATCGCACCGGAGATTATTCATGCGATCGCGATGGATGTACCCGGAGTTGTCAACTGTCACTCGATCGCCTCTCGTGGCGTGGTGGGACGTCAAGTGTTTATTGATATGCACATGATTGTGGATGCGGCCGATGTAGAAACTGCTCACCGGATTACAGAAGAAGTAGAAGCCCATTTGGAAGAACGTTTCAGTCCTGTACGCATCTTAATTCACGTTGAGCCACCGGCTTATCAGTCCGATCGAATTAGCTATGATTCTGAAAACAGAAGTCATTAGTCATTAGTCATTAGTCAGGGGTCATTCGTCATTAGTTATTAGTCCTGTCAGAGTAGGAGGAAGGTATTTTTGCCCATCGAAATTCCTCCAATTTTTTACTCAAATGTAGCCAGTCATGCTAGGATGTGATAAAACTCCAGATGCAGAACAGACTCGATACACAACCATCGAGGCTAAAAAATATCAGAGTCGCCCTGTACTATCAAATCCATTGCCAGTAATGAGTCCTGAGAATACCTTACACGACGTATCCACTGATGTAGATTCCCAGTCTACAAGTGCAGCAGACAGCCAGTCTCCTGAACATCATCCTGAATCACTCCAGCCAGAACTTCAGGCAGAACTTCAGACAGATGTTCAATCAGAACCTCAGCCAGATGCTAAATTAGAATCTCAGCCAGAAATTCAGTCAGATGTTCAATCAGAATCTCAGCCAGAAATTCAGCCAGATTCTCAATCAGAACCTGAGACAGATTCTCCACAAATTCAAGCAGAAAAAGTAGGCAAGCCTACTCCAAAGCCCATCAAGAAATCTGATTTGGCTAACCAGTCAAAACCTCAACAAGATGCTCCTGAAGCAAAAATAGAAGGCGAAAGCAAGCCTACTCCAAAACCGATCAAAAAAGGTGACTTGCCGCCACCTGCACCTGCATCAGAACCTCAGTCAGAGGCTCCCACAGAGCAAGCAGCACCAGCAGAAAGCCCGTCTACTCCAAAAGCTAAAAAAATAATTGGAGGAGTGGCTAAATCGCAATCTCAGAGAAGTCCTTCCAGAGATGGAGCGGAAAGTGGCGGTGGCTTCAATATGGCTACCCAAAGACCACCGAAAGCACCAAAATCTTAATCTTGAAGCACGACGATTGATTGCTCTAAATGATCATGCGATCGCTCTCGATCGCACTTTAAAAATATTACAATCAAAATAGCAAGAAGCAAAAGGCGATCGCCCTCTTTCTATGCTACAATGACTCACATACATTAGCCAACATAAATTTGGGAGGTTAGTATGCCTTTCAGCGCTTACAAAACAGTCAGTTCAGTCCTCCAAGAATTTCAAATTACCTACACCGAATTTAATTTCATAGTAGAAACCGAGTTTCAGGTTTCTGACTATTTTCGAGAAGATTTAGAATTTACTATGCGAGAAGGAGTGGTAGATAATTCAGAATTTGCCATTTGCGAAAATTTGATTTATCCACTGCTCAAAGAAGTTTGGAAGCGCTATTACACTGGGTTTGTTTTGTGGAGCCATCAATCTATCACCTACGACCAATATCTTTCTGGATTTCCTGAATATATCTTGGCTAAACGTTCTATTTTAGGAAAAGTCGTCTTTGAACAACCTTACTTTCTATTAGTGGAAGCTAAACAAGATAACTTTGAAAACGGATGGGCTCAGTGTTTGGCTGAAATGATTGCTGCACAGCGACTGAATAAAAATCCAGATCAAGAAGTATTTGGAATTGTCTCAAATGGCGGAGTCTGGCAGTTTGGCAAGCTAAAGTCTAATAGTTTTACTAAGAACAAACAGTCTTACTTGATTGATGACTTGAATTTACTATTTTCTACTATAAATTATGTGTTTCAGCAGTGTGAATTGCTCCTGGATGCTGAAAAAGGCTGAAATGCGCGATCGCAATTAAACATCAGACTTACGCATCAAAACCCGGTTTCTCAAGCTAATTGCATCATTTTTGATTGATGATAATTGCCAGAAACCGGGTTTTTAAGATAGATAGTACATCGAGGAATGTACCTGCTTCGGTTCTCAACTAGAGTTCATCTGGATCGATAAGCTGGATCTATTTAATGCTTGCCGTCATTTTAGAAGCAGCCGGTACCATTTATATGAAATTCTCAGATGGTTTTACAAAAATGGTTCCATCGATTTTAATGCTAATTTTTTATGGCATCAGTTTTCTATTTTTAAACTTAGCCATTTAAAAGTTGGACGTAAGCGCAGCCTATGCAATTTTCTCCGGATTGGGAATTGCTCTTGTCGCGATTGGAGGCATTTTATTTTTTAAAGATCCGATCACAATTTTTAAAGTTATGGCTATTTTCCTAATCATTATGGGTGTGATTGTTTTGAATTTTACAGGTGTATCTCATTAATTGGATTTTTTAACCGCACATATCAGCCGATGAACACAGATGAACGCAGATGGGATTTTATCTGCGTTTATCTGTGTTAAAATAATCTTCTATCTATCACTCCCACTCGATCGTTCCAGGCGGCTTAGAAGTAATGTCGTAAACCACGCGGTTCACCCCTTTCACTTCATTCACAATCCGGTTCGAGATCAGTTCTAACAAATCGTAAGGAACTCGCGCCCAGTCAGCCGTCATCCCATCTTCACTGGTAATAAACCGCAAGACGATTGGATAAGCATAGGTGCGTTGGTCTCCCATCACCCCTACACTGCGAATGGGAAGCAAAACTGCAAAAGCTTGCCAAAGTTCGTTGTACAATCCGTGTCGATTAATTTCTTGGCGCACCACCAAGTCAGCATCCCGCAAAATATTTAATCTTTCGGCGGTAACTTCTCCCAGAATCCGAATCGCTAATCCCGGCCCAGGGAAAGGTTGTCGGTTGACTATTTCTTCTGGAAGCCCGATCGATCGGCCGACTTTTCGCACTTCATCCTTGAACAATTTTCGCAGCGGTTCAATCAACTTAAAGCACAAATCTTTAGGTAAACCGCCGACGTTGTGATGGCTTTTAATTTTAACAGCAACTCTTTCACCACTTTTGGGATCTACATTAGTGTCAGCAGATTCAATTACATCTGGGTAAAGAGTACCTTGGGCGAGGTAATCGAAGGGTCCAAGACGCTTCGATTCTGCTTCAAATACGCTGATAAATTCGTGACCAATCCGCTTGCGTTTTACTTCAGGATCGGTAACACCTTCAAGCTGAGCTAAAAAGCGTTCGCGAGCATTAACATACTCAACATCAATGTGGAATTGCTCTTTAAATAATTTCACCAACCGTTCCGGTTCATACTTCCGCATAAACCCTTGGTCGATAAACATACAGGTAAGTCGATCGCCGATCGCCCTATGCAGCAAAAAAGCCAAAGTTGAAGAATCAACCCCGCCGGATAGAGCCAATAATACTCGTTTGTCTCCGACTCTGGCTCGAATTTCACGAATCGATTCCTCTACAAAAGTAGCTGTGGTCCAAGTCGGTTCGCACTCGCAAATATGATAAACAAAATTACGAATTAAAGCCTGTCCACCGATGGAATGAACTACTTCTGGATGAAACTGAACTCCGTATAGATTTTTGTCGTGATTAGCAATTGCAGCACAGGAAGTATTTTCCGTGTGAGCTAGAATCGCAAAACCTTCTGGCAATTCGGTACAAGAATCTCCATGGCTCATCCACATGGTGCTACCATCTTCGACATTAGTCAACAAATCGGTAGGGTCGTCAATAGATAGGGATGCCTTGCCATATTCGGCTAACTTAGCGCGATCGACTACCCCTCCTAGTTGCTTGACCATCAACTGCATCCCGTAGCAAACACCCAACACGGGTATTCCTAAATGCCAAATTTCCGGGTCACATTGGGGAGCTCTTTCGTCATATACAGAACTCGGCCCACCTGAAAGAATAATTCCTTTAGGAGCGATCGCTGCTAACTGTTGGGCAGTAGTGCGGTAAGAAATAACTTCTGAATATACTTGAGTTTCGCGAATGCGGCGAGCAATCAGTTCGGAATATTGCGAACCGAAGTCGAGAATCACGATCTTCTGGCGATCGATCTGCCCCAGAGAAGAGTTGGTCAGGGCGGATTCAGTTTCTATTTGAGTAGTCACGGTTAGTGGGTAATTGCTAATTGCTAATGGGTAGAACCTAGAACCGAGATTATTCGTCTGAAATAAACCTAGGTAATTAAGGTCTAGGGAGTTGGAATTAAGACTTAATTAAGTATTATCCCCGATCGATCTTGGAGCAAGAGTTACGGGATATTCACACCACATTAACAAATTTGTGTCAAAAATGTATCTCCTAGTTCACTTTTAACAATAATTTTGCGATCGCGCCCGAACATCACTGAGCCCACGGGCACACGCTGCCCGCTGTGAGTAAACACGCAATCCGATGAGCGCAAGTCTATCTGTTGAGCGATGTCGCCGTAAATGCGATCGACCCAATTGCTGTCATTCTCCGCATCAAAAACCCGCAGTTGCTCCAGAGCATCTTCCGCCGTAGCAGCCTCAAAAATCGAGGAACACACATCAGCCGGCATTCCGGCCCGCGCACAAAAAGCTGTCAGAATTTCGCGCCGCCCATCGGCGAGGTGGTGGTGAGTGTGAAAAATCCCCGCCGCCAATTTCATTAACTTTCCGTGATAGCCAAACAGCAGAATCGATTTCACACCCTGACATCCAGCCTCTGCTAGTAAAGGGCCTAGCCAATTAGCAGTTTTGACCAGCCGCTGCGGATCGATGCCCAGTTGTCGAGCCAAATCCAAGCCATTTTCGCCGATGCAAAACACCAAACAGTCAAATAGCTGGGCTTTTTGTTGTAGTTGTTCGCGGTAAATTTCCAACTGTCCGGGGGCGCTCAAGGGTTGAGAAATGCCCGTTGTACCCAGCAGCGACAGTCCTTCTACGACACCGAAAGCTTCGTTGGAAGTACGGGTTGCCAGTTGGCGACCTGATGGCAGAATCAAGGTGACAGTAATTTTTTCTCCTGTTTGGAGTTCTCGGCTCAGATTCACACGCAATAGCCGCTGGGCATAATCGTAGATTGCTGCTCCTCCACCTGTTTTGTGATGTCCAATTCCCTCGCCCCCAACAATCAGTATTTGTTCTTGTGCTGCTTCAATTTCTCCCTCGGACACTCTCCGTAATTCAACCATTGCCCAAACTGGGGTATGGCGAGTCAGATCTAGGTTGTCACCAGGGTCAGAGCGAGTCACAGCTAAGGCCGTGTCAGTTTTTATTACAGATACTTGTTCGATGGGTACTGATGCGGTTATTATGGGTTCTAGTAAATCTACTGAGACGCTATCTACAGATTGAATACCTCTACGCAAGCAGCGCAGGGCGGCTAGTGCGGCCGCACAGGCAAATACTGGAAGTGTGTACCCGGAACGAGGTTGAGTTTTGGTCATTATGGATTGTTGATATCTGTAAATTTACTGATAAGAAGCATCACAGAGCAGGAGTGACACCGCTCAAATATTTAAGCCTAGTTAGCGATCGAGTTGGCTGTCAATCGCAGTTAGCGTCATTTTTGTCAATTGTTTTTTTTGTTTACGAGTTGCGATCGAGATCATACTTGTTTGAGATGCGATTATGAATAAAGCCATTAGTATCATGCCGTCAGTTATGTTTTGTTCCACTGACAGAACATCATCATCTAATACGATTGTTTTGCAACCCTTGGGTTGTCTTGGTGGACTCGCTGTTCTCGATTTCCAAGCAAACTTGGAACAAGCTCTGGAAACCGCAGCCTTGGGAGTTGTCGTGGATTTGCAACAAGTCGAGGCCTTAGCCCTAGAGGGAATCAGTGCACTGGTAATCGGGCTAGAGTTAGCCGCCATACTCGGTAAGTCGATCGTTTTTCAATCTATGGATTTAGCTAGTCGTAAAAGTTTCATAGTGGAGTGGAGCCTAGCGCGGGAAATTTGTTTTGGACCTTGGGGCGACTTGTTTGAGGGCGAACTCGAAAAATTTTTTGGTGTCGAAACTGTGCGATCGCAACCTTGTTAACCCAGACTACCTACTTTTTGCAAAATCCCTAAACTTAGATATTTCAAAGGGTCGATGGTAAGTGCGATCGGTTGTCACCTATACTAATCAAAATTACCCGGACGCGCCAGTCCTACTTTCAAGCTAACCCCTGGAAGGTGGGACTGGTTTTATCTGGCTATACTAAGTAGATAGATTTATCCCTGGGTCTCTTTTATTGGGGGGGAACGACTTTGGGTACGATCGAGAAACCAGAAAAAGCCACCATTTAAATCTAGCCAGTTTCACCTGGTTTTCCTAAATTTATCTTTAATCATTTGCTATTTCATCCTCACCTTGATTTGTCACATCTGAAGGAAAAGATAACTTAATATTAATATCTATAGAAATAGTTGCATTATTATTTTCACTATCATTAAAAAAATTAATATCAGTTATATGTATCTTAGCGTCTTTTGGTAAAGACTTACCGACAGTAGAATTACCCGATAAATCTACTTTATAACCAGCTTTATCCAACCATTGATGAACATTGCGCCAATTACCAACATCATCACTAGGAGTTTCAGGAATACCCTTAAAATATTGATAGAGAGTTTTGCACATATAAACCTCAGCCCCCCTAGCACTTTTCGACAATTGACGCGCAATCTCACTAGGGCTGCAATTGCACAACAGACCACGCAAGTATAATTTTTATGTATCAGTGAGACCTTGGCGGGCGTTGGGGAAAATACGACGTTTAGCTTCGGTAAATAGTTCATAGATGCGATTCAAATCCCAAGTTTGGGCAGCTTCGGCAAATAGATCCTTTCTAGTAGGTTTTCGTGTAACCATTTTTAGTCTTGGTGGAAATTGCTAACGTAATGGTAGCATAAATTGATAATGTTCAATAGTTGCAGATTATTTTTTTTTGTTTTAAGGTAGATATTACATGGGTTTTTGATGCTTGCGGTCATATTTTTTTGCGATCGTTTCGAGTATTCGGGAAAAGGCTAATGTAATGATAGCGTAATTTGGTAGTTTTTGTTAGCTTTAAGTGCACTATCAGCAAAACAATCCTAGCTTATCCAACAGTTGAATCATAAAAAGTATGCGAATTATATTTTTAGGCCCGAATGGCGCAGGCAAAGGCACTCAAGCTGCGATCGTAGCCAAGAACTTCGGGATTCATCACATTTCAACGGGCGAACTACTGCGCCAGGAGCGAAAAGACAAAACTGACAGAGGCCAAAAAGCACAATCTTATATAGATAAAGGGTCATTAGTCCCTGATAGCATTGTGCTAGATATTGTAAAAGAACAATTGACTAAAAAAGAAGCAACACCAGGTTGGATATTAGACGGATTTCCTCGGAACGTCGCTCAAGTAGGAGCTTTAGACAAATTATTAAAGGATTTAGGTCAGCTAAGTTGTGATTGTGTTATCAATTTTGATGTACCAGACTCAGTTTTAGTTCAGCGACTGAGAAAGAGGGCCATCAAGGAAAATCGTACAGATGATACTCCAGAAGTTATTCGGCGGCGCATCCAAATTTTCCAGGAAGAAACTGCACCTTTAATCAACTTATATAGTGAGTGGTTGTTGCTAGAAACCATCAACGGGTTTATGTCTAAAGAGGCAGTTACATCAGCAATTCAAGAAGTTTTGTCAGAAGTAAAAAAGCCCACTAAGTCTTAATTGATAAATCAAGGAGTAAACAAGTTATGCCTTTTAATCAAGTCGATAGAAATATCATTCGCGGTGGCCCAGGAAGTAGCAGTGAGCTTAATTATGATATTTACGCAGAATTACTGTGTAATATGGCGATCGAGGCTACACAACCACTTCTGAGACAAAATAAAGATCATAAAGAAGGCGCTTTTACCATTGGTATTTTTGGTTCTTGGGGGAGCGGCAAAACTAGCCTCATGGCACAGATGAAACGGGATTTTGAAAAATTAGCAACTCCTGCAAAAAAATATAAAACGGTTTGGTTTAATGCTTGGAAATATGACGATAAACTGGATATTAAAAATGCTCTGATCCAGACTATTCTTAGTCAAATATGTGCAGATGAAAGTATCTCTCCAAAAGAGCGTCAAACTATTACAAAAGCCGCTTTAACTTATTCAGTTTGTGCTTTTAAATTAGCTGGTGTTTTAGCGAGAGGATATGTTAATGGTCAAACAGCAGGTTTTATTAATACCGAAGCCATAGCTAAACAACTTGCAATGTTAGTTAATCCTGGTGAAAACCCTCACCTCATTAATCCTTATCAATTTATCAACAATTTTGAAAATGTCTTTAAGAATGCAGTGCAAAGTTATGTGGGTAACGATGGTCGATTGATGATATTTATTGATGATTTGGATCGTTGCTTACCAGAAAATGCTTTATCTGTCCTAGAATGCTTGAAATTACATTTAGATCAGTCTAACTGTATTTTTGTCATTGGAATTGATAAAAGAATTATTGAGCAAGCGGTGGGACAAAGATACCCGAAAGAGCTTGGTATTACTGGTAGGGAATATATAGAAAAAATCATTAACCTGAACTTTTTTCTCTCTGATAAAGATCGAGATGAAGTTAAAGATAGACTGCTTCAAGGTTCTTTAACTGCTCAGTATAGTAATGATGAAAAAATATGGGGGATGATTTCTAAAGCTACTAATTCAAATATCCGTAAAATGCAGCAATTTATTACGGCTTTTTATATGATTCAAGAGATTGTAAAAAAACACAACTCTACCCTTGCTGATAAGCTCGCACAACTCCGATTAACCGACGATCGTCGAAGCATACTTGAAAAGAAAAAAATAGACTGGAATACTGATGACAAGTATAAATTTTGCAAAATAATTTTACTCCAGTTAAATTTTCCTGAGTTTTACGATCGTTTAGCTAACAATCATCAACTTATGGATCAAATATACACTGCTTGGCAAAATGAAGGTGGAACAGATGATAGCATAGATATTGGCATAGATAATTTAATCAAGTCTACGAACAAACATCCAATATTTGCACAATTCTTAGAAAATCGAAATTTAATAGACTTTATAGTTACCTACTATAATGATGGTAAAATCACAAATAGTGATGACTGGAAAGTGATTCAAAAATTATCTCAATCAGTAACTTATATGTAATCGTTGAAAAATCATGGAAAATAGCGATGCAGTTAGTATAGAAGACACAAAAGTTATAACCAATGACTTTTGTATCTTGAAAGAGACAGATACAGTAGCAGAAGCATTAGCTTTAGTTACTGTGCAAAATGCGAGTGAAATTGTTATTGTAGATGAGGGTAAAAAATTTGCGGGTATCCTAACTGACTTATCAATTTTACGGGCGTTACCACCGCCAGTTTTAGATGTACCTGTTAAGTTTAGAATTAAAAACCCTAATTTTCGCCAACAATTAAATGAGGAATTGGTTAATAGTTTAAAAAAGCAGATAACTGAGGTATTTAAACTAGAAAAAATCAAGCCTTATACTTCTAAAAATCAGAGGCTAATTTATGCGATAGATAAATTAGTTGACTCCTATAAATCAACTTCAGCAATCAGAGTTTTACCTATTATAAATGAGGACGAAACAGTTTATGGCGTAGCTTCTCCCGAAAGCATATTAAGTTACCTTAAATCTCATCAAAAATTTTGTCAATTGAAAGCCGAACGTTTTTTAGTGTTACCGGAAGTGAGTGGTATGGAAGAACCATTTACTCTATTACCATCAGATACCCTAGCTCAAGCCAGATTTGCGATGAAATATTTGCCGATAGAGCATATAACTATCTGCGATCGCGATGGCAATTTGCTAGGAATAGTTGATAAAAAGCAGGTGACAACACTGACTCATCCCATGTATTTTAGTTTTATGGGTATATCTTTATCGGAAATAATGAAACCTGTAACTAAATTATGTTTGGTTGAGAAAACTCAACCCTTGCAAGAGTGTATTAATGCTTACTTAAATTTGGGATTTAAGGAAGTAGTTATTGTTGAACAATTGGCAGGAAAAATTTACCCAAAAATGGTAGTAACGCCAATTAAAATTTTACAATTCCGCGCACAAGTTTACCGTCAAAATTAAACAACAATGGAGGATTTCACTCATGTCTATTAATAACATGAACTCACTTATTAATCAAGAGTTCCCCGAACTATCACAGAATAGACCCTTGTACTGGTTAAAGCAAACTAATAAAGTGGCCAAGTTAGATGCTATGATGGATATACGGAGGATCAGGCACGTCCCCATTATTGAGCCTATTAATCCTGAAAGCGATCAACCAAGAGGAGAGTTATTAACTGTTATTAGCAAGACAGACCTAGTGAAAATTTTAACTCCTCCCAACGATCTATATCCGCCAGAATTTCCTCTTACGCCTGACGAAGAATTAGCTGTACAAGAATTTACAAAAGATATCTATGCCAAATGTATTAATCAAATTCCAGAGTTTGTAGCACTTATGCAGATACCTGTCAAGACTCTTTCACTCCAAACCAGTAAAGTGGCGGATGTATTTGATGCTTTAATCGATCCTGTAAAACCCGAAGGACAAAATTTTACTTTGCGATATCGGACTCTATGTGTATATGGAAACAATCAGCTTGTTGTAGGTACAATATCTTACACGGATGTACTCCGTAAAATTAACGATCCAAATTATACACCTTTCTTAAGGCTAACTATAGGTCAAAATAGCTTATTTAAGAAAACAGCGGGTCTTACAATATTAGATGAAAATGCTACTTTGTTGCAAGCGAGAGGTATTTTAAATAAAAGTTCCTTCACTCATATTCCTATCACAACACCAGATGGTATATTTGTCACGGGAATAGTTGATGATGTAATTGTTAATACCTTCTTGCACAAAAAACTTGCTAAGAAGTTCTCAGGTTTAGCCTTGCAATATATTATGCTTCCGGTAAATGAGAGAAATAGTGTAAGCCCTGGGACTGTTACCTCTGAAGTGATTAAAACATTTGTTCCAGCTAATTCCAAGGAGAGACCTACTGCTCTTGTAGTTTGCACACAAGACCCTAATAATGGGAAATTTACGTTGGACGGAATCATCAGCTATACTGATATCTTCCGAGGCTTCAAAAACTGGGCAAATCCACCCAAAGCGCCAACTCCTGAAACTCCCAAATAAACCGTAAGATAATTGACGTAAACTAACTCAAAAAAAGCGAAAATAAAAAAAAATCCCAGCCTCTAAAAAGGGCTGGGATTTTTTTAAGTTATAGAAAAAGTACGATTGACCAATAACTTAAGCTTGACGTGAATAGTATTCCACGACTAGCAGTTCGTTAACCTGAAGCGCAATCCACTCGCGTTCCACAATGCCATTAACTTTACCAACGAGTTTTTGCTTATCAAATTCCAAGTGACTGGGCAAGTGAGCCAACCCTGGATCTTTGAGATTCGCTTCCACCATTTGGCGCGAACGTTCCCGATTTTTTACCGAAATGACATCTCCAGGCTTGCACTGATAGCTGGCGATATTGACTTCGCGATCGTTCACAGTCACATGACCGTGGTTGACCAATTGTCTAGCGGACGGAATGGTAGGAGCCATTCCCATCCGAAACACAGTGTTGTCCAAGCGCATTTCCAAAAATTGCAGTAACACTTGACCTGTGGAGCCGGTAACTCGGCGAGCTTTCCGAACATAACGGAGCAATTGACGTTCAGTTACACCGTAATTGAAACGAAGTTTTTGCTTTTCTTGCAAGCGAACCGCATACTCAGATAGCTTTTTGCGGTTTTGACCATGTTGCCCAGGTGGATAATCCCGTCTGGCTGTTTTCCGAGTCAGCCCAGGCAAATCCTTGAGGCGACGGACGATTCTTAATCGGGGACCCCGATATCGAGACATTGATTTTCCTCTCTAATGTCTGTATAAAAGTTTATACAGGCTTTATACTTTGGCACTCTCAGGTGTAGAACGCTGAGATTTTTGGTTCTGCGAGACGACTTCCCGACGCAGAATTACTCTAACATCAGTAGTAGTCATCTCTCCCCAAACGTTGTTCGGAGCGGTGTCCGAAAGTTTCGGTATGCCCTACCGTACTCAATTTTTGACCCGTTCCCGATCATATCACACAAAATCTGAATTGAAAGCCGATCGCCCGATCGCGCCTGGGTCGAACAGGCAGGATGCCTGTGCCACAATAATTATCGTCCATGTCTATTAGTAAAAAAACTCATAACTTAAAATCCACCATGCACAACCCCAAATGTTCACCCAGTTCTGTCACGCATCCCGCACCAGCAGGCTCAAAAGCAACTGGAAGCTGGATCTTGACTCTCGGTACACAACTAGCAACTCTCGGTTTATTGGCCACAGCACTGCCTCCAATGCCAGCATCAGCCATCACGATTAGATTCCCCCGCCCTAAAAACGAGTATCGCGCCTGCTCTGTGGAACTAATGGGAGCCGGACTTACCGCAGATGCAGCCGCCAACGCTTGTGCCGGTGCACTCCATCCCCGTGACATATCTAAGTGTGTCGTTCAAATCAACCGCAAAACAAATATTGTGGCTGCTGAAGCACTTGCTAGCTGTCAGCGGGTGCGTCGCCCCAAGGACTTGGCGACTTGCGTAGTGGACATTAACACCAAGTCTCGAACTCAAACTACGACTCCGCTGTTGGTGCTGGATCAGTGCCGCCGCAGTTTATTACCAGAGCAATTTTCGGAATGCGTAGTTGGTTTGAGCCGTCAGGTAGACTTTTCGATCGATCGCCTAATGACCACTTGTCTCGATACTAGGGATACAGTAAGTCAATTAGACGATCGTCCCACACCAAAACTTCCTGTGGATCTAATTCCACCACCTTCTAAGTTAAATTAATTGATAATTGGGCATCGGGCATCGGGAATAGTTAGTAGTTAGTAGTTAGTGGTTAGTGGTTTTTCTAATAACAAACAACCACTAACAAATTCCCAATTCCCAATTCCCAATTCCCAATTCCCAATTCCCAATTCCCAATTCCCAATTCCCAATGCCCAATTCCCAATTCCCTCTTTGTTAATGTCACAAATTTTTGGTCAAATTACTGTCGAAGAATTAAGCCAGCGTTTAGCAGAACCAGCTACTGATAAATTGCAGCTTGTAGATGTGCGAGAACCTGATGAAATTGAACTCGTCTCACTCCCAGGATTTGCAGTCTTTCCGCTGAGTGAATTTGCCGAATGGTCAACGGAAATAGCCGATCGCCTCGATCGCGACACCGAAACCCTAGTTCTATGTCATCATGGAATGCGATCGGCTCAAATGTGCCACTGGTTGACAGATCAAGGCTTTACGAATGTTAAAAACATCATGGGCGGTATCGATGCCTATTCAATAGTAGTCGATCGGACTATCCCTCGCTACTAATCCCAAATTATTCATCTCTCCGTTCTCCTCCTCTGCGCCCTCTGCGCCCTCTGTGGTTAAATCATTCATAAAAAACCATAAACAACAAACACAAAATAACCAGCAATCAAAATAACCAGCAATCAAAATAACCAGCGGGTGGCGAATCATCTAGCAAAACATGAGCTTTGTCTAAATTAGGTACTGCTTCCGCCAATTCTGTACCTACTTTCACTTCCATCGCTCTTTCTGTTAAATCAAATGAAAATTGATGGTAATTTTGCAAATACTTGGCTCTAGAAACAATCTCGTCTTTTTCCATGATCGCACTATTACTACCAATTAAAACGCTGTTAATGTCCTTCCAAGGGCAGACACATACCTGGGAAAACACAGCTTGAAAAGTTTTCACTTTTTCGGCATAAAACTCATCTCTTTGCAGCAGATTGACTAGCACAACTCCTGCACTTGACAAATGTTTTTGGCAAAGTTCGTAAAATTCCTTGGTTGCTAACCGATGGGGAAAGTAGCCGTTGCCAAAAAACACATCCGTCATAATGATATCGTACTGAGTATCGGGTTTTTGCTGTTCCAGATACTCTCTGCCATCTTGAATTGCTACAGTCAGTCGTGAGTCTAATTTTACCCCAAAACACTGTGTAGCTGCTTCAACTGCGATCGGGTCTACATCCGCACATTCGATCGCACTTTCCGGCAAATAGTGGTGCAAAACTAAGGGAATTCTGCCGCCACCAAACCCAGCAATGTAAATTCTTTGGGGTTGGTTTTGCCACACCAAAGCTAACATCATCGCCTGAGTATATTCAGAGACTAGATGTAAAGGATTGTTTAAATCAAACACAGATTGCAATAAATCTGTATACAAATTTACCTTTTCTACTAAAGATAGCTTAATGCGCGATCGCTCTTTCCTGACTGTAACATAGTGAACACCCGAATCCTTACAAAAAATGATTCCATCGGGTTGTTGTTGCACCCAAGCCAGCCACTGTTGAATGGCGGCTAAATTCATATTTTGCCAGTTTTTGCGATCGTTAATCATCTAATATTAAATCTGCCTTATTTCTTAGTCCGCGCAGGCGGACTTCGTTTGTATAGACGCGGTTTCAACCGCCGGGATTTTCGTTTGTATAGACGCGGTTTCAATCGCCGGATCTTCGTTTGTATAGACGCGGTTTCAACCGCCTGGTCATCTAGAACCTAGAACAATTAAGCCCGCGCCCACTTATAAGCCACTAATTCCAAACCCGAAATTGAAAATTCCACTCTTTGCCAATCTTGCTTTTTACCCTCAAACTTTTCAAACGCAGAATCAGTCAGCAAAATCTCTCCCTGTTGCGCCAAATCCTCTCCCAGCTTCGATGCCAGATTAAATTCCGAACCGTACATATCCTCTCCTTCTAGCATCAAAACATCACCGTAGCCTATCCCGATGCACAGATAAATATCCATTTCAGGCGGTAGAGTAGTATTCACAGCCCCCGTATGCTTCAGAGAATCGATCGCAGCATCCACCGCCGATTTTACATCAGGAAACACAGCAAAAATATTGTCAGCTTCCTCCTTCACTACAGTGCCACCATATTCAGCAATTACAGGATAGACAATTGCGTGCATCCGGTGAATCATTGACAAAAAATGAATAATTCCGTAACGCACAGTTGTCCGAGAAAATCCCGACATATCGATTACCATAATCGCATGACTTTGGCGAAAAGTTGCATTTATTTGTGCATCAATTTCTGCCATTTTTTCGGGACGTTCGTTTCTTTCTTGTAGCAATTTTTCCAGGTAAGCACGGTTATTTGTTTTCATTTTAGTTTAATTAAATTCCCAATCGCGACACACTTCTTGAGGGCGGCCAGCCGGATGCACGGCACAATTCAGGTTGTCCTTGCCGTAATAATAATAACAGATTTTGCAAGGTCTGGTTTGCTGAAACTTTTTGAGCAAAATTGTGTGTATTATCTGCACTTTATTGCGATACTTGTTCGCCTTCAAGTGACTTGGTTGAATTGCCAAAGCTTGATCGAAAGCTGCTAAACTGGCATCGTACAATTTCAGAATTTGGGGGCTGTATTTTGTCCAAGCATCGGCGCGGCTTTGATACAGTTCGATCGTACTTAAGTTTAAAATACCATATTCCGTCCAAGCGTCCGCCGAAGCTCGATCGAACTTAATATTGGCATGGAGTAAAACTTTTTTAATAGTTGCCAACAGTTCCCTGGGCAGCCAAGGTTTGCTAACATAGGCTTCTGCCCTATCCATCGACCTGGCAAATAAATCTAACCGCTGTCCCTTCCCTGTTAAAAATACTACCGGTATATTCCGAGTTTCAGGGTGAGCTTTAATTAAACTGCAAACACCGTAGCCGTCCAGGCGAGGCATCACGATATCTAATAATACTAAATCGGGGCAGTTTTTTTTGATTTGAGCCAGAGCTTCCACACCGTCAGATGCCTGAATTATATTCAATCCGCTGCAAGTCAACTGATGTGAAATACACTCCCGCTGGCTGCGGGAATCTTCTACCACTAAAACTGTACTCATCGCTCCCCACCTGGTTTTTGAGGTAAACTTGTCTGCTGCTTGGAGTGGCACCTGCTATAATCAGTTTACCCACATTGGAATAATTTGCGATCTGGGCGGTGGAAATTTCCTCAAATTGAAACAAATCTTAAACTTATGCGGAAAAGGGGAGATAAATTAAACAAAACTTTCTCTCGTTCAATTCTTTTGAGTAAATACCGCCTATTCAGAGATTGTAAGCCATTAATCAAATCCATTGAGGAGAGATCTAAACCTTGTCTTAAATCTTCCCTTGACACGGGTTGATTGGATTTGCTCAATTCTAAAACTATCTGTTGTTCTATGGGGGATAATCGGTGGAATAATTCACTGAACCGATATTTCATCTCTTCTGTGAGAATCAGGCTATCTTCAGCTAAAAAATCAGCTACTTTTCCAAAAAAAACATTTTTGATTAAACTGGCGATATCTCTTAGGTAAACTGGATTACCTTCATAGAGATTAATCAGTTTTGACCAATATTCCTCATCTTTTAATCCCTGATTTCTCAGAATCTTGGTATTTTCTACCCCTTCTAATTCTAAACATTTAACAGGATACAATTCTTGATCTAAGCACAGCATTTCTTGACATTGTTCTTGACTAATTAAGATTAAACTGCTTTGATGTTCAATTTCTGACATCTTTGTGCAAAGGGTTTGATAATCTTTATATTCGCTTTTATATTGTCCGGCAAATTGGGCACTGGCAAACAACTCTTGCACATCATCAAGGATAATCAAGCATCTTTGTTCGCGTAAAAAAATGAATAGTTGAGTTAATTTATTCTCATTTTGAATAGGTGCAGGATTAATAGCTGTTAAAATTTCAGTAATAATGTTATCTAATGACTGGGAGAGTTTGATGCTTTTCCAGATTATCACATCAAAGTTTTGCAGGTTTAGGTCAATAAACTGTTTGACTAAGGTGGTTTTGCCAATTCCAGGTAATCCTAAGACTGAGATTAGACGAGTATTTTTCTCGGTTAACCAGTGGGATAGGGTTTGAAGTTCGAGAGTGCGATCGTAGAAATGGGTGATTTTTGGGGCTAGGGTTAAATCTTGATAGGATTTTTTGTCAAAGTTTTGTTCAGTCTTTTTAGAAGAATCTTGAGGATTATTAGAGCATAGATTAATATGGGTATTGATTAATCCTAAAACTTGCTGTGATGAATTAGTTAAATTAAAAGAATTCGCTAATCTCTCAATTGTCCAACAAAAATTAGATTTATTAACATCTTCGCCTAGTTGCTTAGATAAAATTTTAAATAACTTACGGCTAACATCTCCAATATAGTTTTTACTATCATATCGACACTCATCTGCGATTTCACTGTAAGTTTTACCCTCCCAAAGTCCTTTAACAACAGCTTTTTCTAAATCATCTAGGTGTCCTCCGGTTTGCTGCTCAACTAACTGATCCACAATTTGTAAAACTTCTGTAATAGTCATAGAGGTCATGTCAGGTATGGATTTTAGCCATTATAGCTTAGTCTAAACCGATAAAATCAGGCTTTTTCTGGTCTTTGCTTAAGATTTTGTTATAAAAAAATGCCTAAAATCAGTTCTTTTCATGTGGCAGCCTTCAGAAAGGTGATTTATCGTATAGAACAGTTGAACCTATCTGCAACAACATTATGACTTCAACATTGGTTAAATCAGATTCAGAGCAAATGGAATCGATCCATATAAGATCAAAAAATATTTTGGGTCGAGTTATGAGTTACGACTTATCAGTAATTCGAGAGAGATTCTTAAAGGATAATCCTGAATTATCTTCTCGTTTGGATAGTATTGAATTAGTTTACCGTCAATATATGTATCTTTGTGCTATTAAGCCTAGGATGTCATTAAGTGTTCCGTCAAATGAGGTTGATGAATTTTGGCATTGTCACATTATTCATACCCGAGAATATCAAGATTTTTGTAATGAGATTGCTGGATACTTTATACACCATGCTCCACATAGTGCCTTGGCTACTAATAAAGAAAAGAAAGTAGCACGGCGCAACTTTTTAAGTTTGTTTATGATTCATTTTCAAGATTCTACAAATGTAGAATCTTTAAAATGTGGTCTTAATTTTTCGGTAGATTTGTTTGGTGACTGCCAGGACTGCCACAATTGTGTAACATGCCGAGGTGGTGAAAAGCACCATGCAGAAAATAGTAGGCTATTCTAAATAGCGAAGGTGATACTTATCCGAAGATGTTGGTTGCAAATACGCGGACGATTATGGAAGGTTTGGGCGGCAAATATTCGGCTTTTAAGCCTTAACAACGGCAAATCGTACTGATGTCGGACGAAAACTTTGTTGAATTGAAAGAGATAATCGGCTACTGTATTACTTGAAAGTTTTCTCTTGACAACAAATGAATAAATTGCTCCTCACTTTATTGGTAAGTCCGACGCTGTTTGGGTCTGTGATGTCTTTGAGCGCGATCGCAAATCCCGTTCAAGCTAGCGAAACACCAGGCCAGCCGACTAATTCCCCCAACTGTGTGAAATCGCCCCACACTCAGCGTCTGACTTGCGTGCGTTTTCCCGGTAAGTCTGCTGCTGTCAATTCTAAACCGAAAATCAGTTGGCAACGGCCTGGAGATGAACCGATTGCGATGCTGGACTTTAGTGAAGAAGAAAGCGATGCAGCGGTGGCGTTATATGGTTGTGACTGCCCACTTTGTCTCAATTCGCTGCGCCAGTTGCGAGGTTTGCCACCACTAGCAATTTAAGCACGATCGCACTTAATTTTAGCCATAAAGCGCGATCGCCCGAAGTTACTTCTGTGCGATCGCCCAAACTACCAAGGTATAATATGAACGAAGTAAACCGCTACGAATGAATCATGCCCGCAAACACCGCGCTACCCCCAGCCCTAGCCAAAATCGTCCAGCGCTTTCAGCGACACGCCGACCCGAAACAGCGCTACGAACAACTGCTGTGGTATGCTAAACGACTCCCAGCATTTCCCGAAGGCGACAAACAGCCGGAAAACAAAGTTTCTGGCTGCGTGTCGCAAGTTTATATTACGGCAAATTTGACCGACGGAAAAGTTTTGTTTCAAGGCGATTCTGACGCTCAATTAGTCAAAGGATTAGTCGGCTTACTTGTGGAAGGTTTGAGCGGATTAACTCCGGCTGAAATTGTTAACGTTACCCCAGATTTTATTCAAGATACGGGATTGAATGTGAGCCTGACACCTTCTCGCGCCAATGGATTTTACAACATCTTTCAAATGATGAGAAATAAAGCACTTGCTTGTGAATTGAGCCAGCAAGTCGCCGCCAATTAAAAACATAAACAGCCATGACTCAAACTACAGATTTAACAAAAACTAATTCTGCTAACTACCCTGGCACTGTTAAAGAATATCTCTGGCAGTGGAAAGAAACCTCAATTAAAGTTGTTTACGAAACCACAGGAGAGGGAACTCCTGTCTTGTTATTGCCGGCATTCAGTACGGTTTCGACGCGGGGAGAAATGCGTCCTTTAGCAGAATTATTGTCTCCCAATTTTCAAGTTGTGACTGTCGATTGGCCTGGTTTTGGCGATTCATCTCGCCCGCGGACGGACTATGAACCGTCATTATATCATCAATTTTTGACAGATTTTGTGGTGGCCATTTTTAATAGTCCTGTGGCGGTAATTGCAGCGGGTCATGCTGCGGGTTATGTGATGGCATTAGCGCAATCTAAACCCCATGTTTGGTCAAAGATTGTGTTGGTGGCACCAACTTGGCGCGGGCCTTTACCGACGATGAGCAAACAGCAGAGTGGCTGGCACTCTATTGTGAGAGAATTAGTACGATCGCCCTTAGTGGGACAATTTCTCTACAAACTGAATACTGCGCCTTCTTTCCTCAGTTTGATGTATCGCCGCCATGTCTATACAGATGCGGCTAAAGTCACAGCGGATTTTATTCACGGTAAGTGGCTAGTTACGCAGCAACCAGGTGCTCGGTATGGTTCGGCTGCTTTTGTGACTGGTGGTTTAGATCCGGCAAAAACGCGATCGGAATTTACGGATAAGTTTCAACAATTAGCAATGCCGGTGATGGTTGTAATTGCTGAAAATGCGCCTCCCAAATCTAAGGCTGAAATGGAAGTTTTAGCGGAATTATCTGGTGTTGAATCGCGGGTAATTCCTGGTTCTTTGGGGACGCACGAAGAGAATGCAGCAGATTTGGCAAATGCGATTAAATCTTTTCTATAAGTTATTTAAATCCGACTCTTCAGTCCGCGCAGGCGGACTTCGTTTGTGTAGCCCCGAATTCCATTCGGCGGTTGATTATCCGTCAGCTTACATCATAGCAATAACAGCAGTATTTTGGATATTTTTTTCGGTTTTTTCTTTGCCAGTCTATGCTGTGGGATATCCGCAGTTTCCTGATTCACAAAAGAGCATAATTGAAGGTGCGATCGACTTTCACATCCATTCTTCTCCTGATGTGATTCCCCGCCGACTTGATGATTTTGAAGTGGCTAAATTAGCTGCTAGGGCGAAGATGAAAGCGGTGGTATTGAAAAATCATTTTGGGAGTACAGCAGCCCGCGCAGTTTTGGTTAATCAGATAGTACCAGAAATCCAAGTTTTCGGAGGTGTTGTTCTCAATCATTCTGTCGGTGGGATGAATCCTCAAGCGGTGGAAGCTATGCACCGCATCGGTGGCAAATATGGTAAAGTAGTATGGCTACCAACGGTTGATGCTGATTGTCATTTGAGGGCTTTTCACCAGCCGGGAAGGGGGATTAAAGTTGCAGAAAATGGCAAGGTTTTACCGGAGACAGAAGCGGTATTGCAGATGGTTGCTAGAGAGAATTTGGTGTTGGAAACTGGTCATATTTGCCCGGAAGAGGTGATGGCGGTTGTAGAGCGATCGCACTTGCTCAACATTAAGAACATCCTGATTACCCACGCCATGGCTGATGTACCCGGTTTGTCCCTAGAAAATATGCAAACAGCCGCCCAGATGGGAGCTTTCTTAGAACTCGCATTTGTCAACGATTTGATGGGAGAAAATGCGGCGGATGACGGACATAAAAACTGGCATCATGTTTCAATTACCAAGATGGCGGCAGCGATTAAGCTCATCGGTGCAGAGCATTTTGTGCTCAGCACCGATTTGGGGAGAAAACCCGATCCTTTACCTACGGAAGGTTACAAAATGTTTGTCAAAAAGTTAAGGAGTGAAGGCATTTCTCAGCGGGAAATAGATTTAATGATGACCCAAAATCCCGCTGTTTTGTTAGGAATTACCTGATTTAACTTAACCCTTCAATCAACAAATTTCGGGCACTTTGCAAGGCAGAATCCAACTTACTTGCATCGCGTCCTCCAGCCTGGGCTAAATTCGGCCGCCCGCCACCTTTTCCACCACAAATTTGAGCAATTCCCCCAATAAATTTCCCGGCTTGCAATCCTTTTTTGTTGACTTCTGGACTAAAAGCTGCTACCAAACTCACTTTGTCTGGTTCAGGAATAGAGGCCAAAACTACTGCACTATTTCCTAGTTTTTGCTGTAACCTTTCTGCGGCAGTTTTTAAGGCTTCTGTATCCACATCTCCCAATTGCGCCACAATGATTTTGAATTCGCCAATGGATTCAGCCTGGGCTAACAATTGGTCAGATTTAGCAATGGCTAATTCCGACTTCAAAGCAGCCAATTGTTTCTGAGTATCTTTCAATTCATTCTGCAAATTAGTGATGCGATTTGGCAATTCTTCGGGTTTGGCCTTAAATCGATCGCCCAAATCGCGCACTACCTTATCCCGCACATTCAAATAGTCCAACACAGCTTGGCCAGAAACCGCCTCTATCCTGCGAACTCCCGATGCTACACCAGCCTCGGAAATTATCTTGAATAACCCAATTTCTGCGGTGTTGCTGACATGGGTGCCGCCACACAATTCCATTGAAACACCGGGGAAATCAATCACTCGCACGACATCGCCGTACTTCTCGCCAAACATGGCGATCGCACCTTTTTCTCTGGCTTGGGCGATCGGCATTTCTGCAACTTCGGCAATATGCGCCTCTGCAATCCAACCATTAATTTTATCCTCAATTTGCTCCAACTCTGCCACAGTCACCGCCCGTGGAGAATTGAAATCAAATCGCAATCTATCAAAGGATACCAAGGAACCGGCTTGGGAAATAGAATCATCCACAATTTGCCGCAAAGCTGCTTGCAATAAGTGAGTTGCTGTGTGATTTGCCTGCACTCGGCGACGACTACTATTGTCAATTTTGGCAGTGATACTATCCTCAACTCTCAGGGTGCCTCGTTCCACACTCCCGAAATGTACGAAGAAATCAGACTCTTTTTTGACATCCTCAATCCTCACCAACAAACTCTCTGAATTTTCTCCCTCTGCGCCGGGACGCTTTAAATAACCCTTATCCCCAATTTGTCCCCCAGATTCAGCATAAAATGGTGTCCGATTCAACACAACTTGTACCTCGGTTCCGGCCACTGCTTCTGTCACAGATTGGCCGTTGACTAAGATAACTTCCACCTTAGCTAAACTAGATAATTCCCCATAGCCAACAAACTCTGTGCTGTGGATGGTTTCCGCTAATTTATCCAAGGAACCTTGGACGGTTAAATCAATGGTTTGGTGGGCATCTTTGGCGCGAGTTTGCTGTTCCTTCATGGCTGTTTCAAAGCCGTCTAAATCGACAGTTATTCCATATTCTTCGGCTATTTCTTGGGTCAATTCTAAGGGAAAACCGTAGGTATCATAAAGGGTGAAAGCATCTTGACCAGAAATCTGTATGGTGGGTTCTGCATCTTGTCCGCCCTCAGCAACCACCAGGTTAGATGCCTTTTCTAGAAGAGCTTTTTTGACAATTTCTGATAACAGTTTCTCTCCCCGTTCTAAAGTCTTGAGAAACTGAGCTTCTTCCCTTGCTAGTTCTGCTTTAATTGCTGCTTCTCGCTGACGGACGTTGGGATAAGCTGTTTCGTTCAGGGCGATCGCACTTTCTGCCACTCGCACCGTAAATTCTTCTGCAATCCCAATCAGCCGCCCGTGGCGTACTACCCGACGAATTAATCGACGCAAAATGTAACCTCTGCCTACATTTGAGGCACGAATTTCATCGGCAATCATGTGTACCACAGCTCGAATGTGGTCGCCAATTACTTTGAGGGAAACTTTGGTTTTTTCGTCGCTATTTGCGTATTCAATTCCGGCAATTTCGGCGGCGGATTGAATGATGGGTAAAATCAAATCTGTTTCGTAATTATTGGGGACTTTTTGGAGGATTTGCGCCATCCGTTCTAATCCCATGCCCGTATCAATGTTTTGATTTTGCAGCGGTGTTAAATTTCCTTCTGCATCTTTATTGTACTGCATGAATACCAGGTTATAAAATTCGATAAATCTGGTATCGTCTTCTAGGTCTATCTGGTCGCCTCTTTCTGGGTGGAAATCGTAGTATATTTCGGAACAGGGACCGCAGGGGCCGGTGGGGCCTGATTGCCAGAAATTGTCGGCTTCTCCCATGCGTTGAATCCGTTCTGCTGGAATGCCGATTTCGTCGCGCCAAATCCCAAAGGCTTCGTCATCTTCTCGGAAGACGCTAACTACTAAGTTTTCTGGGCTTAAACCGAAGACTTCCGTGGAAAGTTCCCAAGCCCAAGCAATGGCTTGTTTTTTGAAGTAGTCGCCGAAGCTGAAGTTTCCCAACATTTCAAAAAATGTGTGGTGACGGGCGGTGCGGCCGACGTTTTCGATGTCGTTGGTGCGGATACATTTTTGGGATGTGGTGGCGCGAGGAGATTCGGCAGTGCGCTGTCCCAGAAATATGGGCTTAAATGGTAGCATTCCGGCGATCGTCAGCAATACTGTCGGATCTTCTGGGACTAAGGAGGCGCTGGGTAAGATTTGATGTCCTCGCTGGGCATAAAATTCTAGGAATGTTTGACGAATTTGGCTACCGGACAGAAACTGAGGAGAAATAGACATGACAAAAACACTTAAGTATGTAAAGATGTAGCAACAATAGAACTTACATCTATATGGATATTAAGATCATTATAATGAGTAATGTAAAGACATATCAAGTTTTGCAAATTGTGCTTGGCAGTCCTGAAAAGTCATGCTAACTTAATAATAGACACCGGACAGAAAGGAAAAGGAGGTCGCTATATTTAGAAACACAGTTCGAGGATATAGACATGGTGTCTCCGGTCTAAATTCCCAAGGTGGCAGAAATTAACCGAACACAACGTGATAATGTAGCAACACTGTCGATCGAACAGTAAAGCTAAACGAAAGTCGAGTCTGACTAATTGTGGTTTTGGATTAAAAGTAAAGCTGCAAAAGTTGTAAACCCCTAGTAAGTAATTGTTCTTAATCGGAAATATACCTCGTTTGTTAAAAAATCAAAGGTTCTCATATTGGGTCTGGTCGTGGTCGATCGGACCCTAAGTTTGTTGAGAGGGCGATCGACTGGCAAGTAATACCAAATCCAGGTTAAAAAATCTCGCTTATTGCTGGATAGGGGGAGAGGGCGGGGCTGTACATTGCTCAAGAAAATGATGACTGTGTAGGGGTAGTGGATGGTGCGTGCCGGGAGCATCCCCATGCACTGAGTCTGGGAGTTTTGAGGTGGGGTAGAGGGTAGAGGGGGAGTGGGGTAGAGGGGGAGACGCTGAGATGGGGAGATGATGACATCGGTCAAGATAGTGGCTATTGGTACTGAATAATTCTGCCTAAACGTGATAAATAATTAGATGTGTGTTCGCGATCGCTGCTTTTTAGTGGCGGATCTGGTGCTGTCGCTAAAGCTACAGTCAAGATGCGATATCATGGAAAATGTCAATAAAAGACATTAAAATCTACCTGGCTGTCTCAGGAAAGTCTACCCTTGACTAGCTTGCTGCAAGGTAAGGATGGCAAATCGCCATTTTTAGTAACAGGATTGCGCCCAACAATCTGAATCTCAGGATATTTAGAGTGAATTCTCTAAAGAAACTTATCCCCGACTCAGGGGAAACAGTCTCAAACCCTAGGGCCGATGTCAAACAGGCAACTGTCCCAAACAACTGTCGCAAATGAGGGTAAAAGTGGGTGACAAGCCTCTGGAGTCAGTTTCCATGGCTCGACTGGCAGTTTCGCAAAAAAATCTAGCACAGTTCTCAAATTCACATTTTTCGGAGATTCGAGGTAAAATCATGGCCGAAATAACTAAAGAAGAAATGCGCGAACGCCTGGGCAATATTGACCAGATTCGCGATATAATTTTCGGAGCTCAGCTTAGAGAATACGATAATCGCTTCGATAAAATAGATTCTGAGTTGTCGATGATGCAGCAAGATATGCAAGCTCGCATCGAACAAGTAAAAACAGTTCTTTCCGGAGAAATGAGGGCGGCGGTTGATTCATTTGAAAAGAAAATCAAATCAATTACCTTGAATACTCAAGAAGAAAGCGCAGACCTCCGTCAGCAAATCGATCGCGTTAACCGAAAATTTTCCAGCAGCATAGAAGCACTGGATGAGGCGATAGACAGTCAAACCAGTTCCATTCGTGACGAACTATCCCAAACTAGAGAGCGACTCTCTGAAGAAACTCGCACTCTGAAAACACAAGTTTTTGAAGAACT
The DNA here is from genome assembly GCF_042465725.1 of Microcoleus anatoxicus. GTDB lineage: Bacteria > Cyanobacteriota > Cyanobacteriia > Cyanobacteriales > Microcoleaceae > Microcoleus > Microcoleus anatoxicus. Next base: position 807,802 of record NZ_CP120853.1, on the reverse strand, counting down.
CGATCGGCGTTTTTCCATGCTCAGAGAAGTCAAAGTTTCCAGAGATGACATGGCGGAAATTTTGTTTGAACTAGGCATGAGGCTCAAAGGCACTGAATTTGTACCAGAACTCAAGGGAGTGACGGATAATAAGCTAAATAACGAATTTTTGTTACCAGAGCGTCACCATCACGGATAATTAAAAACCCATGACCTCACAGAAAGAAAATCCGGCTGACGAACATGAGTTGCAGGGCTGGATTTCTAAACCTGATGAATCTGCTGACGATGAAAAAGCTCAGCTTGAACCGTTAGTGAGTCTGTTAGTCGATCTCAACATTATTGCAGGTTCAAACCGACAAAATCCCAAGTCGGAACCAGACAGCAGTGATGAAGACGATCGCACCCAGCTACTCGGTGGGTTTAAAGATTTGTTAGGTATTTCTGAGGAAGTTGGAGCAAGTGCAAAGCCAGAAACCTTCGAGGGTGAAGCGGATTCTGGTGATGCACTGGCTTTTTTGGAAGACTTTAAAAAATTGCTATTTGTTACTCAAAAACTGAATACTTCAGAACTCGAAAAAGACTATTCCTCACTTAATACTATAGATGTTTTGGCGATCGGCGAGGTGGAGTCAGAGCAGAGAGCGCACCAGATTCAGGACTTGTCTACCTCGCCGATTCAAAATGCTTCACAACCAGCTCCAACATCTCAGGAGAGCGGTCTTAATTTAGAGCCTGGGGCTGCTCCTCAAACCGAGGTACAACCCTCAGCAATAGGCGATAGCCCTGTTGTTCCAGCCACCTCAGAAGCACCAGAAATCCCCTATTTAGATGCTGCGGAGCCTTCGCATCTAGAAATGCCAAATTCACTCGAACAGCCCACGCAGATATCGCAGCCGATAGAAATATTGGGACAAATAAAACAGGATTTCAATGAAGCCGACAGCGCGATGGAAAGGCTGCAAAATTTGATTTTTGGCTCGCAAATATCAGATATCGAGCAAGTGAAAAATCTGTTGGCTGAAAACGATTTGCCCGCAGTGCGCCGTCTGATGACCACCATCGATGAGAAATTAGGAAAATTGGAGCACCAACTTTACGATCCCCAAGAGTTGATTGCTCTGATGCTACCCTGGATCGCAGAAATTCTCAGCCGTAAAATAAAAGATTCTAAGGAAGAAGTTGTAAACGCGATCGTACCGATTATTGACGAAGTGATTAGGGCAAAAACTCAAGCAAATAAGCAAGCCATGAGTTCGGCGATCGCTGAGTTACTTCCCGATGCACTTGCTCAACAAATCCACAATTCACCCGCAGATATTGCTAAGGCGATCGCCCCAGAAATCGGCATGGCAATTAAAGAACAAATTCGCCTCGACCAAGAGTCGATCGCTCAAGCCCTAGGGCCGGAAATGGGCAAAGCGATTACAGCCCAAATTGAGTTTGAACGAGATTCAATGGTGGATGCACTCTATCCGGTAATTGGCAGTACCATCTCTAAATACATGGCAGAAGCGATCAAGACCATCAATGAAAAAGTGTCAAACACCCTCAGCGTCGAAGGAGTTAAGCGCAAAATTCGCTCCAAAGTACAAGGAGTCTCCGAAGCCGAATTAATCCTTCAAGAATCCATACCTTTTACCGTCCAAGCAGTATTCTTAATTCACAAGGCATCAGGGTTAGTGATTTCCGAAGCTCAACAATTAGGAGATTACCAACTAGAATCAGAAATGGTCGCCGGAATGCTGACAGCTATTAGCAGCTTTGTGAATGATTGTATTGTCAGACCAGGACAAATTTCCGAACTAAATCAAATTGAATACGGTGAATCCAAGATTATGCTAGAAGTAGCCGGATACTGTTACCTAGCAGCAGTAATTAAAGGAGAACCACCGCCAAAATTTATCAAAAAAATGCGGGAAACTGTCAGCACGATTATCATCAATCACGGAAAATCTATCAATCAATTTAACGGCAACCCCCGTACCATATCTGATGACCTGCATGCACTGTTACTGGGTTTATTAGCAAAATTTACAACAGAATTGCAAACACCAGCAAAACTCCCCCTAGCCCTTGCGGGACTGAGCTTAGCATTGCTAAGCTTAATGGTAGTACCTTGGGGAATTTATCAGTACCGCAGTAACATTGACCGTCGCCTGGCCGATCGTGCCACTTTAGCTTTAGAATCGACTCCAGAATTAGCGGTTTATCGCTTAAATGTGAGTGTTGAAGGCAAAACTCTGAAGTTAACCGGAAAGTTGCCAAATCCCGAATTACGGGTAAAAGCTGGAAAAATAGCTGCATCGACGGCACCAAATTTGAAATTGGACAATCAAATTGTCGCGGTCGATTTACCTCCAGATCCAGTGTTGACAAAGGCAGAGGTGCAGCGAATCACTGCGGTTCTAAACAAACTCTGGGGTGTTTCTATTTCTAGTCGGTATGACGATCGCAGAGTTACAGTAGAAGGAACAGTGATGGAACAGTCAGATGTGCAGAAAATTACTGAGTCTTTTAAGCAAATTCCCGGAGTTCAATCAGTCATTAGCACAGTTAAATTAGATCCACTGAAAATTACAAGTCGCATTTACTTTGAGCCAGGAACAGCAAAATTAGATTCAACATATCAAGAGACAATTGTCAATATCAGAGATTTTTTGAGGCAGCATCCTCAAAAAAGTATTAAGATTATTGGGCACAGCGATCGCACTGGAGAATTTGCCATCAATCAACAGTTGTCGCTCCGGCGTGCAGCCACAGTGCGAGATGCCCTAGTCTTGCAAGGTGCTGACCCGCAGCGCCTCCAAGCGGTCGCCAGCAACAGTCCTCCTGCGGATGTAGCACAAAATCAACCGCTACTTTTAAGCAGGTGCGTCCTATTTGAACCAATAACTAAGAGCATCAACAGCAAATAATTATGTCAGTTACTATCTCTAAAAAAATGTGCATGATCGGCGATTTTGGCGTGGGTAAAACCAGTATGATCCGCCGTTTTGTCGATCGGCAATTCAGCGACCAGTACCTGTCCACGGTAGGAGTGAAAATTTCTCGCAAAAGTATTGTATTAGAAAACAGCACCAAACAGGAAATTGTCACAGCACAGTTGCTGATTTGGGATTTAGAGGGGCATACAAAATTCAAAGGTATCGCCCCCACTTATTTGCAGGGAGCAGGCGGCGTTTTAATAGTTGCCGATGTCAGTCGCTCAGAAACCGTTGAGCGAATTTCCGAACACATTAAGCTTTTTTCTTCAGTCAACCCAAAAGGCTCAATAATCATCGCTTTGAACAAAGTAGACTTGATAGACGAAGAAAAATTAGCACTGCTAGTGGAAATCGCCCATTCCATAGGTCAAGATAAAGTAGTAGCAGTTTACACAACATCTGCTAAAACGGGCAAAGATGTCGATGAAATTTTTCACAAACTAGCTTACACAATGGTAGAACAAGTATGAGCGATATTTTTAGAAAGCTGTTAGTCCCCCAAGAAACCGAATATTTTGTGATTAATCACAATTTCCTTATTGAGGAAACCTCCTCAGCCGTGCAGCGGTTTGCAGATACAGCCGGCGAGGCTTTACCCGGTGTGGATGCCCGCATCTGTTTTCCTGAATTAATTGGAGTTGAAAATATCCTCACATCTATAATTATCGGACAGAGGTCAAGTTTTCAAGTCAAGGGGATTGCTAGGTTTACCGACAATAATCATCCTTTATATTTCGATCTGTTAGTAATTGAACATGAAAACAACGAAGAACAAGAAGAAGAAGAACGACGACCAAGTACATTGCTAATTTTGATTGAAGATTCCACCGAAAAAATGGTAATGAAGCAATCATTAATCCAAAGAGCTAATGAGGCAAATCTTTTAGTGAGAGCCTTAGAAGCTTCGAGAGATTACATAGATAAAGTAATTATATCTATGGGCGATGCTTTGTTAGTCACAACCACCTTGGGCATCATCAAAACAGTAAATCAATCCGCTCAATTGTTGTTTGGGTACACCGAATCAGAAATTGTCGAACAGCCTTTGTCCATGATTGTCGTGGAAGAAACATTGCTTTACCAAGCACGCCACCATTATATTTTGTCTCAAGAAGAATTAGTGAGAGAATTGGAGGTAGTCTGCACGACAAAAACAGGAGCAGAAATTTGGGTAGAATTTTCCTGTGCGGCGATTCAGACGGAACTGAAGGGGCTATATGATTTTGTGTACATAGGTAGAGATGTTACAGAACGCAAGCAACAAGAAATCGAAATTCGTCGGTCTTTGGCAAGAGAACAGGAACTCAGAGACGTAAAATCTCGCTTTTTTTCGATGCTTGCTCACGAATTTGGCAATCCTTTAAATACAGTATTGTTTTCTACTCAAATTCTCAAAGAATACGGCGATGAAATTACAATCCAGGAGAAAAAAGAATACCTAGAACACATTCAATCAGCATCTAAACACATGGCTCAGCTATTAGATGATGTTCGGTTGCTTAGTAGTGCAGAAGCAGGGAAATTGAAATTCAATCCCACACCAGTTGACTTGAAAAATTTTTGCAACGATTTAGTAGAATCTATCAAAATTAGCTTCGGCAAAAATCATGCAGTTTGCTTTATTTACAAGCGAGTAATGTCGCGGGGGGTGAAATTAATTAATAACTCTTCTGAGGAAAGCAAAAAATTACCAGCAATGGATAAAAAATTGCTGCGACACATATTGACAAACTTGCTGTCCAATGGTATTAAATATTCGCCAATCGATAGCAATGTTTATGTTGAGTTGCATTGTTATGATGAAGAGGCTATCTTTAAAATTAAAGATGAAGGAATTGGCATTCCTATAGAAGACCAAGAACAACTGTTTGAATCTTATTACCGAGCTCAAAATGTAGGTAAAATACCCGGTACTGGACTAGGTTTATCCATAGTCAAGCAGTGTGTAGACTTGCACGGCGGTCAAATTGAATTTTCCAGCGAAACAGGGTTAGGTACTACTTTTATAGTGACCATTCCATATTACAAATCACAGCAAATAGATTAATCTCAGATTTGCTGGATATCAAGGGCGCATTTACTACCAAAAATCTCAAATGAAAACCCTGTTACAAAAACTATTGGTTCCTCACCACCTGGAGTACCTAGCACTAGATAGAGACTTTTTAATTCAAGAGACATCTGCCAATGTACAGCGTTTTGCCTACTGTGACCAAATAGTATCGGGAAATGATGTCCGCGTTCACTTTCCAGAATTGGTAGGAACTGAAGAAATTTTAATTGATATCTTTGAAGGGAGTTTGCCAAATTTTGATTTAAAAGCGATGACGCGGGTTTTAGATGATAACTCACGACTGTATTTTGATATGTATATCGTCGCATTCAGAAATGATGAAAGTCATCAAAGATTAATTATATTTTTTGAAGATGTAACAGACAGGATGGGTTTAGAACAAACTCTTGTTCAGGCGACCAATGAAATGAATATTTTATTGAGTACCTTAGCAGCTACTAACAATTATGTGGAAAAAATCATTACTTCCATGGCAGAAGTTTTGTTAGTGACCACCGCCAGTGGAAAAATTAAAAAAGTTAATCAAGCTGCTCAAAATTTGTTTGGTTACAGCGACTCGGAATTAGTAGGACGACAAATAAATGCGATCGCTCCCATCGGTCAATCTTTACAGAATCTCAGTAGACAAGGTGAATTAGTTCAAACTGAGGCGGAAGTAATTTGCACAGCAAAAACAGGTGAAAAGCTCACATTGGCTTTTTCCTGTACCCCTATTCCCAGTGACATTAAGAGTATTTCTGATGGTGGGACAGACTTCAAAGATTTCCTGTATATCGGTAGAGATGTTACAGAGAGAAAGCGGGCTAGCAAGCGAAAAGTAGCCCAATATGTCACCACGCGCATTCTCTCGGCATCGGAAACAATCAAAAAGGCGATCGCCGCAATTCTTCCCGTAATTTGCGACAGTTTGGGATGGGATACCGCCGAGCTCTGGATGCCAGAAACAGGTGAAAAGCTACTGTCAGTAACTAAGAGAAAAGTTCCGATTTCCGATCCAAATTTACTCCGGTGTGTGGCTAATTGGACAAAACGTTCAATCTCTATTCGCGAATTTGTAGAAGTTGCCGAACAAACTACCTTTGCCATGGGGGAAGGATTACCGGGGCGCGTTTGGGCCACCGGTTCCCCTGAGTTGATTAGAGATATAACTGAAAATGACAAGTTTTACCGCCGAGAAATTGCGGGTAGATCCGGATTGCATGGAGCTTTTTGCTTCCCAATTTTTGGCGACTACGAACAGGAAAATTCTACCCGGTCAATTTTGGGTGTCATCGCTTTTTTTAGTTGCGAGGTGCAGTGCTACGACGAAGAATTGCTCCAGACAATGGCAACAATTGGCAGCCAAATTGGTCAATTTATTAAGCGCAAACAAGCAGAAGCAGCTTTGCGAGAAAGTGAAGAACAACTGCGAGACTTATTTGAAAATGCTAGCGACTTGATTCAAAGTATTGGAGCAGACGGTCATTTTTTGTACGTGAATCGGGCTTGGCGAGAAACTCTTGGGTACAGCGAAGCAGAAATTGCTAAAATGACAGTATTTGATATCATTCATCCCAACAGTTCCCCGGATTCTCTTCACATATTCGATCGGGCGATTCGCGACAAAGAAATAGATGAAAATACTTTTTATCCAGATTCTGTAGAAGCGATTTTTGTGACCAAAAAATACCAACAAATTTTGTTGGAAGGGAGTATAAGCTGTAAATTTGCTGATGGTCAGCTAGTGGCTATTCGCGCGATTTTGCGAGACATTACTGCTCGCAAACAAGCTGAAGATGCTTTAGCCCAATCTGTCTCCCTGCTCCAAGCAACTTTTGATTCCACTGCTGACGGGATTTTAGCGATCGATCGCACTGGAAAAATAGTCAGTTTCAACCGAGAATTTATAGAAATGTGGGGCATTCCCGAAGAAGTGATGGCACTGCGATCCGATGCACAAATTGTTGCCTTTGTCCTCAACCAACTGAAAGATCCCCAGGCATTTCAAGAAAGGATAGAATCACTTTACGAGCAGCCAGAAGCGGAAAGTTACGACTTGTTAGAATTTCAAGACGGCAGATTTTTTGAACGCTATTCTGAACCGCAGCGACTGGGAGATGAAATTATCGGCAGAGTTTGGAGTTACCATGACATCACCGAACGCAAGCAAGCAGAAGATGCCCTCCGGGAAGAACAAGAAAAATCTGAAAAACTCCTTTTAAATATTTTGCCGAAAGCCATAGCAGAAAGGCTTAAACGAAATGAAACTACTATTGCAGAATACTTTCCTGAAGTGACTGTTTTGTTTGCAGATATTGTGGGTTTTACACACTTGTCTACCCTGATGAATCCCATTGAGCTGGTGGAGTTGCTCAACCAAATTTTTTCCAGCTTTGACCTGATTTGCGAACGGCTTGGGTTAGAAAAAATTAAGACTATTGGGGACGCATACATGGTAGTAGGAGGATTACCTGAGCCTAGGGCAGACCATGCCGAAGCGATCGCCCAAATGGCCCTGGATATGCAAACAGAAATAGCCAGATTTAATGCTCAAAATAACAAATATTTTAGCATCCGCATCGGTATCCATAGTGGCCCGGTGGTGGCGGGAGTAATTGGCATCAAGAAATTTATTTACGATTTGTGGGGCGACACGGTTAATATTGCTTCTCGCATGGAATCTCACGGTTTGCCTTGGCGAATTCAAGTGAGCGAAGCTACTTATAATTTATTGCAACACAAATATTTATTCGATCGGCGGGAAACTATTCATGTTAAAGGGAAAGGGGAAATGACAACTTATTTACTTATAGGTGAAAAATAAAATTAGTCATTGGTCGTTGGTAATTGGCTTCGCACCGTGCTCTTCGACCATTCAACTTAATTTTGGTGAATATCTGGAAGACTTGGTAACTAACTTATTTAAGTTTTACAATATTAGCGACCATCCTATTCAGTTGCAGCTATTAGCGGAACCGATTTGGCTAAACATTGAAACTGCGACTCCCTGCGGTTTAATTGCTAATGAATTAGTGTCAAATACCTTGAATCACGCTTTTCGCGATCGCGCAAATGGTACGGTTAGTGTAGAATGCTATCAAACAGGCGATCGGGAAATCCACCTCATCGTCAAAGATGACGGCAAAGGTGTTCCGCCAAATTTTAATTTTTTTTAAAAAAATACTAGGGCTTTCAAGTTGTCTCCACTTTAACCCAACAGCTAGAATGAAATATTGAACTATCAGGAGAAATAGGCTCTATTTTTCACTTAACATTCACTGAATTAAAATATTTTAAAAGGCTTAAGAATTATGAAAATTTCGGAAAGAAATATTAATATTTTGATTGTGGAAGACGAACTTTTAATAGCTAAAAATTTATCCAACAAATTGGAGAATTTGGGTTACAAAATAGCAGGGATTGTTTGTTCAGGAGCCGATGCCATCGAGCGTGCTGGCGAAATGAAGCCAGATTTAATTTTGATGGATATAGTCATTAAAGGCCAAATAGACGGAATAGAAACAGCAACAATCATCAATCAAAAATTAGATATACCAATTATCTATACAACTGCCTATGCAGACGAAGAAACTTTGGAGCGAGCAAAAAATAGTGGTTCCTACGGCTACCTCCTCAAACCTTTTAAAGAAAGAGAGCTACACGCCACTATCAAGATTGCATTGAGCAAACATCAAGAAACGGTTAAAATGCAACAAGAAATTGCATCATTTACAGCAAAAAGCGAAGACGAATCGCGTTTTTTGGCAATGGTATACCATGATTTAAATACTCCCTTGACTACCATACAGCTATCCGCTGAAATACTGGAAGATTGGAATTATTCTGCTAGTATAGTAACAGCAAATAAGACGGTAGAACGTATTAAAAAAGCTGCGATCAATATGAGTGAATTGCTGGAAGATATTTTAATGATAGCCAAAGCAGATTCTGGCAAACTTTTCCTGAACTTAAAGTTGGTAAATCTGGTTGATTTGTGCCATCTTATATTAGATGATATGCAACCGATCGCTAGTCAACAACACCTAATAAATTTTCGACATAAACAAGATTTTTTGTACGCTAATGTCGATGCAAAACTACTGCACCATATGCTCATAAATTTGCTGTCAAATGCTATAAAATATTCTCCAAACGGCGGTGATGTATCTCTTGAAATAAGCAGCAAATGCCAGCAAGTAATTTTTTGCATTCGCGATGAAGGAATTGGTATGAGAGCGGAAGATATAGGCAAATTATTTCAGAAGTTTGAACGGGGTGGTAATGTCAGCAATATTAAAGGTTCGGGGTTGGGACTTTGTATTGTCAAACACATTGTTGACCTCCACGGCGGTACCATAAGTGTGGAAAGTGCGATCGGTAAAGGTACTACATTTACTGTGGCGCTGCCTTTTGATAGTTGAGTGTTGACTAAAGAACAATAGGCCAGCCCCCGGCCTGTTTTAGCAATAAAAAAATCTTGTTATTAATGTTATTTGAGCTGTTGTTGATGCACAAAAAATTAACAATTAAATAAAATATTTTATTTAATGTAGCTTTCTGGCTTAAACCTGGAATCAAGGCTCTACCTATAGATAGAGACTAGCTGCGATCGGCATAAATGAAACTTCCACCCCTTGAGAGATGTAGCATCAGGGATATTTTTCGTTCAATAGTATCAATTACTGTTACCAACACCCAATTAAGAAACATCAGAGAGGATCTATGAGCATCGACAAACCAAACGAAACTAAAGATATTTTCCGCAGTTCCAATCCGGGAGATCGAATTTCCGACGAACCACAAACCATCGAAGAAAAAGCCCAGCAACTCGCAGTAGACCACGTTCCAGACATAACTGGAGATATAGTTACAGTTCCCACTTATGTCATCGTCGAAGAACCGGATGGGGAAAAGAAAGCCCTGCACCACGTCAAAGACGCTGAAGAAATTTCCGACGTAATTCGGCAGGCCAGAGTTGACGAAAATGGTGAGCGAATTTGGGATTAAATTCAATCAAATTAAAGACGAGTTTTTTAACCAAAGTTATCTGTAGAAATCATGGAAACAAATCAGAGAAACACTGCTCCTTTCCCCAATATTCCGCCCATTCTGGAAACTGACGATCGAGAATATCTCGATGGTGGCATAGTAGTTGCAGTCGCAGGCCATCCCCTTCACCCAGTGCTGATTGTATTTCCCGTAGCCTTTCTGGTAGGAGCAGCCGGTACTGACATCGGCTACTGGCTGACAAGCGATCCTTGGAAAGAGAAAGGGACGTAAAGTTGGATATCCTAAGTTCAAGAAAAGAACCAGTAGTCAGTCAGCACGTTTTAGGGTTGGAGGATTTTCTCTCAAAGGTGATGGGATTTATTTAGCCAAGATTGGGATTGTCAATCCAATATGGTCTAGAGAGTTGCCATCAGAACCTAGCTCGGTCACGGTAATCAAGGACTGTGCGAATCGCTACTTTCTGAGCTTTGTTGTAGAAATTCAACCAATTGCATCTGAAGCTAAAAATCCAAGTATCGGGATTGATTTAGGAATTAAAACCTTTGCGGTAATGAGCAATGGTGAAAAAGCCGAAAGCCCTAGCTATAAAAAGTTAGACCGGAAAGTTCGCAAACTGCAACGCAAATTAGCTCGTCAACCTCATGATTCTAGAAGAAGGAATGTAATCCGCATTAAGATTGCGAAACTGCACAATCAGATTACCGATACTCGCAAGGATTTCCTCCACAAATTGTCAACTAAAATAGTCAACGAAAACCAAGTTATTATTTTGGAAGATTTGAACGTGTCGGGCATGGTCAAGAATCGGAAACTTTCAAGAGCGATTAGTCAGCAAGGATGGAGAGAATTTAGGACACTTTGCGAGGGCAAGTCTGAAAAGTTGGGCAGGGAATTCAATGTGATTAGCAGATGGGAACCCACCAGCCAAGTCTGTTCGGACTGTGGCTTTAGGTGGGGCAAAGTCGATTTGTCTATCCGCTCAGTGCTTTGCCTAAGTTGTGGTACCAAGCAAGATAGAGATGAAAATGCTGCTAAGAATATAGAGAAAGTCGGGATGGGGAATCGCCACGACTATAAACGGGCGCAGAGGGATTGTCAGACTATGAAAGGTAGCAGAACCCGATGAAGCGTCAACAATCACCGCTCATGAGAGGCCGGTGAGTATTTCAAATATCAACTTATTGCTTAACCTATGGCATTAATTAATTTTTAACTTCAGGCGCACTTTGCCGCCTACTCCTGCGGGTGGTTTCCAGGAAGTTAAAGCTTCCTGGAGATGCTTAATTGGCTCAGCGGCTTGTAGCGTCGAGGCTCCATAGTCGATCGCCACTCGCACCACCCGGCCATCTTGTACCCACAATTCCCAAACCGTCTCCCCACTAACCCCAGTCGGTAACATCACAGATTGCAGGTATTGAGTCAAAGCAGCAATAGCCGACACATCCAACCCTTCGACACTAGCTATTTGCAAAGGAGAAGTGCTTGGCTGCTGGGGTTTCGCCACTTCCTGAAGTGGTGCCGATCGTGCTTCCCGGCGAGTTGGGTTGACACGGGAACCACCGCCTCTAGTTTGCCCGATCGCCTCATCCGACTCAAAAATACCTTCATAGCTCATCCCCTGTGGCAGTTCTACAGGCACTTGTACTCGCCGACGCGATCCATCTGGTTCCACCCGGACTTCTTCGCTGACAGCCACAAACGCGGTGTATTCCGACAGCAAGCCATAGGTCAAAGCAGTATTAGTCACTGATTCCACCAGAGATTTAGTCTCGCCACCAAACATTTGATTCATCAAATCCTGAATCCGCGATCGACCCCAAAGTTGAGCGATCGCCAGATTGCCAAAATCCAGATTAGTCGTGACAACTGAATTTGACTCCCGTTGGCGAACATTGACAGAAGGAGCAAAATTCACGGGTAAAATCTGCTCGTAAACTTTACCGTCAGCTTCAGTGCCGCGGATACGAATTTGGCCACTGGTGCGATCGTTCTGCCGGCCAAACAAAACTAGCGGTGCACTAGCAAACAAATCTGGCACCACCTGGGGATAAATCTCCGCTTTTTCCCCCATTCCTTCCCAACTAATTTGAATATTCGTCAATACCGGACTGTTAATTTGGCGAAAAAACTTTTCTGCTGCGGCCTCCGTCGGTTCATCTTGACGAACTACTTGAGATGTGCCTCTTCCCACTTGGGCCAAACGGTTAAGCAAAAACCGATTTACAGAACCGCCCACACCAAAACTATAGAGTCGATTTCCCGGTTTGAGACTCCGTTGCACCTGGTCGATCGCTTCTTTTTCATTGCCAATATAACCATCAGTAATTAGTACAATACTCCGCAACCTTCCGGTTTCGGGAGCCGGAAAATTCATCACTGTTCGGATGCCATTGAGCAATTCCGTACCGCCGTTAGCTTGCAATTTGGCAATATAATCAATAGCTTTTTGTCGATTGAGCTGAGTATTGGCTAAAGGAGTGGGTGAAAGTGCTTTAGCAGTATTGGCAAAATCAATAATTGTAAAAGTATCCTGGGGATTTAAACCTTGAATAAAACGGCGCATCAATTCCTGGGATTTTGCTAGCGGTTCTCCCTGTTGAGAACCGGAAGTATCCATCAGAAACACGACATCTTTGGGTACAATTTGATTGGCTTTGTAATTTAATGCCGGAATCAGATAAGCCGCAAAATGACCGCCTCGCTTGTCAGCTTGAGTCAGGACTGCTGCCTGGGTGTTTTCTCCAGCTACTTGATAGCGCAAAATTAAATCTTTATTGGGGATTGTATCAGAATTGGCTAATTGGACTTGCACAATATTGCCGCTGCGAGCCGTGGTAATTTGATGAGAAGTAGAGCGGACATGGCTAATCGGAATTCCGCTATCTATTTCTACATTCACAGCGATATCGTGACCCGATCGCGTTCCCGGAGGCACTACAGGCGGGTTAATGCGATCGGCATCGGTATTAACCGCCCCCTGCCTGGTTAAAGGGGGGTTGGGGGGGGTCAGATTTCTGGGAATATAGCGAGGCCCCACCACCATGGGAAACACAAATTCATAATCGCCTCCCTCAAACTTGAGACTTTCGGTGTAGCGAATGGTAACTTCTATTTGCTCTCCGGGTTTGATATTTGCCAGAGACTGAGTAAAAATATTGTCCCGTTCTTGTTCCAACAAACCCGCTGTTCTGCCTTGGGTTCGAGCTTTTTCGTAAATTTCCAAAGCTTCGTCTCGTCGTTTGATATCAGATTTGATAGTTCGTGAGCCGATTTTAATTTCCATATCATCCACCGCCGCTTCGTCAGGTAAAGGAAACACATAAACAGCTTCCAAAGGTTCGGTGAAAGAATTTTCAAACTTCTGAACAACTTCGACGCGGGAGATATTGCCGGCAATTTTAGCTTTAACTTGAGTTTGTTTGAGCCCAAAGACTTGTTCCTGGCCCGGATTTTGACTTGGGACGAACAAACCGCCGACGGGACACCGACTTTGGGGCGAGTATCCGTCGCTACGGCAGTTAACCTCATTTCTAGCCAGGAGTTGTGGTGATGCAGCAGCAGAATGTCCCCCAAGAGCGATCGCCCTTGCTCTATGGGGAGCCAGCCACGCGCTACACTCGATCGCAGCCAGGAGTGCCATACCAGCAGAAAGCAACCGTTGGGCAGATAAAACACAGACAAACTTCATAGCAATTTTTTTAGCAGACTGGAAATGCTCTATATACCATGACCTTAACCTTCGCGAAACGTTCCTGAGTCAGGGATGTGCCAAAAATTACCGACTATGGCTCATGGGGCGATCGAGTCAAACCTACAAAATTCTATCTTTCATAAAAACCTCACGGTATGCGGGAAACTCAGCGTCTTTAGACCTGAGAGGGAAGCGACACGGGCGGTTTTAACCGCCGTGTTCTTTCTGGTAAAATTAGAGAGCAAGTAGGGACAACCATCTACGTGTTGAGACATTCTAGTACGGAGAAATCCAGGCTCCCCTGAAACAACGGTTAAAGGTAACTTTGACGGCAGTATGACGAGCAAGGAGCAAACAATGGCAGATTGTTGAGCGTACCGCGACTTGGCTGAGTGATGGACTCTGAAAACGCAAAAGCAAAAGTAGACAGGAAGTTAGGTGTAGACCTAATCTGACTGGGTAGACGGTGCTTGACGACCGTAGCGAGAGTGAGACTTTGGACATTACCAAAAGCTACTCTGTCAGCAGAATCGAGCGTGTCTTTAGACCGCTTGAGTGTCAACAATTACAGTCCTGGACGCAGGGGGATTCAAAAACCCGGTTTCTGCGTGAATATTTGTCGAAAAAAAGGACTATTTTTAGAAGAAACCGGGTTTTTTGCGTCCACGACTAAATTAGACAATTAAATAGCTGTACCCACCGCAGATTCAAAAAATACTCCATGAATGCTGGACAATTTGGTTTTTAGCTTTTAGATTTGAGTGTTACCTTAAGCAAAAACATCTAAAGTCAAAAGTCTTATGAGCAAATTTGTGTTTGTGACCGGCGGTGTCGTTTCCAGCATCGGTAAGGGAATAGTCGCTGCTTCCTTGGGGCGCTTGTTGAAGTCCCGCGGCTATTCTGTCTCCATTCTGAAGCTAGACCCTTATATTAACGTTGACCCCGGCACTCTCAGCCCGTTTCAGCACGGGGAGGTGTTCGTGACTCAAGACGGTGCAGAAACCGATCTGGATTTGGGTCATTACGAGCGTTTTACCGATACATCCATGTCACGGCTCAACAGTGTCACCACGGGGTCGATTTATCAAGCGGTGATTAATAAAGAACGCCGTGGCGAGTATCACGGGAGTACGGTGCAGGTGATTCCCCACATCACTAACGAGATTAAAGAGCGCATTCACCGAGTTGCACAAAATACCAATCCCGATGTGGTAATTACGGAAATTGGCGGCACGGTGGGAGATATTGAATCCCTGCCGTTTTTGGAGGCAATTCGCCAGTTTCGCAAGGATGTCCGCCGCCAAAATGTTGTGTATATGCACGTCACGTTGATACCTTGGATTCCTTCGGCTGGGGAGATGAAAACTAAACCGACTCAGCATTCGGTGAAGGAATTGCGCTCGATCGGCATTCAACCTGATATTTTGGTCTGTAGGTGCGATCGTCCCCTGTCCTTGGGCATGAAAGAAAAACTATCGGAATTCTGCAACGTACCCGAAGAATGCGTCATCACGGCTCAAGATGCCAAAAGTATCTACGAAGTGCCACTGATGATGGAAAACGAAGGTTTGGCAGAACAAACCATCAATTTGCTGCAACTCGAACATCGCCAACCCGATTTGACTCAGTGGGAAACTTTAGTCAAGCGACTCTACAGCCCCAGTCACAAAATTGATATTGCTTTAGTCGGCAAATACGTGCGGTTGAACGACGCTTATCTTTCCGTCGTGGAAGCCTTGCGGCACGCAGCAATCTCCATCGGTAGTGACGTCAATTTACGCTGGATTAACTCAGAAGATTTAGAATCGGGAAATATAGAAAATTATCTCACCGGTATCAACGGCATTGTTGTACCCGGAGGTTTTGGAATTCGCGGAGTAGACGGCAAAATAGCAGCCATCCAATACGCCAAACAGCACAAAATTCCCTTTTTGGGATTGTGTTTAGGAATGCAGTGTGCTGTGATTGAGTGGGCTCGCAACACCGCCCAACTAGAAAATGCCAACAGTGCCGAGTTTGACCCCAATACCACAAATCCAGTGATTAACTTATTGCCAGAACAGCAAGATGTGATAGATTTGGGCGGAACAATGCGACTGGGTTTATATCCGTGTCGCGTCAACCCAGACACCCTAGCATTCAAACTTTACCACCAACAAGTGATTTACGAGAGACATCGGCACCGCTACGAATTTAACAACGCCTATCGCCATCTTTTCCTAGAGTCAGGTTATGCTATTTCGGGAACATCTCCCGACGGCCGCTTGGTAGAAATGATCGAATTACCAAGCCATCCATTTTTCATCGCCAGCCAATTTCACCCAGAATTCCAATCTCGACCCAGCTCCCCTCACCCATTATTTCAGGGATTCATGGAGGCTGCGAGCCTCCAGGGAAAGCATGATTTTCCCGAAGCACAGGCCCTCGATTGGGTTCCCGAAAAAGTTGCAGGAACCACATGAGCTGCCACGCATCTAATTTGACCATCAAGTTTGATAAGATTTTTGTAGGAAAGTTGTTCTGAGCAACTCCGAAGCAGAATCAAGGAATATTTAGATGCGTGACGGCGGATGTGACACATTATTAATATATTTTCAGCGAAAAACCTAACCCCACTCCCAACCCTAGTAGGGATCGGGGTTAAGCATAAGGATGTGAAAATGCTAATATTCTCTAATGTTGAGTCAAGCTCTATGGGGTTAGATTTCAAAATAGATTTTTTTAACTCTTGTTACATACCAGGAAACGGAGGTTTCAGGAGGTGTTGTGGCTTACTGGATTAAATTAATTTATGAGAAAAATTCTTACATAATCGACCTGGACACTATTAGTGCTTTTTCTAAGGAACTGGATAATAACAGGATCGCATTTTGGCTGCCTCATAGCAGTCAGCCGATTATCCTCAATCCCCACGGTAATTCTGATGCTTACAGGCAAGTTATAGATTATCTCAAAAAAACCATCGATCGCAATTCTCATAAATCCTGGGTCAAAATTAATTACGATCGCAAGGAATTTTCGATCGATTTGAGTCGAATTAGCTTTTTTGCTTGGGAACCTAATGGTCGGTTAACTTTTTGTTTACCAGACAGTGCACTTAATATTGTGCTCGCTCCCCACACTAATCCCCATGATTATCAAAAATTACAGGAATATATCAAAAATACAACGGGACTTTCGGGGCCATAATAAATAACCAATAACTAATGACTGGGGAATTTGTTATTTGTTGTTTGTTATTTGTTATTTGTTATTTGTTGTTTGTTGTTTGTTATACCAATTGCATAAAGTAGCGCTACATATCTACCCCCCCAACCCCCCCGAACTCGCGGGGGGGCTTTGAACTACATCTGTAGTAGGACTTTATGAAAATGGTATTATTTGTTGTTGGTTATTTGTTGTTTGTTGGAGTTAGCTATTAGGAGTAAAGCTGATATAATACTCATACATAATAGCTAATGACAACCAACAACTGACCACTAACCAATTCCAATCACCAATGACCAATCACCAATGACCAATTCCCAATCATATCAATTCCGGTTGTATCGGAATGATTTAACCGCGAAGGCGCGTTCGGCGAAGCCGTTCCCGTAGGGTAGGACGCGAAGGAAGAGAAGAGAGAGTTTAATAATTCCAATGAAGAGAGGATTTGATATTAGGAGTAAAGCTGATATAATACTCGTACATAATAGCTAATGACAACCAACAACTGACCACTAACCAATGCGCAATGACCAATTCCCAATCACCAATAACCAATAACCAATAACAATTAAATTACCTCCAAGCTAGTTTTGCTGCCCCTACCATCCCTGCTTGATTTCCCAATTCAGCTACCAATAACTGCAAATTTTCCCTAGAACTGGGGAGAACCCGTCGCTCTATTTCTGCTATAACCGCCGGGAAAAAAAACTCTGCACCTGCACTAATTCCGCCACCGATAATAATAGCTTCCGGCGTTAAAACATAAATGAGACTTGCCAAACCTATACCGAGATAACGACCATAATTTTGCCAATATTCTACAGCTTTGGCATCTCCCGATTTTGCTAAATTTGCTAATTCTAGCGGTTCTAAACCAGTTTCGCGACGAATTGCTTGCACTGAAACATACTGTTCTAAGGAACCACTATTGCCGCTGTTGCATTCCGGGCCATCGGGATTGATGGTAATTAATCCTAACTCGCCGGCGGCACCTTGATGACCTGAAAATAGTTTGCCATCTAGGATAACTGCACCCCCGACACCAGTGCCTAATGTTAGCAAAATTAGGTTTTTCCAGTGGCGGCCCGCACCTAACCAAGCTTCTCCTAATCCAGCACAGTTAGCGTCATTTGCTAATATGGTTGGCAGTCCGGTTTTGGCTTCTAACCAATCAGCTAGGGGGACGTTTTGCCAGTTTTTGAGGTTAATTGCGACTCTGGCTATTCTCCCAGTCACGTCTGCGGGGCCTGGGGTGCCGATGCCGATCGCCTTTACAGCATTTTCCACTGGATTAAGTTGAGAAATTGCGTCTACCATTGTCGCTAAAACCGCTTCTGGCGTTGCGGGTTGAGGCGTTGGTACTGTTAAGGATTGATGGCAAATTCCCTCGGCGCTGAATCTGCCGAGTTTGATGGCGGTGCCGCCTAAGTCAATGCCGATTACTTGTGTCATGGAGTTTGTGATTTTTAGTGTGATATTCTAACAAGCAATTGATATTTTTAGCAACTTATTCTTCCCCGTCAAAACCCAAACCATCTCCTATAAACACTGCTTCAATCACCATCCCCTTCTCACCATCATCCTCCTGGGGTGGTAGGGGAAATCTTGCTAATATCTCCTGACTAATTTTCCTCGAAACATTTCCTAATTCCCCGTCACGAATTCTACTCAATAACAGTAGCCGGCACGCCAATTCCTGAAGCGATGCAACTGATGAATTTGGATTCAGGTTGTCATCAATGTTCCTAGTCTCGATTTCCATCCTTTCGGAATCTACTGACTCGGCATTTGCTAACAAATTTTGGCCAAATCGACGCAGCCAAGTTGCTAATTCTGCATCTTTCAGACGTTTTGCTATCAGAAATCCGGCGACATCTCCTCTACTCCAACTTTGATTTACTCCTTCTAGAAGTTCCATGAATTTCGCCTCGTATTCTGTGTCTGTCAGGGTTGGTGGCTGGGGCTTTTCTGGTGTTGGGGGATTGGATGGTTGGGTTTTGAAGAGTCGCTGAATTAGTTGTTTGAGGAATTGCCAAATTTTGTTTAGCATTTGTGGGGTTTGGATATGGCGTGTATCTTTCTACTTTAAAAGTGGATAATATAGTTCTCCGGTTGAGTTGATGAAGCCGGCTCGATCGCCCGCCAAGTTTCCTGTTCCCATAAATACATCTACTCTACCGGCACCTTTAATTGCACCGCCTGTGTCTTGATCTAAAACGTACCGATTTACTTTGTTTTGTTCGAGTTTTCCTTCTGCATTGGGGTAGGGAAGTTTGGTACTAATGAGTGCTAGGGCCCCCGGTGGCATTAAGGATTTGTCGGTGGCGATCGACCTTTCGGCAGTTACTGGCACTCCAATGCTTCCTATGGCGGGAGATCCTTGAGTGTCCCGGAAGAATACAAAGCTTTGATTTTTTGGCAAATACTTGTTCATTTCTTCGGGGAAGTTGGCAAAATATTCTGTTAATTTTGGCAAGTTTAACTGTTCTAAAGTAAACTTTCCGTCTTTAACTAATTCTCGCCCAACTCCTGTATAACTGTGACTTGTTTTCCCGGCAAAACCCACTGTCATGACATCACCATCTGGGAGCTGCAATTTCGCAGAACCTTGGACGTGAATTAGAAATGCTTGGAAGCGATCGCGCAACCAAACTAATTCTAATCCGCGCAACAATCCTTTGCTTCCCTGCAAAGCATCTGCCCCTTCTAATTCCAATCTTGTCGGGTGAGGTTTTGGCCAAGACGCGATGTTTGGTGGCACGCGATAAAGGGGATATCGATATTCTGCTGTCTGGGTTCTTGAGGCGGCGTAAATAGGCTCAAAATAACCGGTAAATGCTACAGTGCCTTGCCCGTCTTTGCCGATGGATTTGTAAAATACAAATTCCCGCTTGACAGATTCTTGAAGTTGTGATGGGGTGGTAGAGTTGACAACTAATTGGCGAAAGCGATCGAGGGAACGGCGGACTCGATCGCGCGTAATTCCTGCTACTTGATACCGTCGGTAAACATTAGCTGCTGCTGCGCTATCGAGATAACCTAGGCTGTAGTCGATCGACTTTAATAACGAGGCTTTGTCTCCCGGTTTGCCCTCAACGCCCCAAATTTGAGCATCAAAGGCGATGGACTCCGATTCACTTGCTGATAGCTGAGTCAAACTCACTGGTTGTAGCGGGGAAACTGCCATCACGGGGGCATTAAAGGCGATCGCCAAAACGCAACAGGCGATCGTCAATAACTGATACCTAAAAATTTTACTCAATTTCCATCGTCCCTTATTCATCGTATCTTTCAACGCTAGAAGTAAAAATTGGTTCTACGCGAATTGCCTGAACACTGGTAGGACGAACCACCATGTATTCGCCTTGAATATTTTTGATCGGGACATTCAGAAATTCATTGGATTCCTGCTTGGGAACCAAAACAGTGCTGTACCACTTCTGAAAATCTTGCAGCGTTGAGAAACGGACTTCTTCACGGTGGCCGCCGCTCAGCAACAGATGCACGGAATATTCACTGGGAGTTCTGGGCATATTTGTATTTTAGAGTTGGGATTTTAAGCTTTTGGAACCATTCTATCTTTTACTGGACATCTGGCATCACTAAAATTTCGGAAATTTCAGACACTTAAAACTGACAGCAATTCGCCAACGCTGACCCAAGGGCGAAGTCGAACTATGCCTACCTCCCTCACAGACGATTTTGGAGGTGTTTCAGGGATTGGGGCACTCCCGGAATGACCCACGGCCAGCCAAGAAAGCGCGTTTTTCTCCCCATCTAGGGTTCCCTAGGTGCAGAAACTATCATTTTCGAGTTACCAAAACCCAATCATCAACTGTGCTCACCACTTGAACACGATCCAAATCTAGATGTTGAAACACCGGTTTTTCCAACAGGAAATAAGGTTGAGGGAGTGTTTGCCATTTCTGTTGTAGTGTCGGCGCGTCGGCGACAATCACTTGGTGTTCGCTGTAAAAATTCAGCGATGGACGGGGGCGGCGGTGAGATGTGAATACCTGTTTACCCGCGGGGGTTCCTTGGCGGACCATTTCGGCGATCGGCTTGACTGGATAATCCTCCGCCAGTTCCCAAACCCAGTTATTTGAGGCGAACAATACTAACAATGTCAAGTAAGTTCCCCAAATTAAAACTAATAGAAACTGTCGGTCTTTACGGTGCTGTAACCAGGCGGATAGGATGGTTGTCAAAGCTACAAACAGTAGCATTAACTGTAAATCTCCGTCTGGTGACGGCTGGCGATCGCCAAATTTTACCAAGCCACTGAAGTAAATGCAGCCCACAGTCGCAACTACAGCCATCACTCCAAAAATGGCGGGATGAGGCAACAAAGATACAGCATCAAAACGTTCCTCTACTTGTGCTTTTTCCGGTGCTTCTCCCATCGACATTTGTTCCCAAACTTCGGCTAAATAGCTGCCAACTGCTAGGGCCAAAGCTGGATATATTGGTAAAATATACCAAGGCAGTTTAGTATTCATCACCGAAATAGCTACCAGATAAACTCCACTCCAAACTAAAACTAATTTCGGTCCAGGAAAATTGCGATTTTCCCATGTTAAACGCAGTCCTTGCAGCCAAAATAATTGCCAGGGCCAAGCTGATTTGAAAATTTCTAAAACATAATACCAGGGTGGGGCTTTGTGACGCTCAACAGTTTCTAAAATGCGCCGGAATGATTGGTTGACTAAATTGGTGTTGATAAAGTCTTGGCCGTAGTGCACCCATTGGGCAAAATACCAAGCAGCTACTGGGAAAGTTCCGATCGCCAATCCGCCCCAAAGATACCCAGAAGTCAGGAGTCGCGGGGTATCCCAAACCAAGAAACAAAGGGCGATCGCCCCCAGTAGCAGCCCCAACATCACGCCCTTAGTCAAACAAATTAGTCCGAAGCCAATACCGGCGCCCAAAGCGTAGCGCAAATCCCGGCGCGATCGCAGCAAACACCAGATTGTCCCTAGCAAAAAACACAAAACAGCACCGTCTAGCATCGCTAAACGCCCGTGTCGCACCACTGGTAACAGCGTCAGATAAACTAAAGTCGAAAAAATGGCGATCGCCCGCTGGGGAAACAACTCCCTAGCAATGGCGTAAAGCAAAGGTACAGAAGTGGCTGTCAACATTGCGGGTATCAACCTCGCTGTCCATTCGCTAACACCGCCTAGGGCGAAACACAGCCCGATTAACCAGTGTACAAGGGGAGGCTTGTTCAAATAAGGCACTCCATCCAGGGTGGGATAAAGCCAATTTAAGTTACCGCGCCAGATTTCGCGACTCACCTGGG
Source organism: Microcoleus anatoxicus (assembly GCF_042465725.1). GTDB lineage: Bacteria > Cyanobacteriota > Cyanobacteriia > Cyanobacteriales > Microcoleaceae > Microcoleus > Microcoleus anatoxicus. The sequence goes on along the minus strand of NZ_CP120853.1, from coordinate 785,573 downwards.
CTGCAATAGCTTCATCCCAATCCCGCAACGGCACCCCGCCTAGATTCAGCCCAAAAATTAGTGCAGCCGCCAACATCGCAGCCAACATCCACAGTTTGTCTGTATAGTGGTCGTTTAAGCGAATTTTGGGTTGGTGATTCCCCTGTGGAAACATTTCTGACATAAGTTTAAAAGAGTTATTGCAGATGTGGAAGTTGGATGGAAGTCGAAACAAGGAAGAAGTCCATGTGAAAAGGCAATAAAATCAATGGCTTCAGCACTTAAATAGCTCCTCAATGCAGAAAAATTTGGTATATTAGCGTCCAAAACTGAATGTAAACTTAGACAATAGTTATTTACGATAAGGCATTTTCCATGAATTTACCCGTAATCATAGATATTATCATCGGCTTAGTTTTTATCTACCTGAGTTTAAGCTTGCTAGCTTCAGAAATTCAGGAATTGATTGCTACTGTTTTGCAGTGGCGAGCCGAACATTTAAAAAAGTCCATCGAAGTGTTGATTGCTGGCGGTAACGAAGGTGTTCGGGATGAGGCTCAATTTCAGCTAGTCGGACGGTTAGCAAATTTGATTTACAGCAATCCGATAATTAACGATTTGAATCAGGGAGCGAAAGGCCCTCTCTCACAAGCATTCCGGTCTTTTAATCGCAGTTTAGGTACATTGTACCGTCGCATCACTGGTACCAAAAATGTGTTTGGAGATAAATCCAGTGGGCCTTCTTACATTCCCTCCGAAAGTTTTTCGAGCAGTCTTTTGGATACTTTAAAAATTCAGGAGCTGATGCAATCTATCACCGAGACTAGATTGGAAAGATTTAAAGACCTACAGTTGGCACAAATTAAAGTTATTGTGGATGGTCTCAATCTATCCGGGTCTACTAAACCGATTATCGAGCAAGAATTTTTGTGGTTGACTGACGAATTTAATCGCGTAGTTCAAGATTATAAAAATAATGTTACCACTTTAAAAAATAGTTTGGATAGAATGTCAGAAAAGCTCGGTTTTTATATTAAGGATTCTCAGGTATATTTGCCGGAATCTGAGCTGGAAGGGAGAGAATTTCAACGGCAGATGGGCTTTATTAAAACTAATTTTGACAGTGAATTTGAACGAGAAACACTGCGAAAGCAACTGCAACCGAGTTTAAGCAATGTTTTAAATACTATCAGGAAAGTCAGGAAAACTCAGCAGACTGTCACAGAAATTATGGAGGAGAAAGAAAATAGTCCGATTTATCAACAAATTCAAGCAACTGTTGATAGTATGCCAGAATCTCTGAAAAATAGTCTTTATATTTTAGCAGAGCGCGCACAAAAAGATGGGGGAGATACTCAGGAGCAGTTACAGCGGTTTCAGCGGGAAATTGAAATTTGGTTCGATCGCAGTATGGAGCGGGCTTCGGGGGTTTATAAGCGGAATTCTAGAGGGGTAGCTATTTTGCTCGGAACTGCGATCGCGATCGGTGCCAATGCTGATACTGTGAATATTATCAATCGGTTGTCCAAGGATTCGATGCTGCGCTCGACTGTGAATTTGTACGCTCAGCAGTTAGTTGAAAAGAATACTCCTGCAAAATTAGATAATTTAACAAATCTCACAAAAGTTCAAAATGAAGTAGGTATAGCTTTGGATAATTTAGCAGTACCTTTCGGCTGGAGTGAACCCAATAGATTAGAAATAGACCCCGAAGGAAATGTATTGTGGCCAGCTTTTTTGGCTAAAGTTTTCGGTTGGATATTGAGTGGGGTGGCTATTTCGATGGGAGCGGTTTTTTGGTTTGATGTGCTGAGCAAGATTATCAATATTCGCAATGCAGGTAAGAAACCACCTTCGACAGATGCTTGATCTAGCAATCCTAAATCATTTGTGAATTTCTTACTCCCTCCCCTTAATAAGGGGAGGGTTGGGGTGGGGTAAAAAAGTTTACGACTCATTTAGGACTGCTATATAGCATATTTCCCTTGTGCATTTTGCCAATTACTAGCGTCCCTCAAGACTGTTGACGGTTAACGCTTGACTTTTGACTGTTGACAGTCTCAGGTTTCAGTGAAATCACGGACAACAGAAATTCCGTGCGATCGCGGATGCACGGCCAAGAGAAATAGGCCAAAATGAAAGTTGGGTGTAATCACTAAGCTACGGGTAAAACACAGAATATTCAGATAGCCGATTTTCTATTATAAAATAATTCCCCATTGCCAGGAACATTTCACCTCACACAGCAAGTCTCTAGTCATAGATAGCAACACCCAAAGTGCTAAGGAGATTGTTAATTAATGATTTCAAGCTAATTCTAGCCACTTACAACTGCGCCGTACAACTCTGAGTTGAGATAACAGAGAACCAGAGTTCAGCCAGTTAAAAAAGTGGCATAGCTGACTGTTTGAAAAAGCCAACCAAATGTTTTTTGTATAGCGACCCGGTGGATGAAAGTAAGTCGGGTTTCAGCTTTTTAACTCATAGTTAACAGTCTGGTCAATAGAGCCGGAATCGATGTCTCAGAGCGCGATCGCACTTTATTGACAAGATTTACATATAGCCTCTCTATCAGACAGTATTGTGGGGTAAATCCCCCTGTGGCTGTCACCATCTGTGCCGATATTGGATACCTATTGTAGGATTTTAAAGGATAATTATTCACCCAAGGGACAGAAAAATGAACGCCAGTATTCGCAAGCATAAATAGTTATTAATACTATTAATATGTGAAACATCAGGAGAGAAAATAAAATAAAAAAATGGGATATTTATTGCATTTAATTTAAGATAGGTGTTAAGGTGTAATCAAAGAAGACCGATCGCATTACTCCCAGGCTGTATCTACCAGTAATGCCATTGATGGAGTATCAAATATGAATTCTATGTTCGCTCAAGTTAACTCACAATCAGCAGTGGAAAAACTGCCCCTACGTTCCTTAGTTTTCATAGACTCAGGCGTGGCAGACTACGAGTCCATTGCGGCCGGAACGCTCCCAGGACAGCAAGTAATCATACTCGATCGCAACCAAAACGGCATCGAACAAATCACTTCAGAAATTGCCAAATATGCCTCTACTAATGGGGAGGTCGATTCAGTACACATCATTTCTCACGGTAATTCTGGGAATCTAGAACTAGGTAACACTTCTCTGAGTTCAGATAACCTAGAACAATACGCCAGTCAGTTGCAAAACTGGCAAAACGGACTGTCAGAAACAGCAGACATCATGCTCTATGGATGCGATGTAGCATCGGGGACAGGCGCTAATTTCGTCGATCGCATTTCAGAATTTACCGGAGCCGATGTAGCAGCATCCACTAACTTGACCGGGATAGGCGGCGACTGGAATTTAGAATTTGCCAAGGGCGATATTGAATCTCCCTTAGCCTTAAATGCTGAGGTGATGGCAAGTTACCAAGGGAATTTAGCTACCATCGTCGTTACCAATAATAACGATAGCGGAGCAGGGTCCTTAAGAGCGGCGATCGCCTCTGCTGCGGCCGGCGATACCATCACCTTCGCTCCCGGTTTAGCAAATCAAACCATCACCTTAACTAGCGGTCAACTCGACATTCCCGTTGGCAAAAATATCACGATTGACGGCGCGGCAGCCACTGGTTTAACCATCAGCGGTAACAACGCCTCCCGCGCGTTTTTTGTCAATGCAAATGTAGTTACCGCTACCAATTTCACCGTCAAAAACCTGATTATTACTAACGGTAAAACAACCGAGACAGGAGGTGCGATCGGCACAACGGACGAAGTAAATCTCACAGTAGACAATGTTCAGTTCAACAACAACGTCGCCGACAAAGGCGGTGGTGCAATCTTTGGTAACTTCAACAATACCCTGACAGTAAGCAACAGTAAATTCAACGGTAACGTAGCCACCGCAGGTAATGATGAACGGGGTGCAGGTGCGATCGGCTTTTTGAGTTTCAAAGCAATTACAGTCACCAACAGCGACTTCACCAGCAACAAAGGAATTAACGGTGGAGCAATTAACAGCCTTCAAGGGAAGCTGACCATTGACAACTCCCGATTCATCGGCAACGATACCACCGCAGCCACTTTCGCCACCGGTCAGCCCAATGATTTCTTAAGAGGTTTCGGCGGCGCACTTTATACCGATCGCGCCAGCAATCCGAATGAAGCTTCCGGCACAATTAAAATCACCAAAAGTGTATTTCAAGACAACAAAGGCCGGGGCGAAGGCGGAGCAGCATATCTGTTTACCGGCATCCAAGACAGCGTAACCATTGCAGACAGCACCTTCCAAAACAACGAAACTTTGTCGCTTCCCGGTGGAAGCGACGGCATTGGAGGCGGCGTGGTGAACTTGAGCAACGGGCTCAACAAAGGACTTACAGTCTCCAACACCACCTTTGCCGGCAACAAAGCCCCCGGTCAAGGCGGCGCAATGTGGATCATGGATGCGCCTACCACGATTACCAACAGCACCTTTTCTGGGAACCAAATTACCGGAACTACTGACTTTTACGGCAATGTCGGCGGTGCAATGGCTCTTTATGCCGACACCACCATCGTCAACAGCACCTTTGCTGATAATTCCGCCCGTTGGGTGGGTGGAGCAATCTCGGCAGCGGCAGGAAAGTCTGTCACTGTCAAAAACACGATTTTTGCCAACAACACGGCGGGGAATGAGTTTGGCATTCAGCAAAACACCAGCAGCGAACTCACTGACCAAGGTGGCAATTTTCAGTGGCCTGTCAAAAAAACCAATAACTTCAACGATTACAATGCGACTGCAAGCATTACGATCGCAGACCCCCTCCTCGGCCCACTGCAAAATATCAACGGCGCTTTTGTCAGGCCATTGCTGACAGGAAGTCCGGCCATTGACAAAGGAGTTCCTTCTGGGGCACCAGCTACAGATCAACGAGGTGTGGCTCGCCCTCAAGATGGTGATACTATTCCAGGGGCGATCGTGGACAGCGGTTCCTTTGAATTTAGCGTTAGTGTAGCACCCACACCCACACCGGCACCAACTCCCACACCGGCACCGACACCGGCACCAACTCCCACACCGGCACCGACTCCCACACCCACACCGGCACCAACTCCCACACCGACACCGGCACCAACTCCCACACCGGCACCCACACCGGCACCCACACCGGCACCGACTCCCACACCCACACCCACACCGACTCCCACACCCACACCCACACCGGCACCCACGCCGGCACCGACTCCCACACCGGCACCCACGCCGGCACCGACTCCCACACCCACACCGACACCCACACCCACACCGGCACCGACTCCCACACCCACACCCACACCCACACCGGCACCCGAATTCAACCTTGGTGGCGTCACTCCCAACCCCGTTGACCAAACTCTCAACGGCGGTAATACTGCCGACTTCATCGTGGGTCGAGGCATTAACGAAGCAATCAACGGACTTGGCGGCAACGATACTCTTTATGGCCTGGGCGGCAACGACAACATCGATGGCGGTGCCGATAATGATTTAATCTTGGGCAATGAAGGCACAGATTTCCTTCAAGGCGGTGCTGGTAACGATACTGTCGCAGGTGGCAAAGATAATGACACTGTTGTTGGCGGAGAGGGCAATGACTTTTTGCAGGGAGATCTAGGCAAAGATACTGTGGCTGGCGGTGTAGGAAACGATACCATTTTCGGAGGCAAAGATGACGATCTTTTGTTCGGTGAAGATGGCGACGACTACATTTTAGGCAACTTAGGAAACGACACAATTAATGCTGGAAACGGCAACGATATTGCGTTTGGCAATGAAGGTGCAGACCTGATATTTGGTCAAGCTGGAAATGACACGCTTTCCGGTGGCAAAGATAATGACACACTCTACGGCGGTGAAGGCAACGATTTGCTGTTCGGCAACAATGAAAATGACTTCATCGATGGAGGTGTCGGCAATGATACGCTTTATGGCGGTAAAAGTAACGATTTCCTCATCGGCGGGGATGGTAACGACTTCCTCAGCGGCGATGTAGGGGACGATACTTTGACCGGCGGTTCGGGAAATGACGTGTTTTTCCTAACCCAAAGTATCGGCACTGATACAATTACTGATTTCCGTAAAGGCGAGGATTTAATTGGGTTAAATCCAAGTCTGAGTTTCAATCAACTCAGTATTACTTCCAGCAACAATCAAACTTTAATTAGTGTGACTGGGACTGGTCAATTGTTAGCCAAGTTGAACGGTATTGCACCCAATACTCTCACCGCTAGCGATTTCACTCAAATAACAATCTAACGGCGATGGATGTCCCAGTTTTGACTGGAGCAGAAACTACGCCAAACATCTAAATCAGGACTGACGCACTCACTACGATTTTACGTCCTTACGAAAATCACAAACTAATCGCCAAGGATTATTTTTCGTCACAAGTGCGTCAGTCCTAAACTTTGTAGAAATCATGAAAATAGGAACATCTACTCCTCTCTAACTCTGTGTTCTCTGTGTTCTCTGTGGTTCATTAAAAAAAATCTCATTGTTGTATCTACCAGCCCACCGGAAAAAATATCATAGGTATACGAAATGAGTTCAAACTTTTCCACCAGTATAAATCCCCAATTGGTTCTCCAAAATCCTCCTTCTAAATCTATCATTTTCATTGAATCAGATTTAGAAGACTATCAAACTCTGGACAACGGTATCCAGGGTGGTGCAGAAAAAATTGTATTAGATAAAAATGGCAACGGAGTCCAACAAATTAGTGCCGAATTACAAAAAATCGCTGCTGCTGGTGAAACAGTAGACCAAGTTCACATCTTTTCTCATGGCAATTCTGGTAGCTTGCAGTTAGGTTCTACCACTTTGAACTCGGATAATTTATCAGAATATCAAAGTCAGTTGCAAGAGTGGCGCAATGCCCTCAGCGACCAAGCTGATATCATGCTTTACGGTTGCGATGTAGCGGCTGGTGCGGGGAGTGATTTTGTCGATCGCCTTTCGGAGTTAACCGGTGCTGATATTGCAGCATCCACCGATAAAACAGGCCGCGGTGGTAACTGGAATTTGGAGTTTAGCAAAGGGGATATTGAAGCGCCCCTAGCCCTAAATCCAGAGGTAATGGCAGATTATCAAGGAACTTTAGCGACTATTACCGTTACCAACAGTAATGATAGCGGGCCTGGCTCCTTGAGAAGTGCGATCGCCTCCGCAGCCGCCGGCGACACCATTCAATTTGCATCCAGTCTAGCCAATCAAACAATTACTCTCACGAACGGTCAACTTGTCATCAATAAAAACTTGACAATTGACGCAATTGGTGCTAGTAATTTAACCATTAGTGGTAACAACGCTTCGCGGGTAATCTTCACAGAAGGTTCGACCAATGTTACTCTCAAAAACCTGATTGTTGCCAACGGCAAAGTTCCAGGAACCGATCCAAATGATGAAACAACTAGCAGTGGTGGTGGCATTCAAACTGGCGGTAACAGCACTTTAACTTTAGAAAATTGCCAAGTCAATAATAACGTTGCCGGTTTCGGTGGGGGTATTTATACAGGTTTCCGCAGTACAACTACAGTCATTAATAGTAAGTTTAGTGGCAATGATGGTTCTTTAGCCGACAACACTGAACGCGGCGGCGGGGCGATCGCCACTAAAAGCGGCGGTTCCCTCACCATCAAAGGTAGCGAATTTACCAACAACAAAGGTAGCTACGGCGGGGCTGTCAATAACCTGTTGGGCAGCTTGACCATCGAAAACTCTAAATTCAGTGGCAACCGCACAGACAAAGGTGTTGGTGGCGCAGTTTATGTCGATGGCGCTAATGGTTCTGGCCCCAATGCAAGCCCCGGCCCCATTGCTGGCACTATTGCGATCCGCAACAGCGTTTTTGATGGCAATATCGGGACTGGAGAAGGAGGTGCAGCCTTTCTATTTGGCTATTTACAAGATAAAGTAGTTTTGGAAAATAGCACTTTTATTAACAACAAAGCAGTCAAATATTCATCAGGTTCTGGCGGGTCTGGAGGTGGTGTTCGTCATGGAAATGCCGAATTGACTGTTACCAACTGCACCTTTGCTAACAACACAGCCGATGATAATGGTGGCGGCTTGTGGTTTGGCGAAGATGGAAATGTCAGTATTGTTAATAGTACCTTCTCCGGGAACACTGCTGCCAATCAGGGCGGAGGAATAGTTGTGGGTAACACAGATTCTTTTGCAACTAATATCGTTAATTCCACTTTTGCCAAAAATAGTGCTGGGGAATATTCGGGAGGTATTGCAACCTTTGGAAATCAACCAATTACTGTCAAGAATACAATTTTTGATAGTAATACGGCGGGTAATCCTTTTAAGGTTAAGCAGCAAACTGGAAGGGAACTAATTGATGGGGGAAATAATCTGCAATTTCCCGCCAAACTGACTACGGGAGATCCTAATGATAATAATGCCACTGCCAAGGTGACGATCGCCGATCCGAAACTTGGCACTTTACAAAATATCAACGGCGCTTTTGTACTGCCATTGCTAGTAGGAAGTCCCGCCATTGATACTGGTACTGGTGCGGGGGCACCGGCTACGGATCAGCGGGGTGTGACTCGCCCTGTGGATGGTGATGGTAACGGAAGTGCGATCGTTGATATTGGTGCTTTTGAATTTAGCATTACTCCCACTCCCACTCCCACACCCACACCCACACCCACTCCCACACCGACTCCCACTCCCACGCCAACTCCTACACCCACACCGACTCCCACACCGACTCCCACACCGACTCCCACACCGACTCCCACACCGACTCCCACTCCCACGCCAACTCCCACGCCAACTCCTACACCCACACCCACTCCCACACCCACACCCACACCCACACCCACACCCATTCCTGGTACCGATGATTGCTTGTGCGATCGCGTCAGCGCCCCAGAATTCAACTCTGCCAGCATTATTCCTAACCCCGTTCAACAAACTCAGGGCGGCGGTAGCACGGCGGATTTCATTATGGGTGCCTCCATCAACGACTTGATTAATGGGCTGTCTGGGAATGACACCCTCTACGGTATGGGCGGCAATGACAACATTGATGGTGGTGCCGATAACGATTCAATTTTTGGCAATGATGGTGCCGATTTGGTTCAAGGTGGCGATGGCAACGATACTATCTATGCAGGGAAGGATAATGACACTGTTTTGGGTGGCGATGGCAACGATTTTTTGAGGGGAGATTTTGGTAAAGATACGATGGCTGGTAGTATCGGCAATGATACTATTTTTGGTGGCAAAGATGACGATATCTTGTTCGGTGAAAATGGCGATGACTATATTTTAGGAAACTTAGGGAATGACACAATTAATGCTGGAAATGACAATGATATTGTGTTTGGCAATGAAGGTGCAGACCTGATTTTTGGTCAAGCTGGCAATGATACGCTTTACGGTGGCAAAGAAAACGACAGTCTTTGTGGTGGCGATGGTAATGATTTAATTTTTGGTGGTAATGATAGCGATCTTGTAGATGGTTGCGCCGGCAATGATACGCTTTATGGCGGCAAAGGTAACGATATTCTCAGTGGCGGTAGTGGTGCGGATTTCCTGAGTGGTGATGCTGGGGACGATACTTTGACTGGTGGTTCGGGAAATGATGTGTTTGTGTTAAGTCCGAATGGGGGAAGCGAGTTGATTACTGATTTCCGCAAGGGTGAGGATCTAATTGGATTAAATCCTGGTTTGAGTTTGAGTCAACTCAGCATTATTTCTAGCAATAATCAAGTGTTGATTAGTGTCAGTGCCACTGGTCAATTGCTGGCAAATTTGAATGGTGTACCCGCTAAGACTATTACCGCTAGTGATTTCATTAGTCTGTAGTTATTCTAGTTGCCAAACAAACTATATCGAGATCCGATCGGAGGTACGATCGAGAATTGGTAATATCAAATCCGTTGACATCGGAATGATTAATCTCTCTCTTCTCTTCCTTCGCGTCCTTCGCGCCTTCGCGGTTAAATCATTCCGATACAACCGGAATTGATATAATAGGCAATAGGTAATAGGTAATTGGTAGTTGGTAATTAGTAATGCCCTATACTTCGACTTTGCGAACTCACAAGTACCCCATACTTCGACCCGCTCGCGTAGTCGAAGGGCAGCACAAGTACCCCATTACCAATTACCAATTACCAATTACCACAGGACTTACGCAGACACACTATATGTATGTAGTGTGCAGACAACTACGTTAGCGAAGCACTCGTTGCAGGATCGCACCCACTTGACTTAGAGGACGATCGACAGATCCAGGGCGATCGACAGATCCAGGGCGATCGAGTTATTTCCTTGGACTTGACTGACGATTTTAGATAAAAAAATTGCCCAGTTAACCGCGACAGAGTATCCCGAAGCTCATCACTTCGGGCATATAAAAAACTTTTGCTTTGCACTGTCTGGAATTACTGTTACCTAAGCCCTGAGATATTAGTTGACTCGCGTTGATGGGATGTAACGGAGTCACTGCTATTTAAGTTCCCATAATGGCAAATGCAGCATCCGTAATAGAACTAGCTGGCACATCAGACAGAATGGTCAGTAATTCTTGATTAGCAGCGATGCGGACGAAGGTATCTCGTGCAGAGATGCCAGTACCTTGAGCGATCTCTAACTGTTCAAACCTCAAACCACCCGATAATCCCAGTCGATCTTGACCTATTTGGAAGTCAGCGATCGTGTCTACTCCGGTAGCAGGACCCAGAACAAACAAATCGTTACCAGCACCACCGATAAGAGAATCATTGCCTTGACCGCCAATTAATGTGTCATTGCCCGGATTGCCGAAAAGGCTATCATCTCCCAAGCTGCCTAAAATCAGGTCATCGTTTTTGCCACCACGGACAACATCGTTGCCTTTGCCACCGTGTACGGTATCGTTACCCTGATTCCCATTGAGAATGTCTTTGCCTTGATTGCCATAGAGTAAGTCATTACCCAGCCCACCAAAAAGGCTGTCCTTTCCCAACTTACCGATTAAGACATCATCACCTTGACCACCGATGATGAGGTCGTTACTGTTAGTGCCAATTAGGGTGTCACCCCTGTTGCTTTCCTCAAGGGTTGGGGTTGGTTCTGGAGTCGGAGTCGGGGTTGGAGTCGGGGTTGGTTCTGGAGTCGGAGTTGGAGTTGGAGTTGGAGTCAGGGTTGGGGTTGGTTCTGGAGTTGGAGTTGAAGTCGGGGCTGGGGTTGGTTCGGGAGTCGGAGTCGGGGTTGGAGTCGGGGCTGGGGTTGGTTCGGGAGTCGGAGTCGGGGTTGGAGCCGAGGTTGGGGTTGGTTCTGGAGTCGGAGTTGGAGTCGGGGTTGGGATTGGTTCTGGAGCCGGAGTCGGGGTTGGGGTTGGTTTTGGAGTCGGAGTCGGAGTCGGGGTTGGGGTTGGTTTTGGAGTCGGAGTCGAAGTCGGGACTGGAGTCGGAGTCGGAGTCGGGGGTGTAAAAGGGGAATTAGTGTTCCCGCCTCGAACAGATCCCGGAGAATAGGCAAAAACAGGGGCGCTATTTTCATCCATAGCGATCGCATAGATGTGGTAATTGTCGATCGGTATGTTTTTCGTATTCCAGACGTAACTGCCAGCCCCGTCTTTCTCAATTAGATTATCAGCCAGTAGTATGCCATCAAAACCTTCGCCATCTGTGTCATAGAAGAAGCTGATTTTGGCATCTGAGTCTACATCAAATGCTTTGTAGTTAATCGTGACATTTTCCTTGGCAATGTCCTGGGTAAGTCCGGTTATCTCGATCGTGGGTGCATTAGTTCCAGCTAAAGCAGCAAATTTAACATTGCCCAGATTGGCGGTATCGGTTAGTTTAATCGTCCAGTCGCCAGAGGTGGGATTGGCAATGCGGATCACTTTACGGGTTGAGTTGCTAAGCTCACTGACAATATCGATCTTGTCATTTTTGGCTATGTCAGCTTCGGTATAAACAGTACCATCAGGCGCTCGCAACTGAATCGGTACGTTGCTGGCAGAGTTTTCCCAGTTAACAGCTATAGACAGCCAAGGTTTTCCAGCACTGACGCGGAAGGTGTCTTCTTGGGAAGAGTTGAGGTTGAGTTGAGTATCTTTACCATTTAAGTTGATAAGAATCGCATCGTCCTCAGCTTTTAACTGCTGTAGCTGGGAATCAGTTAGAGTTTCGCCGCTTACCAGTGCGGAGAAAATAGCACCTTCATCTCCAGGAGAGTCTAAAACATTTACCTGAGCGTCTACGGAGTGACCAATTTCTTCTAGCAGCACGCTAGCAATTGCATCCAGGTTAGTAACGTTTTGACTTAAGTATTCCTGGGATATGTAAACAGTTTTGGTTGTATCGGCAAAAGCAGCATTAGCGTTACTAATGATGTTTCTTGGGTGAATTTCAATCGGTGGAAGGGCGCTAAAATCTCCCACTGACCAAGCTTGGGTTAATAACTCGGTTTGCTTGGTATCCCAGGTATTACCAAAGGCTATATTCATCTTGCTGCTGAAATCTGGAGCCGTGGCAAAATTCCTGAGTTTGTTTTGGGCAATTTGCAAAGCTTGCGTTACAGTCTGATCAAGAGTGCGATCGTCTAGTAATGGAATATTACTGTTATCAAAGTTGAATCCGGGGAATATAGATCCTTGACCTTGGATAGATTGCTTAATTGATTCAATTTCTTCAGCACCAACTCTTTTCCACGTACCATCAAACCCAACCTTTACACCAGCCGTACCTAAAACTGGTACAGTACCCCAACCCATAATAAAGTTATTGGCATTTGGGTCGTTTTGGCGATACCGCAATAAAAAGTCGCCTGATGCCAACTCTTCGCCACCAATAAAAGGAATATCATCAGGAACTTTAATCCTCGCACCACCAGTCATATCGAAGTCAAAGCTGGAATTAGTCTTGAAGCTTGCATTTGCCTCAATAAAGCCTTGCAAAGCACTAAAGTTTACATCAGCTTTGATGAAATCTTCAGTCCAATTAACTTCGGCGCTGCCAGTACCTGTAATCAATCCACCAGCGATTTTGATTTCACCATTAGCGGTAAGATGTTCTTCGTCGATAGTGGCTTTGACATCGAGTGCGACCAGCGAACCGGAAAATTTACCGCCTGCCCAAGAAGGTAAGGAGAGATTGATCTGAGGCCCAGCAGTTACCCCAGCACTTCCGCCGAATAAAATCGGATTGGGATCGGACTTGCCGATATGGTCTACCTTTCCTCCAATACTCTTGAGATAAGCACCAGTAGTACCGATGGGTTTGTTTAGATTGGGCGCTGAAACAGAGAAGGTGTTTAACTCACCATTGAGGAAAGCTATTTTTCCCTCCACATCGATTCCGGTTGGTAGGACAAAAGTACCTGCCCCAGTAACATTATTATTAATAGTGTCAAAATCGAGTTTGGCATCTTTAATAGACCAAGGGCCACCTAGCGGGATGCTTCCGATCTTAAGGGAACCGACTGCATCTAATTTTCCATCTGCATCAAACTGAATGTAGTTGGGCTCAGCAAAATTGGCAGAAATATCTGTAACTTTTTTGGAGAGTGATGGGAGAGTAACTTGCCCTTGGAGTTTAAATAGTTCTTTGGGCTGTTTGGAATACTGTAAGGAAAGATTCTCTGCTTTGATTGGAACTCCAGCTAAGCTAAAATCTACTTTTGGTATAGAAATATTCGCGCCTGTCAAGCTCACACCATTAGTGCTGTTAATGATGAGCTTATTGTCGCCTGTTATGCCTACTACAGCATTTCCTAAAGATGCGGGTAGTTTGATTTTGCCTTGTAGTTGAAGTTCGTCTTGAGCGAAAGATAATTTACTAAAACTGGTATCTAATCCACCTAGTTTAAATTCGTTTGGCAGATTTAGAGCTTGCTCTGTAAGTGATGATGTGGTCCCTGTTCCAACATCGACAGTAAACTTACCGCTGAATAATGGCACTTTTACATCACCGATAGAAGGTGCAACTATTCCATCAGCGTGAATGGTTTTCTGGTCATAGGACATTGACCCTTCGAGATTAACCAAAGGCTTGAACGGCTGACCTTTGAGTCCGATTTGGATTTCACCGCTCGCTTTATAGCTTTTGGTCGCTTTATTTAGTTTGAAGTTACCCTTTACCTGCAATGGGTTTAGATCGATCTCCTCGATAATATCTATAACTTTTGTACTTTCTGTAGATTGATTATTACTTTTGTCGAGATCGTTCTGTTTTGCTCTCACATTAGCAGTAGTGCTGATTTCTCCAACTTGATTGGGAGTAACAACGACATCAACTGTCTTAGTCTCTCCTTTAGCCAGATTACCTAGGTCGAATAGAACTTCATCATTATTTTTGCCATAGGGTAGGCTAGTGCTAACAAAAGTTACATTTTGAAGAGTTTGAGTCAAACCAACTCCTGTGGCATTGCCCACACCGTTGTTGGTAACAGTAAGGGTATAGGTTAGATTGTCTCCGATTGTTACTGGATCTGAAGATTCAGTAATCGTGACTGATAAATCAGAATTAATATCTTGGACGCTAGTGCTTTCAGTGACTGTATTATTGTTCTTGTTAGAATCAATCTCTTTTGCACTCACTGTAGCAGTATTGTTGATTTTTCCAACTTGATTGGGAGTAACAATGACATCAACTGTCTTAGTTTGTCCTTTAGCCAGAGTACCCAGGTCGAATGTAACAAGACCAACACTATTTTCTAGAGGAGTTTGGGTGGCGCTAACGAAAGTAACATTAGTCAAAGCTTGCGATAGAACAACCTTTGTAGCATTTTCAGAACCGTTGTTTCTAACAGTAAGGGTATAGCTAAAGTTCTCTCCAATTGTCACTGGATCTGGAGAATCAGAAATCGTGACTGATATATCTGGCTCAGCAGAGGAAGAAGTTGGTGTCAGGAGAAAAGCATGAGTTTGACCATTAATAGTACCTGTTCCTACAATCTGACCAGCATCGTTGATGTCTTGTGCTTCTGTGAGGCTCCACCCAGAACTTGAAGGAAGTAAAGTATTGAGGTCAATCATCTCACCAGGATCGGACTGACTATTGCTGTTTGTATCGCTCCATAAGAAAGCAAGGTTATTGGATTTGCCTACAACTTGACTGTTAGTGTTAATACCAAGAGCTTGGCTAGTACCTCCTAGCGAACCGAGGTCTTTCATCCCACCACTTGCAGTCCAAAAGAATGCTTTGCTACCTGACTGACCGACGACTTTACCTTGGCTGTTGATATCCCACGCTCTAATTGTTGATGCGTTGTCCAGCGTGCCGAGGTTAATGGCGTCTTGCATTGTTCCACCATTCCAGAGAAAAGCTTGTACGCCAGTACCAAAAATATTTGTGTAGCCGACTATATCGCCATTGTCGTTATTGCTAGTAGCCCAGCTACTATTGTCAACAGGCGTGATTAGTGGGAGATTTTGATTGTTTTCCCAACGAATAGCATGAAAGTTAGGAGCAACTTTAAAAAAACCAACTGCTTGACCGTTACTGTTGATACTAAGAGCCGAAGCAGTACCACTTTCTAACTCTTTCATTCCATTGGTACTGTCCCAGATGAACGCGCGGGTTCCATTACTTCCTGCAAGAAAACCTACAACTTGACCGTTGTTATTAATATCGCGCCCACGGCTTTCTGATAGGTTTCCTACTATGCCAAGGTCTTGATTTTCACCAGGATCTAGTTGCTGGTTACTGTTAATATCAGTGAATTGAAAAGCACGGAACTCTCCGCTACCTATCTGAGCATCTCCAACAACTTGACCGTTATTATTAATCGCCCAAGCTCGACTTTCAGAGCCGCCCAGTGTGCCTAAGTCAACAATAGAGTAGGTTTGATTTGGCATTTTTTTGCTCAACTATTTTTTTAGGGTTAAATAAACTGATGGAGCGATAACACAAGCTTGTCGTAATGGACAACCACAGGCAAGCTATAGTTTTAAGATGATGCAAGCGATCGCTAACTGCTCGAACCTCAAACCACCGGACTTAACATACTTGGAAGTCAGCGATCGTTACAAAAGTTAAATAGTTAGATTGCCGTTGAGGTGTATAGCCACTCCCAGAAAAGACGGGGTTATTGTACGTGATTAAAGGATTCGTCTTCTTGCCACCAGCGACAGCAATGGTGGCATACCCGCTACCGGAAGTAATACATTGAAAAGTAGTTGGTGCAGCACAGGCTGGCTTACTGCTCAAGGCGATCGCACCAGAAAGCGTGATACCAGCAATAGATAAGTTTCGCAGAAAAGTTTTTTTAGACATGACTTCTTACTCCTATCGATCGTTGTGTAATTTAACAATTAGTGGTAACAGTGCACTCTTATTTCGATTGAACATCCCCTAAAAAAGGTTTTTTTAGCGTGCGTTTTGGCAAGCTTGAACGGCAGCAGCTTCACTGATTTGTGTTCTGACTCTGACGGTTTTACAGTTCACATCATTCGCAACACAAATCCAGCCTGAAAATGGTTTCTGTACCTCTGTTCGATACAGCAAATTCTCCATACACTGCTGAATCGCCTGTGGCGACCCTCCAACCGGATTAGTCCAGGTTGTACCTCCGCCTCCGGGAATGATGATCGGCGGTGTGTTCAGATTTGGATTACTGACAGGAGCCACTGGATTGCCACCCACCGCATTACGGCACTGGTTGACCGCTTCTTCTTCACTCAATACCGAAACCCTAATCGAACTCGCCCAGCAGACATTCTTGGGATTAAAGAAGTTTCGATGATCAGTCCAGCATTGAGTTCCGCTGGTACTTTCTGCAGAGAACGCATCGATCGGGTAAATGTATTCTGTCTTACCATCCTTTCGCTGTCGAGGTGCACCCTCGTAAGTGCGAAATCGCTTATTCTCTACACATCTTTCGATCGCCAAACCACCACTGGAACACAGGTCAGCAGCTTTATCAGGCGAAACGCCTTGGCGGACAAACTCATTAAGACATTCTCGAATCGAACTCTGGGCGATCGCGCCTTGGGTCATTAGCAATGGTGATAGCATCGTGGCGATCGCGCCTGCCATCGTCAATGCTTGATGATTTATAATCATGGCTCTACAAATAATGGAAAGTTGTCTTAGCGTGCGTTTTGGCAAGCCTGAACGGCAGCAGCTTCACTGGTTTGAGTTCTCACGGTTTGCAGTTGCCAACCGCCCCAACCATCTTCTCGACTCACTTGGCTGCAATAACTGCGAGTGCAAACTAGCTGTTGTTCGTACATCAGGTTTTTCATGCAGTTACTGATCCCCTGCGGAGAACCACCAATTTGCCGTCGCGGTTGGTAAATTACGGGAGGTTGCTGCGGTTGATAAATGACCGGGGGCTGCGCTGCGGTCCCGCCAGCAGGAGTTGGCGAAGCCGGACAGCCAAAAGGAGTGCAAGGATCTGCACCCGGATTTGGGCAACCAAAAGGGTTACAAGCACCGGCACCGGGTTGAGAACAGCCGAAGGGATTGCACGTTTGGGCAACTGAAGGCTGTGCGTGTCCGAGTAAAGGTAGAATGGCGCTCAGAACGCCGATCGTTAGTGCTTTACTAAAGGAAACTGACAAAAACCCACGCTTGGGTGAGCGTCCGAGAGATTGGTTCATCTTCATTCCTGCTAGTGTTTGCTGAAATTGTTCGGTAGATGCCTGACCTGCTGAAGGTTTTGAGTAGCCTTTCGTGCCAACAAACTGTTACATCCGGCTTTTCAACCTGGTTGCAAAAGAATGCCATGCACCGCCAAAGGTAGTTAATTCAGCTAAAATGTCTCAATACGGCGTTTAGTCGTGCTGATATTTCATCAACGATAAGTGCTGCTGTATTTGATGCTCTGCTCAATTGCATAACTCAGGTGTAACTACTCTACCGCTGTGTAGCAAGTCCGGCAGTCCGATAAAAGTCCGATAAAAGTCGGATCGAAGTCGGATCGAAGTCGGATCTAGAATCTAAAAATTATCTGTCTCTAAGCTGTTCGGCATTTAAAGGAGGATAGTAGGGTGCTTAGCGTAGATAAGCGTTTCCCATGTATAGTAAGTGTTCTAGCTGACGCACCTTACCTAGCTTGTTAATGGTTTAAATGCGTAACAGCTTATTGACTAGCCCATTAGCTCATTCTTCACAAAGTCATGAGTATTTATACTTAAAACAAAATGTCCGATCGCTCACCTCTGCTAGCTGTGGTTGTCTGTGCGACAGTTGAGGGTGCGGAATCATAAGAATTAATGCGGGATGCGGGAAACGAGCGAGACTTTAGTCCTTCCTAGGGAAGCGGCGCGGGGGACTTCAGTCCCCTTGTCTTTCTTAATTGGCCGAATGATGCGGGTCTTCTATATATCTTTTCACCACTTCACTACTAATATTACCCGCCGTGCTCACAAAATAGCTGCTCGTCCATAAAGATGGCAGCTTTTTTAGTTGCGGGAACTCTTCCCGCAAATAACGGCTAGAACGACCCTTAAATAATTTAACGACTAACGCAGGGGTATCCGTTGGTTTAACAGCTACAAACAGATGTACATGGTCTGGCGCTACTTCTAGCGCCAGAATGTCCCAACCTTTTTCAATTGACAGTTCCAGAAATATTTGGCGGGTTCTAGTTGCCACGTTCCCGATTAGAACTTTCTTGCGGCGCTTAGGGATAAAGACGAAGTGGTAGTTAAGTAAGAACTTGACGTGGTTGTGGGTTTTGTATTCAGGTAGTGGCAACATAAATATTTTGTTGATATAGCTGGACGTATCCACTATAGTCGCCTATACTAGACAAATCAACCAGTATTTAGGAAAATAGAGGTGACTAAAACCAAAAAAGCAATGGGAGTTCAGCAAGTATTGCTGTCGCCCAATCAGGAACTTCAAGCATTGTTAGAGTATCTCTGTCAGCAATCTGGCAAGCTTTACAATAGTGGCGTTTACTTGGCTCGTCAAACTTTTTTCAAGACAGGAAAACTGTTGGCTGGAAAGTTTGACTTATCTTTTGAATCGTCAGTTGCGAAGTCAATGGTTGCTAAGTCCTTGCCATCAACACCAATGCAGCAAACATTGATGTCAGTCACAGAAGCTTTTAAATCTTTCAAAGAATTAAGAGATTTGTATCTCAAAGGTCAATTGCATTTTAAACCCAAGCCGCCGGGATACCTGAAAGGGTCTAAGTTGTTCAAAGTAGCTTATCCTAATTCTGGAGGTTTAAGGCCTAAACTTATCGGCAATCAGTTGAGATTCTCGTTGGGATTGACGGTAAAGCGATGGTTTGGAGTTGACGAATTCTTTCTGCCTATGTCGTCAAATCTTGATTTTTCTAGAGTGAAAGAGTTTACGATTCTCCCTAAGAATGGAGTTTTTTACCTTGAGATATCCTACGAGGTTGAAAAAGAACAACATAATCTGGATATTGGCCAAGCATTATCAATTGACTTGGGGACTGCTGACAATTTAGCAGCTTGTGTCGATACACTAGGAAACTCTTTCTTAATTGATGCTCGTGCCATGAAAGCGATGAATCAATTGTGGAATAAAAAAGTCGCAACCAGAAAAGAAGGAAAGCCTGAAGGCTATTGGGATAACTGGCTAGACCGCGTAACTCGCAAACGCAATCACCAAATGCGTGATGGCATCAATAAGGCTGCGAAGTTGATTGTCAGCCATTGCTTGAAATACAGGGTCGGGAATATTATTTGTGGTTGGAATCAAGGTTTCAAATCCCATGTCAATATGGGCAAAAAAAACAATCAAAAGTTTGTTCAAATGCCTTTGGGAAAGCTGAAAGACCGATTAAATCAACTGTGTGACTTGCACGGTATTAAGTTTACAGAAACCGAAGAAGCGTATACGTCCAAAGCTAGTTTTTTAGATGGAGACTCCCTGCCCAAATATGGTGAAAAACCGGAAGGGTGGAAAGCATCTGGAAAGCGAATTAAGCGTGGATTGTATCGGTCTGTCGATGGAACAGTGATGAATGCAGACTTAAATGGTTCCGCCAATATCCTGAGAAAAGTAGCCAGTAAGTTGGGTGTAAACCTTGACCGACTGGGTAGACGGTGCTTGACGACCGTAGCGAGAGTTAGAATTTGGATGTTACCCAAATCCGCTCTGTCCGCAGAATCTCAGTGGCTTCAGCCCTGAGAGTGTCAATACCTGAGATCGAATAGAAATAGTTATTTTAGAAGTCTATAGCCTTTCTCAGAAAGATGAGGTACGCTTCGGGCATCGGGCATCGGGCATCGGCCAAACAGGGCATCGGGCATCGGGTATACCTCACTTTTTTGAGAACTGCTATATAGCCTTTCTCAGAAAGATGAGTTACGATCGAGAATTGGTAATTGGTAATCGGTAATGCCCTATACCCTATGCCCCATGCCCCATGCCCCATGCCCCATGCCCCATGCCCCCATTACCCATTACCCTGTACCTCACCTAACTGAGAAAGGCTATATATGGAAAAAATGACTGATGATGAGGCACTAAATATCGTTGAGGAAATTCTGGAAATAAAGCAATTAAACAATGTGCAGAAGATAGTCTTTTGTCAAGCTTGGGAAGGACAGTCTTATATGCAGATTGCTAATGCTTTTGACTATGACTATAGCTATATCAAAGATACTGGATCGCAACTTTGGCAGATGCTCTCAACCGCTCTACGACAAAAAGTGACAAAGTTGAATTTTCAGAGCGTCCTCAAGCATTATGCTAAACATCGAAAATCTCAGTTCGCTAGTCAATCTGCTTTTTATAGACCAGAATTTGAACTATTAGAGAGTTCACCGTCACCCAACTATTCTACGCTTTCTATAGATGAAGATGAAACTCGTTGGGTTGGGCGCGAATCGTTAGTTGATGCGTTAACTGAGAAGATTCAAGGCATTAGTCGCGTCCTAATGCTGGTAGGAATTACAGGGATAGGCAAGTCATCTCTGGCAATTCGACTGAGTTTAGAACCAGCGATCGCTCAAACGTGGCCATTCGTTCATGTAATTCGCTTTGATGCTGAGCAGCAAACCTTTGAACAATTCGCTCGCTTACTTTTAAAAGAGCAGATGAGATCGGATTTTGAGTTAGAACACGAGTCTCAAAAACTGGTCATCGATTTAGTTAATTATTTGCAAACCCATCCCTCTTTGCTGCTCCTCGACATGGTTGAGGAAATCCTGGAAACGGGCGATCGCGGCGAGTTTCACTACAAAGATCCCTTATTTGCCCAATTTTTCGATCGCTTTATCCAAGTAGAACCAATGCCATCTCGCTTGATTCTAACTTCTCAGGATCGCCTCCCTGTCATAGCCGAGGGACGGTATTTAGAGCGATCGCACCTAGAATACCTCAAAGGCTTAAATCCCGAAGAAGCCCTCGAACTTTTTGGGAGTTGGGAAGTTTATCCTCAGACAGATGAGGAACGTGAATATTTACAACGCATCGTTAGGGTTTATGAAGGCCATCCGCTTGCTTTGCGAGTAATCGCTGGAGAAATTCGAGAAAGTCCATACAACCGCGACATTCAAGCCTACTGGCACGATTATGGCGAAGAGATTGTAACCATTGAACAACAGCAAATAGCTTCTGATTTACGTTCGAGCGCCGACTCAGTAACTTTAGCCAATTACAGCATCAACTTAACCGATCTAGTTAAGTGCCGCATCGAACGAACATTTATCCGTCTGCGCGTTTCATCTCCTTTGGCTTACGTTCTGCTCTGTATGGGAGCTACCTATCGATGCTCTGTAGAGCGAACTGCTTGGCTATTATTAATTGCAGATTCTCCTAAAGAAGCGCAAATAATTGCCTTTCAAACCTTACAACGCCGCTTTCTCCTAGAAACAGACTCTAAGGCTGGGCGCGTATTCTATCGGCTTCACAGTTTAATTCGCAGCATCGCGCTCCAGCATCTTGTTAATTTTCAACCAGAGATCCTGTTATGAATTTTGCCTTGGATCGAGCATTGCAACTGAAGACGCTAACAGAATCCCAGATTTTAAATTGCTGCTTGACACCAACAGGAGAGTTGGTTCTAAATAATGCACATCCTCTCGATCGACAACCGACTCTCTATGAAAAAGCGCATTTACGAGCCGCTTTTTACTGGCTCAAGCACTATCAACCCAATCACCAAGCTTCTCAACTCGAACAAGTCCGAGGCTACTTGGAGGCGGCTCACCATCTAGAACAGTTAAAAGCCTGGGATCTGATTCGCCAAATTTTATTTGTTCGTCCTAATATCGAAGGGAATTCGCAGGTTTTACACCAACAGCTTAGAATTTGGGGACTTTACCGAGAACAAATCGCTATATGTCAACCTTTATTAGGTAAAGTTAATCCCCAATTGGATTGTCTTTGTCTCAATGACCTGGGCTATGCTTATACCCATCTTTGTCAGTTTCCCACCGCAGTTGATTACTATCAGCGTTTATTACAATTAGCCACAGAGAATCACAATACAGAGGCTCAAGCTAAAGCACTTGGTGGTTTAGGGCTTTGCTACGGCAATTGGGGACAATATCAAACAGCTTGGAATTACTGTCAGCAGCAGTTGCAGGTATTGGATCGAATTGATGAATCTGGCTGTCGCGTTCAATTGGAGGATGCCGTATCGCTAGAAAGCTTGGGGTGGGAGCAAGATAGTTACGGCGAAGGCTCGTCTACAGCGGTTGAGAGAGGTCAAACCTTGGCGACTTTGGGATATTTAGCCATTCACCTGCGACAGTTTCATCAGGCGACTCATCACTGTCAGCAAGCATTAGCGATCGCCCGTACTATTAACGATACGCAAACCCAATGGTACGCTCTCGGACGGCTTGCCGTCGCCAATGCTCAGTTGGGTAAACGCCAAAAAGCTTTAGATGCCTTAGAGCAACAGTACCAGCAACGACACCAAAACCGCAATTGCCATCAAGTTAGTGCTTTATTGGTGAATTTGGGCTTAGTCTACTGTTACCAGCGCAACTTTAGAGCCGCTCTAACCTGCTCCCAAGAACTTTTGGAAATTAATCAACACAGTGGTGATATAAGCGTTCAATGTTACGCCTTACTAACTCTGGCATTTATTCATACTTGGCAAGATGAGGTTCAACTAGCTTTAGAAAAAACCCAGCAATGTTTGGATCTGGCCCGTCAATATCACTATCAACACCACGAATCTCAGTCCTTATCGCAATTTTCTTATCTCTATAGCGCACTGGGAGACATTCCTAAAGCACTAGATTATGGAAAACAAGCTTTAGCGATCGCTCAAACCGTTAATAATTCTTTATTTAAAGGAATTGCACTGGCAGTTTTAGGACTGGCTTACCTGGAAGCGGGTAAGTTTATACAGAGTTTGCGTTTTATCGTTGCTAGTTCGATCGCGCTCCCTCCTTGGCGCGGTGGAGATAGCCAATTGTTGCTGGCGATAATTCTCAAACGATTATTCAAATATTATGGCGATCGGTCCTCAAGATTTTAGTTGGGTTGAGCTGTGAGGTGGGTAAAAGACTGTCGTGCCCGATCGCCGCCTATTTGCGGTTACATTCCCTGGATTTCAAGCTATACTTGGCAGTTGCAGCTAACTTGTACGATAATAAATTTCAAACTCCGCTCGCTCAACTAATGATTCAAAAAAATCAAGTTAACCTATTGCTTTTCGATCCAATCCAGGAGGTTATTGAACGATGGATAAACTCGAACGATACCGAAGCTTAATCCAAAAAATTCTTGAAGAATACCAGCAGCTAAGCTCGGGCAATTCCGATGTCGAATCTGTCTTGCTGTTCGATCCGATTCGCGAGCAGTATCTTCTAATAAAAATGGGTTGGTATCAAGATAATCGCATCAAAAGCAATGTCATTCACGTTCGCCTGAAAGATGGAAAAATCTGGATTGAAGAAGACCGGACTGAGGACGGTATTGCAACCGATTTACTGCAAGCTGGGGTGTCTTGTGAAGATATCGTCCTCGCCTTTCATCCACCGCATTTGCGTCAGTTTACCGAATTTGCAACTGCGTAACGCGATCGCTCTTATGGATAAAATAGCACATCGCGCATCAAGAGCGATCGCGCACTTATCTAATTCGCAGCCAACAAACCCGACATATTCAGCACTTTTTCTGACCAGATTTTTACCTGTTCGCTAACTTTTATTCGTTGCTGAACGTTCGAGCGAATCTCAGCCCAAGAATACTGCCAGCAAGCTAACTGAACCTGCAACTCAACTAACTCAGCAGCTATTTCTATCTCTGTATCGGCAGCAGTCCATTCAATAAACAGCTTGCTTTCTTCCAGTAAATCTTCAATTATTTCGCTATTAGCTGCATTTTGACATCGGGATTTAATCCGTGCCAAATTTGATGCTAAATTTCCCAGACGAACCGGCAGTTCGTCTCGCAAATAGCGTGACTTTAAAGCATTCCAATCTCTCATAACTCTCCTAATAGCCGTTGAACGATCTGAGCAACTCGATCTCGAATCATCGGATCGAAATCCTTGACAATCATTACATTTTGTGTTAATAGCGTTCCCTGAGCGATCGGCATAACCTAATTTTAAGAGGAGCTCCTAGCTGCAAGGGAGCTTTGCCTACTTTTTTGAGGCTTTTTCTCGATAGTTAGCTAAAATGTCATGTATGTGTCACATTTGTTCGTCCAGCTACAATTAAAATGTGACAGTTGACATTGCTAATGGTTTGTCAATTAATGCTAACTTAATTAAAAGTATTTTGATCGGCCTACTTTTATTCATCAACAAAGTCTCCGATGCCTGGAACCCAGGTCTAGGAAATATCGTCGGGGAAAGGCGACAAGATTGAGTTTAGTTACACACCAAAATCTTCGCTCCGATTTCTCCCTGAATTACTCCCAGCCAACTGTATTATCTGCCAATCGCAAACATTATGTTGGAATTAGTCAAAAATATATTTTCTCCTACTCAATATATGCCACACGGTCATTGCTATCTGTGGCAAACGCCTTTGGTGTGGCTCCACGTAACGGGCGATTTTTTAATTGCGATCGCCTATTTTTCAATTCCCATGATGCTGATTTATTTTGTATTGAAACGGCGGGATGTTCCTTTTTTAGGAATTTTTGCTTTATTTGGTGCATTTATTATTCTATGCGGCACTGGTCACTTGCTAGAAATTTGGACTCTGTGGCATTCCGCCTATTGGTTATCTGGGATAGAAAAAGCCCTCACTGCAATGGTTTCATGTTACACAGCGGGACAGATGGTAACACTATTACCACAATTTTTATCATTAAGAACCCCCCAAGAATTAGAAGAAATAAATAGCAAATTGGAGGCTGAAATTTTAGTAAAAAAACAGGCAAGATTAGAGTTGCGTAGGGCCTACGAAGACTTAGAAATTAAGGTGCAAGAACGCACATCCCAGTTGATTGAAACCAACAAGTGCTTAGAAAAAGAAATTGGGGAGCGCCAGCAAGCCGAGTTAAAATTGCGGTCTGTTACCGAACGCTTGCAATATTTATTGGCGACAACTCCGGCAGTAATTTTTAGCTGCCAAATAGGTGGAAATTATGACGTGACATTTGTTAGCGAAAATATTTTTTTAATGGTAGGTTATGAATCCCAAGAATTTATGAATGGTTCTATTGATTGGTATAGCCTGATTCACCCCGAAGATCGAGAAAATGTTACAAATTTGTTCGCTCAAATATTGGAAAAAGAATCAATTTCCTACGAATACCGCGAACGACACAAAGACGGTAGTTATCGGTGGATATACGATGAGGTTAAGTTGGTAAAAGATGCTGCGGGTGTACCTATGGAGTGCGTTGGTTATGCCGTAGATATTACTGCGCGTAAACAAGCGGAAATTACCTTGCAGCAACAACTAAAAAGGGAGAGGCTAGTGAATTCCATTCAAGAGCGGATTCGTTCCTCTCTTAACCTGGAAGAAGTGCTGACAATGGCTGTGGAAGAAGTCCGGGATTTTTTGGCAACCGATAGAACAGTTATTTATCGTTTTAACCCAGATTGGAGTGGTTTTATTGCCGTTGAGTCAGTGGCAAAAAATACGATGCCGATTTTGGGAATTGACATTAATGATAATTGTTTTCGGGAACACTACGTGTCTGTTTACGAGCAGGGACACATTCGGGCGATCGACAATATTTACACGGCGGGTCTTTCTGAGTGTCACCTTAATTTACTGAGCCAGTTTGAAATTAAAGCTAACCTGGTGGTTCCCATTTTGCAAGGTGAAAAATTATGGGGACTACTGATTGCTCATCACTGTCGGAGTCAAAGGCATTGGAACTCTTCTGAGATAGAATCTCTCCAGCAAATTTCCGTGCAGCTAGCAATTGCCATCCAGCAATCCACCCTTTTTGAACAAGCCAAAACAGAAATTCACGAACGCAAAGTGGCAGAATTGGCATTACAAAAAGCTGTCTTAGCTGCGGATAGAGCTAACCGTGCCAAAAGCGAATTCCTCTCTTCTATGAGCCACGAATTGCGGACTCCCCTGAATGCCATTTTGGGATTTAGTCAGGTGATGGTGCGCGATTCATCTTTAAACAATCAACACCAGCAGCATCTACAAATTATTAATCGCGCGGGAGAACACTTGCTTTCCTTAATTAATGACATTTTGGAAATGTCGAAAATCGAAGCAGGCAGAACTCAGCTTAATGAAAGCAGTTTTGATTTAATCCGTCTGTTAGAAACCTTAGAAGAAATGTTCCGATTGAAAGCTAAATCTAAGAAATTGCTGCTAAATTTTGAAGTAGCTGAAGGCGTACCGCACTTTGTGAAGGGAGATGATGGTAAATTGCGTCAAGTTTTGATTAATCTGATCGGCAATGCGATCAAATTTACAGACACTGGTAGCGTTACCTTGCGAGTAAAAAATCAGGTAGAAACAAGTTTGACTGTTCAAGCCGCAGATTTTAGGCTCCCAAAAACAATCACCACCGACACGGTTTCCCTAAAGTCTATGTCGCCGGAATTTGATACTGTAAATATGAATTATATTCCGCCGGTATCGTTACGAGTTAATTTTGAAATTGAAGATACTGGTGCTGGGATTGCCCCAGAAGAGATGAATCAATTATTTCAACCTTTCGAGCAAACAAAAACAGGTTATAAATCTCAAGAGGGGACTGGATTAGGTTTACCAATTAGTCGCAATTTTGTACGAATGATGGGAGGAGATATTAGTGTCAGAAGTATACCTGGTTTGGGAAGTAAATTTTCATTTGATATTGAGTTCATGCTTGCCGAGCCTAGCGATGTTAAAATGCTTAAACCACAGAAAAAAGTAATTGGTTTAGCACCGAATCAACCAGAATACCGGATTTTGGTGGTTGACGATCGCCCTGACAACTGTCTAGTCATAGTCAGATTATTGTCACCCCTAGGCATCATCGTGCGAGAAGCTAGAAATGGGCAAGAAGCTATTGCTATATGGGAGGAGTGGCAACCGCACCTGATTTGGATGGATATGCAGATGCCTGTGATGAATGGCTATGAAGCTACCAGATTGATTAAAGCTCATCCCCTCGGTAAAAAAACCATGATTGTGGCTCTCACTGCTAGCGCTTTTGAAGAGGAACGAAAAACTATTTTGGCCGCAGGCTGCGATGATTTTATGCGTAAACCCTTCGAGGCAAATATACTGTTTTCGATCATGGAAGAACTTTTAGGTATCAAGTATATTTATGAAGAGCCTGTTGAGGAAAACATCGAAAATGAAACTACAATTAGCGTACCTACTAGCACTCTCTCTGTGGAATCGCAACTGAGTCAAATGCCTCTTGATTGGGTGCAGAAGATATCTGAGGCTGCTCATGAATGTTCCGACGATAAAATTGTTAAGTTGATTGATGAAATACCTAGAGAATTTGATTCAGCGGCAAAAATCTTAACGGCTTTAGCCCATGATTTTTTATTTGATGATATTATAGAATTAGCAATATTGGCCGTTAAAGACCGTCAATGTTAAGATTTTTTATAAAAAATAAGTAAGTCTTCCATCTTATGGACAGCAATCAAGATCCTACAATTCCAGCCAGCATTCTCGTAGTTGACGATACGCCACATAACGTGCGACTATTATCAACAATCCTCACCGGACAAGGATATCAGGTTCGTAAAGCGCTAAATGGGCAAAGGGCGCTCGCTACAGTGCAAGAGTTTCCGCCACATCTAATTTTGCTGGACGTGATGATGCCAGAAATGAATGGGTATGAGGTGTGCGAACATTTGAAATCTTCACCCACTACCAGTTCCATTCCAGTGATTTTTTTAAGCGCCTTAGATGACGCTTCAGATAAGGTGAAAGCCTTTGATGTGGGAGCAGTTGACTATATTACGAAACCTTTTCAAGAGAAAGAAGTGTTGGCACGAGTGGCAAATCAGCTAACCATTAGAAGTCAAAAAGAACTACTTCAACAACAAACTAACCAATTAGAAGAAATTGTCGGACGTTTGGAAAAAGAAATTAAAGAGCGGCAGGGAGCTGAGCTAGCTGTACGTCTTGCTCAAGAAAAGTCAGATCATTTATTGTTAAACATTTTACCAGCAGCGATAGTTGAAGCTTTGAAAAAAGGGGAGACTGCTAATGCCGAGAGATTTGAATCAGCAACAGTTTTATTTGCCGATATTGTAAATTTTACTTCTCTTGCTTCCAGAATTTCACCTCTAGAATTAGTGAAGTTCCTCAACCATATTTTTTCAAAGTTTGATGAATTAACAGAAAAACATGGTTTGGAGAAAATTAAAACGAATGGGGATGCTTATATGGTAGCGGGGGGGTTGCCGGTGCCGAGGCCCGATCATGCAGAAGCGATCGCCAATATGGCCTTGGATATGCAGGAAGCGATCGCTGATTTTAAAACAGATAAGGGGGAACCTTTTCAAATTCGGATCGGCATCAATACAGGGCCTGTAGTTGCTGGAGTCATTGGTACTAAAAAATTTAGCTATGACTTGTGGGGAGATACTGTGAATGTTGCTTCTCGGATGGAATCTCAAGGATTACCAGGGTGTATTCAAGTTACTACTGCTGTTTACCAGCAGTTGAAAAATGACTATGTATTTGAGGAAAGAGGTCCGATATCGGTAAAAGGTAAAGGAGAGACGATCGCCTATTTGCTAACCAGCAAAAAAGATGATTAGCTGCCTTAGAAAATGAAGATTATTTGCAGTTCCCAATTTGTATTTTCCCGGACTATCTCAATGCGATCGATAAATTCTCGAAAATAAAATCTGCGTTCCGATTCTGATAAGTCGAGCCAAAATTGGGGCAGAGAAACAGTTTGAGCTGTTTCTCGCAAATTAACTGGCGGTAGTTGCGCCAATTTCCTTTGCAATTGTGCCATTTCGGTGCGGATTTTGTAGGCTCTCAATTCGGCAGTTTCTGTGTCTAAAATGCCATTTTCTATCAGGGTTGCTAGTTGATTGATGATTTGTTCTTTAAATTCGATCGCCCTACCAATTCCTGCTTTGATTCCATTCATATCCGGCATCTGTAACCCGGCCACAGCAGCGGGTAAATTCTGGCAAATTCCGCTGATGGTCGATTGCAATACTTCATCGTAGGAAAGGCCGCTACATTTAGCCGGCCGACAACAGTTAATCGGCCGCAAATAAAGGTATTCGCGGTCTTTGCGGTAGGAGGTAACTTTTGCTACTGTCATGGGCGATCGACATTCCGCACAAATCGCTAAACCAGCAAGGGAACGAGGGGCGCTGGCGGTGCGGGGAGGCAAGCGGCGATTGCGACGCAGCAACCTGTCTATTTGAGCAGCTTCTTCTCTGGAAATAATTGGGACATGGGTATTAGAAATTACTTGACCATTTTGATATTCTAAATCGCCTCGGTAGGCGGGATTTGTCAGCCAGCGGCGGCCTGTGCTGACAGAGATTTTTTTGTTGTATTTCTTGGCTAAATAGCGCACGGAACCTCGCAAGGAACCGTAGATTAAAAAGTGTTCAAAAAAGTCTTTGACGGTGGGGGCGGTGCTTTTATCGATGGTGTAGCGCTCTTTGCTGCGCCGATAGCCGTAGGGAGCTTTACCCGGTGGAATCTTGGCTTTGATTCGGTTGCGGGCGTGTCCTTTGCGAATGCTGCGGCTGTGTTGGCTGCGCTGGATTTCTGCTAGGAGTTTGAGCAAGTTTGCTCTGTTTTCTGTTTGTTTTTCGTCTGTGACAATTAGTTGGATGCCGAGGTTTTCCAGTTGTTCTAGGCTGGTGCAAACTTGCTGCACTGTGTCGCCTAGTTCTTCAAACCG
This sequence comes from Microcoleus anatoxicus, assembly GCF_042465725.1. GTDB lineage: Bacteria > Cyanobacteriota > Cyanobacteriia > Cyanobacteriales > Microcoleaceae > Microcoleus > Microcoleus anatoxicus. The sequence continues at coordinate 755,422 of NZ_CP120853.1, read as the reverse complement.
CTGAATTAACAGGTATTTGACTGGTTCTGTGGCGCAGTCTTTTAGGAGTTGTTGCAGTTGCTCTCGCCCTCCTAAGTCTTGATAAGTGCGATCGACTTCCTGACCCCAAAATTCTGCCGCCGGTGCTGTTTCTAGGAGAGGTTCAGTGTAAGAGTAGGCGATGATTTTCATCTGTTACTGACTGAGTTCGATGATATTACCGTCGGGATCTTGGGTAAATAATGCCGATCGACCTGATGCACTCATTTGTACCGGGCAATGATGAGCGATTAATTGCTCTTTAGCTAGTTCTAAGTTAGCCACAGAAAATGCTAGATGTTGGTTGCGTCCTAGTTTTTCACGATCTACGGTATTTGGGATAAATTTTTCGGCTACAATTAGGTGGATTTGGAAGTTGCCTACTTGATACCATATACCGGGAAACTTTAATTGTCTATCAATTTTTTGCAGTCCTAATACGGTGCTATAAAAGTGTTGTGATTTTTCGAGATTGGAAATTAGTAGGGCGCTGTGGAGGGGTTGGGTAATTTGCATTTTTGTTAAAGTATTTATTTTGCGCTTATATAAAAATCTGAGCCACAGATTTATGATAACATAATCTGTTACTTTGAGTAAAGACCGAGGTAAAAAATCAATGTTAGGTAATTCCTCAATATTAATTTATTTTTTAAAGAACGAACCACTGACTAGAATTTATTTGCTAGTATTGAAGCAACAGGGAAATATTGTGCATAATTGACGATGGATCGCCTACGAGACAGCAGCTTGAGACGAAAGTTCGGGATTTGGGGGCGCAGAATGTCAGAAGCAACCGGATTTACCGATCGCATCGTGTAACTTATAATAATTTACAGCTAGCGATTAAAACAATTTTTCGCTCCCGAATTCGGGAGTATAAATTATGACAACCCAGATAAATTTAGCACAATCTACATCTCCTGAAGAACTCAAGACTCAGCTACAGGATTTGATGGAGAAACTTGAAGAAGTCGAAGATGAAAAAAATAGCTATGAAACTTTAGTAGAAATTATCACGGAGCATTCCACGGATTTGGAAAACCAAATCCGTCATAATAATCGAGAGATGCAGACTTATATCGAGCAGGTAAAAAAGGTGATAGATGCAGCTATCGCTGTGAAAAACAACTGCTTTGAACCTCAGATATTGTCCGATGTCGCAGCGCGCAGTGATACCCTGGGAGAACTGGCACAGGTTTTCTCCCATATGGTGCAAACGGTGAAAGCGCGGGAACAGGAATTAGAGAAACTTTTGCAGGCTTACGGACGTTTTGTTCCCGATGAATTTCTCCAATTTCTGGGAAAGCAGAGCATTGTGGATTTCCAGCTTGGAGATCACGTCAACAAAGAGATGGCTATCATGTTTTCTGATATCCGTTCCTTCACCACAATGGCCGAGCAAATGACTGCTCAAGAAAACTTTAACTTTATCAATAGCTATTTACAGCGAATTAGTCCCGGAATTCGCAATCACAATGGTTTTATTGTCAAGTATATGGGAGATGGAGTGATGGCAGTTTTTCCCGAAGGGGTTGATGATGCCATTGAGGCGGGAATTGTGAAGTTAGAGGAGTTGCAAAAATACAATCAAAGCCGTAAAATCAATGGAGAGATTCCGCTGAATATTGGCATTGGTATCCATGTTGGTGATACGATGGTGGGGATTATTGGAGAAGCAAATCGGATGCAAGCCGATGCCCTGTCCGATCATGTCAATATCACGGCTCGTCTGGAAGGTTTGACTAAGTATTATGGCGTATCTTTATTAATTTCAGGAGATGTGGTACAACGTTTGAGTCAACCGTCCAAGTATCATATTCGCTTTTTGGATCGGGCGATTGTGAAAGGTAGACAAGAACCGATTAATGTTTGTGAGGTGTTAGATGTTGAAGTAGAACCAGTGCGATCGCTCAAAATTCTAACTTTGCCTATTTTTGAGGATGGACTAGAACAATATTGTCAGGGAAACTTTGCTAATGCCAAAGTTTGTTTTGAAAAAATTGTGGCGTTAAATCCCGATGACAAACCCAGTCAAATTTATCTAGAACGCATCCAAGCACTTTTAGAAAATAGTATTCCGGCTAACTGGAATGGCGTGTGGAAATTTACCCAGAAGTGACATAAAAAAATAATTGGAGGGAGACAATATGACATCTGGAAGGTTGGAGAAAGGGATAGAAATATTTGGAGAATTTATCGAGGAATTTCCACCGGAGCATGACTCCCTAGAACTTACATTTACTCCCAGTTCTCGCCCCATCAAGCAGCGGTGGCGAAACAATCGGATATCTGCTCATTTTGTAGCAGATTATTTGTCGAGTTTTTTACCAGTGGACGAGCAGGATTTTCGCAGCGAAAAACGAATTAAACAAAGCAAAGGAGCCGTGAGCTATATTGCTAATGAACTGTTAGAAAATGCTATAAAATTTAGTGATGATGACTGTAGTCACAAGGTAAGGTTTGGGATTCACTTTATAGGAGAAGATGATGTAACAGCGGTAATTTATGCCACGAATTATGTGAAGCAAGCAGCAGCTCATAAATTCCAGGAATTTATTAACGAACTGCTGATTTCTGACTCTAACGATCTCTATTTACAGCAGCTTGAAAAAAATGCTGAAATAGAAAGTGAAACATCGGGATTAGGATTGCTGACGATGATTAATGACTATGCTGCTAAGATAGGTTGGAAATTTGAGTCGATAGCCGATAGTGTCCCTATGCTCGCTATTACGACCCTCGTTCAAATTAGTGTTTAGTATAGCCAGAATTAACTCAGGAAACCACAAAACCATGGATATTCAAGAACTTAAAGGTCAAGACTACTTTATTCAATACGATCCAGAATCGATGACTGTCTGTTTCAAAGGCGAACTCAGCTTAGATGGAGCGTCAGATTATAAGCCCATAGTTGATTTATTAGATGAGGTTGCTAGTTTAGAACCTCCTCACATTACTTTGAACCTCAAACAACTGGAGTTTCTTAACAGTTCTGGTATTAATATGCTCTCCAAGTTTGTCATTAGTGTGCGGAAAAAGAAAACGATTGAACTGTTGGTAACAGGTTCAAATGATGTTCCTTGGCAACAGAAATCTCTTAAGAATTTAGAAAAGTTGTTGCCAACCTTGAAGCTGCAATTGGAGTGATTTTTGTTAATGGTTTAAGTTTGTTGCACAGGCAATTCAATGATAAATTCGGTTCCCTGAGAAGGTTCTGACTCGCACCGCAGAATGCCACCGTGGTTTTCTACTAAAATTTTATAGACTATCGACATTCCTAAACCGGTGCCTTTACCGATTTCCTTAGTTGTAAAAAACTGCTCGAACATTCGTTCTTTTACGTCAGCCGTCATTCCCGCTCCTGTGTCAGCAATGCGGACGATAACTCGATCGCTTCCTGCTAGCTCTGTGCGGATGTAAATCTTTAATAAAGCATTTGGTTCCTCTTCTGCTGTTTCTTCCAAAGCATCGATCGCGTTGCTAATCAAATTCATAAATACTTGATTTAGTTGTCCGGCATAACACTCTACAGGAGGCAATTTTCCGTAATCTTTAACTACTTCTATATCACGACCAATTTTTTTAGAATTCAGACGGTTTCGCAAAATTAACACGGTGTTTTCAATGCAGTCGTGCAAATCGCATTGGGTCATGTTAGTATTATCAGTCCGCGAAAAGTTCTGCATCGATTTGACTATTTCGCGGATTCGATCGGAACCCATTTGCATCGAAGACATCACTTTCGGCAAGTCTTCCACTAAAAAATCTAGCTCCATTTCTTCGATTTGATATTTTATTTCATCACAGGGATTAGGATAGTTTTCTTGATAGAGACGCAGGAGGTGTAGCAAATCTTGAGTATAAACTTCTACATAGCTCAAGTTGCCGTAAATAAAACTAATGGGGTTATTAATTTCGTGAACAATACTAGCCATTAGCTCTCCGAGAGAAGACATTTTTTCGCTTTGCAGGAGTTGAGCTTGAGTTTCTTTGAGTTCGCCCAGGGTGCGCTTGAGTTCATCGGCTTGAGATTCCGAAGTCGCCCTAGCAGCACAACTTTCTTGATAAAGTTCAACTTGTCTGAGATCTATTTCAAATTGTTCCCTTTCACTTTCTTCTTGATATTGACTCACCACTGCATCAAAAGCTGCGAGCAGTTCGCCAGAAGCGGCTGCTACAATGTACAATAGGTGAGGATTATCTGGCTTTAGGTCGGCATCGGGAACCTGTACTAATGCTTTTGTGCGATCGATATATTCGCGCACCTGTTTATCTAAATACAGGGGCGCTTCAAAATACATTGATTTGACAACGGGCGAAGGGGGAGTTAATAAGTTGATGCTGCTGTCAGTGTAGATTAACCCACGGTGAGATTTTTCCATAAGAGCGATCGCCTCTAGCAATTGAGCCCGCAATGTTTTTCTTTCTGCTGTTTCTAGAGAGCAAACTAACCTCATGGCAAAAAATGCCGTTTTTTGACAAAGCATTCGCTGTCGCCCACTGACGTTAATGAGAGCAGCGCTAATTTTTCTAGCGGTCATAATTTCTTCAAGATTGAAGTAGTTTTTGAATGCCACGATAGGTAATACCTCCGACTCAACTGAATGTCTGTAACTCCTGGTCGCAGAAGATAGGGTCATCATAAAAAATGTTTTCAGTATACTGTCAAAAATATAGTCCCTTGGTGGCTAGTTAAGTAGTATCATTAGTCACAGTTTGTCAGTCTGTATGATAATCTATGGTTAGATACAATCTAGGTCAATTGACCCAAAAATTTCCCAATCAGATTTGCCATCATTTCAGGTTGAGTTTGGGGCAACCCATGAGTTCCGTTGGGAATAATAGCTAATTCTGCTTTGGGTATTTCCTGGGCGTAGGTTTCAGAATGCCACAGAGGAATTGTTTCGTCGTTATCTCCGGTAATTACTAAAGTGGGAATTTGCAATTTGTGAATGTCTTTTTCCACAGTATCAATGGCGTCTTCGGGGCGCATCCGACTCATTAAAAAAGAGCGAGCTACGGGTTGAGACATTAACTCTCGCCGCCAACCCAATATTTGCTGTAATTCGTTACTTTTTCCGGCTAAATTAGCAAAAGGTTTTGCCAATTGTAGAGTCCAATCAACTATGGGAGTTGGCCACAGCAGGGGCAGCAAAGCATCATATTGACCGCAAAAACTGTCGTCTCGAATTCCAGCAGGGGCTGCTAACACTAAACTGCTGACGGAATTTTTGTATTCTAGAGCATAGGCAGCAGCAACCCAACCGCCAAAAGAATGTCCGATAATACAGCAGGGATCTAGATTGAGCTGTTCTACAACTTGTCGCACAAAAACAACCTCTACGGAAACATCGTAACAGATTTCAGGTTTGCTAGATTCTCCAAAACCCAACAAATCTAAACTAATGCAGCGAAACTGAGATTGCAATAATTCAATGAGTGGGAGCCAGCAAGTCTTTTCTCCAAAGAAACCGTGCAGCATTAATAACGGTTGCCCGCGCCCGATGTCGAGGTAAGTGGCTTGTTGGGTGTTGCCATTGACAAATGTAGTTAAAGTGTGCCTCTGCATTGTTGTTGAGTCCTGGTACTGGAGGAATGTTTGTAAACTATTGTTACCATACAAGCATCCAAAGGTTAAACTTCATTACGGAGTGGAAAATCTAAAAACTATTGTGATAGTCTCTATTATGATTTTAAATACTGCAAACATAAAGCAGGAGAACACTTTGAACTCCAACTTAAAACAATACCCAGCTTGTTCGCTGCGCGAAGATGTGAGTGAGTACGTGGCACACCTACAGCTTCACATGACTTTACAGGCTCGCAACTTACTCCCTACCATTACACAGGCTAAGGATAGTCGCGAACAACTGTTGCAGCAGACTCAGGCTCATTTTGAGAAACGAGTATCTAGACAAGCTCTTTAAATCGTAAGTTGACGATCGCCCACTATAAAATCTACAATTCAAAAAATCTCCAATCTCACATCCATTGACGATCGCCCGGTTTCTGTGGTGGCATAGGCATAGTGGTCGGTTTTCGGTAATATGCGGTGGATGTGTGAAAAAGAGATTTTTATGCGTATTCTAAATATTCAGGCGATCGCAATTTTGACTCTAGCCACATGGGCTGGGGGGGAATTAGGAGCCAAAGCTGCAACTGAGGTGAAATTGGCAGAAGCAGAAGCAGAAGCAGCAGATAGCCTTTCGATAAATCCTGTGGCGGTAGAAGCTGCATCACCCTCTGTTAAAGTTAAATCCAGCCCAAGTAAAGATTTTGCCTTGGTGTTAAAAACTGCCCGTAGCCCAGGGGCGGTGGTTGAAATGCCGGAATCATATCAATTCCGGTTGTATCGGAATGATTTAACCGCGAAGGCGCGAAGTACGCGAAGGAAGAGAAGAGAGAGTTTAATCATTCCGATGCTAACGGATTTTAGATCGTTAGATATTTCTCCAGACATTTCCCAAAAAGCGGGTATTGAACAGGCTGGATGCCTGTTCCACGGGAATGATACCAGCAGTTTATGCAATGGCCAAGCCCGACAGCTAGAGGGCACTGCACGGGTTTCTCAAGCTGGAGATGTGGGCGGTATCTACGTTGCAGAGGTGAAAATTCGGTTTGTCGATTCCAAGGGGGAAGCCGTCGATAAGCAAGGGAATCCGATTCAGGGCAGAATTTCTGAAGATTTTATCCGTGGCGAACTCAAACTCAAGGCGGGAGATAATTACAGTCAGGATGTAGTGCGATCGGATTTGCAGCAGTTGCAGCAATTGGGATTGTTTGACATGGTGATGGTTTCTACTGAAGAAGTTGGCACTGATATTAATGTTATATACAACGTCCAAGAGCGATCGGCTCGGTCTTTTGGTGTGAGTGCGAGTTTGAGTGATGACATTGGCTTAGCGATTCCTCTGTCTTATACAGATCGCACTTTAGGTACAAATCCGCAACGCCTGTCGGTGGAAGTTCAGCCCAGCCTCCGAGATTTCGAGTATGATGTCCAATTTGTCAGCCCTTACGTTGCCGCCACTGATACTTTGGGATACAGTGTGAGAACTTTTCGCGATCGCCGAACATCGGAAATTTTCAACAACGATATTAATTTGCCCAATGGGAATCGAGTTCGGGAAATTCGGATGGGAGGAAATCTGGCATTTACCAAGCCTTTGGGGGATTGGCGAGGGACTTTGGGATTGAATTATACAAATATCAGCACCCGCGATCGTAATTTGAATATCGCCCGCCGTGACGAATTGGGAAACCCTCTCACCTTCAGCGGCACTGGCGTTGACGAATTATACACTGTTTCTTTTGGCGCAACGCTCGATCGGCGCAACAATCCCTTCAACCCCAGCAGCGGGTCGATTCTCAGCCTCAGCACCGAACAATCCATCCCCCTGGGACAAGGAAATATAGTGAGTAACAAATTATTGGCTAATTATATACAATATATACCACTCAATTTCCTCGGCCGTGGCGATACGGAAGCATTACCAGAAACCTTAGCTTTTAACCTGCAAGCAGGGACGGTAATTGGAGATTTGGCACCAACAGAAGCTTTTCGCCTCGGTGGGCGGAATTCCGTGCGGGGTTACGACACAGGAGATCTTGGTAGCGGGCGGAGTTATTTCCTAGCTTCGGGGGAATATCGGTTTCCCGTCAGTAGAGACGTGGGCGGGGTAATATTTGTCGATTTTGCCTCAGATTTGGGAACGGGAGACAGCGTGTTGGGGAAACCGGCGGTGGTGAGGGACAAACCTGGAACTGGGGCTGGTTTTGGGGTGGGAGTCCGAGTGCGATCGCCCTTGTTGGGATTAATCCGATTTGATGTGGGTGTTAGCGATGGCGGCGACATCAAATTTGTACTTGGTACAAGGCAGCGATTTTGAATTATTTAGTGTTGGGCGGGCGATCGCTCTTACAATTGTTGGGGGTCAATGCCTTTTTCTCGCAGCAATTCTATTAAAGCTTGATAGCGCTGCTGTTCTTGTTGTCGCAGAGTGCGTTCTTCTTCTAGCTGTTGTTGAGCGAGTTCTTTTTCTTGTTGTTCGCGATCGGCCCGTTGGCTTTCCTGTTCTCGCAGTCGATCTAATTCTACAGAAGTGAGGAATTTGCGATCGTCTGGGCGGTAAATTTCGAGGGTTTCTGATGTGAGTTGAAATCGTATCCCCAACCGGGGGCTAACCCAACCGTTGATTTCTGGGATTTCTTCTAGGCGATCGCCTACTCGTTGAGAACCTGTAAATTCTAATGTATCTGGGTCATAGATATAATATTCTTCTACTCCGTAGTTCTGATAGAAGAATAGTTTTCTGAGCATTTCTGTGCTGGTATTTCCAGGGGATAATATTTCAAATACCACTTGAGGCGGAATATTATCTTCTTGCCATTGTTTGTAAGAACCCCTGTCTCCTTTTGGTCTACCAAAGACTGCTAATATATCAGGTGCTTTGCGAATTTTGTTATCGCCTTCGACGGGATACCAGAGTAGGTCGCCGGCGATAAATACGTCAGCGAAAGTCGCGAATAAGATTTCTAGGTTTTCCTTGATTGTGACAATCCAGCGGAATTGTTTGGTGTTGTCTGCCATTGGTTGACCGTCGCTGTCGGGATAGATGATTTGTGGTGTTGTTTGTGGGGTGAGTTGTGGTGTTGTTTGTGGGATGAGTTGTTGTACCATGCCGTTCACCTTTGGGCTGCAATAGTTTTAATTATATCATGTGGAGGAATGGGAAGGGCGATCGCGACTGAAAAACGGTGCTGAATATGCTACATTGAGTAGAAAGAATTTGGCAAAAAAATGTCTTGTACTTTCACGGCAATTGTTTATTGGGAAGAGGATGTTTATGTAGCCGAGTGTCCTGAAGTGGGAACGGCTAGCCAAGGAGAAACGATAGAAGAGGCGATCGCCAATCTCAAAGAAGCAACGGAACTTTATTTAGAAGAATTTCCTCTGCCTAAAACTTCCCCCCGTCTGCTAACTACATTTGATACCAATTTCATAAAGTAGCGCTACATATCTACCCCCCCCAACCCCCCCTTGCCTAGGGGGGGCTTTGAACTACATCTGTAGTAGGACTTTATGAAAATGGTATGAGGTATTGAGTGCCTAAATTACTGCTCTTGCTCTGACAGTGCTATTTTAGATAAAAGAACGATCGGGAATGGGTGACGAAAAAATATTGTCAACTATCACTGATATAGGAACTTTAATTAGCCGTATAAACAATGGAGGATAAAGCTATGTCATCAAGGGCGATCGCAACTTTGGTCAAAATCATGGAATCTTTGCCAGAAACTCTGCAAGATAGAGTTGTCGAACACCTGCGAGAATACATTCTGAAATCAAATATTACTGTTCCTGTCAACCCCGACGGTAAGTTAGAAATTCCCGCTGAGATTGAAGCTCAACTGAAGCCTGGGGATAGATATACAGTGACTGTCACCGCAGATAATATTGTTTTTCAAAAGGTAGCAGGTTTCGACTGGGAGGAACTCCGGCGGCGTAGAGAGTCTTTACCACCAGATCCTAATCCGATGACAATGGAGGAAATTTGCGAACTTGTCAGGGAAGTGCGTCGTGAGAAACGTTTGGAAAGAGAGTCACAACAATGAAAGTTGTACTGGATACTAATATTTTTATCTCAGGTTGGTTGTGGGGAGGTAGACCAGATAGAGTATTAAAGTTAGCAGAAGTTTATCTAATTACTGTGTGTGCTTCTGAAGAGTTGCTTGATGAACTGCAAAGCACATTGAGTCAAGATAAATTTCTTTCTAAACTTCAGGCTTTGAGAGTGAATCTCAATGATTTAATGAGCGGAACACGAGAGTTAGTGGAAGTTTATCCGATTTCTACTATCAACGTGCCTGAGTTACGAGATGCTAATGACAATATGATTTTAGGAACTGCGATCGCTGCTGGTGCTGATGTGATTGTTACCGGCGATCGGGATTTGTTAGTTTTGCAGGAATATGAGGGAATTCCTGTTGTTACGGCTAGGGAGTTTTTGGAGCGTTATTTTCCAGAGAATTAATTAGGAGGCGATCGCTCTTGCTCTGACAGTGCTATCCTAGATAAGAAAACAATCAGAAATTGGCGAGGAAAAAATCTTGTCAACTATCACCGACATAGGAACTTTAATTAGCCGTCAGCCTGACATACATGGTGGCTGTCCAATTATTGCCGGAACTGGTGTTACAGTCCGTCGCATTGCTATTTGGTACAAGCAAGGTTTGAATGCGGAAGAAATTGGCGATCGCGTCGGGCATTTAACTCTCACCCAAGTCTATGCAGCTTTGACTTATTACCATGCTAACCGAGAGGAAGTTGATGCTGATATTGCAGCGGAGGAAGCTGAGGGCGATCTAATAGAAGCGTTGAATTATCCGCGTAAGATTCAACAGCAGCCGACGGATATAGATTTGGAAGTAACAACAATGGCAAACTATCCCAGTCGCCGAGAATTTATGCAATTGCCACTAGAAGAGAGGCGAAATATTCTAGAAAAACAAGCTGAAGTAATGTTGCAACATTACCAGGAAGATAGAGAATGGCAAGAATTAGAGTATCAGTAGTTAGTTATTAAGTGCGATCGCACGCTTACTCAAAGAAGGGCGATCGCAGACTTACAACTTAGCATTCCCAGGTTACGCAGTCAGAAGGCAGTTATGGTTTAGCAGCTTTAACCACATCTTCAACCATTTTAATCGCCTCTTTGATTGCCATTTTACCGTTTTCTACGGCACTAATTAAATCCTGAGCGTCTTGCGGGCTAATTAAATCGAGCCTGACGGGTTCTTTCAAGGAAACAATAAATTTAGTTTTATCGCTGTCTTGCAGCTTAGAGCCTCTTTCTTTGGCTTCAACATCTCTTAGCTGTTCTTTTAACTGTTTAAGCATTTCTGCTTGTTTTCCCTCGTCAAAAGTGCCATCAAATAACATTCGTTTTACCCCTACAAGAGCAGCAGCACCTAAAGCTGCACCGCCAACAACTAATCCTACGGGAGGTGCAACGGCAAACAACCCAAAGAAAAATGATGCACCACCGAAAGCTGCCACCGCGGCACCAGCACCGGCAGCCCCCACTGCACCAATGCCAATTTCTGCTAAAATCCCTAATTTATCGTGTGGGTTTTTTTCCAGTTGCTCTATTGACTTCAGAATTTGCTCTTTGGTTGGCGTTTTATTTGCCGACATATTCGACCTCAATTTTTTTGCTAATTTTGGCAGTTAAGCAGTGATGACGTTGCAGAAAATTGTATTGAAAACGTCTATCATTAGTTGAAAAAATGCTTTGGCAATCTCAATAATGTCTTGAGCAATTCCAATAATTCCATCAGACACCTCTTTGCCTTGGGCGCGTTGATCGAGTCGGTGGCCGGCTATTGCACCAATTGGGATACCCAGCACTGTTGCCAAAGGTGCTAATAAGGGGCCGACAAATGGTATCGAATTTGCCAAAATTCCTACAACGACGCCAACAGCAGCCCCTAGGGCTAAATTGGGATGCGCTTTGACAAATTCTATGATTTTAATGAGGAGAATTTTGCCGATGAGTAAAACTTTGTTACCAGCTTTTTTCGTGTATGTGGCAAGTTCATGCAGCCGGATCGAGACTTCATGCGGCAAGCCGGTATCATTTAACCACACATACAAGTCGCTGCTACTCATTGCATCAGCATCGACTTGCCAGAGAGCCATTTTTAAATTAGCTTGAGGTAGGGATAATGCACTAGACATGATTTTTTATCCTATTGTAAATTACAAAATTTTTACGAACATTTCACGAGTCTCAAAGCCCCTAATTTAATTTTAAGTTAATTTTTATGTAGTGTAAAGTAGGATAATGTCACAAATTGCCAGGAGTTAATAAAATTAGCTAGCCGTTAAAAGTCATATTTTGCCCTTCTTAGCCATTAAACGTCAGAAAAAGTCTGATAGAATAGATAAAACCTCCTACACCTACCCAATCAATGGATGTTCAAGAACTCTTAAGGTTTGCCGATGGCTTGGTGTTCGCTAAGACGGGCAAACGATTGGACGATATGCAGCAGGCAGTAGTACGGGGAACGTGGCAAGGTAAAAGATACTCCGAAATTTCTAAAGATGTTCATTGTACTGAACGCCATGTCAGAAATGTTGCCTCAAAGTTATGGCAAACTCTTTCAGAAATATTAGATGAAGATGTAATGAAATCTAATTTGCGCTCCACAATGGAAAGATATCAAATTTCTCACTCTTCTAATTTCCTCAATTTAAATTTCGTAGAAAAAGGTAACATCAATAACTTCTGCACAGAAACCTCGCACCCTCCAAAAGCTCCACAAAACTCACCCCCTACACAAACCTCAAATGAAGACAACACCCAACCAAAACCGCGACTCGATTTAAGAGATGCACCGACTCTCAGAACATTCTACGATCGCCCCAACTCACCCCTCACCGCCCTCGGAAATGCGATCGCCCGCCAAAACTGCCGCCTCCTCACCATCACAGGCATGAGTGGCACCGGCAAAAGCTCGATCGCCCGTAACCTCATCCCCCAAATTCAAACTCAATTCGATCGCATCATCTGGCGCAGTCTCCGCACCTCCCCACCCCTCGAAATAACTCTTAAAAATATTATTCAATTTCTATCAAATCAAAACCCCCCCAACCCCCCCTTACCAAGGGGGGGCGAAGAGAGGGTTGTCCCCACAAACACCGATGTTCAGTTATCAATCCTAATCGAATATTTGCGAGACAATCGCTGTCTCATCATCCTCGATGACGTGCAGCAAATTCTCAGCAGCGGGCAACTTTCCGGCTCTTATAAACCCGGATATGAAAATTACGGAACCCTATTTAAACTCATCGGCGAAATTCCCCACAATAGCTGCTTAATCCTCAATAGTTGGGAACCTCCCTCAGACATCCTCACATTCACCGACGATAATTCAGCAGTATGTTTATTACAATTAACCGGTTTAGGTGAAGCCGCCACAGAAATTCTGAGAGAAAAAGGTTTATTGGATGAAGAACAATGGCCAGAATTGATTGAGCTTTATCAAGGTAATCCCCTCTGGTTAAAATTAGTCGCTCAAACTATAAACAACTTATTTAGCGGTAGAGTATCTCAATATTTAAGCTATCAACCAGTGTTTTTAAGTGACGAATTGACACCGATATTGCAGCAGCACTATCAGCGCTTGTCGGAAATAGAAAAACAGGCGATCGCCCTAATCAGCAATGAAACCGAACCTGTTTCCTTTACCCTATTGATGTCAAAATGTCAAGGTTCGCAGGTCGAATTATTTAAAGCAATTCAATCTTTAGACAGACGGGGCATCATTGCAAAATTGAGCTGTGAATCTGAAACGGTTTTCACGATTCCACCTGTGTTAAAACAATATGTTCAGATGATTCTTTGATCTTATAGCTGGTAAAAGTATAGTCATTTATAGGCATGGGAGGCTTCAAGTCCCTCCCCCTTCACTTTTACTTTGAGCGGATTAACCCGCCTCGGCTGAACTACACAGCTCTCTATCCCATCGCTGAAGGCATTTGGGATTGCTTTTCTGAGGATGTTGTACGAAGCGTTGATATCAGAATTGATTAACTGACCAGTCGATGTTTTGTACAAACCTCGCTGAATACGCTTCCCTGTAAACATGGGCTCTTTTTCTGTTTTCCCGTAGACAGGGATTGAGTCTAAACCCAAAAAACTTGCCCGCGATGTAAAGGATTCTTCCTGCACAATTACTGTGATTCCCACCAACCGAGCTTTGTACTCCAACATTTCAATTAATCGAGAGTGAGGAATACTAACAAAGTTTTGGTTGGTTTGCGAACCGAGAGCAATTTCATTTTTCCACTGTGCATTCTTACCAATTACTAGCGTCCCAATTTGTTTGGTATTTAAAATCGCAACAATCACACAACTAGCATGATGCAAGTAATTATCAACTTTCTGATTGCGACAGCGAGTTAATCGCTGAATCCTGGGTGAGGTTTGACGATTCCCTTTTAACTGGGATTGTAATCGGGATTTGCGTTTGTTATAGAACTGGTTAATCGATTTTAATGGTCGCCCGTTAATCAACAAAGGGATAAATCCCGGCTGATTTGAAGTTAACGCCACTAAATTATCCAGTCCCAAATCAATACTAGCTACAGAGTTGGCATTGCCAAGGGTGGACTCCGGTTCACTTCGACTACCCTCAGTACAAGCATCATAAATCACCTCAATTACATAGGAATCACATTTTGGAACCAGCCTAACTTGACAAATCTGGTTGGGATTGAGTTGGGTTTTAATTGAAAGTTCAGTGCCGGAAAGCTTGATAATTCCTTTCTTCAACTGTTTGCTGCTAATTGCTTGAATCGTGTAGACGAGAAGATTTCGCCCTTTAGTCTTATCTTTGTACTTTGGCAATTTTGGGCTACCCGTGAATTTTGAAGAATCAACTTTGTAAGCTTTAACGGCTTCAAAAAACGATTTCCAATTCTTGTCTAGCACCATCAAGATTTGCTGACTTACTTTAGCTGGCATTGCCTTATATGCTTCGTGAGACTTCATCAATCGGTTCATTTCGTTGTAGTTGACATAGCCCCACCCATAAATAAAACTCTGACGAATGACGTAATTGGCGGCATTGTAGAGGTTTTTGGACTTGAAAGCTAGTTCGTCAATTTGGGCGAAACGGTGTGACGTTGATTTAATGATGTGCCTCTGGAGTTAGTTGCATTTGAGACTTGCGTTTTTTGGGTTATGCGTATTCCTGATTCAACACTCACAACAATATAATACCATTATTGTTTATAATTGCTTATAAACTCAATGAAGTTTTACAATACCATTTTCATAAAGTCCTACTACAGATTTAGTTCAAAGCCCCCCCAAGGCATCGGGGGGGTTGGGGGGGTAGATATGTAGCGCTACTTTATGAAATTGATCTTACTCCATTTCTTCCATTTCCTCGACTTCAAGGGACTGCAATTGACTTGGAGTTGCGGGAATAGCTGCAATGATTGCATCAATTACTTTGGCGACTGGCAGAATCTGCATCCCCAAATCTGGCACTGGTTGATTCTTGGGAATAATTGCTCTTTTAAAACCTAGTTTCGCGGCTTCTCTCAGCCTTAATTCTAATTGAGAAACAGGCCGAACTTGTCCGCCTAAACCGACTTCTCCTAGTAACACTGTCCTAGCATCAACTATGCGATCGCGAAAACTGGCTACAACGGCGATCGCCACTGCCAAATCCGCAGCCGGTTCTTCTACCTTCAACCCTCCCACGGATGCTACAATTGTATCTAATTTCGACAGGGGAATCCCAACTCTTTTTTCCAAAACTGCTAAAATTTGTTGCAATCTACTATTATCCACTCCCGTGGTAGAACGGCGGGGCGAACCAAAACTCGCAGGGCTGACTAAGGCTTGAATTTCTACTAAAATTGGTCTCGTTCCTTCGCAAGTCACTGTCGTTGATGTACCGGGGGAAAACTCGTCCCGATTTCCTAAAAATAACTCCGATGGATTGTCTACTTCTCGCAATCCCTCGGCTACCATTTCAAAGACTCCGATTTCATGAGTTGCACCGAAACGGTTTTTCATCGATCGCAACAGTCGATGGGAAGCAAAGCGATCGCCCTCAAAATATAGTACAGTATCTACTAAATGTTCCAATACCCTCGGCCCGGCTAAACCTCCATCTTTGGTAACGTGACCTACAATAAATAACGTAATATTTTCTCTTTTTGCCACCTGCATCAAAGCCGAGGTACATTCCCGCACCTGAGCCACCGATCCTGGTGCTGATGTTAAACTAGCAAAATAAATAGTCTGGATACTGTCAATAACTGCTACATTCGGTTTTAGGGCTTCCAATTCCCGCAACACAACTTCTAAATCCGTCTCTGGAAGTAAGTAGAAATTATCCGCTGAATGATCCTCAGAATCAGTTTGAGCAGCCCCGTTATTAGCGTGTCCGTTACTGTCAGATAAATCAGAGTTCTTACTTGACAAATCAACCGGATTAGCCACTCCCAAACGTTGCGATCGCAATTTCACCTGCTGGCCAGACTCCTCGGCACTTACATACAGTATGCGATCCTTGCGCGCCAACTGATTCGCCACCTGCAACAACAGCGTCGATTTCCCAATCCCCGGTTCCCCCCCAATCAATACCAGGGAACCGGGAACAATACCACCTCCCAACACGCGATCGAACTCAGCATAGCCCGAAGGCCAGCGAGATTGAGTTTGGTCAGCAATCTGCGATAATCTAAAAGATACCCTGGGTTGACCCTTGGATTTATCAGGAGGTGCACCGCCTGCTGCCTTAGTCGTTACCCCAGTCAAACCAGCCCGTGGTACGGCAATGGTAGATTGTTCTACCTGCTCGTCGAAAGAATCCCACTTCTGACAGCTAGGACATCTGCCAAAATATTGTGGCGACTCATACCCACATTCCCGACAAATATATTGTATTCGAGGTTTTGGCATTGTTTACTATGATAAATAATTGCCGAACACATTCTTTCAAAGTCTGAACTAAAGCAATCATAAAGCTTTCAGAGCGATCGC
Source organism: Microcoleus anatoxicus (assembly GCF_042465725.1). Lineage (GTDB taxonomy): Bacteria > Cyanobacteriota > Cyanobacteriia > Cyanobacteriales > Microcoleaceae > Microcoleus > Microcoleus anatoxicus. The sequence continues at coordinate 738,836 of NZ_CP120853.1, read as the reverse complement.
CACAGGCGGATCAGTTTGTGTCTTAATAATAGAGTACAAAAAAATAAACATTATCTCGAATTTAACTTAAGGAGTGTTGAGTAACTTGGAAAACCATAAAGAAAAAATTCTGGTAGTCGATGACGAAGCCAGCATCCGGCGGATTCTGGAAACTCGCCTTTCCATGATTGGCTATGATGTTGTCACCGCAGCCGACGGTGAAGAAGCTCTCGATATATTTCGCAACACCGAACCAGATTTAGTGGTTTTGGACGTGATGATGCCAAAGCTGGATGGCTATGGCGTTTGTCAGGAGTTGCGGAAGGAATCTGATGTGCCTATTATCATGCTAACTGCTTTGGGAGATGTAGCCGATCGCATCACTGGTTTAGAATTAGGCGCGGACGATTACGTCGTCAAACCTTTTTCTCCCAAGGAACTAGAAGCTCGCATCCGTTCGGTACTGCGCAGAGTTGATAAAAACGGCGCTTCGGGAATTCCCAGTTCGGGAGTCATCCAGGTAACGAATATTCGGATTGACACCAACAAACGCCAAGTTTATAAAGGTGACGAACGGATTCGGCTTACGGGTATGGAATTCAGCTTGTTAGAGCTGCTGGTTAGCCGTTCTGGAGAGCCTTTTTCGCGATCGGAAATTTTGCAGGAAGTTTGGGGATATACGCCTGAGCGCCACGTAGACACCCGTGTAGTGGACGTTCACATCTCTCGCTTGAGAGCCAAGTTAGAGGATGACCCCAGCAATCCTGAATTAATTCTCACCGCCCGTGGCACCGGCTATCTGTTCCAGCGCATTGTCGAACCTGGGGAAGTTGGCTAAAGTCAGTGGGTTGACGGTTGATGGTTGTCAGTGGCAATTGTTGACCGCCAACAGCCAACCGTCAAAAGTTTGTATTGACCTTTTTCGTTGTTCCTTCTGTGATAAATGACTAAATCCGATCCAAATCGAGTTTTGCGGCAGTTACCCTTAGTGGCTGGAGGATTAGCCGGTACTCTGCTGATGGTCAATCGCTTGCTGACTGAGCAACTCACTGATTCTCAAGCTCGCTCCGATGCTCTGGGGGTCATTATCAGTGCTGTACTGATTTTAACAGGTTTGCTATGGCAGCAGGTGCAGGCGCGATCGCCCGATTCAGTCCAACTCATTGGCGAAGAAGGTTTTGAATTTGCGCCGGATTTGCCGGATGTGGTGAAAATAGAATTGGCTTGGGCCTCCCGTTTGCTATTGACAAATACGGCCACAAGGGCGATCGTGATTTTGTATCAAGGAAAAGTCCTATTGCGACGCGGCATTTTAGGCATCAATCCCGAAGTCAAACCAGGGCCAATTTTGCAGCGAGTATTCGACAAAAACAAACCAGTTTATTTAGTAAATCTGAATATTTATCCCGGCAAAATCGAATTTGACTATTTACCCGAAAATACCCAAGGAGTTATCTGTCAGCCCATCGGCAATCAAGGCGTTTTAATTTTAGGTGCTAACGCGCCCCGCAGCTATACAAAACAAGATGAAAATTGGGTTGAAGGCATTGCCGAGAAATTAGAACATACCCTGAATCAACATTTAATAGCAAACAAGTAAGGCGCGTCGCTACAGAATCCTGGCCTATAGCCAGAATAGTCGATCGCGATGCACCTTACTTTTACCAAGGCATTCACGGGGTATCCTATCGTTGACCGTTGAAGCGGAATGATTTAACCACAGAGAACACAGAGGACACAGAGTCCGAGAATAGAACTCTGAATAGTTCGGATGAAGAGAGGATTTAATATCATACCCGGATTTGACATCAGGATATCAATTCACTCAACACTACTATCGAGCCCAATCAGTACCGCGCCACAGCATAAAAAACAAAACGCTAGAAATCAGCGCCCCCAACAGCCACTTAATCGCATTTTTGAATAGCCCCAAGCGCTGATTTGACTGCACCACTGCGCTTTGGGCCTGCAAACGTTCCTTCGCCGGAGTAATTCTCGAAAGAATTTTAGTTTTCAATTCCTGGGGGTTTTGCGTATCCGCTGCTACTCCCAGGCGATTTAGTTCAGTTCCCAAATTCTTTAAGTCTTCGGGACTACCCTTATTCAGCCTTTCTTCCACTTGCTGCAACTGAGCTAATTGTTGGTTTGCTTGATTGGTAATCTGTTTATTGTTTTGATTGTTGACATAAATAGTGCCAAAAAGCCCCAAGGGTAGCATTAACAGAAATACCAGGGCCAGTAACAGACAAATCCAAGACAAAAACTTCAAAAAGATGTCTTCCAAGCTTCTGCGCTCGTAACCTTCTCCAAAAAATATGAGGGTCATGGCCAACAGAGGAACTGGTACTCGTTCTACCACAGCCCCAATCGTCTGCAATTCCCACACACGATTGCCAAAATTGGCTGGTATCAGAACAGCTATCGTATCTAATAATGACAAAATTAATAGACCGTAGCCAATCCAACGCAGCCTGTATATAGAAAAACCTTGCTCGCCTTGTATGTCATTCATAAAATAATACGCCTGTTGTTAAGAACAATCTCTCTTGACTTGACTTAAGGTTCGGGAAATCTGGGCTGCCACCACCCATACCAAGAAACCCAAGCATTCTCTAGAATTTTCTTGGCATCTTCACGATTTGTTTGGTCCAAAGGTATAGACATTTGGGTCCACAAACAGCGCTGATCTTGAATATTTCCCTTACCCAATAGCCAAAACAAAATGCGGTTGAAATTCCAGTCACGAGTATTTCGGTTGTATCTAAACTGTTCGGCTGTCACTGTAGCACGGCCGCGGGGATTTATGCAGGAACTCAGGTATAGTCGATTGTGCTGGGGCAAAATTCCGTAAAAACCCACACCTTGAGTTTCTGCCAATGCTAGTTTACCAGGAGACGACTTGAGAATAGTATGTCCCTTCATCATATTTTCAACATCTCCGCTGGTTCCAACCACATAACGCATCTCTATTTCTAGAGTAGTGTTATTTTTTTGATATTCATACTTTCGCCCAACTTTGATTTGAGAAGTATCGCTAATTTTCAGAGGTGTACTCTCCTGCATTTGCCAATCAGTTAGAGGTACGGACTCTGGAAAATCAAAGGGGGTCAGGGAAAAATTACCGGTCGATGGAGATAGTGTCAATCTTCCTATAACTAATAAAACCCCTGTAAAAGTAACCGCTAAAATTGAAATTCTCGCTGTTTTCCAATAGGTAATAGCCATTAGTGATTAGTTGTTTTTTGATGGGGCGTGTCTTGCAAGATTGCCAACCAACAGAATAACCCGAACAGGAAGACTGCAATCATTGAAAAAATTACTGACCCATTTCCTTCATGCCAGTATTTAAATGCTTCCGGTTGAGATAGTGATACCAGTACAGCCATGAGAGCAACTCTGGCTGCATTGACTACAAATCCAATAAGGACTGCAATGATGGGGACTACAATTTTTTGTGTGTTGGTTGTAGGAAACATTAGTAAAAACACGATTGCTAGTCCTAATAATTGTAAGATTGCATTCACTCCCGAACAGCCATGATATACCTCCACACTGCCTTTTTCTAGAATGAGAAATACTCCTTGACGAACAACTTCAAATCCTAAATAGTGGAGGATGAAAGCGGAAAATTTAGCGGTTAATAGGGCAACATTAATAAATACTCCGATGAGACCGGGAGGAATACCTGTATAGGCGAGAATCAGAAGTTCTTGCCAATATTGTTTCAGTCCTTTGGTTCCAGAAGCTAGCAAAGCCAGACTGATGCCAGATAAGAAAGGTGTTATCCTGATAAAAAAGTCGTAGCCATATATGGACGAACTTTTGAGCAATATGAAAGCAATTAATGATGCTGCAAAGCAACTGCTAAAAATTCCGCTTTCTAAAGTTAAGGTTTCGTGTCTTTCCCAGATGAGAAATGCTACGACTCCCCAGAAGAGTAACATTGTGCCGAATAGGTCTGTACTGTCTGTTCTAGCAGTGAGAGTCAGGTGTATGACAATCAAACCGGAGGCTATGCCTAACAGCCAGTATTTAGGTTCCAGGAGGCGATCGATCCATTTCATTTCGGTCATTGTTGCTTTCTCTTTGTAGTGGAAGCTTTCATTATTTGTTATTGGTTATTCGTTATTGGTTATGGGTTATTAGTTATTAGTTATTGGTTATGGGTTATTAGTTATTGGTTATTGGTTATTGGAGCTACTAACTAATGATTACCAACCACTAATTAATAACAATAACAAATAACAGCCAACTAATAACTAATAACCAATAACTACTGACTACTGACTACTGACTACTGACTACTGACTACTGACTACTGACTACTGACTACTGACTACTGACTACTGACTACTGACTACTGACTACTGACTACTGACTACTGACTACTGACTACTGACTACTGACTACTGACTACTGACTACTGACTACTGACTACTGACTACTGACTACTGACTACTGACTACTGACTACTGACTACTGACTAATTAGTGTAGACTTTGCGGTAGTAACTCTGATATTCTTCCGACAGCAGTGGCTCCCACCAATCGCGATTGGCTAAATACCATTCCACAGTACGCCGCAAACCTTCCTCTACTGTGACTGAAGGAGTCCAATTTAGGTCATTTTTAATTTTGGTTGCATCAATAGCATAACGTCGATCGTGTCCGGCTCTGTCTTTGACAAAGGTGATTAATTGTTCGCAGGGACGGGCGGGTAAATCTTCTGCCAACTCGTCCATTAGTTGGCATAGCATCTTGACTAAATCGAGATTTTTTACTTCGTTGTTGCCTCCTACATTATAAGTTTCTCCGGGCTTACCGTCGTGGATTACGGCATCTAAAGCTCGGCAGTGGTCGAGTACATATAGCCAATCTCGGACGTTTTGACCGTCGCCATAAACGGGCAATGGTTTGCCCAAAAGCATATTGATGCACATTAATGGAATTAGCTTTTCGGGGAAGTGATAGGGACCGTAATTGTTAGAGCAATTGGTGATAATTGTGGGGACACCGTAGGTATGGAAATAGGCGCGGGCGAGGTGGTCGCTACCGGCTTTTGAGGCTGAGTAGGGACTATTGGGTTCGTAGGCTGTTGTTTCAGTAAATGCTGGGTCGTCGGGGCCAAGACTGCCATAAACTTCGTCCGTGGAAACATGGAGAAAGCGCATTTGTGCTTTGAGAGACAAGTCGTCTATTGCTTCAAAATGCTTGCGGAAGGCTTCGAGAAGGGTGAAGGTTCCGACAACGTTTGTTTGGACAAAGGCGGCAGGCCCGATAATCGATCGATCGACGTGAGATTCTGCTGCAAAATGGGCGACTGTGTTGATGTTTTCGGTTTGAAGTAAGGTATCGATCAGGGCCCGATCGCAAATATCCCCTTGTACAAACCGAAAATTTTCTCCCCCTTCCAAACTGTCTAGGGTTTTTCTGTTTCCTGCATAGGTGAGAGCATCGAGTACCACTACCCGATCGCCGGGATAACTACTGCACCAGTGATGTACAAAATTGGAGCCGATAAATCCAGCGCCACCTGTTACCAACAATCGACGAGGCGATCGTACTTGGCCTTGATCCTTGCTGTCTGTCATAAAAAAAGTCCGGTAAGTGGGAAACTCAGCGTCTTTAGACCTGAGTTACTGACATTGCTTGCAATAACTAAGTCTTTTCAAAAATAACCTTAAAAGTAGTTTGTCACCAAGTATTTGTCACTGTGTAATTAAATTTTCTACTCTTTGATATCAGATTTTTTCATGGGGGGTGCGATCGCACTCTGGGCGACACCTCCGGAAAGCAACACCTCTGTATTCGCTCAAATGCTTGCCAGACAAGGCTTTGGGTTGTTTGTTGGGACACGCAATTGGCAGTGGTGATTGCTGTTGATTGTGGATATTTGCCGATCGAGTAGCGATTGTGGGTGCTCTGAGAGTTGATAGATTTGTGAAGAGCTGTTACCATTATTTTTTTAATTATCCTTTACAAAATCCAGAGCACCATGAAAAAGTTTCAAGTGTTAGCTGGCATTGCTTCCACCGTTGCGATCGCCAGCAGTATTGCACTAGGCGACGCAGCATTGGCTTTTCCTTGTCCCTACAGCAAATCCAATGCTGCTCAATCTGGTTCTGGAACAACCCTAGTTGGTTCCGGTGGCCAGGCTCAAATGAATCCCTGTAAATCTTACAAAACATTAGCTTTGGGTTTTCTCGGCTTAGCTGGGGTTTTGGGCGGTGGTGCTGCTTACATGAGTTACCGCGTAGGCAAGCGGGCTCAGGCTGCTTGCGCTGCCATGAGTGATAATTTTGAAGTTTTTCAAGAGTCGATCGCCGATGAATCGATGGAAGCATACCTGGAAGTTCCCACGGATGCTGAATCCGAGTCCCCGATGGCTGCAACTGAAAGTGCATCACCCCTGGGAGTAGTTCGGGAACACCCGGAAGCACCAGGTGGCGAACTGGATTTGGGATCGTCTCGCCCGATCGCATCTGCCCCAAGTGCGATCGTCCAATAGTAATCTTGTGGTAGCACCAATTTGGAGTAAATCGGAGTTCCGATTTACTTCAGCTACTTACGTACTACTAAAAATCCCTCACAAGATAGACAAAAATTTTTCAGTTTAAATTGTAAAATATATAACTATAGATTAAAATCATATGTTATGAATGCTTGGGGCGATCGATTCAATCAATTCACAGGTAAAACGCGATTTGCAGTTTGTCGCGTATTCATTCACCTCAGTGGTGAAGAAGTTGCACCATTGTTGGGAGTTCTCAACAGCACTGCCAGAGATGCCATAGACGCCGATGGGGATTTAACAGTCCTCGGAGAAGGCTTGGTAGAAGTTTGCAATCATCTATTGCAGTACGATAACTACTGGCAATCAGCGGCCAACGAAGGTGACGTTTTTTGGGATGAAGGGGAAGCAGGCGATTATGTAGATGAACTGTTTACAGATTCAGCAGAACGCTATCTGAGCGAACCTCAATACAGCAACTCTGTGGACGATCGCAATTCTCCCTTATCTTTGCCGGTGACTAGAAATGTCGTGGTGATGCTGACAGTGGCCTATGAAGGCGAAGTTCCCCAACTGGAAACAGACCTCGCAGACATCAGCGCCCTAAAACAGGGTTTAAAAGCACTGATTAATTTACACTATCAGCAAAGGCTCAGAGCTATCCAAATTCACTTTTCGCCCGCACAGTTGGGAGACGAACTTACTAACGATCAATTGTTGGTGAATTTTTCCGAGCTCATTCCTCTCTAGGGAAGTCATTAGTTAGTAGTCATTAGTCATTAGTCATTAGTTAGTAGTCATTAGTTAGTAGTCATTAGTTATTAGTTAGACTTTGCATAAAATCACAAATAACAACTAACAAATAACCAATAACAAACAACAAATAACAAATAACCAATTCAAATTAGTATTTATGCTGCGAAGATTGATAGTTTATTTCATGGCTTTAACATTGTGCGTGACCACTATAGCCTGTGGTTCTACCACTCCCACGCCAGAAGCAAATCAGAATGTTAATACTGTCCGTTCTGCCCCCCCTAGCAATAATAATTTAAGTCAAGGTCAATATCCCTTACAGCAAGCTACCTACGACGATACTGAGGGGGAATATAGTTTGATGTTACTCAATACTCCCCCCGGTACTTCCTCTATTTATCGATCGAGAGATTTGCAAATGGCTAGGTTAACGGATGAGGAAATATCCCAAGGTAAAAAAAGTTATCTGAATTTACAAAAAGATAAAACCAGTTTGCATTTGACTGAAGATTTTAAAATAGAGTACGTTCATAACGTGACCGAAACAGTCAGTAATCCTCAAACAGGTCAGCCACAAACAGTGGTAGTGAGACAGCAATCTGGTTTCTGGGCTCCGTTTGCTGGGGCATTGGCCGGCCAGGCGATCGGCAGTTTGTTATTCACACCGCGATATTATGTGCCACCAGTCTATCAGCCGGGAGTGATTCTCACAGGATATGGCGGGTACGGTAACACTTACCGCGAGGCTGTTAACCAATATCAAACTCGCTATCAAGCCCCCCCAGCCGCTGTCAGAAACCGTCAAGCTTTAAGGACTACTGGCCGCTTACGATCGCCCACATCCAACACCCCAGCAACTCGTCGCCCAGTACCGCCCAATGCCAATCGATCGACCGGTTCGGGTTATGGTGGCAGCACTTTGAGACGATCGACAAAACCAACTTCCCCGCAGCAAAGGCGCACTCCAAGTTTTGGTAGCGGTGGAAACTCTCGTACACCCAGTCGGAGTCCTGCTTTCGGAAGCCGTAGAAGGCGTTAGGTTCGAGATTAGTGGGCGATCGCCAATCGATACCCGATTTGTTCCAAAAGTCGGGTATTTTAAATATCATGGTCAATTTACTGACAGCGTTGCCAATACATTCTAGCCACTGTATCCCCAGGATTGGCTTGCAAACATTGCTCTAACAGTTGAATTGCCACCTCTTTATCAGAGGCATGATAAGAAACGATCGCCCGTTCAAAATTGTTTTGCATGGCTAACTTCCCTTCTCGCAATTCCGGGGGATCGGCATTGAAAACTTCATACACGCCTACCTGTTCCGATTTCCCCTTGACTCGAACGCGATCGATCAAACGAATGTCATAATTTTCAGGATTTTTTAAAGCTCGAAATGTGCGATCGCTAATCAGCAAAGGCACGCCGTACTCTTTAGTTAATCCCTCCAAACGAGATGCTAAATTCACCGCATCGCCGATGACAGTTCCATCCATCCGAGATGCACCACCCACAGTTCCCAGTATTAATATCCCCGTATTAATGCCAATGCCAATTTTAATCGGCGGACGTTCGGGTCTCGTGCGCGTGGTATTATAGTCCGCTAGCCTTTGTAGCATAGCAATTCCACCTGTGACTGCCCGATCCGCCTCTCCACTAAATAAAGCCATGATCGCATCACCAATATATTTATCAATAAACCCATGATTTTCGATAATCGCGGGTTCCATCCGCGAGAGATAACCATTAATAAATTTAAAATTATCATCCGGTGTCATCCTTTCTGATAAACTTGTAAAATCTCGAATATCTGAAAATAACACCGAAATTTCTTGCTGAATTTGTTCCCCTAATTGAATATCAAGAAAGCTAGTTTTTTTTAATAACTGAAGAAACTGACGAGGAACAAAACGTAAAAAAGATTCATTAAGTGCTTGTAAATAACTTTCTTTTTCTTGAAGTTCTGCAATTAGTTTAGCTTGCCTGCGAGTCAGGGTTTCTAACTCTTGATTCATTTCTATAAGTTGATAATTTTTTTGTGCCAGTTGTTTATCTTGACTATAACTGTGGATTGCTTCTGTTACCGTTAGTCTTAAATCTTCATCCTGCCAAGGTTTACCGATGTAACGATAAAGCTTAGCGTATTTGACCGCATTAGCAACCGCTTCAATAGTAGCTTGCCCAGTCAGCATTACTTTCAGGGTTTTTGGGGAAATTTCGTGAACGCGACGCAATAGTTCGTCTCCCTTCATATCCGGCATAATGTAATCGGAAATAATCAAGGGAATTTCATCACCCTCTTCAATTAATTCTGCCAGTAACTCTAAGGCATCCTCACCCCCTTCAGCAATTTCGATTCTATACTCCTCTCCGAAAGCTTTTCTCAGTTCCGATTTCAAACTCGTTAAAATAGTAACTTCATCATCTACACAAACAATCACAGGTTTTTTATAAAATTTTGTCATAATTTTTCTAATCCAGACTTGACCGTCTCGATCAACTCTTTTTCCGACCAGGGTTTAAACAAACATTGATGTAAATTAGCTGCTGCATAAGCTCGATCGATCGCTTTTTGATCGGCCTGTCCTGTCAATAAAATTTTGACAATATTAGGGAATTTTTGATGCACGCGAATCATAAATTCGTCGCCTTTCATTCCTGGCATCAGCCAATCGGAGACAATCAATAAAATGCTCACATCATCTTCATTTAATTCATCAATAATATCTAATGCTTCTTCAGCATCTTGGGCTACTTCATAAACATAGGAACTGCCTAATGCTTTTCTCAATTGAGCCTTCAAACTTTCTAAAATCACGGCTTCATCATCAACACACAAAATTACAGGTTTAGACATGGTAATTAATTGGTAAGGGTAATTGGTAATTGGTAATCGGTAATCGGTAATCAGTAATTGCCGCTAGGAGGAACTATCTGGTTGGAGATTCATACTTAAATAAACCGTAAATGTTGTTTTTCCTGGTACAGAATTTACTTCGATTTCACCTTCATGTTTTTTCACAATTTTTTGGACAATATCTAATCCCAATCCACTTCCTTCACCCGGAGGTTTAGTGGTAAAGAAAGGTTCAAAAATTCGGTCTTTAATTTCTTCGGGAATTCCTTTTCCACTATCGGTAATACTGATTTTTGCAAATCCTCCTTCCTGGGTAACATCGATGGTTAGCATTCCTTTGTTATCCATTGCTTGAATAGCATTATGAATCAGATTTGTCCATACTTGATTTAGTTCATCTGGATAGCAGTAAATCAGTGGAATTTCTGCGTAGTTTTGCACCACTTCAACCCCTTGTTTGATAGAATTTTGATACAGGGTCAAAATAGTCTCGATTCCCACTATCAAATTAGATTTAAATAGCTCATTTCTTCGATCCGAATGAGCATAAGTCTTCAAGGCAAATACAACTTTAGCAGCACGATCTACTGCGGTTTCTATCGTATTTGTACCTCGCTGCAATCCTGAAAGATTATACGCAAATTCCAGCATTCTAATGCTATCCGCATGAGTCAGTATCGGTAAAAATGACTCGATGTCTTCATGGATTTTCATATCAGATAGTGTATCAGCTACGGTATCTGCATCAGGGACTCCCATTTCTTCTAGTTCGCGAGTTAAAGCTCGCTTTATTTTGCGACTATCTTTGGCCGAAAATACCTGCTTATTGTTAATAGAACATAATGCTATGTTAAGAATTAATTTAATTTGTTTAGCAGAAAGTGTATCTACAAACAGGGGCAAATCTTCAAATATTTCTTCCAAATATTTAGACATATTACTGACGGAAGATTGAATAGCACCTAAAGGCGTATTGACTTCGTGAGCAATCCCTGCAATTAGCTGTCCGAGTGCTGCCATTTTCTCCGATTGAATGAGTTCTTCTTGGGTTGCTTGTAGTTGATTTAAGGTATTGGCTAACTCATGATTCGTTTGAGCCAGTTCTGCGTTTTTTGATTGCAAGTTATTTTGGAGTCGCTGCAATGCTAAATGGGTTTCGACGCGAGCTAAAACCTCTTCTACCTGAAAGGGTTTGGTTACATAGTCTACACCGCCGACACCAAAGGCTTTAACTTTATCAAGCACATCATTAAGCGCACTGATAAAAATGACTGGAATATTCCGCGTTTTGGGATCGGATTTGAGCTTGGTACAGACTTCATAGCCATCCATTTCTGGCATATTAATGTCTAGCAAAATCAAATCTACAGGAATAATTTGAGTTGCAGATAGAGCTTGATCTCCATCTTTTGCCGGTCTAACCTTATAGCCATGTTTTGTTAAAATACCCACGAGTAATTGTAAATTTGCTAGAGTATCATCTACCACTAAAATATTAGCAGGCTCGCCCGCATTCAAAACCATGTCATTCATATTGTTTATACAATCCAATTTGACGATTAAATTAGTTGACTGCTTCGATATAGGATGCAATTTTGCCATATTCAAATTCATTAGCTAATACTAAAAACGCATTTCCTATCGACGCATTTATAGCTTTGACTTCCTGAATGAGATGGTCTACTTCACCAATATCCAAACTTTTTGCCGCACTAGCTAAATTGGCCCGTAAATCTGGTGGCAAGGTAGCTAGGGCTTCCGGTTCAAGCACGTCTTTGATGTCAGTTTTCGATAGAGTTTGAGCTGCTTTATCGATCGACTCTTCATAAATATAACGCACGCCGATATGTTTGTTCATTACTGCAAAAATTTCTTGCTCCCGAAAAGGCTTCCGCATAAAATCATCGCAGCCAGCCGATACAACGACAGCTCTTTCTTCTTCCAGAACGCTAGCTGTTAGAGCAATAATAGCAGTAGCCTGTCCCTTCGTCGTAGATTTAATTTTTTGTGTAGCCGCGTAACCATCCATCACGGGCATTCGCATATCCATCCAGATGAGATGTGGGTCCCACTCATGCCAAATATCCACGGCTTCTTGACCATTAGTAGCTTCTTTCAATTCAAACCCTAATGGATTGAGTAATTGAACTAATAACTGACGGTTGAGAGGTTTATCATCGACGATGAGAATGCGGTAGCGAGGTTGGTTCGGTTCGAGTGCAATGACGCGACGTTTGTTTTGTTCTGCTTCATCGTCAGCGACATCAACAACCTGAGTTGTAATATCAAACTTGAAAATTGTGCCAACTCCTACTTTGCTGCTGACAGTGATATCGCCACCCATAAGTTGCACAAACTGACGGCTAATTGCCAAACCTAACCCAGTCCCTTCTTGAGCATTTCTTCCCGATGCAGTTTGCATAAATGCTTCAAAAAGTTTATCTAATTCTTCCGGTGCAATTCCCATCCCGGTGTCTTCTACTTCAAAATAAATTTGTTGGTTATTTTCCACTCTTTGTTGAATATTTTTATCGGGTTCACCTGAACTTAGCAATCCGCTATTCATACAAATTCTCACACAAACTCCACCTTCTTTTGTAAATTTAATGGCATTATTGAGCAAATTAATCAAAATTTGACGGACTTTAACTTGGTCGGTGCGAAGGTAACGGGGAACATCAGCACCGCGCTCGAATAGCAACTGCAATCCAGCATCATCAGCTTTGAGGCGAAACATATCTTCTACATCGTCGATTAATCGATAGATATCGAATTGTTTTTCATTGATTGTTGTGCGACCAGCTTCAATTTTAGACAGGTCTAATACTTGGTTAATTAATGTTAGTAAATGTTCGCCACTGCGAGTAATAATCCCCACACTCTCGAAATGTTCGGATGGGAGCGATCGACTTCTGAGCATGATTTGAGCAAAGCCTAAAATTGCGTTGAGGGGAGAGCGCAATTCGTGGCTCATATTAGCCAGAAATGTGCTTTTTGCTTGATTGGCAACTTCTGCTTTTTCTTTCGCCAGTTCTAGTTGTTGGTTCGAGGCGGCTAATTCTGATGTTCGCTCTTCCACTTTTTGCTCTAAAGTTGCAAAGGATTCTTGCAACTGATGTGCCATGCTATTAAAGGATTTAGCAAGTTGTCCAACTTCGTCTCGGCGGTTAATTACTCCCGATTGCTTCCAGTTGCCTTTGGCAATATCCTTGGCGGTTTCGTTCAATTGCAAAATGGGTTTTGTCACCCACTGGGCCGTCAGAATACCAATTAGTATAGATAGAATTAAAGCTGCTATACATAGCAAAATTGTAGTGCGGTTATTGGCATCGATTTCTGCCATAAAATCGGATTCTGGAATTACCACGACTATGGACCAATCTAAGCCTTTATCATCCCTTAAAGGTAAGACTTGTAGAAAATGTCGCTGGTTTTGGAGGTTGAATTCTAGTTGCTGCGCGGTGTGTTTTTCGGCGATCGCATTCTGGGCCAAAAATACGGCAGTGGCTTTGGTGAGGGGATTGCTACTGTCAATTGCTTTGATTCGTTCTGCTCCAAAATCTTTATTAGCCACCGTGCGAATTGGTTTTTCTCCGGTGGAAGTAGCAACCAGCATCCCATCATGTTCGATAATAAAGCTTTGTCCGGTTTTACCAATTTTCAAGCTTTGTAAAAATTTGCCAATTTGGGACAGATTAATATTTGTTAGTAGGACTCCTTGCAGTTGACCAGATTCATTTTTATAAGGCATGGCTGCCCCTAAATAAGAGGTGATACCTTTGGTATGGGGATAGATTTGACTCCAGGTTGGTTTTCCGGCGGTCACTGCTGCTTTGTACCAAGGACGAGTGCGAGGATCGAAGTTAGGTTTGTTACTCAGTTGTTTGGTCCGATCGCCTTTTTGATTCATAGCGTAGGTACGAAAATCAAAGTTACTATCAATAGTCGAAACTCTGACAGTTAGGGAACCATCATCGGCTCGTTCTGCCCCTAAATTTTCCTGATTTTCCAATCCAATCCCGGCAAAGGTTAAACTGTCAAAAATTTGAATTTGTCGCCAAAAATGACGTTCTAAACCGACTAAATCTTGTAACTTTAGTTGTCCTAAATCTAAAGCAACTGCATTACTTTGATTTACTTGATGGGGAATTGTGAGATAAGATTTCAGGTTTAAATCAATGCGGTTGGTAATTTCTCCTCTGAGTTGATTTGCCACATTGTTCACAGCTTGTTGTCCATTCTTAAAGGAAAGATATCCGACAATTCCCACGGCCAAAAATGTTTGGAAGACAAAAGGAACAATCAGAACAGTGCGTAATGGTAACTTCCCAGAGAGTTCGCCGAAGCTAGAGGATATAGTTTTATTCAACATAAATCGCATCCGTATGATTCTAGGTTTTAGTTTGTAGGGAATTTTAATATGCTGTATCAAAAAACCAGTTTTGGTATACTAACATTTACCGCATTTTTAACTTGCCAATTGGTAAGGATATCACAAATTCTGTCCCCTCTCCTGGTATAGAAATACACCGCAAATTACCCCCATGATTTTCCGTCACAATTTGATAGCTAGTTGCTAAGCCCATCCCCGTACCTTTTCCGACAGGTTTCGTCGTAAAAAATGGATTAAATATTTTTTCTTGAACTTCGGGAGTCATCCCGCAACCATTATCTTGAATAGAGATGAGTGCCATATTTTCAGAAGAGATCGAAGTCGCGATCGCAATTTGACCGACATAATCTAATTGTGCCATAGGTTCCAGGCTATCTTGCCGTTGTTCGATCGCATCAATAGCATTGACCAACAAATTCATAAATACCTGATTTAATAAACCACCATAACATTCAATCTTGAGTAATTTGCCGTAATTCTTGGTGAGAGAAATCTTGGGTTTTCCCTGCCTACCATTCAAGCGATTTTGTAAAATTACTAAGGTACTTTCGATATTTTCGCGAAGCTCGATGGGTTTGATATCTGCTTCATCCAAGCGCGAAAAAGTCCGCAAAGACTTCACAATATCGCTGATGCGCGTGGCTCCAGTTTTCATAGATTCCAGCAGCTTAGAAAAATCGCCGATCAGATACTCAAGGTCGATCTCTTCGATCCAATCAGAAATTGCCTGCGGCGGACTGGGATAATGCTCTTGGTAAAGGCGAACTAGCTCAATTAAGTCGCTAGAATAATCGGTGGCGGGTTGAATATTGCCATAGATAAAGTTCACGGGGTTATTAATTTCATGAGCAATACCAGCTACTAATTGACCCAAACTAGACATTTTTTCGGCTTGAATTAACTGGGTTTGGGTATTTTGCAACTTTTTGAGGGTTTTTTCTAATTCTTCAGATTGCACCCGCAGTTGAATTTCTGATTGACGGACTGCTTCGACCTGTATCCGATCCATTTCTGCGCCGGCACGAGTGGCAAAGATTTTCAAGATAGCAGACTGCATTTCGAGATTGTTGAGCATCGGCTTGGTGTCAAAAACCGCCAACACTCCCAAATAATTGCCAGCGGAATCTGTAATGGGCAAACCAGCATAACTTTCGGCTTGGAGAGCAACTAAATCCTCATCTTGTGGGAACAAGCATTGCAAGGCATTTGGGTAGCGACACACCTCAGCCATACTGTTAATAGTTTTACAGGGTGTTCCGTTGAGATTGTAAGTAAAATTATCGCCAAAGTCGTCTCCGGCCCAAAATGCTAGAGTTGTGGCGATGGATTTTTCGGAATCAATAAATTCAGCAATTAAAGCATAACGGACTTCTAAGACTTGGGCGAGATATTGAACGCAAGTTTTGAAGAATTCTTGGCCTGTTTTCGCCGCCGTACCTTCGACTATTAAGCGGAGAGCTTGTTCTTGACGTTTGCGATCGCTAATATCAGTGACAGTACCCACATATCCTTCGATTTCACCCCTACTATCAATCAAAGGTAAAGCTTGACAGATGACCCAAGCGACACTACCATCGGGCCGCAGAAAGCGGTACTCTGATTGAAATTTTTGTTTAATTAAGGCGCTGTCATACCATTCCTGAAAAACACGATCTCGGTCTTGAGGATGGAGAGTCCGAGCCCAATCTGGGCCTAGAGCTTCTTGCTGAGTTAATCCCGTAGTTTGCGACCAAGTTTGATTCACATAAAGGCAGTCACCTTTGGCATCAGTTAAAAACACGCCGATTGGTGATGCTTCTGCTAGGGTTTCATAACGTTTTTGGCTTTGTTGGAGTTGAATTTCGGCTTTTTTTGCTCCGCTAATATCAAGGTTAACCCCGATCATCTTCTGCGGATTGCCTTTGTGATTGTACCGAACTAAACCAAAGGCTTTAATGAAATGGATACTACCATCGGGATGAACCACACGAAATTCTGTATTGTATTCAGCTTGTCCTAAAACAGTTTGATTGATTAATGTTTCGATCGCCTCTCGGTCATCAGGATGTAGCCCCGTGGCCCAAATCTCGTAAGCTAATCGGGAATCTGAGTTCTTAGTGACACCATAGAGCTCGTACATCCGATCGTCCCAAACGAGGGTATTGTCGATGATGTCCCATTCCCAACAGCCAATCCCCCCAGACTGGAGTGAAAATGACAAACGCTCAGATATTTCCTTCAGTTGAGTTTCGGCAAGTTTGCGATCGGTAATATCCATCGCCGTCCCAAACAAACGCACAATGTTTCCATTTTGGCGATCGATTTCAATGCGACCGTTGATATAGCGGATAGCACCATCTAATCGAGAGATTCGCAGGTCAAAATTTTGGGGAATTCCCTGCTCGCTGGCTGCCTGAACATAACTTAGAAATAATTCTCCATCTTCCCCATAATATTGTTTGATATGGTCTTCAAACTTTGGTTCTCCCTGTTCGGGATTCATACCAAAAATCCTAAATAATTCTGCTGACCAAGTAATTTTTTGCGTAGTTAAGTCAAAGGACCAATTGCCAATCTGGGCAACTCGTTGTGCTTCTTCCAGTTGTCGCGTAAGTTCCTGTCGGGAGATATCTGCTTGTTTTCGATGGTGGATATAACGCGCTATGCCCAAACAGGAAACCACTTGCCCTTGGTTATTTGTCAGGGCTGATAAATTGGCAGAATACCAGTAATAATTGCCATCTCCATGCAAAAATCGGTATTCGATTCCCCGCAGTTTCTCACCTTGCAAACAGCGATGTAAGGCATTTACACAAATTGGTAAATCCGCTGGATAAACCGACGGCTCAAAAGGCTGACCTAACAATTCTGCGATGTCGTATCCCGTAACTTCTTGAAAGTTGGGACCCAGATAGCTGAAGGTGCTGTCGGGATTGATGACATAAACCAGATCGTTGAGATTTTCAATGATGCTGCGAAATTTTTCTTGACTGGTTCGGAGTGCTCGTTCTGTGGCTTTAGTCTCTGTGATATCCCGCATAATTGCGGAAAAGTGTTCTAATGTTCCCTCTTTCGATTTATGAGCTAGGATGACCAAAGAAACCGGGATTTCACCTCGTGTCGGATTTAGTAAAGCCGTCTCGCCCCGCCAGGTGCCACAACTGGCCGCTTCTGGTAAGGCTTGATGGAATAGGATCTCCTTAGCCCATTCTGGATGAGCATTAGAGATTTCCACGGAGGCTATAGCCTCTTCATCGTGATTGAGGAATTTTCGCCAAGCTTGATTGAGGTAAATGGCTTTACCTGTCACATCAGCAGTGGCGATCAAATCTGAGGTGGTTTCTAAAATGGCCAGGAGACGCTGAGTATCAGCTTCGGCACTTTTGCTGTCAGTGATATCTCGAATATAGCCATACCAAATAATACTGCCATCAGCTTCTCGTTGGGGTGTAGAATTACCGAGCAACCACAGCACTCGCCCATCGGGTAAGCAAGTTCGATATTCGCAATACCAAGGTGTCAGATGGGTGGCGGAATCGAGAATGGATTGATGGACGCGATCGATGTCATCCCGGTGGATCGCGGTAAACACCAAAGAGGCATCCTCCTGCACTTGTTGTGGGGAAACTGCATGAATCTCTCGCAACTTTTCGCTGGCGTAGGGGAAATGGGAAGTACCATCAGGGCGCAGCCGAAACTGATAAATAACGCCGGGGATGTGGCGGGCTATTTGCTCTAGGTGATGATAGTCTGCGGGGGTAGCTGGATTTACTGGTTCCACGCCAGCTAAGGGGAGTTGGGCTTGGGCGAGTTGGCGGGTAAGTTCTTGGACTTGTGCTTGCGATCGCTTGCAATCTGTGATGTCTCGCATCACTAACAGATGTCTGTGGGGCAGAAAGTTTGCCGTCACCGCATATTCTACGGTGCGGATTTCTCCATCAGCCCGCACTAGAGAGAATTCTCCTCGTGCTGTTTCTGGTTGTCGCCATTGTTGCCATAGTTGTGTAAAATCAACTCCAGGCTCAGTAAAATCACGAATAGAGCGTCCAAGGAGTTCATCTGTGTCTTGGCCAAATAATTTACAGGCGGCGGGGTTGAGATCGAGATATCTGCCTTCGTCGTCGGCGATCGCGATCGCATCTAGGACTGTTTCCAACACAGCCCGCAATTGTGTGTCTCTAGCGGATAGCAAAGGGCGATCGTTTGGGGCCATGTCATCGTTTAAGAATTGGCACGTAAACTTTACCATTCTAGCCCAAAGCGTGCTACAAACACGGGTTTTTCAACCCCATTTCTGGAAATGTCCGCTTTTCCACACGTAAATTTATCACGGTTTTCACTCACAAATCGGTAACTCGATCGCCAACTCAGTCCCCTCTCCCAGTGTAGAAATACACCGCAAATTACCACGATGATTTTCCGTGACAATTTGATAGCTAGTTGCTAACCCCATCCCCGTACCTTTTCCAATAGGTTTAGTCGTGAAAAATGGATTGAATATTTTTTCTTGAACTTCGGGAGTCATGCCGCAGCCATTATCCTGAACAGATATATAAATCACATTTTCCGCAGCCAGGGAAGTGGTGATGGTAATTTGACCAATATAATCTAATTGGGCGCTAATTTCTAGATTTTCTTGCCGTTGTTCGATGGCATCAATAGCATTTATCAACAAATTCATAAATACCTGATTTAATAAACCACCATAACATTCAATTAAAGGTAATGCGCCATAATTTTTGGTAATAGAAATTTCCGGTTTTCCCGCCCTACCGTTCAAGCGATTTTGCAAAATCATTAAGGTACTATCCATGTTTTCATGGAGATCTATTTTTTTTAAATCTGCTTCGTCCAAGCGCGAAAAAGTCCGCAGAGACTTGACAATATCTTTAATTCTTGTGGCACCTGTTTTCATGGATGCCAGGAGCTTAGAAAAATCACTAGCCAGATAGTCAAAGTCTATATTTTCGAGAAAATCAGAAATTGCCTCCGGTGGACTCGGATAGTATTTTTGGTAAAGGTGAATTACGTTAATTAATTCGATCGCATAATCACTGGCAGGTTGCAGATTACCATAAATGAAACTAACGGGATTATTAATTTCATGAGCAATTCCTGCCACTAATTGCCCCAAACTAGACATTTTTTCGGCTTGAATTAACTGCGTTTGGGTATGTTGTAACTTGTTGAGGGTGGCGGCTAATTCTTCTGATTGCAGCCGCAGTTGCATGGACGATCGACGCAAGGCTGCTTCCGCCTGCATCCGTTCCATTTCCGCACCGGCACGGGTGGCAAAAATCTTCAAAATAGCTGACTGCATTTCGATATCTTGTACCATGGGTTTAGTGTCTAAAACTACCAATAGTCCCAAACGATTGCCCGTCGCATCTACAATCGGCAAACCAGCATAGCTTTCGGCTTGGAGAGCAACTAAATCATCATCTTTGGGGAACAAGCACTGGACCAGATTTGGGTATCGACACACCTCAGCGATGCGATGGACATTGTGACAGGGTGTGCCACATAGATTGTAGGTAAAATTCTCGCCAAAGTCGTCTCCAGCCCAAAATGCAAGAGTTGTGGCGATGGATTTTTCGGAATCAGTAAATTCAGCAATTAAAGCATAACGGACTTCTAAGGCTTGGGCGAGATATTGAACGCAACTTTTGAAGAATTCTTCCCCTGTTTTCGCCGCCGTACCTTCGACAATTAAGCGGAGAGCTTGTTCTTGACGTTTGCGATCGGTGATATCTCTGGCTACCCAAACCACTCGCTCTTCAGACATGGGAGAAATCCTGGCATCAAACCACAATAAACGATCGCCTATGGGTAAGGAATATTCCAACTGGGTGACGGATTGAGTAATGATGGCTTGGTGAATACCATTGAGGAAAGTATCTGCGAGATTTTGGGGTAAGACTTCGTGAAGAGTTTTGCCTAAAATTTCATCGGAAGGTCGGTATAACACAGTTGATGAACCACCTGCTATTTTGAGATAGCGTCCCTCTGTATTCAGGACAATAATCACATCCTGTATGGCATTAAATAATGCCGTTAACTCTGCTTGAGATGTGGCTAACTTGATTTCAGCTTGTTTGCGATCGCTAATATCAGTGACAGTGCCCACATATCCTTCGATTTCACCCCTACTATCAATCAAAGGTAAAGCTTGACCTAGCACCCAAGCGACACTACCATCGGGCCGCAGAAAGCGGTACTCTGATTGAAATTTTTGTTTAACTAAGGCGCTGTCATACCATTCTTTAAAAACGCGCTCTCGGTCTTGAGGATGGAGAGTCCGATCCCAATTTAGACCCAGGGCTTTTTCCTGAGTTAATCCCGTAGTTTGCGACCAAGTTTGATTCACATAGAGACAGTCACCTTTGGCATCAGTTAAGAACACGCCGATTGGTGATGCTTCTGCTAGGGTTTCATAGCGTTTTTGGCTTTTTTGAATTAGCATTTCCGCTTGTTTGCGATCGCTGATATCAATAATCACTGACCAGATATATTGACTCCCATCCTTACCTGTCACCAATACTCCGAGCAATTCCACGGGCAACAAAGATCCATCCTTGCGGATATACTCTTTTTGGTAAGGGCCGTAACGACCGATGGTGTTGAGCAATTCTAATTGATGGATTTCAGCAGCGGCATACTTTTGAGGGGTTAAATCCAAATAGCTTAAGTGGTTCAATTCCTCAAGAGTATAGCCATAGATGGTTTCGGCGGCGCTATTGACTTCGATGAAACGACCTTGCATATCCTTGAGTGCAATTCCCAGAGGACACAGGTCGAAGAGCGATCGCAGTTTTTCTTCACTCGCTCGTAGAGCATCTTCTGCTTGTTGGCGATCGGTGATATCTTCAGAAATCCCTAATAAGTATTTCGGATTGCCAAGTTCATCGAGAATCGGAATTTTCCTTGTATGCACAATTCGAGTGCCTTGATGACTCGTTTGAATCCGTTCTTCAGGAATATCCAAAACCTGACCGCTGGCCAAGGCTGCTCGATCTTGGGAGCGGATCGAATCGGCTGCGGCTGCTGTAAACAAGTCGTAGTCATTTTTTCCTAGTAATGCGTTTCTGGGATAACCGATTAGTTCTTCGCCAGCTTTGTTTAAACTCACATATTTAAGATCGACGGCATCTTTGACAAATACCATGTTAGGGATATTTTCAATGACTGAGCTGAGGAACTTCTGAACCCGCCAATTTTCTAACTCTGCTTGTTTGCGCTCTGTGATATCCCGTGCGGTGGCATAAATCAAATTTCCACAGGGAGCAGAACGCCATTCCATATATCGATAACTACCATCTTTGGCGCGATAGCGATTAGTGAACTGGGGAATTGGTTTCTGTTGGCTCAAATTAGATATTGCATCTAGAGTTGAGGCGAGATCGTCGGGATGAACCAAATCGAGAAAGAGTTGACCTTCTAGTTCTTGAGTGCTGTAGCCGAGAATTGTTTCCCAAGCGGGATTCAGGCGACGAAAACGGCCGCTGACATCGGCAATGCAGAGCAAATCGATAGCAAGGCTAAAAAACTGTTCGAGTTCTAATTCAGCGGTTTTGCGATCGCTAATATCACAATGAGTGCCAATAAACCGCAAAGGTTTACCTTCAGTATCCCACTCAACCACCAGGCCGCGGTCTAAAATCCACTTGTAAGAACCGTCTTTGCAGCGCAGGCGATGCTCGTTGCGATAGGTAGAAGTTTCGCGGTCAAAGTGTTTGGCAAAATCTGCATAGCATCGAGCTTTATCTTCTGGATGCACCAGCCGATCCCACTCTGCTAAAACATTCGTAATTTCATGTTCTGCATAGCCCAGCATCGCTTTCCACTGCCGAGAAAAGATAACTTCATTCGTTTTGAGGTTCCAATCCCAAGAGCCGTCTCCTGCTCCTTCTATGGCTAATTCCCAGCGGCTGTTGCTTGCTTCTAAAGCGATTTGTACTTGCTTTTCGGCGTGGATATTACGCGCTATTCCCAAACAGGAAACCACTGACCCATCGTGATTTTGCAAGGCGGCTAAATTGGCAGAATGCCAGTAATAATTGCCATCTTTATGCAAAACTCGGTATTCAATTCCCCGCAGTTTCTCACCTTGCAAACAGCGATGCAGGGCTTTTACACAAATTGGTAAATCTGCTGGATAAACCCAAGGAGCAAAAGGCCGATCTAACAATTCAGTTATGTCGTATCCCGTCATATCTTTTAATTGGGGACCCAGATAGCTGAAGGTGCTATCGGGATTGATGACATAAACCAGATCGTTGATATTTTCAATGATGCTGCGGAATTTTTCTTCACTGGTTCGGAGTGCTCGTTCTGTGGCTTTAGTCTCTGTGATATCCCGCATAATTGCGGAAAAGTGTTCTACTGTTCCCTCTTTCGATTTATGAGCTAGGACGACCAAAGAAACCGGGATTTCACCTCCTGTCGGATTTAGTAAAAATGTCTCGCCCCGCCAAGTACCACAGCGGGCGGCTTCGGGTAAGGCTTGATTGAAAATACGATCTAAAACCCACTGGGGATGAGCATTAGAAATTTCGACGGAGGCTATAGCCTCCTCATCGTGATTCAAAAATTTTCGCCAAGCTTGATTGAGGTAAATGGCTTTACCTGTGACATCAGTAGTGGCGATCAAATCTGAGGTGGTTTCTAAAATAGCAAGCAGACGCTGAGTATCAGCTTCGGCAGTTTTGATGTCAGTGATATCTCGAATATAGCCATACCAAATAATACTGCCATCGGCTTCTGGCTGGGGCGTAGAACTACCGCGCAACCACAGCACTCGCCCATCGGGTAAGCAACTTCGATATTCGCAATACCAAGGTGTCAGATGGGTGGCGGAATGGAGAATGGATTGATGGATGCGATCGAGGTCATCCGGGTGGGTTGCTTTAAATACCGCAGAAGCATCTTCGGACGCTTCTTTGGGGGAAACTGCATAAATCTCTTGCAATTTTTCGCTGGCGTAGGGGAAATGGAAACTACCATCAGGGCGCATCCGAAATTGATACAGCACTCCCCCGATGTGGCGCGCAATTTCATCTAGGCGATGATACTCTGGCGGAACATTTGGGCTGGCCAGATCCATCCTAGCCGATCGCACTTGGGCTCTTTCTTGGGCGAGTTGGCGGGTAAGTTCTTCGACTTGTGCTTCTGCTCGTTGGCGTTGTGTGATGTCTCGCATCACTAACAGATGGCTTTGGGGTACAAAGTTTGCCGTCACCGCATATTCTACGGTGCGGATTTCTCCATCAGCCCGCACTAGAGAGAATTCTCCTCGTGCTGTTTCTGGTTGTCGCCATTGTTGCCATAGTTGTGTAAAATCAACTCCAGGCTCAGTAAAATCACTAATAGAGCGTCCGAGGAGTTGATCTCTGTCTTGGCCAAATAATTTACAGGCGGCGGGGTTGAGATCGAGATATCTGCCTTCGTCGTCGGCGATCGCGATCGCATCTAGGACTGTTTCAAACACAGCCTGCGATTGTCTGTATCTGGGTGATAGCAAAGTGCGATCGTCTTCAGTGATTAAGGGATTAATTGGTTGATTCTGTTCTAAGGATTGGGACATAGATTTTAAATTTGGATGTTAAATACGTTCATTGATAGGAATGGCGATCGCAAACTCTGTACCGTGGTCAGGTACTGAATTAACAGTAAGTTTACCACCATGTTTTTCAACGATAATTTGACGGGCGATCGCCAATCCCAACCCGGTACCTTTACCCACCCCTTTCGTAGTAAATAAATGGTCAAATATTCTTTGTTTCACTTCTTCGGTCATCCCTTTACCCCCATCCTTAATCCGAATCACCACTTCGCCATCGGCTGACAATTCCGTAGCGATCATAATTTGCCTAGGTCGAGCTTCAATCTCCTCATAAGTCCGCCCTTGATTGCTCTCATCGATCGCATCGATCGCATTAGCCAACAAATTCATAAACACCTGATTCAACTGCCCCGCATAGCACTCCACCAACGGCAAATCCCCATAGTTAGCGACTACAGGAATTTCGGGACGCAACTCATTAGCCTTGAGACGATGCCGCAGAATCGCCAGCGTACTGTCAATGCCATCATGAATGTTGTAAGGCACAGGGCGATCGGCATCCGCACGAGAAAAAGTGCGCAAACTCTGGCTAATGGCCTTGATGCGATCGGCACCCTCCTTCATCGCCTTCACCAGCTTCGGCAAATCTTGGCGCACATAGTCCAAATCAACCCTCTCCAACTCTGCCACCATCTCAGGATCGGGATTAGGTAGCCTTTGGCGATAGAGCTCAATGACTCCAAACAGAGCAGCAAAATAGTCCTTCACCGCCCCCACATTACCCACAATGCAGCCAATGGGATTATTGATTTCATGAGCCACCCCAGCCACCAAATTGCCCAGAGCCGACATCTTCTCGCTTTGAACAACTTGCAGGTGAGAGCGCTGGAGATCCTCCAGAGCCAAGCTCAGTTCCCTCGTCCGTTCCTGAACCTGCTGCTCCAGAGTCTGAGTCAAATGTCGCAGCTCCAGATGCACCCGCACGCGAGCAATAGTTTCCTGCTGCTCAAAAGGCTTCGTGATGTAATCCACCGCACCCAGCGATAACCCCCTCACCTTGCTAGTAGTATCAGAAAGCGCCGTCATAAAAATAATCGGAATATCAGCAGTCTTCGGATTAGCCTTCAGTCGCAGACAAACCTCAAACCCATCAATTCCCGGCATCTGCACATCCAGCAATATCAGCTCCGGTGGATTTTGTGCAATTTTGCCCAGAGCATCCTCCCCATCCACCGCAATGCGCACCTGCCACCCAACACCGCGCAGCGACTGCGAAATTACCGCCAAATTAGTAGGATTGTCATCCACAACCAAAATAAATCCACCACTCACGATGCCGCCTCCAGATACTCTTGAATGAATGCCCTCAATTTTTTAGCCTGGAAACTTTCAGCAAGTTGGATAGCAGCTTCAGCAAAAGGAGCGTACTGTGGCCCGGACCGAGCCAAATTATGACACTCTTCCTCCACCTTGAAAAGGTCTCCTTCTTCTATCAATTGAGCTAAATATTGCAGAACTTCGATCGCCGGTGGAACCATTGCTGGGGGACTTTCAGAGACTGTTTGATTCAAACTAGGGTTAGCAGATTCATAAATCCATTCCAGTTTTAGCAGTGCTTGCAATTTGTCCAGCAGGATTTCTGCCTGGACTGGCTTAGCCAAAAAACTATTAGCCCCAGCAGCAATGCTTTGGTCTTGGTCCAGCTCAAACACGCTAGCAGAAGACACAATCACCGACAAAGTTTCATAAGCTGGATTTTGGCGCAAATGTTTGAGCATCTCAAAGCCATTGAGAATCGGCATCGCGATATCAGTAATCACCAAATCTGGCCGGCAAACAAGTTGCGCCAAGCCTTCTTTCCCGTCACAGGCTTCGATCATTGTAAAGCCGATCGGCTCCAGCAAATTCACAATTACAGCCCGATTTTCCCATCGGTCATCCACAATTAATATCTTGCGCCTTTCCCCCTGATAGCCGATGATATTTCCGTGGATATTTTTGCGAGAAGCGATCGCCCACTCTGCCGCCTCAGTTAGCTCAACCTCAAACCAAAAGGTACTGCCAACACCGAGCTCGCTTTTTACTTGAAGATGACTGCCCATTAATTCGACAATTTGTTGGCTAATTGATAGCCCTAATCCCGTCCCTTCTGACTGTTTTTTACTACTACCAACTTGCTCAAAAGGCAGAAAAATTTTCTGTAAATGGTCTGTCGCCATCCCCACACCCGTATCTTGAATTACGAACCGAGCCAGAAAGCAACCCGGTGTCTGAGCAGACTCAATATTCACCCTGAAAGTGACACAACCTCGATCGGTAAACTTAATAGCATTACCCAAAAGATTAATCAAAACTTGACGCAACCGCTGCTCATCCGCCCGCACCCCCAGGGGCAACTCACCAGGCTTGTAAATAAAATCAATACCCTTTTGTTCTGCCCGAATCCGACAAATTTCCGCAATCCCCTCAATAAAAGAAGGCAAATGAAAATCGCCTGGGCGAATATCCATTTTGCGAGCCTCAATTTTAGAAAGATCCAGAACATCATTAATTAGAGTCAGGAGATGAGAACCGCATTGATAAATAATGCCAACCCCCTTACTCCCTCGCTCAGTCAGAGGTTCGCTGCGGTGGAGGATTTGGGCATAGCCCAGAATGCCATTGAGGGGAGTTCGCAATTCATGACTCATATTGGCTAGAAAATCACTCTTAGCCTGACTAGCGCTATCAGCCGCGTTTTTCGCTTCAGACAAAACAACAGCCTGTTGACGAGCTTGTTCCAGTAAATCTAAATTTTGCTTAAAAATCCGATTAAAAGTAGCAGCCAGGAAACCAATTTCATTACTAGACATAGACGGCGGGAGGGCAAAGTTCCCCGTTTCCTCACTGAGGATTACCGCTTGACGCAAGCGCTCGATCGGTTGCAAAACCAAGAGGCGAATCAAAACCCCTGTGAGCGCTAATATCGCTCCAATACCAGCCATAAAAACCAACATTGATGCCAGAAAAGTTTGCCAAATACCTCGCTCCATCTGCTCAACATCCAGCATCACAATTGCCAATCCTCGTCTGCCACCAACTTGAAATAAAGTGGTGCTAAAAGGCAACAAACCCACCAGCACAGCCTTGTCTTGCACCTGGAGGCGATCGCTAGTTTCCACCCCAGTGCTAGCAGCCTTCTCCATCACAACTGCCAACTCTGGATGAATTGCCCCATAGGGACGACTGGGGATAAACCCAGAACTATGAGCCATCACCGTGCCATTAGGACGGACGATCGCAATTTCCACCACCGCCGGCAAAGTAGCATAGTTTTGAACCACCCGCTGCAAAGCACTCGTATTTTCAAGCTCAATTAACCCCTCAGTAGCAAACTGCAAACCTTGATTAATAGACGAAGCTCGCTGTTCCACTTGTTTTGCTAAATTAGTCCGAGTCAATTGATAGTTGACTCCCAGTGTAGTTAGCCCGACGGCGACAAGAGACACACCAAGACTACCAAGCAACTGCCTCTGGAAACTGCGCCGCTTGAGCAAGATTGTAGACTTCAAGGTTTCCATCGCTCAATGGCAGCCTTAAGCGGCCGATCGTTAATATCAATATCTTCCCGGATGATTTGACGATGGCGATAATCGGCTTTAAGCAACTGAATAATTTGTCCCTTGGCCGACTCCAAACGGCCACTAAACATCCTTTGATTCATGGTTATATCTCCTTTTTTGAGTCCTGAATAATCTTGCATAAAGGACTCTTTGGTTTGTCCTAATTGCCGAGCTACACTCTCAAAGACTTCGTTGGGTTTGGTTTCTACTGCATGAATTGTATCGAACCATGCTAGGATGAATTGGGTTAATTCTGCTTCATGTTGGGCTGCAAAGCTGCTGCGAGTGGCTAAACCATCAATGACGAGACTATCTACATCTTTAGTAGTAAAAATAATTTTTCCTTTAATGGCTGTGGCTGTTTGACTTAATAGTGGTTCCCAAACGACTGCTGCATCGATTTGACCTTCCTTGAGCTGTTGGACTGCGGTGTCATTGGAAATGTCTTTGATTTTGATGTCGCTTGGTTGCAGATTCTGGGATTTCAAAGCTTCTAACAAAATCAAATGAGTGACTGTCCCCAGCTTAGCTCCTACAGTTTTACCGCGCAAATCCGCCATCGATTTCACCTTTGGTCCAGCCACAATTCCATCGGAACCGTAGGAAATATCCACCGCCATCAAAAAAGCTGGGCGATCGTTCCCAGGGTCTACTTGCATCGCCTCCCACAGCGGTACAAAGCTGGCATCTAAAGACCCCCGAAGGCTGGCGCGGATGTTGTCTTGTTGGTTGTTGAATCGAACTAATTCTACGTTGAGTCCGCGCTTCTTAAATATGCCTGCTTCTTTGGCATAGAGGGCGATCGCGTATCCAGGCCAATTATTCATCCCGACTCGCAAGGATTTCAGGGATAGGTTCTGTTTCCCGACACATCCATGTAGCAACATGGTAGATGCCAGGGTTAGGATAAATAGGCTCATGACGATTGACTGGAATTTGAGCGGGACTAATTTCATATTTTTTTGAGACCTACAACAAGTGATGAAAATCAGGATCGAATGCTATCGATCGACTCTTTAGTTAGTGAATTTTTAAAAAAAATACAGCCCCCACGGCTTGTATTTTATATAGAATATTCACTTTTAAGCAATTTTTGAAAAAACTTGTGGCAGTTAATACCAATTTTTTATGAGGCTGCATAGAATTCGATCCCCCCTAGCCCCCCTTCTTAAGGGGGGGACAAGATTCTGCTCTTTCGTCCCCCTTTCTAAGGGGGATGCGAGGGGGATCGAGATCTGTGCAACGACCCATTAAATTGGTATAAGTTACCATCGGTATTGATTTGAGATTTTTATTTTGGTGTTCCACCGTCTTATGATATCATGAGCAGATATATCAATACTCTTAGCAATCGCAGTATACAAAGTGCGATCGCTAATCCCAATCCTGTACCTTTACCCACCGCTTTCGTAGTAAATAAATGGTCAAATTGCTAATTATAGCTGTCTCTAGGGTGCTGCAAGATGGGAATTTGGATCGCAAATTCTGTGCCGGTTTCCGGGTGGGAAAAGCACTCTAGGGTGCCTTTGTGTTTTTCAATAATGATTTGGTAACTAATTGACATCCCCATTCCCGTGCCTTTGCCTACTGGTTTGGTTGTGAAAAATGGATCGAAAATCTTTTCTTTGATAGGTGATGGAATGCCGATGCCGTTATCGATAATTTGGATATAAACATGGTTAGGTAATTTCATCTTTGTTATGATACAGATGGTACTGGGGTCTTGTTGTTGCTCAGCGAGCGATCGCACCTCGTCTCGTTCTTCCAAGGCATCGATCGCATTGGTAAGAATATTCATGAATACCTGATTCAATTGTCCAGCAAAGCACTGGACTTCAGGTAAATTGCCATAATTTTTGACAATTTGAATTTCCGCACGCCCCGACTTAGCCTTGAGGCGGTTTTGCAAAATCATTAACGTACTCTCAAGGCCATCGTGAATATCCACCGGCTTGAATTCCGATTCATCCAGGCGAGAAAACAAACGGAGGGACTTGACAATTTGGCGGATGCGTTCCGTTCCCACCTTCATGGAACTAAACAACTTGCGTAAATCTAGGCAGAGAAAATTCAAGTCCATGGTTTCTAGTTTCGCCGCGATCGCATCGCTCGGTTGAGGGTATTCTGCTTGGTACAAAGCCAGCAAATCCAGCAAATCTTGGGTATAGTCTCTTGCATGGACTACATTACCGTGAATAAAGTTCACTGGATTGTTAATTTCATGAGCAATTCCCGCAACCAACTGCCCTAAACTAGACATCTTCTCAGCTTGCACCATTTGAGATTGAGTGCGTTGCAGTTCCTTCAGAGCTTGTTGCAGATCCTGACTTTTAGCGCGACTTTCCGCATACAACTCCGCTTGATCGATCGCGATCGCCAATTGATCGCTGACAGCCTTCAACAGTTCCACTTCACTATCCGTCCAAGGACGAACCTGACAGTGATGCAAGCAGATAATCACCCCCATCCGCTGCGAATGAGTGCGCACTGGTAGCAGAATTTCTGACTGACAATTAAGAGTATTCAGAAACCCCCGGTGCACCTCTTCTTCATACAGTGCCACATCGTCAATACGGATAATTTTCAGGTCTAGCAGCAATTGGTCAACAGGCCCAACAAAAGTAGGAGAATAAGACCCTATACCGCTAGCAATATCTGGGAGTCTAGCTTCCTCAACCACTTCCCAGATAGGAGACTCAGGGTCTGAATTGTACCAAGCAAAAGCACACTTATCAATGTCCAAAAAATCTCGAATCGACTGAATAGTCGTAGCAATTACCGCATCCAAATCCAGGGAATTGTGAATCTGACTAACCAACTGATTGAGCAAAGTTTGGCGGTTAGCATAGTCCCTCAGAGCCGCTTCAGCAACCTTGCGATGACTGATATCAAAAGTAGTCCCAATCAACCGATAAACCTTGCCATTACTATCTTTAACCGGATTGTGAGTAGTCACCCACCAAGACTTTTGCCCCTCAAACACCAGACATTCTTCATAAGTGCCAGACTTTTCTGAAGCCAAACATTCTTCCAAGCGTTGACGCTCTAAAGCACCAGCTTCCATACCATAAATTTCTTCGGGAGTT
Source organism: Microcoleus anatoxicus (assembly GCF_042465725.1). Classification (GTDB taxonomy): domain Bacteria; phylum Cyanobacteriota; class Cyanobacteriia; order Cyanobacteriales; family Microcoleaceae; genus Microcoleus; species Microcoleus anatoxicus. The sequence goes on along the minus strand of NZ_CP120853.1, from coordinate 708,117 downwards.
TTGCCGCTAATATCCTGACTGCGCATACCCGATGCTGCTTCGGCCGCAGCATTCCAACCCACATAGCGAAACTGATTATCCGGCAAAACATCGATCGCAAATATCGGCTGATTTGCACCTTCATAAACAGTTCTCAGAAACTGCTCTTGCTCCTGAAGTTTGAGCTCCACAGCATGACGCTCCATTTCCGCCCCCACCCGCGCTGCAAAAAGCTGCAAAATAGACTTAGCAACACTCAGATTGCCCGTCAGCGGCTTAGTATCGAGAATTCCCAGATTACCCATTGCCCTACCGTGGGAATCCACGATCGCAACACCCAAATAACTTTCACAACCCAAAGTAGCCAGCCTATCGGCATCAGGAAACTGCGCCCTAAGTCGATCGGGAAAAACGCCCCAGGTTTCCCGAAACACAACGCTACAGGGCGTTCCTGCCACGTCAAATTCATAAGGTTCCGCAAACCCCTCCCCCGTCCAGAGTGCTAGCATTCTCAACTTACTAAAAGTCCGATCTACCAGTTCCGTAATGAAGGCATACTTGACTTGGCAAATTTCAACCAGATGCTCTACGCAAGCGCGGAAAAATTCACCACTTGTCTTAGAAACAGTCCCTTCAACAATGAAGCGTAGGGCATTTTCTTGCTGTTTGCGATCGCTAATATCCCGTGCAATCGTTGAGAAATACTCAAGTTCTCCCGCTGGCGAGTGATGGGCCAAAATCAGTTGGGAAACAGGAACTTCCCGCCCATCTTTCCCTAAGATAGCTGTCTCGCCCAGCCAACTACCCGATCGCCTAGTTTCCGGTAAAGCCTCGCCGAACATGAGCTGATTCACCCATGCTGGATGGTTGTCACTCAAGCTTCTGTGCGCGATGGCTTCCTCTGGCGGCAGCCCCACCATCTCTCTGGTCGCCCGATTCATATAAAGCACCTGCCCCCTGGAGTCAGCAGTACCCACAAAATCCGAAGTAGCTTCCAAAATTGATAATAACCGAGCCTGCTCTTTTTGATCCCGTTTGCGATCGCTAACATCTCTCACCACCCCAATCATAGAAATAGGCTGCCCCCCTGAATCTCGCAACACATCCCCCTGAGCCTCAATCCAGTGAATTGTGCCATCTGGGAAAATAGTTCGGTACTCAATTTGATAAACCTCTTCCCCATCTAGAGCTCGCTGGAGAGCCCGATTCACAGGTTCTAACTCATCGGGATGCAGCCTCTCCAAAAAAGCCGACAGCGAACCCCCAAAAGTACCCGCTTCTAACCCAAAAACCCTCTCCGCTTCCGCAGTCCAAGTAATCAAATTCGTTGCGACGTCCCAATACCAAACCCCCATTTTCGCAACGCGGAGAGCAAGCTGTAACTGCTGCTGGCTTTCGCGCAAAGCTGTTTGGGTCGTTGTGCGAAAGCCCAAATCACCATCGACAAAGTAGAATTCGCTAATATCGATCGCCGTCACCACCAGCCTATCGATCTGCTGAGAAGGGTTTCGCAGCGGGCTAACTGTCAGCCGCCACCAAACTTCCTCTTCGCTGTGGCAAAAGCGTTCCTCAAAGCAAATGGATTTCCCCGATCGCACGCACTGACTATAGCGCTGGCGGTAAACTTTCGCCATCGCTTCCGGGAGGGCTTCGGTGACAGTCAGGCCCAGCAATTGCTCGACAGGGATCGGGCTAGTGCGGGCGATCGCCGGATTAAAGGCCGCATACCGAAACTCTTGGCCTTGATCCAAAACATCCAGGACCCAAATCCCATAACTCACTTCTTCCCAAAGGTGCTGCCACAATTGAAGCTGATTTGGTGATACAGAAGGTGGTGGGCTTTGCCAATTTAGGTTGGTGGTTTCTAGGGAGTTATCCATGATGAGCGCTTGGTCCGAGGGTTATGGTTTGGTGTTGAACGTGCTATTTTTTGCTGGTGTTTGAGCTGCTGGGCGATCCAACACAGAAAGTAGACTTTATTGTTATATATGCTACTTGAGAAATGAAGAGCGATCGCGAGCAGTTTTGTTGGTGATTGTCCCCACAATTGACCAACTTTCTCTGACTTAACGAGGGCAAAAATCGACGCGGAATTTGGCTGATGCACTCCTTCGCAACGGGCATGGGTAAATCTACAATTTCTCTCCCAGATATCGCAATGTAGCAATCAATACTAAATCTCTCAATCGTGAAAGCTCAAACCCTTGATTTTGCTAAATCATAAGCATTACTTATCACACTAACAATGACTACTGCTTGTCTATCTGCTAATCTTCGATCGCGGTCAACTTCGGTTTTAGTACCTTGGTAAAGTGTTTCTGTTGCTTGGTAGCCCTTCAAAGATAGCTGGTTATTAGAATCGTTTTTCATGGTTTTTTTATAATTCTTTTTGATTTAAAATTGAAAAATTTATCAAAATTTAATTCAGTTATTGGCGCTTATTAACTATTGGCAATCGATGGGTATTTTGATGATAAATTCAGTGCCTTTTCCGAGGAGAGATTTAGTCTGAATGATGCCACCATGTTTTTCGACAATAATTTGACTGGCGATCGCCAATCCTAAACCAGTCCCTTTTCCAACTCCCTTCGTCGTAAATAAGTGGTCGAATATTTTCTGTTGCACTTCCGAACTCATCCCCCTCCCATTATCAGCAATTGTAACTTGTACGTGGCGCTCTACCACAGAAGTTTTAATGGTAATTTGGTTAGGTGTTGCTTCTATTTCCGCAAAACTCCTTCCCGTATTTGATTCATCTAAGGCATCGATCGCATTTGCCAGAATATTCATAAATACCTGATTTAGTTGTCCGGAATAACACTTAACTTCAGGTAGTTTTCCGTACTCAGTGACTACGGCGATCGCCGGACGTTTTTCGTTGGGTTTGAGTCGGTGTTTGAGGATGAGAATGGTGCTGTCAATTCCTTCATGAATATTAAATAATACTTTGTAATCTCGATCGGCGCGGGAGAAAGTTCGTAAACTGGTACTGATATTTTTCAGGCGATCGCAAGCCATAGCCATGGAATTAATGACTTTAGGCAAATCTTCTAAACTATATTCCAATTCGATTTCATCGGCATGATCGAGAAGGGATGCACCGGGATTGGGGACAGTTTCTTGATACAATCTTACGTGTTCGATCAACTCGGCAACGGTGGGTTTGGCTTGTTGGAGGCTGGCGGAAATAAAACCCAGAGGGTTATTCATTTCATGAGCGACTCCGGCGACTAAGTTACCCAGTGCTGACATTTTTTCGCTCTGCACAATTTGTAATTGCGCTTGTTGTAAATCAACCAGGGCTTGTTGGGATTGTTGGTAGAGTCTGGCATTTTCAATGGAGATGGCTGCTTGGGAGGCAAGGACATTGATAATCTGTAGGCGATCGCTCGTAAATACCCCGCTAGTCAGTTGATTTTCTAGGTAAAGAATTCCCGCTAGATGACCTTGATTGAGAATGGGAGTACATAATACACTCTGGGGTTGATGTGTCAACATATATTCCCCAATTAGTCCAGGGATTTCTGTTTGCAGGCGATCCATCAAAACAGTTTCTTGGGTATTTTTAACGTAATTGATAATAGTTATGGGGAGATTTTCACAAGTATCTAGAGGTTGTGAATCAAGCCGAGTTTCGATTTGTTCTGGAGCATTTGTCTGACGAGTAATGGAGGTAATTGCTCGGACTTGCCATGTCCGATCTTGGGGGAGTATCAGTGCTGATTTTTTCGCCCCTGAGTTTTCCAGCAGAATGCGGGTGAGATTTCCCATCAATTCTTCTATTTCGATCGAACTAGAGATGGCTCGCGCTGCTTTGAGCACGGAGGTAAAGTCTAGTGCATCGGATATGGTACTGCTGCTGTGAGTGGTGGAAATTAAGGTCCGGCTAACGGTGGCGATTGTTTCTCTTGGATGGAAGTTGAGTTGTCGTTGGTGCAGGATTGGTTGTAGCAGTTGGGGATAGCGTTTTTCCAAGTCGTCGGTTTTGGTTTGGGATCCCCAACGGGCGTAGCAGTAGTAGGCTTCTTGCATATATCCGGCGGCGAGTTTTTCTTTGCCCCAATTTAGGTAGAATTTGGCTGCGAGTTCGTTGGCTAGGGCTTCTTCATTGAGATATTGGTTTTCTTTGGCTCCCGAAATAGCGCGATCGTACAATTCGATCGCCTCGGCTTTATTACCCAAGACTCGATGTTGTTCCGCTGCAACTAAATCAAACTTGTGGAGAAAGTTTGCTGGAGAATATTGAGCCCATGCCTGCATTTTTTGCTGATTTTCTGCCACCTGTGTCAAATTGGGCGATCGCCCAACATCCCCCCTAGCAGATTGCGGCTCCATCGGGGTCAAAAAATCCTGCCCCAGCAGAGAAAGTGAATAATAAAAATTATGGGCCGCCAGCATGGGTAAACCCAAGGCTGCTTCTTGGCTAGCAACGGCTTTCGAGGCACTCTCACAGGCGCAGTTATAATCTTCTAATATGTAGAACCAAATTAGCTTTGCCACATGAAAAGAAAATAATGACTGATGGCTTTGATTCGCTTCTAAATAAGATAAAATTTGTTGTTCATGAAAAAAATCTGCGCTCGAATCTAACTGATTTTCCACAGATTTTTGCAAATTCATACTGAGTTGCAACCAGATTTTACAATCGTAGATGGAATGTTCTTGCTTCAGTTTTAATGCCAAACTAAAATAGCTATTTTGATGGCTAACTAACACTTCCAAATGTTCTCCACTCAAAAACAAGTAGTTTAAGTATGCCAGAATACAGTAACTACTATGTTCAATATCACCGACTTCGATTCCAGCCAAAATCCCCGCTTTTAATGCCAATAATGACACTCCGATATGCTCGTGACACGGAGCGACAAACACTCCAAATACCAAATTTACTTTGGATACAATTTCTTTAGCATTATATTTTTCTAAGATACTTAAACCTAATTTACCAGCCGCATTAGCTGCTACCACGTCTTGTTTGACCGACCACAAATACAAGCCATAGAGTTCACAAGCATAGGCCGCTAATTCTGAATAACCAAAGCGCTCGCAAAGATTCATCATAGCTTGCACAATTCCCGGAAATAATTCAGGTTGCGTGCGATGAACTGGAGGTGTAATTGCGATCAAAATTCTGAAAGCTGCCAGTTGGTAGGGATCGGTCATTTGGGGAACTTGAGCCAATTCTGTGACAGCAGGGAGTTGAAAGTTCATGCTTTGGGCCTCTGTTTGGCTCAATAAAATCACTCCTAACTTCGACAGCAACTCCACTCCTTTTTTAATGGCTGTCAGCAGTTTACCTTCAGCAATATAAATCTGCACCACAAGTTCCGAAGATTTGAGCTGTTCTAATAAACTGGCTGTATTTTGCAAAATTATTTGGGCAAAATTTCTCGCCTCATCAAAGTTAGTATTGAGATATTCCACTTCTGCGCTTTGCTCGTGCAGCGCTAGGGTCAATTCGTGCTCAGTGTGCCAACTATCAACCGCCAGCAGTGTTAAACCAGCCCTCAAATAAGCGATCGCCGCTGCATAAGCCGTTGCTATCTTAGCTTTGCGTCCAGCCATCAGATTCAATTGAGCCAGTCGATCCCGCTCCACCTCCGCAGTTATCAACTCCGCTCCCATATTCAATTGATTGACAATTTCAAAAATCCTCTGTTCTTGTTGTTGAGCCGAGGTATTTGCCAACAACAGTTGCCCAATTTTTAAGTGAGTTTCCTGCTTTTGGCGATCGGGAATTAAGGAATAAGCCGCTTGTTGTACCCGGTCATGTAAAAATTTATAAGTAATAGTCAATTCTGCGGAATTATTAAAATTTTCTGAGACCGCTGATTTAGCTTGATAAAATTTATAAATTTCGCTGTTAGGAATTACTAAGCCTTCCTGTAAAGCTGCCCACAAATCGGTCGCAGCATCCGTTGGGGATTTTTCAGCGACGATGGCCAAGGTTCCTAGATCGAATTGGTTCCCAATCGCCGCTGCTAGTTTCAGTATTGACTGGGTTTCAGGTGGCAATTTTTGCAATTGTCCTGCCATGAACTCGACTACATCATCCGTTAATGCCAACTCTTTGATCTGAGCAATCTTACATTGCCACCCCACCCTCTGTCCCCCTTTAGTGTTGGTTAGAGGGGTAAAGGTAATCAAACCATCCCCATGCAATACCTTGACAAACTGGGTGGTGAAAAAGGGATTACCCAGGGTTTTTTGATACACCAAATCGGTGAGGGGTTGTGCGATCGCTACCGAACAGTGGAGGGTATCGGCAATCAGGTGATTGATATCCGATTGATTGAGGGGTGCTAGGGTGATAGTGTTGACTGTTGCCTTGGCTTTGCGAATTTCCTCTAAGGTCAACATTAAGGGATGTGCGGGGAAAATTTCGCGATCGCGATAAGCTCCAATCAGCAGTAGATGCCTAGTATCAGTTTCAGTCATCAGCAATTTGAGTAAATTCATAGATGCTGAATCCGTCCACTGCAAGTCATCTAAAAAAATTACCAAGGGATGCTCTTTGGTACTCAGAAGTTTAATGAATTTTTGAAACAGTAAATTGAAGCGATTTTGAGCTGCTGTGCCAATAAGTTCGACGACAGGTGGTTGTTTACCAATAATTTTTTCTAATTCGGGAATCACTTCAATAATTAGTTGGGCATTATCACCCAAGGCTGCTAAAATTTTGTGTTTCCACGCTTGTAATTGAACGTCTGTTTCACTGAGGATTTGCCCCATTAAATCTCGAAAGGCTTGCACAAAGGCAGAAAGTGGAATATTGCGCTGGAATTGATCGTATTTGCCTTTAATGAAATAGCCTCGCTGTCTGACAATCGGCTTATGAACTTCATTAACCACCGCCGTTTTACCGATACCAGAGCAGCCCGCTACCAGTATCAGTTCACTGCCGGATAAATGGGAACCCTCGCCGCCCCCATTAATAACCTGAGCTTGAGAAGACTCCCTTATTAAGGGTAGTTGAGGGGGTTTTCCTGATGCAATCCGTTCAAATGCAGCGAGTATTGTTTGGACTTCTAATTCCCGTCCGTAGAGTTTTTCTGGAATTATAAATCGGTCGGTAACATCCTGTTTCCCTATTGGGAAAAACTCTATTTTGCCCGTTTCTTGTAATTGCAATTGACAGTTTTCTAGGTCTTGTTTCAGTCCTAATGCACTCTGATAGCGGTCTTCGGCATTTTTTGCCATCAGTTTACTGACAATTTCTGATAAAACTAGCGGAATTTCTGGATTTAGTTCATGGATCGGCATCGACTGTTTAGCTAGATGACAATGCACCAATTCCATCGGATCGTCTGATACAAAAGGTAAAGTACCTGTCAACAATTCATAGAAGGTAACACCTAGGGAATAAAAGTCGCTACGGTAGTCAATGCCGCGATTCATTCTCCCGGTTTGTTCTGGAGAAATATAGGCTAATGTTCCTTCGAGGACGTTGGGATTCAGAATTTCTTGGGTTTCTCTCGGCAATAGTGAAGCGATACTAAAATCAATGAGTTTGACTTTGGTTGTTTGGGGATTAATTAAAATATTGGCGGGTTTGATGTCTTTATGAATTACTCGTTTTTGGTAGAGATAGTGAAGAATATCAGCTAGTTGTAGAGCTAGGTTAATAAATTCTGTTAAAGATAAATATTTATTAGGTTGATTTTGATCGATTGGTGCTTTAAGATAAGTAGAGAGGGAGACTCCGCCAAAGTCTTCCATGACTAGGGCATAGCTATTGTTGTATATTTCTAGGGTCAGGGGTTTAATGATGCTAGGAAGATTGAGATTTTTGGCAATGGTGTACTGGTTGCGAAAACCCAGGATCTCGTTGAAGTTGGGGTATTCGTTGCGCAGTAGTTTGATGACGACTGGATGGCGATCGCTAGTACGGATTGCTCGATAGACTAGGGTTCGAGTACCTGTATAAAGTTGCTCTGTAATCTGATAACCCAATACATTTGTTACATCCATAGCTCCTTCCTCTTCTATTACACAACAGTAGAATTAGAACCTGCGGTTCCATTCCATTCTATTTTATTATTTAATAGGGATAGTGATCTAAAACACTGTTGCGTAAGTTGTGATGGTATCAGAAAAGAATAATTTATAATTTTTAACCGCAGATACACGCAGGTATACGCAGATATAGAGTGGGAATTATCTACGTATACCTGGTGTATTTGCGTATATTTGCGGTTTTATGCGGCTTTATTCCCCGTAGTGACCACCAGCAACCTTACCCCGAAACACCACATAATTGTAGATGTTGTAGAAAATCATAATCGGGATCAGAAAGCCAATAAACACAATCATAAATACCAGGGCGCTGGGAGCCGCCGCCGCTTGATAAATCGTGAGTTGCGTGGGAATTATGTACGGAAAAACAATCAATCCCAAGCCGATGAAAGTGAGCAAGAAAATCAAAATTGTCCAGACAAACGGCGTGCGTTCTTCTTTCCGTTCTAGACTTCTTAGCAAGAGTCCAACTAGCAACAATCCCAGCACAGGAATCGTCGCAAAGACATAAACTAGCGGTTTCTCGAACAACCTGGATCTAGCACTTTCATAAAAAATGGGAGTGGCGATGGTAATCAAAATGGCTCCAATTAACGTCGTCACCGCAGCAATTTTAGCAGTGCGATAGTGAGTTGTTTGCAGTTCCCCATCTGTTTTCACGATCAGATAGGTAGAACCAATCAAAACGTAACCTTGAACTAAAGTCAAAGCCACTAAGATCGATCGCCAATCCAGCCAATCCCAAGTAGTACCCACAAAGTGACCTGCTTCATCAACTGCAATGCCTTCGAGCACCGCACCGAGGGCAAATCCTTGAGCTAAAGCAGCCAAAAAACTACCGGCCCCGAAGGCATAATTCCAGAATAACTTCCGATTAGAATGCTCTCGAAATTCAAAGGCTACAGCCCGAAATATCAACCCAAAAAGCATCATACAAATGGGTATGTACAAGGCAGTTAAAATCGTGCCATAAGCTAGGGGAAAAGCCCCAAATAAAGCGCCTCCCATCAAAACCAACCAAGTTTCGTTAGCATCCCAAACGTTGCCCAAACTGGTCATTAAAATACCCCTACGCTCGTCATCGTCAGCAGTCAGAGACAGGATTCCTACTCCTAAGTCAAAACCGTCTAGCATGACATAGAGTAATAGAAATAGACCCAAAATTACGAACCAGACTTGCGGGAGAAAATGCTCCAAAGCTTGCATAAAATCTCCTATTGTTGTGCTTCTGCGGGACGTCGATCGGGAATGTGTTCTGCGGGTTCAGTTTCGATGGCTGGTTGATTGTCTAAACCAGGCACTGGCAGATTTAGATTAGGCCCTTTGCGGATAATGCGGCTGCCAAAATACATGGCACAAACAAACAAAAAACTGTAAATAACTGCAAAGAAACTGAGGGAAGTTAAAACATTACTAGCGGGGATGTTTGACACCGCATCAGCCGTGCGAATTTGTCCGTATAAAACCCAAGGTTGTCTACCAACACAGCGCACTATCCAACCCGATTCTACAGCTATATAGCCCAGGGGCGCTGCTAATACCCAAGCGCGCATTAGCCAAGGTTGACTGCTAATATTTTCAGCGGAAAGTTTGCCTCGACTCCACTGAATTGTACTGAATAGCATTAATCCTACAAACAAGAATCCAATGCCGGACATAATACGGAAACAATAGTAGATTAAACCTACCATTTTGGGTCTATTTTCTGGCTGCCATTCTTTTAATCCTAGGACTGGTTCGGAGAGCTTTTGTTTGAATTCTAGAACGTATCCCAAGCCATTGGGAACTTTGATTTCCCAGTCATTTTTTTGGGCTTTTTCATTAGGAAGAGCCATTAAAGTCCAATCGGCGGAACTTCCGGCTGGGGAGGTTTCCCACTTAGCTTCGATGGCTGCTAATTTTGTGGGCTGATAGTGATAGACTTGTTCGGCGCTCAAATGTCCGATGAATATCTGTAAAGGTGCAACGGCGATCGCGGTAGCTATGGCAATCTTTAAAGATTTGGAAAAAAAGGCTTCGTTGCGCTGATTCAGAATGTACCAAGCGCTAATTCCTCCAATGACAAACAGCGAAGTTTCTAGCGTCGCAAAAAACATATGGAGAATGCTGTTTAAGGCGAAGGGGTTCATGATTGCTTGGAAGTAATCGGTGACAACAAACTTGCCGTTAACCATTTCTCCGCCGGCGGGTGTTTGCAGCCAAGAGTTAGCGACGAGAATCCAGACTGTTGATAGGTTTGCGCCGAAGGCTACCATGATTGTAGCAATGTAGTGGACGATCGGGTGAACGCGCCCCCAACCAAACAGCATAATTCCTAAAAAGCCGGCTTCTAGCATAAAAGCCATGGAAGCTTCAAAGCCTAAAATACTGCCAAAAAAGTCACCAACTGCTTCGGAAAATGGTGCCCAATTTGTGCCGAATTGAAACTCCATGGGAATGCCCGAAGCTACTCCAATGCCGAAGTTTAAGACATAGAGTTGAGACCAAAAACGAGCATGATGGTAATAGTCAGGATTGCGAGTTTTCAGCCACATTCCTTCAACAATTACCAGATAAATTCCCATTCCCGTAGTGAGAACTGGCCACAGCATATGAAATATAGCGGTTAGCGCAAATTGCATTCGCGATAGCGCTACGGTGTTAGATAAGATATCCATGTTTTTTTTGTATCCTTTGGTCAGTTCAATAGGGATTTGTTTGCACAATTCCTGGAATTGACATTAACTACAGTGTAATGTAATAATTTAGGATATTTTTTGGAGTCAGCAACTTTTAAGGTTTTATACAGATTTGGGTTGTATTTTATTGGGTTTTAAAATATAGAGGTAGATGAGGGTTTGCTGTTGGGTGGGGGCGGGTTTAGGCAATTATGGTTGGTAAAACCCGCCCCTACAAGATTTATGTTGATTGATGCGGAGACTATCTTACCGAACGGTGACTTTATAAGTCAGTTTAAAGGGTTTAAAATTAGCTGCTGTTTTCGCCGCTCCGCTCAGTTGTAATTCGTAAATCCCGGCCTTGGGAAATACAATATCAGCTCCGGGAATGCCTTTGTAACGCTCGGCAGATACTGCTTTTAAGGGGGGTTCAATCAGCGGCTTATCCCCCTCTTTACGATTTTTTGGATAAACGGCTAAGTTGCAATTACACTGCTCTAACGGGATAATTTGCCCCCCCCTGCGAGTCAGTGCAAACCAGACTTTCGCGGTCTCTCCAGCGCGGGGATTGTGGTTTGGTTCTAGGTGAAAGGTAGCGGCGACATCTCCTGATACTTCGACTTCGTGGGCTAAAACTGAAGTTGAGTTTAACGGCGGTATGGGAAATATTCCTGTTTCTACTAGCAATCCTAATAAAACTAACAATCCTAAACTTTTACTTTTGTTTGACAGGGTAAACATAGAAATTATCCAGAGATAAAAGTGACCAAAATAAGCGCGATCGCACCAACATAACTAATAGCGTAACCACCGCTAACACGGCTGTCAACAGTTGATTGTGCAATTTCCATTCAAAGCCGCCGAGATAGTGGGAACCGATGAGTGCAGCGTGAATAGCGCACAGCAAAAAAGCGGGAACAGTTAACAGGTGAATTTGCCGCCATAGTTTGCCTAGATAGTCTTGAAGGCGATCGCAACTTGTAACCGCCGCCGGTATCATTAACAGTAGCGCCAGTATCCCAGCTATCATCCCTAACTGATGCTGTGGCAACATAAAAGATAGGGCGTCAAAATTCCATTGCAGGGTATGATCTAGCATATGAAATGTGTGGGCAAAGGCGATCGCAAACCCTCCAACACCCAAAGCTCTACGATAGCGCAAAAGTGGGGCGAAAAACTGACTAACCGGACGCGCAATCAGTGCTAGCATCAAGCATAGTAGGGATGCGTGGCCCGTAACATCAACCATTTCATCGGTTCGCAACAGAGTAATTATGCCGATCGCCATTGTCACCCAACCACCAGCGCGAAAGAGTTGACTGCGTTTGTGGGCGCTGAATCTACTAGCAAAAAACCCGACTCCCAGCATAGTTGGTAGTGTACCCATTCCAAATGCAAACATCGTTGCGGCACCCAAAATTGGGTTTCCGGTTTCTGCGGCTTTTATTTGTGCTGCATACAGGAAACCGCAGGGAATTAAACCCCAAAGCAAACCCAAAGCCCATGGTATCCACCAACTTTTTTGAGTAGAAATCTTAGTCATTGCATGACTGATGCGATGGTGGGAAATTGGGTGCAATAATGGCAAACGTGGCAGTAAATCTGGTTTAATTTGTACTAATCCAAACCAAATTAGCATAGTACCAGTAAGAAGTGCGATCGCCCGTCGCCCTCCGCTACCAATCCCAGCCATTTGTCCCCCAGCAATTAATACCGAACCTACTCCACCAATGGCTGCCCCAACTAAGGCATAGGCAAAAATTCTGCCCAAATTTAAGAGTAAATTAAAGCGGAAAGAAGCTAATTTATCTTTGGGGTTAATGGACAAGGAAAATGCCACTGTCAGCGGGCCACACATTCCAGCGCAGTGTCCAAAACTGCCGATAAATCCTAAGATACTGATTAGTAGGAGTTCTAGCATGGTGAGGGAGTAGTTAGTAGTAATTATTCATCTCTTCCTTGGGCAATAAAATTTCTTCATGATTCCTTGATTAAGGTTTAGATTTTGTTTGAGAAGCAGCGTAATTATCTGCGATTAACTTGCTAACTTCAGGATTATAAATTCGCAGATAATTCCAGTAATTTTCAAACACAGATTTCACATATCCTTTTGTTTCAGGAAACGGAATTTTCTCGGCAAAAGCATCCGGGTCACTAAAACTAAATCTCTTCAACCAATCTGCTACTGCATTTGGTCCAGCATTGTAACTAGCCACAGCTAACATCGAGTTATTCTTGTATTCGTCGTGGGTGTGACCTAAATACCATGTACCGAGTTTAATATTGTCGTCTACATTTTCCAATGAATACTTTTTGAGGTTAATTTTATCGGCAACCCAGGTTGCTGTTTCCGGCATGACTTGCATTAAACCTGTGGCTCCGACTGCGGATTTAATTTTGGGCATAAATCTGGATTCTTGCCGAATTAATGATGTCACCAAAAGCGGGTTAATTTTGCGTTCTTGAGACCATTGTACAATATTTTCTAAGTAAGGAAAGGGATATAATGCTTGCCAGTAATTTGGCTGCTGTCTCAGGGCTAAATATTCCTTTCTTTCTTCTGGTTCTTCCCGGTTGCGCAAACTCCCAACCATCCACAAACCCTCTAGGTTATCTCCGACACCAATTCGCATTAAACCGTCGGTAAATTGCTCGGAAATAGTGGGTTCTACTCTGTTGGTAAATTCTACTTGCCACAGTTTCCAAGCATCTCTGTCTTGACCTAATTGATAGAGTTCTTTCAAAACTGGAGAACCTGCGGTTGGTTCCATGCGCTGAGGGGGGCGGACTACATTGGGAGATAGGTCTCGGACTGTGGTAAAGTCGCCTACAGCCCAGCCGAGAAGTACAGCCGATCGCCATGCAAAGTAGGATTCGGGATAGCGTAAAATAGTGTATTCAAAAGCTGTTTTTGCGTCCTGTTCCCGACCGATTTGTTTTGCCCATTTGCCTACCCAAAATGCTGCTTCTGGTGCTAGTTCGCTTTCGGGATTGTGTGTGGTGAGTTCTCTGGCCCATTGCCAAGCTGAATTCAGATCTCCTGCTTTGGCAAATTGCTGGGCGACAGTCCATCGCAGTTCTGCTGCTTTATCGGAATTGTTGTATTGTTTTAATAGTAATTTGCGGGTGTCGGAGGCAGAGGTGGCGCTGCCTAATTTGTCGAGGAGTTGGGATTTATCGAATAAAGCTTCGGCGGCATGATTGGGGAAGTTGCTAATGACTCGATCGAGCAAAACGATCGCATCTTTGGGTTCGTTCAAGCGCGACAGCCTGATTAAGCCTAAACCGGTATCTTCGGCATCGGGAAATTGGTTGACTAATTCTTGATAGGCAATTTTCGATTCGGGTATTTTTCCGTCTAGCCACAAACCGCGAGCTTGGCGATAAAGATTTTTGGCGGTGCGGGGAGCTTTCCCGTAGGCGATCGCTCCTTTGCCGTAATCTTGTTTTTCCCAATAGCCAAAAGCTATTTCTTCCCAATCTTCCGGTTTCAAGGCGCTGCTGTTTTGCTGCACCAATTGTTCTAAAATTGTACCATAATTATTGACATAATGACCGTGTTTTGCTACTATCAGCATCAACTGTGGCTGATTGGGATTTTGTTTTAACTTAGCCAGGGCAATTTCTACGCTGCGGGGATGGGCGGGAAATTGAGTGATTGCCTGCTGCCAATATTCTGGTTTGGATTTGCCTAAAACATATAAGGCTTCCACAGCTACTGGGTCATTGGGATAATTTTTTAGCAGTGATTGCCAAGCTGTTTCGGCTTTGTCCCGATCGCCACTTAATTGGTAAGCTTCTGCTCGTTTCAGGGCAATGTGAGATGCTAAAAGTGGATATTCTTGCTCTAATTTGTCCAATAAATTTAATGCTTTGGCGGGATTTCCTTGCTGGATTAAATCCGTGGCCAGGAGGTAGCGGGCGCGGCTTTGAGAGGAGACTTGCTGTTGGGGATTTGTCGGTGCAGACTTACTGGTGGCGATCGCATCTAATTTCGTCGCCCTCTCCACCGCAGAAAGGGATACCAGGCTTTTAACTTCCGATTCGGCATTTGCTATGTCCTTGGCTGGTTGAGCTTTCTGGAACGGGCCGACACCCATCAATTTGGCGAAGGTCAGCAAAGAGCCGATCGCCATAACGCAAATTGAAACACCTATTAAAACAGAAAGTTGAGTTTTGCGTCGCTTTAGCATGGGGTAATTTAAGAAAGTAAGGAGGTTCTAGCCTGCCTGGAAACAGATGCTTGACGGCGGTGCCTGACATCAGCAAAGGGAGACTTCGCCGTATAGTACCAGAATTTATTTTGACGCGGACTGGGGAATTTGTCCGATCGCTCTATATATTTTGGAAAAATAAAAAGCGACAAACCATGCCGGACAAAGTACAATCAAAATCTAAAATCTTAACAGCAAATCAAAACATGGAATTTCGAGTCACCGATACACCCCGCTCTGTGTGGACAGGAGATGCCCTGGCAATTGGTCTATTTGAAGACGCGGTAGAGCTCACCGGCGACTTGGCACAATTAGATGAACAGCTTACAGGCACTTTGAAAGAGCTGCTACTGGAAACAGATTTTCAGGGCAAAGCTGGTACCATTGCCATTACCCGTGTTGGGGGCAAAAGTCTGCTGCGTAAAATTGCGATCGTCGGTTTAGGTTCTGCTGAAAACTTAAAATTAGATACTCTGCGACAAGCAGCAGGTATGTGTGCCAAGCTAGCGAAAAAGGAAAAATGTAAAACCCTCGCTCTTAGCTTTCCGGTGTGGCAAAATGCGCCGGATGCTACAGCTAGTGCGATCGTCGAAGGTGTAGAACTTGCCGTCCATCAAGATCACCGTTTCAAGTCGGAATCCGAAGACAAAAGCGGTGCGATCGAGCAAGTAGACTTGCTGGGTTTTGTCGGTTGCGAAAGCGCGATCGTCCGCGCCAGACAAATCACTGCCGGAGTCATTTTAGCACGGGAATTAGTCGCAGCGCCAGCTAATTTCGTGACCCCAATTACTATGGCAGAAACTGCCCAGAGTCTTGCTGCTGAATGCGGTTTAGAATTAACAATATTGGAGCAAGCAGACTGCGAAAAACTAGGTATGGGAGCATTTCTGGGCGTTGCCAAAGCATCGGACTTGCCACCAAAATTCATTCACCTGATTTATAAACCAGAAGGCAAACCGCGGCGCAAAATCGCCATTGTGGGCAAAGGATTGACTTTCGATTCCGGCGGTTTGAACATCAAACCAACGGGCAGTGGCATTGAAATCATGAAAGTCGATATGGGCGGTGCGGCGGCTACTTTGGGTGCTGCCAAGGCGATCGGTCACATCAAACCCGATGTGGAAGTTCACTTTATCAGTGCCGTGACTGAAAACATGATCGGCGGCAACGCTATGCGCCCTGGAGACATCCTCACAGCTTCTAATGGCAAAACTATCGAAGTTAACAATACCGATGCAGAAGGGCGTTTAACCCTGGCTGATGCTTTGGTATTTGCTGATAAATTGGGAGTGGATGCGATCGTGGATTTAGCAACTCTCACCGGTGCCTGTGTAATTGCTTTGGGTGATGATATCGCTGGTTTGTGGAGTCCTCAAGATAGTGTGGCATCGGAAATTGTCGCTGCTTCAGAAATGGCTGGGGAAAAGTTTTGGCGAATGCCGATGGAAGAGAAGTATTTTGAGGGATTGAAAGCTTTGCACGCTGACATGAAAAACACTGGTCCTCGTGCTGGTGGCTCGATTACAGCGGCTCTATTTTTAAAGCAGTTTGTGAAGGATACTCCTTGGGCACATTTAGATATTGCTGGCCCGGTTTGGATTGAAAAAGAAAATGGCTACAACGGCCCTGGGGCTACGGGTTTTGGAGTTCGGACTCTGGTGCATTGGGCCTTGAATTAAACGCCATGATACAGGGCAGTGCGATCGCCTATCACCATTAACCACAGGGAAATTGCAGACACTTGATGATTCAAAAAACAGGTAGATTTTCAAGAATTAGTGGTGTATTGACGATCGCACTGTCTGGCGGCTGCGGATTATTTGTGTTCAAAAAACCCGTACAATCTATCCCATCCCTCAAGTCATATCAAATCCTCTCTTCATCGGAATAGTAAATTCGAGTTCACTGTTCACTGTTCACTGTTCACTGTCAACCGTCAACCGTCAACTGTCAACCGTCAACTGTCAACATCACCTGACGGTGTAACCGGAAATGATATCAGGGGCTTCCCGCTCGTCTTTTGGTCAAAACTTGGGATGGCGATCTCCGGATCTAGCCCTGGTGGCTCGATCGGGCGATACCCGTTTCGCCAGCCCCCTCCCTTTGTCTGAGGGCGGAGGATGAAGCCGATCGCTAAAAAGTTGAATTTTGTAAACTTTCTTAAAAAATAGGGCCCCTCGCCCGGTAAAATCAGAGACGGATTTTCTAATTCAACAATCTAGACTAACTAACTACAGTCAGGAGGACACATGGACTTTATAACCGATCTGTTCAGCGGTGCTGGCAGTGTCAACATCCAACTAATTGTTCAGGTCGCTTTGCTCGCAGCAGTCGTGCTTTCTGGCCCGATCGTGATTTTTCTATTGGCTGCTAGAGGCGGCGATCTCTAAGATTAGTATGATACCGGGCGATCGAGAGTTGGGAGCTTTGAGTTTTTAACCATTCGGATTTCTCAAAATTCGATCGCCAATTTTCAAATCCCCCTAGAGTTTACATTCAAATCCCCAAGGCATTTTTAGCAGCTTGAATCAAGCTGTAAAAGAAAGGTTTAGACAGATCCACTTCCCTAGCATTTTCCCGGCTATTACCCAACAAACCAGTGGTTTGTCCCGGCGAAACCGCTAACACCAGCCCGACGGAGTTGCGAATTCTCAACTCAGTCCGATCGCCCGATCGAGATAAACTACAAGCATAAGTGCGATCGGAAAAATCAAACTCAGCCTTCCCCGAAACAAACTGCCTAGAATCCGCCTCACCATTAGCCAGTCGAACACCCAGCAACTCTAACTGCACCGATATCTTGCCATTAAAAGAATTTTCCCGCAATCGGTAAGCAATATCAACCAACCGAGGCAAAGGAAAATATTCACCCCAACGCCAAGCAATACCCTGTAAACTGGCTGGTACTTTTCCAGTTTGACTGGCAGTTAGTTTCAGATGATTTCCTTTCCCAACAATTTTCTGTTCAGTTATACAAACATTCGGTGTCCAAAACACAGGAGCCTTATTTTCAATCCCGCAAGGTTCCAGAGCATCAATTTGTCGATAAAGCTCCAAATTAATCTCAGATAAATCCGCTTGCACATCAACAGAAACCAGCGGCTTGAGATGTTCTGGCTGCAAACATTGATTAGCAAAAACCGCAAGTTGACTGCGGAATTTGGCCAGATTCTCTGCAGGCATAGAAAAACCTCCCGCTGCTTTGTGTCCACCAAATTTAGTTAATAAATCCGCACAAAAATTCAGCCCGTCAAATACATTAAACTCAGGAATTCCCCTCGCCGAACCCCGCACAATTTGAGAGGGCGCATCCGTAGGGGCGGTGCCCCCGTGCCCGCCCTCAGCGGTGCCCCCGTGCCCGCCCTCAGCGGTGCCCCCGTGCCCGCCCTCAGCGGTGCCCCCGTGCCCGCCCTCAGCGGTGCCCCCGTGCCCGCCCTCAAAAGTACCAATAAACACCGGCACACCATAACGCTCCACCAACCGAGAAGCCACAATCCCAATCACCCCGTGATGCCAACCAGGCCTTACCACAACCAAAACCCGTTCCTGCTGCAAATTCAGCGAACTTTCCTCGCACCAAGCGATAGCTTCCTCTTCAATTTCAATACACAACTCCTGGCGGCGCTGATTGATTTGTTCGCACTCCATCGCCCTTTGCAGAGCCAAATCGCGATCGTCCGTAGTCAACAATTCTATCACAATTTGAGGGTCAGCCAGCCTACCCACAGCATTAATCCTCGGTCCAAGTCTAAAACCAATATCTTCAGGTTTTAAGGAATTTTGAGTTGTAGGGGCGGTGCCCCCGTGCCCGCCCTTGAGTTTAAAATTGGGAATCAAAGGAGTTTCGGCACTTCCAGGGTGCACCCCAGCCACCTGAATCAAAGCCTGAATCCCCGCCAATTGCGAGTGAGGCAACAGCCGCAAACCCCGCTTCACCCAGCGACGATTCACCCCAGTCAAAGGTGCTAAATCCGCAATAGTTCCCAAAGTAAATAACTCCAGCAGCGGATTCACCAACCCGCCAACTTTCTGCAAACTCTGAGCCAAACTAATTGCCAAAACATAAGCCACACCAACCCCAGCTAAACCGCGATAAGGCGAAGATTCAGCAATTAATTTCGGATTCAGAATCGCATCCGCCGGCGGTAGTTGTGGTGGCAAATCGTGATGGTCTGTAATAATTACTTGTACGCCAAGTTCTCGCGCTCTTTTCACTGGCCCCAAAGCGGCAATGCCGTTATCTACAGTCAGAATTAAAGCCACACCTTCGGAGTGAAATTCTTCTACAATGCGATCGTTAATCCCATAACCTTCCCGCATCCGACTCGGAATCGCATAATCCACCTTCGCCCCCAGAGCCCTCAGAGCTCGCAGCAACAAAGCCGTGCTCGTCATCCCATCAGCATCATAATCCCCACAAATCGCAATCTTGTTTCCTTTGGCAATTGCTTCTCGCAACAATTTCACACTCACCGCCAAATCAGGAAACTCATCCATTGGCTGTGGCAAAACCAGAGATTCCGGCTCTACAAATCCTTGCACTTCTGTCAGTGTATCGATGCCCCGATTAATCAGTACCTGGGCTAACAGTGGCGACAAACCAATTTCTCTAGCAAAATGTTCCGCTTGCTGTGGTTGAGGCGCATAGATTTGCCACCGTTGGTTCGGCAACCGATGCAGATGGGAGGAATTAGAAGTGGGTATATCTGGCACGGAAAATTGCGTTTAAAGATACATAGCTAATATTAGCTAATTTAAGTACCGGAATTAATCAATTTTAGATTTTAAATTTTAAATTATAAAATTGTCCTAAATATCAGTCTTTTGGTAAAATTCAAAGACTGTTTGCCTAGATGCTATACTCTCCCACTCCCCTGGGAGGCAAAAATGAGGTCTAGCAAGCATTTACACGGGAGCATCCCGATTTTGCATAGGCGAAGCATGACCGCTGTAAATCTCTGGTTATCCCTAATAAATTGTCTGCGGTCATGCTTCGCCCCTACGAATATATTTGCACTCATTGAGATGCACCCCATTTACACAGCCTGTACATTCCCTGATTTTTGATTTTAGCTAAAGAGGAGATTTAGATGACTGCTGAAAAACGACCATGGTTTCAAACTGCATTAAAGTTTCGTGGGTCTGTCATTCCCTCAATTTTACCTCGTGTTTTACTCTGCGCTGGTTTTGGTTTTTTTATTTCACTGCTGTACTCTCTTGGTATTCCAGTATCTTTACCAATCTTGTCTAGCGTTGTGCCCAGCATTGTCCTCGGTTTATTATTAGTCTTTCGGACAAATACGGCTTACGATCGCTTTTGGGAAGGTAGGAGAATTTGGGGAACTTTAATCATTGCTGTTCGGAATTTGGCGCGTCAAATATGGGTATCTATTAGCGACAATACGCCGGAGGATTTCCTTGAGAAAAAGTCAGCCATACGGTTATTAATTGCTTTTGCAATCGCACTGAAGTTGCACCTACGCCAAGAGAAAATTAACTCAGAAATAGAGCCGTTTGTATTGCCATATCAGTATGAAGTTCTCAAACAAATGAACAATCCCCCGCTCGAAATTGGTTTTTGGATTGCAGATTACTTGACCCAACAGCACGATAAAAATAACCTTGATGTCTATCGGTTGACTGCGATGAATCAGTTAGTCAATAACATGATTGAGGCCTTGAGTGGTTGCGAGCGAATTTTGAGAACCCCTATGCCTCTAGCTTACGCGATTCATCTAAAACAGCTATTGTTACTTTATTCCTTAGCACTGCCATTTCAAATGGTGAAAGATTTGGGTTGGGGAACTGCCCCAGTAGTAGCTTTAATTAGTTTTACTTTGTTCGGAATCGAAGCAATCGGCATTGAAATCGAAAATCCTTTTGGTCACGATACTAATGATTTGCCCTTGGATAATATTTGTGCTACCATTCAGCGCAATATCGAAGATTTAATTTCTTTGTCTCCTAGTGTGCACAATCACGTCGAAGATAAGTAAAGTCCGAAGGAAGAAGTCAGAAGGAAGTTCGGCAAAACGGACTTGCTCCACGGATATAACGGATGTAACGGAGGTCAGTCAGAAGGAAAAAGGAAGAAGAAGAAAGAAGAAAGAAGAAAGAACACGGATTTTGACACGGATACAGGGATTAATTAACGTAAAACGCGCTCGATTTTAGAACCCCGACTTCTTTATTAATAAGTCGGGGTTCTGGGTGTTGTGTTTGTTTTAGGTTGGTCTACTTAATTCTGATAACAAACCTCGCCAATCCAGCCAAAACTAACAATACAGGCATCAACCAATCGCCCCAGCGTACATACAAAGTCTGAGTTTGCTGCCGATAAATAGTAGCATCTTGGACTTCATAAGTATTAATTGCCGACATCCACACCGTTTGGCCGTGAGGATTGACAAACGCAGAATAACCTGTATTCGTAGCAATAGCCGCCCATCTATCAGTTTCAATTGCCCGCATCACATCTAGAGCATGATGCCCGGCCAACATCGGCGGTTTATAATGGGCATTGTTAGATGCTGTCAGCATAAATTCGCCCCCCTTCGCCGCCTGATATCGAAAAATTTCCGCAAAGGCCGAATCGTAACAAATACCGACAATGGCGCGGCCAAAAGGCGTGTCAAACAGTTGCTGAGAATTTCCCGGTATTAAATGAGCATCTAAGGGAGAAAGCCGATTAATAATCCCCCCTAAAATTTCGTAAAAGGGGATATATTCACCTAAAGGCACGAGCTTGGTTTTATCGTAGCGGCTGAGGATTTCTCCTGTTGTGTCGATCGCCAATAAGCTATTAGTAATACCATCCCCTTCCTGTCCAAAGCCTCCCACCAAAGCCAGAACACCGCGATCGAGAATTGCTTGATAAAAAGACAGAGTAGAACGCTGATACTCATTTGTCCAGAAAAAAGGCAAAGCCGTCTCTGGAGTTAACACAACATCCACGCCTCTATCTGCTAACAGTTTGTATCCCGCCGTGTAACCTTCCAAAGCGCGACGCCAGCCCTGGGAGTCAAACTTAATCTCGTTCGGAATATTGCCTTGAATAATTCCTATTTTTAACGCCATTCCCGGCTCTTGAATTAAGGGGCGATTATATAAACTCCACCCTACAATATGCAAAGTTAAACACAAAATTCCAGGTAAAAAATAAGAAATCCAATTCTTCTCTCTTTTTTCCCCCCTAGGGGGGGGCAGGGGGGGGTTCTTCTTGCTTCCCCCGAAGGTGGTTTCTTCTTCTTTCCCCCCTTGGGCGGTTCTTTTTCCTTCAATCCAAGCTTCGGCAATTAAGCCATTTACTGCTACAATCGCCGCCGTTACTGCGCTCGGTCCAGAGAGTTGACCTAGGTGCAAAATTGCTAAATTGTGGGGGCTTTGGGTGTAGGATAATGATGTCCACCACAGCGAACCTTGACTCCAAAAACTTTCTAAAGCACACCATAATGCCGTGCCAATTAAAACGCGAATTAATGCTGAGAATTTGGAGTTACCCCCCCCAACCCCCCCTTGTAAAGGGGGGGAGTTAAGAGCCCCCCCTTGAAAAATTGGGGAGTGAAGAATAACCCCCCCCTGCCCCCCCCTAGGGGGGAAAGAAGAGAGGGAGTTGAAAGTTACAAATAGCCATGCCCAAACAGCAACTAAGGCGGCTCCCCAGAGAGTGATGAATGCCCAACAAAAAAGTGCGATCGCCAAACTAGGCCACCACGGAACCCCCAACCAAGTCATGGGGTGAATTCCCATAATCCAAGACAAAGCTAATCCGTGATAGCCAATTCCCCAGAATAAAGGAAGCAGGAAGAAGGAAGAAGGAAGAAGGAAGACTTTTTGTTTTTTTACTTCTTGTTTTGGTTGTTCGTAATCTACAACCAGAATCCACAGGGGAACTAATGCCACCCAAGCCAACAGCCAAGCATTTACTGGTGCAGTTGTCAATGCCATCAAAATACCGGCCAAAAGTGCGATCGACCATCCTAAATTCTTAGGAATCCGAACCGCGATATTTTCAAATATCTGTTTATTAAATATCGCCACTTTGCTTATTTCCCAAACTGATAGTTACAATCAATATATAGCAATCCTAAATCATTTGTGAATTTCTTACTCCCTCCCCTTGCTAAGGGGAGGGTTGGGGTGGGGTAAAAAAATTACGACTCCTGCAAGGATTGCTATAGAAGAAGTCATGAGTTAGTTTTAAGTCCTAATAACCAACAACTAATAACCAATAACAATTTACCAATAACCAATAACCAATAAGCATTTACCAAGGACTACCAATCATTGTGAAAGCCGCCCAATAATAGGGATGAGCCAGATTGCGATCGCCCATATTTGCCAATTCCGCAGGCAGCGACGTACCAGCCCTCGTTCCCTGAGCCAACGACACAGCAGACAATCCCCGCAATACCCCCTGCTCAATACGAACATCACCCCTCAGCATCGCAATCTGTGCTTGTCTGAGGGCTTCTGCTTTAATTGGAGCTGTTTTCAATTGCTGATAAAACTCACTCATCAAAGCCAAAGTACCTTCATCTGAAACATACCACAAACTTGCCAAAGCTGACTTAACTCCCGCTTGAAATGCCAAACCCGCAAAACCCAATTCCGTTTGTTCGTCTCCCAAGGCGGTGCGACAAGCAGAAAGCACCAATAACTCGACTGGCGGATTATTCCATCCTAACTGCCGCAGTTGATTTAATTGCAACTTCGAGTCCCAAAGTTGAATAAAAGAATCGCTGGCTGCACCGGGTTGAAATTCGCCGTGAGTCGCTAAATGAATAATTTGATAAGGCTTTTGATTGCGTTGGGATTGCAAATTTTTTAGGGTAAATTGCTCGTTTAAAAAAGATTTGCCAGGCCACAAATCTGCAATATTCGCTAATTCCACAGGGACTGCTGGCAGGGGAGATAGCTTAGTAAATTGAGCGGCTCCCATAGCCAAAACCGAGGCATTTTTCAGCGATTGATAGCGAGTATCCGTGAGGGAAAGTGTGGGAATCTGACTGAGGGAATATTTTTCGACTAAGAACTGTTTTCCGTCGTAAAGAGCAGCCAAAGGAAGACTTCGCAAACCTGTATCCAGCGAAAACAGCAGCGTATTGATGCCTTGAGTTTGCAAATCAGTTTCTAAAGGTGCAATTAGCCAATCGTAAATTTTCCGAGCCGACTTTTTGTAGCTGGTGGTGTTTCGCTTCTGAGGATTGGATATTTCTTGTCTGAATTCTTTGGCTAATGTTAGCATGGTTTGGCGATCGGCTTCAGGGACAGTTTTTCGCAGTGCCGAACCATCGGGCATGAATAGGAGCAATTCTAAGCGATCGGCAAATAGATTAACATAAATAATTGCCGATCGCTTTCCGGTTTGAGAGGCAATTTTCCCCAAGCTTTCCCGCAGATTTTCGGCCCCCATTGATTGATTAGTCAGACTATCGCCAAAATAAGCCACATATCGATCGGCACGATTTTGCTCGATAGACAATAAGTAATTGATGTTAGAAATAGCAGCAAGATTCCCCGGAGGATTTGCCCCTCTGATGGGAATTTCCATTTTGCCACCCGGAATATTACCCTTCACTCCGGGAGGTGGCATAGTGTTATTTCCTGGTTTTGGTAGCGGCGGACTACCCCCAATTCCGGGACTAGCAAATAACTGTATATTATTAGGTGGTGGCGGTGGTGGACTGTTAAGATTAATCGGTCTATTAATATTAGAATTGCGACTAATATCATTAAACAAAGCAACTTGGGGAGGTGCTCCCTGTGGCGGCAAATTGTCCACTTTCAGGATTGTACTAGCACCACCCAAACTTGGAGGCAGAGAATTTCCAGAAACATTAATGTTGGGATTGACAAAAATGCGATCGCCCCCCACAGGCATTATACTCACCTTACTATCATTGGCAACCCCATTGAAATTCCCAATATTCGGCAATATTATAGGTATTTTAAGTGCCTCTAGGTTATTTTGTGGCAAACCAATTGCCGGAATATTTCTGATATTAGCATCCGTCAACTCTACAGTGCCGTCGCTATTGACATTAACCCCTGTAGCATTAGTTTTTTGACCTCTACCTGTCAGCAATTCAGGCAGACTTGCCACCGACTTTACGTTGTTATCATCTTTTCCCCGATTAGTATCGGGATTTAACCCATCTATACTTACTTCTAAACTCAGTAAATGTCCCGTTTGAGAGATACGAACCACACTCTCATTCGGTACTGAAACAATGTTAATTTTACCTCCTGATGCTGACAATTCACCTGTATTAATGACATTGCCACCCAGCAAAGTTAAACTTTCCCCCGGATTCACCGCCAAATTTCCACGATTAACAATATTTGCAGGATCGATTGCTGAAAAAATAAAATTGCTGGGAGTTCCTACCAAATTAGCATAATTATTAGAGCCGATCGCCCTAAACGCATTTTCCCCAAAACCAATGCTGTTAGCTGTAGTAGCAGTAAAGGATGCAGGCACGTTGAGCTGAGCATTAGCACCAAAAACAATCCCCGCAGGATTCATCAAAAATAAATTGGAATTCCCCCCCGTTACTTGAATCAAACCATTAATGACTGAAGCATCTCCCCCCACTATTCGCGCTAAAATATTTTGAATAGCTGGATTTGATAAAAAATTAGCAGTTTGAGTTTCCGTCAATCCGAATTGCTGAAAACTGTGGAAAAGATTAGCCCCATCTCCAGACAATTTACCACCGCCGATATCCATGCGATTTCCTTGGGTGTTGACGGTAGTACCCGTGCCATCATTGGCGGGAGTAATAGATTGTCCAAAAGCGCTATTTTCCGTGGATAAAAAACAAATTGATAAAATTAAAAACAGCTTTTTTAGTTGAGATTTTCCGGTTTGGTGCAGTAAATTCATTATCCAGAACCTTCTACGACTAAACAAACATTTCCCGGCATCCACTCGCTGACTAATTTAGAGATAGTCTCAGCAAGCTCGAAGTCTTGTCGTGTCAACCCCCCTGCATCGTGAGTTGTCAGACTAATTGTAACCCGGTTATAGCTAATTAAAATATCTGGATGGTGGGCGGCTTTTTCTGAGGGTGAAATCAGGCAATTCACAAAACTAACAGCGTGGACAAAATTTTTAAACTCGTGGGTATATTTAATAGTTTGACCGTCTCTCTTCCAGTTGGGCAAAGCTTGCAAGCGCTGGGAAATTTCTGATTCAGTCAAGGGTTTTACCTTGCTATTTTCTGCGGTTTGTGCTAAGTATTTACCAATCATCGACTCGCGCACAACGGTGGCCATTGTTGGTGATATTCCGATTGTTGCCAGGGCGAAACTAATGCAGAAGACAGAAGTCCTCACTACCAACCTATTCATATTTTTATTGCCTAACTTCGTCAAAAAACCAGCTACCTACCTCTGTATGATCTGTCTGGCGGCTGCGTCGCAAACCTTCCTCAAGTAAAGCAAATTTTAGTCCTGGTAAAACTTCAGATTCTGTCAAGCGTTCACTTCCCCGGTTAGCAATTATTTTAAAAGCAATAATTTGGGCTTTTTGTACGTCTACAACCCAATATTCAGACACCCCTAATTCTTCATAAAGCATTCTTTTAGTTCCCAAGTCGTCCAGCAAAGAACTATCCGCAATTTCGATCGCCAAATCTGGTGCAACTGCGCTATCCAAATTCACGACTGAACTCCCGCGAGGTGTAGATTGTACCCGTTCTCCGATGTAGTAAGAAGCGTCTGGTTGAGCTTCTCTGACATCGGTTTTGCGGTAGCTACAGTTAACCAGTAGCCTCATTTTTATACCTTTAGCAATCCCAAATAGATTGGTTAAAATGATGATAATTCCATTGTCATCAGCATGATCCGGCCCTACTGCTGCCATTTCAATCCTCAACTGTCCATTGTAGTAATAACATTTTGCTTGTTCATACTCCGGCTGTTTAATAATTTCTATATATTCATCCCAAGTCACTGTCATCCAGGTATCAGTTAGGATTTTTGTTTGTAGTTGACTCATTGTTACCTCACTGAAAATTTTCTTTGCTGGTTCCCAGGCTTTGTCTGGGAACCAGTTACCATGAAAACAATTAACCTTTACTCTTCTACCGCTTCCTGAGATTCCAAATCTTCGATCGACTCTTCACCCGCAGGCGGCACTAAAGCCACAGCTACAATCGAATCATCGTCGTCCAAGCGCTGCA
Organism: Microcoleus anatoxicus; assembly: GCF_042465725.1. Taxonomy (GTDB): domain Bacteria; phylum Cyanobacteriota; class Cyanobacteriia; order Cyanobacteriales; family Microcoleaceae; genus Microcoleus; species Microcoleus anatoxicus. The sequence goes on along the minus strand of NZ_CP120853.1, from coordinate 681,063 downwards.
CCCGCACTCCCGTTGCTGTTCGAGATTGTGTGGAAATTGCACTCACCGCCTGACGGATGATAATTCCTCGGTTGGTAATAATCATCAACTCATCGGTTTCGTTAACAATTCGCAGTGCCGCTACCCGATCCTTAGCCTTTTTGGACTTAAATTTAGTAGCAGTCAATCCTTTCCCAGCACGTCTTTGGAGGCGGAATTGAGAAACAGGAACCCGCTTCCCATAACCATTGGTAGTAATTACCAACACTGATGGAACTAGGCTGTTATCTGTGGGAATTTCTTCGAGGATTTCGCCTTCTGTTTCCTCAGTTTGCTGTTCTAACTCTTCCTCTTCCACTTCCGCCACATTCGCCTCTTCAAATTCCGATTCTTCAGTGTCTAATTGAGCAATATTTGCCCCCTCAAATTCTGATTCTTCGGTTTCTAATTCCGCAATTTCGGCAACAATTGAACTTGGCAAAATGTCCATGCTGATCAACTCATCGCCCGATCGCAATTTCATTGATTTCACACCCCTAGTAGCGCGCCCAGTAGGTCGCAACTGTTCGTGATTGGTGCGGAAATGAATTGCCATGCCTTGCCGCGTGCCGATGATAATGCTGTCCCCAACTTTTGCTCTCCGTACCCACCGCAGTTGGTCGCCTTCTTCTAGAGAAATAGCGATTAAACCGTTAGTTCGGATATTGGCAAAAGCCGAAAGCGCAGTTTTTTTGATGTAGCCACTGCGAGTTAGCATTACCAAGTATTCCTCGGTGCTGAATTCTGTTACAGACACCATAGAAGTGATTTTTTCTTCCATGGGAATCGGCAGTAGTTGTAGCACGGGCATTCCGCGCGCTGTCCGAGAACTGACGGGGATTTGATAAGCTTTGACAGAGTAAACTACGCCTCTGTCACTGAAGAACAAAACGCTGTCGTGATCGCAACAGGAAAGGAAATGTTCTACTCCGTCATCTTCTTTCATTTTCGTGCCTGCTTTGCCGCGAGTAGCGCGACTTTGGGCCTCGAAAGTGCTGACGGGCATCCGTTTGATGTAGCCTTGTTCGGTGATCAGAATGATTGCTTGTTCGTTAGCAATGAGATCTCTTTCATCGATTTCTCCTTCGGCGTGTTCGATGACTGTGCGCCGTGGAGTGGCTATTTTGGTTTTGATTTCGACTGCTTCGACTTCGGCGATTTCTAGAATCCGTTCCCGTCTTGCTAGAATATCTTCCAAGTCAGAAATTTTCGCCCGCAGTTCTTCATGTTCTTGTTGAATCTTTTGCGCTTCTAAGGCTGTCAAACGTCGCAGTTGCATTTGCAAGATGGCATCGGATTGCTGCTCGGAAAGACCGTAGTTATCAATCAATTCTTGTTTCGCTGCTGCGGAGTCAGGAGCGCGACGAATTAGCTGAATAATGCCATCTAAGTTTTCGAGGGCTATTAATAAGCCCTGCAGGAGATGGTCGCGTTCTTCTGCTTTGCGGAGTTCGTATTGAGTCCGACGAGTAATGGTCTCAATGCGGAAGTCTAGGAAGACATTCAGGAATTGGGAGAGCGAAAGTAGTTGGGGTTCCCCATTTACTAACGCTAACATATTGGCTCCAAAATTGGATTGGAGTGGTGTTTGTTTGTAGAGGTTGTTGAGGACGACGCGGGGATAGGCATCGCGTTTTAGTTCGATGACAACGCGCATTCCGTCTCTGTCGCTTTCGTCGCGAATGTCGGAAATTCCCTCTAATCTTTTGTCGTTTACAAGTTCGGCAATTTTCTCAATTAATGCTGCCTTGTTTGTTTGGTAAGGCAGTTCGGTGATAATAATTGCTTCTTTGTCTGGGCGGCCGGCGTGTTCGATGGTTTCAATGCTGGCGACTCCCCGCATGGTGATGGAACCGCGGCCGGTGGTGTAGGCTTCCCGAATGGTGGCTTTCCCTAAAATTTGGCCTCCGGTGGGAAAGTCGGGGCCGGGGATGTATTGCATCAATTCCAGGTCGGTAATTTCTGGATTGTGAATCAGGGCTACCAAACCGTCAATGATTTCGCCTAAATTGTGTGGGGGAATGTTGGTAGCCATTCCCACGGCTATTCCTGATGAACCGTTGAGCAAAATTTGGGGAATCCTGGCTGGGAGTACCAGGGGTTCTTGCTGGGAACCGTCGAAGTTGTCCCCGAAATCCACTGTTTCGCAGTCGATGTCGCGCAGCATGGCGTCGTAAGTCAGCGCGGTGAGGCGACACTCGGTATACCGCATGGCTGCGGCGGGGTCGTTGTCTACCGATCCGAAATTGCCGTGGCCGTTGATTAGGCGTTCCCGCATGGAGAAATCTTGAGCCATCCGCACCAGGGCGTCATAAACTGCGGTGTCTCCGTGGGGGTGATACTTACCGAGCACCTCCCCCACGACACGGGCGCATTTGCGGAAGGGTCGATCGGGTGTCAATCCCAATTCGTTCATGGCGTAGAGAATGCGTCGGTGAACGGGCTTGAGACCGTCCCTAGCATCTGGTAGTGCCCGACCGACAATTACGCTCATGGCGTATTCCAAGTACGATCGGGACATCTCATTACCCAGATCCGTCGGGATTATCCGCGACTCAGAGGTGCTCATAGGTTAAAAAACTCCGTTAAAAATTTTAATTTGACCGCTATAAATCCAAAAAATGCGATAAAATCGGTTTGGATTCAGTAGAGTTGCCAAATAGTGCAAATTACTATTGAAATTATATCACAATTAGCCTTAGAGAATATGGGATAATAGCCAGAAAAATTAAGAGAATTGTTGTGTAATAAAACTGGCTGCTTTGTGAACACGAAAAAATAGTCTAAAATCTGAAATCTAAAATCAAAAACCTAAAATCTGCTGATGCTACCCGTCATCTATTCCGACGATTTTTTACTGCACAAGACTGGAATGCTTCACCCAGAGCGACCAGAACGTTTAACGGCGATCGTCAATGCTCTGAAAGCTGCTCCCTGGGCTGCTCAAATTGAATGGCAACTGCCCACGCCAGTCTCCGGTAACGAGCAGAAATTGTTATCGGAGATCAAAAAAGTTCACGCCCTAGGATACATCAGGGAAGTGGAACATCTGGCTCATCGGGGAGGCGGCTACCTTGATGGAGATACGCCGATTTCTGCGGAAAGTTACGATGTGGCGATGCTGGCTGTGAGTGCTTGGCTGGATGGGGTCGATCGAGTGTGGGCTGGGGGCGAACCGACTTTTGTCCTGGCCAGGCCACCTGGACACCATGCTGAGAGAGACCGGGCCATGGGATTTTGCTTGTTTTCCAATGCTGCGATCGCCGCGAATTACGCCCTCAAACAGGAGGGAATTAACCGTGTCGCCATCCTCGACTGGGACGTACACCACGGTAACGGCACTCAATCTTTGGTGGAAAACTGCCGACAAATTGCCTACTGTTCCCTCCATCAATCTCCATGCTATCCGGGAACCGGAGAAGCCGATGAGCGCGGGGGCTACGACAACGTACTGAATATTCCCCTCTATCCCGGTGGCGGCATGGGGGAATACCTTGCGGCTTTTGAATCTCAAGTTATGCCGTTTTTGTCAAAATTTGAGCCGGATTTGTTGATTGTCAGCGCCGGCTACGACGCGACGGAGGCCGATCCCTTGGCAAGTATGAACCTGACACCCTCAGACTATGGGACTTTCACGGGATATTGTCTGCAAGTGACCAGACGCATCCTCTTTGGTTTGGAAGGAGGTTACGCCCTGAAGGATTTGGCTGAGTCGGTAGTGGCGACGATCGAGCGATGTCTTCAATAGCCGGAAAATCTGATGTCTGGAACATGAGGTTGAGCAGCCTTAGAGACTGAGGATAGGGCGAATTTGTCAGGGGAAAAACTGCTAAGGAAGAAAGTTTAGAGGTGCGATCGATCCCATTCTGCTATTCCCTGTTCCCTGTTGTGGGCAAACAGTGACCACCATCACCTAATTTCCAGATTCAAGTCACTTAGTTTCTATATATCGGTCACAGATTATTAGCGCAAAAATCACACTTTGTCAATGTTTAGGATCACCTAAATCTCCAGTCAAACAGAGCATAATAGAATTAAACTGAGTATGGGGAATCTTTCCATGCTTAAATCAATTCAAAGGGTTAATACCATGACAGTATCTCAAATGACACTCGAAGAGTTGTTTGGTCAAGTGATGTTCTCCAGCGTCGTTACTCGCCACGAGCGGAGACAACTGAGATCCGTACTTTTAGAAAGAACGCTCAACGATGATGAGTATGCCATCATCAACAGACTTCTCTACAATGTGCGCCGCGGCTGGGTGAAAATTATCGATTAAGTCGCTACGGTCATACTGTTCTAGCAGAATTAGACCTAAGAGTCTGCGTAGACTGAAATTTTTGGAAGAGCTATTTTTTGTGGAAAAGTTAATTTTTTGACTTCTCTTTTTGAGATAGGTGGTTATGGAGGAGAATCGCCATCGATGACATCAGCCTTAAGATAGAGATTCTTTTGAAATAACAGGTAGTGGGTGCATATTTACTTCTACTAGAATTGAAAAATTAATAGGACGAAGATTCATTAAAAAAATAAGCTTAAATTAAAAAAATAAAATTTTACCAAGTTGTCAAGAGAAGGCTATTGTGCTAATATAACCAGGAGCGAAAACAGCCTTGGTAAAAATTAAACTAAAATTTTTCAATGGTTCCAGAGCCAAACATTCGGGCAATTTGAGCGCAAAAGTGTCAAAATATTAACAAGAAGTTAATCTAATCCCCAAAATATATGGCTCCCGCCGTTTTAATTGAAAATCTTCAGAAACGCTACGGCAATGTAGAAGCCGTTAAAGATGTTTCCTTCAAGGTAGAACAGGGGGAAATATTTGGTTTGCTAGGCCCCAACGGTGCTGGCAAAACCACCACCCTGCGCGTACTTTGTACTTTGACAGCGCCAGATAGCGGACGTATTGAAGTGTCTGGTATTTCTGCTGTCAGTCAGCCGAGAATTGCTAGACAGAGACTGGGCTATGTGGCTCAAGAAGTGGCTCTGGATAAGGTGTTGACGGGCAGGGAACTCCTGCAATTGCAAGCAGCGCTTTATCATTTGCCCCGCCATACCATTAAAGGGCGGATTGATAAAATGGTCAAACTCCTGGGTTTGGAGGAGTGGGAACATAAAAAGACGGGTACTTATTCCGGCGGGATTCGCAAGCGTTTGGATTTGGCTGCGGGATTGCTACACCAGCCGGATGTTTTGGTGTTGGACGAACCGACTGTCGGGCTCGATATTGAAAGTCGGGTGGTAGTGTGGGATTTCCTGCGTCGCTTGCGAGAGGAAGGGACTACGGTTTTGATTACCAGTCATTATCTCGAAGAAGTTGATGCTTTGGCCGATCGCGTGGCGATTATTGACAAAGGGACGGTGATTGCTGAGGGGACACCTCTGGAGTTGAAAAATCGGGTTGGGGGCGATCGGGTGACTTTGCGGATTCGGGAGTTTTCGCCCATCGAAGAAGCCGAAACAGCCAAAACGGTGATGGAATCTTTGCCTTTTGTGCAGGAAGTAATTGTCAACGAGGCTCAAGGAAATTCTCTGAATTTAGTAGTAACACCCCACAGCGAGGCGCTGGTGACAATTCAGCAAGCTTTGAAAGATCTGGGATTGCCTATTTTTGGGATTGCTCAATCTCGGCCGAGTTTGGATGATGTGTATTTGGCGGCGACTGGTAAGACGCTGTTGGATGCGGAGTTGGCTGCTGCTAGTAATCGGGATTTGAAGGCTGAGCAAAAACAGGCGATGCGATCGTAAATTAAATATCTCTAAAAAATCCTGCCGGTTCAAGACAGGCTTTTTTAGAGATACCTAATGCTCAACAATCACCGACGTTCCCACTTCTACCTTCTCAAATAAAGCCTGGGCGTCTTTATCAAACATTCTCACACAACCATGAGAAGCCGCCCGCCCGATCGACTCTGGATTGGGAGTACCATGAAAACCAATCACATTCTTACCATCAGTCCAAAAGCCAATCCACCTACTCCCCAAAGGATTGTCCGCCCCCGCAGGAACAAGTTCCCCAGTCCAAGGATGCTCCCAAACAGGATCTTTGATCATTTGCAAAACTTTAAAATTGCCCGTAGGAGTTTCCCAGCCACCTTTTCCCACAGCCACGGGGAAGCTAGCTTGCACCTTATTTTCTCGGTAAACATAGACGCGGCGTTCTCGCAATTTCAGCACCAAGCGCACTTCCTCAATGGGAGTTACCGGAGGTTTTGGTTCCTGGGGAATATACCGAGATGGTTCTCCCAATGCCGGCAATTCAGGTATTGCGATATTGGGCAATTTCACCTGGGATGTTGGTGACTCCGAGGCGATCGCACTATGATTAAAATTAGCCCTAGGTTCTGCAACAGAAAGCGCGACCACACTCAAACTCAACAGAATTAACTTACTCAACAAAGATTTGCTGTTCACCATGTTGTTTTTCGCTAAACTCCTCATCAGCAGTGCCCACCAACTTTAGATCTCAAATTATGCCCAACCAGTTAGATTATAATCTTTTTTGAAATTCTCAAAAATTTACTACTGGGGGGATTAAACTGGATTAGGTCTAAAGGTGGGCAATTTCGCACAGCGAAAGCAACCCCAACCCCCAATAGCAATTAATGTGAGGTTTCAATGCGTCTTCAGAACATCAAATTATTGACCAGTGCCACCCTGTCGGTGGTAGTTTCTGCATTATCAGTGCATCCAGCGATGGCTAACCCTGCAACTCTCATCGCGCAAACCCAGAGCACCAGAACAGCCAACACAGAAAGCATCACAGGTATTGTCAAAAGTATTGTGGGCGACATCATCACCATTCGCCCCGAAAATGAGCGATACAGGACTCTGAGGATTCAAAAATGCGTCCTGAAAATTACCGGCCTCGTACCAGGAATGAAAGTCAAAGCCATGTTCCGAGGCTCTCAGGTAGAAAATATCATGGTCCTCTCCAAGTATAAAGTGATAGCTTCACCAGTTGCTACCACCACCACTCCCCGCGTAGAAGCGCCACCGGCTCCAGAACCAGCCCCCATTCAACCAGCTCGTCCCGCTCCCCGCGTCCAACCCCCAACACCTCCTCGTCCACTACCCCCGCCAGCTCCCCGTCCAGCCCCACGTCCCGTGAGAGGACTTTGGTAGAGTTACGTTTGTAGACAGAATTAAGCCACCGCCCTAAACGGTGGCTTCGCTGTTTCCTAGGAATTGGCATCTGGCTTCTAGGGAAGCCGAAGTGTGATATAAATTCCGGTTGTATGGGAATGATGTAACCGCGAAGGCGCTAAGGACGCGAAGGAAGAGAAGAGAGAGTTTAATACAGGACGATGAAGCTCAAGCCCATGTCTAAAGGCAGGGGTTTGCCTGGGGTTCTTCAGTGATAATAGGATTTTCGAGCATTAGTGTGATATCAATTCCGGTTGTATCGGAATGATTTAACCGCGAAGGCGCGAAGGACGCGAAGGAAGAGAAGAGAGAGTTTAATACAGCACGATGAAGAGAGGATTTTATCTGAAAACCATCACCAGCTCAAGCCCATGTCTAAAGGCAGGGGTTTGCGTCTCGTTCTTCAGTGATAATAGGATTTTCGAGCATTGATTGAGAAATTGCTGCTATGTATAATCTGCGTTTCTTACTGTTAATTTTACTGCTCCCGGTGGTGGCGTGTTCACCAGCTACAGATGCTCAAGCTCCTAGGATTTTGGCCACCAGCCCCCTGTCCCAAATTCCCTCCCAAGCAAACACCAATTCTGCAACGAGTCAGAGCATACCCACCAAGGCGTTATCACCACAACCAATTCGCATCAGCCCTGGAAACTTACCTCAGCCTTTTGCTACCGACAGCGCCTCCAAACCCCCTCAAGTCATACCCCCACCCCCATCGCCAGTGCTGCGAGTCCCTGCGGGCTTTGTCGTCAACGTTTTTGCAGAAAATCTGGATGCTCCCCGATGGCTAGCCTTGACACCCACAGGCGATGTTTTAGTCACCGAAACGCGACAGAATCGGATTACCCTGCTCCGGGATACCAACGGCGACGGAGTTGCGGAAGTTAACCAGACTTTTGCTCAGGCAGAAAATGGGCTAAACATTCCCTTTGGGATGGCCTTTGGTCAAGGCTATTTCTTCCTAGGAAATACGGCAGAAGTTCGCAGATTTCCTTACACAACCGGACAAGAAAAACTAACTGGAACAGGTCAAAAAATAGCCGATTTACCTGGTGGTGGCTATAACCAACATTGGACGCGGAATGTTGTGATGTCGCCGGATGGTAAGAAACTTTATGTATCAGTTGGTTCCCAGTCTAATGCCGATACTGAACCACTACCAAGGGCATCTGTACAGGTGATGAATTTGGATGGAAAAAATCAGCAAACTTTTGCTTCTGGCTTACGCAATCCCGTAGGATTAGATTTTCACCCTTCCAGCGGGCAACTTTACGCCACAGTCAACGAACGTGACGGTTTGGGAGATGATTTGGTGCCCGATTACTTGACCAGAATTCGTCAAGACCAGTTTTACGGCTGGCCCTTTGCTTATTTTAAGCCGAATCTGCTAGACCCGCGCCACGTCAAAAATGGCCGCAGCGAGCGACCAGATTTAGTGGCGAAAACACTGACACCAGATGTACTATTTCAAGCACATTCAGCCGCATTAGGACTGCAATTTTATGACGGCAAAACCTTTCCCAAAAAGTACCGGAATGGAGCATTTGTCGCATTTCGTGGCAGTTGGAACCGCAACGCTGGAACGGGTTACAAAATCGTGTTTGTACCTTTCAATGCCAATTCCCGTCCCGAAGGTTATTATGAAGATTTTCTGACAGGTTTTCTCACCGAGCCATCGGTACCGAAAACCTGGGGACGCCCCGTTGGTTTGCTAGTATTGCCTGATGGGAGTTTGCTGTTTACTGAAGAGGCAAATAACCGGATTTATCGCATTCAGTATCGCGGGTAATATAAAACCCTCTCTTCATCGTCCTGCATGAAACTCTCTCTTCTCTTCCTTCGCGTCCTTAGCGCCTTCGCGGTTAAATCATTCCAATACAACCGTCAACAATATAACCAGATAATCTGCGGTCAAAAAATCCCCTAAAAAATCGAACTCAACACAATTTCATTAGCAACAATCCATTCATAAATATCTTGCAAAGCAGCTTCGGGGCTAATCCTAGGTTGCCATCCAGTGCGTTCCATCACCCTAGAAGAATCAGTAATAAAAATGGGAATATCCCCCGCTCTTTCCTCCAAAACAGGATGAATGGGAATGGATTTTCCCGTAATTTTTTGGCATAAATCTGTTGTTTCAATTAAAGACAGACTGTTGCTGGAACCACCGCCGACATTAAAAACTTCACCGTCAAATTCAGCAAAATTTTCTAACTGATAATTAACTAACCGCAACAAGTCTTCAACGTGTAGTAAATCCCTAACTTGTTTGCCACTGCCGCCGAAACCGATATAATTAAGTGACTTTTGAAAATAGTGGGCAGCTACCCACAAACCGCATACTCCCTGATCTACTTTGCCCATTTGCCAAGCACCAGTAATTAACCCGCAGCGGTTAATAATTGCTGGTACATTGTAAGCTGCTCTGTATTCTTCAATCAGCAATTCTGAGGCTAATTTAGTTGCTCCGTAAAGGGAGCGATTTCCTTTGAGAGGGAAGTCTTCAGAAATGCCTAATTCGGATATTCCAGGTATGGTTTGATTTGGGCCGATCGCAAATCTGGACTCCGACTCCCATAATTTGATAGACTTGACAGTGGCGATCGGGTAAACTCGACTCGTAGACAAAAACAATAAACTCGCACCCGTTTGTCTCGCCAACTCCAAAACATTCACAGTACCCAGTAAATTCGTCTGCAAAACATACTGAGGTGAACTAAAACCCGCCAGCACCGAAGGTTCCGCAGCACAATCGATAATGCAGTCTACATTCAGCGCCACCGGATCTAAATCTGCCGCTGTGCGAATATCTCCATACACAAACTGAATACCCGAACTTTTCAGCCGAGGTAAATTCAATTCCGAACCCCGGCGGCGCAGGTTATCTAAACAAATTATCTGCCATTCCGGGTGCAGTTTCTTGAGGCCAATTGCCAAGCAACTGCCGATGAAACCCGCACCTCCAACAATCAAAACTCTTTCAAACATTCGCTTTACAAAATTTCCTTCGTAGTCAGGACTTTAGTCCCATTGGTGTCAACTTAACGTCAAACGTAGTATAGCAGTCTGCTGTCTGACGATGAGGCCTCGATCCCCCCTAACCCCCTTTAGTAAGGGAGTAGGGTGTGAGTAGGGGGTGGGACAAGAGTCTACTCAAATTCCCCCTTATTAAGGGGGATTTAGGGGGATCTAGACTTGGCCTAAAAGCGACATTTATTATGGGTTTCAGTTTTAAGTTGACACTAATGCTTTAGTCCTTATTCTTTCAACCATGCGCTTTACAAAATTTCGTTGGTAGTCAGGACTTTAGTCCTTAATTCACTACGGTGATAGTCACCACGAGAAAGATGTTTTTCTAGCCAGACATAGAGTACAATAAATAAATACCGACTGCCCATTTCTTTGATTTTCAGCTTGGAAATACCGGCAGTCCGATTGTACCATCTTAGAGGAATTACATCATAGGAAAAACCTCTCACAATTGCTTTGAGGGGAAGTTCTACAGTTAAATTGAAGTGATGGCTCAAAATCGGCTGCACTCCCTCAATCACTTCTTTGCGGTAAATCTTAAAAGCATTGGTGACATCGTTGTAGCGTAAGCCGAAAATAGTTTTGACAAACCAATTTGCTAAGCGGTTAATGGCTAGTTTGTGAATGGGATAGTCTACCACAAAGCCGCCTTTGATGAATCGGGAACCGAAAACGCAGTCATATCCTGCTTGTAATTGGCGATATCCTGCTACCAAATCCCCCGGATCGTCGGAAGCATCCGCCATTACAATGGCGACAGCATCGCCCTCAAATTCCGCCAATCCCCGGCGCACGGCAAATCCGAAACCGTTGGGTGGTTGATTGTTGATGTATCTAACTGTGGGAAAAGTCTCTGATAATTCTTGGCAAATATTCAGGGTGCGATCGACACTATTGTCATTCACAATCAGAATTTCGTGCTCAATGGCTTCTAAATCGAGCGTATGGGCGATCGCCCGCACAGTACCTTCTAAACAGCCCTCCTCGTTGTGAGCTGGTATAATCACTGAAATTTTCACTCCTCATCCTCCACTGTTACCCTAGCGCCACCGCGCAACTTGACAAATTGGTTGTCCACAGGATTATACACCCAAGCTTTAATTTCCGTTTGGGCGATCGGCAAATTATCACCCGACAACTCAACCGCCCATCTAGCATTCCTGTAAACCTGAGACTTCAAAGTCTGAGCAATGTCGGGACTGTCTAAGTTGACATAAGCATTAGCAAAAAAAGATTGTTTATCCCCGACAGATAACAGGATAATATTAGGCTGTGGCAAATCTGCTGGTAACACAGCCCATCCCGTAGCTTTCATAGCATTATTTTTGTTTATTGTCAAGGATTTATCGCCGATTTGTCCTCGATCAAAATAGCCGTAAACTTTCTCAGGATTAGCAACAAATTCTACATTTTTAGCAGACTTTCGCCAACCTATTTTATCGAGAACTAACGCCCCTTCTCTGACCAACCAAGTTTTTTTGCTCAGCACCCTCAAACAACTTTCCGGTGAATCTTGGAAAAATTTCGACGGTTCCAGATAATTAATCAACTCCAAACAATCTTTGCCACCTTGTTTGTAAGCAAGTGCAGCTTGAGATTGGGCCACCGCCTGTCCAGAATTAACAATAATTATCCCAATTAGCAACCCGCATAACACCTGATAAACAAGTGTATATCGGCGATTCAAGCTAGCAATACTACCTCGCACAAACAATTGCCCAAGCTGAACCAAAGCAACTAGCAACAAAATCGAATTCGTCGTATATCGCGACGATTCCAGCGCCTGAATTGCTCCAAATTGCGCCCTACCCACCGTAATAAACAGAGCCGAAACAACCGAAAACAAACCTATGGACAACCAAGGTACTGCCTCACGATGCTCCCTCATATTTTTGGCAAAATGGCATCCCAAAAATAAGAAGCTTGCCAATATTATCAATCCCACCAATGCGGAAATACCAGACAAACGAACAATTGGGGAACCCAACAAACTCAAAAAATAATCAATTACCACAAGGGGCTGATGCAGTAACGCAAAAATATTTGTTTTCCGACTAGGATGATAATCTATTGAGTAAATAACACCAGTTGCCATAAACAGCAACATCCAGACAATAAGTCTTTTTCTTTTCTGTGCCACATTTCCTTCTAAAGCCATCACCGCCGGAATTGCAGCCAACCAAGAAAGCAAACCTTGAGCCAGAGAAAAACTAGCAATAAAGCAGAATAAAGCAGCAAGGGATATTTGAATACTAGCCGATATTTTTTTGGGTAAAATCAGACAATAAACCGCAGCCACAAAACAAAAATTGACTAAAAACCAAGCGAGTTGAAATCCCCACAGCCAGTTTTCATGCTGAACCAGGGAACAGAGCAAAATACAAGTTAATATATTAGCTAAATGCCACAAATCATCGCCGCTATTCTGAAGCTGCATGGCGGATAACTTGTAAATAGCCAGAAAAGTGAGGATAACCAAACCAATACTGAGACACAGCGGATAATTAATATTCCATCTGGACAAAAAAGCCAGCATAGCCATAATGATTTTGGGGAACACTATCCGGTGGTTGCTGTGCAAAGTCCAAACATCGTTAAAAGTTACATTTCCCCCAGCTATTTTTGCAAAAAAACTAGCTAACCTCCACTCGTCATCAATGGGAACGTTAACGCTAAAATTGGCAACAAATCCGATTAATAAAAGGACGGGAATGAGATATAAAGTAAATAACCAGAGGATTTTTTTCATCAACGTGCGATGGATTCCATACACCATTCTATATCATTTGTGGTTGCAGTATCAGGTGGAAGATTAACCGTCAACATCACCTGACGGTGCAACGGAAATTGATATTCTACCTCTAGGGCTATGTCACAACCTCATTTTCCTGATTTTCAAGAGAATGAGCAATATACCAATCCTAAATCATTTGTGAATTTCTTACTCCCTCCCCTTCATAAGGGGAGGGTTGGGGTGGGGTAAAAAACTTTACGACTCATTTAGGACTGCTATAGCAATAACCGTGATATTATCATTACCACCGTGTTCCAAAGCTCTATTCACACATTCTTCAGTTAGCCTTTCCGGCGACTCTCCAAACTCTTGCACCAAATTTGTCAATTTTTGATTACTAACCTCTCCATTCAACCCATCGCTACACAACAATAACACATCACCCGCAGACCATTTTCGCACCACAGGTAACTCTTCACTATCCCATTTAGGATCGACCGAAAATTGACTATTTTCCTTCCCTCCCAAACAAGAATTTACCACCGAACGCATCGGATGAGTCGGTATCTCTGCCTCCGTAATTCGTCCCAATTCTAGCAATACCTGCACCACTGAATGATCCGCTGTAATGTAGGGATTATTTCCTGGGGTAAAATGATACAAACGACAGTCCCCAGCATAGAGATGCAGGTATTCTGTGGGAGATATAATTGCCACTACTATAGTTGTCCCCATCCCAAATAATTTGATGTTTTCGCAACCAGCTTCTTGGATGGCTTCGTGAGCTTTGTGGAAACATCCAAGCAAAATTTCATATCGCTCTTTATGGGTTTCCGGTAAAGGTGTTTCCAGCAATTCTCGAAAGGTATCTACAGCGATTTTGGCTGCGACTTCTCCTCCCCTGTGTCCCCCCATGCCATCGGCTACTACCGCCAGCATCGTTGATGTTTCTGGACACCATAATTCTAGTAGATGATTGTCTTCATTGTTGGGGCGAACTTTGCCGGGGTCAGTTTTGCTAGCAAACACTAATTTATCCATCAGCTATTACCTCTAGTTCAATATTGCCAAGTTTGATGATATCACCAGTTTTGATATTTTCAGGATTTGAGGGTTGTCTCGGTGCTGTGGGAAGCAGTTGTTTCCCATTGACAAAAGTACCGTTTGTACTATCCAAATCAATAATTTGCAACTTACCTTCCACCCATTCAATCACTGCATGGCGGCGAGAGATGGCAGATTTATTGTCAATTTTGCATTCAGTTAAGTCAATGTCTGCTATACTCATGGGAGCATCGCTGCGACCGATAATTGCTCGGATTTGATTCAGGGGAAATTTCTGGTTGGCGCTGCTGCTATTGCGTACCAATAGTTGGGCATTGTCTGGTGTCAGTCGTCCTTGATAAATTGGATCGGACCCAAAGCCACTACTCATTCTTTACCTCCCAAGTCTCGTGAATCTCTCAGCAATTTGGTGGTTCTGTTGGGGTCTAATTTGCCGCTTTTTTCCAGGTCATCTAGCTCCTGATCTAGTTGATTGACCATATCAGTTTTTCCGGCTTCCTCGGCATCATATCTAGCTTTTTCTAGTAGTTCTTTTTGTTCATTGGGATTTTCGGTGCCACTCAATTCTTTGATTGTGAGGTTGATCATCCAGCAGTGATAGTCGTTCTTGATTTCCTTGTTTACTTTGTTTTGTTTTTGTAATTCAGGATAACTTGTAGTATAATTAATGGCAGCTTTTGCTCTCACGGGATTGGTCATTCCCTTGGCTGTGAGCTCTACAGAAATTACGTCTTTGTTACCTGTAGGTTCGTCAAATCCTCCTAGGGGAATTTCGAGTTCGATTAATAAATCCGTGGGGGTATTGGCCGCTATGGCACCGATGGTTAATTGATTTTTCGCTGTTTCTTCTAGGGGCAAATATTCGGGGCGGTAACGACAAAAGCCTTTGACTATAACTCCGTTGCTAGGTATTAGCTGGATGACGGTGTTTTCGGTGGCCATCGCCTGACATTCTGTGAGTCTTTTTTGGAGTTGGGGTTCCAGGCTGGCTGGAGTATCTGCAAATATAAATGAGCCTCGCCCTTTGTCGCTTAAATCTGTCAATAATGCTGTATTAAAATTATTAGCATTTCCCAATCCGACGGTGTTGAGAATTATACCTAGGTTGGCTAGTTGTTGGGATTTATCGATCAAAACCCCTGTATCATCTAAAATAAATCCTTGGGATGTGGTAGCATGACCGTCAGTAATCAAGATTCCCACCCGCGCGACTCCGGCTTCTGGGGGTAGGGCGTTTAGTATCCAATCTAAGGCTAAATCGGTGCGGGTAACACCTTCTGCTGTCAGTTGGGAAATGGCGGTATTGGCGGGTTGAAGGGCGGCGGCACCACCGGGTAAAGATTGGAGCAAAGGTGTTACACTGGTGGAGAAGCCGGCTAAGGAAAGCCGATCGCGATCGCGCAATTGAGCCACAACAGCCCGACAAGCTTCTTTAGCCCGTTGCAGATTTTCTCCTCCCATTGATTGGCTGGTATCAAGGGCGATCGCAATTCGCAAAGGTAAACCGGGGCCACCGGATTGGGGACGAATTCGCACTCGCAAGATGTGTTTTGTGTTTTTGGCTTTGATTTTAGCTGGTAGATCCCAGTCAAGTTCTAGGTTGAACATGGTGTTATTTTTTAGTGGAAATTCTGTCTGGCTTGTTTGTTATTTTACATTAAGTTTAGATACTGTAGGTTGGGTTGAGGCACGAAACCCAACATTTTTAGATTTTAGTGGTTCCGGGAGTCATCGGATTCAGAAACCGGGTTTTTATCAGATTTTTGGCGATCGCCAACAGATTTAGGAAAAAACCCGGTTTCTTGGGCACAGTCGAGGGCTCAGAAACCCAAAACTCCAATATTCGTAGGGGCGGGTTCACCAACAATATACAACAATGACAAACAATTCAAATAAACCCGCCCCCACCCCACGGTAAAGATTAATGTACATTGAGATTGTTGGTGGGGTTGGGCGGGTTTATGGAATTTTGGGTTTTCCATCTATATGGTTGGTGAACCCGCCCCTACAAATTGCATCTATAATTATGCAAAAGATGGAGCCATCGCCAGCAATTCCTCAACTGAGAAAGGTGGCGCTTGAGGAATTGCTGCTTCCGCATCCATGAGTTCTTTCATTTTCTCAAAAATCAACAGAGTTTCTGATTCTCCATCAGTTAGTTGATCGTAAAAATTAGGGATAGAAAACCAGTGTTCAAAAGCAATTTCTAACAACCCGTTAGTTGCTAATTGCACTTTCCAATACCGAGAATATCTGGCATCCACAATCTCAAATAATGGGGCTGGATTGTGTATGGGATAATAAGTATACCGCTCATCGCAAATATAGTAAGATAATTTTCCTTGCCATTGGGAGATAGCATAGACAATATACTCTTTGCCTACTATCAGTTTGAATTCAGTTTCTGTGGTGATATCTAACGGTGGATTTAGGTAATTTTCCGGCAGTTCGGTTCCTTTGTTGGCAATGCAGCGAATTTTCATAGTATATTAACCTCACTGGTTTTTCGGTGCTATTTTGGGGTATGTACGTTTGATTTTGTACTCTACATTTTGGAGAGTGCGGGCATTTCTATACTGTTACAAACTATAAAAACTAGGCTAATTTAAAATTATACAATCAATCGGTGGTTTCTTCACGGTGATGCCAAATAATTGGAAAAACCCACCGCAAATTTCAAGATTCGTAGGGGCGGGTTTTACCTACAAAATAGAACAATGACCAACAATCTAAATAAACCCGCCCCCACCCCACGGTAAATATGAATGTACATTGAGATTGTTGATGGGGTTGGGCGGGTTTATGAAATTTTGGGTTTTCCATCTATATGGTTGGTGAACCCGCCCCTACAAGATGGCTAGATTTGATTCATTGGGTTTAGGGTGATGGCCAAGAAACCGGGTTTTCATTTTAATTAATGGTGTGATTCAATATCTAGGTAAAAAACCCGGTTTCTGCGTCTAGGGCTATGCCAAAAATCCCATGTTCCTCAAAAAAAATCGAGCCGCAAGCGGCAGAAAGGGAAAAGAATTAAGAGCGCAAAGCGCAAGAGGGCAAAAGAGTAGAGAAAATGAAGAGTCCTCGCGGGAGACTACAGCACAGAACCAAAAACCGGAGACTACGCAGAAGCCAGAGCAACGCGAAAACCGATGTACGAGTTACGATCGCCCGCCGAATCCCAGCTACGATTGGCACCACGGCAATTGACCGCAACGCTGTCCCAGGAGCCGCCACGCCGCACTCGGTATTCAGATCCACCAGTTTCCCAAGAACTTCCATCAGTCGGTGCGCCGTTATAATTATCGTGCCTTTTATCGCTGCACCATTCCCAAACATTGCCGTGCATATCGTACAATCCAAACGCATTAGGTGGAAAACTCCCCACATCTGTTGTTTCTTTGCGGTAAAGTCCTTTGGAAGCGTTGGCGTAGGGGTTGTTTCCGTCGTAGTTAACTAATTCTGGGGTAATAGTTTCCCCAAAATGGAAAGGTGTTGTAGTTCCGGCGCGACAAGCGTATTCCCATTCCGCTTCACTCAGCAAGCGATATTTCTTTCCAGTTGTTTGCGAGAGTTTCTTACAGAATTCGACAGCATCATCCCACGATACATTTTCTACAGGACGTTTTTCACCTTTAAAGCGCGATGGGTTGTTTCCCATGACGGCTTCCCACTGTGCTTGGGTGATGGCGTATTTCCCTGCAAAAAAAGTCGGTACTGTGACTCGATGCTGCGGACTTTCATCGCTACTTCTACCTTGTTCATTGTCGGGGGAACCCATCATAAATGTGCCGCCGGGAATCTGTACCATTTCTAAGTTGACTCCGCGCCCTAGGTTTTCACTAAAGTATTCAGCTTGTCGCTGTTCTGTTTTGATGGTTTCTCCGCTGTTGTTGACTGTGATTACTTTAAAGTCAAAGGTTTGTGTTTGTTTTTTTGGTTGAGGGGCTGGTTCGGGTATTGATGCTAGCAATTGATTGATTCGATTAATAAAGGCCGAGGCTAGGATGGGCTCAGAAACCGGGTTTTTATCAGATTCTTCGTTGTTATCAACAGATTCAGTAAAAAACCCGGTTTCTTTGGTCGGAGTGTATATGTCCCGTTTTGGTGCTAAGGCTGTCAATACTTGTTCTGCTGTCCATCTTTCTGCTCGCTCTTTTTTCAAACATCCCCTGATTATGGCCGTAAATGGTTCTGGTATTTTTGACCAGTCTATTTCCGGCTGTTCGTCTAGGGTTTTTTTCATTACTTCTTCGTCGGTCTTTCCTGTGAATGGTAGACTTCCTGTCAGGATTTCTGCTGTCATGATTCCCAGTGACCAAATATCCGATGCTGTTCCTACTACTCCCTTGTAGGATTCTGGGGGAGCATAAAATGGTGTTCCTCTCCTATCTTGGGTTCTCAGTGAGTTGGTGCCGATTTCTCGCAGCAGTCCTAAGTCTGATACTTTCCATTTGTTATCTGCGTATAGCAGGTTGGCTGGTTTGATGTCTCTGTGGACTTTTCGCGGATTTAAATTGTGTAGGTAGTGTAATGCTGCTGCTGTGGCTTTGACTATTTCTCTGGCTTCTGTTGTGGAGAGTTTTCCGGTTTTTAGTTTTTTTTCTAGGGTGATTGTGGCGATTTCCATGACGATGAATAAATATTTGTCTTCTTTGACTTCGCAGGTGCCTACTGTGTAGGTACGGATGATGTTTTCGTGTTGCAGGTTGGCTGCTGCTATTAGTTCGTTTAGTTGTTTTTTGGCTTTGGTTTCATCTTCTTCTAAGGCGATTAGTTTGATTGCTATTTCTCTGATGAAGCAGTCTATGATTACTTCATCTGCTTTGTATACGGCTCCATAGGCTCCACATCCTAGGTATTCTTGGAGGTAGTATTGGTTGTTGACTGTTTCGCCTTGTAGTTTTCTCCAATGTCTTTCTGGGTAACTCATTTTATTTGGTGTTAGTGATTGGTACTTGGGCTCAGAAACCGGGTTTTTCCGAAATACTTCGTTGTCACCAACAGATTCGGGAAAAAACCCGGTTTCTTTGGCTCCATTTCAATATTCGTAGGGGCGGGTTCACCAACAATATACAACAATGACCGACAATCTAGATAAACCCGCCCCCACCCCATTTCAATATTCGTAGGGGCGGGTTCACCAACAATATACAACAATGACCGACAATTCAAATAAACCCGCCCCCACCCCACGGTAAAGATTAATGTACATTGAGATTGTTGGTGAGGTAGGGGCGGGTTCACCAACAATATACAACAATGACCAACAATTCAAATAAACCCGCCCCCACCCCATTTCAATATTCGTAGGGGCGGGTTCACCAACAATATATAACAATGACCAACAATTCAAATAAACCCGCCCCCACCCCACGGTAAAGATTAATGTACATTGAGATTGTTGGTGGGGTTGGGGCGGGTTTATGAAATTTTGGGTTTTCCATCTATATGGTTGGTGAACCCGCCCCTACAGGATGGCTAGAAATGTACATTGAGATTATTGGTGGGGTTGGGGCGGGTTTATGGAATTTTGGGTTTTCCATCTATATGGTTGGTGAACCCGCCCCTACAGGATGGCTAGAAATGTACATTGAGATTGTTGGTGGGGTTGGGCGGGTTTATGAAATTTTGGGTTTTCCATCTATATGGTTGGTGAACCCGCCCCTACAGGATGGCTAGAAATGTACATTGAGATTGTTGGTGGGGTTGGGCGGGTTTATGAAATTTTGGGTTTTCCATCTATATGGTTGGTGAACCCGCCCCATTTCAAGATTCGTAGGGGCGGGTTCACCAACAATATATAACAATGACCAACAATTCAAATAAACCCGCCCCCGCCCCACGGTAAAGATTAATGTACATTGAGATTGTTGGTGGGGTTGGGCGGGTTTATGAAATTTTGGGTTTTCCATCTATATGGTTGGTGAACCCGCCCCATTTCAAGATTCGTAGGGGCGGGTTCACCAACAATATATAACAATGACCAACAATTCAAATAAACCCGCCCCCGCCCCACGGTAAAGATTAATGTACATTGAGATTGTTGGTGGGGTTGGGCGGGTTTATGAAATTTTGGGTTTTCCATTTATATGGTTGGTGAACCCGCCCCTACAGGATGGCTAGAAATGTACATTGAGATTGTTGGTGGGGTTGGGCGGGTTTATGAAATTTTGGGTTTTCCATTTATATGGTTGGTGAACCCGCCCCTACAGGATGGCTAGAAATGTACATTGAGATTGTTGGTGGGGTTGGGCGGGTTTATGAAATTTTGGGTTTTCCATCTATATGGTTGGTGAACCCGCCCCTACGACAGTGGGGGTCATCAATTTTGGTTTACCTCGATGGTTTCATCGTTGTTGATGCCGATTTCTAGGGTTTGTCCAGCCAATTTGTTTGTATCTGGAAAATTATCGAATATCCACGTATTCAATGGCCGTTCGACTAAGGATTCCAAAAGTGATTTGATTCGCCTCCCTCCAAAGAGTAAATTGTCTCCCCGTTCCATTTTTTGCCTCAAAACATTGAGCGTTGATGGCAAGAATTTTAGGGTGAGTCGATATTTTTCTAGGGCGCATTCGGACAACTGTTTTAAAAATTTGTCGCCGATTGCTTCCACGAAATCTGGCCGCAGTAAATCGAATACTACTATATTATCTCCCAAACGGTTCAGCAATTCCGCGCGACC
This sequence comes from Microcoleus anatoxicus, assembly GCF_042465725.1. Taxonomy (GTDB): domain Bacteria; phylum Cyanobacteriota; class Cyanobacteriia; order Cyanobacteriales; family Microcoleaceae; genus Microcoleus; species Microcoleus anatoxicus. Next base: position 660,385 of record NZ_CP120853.1, on the reverse strand, counting down.
GATGCGGCTAGTAAAATGCCAGTCTACTTCTGTGCGGAAGTGGTTTTCTACTTGCTCCCAAGAAAAATCATTGGCATTTCCGGCTTTTACTTGGTTCATTATACCTCGCCGGACGATCGCACCGGTTTGAGGATCGGTGAAATCTGATGCGCCGATGTTGCTGGTGAAAATAATTGCTGTTTGGTTGAAATATGCTGTTTGTCCTTTTCCGTCGGTGAGTCGCCCGTCTTCCAGGATTTGCAGGAATTTATCCAATACTTTGGGGTGAGCTTTTTCGATTTCGTCAAACAACAATATACTGTGGGGGTTTTCCATGACTCGATTGGTTAATTGTCCCCCTTCTTCGTAACCGACAAAACCGGGAGGAGCTCCGGCTAATTTTTCCGCCGCGTGTTCTTCTTTGTATTCTGACATATCAAACCGGGCGAAGGCTTTTTCGTCCCCAAATACTAATTTGGTCATGGCTTTGGCTAATTCGGTTTTCCCGACTCCGGTGGGCCCAACAAAAAAGAAAATGCCTTTTGGTTTACCACTCCGCCCGCTGCTGCCGCCGATCGTCAGTCCGATTCTAGCGGTAGTCAGCATGGTAGTTACGGCTTGTACGGCCCTTGGTTGCCCGATGACGGTGCGTGGAAGCTCTGTTTTGGCTTGCAAAACCTTTTCGGCTCCCATGCGCTCCCAGGGGTCATCTCGCACCCCGAATTTGTAGAAGTCGATGAGCCGCCACATTTCTTTGGTTTTGACTGGGATGCGATCGCGCCAGGATGTGGCCCGCAGTGCATCTAATTCTAGGGTGCGGAAGTTTTCGGTGAGTTCGGCAAATTCTTCGGCGAGGTTGTCGAGCTCTGAGGGTGTTCCTGGGGCGCTGGGTTTGTTGTTGATGCGATCGCCCCCATAGAAACCTGTGAGGAACCGTTGAGCAAACAGCCGTCGTTCATCTTTGTTGGGCCGCGATACTTGGAGCAGCGTGACGGTGGGATTGTTGTGATATAGCCATTCTGGGACTCGCTGCAAGTCTCTGGCGAGGATGACTAGGGTGTTGCGACAGCCGGCTAAATCGCCTTCTCGGATCAGGGATGCTTCTAGGGTGCTTTTTTTCAGCAATACCAGGGCGTTTCGCTCTTCGCCGCTGTAGCGACTGGCGTCTGAGGTGATCATGTCGGCTAAATCGACGACGGCGGCGGCTGGGTTTGCAGTTTGGGAGACGAGGGCTCGCAGGTTCCCGAAAGCATCTTCTAGGGAGACCCTGGTGTTCATTCTGGGGCCCACTGCTCCGGGATTGCCACGGGGGGGTGGAGCCATTGGGTTTGCGGGTGCTGCTGGGGCTGCGGGGGCGGGCTGGGTTGGTAATTGGGGGTTGATGCGGGTGGCGGCGGCGCGGGTTATTTGTTCAAAGCGATCGCTCATTTCGGGTTTGGCGAAGGTGAATCCGTCTATGGAGTCGTAGCGGACTATTAGCTGGAAGTTGAGGTCTTGGAAGTAGTTGGTGAGGAATTCGTGAATTCCTTGATAGCTGCCGCGCCAGAGGAATTGGTCGTCTATGTTTCCGTATAAAACTATGTGTTGGCGGCGGTATAGTTGTTTTTCAAATTCTTGTATCCAGCGTGATGATGTGATGTTTTGGGTGTTCATTTTATTTGGGATTTTGGATTTGGAATTTTGGATTTTGGGGGAGGTTTTCAACCCGGAGATCCCCCCCGGCCCCCCTTAAGAAGGGGGGAGAAAGAGTGTTGTCAAAGTTAACCCCTACTCCCCTTTTTAAAGGGGGGACAAGAGTTGTTCAAAGTCCCCCTTATTAAGGGGGATTTAGGGGGATCGGGATATGTGCAACGACCCATTAAATTGGTATACGATGCAATATTCGTAGGGGTCGTGCCCCCGTGCCGACCCAATATTATTAGTAGGGGTCGTGCCCCCGTGCCGACCCAATATTCGTAGGGGTCGTGCCCCCGTGCCGACCCAATATTGGTATACGACCCAATATTGGTATACGACCCAATATTCGTAGGGGTCGTGCCCCCGTGCCGACCCAATATTGGTATACGACCCAATATTGGTATACGACCCAATATTATTAGTAGGGGTCCTGCCCCCGTGCCGACCCAATATTATTGGTATACGACCCAATATTCGTAGGGGTCGTGCCCCCGTGCCGACCCAATTCAAGAGGGCGGGCACGGGGGCACCGCCCCTACAGGGTTTTGGTTAGTTTCCGGTGCGGTTTTGTTGTTGGTCGTTGTTGGGTAGTTCGTCGGCTTTTCTTCCTTCCCGATCGGGGTCTTTTCCTTCCCAGGTTACTTCGCTCATGTTGATGCCGAATTCTGCTCCGAGGCGATCGTTCATTTCTGTCAATACCTTTTCCGCTTCGTCACAAACGGCGGCTGTTCCTCCTCCGACAGCCGCTTCGGTAGTTTTGGAATAACCATCAACGTCGTACCAAACTTCGCCTCCTACTGGTACGCTGATACTAATTGCTTTGCCGGAATTAGTAGCAGCTTTAAGTATTAACGATGTCTTGGGATGGTCGGGATGTTCTAGTTGAGGTTCGTTGACAAAAAAGCCCATTTCTGCTAAGGTTTCAGCGATACTTTTGGCTATGTAATCTCGCTGGTCGGCTTGGATTTGAGCAGCATTTGCTGTTGCTATGATTTCTTGTTCTTGGGTTTTTGCTGCTGCTAGAATCAGGGCGGGTTTGTCAAATTGTTCTGCTTCTATGGCGGCAATTCCTGTTGGCAATTTGGCGGCTAATTCATCTATTAAATGTATTTGCCACCGCTTGGCTACGGGGTCGGTTCTTAAACCAATAATCAGGTCTTCCAGTTCGCCAATGGCTTGTTCGGCTGCGGCTTTCTGTTGTTGCCATTGGGCTCGGTTGCGGGCTACGGATGCGATATGCTGTTCTACTGCTGCTGTGGCAGTGTTTAAGGGCGATCGCACAGTTTGGGGGTTCCCGGAGGCGATCGCACTTCTGAGGGCACTGAGCGCAGTTTGGGCTGCTGTGTGGCCGGCGCGATCGAATTTAATCGCGTCTGCTTGGGGGATTTGGGCTATTTCCCGTTCTAGTTCTTCGAGCTCAAATTGCTGTTTTTCTAGTTCGGCTTTGCGTTTTTTCTCTTCGTCATCCCGGCGTTTGCGACTAATTGCGCGATCGAGTTCTTGTTCGATTTTGGGCAATTCTTGGATAGTGTTTTGCAGTTGATATTCGGTTGTAACTCCCCGGAGGCTATTCAGGAGGTTTTGACCGCGTTTTGCGAGTTCTGAGCTATCTTGTGGGTAGATTTCTGGTGATTTTTGTTGTATTTTGGTGATGGTGGCTTGAGTTTGGGCGATCGACTGATTCTTGAGATTTTCTAAACGTTGAAGGCGTTCTCGTTCGGCGGCGGCGGCTCGAATTCGTGCTTCTTCTGCGGCTTGGCGCTCACGTTCCCGTTCTAATTGTTCTCGTCTTTCTCTTTCTAACTGAGCATAGGTTGTTTTGGGGTTGGTACTCATCAGTTTTTTCTCCTTATTAATGGGATTTGGGTATTCAAATGTTGAAAGTTGTTGCAAGATTTTTTAGAACAGGCAAGATGGCATTAGTGTCAACTTAACTTCTAACCCAGTCAGAGATTACTGTTTAACTATTAAAGTTCGATCCCCCCTAGCCCCCCTTAAGAAGGGGGGGACAAGAACTTGCTCAAAGTCCCCCTTCTTAAGGGGGATTTAGGGGGATCTAGACTCAGGTAAAAGCAATATTTTTCAGGGATTTAAGGCTTAAATTGACACTAATGGTAAAATGCCTGCCCGCTATTAATCTTGCTTAATTGGCTCCACAATCACTCCGCGCTTTAACATTCGAGCTTCAAACTCTTGGCTAAATCCCGGTTTATTTGGCACTCCCACAAAGGAGAGTTCTCCTGTTATTCCCATAAAAAATTCGAGTCCTGCGGATGTATCTGCATCAGACAATAGAGCAGTAATCGAGGTACGATAACGCTCTGTCAAAGGCAATAGTCGCTGATTTGCTGAACCTCGCCAGAGTAAATCTCCGTGGAGTTTTTCGATGTAAAGTCCATCGATCAGTAAATCTATTTTTTGCAACAATGCTTGTTGGGCTGCTGTGCCCTGTTGCTGTAGATGTTCGATTCGATAACCAGTGTAACACATGATGCCTAGGTCGGTGCGATCGCGCAGCTTATCTACTAAATTGGATAAGGCTTCTGCTTGCAGCATCGGTTCACCACCAGAGAAAGTAACACCTTCAATTCCTGGTACTGCTAGCACCCAATCTACTAATTCTGTGACTGTTACCAAATCTCCTGCATTCTCATCCCAAGAATCTGGCACAATACAATTTGAGCAAGCAAATCGACAGCCTTGTACCCAAATAACTGCTTGTTTTCCAGGGCCGAGTACGTTCACGGGGGAGTGGCGTTTAAATAGACGTAATTTTTCTGAATTCATGGGATTTTAGATTGTAGATTATAGATGTTAGATTACTCTTTTATAGCCGGATTTTATCTAAGATTAAATGAACCGCGAAGGCGCAAAGGACGCGAAGGAAGAACCCCCCCTGCCCCCCCAAGGGGGGAAAGAAGAAGATGCTGCTCTTCCTTTGTGTCCTTCGCGTCTTCGCGGTTCGATCGTTCCGATACAACCGGAATTAATATAGACCTCGACCATATTTATTGTGGAACAGGCATCTTGCCTGTTCAAGACTGGCTTTTGGGGAGATGTCTAATATTTTAAACATAAAAAAATCCCCCAAATGGGGGATTTTAATTTAACACTACTACATAGCCTTAGTTTCCGGCATTAAACATTTATCAGAATCGCAGCCCGCAGGCCCGGAATCCATCATTTCACCCAAGTCATAGCGACTGAGTGCCACCTCAAACACATCTATTTGACGACGCACTAAAACCTCTTTCTGCATCGTCTCGTAAGTTTCCTTTTTAATCGGTTCAAAGGGCAAACGTGGGAAAGTCTCTAGGGCATCAAAGCGAGACAAAAGTGCGGCGGAAATGTAGCCTTCGTCATCGCGAATGGCTTCGTAAATCCGTGTTCCCAAACTTTCAATTTCATTTTCCCGCAACTCAATAGTCGCGCTGGTGTTGTGTCGCACGTAGAACTTTTGGACTTGCATATAAAAGTCCATTTGTGCTGCTGCTGAGAATTTGTTGATGTCAATTTCATCGGCACCGGGCAAATCTGCCCAACTGACAGCAACGGGTATTTCTACCAACCATTCTGTGCAGCGTTCGTCGAAGGGATTGTTTAGCAAGTTACCATGTTCATCTTTGTCAGATTGAGATGGAATTACGTTGTATCCGTAGTCGATGCAGGCGAGGGCTACAGGGTCGTTTTTGCCGAAAGTGATTCGGCGAATGAAACGTTGGGATTTCGGGGGATGCCAGCCGGGGGAAGCACCTGTCAGTAGAGATTTTGTACCCGATGGTTGAACGGTTGTGCAGCGATTTGGGCGTTTCAATGAATGGCGATCGCAATAATCCCAAACTACCCCATTCACAATCTCGCACCAACCACTCAAATACTCTTCTTCCCGTTGTTTAAACGCCATTCCCTGCTCGGTTTGCGGGCGACCTTCCACCCACCAGCGCAGCCACTCAACGCCAAAAGCATGAACGAAGAAGTCGAACAATCCCGTGAAAGATACGCCGACAATCGGGTCTAATTCGCGGCTATATTGATAGCGAGGTTCGCTAAATTTGTGATTGAGAAGTACCGCGACAGATAGAGCTCCGGCCCTGAAGGCTTCTTCTTGTTCTTTGAAGTTGTAAGGGTCTATTTGATTGAGGTGAACCTCAGCCAAGTTACAGTTTCCAGTTAGGGTATTGCCGAAAACTCCCTTATGAAACTCTGGTTCGTTGAAACAGTAAGTATCATGCAATCCTGGTAATTCTTCGACACTTCTGATAACTTGCCATTTACCTTTGTGTTTAGCCTTCGTCCCTTTGCTCACATCTAACCGCTGACAAGGAATTTCACCACAGTCAGTAATTTGCAAGTAGTACAAATCCCGACTTCGGACACCGTAATTAGTAACTGCTCCTTGATGAGCAGAAAGATTTAGCGATGAGCGAATACCACATTTGGTCAAAAGTAACTGAACTCTGAAAGCGCGATCGCGGTCAGAAATATAAATTCTGATACCATTACTATGGGTATTCGATCCGTCCGTATCGGCTAATCCAGCAATAAAATGTAAAATTGCTTGCCGATTCCAGCTAGCAATTACATTTAGTGCTTCTGGGTTAACTTTCAAACTTTTCAGAAATTCTCCAGAAAAGCTCAAGTTAGTTACATCTGTAAAAACAGGTAAATAGTCATAGTTTCTGTCAGGCGACTTATTTCCTGCTACTGACAATGCCATTTTTCCTTCGTAAAGTCGAACTTTTGCATGATCATTTTGGTCTGTAGTTCCATCTCCTACAGCCACACCCAAAGTGTAAGCATAACTTGCATCGATATTCATGCCATCTTCATACTGAATTGTGAAAGGTTCAGTATGAATGCTATATCGACTTGTATCCATCAAGTCTTTGGTTTGGACTTCTTGGTAAACTTTACCAAATCGATCCTTGACAAAGAAACGATGATATTCTGTGGCATCCAGATAAGTACCATCAGCAAACTTCACACGATAAAGTTTGCGTCGTCCAACCTTGGTATCACTCGCTGTCTGAAATGGTGTGACAGAACTCCATCTTTGACCATTCCAAATCTCGATTTCAGTTCCAACAACATCCTTTATTTGATGCAGTCCGTCTCTAGTAATTAGCAGAGTTTCCCCATTGACACAGTGAAAATTAGAGCCGATGATTTCCAGTCTTGTTATCCTAAAGGCTTTTTATCCTCTAGTTCTACAGATTCCATTTTACCTGTAGCTCGGCGTACTTTTTCATTTACTCTAGTTGTAAATGCCCCGCACTCTTGCCAGGATTATATTCTTCAATCAAGAAGGTTCACCCGGTACGCTCTACGGTGGTAAAGGATTTTTAATTCCCTTACTTACCTCGGAATTAACATCTCAGTCTTCTCCGAATTTGCGGGGTTTTTAACGTGAGGCAAAATTACTTACCACACGGGTTTAATCCCAAACGAACTGACCGATGTTCTAATTCTTCCGCAGTCATATCAGGATAGCCTTCCTGCAACCACTGTTTAGCTTTTCCTTCGTTGTAAGCTTTCAAAAACTCAAGTTTAAGACTCGGCGTTGGAATTAAGTCAACGTTAGCTCTAGCTACAGCTTCACCAGCCCATTGAATTGCACCTTCGCCAGAATAATACTGTTTTCTTACAGCATCAATACATTCTTCTAAGGTAGGTTTGTAATGGAAAACACGAGAGTGATTTGCCATTCTCAAAGCATCGCGTTCTGGATCTATTTTCCAGTTGCCATTTTCATCTTGTTGCCAGAGATTGTCCTTGGCATTTGCCCCTAGTTCATCACCAGAATCAAACTGACGAATTCCCGCGCTGCGCCGGATATTTCCAGCAACAATTGTGACCGCTGCTTCATCTATCAACACGCAGCATTCTACTGAATTTAACTGCCGCCCTTGAGCTTTATTCAAGATTGCCGCGCAGCGCTGATAAAGGTCTGCCAATTTCACCGGATTTGCTACTCCGCCAAAACCTTTTAAAGGTTCTCCCACGGGGCGAACATCGCTCAAATCAATGAAGATTTCAACGGCTCCCGCAAATCTTTCATCTGTGGATAATTCCAGCAAAGTTTGATAGGATTTTACCCAACCTTGGCGGGAATCTCCGACAAAAATAGTTGCGGTTTTTTCTGCTATTTTTACTTCGGTTTCTTGACGGCGCAATTCAGCGGGTGTAGAGCCGATTTCGCCTTGCATTGTCACAGTTAAGCGGTTGCTAATCTGTGGCAATTGGTTGATATATTTGGGTTCCAAAACTGCACCGGTGCCGCAGCCCATCATCGCCAAATCCATCAACAAGCCAAAGGCCCGCCAGTCGAGAATATTTGTTGAGGAGCAATTATATGCGCCGGAAAAATTCTCTGGTTGCTCAATCCATTTGCTACCGCCCACCCACAGCCAGCGCCCGGAAGCGAGGGTTTTGAGCTCGTTTTGCATCCGGTGTAGGAGTTGTGTTTCTTCGGAGGTGAGGTTTCCGAGCTTTTGGAGACCTTTGACGGTACGATCGCACACATCAGCCCAAGTCTCCCTTCCCGTGTCGGTACGGCGGCTGTACGTCCTGAAAAATACTGGATTGGCTGCGGGTGCTGTTTCGGGGAAATCGGACAGGTGGCGTTTCTCGCGGGCACTCGATCGCTCTAATTCTCGAACCATAGGTTGTGTACTGACGTGTCGGAATATATCAACAGACTATGAATATACAACAGGATTCAGATTTAGGGTTAAAGCTTGACAAATTTCACATTTTGCACTAGATATGGTGGACGCTTCTATACTCGCAAACTGTGGCGATCGGCTCAAAACTTCAGCAAAAAACCCGGTTTTTCCGAAAAACCGGGTAAACCATAAATGTTGTGAATTGTCAAGTGTTTGTCAATAAAAACTCAACATTTGGCAGTAGGGGGTCTTGAACAATTCCTACACCCTGAAATCCCCAACGTTCTAGCAGTTGTTTGATGTCTTGACCAGAAATTGACTCGACCCCGAAGCGATTGGCAACATCGGCGGCATGATTGTTCAGGTAGCTCAAAGCATCATAGTCTTCGCGGAAAATCAGCAGAAAACTCGCCACTGTATCCGGGTTGGGACAAGCGCTGAGATATTTGCCATCAGCACGGGAACGCAACAGGTAAAAAATTTGAGATAGCATTTTATCTTTCTCGTTGAATAGGGAGTTCCTAAAGAAGATATTGTACTGGGGTTTGACTCGCAGATGATGCGAAAATTGAGTGAATTTGCGATCGGATAAGTTTAACCAAAGAAACCGGGTTTGTGGCTGTTTCTGCTGGTCTCAACGAAGTATTATCGAAAAAACCCGGTTGCTGACTGCATATTTTCTCCTTTGCGACGATTAATTTTCCACAGCCCCTAAAGCTTTGAGTGTGGCTTTTTCAACTTCCGTTAAACTCGTAACACCCGTGATATTCATCCCCTCATAAGGTCTGTCACTTTTAAGTATTTTGATGCACTCACCAGTCTCAACATCCCAAAGCCTAATTGTGCCATTTCGACTGCAAGTAGCAATAATTTTTTCATTTGAACTGAAGGAAACTGAGTTAATTCTACTGGTATGACCTTGCAAAATTTTTAGACATTCACCTGTACGGACATCCCATAATCTTACCGTTCCATCTACACTTCCACTAGCAACTATTTCACCAGAATAACTAAAGGCAACTGAACGTATCCAATCAGTATGCCCCTGTAAGATTTGAAGGCATTCACCAGTATGGATATCCCATAATCTTACTGTTCGATCGACACTTCCACTGGCAAGTATTTCACCGTTCTGGCTAAAGGCGATCCCGGGCGTCCAATTCGTATGCGCCTGCAAGATTTGGAGGCATTCACCAGTATGGATATCCCACAGCCTTACCGTTCCGCCAAAACCTGCACTGGCAAATATCTCGCCTAAAGGACTGAAAGCAGCCGAGTTTACAGAATTGTTATGCCCGTCCAACGTTTTGAGGCATTCGCCAGTACCGATATCCCACAACCTCACCGTTTGGTCATAACCTGCACTGGCAAGTATTTCACCATTTGAAATGAAGGCGATCGATCGTGTTTCATTGCCAAATTCTGGCAAAGTATGAAGGCATTCACCACTGCGAATATCCCACAGTTTCAGTGTTTGGTCGTAACTAGCGCTGGCAAGTATTTGACCCGAAGGATTGAAGGCAACTAAGTTTACCCGATCGAGATGTCCGTGCAAGATTTGGAGGCACTTACTGCTGCTGACATCCCACAGCTTGACTGTTTTTTCGTCATCGCCGCTGGCAAACATTTCACCGTTGGGACTGAAGGCGATCGACCTTACTTGATTGCTATGTCCTTGCAGCGTATTCAAGCATTCACCGCTGTTGATATCCCACAGCATCAGCGTTTTATCGTAACTGCCGCTAACAAGTATTTCACCCCCAGGATGGAAGGCGATTGACCCTACTCGATCGTTATGCCCTTGCAAAGTATTCAAGCATTCTCCAGTGCCGATATCCCACAGTTTTGCTGTGCGATCGTGACTTCCACTGGCGAGGATTTCGCCCGAAGGACTAAAGGCGATCGACCGTATTTGATCGAAATGTCCCTCCAAAGTTTTGAGACATTCACCGCTACCAATATTCCACAGCCTCACTGTTTTGTCGGCGCTTCCACTAGCAAGTATTTCACCAGTAGGATGGAAAGCTACTGAAAACACGTTTTTAGTATGACCGTGCAAAATTTTGAGGCATTCACCAGTACCGACATTCCACAACCTCACTGTTTTGTCACCGCTGCCACTGGCAAGCATTTCACCAGCAGGATGGAAAGCAACTGACAATACAACTTTAGTATGGTCTTGCAAAATTTTGAGGCATTCACCCGTGCGGATATCCCATAACCCGATCGTGCGATCGAAACTCCCGCTAGCGAGTATATTTCCATCAGGATTGAAGGTGACTGACATGACTGATTCGGTATGTCCCTGCAAAACTTTTAAACATTCACCAGTCTTGACATCCCATAACTTGATTATTTGGTCATAACTCCCGCTAGCAAGTATCTCACCGTCAGGACTAAAGGCGACTGACTCCACCACATTGGTATGTCCTTTACAGGTCAATATTTCTCTGCAACTGCTAGCTTCCCACAAGCGAACTACGCCATTACTATCACCTGTAGCTAACAGTTGGCCATCTGGACTAACTATAACCGATCGAACACTGCCGAAGATTTTCGTAAAAATAGAATTAGTCAAATTCGCTTCAGCAAAATTGACGCGGCGCAGGATAGCATTTGTAAAATCGGCACCTAAAATAACTGCACGAGAAAGGTCTTTCTCTTCTAACGCAGTTCGATCGATTTTCACCAACAGCGTCGCCGCATTCCCTCCCACATAACCTACCTCACTTTCAGTTTTTTCCCGCGTTGCTTCCAGAATTTCTAGTAGGGGCGACTTCTCTAAAGCCCCCCTTCTTAAGGGGGGTTGGGGGGATCTCTTCTGGCTAACATCGTCACTATCCTCTCTCTCTAATAGGAATTCGGGGGTTCTCTCGTGATTGGCATCGTCACGATCCCCCCCGGCCCCCCTTAACAAGGGGGGAGAAATAACATCCAACATTGGTAACAACAAATCCATCACTGCTTTCGTCAGTGGCGCGTGTCCGAAACTCTGACGAAGTTGCCCTAAATCTTCAGCAGTAAATCCATTTAAAGCTGCGATAAGTTCACCTTTATTTCTCTTCTGCGCCTGAAGCCGACAATAATTAGACCAAGTATATTTTTGAGGCGCTGCATTAGGATCTAAACAAGACTGTTCAGGCGCAACTAATTCGGTAAAATCTGGTGCCAAAACTCCCAATTCCGCTGCAAATTTATAAGCGACAAAAAACTCTAACAGCGAACGGTGCGCCGGAGTATAATCGCCATCGGCATTGCGAATCAGCATGGTTTGACCCATCATATCGTAATGCCAGTGGTCTAAGTCTTTTTCCTCTTGGACGATGGAACCGAATAAGCTGCGAATGCGATCGGGAAAACCGCGATAATTCAGACTCATTTGGTTGGTTGACAGCATTTCCCACGATAATTCGCACAAAAAGTAAAGCTTATCTGCCAAAGAAGTAAAAGTCCGTTCTGCTTTGATATCTCTCTCTATCTTCCGCCGCACTGCATACAGATAGATCCGCGACATATCCACTGGTTTTCCAGCTTCAATATCGGGCAATGCTTCCAAAATTAACTCAGTCATCACCGGGCGACGCGCTAAATCCAATAGTTGCGGGTTTCTCATCACTTTTTCTACAGTAGCTGCTTCTGTTTGAAATGACAGCGCTTGCCCAATTTGTTCGTCGTTAAATTTCTGTAATTCTAAGACTTCAAATTGGGGAGTTTCGCCTGTTAAAATGGTTGTTGATGCTTGCAGTTCGGCATTGAACAATGCCCGTCCTTCCTTGCCTTCAGGAAAGTGTTCGGTACGGCAAGTGAGGATGACTTTTGCGCCAGGAACCACGGCTTTTGCTAGTTCCCAGAAGTTGTTGATGGTTTCTTGCCGATCGCACTTAGCGGCCATTTCATCAAAACCATCGAAAATCAACAGAAACTTGCCCATCCGATTCAGTTGTTCAAAAGCCGAATAACCCGCTAAAGGTATCTCGTGTTTCCGAAAGAAGAACTCCGAAAATAGCGACTCCACACTAACCGCTTTAGCGTAATCTCGCAGCGGAATTACTAAGGGCAAACGCGGACGTTCTAAGCCCCGCTTTTGAGCATCTTTGTAGCGTTGCAGCGCCATCCAAGCATAGTGCATCGCAAACCAAGTTTTCCCGGTTCCAAATTCTCCTAAAACTGAAATATGTTCTTTTACGGGGTCATCCAACCACAGGTCAATATAACCTTCAATCCAGCCATCTCCCTCGCCATAATGACTCACTCCTATTTTGCGGTGAGTATCGGGGTCAATTTCTTCTTTTGTACAAGCTAGGGGGACGTATTTTGTATTAATTTTCCGGCTGGTAATTTCTGTCTCTAGCCAATCAAGATAAGCGGTAAAATCGGCATCTTGGTCGAGCAATTCATCGAAGGTATAGCAAGCTAAATCGCGATTTTCATCTTTCTTTACTTCATCCCGCGCGGCGCTACTGATGCGACGGGCGGTGACTAACCAGCCTTCATCGGTGCGCTGTTTTGCTACAGATTCGCGCAAGGCTGAGATGTCTCTGAGTCCGGCTTCTCCGGCTATTCCGCGCACTAAAATGCGATCGTACCGATTGCGTCTGACGGGGACATTGATAATCCATTCAAAATAGTTATCTTCCGAGATTTGATAGGTTTCAAACTTATAACTTAAGGTTTCAAACCAACCGCGAACTTGTTGTGATAGAATGAAAGCTTGAGACTTTTGAATATTCGTTGATGCTGCTGCGGGAAGTGCGGGATAATCTTCGGCTTCTAACCGCGCAAATTCGGTGCGAATTCCTTCGAGAGTGGGGAGGCGTTCGATGCGATCCATTACCATAGATAGGCGTTTTTGCAAAGAGGCGATCGCATTTCCCATCATCACATCTCCCAGCGTCCGCGTCCGCTTTGCGACTTCCATAAACACGGCCGCAAATGCCATGAATTCCCGTCTGGGGTCAATGCCTAAATCTCGAAGTTCTTTACCTAAAGCACTCTCATTCAGATATTCATCGCCTGCTTTAATTAAAATGGCTGGGCTATCGGACTCAAAGGCTTTGCGAAATGCTGATTCAATCTCTTTTTGGCGAAACAGTGCTAAAATCTGTTTGGGTTTTCCAGCGCCGTATTCTACTAAAGTATAAACATAAACTCCGCTAAAATCGGCTGGCGGTGCATCAGGGTCGAGGTTAAATCTCTTTAATAACTTGATAACTGTTTCGTTACGCTGAAACTTGTCTTTGATAGTGCCGAAGGGAATGGCTGTCAGGATACTGATAACGAAGTCGAGACTAATTGGGATCATTTAGGCTTTCCTGTTTATCGGTGGGAGTCATTCTCGAATCTCAAAATCGCAAACTGCTCTAATTTTATGTTAACGCATGAGCCAACAGTTGCGCACCAACAGTCCGAGATTTGGCATATCCCGATAGTCCGCCAGGGGTTGAAACCCCTGTCTCATAGCGAAAGTCCTCTCAAGAGGACTGTAGAATCATATTTTATTTAGTTATTTAATTCAACCCAGACATTGAATGATATCAAACCTGTTAATATCCGAATTATTCATCTCTCTCTGATCTTTCTCTGTGTTCTCTGCGCTCTCTGTGGTTAAATCATTCCGAACCCACCGAATTTGATATGATATATAATAACATTGTTTGATAAAAATCAATTCACAGCTTCGAGCATTTTGAATAAATTCTTCAGTCCTCTTAAGAGGACTTTAGCTTTGAGGCGGGGGTTTCAACCCCTGCCGGACTGTCGGATTTAGCGAAGTTCGGACTGTTGGAATATTACAACCAATATTAGCATTCTTTGCCAATATTGACAACTATAAATTCGAGAAAAAACCGACATATCTTGTAGTAAATATAGCTATAAAATTAGTGGCTATATCATGATTGTACAAGCTAAAATATAGATAACTTACAAATAAATCTTACTATCCATGAAAATACAATCTTCCGTCTTAGTCCACCTAGGATTTGGCAAATATGTGCGATCGGACCGAGTAACAGCAGTCATCCCCATCGAAGAAGAACGCGGCCCCGGACGGCGCACTTTCGTGCACGTAGACGGCGAAGCAGACCCAATCGTTGCTTCCCGCGCTGAAGACACAATTGTCCGCGATTTGGTGCAAGAACCACGGGAAATTACTCAAGCTCGCCAACAACAAGAAATCCTCCAAGATTTGCTGGCTGATTTGAGCAATGTCAACGTCACCGTGCGCCGAATTAGCCGTGATGAAGGTGGACTAGACCTCGAACGTTTGGAACGGCGAATTCGCCAAATTCTAGAAGCCTAAAAACCAAAGACCGCCCCTGCGGTCTCCCTCCCAGTCCGCTGAAATCGCCGATTTCCATAGGAGATTGTTCACCCACATTTAATATTACCCGATCGCGCTTAAGTGCGATCGAAAATATTGCCGATACAATTCACATCTCGGCACGCATTCACTCCCCTGTAATTTCACTAACCCCAAGCTATCTAATTTAAATGCTTGCATGGCCTTTAATTTTACTGGAGAATCTGCCACTGCAATCTCTCTCATCCCCGTGGCCAAGTCTGGATATTCTTCCAAATTCCATAATTGGCGACGTAAATGGTCGCTGTAAATTCCCGCTTCGGCAATCGCAGTTTCTTGTAATTCATTCATAGTCAATTCTGACTGCGAAAAGTGATATAATGCAACTCGCACCAGATAAGGATGTCCGCCCACAAGTGCCATCAATTTTTCAACTTCTTGATGAGACCAATGCAAATTGTGGCGCGCTGCTAAATCTTCGATTTGTTCGGCGTTGAATTCCGGCAAATCAACAGGTAATCCGACGTTGAAAGGCGATTGATTGATATTCATCGGGATATAAACTTCCGTGGAATGAACTACAATTAATCGCAGTTTTTTCCAGATATCGCGCCGCTTCGATTCTTCGTGCCACGCCCGCAGCAGTCCTAAAAAGTCTTCGGCAATGTCGGGATATTGAAAAACGCGATCGATCTCGTCTAATCCTAACACCAAAGGAGTGTCGATTTGTGGCAACAGATATTTTTCAAAGTAATCTTTGCAGTTAACTTTGCTCCCAAAAATTTCATCCCAATAATCGTCTAGTTGATTGGGTATGTGTAATTCTCGCCCTACATAGGCACAAAACCACTTGAGAAATTTATCAAGATTGGCAAATACATTTTTATCAACTAATTGAAAACTTAGCGGAACTGTGCGATAATCTTGACAGGATGCGTGGTGCAAAATTCTGGCAATTAAAGAAGTTTTTCCCATCTGTCGGGGAGCTTTAATTCTAATTAAGGCGCTGGGCTGCAAAATAGTTTGATAACACCTTTCTTCGATGGGAGGACGTTCTACATAAAATTGAGAAGTGACATCCACTTGTCCTCCCGGCAATTCCGGTTCTGCTGTGGGTAAAGGGATGTTATGGCTAGTAAGTTCTAATATTTGATTTGGGATTAAATCTGGTGGTTCATCTTTAATAGGGGTGGCACTTTCTGCTAACAAACTCATGATTTCTTCGATCAGAATAGGAGTATCTGCGGTTGTTTGCCATTCCCTTTGTTTGATGCGGTAAAGATAGCCTCGCAAGTCGTGATTGAGAGGTTCAGTCAGGGAAAAACCGACGCGAATTGGCAAAATAACTGGCTTTTTGTCAGCGCGAGAATCTTGCAATTCTTTGGCTTTTTGCACTTGATAAGTTAGCAGTTCGCTCTGGTTGACAGTGGGTGGCAATAACAATAATAAATAATCGCATTCTTTGAGGAATAAGTTAATGCGATCGAACCAATTATCTCCTAATTTAATGCTGTTTTCGATGGTAAAGACTGTATGCCCGATCGCACTTAAGGCCATTTCCAACTCTTTTCCTAATTCGCGATCGGGCTCAACGCTATGATAGCTGATAAAAATCTTAACACTTCGGCTGCTAGGGACTGTTTCTTCAGTCGGTGGCAAATTCTTCGGCCCATCGGCATCTTCCCCATCGTCTAGTTTAGCCGATCGATGGTCGCCATTGGCTAAAGTCAAATCAAAAGCAGCAAACAATTGCCGAATTTTACTCTCGTCGGCACCTTCTCTACCCTGCCGAATTTTGCTGACTGTATCGACACCAACGCCAGACTCAGCCTCGACTTCGGTCAGAGTACCTCTAATGTTATATCGGTCAGACCATTCTTGGATTGCCTCATTAAGCTTCTTTAAGCCTGGGGCGGTGAGAATTCGACCGCGATCGCGTTTTGACTTGATCACTTCACTTGCACTCAAACGAGAAGGAATCTAAGAAGTTTAACCTATCAACTACCTATTTTAAGGGATTTTAAGGAAGATAGTCCCCCACATTCAACTCTATTAATTTTACTTTTTCAAATTTTATTAACGTTTGCAGCCTCAAACCCCATCCTGTTAACGACTTCAAAATTTAAACATATTTTAACCAAACAAAATGCTTAACTCCCCAATCTCCCCCGTGCATAATTGATTAACTTTTTATAATACAGACATCAAGCACAAAGGGGCAGGACAATGAACAATGTTTTACACAGACTGGCAATGGCCGCTTTAGCAACCGCAGCCATATTCACCATTAACACCCTGAACAACTTAACTGAAGCATCAGCCGCTGCCAAGTTTGAGGGTTCAGAGATTAATCAGACAGAAACTTTTCCCGTAGCATTTAGTCAGTTTAATAAATAGTAACATTCATTGATTAAATTAGGTATAAATCATGAAGTCTACCCTGGAATCTCCGCTACCAACCACTACAAAATGTGACTTAGTTGATGCTGATGCGATCCATGCCTGCATAGCACTAGCATGGATCGAATTGGTAGCATTAGATGCTAATGTTCTGACGGGAGATGATTGGCTGGCTCTGTGCGATGATATTGATAGCGGTGAAATTTACCGCGACTGGTTTCTGTGGCAGGATACTGAAGTTAGCGGAGATTGGCAAGCTTATGACCCTTTGAGCGATCGACGATTTGCAGCTCAAGGAAAAGTGTTTGTGAAAGCGATGATTGATGCCATAGAGAATGCGAGAAATCAGGCGATCGCCCAACTTGAGTTTATCTAGATGATATCAACTGAGTCCACTGATTATTCTAAAATAAAATAATAAAATATACGGCAGAGGGCAAGAGTTGACTGTATGATATCATACGACTCGCCACGACAGCGGTTCAGAACAGTGTTCCCATCGCTTTCGAGTGGATGCCAATTCCCTCTTTCTCTCCACCCATGACTTTAAAACTACAATGGCTTTTGGCTACGTTAATTAGTGCTTGGGCGATCGCCCTCCCTGCCCAAGCAGATACCTTGACATCTTGGCACTTTGATGCCAATCAAAATCAACTTAATTTAACCACAGATACCAGCGTTCAGCCCTCAGTTAAATTAATTGCTAATCCCACCCGTTTAGTCATCGATCTGCCAGGAATTGTCCTCGAATATCCCGAAACTCCTCAAAGCTATAATTCAGCAATTAAAGAAATAAGAATCGGGCAATTTGACCCAGAAACCACCCGATTAGTGATTCAATTAAATCCCGGTTATAAGTTAGACCCGCAACAAGTACGAGTTATCAAAGAATCGGCAAATCGGTGGTCATTTCAGTTGCCCCAGCCAGAGCAATTAGCAGGCAATGAATCTTTTGAATCCGAAGATATTACCAGGTTTGAACAAAAACAAGCTCAAATATCACCCAATTTTAATGGGACGAATCCTAGAAAATATTCCGGTGATTTGGCGATGCAAATCGGTTCGGAAATGACAGCGATCGAGCCGGAAATTGAAAAGGCGATCGAACAGTATAAATCCCTGAGTGCGGGAATGTTTTTTCTGGATTTAGATACAGGAAACTATTTGGATATCAAGGGCGATCGGGTATTTCCCGCCGCCAGTACCATCAAATTACCAATCCTGATTGCCTTTTATCAAGATGTAGACGCTGGCAAAATTAGCTTGAATGAAACATTAGTTATGAAGTCAGACTTAGTGGCCAGTGGCTCTGGAACTATGCAAGACGAACCAGATGGCACTAAGTTTAGCATCAGAGAAACCGTAGATAAAATGATTACCATCAGCGACAATACAGCCACCAACATGATTATTGAACGTTTGGGGGGAATTGCTAAACTCAACGAACGTTTTCGCAGTTGGGGATTAACTGATACAATAATTCGCAATTGGTTGGGAGATTTTCAAGGCACAAATACAACCAGTTCTGTAGATATGGTACAACTGCTATCAATGCTATCTCGCGATAAATTAGTTTCGGAATCTAGCCGAGAACAGGCTTTAGAATTATTGCGGCATACCACAACTAGAACCCTGCTTCCTTCGGGTTTAGGGGCGGGAGCAGTAATTGCTGACAAAACCGGAGATATCGGCTTTGTAGTTGGCGATGCTGGAATTATTGATATGCCGAATGGAAAGCGTTATTTGGCGGCAATTTTTGTCAAACGTCCTTATAATGACCCCATTGTCAGAGACTTTGTGCGCCGAATTTCGCGTATTGTTTACAATTACTTAGACCAACCATCCGCGCAAGTACGGGATCGTTAAAGCCTGATTTTCACATATAGAGTCGATGGGAGGTTTACAGAATTTGAAAGCCCATCATAGGACTAATCTGGCTCAAACAATCCGCCTCGCTTCCACCATCATCCGCACCACATCGTGCATCTGATACTTCGCCTCCCAGCCCAACTTTGCCTTCGCCTTCGCCGGATTTGCCGAACCAAGCGCAATCTCCGTCGGTCTGTAGAGACTCGCATCCGTTACCAAATGCTCCCGCCAATCCAAACCCGCACAAACAAAAGCCGTCTGCACAAACTCTTCCAGAGCAAAACTAGCACCGGTAGCTATTACATAATCCTCCGGTGCATCCTGCTGCAACATCAAATACATCGCCTCCACATATTCCGGAGCCCAACCCCAATCTCGATGCACAGAAATATTACCTAAATGCAGTTTTTCCGAACTCCCCGCAGCAATTCTGCACACGACTGATACAATTTTTTGTGTGACAAATCTCTCCGGCCGCAGTGGCGACTCGTGATTGAACAGAATACCGGAACAGGCAAACAAATTGTAAGCTTCTCGATAATTTGCTACTTCCCAAAATGCTGCTGCTTTTGCCACCGCGTAAGGGCTTCTGGGACGAAAGGGCGTATTTTCATCTCCCGGACTCCCTCCGGTATCTCCAAAACATTCACTGGAACTGGCATTATAAAGTTTAATTTTGCCGCCTGTAAATCTAATTGCTTCTAATAGATTCAATGTGCCTGTGGCAATACTTTCGAGGGTTTCGACAGGTTGTTCAAAGGATAGACCTACGGAACTTTGACCGGCTAAATTGTACACTTCGTCTGGCTGAATTTTCGCCAGTACCTGCAACACGCTGCGAAAATCGTTGAGAGACATGGATTCTCGTTTTACTTGGTCTCGGATTCCCAAACGGGCTAGGTTTCCGAAACTAGACATTTGGGCATCTCTCGATGTGCCACAGACTTCATAACCTTTATCCAAAAGCAGTTTCGCTAAATAAGCTCCATCCTGACCGGATACACCACAAATTAGCGCTTTTTTCATAATTTAGAGCCTAATATCAATTCCGGTTGTATCGGAATGATTTAACCGCGAAGGCGCTTATGACGCGAAGGAAGAGAAGAGAGAGTTTAATACAGGACGGTGAAGAGAGGATTTGGTATAAATCCCCCTTAAGAAGGGGAGTACGGGGTGACTTTGAGAAGACTCTTGTCCCCCCTTATTAAGGGGGGCTAGGGGGGATCTGGCCTCTATCGTCAAACAGTAGTCTCTGAAGGGGTTTGGCGTTAAGTTGACACCTATGGGCAGTGCCGTATTCCTACGCCAGATTAATTGTAGGGACACTCCAAGAGCCCATTAGTGTCAATTTAAGGTTGAACCTTGAGTATCTCTTGTTTGTATAAAAGTCTAGATCCCCCCTAACCCCCCTGGTGGAAGGGGGGGACAAGAAATATTCTCTTTCGTCCCCCGACTATCCGGGGGATTTAGGGGGCTCTGGACTGAGGTAAAAGCGAGATTTCTCATGGTTTCAGGCTTAAGTTGACACTAATAGGCACTGCCGTCTCCTCTATATCATCAGGACTAATGAGTCCTCTTAAGAGGACTGTCTTCTTTGAGGCAGGGGTTCAAACCCCTGCCGGACTGCCGGAAAGAAGTCGGGGATTTAGGGGATTTAAGCTTCCCAACGTTGGGCGACTAATTCAGCCAAGTCAACAACTCGCTGACTGTAGCCCCATTCATTGTCGTACCAAGCCAAAACCTTTACCATGTCGCCATCCATCACTAGGGTCAAGCTGGAATCTAGAATGGAAGAAGCATCACTGCCTCGATAGTCGCAAGAAACTAAAGGTAAATCGTTGTACTCCAAAATTCCTTTCATGGAGCCTTCGGCTGCTTCCTTGAATACTTGATTTACTTGCTCGGTGAAGGTCTTTTTCTCTACCTGAGCGACGAAATCAACTACGGACACATTGGGAGTGGGTACGCGCATGGCAATCCCATTTAGTTTGCCTTTCAATTCTGGAATCACCAAAGCCACAGCTTGAGCTGCACCGGTAGATGTCGGCACAATATTCATCGCAGCAGCCCGTGCCCGCCGCAAGTCGCGGTGGCTAGCATCCAGCAAGCGTTGGTCGCCTGTGTAGCTGTGGGTAGTGGTCATCATGCCCTTGACGATGCCAAAATGTTCGTGGAGGACTTTCAACACTGGAGCTAGACAGTTGGTGGTACAGCTAGCATTGCTGATGACTGTGTAGTCACTGTGCTTGTAGTTATGGTGGTTGACTCCCATCACGTAGGTTCCCACTTCTGGCCCTTTGCCAGGAGCGGTGATCAGCACTTTTTTAGCGCCGGCGGTGATATGCTTTGAGGCTCCAGCTTGGTCTACAAACACGCCTGTTGATTCAATAATGAGATCGACACCCCACTCTTTCCAAGGCAAGTTTAGGGGATTGCGATCGCTCACGCATTTAACTGTCTTGCCGTTGAGGGTAATGGAATTTTCATCGGCACTGATGTCCACACCCTTCAACGTTCCCATCATGGAGTCGTATCTCAACAAGTGAGCATTACTTCTGGGATCGGAAGTGTCATTAATAGCTACCAACTCTAGTTCGCTGTTTTCTCTGCCCAGCCAGCAGCGCGCAAAACTGCGCCCAATACGCCCAAAACCATTGATCGCGACTCGAATCACCTTAGTACCTCCTAACGATGGCAGCCCCTAATTTAGGGTAAAATTTTGGAAAAATTTAAGAATTGACTATGAAACAAGATCATACCGCAAAGGCAGATCCTTTCTAACTTTTTGTCTATAATGAACAATCAGTTAAATCCAGTTATAGCCTCAGCTCTGGTAAAGCTGATGGTTAACAATATAAGTCCTTACGGCCTCTGGGACTAAATGCCCGATCGCTCGACCTTGACGACAGTAACGACGGATAGCTGTGGAAGAAACTTCGATCTCCGGCATAGCCAAAACCTGCCAGCGGAGCTGCACTCCCCTCAGACTCATTTTTTGGGCTACCACAGCACAAACTGTATTCGTCTCCAGCATCTGGTCCTCGGCAGCATCCATCGACACTTCCCTCTGCAACTCCTCCCATCCCCCTGTCCGGCGTCCCGCCACCAACCACTCACACAACCCCGCAATTTCCCCACACCGCGGCCATTTGGGTAAAGTTTGGAAAGCATCAGCACCAATAATCCAGTAGAGCTGAGCCTCTGGATACAAATTTTGCAAATACAGTAAAGAGTCGATCGCACCCGCCGCAGAGGGATTGGTATCTAGGGGTAAAAGTCCAAAATCCGGTCGCTGTGCTGTCGCCAGAGCTACCATTTCCCGTCTTTGTTCAAAAGTTGCCAAAACACTGTGCAGCTTGTGACCAGGAGTGCGATCGACCGACCAGACTACGCGATCGAGACCAAATTGACAGACGGCTCTGTTAGCCATCGACAAATGCCCCCAATGCACCGGATCGAAAGTCCCCCCCAAAATCGCTACTTTTTTCATACAAAGTGGTAGTCTTGGTAAATCTTTGTGGGTTTCACCCCACATCGGGCGTCAAAATATCGCCGGGCCATTGCTGCGGTATCCCAGCACAGCAAGAGGATGGGGAAAAATTATACAGGAATGTGCGCGCCCAAAATCCGTCTGTTGCCCCAGACCCCCAAAGCCCATCCTCCCCCCATTGCAAATTAAGAGATATGACTGTTCCGGAAATCTACTCGGTACCAAGTCATATAGGATACAAGAAAAGTATCTCTACCAATCCCAAAATCGAGGGACTAGCAGAGAATTTTGTACAAAAATATATAGCGAAATGTATCCTGAAAAAACAATTCTTGATATCATATCGCGTGTGATTGGCGTGGTGTGGTGCGTGAGGAGCGAAAATGCCGAGTTCAGTTGATTTCAGTGGTAAACCATTTCATTTCATCGGCATTGGTGGAATTGGAATGTCAGCCCTTGCCTATATTCTAGCGAAACGTAACTTGCCTGTGTACGGTTCGGATATTAAATCGAGCCACATAACTCAGCGCTTGCAAGGAATGGGAGCTCATATTTTTTGGGGTCAAGACGCTAGCAATTTTGAACTATTTCAAAAGCCGACCGTTGACCATCGTGCAGCAGGTCAGCCCCCAGACAAAGCCGTATCCTCCGTGGGGGAAAGTTGGGTAGGGGCTTCTGTGGCGACAGCCGAAGCTCTCCAATGCAATGGCAGTGACCAAAGAGCTAGGTCGGTACTGGGACTGCCCCAAGTAGTATGTTCGACGGCAATTCACCAGGGAAATGCCGAATATAGAGCTGCTTTAGATTTGGGCTGTCCGATTTTTCATCGATCGGATGTTTTGGCCGCCTTGATTCAAGATTACCAAAGCGTCGCCGTAGCAGGTACTCACGGTAAAACTACCACTAGCAGCTTAATCGGTTTCATGCTGATGGCTGCGGGTCTAGACCCAACAATCGTGGTGGGAGGCGAGGTAAATGCTTGGGAAGGGAATGCTCGGTTGGGGGATGGCCCCTACTTAGTGGCGGAGGCTGATGAATCTGATGGTTCCCTTGTCAAGTTGGTAGCAAAAATTGGCGTGGTGACAAATGTGGAACTGGATCATCCAGACCATTACGATAGCCTCGACCAGGTAATAGACACATTTAAGGTGTTTTCCCAAAACTGCCAAACTTTGGTGGGCTGCATTGATGACCAAATTGTCAAAGACTGCCTCCAACCAAATATTACCTACAGCTTGCAGCCAGATAGCGGTGCTGACTACACGGCGGATGATGTCCTGTACGGTGCCGACAGTACCAGGGCTCGGATTTGGGAACGAGGAGTTCTCCTGGGGGAAATGGAGTTGAAACTGCTAGGCAAACACAATCTCAGCAATGCACTAGCTGCGGTAGCAGTGGGTCGATTGTTGGGGTTGGATTTTGTGGCCATAGCTTCTGCCATGGCTGGCTTTGAAGGGGCGCGCCGCCGTTTTGAAGTGCGGGGTTTTCACAATGACATCCTGTTTGTGGATGACTACGCTCACCATCCTAGCGAAATTCGTGTCACCTTGGCTGCTGCTAGGTTGCGTATAGAAGGTAGCGCAGAAAATCCTAAATCGGGAAGAGTGGTTGCCATTTTTCAACCTCACCGTTACAGCCGGACTCTGACTTTTTTGCCAGAATTTGCCCAATCTTTTACTGATGCTGACTTGGTGGTTACTTGCGAGATTTATAGTGCTGGGGAACCCAATTTAGGACAAATTAGTGGGCAAATGGTGGCTGATTTAATTGCTAAAGAAGGGCAACAGGTGGAGTTTCAGGCTTCCTTGGAATCAGTAAGTAAGTTTTTAACCGAAAGTTTGCAACCGGGGGATTTGGCTCTATTTTTGGGTGCTGGAAATCTCAATCAGATTATTCCAGAGGTGATGGCTTTTTATCAAGCAGCCGATCGCCCGCATTAGCTAGCTCCCGTGGGATCGAAGGACTTTCATGGCGGTGCAGATAGTACCGAAACTTCTGTGTGCCTAGTAGTTCGTTTCCTACTGACCAAAATCAATAAATACACTCTCAACCAATTCTTTGCTCGAAGGTATTTTAAGGAATTTCAAAATGGTGACTATCTCGAATGACTCCTCTGTTAAGGGCTATCGGCGAGTTTATTCTCCTATTTCTTTGGGGGGAACTGACTGCAAGATTAACTCTCAAGTGTCTTTGGCCAGCATGACTTCCTTCCGAGTCGGTGGGCCAGCAGAATGGTACGTTGCTCCCCGCAGTATAGAAGCTTTGCAAGCCAGTTTTGCCTGGGCTGACTCTGAGGGGTTGGCTGTGACTCTACTGGGTGCCGGTTCTAATCTGTTGGTGAGCGATCGGGGTTTGTCCGGTTTGGTCGTCGGTACTCGATACTTGAAACAGGTGAGTTTTAATCCAGAAACAGGTCAAGTAACTGCTGGGGCTGGGGAATCTATTCCCCGTCTCGCTTGGTTGGCTGCTAAACGGGGCTGGAAAGGTCTGGAATGGTCTGTGGGTATACCGGGGACTGTGGGAGGTGCTGTGGTGATGAATGCCGGGGCACACAGGGGCTGTACTGCGGATATTTTGGTGAATGCTCGCGTCCTATCACCAAGTGGTAAGGTAGAAATTCTGACTCCCCAAGAGTTGGGCTACCGTTATCGGACTTCGGTGCTGCAAGGGGGCGATCGACTCGTAACAGAAGCCACTTTTCAGTTACAGCCGGGATTCGATCGATCGGCTGTAATGGCAGAAACTAACAATAATTTCAGCCAGCGACGGACGAGTCAACCTTACCACTTGCCTAGCTGCGGTTCTGTTTTCCGCAACCCCAGTCCGAAGGCGGCAGGCTGGTTAATTGAGCAAACTGGACTGAAGGGATATCAAATTGGCGGGGCTCAAGTAGCTCAACGCCATGCTAATTTTATTCTTAACTGTGGGTCGGCAACGGCTAATGATATTTTTCAAGTGATCCGCCACGTTCAAGAGCAAGTCCAGGATCGGTGGTCGCTATTGTTGGAGCCAGAAGTTAGAATACTGGGAGAGTTTCCGTTATAAAGCGGGCACGATCTTAAATTCGGGATTACGTACGGTCGGGCAGATCGAAACTTGGGTGGAAACCCTCAACGCTTGTGGAGAGGACGATCTCTACTGATGCTGGAGAAATTCTGTGTCAGCAAGTCGCCTCAACGAAGCAAGAAGCAAATGTCTAGACTTGTCTAGTATTTGTATAGCAGTGCCAACAAGTAATCAACCAACGGCACACTGTTTTTAATTGAGCATCGCTGAGTAGTTATGACACAACCTGGAAAAGGATTTGGCTTCGGCCTGGGCAAAATGAAAGAACTAACTGAAGCTTTCAAGAAAGCTCAGCAGGTTCAAGAAGGAGCTAAGAAGCTTCAGGAAGAGTTGGATCAAATGGAAATTGAGGGAACTGCCGGCGGTGGCCTGGTTAAAGTTTTTCTCAGCGGGAACCAAGAACCCCGTCGGGTGGAAATCTCCCCCGATGCGCTTGGTGAAGGTGCGGATGTGGTTTCTGAACTCGTCACGGTGGCGATGCTGGATGCCTACACTAAGTCAACCATGACGATGCGGGAAAAAATGGAAGAACTGACTGGTGGACTGAATCTCCCCGGTTTCTAAGTGATTAGTCAGTAGTCAGTAGTCTTTTGACTAATGACTACTGACTACTAACTGGTTCATGGGGAATGGGGAATCGCGAATGGGGAATCGGGAATGGGGAATCGCGAATCCACCAATAACCAATAACCAATAACTAATAACCACTGACTAATGACTACTGATTGCTGACTAATGACTAAATTATTATTTGTGTGCTTAGGAAATATCTGCCGATCGCCTTCTGCAGAAAATATTATGAATCATTTGATTCAACAAGCGGGTTTGGGCGATCGCATTACTTGCGATTCTGCTGGAACCGCAGGCTATCATATTGGCAGTCCTCCTGACAGTAGGATGGCTGTGGCGGCGAGGAAGCGGGACATTGAATTGTTAGGTGCTGCACGCCAATTTCAAAGGAAAGATTTTGAGAATTTTGATTTAATTCTGGCAATGGATCGGGAGAATTATCGAAATATTCTTGCTCTAGATAGCGCTGGAAAATATAAAGAAAAAGTGCGGTTGATGTGCGATTTTTGCCAAAAATACGACCTTAAAGAAGTGCCAGATCCTTACTACGGCGGGTCTGAGGGATTCGATCGCGTAATTGATTTGTTGCTGGATGCTTGCGAGGGCTTGTTGGAGTATTTGAAGAAGTCAGAAGTCAGCAGTCAATAGTTATTAGTTATTAGTTATTGCCGTCGCCAGCCAGCGAAGTCGAAGGGTTATTTGTTATTGGTGAGGAATTCCCAATTACCAATTCCCAATTACCAATTCCCAATTCCCAATTACCAATTACCAATTCCCCACTAAATGGTGTTCCATCGCAAAACGAACGAGTTCTGCACGATTGTTGCTTTCGGTTTTTCTGAACAAGCTGCTGACGTGCTTTTCCACAGTTCGGGGACTGAGGTGGAGCTCAAGGCCTATTTGAATATTAGACAGACCTTCTGTGAGTAAATTCAGCACTTGTTGCTCTCTTTGGGTCAAATTCGGTGAATTTTGGGTAAAATAAGGGCGATCGCCCCTTTCTGAATTTTGAGTCAAAAAATCTAATTCTCCCGTCCCCTTGAATTGGTGGCGCTGCTCTGTGGTCACAGTTTCTCTCTGGGAAGGTAACGCTTGGGCAATGAGAACGTATCTATCCAACAAAGAACGAATTACCACTCCCAACTCATTGAGTTCAAAAGGCTTGGCCAGATAATTGTCGCAGCCCATTTGATAGCCCCGAATTCGCTCCTGAGAGCTCGTCCGTTCCGTCAAAAAAATCACCGGTAGCAAGCGGAAGGCTGGACGAGTCCGCACTCGTCGCACGAACTCGTAGCCGTCCATTTCAGGCATTGTAATGTCGGTAACAATCAAATGTGGCTGAAATTTCTCTACTAAGCCGAGAGCTTCTTTGCCGTTTTCAGCAGGGATGACCGAATAACCCAAAATTTCCAGGTAATCGTTAATCGACAAGCGAGTCGCAAAATCATCATCAGCAACCAGAATTGTCAATGGCATGGGGGAACTTAAAAATTAAACAGTGAGCATTAAAAATTAAAAATGAGTAATTTCACTTTTAATTTTTAATTTTACTGTTTAACTTCCTTTATAGCTTGTAGTCAAAGTAGCAGGTTGCCCAAAATTACCTTCCAAAACAACACCTCGACCGTTGGCAGCCAAATGGCGCACAATTTTGTAAATTGTCTCAATTTGCTCTGGCTTTCCTGCTTTTTTGGCTATTTCTGTGACAGACAGAGGAGTGGACGACTGTTTGAGAACTTCCAGTACCTGTTTTTGCAAGTCTAATACAGCAGCGGCGGCTTTTTTGCCTGCTTCGACACCTGGTTGGTGATAGGCGTTGACATTCACCAAGGAACCGTAAAAACCTACGGCTCTTTCGTAGAGAGCGATTAATGCTCCTACTGTGCGAGGATTTACTTGAGGAATGGTGACAGTAATCGAATCTCGTTGATTTTCCGACAAAGCTTGTCGAGTTCCTTGGAACAAGCCGGACAAATAATCTCCCGATGTCACGCCGGTTTCTACTTCTGGAGAAATGCCTTCCCTGTCTTGCAAAACTTCAATAAATGTGAGGAAGAAATTCGGGACACCTTCTCGCAATTGTTGGACGTAAGCGTGTTGGTCTGTTGTGCCTTTGTTGCCGTAGACTGCTATGCCTTGATACACGGTGTTGCCGTCTAAATCTTTCTCTTTTCCTATAGATTCCATAACTAATTGCTGCAAATAGCGACTGAACAATAGGAGTGAATCTTTGTAGGGGAGAACTACCATATCTTTTTCGCCACGTCCGTTGCAGGCAAAATACCAACTGAGGGCTAAAAGGGCGGCGGGATTGTGTTTAATTTCGGTGTTTCTGGTGGCTTCGTCCATGACTTTAGCACCGTCGAGCATTACCGAGATGTCAATGCCTTGCAGAGCTGCTGGCAAAAGTCCGACTGCGGAGAGTTCGGAAGTTCTTCCTCCTACCCAATCTGCCATGGGGAAGGTGGTAATCCAGCCTTCGGATTTGGCTAATTTGTCTAGTTGGCTGTCTACTCCGGTGATGGCTATGGCTTGTTTGGCAAAGTCGAGTTTTTGGGCGGCGAAGGCTTTTTGCACTTCGATCATGCCGTTGCGGGGTTCGGGGGTGCCGCCGGATTTGGAGATGGTAATTACTAGGGTGCTGACGAGTTTGTCTTTGATTTGGTTGAGGATGCGATCGATTCCTGCCGGGTCAGTGTTGTCGATAAAATGTATGGCTAGGGGCGGAATGTCTGGGGATAAAGCTTCGGAGACAAATTGGGGGCCGAGGGCGGAACCACCGATGCCGATGGAGATGATATCGGTAAATTGGGGAGCGAAGGGTGGCTTGATGTCGCGGCTTTGAACTTTCTTGACAAATGTTTCTATTTGTTGTAGCGTCTGGACTATTTCTTGTTTGAGTTCTGGGGTGGGGGCGATATCGGGGTTGCGGAGCCAGTAGTGGCCTACCATGCGGTGTTCGTCGGGATTGGCGATCGCCCCTGCTTCTAAAGCTGTCATGTCTTTGAAAGCTTTGTCAAATTTGGGTTTCATTGTAGTGACGAAAGCGTCGTCGAAGCTCATGCGACTGATATCGAGGTAAAGTCCCAATCCAGAGTGATAGTAAAGCCAGTCTTGATAGCGTTGCCAGAGTGCTGTGGCATCCATAGGAATTCTCTACAATTTTTTTAATGTTCGATCGGCATCATCGCGAATCCACCAATTGTAGTTCAAAACTCACATCTTGTACCTGTTTCCATCACAGACTGAACTACCTGTTCCACAAATAGTGAATTTCTTGTGGGCCTTGTATTCGTTTTTTAATTTTTAAAGTATAAATACTTAATGTTGTACAATATACAGATATTAGAATTCAATTACTATCTCAGAACCGATCGACTATGCTTACTCTCTCTCCAGAATTACAAAAAAGATTAGCAACTCCTCTGAAAATCGGCGATTTTGAAGTAAACAGTCGCGTGTTGCAATCGCCGTTGTCGGGTGTTACAGATTTAGTATTTCGCCGCTTGGTGCGCCGCTACGCACCGGATTCAATGATGTATACCGAAATGGTGAATGCTACGGGTTTGCACTACGTCAAGCAACTGCCGAGAATTATGGAAGTTGACCCGAATGAACGCCCGATTAGCATTCAATTATTTGACTGTCGCCCAGATTTTTTGGCAGAAGCGGCACAGAAGGCAGTGGCAGAAGGGGCGGATACAGTTGATATTAATATGGGCTGTCCGGTTAACAAAATTACTAAAAATGGTGGCGGTTCTTCCTTACTACGAGATCCAGAGACTGCTGAGGCAATTGTGCGGGCAGTTGTGCAAGCTGTAGATGTTCCTGTGACTGTCAAAACTCGCATTGGTTGGACGGACAAAGAAATTAATATTTTGGATTTTGCCAAACGGATGGAAGATGCGGGTGCAAAAATGATTACCGTCCATGGTCGGACTCGATCGCAAGGTTACAACGGCCAGGCAAAATGGGAATGGATTCGTCGTGTTAAGGAAGTTTTATCGATTCCTGTGATCGCCAACGGAGACATCTTTTCTGTTGAGGCGGCGATACGCTGTCTGGAAGAAACAGGGGCGGATGGAGTGATGTGTTCGCGGGGAACTTTGGGCTATCCTTTCTTGGTGGGAGAGGTGGATTATTTCATCAAAACTGGTGTGGAAAAGATAACTCCGACACCAATTGAACGGCTCGAATGTGCTAAGGAACATTTGCGGGCTTTGTGGGAATATAAGGGTGACAGTGGTGTGTGTCAAGCGCGCAAGCACTTAACCTGGTATGCTAAGGGCTTCCCTGGTGCTGCGGAATTGCGGGGCTTGTTGGCGGTAGTAGAAACGGTGGAACAAGGTTGCGATTCGATCGATCGCGCGATCGAGCAATTACCCGCAAGTTGAAATCAGGGGAAGCTAGTGGGAACAAAAACAAAGCTCGGCTCTGCGGGCGCAGATTTAATGTATAGTTGAAAACTTGTGTGGGGGTAAATATGGACTCATTAAAAGGGCGAGATTTATTAAGTCTAGCAGATTTAAGTATTGACGAATTAACTTATTTGTTAGACCTAGGTGCGAGCCTGAAATCGGGAATGGTGAAGCTGAAACGAAATAAAGTTCTCGGCTTGTTATTTTCTAAAGCTTCAACGCGAACACGGGTGAGTTTTACGGTGGCAATGTATAAATTGGGAGGTCAAGTTATTGACCTCAATCCTAATGTTACTCAAGTCAGCCGTGGGGAACCTTTGGTGGATACAGCCAGAGTATTAGACAGATATTTGGACGTTTTAGCGATTAGGACTTTCGACCAAAAGGATTTAGTAACTTTTGCTAATTATGCAAAAATACCTGTAATTAATGCGCTGACTGATGACGAACACCCCTGTCAAGTATTGGCGGATTTAATGACAGTAAAAGAGTGTTTTGGGAAGTGGGAAGGGGTGACTTTGGCTTATTT
The DNA here is from genome assembly GCF_042465725.1 of Microcoleus anatoxicus. Lineage (GTDB taxonomy): Bacteria > Cyanobacteriota > Cyanobacteriia > Cyanobacteriales > Microcoleaceae > Microcoleus > Microcoleus anatoxicus. The sequence goes on along the minus strand of NZ_CP120853.1, from coordinate 629,421 downwards.
TGGCGATGGCAATAATATGGCGAATTCGCTGATGTTGGGCTGTGCAATGATGGGGATGAATGTGAGAATTGCTTGTCCTCAAGATTTTATGCCAAATCCTGAGATTGTGGAAAAGGCAAAGGCGATTGCGAAGGGAAAAACAGAAGTTACAGTGACTACTGATGCCAAAGCTGCTGCTAAGGAAGCTCAAGTAATTTATACTGATGTTTGGGCAAGTATGGGACAGGAAGAGGAAGCGACAAGCAGGATTCCTTTGTTTGAGCCTTATCAGGTAAATGAAGAGTTGGTGGAGTTAGCAGATCCGAATGGGATTGTATTGCACTGTTTGCCGGCGCACCGAGATGAAGAGATTACGGATGGGGTAATTGAAGGGAGTCAATCGCGGGTTTGGGATCAGGCGGAAAATCGGATGCACGCTCAGCAAGCTTTGCTGGCCGCGATTCTCGAAAGCGATTAGAAATAGAGAAAAGAACAGAAGACTAGGGCGTGTTTTCTCTCCCCGGAGATCCCCCCCAACCCCCCTTAAAAAGGGGGGAGAAAGAAGCTCTTTCGTCCCCCTTCTTAAGGGGGATGCGAGGGGGATCAGGATCTGATGGATCAGGCAAGAAAACACGCCCTAGGGGCTTGAAACCACATCTACACAAACTAAGGATAATTTGTGGAAAAAGCCCAAAAGCCTGGGGTGCATCTGTGTTTGGCAAATATATTCGTATTGGGCTATAGCATGACCGCTGTAAATCTCTGGTTATCACTAATAAATTGTCTGCGGTCATGCTATAGCCTATGCAAAATCGGGATGCTCCCAAAGCCTGTTCCTAACCAAGCTACAAACTGTTACCAACTAAGGCGGGACGAGACTCTATTTTGCGAAATTTCAAAGTATTATTTTCACAATCGATCGCAATTGTATCACCCTCCACAAAGGCATTTTCCAGAATCTTATTAGCCAGTGGGTTTTCCAACTCCCGCTGAATAGCCCGTTTCAAGGGACGAGCACCATAAACGGGGTCGTAACCAACATCTGTGATATGGTTTTTCGCAGCATCTGACAGTTCCAAGGTAATCTTTTGTTCCGCCAACAACCGTTCAATTCGCTTGACTTGAATAGTGACAATTTGTCGGAGTTCAGTTTTGCTCAAAGTGTGGAACAAAATTGTCTCATCCACCCGATTTAGAAATTCCGGCCGGAAGTGCGATCGCAACGCATTCATCACCCGTTTTAACATTTGTTCGTACTCTTCATCAGTCTCCCGTTCAGAAATAGGTAAAGTTTCAGGTTCCTGAGAAATGGGAGGATTCACAACATCAGAAACTCGCGAAGCCGAAATTTCAACCGTACCATCATCATCAACTTTATAGTTGGTCTTTTGACTGGAAAATTCAGGGACTTCCTGCTTGCGAACAGTAGTTTTTTTAGGTGTTTTTTCCTTCTTAGAAAACACTTCTAAAATGTGGTCGCTACCGATATTGCTAGTCATCACAATCACGGTATTTCTAAAGTCAACCAATCGACCTTGAGAATCTGTGATTCTGCCATCATCCAACACTTGTAGCAAAATGTTAAATACATCCGGGTGTGCCTTTTCCACTTCATCAAATAACACCACCGAATAAGGATGTCTCCGGACTGCTTCGGAAAGTTGTCCCCCTTCATCGTAACCGACATATCCGGGGGGAGCTCCTACTAACCGAGAAACGTTTTGCTTCTCCATATATTCGGACATATCAATGCGGACGATCGCGTCATCGCTATCAAATAAAAACTCCGCCAAAGCCCGCGCCAACTCAGTTTTGCCGACACCTGTCGGGCCCATGAACAAGAAAGAGCCGATCGGCCTTCCGGGGTCTTTCATGCCCGCACGAGCTCGCCGAATTGCCGCAGCAACGGCTGTCACAGCCTCCTGTTGACCGATTACCCGGTGGTGCAAATGCTTCTCCAATTGCAGCAATTTTTGGCGTTCCGATTCCAGCAACCTGTTGACAGGAATCCCAGTCCATTTGGCAACAATTTCGGCAATATCACCCTCAGTAACTTTTTCGCGCAGTAGGGAAGAACCTTGAGATTGTTGTTTCAAAAGTTCGGCTTCTTTGGCTTCCCGATCGCGCACCGCAGTTTCTAATTTGCCGTACTTTAACTGGGCTGCTTTATTCAAATCGTAAGCCCTTTCTGCCTGTTCTATTTGCACTCGAAATTGGTCTTCTTCTGCTTTCAATTTATTGATGGCATCCAACAACTGTTTTTCGCCAGACCACTGAGAAGACAATTTTTCCTGTTTGACTTTCAAAATGTCAATCTCAGTTTTGATGCGTTCGATGCGGGGGCCAATTCCCAAGGCTTGAGTACCTTTTCCCTCACCTTCGATGGACAATTTTTCCATTTCCAACTGCATCACGCGGCGGTCGATCGCCTCCAATTCCACAGGTTTAGAAGTAATTTCCATTTTCAAGTGGGCGGCGGCTTCATCTACCAGGTCGATCGCCTTATCGGGCAAAAAGCGATCGGAAATATAGCGAAAAGACAAAGTTGCAGCAGCCACCAAGGCCGAATCAGTGATTTTTACCCCGTGGTGGCGTTCGTAACGGTCTTTCAATCCGCGCAAAATCGAAATAGTATCTTCAACGCTGGGCTCGCCGACAAATACTTGTTGAAAACGGCGTTCCAAAGCCGGGTCTTTTTCGATATGCTTGCGGAATTCGTCGAGAGTTGTAGCGCCGATACAGCGCAATTCGCCGCGGGCTAACATGGGTTTCAACAAATTGCCCGCATCCATTCCGGAACCGGAACTACCGCCGCCGCCAGTACCGACAACGGTGTGCAATTCGTCAATAAATAGGACTATTTGCCCGTCGGAATCGATGACTTCTCGCAGGACAGATCGCAGTCGTTCTTCAAATTCGCCCCGGAATTTTGCCCCAGCAATTAAACTGCCCATGTCAAGGCTAAATAGTTGGCGATTTTTCAAAGATTCGGGGACGTCGCCGTTAACAATGCGCTGGGCCAAACCTTCGGCGATCGCTGTTTTGCCGACTCCGGGATCGCCAATTAACACCGGATTGTTTTTTTGGCGGCGGGAAAGAACTTGGACTACCCGCCGAATTTCTTCATCGCGGCCGATTACGGGGTCAAGTTTGCCTGCTTTTGCAGCTTCGGTTAAATCGCGGCCGTATTTACTCAGGGCGTCGGAGTTAGCTTCCCCATCTCGATCGGGAGTTTTAGGGTTGCGGAGGCTGGATTTGTTGGTTTCGGAATTTTTTTCTGGGACTTTTGCAGTAGCGCGGACAGATTTGATGGCTTCTTCGAGTTTTGGGCGATCGATCGTACCGGATGCCGGTCTGCGATCGTAACCAGGGCGTCCCGGTGGCCCATCGCCCCTAGTCAGCAAACGCCTACCAACTCGTTCATCTTCTATTAAGCCAATTAATAAATGTTCAATGGCGATAAAATTATCTTGCCAAGTCACTCTGGTGGCCTCGGCAACATCTAACATCACATCTAAGCCACGACCGAGGTAGAGTTGTTCAGCGTTGGCAACTCTCGGCTGTCGTTTGGCAAAGGCTTCTAACTGTTGCCCAAAGCGGGTGACATCTATTCCGGCCAGGCTGAGAATCGTGTTTGCTAAACCAAGCTGTTCTAGAATGGCGATCGCTAAATGTTCAACCTCTAGCTGCTGATTGGCAAAACGGCGCGCTACATCCTGGGATTTGACAATGGATTCCCAGGCTTCATCGGTAAATTTGCTAGGGTCTGTTGGCTGCACTTTTGTTCCTCGCAATCACAGGGATTTTTACTATTATAAATAGCTTCTTCTTCTTTTGAAAATATTAAGTTCACCCAAATGTTTATTTAGTGACAATCATGCTATTTCCCACTTACCAATTTTTAGTTTTTTTTCTAATTCTCTTTAGTGCGATCGTCTCTTTAAAACACCAAGTGGATTTATATAAAATTGTCCTCCTACTTTCCAGTTTGTTATTTTATTCCTTTTGGAGCTTCGATTTTTTATTTTTGCTAATTTTAGGTACTACCTACAATTATATCATTATCCGGGCTGTTTGCAACGGAAAACACAAAAAACTTGCTTTAATATCCGGTCTAATTTTCAATATTGCCAACCTTGGCATCTTTAAATATTGCAACTTTTTCGTAACTTCTTTATTTGACATCCTCAACCAACTCAAAATCTCCGCCAGTTTTCAAGTATTGCAAATTCTCATCCCCGTCGGTGTCTCATTCTACACATTTAGAATGATTTCCCATTTAATCGACTGCTACCAGAAAAAAATCTCCTGTCCCAAGTTTATAGACTACGCCACCTACATCACCTACTTCCCCCAAATTGCCTCCGGGCCCATATCGCGAGCTCCAGAATTTTACTCCCAGCTAAATTCACCCAAAAAATACGACTATAAAATCGAAGAAGTTATAGTTTTAATTTTGTCAGGACTGTTTAAAAAGTATACTTTATCCAGCTTTTTGTTTAACTTCACTCAACTGCCCTTCAAAGTTCCACAACAGTATAGTAGCATTGATTTAATTCTCGCCGTAATTTCCTATTCCTGTTTGATTTATGTAGATTTCAGCGGCTACTCAGATTTAGCCAATGGTATCTCCTGTTTGCTAGGTTTTAAACCTATTGTCAATTTTAATATGCCTTACCAATCCTTAAGCCTCCAAGAATTTTGGAAAAGGTGGCACATCAGTCTTTCCGAGTGGCTGAGAGATTATGTTTACATCCCGTTAGGTGGCAACAAATACGGCAAATTGAGAAAATATGTGAATTTATTATGCACAATGGCGATCGGTGGATTTTGGCACGGTGCTGGTTTAAACTTTATTGTCTGGGGAGCTATTCATGGCTTAGGATTAGTGGTCAACCATTTATGCAGAGATCTACCCCAAGCTATTCACTTCAAAATAGACTATTTATATCCGAAAACAGCGAAATTTTTGAGTTGGTTATTTACCTTTAGTTTTGTCAGTGCTAGTTGGATATTTTTCGGCACTCCCAACTGGGAAACAGCGATCAATTTTTTCCAAGGGATTTTCCATTCTTCCGTAAAAACTTTTCAATTTAACTTGTGGCAATTATATTTAGTCATTGCAGTCATCAGCGCGATGAATTTTTGGGGCGATCGCATCGCCCAAATATTGCTGATCGTATTTTCATTAAAAAACATTTTTTTTCGGGTTGTCTTAGTTTCCCTGTTCGTGTATGCTATTTTGATGCTGGGACCCAGTACCGTTCCGCCTTTTATATACTTTAATTTCTAAGAAATATGAGAGACAGGGAAATTCTGCTAATCGCTACTTCGGTAATTCTAACTTTAATATTTACCAACCTCTCCTTATTTCTGAAAAGTTTTTCCTCAACCCCTTTTGCTAGCCCAGAAATAAAACAAGCAGCAAGGCAGATCGAACTCGAAGGTTTTAGGAAATCGGAGCAAGATTTTTGGAGCAAAATCAAAGATATTAACTTAGATAGCCTCCCAGTCAAGTCAGCCAAAAATCGGGTTGAAACAGCCCAAGAAACTGCCCTACAACCCAAAAAAATAACTACAAAATCACCTAAAAAAAACACCCCAGCCAAACCAAAACTGACCAGACCTTATCGTAAATTTTTATTTATTGGAGATTCCGTAATGCTCGACTTAGGGACTCAACTTCAGTACAGTCTCAAGCAAAAGTATAATATTGCCGATACCAAAATTGACTACAAAGTATCCAGTGGCTTAAATCGGATAGATTATTATGATTGGTATGCCAGAACCAGTCAAATTATTAAGGATTATCAGCCCGATGTCGTGATTGTTTTATTTGGAGGGAATGACACTCAAGATATCGCTGATTTTCAAGGAAAATACCGGGTAATTTTGACTAAAGAATGGCAAAAAGCCTATCAAGAAAGAGTAGACAAATATGCCAAAATATTAAATAATTCCTCCGTGCGGAAAGTGTACTGGGTTGGTCAATCTAACTCTCACAAATCGTCGTACCTTGAGGCTTTTCCAATTATGAACAATATTTATAAAAATGCGATGAAAATTTCTCCGAAAATCACTTTCATTTCAACTTGGGAAACTTTTGCAGAAGGTGGTAAATTTACTCCGGTAGTTGCTGACAAATCGGGGAAGCGAGGCTATGTAAAAGTGAATGATGGTTTGCACTTTACCTCCCACGGCGCTGAGATTATCAGCGACTTAATCGTTGACAAAATGGTGGCGGATCGAGTCTTACAAATTCCTAAAAAGCAACTGTAAATCAGATTATCTAAATTGTGAAGGAGCGAGGCCGAGCAGTCTGGGTTCCCAGGCTGAGCCTGGGAACTAGGAAACAGCTAGAGCGCGAGCATTTTCCTATTTAGCTAGTGATAACCAGAGATTTACAGCGGTCATGCGAAAGCCCATACGAATATATTTGCACTCATTGAGATGCACCCAACCCCGTTTCTAGTCGCATCGATTTTTCAGTTGCACTAATTCAACTTTATATCCATCGGGGTCTTCCACAAAGGCAATGACTGTTGAACCGTGTTTCATCGGGCCTGGTTCGCGACTAACTTTACCGCCGCGAGTTCTAATTGCTTCGCAGGTGCCGTAAATGTCGTCAACCCCGATCGCAATATGACCGTAAGCATTCCCTAAATTATACTCTTGAACGCCCCAGTTGTAAGTTAATTCCAAAACTGTATGGTCAGATTCATCACCGTAGCCAACAAAAGCCAGACTAAATTTACCGTCGGGATAGTCTTTTTGTCGCAGCTTTTTCATGCCCAGCACTTCGGTGTAAAATTTGAGGGACTCTTCTAAGTTTCCGACTCGGAGCATGGTGTGTAATAATTGCATTTAGCTCACTCCAAATTTTTTAAGCTAGATTCAATTTTACCGATTTCTGGCGAAAAAAACTCGCGCGGGGAACTTCACAATTGCCGCAAGTTGATAACTATCTATTAGCTTTACTGAACAAAAACCACCACAACTCCAAACCAATTAGTGTCAATCCACCTAGGGTGACACCCACTTTTAAACCTAAAGGCTGTTCAATAGTCTGAAATTGAGTGTTTGAATGAGAAGGTTCGATAGACATTTTAGCAGCTTGAACTCCCGATGCCATTCCGATCGCAATTCCTACACTCGCGAGAGTTACCCCAATTTGACGAGGGTGCAACATTTTTTTGATTACTCCTAATTTAGGTGATATATTTGGGTTTAAAATTACGCAACCGCAAAGCATTAGTCAGGACGGAAACTGAACTAAAAGCCATGGCACCCCCAGCGATGATTGGACTTAGTAGCCAGCCAAAAATCGGATATAAAATACCTGCTGCGATCGGAATTCCAGCGATGTTGTAAATAAAGGCAAAAAACAGGTTTTCGCGGATGTTACGCATGGTGGCGCGCGACAGTTGAATGGCTGTAACTATTCCTTGCAAGTCTCCAGAAATTAGGGTTATGTCGCTCGCTGCGATCGCCACATCTGTCCCGGTACCGATCGCAATTCCCACATCCGAAGCGGCCAAAGCTGGAGCATCATTAATTCCATCTCCCACCATCGCTACAATTTTACCTTGTGCTTGCAGTGCTTGGATTTTAGCTACTTTTTGGTCTGGTCTAACTTCTGCAAAAATGCGATCGATCCCAACAGCATGGGCGATGGACTCCGCAGTCGCGCGGTTGTCCCCTGTCAGCATCGCCACTTCTAAACCGAGTTTTTGCAGTGCTTTCACCGCCCGCGCTGACGACGGTTTGAGGGCATCCGCAATGCCCAGAATCGCCTCAATTTTGCCCTCCACAGCCATCCAAACCACGGTTTTACTGGCAGATTCCCAAGCTTTGGCGCGGAGTTCCAAATAATCAGTATCAAAGCCTAATTCCTGCATCCATCTGAGTGTTCCCAGGGCGATCGACTTTCCCTCCACCACCCCCCGGACGCCACTTCCGGCGATCGCCTCAAAATCCTTAACATCTGTTAAAATTACCTCTTGAGATTCACCATATCTCACCACAGCTTCACCCAAAGGATGCTCGGAATTTCGCTCCACAGACGCTGCCAATTTCAGCAGTTTTAATTCATTGCTGTTCGCACTTCCTTTAATTGTGACAAAATCAGTGACAGTCGGCTTACCTTCCGTCAGAGTCCCAGTTTTATCTAACACAATGACTTGAATTTTATGAGCCAGTTCTAAACTCTCAGCTCCTTTAATTAAAACTCCATTTTCTGCACCTTTGCCAGTCCCCACCATCACCGCCGTCGGAGTTGCCAAACCCAAAGCACAAGGACAGGCAATAATCAGCACTTCCACCATGGTAACTGTTGCCAAAGTCAAGTTTCCCGTCGCATTAAACCAAATAATAAAAGTAGCTAAAGCAACGGCTATTACGGCGGGAACAAACCAACCAGTCACCTCATCTGCCAACTTTTGAATCGGTGCTTTAGACCCCTGGGCATCCTGCACCATCTTGACAATTTGAGCTAAAAATGTATCCTGACCAATCCTAGTGGTGCGAAACTTAAAACTGCCAGTTTTGTTAATTGTCGAGCCGATAACTTCGTCACCGACTTGCTTTTTGACTGGCAAACTTTCCCCTGTTACCATTGCTTCATCTATGGTGGAATAGCCTTCAATCACCTCTCCGTCTACGGGAATTTGTTCCCCTGGCCGCACCTGCACGATATCGCCAATTTCCACTTGGGCTAATGGCACTTCCAACTCTTGCCCGTTGCGAACAATCCGAGCCGTTTTCGCTTGCAAACCCATGAGTTTCCGAATCGCCTCAGAAGTCTCTCCCTTCGCCCGATTTTCTAGGGTTTTACCAAGCAAAATTAGGGCAATCACACTCGCTGCAACTTCATAATAAACGCTAGGAATCAAACCCTGGGCTAGGAAAAATCCGGGAAAAAGTGTTACAGATACAGAATAAAAGTAAGCAGAACTGGTTCCCAAAGCAATCAGGGTATCCATTGTGGCTAGGCGACGTTTTAGCGATTTCCACGCTCCTATATAAAATGAGTTACCACACCAGAATTGTACTGGTGCTGTCAGCACTAATTGCAGCCAAAAATTGTGCAGCCATCCGGGAATAAATGGCAAATGCCAACCAGTCATAGCTGGAATGGAACCTGTAAATAGTAACAGGCTAATCATACCTGCTGTCCACAATTTACGTTGCAAAACTTGAGATTCTGCTTGACGAGTTATTTGCTCGGTGTCATCCTCGCCCTGGGTCATTTCTGGAAGCGGGAAAGCTTTGTATCCTGCCGCATCAACAGTTGCTTGAATTGTTGCTAAGCTAGTTTTTTGGGAGTCGTATTGGATGCTTGCTTGTTCCATGCCAAAGTTGACATTGCACTCAATGACACCGGGAACGGATTTAATTGCTTGTTCAATGGAAGAGGCACAGGAGGCACAACTCATGCCTTGGAGTTTGACTGTGAGATTATCCATATATTCACTCTCGAATTGGGAATAGGAAACTGGCCGTTGCTAATACCATTTCTCTAAAATCGTGCAATCATCTTTGACCCCCCCTAACCCCCCCTTATAAAGGGGAGGGACAAGACTATTGTTGCATTCTTTTTTTAAATTGGTATAAGATTCTGCTGTCAAAGGGCTGGATAACCAACAGATGCGATGGCTTTTCTCACTTCATTTTCTGGCTTCACGCTTTGAATTGTCACCACTTTCGTTTTAATATCTGCCTCAACAACTGCGGCTGGATCGACGGTTTTGACTGCTTGTGCGATCGTATTGACACAAGCCGAACAAGCCATTTTGGGGACTTTTAACTGTAGAGTCATAATTTTAACCTCAGCCTAAAATACTTTGCTGGATCTATTAATTAATTTCATTATACAGTCTCCTGTTAGCAGAATAGTCAACTCAATTTTAGATTTGAGATATTCACAAATTTCATCCTAATTTCATATCTCCGTGACAAACTAAAGATTGATGGGAATTTTAAAAATATAAAATCTATGAAACCAATTTCATTAAAAACAGGATTGACAGCGCTGATATTAACCTGCACAGCAGCCCTAAGCAGTGGAGTGCTGGCTGCTTGCTCCAAAGATCTTGTAAGTCAAACTCAAGCCCCAAATATTACAGCCACCCCAGCCAGCAGCAAACAAGAGGTGGCGCAGGCCCACAAAATGGGTGACATGAATCACAGTATGTCCATGGATTTAGGGCCTGCTGATGCCGACTACGATTTGCGATTTATAGATGGGATGACAGTGCATCATCAAGGTGCTGTAAACATGGCGAAAGACGTGTTGAATAAATCCAAACGCCCGGAAATGAAAAAACTCGCAAATAACATGATTGTCGCTCAGAATCGTGAAATTAATCAAATGAAAGAGTGGCGAAAAACTTGGTATCCTAAAGCCAGCAATACGCCCATGGCTTATCACGCTCCAATGGGTCACATGATGGCCATGACTCCCGAACAGATGCAAAGCATGATGATGAGCATGGATTTAGGTGCTGCGGACGCTCAATTTGATTTGCGGTTTCTGAATGGGATGATTCCCCACCACGAAGGAGCTTTGGTGATGGCCCAAGATGCTTTGAAAAAGTCTAAGCGGCCAGAAATGCAGAAATTATCCCAAGAAATTCTGACTTCACAAAAACAAGAAATTGAGCAAATGAAAGAGTGGCGCAAAGCGTGGTATAAACAGTAATAAGTAGGTCAGAAAAAAAAACAATAAGATCGAGTCGGGAATTGTAGGGGCGGGTTTTACAAACAATAATTGCCTCAAACAGATAATCTCCTAAACCCGCCCCTACCCAATGTTGTATTGATTTGTACCGACTTATTTGCCATATTTTATCCTGATTTCATTGCGATCTGCAAAACTGAACTTTTAGTTCATATTCGCCCCTACTAAATCATGCAATCTTGTCGCCGTTTCCACTCCCCAGCAGCGATATTTTACTCTTCGGGAATACTCCTGAGTCTTTTGTTATTCATTGATACCGTCGCTGTTTTCGCCCACGCGGGACACGGAGATGAATTTCACCAAAGTGGCGAAACAACTCAAATTCCGGCTGCTATTTCTGTCGATGCTGAAACCTCGAAGCGAATCGGAATCAAAGTTGAGCCGGTGAAAGCTCAGCGGTTGTCTGTCGGGATTAAAACTACCGGACAAATTGAAACTCTGCCAAATCAAAAAGTAGAGGTTCGGGCTCCTGTTAGCGGCACTGTGGTTGAGTTGCTCGTTAAACCGGGGGACAAAGTATCAAAAGGTCAACCTGTGGTTGTGTTATCGAGTTCGGAATTAGGCCAATTGCGCGTGGAGTCGATCGCCAAACGAGCCGAAGCTGAAGGCGATTTGCAGCAGGCGCAGGCTAACTTTAAGTTAGCTCAACAAAATTACGATCGCCAACTGCAAATATCCTCCGCAGAAATCGCCCAAGCCAAAAGCCAACTGACAGCAGCAACTCAGCAATATGAACAAGAACAAAAGTTAGTAAACAATCGTTCAGTTGTGAAAGTTGCGAAAGAAAACTATCAGCGTCAAGTTGCAATATCGCAAGCAGAAATAGCACGGGCAGAAACGGAATTAACTGTAGCCAAAGAACAGTTTGAACGTGACAAGGAATTGGTAGTGGCAGGGGCAATTCCGCGACGGACAATGCTGGAATCGCAAGCTCATTTCGCCGAAGCCAAAGCCAATGTTGCCAAAGCAAAAAGCCGTCCCGAAGTTATCAAAGCCGAAACCGAAATTAAACAAGCCCAAGTTGACCTCCCGATGCGCGAATTGCGAGATTCTCAAGGCAAAGTTGCAGAAGTAAAAGCTCAACTTACCAAAGCTTTGAGCCGCCGGGAAGTTCTAGAAGCCGAAGCTCAATTAAAACGCTCTCAAGCTGCTTTAGAAGTAGCTCAGTCCCGCGTTCGCCTCAGCAGTTCAGCCTATCAAGCGCGGCTGCAACAATTAGGAACTGTTGCCAACGATCGAGGACTTGTGACTGTTATCGCTCCCATTGCCGGCACTGTAGCCGATCGCGAAATCACCCCAGGCGAATCAGTCAACTCGGCGGAAAAACCGCTGATGAGTATATTAAATGACAGCAGCGTTTTTGCCACAGCAAATATTTACGAAAAAGACCTAAATCAAGTAAAGCATGGTCAGGAATTGACGGTAAAAATTGCTAGTTTTCCCGATCGCAGTTTCCGGGGAAAAATTAGCTTTATTGGCTCGACAGTAGAAGGAGAAACTCGCGCTGTGCCCGTGAAAGCTTTATTAGATAATCCTGAAGGAATTTTGAAGCCGGGAATGTTTGCCGAGTTGGAAATCTTAACCGACAAAACTGCAACAAATATTTTGGCAATTCCTGTTTCAGCAGTGGTAGAAGCAAGCGGCAAACAATTAGTTTATGTCAAAAACGGCGATGCGTTTCAAGCTATGGAAGTCGCACTCGGTCAAACTTCCGGGGATTTAGTGGAAATTAAGAGCGGTTTGTTTGAGGGAGATTTGATAGTTACTCAGCGCGCGCCTCAACTTTATGCTCAATCCTTGCGGGGTGGTAGCAAGCCGTCAAAAACTGAGGAAAAGAAGGAAGTAACTCCCAAAGCAACAGAGGTTAATTCTAACAGTTTTGCCGTGCCTGTGTGGGCGGGAATTGGCGGAGGTATGGCGATCGCATCTTTGACTTTTGCAGCCGGAGCCTTGTGGGGGAATCGGCGCAAATTACCAGCAGTAGCAGCATCTCAAAGTCATGCTAGCAATGGTTTTAGTGCCTATGAACCTGTGTTAAACGATGAATTGCGACAAGATGACAACCATCACGTTAAAACTGAAGAGTCAGAAGTCAAGAGCTTGAACTAAAGATTTTGTTTAATCTAGCAATTATAACCTACATAAAATGACTTAAAAAGGCGGAATAGCAGATGGTAAACCAACTCGCATAAATAAACGTGCAAATGCCTGAGAAAAGTGTTCTAGGTATGGAGATTTTAATCGCCAGCGATCGTTTAAATTACTAGCATTTTTTAACACATATTCGTAAGGCAAAATTTGGATATTTCTAAAATCTACAACCAGTGCCTCTTTGTTATCATCTGGGTTCGTTGGTGATGCCAGCAGGTGTAAACCTTCTATTCTCCCTTTTAAAACTTCATTCCATTTTCCTTTTTTCTTAAATGCTTCGTTATTTTCCTCAAATTCTGAAATAGGGTAAATTGCACACAGCAATACCTGAGATCCTTTTTTACTATTTAGATCGCAGCTTTGGGTGAGAACAATTAAATCTAGTTCATTGACTTCTATTTGTACGTTTTGAATTTCACTATTTTGTCCGAAATTTGTTGGATCAAATACTGGTATTGGTACCAGACAACCAGGCAGATAATCACCTTGCCTGAGTGTTGATTCATTTACCTGCACCCAGAAAGGTTCTACGATCATTCTTCATCGAAAATATACGGCAGCGGTTTTTTACGCCCTTTAAACTGAGCGCGCATGATTACTCGTTCAGAATGCTTTGGCGGTACTGGCTCCCAGTCTATTTCACCAATGCTTTCTAGAGTTTGTAAGTATTGTTTTACAACTGTTAGATTATGCAATACTTCATCAGCTAGTGCTGCGAGTTTTCGTCCTTCAGGACTTTGTAATTGAGTTGTGGCTTTTGGTTCTAATACCAGCAATCTTGGTGATGGTGAAATGCTTTTAGGACGTAGGGGGGTAATTGTAGCCATCAGTTAATCGACTCCCTTGTGCGTTCTGTAATGCAAGCTTCAAAAGCTATGTTTTTTTGTTCGTGCATTTGTTCTAGAATGTGCCAAAGCGCTATTTCATCATCAGGAATATCCCCTTCTAGAAATAGGTCTAAATCTAATACTATAGAAACAAAATCAGGTGTGGGAGGTGGAACTATTGCTTGATTTATAACCAGCATTGTTCCTAAGTTTTCCTGCGGAATTTGTAGCTGCATAAAGTAGCCACTTAATCCTTGTGGTAAATCAGAAGAAACTTCGGGAAATGTCCTCAAATACTCTTTAATATCGCCAATCGGTAAAGGAATATCTAGCCTGTTAATATACCTGAGTGCTAAGCGAACAATTGCTTCTGGATGTGTCAGGGACTGATAGATATTCCACAGTCGCTTTGCTTCATCCCGAAAATTTTCCCAACAGTCGTAAGGGGCAAGCTGACTAAATGCGAAAGCATCTAAACGCAGTTGAAGAATTTGTTTTTGGTCGCCGTGGGAGGCTATATAGCCAATTGGAGATTGACTCGCTGTTGCGCCAACACTAGCACCTGCCATAATTTGTCCCTGGAAAAGTAACACTTCTTCACGCTGAGGATACTCAGCCTGAATGCTTGAGTACACCTGCGCCAAATTGTCAAGTAGAACTTCTGGTGGAAGTCTAACTTGTATATCAATCAAGGCTTCGGTGATGGGGGCGTGTGAGTAGTGTTTTGGTGGTTGCATACTAACTATTCTAAACTGCTTTGTCAAAAAGAGCAACGCAGGTTATATCATTTTAAACATTAGATTTTATATTTGAGATTTTAAATAACTTATGAATCAAGGTTAAAAATCAAAATATTTCATCCTAATTTCATTTTTGGGTGTCAATCTAAATTGAATGGCTATTTAACACTGTTCATCCCAGGAATTCAGTTCAGTCCTAGACGCACGGGGAACCAAAAACCCCTGGTGGTTGAGCCCTTCGGCTTCGCTCAGGATAAACTCCGTCGAAACCCTGCGTGAATATTTGTCGAATAAATCGACAATTTTTGGAAGAAACCAGTTTTTTTAGTCTTAGTCCTACAGGTGAAAACTACAGCAGTAGAAGCCTTGAATATCTGCTCACTTTTATTGTTAAGTGTTCGATCGCCAAACGGTAGCTGCTAATCATCGCTTATATAAAATAATAAAATGTTCAGCACAATTCTCAGATGGGTAATTAACCGCCGCTGGCTAGTCGTTCTCGCCACTATTATTATTAGTCTTTGGACATTATATATCATCCCCAAAATGCCCCTCGATGTCTTCCCGCCTTTCGCACCGCCGCAGGTGGAAATCCAAACGGAAGCACCCGGTTTAGCACCGGAAGAAATCGAGTCTTTGGTAACATTGCCGATCGAGAGTGCGATTAATGGAACTCCTGGGGTGACAGCAGTGCGTTCATCTTCTGCTGTCGGTATTTCTGCGGTTAAGGTAATCTTTGATTGGGGAACCGAAATCTATCAAGCCCGACAGTTAATCACAGAAAGGTTGCAGCAAGCTCAAAGCCAGCTTCCTGCAGGAGTAGAAGCACCGCAAATTTCTCCGACAACTTCTCCTGTTGGTACTGTGATTACCTATGCTTTTACTTCAGAAACTACTTCGCTGATGGAAGTGCGCCGTCTGGTTGATTGGCAAGTCACAAATCGCCTTTTGGCAGTGACTGGCGTTGCTCAAGTTGTGGCTTATGGCGGCGAACAAAGGCAGTATCAAGTATTAGTTGAACCTGCGAAATTGAAAGCTTTTAATGTTTCCTTGCAGCAAGTGTCCGAAGCTGCGGCGGCTGCGAATGTTAACGCGCCCGGTGGTTATTTAATTACGCCGGATCAAGAAACTTTGATTCGGGGGGTGGGGCGGATTGAATCTGTGGCAGATTTGCAGCAATCTGCGATCGCATCTCGCCAAGGAACAGTTGTCAGAATTGGGGATGTAGCTGATGTCAAAATTGGTGCTGGTATCAAGCGGGGCGACGGCAGTTTTAATGGCAAAAAAGCTGTGATTGTGATGGTAAACAGACAGCCAGTTGCTGATACTCCGACGGTAACTAAAGCTGTGGAAGCGGCAATGGCTGAAGTGCAGCAAGCTTTGCCCAAAGATATTAAGGTGACTGTCACTTTCCGCCAGGAAGAGTATATCAATTCTTCGGTGGAAAATGTGCGATCGGCTTTAGTGGAAGGTAGCATAATTGTGACCATCATTCTCATACCGTTTTTGATGAATTGGCGGACTCTGACGGTGGTTTTGCTCGATTTCTTCCTAACTTGGCTTTTGGGGCTGCTGGCAATGAATTGGCTGGGTCTGGGATTGAATACGATGACTTTGGGGGGGTTGTCGGTGGCGATCGGCACTGCGATCGATGATGCGATCGTCTATGCCGAAAATACCTACCGCAACCTGAGAGAAAATACATCATCTGTTCACCCTCGCCCGGTGATGGATGTGATTTTTGATGGCTCTCAGGAGGTACGCGATTCGTTAATTGGAGCAACGGTAATTGGGATTGTGGTGTTTTCGCCAATTTTTACTTTGCCCGGTGTAGAAGGTCGAATTTTTACGCCAATGGGGATTACTTATCTGGTAGTTGTGGTGATTTCTAGTCTGGAATCGCTGTTAATATCTCCGGCCCTTTGTGCTATTTTGTTGCCTAACAAAAAGATGAGTGCTGAAGAACCTTGGTTGCCGAGATTTTGCAAGAAAATATATCACTTTTTTATAGAATTGTCAATGCGCTATTCGGCGATTATTTTAACTTTAGCTGCTGCTAGTATGGTGGCGGCATTAATTATTTTGCCATCTTTTGGACGGGTGTTTTTGCCGGAGTTTCAGGAGCAAACTTTGGTGAATACTGTTCTACTTTATCCGGGGGTGTCTTTGGAGACGACGAATAGCGCTGCTTTTGCGATCGAAGATGCACTTAAGGATGATACCAGGTTTTCATACGTGCAAGTGCGATCGGGCAGAGCTCCGGGTGATGCTGATGCTGCGGGTGTCAATTTGGCTCACATTGATATCGGTTTGAGCGAGGAAGGAATGAAAAATCGGCAGAAAACTTTGGAATCATTGCGGCAGGAATTTGGGAAATTACCTGGAGTTGCACCAAATATCGGCGGTTTTATTTCTCACCGGATGGATGAGGTTTTGTCTGGTGTCAGAAGTCAGATTGCTGTCAAAATCTTTGGCCCAGATTTGAATCAGCTTCGCACTATCGGTGCTCAAGTTGAAGCGCAAATGAAAACTGTTAAAGGTATTGTCGATTTGCAACTGGAACCACAAGTACCGGTGCAGCAAATTCAAATTAAATTTAACCGTCAAGCTGCGGGTAGATACGGTTTGAAAATCGGCGAACTTTCGGAAATAATTGAGACAGCTTTAAATGGCAAAGTTGTCTCTCAAGTTTTGGAAGTGCAGCAAACTTTTGATTTAGTTGTGTGGTTGCAGCCTGAAGCTAGAAATAACTTAGAAACTATTCAGAATTTGTTGGTTGATACCCCCCCTCTTTCCCCCCCTTATAAAGGGGGGGATGAAACCCCTCTTTCCCCCCCTTATAAAGGGGGGGATGAAACCCCTCTTTCCCCCCCTTATAAAGGGGGGGATGAAAGGGGGGGTAAAATTCCCCTCGCCCAAGTTGCGACTGTTAAATACGGTACGGGCCCCAATACGATTAACCGCGAGAATGTTTCTCGGTTGATTGTGGCGGCGGCTAATGCTAAAGGTCGAGATTTGCGATCGGTTGTGAATGAAATTCAAGCTAAAGTTAAACGAGAGGTACAGTTGCCTTTTGGCTATTTTATCCAATACGGCGGTCAATTTGAAGCGGAACAAAGGGCTTCGCAGAATATTATGGTATTTAGTGCGATCGCCTTTTTAGTCATTACAGTATTAATGTACCTTTCTGTCAAGTCCATTCCCTCCACTGCGATGATTATGATCAATTTGCCGATCGGCTTAGTGGGAGGTGTAATTTCGGTAGCTTTGACTGGCGGTATAATTTCCGTAGCTTCTTTAGTTGGCTTTGTCACTTTATTTGGCGTGGCTACCCGCAACGGCTTGTTATTAGTAGACAACTACAACACTAAATTTGCCGAAGGAATGCCTTTTAAGGAAGCAATTATTAAAGGCTCGATGGAACGGCTGAATGCTATCTTGATGACAGCTTCAACTTCAGCTTTAGGTTTAGCACCTTTAGTCTTAGAAGGCGGCCCCGGTAAGGAAATTCTCCAACCATTGTCTGTAGTAGTTTTAGGAGGATTGTTTACTTCTACTGCCTTAACGCTGTTAGTTTTACCAGCTTTGTATGTTCAATTCAGTAAATATTTATTAACACAAAGTAATCACCCCTAAAATATAGCCTTTCTCAGTTAGGTGAGGTGAGCGTGTAATGGGTAATGGGTAATGAGGCACTTGTGCTGAGCATAGTCGAAGTATCGATAGTGTAAGTCCTGATAATTTCATTGTTGTGCGTGCTAATCTATAACCATAGTACGCAAACATTAAATCAAATGAAAGCGCTCAAATCAAACTTAGTTATTCTAGGCAGTGTCGGATTGTTGTTTGTGGGAGCTTGCAGTAAAGGCGACGAAGCCAGCGCTCCCAATAGCAGCCAAACACCCGCTCCTGTAGCCTCTGCACCTGCGTCTTCAGCTCCCAAGGCTGCTCCTGCGGGTAGTGCGACAACAAACCATCCTCAAGCATCTAAAGGGGGTCAAGTTGTCGAGTCTGGAGCCTACCACTTAGAACTTTTAACTCAAAAAGAAGCTACCGGAACTCACTTAGATCTTTATTTGCAAAAAGGTGATAACCACGAACCAATTCCCAATGCAAAAGTGTCAGCTCAAGTGCAATTGCCCAATGGAAAACAGCAAACTCTAGCCCTAAAATACGATCCTGATGGCAAACATTATGCTGTTGTTTTTCCCGGCAAAAATCCCGGCAGTTATCCACTCAAGGTGACGGCGGATGTTAACGGAAAAAAAGTAGACGCTCGTTTTACTTTTAATCAATAGATATCTCCCATAATTACTTTGTAACAGGCTCTCCAGCCTGTTTTTTACAAGATTTTTGTGTAAATTAGAGTTATGAGAGTTTTGCTAGTAGAAGATGAGCCAGATTTAGGGAAGGCGATCGATCGCACTTTGAAGCAGGAAAAATACATAGTTGACTGGGCGCAGGATGGCAGTGAAGCTTGGGAATATTTAGAAAGTCATTGGACTCAATACAATCTGGCGATTTTTGACTGGTTGCTACCAGGATTGTCAGGATTGGAACTGCTGCGTAGATTGCGTGCTAAAAATAGCGCATTGCCAGTCTTGATGCTAACAGCAAAAGACCGAATGGAAGATAAAGTGGCGGGACTAGATGCGGGGGCTGATGATTATTTAGTGAAGCCGTTTGGGATGGCGGAACTGTTAGCAAGATTGCGGGCTTTGCAAAGGCGATCGCCCCAAATTCAACCGCAACAGCTACAGGTGGGAAGTCTAATTTTGGACTGCGGAAGTCGAACAGCTTGCCATCAGGCTATTAACGGCAAAATGCAGATTATTTCACTTACAAACAAAGAGTTTCAATTGCTAGAATACTTCATGAAACATCCGAATCAAATTGTCACCACTGACAAAATTCGGAATCAGCTATGGGAAGTTAGTGCAGATACTTTTAGCAATGTGGTAGCGGCTCAAGTGCGCTTGCTGCGGCGTAAACTTGAGTCGGTTGGTGGCGCGAATTTAATTGAAACTGTACATGGTGTTGGATACCGGATGAGAAATTAAAGTCCGCGTTTAAAATTCCTTTTAGACTCGGCGGTTGAAACCGCGTCTACACAAACAATGTCCGCCTGCGCGGACTAAGAAAAGAATACTTCTTGTCCCCCCCTTGTTAAGGGGGGTTAGGGGGGATCTCCGGGTCACTTGTCGTTATGAAAAATGAATCAAAATAAACTATTTAATCGGACTCGATCGCAATTAGCCATTTCCTATGCGGCGGTCATGGGTTTGATTTTAAGCTTGTTGGGATTTGGCGTATACAAGGCGATCGCCCACGCTCATTGGGTAGCCATAGATCGCGAATTAGAATCGGTAGCCGGGACGCTGCACGACAGTCTAGAACTCAAATTGCAGCAGCCAGGACGCTTGGAACCCATCGTAAATGAACTTTTGCCTAACCTCCGCGTAATTGGAATTAACGGCATTAAACAACCAATTCGCCCTCGCCATATTTTAAGCGCTATCAACCAAGGCTATTACTATATTCGTTTATTTGATGCTTCCGGGAAATTGATTGCTACAGCCGGGGCAGTTCCTGATGAATTACCCCCAGAATTTAATTCTAAATATTGGCAAACCGTGACTGATAGGCAAGGCAATGTTTATCACCAACTTTCTATATTTTTACATACAAAACAACAGGAAGATTGGGGATATTTTCAATTGGGTCGCAGTCTGCAAGACTTCAATGATTATCTCACTACAGTGAAATTGGTTTTGAAATTAGGATTACCGACAGCATTAATTTTGGTTGGGTTTTCTAGTTGGTTGTTGGCAGGCTTGGCAATGAAACCGATTTATGCTTCTTACCGACAAATTCAACAGTTTACAGCGGATGCTGCCCACGAATTACGCACGCCTTTAGCGGCTTCCCAAGCGACTGTAGAATCGGCGCTGTTGATGCCTCAATTGGATGAAAAAGAGGCGCGGGAAATTTTGCGGACGATCGATCGCCAAAACCGACGATTGACTCAATTGGTTGCTGATTTGTTGTTGCTGGCCCGCATGGATAATCAACCCATACCTCCTCGACCTCAATTGTGTTGTTTGAATGACTTGGTTAGCGATTTGCTGGAGGAATTAGCCGCCATGGCGATCGCTAGCGGGGTAGCGCTAACATCGGAACTGCGCGTACAACAGCAATTAAATGTTGTCGGCGATTCCGACCAACTTTATCGCCTCGTTGCTAATTTAATTGTGAATGGGATTCAATACACTCCGGCTGGGGGAAAAGTAACAGTTATTGTAGATTGCACTCACACTGAGGCGATAATTCAGGTCCAGGATACCGGGATTGGGATTGGGACGACTGAACAAGGGCGAATTTTCGATCGCTTCTACCGAGTAAATAGCGATCGATCGCGCCATACCGGCGGTTCGGGATTGGGATTGGCGATCGCCCAAACCATCGCCCGCGCCCATGGCGGTAGCCTCACCGCCCGCAGCGAATTGGGGCGCGGCACCACTTTCCTGCTACGGCTGCCACTGTGAGCTATCATGTGGGGGAAACCGAATCATTTTTTTGTGGTAATCCCTTTGGCAAAAGGTAGCGCGATCGCCCAAAATCAATAAATAGTCATTAGTCAGTTGACAGTTGACAGTTGACAGTTGACAGTTGACAGTTGACTCCGAAAGCAGTTGTTATTTGTTACTTGTTGTTTGTTATTTGTTGGACATAGCAACTAATAACTAATGACTAATAACTAATGACTAAAGACCAATGACTACTGACTCCTTACAACTACCTAACGTAAAATTATGACAGTTTTAGAACAGGGAACAATCTCAATCCATACCGAAAATATTTTCCCGATTATCAAGAAGTCGCTATACACTGACCATGAAGTCTTCTTGCGGGAACTAATTTCTAACGGCGTAGATGCAATTGCCAAACTCAAAATGGTTTCCCGTTCCGGCGAATACACCGGCGACATTGGCGAACCAGAAATCACGATTGCGATCGACAAAGAAAACAAAACACTCTCCATCACCGACAACGGCATCGGCATGACAGCCGATGAAGTGAGAAAATACATTAACCAAGTCGCTTTTTCCAGCGCTGAAGAATTTATTCAAAAATATCAAGGCAGTGGCGACGACGCCATTATCGGTCACTTCGGCCTCGGTTTCTACTCTTCTTTCATGGTCGCTCAAAAAGTAGATATCGAAACCCTTTCTTACCAAGAAGGAGCCCAAGCTGTACACTGGTCCTGCGACGGTTCACCCGCTTTTGAACTATCAGAATCTACCCGCACCCAACGCGGCACTACAATTACCCTCACTCTCCAAGAAGAAGAACAAGAATATCTAGAACCAAGCCGCATTAAGCAGTTAATCAAAACTTACTGCGATTTCATGCCAGTTCCCATCAAATTTGAGGGAGAGGAACTCAACAAACACAAGGCTATTTGGCGGGAATCAGCCAGCAATTTACAAAAAGAAGACTACTTAGAACTATACCGCCACCTTTATCCGTTCCAAGAAGAGCCGCTGCTGTGGGTACACCTGAATACCGATTATCCTTTTATTGTCAACGGCATTCTTTATTTTCCCAAACTGCGCCCTGATGTCGATGTCACCCAAGGCAACATTAAGCTCTTCTGCAATCAGGTTTTTGTCAGCGATCATTGCGAAGAAATTATTCCTAAATTCTTGATGCCACTGCGGGGAGTCATTGACAGTACCGACATTCCGCTGAACGTGTCTCGCAGTTCGCTGCAAAGCAATCGCACGGTGCGGAAAATAGCTGATTATATCGCCAAAAAAGTGGGCGATCGCCTCAAGGAACTTTACCGGGACGATCGCAACGAGTACATCCGTTGCTGGCAAGATATCGGCACTTTTGTCAAGTTCGGAGCACTCAACGATGACAAGTTCAAAAAGCAAATTGAAGATATTTTAATCTATCGCAGCACCTACGAACCAACAGCCGTCAAGCCAGAAACCGAGACACCAGAAGTGCAGGTGCAAGCTGAGGAAGGAGATTTGTGGCAAGATGTCAATCCCAAGTCCGAAACTTCCGCTTCAACCCAGCCTTACACCACCCTGAAAGAGTATTTAGAACGCAATCAAAAACGTCACGAAAATCGCGTTTTTTACTGTACAGAGCCGGCATCACAAGCAACTTACGTCGCACTGCACAAAAGCCAAGGTTTAGAAGTGTTGTTCATGGATTCTTTCATTGACACGCACTTCATTAGTTTCCTCGAACGAGAATATTCCGATGTCAAATTCTCGCGAGTGGATTCCGACTTAGATGATACGCTAATTGACAAAGAAAAAGAAGCGGAAATAGTCGATCCGACTACCAATAAAACTCGCAGCGAACAAGTCAAAGAATTGTTCCAAAAAGCTCTGAATAAGCCAAAAGTGAATATCCGCACAGAAGCTTTAAAATCAGACGCTGCGGAGGCGACACCACCTGCGATCGTCCTGTTACCCGAAGCTTTGCGCCGGATGCGGGATATGACGGCGCTATTACAGCAGCAAGTCGCCGAATTCCCCGAAGAGCACGTTTTGCTGGTGAATACAGCCCACCCGTTGATTCAAAATCTGGCTAATTTGAGCCAGGGTGCGATTATTCAAGGCGGTGGCGAGTCTCCGTCGGCTCAGTTGGCGAGCATGATTTGTCACCACGTTTACGACTTGGCCCTGATGGCTCAGAAGGGTTTTGATGCTGAGGGGATGAAGGAGTTTGTGGAGCGATCGAATCAAGTATTGACAAAATTGACCGAACGTGCATTATAATTAACCACCCAACCCCCCCGAAGGTCGGGGGGGGGAGTATTATGAACGACCCAGTAACAGGCGTTGTGATGTATTACTTTCACGAACTCTAGTTCAGCCAGAGTGGTCGATCGGCCTGGTGCTGCGCCTGAGTCGATCGGCCCGCGATCTCAATTCCGGTTGTATCGGAATGATTAAACCACAGAGAACACAGAGGACACAGAGAAAGAGAAGAGAGAAATAGTAATTCCGATGTCAACGGATTTGATATGACGGGCTGGTTGCTGTCGATGGACACAGCACGATCGGCAAAATCAGCTAGAATGTTTGTTTGTCTATATCAGCAGAAGTATTTACGGTCATGGCAGTCCCTAAGAAGAAAACCTCCAAATCCAAGAAGAATATGCGTAAAGCAACCTGGAAGCGCAAAGCTGTGGTGGCAGCTCAGAAAGCTTTGTCCCTGGGCAAATCCGTTCTGACTGGACGTTCCAACAGCTTCGTGTATCCCGGCAATGAAGAAGAAGAGGAAGAGTAAAACAGGAAGACGGGGCATTGGGCCAACCCGATGCCCCATCATTCAATCACCTCTTTGATCTGATACGCTTCGGGCAAAATCAACATGGCATCGCCAAAGGAATAAAAGCGGTACTCCTGGGCGATAGCCTCTCTATACAAATCCAGCACCCGCGTTCGACCAATCATGGCGCTGATCATCATCAACAAAGTAGAGCGGGGTAAGTGAAAATTGGTAATCATCCCATCTACTACCCGCCATTTATAACCCGGATAAATAAACAAATTTGTCTTGCCATAGAAAGGTTGCAAGGGAGAATCACCAATTTTGGTCTCTGTAGCCGCGGCCGCCCCTTCCAAAGCTCGCACTGCTGTCGTTCCCACAGCAATAATCCGCCCGCCTCTGGCTTTAGTTTCGCGGATTTTTTCGACGGTGGCGGCGGATACTTCCACCCATTCTTCGTGCATTTGGTGAGTTGTGACGTCTTCCACCTCCACTGGGCGAAAAGTCCCGACTCCAACATGGAGGGTGACAAAAGTTGTTTCGATTCCCCGCTGCTGCAAACGGCTGAACAATTCTTGGGTGAAGTGTAGACCCGCTGTGGGGGCTGCGATCGCCCCTAGTCGATTAGCATAAACAGTCTGGTACTGTTCTGGCGCTGCTTGGGAATTGTCAATGTAGGGCGGTAGGGGTACGTGACCATATTCGTCCAAAAAAGGTATGAGAGACATTTCTGTGGGGAGATTAAACTCCAACAGCCTCCCTCCTGTGGCGTCGTCCCTTTCTATAACTGTCGCAGTCAGGCGATCGGGTAGTGTGGCTAATGCTGCTTCCCCAAGGCAACAACAGGGGCCTGCGGGTTCCTCGTGGGAATGTGGAGCGATCGGATCGAACTCAATTTTCGCTCCCAACTTCAAGCGTTTTCCTGGTTTAACCAAAGCCAGCCAGCAATTGTGTTGTCGTTCTTCCATCAACAAGATCTCCACAGCGGGGCCATTAGGTTTATGTCCGTAGAGCCTAGCTGGGAGTACGCGAGTATTGTTGAGTACCAGCAAATCGCCTGGGTTAAGCAAATCTGGCAAATCTTGGAAAATCCGGTGTTGTTGGGTGCTTGGAGAATCTACCACCAGCAAGCGGGAACTATCCCTAGGCACTACAGGATTTTGGGCAATGCGCGAGGGGGGAAGTTCGTAGTCATAGGCGTCCAAAGACCAGTCTATCTCTGTCATCGGGTAAATTCCTGTCAAAAATCTGTCAACTTTGTAACAAATTGGGTAAAAACCCCCATCCAAAGTAGGGTGCTTTTCCCCTTGTAGCGGCGGATATGGAACGGGAGAATAGAGGTGTAGAATCAGCTTTGCTCGAAGGATAGTTATGGAATACCTCTACTACATCGCCAATACTAGCCTCACTCTCAGAGTCGTGGATTACCTACGCAGGGCTAGTCATCTGCCTTTGCAATTTATCACTGTTATTCACCAAATTAACGGTTGGGTAGTCAAGGTGAAAATGAGCCAATATTTAACTCCTGAAATGCACGGCGATTTTCGGGCTTTTATGAATGAACTTGGGATTCCTTACGATCCTGAAATTCGGTTACAAATGGCACTTTGGAGTTTGGAAACGGGCCAGTCGCCGCTGAGCGTGATGCGCCGTTACCAGGTAGCCGTAGTTTGTCACGGAAGTCCCGATCGCAAGGAAATTGAAGCCTTTCGCCATCAGTTTGTCAAGGGACTCGGATATTGTCCCGAAACTTTGGCCTAAGCTCACGACTCAAAAAAATGCCAGTTATAGCATTCCGGGGGCTTGAGCAATTCCATAATTTAACATCTAATATCTCAAATCTCAAATTAGATGACATTTCTAATGGCTAAAAGCCGATCGAATGTATTCTTGCAAAGTGAGCTGGTAAGTGCCTGTAAGTGCGGGTTGAGAGTTGGCTGTCGTTGATGATAATCTTTTGTGAGTCTTTAGCCCTGAAGATTCGCACCTGACGAGGGCGACATCAAAACGACAGGGATTATTTGCTAAATCTGGGTAAGCGCTTAAAAATATTTCGGCAGTTTGCCAAATTTTTGCTTGTTTGGCCGCACTAATAGCCAGGATTCCATCGGTATCCCAATTGCCCCGACTGCGAGTTTTAACCTCTACAAATGCTAAAGTCGGGCATGGGGAAGCGGGAATCGGGAATCGGGAATTTTGATGACATTCCTCGATTGTACTCTGTGGCTCTGTTCCCTGTGCAATGATATCAATCTCTCCCCATCGACAGTGCCATTGTCGGTGTAGGATTTCCCAGCCTTGCTGCTGCAACCACTCAGAGACTAAGTTTTCTCCTAGAGTGCCGAGTTGGCGAGAGTGGGAAGATGGGGAACAATTGGAGTCAGCAATAGCGATCCTGTTCGAGGGCTTCGCTAACGGGCGATCGCCTTTTCTGGTAAAATTCAATTTTGAACTATCGCAGATGCTCATTAGCGCTAACTTGTATGAATTCTCGAATTCGCCAACATATTTATACTTTCTTGCTCAGTGTTGTTATTTTAGCAGTATTTGTCGCTGGGGCGATCGGCATTAATCCCGCACCAGCCCTAGCCTTGGATCGCGACAAAGAAATCCTTGTTGGCGCTGATTTTACTGGCCGGGTGCTCACAGACGACAGTTTTAATAAAGCTAATCTTCGCAACAGCAATTTTACCAATGCAGATTTGCGGGGCGTGAGTTTTTTTGCAGCCAATATGGAAGAAGCAAATTTAGAAGGTGCTAATTTCACTGGTGCTACTTTAGACTTGGCTCGCATGATGAAAGCAAATTTAACTAATGCTATTCTTGAGGGTGCTTTTGCTTACAATACCAGACTAGAAGGAGCGGTAATTGACGGTGCTGATTTTACTGAGGCACTGCTGCGAGATGATATGATAAAAAAACTTTGTCAAGTGGCAAAAGGCACTAATCCGATAACAGGTAGGGCGACTCGCGAAACTCTGTTTTGCGATTATTAAAAATTGAGATCGAATCCGTTGCCGATCGCCATGATATCATTCCGGTGGCACCGGAATGATATAACCGCACATAAGTTAATCCACTTAATTAAACGTAAAATACGGATGACCGAAAAGCTGACTGCATTAAGTCTTCTACCTTCTTCCTTCTACTTAACACAGAGTCCGAGAATATAGAGGATTTGATATCACCCGTTGATGCTTGGGGATTTTTGGTTCGGCCATGTGATGCTAGTAATCGCATCTTTTTAACCCTCAACCACAGGTCTGTTTGCGACAAATTGCTTAACACGGTTCACTAACAAGTAGCACGACAAACCTGCGAGTGCTGCTATTAAAATCACCCTTAACTGCTTCAGTGCAAATAGTAAAGAGTGCGAAAACGACAGTTGCATTGCCTGGTTATTCCCGTAAATTTGAGTATCTATAGGCTTAAATGTATAAACTAAAGCATTTAAAAATGAACTAGGATGCTGTTCATCAACGGCGACAAAAGGATGATTTACGCCCACAAAAGAGATGAAAATTGACAGACAACTTACAATTATAAAAGCTGTTCTTAACAGTTTTGAATTTTTGATATCATTGCTGATTTGAGCCAACCGAAAATATTTGCCATTCTTTTTTAATTCTCATGATCTGCATCCAATTTAAGAGTATGGAAAATCTCTTTCAATTTGTAACGATCGCTTCACAAATTACTTCGACTCGATGATGGCTTCAGCTTCCAGGGCGATCGATCGCAATTTATCCAGTATATCCTGACTGGCAGACTCCCACAACCCCCGCTGACGAGCTTCTAACAATCTTTCCGCCATATCTCGCAGTGCCCAAGGATTATTTTCCTGAATAAAGCCCTGCACTTTTTCATCAAAAATGTAAGCCTCCGCGATTCCCTCATACATAAAATCCTCAACACAATTAGCCGTAGCATCGTAAGCAAACAAAAAATCAACAGTTGCGGCAATTTCAAACGCACCCTTATAACCATGTCGCATGGCCCCTTCAATCCATTTAGGATTCACAGCCCTGCTGCGATAAACCCGCGCAATTTCTTCCCGCAGTTGTCGCACTTTGGGATTCTCAGGAATTGAATTATCTCCGAAATAAGTTTCAGGATTTTTGCCTTGCAAATTGCGAATTGCCGCCGTCATTCCGCCTTGGAATTGATAATAATCGTCGGAGTCTAAAATGTCGTGTTCGCGGTTGTCTTGGTTTTGCAGAACTATTTGCATTTGGCTGAGGCGTTTTTCAAAGGCTTCCGGTGCAGAACATCCCCATTCACCCCCCCTAGCCCCCCCTTGGTAAGGGGGGGGACAAGAGTTGGATTTATCCTTATTTCCCGATTCACCCCCCCTAGCCCCCCCTTGGTAAGGGGGGGGACAAGAGTTGGAATTAGCCCCCCCTTGATAAGGGGGGGTTGGGGGGGTAGGAGTGGAATTAGCCCCCCCTTGGTAAGGGGGGGTTGGGGGGGTAGGAGTGGAATTAGCCCCCCCTTGGTAAGGGGGGGTTGGGGGGGTACTTGTATAGGCGTAACTGCTCCAATTAATGTAAGCTTTGGCTAAATCGCTGTCATCTGTCCAGTTTTGAGCTTCAATTATGCCTTGAAGTCCCGCGCCGTAAGCACCTGGTTTGGAACCAAAGACGCGAAAGTGCGATCGCAATTCGGCATCTTCCCGACTCAAACCAGTCGATTCCCAATCTTGAATTTCCTGTTTAACTTGTGCTGCTAAAGGATTGCTTTCGGCTGGTTCATCTAAATCTGCCACAGCTTTTACCGCAGAATCAAACAAATCAATTAAATTGAAAAAAGCATCGCGGAAAAAGCCAGAAATTCGCAAAGTAACATCGACTCTGGGCCGTCCCAAAACAGAAATTGGCAAAACTTCAAAATCTACAACCCGGCGCGAAGGGCCATCCCAAACTGGCTGAACTCCGATCAATGCTAGAGCTTCTGCAATGTCATCTCCTCCGGTTCGCATGGTGGATGTTCCCCACACAGACAAGCCCAAAGTTTTGGGATATTCGCCGTTTTCTTGGGTGTATCTTTCGATTAAAGTTTCGGCTGCAACTTTCCCAACTCTCCATGCGGTTTCTGTGGGAATAGCGCGGATATCTACCGAGTAAAAATTGCGGCCTGTCGGTAATACATCGGGGCGGCCGCGGGTGGGTGCCCCTGATGCGCCACTGGGTATGTGGCGGCCATCTAAGCCACGCAATAGGTTAGTAATTTCTTGGTTTGTTTGGAGGAGTGATGGTAAAAGATAGTTATTTATCCAGTTTATTTCTGGTTGTGTTGCTTTTCCTCTTTGGATATTTCCCACCGCAGATGAATGCGGATTAACGCCGATGTTAGCAATTAAATCATCTACTAATTCTGCGGCTTTTTCTTCGACTTCTGCTGTTAAATCGCCTGCGGTGGTTAAGGGGTCGAAATCGTAGCCTGAGTCTTCGGCTAGGGCGCGGGTTAAACCGGATCTTCCTGTGCTAGGATGGCGGGCGATCGCAATTATCAAATCTCTCAATTGTCTGCCTTCCGGGCACTGTCCGAAAATGTGCAATCCGTCGCGAATTTGGGATTCTTTGAGTTCGCAAAGATAGCCATCGGTACGGGTGATAAATTCGGTGAATTCTGATTTATTTAGTTGAATTCCTAAGTCTTTGTCTAAGTTTTCCTTGTTGGTGAGGGCGACAATGCGATCGCGAATCATCGGTAATCGAGACGGATCTAAGCTTTGCGCCTCGCAATATTCGTCGATTAAGGCCTCTAACTGCTGCAAAGGCCCGTAAAGTTCGGCGCGAGTCATGGGCGGGGTCAGGTGGTCGATTATCACGGCTTGCGATCGTCTTTTTGCCTGGGAACCTTCCCCCGGATCGTTGACAATAAACGGATAAAAATTGGGCATTGCGCCTAATGCAACTTCGGGATAACAGTTGCTAGATAAAGCAACACTTTTACCTGGAAGCCATTCTAAATTGCCATGTTTTCCGGCATGAATTATTGCCTGAGAACCAAAATATTGTCGCAACCAATAATAGTAAGCGAGGTAATTGTGAGTAGGTTCTAAATCCGGTGCGTGATAGTTCAAACTAGGGTCAATTTCGTATCCCCGCGACGGTTGAATCCCCACAAACACATTGCCAAACTGAATCCCCGGAATCGGAAACAAGTTCGCAGTCAAAAGTTCAGTTTTTTCTCCCGTTGCTAAGCCCCATCTATTACAAATTCCATCTTGGACTTGCTGTGGCAAAGTTGCGAAATACTCTTGATATTCTGCCAAATCTAAATATTGATTAACCGGGCGCAATTCCCGTCCTTCCGGGTCATTTGTCACACCAGAAGTCAACATTTCAATTAACTCGTTGCCGCTGTTGGGAATATTATCTACTTGATAACCAGCTTGCTGCAAAGCTTTCAGGATTTCCACACAGCTAGCGGGCGTATCCAAGCCGACACCGTTGGCTAATCTGGCGTTGCGGGTGGGATAATTGGCGAGAATGATGGCGATGCGTCTGTTGGCTGGAGGAGTTTGTTTAAGGTTTACCCAGTTTGTAGTTAAATCTGCTACAAATGAAATGCGATCGGCCGCAGCGACATAACCCACAACATCAGTTTCTAATTCGCTATTCCAAGTTTGTACAGCCTTAAAAGAAACCGCCCTCGTAATGATTTTCCCATCCACTTCTGGCAAAGCTACATTCATCGCCACATCGCGGGGTGAAAGTCCTTGCAAGTCACTTTCCCACTCTTGTAAACCACCGCCACTAAATATGGCTTGCAAGACGGGAACATCTAATAATTTTAAAGTATTTTGTTCTGAGTCTGGAGTGTTGAAACCGGAGATTGCAAAACTTGTCGTGTTGAGCAATAATTGAATTTGTTCTCCGTCTTTGGGCTGAAAATACTCCCGCAATTCTACTTGCAAATCTGGTTCACGCAAGGAAGACACAAACACGGGAACTGGTACTAAGTTTCGGTCAGATAATGCTTGACAAAGTGCATCAATTGGTGCCAGATTTGCCGACAAATAATGAGCGCGATAAAATAAGATTCCCACTGTAGGGGCGGTGCCCCCGTGCCCGCCCTCTTCCTGTCCTTTAGCATCTGTTTCCAGCCCCGGAGATACCCCCCAGCCCCCCTTAATAAGGGGGGAGCAAGAAGTGGTCAAAGTCTCGCTTCTTAAGGGGGATTTAGGGGGATCGGCGTCGGTTGGTAAACCCGGAGATACCCCCCAGCCCCCCTTAATAAGGGGGGAGCAAGAAGTGGTCAAAGTCTCGCTTCTTAAGGGGGATTTAGGGGGATCGGCGTCGGTTGGTAAACCCGGAGATACCCCCCAGCCCCCCTTAATAAGGGGGGAGCAAGAAGTGGTCAAAGTCTCGCTTCTTAAGGGGGATTTAGGGGGATCGGCGTCGGTTGGTAAACCCGGAGATACCCCCCAGCCCCCCTTAATAAGGGGGGAGCAAGAAGTGGTCAAAGTCTCGCTTCTTAAGGGGGATTTAGGGGGATCGGCGTCGGTTGGTAAACCCGGAGATACCCCCCAGCCCCCCTTAATAAGGGGGGAGCAAGAAGTGGTCAAAGTCTCGCTTCTTAAGGGGGATTTAGGGGGATCGGCGTCGGTTGGTAAACCCGGAGATACCCCCCAGCTCCCCTTAATAAGGGGGGAGCAAGAAGTGGTCAAATTCTCCCTTTTTAAGGGGGATTTAGGGGGATCGGCGTCGGTTGGTAAACCCGGAGATACCCCCCAGCCCCCCTTAATAAGGGGGGAGCAAGAAGTGGTCAAATTCTCCCTTTTTAAGGGGGATTTAGGGGGCTCACAATCTGGTGGTAAACCCGGAGATCCCCCCCAGCCCCCCTTAATAAGGGGGGAGCAAGAAGTGGTCAAATTCTCCCTTTTTAAGGGGGATTTAGGGGGATCGGCGTCGGTTGGTAAACCCGGAGATACCCCCCAGCCCCCCTTAATAAGGGGGGAGCAAGAAGTGGTCAAATTCTCGCTTCTTAAGGGGGATTTAGGGGGCTCACAATCTGGTGGTAAACCCGGAGATCCCCCCCAGCCCCCCTTAATAAGGGGGGAGCAAGAAGTGGTCAAATTCTCCCTTTTTAAGGGTGATTTAGGGGGATCGGAATCTGGAATCAAAGTCCCCCTTGTTAAGGGGGATTTAGGGGGATCGGAATCTGGTTGAAAAGTTTCAAAACCAGCCCTCGCATTCCCTCCCCAATCATAAATTCCAACGCGGGAAACGGTTTGAGGTAAAGGCGGATTGTAAGCAGTTTTCAAACAAGTATCTGCCGCAAACTTTAGGGCATTAACAAAGTTTTGGACTCCACCTTCTGTGAAGTAGCGCCATAGTTGATTGACTGCTGACAGCGATACATTTGAATGACTGATTAAATCGGGGTCTGGACTGTCCTCACCGGGCATTATAATCAGTTTAGCTTGGGTTTTTTCCACTGTTTCGCGCAGTATTTCCAAGCCATAAGACCAATAGGAACGCCCTCCTAACAACCTTAAAATAATTACCTGGGCGTGTTGTAAAATTTCTTCGGCATAGGTGTCAATGGTTAGTTGTTGCTGCAATTGCAGGAGATTCACCGCGCGCAGTTTGGGGAATTCTGCTGGTAGTTTTGATGCAGCGGCTGCGAGGGTTTGAATATCTGTATCAGCCGCACTAATAAATACGATTGGTGCGGGGGTTTGTTGAATAAAGATTACTCCTTCGGCTTGGGGGTTCCAGCCTCCTGGTGTTGCTGCTAGTTTGTGCATTTAATTTTAAGTTAATTTGGATAAATATATCTTGTGCGATCGCTCTTAGTATAACATGACTTATTTTAAATCCGGTTGGATTAGAATAATTGAACCACAGAGGGCGCAGAATACGCAGAGGAAGAGAAGAGAGAGATGGATGATTTTCTGTTTCCGAGGTTTCTATCTATAAACTGATCACGAAAACTCCGAAAACCATGATGGCTGCGCCTAGTAATCTTTGTTGTATGTCTTTTTCTTTGAAAATAAAGTGACCGAACAATACACCCATTAACACGCTAGTGCGTTTAATTGCTATCACTTGTACTACCAAGGTTAATGTCAAAGCTTGCATTTGACAAAGCACTCCAATAGCATTGAAAAACCCCATAGCTGCTAGCATGGGTAATTGTTTGAGGATTTTGCGGCTGGGATTTGGGGTTTTGTGCAATAAAATTGGGAGTAGCAAGATACTCATTGTACCAAATATAGAAAATATCCAAAAAATCGGGGATGAATTTTTAACTCCTATTTTGTCAAAATTTGAAGTAATACTCCACAGGAATGCTACCATTAACATCAATTTCGGTCCTGGTTCTTTTACCAGTGCTTTGAAGGGGGCTAAATATCCCTGGGATTTATCTTTGATATTGAGTAAGTAAGAGCCTGATACGATTAGAAAAATGCCAATATAATCAAAAAGTTTGGGATATTCACCAACAATTAAGGGTGAAGTTAGCAACATGAATAGCGGTGTCAAAGCTACCAGGGGTACTGTCAGGGATAAATCTGATACTTTGATGGCTTTGATGTAGAGTAGGGCTGTGACAGCATTGATGCTACCTCCGATTAATAGGGCGACCCAAAATTGAGAGTTTAATGCCGGAATTCCTGTATAAATTACCCAGGGAGTCAAAGAGATGACTGAAAAGAATGAGAGGGACCAAGCGACGACATATTCGTCACTTTTTTTGAGATTTTGTTTGCCAAAAACGTCTTTGACGGCTTCAAAGAATGCGGTAAAAATTCCTAAAATTAACCAAGTCAACCTAAGTATGCCCTCCTCACTCGCTCGTCCTTTAGCAAATCTGATGCCAGGCCTGTGAGAGTAATGTTACCAGCTTCTAGTACATAACCTCGATCGGCAATTTGCAATGCTAAACTGGCGTTTTGTTCGACCAAGAGAATTGTAACGCCTGTGGAGCGCAAATGTTGAATAATCCCAAAGATTTCTTTGACTATGGCGGGGGCTAAACCCAAACTGGGTTCGTCTAATAGTAGCAGTTTTGGGCGCGACATCAACGCGCGGGCGATCGCCAACATTTGCTGTTCCCCACCGCTGAGGGTTCCCGATAATTGATTGCGGCGTTCTGCTAACCTGGGAAAGAGTTTAAATTGGTAGTCTAAATCTGCTTTTATGGCCGCAGAGTCCGATCGCACATAGGCCCCTAATTCTAAGTTTACCAACACCGTTTGCTGCGCCAAAACCCTTCTCCCTTCTGGGCTATGGGCAATTCCGAGTTTGACAACTTCGTGGGCTTGGCGGCGGGTAATATCGCGCCCGTTATAGATAATTTGCCCTTGGTGCAAATTAACTATTTTGGAAATAGCCCTGAGTGTGGTACTTTTCCCCGCACCATTGGCACCGATGAGGCTGACAACTTCGCCTGCATTAATTGTGAGATTAATATTTTGCAGGGCTTGAATTCCGCCATAATTTACAGAAAGGTTTTTGAGTTCTAAGAGGATATTTTGAGTGGTTTTAGGTGGGGTTTCGTGCATTTTTTGTAACTTGATATGTTGATAATCTTACTCGTTCCCAGGCTCTGCCTGGTAACGCAGATCCAGAGGCTCTGCCTCGATTTCGCCTGTTACCAAACGAGGCAGAGCCTCTAGATATCGGTTCCCAGGCAGAGCCTGGGAACCAGTGAAACTGTTTATCTATTTTTCATCTCCCAAATAAGCTTCAATTACAGCAGGATCATTCCTGACAATCGCAGGTTCTCCCAAGGCAATAAGCTGACCGAAATGCAGCACGGCAATTCGATCGCACAATCCCATCACCAGCGGTACGTGATGCTCGATCAATATTACAGTTAAATTGAACTTTTGGCGCACTTCTCGGATAAATTCACTTAATTTGTGCTTTTCATTCGGATTCATCCCCGCCGCAGGTTCATCTAACAGCAATATTTGCGGTTCTAGGGCTAAAGCGCGGGCAATTTCCAAACGTCTTTGGTCGCCGTAGGGTAGGTTTTTGGCTTGTTCCTGCGCCCGATCGCCCAAACCGACCAAATCCAACAATTCCAACGCTTTTGCGTGGGTTTCGCGCTCCATAGCGTTAGATTCTGGTAAGCCGAAAATCCCCGATAGTAGCGATAATACCGGATTTCCAGAGCGACTGTGGATGTGTCGGGCGATCGCCACATTCTCCAACACAGAAAGTTCCCCAAACAACCGAATATTTTGAAAGGTTCTGGCAATACCTTTGTTCGCAATTTGATAAGGCTTGAATTGGGAAATATCCTCATTTTGATAAATCAATTTACCGCTGTTGCTGGGTATCAGTCCAGTCATTAAATTAAATAGAGTAGTCTTTCCCGCGCCGTTAGGGCCGATCAATCCAAATATTTCGTTTTTTTCAACTGTAAAAGATACGTTATTCACGGCAATTAAACCGCCAAAACGGCGAGTCAATCCTTGTGCTGATAAAACCGGATTGCTTTTTGAGAGAGTTAGGGGTTCTGAAATCATTGAATATGATAAAATAGAGATTATCTAATTATGCCTTATACTTCGGCAAACACAAATAAATGCTATCATGTCATTGTGAGGAACGAAGCAATTCGCTTGCGCCTTGGAATTGCTTCGTTCCTTTCGCTGTAAAACGGTTGTTATGCCGCATTATACAGTCACCATTTGAGGCTGGATATCGGGGGATGCTGGCTCAAAACGCAGTACCATTATTTGCTCTGGACGCAACCCGACAGACTCGTAAGTTCGTCCATTGCGATCGCTAAATTCAACTTCAAATGCAGCACCATCCGCTAGCATCTCAACTATCGTCCCAACCTGCCCGCGCCACAAATTGTACTGGGGAAGGTCAACCGTCAGGGCTACAACATCTAGCAACTTGCTTGTACTATTTATTATGTTTATTACCTCCACTAATTACAAAGGATAACAGGTCGTTAATTTGGGAGTTTCTGACCCGCGCTCAACGATCCAGCCACTCCGAAGGGTTGCATTTCTATTTTGCCATTCAATTCTAGGTGTTGCTGAATTTAGGTATGATTCACTCGCGATAGTAATCCCTGAAGTAGGGGCAATTCATGAATTGCCCCTACTTACTGGCAATTCATGAATTGCCCCTACTCTAAATTTTGACTGACAAGCACAAATTTAGATCCCGAACTCTGGAAACCAATTTGATGAGAATGTAGATACAATTATTCAAATGGCTGAGACGGCTCATCAAATACAAGGATTCTGGCCCATGACGAAGCACTACCGACAAAGATTAGTTGCCGTAATTGCCCTCTCGTTTCTATCTTTCACATCGCCTTTGCTGTTGATTCGCAATGCTACGGCTGAAAATTTGAGCACATCCAAGGCTAATCCCAAAGAAATTGCCTCCCTCATTGAGAAGTTAAAGAGCAACGATGAAAGGGAAATTGATGCAGCTATTGAGAAGTTAGTAAAAATAGGTGAACCAGCCATACCGGCTTTGATTGAAGCCTTGCGGGATAAGAATTTAGTAGTCCGTCAGAGTGCTGCCCAGGTTTTGCAACGATTTGGTACCTCTGCTATTCCTGCTCTTGTCAAAGCCTCGAAAGACTCAGATGTGCGGGTACGTCGTCGCGCTGCTGCTTTGCTAAACAACATGACTTACGGGAGCAGTTTAGTATCATCAGAAGCTAAAAATGTTATGCCACAGCTAATTTCCCTGCTTAAGGACTCCGATCCAGATGTGCGTAGCAGTGTAGCTCCTTTTTTGGGGAGAATCAGTCAAGAAACTAAAACAGTTATCCCGCAGCTAATTCCTTTGCTTAAAGACTCCGATGCAGGTGTGCGTAGCAGTGTGGCAGAAGCTTTGACAATCGGTGAAGAAACTGAAACAGTTATGCCACAGCTAATTCCTTTGCTTAAAGACTCCGATGCAGGTGTGCGTAGCCGTGCAGCCTCTGCTTTGGGGAAAATCGGTGCGGCAGCTAAAAGTGCTGTGCCACAGCTAGTTTCCCTGCTTAAAGACTCCGATGCAGGTGTGCGTAGCAGTGCAGCCTCTGCTTTGGGGAAAATCGGTGCAGAAGCTAAAAATGTTGTGCCACAGCTACTTCCCCTGCTTAAAGACTCCGATGCCAATGTGCGTAGCAGTGCATCTGAGTCTTTGGGGAATATCGGTGCAGAAGCTAAAAATGTTGTGCCACAGCTACTTCCCCTGCTTAAAGACTCCGATCCAGATGTGCGTCGGAGTGCAGTCTCTGTTTTGGAGAGTATGGGTGCAGAAGCTAAAACTGCACTGCCACAGCTAGTTCCCCTGCTTAAAGACTCCGATGCAAATGTGCGTAGCAATGCAGCCTCTGTTTTGGGGAGTATGGGTGCAGAAGCTAAAATTGCTGTACCGCAGCTAGTTCCCCTGCTTAAAGACTCAAATCCAGATGTGCGTCGGAGTGCAGTCTCTGTTTTGGGGAGTATGGGTGCAGAAGCTAAAACTGCTGTACCGCAGCTAATTCCCCTACTTAAAGACTCCGATCAATATATGCGTAACTACGCCGCCGATGCTTTGGGGAGTATGGGTGCAGAAGCTAAAACTGCTGTGTCGCAGCTAATTCCCCTGCTTAAAGACTCCGATTTATATGTGCGTAGAAGTGCCACCTATGCCTTGGTGAGAATTGCTCTTAGCCTTCAATCAAAGGCAAAGACGCTAACCCCATCAGAGTTGAATCAGGCTGTATCAAACCTAGAATCAGCCTTAAAAATTTTGGAACAGTCTAAGCCTGAACGTCGTGATGAGTTCTATTTACACTCTTCAGACTCAAAAACAAATATCGCAAATCTCCGTATATACATCAATGTTCTCAAAGCCGAACAAAACGCCAAGTTATTCAAATTAATTAGCCAGAATCAATGGGTAGCAGCAGCAATAATTTACCTAATCTTCTTCCCCTCCCTGTGGTTTGCAATCCTCCGGCTGCGTCCCTTATGGCTGCTGCGAATCAACAACGCACTCAAACCCTACGAATTCAAACTACCTGAAACATTGGGCGGTGCTCCAGTGCGAACTCGCGACCTTACCTTTTTCAGTTGTTTTCTTTACCGTCCCAGAGTCCTAGATGCCTGGGTTTCAGCCCATATCAAAACAGTTCGCGAACAATTTTCCACAAACGAAACAGTCAAAAACCGCGCTACTTACATCCCAGTTGCTTTTGAATTAGACGACAAAAAAGTACCTGAACTCAGGCGCGAAGATTTGCAATCAATTTTCACCAAAAAGCGAATTTGTCTGCTCATATGGGGTGAAGGCGGTATCGGCAAAACTAGCATCGCTTGTCAAATTGCAGATAGGGCAATGGCAGCAGATAAAAGCAAACGCCTCTGCAAACACCTGATGATTCCAATTCTGATCGAAGAACTAGAAAGTGAATTTCTCGCAGCCAAACATCCGTTCTTGGAAGCCATAAGCGGTCAGCTAAAATCTATCAGCAACCATCCTACCTCCATTGAGCGAGAACTGCTGCAACACTTGCTGCAACAGCGCCGTATCCTGGTAATTACCGACCATTTTTCAGAAATGGCAGAAACAACTCAAAAGGAAATCAACCCTAATTCTTCCGATTTCCCCGTCAATGCTTTGGTTGTGACTTCGCGACTTGATTCAACAATGCGTAACGTCCCCAAAACAACGATTCACCCGCTGCGAATAGAAGGTTCTGAGCTATCAGCTTTCATGGAAAAATACTTGGATAAGCTAGGGAAACTGCATCTTTTCAACGGTTCGCAATTTCATTATGTCTGCGGCGATTTGGCTAAACTTTTAGAAGAAATCAGAATTCAAGGCAGAAGTACAACTGTATTGTTTGCCAAACTGTACGCAGATGTATTAATCGCTAAAATGGAAGGAGTCAAAGATCAAAATTTACCTCAAAACATACCAGATTTGATGCTGGAGTACGTGAAGCAACTCAACCGGGATGTGGCAGAGAATAAATTGACAAATCGTACCGTTTACGAAGATGCTCAATTGCTGGCTTGGGAATGCTTGAAACTAACTTATCGACCCGCTAGCACGAAGATTAAAGATGCCATCAATGCGCTATCTATCTTAAATTCACAAAATGCAGAGCAACGCCTCAACTATCTCGAAGACAAACTCCACCTCCTGCAAACGAATCTTCCCAGCCAAGAGAATGTCCGCTTTGTACTTGACCCCGTAGCCGAGTATTTAGCAGGCTTGCATTTAGTAGAGACTTATGATGACAATGAAAGTAAGTGGCGCGATTTTCTAATAGATGCCGACTTTCTGAATGCACCAGAGGCAATTAAAGGTTTTATGTTTGCAGTTCGCGATTGTTATTTAGCCAAGATTCCCGGTGCAAAAGATACTGACTTTCTGCCACAAGAGATCGCATCGCGCTATAATGTAACAATTACCGCAGTGCCTGTATCTCCTTAACATCTCCCAGGGATAATTGTATAACAATGTACATACCAGATTCGCAATCTTCCCAAGCAAAAGTGCTGCCGACGATGTACGATCTACCTAGTGAAGACCCGGAGGAACCCGGTTTGCCTGACGAATATCATCGGTGGCAAGCACAACTTTTGTGCGATAGCTGCATTCCTCCTAATTATCCAGCCGATCGCCTATTTTCGGCCAGCGATCTCAATCTATATTACGACTCCAACCATCCCAATTGGTACAAAAGACCCGATTGGTATTTAGTTGTGGGCGTTTCGAGGTTTTACCAAGACAGAGACTTGCGCCAAAGTTACGTGATTTGGGATGAAGCAGTCAATCCTTTAATCGCGATCGAATTTCTGTCACCAAGTACGGAAGATGAAGATTTGGGGCTGACAGAATCAGAACCAAACAAACCTCCGACTAAGTGGGAAGTTTACGAGAGAATTTTGAAGATTCCCTATTACTTTGTGTTTAGCAAATACAACAACCAATTGAGAGTGTTTCGCTTAATTGGCAACCGTTACCGCGAACAAATATTAACAGGTTCTCGATTTTGGATACCGGAAATTCAGTTGAGTTTGGGTTTGTGGCAAGGTGCTTTCCTGCAAAATGAAAGGTTGTGGCTGCGCTGGTACGATCTTAATGGGAATTTGGCTCTGACTCCCGAAGAATTTGCAAGAAAGCAAGCTCAATTGGAAAGTCAACGAGCCGAATTGGAACGCCAACGAGCTGAGTTTGAAAGGCAGCAAGCTGAAATTGAAAGGCAACGTGCTGAATCAGAAAAACAACAAGCTGAATCAGAAAGGGAGCGGGCAAATCGTTTAGCCGATCGCCTCAGAGCAATGGGCATAAATCCAGAGGAGCTGTAAAATTAAATACTAGCGTCAAATGCTGCTAGCACTGTCCATAAAAAATTATTAACAAAACACTACTTATGCCAGAATCTACCTCATTGCGCGATCGCTACTTAGCCCTCATCGACAAAATCGTCGAAATCACCCTCAAGGGTCAAATCCGCTCCAAAGAACAAGTATATCAAATGCTCGTCCAAGACATCGGCACCGGCACCGGCGAAATTTTTGAACGCTGCTTCGGAGAACGCCTAGATGCCACCGAAAACCTGCTTAGGAATGAAAAGGATGAAATCAAACAAGCCAAAGCAAATCGTACTTTCAGAGCGCTAAAAACCATCCAAGGAGAATGGGAACGCTGGCAAAAGGACAACCGAGTTTCTAGTGCGATCGCCTCGGCCATCCAACAAATCCTCACCGCCGAATCCAACACCCGTCTCCTGACATTATTCCAAGTAATCGACCCCAACAAAGAACTTCCCCTGACTCTCGATCAATTGCAGCAATTAGCAAAATCCCTGCACCAACAAATGCTGCAAACTTCCAATCCCGAAACCGAGCGAGACTTGCAGCAAATCACCAGCGGGATTGCCAAAGGTTTAGAATCTTGGCAACGACTGGAACCAGAACTTGTGGGCTGGATTTATCAGCCACAGCAGCTAGGATTTAGCGGTAGTGCCGAACAAAACGGGCCTTGGGCTTTTTGGGCCAAAAAGATGAAAAGTCCGTTTCCTCACGCTCTTTTGCAGACAATTGCGATCGGTGAATCGATCGTTGAATTAGCTGCGAAACAATCGAGTTTAGAATTGGGCGCTTTGGTGGAATTAGCGATTATTTTGCAGTGCTTGCAGCGGGCTTTGGCGACATGGTTTGACAAGCAAGTTTACGATTCCAAAGTGTCAACCAAAGCTTCGATTTCTACTTACATTACTTTTTCGGTAATTTGGAGTCAGTTAGCCAGCGGATTTAACAATTCTACCAAAAGTGGCGAACAGTTAGCAAATGCTTGTTTTCAAGTAACTTTGCAAATTTTGCGGGCTTTTTCTCAGCGAGAATACTTTCCGCTTTACGGTGGGATTTTCGCCTCCTTTGATGGCAAATCTCTGCGTCACACTTTGGAGTATTTGGATGAACCGCTGCGACGGGTTGAAGGTACTCAAGCTAAGGCTCGAATTCTGACGCTTTTGGGTTATTCGATGCGGGCTGTGGGTGCTTATGAGCGATCGATCTTACTGCACAAAGAAGCCCTGGAAATTGCTCGTCTAGAAGATGACAAAGCCTGCGAAGTTGCGAATCTAAATCACATCAGCCGCAACTATGTTTCTCAGAAAAACTATCAGGAAGCGATTAATTACAGTCAGCGGGCTTTAATTATGGCACGACAAGCGGGAGAGCGGCAAGGTGAGGCGAATGCTTTGGCTAATTTGGGTTATAGCGAGGTGTTTCAAGCACGCCAATTGGAGGATGTGGAGCCGGAGGTGTATGAAAGTGCGATCGGCTATTTGGAACAAGGTTTGTTGCTTTCGGAAAGGTTGGGAGATAGGCAAAGTCAAGCTTTTTGTTCCAGCAGTCTGGGGATTGCTAAAATTGCGCTGGAAAATTCCGAAAGTGCGATCGAATATTTGGTCAAAGGTTGGCAAGCGGCCCAATTCTCCGGCGACTTGTATTTACAAGGTCTGAATTTGGCTTATTTAGCTCAAGCTTATTACAGTATCAATGAACTAGACAAAGCTATATTCGCTGGTAGTTTGGGGATGTATACTTTGGAGCAAATTGGGGCGATGGAGTGGCGTCAATCGGCTGGTTTGCTGACTATTTTGCGGGGACAAATGGGCGGTGAGGCTTTTCAGGAGTCTTTGGCTAAGAGTCGAGGAGGTATCATTCCGGCGATCGGAGTTGATGGCTATGATTACATCCCGCAATTGTTGGAAAAATACCAGCAATCTATTTAATACAGCGGGATATGAATTCCCTGTCTAATAGTGACATTCCTCTCAAAGATGACTAATGGTTGAAAATTCTTCTTCTGATATCAAATCCTCTCTTCATTGGAATTATTAAACTCTCTCTTCTCTTCCTTCGCGTCCTACCCTACGGGAACCCCTGCGGGGAACGCGCCTTCGCGGTTAAATCATTCCGATACAACCGGAATTGATATGAGTCCTCTAAAGAGGACTTTTGCTTTGAGGCAGGGGTTTTAACCCCTGCCGGACTATCGGTTTTATAAAAGCCCTGCAATCGCTGAATTGTAGTGGCTACTTAACAGTCTTGAAGGTATCCAATTTGCCAGTAAATCGGTTGATAAACATCTGCAAAACAGTCCGCTTACCAATATTGATATTAGAACTCACTGCCATTCCTGACTGCAAATTAACTTCCACTTGATTGGGCTTGTCCTTGTTCAAAACAAACTTTTGATTTTTGAGCTTAATTGTGGTTTTAAAAGCGTAGTATTTCCGCAGTTCTGTGGGAGCCACAGCATCGCTGCTAATCTCTATCACTTCACCTTCAGCAGTACCAAATTCCATCGCCGGGAAAGCTTCTACATTAACTTCCACAGGCACGCATTGGTATTTAGTCAAACCCAGTTTATCTCTGTTAACTTCCTTCTCAGGACAAGCGCAACTTTTACCTTTTTCGCAGTCAATCTTTTCTCCATCCAATTGTTTGCCGTGATACTGCTCCAATTTTGCCCGCTTCTGTCTCAAAGCATCTAATACCAGGGCTACGTTGCTGTTTTCTAGATAAACATTTGCTTGTAAGCCGTTTTCATCATCCAAAACTTTGAGCAACTTCTCAGTTTGCTGCGCTTCATAATAAGCCTCTTCGCAGCGTTTGGGGCGCGGTTCCCCCGGTTTCAAGACTGAGTTAATAATGGATTGGCAGATCGGATCTTTTGCCAGATCCAATTTAGATTTCTCCTTGGTAGAAGGTTTCAAATCAAAAATCACGCCGGATACTGGGGACTTCAGAACTTGAGTGTTACGGTTTTCCTGTGCCTTTTCTAGTTGAGAATTGATGTCTGATAACTTTTTCAGGTTTTCTACTTTGTACCGACTCAGTTGAGAGTCGCTGCTGGCAATTTGTTTCTGGTTTTCGGAAATTTTAGTATACAGTTCTTTTGCCCAGGAATCCTTGGTGTTTTTCAACTGTTCCTCTGCTCGCTTAATCGATTCTTGAATTCGTTCTTGCTCTCCTCGCTGGCGTTGGATTTCAGCCGTGATTTTTTGGATGTCACCTTGTCTGGCGTTAATCTCACCTCTGCGGGTGTTGATCTCACCTCTGCGGGTATTGATGTCGCCTTTACGGGCATTTATTTCACCTTCGCGCTGCTTGATTTGATCTTGTTGTTTCAGGACATCGCTTTGGCCTCGGAAAACATCTTGCTCCTGTTTTTCTTTTTGGAGTTCAGCGATCGCTCCTGCTTCCACCAGTGGGCCTAGTCTGCTCAAAATACCTTGATTGGACTTGAGCACCTGTTGGGACTTGGCTAACTGTTCGTCGGCTAAGATTTTCTGAGATTCGGCAGATTTTACTTGCTCTTTGGCAGAATCTAATTGCTGCTGAGAATAGTTTAATTGGTTCTGAGCAAAACCCAGTTGTTGCTGGGCGACTGTCATTTGATCGCCTGCTGCTTTTTCGGCATCTTCAGCTTGCTTGAGTTGTTTTTGCAACTCCTGAATTTGTCCTTGGACGGCGGCTGCACGAGACAGAAATTCCGATCGATAATTAACATAAAGCCCTTGCTGAGCTGCATCAAAATTACCGCTGGCTCCTCGGTTCAGGTAGAGTTCGTCAATTAATGCTTGGAGCACTTGATTTTGTGCAGCGATGCTTTGCCTATCTTTGATGGTTGATTCTAGGTTAGAAGGAATCGGACCTTGAATGCTGCCATTAACCACGTCTTGGTAAAATTTATTTTCCTTTTCCAGGGCGTCTTTGGTTTTCTTCAGGGATGTGAAATCGGCACTGGATGCAACGGGGTTAAAAGTAAGCAAAGGCTGGTTTTTTTCTACGCGATCGCCATTTTCGACGTGAACTCTCACCACTGCGCCCGTAGCAGGCGCTTGGATGTCTCTGGCACCATCTTTGAGTTCCAATTGACCGACGGCGGGTACGGATTGTTCGACGCTAGCAAAATAGGCCCAAACTACTGCTGAAGTGGTCATCAGCATGATCATCCACAAAAACAAGCGGGACCAAATCGCTGGTTTTTCTAGAATGACTGGTTGCTCTGAGAGCATTATGGATTTCATTGCCATGGGTTTACTTGTTATTAGTTATTTGGTAATTTTTTGGTTATCAAGTGTTAGATGACTCTTGTTGTTGGAAGAG
Source organism: Microcoleus anatoxicus (assembly GCF_042465725.1). Classification (GTDB taxonomy): domain Bacteria; phylum Cyanobacteriota; class Cyanobacteriia; order Cyanobacteriales; family Microcoleaceae; genus Microcoleus; species Microcoleus anatoxicus. The sequence continues at coordinate 585,084 of NZ_CP120853.1, read as the reverse complement.
GCAATAGTAACGCCCTTTAAGACTCATTAATTCTTTATGAGTTCCCTGCTCGACTACAGCACCTTGATCCATCATAATAATCACATCCGCATTTTGGATGGTAGTCAGACGGTGAGTAATGAAAAACACGGTGCGACCCTTAAAAGCTTCTGCTAAGTTATTACAAACTTGGCGTTCGGAATGATAGTCTAGGGCGCTGGTAGCTTCGTCCAAAATCAGCAGTCTGGGGTTTTGCAAGATTGTCCGGGCGATCGCCAAACGTTGCCTTTGACCCCCAGAAAGGGAAGAACCCCGCTCTCCCACTACCGTATTATAGCCAGCGGGTAAACCCATAATAAAATCGTGGGCTACTGCTAGTTTCGCAGCTCGGACAATCTCATCCGTGCTCGCGTCGGGATTGCTCAGAGCAATATTTTCCTGCACCGTACAGTTAAACAACAAAGTATCTTGGAGCACCACCCCAAGTTGGCTGCGGAGGGAATACAATTCCACCTTAGCAATGTCATATCCGTCAATAAAAATCCGACCAGAAAGTGGCGGATAAAGACGCTGCAACAGCTTCATCGCTGTACTCTTACCGGAACCACTTCCCCCCACAATTCCCACAAAACTACCAGGCGGAAATTCCAAATTCACATTGGCCAATTGCAGGGAACCGCTCTCGAGGAATCGGAAAGAAACCTCCTCATAGGCCACCTGTCCTTGAATTGCGGGCATGGGGATGTTACTGCGGTCTTCATCGCTGGTTTCCGTGGGCGTATCGACGACATCCTTAAGCATATCGATCGACATTGACACCTCTTGGAAACTTTGCCAAACGCTGACAAACCTGAGCAATGAACCTGTCACGTTCCCCGAAATAATTCGGAAAGCAATTAACTGACCCAAAGTGATGTCATTTTTCAATACTAAATAAGCTCCCACCCACAACTGAGCTAAGTTACCAACTTGGTTTAAGAAGCTACTAACTGTACCGGCTGTAGTCCCCGTAATAATAGTTTTAAAACTGGCAGTAATGTATTTAGCATAGCGGCTAGACCACTCCCAGCGGGATTTCAATTCAATATTTTGCGCCTTAACAGTTTGAATCCCGCTGACTACTTCTACTAAATAAGATTGAGAGTCAGCAAAACGCATATTTCTTTGTTTAATCAGGCGCAGCACGAGGGGATTGATCAGCACGATCATCAGGGCAAGCACTGGTACGACGGCCAAAGATACTGCCGTTAACTGAACGCTGTAGGAGAGCATCACGGCGACGTAAACCACCGAGAATACTGCATCGAGAACTACTGTCAGGGCTGTACCGGTCATGAATTCCCGAATCTGGCCCATCATGCTAAATTTGTAGACCAAATCTCCCACGCGCCGATTGTCAAAGTAATTTTGAGGAAGCCGGAGTAAGTGGTCGATGACTTCGGCACTTAATTTGACATCTATGCGGTTGGAAGTGTCTATGAACAAGAAGGTACGCAAAGCATTGAGGAGTCCTTCAAACAAGGCAACTCCTAACAGAAATGCTCCTAAAATATCTAGGGTATCAATGCTGCGCTGACCTAATACTTTATCAATAATTACTTGGCTAATTAAGGGATTGGCAAGACCGAATAGTTGCACAAAAAACGAGGCTAGCAACACCTCAATAAATACTGTCTTGTGTTCCATCAACGCCGGCACGAACCACCAGAAGCTGAACTGTTCTTTTTGTTCAACTTGCGGGGCTTGTAGCAGCAGGACTTCTCCTGATTCTCCCCAGACTTCTCTAAACTGAGCTACGCGCTTTCGCATCAGCCCTTCTTCGGGGCTGGCGATGGTTAATTCCTGCTCGGTAATGCTGTAAATAATGGCAAAGCTGTCTTTCCATTTAATCATTACTGGGGCTTTGATGCGGTTGATTGCTTCTGCTGGTACTTGGGCCATTTGAGGTGTCAGGCCGATGCTTTGGGCGATCGCACCACAGGCTTGGATACTGATGGAACCAGCGGTTTTTAACTGATTGTCGAGAACTTTGCGGATGATATCTCGACGAAACTTCATGCCAAAATACTTGCTTAACATCTGGAAGCAAGCTAGTGGCCCGTCTATTTGCCCTCGGCCCCGGAAAACTGGGTATTTAGCAGCATCCTTGGTTTGACCCGATGAGGGTTCTGGGGGACGCGGTGGGGCGATGGTTACTTTGTCAAAGAGACTTTGGTTCTCCAAGTCTCCTGGTTCGATTTCTGTGGGATCGTTTAGGGGATCTGCTTCTGGTGTTGGTGGTGGGGGTTCCCGGAAGCCTACCAAGCGAGTGCCCAGGCGGCCTTCTACTTTTAGGGATTTGGCTTCGCCGTTAAGATGTAAGCGACTGCCGGTGGGAAAGTCGCCCAAGACGCCGCTGCTGACTAGCCAAATGCGATCGCCCTCTAACTCTTTGGCGAGCTCTTGGGTTTTTTTGTTACCATTGGGCAGGTTGATCACTTTCGCATCTTGCCAAGCTTGCACAGTGATGTCCTTGAGGTTAGAGGAAGAATCGGCCTGGCGCTGCAATTCTAGGCTCAACAGTTCAAATACTTCGCTCAAGGAACAATGTTCGCGAAAGGCTTCTCCAAATTGCGGCTGTTTTTCGAGTAAGCTGAGGAAATCTTCGGCTTGTATGACGATCGCAATTACATTTGTAGAGGCGATCGCAGTTTCGCAAGGAACACACCTGAGCAAACCCGCCCAGCCGAGAATTTCCTTGGGCTGTACCAATCGTAAACTGACGTGGCGTTGAGAGCGCTGGTCAAAGCCCAGGAGTCGGGCCTGACCATCATAGATAATTGCCACCTGAGTCGGCATTTTTTCCCGTTCAAACAACGGCTGCCCAGTCCGATAACCTAACAGTTGGCATTTCGCCACCAAAGCGTTGAGTGCCGTCTCCGAGAGTCGGTCAAAAGGGGGAGTTTGAGCCAGGAAATCCTGAATCTGAGATGGGGAAACAGCGGAAGAAGTCATCCGATTTTAGATTTTAGATTTTAGATTTTAGATTGAAAAATTGACTCGCACCCTTTACTGTTTGATGGTGGTCAGGATGCGGAGTTAGTCGATCGAGTCTCCACAGTCCAACGGGTCAATGGGGGGTAACTGACCCCTCATTGCTATATCTTCATGAGATTGAAGACACCGAAGAGAGGGGCTGTAGCGGGCCTATTTTCGATATTTGTTCGGCGACCCAGGTTTCAAATAGTTCGTTAATTAAGTGCAGTCGCATGGATTCGTCTAGCTGAGCTGGCATGAATTTTTCTAGTCGAATAATGACCATCCATTCTGCCAGAGGACGTGGCTGCCAAAGTTGATTTGGTTTGCTCACTGACAAAAGTTTACTGATTGCTGGGTGTGGCTGGCTGAGGGGTACTGGTCCTAACAAGCCGCCGGACTTGGACTCTGGGCCTTCGGAAAATTCCTGGGCCACTTCAGCAAAGCTTTGTTCCCCTTCCGAGATGCGAAAGTATAGTTCGTTGGCTAATGCTGGATTTTTAGTGCGGACCAGGGAATAGACTACATGGTCTAGGCTGGCTTTGCGGGTTAAAAAATAGTTATCTACTTTAGGTCTCCAAGTTTCTTGCTTAAATTTTTCGATCAGCAAGGGTCTGGTGACCATTTCTTGAAGTTCTTCTAGGGTCATATGCTGGCTGCGAAGCCAAGCTTCTCTGGCTTCGGGGGCTGTCAGTTGGTACTGAACCAGAAAGTTCTCCAAGGCGGATTGGCGTTCTTCGTCGCTGCAACTGAAGGATGCGATCGCTTGGTCGATGATTACGCCCCGCAAAAATTGTGGCATCAACTGATAGCGCTTCAGGAGCGATGGCATATCCTGAGCTTGCAGTAATTTATCCCCGATTTGAAAAAGTCCTGTCATTTTTGTGTCTCCAACTGACTTGCGCTTCCCCTTTTAATCTAACTGTGGTAGGAAAAGAGCGACAACCACTAAACCACTAACAGTTATAATTCCATAGAATTTACTAGGACTAGCCGAGTAAACTTATTACTTTTCGATCGTGTTAACGGGTGCTGACGGCAGCTTTCACCGCGAGCGATCGACACCAGGTAGCGGGTCGGCTATATTTGGCAGAATTTGACGCTACCTCAGTTTCCCGATAATAGCAGACCATTAGCGGGCTAACGCTCTTCCTGTTTGTTTCCTGACGCTTGGTTTTCGGGGGGGTTCCCTAACAACTACATCTGGCAACATTCTCCAAAACAGGCCTGAGAGCGGATTCTACAAACATCAATCTGCTGGTGGGTAGGTACGGGAACCCGCCCCATCTCACATTTAAATCCCCTTGAAAAATATCTCTTCCAACAGTGTTCCGAGTTTAAAGGAGTAAGCGCGACTGTCCAACAATTTTGGGTTGGTAGCCATTTGGCTTTGGACTCGATCCCGATAGTGCCGGCGCAATTCTGGGTTACTTCCCAATGCTGTGCTAATCTCCACATAACCATTCTCGCTGTTTGCTACCAATTCAGGAAGTTGTAGTTCTGCGATTACTGCTGCGGATTGTCGAGAGCGCCCGGTTTGGCCGGCTCTCACCACCACCGGCAACCCCGCCAACAGCGGTGCTACTAGGGATGCAGCGTCGCTATCGGGATAGGAGTCTAAATATATATCAGCCAATTTCAAACATTCTTGGTAATCGGCAGCCGTCGGCAACGCTTTGATCGTCACCAATTGCTGTTTGTCAATCCCAAATTCCGCAAATAGCGATCGCATTTGGTGATAAAAAGGCATCATGGGAAATTTTTCCCGGCGCGAATGAAAGGGATATAAAACTAAGATCGAATTCGGTGTAGAGGCAATTATTTGGGCCCAAGTCGATCTCAATTCTGGGATAATTTTAAAAGCTGTGACACCGGACATAAATATTACAGATTGCTCCGTTGCACCCCAACTTCTTCTTGTTGGTTGAACCGTCGATTTTTCTGATGTTACAGGATAACTGAAACAAACTCCTGAGCCTTCTAAAGTGATTAATTTTTCCCGATACTCTAGGGGTGCATCTGGGGTGGATGTCAAATTTCCGGTCAAGAAGCGATCGATATTGCGAGCCCTGGTAGTCACCGGAATCGATAGAGTAGCAGCTATTTGGAGGCGCCCTAGTCGGTGTAGGGACAGCAAAGTGCTAGGTTTGGGGGTGTCGGTGGTATTGGTCCCCAGGAGCAGAATGTCTAAATTGTGCGATCGCATTTCCTCTACTTGACTGAGCAAGTCTGCTGACAGGTGTACTACCTTGTCAACCCGACTTTCAAAGTATTTACCCAAGGAATCCTGTGGCAGAGGATAGAAATTATACACAATAATTTCAAACTTGCTTCTGTCTAAATATTCACAACTTGCCATGGCGGCAAAAGTCTCTGGTTCCGCACAGATTTGATCGAGCAAAATCCCCAATTTAATTTTGCTGCGTTCCGTGGCGCTATGCTCAAAAATAAAATCTATTTTAGACCCTATATTCCTTAAATAATACTCAATAATATCATCTCTTAACTTCCCAATATCAAGGAGATTACCTTCGCTGAGATACAAGCTTTTTAAGCTGAGATTTTCCGCAATAAACTGCGCCAAATAACGCCAAATTTCCGTAGCCGGAAAACTGGCAATATTCCCAGCCACGTACTCTATTAAACGCTGCAAATACTGAGCATATCCTGCAACCTCTCCAGCTTCTTGAAAATAAGTAGGAGACTGAAACAGGAATTTCAAAAAACCGTCAAAAAACCACTGAGGAATCGCTGCATTTTGATAGGATAATGGCAACTGATAAGCCTCGCGGTACAGCATAGCTGCTAGAAGATATTGCAGCCTATATATAAGTTCTCCTCCTAGAGACAAAGTGGAACATAACTCCTGGACAAAACTTGGTTCTTCCGCCGTCAAGGTTTCATGTTTGATACCACTATCTAGTAGCAATTGGTGAGCTTTCCCCAGGTCTCCCCTGTAAGCATTTTCACATTGTTCTGCTGGTAAATTCAGCCAATATTTAGCCATTTGTAGGCGGTATTTTCGCAGTTTTCCGACAGTAGACTCATTACTTGGCGATTTGTGATAATCTTGAATTAGCTTGGATAATTCAGAGGAATTCCGCTGAGTTTTGGCATCTAATTTTTGTTGAATAGTCTGTTTGATTTTGGGATTCAAAAAACCGTATTCAGGGCTAGTTAGGAGTTTCTGGTAAAATCTGACTACATCTTTATGATTTTCGCCCGCAGAGAAATTTTTCCAAGTTTGTTGTTCGGGATGAATCCGCAGTGAGGAGAGTGTTTCAGGGACAAATCCGATGTGATAATTTCCCATAATTCGCCACCACATATCTAAGTCTACATACTGAGATAATCCCGAATCAAATAATCCGATTTCGGCAAAAACGCGGGCGGCAATTAGGACGGTAGTCGGTTCACCAATTTTGTTGATGGGGTTGCTTAAACAGTTAGGATCTGCTAGTAATTCTTGTCCGGGCTGAATCGGTTTTAAATTTGACCAACCTTTGTACAAATCTTTAATTGATTGGGAAGCTTTTTGTAAAATAGGATTGGATTCAGATGCGTCTATGGTAATTCCACGGGGTGAAAAAATCATGCCTATATTTTGGTGTGTTTCGGCAAGTTCGACCATTTTTTCAATACATTCTGGTGCGAGTAAGTCGTCTTGAAACAGAAATTTAATGTATTTACCTTTAGCTTGGGAAATGCAGAAGTTCCAGTTTTGCGAGAGGCCATAATTGCGGTGGAGGATGATGCGTAAATCTACTGAGGTTGTTGAGGTGAATGATTGGGCGATCGCAATTGTTTGGTCTGTGGAGCCGTCGTCGGATATAATCACTTCTATGTTAGGGTAAGTTTGAGCCAAAGCACTCTCAATTGCTTCACCAATAAATGCTGCTCCGTTATATGTCGGAATGCAAATACTCACTAAAGGTTGTACTGTTTGAGGTGAGGATTCCCAATTTATATCGCTTGTTGGGCGATGATTTAGCAGGGCAGTTTTTGAATTGTTTAAATCTTGAAAATTATGCGTGATTTGAGCAATATGTTCCAAACGTTTTTGAATTTTTTTACCGACAGTTGATGGACTTAGTAAAGTCTTAATTTCCTGCGCTGCTCTCGCTCCTATTTGTTGAGCTTCCCCGTAATTATTGAATATATGCTGCATTAAATAAGCGCTGTGTTCTGTATCCGGTTCTGCCCAAAAATTGCCTTTTTTGTAAGGGCCGCAATCTGCCTCAAGGGGAATTAATTTATATTTGACTAAAAAGCTATTGCCCACATTCATAAATTCTGTATTTGATGAATAAGCAGTCGCAATTACGGGTTTGCCATAAAACATGGCTTCGGCCATGGTTAAACCAAATCCTTCACAGCGATGTAGGGATATATAACAGTCGCAATTGTAGAGCAAACTATTTATTTCATTTTTCGATAAATATCCGTCTAAGTGTTGAATATTGGTCGCATTTCCAATGGCGGATTTTAACAATGCTAAATCTTTGACGTTTTTGTCTGAGTTGGAAGATTTGAGGATAAATAGTACGCGATCGTCTTGACCAAAAGCTTGCTTAAATGCTTGAATGGCAGCTAAAGGATTTTTCCGTTCGATGCGGCTGGAAAAGTCGAATATAAATAGAAAAATAAATTTATTTTCTGGCAAATCCAGGGATTTTCTGTTTAGGTAAGATGGGGCTAAATCAATGCTGGGCATTATTTTGATGACGGGAATTGGCGAGACTAGGGAAATTGCTTCGGCGCAGTAGTTGCTGTAAGTCCATATTTCGTTAAAATTGTCAAATACTGGTTGCCATTTTTGAGGAAATTCGGGCATTTCCCAGGCCCAAAAGCCGATATTATAGCGATTTTGAAAATAGCTGGAACCAGAATGTTTTAAGAAAGTGTTGACTTCATCGGCGTTGACTTGAATTAGGTTTATGGGATAAGGATTGTCTGGGCTGAAGTTTTGATAGCTGGTGTCTTGACTGCGGTGGGGACTGCGGGTGAAATTGTTGATAGTGAAGGGAATTTGGACGGCTTCAGCGGCTCTAATATTTGCTCTGACTCCTTCTCCAACTCCAAATTCACCGTTGATGTAGCCGGCGATGTTAATTCCTAAGTTAGGGTTCATAGTTTATGCTATAATTTTTTTTACTTGATTTGGTGCTTGACAAATGTGCCGATCGCCATTGTATACTGGCATCGCCATGCTCACAAATTAGAGAAAGTGATCGATCGCGTCAACCATGACCTCTTGAATCTGCTACCCCCGGATGCTAAAGTCATTGTCGAAATAGGCTGCGGTACGGGGGCTATGGGCGCACAGTACAAGCTGACAAATCCCCATTGTCAATATATTGGCATTGAATGCGATCGAGAAAAAGCTAAAATAGCAGTCGATCGGCTAAACTGGGTGGCGATCGCCAATATAGAAGAAACCGACATCGCCAGTCTCGACATCGCCCCAGGCACCGTTGATTGTTTGGTGTTTGGCGATTTGTTACCTTACCTCAAAAATCCTTGGGATGTCCTCAAACAATACAGTGCTTTGCTGCATCCCAGGGGTCAAATTTTCGCCAGAATTCCCAATGTTCAATACTGGCGGCGCATTGTCAATTTGTTGCGCGGGCACTGGGAAAATGCCGATGGCAAAATGCAGCACTGGTTTACCCTAGAAAGTATTCAATCACTCTTTACTCAAGCCGGATTGCAAGTGTACGAATTGCAAGGAAAGGGACAAAAAACCGAAAATTTTGCCCAATTTCAGCAATTGCTGCATCCCATGGTCAAGGCATTAGAGCTACAATCGAGTAGTTTTGCTACGGAAACCAGTGCTGAATATTATATTGTGCGATCGACCAAAACCCCTGTACAACCACGCAGATTGCTGATTCAAACCATAATTATGGCACCTACAGGGTGCGATCGCCTCCGAGTATTGGAACCGGACAAATTTAGCGCTACAATTCCCGGTGTCCGCACCGTATCTGGCGTGAAAACACTCGAATTAATTTCCCCACTCCCAGCGGAAGAAAAAGTATTTATTTGGCAGCGGACAATCATGCAATATCCCGCCTATCTTCCCCGCATCAAACAACTTCTACAACAAGACTATTTAATAGTAGCTGAAATTGACGACAATCCCATCCGTCGCCGGGAATACGCAGACAACAATTACCTCAGCTACCGTGGCTGTCATTGCGTTCAAACTTCCACAGAACCCCTAGCCAAAATTTTACGACAGTACAATCCCAATGTTACAGTATTTCCCAATCAATTAGCCTATTTACCACCACCGCGCACTTATGCAGAAGATACTATTACCATCTTTTTTGGAGCCCTGAATCGCGAAAAAGATTGGCAACCAATTATGGCAGCGCTGAATCGAATTTTAGTTGCTCATAAACACCGCCTTCGAGTTAAAGTAGTTCACGATCGCCTATTTTTTGACTCCTTACAAACAGAGCAAAAACAATTTGAGTCATTTTGCAGTTACGAACGATATCAAGAAATTATGTACAGTTGCGATATCGCTCTGTTACCGCTAGTTCCTAACCAGATCAATGAAACTAAATCTGACTTAAAATTTATTGAATGTGCGGCGCGGGGAGTGGCGGTGTTGGCAAGTCCTACGGTGTACGAACATTCAATTGTCGAAGGTGAAACCGGGTTAATTTATCGCTCTGAAAAAGAGTTTGAAAATAAGCTAAACTTGCTGATTTCCGATGTTCAACTGCGCCGACAAATAGCTGGGAATGCTTACGAGTGGGTGCGGGAGAACCGTTTGCTGTGCGGGCACTACCGGCAGCGGCGAGACTGGTACTTGCAGATGCGGGATGAGTTGCCGCGTTTGAATGCTGAATTGCGCGATCGACTACCGGAGTTATTTGATGACTGAATGTAGTAAAATTGATGAAGATTTATGCAAAAAATATTGGGAAAAATCCCCCTCCAATTCAGCCCAGCCGAATATAATTCGGGGCATTGGTGTCAACAATCGCCTGAAATCCTTTGTATCTTTTGTTTATAGACGACTGCAAGATCCCCCTCGCATCCCCACCCCCCCTAGGGCGTGTTTTCAAACCCAAAGATCCCCCCCAGCCCCCCTTAAAAAGGGGGGGGAAAGAGTCTTTAAGTCCCCCTTTTTAAGGGGGATTTAGGGGGATCTAAATCTTAAGGAGTAGTTTGAAAACACGCCCTAGCCCCCCCCAAGGGGGGAAGGGGGACTTTGAGAAGATTCCGGTTCCCCCCTTCTTAAGGGGGGCTAGGGCGTGTTTTCAAACCCAAAGATCCCCCCCAGCCCCCCTTAAAAAGGGGGGGGAAAGAGTCTTTAAGTCCCCCTTTTTAAGGGGGATTTAGGGGGATCTAAATCTTAAGGAGTAGTTTGAAAACACGCCCTAGCCCCCCCCCAAGGGGGGAAGGGGGACTTTGAGAAGATTCCGGTTCCCCCCTTCTTAAGGGGGGCTAGGGCGTGTTTTCAAACCCAAAGATCCCCCCCAGCCCCCCTTAAAAAGGGGGGGGAAAGAGTCTTTAAGTCCCCCTTTTTAAGGGGGATTTAGGGGGATCTAAATCTTAAGGAGTAGTTTGAAAACACGCCCTAGCCCCCCCCAAGGGTGGAAGGGAGACTTTGAGAAGATTCCGGTTCCCCCCTTCTTAAGGGGGGCTAGGGCGTGTTTTCAAACCCAAAGATCCCCCCCAGCCCCCCTTAAAAAGGGGGGGGGAAAGAGTCTTTAAGTCCCCCTTTTTAAGGGGGATTTAGGGGGATCTAAATCTTAAGGAGTAGTTTGAAAACACGCCCTAGCCCCCCCCAAGGGGGGAAGGGGGACTTTGAGAAGATTCCGGTTCCCCCCTTCTTAAGGGGGGCTAGGGGGGATCTGGCCTTAATAGTCAAACAGCAATCTGTGACTAGGTTTGAGCTTAAGTTGACACCAATGAATTCGCGGCTAAACCTACAAAGTCCCCCTGCGCCGACTAAAATACCGTCCTTAATGTTTTATTGTTTAATGTTTAATTATTAATTCACACCAATGCGAATTCTATTCACTATTGCTCACTTTTACAATCCCAGTGGCGACGGCAAACACGCTTCCCAAAGAAACGATCCGCAACCGCGACTCAATGCTTTAACCGCTGCCGTTGCATCGCTGCAAGCTTTGTATGGCAAATCTCAGTGCATGATTCACATTGGCGAATGTGCAACTATCCCAGCCAATCAAGATCAGAATCACGAAATTGACATTGTGATTTGCACAACCCAAGGCTATCATCTGTTGTCTCAATTGCCGGTGCAGCCGAAATCTTTTATGCACCATGCTACCAAATGCGAACCACTGCTGTTGGGGTTTGAGTGTCAAGCAGTTTTACGAGCTTGTCTTGACAAATATGATTATTTCTGTTACTTGGAAGATGACTTGATTTTACATGATCCGTGGTTTTTCAACAAATTAAACTGGTTTAGACATCACGGTGGCAATGGAAACTTGTTACAACCAAACCGTTACGAAGTATCACCTCAAGCCCCCGTTTTTAAAGCCTATATCGATGGCGATTTAACACATTCTGCTACGGCTAATTTTCAAAATATTGAGGAACAACGGCAGTTATTTGGCAAAATCATGGAACAAAAGATTGCTTTTGAGCGGGCTTTAAATCCTCATTCAGGGTGCTATTTTTTGAATGCAGAACAGATGGCTTACTGGGCTAAACAGTCTCATTTTTTGGATAGGGATACTAGCTTTGTTGGTCCCTTGGAAAGTGCGGCTACTTTAGGGATTATGCGAACTTTTAGAGTTTACAAGCCAGTTTCTGCCTATGCAAATTTTTTGGAGATTCAACACTTTGGGTCGAGTTTTCTCAAGTTAATTGGTAATAAGGTGAGACTTTCGGAAGTTTGATGAGAATATCCAAATCGCCTACTTTTTGGGTATAATGATATGGATTTGAACAAATTTATGCAGCCTCAAATAATCGTTCTAGCTTCTTAGTTGCTGGTAATGGTTTACCTTCCGCTTGACAGCTTTCGATTAGTAACTCCAGTACCTCTTGTGCATTGTAGATAGCTTCTTCATAGGAATCTCCGTGAGTTACGGGCTGCATTACATCTTCAAATTCAGGCAAAAATACGACAAAGCATCGATCCTATTCTGACCATTGGATAACAATTGTATATTTCATGGTTCTGTCTCCTCTGCTTGGATTTGCCTCAGCACCTCAATTATTTGGTTTTACGCAATCTGTAATCGTTTCCCCAATGTCTGAGGTTCTGGTAGAGGTTTGCCATCTTCTTGATAGAGTTCAATCAATGTTTCTAATAATTCTTGTCCGTGTTTTGCCGCTTCTTCGTAAGTGTGTCCGTGAGTGCAAGGCTGCATGACATCGGTAAACTCAGGTAAGCTGACCACAAAAAGTTGATCTTCTTCTGACCACTCGATGATTAGACTATAATGGCTATTCATTCTTCTATCTCCTTCAGCTTCTGTAAATCAGAAATTACTCTTTTTTCGTGATAATTTGGCGCATCATCACCATCATTACCTGATAGTGTAATTTTTTCAGGTAATAAAGGGTGTTCCCATACAGTGTGACTGCCCTTTCCCTGTCTGTAAGTAAAGCCTGCTTTTAGTAATAGGCTTTTCAATTCTCTGATTTTTTTAGGCATGAGTGATGCCAGCTAACGGGGTTTAGAATATTGTAGCCGATCGCCCAAACTACAAAAACCGAGTTGATTTGAGAAACCGGGTTTTTACCAAATCTGCGGGCTACAACAAAGTATTTTCGTAAAAAACCCGGTTTCTGGGCCCCATGTCTAAGTCCTATGACTCTCGCATCCCCCACAGATGTACAATAGGACGATCCGCGAAATGGCTAGACTGCAAACTTTCCCTGATTCATTTATTTTTGAAGGTTCTATGAAAAAGGCAATGTGGCAAATTGGCAATGCCGTGCCGCCACGATTAGCTGAGTGTATCGGTTTTGCACTTATTCCATATTTGAATGATATTGCTTTAAACAAATTTATGCAGCCTGAAATAGCCGTTCTAGCTTCTTAGTTGCTGGTAATGGTTTACCTTCAGCCTGACAACTTTCGATTAGTAACTCCAGTACCTCTCGTGCATTGTAGATAGCTTCTTCATAAGAATCTCCGTGAGTTACTGGTTGCATTACATCCTCAAATTCGGGCAAAAATACGACAAAGCACCGATCTTCTTCTGACCATTGGATAACAATTGTATATTTCATGGTTCTGTCTCCTCTGCTGCAATTTGCCTAAGCACCTCAAGTGTTTCGTTGACTGACTTCTTTAAATAATGTTTCTAACAATTATTGTCAGTGTTTGGCGGTTTTTTCGTAAGTGTGTTCGTCAGTGCAAGGCTGCATGATATCAGTAAATTCACGCAAACGGACAACAAAAACTCGATCTTCTTTTGACCATTGAACGATCGGACTATAATCGCTATTCATGGGGTATAATACTTAAAATTATCCAGCCCAATTAAATTATATGAAATATAAAGATGGATTATTTAAAATGGAATAATTTAATCGCAGCTCATTTTTTCAAAAATGAAATGGCAGGGCGCAGCGTTCACCTGTATGTCACAGAGGAACTAATAACAGATATTGGCCAAGAAAGCGGTGCCGATCTTCCAGATTTTATTGAAGCTATTAAAACCGGACCTCCTTGGGTGAAAAGGCAGGGTTTATGCGTAAAAGCATTGGAAACTCAGGACAATTGGCGACCGCGAGAATTAGACTATCCGCCCTACATTGGTTATTTAGCACTATTTGTCTTAGCAGCCGGTATTGAAGGAGATTTTGCCGCGCATTCTTACTATCCGCGCTTGCGAACATTACTTGGTGAAGAACCTACCCCAGGCCAGTATCCTTCATTTGACAGGATGTCGAAACTGTGGGAAGATTTAGAAAAGTGGTCTCACGAAGACAAATCTGGCGAATTGGGTATCTTCAACAGCAACAGCGTTGGGAAGAGAAAACACATTGGATTGCCGATCGCCCAAACCCTCTTGATTGAAAAAGAACGTCGCGCACTCCCTGCTATTTTTGCCGCTGCTGACTTAGATCCTATTTCATATCCCAATGAGGGGGCGATCGCACGTTTGTTAGTCAAGCACGGGCGCAAACAACTGCAAAAACGGACTTTAAGCTTATTAGAAGAAACCAGAGACAGCGACGAACTTCGCCAAGCATTGCTCGAATGGATTATTGATGAATTGCGCGATTGGGATGGAACTGCTGAAGATTCAGGTAAAACGCAGATTTATGGACTATTGAGATTGTGCTGCAAACTCGATTCAATTGCCAAACGCGCCACCCTAAGCTTGCGTTGCAGTACCAAACACGAATTTCCTGAAGAGGATTTGCTGTTATTTTTAGAAGATAATTCTCAATCCTTTTCTTGTTACGAAGAGAGTGGGGGTTTGTCTTCACCTCTAATATCTGAGTCAGACGGAAAACCGCTGGTTGGTTGTGAGTTTGATTGGTTGAAAGGTTTGCAAGTGCGATCGGCGGACTATAGCTCTACTAAATGGTGTTTTAAGCTGCCAGCATCGCCCATTCGAGTATTCGTTAATGGAGACACTCAGGGATTGCCTGGTATTGTGGAAGTGCGACAGTTGCCAACTCAACAGCCATTTTATTTAGCTGCACACGAACAGTGTTTAGAACGGCTGAAAAAATGGGGAGAATCTAGCTGCAAAGGCTTTGAAAAGTTGCAAATAATAGATGGTTTGCCCAGTGGGTGGCACTTGTTCAAAGCGCAGGCTGCTTGCAGTGACGAACTCATTAAACAAGAATACCCAATCTTAGCTTTCCCGACTAATGTGCGGCTAGAGCTAGCTGGGGGAATCCGCCTGGAAAGAGGCAATAAATTCTTTAATTTTGCCCCGCCCAAATTAATTTTACAATGTGGTAGCGAATCAATAAAAGTATATTGCAATAATCAGCTATTAGATAGCAGAAACTCAGCAGGTATTTATGAACTGCCAGCCGATACTCCAGCGGAAACGAAGTTGCTAATTGAAGCACGCAGTGAGGAGGATATTATCAGGCGCTGTTCTCTGTTATTGGTAGAAAACTATTCTTTGCCATCCCAAAGCAACGCGCAACAGTTCGATCGCTTCGGGAAGCTCCACACCGGGGAAAATGAGAGCGCGGGCGTTGCTGGTGCATGGGTGTGGGGCGTTGATTTCCCCGACTTTAACTTCAACACTTTTTTACCAATACAAGGAAAGCAGCGGATTTTCTATGTAGGTAAAGAACCTGGGCAAATAGCAATCTGCCCAGCGGAATCACTACCTACAGATTGGGAGCCTGTTTGGGCGATTTCCAAAGGTCGCCATCGCGGTCAAGCAATGTTTTGCGGCACCAATTTGGCAGAGTCACAACCGTTGATGTCAAAGTGCAAAGACCGAAAGAAAATGCGGGAATGGAAAGAAATACTGTGGTACGATCGCAGGAAAATTTCCCCGCCAGATAGGCAAAACTTTAAAGCATTGTGGAAACAATTTCAAAAGGAGGCAGAGCGTGTCTGAAACTACCGAAAAACTGCTCTACGTTATTTCTGCAAACAAGGAACTTGCTTGGCTATCCTTTAAGGAAACCTTTGATTATTTGTATAATCTTGAGACGGGTGTGAGGGAGGAAAATACCGAAATTAAGAATAAAAGACTTCAAACAATTCGCGCCCTCGATTCCCTAGGTCATTGCGACTTTAATTTGAGCGATGATAGCAAGAATAAGGTTTATGCTGCTCCCCCTGTATTGGTGCGATTGCCTTGTGCTGGCTTTCCTCAAGCCATTTTAGCAGGAGCGCGATCGCCTGCTACTATCCAACAATTATCAGATGCTTGTCAGTCTGCGGGAAATCATATCAACCTTGAAATCAAAGAACAAGCCAGTGAATCAGTGCTGATACCGAAGCGAGTGGCTATACAAGCAGAGGATGTGAGGGAATTAGAGGCGATCGCATCTTCTCTCGGCATACCTTTTATCGAAACGCCATCAGCTTGGTCTTTGCTGCATTTTGCCGCGAGTATTGACGATTACTTAGCTACCCTCAAATGGTCTAACGATCGAGAATTGAGCTGGAAGCGCGAAACTTTTGAACCTAGTTCATTACAATTTAAAACCATCGAAAAAACCGACACTAATATCCGTATTAGCCGATACAGTCATCCCTCTAGAAACACAAAGACTTGTTATCTTTGGCAAGACGAAATGTGTACCGAAATAGACATTGATTGGGGAAGGTATGCCGTTCTCAAAGCACTGCGGCGGAATGTCCTGATCTACGACAAACGCACATTTACTATGGCAGTACCAGCCAGCGCGAATCTGCCGCGACTCCTAGAAAGAGCCTTAACTCTTTGTTCCGGTTATTCAGCAACATATGTAAAAAAATTGCCACACGATCCGCAAATTCAGGGATTCAAGTTATTCTCCGCAATTCCCCCTCAAATAGCAGAAATGACCGCAGCTAAATTAGGGCAAACACTCTTGCATCAATCTTTAAATATAACATAGTGAGGTAATTTATGCACGACCCCATTAACGCTTTTAACACAATTCGCGACAACTTCCTACTGTACATAAAAACCGCTTTCGGAACTCAATTTCCCGAAATAGAACAAGAACGCGAAAGACTGCTGCGACAACCCGGTGCATTCCATCAAGAACCCTGGATTGAACCGATGCCCCGCTATCAAAGAGCGGGTAAAACTATCAATGATTTAGATATTTCAAACGTACCAGGATTAGATGAATCTACCCTTCAAGATTTTAAACAGCTTGCCTCCTGCGGACTTGTAGGCAATTACGAACTGTACAGCCACCAAATCCAAATGCTGCGACAGGCATTAGAAGGTCAAAATGCTGTAGTAACCGCAGGTACTGGTTCAGGGAAAACTGAATCTTTTATGTTGCCGCTATTTGCTTACCTTGCCCAAGAATCGAGAAATTGGAATGCTCCTAAACCAGAGCCAGCCTACCTCAATGATTGGTGGGAAAATAAAGATTGGCAGAACGAATGCAACCCATTGGTGAAGACAAAACGCAGTTTTAAGCGTTCTTATCGCGTTTCTCAGAGGAGTCACGAACAGCGGGATGCAGCCGTTCGTGCCCTCATTTTATATCCCATGAATGCCTTAGTTGAAGACCAACTTACCAGGCTGCGCCGCGCTTTAGATTCTGAAGCAGCGCGAGAGTGGTTTCAAAATAATCGAAAAGGCAACCGAGTCTATTTTGGAAGATACAACGGTGTTACACCCGTACCGGGGCATGAATACACAGAAAATCGTAAACCTAATGGCAAAAAAATAAAAGAACTGCTGGAAGCAATACAGCAAATGGAGGAATCAGCCGCGCGAGCTAGCGAACACGCAAATCAAACTGGCGATGATGATGTGAGGTTCTTTTTCCCGCGTTTAGATGGGTCAGAAATGCGCTGTCGCTGGGATATGAAAGATGCCCCGCCAGATATTTTAATCACTAACTATTCTATGCTCAGTATCATGCTGATGCGCGATATCGATCGAGATATCTTTGAAAAAACAAAGGAATGGTTAAACAAAGATGGCAGCGTCTTTCATTTAATTGTTGACGAATTGCACTTATATCGCGGCACTTCTGGCACAGAAGTCGCTTATTTGCTGCGACTGTTACTACAACGCTTGGGGCTGCATCCAGGTCATCCAAAATTGCGGATTCTTGCCTCTAGTGCATCTCTGGAACCAGACGATCCAAAAAGCTTAGAATTTCTGAATCAATTTTTTGGTACAGAATGGAATTCTGAACAGATTATACCCGGTCATTTAGAGCCAATTCCACCAATTGAGGGTCAAGAATTTATAGATGCCCAACCGTTTATCGCCTTGGCATCAGCACCAGAAATTAACAATATAGAAAGGTTGTCGGAAACGCCTGCATACAATGATTGCCACCAAATAGTGGAATCTGAATGTGTGGCTGTTGGCGCTAGAATGGTCAACGCTTGTACAGTTGATGACAAAATCCGTGCCGTATCGATCGCTGATTTCGGTCAAAAAATGTTTGGCAATAACTTAACAAATGAAAACCTCAAGCTGGCAGTAAGAGGACTGCTTGTTGCTCGCGGTTTGTCAGAGCAAAGTTCCTTGCCATCGTTCAGGATGCACTGGTTTTTCAGGAATATCGAAGGACTTTGGGCTTGCACTAAACCGAATCACGGGTGCGAGGAAAACGAAATCAGCGAAAATCGACCAGTTGGCAAACTATTTGTAGAAAATCCTCCCATACTTTGCGATAATTACCGAGTTTTAGAAATTCTTTATTGCGAACAGTGCAGAACTGTATTTTTTGGGGGAAATAGGCTGACAAGACAGAATAATGACGGATGGGAACTTTTGCCTACCGAACCGGATATTGAGGGAATTCCCGATCGCAAAACAGCCATAGCTTTAGATCGCCGCAAGTATCAAGAGTTTGCCGTATTTTGGCCTTTTAGAAATATTGATGAAGATGTTTGCAAAGGTTGGAAACAGCCATCGAGACAAGGTGAAGGTGGCGAGAAGGCTTGGTGGGATAAAGCATCGCTAGATACCCGCAGTGGTCGCGTTATTCTAGGAGATCCAGATTCCCCGGAGGAACAATGGGTGAAAGGTTATCTGTTTCACTTGCGATCGCTCTCAGCAGAGAAGCAAGAATTTATTGGCTCGTTACCCTCAATTTGTCCATGCTGCGGTGCAGACTATAGCAAACGCCAGTTTCGCAAATCTTCAATTCGTTGGTTCCGCACTGGTTTTTCTAAAGTCAGCCAATTACTTTCCAAAGAACTATTTTATCAGCTACCTGAAGATGCAGAATCTCGCAAATTAGTCGTGTTTTCTGACAGCCGCGAAGATGCCGCTTCTATATCGAATGGAATTGAGCGAGCTCACTATGACGACCTGGTACGAGAAGCACTTTTTGATGAACTTGGACAACTTGCTATAGGAAAATCGCACCTGTTAGAAGATATTCAACAATACGGTCAGCCTACTCGTTCTGAAGCCCAGTTATTTGCTCAACGTAACCCAAAAGTTTTTGAAGAGTTACAAAAAGCTATTAAAAATGTTAACAAAACCTGGCCAGAAGGTCTTGATTCAGAAGATAGGGAAATGTATCAAAATCGGCGAGATCAGGCTCAGAAGGTACTCAACGAAATTCAACAAATAGTTAATACCCGCACAGTTCCTCTCTGCATAATGTTTGAACCAGACAGTGAAGATCCTGACAATAAAGATCCTGGTTTGCTCATACAGCGATTGAAAGTGTTGGGAGTCAATCCTGCTGGTAATGATGTCGATTACCAGGAATTTAATTATGATAGTGACTGGCATCATTGGACAAAATTGTTTGATTTTTCCTCTCATACCGCAGGATGGAAATCTAAATTGTCTCCTGGCGCACAGGAAAGGCGAGAAAACAAACTTCGCTCTAAAGTTAAATCTGAGGTCTGCGACACACTTTTTAGTCGCCTGTACTTTGGGATTGAAGCATCGGGTCTGGGTTATGTTCGCCTGAATTTACCGCCAAATCAATTAGAACAGCTAGCAATCCAATGCGGACTTTCACCTTCAGTATTTGAGAGTATTTGTGACGGCAGCTTGCGAATTTTAGGTGAATTGTACAGGTATCCGAAAGAACCTCAAGAGTATTCACTCCACGACTGGAAAAACTGGGACGATGCGAAACCAAAATTGCGTAATTACGTTAAGCAATGTGCAGAAAAAAACGGAATTTCACCGCAGCAATTAAAGCAGGCATTGAAATCTGCCATTTGCGAATGCGGGCAGCACCACCACTTTAAACTTAATCCCCGGCATTTATCTGTACGAGTTGCTGTGTCCGATGACCCCGTGTGGCAGTGCGATTCTTGCCAGCGTCCTCACCTGCACCGTGCGGGAGGTATTTGTACTAATTGCTTGGCAAATTTATCGGCGCAACCTAATAAAATATGTGCGGATTTATACGATCGCAATTATTTCTCCACCCAAGCTGTAAATAAGCGTCAACCATTGCGGTTGCACTGCGAAGAGTTGACCGGACAAACGGACGATCAAGCTGAAAGACAGCGACATTTCCGCAACATCATCGTGAATTTTGGCGAACAAAAAAGAGATTTTATCCCAGAGGTAGATATCATCGATATTTTGAACGTCACTACCACAATGGAGGTGGGAATTGATATTGGCAGTTTAATGGCTGTTGTGATGGCAAATATGCCGCCGATGCGCTTTAATTACCAGCAGCGTGCGGGGCGCGGTGGTCGCCGGGGTCAGGCTTTTGCCATCGTACTTACTCTCTGTCGGGGTCGATCGCACGATGAATTTTATTACCGCCATCCTGAAAAAATTACGGGCGATCCGCCGCCAGTTCCTTTTCTTTCTATGCTACAGGTTGAGATCGTGCAGCGCCTCCTAGCCAAAGAATGTTTGAGACGTGCATTTAAGGATGCTAGTGTCACCTGCTGGGAAGTAGAAAAAAAACCGGACAGTCATGGTGAATTTGGGACACTTAAAAAGTGGAAGGAAACGGAAGAACGCCGCGAACAAGTTCGTAATTGGTTAGAGAAATCCAATCAAGTCACCGAGATCGTAAATTCTCTGTTAGTTGGTGTTGAAGGTATCGATCGCAACAAACTTGAAGAGTATGCACGTCAGGATTTGTTTAATAAGATTGATGAGTGTGCCAATAACTTAGAATTAACTGGAGATGGATTAGCCGAACGTCTTGCTGAGGGCGGGGTTTTGCCGATGTACGGGATGCCCTCAAGAGTGCGCGATTTGTATCATCATGATCCGTCCCGAAAACAAAAAGTTCCTACTATCGATCGAGATTTAGATTTAGCTGTCTCTGAATTTGCCCCTGGTTCAGAAAAAACTAAAGATAAGCGGATTTATACTGCGATCGGGTTTACAGCATCGTTAATTCCCGACACTAAAAACGGGTTGGTTCCTGCTGGCGAACCTCTGAGCGATCGCCAATGGATGTTGAGGTGTCAGCGGTGCCAACATACGGACACAAATGATGCAAAATTTGAACATATAATCTGTCCAGAATGCGGTGCAAATGAGGAACAAGGATTTCGAGTTTTTCAGTGGGCTGTCCCTTTAGCTTTCCGTACCAGCCTCAATCCTGGGGCGGATGCTAAAGATGAATATGATGCGTTAATTACAGGTGCAGCCAGCGTAGCGGAATCACAACCTCAAAAGTTTGACTTAGTACATAATACAAATACTCAGACAGCTTTTTCTGAATCCGGTCGCGTTTTTCGGGTGAATGACAATCGAGGACAGCTATTTAAGGGAGCAACCGGAAATGCCACATTTGGACGCAAAGAGAAACTGTTAACAGATCAGTGGATTGATGAGCGATTTCAGAATACAAATAATGGGGTGAAGTTTAAACGGCAGGGCGAGTCAGAGAAAATCGCGATCGTTGCCCCAAAAACCACTGGTGTACTGCGGATAAAACCCGCTGCGGTACCTGTTGGATTGTGCCTCGATCCTATTGCCCCCGGTTCTGCTGTCAAAGCTGCTTTCTACTCAGCCGCTTTCATGGTTCGTGCTGTAGCCGCACAGGAGTTAGACATCGATCCTGAAGAATTAGACGTGAGCGGTTTGCGACAGGCTGAATTAGACGATACTAAGGAAAAAGTAGGAGAAATTGTAATTAGCGATCGGCTTGCTAATGGTTCTGGCTTCACCTATTGGCTAGCTAATCACTGGGAAGACATCCTTTTAGACAAAATTCTGAATTCTCAAAATAGCTTTGCTGAGGCGATAATGTCACCAGAACACCGCCAAAAATGCGACTCTTCCTGTTATGATTGCTTGCAGCAGTACCGTAATATGAACTATCACGGTTTGCTGGATTGGCGTTTGGGGCTTTCGTTGCTGAGGGGATTAGCCAGCAGCAATTTTCAATGCGGACTGGATGGGGATTTTTCTACTCCAGACTTAGAAAATTGGGTATTGAAAGCAACTGCTTTGCGCGATACATTTTGTGCATCGTTTAGTTGTTCCGGGCAACAGTTCGGCGCTCTACCGGGTTTGACTGTGGGCGATATAAGTGTTATAATTGTTCATCCTTTGTGGAACCTAGATTGCGGTCAAGGTTTATTGAATGAAGCGAAGGAAGCCGCTGCTACAGTCGCGGAAGGCGATCGCATTCGATATCTAGATACTTTCAATCTGCTGCGGCGTCCAAGTTGGTGCTATCAGTCATTAGGTGATTAAAGTGAATGATTTAGGATTGCTATAGGACGATCGCTCAGTTAAAATGAAATAGTATACGTTCCGATAAAATGAGACTATCGCCAACATTGAGGGGAACAAGATGACTTCTCAAACGATCGAACTTTTGGAAGATTTGCTAGGCAAGTTACAGCACTTACTCCCGGAAAATCAGCAGCTTTTGTTAACTTTTGCAGAGTTTTTGCTGGAACGACAGATGCGATCGATCGCCGAAAACACTTCAGTTGAAGCTGCACCCCCTCCTCCGCAACAACGGGTTTTGGGTCTGCATCAAGGGATGGGCTGGATGAGTGAGGATTTTAACGAGCCACTTCCTGATGCGTTTTGGTTGGGTGAAGCATGAATATTTTGCTGGATACGCACGTCTTGATTTTGCTGGCGATTTCTCCCCAAAACTTATCGCAACAAGCGACGAATATTATCACCGATCCAACTCATACTTTGTTTACGAGCTTGGTCAGTATTTGGGAAATGCAAATTAAGCTTCAGCTTGGGAAGTTAACACTGAGCGTGTCCTTGACTGAATTGATAGAACGCCAGCAGCAAGTTAATGGATTGCAAATTTTGCCGATCGAGCTAGCTCATATTTTTGCATTAAACACATTGCCAAATGCTCATCGCGATCCATTCGATAGACTCTTAATTGCTCAAGCCGTTGTGACTCAAATGCCTATCTTAAGTATTGATGCTGTATTCGACAGCTACCCAGTACAAAGATTGTGGTAGAGCGATCGGTTGAATAGGCTTTAACTTATAATCGGCGATCGGTAAAGAATATCGCATTCAGAATCAGAAACCGGGTTTTTACCGAATCTGCGATGCTCTAACAAAGTGGCTGATAATCCTTGGTATTAATAACTTTATGCAGATTTCACCGCAATCTCTGCGATCGCGGGTTGATATTGAAAACTGGAGAAGAGACGAAAATCATCTCTACAATGGACACTCATTTTACATAACAGGCGAAACTGGAGTGGAGTAGGAGGTTTATTGACACGCTCTACCCGCACTTCTAAGTTAGAATTTTGTCGCAGCAACTCAAAAACTTCTGCTAGCAAATATCGCGGAAAATAGCCGACAATGGAGCGATCGCCAGTGTTGGAAATCAGAGCGCGATCGACGTAGGGATTTTGCACTTCACGATCGAACTCTAACGTTTCCGCCGCCTCCAGCCGCTCGCTCCGATCGATCGCACTTCTGGGCAAATGTCGCAAACCCTGCGAAAAAAAGTAAAGATTGTACCGTCCTTCTTCGTCAACTTCCGGATCGGGAAAAACGGCAAACGTATCTGTGACTCGTTCCCCACCACTGCGGGCTAAAATTGCCATTGGGCTAGGGTCGTCGTTGAGGAGGTCGAGCTGTTCGATAAAACTGGAATAATCGGGACGCGATCGCGACATAACCCGATTCGCAAATACTGGAAACAAATAAGTTGACGTATAAACTTCATCTAAGCGTGGAAACGAAAGCAAAGGTGTAAAAGCACATTTCTCTTCGGCTTCTTTTACACCTTGGGTATAAACAAATTGATAGATACCTCGATCGAATGTTAATCGACCGATCGTAAACCAATTAGGACTGATGGGGTCTTTCCAAGCTAAGAATAGCGTTTTTGGTGTTTTCAAAGTAGTGCTTCTCTCAAAGTAAGTAACCGATGTTTGTTGATTTCAAGAATCGCCAGAGCAAAATTGCTAGCTTCGGGGGAGATGCGCGATGAATTGATGCGATTAAAAATATTTAAAATATCGGCTGGTGAAATATTTTCGGCTCTCTCGTAATTATGGTGATAAGTAATGATTATGAGCTAGCAAAATCTAGGGTTTCAGCTTTCCTTATTCAGGAATTTAGTATTATTTGCTACATTTTACACCCAACATCCGAGAGAGCCCCTCAATCTATATTAAAGCCGGTTTCTCGACTCCTTGGCTCTTGCATCCCCACACAGATGTACAATAGTCAGATCGCATTCCCCAACGACCACCGTGATTGACCGCTACACTCTGCCCGAAATGGGCAACATCTGGACTGAAACCGCCAAGCTCAAAAGCTGGCTACAAGTAGAAATCGCTGTCTGCGAAGCTCAAGCCGAACTCGGCTACATCCCCGCCGCCGCAGTCGCAGAAATTAAAGCTAAGGCTAATTTTGACCCCAAACGAGTCCTCGAAATTGAAGCCGAAGTCCGCCATGACATGATTGCCTTCTTGACAAATGTCAACGAATATGTAGGCGATGCCGGCCGCTACATTCACCTTGGTTTAACCAGTTCCGACGTGCTCGATACCGCTTTGGCATTACAATTAGTCGCCAGCGTCAATATCTTGTTAGAACGTGTCGAAGATTTGAGCCAAGCTATTCGCTATCAGGCCCAACAACACCGCAATACCGTCATGGTTGGCCGATCGCACGGAATACACGCCGAACCCATCACATTTGGCTTTAAACTAGCAGGATGGCTGGCCGAAGTCTTTCGCAACCGCGCCCGATTAGTCAATTTGCGATCGTCCATTGCAGTCGGCAAAATCTCCGGCGCAGTCGGCACCTATGCTAATATCGATCCGCGAATAGAAGCGATCGCCTGTCAAAACCTCGGACTCGAACCCGATTGTGCATCGACTCAAGTCATTTCGCGCGATCGACACGCCGAATACGTCCAAACTTTAGCACTGTTAGCCGCCTCGATCGAGCGTTTTGCAGTCGAAATCCGCAACCTGCAACGCACCGACGTTCTCGAAGTCGAAGAGTTCTTTTCAAAAGGGCAAAAAGGCTCATCCGCCATGCCGCACAAACGGAACCCGATTCGATCGGAAAGACTGACAGGAATGGCAAGAATCGTCCGCGCCAACGCCGTCGCAGCCTTAGAAAACGTGGCGCTTTGGCACGAAAGAGACATTTCTCACAGTTCCGTAGAACGGATGATTTTGCCCGACAGTTCCACTGTCACCCACTTCATGTTAGTCGAAACCACAGACTTAGTAAAAAACCTGCTAGTCTATCCCGAAAACATGAAACGAAACATGAACCTTTACGGCGGAGTTATCTTCAGTCAGCGCGTGATGTTAGCCTTAGTAGAAAAAGGCACGAGTCGCGAAGATGCCTATAAAATTGTGCAATCTTGCGCTCACGAAGCCTGGAACAAAACGGGCGGCAATTTTTACAATTTGATTGCCAAGGACGAGCGAGTTACTGCTAAGATGACGAGCAAAGAAATTGATGATTGTTTCGATCCGCAGTATCAATTGAGGCATTTAGATTTAGTGTATCAGCGCTTGGGAATTTGAGGAAAATTTAAAATTACAAGAGAGCGAGCGAAAGTTCTCGCGCCGATCCGACAGTCCGCCGGGGGTTCAAACCCCCGTCTCATAGCTAAAGTCGGTTGAAACCGACTGAAAGACTCATAAAAACAAAATTTTCAAGAAATGAGAAATATCTTAGTCCTCTTAAGAGGACTTTAGCTATGAGACAGGGGTTTAAACCCCTGTCGGACTGTCGGGCTTGCAGACAAGATAGTGTAGGTTGAGCTGAGGAACGAAACCCAACCTAAATTGCATCTTTGCCAAGACTGGATCTAGTTCGGATGACTCTTCAGAATAGACTTGATATCAACACAATTGCAGCAGCAATCGCTATGCTGTAACAGAGCATCAGTCCCGATCGCCAATCGATCGCGTACCCGTCATGACCCAAAGCCTTAGTCCTATAACCTCAGTCCGCGCCTTCCCCGATCATACGCAACTTCCCGAATCCGACGGCACGTTTGTGAAAAACTTCCAAGAACATCCTCAGTGTATCCTGCTCACCGATTCCCTGGAAACCACGCTGCAAACCCTACACCCGGACGGAATGTATGCGATCGGGCAAGATAGTGGCATCTACTGGCGTGAAACCGACCCACCAGAACGTGGAGCCGAAGCCCCCGACTGGTTCTACGTGCCCAACGTCCCACCCCTCGTGGATGGAGAAATTCGTCGCTCTTACGTGTTGTGGCGCGAGTATATGGTGCCACTAATTGCGATCGAGCTTGCTAGTGGGAATGGTTCGGAAGAACGCGATAATACTCCTCTATCTCGTACCTCAGAAGGTGTCACTCAGAAACCCGGAAAGTTTTGGGTATATGAGCAGATTATCCGCATTCCCTACTACGCTATCTACATTATCAAAACCGGTGAACTGGAAGTCTACAACTGGGTGAATACTCGTTATATTCGCTTGGAACCAAACGATCGCGGACACTACTCGATCGAACTAATGGGAGTGGAGTTGGGCCTATGGGAAGGTAGTTATCAAAATCAGACACAGCGATGGTTGCGCTGGTGGGATAACCAAGGTAATTTGTTGCTAATCGGGAGCGAACAAGCCCGACTAGAACGCCTTCATACCGAACAGGAACGCCAACGGGCCGAAGCTGAGAGCCAACGGGCCGAAGCTGAGAGTCAAAGGGCCGAAGCTGAGAGTCAAAGGGCCGAAGCTGAGAGTCAAAGGGCCGAAGCTGAGAGTCAACGGGCCGAAGCTGAGAGTCAAAGGGCCGATCGGGAACAGCAACAGAAAGAACGATTGGCGGCTTATTTGCGATCGCAAGGTATCGATCCCGATCTTATATAACAGCTATGAAATTTAATCGTTTTGGAAAATATCCGATCGCATTTATGTTAGTTTTACTATTTGCGATTCCCTACGGGATAGCTTCGCTTCACGGTCTGCACCATCCCACATTTGTCCGCGCCCAGGAGCCACCACAAGTGCAATCTCCCCAATCAGAATCCAACCCAGTAGTACCTGAAAGCATTTTCATGAGTCAACTCCCGAATTGGGCGCGACTTGTTGACATCCGCACTGTCAATCCCAACATTCGCCTCGATATTCGCTACGCCACAGCTAACAATTTCTTGAAACGAAAACTTTACTCCACAGCGAAGTGCGCTTTGAGAAGTTCCGTTGCTCAAAAGTTAGCCCTAGTTCAAACTGATTTGGAAAAAATCGGCTTAGGTTTGAAAGTTTACGATTGCTACAGGCCCTTATCTGTTACAAAACAAATGTGGCAAGTTTTGCCAGACCCCCGCTATGTGGCTAATCCTGCTAGGGGTTCGCGCCACAATCGCGGTGCTGCTATTGATTTAACTTTGGTCGATCGCACGGGCAAAGAATTAGAAATGCCCACACCCTTTGATGATTTTACCGTAAAAGCTCACAGAGATTACCAAGGAGGCAGCGCCCTATCTCGTAAAAATCGTAAATTGCTGGAAGATGCGATGAAAAAGCAAGGATTTATTGGTATCACAACAGAATGGTGGCACTTTGATTCAGAAGATTGGGAAAAATTTGCGATTCTGGATGTTTCCCTAGGAGCGATTCCTTAATTTTAGGACTTACGCACTCCCACAAAGAAACCGGATTTTTTAGCGAATCTTTGCCCCTCCAGGAAGTATTATCCTAAAAACTTGGTTTCTCACTACCAATCCGTAATATTGTTGACCGTTGCATGGTCATGATTTATATCAATTCCGGTTGTATCGGAATGATTTAACCGCGAAGGCGCGAAGTACGCGAAGGAAGAGAAGAGAGAGTTTAATACAGGACGATGAAGAGAGGATTTGAGATAATTCCTATGTTACAAACCTGCACACTTATCGGACTTTTACTGAAAATTCATATTCGTATCCTCGGAAATTTGAGTCTAGTTGAAATGTGTAATTACCAGTAACGGGAACTTTTCCACTCCACTCAGTTGGATTGTTTTGATAAGGATCTCCTCCCAACAGTTTCCCGTCAGGACTCAAAATTTGTGGAAAAACATCTTTGCGGTTCCTCACAGTCATTATTTGACCCTTAGCGGCGCGAATTATGTAAGAGTGACTGCCACCACCAATAATTCTACCTTTAACAATTGCCTCATCTCCCCCAGGCAAAAAGTTAATCTCCTGTCGCACATTGGGACAACTACTTTCGGTGCGGTTTTCTGCTATCCAACCGGCAACTGGATCGGTAATTCGCAACCAACCGTTTTGTGTTTCGGCGACGGAAACAAAGGTATTATTTTTGAGGGTTCCTACTATTTTGCTGTCTGCTACTCCTGGGTTCGATCGCACATTCAGCGGTGGATTGGGATCGCTGACTACAGCCATACTGATTTTACAGCCCGAATCGGGAGGTGTGATGGATATCGGCTCAACTTTTTGCTTCGAGTTTTCTGGGATTACAGAAGATGTAACTGGGGAATTTTTTGCAGGTTGGGGTTGAAATTTCTGAGATTGGATGGGTCTGGTTTTTAGTTCCACTGGTTCTGTTTTCTGAGATTTAGGAATTGTGGTTGGAACCCCTGAAGTAGTTTTTTTGTCGGATAGTGCTGAGTCTGTCAGGGGAGGATTTGAGACTTGCATCGAACCTGACTGTATGGTGGCCCAGGCTACTCCGATCGCCGTTGATAGCCCTGCTAGGCAGAGGATGATGATTTGGCTAGTTTTTAATGACATATATTTTTGAAATATTCATGGATGTTTGAAAGCGCTATATCCAGAATAATCAACAACAGGAGGTGAGGGCAAATTCTACAGAACAATCCTATTGGGGCAAAGTTTACCGAAAAAATGGGGTGCATCTCAATGAGTGCAAATATATTCGTAGGATGCTCTAGCATGACCGCAGACAATTTATTAGGGATAACCAGAGATTTACAGCGGTCATGCTTCGCCTATGCAAAATCGGGATGCTCCCCAAAAATGGGTCTAAAGCCCCGTGCTTCCGGCTACAGGAGATGTCCAATTCTAGTTAATCTTTACTGAACACCTGTAGTGATGGTACTGTTGCTGTGAGCCAGTTGTGCCTAATCTGGCAAAGCAAGCATCCAGGGTAAGGTTGAGCCGATTAACTAAAATGTCAAGATTGATTCCTCTGAGATTACAACCGCCTCGCGATCGATTACTCCAGGATGTGAAGCGGGAAGTCCAAGCATCTCGATCGCACTCTTTGCACAATGCCGTATTATCCAACCTCCGTCAAGAAGCTGCGCCTCCCGGTGTCAGCCGCTGTTGGGATGTTGAAGTCAAGGTGGGAAACCGTCCCAGTTTTCGACTACCTCCCAAAGCTAGCGTGGCTAAAGTGTTCGATCGCACAGGAGGTAAATTGGTCATTTTGGGCGCGACGGGTGCCGGAAAAACCACTACACTGTTAGAATTAGCTCTGGTCTTAGTTTCCCGCGCTCAAAAAGATGCTACGAAGCCGATACCGGTACTATTTGAACTCGGTACTTGGAAAGCCGAATCCGGGGCGATCGCCGATTGGTTAATTGCTCAACTTAAATTTAAATACGACATCCCCACGGCGGTAGGTAAAAAGTGGCTTAACGAACACAAATTACTGCCTTTGCTAGATGGTTTAGACGAATTAGAAACTCACCGCCAAGACTTGTGTATTCAAGCAATAAATCAGTTTATTGAAAGTGAACTACAACCCCAACGCTTAGTAGTTTGTAGCAATTTTGAAGTTTACAAAAACTGCCTCAATAGATTTAGTCTGCACGCAGCAGTTTTATTGAAACCTCTGACAGAAACTCAAATTAAAAATTATCTTTTAGAAGCCCGAAGTCGCGAACTTTGGTATAGCCTTGAGCAGGAGCCGGATTTGTTAAAAATGGCTAAAGCACCACTATTGTTAAGCATGATGGCTTTGGCCTACGATGACATTTTAATCGAATCTTGGAAGCGTTTAAATTCAGCGGAAGAACAACGCAAATACCTATTGACAGCCTACATTCGTCGCCAAATGACTGGGGAAGTGAAGCAGTATCCCAAAGGTAAAGAACTGCGATCGGAACAAATGCGACACTGGCTGGGATGGCTGGCGAACAAGATGGAACAGCAAGGAATTCAAGAAGTTTTACTCGATAAAATGCCTTTTACCTGGCTAGAAACTGGCGAACAGCAGCGGGCCTATTACTTTGGAGTTAAGCTGCTGGGCGGGCTGATTTGGGTGCTTTTGGGATTAGCGGCAACTTTGGTTAGTGGCTCAATTTGGGGATTGATAGCTGGGGCGATCGCATCCGTAATTAGTGCTTTGTTACCGGGGATTCCAGCCCTTGAAAAATTTATCTTGCACCTAGTGCTGTGGTCTAATGGGTACATTCCTTGGAATTACAGTCTTTTCCTCGATGCAGCAGCGGGGCGCTTGCTGATGCAAAAAACAGGCGATCGGCGTTATCGATTTATTCACAATTTATTGCAAAAGCATTTTGCCCAAATTAGTCATTAGTTATTGGTTAGTTGTTAGTTGTTATATCAATTCCTCTCTTCAGCGGAATTATTCATTTCTCTGGGATCTCTCTGTGTTCTCTGTGTTCTCTGTGGTTAAATCATGACCATGCAAAGGTCAACGATATTATGTGGAGTTTGCCAATTTTAGTATTATTTTAACTGAAATATTCATTGACATAAGACAAATGTTATGATAGAGATTGGCAAAATCTCAGGTTTTAACTGCCAAATGTGCGATCGCATTCAAATCCACACCCCCAAAAGGTTAAGATTCTAATCTAACCCTCCTCCAATCATTCACCTCCTATGGCAGAAACCTTATTGTTCAACGCCCTCCGCGAGGCCCTAGACGAAGAAATGGCCCGCGACTCCGCTGTATTCGTACTCGGCGAAGACGTAGGCCACTATGGCGGTTCCTACAAAGTCACCAAAGACCTCTGCAATAAATACGGCGACCTCCGCGTCCTCGATACCCCGATCGCCGAAAATAGCTTTACAGGCATGGCCGTAGGGGCAGCAATGACAGGATTGCGGCCGATCATCGAAGGCATGAACATGGGCTTTTTGCTCCTGGCGTTCAACCAAATTTCCAACAATGCTGGAATGCTGCGCTACACCTCCGGCGGCAACTTCAAAATGCCCATGGTAATTCGCGGTCCCGGTGGCGTGGGCCGGCAACTAGGCGCCGAACACTCTCAGCGACTAGAAGCCTATTTCCAAGCAGTCCCAGGTCTAAAAATCGTTGCCTGTTCGACTCCTTACAACGCCAAAGGGCTTTTAAAATCTGCCATCCGCGATGACAATCCCGTCCTGTTTTTCGAGCACGTTCTCCTTTACAACTTGAAAGAAGATTTGCCAGAAACAGAATATTTAGTGCCACTGGACAAAGCGGAAATAGTGCGATCGGGCAAAGATGTCACAATTTTGACCTATTCCCGGATGAGGCATCACGTCATGCAAGCCGTGCCCGCACTGGTAAAAGAGGGTTGCGATCCAGAAGTAATCGACCTAATTTCTCTCAAACCCCTTGACATGGATACCATTGGTGCATCCATTCGCAAAACCCACAAAGTAATTATTGTGGAGGAGTGCATGAAAACAGGAGGCATCGGTGCGGAATTAATTGCCTCAATTAGCGATCGCTACTTTGACGAACTCGACGCACCAATTTTGCGACTTTCATCACAAGATATCCCCACACCATACAACGGTAATTTGGAAAGACTGACAATCGTACAGCCAGCTCAAATTATCGAAGCCGTCCAAAAAATGGTATCCCTACGAGTATAAATAGTCATTGGTCATTGGTTGTTGGTTATTGAATGACCAATGACTAATGACAATGATTAATAACCAATAACAAATAATTAAATATGCAAAAACAACGTTCAGTATTAGCCCTAATTTTTGTTTTAATCATCGCCGCCATTACTGTCATAGTAACACTTCCTACGCGGCTAGGATTAGACCTGCAAGGAGGCTCACAACTCACAATTCAAGTCAAAACTACCCCCACCATCCCCAAAATTGACCAGGGAATGTTAGAAGCAGTGCGACGCATCGTAGAAAATCGCGTCAACGGTTTGGGAGTTTCCGAAGCCTTAGTACAAACAGTAGGAGAAGACCAAATTCTCGTACAATTGCCCGGAGTAAATGACCCCCAGCAAGCAGAACGAGTTTTGGGCGGCACCGCCAAGCTAGAATTCCGGGAACAACTGCCAGGAACCGAAGCTCAATTAGCCATCGAGAGGCAGTTGCAGCAGGAATTACTCGCCAAACAAGCAGCATTAAAAACTACCCCCAATGAGGCAGCATTTAAAGAAAATCAGGCTGCTTTGAAAAGGAGTAATGAGGCAATCTCGAAACTATACAAAAGTAGTGAACTCGGCGGAAGCAACCTGAAGGATGCTCAAGCTCAACCCAGTGGTAACGAATGGAATGTCGCTCTCCGCTTCGACACCAAAGGAGGCGAATTATTTGGCGAACTTACTAAAAATTTAGCCGGAACTGGACGGACTCTAGGCATTTTTCTAGATGAAAGAATGATTAGTTCTCCTGTAGTTGGCGTGGAATTTGCCCAAACAGGAATTACAGGAGGAAATGCCGTAATTCAAGGTCGTTTTACAGCGCAAGAAGCTAACGATTTAGGAGTGCAACTGCGCGGTGGTGCTTTACCAGTACCCGTAGAAATTATTGAAAACCGCACAGTCGGTGCTAGTTTGGGTAAAGACAGTATTCAAAGCAGTATCACCGCAGGGATTGGGGGTTTAGTTTTAGTCTTGATTTTCATGATCGGCTACTATCGACTCCCTGGCGTAATTGCAGATATTGCCCTGTTAATTTATGCTTTGCTAACTTGGGCTGCTTTCGTGCTGTTGGGAGTAACTTTAACACTACCGGGAATTGCTGGTTTTGTGCTCAGCATTGGTATGGCTGTGGATGCCAATGTGCTGATTTTTGAACGCACGCGAGAAGAGTTGCGGGCTGGAAAAACCCTATATCGTTCTGTAGAATCGGGTTTTTACCGGGCTTTTTCTAGCATTTTAGATGGTAACGTCACAACGCTAATTGCTTGTGCAGCGCTGTTCTACTTGGGTGCTGGTTTAGTGAAAGGGTTTGCTGTAACGCTAGCCTTGGGTGTCGCAGTCAGTATGTTTACTGCTATCACTTGTAGCCGCACTCTGATGTTGGTAGTTTTGGGCTTTCCAGAATTGCGGAAACCTGAATGGTTCTGTCCTAATTTGTCGAAAACGGCTAATAGTTAACAGTTAACAGTTAACTACTGATTGCTTTCTTCTTCCCTGTTCCCTCTTCCTGAATTTCCCCCCAAGGGGGGCGTTCTTCTCCCTCTTCCTTCCCCCCTTGGGGGGGGCAGGGGGGGGTTCTTCTTCCTTCTTCCTTCCCCCCTTGGGGGGGGCAGGGGGGGGTTCTTCTTCCTTCTTCCTTCCCCCCTTGGGGGGGGCAGGGGGGGTTCTTCTTCCTTCTTCCTTCTTCCTTCTTCCTTCTTCCTTCTTCCTTCTTCCCTCTTCCCTCTTCCTTCTTCCTTCTTCCTTCAACTTATGAAATTCAGTGTAATCAAACAGCGATCGATCTGGTGGAGTATTTCCGCCGCGATTATCCTTGCAGGTATAGTCTCTATGGCAATTTCTTGGACCCGTCCCGACATCCGCGCACCCCTACGCCCTAGTTTGGACTTTATCGGTGGCACTAGGCTACAATTTGAACTTGACTGTACGAAACCAGAAAATTGTAAACCCATCGATCTTGCTGCTGTCCGGGAAGTCCTCGATACCCAAGGTTTAGCCGGTAGTACCATTCAAGTTGTCGGCAAAGAACAGCGAGGTTTATCGCTAAGAACGAAAACTTTGGATGTGGAAAAGCGGACTAAGTTGCAAACAGCTTTGAGTGAAAAAATAGGTGACTTTGCCCCTAAATCTACTCAAATTGATACGGTAGGTCCTACTCTCGGTAAACAATTATTTACTTCGGGATTGTTGGCTTTATTTCTCTCTTTTGCAGGCATTACTATTTATCTGACATTCCGATTTCAGTTAGATTATGCCTTTTTTGCTTTTGTTGCCCTGTTCCACGATGTGTTAATTACTCTTGGCATTTTTTCATTTTTGGGTTTAGTTCTAGGCATAGAAGTAGACAGTTTATTTGTGGTTGCTCTCTTGACAATTATCGGTTTTTCTGTTAACGATACAGTAGTGATTTACGATCGCGTGCGTGAAGTAATTAAGCTAAATCCCGGTTTGTCGATCGACCAAATTGTCGATGATGCTGTGATCCAGACCCTCGGAAGGTCGATTAACACGACGATGACTACGCTACTGACACTGTTTTCTATCTTTTTGTTTGGTGGCGAAACTCTCAAATACTTTGCTTTAGCTTTGATTGTGGGTTTTATTGCTGGTGCATATTCGAGTATTTTCATTGCTAGTACGCTGCTAGCTTGGTGGCGCAGTCGCACGGGCAACTCTATCCCAGTCCCTGTAGAAGCCATGAGTCCATCTGATGAAGTTTAGTTGACTGTTGACCCTTCGACCCTTCGCACGCGCCTACCGCCACGTAGTCTAAGGGTCTAAGGCAAGGGGGAGCATCCCGATTTTGCATAGGCGAAGCATGACCGCAGACAATTTATTACTGATAACCAGAGATTTACAGCGGTCATACTTCGCCCCTACGAATATATTTGCACTCATTGAGATGCACCCAGGCAACAACAAATAACCAACAACCAACAACAAATAACAAATAACAAATAACAAATAACAAATAACAAATAACAAATAACAAACAACAAATAACAATGACTAATGACAGCGATCCAAATTTTCAAATCGAAGTCCAAAGACTCCATAAACTAACAGTATACGGTCGCTGGTTAACTGTAATATTGTTGTGGCTTAGCGTCGGTTCTTTGAGTATTTGGGCTTTACGCGATGAAATTGCTTTGTGCATCGAAAACTTTACTTGGGCTGCGGTGCGTTACGGTTTATACTTTCACCGCTGGCCAACTCTCGGTTTGGGTTTGTGCTTGGGGATGACTTTGGGAGTGCTAACTTGGCAAGGTCGCAATATGGCGCGAGGATTACCAATGCGAGAAAAACAGCGTTTGGAACAACAAGTGTGCCGCATTCGCCAACAGGGGCCTAGTCATCCTTTGTGGAAGTGGGTTTGCCGATTTTGAATCAGAATGAAAAAGGAAGAAGTAATAAACTATTAAACATCAAATCGGATTTAGATACCCTACTTATTGAAAAAATCAGGTATATTGATTTTCTGTTTGCGATCGCACAAATGTCGGTCTTTTTCAACATTCGGATTGTATTGTAGGTAGTCTCTGAGTCGATCGCATCCGATAGTCAGCAATTTGTCAAGTTCCCCAGCTTCCACTGTCGTAGCATCCAGATTCCAAAGCCTTACCGACGAATCTTTACCCGCAGATGCTAAAGTTTTGCCATCGGGACTAAAACTCAAACTCCACACATCCGCAAGATGTCCCTTCAAAGTTTGCAGCAAAGTACCATCCGTGCGCCAAATTCTCACCTTACCATCCATACTCCCCCCAGCCACAGTTTTGCTGTCAGTGCTCCAATTAACACTACCCACACCAGTTGTAGAATCGGCTAAAGATTTGAGTAACTTTCCCTCAGTATTCCAAAGTTTGACACTCCAGTCATGACTCGCACTCGCAATCATCTCGCCATTTGGTGAAAAATTACAGCCCCACACTTCATCTTTGTGTCCTACAAGAGTTTTATGAAGTCTAAATTGTTTCTTCCCATCGCGTTTCCAAAGTTTTATAGTTTTATCTTGACTGCTGGAAGCTAACATCTCTCCATCGGGACTAAACCTAACTGATGTTACCGGTCTAGTATGACCTGTAAGAGTTTGCTGCAAAACTCCATTTAAACTCCAAATTTTAATAGTTTTGTCAGAACTCGCGCTAGCAATTTGTGCTAATTTGGGGCTAAAACTAGCGCTCCAAACTAAATCTTGGTGTCCTTTAATAATTTGCTGCAAACTGCCATCTCTGCGCCAAATTCTGACAGTTTTATCAAAACTTGTGGAAGCAATTAACTTACTATCAGGACTGAATACCACCTCAGTAACTGACTGTTTATGTCCAGGTAAAGTCAAAATCAGCTTGCCGTTTGGCTGAAAAACTTTCACACTGTAATTGTCGCCGACACTAACAATTAACTTACCATCCGGGCTAAAGCTAGCTGTGTGTCCGTTCGCCAAACGATTGCGTTCTCG
Organism: Microcoleus anatoxicus; assembly: GCF_042465725.1. GTDB lineage: Bacteria > Cyanobacteriota > Cyanobacteriia > Cyanobacteriales > Microcoleaceae > Microcoleus > Microcoleus anatoxicus. Next base: position 548,789 of record NZ_CP120853.1, on the reverse strand, counting down.
CACTGCATCGATCGTATGGTGTAATCTATTTAATGTCTGTGCTTTGAGTCCTGGAGAGGCGTATATTTCTCTAAGTTTTTTTCCGGCGCTAACTGCGGCAATTAAAGCTCCTAGTTGGTCGTAGGCTAGGGAAATATCGGCTGTAGAGTTGAGGGCTTCTATTTGAGCAATTATGGCTTGTTTTTTTTGATTTTCTATTTGTTGGGTGACTCGTTGGGCGTGATTTATAATGCCGGTAGCAATCGTAGTAATGGTAGCGAGTCCTAGCAAGCTGAATTGGATTGTTGTCTTAGCTTTTTTTTGAGCTTTTGTCAAGACTAAATTGGCTTCGGTTAATATTTTTGAGGCTGCTTTTTCTATGGATAACTTTTTTTGTATTTGGACGTTTTCTAATTCTTGACTGGCTGACAGAAATTGATAATCTCGATCGCCCAAGCTTTTGTCTGCGGCCCAGCTTAACGCTTCTGCTAGCGCTCTACCTTGCAGCAAGCGGGAAGTGTCGGTATGATTGGAGACTTCCCAAGCGGCGATCGACTCCGAGTAAGGCCGCAGTTTGGCTAATTCTTTTTCTATCCACTCTTGGTTAAAAACTGAGGCGTAAATGGGATTATATACTCTTAGTCTTTGTCCATCTTTGACGATTAAACCTGAAAGTAATAATTCCATTTTTTCTGGACTATCTTGAACTAAGGCTAGTTCCGTGCCTACCCCACCATCAAATTCAGTGTTTATGGAACAGGTATCTTGCCTGTTATTGAGAATAGTGACAGATGTGAGATTTGACAAAACTTCTTGGTAAAGTCCTAGCAAACGAGCCGTGCGCTGCGGATTTCTCAGGAGGCGATCGCGAATTGTTTTCAGATGTTCCGGTTCATCTTGAAATTCCCAGTTGTTGAGGGCACTGGAATGCACTAAATCTGCCATGAATAATTGAGTGTTAGCAACTCGATATTTAGGGTTGTTTCCACTGTCATTACTTGTTGGAATTCCTAATTTTTCCGAAGCTAATTTACAAAATTTTTGAGTAAGAAAAGGCTGTCCTCCCGTCCATTCCAAGATTTCTTTGAGCACTTCTAGGGAGTTTTCTATTTGTTCTGAAAATCCTTGAGCTAAAGGGATTGCTTCGTCGAGGGCAAATCCTTTGAGTTCAATGGGGCGACCTATATTAAACGGGGTTCTGGTTTTATCAGCAATTAAATCTTGAGGAGTCGTGACTCCAAACAAAGCAAAAGTAAGGCGGTTATATTCTGGATTTTCAGCGCGTTTATTGTAGCATCCTCGGACCATTGCAAAAAAATCATCGCTGGAAAAATTGAGGGAAAGAACGCTGTCAATTTCATCTATAAAAATAACTATATTGCGTTCTGTGGAAGGAAGTAATACTTGTTCGATAAATTCATTTAATCTTAATACTGGTGGTAAGTGTTCTCGATCGCGCCACCAAGTCCTAAAATTGATCGACTTAATTTTAAAGCTGTTGGCGAGAGTCCCAGTAAAACCCGCATACCACTGCATGGGAGTCATCTCGGTAGTACCAATGCCGGTAATATCAACTGTACCGCAGATAGTACCTTCTGCTTGCAAGCGACGGGCTGCTTGTACGCGCAAACTCGACTTTCCCATTTGTCGGGAAGTTAGTACATAGCAAAACTCACCCGCTTTTAAAGATTTGTAAAGTTCGCGATCGGCAGCCCTGGTGACATAGGTAGGAGAATTTGGGGGCAAACTTCCCCCTACTTGATATTCAAATTCTGTCGCTGGCAAATCTGACACTGAAATTAAACGGGAAGAAAAAGGAAACTTGTCTATTTTACCTGGCTTTTGGTCAACAGAAACTTCGACTTGTTGCAGTTGGCTGGGTTTTGATAAAAGTTGGAGCATAATTTATTCTTCTTCCTGTTTTTGTTTAGGCAATTCTCATTAAAAACTCTAGGATATTAACGGTGGGAACTTCAGGCGGCGCGACTTTTTCGGACGATTTCACAGAGTTTGATTCGAGCCGAATTTGAGGGTAGGAAGTGAGGATTTTCATGGGCGATTTACCGAACTAGATGTGCTAAGTGTATTAACTATGAGTCGATCGCCTTTTCAGTACAATGTCACTTTTTGAAGTTGCACAGTCGCTGAGTCGCAAGCAGTCAGCCGTAAAAATATAGCTTTAATCCTTCCTCTGTCTGGATTAGAGGCTTTTTCTAGCTGGGGCAATGCGGGGGCGAGGGGTAGACAGTTAGCCTATTGGCACAAGGAACTGGGGGCAGGGGGACTTTGAGCAAGTTCTTGTTCCCCCCTTCTTAAGGGGGGCTCGTTCGGATCTAGATTTAATAGTTAAACAGCAGTCTCTGACTGGGTTAGAAGTTAAGTTGACACCTATGGTGCCCGCCCAGTCCCTAGACTACCCTCCATCACAGACGATTTTATTCGCATCGGGGGCCAATGAGGGCCGGCACGGGGGCACGGCCCCTACCAAGAGTGAAATAGCCCTGTCCTGGGGGGGAGAGGGTGAGATGGCGATAGGGCTAGAGACAGGAGTGGAGGCGAATCTTAATTGCTACTGAGGGAATGATTCTCTGAATAACTTTTGCTCTCGTTAATATCAGCCAAAAGAAAGATGACTTAACAACAATTTCGGTGTTAATTAGAGTAATTATATAAAAAAAATACCTAAAGGAAGGGAGAAGAAAGAATGGACACATACACAGACCGCGAACAAGAACAAGTCGGCGAAAGAGAAATTGACTCGATACCTGTAGGCACTAAAGTTTCGGCTCAAAAAGTTAGTGGGGTGGAAGTACCACCTCTAGAAACCCCTGCTTATACTCAGCAAAAAGTCAGCGTTGAGGAGTTAAAGATTAATGGTGATGATTTGGTTGCTAAAGTTAAAGAACTGATTCACGAAGGGAATATCCGCCGGATAATTATCAAAAATGAAGAGGGGCGGATCTTGATAGAAGTGCCTCTGACGGTGGGAGTAGTCGGTGGAGTGATCGGTGCGGCGTTGTTTCCAGTGATTGCAGCAGTAGGGGCGATCGGTGCTTTAGTAGCTCACATGACTATCATTATCGAAAAGAATGAGACTACTTAACCCCTAGGGGTTGGGCTCATCATCAGTGCTTCTATCCCCCCCGTTCCCCCTTTTTTTAGGGGGAACAGGGTCAAAAAATATTAAAAAAGGGGGATTAGAAGATATCAAAGTTGCTCCAGCAATGATATTCTAAGAAATCACCTTATGTGCTAATTGAACTTTTCCTAAAGCTATCTTTCTACTATCAAAAAGTTTCATAACTCCTGATGCTATGGTGTCAATAACCTCAGCATCGCAGGAGGATAGAAGTTCTTCTGAAGAAATATGACCTGCGAAAAAATCGTGAGCTTTTTTCAAAAAAGTGTCAGTTTCTGCAAAGCCAATAGATTTGATAATAAAGGTAGAAACAGGGGAGTTTTTAATATCATAGGGGGATTCTTGATTGCGTCCTATCTCTAACAAGTCTAAGACCTGTTTTTGTAACTGATTTTCGAGAGGATAGGCGATATTGCGCTCTGGTAAGTAATCCTCTAAGGCAGAGGTTGTAAAGCCCGGTGCGCGTAATTCTCCCATCATAGTAGAAAGGGGAATGTCGCGGCCCAAACGGTAGGAAAGGGCTTCTAAAATAGCGATCGTAATCAGCTTGATGCCCAAATACAGTTTGGCAACTGCTATATTCTTTCTGGTGCGGGCAATCATGTTAGTATAGGTTTCATCGTCCGGTTCTTCCATGAACTGCTGAAAAACCAGTTCGGGTTTGAGGAAATTCAAAAACCCTTCCATTTTTTGCAAGGAGCGGCGATATCCACCCACAGTATAGGAATTGACGTTGCTCAATTCGTGGTTGGTTTCTGGCATCAAATTCCAAGTATTGTCTAAGAAGTTAGAGGAATTTGGAGAGGCAAAATTCTCGACATCGCGATTTGCTAATCGGACCGATCGCTTGACAATTTCGCAGAGTTCTGCATCTGTTAATCCTAAATTAAAATCGCGATTTACATTGACCAAACGCTGGTGCAAAAGTTCGATCGCACTTAAACCGTTGGGCGAAACTCCACGAAAAGGAATAGTAGCTTCAATGCAGGCTGCAATTTGAACGATCGTCCTAGGAAGCAAAAAAGGTTCCAAACATTTCCCTGCAATCACCGCACTTAAGAATTCATTTTGACCGGCAAAGGGAGAGAGAGTTTGACCTGGGAAAAACCCAAATACGGCCGTCACAAGCTCATACATAGCATCCTTGGGGAGTTCGGCTTCATCCTTAATGACTAACTGCGATCGCACCTCCTTGACAAAAGGACAAAGGGCGCTACTGATATTAAAATTTACTCCCTGATCGACTTGCACGTACACCAGGTCGTGAAATAGCGCCGCCAACACTTCGATCGGCTCGACGGACCCCCCGACCTCAAAAATATGTTCCGACGTGTGAAAATAGCGCCAAGGCCCCCTCATCGTTTGAATGATGAGCTCGGCTATCTGCTCTAGCTTGGGAACGTCTACTCGACCTCCTAATTGTTCGATCGACGTGACTAAGCAATCCAAGCACCGTTTTTGTTCTCCAAAGAGTTCCATTTACGCACCTCCCGTGCATTCCCTGATTCCTCCGTTTGATTGAATGGTATCAAAATGCGCTGCGATCGTGCCATGATTCATCGATCAAAACTGCTCGCATTTCAGGGAGACAGAGGCAGAGAGCGATAGGGGGGAGACAGGGGGAGAGAGGAAATTTAAAACATTACAACTTGGAGATTTGTGGCGAGGGGTCAAACAGAGGCGATCGGGCTACTTTATCAAAAAACTGGGTTTAAAACCCCGTCTTAAGTCAATTTTCTGCTTTTAGAGAGATGCAAAAACTCGATCGCTCGTCGCACTATTAACTAGGAATTCAACTTATTGGGAGATGAAGTGGCGTGAAATTCGTGTCCGACCCGCCAATTTCGGTAAAAGTCCGCAAGATGAAAGAGCGGGTACGGTGGCAAGATAATTTTGGACGATCGAGTTCCAGACGATCCAGAGTTTTCGTTTTTAGTCGCAGGGGACAGCGGCACCGGCAACCACCGGGGTCACAACCCCCAGCGCCAAGTTGCGGAACTGATGCTGCACGAGCGCCAAAATTGCCGTTTTCTGCTGCATACAGGCGATGTCGTTTATCTAGTCGGTTCCAGCGAATACTATTTGCAAAACTTCATTCGCCCTTACCGCGAGTTTCTAGTGGGTGGGGATGCGCCATCTCGGATTGCCTACGATCGGATGATATTCAATTTTCCGTTCCTACCAGTACCGGGAAATCACGACTATTACGACTTACCCATCGTCTACGGCATTCTCTCGGCTACGGCAAAGCCACTGCGCCACCTGTTAGGCTCAAAGTTAGATCTGGATGTAGGCTGGCACGGTTCCGATCGCGGCAATACCTATGCTAAAGCCTTTCTCGACTACCTGCAAGCTCACAAACTGCCGGGAGAACTCGATCGCCACCTAGACACCCACTACACGGCTCAAACCAACACAGGCCGCTGCTTGCGCTACCAACCAGGAAGCTTTACCCGCTTACCAAGAAATAGGGTCTAAAGCCCCGTCCTTATAGGACGGCTTTGATTTTCTTGGTAATTGTAAATATTTGTTAAATAAGCACCTAAAGAGGGATGCTGTTCCTGAATGTGGTAAACTAATTGGATGATAGTATTAGAGTTTAAGTTAAAAGGCAAAGCGGAGCAATATCGGGTCATCGACGAGATGATCGGAACAGCTCAATTTGTCCGAAATAAAACTCTTAGACATTGGATAGACAATCAAGGAATTAAGCTAGTAGACCTGTACAAACAATGCGCCGTTATGGCGAAAGAGTTTGAATGGGCAGGCAAGCTTAACTCGACGGCACGTCAAGCTTCGGCGGAACGTGCCATTTTTGCGATCCAACGTTTCTTGGCCAATTGCCAAGCTAAAAAACCCGGAAAAAAGGGATTTCCGCAGTTTAAAAAGCATACCCGTTCCGTGGAATACAAACAATCCGGCTGGGCGATTTCTGCCGACAAAAGATGCTTGACACTTAAAGACGGCTTGGCTGCTGGAAAATTCAAGCTAATCGGTAGTCGGGATTTGCATTTCTCGGCACCCAATGGGATTAAAAGAATCAGAATTGTGCGGCGTGCCGACGGCTATTATGCCCAGTTCTGTATCAATGTGGAACGGAAAGAGGAACTTGTTCCGACTGGAAAAGCTATCGGAATAGATGTTGGGTTGAACCATTTTTATACTGACAGCGACGGCGAAACGGTTGCCAATCCTCGGTATCTCCGAAAAAGCGAGAAAGCTTTGAAGAGATTGCATTCGCGAGTTTCTCGGAAAAAGAAAGGTTCTAAAAGTCGAAAAAAAGCGCTCAACAAGTTAGGAAGAAAACACCTGAAGGTTAGTCGGCAGCGTAAAGACTTCGCCATAAAAACGGCGCCCGGCGCGGTAAAATCTAAGGATTTTGTAGCCTACGAAAACCTTCAAGTGCGGAATATGGTGAAAAACCACAAGCTTGCTAAATCAATTAGTGATGCAGCATGGTCACAATTTGCTGTCTGGTTGGAATATTTTGGGAAAGTGTACGGTAAAACCGTGAGTGCGGTCGCGCCTGAATACACGTCACAAGAATGTTCAAACTGTGGCAACATGGTTAGGAAAACTCTGTCAACTCGAACCCATATTTGTGATTGCGGTACGGTATTAGATCGCGATCGTAACGCAGCTCGCAACATTTTGGTTAAAGGGTTGAAGCAGGAAAAAATTAATTTAAATACGGTGGGGCACACCGAAATTCACGCTCGGGGACAGACCGATCTCTACTCGCTGGTGGTAGCATCAACGAGCAAATCGACTGGCTGATCCAAGAATCCCTGCGCCTTTAGGCCAGGGAGTGTCAACTGTTAGGAATTATTTATGAAACGTTCTGCTTGCCTAATTTTTAATCCCGCGGCCGGTCAAAGCGATCCTGACCAAGATTTAGCTTTAATTCAGCAACTTTTGGAATCTGAGATCGACTTGGATATTCGGCTGACAACACCTGAATTAGATGCAGCCGAAATTGCCCTAGAAGCGGTTTATAGAGGTGTTGAGTCCATTATTGCTTCCGGCGGTGATGGTACTTTGTCGGCGGTTGCGGGTGCGATTGTCGGCACAAATATTCCCTTGGGCATTATTTCGCGGGGAACTGCAAATGCTTTTGCAAATGCTTTAGATCTGCCGAATACAATTCAAACAGCCTGCGAAACGATTTTGGGAGGCCTAACGCGGGTGGTGGATGCTGGTATTTGTAACGGTGAACTGCCGATGGTTTTGTTGGCGGGAGTTGGTTTTGAGGCGGAAACTGTGGAATTAGCCGATCGCGAAATGAAAAATCGCTGGGGAATGTTGGCTTATGTTTTGTCGGGGATTAAACAGTTAAATAACCTAGAAAGGTTTGAAGCGGAAATCGAAACAGAAGATAAGATAGTCAGTGTTACTGCTGTGGCTGTTACGGTGGCGAATGCCGCGCCTCCTACTTCTATTTTGGCTCAAGGGCCGGCGGGGATTATTTTTGATGATGGTTTGCTGGATGTGACGCTGGTGGCACCTGTGAATAAAGCTGGGGCGATCGCAGCTTCTTATCACCTATTGCAAACTGCTTTGACTGGAAATGCTAGCGATCGGGATGACATCGGTTATATGCGAGCCAAAAATATCAAAATTACTACAGATCCACCTCAAAAAGTTGTTTTAGATGGGGAAATTATCGGCATGACACCGCTGTCGATTGAGTGTGTACCGGGGGGGTTAACTGTGTTTGTACCCCGCATTGAAGAGGAACCTGTGACCGAAAAACTTACAGGTTTGTCCGATCTCAAAGTTGTTTTGAAGGAGAACTAGAAACAAATCTATTCCGGCGGTTATAAATAGACTGTTGGGGAATATCTGATATCAAATCTGTTGACATCCGAATTATTATTTCTCTCTTCTCTGTGTCAAGAGTGTCCTAGTAAGGTTAAATCATTCCGATATAACCGGAATTAATATGAGGGGTTTTACCACTCACATATCGACCTCGTGAATAGGCAGAATGACTGTGTAATCACCCAGCATATTAAATAATTTATTATCACTATTCACCCTTTTTTTATTCGCCAACAGTCTCTTAAAGTCGCCTAATTTTTCGCAAAATCGGAATTTGTTCCAACTGTTCCTGCCGTATACTATCCCAGTTTAACCCGATGGGACGCGGATAAATTGTATTAGTTTCAATTACCTCCTCAGCAGTCACAATCCAATTCAACGCCCAATCGTGAGCCTGCATTGGCAAACGCAAATCTGCAACTACTTGCAAAGAATGCACTGTAGTCACAATCGGAGTATCAATTTCTACTAACCCGAATTCCTGCAACATCGCCAATTCCAAATCAGCAAATCCTGCACCTTTTCCAGTTCTTCCCCCATTGCGCGCCACCCCTACACAGCCGACTATTACTAAATCAATCGGCTCCATTTCTGCAAAACTTACCAATTTACCACAAGCGAGGGCTTTACGGGCGATCGCACCTTGAGTAATAGATACATTTTGCCTCTGCAAATCCTCAGCATTCAACTCAACAAAACAGCGCTCATCTGTCAAGCGCGGTACTGCCATATACAGGCGTTTTCCATCTTGCAAAGCCCGCATCCGTACCGGAATTTGCGCCGAATCAGGATTACACTTAATCGTTTTTGCCTGTTCCCAAATCGATAAACTTGCCAACTTTTCCGCCGCCAACTCGGTCCCAACAAAATTTGGAATATGCCCAAACGGATCGCCAACAGATGCGGCTTGCTGCTTCAGCAAAGACCAAATTTCCGTTCTTAACTTGTCTTTCTCGTGGTGATATCCAATCCAATCTGTTTTCATTCTATATTATGGTACAATATATCATACAAAATTGTGCTTTTATACCGCCTCGATTCTTCAGTCCGCGCAGGCGGACTTCGTTTATGTAGTAGCGGTTTCAACCGCCGAACTAATTTATGAATTTTACCACCAAACCCAGTTATTATCAAGTAGGCGGGAGTCTCACAAATAATGCTCCCAATTATGTGAAACGTCACGCAGATGACGACTTCTATAACGGATTGAAAGCCGGAGAATTTTGTTATGTTTTAAATTCTCGCCAAATGGGCAAATCTAGCTTGCAGGTGCGGACAATTCAACGGCTGAGAAATGACGGAATTGCTTGTGCGGCGATCGACATTTCGGAAATTGGCAACCGCGGCGTGACTCCCGAACAGTGGTATGCTGGTCTTCTTCGCATTCTCGAAAATAATTTTAATCTCTCAGATGTTGTCAACGTGCGGACTTGGTGGCGCGATCGCAATTTTTTAGCCCCAGTTCAAAGATTGAGCGAATTCATAGAAACTGTACTGTTAGCGAATATTTCCAGTAACATTGTTATTTTTATTGATGAAATCGACAGCATTCTCGCCCTAGATTTTTGCGCCGACGATTTTTTAGCGTTAATTCGATCGTGCTACAATAAACGTGCCAATAATTCAGAATTCGAGCGCCTAACGTGGGCGCTTTTAGGAGTAGCATCACCGACGGATTTGTGCCGCGACAAGAATTTTAGCAATAATACCCCATTTAATATTGGCAAGGCGATCGAATTAACTGGTTTTGACGAAACAGAAGCGCAACCGTTAGCAGCGGGGTTGGCTGAGATTACAGATAGTTATCAAGAAGTTTTGCGAGAGGTTTTGTATTGGACTGGAGGGCAACCTTTTTTGACTCAAAAGCTTTGTAAACTTCTCTTTGAAAATTCACATTTAATCGGGGATTTACCCCCCCCAGCCCCCCCTTACCAAGGGGGGGAGAAAGAGGAAGTCAATAATTTTACCCAGACTGAGAAAGAGCAACTCAAAAATTTGCCCCAGATTGAGAAAGAGCAACTCAAAAATTTTATCCAGGGGCAAAAACAGCAACTCCATAATCCTAAAGATTGGGTGGAGAAAGTGGTGCGTTTAAAAATTGTGGATAATTGGGAATCTCAAGATGTGCCGGAACATTTGTCCACAATTCGCGATCGCCTGTTTAAAGAAAACCAACGCATTGTCAGGAGACTCGGATTATATCAGCAGATTTTACAGCAAGTTGAAGTTATCCCTGATAACACTGCGGAACAAATGGAATTGCGCTTGACTGGATTAATAGTTAAGAGCGGGAATAAATTAACACTAGCTAATCCTATTTATGAAGCTATATTTAACGCGAATATTATTCAAAATAAATTAGATAAATTGGCTCCTTACTCCTCAGCTATTAAAGCATGGTTGAATTCTAAATGTCAAGATAATTCACAACTCCTGCAAGGTGAATATTTACAATCAGCCTTAATTTGGGCAGCAGAAAAAAGTTTAAGAAACGAAGATTTTCAGTTTTTAACAGCCAGTCAAAAACTGATGTTGACCGCTCAAAATCAGCTCTTAGAATCTACTCATATAGAAATCAAACAAGCTGTCTATGATGCCCAAAAAGCTCAGTTAGAAACAGAATCTGCAAAACAAAAGGCTAAACAGTGGATCGGTCTTGGTTCTGCGGTGCTTGGTGTATCTTTGGCGGGGGCGATCGGTTTTTCAACTCTCGCTTACCAGCGGTTTAAACTAGCACAAGCTAGTATCGAAATTGAACAAACTGGTAGTGATGCTTTACTTTTAGCTGTGTCTCAGAAGACTGAAAATAGTCAAGCTTTGTCAGAGGCTTTACTACGGGCGATCGCCTCGGGAAAAGCATTGAAAAATTTGGTAAAAAACCAACCTCATTTAGAACTATATCCTGCCACTAGACCGCTGTTAGCTTTACAAGTGATTCTCGATAAACTTAGTAGTAACAAACAGCAGCTTCAACAATCATCTCTGCCACTCAGAAAGATGAATTGGAAAGCTCACAAGGGTGCTATTACCAGTGTGGCTTTTTCCCCAGATCGCCAAATTATAGCTACCGCAGGAGTAGATGATAGCGTGCGGATTTGGAGCTTATCCGGGCAAAAACTTTCTGAATGGAAAGCTTTACAAAAGTCGATAAATGTGTTAAACTTTAGTCCCGACGGCAAAACTTTAGCAACTGCTGGTAAAGATAGCACAGTTAAGTTATGGGATTTATCCGGGAAAAAAATCTACAAATTTCAAGCCATGTCAGGCTCGGTTACTAGCATTAGTTTTAGCCCGGATAGCAAGTTTTTAGCTGCGGCTGGAATAGAAAGTAATGCTGCTATTTGGCAGATTTCTCCCATTCCAAAAACTAGATTGTTGCCAGTTTTTTTGCCTGGTCATAACGGCTTAGTTAGAAGCGTTAACTTTAGTCAAAACGGGGATTTTTTAACTACTTTAGATGGCAAATCTACGGTGCGTATTTGGAATTCATCTGGTAAGTTAATCCAAAAAATACCCGTTCAGGCGATCGGCATTAGTTTCAGTCTCAACCAACAGCAGCAGCGCTTTGCTACAGTAACATTGAATGGGAAAATAGGGCTGTGGAATTTGTCAAACCAAGAATTAGTGAAGGAATTTCAAACTTTGCATTTAGATGCAAAATCTATTAGTTTTAGCCCCGATGGAGAACGGCTTGCTACCGTGGGAATTGATAAGACAGTGCGGTTGTGGAATTTAGCAGGGCGGCAAGTTGCTCAATTTGAGTTTGCAGAGAATGTTGTTAGTGTCAGTTGGAGTCGAGATGGAAAGCAAATTGCTGTGGCTGGAAGCAATGGTACTGTCTGGTTGAGGAAAGTTGAAAGTTTAAAAGAATTACTGAAGGAAAGTTGCAATTTTTTCACCAATCAACCGGAGTATTTGACAAGAGTTTCCAGTCTTTGTCAGTAACTGATTATCAATTTACCTTAACAGGTGGAATACTTAAATTAGGATTTTTGATTCTTCTTAATAGTTCTTGTCTCGCTTGTTCAGGATTTTGCCCTCTCGGTATCTGATATAATAACCTACAGGAACCGTCTTGAGGATTGGCAGCACAAATAATCGGTTGACCTGTACGGGATGCACCTGCTGTGACTATATTGTCCCAGTTTCCCTGGGATTGGGCATTGTTGAGAATTGCTGAAACTCGCGTACACCGAGTAATCGCATCTTCGCCGGATTCATTGAAATAGTTGTCTGTAACCCACAAAATAACCGGAATATTTTTGCCTTGTTGGTCAGCAATTGTAGCTGGATGGCTACCAGCAGCCCCGCAGAAGAATGAATATGTTTGAGCGAAAGCGGGAAGGTTTGTTAGAATCGGGGCGATCGCCATTATTGACGCGCTAAAAACTGACTTTAAGAGCCGAAATTTCATGGGAATTAATCAGGCTGGCGATCGAAGGTTATTCCTAGTCTAAAAACTTAAACTGGTGCTGGCCGGGAAGATTAGGGATTTAGGCAAAAAAATAAAACTATTGGGAAAAAGTTTCCCAATCCCTGTTACTGGACTCATCAGGCCCAAAATCTAGACAGAAATCCTCGCCCACTTATTTCAGGGCCAGAAAATAATTCGCCCCCAGAAGCATCTGCTGGACTCTAGAGGCTAAAGCTGCTATTTTTCGACTTTTTGGTTGAGACTGAATCATTGCTGACCTCACCCCCCTAAACTCGAACCTGTGTTACCATCGGTGAAAATATTCTCGCTTAATAATCAACAATGGGCAATGTTCTGGTGCTGAACGTCTCCTACGAACCCCTTAACATCACCAATTGGCGAAGGGCAGTAGTTTTGTTGCTGAAAGGAAAAGCTGAGCAGGTAGAACACAACGGGAAATTTATTGCGCCTAATTTCCCGCTACCGACAGTGATTCGACTGCGGCATTATGTCCGAGTTCCCTACAAGGATATTCCACTCACCCGCCGGAATATCTTGCACCGGGATGCCCACTCTTGTCAATACTGTAGTTACACTGGGGATGATTTAACCCTCGATCATGTGATTCCTCGATCGCGCGGAGGAGGTGAATCTTGGGAAAACCTCGTCACCGCCTGTATGCGTTGCAACGTCAAAAAAGGCAGCCGAACGCCGAAAGAAGCCGGAATGCTGTTGCGATATCCGCCTCGGAAACCTTACAGCGGTCTTTATTTTGAAGTGACTAAACACGTTAAGAGCGGTATGCACCAAGAATGGCAAAAATATGTAATTGGTCTTTAAAGCCCCTGTCAGCGCAAGCGCGGGGGTTTTTTTGTAGGATTGTTGAGTGTTGAGTTTTCAGTTCAAGAGTTCAAAAGTTCAAAAATTTTTATGAAAGACCCCCCTAACTCTTCTGGTACAACCTCGGTAAACAACCAGGTTCAACTAGAATCTAACGATGAAGTTGTAGTATCAAATGTTGCTGGTAAACGGCGCAGCAAAGCTGAAGTTCCAGTCGATGAGAGTCGCTCTAGAAGATTTTCAGACCCAAGGGCCGATCGCCAAGTAGAACTGTTGCGCCAAATGTTGGATCGACACCGCGGCCAGCGCCAGTTAATTTTACTGCAAGATTTTCCAGACCCTGACGCACTTTCGAGTGCTTGGACTTACAAATTAATAGCGGAACAGTACGACATTCACTGCGATCTGATCTATGCAGGAACCCTCAGTCACCAAGAAAATATTGCTTTAGTTAAATTGACTGGTTTACCGTTGCAAAGGTGGACTGTGGAAACGGCAAAAACTAAGGATTTATCTGGGTATAAGGGCTGTGTTTTTATCGATAATCAAGGAACTACTTGTCAGTTAACCGCTCTGGTTTTAGGGGCAGGAATTCCGATCGCAGCAGTTATAGACCACCACAGTTTGCAAGGAGAAATGAATGCAGAATTTGCGGATTTGCGCCCCCAAATCCGTGCTACAGCCACGATTTTTACGGAATATTTGCAAGCAGGAATCCTAAATCTTGATGGTAGTCTCAGCCAGCATATTAAGTGTGCTACGGCTTTGATGCACGGTTTGCGATCGGATACCAACGCTCTCCGACAAGCTGAGGAGGAAGATTTCTTAGCGGCGGCTTATTTGAGTAGGTTTTATGACCCCCAGTTGCTGAATGCGGTGTTGCAGTCCTCTCGCTCTAAATGGGTGATGGATGCGATCGAGCGATCGCTCAAACACCGCATTGTCCAGAACAATTTTTCCATCGCAGGTATCGGCTATCTCCGCTATGACGATCGAGATTCCATTCCCCAAGCAGCGGACTTTTTAGTCACAGAGGAGAACGTACACACAGCCGTTGTCTATGCAATTGTTCACGACAAAGATGAGGAAATTGAAGTAGTAATTGGCTCCCTGCGAACCACTAAACTCACTCTCGATCCTGATGAATTTATTAAAGAAGCTTTTGGTCAAGATTCTCAAGGACGCTTTTTTGGTGGAGGCAGAAGTCAAGCTGGAGGTTTTGAAATTCCCGTAGGATTTCTTTCCGGTGGTAATGACAATAGCGATTATGCAAGACTGAAATGGGAAGTATTTGATGCTCAGATTAAGCAAAAATTACTGAAATTAATTAGTCCTACAGACAATCCTGTTTATCATAATTAGATTTGGTAATAGGGAATGGGGAATGGGTAATAGGGAATGGGGAATGGATAATTGGTAAGCTCGACATTCCTGGAGGCAGAAACCCTATTTGTAGGGTGCTCTTCGGCGCACCTTACTGCTATAATTTACCCCTAAGTAAACTAGATAACATCGCGGATTTCAAAGTAGCTGTATAATAGCGCGGAAATTCGATCGCCCGAAATATCGAATAAAGTGCGATCGAACAGCAATAAACAGGACAGCCACAGTGCATCTATACCTGATCCGTCACGGCATCGCAGCCGAACCCGAAGCCTACGCGACAGACGAAGAACGCCCACTGACTAAAGAGGGCGCGAACAAAACCAGAAAAGTCGCCCAGCGTCTGTATGAAATCGAAATTCAGTTTGACCTAATTCTGACCAGTCCCCTCTTACGTGCCACCCAAACCGCCCAAATCCTGCAAACAGTAGGTTTGAGTTCCCAAATCGCCGAATCAGCAGCCCTGGCCCCATCAGGAGAGATCCACAACTGGCTAGAATGGTACCAACAGTGGCAGGAAACAGGAAGCCGTAGCTTGGCTCTAGTGGGGCACCAACCAGATTTAGGCAACTGGGCAGAAACTTTGCTCTGGGGCAGAACCCAAGATGCCATCATCCTCAAAAAAGCAGGTACGATCGGGTTAATCCTCCCCGAAACAGGCTCACCCGTCGGCCGCAGCCAAATGTTTTGTTTGCTGTCGCCCAAGTTTTTACTGGGATAAAGACAGCCCATAGGTGTCAACTTAAGGTTCATTCCACAGCCCGACAGGGGTTGAAACCGAGTCTCACAAAGCGCAAGTCCTCTCAAAGAGGACTGATGATGATGAGTTCTTGAGTCCTCTTTTAGAGGACTTTAGCTATTAGACAGGGGTTTCAACCCCTGGCGGGCTTTCAGGCTTAAGTTGACACCAATGGCAATGCCGTGTCCCTAGGGGGATATTGAGTTTGTTAACGCGGCGACACTATCTTGCTTTCTGCTAATGTACTTTGAATAGATTAGATTCCACTCACACAACACGGTATCGCAATGGTCGTCGGCGAATTCAAGCCAGGTTTAGAAGGTGTTCCTGCTACCTTATCCAGCATTAGCTTTGTAGATGGACAAAAAGGGGTACTAGAATATCGCGGTATTAGCATCGAGGAACTAGCACTCAAAAGTTCCTTTGTGGAAACTGCATATTTATTAATCTGGGGCGTACTTCCGACAAAGGAAGAACTAGAAGCCTTCGAGCATGAAATTCGGTATCATCGCCGGATCAAATATCGCATCCGGGACATGATGAAATGCTTCCCCGAAAGAGGACATCCCATGGATGCTCTGCAAGCTTCAGCAGCGGCCTTGGGTTTGTTTTACTCGCGCCGAGCTCTAGCCAACCCAGCATACATTCGAGAAGCTGTAGTGCGACTGCTAGCTAAAATTCCGACAATGGTGGCAGCATTCCAACAAATGCGACGGGGTAATGACGCTCTGCTACCGAGGGATGACTTGAACTACTCGGCTAACTTTCTTTATATGCTCAACGAGCGAGAACCCGATCCGCTGTTGGCTAATATTTTTGATGCTTGTCTGACTCTCCACGCGGAACATACCATCAATGCTTCTACATTTTCGGCAATGGTAACAGCTTCGACGCTGACAGACCCTTATGGGGTAATTGCTTCAGCCGTTGGCACTTTAGCCGGGCCTTTGCATGGGGGGGCGAATGAAGAAGTGATTGAGATGTTGGAGAAAATTGGTTCCGTAGAAAACGTGCGACCTTTTGTCGAAAACTGCGTTGAAAACAAGGAGAAAATCATGGGCTTCGGTCACCGGGTTTACAAGGTGAAAGATCCCAGAGCAACTATTCTCCAAGGGTTAGCAGAACAGTTATTTGAGAACTTCGGTAGCGATGATTATTACCACATTGCTGTCAAGTTGGAAGAAGTGGTGGAAGAAAAACTGGGTCAGAAAGGAATTTATGCCAATGTAGATTTCTATTCTGGTTTGGTTTATCGGAAAATGGGAATTCCTACAGACTTATTTACTCCTGTTTTTGCGATCGCCCGCGTTGCTGGCTGGCTAGCTCACTGGAAGGAACAGCTAGAAGCAAACCGCATCTACCGTCCCACTCAAATATATACGGGGACTCACGGTGCTCCTTATATTGCGATCGGGGAAAGATCCCCATCTTAACCTCAAAGCTGTAGCCGTAGGGTGCGTCGCCATGAGATTCTCGCTGTTGATGAAGGATTGTCGATGGCGACACACCCTAGGGCCTAACTGCTGGGCATCGATCGAGAGATCCCGCCAATCCTACATCACGATCGATCGAGGTAAACCTTGATGCGGTGATTAAAGCGTTTCGGTAGAGTTTAAGTAGAGTTTAACAATACTCCGGACAGTTTTTGAGACAGAGGCTGAAACCCTCATTCTACCGTTAGCATTTGACCTCACTCAGAAGACTGAAACCCGCACTATGCCGCTAGTGACTGAAAACTGTCCGGACTATTGTTAGATTTCTCACATTTTACAAGCTTTTCTATAACTTCATGAAATTGTGACAGGATTCATTACAATAGTAGTTACGCATTGACAGTGATTTCGACGTATATAATACTCCCAAATGGTAGCAGAAACTACACTTTTACCGAAATGGGGTGTGTTTTTTCATTTTCATCTATCGTTCTAAACAATTTTTAGAATTTTTGGAAATGCTTCAAATGACGTAATTTCCTCGATGCACATGGCAAAAAATTGCACAATGCGTAAGTCATATACAAATGTCAGCTAATCGCTATGAATCAAGTTCAGATTTACATGCCACCACCATTGAATTGGCAAGATTTTGAAACGTTGATCGAAGAGATCGCTAAAACTAAATATTCTCCAGATTCAGTGCAAAGTTATGGTGGACAAGGACAAGCCCAACATGGTATTGATGTATACGCTGTAGACCATTATGGTAAACATATAGGTATACAGTGTAAACAGACAAAACAAAAAGAGAAAATTACAGAAGGCATAATTACCACTGAAGCCAAAAAGGCAAATTCGTTTTTGCCTGCGTTAAGCTTGCTCATAATAGCTACAACTCAGAACACTGATGCTAAGTTACAAAACGTTATTAATATAATCAACCAAAATAACAATTATAATTTCAAGATTCAGATATGGTTTTGGGATGACATTAATCGTGATATTAATCGATCGTTTTCAGTAATGTATTCTTGTTATAAAGAGTTTCAGAATCAGTTTGGTATAAGTGAGACTAAAAATCATCTAAATATTTTGCGCTTGGCGTTCGATAGACCAGCATTCAAAGATGATTTTTTGCATGAACGTAACTATGATGATTTTGAGCAGGCACTTGCATCAACTAAACAAATGCTTAAAACTGGTTTTTTATTCGACCGTTGGAGCAAGTCAATGATAGCCAATTGTGTTCCAATCGAGATGATTGGCGATCCAGAATATAAAGAAGTTATAGACAAGATAGAAAAGAAAGTCGAAAAAATATACCAAATGTACTTGCGAGATAAAAGGAAATTCATTCAAGAGCCGCAGTTAAGAGAAGATTGTGCAGGCAAGTACAACATACAGAGACGAGAATTAATAAAGATTTTAAATAAAATGTTTGAGTCAAAAGATCTCAACCCTATTGTTATATCCTATTAAGCTTAAGAAATGCCTAACAATCGCTTGCAGGAGAATTTGAAGCGTGGCGTTATGCCAAACCGCGAAGTCAGTTTAGATCCCACATTCCGCAGGTCTTAATATTAATTGGGGATTTTTTGGTACGAAATGGCTGTAATTCTTTGTCTACAAGCATTCCGCTGATATGTAGAAATATGACTTTTTATTAAGGACTGTTTATTTGTTCTCAATAGTCATTATTTATCGAGAATATGTTGGCGATTAAATTCCTAGGATGACGTTTTATCGTCAACATATTTTTGACTATGTTAAGAAGTGCGGAATGTGGGTTAGATTAACTGTTTCAATTCGAGATTAAGCGATCAAAAATAGTTGATTCCATTTTTCAGTTCGGAGAGATTATTGGCGATCGCCCTCCAAAACACATCAAATTATTTGAGAATATTTGTTGTTGGATGGAATAGCGATCGCCACCAGCAAACTTGAGAAGATGATTGTTGAGGCGATCGCTAAAGTTAAGAATTGAGAAGCGATCGGGGCATAACAAATCATTGGAGCGGACAAAGTTGTAATATTTTGGTTGAGAGCAAAAGTAAATCTGCCACTCAATTCAGCCGTTAGGCGGCTTCATCCTCTGGTAAAGACATTACTTCTAAAAAGCTTGTGAGTTAGCATAGATATCTGTGCTTTTGGCTGATAAAGAGGTTATAATTTCGTTTGAAGCCACTGCGCTATTGTTTTTCTACTTGCTTATTATTATTATGTCCATTGATTTCAGTTCTAGAACATTGGGAAAGTATGCAACGTGTTTACTAGATTTTCTGATGAATTTACCAGATTTTCTGATGAACCACCAGGTTTTTCAGCAGAATACGGTGTTTGCAACAGTGGTTGCAGGACTTACTACTGGATTAGGAATAGTTTTGGGCAACTTGATAATCAACAGCTTTAAGTACAAAAATTTAATCGAAGACATCTCAAAAGTATTTGATTTAGTGGTAAGTAGTCAAATAACTGATCTTTATAACATCCGGATGACGTGTGAGAGCATAAGAAACAGATGGACTACTCATGGTGACACTATTATTAATTTACAAAAAAATATTGTTGTACGTGATCCAAGTATTGAACAGAGAAGAGGTTTATTAAAAGATACAGCAATAATTAAGGATCGAGAGATTACTATAAAAAATGATGATTTGTATAAAGGGAAATTGTATGATGTAAAGCTGTTCAAGTCTGATAATTTAGAGTTTATTGTAAGATATTTTCGCAAGCTCAAAGTTATCCTTGAAGATTTAAGAAATTTCGCTTATTACGAATTACCTAGCAATATTGATGAATGTGATACTTTTAATTGGCGTTTAAAGGAGACGTACATAGATAGATCCAAATTTCTTATTGCTAGGATCAATATCGTAATATGTCTGGGATTGATGACAAAGTGCATATTTAAACGCTTTGATACTCAAGCTCAAAAAAATTTTGGTGAAGTATATAAACTATTGCTTAATCTTCAGGAAGAGATACAGGATAGTAGAAATATGCACTCTCTATTGAAAGAGGATTTTGACATAATTCAGGATTTCGCTCAAAAAAGCAAGATTGAGTTCGATAAGCCAGCAGCCTAAAACTTACTTCACGCCATCGGACGGACGAAAACCGATTGTAGGGATGCCGAGGTTATCTGCTGCCGATGTATTTTGCCGTTATGCAGAACCGTGAAGTCCTTTAAAAGCGATTATTTCAGCGCAAGTTAGGCAGATAAAAATGGCTGACTTAGTTGATAAGTTTCGAGAGATGATGGGCGATCGCCTTCTAAAATACATCAAATCATTTGAAAATATTTATGGTTGTATGAAATAGCGATCGCCCCTTACAAACTTGAGAAGATGAATGTTGAGGCGATCGCTATTTCATATTTTATGGTGGCTTGCTAGTAGTTGCACTTCTGCTTCTTGTAATTAGAGCATTAAGTTGAGAATGGAACTTTGGCAAACTTTATAAAGCCAAACGGTGCGTCAGAAATATGCTTTCCGTACAACTTGAAAATCTCAAATCTGACGCACCCTACTAGACATCCCAAGAATTGCCTGTCTTGAACAGGCAGGATGCCTATTCCACAATAATTATGGGAGATGTCTACTAGCTAAATCTAAACAGATTGAGTTACATGATGGCGGCTGGTCAATTTATCCAATTGATTCACCAACAAACTTAGGAACAATCCCACATCAGTCACAACACCAGTAGATTCGATCGAACCCCGATCGCTCAATTTAGTCACCACCGCCGGATTAATGTCCACACAGACCATCTTCACACCAGCCGGAGTCATATTTCCCACACCAATCGAGTGCAACATAGAGGACAACATTAACACCATATCTGCACCGCGTAACAGTTCAGTATAATGTTCTTGAGCCTTAATTAAATCCATTTGCGTGTCAGGAAGTGGGCCATCATCGCGAATCGAACCAGCTAAGGAAAACGGTATATTGTTCTTGACACACTCGTACATCACACCATTAGTAATCAGCCCTGCTTCCACAGCTTTAGCAATACTGCCATAACGCCGCACAGTGTTAATTATTTTCAAGTGGTGTCTGTGTCCACCGCGCACAGCAATACCCCGTTTCATGTCAACCCCCAAAGAGGTTCCCATGTTCGATTGTTCCATGTCATGCACCGCGATCGCATTGCCACCCAACAACGCTTGCACGTAACCTTCCCGAATCAAATGCGCTAAATGTTCGCCACCACCAGTATGAATCACCACAGGTCCTGCGGTAACAACAACTTTACCACCGCGATCGCGAATTTGGCGCAATTCCCACGCTACTTGTTCCACCACCAATTCGACGCGGCGTTCGCTAGAAACACTCCCGGACATAAAACTAAATTCCTGAGAATTCCGTTGTTCCCGCGATTCTGTTTTGCGAATAGTGCGAATGCCAACCACATCCACAACCACCTTTTCTCCTACTTTTAAATCCCGCAATAATTTGCAGGTGGCGACTGGGCCATCAGCAGTTTCAGTAATTGCGACTGCCCCATCCATCCGCTGATTTTGCGCTTTCACCCACTGGTTATTTACCCGCACTTCCGTCGGATAAATCGTACTCACATAAAAGTCGTCCGGTCCAACGCCATCTTGCACTACAGGTTCTAAAATAGCATCGCAAATCTCTTGTGGTGGAGGCACTGCACCCAAGTCGATCAGCATTCCCATCATTTCTTCCATCACATCATGGGAAGGAGCCGAAACTTTAACGTCAGCACTGGATGTGCTTTGACGCTGCTCTCCCAGATTAAAATTCAGCACTTGGAAACTGCCACCAAGATCGACAATTAAGTCCAAAGCACGACTAATTAAACCAGCATCCAGCAAGTGACCTTCCATG
Organism: Microcoleus anatoxicus; assembly: GCF_042465725.1. Taxonomy (GTDB): domain Bacteria; phylum Cyanobacteriota; class Cyanobacteriia; order Cyanobacteriales; family Microcoleaceae; genus Microcoleus; species Microcoleus anatoxicus. Next base: position 527,176 of record NZ_CP120853.1, on the reverse strand, counting down.
CGAATTGTGCGGCTTTCTACCATCACATTTGCCGATCGATCTTCTTGAATCGGTTCCGTTACCCGCAATGTCAAACACTTACAAGCACCGCCAGCTTTCAGAAATTCACTCATCGGGGTTTCAATTACTTTAAACCCAGCTTTAGTGATGCGTGTTTTCAAGCCTTCGCTGACCTTATTCATTACCACAACTTTGTCAATATTGACAGCATTACACGCAAAATTTGCGGCATCCGCTTCTTCAATGGCAATCCGTTTTTCCGGCGCTACCCGCATTTCAATTAAGCGGTTTGAGTAGGAATCAAAGGCTGCTGGGTAGTAGAGTAAATAGCCACCTGTGAGGGGACAAAAACAGGTATCTAAGTGATAGAAACGTTCGTCTACTAAACGCAGAGAAAGCACTTCGATATTCAGCCATTTGGCGAGCAATGGGTGAGAATCGAGTTCCGAACGGAAGCCGTATCCTGCCCACAACCAGCGGCCTTCGCGATCGAGCAAAGCATCGCCAGCACCCTCAAAGGGCAAGTCTTTCGGTAGTTCGTGAACCGTGAAACCTTTCTCCTCAAACCATGCTTTGAAATACGGTTCTTCGCCTTGACGTTCTTTGTGATAGAAACGACTCAGCACAAAGGTATTACCTAAAAGTAAACCTGCGTTGGCGGTGAAAACCATATCAGGCCAGCCTTTTTGAGGCGGTACGAGGTCTACAATGGCATTTTCTTTGAGGACGTGGTACAGTTTTTCCCACTGTTCGACGGCGCGATCGCGCGATGATTTGTGGACATTGCCCTCCATCCACGGATTAATCACGTAGTCCACATCGTAGTGGTCGGGAGCGCACATCAGAAAGCGAATTGAGTCAGTCATAATTCAGTTAAAATGTTGTAGATGCTACAGACTTAAGTTGACAGAGTTTCCTAGAGAAAAACTACTATGTTGGCTCGTCGCAGAAAGAGTGCAACATCTCACGGCGAAAAAAGTAACTTTTAATTATATCACATAAAAACCTATTTCGATTAAATATTTCAAGACCCAGAAGTAATGAAACCTTGACAAAGCATCCAGGGACTCACCAAATTCTTCCCTCTGCTTTCTTCCTTGCTTCAAACAATTGGGACTGCGATCGCAAATTCCGTACCCTTACCAAGTTCAGAATAACATCTCAATTCACCGCAGTGTCTGTCTTTGACAATTTGGTAACTAATCGACAATCCCAAACCAGTACCACTACCCACAGGTTTAGTAGTAAAAAATGGGTCAAATATTCTGGACTGAATTTCCTCACTAATTCCGGGTCCATTGTCAGCAATACGCACGCATACTTGATTTTCGCCACTGACTTCCGTAGTAATGCTAATCTCCATACATATTTCATCGTTGCTATTGGTTGCTAAATCTGTCAAAGCATCGATCGCATTTGAAATTATATTCATAAAAACCTGATTGAGTTGAGCTGGATAGCACTGAATTTGGGGCAGTTTTCCGTACTTTTTAATAATTGCAATTTCCCCACGTTTTGGCTGCTCCTTCAATCGGTGCTGCAAAATTACTAAAGTGCTCTCAATCCCTTCATGAATATCTACTAATTTGCGGTCTCTTTCATCAAGTCTCGAAAAATTTCGCAAAGACAACACAATTTCCTTAATTCTGTTAGCACCTTCCTGCATAGAACCCAATATTTTCGGAAAGTCCTCAGCAATAAATTCTGCATCTATTTCTTCTAATTTATCGGTAATTTCTAGAGCGGGTTCAGGATAATATTTCTCATATAATTTTATTAAGCTTAGCAAATCTCCCGCATATCTTGTAGCTGGATTAATATTACCATATATAAAGCTAATTGGGTTATTAATTTCGTGGGCTACTCCCGCCACCATTTGCCCGATACCTGACATTTTTTCTGCTTGAATGAGCTGAGATTGAGTGCCTTTTAATTTTTCTAAAGTTTGTTCTAATTGTTGGGCTTTTTCCCGTTCTCGCTGTTCGCTGCTTCGCAAAGCCACTTCTCCTTGTTTGCGATCGCTAATATCGATATGAGTGCCAGTCATCCGCAGCGGATTCCCCGCATAATCGCGTTCCATTACCTTAGCTTGAGCCAAAATCCACTTCCATTCACCAGATTTGGCCAGCATCCTAACTTCTACTTCGTAAAGTGGACTGTTCCCAGAAATGTGAGATGCCAACGCCTCTTGAGTCAAGGGAAAATCCTCTGGATGTACCAGTTCCTCCCAGGATTTAAGAGTATTTTTAAGATCGTCTACTTCATAGCCCAACATAGTCTTCCACTGCTGATTAAAATATACTTCTCCGGTTGCAATATTCCAATCAAACAATCCCATGGCACTAGCTTCAAAGGCTAAATAAAAACGTTCTTCACTAATTTTTAGAGCTAATTCTGCTTGTTTACGTTCAGTAATATCCATTACCGTACCTAAGAGTTCAATCGATTCCCCCGTTTCATTAAAAACACCTTCTCCCCTCACTTCTATATATCGGAATTGACCATCATCATGCAAAATTCGCAACTCGTGTTTGTAGGGTTTTCTGTCTGAAATAGCCCGGTTTACAGTTTGGAGAAAACACTCTTTGTCATCGGGATGATACATCTGGCAGATTTGGTCATAGGACGGTTCCGGTTGAGCGGGATCGAAACCAAAAATCCGGAATACTTCTTCGGACCAACTACATTTCTGGGCTAAGGGATCAAATTTCCAACTCCCTAGCCTCGCAAGTTTTTGGGCTGCTGCTAGACTAGCTTCACTTTTTTGAAGCTGAATTCGTTGCTGTTTATCTTGTTGCAAAAGATTGGATTGAGCGATGGCAATTCCCATTTGTGCCGCCACTGACTCAAATAATCTGACTTCATCTTGCGTCCAACTTCGAGGACCATCGTACTGATGCAATGCCATGATTCCGTTCGCTTTTCCTTGATAGGAGGTGCGAATTGCAATCATAGATTTTAAATTTATTTGCTCGACTAAATCGATGGTAGATTCTAGCAGCGGTTCGGTAAAAACATCCTCAGACACTACAGCTTTATCTTGAGATAATACAAATTCAGCATGAGGATTGTCATAAATCGGAATTTCTACATCTATCAGGGCTACGGATTCTACTCCTAATTTTTGATACTGAGCAACACAAGGAATACGAGGAGGGTCTACTATGTAAGTGTGAATTAAGCAGCAATCAGCGTTAAAAACTCTACCTATTTGAGCAGCGGCTGTCTGAAAGACTTGATCGGGGTTTAAGTTATAGCGAATTTCTAGAGTAATGGTTTCTAGCAAAAATCTTTGCTTAATCAGCCTTTCTAAAGCAGTCAATGCTGTTTTACGTTCCAGTTCTGCTTGTTTGCGACTGCTAATTTCAGTTGCAGTTCCCAAAATTTTACAAGGTTTGCCATCTTCAGTTCTAGCAAATACGGTATCTCGACTGAAAAACCACCAATATTCACCGTTTTTGTGCTGGAGTCGATACTCAAATTCAAAGCTTTCCCCGTCTTTTGCTTGCTCAAGTTGGTCTAGGTGTGCTAACCATGCAGGAGTATCATCAGGGTGGATTAGTTGAGAAATTAAGGCTCCTGGCATCTGCTGTATTTCTTCCAAGGTATAACCTAGCTCGGTAGAAACTTCGCGGTTGAGATAAAGATTTCGGTCTTCTATTAAATCGTAAACGTACAACAAATTAGGATTAGTTTGAATTATTGCAGACAACCACCGCTGGCTTTCTCGCAGTTCGGATTCGGTGCGTTTGCGTTCTTCAATTTCTGCTTGGAGTCGCGCATTTTGGACTAATACTTGTTGAGAAAGACGACGAATATTCAGTTGATTTTCGATGCGAGCTACCACTTCTTCTAGCTGAAACGGTTTGGTAATATAGTCTACAGCCCCCATGGAAAAAGCTTTTACTTTATCAAAAACTTCATTTAAAGCGCTGATAAAAATCACAGGTATATCTTTTGTTTGCTCGCAAGCTTTGAGTTTTTCGCAGACTTCATAGCCATCCATTTCCGGCATCATAATGTCCAGCAATATCAAGTCTGGCGGATTTCTGAGCGCAAATTTTAGAGCCAAATTAGCATCTCTGGTTGGTCGGACTTTGTACCCCAGCTTAGACAATAGTGTTGAAAAAAGATGCAATATTTCTGGACTGTCATCTACCAGTAAAATGTTTGGTCTCAAGGAATTGTTTACTGTTGTAATCTTTTTTATAGCAATTTTTTTTTGATCGATTCTATTCATTAAATAACCCCTTTTTAATAGGATTTCTTTAGGTAGGTAAATTGTTTAATATTGCACAAGCTTTGGGGTGGTAATTATTTTGGATGGTAGGTCAAATATTTGTATAATTGGATTGAAGCAGGGCAAGTTAAATGTGCAACTTGCCATCAACGTTGCATCTTGTTTTGTTTGCATAAAAGGAGGTAAATTTAAAACTCTTAAACCCCATAGTGTACCAGCCATAACTGCTTTTCTGGCACGCTAGCGTGTCTTTAGACTTGAGTTACTGACAACTTCGACTTATACCATTTTTCTTTCATATGTGCTATTGATGAAGTCTTAGCCCCCCCTTAGTAAGGGGGGGTTGGGGGGGGTAATATCTAGCGCTACTTTATGAAATTGGTATTACCTGTGGTTGGAGTCACTGGGAGTATGGGGCAGATGGCAAATAGAGGACACCCATATGTACTGATTAATTGTATCAAAAATATTTGCATTTTTCAGTAAGTCATCACAGTCGATCGAGCTTCCTCAAAATTACTTTCCACTACAATTCTTACTGTTGCTTGTCGCATTCTGATGGTTTGAGGATTTTGAACTACTTTTTATCAGTACATTTTACTGATGTCAAGCATTTCTTCACCCAGCAACGGCTAACAAACACTATAGGTAGATACCCCGGAGCACTTTAAGTGCTGTGGGCATCTAACAGAAGATAATCTTATAGCCTTTGGAGTGAAAGATGAGGTAAGAGCGAGAATTGGTAATTGGTAATTGGTAATTAGTAATGCCCCATGCCCCATGCCCCATACCCCATGCCCCATGCCCTATGCCCCATTACCCATTACACGCTCACCTCACCTAACTGAGAAAGGCTATACATAGAATCAGAGGAATGTACTAAACTATTTTATACTGGTAGTCGCCTCCAGTTCATCGTAAGCAGCATATACCGCTTTCACATTATACCAATTCAGAAAAATCCGAGCTATTTCCAAAGCCAACTGGGAATCACCTCGATCGATTAACCACTGTAACAAAGGCGACATCCTCCGCTCATTCAGCAGCCCACCCAGAGATAAAACTCCCCACAGTATTTTGTGCAACCAAGTCATTTGAATCATCAGCCGCACTTCCCAACTAGGGTGTTTTTGATAAAACAAAACTCCCATTCTTCCCCGCTGAATTTCTCGATCGATCATACCGGGGATTTGGTCTAAACTAAAGGGCGGATGCCAATGATAACCGACTGCTGGGGGACATTTAATCAATTTTAAACCTAATTTTTTTAACCTGACTCCCAACTCTAAATCTTCCCATCCATACAGTTGAAAGCGAGTGTCGAATAATCCAGCATCCATCAACCAGTGACGGGCGATGGCCACATTTCCTGTTGCAAAATAAGCTGCGGAAAAATCTGTGATTTTGTAGGGTTCCGAGGTAGGATCGTCAAAATTGCAGGTATTGATCACGCTGCCGTAAGTAAAAACCCGATCGCTCTCCTTGTATCCTTGTAACAAAGCTTCTGCGTGAGCTTGCAAAAAATGCTCCGTCACAACTAAATCGCTATCAATAAAAATAATCGTATCGCCCTTGGCATCTTCCACCCCCAGATTCCTCGCAGCGGCTGGGCCTTGGTGAGACTGTACGATCGATCGCACATGAGACAACTCATCCCCATGAGCGGCTAACCATTCCAGCGTACCATCTGTGGAGCCGTCGTCTACTACAATGACTTCATACTGTGCGATCGTGTTACCAAACTGCTGGTTTTCCAGAGCTCGTAGACATTTCGCCAAAATTGGTTTACGATTGTACGTCGGAATCACGACACTAAAAAACACGGATTTTCCCCACTGCCACAGCTACCGTCTCCCACGGTAGCAGATTTTTCGCAGCAATTATACTGATAAACAGTCAGCTAGATCAAAAAATAATATCTAAATCTGTACCATTCCTGACAAGAATCGATGTCAATTAGGTGGATAATACAAAGTTGGTTAAATTCCAATACGCGATTGTTAAGCCAGATCCCCCCTAACCCCCCTTCAAAAGGGGGGGACAAGAAATTAATCAAAGTCCCCCTTCTTAAGGGGGATTTAGGGGGATCTCCGAGCAATAAACAGTCTTAACCAAACCGTATTAAGTAAAATTCAGGATGTAAATACGAATGAGTCGCGCTAAAAAAGTTGTCCTAGCATATTCCGGCGGAGTCGATACCTCCGTCTGCATTCCCTACCTCAAAAATGAGTGGGGTGTGGAAGAAGTAATTACTCTGGCTGCGGATTTGGGACAGGGAGACGAATTAGAACCGATCCGCAAAAAAGCTTTAGCATCGGGTGCTTCGGAATCCTTAGTGATTGATGCTACTGAGGAATTTGTGAAAGACTATGCGTTTCCAGCAATTCAAGCCAACGCACTTTACGAAAATCGCTATCCACTTTCGACTGCTCTGGCTCGCCCGCTGATTGCTAAACTGTTAGTGGAAGCTGCGGAAAAATATGGTGCAGATGCGATCGCCCATGGTTGCACAGGTAAAGGAAACGATCAAGTACGGTTCGATGTGTCGATCGGCGCACTAAATCCCAAGATTAAAATCTTAGCACCGGCGCGGGAATGGAAAATGAGCCGGGAAGAAACCATCGCCTACGGGGAGAGATGTGGAATTCCATCCCCCGTGAAAAAGTCTTCGCCTTACAGTATCGATCGCAACTTACTAGGAATGGCTATTGAAGCCGGCATTCTGGAAGATCCTTGGGCGGAACCGCCAGAGGAAGTTTATTTGATGACAAAGGCGATCGAGCAAACTCCCGACCAACCCGAATACATTGAAATCGGTTTTGACAAAGGTAATCCTGTCACTCTCAACGGCGAAACTGTATCACCAGTTGCCTTAATTTCGCAACTCAACGAAATAGTTGGAAACCACGGAGTCGGCCGGATTGACATGATTGAAAACCGGGTAGTGGGGATTAAATCGCGGGAAATTTACGAAACTCCAGCGATTTTAGTATTGATGCACGCCCACCGAGACTTAGAAAGTTTGACGCTGACAGCAGATGTGACGCGATACAAGCGCGGCATCGAAGAAACCTACAGCCAAATGATTTATAATGGCCTTTGGTACAATCCTTTAAAAACAGCTTTAGACGCATTCATTCTGGACACGCAAAAGCGAGTAACTGGAACTGTGCGGATTAAAATGTTCAAAGGAAACGCCACAATTGTCGGCCGCAAATCCGAAAATTCCTTGTACAGTTTCGACTTAGCAACCTACGGTGCTGAAGACGAATTTGACCACAAGGCTGCGGAAGGATTTGTTTATGTTTGGGGATTGCCAACTCGTATTTGGTCGGACAAGAATCGCGGTTAGAAAGTGTTAATTATAGCAACCGCATTAGCGGTTGCTATAGGTCATTAATTTCAACATCTGGGATGCAACGAGCATCAGTAATATCGAATTATATCAATTCCGGTTGGATCGGAATGATTTAACCGCGAAGGCGCGAAGTACGCGAAGGAAGAGAAGAGAGAGTTTAGTACAGGACGATGAAGAGAGGTTTTTATATTATATCAATTCCTCTCTTCATCAGAACTATCTAATTAACTAGCTGCAAAATTAGGCTTCCACAGCAATTTTTGGTTCCGAAGCCTCTGGCGATTTCGCTTCACTCGGTGGCACAACTTGCCAGAATTTGGGCAAATATTCGGCCCAATTTGCCAAAATCTTAGCGGCTTTTTTGCTGTTAGTCCGATCGCGTTGAGCCTGAATCAACTCTTTCAATTGTGCTTCCCCAGCGGCCGTACAAACCCGCTGCATTTTGACAATCTCCCCGTTGACATGAGCTGGGAAGGTCTCATCTTCATCAAGGAAATAACCCAAGCCGCCAGTCATTCCAGCGCCGACGTTGCGGCCGACTTTTCCTAATACGACAATGACGCCGCCAGTCATGTATTCGCAGCAGTGATCTCCAGCACCTTCAATGACGGCTTTCGCCATGGAGTTACGCACTGCAAACCTTTCGCCAGCTTTACCCGCCGCCAACAGAGTTCCCCCCGTTGCGCCGTACAAGCAAGTGTTACCAACGATCGCATTTTCGGAAGCATCATAAGTCGCATCCATGGGTGGTTTGATGACAATTTCACCACCGTGCATTCCCTTACCAACGTAGTCGTTAGCTTGGCCATCCAGTACCAAAGTCATCCCCGGTAAATTGAATGCGCCGAAACTTTGACCAGCCGTACCAGTAAAGTTGAGGGTAATTTGTCCAGTAAAACCGGTGTTACCGTATTGCTTGGCGATCGCACCACTGATTCTGGTGCCTACTGTGCGATCGGTATTCACCAATTTTACACTCTTAGTAACACTGGTTTGATTGGCGATCGCGCTTTGAATTTCAGCATCCGCCAACAAATCATCATCTAACACTGGCCCGTTGGTGTGTACGTCGCCGTGGATCAAGAAAGAGCGATCGGTCTTAGTATCAGGTAATTTGGTCAAACAATCCAAATTAATCTCTTGAGTTTTGGTCAACTTCACCCCAGCCCGCATTGTCAGCAAATCACCGCGGCCAATAATATCTGCGATCGACTTATAACCCAATTTTGCCAACAAACTGCGTACTTCTTCAGCCACAAAGTAGAAGAAATTGACTACGTGTTCCGGCGTACCAGGGAAACGCTTCCGCAACTCTTCCTTCTGGGTAGTAACGCCGACGGGACAAGTATTCATGTGGCAAACGCGGGCCATAATGCAGCCTTCAGCAATCATTGCCACTGTGCCAAACCCGTACTCTTCGGCGCCCATCAAAGCGCCTACAATCACATCCCAGCCTGTTTTGAAGCCACCGTCAACGCGGAGCAAAACTCGATCGCGCAACTTGTTTTCCATCAGCACCCGATGAACTTCGGTCAATCCGAGTTCCCACGGAGAACCTGCGTGCTTAATCGAACTCAGTGGAGATGCACCGGTGCCGCCATCGTGGCCGGAAATTTGAATCACATCAGCATTGGCTTTGGCGACACCAGCAGCCACAGTACCGATGCCGACTTCCGACACCAACTTGACCGAAACTCCGGCTTTCGGATTGATTTGATGCAAGTCAAAAATCAACTGTGCCAAATCCTCGATCGAATAAATATCGTGGTGAGGCGGCGGCGAGATTAGGGTGACACCAGGTTTCGATCGGCGCAAAAAGGCAATATACTGGCTCACTTTCGGCCCTGGTAATTGGCCGCCTTCTCCCGGTTTCGCACCTTGGGCCACTTTTATTTCGATCTGTTGGGCGCTCATCAGGTATTCTGGAGTCACGCCGAAACGCCCAGAAGCTACCTGTTTGATGGCACTTGAGGCGGTATCCCCGTTTTGCAAACCCTTCAAGTGAGGCAGAGTTGGTGACAAGCCAGCCTCGTTGACATCCTTGAGCACATTGTATCGAACTGGGTCTTCGCCGCCTTCACCGGAATTGGATTTGCCGCCGATGCGGTTCATCGCAATGGCTAAGGTTTCGTGGGCTTCCGGGGACAAAGCACCGAGGGACATTCCGCCCGTGGCGAAACGTTTGACAACATCTGCTACAGATTCTACTTGTTCGATGGGAATCGAAGGGCGATCGCTCGCAAAATCCAGTAAATCCCGTAAAGCTGTCACCGGGCGAGTTTCAAGCTGTTTCTTGTAAACCTCGTAGTGATCGTAGGCAGTTTCGGCATTTTTGGAACCAATTGGTTCCATTTTTGGTTCAGCCCCATTACCGCTACCATTGCTTCCTTCTTCATTCCCCCCTTGGGGGGGGTAGGGGCGGGTTGACTTAAAGCTAGTCACAGCCTTGTGCAAAGCCTTTGCCATTTCCGGGCTGTTCATGTGATATTCGCCACCGCGCCGATATTGCACGAAGCCGTAATTTTCCAGCTTTTTAGCGTTCAATTCCGGGAAAGCCTGGGAGTGGAAGGACATCACTTCCTGGCCTAGTTCCGCCACCGTCAAACCGCCAATCCGAGACACAGTTCCTTTGAAGCCCAAATCTAGCAAATCACCGCCAATTCCGATCGCCTCAAAGATTTGGGCCGCTTGATAGCTGGACAACAGGGAAATCCCCATTTTTGACATAATCTTCAACAGCCCATTTTCCACCGCTTTGCGGTATTGAGCTTGAGCCGCCGTCACGGTAATATTGGGCACTTTGCCGTGTTTCATCAAGTTTTGAGTCTTGCTGTCAGCCCACCAGCCGCGCACGCTTTCCAGGGCTAAATAGGGGCAAACCGCGGCCGCACCGTAACCGATTAAACAAGCAAAATGGTGAGTGCTCCAACACTGGGCGGTATCGACAACTAGGGAAGTTTGCATCCGCAGCCCTTCCTGAATCAAGTGGTGGTGAACGGCACCAATTGCTAGGAAAGGTGGAATATAAGTGCATTCTGCACTCAAACCTCCTTCTTCATTCCCCCCTTGGGGGGGGTTGGGGGGGGTTTGCTTCGATACTCGATCGCTCAGAATCAAAATCTTAGCGCCCGATCGCACTGAATCGGCTGCTTTTTGACAAAGTTGAGCTACTGCGGATTTAAGACCTTCCGGGCCACCATCAATTTTGTAAACCGTTGATAGAACCTCTGCGGGGAAAGACTTTTGCTCTTTCAAGAAAGACAGTTCAGCGTCGTTGAGTACGGGAGAATCTATTTTCAGTAGCTTGGCATTTTCCGGCACTGCTTGCAATAAATTGCCCCGCAGCCCGATATTCACCGTCAGAGACATCACCATCCCCTCGCGCAGGGGGTCGATGGGCGGATTTGTGACTTGAGCAAACCTCTGTTTGAAATAGTTGTACAGCAACTGAGGCTTTTCTGACAATACAGCCAAGGGAATGTCGTCTCCCATGCAGAAAGTCGGTTCTTTCCCGGAGCTCGCCATCTCCACGATCACCATGTCCAAATCTTCGGCGGTGTAGCCAAAAGCAATTTGACTGGCTAACAGTGTTTGAGAGTCGAGGGTTGCGGTTTCGGCAAAAGGTTGTGGTTCCAAGGTTTCGCGGTTTTTTTGCAACCATTCACCGTAGGGATGTCGCTTCGCAATCCGCTGTTTGAGTTGCCAATTTTTGAGAATTTCCTGAGTTTGTAGATCGACTGCGATCATTTGTCCTGGCCCCAAACGGCCTTTTTCGACAATATCTGCTTCGTCGATATCGACTACACCGGCTTCGGAGGCGACAATTACCAAACCGTCTTTGGTAATGCAGTAACGGGCCGGGCGTAAACCGTTGCGATCGAGCGTAGCACCTACTTGTTTCCCGTCGCTAAATACCAGTAATGCGGGGCCATCCCAAGGTTCTTGAATGGCGCTGTAATACTCATAAAAATCGACAATTTCGGGATAGGGAGCTAAATCTGGCTGATTTTTGTAAGCTTCAGGAACTAGAATAGTCAAGGATTCTAGGGGAGAACGCCCGGAGTGTACCAGTAGTTCCATCACGTTGTCCAAGTTTGCCGAATCGCTGCTGTCAGAATTGACAATGGGGTTGAACGTGTTGAGATCGGCTTGACTCCAATTCGGGTGAGCTAAATTGGCTTGTCGCGCCTTCATCCAGGTAATATTGCCCAACAGCGTGTTGATTTCGCCGTTGTGTCCCAGCAAGCGCATCGGTTGAGCTAAGTGCCAGCGGGGCATGGTGTTGGTGCTGAAGCGTCGATGATATACTGCAAAGGGACTTTTGTAGGCGGGATTTTTCAGGTCGAGGTAAAATTCTCCCAGTACGGCAGATCGCAGCATACCTTTATATACGATCGTGCGACAGGAAAAAGAGCAAGAGTAAAAGTCTTGGCGAGTGAAGTCGGGGCGATGGGATAATGCGTGTCCGATCGCGCGGCGAGTCAGAAATAACTGGCGATCGAGTTCGTCGCCCTGTAATTGCGGTGAACTAACGATTACTTGTTCGATTTGAGGTTGATTTTCTAGCGCTTGCGGGCCCAAAACAGACGCATCGACGGGAACTTTGCGCCATCCCAGCAGTGTCAGCCCGCGTTCTAACAGAATTTCCTCAACCATATGCCGCGCGATCGCCGCTTGGTCTTCATCCCTGGACAGAAACAGCATTCCCACGCCGCAGTTTTCCTGGGCGGGAGGCTGAATACCTTGTTCTGCGAACCAAGAATGGAACAATTCCCAAGGAATCGCGGTCATCAAACCAGCACCATCACCTGAATCTTGGTCAGCGCTGCAACCGCCACGGTGTTCTAGACAAGTTAAGGCTGGTAAAGCTTTTTGAATTAAGGAGTGAGTAGCTTTGCCACTTTGGTTAGCAATGAAGCCCACACCGCAAGCATCTCTTTCTTCGATTAGCCAGCTTTGACCGGCATAAGGAGTTCCTCGATGACCCTGATTTTGATTTTGATTTCGATCGCTCGTGTTGCCCATGTTGATTGAATACTATTTCGGTGATTGTGTGGTTGATTCGTTATAACTTGAAAAACAGAAGGCTACCCATCTGTGGGAGTCGGGAAAGCCTTCAAACAGCCAAAGCCAGCAGATTTGATAAAAAAAATTACATTGATACTGCCAGTACCTAGCCCTGAAACTCTGTTTGCAGATTCTTAATTATCTCGATCGAATCGCCTCCGAGATGTCTCATAGAATACCCTGCTGTTAAAAAAAACAGTTATTCTCTGGAAAATCGCCGCCTCGCAACCAGGTAAATTGCAGGCGATCGAGTTTTGTGTTTTTTTTTAATTAATCCCCTCCATCAGTCTTGCAGTGCGCTGCACCACCAATGAAACCATGTCTTAATATTATGCAGCTAACTACAGCCAACTACACAGCCCAAAAAATTAAGTTTATCAATAAAATTAGAAATTTTCACCTTTGTGCTGTATAGCGTGTTTGACGGTGAAGAGTTTTAAGTTATCAGAGGTAAAAAAATGCACAGTAGAGTTTCGATTGCGCCCATACTGGCGATCGCCCTAGGTTTAGCCTGGAATTTTCCTGGGAAAGCAGAGAATGAGAAGGCTGGGCTGATGGATGCTTCCACAGCCCGCCAGGGAATGAATTCCCTGGCTAATAGGGAAAGTCGGTTAAAACCGACTGAAATACCCCTCAATAGTCCTCTTGAGAGGACTTCAGCTATGAGACAGGGGTTTCAACCCCTGTCGGACTCGGACTCTCGCTTTTTGACTCAATCCCCACCACCAGCAGCCACCATCAAACAAGGCCGCCAAATCTCTCTCAACGGGCGCATCATTCCCCTAGCTTGGACACAACAGCCCGCAAATAGTATATCGCCGAACATCCGAACTTGGATTGCCGACATTGGCTTAATGCAATCGGCCGGAGTCGATTTGCTCAACACCGCCGACAATACTAAACAGCCCGTACAGTGGTTTTCAGTGTCTTTAACGGCAGAGAAGAGTATAACAGCGCGATCGCAGGGACAATATCGTTACTTAGATATCACAGATTTTGCCAGACTTGCGGGTTGGCGGATATCTGCCGATGGTAATACTTTGAACATCACATCTCCTGTGGCCAATGTTACAGGAGTGCGGCAAGCAGAGAAAGAATGGGGCGATCGCATCGTGGTAGACCTCGATCGCAGTGCTCCGTGGCAAGTTAACATTGTCGATACCCCAAGCCCATCCCCAACACCCACACCTAGAGACACTCCAGACGACCCCACAAAGCCCACTCTTCCCCAGACTAAAACCCCCCCAGCGCCAAACCTCGAAACACCAGACGACCCCAGCAAACCAGCCCTCCCGCTCCCGGTAGCACCATCTGCGCCAATTATCGGTCAACAATGGTCGATCGACCTCGATGCCAAAATCGCACCCGCCATAATTCAGCGCGCTTTTCAAACCAGCAAACAATTACTAGCACTAAAAATCGAACCAACCGACACTCAAACCAGAGTCAAAGTCACCATACCTTTAGGTTGGCGTCCGCAAGTATTCAGCCTCGGAAATCCCCATCGATTAGTGATTGATATTAGGCCAGATTCCCTAGTAGAAAAAGACATTGTTTGGGCGCGGGGAGTCCGGTGGCGACAACAGTATCAAAACTTAGGAACCGCACGTTTTCCAGTTGTTTCGTTAGAAGTTAATCCCCGTCAAACCGGTGTCAAAATTAGACCAATTTTGAGCAATCCCCCCACAGATAAAGGCACTGCACCTCTGAGGGAAACAGCGGAACTTTCGGGAACGGCGGCTGCGATTAATGGGGGATTTTTCAATCGGATAAATCGCTTAGCTTTAGGAGTAATTCGGCGCGACAACAAATGGCTGGCTGGCCCAATTTTGAACCGAGGGGCGATCGCCTGGAACGATCGTGGCGAAATCTCGATCGCTCGTTTGACTTTGCAAGAAACCTTGATTACTCCGACAAACCAACGTTTATCTATTTCTCACCTCAATAGCGCCTACGTAGAAGCTGGAATCGGCCGCTACAATCCCGATTGGGGAACGACTTATACTCCGTTTTCTGACAATGAGATAGTGGTTACTGTGGTGGGCGATCGCGTTGTGGGCCAAGTTCCCTCTGGTGGGACGGGAAAAACAGCTTTTCCAATACCAGCCAACGGTTATATTTTAGCATTGCGTTCCAATTTGTCGATCGCCTCTCAACTGACACCAGGCACTTTATTACGTCTGGAAACTCAGACAATTCCGTCAGAGTTCAGTGCTTTTCCTTACATTGTAGGTGGCGGGCCATTGTTGGTAAAAAACAGTAGAGTTGTGCTGAATCCGCAGGCGGAAGGGTTTAGCGATGCCTATGTAAGACAGACGGCGATTCGGAGTGCGATCGGACACAATGCAGCGGGTAATTTGCTGATTGTAACCGTGCACAATCGGGCGGGGGGGGCGGGACCAAATTTCGCAGAACTCGCGCAGATTTTGCAGCAAATGGGGGCTGTGGAGGCTTTAAATTTGGATGGGGGAAGTTCGACGAGTTTGTATTTGGGAGGGAATTTAGTCGATCGACCTTTGTCTACGGCGGCGAGAGTTCATAATGCGATCGGAATATTCATTCAACCCTAGTTTGGGAGAAAAATATGTCATTAATTTGGCGCTAATCAGAACCCCCGGAACCAACCCCCAATCATCTCCGTCACAAGTCTTATTCTGGCGATCGCCCTATCTCAAGTAAAACTTTTTTTGAGCAACATTACTTACTGGTTAAAAATGATACTACATCAACTATCATCCTGTTGACAATAAACTGCGATCGTATAAGATGTGTAGAATGTTTTCTCTATGTATCAGTGACTTAGCTTTGCCCAAATTGACTGTGACTTTTATAACTTATGTAGTCATATTTCGTCAGTGTAGTAGCGACTTTTAGTAGCCCTGGTTACTGAAAAAGATGTTTTTCTAACAACTAACATCTCATGCTTTAGTCGAGGAACTATCACCAGAATTACCCTAAAAGACTGATGAAATTTGGAGTTACATAAACTATAGTAGACACTATCAACAAATTTCTCTTTCACAGACCCAATCAATCCTGAACGCCTAGGGACTAGATCGCTACGCCACAGTAATATTATCGGATTATCCTGGTCAATTAACTGATGACTAACCAGGATATATTTGATATTGATAAATATCCACAAACAAACACCAAAAACGTAGGAGTTAGTAATGTTTAAACTGCAAATTAATGAAGTTAAATTAGTATCAGCAGTGGGTATAGATTATAGCAAATTGCGTAATTTATTAGCAGCAAAAAAGTGGCAAGAGGCCGACGAAGAAACTACTAAATTGATGCTGCGGGCTGCCAAATGCGAAGAAAAAGGATGGCTGGATAGAGAAAGTATTGAAGAATTTCCCTGCGAGGACTTGCATACCATAGACCAACTTTGGGAAGAATATTCCAACGGTCACTTTGGCTTTAGCGTACAAAATCGTATTTATCAAAGTCTGGGGGGAAACAATGAATATGATAGCGATGTTTGGGAGACTTTTCGTTACATAGTGGGCTGGCTAAAAAAGGGCGAAAGGCTCTACTACAACGACCTCACTTTTAGTGAAAAAGCACCAGCAGCTCACCTCCCAGTTGTGGGATTGTTTGTGGGCTTTGTGGGAAAGGGAATTAAGGCGGACTCTTTCGATGGACAGTGTGCGCTCATGGCCGGTTTGGGAGGGGTTGTTTTTGATGCTCTCGCATCAAGAATCTTGAACTGTAACCAATCTGTTCCAGTTTTACCAGAGTGATTATTGACTGTTGACAGTGAGTCAAAAAAACTGAATTTTTCCCTGAAGTATTGTGGTGGCTTGAATCGATTTTTAGGATTTTATATCAAATCCGGTAACATCTGAATAATTCAGATCTCTATTCTCTTCCTGTGTGTCCTCTGTGTTCTGTTCGTTTAAATCATTCCGATGTAGCCGGAAACGATATTATTTTTCAGGGTAGACCGACTTTGTTCACTAATTATTGCTATAGCATCGCTAAAACCCAGACTTATTTGGCGAATAAGTCTGGGTTTTATGACCATTTTTACAAAAATCAATCAGCCATCACAGATAACACATATTCTCCTTGATTTACTGACTGATTGGTCGAAACATCAAAAATAAAAAGATCCGACTCAGCACAAACATCTACTAAAGTGGGAAAATCTCCATGTTTGTGAAAGCACAGAATTTGATAAAGCCGATCGCCTTTTTTGACAAAACTCCCCAATTCCACTCGATTTTGAATCATCCCGCCCGCCGGCGCGTAGTATTCTTTGACCAAATTCTTGGGGGTAAAAATGACTTGATGATTCGCAGTTTCGGGAAGCGGAAATCCATCTATTTTCAATAAACCCTTACTGGCTAAGTAATTTTTGATTCCCCGTAACCCCTTCGCCACCGATTCAGGATTGATTTCCATCCCCGAACCCAATTCTAGAGTCCAAGATTCAATATCAAAGGAAATCGGACTCCCCAACTCCCCTAAAATCCTCTCCAAAGCCAGCCAAGGTTTGAGAAATGCCTCATCAAAAGCATCCCCATCATACTCGTTCATCCAGATGGCGCGATCGAGCAAAAAAGCTTTCGCACTCTCCTCGCGAGAACTAAAACAATAAAGGTAATCTAAACTTTGATTTGTGGAAGTGTGCAAGTCCAACACATAGTCAGCATCCCAACACAAAGATTGTAGCTGGTATCGGAAAAGTTCCCTGTAGGGGCGACAACTAGGAGCGTTAATTTTTGCCAACTCTTTGGCAAAACTCAAAGCCATTGCTTTTCTGTAATTAACTTTAACAGTATCGGCATCCAGATTCATCTGAGACTGAGCAAAACCCAGAATATCTTCCCCTTGCTTTTCAAAATCCCAGAAAATTCGGTTCCAATTTACCCCATCATAAAGATTGTAGCGACCAGGGGAAAAATGGTGCGATCGCTGGTTGACACCCAAAGGATTACAAACAGGAACTAGCCAAATTTCCCCGATTAACTCAGTGGAGTCCAAACACCTTAAAAACTCAATCAATTGGTAAATAACCGCATTACCGCTAATCTCAGCGCCGTGGAGGTTAGATTGAAGATAAGCCTTTTTGCCGGGAATCGCACCTTGGAACTGATAGACTTGCAGCGAAAGTCGATCGCCAGAAGCAAGCTGCACCACAGGAATAGTCGAAATAATAGGAATCATAGAGGAGGAAAGTGGGAATCGGGAATCGGGAATCGAGCCTAGTGATGACCGTCGGGTAGTTCAAATAGCCGATTTGCTACAGAAGGTTTAAAATCAATACAGTCCTCTGCTACCTTGCTGTAAGCAAGATTGAAGCACACCTACTGTAAAACCTTATAATAATCCCAGTGCCAGATACCTCCCAGAACCGCCCAGAGCTGGATCTGAAGACTATATTCCCATTCGAGCTAGATAACTTTCAGAGAGAGGCGATCGCCGCCCTCGATGCAGGTAAATCCGTTGTCGTTTGCGCCCCTACAGGCTCCGGGAAAACTTTAATCGGCGAATACGCCATCCACCAAGCACTCGCGCGGGGGCGTCGCGTCTTCTACACCACTCCCCTCAAAGCCCTTTCCAACCAAAAACTGCGCGACTTCCGCCAGCAATTTGGGACTGAGATGGTCGGCTTACTGACGGGGGACATCTCCGTTAATCGGGATGCTCCTATTTTGGTGATGACTACCGAAATTTTTCGCAATATGCTCTATGGTACGCCGATCGGGGCTGTGGGTACTTCCTTAACCGGAGTCGAAACAGTAGTTCTCGATGAGTGTCACTACATGAACGACAAACAGCGGGGTACTGTTTGGGAAGAGTCGATTATCTACTGTGCGAGCGAAATTCAACTACTCGCCCTCTCAGCCACTGTTGCTAACAGCGCCCAACTGACAGACTGGATTAATAAAGTCCACGGGCCAACAGAGCTAGTTTACTCCGACTTTCGCCCCGTGCCGCTGCAATTTCACTTCGCCAATCAAAAAGGGATATTTCCTCTGCTAGATGAGAGCGGCAAAAAACCTAACATCCGTTTAGTCCCCAAAAAGAAACAGCAAAAACTAGAAAGAGGTAGTATCCCCGTTCCCAGTTTGGGGGATGTTTTGTCTCGGTTGGACGATCGCGATATGCTACCAGCAATCTACTTCATCTTCAGTCGCCGTGGGTGCGACCAAGCAGTGGCAGAAGTTGGGAATTTCTCCCTAGTCAACGAAGCCGAAACCGCCGAACTCAAACGCATCATTGACGACTTTTTACAGCGGAATCCCGAAGCAGAACGCTTTGGCCAAAAAGAAGCACTTTTAAAAGGCATTGCAGCCCACCATGCCGGCATTTTACCCGCTTGGAAAGGCTTAGTAGAAGAACTCTTCGGCAAAGGTTTAATTAAAGTCGTATTTGCCACCGAAACCCTGGCCGCCGGGATTAATATGCCCGCCCGCACCACAGTCATTTCTACCCTTTCCAAGCGCACCGACAAGGGACACCGACTCCTAAATGCTTCGGAATTCCTCCAAATGGCCGGTAGAGCAGGCCGGCGGGGCATGGACGAGCTGGGGCACGTAGTGGCAGTTCAGACGCGGTTTGAAGGGGCAAAGGAAGCCTCCTATTTGGCCACAGCCAAAGCCGATGCCCTCGCCAGTCAGTTTACGCCCAGCTACGGCATGGTGCTGAATTTATTGCAAACTCACACTCTCAAAGAAGCTCAAGAACTCGTAGAGCGTAGTTTTGGTCAATATCTTTCTACCTTGTACTTGCAGCCGCAGCAAGCCGAGGTAGACCGGCTGCAAGCGGAATTGGCGGTGTTGGAGGAGTCTCTGGCTGCTGGTGGCGATGTGGCTAACCTGGAAAAACAACTCGCCCATTATGAAAAATTGCAGGGCAGACTCAAGGAAGATAAACGCCTACTCAAAACTTTGTTGCAGCAAGCTGAAGAAGCTCGGATGAAGGAGATGTCCGTGGCTGTGGCTTTTGCGGTGCTCGGAACTGTTGTCAGCCTTAAAGGTAAACACGTTCCTACTGCTAAACGATCGCACACATCTCCCGTACCCGCTGTACTCGTTGCCAAAATCCCAGGTTCGGGCCAAGCTCCAAATTTAGTCTGTTTGGGCAAAGATAACCGCTGGTATGTCGTCGCCATTAGCGATGTCGCTAGCCTCCATGCTCAATTACCCCGTTTGAGCGTTGCCGATACCATGAACCCGCCCTCGGAAATGCCCCTGAGACTGGGCCAGTGTCGTTTGGGCACTGAGGAAACTCTTCCTATCGCCCAATCAATCCCAGAATTGCCGGCACTGGAACCGACTACCGAGGCTCAAGACCAACTACAAAAAATCGCAGCCATAGAAGCTAAGCTAGAAATTCACCCTGTTTTAGAATGGGGCAATCCGGGTACTTTGCTCAAACGCCAGCGACGCAGGATAGAGTTGCAAAAGGAAATACGCAGAGGGTTGCAGGACTTAGAAAAGCAACGATCTCGCTACTGGGAAGAATTTATCAACTTAATTGACATTTTGCTCAATTTCGGGTGCTTGGAAAGGGTAGTTTCTCTCAATGTTGAGGGGGCTGATACCTGGGAAAGATTAGTTCCTACAGAATTGGGTCAGGCTTGCGCTGCCATTCGTGGGGATAATGAACTCTGGTTAGGTTTGTCGTTGATGTCGGCGGAATTTGATGAACTAGACCCCCACCACCTAGCGGCTGCTTGCGCGGCTTTGGTTACGGAAGTTTCTCGGCCCGATAGTTGGACTCACTATTCCCTATCTCCAGAGGTTTTGGCACCTTTGGATAATCTCCAAAAAGGCTTACGACGCAGGCTGTTTCAAGTGCAGTACCGACATGAAGCTGCGATCCCGATTTGGCTGGAACGAGATATGGTGACTTTGGTTGAGCAGTGGGCCCTGGGCGTGGAATGGCTGGAATTGGTCAGTCATACGAGTTTGGATGAGGGGGATGTGGTGCGGATTTTGCGCCGCACTTTGGATTTCTTGTCTCAGATTCCTCATGTTCCTCACGTATCTGATGCTTTGCGACGGAATGCTTGTCGGGCGATGCAGTTAATCGATCGTTTCCCGGTGAATGAAGCTGCTAATTGAAGAATAGTTGACAGTGGGCTGTCGCTCCTTCGACTTCGCGAGGGGGTAGGCAGTTGGCTGTTGACAGTTGATAGTTGATATCAAATCCGGTAGCATCTGAATTATTGAGATCTCTATTCTCTCCCTCTGTGTCAAGAGTGTTCTAGTAAGGTTAAATCATTCCAATACAACCGGAAACGATAGGACAGTTGAACGCAGGTTTTAATCTAAAATCTACAATCTCAAATCTCAAATCGATCGACTGGTGTGGTGGGTAGTTCAGAAGATTAATGCAACAAATCAAAAAGCCCGATCTAATTCCTGTAGCCTGCTCTCAGGCTCAAACAATTCGCTTTTTCACTTTCTTGCAAAGGGTATTAATTGGGACTCTCGCGATTAGTTTATTCAATCTCTCGCTTTGGTTTCCCTCTCCCAGTTTTGCCCAAGTGCTGTTGGGTGTAGTTCGCAGTTCCGAAAATTCCCCGGACTGGCTCAAGATTACCACGCGACTCTGGGACAGTGGTATTGCTTACAAACCAATTAATCTCGAAGAAATCAAAAGTGTCGGAGATTTGGCCGGGGTTAATGTCCTGTTTTTACCGAATATTGAAACGTTGAGTCCAGCCCAACTTAAAGTTTTAGAATCTTGGGCGAAACAAGGTGGTAGATTGATTGCTTCCGGGCCTGTGGGGCGCAGTTCCCCGGCTTTGGTGCGCCAATCTTTACGATCGCTCCTTGGGGCCTATTGGGCTTTTCCGTTGACTCAGCCGGCGGCACCTCAACCCCGCACCCGCTGTCGAGATCTCGCTTGCACTACTTCTAGCAATTGGGTGCCGGTGGAACAAAAAAATATCTTGGTTCAAGGCGGTGTCTTGATTCCGGCTGATGCTAACAGTCAAACTGTTGCTACCTGGAAGGATAGTTCTGGTTCTTCGGCTGCGATCGCTACCGATCGCGCTACCTATCTCGGCTGGCGCTGGGGTAGCGACGGTTCGGCAAAGGTAGACACGGCTTGGCTGCGGGCCTCGATCGCCCGCTGGGGAGGCACTGTCGGTTCCCCCATACCACCGCAAACGGCGATCGCACCCCCCAGACCCAGATCCCCAAATCCCCCCTCCAGAACTCCTAGAAACACCCCTCCAAGTCCGCGCAATACCCCACTGAGCAGACTTTCTCCCTCTCTCCCCCTTCCAGAACCGGTACCTACAACTTTTACTGACCCTTCGGATCAGTCGGCACCGGCGGGCTTGGATGTGCAGATAAATTCCTCAGCGCCGATCGTCAGCATTGAAGCCTACTTAATGCGCCAAGAATTGACTAACCTCCTCGGTAGGTTTGAAAGTGCCTTGACAGCAGCTAATTCAGCGAATACTGCTGTGAATCTGAATGCAGCCAATACTGCTCAACTGGTGGCCGGAAGCAATAGTGGTGGAGTCCAGGCTGCTAGTCGCCCGCCGATGATGCTAGCGGGAACAGCCAGGGCGATCGCCAGTGCACGACAGGTGTTGCAAAGTTTCGATGGACTCCTGGCTGAGCAAAAGTACGCGGAGGCTAGAAAGCAGTGGGTGGAAGCCCGACAGTTGCTGTGGCAAAATTATCCCCAGGAAGGACAGCGGGTGGGTTCGGAAATTCGGGCTGTTTGGCTCGATCGCGGTACAATTGTCGCTGCTCGATCGGAACAAGGTTTAGCAGCAGTGTTCGATCGCCTCGCCGCCGCTGGTATCAATACCGTTTTCTTTGAAACTTTAAATGCCGGATATCCGATTTATCCCAGTCAAGTTGCACCCCAACAAAACCCCCTCACCCTGGGTTGGGACCCCCTGGAATCTGGGGTGAAGTTGGCCCACGAGCGAGGTATGGAATTGCACGCTTGGATTTGGACTTTTGCCACGGGTAATAAACGCCACAATACTCTAATTGGTAAGCCAAGTTCCTATCCAGGCCCGGTGCTTTCTGCATATCCAAATTGGGCAAATATTGACAACAAAGGACGCATACAACATATTAATGATGGTAAATTTTATCTCGATCCTGCTAATCCAGAAGCCCGTAGTTATTTGCTGCGAATAATTAACGAAATTGCCAGCCGCTACCAAGTTGATGGACTGCAACTTGACTACATTCGCTATCCTTTTCAAGATGATAATGCGGGTTTTACCTATGGTTATGGTGCGGCGGCGAGGCAGCAGTTTCAGCAATTAACAGGGGTAGATCCGATGAGGATTTCGCCTAATGATGGTAATTTATGGCGGCAGTGGGTTGAGTTTAAAACTAATCAAATTAATAGTTTTGTTGGCGAAGTTTCTCAGTTGTTGCGACGCAATTATCCGCGGACAATTTTGTCGGTGGCTGTGTTTCCGCACCCTCCTAGTCAACGGATTTACAAAATTCAGCAGAATTGGGAAGTTTGGGCTCGTCAGGGGATTGTGGATTTGATTGTGCCCATGACTTATGCTTTGGATACTAATCGACTTCAACGCATTACTGAACCTTTGGCTAAGGAACAAATGCTCGGTTCGGCTTTGATTTCTCCGTCGGTTAAGTTGTTGACTCTCCCGGAAGTGGTGGCGATCGACCAAATTCAGGCTTTGCGGGATTTGCCGACTGGGGGTTATGCTATTTTTGCAGCCGAAAGTATTAGTAGCGGGATGCAGGCGTTTTTTAATCGTACTCAAGGGCGGGGAGGGCGATCGTCTACTAGGGCGGCGCTAACGACTTCGGCTGGGGAACCGATTCCTTATCGCCAGCCTTTTGCCTCCGCGGTTTCGCGGTATACTGCGCTCAAACAAGAATGGAGTTTTTTGTTGGCTAACAATCAGTTGCGGGTGTCGGAATCGGAATTGAAAGTGTTGCAAAGTCGATCGACAGAATTAGCCGAAGCTTTAAACAAATTAGCCGCCACTCCCAGTCCCGAAAATTTAACGATTGCTAAAAGATTGCTGGCGAGTTTTTCATCTCAATTTCAATCTTCCATGCGCCTGCATTCTGCCGAAAATAACTATCAAGTTCAAACTTGGCAAAATCGTTTGGATAGTTTGGAGATGTTGTTGCGTTATGGCGAAAGGGTAGAGTTGAATCGCGGGTAAATCTCAGTGGTTTGGCGAAAGAGTGTGGGCGATCGATCTTAATTTATTCAAAAAATGCCCTATACACATACTTGAGGCGCTAGCATAGGTTGTAGACGCTCAAGTACAGCTTAGCCTTGCTGACTTGACTCTTCTGTTAGAACCCCAGCTTCTTACTTAAAGTGCTGGAGGGATATGGTTATTGGGTTTGTGTTAGGTGGGCTTACTGTCACTCACAAGTTTTTACCGGACTCAGGCAGATTTTACGTAACCATCTATCTCAGTAGTTGCGGAAACAACATACGTATAAATACGCTATTGTCCTTAAAGTTGATACCATTTACAATAACCAGTAAGGTGCAATTTTTACCAACCACCCACAGGAAATATAGTAACAGCCAAGATGCTTAGGAGATTTTCGATCGCTCAAACTATGGCTATAGCTGCTTTTCCTTCTTCCCATTGGTGTCAACAACCAGGTCAAACCGATAGTCCGACAGGGGTTTAAACCCCTGTCGAGAGAGCGAAAGTCCTCTCAAAGAGGACTGAAGAGTTAGTTGATGTGTATTGGTTTGGGGCAAATCGACCGTCGGTTTCAACCGACTGTCTTCTATTAGACAGGGGTTTGAACCCCGCTTAGGACTCGTGGGATGACTAATGGACACGGGGCGGGCTGACAGCTTAAGTTGACACCAATGCCTTCTTCCTTCTTCCTTCTGTTATAGCTAGAAATCCTATCTATCATTGCTGTGGAGCAACCAAACACCAAGTCCTCATACCAGATAACAGTGTCCTGGTTTTGTACGGACTCAACGAATGTTTATTCGTATTGACATACTGTCAGTACCAGACAAGATACACTCTGAAGCTAGAAACCGGATTTTTTTCCTGAATGCTTCAGGTTTTAATCACCTAGTTGATTTTCACTTACTAATTACCCAGAAAATCTAGGATGAATATGTTTTCTAAACAACTCAATCGGTTGGCCACTAAAATAATCGGCAAAGCCCCCTTACAAACAGTCCTGGTGGTTCCTTTTTTAGTGCAAATAGTCGGCACTGTCGGAGTTGTCGGTTGGCTGTCATTTCAAAACGGACAGCGCGCAGTCAATGATGTGGCTACTCAGTTGCGACGAGAAATTACCGATCGCATTAAAGACCGCATTGAAAATTATATGTCAATTCCTCATATTGTGAATCACCTCAACGTTCAAGGCATAAAATTAGGCCAGTTGAATCTAGAAGACAAACAAAAACTCGAACTTCATTTCCTAGAACAAATTCAATATTTTGATTCGATTAGCATCATTTATGTAGGCAAAGAAAATGGCGAACACTCAGGAGCCATCCGTACACAAGATCGGACTCTCATCTCCGCCGCGGATAGTTCGACAGGCAATAAATTGTCTCGATACACTGCTGACTCTAAAGGCAACCGTGTCAAGTTAGTGGAAATTTCATCCCAGGTTTATGACCCCAGAATTCGGCCTTGGTACATAGCCGCAGCCGCTGCTAAAAAACCAATTTGGAGTACGATTTATACCGATTTTTTAACTAAAGAATTAGCAATTACCGCAGCTTTACCAATCTACGATGAAAATGACAAGTTGTTAGGAGTAGCTGGCAGCGATTTATTATTTTCGAGAATTAAAGAATTTCTGGTCAGCCTGAAAATTGGCAAGTCGGGTCAAACTTTTGTGATGGAACGATCGGGAATGTTAATCGCAACTTCTACTGATACTCCTGAATTTGTCATAGAAAATAAAGAAACCAAGCGGATCAAAGCTGCGGAAAGCGAAAATTTAGTAATTCGCCAAACGGCACAGCATTTAGAAAAATTCTATGGTAATTTAGCTAAAATTCAAAATTCTCAACAGCTTAGTTTTGATGTCGATCGCCATCGAAATTTTATTCAAGTAACTCCGTTTAAAGACAATCGAGGTTTGGATTGGCTGATTGTCGTGGTAGTTCCAGAGTCCGACTTTATGGAACAAATAGATGCCAATACTCACATCACTGTGTTATTGTCGTTAGCAGCTTTGCTCTTGGCTACCATTCTGGGAATTCTGACTGCTAAATGGGTGGTAAAGCCGATTTTTAGGTTGAATGAGGCTGCAAAAGCTTTGGCTAATAATGAATGGGATACAAAATTAATTAACAATCGACAAGATGAATTGGGTGAACTGGCCGATTCTTTTAACAGTATGGCAGAGCAATTGCAACAGTCATTTACATCCCTAGGCGAAAGTGAAAATAGAGTCAAACAATTTTTAGATGCCATACCTTTGGGAATTCTAATTGTAGACGACGTGGGAAATCCTTATTATATTAACCCCATAGGTAAAAAACTAATAGGTCAAGGAATTATCGCATCTAATGCCGAAAACTTACGTCAATCTTACCGCATTTATTTAGCAGGAACTGAGCAACTTTATCCAGCCGAACGCGATCCTATCTTAAATGCTTTGCAGGGTAAAACAGTCACGGTGGATGACATAGAAGTTTCCCTAGGGGACAAAACAGTTCCTTTACAAATTTGGGGAACTCCTATTTACGGAAGTCAAGGGAATATCATCTACGGAATGTGCGCTTTTCAAGATATTAGTGAACGCAAACAAGCCGAGAAAATTTTAATTCAATACAATCAAAACTTAGAAACAAAAGTTGCCGAACGCACCGAAGAACTTGCTAAAGCCGAAGAAAAGTTTTCTAAAGCTTTTCGTTTAAGTCCTAATGCGATTACCCTCACCAGAATCAGCGATGGTCGCCACATAGAAGTTAATGAAAGTTTTTGTCGGATGATGGGCTACAGTCACGCAGAAATTATTGGCAAAACAGCGGTAGAACTAAACTTTTGGGCGACTTTGGCAGAACGCGATCGCATGATTCAAATGTTAAAAAATAAAACAGCTATTCATAATTATGAGTTGAAATTTCGTAATAAAAGTGGTACAGAAAGAGCTGCATTGCTCTCCATAGAAACCATCGATATTGAGGGAGAAGCTTGTTTTTTATCTATTTCTAGCGACATTACCGATCGCCAACAAGCAGAAGCAGCCCTGCGGGAAGCCGAAGAAAAATACCGCAACATTTATGAAAATGCCTTAAGTGGTATTTTTCAGACCACTAGGGATGGAAAATACATTAGCGCCAATCCAGCTTTAGCCCATATCTACGGCTACGAATCCACCGCCGAACTCATAGCAGGCCAGCCTAATTTGCATAATCAGCTTTACGTCAATCCTAAGCGTCACGATGAATTTGTAGAATTGATAAATAAGTATGGCATAATATCAAATTTTGAATCGCAGATTTATCAAAAAGATGGGAGTATTATTTGGATTTCGGAAAATTCCCGCGCTGTTTACGATGACCAAAATAATTTACTCTACTATGAAGGTTTTATCAAAGATATTACTGCTAGTAAGCAATCGGAAATCGAAATGCAGCGGGCAAAAGAAGCAGCGGAAGCAGCTAACAAAGCTAAAAGTATTTTCCTCGCAAATATGAGCCACGAATTGCGCTCTCCCCTCAATGCTGTGATCGGCTTTGCTCAAGTCATGATTCGCAGCAAAACCCTGTCTCCAGAAAATCAAGAAGATGTGGGGATTATCCTGCGGAGTGGCGAACATTTACTGAGTTTAATTAACCAAGTTTTAGACTTGTCAAAAATTGAAGCTGGACGCACTACCATCAATGAAAAAAACTTTGACTTGTTCCGCTTGTTAGACGATTTGGAAGATATGTTTGCCCTCAAAGCTGAAGAAAAAGGCTTGCAGTTATTATTCGATCGCGACTCGAAAGTTCCCCACTATATCTGTACCGATGAAGTTAAGTTGCGACAAGTTTTAATTAACTTACTCAACAATGCAATTAAATTCACGTCTCAAGGAGGAGTGTCACTGCAAGTCAAAGGCGGTCAAAAAGCCTATAACAATAGTGACAAACAGCCTGGTAGGTACTCAATACATTTTGAAGTTCAAGATACTGGTGCTGGTATTGAACCTGACGAAATCAATCAGTTGTTTGAAGCATTTATACAGACAAAAAGTGGTAAAGATTCTCAAGAAGGAACTGGCTTGGGTTTAGCTATCAGTCGTCAGTTTGTACAATTAATGGGAGGTGACATTACCGTTAGTAGTGAAGTCGGAAAGGGGGCAGTATTTCAGTTTGATATCCAAGTTCATCTGGTGGAATCTGCTGATATTGAAAGCAAAAAAACCAAACTTCGTGTTATGGCTCTCGAACCAAATCAGCCCCGCTACCGTTTGCTCATTGTGGACGATAAACCCCTGAATCGTCAATTGTTGATCAAACTTCTCAGCCCCCTAGGGTTTGAACTGAGAGAAGCAAATAATGGTCAAGAAGCGGTAGATATTTGCGCGCTGTGGGAGCCACACTTGATTTGGATGGATATGAGAATGCCCGTGATGGATGGGTACGAGGCTACAAAACAGATAAAAACTACTACTCAAGGCCAAGCGGCGGCGATTATCGCTCTGACTGCTAGTGTTTTGGAGGAAGAACGGGCTGTCATTCTTTCGGCGGGTTGTGATGATTTTATGCGGAAACCGTTTCGAGAGGAAGATATATTTATGGCAATTAGTAAACACCTAGGAGTACGCTATATTTATGAAGATCCCACAGCAGTAAGTCTGGTCGGTTCCGGTGACGACCGCCAGGAAGTGCTCGCATCAGGCGCGATCGCCTCTCTACCTCCCGAATGGGTAGCTGCATTCAAGCAAAATATTTTGAGTGTGGATATGGAGGCGATCGCCTTTTCCATAGAACAAATCCGCACTGTCAACTCCTCTCTAGCTGACAGGCTGCAAGATAGCATTAATAATTTTGAATACGAAAGCATTTTAAACGCAATTGCTAACAGCGAGGAAAACTAAAGTGGACATGATTGCAAATTCCAAAAAAAACCATCAAGGTAATATTTTAGTAGTTGACGACACCCCAGAAAACTTACATCTTTTGTCAGGAATCTTAACCAAAAAAGGCTATCAAGTTCGCCCCGTTCCCAGCGGAAAACTCGCACTTTCTGCCGCTCAGAGAATCCCCCCAGATTTGGTGTTGCTAGATATTATGATGCCAGAGATGGACGGCTATGAAGTGTGTCAGCAACTGAAAGCTGAGGATGCCACAAAAGACATTCCGGTTATTTTCATCAGTGCGATTAACGACGTGATGGATAAAGTTAAAGCTTTTGCCGTGGGGGGAGTAGACTTTATCACTAAACCCTTTCAACTGGAAGAAGTTTTAGCCCGCATTGAAACTCATTTAAAAATTTGTTCTCTACAAAACAGTTTGCAAGAAAGAAATGAAGATTTAGCAACTGCCATTCAACAATTGCAAGCAACCCAAGAGCATTTGATTCAATCGGAAAAAATGGCTGCCCTCGGACAACTGATTGCTGGCATTGCCCACGAAATCAATACCCCCCTTGGAATTATCGGTTCTTCTATAGATAACATTGCTAATTTTTGGGAAGCAAATTTAGAACATTTACCAAAATTTTTCCAAGAAATTTCTTCCCAAAGCCAAGTTTATTTTTTAAACCTGCTCTACAGGTCTTCCATAGATAGAGAAACTATATTTACTAGCAAAGAAAAAAGAAAAATTAAGCATAATTTAGTAGTTTATTTGACAGAAAAAGAAGTAGAAAAGCCAGAGGAAATTGCCGACACCTTAGTAGATATGGAAATCTACGATGATATCGAACAGTTATTACCACTTTTTCAACTGCCAGATTGGGAAAGAGTTTTAAACACTGCCTATCAATTTACCACTTTTAAAAAAAGTATTAGTTTAATCCAAAGAGCGACAGCGAAGTCGGGAAAAGTAGTATTTGCGTTGAAAAGTTATGCTCATTTTGATATTAAGCAAGAAAAAATAGAAGCCAATTTACATGAGGGAATTGAAACGGTTTTAACCCTTTATCAAAATCAACTCAAACAGGGGATAGAAATTGTGAGAAAATATGGCGATTTACCCAAAATCGTTTGCTATCCAGATGAGTTAAATCAAGTCTGGACAAATCTAGTTCACAATGCTCTCCAAGCCATGAATTATAAAGGGACTTTGACTATTGAAACTATGTGTCGAGATGATTGCATTTTGATAAAATTTATTGATAATGGCAAAGGTATTCCACCGGAAATTATTCCCAAAATTTTTCAGCCTTTTTTTACAACTAAAGCGGCGGGGGAAGGTAGCGGTTTGGGATTAGATATTGTCAGAAAAATTATTCAAAAACATCAGGGAGAGGTTAGTGTAGAGTCAGTACCGGGGGAGACTATATTTACAGTATCGTTACCAATATATTAAAATAACAGGGACGAGGCCTAGGCTGCTGCCGATGGGGAATGAATCAGGTACATTGAAATTAAGCAGGAATATATCGACTAAAATGAAAGCACAGAGGAGAGAAAAAGATGAATAAACCTGTAATTGTTTGTGTTGACGATGAGGCTGATATCTTGAATACTCTTAAGATGCAGCTTAAAAATGAATTTAAAGATAATTACTTTTACGAACTAGCTGAAAGTGGTGATGAAGCTTTAGAAGTAATTGAGGCTTGTCAGGGAGAAGAGCAGGTGATCGTGGTGGTTTCTGATTGGTTGATGCCGGGAATTAAAGGGGACGAACTTTTAATTAAAATTCACGAAAAACATCCTAAAATTGTGAAGGTGATGTTGACTGGACAAGCAGACCCAGCAGCAGTTCAACGGGCTGTTGAACACGCTGATTTATATTGCTGTTTATACAAACCTTGGAAGGGGGAAGATTTGATAAAAACTATCAAATCAGGGCTGGCTAAGTTATGAAAAAACCTGTGATTGTTTGTATTGATGACGAACCTGATGTTTTGAACAGTTTAAAAATAGAACTGAGAAAGGCGATCGGCGATCGATGTATTATTGAAACGGCGGAAGGGGGTGAAGATGCTTTAGAATTGCTGGCAGATTTGCAAGCAGATGAGTATGAAATAGCTTTAGTGCTTTCTGATTATATCATGCCGGATATTAAGGGAGATGAACTGCTGAAGCGAATTCACGAACGCTCCCCTGATACCCTGACAATTATGCTGACTGGTCAAGCTGATTTGGAAGCTCTTAGCAATGCGATTAAGTATGCTAAATTGTATCGCTATATCCCTAAGCCTTGGCTAAATGAAGATTTGAAGTTGACAGTGGTAGAAGCAGTTCACAGTTACTTGCAAGACCAAAAATTAACTGATGAAATTATCAAGCGGCAAGAAGCAAACATCGAGTTAAAGAGAGTAAATGAGGCTTTATCTGCTAGTGAAAGCCAACTAAATCAATTTTTAGAAGCTTTGCCAGTGGGGGTATCGGTTTACAATTCCGATGGATCGAGTGCCTATTTTAATCGCACGGCGAGGGAATTGCTGGGTGCAGAGGCTATCCCGGAAAGTAGGGCGGAACAATTAGCAGCAACTTATCAACTGTATGTGGCCAATACTGATGAGCTATATCCCCCTGATAATCTACCAATTTTGCGGGCTCTGGGAGGAGAATTTGTCAGGGTTGATGACGTAGAACTCCGCCAAAATGGCAAGAGTGTGGCGCTGGAAATCAGCACTACGCCAATTTTTGACATCAACGGCAATGTTTCCTATGCGATCGCGACTTTTCAAGATATTAGCGATCGCAAACAAGCAGAAAAAGTCGTAGTAGATTACCAGCGCACCTTAGAATCACAAATTCAGGAACGGACAGAAGAACTACAACAAGCAAAAGAAGCAGCCGAAGCAGCAAACAGAGCTAAAAGTACCTTTTTAGCCAACATGAGCCACGAGTTACGAACTCCGCTAAATGCTATACTTGGATTCGCCCAAATCATGGAACCAAGTCCCAATCTCACCCGCGAAAACCGAGACAATCTCAGAATTATTCATCGCAGTGGCGAACATTTACTGACTCTGATCAACCAAGCCTTAGACTTATCAAAAATTGAAGCCGGGAGGATGTCGCTCGAAGCTACAAGTTTTGACATTTACAGACTCCTAGAAGAGTTGGAAGATATGTTCCAACTCCGAGCCGAAAATCAAGAAGTGAACTTAATTTTTGAACGATCTTCCCCGGTGCCGCAGTACATACAAACCGATCAAATAAAATTGCGCCAAGTCCTGATTAATCTTCTGAGTAATGCAATTAAATTCACCCAAATTGGTCGCGTTGTAGTCAGAGTTAAGCGACGGGAAGAAGGACAACTAAGTCAAAAAGAATATGAAAGTGAGAGGCTTGGTAAAAATCAAAATAGTCCTGAAGTAACTCCAATAAATACTGGTAGTATATTAACTCAAAATATCCCGGATGAAAATCCGAAACAGACAGTAGCTGCTAGTGAGATTAAGGATGATTCTATGTGTTTTCTTCTGTTTGAGGTAGAAGATACAGGGGTGGGAATTTCTCCTGAAGACTTAGGCAGTGTTTTTACAGCCTTCGTACAAACCGCATCAGGTCAGAAAACCCAAAAAGGCACAGGCTTAGGATTAACTATTAGCCGCCAATTTGTACGACTTATGGGTGGCGACATTACCGTAGAAAGTGAACTGGAACGAGGTTCTATTTTTAAATTCGAGATTCCAGTCAATCAAGTTGAATCCTCAGCGATGCCGGCTGCGAAAATCAACTATGAAATTATTGGCTTGCAGCCCAATCAACCTCAATATCGGATTTTAATTGTGGACGATGGGGAAGACAATCGTCAACTATTAATCAAAATGCTTTCTCCCTTGGGTTTTGCACTGCAAGAAGCCAGTCATGGCATGGAAGCATTAGAAATCTGGGAAACTTGGCAACCACATTTGATTTTCATCGATTTGCGAATGCCGGTGATGGACGGTTATGAAGCTACGAGAGAAATTAGAGCCAGAATCCAGCAAAGAACAGAAGGACTACCAGGGGCGGTGGAGATAAATCTGGAGAGCAATATTTTGACTCCAGAATTACCCATTCCGAAGATTATTGCCTTAACAGCTAGTACAATTGAAGAAAGACGCTCCTTTGCTTTATTGGTTGGCTGTGATGACTTTATCAACAAACCTTTCCGTAAAGTAGATATATTGGATAGCCTCAACCAACATTTGGGGATAGAGTATATTTATCGCTCAACTGGTTCGAGTGTAAGTGGAAATGATGAAATCGGCGAGGGAAATATTCTCTCTGATTCAGCAGGTCGTTTTGCCCCTGCTTCTGCACCGAAACTGCCTGCTGAATGGATAGATAATATGAAGCAGGTCATCCGCAGTGCCGACTTTGATTTAATTGCTACCACCATCGAGGAAATTAGGATAACTCGTCCTGAATTTGCCGATCTTCTTCAACATCATCTAGATAATTTTGATTACCAGAAAATTTTTAATTTAATTACTGAGGTAGAGGAATCATAAAATGCAGATGAAGCAGGACAAAACTGACCAGGATCAAGCAGATATTTTAGTAGTTGACGATACGCCAGATAACCTGCGTTTGTTGATTAGAATTTTGCAAAAACAGGGGTACAAAGTTAGACCTGTAACTAACGGTTTTTCCGCTTTAGAGGCTATTGAATCTAGCCAGCCAGATTTGATTTTATTAGATATTATGATGCCGGATATTAGCGGTTATGAAATATGTCAAAAATTGAAATCTAGCCAGGATTTCAAGGAAATTCCTATCATTTTTCTCAGTGCCCTTGAAGATGGATTAAATAAAGCAAAAGCTTTTGAAATTGGTGGTTCTGACTATATTACTAAACCTTTCCAGGTCAAAGAAGTATTGGCGCGAGTTAACAATCAACTGATTGTCCGTTCCTTGCAGATGCAATTGCAAGCAAAAAATCATAAATTGACCGAACAAAACGACCAATTGCAAGAGGAAATTATCGAGCGTAAACGGGTTGAGACAGAAACTTTTTTGTTATTGAAAGCTACTCAAGCTATTAGCAAAGCTGAGGATTTTGAGTCGGCGATTGATGTAATTTTAAGGTTAATTTGCGAAACAATCAACTGGAATTTGGCGGAAGCTTGGATTCCAGATAATGATGGCAAAATTTTAAAATGTGCTAGAGGTATGTATGCTAGTGATTTGACTTTTTCAGAATTCCGAAAAACGAGTTTTCCTTTAACTTTTGCCCCTGGTGTGGGAATGCCTGGTCGGATTTTCCTATCCCAGCAGCCTGAATGGATTGAGGATGTTTCTATAGTTGAATCAGAAGTTTTTCTGCGTTTTCAACTTGCAGCAAATGTTGGTTTAAAAGCTGCCTTCGGTTTCCCGATTTTGGCTGACGATCAAGTGTTAGCTGCGATCATTTTTTATTGTGACAAGAGTCTTGAATGTCAGCCACGATTGTGGGAATTATTTAGTGCGGTTGCGACTCAGCTAGGTTCGTTGATTAAGCGCAAGCAAGCTGAGGAAGCGCTGAGATTGGAGCAACAACAAACAGAGAGATTGCTGCTGAATATTTTGCCAAAACCCATCGCCCTCCGTTTGCAAAAGGAACAAACACTGATTGCCGATCATTTTGATGAAGTGAGTGTTTTGTTTGCGGATTTGGTGGGTTTTACGGAGTTTTCTGCCCACAAAAGTCCGACGCAGTTGGTAGAAATTTTGAATGGAATTTTTTGTGAGTTTGATAGGTTGTCTGAGTCGCGCGGATTGGAAAAAATTAAGACTATTGGAGATGCTTACATGGTGGTGGGCGGTTTACCAACACCGCGAGAGGATCATGGGGAGGCGATCGCACTTTTAGCCCTAGAGATGCAAGCGACTTTGACTCAGTTTAATCTCAAAACTGGAGAAAATTTTGAGTTACGCATCGGCATACACAGCGGTTCGGTGGTGGCAGGAATTATTGGAATTAGCAAGTTTAGCTATGATTTGTGGGGTGACACTGTTAATGTTGCTTCGCGGATGGAGTCCAATGGAATGTCGGGTAAAATTCAAGTGACGGCGGCAACTCATGAGCTTTTGAAAGATAAATTTGTTTTAGAAGAAAGGGGGATGACTGAGATTAAAGGCAAAGGGAAAATGTTGACTTACTGGCTGCTAGACAAGTGCTAAATCTTTTTAAGTAAATATCTATTAATATTAAGATTAGATTCAACTTCCGCTTGATGAGGGCTAATAATTTGCAAACCGTTGACACAAAATCACCGACAGCATTAAAAAAAGTGCTAGTTATTTTAATGTCATTGCTAGGAGTAGCAATACTGTCGATCGCCCTTTTTATAGCCATTCCCGGAGAAAAAACCATGTTTGCTGGAAAAAGACCTACCAATATCGGTATTCAGTCAGGAAAACTCGCACCTTGTCCCACTTCCCCCAACTGTGTCAGCAGCTTTAGTCAAGATGCGGAACACAAAATTGAGCCTTTGACATACAATTCTACATCCACAGTCGCCATGGCAAATCTCAAAGGGGCGATCGCCTCCTTGGACAAAACTAAAATTATCGAACAAACAGATAATTACCTCTATGCGGAATTTACCAGTTCCTTGATGGGGTTCGTGGATGATGTAGAATTCTTGCTAGATGAATCAGCAAAAGTCATTCATGTGCGATCGGCTTCACGTCTAGGACAATCCGACTTGGGAGTCAATCGCAAACGGATAGAAACCATCAGAAATCAACTAAATCAACTCTGAACTTCCAAGTTTTAACGGGAGATTTTGTAAGGACGAAGCATGACCGCAGACAATTTATTAGTGATAACCAGAGATTTACAGCGGTCATGCTTCGCCACTACGAATATATTTGCCAAACACAGATGCACCCCAAGTTTTAAATTTTCCCCAGCCCCTCACCTAACCAATGAGGGGTTTTGCATAAAGTTGAGTGCGGTATTTCCCATACGCCACTGTATTCCTATAGTATTAAGTAGCTTAGATTCAACACTTCCGACTTTAGGGAGAGGGAAAATTACTAATAAATTCTTAGGATGAAGGTAATTAAAAGCATAGGAGAAAAAGACATGGCTCTTCAAAGAATAGAAGAATTTTATCCTAACTATAGGGAAGAAATTTTTGCAGGAGATGACATCAAAGGCTTTGATGTTTATGCAGGTGACTCCGATGAAAAAATAGGGAGCATTTACGACGCTTTAGTTGATGAAACCGGTCGTTTTCGTTATTTAGTAATTGACACTGGGATCTGGATTTTTGGCAAAAAAGTCTTGTTACCGATCGGCTCTGCTCGTTTCGACTACGGAGCCAGTCGTGTTTATGCAACCGGTCTTTTCAGCAAAGAGCAAGCAGAACAATTACCTGCTTATAATGAATTAGAGCCTCTAGATTACGATCGCGAAGAACAGGTAAGAGACGTATACCGCGGCACCACTGCGCCAGAAACCGCATCAAATCTTTCTACTACTAACTACGATCGCAGCAACTACAGCTACGATTTAGACCGTCCTCTGTACGAGACAAACGAACAGAATCATCAAACCCTCAAACTTTATGAAGAACGGTTAATTGCCAACAAAAACCGTGCCAAAACAGGGGAAGTAGCAGTCGGTAAGCGTGTAGAAACCGAAATTGCACGAGCCTCAGTACCCATCGAAAAAGAACGAGTTGTCATCGAGCGAGTAACACCCGTAGAAGCAGGTAGAGTAGTTTCAGTCGGTACAGTTGACTTCCAATCCGGTGAAGTTGCACGCATGGAAGTTTACGAAGAAACCGCCGACATTCACAAAGAAGCTTACGTGCGCGAAGAAGTCAGCGTTAGAAAAGAAGTAGTTCGCAGCACCGTGGATGGTGAAGAAACTTTGCGCCGTGAAGAACTAGACATTAAGACAGATGGAACTCCCCTTGTAGATAACAAAATCTAAAGCGCCCACTTCCTATTTTAGGGGGATAGATTTAGTGCCAAGTTGGTTTTTTTCAGACCAATTTGTCCTCCTAACATCACCCTCTAAAAACCCCTTAAAGCCTGTAATGGAGAATGGGGAATTGGGAATGGGGAATGGGGAATGGCGAATGGCGAATGGGGAATGGAGAATGGAGAATGGAGAATGGAGAATGGGGAATTGGGAATAACTAATTACCAATTCCCTATTACCAATTCCCTATTACCAATTCTCTATTACCAATTCCCTATTACCAATTCCCTATTACCAATTCTCTATTACCAATTCCCTATTACCAATTACCAATTCCCTATTCCCTATTCCCAATTCCCTATTCCCAATTACCAATTCTCTATCGTACCTCATCTTTCACTACCCAGGCTATATATAGCGTTTTTAATGTAAATTAGTAGGAAACTTTTAAAAATGAACAACCAACCCTCAGTTAAAAAAAATCAACCACCAAAAGGAACTACCAATTTCAACCGAGTTCCCGAAAAAGTGAGAACAAAACTTAAAACTTTTATAGTCAAAGATCGGGACGGTGAGTTAGTAGGTAAAATCAAAGATGTCTATTTCGATAATAGTGGAAAACTCAATTTTTTAGTCGCCGGAAAGCAGGGGGAAAACCCACGGCTTGTTTTATTAAATATTAAGCAACTCAACACAGTAGATTATCAGGAAAAAATCCTGTCATTTAAACTCAGCTTAGAGCAAATAGAGATGCTGCCACTAAAATCAGCTAATGACAGCCCTGAGCATTTAGAAAATCCAGCATCCCCAAAGGTTCTCAGTCACAGCAACCCAACTCCTCCCGTAGCAATTATGTCTAATGAAACCGATGCCGACTTGCGCCCCATGGACAATGTGGAAAGCCCGGAAATTCACCAAGACTTAGATGGCGAAGATTTAGATATTGTCGATCGAGAAATAATTCGCCTGCTAGAAGAACGATTGGTCATCAATCGCAGCAAGCGCAAAGTTGGGGAAGTTATCGTCCGCAAAGAAATAGAAACTCGGATGGTACAAGTACCAATTCAGAGAGAAAAGTTGATTGTGGAACAAGTCGGTGACGATCCGAAGGTGCTGGCCGAAATAGATTTAGGTGAGGGACAAATCACCGGGATTGATTTGAGCGAAATTAATCATCACAAATCGTCACTACCAACAGTCAGCGCTGAATTTACATCGGTGCAAAAAGCTAGCAAAGTTTTACATTTAATCGAATCCCAGCCTCGTCACGGCTGCGCCAAAGTCCGCATAGAAATAGTTCTGGAAAACCAGGATCTTGAGGAAACTTATCAAAAATTGATGGACAGCTATTCAGATAGTTAAACTAGGAAATCTGAGCTGGGGGCTAATTTGATAAATAACGCTTAGAGGTTGGGTTGAGCGAGAGAACCCAACTTCCCATCTGGTTTTACCGAAAGTTTAACCGGATGGACTAATTGCATTTTTGGAAAAAATTTTCCAAATTGCGGTATGATTGTGTTGGAAAAGTCTAAAAGTATTAGAAAATGACCAGCACCATTTCCCACATTACAGTAAAAACGATCGCAGGCGCAGACAAACAGCTAGGAGAGTATGCTGGTAAGGTACTCTTGATCGTGAATTTAG
This sequence comes from Microcoleus anatoxicus, assembly GCF_042465725.1. GTDB lineage: Bacteria > Cyanobacteriota > Cyanobacteriia > Cyanobacteriales > Microcoleaceae > Microcoleus > Microcoleus anatoxicus. Next base: position 488,915 of record NZ_CP120853.1, on the reverse strand, counting down.
CTTCCTACTGTGGCTATACGCCTCAATACAAAGGACTCGAAGAGTTGAATCAAAAGTACGGCGATGCGGGTCTCCGGGTTTTAGGGTTTCCCTGTAACGACTTCGGTGCTCAGGAGCCTGGTACTAACTCAGAAATTGTCGAATTCTGCACTACAAAATACGGTGTCAGTTTTGAGCTTTTCGATAAGGTACACGCTAAAGGTAGTCAACAACACCCGCTTTATGCTCAGCTTACCAGTTCTGTGGCTCCCAAGGGCGAGGTTTCTTGGAATTTTGAGAAATTTTTAGTCAGCAAACAAGGTGAAGTGGTTGCTAGATTTCGCAGCAGTGTAGGCCCGGAATCTCCTGAGTTGATTGCTGCAATTGAACAGGAATTGGCTAAATAAAGAAGAGGGAATAAAGAAGAGGAAAGAAGTTACTTTTTTTAGGTTTCTAATTTTCTGCCTTCTTTTTTCCCGCGGTTGATTAAATACAATGGGAGAATTATTTAGTGGAAAATACATCGGGGTTAGATTTAGTTGTAGGTTTATTGGCGATCGCCATTTTGGGTGGCGGACTGCTAATGCTGTTTTCCGGTATCTCCTCATTTCCTAAAGAAAAATAAAACATAACCGCAGTCAAAAGGATTTAGTTATCTAGGAAATGGGTGATAATTCGATGTCAAGGGGATGGGAAAATAGGCCGCGCCTAGTCAAAGGTTAAGAGTTGCGATCGCCTGTCTAGGCAATCCTAGGAAAATGTGATAATCTATGGGCTGCAATAGACTTTTCTCATCAAGATTGTGGAACGGGCATCGTGCCTGTTCTTAACAGGGTTATACTTCCTTCTTGCTTCTACTTATGAACATCGAGCAGTTTGTTGAAAATTCACTAGGACAATGGCGATCGCAACGTAGCGCCCATCACTTGACTTTCAGACACTTTGAAGCTATAGAATCAGTGATTGATATCGTGGCAGTCTCACCCGATGATGCAGCCGTCATCGACCTCTGCAAGTCCTACAACATAGACCCAACCCAAGCACTAAGCCCCTTTCAAATGGTCTGGGAGGGACACTCAGATTGGGATGAAAACGCCGAAATGAAGGGGAGTTGCATCCTCGTACCAATCCCCGATCGCACAGTCGCCAATCGCGGCAAATTACTGCGAGATCAAGGATATGCCGAAACCATTCCCGCCGCCGCCGACTATCACATCACCGAGGATGATACCTTTGTGCTGCTCACCAGCTACGATAACGCCGCCGCCGAAGAAAAAATATGGTTTGCAAATCCCAATCTGCGGTTTCGTGTTTCCCTGATCAAAACCAGCAAAGGAAGTGGAGTTGTTACCGCCTCATTTTCCTCAGAAATTCGTTCACTTTCCGGGAAATAAGCAAATAGGAAATAGGGTATGAATACTGTCAAAAACAATGATTTAATCACTCTGGCTCAGTGGATGGCGGGGGATTTTAGTAACTACAAACAATCCTTTGCCAAACCACAACAATTTGCCCATATTCACATTCTCTTTCGTCCCCTACCCTTTGAATTTTTTAACGCGATCGGCTTTTATTCCGAACAAGTTTATGACCATGACCTTTGGACTCCCTATCGTCAAGGAGTTCACAAATTAATTGACCAAGGAGAACAAATTTATATTGAAAATTATAGTCTCAACGATCCAGTACAATACGCCGGCGCAGCACGAGAATTAAGCATTCTCAAGACAATTAAACCCGATTGTATTCAAAGACGCTACAATTGTTCGATGGTTTTCCAACGAGACGGAGAAATGTTTCGAGGTAGTGTAGAGCCTGGAAACCAGTGTCTGATTGAAAAAAAAGGTTGTTTGACCTACCTCATCAGTGACGTGGAAATTACCGAAACAACTTGGAGTAGTCTCGATCGCGGTATGGATGTAAATACTCATCAACAGATCTGGGGCTCCGACAACGGCTCTTTATGGTTTGAAAAGCGCCAAAGCTTTGCCACGGAAGTACCATTGGTCTAATTTGCGCGGTTGGGCGATCGGTCAGAAAACCCCAAGCATACTACAGTCACACATCTTGCCATCAAAAAATTACAGGCAAAAAGACACCAATTTTGTAGTACAAAAAAACAGTAACATAAACTGTAATATTACAATATGTAAATTTTTCTAATCTAACATCTAATTATGGTAAATTTTCTCATAACACAATAGTGGAGATTTTTTAAATGGTTTTTGGACCTGCATCTCGACTTGGAGTCAGTTTATTTGAAGAAACACCATCTTTAGAACTGATGCCAGGACATTCACAAGAAGAAGTAGAAACCATAATTCGTGCTGTCTATCGGCACGTTTTGGGTAATGCCTACGTCATGGAAAGTGAACGAGCCATAATTCCTGAATCGCAATTCAAACGTGGTGAACTCAGTGTACGCGAATTCGTCCGCGCTCTGGCAAAATCAGACGCCTATCGTTCTCGCTTCTTCGACACTTGTCCTCGCTATCGGTTCATTGAACTCAACTTCAAACATCTTCTCGGTCGCGCTCCCGATGGCCTAGAAGAAATGAGAACACATAGCACTATCTTAGATACCCAAGGCTTCGAGGCAGAAATTGATTCCTACCTCGACAGCGATGAATATCAAAACGCCTACGGGGAAAATATCGTTCCCTACTACCGTGGCTACAAAACCCAACATGGAAAAAACATGGTTGGGTTTACTCATATGTTTGCCCTCTTGCGCGGCGCTTCCAGCAGCGATTTCAAAGGCAGCATTTCTGGAAAAGCCCCTGTTTTGAATAAATTCGTCATTCAAGAAACCCCTTTACCAATCGTTCCCCCTTCCGGTGGCACAGTTGGAGACGGTTGGGCATTCCAAGAGTACGCTATGAATGCACGTAGCCGTGCTGGATTAGGTGCACAAGCAGAAGGCAAAGTTTATCGCATTACAGTAACTGGATATCGCTCTTCAGGAACCACGGTGATGAACAAAGTCTCCAAATTCCGTCGTAGCAATCAAGTATATCTTGTACCATTCGATCGCCTCTCGCAAGAATATCAACGCATCCACAAACAAGGTGGCGTAATTGCCAGCATCACTGCTGTCAACTAAAAACGGCTTAAACTTATGCCTTAACGACTTAGGGAATTTACGTCCCTGAGCGTTTTTAGGCAATCCTTAATTCTCAGTTTTGAAGCATTATTTATTTGTAGGAGAAAGTCAATGAGTGTTGTTTTAGATGCGCCCGTAGAACTATGGTCTACTAGCAGCTCCGACGATAAACAGGCCGTAATTCGCGCCGTTTACAAGCAAGTTTTGGGTAATCCTCACGTCATGGAAAGCGAGCGCCTAACCGTCGCCGAATCCCAATTATGCGATGGCGGCATGACTGTACGGGAATTTGTCCGTGCTGTAGCTAAATCCGACTTCTATCGTAGTCGGTATTTTGAATCTTGCGCTCCCTACCGCTTTGTCGAACTCAACTTTAAACATTTGTTAGGTCGCGCTCCCTTAGACCAAGCAGAACTATCTGAGCATATCTGCACCTGTATCGAAAAAGGCTACGAGGCAGAAATTGATTCTTACCTCGACAGTCAAGAATACCAAGACAAATTTGGCGAAAATACAGTCCCCAATTATCAAGGCGCAAAAAGTCAAGTCGGACAAAAGCAAGTCGGCTACAATCGCACCCTGTCCCTATATCAAGGTTATGCAGGCGTTGACAGTGCCTTTACCGCTTCTCGCTTAGTAGATTTTGTCGCTGGTAATAGCGGTAACAAAATCACTTTACCAACCACCGGCGGTCGGATCAGCGCTTACAAAGATGCCACCGAAAAGATGTTCAAGATTTTAGTTAAAGGGGCTAAATTTGATAGCCCTCGCCGACTAAGTAACACTGAATATCTGGTGTCCGGTGCAAAGATGACTCCGCAAATTCAGCGCATTCATCGTGCAGGCGGCAAAATTGTCAGCATCACGGAAGTAGTTTAAGAATTCACAACTTGATGAAGGGAGTATCCCCAAGTCAGTAAATTGACTGTTTGTAGCACAGGCATCTTGCCTGTGCTATGGAAATGGAAGACCAAGATTCTCCACAAATTCTGTCAATTCGTGGTTGTAACAGCTATCACATTTTACAGTCCCGGACGAACATAATTTTTTAGTTTCTCTGGAGCGAGTTAATTATTCGCTCTTTTTATATGAAAAAAAGCTACAAGCTTGATTGATAGAAGAACGAATCAGGCTTTAGTTATCTAGGACAGAAGGGAAAATTCTATAGTTGAAGCGCGTCCAGGACTGTTTCTAAAATCTCAAATCTTAAATCTTAAATGGTATTACCACCCATAGCGGACAAAAAAATGCAGGCTTGGATCAGAAGTCGTCACTTAATTTTTTCCGGTCAGTTTCTGATTTTTGAAACCTTAGACTATCCAACAGTTGAGCGATTTGAGGAATGTATCATTAGTCTAGGAGGGTGTTTAATTTCTGTGGAACCCAGCAAACGAGTTTGGATGGGAAATCATCGACAAGTTATCCTTTATCAAGCCAAAGGTAGTTTGCATACACCTCACCATGAACTGCGACAATATTGGTTTAAATATGGCAGTTTTCAGACTAGATTTGATGAGAGAGTTTAGAAGAAGGAAGAAGGAAGAAGGAAGAAAGCCCTTCGACTACGCTCAGGGTACAAAGAAATGCCCTTCGACTACGCTCAGGGTACAAAGAAAGGCCCTTCGACTACGCTCAGGGTACAAAGAAGGAAGAAGCAATATTTCTGTTACAGTATAAGAAACTTGTGCTTTGTGGTTATGGATATTCACGAAATCGAAGCGTCTCTAGAAAATTCTGACTTTCAGTATCGACTCAAGGCGATCGCAGCTCTCAAAGACTATACACCAGAAATAGCCGTTCCCTTACTAAAATCGAAACTCAACGACCCTGAATTTTTAGTACGTTCCTTTGTCAGTCGGGGATTTGGGCAACAACAAAGCGCCGAATCCTTCGCCGCACTCCTCCAAATCATCAAACTTGACAACACCCCCAATGTCAGGGCCGAAGCCGCGAATTCGCTATCTCTATTCGGGAGATGCGCTGCATCTCATTTACTGCTGACTTTTATTCAGGATGACCACTGGCTGGTGCGTCGCAGCATTATAGCAGCCCTGGTAGACATGGAGTGCTACAACGAACTTTTTGAAGTTTGTCTCGAAGCATTAGCTGGCGAAGATATGACCACCCAGGAAGCTGCTGTGGATGCACTCGGTGCCTTAGCTGGAACAATTCAGGAACCGGCCGCACTTTCTCAATTATTGACGCTGGCTAATTCTGAGTATGAAGGAATTCGTCAGCACACTGCATCTGCTTTGAAGCATTTTGATACTCCCCAGGCGAAGGAAGTTTTGAGTCAACTTCGGCAAGACTCCCATCATCAAGTAGTTGGCGCTGCTTTAGAAAATTTGCTTGAGAACAGTTAAGAAGAAGGAAGAAGGCCCTTCGACTACGCTCAGGGAACGCTTCAGGAAGAAGGAAGAAGGAAGAATTTCTTGAATCTCTACTAGACTTCTCCAATAATACTAAGCCAGAAACCGGGTTTTTATGAAAATATAGGCTGGACTGCGAAAATATGGGTGAAAAACCCGGTTTCTTGAATCCCCTGGGTACTCAAGCTTGACTAAACTGTTTTAAGGCACTGATTAAATGGTCAAAATTGAGACCCAATAAATCCTGTTCTTCTGAACTAAATTGCTGTAAACTGACTGTTTTTAACTGTTCTAATCCACAGAGCATCGCTGGCACCGGAACTCCCAATTCTTGATAAAGTAGCTCCATATTTTTGAGTCCTTCCTGGCTGAGGAATTCAGGATTTTTCCCAGCAACTCCATAGGTGACGGAGCGCAAGAAATGCCAAAAATCTCGCCAACAGGCTTCAGCACGAGCCGGAGGATAGAGGTCATTTCCTGGTTCGGCGATATTCGGAAATTCTGCTAATACCTTTGCTCTGGCATTGGCAACCAAATCAGGAGCTTGCTCTCGCAGCAATTTAGCTTGTGCTACCATTAAAGAATTATCTGAAACCAGATTTTGAATGCGTTCTAAATCTTCGTCGGTGAGATATTGACCTCGATTGTCTGCTGCTTGAAAAATGGCGATTACTTCATCGGAATAGAGATTGTTCCAAGTGGCAAAACTGACGATTCTGGCTTTGGGAATTAATTCTTTGGCTCTTTCACTTAACTGCATAGTTATTAAAATTGCATTCTGGTAGTTGGAGACAATCCAAGTTATAGACTAGAATTATGAAAATTTGTATTAAATTTTGTTACAAATATGAAATTTGCACAGGGGAATATGGTAAAAAGTCTTAGTTAGATTGCTCCCCAACTGTCAAGAGCTGGCCCCATGCCTACTCCACAGGAATTATGGGAAATATCTATTACAAAAGTTCGAGCGAAAGTTTGGTTTCATAACGAAATATTACTTTGTTAGCTAAAAGAGAGACGAGACTTCGGGCGATCGCCTATCATCCTGTATTTAGGGAAAACCTCTAAGGGGCTAAATTATCATCTATGTTTAAGCCATTTCAACAATTTTTAGAAAAAGAACTGTCTGAGAATTTTGCACTAGAGAGTCGTCCCATTCCCTCTGGTTTGGAATCAGTGGTGAGCGAAAGAGGCAAAAATCCAGCCACAATTCAAAGTTGGTGCTATCAATGCCCTCAATTGCGAAAAATTCGCTACACATACATCGATGCTGGGGAAACGGCGCAAATTTTCAACAGCGTTATTTATCCTAACTATAATTACGATGTACCCTTGCTGGGGATAGATTTTTTAGCGTTTGGGAAAAAGAAAATCTTGGTAGTGATTGATTTTCAGCCCTTATTCCGCGATCGCCCCTACATAGACAAGTATATCGAACCATTGACCGAAATTCGCAGTAAATACAGCGCCTTGGTACAAGACTTAGAAATGAAGTTTTATGATGCCAACCAGTATTTTTCCAAAAATTTGCTCTTTGCAAAAACCGACGCCGAAACAGTGGTAAACCAATTGTTTCCCGCCTATCAAGAATACGTCCAGTTGTATTGTCAAATGCTACACCAAGCTTCTGTACTGAAGACTCCCGAAGAAGTTCAGCGGATTGTGAAAGCACAGAAAGATTACGACCAGTATAGTGCAGAAAGAGACCCCGCATCAGGACTATTCAGCAGCTATTTTGGCCATGAATGGTCAGAGAAATTTTTGTACGAGTTTTTGTTTGAAGATGCTGTTCCCTTAGCGATTCCCGCCGGGGCAAAATAAATTTAACATGACTCTATATCAGCCATTTTTAGATTACGCAATTCCACTGATCACGGAACGACTTGACCTAGCTCCTTATCCGATTCCAGCAGGTTTTGAAAGTAAAGAAGCTATCACCGGGAAGGGGAAAAAAGAGCAGTTGGTTGTGACTACCAGCCATGCTTTCAAATCCTCAAAACTGCGGCAGATTCGGGCCGCTCACGTTCAGGGTGGTGATGCTCTCCAGGTACTGAATTTTGTAATTTTCCCCCAAATAAATTATGATTTGCCTTTTTTTGGGGCGGATTTAGTAACTTTGCCGGGGGGACATTTGATTGCTTTAGATATGCAGCCACTATTCCATACTCTGGCTTATCAAAAGCAATACTCCGATCCGATTTTACCGCTTTTTAACAAGTATCAAACAGACTTACCTTGGGGTGGGGATTTTCCTGAAGAGGCAAAACCGTTCTTTTCTCCGGCTTTTCTCTGGACTCGTCCCAAGGAAACGGAGGCTGTGCAAACTACGGTGTTTGCAGCTTTTCAGGATTATCTACAAGCTTATCTCGATTTGGTCGATCGCGCCGAACCAGTCACAGATAGCCAGAGATTAGCAGAAATCCTTCAAGCTCAACGGAATTATATCAATTATCGTGCTGCTAAAGATCCGGCCAGGGGGATGTTTTTGCGGTTCTATGGTGAGGAGTGGACTGAGGAGTATATTCACGGTTTTCTGTTCGATTTGGAACGGCATTTATAGAGCTGATTTTCCATAACTTTATTGAGGATAGTATTGGCGATCGGGTTAACCCCGATCGCCAATACTATAATACATTGCTCCGGCGACAATTAATCCACCTTGCCCTTGGGGGGGTTCTTCTTGCTTCAAATATCAATATCAGAATCATCAATAATTTCACAAATCTGCTTATCCACATAATCAGCATCGACATTTCGCGCCATCAACTCCGCCAAAATACCCAACGAAATCAATTGTACCGACAGGATTGTACACAAAATCCCAAAAAATAACAAAGGTCGATTCCCGATCGGACCAAAATTCATCCCTCCCAAATTCAAAAACCAAATCACAATCAAATAACTCAGTGAAACAGTCCCAATCAAGCCAAAAAACAACCCTAAACCCCCAAACAAATGACCCGGTTTCTGTAAATAATGCGTCGTTGCCAACACCGTCAACAAGTCCAGAAAACCCCGTGCATAACGTTCCCAGCCATAATTAGATTTTCCATGTTTGCGGGAATGGTGTTCGACAACCACTTCCCCAATTTTAAAACCCAAATTGTTTGCTAAAGCCGGAATGTAGCGGTGCAATTCTCCGTACAATTTAATAGATGCTAAAACTTCCTGGCGATAAGCTTTAAAACCGCAATTCATATCGTGCATTTGTACGCCAGTTACCAAACACGCCACCGCATTAAACAACTTGGAAGGTAAAGTTTTAGAAATTGGATCGTTCCGCTGTTTTCGCCAACCCGAAACTAAATCAAATCCCAATTCCAAATGGTCTAAAAATCTAGGTATTTCCGCCGGATCGTCCTGAAGATCCGCATCTAGAGTAAAGATGATTCTGCCTGATGAATTGCGAAATCCGGCTGCAAGGGCGGCTGATTTGCCAAAGTTGCGACGCAGTTTAATGGCTTTAATTAGTTTGGGATTATTCCTGGCTAAATCTATGATTTCTCGCCAAGAATAGTCGCGACTACCGTCGTCTATGAAAATTACTTCGTAATTGTCTATTCTGGTTTGGGTCATCACAATTTGGATTTTTTCAAACAGCAATTTTAGGGTTGCTTCTTCGTTGTGAACGGGGATGACGAAACTAAGGTGTTTTTGCATATTTTTTTTGACCGCAGAGGGCGCAGAGAGGGAGATTTGAGAGGGGTTTTTGGGTGGGTTTTTAATTTTTATTGATGGTTTGTGAATTTCGCAGGGCTACCCAGCCTTGGCGGTTTTTGAATGATGCGTAGGCTGTTAAGAATTTGTCGGTTGGTGATGTCTGAATGTAGCCTCTCCAAGCTGCGGATGCGTAGGATGGGCCAAATAAATTAACTAAATCGGGGCGGGGGAATCCTGACATGGCGAAACCTCGAACGACATTTTCTTGGTTGAGGATGGCTATACATTTTACATTGTTTTCTGGGTCTCCTATCCAGCCAATTACTCTGCCGGCACTGGGTGCGAGTTTGGTGATTATATCAAAGTATCCTGGTACTCCGTCTTTGGGGGCTGATAGTAAGTTTGGATCGATTTTTGTATCTAGTGTTGCACAGAAGTTGTGTTGTTTAATGTCTCGGTTAAATGGCACTAAATTATGAGTTTTTAAGGCATCGATTAAGCCGATGAAAGCTGCTGGTCTGTTGCCTACTTTTTCTTTAATTAAGGTGACATCGGTGATGCCTAATTGTAATGATAATGCGACTAAGGGTTGATAGGTTGCTCTCTGGGCGATCGCACTTGCTATGTCTCCTCCCACGCCGTACATTAATACGATCGCTATTGTGGTGATTGCTAACAGCGATGTCAGCCAACGTGTTTGGATTCTGGGAGTTAGTTCTGATTGGCGTACCCACAATACCGTGAGGACAATGGTGCTCATCCAAAACAGGGCCGGCAGTGTGGCGTAGCGGGAAGCGGTGGCTTGTTCGACTCCAAATCCCGATCGACTAACGGCAGCCATTAACGCTGTTTGCAAGGTGTAAATCTGGATTGATAGCCAAGGTAGCCACTCGGTGCGATCGCTCTTTTTACCAAACAACCAATAACCCACAAAAATCGTTACAGCTATCAAACCAATGATGCCCATAATTGAGGCTATCGCAATATTTTCGCTAAATATTCCGCCTAAATAAGTAGGAATATATTCAACAAATTTTAGGGGGTTAATTTTGGTTAAAGAAGGGTGATGAGCGGGGGTTTTATAAGTCAAGAAATAAGTCACAAATACCGCAATAGAAACACCAAAATACAAATAAATAACTTGTCTAGGAAAGCGCAACACCATAGCAGTAGCACACAAGATTGGCCACAAAGCTAAAGGAGTGCTGTAACTAATACAACCTAAAATACCAAAAATAATGCTACCAATTACCCACTTATCTTGTAACGAGGATAAGGAGGGCGGCGGCACCGCCCCTACGGACAAATTTTTCGCATAGGATTGCAAACAAAATATCGCACAAATTACAAATAAATTAGCAATTATCCAATGTACACCACTAAATCCCCGCATCCAATTATGAGCGGCTGCGGGAGTAAAATTAAAAATAGAAATAGCCACTATAATGAAGATAAATTGCACGGGAAAACGGCTAATTTTTAAAGGTAGCAAAGCGATTAATACGTGGCACTGGATTAAAGCCAAAAACCAGGCAAATACACATAAACCGATATTTGAACCTTGGGTAATAACTATATTCAAGGCATAGATAATTGCTGGAATCAAGACAAAATGCTCGTTGGCGCGAAAGATCCAATTCAAAGGATTAGTGGAAAAACCATCGACTGAATAGAAATTCCATGTCATCCACCAATAGTCAAAATTAGATAAATCTCCGGCTTGCGATATCAGGTACAAAATATAGGAAGCTGGTATGATAATCCCTAGAACTGATGCACCAATTAAAACATATTGTGGCTGGAATTTCATCGGATTTTGAAACACGAATGGTGTTGACTTACAACGGGGCTGTTGCATTTTTTGTAGGGGCGAAACTTAGTAGGTGAGGGTAGGCACGCACCATCCACTAACCCTACCAAACTCGCCCCCTCAATGTTTATTTGACTTCTCTTGCCAGCATTTGCCGGAGGGATTCCCGCCAATAGGGAGGATAGGTGCCGAGAATTCCTGATATTTTCACAGGTGAAAGGACAGAAAAAGCCGGACGTTTTGCAGGTGTTGGATATTCCGCTGTTGTAATCGGAATTACCCGCTTAATTTTTAGGGGAAAGCCCAGTTTTTCTGCTTCTTCAAAAATGGCGATCGCCAAATCATACCAACTACAAACTCCGCTGTTTGTATATTGGTAAGTTCCGAAAATTTCGGGTTGAATCTGAGGAATTATCTGGGAAATTGCCGCCGCTAAATCTCCTGTCCAAGTAGGACTTCCGATCTGATCTGCGACTACTCGAATTTCTTCCCTGTCTTTGCCCAACCTTTGCCACCGTTGCCATAAACCCAGGCTGTTCTAATAATAATGTGCCGATTTCCGGCTTGTCTAATTGCTTCCTCGCCAGCTAATTTTGACTTGCCGTAACTTCCCAGGGGATTGGTAGAATCTGTTTCTCGATAAGGATAACCCTGGCTGCCATCAAATACATAATCGGTGGAAATATGAATCAATGTTGCTCCCAGTTTTTCGCATTCTTCGGCAATAATGCCAGGGGCGATGCCGTTGACAGCCTGTGCTAATTCTGGTTCGGTTTCTGCTTTGTCTACAGCAGTGTAAGCGCCCGCATTAACCACTAAATGCGGTTGAATTTCAGCTATTGCTTGACGAATAGTTTCGGGTTGGGATAAGTCGAGACGAGCGCGATCGACTGCAATTACTTCTCCCGAATATAATAAAATTGGCTGCAATTCTTGAGCGAGTTGTCCGCTGCCACCTGTCAGTAAGATTTTCATTATCTAAAACACTTGAGCTCTTTTCAATGTTTGTCCGGCTTTGTCTTTAGCTGATAAAATTGGTTTGGCACCATCCAGGGGCCAATCGATCGCCAAATCTGGGTCATTCCAGAGGATACACCGCTCGTGACTTGGTGCATAGTAGTCTGTAGTTTTGTACAAAACTTCCGCAGTTTCAGAAACGACTAAAAAACCGTGAGCAAATCCCGCCGGCACCCAAAGTTGCTGTTTATTTTCAGCACTCAGCATACAGCCCACCCATTGTCCAAAAGTCGGCGAGCTTTTTCTAATATCCACAGCTACATCAAATATTTCGCCACTAACTACCCGCAGCAATTTGCCTTGAGGCTGCTGCAATTGGTAGTGCAATCCGCGCAGCACATTTTTAGACGATTTGGAATGATTGTCTTGAACAAAATCTGCCGTCACACCAGTTTTTTCTCCAAAAGCTTTGTGATTAAAACTCTCAAGAAAGAAACCGCGATCGTCTCCGAAAATTTTCGGCTCAATTATCAAAACTTCCGGTATTTCGGTAGATATAACGTTCATAGTTGCCTGGGATAGTGATAAAGTCATACTTACTGAATACTATCTTACTATGAAAGCTGACGGATATCTCAAAAAATTGTACGCTAATCGATTTGATTCCAGACAGATGGAAGCTAAGGTATTGCTTTGGAAAGTATTAATTGACGATTTTTTACAAAAATATGTTCCCTCGCAATCATCTATTTTAGATATTGGTGGGGGCTACTGCGAGTTTATAAATCAAATTCGGGCAGAGGAAAAATGCTTAATTGACCTCAATCCTGATTCAAAAATATTTGCTAATGCTGATATTAAAGTGCTGAATATTGATGTTTTAAATTTAGGCGATCGCCATTTATTTACCGAACAGTTTGACCGCATTTTTATCTCTAATTTTTTTGAACATTTGAAGAATAAAGAAGAATTAGTCCAAATTATTTCATTTTGCTTTGATTCTCTCAAGTCTAACGGTTCTCTTTTGGTTATTCAGCCCAATTTCAAATATTCTTACAGGGAATACTACGATTTTATTGACCATCAATTACCGATTACGCATTTATCGCTGCAAGAGCTTTTAGAAACTGTTGGTTTTCAAATAGATTTGATGATACCGAGATTTTTACCATTTTCTACTAAAGGTAGACCAGCCTCGCCGTTGCTGTTAAAAATTTACTTGAAACTACCTTTTTTATGGCAGTTTTTGGGAGGGCAAATGTTTGTAAAAGCATCGAAAAAATCCCGCGGCGGTTAAAACCGCCGCGGACTAAGAAATAAGGGAGTATTTGAGGGATGATTGATTAGCAAAACTGACTTAAGAAATTGTATTGCACGGTGCTTGAATTTACAAACTAGCAAATAGTCTGTCCCAAGTTTCTCCCCCGACAATTCCATCTACCGGAAGGTTAGCTTGTCGCTGAAATTTTTTCACTGCTGTGAGAGTTGTTGGGCCGAAAATGCCGTCAACTACGATCGGCTGTGGGCACAAACCTCGCGCGTTTAATAATTTTTGCAGCTTTCTGACATCTTCTCCTCTCGATCCGTGTTTTAAAATCCTTTTGTGCGGTTTATGAGATTTTTTTTGGGGTTCGTGGCAATCATTTGTGCGGCAAACTGCGTCGCCGCTAGAAGCATAATTTGCTCCACCGACGCCAGTCAAAACTAATAGGGCTAGAACTGCTAGTAAAATAGAAAATGTTTGTTGTCCGACCATAATTTCCCTGTTAACTTTCTTAAGCTTATTTTGCGTGTTTGACGATCGCCTTTGAGAGTTAGAAACCGGATTTATGGGACAGAGGTATCTCATCTCATGCGATCGAGTTTCTGGCAATGGCCACTAGACATTCTACAATATAAGTGGTCTTACTGCAAAATCTTCGATCGTGCAAGTTAAATTTTGTTGCTCCCTGGTAGCGACAAATGCCACAATTACTTCGCAAGCAACAGCAACTGTCAGCATCACTAAGTTTCTCGACAACGGGTAATCGCAAACGTCATCATTTGCCGGTGAGGGAACGCGATAGTGTTCGTTCCAAATTATTTCGGAGTAATCGGTGGCTAATCCGACATGGAGGCAAGGAACGGAGACACTTGCACAGTAATCCTTGACTGCTTGTCGTCCTACACTGTTATCAAAAGTATCAACGATCGCGGCGCTGTTGGCAAGTAGTCGATCGACATTGGCGGATGTCAATTCTTTTGAGTGCGTCTCTATTTTGACTCCCAAAGCGCGGTAAAGATTGTGGGCGAGAATTTTGGCTTTGAATGCGCCGATATCCGATCGATAATACGGTTGAGTGGACAAATTGCGTTCTTCGATGCGATCGCGATCGACTACAGTTAATTGACCAAATCCCGATCGCGCCAAATTTTCTGTAATATTAGCACCCAAAGCGCCTGCACCGCACACGGCAATAGGGAAGTTTTTAACCATGGACATCACCGACGATGTTCTGTACAATTGTTCGTGAAAAAAAATACTCATAGTGATTGGGAATTGGGAATTGGGAATTGGGAATTGGGAATTGGGCATTGGGCATTGGGCATTGGGCATTGGGCATTGGAATTAACACAAATAACCAATAACAAATAACCAATAACAAATAACCAATAATATCAAATCCGGTAGCATCTGAATTATTCAGATCTACTCTCTCCCTCTGTGTCCTCTGTGTTCTCTGCGGTTAAATCATTCCGATCTAACTCGAAACGATATAACCAATAAGCAATAACTATTACCTATTACCTATTACCCATTCCCGATTATCTATCCTCGACTACACCAACTAAAGACTGCAAATCGAAATTTCTGTCTAATCCACTCAGACAAATGCCAGCACTCATCACAGTCAAATCATGCTTAGCAATAGCAGAAGAATGTCTTTCACCAGTGCGGCTAGTCCATTCCACCAGCCAATACTCATCGCGATCCCGAAAACCTTGTAATTCTCCTCCCCCCAAGTGCAAAGCCCGCTGCAAGCGCTGTTCATCCCTAAATTTATGGTCAAACTCTTTGATATTTTGTGTCACCAATTCATAAACAGTTGCCATTTCCGGTGTCATGCCTTTAAAGCGTATTTGTTGAGGCAAATTCAACTGTTTTAAAGCAGCCCTTAATTCCTCAGCAGGCAGAGGATCTGCCCGTCGATCGATTTCCTCAAACCACCAAGAATGACCATCCCATCTAGCAACTATTGGCTCAAACTGCGAGCCTTCAGTTACCAGATGTACGGCTACGGGTTTAACAAAACCAGTGCGCTGTTTTACATCAGATTCATTAACAGGATAAGCCAGCCAAGTTTGCCCTCTTAGTACATGAGCTAATTGCAAACGAATTGGCACAAGCAGTTGTAAATACTCTGCCATTTGTGCCCAATCTGGCTCTGCGACTACGGCAGCATTTTTCTCATTTATTGGTTGAAAAATACCCCAGCCTTCAAAGTTGCGAGGCTGCGGTTGAAACCTGTAAATCATTCCATCTATCCTTGTCCGCACCCTTCCCCCTCCCACGCAAGGTGCTAGGAATTGGGTATCGAGGAGCTTTCCTGCTTGGGCGGCAAGTTGGTTGAGGATTTTGCGGATATCAGTCATCGGATTTTAGAGTTAAAATTTGGGATTTGAGATGAGACTTTTCCCCTAATTCTCGTGGCCCCTGACAGCCTGTTCAATACAAGGTTTTTGGGAGTTGCTTATGGGGGATATTGACATTGCTACCGAGGCTGATTTAATATTGGTCAAGCACAAAAATATCACTCTGTAAAGGCAGCCACTAAATATGTTTCAAAAGCTATTTTCTAAGTGTGTTTTAGCGACTGTTTTGACATTGCCACTCCTGTTATGTGCTCAGACAGCTCAAGCTCAGGATAAACACGGAGCTACTGCTTATTCTGCCACTTCTGATGCCACGGGTATCAGTTGGGATCATGCTACAGAACAAGAAGCACTAGATGCAGCAGTAGCCGCCTGCAATCAGCATAGTGGAGGGGCGAACGACTGCGAACCGCTGACATCCAACACTAATAACTGTGGAGCTATTGTCGTTGGGAAAGGAGGAGCTGGTGCCGGTTGGGGTGACGATAAACCATCAGCAGAAGCTCAAGCTTTGGCGGCTTGCAGCGAATTACCAGGAGGAAGTTGTAAAGTGCAGCTTTCTGTTTGCAATAAATAATTAAACTTCTGGATAAATTGTGTAAAAAAGAGTGTATATTATAAAATATAAAATACACTCTTTTTTATTTTTAATGACTTGTGATTGCATCTTTAAAGGTAGGTGCACTATCAGCACCTTATCCCGGATTATCTCCCATTTCAGAAGTAACTACATCGGGTTTTAGCAAACTTTCTAATCTATCTTTAGACCAATATTCAGTTGGATAAGCGACTGCAATAATATCCGAAAGTCGAATCAGCCAAGTGACTTGTCCATAAGAATCGTTATTTTCCCCGTGTTCGCTAGGGGAAACAATTACCAGAATTTCGGCAAACTCCTTGGATAAATTAATGGGGATGCCGCCGAAACTGCTATTATTTGTTTTCATCCAAACTTTACTGCCTCTGTCGAGAGCTTCTTGCAGTCGTTGGGAGAGCAAACAGGATTTTTTGACCTTAGACTTTTTTGTCATAGTGCAAGCTCAAGTAGTTGTACTGTGTGTTAAGATCGAGGGCGATCGGCATTTTTACTCACTAAACCGACAAAAGCAAAAATGGCGATCGAACTCGCTGCTCCTTACTCTACTGTATAAGAAATTGACCGAGTGCGATCGGTATAAAAAATTAATTACCAGGGAAATCGCCCCTAGTCTTAATTTATCAGCTTCCTCAGACCTCCCTTGGTCTATCTGGCGATAAAATACAGTATAATTGGCTGCATATTCCCCAATCGTTTAAGCAAAAAAATGGACTGGCGAAAGCAAATTAATTTCGGCACTAAAAAAGTACCAGCCCAACCTGCGGTTCCAGAAACTCGGTTGTCTGTAGAATTTCTGCTAGGGCTGTTTGCTGCGGGATGGACGGAACAACAGGTGTTAGAAAAATATCCTGAACTCACTTCCTCCAAGTTGTGTGCAGTTCTAGCTACTGCTGATTCAAAGTTAGTATCATCTATAGCAAATCCTGAGTTACTAGAAATGATCGAGAGAACGATAGAATAATTGAAAATAGGGAAAAATAGGGAAAAGATTCTTACTTGAGGATATTGACGGAGATGTTTGGGAGTAAAGTACATCTCTAGCAGTTTTCAATTTCTACCTAAACTTTCTCTAACTCTTTCCCGAAACTCCAACACCGCCTCCAGCGGATCTGGTTGCTCCACATAATATGCTAGAAGTTCTAAATCTAAATCCGGCAACAATTCACTTTGGTGAATTTTTTCATATTCATCTCCTCGAAGATGATAAACCTCAAAGCGATGATTTTTCCAGAACCAAACCTCTCTAATTCCGAGCTTTTTGTAAACTGCTAACTTATCTACACCACCGCTGCTGAGTACAACCTCGATCGCCAAATCAGGAAACTCTTTCTCTGTACCGATACAATAGCACTCATCCGGTTCTGTACCGCCCTTTTTTGCTTGAATCCGAAAGGTAGTTGAACCCAATCCCCAAAACCGAGTCCGTGTTTCTTGAAAATACGCTTCTAGCAGCATCCCAATATTGGTTTTATCTCGATCGTGACGGCGACTTGGGGCCATAATTTCCAGCACTTCATCTAAATAAGTAACCCGATACCAAGGACTATCTCCGAGTTGAGTCAGTAATTGTTCATACTGTTCCCAACTTACCCCACTGGTAATAAATCTTTCCACTGGATCTTCGGTGAAAAGCTCTAATTCGGTTGCTAAATCTTTGATTAATATTGAAGTCACCAACTGCTCCTCCCAAATTTAGAGTATAGTAGAAGATTGTGATTTTGTCATCAAGGATTTAACTGGCGATCGCTACCTCATTTTCAGTATCATCCTCTTCATCAGGCCCAAATTTTTTGCAAATTTCATCGAGCGTCTGAGGTTGAATGACTCTTGCTTTAGCTCGCTTCAGTGCTGTCAACAAACGAGTTGCATTAACAGGCGATCTCAACAAATAAAGAGTTTCTAGCAAACTTTCTAATTCGACCTCAGACATCAAAACCGCATTTTTGCCGTTAGGTCTAGTAATAACTATTACTTCCCCCGTTTCAACAGTGCGATCGCAGAGATTTTTAAAATTTGCTTCAGCGTCAGTGTATGTAATCTCAGTTGACATACAATTCTAACTCCCACTAAATTTGCGAGGATAGCCCGCCAGCTTAACTGACGAGCCATGCCCAATTATATCACTTATCATCCCTCACCGGCAGCGAAGTCTCCAGAATTTCCATCAACAATTCCAGCCGCGAAGGACGACTCAACATCGGCACTAAATTCGGCAGCGAGTAGTAATCTCCCGCAAACGTAAAGGTTTCTACCGCTACTTGTTTGTCCTTTAATTGCTTCTGGACATAATTGCACCAAGCGCCAACTCGCACAATCACCACATCAGGAATTACCCCCAAACTGCGGCAGTAATTTTGATAAGCATCCGCCAAGTAAGGTGCAGAGTTTTCGCCTTCATCTGTGACTATGATGAATTGCTCAACTACCTGCTTTTTAATCCGCATTGCTTCCACCGCGCAACCGCAACTTGTGCCGCCGCCAGCGCGAATGTGCTTGAATGCGCGTTCCCAATCGGTCAATTCGCTACCGTTTGCTTGCACTGGGTAGGGCATGGTGTCAAAGGCGTAGACGAACAGTGCAGCGTCGGAAATGCCCGATATTAAAGCAGCGAGACGCTTCCCAACATCGATCGCACTTTCCATACTTCCCGACTTGTCAATCAACAAACCCGTGGCTTTGGCAATTTTACCGCGCTTTTTCACCTGTTCGTTGGTCACTGCTTCCAGTTTCGCTACCGTTGCTGCGTCAAAGTTGGCGCTATCAGTTGCTACACTGGCTTTGTAAGCAGAAACCCGCGAGCTTTTTGCCGCTTCATCCAACTTGGAATCAATCAACTGCTTGACTTCCGGGTGATCCATGGCGCCGCGAGACTGGATGGATTTCAGGTTGTTGATGACTTCCTGGGGCGACATGGAGTTAATCAACGCAGCTAAAACTGTTGGTGTTAGCATTTTGATCGCACCAATGGCGATCGTATACGGAATCTTGTACTCAACAATCAAATTCGCTTGTTCGGTGGCTGTTGCAGCCTTAGCTAACCGTTTCAAAACGAAGGCTAGAGAGTCTTCTGGCGGATTGTTTTGGAACAGAATCGCCGACGCCCGATCGCTCGGTTTGATGTGTAAAGTCGCGTACAAGTGCTTCATCGCCTTGCGACTGCGGAGGGCGGCGCGATCGAAAAACTGCGGATTTTTTTCCCGCGATTTCAGATAGCGAGTGACAGCAGTGCGCGCACTCCGAGGCACCTTATTTTGGTGCTGCTTCATGAAGTCTACAATCCGCGAAACCTCGTAGGGAGGAAACTGTTGCAGCATCATGAAACCGGCATCTCGGTGTTCTGTCAGCGCCGAAGTCAACAAGTTTCCGACAAAAACTTCCTTGTGGTCGCGCACGTCGCCTTGATGCTGATACCACACTGCTAAATGACCGTAAAAAATCGGGTCTAATTCGACAATTAGTTTGTGAATTTCTGCTACTTTTTCTAATTGACGGTGGGGTGTTGTGAGCAGACTGTTGAGCATTTCTAAACGTAAATCGCGCTCTGCTGCATTCATATTCATTGGTTTTACCTAATATTTTGCACCTATTGCCTTAGTCCGCCAGGGATTGAAATCCCTGGCTCAAAGCTGAAGTCCTCTAAAGAGGACTGAAATGCGTTTTTCCGAATTTGTTTGCTGTGAGTTCTAAACAAAAACAAATATCTTTAGTCCTCTTCAGAGGACTTTAGCTATTAGACAGGGATTTTAATCCCTGGCGGACTGTTTCGGAGTCGAGTGACTTCAAATCGGGTTCAACCCAATGATTGCGGGCTTCTGAAGACATCAGGCGATCGCGCGTGTAATAGCGAAATGGTAAAGTGCGTGAAGCGGAGCTATCCCGTAGGGAATCGGCATATTTATCAATCAAACCGTTAGCCAGATGTACGATCGAGCGATTCCGGCTTTCATCGGCGAGATACTGGCGAACAATTCGCACCCAAAACAGCGTTAGAGTTTCGTGATATCCGCCATCTTTTGTGCTTTCAATTCCGTGAGCCGAGTTGTAACGTTTAATCCCATTCCGAATTGCATTTATTGCTTCTGTTTCTGAATCGTAAAACAGATACCACAGAGCAACTGTTAAATGCGCTTCGTGATTCCATTGATTTCGCGGCAGACTGCATTCTTGGAAGGCGTGAATCAGACTGTCTATCTCCTTGGGCGATCGGTAAATTATAGTTGTAGTTTTCATAATTTAATTCTCCTTTGTCACCACTTTCGGTTCTAAAAGTTATAAAAAAAAGCACTTCGCGCAAGTTAAAAAAGTCGTTGATTCACACACAGGATTTGAACCTGTATATACTCGATCTTAAGTCAAGCGCCTTACCGTTTGGCTAGTATGTAAACTTTCCCGATCGGGGCGCGAAGTGAAAATTTCGTGTGTACTAAAGACTTCAGTCCTTATTTTTAGCTAGTCGTTCCATAATGAACTTAATTTGCTTCTTGTTGCATTGACGTTTAGCCACAACGTACTTCTCCCGGTTGACAGAAGACTTATTTTTGGTTATCCCCAAGGGTTCAATATCTGCCAGCTCGATCGCATACCACAAATCATTTATTTTCTGATAATGATGATAAGCATCTATGAAAACAAAATCATCCGGCTTCTTTTCTGGTACTTTCCGAATCCTCTTAGCTAAGCAAAGAATTCCCGTCTCAGGATGGACATAAAGTTGCCTGTACCAATAACCAAGAGGAAGAGCTGTATTATAAAATTCACGACTTTTTCGATAAGGAACCCCATCAATTAACACTGCATTTCGTTCCACATATTGCCATACATGAGAGACAATATGTTGCCCAGATAACGTAGTGATATCGAGGATTTGACAGAGTTTGCTGTAAACATCATCCCAATACTCACCTACATGAGATTGCAGCCATTGGTACAGCGGTCCCAGACAATCGGAAAACCATTTGGTCTTTTTTATCGGCTTAATTAAATAAGGGCTAAGCAGTCCATCTGTAGTAGCTTCTTCGGTTAGTTTTATCAGAGATTTTTTTTGCCCTTTCACCTTTCTTAAGCTGATTCTCAGCCCTCCACGAGGGCGCTCGATCACATTTTCTGCTAAGCGATGTTCGCTCATAACTCCACTATTTATAATTATCAGAAGTTCCGCGCAAGTTTGGAAAGCATTTATGACATACCGATCGCTCTACCACTGAGCTACAGCCTCTCAAACGAGACTGGCAGGATTTGAACCTACGACTAATCGGCTTAATAGTGTGTAAGCGCTTTATCTGTTAGGGCGCAGAACAGGATTATCAAACATCGAAACTATTTACTAAATCCTTGTGTTTTTTTTGTCGATTGTTATAGCAGTGAAAGTCACTTCGTGCAAGTCAAAAAAGCCGTTGTTCATACGCAGGAGTTGAACCCGCAACCTTTTCTTTCAAGAGAAATGCTCTACCAAGAGCTAGTATGTAAGCTTCCTTTTTTAGGGCACGAAGTGTTTGTTTCACTACCTGACAGATACCCCGCACAAGTCATCAAAGCTTTTAACTATGTGCTCTATCCGTTGAGCTACATCCCCAAGATGGGGATGATAGGAGTCGAACCTATTACCTCTGGTTGAGAAAACCAAAAAGTGTGTAAGCTTCAACTGTTGGGGTGCGGTGTAGCAGTTGTTTAAATCTAAAAAATTCAGGTATAAGAGGAGGCGCACAAGTCAGAGAAGCTATTTTTAAAACCCCTCTCCAAGAGGCGGAGAGGGTAGGAATCGAACCTACTGTACGATGTTTAGTCGAACGTTACCAGTTTGTAAGCTTCTTTAGTTGGGGTGCGCCGCCTAATAGCCGAGCCGAAATCCTGGTTAAATACCCCCTTTATTTCTTAGTCTGCGGAGGCAGACTTCGTTTGTATAGTTGCGGTTTTAACCGCCGAACGATCGAGGGGGTAGCCAACTCAGATAGCTGATTTTCTAGCCGTAAACGGCTTCTGGGCGCACAATTAAATCGCCCGAAGGACGGCGATCGAGCACGTAGGACTCGAAGCGATCGCCCTTAACATCAAAATGCTTGGCCAGACGTTCCTTAATGGCTTGTTCGCTCATTCCTGTCGCGATACCCAGTTGGTTTTCTGCCACATCATAGGAACGTCCTTCAAAACGAATGTGAACCATTACTGATACCTCCTTGAGCGATTTGAGATTTGGGATTTTGGATTGGTAGCCTGTCTGCTCTTTAGTCTGGCATTTATTGTCTCATCAAATCCAGTCCTATTTCCCCAAATAGGGCTGGATTTTACTGAAATAAACGCCGTTCTAAGTGATAATGTTGTTGGATGTTGCGGATTTCTTCAGTCTGTTTGGCCGGTTCAGTTTTGGCAGAATTTTCCTGCTCTGAATCCGCTTTTTCTGCATTGGATTTAGGCTGATTCGGTACAATCTCTGGCTCAGACGGAGGCAGTTTGTAACTGAAAAATGTGGTGTAAAGTAACAACATGACAATCTAGTCTCTGTTACAAGACTTTCAAATTGATGTTCCTTGAAATTTCGATTAGTTATTCAGTTTTCAAGGTTCAGAATTTTACGGAAAATACAGGTTTTTGCTTTTCCTGCCCTTTCCATATTTATATACTACATTTGTATTACACAGGTGTCAAGGGGTTGGGAAAAGTTTTTTGTCAGGATTGGGGACTCGACCAAAGAAGCTGGGTTTTTCACCTAATCTGTGGCTGTAGCGAAGTATTTTCGTCGATCGAACCCGGTTTGTAGACTTCCACAGGACTATATAGATCGAAGTTCTTTGACATAGGCTATGGTATTGCGAATATTGTGGAAACCAACAGATTCGTAAAGCCGCAGGGCACCGGACTGATTATCGGCATCGACTCCGATAATGGCTGTTTCGATACCGACAGCTTTTAGCCGGTGTAAGCCAGCCAGCAACATTGCTCGTCCTAATCCGATGTTACGGAAGCCACGTCTTGTACCCAGAGACATAATCCAGCCTTCATTGCGACCGGTGCGATCGCACTCTTCGATACTGATTTCACAGTGACAAAATGCTGCGAAAGTGCCGTCAAGGGCGACTGCAATTAAGTCTAAATCCTTTCTGTAACTGGGTTTGGCTAAATCGTATTGGAATTGTTCTACTGTTAAATCGTGGTGGTTCCAGTGGTCGATAAATGATTGGTTGAACATTTCTACCCAAGCGATCGCATCCTGTGCGCCCCGAAACTGACTGAGGATGAAGCCTTTGGGGATTTTTGGTTCTGGGATTGGTTGAGAGATCGATCGCGCCATACGACAAAAATGGCGATCGGCCTTGAAACCGCAATTTGCTAGCAGAGAAATGCGATCGGTATTTTCCGCGCGCACCCACGATCGCAGTTTCACTGGTATACCTCGTTCTGTTTGCACTTCCCGCATCCGCTTTTCTCCCCAAGCCACTGCTAGGGTTTGAATATTGCCCGATCGCGCGATCGGGTGAACGCAAAACCACAGCCAACCGTCAATCATCTCCCCAGATCCAGAAATCGACAACTGAGCAAAACCGATGAGTTTTCCCTGACTGTCTTCCCAAATGCAGATATCGCGATTTTTGTCAAGGGATGGTTGATTAAATTTTTGTTGCAATTCGGAAATGGAAGTACCTTCTTCGAGGCGATCGACTTGTTCGCAAGTATGGATCAAATGGGCGATCGCCTGTAGGTCACTTTCATCCACGTAGGGTCTGATCGACACATTTAACATATATATAGTTGACGGTTGACGGTTGACTGTTTGAACAATACCGATGCCACCAGAAACGACATCAGTTAAACGAAAAAATGTAGTTTTCGCGACAAAAGTAACAAATTGTTACTTTGTTTCTCAGGAATGAGACAGAGACATCATCCCAGGGATATATTCAAAACCATCAAGTTCGTCACCAAGTTGACCAACTAAGATAAGAAATAAATTTTCGTCTAAGTTAAGGAGAACTCAATGCTTGACGCTTTTTCAAGAGCTGTAGTTTCAGCCGATGCCAGCACCTCCACCGTCGGTGATATTGCTGCCCTCAGAGCTTTCGTTGCCAGCGGCAACCGACGCTTGGATGCTGTAAACGCGATCGCCAGCAACGCTAGCTGCATGGTTTCTGACGCTGTTGCCGGTATGATCTGCGAAAACCAAGGCTTGATCCAAGCCGGTGGTAACTGCTATCCTAACCGCCGCATGGCTGCTTGCTTGCGCGATGCAGAAATCATTCTACGCTATGTCACCTACGCTTTGTTGGCTGGTGATGCTTCCGTTCTTGATGACCGTTGCTTAAATGGCTTGAAAGAAACCTACGCAGCTTTGGGCGTGCCCACCACCTCCACCGTGCGTGCCGTTCAAATCATGAAAGCTCAAGCCGCTGCTCACATCCAAGACAACCCCAGCGAAAAATTTGCTGGTGCTAAGTTGCGGAAAATGGGAACAATCGTAGTTGAAGATCGTTGCGCCACTCTAGTTGCCGAAGCTTCCAGCTACTTCGATCGCATCATTTCGGCACTGAGCTAGTCCATTGCTAATCGCAATTCGCTCAGCAAAATTGAAACTACGCTCACTGTCAAAATCACTTTAGGAGATTTAGGAAATGAAATCAGTTCTCACCACAGCTATCGCCTCTGCTGATGCAGCAGGCCGCTTCCCTAGCACCTCAGATTTAGAATCAGTCCAAGGTTCTATCCAACGCTCTGCTGCTCGTTTAGAAGCTGCTGAAAAGCTCGGCAACAACCTGGATTCAGTTGCTAAAGAAGCTTATGATGCTTGCATCAAAAAGTATCCTTACTTGAACGAAGCTGGTCAAGCTAACTCCACCGATACTTTCAAAGCCAAATGTCATCGTGACATCAAGCACTACCTGCGCTTGATCCAATACTGCTTAGTTGTTGGCGGCACAGGCCCTCTTGATGAATGGGGTATTGCTGGTCAACGCGAAGTTTATCGCGCTTTGAGCTTGCCTACTGCTCCTTACGTTGAAGCATTGAGCTTTGCTCGTAACCGTGGTTGCACTCCTCGCGATATGTCTGCTCAAGCTTTGACTGAGTACAATGCTCTTCTTGACTACGCCATCAACTCCCTGTCCTAATTAATTAGCAGGTTTGTGATGTCGTGACCGGGTAATTTTTACCCCGACAAGTCTGGGAAATCTGGGTTCGTTGCATTACCAATTTTGGTAAGGTAAGAGTCAAGAATTCCTAGGCTTGTTATTTTGTTTTAATAGGCATATGCTAATTTCTATCAGGCATCGGGCACAGTTTCTTCCTGATTCCTTCTTCCTGATTCCTTCCCCCCTTGGGGGGGGGCTGGGGGGGGTTCTTCTTCCTGATTCATTCCCCCCTTGGGGGGGGGCTGGGGGGGGTTCTTCTTCCTGATTCCTTCTTCCTGATTCCTTCCCCCCTTGGGGGGGGGCTGGGGGGGGGGTTCTTCTTCCTGATTCCTTCTTCCTGATTCCTTCCCCCCTTGGGGGGGGCTGGGGGGGGTTCTTCTTCCTGATTCCTTCTTCCTGATTCCTTCCCCCATTGGGGGGGGCTGGGGGGGGGTTCTTCTTCCTGATTCCTTCTTCCTGATTCCTTCCCCCATTGGGGGGGGCTGGGGGGGGTTCTTCTTCCTGATTCCTTCTTCCTGATTCCTTCCCCCATTGGGGGGGGCTGGGGGGGGTTCTTCTTCCTTCTTCCTTCTAATATAATTTTATGGATAAACGATTTTTTAGTTTTTTTAATTTAACAGAAGATCAGGCGATCGCCCTTTTGGATACGCCCCAAGCTGAAATTGGCGAAGAAGATTCCCGCTACATCGCTGCTTCCCACCTGATCAATTTCTCCACAGATCGATCGATCGCAGCATTGATCCGAGCCGTACAGCAAACCGATCCAGTGCTGGAAAACCGGATTGTGCGCCGCAAGTCGGTGGAAACCTTGGGAAGACTGCAAGCTGTGCTAGCATTGCCGGTGATTCGCACCTGTCTGGCCGATAATGACTGCTACACGGTGGAAAATGCAGTTTGGGCGATCGGCGAAATTGGCACTCAAGATGCAGATGTTTTAGAAGAAGTTGCTCAATTGCTAGATAAACCAGGACAAACTTACCGAGTAATTATCCACACTTTAACTAAGTTAGATTATCAGCCAGCCTTAGCCAGAATTCGTAAATTTGTCGATGATATTGACCCGCCGACTGCTAGTTCTGCGATCGCCGCAATTTGTCGCTTAACCAGAGACTTTTCTCAAATGGGCAAAGTTGTCGCCATGTTGCAACACAAAAATGTCCTAGGGCGCAGATTATCCATCCAAGATTTGATTGATGCGCGTTACTACGATGCCATCCCCAATATTGCCAGATGTCCCGTATCTTTAGTCTTTCGGCTGAGAGGAATTAGGATGTTAGCCGAAGCAGGAATTGCTGATAAATCCCTGACTTTTTCTACCATTCAGCCTTATTTGGAACAAACCTTAAGAGACTATCCAACAGATTTAGATTTAGTACATAGTTATGAAAAATTACCAGATTTATCCTTTTTGATTCGCCAGTTATACGAAACAGATTTTGGACGTTGCTATTTAGCGGCTAAAACGATTCTTGAAAATTACTCAGAGGAAGCGCCAGCCGCCCTATTTGCAACGTTTGCAGAAGAAGCAAATAATGACTATGGAGCGCATTTTCATGTGGTAAAATTGTTTGGTTGGTTAAAACATTCGACCGCCTACGATTTGTTATTGGAAGCTTTGAATAACTCCCAACCCCAGTTTCAGAAATCCCGTGCGGCGGCGGCGATCGCCCTGGGGGAACTGGGAGAACAGCGGGCGATTCCAGAATTGAAAGCCTGTCTGGAAACTAAAATCTGGGATTTGAAGTATGCTGCATTAATGGCACTAGAAAAACTTGGTGATGTCAGTGGTTATGAAGTTGCTGCGGCCGACCAAGATTGGTTAGTTCAAGCTAAAATAGATGCTCATACTTCTTTAACATCCGAATTATCTTAATAGGGCATAGGGCATCGGGCATCGGGCATCGGGCATCGGGCATATCCCACTTTTTTGAGAACCGCTATACATCTGTCAACTATCAACTGTCAACTATCAACTATCAACTGTCAACTATCAACTGTCAACTATCAACTATCAACTGTCAACTATCAACTGTCAACTGCTATAAAACCCCAAAAACCATGACAACCGATGCTTTGTTTGAACAACTAAAACACCCGAATCCTCATATGCGCGATCGGGCGATGTTTGAAATTGCTGATTCCCGCGATGAAAATACAATTTCTCGATTGGTGGGCATTTTAGATGATGAAGATGTCACCTATCGTCGGGCGGCGGTGAAGGCCTTGGGTGCGATCGGTGAGGATGCCATACCACCCGTGGTTGACGCCATGTTAAACAGTGAGAATGTGACTGTGCGAGGGAGTGCGGCGAAGGTATTGGCGCAAATTGCGATTAATTATCCAGATTTGCCTTTCCCAGAAGTCGGTTTGCAGGGATTGAAAAAGGCGATCGATGACGCTAATCCTGTGGTTCATATTGCAGCCGTGATGGCCTTGGGGCAGATGGGTTCGTCTGCGTTTGAGATTTTGGTGGAATCGCTGAATACAACGGATAATGTAGCGGTACAGGTGGCGATCGTGAGTGCGCTGGCTTCTGTGGGCGATCGACGTTGTATAGAAGTTCTCACCACCTTTGCCAATGATGAAACCGTGGATTCCTACGTGCGGGAATCAGCGACAAGTTCTTTATCGCGGTTGGATTTGGTGATGAATTATAAGCGTGCAGATAGTTAGGTTTATGGCTGCATAAAGACTAAACTGAGGCACATTGCAATCTAAGGAAGACACCAGTCACTAACCCCGCCTGATCGGGACGGGGCTTGCTAGAAACCAAGCCAGAGGCGGAATGCAAGGTAAGCGAAGGCTAAGTAGGACTAGACAACGGTTGAGAAACCAATTTGAACTAGCTGAAGATGGCACTTCAAAAGACGTTACAGGCGCTCTTCCTAACCCGTAACCACTCTGTTAGTCAAAGTCGAAGGGAATTAAACAATCAGGCTTATCGCCAAACAAACGCTATGCAATACGTCCCTGTCGTGGACTTCGATCAACGTCCTTTAATGCCAACAACACCAGCAAGGGCAGAGCGTTGGATTAAGTCCAGAAAAGCAACGCCATTCTTTCGCAAAGGAGTATTTTGTGTTCGATTAAATGTCCAACCTTCAACTCGTCATACGCAACCCGTAGCTGTTGGGATCGATCCCGGATCTAAACGTGAAGGGTACACGGTAAAATCAAAAGCTCACACTTACATCAACCAACAATTTCATGCTGTTGATTGGGTAAAAGATGCCGAAGAAGCTAGTACCAATACCAGACGCGCTCGACGTTATCGAAAAACACCCTATCGGCCCAATCGCCAAAATCGCAAGCGTGGCGGGATTCCCCCTAGCACTAAAGCGCGCTGGCAGATCAAGATTCGAGTAGTCAAAGTTTTAGCAGCAATTTTTCCCATCTCTCATATTGGTATTGAGGACGTTAAAGCTACGACAAAAAAAGGCAGTAAGACATGGAATACATCGTTCTCTCCTCTTGAAGTAGGAAAGCAGTGGTGTTATTCCGAGTTGGAAAAGATTGCGCCTGTCACTAAGTTTGACGGATACCATGACACATTCCTAACTCGTCAAGAATTGAGTTTAAAAAAGTCTAAAGCCAAGCTGTCAAATGAGTTCAAAGCTCATTGTGTTGACTCTTGGGTACTAGCTTATTTGCTAGTAGGTGGTGATTCTTTCCCAGAAAACACAACAGTGATGGAATGCAAACCAATCCGAATTTATCGCCGACAATTGCACGTTTTCAACCCAGGTTCAGATGGCGTTCGCCGTCCCTATGGTGGCTCTATGTCGCAAGGATTGAAGCGTGGAGGAATTGTTAAACACCCCAAATATGGAAAGTGCTACGTAGGTGGTGAGGACGCTAAAAAATCTCGGATTAGCTTACACAGCCTTGATACAGGTAAACGCTTGTGTCAAAATGCAAAACCAACAGATTGTAAGTTCTTAGCTTACAATTCCTGGAGAACTGTCAAGCCGTCCTAAAAGGACGGGGTTTCTACCCAATTTTCTGATGAAAATTAAAGTCAAAAATCTTGGTGCCCTAAAACAAGCCGAATTCACCCTGGGCGAGTTGACAATTATTTGTGGCGGCAACAATACAGGAAAAACCTATGCTACCTATGCACTGTTTGGCTTTTTGTTTACTTGGCGGCAGATTTTGGCGATCGCAATCAACGACGACAAAATCCAACAACTCCTTGCTGACGGCGTAATTCATCTAGATATACAAAAATATGTCGAACAGGCTGAGCAAATTGTTTCTAAAGCTTGTCAAGTTTATACACAGCAATTACCTCAGATTTTTGCAGCGCCAGCTAAAAGATTTAAAAAAACAGAGTTTCACGTAAACCTAGACATCAAAAATATTAGTTTAACAGGCAAATTTGAACTAACCATAGGATCTGCCAATGTCGAATTATTCTCGATGACCAAAAGAGAAGAGAGTAAAGAATTAGTTGTCACATTGCTAGTTGAAAAAGAAAAGGCAAAAATTCCCAATGAAATACTTAAAAAAACCATTGCCGATGCACTGAAACATATCATTTTCGACGAAATTATTCCTCGTCCTTTTATCGCTAGTGTAGAGCGAACTGGTGCAGCTATTTTTCGCAAAGAGTTGAATTTTGCCCGTAATAGATTGCTTGAACAAATGGGTAAAAGCAACAATAATATCAATCCAATGGAGCTTTTATTTAAAGCTGCTTATCAGGACTACGCTTTGCCAATCAACACAAACGTTGACTTTACAAGGGAACTGGAAACCATTGTCAAGAAAAGCAGTTTTATTGCCGAGAAACATCCTGATATACTGGAGTATTTTGCTGACATAATCGGTGGCCAATACACTGTTACCCGTAATGATGAACTTTATTATGAGCCCAATGGTAAAAAGCTCAAGCTTTCTATGGATGAAAGTTCTAGTGCTGTACGTTCTCTATTAGCCATCGGTTTTTACCTCAAACATGAGGCTCAAATTGGCGATTTATTGATGATAGATGAACCCGAATTGAATCTACATCCTGAAAACCAGTGCCGCGTCGCACGTCTATTTGCTCGCTTGGTAAATCTGGGTATTAAGGTTTTTATCACTACCCACAGCGATTACATTATTAAAGAATTGAATACGTTGATTATGCTTAACCACGATAAACCTCATCTGAAGCAAATTGCTGAAGAAGAAGGTTATAGGGAAGTAGAACTAATTTCGTCTAACAAAATCAAGGTTTATATTGCGGAAGAGACAGGGAAGACAAAAACAAATAAATGTCAAACTCTTACACCAGCCGATATCGATCCTGAAATGGGTATTGAAGCCCGCAGTTTTGATACAACCATTGAAAAAATGAACCGGATTCAGGAAGCGATTGTCTGGGGTGAGGATTGATGTGTGATATTGCGATCCTCAAAGAGATGATTCAAGAAAGTGCTACAGTTCCATTGGAAGAACACAAAGGTAAAAAGCAAGTTATACTCAAAGAGCCTAGTGCTGACTATTCTGTAACGATTGATGGAATGCCTGATGATGCTCAAGTTATTGTCATTAAAGCCGATGCTTTCCTAGCACCAAGCAAGATTTTTACCAGCTTAAAAGGTCAGTGTAGACGCGCAGATTTTGTGATCATTGCTGATACTCCCACAGAAAAAATCATCTTTTGTATTGAGATGAAGAAAAAGAAAGGCCAGACTAGAAACATTATCCAGCAACTAACGGGCGCAAAATGCTTTGTTGATTATTGTAAGGAAATCGGCAAAGCATTTTGGCATCAACAAAACTTCCTTGATGCTTATGAATATCGTTTTGTCAGTATCGGTCATATTAGCATTCCCAAAGGAAAAACACGCAATAATCGCTCAACTGAGACTAATGACCGTTTAACTGAGATTCATGACCGTCCTGATAGGATGCTGAAAATTAGTAGACCCAATAAACTTCAGTTCAATCATTTAATCTACGGGAGATAGATAGTGTGGTGAACGTCAAAATCAGCGCTTCGGGACTTAGCTTTTACTTTCCAAGCAACTTTTCACCTTTTACCCCTTTCTCCTTTCAACCTTAAAACATCCTCGATCGCCTAATCCATCACTATTTTGAAAAAAAGAGTTAAGATAGATATCTAGAGAACATTCAGGTTTCATTTAGGAGTGATTTTCATGTCTAATCCTACAATTGAAGCAAAAATCAGTCTCCCTGCTAATTTACTAGAAGCGACTGATAAAGCAGTAAACCAGGGAAAAGCCAAGAGTCGTGATGAATTTATTATGCGGGCTATTTGTCGAGAATTAGCAGCGCTGAAACGAGCTGAAATTGATGAAGCACTAGCAGAAATGACAAGCGATCCAGAATATCAAGCTGAAGTTTTACAGATGGAGGCTGAATTTGCTACAGCTTCTTGGGAGGCTTTTAAATTAGCGGAGTCTCAAGAATGAAAAGAGGAGAGGTTTATTTAGCTCGTCTCGATCCTGTGGAAGGTTCTGAACAAGGGGGAAATCGTCCGGTGATTATAGTCAGTCGCGACGTAATTAATGCTAGTAGTCCAGTCGTTTTGGCAGTTCCCTGTACCACTTATCAACAAAACAAGCGCATTTTTCCATCTCAGGTTTTGATTAAAGCTCCTGATGGAGGATTAGAAAGGGATTCAATTGTTAAAGCGGATCAAGTGCGGGTATTGGCAAAAACTAGACTTTTGCAAATGCTGGGAAAGCTTTCAGAGGCAAAAATTGCCGAACTTAATCGCGCTTTAATGATTGCTTTAGATTTACCAGGACAAGATGATGAGGAAAGTTGAAAAATGGCAGACTAAGTATCGAGTGACGTTTGGTTGTTGTTTCAACAGTATCAATCAAAAAGATATCACGGCTGGTTAACTCAGCCTTTTATCCTTTTACCCTTTTCTCCTTTCAACCTTAAAAACATCCTCAATACTTTTCCCAGCCGTTTTATCCTCCCAGCCCATCGCCATCAAGAAACTCTCAGCAGACTGAGTTTCCACCACATCAACCCCCCATTCTCCGGTTTGTAGCGCCTCAACATCGCTACTCAATGGCGGAGTCTTCTTCAACCCCGCTAAAATCAAAATATCAGGAAAAGAATCATCGGCTTTCCCTTGACTCTTTCGCTTATCTACCAAAGCTTGAGCGCAAAATTCCCCAACTTGAGGTGGCGCAAAATCATGAGTAGAAAATAAAATTTCTACCATCCAATGAGCATGATTTAATTGACGACACTTAATCTCAGGATATTGGCTTAAACCATCAACAAATACCAGAGTCAAATCTTCCCGACTCAAGGGTGGAAAAACACCCTCTGCTATATCAAAATTATGAGAAAGCAGCATCCGCCCGGTTCCAGATTCAGTCATGTTTTTACTTAATTTGAGAAATTGCTAACTTAATCACACCTTGAATCGCCACTTCCGATTCCTTCGCTAATGCAGCTTGTAGCGGTTCGATCGCACTTCGATCGCCTACTTTCATCAAAGACAAAGCCGCCGCCCTGCGAGTTTCCCCATCACCACCATCCAGTAACTCAATCAGATTGGGGATTGCAGGCTTATAGGCGAGATTTCCCAAAGCAGCAGCCGCCTCACAACGCACATCCACATCAACATCCGTCAGAGACTTAACCAAAATCTCAAATAACTCCGCTTTGGGCTCTTCCTGTGCAACTTTGGCGATCGCACCTACCACCGCACCACGCACCACAGGCGAATCTGAAGCTATGGCTTGATACAAATACTCCTTCGCCCCCGCCCCAATAAACGCCAACGCCCAAGCCGCATGACCGATCGTACTTTCCGGCAAATCCTTCGATGCTAAAATATCCAACAAAGCCTGCACAGACGGCTCCCCAATCCTCGCCAGCGCGCCAATAGATGAACCCTTAACCACCGTATCCTGATCGTTCAACAAAGCATGAATTAGATGAGGAACCGCCGTCGGATCGGCAATCAAAGTCAGAGTTTTAGCCGCCGCACGTCGCACCACGGGATTAGGATGATTTGCCAAACCATCCAACAAAACAGGAGTCGCAGCTTCACCAATTTCCGCCAAAGTTTCCGCGAAACGCAGTCGAGTCATCCCCCGCGAATCTCCCATACATTCAACCAAGCGCTTCAAAATCTCAGAATCATTAGCATCGAAAGTATCTAAATCTATTTGTTCAGTAACTTCCCGCAGAAAAGCATCTGCTTTTGCATGAGCCAATACAATTGGATCGTCCTGAGATTGATCGCTAGCATTAACCATAGTTATCCCCTAATTATTAGTAGTTATAGCAGCCAATTGAGCGCGGAGACTCTCAAGTCCAGCATCAATTTTAGCCAGTTCCGGCTCAATTTTAGCCAGAGCTGGTTTCTGGGGTAGCTTTGCCTTTTGTGCCGCAGCGATCGTTTCACTCACCAAACGTTCCCGATACCGCTCAAATTCCGCAATCACTTCCACCAATTCTTCAGCATTTATCTGTGTTGAATCCTCGGCAGATTCATCAATATCAGATGGTGTTAATTCTTCGTTTTCAGACATAGTTTTGATATTTTGATAATTAGTCCGCGGAGGCGGACTTTGTTTTTGTAGCCGCGATTTCAATCGCCTGGTATTTTTGCTTTAATATGACTTTAACCTCAAACCGCAGCAACCCCAGAAACTCTCAAGCGATTTTGTTCCAGCATCTCTTCTAAAACAGACTGAGAAATACAACGACGCTCAGAACAGTATGCCATTTGTTTAACCCCATTGCTCATTTGAACGGTCATCACCCGTACCCGAAAATGATCGTTAATAAACCAACAGCGTTCCTGTCCTTGATTTGTCTCATATTCCGTCTCAATAGTCAACACCCCATCCTCAGCAAAATTGTAAATACCAATTACGGGAATGCCTTCAACGTAGCCGCGATTTCGCAGAAACTTGCCCATCTTGGGGTTATTGGGATTCGGTACATCGATCAGAATTGCAGCATAATTTTGGTTCGGGGTAGCATCATCCAAATTATCCTGCCACATGAAACTGCATCCCCCACTAACTAAAGCGGGATCTACATTCTGCTGTTGACAAACTTCCAAGACTCTGGGATCATCTATGGACAAGAGATCAACGATCACATTAGATTCTCCCGACTCATCAGCAGCAGCAGTATCAAAATTATGGACTGTTCGCTGAGTGAACCAAACGCCCTCACTTTTGCGAAAGAAATCCATCATAGTCATCGGTGGTGTTAGCAGCATTTCTGTGTCAACTTAGGGAGAGGAACCGAGCAAATCCCCTTGTGAAGAGGGATGGGAGGAGGAAAGGATCGGATTTTGGTTAAGAAAATTAACAAAAGGCGATCGCACAACAGTCAAATTCTAGGATAAAGGACACCGGACAACTTTGAGCAATTCCATCAATAAATCTTCAAAAAACCTAATGACACTTCATCAACACTCATTTTTCCTCTCAGAACCGCTGACTCTCGCAGAAGTTTTACAAACTATTGAGCAAGGTAAAAGTCTAGCTCAAACCAACCTCCAGGGAATCAACCTCAGCCAGATGGATTTATCCGGGATGGACTTGAGCGGCACCAACTTAATCGGGGCGAACCTCAGCAAAACCAATTTACAAGGTGCAAATCTCCAAGGAGTTGATTTACGGCGGGCTAGTCTCAGAGACGCCAATTTGAGCGGTGCAAATTTACAAGCAAGTTATCTATTTCGGGCAGATTTACAAGGTTGCAATTTAGTCGATGCCAACCTAGAATCTGCTAAATTCAAATTAGCATTATACGATCGCCATACGCTGTGGCCAGAAGGATTTAATTACCAAAAGATCGAAGCAATTGGGCCAAAAGCTAGTCTCAGTGGGGCTTTTTTGAATACAGCAAACCTCAGAGGAGCAGATTTGAGTTACTGCAATCTGCGAGGTGCTTATCTCAATGGAGCCGATTTAACCGGCGCAAATTTAGAGGGAGCAGCCTTAAGTGGCGCAACTCTTCAAAATGCTTTACTCACCGGTGCTTATTTGCGGAATGCAATATTAATTGGCGCTGAGTTACAGGGAGCAGATTTACGGGCTGCTGATTTGACAGGGGCGAATTTAGAACAATTAAAAAGTATTGCTGGTGCTGATTTTAGTTTAGTACAAGGGTTGACCGAGGAAGCGAGAGCCATGCTGTGCAGTCGTAGTTCCAAGGAGTTAGGTACTTGGAACTCTTTTACTCGTAATAATACGGCTCAAAGTCTGGCTTGTTAAATCAATTCCGGTAGATTGATTTTGGTATAATCCCAATTTTTGTAGGTGCGGGTTTTACAAACAATAATTGCCTAAAACCCACAATCTCCTAAACCCGCCCCACTCAAAGATAAGCCACTTCTTCCTTCTTCCTTCCGCCCTTGGGGGGCAGAGGGGGTAGCCCCATTCCCAATTCCCAATTCCCCATTACCTAATTTTATACAGTATCCATTTGCCTTGTTTGTCTGTTATTTCCCCTTGAATATTAGGATGCCAGTCACTACGAGTTAGGATATAATCGGCGCGATACTTTCTAGCAACTGCGACTAAATCGCTACTATTGCGGCGACTGAATAAGTCATTTCCTCCCCAAATCATTTGCGGATTCAAGGAGACTCCTAACACGCTTTCCATGCGATTTTGCCATTCTTTGATACCTGTTTCTGTCAAGGGAAAGTTCTTGAAGTTGACTACAACTGCTCTTTGGGAAAAGTATTGAAAACTGGTGACTGAGGGTGGAATTAATACCAGTGCATCTAGACTGCTAGTTTTGGAGAAGCGTAGGGCTAATTGGTTTAAGTCGTCTTGGGGAATGGCATTGATATTAATTCTAGTTTGAAATATATCTAACAGGGGTTTGGGGATAATTCCGGCTATTCCTAAAACTAAAATGCTGGTAGTGAAGAAAGCTAATAGATAGGTAGCTACTTGTTTTATTGCTGTAGAAAATGAGAGTTTTTCTAAGATGAAGGGAAACGCTAGAATTAAAAATAAAACAGGTATGCTAATTATCCTCTCTATTATTTCTCCTGAATTAGTCAGTGGATATATTAAGCTACCAATTAATGTTGCTGCGGTAAAAATCCACGGCAAAATAGTGTAAGGTTTGGGGATGGTATATTTTTGGGTTTGCCAAATTGATACAAATACAAATAATCCTAAAAATAAAATACCTCGGTTGGGTAAAGTCAGGATAATGAGCAATAACAACGCCATAGCTAGCTGTTTTGCTTGGTAAAGTCTATCGATTAGCAAACTGATAGCGATAAATATAATTATTTGAGCAAAAGGTACGGTTCTGGCTAACTGGAGTTTGGCAATTAAAGCCACTGGGTAAAATTCTACAAATAGGTAATTTAACAATAAGGCAAAAATTGATGTAGCAATAACTATATAAAAGTTAATTTTGTCTGTTTTTCGCAGTGTATTCGTATTTTTGATGCAAAGCAAACCGCCAATAATTAAACAGATAAAGTTTAACCAATTGTTGCCCACATTCCAATTAGAGGGGAGGATGTGGTGGGGATTGCGAATTTTTGCGTGAATGTAGACAAACTCGGCATTGTTCATAGTATGAGTGCCGGTAGTACCTGTTAATAACATCGGTAAATAAACGATACTTGCCATTGTGGCTAAAAGTGCGATCGCCAAAATTAGATTTTTGAACCTTCGCTGTTTTACAGATTCAAGAATCAGCACAGGCATCATCATTAACCCCGGCAACAAACCAACTAGAAATTGCAACAAACAAGCTAGTCCAAAACAGAAATATCCTGTCAGCCATTTCTGACGCAAACTAAAGTAAATTCCCCAGATTGCGAAACCCATTGCAAAGGTACTGGGTACGGATTTGGTAGAAAATATCAGCGTGTTCCCAACATCTGTAAATGAGGATGCTAAACATAAAAAAGTCATGGCTGCTGCGGGCAGTTTTGCGTTAGTATATATGTTGACAATGGCATGACAAGCTAGGACAACTGAACCAAAGGCTAGGAATTGATAAATAAAATGTACTAAGGGAATACTTAACCCTAGATTTGCCAAGAAATAAATGATATGATAATAGTAATATCTAGGATTAAATTTAACCATTTCCTGAACATGATAGTCATTTTTATAGAGTTCAGGATTTAGGAGATGTAGGATTTGTGGCAATTCGGGAAAGTTGCCTCCTACGGGAAATTGATAGCCTGTTGCTATCAACGCACCGATGATAACAAAGGTATAGATGGATAAGTTAAAATACCAGTTAGATTTTTGAGATTTCTGCATTGACGGTTCAACTTTTTTGAGTTGATATGGTTAAATTGTTAATTTCCAGTTGACATTGGTTGGTTAAGTCTTGTTTATTGGTACTGAATACCTCAAGGAGTAAATAATTGGGATTTTTTCCCTCAATTAAGAGATTTAATTTGGGTAAAGCAGTTGAATTATAAACTGTTTCACTAGAGTTGATTAATTTACCTTGATTGTTCCACAAAGTCAACCGCAGGGAAACTCCCTGACATTGTTTGTTAGGTAAATTAAGTTGGCCTAAGATTGTATTTTTTGCGGAAAGGGAACCTAAATATAAAAAAGATGTATCAATTTGCTGGGAATTTTTAATGGGATGAGTTACAATATGATATAAGTTATGAGCTTCTTTGGTAACAGAATAATTAGGGCTGGTGTAAACAGACTGATTTAAGCCGATCCAATCTAATTGAGTGCCTGGTTTTTCGCCTATTTGCTGCTGCATAGCGTGAAGGGTTTTGATGGCTGTCGCGATCGCACTTGGGCGCATTCTCCGGTAAACTCTGACTATGACACCATTTTCTAGCTGAAACTGTTCGGGTAAAAGCTCAAAATCACGGGAAATTTCCCAATTTTGAGTAAAAGCATCATAGACAACTTTAACAACATCTTGCTCCCCTGGGCGCAAAACCTGTTCATCACTCAGCAACACCTGCTGAAAAGGCGTAGCAACCACCACATATTGCGACATCAACAACTCCGGTAGCGGGTAAGTATCGCGAGAGTCAATTAATGGCCTACCAAGAGTGTTTAATTTCCACCAACCCTCCGGCGGATTCAACTTACGGTTAGCTTGTTTAAGAATATTAGCATTAAAACTATTAGAAGCACCAGCAATATAAATTGGTTCCTGATTGGGCGCAATTTTTCTCAGAAACTCAACCAATTTTACCACTTCGCCGTAGTCCGATCGCACTAAAGGCCCAAAACTAGCCACAAACAGCGCAGAAAAATCAAACTTCAGCGGAATTAACCCCAAAACTGCATTCACAGTCAGATACAAACCAGCTACACCCAGCATCACATATCGAACTTTGCCTTGGAATGTCAGCCAACTTGTCCAGAAAAATGCCGATAATCCTAAAAGTGCGATCGGTGTAACATGAATTGTATAGTGCAAATAGCCATAACGCAAGACCAAAAGCCATGCAATCAGTGACAAAATCCCAAATATGGAAACAAAAACCACAGCCTCACCAACGAGAAGCCCCGTCATCATTCCCGCCGAAAAACCAATCACAACCAACAGCCAAGTTCCCAAACCGTAAAAAGAAGCATAACGAGTTAAAATATCAGGAACCGACAAACTCCAAGCCAAATATAAATTGCGGTAATCAACCGTCAGAGCACTGCGAGTAAAATCTCCAGCCACCAGCATTAAAACAGCCAAGCTAGTTGCCGCAATCAAACCCAACTTAACCCCAGAAATTAACAATACAAATATAGCTTGACTTTGCCTACTTTTATAGGTTAAAATAAAATTGATTAAATACTGAAATATAGCAGCACCAAAAAAGGCGATCGCACTATAAGCAAAATGTCGCCTAAACAAAATCGCCATAGCCAGCGAACCGCCAATCAACAGA
This sequence comes from Microcoleus anatoxicus, assembly GCF_042465725.1. Lineage (GTDB taxonomy): Bacteria > Cyanobacteriota > Cyanobacteriia > Cyanobacteriales > Microcoleaceae > Microcoleus > Microcoleus anatoxicus. Next base: position 449,832 of record NZ_CP120853.1, on the reverse strand, counting down.
ATTTGCCACCAATATTTTAGCTTAACATCATGCAGATAAACTAAAATTGCCAAAGCTAAAAAAACACAACCACCAGTATCCAAATATCCCCGTAAAGTCGGAATCCAACTCATCGGAATCAGCAAACTAATCGCTACAGTTGACCAAAACACCTGGCGCGAATCGAAAAGAATTAGCTTAGCAGAAATCGCCCCCAACAACAAACGAAAGGGCAACACATAAATCAGAGACACACTGAGAATATAACTCAACCGAGAATCACCAAACAATAGCAAAAACGGCACTAAAGGCACCGAAATCAAAAGATTCTTCTCCTTAGCCAGCGATTCTATAACTGCACGTAATGCCTGATCTGGCGATTCCCGAAAAGACTTAACAAGTTCCACTGTAGCATTATTATAACCAGCATAATCCCACCAATAAAAAGTGTATTCCTTAGAAACATAAATAGAGGTTACTACAACCGTCACCCCCACAAGTAACAACAGGAAAAACCCATCAGCCAGAGACTTGCGACTCCACTTAAAAAAAACAAAATCAAATAACCTCATCAACCTAGCCACCCCAAATAAACAACACCCAAACCTCCTCTTCCCTCTTCCTTCGTACCCTTAGCGCCTTCGCGGTTCGTTAACTTAATTTAAAAAATTAGCTTGTAAAAAACCTTCCAACTTTTCTGCATATTGCCGATTAGCGATCGCACTTGGATGCAAATCATGAGGTAAATTATTATTAGCAGGTATTTTTAAATCAACAGAAATATCCACAGTCGCAATACCCTCCCCATTCAACTCCGCCAACATTTTAGCAGAACCAGGGTTAATACCCGCAACCACCAGCTTCACCCCATTCGCCTTAGCCAAACGGTTAAACTCTGCAATAATTGCCTTAGAAACCTCATGGCTTCTATAAAATTCCTCCTCAAATAGATTGTAATTAACCTCCAGAAAATTCACTAAAGCCGACACCCGCATCAACGGCAACTCATGATAATCAAGTTGTGCCATAGTATAGGTAAAACCCTGTTGTTTATTCAACCTAGCATCAGGCTGAAACAAAACACCCAGTTTATTCCAATCAGCCAATTGCTTTCTTCTCGCCCTCGAAAAAGTATTGCGTCTGTCATGAAAACCCGCATAGGCAATCACAGCAATTTTCGGTTTATTTCCTTGCTTAATTGCTTGTTTAAACTGAATCAACGAGTGGATAGTTCCATAGCCATTAACACCAAAATTGACAATTTCATATTGTGGTAATTTCTCCTGTAGCAACCAAGCATAGGTTTCGCTGTCATTCAAGGACCAACCGTAGGTAAAAGAACAGCCAAATATCCAAATTTCTGGTTTTTTTGACTGTAATTTGTAAGTATTCAGAGGGTGCGTAATTCTTAAACTATTGTTTAAGTGAGTAGCATTAAATGAGTAATTACCGTTAAGTGTTACTTGAAACTTTCCTGGCAAATGCTTGTATCCAAGTTCAGAATCCTTAGTAAAAAAATTACCTTTGGGTTCAACTGCAACATCAACATTTTCTCTTTGCCAGGGTTTGTATCCCGCAACTCGTAAGACAATTTCGGCACTACCGACAGATAGAAATATGGGAAAAATTAGATAGGTTATTAATCTGAAAGCAAAGTTTTTAGCAATATTTTTATTCATATTTTATAGATTAAAAGGTATTTAGGAGAAAAAATCTCCTAAATTACCTAGTTTTATCCAAAGTTGATGTCTCTAGAGTGAGATGTGGGCGATGGGAGGGGATTTAGACTCAGGGATGACAATCTTAATTGTAAGCTTCCATGGGCAAACAAGAACAGACAAAATTGCGATCGCCAAACGCATTATCTATCCTACCCACCGCAGGCCAAAACTTATGTTCGCGAGTCCAAGGTGTTGGATAAGCCGCTTGGGCGCGAGTATAAGGAAGATTCCACTCATCAACCATCAGAGATTCTGCGGTGTGAGGTGCATTTTTCAACACATTATTTTTCGCATCAACATTCCCATTTTCAATCTCCGCAATTTCCCCACGAATCGCAATCATCGCATCGCAAAAACGGTCTAATTCCTGCTTCGATTCACTTTCCGTCGGTTCCACCATCACCGTACCCGCAACTGGCCAAGAAACCGTCGGCGCGTGATAGCCGTAATCCATCAGCCGTTTAGCAATATCTTCCACTTCAATAGCCGCCGATTTTTTCAGATTTCGCAAATCCAAAATACATTCATGGGCGACTAAACCAGATTTCCCTTTATACAAAACTGGATAATAGGATTCTAACCGTTTTGCCATGTAATTCGCATTCAGAATTGCAACTTTTGTCGCCTCAGTTAAACCAACTCCTCCCATCATCCGAATATACATCCAAGAAATAGTCAAAATGCTCGCACTTCCCCAAGGCGCAGCCGAAACAGCACCAACAGATTCTATCTTGCTCCCCCCCGATTGTAGGGGCGGTGCCCCCGTGCCCGCCCTCTTTTGGGGGGGGTAAGCTCTTAATTCTGCATCAGTAGAAGGCAAAAATTCCACCAAATGAGACATCACCCCAATGGGCCCCATACCAGGCCCGCCACCACCGTGAGGAATACAGAAAGTTTTGTGCAAATTCAAGTGACAAACATCAGCACCAAAATCACCGGGACGACACAAACCAACTTGGGCATTCATATTTGCGCCGTCCATATAAACCTGTCCCCCAGCTTGATGGACAATCTCGCAAATCTCTTTAATCTCTTCTTCAAAAACGCCGTGGGTAGATGGATACGTCACCATCAAAGCAGCTAGTTCATTTTTGTGCTTTTCAGCTTTTTTCTGCAAATCAGCAACATCAATATTTCCCTGAGAGTCGCAATTAACCGCAACTACTTTCATCCCCGCCATCACCGCACTAGCTGGATTTGTCCCGTGGGCTGACTGGGGAATCAAACAAATATTGCGGTGAGATTCGCCGCGATTTTCGTGGTATTGACGAATTACTAATAAACCCGCATATTCCCCTTGGGAACCAGCGTTTGGTTGCAAGGAAATTCCGGCAAAACCAGTGATTTCTGCCAGCCATTGTTCGAGTTGCACGAACATCATTTGATAGCCACGAGTTTGATGGCTTGGTGCGAAGGGATGAATCTTGCTAAATTCTGGCCAACTCACCGGCAACATTTCCGCTGTGGCATTCAATTTCATCGTACAGGAACCCAAGGGAATCATTGAGGTATTCAGCGATAAATCCTTGGCTTCCAATCGGTGCATATAGCGCAAAAGTTCAGTTTCCGAGTGGTAGCTGTTAAAAACAGGATGAGTGAGATAGCTGCTGGTGCGATCGCAAAAAGCAGGTAACATTAAAGATGAAGTAACAGCATCTCCATCTAGGGAAATTTTCAGCACATCCTTAGCCTCAGCCCCAATACCATCCGAATCCTGGGCAAAAATTGTCCACAATTCTTGAACATCTGCCGCCGTCACAGTTTCATCCAGACTAATTCCCACTGTTTTTTCATCAAACACCCGGAGATTTATCTGGTGATTTTCCGCCGCTTTTAAAAGTTCAGCAAGTGGCTTATCTCCCAACTCGACGCGCAGAGTATCAAAGAAAGGTGCAGCACCAATTTTGTATCCCAAACCTTCCAAACCGGCAGCTAAAATAACAGTTAAACTGCGTACTTGTTCCGCAATTTGTTTGAGTCCCTGGGGCCCGTGATACACAGCATACATACCCGCCATCACTGCTAGCAAAACTTGAGCTGTACAAATATTGCTAGTTGCTTTTTCGCGACGGATATGCTGTTCGCGAGTTTGCAATGCCAAACGTAAAGCAGATTTGCCATTAGCATCCTTAGAAACGCCAACAATTCGCCCTGGAACTTGCCGTTTAAACTCTTCTCGCGTGGCGAAATAGGCTGCATGAGGCCCTCCGAATCCCAGGGGGACTCCGAAGCGCTGAGTGCTTCCTACGGCTATGTCAGCGCCGAATTCCCCTGGGGGTGTAAGTACGCAAAGGCTCAAAATGTCGGCGGCCACCGTGACTAAGGCTCCCACTGCGTGGGCTGATGCGATAAAATCTGTGTAGTCGTAAATTGCGCCGTCTGTTGCAGGGTATTGTAGCAGGGCACCGAAGATTGTGCGATCGCACTTAAAGTCTCGATGGTCGCCCACAATCACCTCAATTCCCAGGGGCTTAGCGCGAGTTTGCACAACTTCAATGGTTTGAGGATGGCAATCTTGAGCCACAAAAAACGAATTGCGCCGGTCACTGAGCGTAGTCGAAGTGTTGAGCGTAGTCGAAGTGCTGAGCGTAGTCGAAGTGTTGAGCGTAGTCGAAGTGTTGAGCGTAGTCGAAGTGTTGCTCACGCCGTAACTCACCGCCATCGCTTCCGCCGCCGCAGTCCCTTCATCCAGCAAAGAAGCGTTGGCAATTTCCAAACCTGTGAGCTCAATAATCATGGTTTGGAAATTCAGCAAAGCTTCTAATCGCCCTTGGGCAATTTCAGCTTGATAGGGAGTGTAAGCTGTATACCAGCCAGGATTTTCTAGGATATTGCGCCCAATTACCGGAGGTGTGATGCAGTCGTGATATCCAGTGCCGATGTACGATCGAAATACCTCATTTTTTGCAGCAATTTCTTTCAATTCGGCCAATGCAGCATACTCGCTTTTTGCAGCAAGTAATTCCAGGGGTTGCTGAATGCGAATCGCCGCCGGAATTGTCTTGTCAATCAAATCATCGAGGCTATCGATGCCCAAAACATCGAGCATTTCCTGGATTTCCCTTGGTGTCGGGCCAATGTGCCGGCACGCAAAACCATCGATGGGAGTGAGCTTTTGCTGCTGATTCGACTCAATTTGAGAACTGTAGAGTACCAAGGCGGATTCTCCTGAATAGACTTTTGCTTCTTTGTTTTTAACATTTTGCAACGGAAGAGGGGAGATTTTCTCCGTCTCTCCAAGTCCGATAGTCCGATAGTCCCACAATCGGATAGTCCGATAGTCCCACAATCGGATAGTCCGATAGTCCCACAATCGGATAGTCCGATAGTCCGATAGTCCCACAATCGGATAGTCCGATAGTCCGACAGTCCGATAGTCCCACAATCGGATAGTCCCACAATCGGATAGTCCCACAATCGGATAGTCCCACAATCGGATAGTCCGACAGTCCGATAGTCCCACAATCGGATAGTCCGACAGTCCGATAGTCCCACAATCGGATAGTCCGACAGTCCGATAGTCCGATAGTCCGACAGTCCGATAGTCCCACAATCGGATAGTCCGATAGTCCGACAGTCCCACAGTCCGATAGTCCGACAGTCCCACAGTCCGATAGTCCGATAGTCCCACAATCGGATAGTCCCACAATCGGATAGTCCGACAGTCCGATAGTCCCACAATCGGATAGTCCGATAGTCCGATAGTCCGACAGTCCCACAGTCCGATAGTCCGATAGTCCCACAATCGGATAGTCCGACAGTCCGATAGTTCGATAGTCCCACAGTCCGATAGTCCGACAGGGGTTGAAACCCCTGTCTCATAGCTAAAGTCGTCTGAAGACGACTGTAGATTAAGCTGGGCGATTGAAATCGCTCTCGAAAGTCAAACGAAGTCTGCTTCGGCAGACTAAGAGATAAAGGGGTATTTAAGCCGCATTGGCTATCAGTCGTCTAAAGACGAGTTGTGCTAAAAGCCCCGTGGAGTTCAACCCCTGGCGGATTGTGGAAGAATCAACCAACCCCCTTTTCCCTATTCCCCTTCCACCATTTTGCGATACTCTTCGACTGACAAAGCCTCATTCGCTTCACTGGAATCTGCCACGCGCACTTTCAACAGCCACCCAGCGCCATAGGCATCTTCCGCTAAATTCTCAGGAGATTCTACAATGGCATCATTGCGTTCGATGACAGTGCCGGTAACGGGTGCTTTCAAGTCTTCCACAGCTTTCACTGACTCGACTGTACCGAAAGCTTCGCCTTTTTCCAGGGTTGCGCCTACTTCTGGCAATTCCAGAAATACGATATCACCTAGTTGATCCACGGCAAAGGCGCTGATGCCGATAGTAGCAATTTCGCCTTCGAGTCGGATGTATTCGTGGGTGTCTAGGTATTTCAAGTCCTCTGGGTATTCTAGTGCCATGTCTTTTCTCGCAATAAATAAACTATCAACTAAATCTTATTAAACTATGGTCATTTAGTGATGGCAAACAAGAATAGAAAAAATATTAAACGCTTGCTTTTCGGAGAATTTTCTTGGAAACGACTGATGCGCTCTATTATTTTTATTTACGCATTTCTGTGTTTTTATGCTTTCTTTTTTTCAGAAAGGCTAATTTTTCAACCTCCATCATCTAGCCAGAATGATAGCAGGGAAGTTATCAAAATTAACTCAGCTAATGGCTTGAAAATTTCTGCCGTTCATTTTCCTAACCCCCAAGCTAAATATACCATACTTTACAGTCACGGGAATGCGGAAGATTTGAGCGGAATTTTGTGGGTACTCAGAGAGATTCGAGATAGCGGTTTTGCTGTGTTTGCCTATGATTATCAAGGTTACGGTACCAGTCAGGGAAAGCCTTCGGAGTATAATACTTATCGTGATATTGAGGCTGCTTACAATTATTTAACCCTAAAGTTGGCAGTACCTGCAAAGCAAATTATTGTTTACGGGCGTTCTGTGGGTGGTGGCCCGGCCATTGATTTGGCTTCGCGGCAAACAGTCGGTGGTTTGGTGGTTGAAAGTTCGTTTGTTTCGGCTTTTCGGGTGTTGACGCGGATTCCGATTTTACCTTTTGATAAGTTTGTGAATATTGATAAGATTGGCAAAGTGCGATCGCCTGTTTTGGTGCTTCACGGTAAGGCTGATGAGGTGGTTCGTTTTTGGCATGGAGAGCAGTTATTTGGGTCCTCCAACGAGCCGAAATTGAATTTTTGGGTCGAGGGGGCCGGTCACAATGATTTGATGGATGTGGCTGGCGATCGCTATGCTAAAACTTTGCGAAAATTTGCTAAGCTTGTAGATGAATCTTCTCGACGAATTTGAGCAACGGGCTCGCGTGCCCGTTCCACAAGAAGAAATACATTTTATGGTGGGGTGGGCACGCGAGCCCGCCCCTGAATTAATCCTAACTTACTTAAGTTAACTCGGTCGGTTTGGCGATCGATAAAATGGTTTTTTCACCACCCTAGCTGGATAGTTTTTGCCGCGAATTTCGACTTCTAATTCCTGACCAATTTTAGCTAGTTTTGTGGGAACATAGGCAAGGGCGATCGGTTTATTCAAAGTCGGTGATAATGTACCGCTAGTAACTTCTCCTACTTTTTCATTTTCAAATATTACCGGATAGCCGTGACGCGCAATGTGCTTCCCTGCCATTTCTAGCCCTACTAACCGCTTGGAAACTCCACTCGCTTTCTGCTGTTCCAAAACCTCGCGGCCAATAAAATCGCCTTTGGTATCTAGGTGAACAACCCAACCTAATCCGGCTTCTAAAGGTGTCGTATTATAGTCGATATCTTGACCGTACAATGCCATTGCGGCTTCTAAACGCAAGGTGTCTCTCGCACCCAAACCGCAGGGTACAACGCCGGCAGTTAATAATTGTTGCCACAGTTCTTTTCCTACTGCTGCATCCACCATAATCTCAAACCCATCTTCACCTGTATAGCCAGTCCTAGCGATAAAACTTGGCTGTCCCAACAGGTTTGTTTCTAAGTGACCGAAGGTTTTAATTTGCGTGAGGTTGTCTGCCACTAAAGGCTGGAGGTAACTGATAGCTTCCGGCCCTTGAAGGGCGATTAAAACTTTGTCATGTGAAATGTCTGTAAAACTGACACCGCTTAATTCTAAATGGGCTGCGATCCAAGCTTTGTCTCGGATGCGAGTGGCGGCGTTGACAATGATGACTGCCCGTTCTTCGCTAGTGGTGGCATCGGGTTCTTGGCAGTAGAAAATAATGTCGTCTAAGATGCAGCCTTGGGCATTTAACAATACTGTATATTGAGCTTGACCTGGTTGCAATCGACTTAAGTCTGAGGGCACTAAGGGTTGAAATTTTGCTCTTAATTGTTTCCCTCTCAAACCAAATTTTCCCATGTGGGAAATGTCGAACATTCCTACTTGCGATCGCACTGTTTGATGTTCGCGGCTCAGACCGCTGTACTGCACCGCCATCTCCCACCCGGAAAATGGGACCATCCGAGCTTTGAGTTCTAATGATAGGTCGTACAGAGGTGTGCGGGCAAGTGGACTCGGATTCTCTGGATTGTTGGATTCAGTTGAATTTGCCACAGGTAGCGCTTTGGTTGCGAGTAGAGTATTCTGATTTTAGCAAACATTGAGTTGGTATTTGTGGGCGATCGACTTTGCCGGTAAATACTGCAAAACTCACGCAATGTCAAGGCTTTTGACGATTCAAAAGTGCTTAATCCCAAATCTAAAATCTAAAAAATATGACTCTCTCGTAATTATGGTGATAAGTAATGATTATGAGCTAGCAAAATCTAGGGTTTCAGCTTTCCTTATTCAGGAATTTAGTATTATTTGCTACATTTTACACCCAAGATCCGAGAGAGCCAGTTGATACCGAAGATTGCAGCGATATATACTCATTTTGAGTTGAAACCGGGACTGATCCAGTAATAGGGAAAGACTGAAGGGCAATGGTTAAAATCCAACCGGGAAGCAAAATAAAAAGTATTGTTAATGTTTTTCTTTCCAAACGATACATAGTCGGGATAGGGCATTGCCACGACTTAAAATGAACAGGTCAACTGAGTAAAACTACTTCGGTAGTATTGGTCGATGAAGTGTTAAGAATCCCCGCACATGAAAGGTCGGGGAGTATGTCAAAAAGGTATTGATGCCCAAGATGTAGCGCGGTGGGTGGTAATAGCCCAGAGATGATCTACAGGCACTACGCGGGCAACAGGCGTGATTTACAGGTTCCAGAAATCTAAGGCGCGAAAAGCCTTGCCTATAACTGTTCGGGGGCGCTTGTCGCCCCCTGAAGCCGACTGAACTGCTTAACGAGTTAAAAGCGTGGCGTAAAAAGTCGAGGGCGGACTTGGCTGATGTAGAGGTGTTTTTGGAAATACTTGGGTACTCAGGAGGGTAAAGCCGTGGTTGTGTAAATCATAGACAAGTCATAGACAAACCATATACAAGTCATAGACAAGTCATAGACAAAATAAAGGTTATACAGCATTCACGAGCTGTATAACCCTTGAAAATAGGTGGTTTTTTGTAAGCCGATGGTGGGATTTGAACCCACGACCGTTCGATTACGAATCGAATACTCTACCCCTGAGCTACATCGGCACAGACAATTAATAAGATTAGCATAATCGCCAGAAAAAAAGCAATGAGTTGTAGAATTTCAACCCCACAACTCATCACTCACAACTGCCATCAAACATCCAGTTCGCCGTCAATCCCGCCACCTCTGGCACCGGAATAAACTAAACCCCGCTGCATATCCAACGTCAGCATAGTGCCGTCCCGAATCACCTGGGTGGCATTCTTCACGCCCACCATCACCGGTACGCCCAAACGCAAACCAATAATCGCCGCGTGAGAAGTCAAACTTTCTTCCTCCGTCACCACACCTGCTGCTTTCCGAATCATCTCCACAAACTGAGCGCTAGTGTGGTTGACTACCAAAATGTCTCCGGGGTGGAAATTCGCCACATCCGCAGCAGTGTTAGCTACCCTGGCCATACCGCTGACTGAACCTAGCCCGACACCTGTTCCCTTACCCAAAACCGCTGTCACTACCTCAACTTTGATCAAATCTGTTGAACCGGCTACCCCTTGCAGAGTACCTGCCGTCATCACTACCAAGTCTCCGTCGGACAGTAACTCTTTTTCCTGGGCGACATTGATTGCAGATTGAAATGTCTGACCGGTCGAGGGCAAATCTAGCACCAGCAGCGGTTTTACTCCCCACACCAGTTGCAGTTGTCTCGCCACGTCTACGTGGGGAGTAACTGCCAAAATCGGAGTTTTTGGTCGGAACTTCGACACATTTCGGGCTGTAGCACCGGTTTTGGTCAGCGTCATAATCGCTGCTGCATTCAATTGTTCGGAAATTTGGCTGACAGCTTGACTGATGCCGTTGGGGATCGATCGACCAATATCTTCTACATTCCTAATATTGCCCCGAATTCCTTCTCTCTCCATCCGCACCGCAATTCTTGCCATCGTCGCCACTGCTTCTACCGGGAAGTCGCCCACGGCTGTTTCGTTCGAGAGCATCACCGCATCAGTCCCGTCGAGAATCGCGTTGGCCACGTCGGAAATTTCCGCGCGGGTGGGACGAGGATTGTGAAGCATACTATCGAGCATCTGGGTAGCGGTAATCACCGGAATTCCCATGCGGTTAGAAGTCGCAATCAGTCGCTTTTGCAAAATCGGCACGTCTTCTGCCGGCAGTTCTACTCCCAAGTCCCCGCGGGCAACCATCACCCCGTTACACAAGGCCAGAATTGCCTCCATTTGTTCGATCGCCTCGTGCTTTTCGATCTTTGCAATCACCGGTACTTGCTTACCGGCACTGGCTATCAGCTCTTTAATTTCCAGCATATCCTGGGGATTCCGCACAAAGCTCAGAGCTACCCAATCGACACCTTGGTCGAGTCCGAACATTAAATCTTTGCGGTCTTTATCGGTCAGCGCTTTAATTGACAGGTATACTCCCGGAAAATTCACGCCTTTGTTGTTGGAAAGGGGTCCACCGACAACAACGCGACAGTACAATTCCCGCGACACCCGGTCTACTTTTTCCACGCGCATTTCCACTTTCCCGTCATCTAGCAGAATCATCGCTCCCTCGGGAACTTCGTCTGCTAGAGGTTCGTAGGTGACTGAGGAAATCATCTCAGTGCCTGGAACTGGGCGGCTGGTTAAAATGAACGGATCGCCATTTTTGACCACAATCGACCCTGTTTCAAAGCGACCTAAACGAATTTTCGGGCCTTGGAGGTCTTGCAGGATTGCCACGGGCTGATTTAGTTCAAAGGATGTTTGCCGGATTAAGCGAATGCTCCGTTGGTGGTCTTCTTCTGAGCCGTGGGAAAAGTTGAGTCGCAAAGTTGTCGCACCTGCTTCTATGAGGTTCCGCAGCACTTGTGGATCAGAGGTGGCTGGGCCAATGGTGGCGACGATTTTAGTCCGGCGTAAGGCTTTTGGCAGTTGCATGAATTCACATGGGGTGGCTGGAGGATTTATTGTGTAATTTTCGGCTAACGTTTCATCTTTCAGTACAAGCAATGACGCTAGTTGTCTTAATTCTTAAAAATTTTTCGATCGTGAATGACCGCAGGTATTGACCAATATATAGAATATCTGACTTTTTACCCATCCGTAATCTTTTCTTTTCGATCGCAACAGTTTCCCAATAATTTTCGTCTACTACTTGACAAATATACAAATATACCCATTTATTTTTTGGTAGTTTGGCAACAGCTTTGTGTGACTGTCCTTTAACTCGGATTTTGTGTACAGGACGGGCGATCGAGATTAGATACACTTATTTCACAAAACTTTACTATTGGCAGCCTTGTATCTTATACTACGCAAGTGTGAAATATTAAGGAGTGCTAACAAAAATGTCGGAGGCAGGACGGCCACTGACAGTGCCGAAAGAGTTTCTGAGTCCTCCAGGTGACTTCAATCCGACGCTGTTGCTATTTTTGAGTGCATTAGCGATTATCGTGATTTCATACTGGGGTTTCTGGTATGGGGAATGGCCCCAATGGTGCTGTTTTTTCCTGAATGTTCTGGCTTTGCACATGGCTGGAACAGTGATTCACGATGCGTCTCATAATGCAGCGCACCGCGATCGCACCATTAACGCTATTTTGGGACACGGTAGCGCCCTGATGTTGGGTTTTGCTTTTCCCGTGTTTACACGGGTACATATGCAGCATCACGCTCACGTTAACGATCCAGATAACGATCCAGACCATTATGTTTCCACCGGCGGGCCTCTGTGGTTAATTGCTGCGAGGTTTTTTTACCACGAGATTTTCTTTTTTAAGCGCCAACTGTGGCGAAAAAACGAACTTTGGGAATGGTTTTTCAGCCGTTTATTTGCGATCGCAGTGGTTTATATCTCCATTCAATACGACCATTTAGGTTACGTGCTGAATTTTTGGTTTTCTCCTGCTTTAGTAGTCGGGTTGGCGTTGGGGCTATTTTTTGATTATTTGCCCCACCGTCCATTTCACGAGCGCGATCGCTGGAAAAATGCCAGAGTATATCCTAGTCCAATTCTAAATATCTTAATTTTGGGTCAGAATTATCACCTGATTCATCACCTGTGGCCTTCAATTCCTTGGTACAATTACAAGCCAGCCTATGAAGCTGTCAAGCCGCTATTAGATGAAAAAGGTTCTCCTCAAAGCTTGGGAATATTAGAAGGGAAAAAGGACTTTTGGAGTTTTATATATGACATCTTTTTAGGGATTAGGTTGCATCACAAAAAAGCGTCTGATTGACACAAACCCGGTTTCTCAAAGAAGCCGGGTTTTTTTAGGTAGAAGCGTCCGTAAGTCTTGTATAAAAAAAATTAACCAGAATGCGATCGCTTCTCTAAGCCAAAAGCCAATTTATTATTTCTCCCCAGCCACCGCCACTGCTAAATTCCAATCCGGCCGCAAATTTTGAGCTCCCCGCAAATAAGGATGATAAATTTCGGTATGTGCTGGCCAATTGACGTGAATTAAAAACCGGATGCAACGTTCCAAAGAACCCTTGACATACATCTGCTGCACATCCAATAAGGGAACATTACACCAACGGGGACGTTCGCGGGCGATCGCGGCAGGAAACACAGCATCTAAATCACGAGTGACAGAAAACGTAGCACTAATAATTAATTCAGGATCTAAATGATTTCTTGCTTCTAATTCATCTAATAATTCTCTCACCGCATCTCGAATTGCTTCTACCGAATTGTCGCTGGCAGTAGTTGCCCCGCGAATCGCCCGCACTTGCCATTCCACGCAAATATTCTCCATTTTTTTGTTATTAGTCATTAGTTATTAGTGATTAGTTATTGGTCATTAGTTATTGGTCATTAGTTATTCGTTAGCTGTTAGGTATTTGCGCTCAGCAATCTTGACTTGTTAGCTAATGACCGCTGACTGCTGACTGCTGACTAATGACTAATGACTAATGACTAATCACTAATAACCAATTTATTTAATCACGGGCGATACAGCCACAGTGGCAAACCACTAGCAGACAGCTCGAATTCCAGCCAACTTTTGTAAGCTGAAAGCCCCGATGTATCCAGACTACTCCCCAAAACGCGATTTAGGAAAGGTTTTGGTTTTTCCAGAGTGCAGGACTCAGTTTTTTCCGGGTCAAGTCCCGCCAGTTCGGCTGTCAGGCGACGGGCATCCTCTTCACTACCCAATCTATCGACCAAACCCAACTCCAAGGCTTGCTGGCCCGTGAAAACACGACCGTCGGCAAAACTTTTAACTTGTTCAATAGGCAGTTTCCGGGCTACCGCAACTGTTTCTACGAATTGCTGATAGCTGGTGTCGATCAAATCTTGCAAAATTTGCTGTTCTGGTGGGGTTAATTCGCGATCGAATGACAAAATATCTTTATATGGCCCAGATTTGATGACCTTAAAAGAAACACCGACCTTTTCCAATAGCCGTTCTAGATTATTACCCCGGATAATTACACCAATGCTACCGGTAATCGTACCTGGATTAGCCACGATATATTCGGCACCCATACCGATGTAAACTCCCCCAGAAGCCGAAATATTGCCAAAACTGGCAACTATTTTGACTTTTTCCCCCAAACGCTTCAGGGCGCTGTAAATTTCCTGGGAATCCCCCACAGTGCCACCAGGAGAGTCTATCCGCAGCAGCAAAGCGGGAAATTTGCGTTCTTCAACGGTTTTGAGGGCTTCTAAAACTCGTTTGCGGGTTTCTCCAGCAATGGCGCCAGTGATTTCGATGTGAGCGATTTGTTTACGGTAGCGAGGCTTGAATGGCCAAATCATGGGCAGTTTTCGCGCAATGTGAAATTGTGTAGCTAACTTATAGTGTGCCTTATCCGAAGGGAGAACGAAGAAGGAAGAACGAAGAAGTTACCCCCTTACCCCCACAGAGTCCGATCGCACTTCATCCAACATCAATATATAATTGTAAAAATTGCTTAACAAAACTACATCATCACCACGAGAGTCACTCTCATCAATTATCTGGAGCCCGCTCGCCATGCAGCTAAAAATTACCGATTCCAAACTGCCTTTCGCGCCACTGTTACTAATTGCGCCGTTTTTCCTGTGGGGAACGGCCATGGTAGCCATGAAAGGAGTCATGCCCCACACGACTCCGCTGTTTGTGGCTGTCGTGCGTTTGATGCCGGCTGGCGTGTTGGTGCTCCTAGCCGCCGCCTTTATGGGAAAATCACAGCCCCAGGGTTGGAAAGCTTGGCTGTGGATTTCGTTATTTGCCCTAGTTGACGGTACTTTGTTTCAAGGCTTTTTGGCAGAAGGTTTGGCCAGAACCGGTGCGGGTTTAGGTTCGGTGATGATTGACTCTCAGCCGCTAGCTGTGGCGATATTGTGTTTGTGGCTGTTTCAAGAAAAAATTGGTTTCTGGGGCTGGTTGGGATTAGTTATTGGCGTTGCTGGGATTAGTTTAATTGGGTTGCCGGATGGCTGGATTTTGGGACTGTTTCATCCTGAAAATGTGCAGGTTTCTGCTGATGTCGGACAGTTGTTTGAGGGTGGAGAATGGTTGATGCTGTTGGCAGCCTTGTCGATGGCTGTGGGAACAGTTTTGGTGCGCTGGGTTTGCCGCTATGTTGACCCGGTGGTTGCGACTGGTTGGCACATGATTTTGGGTGGTTTGCCGCTATTGGCAGTTTCGGCTGCAACTGAATCTGAGCAGTTTGTCAATATCGATTTTTCCGGCTGGATGGCCTTAAGTTATTCTACTGTGTTCGGAAGTGCGATCGCCTACGGTTTGTTCTTTTACTTTGCTTCAAGCGGCAGTCTCACCAGTTTAAGTTCCTTAACATTTTTAACGCCAGTTTTTGCCTTATTGTTCGGCAATTTGTTTTTGGGCGAAGTCCTGAATCCGCTGCAATCGATGGGTGTTGGGTTAACTTTGGTGAGCATTTATTTAATCAATCAGCGGGATACTTTGACCCAGAAATTGCGAAAAGTACGGCACGGCGAAGCGAGTGCTGAGGAAGAAGCGACAGGATTATTAGAGTCATCTGAATTGAATTCTGTAGAGTTGCCGGTGCAGGTGCGGGTTAGCGAATTGGAATCGGAAGTTTAGCCGGTGAAAAAGTTTATGCAAAATTTGCTAACTTTACCACTCGTCTTCTAAAACTATTACAATTTTTTTGCTTTCAATATCTACCACAAAACTTTTCAAACTGGGATTGTCTTGGTAACAATCCATCAATGTTTTATGTTTGCTATATTGTTTTGAAATTTCCCGATAATATTCAGGTTTTTTGGCATGAATTGTAAAACCATGTTGCTTTCCAAGCTCCCTATTTAACGTACCTAAGCACTTCTCTAATTTAGATTTTTTATTGTTTTTATAATAAAGTGGCAGCAACCAACACTCAATAGAATCTACTGATATAGCCCAAATGATTCGCTGTTGAAATTTACTGTAGAAATCTTCGCCAATTTCCTGTTTGAACTTGGCAATGACTTTTTCGATTAACTGTTCAGGAGTAAATTTGCCATTTTCATCTTGCTGTGGGATACCATAATCTTGAGAAGTATCGGTATCTATTTGGATAATTATATAATCATTAAATTGAAACGACTCTTGAAAATCTCTTGAACGACAATAAGCAAAAACTTGACTCCAACTACCATAACCTGTAAATTTGTTCTCATCATCTTTATCTCTTTCTGGTTGTAGTGGTCTAATATCTAGATCGGGATTCTTGAAATATCCTTCTAAAATATTTTCAATCACAATCTGGTCACTCAATCCCTCAGTAATTAATCCAAAACTAATCATATTAAAAATTCTTAGGAAGTCCGCCGATATAGCCTCTCAAAAATGCCTCTGATAAATCTACAGGTTCCTGTCTTTCCAGAGGTTCAGGTTTGAGAATGCGTCTAGCTTTAGTATGACCTAATTGGTTGCGGGAAATCACAAGCAGTCGCTGTTCGTTATCCTTTAAATCCAAACCGTCCAAAATTGCCGGATTGTGGGTTGTAAAGATAACTTGTTTGTCGTGTTTTTTGGCTAATTCAACTAATTCTTGCATTAACCTGCGGCATAATCGAGGATTTAGGGAAGCGTCAATATTATCAATTGCAAAAAATTTAGGTGTGATATCGCTAATAAATAAAGCAAAGTAAAAAAGCAAAAACAAAAATCCTTCATTAGAGCTTCTTTGATCGAAGTAAATTAAATCTGGGTCTAAGTACCTGTCGGCAATTTGAAGGTTGTATTCAAAATCGCTAGAGGTGTGAGGAATTTCAAAATCTTTAAACCAATCTATTAACCGAAGTAAAGCCTTAATTTCTGTAAGTTTTTCCTGATTTTCTTCTAAACTCAAAACTTGTAATAGCTTAAATAAGCCTTCACCGTAAATCCCTAGCGGTTGAATTTGATCTTCTCGTTCAAATATCCGCAAAGAGTAATTCTCTGGAGAATAAATCAAAAAATTGTGTAGTTTTACTGAATCAATTAGCTTGTTAATTGGTGCATTAAAAATATTAATAAATATTTGATCGTCATCCATAAAACTTTTGATTAATTCTTCTTTATCACCGTTAAATGTATTTAAATAATCTCTAAACTTAAGAATAAATCTCTTGTCTGCTTCTCTGTTTAGCCACTGAGAATAGGGCTGATTGTCATTGTGGAGTACAAAACTAAATTCTTGGCTATTTTGTCCGAATAAGGAGAGTTTTATATCGCGTGCAGAATTATCTTTTTCAAAAGCCGATCGCATTAATTGAGGTTCTGTCACCCTAATGCCCCTAGATGCGAGAAACTCATTATCCAGTTTATCATCAGCCGCCGCAGAAGCCAAGGCGATCGCCTCTAAGATATTACTCTTGCCGCAACCATTCTCACCAATCAACACGGTGACTCGTCCTAACTCCAGTTTCAGCTTGTGGATCGATTTGTAATTTTCTATTCTAACTTCTTTTAACATGGTGTTATAATTTTATATTTGTGTTTGTTTAAATTGTTTTACTAGATCGGGGTTAGCGCGATCGCACTTCGCACTTCACCCATTTATTCAAATAACTACAAATCAGTCCTGAGTGTCCACAAAAACTGTCACCGCAGCCACCGCAATCAACATTTCATCATTTTTATCATTCAGAGAGGCGATCGCCCTTCCAGCCACCACCATCCCACCTTGCTCAACAATCAGAGATTTTTCCCCAAAAGGCAATACCGCCAAAACCTCATCCCTTCGCACTTGTTCCGGGTAAGGAACCGCCACCTTTACCTCCACAATCATTTGATTTGGGTCAGTCAAACCCGCCACTTCCCAGACACCGAGTAAAGCATTATTGGCGATCGCATTTCGGACCGCCCTAGCCGCCGCTACCGTCGGTTCTTGCCCGTGCTGGTCGATACCCATACCCATTTCAATAATAAAACATTTCCGCGCCATAGCTACCTCTTTGTTACTTTTGATTTGTAATTGAATCTAATCTTTCCCAAAACAATTATCAACCAAAAGGAGATAACTTTTTAAAGTTTTACAATTCCCTTAAACAACAAAATAATAACTTATGGTAATATAACCAAATTCACCTTTCCTCGCGGACTGCAAAACTCATCGCCAGCTTGAATCATGGATAGTTTTCTCCCTTTTGCCTACTTTCAAAATCAATTTCTCCCATTTACCGACGCCAAAATCTCCATAGCCACCCACGCACTGCACTACGGAACCGGAGTCTTGGGCGGTTTGCGCGGAATTCCCGACCCCGAAAATGGCGATCGCATCTTACTATTTAGACTAGACCGCCACTGTCAAAGATTAAGCCAAAGTGCCAGCTTCCTGCAATGCGATTTGGCCGCCGACAAAATCCAATCAATCATCGTTGATTTTGTCAAGAAAAATCAGCCTACCCAATCTTTTTATATCCGCCCATTTATCTACACCTCAAGTTTGGGAATCGCCCCCCGACTCCACAACGTAGAAACAGACTTTTTTGTCTACGGATTAGAACTATCAGACTACTTACCCAAGGAAGGAGTCAACTGTAGAATTAGTTCCTGGTACCGCCAAGAAGACCGCAGTTTACCCTTGAGAGGAAAAATTAGCGGCGCTTACATTACCTCAGCCTTAGCCAAAACAGAAGCAGTACAATCTGGCTTTGATGAAGCTATCATGATGAATAGTCAAGGCAAAGTCAGCGAAGCTTCAGGGATGAATATATTTGTCGCCCGAAACGGTAAATTAGTGACACCAGGTTTCGAGCAAGACATTCTCGAAGGAATCACCAGAGACAGCGTAATAACTATCGCCAGAGACTTAGGAATCGAAGTCATAGAAAGACCAGTTGACAAATCAGAATTATTGATTGCTGATGAAATATTCCTGTGCGGCACCGCAGCTAAAGTTACCCCAATTAAGCGCATCGAAAACTATCATTTACCAAAAGAGCGACCCATCACTGAAAAGATATTGGAAAAATTGACTGGAATTATCGAAAATCGCGATAGCAAGTACAAAGACTGGGTATTTCCGATTACCCTAAATTAATCCATAATTCACTCGTTTCACTCGTTACCAGGCTCTGGCCTGGTAACGTAGATCCGGAGGCTCTGCCTCCAAATTTGATGGCAGCCATTCACTCGTTACCAGGCTCTGGCCTGGTAACGTAGATCCGGAGGCTCTGCCTCCAAATTTGATGGCAGCCATTCGAGGCAGAGCAAGAGTGACATCGGTTCCCAGGCTCTTCCTAGGAACCAGTTAATTCGAGGCAGAGCAAGAGTGACATCGGTTCCCAGGCTCTTCCTAGGAACCAGTTAAACCAGTTAACAGGCGGCTGCTTCCTGCTACAAACTACCCGCACAAAACAGCAGCATGATGCTGAATATGATCCTCCATAAAACTCGCCACAAAATAATAGCTGTGATCGTAACCTTCCTGCATTCTTAAATTTAACTGCTGTCCAGCTTTTGCACAAGCTTCTGCAAAAACTTCCGGCAACAATTGCCCCTCAGCTAGAAACGAATCTGCCGTGCCACAATCAATTAAAATTGAACCGTTATATGGTGCTTTCAGCACTAATTCACTCGCATCCCAAGCCCGCCAATCCTCCCGATTGTCACCGAGGTAGTGGCTGAATATTTTTTGTCCCAAAGGGGTGTGCATGGGCGCGCAAATAGGCGCAAAAGCAGAAACTGAAAGATAGCGATCGCTATTTTTTAACGCACAAATTAAAGCCCCATGTCCCCCCATAGAATGACCGAAGATTCCCTGTTTTTCCGGCATGACTGGAAAGTTTTCAGCGATTAATTTAGGTAATTCATCGACAACATAACTGTACATCCGATAGTGAGCATTCCAAGGTGCGGCTGTCGCATCAATATAAAAACCCGCCCCACTTCCCAAATCCGAATTGTCGTCTTCGCCGGGAATTCCTGTATGGCGCGGGCTAGTATCCGGCACTACTAGCATTAATCCATATTTTGCTGCAAATTGTTGGGCTCCAGATTTGATCGTGAAGTTTTCTTCTGTGCAGGTTAATCCTGAGAGGAAATACAGGATTGGTACGGGTTGATGTTCGGCTTGTGGTGGTTGGTAAACTGCGAATTTCATTTCGCTATTGCAGGCTGAGGATTGATGGCTATAATAGCCGAGTTTTCCGCCGCAGCTTTTATATTGTTGGTGGAGTTTTAGCGATTGGGATATCATGTTAATTCTCTTTTTTTTGGGGATGGATTTTTTTACCGCAGAGGGCGCAGAGGGCGCAGAGGAAGAGATAATTGAGAAGTTTGATTCGCTTGTAGGGGCCGTGCCAAGAGTGGTGGCCCTCCTTGACTTCTTTTAAAAGGTCAAAACTGTGCGAATTACTTCGCCTTTTTTCATTAAATCCAGGGCTTCATTGATTTTCTCGATTGGCATTACATTGGTTACTAAACTATCAATATCAATTTTTCCGTTCATGTACCAATCCACTATTTTTGGCACATCGGTTCTGCCTTTGGCTCCGCCAAAAGCTGTGCCTTTCCACACTCTGCCTGTTACTAACTGAAATGGGCGGGTACTAATTTCTTGGCCTGCTCCTGCTACGCCGACAATGACACTCACTCCCCAGCCTTTGTGGCAGCATTCTAAGGCTTGACGCATGACATTGATATTACCTATACATTCAAAACTGTAGTCAGCTCCCCCTTTGGTTAAATCTACCAAATAAGCAACTAAATCTACCTCGATTTCGCGGGGATTTACAAAGTGAGTCATGCCGAATTTTTCCGCCATTGCTCGTTTTTCGGCATTGATATCTACGCCGACAATCATATTAGCTCCTACCATCCTAGCGGCTTGAATTATATTCAAACCCACCCCTCCTAAACCGAAAACTACCACATTAGAACCTGGTTCTACTTTGGCTGTGTTGATGACAGCGCCGATGCCTGTTGTTACTCCGCAACCAATTAAACAAACTCGATCGAAGGGAGCGTCATCACGAATTTTTGCTACCGCAATTTCTGGTAATACTGTATAATTGGCAAAGGTGGAAGTTCCCATGTAATGATGAATTTTCTCCCCGTCTAGGGAAAACCTGCTGGTGCCATTGGGCATCACGCCTTGTCCTTGAGTCACTCGAATTGCTTGACAGAGATTGGTTTTGTAGCTCAAACAATATTCGCAGTTGCGACATTCGGGAATGTATAGTGGAATTACTCGATCGCCCACTTTGACGCTAGTTACTCCCGCTCCTACTTCTGCGACAATACCAGCTCCCTCATGACCTAAAATAGCCGGAAACAAACCTTCAGGATCGGCACCCGAAAGAGTGTAAGCGTCAGTATGGCACAGACCCGTGGCTTTAATTTCCACCAGCACTTCTCCGGCTTCGGGACCTGATAAATCGACCATTTCAATGGTTAAAGGTTTCCCGGCGCTACGAGCAACCGCTGCTTTTACTTTCATAATCAATTCCTGCCTATAAAATTGTCAATTACCTATGTACAATGTATTCTATTACTTTATTTAACAATTCACACAAATTTATGAAAAAAATCATTTTAATTACAGGAGTAAGTCGCGGTCTTGGTTTGGCGATGACTGAAAAGTTTATTGACCTTGGACATACTGTTTTAGGCTGCGCTCGTTCTCCTGAAGCAGTGGAAAAACTCACACAAAAATATAGCACCCCTCACAATTTTACGTGTTTAGATGTCGCAGTGGACGCCCAAGTAAAAAATTGGGCAGCCGAAATCCTAGCAGATTACTCCCCTCCCGATTTGCTGATTAACAATGCAGGTGTCATCAATCATCTCGCGCCCCTGTGGGATGTCAGCAGTGAAGAGTTTTCCCAGGTAATTGATGTTAATATTAAAGGTGTTGCGAATGTGATTCGCCACTTTGTTCCAGCAATAATTGCCCAAAAAAGCGGGATTGTGGTTAATTTCACTTCTGGTTGGGGCAGGTCAACTTCACCGGAAGTGGCTCCCTATTGTGCTTCTAAATGGGCCATAGAAGGACTTACCAAAGCCTTAGCTCAAGAATTGCCACTGGGGATGGCGGCGATTCCTTTAAATCCGGGGATAATTCACACGGATATGCTGGAAATTTGTTTCGGAGAAGATGCTGCTAATTACACGCCTGTCAAAGATTGGGTGCAAAAAGCTGTGCCTTTTTTATTGAAGTTTAAACCGACGGATAATGGCGTGTCAATGACTGTTCCTGGAGCGCAATAAAAGAGTAGAATTAAGATGATAGTTTAACCCCAAAAATCCTACTGTGAACTCCCCTGTGAACCTGTCCCTAACCCCGCCCTCGCCCATTGAAACCCGTAAAGCAGACCACCTCCGGCTCTGCATCGAAGAAGATGTACAATTCCGCGAAACTACTAGCGGCTTTGAACGCTACCGTTTTACTCACTGCTGTTTGCCAGAACTCGATCGCACTGAAATCGATTTAACCTCAACATTTATGGGGAAAAAATTAGCGGCACCTCTGCTAATTTCTTCCATGACTGGTGGCACTGAATTAGCCCAGACTATCAATTATCGCCTCGCCGATGTCGCTCAAAAATACAAAATTGCTATGGGTGTCGGTTCCCAGCGCATCGCCATCGAAAATCCTCAACTCGCTGATACCTTTGCAGTCCGCCGCCGCGCTCCTGATATTCTGTTATTTGCTAATATCGGTGCAGTTCAGTTAAACTATAATTACGGTTTGGCACAGTGCCAAAAAATTGTCGATCTTCTGGAAGCTGATGCTCTAATTTTGCACCTCAATCCTCTGCAAGAGTGCGTTCAAACTGAAGGTGATACTAACTTTAAAGGACTCCTCGATCAGATTGCCAAATTGTGCGAAAAATTGCCAGTACCTGTAATTGCGAAAGAGGTTGGTAATGGCATTTCAGGAAAGATGGCAACAAAATTGCTCGCAGCAGGGGTGAGTGCGATCGACATTGCTGGAGCTGGAGGCACTTCTTGGGCGAAAATAGAAGGAGAGCGTGCCCGTGATAGTAAGCAGCGCCGATTGGGCGCAACCTTTGCTGACTGGGGAATACCGACAGCCGAGTGCATTGTCAGTACCCGCGCCGCAGCGCCTGATGTTCCTCTGATTGCTTCTGGAGGCTTGCAGCATGGTTTGGATGCAGCCAAGGCCATCGCCCTAGGTGCGGATATGGCGGGGCTGGCGAGGCCGTTTTTGCAAGCAGCAGCGGCATCGGAATCAGCTTTAGAGCTTTTGGTTGAGGTTTTAATTGCAGAGATTGCCACAGTGATGTTCTGTACCGGCTGCGCTAACCTTGATGAGTTACAACATTCTGGAGTTTTGGAAAGGTTAAGATAGAAGGATGTCAGTTGGGAGTTGGCAGTTGATAGTTGACAGTTGACAGTTGACAGTTGGCAGTGGTTAGTTGGCAGTTGATAGTTGACAGTTGACAGTTGACAGTTGGCAGTGGTTAGTTGGCAGTGGTTAGTTGCTACTTACCAATTCCCAATTCCCAATTCCCAATTCCCAATTCCCAATTCCCAATTCCCAATTCCCAATTCCCAATTCCCAATTCCCAATTCCCAATTCCCAATTCCCAATTCCCTGTTTGGCCAATTACCAATTAATTAAATGAAAGATTTCCTAAAATATACGTTTGCAAGTTTGTTGGGAAGCCTCCTAGGATTAGTTTTGATCGGTAGCATAGGATTGGGAGGACTCGTAATTCTAATTGCTATGGCTGCGTCGTCGTCTAAAGATTCGGGGCCGCAAGTTAAAGATAAGTCTGTATTAGTATTAGATCTTTCTCTCAATATTACTGACAGCAAACCCAGCCGCAGTACCGGGGCTGCTATTGAAGAAGTGCTTTCTGATGATGGTTCGGATACTGTGACTCTGCGTACTGTTTTAGATGCGATCGCATCTGCGAAAAAAGATCCGAAAATCGTTGGTATTTATCTCGAAGGTAATTCTGATTCTGGTGGCAGTGGGTTTGCTAATCTCAAAGAAGTGCGATCGGCATTGCAGCGTTTTCGAGATGCCAAAAAACCAATTTTTGCTTATGAAATGGATTGGAATGAGCGAGAATATTACCTCGGTTCAGTGGCAAATACCATTGCTATCAATCCCTTTGGTTCTGTGGAAATCAACGGTTTTAGCAGTCAGACGATGTTTTTTGCGGGCGCTTTAGAAAAATATGGAGTGGGAGTTCAAGTTACTCGCGTCGGCAAATATAAGTCCGCAGTCGAACCATTTTTGCTGAAAAAAATGAGCCCCGAAAATCGTCAGCAAACTCAAAAGTTGTTGGGAGATATTTGGGGTGAATATCTCACAACTGTGGGGCCAAACCGCAAATTGACTGTGCCGCAATTGCAGGCGATCGCAGATAATGGTGGCACGTTGATGGCTGAGGAAGCTCTCAACAGCAAGTTAGTTGATAAAGTTGCATACTTTGACGAAATTGTCACCGAACTTAAGAAACTAACCGGAACCGATGGAGAAAACAAATCTTTCAAACAAATTAGTCTGAAAAATTACGCCAAAATTGCGGAAAATAAAAACTCGAATCGCGCTGATAATCACAAGCAAGTGGCTGTTCTTTATGCCGAGGGAGAAATTGTAGACGGCGAAGGGGGCGTGAATCAAGTAGGAGGCGATCGCATCGCTCAAGAATTGCGTAAAATCCGAGAAGATAACGATGTAAAAGCCGTAGTTTTGCGCGTCAACAGTCCCGGAGGAAGTGTCACGGCATCTGAAGTCATCGGACGGGAAGTGGTACTCACTGCTAAGAAAAAACCCACCATCGTTTCCATGGGTAATTTAGCAGCTTCCGGTGGCTATTGGATTTCTATGGGTTCCAGCCAGATTTTTGCTGAATCCAATACGATTACTGGTTCCATTGGCGTTTTTGGAATGCTACCCAACGTCGAAAAATTAGCTACCAACAACGGCGTAACTTGGGATGTCGTCAAAACAGGTCGCTTTGCTGATACTAACACGATTTCTCGCCCGAAAAATCCTCAAGAATTGGCTAATATTCAGAGGGTTGTCGATCGCATTTACGATCGATTTATTACTAAAGTCGCCGATTCTCGCAAACTGCCCAAAGAAAAGGTACAGGAAATTGCTCAAGGCCGAGTTTGGTCTGGTGCGGCCGCTAAGGAGTTGGGTTTAGTCGATCGAATTGGGGGTCTTGAAGATGCTATCAAAGAAGCCGTCAAACAAGCTAAACTAGGGAATGATTGGCAATTGGAAGAATATCCGAAACGTCGCAGTTTGGAGGAGCGCATTTTGGAAAAACTGTCCGGCGTGCGCGCCACCAAAGCCGCAGTCAAACTCGATCCCCTGACGGCAGAAGTGCATAAAATGCAGCAGGAACTTGCCGTGGTGCAGTCGATGAACGATCCCCAGGGAGTTTATGTTCGCTTGCCTTTCAATTTTCGGATTGATTAATTGATATTGAGATGAGTTATATAGCAACCGTCCAAGCCCCAGGGCAACTGCTATTAATTCTTACTCAAATAACAATCCTCCAGTATTCTGCCTGGAGGATTGTTAAAATTATCGACTGGGGATTGACAATATTTTTTATACGGTACGTTGAGTTAATAAACCCCAGATGAAAAGTAGAACGATCGCACCTAGGACGGCAAAAGCAACGCTAGGTAGTGTTAATGCGCCGAAGGATGCTCCCCCGCTCGTCCCCAGAAAGACTTGACCTAAATAACCTCCCACTAGCGCTCCCAAAATTCCTAAACCTGTTGTAGCGAGGAAACCGCCGCCTTGTTGTCCGGGATAAATAGCTTTAGCGATCGCGCCGGCAATGAGTCCTAAAACAATCCATGCGATAATGCCCATTTCTTTTTCTCCTGAATCCTAAACTGTTTTGTCCCTTGTCTTATGTTCTTAGAATAGCAACAGATATTGATTGGTTGTCTCTACCGTAGGGAGGAACCTAAAGTGGTACGATTTATCAGGAATAGTTAAAATTTTGAGGTCGTTGAGTATGTCAAAAGAGTTAACCCCACCTTTTTAGTGAAGAAAGGTAAAAGCTAGAAAGTAACTATAGCAATCCTAAATCATTTGTGAATTTCTTACTCCCGGACCTTAATAAGGGGAGGGTTGGGGTGGGGTAAAAAACTTTACGACTCCTGCAAGGACTGCTATAGGCTGGATGCTGAAGGGAAAATGACAACTTTGGCTTGACGTTTTGATTTTTTACTTCTCAATCAAACTACAATAATTCTTTAAAAATAGGAAAGATTGGGCCCGATGGATCTAAGTTTGTGCATGATTGTAAAGAATGAAGAAGCAACCCTACTGCGGACTTTGGCTAGTGTTAAGGATGTTGTTGACGAAATGGTGGTGCTGGATACGGGTTCGGGCGATCGCACTTGTGAAATTGCACGAGAATTCGGGGCGAGAGTCTATCACTTTGAATGGGGCGATGACTTCGCAGCCGCCCGCAATGAGTGTCTCAAGTACGCCACGGGTGACTGGATTTTAGTGTTGGATGCCGATGAAGTGCTGGTACCGGAGATTGTACCTCACATTAAGCAGGGAATTCAGGGCGATCGCACTTTAGTAATCAATCTGATCCGTCAAGAAATCGGTGCTTCTCAATCTCCCTATTCTCTCGTGTCGCGGTTGTTTCGCCATCGCCACGATATCCGGTTTTCTCGACCTTATCACGCCATGGTAGACGACAGCGTGGCTGAGATTTTGCAGAGGGAACCGGAGTGGAAAATAGTTGCTTTGGCGGATGTAGCGATTTTGCACTCTGGTTATCAACAAGATGCGATCGCCACTAAACACAAATTCCAAAAAGCTCAAGTGGCAATGGAAAGATATATCACCTATTATCCAAACGATGCCTATGCTTGTAGTAAATTAGGCGCTTTATATGTAGAAAGCGGACAAATTCAGCGGGGAATAGATTTATTAACTAAGGGCTTGACTGTTGTCCCCATTGATGATTCTATTGTTTACGAACTTAACTATCATTTGGGAATTGCTTACCGCCACCAACAGCAATTTGTGAAAGCCAAGGAACACTATCAAGCAGCAATTAATACCAAAGTATTCCCACCGATTAAGTTGGGTGCTTACAATAATTTGGGAAATTTGCTCAAAGATGAGGGAGATTTGACCAGTGCCCAAATGGCTTACAAAGCTGCTTTGAAAATTGACCCCACTTTTGCCACTGGTCACTATAATTTAGGACTAACGCTGAAAGCCGCGGGGAATTTGACAGATGCGATCGCCTATTATCGACAAGCAATTAAAATCGCTCCCGAACACGCGGAAGCACATCAAAACTTGGCCGTAGCGCTGCTGAAAATTGGTAAAATGCCTGAGAGTTTAGCAGAATTCAAAAGGGCGATCGCCCTTCACGAACAGCGCCGTCCTTTTGAAGCAGAACGCCTGCGCCGGGGACTGCAAGAGATGGGGTTAATCTAACTGAGATGATGCCTTTTGTGGGCGGGCTCTCCTGCCCACCCCACAATCAAATGCCCTATTGGTGGAACAAGCATCTTGCCTGTTCATAAAAATAGTCAAAATGTCAGATACAATCAAGCAAATTAACCAACCATCTCTACCGTACCAGTATCCAAATCATAGCGTCCCCCAACCACTTTAAGTTTGCCTGATTTAACTGCTTCAGCTATAATTGGTGATGATTGTTTTAACTTACTTACGTTCATTTTCACATTAGCTTTGACTGCGTTATCCCAGGCATCCCCCGGTTGACCTTTGATCGAATCAACCGCCGGTTGAATCGCCGCCACCAAACTGCCAATTTTACCGGGAACTGGTTTGCCGTCTAAAGCTGCTTTGACAGCACCGCAACGTTCGTGACCCAGGATGATAACCAAGGGAGTACCCAATTCTGCGACACCATATTCCATGGTTCCGATAACAGCATCGTCTAGGACATTTCCAGCTACTCGGATATCAAATAAATCCCCCAATCCTTGGTCAAAAAGAATTTCGGGAACCACCCGCGAATCGGAACAGCAAAGAACGATCGCAAAGGGATGTTGACCCTTTGCTACTTCTACAATGCGCGATCGACCTTGGTCGGGAAATGTCCGTTTTTGTTGAATGTAGCGCCGATTCCCATCCATCAATTTCTGGAGTGCGGCATCAGAAGTGATGTTTGGGCTGGCCTCTGTGTTAGCATTCGCCGCTTCCACTTTTAAGACTCCTGGTGCAATGGCTGCCACCAGCGCCCCTGCACCAGCCATCAAGATGGCATTCCGCCTCGACATCCCGCCTGTTTGTTTTGGTTCCATCATTATTTATAACTCTCTTTCAGCGTTAAACATTCTGAGCATAATATGTACAATAAATTTTGACTAATTTTTTTATTGTTTCTTTACAAGCAGTCTCTCACTAATTTTAAAAAATGATGAATAATTATAAATTATTACCACGTTAATACCAAATAAAAGCTATAATTGGAGATTGACAATAATTTTGCTCAATAAATCGAAATGGCTTACGTTGCCAGTATTCATATCTATCCAATCAAATCCCTAGACGGCCTAGCTGTCAGTCAAGCAACTCTTCTTCCTAGCGGGGCTCTAAAAGGCGATCGCTCCTTTGCTATCTGTGACGAGCAAGGTGAATTTGTGAACTGCCAGCGCCACAACGGAGCTTGTTTTCTACGTTTATCCTTTAATATCAGCAATAACATCGTTGGTCTCAAAATTCAAGGCACTGAACAAGAACTATTTTTTCACATCGATCGAGAACGCACCAGAATACAATCTTGGTTGACTAACTACTTCGGTTTCCGTGTCAAGTTAGTTGAGAACTTGCTAACCGGCTTTCCCGAAAATCCCGCAGCACCGGGACCAACCATCATCAGTACCGAAACAATTGCAGAAATTGCATCTTGGTTTCCCAGAGTTTGTGTGAATGAAATGCGACAGCACTTACGAGCTAATATTGAAATTGGAGACGTGCCACCGTTTTGGGAAGACCAACTGTTTACAGCCAATGAAGAAATTGTTAGGTTGCAAATAGGAACAATCACATTTGAAGCTCTTAATCCCAGCCAACGTTCTATCCTATCGTCGCGCCCTTATTTGAGGGAAGAAGTTTATCCAAATTTTCAAAATGTATTCACAGCCAAGCGGCATAAAACCATAGCTGATTCCGCCAGACAATTGCCTTTAAATCACTTGTCGCAACTTAACATTAACACGCGAGTACCCGATCGCTTATCAGGAAAAATACTACAAATAGGCGATGAAGTGAAAATCATCACCCTCAAGTCAAGTGTGGATTTGGGATTTTAAACGGCTAGCTCAAATCGGCGGTAACTCCAAAGGAAGCTGACCCAAAACACCAGTTCTAAAATCATTCAACATTTGCCGTGCCATTCGTTCCACGTCTCCTTGATGTCTTTCTTTCGCTACCTCGTGTAAATAATTTTCACCATTACTAGATAAAGCATCTAATTTATATCTGGATTTGAAACCAGATACTGAGATCAAAGTATCATCAGTAGCTTCCAGCCCCAGGAGCAAATCCACCATCGCCGCTGCTACTACCTGATTGTCGTAAGCTGCTTCGCCAATATCTTCACAAATAGCTAACTTGAGGGCATTGTCTTGATTGTTAATGCGGGTGGGAATCACTCCGGGGGTATCTAACAACTCAATTTGGTCAGAAATGCGAACCCATCGGAGCGATCGAGTTACTCCAGCCCTGCGCGCACTATCTACCACTTTGCGTCCCAACAGCCTGTTAATTAAAGCAGATTTTCCCACATTGGGAAAGCCAATCACCACCGCTCGGACAGGACGAGGAAGCATACCGCGATCGAATCTTCTTTGATTCAGTTGCACCCCAGCATTCTGTACAGCATCCGCCAAAGCATTTATGCCGTGTCCATGTTCGGCATTAGTAAAATAAACCGACTCCCCCCTTGCTTCAAACCAGCTTTCCCATTCCTCCCGCAAGCGAGGCGAAATCATATCCATCCGATTAATAACTAAGATGCGTGCTTTGCTGCCCACCCAATTCAGCATTTGGGGATGGTGAGTAGCCAAAGGAATGCGGGCATCTCGGACTTCGAGCACCACATCTACTCGCTTTAGTTGTTCTTTTAATGCCCGTTCCGCTTTGGCAATGTGACCGGGATACCAGTGAATTTTCATGAGTTATTAGTTATTAGTTATTAGTCATTAGTCATTAGTCATTAGTTGACAGTTGACAGTTGACAGTTGACAGTTATTAGTCAACAGTTGACAGTTAACAGTCAACAGTCATTAGTCAGTTGGCATTAGTCAGTTGGCATTAGTCAGTTGGCAGTAGTCAGTTGGCAGTTATCATTCAACCAATAACCAATGACTACTAACCAATGACTACTGACCAATGACTACTGACCAATGACTACTGACCAATGACTACTGACCAATGACTACTGACCAATGACTAAGGCACAATCAAAACTGCACAAGGAGATAAGTTTATCACCCGACTGGTAACGCTGTCAGACGCCCCATCATCAGTTAAACCCATCCCTCGACAGCCCATCACAATCAAATCAGCCCCAATTTCGTCAGCCACATCACAAATCGTGAAAGCAGGCTTGCCTTCCCGTTCAATGATTTCAGCTTGAATTCCCTGCTGGGAGAACATCGCCTGAGCATCAGACAGCAGTTTGGCGACGGCTTCGGGTGAAGCCATTGTTTCTCGCGGCGGGGATTCGCCACCCTCGGCTGGGGGTTCGACTACCGACAGAATCACTAAACGAGCACCATAGGTTTTCACAATATTGACAACCTTTTCGGCAGCCTCGCGGGCTTCTCGGCTTTGATCTACTGGAAATAAGACAGTCTTGAACATACTGCACATCTCCGGGACACGGACTCCGATAAAATGTTTAGGTTGAACCAATTAGTGCCGTTTGTTCCATCTTCCGTTTTTTGTACGGGCGCGTTTGAATGCGTCCGAGGCCCAAGTACCAGTGACCAGTGCCACCATTACAACGGAATTCAACAAAAAGACACATATTTAGGAGGTTAATCCTGTGACAAAAAAAACTGTAGCAAATTTATCGGCATCGGACTTATCGGGAAAACGGGTATTGGTGCGGGCGGACTTTAACGTGCCACTCGACAACGGCAGTATCACCGATGATACTCGCATCCGGGCTGCTCTGCCGACAATTCAAGATTTAGCATCCAAGGGCGCTAAGGTGATTTTGTGCAGCCACTTCGGCCGTCCCAAGGGCGTGACTGAGAAGTTGCGCTTGACTCCTGTTGCTAAGCGACTGTCGGAATTGTTGGGTAAAGAAGTCAAAAAGACTGACGACTGCATCGGTGATGAAGTCGCTGCTACTGTCGCGGCGATGCAAGATGGCGATGTGGTGTTGCTGGAAAATGTCCGCTTTTACCCAGAAGAGGAGGCAAATGACCCTGAATTTGCTAAGAAGTTAGCTTCTGTGGCCGATTTGTATGTGAATGATGCTTTTGGCACTGCTCACCGGGCTCATGCTTCTACTGAGGGTGTTACTAAGTATCTGAGTCCTTCTGTGGCTGGCTTTTTGATGGAGAAGGAGTTGCAGTATCTTGGTAGTGCGATCGACAATCCTCAACGTCCTTTAGCTGCCATTATCGGCGGTTCTAAGGTTTCTAGCAAGATTGGAGTCATTGAAAAACTGCTGGAGAAGTGCGACAAATTGCTCTTGGGCGGTGGCATGGTTTTCACATTCTACAAGGCTCGTGGCTTGAGCGTTGGTAAGTCTTTGGTGGAAGATGACAAGCTGGAATTGGCTAAGTCTTTGGAAGCTAAGGCGAAGGAACGGGGAGTTGCTTTTCTGTTACCTACTGATGTGGTAGTTGCTGATAAGTTTGCTGGTGATGCTAATACTGAAACTGTCTCCGTTGAGAGCATTCCTGATGGTTGGATGGGTTTGGATATCGGTCCGGATTCGGTCAAAACTTTCCAAGCTGCTTTGGCCGATTGCAAAACAGTCATCTGGAACGGACCGATGGGCGTGTTTGAGATGGAGAAGTTTGCTGCGGGTACTGAAGGTATCGCTCATTCTTTGGCTGGAATCACTAAAACTGGTACTACCACAATTATCGGTGGTGGTGACTCGGTGGCGGCTGTTGAACAGTTGAATTTGGGTTCAGAAATGAGCCACATTTCTACTGGTGGCGGTGCTAGTTTGGAGTTGCTTGAAGGTAAGGAATTGCCTGGTGTTGCGGCTTTAGATGAGGCTTAATTAAGTAGTAGGGACAAAGGCTTTCGCCCATAGGTGTCAACTTAAGCCTGAAAGCCTTGATAAATTTCGTTTTTACCTAAGTCTAGATCCCCCTAAATCCCCCTTAGGTCGGGGGACTTTGAGAAGACTCTTGTCCCCCCCTTCTTAAGGGGGGCTAGGGGGGATCAAAATCTAAGAGTCAAACAGAAGTCTCTGACTACATTTGACGTTAAGTTGACACCAATGGGCAATGCCGTCTCCTTACTTAATTAATTAATTAGGACACGGCAATGCCGTGTCCCTAGGGGGATTTATAGATCTGGCATATACTTGATGAAAAACATGGAATCTGTGAGGTTTGTTTATGAAAGTTAAGATTTTAGCAACTGTAACGACAATTTTAGCCTCGCTTTGGCTAGCAGTTCCGGTGAAAGCTCAAAATGCCGATCATGTCCGCCAGTTGTTGGAAACTAAGGAGTGTGAAGGCTGCGATTTGAGAAATGCTGATTTGTTCAAGGCTAGCTTGTATAGAGCTAAGTTGAAAGGAGCTGATTTAAGCGGAGCAAATCTCTATGAAGCTAATTTGATTCAAGCGGATTTAACTGATGCTAATTTGGCTGGTGCTAATTTAGTTAATGCTGATTTGTATGGTGCGGATTTGGATAGTGCTAATCTGCGCAGTGCGAATTTGTCTAATGCTTTTTTGGGTAGGGCAAATATGACGATGGCTGATTTGCGTGGTGCTAAACTTTTTGGGGCTAATTTGGCGGAATCTTATTTGTTGCAAGCTAATTTGTCGAATAGTGATTTGAGGCGATCGCTTTTGTTTAGAGTTAATTTCAGTCGAGCGAATTTAAGTGGGGCTGATTTGTCTTTTGCGGATGTGCGGGATACGAATTTGCAGAATGCTATTTTGTCTAATACTAGGCTGACTAAGGTTCAATTGAGTGGTACAAATATAGATGCGGCGAGGGATTTTCGTCAGGCTGATTTGGAACGTGCCAATTTACGGGGGACGAATTTGGGCCCGGTGGTTTGTGTGAACACTCGTTTTCCTGATTGTGTTTTGAATTTGGAGTGATTAGTCGGCTAGACTGATGTGTGGTTCTAGACAAACGAAGTCCGCCTGGGCGGACTTTCTGTTTTTAAGTCTTGGAGGAGTTACGGGAAGTGCGATCGGCCTTTCATGCACTATTTGTGTGGTTATGATAGAATGCCAGTAAACCTAGTTTGATTAGTCCAAGTCAGCCAACTGTTGCGAGGTTAAATGCTATGACACAGTTTGTTTTAGATAGCTTTCAAGCTCTCAGCTCTAGTATTAAAACGAAAATAGAGGAAGCTAGGCAAAAGCTCGAAACGGAATTTGTTATTTCTGAATTTGATAGTTTAATATTAATACTTACTACTAAAATTGATGAAATAAATAGTTTAGCTCCTTCCCATTGGAAGAATATCAAATTATTTAACCACGAAGACGCGAAGGACACGAAGTCAGAGGAAAGAAGTAGTACATCATTTGCCGAGGAGGGAGTAATACATGAACATTTAACTGCTGAAGAGTTATTTGTAATATCAAAGAAGTTTGAAGAGGTGAACGAATTCGTACTTTATGACATTGGAAAATACGCTTGGAAAATATCTTTAGACGAAAAGTTAAAGGAGATAATAAAAAAATTCACTGATGATTGTAGTAAGGATTTAAAGACTTGTCAAATATTGTATGAGGCTCTGGGCTTGATCGATCTAGCGAGCACTACAAAAGATGAGATAGATAGATGCGTACATTATGTTAGAGCATATCAACTATTCCGAGAACTTGCTACTAATTATTGGGATAATATTCCGGTTGAAGGTCGGCAACCTTTTTCACTCCTTCATAAAAAAATCTTAGAAGCGGGAACATTTTCGCTTTTTTCAGTATTTGCAAAAGATAAAGACCTTAAATCACTCCAGAAAAAGCAACTAGAAAATCTGTCTATTTCTGTAGAAGAAATCTCGAAATTAAATCCTTTGAATGGGATAATTAACTACCTACCTGAACTAGAAAAGGTGGTCAATATAGCTGTGCAGGCAACTAGGAAGTGGATGGAATTGGGTATAGATATTAGCGATCCATCTGTGATAACGCCTTTAGAAGAGACGGCAGACAACTATCCAGAAATTGCTGAATACTGCAACGATCGTTTAATAGAAATGGTAAAAGAACAAATGAATCAAAGAAAAAATTCCTCGCCTGACATAAACGCAGAAATTTTAGAGGAGTTTTGATGATAAGATTTTAAGGAAAAAGTATGATTAAGTATTTATGACTTGGGAAGAATTTTTGGCTGAAGGAGATTATGCTGTAACACTTATTCGCAATGGACTGAGGAAACGGGGAATTAATGCAGGAGAGTCTTTTGTTACTCAGTTTAATACTGACGAAGATATTCCTGTGTATGATAATTTAGGCAATAAAATTTTTTGGATATCTGTCAAAACAGTGTTTCAGTCTATTACAGATCCGATTAGACAAATGCCGCCAGGTTATAAAGGTTGGATGTGCGGCGAAGTAGAAAGCAAACAATGGGTAAACCCGCCAGCAGTAGTTATTTGGTACTGTCGAAATACCACCACAGCTTGGGGAGCAATAACGCCAACACGTCCCAGTACCAAGTGGATTATTTATCCAGATAGATACGGTACAAAACTAGATAAACGCAAAACAGCCGCGACAGGTGAAACTCATTATATTTACCCTTCTTATTGCGTGCCAAATTCAGAAATAATTAGTAAAGATGAAGTTATAAACTATATTCAGCAGTTATCCATATCATGTTAATTCACAATGATACAAAGCTTGTAAGATGTGATGATAAAAATTGCCGCCAACAACATCACTCGGTTGCTAGCGACAAAAAACCGATTAACCGTCTTATTTCAAAGGTTTAGTGGAATTCGCACAAAATTTTTCGTCCACAATAGCTGAACTGATATTAACCGCCTGCATGGGCGATGAGGGTAGAACTAAGTCTTGGGGGGCGACTACCATTTTTTTACACACAAGTTCGCTGCTGCCTACAGAGGCAAAGTTCCAAGCGTAAAATTCGGGGTTGCTGACTGTCGCAGTGGCTGGATTCATACCTAGTGCTGTCAGCAATACTAACTCTAAGGTCACTAAAGCTACGATCGCAAATCTCAGCATATTCTTTTTTAAACCTGAAAATTCACCTGATTACTATTCTCTATTATTGCCTGGGTTTTGTGCAACGTCAATCGATTTGAGATTTGAGATTTGAGATGGGAAAAATACAGCACGCTACGCGCCGGATGAATCCAGGGGCTATTATTTATTCTGCCGCCATATTCAAATCATAGGAAATCGGCTCTGAGGATTTAGAAACTACCACGAATTCATAATAACCAGCATCATCCAACAATCCTGACCAACTAAGTCCCTCTGCATCTTCTAGCAAAGCTCGCGACTTGTTTGTCCGCCCCGGAGTATAAATTGACAGCAGAGTAGATTTAGGGGGAGCTTGCAAATTTACTCGCAGAGTTTGATTTTGAGCTAGTCTGGCTATGTAAGCTTTCCCTTCTCCTGGTTTGAGATTGCCTTTGAGGGTTTTTTGGGAAGCTCGGTTTTCAAATTCAATGCTTTCGATGGTTGCTCCTGTTTGTAAGGCTGCGAGGGCATCTGCTGTAATTGCTTGCCAAATTTGTCCGATCGCCAAACCAATTATATTACGATCGCGCGGTTGTTCTGGAAACAGATAGAAAAACTTAGCATCAGCCAAATCATAAAGCGCCCGACTACTCAAATTTATTTTGTTGACTTCTACTTTCCAGGTACTGATATCGGTGGTGTCGTAACTGCCTAACTTCTTTCTAGCGTTACTGCTGATATTTTCCAATTTGTCAAGTAATTCGTCACCGATTTTTTGCCACCTTTCTCGCCAAGTGCGATCGCCCTCACCTTCTTTTAGCAGCCGTCCTCCCAATTCCGGGTATTTGGCATAGAAAGTCTCGTCCACAAGACTCACGTAACCATTATAAAATCTATCGTCTATTTCTAATTTTTGAAAGCGATCGCGCAAGGCATCTTCCTGCTGCTGCTTTGGGCCCGTAGCCACGGGAATTTTCTGCACTTTAGATTGCAGATTTAGCAAATAATTACCCGCAAACCAGCCCAATCCTCCCATACTTGACAAAACTGCCACCACCAGTAACGCCATTTTCCAAGCAGGCAACTTTTCCTGACTGCGAATATTAGTCATGGAAACCGGAACTCCCGGCAGTTTCGGGGGCACGATAGGTATGGGCTGTAACTCCGGCGGCGCTTGGGTGGGCGGAAATGTTGATGTTGGTGTCGGTTGTGAGTGAGGCCAGGAAGGGGGATTGCCAGAGAGAGCCTGCATTACCTCGCGAGCCGAGGAATAGCGATCGCTAGGCCCGTGAGCGAGCATTTTATCCAACACTAGAGCCAAATTGGGAGACACAGAACATTCCGATCGCCAATGCCAATTTAGGGTATGGCTGTCGAGCAACTGATGGGGTTCCTTCCCTGTCAGCAATACCAAAACCGTTGCTGCTAAAGCGTACAAATCGCTGTGGGGATACACAATGCCCATCTGCATCTGTTCGGCGGGGGCGTAGCCGAGTTTACCGATGCGAGTGGCGGGGGCGGGAGTGCTGTTAGTTTCTGCAAACAGAGATTCTGCGGTGGCGGCGACTTGTTTGACTCCGCCGAAGTCGATGAGTACCGGCATCCCGTCAGACAGTCGCAGAATCAGGTTATCTGGGGAGATGTCGCGGTGAATGACTCCCAGAGCGTGAGTATATTCCAGCACTGGCAAAAGCTGGATCAGCAGTTGGTTGACTTCGGCTTCTATGAAGCGCAAACCCTGACGTTTGCGGGCATCTAGCAGAAAACGGTAGGTTTGACCTGGTACGTAGTCTTGGACGAGAAATAGGTAGCCTCGATCGCTAATATTCACCCGAAACAGTTCGCGGAAGTTGGGAATTTGGTTGTGTTTGAGCTTGTAGAGCACTCCGGCTTCCCGCTCGAAGAGTTCTTCGGATTTCTGTAAAGCGTAACTCCCCTGTACTTGGGGCGCAAATTCTTTTAAAACACAGGGCTCGTTAAATCGGTGAGCGTCTTCAGCGAGGTAGGTGCGCCCGAAGCCACCATGTCCCAATTCGCGGACAATGCGGTAGTGGTTGCTGAGTGTAATGCCGGGGTAGATAGGATTGGTCATTGGAACTTGTTGCGTCGGATTTTGACACTTGGCTGAGACTGAGGATGTTTGGCGATCGATGATTTAAGCTTAAGATTAATCTTGACATAGTTGACGATCATTTATCTGCTGTAGCGGGCATTCTGATTTTTACACCTCTAGTATTAATTTGGAGTCAACCATGTTTAAAGGCAATTCGGAAGTTTTTTCAATTCTATACAGTAGTAATTAGACAAAAAAAGTTTAACTTAAAGTATTTAAAATCTCTGTCACTCCAGGTAAAACAGGCTGAGTTTAGTCTATTGATAATACTCGTCCTTGTTGTAGGTCACATTGCTTTTGGCGGTGGCTATCCTATAGAGTATATGTTAATTCCATTTCTGGTATGGGCAGTATTTCGCTTTGGTATAGAAGAAGCAACATTATTAATTTTTATTGTCTTGGCAATGGCAGTTTTAGGCACTGTTAAAGGTGGCGGGCCTTTTGCGCGTCCCAATATTAATGAATCTCTGATATTATTGCAGTAGCAAGGTCGCAAAATTGCTGTAGAAGTGAAAAGTTTTCTGGCAGCTTCTCCGGTGCATGACTTAGAAGAAGCTCTGGGACAGTATATTGTCTATGAAGATATTCTAGAGCAATCGGAACCAGAACGGAATATATATCTGGCTGTTCGGGAAGAAGTTTATCTAGATATTTTCTCTGAGCCAATCGGGCAACTTTTGTTACGCAAAAAAAGACTCAAACTAATTGTTTTTGATTCATCAAAGGAGATAATTGTCAGATGGATAGACTAGATGAATATCGCCAATTTATTCACAATGTTTTAGATAGTTATGCCAGGCTTCCTAACAGTTACGGGCAAATTAAAAACAGCGTAATCGTCGATCGCGAACAAAACAATTTTTTACTGATGCACGATGGCTGGCAAGGGCCTAAAAGAATTCATGATTGTATCGTCCATGTGGAAATTATTGACGGCAAAATCTGGATTCAACAAGATGGTATAGAAACGGGAATTACCGCAGAACTTGTAGAATTAGGAGTGCCTAAAGATATGATAGTTTTAGGGTTTCATCCGTATCACGTTCGGCAACATACCGGATATGCGATCGCCTAAATTAGCTTAAATACAGAAAACTTGCATCAAAAGGGCGATAAAGTCGTTTCTATCTCGCCACAGCCAATCTAGGCATTGGAGGAGCAAGATGATTTGTCGCAGATGTAGTTCTGTTTCCAAGGGAGGTTCATCACTGTATAAATCGCCTGTCGGAAAGATAACACGTTCGGGGATGTCTTGGGCATTCCCTAATTCTGGGATGACGGACATGGCTGCTTAATTTGGTGTCAGAGGTTGTGAGTCTATTTTAGCAATGTTTTAATATCTGTGTTAAATACCCGAATTATTTAATAATTAGGGTATGTTGGTATTCCTTCGATTTTATTTACCGTCAATCTGTTTGAGAGCAGCCAGAATTTCTGGTCGTTTCATCCGTGCATAACCGTGCAATTTCCGCTCTTTGCCGATCGCCTTCAAGCGTCTGAGGGAGAGACTGTCGTAGTCTTCTGGCGGCGATTGCAACTGCGGTAATTGTGGCAAAAACGGTTTTTTTGGCTGTGTCTTCGACTTAGTTTTGGGCTTAGTCTCTGGTTGTATTCCAGAGTTGTGGGCGGTGGCTCCAAGTTGGCGACGGAGCCTTGCAATTTTATTTTTCAGGTCGGATTCTAGGTCTGTAATTGCCTCCGACACAAACTGATTAATTGTTTCGACGGTGAACTCTAATTTAATTGACAGCAATTTCTCGAATTCATCCAACAGTGTTAACCCACCTTCAAGATTCATCTCATCCATAGCAGAAGATGTGGGAGGAATATTGCTGCCAGATTGCTCAATTTTTTTAGCCAATTTATCTACCTTTTTGTTAAATGCTTGTTCAATTTCTTCGATTACAATCCTAATCTGTTCTATTTTGTCACCCTCTAACTTCTGCTCAGTTAGAGCTTTTACTTGTTTTTTGAGTAGGTCTTCATTTTTTTTTATTGATTGTTCTATTTGTTTTGTTAGACTCTCTACCTTTTTTTGAAATGATAGCTCAAATTGTTGCAGTAGACTCTCAATTTGGGCTGTTTTTTGAGTTGGCTGTGGAGCTAAAAGTTCCATTTCTGTTTGAGCAGCAGCTACTTCCTCATCGGTCATTTCAAACACCCAAGCCCACATTTGTTCGATGCCCAGTTCTTTAGCAACTATGCACCAATCAGCACCGCAGACAACTTCGTATTCTTCTTCGTTGCTGTAAGCTTCTGTGGGGCGTACAATTAAAGGCATCAAGTTGCTCCCTTGCTCAATTAGACTTCTTCTGAGAGCTTCGCGGCGATCGCGTATAATTTCGCCCCGCTGAGTCTCTGGTATCGCAATTTGGGAAGTGTAAATTTGACTGTGACTAATTGGCTTAATCCGCAAATATTCAATTATTCGGTTTTGATCTTGCGATCGCTCCATCTTGTTAAAAACCCCCTTTTTTTATAAAAATTAGGTGTTTTAGGGATTTATGTATATCTACGCGGCTTCCGTGGGGCGACATCCCTGGCGATCGACAAAAGTTACTGCAATTCCTAAAACAAGCGACTGTGATGAGTTTAACTGGCTGGGGGACACCAATGATACATTGCTTAACTCATCTTTACTTTTGTTAGTGTGGAGCCTCACTGGGCTAACGTTCCCAGTGAGCACAGAGCGTGTTTTATTGACCCGGAGATCCCCCCTAGCCCCCCTTAACAAGGGGGGAACAAGAGCATTCAAAGTCCCCCTTATTAAGGGGGATTTAGGGGGATCTGAACCTAATTGGAAAGGCAAGAAAACACGCTACAGGAATTGCGAGTTATGAGTATTTGTGCCACTTATCAATTATTTTAATCATTGCTTTGTCGGTTAACCCTTCAATACGTTTCACCGCACTTGTAAATGACACAAACGGCTGAACCTCTCGTTCTTTGATTATTCTGTCGATTATCTGAGACTTCAAGCCAGCATCTTTAAAATTCGCCAACAATCCAGATTTATCTAAAGTATTGAGTGCTTCCAACAGCGACATTGATTCGGAAGCTACGTTTTCAACTTCTGGTATCCTCTCTACCACCGCTTGTTTTTCGGGTGGCGACTCTGATTTCAACTCATTAATTCTGTTTGTTAACTCAGCTTCCACTAACAGAGGTACTTGTTGTAAAAGTCTGGTTTCTAATTCTTGTATAGTCTGGGCTAACACCTGTTTTTCACGGGAAAACTCAGCTTTTAATTCATTAATTTGGTTTTCAAACTGAGCTTCAAGATTGATTAGTCGCTGTTCTAAACTGGATGATGATTGAGGAGTTTCATTTTCACCGGAATTAGGGACTTCGACCAAAGAAACCGGGTTTTTAATTGAATCTGGGGGCTGCGATGAAGTATTTTCGTACAAAAACCCGGTTTCTGGGTTCTCAACTACATCTTCAGTTATTGCAGATTTTCTCAGGGCTTGAACTTGCTCTAACAGCGGTTCTTCATTTTCCGGCTCAAGAATAAATGCTCCGATTGTCTCGCCTTTCTTAGGGTTGATTTCCCTGGCTTTCGCCGCCGCATAGTATTCAAAGTCTCCGTCTACTATCTCGTAGGCGTCCATCCCGTTGCGACGGAGAACTATGGGGTTGATCAATCCTCCTAATTCTAAAATTAGTTGGGCGACTTTTTCCAAATCGCGATCGGCAAAATTGTCACGAGGAACTTTAGATGTAATCTTTTTTACTGCTACCAACGACGGGGATAATTTTTGCATTATTTTTCACCTATCTTTTCCAAGACTTCCATTGCTAATACTTCAAACTCTTGGGATGCGATTGAATCTGGCTTAAAGTCTAACACGGAGATAGGGTCGGCAATTTCGATATCTCCGAATATTTGAGTTTGTTCTGCACACTTAGCCAAATCATCTCTTTCATAAATTACGCTTTCCATAATTTCCATACCGTAACGTTTGGGAATTGCATCCCTCCGCCTAGGCAAACTGTGCTGTATAAATTTAGCGTTAGTTGAGATTTTACAAGGAAGTACACCTAAAACCTGTAGAGGATTTTTGCCGATTTGTTTCTTAAATCCATTAACTTTTTTGATAAAATCTTTGACATTAATTAATCCTTGATTCGCAAAAGGCTTTAAGTCAGAAGGAATAATTAAATAATCGGCTGCAATCAGGGCAACTCTGGCATAAAAATTTAAAGATGGTGGCGTATCAATCAATACAATATCGTATTTATCTTGTACTTCTGCTAGTTTCTGTATCAGAATCATTCTACTGTAATCCAGTGAGTTTAGTTCTGTTTCATATTGCATTAAATCAATATGAGAAGGAATTACATCTATTGCTGGAGTGCAAAAATTAGACTTTCTAGCTACTTCTGATATTGAGTAAAAATCCTCTGATTGTAAGATGTGCAGAATATTTTTTTGTTTCAAATCATCATCTTCTTCGTCATCAAATTTGACTAAACCTGTGGCAAAGGTTGTATTAGCTTGACTGTCTAAGTCTATCACCAAGACTCTTTTACATTGCTTGCTGAGGGCGGCGGCTAAATTGACTACGGTTGTAGTTTTGCCGACTCCGCCTTTATTGTGATATACTGCAATGATTTTCATGGTATTTTGACTGGTTTGAAAGACTAAATCTAAGGGAATTTCTGGTTTAATTTCAGTATTAATTGGCAAAATTTCCGGGACTTTTTCCGGTTCTGAGATTTGACTTGGCTCAGGTTCTGCGGTGGCGGGATTATTTAGCTGTACTGGTACTTCGCTCGTTAACTGAGGACTAACTAAATTATTTTTACTATGTTCTAGTTCGAGATTTTCGGGGGTTTTTATTGGTCTTAAACTATCTCTGCCAATGAAAGCAATAATTTCATCTATTCTGGTTTCAACTTCTTGGCCAGAGCAATTAAATACTAGCTTAATCTCTGAGGCGACTCTTTCGTAAATTCTAATTTCTTTAGCATTGGTTATCAATCCGTAGCGAATGCTTAAACTTGTTAAGTAACGCTTCAGTCTCCTGATGTGGCGGTCTAATTTTTCCTTCGGATGTTTCGCCTCAATTACTACACTCATCGGCGAGTCTGCATCGATGACTATTGGGATAACTTGGGTGGCAAAGGATAGGAAGTCTAGACGAATATTCCCAAATGCTATTTCTTGGTGCCAATTGTCGGGTGTATAGCCTAACTTGGGTAATAAATAACTGACAATGAGTTTGCTTTCAACTTCGCTTTCGTTGCGGCAGTTATTGGGATTAAAAGTCAATGGATTTTTGATTTTTGATTTTTGATTGGGGAATTGCTGATTGGTTGGGTGTTATTAGTTATTTGTTATTGGTTATTAGTTATAACTCACATCTTGCATCATTCTCAAGAACAGGCATCTTGCCTGTTCCACAAAGAGTGGGTACCGCAAATAACCAATAACCAATAACCAATAACCAATAACCAGTAACCAGTAACTAATGACTGCTGACTAAGGACTGCTGACTATTTGGTTTGAGCTTCAAACTCTTCCAATGTCAGATAACCGCCAGACGGATCGTACAGGTGACAGTTGTCGGCAATTCGCTTCATTAAAGCCCAAGAAAACTCTGTTTCATAGAGATGTTCTTGCCAATTTTCCTTTAAGCTGCTGTGGGCTAGGCGCAAGTTGTACCAGGGAATAGCAGTTGAAAGGTGGTGGGGAATGTGGACGTTAATGTCGTGGCACAGGAACTCTACCCAGCGGGGATAATCGCAGTGAACTGTTCCCGATAG
Source organism: Microcoleus anatoxicus (assembly GCF_042465725.1). GTDB lineage: Bacteria > Cyanobacteriota > Cyanobacteriia > Cyanobacteriales > Microcoleaceae > Microcoleus > Microcoleus anatoxicus. The sequence goes on along the minus strand of NZ_CP120853.1, from coordinate 406,938 downwards.
TTGGGCTTCAGCTTCGTTCCATTCTGAAGGTTCTTTAAAAGAAATGTCTGGTGCTGTGTGGTGAACAATGGTGAATGTGCTCATCCAGAAATGGTAAACCATCCAGGGCATTAACCAAAATTTGACAAATCCCCAGATACCGGTTGTGGCAATTAATGTGGGAAATATGATCGCAGCACCGATTAAAACTACTAACACAGAAAACCGGACTTGTTCTTGTTTCTGTTGGCCTTTGAAGCGCCACCACATGAAGTGCACTTTTGCCCAATGGGCGATCGATCCAACCCACCACAGCCGACCGAATATTAAACTATAAGCTATTTGTAAAACCTTCGGAGCAGCAGCGTAGTCTTCTGCTGTCATCGGCTGCCAAGCATTATCTTCGCCAATTTTATTGGTGTGCTTGTGGTGATAATTGTGTCCGTGTCGCCATGCGTGAAACGGGTAAATTAATGGCAAAAATGCTAGATGTCCGACTAAATCGTTTACCCAGCGGCGGTTAGCAAATGACCGGTGCCCGCAGTCATGTCCGATCACAAAAAAACCGGTTAATCCGGTACCTGTGAAAATCCACATCAGGGGTAGTAGAAACCAAGGTGATACTGCTAGGCCCCAGTAACCGACAGCAACTAGCAAAACGTTGATGATGACTTTTGTCCAAGCTTTGCGGGGGTTTTTGACGAATACTTCCCGCGGCAGGGTTTTGAGAATATCTTTGAGGCGCAAGTTGGAAGTGTCACTTGCGGATGTCAAATTTAGTGGTTTTTCGATCGATGCTGTCATAAACTCTCTTGGAATGTTTGGAAATCCCCAACTAGAAGTTGGGGATCGATCTAGATTTTCCCTGTACCAGTAGAACCGGTCACAAAATTAACGCAGTACCATGTCGCCTGCTGCAAGTTAGCAGCAGGCTAGTTTTAGGTAGGCGATCGCGTTTTAACAAGCGCGTTTTAACAAATGCTAGCTATCGCTAGCCGCAGATTAATTGGCTAGCGCTTTTGGTTAAAAAAACACTGCGGTCAACAAAACTTTACTTTTTATACCACAGGGGCGGCACAATTAGCACGAGTTGCCACGGCTAATTGTTGTTGCTACGGGCAGAATTTTGGCCGATCGCAACTTGAGAACCAGCAACAGAGCGTTGCTGTTTGAGGGTTTGCACTTGTAGCAGCAAGGATTCGATTTCTGCTTGCAGGTGCAAAAATTTAACTTGGTGGTCGGCTTGGTACGGAGACTTAACAGACTCTACTTTGCGGGTAAAACCGGTCGGTAGGGTAGAAGAACTAGCCATTTCGGGATTGCTAGCCGTGATTTGAGGCCGAGAAAGAGTGGAGGAATTATTTGACATTAGTAATTGGGTAGACATATCTACACATTCACACCATTAAGTAACTTTAACCTGAACCGATCGTATTAAACATCAAATTAACCGATCGAGCTAAAATTGGTGTAAATTCCTTGGCCATTGCCTAAAACCATTGACATCGTGACCCTGATTCTACCTGTAACTGACTCTACTCATAACCCTGCTGCCCGCGCAGCCATGCCGAAACACTACGGCTGGCCGGGCTTGATCGAAGCTTATCGCCCCTACCTGCCGGTGACTGCAACCACGCCGGTAGTGACACTCCAAGAAGGCAATACTCCCTTAATTCCAGCACCTGCGATCGCCGCTCTCATCGGTAGAGACGTGCGCGTCCTGGTCAAATACGACGGCCTCAACCCCACTGGTAGTTTCAAAGACCGGGGGATGACAATGGCGATTTCCAAGGCCAAGGAAGCTGGTGCTGAGGCGGTAATTTGCGCCAGTACGGGCAATACTTCGGCAGCAGCGGCCGCCTACGCCCGACGTGGGGGGATGCGCGCTTTCGTGTTGATTCCCGAAGGTTACGTGGCTTTGGGCAAGTTGGCCCAAGCTTTGCTGTACGGTGCGGAAGTGATTTCGATTCAAGGAAATTTCGATCGGGCTTTAGAAATTGTCCGCGAAATGGCCGTCAACTACCCCGTGACATTGGTAAATTCGGTGAATCCTTACCGATTGGAAGGCCAGAAAACGGGAGCTTTTGAAGTCGTGGATGCTTTGGGCGATGCCCCCGACTGGCTGTGCATTCCCGTCGGAAATGCGGGAAATATCACAGCATACTGGATGGGTTTTTGTCAATACCATCAAGCTAAAAAATGTTCGCGCTTACCAAAGATGATGGGATTTCAGGCGGCGGGGGCTGCGCCTTTGGTGACGGGAAAGCCGGTGTCGCACCCGGAAACTCTGGCTACGGCGATTCGGATTGGGAACCCGGCTAGCTGGACACAGGCTGTTGCCGCTTCCGAAGCCAGTCGCGGCAGTTTTTCCGCTGTTACGGATGAGGAAATTCTGGACGCTTACCGTTTGCTAGCATCCCAGGAAGGGATTTTCTGCGAACCAGCGAGTGCAGCTTCTGTGGCCGGTTTGCTGAAGGTAAAAGACCAAGTTCCGACGGGAGCGACGGTGGTTTGTGTGCTGACTGGTAACGGTTTGAAAGACCCGGATACGGCGATTAATCACAGCAAGAACAACTTTAAACAAGGGATTGCTCCGAGTTTGGATGCGGTAGCTGGGGCGATGGGATTTTAAGAAGTTATATCAAGATCCCTCGGCGGTTGAAACCGCGTCTACACAAACGAAGTCCGCCTACGCGGACTAAGAAATAAGACAGGCAAGATGCCTGTTCTACTGTTAGTTAAAATCTTTTGTGGGGCGGACTGAAATTACTCAAAGTCCCCCTTCTTAAGGGGGATTTAGGGGGATCTAGACTCAGCAACAAGCGACATTTCTGATGATTTTCAGTCTGAAGTTGACACCAATAGCCGAATATCCCGCCCCTAAACGCGACATTCTACATTTCCCCCTGAGAAATCCATGCACCCCAAAAATAAGGATGAGATAACAATTGATAATCGGGGTTAGCCTTAATAAACTCCTCTGAGATAACTTTTTTCTCTTCGATAAACTGAGCGAGAATATCACAACCCAGAGGAAATTGTCGTAACTCCCCAATCGTAATTGTGCGAATATAAGATTGAGCCTTTAATAAAGCTTCTCGCTTACCTAAACCCCGCTCAACATCACTTAAAAACCGATCCATCAACAACATAGAAACGCGGGTAGGAACTTCCCACAAACTCATAATTAAAGCCTTACATCCCGCCACCGCAAAGGCACGCCGCAGCCCAAAAACTCCCTCTCCTAATTGTACATCTCCCAAGCCAGTTTGACAAGCAATTAAAATCGTTACTTCATTTTCCCATAAATCAATCCCGGCCACATCCTGAGCTAATAATAATCCTTTCCCGGCATCCTCTGGTAATTTTTTTCCTTGTCGCGAATTGTTGGCCCCGGCAAAGGCTAAACCCCCACGAATCATGGCATTATTAGCCGGGGAAACGGCAAACCGATCTAAGGGGTTTTCGGTGTTGAGTGCAAGAGATATTTTATATTGTTCTGAGACTTTCTGGACAAAGTTTCTTAACCATTCAGCGAGATTTTCTTTCCCTTGTGTGGCAAAAGTTACCGCTTGATTTTCCATTGCCATCAGTAATTGGGGATTGACTAAATCTCGATTTTTTGCTAAGAGGTTTTCTGCTTCTTCTTCTGAATCACATTTGAGCAATTCTTGGGTTAAGCGAATATAGGGACTTTCTGGTTCAAAATAGCCATGCGTGGCAATTAATAAAATTCGCGGACAGGCTGTTTGAGAGAACAGGGTTTCTACGGCTTTATCGCCTAAATATAGATTTCGGATGGCTAATTTTTCCGCGATGCTTTTGGCTAGGGTTTCTGTTTCGGGAAGGGGGTCAAATTCTTTGGAGGATAGGCTCTTAAAAACAGGTTTTGTGCTGTGTGAGTTAGCACCAGATTGAGATAAACCTTCTGTTTTGGGTTTGATCGAAGGGGGTTGAGGATAGTCAAAATTAGGATTGGCAATAATTAAGGATTCTGAGGCTTTACGGTCTGTCTCCAGTTTCCATCTTAATACATCTTTGCCACTACTGAGATAACTGATTTGATAATGATCCCTTAATAACTGTTTGCCGGTTTCATCCACAGGCAAAACGCCAAAGGGAATCAGGCTTAATTGGGAATCTGGGGCGATAAAAATGTTTTGGTAAGGTTGCAGAATTGAAAGGAGAGGAGTAAAGACTTTTTCGCGTAGGGCGTTGGGATATTGGGGGTTATATTGATAAGCATTTAATCGCACTTCTAGTGCTTCACCCTTTTTTTTCGATCCTCCCGTTGCCCCCATTGTTTCAGAAGGTGGGGGATTGTTTTCTAAGGATAAAACTTGACGTACCTTATCAATTAAATCATCAATGGGTTGGGCTTCTCCTAATGAAATCATCTGCACTGCATCGGGATTTTCGGCGGGTAAAATAAACGCCCAATATTCCGCAGATTTCCAGTTTTTACCTTTGGCGGCTGTAAAATCATAGCGATCGAACCGCACATATTCTACTAATACCGCATTTGCGGGTAATTCCAATGCAACTGCCCGACGATCTACGGTTTGATCTTGCAGTTGAATTTCAGGAACTTGGGTGGCGAGTTCCTTTTCTAATTGTTGACATTGTTGTTCTAATTGGGCAATATCTTTTTGATATTCTCCTAAACGAGTGCGATAAACTTCTATGGGTTTTTCTGGATCGGGAAGGGGAGGGTTATTGGTGCGGTGAAACAGTTGTTGTTGCAAGGAACGGAGGCGATTAAACAGGGGTTTGAGGTGGGAATAGCGTTGACTGTGGATGGCAAAGTTAAACGCGGCTAATGCCGCTGCTGTCATAGATTTGCGTTTGAGAACGACATCTAAGGCTTTTTGGACTTGTTCGGGAGAGTTGGAGAAATCTTGAGAAACGAAGGAGAGGAAAGCATCAAACTCGTATCTAGTATTTTTAATCGATTGCAATCGCTCTTTTTCTGAACTAAAGGCAAAATTACGCTGAATCAAGCGAGTTTTCATTTCAATCGCTTGTTGCATTTTATCAAATGCCTCTTGGGGTCGGTTTGTAGCAACTAAGAATGATCCCAAGTTATTGAGACTGAGTGCCACATCAGGATGATCGCCTTTAAATAGGCGTTTTCTCATCTCTAATGCCTGTTGATGGAGACGTTCAGCTTCTTCACTGTAGCGTCCTTGGGAGTCGTAGAGTAATCCCAAGTTATCGAGACTACCTGCTACATTAGGATGGTCGCCTTTAAATAGGCGTTTTGTCATCTCTAATGCCTGTTTATTGAAGGGTTCAGCTTCACTATAGCGTCCTTGGGAGTGGTAGAGTAATCCCAAGTTATTGAGACTGGTTGCTACATCAAGATGGTCAGTAAATAGGCGTTGTCTCATCTCCAATGACTGTTGATGGAGAGGTTCAGCTTCAGCGTAGCGTCCTTGGGATTTGTAGAGTAATCCCAAGTTATTCAGACTGAGTGCCACATCAGGATGGTCGCCTTCAAATAGGCGTTGCCACATCTCTAATGCCTGTTTATGGAGAGGTTCAGCTTCAGCGTAGCGTCCTTGGGAACAGTAGAGTGAGCCCAAGTTATTCAGACTGAGTGCCACATCAGGATGGTCGCCTTCAAATAGGCGTTTTCTCATCTCTAATGCCTGTTGATGGAGAGGTTCAGCTTCACTGTAGCGTCCTTGGGAAGAGTAGAGTGCTGCCAAGTTATTGAGACTACCTGCTACATCAGCATGGTCGTCTGTAAATAGGAGTCGGTACATCTCTAATGCCTGTTTGTAGCGAGGTTCAGCTTCACTGTAGCGTCCTTGGGAGTAGTAGAGTAATCCCAAGTTATTCAGACTCAGTGCCACACCCTGATCGCCATTAAATAGGAGTTGGTACATCTCTAGTGCTTGTTTGTAGAGAGGTTCAGCTTCATCGTAGTGTCCTTGGGAACAGTAGAGTAATCCCAAGTTATTCAGACTGGTTGCCACATCAACATGGTCGCCTGGGTGAATGGATTGAGCTAAGATTAATGCTTGTTTAGCAACGAGTATCGCTTCATTAAATTTGCCTTTTTTATAAAGCTGATTAACTTGTTGACTAAGCGTTAACCACTCCATTTGTTGCGTAAATTCATTCCAACCCTGACTTAAACCCTTAGCCAATTGATTAAAAAAATCCATTTTATTTTTCCTTGATTATTGATAAAAAGGGGGTTTATGCTATTCTCTACAAACGTCAACAAGACTTACCCACATCGAGGCGAGAAACCGGGTTTATTCATAGATATCTAGTTGAGAATCTTCGATTTTTCATAGAAACCCGGTTTCTTTGCGTAGTCTTGCCCAAAAAACCAGCTTTTTGCAGAATTATCGGCAGAGAAACCCAGTCTATTGTGCAAAAGCCGATATCTGTATTACCCCTGAGAGGCAACAACCAAATATTGCGTATATAACACTTCAGCGTTCGTTTGACCATTCACATAGTCCAAAATTCCCGCTAAATGCTCTGGATTGACTTCTAACGCTTCCTTGCGACTATCTTCCAACCACTGAAAAGGCGGTAATTCAGGAGTAATCACAGCAAGCAGTTGTTCCCATCCTAGCTCATCGGAGCCAAAAGATTCATACTCCGAGTCAGGAAGGGGTAACTTCGTCTCTTTCCCTGCATGGTAGGAGGAACGGGCAAATTCCGAAGGACACAAACAAATAATCGTGCCGTTAGGTTCCCGTTCAAATAACATTAAATGTCCGCTTTGGGGAGAAATCACCCGATAAGTTAAATCGCTATTAGCCGGGAATTGTTGACGTTTAATGTTCCGTCGTGCGCCCATATCTGCTAATTGCGGTTCCCATTTTTCCACAATTAACTCAGATTGCTTTTCTTTATCTGTCGTGGGCTGGGAATTTTCAGCTTTTGTTTTTAATTCGTTCCAACATTCCTCGATAGTGCGCGGTTTAATTAAACCCTGTTCTTTTGCCCATTGTGCAAACATTTCCTCCCGCAACCAGTAGCGGCAATTTTTCCACCGATCCGCGCCTTTACTGGGTGGACATCCCATTTCTTCCAGTTCTTCCAGTTTATCACAAATAGAAGCTAAGGTTTGCCGAAAAATTTGACCCGCATTAGCTTCATTATCTTCATCGACTAATTTTTTTTTGTACTTCTGTGCTAAAGGTTCATGCAAGTAACCATCATGATCCTTGATAAAACGGCTCCGAAAAACCAGGTCTTTTTTTGCAGAAAATTTAAAGCGATTAACCATCGCATCAATAAAATCTCCTTCATACTCATCATACAATTGCGTTAACGTTTTCATGGTTTTGAACTCCTTTTGATCTACCTATGAACTGTAGGGGCGGGTTCCGCCAAAATCCCATATTCCCACCAATAACCTTGATAAACCCGCCCCCACCCCATCAAGAATCATTGAAATCGGGGCGGGTTTAGTTAATTTTGGGTTGGGTGACATAAATCTCGGAATGGGGCGGGTTTAGTCCAATCTGGGTTGGGTGACTGAAACCTCGGTGAACCCGCCCCTACCGCCGATAAACTTGTTATCTTTTTTATAGCACTACCTTCTTTTAAAATCTAGTTTTTTTACAAAAATCGACAAAATTAGACATCGACAAAAAACTACATTTACAGACACTAACTTTCTAACTTATCAAGTATATCTATTAGTACATCGTATTTAGAAGAATATCCTTTAAGGAAAAAAGACAATGGAAAAACTTGACGACAAAACTCGACGTTTATAGATAAATAGTAGAACTCAAACCTGTCAAAATATACCTATTAGTACATGGTATTCAGAATCAAGACTATTCCTTAAGGAGAAAAAGACAATGCAACGACTTTTCTGGTGGTGTGCGGGTGTCGATGCGGACTTATTAGAAGATTGCCGTTACCAAAAAGAGAAGCATAAATATACTGCGATTGGGGCTTCAGTTCTCTTAACCACAGCCTGTGCGGTATTGTCGGGTGGCTATGCCTTTTATACAATCTTCAAAAACCCAACTCAAGCCATACTTTTAGGGCTATTCTGGGGATTGTTCGTTTTCAATATGGATCGCTTAATTATCATCACGACCCATAAAGAAGAAACAATCAGTCTGCAACAAATTGGGATGGGGGCAACTCGGATTATGGTTGCTCTTTTAATAGCAGTTGTTGTGGCTAAACCCTTAGAATTGAAAATCTTTGAAAAGCCCATTTTAGCTTACCTCGCTCAAGAGAATGCTAAAATTGCCCTAGAAATCAAAAAAGACCTGAATGAAGGAATGCCAGAGATTGTCGAATTAGAAGCGAAAAATCAAAGCTTGGAAACCGAAATCTCAGACAAAGAAAAAAATCGAGATTTATTGTGCAATGAATCCATTAAAGAAGCCGAAGGAATTAGCGGCACAGGCAAACAAGGAAAAGGCCCAGTTTATGCCGAAAAACGATCCATTTGCCTCAAGCAAGAAGCAGAATTAAAAGCCTTGCGGAGCAAAATAGAACCCCAATTAGCGCAAAATCGGCAGCGTATTAGCCAACTGCAAGCCCAAAAAGACCAGCAGTTTGAGACCGTAAAAAGCGCCAGAGAAAGAGCCGATGACATGATCACTCAGCTAAACGTTCTGGAAAAAATAGCGAAAAATAATCCAGCTATAGCCCATGCAAGTCACGCGATCTCTTTGCTGTTTATTATCATAGATACGGCCCCGATTTTCGCCAAATTGCTCGCCAAACGAGGCCCCTACGATGCGATGCTAGAGGAACGGGAGGAAGAAGAAAATTTGAGGGTAGAAGGAGAGCGAAAATATTTCCCAAATAAACTCGATGAGGAACAAAAACTGGAGAGCGCTTTTTACAAGGATAGCATCGAAGCCGCCTATAAGAGTCCAGAAATGGAAACAGTCAAAAATGAACTGTCTCAAAAGATTGTCAACCGCACCCGCGAAAAATACAAAGTGGGCAGAAAAAAGCGCAGTTTCATTGATTTCTTGTCTTCTTGTTTGGGCAATATGTTTGATTTCTTTTCAAAAAAAAAGAGCGGCAGTTTTGGACAGAAGTCCACAACAAACTCGCCACAGTCAGTCAAGAAATTCAAAATATCAAGGCCCAAAGCCTCCGGTTCCAGTGTAAAGTAAATTCCTTTATTGCTGAAGCCACAACCAAGCTCGAAGAGTACATGAATCGTCTGTTATGACTCCAAAACCCCGGTTTATTAACAACCGGGTTTTCACTTCCAAGGCTTTGCACAAAAAACGATATTTGCCGACGGGCAAAACATCAATGATTCGATAGGGTATAAATATCAACTTGATCTGAGGATAAATTCATGTCTAGTATTGAAAAAAGAAAACCGATGGAGTTAGTTAAGCAACAACAAGAATTAGAAGTAGTTGCGTCCCCAATTGTGCGGATGACGGATCAAGCACAGGTAGCTATTGACTCCGTGATGGCCAAACGCGAAGGATTCTTGCAGCGGTTTTTCCCAGATGCTGCCACTCGTGCGGTTATTCGTGGGGAATTAGCATTAATTAAAGATGAATTTGAGTTTCGCAAACGCGCCTTAGCAAAAGTGCGGGAAACCCAGATTCAATCGCTGACTGAACATTGCAACCAGTATTTAGTGCGCGAGAAAGCTGCTATTCGCAGTGAAACAGCCGCGTTTTTATTGGAAAAAAAAATGGATCTAGAAAACAAAATTAATTCTCTCTTTGAGGAATTTATTGCCCGGATGGAAGTGCAAATGGCTCAAGCTGAATTGATTGCGAACCCCACCTTAAAACGGGTGCGTCAAGCCCAATTGGAAAAGTCAGTGGAAGACTTTTTTGATCTACAATCCCGTTTAGTTGACCAATTCCAAAAGATTATTTCCGAGGGAGTGTAAATTCAATGGAAGAAAAAATACGGGAGTTAGAAAATCAGCTAAAGTTCCTCAAAGAGGAATTGATTGCACAGATGGAAATGAAAATGGCTCAAGCAGAAATGATTCAAAACCCGAAATTGAAAAGGATTCGTAAAGCTCATTTGGCTAAGTCATTTCAAGATTTGGCGGATTTGCACGCACGTTTAGTTGAGCAATTTCAACGGATTATCTCTGAGGGAGTGTAGAAAATGTAGGGGCGAACAGTGAAATAAACTCGCCCCTACCCCATGTAGGCTTTCAGAAACTCGGTTTATCGCCAAAACCGGGTTTCTCTGTTTTCATTAATAATTTTACGATCGCAAGAAATCAGAGGTGACTACTCCCCAAAAGGTGGTAGCTGAAGTAACTGATTTTTAGAAGGGGGAAGTTGAGCGGGATTGTGGCGAATTTCGATCGCACTTTCTCCCGAATTTCCAGTGGTAACAGGTACTATCTCCAAAGAATATACTGTCTCTGTCTTTACAGCAGCAGGAGTTTTGGCTTTCGTGAGCAAGTCAACCGCATCTCCGAGGGCGCTAGTTAAATTTTTGCTAGTTTCAGCGTGGCGGGCTTCTTCTTGCTTTAGGGCTTGAGTCAATTGTTTGATTTGTTCGATCGCCCGATCGCGCTCTTCCATTACCACAACCAACTTAGCCTTAAGTTCGCCAACAGTTTGCAATTGTTCAACTTCTTGCTGGCGAGCACTTCCAGTTTCTTCGCCTTCCGACACAATGGGGGAGAAAGTTTGGAGTTGCTGTATTTGTGCTTCCAAATTGGCGATCGTTTGCTGAGTTAATTTAGCATCATTCCGCCGCTGTTCCGCTTCGGTATTATAGAGTTGACGCCACTGGGCTGCACTTTCACCAGCCTCATCGCGATCGCGCGAAACTTCTGTTAACTGCTGTTGCAGCCGCTTAATTTCATCTAACCACTGTCTGACATCCTGAACCATATTGATTTTAGATTTTAGATTTTAGATTTGGGATAGGGAATTGGGAATTGGCAATTGCGAATTAATAGTGGCTTAATTAATTAACGACTTGTGTTACCTCATCTTTCGCCCCGTTTCCTGTGCGCTATGAACATTTATTACTGGCTGCGCTACCTGATTTTAGCTTTGTTTCGGGTGCTTTGGAAGCTGCTGAGAGCTATCAAACAGAAATTTAGTCACTTTTGGCTATTTTGTCGGTGTTTGACGTGGCGCACGCTCAAGGAAGTGTGCGTGAAGGCAGGAGAGCAGCGGTTGCCGGGGCTATCGGCAGAAATGGCCTACAATTCTATGCTAGCGCTGTTTCCGGGGCTGTTGGCTGTGTTATCGGCGATCGCCATTTTTGAACCTTTGCAATCAACACTTTATCAAATCGCCGGTCTTTTAGGCGAAGTCATACCCGATGAAGTCCGAAATTTGATTCGGAGTTCCCTCAAAGAAATCCTTTTATATCGCAACCAACAACTATTTTCTCTGAGTTTTGTAGCATCCTTGTGGGCTTTTTCTGGAGTAATGAGCGCCGCAATGGCTGCACTCGATCGCATCCATGAAATTCCGCCCGATCGAACTCGGTCTTTTTTGAAAGCCAAACTTATTGCTTTGGCGCTAAGTATCGGCACAATTATACTATTAATTATGGCATCGGGAGCAGTATTTGTCAGCGATTTAATTGTACAAGCTATTGCCCGCCAGAGTTGTCTGCTGGAGTCCGTTGCTAATTGCAATTTAAAAGAGTTTAAAAGTTGCCTGCTCCCCGCCACAAGTTGCCCTTTAGAGTCGGAACTGTTAGCTATTTGGGGGCTGTGGCGCTGGCCTAGTTCTTTGGGAATTGTATCAGTTGCCTTTGCCTTTGTTTACCGCTACGGGCCCAGCCGACACCAACGAGACATTCCTATTTTTTCGGGCGCTGTTTTTGCCGCTATTTTGTGGGCGTTGATTTCAGCTTTGTTTCGGTTTTATGTTTTGCATTTGGGCAATTACAGTTGGACTTACGGGACGATCGGCACTTTTATTGTTTTGCTGTTGTGGCTAGATCTTTGTTGTTTGGTAATGCTGATCGGAGCGCAATTGAATGTGACTGTTGGAAAGGCTATGAAACTCAAATAATGGGGAATGGGGAATGGGGAATGGGGAATGGGGAATGGGGAATGGGTTGTTGTCAGTAGTTATTTGTGATTTGCGACCAATAACCAATAACCAATAATCAATAACTGTTATTACTTACCGGATACCAAATTACCTACGCAGTAGAGTGGTGAGGATACCCGCGACAAAAGACAGCAAAATCAGTATCCAAATCACCACACCCGGAATGAATGTCAAGAGGCCAACGCCTCTGAGAATCCAAACTAACAAGGTGATGCCCAATATAGCCCAAAATATGCGGGTAGATAGTCGCATTTGAAATCTAGGAGAATTAGTCATGTTGAATATTAAAGTTTTGTCTGGATCGATGATAGCTGTTTTGTTGGCGATCGGCTCTTATTTGGGAGCAATGTCAAATCCCGGTGTCGCTGTGGCGCGTGTGGGTACCAATGCGCAGCCAAAAGTGGCTAATGCTGCTCAAAAAGCTGCTTCTGCAAGTGTAGCAATTAGCGATCGCACAATGGGAGCGGCCCAGGTGGGGATGACTTTCGGACAACTGAAAAAGACTTTGGGTGCGACGGCGCAGTTTAAGGTTCAGTCTCCTTTTATGGTTGACTTTGATGCTGTGGCCCTCAGCCAGTCGGGAAAAGTGCAATATCGGATTATTTATGCTGCGGGTACTAAGCTGAAAGATACGGATGTCATTGAACTATTGATGACTGACAATCCCAATTATAAAACAGCTCAGGGCGTCGGGCCTGGAATGACTCTCAAACAAGCTGAGGCAATTTACGGCAAAGCTACTTTATCTTATAATGTGGATAATGAAATGAGAGAAAATGTGGTTTTTGCCAAGCAACCCACTAACAAAATTATGTTTGTACCCAAGGCTGAAGGGAAGCAATTTGCGGGAGTTTATGGCGCTGGTCAAGGGGGTTTTTATCAGACTAAGAAGTATCAGTCGAATGCTGTGATTAAGTCTGTGATGGTGCGGAAGTAACTCGGCGATTGAAATCGCGTCTACAAAAACAAAGTCACTCGGCGATTGAAATCGCGTCTACAAAAACAAAGTCACTCGGCGATTGAAATCGCGTCTACAAAAACAAAGTCACTCGGCGATTGAAATCGCGTCTACAAAAACAAAGTCCGCCTGCGCGGACTCAAGAAAATAGAAATTAAGGATTAACTGTGGGTAACTCCAAATACTCTTCATTGTCAAGATAATCTCTGATATTTTCCAGTATTTGCGTCAAATACTCTACGACTTCTTCCTTAATTTCTAATAGTTCCTCAATAGCCTGATCGTGACCCAATTCCTCGAAAGACTTAATCCCATGCGCCAAATCATTCCTGTTCCTTTTAACAACTACAAGATTTTGCCCATTCTTTGTCTTAGTAAAGTCTGTTTGATATGAAAAACCATAGTTTTCGGCTATTTCTTTAATTAACCTAGCATCCACATTTCCTGAAAATAGTTCTTCACGCTCAAATGTAGCTGTGATGATATCTGTAGAAATTTGGTTGATTGTTAAATGAATTTTCTTAGGAGAACGATTTTTAAGATTTTGGAGGACAATCATTTTGATTTTTGGTTTGAGATCGTCAAAAGAGATTGCTTTATTTTTTAACTCATCGAATATGGCTTCAATCGCATTTCGCATAGTGGATTCAACTAAATTATATAGTAACAAGAAAATATTAGATTTGAGAGTTTTTGCTAACTCAGGATTGAGGCTTTGTATTTTGTATGTGCCAACAGAATCGAATACAGCTAACTTCATTGTTTGTTTTTCCAAGCTCTCCACAAAAATAAAGTAATCATGCACCTCTTTAGTGCGTGTATTAAAGTCGAAGAGTACAGTTTCCATGATTATCCTAGCAGTCGATCGTAGACCTATTCAATACACACAATAGTTTTTGGATTTCTCAAAGTAATAACAAGAGATTTTGTGGAGTCTTTCAAATGTATTTGCTTTGCTATTAAAAAGATTGTATCCGTTCAAATAAATCTCTTCGGAATTCCTGATTTGGAGTTTTTATTAGTTCGATCACCCGAAGTGTAGTTCGGTTGAAGTTCCTCTGACGAGGAAGGAGTAAATCAGCAAACTTAAATCCATTTAAATGTTCTAATTTTTCTAGTCCACTTAAGGTTAATTCGTTGTTGACAAATCTGGTTAGAGTAAGAATTCGTTCTGCACCATCTACCATCTCTAAACGTGATTCATCATTTTCACGATCGCCGATGTCGGCAACGAATAGATAAGGTATTGGCAGCCCCAAGATTACAGACTCGATAAACTTTGATTGCCTGGCTTCATCCCAAGTCATTTCACGTTGGTAATCTGGAATAAACAACTTATTAGTATCATCGTCAATTCCTTCCATATATTTTTGAACCAGTATTTCGAGTGGATACTGTTTTGTATCGTAATTAATTTGGTGCCGCTTGTCCCGAATTTCCATTTCAGCAGCATTTCTGTCTTGAAGCGTAATTTGTTCTAGTTTCGATCGCATATTTTTAACTAACGGGTGAGTGTTGTGAATACGATAATTTTACCACAGCCCAGGGTGGATAAAGTCCTGTTCGGAGAATTTTAGTCTTGAGGCCAGCCAGTGTAAATTATGATTTGGCTAAGATGATGCGGTCGATCGCACTTACTAACAAAAAGTGCGATCGCCAATGTTTAGTTAACTGAAACCGCCTCAAAAATTACCATTTATAACCCGCTGGCGAGGGAATTGGCAGAGCGGCCCAACGCCGATAAACGGTTGCTGTCCCCGCTTAAATCGAACACAACCTCAAACTTAACGTGAGGTATAGTTTGACGCAAAAACTGAAAATGCCCGTCTGCATCGGAACGGCTGCGGAAGCGGGCAACAATTATCCATTGATGAGAGGGTAACAAACGGGCGATCGCCCAACAGCACAAGCGGTCTTTATATGTCAACATAGAACTCGTCTCCATTGATATTTTTGGAGCCAGAGCCAGCCCGGAACCTTCCACAGTAAGGGGCTGGCTTCTGACGTTTTAAGGCCTGAGCCTTATATACACTAATAGCATAGTTTGATGTTAAAAACATCAAATGACACAAAGATATATCTAATGACGTTAGAGTGTAAAATTTAAGACAATAGAAGTAAAATCATGCCAGCCAATGCCTTCACGTATGCGAGTAACAGTTACACTGCCAGAAGACGTTCATCAAGCCCTGTCCGAATGGGCCCAACAGGAAGATAGAACACTCGCAAACCTGCTCTCCCATGTGGCAGCTAAAGCAGTCAGAGAGCGCCAAGAGCGCCAAGAACAGAAAAAGGACGAATCAGAAGGCGATCGCCCTTAAGCGATGGCCACAGCGTAAGATGGACTGTGTTGAGAAGTTTTGTAGTGCAACCAATGGCTTCACGGGGACGAGTTACCGCATACCTACCAGAAGAGATTCAAAAAGCTCTCGAAGAATGGACAGAAGAAGACAGCAGATCCGTTAGCAGTTTGGCAACGTACCTGCTGACGAAATCTGTTCGAGAGCGCCAAGAGTTGAAAAAAGATAAATCAGAAAGCGATCGCCCTTAAGCGATGCCCCATCCCTTGTGGCGCGGGCTTCCCGCCCGCCATTTATATCAATTCCGGTTGTATCGGAATGATTTAACCGCGAAGGCGCGAAGGACGCGAAGGAAGAGAAGAGAGAGTTTAATACAGGACGATGAAGACAGGATTTTATATTACCTGCTGTTAAAAAAAGAACGATCGCTCCTCAAAAAAATAAGGTGAGCCTCAGCCCACCTTACTAAGATTATTTAACTGTCACCAACTCGGCCGGCAACCTTTTAAACGCCAACCTTTCATTCTCGATATCCACAAAAATCGTATCCCCATCAACAAAATCTCCCCGCAAAATACCCTTCGCCATTTGCGTTTCCAATTCCCGCTGAATTCCCCGCTTCAAAGGCCGCGCACCATACACCGGGTCATAGCCTATTTCTGCTAAGAAATCAAGAGCAGATTCCGACAATTTTAGAGACATTTTGCGATCGGCCAAACGTTTTTCCAACCGCTTCACTTGCAATAGCACAATCTGCCGCAATTGGGCCTTAGTTAAACTGTGGAAAATAATCATCTCATCAATCCGGTTCAAGAATTCCGGGCGGAAAGTTCCCCGCATCGCTTCCATCACCCGACTCCGCATTTGTTCCTCATCTCCCGCCACATCTAAAATGTATTGAGAGCCTACATTCGATGTCATAATAATCACAGAATTCTTGAAATCTACTGTGTGACCTTGAGCGTCGGTAACGCGGCCGTCGTCGAGAATTTGCAGCATGATATTGAATACATCCGGGTGCGCTTTCTCGATTTCATCAAATAGAATCACCGAGTAAGGACGGCGGCGCACAGCCTCAGTTAATTGTCCACCTTCATCGTAGCCGACGTATCCCGGAGGCGCACCAATCAACCGCGAAACTGCGTGTTTTTCCATGTATTCCGACATATCAATTCGCACGATCGCCTCTTCTGTATCAAACAGATAAGACGCTAAGGCTTTGGCTAATTCGGTTTTGCCCACACCCGTGGGGCCGAGGAAGATAAAACTAGCAACCGGACGATTTGGATCGGCTAAACCTGCCCGCGATCGCACAATTGCATCTGCAACCGCCGTCACCGCTTCATCCTGCCCAATCACCCGCTTGTGCAGTTCATCTTCCAATTGTAAAAGTTTCTGCATTTCCGATTCAACTAACTTGCTAATCGGAATTCCCGTCCACTTAGAAATAATCTCGGCAATATCAGATTCGGTGACTTCTTCCCGCAGCAGAGTTTTACCTGTAATTTGACTTGCTGTCAGTTTACTTTCAGCTTCTTCCAGTTGTTTTTGCAACTCGGTTAATTTGCTATATTTCAACTCAGCAGCGCGGTTAAGATCGTATTTTAACTCAGCTTGTTGAATTTCAATATTCACCTTGTCAATCTGTTCTTTAATCTTTTGAATGCTGTCGATGACACCTTTTTCCGATTGCCATTGCGCGTTCAAACCGCTTTGTTGTTCCTTGAGATTTGCTAAGTCTTTTTCTAGTCTTTCTAAACGGTCGATCGATGCAGCATTGCTTTCTTTTTGCAGCGACAGTCTTTCCATTTCTAGCTGCAAAACCTTGCGATCGATTTCGTCTAGTTCTTCCGGCTTGGAAGTAATCTCCATTTTGAGTTTAGCCGCCGCTTCGTCCATTAAATCAATGGCTTTGTCAGGGAGGAAGCGATCGCTAATATATCGAGTTGACAAAGTAGCCGCCGCCACTAACGCATTGTCGGAAATTTTAACGCCGTGATGCACTTCGTAGCGTTCCTTCAAACCCCGCAAAATTGAGATAGTATCTTCAACTGTTGGTTGGTCAACATAAACCTGTTGAAAACGGCGTTCTAGGGCTGCATCTTTTTCCAGATACTTGCGGTATTCGTCGAGAGTTGTAGCGCCGATACAGCGCAATTCTCCCCTCGCCAACATCGGTTTCAATAAGTTGCCTGCATCCATTGATCCTTGTGTAGCACCGGCACCGACAACGGTGTGAATTTCATCGATAAATAAGATGACTTTCCCGTTGCTATCCATCACTTCTTTGAGGACTGCTTTCAAGCGTTCTTCAAATTCTCCTCGGAATTTGGCACCGGCAATTAATGCGCCCATATCTAAGCTGATTAATTGTCTGTCTTTGAGAGATTGTGGCACATCTCCGGTGATAATTCGCTGGGCGAGTCCTTCGGCGATCGCAGTTTTTCCTACTCCCGGTTCTCCGATTAATACGGGGTTGTTTTTGGTGCGACGGCTCAATATTTGAATCGTGCGGCGGATTTCGTCATCTCGTCCGATGACTGGATCGAGTTTGCCTTGACGCGCTGCTTCTGTCAAGTCTCGGCCGTATTTTTCCAGCGCTTCGTATTTGCCTTCTGGATTTTGATCGGTCACTTTGTTGTTTCCTCGGACTTGGGTAATTATTTCTTTGAGTTTGGCTTCATCTAGTTTAAATTCTTGTAACAGATTTTTGCCAAAGCGATCGTCTTTGACGTATCCTAGTATCAGGTGTTCGACGGAAATAAATTCATCACCGTAGTCTTTTCGATAAGTTTCGGCGCGATCGAGTAAAGAGTCGAGAGAACGGCCGAGATAAACATTGTTGGTGCTTCCAGAGATTTTCGGCTGGCGGCTGATAAACTCATCGG
Source organism: Microcoleus anatoxicus (assembly GCF_042465725.1). Taxonomy (GTDB): domain Bacteria; phylum Cyanobacteriota; class Cyanobacteriia; order Cyanobacteriales; family Microcoleaceae; genus Microcoleus; species Microcoleus anatoxicus. Next base: position 388,787 of record NZ_CP120853.1, on the reverse strand, counting down.
TGCGATCGCGCAATTTTGCTAATGTTACGCCTGCTTTGTTAAATAAGCTGATAGCAAGTCCCGATTCTTGTTCCAGCAAAGCCTTCATCAAGTGTTCGCTTTCTAGCTGCTGCTGCTGGGCTGCTTTGACGAGTTCGGGGGTGCGACTGAGGGCTTCCCAGGCTTTTTCGGTAAATTGGTTTGGATTATTCGGTTGCATAAATTTTAATTCCCTGAATTTTAAAAGAGCGATATTGTAAAGGCTAATGCTCGATCGCCGTATAATTGTCATTTTAGGGAGTTAGTGGCGATCGGGCGATCGGTATTCCGCTATCTGAAGATAGGATTTCCGTCCTTTTTCGCAGTCGATCGCAGATAATGTTGGGATTACTCAATAATTAATTCGTGTATCCGTGTCAAAATCACTGTTTTTGGCTTCATAATTGCATAGTCACCCGTTCTGGGAGGCTGACAGTAAAAGTTGAACCTTTACCATCCTGGCTTTCGACACTAATTTCGCCACCGAGAATTTGACACAAACGTTGACTAATTGTCAAGCCCAAACCAGTCCCTCCATACTTGCGAGTAGTTGAAGCATCGGCTTGAATAAAAGGCTTAAATATCTGCTGTAATTGATCCTCGGTCATCCCTATGCCAGTGTCGGTGACTCGAAAGACTAAAACTTGAGCAGTATAGTATGAATTAGAGACAGAATCTTCCTTATTTTTATTCCTTTTTGTCGGTCGGAGTTTTTCAATTTTCATTCTTTCTACCCCAATGGTAATCACACCTTTTTCGGTGAATTTGGCGGCGTTGCTGAGCAAGTTGAGCAGAATTTGCCGCACTTTGGGCTGGTCTGCGTACATTGTACCTAGTTCACCTTGGGTTTTTAGTGCTAAAGCATTGCCTTTTTTTTCTACTAATGGTTGAGCCGTGGTCATCACTTCTTCAATCATTGTTGCTACATCGAAGTTTTCTAAATAAAGGGTGACGTGACCGGCTTCAATTTTGGAAATATCCAGGATATCGCTAATCATATCCAGCAGGTGTTTGCCTGCTGTTTGAATTTTTTGTAAGTCGGGCAGAAAGTCTTCTGAACCAGAATCTTGAGCATCTTCTTGGAGCATTTCGCTGTAGTTGATGATGGCGTTGAGGGGGGTACGCAGTTCGTGGCTCATGTTGGCGAGAAATGCACTTTTGGAGCGGTTGGCTGCTTCGGCTGCTATTTTTGCTTCCTGCAAGTCTTCTGTATATTCTGCTACTCGTTGAATGAGTTCGTTGAGGGAAATTGCTAGCAGTCCTACTTCGTCGGCGTTGGTGACTGGCGCTTGTAGGTCAAAGTTCGATTCTTCGGTAACTCGCTGAGCGATGAGGGTGGTGGCTTCTAGGGGGCCGGCGATCGCACGGCTGGTGTATGCTGCTAACATGGCTGCGATCGCTGCTGATATTCCTAGAGAACAGATGAGAATTAGAGTTCCCAGTTTTTCAGCTTGGTCATAGGTTCTAAATACCTCGTCTGCTTTGTCGCGAAAAGTACCCGCTAGTTGGGCGGAATCCTGGGAAAATTTTTCCAGTTTAAAAGCGCTGTCGCCTGTGGCAAAATTATGCCACTTGCGCTCGAACACCTGCTGCTGTTTGGGATTCAAAGCAGATAATTTCTCATTCCCCAATAGTTTCTGGACTTGTTGGAAGTAAGTTTCTACTACTTTATTGTTGGCTGTAGCGAACTCTTGAATTTTTTGATAATCTTGGACTACGCCGTGATTTGAAGTCTGCGGGAGGCTTTGCAGTTGTTCTAGTTGTGCGCTCATCTGAGCCACGCGACTGAGAAAGTCCGAGCGTTCGCGATCGAAAATTTGCGGTTTTTTCGTCAGACTCACCAGCCACAACTGGTGAATTCTGACTTCCTGGGCGATATTATTAAGGTTGGTCAAGATTTCAGCTTTGTCTCGCTCGATCGCCAGTTGTTCCCTAACCTGGTGTTTGCAATAGGATTCCACTACCCGTCCCGCCACCGCGCCCAACATTGCAATACTAATGACCAAGGCGTATCCGCAGCCGATTTTCTGCCTGATACCCAAGCGACTGAATAGATGCTTCAACCCTATTTGAGGAGGGTTCTGGAGTTGATTTTTCAAGATTAATGTTAAAGACATGGGCAATATACTCGTTACCCAGAAAGGCACTATCTAAATTGTAATTGATACCAGCCTGACCGTAAATAAGTTGTTAGTCGATCGACAAATTTCGTTATTTATGGGGTCCTTCCATAATTCCGCCACCTGCTCTACTTGACATTTGGCAAAATTCATGAGTGTTAACCGTGGACTGTTAACCAAAATCAGCCAGGTAAAAAGTCCCCGGAGTCAATGTAAAATCCCCCGCACCTGACGACGGGGGGAATATCTGAAAATTTGCAACTTTCCTCTACTGGCAAAGTCGAATAACAGTCAACAGTCAACAACAAATAACTAAATCATTTCTTACGAAAATCCCAAGCTGGCACAAACTTGGAATCTCCCCAAACACCGCGTCGATTTTTCTTAGCTTCGGCTTCGGCTTGTTCCAGAATACTTGCGCTGGGACAGTTTTTTAAGTAAGGACGATAAACCATGGCTAGTCCTTCGCTAGTCAAAACTTCTTGCACAAATGTGCCGTTTGGTAAGCGAACTTCGCTGATTTGGCGTCCGTAGCGATCGGTATCGGTGACAGTCAAAACCACTCGATCGCCTCCTTGTTTCACTAGCTGCTGAGTTCTTTGCTGCGCTAAATTTCCCCACTTAAATTGATTTTTTTGGGCTGCTGCTTTGCTATTCTTTTCAGCATTTGTGTGGGGAACTTCCGGTGCATCTACACAGGCAAAACGCACTTTGATATCTTTCCCAGCGCTATCGAGGGCGACAAGGGTATCGCCATCGCTGACTCGTTTGACAGCATAGTTATTCGCTGCTATTTTTTGGGGACACCCGAATAGTAAGAATACCATACTTAAGGTAATCAATCTTGTCATAGTTTGGGAAATTGTGATTTTTCTTGGACTCATCTCGGTTTTTATTTGGTTTCCATCCAATTTTTGCCCGCGTGGATGTCAACTATCAACGGTACACTCAGAGGTAGGGCATTTTCCATGGCATCTTTGATTTTTGGCTGCAATTCTTCCCATTCCTGGGGAGGTACTTCAAAGATTAATTCGTCGTGAACTTGCAGTAGCAATCGCGCCTGATAGTTTTGCAAAACTTGGTTGACTTCAATCATGGCAAGTTTAATGATATCAGCACTGGAGCCTTGGATGGGAGCGTTGGCTGCCGCCCGCAAAGATTGGGCGTCATCTCTACTGAGAGATTTAAGTCTATCGGGGTGGATGTCTTGGGGGTTAGTGCCTTTTAAGTCGCTGAGGCGATCGAAGTTTAAGTAGCGGCGGCGGCCGAGTATGGTGGAAACATAGCCAAGGGCGATCGCCTCTTTTTTGACTTTTTCCAAATATTCAAACACTTGACTATAACGCTGGTTAAATCGTTCAATAAACTTTTTACCATCTGCTGAGCTTTTGCCCATAGATTTGCCAAACTTAATCGCCCCCATCCCATAAATTACCCCGAAATTAATCGTTTTGCCAAACCGTCTTTCATCCGGCGTAACATCCTCTTTTTCAAATAATAATTGAGCGGTGACTGTATGCACATCTCGGTTATTTTGATAAGCTTCGATTAACACAGGTTCTTGACTCAAATGAGCTAAAATTCGCAGTTCAATTTGAGAATAGTCAGCCGACACCATCAGCCAACCTGATTCTGGTAAAAAAGCCTTGCGAATTTGTCGGGAAAATTCGGTACGGATGGGAATATTCTGTAAATTTGGATTGGAAGAAGAAAGCCTGCCCGTCCCGGTAGCAGTCTGGTTAAAATCTGTATGCACTCGCCCGGTATCCGCCCGCACTAACTGCGGCAAAGCATCCACATAGGTAGATTTCAATTTGGATAATGTTCGGTGTTCTAATAAATCATCTACAATCGGATGGTCTCCTTGGAGTTTGTCTAAAACAGCGGCATCGGTGGAATATCCTGTTTTGGTTTTGCGAGATTTTTTCTGAAACTCTTCGGGGATTTTTTCTAATAAGATTTCGCTTAGTTGTTTTGGGGAAGCTAAATTAAACTTTCTCCCCGCTGCTTGATAGGTGTTTTCTTCTAGTTTGGCTAATCTCTGTTCTAGTTGTTGTGAGAGTTCTTGCAGATAGGCTGAATTAATGCGAATGCCGCGATGTTCCATTTCTGCTAAAATTGGTTCTAAGGGCTGTTCGACATCGAGTAGTAACCGATGCAAAGACTTTGATGGGGGCCCAGAAACCGGGTTTTTTGACGAAAATACTTCGTTATGACCAGCAGATTCAGTAAAAAACCCGGTTTCTTCAGTCGGAGTGCGTAAGTCCTGTTCATCTAATTCTGCTCTCAGTTTATCTACTAATTGAAATGTGGTGTACACATCCATGCCGCAGTAGTCTGCTACTTCGGGAATGCTGATGTCAGCAATTGTTTTGTGTTTCGGGACTAATTCTTTGTAGCTTTTGGCGACAATTCCTAAGTATTTCCTGGATAATTCGCTGAGGCTGTGGCTGGTTTCGGGATTGAGTACATAACTGGCTAGCATGGTGTCGAAGATGACTCCTGTTAGTTTAATTCCCTGACAGCGGAAGATGAGGCGATCGAATTTAGCATTTTGCAGCGCTTTGGGATAATTTTCGCTTTCTAAAATCGGACGCAAAGTATTTAAAACTGTGGTTTTATCTAAGTTTTTGCCTGTTTTATGTCCGGTTGGGATATAGGCTAAATCTTGTTCGCCGGTTCCCCAACAACAGCCAATTCCTACTAACTCGGCGTCTCGTGGTTCTAAGGCGGTGGTTTCGGTATCCCAGGCCACTGGTGTTGTTTTGTCTGTACAGGTTTCTAGCAGTTTGACTAATTCATTTAACTGTTCTATGTTTTGAATTATCCGGGGTTTGATTGGTAATTTGTTTGCTTCCTGGGCTGTTGTTGTATCAGCATAACTCCAAAACCATAGGTCTTCTGAATTTTCAAGAGCTACAGGTAAGTTTTCTGTGGCACTGTCATTGGTATTTACAGTAACAGGCAAGTTTTCTGTGGCACTGTCATTGGTATTTACAGTAACAAGCAAGTTTTCTGTTCCACTGTTGGAGGAGACTCTTTCTTGGTTATTGCTGATTGCTTCTGCTTTCTCTTCTACACCGCCGAAACGTTGTTGAATTTGTTTGACTTTGCTTAAAAATGTCTTAAATTCTAATTTTTCTAGCATCGGTATCAATGCTGCTTCATCAAAACCTTTGAGCTGGCAATTTTCTAGTTCTACTTCTAAGGGAACGTCTTGGACGATGGTTGCCATGTGCTGAGAATGATAGGCTGCTGCTTTTCCTTCTTCTAACTTTTTCTTGGTTGCTCCTTTAATTTCGTCGATCGCTGCATAAATTCCGTCGAGGGTGTTGTAAGTGGTTAGGAGTTGGATGGCGGTTTTGTCGCCAATGCCTTTGACTCCGGGAATGTTGTCGGATTTGTCGCCGCAGAGGGCTTTGTAATCTATTACTTGTTCGGGCAATATGCCGAGTTTTTCTTGGACTTGTTCGGGACCGTATTCTTGGGATTTGCCTTTTCCCGATCGCCTTAATTCATCTGTGCTTAAGTATAAAACGCTGATTTTTTTAGCGGTGTCTACTAATTGAAATAAATCTCGATCGCCCGTGAGGATTTTGACATCATAACCGGAGGTGCTGGCTTTGTTGGCCAAAGTTCCTAAAACATCGTCGGCTTCGTAGCCGGGAGCGGTGATGGCTGGTAAGTTTAAATAGCCCAGGAGTTCTTGGAGGTTTTGCAAATCGGGGATAAAATCTTCTGGGGTTTCGGCGCGGCCGGCTTTGTAGGTTTCGTCGGCTTCGTGGCGAAAGGTGGGTGTGGCGGTGTCAAAGGCGATCGCCATGTATTCTGGTGCGATCGCCGCCATGACTTCCAACAGAGACTTGAGAAAGCCGAAACAGACGCTGGTGGGAATGCCGGTGCTAGTTCGCAAACCTCCATCTCGACTTTTGGCAAAGGCGAAGTAGGACCGAAAGGCCAGGGAGTGGCCGTCAACTAGGATGAAGGTGGGTGTTTTATTGGCGGACACTGGCACTGAGGGCGATCGCACGAAAGTATTTCCTCATTGTAGCGAGTTGTCGCCCCATCGTTCCTCAAGGACGAATCGATTTATTCCGAGTCAGTAATTCTCAAGTTCCACATCCCCAATCTAAAATTTATGGGCTGTGCAGTTTGCCTGAGAATAGTGGAAGATTTGAAGTACGATCGCACTTTTTCCAGATCGAAGTTTATGGCTGACATTGACCAATACTATGAAATCCTAGAAATTGAGCCTGGAGCCTCCTTAGAAGAAGTTAAGCAAGCTTACAGAGATTTGGCCTTTGTGTGGCATCCCGATCGCTTTGCCCACAACGATCGGCTGCAACAAAAAGCTCAACAAAGATTAGCAGACATTAATCAAGCTTACGAGCAATTGGTGTCGTTTCTGAGTCAGCCGGAATTAAAGGCGATCGAACCTGCGTTTCAGACAGCAACAACCCCTGCACCTGTACGTGAAAAACTCAACAGAAGGGGCTTTATCAAGCCAAAAACTAGGGCTAATTTCAAAAAAAGTCAAAATTCTCCAAAAGCTACCTCGAAAGGCCAGAAAGGATTTAAAGCTGAAAACCGTCAAAGGTTTCCAGGGCGACGTGGCAATCTCCACACTCCCAGCCAGGCCCAGGCTACCTCGAACCGGAAACAACAATTTTCGATTCCATATTCCAAACCGCGAAACTTTGTTACTCCCAGGCGACAATCTTCCAAATATTCTGGCTTTCCTTGGTGGCCGCTGGCGATCGCCTTTGCCAGTTATGCTTTGACTAGCTGGATTTTGACCAAATCTGTCGCCCCGCTGTGGATGTGGGCTTTAATCTGTGGTGCCGATGGGCTGTGGGCGGCGATTTTGGTGGCGGAGGGCTCGGTGACAGCGAGAGTTTGGTTGGCGGCTTTTGTTTTAGCTGGGGCGGTGGGGGGGTCGATCGCAGGTTTTCAGGCGGGAGGCGCAATCGCAGGGATGGTTTGGGCTCTGGTTGGGGCTGGCTTGGGGGCGATCGCCACTTCTGAGGCTGAGTCTAGGCTGGTGGCTGGTGTGTTGGCTGTGGCAGGAGTGGCGACAGTGACGGGATTGATGGCTGGAAGTGCTTCTGGGGATTGGATGAGGACGATGGCGGGGGGTATTTGTTGGGGGGTTGTGGGCTTGCTGTGTGGGCTGATGGGGGAAGTATCTGTTAATTCTGACAGCCCTAGGGGGCTTGTAGGTTTAATTGGCTTGGGAGTTGGGGCGATCGCGGGTGCGGTGGCGTTGACTGGTGCCGAGAATCTGGGTTTAGCTTTGGTACTGGCGGGTTCTAAGGCTGTCTATGGGGCTTGGGTGGCGATCGGGATTATTGCTGGAGTTGTGGCGAGGATGGTGGCCGCCGAAAGGTCGATCGTCTCCGGGAATGGCTTTTACACCTCTATTCTGTTAGTGGCTACTTCTGGTTTTGGACTGTGGTTGGGAAACTGGTTAGCCGAGCGAATTTTTTGAATTTTGGTTCGTAATCAGGACTTGTTGTTAAATTGTCTGTCAAAAATCAAACTCATAACTCATAAATAACCTGCTCGTAACTCCTTAATAAACTATATCCAATACACTAATCTTTGGCTTGAATGGTTTGGACAGCAGCTATTTGTCCAACATACGCTCTCCGAGGCAAAGAATAATTGAGGATATTTATATCATGAAGTTTAGTTACTCCGTGTTTGAGCGCGTTACCACTAAGCGCGTGCTACGTAATATTTGTTTATGGGCGATCTTAGCATTCTTGGTCAGTTCCGCCATCAGTGTAGCAACTGCTGCTGATCCCAAACAGGAGAACAAGAGCCAGCCATACGCGATCGGCCTTTGGGGCGATCTTCCCTACTCAGACGTACAGGCGTTGACGGGGGTTCCGAACCTGATCGCTGACATGAACTCGCAAAACCTGGTCTTTACAGTCCACGACGGCGATCTGAAGGCGGGCAGTGGTACCCCCGGCTCGGTCACGCCGACCACCTGTAGCGAAGATTTCTATAAGCAATCCCTCGGATTCTTCAACGCGCTGAAGGCACCGGCAGCCTTCACACCGGGCGATAACGATTGGACTGACTGCGATCGCCCCGCAAACGGTGGATTCTCATCACGCGAGCGGCTCGATCGCGAGCGTCAGCTATTCTTCAACACCAAGTTTACACTCGGACAACGTAAGCTAGCCCAGAAAGTGCAGACAGCGCCGCTGTGCCTCGGCGTTGAGGGTGCCGTACCCTGTGTCGAAAACCGTCGCTGGGCAGTCGGTAATGTTACCTATGTCACCCTCAACGTTCCCGGTTCATGCAACAACCTCTGTGACACCGCACCTGACTCGGCTGAGTATAACGCACGCAACCAATCCAATATTGTCTGGTTGCGTGAGAGCTTTAAAGCAGCCAAGGACAGCAATTCAGTGGCGGTGATGATTATCACCCAAGCCAATCCGGGGTGGGATCTAACCGATGGCACCAGAGCGCCTTTGCGCGATCCGAAAACACTGGTGGAAACCGATAAGCAGGCTGATGGCACTCTCACGCCTGATGGCTACAAGGACTTTTTAATCGCGCTTCGCGATGAGACGATCGCTTTCCGTAAGCCGGTGGCCTACGTGCATGGCGACTCGCACTACTACCGCATTGACAAGCCATTTCTGGATAGTGAGGGTCAACGCCTTGAGAACTTCACTCGCGTCGAGACCTTTGGCAACAATGTGGCGAATGGCCTCAACGACGTGCAGTGGATCAAAGTGACCGTCAATCCCCGTGACCGAGAGGTATTTTCCTATCAGCCACAGATTGTTCCCAAGAATCGGGTAGCGGTTCCGGCAGTCTAACACCGCGCGGTTTTCTCAGCGGGGCGATTTATCGACAATTTCTCCGCCGTCTAACAAGACAGGGGATGAGCTGTTTTTAATACACAGCAGTTCCCGCTGTAAGCTTTCGCAAATCGGCTTTATTCCGATCGCCCAACCATCAGGATTTAAAGGGCGATCGGATTTATTGCATTTTTCTTTTTCCTTCTTCCGTCTTCCATAACTCCCAGCGCTTACCACTTTTCAACAGCGCTTCAAACTCATCCTGGGGCAAAGCCTTGCTGAAAAAATAGCCTTGAATTTCGTCACAATCGTGAGTACACAAAAAAGCAAGTTCCTGTTCATCTTCTACCCCCTCAGCCACCACCTTCATATTCATCGAGTGTGCCATTTGAATAATCGCGATCGTAATCGCTGCATTCTGACGATCCTCTGTAATATTCCGAATAAAACTCTTATCTATTTTCAGAACATCAAAGGGAAACCGCTTGGAATAACTTAAGGAGGCATATCCCGTGCCAAAATCGTCAATTGCCACCCTAATTCCCATTTTTTTCCACACACTAAAAGCTTGGGATACTGCCGTTTCATCTTGCAACACCAGACTTTCCGTCAATTCTAATTCCAGATATTTAGGGTCCAGACCAGTTTCTGTTAATATTTCACTGACTCTTTGCGTCAGATTTTTTTGATCGAACTGGCGGGCTGACACGTTGACTGCTACTCGTAGCAGACCCAAACCCTGCGCTTGCCAAGCTTTAGTTTGCCTACAAGCCGTCTCTAATACCCATTCCCCCAAAGGCGCAATCAAGCCCATTTCTTCAGCCATTGGAATGAATTCTCCAGGGGAAACCCGTCCCATTTCTGGATGGTTCCAACGCACTAAAGCTTCTGCACCCACTATTTTTCCCGTCTTTATTTCTACTTTAGGCTCATAGTAAACTTCAAATTCCGACCGTTTTAAAGCATTACGAAGACTCATTTCTTGAGCTAGTTTATTAATAGAATTATCTGCAATATTTCTGGCATGAAATTGATAATTATTTCCACCTTTTTCCTGAGCATAGTACATAGCTGTATAAGCATTTTTTAGCAAATCCTCTGCATCCCTACCGTCGCCCGGATACAAAGAAATACCCATACTAGCCGTGAGGTAAACTTCGCTGCTTTCTACAATGATTGCTTGGGCGACAATTTCCAAAATGCTGTGAACAATCTTGACCGCATCCTGTTTGTCTTTCACAGGTTCGAGAACCAGCGCAAATTCGGCTGCTTCCAAACGAGCCACCAGATGAATTTTATTGGTACAATTATTCAACCGCTGAGCAATACTGCAAATTACTAAATCACCAATATGGTGTCCCAAGGTACTATTAATCCGGTTAATTTTATCTAAGCTGAGAGTGACAACCGGAATGAATTCTGACAATTCTGTTTGCTCATTTAATAGCTGACTTAGCTTTTCTCGCAGCAAGGAACGATTTGGTAGATTTGTCAAGCAATCATACTGATGTCGGTGAAGGGCTATTTGAATAGTTGTGTGCAAGTTTTTTTCTTCAAATGGCTTGATGATGCAACCAAAAGGTTTGGTAGAATTCACTCGTCGCAATGTATTCTCATCGGCATAAGCTGTGAGGTAAATCACTGGGATTTGGAAGCGGGATCTAATTTTTTCTGCCGCTGTTATCCCGTCTATTTTTCCTTGTAAATTCACATCCATCAACACTAAATCTGGTCGCACTTCTGATGCGGCTATAATCGCTTCTTCCCCAGAATAGACAATCGCAGTTACTTGATATCCCAGACTTGTTAAACTGTCGAAAAGATCTTCAGCAATGATGCTTTCATCTTCTACTATCAGTATCTTATTATTTGACATTAAGTTTGCTCTCCTGGTGCATTTCTGGTTGTGAGAATGTTATTTTAAAAGCTGTTCCATCAGTTTTCAAAAGTTCTATATTCCCGCGAATTTGCTTAACCAAAGATACGACTAAACGCAACCCCAATGTTCGAGAGTTTTTATAGTCTAAGTCTTTTGGTAAACCAATACCGCTGTCGCTAACAACTAGCACGCAGACCCTGTTATCATCGAAACTGAAATCTATTTTGATTGTACCTTGATTTTGCTCTGGAAAAGCATACTTTAGGGAATTTGTCACAAATTCGTTGATAATTAATCCGCAAGGAACTGCGGTGTCAATATTCAGAAAACATGGTGCAATCTTTGTTTGTAATTTAATTCCTTTGGCATTGATTTCATAGGCTTGGAATAAATTTTGGGCTAGGTTGTGGATATAATCAGCAAAGTCAATCTTTGATAAGTCTTTGGATTGATACAATTGTTCGTGAACCAGAGCCATTGACCTGACTCGGTTTTGGCTTTCTTTTAGCAGTTCAGTAACGTGGCTATCTTGAATATAGCGAGACTGAAGTTTGAGCAAACTGGAAATAACTTGCAGGTTGTTTTTGACGCGGTGATGAATTTCTTGGAGTAGCACTTCTTTTTCGGCTAGGGAAGCTTTGATTTTATCTTCATCTCGCTTGCGGTCTGTAATGTCGCGCACTACTGCTTGTAAGAATTTCTCTCCATTAATTTCCATGCTGTTTAACAGCACTTCTGCGGGAAATTCTGAACCGTCGAGTCGTTTGTGAACCCAGTCAAATCGACAGCTTCCTGTTTCCATGGCTGTGGCTATTTTTTGTTTAGAAAGAGTCTTTGAATCTTCTCCGTTAGGCTGAAATGGTGGAGATAAATCCCTGGGATGTTTACCATAGAAATCTTCTTTTTTGCTACATCCAAATATTTTTAATGTTGCGAAGTTGCAGTCAAAAAACATCTCTTCATTTAGCAACATTACTGCGTCGCTGGTGGCTTCATAAAGGCTCCGAAATTTGTGTTCTGATTCTTGCAAGGAAGCAATTAATTGGGTTTTTTGAGCTTCGGCGCGTTTGCGATCGGTAATGTCGATTCCTACGGACACTGCTGCGGTTCCTTGATGATATTTTTGAGCGACTATTAAATAGTTGCGCAGGGAGCCGTTAATTTTTATTTCTATTTCTTGCGATGTTTCCCGATCTGAACTTTCAAAAAATTGCCGCAGTAGTTGTCCAAAGTTAGATCCTCGTTCGAGAAACCCTATTTCTTCACCAACAAAGCTTTCAGGAGAACGCTTGAATGAAGTTGCTAAGTGCTGGTTGACTCCTATATACCGCAAATCTGAATCGATCCAAGAAATTAATCCCGGTACGGCATTTAAAACTGCCCAAAGTTGATCTGTTGTTTTTTCTAGAGCTTCTTCCGATCGCTTGCGATCGCTAATATCTGTCGCCGTACCAGTTAGTCCTAAAATAGTGCCGTTTTCGGCTTGGTTAACGATGCTGTTTACCCGCAGGTGAACGGGAGTGCCGTCTTTGCGAAGATGTACTGTTTCGTAAGCATAGTTAGGTGCTGGGGGCTGAAGGCTGGTGTTATCTAACAGTTGTTCAAATATTTGTATTTGTAAGGGTTTGTGTTCGGGAAGCAAAAATTCCGTGAAACTGCGCCCGATCATTTCTGGTGGTTCATAACCGTAGATGCGTTCGGCGGCGGCATTGACAAAGGTTAACAAGCCTTGAATATCGACAGACCAAATTAATTCTTGGGAGGTTTGGACGAGATTGCGGTACTTTTTTTCGCTTTCGTAAAGTGCTGCATGAAAGTTTTTTGTTTGCTGCTGAAGCTGGCGTTGTAATTCTTGATTTGCTTTTTGCAATGCCGCTGGCGATCGCGATCCATCCCCTATTTCCGTAGAAACACCGACAGCACCGACAACTTCGCCCTGGGGATTGTATACAGGTGTCGATCGAATTTCGTATATTAAATCCCCCTGTTGGGCATTCCAATAGCGTGAGTTTCCCGCCAATACCCAAGTCATATTTTCATAGATATCTGGATGGTGATTGTAGACTTCAAAAATCGAGGTTCTGGTGAGTTCTTCTGGGGAAAAACCCAAATTTTCTCGTCCTTTGCCTTCGGCAAGCGTTAATTTGCCGTTTTTGTCTGTCGCCCATAGCAGAATCGGAGCAACACCCATCGCTCTTTGCCAAGTCTCGTTGGCTGTTTTGAGGCGATCGATTTCCCCTTGAAGTTGCTCGCGGGTGTTGTTTAATTCTGCTGTTAGCTGCTCTACTATGAGCTGCAAGTTAGTAGTAGTGTCTGGCGTTTGCGCCCTCGCACAGGAGCAATAGCTTGATTTGTTAGACTGTGACATAGTTTCTCCCAGAGGCACTCTGATTTTTAGGCAAGCCTATTTTTTAAGCATAAACTTTTCCTGTCAACTCTTACGGTTAACTGGGATACTCATTTTGTAAATTAGGGATATTATAAAGCTTGTTTAAAGCAATTAGGAGTTGCCTGTCGTTGCGCTGTTTTGCTCCCAATCGATCGACAACAGGCTAAATCATTACTGCTAATCAGTATTTTTACGTCTATTATGGGTAGACTTGCCAAAATCAATTCCGTAATCTTCACCTTTTTTCTATCCCATAATTGTAAAGTTATGATTAATGTGCGTAAATATACTGAATATAGTCATTAGTTATTGGTTATTAGTTATTGGTTATTAGTTATTAGTTATTGGTTATTGGTCAACTGTCAACTGTGGCGCGCCGTGTCCTTCCACCCTTCGGCTACGCGGTTGGAGCAGCGGAGTCGAAGGGTCAACTGTCAACTGTCAACCATTTTTCCCTACAAATCAGCAGCGTGCTGCTTCAATTCCTCCAAAGAAACGTATTCCAAAGTTAAGGCGTGAGTCGCTGACAAAACTACCTTGGGTGCAACTCCAGCATCCATCGCTTCCTTCCAGCGTGACGCACATAAACACCAGCAATCCCCTGGTTTCAAACCGGGAAAATTAAATGCGGGGACTGGAGTTATCAAATCATTTCCCCTCGACTTGCTGAATTGCAAAAAATCTGCTGTCAATTGAGCACAAACTGTGTGAGCCCCATAGTCGCCACCACCTGTATTGCATTTGCCATCCCGATAATATCCCGTCATGGGCGACGTGCAGCAAGTTTCTAATTTTCCACCCAACACATTTGTAGCTTCTGTCACAATTGCCACTCCTTGATAAAACATTCTCTCTAAATTATACCTCTGAGTTTGAGCGATAAAAATGTTAGAGATTTTTGGTCATGGCAAAGTTGATGAATTTTTGCCCTCTCCGTGCTACCTCTTGTTGTTTAATTACCACAAATTTTTGGTTGTCAAAGAAAGGTTTGGCTGTAATACTGGCTTCGGTAAATATTGTTTTTAGTCCTAATTCCTTGGCTTTGGCTTCAATCTGTTCTAATATTTTTGTGCCTACTCCTTTCCTTTGAAAGTCCTTGTGGCAGTAAAAGCGATCGATATGACCGTTGATTTCTAGTTCTCCAAAACCTGCAATTATGTCACCTTCTGTCGCTACAAAAGTAAATTTATTGCTTAAACTTTTGACCCAATTTTCCCGGTCGATGTCAACAGGAGCCCAAGCGTCTACTTGTGCTTTTGTGTAATCCTGGATATTTACTTGGTGTACGGTTTCATAAAACAGTTTGATAATTTGTTCGGTATCCCCTATTTCGTAGTTTCTGACTTTCATAGTTGGTTTCCAGAGGGTGCAAAAAGGCGATCGATACAGTTGGATTAATTTCTGCCACTTCCATTGACTCAAATAATTTTACTGTACCTCTTGACAAAATCTACCACTTTGTGCAAGATTAATTATAACAAATGTTCGATATACCAACACCTAACTCAACAGCTAAACCTAAGCTAGGACTTAGGTTATAGTATATCGGATGTTCGATATAGTAATATGTTTCGATCGATTTTAAATTTTCGATAACCTAGGATCTAAAATCCACCATTTCAGATCGATCGACCTTATGCCAAAGATAGTTGACCACGAACTCTACCGCAAACAACTGTTGAACCAATGCTTTGAAATCTTTGCCGAAAAAGGCTATTCCTCAGTAACAATGCGTGAAATAGCCTCAGAAATTGGAGTTTCTACAGGCACGCTTTACCACTATTTCCCCAGTAAAGAAAGCCTATTCGATCAATTAATTGAATACTTGAGCTATGAAGATACAAAAGAAGAAGCGCTAGCGGAATTAGGAAATCCACCAACCCTAGGTGAAAAGATTGAAAAACTGATGGAATATGTCTGTAAAAGTGAGGATTATATTGTCAAAAGTTTGTCAATAACCTTTGATTTTTGTCATCACAAAACTCGGCAAGAGGTTGAGAGTAATCAGGCACTTCAGGAAGCAGGAAAGCGCTATGAAGAAGCCGTAGGCTGCTACTTAGGCATCTCCAATCCAGAAATTCCGATATTTATCATCAACTATATTGATGGTTTGTTGGGAAGAAGATTTTATCAAGGTGAAAGGATTTCTTTCACAGAGCAAGCGAATTTATTAAAAGAGATGTTGGTGGCTTATCTAGAAAAAACCAAGTCAAATAGAGGAGATATATGAACTTTCAAGATTACATCAAACCTCACAATCGATTGGTAACGGGATTAGTAATTGCTGGCGCTTTAATTAGCGTGGGTACTGCTTTTTATGGAATTTCTCAGTCGGGAATTATCAGTGAAACTGCTGAACCTTTGCCTGTGGAAACAACTCCTCCAGCTAGGAAAATAACCGCTTTAGGAAGATTGGAACCCCAAGGAGAAGTGATTCGGTTGGGAGTATCGCAAAATCTCAATGGCGATCGCATTTCGCAGATTTTAGTCAAAGAAGGCGATCCGGTGAAAGCTGGGCAGTTAATCGCAATTTTGGATGCAGGCGATCGGCTAAAATCTGCCTTAGACGAAGCCAAAGAAAAAGTAAAAGTTGCCCAAGCAAATTTAGCAAAAGTCAAAGCCGGTGCAAAATCAGGAGAAATTGCAGCACAATCAGCGACAATTGGCAAGCTAGCAGCAGAATTGCAAGGGAATCAAACAGCGCAACAAGCAACAGTCGATCGCACCCTCGCCCAATGGGAAGGAGACAGAAGCGCCCAGCAAGCGACAATTAACAGAATCACCGCCCAGTGGGAAGGAGAAAAGAAAGCTCAAACAGCAACAATTAGCCGCATAAATGCACAGTGGAAAGGAGAAAAACAAGCACAAATAGCAGCGATTAACAAGTTGCAAGCAGAGTTAAATAATGCACAATCTGAATACGTGCGAAATCAACAACTTGTTGTCGAAGGTGCAATTTCTAAATCCGTAATGGATACCAAAAAGCTAGCAGTAGAAACCAACAGCCAGCAAGTTAAAGAAGCTCAAGCAAATCTCAGCAGGATTAATAGTACAGCAACAGAGCAACTTGAAGAAGCCCAAGCAAATCTCGATCGAATCAACAATACAGCCAAACAGCAACTGAAGGAAGCCCAAGCCAATCTTTCGAGAATTAATAATACAGCCAAACAGCAGCTAAATGAAGCCGAAGCCAATCTCAAACGCATCAAAGGAAGTGGTAGCCAACAACTAGAAGAAGCGAAAGCCACTCTCGAAAAAATAGCCGAAGTACGCCCGGTAGATATAGAAGCAGCCGAAACAGAAATCAATAGTGCGATCGCCCAAGTCAAGCGCGCCCAAGCGGAATTAAATCAAGCTTATATCCGCACCCCAACTCCCGGAAAAATCCTCAAAATTCATACTCGCCCAGGCGAAAAAATTAGCGACGAAGGTATTGCGGATGTAGGAAAAACTGAGCAAATGGTAGTCGTAGCCGAAGTTTATCAAACTGATATTAGCAAAATCAAAGTCGGTCAAAAAGCAACTGTCACCAGCCAAGCATTTCCCGGAGAATTGCCAGGAGTTGTTAAAGAGATTGGATTGAAAGTCAGCAAACAAAATGTGTTTAGCAACCAACCGGGAGAAAACTTGGACAGCCGAGTAGTGGAAGTAAAACTTCACTTGAATTCAGAAGGTAGCAAACAAGTTGAAGGGTTGACAAACTTGCAGGTAATGGTAGCAATTCAGAAAGACTAAAGTCCCGAATCCGAACCTTGAAGGATGGAAAGTTATGGCAGAATTTGGTCCAGATCCAAACCTACCTTATCCCATGATAGACCAGTGGCGCGTAGGTTTCATCAAAAACTTTGTGAAATCGCCTAATATTATTGTCGGTGATTACTCCTACTATGACGATCCGACTGGTCCGGAAAACTTCGATAAAAATGTACTTTATAACTACGGAAATGACAGATTAATTATTGGTAAATTTTGTGCGATCGCCACCAATGTCAAATTCATCATGAATGGTGCAAACCACAAACTAGACGGCATTTCAACCTATCCTTTTCCTGTTTTTGGTAATGGTTGGGAAACAGCCATGAATTTATTAATGGAATTGCCAAGTAAAGGAGACATTGTGATTGGTAATGATGTGTGGATTGGTTACGAAGCAGTGATTATGCCCGGAGTCAAAATCGGTGATGGTGTGGTGATTGCAGCGAAATCTGTGGTGGTAAAAGATGTTCCGGCTTACACCATTGTCGGTGGAAATCCCGCAGGTATAATCAAACAGCGTTTCAGCGATGCTGAAGTTGCACAATTATTAGAAATTCGGTGGTGGGATTGGCAAATTGACAAGATTACGCGCCATATTAACTTGATTATGAACAGTGATATTCAAGCACTGATAGATGCGGAATAAAAGGGAGCATCCCGATTTCGCATAGGCGAAGCATGACCGCTGTAAATCTCAGGCGATCGCTAATAAATTGTCTGCGGTCATGCTTCGCCCCTACGAATTACCAATAACCAATAACCAATTCCCAATTCCCAATTCCCAATTCCCAATTCCCAATTCCCAATTCCCCATTCCCAATTCCCAATTCCCAATTCCCAATTCCCAATTCCCAATTCCCCATTCCCCATTCCCCATTCCCAAATTATATGTTTCGTAAAACACCCCTTGCATGGTTGCAAGTAACCAGAGAAAAAACCCGCCTTGCAGTTGCCATTGCCGGCATTGCCTTTGCAGATATCCTAATCTTCGTGCAACTAGGATTCCGAGATGCACTTTTCGATTCTGCCATCAAACCGCACCAAAGTTTACAAACAGACTTAGTGTTAATCAATCCTCAATTTGAAACATTTGCTGCGGTAAAAAGTTTCAAAAGAGATAGATTATACCAAGCCCAAGGATTTGAAGGAGTCAAATCTGTAACTTCTTTGCATATTGATATTGGGCGGTGGCGAAATCCCACCAATCGCACTACGAGAGCGATTTTAATTTTTGGAGTAGATCCCGGAAACATCACATTTAATTTGCCAGATGTCAACAAACAACTGCATCAAATTCAAATGTTTAATCATGCCTTATTCGACCAATCTTCGAGACCTGAATATGGCGATATTGCCCAAATTATCCAGAAAGAATCCAGCCTTGAAACAGAACTAAACAAACGCAACATTCAAGTATCGGGTTTATTTACCCTCGGTACTTCTTTCACCGCTGATGGGAATGTCATAGTCAGTGACTCCACATTCATGAACTTATTTCCCGAAAGGAAACCAGATGAAATTGATGTGGGTTTAATCACCCTTAAACCTGGTGCAGATATCAAAAAAGTCCAGTCTATGCTACAAGCAACTTTACCCAATGATGTTAAAGTTTTAACCTTAGCAGAATTTGCGGAAATAGAGAAAGCTTACTGGGCAAATGCTACCCCCATCGGCTTTATTTTTGGATTTGGCACTATCATCGGATTTATTGTGGGTCTAATTATTGTTTACCAAATTCTTTACTCCGATGTTTCCGACCACTTAGCAGAATATGCTACTTTAAAAGCAATGGGATATAGCGATCGCTATTTAGTAGGAGTCTTAATTCAAGAAGCTCTCCTCTTAGCAGTTTTAGGTTTTATGCCAGGAATTATTATCGCCAATGGAATGTATTCCCTAGCACAATCTGCCACTTTACTACCAATTATAATGACCACAAATCGAGCAGTAGTAGTGTTAGGTTTGACGATTGTGATGTGTACAGGTTCTGGTGCGATCGCTCTTCGGAAACTTCAATCAGCAGACCCCGCAGACATCTTTTAATCAGCGCTAATTTTCGGTAAATTTTGCCCCAAAAATCCCCATGGAAACCCTAAATCTCCCTGCTGAAACCACCACGACAACCGAACCAGTAATTTCCGTCAAAAACCTCAATCACTACTTCGGTCAAGGGTCCCTCAAAAAACAAGCCTTATTTGACATAAATCTGGATATCAACCCAGGAGAAATAGTAATTATGACGGGGCCCTCCGGTTCCGGGAAAACAACGTTATTAACCATGTTAGGAGGCTTGCGTTCTGCCCAGGAAGGGAGTCTCAAAATTCTGGGACAAGAAATAGTCTCGGCTAGCAAACATCAATTAACCAAACTGAGAAAGCAAATTGGGTATATTTTTCAAGCACACAATCTGATGACATTTTTGACAGCCAAGCAAAACGTGCGAATGTCTTTGGAATTGCATAAAGAAATGCTAAATCAGAATATGGATGCTTTGTCCATAGCAATGTTAGAAGCAGTGGGTTTGGGAGAGAGGGCTAATTATTACCCCGAAAATTTGTCAGGAGGACAGAAACAAAGAGTGGCGATCGCCCGTGCGTTAGTCAGCCATCCTAAAATAGTATTAGCCGATGAACCCACTGCTGCTTTAGACAAAAAATCCGGGCGAGATGTGGTAGAAATTATGCAGAAACTAGCCAAAGAACAAGGTTGCACGATTTTGCTTGTCACCCACGACAATCGTATTTTGGATATTGCCGATCGCATTATTTACATGGAAGACGGGCATTTAGTCACAAATGTCGCAGATTAAAGTCATGAAGCTAGAATAGGCTGTATCATGGAGCGTACCAACTTTCCAGCGCCAAACGATGAACTTCCCGCCAGCTAATATTGTTAAGTCGGGCAATTTCTGCACAATCTTCGTATTCCGGCTGCACATTAGTAATCATTTCTCCACTCTTGGCAACTTTGATGTGTACTGGGCCGTACTTGGTTTGAACTTTCTGGATTTCTCGGTGCAAAATAGTTCTTTGTTGAGTCGATCGCCTAATTCCCAAAGTAGTAGTTTCGCGAAAGATGACTGTTTCGCAAGCAGCCTGATGTTCGGGATGACAAATCACAGTTAACAACACCCCCAGCCGCGACTTTTTCATCACAATTGGTTGAGTAAAAACATCCAGAGCACCGCAGACAAACAAAGCATCAAAAACATAGGCGATCGCCTGGGGACTCAAATCATCAATTTGGGTTTCCAATACCATAATAGTTTCTTGGCAATTGGAAATGGGAAATGGGGAATCTGCGACTTTCCCCCCTTGGGGGGTGAATGGGGAATCTGCGACTTTCCCCCCTTGGGGGGGGTAGGGGGGGGTTGACTTCTTCCCTCCAATTTTCCCCCCTTGGGGGGGGTAGGGGGGGGTTGACTTCTTCCCTCCAATTTTCCCCCCTTGGGGGGGGTAGGGGGGGGTTGCTTTCTCCCCAATCCAGAGGCGCAAAATATTAGGAATTGCCAGCATTCTAGAACCGGCACCCAATCCGATCGCCTGAATCTGCATAGATGGTGGCGGGCCAAACCCAGAAGCCAGAGTACAGGCGATCGCAGTACCCGTTGGCGTACACAATTCGCGATCGATCCCATTGCTATAAACCGGCACTTGGTGCATTTCCCACAACCGCATCACCGCCGGTGTCGGCACCACCAATCTACCGTGGGCTGCTTTCACCGTACCGCCCCCAGTGGGCATTGCCGAAAAGTAACACTCATCAATATCCAACCAATCCAAACCCAAACAAGTACCGATAATATCCACCAGTGCATCCGTAGCGCCCACTTCGTGAAAATAAACCTCCTCTGGGGAGATACCATGTACGGCACCTTCAGCCTCTGCCAATTTCCGAAATACAGCCAAACTCCAGGCTTCCACGCGCGGAGGTAACTGGGCCAAGAGGATGATGCGCTCAATTTCTGGCAAGTGGCGATGGGGATTGTGGCTAGTTTCGGCATCTCCAGCGTCGTGATGGTGAGAATGTTCGTCACCCTGGTGATGGTGGTGGTGAGTGCGATCGAATGTGGGGGATTCGGTTTCCGAGGGATCGAGGGTAGAGTCAGCCGCCAGATTTTGAGCTTTTTTCGGCAAATCCGCAATCAAATCCACATGAAATTTAGTTGCTTGTTGAGTATTGCGATGGACTAATTCGGTACGCAGTTGATACTCTGTCGAAATTCCCAATAAATGTAGTTTTTCAATTAGGTACTCCAAGGGGACGCCGGCATGGACGAGGGCTCCCAGACACATATCGCCAGCAATACCGGTTGGGCATTCAAAATAAGCTATTTTATTCATTATTAACAATTAATTTTCATCATTGATTGTTTCAGCGGATATTTCGATCGCCCAATTAGCCTGCAATATCATAACATGGCAATTATTTACGAAGTGCATCCAGTTACACCCCAAAAAGACCGAATCGAGAAGATTAAAAACGCCCTAAAAGCTGGGGCCGTAATGCTTTATCCGACTGATACAGTTTACGCGATCGGCTGCGATATCAATGCTAAATCTGCGGTAGAACGAGTCCGGCAGATCAAGCAACTCTCTAATGATAAACCTTTAACGTTCCTCTGTTCTTCTCTGTCAAATATTGCCGAGTATGCCATTGTCACCAACGAAGCTTACAGGATTATCAAGCGATTAATTCCTGGACCTTATACGTTTGTGTTGCCAGCTACCAAGTTAGTGCCCCGGTTGGTGATGAACCCAAAACGCAAAACTACGGGCATTCGCGTGCCCGATCGCCCAATTTGTTTTACACTGTTGGAAGCCTTGGGAAATCCAATTATTTCCACATCCGCTCACATGACTACCGATGATGACGAAGGTGAAGCACCATCAGCCGCCAGCAAAACACAAAACTTTGGCAAAGCTGAACTATTTGACTGTTTGGAAAAATTGGTAGATATTATTGTTGATGACGGTTCCGATCCTGGATATCAAGTATCTACCATCCTAGATTTAACAGACAAAGAACCGGTGATTGTTCGTCGCGGTTTGGGATGGGAAGCTGCGGCTGCTTGGGCAGAGTCATAGTATAGCAGAAACTCCCGCCTGTTCGAGCTTTGAAAATACCATAAAACTAACTCTTGGTGGAACAGGCTGGATTGCCTGTTCTATCAAGAGATTAACTCAAACAAGCCTTAAGCTTCTACCTTAACTCCTTTCCAAAAAGCAATGTAGCCTGCAATATTTTTAGCAGCATCTTTCGGAGTAGGATAATACCAAGCGGCATCTTTATTAACTTGTCCACCCACTTCAATACTGTAGTAACTAGCGACACCTTTCCAACCGCAAGTAGTGTGGGTGCTGCTGTCCTTAAAATATTCAGGCTTGATGGCATCTGGCGGGAAATAAAGATTGTTTTCTACGACTTCGCACTTGTCGCTCTCGGCCAAAACGGCACCATTCCAAATAGCTTTCGGCATCGGTTTCTCTGGTTAAATTAAGAATTTTAATTATTGTAACTGTATTTGTACTCAAAAAGCATAGAATAATGTAGAACTCACAAACCAACTACTGCAAATGTCAGGGTCGAATCTGCCCACATCTCCTGTCCCACCCACCCTCGAACAAGCTCTGAAACATTTTTTTGGCTATGACTCCTTCCGTGCGGGACAACGAGAAATTGTCGAAGCTGCTCTCCAAAAACGAGATCAGATGATTGTGATGCCGACAGGGGGTGGCAAGTCTTTGTGTTTTCAATTGCCAGCCCTATTGAAACCGGGTTTAAGTGTAGTTGTTTCCCCCTTAATTGCCTTGATGCAAGACCAGGTGGAAGCTTTGGTAGATAATGGGATTGGGGCGACTTTTCTCAATAGCACTTTGAATTCTCAGGAAGTGCGATCGCGCGAAACTGCAATTCTCGAAGGTAAAATTAAACTACTCTATGTTGCTCCAGAACGCTTGCTGGGGGAGAGATTTTTGCCATTCTTAGATATAGTAGCAGCTAAGTTGGGAATTTCAGCTTTTGCGATCGACGAAGCCCACTGCGTTTCCGAATGGGGACACGATTTTCGTCCCGAATACCGACAAATGGAACGAGTGCGCGATCGCTACCCAGACATCCCCATTATGGCACTAACTGCCACCGCCACTGAGCGCGTCCGCCAAGATATTATCCAGCAGTTAACCCTGCGCAATCCTTACATCCACGTCGCCAGTTTCAATCGCCCCAATTTATACTACGAAGTTAGGTCCAAAACCAAGCACAGTTTTGCCGAAGTTTTGCAAATAATCCAAAAAAAAGGCGGTTCGGGAATTATCTACTGTCTCAGCCGCAAAAAAGTAGAAGAAGTTGCCTATAAATTGCAACAAAGTGGCATCCCAGCTTTACCCTATCACGCTGGCATGAACGATAGCGATCGCACAACCAACCAAACCCGCTTCATTCGTGACGACGTACAAGTAATGGTAGCCACAGTTGCCTTCGGAATGGGAATCAACAAACCCGATGTCCGATTTGTCATTCACTACGACTTACCCAAAAATCTCGAAGGATACTATCAAGAATCAGGTCGAGCAGGCAGAGACAACGAACCATCCCATTGTACCCTATTTTTTGGATTCGGTGATGTCAAAACCATCGAATATATCATCGATCAAAAACCCGATGAACAAGAACAGCGCATAGCCCGCCAACAATTACGAAGAGTCATCAACTACGCTCAATCAACCGATTGTCGTCGCACAATTCAGCTAAGTTATTTTGGGGACTCATTCCCCGGCAATTGTGGAAATTGCGATAACTGTTGCCACCAAAAACCAGTAGAAGACTGCACAATAGAAGCCATGAAATTTCTTTCCTGCGTCGCCAGATGCAAAGAAAAATTTGGCATGAATCACATCATAGACGTGTTGCGAGGCTCGAAAAATCAAAAAGTATTGCAATACCAACACAACCAACTTTCTACCTACGGCATCGGCAAAGATAGAAGTGCCGAAGATTGGAAAATATTAGTACGTTCACTGTTAAATCAAGGTTTGTTAGATGAAACAACCGACGGCTTCCCCATCTTGAAACTAAACGATAAAAGTTGGGAAGTCATGAAACGTCAGCGCACAGTAGAAATCGCCATTCAACCCAAACGCGAAGTACAAGCAACAAATCGCTCTTTAGCCGTAGAAGTGGAAAGTTTATTTGCCATATTGCGGACGCTGCGTAAACAAATTGCCGATGAACAATTCGTGCCACCCTATGTAATTTTTGCTGATAAAAGCTTGCGAGACATGGCAGAAAAACGCCCCCAAAACCTCACAGAATTCGTAGAAGTTTACGGAGTTGGTAGCAACAAGCGAGATAAGTACGGTAAAGTTTTCTTGGAAGCGATTCGGACTTTTTGTAAAGAAAAAGGCTTGCCAACAGGTGCTGCACCTTCTGCTATAGTTCAAAGTTCCAATGTTCCGAATCTTCCTTCCTATACACAGATGCAAACCTGGGAATTGCACCGAAAAGGTTTGACTGTTGAAGGCATAGCAGAAATCAGAGGAATGAGTCCTACTACAATTGTTGGGCACTTAGTAGAATTGATCGACATGGAGCAGCAAGTCGATATCCATTTGTTGGTTGAACCGGAACGACAGCAGCCAATTGTGCAAGCAATTGAGATTATTGGGGATGAGAGATTGAAAGCAATTTATGAGTTTTTGCAAGAAGCTTATAGCTTTGAGGAGATTAAGTTGGTGCGTGCTTGGTGGCGACAAAATTACGTGGGTTTTTGATAAAAAAAGGTCGGACACGCGAGTGGCGTGTCCTAATTTTGGCTACTAATAATGCAGTTTTAGGTCTTTTCTGAATTCGCCAACAGTGTCTTCGCTATTTCTAGGCCATTTATTAAATTTAGCCGCGTAGCAGCTTAACTCCCATGAAAATTCTATTAGTTGAGGACGATCGAGCAATAGCAGCGCTTCTGTGCCAAACTCTCACTTCCCATCGCTATGCCGTCGATTTAGCCAGCGATGGGCCATTGGCATTGTAGAGAAGAAGCGCATAAATTAGTCGGTGGACTGGGAACTTTTGGTTACGCGAAAGGATTGGATTTAAACTATTGATGCAACAATGACAAAACACATTCTAGTGATTGATGATGAAGCGGACATTCGAGACGTGATGCAAATGTCGCTCAAAGGCTTTGGGGGTTGGAAAGTGATGCAGGCGGAGTCTGGCAGCGAAGGCTTGCTCAAAGCGAAGGCAGAACCCTTTGATGCCATCCTTCTCGATATCTCCATGCCGGAGATGGACGGGTTTGAGTGCTTTGAGCATCTGCAAGCCGATCTACAAACTCAGATGATTCCAGTTGTTTTGCTGACGGCTAAAGCATTACCGAGCGATCGTCGTCGCTTTGCTGCAATGGGGGTAGCCGGAGTGATTATTAAGCCGTTCAATTCAAGACAAGTCTGGAAACAGGTAGCTGAAATTTTGGGGTGGAGCGTTTAGAAACTTCTGTGTAGTCATTTTTCACTTGCAATATGAGCCGGAAATAGAATACATTCTTGCAGCAAGGTATCCATAATTTTTTTCCGCAGAATGCGCTGGATCAGAAGATGCTTTCCCGGCTTGACCTTCGTCATTGTCCGTAGCAATAAGTTAGACTCGCCTAAACTTTCCACGCCATCTACCTGTGTGGGTTCAAGTACATCTGAATAATTTGCTTTTAACTCTTGTCCTATCTCTTCAATTACTTGATAGACTTTGGCTAAGTTGGTATTATAAGGTACGCAAAATTCCACTACTGCAAATATGTATTGTTTCGAGTAATTGGTAATTGAGCCAATATCCCCATTGCGAATAATCTGTAATTGACCATTCGGATGTCGGATGCGGGTGGTTCTCAGTTCAATCGCCTCAACAGTACCCTCTACTGTTTTCTCTTCGGCTTTCCCCGCCTCAATATAGTCACCCACTAAATAGTAGTTTTCAAACAGAATAAAGAAGCCGCTGACTATATCGTTGATTAGTGTCTGTGCGCCTAAACCTACAGCTATCCCAACAATACCCGCACCAGCCAGTATGGGAGTTGGATTAATGTCGAGGGTATAAAGGATAGAAATCCCCACGGTGAAATAAACTAAGTATTGCAACAAACTCCGAAACAGAGGAATCAGAGTTAAGCGTCTGCTTGTTTGTATTTCAGTCAAATTATGGTCTTTAAATGCCACCTCTTCGATCAGTAAGTAGATCACCTCAAAGAACACCTGACTTATGAAAATAATGGCAATGATCTTGATAATTCGCAGACCAAAATCGGACAGTTTGGCGATTAACTCTATCTGCTGAGTTACCAATGTTGCCATGCAGACATAGATCGCAAATTCCAGACACCGCTTCAAAAGAGGGCTCAGGTGTTGTAGGCGATCGTAGAATCTCAATAGGTTATCAGGGCTGGAGTATCTGAGGCTGAGAGCATCTAGGGTATCAACGATCGCTGCAACTGCTTTGAGTATGAGTAATCCGACAGCAACGATCAGATAGATTCGTAGTGCGATCGACAGATAGTCTGAAACTACTCCTGGTAATTTGAGAAACTGAGTACAGGAAACGATCGCCCACAGCCAAATTCCCCCTTTGATTCTTTGATAGAGTGCGCTAAAGAAAGCATCAATACTTTCATCGTCGGTAGTGCTTCTTTCTATGTTTTGGGCGCGAATACTAGCTAGCTTCAGGAAATATTTGAGGAATTTCAGGGCGATCGCTGCTACAATTACGGTGCCAATACTTTGAGCAATGCCAATTCCCAGTGTCAGCCAAAATTCTGATGGGATACGGAGAATTAGTAAGAGTGTATATTTTTGCAAGTCTTCACCTCGATAGAGGAGAAAACCATTAGCACCTATAAGCAAAATGCACAGCACCGAGCAAGTAAGAAACAACAATCCTGTGATGTTCCGGCGCAGGATTTTGCCCCCTCTATCGTCGAGCTTAAATATTGATAATTTTATCAATAGCTTGGATAGATTTCCGACAAGCCAATTTAAGAACAGAAAAATAATTATTACCAGGCCGACTTCGGCCAAGACAATTAATAGGCTCATCATTGTTTATTCGGTTGTTTTTAGGACAATTTTCGTAGATAAAATCCCAAACATTGACCTACCAATCGTACAATCCAGAGTTACTTTTGGCAGTTTCTAACATTCTGGGGTGAGTGGGAGAACAGAATTTAAAATTGAGATAGTGCTTGGTCTACATCTTCTATTATCTCACTTTTAATCACTTTAAATTCAATCAATTTCACATTGCCATATTCTCAATTACCAACAAATTAACCACCTGGGGAAACTTGTATTGATTACTTTTTTTATACCAATACTTTTTTAAAATGATTAGTTGTAGATGTCATTTGATTTCGCTATTCTCTGGATTAATTTGGGGTTAAATTCGAGCTTAAATAAATTTTTAAGCTTCTTAGCTGTGCGATATAGCTATCCTAAAACCAGCGTGTTGATAAAAATTGGGACGGAACCAATTGCGATAAAACTTTAAGGCTTCTGTGCCATTTGTCACCCAAGCACCACCCAACATCATCTTATGTTGACTATCAAAAAAGGGTGCGGCATTATCTTCATAAAGAAAATGGGTTTTAAATCCTGGTAATTGGTTAAAATCATCATTCAACCATTCCCAAACATTCCCCCGTAAATCGTACAATCCAGAAGGACTTTCGGCTTGTTTCAATATACCGACTGGGCTCGGTGAACCAAATTTTAAATTGAGATTGAAATCATTTATCGTATCTAATGCAATGCTTTTTGCATAAGCATCAGATCCATAAGTTGCTAAATTCCATTCCGCTTCACTCATTAAGCGAATTCCCTCACCTTTCCAGCGACAGTAAGCCATTGCTTCATAATGATTGACTTCCACTGGCCAATCTAAAGGTAGTTCAATTTCATCAAACATAGCTCGATATTTGTAACTACCATTATTAGGTATCCAAAATTGGGGATGTTTGACATTATATTCAGTTTTCCAACCCCAAGATTCTTCATCCCAATAATCTTGTTTTTCGTAGCCACCAGCAGTAACAAATTCCTTAAATTCTGCATTGGTTATCATATACTTACTGGCTGAAAAGGGTTCAACCTTAACTTGACGATAACCATATTCACAATCCCAACCATAAAGGGGGAAATCTTCGGGTTTACCAAGTTCAACCAACCCACCAGAAACTTCGATCATTTCATTATGGGAAATGTTGCCATTAGAAGGTGCATATTGCCATCCGTCAGGACATTCAACTTTCTCTACAGGAAGTTGTCGGATTAGCATGGAAGAAGTTTCAAAATGAATGCGCTGATGTTCGATACCCATCATCAATGCCCAAAGGGGATGATTTTGATGAATTGGGAGATTAAGTGGCGTGTTTTTAATCACTTCTGAAATGATTTCATAAGCTTGGTGGCGATATTCCCAAACCTTTGCTACTTCCGGCCATTGAATATGAGAAATGGCGGCATTGAGTTCATCAGGAGTTTGCGGATCAACCCCAAATCCAAATATTAATTCATAATCTGGGAGCAGAACTTTTTCCAACAAATTAACCCAGCTTAATTTGTTCATGTAAAAAGCCGCAGAATGACCTAAGTAAAAAATTAAGGGGTTCCTTAAGGAATCTGGATTGAGATAAAATGTTTCCGATCCAACCATGCTTTTCATCAGCATATCTTCCATTTCCCAGGCGTTTTGAAAATAACTGAGAATGGCTTCTATGCTACAAGTATTCAGTTGGATTGGGTGTTGAAATTTGAGACTATTCATGCTGGTAACTTTTGTTTTTCAATGGGTTGGAATACTAATCAGATAAGTCTAGGAATTCTCAATGCACAACATGGCTTTTTTGGCAATGTAAGTACATTTGAATTTGATTCTCTTTTTGATTGTAAATGGCTTGATGGCTGAATAAATCCGTGTCAAAATCGCCTTGAAAACGCCACTTTAAATGCTCAAGCATATTATCGCATAAATTACCTCGTCATCTTGAGTATTTTGGTAAAATTTGTTGGCATCCATTCACAGGCAAGAATGAATTCTTGCCGTAAATGGATGCT
The DNA here is from genome assembly GCF_042465725.1 of Microcoleus anatoxicus. Lineage (GTDB taxonomy): Bacteria > Cyanobacteriota > Cyanobacteriia > Cyanobacteriales > Microcoleaceae > Microcoleus > Microcoleus anatoxicus. The sequence goes on along the minus strand of NZ_CP120853.1, from coordinate 359,703 downwards.
CAATTGTTGGTTACTTGTAGACTCTGTTTATATTTTTCCGGCTCAGTTCTAAGTTCCACATGAAGGAAATCTATTCCCTCTTGTTCTAGTAATTCTAGGATAGCTAGATTTAAGTTTTTCTCAGCATCAAAGTAGAGATTGTCATCATTAACAAAAGCAACGACTTTAATGACTCTGGCATTATTTTCAATCTTGCTAAAACGAACTATTATTTCTTTCGATAATCCCTTAATATTTGAGGGCATTTCTCGAAGAGCATCGCATATTCTGGCAGTTTGCTTTGCTGATATGCCATCAATTTTGAGAGTTAAACTAAGACCCCACTTTAATTCACTACCAGGATTTTGTGACCAATTTTCTACAATGCCAGAAATCATTTTAGAATTAGGCATTTTCATTATAGAACCCCACTGATATATATGCAGAGTTGTGGTTCTGAATCCGATATGGAGTATCTGCACAAAACCCTCTACTCCTGATATTCCCACCCAGTCACCTTCTCGATAGAGATTATCGGAGTAAATAATCAATGTACAAAACCAATCATAAACGATATCCTTCAACAGCAAACCAAAAGTGATACCAGCACCGCCTAATAGACCAACCAATGCAGCGGCAGATTGTCCTAAAAATATCTCACTTATCTTGATTGCCAATACAATAATTGCTGCTGATTGAAAAATCTTTGGCATTAAAGGTCTGAGCAATTCATCAAGCTCTGTTTCAGTGTGTAGCAATACGTTGGCTATTACCTGACCCAAAATAGAAGAGCCTCGGTAAACAACATAAGCAACTATGAAAATGACTATGTAGTTGAGCGTACTACCGATGGTTTGGTTCAGTTGAGAGCCTAAATTCTCTGCCAGAATTTCTTTGCTCAGTGAAAATCCACCAATCAGAATCAGCCAACTTGAAGCCGGCTTGATAATTGCAATCAACTCATCATCAAGTGTCGTTTCGGTTTTTTTAGTAAAACGCTCAATGGTTTTAACAATGACTGCAACAAAAAATCTCCTTAATGTCTGTGTCAACGTCAGGATAATGATAACAACAGCGATTTTGGCAATCGGTATGCCGGAGTAATTGATATTTTTTAGCGTGTCCCAAACTGCTTCCATAGGTTAATCAACGGGTAATTGAGTTTTTCTACTTGACCACGAAACTATTGGGAGAAATCCGCCTAAGTTATTTTTTTTTACTGGCGGAATGAATTGATCCCGTTTAGCGAGTCAGTAATAAGTAATCAGAGATTACCAGACTTTAGGGCAAAAATATAAGAAATATATGAGATGCCCAAAATTTGGTTTTTGCGTAGTTAGGGTAAACCTTCGCTACCTTTACCCCAACCAGGGAGAGGAGGGTGTTTCTCACTCCTTTCTCTGGTTGGGCGGCACCCCTGACTTCGCCACCTTCATCACCGTCCCTGAGCCGCCGTCGCGGCTCCGGATCGTCGATCGCACTCTAGATGTGGGGCGAACTAGGTGGGGCTGACACCCCGGCTTTCTGGCGTCGCCAGGGGCGGCCAATTGAAGGTTGACGCACAGTGTCAACTTTTCTAACAATCATTGACATACGCTACTAGATGGGCTTGCGGATAATTTTCACCAGGACAATTGCTGTTGTTAGCAATTGTTGCTGTTACGATATAAGGGTTAGTCAACAGAGTAACTGACTTGGCGACTGCTATATTAAAATCAATCACGGAGGCGATCGCCAATTATCGATACTTGCCTAAAGTCTCAACAATTACCTGAGCCTAATCAGCACTGAGGACGATTCCAGCTAGCTATTTGCCCTGATAAGTTAAGAACAGTAAAAATTACTTGACTTATTGCAGAGGTGTATAATGTTCGGACTTTCTATCTTGGCTATGTACGTGATGACTTTTTTGATACTCACTCAACCTATGAGTAGTGGTAGGAATCGCGACTGGTGGGTGGAAGTGGATACAGACTCACCAAACCGCACCTATTACTTTGGCCCCTATCGAAGTAAAGATGAAGCCGAAAATAGCACGATCGGCTATATCAGAGACCTGGAAAGGAAAGGAGCTAAAAAAATTAGCATCGACATCAAACAAGGTCGCCAACCCACCCAACTACAAACCAGCGAAGAGTAACATAATAGGTTGAAGGCTAAAACATGAAGAGGTCGATCGATATAAATCCTGTCACATTGCGGGTTCACAAATATCCATAACTTCACATCTAGATATTTGTCAACCCGCCTAAATCCAAGAACAGGTTTGCATTCCTTCCTTGGTTCATCAGGTATCGGTGACTAAAGTTTGTCAAAGCAGGCCTTGGTTTAAATGGCTGCGAGGATTAAAAGTACGATTTGCCTTGATTTTTTCATAACATTCGCGTTCTAGAGTGCTAATTTCTTTTGGCGGTACGATCGCAATTTTCACCAAAAGATCCGTTCGTTCATCTTTGTTAGGTTTGGGCCACCCCTTACCCCGCAACCGCAAAGACTGTCCCGATCGCATTCCAGCAGGAAATTTTACCGTTATCATACCTTCCGGGGCCGGCACCTCAATCGACGCTCCCAAAACCGCTTCATCGGGAGTTATCGGCACTTCGCAAACCAAATTTTCTCCATCAAACTGGAAGAAAGGATGAGGCAAAACTTCCACTTTCAAGTACAAATCTCCCTGCTGCTTCGTATAGGGATCGACTTGACCTTTGCCTTTGACCCTAATTTTGCTACCAGTTTTCACTCCCGCAGGAATCGAAACTTCCCCGCTGGCGACTTTCTTAGAAGTGCCACGAAATGCTTCCCCCAAAGTCAGGGAAATACTGACTTCAGTGTTGAGAGAGGTTCCCGCCGCGCGGTTTTCGTACCCCGCAAAATCTTCAAATCCGCCAAAACCAGTGGGACCCCCTGCGGTAGTGCGGTAGTTGCTGTAATTCCACTTACCACTGTGGCCGGCACTAGCACCCGCGCCGCCACCCCGGCCGAGCAATGTATTGATAAATTCATCAAAACTGCCGTACTGGCTGAAGTCCACCCCACCAAAGTCTGTAGGGCCACTTCCCGAAGGCCCGCCACCACCGGGCCAGCCCCCAGTCGTTGCAGCAGCTTGCTTCCAATATTGACCGTATTGGTCGTATTTTTTGCGTTTTTCTGGGTCTGACAAAACTTCGTAGGCTTCGTTGACTTCTTTAAAACGAGCTTCGGCTTCCTTGTTCCCTGGGTTCATGTCCGGGTGATATTTCCGGGCTAGTTTGCGGAAAGTTTTTTTAATTTCATCTGCGCTGGTAGTTTTGTTGAGTCCCAAAATAGCGTAATAGTCTTTAAAGTCGGTTGCAGCCATTTACCAATCTCCTCTTTATTAGTTGTTACTTGTTAGTTTTTAGAAGCAATAAATCCTAGATTCACAGGATAGGCAATAATTTTGATGCTGGCGGTGAAAGTTCCCCGGGGCATCTCATCCAAATTATAGGCTATCAAATGTTTGGAGCGGATCGAGTGCGGTTGTTCCAAGCTTTATGTCCGCAATTTCCACACCTGGTCAGATTTGAGATTGGATATTTAAGATTTTAAATTAGGGAACTGTTGTCATGAAAGCTGTTGAGTCATTATCGGCTGTGGGCATTTTGGCATGGTGGAGGCCATGCTAGGGATGTGGCTGCGCTGAGGTGCGCCCCGTTTACTGTCACGGACGATCGCTCTTTGGGATCGATGACTAGAAGGCGATCGTCTTCACCTAGTCCGGGCGCGCGATCGTCTTTATCTATTTTGGGAGCGGTGAAAATTTTACAGTCAACTCCCTTGTTCACAACCGCCCATCTAATTTTTAGATTCCCAAACCCAAAAAAAGCTGTTTGTCTAAAGGAGTATTCTGATTTTGTCGCTACTCTTCATATCAATAAAATGTTGTCTTTGTCAAGGGTTAGTAGCCAGATTTTTTATGGCTTATAGATAGATTTAATTCAACAGCAAACTGCACATTTATGGAGTTTTTTGTTAACTAGAACACACACTTTCCAAAAAATTAAGATAGGATGGGATTTCAATAAATTATTCACACTACCAGGGTGACAAGATGATTAACTATTTGCTGGGCTGGCCTTGTGGCTGCTGCGACGATTGGAAGGATCTTTCCGAGAACTCGATTGTACTCAGAAGCGGGCAGCATATTTGTCAGTCTTGCTACGATCGCAAACTCCAGACTCAGAAGCTAGCGGCCAGACGCAAGAGAGCGAAGATTTCTGTATCAGATCAGACTGTTTTACAGACTTTGCCTCATTAATGGGCGATCGCCACAGAAGTTAGCAAGTAGGTTAGCAAAATTCGAGGGGCGATGGAGAGCGATAGTCAACAGCGATTTTCCACCGGGGTAATTATATAGAGCGATCATTAGTCATTAGTCATTGCTCATCGATCGGTGTTAATTATTCATTAATTCACAATCATTTATCATCAGTTACTAATCGGGTATGCCACAGATTGAAAATTCAATAACAAACTACTGAGAACTAATGAATAACCGATCGTGAGTAAGGGCGAATGACTAATAACTAATAACTAATAACTAAATGATAGTTCCATCGGGAATCGTGGCATTTTTCAGCACTACTACAATGCCACTGCGGATGTAAAAACCTTCGCTTTCGCGATTGGCTTCTTCCACTCGGTCTTTATTAATGATTTGAACATTGCGGCCGATGCGTGCATTTTTATCCACAATCGCGCGGCGAATTGTGGTATCTGCACCGATGCCGAGGGCAACGCCACTGTTTTCCAATGCTGAATGGCGTTCGGCATCGGGTTCGTAGAAATCAGAACCCATGACGAGGGTGTCTTGAATTGTACATCCAGCTTCAATGCGCGATCGAACTCCCAACACAGAATGGTCGATCCGGCACTGTTTGAGAATACACCCTTCAGCAATAATGGATTCAGTCACCGTAGCATCTAACAACTTAGTCGGTGGCAAGAAACGCGGGCGAGTGTAAATTGGAGCATTTTCATCGTAGAAACTGAAAGGAGGCTTAGGCTGTTTGGTTAGCGCCAAATTAGCATCATAAAAAGCCTCTATGGTTCCAATATCTTCCCAGTAATCGTCAAATAAATAAGCTTGAACGTTATGGTCTTTTGCCGATGCCGGAATAATCTCTTTACCAAAATCAGTTTGGTTTAAGGATTCTTTAAGAAGTTTAATCAGAACCTCTTTTTTGAAAACATAAATCCCCATCGAAGCAATGTAAGGACTTTCCTTGGCTTGTTCTGATGTCAGTCCCAGTGTAGTGGTATCGACCTGCATTTGTTTGAGCGCATCGCCTTTTGGCTTTTCGCTAAAAGAAACAACCCGACCATTTTGGTCAATTTTCATCAAACCAAAATCCGACGCCCGCTTCTCATCCATGGGCAAAACCGAGAGGGTAATGTCAGCATTGGTTTCGCGGTGTCTCTCCACAAATTTGCGGTAGTCCATGCGATAGAGATGGTCGCCGGAAAGAATCAAGTATTCGTCAACGTCCCACTCTTGTAGCAGCCAGAGATACTGGCGAACTGCATCGGCTGTCCCTTGAAACCAGTCAGGGTTTTCCTGAGTTTGCTGGGCTGCGAGTACCTCGGCAAATCCGTCTGTGAAGCCGGAAAATTGGTAGGTACGAGCAATGTGGCGGTTCAGGGATGCCGAGTTGAATTGGGTAAGGACGTAGATTTTGAGTATTTCTGAGTTGATGCAATTGCTGACTGGAATATCGATGAGGCGATATTTGCCGGCAAGGGGAACCGCGGGTTTGGCGCGCAGTTTGGTTAGGGGGTAAAGGCGGGTGCCTACACCGCCACCGAGAATGATGGCTAATACTCTTTTCAAGGAACTTCCTCCAGGGGGCCGATGAACTCTCCAAGTCCAGTGTCTGATGGTGAGGACTTCTTGACAAGGGGGAAACTTTGGATTTTGGATTTTAGATTTTAGATTGGGGATTTTTGAGTTTAAATACTTATCACTAAATTGAATATATCTTCAAAAAGATCTTGTATTTTCTACCAAAAGTTAGATACCTCAGCAACCTCTGCTACATTAGCCTAAGCCATAGCAAGCTAGGAAAACTGTATGCAGATTCAAACGCCAGACTGGGTTAAACACGCCGTATTCTACCAAATATTCCCCGATCGCTTCGCCAAAAGCAAACAGCCCCGCCAACGCCTGCTACAAAACTTCATGTGGGAGGAGTGGCACGAAATCCCGACCCTGCAAGGCTACAAAGGTGGCGACTTGTGGGGCGTGATGGAACAGCTAGACTACTTGCAAGATTTAGGGATTAACGCCATTTACTTTACGCCGATTTTTCAATCGGCGAGCAATCACCGCTATCACACTCACGACTACTATCAAGTCGATCCGATGTTGGGCGGTAATCAGGCTTTTAAAGATCTTCTAGATGCTGCTCACGCCCACAACATCAAAATCGTCCTCGACGGCGTATTTAATCACGCCAGCCGCGGCTTTTTCTTCTTCCACGACATCCTCGAAAACGGCTCCCATTCTCCCTGGTTGGATTGGTTTAAAATTGAAGGCTGGCCGCTAGCTCCCTACGATGGCAATTATCCGGCTAATTACGCCGGTTGGGATGGGAATCGAGCGCTACCTGTATTCAATCACGACAATCCAGAAGTCCGGGAATATATCATGGAAATAGCCGAATACTGGATTAAATTCGGCATTGACGGCTGGCGGCTAGATGTTCCTTTTGAAATTAAAGCGCCAGGATTTTGGCAGGAATTTCGAGACCGAGTAAAGGCGATTAATCCCGAAGCTTACATTGTGGGCGAAGTCTGGGAAGATGCGAGGGAATGGCTCGACGGTACCCAATTTGATGGGGTGATGAATTATCTGTTTGCTGGTCCGACTATTGCTTTTACAGCGGGCGATCGAGTAGATTTAGCTCAAATTGAAGGTCGTGCTTACCGTCCCTATCCCCCACTTTTTGCTCAGGAGTACGGCGAAAAAATTCAGCACGTTTTAGAGTTGTATCCTTGGCCGATTCAGCTCACTCAACTCAATTTGTTAGCCAGTCACGACACCGCCCGGTTATTGTCCATTACCGGAGGCGACCAAAAAAGTGTTGAACTTGCTACCTTGTTGCTGTTAACTTTTCCCGGAGCTCCCAGCATTTATTACGGCGATGAAGTTGGTTTACCTGGTGCTCTCGACCCAGATTCCCGTCGCGGTTTTCCTATCAAATCTGATTGGAAACTCGATGTTTTAGATTACCACAAGCAATTGATAGCTTTGCGACAAAAATACTGTGCTCTCCGCACCGGAGGGTATGAAATTTTGTTTGCTCAGGGAACAGTTTATGTTTTTGCTAGAATCTTGGGGGATGAAGAAATCGTGGTTGCGGTCAATGTTGCCACAGAATCTGCACATATTAGCTTTGAGATGCAGGTCACAGATCCCGGCCGAAGTTTCAAATATGCTCACCCGAAAGTGCTGTTTGGTCAAGGTGAGTTTGTTTGGAAAGAGGAAGGGGAAACTCGGTATTTAGAATTGAGTCTGCCGGCGCGATCGGGCTTGATTTTAGGTTAAGCTAATTTAGCAAGCAGTGGCTAAATTAGTCTGGGACGCAACCATCTTAAGAATAGGGCAACCATCGGGGTTGCCCCTAAAAATGTTACCCTTAATTGATTGCTTCTGGCTTGCGGAAAAATTGCTTTAAAATCTCTCCGGGCGATCGGTCCCAAGTATCAATATGTTCGTAAATTAAGCCATCTTCATCCAGCTTGTAAGTAGAATAGCCGTTGAAAAAAATCCGTGCCTTCCAGGGAACCCGCAATACCCCGCGAACAGTCCAATTTGCCAAAATAGTATCCGAGGCTGTTTGGGTCACGTCGTGGAGGTCGAAGCAAATTTCGGTGAAAAATAGTTGACCGTGAAATCGCAGAGTCCAAAAGATTATTCGGTAGTTGATTTTTCCTTTAAATTTGTTAACCGGGTCTTGAAAATAAACATCTTTTGTGTAGATGTCGTAGGAGATGTCTGTCTCAAAAAGGGTCGGGAGATCCGCTTTGAGTGTGTCTAGGGCTTGCGCTACCTGCTTTTGATATTCGATCGAACTCAAGATATCACCTTTTAACACGAACTTACTTCACCTTTATAATTTTATTGTCCACACTGGCATTGCCATCTCACCACCCAAATAGAGATTTGATGGATTACCCCCACTCCTCGGACATCATCGCAGAACTCAGCAGTGGCAAACTGTTGCTGGTAGATAGCCGTCGCCGGAACGGTCTAATTTTAATTAAACGTTTCCACGCGGAGTTTGCAGGGCCAGGGGCGGCCGTCGGGGGTGCTTTTGATGTTGACTCTCAGCAAGCAATTCCCGTAGGCGACTTTTGTTTGGTTTACCCTGAATCTCCCGAAGCAAGACAGAAAGCGTTTGGGATTCGGCGTCACTGGGTGCGGTTGACGGAACAGTTAACTGCTAAGCCGGAAGCTTTGGAACGCGCCCAAATGCTTTTAACTCAGTTTGAACAGTATTTTGATATCCAAACAGTGGCACAAATTCCCGATCGAGCTTTGGCTCTTTTAATCGGTGTCTTCCCCCACACAATTCGTCAGGCACGACAGAGCGATCGTTAACAATGGTATGATTAATTTTGGTCATCTCATACCATTTCTTAAGGTTTTTGTCAAGTCAATATCTGGGAAAGGCGATCGCAAGTTCGCTGATTTTCCTGGGGGCTACCTACCGTAATTCGCAAACCTCCCCCAGTATGGCGAATTAATGTTCCTTCAGCTTTTAGTTGCTCCATGATTTGTTTGTGTTGTTGTTCTGCTAGATTACGATTGTCGGCTTTCACCCGCAGGTAGACAAAGTTAGCTGCACTAGGCCAAATTTGCAATTGTTGATGCTGAGCGATCGCTGCAATTAACTTAGCTCGTTCTGATGTAGTTTCAGGGATTACTGCTAACAATAATTGGCGCTGGGCTAGGGCAAATTCTGCTGCTAATTGGGAGAAAGCTGGGAGGTTGTAAGGAAGGCGGATTTTTTCTAAGGCGGCGGTGAGTTCGGGATTGGCGATCGCATATCCGACTCTCATTGATGCCAATCTAAATGCTTTGGAAAATGTTCGCAAAATTATCCAATTCGGATGTTCTTGTAATTTTCCAGCTAAGGTGTTTTGGCTGAATTCAAAATAGGCTTCGTCAATTACTACTAAAATATCTTCGGGCAAAGTTGACAGCCATTCTATTTCATTGGTTGTCAAAGCATTGGCGGTGGGGGAATTGGGATGAACGACAAAGACGACGCGCACGGGGGGATTTTCGGTTTTGGCGTTAGCGCAGCCCTCGGAGAGGATCGCCCTTTTAGCCTCCTCGATATCCATTTCAAAAGTATCTGGTTTTCGCGAAACACTGAGAACGGGAATTCCGAGGGTTTGGGCGATGATTCCATACATCGAAAATGTGGGATTGGCAACCAGAATTGAGCCAACCGCTCCCAAGCACGTCGCAATTAAGAGCGATCGAATTAATTCATCGGAACCGTTGCCGACAGAAATATTCTCGGCTGTGATGGCAGTTTTTGGAGGTAGAACCCCCCCTAGCCCCCCCTTAGCAAGGGGGGGGACATGAAGCCCCCCCTTAGCAAGGGGGGGGACATGAAGCCCCCCCTTAGCAAGGGGGGGGACATGAAGCCCCCCCTTAGCAAGGGGGGGGACATGAAGCCCCCCCTTAGCAAGGGGGGGGACATGAATAGATTCAGCGATCGATTCGTTGACGTATTGGGCGATCGCCTCTTTCAGTGCTGCGTGGCCACCATCGGGATAGCGATTTGTCTCAATTAGCTGCTGATAATTCCAAGCTAACTTTTGTTTTAATTCCGCTGGTAAGTCGTAGGGACATTCGTTGGTATCTAGGCGATCGATCGCACTTTCCGAGTGTGCTGATTCTCCTGACGCTGCACCCGGATGGGGAGTGTATGCCGTAAGTTGGGCTAAGTCTTTTCGGATAAAAGGTAGCATGGTATGATTTGCTAATGACTAATGACTACTGACTAATGACTACTGACTAATGACTACTGACTATTTTAATCGCGCCACAAAGCAATTCCGCCTAACAAACCAGTCACATTTGGCACAATTTTTACCCGATCTGGCAATTCAAAAACAATTTTTTTAGTATTACCACCACCCAGGTATAAGTAATCCAAACTAAACAGATTTTGCATGGAGACTATCGCCTTTTCCAGACGGCGATTCCATCTTTTCGTGCCGACTGTATCTAAAGCAAAACGTCCTAATTGCTGTTCGTAAGTTTCCCCTTTCCGAAATGGGTGGTGTCCGAGTTCCAAATTAGGGACTAAAGTACCATTAACAAATAAAGAAGAACCGAAACCTGTCCCCAGAGTCACTACTAACTCTACTCCGCTACCAGCAATTGCTCCCAATCCTTGAATGTCGGCATCATTAGCCACTCGTACTGGTTTCCCTAACCGATCTTTGAGAGTAGTTGCTAGGTCAAAATCGATCCAAGAGGGGTCTAAATTGACGGCGGTTTTAGTGATCCCGCGACGCACGACTCCGGGGAAACCAACGGATACTCTGTCAAATTCCCCTTGTCCCCCAGCTAAGGAGGCTATGGCTTCTAGTATCGGTTCCGGTTTTGGTGGTTGAGGGGTTTCTAAGCGACTGCGTTCCGTTTGGGGTTGGCCTTCCTCGTCCAAAACCATCACTTTGATACCGCTGCCGCCAATGTCAACGGCTAAGGTGCGAGTCGATCGATCTTCTTGAGTCATTGGAGTGTTGAGAGTTGCAAATTAATCAAATTTTAGTTGAATTGGCAAAAATTTTGAATCGCTTCCCACATTTCTGCTAGAAAATTTCCCAAGGAATGGTCGTCTTCTAGTTCGATTAATTGCACCCAGGGACGGTTAGCGGCAAAATTTCTGCTAGCCTGAATCGGTATGATTGTATCATGCAGACCGTGGATAATTAACGTAGGCACTGACCGTATTAATTTTTCTTCATGGTATTGAGCCATATCTTCCACAAATTGATAATTCAGTGGCAGATAACGCTGTTCGCCGTAGTGGTATACGGGTAAATATTTCTCTGACTGCCATTTTTGTAACTGTTCCTGTCCCAATCGGGGCAGCCAGTGGGAGAGAAAGTCAAAAGCCGGTGCTAACAAAACTATTTGTTTTACCGATAGTTGTCGTTGGGCCAACCAAGCTGCTGTCAGCCCGCCAAAACTAGAACCAATGATGGTGACTTCACTAACATTTTTGATATTTTCTGCCACTGGCCCAAGTGTTTGGGGCGACAAAAATGCTGTTTCTATTTGGTGTAATTGCCTGGTGAGGGTGAGATTGGAAAAATCTTGGTGATTGAGATCGGGAGTTTTCAGGTCAATTGCTAGGGAAGAAAAGCGATCGCGGAAATATTTTGCCTTTAGGGAATCGGGACTGGAAGCAAATCCGTGTAAATAAATGTAACTCGAATTGTTGTGGAGATTCATTCAGCAGTTTTTGTTAAATTTAACAATAAATATGAATTATAACACCAAAAACCAAGACTTATTTAAGAAGTCTTGGTTCTCAGAAACCTAGATTTTAATGGGAGTATTATTGGGGTTTTGCGCCGTTTTGCATCCTGTTTTTAGCTGTTTCGCGGCGCTGCTTCATCAATTCAGCTAATTGGGTGCGCTGTGCTGGCGTGAGGATGTCTCGCATTGCCAGCATACTTTCAAATCTCACATCATCCAACTGCTTTTTTAATCCGCTTATTTGGGTGTTTTTATCGCGGATCTGGCTAGCACTAGCAGTGCCACTCATCATTGTTTGCAATTCTTGTCTGGCTTGACGCACAGCTTGCATTCGCTGGGAAATTTGGTCTTTATAGCGATCGCGAACAGCCTGCATTTTCTGTTTTTGGTCGGCAGTTAAATTAAGCTTGTCGAACATCCCACCTTCCTTACCACCAGTTCGATTTGGTCGCTGATTTTGGGCAATAGTTTCTGCGGGTAGGGGATTGGGAACTGCGATGGCGACGGTGGCGCTACCGAGGGTCAGCATTAACAGGGCTAGGGTAGAAATACGACGCATTGACATGAAAATTACCTCTTTAAGATTAGTTATTTGTGGGCTGTTCGCTGTCAGCAGGAATCTGAAAATTCAACCAGTCTATTTGTGAGCTATCACTCATATTATCCGTGCGATAATCATGCAACACATCTTCCCAATTATTTACTAGAAAGGCTTCTAGGTGTGCACCTTCATCTGGGTTAAATTGTGCGGGGAATAGCAGACGATAGCCAGACCCAAAAAGTATCAGCATCCCGGCCATTGCTCCAGGAAAAACCCACTGGGAGAAACCGGGAACAATTGACCTATTTTTAGATACAATTGAACTGACTTTTTTCCGGTAAATTGGCTTTTTTTCTGTCTGCTCATTCCTGTCTATTGTTGCTAACAGCTTTAACTCTAAATCGGGCGCAGCTTCTGGACAATTTGGGCGATGTTGCTTCAAGAAATTAACTAACTTTTGGTCGCTGCTTGGGTTATTCATAGCTCGCTGACACCTTCTTTTTGCAAAAATTGCCGCACAGCATTTCGGGCATAAAACACGCGAGATTTGACAGTTCCTGCCGGTAGTCCCAAAATTTGGGCTACTTCTTTTTGGGGGATGTCTTCTAAGTCATGTAGCACCAAAACGCTGCGGTGTTCAAAGCTCAATTGCTGTAATCCCCGCTGCACTAAATCTTGATAGTGCAACTGCATCAATTCTGAAGTATGTTCTTTGACAACAACTAAATTGATTTCTGCTTGTTTTTTGAGTTTGGCATCAAAAGAATGTTGTTTAGCAAAAGCTTGTCTTTGGTCAGAAGCTACATTCCAAGTGATTCGATAAAGCCAAGTAGAAAAGTTCTCTTGGTGTTTGAGTTTGGGTAATCCTTTCCAGACTCGCAGGAATACTTCTTGCGTTAAGTCGTCAAGCAGGGATGGCCCGCAGAGTTGGTAAAGGGTTGACCTGACTTTGTGTTGATAGCGTTGGTAAAGGTGGCGAAAGCAGGTACGATCGCCCTTTAAGCATTCAGCAACTAAGTCTGAGTCGGAACAGTTATCGATTAAAACATTGGCTGACACACCTAACACCTGTGAAGTATCCCTCACCAGTTCGTTATCTGAGGGGTTTAGACAGGACAGGTTCAAAAAAGGTTCAAAGGATTTAAAATTAATTTTTTTAACTGATATAACTGGTTCCCAGGCTCTGCCTGGGAACCGATATCTAGAGGCTCTGCCTCCCTGGGGAAACAGGAGGCAGAGCCTCCGGATCTGCGTTACCAGGCAGAGCCTGGTAACGAGGAAACTGGTAAGCTGGTTCCCAGGCAGAGCCTGGGAACCGATATCTAGAGGCTCTGCCTCCCTGGGGAAACAGGAGGCAGAGCCTCCGGATCTGCGTTACCAGGCAGAGCCTGGTAACGAGGAAACTGGTAAGCTGGTTCCCAGGCAGAGCCTGGGAACCGATATCTAGAGGCTCTGCCTCCCTGGGGAAACAGGAGGCAGAGCCTGGTAACGAGTAATTTGCGGGCAGTCCCGATTTAAGATTTATCGCAGAGTCACGAACTCTTCAGCCGTCGATGGATGAATGCCAATAGTAGCATCGAATTCTTTCTTGGTAGCTCCCATATTAACCGCGATCGCCATTCCTTGAATAATCTCGCCAGCATCTTTCCCCACCATGTGCACGCCCAAAACTCTGTCAGTATTAGTCTCAACAACTAACTTGACAAAAGTTTTCTCATCTGCACCAGTCAAAGCATGAAACATCGGTCTAAACTTGGCTGTATAACACTTGATTGATTCGGGAAACTTGACTCTAGCTTCCTCTTCTGTTAAGCCCACTGTCGCCGCTTCCGGCTGGGAAAATACGGCCGATGCCACGTTTTCGTGACTAATGGATCTGGGGTTATTCCCAAATTCAGTATCGGCAAAAGCACGTCCTTCGGCGATCGCAATTGGGGTTAAATTAATCCGGTTAGTACAGTCTCCCACTGCAAAAATGTGTGGCTGACTGGTGCGGCTGTCTTTGGTAACTGCGATCGCACCTTTTTCTGTTTCTACTCCCGCATTTTCTAAACCCAATTTTTCTAAATTGGGTAAACGCCCGGTAGCGCACAAAACTGCATCTACTGTCAGGGTTTCTTCCGATTTTCCTGACAGGGTTAATTTTAAGCCTTCGGTTGTTTTTTCAATTTTGGCGATCGAGCTTTCTGTCAAAAATTCAATGCCATGCTTAACCATGCCTTCTTGCACGTTGGCGCGAATTTCTTCATCGAAGTAGTGCAGAATGCGATCGCGCCGGATGATTTGAGTTACTTGACTTCCCAAACCGTTCATGATGCAGGCAAATTCAACGCCGATGTAGCCGCCGCCCCAAATAGCCAAGCGTTTTGGCTGCTCTTGTAGTAAAAAGATTTCGCGGGAAGTAATTGCGTGTTCGATACCGGGAATATCAATTCTGTGGGCTTCTCCGCCGACAGCGATTAAGATTTTAGCAGCGGTGTATTTTTTGTCACCAACTTCGACGGTGTGAGGGTCAATAAATTTGGCGTATCCTGAAATTAATTCAACTCCGGCTTTTTCCAGAAAGCTAATGTGCAGTTTGCTGAGTCGTCGCACTTCTGTGTCTACGGTAGTGACCAGTTTTTCCCAGTCGAAGCTGCTTTCTACAGGACTCCAACCGTAGCCGATCGCATCTTCATAAAGGTGCGAAAATGTTGAGGCATAAACCATCAGTTTTTTCGGCACGCAGCCACGAATTACGCAGGTTCCCCCTACTAAGTCATTTTCGGCGATCGCCACTTTTGCCCCGTAGGATGCCGCCCGCTTGGAACTCGCCAATCCACCGGAACCCGCACCTATCACAAACAAGTCGTAATCGTATGTCATAATTGTCGCTAGTTTATTATCTCAATTTTACCAATTTTCCGCTAGTCCGGCAGGGACTTAAGTCCCTGCCTCAAAGGTAAAGTCCTCTAAAGAGGACTGATAAGTTTTTTAGTTTTATGCGAAAGTTGTCGGTTGAGAACTAATAAGTTCTTTAGATTTTTCCAGAAAAGCAAGTCTGGGGTACGCAGGATGCCTACCCCAGATAAATTATTAGAGATATTTTTTAGTCCTCTTTAGAGGACTTTCGCTTTGAGGCAGGGGTTTGAACCCCTGCCGGACTGTGGGTGTAACGAGAAGTTGAAGTGGCAAACCATCGCCAATCAGTATCTCGCCGAAGTTCAAGAAATTCTCTTGGACTCAAAAGACTTGCGGGATATCTGCGAGTTTAACGCAATTTTTGACACCAATCCCACTGGAATTACCCTACAGTTGTTTGAGCTTCACAAATCATTGAGAATTGCTATATTATAGAAATCAATTTATTTGTCTGGCTAGCTTTATGATTGATTGGCTTGTGGTCTGGGGGGTAACGCAAGGAGTCGGCATTCTCGTCAAACCCATCTTAGAAGAGTTGGCAGTAAACGGCGCGAAGGATTTAGTAAAAGATTTTTTCAAAGATTCCCTAAAAAACGTCATGTTTGGCGAAAAAGATCCGCGACAAGTCGCAGGGGGGAAAGCCCTCAAAAAGTTTTTGGAGTTAGTGCAACAGCAGTTAAAAATCAGCGGACTTTCCGAAGACCAGATTAAGCTGTATATTAAAGATGTTAAAAAGTTTATCGGCAACAAATCAGTTAAGGAAATTTTGGGTAAGGCCTTTGAGAGCGATCGCGAATCCCTCGATGCAGAACTTCTCGAACAAACCTGGACTCAACTAGATTTAGCTGCTTTACCCGCCAAATTTAAGTGGCAAACCATCGCCAATCAGTATCTCGCCGAAGTTCAAGAAATTCTCTTGGACTCAAAAGACTTGCGGGATATCTTGAATGCTCAAAATCTGGACAGCATTCAGAAAAACACTCAAGAAATTGCTGGGATAATCCCCGATTTTGATTTGAGGCAATATCAAGAGGCTTTGTGCGAACGTTACAGCAATCTGAATTTAAGCAGCGTCGATAGCAATACCTACGATTATCGCGAAAAGCTGAAAGTTTGGCAAATCTTTATTTTCCAAGATGTGCGCTTAATTTACGAGTCATTTCTGCCCCAAGCTTACGAAATTCCCAAGGAACATCAACGGCGGTTGTTAGAAAGCGATCGACTAGAGGCGATCGCACTTGAAAATTTAGAGAAATTCGGAGATTTCTCGTCACCCAAC
Organism: Microcoleus anatoxicus; assembly: GCF_042465725.1. Lineage (GTDB taxonomy): Bacteria > Cyanobacteriota > Cyanobacteriia > Cyanobacteriales > Microcoleaceae > Microcoleus > Microcoleus anatoxicus. The sequence continues at coordinate 343,476 of NZ_CP120853.1, read as the reverse complement.
ACAAAACTCGTAGAAACCCGGTTTCTCGCCCCCGCGCGTAAGTCTTGAAATAGTCCAAACTTTTGATAGCTCAGAAAATAGTATAATTAAACCTAGATAGTTCTCGGAGACAACCACTATGCAAGTCACGACCGAACAAATTATTTATCCATCCAGCGACGGTCAACCAATGGCAGAAAGCACAATTCAATACAAATTAATTGTCAAAATCAAAGAAGGCTGCGAATCGCTGTTCAAAAATGACCCAAACGTCTTTATAGCAGCCGATTTACTCTGGTATCCAGTTCAAGGTAGACCAGACATTTCTCAAGCACCGGATACAATGGTAATATTTGGTAGACCAAAGGGCGATCGGCCTTCCTATATGCAATTTCAAGAAGAGAATATTGCTCCCCAAGTCGTATTTGAGATTCGCTCTCATAACGATCGCCAAATCAAGATGTACAAAAAACTTGCGTTTTACAATCGCTATGGAGTCGAGGAATATTACCTTTACGATCCAGAAAACAACGATTTGAGTGGTTGGCAAAGAATTGAAGGAAACTTAGAAATAATTGAGCCGATGGAGGGCTGGATTAGTCCTAGATTGGGAGTAAGATTTGAGTTGGGCGAAGATGGGCTAGAAATTTATCGGCCAGATGGACAAAGGTTTCTTTCTTATGCGGAATTGGAGGAACAGGGTGAATTAAACCGCCAGCGTGCTGAACAAGAATCTCAAAGAGCCGAACAAGAAGCTCAAAGAGCTGAACAAGAATCTCAAAGAGCCGAACAAGAAGCTCAAAGAGCCGAACGTTTGGCCGCAAAATTGCGCGAATTGAACATAGATCCCGATCGCATTTAAGCCACAAATTGTTTAATAGAACTCTTGCAAAAATCCAAAGCACCCCACCCCAACCCGGACCTTACTAAGGTCCGGGAGCAAGATTGTTCTTGTTTCCCCCCTTAATAAGGGGGGACTAAGGGGGGTAAATTTGACTTTTGCAAGAGGTTTAATTTAGGACTTACTCACCAACACCAAAAAAAACCAGGTTTTTATCGTTTCCGCGCGCTCTAACGAATTATTACGTCAAAAAACCCGGTTTTTGACTACCCCTGCGTAAGTCCCGCAACCGTCCAAACATCGCCCTTCCACCCCCGAAAACCGCTCAGAAGTGTTAAGTTAGTAGTTAGTTGTGTCGATCGCACAGAAAAAAAAGATGCCTGAACTACAAACTGATACCTACCAAGAAGTCAACGAGGAAGTCCTCTCAAAACCAGTTATTGTCGGTCTCGAAGATATCACCAAAGTTTATGGGGTTGGGGACTTAGAAGTTCGCGCCTTAAACGGTGTCAGCTTGACGGTGAGACAGGGAGAATATTGTTCGATTATGGGTGCATCGGGTTCTGGTAAATCTACAGCTATGAATATTATCGGTTGTCTCGATCGACCTACGAGCGGCAGTTACTACCTAGACGGCGTAGATGTGGCCCAAATGCCCGAATCAGACTTGGCCGGAATTCGGAATTTAAAATTAGGTTTTGTCTTCCAGCAATTTCACCTGTTGTCTCAGTTAACAGCCTTAGAAAATGTGATGTTACCGATGGTTTATGCGGGTGTTCCCTCAGCGGAAAGACGGGAACGGGCTGTAGAGGCTTTAACTAAGGTAGGCTTGGAAAGTCGGCTGCAAAATAAACCCAATCAACTTTCAGGAGGACAGCAGCAACGAGTCGCGATCGCCCGCGCAATAGTCAATCGTCCTGTATTATTACTTGCAGATGAACCGACTGGTGCATTGGATACGAAAACTACTCAAGAAGTAATGGATATTTTTACAGAATTTAATGAAAGTGGCATGACAGTGGTGATGGTAACGCACGAACCGGAAGTGGCGCGCCAAACTCGGCGAGTTGTGTGGTTCCGCGATGGTAAAGTAATTCACAATAATCTCAACCCTGAAGAACTTTCCCACGCGGTATTTTAGATTGATATTTCTCTGGCGAGCTGGGTTTTATTTTATTTCGTTTAGTCATGGGTATTTTAGACAGTTGGTAGTTATTGGTGCTGCTTGTATAACAACCGCCAAGGTGGTTAAGGCATAACTTTGGGGTAAGGGCTCTCGCCTTCGGGCGGAAAATCCTTGAGTAAAACCCATAAATTATCTGCCGGAATGCGAGAGCCCCTACTGCCTTAATCGCCTTGGCGGTTGCTATATTATTATGTCTGTTTTATTGGCAAGCGCAGAAAAATTTGGCAAACGCGATCGTGGGTTTGGCGAATTATCCCTCCAAGATCGTATCTTAGTAGGTATTCCCCTTTTTGATCGGTCTAAAAAAATTAGACAAAATTGAGGTAAAAAGATAACATTTTTTTGCCAAATATTGAACAATATTTTAGAGTTTGTTGACCAATGACTGATGACCAATGACCAATGACTAATGACCAATGACCAATGACCAATGACTAATGACCAATGACCAATGACCAATGACTGATAACTAATGACCAATGACCAATGACCAATGACTGATGACCAATGACTGATGACCAATGACTGATGACCAATGACTGATGACCAATGACCAATGACCAATGACCAATGACCAATGACCAATGACCAATGACTAATGACTAATGACTAATGACTAATGACTAATGACCAATGACTAATGACTAATGACTAATGAAAAGCTGTGGGAAAAGCTGTCCAAACTCGATCGACAAAATCCCTAAGTTGCCTAGATGCAATCACCCCGTCCTTTTTTTGAGAATCCAGAGACTGCAACTGAGTCAATAGCGAAATGACTTCCGTATCTAAAGCAGCCCGAAACAAATTTAAAGGCCAAAGCAAATCCGCACCATCCCGCAAATCCAACAAACTGTATTCTGGGGAAAGGCGAGCGCCAAAATCCTGTTTTGATAAGAATACAACTAACATTAAAGGGCGCACCCAACAAACTTGACGCGCCTCAACCACCTGAATTACCTCGGAATGCAGACACGCATCTCCACACTCTAAACTGACAATTTGACCAGGCTTAAAGTTCAAACCAAAATCCATTGATTCTGACCTACCGAACATGATGAAAAATAACAATTAACAATTAACAATTAACAACTTTCATCAAGATTTTTGAGAGCCATTTCCAAATCAGCAGTCAACAATCGCGCCTCTTTTTTGGTGCTACCCGATTTAGCATAATCCATCACCGAAAGTGGAGAACCGATCGCAATTTTCACCTCAGAACCCCATCGAGGAACGCGAGGGCGGTAGCGAATACTCATCGGTACAATTTTTACCCCCAAACCGGGTGTACTCGACTCCGCTTGAATTGCCAAACGAGCCAATCCAGGCTTAATCGGGTGAACTTCACCATCCTGAAAAATCCCGCCTTCGGGAAAAATGACCAACATTTCCTTGGCAATGAGCAATTCTACGCCATAACGCAGACTGCTAATGGCGGGATGCCGGATATCCACAGCAAAACCTCCCAAATGCCTGATGAACCACCCTTGCAGTCCTTTCACTTCATCGGCTGTTACCATAAAGCGCAAATCTCGTCCAGTCACTTTTTGTCCTGTGGAATAGGGCATCATCAGGGCATCCCACCGGGAACGGTGCGTCGGTGCTAAGATTACAGGCCCGTCCTTGGGCAAGTTTTCCTGTCCTGCGATGTGTATCTTGCCAAAATAAGACGGCAGGACAACATAGTGACCTAACGGATACAGCAAGGAAGTTAACCAAGGAGAAACGCGAGATGTATTAGATGCTACCTTGGCAGGCATTGGTTTCACTTTTTGATGAGGTACTAGAATTAAGGGCAATGGTGGCTTTATGGCTCATACCAATTAAGCTGTTTTATGGAGTTTTCAAGTCTAAACATAAGTTGTTTAGTACATCTTGCGTCTTTTGAGCGGGACACTTTGGCTATTGGCATTTTGCCCATTGGGCGGACACTTAAGGATCTATTATTTCAGTTAATTAGCCCATTGACACTCCGGGCGCGTCAACGCGCAGGGATTCTTTATTCTACGAGCCAACTTGCTGTAAGATTTTTACATTTTAAATTTTCCTGCGGGATTCAAACCAAGACAGCAACTGCTGACGACAAACAGACTCCATAATTCCTCCGAGCACCTCTAGGCGATGACAAGAATAGGCACTATCTGGAATATTCCCCGCAGTCCGAATCGTACCAGTTTTTGGATCATCTGCTCCATAGACCAACAAACCGAGCCGAGCCTGTATAATAGCACCAGCGCACATGGGGCAAGGCTCCAGGGTGACATAAAGAGTGCATTGATGGAGATGCCAATCTTGCAAAACTTGCCCAGCCGCCCGCAGAGCCAAAATTTCTGCATGAGCTGTGGGATCGCAGTCTCGCTCTCGCCGATTTTGCGCTTGTGCAATCAACTTACCACTACCATCAACAATCACAGCACCGACGGGGACTTCACCGGCATCGCCAGCGGCCAGTGCAAGTTCCACAGCTCTACTCATCCACCCCCTGTGAATGGAATAATTACGATCGCCAATTAATAAAGGTTCTGTTTGGGAATTCACCGTATTGCAAAACAAGATTTCAATGTGAGAGTAATATTATACCTAGATAAATCAAAACACTTAAATACTGAAAATGCTTCAGACAACCCCAGTCATCGAATATTGGGTCAGGCACAAGTATCCTAGGGAATTAACTAAGCTTGGTTGGGAATTTTGGGGATAATTACGTAACTAGAAACACTTAAAATAAACAAAGTAAAGTTACAGCAAAACTCGATCGGGAATAATTGAAAATTATGGAAACCACTGTCATTAGCGCTGAAGTCATTGATTTGTTGTCCCGCATCAGCCGACAAAAGCTCCGTGAAGCAGATGTCACTGGGCTCATCGTATTCCTTGCCGCTCTGATTTCGATTCTCCGGGGAGTGATGATTATTGACAAGACCATCGCCATGGAAGAAGAAGAACGGTTGCAAAAAACTCTAAAAGTGTTTGCTAGCAGCGATCGCGATCGAGTAGAACTGATTCAGCGGATTGTCACTGGCATCTCAAAACAGCAAGTATATTTCAATCCCACAGAACTGCTAACCCTGACAGCATTGTTTTCCGATTCCGAAAAGCTGTTGCTCATCTGCTTCGGCTACGAAATGTCAGCAGCAGACGGACGCATCGACCTCCGGGAGCAAATGTACCTAACGGCCACGGGACAGCGACTGGGCATCGACCCCAGACATATTGCCACCATAGATGCTTTATTTACCAAAGAAGGAACTGTAGACCCCGAAGCTTTTGCCGAAGTCAAAGAACTACTGTCTCCGATCGAATTCCAGTCGCGGGAGCCCGTGTTTGCAGCTTCAGCAAAGCACTTGCTTTCTCTGTTAGAGCAGCAATAATTACCAGCATAGCGACTAAAATGTCAGCGTTGGCAGTTACCGGAGAAAGCAAATGGAATATAATTAAAAGTTTGAGTAATTAAAAGCGTCCTACGTACCTATGGAAATTGAATGGCAAAGCGTCAAAACCTACTCCGATATTATCTATCAAAAAACTAAAGGGATCGCCAAAATTACCATCAATCGACCCCACAAGCGCAATGCTTTTCGTCCCAAAACCGTCTCTGAACTGTGCGATGCCTTTATAGACGCGCGGGAAGACACCACAATCGGGGTGGTTCTGTTGACTGGTGCAGGGCCGCACACAGACGGAAAATACGCATTTTGTGCGGGTGGGGATCAAAGCGTGCGGGGTAAAGCCGGGTATGTAGATGAAGGTGGCATTCCCCGCTTAAACGTGCTGGAATTGCAAAAATTGATTAGATCGATGCCGAAGGTGGTAATTGCCCTAGTAGCAGGTTACGCGATCGGCGGTGGTCACGTTCTGCACTTAATTTGCGATTTAACCATCGCTGCGGAGAATGCAATTTTCGGACAAACTGGCCCAAAAGTCGGCAGTTTCGACGGAGGCTTCGGGGCTAGCTATCTCGCCAGAATTGTGGGACAAAAAAAAGCGCGAGAAATTTGGTTTTTGTGTCGCCAGTACAATGCACAGCAGGCCTTAGAAATGGGTTTAGTCAACTGTGTTGTCCCCGTAGAACAACTCGAAGCTGAAGGGATTCAGTGGGCTTCGGAAATTTTAGACAAAAGTCCGATCGCCATTCGCTGTCTCAAATCGGCATTTAATGCCGACTGCGACGGTCAAGCGGGGCTGCAAGAACTAGCAGGAAATGCGACTTTACTATATTACATGAGCGAAGAAGGAGCCGAGGGCAAACAAGCATTTTTAGAAAAACGAGAACCGGATTTTAGTCAGTATCCTTGGCTACCGTAATTCCAGAAAAAACAAGTTTTTTATTGACTGATGTCACAGATATTTCTGATTGACGATCCGTAGCTGGAATTAAATGAGTTCGATGGCGTTGCTACCAGTTTAGTTGTGCTGCTGCGAGCCAACTAAACTGAAACCGTGGGAACTGATTTTTCGGTGAATGTTGTACCTACTAACTGACAAGTGTGGCGATCGGCAGGAGTGAGGGCTGGCGAAGAAAAAGTAACCATCGGCTCCTGCCATAGTGAAAGTTCTTCGATATTCTCCCAAGCAGACCCAAATGGTGAAACCGCCAAAGAACAAGCTTTCCACTGACCTTGAACCGAAACGCTGAGCTGCTGACAAAGACCACCGCGTCTTCCTTCTGGCAAATAGTGGCGACAGTGACGGCAAGCTGAAGTTAAGGGAGTTTTCATAAAAGTTCTTGGGTTTCTCATTTTCATCTCTAATTCTCCTTTGTTGAGCTAGGAGGTCTTAGAGCATCCCAGCCCTTATGGTGTCTGCTGTTTAGCGATCCCCGAACCATAATTTAATTTTATAATTTATTTATAATTCTGTTATATATAGAAACAATAGATTTAGTAGTGCCTCATTTTAGATTTAAAAAAGCTGTAAAAAAGTTAATAAACCAACAGGGATCAAGATAAAGCACAAATGGGGAACAAAAAGTAGATTTTATAAATCACCACCGATACCATATTTTTGGTTTTCGTAATCTGTACGTTAGATTGCAGAAACAACTTAGACACCTAGTGAAAAAACCGGGGACATAGGCATCAAAATCAACAATTACCGAAACTTTCTATTTTATCGCCTCCTAGTTATTTGTCTGTAGTCTTATTGACCCCAAAATTGGGTTTCAAGCCTCGCCCTTCTAGGGCGACTTTTTGTGCTAGAATATTGCCGAGCAAGTTTTTCCACGTCAAACGATCGTTCTGGAATTTAAAGCCAAAGGAAAAACAACCCAATATACAGAAATAGATGAGGCGATTAGAACCGCTCAATTTGTCCGCAACAAGTGCATCCGTTACTGGATGGACAACAGAGGTGTTGGACAGAAAGAGCTTTATCGCTACAACACAGCGCTGAGGGTTGAATTTTCGTTTGTCAAAACTTTAAATTCCCATGCTTGTCAAGCCTCTGTCGAGCGGGCTTATAGTTCAATTGCTCGGTTCTACGACAATTGCCAACGACAAGTTCCCGGTCAAAAGGGCTATCCGCAGTTTAAAAAGAACTGTCGTTCTGTTGAGTATTGGCAAGTTAAGACTAAAAGAGACATGGGACTTAAACTTCTACCAAATAGATCAGATCAAGCGGGTGCGTCTGGTTAAACGTGCTGGTCGCCATCAAAAAGTCGATAATTACTTGCACTCTGCTAGTCGGTATATCATCAATGTTCTCGGCTCACAAAATATCGGGACGCTAGTAATTGGCAAAAATGCACAATGGAAAAACGAGCTTGATTTAGGAAGGAAAACTAATCAAAGCTTTGTAAACATTCCTCATGCTCGTAATTGAAATGTTGAAGTACAAAGCTGAATTGATGGGAATAAATGTAATAGAACAAGAAGAATCCTATACTTCCAAATCGAACTTCCTGAATTTAGATCCAATTCCTGTCTACGGGAATATTGGAACCTTCGATGTCACATTTAGTGGTCAGCGAATTAAGAGAGGATTGTATAGAACATCGTCGGGTCGATTGATTAACGCCGATGTTAACGGGTCTTATAATATATTGAGAAAAGCAATCCCAAATGCTTTTAGCGATGGGATAGGTCGTGGGCGTAGTTCAGCCGAGGCGGGTTAATCCGCTCAAAGTAAAAGTGAAGGGGGAGGGACTCAACGCCTCCCATGTCATGTCATAAATGCCTATACTTTTACCAGCTATCAATTCAGGAAATGGTTGGAGTATTTTGGGGTCAAGCTTGGAAAAATAACGGTAGCCGTTAACCCAGCGTACACTTCTCAAAGAAGAATCCTCACGCCTTTAGGCTGAGGAATGTCAAAACATTAAAATTAATTCAGAGGCGGCAGGAGTTTTACTAATGAGTAAGCGTTCTTCGGTGGAATCCCCAAATCATCAATCATCTTCAACCCCCATCAATCCTGCTTTACAAGCAGCCCTGGGGTGCTTGGATGTAAACCTGGAAACAGAACTGACAATATATAGACGACACAGGCGGCGAGCCGAACAGTGGGTGTCTCCATCCGTGCGTCCCGGTACCAAGACAGAAACAGCCAACCAACAGCCTGGTCAAAACCAGCCACCAACGGCTGCGGAGCCAACCCAGCAATCACTATCGATACCCCTATCCCTTGGCGGTAGCCCAGGTGAGAACCCAAGCACAACCACTAGGGGCGGGAGCCAACCTATAAAACAATTTATCAGTACCCCACCACCAAACAAATATCTCGAATCTAGCGAAAAACTGATCGAAAGTTTGGACTCACCAACAGCCGAGGCGACCGAGGAAAGAAGTTTAGCAGCCAGTCTGTTGACTCCCTTGGGACTAAGTTCAATGCTGCTGTTTTTGCTATCCTGTACAGCCTTGGGCTACGCAGTCTTTTACCCATCAAGTCTAGCTAAAATGGTAGGACTCAACCGTTTGGTGGGAAGCAACACACCCTCGGAGACCCAAAGTAGCGCTAGTAAAGTAACTGATACCGGAAGCAAGGAACTGCCAAAAGCTCCCAATCTGGTTTCCAAGGAATTTGTCGAGCTAGACTTAAGTACCCTGAGCAATGTCAAGCCCACCCCTAGCCCCATTGCTTCCCCCTCGCCCAAAGCCTCAATCCCGCCGACTCCAGCAGCAGTCAGCGACTCCAGCGGGGCTGTCCCCATCCCGACAGAAGACGGCAACCCACCAACAATTAGGGAAAAAGGACTGAACAATCTCAGTACAGCGTTGCTTCCGAGTCCGACTAATGTGGCACAAACAGTCCCAACATTGCCAACACTGCCTCCAACGCCTTCCCCATTGGCCTCGAATTCAGCAACTCCTGCGGCTGCATCCCGTGCTGTGCCATCGGCAGCCCCCGCAGCCACACTGGGAAGCCCTGCACGGGCTAGCGACGGTTTTTATTACGTGGTTGTCGATTACACCGATGCCAAGTCCCTAGAACAAGCCAGAATTGTAGTGCCCGATGCCTACGTGCGGAAATTTTCAAAGGGTGTCAAGATCCAAATGGGAGCGTTGAACGATGTGGCGTCAGCACAACTTTTGGTGAAAGAGCTGCAAGCAAAAGGGGTGAAGCCGCAATACTATCAGCCTTAAATTAGTCAGGGGGAATTAAAAATTTAAAAATTAAAAGAGAGCATAATTTAAAAGTTTTCATGTTTAATTTTTAGTTATTAATTCCTCTTCATAAAATCTAGAATTGAAAATTTGGAGAAAGGCAAAATGGGATTATTCGATCGCCTTTGGCGAGTAATTCGAGCCAACATTAACAGTTTAGTGGGAGCAGCAGAAGATCCAGAGAAGATTTTGGAACAGGCGACCATTGATATGCAGGAAGATTTGGTGCAGCTCAGACAAGCTGTGGCTGGGGCAATTGCTGCTCAAAAACGCACGGAACGCCAGTATTCCCAAGCGGAGTCCACCGCCACAGAATGGTATCAACGTGCACAGTTAGCTTTGCAAAAAAACGAGGAAAATTTAGCACGGGAAGCCCTGACTCGCAAGAAATTCTATCAAGAAACCGCAATCACGATGAAAGCTAGTCTGGAACAGCAGAATGTTGTGGTCACTAAACTTAAAGAAAATATGCGGGCTCTGGAAAGTAAAATTTCCGAGGCCAAATCGAAAAAAGATATGTACATTGCCAGAGCTCGATCGGCCGCCGCCTCGGAAAGACTAGACAAAATGATGGGTAATCTCAATACAGGTAGTGGTTTGAGCGCCTTTGAACGGATGGAAGAGAAAGTTATGCAGCTAGAAGCTCGCTCTGAGGCGGTCGCAGAACTCGGCACCAACGACTTAGAAAAGAAGTTTCTGGCTCTCGAAAGTGGTGGCGATGTCGATGCACAGTTGGCGGCAATGAAAGCGCAAATGCTTCCGGGCAATAATACGCCTAAGTTACCATCGGGGGAGCCACCCACATCCTGAATGTGAAGCCTGGAGCATCCATCCTATTTGAGACTGCTGTTGCAGTAGCTACAAGTAGCCCGAAGCGAGTTGGGGAATTCCCGGATCAAAGCTAAACTCAGTAGATAGAGCTGGCAAAGCTTGGCTACATCAATTACGAAGATCCCTTTAAACTAGATTAATATGTTTGCAAAAATTGCCCAAGGCTAGATCATCGCACTAAAAATCTGACCAACCGAATTTCAAAACCGCAGGCTAGTGTCTAAAGCCTGCTTTCCGCTTACTTCGTACACCTCACCAAGGAAAAATAGGATTATGGGATTATTCGATCGCATCAGCCGAGTCGTCAGAGCCAATCTTAACGACATAGTGAACAAAGCTGAAGACCCGGAAAAGATTTTAGAACAGTCTGTGACGGATATGCAGGAAGACCTGGTGCAGTTGCGTCAAGCCGTGGCCGCGGCGATCGCCACTCAAAAGCGCACCCAGACTCAGTACAATCAAGCTGAGTCCCAGTCGAACCAATGGCAGCAGCGGGCTGCGCTTGCTCTGCAAAAAGGTGACGAGGCGTTGGCGCGCGAAGCACTGGTACGCAAAAAGTCTCATGCTGAAACGGCGGCTACTCTAAAAGCTAGCCTAGAACAGCAATCGACTCAGGTGGAAAGTCTCAGACGCAACTTGATCGGTTTGGAGAGCAAGATTTCAGAAGCTAAGACAAAGAAGGATATGCTCAAGGCGAGAATATCCGCGGCGAAAGCTCAAGAACAACTCAACAACACCATTGGCTCTCTGAATACTGGCAGTTCCATGGCCGCGTTCGATCGCATGGAAGAAAAAGTTTTGCAGATTGAAGCTCGCGCGGGGGCGTCAGCAGAACTAGCCGCCGGTGGTAGCAATTTGGAAGAACAGTTCCGCTTGCTCGAAAGTGGCGGGGGTGTCGATGACGAGTTGGCGCAAATGAAAGCCCAACTGGCTGGAAGTTCTGTATCTCAACCTCAATTACCAGCATCGGGTAAAACTGCTGCTACTAATAGCTCTGAATCGAGTCCGGTGATTGACGCTGAGTTGGAAGAATTACGATCGCAGCTCAATAAAATGTAATCTCGATCGAAACTCACCGATTTCTCTGATGGTGCGATCGAGCGCTCCGTCTCTCTAAAGCACATAGCTTGTGGAGGTCGGAGCTTTTTGATTGGCGATCGGCTGCTACAGCCGGAATAAATCTTACCGAAACATGACAATTTAGCTATATAGTAGTAAGTATCATTTAGCACTAAATTTTAAGTGCAAAACTAAATTTTAAGTGCCAATTTAAAAATAAAATTATGTCGAAAGTGCAGTTGTTAGTTCTCAGTTCTGTTGCTTCTGGTTTTGGGCTTTGTTCAAGCATTTTTGCCCTATTCACCATGATTTATGGACTTTCACTGATGTCTTTTTTTGTCTTTATTTTAACCTTGGCATTTTGTGCGGCCAATATTTTTTTTGCCTTGCATTATTATACATTCATTGCTAAGCAGTTGAGTGCCAAAAATAAAAGCAGATCTAGAACTTTAGGCGGTTAAAAAAACTTTTAAACACAGGAAAAAAACCTGCGCTGTATCACAAATAATGTGGGATATAGCATCAAAAAAAATTAAAATTTAGGCAAAATCCATTCCACCGCCACCGCTAAATTTTCAGCAACAAAATCCGGTTTAGTATGATGCTGATATTCCCCATTCAAAACACTTTCACCGTAACCAGTCTGCACCAAAATACCAGTACAACCAGCATTATGAGCCATATCTACATCTGTAGCTTTATCCCCCACCATAAAACTATTTCGCAAATCTAAATCCTGTTCCCAAGCAGCGGCTACCAGCATACCTGTATTCGGTTTGCGCCAAGTTGTATACCGCGTAAATTCTGGGTTAGTTCCCCCTTCTGCTTCACTCAAATAAGGGCAATAATAAAGAGCATCTAATTTGGCTCCGGCTGCTTGGTCTAATAGCTGACAGAGCCGTTCGTGCAAAGCTTCTACGTGGCTAACCGGATAATATCCCCTGGCTGGGCCCGATTGATTAGAAACTAGACAGCAAAATATTTGTTGGTCATTTAATTTGCGTACAGCTTGGGCTACTCCAGGGATTAAATGCAAATCTTCTACTTTGTGGATGTAGCCTGCTTCGATATTTAACACACCATCTCTGTCGAGAAATACTGCTGGTTTCATGGTTATTTACTAAAGATTGCTATTTGCTGGGGCAGCTAGGTACTCGCAGGCTGCAAGAGGCAATAGAGTTTGGGCTGATGAATTGCTCGGAGAAATACGCAGGCGGTAACTTAAACAGTTGACAGTTTCCTCGTCCCCAGGCTTTGCCTCCTGTGAAGCCTAGATAACCGAGGCAGAGCAAGAGTGATATGGGTTCCCAGGCAGAGCCGGGGAACCAGCTAACAGAGCCGGGGAACCAGCTTGCATCAGCTAAGATATCCTAGTTTTTAGCCGCCCCAAACTTTCTTTAAAACATCTTCTGGAGAGATGTCGGCCATCTTCCCCGTAGGAGATTTAATGCCCAAAAAGCGATCGCTCTTGGGTAACAATTTTGCTGGATCGGTGGGACCGAACAAAGCTATTGTATAAGTTTGAACCGCTACAGCTAAGTGCATGGGCGCACTATCTGTACACATCATCAAATTAGCCGCAGCAATCATCGCGGCTAATTTGCCAACATCATCGGGTGATGTCACTTTCACCAGGGGACACAACTTGATTAGTTCGGCCACAAAACCAGCATCTTCTGGCCCTTGAACCACCACAACTGGTAAATTTGGCTGTCGCTTTTGACAATCTTCTATTATTTGCTTCCAATTGTCGATCGGGTAAATTTTGTCAATACCTTTAGACACAGCTAACTGACTAGAACCGCCGTGAATTAAAATGTAACCGCTTTCTTTAATTCCCAACTTTTGCTGTTGGGCTTCCGCCCACTGAATGTCCTGTTTTGGTACATTGATTGCGATCGCAGGGCACGGATTTTTAATGTTGAATCCTTGCAGCAAATCGTGGTACATTGAAGCTGCGTACTGTTGTGTTTTCAGCGGTACGGGATTGGTGAGAAATAAACTATTGTTGCTTCCGGCATAGCCAACTCTCTTGGGAATGCCAGTCAGCCACAGCAAAAGTCCGACAGTCCAACGCTGACCCAGGGAAATCACTGCTTCGTATTCGCGATCGCGAATTACACCTAGCAAATTACCCCAATCCGCCATCGCATTCCGGTCTTTGAAATTGTAAGTCAAGACTTCTTTGACCGACTTGCAGACTCGGTAAGCACTTTTTGCCCTCGGTTCCACCATGACATCAATTTGAGCATCGGGATAACACTGTTTGAGGTCATCAAGAGTGGGAAAAAATAAAATTTGGTCGCCAATTCCACCAGGGACAAGTGCTAGTATTCGCATCATAAACGATCGGACTATTATTTATACAAAGTAGCTCTCAGCGATCGGCTTTCAGCTATCAGCTTATAGTATTTCTAGACCTTAAAAGCTACGGGCTGACAACTAAACCACTGATTGAAGAGTACAGGACGCTCTTATTATATATATGTAGTTGGGTTAAAAACGGTTAGTAAATGCACTTATTAATTCCTGCGGCGGGTTCGGGGCGACGGATGGGTAGTCAGCGGAACAAACTGCTGCTGACTTTGCTTCTTAAACCTTTGTTGAGTTGGACTTTGGCGGCGGCTGAGGCTTCGCGGCACATTACCTGGATTGGTATCATGGGCCAGCCTGATGATTTTCCCGATTTTGAAGCAATTTTGAGCGATTTATCTTTGACTAAGCCTGTGAAACTGATTCAAGGTGGTGCCACCAGGCAAGAGTCAGTTTACAACGGTTTGCAGAGTTTGCCACCAGAGAGCGATCGAGTGTTGATTCACGATGGGGCGCGATGTTTGGCAACTGCTGAATTGTTCGATCGCTCCGCCGAGGCACTTTTGACCTGTCCCGGCTTGATTGTTGCCATCCCGGTCAAGGATACGATTAAGGTGGTGGATGAGCGTCTAATTGTGCGAGACACACCGGAAAGAAGCAATTTGTGGGCGGCCCAGACTCCCCAAGGATTTGAAGTCCAATTATTGAAAAAGTGTCACGAAGAAGGGCGAGAAAAAGGTTGGGAAGTTACCGATGATGCGGCTTTGTTTGAAAAATGCGGTTTACCAGTACAAATTGTCGAGGGAGAAGAGACGAATTTGAAAGTAACAACTCCCGTTGATTTAGCACTAGCTGAATTTATTTTGCGGCAGAGAACACTGACAGTTGACAGGTGAGAGTTGGCAGTTCGTAGTTGGCAGTTATTACCAATTATACAAATTTAATGGGTCGTTGCACAGATCTCGATCCCCCTCGCATCCCCCTTAAGAAGGGGGACTTTGAGAAGAATCTTGTCCCCCCCTTATTAAGGGGGGCTAGGGGGGATCAGATTCGGGAGCAGCCTCATAAAAAATTGGTATTACCACTTACCAATTACCAATTACCAAATCTAAAATCGATAGTGTTATCCTATAAATATCATAGCTGGAAATAAACATATGATTTCTGTTGCGCCGATCGCACCACCGTTACTCCTAGGCGAAAAGCGAGTGGTGTTTAGAGATATTAGTTGGGAGGGTTATCAACAACTGCTCAAGATTTTTGGCGATAGACGAGCGGCTAGATTGATATTCGATCGAGGGACTTTAGAAATTACCATGCCTTTAGAACAACACGAATTCTCCAGATGCTTAATCGAACGACTGATTATTATTTTGGCTGTAGAACTAAGTTTGAAGATTAAAACAATGGGTTCAACAACCTTAGATCGATCGGAGCTAGAACGCGGTGCAGAACCAGACAATGCCTATTACATCCAAAATCAGCCCCTCGTAGCCGGTCGTACCGTAGATTTAGCCACAGTTCCAGCACCCGATTTAGTAGTAGAAGTAGATATCACCCATACTGATATTAATAAACTAGCTCTCTATGCTAGTATGGGAGTACCGGAGTTTTGGAGATACAATGGTAGAGAATGGCGGATTTATCAGCTAGAAAACTCTGAGTATTTAGAAGTATCTGTCAGCCCCACTTTTCCGATTCTCCCCAAAGAAAAGCTCTACGAATTTTTGGCCGCAGCGCAGCTAGATGAGGTAGAAGCAGAGGTTAATTTCCGCAACTGGGTAAAAGAGATGACTAAATCTAATCAGTTAAATGACCAATAACCAATAACCCATAACTAATCAAGAAGGATTAATCGCCAACTCGCCGTCACTCTCAACATCCACCACACTTGTAACTAAATCCAAAAACGCAAACACGGCCGGAATTAACAGCCCATCCCTTAAAATAGCCACTCCAATTACCCTCTGAAAATCCGCCGGGAAACTGCAAATTTTCACCTCAGCAGGTATGGGTTCCGCCGCCAAACGGGGTAGAATTGCTGCACCCAAACCTTGTAGTACCATACTGACAATAGTTGAATCTTCGGTGAGTTCGTAAGCGATATTTAGGGGACAATGGGAAGTTGCTAAATACTTACGAAGTGGTATGGAACAAGCTGTTTCTGGTGGCTGCAAAATCAGCGGATAATTCGCTAATTCTTCCCAGGTAATCTTAGCATTTTTACATTTCGCAGTCGGCGGGAGTAAAACCAGATAGTTGTCCCGCAAGATTTCCCTTGTTTCAAATTCATCGGAGATGGGAAGAGAAACAAAGCCGATGTCTGCTTTGCCCGATCGCAAAGCTTCTTCCACAGCCTGGGTATAATAGACTTCGGTAATGCTGACGGTAATTTTGGGAAAGCGATCGCGAAATTTAGCAATAATACGCGGTAGGATATGAGTGGCGACACTGCGAAAACTAACTATCCGTACCTGACCACCCTGTAAACCTTTTTCTAAATCTGCTTCTTTGACCATGTGTTCTAACGATCGCACAATTTGACGCCCGTGAATCAGTATCCTTTCTCCCACAGGTGTCAGTTGAGCACCATGTCGCCCCCGATGAAATAGCTGCACTCCCAATTCGGTTTCTAAAGTGGCGATGGCGTGGCTGACTGCTGACTGGGAAAGTTCCAATTGCAAAGCTGCTTCGCTAAAGTTTGCACAGTTTGCTACTGCTATTAAAGCCTGAATTTGAGAGAGTTTCATCCGCCGCGTATTGATTTCTTTCATATAACCAATAACTGATATGTCTAAATGTATTCTGGAATTTCATGAGACTTTTTACTCCTACCCCTGTAGTTCGCAAGCGACAATTCAGGGCTTAAACCTCAAAGTACCAGCCGGGAAACGTTGCGGGCTAATCGGTCAAAATGGGTGTGGCAAAACTACATTTTTTCTATTAGCAAATGGCTTGTATCAACCGCAACGGGGAATCATTTGCTGGGAAGGTGAACCCTTCCGCTACGATCGCAAATATTTGATGCAATTGCGCCAACAAATCGGGCTGGTATTTCAAAATCCTGAACATCAATTAGTTGCTTCGACGGTGGAAGAGGATATCTCCTACGGGTTGTACAATTTGGGTTTGCCCGAACCGGATATTGCTATAATGGTTCAGGAGGCGATCGAGCAATTTGATTTAACTGAATTAGCTACTCAACCAATTCACAATCTCAGTTTAGGACAAAAAAAGCGCGTGTCGATCGCTGATATCATGGTTCTCAAACCCAAATTGCTGCTATTAGATGAACCTACAGCCTATCTCGATCCGCGCCACACGGGACAACTGATCGGTTTACTCCAAGAAATTCACGCCAGTGGTACTACAATTCTCTTAGCAAGTCACGATCTAGATTTCATTTATCGCTGGGCTGATTGGGTATTTGTGATGGATGGGGGACAACTGGTTTTAGAAGGAACACCGGAGAGCGTTTTTGCTCAACGGGAGGTTTTGGAGAAATTGCAGCTTGGTGTACCGCTGGCCATCGAGTTGATGGAGCAAATGAGGGCGATGGTTGAGAAAGATGATACCTCACAAATGCACACTTTTGAGCAATGGCAACAACAAATTTTACAAAAGCGGCGACTTTAGTTATTGGTTGTGGGTTCTGGGTTATTGATTATTGGTTTCCGAAATTGATGTTATGTGTGATTTTTATCACTCAAAAACCACTGTTTTACTCCCAATTATATGCTTATAAATAAAGTTGGTAAATGTGGCTACTAAACCGCATCTATCTGGACAAGCAATCAGCAGAGTTGCTGTAGGAAGTGTCATAGAAAGTCAAAGTCCTGTAGATTAGTTTGGCTCACGTTTTGGTCAACTCTCAAACAGATTAATCTGTTACTGTGTCGGAGACTTCACCTTCGCAAATGGTGAGTTGGGAAGGCTGACATCGTTTGATGATTATACTAACTCTTTTTGCTCCTTCGCTTTCCAAGTCTTCGATATAGCCTGGAGTATGGGTTAAGGCTTCTTTATCGCTGTCAAAGGGACCAAAATAGTAGGTGCAGCGGGGAAAATTAGTAATAATTTCTACCCACCATTTTTCTTGTCCTTGACTGTGGGTGGGCTGGACAAGGAGAGACAAAACTACAACACATATACAGAATAAATAAAATCCTAGCATTGTTCTTCTTCGGGTAGATTTATGTATTATTTAAATTTATCAAGGCAATTTGCGCGCTCGAATCAATCTCTGTGCTGATTTTGAGTCAATTGAATCAAGAACTCGCCCCACTTTGCGTGTAATCTCAAATCCGGTAGCATCTGAATTATTCATCCCTCTATTCTCTCCCTCTGTGTCCTCTGTGTTCTCTGCGGTTAAATTATTCCGATGCTACCAAAAACGATATAATCTCAAATCTAAAGCAAAACCCGCCTGTGCGGGTTGTTTGCTTAATGAATAATTCTCTTTTGCCAAAGCTGGTTACTAGATGGAGCTGTGAAGGCGAAAGCTTAGGATTTACCTTTGGGGAAATGGTCAATCCCAGCCCAACCATAAAAAACCAGTTCGTTGTTTTGGACTCGACACCTGTCTACTCGCAGTTGAGTGCCTTCGAGAGCAAATTTGTCTAAATCTAGCAAGTTGTTGACGTGGGCAATTATCGCTTTGGCCAAGTTAACTGCTTGCTCGTCACCGCCGTAAGTAACGCTGACAAATTGGATTTTGCGCCGTTCCTCTACTTGCAGTTGAGCAGTAATATCTATCTTGACTGGTTCGCCAGAATCGCCTACGGTAATTTCGGACTGAAGCCGAATGGATTTATCTGCACCGAAGCTGACTTCGGTGTTTTGAAAATGGAGAGATTGGTCTTGATAATTCAGCCGTTGCAGTTTTTCAACTACAAAAGGCGTATTGAATGAGGTGGTTAAGTCTGATTGGCTCAAAACTACTCGCATATTTGCCTGGGTAGGCTGTCGTAATTTAACTTGACCTGCAAAAATCGCTCCAAAATCAATGGAGAGTGCTTGCAAGTAGAGTTCCATTACTTCGATGCGAAGACCGTTGTACATTAACATTCCTTTGCCAATGAAGTCGAAACCGTCGATGCTTCCCTGCAAGAGTTTGGCTACAGGTTCGACTCGGATATTGGCTTGGGCCTGTTCCGAACGTTTGAATAAGGCCGCAATCGCAGCTCCTGCTACTTTGCTGACAAGGCGATCGCCACTTTGACCTTGAAAGGATGTACCGCTAAACAAAGCTGCTACCATTTATTCGTTTGCTCATCTACATTGGCTATTATAACCTCCTATTAAGAAATGTTAAAATAGCTTGTGCTTATGTACATTATAAGAATGAATTGTTTTTTGGCTGGGTCTGGAAAATAAAACTTCGAGTACGCCAGCATGTAGGACATTCTAGAATTTTACAGGCTCAGGGGGGTGCCTTGGAGACAGGCTCGATCGAGTAATGCTCCATCCCAGACTGTGTGTTCGATCGCAGCACAGAGCAAATTAGCACCTGTGAGATTAGCGCCGCGCATTACGGCTCCATTCAGGATAGCTTCTTCCAAGTCTGCACCGGACAAATCTGCGCCGGACAAATTGGCATGACTCAAATCTGCGTGGTGCAAAATTGCCCTCGCCAAATTCACAGCCCGCAAATCGGCGCCGCGAAAATCGACACCGCTCAAATCCAAATTCCCGATCGTCGCCCCAGCCAAAAAAGCTCCCCCAAAACTGGCGTCACCAACTTGAGCATTTCCAAAGTAGACTCCGCGCAAGTCAGCATTCCGAAAATCTGCTCCACGCAAGTCAGCGCCGCTCAAATCAGCGCCTCGCAGGTTGGCCCGCAAGATGGCGCGCTGCAAATTCGCACCAGCAAGATTAGCTCCACTCAAGTTAGTTTGAGACAAATCGGCATCGGCGAGTTCGGCTCCCGATAAGTCAGCGCCAGCTAAATGATAGCCAGACAGCAATTTAATTTTGCCTTGGCAAATGGCTTCTATGTTAGTCATTACTTATATGGTCATTGGTCATTGGTTATTGGTCATTGGCATCGCTGAACCCTTCGACTACGCCAGCGGTGCCGCGTAGCGTCGAAGGGTCATTGGTTATTGGTCAATTTAAGATGCTGAAGTTACCGAGGGAGTGCGATCGCCCACATCCTCCAACCAGACATTAGGTAGTTGACTAGGACGACTTGGTAATTCCATCAAACCCATTTCTGCCAACCTGACGACGTTGCCGAGGGTATCTACTAAGGCTGGATCGAAACGACTGCCACTAATTTCCCGGCACTTTTCCCAAGCTGCTGTCAAACCCAAAGCTGGACGATCGCCCCGCCCTTGAGTCCACTCTTGAAAACACGCAACCAAGCCCAAAATCCGGGATGCGATCGGTATTTCTTCCCCTCGCAAACCGTCTGGCCTACCGCTACCGTCCCAGTGTTCCAGTTTATGCTTGACAATTTCGGCTACGGGTGATAGTTCCGGCATGGCTTGCAACAGTTGGGAACCGATGAAACTGCGATCGCGCCAAAATGTTAGAGTCTGTTGGTCAAAGCGATCGGGAGTTTGAGTAAACACCTCATTGGGGGCGGAAACTAACCCGACTCGAAACAGCAATCCCGCCAACCGCAACCGCCGCAACTGCAAAGCTGGCAAATCGAGAAGTTGACCCAAAGTTTCCGACAATGCCGCCACTTGCAAAGACGCGGTGGGATTTGCGGTATCGCGTTCATCCACGCGCTGGGCCATCCGCAGAAAAGCTTGAAGTTTATTGGCGTTCAAGTTGCGACTCACGCGCAGGGCTTGACCTTCCAATTCCCATAAGTCACGGGTTTGGCGGTTAATTGCCACCATTTGCTGCTGAGAACTTTGCAAGTAAGTCACAATTCGGGACACTACCCCGCTAATGTCAGCTAGGGGCGGGCCTACGGTGGTGAGGATTTCTCCGTGAATTTGCAGCAGTTTGTCTGCAAGGGCGCGATCGTAATGTCTGGTTTGTTCTATAAAAATTTTTGCAGCCTCCGACACCAAAGATTGGTCAAAGGACCACAAGCCGTAGAATTTTCTTTCTATATCGATTTCTGGCTTACCTTGGGGCTGGTATTCTTGGTGTGAAAGTTCGCGACAAAGCACCATGGCTTTGTAGGTTGGGGCGAGGATAATTAAATTCCATTCCTGGACTATAGGGTCGATCGGATCGAGATTTATTAAAGATACATTTTCTAATTGACCGGTTTTGTGGTTGGCAAAACCGCTGTCGGCTACTGCACCGATGACAACCCGTCGAGAGGCCTTAGCAATATCAAAGTAGCGATCGGCTTCTTGCAAATACCATTTTCCCTGCTGGAATGTCACCAACACTAGGGGTTTGACTTCTAGTTCTCCCCCCCCACTGGTTTGCAAGATGTGGTCTTCTAGGGCGTGACACAGTGCTACTAAGGTATTTTTGAAATAAACGCCGTAGCTAGAAGGCAGTTTATTGTCGGGAAGTGTAGCTTGTAGTCTGGCGAGAGTTGATTCTGGATTCATTACAAAAGGCGATGCCGGCTTCTTAATTCATTGTAGCGGGCGATCGCACTTCTGGAAAATATCAAATTTTCGAGATGGGAATTTGGGATTTTTGACCCCCCCCAATAGCAGCTTTCCAACGCCCTGGGTGATACTGGAGCCAGCTACCGAGCGCAACTTTTTCTACAATCTGTGTCTTTTGCTGATGTGTTTTCCCTTGGAAACCTGTCTTGAGGAAGACTCCAGATAAATTAGCTATTATCTACTATTTTTAAAACAATACTGGGAAATAAAACCGTGATTCAACCAGAGCGGAGTTTAGGGGAACAGGCGATCGACAAAGTAGTTGAAATTGCGATTTCTAGCCAACTCGACGAATCAGAAAGTTTGTCAGTCAATGTCCAAACCCAACCCATGCAGTTAGCGCAGGGCGAGGTAGATTCTGTCACCATCGACGGTGAAGGTTTGGTACTAAAGCAAGACTTGCGCGTGGCCAAATTGCAAGTAAAAGTAAACGATATTTCCGTGAATCCTCTCAGTGCGATGTTTGGCAAAGCTGTTTCTCTTGAGGATGTCGAATACCCGAAAAATCAGGAAATTTCAGCGGACTTGACCTTAGCTTTGGCGGCGATCGCCAGTGAAGTTTTAGACTTGCGCAATATCGCTCAAAAGCTTACTGGCTTGCTATTCTTCACCTCGATCTTCCCCCATCCCCCCAAAGGGGGATGGGGCATCGGTAACTAACAGTCAACTGTCAACTACATTACCATTGCAAACCCTGATTCAACAAAGCTGTAGCTGCCTCGCTATCGAGAGGTTTAGAGAAGAAGTATCCCTGACCGTACTCGCAGCCCAACGCGCGTAATTGAGCGAGTTGAACGGCGGTTTCGACACCTTCTGCTACCACCTCCATCCCCAAACTGCGAGCTAACATGACGATCGCCCTGACGATTTCCAAATTTTCACCTGTTTCTCCGATGCGGCTGACAAAAGAGCGATCGATTTTCAAAGTATCGATCGGGAATTTATGCAAATAACTTAAAGAAGAATAACCTGTTCCGAAATCATCAATACAAAGCTCAATGCCCAAATCTCTCAAATGAGAAAGCATAGCCGCCGCCGCTTCCCCATCTTGCATCACTACACTCTCGGTAATCTCCAACTTCAACCAACGAGCATCCACCCCTGTTTCCTGCAAAACTTGTTTAATTTGTTCTATGGAATCCGGCTGTTCAAACTGTCGCCCGGAGAGATTTACAGCTATTGTTAGCGGTGAATCTTTGCTCGGTAATTCCAAATTATGCCACTCGATAATTTGACGGCAACTTTCGTTCAAAACCCACAAACCCAAGGGCATAATTAGGCCAGTTTCCTCCGCCATGGCAATGAATTCCATCGGAGAAACCAAACCCCGTTCGGGATGTAGCCAGCGGACGAGGGACTCAAATCCTGCGACTAAGCCAGTTTTTAAAGAAACAATTGGTTGGTAATAAACAGTAAAAGGACATTCTAATCTTTGACTAAAAATATGAGATTTTTGATTTTCTAAGGAACGATTAGTTTCGTACAGAGACGAATTTTCTCCGTGACTCCCCCATCGCAAATCTAACATTGAATATTTCAAATTCAGTTCTTCTATGGACTGCCGCAAATCATTTTCCAAGTGCATCAAAGCCACAGCACGAGTGTGCATGGCACTGGTAAACACTTCATAGCGAGCTTTGCCGAGAGATTTGGCCCGGTACATGGCAATATCAGCATCTCGCAAGATATCTCCGGGCCACTGATATTCCTCACTACTCAAAGCAATGCCAATGCTAGCAGTAATCGAAACTTTATTTCCCTCTAAATGTAGGGGTCGTTCGATCGCCTTTTGAATTTGCTTAGCTTGGTTGATGGCATCTTCCACACCTTGAATTTCCTCCAATAAAATCACAAACTCATCTCCGCCCAAACGAGCTGCGGTATCACCAGGACGCAAACAAGTCAAGAGACGGCGAGCAATTCCCAGCAGCAGCCGATCGCCCGTGCGGTGTCCCTGGCTGTCATTAATCACCTTAAACCTGTCCAAATCGAGAAACAGTACCGCAAACTGATAGTTAGGATGCCGTTTGACACGGGCAAAAGCTTGGCCCAACCGGTCTGTCAACAAAGCCCGGTTGGGTAAATCCGTCAAAGCATCATGCAAAGCATCGTGCAATAACTTATCTTCTGCCATTTTGCGCTCGGTGACATCGTGGCAGTTGACCACAATTCCCCGCACTGAAGGTTCTGCGAGTAAATTCGTCGCCACCGCTTCCAAAACGGACCAGAAACCATCCTTATGCCAGACTCGATATTCTGACAGTCCCATGCTAACTCTCGGCATTTGGATGATACCTTTAAACACTTGACCCACCATGGGCAATTCGTCTGGGTGAATCAGCTCAAATACAGACCTACCAAGAACTTCCGCCGTCGGATAGCCCAAAATCCGCTCTAGGGAAGGAGAGACATAGCGACAGAAGCCTTTCTCATCGAGAATCACAATAATATCTCTAGCATTTTCAATCAGCGATCGAAAGCGCTTCTCACTTTGTCGCAGTTCTTGTTCCGTGCGCTTGCGATCGGTAATATCGGTATTCATGTAAATCTGACCGACTATTGTCCCAGTGGAGTCTTTAATCGCATCAGCCCGCAGCAGCACTTGCAAAATCTTGCCACTTTTGGTGATTTTGGTAACTTCACCACACCAAGAATAACCGTGGGCGATCGCTTCGATCACCTCCTGTGCGACGGCCGCGTCAGCAAAAATAGTGTGTATCCCCCCAGCCTTCCTGAATTCTGCTACGGTTTCGTATTCAAATAGTTGAGAAAAAGATTGATTTTGATAGATGTGAGTACCGGAGACATCAGCCATGCCGATCGCATCGCTGGAACTTTCCACCGCCTTGCGAGTCAACACCAAAGCCTCTTCTGCCTGCTTGCGTTCGGTAATGTCAATCCCCACCAAACAGGCTGCGTTGCCCCCATCGTACTTTTGACCGACAATCAAATAGTGTCCCGCCGACTGGCCATCGGTGGTTTTAACCTTGGTGGAAAGTTCTTTGACTACTTCTGTAGCATTGCTGGCAAAAAACCCGCCCAAAAAAGAGTAAAAATCCGAGCTCACGCCCAGAAATCCGATATCTTGGCCGACGAAAGCCGCAGGTGACAAACCATGGAGTTTGGCTAAGTGTTGATTAACACCCAAATAGCGCAAATCCGAGCTCACCCAAGATACTGTTCCGGGAACTGCTTCCAAAATAGTTTGCAGTTGGTCATTAGTTTGCTGCAACTCCTGCTGGACTTCTACGCTTTCGGATAAGTCTGACAAAATTCCGACGAAGTGAGTCAAATACCCCCTCTCGTCTCGCACCGGAGATAGGAACAACTTATTCCAAAAAGGAGTGCCGTCTTTGCGGTAATTTTTGATGACCACCTGAGATTCTATACCTTTGGCGATCGCCTCACGGAGGTTAGCTACGGTAGCCGGATCGGTATCAGGACCTTGCAAAAAGCGACAGTTGCGCCCCAATATTTCGTGGCTAGAGTAACCTGTAATCTTTTCAAAGCCTGGATTGCAATAAATTATCGGATAATCGGGCGCTAGGGCATCAGCAATGACAATACCATTGCTAGTAGCAGCCAAAGCTCGATCGCGAAGCCACAGTGATTGTGACCCATTATTGCGATCGCCAACCTCCTCGACTCCACCTAAATTAAAAATTGACTGGCTCTCCCGATTTCCCATCAGCCGATTTTTGAACGAAACCTCTACAATTTCGGAGTTTTTCTTACTTTAACGTTTTTCAGGACTTACGCAAGCCCAATCTTATTTCCCTACTAAAATACCCTATATTTCCCACAGCAGGTCTAGTACATGATGGGTAAAGCCCCCGGAGGTGTTGGTAAACGGCCCCACTCTTCGATCCGGATACACGCCAGAATTTGACCAGCCTCAGTTCTTCCGAAGGTAAAATATTGTTCCAGGTTCTCGTGTGCCGATCGTTCAAAGCAAATACTTAGTTTTTCTGAGGCGAAAAAACCTGAGATTGCTGATTTTTGGATCTTTTATGGCGCAACGCTTCCATATAGGTGTAAACCACCGGCGTTAAATACAGCGTCACAATTTGGGAAAACAGCAAACCACCGACGATCGCAATTCCCAAGGGGTGGCGGGCTTCGGAACCATCACCCAGTCCCAGGGCGATCGGCAAAGTCCCCATCAAAGCCGCCGCCGTCGTCATCATAATCGGGCGAAAGCGCGTCAAGCAGGCGGCAAAAATAGCATCCATCGGGTTTTTACCTTCTTTTCGCTGCGCTTCTACGGCAAAATCCACCATCATAATGCCATTTTTTTTCACAATTCCTACTAATAAAATAATGCCGATAAACGAGTAAACATTTAACTCAACATCAAAGATAACTAAAGTCAATAAAGCGCCAAATCCCGCCGAAGGTAGACCCGAAAGAATCGTAATCGGGTGAATGAAATCCTCGTAAAGAATACCAAGAATTAGATAAATCACCAGAATCGACACCAACAACAGCAACCCCAAATCATTAAACGACTGCTGAAAAGCTTGGGCAGAACCTTGAAAACTAGGAGTAACAGTCGTCGGCAAAATTGCCTGAGCGGCTTGCTTAATCGCATCCGTCGCTTGATTTAAAGATACTCCAGGTGCAACATCAAAAGAAATTGTAGCCGAAGGAATTCCACCCAAGTGTGCCACAGTCAGCGAGCCGACATTTTCAGATATTTGGGCGATCGCACTTAAAAGTACCTGTTGCCCGGAACTCGAAGCCACATAAAGCAACGACAAAGCGCTAGGATTTCGCTGGTATTGCGGTGCGACTTCTAAAATTACATAAAACTGGTTATTCGCAGTATACATTGTAGAAACTTGACCGGAACCAAAAGCAGCGCTCAAGGTTTGCTCCACTTGTTCTACACTAATACCCAGGCTTGCAGCTTTGTTGTGGTCAACTTTAACTTGTACTTGAGGAGTGCTCAATCGTAAGTCGCTATCAACCTGCCGAATCCCCGGCAAGGTCTTGACTTTTTCTAACAGTTGCGGTACGTATTCTCTGAGTTCTTCCGGGTTTAAACTCTGCACGGTAAACTGATACTGAGAATTAGTTTGCTGTCCGCCGATCGGAATAGCAGTGGGAGAACGCAAAAATACTTTAATTCCCGGTATCCCTCTGAGCTTAGGAGTCAGTTTTTGGATAATTTCGTCGGAATTGAGGCTGCGTTGCGTTCGGGGTTTCAAGCGAATAGTAATACGGCCTGAGTTGACGGATGCGTTAGGGCCACTGGCAGCGACCGTCGAGTTCATAGCAGCAATATTCGGGTCTTTGCGCAGGATATTAACTACTTTTTGTTGGTGCCGCAGCATATCGTCAAAGGAGATATTTTGGGCTGCTTTAGTGTTCGCCATAATTTGTCCCGTGTCTTCGTTGGGGATAAATCCTTTGGGAACGATAGTAAATAAATAAACAGTGGCAAATAACAAAACAACAGACAAAGCCAGAGTAGCAAAACGGTATTTTTAAACAGGTTTGAGAGTTAGTTCATAGCCGCGCAACAACAAATCAAAAGCTTTTTCAGAAACCCGGTAAAACCAACTTTGCTGTCCGTGAAAAGCAGTCAAAAAACGCGAACAAAGCATCGGCGTGAGACTGAGAGAAACAAAACCCGATACGAGAATTGCCACTGCCAGAGTCACCGCGAATTCGTGAAACAGCCGCCCCAATAATCCCCCCATAAACAGCAGGGGAATGAATACAGCTACAAGGGAAAGAGTCATCGACAAAATAGTAAAACCGATTTCTTTCGATCCGTTGAGGGCTGCTTCCATAGCCGATTCTCCCTGTTCCCTGTGGCGGACAATATTTTCCAGTACCACGACAGCATCATCAACCACAAAACCCACAGAAAGCGTTAAAGCCATCAAGGATAAATTGTCTAGAGAGTAGCCCAACAAATACATCACAGCAAACGTACCGAGGATAGCAATCGGCAGCGCCAAACTCGGAATTAGCGTTGCCCTCAAATCCCGCAGGAACAAGAAAATCACTACAACCACCAGACAAACCGATAAAAACAAAGTGAATTTCACATCATCTATAGAAGCCCGGATCGACAGAGAGCGATCGTACAAAATACCAACTTCGATCGACTTGGGTATTTGCGATCGCAAAGTAGGGAGAAGTTGTTTAATCTTGTCAACAATTTCTACAGTATTAGCACCAGGTTGAGGCTGTACCGCAAGGACAATCGAGGGTTTGTTGGCAACTTTTTTGTCATAATAGCGGTTAGAGACTTTGTTATTTTGAATATCGTCTATTACCTTGGCGACATCTTGCAGCCAGACTGCCGCCCCATTTTTATAAGCAACAATTAGTTCCCGCCATTGAGCCGCATTGTTTCGCTGACCATTTGCTTGAATCATATAACTTTTGTTATGTCCCGACAAATCTTTTTGCGCCACCAGCTACTTCTCTTTCCGAACTTCGCGTTCTTCGCGTCTTCGCGGTTCGTTGAAAACTTCTTTTTCACAACTCATCGCTAGGATTGAATTTTCCTTCTTCCTTCTTCCTTATCCCATAAATTGACCGATCTTTTTGCGCCACCAGCTACTTCTCTTTCCGAACTTCGCGTTCTTCGCGTCTTCGCGGTTCGTTGAAAACTTCTTTTTCACAACTCATCGTTATGATTGCATTTTCCTTCTTCCTTATCCCATAAATTGACCGATCTTTTTGCACCACCAGCTACTTCTCTTTCCGAACTTCGCGTCCTTAGCGTCTTCGCGGTTCGTTGAAAACTTCTTTTTCACAACTCATCGCTAGTATTGAATTTTCCTTCTTCCTTCTTCCTTCTTCCTTCTCCCATAAATTGACCAATCTTTTTACGCCAAGATTCCATATAAATGTAGAAAACAGGAGTTAAATAAAGCGTCAATACTTGCGAAAAAAGTAAACCACCAACAACTGCAATTCCTAACGGCCTGCGGGATTCGGAACCAGCACCAACTCCCAGGGCGATCGGCAATGTTCCCATCAACGCCGCCATCGTGGTCATCATAATCGGACGGAAGCGAATTAAACAAGCTTGATAAATTGCTTCGGGCGGTTTCATCGCTTCATTTCGCTGAGCTTCTATGGCAAAGTCAATCATCATAATCCCGTTTTTCTTCACAATTCCTACTAATAAAATCATGCCGATAAACGAGTAAAGGTTGAGTTCTACATGGAAGAAAATTAGGGTTAATAATGCGCCAAAACCGGCGGAAGGCAAACCGGAAAGAATGGTAATCGGGTGCAGGAAATCTTCGTAGAGAATGCCGAGAATTAAGTAGATCACTAAAACTGCGATCGCCAATAGCAAACCCAGACTCGGTAGCGAACTTTGAAATACTTGGGATGCGCCTTGAAAACTGGTAGCAATGCTGTCAGGAATTGTGTCGCTAATAATGGTTTCGATCGCCTGATTGGCATCTCCCAAGGCTGCACCGTCGGCTAGGTTAAAAGAAACGGTGGCGGCATTCATTCGTCCCGCATGATTGACTGTTAGCGGTGTCAATCCTTGGGAAAGGGTAGCAAAAGTATTGAGGGGTACTGGCTTGCCGCTGCTGGAGTTGATATAAAGCCCCATTAAAGCATTCAAATCTTGCTGGTATTGAGGCTCTAATTCCAGAATTACTTGATATTGGTTGCTGGCGGCGTAGATAGTAGATATTTGATAGGAACTGTAGGCGTTTCTTAGGGTATTTTCGATTTGTTGGGCGGAAATGCCTAAAACGGCTGCTTTGTCTTTATCGATATTAATTTTGACTTGATTGGTTAACTGCAAATCGCTGTTGACATCCTGAATTTTTGACAGGTTTTTGAGTTTTGTGACGAGTTCGGGGACGTACTGTTGCAGCAGTTGGAAGTCTGTAGTTTGCAGGGAAATTTGATATAGTCCGGTGGTTTGTTGAGTGCCGATCGGTACTGCGGACTGTATTAGTTCCAGGTTGCCGCTGAATGCTTAAAATAATCGCGCGAGTGTCGTTGTACCAACTAGCGAGTTTGTCATTTTCTACGCTGTCAATTACTTTGCCCAATTGTTCGAGATAAATAGGAGCACCGTTAGTGTAAGCAACGACTAATTTGCGGTAAGCGGCTGCATCGGTAAGTTGCCCGTTAGTTTGGACTGTAAAGTTTTTATAGTTGCCGATCGTTCATTTTTAGTTGGTGACATATGTATTTTTTTTAACGAACCGCGAAGGCGCGAAGTCCGCGAAGAAAGAAAGAAAGAAAGAAAGAAAGAGAGGGTTTGCAAGTCGGGTTTGCTATTGTTATGGCTGTTTTTCTGTATTTGAGTTGCTGTCTGGTGCGGAATTTGAGTTGTTTCTATTTTGACGGTTTCTTCCAGATTTACGAGCCGGATTTCCGGTCGAAGTAGAGTTATTTACCGCATTAGTTTGGTCTGGGTTTGAGTTGGATTTTTCCGGGGTTTGGGAGTCGCTGTTTGGTGCAGAATTTGAGTTGTTTCGGGTTTTGATGCTAATTTTGCTGCCGGAAATGAGGTTTGCTTGTCCGTCGATAACTACTCGATCGCCTGGTTTGATTCCTTTGCGAATCGCGTCGAGTCCGTTGATGCTAGGGCCGATGGTTACGGGCTGGTTTTCTACTGTCATGTCGGGTTTGACAACGAAGACAAATTGACCGTTGGGGCCGTTCTGCACTGCGCGATCGGGTATGACTGTGGCATTTGGTTCTTGGGTCAAAGTCAGGGTGGCATTTACGTATTGTCCGGGAAATAGTTTTCCTTCGGTATTGTCAAATTCGCCGCTGAGTTGAATTGTCCCGGTAGTTGTATCTACTGTATTGTTCACAAAGCTTAAAGCACCTTTAATGGGATGATTTATATTGTTTGGAAAGTTGATATCTACTGGTAGTTTGCCATTTTGGGCGTATTTTTGTACTTCGGATAAATTTGTTTCTGGAACCGAAAATACTACTTGGATCGGGTTAATTTGAGAAATTTTGACGAGGGCCGTATTGTTGCTGGGCTGTACTACGTTGCCTTCTGTGACTAAGATATCTCCCGCCAAACCGGCCATTGGGGCGTAAATTTTGGTATAGGACAAGAGGGCTTCGGCATTTTTGAGCGATCCTTCATCGGCTTTGACTACGGCTTCGGCATTCTGAATCGCGGCCAAATCGCCTTTTACTACAGCTTCGGCATTCTGAATGGCCACAGCGTCGCCTCTGACTACTGCTTGGGCGCTTTCAATTGCCATGCGATCGCCCTTCACCACTGCCTCGGCATTCTGAATGGCCACGCGATCGCCCGCTACCACTGCTTGAGCGCTTTGAATGGCTTCTTGGTCTACTTGCAGGGTTGCAGCAGATGTCTGGGTGCTGGTAGCGTATTGTTGTGCTTGATCCTGGCTGATGGCGCCTTCTTTGTACAAACCGCTGTAACGGTTATTCTGTGCCTGGGCGTACTGTG
Organism: Microcoleus anatoxicus; assembly: GCF_042465725.1. Classification (GTDB taxonomy): domain Bacteria; phylum Cyanobacteriota; class Cyanobacteriia; order Cyanobacteriales; family Microcoleaceae; genus Microcoleus; species Microcoleus anatoxicus. The sequence continues at coordinate 312,641 of NZ_CP120853.1, read as the reverse complement.
AAGAGGCTCGATCTTTGGTGAGAGTTGCTTCTGCTTGCCGCACTAATCCGGTGTCCTTTGTTTACTTTCTGTCCTTTCTGGAAATGGACGGCGGTAATTCTACCGCTGGCTTGGGGTGTGACGGAAACGGTATTTTGGGCTTGGACGCTGCCGATCGCTTGCAACTGTATTGGTACTGTTTTCTGAACTGCTTCTGCTACCGCTACAGGCGTTATTTGCGCACCTTTCCCCCCCAGCCGATCGGGTTTTTGTGATGGGGCTTTTGCTCGCAATCCCACCACCACCACCCCAGCTACCAGGATTCCGCCCAGCAGCACCATACCAATTCGCCTCGCCGAAAAACCCCGGCGGCCCGTTAGCGAAGCCCTCGAAGAGGATCGCCCAGTTTCGCTGTCTGCAATCTGGCGATCGTCCGCCTCAGTCAAATTGCCGTCTAGCGGGGGTTGGCTGTCGATTTGAGGCGGATTGTTTTCTACCTGCGGTGGGGATGCCGTTTGGGTCAAATTGCCTTCTAGCTCTGGCTTTTTGTCGGCCTGGGCGATATGGCCGTTGAGGGTTTCGCGAGTCATAAAAATTTGCCATTGATTCTAGCTTGTGAGCCCATCGTACAAAGGAGCGATCGGTCTTGGCATCGAACAGAAGTCATGACTTGACTGGTACAAAACTACTGAAGCGATGTGACTTTTTTCCTATGGGGGCTGGCTCAAATTAGTAGGAATGCTTCTAGGGCGATCGTCCAGCAATTTGTTAGACAGGAAGTAGTCAGTTGGCAGTTGTCAGTTGTCAGTTGTTAGTTGGCAGTTGGCAGTAGTCATTGGTTATTGGTTATTGGTTATTGGTATCCACTCAAAAATAACTAATGACAAATAACAACCGCCAACAGTCAACACTCAACAATCCGAAGTAGCAATGCCCTATTCCCAATGCCCTATTCCCAATGCCCTATTCCCATCTAAAATATAAAATCCCATGACCATCTCTAAAATTATAAAAATACCAGCATTCTCGTCACTCTGGGATCTGGTTTGGGAACCTATGATGAATCGCCCGAACTACGAATCGTTTCCGCTGCTACTTTACTTAGAATGGCTGCTGCTAGGTACTGTCGCCTTGATGGAAATACTGCTGCCGTTCCAGTTATCTTGGTCGCTGTTGGTGCGAATGCTGGCGATCGCCCTTTTTGGTGCGATGAGTTTCATACTGCCCATAGGTTCAGTTTTGAAAAAATCTCTGTATACTGCTTTAGAATTTGGCTTGATTTTTTTACTCGCTAGTCAAGACAACTTATCGCCGCGATCGATCTTTCTGCTGTCCCTAGTCTTAGTATTGCGAAATTGCGTAGTATTTCGGCAAACCGGACAGTGGATTGTTCTGAGTTTAGCCTTAATTTTCTTTGGTACGCTATTTTTATCTCGACCCATCGCTCCCCCAGCATATCATCACCACAGTGTGGAATTGGCGGTTAAATTCTGTATTGATGTTTGCGCTGACTTTAGTATTTGCTTTATTATTAGTTAATGCCCTGCTTGCCGAGCGTCAAAGTCGCGAACAGTTAGAAATTGTTCACGCAGAATTAGCGATCGCCCATGACCAACTCAGACAGTACGCCCTGCGAATTGAAAACCAAGCAACTTTGCAAGAACGCAACCGCATCGCCCGTGAAATTCATGACGGACTCGGACACACTTTAGCAGCCCAAACTATTCAAATTAATAACGCTTTGTTATTTTGGGAATCCAGCAGTGAAAAAGCTCTCTCCTTTGTCAAAGCAGCTAAACAGTTAGGGGCGGAAGCTTTATTAGAAGTGCGGCGTTCTGTTTCTGTTTTGCGATCGAATCCGTTGCAAGGAAAATCCCTAGAATCGGCTATCCAAAAATTGCTTGCTGACTTTCAGCAAACTACAGCAATTTCACCATCCTGTACTGTGGATTTATCCCTGTCCCTATCCCCGGAAATCAACACAACTTTGTACCGCATCGTGCAAGAATCGCTGACAAATATTAGCAAACACGCTCTAGCAACGGCTGTTGCTGTGGAAGTTCACCAGCACGGGGGTACAATTCACCTGTCGATCGAGGATAATGGCAGGGGATTTAACCCCAGTCAAAACACTACCGGATTTGGACTTCAAGGAATGCGAGAACGGACTGCTGCACTCGGTGGCGAATTTAATCTTTACAGTCAGCCCAAAGCTGGCTGCCGCATCAGCATTACATTTCCTTTATCAAAACTTTTGCCGTAGCTTTATGCAACGCGATCGGTTCTTTTTTTTTAATACTGAGGATGTGATGATTCTGATTTTATTAGTAGATGACCAGCATATCATTCGCCAAGGACTCAAAAGTATGCTGGAATGCAATGGTGATATGCAAGTAATTGGTGAAGCAGAAAATGGGCAAAGGGCGATCGAACAAATTGCTTCCCTGCAACCGGATATTGTGCTGATGGACATCCGAATGCCTGTCATGGACGGTGTGGCCGCAACTCGCGCCATTTCTCAACAGTATCCCGACACCAAAGTTCTGGTTTTAACAACTTTTGATGACGACGAATACGTTTCCCAAGCCATGCGGCTGGGGGCAAAGGGCTATTTACTTAAAGATACCGAACCAGAGGAATTGGCAATGGCAATTCGAGCTGTTTATAAGGGACACACTCAACTGGGACCGGGATTGTTTGAAAAAGCTTTAGTACCGCCTACAACTGCGACTTCTCCGATAGAATTTTCCCCAGAGTTAGCGCTGCTTACTGCTAGAGAGTTGGAAGTTTTGCGGTTAATTGCTTCGGGAGCAAATAACCGCGAGATTGCGGGAACGCTGTTTTTGTCGGAAAATACGGTCAAGAATTATGTGACTAATATTTTGAGCAGGTTAAATTTGCGCGATCGCACTCAAGCGGCTTTGTTTGCTCAGTCAGTGCGATCGCAACTGGGGAATTGAGAGCTTTGAATAGTTATCTATTTCCCTGGTTGACCTGGTGCCGAAACGCATGATGACTCCGCGTTCCCCAGCACCTACTAGGGCAAAGGGTTTTAAGATCAGGGAGGTAATGACTAGGACAATGCCGCCGGCGATATAGAGACTCAGGTTGTAACGACGCATTTTCATGGGAAACACTATTTGTATAAATTTGTTAATTTGTATTAGGCTATTTAGCCCTTTCCTTAAGATCGTAACTTGCTATTTAGGATATTGCCTTTCATAAATTCATTTATTTGATTCATAAAAGTCATAGGGTTGTGAGTATCTAAAATTACCTTCACAGTCTCAGTAATAAGACTATGACTAAAAAATTAAGGGCTATCCCGATCGCATTCAGGGGGCCAATAAAATTTATTGCCATCAAATATAAAGAAATCAAGTTCAAAAATGCGGCAGAATAGGTTAAAGTTAGATGAGAGCGGTTGAATTGAGGTCACATTGAGGTCTAAATGCAGCAGCAACACCCTTGGCCACAGACAATTGAAGAGGCGATCGCCATTCAAGAACAACTCCGGTCATTGGTAATTACCGAAAACCAAGTGTCAACAGTGCGGTACGTTGCAGGGGTAGATGTGGGCTATCACAGTTCAGATGCGGTTTCGCAGGCTGCTGTAACGGTTCTGAGCTTTCCTGATTTACAGTTACAGCAGCAGGCGACGGCTTGTAGTGTGACTGCTTTCCCTTACGTTCCCGGCTTCCTGTCTTTTCGAGAAGTGCCTGCCGTTCTCCAGGCTTTAGAAAAGCTCGATCGGATGCCAGACTTAATATTGTGCGACGGTCAAGGGTTGGCTCATCCGCGCAGGTTCGGTCTGGCCTGCCATTTGGGAGTTTTGACCTCAATTGCGACCATCGGAGTTGCTAAAACTCGATTTATTGGGGAACATTCAGATGTAGGTTTAGAGCGGGGGAGTTGGCAGCCTTTGCAAGATTGCGGACAAACCGTAGGTGCAGCACTGAGAACTCAAACCGGAGTAAAGCCGATTTATGTTTCGATCGGTCATAAGGTAAACTTAGTAAGTGCGATCGATTACGTGCTGCGCTGCGCCCTGAAATATCGCTTGCCAGAAACAACGCGATCGGCAGACCAGTTAACGTCTGGATAATTGGCTAAGCCGGAAGACATCCACAAAATCAAAAGTAAAAAGACAAAAAAGCATCCCTCTTTGGACTTTTGACTTTTAGTGATTCAGGTGTCGCCTGCTGTCAAAAAATCCTTTGAGTCGAGAAACATTGGGTTTTTGGTTCCATCCTTCTAGCGAAATAAAAAATGACTATACCTGAGAAAGAGGTATCAAAGTCGAGAGATTGTTAGAGTAATTCAAAGACAGTAACTCGGTTAAAGATTGACTCAGGAAACTTACAGCGCCAAATGTGAAAGATTTTTGCTTCACATTGGTAAATTAGGACTTATGCCAGAAAAAACACAAGGAACCGGGTTTTTTAAATCTTGTCGCTGGCTGTAACGATGTTTTTTCGTAAAAAAAACCAGGCTTCTGCATAAGTCCTATAAACTAATGAACCGATCGTCCTTCTGGTGAAACCTATGGTTTAAACTGGTATGATGACGTTTCATAATTTACGGCCTGAAACCCGATCGCTGACTTGGATTACCAACTACAGTGGCAGACTAAGGTGCGATCGATCCAAACAATTAGACAAAAAACAAGGAGACAGTCATGGCTGAGAAAAGCAAACGCGGATTCGCTTCTATGGACGCAGAAAAACAGCGCGCAATTGCTAGCAAAGGCGGAAAAGCTGCCCACGCTAAAGGTACTGCTCACGAATTTACTTCGGAAGAAGCGAGACAAGCAGGTCAAAAAGGTGGCGAAGCTGTCAGCAGAAATCGGGAGCACATGGCTCAAATTGGTCGCGAAGGTGGCCGGAAAAGCCGCAAAACCGAAGCTTAAGTCTGCTAGCAATCCACACACTTAAGGAAATGTGGTTTGAAAGTGGGATGACTCAAGCAATTAGCAAACAGTGTTGGGAGTAAAAAAAATTGCAGGCGCTAACAGCTTGCAAACACCAATTTCTCTCTCGACAAAAGTCAATCCAATAGAAAAAGCCCCCCTGGTGGGGCTTTTTTGTTTGGATAATTATGGGTAATTGACACTCCCCGACCGTCGCGGACGGGGATTCTTGGTTCACAGACATACCTTAAAATTGCCTATCCTTTCGGCATTACTTAAACCAAAAGCCCGTTCTATCGAACCTGTGCTTCGAGCCTAACTTAGACAACCCCAGAGGGTTAATCTCCCCAAGCTTTTTGGATTACTCCTTTGTTTCCGTGTGCCCCACGGTACATTTCAACGATCAAAGTTTTACTTTTCTGGCAAGGGGCTTCGTTAGATGCCGATTCTATGTTTTTCGTGGTGTTCGCCACCCACTAACCATGATTATTTTCCGACCAGTCGTTTGAGCTTGATGCGCACTGTGTATCGGCGGTTATGCTACCTGTAGTATTACCTGATTCTACTTTACTTGAGGATTGATTACCACACCTGAATGAACAACAAATTTGGATAATTAAAGCCGTCCTAAAAGGACGGGGCTTTAGACCCAAATTTCTGGTAAAATTTTTCTCTATCTGAGGAAGCAACAAAATCATGACAAACCAGCTTACTTTAGAATGGACTGAGGCTGGGGTGCGTAAACATCAGACCATTGAAAACGGACAGCCGAGCAAAAATCTGGGAACGGTGAGAATCGGGCGCGACCCCGGTAAATGCGATCTAATTTTGTCCCATCCAACGGTATCGGGACTCCACATCGAAATATTTTTTAATCCCGCATCCCAGGAGTTTGAAGTGCGAAATTTGCGCCCAAGCAATCCGTCACTGGTAGATGGGAAAATTCTCGCCCAAGGGGAGGCAAAATTAAGGTGTGGTAGTCGCATCCGTTTAGGTGAAGTAGAACTGGAGGTGGTTTCGGTATCTGCGACGGAGGTTGGGATTGTGCCGACGGTGTTGCTATGGGAGAAACAGACTCAAGTTTCTGCCCAGCCCACAGTGCCTTCAACCTATGGTTTGCTGTGTCCTAAGTGTGCCCGCACTTCGCCCTATGCTCAATTGAGTGCTGGGTGTCCCTGGTGTGGTACTTCTTTGGCGGCTGCTGCTAGTGTGTTTCTTTCGCCGTGAACGGAAGTTGAAGTCAGCGCATATTAGGGCCTAGACTTAACTTTAAACAATTGCAGATGCTACGATCGCGGATGTTTTAAAAATAGTCATGAATTCTCAACCTTGGCGCCTGCAACTCACTTGGGTAGATACTGTTACCGGGGCTCGGCGCTCCCCCATATTTGACTTACCCATCGCTTTAGGACGAGTTTTTGAAGCTATGCCTGCTAGCATTAATGGCGATCGAGTTTCTCGAATTAGGCTTGGGAGCAGTCAAGTTTCTCGCTTCCACGCCGTGATTGCCTCCGAAGCCGAGAGTATCGTATTAACTGATACTGGCAGTCGCAACGGTACTTTTGTCAATGGGGTGCGCCAAACTCGGTGCGTGCTGGCTAATGGCGATATGCTACAAATAGGACCCTACGCGATCGGCATTTCTTTTGGGGTTAATTCCACAGAAACACCGTCTGTCAATTCTCATATTTTCTTTAACCCCCAGACAAATGACCCCGACTCCACCATGGAGCAGCCTGCGGTGTCGCCATCTTCCCCCACCCTTAGTAGAGGGGAGTTTCCGCCCATGGAATTTTTGCAGGCTTCCGAGGTGACAATCCGATCGCTCCAATCCATGGGAATGCCCGTAGCAGAGATTGATTGGGCAGCCATTGGAGGCGGTTTGGGCAGCTTTATTTGGGTGGATTTGCTGAGAATTTGTGGGGTGAAGAGCGATCGAATTGCGGTTTTGGGCATGGAAAATCAGCCTTACGCCCGCTACCGTCGGTTATGTCTGAATTCTCAAATTCCGCTCCACGAACGGCTTAGATCGAATTCTGACTCTTGTCCAGACAATATTTGGGGTTGGCCTCCCTATGCGCTGCGGGAAGCTGGGCAGGAATTGCTCAAGGGTCACTTGGGGGTGTCCCTGAAGTTGATGTGGCAGGTGTTTGCAGAACCGACTTTTGCTGAAACTTATACGCCTCGCGCGGGGAATGTGTTTGATTCTATTGACAGGGAGGTCGATCGCATTGGCTGGAATCAGATGTTTCGCTATGCTAGGGTGCGGGGAATTCGCAAAACAGATGACGGTAGGTACGCGATCGCTTATTCTAAATCCAATGCCCAGCAACGGGAGCACGCTTTTTTGATCGCCAAATACGTGCATTTAGCCACGGGCTATCCAGCTATTCAATTTTTGCCAGACTTGCAAGCTTATCGCGAAACCACCCAGGATTTTAAGTCCGTGGTGAATGCTTACGAAAACCACGACGATGTTTACAAACAGTTGGAAGCCCGTGGTGGAAGTGTGTTGTTGCGCGGGCGGGGAATTGTGGCTTCGCGGGTGGTGCAGCGACTCTACGAAGCCAGACAACGCAACCAGAATATTCAAGTATTGCATTTGATGCGATCGCCCAAACCTGTTGGCAATACCTTTAATCTCGCACAAAGAAGCGTCGAAAATCACTATGAATTTCAACCTTTCAATTGGCCGAAAGCTTGCTGGGGCGGGGAACTACGGGTGGTGTTGGAAAATGCCCCAGCGGAATTGATGCCCCAGTTGCTGACAGATTGGGGTGGGACTACTACTGCTAGCCGCAGCGACTGGCGACGTATGGTACAAGAGGGTTTGAGTCAAGGATGGTATCAGATTACCTTTGGGGAAGTGGAGCGAGTTGAGCGCGACAGTCGAAACCGCACGGTGACTTATATTCGGGAAAAAGAACTCAAGGGACAAATTCAGTTAGAGGCGGATTTTATTATTGATGCTACGGGTTTGGATGCTAAGGTGAAAACCAGTCCTTTGCTGGAGGATTTGGTGATGCAATACAATCTGCCCTTGAATGGACTGGGACGTTTGAGCGTGCAAAAGGATTTTGAGATGTTCTCCATGCGGAATGCTTCTGGGAGTAAGGGGGATGGGCGGATGTACGCAGCGGGTGCGATTACTTTGGGGGGTCATTATGCGCCGGTGGACAGTTTTTTGGGCTTGCAGTATGCTGGTTTGCGATCGGTGGAAAGTCTCGCCAACGCCAAGGCTCCTGGTGTTCGGAAATTGAGCGTTGTGCGATCGTTAGTACAATGGTTAAAGTGGATTTTCAATCAATCACCAGGCTAAAATTCCCAATCAAAAATCCGATGACTCCTACCTTATTTGGTCGCTGGCAAACTCGAATCTTATTATTTGCAACTGTAGGCGTTTTAGCAACACTGCCTTTTTTTCTGGGTTTAATTGGCTCCCAATCAGGAGCCATATTTTTCTGGATTTTAGCCTATGTAGGCATTTTTGGCATGGGTTGGGATATTTTATATATCTACATTCAACATTTCCGTTGGGACCGAGATTGGCCTGGTGCTTTTCAATTGCTGGCGGGAATTTGGGAAGCAGTTTTTGTGTTATTTTTAATCAAAATTGTCGGTTTACCGGGCATACCTCCGCAGGATTTGGAATTGGGGGCTTTTGGTTTGCACTACAGTTTTGTCTGGCTAGCGATTTATTTGGCTTCCCAAACATTAATGCGGATTTTGTTTCCCTACTGGCGTTTTCGTGGCGGCCAGTGGCTGTGATGATATAGAGCAATCCTTCCAGGATTCGTAAAGTTTTTTACCCCACCCCAACCCTCCCCTTATTAAGGGGAGGGAGTAAGAAATTCACAAATGATTTAGGATTGCTATAGCAACATCGGCAACTGCTATATTTGCACAAAACTCCTAAAATTTGCCACAATATGATTGAGAACTACTCAATTTTATAATCACTAATGATCGCCATAGAAACAGAACGAACAGAACGCAACTGGAAACCCGTTATTCAAGAATTTGAGGCTGTACTGGGCAAAAACGGCGTGGTCAAGCGCCGGGAAGAATTGCTGGTTTATGAGTGCGACGGACTCGCTAGCTACCGCCAGCGACCGGCCTTGGTGGTATTGCCACGAACTACGGAGGAAGTGGCACAGGTGGTCAAAATATGCGATCGCCACTCAATTCCCTGGGTAGCTAGAGGTGCTGGTACGGGGCTTTCTGGCGGTGCTTTACCAGTCGAAAACTGCGTGTTAATTGTCACCGCGCTGATGCGCAAAATCCTGAAAGTAGACTTAGAAAATCACCAAGTAGTCGTACAACCAGGAGTAATTAATAACTGGGTAACTCAAGCAGTTAGCGGTGCCGGTTTCTACTATGCACCAGACCCTTCTAGTCAAATTGTTTGCTCAGTTGGCGGCAACGTTGCCGAAAATTCCGGTGGCGTTCATTGCCTCAAATACGGAGTCACAACTAATCACGTTTTAGGATTAAAATTGGTACTGCCCGATGGTTCCATTGTGGATGTGGGCGGCGAAATTCCTGAGATGCCCGGTTATGATTTAACTGGTGTATTTGTCGGTTCCGAAGGCACTTTGGGTATAGCCACAGAAGTTACTTTGAGAATTCTCAAAGCCCCGGAATCTATTTGCGTTCTTCTGGCTGATTTTTCCAGTATTGAAGCCGCGGGAGAATCGGTTTCAGATATTATCAGCGCTGGCATTATTCCGGGTGGCATGGAAATCATGGATAACATCAGCATCAATGCTGTAGAAGATGTTGTAGCTACAGGCTGCTACCCCCGTGATGCGGCCGCAATTTTGTTAGTAGAAATCGATGGTTTAGAGGTAGAAGTTGCAGCCAATAAACAGCGAATTACTGATATTTGCAAGCAGAATGGAGCGCGGGAAATCACCACAGCCCATGACCCAGAAACCAGGATGAAGATTTGGAAAGGACGGAAAGCCGCTTTTGCCGCCGCAGGTCATTTGAGCCCTGATTATTATGTACAAGATGGTGTGATTCCCCGCACACAAATGGCATTTGTTCTTAAGGAAATTGAGGGTTTAAGTGAAAAATACGGCTACCGGATTGCGAATGTTTTTCATGCGGGAGATGGGAATTTACACCCGCTGATTCTGTACGATAATTCGGTGGAAGGAGCGCTGGAAAAGGTGGAGGAATTGGGCGGAGAAATTCTGAAACTTTGTGTGAAAGTCGGAGGTAGTCTTTCGGGAGAACACGGTATTGGTGCTGATAAAAAGTGTTTTATGCCGGATATGTTTTCGGAGGTAGATTTGGAGACGATGCAGTGGGTACGCGAGGTGTTTAATCCGAAGGGTTTGGCGAATCCGGGAAAGATGTTTCCCACTCCTAAAAGTTGCGGAGAGGCGGCGAGGGCTAAGGTGGAAACTGTGAAGAATTTGGATGGTATTGAGGTGTTTTAATATCAAATCCGTTGACATCGGAATTATTATTTCTCTCTTCTCTTTCTCTGTGTCCTCTGTGTCCTCTGTGGTTTAATAATTCCGATACAACCGGAATTAATATAAGTTGCGACGCTGCTATTGGTAGTGAGGACTTTCGTCCTCTCTCTCGGTGTTGAATTACTCAGGACTAAACTCCTGAGTAAAAACCGCTTTGATTATCGTAATTGTTTTTGGTCTTGCTTGATTTATTGTTTGATAGGGATTCTGATAATAAAGGTTGTTCCTTTCCCTAACTCGGAAATACAATCTAATTCTCCTTGGTGTTTTTCTACTACTATTTGATGGCTAATTGACAAACCCATGCCCGTGCCTTTCCCAATGGGTTTTGTAGTAAAAAAGCTATCAAATATGTGCTGTTTGACTTGTTCGCTCATTCCGGGGCCGCTGTCGGTAATGGTGATTTCTGCAAAATTGGGTGCAGGGAAGCGATCGCCAACCGTATCCATCAATTTTGTGCTAATCTTAATCTGGCTGGGATTGCCTCGGCTTTCTGCTAATCCTCGCTGTTGATTCCAATCATCTAATGCATCGATCGCATTACTGAGAATATTCATAAATACTTGGTTGATTGGCCCCGAAAAACATTCGACAGCGGGTAAATCTCCGTATTCTTTGACGATTTTAATCGGTGGCGTTTCTCCTTTTCCTTTCAAGCGGTGATTGAGAATTAACAGCGTGCTGTCAATTCCTTCATGAAGATTAATCGGTTTCATTTCTGAATTGTCGTTTCGCGAGAAGTTTCGCAGAGATTGGACTATTTGGGAAATGCGCTCAACTCCCACATTCATTGAAGATAGTATTTGCGGTAAGTCTTCAGCTATAAAATCTAGTTCAATCGCCTCTGCTTCTGCTTGAATTTCTGCTGCGGGTTCGGGATATTGCTGCTGGTAAAGTTCGAGAATGTGTAGCAAGTCTTGAGTGTAGTTTTTCAGATGGCCGAGATTGCATGAAATGAAGCTGATGGGGTTATTGATTTCGTGGGCGACACCGGCAATGAGCAATCCCAAACTAGACATTTTGTCACTCTGCACTAATTGGCTATGAGTTTCTTTGACTTCCTGAAGTGCTGCGGCTAATTTAGTAGCTTGTTCTCTACTTTGTGCTTCGGAAATCTGCAAATCTTCCTCAGCTTTTTTGCGTTCTGTGATGTCTCTTTGCACACCAATAAAATGAGTTAGTTTCCCAGTGCGATCGCGCACTGGAGATATGGACAAAGCATTCCAAAAAGCGGTTCCATCTTTCCGATAATTTTTTAAAATTACTTGACATTCACTTTGGGTTTGTAAGGCTTGGCGAATTATTTCTAAGGCTGCTGGATCGGTATCAATTCCCTGCAAAAAACGGCAGTTTTTGCCCAGGATTTCCTGCCTTTGATAGCCTGTGATGCTTTCAAATGCGGGATTGCAATATACTATCGGATGTTCGGGTTTAGTCGCGTCAGAAATCACAATGCCGGTGCTAGTAGCCGCCATAGCCCGATCGTACAACCAGAGAATTTCTTGTGTGCGTTTGCGATCGGTAATATCTCGCAGCGTAGCCAAATAAGCCATTTCGCCTTCCCATTCCGTTTCCACCACCCGCATTTCTACCACAGCATTTTCTTTGTCCTTGCGAATAGCTTTCACTTCTGTTTGCACGACACGCATTCCTGTGCGATCTGTATTTCCAACTTGGGGAATAATATCTGCCTCCATCTCAATATCGCACGCAGAACCTTCTACTACCAAAACACCAAAAAACTCTTTCCCTAAAAGTTCCTCCGCCTTGCAGTTAAACAGTGCTTCTGCTGATGGGTTGACAAAGGCAACAAGTCCTCGTTTATTGACAATTGCCATGCCATCTGCATTTTTTTCGATCGCATTCCTAAACCTCGATTCACTAGCTTTTAAATCTTGCTTTAATTGTTCTATTGCTTTTTCCATCTGCTGCAATTCGCACAAATTAAAACTATACGCTTCTGACATTTGACTAGATACTGAAGTATTTCCTACACTTTTTGAAAGTAGATATTGGGAAGTCAAGTCGCTATTTTTAGGTACTGTGTTTGATAAAATGGCAACGTTATTGCTTGGATTTCCTTGTTCTATATCTTTAGAAAACATCTTTAATACCTCTCATTTTTTAAACTAAATTAACCTTTTGACATTGCTTTCCGCTCAATATTCTTGATAAATACAACAATGTACCATAGATGCTAACACACGGATTCGAGTAATCATCTTTAATTATTATTAAATAAAATTAAGGTGAAATTTTAACTTTGACGGTGTGCTCATTATCTATCATCACTCATTAGCTATTTTCCAGACTATTCAAAAAACTACTCAACATAAATTAATATAGTTTTATGAAGATCTTATGAAGATAAGTAGAAAGCTGAGCAAGCTCAGCTTTACAAGATAAAAATAAAAAATAATCAGAAATTGGTAATGATTAAATTCTAGCGATGCAGCCAAAGTTGATCTAGAATGTAACCTGTCTATTTTTGCGATCGCAACTTCAAACCAATGGCACGTCTAGCACTTCTGAGCGTCTCCAACAAAACCGGGCTAATTGAGTTAGCACGGACTTTAGTAGCAGAATTTGAATTTGACATAATCAGCAGCGGCGGAACAGCAGCGGCTCTCAAAGCAGCAGGAATCCCCGTCACCAAAGTTGCAGAATATACCGGTTCTCCCGAAATTTTGGGAGGGCGAGTCAAAACCCTCCACCCACGCATCCACGGCGGTATTTTAGCACGTAGGGATGTATCAGAAGACCTCACAGATTTAACCGAAAATCAGATTCGCCCCATTGATTTAGTGGTTGTCAATCTGTATCCATTTGAACAGACAATTGCCAAGGATGGAGTTACCCTAGCAGAGGCCATTGAGCAGATAGATATCGGCGGACCAGCCATGCTGAGAGCATCGGCTAAAAACCACGCTCATCTCACAGTTTTGTGCAATCCAGACCAGTACAATACTTATTTAGAAGAACTGCGCCAAAACGGAGGTGCAGCTTCCTTAGAATTTAGGCAAAAATGCGCCCTAGAAACCTTCAAACATACAGCCAACTACGACAGCGCGATCGCCGCTTATCTCAGCAGTCAATACCCTGAAAATTCCTCGCCAATCACCGAGTTTAATGTTTCAGCAAAAGAACTGCAAACTCTGCGCTATGGCGAAAATCCCCACCAAGCCGCAAGCTGGTATCAAAGCGGAATTACACCCACAGGCTGGACGACGAGCACTATCCTACAAGGTAAAGAATTAAGCTACAATAACCTAGTAGATTTAGAAGCAGCAAGGAGACTAATTGTCGAATTTCCCAACAGTCCAGCGGCGGCTATTCTCAAACATACAAATCCCTGTGGTACAGCCTTGGGAACAACTATTTCTGAAGCTTATCAAAAAGCATTTGACACGGATTCAGTATCGGCTTTTGGTGGCATTGTAGCACTAAATCGCCCGATTGATGCAGCTACAGCCACAGCATTAACTCAGACATTTTTAGAATGTGTTGTCGCTCCTGGATGCGAACCGGAAGCCGAAGAAATTATCAAGAAAAAGGCAAAAGTGCGAGTGTTAATTTTGCCAGACTTGACCCAAGGACCTCCGCAAACTGTTAAAATAATTGCTGGTGGTTTGCTGGTGCAAGACTCAGATAATGTAGTAGAAAATACGAGTAAATGGCGCGTAGTTACTGAGAAACAGCCGACAGCACCAGAGTTAGCAGAATTGCTGTTTGCTTGGAAAGTCGCCAAACACGTTAAATCAAATGCGATCGTGGTGACGCGAAATTGCACGACAATCGGTGTTGGTGCGGGACAAATGAATCGTGTCGGTTCGGTGAAACTAGCTTTAGAACAAGCGGGAGAACAAGCCAAAGGAGCAGTTTTAGCTAGCGATGGTTTCTTCCCCTTCGATGATTCGGTAAAAACGGCGGCGGCTGCGGGAATAAGTGCGATCGTCCAACCGGGAGGAAGTATGCGCGATCGAGATTCGATCGACTGCGCCAACCAACTCGGAATCACAATGGTTTTCACCGACGTGCGCCACTTTTTGCATTAATATAGCAACCTCCAAGGCTGTTAAGACGCCTGTGATATCAATTTCGGTTGTATCGGAATGATTTAACCGCGAAGGCGCCAAGGACGCGAAGGAAGAGAAGAGAGGATTTTATATGATATCAATTTCAGTACCACCGGAATTGATATCCATCATTCTCTCTCTTCTTTCCCATCCTCTGTGCTCTCTGCGTCCTCTGCGGTTCCTTCCATCTTTCCCCCATCCACATAAATTTTGGATGAGTGACGTTGCGACGCAGCTTTTTGCAACATTTTCAACCTTTCTGGGTCAGCATTCGATCGCCAAAACAAGCTATGACCCTTAATTCTTACACAATTTTCCTCCAAACAATTCTGCCATTCCTGATGCTTCTGAACTAAGCAACTATCCAGAATGCCTAATTTTTGTTCTTGGCGAGTCAGTTTATCGAACTTGGCGTAATGGGGATAATTAGGAGTGACAAATGCTTCTTTTCTCACTAAAATAGGCGGGTTAGATAAATTATAAAATTTCTGATATTTTACCGAAAGGTCGCGTAAATCTATGTGCATGACAGTGTGCAATGCGGGATGGGGATTAGCATCAAAATCCGGATAAAATAAATAGGAAATCTGAGGTTTATCCGCGTAAAATTTGATAATTGTAGCACCGTCTAGACGACCAATGGTACGGTTAGCTAAGCCTTCATAGAGTCGCAATAAAGGGTCTAGTTCGGCTAATGCAGAGACGTGAACTGAAAGGGAATCTGGTTGTTTGTAGCCGATCGCACTATCTTCGCAACAATCACCAATAATCTCACTTTTCCCCAAACTATATAGCATTAAATCTGCCAAAGTGCAAGCTTTTTGATAATTATCAAACAAACCTTTGATGTCGTTACGAATTTGAGCGGGGAGTTGACGAAGAGAAGGTCGATCGCCCAAACCGTTGAGAGCGAGATATACTAACAAATCCTGGCGGCGTTTGTCGGCGATTGTCTCCCAATCATCCGCATCCGTAGCTTGCAAAATCACCCTCCAAGCCCGATTAAAACTGTGAAATTCCCCCTTAATCGCCGCTTCTGAAGCTAATTCGCCTTTGACGGGAAGGCGGCCGCGATCGCTCACAAAAGCCATCAAAGGAGCCAGAATATCGGCGTAATCTTCAAAACGCTTAACTTGCGATCGCACTCTAGGCGTCAATAAGTGCGATCGAAACCGAGAAGCCCGAAAACCTTCACCTGTAGCAACATCCCGAAACACAAAATAAATCCCCAAAGCCACAGGAATTGCATCAACATTCAAAACTTGATCGATATAATTTTTCAACTCTTCCTGTTCATAATACTTCTGAAAAGTATTGCGAGAAGTAATCACCCCATCCCCATAAGCAATTTGACCTCGATCCGTATCATCAATTAATACCTGAGCCGCCACCACCAATATTTTTTTAGTCAATTCCCAAGCATTCAGCAAAGCTTCTCGCCGTTCCCCCAAAGACTCAATCACATTAATCACATAACCAATATTCACAATATCTGCCTGAATTAGCACAGTATTTGGTTGATAATAAGGGTCCCATCCCGCAGCAGCATAACCTTCTTCAGTAATATGTTTAATATCCCCACCATAACCACAACCATAATCAAAAAAAGTATCGCCATCAATAAATAAATCAGATTCTAAAAGCAAACGCACAGGTTTAGAAAGAGAGTTTCGCAGCATCGCAGCCTTGTGTCGCTCAATCTTCGGCATTGATAAGTGACTATTCTCCTCTTTCTCACGTTCAACCACAGCATGATCTTGAATTTTCACACCGCAATATCCCAAATATTTCAGCCAACCTTCGCGAGTTCCAATAACGCTAGTATTGTCAAGGAGTCCCCATTGTTCTTCGGATTTAGTCAGTTGAGCAAACTTCTGGTAATGGGGATAATCCGCAGTCACAAAAGTTTCTTTACGGTGCAAAACTGGTGGATTTTCACTAGCGCTGTAGTCGATACATTTAACTTCTCCGGTTTCCAGATTAATTTGGATACTTTTTTGTAAAGCTGGGTGAGCATCCGTATCAAAATCTGGGTAAAAAAGATAAGAGATTTTCGGTTGACGAAGCTGAAATTTAATGACAGTTGCTTCATCAATATTTGGGAGATTTTGTCTGGCACATTTTTCATAAATTCTGACGACAGGATGGAGTGCTGCTAAAGCCGAAACATGAACATAAAAAGCCGTGGGTAATTTTTTGCCAACGGGGCTTTTCTGACAGCAGCGAGCCACTTTTTCCACCAGGAAATCCACCCCAACTCCTTCGTTACCAAGAATCACCTGATTTTCTTGATTACCAGGCTCTACCTGCTCTTGATGCAGCAAAAATTCCCGATAAAAAGCGATGAGAGGTAGAGGTGTCAGTAATTCGGGATTATTTTCTAAGGGTGCGATCGGGGAAATAATGTTGAGTTCGGATTCATAAGTCATCAGAAAAATGGGTAGAAACCCCGTCCTTTTAGGACGGCTTTACTTGAAGTTTTGTTAAAACCTGCTATTTCACACGGGACTTGCTAGAGTGTGAAAGTAACGCGCTCAAGGTGAGCATGACACTAAAAGCCTTCAGCTATCGATTCTACCCAACGCCGGAACAAGAAAGTTTGTTGCGACGCACACTGGGCTGTACCCGTTTGGTCTATAACCGTGCTTTAGTCGCAAGGACCCAAGGATGGTATGAAGATCAAAAGAGAATCGGCTATGCTGAAACTTCTAGTATGTTAACCGAAGGTCAGAAAACGGAAGAACTGGATTTTCTTAATGAAGTTAGCTGCGTGCCATTGCAGCAATGTTTGCGACACCTGCAAACAGCTTATACTAACTTCTTTGATGGGCGAGCGAAATACCCCAATTTTAAGAAAAAGCGGAATGGCGGTAGCGCAGAGTTTACCAAATCTGCTTTTAAGTTTAAAAACGGACAAGTTTACTTAGCAAAGTGCGCGCAAGCACTGCCTATTCGCTGGAGTCGAACACTGCCGAGCGGTGCGACACCATCAACCTTAAGTGTGAAGCTTGCACCGTCTGGTAGGTGGTCAGTCTCTCTCTTGGTAGATGTTGAGATTAAGACGTTACCCTCCTGCGACAATCAAGTTGGCATTGACTTAGGAATTGCGAGTTTACTCACTCTGGACACTGGTGAAAAAATTACCAATCCCAAAGGATTTAAGGCAAAGTATCGAAAACTCAGGAGAGCGCAGAAATCTTTAAGCCGAAAGCAAAAAGGGTCTAACAACCGCCACAAAGCACGACTCAAAGTAGCGAGAGTGCATCAAGAAATTACTGATGCAAGAAAAGATAACCTTCACAAACTAACCACTCAACTGGTGCGCGAAAACCAAACAATTGCCATTGAGGACTTAGCTGTGAAAAACATGGTTACAAATCGGAAACTCGCCCTAGCTATCAATGATGCAAGTTGGGGTGAATTGGTCAGACAACTTGAATACAAGTGCAAGTGGTACGGCCGTACTTTAATCAAGATTGACCGATGGTTTCCGAGTTCAAAACGATGTGGCAATTGTGGCCACATCGTTGAAAAGATGCCGTTGAATATCCGGGAATGGGATTGTCCTAATTGCGGGACGCACCATGACCGAGACATCAATGCAGCAAAGAACATTTTGGCGGCTGGGCTTGCCGTTGCAGTCTGTGGAGCGACCGTAAGACCCGAACAGAGTAAATCTGTGAAGGCTGGTGCGAAACCCCGTCAGGGACAGAAGCAGAAACCTAAATCGTAAGGTTTGGGAATCCCCATGCGTTCACGCCGGGGAGGATGTCAAAGCTAAAATTAATGCCATTTCTTAATTTTGAGCCTATTGTATACCAACTGCATCAAATTTCTGGATAAATTAGAGTTTGAGAAGCTTTAAATTTCATCTCCTTTTAACATGATACTTTCTATAAATTGCTGAACTCGTAATAAGTAATTTGACAAACTCCCTAGGATGTTATCAATACCATCATTTTTTTCCCATTTGACATTTGGTTGCTGAGATTGAAAACTGCGAGCGTGAACCTCTAATTGTGCTGCTAAATCCGACATCAAGGTAACTCCCACATTGGCAGAACTTCCTTTAATACGGTGAGCTTGATATTCCACAACTTGCCAATCTTTAGCTAGGACGGCATTTTGGGCAGATTCTAAATCTACTTTTACATTTTCCACAAATGATTGCAAAATTCGCTGAGGCAATTTAATATTAACTCGTCCAAGTTGCTCCAATCTTTGCTGGTCAAACAGTCCGTCGCAGTCTCCATATTCCCAAGTTTGAACTGCGATTTGGTGTTCTGGCGACACAGCCGAAACTAGCTGTTTTGGCAATGGGTTGGTAAATATTGTGGTTGAATTATCGTTGTTTTTGCGATCGATATTTTTATGGTTAAAGTTATTTTTCGAGATATTTGTTTCTACTTCATAAGTGTTGATAGCAGCCGCTAAGGCCGCCAAATCTACTGGTTTGCTGAGGTAATCATCCATGCCCATCGCCAGACACTTTTCTCGTTCTCCCGGCATGGCATGAGCAGTTAAAGCAATCACAAAAGTGTGTCGATCGCCCTTTTCTTGTTCCCGCAATTTTTGGGTTGTTTCGTAACCATCCAGTATGGGCATTTGACAATCCATCAGCACCAAATCGTAGCTGTTAGCAGCCAGCAAATCCAGTGCTTCTTTCCCATTACTAGCGCAATCAGCCTGATAGCCTAAAACCGCCAATTGTGCAACAATAACTTGTTGGTTTATCTGGTGGTCTTCCGCTAGCAAAATCTTGAGGGATGACTGGGAATTAGTGGAAGTAAAAAATTGAGAATTCACCACCGGCAAATCGCAACTATTGGTTGCAAAAGCGCTCCCAAACTCTCCTCTACCATTCACTGCCCACAGCAGAGCCGGCAGCAGCAGAGAAGCCCTCACAGGCTTCATTAAATAGCCGCTAAAACCTCGATCGCAAAGCGCTTCAGCTTTGGGTTGTTCGCCCAAAGATGCGATCGCGATTAACGGTCTAATTGCCGAGAGCGATCGCAGTTGGACAACAAATTCCTCCGCCTCCAAATCCGGCATTTGTAAATCTACAAACACGACATCGCAGCCGTTTTCCCCCGCTTCCAACTGCGAAGACATCCGGCTATTGGCACTTGTCAACCAAGTCAAAGCAGCAGCAGCAGTTTCTGCTTCATCGCAGCGAGCTCCCCAAGTTTGAGCAAAGGCTCGTACTGCGGCTCTCATCAAAGCGCTTCCAGAGACTACTAACAGCTTTTTACCAACAAGTTCAGGATGAGTTGGCTCTGCTTGCAACTGTTTTTCCAAAGGTATAGAAAACCAAAAAGTCGAACCACTACCGATGGAACTCCGCACCCCAATTTCACCTTCCATCCTATCCACTAACTGCTTGCAAATAGCCAAACCCAAACCCGTGCCACCATATTGTCTAGCCGCCGAACTGTCTACTTGAGAAAAAGATTGAAACAGCTTTGTCTGGCCTTCTGGCGAAATTCCAATGCCAGTATCCCGCACTGAAAATAATAATTTATCTCCTTGCCGATTATCTTTATTTTGTTTATCGCGTTTAACGTTTACATAAATTAAAATTTGACCGCGATCGGTGAATTTAATTGCATTTCCGGTCAAATTAAGCAATATTTGCTTCAATCGGCTAGAGTCTCCCACCAATTTTCTAGGTACTGAACTTTCAACTACAATATTGAATTCAATACCTTTTTCCTCGACTAAAGATGCCACCATTTCTATCACGGATTCCAGGCAGTTATCCAAATCGAAATTTTCTTTTGCCAACCGCATTTCTCCGGCTTCAATTTTAGAGAAATCGAGGATATCATTAATTACCATCAGCAAATGTTCTGCACTATGGTAAATAGTTTGAACCCACTCCCGCTGTTTTGGTTCCAGGGGAGTACGTACCAATAATTCAGCCATCCCCAAAACTCCATTCATGGGAGTGCGAATTTCATGACTCATATTTGCCAAGAATTGCGACTTAATCAAGCTGGCTTTCAGAGCAGTTTCTCGCGCTTCCACCAACTCATTAATCTTGTCAGCAACCATCACCATTCCCCCGACTTGGCCATCGGCATTATACCAAGGGTGGGCGGCCCAACGCAGGATTAAAATAGAGCCATCGGCTCGTTCCCAAGCATCTTCGCTACGAGAAACTATTTCGCCTGTTAGCACTTGTTGATACAACATTTTCCACCCATTGGGGATATCTGGAAACAAGTTGTAATGGCTTAAGGTACTCAGGGATGGTAAGTTTAAATTAAATTGAGTCAGCCATCTGTCAGAGTGAGCTAAATAGCGCATTTCTGTATCGAACATCGCCATTGCTACAGGCACGCAAGTAATAATTTGTCTCAGTTGCTGCCGTTCTCTTTCTAGAGCATCTTCTGCGTTTTTGCGATCGGTAATGTCGCTAATCATGCCAGCCATCCGCACTGCTTTTCCTTGGGAATTCCGTTGAGCTTTTCCTTGGGAGGTGCAGTAACGGTAAGCACCGTTGGAGTGCAGCAGGCGAAATTGTACGTTATAGTCTATTTCTGCTTCCAAGTGAGCTTCGATCGCCTGGATAATATCGTCTTTGTCTTCGGGGTGAAGTCGCGTGTATAGAGCTTCCATGGTATGACCAAATTGCGATCGCCCCAAACCGATCATCTCCAACAGGCGATCGTTCCAATAAACTTCATTTTTAGTTAAATCCCAATCCCAAATTCCATCGTTAACTCCCTCTAAAACTAACCTATAGCGTTCTTCACTTTCCTTTAGTTTTTGACTGCTATGAAACGCATGAGATTCGGCGCGATAAACCCGAATCGCATTGTACAAGCTGTGGGATAAACTATCTGAAGACAGCTTGCATTTAACGATATAATCAGAAGCTCCTGCCTTCATCAATTCCACAGCAATTTGTTCATCACCTTGACCTGTAAGCACAATTAAGGGAACTTTAAAACCCACTACCCTAATATCTTGTACCAACGTCAGTGCGTCTCCATCTGGCAATCGGTAGTCGAGGAATACGCAGTCAAATTTACAGTCAAATATCTGATTTGAAAACAGGGAATTTTCTGTATTCTCAACCTCCATCTGGTTTTGAGATTGCTCCTGTTTAGAGAGTCTGGCAGCCGCGATATCATTTTGGTCGATCGATAATTTTTCTAGGGCTGATGCGCAATTTTCTGCTTCCGAAATTTCCACCACAACCCCGGCAGATTTGAGCGATCGCCTGACTGTCATCCGATCGACTTCATCGTCATCAACTATCAGAATTTTGATCCCTGTTTTCATAGCAACTCCATTGTGGATTACTCAGAAATGACTGCCTGGTAAATAATAATTTAAAATGTCAATCTAAAATATAAAATTTATATAGCAGTTCTCAATAAGTTGAAGTCTGCCCTAGCTCCGAGAGTACCTAATCTTACTGAGAAATGCTAGATTTTTTTAATTAACTTATGTTATGGTATCTCGTTTAACATCCAGTATTTGTTCAGCGTAGACATAACATCCACAAAATTAGAAAAAGTGACTGGTTTAAGAATATAACCAGCCACATTTAAATTATAAGCTTCTACCTTATCTCTATCTTCATTGGAAGTTGTGAGTACGATCACAGGAATCGACCTCAATTTTGTATCGATCCGCAATTCTCGCAAAAATTCAATCCCGTTCATTCTAGGCATATTCAAGTCTAACAAAATCAATCGGCGGGCTTGAGGCATTACAGGATCTATTTTAGCTTGTCCGCGCAAAATAGCAAGAGCCTCTAATCCATTGCCAGCTATATAAAGAGGGTTAGGGATGTTATTTTTTTTGAAGGCACGGCGGACGTTCATCACATCAACCTCATCATCTTCAACCAACAGGATATTAATTTTTTTTTCTTCCATAAATCAGCCTTTTTATAGTTTTTTTGTGTGCAGTATGTGCGAGAGATGAATTTAATTGTACCCTGTGCTTTCTGTATTGTGTCGCGCGGTAGGCCAGAATCCGTGCGATCGAAATCAAATCATGGGTCAGTCCCCGATCGCATCTATCGGCGGGTGTAATCTGCCAAATGGATGATTCATATCAACTGCTATCGGAAACGAGCTCGTAAGTGATTAGACCCAATTTCTTGGTAAAATCTTAAACTCATCTAAATTATTCATCGCCATGTCAGCCGATCGCAAACTCTACGAAGGCAAAGCCAAAATCCTCTATTCCACCGAAGACAGCGAAATTTTGCTGACTTACTTCAAAGACGACGCCACAGCCTTTAACGCCCAGAAACGGGGTAGCATCATCGGCAAAGGCGAAATCAACAATGCCATATCCGCCCACCTGTTTCGGATGCTAGAAGCCAAAGGCATTCCCACCCACTTCATCGACACGCCAGCCCCCAACCAGATGCGAGTTTGCCGCGTCCAAATCTTACCCTTAGAAGTCGTAGTCAGAAACATCGCGGCCGGTAGTCTGTGCAAACAAACAGGATTGGCGATCGGCACAATTGTCAATCCCCCATTAGTAGAGTTTTATTACAAAAACGATGATTTGGGAGACCCGCTGCTGACTCGCGACAGACTGCTGCTGATGCAGCTAGCGAGCCCAGAACAAGTAGACCAACTCGATCGCGCCGCCAGAGAAATCAACGAAATTCTCAAAGAATTTTTCAGCCAGTGTGGCATCACCCTGGTAGACTTCAAACTGGAATTCGGTATAGACCAACATCAAAACCTGATCCTTGCCGACGAAATCAGTCCCGATACTTGCCGACTTTGGGACAACGCAGAAACCGATCCCGATGCCCGTGTGATGGACAAAGACCGATTCCGCCGCGACTTGGGTTCAGTGGAAAGCGCTTACCAGCAAGTTCTCCAGCGGGTTCTAGCTCAGAAAGTCTAGAGGCCTTGGCAATGCGCTAAAATTGCACAGTTTGTCACGGACATTCAGCACTCAGCAGTCAACAGTTAGCATTCAGCGGCAAATTCAAGCTACTCAATAACTAATGACTAATGACTAATGACTGATGACTGATGACTGATGACTAATGTGGTGTGTGGATTCCAAACAAGTGAACAAAAATGCGTTTATCTGCTGTATTGGTGGCAGTTTTAACTGTCTCAGCAACATTCGGACTCTCAAATTCTGCTTCCGGCCAAACATCCTACTCTGAATCTACAGAGAAAGTATCGGCCGCCATTCCTCCCGTGGAGGCGATCGAATCGCCCGATCGAAACCAGGGAGAATTAACCGAAAATCCTCCTCAAAACCGGGCTGTGGCCAAAGCCACTAAAATA
This sequence comes from Microcoleus anatoxicus, assembly GCF_042465725.1. GTDB lineage: Bacteria > Cyanobacteriota > Cyanobacteriia > Cyanobacteriales > Microcoleaceae > Microcoleus > Microcoleus anatoxicus. The sequence continues at coordinate 288,910 of NZ_CP120853.1, read as the reverse complement.
GAAGCCCTCAAAATAGTGGCGGCCGCCCCTGGGAGGGGAGAAAACGACCGCGAACCCCCAAACCGACTCACAGAACCGTCGCCCCCCATGGCGACTCCCAGCTTAGACCCCAAAGCCGATGTAGAATCCGACGATCGCGGACTCCCATCTAGCAGCCAAAATTCCCAGCTAGAAGCGAAACAGGAACGCAACCAAGTCCCCCCCTCGGAAACCGCGGTTTCGCCAGCCTCGGTCGCAGTAGACCAGGTGAAACCAGAGGAATCGGGGGGGATTCAAAACGCCCAAATTCCAACTAGACCAGCACCAGGGACCAGACCGACCCAGACCAGGCCAGCCCCTGCAACACCAGAACCTAACAGAATTCCTGCTTTGCCCCCCGGTGCACCCCAGCCAAGACCAACCCCCGCGCCCACAGGGCCAGCCCAGCCCCAGGTGCTAGTGGCAGAAGTGGTCGTCAGCGGGGCGACGGGAGACCTGCAAAGCGAGATTTACCGAGTCATCACCACTCAACCGGGACGGACAACCAACCGTACCCAACTGCAACAAGACATCAACGCTATTTTTGCCACAGGCTTTTTCAAAAATGTGCGTGCAGTACCAGAAGACACCCCTTTGGGCGTGCGAGTGACCTTCATCGTCCAGGCAAATCCAGTGCTGCGAGGAGTCACCATCGTCGGTCAGCAAGTGCTCCCCCAAAGCATTGTGGACGAAAGCTTCCGGGATCAGTACGGCAAAACTCTCAACCTCCGCCGCTTTGAGGAGGGAGTCAAAAAAATTAATACCTGGTATCAAGACAACGGCTTTGTTTTGGGCCAAATTACCGAAGCACCCCAAGTCGCAGATGACGGGACAGTCACGCTGCAAGTGGCAGAAGGTCAGATCGAATCCATTGATGTTCGCTTCCTCAACAAGGAAGGAGAAGCCACGGATGCGACTGGTCAGCCCATTGGTGGGAATACCCGCCGCTATGTGATTACCCGCGAAGTAGAACAAAAACCTGGAGATATATTCAACCGCACCAAGGCGGAAAGGGATTTGAGAAGGGTTTTTGGTTTGGGGATTTTTGAAGACGTGCGGCTGGCTTTGGAACCGGGAACGGCTGACCCCCGTAAGGCAAGGGTAATTGTCAATGTGATTGAGAAAAATACTGGTTCTCTCGCCGCGGGTGCGGGTTTGAGTTCCGCTACGGGTTTGTTCGGTACGGTGAGTTACCAGCAGCAAAATTTGGGCGGTAGGAACCAGAAGTTGGGGGCGGAGGTACAAATCGGGGAACGTCAAAATCTGTTTGATGTGAGTTTTACAGACCCCTGGATTGCTGGCGATCCTTATCGGACTTCTTACACGATTAATGTGTTTAGAAGACGATCGATCAGCGTGATTTTTGACGGTGGAGACCAGGAAGTGTATCTACCCAATGGCGATCGACCCCGGATTAATCGCACCGGTGCCGCCATCAATTTTACCCGTCCCCTGTCGCGGAATCCTTTTGCCGACTCTGAATGGACGGCTTCTGTGGGCTTGCAGTACCAGCGGATTGCCATTACCGATCGCAAAGGCCGACGGGAATCGGAGGACGAACTAGGCAATCTGTTGAGTTTTAGCAATTCCGGTTCCGATGACTTGACAACATTGCAAGCAGGTGCTGTGCGCGATCGACGCAACGACCCCCTGCGCCCCACCAGCGGTTCCCTGCTCAGATTTGGGGTCGAACAATCAATTCCTGTCGGTTCCGGCAGCATCCTGCTCAACCGCCTGCGAGCCAGTTACAGCTTTTACCTCCCAGTCAAGTACACCAACTTTACCCCAGGCCCTCAAACCTTGGCATTTAGTTTTAAAGCCGGCACCATCTTCGGAGATTTGCCTCCCTACGAAGCCTTTGCCTTGGGCGGCGCTAACTCTGTCCGGGGATACAACGAAGGGGACATGGGGGCTGGTCGCAGTTTCCTAGAAGCCAGTGTTGAGTACCGTTTCCCGATTATTTCGTTTATCGGTGGTGCCCTATTTATTGACGCGGGTACAGACTTGGGAACGGGTAAAGATGTCCCAGGCGATCCGGCTGGTATCAGGAGAAAACCTGGTAGTGGTTATGGCTACGGCCTCGGCGTGCGGATTCAATCTCCGTTAGGTCCGATCCGAATCGATTACGGTATCAATGACAGTGGTGACAATCAAATTCACTTTGGGATTGGGGAGAGATTCTAATTAGTCATTAGTCAGTAGTCATTAGTCAGTAGTCATTAGTTATTGGTTATTGGTTATTGGTTATTAGTTTAATTGGTTTTAACTGGTTAACTGGTTCCCTGGCTCTGCCTGGGAACCGATGTCTAGAGGCTCTGCCTCGCGTGGCTAGGGGGAAATGGAGGCAGAGCCGACCGATCGGCGTTACCAGGCAGAGCCTGGTAACGAGTAAGCACATCTTAGGATGTGGCTAACTGGTTCCCTGGCTCTGCCTGGGAACCGATGTCTAGAGGCTCTGCCTCGCGTTGCTAAGGGAAAATGGAGGCAGAGCCGACCGATCGGCGTTACCAGGCAGAGCCTGGTAACGAGTAGAATGCCAATGCCCAATTCCCAATGCCCAATTCCCAATGCCCAATTCCCCATTCCCCATTCCCCATTCCCCATTCCCCATTCCCCATTCCCAATGCCCATAACTCATCGGCGTTACCAGGCAGAGCCTGGTAACGAGTAAGCACATCTTAGGATGTAACTGGTTCCCCGGCTCTGCCTGGGAACCGATGTCTAGAGGCTCTGCCTCGCGTTGCTAAGGGAAAATGGAGGCAGAGCCGACCGATCGGCGTTACCAGGCAGAGCCTGGTAACGAGTAGAATGCCAATGCCCAATTCCCAATGCCCAATTCCCAATGCCCAATTCCCAATGCCCAATTCCCAATGCCCAATTCCCCATTCCCCATTCCCCATTCCCCATTCCCAATGCCCATAACTCATGACTCAAAGTACCTTAGCCTCTGAATTTGAACTGTCGGGAGTTGGTTTGCACAGTGGCGAACAGACTCGCGTCCGAATATTGCCCGCGGCAGTTGGGGAAGGTCGCTATTTTGTCAGAACTGACTTGCCCGGTGCTCCAATTATTCCTGCAACAGTTGAAGCCGTATCTCAGACTGCTCTTTCGACAGAACTGACAGGTACAAGTGATGCTCACATTCGCACTGTAGAGCATCTGTTAGCGGCTTTGGCTGGCATGGGAGTGGATAATGCTCGAATTGAGGTTGATGGCCCGGAAGTGCCTCTGCTTGACGGTTCTGCCCTGGTTTGGGTGGAGGCGATCGCCCAAGCTGGATTAGTCGCCCAAGAATTGGTGCATCCTCCAGAAAACCCCCAACTTTCACCCGTCGAGAATCCGGTTTGGGTGCGTCATGGGGATGCTTTTGTGGCTGCTTTACCTGCTGCGGAAACTCGGTTTAGCTACGGGATTGATTTTGAGGAACCTGCGATCGGCAATCAATGGTACAGTTGGTCGCCAGAGACAGAAAGTTTTGCTAGTGCGATCGCCCCGGCTCGGACTTTTGGACTGGCCCGCCAAGTTGACCAATTACGACAAGCAGGTTTGATTAAAGGTGGTAGCCTAGACAACGCCTTAGTTTGCGATCGCTCCGGCTGGCTCAACCCGCCCTTGAGATTTACAAATGAACCAGTACGCCATAAAATCCTAGACTTAGTAGGCGATCTCAGTCTGCTGGGAACTTGGCCAACAGCTCACTACTTGGCTTACAAAGCCAGTCACAATTTACACGTCCAACTTGGCTTAGCCCTGAGATTGCCAGCTTGATCCATGCTCAATATCTCCGTTACTACTCACCATCTAACACGCGATTTAATGTCTACGTTCACTGAAATTAACGAAATTAACACCCCCAATCATACTAATTCTGCATCTGTTCTCACCGAGAATGGTCAGGATTCTGCGATCGTTAAATCCACTTTTACTGTGGAAGAAATTCAGCAATTGTTGCCTCACCGCTATCCTTTTGCACTGGTAGACAAGATTATTGATTACGTGCCGGGAGTGCGGGCTGTAGGGATTAAAAATGTGACTTTCAACGAACCGCATTTTCAAGGGCATTTTCCAGGAAGACCGGTGATGCCGGGGGTATTAATTGTGGAAGCGATGGCTCAAGTGGGCGGTATTATTCTGGCTCAATTGCCTGATGTTGAGCAAGGATTGTGGATGTTTACTGGCATCGATCAAGTCAAGTTCCGCCGTCAGGTTGTACCGGGCGATCGGTTGCTGATGACTGTAGAATTGTTGTGGGTAAAACGCCGACGCTTCGCCAAAATGCAGGCGATGGCTGAAGTGGACGGACAAAAAGCTTGTTCAGGAGAATTGATGTTTTCGATGGTAGATTAAATTTGGGAATGGGGAATGGGTAATGGGGAATTGGGAATTGGGAATCGGGGAATGGGGAATCGGGAATAGCTAACAGCTAATAGTGGTTCATTGAATCACTAATTATGAATCACTAATTATGAATCACCAATTACCAATTACTAATTACCAATTACTAATTACTAATCACCAATCACCAATTACCAATTACCAATTACCAATTACCAATTCCCGATTCCCGATTCCCGATTCCCAATTACCAATTACTATAAAAAACTGAAAAATGCTGACATTGATTCACCCAACTGCTGTGATTCATCCCCGCGCTGAACTTCACTCTACTGTAGAAGTGGGAGCTTATGCTGTAATTGGGGAAAGAGTGAAAATCGGGCCACAAACTAAGATTGGCGCTCATGCAATTATCGATGGGTTCACAGAAATAGGTGCTCGTAATCAAATTTTTCCCGGCGCAGCTATTGGTTTGGAACCTCAAGATTTAAAATATCAGGGTTCTCTAACTAGGGTGGAGATTGGGGACGATAATTTAATTCGGGAATATGTGACTATTAATCGGGCTACCCAACCGGGAGAAAGCACGACCATCGGCAATCATAATCTATTGATGGCTTATGTTCACGTTGGTCATAATTGCTGGATCGGCGATCGAGTAATTATAGCTAATGCCGTGGCTTTGGCCGGACACGTTAAAATAGAGTCTCAGGCTCGATTGAGCGGTGTTTTGGGGGTTCACCAATTTGTCCATATCGGCCGGCTGTCTATGGTGGGCGGATTGAGCAGAATCGATCGAGATGTCCCTCCTTATATGTTAATCGAGGGGAATCCTTCGAGAGTGCGATCGCTTAACAAAATTGGTCTCCAACGGGCTGGTTTGACACCAGAAGATTTAGATCTTTTGAAGAAGACTTTTCGGATTTTATACCGATCGGGCTATACTCTCAATCAAGCTTTGGAACACTTAGATTTATTACCCAAAAACCCCCATTTGCAGCACCTGCGGACTTTTGTGCAAGAGTCTGTCACCAAACCCAGACGCGGTTTGATTCCAGGGAAAAAGTGAATCATGTAGAATAAACTTATCAACTAAACGACTATCGTCCTATGAATGTACAGACTTCAGTCAAATCTACATCCCCTGAAACAGAACAAGATGGCTGCATTAAGTTCTCATGTGTTAGTTGGGAGCAATTTGAAGCGATAGAAGCAGCTTTTAAAGATATCAGCGGCGTAAAATTTTTCTATATAGATCGAATACTGCAAATTATGACTGTCTCGCCCGAACACGAAATAATCAAGAAAACTCTTTGTATGTTGCTAGAGGCATATATGAGAGCAAATGGCATTCGATTTTACGGTAAGGGCGGGCCGACTCTGGGTGACAGAGAATTAGGCGGTAGAAAAGAGGTGGATGATTGCTATGACATAGGAACCGAAAAAACAGTCCCAGATATAGCTATCGAAGTGATAATACCAGGTGACGGGATCAATACTCTAGAATTATACAAAAGGTTGGGGATTCGGGAAGTCTGGTTTTGGCAAAATAGTCAGTTATCTCTCTACAATTTAAGAGGTGAAAATTATCAGCAGATTACCCGGAGTACATTCCTTCCCAATCTAGACTTAGAATTACTACTACGCTGTGCTAATATGCCAGATCAATATGATGCTGTTACTGAGTTATTAGCAAACATCTCACCTGTTTAAAGTTCAGAATATGAAAATTTTTATTAGCACTGGTGAGGTTTCGGGCGATTTGCAAGGGGCTTTGTTAATTAGTGCCATAAAACGTCACGCAGCTACCGCTGGTTTAGAGTTAGAGATTGTCGGATTGGGCGGGCAGCGGATGGCGGAAGCTGGCGCTACTATTTTAGCCGATACTGTGGCTATTGGTTCCATGGGACTTATAGAATCAGTCCCCTATATTTGGCCAACTATCCAAGTTCAAAAAAAAGCTAAACAATACCTAAAAGATTCTCCGCCCGATGTAGTTGTATTGATTGATTATTTAACTCCAAATTTAGGTATTGGTAGCTACATCCGCCGCTGTTTGCCTTCGTTGCCGGTGCTTTGGTATATTGCTCCTCAAGAGTGGGTTTGGTCTATTTCTCCTCGCAATACTTCTTTGATTGTCAATATTTGCGATCGCATATTAGCCATTTTTCCCGAAGAAGCTACTTATTTTGAAAAAAAAGGCGCCCAAGTCAGTTGGGTTGGTCATCCTTTGGTGGATAGAATCCAGGCTGCGCCCAGTCGCGAAGTTGCCCGCAAAACTTTGGGAATTCCATCGGAACAGGTGCCAGTGGCTCTAATTCCTGCCTCTAGAAGCCAAGAGTTGAAGTACCTGATGCCTGTCATATTTGAGGCTGCTCAAATTATTCAAGCTAAATTGCCGGCAGTTCATTTCTGGATTCCGTTGTCTCAATCTGCTTTCCGCAGCCAAATCGAAGCAGCTATTGCAGATTTTGGTTTGCGCGCTACTTTACTAGAAAATCAAACTCTGGAAATTTTGGCGGCTGCGGATCTGGCGATCGCTAAATCTGGTACTGTTAATTTGGAGTTGGCTTTGCTGGATGTTCCCCAAGTTGTCCTCTATCGCGTCAGTCGAATTACGGCGATTATTGCCCAGTATTTGCTGAAATTTTCGATTCCTTTTATGTCTCCGCCCAATTTGGTGCAAATGAAGCCGATCGTCCCTGAGTTGTTGCAAAACGAGGCGACTGCGGAAAATATAGTCTTTCACGGGCTGGAATTGCTGCAAAATGGCGATCGACGACAGCAGACTTTGGATGGTTATCGGGAAATGCGGGAACATTTGGGAGACGTGGGGGTGTGCGATCGCGCTGCTGCGGAAATTATGAAATATCTGAAATTAAACGTAGCAAATTAACATAAATTTGGTTCTAAAAGGTTATGCCAAGCAATCGGAAAAAGCGACCGATCGCTGTTGATTTATTTGCAGGTGCCGGTGGCATGACACTGGGTTTTGAACAAGCAGGTTTTGATGTACTTGCCTCTGTGGAAATTGACCCTATTCATTGTGCTACCCACCAGTTTAATTTCCCTAATTGTTCTATTTTGTGTAAAGATGTCGCACTATTAACCGGAGCGGAAATTAGGAAAAATTCTCCCATTGGTAAGCGCCAGATAGACGTAGTGATCGGTGGTTCGCCCTGTCAAGGATTCTCAATGATGGGTAAGCGCGATGTAGATGACCCGCGCAATTCTTTAATTTTTCACTTTCAACGCTTGGTTTTGGAACTAAAACCCAAGTTTTTTGTCATGGAAAATGTACCGGGAATCAAGGCGGGAGAACATAAGGGGCTTCTCGATTTTTTAATTAGTTCCTTTATAGAAGCAGGCTATCAAGTAGAAGAAAATTATCAAGTTCTCAATAGCGCTCACTACGGAGTTCCCCAAGCTCGAAAAAGATTGTTTCTCCTGGGTTCTAAGGCTGGTTGTGAATTACCACAATATCCTCCACCGATTACTTTACTTCCAAAATTAAATCATAAAATCGATCCTAGCCAGCGGAAAAGAAAAGGTAAAAATAATCCTGATTTGCCTCTTGTCCCAACAGTTATGGAGGCCATTGGAGATTTGCCAGAAGTGGAACTATACAGCGAGTTGCTGTACCGAGATTGGGTAATGGCGGAGTATGGAAAATCTAGTGACTACGCGAGTATCATGCGCGGTATTGATTCTTTCGATGATGATTATTCCTACCCTCGCGAGTACGATAGACAAATCCTCTCTTCTAGTTGGCGCACCAAACATTCCCAGGAATGTATCGAAAGGTTTATGGCGGCAAAACACGGGGAAAAAGAGCCGATCGGCCGTTTTTACAAACTGCACCCCGACGGAGTTTGCAACACTCTCAGAGCAGGAACAGACAGGGCTAGAGGGGCTTATACTTCGCCGAGGCCCATTCACCCGATCGCGCCGAGGTGCATTACGGTTAGGGAAGCAGCACGACTACATTCTTATCCTGACTGGTTTAGATTTCACGTCACCAAATGGCACGGTTTTCGTCAAGTCGGAAATTCTGTACCACCACTATTAGCCAAGGCTGTGGCGGCCCAAATTATTCGCGCTTTGGGTGTCGAGGTAATTAAACCCACTGCTAAGCTGACATGGGGAGATGATGGTTTGCTAAAACTGAATTGGTTGGAAGCGGAAAAATATTATCAAAATTGAGGGGGGTAGACTTGGAGAGTGACTCACGCGCTTGGTATCCAGGGCGTAGCGATCGTCGTCCCCTACATAAAACAGCAACATCAACATAATTCAAAAACCGAAAAAATCAGTCCAAAGGTGAGTTTTAGCAAATTTTTTGGTTTTTGGTAATTCTAAAGTTATCTTATAAAAAACTGTATTTTCAGGAGAATCTACAATGGGTTGGTTCAAAAGACTGTTCGGACTTGAAAAGCCTGAACCCCAGGCTCAGCCGATGACACAAGTAGTACAGCAAGCGGCACAGTCCCAATCGATCGCTCCTGCGAAGGTAGGTCCAGACGGGAATTTTGACGAAAGCGGGCTAGCAAAGCGAGTTGCTTTGGCTTTTGACGAAGACTCCGAAGTTGCTGATATTGACTCCGTATGGGTGGCTCAACTCAGCGGTACGGTGGTTCTCAAGGGCCAGGTTCCCAGTCAAGAAATTCTCGACAAGTTAGTGAAGATCGCCTCTGCCGAAGAGGGCGCCACGGGCGTGCAAACCGATCAAGTAACAGTGGGCTAGAGGCTTTTCTCTGAGCTGTGTTACCCCTAACTTCCTTTTTTAACGAAACCACTAGGAAGTCACCTATTGATTGACTGGGGGTCGATCGACCCCCAGCAAACCCTTAGAGTCCGCGGAGGCGGGCTTTTTTCTGCGGTTTGGCAGCTTAAATATTAAGTTTTGTTAATTTTCCTGGTTATTTGGAAAAATGGTAAAATACAATACAGAAAGTAAGATTTTTTTGAATATCAAAAAGCAAACCAGAGCTGAATACCCTTTTTATCGACCTATAAGGATCAAAAAATATGAAACTAGCTTATCGCGGTGCTAACTACGACTACGACATTCCGACAGTTGAGATGACCGAAGGCGAAGTAGCGGGCAAATATCGGGGTCAAAACTGGAACTATCGTTATCCAAGACATATTCCGATGCCTCAGCACCCCCAGGATTTGCAGTACCGTGGGGTAGGCTACAGGAGCGATCGACCATCTCCGAAAATTGAAGAGGACGTAGCGGTTGATACCGCAGCAACGATGGCGATCGCAGCGGCTCCATCCTATCCAAAAGCTGAGGAAGTGGCGACAGTCCACCGGGCGCATATCTGCAATATTCTCGATCGCAGACAGCAAGTAGCCAGGGCTAAAGGTGATGAAAGACTGCTGCGCTTGCTAGAAAAAGAGTCGCGACAGATGGCTTGCTAGAGAAAAAGCTCAGAAAGTCGAATATTTGTGAAGAGGGGGGAAGTTGAAAAGAGTTCAATTTCCCCTTTTTGGTGTTGTTTGTGCGATCGAATGTGGACTCTCGAAGCGATATCAATGGTCGGGATTTGGGGTGATGCGATCTTTTTTACAGAAAGCCTCAACTTAGCAAACTTACCTCAAGACCTTGCCAAAGCCATTAACGATCGACCCGATTTATGCAGCAAAGTCAAACTAATCTGCATCGACACTCACCAATTCATCGACCCCGAAAACCCCGCCCCAGAAATTTACGATGAAATGCAAAATCAAAATTGTCCAGAGTGGCAAAATGGGTATCCAGATACCATGCAAAAACTCAAACTCTATTGGAATTCCCTGCGCCGCCAAAGCGAAATTCCCCTATTTTTCATATGCTATGATTCCACCGCACTCTCAGCCACACCCACAGGATTTAACGATTCATTTCTGAAAGCTTTAAGCAAATTCGATCGCGGGATTTGTGTGGTGCGCGAACCAGGGGATATTCCGCTGCAAACTTTTTCACCCCAACAACAAGACTTGGTAGCAGCTATTGTACAATGGATTGAAAAAGTAATAACCGAAAATTGATGTGAAAAAAATAGAATAAATTCGCGATCGACTCCAAGCTGGTCAATTTGAATTTAGTCGCCATGCTTTTAGGCGTACTGTAGAGCGAAATATCAGCGAACAGGAAATTAGAGAAGTCGGTGAAAATGTTATAATCATTAATGTTACATGGAGAATCACAACCTGTGAAATCTATTAATGTTGATGTATTTGCCTACCAATAGCAAGAAATTCATCAATCTCGATCGCCCTGGGGAGTAATAACTTCGCTGCAAGATGCGATAGGATAAAACTAATAGACTGAGGAACTAACAATGCTAAATCAAACCGCATACAATCGAGCCTGTAAAAACTTTGAGCAAACTTCTGAATTAAAGCAAGAACTATGACACTTACAAAGACCGACTATAAATATATAGAACTCAATGAAAACAATGTTCCCATCATAGCCGGAACTACGATGAAAGTCGTTGAATTAGTCGAAGCTCAAATAGCTTATGGTTGGAGTCCAGCAGAATTGCACCTCAATCATCGCTACTTAACTATGAGCCAAATTCTTTCTGCCTTAGCTTATTATTGGGATCGCAAACAAGAACTCGATGCCGAAATCAAGCGACGAGAAGAGTATGTTAAACAGGCAGAAATTGAAGCTGGCGAATCTCCTTTTGCTGCTAGACTACGCGCTCAAAGGCTATTGAAATGAGTCTAGCACTTTATATGGATGAACACATCCATTCAGCTATTACAGTTGGTTTACGTCTTCGAGATGTAGATGTTTTAACTGTTCAAGAAGATGGACGTGCTGGTACACCAGATACTATTTTACTCGATCGAGCTATGGAGCTTGGGCGAGTTATGTTTTCACAAGACCAAGATTTTTTAATTGAAGCAAAACGTCGTCAAGCTGAAGATATCAACTTCTCTGGTGTGCTCTTTGCTCGTCAGTCTCGCGTTTCCATTGGTGATTGTATCCGCGACTTGAAAATAATTACTAAACTTGGCGAACTGGAAGAATTTGTTAATCGAGTTCAATACCTACCTTTGTAGCTTACCTTACTCCTCAAGATGCGATCGCCTCTCCGTCTTTGTTGGTCAGATATTCAATATTTACCATGCCTATTTTCCTCAAGCTTGAATTTATATCGATTCCTGCCTATAAGTGTATCATCAGAAATGCGCTCCTCTTCGAGGGCTCCGCTAACGGGCGATCGCACCAAATTCTCCCTCTCACCCCTTGACACAAAGAACCTGCTTCAAAGTCGCCACAACTTCCACCAAATCCGACTGCTGACTCATCACCTCATCAATAGGCTTATAAGCCCCCGGAATTTCATCTAAAAACTGCTCATCTTTCCGACACTCAACCCCCTCAGTCTGACGCACAAAATCATCCAGAGTAAACACATTCTTCGCTTGAGTTCGAGACATCAACCGCCCCGCACCGTGAGAACAAGAACAGTAACTTTCCACATTACCTTTCCCCTTCACAATAAAAGACTTCGCCCCCATCGAACCCGGAATAATCCCGTAATCCTGTACATTTGCCCGTACAGCACCCTTGCGAGTCACATACACATCTTCGCCAAAATGCACCTCTTTTTCGGCATAATTGTGATGGCAATTCACCTTTAACAAAGGCTTAGTAGGTTTGCCACCCGCAACGTGCTTTTCCACAATGTGCTTAAACCGATTCATCATCACATCACGATTAAAACGAGCATAATCTTGCGCCCATTGCAAATCGTGCCAATAAGCCGCAAACTCCTTTGTACCCGCTACAAAATAAGCTAAATCTCTGTCAGGCAGACTAATTTCTGCCAGCTTAGCTAAATCTTTTGCAGTCTCGATATGGTGCTGTGCGAGCAAATTTCCAATACCGCGAGAACCGGAGTGCAGCATCAGCCAAACAAAGTCTTCGGTATCAACACAAACCTCAATAAAATGATTACCACCACCGAGGGAACCCATTTGTTTTAGGGCTTTACTTTCTTGGTGTTGTACGCCTTGATGAAGTTCCTTAAACTCGCGCCATTCTTGCCAGTTTGTGACTGTTCTTTCGACTTCTTTGTTTTCGGCAAATCCCACAGGAATTGCTGCTTCAATATCGAGGCGAATTTGTTTGAGTTTGCCTTCTAATTTATGAGCCTTGAATGGCATTTTTAAAGCAATTACGCCACAACCAATATCAACGCCGACAGCCGCTGGAATAATCGCTTCTTTTGTGGCAATTACGGAACCGACTAAAGCACCTTTGCCTAAATGTACGTCGGGCATTAGGGCGACGTGTTTGAATACAAATGGCAAAGATGCTACATTTTTTGCCATATTGGTTTCTTTGGCGCCCAGGGCGTGATTTGCCCAAGATAGGACGGGTTTTGGGGTTGATATTTCTAATTTTTCGTAGGGCATTTTTGTTTAAGTTTGTTTTGTCTGTTTTTCATGTAGTATTACTGTAACACAAATATATGATAGTGTCAAATGTACCTTACTGGCTGATTTTATTAGGGTGCGTCAGCTTAATATCAAATGGAGCACCGATATTGTTTGTGAGTCTGACAATCCGACAGGGAATGAATTCCCTGTCTCATAGCGAAAGTCCTCTGAAAGAGGACTGAAAAAATCATTGCAATTTTCCCCACAATCCGCAGTCGGTTTTTAACCGACTTTCGCTATGAGGCGGGGGTTTAAACCCCCGCCGGACTGTGGGAAAGCGCGTATTTGCTAACCCCGCGCGGGTAGCATCTTGTACGCGAAATCCTTAAGAAATGCCTAAAGATTGAATGAATAATTTACTGTAGGGTGCGGATTGTTGTACCTTCGCCAGCGAACCAAACAACTCTTTTCCCCCGAAGATAACTAATGCCTTTTGTTTGGAGTTAAGTTCTTGACTCGGCAGTTGTGAGTGAACGGACAGAATGCTATCTGAATCGCAACGATAGAAATAGTGCAAGTCGCCGCAAATCTCTTCTTTAAGATCGAGGGTAGGGTAAAGTTCTTTACAAGAACGCGGTTCGTGACCGCTTAAAATCACTTCCTCTGATACTTCCATTTTGTTAATATCGATAATGTGCATTCTCCCTTCATCAGTTTTAACTAGAACGCAATCGTCTGAAAGATAGCACATATAGCAGTCAAAACCGACTCCCCAATCAGGTCCAGGCCATTCGCATATTCCCAGCAGATTGCAGTCAGGAAAACTGAATCGGCTGATTTTTAGATTACAATCATGTACAACCAGAAATTCGCTACCAGCAGGATGAAATTCTGGAGGCCCTGTGTCATAAGGACAGGGAACCTCCACGGCATGAATTTTCGTACCATCATCATACAGCCAGTAGATTTGCTGTCCGTCCTGACCGGCAGCAACCCACATAGCTAAAATTTGATTTTCCGGGTGCGGGTGAAACCAGGAGAAACTCGACCCAAAAGGGTCTTCGAGCAAAAGTTGTCGCTGGATTTGCCACGAATTGGTATCGCGAATTTGAATTTCAATTTCCGCGCATTCGATTGCTTTGATGCACCAAAAACGCAAGCCGTCTGCATCAAACCAGCAATCCTGAAATCCATTGTCATTATGCAATAAATACTTAACAGGAGGGTTAGGTAGCTGTTCTTCAAAAACTAGCTGGTTTTCTGCTGTCACAATTGCTAAGTGATTGCCATTTGCCATAATTGCTGCCAGCAAATCGCCTTTGGGGCTGATGGCTAAACAGCTAATTTCGTCGGGAAGCTGGTATTCGTATTTTGGCGACAAGTTGCGATCGACTAAAGTGACTTTTTGACCACAACTTATCGCCATAGCCCACTCGGAATTAGTGGTTTGATTTATAGCCAATATCCCGCCGTCAATTTGTATTTCCTGTTTTGGTAAAAGAATCATAGGGATATTTAAATTTACTGCTTAGATAGGCTCTATTTTAACTAAATTTTTGTACTATTTTACTATCAAATGCTGACATCGCCGTTATAATTATAGCAAGCACCAATCTTAAAGAGGAGTCAAACGAATGGCAGTCCGGCAACCCATATATAGCAAAGAAGAATTTGCCCAACGGGGCGATTCGATCTACGAAACTCAAATCAGACCCTTGGTTGAAACAGGCAATCGTGGCAAAATCGTAGCCATTGATATCGAAACTGGAGCTTTTGAAGTTGATGCGAGTGAAATAGCAGCGTGCGATCGCCTCGAAGCGCATCACCCAGACGCTCAAATCTGGATTGTCCGCATAGGTTCCCGCTATGTACGTCGATTCGGTGGACGCACGAAGATATCTGTATGATAACTGGAATTGTTAATGCGGAATTTGAGCCAATTATTCCAATTTTAATCTGTGATTATGATGGAAATGTTTACACGCAAGATGCGATCGTAGACACAGGCTTCAATGGTTGGCTTTCACTCTCTCCCGATCTGATTGCCCAGTTAAATCTGAGATGGAAAAGGCGAGGACGCGCTATTCTTGGAGATGGTAGTGAATGTGTTTTTAATATCTACGAAGCGGTTGTAGTTTGGGACGGAGTTTATCTGACTATCCCGGTTGATGAGGCTGATTCAGAACCTCTTGTGGGAATGTCATTGATGGAAAACTATCAGCTAATTGTACAAGTGTTTGAAGGAGGTCTTGTAGAACTCCGCAAAATAAATACAGTCTAACAAGATGCTTATGAAGTAAGACTGTAGCGATCGCACCTATTTCTTAACAATATCACTCAACTTTAACTGGTTCCCAGGCAGAGCCTGGGAACCGATTTCCAGAGGCTCTGCCTCGCTCTTCGAGTGTGAAAAGTGGAGGCAGAGCCTCCGGATATGTATTACCAGGCAGAGCCTGGGAACAAGTAAAACTCCCTATAAATTCGGAGTCTTTCTCCCCGCCTTCTGCACAGGAATAGCCACCGCCTGCGGCTTCTGCTTCGCGGCAAACATATCAAAGAAATCGTGCAGCAAAATATAGAAACAGGGAATAATAAACAGCGTCAGCAAAGTCGCCAGCGACAAACCCGAAAACACCACAACTCCCAAAGGTTGCAGAAACTCCGAACCTTCTCCAATTCCCAAAGCGAGGGGAAACAAACCCAAAACTGTGGTAATAGTTGTCATCAAAATCGGACGCAAACGTTGAGGTGCAGCCCTGAGAATTGCTGTGGTGCGATCGACCTTTTCATCTTCCCGAATTTGGTTGGCTAATTCTACCATAATAATGCCGTTATTTACGACAATTCCCACGAGCAAAATTGCCCCGATCATCACCGTAGCCCCGATCGCAGTTTTGGTAACATACAGCCCGAAAATACCCGCAGCCAACGCCAGCGGCACCGTCAGCAAAATCACCAGCGGATCAACCAAAGAATTGTACTGCACCGCCATCGTTACAAACACTAAAAAAGTCGCCAACCCGCCCAAAAGTTTGAGCGCAGTTTGCAATTGATTGTTAGTTTCCGCAGCCGAACTCGGCACAATTCTGACTCCTGGCGGCAACTTCATTTCTGATAAAACTGCATCGACTTGATTCACAGCATCGCCCAAACTTGCACCCCGATTTAAGTTGCCAACTATTAAGAAAACTTGCCGCTGATTGAGACGTTGAATTTCTCCCGGCGCTTTGCCGATCGCAATTTTTGCCACATCGCTCAAACGGACGATGCTATTATTGCCAGATAAGGGAATTTGTCCGAGTTGGGCGATATTTTTTACAGAAGTGCGATCGAACTGTACGCGCACATCTACCAAGCGGTTTCCCCGCTGCACTTGAGTCGGAACAGTACCTTCAATTGCCGTTTGAACTGTCTCCCCAATGTCTTGGGCACTCAGTCCGTACAAAGCAGCCCTTTCCCAATCTGGACGAATTTGTACTTCCGACTGCGGCGCGTCTCCATCCGGCCGAAACCGGGCTAATTTTACCTTTTCATCTAACTCTTTTAAAATCTGACGACCTGCTTCCTGCAATACTTGTTCACTTGGGCCTTGAATTATGACATCAATTTCGCCGCCTCTGACTGGGGAATTGGTTAAAACTAAACCTCTAATCCCTTCTGGAACCAAGCGCAGTCGAGTGCCTTTGGGAACATCAATTTTCTTTAATTCCTCAGTCATTCTTTCAGTAAAGGCGATCGTACTTGTACCTTTTTTTAGGGTAATTGTGCTGCTTCCCCTGAGCAAATTTTCGATCGTATTGTTGCCGAACAGCAGCCCTCCCGCTGTGGTTAAAGTGTACTCGGTTTCTGGCTGTGCCAACAGCAGTTTATCGGCGGCTGCAACTACTTTTTGATTAGTTTCCAAGTTAGTCCCCGCAGGAAACAAAGCAAATAATCGTGCTTGACTTGTATTAACTTTCGGCAAAATTTCTTGGGGGATTTGACCAGCCATCACCCAAGTTCCGCTGCCTAAAATCACAAAAGCGAGTACAATAATAATTAGTCGCAAACCCAGCACTTTTGACAGCACCGAACTGTAGGCGCGCGTACCGTTTTCAAAGCCTCGATTGAAATATTTAATCGGTCCGAACTTATTAATGCCACTGGAATAAGACATTCCCATCAAGCGAGAAGTCAGCATCGGTACTATAGTTAAAGCTACTACCAGGGATGCTGCTACTGCAAAGCTAATTGTTAAAATTAATTCGCTAAATAGCAGGGAAAAGAAGCCGCCGATCAGCAAGAATGGTAGGACTGATACTAAGTTTGCCGCAGTGGAAGCAACCATGGCTGATTCTACTTCTTGACTCCGCATTACAGACTCTTCGATGGTGCGTTCTTTGCGGTCTTTGATTCTGCCTTTTTTGAGATGAGGGTTGCTGTCTAGACCGACTACAATATTTTCTAAAATCACGACGCTGGTGTCGATCGCCTGACCGATTCCCAAGGCTAAACCCCCTAAACTAAACAAGTTCAGCGATAAGCCGAACAGTCGCATTAAAATAATGGCTGCTAGAGTACACAGGGGAATAGTCAGAGAGATAATCAGGGTTTGTCTGAGGGAACCTAAAAAGAACAAAACGGCGATCGCAGCCAAGACTGCCCCGGAAATTCCCGCATTGGCCACATCGGCTAGGGAATTGCGGATAAATCGAGATTCGTCTAAGGTCGTAACTACTTTCATGTCAGCCGAAATTAAGCCGGAGTTCTGCATTTCTTTGAGGCGATTTTTCACTCCATCAACAACGGTAATCGTGTTGGCATCCGGCTGTTTCAAGATGCTAATTTTAACTGCTGGTTTTTGATTGAGAAAAACTTTGACCCGCTGTTCTTCCGTACCGTCATTGACTGTGGCAAAATCGCGCAGGTAAACACGTTTGGGCGGATTGGAACCGGATATTTGAAAGGATATGTTTTTGATATCTGCTGCTGTTTTAAAGCGGCCGACTGTGCGAGTCAGCGGTTCGTTGGATTCTTGGCGCAGTCTGCCGCCGGAAGTATCTAAGTTGCGCGATCGCAAAGCATTAAAAACGTCGTTAAGATTAACTCCTAAACTTTGCAGGCGATTCAGGTCAATATTCACTTGAATTTCTTCTTGAACGCCGCCGGAAACGTCAACAGAAGCTACTCCGGGAATCACGTTAATTTCCCTGGCTAATTCGTCATCGGCAAATACCCGCAAATCTACGCCTTGGCGCGAGTCTGAAGTCAGCGCAAATTCGTAAACAGGCTGTTGGGAAGGGTCAAATTTAAACAGATTGGGGGATTCAACTGTGTCTGGGAGTCGGTTACGGATGCGGTTAACTGAGGCTGTGGCGTCGTTGAGGGCTTGGTTGATGTCTCCACCCGGTTTGAAGAATAAATCGACGCTGACTTGTCCTTCGCGGGTGCGGGAGAACACTTGGGTGACGCCTTCTGTCGCTGAAAGTCCTTGTTCGAGGGGGCGGGTAATTTCGTCAACTGCGACTTCTGGAGAAACTCCGGGGGCATCTAGGCGCACGCTGATCCGGGGATAGGTGATGGATGGTAGCAAGTCAACGGGTAGTTGGGTGATGTAAAAAATGCCCACAACTATAATCGCCAGTGTCAGCATCAGGGTGCCGATGTGGCGGCGAATCGCGATCGCGCTAATGCTAAATCCGGTTTTATCGGCTGTCATGTGATTTGATATTACAGAATATTTACTGACCCAGATTACGAGTAGTATAATAAATTTAAATAAATTCTCAAAAACTTTTTTTTGAATATGCCTTAAGAGGTAGTCGATCGCCCAAAATGGAGAACGATATCAGCGGCGATCGGCTTTTTTATCCCCTGTCAACAATTTGGATTTACAAATTGTAGCGATCGCACAAATCTCTGGCTGCTTGTCGGTGTTTTTCTACCAAACTCGGCGGGGAAAGCACTTGGGCGTTTTCCATATATTTGTTAACCCACAGACTAAATTCCTTCAAAGAGCGATCGGGCAAATCTATCTGATAATCCACATATAGCAGATTGCCAAAACTATCCCTTGGGCCTTCCTTAATCTTTTTTTGTCGCGGATGTCGCCGATCGCCCTCTAGAATAAATCCAACTACTTTCTGAAAAAATCGCACCTTTACTTTTTGCAACTTCAGCCTTCCCTCCAATTCTGCCTGCTGTTGCTCTAGATTGCCCAAGAACAGCCCCCAGCCGTTTTTTAACAATTTGTGAGCTATTTTCAGACTTTGTAACTGTGGGGCTAAACCACGTCCTTCTGCATCGATAATTTCGCAGTAGTCGGTAAAGCGATTCACCCGTTCTACTTTCAAATGTCCGTTTTCGCAATTTTCGCAAATCAGGTACCAGGCGATGTCATGATAAATCAGTTGCAGGGGCCAGATTCGCCGGAAACCGACATTGCCTTTACCATAATAATCTTTTTCGCGGTAAACTTCGATCGCCAGGCCTCGAACTATGGCTGCTTCTACCATTTCTAGTTTGTGAAATAGGGTATTGCGATACTCTTGGCGATCGAGCATTTCGACAGGATCGGTGTAAATAATCGCACGATTCAGGTGTTCGCGAACGGGATAAAACAATTTGCCTTTGAGTTCGATATCCAATCCACGCAACAGTTTAGTGAGTTTTTCACAAATTCGTCGCGCTTGGGCATTTCCCTGATATTTTGCTTGAGATGCGATCGCTTGAAATGCGAAAAGTAGTTCTTCTCGATTCATTGCGCCGGTGCCGAGATAGTAGCCGAATCGATACATTCGTTTGTCTAGTATGCCGTAGTGTCGCAAAGTTTCTAAGTCTTTGCGAATTGTGGGAGTTGCGGGATAGTTTTCGGGGAATTCGATGTTGTATTCGGCGGCAATTTTCTGCAATTGAGATTGCACTTCTAGCAAAGCATCGTGATATTTACTGTCGGAGGTTTCGGTGTCAGAGTGTCCGATTCCGGGATGGTTTACTAATGTGGCGATGAGGAGCATGATGCGATCGAACGTTAGTCGATCGGCGTAGGGGTGAGGTGTCGGTTTTTTTGCCATGATGGGTGTCTATCAGTAAGTTGGTGAAATTTCAAGTAAAAGACAATATTGACATAAAAATATAGAATAGTCTGAAAACTATTATTTGCAGAGCTTTGTGGCTGAGAACACGTTTGATGAATATTGCGAAAATTGAGACATGAAGCTGGCTCGGCTGGTATATTTAGCTTAATCGTTAGCGAATAACAGCAATGTCAACATTCTGGCAAGCCAAGATTTGGGGATTGATGCACGATCCAGTCCTCAAGTCGCTGCATCGAGACATGAGTCGGGAGGGGGGATGGGAACAGTTGCAGTGTATGGAGGGCTGGAAATCTCCGAAAGAACCGGCAACTCATTCTCAAACCAATTTGAATGGAACTTGGCTGAAGTATGTAGGATTGTGTGATTTGATCGCAGCCGCCAGCGATCGCACTACTGTTGGTAGATTGCCACCGGAACACAGTGCCGTACTCTATGACAGTCAAGGGTTACAGCTACGCCACTTGTTATCGGGAAAAGCACAAACTCTGATTTTGGAACAGTGGCACCACCGAATTATCGATCGCGATCGCACGGAATTTTTAGATTGGGTTGAACAAACTGCACTCGATCCTATTAAAAAATGGAAAGATCCGCAAAAAGTATTTTGGTGGTTGTGGCGGTGCTATACACAGGCAATTTCTACCTCTTTGGGAGCAGCAAAAGATGAACCGTGCATTCATTTATTGCCCGCAGAAACGCGCATTCCCGATGCTTCTTTATGGAGTCACGTTACTATGACTTCTGCTTTAGCTGGAGGATTAGCAGGGTATTCCGACAATCCAGAAGATTATCCCAAAAAAGGCGATCGCAATTGGCCGCGATCGCGCCCTTATGTCGCTACTTTCAGCTTTACCCCCGTACAAGAATTAATCAAATCCAGCCGCAAAATGCGAGATTTTTGGGCTGGTTCCTGGCTGCTACACTATCTTTCTGCCAAAGTTTGTTGGGCGATCGCCCAGAAATACGGCCCCGATACTCTGCTTTACCCTTGTTTGTACGCCCAACCGCTAATTGACCATTGGCTATTACAAAAATATCCCGATTTTCAAGAGTGGATTAAACAGCCATCCCAGTCAGTTTGGGAACAACAATTACTCACAGCAGGATTTCCCAATGTCTTAGTAATGATCTTGCCTAATAATGGTCAAGGTGCAGAAGCAACCAGCGGGAATCCAGTCCGCGCAGCGATGGCTTATGCCGAAGCAACGCTGCACCAAGAATGGAAAAATATCGGGCAAAAAGTATTAGCTTTCCTGCAAGCAGACAAAACAGAAGGCGGCGAACAGTGGCGTAATATCAACTCCCAAACTTGGGAGGGGTGGTTAAAAACACAGTGGCAGACATACTGGACAGCAGTGCCGATCGGTTCTTCTGATGCTGAATTACATCATTCCCCCCGCAAAGAAACTGAGTACAAAGCATGGATTCAAAAGCAAAATGACTTTGCTAATCCGCATCCAGAATTATTTATTAAGCCGGAATACAATTTTCTGGAAGCTGTATTTAGAAACACATCTTCCAAGTCGCAAGAAAACCTCTCTCAACCGGAAACCAGAGCCGAGTTTAGAGCAAAGCAGCCTAATATGAATGCAGGCTCTTGGTGGGCGAGTATTTTTGACTCCCTTCGCTTCAGTCTCAATGCTGTTAAAAATTCTAGAACTTGGCAACTGCCTACTGCCTTTGGCCCCCGTTCCACGGTTTCAGGAATAGGATCGGCCGTGCATCCCACCTATAATTCCAAACAAAATGATTGGGCTACGGAGGAACAAACTAGGGAATTTTGGTCTTATGATATGGGGTTATTCGACGGTATTGAACAACTCAATGCGACCGAAATCATCAAGCGCGGTTTGCACCAAATTTTGCTCAAAGAACTGTTTCCAGGGGAAGCCGAAAACCAGCGGGGGAAAATACCTGTTCTTTATCCCGATTTGAGTTCGGGTGTAGCTGGCTGGCTGCGAACAATGGAAGCAGCAGGGAATCAGCAAGCTATTAACTACTTTTTGGCATCTTGTGCAAAAGTTATCGGTGATTTTAAATGGACAAATGACGGTGAATATGCACCAGCAAATTTACCTTGGGGCATTCCTTGGATGGCCAAAAATCACAGTAAGTGGTACAATCCGCGCTTGCTGAATGCTGGCTGGTTGATTGATGACTATCACCCAAAAAGTGATAATCCTGACCAACCATTTACTCACACTAAAAAACAAAAAGCTAAACAAGAAGAGTTGAGGAAACTGCGAGAATCCATTTCTAAATTATTTGCTCCGGGCAATAATCCGACGGATTGGTACGTCTTAGCTGCTGGCGATGGCGACGGTATGGGTGATTGGCTCAAAGGTACAAAGTTAGAAGCATATAAGCATTATCTTCCTGATGCTTTGCACCGCAAGATTAATCAAATGCCGGAGCAGTTTCGGGAGCCATTTCAAGAGTTTCTGGAAGTGCCAAAACGCATGGGGCCTTCTACTCACAGCGCTTTGAGTCGTGCTTTGTTGGATTTCTCTAATCAATTAGTCCCTTATCTCACTGAACAGCGCTACGCTGGACGGCTAATTTACGGCGGTGGCGATGATGTTTTGGCCTATACAAATCTCTGGGAATGGGATAAGTGGCTGTGGGATATTCGCCAATGTTTTAAAGGTGCTGATGACCCGAAAAATGAGTTTATTAGTGAGGGAGATTACTGGCGGTGGAATGGCGAAAAGTTGCCGGATAATTTATCTGAACGTCCCTTATTTACAATGGGACACAAGGCTACGATTAGTTTTGGGATTGTTCTTGCTCACCATTCCGTGCCGATGGCGATCGCTTTGGAAAATTTGTGGAAAGCAGAAGGAAAAGAAGAAGGAGCCAAAAAACATAAATCACCTGATGGCAAACAAAAGGATGCCGTGCAAGTTCGCATTCTCTACGGTAATGGCAACATTTTGAAAGCTACTTGTAAGTTTGATGTGTTCCATCAATGGCAAGAATTGATTGCTATTCCAGGTTTAGATAGCGCAATTTTTGAGCAAGCTGCGACTATCTGGAGTCAGCATCCAGCACCGATGTATGAGGCAATTGAACCGTGGACAAATGCCTTTTGCAGTCGCCGAGAAGCTTTTAAAGGCGATGAATCAATGCTGAAACACTTTAAAGAATTGTTAACAGAGTTTTTGCAAGGATTATGGCTGACAACTGAAGCTGGTAAAGAGTGCGATCCTCTTCGAGGGCTGCGCGAACGGCAAATTAACAACTGGCTGAAACTCGCCGCCTTTCTCATCCGCAACCGCGACATCAAACTAGGAGGTGAACGTCAATGAATTGGTACACAATTACCCCTCTCGATATTTTATTGTTCAGGGATGCCAAACCCTTTACACCAGGAGAAAGAGCCTGGGCAAGCAGCAGTTTTCCTCCCAACGGACACACCATTGCTGGGGCTTTGCGGAAACTGCTAGGAGACAAGATTGATTTGCGAATTACTGGCCCGTTTTTGTGCCGAGATGAAACCCTTTATTTCTCTCGTCCCATCGGGTTTGTCGGCTCAATTCCCCTCGTACCTTTAGCCTGGGATGACAACTCTAACTTACGCCAAGCATTGTGGGATAAACAACAGCCTTCTCCTTTGGTAAAACCTTCGGATCGCAACAAGGATCATGAACGCAAAGATGAGGAAATTGGCAATTACAAATTCAGGGAATATTTGCCATTTACTACTGTACAAAACTATCTACAATCTGGTAAAATTAACAGAGGTGACTGGCTGACAGAAGATAAAACAAAAACAGAACTTGAACCTTGGTTAGTTGAAACTCGATCGCACAACGCCATTCAAGAAGGCACGCGACAAGTCAAAGACGCTGACGGGTATTTTGTCGAAAATGCCATTCGCCTAAAGGAAGGTTGGAGTTTGGCGATCGGTCTCGATCGAGCCATCGAAACACCAGCGATAATTCAATTAGGCGGTGAAGGACACCGGGCTATCTTGCAGCGGGTAGAAGTCTTAGATAACCAATGGCAAGAACTCCAAAAATTATCAAATGACAACTTCAGCAAAGGTGGTAAATCAATTGCATATCTCGTCACGCCTGGAGTATTTGAACGTCGCGAAAGCCAAAAAAATCATCAATCGGTGTGTCGTGCGTGGCCCTCGGAATGGAAATTAGCTCATGCAGTTAATAGCAATCAGGCGATCGGGCCATTAGTCAGCGTTTCAACAGCTAGCGCACTGCCAATAAGTTGCCGTATTCGAGACAAAGACGATCGAGAAAAAAGTATTCCAGCACCTCAAGTGTTTGCCGCGCGTCCCGGTAGTTTGTATTACTTGAATCAACCGAAAG
Organism: Microcoleus anatoxicus; assembly: GCF_042465725.1. Lineage (GTDB taxonomy): Bacteria > Cyanobacteriota > Cyanobacteriia > Cyanobacteriales > Microcoleaceae > Microcoleus > Microcoleus anatoxicus. Next base: position 264,765 of record NZ_CP120853.1, on the reverse strand, counting down.
AGTTGTTTCAGGAGGATGATAAAAGGAAGGTTAACGTTTGGCGGCAGTTAGGTTACTCGGAATTGTTGTGGATTAATTACAAAGGAGACAAAAACCATGATTAACTACGTCTATTTATATCTGCTTTCACCCCTGCATACAGGTGGCACTACTCAAGAGGGTAATTTATTAGGAATTGCCCGCGAATCTCATACGAATTTGCCTTATATTCCTTCTAGCAGCATTCGGGGAAAAGTTCGCTCTAGCGTGGCAAATCGGGTAACGCGAGTACAGCTTTTTGGCCCTGAACTTAAGGATACCCAAGATCCAGATTTTGTTTTTGAGTATGAGTATGAAACCGACAAAAAATTAAATCAACTGGAACAGGGTAGTATTTGGATTGGTGATGCTTCAATTCTCTGGCTACCTGTACCATCTTTGAGTCATGGTATTGTTTGGATTAGTTGCCCTTTATTATTACAACGATGGGCAAGGTTTAATTCTGGGGATATTCATATAGAAGAATACAGCAGCAATTTGCCCAAGAAATCTTCTGTGTATCTCAAGGATGCAATTGTCAAAGGCGATCGATTAAAACCTTTTGCTAATTGGCAAAATTTTATTCCTCAAGAAAAAAGCAGTATTAAGCGTGTTTTAGTATTGCCAGATCAACACTTTGCTACCTTAATTCAAATGAGTTTGTGGCGTCAAGTAAAAGTCAAGTTAGACGAACACAAAGTTGTTGATGGTGGTTTCCGTTATGAAGAAGCTATTCCCCCTGATACTTTGATGTATTTCCCTTGGGGAATTACTTCTCAAGCAAATGGTACGGCTAAACAATCTCGTGATGAATTTGAGAACATATTAGCTGCACAGCCAGTTTTACAAATAGGCGGACAAGAAAGCTTAGGACGTGGATTTGTACAGCAGTGGACAATTACTAAATAATTTCAAAGGAGTGAAGATGATGGTATTTGATCCTCGAACAATTGCTACACCAGTTTATGAAGCATTGGCTGAATTAAGGCAACAGCATAATGGTAATGATTCTCGTTTAAAGGAACAAAAAAATCAGGCTGTTGAACTTTATACTTACCTCTCTACTTGGGGAATGATGCGCCTCAAGGCTGAAGAACAAGCACTGACTCAAGATGGTAAAAAGGATGTTGTCAAAAAATATTTTGACTGTCTTCAGCGGTTATCTGGAATTGAAAATCTATCCAACAATCCGGGATTAAAAACTTTGATAGCTATGGATACTGACGAATATCTGGGAATTACTGGCTTAGGTTTGGCGATCGCGCAAGAATTTAGCTTTTGGGCAACGGCTGTTTATCACGATATCAAAGGAGAGAATTAATCAGATGGTAAATAATAGACCGATCAGAAGAGATAATGCTGGTGGTGGCAATAATTTTAATAGTGGTAACTCTGATATACCTTCGCCTTGGCTCGATCCAGATAACATACCTAAGCCAGATCCTAGTGCTAGTTTTGTCAGCTTTGTAGAGTATTTGCGCTGGATGCGATCGCCTGACACTGAATACAAGGATGCTACGAAAGTTCAAATTCTGCAAATGGCGGAGGAAAAGGCAAAAACTTATAAGGATCGGCTGACGGAATTAACCAATCGGACTAAGTTAATTGCTGGTGAAAACAACACTTTTCAAGTTAAGTCTACTTGGCGGGTAAGAGTGGGAGGACATCGAGGCCCTGAAAGCATTTTATTACCTGCTTTTGATGCTTTAGGAATCCCTTATATTCCTTCTAGTACCCTGCGCGGTGTGGCTAGAAATCAAGCAATTCGTCATTTTATGGCTGAGGGAATGGAATATAAGCAAGCTGTTCGAGAAATTGCCCCTTATTTTGGTGATTTGGATGCCAAAAATCCACGCGATCGCGCTGGTAAGGTCATCTTTCTTGATGCCTATCCTTTACCTAGCATACTTGGCGTTTTGTCAATGGATATGGCAAACAATATTTGGAAGTGGGAGGGCGATTTTCCTGAATATAAGTCTAACCCTAATCCTTTTTTATCACTCAAAGAACCTACTGTTTTAATCGGGATCAAACCGACCAAAAGCTGTAACGAGGAGACTTTTAATCAGGTAAAAGCTTGGTTAACAGCAGGTTTACAAGCTGGTATTGGTTCGCAGGTAAACACGGGGTATGGAGAAATGCTTCGTGCTGGTGAAAGTTCCCATCAACCTGAGATTATGCAAGTTAATTTTACCATGAAAGGACAATTAATTCATGGTTCGCAAAAATTTACTAATGTTAGTCAGCCTTTTAAAAAGGATCGAGATGGTAGGTTACAAACAGATAGAAATGGCAAATTAAAACCCGATACCTCTCCACAAGCAGAAGTGCGTGCAGTTGCTTTTAAATCTATGCTGCGTTACTGGTTTCGTGTGTTTGCTTTGGGGGTATTACCAACTAGAAAAGTGCAAGAGTGGGAAGCCAATTTATTTGGGGCAATTCAACCTCAAAAATGTGGCTGGATAAAATTTAATGTGGCTGAAGGTAAAAAGCCAAATTCAAATATCCAACAATCGGATCAATCTTGTTTGCAGCAAGAGGGATTGCTAACTCTGAATTATTCATCAGAAGCACCCAATAATCAGCGAAAAAATATCAAAAAATTAATGCAAAATCTTACCTGGATGATGTTTCATCTAGGGGGGATTGGACAGGGTGCAAGACGGCCTTGTTATTCTCGCCAAAATCGTCCCTATGCGCCTTGGTATCGGGGTTCAACTTTAACGCCAGATAGAGATGATAATTTTTGGAAGTTGTCATCTAATCTAGCAGATTTTCAGAAAATATTTCAGAAGCGATTAACGGATTTTTATACAGCTTTGGCGGTGGTAACTGGAGAAAGAGTTAATGGGCGATCGCCTTTAACAGTTGGTACCGTTACTCAACAGCAATGGCGAGAAGTTGCTGATATTAATTGTCGGATTGTCGTTTGTTCAGGAAAGGAAGATTTTGGCAAACCATACGCTTTAGCTGTTCTTCATAGTCCTGATTTAAAAGTTGGTAGTAATTACGATGGCAATCTTTGCGGAAAAGTTAGCCGTGACGTGAAACCTTCTCCTATTTGGATTGTTGATTTAGGTGATTACCAAGTCGTCACCATCTTTGGAGCCACTCAAGATCCTCGCACAAAATACTTAAACCTTTTACAAGCTAAACAACACGCTAAAATCTGGCCACTTTAGTTTCACTTTGTAGGGTGCGCCCCAGCGCACCTTACCAACTCAACTTTCTCCCTAAAACTTCCCACAAATCATCCAGGTAACAACAATGGCCAGCAGCATCGTCCTCTCCTTCGTCGGCAGCCAAGACCCCTACTCCGAAAAGAACAACGAACAAGGTTCCATAGCCACCCTAATCGGCCACCTTCTCAACCAAAAATACAACCTTCGCCGCGTCATTCTCCTTTACACTGAAGATATGCTTGAAAAAGCTAGCGATACCAAACATTGGCTGCAAGGCGAAGATTTTAATCTTCCAGAAGAAAGCATCGAATTAGTCCCCGTCGGTGCAGAACTTTCTCAAGATCCAGTCAGTCTCTTATTAGCAGTTCAAGAAGCTCGAAAAGGTTTAGAAAAAGCAAAGCCATACTTGAGCAAACAAGACCGCTTGGAATTTAATGCTTCTTCTGGAACGCCTGTGATGAAAACTTCCTGGAGCCTTTTACAAGCTGCTGGATATGCTCGTCATAGTTCGGTTTGGCAGGTGCGAAATCCTGATAAAAAGAACCCCGAACAGTCTCGCGTTTTTCAAACTAATATTGATACCTTGAAAAATGAATTTGATTTCAAGGTTGTCAAGAAACAAATTGAAGATTATAATTATAGTGGCGCTTTAGTGACTCTCGAAGGTAGCAATCTCTCCACCAACCTCATTATTGCTTTACTTGAGTATGCTCAGTACCGCATCGCTTTTGACTTTAACCGCGCTTTCAACGCCATCCAGCCTTTTGCTGATATTGTCGAACCGGAATTTATTTCAGAAATCAGCAGTCTGCGTCAAAAAAATCGGATATCCCTGTTCAAAGAAGTTTATTTCAAAGCTATAATCAAACTAAAAAATCAGCAATATGCGGATTTTTTGGTGGATGTGTTCAGATTTCAAGAGGGATTTCTCCGCTTTTTAGTGGAAACGAAGCTGGGATTAGATTGGCCAGAAAGTTATACACAAACTCAAGGCTTTTGGAACAAAATTAAACAAGTAGATGCTGGAAGACTTTACAAATTTCTGAAAAAATATAGCCTGCCCAATGGTAGAAAATTTAATAATTTAGAAGGGTTTCCCAACCGTCCGATGCAGATTGCAATTTTAGAATACTATCAACAGGAGTTTGATAGCTTATTGAAACCCATTGAACAATTAAACGAATATTGCGAACAGCGGAATCGTTGCGTCCACAGTTTTGAAGGGGTTTCGGAACTAGAAGATGGAGGAAAAATAATTAAAATTTTGCGGGATATTTTGCGTCTAAAAACAGTATTGCCAGACAATAATCCCTTTAATATTATCAATAGTAAAATCTGTGATTTACTGAAAGAGGTGTTGGAGAGTTAATGATAGATAAGTGGGAGTCAATTCATTACGAAATTCAAAAATAAGCCAAGAAACCTGCCACAATTTCACCGATCCGCCGGGGGTTAAAAACCCCCGTCTCATAGCGAAAGTCGGTTGAAACCGACTGCATAATTCTATCTATAAACTCCCCAGTCCTCTTTAAGAGGACTTGAGCTTTGAGCCAGGGGTTTTTAACCCCTGGCGGACTTTGAACCTAGGTTTTAAACCCCAGGCAGCCTCATAAACTTAACTAAAATTTTCACCTTCACCCTGCATCTACAACCAAATTTGACCATCCATATTCAACCCAAAATAACACAACTATGTACATCACATCTCGCGCATCCACAATCCGCAACTTCTCCCTAGCCGCCGTCAACGGCACCATCACTCTCATCATCCTCTTAATCGCACCCCTGGGATTAGCCGCCGTAATTTCTAACACATTCCTAGTCACGGTAGCAACTTTTTTCGCATCGACCATCGCTGACCAAATTGTTCGCTACCTCCAACCTTCCCGCGCCAAAGAAATCAAAACTCCCTTAGATTATGGATCGGAATCATCGCAAATTCTCCCGCAAGATTCGGAAAATTTAGAACGGAAATAAATTGATATATCTCGATCCAAATGCTGTAGGGGCGGGTTTGACCAACAATATTTGAAACCCACCAACCATTTACATAAACCCGCCCCCACACAACCAATAATCTGTATCAACATTGACTATCTTGACCCAAATGCTGTAGGGGCGGGTTTGACCAACAATATTTGAAACCCACCAACCATCTACATAAACCCGCCCCCACACAACCAATAATCTCCATCAACATTGACTATCTTGACCCAAATGCTGTAGGGGCGGGTTTGACCAACAATATTTAAAACTCACCAACCATCTACATAAACCCGCCCCCACACAACCAATAATCTCCATCAACATTGACTATCTTGACCCAAATGCTGTAGGGGCGGGTTTGACCAACAATATTTGAAACCCACCAACCATCTACATAAACCCGCCCCCACACAACCAATAATCTGTATCAACATTGATTCATATATAATGCAAAGAATGTAGATTGAGATTTGTCTTTGGGTGGGGGCGGGTTTATTTTTTCTGTCAATGAGTGGCGAATATTGTTGGTGAACCCGCCCCTACGATGATTCCAAAAATTTAAGAAACCGGGTTTTTATCAGTTTTTAGGTGCTGTGACGAAGTATTTTGGAAAAAACCCGGTTTCTGATTACCAAAAAAATCTTTATGCGTACCGTCTACGTTTCTCAACCTGGTTGTTACGTTTCCTTGCACCAAGAAATGTTGGTTATCAAAAAAGGCGAATCTGTGCTGGCTGAAGTTCAGCTTCCTCTCCTCGAACAACTGCTGATTTTTGGTCAATCTCAAGTCACAACTCAAGCAATTAGGACTTGTCTGTGGCGGAATATTCCTATTGCTTATCTTTCGCGGATGGGTTACTGTTACGGGCGGATTCTTCCTATCGAACGGGGCTACCGACAACTTTCTCGCTATCAGCAACAGTTGTGTTTTGCCGATCGCCTGCAAGTAGCCAGACGCATTGTGCAAGCTAAGCTGAAAAATAGTCGGGTGATCCTGATGCGACAGCAGCGCCGACAAGCTTCTGATGTCATTGTTTTTGCCATTAACTGTTTGGAACATTTAATCAAAAAAGCTGGGGAGGCTGAAACTATTGAGAAGTTGATGGGGATGGAAGGTGCGGGGGCGGCTCAGTATTTTTCGGCTTTTGAAGAGTGTTTGAGCAATCCTGATTTTGTGTTTGTGGGTAGATCGCGTCGCCCTCCGGGTAATCCGGTTAATGCTATGCTCAGTTTTGGCTATCAAGTTTTGTGGAATCATTTGTTGAGTTTGATCGAGTTGCAAGGGCTCGATCCTTATTCCGCTTGTTTGCATCAGGGAACGGAACGCCATGCGGCTTTGGCTTCGGATTTGATTGAGGAATTTCGGGCCCCAATTATTGATTCGTTAGTTACTTATTTAGTCAATCGCCGATTTGTGGATGCTGGCAATGATTTTGTCTATAGTAACGGCGGATGTTTCTTAAATGATTCTGGGAGGCGCAAATACCTGAAAGCTTTTTTAGAGCGTATGGAGGAGGAAATTGAAACGGATTCCGGTAAACAACCTAAGTGGGATTTGCTGAACCAACAAATCAAAGCTTACAAACAGTTTGTTTACAATCCAACGGAGCTTTATAAACCTTACCAAATTCGCTAAGCCGTGCTTTTTTATGTGGTGATTTACGATATTCCTGACAACAAACGGCGCTGTAAAGTGCATGATTTGTTGGAAGGTTACGGGACTTGGGTGCAGTATAGTGCTTTTGAGTGTGTACTCAGTCGAGCTAAGTTTGATGAATTAAGATCGCGACTTGGGAAAAAGGTAAATCTGGAAGAGGATAGCATCCGGTTTTATCCGGTGTCGCGCCATACTTTGGGACAGGTGGAGGTTTTGGGAGTGGGAGCACCGGTGACAAAAGCACCTGGATCAGTGATTATTTAGCTGGTGTTGCGAGGCTGGCGGTAAATTGGCTGAAACGTCATTTTTGTGTCGGGAGCCTCGCAGCATTACTGGGTAAGGGTTTCAGGATTTTTGTTTAGCGGGCACAGGTGTGATTTCTAGAAAAAATTCCTGAGCCTCGCAAATGGCCTCTAGACATCTTGCGCTGTATGAGGTTTAATATAGAGGACTCCCCACTCGTTGGGGAAACTAATTGAATGGAAACTGAATGCTCAAAATTTCTGAGCGTTCTTGCTGCGTCGGTACTCCCCACTCGTTGGGGAAACTAATTGAATGGAAACAAGAAGCAGAAGCCTATCGCAACTTACGAAAGACTCCCCACTCGTTGGGGAAACTAATTGAATGGAAACATTGCGTAAAATTAACACAATTTTAGCATTAGAATCATTGTAAACTCCCCACTCGTTGGGGAAACTAATTGAATGGAAACTTCTTCACCGTAGAAGAAGGAGGCGAGCTCCATGTCAGACATTGGGGTCCACTCCCCACTCGTTGGGGAAACTAATTGAATGGAAACCAAATTATCAATTCTCTGATAGAGGTCGGCCAACATCGGCTCCCCACTCGTTGGGGAAACTAATTGAATGGAAACTCCTGCGAGCACGTCGGGCTGAATCGTACCGAATACACTCAATCTCCCCACTCGTTGGGGAAACTAATTGAATGGAAACTTCACGGGGTCTATCAGCAGCGACAAGATATTTAATTGCAATACATCTCCCCACTCGTTGGGGAAACTAATTGAATGGAAACTCTGCAAATACTCCTCTGAGGCTTCTTTTTTATCCTTTCCCTTCTCCCCACTCGTTGGGGAAACTAATTGAATGGAAACTCGGGCTTAGAGCCACTGTGTTTGGTAAATTCGGGAATAAAACTCCCCACTCGTTGGGGAAACTAATTGAATGGAAACTTTGTTGCTTGCCGTAGTATTCTTTGGCTTTTTTTCTCTCCCCACTCGTTGGGGAAACTAATTGAATGGAAACTATTGCCAGTTAGCACATTCTAGATGAAACTCAGTCTTTAACTCCCCACTCGTTGGGGAAACTAATTGAATGGAAACCCCCACTGTTTGCCGAGGTAATAAGCTCTAATGCGACACTGTTTCTCCCCACTCGTTGGGGAAACTAATTGAATGGAAACAACTTTTGCTTGCCGTAGTATTCTTTGGCTTTTTTTCTCCCCACTCGTTGGGGAAACTAATTGAATGGAAACGTAAATATTTTCAGGTTTCACAACAGTACAAGGTTAAGCTCCCCACTCGTTGGGGAAACTAATTGAATGGAAACCAGTGAGTTCCTTTTGTAGCTTAGCTTCTTGCGCTTTTAACTCCCCACTCGTTGGGGAAACTAATTGAATGGAAACCAGCCACCAATTTAAGTGCCTCAGCAGCGCCACCGATTCTCCCCACTCGTTGGGGAAACTAATTGAATGGAAACAGACAGAGTATAGGGATACACTTATGAACTACTGGAACGGGAGCTCCCCACTCGTTGGGGAAACTAATTGAATGGAAACGGTTGTAGTAGTCATGACTGTCTCCTGGTAGTTTGAACTCCCCACTCGTTGGGGAAACTAATTGAATGGAAACAAGGTCATTTCCACTGAAGCATGGGACTGGAGTCGTAGGGGCTCCTCCCCACTCGTTGGGGAAACTAATTGAATGGAAACTCGTGACATAGTAGCTGTTCCTTCCAGTTAGGGGTGCGCTCCCCACTCGTTGGGGAAACTAATTGAATGGAAACGCAGTGAACTCGGCATCATCCTCTTTCCATATACTATCTACGCTCCCCACTCGTTGGGGAAACTAATTGAATGGAAACTTACGAGCAGCAGCCTTCAACTGAGCACGGGTGGAAGTCTCCCCACTCGTTGGGGAAACTAATTGAATGGAAACCACCAAGTATTACTACAGCGAAAGCTACAGCAAACTTGTTGTCTCCCCACTCGTTGGGGAAACTAATTGAATGGAAACTCGATGAAGGAAGGATTGATTGAGCTGGTGGTTAAGTTAATCTCCCCACTCGTTGGGGAAACTAATTGAATGGAAACGGTAGAGAGCAATGTACCTAGAGTACCGTCAGCCATCGCATCATTTACTCCCCACTCGTTGGGGAAACTAATTGAATGGAAACTTGCGTAGCCTTCTGGTGAATTGATATCTACCCGCCTCCCCACTCGTTGGGGAAACTAATTGAATGGAAACCGTCAACTTCTCCACACTAACCCTGCGCGTTTGCAGCCTCCCCACTCGTTGGGGAAACTAATTGAATGGAAACTGCTTTGCAATTCTATCGAACAAACCTCGGAGCCTCCCCACTCGTTGGGGAAACTAATTGAATGGAAACCTGAGATTGTCAACACACTGCATCATTCGAGTTCCTTCTCCCCACTCGTTGGGGAAACTAATTGAATGGAAACCGCAAAGTCTTTCGTTGTCACCTGGTTTGTCTGATCTCCCCACTCGTTGGGGAAACTAATTGAATGGAAACTTCATTTCCAGTTCTGCTAGATAGGCTAAGTCATTCATTCTTCTCCCCACTCGTTGGGGAAACTAATTGAATGGAAACAAGTAGGATTAAACTCAAGCTTAACTTTAAATTTCTTGTCTAAACTCCCCACTCGTTGGGGAAACTAATTGAATGGAAACTTGCAGTGCCAATCAATAAGATAGAAATTGCACCGCCGAATACTCCCCACTCGTTGGGGAAACTAATTGAATGGAAACATGATAACCTTTTGGTTACCCATGTCATTGCTGAACTCCCCACTCGTTGGGGAAACTAATTGAATGGAAACAGAATACAAGGGGGAGGATGCTCTACCAGTTCTCTCAACTCCCCACTCGTTGGGGAAACTAATTGAATGGAAACCCCCCGTGATCTGTAACTCTTCGGTATGGTAAGGCGCTCCCCACTCGTTGGGGAAACTAATTGAATGGAAACGCAATTTTTTCCATGTTAGTGCGCTATTTTTTCGGCATCTCCCCACTCGTTGGGGAAACTAATTGAATGGAAACATAGACGTTGCCAGACGCTGACTGTTTCACTGTTATGTTACAGCTCCCCACTCGTTGGGGAAACTAATTGAATGGAAACAGGAAAATATCCAGTTAGACCGTGGATTGCTACTACAACTAAAACAGACTCCCCACTCGTTGGGGAAACTAATTGAATGGAAACCCTACAGTAGTAAGACCTTGTTGCTCAGTAGCTAACCTCCCCACTCGTTGGGGAAACTAATTGAATGGAAACAGTTTTAGCTCTGGATTATCAATAGTCTCAAGCTTAAAATACTCCCCACTCGTTGGGGAAACTAATTGAATGGAAACAAATTAGTTAACTCTTTCTCGACTTGAATATAGGAGAGGTCTCCCCACTCGTTGGGGAAACTAATTGAATGGAAACGCTAGCCCTGGTGGCACAATAGTAACATCCTCACCTCCCCACTCGTTGGGGAAACTAATTGAATGGAAACTTTGGAAAATCCCTCGAATAAAGGGTATAAGCGAAATATATTTGCCTCCCCACTCGTTGGGGAAACTAATTGAATGGAAACACAATCGGTTCGCGAATTTCAAAATCGTACTGGCGACCGTAAATAGTGTCTCCCCACTCGTTGGGGAAACTAATTGAATGGAAACGACAATTAAGTAGGCGAGAACGGCGGGCGGAATTGATAGCCTCCCCACTCGTTGGGGAAACTAATTGAATGGAAACCGTTGCGACGTGTCCATATTTCTTGGAATTGATTCAACACTCCCCACTCGTTGGGGAAACTAATTGAATGGAAACAAAGTGTCATTGCCAAGCCCACCGCGCAAAATCTCCCCACTCGTTGGGGAAACTAATTGAATGGAAACGATTGTATAGGTATAGATATTGCTAGCGTCACGGGAACTGCTACTCTCCCCACTCGTTGGGGAAACTAATTGAATGGAAACAACCAGATGTTTTGAGAGATTTTAACCGTTCAGATATTCTTGATCTCCCCACTCGTTGGGGAAACTAATTGAATGGAAACGGGTTTTGAAATTGTTGAGTTCAGTTTCGGCAAGCTCAGCTCCCCACTCGTTGGGGAAACTAATTGAATGGAAACAGAAAATTTTGCTGGTCAGTACGACTATGAATGATTGAATACAACTCCCCACTCGTTGGGGAAACTAATTGAATGGAAATATCGAACTGACTAATCCGCCCAATCTTTACTCCTTCGATTAACTCCCCACTCGTTGGGGAAACTAATTGAATGGAAACTCGTACTGTGATCTTACAAAATCTCTAAATTTCTCATTCTTCTCCCCACTCGTTACTGAGGTACTTATGGTTTCTAATGCTCTATTCTTTGGATCTTGCTATGTCGCTACACTTATCTTTTTTGCGATAACTGGTAACATACCTGCTGAGGTTATTGCTGTTATTCCTGGGGTGATGTATATCACACTCCGCTTTAAGAAGAATATTTGATGAATACAAACAATCTAGATCAACCCGCCCCCACACCGCCGATAATCTAGATTAACCTGATTTGTGCGAGGCTTTAAAACATATGTATTTGGATTGTTTGTTGGGTGGGGGCGGGTTTATTATATTCTTGGTTTCTCTCATAGATTGTTGGTGAAACCCGCCCCTACAATAATTGTGGCGATCGCATAAAAATGATGTCGAGTTGGGTGGGGCGGGTTTATTATATTCTTGGTTTCTCTCATAGATTGTTGGTGAAACCCGCCCCTACGGGAATTTTGGCTAGATAGAATGGTAATTTTTGGGGGTTGGTAAGAGGCCTTGTAGGGGCGGGTTTTACGAATAATATTTAATACCAGCAGACAATCTAGATAAACCCGCCCCCACCCAGCCGATCGCCCAGATTAACTTGAGGGTGCGATCGTCTTTCCAAAATGTAGATTGGGATTTGTCGTTGGGTGGGGGCGGGTTTTGGAGATTGTTGGTTTCTCCCATAGATTGTTGGTGAAACCCGCCCCGGAGGGCTATTGACACAATATTACAGTACGATCGACTGTAGATAAGATTTGCCATTCCACTCGATCGACAGCGGACTAGATTCATTAATTTTGACTGCATTATCAGGATATAATTCATCTTTTGCCCACAACAAAGGATTATTAATTATATATTCGCGAATGGCAAATAATGATTCTTCATTGCGGATGATATGTTCGTAATAACCTCGTTGCCAAACTGATACGCCAGTCAAATATCGTATTTGGTTAATTCGCCGCGCTGAAGATGTTTTCAAACCCCGCACAATTTCTGATAAAGGATGGATTTTTGATTTTCTCAGCCCAAGTTTATCGGATTCTGTATAATTTATTGCTTGGCTATCTTTTAAAGCAATAATTCCGTGTACGTGATTTGGCATTACAATAAAATTGTCTAATGCCACGTTTGAGTAACGTTTTGGAAGAATGCTCCAATTGAATAAAACAGTCTTACCATAGGGACTCAATTGCATTGTATCATCAATGACTTTGCCGAATAAACATTCGCGCTGCCAACTGCAAATAGTGATAAAATACGCACCGGGAGTCCTATAATCATATTCTGGCAGGCGAATTGAGCGGCGGTGGTGTTTATTAGGATCGTATTTCATAATTTCCACCCATAAATACTGTTGTTAGTTGCGTTAATACCATTGTGGGGGCAGGTTTCATCAACCATATGTGATGAAAACCAAAAATTTCAATCAACCCGCAGCCACCCAACGGAGTGCCCTCTGATTCTACAAACCTAATTTCCTAAAATTAGCGGCGGTAACTTGCATCCGAGGAAGCGACAATAAAGAATCTGCAAAACTACTAAATTTTAAGCCGTAAGATACACCAAAAGTATAGCCTACAGCTCCTATTAAATGCTCGACAATTTGATCCACACTCCCGTAGGGATAAGCAAAACATTTGACAGATTTCCCCAATCCGCGTTCCAAAATAGCACGAGATTTTGCCGCTTCCCGGACAATTTCTGTGGGTGACAAACCAGTCAGAGGTTGATAAGTAGCAGACATGGAACCAATATCCATCCCAGCATCCCGCAGTTGTATAAGTTCGGGCCATCCCATTAATTGCACTGCTTCCGAATCTGCTTTTTCCCAACTATTTGTCTTACCTATGGAATCTGTTACTACAAAAACAGTCGCAGTAAAGTCAAACTGTTTTAGCAGAGGGAAAGCATATTCCAAAAAGTCGAGATAGCCGCCGTCAAAAGTCAGCAATACAGGTTTACCAGGTAAAGCAGTTTTAGTTAGTTTTGCATTTTGCCATTTTTCCCAACTCACACTATAATAACCTTGCTTTTTAAGATGCTGTAAATGTTGTGCAAAAACCTGCGGAGTCACTGCATTGAACCCGTCGGGAGAAATCCGGCGGTAGGCAAATATTGGCAGTTGTTGAGTAACAGTCTTATTGTTAAGAAATTGAGGTTTAACTGATTTAGAAACTTCTCCCTCGCCTGGATTTTGATAAAAGATTTCCGGTGCGTAAATTATTTGTTTGGGAAAGTCTTTTTCTAAGGGGATTTGAATCATCTTTTCCCTCGCAATTTCCGCCGCTTCTGCTAATTCCCGCAGCGCCGCCACTGGTAGTGTGGCCCGACGACTAACACTGGTTCCGATCGCCCCCTGATGCCTGCCAAATATCACCGCATCCCGTGGGTAAATACCGCCAGACACCCCTGGATTCAAGCTCTTGGAGGCATTCGCCATTTTTTGAGCTGACAAGGCTAAATGCGATCGCAGGGACATCTTACCGTTTAGCGGTTTTCCCAACAAAGCCTCCCGCACAGCAGCGACACACAATTCAAAATTGGTATATTGAATAATTGCCGATCGCACTTTTTCAGCAGAAACGAAATTATTTTCAACCGCAACTGTGACAATCCCAATCGGAACACCGCCGATTTTCACCAACACATCAATTTCCGAAAAATCAACTTGAATATTGGGCAATTCTTCGCTCACTTCCACCACAATCAAGTCTTGATTATGACTAATAATTGATAATTCATTCCTCCTTAACTGAGGATTAGAATCATCATCAAAACCATCCCATATCTCCTGTAAAAAATCATTCCATTCAATTTTTCGATGCAATTTACTCAGAGAACTTTCCGATAATTGACGTATACTTTCCCAGGTTCTATATTGAAAAAAGCGTTGCAGAATTGGCCAAGCAAACTTAGCAGCGATCGCATCCGCCAAAACTGCGCCAGCCACCATCCCGTCACATACTGGCAATTCAACAACTCCCAGTTTAACACCTTCTAGCTGGACAGTGCAGTAAAGGCGATCGAATATTTGTGGAATCTCAATATCTGAAATAGGTTCAGTCACCTCCACCTTAACCCGATAACCAATTTCCGAATTTACACCCTTGATTTTATCTAAAATATATTGAATTTCCTGGCTTTTAAAACAACTATGATATTTATGAATTTGAGTGATTTGAATATCTCTTTCAATTCCATGATGCCAAGGTAAATTTAAACTCAAACTAGCAGCTTTTGATTTATAATTAACCAGTATTTTACTATCATACTCAATCTCAAGAAAATCACATATCTCCGCTATAAATTTAGTTTTATTTTCTAATAAATTCTCATATTTCACCAGTTTATGATTAGACTTGTGAACATGACTGTAGCTAGTTAAAACCCCTTCTTCCCAACGTTTAATACAATGGTCTAAATCCCAGCCATCGCCCCACAATTCCGGGGAAATCCTAGTAACTTCATAAAGAGAAGCTATGGTATCCATAGGATTGCGCCAGATATAGATAAACTTAGCATCAGGTAAAAAGCGTTCTATATCTTGAATGAAATATAGGTGTTCCGGTGTTTTTTCCAACCAAATGCTTTTCTGCTTTTCCGCAGCCAAACTATCTAAAACTCCGACAAACCAACTAACTTTAAGTTCCCTAGATTGGCTGTTATCAAAATTCTCCAAAAACTCAGGACGATTAATTTCATCCTTAAAAAAAGCTGAGAGTCTATCGGGAAACTTTTTAACAAACTTATGATATAGTAAATACTGAAAAAATTTAGATTCTGGAAAAGAAATAATTTCAGGATGAGCAGCTAACAAACTCTGAAGCAGTGTCGTACCGCTTCTGGGAGCACCTACTAAAAATATCCGTTTCATTTTGATACTTTATAAAGTGTTGGTGAATAAGATTTTTTGAATTAACCTTACTAGAGCGCAGAGGACACAGAGGAAGAGAAGAAAGAGGTATGATTCATGTTTCTTTCAGCACTCTCTGCGCTCTCTGCGCTCTCTGCGGTAAAAAACTCTTTCCCTAACTCCAACTAAAATCCTCTTTCAACAAATCAGACAACTGCTGATTGTAAGGCTTAAAATAACCGATTAACTTATCTTCCATCGCCTCCGGCATTTTACTATAATCCTCCACAATATTAATCTCGTATTCCTTGACAGCACTAGCGCTAATATCCAAGAAATTCAACACCTTAGAAAATACCTTACCAGGATTTTCCTGAAAATCCTCAGTCTTCAAAATCAACAACTGTTCTCTTGGGAAATAGTCCAGCCAATTCTGGATTTGTTCCACATAAATACCCCGCGACAAATAAGAGTAGTGCTGGTGATTAAAACTGTGGTAATTTTGATGAGAGCGAATTTTCTCAATTTCACCTGCTAGCCGATCGCACTCAGAGGCGATCGCCTTGGTAATATCGAACTCTTCACAACCCATCGCCACTTCCAAATTATAGTGCATCCATGCTCTTTGCACTGGATTTCTGAGCATCATAATTAATTTCACATCAGGGAAACACTTATAAACCCGTTGGGCTACCAAAGGATGATCCATATACTCAGGAGTCATCTCCCAGCGCAGCACTGTATCTCCCGCCACACCCAGAGTCAACTGCTGGCTATACCACTCGACACCGCGATCGTAATTTAAGTCAAAAAAGTGAACTTTCCTAGCACCTGCTTGAATAATTTGCAAGGAATTTTCCAGATATCGATACAAACCCTCAATACCGCATTGTTGAGAACCCAACAGTAAAAAATTAGGCAGACTCTGCTCTTTCAACTGAGTCAAAATTGTGGCATAATTCGGATTTTTTTTATTAACAGGGTGAGTTTGTTCAACTTGATTTGCTAATTGTGCACTCTCGATTTGACCATCCCACTCCCAGCGGTAAGGAGGACAAAGAATCGTGTTTTGGCGTAAAGGCGATCGCACATACAACGGAGCAACCTGATGGCGATAATCATAAGTATAAGCCAAGGTTTTTTCATAAACCCCAACATTTACATAATATTGACCATTCCCCAAATCTAATCTATCTAAATACAGCCTAATTTTGCCCTCACCCTGAGCCAGCGGTAGCAATTGACCGATTTTATTGATTTTAATATCCAAACAAATTTGACCGTCTTTCCGGCTAATTGTCACCCCAAATATCACACCAGAAATTGACTTGACCACCGCATAATCTATCTCAATAGTTACAGAATCGCCACTCTCAATTTCTCCATCCGGTAACACTTTAACATCCGTAATTTTGACACCTAAAGAACCGAAGGAATTTAGATTAAGTCGCTGTGGAGAAACCGTTGTTACTTGAGGAAGAATCAGGGGATTAAGTATTTCAGTTTCCGAACCCATTTCTCCCAAATACTGACTGATTACGGCTTCAGTCTCCCCGTAAGCCATGATTGTACCCGATCGCAACCACAAAGCCCGATCGCACATTTTCTGAATTTGCTCAGCCATGTGAGAAATCAAAACAATCGCACAACCTTGACTCTTAAAATCATTAATCTTATTCAAACATTTAGTTTGAAAAGCCACATCCCCAACCGACAAATGTTCATCTACTAAAAGCACTTCTGGATCGGTGTGAACCGCCACCGAAAAAGCCAGTCGCATTTGCATCCCCGTACTGTAAGTCCGCATGGGGCTATCAATAAACTTTTCCAACTCCGCAAATTCAACAATATCATCAAACCGACGCCCCGCTTCTTTGTGAGTCAAACCAGCCACCACCGCACCCACAAACACATTTTCTCTACCAGTTAAATCCAAATGAAAACCCGCACCCAAATCCAACAAACCACCAATTCTGCCATTAACCTCAATAGTCCCTTCCTCAGCGCAGCCAATACCGCCAACAAGTTGTAATAGTGTCGATTTACCGGCCCCATTTTTGCCAATAATTCCCAGCATTTCCCCAGGAGAAACCGTAAAACTCACATCGCGCAGCGCCCAAAAATGAGCCTGGGGTTTCATCCGCCACCATCCCCACAAAGCGGCCTCCATAATAGTAAAAGGTCGATCGGCACTGTAGCGGTTAAAACGTTTCCCCAAACCCTTAACGACAATAGCTGGACGCATTTACAATTCCTCCACAAAACGATCGCTTTGGCGTCGAAAAATCCCCAACCCGATCGGAAAAAGAGCAGCCACAACAGCGCTGACAATAAACAGTGCTAGCCAATCCGGCTGAATACCTCTCAACAGTACATCGCGGTAAGCTTGCATCAGAGGTACCATGGGATTTAACTGATAGAATGCACGATATGCTTCCGGGACACTGTTCAGGTCGTAGAAAATTGGAGTCAGGTAAAAAAACATCTGTAACAGCACACCCAAAGTGTGTTGAGTATCGCGAAACGTGACATTCAACGCAGCCAGTGGATAAGCAAAACTCACCGTCAAAACAAACTGAATAAACATCAATAGCGGTAAAATCAGCAGTACATAACTGGGTCGCACGCCATCAACAGCCAGAAAGATAATTAGCACCGGTAGCGCCAGCAAAAAATGAATTAATCCCGTTGTTGTTGTCACCAAGGGTAAAATTTCTGTGGGAAAATTTGGCTGTCTAATTAAAGCGCGGTTGTTGGTAATGAGTGCCGTCGATTTGAAGAGCGCTGTCTGACTCCAAGTCCATATTAACAAACCGCTGAACGCAAAGGAAGAGAACTTAGAAACATTAATGGGTATGACGGAGCGAAATACAAAGGAAAATACAGCTAACTGTAACAGCGGACTGATTAAAGTCCAAGCAATACCTAAAGACGATCGCTTGTAAAGTAATTTCATATCTCGATCGACCAACACCCGCAGCAAATCAAAGAAATGAATGATTTTGCGAATGTTCCCCACATTTACCCTATTTTTCACAGCATACCCCACCCATTATTTCAAGTTCTGGTTGCGTAGTCTCCACCCACTCAATCTGCACCTGAGTCGCTGGCTCAGCCCTTGATTGTAAAAAATCGACTCCCATCAGTTTTAGTGACCTAATTACCATGGTGGATTCCTAATTATTTAACGACCCATTCGTCTTGGTTAAAATCATAAGAATTAAGCAGGAGTTCGCAATCAATCTGGTTTTTGCCAGTATTAAATATTTAAATATAATATTGTCTTCACAAACCAGGTTTCTCCCTGTAGCTGCTTTCTAGGAAGGACGATCGCTGATTTTTTGGTCCAATACTATAGATAACTGTAGATGTTGAAGTAGGCATTTGTCAACTAAACTAGACTCATTCTGGGCAGCACTTTTCGGCATACCTTTAAGGGCGATCGCCCCTAGCAATTCCTCCCCCATCGTATTTGCCAAAATTGGACGCAAGTGAACCCCTCGTAGTGGTTCCATACCAACTTTCGGGGCGATGTGACCCACCGGAATTTCACCGTAACGCAGGTGAACCCCATCTGGTCGTTTTTCGTCAATGATTCGCTCTGCCTCCAACCAACCTTCCTGCAAGTCAATTTCAATTTCCTGTGCCCTGACAGCCGCGCTAGCCGTTCCTGATTGCATAAAACTCGCCACAGCCGATCGCGTTGGCAAACTATCCATCACCCCCCGCAAATAGGAGTAAGCCAGTAGTCTTGTCCGCAGCCACCGCCAACTACCCCGCATCCCCAGGTATTCCAGCCAGTCAAGGGATTTTCTAAGTCCGATAGTCAACACATCTAACCCGGCTGGCCATAGAAACACCATCGCCACCAAAATTTTATCTACCAACGCATCAGGAGTGTCATAGTCCTTGATGTGTAAAAAGGGTTTGATTTCCGGGTGTCGCTCACCGATCAAAACATCCGATCGCCCTTCCGCACGAGCACGACCAAAAGAGCGATCGAGATTATTAGTTTCATGTTCATAATGATAGCCAACAGCATCCGGCGCAGCCACAAAAGGCACATTTGCCTTGAGCAAACGCAAGGCGAATTCGTAATCTTCATAAGCAGTACCAGAACCGAAAGCAGAATCAAAACCTCCAGTGCTAGCAAACAGTTTAGTCTCAATAGAAAGATTTCCACAGAGCAAATCTTGATAACTATAGCGGCGATCGGGCTTGCTCATCTGGTAAAATTTTTCCTCCCACCAAGTCCGCACTTCTATCTCAAAAAACTTAGTCCTGGAGCGTAACTTTGGCGGATAAGGACCGATCGCAGCACAGCCCGGATGTTCTCGATGAACCCGCAAATGGTTTTCTACTAAACAGGGAGTTGGTTCGATATCATCATCGAGAAACAGCAACATTTGTCCAGTAGCCTCCGCTGCTCCCACATTGCGAGACATACCCACACTGCGGCAATTTGCCTCAATTATTTGGAGTTTAAAAGGAGCTTTGTACTCTTCTAACATTGCTAAAGTATCGTCAATGCAGCTATCTGCAACCACTCTAACTTCGATGAGTTCTAAGGGATAAGTCTGTAATTGCAAAGCATCCAAAGCCCGCCGCAGCGAATAACTGCGGTTGTGAGTTATCAGAACTATACTAAATGTTAGGTTTTCCATATTTACATTGGGAATTGGGAATCGGGCATCGGTTATTATAATCAACAACTAACAACTAACAACTAACAACTAATTTCTTCCTTAATCTTTTGCAACCACTTGCGAGAAGCAAAATAAGCCATCGGCCCACTAATACAGCCCCGTAATTGAGCCAAAAGTAAATCACTAGGAACAGCATCCGGTTGCTTTCGCACTGAAGCAATTAGTTCAGGAATTTGTTTGTAGCAAAACCATGACAAGCCTAACAGCATCACGCCGAATTCTCGATGCACCAAAATCATCTGCGTCCAAAAAGCATAGACTCCCACTCCATAGCCTTCAAGAGTGTTCCGCAATTCTTCCCAAGTGCGCCGATGGCGATGCCAACTCAAGGCCCTGGGCTCGTAGACAATGCAGTAGCCCGATCGCAAAATGCGGGTAAAAAATTCGCAGTCTTCCCCGCTAGCTGCCGGCGTTCCCGCCCCCAAAGCTTCGTCAAACAGCCCGATAAAGTCCATCGAACTTGAACGCACAGCCATACTCGCCGAAACCCCCACCAGATGCACAACCAGAGGATTGCTGTGGGCCCCATCAAATATTAGGCGCTCAAATCCCCGCCCGTGGGGGCTGTAGCGCTCAAACCATTCTTGGGCTTCTGTTTCCAGTTCCAGTGGCATCACTAGCCCCGTCACGCACATCACTCTGGGGTCACTGAAATTTCGCAAGAGCGATCGCAACCAATTCCGATCGGGAGTCGCATCGTCATCTGTAAACGCCACGAATTCGTGTTTAGCTTCCCGTAAAGCTCGGTTGCGCGCGGCGCTGGAGCCCGGTACATCCTCCCGCACATAACGGACTTTTGGGTAATTTTTGACCAGTTGCTGCGTCGCGTCGGTAGCGGGACAGTTGTCAATTACCAAGTATTCCTGACCATCATCGGGCAGTCCCATCAATGCTTCAAGAGTGCGCTGCAAATCTTCCGGGCGATCGCGCGTGCAAACCGCTACGGTGGCGATCGGCACAGGCTGCACAGGCCCCCGTTCGTCCCATGCTAAGGCCTCCCAAAGCCAGTTTTTTCCAAGGTTTTTCCCCACAGCCTTCGTCAGTGTTTCCCGTAATTCATCGCCGCCAATGCGACCTCCGACTACGGGCAAAGTTGCTTGACCGATCGGATTTCCGTGCCATCGAATTAAGACCAGCGCTTTGCTGTAGGGTTTCTCAAAGGCTATTTCTGGCGGCAGTTGAGAAATTTCAAGGTCGAGAATAGCTGTTGCCATGAGTTATCCGATAGATTTTTGCTATTACTTTTCCACACCATTAGAGCCAGATGCGAAACTGATACAAATCCCTGGCCCAACGGCGGTTAAGAGTTCAGCTTCGCCGGAGTGACAGGGTTTTCAACCCAGTTTTATGATAAATCCTGATTTACTACCAATTATGTATCACTCGCAAGATCCCTTTCCTTGGTAGCATCAAATCTTAAGGGTTGGGAACTGTCAGATAAAATCTACCCATATATAGACAAACTTACCGGAATGTACACATAATAGAGTGTATACAGTTAGGTATCCTCTATTATGGAATCCAATGAAGTGACTATTTCAATCGGTGACGCAGCCAAAGAGCTTGGCGTGTCGGTCAAGACTGTTAGTATATATTTAGAGAGTAATCAAAAACATTGGAGGTCGAGCAATGTTACTTAGTTTCAAGACAGCACTGATACCAAATAACAAGCAACAAACATCATTTAAAAAAGCTTGTGGTGTAGCGCGTCATGCTTATAATTGGGCGAATGCTCACATTTCACAAACTGACCAACTATCTTGCTAAAAACCACAGCGAAATAAAGATAGAAGATTTGTCAGTTAAGTCATTCTTGAAGAATCACAAGTTAGCTGGTGCAATTGCTGATTGTGGTATGTACGAGTTCCGTAGACAGTTAGAGTACAAGACTGAGAAATTCTCTAGCAAATTAACGCTAGTAGATAGAATGTTTCCTAGTTCTCAGATTTGCTCTAATTGTGGAAAACATCGTCATAAGATGCCGTTGAAAAATCGCGTTTATGTCTGTCCCGAATGCGGTCACACCGAAGACACAGACTTAAATGCGGCTCGTAATATTGAACGATGGTTTGAAGGAATATTTGTTCCGAGTCGTTCAGACTTGGCGGTAAGTTCTACCGTGTCAGCCTGTGGAGTAGACAAACCTCTCAAGAGTCATCTTGAGACTACGATGAATCAGGAAGTTAACACCAAAATTTCTAATGTCCAGCTAAGTCTAGACTTGGATAATTTTGGGTAGGTTTAACAGAGCGGCAGAATTTGTATCGCAAACATTTCCACTCGATCGCTCAATCGAGTCGTAACAAGAGTTTAAATGTGGTGATACAGCAAATTGCGCGCAAAGCAGGGAGCTCACCGCAATGATGGAACTCGATTGTTTACCTTACGGCGCAGGTCATGCTAATGAAGGCGTCTGTCTGTTAGTGCGAATGGGACCGCACCGGATTTTACTCGACTGTGGTGTCGAAAATATCCCACTGCTCTCAGCAGAACTCGATCGGCCAGATCCCGCCGATTTAGTGATATGTACCCATGCCCATGCCGACCACGCCAGAGGTTTACTAGCACTTCACCAATCTTTCCCCCAGTTACCCATCTATGCCAGCCAAGTGACAACCCAACTGCTACCCCTGAACTGGTTACAACAGGCCCAGTCATCAGATTTGCAGTTCTGTCAGCCACTGCCTTGGCAGTCCCCCGTGGAACTGCGCCGGGGACTCACCGTCCAGTTATTCCCATCTGGCCATTTGCCCGGAGCGGCCACTGCGATCCTCACCTATGCTGCCCCCCACCGCACCTACACCCTTGTTTACACCGGTGATTTTTTTCTGTCCAATTCTCGTTTGGTGGAAGGGTTGCCCCTGGGAGAACTCCGGGGACTCAAACCCGATGTGCTAATTTTGGAAGGCAGTTATGGTACTGCCCGTCACCCTCACCGCCGACAACTGGAAAATCAGTTAGCAGAACGGATTCATCGCGCGATCGCCGACGGCTATTCCGTACTGTTGCCCACGCCAGCACTGGGTTTGGGCCAAGAACTCCTAATGCTACTCCGCAGCCACCACTATTTTACCGGTCGCGACTTAGATATCTGGGTAGATGGCGCTGTGGCTGACGGCTGCGACGCTTATTTGGAATTACTACCTCAATTTCCCACAGCAGTCCAAAATTTTGCTCTGCATCAACCTTTATTTTGGGATGAAAGGGTCAAACCCCGCGTGCGCCGACGAGATCCCAAACAGCAGCCATTTTTGGGCCAAGGCCCCTGTATTGTGATTACTGATGAAACTGCTGATTGGAATTTGTACGTTGCCGATCGCACCCATCCTTGGATTGTACTTCTACCTCAAAAACCCGGATATCCTGTCAGAGAATCTGTTGGTGACAGACAGGAATCAGGAGTCCGACCGATCGAAACTTACTTGTTAGCCGAACACTGTGACGGACCCGGAACTACCCAGCTAATTCACAACTTGCGCCCGCAGCACGTAATTTTGATCCACGGTTCCCCCGCCTATTTGGCGGACTTGGCTAATTTGGACGAGTTGCGAAACCGCTACCAGTTGCACACTCCTGCCACCGGAACTATTGTAGATCTGCCCCTGGGCGAAATGTTTTTGCAACCGGCCATCCCCGAAACTAATTATGAGGGAGAACTCAGTGACTTGGGGACGGAAGTAGCGATTAATCTGCCACACCAGATTGCAGACGATCCCCGCTGGGTCAATTTTGCCGATACCGGTTTGGTAGAAGCCCGATGGCAAGGGGAGGAACTTGTGCTGCGAGGGATTTCTCAACGGGAACTGTTGTTTCAAGGGACCGATCGAACTCGCATCATCAACATCGAATGCTGTGCCAACTGCCAGCACTACCGCGGCCAGCGCTGTTGGAGTCAATTATCTCCTTTGTTTGGATTCAAAGTCACTCCCGATGGCTACTGTCCCGTGTTTAAATCGATACCGGAGTCTGAACTCTCCCCCTCGGAGGAAACAGACAGCCCCTAGTTCCCTGTTCAACTACAACAGAAACAGAGCGCAAAAAAGGGAGAAAAGTTATTTTCTAATCTCCCCAGTTTGATTTGCTCCCTAGACAGAATCTGAAAACTATTCCAAACTAGAGTCTGGGTAGTGATTGCGAATTTGTTCTGCTTCTGGACAATCGTCCGAAACTAGGGGCTCGCAGTTAGTTCTCGACACCGAAGCCAATTTTTGGGACACAGAGCCAATACTCTCTAGACGCACCATTTCTTCCCAAGAGCTGAGTTCGTCTTCTTCGTCGGTTTCGTAGCGCAGCGTGACTAGATCCCCTTCAATATCTAGGATACGAGCGCGCTCTATCCAACGTTGCTGATCTCGAAGAAAAATAGAAACCTCACGACCATCACAACAGAGTTGATAGATTTTGCGCTGTAGCATTTGTCAGTTCTCCTGCGCAGTGTAACTTGCTTAAAAGATTGCCTGTTTACATTAACGTACTTTGAGCTTTACATCGGAAGGCACAGCCCGATAGACTAGCCAGTTTCACGTTTTCCAAAACTTTGAAACCGATGGGAATTACCAAATTAAATGATACCACTAAATCTACCTACTACGCCATTTATATTGTCACAGTTTATGCTGTGCCTGTATTAGGACCTAGGATCAGCGTCTGCCTTCTGCCGAACTGCCATACCTCAAGCCCAAGTGCCGAACTGCCGAAATGCTATATGTGCAGATCGATCGTCAAAGCGATACTCAAACAAGGATAATAAAAACAGACTCTG
Organism: Microcoleus anatoxicus; assembly: GCF_042465725.1. Taxonomy (GTDB): domain Bacteria; phylum Cyanobacteriota; class Cyanobacteriia; order Cyanobacteriales; family Microcoleaceae; genus Microcoleus; species Microcoleus anatoxicus. The sequence goes on along the minus strand of NZ_CP120853.1, from coordinate 240,046 downwards.
CAAACAAATCTCGATCGCCAATCCATTTTTCCGCAAATTTTGCCACTCATCACCAAAGGTTAGGATTAAAATTAGCCAATTGTGATGGAAGTCACTGACAGCAGTGGGCAACTAAATGTAGAAAATGGTGGCGGCCAATAACTAGCTTCAAAGCGGGCAGCGGAACCTGTGGCGGTTAAGCTAAGAAAATTGCGGTTCCGTTAACAAAAAAAAATTGAAGTCAGCGCGAGTGAAGCGTGTTAAGGAGGCTAATTGATGGTATATGCAGAAAATTGGTCGCAGCCGTCTATTCTGGAGCTAGCGCGATCGGGTAACTTTCAAGCGCTTAATTATTGGATAGACAGTTTGCTGCGACCAGAAGGGATTTATGCCCGCGTCGAAGAGGCTCAGGCAGGATGCGTACAAATCTTGGTAGAATTCCAGCGCGACTTTGCTTCAGATGCCACACTACTGGGGAGCACTCTGCGAGAAGGTGTAGTCAAATTCATTTGTCACCAACTCTGGAGACTTAACTCCCCAGCAGTAGAAGGCGTGAGAATTCACGCGCGTTTAGCAGGAGAACCTGAAATTCTGTGGAAACAATCAGTACGCATAGTCACTCCGGCAAATCGCCGACGGCGACGTTACCGTTCCCTACTGGTAGTCGATTGGGTTAAATTTAAAAGCTATCGTTCTTTACTGCTAGTCGGTTCATCACTGGCTTCGTTTATATTAGGTTGTTGGGTGACATACCAAGAAGCTCTGGTGATACGGTTAGACGCGCCCACCTCTGCATACCAGAAAGTTGCAGTAATGTCCGGTCCCCCTCCCAAACGCTCGAACACCGTACAAGGAGCTTTAGAAACATTACCAGTAGTAAAGCTCGATCGAGTTGCCAATCCTTATGACCCTACTGTTACTCTGATGTTCGGCGGGAATGTAAATCTATTAGATGCCTTTTCCAAAGTCGCAGACAGAGGCTACGATTGGGCCTTCGCAAACATGGAAGAATATCGCAAAGCAGATGTGGCAATGGTGAACCTCGAAAATCCCCTGACTCGCTCTAGCTTCTTGGGTAAAAATAAAAAACAATTAAATTTTCAAGCCGATCCAGAACTGGTCAAAGTATTAACAGCAGGCGGAGTGGATATTGTCAATCTGGCAAATAACCACGCTATGGACTACCAGGAACCTGGACTGGTGGAAACTATAAATACTCTAAATAATGCCGGAATTGAGCATCTCGGAGCCGGCAAAAATATCAAAGAAGCAAGGCGTCCAGATATTATTGAAGTTAAGGGTCAGCGGATCGCTTACCTTGGTTACTACGATTCTGACCTCCACGCAGCCGACTTGGGGAAAGCAGGAACTAACCCGCGCCGCAATAACCGTGTGGCGGAGGATATTCGAGCTCTCAGGGGTCAGGTAGACTGGATTATTGTGAATTATCACTGGGGAGTAGAATTGGCAGATTATCCAGGGGATTGGCAGATAGATTTGGCTCGGTTCACCATCGACCAAGGAGCTGATTTGGTGGTAGGACACCACCCTCACGTTCTGCAAGGGGCGGAAGTTTACAAAGGTAGACCGATAGTTTACTCCCTGGGAAATTTTATCTTTGGGGGCAATGCTCGCAGCGATTACGACACAGCAGTGCTGAAAGTATCGCTCAAAGACAGAAATATGAAAGTAGAGTTTCTGCCTGTGGAAGTAAAAAAGTTTCAGCCGAAGGTGGTGACAGGAGCAGCGGCCGATCGCATCCTTAAGCGCGTCGAGCAGATTTCGAGCATTTTCGATCGCCCAATGCGATCGCAAGTAGTTCTCGAAGCCCCATTTTCCGGAGTACCAGACCAAAAAATTCCCAATTCTCAATTACCAGGAGCAATTCAGAACCGTACACAAAAATCCCAGCCAGATACCCCTTCCCTAGGAGGTGAAAGTAGCCAACCCCAGCCAGCACAAACCAAACCAAATCCTAGTTTGCCGACTTTGCCCGCGGCACCCAAACAGCAGGAAAATTCGTCATTTTTTGAACACGGAAATTTTCCGGTTGTTGAGTCTAGCCCGCCTCCGAGTAAAGATTTGCCACCCCGCATCTACCGAGGTGAACGTCAAAAACCCAGTGGCGAATCAGATCCATTTACCAAAGACCCATTCATCAAAGAACCGTTCATTTCGCCGCCATCACCGATTTCGCCAACAGGGAGCAGTCCCCAAAGTTATCTTCCCCCAACCCAGTCTCTATCCTTCAAACTAGGGGTCAAACCACCGACTCCCACAGCGCTGCTCCCAGCTAAAAAAACCTCCAGCGACTATAAGCCGATCGCCTTGCCTCCCCTATCTGCAAAGATAGGTTAGCCAGCAGGGAGGACTACCGGGGGAGGAAATGAGAGTCCGAGGGGTAGCAACAAATGGGCGACTAACTACTAACAACAAATTGACTGACAACCAATGATCCATGACCTACTACCGATGACAAATGTGTTTGCGATCGCGCTCAAGCAAAAGCAGTACAAAACCTACGTCCTCTCTGACGAAACCGCTAACTCCACTCTCGAAGTTGTGCCGGAACGAGGCGGTATTGCCACTAGCTGGCTGGTTGAAGGCAAAGAAATCTTATACTTAGACACCGAACGCTTCACCAATCCCGATTTGACAGTACGAGGCGGAGTGCCGATCCTGTTTCCCATCTGTGGAAATCTCCCCGACAATACCTACAAACACAAGGGAGTGGAGCGGCAACTCAAACAGCACGGCTTTGCTCGCGATTTACCTTGGACGGTACAGGAAATGGTGACGGACGGTTGCGCCGCTGTTACCCTGATGCTCGAAAGTAGCGACAAGACTCTGGCTGTTTATCCCTTTGATTTCCAACTAGCCTTTACTTATCAGATTAAAGGCAATGCTTTGGAAATTTTTCAGCGATACACCAATCTGTCTGAGGAACCAATGCCCTTTTCTAGCGGCTTACACCCTTACTTTTTAGCGGACGACAAATCCCAGCTCCGCTTTGAAATTCCGGGGATGCAGTACAGAGATCAGAACACTCACTCCAAGGGTTATTTCACCGGAGTTTTTGACCCCAACCTCGATGAAATTGATGTTTCCTTTGATGAACTAACAGGCCTGGCTGCTACTGTCACTGACTCGGCTCGCGATTTACGCCTCACCCTTAGCTACAACTCTAGCTATGGCAAGTTGGTGTTCTGGATGCTCAAAGGCAAGGATTTTTACTGTTTGGAACCTTGGACTGCTCCTGGGAATGCCCTAAACACAGGCGAACACTTGATTTATTTGCCCCCCGGCGCGACTTGCGAAATGTTGGTGCGGATGACGGCAACTTTTTTGTAAAAAAGACTTGCTATTTTAAATTATGGGTGCTACTATTAGTAAATGTGCGCGGTGAAAATGTTTTCGCGGGTCGCTAGCTCAGCGGTAGAGCATTCGGCTTTTAACCGATTGGTCTCGGGTTCAAATCCCGGGCGACCCATAAAGCAAAATCCAACAAAAAACATTGAGTTCTGAGTCTAAGACTCAGAACTCAATGTTTTAGTATTTAGAATTTTCAATTGAAATCTGGAAACATCCTGCGCGATCGGTAGCAAATTGTCTTAAGATTGTCGTAAGAATTGAACTTGTCCAAAATTCACTGGCCAGAAACCACAAATAATTAGGAGGAATATCTATGGCGCTAGTACCTATGCGACTGCTGCTCGACCACGCGGCTGAAAATGGTTACGGCCTACCGGCTTACAACGTCAATAACATGGAGCAAATCCAAGCCATCATGCGTGCTGCTGACGAAACCAACAGCCCCGTGATCCTGCAAGCTTCTCGCGGCGCTCGCTCCTACGCTGGGGAAAACTTCCTGCGCCACTTGATTTTGGCCGCAGTTGAAACCTATCCTCACATCCCCATTTCCATGCACCAAGACCACGGCAATGCCCCCGGTACTTGCTATTCTGCCATGCGCCAAGGTTTCACCAGCGTGATGATGGACGGTTCTTTGGAAGCAGATGCTAAAACTCCTGCTAGCTACGAGTACAACGTTCAAGTTACTCGTGATGTCGTGAATGTGGCTCATTCCATCGGCGTTAGCGTCGAAGGTGAACTGGGTTGCTTGGGCTCTCTGGAAACAGGGATGGGCGAAGCAGAAGACGGTCACGGCTTTGAAGGTGCTCTGTCTCACGATCAATTGTTGACAGATCCCGAACAAGCAGTTGATTTCGTTGAGCAAACCGGCGTTGATGCTCTAGCAGTGGCGATCGGCACTTCTCACGGCGCTTACAAGTTTACTCGCAAGCCCACTGGCGAAATTTTGGCAATCAGCCGCATTGAAGAAATTCACCGCCGCTTACCAAACACTCACTTGGTAATGCACGGTTCTTCTTCTGTGCCCCAAGAATTGCTGGAAATCATCAACAGCAACGGTGGCAAAATCCGCGAAACCTACGGCGTACCTGTGGAAGAAATCCAAAAGGGCATTAAGTGCGGCGTTCGCAAGATCAATATCGATACTGACAACCGTTTGGCAATTACTGCTGCGGTACGTCAAGCTTTGTTTGCGAAGCCCGATGAGTTCGATCCCCGTCACTTCCTGAAGCCATCGATCAAGTTTATGCAAAAAGTTTGTAGCGATCGCTATCAATCTTTTGGCTGTGCTGGCCACGGTACAAAAATCAAGCAAGTATCTTTGGATGATTTTGCAGCTAAATATGCTAAGGGCGAATTGAGCTCTACTGCTAAGAAAGCTGTAACTGTTTAAGAATTTTAAGGTTTAGATTTTAGATTTGTCTGAATCCTAAATTTGGTATTTCCGGGTAGCTTTGGAGTTACCCGGTTTTTGTTTGTGCCTTGACTTTTTGAATAACTTATTTTTCCCCCAGGTAAGCTTCAGGGCAGATAATTTTACCTCGCTGGGTTCAAAAACGTCAAATAGGCTATATAATTCTTAATAGATGTTGATTCGGGAACTTTTTTGAAATCACCCGATCGGATGAGTCTCAAAGACGATGCCAAACATTAACAAAAACTTTACCTTAAAGGTAATCCTGAGATTAAATTAGGTGACTCGGTATGATCGTTAGCCCTAAAAAGGAAACTGCTCAAGTCCAAGTGGAAGACACCAAGACGGCAGATACCCAGATTGCAGATACCAAAACCGCTCAAAAGCAGTCCCCCAAAAAACCCGCGCCCAAATCGAAACGGTGGGCGATCGGGCTGCTTGCAGCAGGGTTGATAGCTGTACCGACCACCATGTATATAGTAAAAAGTAAATCCCAGCCCAAAGTAGATGCGATCGCCACCATGACAGTGCCGGTGGAATCGCAAAACCTGACGGTGCGGATCACATCTAGCGGCACCGTACAGCCAGTACAGCGCGTGAATCTCAGCCCCAAAGGGTCCGGGCGGATTGCAGAATTATTTGTCGAACAGGGCGATCGCGTCGAAGCAGGACAAATTATTGCCCGCATGGAAAGTCGCGACATCGAAGCCCAACTCCAACAAGCCAAAGCCAGGGAAACTAGCATTCGAGCCAAACTTGCCAAAATCGAGGCCGGGAATCGCTCGGAAGACATCGCCAGTGCCCAAGCCCGCTTAGATCAAGCGGAAGCCAGTCTCGCTCAACTCCAAGCCGGCAGTCGGGTGGAAGAAGTCGCAGCAGCCAGATCCCGCTTGCAGCAAAGTCAAGCCGGCTTGCAGCAACTGCGTACCGGTAGTCGCGTGGAAGAAGTCAGCCAAGGGAAAGCTAAATTAGCCCAAGCTCAAGCTCGTTTAGCAGACGCTCAAACTGGTAGTTTAAAACAAGAAATTGCCCAAGCACAAACCCAAATTGAATCCAGTAAAGCCCAAGCCGAACTAACAGCTCAACGTGTCGAACGCAATCAGTCATTAGTCAAAGAAGGTGCTCTGGCTCAAGATAAACTGGATGAATTAATTAAAGAAAATCGGACTGCCCAAGCTAAAGTAACAGAATCCCAAAGACGCCTGCAACAACTGCAAGAAAATCGGCTCTCCCAAATCCAGCAACTGCAAGCTGCTGTTGAAGTCGAGCAGCAAGGATTAAACCAATTGAAAAACGGGACGCGATCGGAAGCAATAGCCAAAGCCGAAGCAGAAGTTGCTGAAGCCAAAAGCAAATTAACACAATTAGAAAACGGCAATCGTCCAGAAGAAATAGCCAAAGCCCAAGCAGCAGTTGCCGAAGCAAAAAGCCAATTAGCAGTACAAGTAAACGGCTCTCGCCCAGAAGAAATAGCACAAGCTAAAGCTGACTTAGCAGAAGCTCAAGCTCAAGTCCGTTATCAAGAAGTACAGTTAGAAGATACCAAAGTTCGCGCTCCCTTTGCAGGAATAATTACCCAAAGGTACGCCATCCAAGGAGCTTTTGTGACTCCGGCAACTTCGGCATCTGAAGCTACTTCGGCAACTTCAACATCGATTGTGGCTTTAGCAAGAGATGTGGAAGTCTTAGCGAAAGTCCCGGAAGCCGATATTAGTCAAATTAAACCGGGTCAAGTAGTGGAAATAGTGGCAGATGCTTATCCAGATAAAGTGTTTAAAGGCCGCGTTAAATTAATTGCCCCAGAAGCTGTCAAAGAACGAGATGTGACGTTATTTCAAGTCCGAGTAGCCATAGATACGGGCAAAGATTTGTTGCAGTCGGGGATGAATGTAGATTTGAGATTTGTGGGTCAAAAGTTGAGCAATGCTTTAGTTGTGCCGACGGTGGCAATTGTGACTAATAAAGGTCAAACAGGTGTGTTGATTCCAGATGAGAAACAGCAGCCTAAGTTTCACCCAGTTACCATTGGTTCAACCATAGGTAATAAGATTCAGATTTTGGAGGGTGCGAAGGCTGGCGATCGGGTGTTCACGGAACTTCCTCAAGGTAAGAAGTTGGAGGATATTATCAAGAATCAGAAATAGTCATTAGTCATTAGTCATTAGTCATTAGTCATTAGCTGTGGCAGGGCGGGTTTACAATATCCTGGATTTAAAGCATAGATACGGGTGAACCCGCCCTACAGAATTTACGTTTATTGACGCGGACATGATATAACTAATGACCAATAACTAATGACTAATGACCAATAACTAATGACTAATGACCAATAACTAATGACTAATGACCAATAACTAATGACTAATAACTAATAACTAATGACTAATAACTAATAACTAATGACTAATGACTAATGACTAATAACTAATAACTAATGACCAATAACTAATGACTAATGACCAATAACTAATAACTAATGACCAATAACTAATGACTAATGACCAATAACTAATGACTAATGACTAATGACTAATAACTAATGACTAATGACTAATGACTAATGACTAATGACTAATAACTAATAACTATGGATATTGTTGAAAGCGTCAAAATGGCCGTCACAACTTTGACGGCAAACAAACTTCGCAGTAGCTTGACGATGTTAGGAATTATCATCGGTAATGCTTCCGTAATTTCTATGATTGGCATTGGCGAAGGAGCTCAAACCTTTATTGAGGGACAAGTTAACTCTCTGGGTTCAAACTTGCTATTTATTATTCCTGGAAGTCCCGAAGCACAAAGTCGCCCCGTGATTCCACCTCAGACTTTGGTGTTGGAAGATTCAGAGGCGATCGCCTCTCAAGTTCCTTCTGTCCAAGAAGTTGCACCAACTCTCAATGATAGTCAACTCGTTACCTATCGTAACAAAAATGTTTCGTCTTCTGTGGTAGGAACTACTCCAGAGTTTCTGACAGTTAGAAGCTTTGATATTGCCCAAGGTCGTTTTTTAAATAAACTAGATTTAGCCCGACAAGAAAATGTAGTAGCTTTAGGTTCCGAAGCTGCTGAACAATTGTTTGGTAATACACCGCCAATTGGTCAATATATCCGCATCAAAAATTCTACTTTTCAAGTGATTGGAGTGATGCAGGCTAAGGGTTCTAGCTTTGGTGACAATCAAGATATGAATGTTTATTTGCCGCTGACAACAATGGCAAATCGGATCGTGGGTAGAACTTCTCCCTACGGTACAAAAGTCACATTTATTTCGGTTTCTATCAAAGATGAAAATATGATGCAAGCGGCGCAATTTCAAATAGAAAATCTGCTAAGATTGCGTCACAAAATTACTAAGGAGGATGATTTTACTGTCAGAAATCAGAAAGATTTGATGAATACTTTGGGTAGTATTACAGCGGCTTTAACGTTGATGTTGGCCTTTGTGGCGGCCATTTCGCTGTTGGTCGGTGGGATCGGGATTATGAATATTATGCTGGTTTCTGTGACTGAGCGGACTAAGGAAATTGGACTCAGAAAGGCGATCGGAGCATCGGAGCAAGATATCTTAATTCAGTTTATGATTGAATCGGTGATTTTGTCGGCTGCCGGTGGGGCGATCGGTACTGGATTTGGTATTGGTGGCGTGCTTTTGGTATCTGCTTTTACTCCTTTGCAAGCTAGTGTTTCTCCAGTGGCGATCGCCCTTGCAGTCGGTGTTTCTGGTAGCATTGGTTTATTTTTCGGCATCGTACCCGCAAAACAAGCTGCAAAACTAGACCCCATTGTTGCACTCCGAAGTGCTTAAGAAGTCATTAGTCATTAGTTATTAGTCATTAGTTATTAGTCATTAGTTATTAGTCATTTGTTGGTTTCAATTCCCAATTCCCGATACCCGATGCCCAATTCCCCATTCCCAAATTATGAATTTTATTGAAAGCGTCAAGATGGCCGGTCAAACTCTAGTAGCGAATAAAACCCGCAGCAGTTTAACCATGATTGGGATGATTGTGGGTAACGCCTCAGTAATTGCGATGATTGGAGTTGGAGAAGGAGCTCAAAAATATGTCGCAGGACAAGTTCAATCCCTCGGTACAAACGTATTAATCGTGAGGCCAGGAGTACCCAATGCTAGGCGTAATGCAATTAGCAATGCACCTCAGACGCTGATAGTAGAAGATGCTCATGCGATCGCCACTCAAGTCCCCTCCGTTCAAGGCGTTTCCGCAGAACTTAACAGTTCCGAAATAGTTCGCTACAGCAATAAAAATGTTTCTTCTTTGATTTTTGGCACAATTCCCGAATTTTTGCAAGTCCGAAACTTTGAAATGGCAAAGGGGCGGTTTTTAACAGATATTGATGTCAAAGAAAATAACCAAGTTGTGGTTCTTGGTTCAGAATTAGCAGAGAAACTCTTTGGTAATACTAATCCTCTGGACCAACAAGTGCGGATTAAAAATGTCAGTATGAAAATAATTGGAGTATTAGCACCAAAAGGCACATCTTTTGGTACTAATTATGACAATTCAGCCGTAGTACCGATCGCCACAATGGCAAACCGCATTGTCGGGCGAAAATCTCCCTACGGTTTAGCTGTGACATCTATATATATTTCTATTAAAGATGAAGCGAAAATGGATGCAGCTCAATTTCAGGTAGAAAACCTGCTGAGATTGCGACATAAAACTACCATAGAAGATGATTTTACTGTCAGAAATCAGAAAGATTTAATGGCAAGAATGGGGGCAATTTCTGGGGCTTTGACAATTATGTTAACTGCCGTTGCTAGCATTTCTTTGTTAGTTGGTGGAATTGGGATTATGAACATTATGCTGGTGTCGGTGAGCGAACGTACTCAGGAAATTGGGCTCAGAAAGGCGATCGGAGCATCCCAACAAGATATCTTGTTTCAATTTATTGTCGAAGCTGTAATTTTATCCGCCGCCGGAGGCTTAGTCGGCACCTGTGTCGGTGTCAGCGGCATTTTACTCATCGGTAATTTCACACCCCTACAAGCTGGAATATCCCCCGTGGCGATCGCCCTTGCAGTCAGCGTCTCCGGTGCTGTCGGCCTCTTCTTCGGCGTTGTCCCAGCCCGCCAAGCCGCCAAACTAGACGCGATCGCCGCCTTGAGAAGCGCTTAATAAATATTTACTTATTTATTCACACAATACGCTCCTTTTATGGTAATCAAAAACATACAGGGTATTCCAGGTCGATCGAGTAGGGACAGGGCAATGCCCATTGGTGTCAACAATCGCCTGAAACCCTTGGTATCTCTCGCTTTTACCTAAGTCTAGATCCCCCTCGCATCCCCACCCCCCCCTAGGGCGTGTTTTCTCTCCCCGGAGATCCCCCCCAACCCCCCTTAAAAAGGGGGGAGAAAGAAGCTCAAAGTCCCCCTTCTTAAGGGGGATGCGAGGGGGATCGGGATCTGATGGATCAGGCAAGAAAACACGCCCTAGCCCCCCCCAAGGGGGGAAGGGGGACGAAAGATCGAACTCTTATCCCCCCCTTCTTAAGGGGGGCTAGGGGGGATCGAAGTTTAATAGTCAAACAGCAGTCTCTGACTGGGTTAGAAGTTAAGTTGACACCAATGGGCAATGCCCTGTCCCTACGGCGGGGATAGATCGATCGCGCTGTATTTATCTAAACATTAAAAAAACCGTTTTATTGTAAATATTTAACAAAGATGCAGTATTTAAATTAGTTTTGACAACCGTATTTTTACGCATATTTACATCGAAAAAAAATCATAAAAACCCGTTAAATACTAAAGATTTAATTAAGTTACGGTGGGGGTATTTGCTAACCAAGCACAAAGTTTAATAAGATTAAGTCAGCAGCAAACAGACCTAATCATTATAGATAGTATTATTAGTCTTTGCTGTTTAATCCAGAATAGAAAATAAAAAAAATGGCATCTCTCACGGGAACTCCAAAATTTGACTATCTCGAAGGAACATCCGCATCAGATAAAATTAGTGCCCTGGATGGTAACGACATAATTTATGCCAATAGTGGAGACGACTTTCTCGAAGGGGATGGAGGCAAAGACAAAATCTGTGGCGACCAAGGAAACGATAGCATTTTTGGCGGTGCAGACGACGATATCCTCTGGGGAGGCAAAGGTAGCGACCTAATTGTGGGCAACTCCGGCAACGATATCATTTACGGTGGTCTAGACAGCGATACCATCACCGGTGGGGAAGGCGATGATATATTTGCCATTGCCAAAGGTAGTGGAGGCACAACCTTTGCCACAGCAGATTACATCAGCGATTTCGGCAACGGGAATGACAAAATTCGCTTGCTAAACGGCCTCACCTTTGAAGATTTAAACATCCAGCAAGGCACGGATGCTAACAGCAACAGCACCATAATTCAAGACAAACTTACCGGAGAGTATTTAGCAGTATTACCAGGAGTCAACAGTAGCACCATCAACTCCAACAACTTCACAACTCAGATATTAGGAAACGCTGTCACAGACTGGAATACCACTCTCCTCGATGCGGTGCGGACAGCCAGCACAGCACCTCCCCTCGCTGCGCGCAACATGGCAATGGTTCATGCAGCCATTTACGACGCTGTTAACTCCATCAGTAAAAAATATAGCCCTTACCGCGTGCAAATAGATGCACCACCGGGCGCATCAGAAGAAGCAGCCACGGCGGCGGCCGCCCACCGCGTGTTAGTCAGCCTTTACCCAGCCCAAGCAGTCAAATTCAATGAAGCCTACGCATCGTCTCTAGCCAAAATCCCCGACGGCAAATCCAAAGACGACGGCATCGCCCTGGGAGAAAAGGTTGCCGACAACATGATTAGTTGGCGGAGTACAGACGGTGCAACCAAAGTAGTGCAGTACAACCCCACCACCAACCCCGGAACTTGGGTGCCGACGCCCCCCGCTTTGGCTTCCGCCTTGCTGCCACAGTGGCCAGATGTGACTCCCTTTGCGATGACTAGCGGTTCCCAATTCCGTCCTGCTGGCCCTCCCGCCCTCGACAGTGCCAAGTATGCAGAGGAAGTGAACTATGTCAAAGAAATCGGCAACATTGACAGTCTCACGCGGACTCCAGACCAGACAGTGATTGCTAAATTTTGGGCCAACGGTGCAGGTACTTTTACCCCTCCTGGCCACTGGAACCAAATCGCCCAAGACGCATCGGCCCTGACGGGTAACTCCCTGGAAGATACCGCCCGCTTGTTCGCCCTGCTAAATATTGCCGAAGCCGATGCAGCTATTAGTTCGTGGGATGCCAAGTACCAGTACAACCTGTGGCGGCCGGTCACAGCCATCCGCCAAGCTGATACGGACAACAACCCCAGCACGACAGCCGACCCCCAGTGGACTCCGCTGCTGGTAACTCCGCCCTTCCCTGAGTACACGTCGGGTCACAGTACCTTTAGCGGTGCGGCAGAGCCTGTTATGAACTCAGTATTTGGTTCAGATTTTGGCTTTGGGGACAAAGGAGATAAAACTGTTAACACTTTGCGAAGTTTTGACAACTTTGCCCAAGCTGCGGATGAATCTGGTATGAGTCGCCTTTACGCAGGCATCCATTTCATGAGTGCTAACGTGGATGGTTTAAGTTCTGGCAGAAATGTTGGCAATTATGTTGTTCAAAATTTCTTAAAGGCTTAGGAAAGGTTTTTTGTGGGGTGGGGGCGGGTTTGCGAGATTGTTTGTTTTGGGCAATTATTGTTGGTGGAACCCGCCCCTACAGAAGGCTTAGGAAAGGTTTTTTGTGGGGTGGGGGCGGGTTTGCGAGATTGTTTGTTTTGGGCAATTATTGTTGGTGGAACCCGCCCCTACAGAATGTATGAATTTTTACATTTTTCTTTCCGTTTATTCGAGTAATTCTACAGTGCCCAGATATCCGTCTACTCGCACTTTTTGACCGTCTCGGAAGCGTGTTGTCGCTTCAGCAATATTCATGACTGCGGGAATTTTATACTCGCGAGCGATAATTGCTCCGTGAGATAGTTGGCCGCCAACTTCAGATATAATTGCTGTTGCTCCTAATAGCAGCGGTGCCCAACCTGCATCGGTGTAAGGAACTACTACGATCGCATTTTCTCCTAAATCTGTAGTCACGGTGCGACAAATCTTGACCAAGCCTTCGACACGGCCGATACTTGCGGGAATTCCCTGGATGATTTTAGTTGTAGATGTCGCTGGTGTTCTCGTCTTTTCTTGAGAATTGGGCAGTAGATTACCGTATACTACAGGAGGAATCGGGCGGAGGCGATCGACTTTTAACTGTTCGCGCCTTTCCCTAATTGTATCCTGAAACGAAACACGATCGCCACTGCGTATCCACTGCTGAATCTCCCCAAATTCCAAATAAAAGATATCCCCAGCTTCCTCGAACACCTCCATTGCTAAGCCACCAGCTTCTATTTCCAAAAAAGTCCAGCGCAAATGAGCCAACAACCGGGCGTAGACTTGGCTAATTTCATTTTTGACTCTCGCTCTTTCCTGACATTTATCTAATCGCCATTTCTGCCAAAAAGTCAACCCTAATTTTCGAGTTGCATCTAAATTAGTTACCACCGATTTTTGTGCCATAGTTAGGAGCAACTTCTGGTAAGCTTCCGGTTGTTCGCGCCAAGTAGCAACAGCAATATCCGTACCCACTTCACTCAAATATCCGTAAGTATCAAGCCACTGTACAAATTCCGCTTGTAAAGCAGAACTTTCAGCAAATATCTGGGCTAATTTTGCCGTTGAAATAGTTTCATCCGATTGCGAAATCGCAGCTTGTCGCAACTTTTGGGCTAACTGCTGTAAAGCTCGTACCGATGCAATTTCCGGTGCATTATCATTGTCTAACCATTCGTCGGGAACCCGAAAAATTGCTTTACGAATTGCCAGGCCGATCGGACCTAATATATTGTAGTAAGTAATTGGTTTCAACAACTCTTGAATTTGCTCGGTTCTCTCCAACAATCCCATTAAATCTTGAGCATTTTCCCCTCTTCTTTCCCCCCTTGGGGGGGGTTGGGGGGGGTTGACTTCTGACTTCTCTAATTTTTGGATTGCAGGTAGGAAAATAGCAGTACGATCGCCCTTAAATTCTCCATTGAGCGCCCTCTCTCGCTGCACCAAACGCCACAAACCGGGCAAAGATGGCAAAATCTTCCCCAAAGGCGGCTTGCCCATTTTTTGCCCTCTCAGCAAAAATTCCAAACCCTGCTCAGGTAATCCCATCATCCGAAAAATTTCGCCCAACAAAGTAGCATTAAAATAAGCGTGAGAACCCAGCAAAGTGGCAGTTTCATTAAAGTTTAAATTAGCAGCGCGATCGCCCAAAACCACCTGAAAAATTTCTCCCCAAACTCCACAAGTCAGCGGGCGATTAATCGACCAAGTTAGGGGACGAATTGCACCGGGAATCACTTCAGCGGCAATAGTTCGCGTCCAGAATGGCTGCAAATTAGTAATCGGGCGGCTTTGCAATATCCAAATTTGCTCACCATCCCAACTCCACTCAATATCCTGGGGTATGCCATGAAAAAATGCTTCGATTGCTTGCGCTTGTTTTACCAATTCTGCTACCATTGACTTAGCAATAACAGAATTATTTTCAAATTTAATTAAACTTGCTTGTAATGACTCAGGCGTACTAAAATCATTTTCTAAATGAACAGGAGTAATTTGTCCGCCCACAACAGATTCTGCTCCTCCCGGTAAAGCTTCAATAATTACCTGAGAACCACCATCTAAAGGATTGCGGGTGAACATGACTCCCGCAACTTTGCCGTCAATATAAGGCTGAATTAAGACACCCATTTGGGTATCAGGCAATTGTCGCTGGTGGCGGTAAGCGACTGCTTCGGAAGTCCAATAAGACTGGCGACAACAATTAATGGCCTCCCGCAATTGAGCTTCCGTTGAAACAGGCCCAATCGTTTCATATTGTCCCGCCGCGGAACTAATATCGCCGTCTTCTCCTACAGCAGAAGAGCGCACAATCATCTGATTGGGAATTTGGGATGTGAGATGTTGGATTACAGCATCAGAAATTGACAATTCCTCATGTTTTCTTCCCTCTTTCTTTCCCCCCTTGGGGGGGGTAGGGGGGGGTTGACTTTCCCCCAAGGCGGTAAGGGGGGGTTGACTTCCCCCCTTGGGGGGGGTAGGGGGGGGTTGACTTTCCCCCAAGGCGGTAAGGGGCGGTTGACTTTCCCCCCTTGGGGCTAGATTGGGATTGCCTTGCAATAATATCCAACCAGAAGGTACATTAAATTTGGCTCGTTTCAGTAGAGACAATTTCGCAGCTTTATCGCCACAGACTTTCGCATCTAATGAGTCATCGAGAGAGAGCAATTTTTCCGATTTAGATAAGGCCATATCATCACCCTGACGCAGACTAATTGTGAACAGTAAACAGGCTAATCCTGCCGCTGCTAAAAATTCTGTGGTATTTTGTCGCCATAGCCAAAACCAGATTGGGGTGCACAGACATCCGCAACGGGAAGCAAACAGCCGCGCTCGATCGCCCTTACCCCACACAACCTCAGCCAAACGCCACACCAGTAACCCAAAAATGCCCGCTGTGATAGCCACCGCTGGGGAAAATGCGAAAATACCCCAAACAGCGTTGGTGACTCCTCCTCCACGGGCGATCGCATATCTGCCCGCAACTAGAGGAATTAACAGGGTAAGGGCGATCGCAGGTGTATCGGGGAACCAAAATCGCCCCGCCAAAACTGGTATCATACCTCTGGCGATTTCCGCCAACACCGCAGCAATTCCCGCTACCTTTCCGCCGTGAATGAAAGCCGCTGACACGCCCATATTGCCGGTACCCAATACCCTCAAATCTTTGCCCGCAAAGACTCTCACCGCCCAACCCGTTAGTGGTAAAGCACCGATCGCGAAACTGGCGACTAATAACAATGCGATCGACAACAGCATAATCAAATTAGCTCCAATTTCCAACATCTCAACATTATCACCGAAACCAAAGGAGTCCGGTGCCCCGGATTCAGCCGTGGGAATAATTCTCCCATCTCAATTCCCACACTTTTTCTGTCTTGAGATACATTGAGTTAGGGCGCTTAGCAGATAAGATACTAGATAAGTAGAGTAAATAAGGATTTGCACAAAATGGTAGATAGCAACCTAATGATTCCCCTCGCAGTTCTTGGTGTTGGATTTGTGGCTGCGGTTAGTATTGGCTCCATTGCTTGGTACAACTCTAAGCGCCCCCCCGGTTGGGAATCCAAAGAACGACCTGATTTTGTGCCGAAAGTTGATAAAGATGATTTGATAGCAGATGTTTCTGACTCACAAGGTCGATAACACAAACTTGTTTTAGATCTGAAAAAGCTTTGAGAGGAATAGGAATTACTCCTGGCATATATATCACAATTGAAACCCCCGACTTCTTTAATAAGTCGGGGGTTTGGCTATTCTGTTTTTTTAACTAGGGCTTGCTGAATAATCGATCGCACTTGACGTGGCGAAAGGCTATTCGATCGCGCGATCGAGAATAAAGTGCAAGATCAAAAAAACTCATCTTTAACTCTGGTTGAATAATCGCTCACTGCCGATCGCCAAAAAGCGATATTCAGTAATCCCTAGGTAATTGGTAATAGGTAATGCCCTACCTGGGATTCAGGGGGGGTTCCCCATTACCCATTACACGCTCACCTCACCTAACTGACAAAGGCTATAGCACCAATTTCCTTAATGGAAATTCAACGCCCTAAATCGTGCATGGCATTAATTTCTTGAGCGCATCTTTGAGTCAAGGCTTCCAATTCCGATCGCTCCGACGAACTCGGCGCTGCAATTAAATTGCCAATTCGCACCGTCAGCGGCACCGCTCGCGGCAGTGCTGAATCCTTAGATGCTATAGCATGAGTTCCCCACAAACTAACAGGTAACAGCGGTGCTTTAGCCTTAGCTGCTATCAGTGCAGCACCTAATTTGGGATCGGTAATTCTACCATCTACTGTTCTGGTTCCTTGCAAAAATACACCTGTTGCCCATCCATTTTCTAAATATTGGAGAGCCGATCGAATCGCACTGCGATCGGCACTTTCCCGTTTGACTGGATAAGCACCATAAAGGGCGATCGCCTGTTTCAAAATAGGCACTTTAAATAACTCTTCCTTAGCCATAAATGCCACCGGTCGTCTCATGCAATTAGATAAAATAGGCGGGTCAAAATCGCTAGCATGATTGCTGACTACTACCAGTGGTCCAGAACTTGGAACATTTTCGGCACCGTAGATGCGACCCCGAAAATAAAGGTGTAACATCGGGCTGACAATGGACCACTTGAATAAATAGTAGAGAATTAAACTCTCGACTGGTTCGCGATTTTTGCTCACAGAAAAACCTTCGATTTTAAATCACATCGAATATTAGCCTATCAGACCCTGCCTGCGGTTGGAAACCGCGCCTACACAAACGAAGTCCGCCTGCGCGGACTAAAGAATTAAGTGTCGCGTTGCGCGGACATCGCTTGTGTAGTGCCAGACTTGAGTCTGGCGATATCATCAGCTTTCGGCTCAATTTTCGGCAAGCATCGCTTTTTGTCCTTCCGGGGAAGTTGCATAACCCAAGAAGTCCTTTACTGCTTGACTAGGAGGGTTTTTGTAAACGTAATACAACTGTCGCTGATAAGGATAGTTACCAGCATCCGGTGTCGCCCCGTCTACCGGCACAACCCGTACCGTTTTCTGATTGACTACTTGAGCGAAAGTCGCATACCCAATGCCATTATTCCCTAAAGCTTGCAGCAGCGGAGTAGTCACATCTCGATCGAGAGTAGTAATATTTGGCCCCGTAGCAAAATTAGCACCTTTGAGAGCCTGTTCTTTAAACGTCTGGTGAGTGCCACTAACTTCTGGTCGATTAATTATTTTAATCGGGCCAGGCTGGCCACCGACTTTCGACCAATCTTGAATATTTCCCTTGAAGATATCTTGAACTTGAGCGACAGTTAAACCTCCTGTGAAAGGGTTGTTAGTGCCGACTACAAGGGCGATCGCATCCAAGGCCACAGGTACTGCTGTCAAACCTTGACTTTGTTCTCCAGCAGTCAAAGGTTGCGATACCGCAGCAATATCGGCTGTTCCCGCCACCAAATCCTTAATTCCGTTGGCAGAACCATTTGCTTTGGTATCAACTGTAGTGCCAGAAAACTTGCCTTGAAAGCCCTTCTTAAGGTTGAGATTGATTGTCACCATGCTGGTAGAACCGTCAATTTTCACTCCAGTACCGGGAGCAACAGAAGTTGGAGGCGCAAAAGAACTAGCTGCAACCGGAGATGCTCCGCTCGATACCGGGGCCACGGGAGGCAGATTCGCTCCACCATAGGCTGCGGGTGTGGGAGTGGGTGTATTTTGGGCATCCTGGGATGCTGGTTTATTCAGAAAAAAGAACGCGCCACCGGCGAGCAAGAAAAATAACAGAATAAAAACTATGGGGGGAGGCCCGCTACTCTTAGCCATAAAATTCTCCTTAGTTGGGAAGTTCTGGGTTGTCTGAATTGTTTAACATTCGCAGTCTGCGATTAACTTCATCGTCTATGGTCATTTTTTCTAATTCTGCCTGAAGTCTTTCTTGGGGGTTCTCTGATAGCTCTGCTAAAGCTTGCTGTTGCAGATTGCGGCCTTGGACGGCGTTTTTGGCTTGCTCAAATTGCGATCGGGCTGAATCAATACTCAAGTCGTTGTTGACTTTGGCGATGGAACCAAGCGCTTCGTTAATTTCGGCCATATCTTTCATATTTTGCATATCGGTTTTGTAGGCTTCCAGCTTCATCCGCTCTCGATTCAGCTTGTCTTTGGAAGCGTTGACGTACTGTTCGGCTTGTTTTACTTGCGCTTCTAACTGTGGCAAAATTTGTTCTGTCTGAATCACCTTCGACATTGCTAAGCGGGCTGCTTCTTCATTACCGTTGCGCTGGGCTGCTATGGCTTGGCGCTCTACAGTTTGCATTTCCCTGACTTTTTCTTCATATTTAGTTTTGGCGCGCTGGTAGGCTGCAACTTGGGTAGATACGGCTGTTGCTAGCTTTTGCACTGATTCTTGCATCGATCGCAAAGATTCTTCGGCTACCGCCACCGACACCTCGCCGCCGGATGCTACGGGTAGTCCCCACAGCCAGTTCCAGGCACCGACTATGGTTCTGCCTGCCTTTTCGCCCATCAACCAGTAAAGGACTTTTTTCATAGGAATAGGAAGTTAGTGGGATTTTTACACCTAGTCTACATCATGATTTGTCGCCCGCCCCATGGTCTCTCGAACATTGTAGCCTTTCACCCCATGACAGAATGGCCGATCGGCAGTTATAAAAAATAATCGGAAAGCGAAAAACGAGCGAGTCTTTAGACCTGAGATGGAAGCGACACGGGCGGTTTTAACCGCCGTGAATCTTTCTTAATTCTTAATATTTAAAGACGACAAAGCTATTAAAATATAAACAATGAACTAGGACTGCGGAAATACTGCCTCCGCGCCTTTAATAGCGGTAATAAACCGACTGATGAAAGTATTTATGTGTGGGGGACTTAAGGAGAACATCTACTTATAGCGTCGGCTAGGGAGTATTCTTTTTATAGGAGTTGATTTAAAATGGAATTTACGCAAAATGGCGATCGACTAATTTCTCAGCATCATCCACTGCACAACGGGCTGCGATTTTTAATTATAGTTATATTAGTCCTAGGGATATTTTTTCGTTTCGCCAATCTCGAAAATAAAGTTTACTGGATAGACGAAGGTTACACTTCTCTGCGAGTTTCCGGTTATACAGAATCTGAATTAATTAAAGAGTTAGGCGAGGGCAAAATTAACGAAATAAAAACCCTCGAAAAATATCAGCATCTCAATGCAGAAAAAAACGTTCTTGACACCGTAAAAGGATTGGCGCTAGAAGAAGCTCAACTTGCTCCCCTGTATTTTGTAGCAGTCAGATTTTGGGTGCAACTGTTTGGAGATTCCATCGCAGTAACTAGAAGTTTGTCGGCAGTTTTTAGCTTGCTGGCATTACCTTGTATGTACTGGCTATGTTTAGAGTTATTTGAGTCATCGCTGACAGCTTGGTTAGCAGTTGCCATCATAGCTGTATCGCCTTTTCAGGTAGTTTACGCTCAGGAAGCTAGACCTTACAGTTTGTTTGTTTTGTTAATTTTACTGTCTAGCGCAGTGTTGCTACGAGCAATGCGCCTAAAAACTAATAGTAGTTGGGCAATTTATGCTACAACACTAGCTGTGGCAATGTATTCTCACCTCTTATTTGCCATGGTTGCCCTAGGACATGGTATCTATGTAGTCATTGTTGAAAAGTTCCGCATTAACAAGACAGTTATTGGCTATTTTTTAGCGACAATTACAGGGCTCCTAATTTTTTCGCCTTGGGTTATAGTTTTTATAAAAAACTTCAACTATGCCAGCGATAAAACTTCTTGGCTATCGCTGAGAAGACCGCTTTTAGAATTGATAAAAAGTTGGATTCTGAACATTAGCAATCAGTTTTTTGACGTGGGATTTTACTGGAATTTGCCACGACCATATTTGATATCTACTTTGCCAGTTATTTTCATGATTTTAATCATGGTTGGGTATTCTT
The DNA here is from genome assembly GCF_042465725.1 of Microcoleus anatoxicus. Classification (GTDB taxonomy): domain Bacteria; phylum Cyanobacteriota; class Cyanobacteriia; order Cyanobacteriales; family Microcoleaceae; genus Microcoleus; species Microcoleus anatoxicus. The sequence goes on along the minus strand of NZ_CP120853.1, from coordinate 219,685 downwards.
ATTATCTACTTTTACGGAAAACAGATATGCGAGTTTGGTTATTTGTAATTACATTAACCTGCATGACAGTAGTATTTTTCTTACCAGCGGACTTAATTAAAGGAGGGATTCGATCGATAAACACTCGTTACATGATTCCCTGTTATTTAGGAATGCAGATATCTGTTGCTTTTCTTTTTACTCAACTTCTAATCAGAGTTAAATTACAAAAATTGTGGAGAGTTGCTCTAGTTTTTCTGCTTTCAATGGGAATTATTTCATCGAGTCTCTATTTGTCAGCAGATACTTGGTGGAATAAATCTGGTTCTCTGCTTAATAACTCGATCGCCCGCACAGTCAACTCAGCTTCTAATCCATTAATCATCACAGACTTTTCAGGCTATAGTGTATTGAATATCGGCAATTTACTAGGTATGAGTCACCAAATAGAACCACAAGCTAAATTATTAATAATGTCACCCAAAAATATTGAATTTTCTGGAAATTTTGACCCGATACTTCTGTACAATATTTCCCAGGATTTACAAAAACAAATCCGCGAGTTTAATCAATATAAAATAGAAATAATTTACGGTCAAGACCAAGAAATACTTCTCTGGAAAATAGTCAAATAATGAGCATTTATCTAGCAACCCCAAGTGAGTTTATTTAAAATGGAATTTCCGCAAAATGGCGATGGACTAATTTCTCAGCATCCTCCACTGCACAAGGGGTTGCGATTTTTAATGATATTTATATTAGTCCTGGGTATATTTTTTCGTTTTGCAAATATCGATCGCAAGTTTTACTGGATCGACGAAACCTATACTTCCCTGAGAGTTGCCGGCTACACCGAAGCCGAAATGGTCAAAAACTTTTCTTACCAGCAAATAACATCGCCCTCAGATTTACAAAAATATCAACAGATAAATCCCGAACACAATTTAACTGACACCCTACATTCTTTAGCAACCGAAGACTCCCAGCACCCGCCACTGTATTACATACTAGCCCGATATTGGGGGCAATGGTTCGGCAGTTCTGTCACAGCCATGAGAAGTTTAGCTGTGGCGATTAGCTTGCTAGTATTTCCCGCCATTTATTGGCTAGCTTGGGAATTATTTGCCTCTAGCACTGTAGCATGGATGGCGATCGCCATTTTTGCCATTTCTCCCTACCATATTCTGTTTGCCCAAGAAGCCAGACAATACAGTTTATGGACTGTCACTACTATTTTATCAACAGCATCCCTGCTGCGAGCAACGCGGGTACAGGAAAATCTCAACCCCATTTCGCTGATTTTCCACTGGATAATTTACGCAGTAACCTTAGCAATGGGACTTTACACCCACTTGTTATTTATCTGCGTCGCCGCCGCCCATGCAATCTACATCGCAATCATTGCCAACTGGCGCGACATTCAAACCTTTATTTCCTATTATGTAGCAGCTTTAGTAGCATTTATCGCTTTCATGCCTTCGGTTATCAATGTTTCAGAAAACATCAATCAAATTAAAAGCACCACAGTCTGGACTGAACAGGCAAATATCTTAAAATTAGTTAGCAGGTGGGTTGGTTCCGTCACCATCGCCTTTTTCGATCTAGGCATTGATGGCAGTGCTAGTACCACACAAGTAGCCTTACTAATTCCTGTGAGTCTAATTATCCTCGCTTTGGTGGGATATGCAATGTTTTTCCTGTGCCGACATACACCAAAACGAGTTTGGCTATTGATATTGTTAACAATTGCAACAACGGCGTTATTTTTAGCAGTACCCGATATACTTAAAGGTGGAAGGCGATCGGCAAATCCGCGATATTTAGTGCCATGTTATGTGGGAATTCAGCTAGCAGTTGCTTATCTACTGTCTATAAAAATTAGTGGCAATCTCGATGGTAATAAGCACCAAAATGTGTGGAAATTCATTATGGTTGCACTGTTTTCTGCCGGCATTATATCCGCGGGAATAATTTCTCAAGCAGACATTTGGTGGAATAAAGGCAGTGGTTGGCTACTCACGGAAATAGAAGTAGCTAAGGCGATTAATCAAGCCACCAAGCCGCTAATCATTAGCGATGCCAATATAGCATATATTATGCCTTTAAGCTATCAGCTAGAACCAAAAGTCAAACTACTAATTGCACCCCGCTGCTACACTGCTTGCTACAAAAATCGGGAATTGGCACTTGCCAAACCCCAAGTACCTACAATTCCCAAGGGTTTTAGTGACCTGTTTTTATACAGACCATCCTCAGTATTGCGATCGGGAATCCAGCAGCAAAACTATAAAATAGACCCCATTACCGATACAGTCGAGCTTAATCTCTGGAAACTCACGAAAAAATAGATTTTAGACCGATACCTTTAGCGCTAAGCTAAAAGTAAGAATCAAAAAATAACATCAAAAATCTAACATGACAGTCACCGAAACTTCCAATATTCGCAAACTCCTGTGCGATCCAGACTTGGGGTTGATTCCCCACCTGGAAAAGTGCCTCAAAGATTTGCACGCATCTTCCCTCCTTTCCAAAGACAAATTCAAGGTAGAACCTTATGATATAGAACTTGGACATTGCCACACCCAGAAGTTTCCCAACGAACAAAAACCCCTTGTTACCCAGTTAGTGTTAATGAAAATACCCTTGACTGGCAAAGTTCAAGACAAGATGGAACTATTTTTGTTAGCCAGTGAATTGCAGAACCAAATCGATATCAAAATCATTGACTGGAGTGCCTTAGAACGTCGCCAATATAACATTCATGGCATCCCTTTAAAACAACCGGTAATCAAAATAGACGGGGAAATGAATTACAACTTAGTATTCGATCGACCAAACTATTGCTGTATAACCCTAGGCCGTCAATTTGAATTAACTTACGCCGCCAATTTTTAAGGGAACTTGTAGGGGTAGGTTTCACCATAAATATGGATAGTAAACCATCTATAAAACCCGCCCCTACAAAATTTTGTATATCTAGATTGTTGGTGGTGTGAGGGCGGGTTGATCTAGATTTTCAATCGTCATTATATATTGTTGGTAAAACCCGCCCCTACAAAATTTGGTAACATTCAACCCTATTACCAATTACCCATTAATTCAAACTATAGCAATCCTAAATCATTTGTGAACTTCTTACTCCCTCCCCGAACTCGCGGTCCGGGTTGGGGTGGGGTAAAAAATTTACGACTCCTGCAAGGATTGCTATATGATATCCGATCGATTTGCCGTCTCTGCCAAAATCTGCTTAATTTGGGCCGGAGTCAGATTCGGATTAGCCTGCAACATCAAAGCTACTACCCCAGCGACTTGGGGCACAGCCATGGAAGTACCGGCGACATAACGATAAGGAATGCCCGGTACGGACAGGGGTACGGTGGAATAAATATCCCCTGAATCGGCTTTACCACCGTCACCTCCGGGAGCAATAAAATAATCAATTAATTCAGTTCCAGCCCGGTTAGAATAATTAGCAAACTGCTTGTTCCGCTGAATGGCACCGACAGCAATTCCAGCCTCATTAGCAAACCTAGCCGGATAATCTACCAGGGGACGAGCATCATTTCCCGCAGCAGAAATCACTGTTACGCCCTTAGCTTCCGCCGCTCGAATCGCATTCAATTCTGGTTCGTTCAACTGTAAGCCACCCAAACTTACATTAACTATCTTCGCCCCATTAGCAACTGCATAATTAATCGCAGCAATTTCATCCCTAATCCTTCCCGAACCGGATCTATCAAGTATTTTCAAAGGCATAATTTTGGCAGTGGGAGCCACACCTGTCATCCCCACTCCATCCTTTTTCGCAGCTACTAAACCCGCTATATGAGTGCCGTGATTGTTATCATCCATGGGGTCATTATCGTTGTTGACAAAATCCCATCCGCGGAAATCGTCCACTAAGCCATTCCCATCATCATCAATCCCGTTATTAGCTTTATTTCGACCCTGGGAATCAATGCCGTTTTCCCCATTATTACTCCAAATATTCCCGGTCAAATCAGGGTGATTATAGTCAACTCCGCTGTCAATCACTGCTACCACAATGCCGTCTCCAGTTAACCCCTGGGCCCAAACTTCTGGGGCTTTAATTAAATCTCTGCCCCAGTCGTCGCCGCCTAAGTCTGGAACATCAGGAAAAGTGGGACTGTTTCGGGCTTTAGCAACGGCGGCGGCGGCATTGACTAAACCAAATCCAAAACGAGAGTCAAAACCTTCTAAGTTGCTAACATTATTTATAGAAACAGTTGTAGGTGTTGCAGACAGATTTAGGGTAAAGTTTGTATTGCCTTGGGATTGAGTAACTCGCACGTAGTAAGTTCCTGGTGTTAAAGCGTTTAGTTGTATGGATTTGGATAATAAACTAGAGTCTTGAGCAGAGGCAATAATATCTGTGAAATCCACAGAATTGTCGCCATTAATATCTTTGATTACGGTAAGACCAACATCGGTATTCAAACCATTGAGATTTAAGCTGAAGTCGCTAGTTAGTGATAAGCTAAAGCGGTAAATATCCTCTGGTTGAGCGTTGCTAACCGAGTCTGTAATTGTTTGAGGGCTGCTGAGAATGCCGATGTCGCGGGCTTGGCTGAGTTGGTTGCTCAATACGGGAGTTGCAGAGATGAATTTACCAGTCAGATCTTGTGGCAATTTGTTGGTAACTACGCCTAGAATAGCGCCGGATTGGCGAATTTTAATTATGGTATCGGAAGTACGAGGGCCGATCGCCTGTTGTTCGAGGATTAAGTCTGCTTCGGTAAGATTGTCAGTGAGTCCGATCGCATCCACTGAACTATTAAAATCAGTAATTATGTCTGCCGCCATCAAATCCATGACTGCGGAATCGGTGCGCAAGACAAAGGTATCGGAGCCCAACCCTCCTGTCAGGGTATCTTTGCCGCCCTCGCCGATCAAAACGTCGGCACCTTTACCACCGTTGAGTAAGTCAGCTCCTTTACCTCCCTGCAAGGTATCATTACCGGAGTCGCCGAAGAGGATGTCGTTACCGATACCGCCGTTGAGGATGTCATTGTCGGCACCACCGAAGAGTGTGTCGGAATTGGTTCCACCGATGAGTTTGTCGTTACCGTCATCACCGCTGAGGCGATCGGCATCTGACGCACCGACTACAAAATCGTTGCCGCCGAGAGCAAATAGTCCATTTGGGTAAGGAGTTAAAAAGCCCGGTGTTAAAGTGAAACTATTGGGGCTATTATCTAAAAGATAGGAACGACCGTCAGGACTAGGGCCAGCCATAGAAAGATACTCCGTAATAATTGCGATCGATCTAAATTTTAAATTTAAAACATGAGATTGTGGTTAAGAAATCAATAATCCCAAATTCAAAATTGGTATCAGAAAATGGGAAACAAAAATTTACGTCTAATTCAGAACTTTTTCCAGGTGGCAAAATCGCGTCTCAAACCTTATTTACGCTATTGTATTTTGGGGGGGACGTTTTTATTTATCGCCCAAGCTTTTGTCACTCACTGGCAAGAAGTGGCGAATATCCGAATTGCGGCTACGAGTTTTCCCTTATTGGCGATCGCCCTCGGTGTCACTTTATTTTCGCTAATTTTTGTCGGCTGGGTGTGGATGTTGATTTTGCGGGAATTTCGTCAACGTGTAAATGCAGCTTGGGCGATTCAAGTTTTTCTCAAAACTAATATTGCTAAGTATTTACCGGGAAATATTTGGCATTTTTGGGGTAGGATATTGGATGCCAAAAAGGCTGGTATTTCGCCGCAAGTTGCGACTCTCAGCGTGTTGTTAGAACCTTTGCTGATGGCGGCGGCAGGTGTTTTGATTGGCTTGCTATGTTTTGATAAAATTAATTGGTTTTTGCGGATTGTGGCTGGTGCTGCTATTTTTACGGCGATTCATCCGCGAATTCTGAATCCCATCGTCCTATTTGTAGAGAAGTTGAAGTTAAAGAAGCAGGATGGGAAAAATTCAAATTCTGGGGAATCTGCGGCTGAGGGAATGAATTTTCCTACAGAGTCTAGCTCCAATCTAGCGAAAATAAGATCGAGTGTCAAGGCTAAACACAAAATAAATTTACCAATTAAACGTTATCCTTTAGTACCGTTAATTGGACAAATGTGTTTTATCGGATTGCGGGGAAGCGGTTTTGTGTTGACTGTGATGGCTTTAAATCCGGTGAATTTTAATGATATTCCGAACTTATTCGGTGCTTTTTGTTTTGCCTTTGTGGTGGGTTTAGTTGTCCCTGGTGCACCGGGAGGTATGGGAGTATTTGAAGCTACGGCGATCGCTCTGCTTGGCGATCGCTTTTCTACGGGTATAATTTTGAGTGCGGTGGCTTTGTATCGGATTATCAGTATTGTGGCGGATGTTTCGGGTGCTGCGTTGGCAAAAATTGATCGAAGGCGCGATCGGCAAAGTAAGTAAGTGAGTGAGTGGGAAAGTCGAAAATATGTATTTTTATTAAAACTTTTTACTTACGTAAGTAAGCTGACTATAATCTGAATTAATAAATTTAAGACTTGCCAAAAAACAGAATTTTTCTCATAAATATCACAATCTTATGTATTTGTACTGTCAAAAAAACGGGTTTTTTGAGTTCTGGTGTGCTAGTCCTGGATTTATGAAAAATTGTTAATTTCATACCCTAGGGTGCACAGCCATGATACCAGTTTTATCAGCAGTATTTATCGATGCAGCAGTAACAGACTATCAAACACTCCTGGATGGAGTGAAATCGGGATTAGAAGCAATAATTCTCGACTCCGACAGAGATGGAATCGAACAAATTAGCGAAGTCTTAGCGAATCGCACCAATATTGACAGCATTCATCTAGTTTCCCACGGCGCACCGGGAAGCTTGCAACTCGGTAAAACCAGACTGTCTATCGATAACCTCGAAGCTTATAGCCAGCAATTGCAGCAATGGCGGCGCGCTTTAACGATTGATGCAGACATCATGATTTACGGCTGCAATGTAGCAGCAGCATCCGGCGCTTTCCCGAAAGTCCGCCAGGGAATAAATTCCCTGTCTCAAAGCGAAAGTCGGTTGAAACCGACTGAAAATAACCAAATTCTTCAGTCCTCGACCGAGGACTTGCGCTATGAGACGGGGGTTTCAACCCCTAGCATTTGCCCGAAAGTCCGCCAGGGAATAAATTCCCTGTCTCAAAGCGAAAGTCGGTTGAAACCGACTGAAAATAACCTCACGATTAAACAGTCGTCTTTAGAGGAGTTTCGCTATGAGACGGGGGTTGAAACGAACGGCGGACTCTTCCTCCATCGCATTGCATCCCTCACCGGTGCAAATGTCGCCGCATCCAAGCATCTGACGGGGAGTGCAAAATTAGGTGGGAATTGGGAACTAGAAGAAAAAATCGGCAACATTAAATCGCCCCTAGCCTTCGAGTCAGACGCAATGGAAAATTATGCGTCTGTTTTGGCTACGTATAGCGTTACCGATACTTTGGATGGCACTACGGGTTCTCTGCGAAGTGCGATCGACCAAGCCAATTCCAATCCCGGATTAGACACAATTAACTTTAACATTCCCGGTACTGGCCCTTATACCATTACCCTTAATCAAGCCTTACCTGTCATCACCAGCCCAGTTATTATCAATGGCAAATCTCAACCTGGATATGCTGGCAAACCAATTATCGAACTCAATGGCAGTTTTGTACAACAACCAGCCTCATCTGCCAATTATATTTATATTAATGGTTTAGATTTAGGCAAGAGCCCTTTTGGTGGCGCAGAAGATTCCAGTGGTAGCACCATTCAAGGATTGGTTATTAACAGATTTGGAAAGGGTGGAAATTTAAATTTAGGTCACGGCATTTCGGTACAGACTAACAACAATACAATCCAGGATAACTACATTGGCACTGATATTAGCGGTACGATTGCTGTAGGCAACACTTCCAGTGGAATCAGAATCCAAAATTACAATGTAAACAATCCTCCTAACGTTGTCACGCCCATAACAGGTAATATTATCTCCCGCAACGTCATCTCTGGCAACGGCTTTACAGGCATATTTGCTGCAAAGGCAGATGTTACAAACACCAAAATTACTGGCAATTACATCGGGACTGATGCCACAGGTACAATAGCTTTAGGTAACGATGGCGATGGCATTTTGATCTTAGGCAAAAACCCGAATAATACTATCGGTGGCACTGCACCTGGAGAAGGTAATATCATTGCTAACAATAAAGGGAGTGGCATTGAGATTAATAATGGTGCACCTTCCGGCAGTAACACCATACAAGGCAATCGTATCTTTAACAACAAAAGATTAGGAATTGACTTGCTCGGTAATAATGGCATCACTCCCAACGATTTGGGCGATGCTGATACAGGCAGCAATAACCTGCAAAATTACCCCGTTCTTACCTCAGTTAGCGGCAACACAGTCAAGGGCATTCTCAACAGCACTCCTAACAGCAACTTCCGCGTCGAATTCTTTGCTAATACAAGTTATGACCCCGCAGGTGCAGGTCAAGGTGAAACTTTTCTAGGTTTCCAAGATGTTACTACAGATAGTGCTGGCAATGCTAATATCAACTTCGCCTACACTCCAGTAGCAGGCAAATCGGTTCTCGCTGCTACTGCTACTAACAAAACTACAGGCGATACCTCGGAATTTTCCCGTCGCAATCAATCTCCTATTAATTCAATACCGGGAAGAACAACCACCACCACAACTAACCCCAATAACATTACCATCAACAGCGGAGACGCTGTATATAACGTTTTAGCGACACCCTATCCGTCTGCTATAGACGTTTCAGGTGTAACAGGAAAAGTAGACAGCGTTACTATCACTCTCAACAATGTTAAAACCTATGGTCAATCTCCCACTGGTTCACCGCAGACAATCAACCTCTTGCTAGTTGGGCCCGAAGGACAAAACGTGGTGTTAATGTCTCACGTTCCATCTGAACAACCACTCAACAACGTCACGCTGAAGTTAGATGATAATGCAGCCTCTTTTCTTTATGATTTTTCTAATTCTACAGTCCCAACTATCGCTTCAGGCAGCTACAAACCGAGTAACTATTCGTTAAACAATGCTCGCGATATTTATCCTTTCGTTATACCTCCGAATACACCGACAGGGGCACCAGAAGGGCCTTACGGTTCGACTCTTTCTGTTTTCAATAAAACTAATCCCAACGGCACTTGGAAATTGTATGCAGTTGATGCCAACCAATATAATGCTAAAGCTTCCAATGCTACTACTCCTGGAAATATTGCCAGTTGGAGTGTCAACATTGCGACTGATATCGGCAAAGAAACGACGAATCAAAATACTCCTCGCATCTTCTCTGCTAGCAACAGCAATAGTATCTCTGTATCGGATGCAGATAGTGAGTCTGTAGAAGTCAATCTCAGTGTTACCAGCGGCACTCTGAAACTGAATTCGCTGACGGGAATTACCGGATCGGGGAATGGTAGCAACAGCCTGATTTATACGGGGAAACAGGCTGATATTAATGCTGCTTTAGATGGTTTAACTTATACGCCGAATCTGAACTTTAGTGGCACCGATACGTTGATTTTGACGACAAACGATCGCGGATCTCTAGAATTAGGCGGTGCTCAAACGGATAGCGATCGTGTGAATATTACCGTCAACCCAACCACTCCGACTCCAACCACTCCGACGCCAACCACTCCGACTCCAACCACTCCGACGCCAACCACTCCGACGCCAACCACTCCGACTCCAACCACTCCGACTCCCACAACTCCGACTCCCACAACTCCGACTCCCACAACTCCGACTCCCACAACTCCGACTCCCACAACTCCGACGCCAACCACTCCGACTCCAACCACTCCGACTCCAACCACTCCGACTCCAACCACTCCGACTCCAACCACTCCGACTCCAACCACTCCGACTCCAACCACTCCGACTCCAACCACTCCGACTCCAACCACTCCGACTCCAACCACTCCGACTCCGACAACTCCGACTCCAACCACTCCGACTCCAACCACTCCGACGCCGACAACGCCGACTCCAACCACTCCGACTCCAACCACTCCGACTCCCACAACTCCGACTCCCACAACTCCGACGCCGACAACGCCGACTCCAACCACTCCGACGCCGACAACGCCGACTCCAACCACTCCGACGCCGACAACGCCGACTCCAACCACTCCGACGCCGACAACGCCGACTCCAACCACTCCGACTCCCACAACTCCGACTCCCACAACTCCGACTCCCACAACTCCAACACCAACTCTAATTCCTTCCCCTTCCCCTTCTTCCCCGGATTGCATTTGCAATACTATTGAGTATCCAAATCTCGATCGCCCCAACCAAGCTGACAACATTATCAACGGCAATGGTAGCGGTGAAATTCTGTTTGGTACTGCGGAAAATGATGCTTTTTACGGCAGTCCAAGTCCGAATATTTTCGATGCGGATTTAGGCGATGATAACCTTTACGGCGGTGAAGAAAACGACATCCTTTACGGCAATCGAGGCAATGATTTTATTGACGGTAACAAGGGAGATGATATCCTGTTGGGCGGTAAGGGTAATGACATCATTGTTGGCGGTGAAGGCGAAGATATCATATTCGGAAATCGCGGAAATGATTCAATAAATGCTAAGGAAGATGACGACTTAATTTTGGGGGGTGAAGGTGCTGATTTTATCGACGGTGGCAAAGGTAATGATATCGCCTTTGGAGGCAAGGGAAATGATACAATCCTCGGTGGCGAAGGCGATGATTCTCTCTACGGCAATTATGGCAATGATATCCTCTGCGGAGGTGGTGGTAATGATTGTCTGAGTGGGGGTATTGGCAATGATTTGCTCGACGGATGCGAGGGAAATGATACTTTTTGGGGAGGCAAAGGAAATGATACTTTGATTGGCGGTTTGGGCGATGATAGTTTAATTGGCGGTGCTGGGAGCGATCGCTTTTTACTCTCCACCAATTCCGGTATCGATATTATTGCCGATTTTGAAGTAGGAAAAGATTTGTTGATGCTAGCTAATGGCTTGACATTCGCGCAATTAAGTGTTACGGAAAACAGCGGCAATACTTTAATTAAGTTTGTGCAAACAGGAGAAATTATAGCTGCTTTAAATGGAGTTTCTGCTAGCATAATCAGTGCTGCCGATTTCAGCTTAATTTAAACAGGCTTACAACTGACGCACCACGCAATAAATGGTGCGTCAAGGCGATCGCCATTAAATATCGCCTGTAAAATTTGATTTACTCTCAGGTTCGGAAAACGTAGGAGAGATTGGGCGATCGCCACTTGTATAGCAACTACCACAACGGTTAGGACATTCTCGATGGCCCAAGCTGTTGTCACTCACTGGCAAAAAGTGGCGAATATCCGAATTGCGGCTACAAGTTTTCCATTATTGGCGATCGCTTTTCTACGGGTATAATTCTGAGTGCGGTGGCTTTGTATCGGATTATCAGTATTGTGGCGGATGTTTCGGGTGCTGCGTTGGCAAAAATTGATCGAAGGCGCGATCGGTTTATGTAGGGACACGGCACTGCCCATTGGTGTCAACTTAACGTCAAACCCAGTCAGAGACTGCTGTTTGACTATTAAGCCTAGATCCGAACGAGCCCCCCTTAAGAAGGGGGGGATAAGAGTCCGATCAAAGTCCCCCTTCCCCCCTTGGGGGGGGCTAGGGGGGGGTGGGGATTTAGGGGGATCTAGACTTGGCTATGAACGAGAAATACCAAGGCTTTCAGGCTTAAGTTGACACCTATGGGCACGTGCAGTCTCCTAATTTCTTGGGCTACAATCAAACAAGATTGCACTTAACTATTGAGCGATTTTAGTTTGGGATATCATTATGCTATCAATAATTTATCCTCATATCGAGAAAGTAGCGGGTCAACCCGCACGGTTGCAGCGGATACCCCGCGTGCGGGTTGCTCAGATTGTCATGGATTATCTAGCTTATGGTTGGTCAGTGGAAGAAATGTGCCGCCAGCATCCTTATTTGATGCAGTCGGAGGCTCATGCAGCTATGGCTTATTACTTCGACTTTCAAGCTGAAATTGAGCAGGAGATTCGTGCAGAATGGGAGCAGGTACAACAGGAAAAATCTCTGCTTTCGCCTTCACCATTTTTCGTGAAAATGCGAGCTAAGGGGTTGTTGTAAGTGGCAATTTCTCTATACATGGACGTTCATATTCCGCAAGCAATTACCGACCAGTTGCGTCGTCGTGGTGTGGATGTTTTGACTGCGATGGAAGATGGTTCTACAGAATTGCCAGATGACGAACTTTTGGAACGTGCCACTCAGTTAGGCAGAGTATTATTTACTCATGATATCCTTTTTAAGGCAATGGCTCAAGATTGGCAGCGTCAGGAAAAACAGTTTGCTGGCTTGATATTTGGACATCAGCTAGGCGGTACAATCGGACAGTTTGTTAAGGATTTGGAACTGATTGCTTTAGCTTCGGAATCTGATGAATGGATGAATGCTGTTGAGTATATTCCTTTGTAGTCAGTTTTTCTCGATCGCGCGATCGCAAATTAGCTCGAATTTGTGCCATTTCTAGGCGATCGGGCAACCACAGGGAGTTGCCTCTACAAAAATCGCCTTTACAATTACCTTACTAAACCTCAGCCGGTTGTCGGTCTTTTTGAGATTCTAGCCAACGTTCATAGCCTTCTGTGTCGTCACCGAAACTATCGCTCGAAACTTGGCGATCGGGCATTGATTTGAGCGGTGCATCGATCGGATTGTAGCGACAATAGCAGATAACCACCATGCCGAATTCACTCGAACCACCTTCAGTATCGGGAGTATAGGTTTCGACTCTCGCAACTTCCCAATCTCCGGTTTTGTAATGGGTACTCCAACCGTGGAAATTGGGTTCGTGTTCTGCTTCAACCCTGATAAATTCCGTTGGCCTGTATCCGGGTTGTGGGATCGGGCGATCGGACGAATCAAAGTATTCAGCAAGGATGCGAGTCAGAGAATGAGTGTGGGATAGCATTCGATCTTCCCAACCCGGTTGTCGCCCTTCGGCCCTAAAAACAATGTATTTACGCATCGTCATCATCCTGTTCGTGAAACGGTTTAGGAAATTCTGTTTTACCCTCGAACACGCAATCGGCTTTCAAAATGTCGCCCTGAAGTTTTTCTATCCTCTTGAGTGTCCATCCATATTTAGTCTCCATTTCGTAGCAGCATTCATCATCGGCGGCTGCGTGACGGGAAATATTCTCGTCAGGTTCATAACGCAACCATGTTGGATTTTTTGGCATTATTGATATTACTCCGAGTGTTGAGTTGACAACATTGGGGAAATCGTTTTGGTGCAGTGCTGGAATCACTGCATCAAGGCGTACTTGATATGGTAGAATTACTTATGGCTATACGTCAATACGACGCGCCAACATCTCAATGAAAAAAGACACAAGACCCCAAGAGAGTGCATCACCGATCGAGGCTTTGAGAATTGAGCGCACAAAGCTATCTCAGGCTGAATTTGCCGTGCATTGCGGGATTCCGCTGCGTACTTACCAGCGTTGGGTTTCGGGTGAAACGGAAGCGAAACCAACACCTCGTCAGTGGAAAGTTATGATGCGGCTATTGCAGATTCAATCTTTTGATGAGGTTCCTGATGATTTTGGCCCGATTAATTGGACGGGGAAAGAAGATTAGAAGTGTTGATTCTATTTTGGGCGATCGGCTACTAACTATTGAGCAATTTTAGTTTGGGATGTAATTATGCTATCAATTGAGCGACTGATGAAAGAGGCTTTATCTTTGCCAAATGCCTTGAGAGCGCAGTTAGCAGAGAGGCTAGTTGAGAGTCTTGAATTTGATATAGACCGAACAGTTCAAAAGTTGTGGACTGCGGAAGCTAAGCAGCGTCGCGATGAAATCCGAAGCGGTATAGTTGAGCCAATTCCAGGAGAAGAAGCGTTAGCTCAGATTAGGCAGATTATAGCACAATGAGGTATGTTTTTCACCCGGCAGCATTAACTGAATATGCTCTAATACCAATTTTTTATGAAATAGATAAACCACCAGATTAAGCTGATACCACCTTGATAGAATTAATCAGATCGCACTTCAGTGAGATTAGTTAGTTTACGGGCGATCTTTTCCATCCATGTCTTCTGTCATTGTTGTCTGTGAAAGTGAAGGTAATGTTAGTTGGAGGTGAATGTCAATTGTTATTGAATGACTTTGATTGTTTAAACTTATATTAACTATGTATGTTTACTAACGGAACTTGGGGTGAATAATTGCTTGAGTGAGATTTCACAGAGGGTGTAGTTTTATATCCAGCTTCCTCTAGGGAGTTGTGAATATTTCTCCAGTTGCTGACCTTTTCGTTAGTTACATCTGTAATTTTTTTAAAGTATTGATATAAAGTTTTAGATACATAAACCTCAACGCCTTTACGACTTTGATGGAGTTGGCTAGCTATTTCCGCAGGGCTGTGGCCGCAGAGCAAACCTCGGAGAAACAGCTTTTCCCGTTCTGTCAGTCCCTTTCTGGCACGGGGAGATACTTGCCATTTGGCTTCTGCCATAGCTTTGTAGAGCCTTTCCAAGTCCCAGTTATTCGCAGCTTCAGCAAACATCTCGTCGCTGGATGTCATGGCAGTATGTCTCGCTTAGTTGATAGCCACAGCCTAACTAAAGTTATAGCTTTGGCTAGTTGCTATCTGAGTATAATTTAGTTTATCATTGCTGAAACCGATGTGGCGATCGGTCTGCTGTAAAAACATAGAGCTTTTTGTCAAGAGCTTAGGGTGGAGATACAGCGGCGGTTGGTGGGCTAGTGTAAAGTTTTGTAACAATAAGGCTACTTTTGCGTAAAATTCGGGATTGAAACCGAATACATATATAGGAGCAAGATGTTGCTTGGTGCGGGACCGAGTTGGTACTGGATGCTTAGGCGTTGCGGTATCTGTTTGGGGTGCGTGCGTGCGATCGGGCAACACTGCACTGAGTATCACAGATGCTTTGACAACAGGCAGAATTATTAGAGGCTAAACCATGAGTGATAACCTGAAGAATGCTTTGAATGGTCTGACTGATGAACTAAAACGTCATCGCCGCAGTACCGATCATGATGAAAATATTACTCAAGCCAACGACCATGTTGAAGAAGATCATTACGAGGAAGAAGATCATCACGATGAAGACGATCATCACGACGATGACCACGACGATGACCATGATGATGGAGGTTGTGATGGTGGTGATGACGGAGGCGACTGATAAATTTCAACCTTGCTATTGCTAAAAACATCATTTGAGTGCATGAGGTTATATGCCAGTCCCCTATCTCTTTGTGGCTATAAGTGGATTTATGACCATGACTGCCAGCCGAATTATATCAGTGGTTGCTAGTAGAAAGCTCACCGACAAGTCCTCTAAGGGAAAGCAGTCTAATCCACCTGATAAAAGTGAGCTAGTGAGGCGAGATGAGCGATCTCGTAAAGCTGAAGCTGAGTATTTACGCGGTAAAACCCAAAGAGAGGAGGAATTGCTTAATATTCAAGCTGACCTTGCTAATATGCGAGAAATTGAAGTACGAGCAAACATTGAAATTGCCAAAGCACAAGCGGAACGAGAAGATCGCGCCCTTGAATTTTCCGAACGAACCTTACAACTCAAAAAACAAGAATTAGACTTAGCCAAAAGTCGTTTAAAACAGGAGGGAAAGATCGCCGAAGGTCAGAGAGAACAGGTAGAAAAAGCCTTACGACTACGGGAAAGAGAACTTCAACTAATGGAAGAAGAACTCACCGAAAGACGTAACTTGAGTTATTTGTATCTCGATATTTTGCGCGAACAAGAAGCCCTGAAAATTGCCCTGAAAATTACAGAAATTCAGTCTAATTGGGATTGGAAAAATTGGGCAGGGATTATTAGCCGAGAGGAAATGCAAAAAATCTTAATAGAAGGACAGAAAAAGCATCGTTTACTGATGATGATTTCTCCCCCTGATATAGAAGATTGTCCAGAGTTTAATACCCATCTACAAAAAGAGGTCAGAAGTGAGGTTAAAGAATTTCTGGAAAAATATTATCCTCTTAATGATGATATTTGTCCCGTAGAATATTACGGTAAGTTTTTCAAGACTTCAATTTTTGATGCGGAGGTAAAACAATTATCTAGTGATTTATCACCAGTTCCTACAGCCGTCATTTATAGTGATATTACCGACCAAAAGGTTTACTTTCATGTTACCTTTTGGGGTTTAGAAGAATCTCTGTCAGTGACACTACCTTGGAATTGGAAAGAAGAACAACAAAATTTGATGTCAGAGGGTTTAAGTGAAGAAGATAGTTTGCAAACAGTTCGGCAATCAATTGTTAAAATTCATCAATTGGTAGCAGCATTTTTAGCGGATTTGTACTATCTTAATATTAATCCACTGCATCAACCGCGTCTATTTGAAATGGAAGCCGATATTCCTATAGAATGGATGCAAACTAACTTAGGGATACTCAGAGAGATTCAGGAACAGAAATTAGCTGAGTATCAAGCAGAGTTAGAAAAACCAAAGTTTGAACCGATTGATTGGTTTATTAATTCCCAAAATTAGTTACTTAAAGCAAGGAGTATATCGTGGTTAAAACAGCATTACAGACTCTAAGATTCATTTTTTCCGATCGTCCCGATGTTCTTAAATTACTCGATCTCAGAGAATTAGATTTAGAAGGTAGAGTAGATGCAGAATTTGTTCAAGCACAATCAAAACGAGAGCTATTTCCTGAACCCGTTAATTTTTATGCTACAGGACGGACAAGTGCAGGTAAAACAACCTTAGCAACTACTTTTATAGATCCCAATCAAGAACTCGCTGAGACGATCAAATCAGTTTTACCCCGTACAGGGAAAACTGACTGTACCTGGATGGATGTTTTCTTCCAGATGCGGAGTAATTTACGTTACTTTGATCTTCCAGGCGCAGGGGGATGTAATGAAACTTACGAAAACATTAACAGAGCCACCTTACTTTTACCTCAAATTGACGATGAAGATGAAGGTTTAAAGCCAATCAATGAGTTTGAATTATGGAATTTATCAGATTATCCGACTACAAAACAAGTCGTCAAAAGAGTAGTTTCTGTTACTGAATGGCAATCCCAAGAAAATCAGCAAAATGTTAAGCCTGATATCATTCTTTATGTTGTTGCCCCTCATCGCGGTTTTGTCCGAGAAGATGGTAAATATTTACGCTCTTTACTGCGACAACAAACCAAACAAAGCAACAAAAACAAAGTAATTTTTGCCCTCAATATTTTCTATAATCCAGATGGGTCACAGATTACCACTAAAGAAAATATTGAAGATTCCCGGCAGCAGATTACAAAGATTTTCCAAGAGTTTTATCCTAATGTACCAGTTCCTATTGTTGAAGTAAACTGCTTAACCGGAACGGGGGTGAACAAGATCACTGAACTTATGTGTCAAATGTTGCCAGATAATAAGATTGGTAACATGGGACAAGTTCTACAAGATGAATTGAAATCTTTTGCGAAAAAAGAGCGTAGTCGTCGTTATCGCAAAGCCTTGATTCACATTGCCAGTCGTTTAGCTACCTGTGTTGTCGATCAAAAATTAGGCGATCAAGACTTACTCAATGAAGCATATATGGCTGTTGCTGATTATGGTATTCGAGTATTCAGAGAAGAGGATGCTCTTTTAGAAGCTCAACAACAACTCAATAGTGCTATAGATCGCTTGGCTAAAGACGCAAAAATTTCACGACAGGAAGCAGAAACCATTTTAGTTCCTGATATACGTTATGTAGATAAAGAAGTGGAAGAAAGTGATTGGATTCCAGATGTTCAAGATGTAGTGGTTAAACAGCAAGTTGTAGATTATAAAGAATCTCAAGAGTCAAGAAAAGAATGGGTTGATGGAGAGCGATCAGCAGGTCGTATTGCTGGTGGTGTTGCTGTTGGCGGATTAGCAGGTTTAGGTGGATTGGCTGCTGGTTTAATTGGTTTAGCTGCTGCTGGTGTTACAGTAGCAACTGGTGGACTAGCGGCCCCTCTAGCTGCTGCTGTAATAGGTGGTGCTTTAACAGGTGGTGCAATGGGAGCAAGTAAACAAAAGAAAGAAGTGACCGTCACAGAGGATGTTATTAAGCCTCTTGTCAAAACAATTACAACTACTGAAAAACGCTTAGTGGGCATGAAAGAAGTTAAGAAAAAAGTTGTCAAACAAGTACAAGAATTGTTTGAAAAAGAAAAAGTTGTCGGTCAAAAATATTTACAAGGTGGCTACCCTGTTGTTGAAAACCTATTAGCTATTGGTTTAGGGATTGAAAAGGCTAATCCACAACTAGATTTACAGGCTAACTTTCAAGCAATTGTGAATAATGGAAGGCAGGAAGTCAAAGCTACTTTGCAATCCTATGCAGAACAGATTAACAATTTAGCCGTAAACCAGAATGCTCGGTATGCAGAGGAGCAAATCGTCAATATTTTAGAGCGGATTTTGTTACAAATCAGTTAGCGAAAGTGGGGGTAGGTAATACCTACTCCTTTTCAAAAAAAAGCTCGCTTGAATAATTCTTGTTTTCACTTAGCAAAACTCAACCATGATTACTCTCAACATAGATGACATTCAGCAGAATTTATCAGGATTTATCAAACTGATTCAAGAAGGAAATAGCTTAATCATTACTCAAGCTAATCAACCTATTGCTGAAATTAAACCAATACTAACAAAAACATCTCAAAAAGAACGCCGTCCTATTGGTTTATGTGAAGGTGAATTTGTTGTACCTGATGATTTTAATGACCCCCTCCCTGAAGAAATTATTAACTTGTTTGAAAATCCATGAAAATTCTCTTAGATACTCATATCTTTCTCTGGTTTATTACTAAAAATAAACGACTTTCTCAAAGAGGTTATGATGCTATTAGTAATCGAGATAACGAAATTTACCTCAGTGTAGTTTCTGTTTGGGAAGCAATGATTAAATATCAATTAGGAAAATTACCATTACCAGAATCTCCTGAAATTTACCTTCCCCAACAGCGAGAAAAACATCTAATTTCTAGTTTATCTATTGATGAAACTACGATTACTCAATTAGCTAAATTACCACCATTACATAATGATCCTTTTGATCGTCTTTTACTCTGTCAATCTTTAGAGCATGATTTAATCATTATGACAGAAGATCAAGCAATTCTCTCCTATCCAATAGCTAACATTTTTTAGATTAGGTAACTTATTATGTACTTCCAACTCACTCCCCCTTCTATCTCTAAAATTCGTGCTAAGTTTATTATTGAAAAACTCAGCAATTTTCCTCAAAATATCAGTTCAATGAATATCTTTGCAACTGGAAGAACTCATAGTGGTAAAACGACATTAGGGAATCGTTTACTAGGAATTGATTACTTTTTATCTACAGGTCGTCAAGACTGTACTAAAGAAATCAATCTGATTGAATTTCCTGTCGGATTAAAATATTTCGATCTTCCGGGAGTATGTAGTGATGACAGATTAGAAAATTATAACAGAATTGCACTAGATATTAGTCAAGTTGAAGAATTCCCCTATGTAGATGAGGTGACTTTAGCAAGATACAAAGAGAATCAGTCTCCTTCTGAGCATAACTTGAGCATTAGTCACTATGGAAGTCTCTATTTTAAGCCCGATTTAGTTTACTATTTGATTGCTCCTGATAAACAATTTGCTAGAGGCGATCGCAAATATCTCAGAGATTTACTAAAGCGACATCAAAACATTATTTATGTGTTCAATATGTTTGTCAATAAACAAACAGGAATTAGCTATTCAGCAACAGAAGCAAATATCTCTGATGCAACTAGCCAGATTCTCAAAGTTCACAATAACATCTTAGGGGAAAATCACAGACCTGTAATTGTGGGTGTCAATTGTTGGACAGGAGAAGGAATCTCAGAATTATTACATCAATCTCAACAGATGTTATCAGGTGAAAAAGGTAAAATATTTGAACAATTAATTCAATATCAACAAGAAAGAACGCCTGATGAGTATGTTAATCAAGTTAAACGAGAATTAATCAGATTGTACGCTCATGCTGCTTGTGAAAGACCAACAGGGAGTGATACCTGCGATCAACCTCTACATAAAATATGTTACACACTCTTTGATTTTCTCGGAAGCTTACCCATCCAATCTTCACAATCGGATCACTCTATTTCTGAACAAGTTAATAGTATCGTTAATCAAGTCTTTTCTAATCCCAGTCAAGCAAGTCAAACCGAATCCATAGAGGATAAAATGGATTATGTTCAGCGAGGACTTAATTATATTATCAACGAAGGAATTGACTCTTTTAATGAACTAATTAAAACCTACATATTTGACCTACAAAAACAAGGACATGAACTCGAATCACAAGAAATTGAAGAATGGAAACAAAAGAAAGAATCTGACGAACAAGAATCAGAGTCAAAATGGAATCTAATTTTATCAAAAATTGAAGATTTTAACCGGATTAATAATTCTCTTGAGTCACTAGATCAAGAAATTGAGAATATGAGAGGAAAACTTAAACCTCTTATAGAAGCTCATCATTCTCGTTATGTTGACATTTTATCACGCCGTCAGAGCTTAAACTCTCGTATTGATCGATGGAAAGATCGACTAGATCGATATAATGCTAATATTCAGAGAATTAATCGCAGTTCTGCAAGACTGACTTATGAAGCTAAACAGTCAATTGAGCAAGAAAGTGATTATCTTGATCGGGAACAAAATTCAATTAAATCAGAAGATAGTTATGTTGATTCTTTAGTGACAGATTGGCAACGAGAAGACGAGCGTATTGAAGTAGAAAAATCAAAATTTAATGATAGAATTGACAATTTTAATCAAAAGATACAAACTCGTGATCGTAAAAGAAAGTTAATTCAAGAACAGCTAAAAGAACATAACGAATTTAACAAAAATGCTCAAGACGAAAGGAATTTTTGGTTTGAGTTAATCAAGGCTTTTGAGGATGAATTAAATTCATTGGGTCAAAGATTTGATATCAGAATTGATGAAATTAACCATCAGATACGGGAAATCAAAAATCGTCTATCAGAAAATTATTTTGAACAATTCTTCTCTATGGAAGACGCAATTAATGAGCTACAGAAAGTCATTAATCGCTGTATTGATGAAATGAATGTCTTTGAAAATCAAATCTTCACTTTTCATCAAGAGATTAATGCTTGTATTTTCAAGTTAACCATTAATAAAATGGTCACTCAAGTTTTACAAAAAACGACAGAGCATTACTTTGACGAAACAGGTGAGTTTGAATATAGAGGGAGTCACTATCATTATTTCCGCCAACACGGAATTACTCTTGGATTAGCTCTAACGAGGATGACTCTACTTGGCATGGAAGAAGAGTATGAAGAGTTTTATAATGAGTTGTTGCGTAAGGTCGAGCGTTTAGGTTATTTTCCTGATCATCCAGTAGAAAGTAAAATTCTTAGTTTGTTAGAATCAAATATTAATTCATTATTCGATTCTTCTTTTGATGAGGTAATTAGACAAGCTGTTTTATAACGAAAGAACTCGTTTACAGGGGAGTGATCGTCCCTAGAGATTCATCTTTAGCTTGCGTAAGTCAGGCAAGTCGGCATCTATGAAGACTTGTCAAAGCTCGATAGCCTTTTTCCTCAAACAACAAAAAGTGCGATCGCGTTTTCCATGTCGAATCCCTGCATTGCGATCGCCCTTTTTTTATTTACTCAGGCGCATATTAAACTTGTCAACATGATAACATATCAAGCGTATAACCTAAAAGAAGCGAAAAAGAAATGCCAACAGCTAGCAACTGAATATGAACGGTCTCTTGCAGATGTTCGTCCTGAAGGCAAAGCCTGGTTTCGCTGCTACTTTCAGTGAGGGAAAAGATATGAAAATTCGAGAATCTCAAGGTAAGAGTGTATGGAATCATTCTGATGGTTGGTGCTGCGAACCTCTTGACCCCATACCGCCCGGTGATATTGCCCTGGCTGTTGAAGCAATTTCCCTAGATATTGTAGACTGGGATATCGAAGAAATTGGGGAAAAAGCAGGTTTTGATATTCAGTACAAATACACGGGAGTCAATGACCCAAAAGACGAATCTTTAGCTTGCGTAAGTCAGTTTGTCGGCATCTATGAGGACTTTTCAAAGCTCGATCGCGCTCTCGAAACTTTGATTACAGCCTGCATCCCACGTCATTTATTTAAAATACTGACTTCCAACGATGACATCGATTTGAAGCCTGTAACGCAATACCTCAAAGCAGTCTCATAATGCTTTGAGTGTAGCGCAGTTGTTTCTTTTTCCGAAAGTACGATCGCCCTTATTGTCCGAAAGTGCGATCGCCCTTATTGTCCGAAAGTACGATCGCCCTTATTGTCCCAAAGTGCGATCTGCCTTATCAAACTTTTATTCCCCTCACATTACTAAGCAACTGCAAGTTCATATTGCAGAACTAAAATTTCATCTGCCTTCAAAATAGCCATAGCATATTCAATCCCTTGACTATCAAAAAACTCCACTAAATGCCGAGAAGCCTACACCAGACTGTACGCCTGTGGTGTAGGAGTTGTCACACCCAATTTTGCCGTAAGATTGTAAATGCCGTCTGGTCGCCCCTATTTTATATTGTTAAATGAATCGCACGATTCCCGAACAAGAATCCCTCACCGTCGAGTTTAAAAGCGATCGCACTCGCCTGCCAGACAAAGACCTGATTGAAACCGTCGTCTGCCTTGCCAATACAGACGGCGGCTTCATTTACCTCGGCGTTGAAGATGACGGTCAAATAACAGGTTTGCACCCCCAACACCAAAACCTATCCACCCTAGCAGCCATGATTGGCAACCGCACCAACCCCCCAGTCAGCGTGCGCGTTACAGCGTTGCTAGAAGCAGGTCAAACCATTGCCTGCATAGAAGTCCCCAAATCACCCCGCATCGTCGCCACGTCTGACGGACTGCTGCAACGCCGCCGCCTGCAAGTAGACGGAACACCCCAATGCGTCCCCTTTTATCCCTACGAATTTGCCACTCGCCAGTCAGACTTAGGCGTTCTCGATTACTCCTCATTACCCATCACCGGATCATCTGTTGCCGACTTCGACCCCCTGGAACGCGAACGTCTGCGACAATTAATAGAGCGATATGGGGGCGATCGCACTCTGCTATCCTTAACCGATGAAGAACTCGACGGCGCTTTAGGGTTCGTGCGTTCTACCGATGGAATTCGCTTTCCCACCGTCGCCGGACTGCTGATTTTAGGACGAGAAAGCGCCCTCCGCGAACACTTACCCACCCACGAAGTCGCCTTTCAAGTCCTCGAAGGCACCCAAGTGCGAGTCAATGACTTTTACCGCACCCCCTTGCTAAAACTGTTTGAGCGAGTTATGGAACAGTTTGAGGTGCGCGTTGAAGAAGATGAAGTGCAAATCGGTTTATTTCGCGTCCCCGTTCCCAACTACGATCGCCGCGCCTTTCGCGAAGCCTCAGTCAACTCCCTCATCCACCGAGATTACACCAAATTGGGAGCCGTTCACATCCGCTGGGAAGATTACGGAATTACCATCAGCAACCCAGGGGGTTTTGTTGAAGGTGTCACCTTAGATAACTTGCTAGTCGTAGAACCCCGGCCGAGAAATCCCTTCCTAGCCGATGCCATTAAACGCATCGGACTCGCCGAACGCACTGGGCGCGGTGTAGATTTAATCTATCAGGGGTTATTGCGCTACGGAAGATCCGCCCCTGATTATCGAAGCACAAACTCTCATTCAGTTGCCGTCAGACTGCCAGGGGGGGAAGCCGACTTAGGACTGTTGCGCGTAGTGATTGAAGAGGAAAATCGTCGCCAAAGCCCACTCCCCGTTGACTCTTTAATTGCTTTAGGGCAATTGCGACAAGAAAGACGGTTAGACACGGCTACTCTCGCCCGTGCCATTCAGCGAGATGAAGCGATCGCCCGCAGCGTCTTAGAACGATTAGTTGAAGCTGGTTTGGTAGAAGCGCGTGGCGTCAAAAAAGGACGCACCTACACCCTCAGCCCCCAAGTTTATCGAGAACTGGGACAATCCGCCGATTACGTTCGGCAAGCTGGCTTTGAACCCATTCAGCAAGAGCAAATGGTGCTTCAATATGTAAGGACTCACGGCAGAATTACCAGAAAAGAAGCTGTGGAACTTTGTCGGATCAGCGAAGACCAAGCTAGTCGCCTGCTGCGGAAGTTGACTGATGCCAACCAGTTGAAATTAGAGGGTCAAGGCCGCGCGTCATATTATGTTGTTTTCTCGCTATAAAACACGCGATGCGCCTTTTAAACACGCACCGCGTCTTTTAAACACGCACCGCGTCTTTTAAACACGCGCCGCGTCTTTTAAACACGCGCCGCGTCTTTTAAACACGCGCCGCGTCTTTTAAACACGCATCTATAGAACCCATTTGACATCTTTTTAGCGATCGGCTTTACAGCAGTCGATCGGGTAGAATCAGTAAGGTTAAGCAGGTACTGATAACGATGACATCGATTTGAAGCCTG
Organism: Microcoleus anatoxicus; assembly: GCF_042465725.1. Classification (GTDB taxonomy): domain Bacteria; phylum Cyanobacteriota; class Cyanobacteriia; order Cyanobacteriales; family Microcoleaceae; genus Microcoleus; species Microcoleus anatoxicus. The sequence goes on along the minus strand of NZ_CP120853.1, from coordinate 195,171 downwards.
TAACGCCATACCTCAAAGCAGTCTCATAATGCTTTGAGTGTAGCGCAATTGTTTCTTTTTCCGAAAGTGCGATCGCCCTTATTGTCCGAAAGTGCGATCGGCTTTCCCATGTCGAATCCCTGCATTGCGATCGCCCTTATTGTCCGAAAGTGCGATCGCCTTTCCCATCCCGAATCCCTGCATTGCGATCGCTCATTTTTCAATAGACGCTCAATTTACACATATAAAAGCTGATTAGCAATTTCATCAGCCGTCAACGTATTTAATAGAATAGCAACCCGTTGGACAATCTCATAGGCGTTCTTTTGGGGAGTAACAATGATACCCGAATGTTCCCATCCTTCTATCATATATTCTAGGTGTAATCGCTCAAAATCTACGCGGTTGTGAGTCAGCAAACATCGATCGACAGATGCAGCATAAGCCAATTGTTGGCTATCCAATTGACTCAACATTCCCTGTTCGCTCGTTGTCGTCACATCAAAACCCCTAGCCCGCAGCAAAGTCGCTACCAGCCTAGAAACATCTTCATCTGTATGAATAGTTGCAAATAGTTTCACGGTTTTTTCATGGCAGCTTTCACAGCAGGATGAATCAATTCTTCGGGAATTCGATTGCGCTCAATATAAGTATTGATTTCTTCCTGGTTGTCCAAATAAAAACTCAGTGCGTCAAAAATTTGAGCTAATTTCAGATGAGGTAAGTGCATCGGAATTTCTTCAGGAGTAATACCTAAACGCCACAACTCCACGATCGCACGAACAGAAGTTCTCGTTCCTGCGATAATTGGTTCCCCTTGCAAGATTTCAGGGTGACGTGCGACATAACGCGAAGCAGATTGTGTAGTCATGGGAGATTAACCGGACACATTAATCTTGATTATAACTTCAGTCGTTGTCGAAATTCCTTAACTGCTGCGAGCGAATTCGGATATCGGACATATTCCGCCAGCAATTCTATATCTAAATCAGGGAGAATTTCACTGCGATCGATTTGCTCATAACCGCAGGCTTGGACAAATTGAACTGGGATTTCTTCTCGCAGGTAGTAGAGGCTAAAACGTTCATTTTGCCAAAACCAAACCTCTTTAACATTTAACCTTCTGTAAACTTCCAGTTTATTCAGCCCACCACTGGTAACAACAACCTCAATTGCCAAATCGGGAAATTCTTTGTCTGTACCAATGCAGTAAGCTTCATCGGGTTCCGTCCCGCCGCTGTTCTCCTCTCGTCGCAGAGTTGTAGAACCAAAGGGAAAATAGTCGATATCTGCTTCTAAAAAGTAAATGACTAAAAGGTCTCCAATCCGAGTTTTTCTGTTTTCATGGCGACGGGAAGGTGACATAATTTCTAAGGCTCCATCTAAATAAGTGACTCGATATGCCGAAGTATCCCCATTTCTGGTGAGTAAGGTTTCATATTGTTCCCAGTTAACGCGATCGGTAATATAGCGGCATTCAGGATCTTGGCGTTGGAGTGCTTGTTGGTCAAGTAGAGCTTTGATATCGCTTGTCAACATAGTATTATCTCCTTTAGGTTATCTTGATTGTAATTTAGTCAGGACTTGTACCAATTTTTTATGAGGCTGCATAGAATCCGATCCCCCCTAACCCCCCTGGTGGGAGGGGGGGACAAGATTCCGATCAAAGTCCCCCTCCCACCAGGGGGATGCGAGGGGGATCGAGATATATGCAACTTCACATTAAATTGGTATTAGGGATGGGCTACGAAAAACCCGGTTTATACGTGAATATTCGTCGCCGAGATGCAGGATTTGTCTTAGAAATCGGGTTTTTTAACCTTAGTTCTATTCGTGAATGCGATCGCACTTTCTGAAAATCTTGTTAAAAAAATTCGCCTTTAAAAGAAGGATTACCTATTGACAGGGCTGGGATTCTCATGGTATATTTTAGATAATAGGAGTGGTGACTAAAATAATTATTTTAGTCACCACTCCCATTATCAGATTGTACTTCATTCGCTGGGGAAAGTCAAGCTTTTTACCCTGAAAAAAAAGGCGATTTTTTTTTATCAATCAACTAAAATCAATCTACCCCATTACTATAGCAACCGTCAAGGCGGTTAAGACATAGTAATAGGGTGAGCGCTGCTGTGACGATATTTCTCCTAATCGGATGAGATGATAGCAGCGCCCATCCTACAATAATTTTTCCTAACCGATTCGCCGTCTAAAGCCTACAAACTCACGCCTTTGAGAGAGTCTACAGTTGAGAAAGGATAAAGCCGTGCCGCTGCATTAAAAGCTGTATCGGGAAAATCGCTAAACACACCGTCTACACCTAAGCGGTAAAATTGTTCGTACTCCAAAGCTGGATTACCGCCATACTCTGAAGCCACATAAGTAGGAGATTCATTGCGAAAAGTGTAAGGGTGAACTAATAAACCAGCCAGGTGAGCATCCGTGATTAAACTATTAGCGGGCTGTAATTTCTTGTCCGCACCTTCGACAACGATTGTCCGCTTCCAAGGCCCGATTCCATCAGCATAGGTTTTGATTTCTGCTAACCCTTGGGTGGTCATTAAATCGCGGTAGGTACGCCGATCGCCACTCACGACAAAATCATAAGGTTTTTCTGCAAAGTCATCCATTAACTGCACCAACGGCAAGTCTGTCAAACGATTTAACTCTTTGAGATTGCCCACTTCAAAGGATTGGATAAACACCGGATCTGTGCGTTTGGTATATCCATTAGCAGACAGCACTTGCACTAACCGTTGCTCTAAAGGCAAATTAACTGACTTAAAATAAGTCGGGTGTTTTGTCTCTGGATAAAGTCCAATTGTTCGCCCTTTTTCGGCACTTTTGCGCTTAGCTAAATCGATAACTTCTTGAAATGTAGGAACCTGGAATTGACCGTCAAATGCTGTCCCCCGTAACTCTGGCAAGCGTTCCCGCGCCCGCAAAGTTTTGATTTCGGCTAAGGTCAAATCTTCTGTAAACCAACCTTCTACTTCTGCACCGTCAATGGTTTTTTTGCGTTTGCGATCGGCAAATTCCGGCCGTTTGGCAATATCAGTCGTCCCCGAAATTTCATTCTCGTGGCGGGCAATTAACACTCCATCTTTAGTGGAAACTAAGTCTGGTTCAATGAAATCTGCACCCATCTCGATTGCCAATTCGTAGGAAGCTAGGGTATGCTCAGGGCGGTAGCCACTTGCGCCGCGATGTCCGATAATTAAGGGGCGGCGGGGTAATTCAACAAAATTGTTTTGGTTAATAGTTGGTACTCCATTGATTGTTGCTAATAATGTGCCATCTCGGAGGCTGATTGCTGTATTTAGCCCGGTGCTAGTAATTAACAAGTCCGAGAATTGAAGTTGATTTTCTAAGGTTAAGCGATCGCCTGCTCCAAAATCAGTAATAACATCAGCACCTTGAGTGCGACGCAACAAGAACGTATCATTTCCGGCACCGCCAGTGAGAGTATCTAAACCTTTGTCTCCACTGAGAAAATCGTTCCCATCTCCGCCTAGCAAGATATCATTACCTTGACCGCCAATCAGGGTGTCGTTGCCGCCACCACCAGACAGTGAATCATTACCAGAATTGCCATTAATTGCCTCTGAATCACTACTTCCGGTAATATTGTCGTTACCACCAAGGGTTGAAATCCCCCCCAATATCCCCTTGAGTGAGCCAGGAGTAACGGTGAAATTGTCATCGCTATTTGTCAGTAAAAAAAACTCAGTAACTGCCATGATTTTAATTTTCCTGATTGACTCAAAGATAATTACTTTGACTTTTTGTTGAAGTCACTCAAAAATTATCATGGCAAGATTAATTGATTACTATAAATTGCTTAATTTTTAGTAATGCAAAGGTAAAGTTTTGGGTGGGTACTGCTGGGAGGATATTTCTCTTAATTGGGTGGGATAATGGTAGCGCCCACCCAAAAAATATTTTTCCTAAGCGATTTGACAAGTGCTATGATTTTCATCAGAGTCAATAACTGCTCCGATCGCCCAAGCGGGAATATCCTGAGATTCAAACCATTGAATTGTGCGATCGACTGCGGTGCGATCGACCAACAGCACAAAACCAATGCCCATATTAAAAGTATGGAACATATCAACAGTGGCCACTTGGCCGGCTTGAGCAATCCACTCAAAAATCGGCAAATTGGGCCAGCTATTAGTGTCAATTTTGATAGATTGATTGGCGGCCAAACAGCGGGGCAAATTCTCCGGCAAACCGCCGCCAGTAATGTGCGCCATGCCGTGAATTTCTAAACCACTCTTAATTGCTTCGAGGACTGGCTTGACGTAAATTGTAGTGGGAGTTAAGAGGACTTCTCCTAAACTTTTGCCGCCTAACTTTTCGGGTTGGGAATGCCAGTCAAAACCCCGATCGCCTGCAATTTTTCTGACCAAACTAAAACCATTGCTGTGGACGCCGGAACTAGCCAGCCCGATCGCCACATCTCCGACTTTAACCCGCGAACCGTCTAACAATTTGCTCTTTTCGACAATTCCCACGCAAAACCCAGCCAAATCGTACTCTCCCGCTTGGTAAAAACCGGGCATTTCGGCTGTCTCCCCGCCCAACAGAGCACAGCCAGCTTGCTTGCAACCATCAACAATGCCAGCAACCACAGCAGCTAATTGTTCGGGATTTAACTTTCCTGTGGCTAAATAATCGAGAAAAAATAGCGGTTCCGCCCCGGAGGTGAGCACATCATTGACGCACATCGCCACCAAGTCGATACCTACGGTGTCGTGGCGATCGAGTTCGTGGGCCAATTTCAACTTAGTGCCGACGCCATCAGTCCCGGAAACCATAATCGGCTCTTTTAAACCCTCCGGGACGCTGAAAAACCCGCTAAACCCGCCGAATCCGCCTAAAACACCCGATCGGTGGGTGCTCTTCACCATACTGCCGATGCGCGAGACAAAAGCTCTGCCCGCCTCAACATCCACACCTGCTTCCCGATAGTCCATAAGTCCGCCTTAGTCGATTTCTAGTCTTTAGTTTATTGCCAAGTCTAGCGATTTGAGGTTTGAGGTTTGAGATTAGAGATTGGAGATTTTAGCGTCCACAAAATATTTATTACTGTTTGTAAAGTTTTATAAAGTTTTGTAAAAATATCGGAATTCCGAAAAACTCTGCAAGCATTGCCATGAAAGCATTTGCTGGGGTATAGGACTGTGAAGGTGGGAGGGATTTTCGATAAATTGCGTGGTTTCAGCGATCCCCAAGCTCAAAAGTTTGTGGTAGTCTGTTGCAGTTCGTTAACAAAACACAAATTGCAAATTGAGTATGAGTTCTCAAGTGTCAGGGAAGTTGCAGCCAAAAAATTATTTGGCCCAAACACAAAAGCAAAAATGCAGCCCGACAGTTTGATTTGACTCGCGGGGGAACAGCGAAGGACAAGAGGGAAATCCCTTTGAGCCGATCGCCCATCAGGCCAATCCCCTAACCTCCGTTAGCAATGGCTCTTCACAAAAATGGACGTATGAAGGAAAAATTTGTTGGTAGTCTACTAGCTGTCCTCTTAGTTCCTGCGGTAGGAACAGCATCATCTTGTCACGCACAAGCAACTGATACTTCCAGGCAAAACTTTCAGGAAAACAAGCAAGTAGTTTTCACCCAACCGTCCCCGCAGTTAAACACGACTCGGGTCGAAGCAGAAAAAGTTGGACAATATCAGTACCAAGCAAGAGCTGATATTGAACAAAACTCGATCGCCAAAATTCAGTCCCACGAATTGGAAGGGCGACAAGCAGCGACAGTATACGTGCGAAACATTCCAGTCATCACATTTCTGAACACGAGTCCAGAAACGAATAGCAAAAAGACAGAGACTGGCAAAAGTTCTGTAAATGCCACCAGTCAGTTGAAAATAGTCGGCCAGAGAGAAAATGGGTCTGACACCAAAAGGTCCAGCAATTCCAGCGACCAAGAAACCGACCCACTGTGGCGGGCGTCAAGCTTAGCAGCAAGACTCAATCAGTTGGCCCGCAACAACGTTGACCCAAACAGCATTACCGTCAAGTGGGAAAAAGGCAATCGCTACCTGATCCAGGCAAACGGCGAGGACTTGGTAAACATTAACGCCGAAACCATCCTGCCGGATACCACCAGCGACTTCAGCCTAGATGCCTTACAAGCAACCAATCGCCTCCGCAGGCTCCTGGGTAACGCCCCACCCCTCCAAGAAGTCATGGGCAAGCCCCAACCTGAAAGCCCCGTGCTTTCCCTAGGCCCAGTTCAAGTTCGGATCAATGGCTGGGCATCCTGGTACGGCCCTGGCTTTGACGGCAACCTCAGCGCCAGTGGCGAGCGTTTCAACCAAAATGATTTGACCGCAGCCCACCGGAACTTGCCCTTCGGAACTCTACTAATGGTAAGAAATCTCGACAACGGCCGTACCGTCGTCGTCCGCATCAATGACCGTGGCCCCTATGTGGGCGATCGAGTGATTGACTTGTCCGCAGGCGCAGCCAGCGTGCTCGGCATGATGGGCAGTGGCGTAGCTCCGGTGGAAATTGAAGTCATAGCACCAAAGCCACGAGCAACTGTTGGACGTTAAACCCTACTGTGAGGTTAGCGAACAGTAAACAATTTGCTTACATTTGATTATGTATGCTACCATTTTCTACATGGCATACGTACCACTCAGAAAAGCGGTTGAATTTCTGGGTTTGCACCCACACACCTTAAGAAAATATGCAGACTCCGGGAAGATCAAAAGCATCAAAAACGAAGCAGGGCAAAGACTCTACGATGTCGAGTCTTACCAGCGCGGTGCAACTAGAGCTACCATTGTTTGCTACTGTCGCGTCAGTTCTCCAAAACAACGAGACGACCTCGCTCGACAAGCTGAATTCATGCGACAGCAATATCCAGATGGCGAAATCATCCAAGATATCGGATCGGGACTTAACTTCAAGCGAAAAGGATTGCAAGCCCTACTGGTCAGATTTATGCGCGGCGAACAGCTCACGATTGTTGTTGCCTGTCGCGACAGATTATGCAGATTCGGCTTTGAATTGTTCCAGTTCATGGCCGAGCAAAACGGTGGACAAATCGTGGTTCTCGACCGAACTGTTCATTGCCCAGAAACCGAACTCACAAGCGATCTTCTTGCCATCCTTCACGGCGACCGTTGCAGAATGCACTCCCTGGGAAGTTACAGCAAGAAAATCAAAGAAGATCCGACTATTCCTAAATCCTGAGCAAAAAGCGCTAATTAAGCAGTGGTTTGGGGTAAGTCGTTTTGTCTACAACACGACCATCAAATACCTCCAAGAACCAGATACTAAAGCTAACTGGATGACAATCAAAACCGGAATACTCAACAGCTTGCCAGAATGGGCAAAACCTGTACCTTTCCAAATCAAATCGATTGCCGTCCAAGATGCTTGCTCGGCAGTCAAAGCAGCCAAAAAGGGTTTCAAGAAAGATGGGCAAATTCGCCAATGCAAATTTCGCAGCAGAAAAGACACCAAGCAGTCTATTTATGTGCCGAAATCGGCTATAAAAGATTGCGGTGTCTACCATTCAATCCTGGGCAAGTGCGAGCTAACAGAATCCTTGCCTGCAAATTTCAGCGACGGTAGGCTAACTCTCGCCTATGGCGAGTATCATCTAATCGTTTCTGAAGAAGTGCAACAAGTTAAGACCGAAAAACAAGGTCGGCTAGTTGCCTTAGATCCCGGTGTTCGCACGTTCATGACATTTTTCTCGGAAAATTCTTACGGTTGGCTGGGAAAAGATTCTAATTTGTACATCCAGAAATTGTGTTTCCGGTTGGACAAATTGGTGTCAAAAATATCTAAAGCCTCCAGTCGGCAGAAAAGAAGATTAAAGAAAGTAGCTAGCAGGCTTCGCTGCCAAATCAAGAATTTGGTTAAAGAGTTGCATCATAAGGTCGCTAAGTTTTTAGTCGATAATTTTGATGTAATTCTGTTGCCTACTTTTGAAAGTTCTCAAATGGTGTCTAGGTCGCGTCGTAAGTTGCGAAACAAGACAGTACGACAAATGTTGACTTTAAGCCATTACGAGTTTAAAACTTTCCTGAAGTGGAAAGCGTGGGAGAATTCAAAATTGATAATTGACTGCAACGAAGCTTACACGTCGAAAACCGTGTCGTGGACGGGCGAAATCGTCAAAAATCTAGGTGGTGCCAGGACTATTAAGTCTGTCACCACTGGACTGAAAATGGATCGGGATCTAAATGGTGCTCGTGGGATTTTCCTGCGGGCATTGGTTGACACGCCTTTGTTGAGAGATTCTCTTGACTTATATGTTTGTTAGCATTTGTTAGCAAAAAAGTGTCGGCACAATACAGACGAATGCCTTCAGGAGTGTATACGTGCGCCTGTTTACTACCATTGCAGCCCTAGGCTGCTACTTAAATTCACAAAAATCTGTAGCATCCCATGTACAAATCGGTTTAGTGCCGACGATGGGAGCTTTACATAGCGGGCATTTGAGCTTGATGCAGCGGGCCAGACAAGAAAATGCGATCGTCGTGGTCAGCATTTTTGTCAACCCGCTGCAATTTGGGCCCAAGGAGGATTTTCAAGACTATCCTCGCAATTTGGAGCAAGACCGGCTGCTATGCCAAGAAGCTGGAGTTGATGTAATTTTTGCTCCCTCAGAACTGGAAATGTTTGGGGATTCGGGCATCGAGACAGGCAACTCAGTAGCTGAAACTCCTGCTGTGAAACTGATTGACCTTTCATGCTTGACTCAAGTTGTCCCACCACGGGCGATGACATCGGTTTTGTGCGGCAAGTCCAGGCCTGGTCATTTTCAGGGCGTAGCAGCCATCGTCACTAAACTTTTGAGTTTGGTGCAGCCGACAAGAGCTTATTTTGGTCAAAAAGACGCCCAGCAAGTAGCAATTATCCGAAAACTGGTCGCAGATTTTAACTTTCCTGTAGAAATTATTGCTTGTCCGATCGCCCGTGAAGCTTCAGGACTAGCCCTGAGTTCTCGCAATCAATATTTAACACCAGAGCAAAAACAGCAAGCTGGCATACTCTACCGCGCTCTACAGCAAGGGTGGAAAACCTTCTGTGGGGGCGATCGCACTGCGGAGGCGACACTGGCTGCGGTCAAAGCAGAATTTGCCCAGGAGCCATCAGTCTCCCTAGAGTATGCTGAACTGGTCAATCCCGACACTCTCGCACCCTTGGCAGTTGTGGAAACGGCGGGACTTTTAGCCGTGGCAGCCAGAATCGGCTCTACTCGGTTGATTGACAATATAATTATCAGGAATCGTCGGCCAATTGTGGCGATCGACGGACCTGCCGGCGCTGGCAAATCTACAGTTACCAGACAAGTCGCCCAAGCTCTGGGTCTGTGTTATCTAGATACAGGGGCGATGTATCGAGCTGTGACGTGGCTGGTGATGACTACCAACACTCCCATTGGCGACGAATTGGCGATCGCCGAATTAGTCAATTCCAGTTATTTGGAATACAACATTGACCCTTCATCTTTGACATTAAAGATTAACGGCGAAGACGTCACCGAGGCAATTCGCAGTTTGGAGGTGACAGCCCGCGTCTCGGAAATTGCGGCTGTGCCCGCCGTGCGACAATTTTTGGTGAAACAGCAGCGGCTTTGCGGCAAAACAGGCGGAATTGTGGCAGAAGGTCGTGATATAGGTACTAATGTGTTTCCCGATGCAGAACTGAAGATTTTTTTAACCGCTTCGGTACAAGAGCGATCGCGCCGACGGCTATTACAACTCAATGATACCGAGCGGGCTAAAACCAGTTTGGAACAGTTGGAACGGGACATCGCCCTGCGAGACGAAAAGGATAGTACCCGCGAGGTGTCACCTTTGCGTAAAGCGGCTGATGCTGTGGAAATTCAAACAGACGGTTTGAGTATTGCCGAAGCGATCGATCGGATTGTCGGGTTATACAAAGAGAGGATAGTGAATAGTCAGTTTTAAAATCTAAAATTAACTATGTAAGGTGTCAAGGAGATAAAAACGTGAAAAACTTCAAACGGCTGTTTAGGCGGCGAAAAACTTTGATCGTTGCTTTTTTAGCCGCCTTGGGTAGTTTTGTAATGGGCGTGACGTTGCCGATGAACTCGCGAGGAAATCAGCCAGCGTCGCTATCGCAGGCGCAACTGGTGACAGCATCCCAGTCACAAGTACAACAGTCGAAATCTATTGTTAATAATTTGAAACAGTCGATCGCCGAGAGAGTAGAGTTTTCCGAAAACACTCTAGATAGGTTGGAGAAAGTCCGTTTTAACTCTTCCCTACCGTCCAAGTTTAAGGGTACAACCCTGCGTCAGGGCAAACTCGACTCCCGACAAAAGGCGATCGCCCTGACATTTGACGACGGTCCTTGGCCGACAACAACTGTACAAATCCTCGATATTCTCAAACAGAACAATATTAAAGGGACTTTCTTCTGGGTGGGAAGATACCTACAAGTTTATCCAGAACTAGGGAAAAAAGTTGCTCAGGCTGGTCATGCGATCGGCAACCACACTTGGAACCACCAATACATTAAGTATAACGAAGAGGGTGCCGCCAGCGAGATCGATCGCACGACCTCGTTAATTGAGGAATTAACAGGCATCAGAACATATATGTTCCGCCCACCGGGAGGTATTTTAAACAATGGATTAGCAGCTTATGCTCAAAAGAAAAATTATACAGTTGTGATGTGGTCTGCTGATTCTTTAGATTGGCACACTGCTACGCAATCGTTGATGGAAAATGTGATGCGACAGGCAAATTCCGGCGGTATTGTCCTGATGCACGACGGCGGTGGTAATCGCTCCAGGACTGTGGAAGCTTTGCCCAATATTATTGCTAAATTAAAAAAAGAAGGGTACACATTTGTAACAGTTCCAGAATTGTTGGAGATGGAAGCAAAAAACTCGAAACAGCAGGAAACAGCACAGAAATAACCAAATGCGAAAAAAGTATACGAAATTTCACCTTCAGGCTATTTGAGTGGCTAGAGGGATAGTTGAATGCGATGCAGGCTCAGCTTCGCCTAAGTCTCCGGTTGTCAGCTTGGTGAGCAATAATCCGTCGCCTTTGGAGGTGGGGAGATTCAAAAAGGAGAGCTTTTTAGATTTGCTCACAGGTAGTCGTGGTAGAATTCACTATGGTACTGCAAGATCTGTGTTTCGGACTGGAGTAGGTCGAGCGGCATCAAGCTCAATCGCAAGCTGTATTTCTACTTTTGAAACCCTTGCTCCTCAAGTTAAGCTTCGATCGGGGAGATTGCCCTCGATGAAGCCTCTGCGATATGCTATGGGTACGAAGCAGCGAAAACTCGTCCAACAGTCCAAATGTCTGCCGACATTCAAACTCTCGATCGCAGTTTGTGAATTTTTCCCACAGTACCTTGGGGCACAAGGAAACTGGCTTAGTTACTAAGCATCACGCTTGGGGAGATTTGCCCACTATTTCTAGTGTCGATCGATGTTAGAAGCAAGGTAAGTCACTGAACCAAGAATCTCATCTTTAAGGGATGAGAATGTCAATTAATGTTACTCTCAAATATCCTCAAAAATTTGAATAACAAATGAGCGTAGTTAGCCAATTAATTCTCCAAGCCGACGACGAACTTCGTTATCCGAGTACCGGCGAACTTCAAAGTATCAATGATTTTTTTAAAACGGGGGAACAGCGGGTACGCATTGCTACTGCGCTTTCTGACAGTGAAAGAAAAATTGTTGATGAAGCTAGCAAAAAACTCTGGAAAAAACGCCCTGATTTTATTTCCCCTGGAGGTAATGCTTACGGTCAACGGGAAAGGGCTTTGTGTCTCCGTGACTACGGCTGGTATTTGCGCCTGATTACCTATGGTATTTTGGCTGGAGACAAGGAACCCATCGAAAGCATCGGTTTAATTGGGGTTCGGGAAATGTACAATTCTCTGGGCGTTCCAGTTCCAGGGATGGTGGAAGCAATCCGCTGTTTGAAGGAAGCTTCTTTGGCTTTGCTGAATCAGGATGATGCGAAGGAAGCTGCTCCTTATTTTGATTATATCGCTCAGGCAATGTCTTAATTGCTTTTTTGGCAGAGGTGGCGGAGCATTTACGAGTGATTTTGGGGTGAATTTGTCTCGCAATTGCTCGTAAATGTTTCGCTTCTATTTTGTTCGGAGAGTGCGATCGATTTCTATTAGGAAGCGCAACTGTTTAAATTTTCCGAACTCTTGAGAGCGTGTTGGCGCTGAATGCACATTTGATGCAAAAAGTCAAGGGTTTGTTGGGAATATTGTTTGTGGAATTTTCGGCTGTCGTGGCGAATGGATGTTGTTAGTTGCGAGACTTCCGAGAGGGTGGGGGAAGTTTGAATTTGATGGGCGATCGCATTTTGCCATTCTTGCAGCCTGCGGTAGCTGACAAATTGTCCGCCTCGATCGCGCCTGTGTACAAACACCACGTTAGCCCAGGATTCGACTCGCTTGATTAGATATGGGCTGATTTTGAGCAGTTGGGCGATCGACCTGACGGTGATGCGGAGCTTTGTCGAGGGTTGGAGGCGGCGAAACAGTGGCGTCATCGCTGTATACTTTGGGTTTAAGACTGAGGTTTTTGTATTTTTCAATTACAGTTTACGCTCTATCAGAGTCTTATTGCACAAGTGCAACAAAAATTAATTTCAACTCCAATGTCGATCGTGCAATCCTCAATCGTTGATGCTGTGCTAGTTTGAGAGTTAATGTAGGTGGGAAAAATGTCAGGACTCTCTAACAAGGCTGTGGCAGACAAAGAGCAAGAGTTGCGTCCAGTTCGCTTCACGGAGACTGGGCGGATGCGTTTGGGCAAGATTTTGAAAGCAGCAAGACAGGAAACTGGTTGGTCTGTTAGCGAAACGGAATTTAAAACTAAAGGATACGAAGAGGCTTTATTTACAGCTACCAATCAACCCGTACCTAGAGATGTAGGTATTAGCGCTGCAACAGTCAACCGTTACGAGCGCGGGAAATTGGATAATTTAGATTGGCGATCGCTATCTCTTTTATGCTTTGTACTAAGACCGATCGATCCGGTGACAGGAGAAGCACTGGAACCGACAAACGCGCTTTACATCGCGTGCGAACATCCGCCGTACAACGATGCGAAGCTCTATGAGTAGGTGCTATAACCTTTCTAGAACACTCTTTGACACAGAGGGAGAAAATAGAGATCTTAATAATTCAGATGCTACCGGATTTGATATGAATCATTCTGATACCAAGGGATTTGATATTAGGCATCGCTTTTTTGTTTAGCCACCATTTTTTTAGCTTGCTGCCAAATTGCCTCTAACTCTGCCACCGGATAATCAGATAAAGGTCGATCGCACTTAGCTTCAACTAAGGCAAACCGATCCACAAACCGCTGATTTGTCCCCTGCAAAGCAGCCGACGCATCTAAACCATACCAGCGAGCCAATTGGATTAACACAAACATAATATCTCCCAATTCCGACTCCTGGGCTGCTTTATCCTCATGTTTGAGCGCGTGTTCAAATTCGGCCATTTCTTCGTGAAATTTATCCCAAACACCATCCACAGTGTCCCAATCAAAACTCGCTTCCGCAGCTTTTTGAGAGATTTTCATCCCGGCGGCGATCGGAGGCAAAGTGCTGGCATAACGGCTCATTTTCGATGCGAAAGTTGGGGGTTTTTCAGCAGTTTCGCCTTTTTCGGCTGCTTTGATTTTTTCCCAGTTTTCGTTGACTTCATCGACGCTGTTGAGTTCGACATCGCCGAAAACGTGGGGATGTCGCCGAATTAGTTTTTCTGTAATCCCATTGGCGATTTCTGCGAGGGTAAATTGATGGGAGTCGCTGGCAATTTGAGCTTGGAGGACTACTTGCAATAGTAAGTCGCCCAATTCTTCGGCGATCGCATCTTGGTCTTGGCGACGAATGGCATCGACAGTTTCGTAAGCTTCTTCAATAATATGGGGAATGAGAGTTTGGGGTGTTTGGGCTAAATCCCAGGGACATCCGCCCTTGGGGTCGCGCAATTTGGCTACAACTTCGATTAACTGTGCTAGTGCTATGAGCGATCGACTTTGAGAATCAGACATGATCGTAATTTACCTGTAAGAGCAACCCACCTTCAAAGGCGCCGAGGACGTTGTGATTGACCCAAACCATTAATTTTATTGCTTCTTCCTTTTTCCTGCTTGCTTCTTGTTGCTTCCTGGTACTAGAGATTTACTAGATTTGCGGATGGGAGCTTTGCGTTTGCGCACCTTTATTGTCTCAGGAGGATGCAGCCGGCTCAATCCTTTCTTTTTGAATCTTTTGTAAACCGAGCCTCCCCAATCGCTCAGATAGTGGCTCATAGCGCCAAATTCTAGACCTATGTAAACAGCTAACAATTCGATCGGGTGTTTGGCGATCGAGTGCCAGCAACTTAAAAGCACTTGCTGCCAGTTCCAGGTTGGATTCCCGACTGTTTGAGTAATGGCCAACCCAAATATCCCCACAACTCCGAGCCAGGTAGCGAGGTACAAGATACGTACAGCAGTGCCAATCAAAGGGCCGTGGGACAGCCAAGAGCGGTGGCGCAGCCTTTTTTGGTAGGGTAGCCAAATCAGCTTGAACCATCCCCAACGCTGATACTGACAGGAGTAGATATCCAAGTCGGGGCCAAACATCAGCCCGCCCAATAAAAAGCTGCCGGAAACCAGCAAAGTTAGATGACTGCTGCGAGTCTGGCCAAGGGTGAGGGCTGCGACAAAGGGCAAACTCCATAGTGTGATGCGATCGTGGGTACGGCCAGAGGGCATTTAAAAGTTTAGATTTTTTTACTTGATTTTTTGGGAATACTCTGATATCATAAATTCTTGTGAGTGCAATTGGGTGATTAGCTCAGTGGTAGAGCGCCTGCTTTACACGCAGGATGCCGTAGGTTCAAATCCTACATTACCCATCAATATGATAGTGACATCAATTCCGGTTGTATCGGAATGATTTAACCACGAAGGCGCAAAGGACGCGAAGGAAGAGAAGAGAGAGATTAATAATTCCGATGTCAACGGATTTGATATGACATACTCCCACGTCAAGCCTCGTGTTTCTATGACGTGGGCATCTTTGCAGCCCTAGTATGGGTATACAAAATTTCCTTTTTCCCACCTTTACTATCGCCGATGATGAATCGCTCAAATGTTTTGTCTACTCGTTTGGAAACATCTTGCAAGACAGTAGAATCTACTTGCTTAAAATCCAACAATTCACCACTATGACAAACTTTTACCAAGTCTTTTTTGAGCGCTGGTAGTAAAGCTTTTTGGTTGTAGTAATTAGGCTTTTCCCTAGGATTAGAAATACTGCTGATTAGTGGACAAGCATCAATACCAGTCCGATTCATGTCCCACCAATCGAATCTGTCGCCTAACTGGCGATTATACCAATAACGGCAAATCCTCAGCCAGTGATTGAGCTTCTGTTTTTGATTAGTGTCTGGATAGAATTGATACTGATACGTTACTTTCATCGCGTTACGACCTTTACGCTTTACCTAAAGCTAGCCTATCAGGATGTACATTTAGTGTCAAGCAAATGAGCTCATAATATCAATTCCGGTTGTATCGGAATGATTTAACCGCGAAGGCGCTAAGGACGCGAAGGAAGAGAAGAGAGAGTTTAATACAGGACGATGAAGAGAGGATTTTATATGAGATATTGACGCAGAAACCGGGTTTTTGACCCCCCGTGGGTTCAGGAGTGTATCATATCAAATCCGTTGACATCGGAATTATTATTTCTCTTTTCTCTGTGTCCTCTGTGTTCTCTGTGGTTTAATGATTCCGATACAACCGGAATTGATATCATCTATAAGTCAACTCACCGCAGCCGCAGTTATAACAGACTATCGAAAAGCTGTTCTGGGAACTCTAGCTAGTTGGTAAGCACCACGAGTATCCAGCAGTTGATATTCATTTGGCTGCAATCCAAATTTCACAAATTTGTCTGGATATCCTAAAACCAAAATAGACGGAGAAGTTTGATTTTTAGATTCTTCAATGTAGTCGATCGCACCTTTGGGCAGTCGGTAATAAGTCACCGGTAAATGCGAATAAAAAACTACACTAGGTTTGGCAAAACCAATCATCATAAACTCTTCCCCAGGCAATTTTTGTTGAACAGCAACCTGTGCTAATTGTCGCAGAGGTAACTGACGGTTGAGATCGACTAAATTGTAGGCTGGAGTTAAACCAAAGATGATAAATGCTACCAATCCGATGAAGTTAGCAACCAAAATCCAGCGTTGCTGTCTCTGCCATAATAAAAGGGCGATCGCCACCGCCGTAACTATCCAAATCCCACCGCCGACAATCAACAAACCAGACTGTTGAAGTGCTTGGGGGAAATTTGGCATAGCTGGATCGTCTCCTAGCCAGTTGTAGGAGTATAAAGTTGCTCCAGCGATGATTAATAAAAATACGACATTGACAACGTAGGTAATTAATAGTCCTCTGGGTAAAGAATTCGGTGGTGTTTCTAACTTTCCCCGGCTGGTTTCTGCTGCTTTTTCTCCAATGATATCGCTCCACAACAGCGTTACCAAAATCGCCGATGCCGGCATTAAAGGCAATACATAACTGGGCAATTTGGTCACGGCGATCGTGAAAAAGCCAAAAATGCAGAGGAACCAAAACAGGGCAAATAAACTTAACTGTGCCGATCGAGGTTGACGCCGCCAGTAAGTACGCTGCCAAAAACGGGTGCGGGCGATCGCCACGGGCAAATAAATCGACCAAGGCGCAAAACCCACTAACACTACAAAAAAGTAAAAATACCAAGGTGCTGAGTGTCGATTCACAACTCCAGTAAAACGCTGGAAATTGTGATATCCAAAAAAGCTGTCAATATAAGTTTCACCGTTGGCTAAAATAACCAGAATGTACCAAGGTAGGGCGATCGCCAGAATAATCAAGATTCCCGACACCGGACGCATTTCTCGCCAAAGTTGTCGAAAATTGCCTAAATAAAAGCTGAAGCAGCCAATAATCAGGGCTGGCAACACAATTCCCACAGGCCCCTTAGTCAAAATTGCTAAGGCAATTAGTACATAAAAACAGAGATACCACGGATTGGGAAATCGGGAAGCAGAAACAGTGGAAAATCCTGCTGATTGCTTCTTTTCTTCTAGGGTATATCCCAGGAAAAAGGCCAGGAGTGCCGAACACATACAGCCGGTAAGGAGCATATCTGAAACCCCAGTCCTTCCCCAGGCAATAGTTTGGGGATTTAATGCTATGAGGGCAGCACCAATCCAAGGTGCAGAAAGAAATAGAGGAATACCGGGAGAGCGGGAGAGGGGGAAATTATTGGGAGAGTCAGAGAATGTTTCTTCTTGCTCATTGCTTCGGACTTCTTGCTGATTCCTGATGAGTTGTGACAACGATTGCGATAGGGTATAGAATCCCAGGCAAGTGATACATATTCCCGCTAGGGCCGAGGGAATACGGACAGCCCATTCGTTAACGCCGATCGCCCGATAGGCCAGCGCCATCAGCCAGTAAACCAACGGTGGCTTGTCAAACCTGGTATCGCCGTTGAAATAGGGGGTGATGAAATCACCAGTGACGGTCATTTGGCGAGCGGCTTCAGCAAACAACGGTTCGGTTTCGTCAACTAAACCAATATTGCCCAGATTCCAGAGGAAAGCCACCCCAGCGATCGCGCACAGCCATAATAGGGATAACAGCAAAGGTGCGATCGAGTGCTTCCTTTGATATTCTGACGAACTTTTAATAACTTCCTTCACCCGAAACTTCCTGCGATTTGAGATTTTCAATTTTAGCCCGCTCTCAAGTGTATCTAAAGATTCGCCTTCTCAAGACTAGAAATTATATCAAATCCGGTTAATTGACACTTCCGGCCCTAAAGGCGTGGGGATTCTTCGTTCACGGGGAAATGCCTTGTAAAAGCAGTGCCTTTACGGCTTGTACGTTCCCTGATTTTTTTTGTCAATTCATTTTTCGTGGCAATTCGATCCGAAAAGTTGAACCTTTTCCTACTTGACTTTCTACTGTAAGTGTGCTGTTCATGGTTTTTGCTAAAGAGGCACTAATAGCTAGTCCTAAACCGATGCCGGGATATTGGCGACTGGTAGTTCGATCGGCTTGGTGGAACTTGTCAAAAATATGTGGTAAATCGGCTTCGCTGATGCCAATTCCTGTATCAGTGACCTTGATAATTAGTCGATCGAGGGTTAGTTCTCGCACAGAAATGCCAATGTTTCCCTGATGAGTAAATTTAATCGAATTGGAAATGAGATTCACCAAAAGTTGCCGCAAGCGCGACTGGTCATGAACTATCAACCGCTCCTGCAAACACACGCTGACAGACAGGGACAAATTTTTATCTGTAACCTGATTTCCACATTCCAGGGCGGTAGCGATTACCAACTGGGCTAAATCAAATTCAGCTATTTCTAATTTAGCCCCACAAGTCTCCATTTTCGAGATATCAAGGATATCGTTAATCAGCACTAGCAGATTTTTACCATTATTAAAAATACGCCCCACAAAATCTCTTTGCTGAGGAGTCAGTAGTTGTTTGTCCTGGCGTAGTAGCAATTGTGAAAAACCGATAATTGCATTCATGGGAGTTCGCAATTCATGGGACATAGTTCTCAAAAATTGCGATTTTAACTTGGCTGCTTCTAGCAGTTGCAATTTTTGCTGTTGAATGAGGCAACTTTGCTTTTCTAATTCTGCTTGCTGGCGAAGTAAGAGCTGATTTTGTAAGTCTAAAAGTAGTTCCTGTTTTTGCTTAATTTCGATCGCCTGCGCGCTATGAATCGCGATCGCAGCTTGTCTGCCGATCGCCCCCAGCAGTTGCATAGTTGCATCGTCAATGGCTTGGCTATCTTGCCAATTACCGATCGCCAACACCCCCAAACGCCCTGTGGGCAAAGACTCGATCGCCACTGCACCAGCAGCAGGCACTTCTGCGCCGGACTCCTGGGATGACAATTGAGACTTTCCCGTAGCAAAGGCTTGGGATAGCAGGGCATCTTGCACGTACAGGGTTTTACCCCCAGCAAATTTTTCCGCCCCAGTGACTGCACTTAACAAGAGGCTGTGGTTATCGTCGCAGTTGGGGAGGGCCACCAAGCAAAATTGAGCCTCGGCGATCGTCTCAACTACCGCATCCGCTATGGCTTGGAACAGTTCGCACAGGCTTCCCGCCGGCTGATGCAACAGATTTGTAAACCGTTCCACAACTTGCAAATGGTGCTGCTGCGCATCTTTAGCCACGCTGGTTGCATTCAAGTTTTCTGCTGTCTCGCTAGCTTTGGAGTCCGGCAAATTCTTGAGAGATGATGGTTCTGCTTCCTGCCTTTCTTGAGTTTGCTTGAACCCATCTATATCTGTATAGGTTCCCACCCACTCTAAAACTCCCTCGCTCTGGCCGTTGACGCGGGAAAATTTTGCTAGGTTCCATCGGTAAATACCCGATCGCGTCCTGAGCCGCAATTCTATTTCATAACTTGAGTCTAGGCTCACAGTCTGCCCCGATCGCCAGGGGAAGCGAGCTCTGTCTTCTGGATGGACGGACTCCAGATAGCCGAAATCCAAGGCTGCTGTGGGGGCTACTCCTGTATACTCTTCCCAGGCACGGTTCAAATAAGTCACCGCCCCATCAGCATTTGCTTGCCAAACTATGTGAGGAATGGTCTTTAACAGGCGATCGAGCTGATGATCCCAAGAGTTAACAGGTGGTTTCCCTGGTGTTATTTCCGCTCCCATCTGGGAACTTTCCCGGTCGGAAAAGTCCGAGGAAAAAGAGTGCTTTCGGTAATAGTGAGTCATAATTACATTTTATAAATAAGCGTCGAGCCTTAGCGCTAAAACCAAATTAATAGTCCGGCTGCTAGCTCCATCAATTTTGATTGCGTTACTGCATCAAAGGTTTTTATATATTAAATTTATCCACTCACGGAACTGTTTACATCTATCAAGGGGCGGACAAAGGGATAATTTAATCAGACAGTAAAAACGAGGAGAGCCTACCTGTCCCCATAGGGTGAATCAGAGGGTGCAGCCAAATTACTTAACAATTAATTTGCAATTGTGCGATTCCATGAGTATGCTGGAACAAGATAGGCGATCGGGTTAACCCGATCGGCGATCGCATTCTCAAATCGAGTCTGTTTAGCTGAGTAATTTGGCTATATTTAAAAATTTCAGCAGGGCATTAGAAAAAAAATGAGTAAAATTCGCGTTGCTTTGATCGAAGACCATGACCTGACAAGAGTGGGTATCCGTACAGCTTTACAACAGAGTGATACCATAGAAGTTGTGGGGGATGCCGCGAATGCGACAGAGGGATTGAAACTGCTTCAGTCTTCCAAACCTGACGTGGCAATTGTAGATATTGGGTTGCCAGATTTTGACGGAATTGAACTGACCCAAAAGTTCAAAAAAGCGATCGTTGCAGACTCCGATCCAGACACAAAGGTTTTGATTCTGACTTTTCAGGACAATGAACAAGAAGTCCTCGCAGCTTTTGCCGCCGGAGCTGACTCTTACTGCATGAAAGATATCAGTTTTGACCAGTTATTAGATGTAGTCAAAGTAACTCACGAAGGCCAGTCTTGGATTGACCCGGCGATCGCTCGTATAGTCCTGAAACAAGCTCGCACTAAGGAGTCTGCCCCGGAAGAACAAAAATCTGAGGGTAAAAAAGTTACAATTAAAGCTGCGGAACCAGAGTTTACTCACATTATTGAAACTTACCCTTTGACGGGGCGGGAATTAGAAGTTTTGGAGCTAATTGTGCAGGGCTATAGTAATGCTGCTATTGCGGAAAAACTTTACATTACTGTGGGCACTGTCAAAACTCATGTCCGCAACATTTTGAATAAATTATGTGCTGATGACCGCACTCAAGCTGCTGTTCTCGCCCTTCGTTCTGGCTTGGTTGGATAAAGAGTAATGGGTCTTAAGTAGGTCGTTTTAATTAAACCTAAAAGACTACTATTTCAAAACCCCGGCTTGTTTAATCAGTCGGGGTTATGTGTATTATTTTTTTTTGCACTGCGGTTATATAAAGAAAATGAATTAGGGTCAAAAACCAAGTTGCTGTGAAAAATAGAAGATTGAAAAATAGAAATTTACGAATCCCAGCGGTGGTGGGTCACGATATGCGTAACTCATGAATAATTGTCAGGCATCTATCCTTGTGCATAACTTTAAATCCATACTTTTTTAAGTAAATACACCTTAAGATAGATGCGGAATAATTACTCATACAAAAAACCAAGAGGGAAGAGGGTGCTGCGACGGAGTTTATCCTGCCCTTCGACCCTTCTACTTCGCTCAGGAACCGAATCCGACTGTCCACTGTCAATTGTCAACACTTATTACTAATTGCAGTTGGGACTACAAGTCAATTTCCATTCTCTATTTTCCATGCACAATTGGGTTGTCGCTATCACAGATAGTGGCTTGCTAAAGAAGTAACCTTGAGCCATATCGCACTTGAGGGAATGCAAAAATTCCAACTGTTCTGGGGTTTCGACTCCCTCAGCAATTACCTCTAAATTCAATCCCTGTCCCAAGGCGATCGCCACTTTCACAATAGCAGCACCGCTGGTACCATTCATCAAATCTGCCACGAAGGAGCGATCGATTTTTAAATTGTTGAGTGGTAGGTGTTTGAGAGACCACAAAGAAGAATAACCAGTGCCAAAATCGTCTAGAGAAATCCGAATTCCCATTTCCTGCAACTGCTGCAATACAGACACGGTAAATTTCACATCTGTCATGGCAATAGTTTCGGTTATTTCTATTTCTAAATACTCTGGAGCTAGGCCAGTTTCCGACAAGATTTTAGCGATTGTTTGTACTGTGTTATGTTGCTGAAACTGACGGGCAGATAAATTTACAGCTACCCGCATCGGTGGCAGTCCCATTAACTGCCATTCTCGATTTTGAAGGCAAGCAGTTCGCAGCACCCATTCGTCAATCTGGCAGATTAATCCTGTTTCCTCAGCTAAGGGAATAAATCGATCTGGACCCATCAAACCGCGATCGGGATGCTCCCAACGAACTAAAGCTTCTAGGGCGACTATTTTGCCACTATTTATATCTATTTGTGGCTGGTAGTAGAGCAAAAATTCTGAATTTTCTAGAGCTCGGTAAAGATTATTTTCTAATACCAGACGCTCCGATGCTTTGTTGCCGATCGCTCTGGTATAAAACTGATAATTATTCCGACCTTTCTGTTTCGCTTTGTACATAGCAGCATCGGCGTTTTTCAGCAAAGTTTCGGCATCTTCGCCGTCATAGGGAGCCAAAGCAATTCCCAAGCTGGCTTTGATATAAAGTTGCTGCTCCTCAAAGTGAAAAGGAGTACATAAACTTTGGAGAATCTGCTGGCAAGTATCAATGGCATCCTGGGCACTGCTAATATTGTACAGCAGTAAAGTAAATTCATCTCCGCCCCAACGGGCAATGGAATCGCCCACGCGCAAACAGTTGGTTAAGCGCCAAGATACTGCTTGGAGTAACTGGTCGCCTACAGCATGACCGAGGGTATCGTTAACATTTTTAAAACCATCCAAATCAAGAAAGATAACGGCCAAGATTTCGGCGTTTTGGTGAGCGTTAACTACAGCTAGGGACAGTTGTTCGTTAAACAGCAATTTGTTAGCTAAACCTGTTAGTTGGTCGTGGGAAGCTTGATGTCGAATCATTGCTTCTACGCGCCTTTGCATTGCCGCCATATAAAGATGAGTTGCCAAGGATTTTGCTAGCTTCAGTTCATCAGCTTTCCAGTTTCTACCTTGTTGTTTTTTTATTTCTTTCCACGCTGCAAATGACTTTCGGGGACGGTCGTTTCTTGCCTCGGAGTCACACTGTCCCGCCCATAAAGTTTCTGTTTCTATTTCACTGCGAAAGATGGTAAGACAGCCGATGCACTGATCGCGATATTGCAGTGGAACTGCCAGCATTGACCTGATAGAAACTTCCAGGAAATATGAAGATAAAGATTTAAGTTTAGGTGCTTGAGAAATATCGGAGATTGCATATAATTCTGGAATTATATAATTAGCAATTGTTAAACCTTTTTCCTGGTAGTTTTCTATTTGAATATCGGGAAAAATCCCAGAATAGTGACCATTACTTTCTTCTTTTTTTTCAACTGTTAATGATTGTTTTACACCCATGATTTCTTGCCAAAACTGGCTTTTTTCTATTTCTAAATGCTGTGGCTGTTGACCGCAGGTATAAAGTTCCGCTGGCCAATTCACTCCTTCGGGGGCAATGTACAATCTACCGCCACAACCTGCTAAAGATTTGACGGTTTGTTCTAGGACTGTGTGTCTAATTTCTGTCAATTCTAGGGGAGAGTGGAGCAAACTGCTAATTTGGTTGACAATGGCTTCATCGCGAGCTTGCTGTCGAGCTTGACTGAGGAGAAAAGATTGGGCGATCGCAATTGACAGTTGATCCACAAGCAATTGCACAATTTTTAATTCTCGATCGCTAAACCGTTTCGGTTGCGTGTGATGACAGACCAAGATCCCCCAAAGCTGATTGTGATGCAAAATCGGCACTGTGAGGGAAGAATAGACACCCATCGTCCTCAGATACTCTATGTGACAGGGGTCTACCTTAGCATAGCGAATATCTTCAGCAGCTAAAGTTTTGCCTGTTTCGGGACAATCTAATCGATTAATTGTTTGATGATTCAATCCGACATCTATAATTACTCGCTGTCTAGCTTTGACAAACATTTCGCGAGCGGTTTTGGGAATGTCGGTTGCTGGAAAATGTAAGCCCAACAGTGACGGCAAATTATTATCCTTAATCGACTCAGCAATTACCTCACCGCTGCCATCAGGTTCAAACCGATAAATTTTTACTCGATCGCTCTCTAACAAGTTACCGAGTTCTTTTACCGTTGTCATCAAAATCTCTTGCAGTTCTAAAGAGTGTCGGATGCGAGTAGTAATTCGGTTGAGTAAACTCTCCTGTTCCACAGCCGATATGGACATTTTTATAATTCTTTTACGAGCCATCTTTTTTGATCCCCAAGGCTGATAATAGCATTTTGCGAGCTCTTATCCTAACTCGCATTCTATTACAGAATATAACAATTTAAGCAATATAAGCAATACTGACTACATAATAGTATTATGTTGTATCAATATCCATAATTTTTCTAGTGATGTTACAGAGGTTAAGTTTTGTAAAGGGAAGGGAGCTAGAGTACAGGCTCATCCTTGAAAAGAGATGAAAATATAGCCTTGCTCACTTAGGTGAGATACACCTAGTCCTGGGTAAGAGCTAATGGTGACGTGCGTACTTTACTTTCTTGAGAAAGACTATACTCTCGTTTAAACCTCAGAATTTAGGGAAGTGGAAAACTTGGGATTCTAGATAATGCTTTTGGCCTTTGGCTGGCCTACTTTACAAGGAAATGGCATCGATGTTGAGTTAAATTTATGTTATAGGATAAGTAAAATTACAGAGAAACGGCCTGAGTCGGCATTTATGAATTACCCCAACTGGAATCTGAATTTAGAATATTCGTTTGGTAAGAGCGATCGACTGCTGGTTGATAAACGTCCCTTAGTCTTAGCTATAGACGACAATCACGACAATTTAGAGCTGCTAGCACAAATACTCGATTTATTTGGTTACGAGTGCGTCCAAGCCCTAGACGGTCGCACAGCTCTTTCAGTAGCAGTTTCCCGACCTCCCGACCTAATTTTGCTAGACATTTGTTTACCGGATATCGACGGTATAGAACTGATGAGCCGTCTCAAACAAAATCCCCAACTGATAAATATTCCGATTATTGCTGTCACAGCACTAGCAAAAGCGGAAGACCGCGATCGGATTTTGCTAGCCGGCTGCGTTGCATATATTTCCAAACCTTTTGATATCGATCGATTAGAAATAACTATCCATCGCTATCTAAATTAAAACCAGAACCAGGATAGAAAGGCTGTTTTAAAAGACAAAATGTAGTCAAACGCACAAATAACTATGGAACCACTGATTTATGAAAATACGTTTAACTTTTGATAAGGTAATAAATCGTGGCGATATTTTAATAACTGTAACTTGAGGAACATTTTTAAAATCATAAAACCAATACGGTAGAAAGATGTTATTCGATCCAGAAAGAGGGAGAATCAGCGTGTATTTATAGAGCCAAGGGAAAACCGCCAAATTAATGCTGGATTAAACGGTAATTTCCTGCGTAAAATCGACTTCGCACGAGACCATACTATGGAGTGTTAGATATGCTGAAACAAATGTGCTGGTTGCCCAGATTGGGAAGCAATGGAGAAAAAATATTGCACCTACGCACTGAACCCCGCCAACCGTGGCGACCTTATACAGCTTTTCCACAGTACGCTGCATCGGACTATCTAGAACCGGATGGTTCTAAAGGGTGGGCAACATTTCAAAAACTGAGAACTCAAGGGTGGAATTTACTAGCGAGCGAGGGGCAGCAGTCAGATTTCGGCGAACAAAAAACTGCTTGAAAATTAGAAGTTATGAGTTATGAATTTAACTCATAACTTTCTATTGAGTAGCTAGAGCGGTTTCTGAGAAGAAAGAAGTCGAGGCTCTGGATGTTCTATTTGGGGATGTTTTTCTCTTTAGTGCGATCGCTCAATCAAATTTCGGCTCTCTCGTAATTATGGTGATAAGTAATGATTATGAGCTAGCAAAATCTAGGGTTTCAGCTTTCCTTATTCAAAAATTTAGTATTATTTGCTACATTTTACACCCAACATCCGAGAGAACCGCCAGTAAGCTTTTGAGCGATTTGGATCTTGCATTTAATTAGGTGGACTTACTTAACGCCTTTGAGAGTCCCTTTGTGGTCTTAATCAAGAATCCCCCCGATTCATCGGTGGGGAGTATCAACTACAATCGCCACAACAATTTATAATTCGTCCCATACCCGATTACCAATTACTGATTCCGATGTCTTTAAAATCTATTAGCATTCCACCGAGCACGGATCGCCCACCAGTGGGTATGATTGTCGCTTTGCACGGATGGGGTGCCAATGCTCGCGATTTGACTTCTTTAGCGCCGGCATTCAATTTACCAGACTATGAGTTTGTGTTTGCCGATGCCCCTTTTGCCCACCCCCAAGTACCCGGTGGCAAAATGTGGTATGACCTTCAAGGTAATGACTCCAAGGGATCGATCGAAAGTCGGCGATTGCTAACAGAATTTTTATTGTCTTTAGAAAGCAGTACGGGTGTGCCTTTGTCTAAGACGATTTTAGGTGGGTTTTCTCAAGGTGGAGCGATGACTCTGGATGTGGGATTAACTTTGCCTCTGGCTGGTTTAATTTGTTTGAGCGGTTATTTGCATTCTCAGTCGCCAGTTGCAGGTAGCCGGTTGCCACCTGTTTTAATCGTACACGGCACTCAAGATAATATTGTCCCTGTGAGTGCGGCAGTGCGATCGCGCGATACTTTCACGGATTGGGGGGCGTCGGTGCAGTACCACGAATTTCCCATGGGACACGAGATTCAACCACAAGTTGTAGATCTAATGCGAAGTTTTGTTCTAGAAACTGTGTCTAAATCGGATTAAAGGCTTAGGATATAGTATGGCGGAAATCTCGGGGACGGAATAAAGATGAAAACTTTAACCAAAGCATCGCGCGATATTGCTGTACTTACTTCGGAGGATGTGGCACAATTGGCCGATCGTCTAGAAGTGGACGATTACACAGATCCTTTTGAGGGATTGAACGATTGGCATTTGCTGCGATCGCTTGCGTTTCAGCGCCCGGAGTTGGTCGAGCCTTATCTTCACCTTCTGGACATGGAAGCCTACGACGAAGCATAGCCTCAAAAATAGCAAAAATCTCAGCAAGTTTTAGGAGAAGGTTAGCCACAGATTTGGTAGCCAATTTATATAGATGAGTTAGGGATTTTTGTCTCTGCCGATCTTGATTTTCTCCTAATTCTTTTTTATGCAAAAAGATATGAAGGGTACACGAGTTTTAATTGGCGTTAGTGGCGGGATTGCAGCTTACAAAGTTTGTGAAGTAGTTTCAACTTTAGCCAAGTCGGGAGTTGAAGTCAGAGCTATTCTGACTGATGCGGCTCAAGAGTTCGTCACGCCCTTGACTTTTGCTACTCTCTGTCGCCAAGCTGCTTTTACTGACAAAGATTTCTGGGAAGCTAGTCACGGACGCCCTTTGCACATTCAACTGGCAGAATGGGCATCGGTTTTTGCGATCGCTCCCCTCACAGCGAATAGTTTGGCTAAGTTGGCGGGGGGTTTTGCGGATAATTTACTCACAAATACGGTACTTGCTTCTCAGTGTCCAATTTTGTTGGTACCGGCGATGAATACTGATATGTGGGAACAGCCGGCGGTGCAGCGAAATTGGCGCGAAATATTGACAGATAGGCGATATCATGGTATGTCGCCTGGGGCGGGACTGCTGGCGTGCGATCGCGTGGGTGCGGGCAGGATGGCAGAACCAAGTGAGATTGTGGCTCACATAGAATCATTGTTGTATACTAAGGGCGATCGAGATTTAGCTGGTAAACGGGTGTTGATCGGTGCGGGAGGTACGCGGGAACACCTCGATCCGGTGAGGTTTATCGGCAATCCTTCCACTGGTAAAATGGGCATAGCTCTGGCGCGGGCTGCACAGCACCGAGGTGCGACCGTTACTCTGGTACATAGTATAAGTGGCGATTTATCATTGCCCGGTGTCAGGTCGATCGCCCTCACGAGTGCAGCAGAAATGCGACAAGGGATGCTGGAATGTTTTCCCGATGCGGATTTGACGGTGATGGCGGCGGCGGTGGCTGATGTGAAACCGACGGAGTACCATAGTCAGAAATTGCCCAAGCGATCGCTCCCGGATGCTTTAGCCTTGACAGCGGTACCGGATATTGTGGCAGAGTTGGGAACATTGAAACAGCCACATCAAAAACTAATCGGGTTTGCCGCACAAACAGGTGATATTGTCAAGCCAGCTTGGGAAAAATTGCGGGCCAAGAAATTGGATGTAATTGCGGCAAATCCGATCGACAAAATCGCCTCCGGTTTTGGTAGCAATACCAATCAAGCAATTTTGATCGATGCCGCCGGAAAGCAAGTGGAAATAGCACCTTGCAGTAAATTAGAAATGGCCCATCGCTTGTTTGACTTTGCCCTGGAAGGGTGAGTTTGATGCCAAATTCGGCTGATTCACCCCCTGTGCGCTTCTGTCCATGGATAAATAGGGGATTTAGCAATATCTATGAGCCCAAAATAAATTGGGCGATCGCAGCAGCCACCCCGTCTTCCTCCACATCCGGTGCCACCCAGTTAGCACCAGCTTTCACCTCCGAGGGAGCGTTACCCATCGCTACGCCTACGCCCGCATAGGATATCATTTCCACATCATTGAAATTGTCGCCGATCGCCATCACGTTCTGTGGCTGCAAACCCAACAAATCCTCCGCGATGTACTGCACTGCGGCTCCCTTGTTAACCAAAGGGTGAGTAGCTTCAAAAAAAGTGGCAACCGATCGAGTCAAATAAAGTTCTGCTGGTGTGTAGCGTTCTCGCATACTGCTGAGTAAGCCATCGAGTACCCCCGGATTTTCGCACAAAGCCAAAACTTTCGTCGGCTCACCCGGAATATTTCGGCGCAAGTCTGTAATAGCAATTGGTTGAATACCCGATCGTTCTGCGTAAAGTTTGGTGGCGGCGGTAATTTCCGGTACGTAAAGTTGGTCGTTGATGTAAAAATTCACCGAAAGGAGCGATCGTAAATGTGGTTCTTCAAAATGTTCCAACAATTCCAAAGCTTTTTGTTTCGACAAGGGCTGGTGGCGGAGCATTTTTTGACTAGCAGGATCTTGAATCCAGGCACCTTGGTAAGAAATCAAGGGCAAAGTTGAGCCGATATCCTGGTGAAAGCGCAAAGCCGATCGATACATTCTACCAGTAGCCACGGCAACTTGCACTCCCCGCGACTGAGCGGCGAAAATAGCCTGCTTCACTGCTTCTCGGATGTTATTGGATTTACCTGCGATCGTACCATCGATATCGACTACCAGTAGTTTAATGTCTGCACCGCTAGAGACTGGATTTGAGGTCATTATATTCTGCATAGTTGTTTTTTGATTTTAGCTTGAGATTTTCCCGAACCAGTTTATTTTTGCACTGTGGCGATCGGCAAGTGCAGTTTCGGCTTGTTTGAAGGCTAGAATGTACATTGGGAACTCGCCAGAGCATCTATCTATAGTTTTTTTCAATGGCGATCGCTCCGTAATTTCCCTTAGATATTGGGATATTACATGACTTATACAGACAAGCAACAAAATTTTTAAACTCTATTAAATGCCGAATTAAGGGATTTTAATTTCATGAATTATCAGGATAATTACAGCTTGTTAGCAGCCGAACAAGCTAGCAAAATCGGCAACATCCTCGAAGCCATGAAATCTTACGACTTGGCAATTCAAGAAGCAGAACAAAATGGGGATATCCACGGACAAGCATTAGCAGCAGAATTAGCAGGACTGTTTTATCTCTCATTAGGAATTCCGAAAATTGCGCAAATTTACTTAACAGAATCCCACTCTTGCTATCAGCACTTTGGGGCCCAAGATCGAGCAGCGATTTTAGAATCAAAATACCCAAAGTTGATAAATAATCTGGGATATTTAAATAAAAACCTCAACATCAACAATGGGCTAAATACTCATCAAAATCTCGAACAGTTAGTACAAGACAGAACCTCGGAACTTTCCCAAACTTTAGAATACTTAAAAGCCACCCAAAATCAACTCGTAGAATCAGAAAAAATGGCAGCCCTTGGAGGGTTAGTGGCTGGTATTGCCCACGAAATCAACACTCCCATCGGCATTGGCATCGCCGCCGCCTCACTCCTCGCCGAAAAAGTTACAAGATTTTGCGATATTTATAGCAACGGTCAGATTAAACGCTCTGAGTTAGAAAAGTTTCTGGATACTGCATTGCAAAGTAGTAATATGATATTGGCTAACCTCACGCGGGCGGCAGACTTGATCCATAGCTTTAAAGAAGTAGCAGTCGATCAGTCCAGTGAATTAAAACGAACTTTTCCTGTGAAAAAATATCTAGAGGAAATCTTGACATCTTTAACACCCAAACTCAGAACAACTAAACACAAAGTAAAGATTAATTGCCCTGACAATATTTTACTGGATAGCTACCCTGGCGTGTTCTGTCAAATTGTAACCAATCTGATAATGAACTCCCTACTTCACGCTTACGACCCAAACGACGAAGGAGCGATCGCCTTTGACTTGCAACTAGAGGGCGATCTGTTAGTATTTGAATATACTGATGATGGCAAAGGAATTTCTCCCGACAATCTCAGTAAAATTTTTCAACCCTTCTTTACCACCAAAAGAGGTCAGGGCGGCACTGGATTGGGATTACACATTATTTACAATTTAGTGCATCAAAAACTTCAAGGCACAATTCAATGCCAAAGTCAACTAGGTTGTGGCACAAAATTTTTGATTAAAATTCCAACATAAATTGCTAATTAGCTAGGCAAAAGCATTCATAAAATAATATTCAGGAGTAGGAACAATGTCAGAAGCTAGTCAAAAAATATTGGATGCTGACGACGAAAATTTAATATTTATGGAGGAAGATGAGCGGGAAGAAAAAACTATAGAATCCAGTTGGAAAGTATTAATTGTAGATGACGAAATAGAGATTCACCATATTACAAAATTAGCCTTAAAAGACTTTACATTTGCAAATAAATTAATTAGTTTTGTCAGTGCTTACTCAGGCAAAGAAGCCAAGGAAATCATTAAAGAAAATCAGGACATAGCATTGATTTTGCTCGATGTCGTTATGGAAACGGAAGAAGCAGGCTTAGAAGTAGTTAAATACATCCGCGATATTTTAGACAATAAAATAGTGCGGATTATTTTACGCACTGGACAGCCCGGACAAGTACCAGAAGATGTCGTCATTGTCAGCTATGATATCAATGATTATAAAACCAAAACAGAACTGACAAATAAAAAATTATTTACCACAGTAGTCACCGCATTGAGAGCATTTAGTTCCCTGAATCAAATCGAGTCCAGCAAAAGCGAATTGGAAAAAATTGCCGCAGCCTCCGCTCGTTTTGTCCCCCGCGAATTCTTGAAATTTCTCAAAAGAGAAAGCATCGTTGATGCGAGATTGGGAGACTCTGTGCAAGCAGAAATGACGATTATGTTTGCCGACATTCGCTCATTTACCAGTTTGTCAGAAAGTATGTCTCCCAGAGATAATTTTGATTTTATTAACTCTTACTTAACTAGAGTTGGACCAGTAATTCGCCAGTACAATGGGTTTATAGACAAATATCTGGGCGACGGTATTATGGCTTTGTTTCCCAATCGCCCAGAAGATGCCGTCCAAGCAGCAATTGAGATGCAGCACCAAGTGAAAATTTATAATAAACACAGGCAAAATAGTGGCTATCAACCTATTTCTATCGGCATTGGTTTGCATACTGGAACTTTAATGTTAGGTACGATTGGCGAAGCGGAACGCATGGAAAGTACGGTGATTTCCGATGCAGTGAATTTAGCCTCCCGCGTGGAAGGATTGACAAAGCTTTACGGAGTTGGTATTGTAGCTAGCGTCCAAACTCTTTGTCGGATAGACGACCCCCAACATTATAAGTGCCGATTTCTCGATCGCGTCCAAGTCAAAGGAAAACAAACCCCTGTGGCTGTATTTGAAATCTACGACGGCGATTCAGATACAATGATCGAACTAAAAACACAAACCCAAACTTATTTTGAACAGGGAATTTTTTTCCACTACCAGCAACAATTCGCCCAAGCAAGACAAATGTTTTTGCGCGTGTTACAAGTAAATAAACAAGACAAAGCTGCACAATTTTATGCAGAACGCTGCGATACGTTGATGAAAAATGGGGTAATTTTGACTGTGGAAGGGATAGAGATATAGGGAATGGGGAATTGGGAATTGGGCATTGGGAATTGGGAATTGGGCATTGGGCTACCCCCCCTACCCAAAGGGGGGAATGGATGAGGGAATAGAGACAAATAACAAATAACCAATAACAAATAACCAATAACAAATAACTTATTTATGCGTTTAAAATCCCTTGATGTGTTTCGCGGAATTGCGATCGCCTCCATGATCCTAGTCAACAACCCCGGCAGTTGGAAACAAGTTTATCCGCCACTAGAACACGCAGAATGGCACGGCTGTACCCCCACAGACTTAGTATTTCCCTTTTTCCTATTCATCGTCGGCTGCGCGATGTCATTTTCCCTATCCAAATACACTAAAACTCCTACAAAAATAGAAACAGCAGCATCAAAAACCACAGAAACACAGGAAAAACCAGAAGCAGAAAAAAAACCTCTTGCTGATTCCTTCCCCCCTTGGGGGGGGTTGGGGGGGGTTCTTCTGACTTCCCCTCAAGGGGGTAAAGGGGAGTTGACTTCGCATCTTCCTTCTTCAAATATCTACGGGCGGATTGCGAGGCGCGCCGCCATTTTATTTATATTAGGATTGCTGCTAAACACATCCTCGATCGCCCTTGACGTAATTCTCAACAGTGCCCCCATCGAAAACTTCGCTAAAATCCGCATTATGGGAGTATTGCAGCGGATTGGTTTAGCTTATTTCATAAGTGCGATCGCCATTATCAACCTCTCCCCCCGCCACCAAAAACTCCTCGCTATTGCCATATTATTCAGTTATTGGGCATTGTTAACCGTA
The DNA here is from genome assembly GCF_042465725.1 of Microcoleus anatoxicus. Taxonomy (GTDB): domain Bacteria; phylum Cyanobacteriota; class Cyanobacteriia; order Cyanobacteriales; family Microcoleaceae; genus Microcoleus; species Microcoleus anatoxicus. Next base: position 162,444 of record NZ_CP120853.1, on the reverse strand, counting down.
GTGCCTGTAGGGGGGTACAGCGCCGGTGAACTAACGCCAGAGGGCAATTTTGGAGGATATGTCGATCGCATAATTCTAGGTAGCCAACATCTCTACAAAGGTGGCCCCTTCGACCCCGAAGGACTATTCAGCACCTTACCCGCAGTTGTCACAGTCCTCATCGGCTACTTTACCGGAGAATGGCTGCGAGTACAGCAAATCAAAACTCGCACCAGTATCAACTTAGCAATCTGCGGCCTCTGTTGCGTCGTCATCGGCAGTTTGTGGGGATTTTCTTTCCCAATTAACAAACAACTTTGGACAAGTTCCTATGTAGTTTTTACCGCAGGTTGGGCATTGCTATTACTAGCAGTTTGCTACGAAACAATAGAAGTGCGAGGCTGGAAATGGGGGCGGCCATTTGAAATCATGGGATTGAATGCGATTTTCCTGTTTGTGGCTTCCGGGATTGTCGCCAGAATTCTGTTAAAAACTCATATCGGTAGTGGAAAAAATGCTCCAAGTACCTACACTTGGATTTACGAAAACTGGTTTTTACCTTGGGCTGGGCCGCTGAACGGTTCTCTAGCGTTTGCGGTGACAGCGGTATTATTTTGGTGGTTAATTTTGTATGGGATGTATCGCCGTGGTTGGGAGATTAAAATTTGAGCATTGGAATGATAATAGAGGACACGGCTTTTGGAGTGTCCCTACAATTAATCTGGCCTAGGGACACTCCAAAAGCCGTGTCCTGATTATAGGTAATATTAATTCCGATGCTACCGGAGATGATATGAGGCACAAAACTTGACCCTCAAAGGCTGTTTGTTTATAATACTGTCATAGATGGCTAATCTTTACTGTATTCAGGGTATGGAATTTGTTAATTTTTTTGAAGTTTATCGACAAATATACACTTACTCTCTGTGTTTGCAATTATGCCTACTTTTGTTGAAAACATTGCCAGCTTTTTACCGATTCGTGTCTTAAATTGTTTTGCTGCCGAGACTACTCCTCTTGCTGCTCCGGCTAGTGGCTCTTTTGAGGCGGCAGTGTTGTTTGTTGATATCTCTGGTTTTACTGTTCTTACTGAACGTCTTGCTCAAAAAGGTGCGATTGGAGTCGAAGAATTAACGACTCATTTAAATGCTTATTTTGGTCAATTAATTGAATTAATAATCGCACATAAAGGGGATATTGTCAAATTTGCTGGAGACGCTATGTTGGCGATTTGGCCTGCGGAAAATTTGTCTTTAGATCTAGCGACTTATTGTGCGGCGCAATGTGCTTTGGCCATTTTAAACGATCTGGGTGAATATCAAGCGGCAAATGCCCAGTTGCGATTGCATATAGGTATTGGGGCGGGTGAGTTACAAGAGTTTTATATCGGTGGAGTGAATGGTCGATGGGAGTATTTTGTGGCGGGGGAACCGATTGCTCAAGTGGCGCTTGCAGAAACCGCTGCTGGTATCGGTGAAGTTTGTCTGTCACTGACGGCTTGGGAGTCGATCAAAGACCAGTTTGTGGGAACATTATTAGCTTCAAATGTGGTGCGTTTGGAGGGATTTAATCTTTTAACTTGTGTGGCGGATCGAAGGTTGTTAAATATAGGTGAATCTGCTCCGATCGCAATTTATGATGAAATGCAAGAACGACTGGAAAGATATGTAAGTGTGGGAGTTTTGCAGCGTTTAAAAGTCGGTCAAACTGATTGGTTAGGCGATTTGCGTCGCGTGAGTGTGATGTTTTTAAATTTGCCGGGGATGGATTATGATGCTGAGGGGGCTTTAGATTTTATTTCAACTATAATTAATGAAATTCAAAATATTTTGCAAGTTTATGAGGGGATTTTAAATAAGTTTTTGGTGGATGATAAAGGTAGTACATTGGTGATTGGTTTTGGTTTACCACCGTTTTCCCATGAGGATGATTCGGTGCGTTGTGCGATCGCGGGAATGGCGTTATTGGAAAAGTTAAGAAGTTTAGGATTGCAACCGAAAATCGGGATCGCGACGGGTACTTGTTATAGCGGTGTAATTGGTAGCCAGCAACGTCGAGAATATACCATTATCGGGGCGGTGGTCAATTTAGCGGCGCGATTGATGCAGGCGGCAAAAGACGGAATTTTGTGTGATGAGCGTACTTTTGAGTTCGCCAAATCAAGAATACAGTTTGAATCGTTAACTCCGATAAAACTTAAAGGTATAAAAGATGCCGTTCAGGTATTTTGTCCCCTTGGGGAGGTGCGTCAAGATTTGCCTTGGTGGATGGCAGGAAAAACGGAAAAGTCGATTGTGGGGCGGGAAAAAGAACGGTTATTGTTAGGGCATAAATTAGATCAGTTGAAAGCAGGTGTTTCTGGGGTGGTTGTGATTTGTGGGGATGCGGGAATTGGCAAGTCTTGTTTGATCGAAAATTTGCTTTTGCAGGCGCAAGAATTGGGAGTGGGAAGTTTGGTAGGTGCGGGAAATGCGATCGCTCAATCGAAGCCTTATCATGCTTGGAATGCGGTGTTTAGTCACTTGTTGGATTTGTCTTTTTTAACTGATTTAGAGGCGCAAAAATCTCACATATTAGATTTATTGGAAGATGAACCGCAATCCTTGGAAAAAGCGGCGCTTTTAAATGAGGTTTTGGGCTTAGATTTGCCGGATACGGAGGTGTCGGCTGCGTTGGTGGGGCCACAACGGGCGGAAGCGACGCGGGATTTGTTGGTGGAATTGTTGCAGGATTCCGTGAATCGCTCTCCTAAGTTGCTGGTTTTGGAGGATGCTCATTGGTTGGATTCCTCAAGTTGGGCGTTGATTTTGGCGGTGGCGCAGAAGGTGAAGGGGTTGTTATTAGGGATTGGGACAAGACCAATGGGTGAGTCGGTGCCGGAGGAATACGATCGACTGCTGACGATAGAAGGGGTTGAACAGTTGCATTTGGATGCAATGCCCGCTACAGATACTTTAGATTTGCTTTGTCGGCGTTTGGGGGTAAACAGTTTACCTGACTCGATGGCGGAGTTGATTGAGAAAAAGGCGGAGGGAAATCCGTTTTTTAGTGAGGAATTGGCTTATGGTTTGCGCGAGGCGGGGGTGATCGAAATTCAGAATGGGGAGTGTCGAATTGCTGCGGGGGTTGGTAATTTGAATGAGCTAAATTTTCCGGCTACGGTGCAGGGGGTGATTGCTTCCCGGATCGATCGGCTTTCTTCTAGGGAACAGCTTACATTGAAAGTGGCGAGTGCGATCGGTCGGTCCTTTGGATTTCAGTTGTTGCGAGATATTCATCCGATCGAGGATGATAAGCCTGAGTTGCTTAATTATTTGATCAAGTTACAGCGGTTCGATCTTACCCCAATGGAGACACCAGAGCCTGATTTGGGATATATGTTTAAGCATATTATTACTCAGGAAGTAGCCTATGGTTTGATGTTGTATTCCCAGCGCCGCCAAGTTCATGAAAGTTTGGCGTTGTGGTATGAAAGAAGTTATGAAGAGTTGTCGGGTTTTTATACGATTTTGGCGCATCATTGGAGTAAAGCCCTGGTTCCAGAAAAGGCTATTTTTTATTTAGAAAAGGCAGGGGAGCAGGCGGTGCGATCGCACGCTTTGCGGGAGGCGGTGCAGTTGTTTTCGGAGGCGTTGAAGTGGTTGGCAACTTTGCCGGATACGGTGGAGAGAAAAGAGCAAGAGTTGCGTTTACACATTGCTTTAGGTGCGCCGTTAACGGCAATCAAAGGTTATGGTTCACCTGAATTAATTCAAACTTTTACCAGAGCACGGCAATTGTCGCAAGAACTGGGAGAAACAGCAAATTTTTTCCCGATGTTGTGGGGATTATTTGCCGCCCATATTGGGCAAGCAGATATTAAAACAGCTTATGAATTAGCTCAACAACTCATGTATTTAGCGGAACACAAAAAAGAAGATTCTTCTTTTTTGGTAAGCGCTGTTCATGCACTAGGAGCAACTTTATTCTATATGGGGCATTTTGGTGAGGCTGAGTTTTACTTAGAACGGTGCATCAATGAGTATGATTCTGAGAAGCATCATTACCTAGCTTTTAGATATGGCCAGGATTTTGCGGTTTCATCTTTAGTGATTGTAGGAGTTTGTAATTGGTTGCTGGGAAACTGCCAAAAAGCACAGGAAAAATCAAAGGAAGGTTTAAATCTTGCCAAACAATTATCTCACCCATTTAGCTTATCTTTGGCGCTAATTTATACGAGTGAGCTATGTCAATATTTACAGGATGCAGAAACAACTAAAAAATACGCGCAAGAAGCTATTATACTATCTACAGATCATAATTTCCCCTTTTGGATACCACTTGCAACAATCTTGCTTGGCTGGGCAAATATAAGTTTGGGAGAAACAGAACTAGGCTTAATGCAGATACGTCAAGGTTGGGCAGATTATGCCAGTATGGGAGCAAAGCTGGCACAAACCTACTATATGGGTGTTGTGGCATCTGCTTATCTTCATGTGGGAGATTCGCTAACTGCTGTGTCTATGATCGATGAGGCGTTAAGTTTTGCTTGCAACAGCGGCGGGGTTTGTTTGTGGGACGCTGAACTCTATCGACTAAAAGGTAAAGCATTAATTATGCAATCAAAAGATGCGGAGGCGGAAACTTGTTTTCATAAAGCGCTTGAAGTTGCTCGCTCTCAAGGTGCCGTGTCTTTGGAACGACGGGTGATTATAAGTTTGAGCGAATTTTTACACCGCTGTGGCAAGACCGAAGCTGCACGGCAGTGTATGACACAGCTCGATCTAAATGCTGAAGAATTTGACCCAGTGGATCGTAAAAAGGGGATGACATTGCTTGCAGCGATCGATTATAGTTGAACCAGCCGGCCAGATGGCTGCTTAAACTATACTTCTCCTATCTTTAACCAGGATCGTATACCATGACTCAACCCACTCAAAAAGCGACTGAAACTTTAGATAATGTGGTTTCTAGTCAATCGGATAAATCACGTTTTCCGCAGGCGATGTTGTCCGTGAGTCGAGAGGAATTTGACGGACTAGAATTGAGGGTAAAACAAGGGCTAACAGAAACCCCTACTGAACTGCCAAAAGATTTAACAGGATATGTCTTTATTGTGGGGCCCGCGGGTTCGGTTGATTCGCCGACAAACCCCAATTCTCCAGAAATTGTTTACCCTAGTAAAAATGGCTGGAATCCCCTTTATAATGGTGATGGAATGCTTTATCGCATTGGGCTTGAAAATGGCAAGGCTCATTTGAAAACACGCATTGCTAAACCCCTTAGTTATTGGGCAGATAAATGTACTTACGAAAATTCAAATTATGCAAATTTAAGCTTTAAAGATTTTGGAATTGCCCGTGCTTCTTTGGCTTTGGGTGTTACGTCGCAACTCAGTGTTACATTAACGCCTTTTAAAAAATACCAAGCCGATCCTTATCGTTTGTTGATTACGGTGGATATGGGCCGATCTTACGAAGTTGACCCAAATACGATGGAAGTGGTGCAACCGCTTGGTTTAATTAAAGATTGGAAAGCTGTTAACTCGCTGTTTCCAATCCAACCTTTTCAGCTGAGTATGAGTTGCGCTCATCCGTGTTTTGACTATAGTACAGGAGAGTTATTTACAATTAATTTAGGTCGCTCAATTTCTTCGTTTTTATCAAGTTTGCGGCAATTGCTTTACCAGCTACGAATTTTAACGAAACCTTTGAAAAAATCTGTAGGGTTAAAGAAGACAACCAGTCCTCTTGATGGCTTCATAGAAGGGTTAATAAACTTATACAAAAATATCCTTAAAGCTTTTTTAAGTTTAGGTAAATTCATTTATCAATTAATTGAAAAAATCTACCAAACTATCCTGCAAATATTTAACGCCATTGCCAAGGATGATTTTGTTGAATTAGTGTGTTGGCGGGGAGAAGAAAACTTTGAGAAATGGAAAGTCATTTTACCCAATGGCAAGCCGATTAAAGTCAAACAAACCTTGCACCAAATGGGTTTGACTAAAAATTACATTGTTTTGGCAGATACAGCGTTTAAAATTGCTTTAGAAGAACTTTTATTTGCTGAACAATACAAATTAATTGAAGAAATAGAGGTTTTGATTCGAGAGTTAACAGATATTCCCCAATTAGCCGATACAAAAGTGTGGATTGTTCCTCGAAAAGAATTAATCCCCGGAAAGGAAACAGTCACAGCACAGGAAGTGATTATCCCCCGCGAAATAGCTCATTATGTCGTTGAATATGAAGATACAGATGGCATTGTTATACATACCGTCCATAGTTGTGCTTGTGATGCGGCGGAGACAATTCGCAGTTTTGATAAGTCAGTTTATAATGATGTCGAAATCAATAACCGACTGCGAAAATTAACCGGCAACTTAGTCAGCGGAATGGACGTAGATGTCATTGGGTGTTATGTTATTGACCCCGCAAAACTCCCTAGTTCAAATGCCGTGAAGTCCTCTTTAATTGAACGCGATTTTAGTTGGGGGAATCCGGTTTATGCCTATCGAGAAATGACACTGAAACAGCCAGAAAAAATTGATGATATTTACTGGATATTTTTTGGAGCGTGGGAAGAATTATTACCGCAGTTTGTCTGGGATATTTATAAAGATTATAAACACCGAAAAGTCCCGCTAGATAAAGTAAAAACCATCAACCAAGAAGGCAGAGCGAGTACCTTATGTCGGGTTCATGTCGATCGCCAAAAAACTGCTCAGCAAGGCTTAGAAATTGAACTGACAACCCCAGATTATTATGAGTTTCCGGCAGGTCGTTTCGCCAACTCTCCCCAGTTTGTGCCGCGTCAGGGAGGGGATGGCAGTTCGACAGATGGTTATCTGGTTTGTGTGGTTCTTTCTGATCGTAATGATGGCTCTAATAACAGTGAGATTTGGGTTTTTGATGCCACTAATTTAAAGAGTGGCCCGCAATACCGTCTCTGTAGTGAACAAATCAATATTGGGTTTACCATTCACACAACTTGGTTGCCAGAAGTCATTTCGCCACCAAAGTCAGATTACAATGTGCGAGAAGATTACGAGCCGGTGGTTTCGGAAGTAGTGAATAAATATTTGCAGTCAAGCAATCCAAAAACACAGAAAAAAGGTGAGGAAATTCGAGCTTTGTTTGATGAAATTTACAAGGAGTTTGAGGGAATTAAGTAGCTTTAAATTAGGCAAGTTTTGCGACAATTGTTTTTTGGTAAATTTCTGGATAGTGTTGGGTTTTGCACAGGGGAAACCCAACCTATGCTGTAGGCAATTACAAGTTTTTAGGTGGCTATGATATGAATACTCAAATTAACCCTTCTTCTTCTGGAATGGCAAAAAACTACCCTCTGCGTGTACCACAAGCAGTCATGGTGGCGAGCCGGTGTGAATTAACCGAGCTTCCGCTCAATATTATTGAGGGAAAATTGCCCGATGATTTGCAAGGTCATATATTTATTGTCGCACCAGCAGGCTCTGTTGATTCTGGTGGTTTACCCTATCCTGATGGGACTCCAATTTTTAACGGCGATGGCATGATTTATCGCCTTGATTTTAATGCTCAACAGGAACCAAAAATCACGACACGAATTGCCAAAACTCCCTGTTATTATGCTGATGCAGCAACAAAACCAGGAAGCCAATATGAGAAATATGGGTTTAAAAATCACGGCCTCACTCGTTTTTCTATGGCGTTGGGAGTTCGCAATCAATTAAACACGGCATTTTTGAAATTTAAAACCTCTGAAGATGCTAATGACAGGCTGTTAGTTACTTATGATGCCGGTCGTCCTTATGAAATTGATACGGAAACTTTGGAAGTTGTGACGCCGGTGGGTGCTAATGCAGAGTGGCGAGCTTTAGTGTCACTTTCTATGCCATTTGGGCCGGTTTTGAGTACGGCGCATCCTGTTTTTGATGCGGAAACCAAGGAAATGTTTACTGTGAATTATGGCCGTTCTATCGGGAATTTCATGCAAACAATTCCATTTATTTATGAAGCCGAAAAACTACCTCACGCCATCAAACAAATTATAGAAGCGATTGCCAGCTTTCTCAATATCCTGAAGGTAATTAAGTTTTTACTTAACTGGGTTACTAAAATTATTTGGGAGGTATTTAAGTGGATTAGTAGCCTGTTTGAGAAGGTTTTCAAAATTCAAATGCAAAATTTCGTTTATTTAATGTGCTGGAATGGTAGCGGCAATATTCAACGATGGAAATTAGTTTTGCCGGATCGTTCGCCGGTGGTTATCCACCAAAGTCTGCATCAAATAGCTGTGACTCGTAATTATATAGTGTTGATTGATACAGCGTTCAGTGTTGGCATAGCACAAACATTTAACAACCCCCTTCCTAATAATAAAAAAACCGAAAGACTACTGAGAGATATTTTGTCACGTCCTGTTTCTCCTGAATCTTATTTATATATTGTTCGCCGCGATCGACTTCAAAACGGACAGCAGCCAATTGATTCTAAAACTGAGGTTGAAGTTGTGGCGCAAAAACTGATTATACCGATGGAAATTTTGCATTTTGCAGCAGATTATGAGGATTCAAACGGAAAAATAACGCTGCATATCGGACATATTTGTGCTGCGGACGCAGGAGAGTGGATGCGGGAATTTGATACGTTAGCGGATAAGTCAGAAACACCTATAGCGTCACGCTTGTATGGAATGCAAACGGAAGTGATGGATGTTAGCCGATTTGGGCGGTATATTATTGATGTAAAAAAAGGAGAAATAATTGAATCACAAATCATTTCTGATATTAATTTTACCTGGGGTGCAGAACTCTATACTTATTGCGATTTTCTCCCTTCTGGAAAGTCGCCAGAAAAAATAGAAAATATTTACTGGTGTTCTTTCGGATTTTGGCCTGAATTGCTAACAAAGTTTATTTTTAAATTGTATAAAAACTATAAATATCGAGAGGTGTCAAATGAAGATTTGCTAAAACTTTTAGATCGGCAGGAAGGAAAGCCGGCTTGTTTATTGCGCCTCGACACTCAAGAGATGAAAATTGCTGATGCCTTTGTGTTTATGCCAGAAATTGAAGCAGATAATACAGCAGAAGGATACATGATAAACTCCCCCCAATTTGTGCCGCGTGCGGGGGGAAATGGAGATTCGACAGATGGCTATATTGTCTGTACAATTTACTTTAAAAATTCGTCAGAAATTTGGATATTTGATGCGAAAAACTTGGTCGGTGGGCCGATTTGTAAGTTAGGTGATCCTGAATTACGATTTGGGTTTACGCTACATACAGCTTGGTTGCCAAAAATTGCTAAACGGACTGCCGGTTATAATGTGCCGGTGGAGGAAGATTATCAAGATTTAGTAGCCAAAAAATCCCCGGAAATTCAAGAGTTATTTGAGAAGGAAATTTACCCGCATTTTAAATCGAAAAACCCGTGAGTGTGAAGTGCGATAATGACAGAATAAAAAATCACACCAACTGATTATGATGTCTGTACTCCCCGATACATTTAAAGTGAATTTTCACTTGCGAGACAATCTACTAATTAGGGAAGTTTGGCAAGTAATTTTGGTAACTTTTAAAGAGTTAACCAAGGTATTAGAGTGCAAAATTTTATGAAATAGCGGTGGTGAGGAGTTAGAGCCGATTTGAAATCTTAACCGATATTATGTTTTTACTTAAGTGTGGTAATCTAAGAAATGTGCAATTTGGTTGTGTCCGCTTAGCCGCGATCATTAACCTATTGCTTAACATATTGTAAGTAGGACTTCTTGAAAGTACAACCATGAATGTAAACACAACAAAAACTGCTGAAGATATAAAAAAGTCGTTCCCTCGTTCTATATTATCAGTTAGTCGGGAAGAATTTGGACTTCCAGAAGATAATCAAAATGCTAAACCCCCCCTTAAACTCATAGTTGAAGACGGAAAAATTTTACCGGAAGGCTTGCACGGTCATATATTTATCATTTCAGCAGCCGGCTCCGTAGATTCTCAAAGTCTTTTTGAGGATAACATCGTCTTTCCGTCCAGTGATGGTTCTACTCCTTTTTATAACGGTGATGGGATAGTTTACCGTATTGACTTGGACAACCTTGAACAAGGAATTTCTCTAACAACTAGGCTTCTGAAAACTCCGTGTTACTATGCTGATCTAGCAACTACAAAGTGTTTGCCAGATTTTAAATTTCAAAATTTTGGTATTATGCGGATGTCTAAAAAACTTGGTATTCGTAACCAGCTTAATACAGGGTTTCTTCCAATGAAATATTCTGAGGAGGAAGGTGAGCGTCTGCTAGTAACTTGGGACATGGGACGGCCTTATGAGATTGACACAAAAACTCTTGAAATTGTAACCCCTGTTGGTTGTAATAAAGAGTGGCGGGCGATGAATTATTTATTATCTCGTTTGCCATTTCAACCTAATTTTTGCTTTAAATTAGTTCATTCTTCCGCCCATCCTTGTTTCGATCCTAAAAGTCGGCAGATGTTTACTGTTAATTGCGGTTGGTCAGTATTGACTTTTGTGGCTCAATCAATGCAATCTATTATTAATGCTATTAAAAATATGTATGGTTCTACAAAAATATTAAAAAATATTAATATTACTGGGTATAACTATCTTATGAAAATTGTTATAAAAAAAATAAAAATTTTCAATCATTATGTTGATTTAATTGTTTGGGATGGAAAAGGGAAGCTTGATAGATGGAATGTAATATACAATGGAAACCCCCTTCAAATTAAACAAAGCATTCATCAAATGGGATTAACAGAAGATTATGTATTGCTAGTTGATACAGGGTTTAAATTTTTATTGGAAGAGCTTTTGCCATCTACCACAAACAAAATGAGCAAATACTTGAAAAAATTACTCAGAAATCTTATAAATTATCCGCAATTATCCGATACAGACATATATCTTATCAAACGTACTGATTTGAAACCAGGCCAGAAGAATATTGAAGCTAAAAAAGTTGTCATACCTCGCGAAACGACTCACTTTTTGGTAGATTTTAAAAATCCCAACAAACAAATTACCCTTCACTTGGCTCATATTTGTGCCTGGGATACAGCGGAATGGATTCGTGATATCGATTTTGATGATACCGAGGAAAAACCCCTGTCAAATAAACTACCTCCCATGTACGGGATGACTGTGGGGCCATTGGATATTAGCCGTATGGGATGCTATGTGATTGATGCAGAAAACGCAAAGGTAGTAAGATCGGATCTAACCAGCGTTTATCAAGATAATTCCCCTAGTCAACAAGCAGAAAAGAAAGAGTTTTGTCAGTACACTTGGGGGCCCGCGCTTTATGCTTACCAGGACAACCAACCCACAGAAAAGTTTCAAGATATTTACTGGAGTTTTTTTGGTGCTTGGGAGGATATCTTAACGGAACACGGCTTAAAAATGTATGCACCTTATAAATATCGAGAGGTGCCGGTGCCAGAACTACTTGAACTTACCAAAAAAGGAATCAAGTCTAATTTATTGAGATTGCATATCAAACCTTTGGAAAGCGTGAAAGACGGTGAAAACAGATTAGAGATTCAAGATATTTATCAGTTTGAAACTGGTTATTTTGTCAACTCACCTCAGTTCATCCCTTCCAAAACAGGAGTAGATGGTAGTTCTACGAATGGATACATTATGTGTGTTGTTTATCATGGCACAGACGATCAACCGGATAATGGCAATCAAATCTGGATTTTTGATGCGACAAATCTGAAACAAGGGCCCTTGTGTAAACTATGGCATCCTCAACTTAATTTTGGAATTACAGTACATACAACTTGGTTGCCAAAAATTGCTAAACGCACAGCAACTTACAATATTCCTGTTGAACAAGATTATCAAGATTTAGTTGCACAGCAGCCGGCAGAAATTCAAGAGTTATTTGAGAAGGAAATTTACCCGCATTTTAAATCGAAAAACCCGTGAATGTGAAGCCCCACCAGGAGAAGAATAATAAATGGTGATGGTGTCTGTAGTCTCAAATACATTTTACTTGGATTTTTACTTGCCAGACAATCTCTCTTAAATTAGGGAAGTTTGGCAAGTAATTTTTTTAAATTTCTAATAGATATTGTATTAATTGCTGAACTCGGCTAAAGTTATCTGATGGGTGTTAACGTTATTGTTGCGTTAGCTTTCAAGTGACTTGTCCAGATTTAGAAAAAAAGGCTCTCTTTCTGTTTAATCAGCAGCATCTTTTATGACTCAACCAGCAAGTGTGTTTCCTCGTTCAGTTTTATCAGCAAATCGAGCAGAATTTGGAGGCAACAACGAAACGCAAAAGTCAAAACAACCTGCCCTAAATTTGCTTGTGAAAGATAAGGGAAAAATTCCTGAAGATTTGCAGGGTCATGTCTTTATTATCGGGCCGGTGGGGTCGGTAAATTCTCCGAATCAGCCAGGGACAGAAATTGTTTTTCCTTCCAGTGATGGCTCAACGGCTCTTTATAATGGCGATGGCATGGTTTATCGCTTAGATTTTAACGATCCTGCTGGGGGAGTGAAGTTTTCTTCTGCGTTGATGAAAACTTCCTGTTATTATGCTGATATCGCCACGTTTCGCCAAAAAAAATTAAATTTTTACAATTTGGGGATTTTACGTTTTTCAGAAAAATTGGGAGCTAGAAATCAGCTTAATACTGCTTTTTTACCAATGAAATTTTCTGAAGAGGAAGGATATCGTTTGCTGGCAACCTGGGATATAGGTCGGCCTTACGAAATTGACCCTGAAACTCTGGAAGTTATTACGCCTGTGGGGAGTAATTCAGAGTGGCGTGCGATGAATCCTTTAATGGCACATTTACCTTTTAAACCGCCGTTTCCTTTTCCCTTGGTGCAGAGTTCGGCTCATCCTTGTTTTGATTTTCACACAAAAGAAATGTTTACGGTTAATGCCGGCAGGTCTTTAACGACATTTCTCCCACAATTACGACCGGAAATTGATGGGGTATTGGATTTTCTCAGCTCGATGTGTTCGCTTGTACTTCATCCTCCCGAAGAGATCATCATCGAGGAACCGATAAAATCAGAAGAAGAGAAACAAGCAACCTCCGAAAACATTTTTGAGAAAATTATCGGCTTTTGCAAAAATTTAATTTTGGCAATCTACAATTTGCTCCAAGCGTTCAATCCGTTTAGCAATTTCACCTACTTAGTCCGCTGGGATGGTAAAGGAAATCTTCAAAGATGGCAACTGGTAAAAACAAATGGCTGCCCGGTAAAAATTGAGCAAAGTCTACACCAACTTGCGATAACGGAAGATTATATTATCCTGATAGATACCGCTTTCAAATTGCTGATAGCAGAATTATTACCAGCGGGGTCAGGCAAAAAATATAAAAGTGTCAAGAAATTTTTAATAAATTTAATAGACCGGCAACAATTAGCAGACAATCGCGTTTATATTATTCGTCGAGATGCGCTAAAACCAGACAAGAAAAAAGTCCGGGTGCAAAAAGCGATAATTCCTCGCGGTACAAATCATTTTATCGCTGATTACAAAAATCCCAACCAAGAAATTACGCTTCACATGGCAAATATGGGTACTTGGGATGCGGCGGAGTGGATTCGAGATATTGATGAATCAGTGTTGACATCGAGCGAAATTGACAATTTAGAAAAACTTTATGGGGTGATTATGGGCCCAACGGATATAAGCCGACTTGGATGTCATATCGTTAATGGAGAAACCGGTGAATTAATCCGCTCGGATTTGACGGCTTTATATGAGGATTATAGTCCAAATAAATCTGAGGAAGGACAAGAGTTTAAAAAAGAGGACAATACTTATTCTCAGTATACTTGGGGGCCCGCATTATTTACTTGTGCGGATACGTCAAAACCTTTACAAGATATTTATTGGAGTTGTTTGGGATGTTGGCCGGAGTTACTCACAAAACATGGTTTGAAACTGTACAAAAACTATAAATATCGAGACGTACCAGAACAGGAAGTTATTAACCTAACAAAAGAGGGAATTCAATCAAACTTACTTCGCTTGCATATTCAGCCATTAACCAGTGTTAGCGAGTCGGAAAGCCGTTTGGAAATTCAAGATGTCTATCAGTTTCCGAGTAATTCATTTGGGACTTCACCGCAATTTGTGCCCCGTGCTGACGGGACTGGAGACTCAACGGATGGTTATCTTGTTTGTGTGGTGCATCACGGCACTGATGAGGAAACAGATAATGGTAATGAGATTTGGATTTTTGATGCAGCAAATCTCAAACAAGGGCCAGTTTGTCAGCTATGGCATCCACAACTTAAACTCGGTTTTACTGTACATACAACTTGGTTGCCCAAAATTGCTAAACGCACAGCAACTTACAATATTCCTGTTGAGGAAGATTATCAAGATTTAGTTGCACAGCAGCCGGCAGAAATTCAAGAATTATTTGAGAAGGAAATTTACCCGCATTTTAAATCAAAAAACCCCACTACCTATCATTCATAGTGACCCCGACATTCTAGGGGGAACTCCTGTGTTTATGGGTACTCGCGTCCCCATGAAGACGTTACTTGATTATCTCGAAGCTGGTGATTCGCTCAATGAGTTTCTAGACCATTTCCCTAGTGTCACACGCGAGCAGGCTATTTCAGTTCTCGAATCGAGAAAATACGACGGCCATAATACCTGAATCCACGCCAAATTAAGGATTTTGCTCGCTAAAGTCGATCGCCCGCCACGAATCCCTAACTACAAACAAGCCCCACCCGCTAAAATTAAAAAATAGAGACGTAAATAGGCAGGCCCTGTCCAATGATCCCAACAGTTATAGAACAATCCGGTCGTGGCGAACGCGCCTTTGACATTTACTCGCGACTTCTGCGCGATCGCATCGTCTTCTTGGGCCAACAGGTAGACTCAGAATTGGCTAACCTGATTGTTGCCCAATTACTATTTTTAGATGCCGAAGACCCAGAAAAAGATATCTACCTCTATATCAACTCCCCAGGGGGTTCGGTGACAGCAGGTATGGGCATTTTTGACACCATGAACCACATCCGCCCCGATGTGTGCACCATTTGTCTCGGTTTGGCCGCCAGCATGGGCGCTTTTCTGTTGAGTGCAGGCGCCAAAGGCAAGCGGATGAGTCTGCCTCATTCCCGGATTATGATCCACCAACCCCTAGGGGGAGCTCAGGGACAAGCAACGGATATTGAAATTCAGGCTAAAGAGATTTTGTACCACAAACGCCGCCTGAACGGATTTTTGGCAGATCATACCGGTCAGCCTCTGTCGCGCATTGAAGAAGATACCGAACGGGATTTCTTCATGTCGGCGGAAGAAGCAAAGGACTACGGTTTGGTGGATCAAGTGATCGATCGCCGTCCTTCTGCAACTCGCCCGATCGCCGCCGTTGCCTAAATTATCAGTAGTCAGGACACTCCAAGAGCCCATTGGTGTCAACTTAACTTTAAACCCAGTCACAGACTGCTGGCAAGACTATTAAATTTAGATCCGAACGAGCCCCCCGATCGAAGGGGGGGACAAGAGTCTTTTCTTTCGTCCCCCTTCGATCGGGGGATGCGAGGGGGATCTAGACTTTGCCCAAAAGCTACATTTATATGGCTTTCAGGCTTAAGTTGACACTAATGGGCATTGCCGTCTCCTCATTTTCCCTGTTGTCGATGGTTACATCCGATCGCACTTAGTTATCAGATGGCAAAGATTCCAGATATTGCAGAAAATCGAGCAATTCTTCCTTAGTTAAAAAGTGCCGCGCTTCCTTACCGTAACCTTGTTTGAGATGATCCTTTCCTCGACTGGGACTCCAGCTCAAACGCTTGATTTCATCAGTGGTTTTGCTGTAAATTTGGAGATAATCTAGGAAGTCCAGCAACTCTCCAGCAGACAGAATTCCCTGGGACATTTTGCCGTAATTGTGTTGTAGACAGTCACTTTCTTGTTTTTTAGTCCATTTCAATCGCTTGAGGATTGCCTCTATTTGGGCGATCGTCTCAGAAATATCCTCGATCGAATCACTCGGAATCCCAACAGCAATTGGTTCCAAGTCCCTAACTTCGGCAGCCCCCTGTAAAATTTCAGTTTGGCTAGCCCTTGGCATCTCCCGTTCCTGAATCGGTGCGCCGTAGCTGGAAGACAGCCAAGCATCGGAGTCAAATTCCTCTCTAGAGGCTGTCACAGTTCGATCGACCATTGGCGGCAAAGCTTCCGGTATCGGTGCGATCGCCTCTTCGATTAATGGCGATGGACTATTGACAAAATTGCTCTGATGTGGTAATGCAAAATTGTCAGTAGTAGCAGGCCTTTCTAACACAGGAGGTGCCACGGGGGCCGGAGGTGCCACGGGAGGCTGAGCAACAGGGGCGATCGTCGGAGGTTGAGCCGGATCAAATCCAAGGACAGCGAGCGATCGCCACCGAGCGCGGTCCTCAGCATCCTCAACCGACTCAGCAGCCGACATACCTGTAGCGAGAGTTTTGCCATCAACCTGAAGCAGACAGCGAACCACAAACTTGCCATGATGAACAGTCAGCAATTCACAGATTAACTGTCCAGTGGGATAAAGGGCGCGAAATTGAGCAAACATAATGTTTTGACCCCGAAACCAGATGGGGCTTATGGCTTAAGTGTAGTACAATCAGCAAGAAAACAATTTTCTGAAAGCACCTATTCAACATACAATAAATTAAAGGTGAATCATCCACGCCACCTTTCACGCCACTAAACCCCATGCCACATCCCGCGGTTTAAGCTAACAGCCACCGTCAGGTCATTTCTACCTATCGGAAATGGCAAAGCAAGTAAGCAAAAGTAGTAAGGGTAAGAGACAATTTTCTGCAACGTCAGAAGTCAGTTGAAGACAGACAGCAGAAAAATTGCCACCAGCAGAGTCGGGAGAGAATTTCCTAAAAAAATCCCGCGCTCAAACTAGGTGGTTGTGCTTGTCTACACCTAACTAACCCCCGCCAGATCTTGGGCGTGTAAGCACAGCGAAAGCGGGAAAGAGCGTGGCCGATTTCGCCAAAATTAGACTAATTGCTGGAAAAAAGAGGATCGATCGCTACATGGAATTTTCTATCGCTGCACTGTTGGCAAATTTTACAGAAGACAAATTAGTGGCTCCCAAAGCATTAGAGAAAAAACTCGATTGCAATGATGTCACCAGTCAACTCAAACTTCAAATCGCATTAGAAGCTCTAGAGAAAATTGGGATTTTAGTCAAAGACAAAGGTCGATATCGTCGAGTAACTGAAGACGATGTGGTAGAAGCAAAACTGCGCTGTTCGAGCAAAGGATTTTGCTTCGCAATTCAAGACGCCGAAGGTTCAGAAGACGTTTACGTGCGAGAAAGTCATCTCTCAACAGCATGGAATGGCGATCGAGTCTTAGTCAAAATCATCAAAGAAGGTAGCCGCCGCCGTTCCCCCGAAGGCGAAGTGATGTTGATACTCGAACGCGCCAACCCCTCGGTACTCGCCAGAGTCAAGCAAACAGCAACCCCCACCGGCCGCCTCAGCTACAGAGCAATTCCCCTAGACGATCGCCTGCTATTTGAACTAGACTTACTGGCAAACGGCACCAATCTCGAAGAGGCGATCGACCACCTAGTACACGTCGAAGTCAAACGCTATCCCCTCGGCACCCATCGCCCAGTCGGAAAAGTAGTACAGGTACTAGGTTCCGACGCCGAAGCCGCCGACGACCTCGACATAGTATGCTGCAAACACGACTTACCGCGATCGTTTCCCCCAGCAGTCATCAAAGCAGCCGAAAATTTACCCAGCAAACTCAAAAAAACCGACATCAAAAAACGCCTAGATTTGCGTAACATTCTCACAGTCACTTTCAGCAACAACGAACTGGGAGAAATCAACAGCGACAAAAATGATGATGTCCCAGAAACCGAGTCAGAAACTTTCTCTCCCACAGCCGAAAACGAATTCGATCCAGCCTCATTCCTGTGGGACCCGCCTGTGGAACGTGCTCTCTCCATTGAAACCCTCAAGTCGGGAGGTTGGCAAGTCGGAATTCACATCGCCGACGTCGCTGAGTACGTGCAACCCGAAACCCCGATCGACCGCGAAGCCCGCAAGCGAGGCACAGCAGCCCATCTGGGAGACAAAATCATCGCCGTCCTACCATCGATCCTCAACGAGCGCTGCTCTTTGCTACCAGACACCGAACGGCTAGCCTTCAGCGTGTTGCTCACCCTAGACGAATCAGGAGAACTAACAGAATACTCCATTCAAACCAGCGTCATTCAAATTGACTACCAGCTCAGCTATCACCAAGCAGAAGCAATTCTGGCATCGACCTCCGATGACGAAACTCAACCTTTATCCACAGCCCTTCGTCCTTTCCTAGAGCAAATCTCCGCAGCCTCCCAGGCAGCCAGAAAGGCGAGGCTCCAGCGAGGAGCTTTTGAACTAAATTTGCCCGACGCCAACTCTCACTTCGACGATGAAGGGGAATTGGGAGCATTTGCGATCGCCCCCCCAGCCCAGTCCGCCCTATCTGAATTAGTCGTACTCGCCAACCAAGCCGTAGCCACCCACCTGCAAGCCTTGGGAGTCCCCGGAATTTACCGCGTCCAGCCCATGCCAGATCATGCAGACATTCAAGAGTTCATCAAACTTTCCAACAACCTCGGAGGCGAACTGTACCTAGAAAACGAAGAAGAAGTTCTGCCCATAGACTTTCAGCGATTTACCCAGCAGTTTGCCGGATTGAAATCCGAAAGAGTGCTCACCTACCTGCTGGAAGACACCATGAAGCCCGCTGTTTACAGCACAACTCCTAAACCACACTTCGGTTTAGCTTTGGCAGAAGGTTACACCCGCTGTACTTCCCCACTATCTCGCTATGCCGATTTACTCGTGCTGCGATTGTTGCAAGCAGTATTCGAGCAAGGCCGCAGCAGCCGTACCACACGGGCCAAGG
This sequence comes from Microcoleus anatoxicus, assembly GCF_042465725.1. Lineage (GTDB taxonomy): Bacteria > Cyanobacteriota > Cyanobacteriia > Cyanobacteriales > Microcoleaceae > Microcoleus > Microcoleus anatoxicus. The sequence goes on along the minus strand of NZ_CP120853.1, from coordinate 143,571 downwards.
AAAAAGTTGACCTGCACCATTCCTCCTGTCACGGCCAAATTACTTGGAATGTTCTCCCCCCAGACTTACACCACGAATTTGAGACAGAATTTGCATCGGTGGTAGTACACTTGACAGAACGGGAAAGAGTTGCTGAGGACGCTGAAAGCGATTTGCAAGGCTTGAAGAAAACCGGATTGATGAAAGAACGCACCGGTCAAACTTTCCAGGGTTTGATTACAGGTGTACAATCCTATGGTTTCTTTGTGGAAATTGAGGTGCGGCCGCCGGAGAGTGAGATTCTGCGAGTTGAAGGATTGGTGCACGTTTCTTCCTTGAAAGATGATTGGTACGAATATCGATCGCGCCAACAAACTCTCGTCGGTCGCAAAAACCGCAATCAGTACCGTTTGGGCGATCGGGTAGAAGTTCAAGTCAAGAGCGTGGATTACTATCGCCAGCAAATTGATTTAGTAGCAGTTGGTGGCGGCAGTCAAGCTTTTGATGATGATGAATAGTCATTAGCGGTGCCCTGCCCTTCGACTCCGCTGACTGAACCGCGGAGCGTCGCCCTGAGCGGAGCGTCGCCCTGAGCGGAGTCGAAGGGTCGAAGGGTCGAAGGGTCATTAGTCATTAGCGGTGCCCTGCCCTTCGACTCCGCTGACTGAACCGCGGAGCGTCGCCCTGAGCGGAGTCGAAGGGTCATTAGTCATTAGTCATTAGTTATTAGTTATTGGTTATTTCCTGCAAATAACCAGTAACAAATAACCAGTAATGATGAATCTTAACTAAAATAATTAGTTACTCGCTTAAAAAATACAAATAGGTTGACTCATCTCGCCAGCCTGCACAATATCCAACAGGGAAGCCATATCTCTATTTGCTGACATAAATTACCTTTGCAGAGTTGAGAATTTCTTGTTTTCTCATCCAGTTAATACTGTGTTCGATACATTGTTTGCTAAGGATATCTACCTTGCGTCCGCATAAAGTTTCAAGTTCCTCCTGCATCTGCATCGCGTCATCAAATGTCCATCGGTAATCAGGTGCAAAAGTTACGAGTATATCTATGTCGCTTGTTTCTGGGCAAAAATCTTCTCGCAAAACCGAACCAAACAGCGCTAACTCTACGATCCGCCACTTTTTACAAAAGGCGATCGTTTGTTCGGCAAACCTTCCTAAGCGATTGAAACCTAAATCTAACTGAATCCTTGGCATGATACTCCTTCCCAAAAATACGGCAAATATGATATATTATAATGATTTCACTACCTCCAAGGCTAACCCTAGCACCTCTGCAATTTGCTCATCTTTCAATCCCAACTGTCGTAATTTACCAACCATTTCAATTTTAACTTGATTCGTGCTGTCCTGGAAGTCAGGAGTTTCAGACCGAGTTTTATCTGGGGTAGGAGTGGGTAGTTCTGAGCAACCATTGATATAGTTAATTGTATTGCTATTACCAAAATTAGTAGTGCGATCGCCAAAATTTATATTCAGATTTAACTGCCGTTCTAGCACAGATTCCAGATTACCTTTATCAACTGATTCGCCAAAAATATCAGATAACATTTGCAAAAGCTCGTAACCTACATCCTTAGCATGACCCACAGTACAATTATAAGTATTTGCAATATCAGAATACTTTTGTCGCCTCAGTATTCCCTTGATAATTCCGCGCTGCAAGTCATTGAGATGTTTGCCTGTCTTCGCGCTGAGCACTTTATCTACAAATTGCAAGATATGAGCAGTGTCCATCAGTAGGGGGGTCGGATAACTATAGTTAGTATACCCGACTTTATCCGTCTTTATCCGTCTCGATCCGCCTTGCATCGCAATTTTAGAAATGCCCGTCTTTTTCCGTCTTTTTTTGCTTTTCAGTTTTGTGCGATCGGTTTATGATGTGGAAAAGGATAAAAATTAGTTTCATCGCCTGTATTGGTGAACAGAATTTCATCTACCAGTTTTCAGGCTTTTGCGATGTTTATCGATCGGTCAGATAGGCGGGTTTTTCCGATACTATCCGATCTTTCCGAAATTTGAGCAAATTTTTCGGGAAAAGTTCAGACTCAATCCGACTGACAGGGCGATCGGGTTTTGGTTTTGATTGGGAAAGATTATTTGATATTTACATTGTAAGTACGGACAAGATAAACACCATCAAACAACCGTAATGGAGGATTAATTCAAATGGGTAAAATCGTGCGTGCTGCTGTTTTGACTGCTGCCGTTGGTTATATTTCTGTATCTGGTAATGTAGATGTACTTGCACAGCAACGGTATACAGGTTCCTATACATTCAATAAACATATTGGTGATGTATATGTGGCAAACGTAGAAATCACATCTGCAATGGGCTCGTATATGCCGGAATGTCGAGAAGGTGCTTGCACTCAGATGATGCAAAAAGGATGGGTAACTTACATTACGCCGAATGTTAGTTTACCAAAATGCGGTAGGAGATACTACCTTGATGGATACGTTAAGGTCAAATACAGAAATGGTCAAGCATCAATGGAAGCAACTTGGGATCTAGACAGCGGTAAGGAAGGATATCAAGGGAAACTAGATGCTAGGCAGTTTATTGGTTGGTATAACGATCCTGCTTCTGCTAACGTCGAAGTTAGTACTAGCGCGACCTGTAAGTCTAAGTGGTGAGGGTGAAAGATGCGATCGCCCCTTACTTTTTTGATCAATTAGGTGATCGATGAAAAGTGTGGATGCGATCGCACCTTGTCTTTTTTCACCGACAGGGCGATCGGGCTTGGGTTTTGATAGGAAAGAAGTTGAATAATCCTTCCTTAAGAAGGAGGTACTATGAACCGACAGTTAACTGAAATTAGAGAACTAACTGATGAAACTAACTCTAAAATTTATTTTGATATCCGCTGTTGTGCTGGTTACTAATTTTAGTATGCACGAAGCAAAAGCGCAAGCAGTTAAGTGCTTTGATGTAAGTTCGAGAACAGGTTGGCAATACTTTGACCTTGGGGGTCCATATACTCGTATAGCCAGTGTTGGTGGAGGTTGGTCTGTAGATGCCAGAAGCTATGCTCCTGTTGGTCCTCAAGGCCACAATGAACCTGGGCTAGAGCCATATAACCAATATAAATACGATCAAGCATATCCTTTTGGTGCATTATTTGTAGATATTCCCACAGATGGTGTTGGATATGTATGGGTGCGGGGGGTTCAACAACTACCTAAACCAATCACTCGGACTGCTATACGAATTAACGATGCTGACAATGCACTAGGAGACAATTCAGGTGTTCTCAGAGTTTGTTTTAGTCGATAAGGGAGTAGGGATACGATCGCCCCTTACTTTTTTTATCGATAGGCGATCGATGAAAAGTGTGGATGCGATCGCCCCTCACTTTTTTACTGATAGGCGATCGCACTCTTTGTCTGGATGCGATAATTAAATAATATCTTGTAAATTAAATAGCCAGATCTTTGGAAGGAAAGATAGACGACAGATCAGGCAATTCAATGGCGAAATTCCTTTACACGCGATGGAAAATCATTTTAACTGAGATCAATAGTTAGAGTCGATCGCATTCTCAAGCTGGCTTCTGAGGTAGACAAAAATTTGCTACCAGATTGACTGATATGAGAAACGGTTATGTTATGCTGATTAGAGAAAACTTGAGGGATAAGATGCAATGAAAAATCGCAGCTTTACAGTTATTCTGTACAAAGAAGATGATATGTACATAGCTGAATGTCCAGAAGTTGGAACAGTAGATCAAGGTGAAACGATCGAGCAAGCGATTGCGGGTTTGAGAGAGGCTACGCGGTTATATTTGGAGGAATTTCCCGTACCTCAAACATCTCCGAGATTTGTGACCAGCATTGATGTCAGCTATGCCTAAAATGCCGCGAATTTCAAGTAGAGAAGCAATTCGTGCATTGGAGCGTTTAGGATTCGAGCAAGTTCGTCAAACTGGCAGTCATGTTGTCCTGAAAAAAGAAACCGAAGAAGGCGATATTGGTTGTGTTGTTCCAGTGCATCAAGAATTGAAGGTTGGTACGTTGAGCGGCATTCTCAAGCAGGCGCAAGTCACAGTCGAGGAGTTCATTGAAAATCTGTGATATCTAACAATAGAAAAGGAAAACTCGATCGCACTTTATATCTACCAATAATCTAATTTTAAACAGAAGTACGATCGCCCTTTTTAAATTTCTTCAACAACTCCGGCGTCACCAAACCTTGCGGAAAAAATATCGTCCCCAAAACAATCAACACCCCAAACACAATTAACCGCCCATCCCGCAGAAATTGCGCCAACCAAATCGGCAATCCCTGAATAGTCGCCATTCCCCTCAACACCTCCGGTAAAGCAGTAAACACCATCCCACCCAAAACAGCTCCCAGAAACGTTCTGCTACCACCAATCAACACAGAAGTCAAGTAAATAATACTAGCATCAAAAGTACCTTGACGGGCGTTCCAAGTATTCAGAAAATGAGCACTAATCGCACCCACAACACCAGCTAAAATCGCACCCAAAGTGAAAGCCAAAACCTTATAAAAAGTTGGGTTAATGCCGATCGCATCAGCCGCCAACTCATCAGCCCGAATCGCCGCAAAAGCCCGCCCCACCCGAATCCGTTCCAGCCGATAGACAATCGCCATACTTACCAACAGTAAAGGTAGTACAATCCACAAATACTCGATCGGCGTTCCAAACGGTTGCGGAATCCCAAAAATACCAACCGCCCCACCAGTGATATCCAGATTCAGCGATAAAACCCGCAAAATTTCCACAAAAGCGATAGTTGCGATCGCCAAATAAATCCCACTCAACCGCAGCGCCGGAATTCCCACCAAAATCCCCAGCAACCCCGAAACAACCCCTGCAATTATCATCTCCACCAACAGCAATGGTAGAGGAAACAAACCTTCTGTCGGCTTAAACACCATCGTAGACAAAATCGCCGCAATATACCCACCCAACGCATAAAAACCAGGGCTAGCCAGAGACAACTGACCAGTCATTAGAGGCAAATAAAGCGACATTCCCAACATTGCACCCAACAACATCGAGACAATCAGAAACCCATAAGTAGTAAAAAAATCATTCATAACTTTCTTTATTTATTAATACGCAAACAAATAACCTTATTTTCTTCTTTCTCTTCCTTCGCGTCCTTAGCGTCTTCGCGGTTCATTTAATCTTACTCCCTATTGGCGATCGTATATTTTGATATAACAAACTAAACTTAAACCTTTTGAATCAAACGCCGTCCAAACAAACCCTGCGGCCTAACCAACAGCATAATAAACAATATCGCAAAAGCCACAGCATCCTTATAAGCCGAAAAATCTCCCGGTACAAAAGCCTCAACCAAACCAATAATAAACCCACCCAAAACCGCCCCAGGAATACTCCCCAACCCCCCAAGCACAATCACCGCCAAACCCTTCAAACCAAAAGCAATACCAAAATAAGGCCCAGCAATACTCACACTAGAACCCACCAAACTCCCCGCCAAACCAGCCAGAAAACTACTCACAAAAAACGTCAATACAATGTATCGATCGGTATCAATCCCCAACAAACTAGAAGTAGTAGCATCTTCAGCCACCGCCTGCATTGCTTTGCCAAACTTAGTGAAATTTATCAAGTAAGTTAAGATAGCCACAATCGCAACTGATACCGCAAAAATTACTATTTGAACAGTCCGAATCGGAATTGGTTGATCGGCTGTCCCGAAGTTGATCGCAGCAGGTAAATAGCCGTAAGTATTAGCAGGAAAAGTGTAAATTTCCGCACCGACAAGATATTGGATTATATTTGCGATCGCAACTGCAACACCCAAACTAGAAACCACCGTCAGCAGAGAATCTGAGTGTCGGCGGCGCAAAGGTAAAAAAGCAACTCGTTCAACAATTACTCCCACCAAACCAGCCATGACACTGCCCAAAATTAACGCCACAGCAAAAGGCAATTCCACGGGAATTCGAGCATTAGCCCACAACCCATTAAAACCGAAAGTACCCCCCATCAGCGCATAGGTGAAATAAGCACCCAAGGTAAACACTGCACCGTGAGCAAAATTAATAATTCCGAGAATAGAAAAGACCAGCGTATATCCCAAGGCAAAAATAGCATACACGCTGCCGATCGACAAACCATTCAAAAATTGTTGCAGAAACAGAGTTAAATCCATCACCAGTTAAGAATTGAGCATCACACCGAAGTCATTCGATTTTAGATTTTAGATTTTAGATTTTGGATTGACCCCACGGATAAATTCGGGGGCTTGAGGATTTGAGATTTGGGATTTTCCTTCTTCCTTCTTCCTTCTTCCTTCTTCCTTCTTCCTTCTTCCTTCTTCCTTCATTTCAAAAACTCAAACTTACCATTATTCCCATCCGCCTCCATCTTAATCCGCGCCACATAAAACTCTTTCTGATTGATTTCACCTTCAGGCGTAAAAGAAATTTCCCCCAAAGGCGTATCGTACTTTCCACCCAACAACTGCTGATTCAAACTTGTACGCAATTCTCCCAAAGGCTTTTGGCTAACCTTCGACTGAGAATTTATCACCTTTAATGAATCAACAAAAACTTGAACACCAGTAAAAGCTTGAGCGCTAAACTGAGGCGGTTCCTTCTTAAATTGAGCGCGATAAGCCTCGCGAAAAGCCTTATTAATTTCATTCTCATATTCCGGGCTGTATGCTTGGGCAATCAAAACCCCATCACAGAGCGCCTTACAAACAGCAAATACATTAGAAGTATTCAGACCATTGCCGCCAATGATAACGCCTTTGTAACCCAATTCCCGCAACTGCTTAATTAAATTGCCCCCATCAGCAGCCAACCCAGAAATAATAATCAGATCGGGCTTGACATTTATCGCATTAGTGGCTTGAGATTGGAAATCTGTATCAGTAGTCAAGAATTTTTGGACTGTTGCCAATTCCAGTCCCATATCTTTAACCGTTGTCTGGAAAGTTTCAGTCTCAGATTTGCTAAAAGCATCATTCTGAGCAAAAAACACGGCTACTTTCTTAATATTCGGATTTTGCTTCAGTGCAGCTTTCACAGCATTAGGTGCTACCACGGCGACAGGCGCGGAGACTCTAGCAATATAATCGCCAATCTGGGGAATGCCTTTAGCGGTGTTGGATGGTGCGAGTACGGGAACTTTGGCGCGATCGGCGATCGGATCGGCACTAAAAGCCTGCTGCGAGAGAGTTGGGCCCACAATACCCACCACCTTATCCTGATTGATCAGAGTATTGAAGGCATTGATCGTCCCTTGTTCATCTCCACCAGTATCTTGGAACACCAGCTTAATCGGTGTCCCATCCACACCGCCCTTGTCGTTAAAATACTTCTCGGCAATTTTCGCCCCAGCCACTTGTTCCTGGCCAAGTAAAGCCACATTGCTAGTTTGGGCCACCCCAATCCCTATATATATAGTGTTGGAATTTCCCCCAGCCGAACCCTGTGGCGAAGTACCGGCAGATGGCGAAGTCGCCGGAGATGCTGTGGTAGAGGTTTGGGGAGTGTTCGTCTGACTGCAAGCCAGCAGCAGTGAAGCACAGGTAAGGAATAAGACAGTAGGGCGAAGAGTAGGTTTTTTCATGAGTGGGCGATCGAACATCTATATATAGGACATCTACATCGTGTAGAGACATTCTACTCATGGGTGGCAGCTTCAGAGCCCAAAAAGCCCCCGGAGTGCCCAAAAAAAGACCCCTTCCGGAAAAGAGGCATCAGCCAGCGGATGTCGGAGCCTGGTCCAAAAGCCGAAACCCTTACAGTGTATAGGTTCAAAAAAAAGTCAAAAATAGTTTCACAAAACGCTTGACAACACCAGGCGAAGTAAGTATATTAATAAAGCGCCGGAAGAGAAGCGATTCACCGAAACGCGCGCTGAACCTAGAAAAAAGAATAGTTTGAAAGCTTAAAGCACTATTAACCTCGTCAAAAAATTAACAGATAGAGAGTGAAAGCGAGAGCTAAACTCAATATCGCAAACAACGAGAAAAATGTCAAGGTCAAATTAAGGGACTGAGACAGAAATGTCCAAGTCGCCGAAAAAGAGCTTGATGAGCCGAAAAAACTCAACAACACGGAGAGTTTGATCCTGGCTCAGGATGAACGCTGGCGGTCTGCTTAACACATGCAAGTCGAACGGGTGTAGAAATACATTAGTGGCGGACGGGTGAGTAACGCGTGAGAATCTACCTTCAGGACGGAGACAACAGTTGGAAACGACTGCTAACCCCCGATGTACCGAAAGGAAAAATATTTATAGCCTGAAGAAGAGCTCGCGTCCGATTAGCTAGTTGGGGGGGTAAAAGCCCACCAAGGCGACGATCGGTAGCTGGTCTGAGAGGACGATCAGCCACACTGGGACTGAGACACGGCCCAGACTCCTACGGGAGGCAGCAGTGGGGAATTTTCCGCAATGGGCGAAAGCCTGACGGAGCAAGACCGCGTGGGGGAAGAAGGCTCTTGGGTTGTAAACTCCTTTTCTCTGGGAAGAACAAAATGACGGTACCAGAGGAATCAGCATCGGCTAACTCCGTGCCAGCAGCCGCGGTAAGACGGAGGATGCAAGCGTTATCCGGAATGATTGGGCGTAAAGCGTCCGCAGGTGGCAGTTCAAGTCTGCTGTCAAAGACCGGGGCTTAACCTCGGAAAGGCAGTGGAAACTGAACAGCTAGAGTATGGTAGGGGCAAAGGGAATTCCTGGTGTAGCGGTGAAATGCGTAGAGATCAGGAAGAACATCGGTGGCGAAGGCGCTTTGCTGGACCATAACTGACACTCAGGGACGAAAGCTAGGGGAGCGAATGGGATTAGATACCCCAGTAGTCCTAGCCGTAAACGATGGATACTAGGTGTTGTCTGTATCGACCCGGACAGTGCCGTAGCTAACGCGTTAAGTATCCCGCCTGGGGAGTACGCACGCAAGTGTGAAACTCAAAGGAATTGACGGGGGCCCGCACAAGCGGTGGAGTATGTGGTTTAATTCGATGCAACGCGAAGAACCTTACCAGGACTTGACATGTCGCGAATCTAGTGGAAACACCAGAGTGCCTTCGGGAGCGCGAACACAGGTGGTGCATGGCTGTCGTCAGCTCGTGTCGTGAGATGTTGGGTTAAGTCCCGCAACGAGCGCAACCCTCGTGTTTAGTTGCCATCATTAAGTTGGGCACTCTAAACAGACTGCCGGTGACAAACCGGAGGAAGGTGGGGATGACGTCAAGTCAGCATGCCCCTTACGTCCTGGGCTACACACGTACTACAATGGTAGGGACAGAGGGCAGCCAACTCGCGAGAGAGAGCTAATCCCGTAAACCCTGCCTCAGTTCAGATTGCAGGCTGCAACTCGCCTGCATGAAGGCGGAATCGCTAGTAATCGCAGGTCAGCATACTGCGGTGAATCCGTTCCCGGGCCTTGTACACACCGCCCGTCACACCATGGAAGTTGGCCACGCCCGAAGTCATTACTCTAACCTTTCGAGGGGGAGGATGCCGAAGGCAGGGCTGATGACTGGGGTGAAGTCGTAACAAGGTAGCCGTACCGGAAGGTGTGGCTGGATCACCTCCTTTTAGGGAGACCATCTGAAGACAGACCGAACCTAAACATAAAAGGTCTAGAAGCAGTCATCCCTGGTCGTTCGAGATAATAGAGTCAAAGCTTTCAAACTATTAACGGGTTCAGGTAACGGGCTATTAGCTCAGTTGGTTAGAGCGCACCCCTGATAAGGGTGAGGTCCCTGGTTCAAATCCAGGATGGCCCACCTGGAAACAAGTGAAGAAGTTTCAGTGTTGAGTGAAGGAACCAAAAGTCCTGAATGCAGCCAAGAAAAATGACGCACTAGCTTAGTGGGGGTATAGCTCAGTTGGTAGAGCGCCTGCCTTGCACGCAGGAAGTCAGCGGTTCGAGTCCGCTTACCTCCACTCTCACTCAACCCAGCCCAGAAATAACACAGATGAAGTAGAAATCAGCACCTAGACCAGCCAAAAGCTAGTCGGAATGCTGGAGTCTCGACTCTAGTAAGAACCTTGAAAACTGCATAGAAACAAAGTAATCATCAAACAGGTGAGAAAACTGAGAAATCAGGGTCACCAAAGACCATCAGTAAATGATGTTGGTCAAGTTACAAAGGGCTAACGGTGGATACCTAGGCACACAGAGGCGATGAAGGACGTGGCGACCGACGATAAGCTCCGGGGAGCTGGAAGCAAGCATTGATCCGGAGATGTCCGAATGGGGCAACCCAGTAAGTACCAATTGAATACATAGATTGGTGCGGCGAACCCAGCGAATTGAAACATCTTAGTAGCTGGAGGAAGAGAAAGCAATAGCGATTTCCCTAGTAGTGGTGAGCGAACGGGAAACAGCCTAAACCAGAGGTTTTGACTTCTGGGGTCGTGGGACAGTCATCAACGAACCTTAAAGCTAGACAAAGCAGTTGAAAGCTGCACCAGAGAAGGTGAAAGTCCTGTAGTCGAAAGTAGAGAGGACGTGACTGTATCCCGAGTAGCACGGGGCCCGTGAAATCCCGTGTGAATCAGCGAGGACCATCTCGTAAGGCTAAATACTACTGTGTGACCGATAGTGAACCAGTACCGCGAGGGAAAGGTGAAAAGAACCCCGGAAGGGGAGTGAAATAGAACATGAAACCGTTAGCTTACAAGCAGTGGAAGGACGATTTAACGTCTGACCGCGTGCCTGTTGAAGCATGAGCCGGCGAGTTATAGGCAGTGGCGGGTTAAGACCCTATGGGTTGCAGCCAAAGCGAAAGCGAGTTTGACAAGAGCGTCAGTGTGAAAGCACAAGTCACTGTTTATAGACCCGAACCCGGGTGATCTAACCATGTCCAGGATGAAGCTTGGGTAACACCAAGTGGAGGTCCGAACCGACTGATGTTGAAAAATCAGCGGATGAGGTGTGGTTAGGGGTGAAATGCCAATCGAACCCGGAGCTAGCTGGTTCTCCCCGAAATGTGTTGAGGCACAGCGGTCGAGATGAAGTTGAGGGGTAAAGCACTGTTTCGGTGCGGGCTGCGAGAGCGGTACCAAATCGAGGCAAACTCTGAATACTCAACTGTTGCTCG